>NZ_CP014943.1 GCF_002077175.1 Colwellia sp. PAMC 21821
CTGATGTTTTAAAACATTCAGTATTAACCTTAGTACTTGAGTATATGACTCGAAAAGATAAGGGTTTTTATTATATCGACAGCCATTCTGGCGCAGGCATGTATCAGCTCAGTGATGAATATGCCCAAAAAACCGGTGAATACAAAGACGGTATTGCGAAGTTAATTGAGAATAATGATTTACCCGAAGCTCTACAACCGTATATTGACTTAGTAAAAGATTTAAACCGTGAAACTGAAGAACTTTCTCTCTACCCGGGGTCGCCTGGCATTGCCCGACAATTTACCCGCAGACAAGACAGCGCACATTTATTTGAGCTACATCCAACCGACTTAGAACATTTAAAAGAATATAGTCAACGTTGGAATAAATCACACGTTAAACAATCTGACGGTTATCAAGGAGTTTTAGGCTTAGTTCCTCCGCCAAACCGTCGAGGTGTGGTATTAATTGATCCACCCTATGAATTGAAAGAAGATTACTTAAAAGCAGTTCGCACTATCGTTAATGCCTACAAGAAATTTGCCACTGGCACCTATATTTTATGGTATCCCGTAGTTAAGCGAGAGCTTGTAGAGCAAATGCAAGACGCATTTACTAAAAGTGAAGTACGTAACTTATTGCAAGTAGAATATTGCCAACAAGCTGATACTGATGAGTATGGTATGACAGGCACAGGGTTATTTATCGTCAATCCACCATGGCAATTAAATAGCCAACTAGATGAAATACTACCTTATTTAAAAGCTAATTTGGGTAACTCAGAGAGTCAGTATAGCGTTAAACAATTAATTGCTGAGTGAGCTGAATAATCACCTTAATACAATACCAACTTCACTCATTATCTGATTATTTCTACGGGTTAAAAAAACCAACTAATGCGTTATTTATTTAGTCATTATCGCTGCATGGAAGCAGCTTATTGTTCGTGAATGAGATTATTGTCCTCAATCACGACTGATTAAATAAAAATCGATATTTGGCCATTTTAACCTGTATAAAATAATTCATCTGATTAATGATATTGGTGTATTTCAATAAAATTTATTTCACCACAATTTATTTCACCACAATGCGAGGGTCATAAGGGTTAGTTGCACAACCTTGTACATTAATTTCGTAGTAATAATCACCATCGTTTTTGATTTTACAACGCACTTCACCATCGCGACCCGCACTATATTCACACCTTTTAAAAGGCGAACCATCGGTAAAGTGGATATTAAATCCATCCCCAGTACTTGTTTGCCAAGAAATATACTTCTCTTTTTTTGAACAAACACATTCAGGATCATGCTTACAAGGATTTTTATCCGCAGGATATAGCAGTGAACAATTACTCTCATGATCTATAGGGGCGACATTAATAGCGCAATTTGTCGCGGGATCTACATCGATTATCAACTCTTTGTCTTTATCTCTATTGTTTTGAGCATGAGCCCCTATAGATATTATTGCTATTAATAGAATTAGACTTTTACTGATGTTACTTATTAATTTGTTACTTTGGATATTCATTGAACTTCCCTTTTTCAGATTAATAATTTCAAACAATTTCTTTTAACCAATCTTTATAGTCGTAAAACTGCGGATCCGCCAGTAAAAGCTGTGTTGGATAACCTAAATAAATAGCTTTCTCAATAAATGATTTCAAATTATTATCGTCAAAACAATTAATGGCTACTATCGCTAAATCATAATAAATATAGGGATCTTGTATCTTATTTTTAAGGGTTAATGCCTGATGAACTTTTGCCTGATCACATTGCGTTAATTCAGAATAATAACGAGATATTTGTGCTTGTAGACTTGGGTCTTTATCATTGATAACTGCATTTTTTTTAGCTAAATCAAGCCCCTTCTCGTAAGCCGCTTTAGCGTTTTTAGCTTTGGTTTTACTGTACTTAAGTGCATCGCCTAAATTACCCCAAACCGTCGGGCTTAAAGGCGATAACTCAGCGCTTTGTAAATACATTTCTGCTGCATTTTCAAAACGTTTCATAAAAAACAAGACAGAGCCTAAATTCATAAACACGACTGATGTTGGTTCAATTGCTAATGATTTAGACCAAGCAATATTCGCTTGTTCAAAATTTAGCGCCATGTAATATACTGCGCCTAAAGCATTATAGGCCATGGCGCTATTTTTATTGATTAAAGTCACTTTGTTAAATTGACTTACCGCTTGTTCGTATCGCCCAGAAGCATACAAAAACACACCGTAGTCATAGTAATTTTTCCAATTGCCCAGCTCAAGCTTAATAGCTTCTTGATATAAACTTTCAGCTTTGTCACTTTGATCAATTTTGGCGTATAAATCAGCCAATGAAATATAAACCTCACTCGACTCGGGATTAATTATTTTTGCTTTATTTAAATGTATTTCAGCTTTCTCATATTGACCATTAACACGATAAAGTGTGCCAAGCGCTAATTGAGACTCAAACGATACGATTTCATTACTGGCAATAAGTTGGCAAACGTTTAGCCCTTTTTGATACTCATTTGTATCATCGTTAAGTAAATATTTATCTAAGTACGTTTGACATAATGCTGATGAAGCTTGTATAAAGTCGGGGTCTAATTGTAAAGCGACAATAAAGAGCTTTTCTGCTTCTATCAAAGCGTTGATATTTTTTGAGTTTCTATACTTTTCTTTCCCTTGCAAGTAAGCATCATAAGCTGCAAAATTTTCTGTTGGCATGTAATTATTATTGTTAACTGATTGATCCCCTGCCACGAGTAAATGCAAGGCATTAATAATTTTACGAGACAAGTCACTAAAAAGAATAACCAGTTCGTTCGATGCCCCCTCAGATTCATCAGACCAAACCTGAAAGCCAGTTACTACATCTGTCATGATAGTATTTATAATTAAAGCACCGTTTACCGTTTTAGAGCTTCCTTCGACGATATATTTAACACCCAAGATATTCTTAATTTGCTCAATGCTTGCTTTAGGTTCTAATGCATTAATAGCCCTTATCGAAGACACTTTAAATACAGGCTTTAATGCTAATAAATTAATTAGCTCTTCTTGCAAGCCTGAAACAAAGTATTGAGGGTTATTAACCGTATCTGTTGTAATAAAAGGTAAAACAGCAACTGCATTTTCGCTCACATTGGCTATTGGCGCCTTATTATCAAACGCCGTGTTAATTGGCAGCATATTACTTTCAGTTTCTATTTTTTCAATCAAGTGAGTAGATATGTAATATATAAAAAACAGAATAATTAATACAAAAAAGCTATCTATGGCAAATTGACGGTAGACAAATCGATGCTGTTTATTATGATCAGAAGCAAATTTCCTTCTGGCTTTAAACTCTTTAAACCACTGAAAACTTATAACAATAGGAAAACCAACAACTAAGCATAAAGCAGCTACTTTCCCCCCCAAGGTGGCACATCAAAGATAGGTAACACGATTGAAAATACTTGTAATAACACCCAAGACACGACTAAGTACGCTGCACTTGCATTAATCAAACGGCTACTTTTTAATAACGAAAATGACAATTTCCATTTTTTTTCTGTAACACCGATTTGATCTATTTGATCTGCAGGAAATGGCCAAATACTATTGCCTGATTTCGCTACCGTGGGCAACAGCATTCGATAGCCTTTTCGCGGAATGGTTTGAATATAGGTAGGACATTCTTTATGGTCGTCAAGTACGTGTCTAATTTCACTGATGACATGGGTAACATTAGCTTTTGATGTGTGATTATCACCCCAAGCAAACTGTGATATTTTTTCTCGAGAAACAATCTCACCATTGGTAGATGATAAAAAAAGTAAAACTTCCATCGCTTTGGGCGCTAAATGGTATCTTTGACCATTTCGAATCACTACACCTAAGTCAGGCTCAATTACTAAACTGCCTAATTGAAACCCTTGATGCAGCTCTGTATCTACAGAAAAGTGCCCCTTGGTGTTATCTAATGAAACTGTAGCTTCTGATTCATTGTTAGTTGACACGTATTAGCAACCTTACAAAAAAAGAGCACAGCATACCTCTAGGCGCTCTTTATAAAGTTAAAGGGATTAAAAACTGTTATTAGTATTGTTTACATTAGAAAAAATAGCTAATGAGTGCATGCAATAAAACACGGCTTAAGTGATTTAATCGGAAATTATGTTTTACTATTAACAGTAGTTTATCTACATATAATAGTGATATTTACTTATGGTAAAAATATTTTTATTCAGGATTTATAAGCCAATAAAAATAAAAAATTCGCCGCTATAAAACCGATAAGAAGAATAACGACTTAATAGATTCAATATCTTGTATTTATTCATTCTTCTTACTAAAAAGTAGGTCACTGAATGAGGAAAACTGATCTAATCCAGTTATTAACTCCACAATAAAGGTCAGATGATGCGTCAGGTTAGTTTAATTTAATTTGATTAAAACTTATTCTATCAAAGTAAAAAACCCGCTATAGCTCTGAGAATCAAGGCTTAACGGGTCTGTATAATGACTTGTGAGTTTCAAAAATGGAAATTAATCCACTTCATCAATATCCGTATTTTCAATATCTTGCGGCGCAACAGTTTGTTTGCGCTTTAATACAGGTAAATCACCAGCGTCTTGCGCTAAAAAGGTGTTCTTAACATTTTTCTTCGATTTTGGTGTTTTAGCGATTACAACAGACTTATTATTATCTTTTAATTTACTTTCAACTTTTGGCTTCTTAGGTTTAATGCCTTTGAACTTAGCTTTTAAGCCATCAACAGCGTCAAAGCTGAGCTTTTGCTGCAGAAAACCTTCAACATTTTTGAAGCTTATCCAGTCTTTCGGTCCGACAAAAGATATAGCATCACCCGTACTACCTGCACGTCCAGTTCGACCAATACGATGCACAAACTCTTCGGTATGTTTTGGCATATCAAAGTTAATTACGTGCGAAACATTAATTAAATCTAAACCGCGAGAGGCTAAATCTGTAGTGATCAATATTTTTTGCTGACCTTTACTAAAGCCATCCATTATTTGGTTACGTTGGCCTTGATTTAACTCACCACTTAACGCGACAGCACTTAAGCCTTGCTCGGTTAATAATGTAGAAAGCCTATCCGTGTCTGCTCGTGTCGCAGTAAATATGATTATTTGTTGGTGAACTTCAGTGGCTATAAAATGTGAAAGCAGCTTTTCTTTGTGACTTAAGTTATCACAAAGGTAAAAACGTTTAGTAATGTCTTTGTGCTCGGTGTGAGCACTACCAATAGCGATACGTTTAGGTTTTTTCAATAACGCTAAAGCAAAATCATTAACTTGTGCATGATCTAAGGTTGCAGAAAACAGCAGTGTTTGACGTTTACGGTGGTCAGCTGCTTTATTGATTTGCGCTAATTGTTCAGCAAAGCCTAGATCTAACATGCGATCGGCTTCATCAAGTATAAGTAATTCTAAACCACTAAGGTGAAAGTGTCCTTGTGATAGATGGTCAGCCAAACGACCTGGTGTAGCAACAATGAAATGCGGCTCTTTTTCTAAAACTTTAACTTGATCATTAAAATTTTCACCACCGAGAATAAGTACAGCTTTGAACGTAGAACCGGAAGTAAACATTCTTAACTGGGTAAAAACTTGCTTTGCTAATTCACGTGTTGGCGTTAAAATAAGTACACGAGGGTCACGTTTACTCAACGCGCGGTTTTTTGACAAACGCTGCATAGCGGGAATAATAAATGCTAATGTTTTACCTGAGCCAGTTTTAGATGATGCGATCAAGTCATGACCTGTCATCGCCGCAGGGATTGCCTGCTGTTGGATTTCAGTAGGTTCACTAAAACCTAAATGTTCCACGGTTGACATTATTTTACTATCTAATCCAAAATCACTAAACTGCAAGCTTACTCTCCACGTTAATTAACTTATATCTGTTAAGCAAATGTCTTGATACAGATACATAAAACCAAAATATATTGACGTATTATAACCTGTAATTGCCGACATTGAGCCAAACTATTTAATCAAAAATAAAAAAACTTTTAAATCTGCTGTTAGCTAACTATTTACTCAAGTTAATGAGTCTTATTAGTCGTTAGTTTATGCCTAAGCGTATCAAGAAATTAAACAATACGCGCAAATATAGTAAACTGTTTTGTTAATGAAATATAAACTATAACAACTTGACCAATACATTGAAGAGATTAGTAGACATAACTACATGAATACCCATGTTAATACATCAACATTTACAGTTGTAAAAGCAACTAAAGCGGATAAAAAATCTGTATTGCGCTTTTATAAAGCTCAGCGCTATTCGGCCAGTTATATTGGGCAAGATCACTGCTATACAGTAAAAGTAGATAACCGAATTGTAGCGAGCGCCATAGTATCAGGAGGTCAAGAAGCTGATAATTTTTGGTTGCTACATGGATTAGTCACCAACAAGGCTGAGCAAGGTAAAGGTTTGGCTAGCCTAATATTACAAACCATTGTAAATGACGTAAATGCATTAGAAAAAAAAAGATATGAAAAAATAATTTGCTTTGCCGATAGTGCTTTACAACAATTTTATAAAAAAAATCAATTTATTAAATATAACACTAAAGACGAAATAGCCAGTCTACCAATAGAGTTCAAACAGCGACTTACGCGTTACAGAGAAAAGCAGCAGAGCCTTCACTGCTACCTTTATAGCCTTAATATCTGAATAGTAAAAACAAGGTCAATAAGAGCTAAGGCAACTGAATACTGTTTTTTGCTGCTGCTAAGGTATTTTTCAGTAAACAAGCAATAGTCATTGGACCAACACCTCCAGGCACCGGAGTTATCGCCCCACATTTGTTAAAAACGGCGTCATAGTCAACATCACCGACTAATTTTGTTGTTCCTTCTTGTGTTGAAATTCTATTAATACCAACATCAATTACGGTCGCACCTGTTTTAACCCAATCAGCTTTAACAAAGTTGGCAATACCAACTGCCGCGATTAAAATATCAGCTTGTTTGCACATTGCAGGTAAGTTTTTAGTTTTAGAGTGGCTAATAGTCACTGTACAGTTTTCTTGAAGTAACAACATAGCGACAGGTTTCCCCACGATATTAGAACGACCGATAACAACGGCATGCAAACCGGATAAATCTTCACCTAAATGTTGTTTGGCCAATAAAACACAACCTTGAGGAGTGCATGGTACTAATGCCCCTGCTTCCCCATTAAATAATCGCCCAGAATTCATAGCATGAAAACCATCAACATCTTTATCTGGGCTAATAGCTGAAATAATAGCGCTTTCATCTATATGTTTTGGTAAAGGTAACTGAACCAAAATACCATGAACACTATCATCGTTATTTAATTGTTTAAGCAGACTCAGTAAATGGTTTTCAGTGGTCTCTGAGGGGAGTTTTATGTTGTTAGAGATCATGCCAATTTCTTGTGTTTGCTTTACTTTGTTTTTTACATAAACATGACTAGCAGGATCGTCGGCTACAATAATTACCGTTAAACTAGGTTGAATGTTATAACGCGCCTTTAATTCAGTTACTTCAGCAGCTAATTGAACTCGCAAAATTTTTGCTGTTAACTTTCCATCAATATTCATTGTTTATATTCTCATTTTTTAAAACTGAATCGATTAAGCTAAAATTCATCCATATTCATTTACTCTGTTATGCTAAGGAAAAAACCAATGAATTACAAAGACCTTTGCAAAAAAGTCAAAAGAAGTTATTCGCGAATGTAGTTAAAATCTAGATTCAATTATTTTTAAGCGCAGGTTATTAAGCGCAGAATAGAGCTGAACATGACGGGATAATGTGAAATGGTAAATATCTATCAATTTAGATCTGTGTCGACGTTCCTCTGTCATTTGTCAGATAAATTTAGAATAACTAGTTCGAAATTTTTAATGTTTTTTATAAACAAACACTTCTATTCCTGCCGCTATTTTTAGCTTGATACAATGCGGTGTCAGCTTGCTCAAATATTGCAGTCCAGTTAAGTTCTTCTTGGCGCTGTGCAATACCTATAGAAACCGAAATTTTCGGTAGATATGCTTTAGAATCTCTTTGCATCAGCTTTAATTGAGATATCGCTATTCTTATTTTTTCAGCGACTTCGTGTGCTTCTGTCATCGTTTTATTAACCATAACAACAACAAACTCCTCACCACCAAAACGAACGGCAATATCCTTATCAGAAATAGTCGTCTTAATAACTTTAGCAATACGCTGGATCACTTTATCACCGATAAAATGGCCAAACTGGTCATTCACATTTTTAAAATGATCAATATCAATCGCCAATGAAGAATGTACTTGCTCTATATCTAAATCTTTTAACTTAATATCACAGCCACGACGATTATATAAACCCGTTAAAGAATCGACTATCGCTTCATGGCGAGCCGCTTCAAGCTTAGCCTTTAAAAAACTAACTTCGCCACAAGCCCGAGTAAGTTCGAGAGATAAGTCAGTGTGTTGCTGTTGTGAGCTGGTAATGTTGTTCATCAAAAAAGCGACAATATTTTGCATTGATTTATGATATTCATGCTTGGAAAGTGCTTTTTCTGCTTTTTTGAGATTTGAAGCCACTGTCTTATCACTGTCAACTTGAAGATTAATTTTCGCAAGCGTTGAAGTTAGAGACTTCTCAATAGGATCGAGTATTTGTTTATCAATTGCGTGAGATTTGGAAATATACTTTTCAAATAAACCTTCAATAAAAATTAAATCAACTTCCTGAAAGGTTTGCACATGCCTCTCAAGCTCTGCTGATAATTTCTCATTTCTTTTACTGGTATGTAGGTAAATTACTGAATAGTTTACCGGACTAGGAGGAATTTGATAATGCGATAAAAATTCGTTAGTTGATTCACTAATTTTCAGAGCCTCATCAAAATTATCTTTAATAAGCACAGGCGTTCCTTAAGAGTCTATTTATTATTTTTATTATTTTAAGTTACACAGCAAATCTGTAAACATTGTGTTACTAACATCGATAAGAATATCTAAATTAATAACGTTCAACAAGCATTAAAAATACTAAATTGCACTTGCCAGTAAGCTTTAGTGTACATTTGGGACTTAATTTACGAACTTTTATCCAAAACTGTATCATTTACCCTTCTGTAAAAGACAAAATTACTGTACCACAAATAATTAGACCTACTTTTGACTAATTCAGCTTGATACAGCAAACTGCTGATAGCATTGAATATTACTTTAGAGAATAATTATAATGAAAAAATTTGCAACACTTTGCTTTGCATTAGCTTCAACAGCGACCTTAGCTGATGAAGGAATGTGGCAACCACATCAACTGCCGGATATTGCAACAAAGTTGGTTAATGCAGGACTAAAGCTTAATCCTAATTCATTAACTGACCTAACTGGTTTCCCTATGGGGGCCATCGTAAGTTTAGGGGGGTGTACTGCCTCTTTTCTCTCAGACAAAGGGCTTGTAGCAACCAACCACCATTGTGTATATGGTTCAGTGCAATATAACTCCACTGAAGATAATAACTTACTAAAAAATGGTTTCTTAGCAAAATCATATAAAGAAGAGCTCCCCGCCACTCCTGGCACTAGAATATATGTTACAGAAGAAATAACGCCTGTTACCACTATTATCAAAGCTGGTTTGGGATCAAATATGACCGGTGCTGAACGCTATAATAGCATTGAGCAAAGCTCTAAATCTTTAATTGCCGAATGTGAAAGCGATAAGAAGTACCGCTGCAGTGTCGTTAACTTTCACGGCGGCCTAGAATATTACTTATTCAAACAACTCACTATAAGAGATGTGCGCTTGGCTCACGCCCCCGCGAGTAGTGTTGGTAAATACGGTGGCGATGTCGACAATTGGATGTGGCCAAGACATACCGGAGACTATGGCTTTTATCGTGCTTATGTAGGTAAAGATGGTCAACCTGCAGACTATAGTAGTGATAACGTGCCATATGAACCAAAACATCACTTAAAAGTCAATAAAAGTAGTGTTGATGAAAATGATTACATCATGGTGTTGGGCTATCCAGGAAGGACTAATCGCTACCGTACAGCGTTAGAAGTAGAAAACCAATTCACCTGGACTTACCCTCAAGCGAAAAATTATAGAGAAGAAATTATCGACCTTATACATGATAATTTAGCTCTAGGTAGTGATGCACGAATCAAATATGAAAGTACTTTAGCCAGTCTTGCTAACTACGCTAAAAATTACGGCAGCATGGTTGAAAGCTACAATAAAGGTACAACACTTGCCCGTAAACAATCATTAGAATCTGAACTAAGCAAATGGATAAGTGAAGATACATCGCGCCAAGAAAAATACGGTGACGCTTTAAAAGGTTTAAACAGCTTAATTAAGCAAGATCAGCAAAGCCAAGCACGGGACTTAATTCTAGGTTATATGAATTATAGCAAAATGCTCAGTACAGCGAATCGTCTATATCGCTTATCGCTTGAAAGTAAAAAGCCTAATGTTGAGCGTAAAAGTGGCTATCAAGACCGTGATATCGCGAGTTTTGAACAAAGTATGAAAGCGGTCAATCGTCGATATGACGCACAAATGGACCAAAAAATATTACTGGCCATGTTTAAACATTATATTGAATTACCTAAAGCACAACGTTTAGCGTCGCTTGATGAATTCTTTAATATCGGTAAAAATCATACCGCAGACCAGATACAGACAAAACTTACTAAGATGTACCTAACTACCAGCCTGAACGAGCAAAATAGCCGTTTATCTTGGATGGATAAATCACCAAACGACTTTGCTAATAGTGACGACCCATTCATCCAATTAGCGACAGCTACTTATGCTGAACGTAAAGCTATTGAAGAGGCTAATGAAGAACTTTCAGGAAATATTCAATCATTTAGACCAAAATATATGGAAGCTTTAATTGCATATTTCAACTCAAAAGATCTTCCTGTCTACGCTGATGCCAACAGTACACTTCGAGTAACCTATGGTAATGTTAAAGGATATTCGCCACAAGATGGTTTAGTTGCAACACCTTTTACTACCCTTGAAGGTATTGTTAGAAAAGATACAGGCATCACGCCATTTGATGCGCCTAAAAAGCAACTTTCACTTATTAAAGAAAAACAATATGGTGAATACGCAAAACAAGATCTAGGCTCAGTCCCAGTTAACTTTTTAGGTACGCTAGACATCACGGGTGGTAATTCTGGCTCGCCAACATTGAATGATAAAGCAGAGTTTGTTGGTTTAGTATTTGACGGTGTTTACGAAAGTATAATTGGTGACTGGGATTACGATACTAAATTGAACCGATCGATTCACGTAGATATAAAATATATGCTTTGGGTCATGGAACATGTAGACGGTGCAACAAACCTAATTGAAGAGATGGATATTGTTGAATAAGCTTTAATTTCAGCTGAACGAATCAGGGCTATATCAATCAAAATAAAAATCCAGCTAATGCTGGATTTTTTATACCTGAAATATTTCTCACCTTACTCTACTTAAAATCTATTATTTAGGCAGATTACTTTGTACGCAGCGAATAAGATAAGGTATAAAGTGAGTATTTAAATTATTCATTGGGTAAGAAAATATTCAGCTACCTAGTCTAAAATCCTGTAACTATTAAACGATGATGATTAAATTTACAACGCTAAAATTGCTTATTTTAATCAGCGAGAATAATCATATAATTGTTGAGAATTCGCTAACATCAATTTTGGCATAGGTTTCTAAAGTAACAAAAGTAATAGATCATGTTGTTACTATTGTTATAAATGGAGCAAGTAAACACCAAGATTACCGAGATAAAGACTTTCCTCTTCATATTCATATTCATATTCACCTGAAATAAATCAATTAAACAGGTTTAGTGCAGGTTTTAAAAATACGATCTTAGCTAATTCAAAGACTACAACGATATTTTAGATGAATGCTCAGTAGCTTAGAGCCGATTTATAAATGTTATAGATAGAGTCATACTTTTTACCGAGGGGATTGAACTATGTTGAATAATAATGATATTGGTCTGGAATAAGTTTCGAACAGAATCGACTAGATCCATTGTTACCGAACTTATTACAAACACAGAAAAAAAATCCCCTAGCGTTAGGTACGGGTAACTAACGAGTAAAGATGAATTATGCCGATCTTCCATGGATGGCAAAGGATGAGTTGAAAAGAAGCTTAGTGAGGAAATAGTTTAAAGCTGTAAGTTACTAATGTATTAATCTGATAGCTGAAGTTTTAAGTCCTAAACAGCAAAAAAACCGTCACTTTTATAAAGTAGGGTCAGATACACATTAATTGATTTTGGTGGCATTGGTCATTGTAAAAGAGGAAATATTGAGCTTAGTTCTTGACCATATTGCTCGTTTTAGAGGATATCAGGCAACTAAAAATTAATGTGTATCTGACCCTACTTTATTGAAATAGCTTTAAGTTTAAAGCTGTCAGTAAAAATCTAGCAATCACTAATGTCTTGTGGCTGATAGCTGACAGCTTAAAACTGATAGCTGAAGTTTGGAATCCCAGATAGCAAAAAGCCCGACTCTTTCGAATCGGGCTCTTCTAAATAGAAGCCTAGCAATGTCCTACTGACGTGCATGGATGCACTAATGCCGTGGGTGCATGGATGCACAAGAACCGTCTCACATAAAGAGAAGAACACCCACACGCTCTTTACCACCGACGCTAACACGTTGACGTGCATGGATGCACTAATTCCGCGAAGACAGGATGTCTAAGAGCGGTCACTTCTGAGTTCGGAATGGGATCAGGTGGGGTAATCTACTTTTTTCATTTTCATACGACAGAAAGCAAAAAACCCGTAGCGTTAGCTACGGGTTTCTCTAAATAGAAGCCTAGCAATGTCCTACTCTCACATGGGAACTCCCACACTACCATCGGCGCTAACACGTTTCACTTCTGAGTTCGGAATGGGATCAGGTGGGGCCATGTCGCTATTGTCGCTAGACAAAAACTTGCTTGTTAATTACCAAATTGACGGCATTGCTACAATCGCTTAGATACTCATTGAGTAAACTCAACTCCGTGTCACGCTCATTTGCGGCTTTGTCAATTCGTCACTTACCTGCGCAAGTGATTAACAATTAATAATCTTAGAAAGCTGTAAATACCGTTTGTTCTTAATCTCTTATTCACACAATTGTCATGCGTGATGTGTGTATTCCTACACTTTTGTCAAACTTCATACAACTTAAAACCACTTGGGTGTTGTATGGTTAAGCCTCACGGGTAATTAGTATTGGTTAGCTCAATGCCTCGCAGCACTTCCACACCCAACCTATCAACGTTGTAGTCTCCAACGACCCTTTAGGGAGCTTAAAGCTCCAGTGAGAACTCATCTCAAAGCCTGCTTCCCGCTTAGATGCTTTCAGCGGTTATCAGTTCCGAACGTAGCTACCGGGCAATGCTATTGGCATAACAACCCGAACACCAGCGGTTCGTCCACTCCGGTCCTCTCGTACTAGGAGCAGCCCTCTTCAATTCTCAAACGCCCACGGCAGATAGGGACCGAACTGTCTCACGACGTTCTAAACCCAGCTCGCGTACCACTTTAAATGGCGAACAGCCATACCCTTGGGACCGACTTCAGCCCCAGGATGTGATGAGCCGACATCGAGGTGCCAAACACCGCCGTCGATATGAACTCTTGGGCGGTATCAGCCTGTTATCCCCGGAGTACCTTTTATCCGTTGAGCGATGGCCCTTCCATACAGAACCACCGGATCACTATGACCTACTTTCGTACCTGCTCGACGTGTCTGTCTCGCAGTTAAGCTGGCTTATGCCATTGCACTAACCGTACGATGTCCGACCGTACTTAGCCAACCTTCGTGCTCCTCCGTTACTCTTTAGGAGGAGACCGCCCCAGTCAAACTACCCACCAGACAGTGTCCCCAAGCCCGATAAGGGCCCTAGGTTAGAACATCACGCATACAAGGGTGGTATTTCAAGGTTGGCTCCACTTCATCTAGCGACAAAGTTTCAACGCCTCCCACCTATCCTACACATGTAGGAGCAATGTTCACTGTCAAGCTATAGTAAAGGTTCACGGGGTCTTTCCGTCTAGCCGCGGGTATACGGCATCTTAACCGCAATTTCAATTTCACTGAGTCTCGGGTGGAGACAGTGTGGCCATGATTACGCCATTCGTGCAGGTCGGAACTTACCCGACAAGGAATTTCGCTACCTTAGGACCGTTATAGTTACGGCCGCCGTTTACCGGGGCTTCGATCATGAGCTTCTCCGAAGATAACCCAATCAATTAACCTTCCGGCACCGGGCAGGCGTCACACCGTATACGTCATCTTTCGATTTTGCACAGTGCTGTGTTTTTAATAAACAGTTCCAGCCACCTGGTTACTTCGACTCTCCGATGCTTACGCCGCAAGGGCTTCACATTAGAGAGCGTACCTTCTCCCGAAGTTACGGTACTATTTTGCCTAGTTCCTTCACCCGAGTTCTCTCAAGCGCCTTAGTATTCTCTACCTAACCACCTGTGTCGGTTTGGGGTACGGTTCCTATATATCTGAAGCTTAGAAGCTTTTCCTGGAAGCATGGCATCAATGACTTCAACTCCGTAGAGTCTCGTCTCGTATCTCAGCGTTTAAATGAAATCCCGGATTTACCTAAGATAACCGCCTACGTACTTTCACACGGACTACCAACGCCGTGCTCACCTAGCCTACTCCGTCCCTCCTTCGCAATATATAGAAGTACAGAAATATTAATCTGTTTCCCATCGACTACGCGTTTCCGCCTCGCCTTAGGGGCCGACTTACCCTGCCCTGATTAACATGGGACAGGAAACCTTGGTCTTTCGGCGGGGGAGTTTTTCACTCCCCTTATCGTTACTCATGTCAGCATTCGCACTTCTGATACCTCCAGCAAGCTTTACAACACACCTTCAACGGCTTACAGAACGCTCCCCTACCACTTGAACCTAAGTTCAAATCCGCAGCTTCGGTGACTAGTTTAGCCCCGTTACATCTTCCGCGCAGACCGACTCGACTAGTGAGCTATTACGCTTTCTTTAAAGGATGGCTGCTTCTAAGCCAACCTCCTAGCTGTCTATGCCTTTCCACATCGTTTCCCACTTAACTAGTACTTTGGGACCTTAGCTGGCGGTCTGGGTTGTTTCCCTCTTCACAACGGACGTTAGCACCCGTAGTGTGTCTCCCGCATATCACTCATTGGTATTCGGAGTTTGCAAAGGGTTGGT
Source organism: Colwellia sp. PAMC 21821 (assembly GCF_002077175.1). Classification (NCBI taxonomy): domain Bacteria; kingdom Pseudomonadati; phylum Pseudomonadota; class Gammaproteobacteria; order Alteromonadales; family Colwelliaceae; genus Colwellia; species Colwellia sp. PAMC 21821. The sequence goes on from NZ_CP014943.1 coordinate 15,208, forward strand.
AAGTCGGGATGACCCCCTAGCCTTAACAGTGCTCTACCCCCAATGGTGTTCGTGCGAGGCTCTACCTAAATAGATTTCGGGGAGAACCAGCTATCTCCCGGCTTGATTAGCCTTTCACTCCGACCCACAAGTCATCACCGCATTTTTCAACATACGTGTGTTCGGTCCTCCAGTTGATGTTACTCAACCTTCAACCTGCCCATGGGTAGATCGCCGGGTTTCGGGTCTATACCCTGCAACTAAACGCGCAGTTAACACTCGCTTTCGCTACGGCTCCCCTATTCGGTTAACCTTGCTACAGAATATAAGTCGCTGACCCATTATACAAAAGGTACGCAATCACTAGACTAAATCTAGCTCTCACTGCTTGTACGTATGCGGTTTCAGGTTCTATTTCACTCCCCTCACAGGGGTTCTTTTCGCCTTTCCCTCACGGTACTGGTTCACTATCGGTCAGTTAGGAGTATTTAGCCTTGGAGGATGGTCCCCCCATGTTCAGTCAACGTTTCACGTGTGCCGACCTACTCGATTTCATGATAAGTTTATTTTCGTGTACGGGGCTATCACCCTGTATCGCTCTACTTTCCAGTAGATTCCACTAACTTACAAACCACTTAAGGGCTAATTCCCGTTCGCTCGCCGCTACTAAGGAAATCTCGGTTGATTTCTTTTCCTCGGGGTACTTAGATGTTTCAGTTCTCCCGGTTCGCCTCATTAAGCTATGTATTCACTTAATGATACCCAACTTACGTTGGGTGGGTTTCCCCATTCGGATATCTTTGGCTATAACGGTTTTTATCACCTCACCAAAGCTTTTCGCAGATTAACACGTCCTTCATCGCCTCTAACTGCCAAGGCATCCACCACATACGCTTAGTCACTTAACCATACAACCCCAAGTAGTTTCCTATTTGGTACACCGCGGAGACTAATCCACAGCAATTGTAAAGTCTGACATTTTCACGCACACAAAGTGTGTCTTGAATAAGAGTGGTAACAAATTTAACTCGTAAAAGTAAAAACTTATTACCGGGTTGATTACGTTTCCGAGGAGGAACCGTAATCACCATTATTAACAGGCGATATTCCCATTAATAACAGCTTGGTATTTATAATTTATGAACAACAGCGCGACACCGTGTTCATCATATAAATACCGGTATTTATATCAGCTTTCCAGATTGTTAAAGAACTCAATAAATGCGCGCATTCGGCATAAATCGTGGTTTAAAAAACCAAACTTAACTCATCAACTTTTGATAGTTTAAGTTTGGTCTCTTTCTTTAGAGAAGAAGTGGTGGAGCTAAGCAGGATCGAACTGCTGACCTCCTGCGTGCAAGGCAGGCGCTCTCCCAGCTGAGCTATAGCCCCGCAATGGGAAACATCTAGCTAAAACAAACTCAGATTTACGTGTTTTACAAGGCGGAAGGATGCGAAGTGTAGGCTTTTCTACACGAGTATCTTTCCAACGCCGTAAAAATCGTAAATTGGTAGGTCTGGGCAGACTTGAACTGCCGACCTCACCCTTATCAGGGGTGCGCTCTAACCAGCTGAGCTACAGACCTATTTCTCTTTCAAGAATTGTTGTCCGAAGCTTAGATGTTTGGACTTCTTCTAATTCGTTATCATGTAATTTGTGTAGACACTCGTAGAACACTCTCGAAAGAGAATTCTCATTAAGCTGTTTTACTTCAAGATAAGGAGGTGATCCAACCCCAGGTTCCCCTAGGGTTACCTTGTTACGACTTCACCCCAGTCATGAATCACAAAGTGGTGACCGTCCTCCCCGAAGGGTTAAACTAGCCACTTCTTTTGCAACCCACTCCCATGGTGTGACGGGCGGTGTGTACAAGGCCCGGGAACGTATTCACCGTAGCATTCTGATCTACGATTACTAGCGATTCCGACTTCATGGAGTCGAGTTGCAGACTCCAATCCGGACTACGACAAGCTTTGTGGGATTCGCTCCACCTCGCGGTATTGCTGCCCTCTGTACTTGCCATTGTAGCACGTGTGTAGCCCATCCCGTAAGGGCCATGATGACTTGACGTCGTCCCCACCTTCCTCCGGTTTATCACCGGCAGTCTCCTTAGAGTTCCCGACATAACTCGCTGGCAAATAAGGATAGGGGTTGCGCTCGTTGCGGGACTTAACCCAACATTTCACAACACGAGCTGACGACAGCCATGCAGCACCTGTCACAGAGTTCCCGAAGGCACAAGTCTATCTCTAGTCTCTTCTCTGGATGTCAAGGGATGGTAAGGTTCTTCGCGTTGCATCGAATTAAACCACATGCTCCACCGCTTGTGCGGGCCCCCGTCAATTCATTTGAGTTTTAACCTTGCGGCCGTACTCCCCAGGCGGTCAACTTAGCGCGTTAGCTACGCCACCCACAGATCAAGTCTACAGACGGCTAGTTGACATCGTTTACGGCGTGGACTACCAGGGTATCTAATCCTGTTTGCTCCCCACGCTTTCGTGCCTCAGTGTCAGTCTTTGTCCAGGTAGCCGCCTTCGCCACTGATGTTCCTTCCAATCTCTACGCATTTCACCGCTACACTGGAAATTCCACTACCCTCTACAAAACTCTAGCTTGCCAGTTCAAAATGCAGTTCCCAGGTTGAGCCCAGGGCTTTCACATCTTGCTTAACAAACCACCTACGCACGCTTTACGCCCAGTAATTCCGATTAACGCTTGCACCCCTCGTATTACCGCGGCTGCTGGCACGAAGTTAGCCGGTGCTTCTTCTGCGAGTAACGTCACAGCTAGCAGTTATTAACTACTAACCTTTCCTCCTCGCTGAAAGTGCTTTACAACCCGAAGGCCTTCTTCACACACGCGGCATGGCTGCATCAGGCTTTCGCCCATTGTGCAATATTCCCCACTGCTGCCTCCCGTAGGAGTCTGGGCCGTGTCTCAGTCCCAGTGTGGCTGATCATCCTCTCAAACCAGCTAGAGATCGTCGCCTTGGTAAGCCATTACCTTACCAACTAGCTAATCTCACTTGGGCTAATCAATGAGCGAGAGGTGCCGAAGCGTCCCCCCCTTTGGTCCGTAGACGTTATGCGGTATTAGCAGTCGTTTCCAACTGTTGTCCCCCACTCAAAGGCATATTCCCAAGCATTACTCACCCGTCCGCCGCTCGTCAGCAGATAGCAAGCTATCTCTGTTACCGCTCGACTTGCATGTGTTAAGCCTGCCGCCAGCGTTCAATCTGAGCCATGATCAAACTCTTCAATTAAAAATCGTTTGTGATGCTCACCTTAACTAACCGAAGTTAACCAAGAAAAGACATCTGCTCAATGAATTCTGTCGTGTTACTCTCTATCCGACTAAAGAAGAAAGTAACTACATAAAACGTATTATTTAAATCCTAAGACCTAAATGATACTTATTTTTGTGTGACATCATATTAAGCTGTTTTTTTTGTTACGTTCTTTCCGAAGAAATAGGTAACTATGTAAAATCAACGTTAATGTGAGTGTCCACACAAATTGCATGATAACTAATTGTTAAAGATGGGTACACGAAGTACCTATGCCGAACCGTTCATGGATGAACGTTTTGTTCGGTACGAGCCAACAATCTCATTCGTTGTTAGACCGCTTGTTGCTTGAGACCGGCTAGTAGCCTTGCCTGAAGCGAGATGCGCATTCTACGCAACTCAGTTTTAATGTCAACGTTTTATTTGAATTTATTTTAAAAGTTTTTAAAACTTTCAAAACCAACCTTTTAAAACATTACGTTAACCAATTTGGCCTAAACCGCGTTAGATAACTTATTAAAACAGCCCGTTGGGGTTACCCCTTGGAACTGGAGCGAATTTTAGAGATTTCTCACCTCACGTCAACACCTAAATGCAATTAAATTGCGAAAAGATGTTTGTTTGCTTTTTATTTATACGATACGTCGATAAATCAAGCTTAAACGATAAATTCAATGGCTTGTTTCAGCTCATTGATTCGAATTACACCTTCAATATGCTCCGAAGGTGATTCATTAGTATAGCGGCTATCGACTAAAATTCTAGATTTGATGCCCGCATTATAAGCTGCTTGCATGTCGGAAATTTTATCGCCAATGAAAATACTTTCCATTAATGTAATAGCATACTCTTCTTTCGCTTGGTTGATCATGCCTGGCTCAGGCTTACGGCACTTGCATGACATTACAAAATCGTTAACGCCTTTCGTAGGATGATGAGGACAGAAGTATACTTTGCTGATAGTTACTTTATGCTTGGCAAATTCATTAACCATCCATTTCGATAAGGTTTCAAATGTTGCAATATCGTAATATCCTCTGGCAATACCTGCTTGGTTAGTTATGACGAATATCTGATAGCCTTTTTCAATTGCTCGTTGGCATAATTCAAAAATCCCTTCTACAAATTCAAAATTTTCTGGTTTATGAACATAACCATGGTCAACATTAATAATGCCATCTCTATCAAGAAAAAGTGCTTTATTCATCATTACTTTCTTATTTAGCTGTTTAAAATATGCTATTAAATAGCAATTAAGTGTAAAGGCGTTATTAATCTAACTCTCTATTAATAACGAACAGTCTTTGAATGAACAAGGCACTGTTATTATGTTATGTAACTTTGCTTAAAAAAATAGCTAAAATATAACGAAAATATTGCGATAAACTAGATATTTAAGATCTAGTTTACATACACAGACCACCATCAATTTCTACAACGCGTCCAGTGAAGAATTCATTTTCAAATATGTAGTTTACGGTATGCGCTATTTCATCAGCCTCACCTAAACGACCAACAGGCTTCATGCTCTCTAAACGTTGACGCATTTCAGGTTTCATGGCATCGGTCATAGCGGTACGAATAACACCAGGAGCAATTGCACCAACACGAATACCATGGCGGCCAAGTTCTCTTGCCCATGTAACTGTCATCGCCACTACGCCAGCTTTTGAAGCCGCATAATTAGTTTGGCCCATATTACCACCACGGGCAATTGATGACATATTAATGATCACGCCTTTACGTTTGCCCTCAATCATATGAACTGCAGCTTCACGGCCACACAAAAATACGCCCGTTAAGTTAACATCAATAACTGATTGAAATTGGTCTAGCGACATTTTTTTACTTACTACGCCATCTTTAGCTTTAACAAACATGCCATCTCGTAAAATCCCGGCATTGTTGATTAAACCATCGATACCTGAGAAGTCATCGTTAATTTTTACAAATGTTGCTTCTACTTCAGCTTCATTGGTGACGTTAGCTAAATAGTACTTAGCTTGCGAACCTGCTTCTTCAACCAAGCTAACGGTGGCTTGTAATTGCTCTTCATTTAAATCAATAAGTGCTAATTTAGCGCCTGATTTTGCCAAGTTTAGGGCAATTGCACGGCCAAGGCCTTGTCCGCCGCCAGTAACTACTATAGTTTTACCGCTTAAATTCATGTTTAATCCCTCTGTTTATCTTTTATTCGTTTGTAACATCGGCTTTAATCTACATTAGTATTATACCAAGTTGATAATATGCGCTAAAGCCAATATTAATCATTTATTTGCTTAGACTTCTACTGGTGTAAAAAACCAAGTTAGTAATTCTGCTGGAATATCATTGATGTTTTCATAGGCCCAGCGTGGGGTTTTATCTTTATCAACAAGTAATGCACGAACCCCTTCACTTAATTCTGGGTACTGACAACAACGCAAGCTCAAGTTAAGCTCAGAGGCAAAGCAATCGGCTAACGATAGGTCTTTGCTCAACAATAACTGTTGATAGATTATCATTGCTGAAAGTGGGCTACCTTTTCTCAACTTAGCTTGTGCTCGCTGTAACCAGTCGTTATCGGTTTCTAGGGCTAAAATAGCTTGATAGATATCTGCTGCATTATCAAAATCGGTTAATTGTGTAATAAGCGCTTGATGCTCAACTACGTTAGATGGCATTAATTTGAATGCTTGTTCACTTTGTTGAACAAACTGACTCAATGCTTGATCAAGCAAGTCATAGTTTTCGTTATTACTTTGCCAATCAATATCACTCAAGCCGGCTATTACATCATTTTTAAGGTTACTGTTAATGCCAATAGTAGCTAAGCCAATGTTTAACGCGTCTGCTGCATTAAATATTGCCCCCGTCATGCCTAAAAATAGTCCTATATTATTAGGCATTTTATTAAGAAACCAACTTGCGCCGACATCGGGGTATAAACCTATGGTGATTTCGGGCATAGCTAGCAAGGTTTTTTCGGTAACGACTTTATGACTCGCGCCAGCAAATAAGCCAATTCCACCGCCCATGATATAACCGTCACCCCAAACTAAAATAGGTTTTGTGAATTCGTGGATCAGTTGGTCTACTTGATACTCTAGTGAGAAAAACTCATGCCCAAATGAGGCCATAATAGTTTCATCATTGATTATGCTAGCTGAGGTTTGAGTTAAATTATTCGACTCAATGCTAGCGCTATTATCTCTTTGTGTTTTGAGCGCATGGTACAAGCTAACAACGTCACCGCCAGCGCAAAAGGCTTTATCTCCTGCCCCTTGTATAATGACCATAGCGATTTCATCGTTGTTCTGCCATGCAATTAGTTGTTTATGTAATAACACAAACATACTCATATTAAGCGCATTAAGTGATTTCGGGGCATTTAATTCTGCAATTGCAATACGCTTATTATTTTTTGTCTTTATTTCGCTGAAAATTACTGGTGACATATTAATCCTTTACAGTGTATTTACACATATTTTATCGTTTATAAATAGCCGTTAATCTAGGCTCGCATCAATTTCAACTACGGTTCGGCCAGTAACCGTTCCTTCAACATAAGCGTCGAACGATTGAGGTAAATCAGCGAATTTAATCGTGGTAGGGGAAATAAGATCGAGTTTTGTCGGTTTTAAATCACTCGCTAAACGCTTCCACCCTTGTGCTCTAACCGATAATGGCATTTCAACTGAATTAATACCGAGCAAGCTAACACCACGTAAGATAAAGGGCATAACCGTTGATTCAAGTTTGAAACCACCAGCAAGACCAATCGAAGCAATATTACCCCAAACATTAGTGGTCCGCGTAAGCCAAGCTAAGGTATCACCACCGACATTATCAATCGCCCCGCCCCATTGGGCATTTTCTAATGGTTTAGTGCCCATTTCAATATCATGACGATTAATTAATTGACTTGCACCTAGTGCTTTTAAGTAAGGTTCTTGTGCTTTTTTACCCGTAAAAGCAATAACTTCGTAGCCGATATTCGACAACATATTAATCGCAAAACTTCCGACACCGCCCGTAGCACCGGTAACGACAATGGGGCCTCGTTCAGGAATTTGGCCGTTATCTTCCATACGCTGTATTGCAAGCGCCGCGGTATAACCAGCAGTGCCGAGCGCCATAACATCACGCAAGCTCATACCATCAGGCAAGTTAACAATTGAATCGGCTTTAACGCGGGCATATTCGCTATAACCACCATCATAAAGCTCTGATAATTGCGCGCCACAAACCAATACTTTATCTCCGGTTTGAAATCGCGAATCTTCTGAACTAACGACAACGCCTGATAAATCAATACCACCGACTAATGGATAAGTTCTTAAAATGCGCCCTTTACCGGTTGCTGCCAGTGCATCTTTATAATTTATGTCTGAATAAGCAACCTTAATCACTACTTCACCAGCGGTTAAGTCGTCTAAACAAATTTCCTCAAAGCCACTGGTAATGGTTTTGTCATTTTTATGAATACGAAATGCGGTAAATTTTGCTGGAATATTCAACATATTAAGAGCCTTTTTATACATTATGTTAACGGCTGAACTTCGTGGTGAAATTCTGCCGTTAATAAACAGTTTTACGCAATATTTTAGTCAACTAGCATTCAATAAAATAGAGACCAAAACAATTAAACTTTAGTCCCGTTAGGCAAAGAGATTTAACATACCTCAGTGGTTATAATTAAAGAGCTCTTCTGGCATAGCCATTAATGATTTACTACCTGCTTCAATCGCATAAATATGACCATCTATTCTTGGCAATAATCGCTCATTAAAAAACTCACCAACGTAAAGTTTTGCTTGATAAAAGTCTTCATCGTTATGTGCTGCTGCTTTTTCTGCCATTAAAACCCACATGTAGGCATAGCTTAATAAACCAAAGGCTGCTAAATAATCAGTTGCCGAGGCACCAACCATATTTTTATCTTCATCATGCTCAGCAATAATTAAGCCTGTAATGGCTTTTAATTTTTCTAGCGCACCAGTTAAAGGTTGAACAAAACGAGTCAGTGCTTGGTTATCAGTATGCTGGTCGATAAATGATGTTATTTCATTAAAATAGACATCAAGAAACTTACCCTTATTAGCAACGACTTTACGGCCAAGTAGATCTAGCGCTTGAATGCCATTAGTGCCTTCATAAATTTGCGCAATACGCACATCGCGCACTAGCTGCTCTTGACCCCATTCACGCACATAACCGTGGCCACCAAAAACCATTTGGCCTAAGTTACAGCTTTCGTATGCCATGTCGGTCATAAACGCTTTAGCGACCGGCGTTAACAATGCAACTAACTGCTCAGCTTGCTGTTTTTCAGCATCATTAGCAGAAAATTTAACAATATCGAGTTGTTTAGCAACATAAGTAGAAAAACAGCGGCCCCCTTCGTTAAATGCTCGCATAGTTAACAGCATTTTTCTAACATCTGGATGAACAATAAGCGAGTCGGCTTTTTTATCTGCTGATTTTACACCGGTAGCACTGCGACCTTGAATACGTTCAATGGCGTATTCTGCCGCTTGTTGATATGAGGTTTCTGCTGCACCAACGCCTTGAATGCCCATACCTAAACGTTCATAGTTCATCATAGTGAACATGTAGTTAAGGCCTTTATTTTCTTCGCCAACTAAAAAGCCTTTAGCTGTATCAAAGTTCATCACACAAGTTGCTGAGCCTTTAATACCCATTTTGTGCTCAATTGAGCCACAAGTAACGGTATTTCTAGCGCCTAAACTGCCATCATCGTTTAATAAAAACTTAGGGACAACGAACATAGAAATACCGCGAGGACCTTCAGGCGCGCCTGGTATTTTAGCTAACACTAAATGAATAATGTTTTCTGTTAAGTCTTGTTCGCCGCCGGTGATAAATATTTTAGTACCTGATAAAGCAAAACTGCCATCGTCTAACGCTTCTGCTTTTGCGGTCATTATACCTAAATCACTGCCCGCATGAGGTTCGGTCAAACACATAGTACCTGCCCACTTACCCGAATACATATTTTCTAAGTAAGTTTGCTTCATTTCTTCGCTAGCGTGAGCACTAAGCGCCAAACTTGCGCCCGCCGTTAACATTGGGTAAAGCGCAAATGAAATAGAAGCCGATTGGGTCATTTCTTCAACAAACGATTGCAACATTTTAGGCATGCCCATACCGCCATGTTCTGGGTCACCACTTAATGCGCCCCAACCACCTTCACAGTAAAGTTGATACGCTTTGGCAAAACCATCGGGCGTTGTTACCTCTCCGTTAGACCAAGTCGCACCTTGTTCATCACTGTTACGATTTAAGGGCGCGATAACACCAGCGGTTAACTTTGCGCCCTCTGATAAAATTGCATCGGCAGTGTCTTTATCAATTAGCTCAGCAACAGCTGGCATGGTTGACCATAATTTTTCAGCATTAAAAACTTCATGCAATAAAAATTGCATATCGCGCATTGGCGCTTGGTAATTACTCATCGCTCATACTCACCTGGTTGCTAATATTAATGGAACAAAACTTACATGTTGCGACGGTATTGGCCGCCAGCTTCAAATAATGAATTAACAATTTGCCCTAATGAACACACTTTACAAGCATCCATCATCAGCTCGAAAATATTTTCATGTTTAATCGCCGCTTCTTGTAAACGCTTGAGTAACACTTCTACTTCAGCTTCGTTGGCTTTATTTAAACTTGCTAACATTTCAATTTGATAAGTTTTTTCTTCTTCGGTTGCGCGGATAACTTCTTCCGGCACAATCGTTGGCGAGCCAGTAGAACTTAAGAAAGTATTTACCCCAATAATTGGAAATTCACCTGAATGTTTTAAGTGCTCGTAATGCATACTTTCTTCTTGAATTTTGCCACGTTGGTACATAGTTTCCATCGCGCCCAGCACGCCACCACGTTCGTTGATGCGATCAAACTCAGTTAATACCGCTTCTTCAACTAAATCAGTTAACTCTTCAATAATAAAGGCACCTTGAATCGGGTTTTCATTTTTCGAAAGTCCCAGTTCACGGTTGATGATTAATTGAATCGCCATCGCACGACGAACACTGTCTTCGGTAGGCGTTGTGATCGCTTCATCATAAGCATTAGTATGCAAAGAGTTACAGTTATCGTTTATCGCATAAAGCGCTTGTAATGTGGTGCGAATATCGTTGAAATCAATTTCTTGTGCATGCAATGAACGACCAGAAGTTTGAATGTGGTATTTTAACATTTGTGCACGGGCATTCGCGCCGTATTTGTTCTTCATAGCTTTTGACCAAATACGACGAGCCACTCGACCAATTACCGCATATTCTGGGTCAATACCGTTTGAGAAGAAGAACGATAAGTTAGGACCAAACTCGTTAATGTCCATGCCACGGCTTAAGTAATATTCTACAAAGGTAAAGCCGTTCGCTAAGGTTAATGCCAACTGGGTAATTGGGTTCGCGCCAGCTTCTGCAATATGGTAACCAGAAATTGATACTGAATAGAAGTTACGCACGCCTTTATCAATGAAGTACTCTTGAACATCACCCATTAAACGCAAGGCAAATTCTGTTGAGAAAATACAGGTGTTCTGCGCTTGGTCTTCTTTTAAAATATCAGCTTGAACCGTGCCACGAACTAAGGTTAAAGTTTTTGCTTTTATTGCTTGGTAAACTTCCGGCGGTAATACTTGATCGCCTGTTACACCTAACAACATTAAACCTAAACCGTCGTTACCTTCAGGTAACGCACCTTGATAGCTTGGACGTTCACAGCCCTTGCCTTGGTAGATTTTTTTAATGGTGGCAGCAACTTCTTTTTCTAAACCATTTTCAGTGATAAAACGTTCACATTGTTGATCAATCGCGGCATTTAAGAAGAAACCTAGCAACATAGGTGCTGGGCCGTTAATAGTCATTGAAACTGAAGTCATGGCGTGGGCCAAGTCAAAACCAGAGTAAAGTTTTTTAGCATCATCTAAACAACAAATTGAAACACCGGCATTACCAATTTTTCCGTAAATATCAGGGCGAATAGCTGGATCGTTACCATATAAAGTTACCGAGTCAAACGCGGTTGATAAACGCTTAGCCGGCATGCCTTTTGAAACATAATGGAAACGACGGTTAGTACGCTCCGGACCACCTTCACCAGCGAACATACGTGTTGGGTCTTCACCTTCACGTTTGAATGGAAATAAACCAGCCGTGTATGGAAATTCACCCGGTACGTTCTCTTGTAAGTTCCACTTTAATATATCGCCCCAACCTTGATATTTAGGCATGCTGATTTTTGGAATTGCACTACCCGACAATGATTTTGTATGCGTTTGGATTGAAAGCTCTTTATCACGCACTTTAAATTTAAATTCAGGGTCTTTATAACGCTGAACTTTATCTGCCCATTGCTCTAGCAATAGTTTGTTTTTAGGATCTAAATCTAACTCAACATGAGTATAAAGCGCTTGCAGTTGAGTAACTAAATCGGCTGATACATCTGTCTCTGTTTCTTTTGCGGTTTCAATTGCTTGATGAATACCATAAAGCTTTTGCGCTACAGTCGTTTGGTTTTCAACCCAAACATCATAGCCACGGTTACTTTCTGATATTTCAGATAAATAACGAATACGGTTACCTGGAATAACACTGCTCTTATTCGCTAACGTGCCTTCAGTAGACAACAAATCACCAACCGTTAAGCCTGACTTTGTATTTAACGCTGTGATCACCGCATTGTATAACTCGGTCATGCCACGGTCGTTAAATTGTGACGCGATAGTGCCATATACCGGTACTTCATCATCGCCCGCTTCAAACATACCGCGGTTACGTTTATATTGTTTTTTCACATCACGCAGTGCATCAAGTGCGCCACGTTTATCAAATTTGTTCAATGCGATTATGTCAGCGAAATCTAACATATCGATTTTTTCAAGCTGCGTTGCCGCGCCGTATTCAGGTGTCATTACATATAAAGAAACATCTGAATGCTCTTCAATTTCAGTATCTGATTGTCCAATACCTGAAGTTTCTAAAATGATTAAATCAAAGTCGGTCGCTTTTAAAATATCCAGTGTATCGTTTACATAAACAGATAACGCTAGGTTAGATTGACGTGTTGCTAAAGAGCGCATATAAACACGGTCATTATTTACCGCGTTCATGCGAATACGGTCACCCAGTAAAGCACCTCCAGTTTTACGCTTTGAAGGATCAACTGACACAATAGCAATTTTACTATCATCGGTTGCCATTAAAAAGCGACGAATAAGCTCATCAACTAACGACGATTTACCTGCGCCACCGGTACCGGTAATACCTAATACTGGCGTTTTACTGATCGCAGCAATTTTACGAATTTTAGTCAGGTCACTTTTGTTTTCTTCTGGGGCGTTTTCTGCCGCTGAAATTAAACGGGCAATGGCTTGTTTTTTATCTTGTAGTGGCACGCCTTTCTTTAAATTGGCAACGTCATCTTTTTTAACGTTTACGCCAGTTTTAAAATCACAGCGCTCTAACATGTCGTCAATCATACCCAGTAAACCTAGGGCACGACCATCATCAGGAGAATAAATACGAGTAATACCGTAATCTTGCAGCATTTTTATTTCGTCTGGGAGTATAACGCCACCACCGCCGCCAACGATACGAATATGTTCACAACCTCGTTCTTTCAATAGGTCATACATATATTTGAAATATTCGTTATGACCACCTTGATAAGAGGTCATGGCAATGGCATTGGCATCTTCTTGAATAGCCGTATTTACCACTTCTTCAACACTGCGGTCATGCCCGAGATGAATAACTTCTGCACCGCTTGATTGCAAAATTCTACGCATAATATTAATAGCTGCATCGTGACCATCAAATAATGATGCTGCCGTTACAATACGGATTTTATTTTTTAACTGATATCTTTCAGTATTCATCTCATACTCTCTTATTTGTCAAAATCGCTTTCTCACAATAACAACCCATCGTATTGGTAACGAAAACAGCGATATCATGAAGCAATAATTACCTTAAATTCACAACCTAGTTAGCACTCATGCACTAGTTTTAGTCGTAAAACTCGATAATGGAAACTTAATGAAGAAATTAGAACACACTAAAAATGTAATGAACATTGATTTTATTGTCAATTTGATGGACTATGTTGTGATTAGACCACTAGAACAATATCTGTAATTATTATAGGCTATCATGTCAAATATCAAACTAAAAAGCTCCGCTGATATTCGGTTATTTATTCCGGTGTTTTTATTGAAAAAATTAGCTAAACATCGTTTAACGGACGGTTTATATCCAGTTTCTTTAGGTATGACGCAAGCCAATAATAATTATAAGTTACAACAAGAAAATAACCATTGCCATAGCTTGATTTACTGTTTATCGGGTACCGGAAAATTACGTTACCAAGATAAAGAAAGAATAATAGAACGTGGCGATCTTGTTATTATTAATGCTAATACTCCCTTCATTTTCACCCTTGATAAAACTCAAGAAACAATAACTAAAATTAGCCAAAGTGATAAGCAAATCAATAGCCGTGATAGCAAAGCTGTTGACAATATATTCTATTGGATTAACTTTACCGGCACCTTAGCGCAAGATTTTGCTGAGCGATTGTTAATGAAAATGGATAGTGGTGTCGCGCATGTGGGCGTGCTGAATAATATTGTTAGCGATTTTGATCACCTACTGGCATTGGGTGCTCGAGGTTATACAGCGACGAACGTTATTCATGCCGTGCATATTTTGCAACAAGCTTTGAGTTTTCTCGCACTGCAATTACGTTTAACCATGTTTAATAACAGTTCTAGTTTTGATTTGGAGGCGGTTGAGGCATTAATGCGCAACAGTTTGCACCAAGAACTGAGCTTAGATACGCTAGCCCATTACAGTCAATTATCTAAATTTCACTTTGCGAAAAAATTTAAAGAGTTAACTGACAGCTCCCCTATTCAACACTTTATCAATATGAAAATTCAACATGCTTGTTCACAACTCGATAATAGTGATATTGCCATTAAAGACATAGCCAGTGGTTTAGGCTATAGCGACCCGTATTATTTTTCTCGACTGTTCAAAAAACTAGTCGGCATTTCACCAAAACAATATCGTGATTCTCGACATAGTTCATAAAGTGTAAATCAATAAAGTTAAATTAAAATAATAAAACGAAGCATGAAGGTACTTATTACAACGCTAAATTTACTATAGCTTTGACTGAACAGCCTAAGTTGAAAAATATCTACAAACAGTGCCACCATAAACTATTTAATCCAACATAAAGCCTAGGTCAAAAAAGGATCACTTAGATACGATAGCGGACGTTTCAATATCTATTTTAAACTTCTATCGTTTGCCAATTTTTTTGTTCCAAGTATAGGTTGCAATGTACCTTATTAATTTATTGCCTATTGAGTAAGTCATAAAGTATGAAAGTGAGTAAAATCACCCATCGTTTGAACAATAAATTATTAAGAGCTACAGCTATAATAGCGAAGCTAAAAATTTTGTAAAAGGGGTAATATTTTGCTCTACACTTGCCGCTTCTAATGCTTCCATGTACTCACTTCTTTGCTCAACGGGTACAACCGTCCACGAATAACCACCTGCGGCCATCATCAAGTTCATGATAAAACGCCCCATACGGCCATTACCATCAAAATAAGGGTGAATATAAACAAAAATAAAATGACCTAATACCACTCGAACCGCAGAGTTATCTTCTTCCATTAACAAATCAAAAAGTGCAGGCATCATATCTCTAACTGCCGCTCTGGTTGGTGGTGTATGTTTTGATTTTCTAATATAAACGGGCCCTGTTCGATAACCAGCTAAATCAGATTGTTTAATAATACCAGCACCAACACTTGGGCCGAATAAAGCTAAATGCCAATCAGCATGAGTAGCTTCGAATACTTCACCAGCATTTTCACCATTAAGTACACGTTCAACGGCTAGCTTTACTTGTTGAAAGGCATCCCAATAACCTTTTGCCGCCATGGCATCTAAATGCTTTCTATTATCATCAGATTGTTCAGGGTTCCAGTTACCTGAGCGCACTTGTTCAATTAGCTCATGTGTTACTCGGTAGCCTTCAATCGATAGCGAGTGATAAGCATCATTAACAAACTTGTCTTCTACTTCATTTAAGTAGCCTTGAACATTTATTTTAATGTCAGTTACATCAGGAAAATGGGTGATCACATCTGTTCGCATGCTTTGCCACAATAAACGCAGTCGATTTACATAGGGTGAAACCTCACGGCGACCAAAGGTTATCTCAGTTACATCTTCAAATGGGTCAACTTCTTTTACTTTAAAATCGGCAGCAATCATTCCTTTAATAATGTTATTAGCAATTAAGTCTCTGCCAATATTACGAAATGCCCCCGCCAAACGGCCTGCGCTGGCAACATGGCCACCATGAAGTAAGACACTTAGCACTTCTGAGGCATCTGTCACCATTGAAAGCAGTGTTCTCATTTGGATTGGCTTTTGTGCAAAAGTAGTTTTAGCACAATGCACTAAACTTGCTTCCAAGCTATATACTCTCAAACCATCGACTTTGGTTAACTGTGCTTGTTCTGGCATAGCAGAGCGAATATCGAATACCGAAGTATTATGAAGTAAAGCCGTTGGTTTATTTCGACCTTTAGGCGAGCGTACTAATAACTGAGGTGGAACAGTTTTATCACCAATAAGAATTTGTATTGATTGCTCTGGTGATAAACACCAGTTTTGTTCAAGACGCCCATCTAAATACGCTCCACAAAAACCCCAAAAAGACGTATACCAAGCGGTACTATCACCTTGTTTTTCATCTGGGCTTGAAGGAATATACCAACCTCGCATCACTTCCTTGATGAAGCCATGCTTAGTCAAGCGCTCTCTATCGGTGCGTTCAAGCATTTTCGATTGCACTGCAATAATCCCGCTATCTTGTAGTAGCTTTAATTGCTGTAGCGAATGTGCAAGCTTTTCTGATACTTGATTCATATTATCACCGTTAGCTTTTGCTGAAATCATTTGTTAGCTTTTAGTGTAATGTATAATTAGCTTTTAATGCAAATGCTAGTTAGCTTTTAATGTAGGTCAGATGACATTTCAATATCTATTTTAAACTTCTATTGTTTGCCAATTTTTTTGTTCCAACTAGTAGGTTACAATGTACCTTGTTAATTTAGTGCCTATTGAGTATGTCATAAAGTATGAAAATGAGTAAAATCTGCCATCGTTTGAACAATAAGTTATTGGATGTATTAGTCCAAATCAATGAAGAGGCAAAGCAAGTCGATGGCTTTAGTCATTTAAGTCACTCTGTTCAATTCGATTGCTTCCCTGCCAGTTTATTAGTGTATTGCCATTTTAGTGAAGCACAACAGTTACGTGTTGCACAGAGCAGTCATGCTGAAACCAAATTACAAAAACAGTTGCATAAATTACTTTTTAAAAAAGGGATCGTATTAAAAGATCCGAAAATGAATTTAAAACTACAAGGTCCGGCTTAAAATCAAACAGAGTATATTTCACAAGTTGTGTAATATATTCAGCTAGATGGATAATACCCTAATACTCACTGACCAGATGTTAACAAAGATACGATTGCGGACGTTCCTCACAGATGAGTATATGGGACTTTTGATGATGGATTTTTGCCAGTAAGTCGCTCAGCCTGAGTGTGAACAATACCACCATTACAGTCGTTCAATATTTAATCTTTAAAGGCGGCTTATCCGACGGACGTTAGCTTTGTTAACTCATGAACATATTAGGGATAATTTTAACCAGAAATTACTCTTTGTTTCATGGACTGATATAAGGTCATAGCGGGCAGTTTCTTTTCATCTCAGGACGATAATTTTAATTGTTGTCCACCTCAGGGCGTGTTGTTAGCATACTTTGCTCAATACTATCAAGCAAGGAAAGAACATCCTCAACAAAGCGCTCTAGGACAACATTTAGTGTCCAATGTTTTTTATGCTCAACACCTTTGAATTGAACCGCAATCTTATACTCTGGATCAATAAGCCCAGTAGGCGGTACTGTTTTTGAAAAAGAATCTGCATGAATAATTTTATCGCAGACCTGTTTAAGTGTCGCAGGGTTCTCGATTAATTTAGCATCATAATATAACCATGATGAATTTGGTAACTCTAGATTTGGTTGATTAATTACATTTTGATAAAGATTGACTCTTATTGCTATAACTAGACTTAGAAGATTGCTAGATACTAAGTTATGTAAAGTATCTTCAACATTTTCAGACATAACCAATCTAGATGTTTCAGATGAAAGGCTACTAGTTGTTAAATCTAGTCCATGACAAATTAAGCACAAACGCCTAATTTCATTGAAGTCTTGTTTATGCTGGCCAAAAATATCGCGCATCTACTTTCCTGTATGCCTAACGAGGCTGTAGAATTTCTCTTTTAGAAAAAACAGCCACAAAAATTATTAAAAATTAAACCCCAAAACGCGTGCCTACGCGAAATCTGAGGCAATATCCCACTAAAAATGACTTTTAAAGGCTGTATGAACTTAAATTTCATCTGTCCTTTTCCACTTTGGAGAAATTCTACAGCCTATCGTGGTAGAGCGACCTATTACTAGGCCGACCCCACACAGATCCGGACGAGCGGAACTACCGCATCCGGCTCTTCAGTTATATATTCACTCGTATAAAACATGACCCTAATACCAATCGACAAGAATATATCGCTTGCTGACTTTGATACTCTCAATATTAAAATACTCTAACATCTTCTTGAAATTACTCCAGTTATAACTTCGTCGACCACTACGCCTGTTCAACCATTTATATAAGGTATGCAAAGCATAATCGTATACACCTGCCAGACTTCGGCTGTTGTCGGGAAGCCCGAAGTAATTTCTAAACCCTATCAGTTTTCGTTTTAATTGGGGGTAGCCATTCTCTCAACTTAAATGAACGCTTAGCTTTGATCCATTGGTAATATTCACTCAGCGTTGCCTTTTGCTTCTTCGAGCCTGTGCGTCGTCTGAGCCTTGCCTTACCATTAGAATCTGTTCCCCAATAAAACTCAAAAACTAGAAATACAAAATGACGTTTTCTTCCAGCATGAAAACGACTGAATCGCATCAATGAAGTTTTGTCTTCTGCTGCATCTAAATTAAACTTCTTTAGCCGTTTCGGTAATACTTTATAAAAGCGCTCGGCATCATGGGCGAATTGAAACGCACAAACAAAATCGTCTGCATACCGGATCATCGCTCTGCCTCGCATCTTCGGCTTTACTTTCTTTTCAAACCACAGGTCTAACGCATAATGTAGATAAATATTAGCCAACACAGGACTGATAACTCCTCCCTGAGGACTACCACTAGATGGTTTACTAAAGACACCATCGGGGATTTTATCCGTGCTTTTAACCACTGGTTTATTAAGTTAAGTATTGCCTTATCATCGATGCGTTGTTTGAGCATGTTCATCAACCATTCATGGTCAAGGTTGTCGAAGAAGCCTTTAATATCAGCCTCAAAGACGTAGCCGTAACCTTGGAATTGTAGATTAAGTGTCAAACTATGCACCGCTTGATGCGCACTTTTATTCGGCGATAACCATAACTATTACGCAAAAAGTCTTGTTCCCAAATGCTTTGCAGGATCTGGCTTACAATTTGCTGTACAAGTTTATCGTCGACCGTTGGTAGGCCTAAAGGCCGTAATTTACAGTTAGATTTAGGGATAAAGATCCGTTTAATGTCATTAACTCGATAACATTTCTGCTTAAGCTGTTGACCTAAACGTTCGATATTTCCAGTAAGCTTAGCCTTGTAGTTGGGCATGGTAATGCCATCGATACCAGGTTTAGCTTGTTTATTGAGTTGTCCCCAGCTTTGATATAGGCTGTCAGTATTTAGTAGTCCATATAAATTCTGAAACCTGTGCTTGGGGTGAGTGTGTGCTTTAAATGCGATGGCATTAAGTGTTGTTGTCATAGTGATCCCAGCCCTACTTTGTCTGGACTATGTGGCGGCTTAATACCGAATATAACCGTCAGCTCCTTCGCCATGTACAAGGCTTTCCCCTGCACAGACTACTATGGGCTGATCTGACTTCCAAAGGGTCATCGTTGGCTTTGCTTTTCGTTAAGCTTCTCTACCACTATCCATGTGGAACGCCTTTGGATCTCTCAAGTTCTCAATACATCTCTCTATACATGCCCCGGCTTGAAAACTCCGCTGACTCTCTACAGCCTGACCAATACGGCTGTTTTGCATGGACTTCGGTAGCGTTGCAAACCTCGTCAGTCAGATCTAATATTTATCGGAGCGATACCAGCTCTTCAGGGCCACGACAGCCCCTATGGCCTAAATAATTCTCTGTGTACGCTTCACCAATATTGTTCGTATGATGCAGTCCTCACTGCTGAAAAGCAATTGCTAATCTCACACTCCGCCAAAGGCGCAACACTCGATACAGGTGGTTGGTTAAACCTTACCTGACAGGGACTTGCACCCTGCAAGATGCATTAAGCTTAGCTTGACGCACCAACGCCCCACTAAGAGGCAAATAATAGTTGGTTATAATAAGCGTCGAAGGAGCAAAACCAACTGTTATTTGTCCTACTTGAGTGGCTTATAAGTTTTTTGTTAATGCAAACTCTTCTAGCGGAACTCCAATGAGTATAACTCGATTTGTTCCGACATAATCATCACTAGGGAAGTCAAAAAAAGTTGTTACTTTCGTTGAGTCTTCTAAATCATTAAGTCTCATAACTAATGATGCTATACCAACTACACATGAACCCTGATCAAAATCAAAGATGGCACCACCGGAGTTTCCTCCAGAAACTTCTGAAGTAAGAACGCTGACTACTTTTTTATCGCCAAATGTTTTTCGAGGTGAATAACCTGATTTTTTTGCATCATTATTATATTGAACAGATAATAATGGCATTGTATATAAATCAGTCGCAACACCTTGGAATGTAATTAGCCCTGTTAAAGCACCATTTAAACCTGTTGGCTTACCGCCACCAATTAGGTTGCCGGCAACTGGTTTGCAGAACTTAGGGATTGAAGTTAGAGGCACTTCATTATTAATGATTTCTAGTATCGCTAAATCTTTTTTGATATCTATTTCTTTAATTAAAGCTTTATATTCTAATTTCTTATCAAAGAGGCTTTTTTTATAGGTAACATTTACATACTCACCTAACTTAACGGTATCAACAACATGAGCAGCTGTTATTAAGGTGTTAGGGGAAATAGGAACAGCTAGTCCATGCACAGTAGTATTAATATTCGGTTTATAAGATAGTATAACCTGATGCCGATATTCAACATTTAAGTCTCTATGATAAGTAAGAGCCTCATTGATTCGACTTTGTATATCAATTTTAGATTTATTAGTCGCGCACCCAATGAAAAGAAAACATAAAGAAAATATAATATAAAATTTTAGCATTTATTCGCTCACCTCTGATAAAAACTTATAACGAGGCTGTAGAATTTCTCTTTTAGAAAAAACAGCCACAAAAATTATTAAAAATTAAACCCAAAAACGTTCCTACGCGAAATCTGAGGCAATATCCTACTAAAAAATGACTTTTAAAGGCTGTATGAACTTAAATTTCATCTGTCCTTTTCCTTTTTGGAGAAATTCTACAGCCTCAACGCCCCAATAAGGGGCTAAAAATTGATTGCTAAAATGTGAGGAACGAAACAGTAAACTGTTTTTAGTCCTTCTTGATTGGCTTGTTATGCAACTTTTCTGCATTACTAGTTTTCTTGTGTAAAGTTTCAACTGTATCGGGTTCATTTCTTACAGCAGAATGTATTTCTGATTGAATACTTTTCCTCAACATTTCAGCTTCGCGGAATAGTTTTGTATTTTCTGATTTAGTCACAGTACTCATGCCACTCTCCAGTTTTGTTCAAAATTACAAAATTTATTGAAAAATTCATGTTTTAAATATTGATATTCGTATAACAGTTTAAATGTATAAATACTTTCTTCCATAAAGTCTTGCATTGCCTCTTCATTAGCAAAAACCGAATTATTATGAAACTCAATATTCAAGAAACCGACAACTTCCCCGTTAGTTTCAAGTTTACATCCCAAGTAATGTTGTATAGTTTTATACCTCTTGGAACTACCTTTAGAGTATGATTTTTTATTATGAACGTAGCTTGTATTCTTACCCTCTGTGAAGCACTTTACACTTTCGTAACTTTCAAACTCAGAGGCATTAATATCAATCACTTTAGATTTAACCAAATCCCTTTTATGGTCATAATGAAGCTCATAAATTAATTTATTATCATCTTTATCATAACGGTAGACAGATACAAATAAGTCTTTTCTTTTAATACTTATTGAATTGATTGATTTCCTTATATGCTCTGCAAGCGCCTCAGTAATAACACGCATGTTAACGTCAAAAGAATGTTGTTCATTTAAGCGAGTTACATCAACAGGTTCAATACAGCACTTTTTAATATGACCGAGTATTTCTTTATTCATTACAGAGATACAATCAGATATTTCTTCAGGCTCAACTGTCGAATGCTTAGCTGGAGGAAAATGTAAAAACAACATTGATAATAATTTTAAAACAAAAGAAATTATTAATACGGTTGCTGAAATAATGACATAAACATTAACCCCGCTTTGGTGCAGGACATTATTTAGCAACCAGCCTGAAATTGAGAAGTCAAAAGCCTTCTTCAGCATTAAATAACCAGTAGCAATTAGTAAAATACTATCTGTAAAAAGCCTAACGTATTTATTTAAACAAAACTTAGATAATTTAGAGTACAACGTTTTCAAAAATTTAATTCCTTTATAGTCAGACGAATTCGCCTAGGCTTGTGTGTTGCATAACAATTTAGTATTTATGTGGCACGTAGTTTGTGTTGCATAATCGCTTGTTGGACTGAGGCGATACCTGCTCGGTATATCAGCGTAGGTATTATTTATGCTATGGGGATTTGCTTTTTTGAACTAAACCGCTATAAACCTAATTTAATTAGGTCACTTGGCTTTCTTGCATCATCCCTGCATGCTCAGCGTTTTATTTTGGCTCCATTACACCTAATTTCGCTCGATTAATCAATCATCTGTTATTGACAAATACCTGCGGGGTCAAATACCTACGGGGTCAGGTTCGTTAAAATATCAGTAATGTGCTCAAACCGACATATTAATCGAGCTATATTACGTCCGCAATAGGCTAGAAGCCGAAGTATTAATTTAGTCACTTGAAGCTTCCGTTTAATGCACAAGATTATCTTAATCGATGAGTGGCAAACCTAATATTATTCAGTGGTCATCGTAAATGACATCCGATGGCAGTGTGAGATAATAATGACTGGCAGTTCTGATGTAATTGTGTGGTAAAACTGATGTAATTATCCATAAGCTGTTGATTAGCTTGTGTATCAAGCACTCATTATTCAAAATACGATTAAGTCGAACATTTCATTACAGTATTCGCGCTGGTATTTAACTAAGCTACACCCAATAAGATAGGTTCAAAGTGTAGTAGACAGCGTTTACTGCACTTAAATTAATGGTGTGGTTATGATCGCAAAAGTAACAAACAAGGCAATTTTCAGCAGTAGAATTTTTTCTATCAATTATGTCACGTACCCTACTCACCATAGTGTGATGAAACATAGTGACCCTGTACAGAAAGGCCGTTATTACAAACTTAATTTTGTGTTGGTGAAAGCTAAAGTCGGTGGCGTGTTTGAGTGTTCAAACTGTATTATAAATTTATTTAATCGGATTTATTTGTTTCGCCCAGATAAATATGAACACAGCGTTTCTAAAATTGAGTCGGGTAAGCGGGTGCTATTGAGTTTTGCGTTGAATATTTAGTTGCATAGCGAGTAGCTAATTTACTAAAAAATCAAGTTAAGCAGCGCTTTAGTAATGTTAAGCTTTTCCGTGAGCTTTCCTTTAACTTGATACAGCAGAAACAAAAATACTAACTACAACTGTGCAAACTGTCGAATTAAGTTGTGATAAACATTATGTAAATTGTCCATTTCAGTGCGAGAGGTTTTATCTTCTTTGATCAGGTTTTGAATAGTTTGATCTAACTGATATAAGTTTTGGCGAATACTGACATCCGAGATCATGCTTTGCATCCAAGTAATAGCGGCTAATCGCTGACCTTGAGTAACAGCGGTTACCTTATGCAGACTACTTGACGGATAAACAACCGCATAGCCAGCAGGTAGCTTTATTGACTGCTGGCCAAATTCAGTAGATATAATTAACTCTCCTCCTTGATATTCCTCAGGTTCACTTAAAAAAGTGGTCATAGACATATCGCTACGCAAAACTTCTGAAGTACCTGGAATTCTCATCACCGCTGCGTCAACGTGATAACCGTACTCCTGCGTATCACTATAGCGATTAAAACAAGGAGGAAATATTTTATGCGGTAAAGCGGCTGATACCACTTTGGGTGTTTCACCAATGCGCGACAATAGCTGGTTAGCTAATTGACGCACAAGTGTATTACTGGCATCAGCTTGATTGTTATTTTTTACCGAAGCTGCCATGCCCATCGCTGTTTTCCCGCCGTCACCCCAAGGCGCGTTAGCAAGCTGTTGACGATAAGCATTAACTTCTTCTTTAGATAATATTTTTTCTATAACAATCATTACGTTTACTTTACCTGTTTTGCTCAGTGCTAATATGTTTCTAAAAGAAACTATTCAAGTGGTTTTAGTTGATATTAAAACTCATACGTTGCGGTAAGTTTCGTACTGGTAGCACTGCCTAAATACATAAAGGCACCCGAACGATAAGCCGCTGTAAAATACTCTTCGTTAAATGCATTGCCAATATTTAGTCTAAAGGTTAAATCGTCGGTCGCGTAGTAGTTAGCAAATAGGTTAACCACTTGATAGCTAGGTACAACAACGCTGTATCGGCTATTTACGCTGTCATAACCGGCAGCTGTATCTGGTTGTCCCGCATACATTTCACTTTGATAAGCGTAATCACCACCGACAACAAACGATTCATTTAGCTCATATCTTAACTGTAAATAAACACTTTTTTCAGCGAAGTTACTTAAGGCTAAGCCAATACTTTCATCATTTACCGAGTCTAACACTTCAGAGTCCATTGACGTAGCAGAGAACTGTAAACTAAGGTTTTCAGTTAAATTACCAACAAAGCCAACTTCAATTCCTCGTACTCTATTCTCGCCAGTATTTAACGTACCTAAAGTAGCGTAATCGTCGTCTCCAACACTTTCCATAACATCGTTTTTAGTAATTTGGAAAATAGACGCACTCAACATAAAGTTATCATCAAGTAGCATTAACTTTGTGCCAAGTTCAATGTTTTCTACACGTTCAGGATCCGAATCAGGTACTTGTGTTGCATTACCACAAACACCGCCATAGCCACAGTTCGCGCCTAAGTCAGTTTCGCCACCATTAATATTGGTTGCTGTACTGTAATTTGCATAAACATTAACGTCTTCAGAAAAGTCATAGATCAGACCAAAATTACCATTGTACATAGTATCTGAATAAGCATAAAGCGCTGATGTACCTTGACTTTTTGCTTCATTACTGTAATCGAACTTGTCTAATCTAGCGCCATAAAACACATCAAGTTGATCGGTTAAGTGCACCGTATCTAACATATAAACTGACACTGTTTCAATATCTAGCACGGCATCGTTATCGCCACGGCTATAAGTTCTTCCCATCAATTGATCAAGATTATCAAGCTGTTCACCTGCACCATCGATAATGCAAAAACCCGCACTATCACCACGTCGACCCGAAGTTATACAATTGGTTGGGTTATTATATTCAATATCGTACACACCGTTGTTAACACTTTCATCGGTGTATTCAAAACCAAAAACAAAGTTATTTTCTAAATCAAAAATAGAAGTATTCCAGAACAAGTTAAACTGTGTACTAGCATACGAAACATCTTGATAACCTTGATGCGTACTTAAACCTATTGTTGCAACACCTGGGGCATCAGGATCACTATCTGCGCGAACTGTCCCTTTTGCTCCGGTAGTAATATAGCCATTTTTTGTGTCACCAAAACGCGTAGCGTTATAAAGCGTTACATTATCGTTAATTTCATACTCAGTACGTAAGGTAAAAGTTTTTACCTCTGAGGTTAAAAAGTCTGACGCTTGAGAATACACCGGAATGTCTTTAACAGGTGCACGTTCAGCTTTGTCATAATAACTGCCTAAGTCAGGCACATCTTCCGCATCTAAATAATAAGCATCAGCGGTAATTGATAACGCCTGAGTTGGTAGATATACACCTGATAGTTGTACACCCTTTCGCTCATTTGAAACGCCTTCACGGTCAGGTTTATCTTCATCAGAAATCAAGGCATTAAGTCTAACTGCGGTGTTCTCTGACAAAGGCAAGTTATAATCAAGTGTTACACGTTTATATTCATCACTACCTAAACCGGCATCAACACGACCAAAGTTATAATTTACAGAAGCCTTTTTAGTAATACTGTTAACCGCACCACCCGATGATCCTCGACCCGCAAAAGTTGAGCTTGGTCCTTTAGTAATTTCAACACGCTCAGTAGCAAAACTTTCACGCGTGCTCATGCCTGGGTCTCTTAAACCATCAACAAACACATCACTGCGTGCTTCATGACCACGAATAATATAACGATCACCGAAAGCATTACCATTTTCGCCCGTGCCTAAGGTAATACCTGCTTGTGCTGAAAGTATATCTTTTAGGTCAGTTTTACCTGCTTCTATAATTTGGTCTTGTGTTAAAACAGTGATCATTTGCGGCGTATCAACAAGTTCCGCAACACGGCGAATATCGCCAGATTCGTCATGTAAATATACAGAAGTTTTAGCTCCATGAACTTTGATTAATTCAATCGCTTCTTCAGATTTATTAATTTCTTTCGCTTCACAAATAACCGCACTGTCTTTTTCACAGTTGTCTAGGTTACTTTCTGCGTATGCAGATGTACCACTAAATACCAGTGCCGCAGCTACGGCTTGTGCACCTAATGTCATTTTGCTTTTTTGATGAGATTTTAGTTGAGAGTTCATGTTTTTTACTTTTATTTTAAAGTCTTAATTAGTGAGGATTTAGATATTAACTAAATCAAAACTTAAATGCAAATGATAATAAATATCATTTGCATTAATATTAATATTCGGTATTTATACAACAAAGATTTATTACCCTCGACTAGGTCACATTTGAGTAGTTTAATTAGTTAGACGATATAACCGAAAGAAACCATATTAAGATTAATACATGGCTTAATGTTGTTTCTTATTTAGGGTTTTTAACCTAGAGAATTTTTAAACTAGAGTAAATAAGCGCTAGAGTAATGAATAATAAAAGCTCATAGATGCTCTTTCACAAACATAATCATATTAAAACCGTGTAATGCATTAAAAAAATGTCTCCCTGCATTATCATCCGCTTGTCACATGTTCATTTATATCGGTATTAATGATATCTTCTTCAAATGCTCTACCCTCAAGGTATTTCTTCATCGCTACAATACAAGGTGAGTAAAATTTATTAATAACGACATAGCGCTTTACGGTGTTTATTTTTAAATTTTTAGTCTACGTTATTTATATGCTGACTTAATCATATCAAGCTCAAAAGGGATTTAATTTGGATATCAACACAGCAAAATCAGTTTTACAAAACACCTTCGGTTACGCTGATTTTCGTCACCAACAAGCCAACATAATTAGTGAAATTATTAATGGCGCTGATGTTTTTACGCTTATGCCGACCGGTGGAGGAAAATCATTATGCTACCAAATACCGGCTATTGTTTTGCAAGGGGTTGGTATTGTTGTATCACCCCTGATCGCCTTGATGAAAGATCAAGTTGATGCGCTAAAGTTACAAGGGGTAAAAGCAGAGTTTTTAAATTCATCACAAGATCATGAAGAACAGCGCCGTGTTGAACAGCTTATAACCTCGGGCAATGTCGACTTATTATATGTAGCGCCAGAAAGGCTCTTAAGTGATTATTTTCTATCGCTGCTTGATCGAGTTACCATCGCATTATTTGCCTTCGACGAAGCACATTGTGTATCGCAATGGGGCCACGATTTTAGGCCTGAGTATCAAAAACTCTCTATCATAGGTCACCGATACCCTAACACACCCAAAATCGCCTTAACCGCAACAGCGGATATGAAAACCCGTGATGAAATCGTACAGGTTTTAAATTTAACGGGTGCTAAAACTTTTGTACATAGCTTTGATAGACCCAATATTCAATATCGTATTAGTGAACAGAAAAATAGCAAAGAGCAGCTACTTAAATTTATTAATACCGAACATGAAAATGATGCCGGTATTGTCTATTGTCTTTCACGAAAATCAGTAGAATCAACCGCTCAGTGGTTAACGGAGCAAGGAAAAACGGCTTTACCTTATCATGCTGGTTTAGCTAGCGATCTTAAGGATAATAACCAACAGCGATTCTTAAGAGAAGATGGCATTATAATCGTTGCTACCATTGCATTTGGAATGGGTATTGATAAGCCTGATGTGCGATTTGTTGCGCATTTAAATTTACCAAAAAGTATTGAAGCTTATTATCAAGAAACCGGGCGTGCTGGTCGAGATGGCATGCCAGCCAACACTTGGTTAGCTTATGGTATGCAAGATGTTATCAAACTAAAACAAATGGCGAGTCAAAGTGATGGTAATGAACAGTTTAAATTTATTACTCAGCGTAAAATTGACGCGCTGCTGGGCTATTGTGAAGTTAGCTCCTGTCGCAGACAAGTGCTGTTAAACTATTTTGGTGAAACCTTATCAGAGCCTTGCGGAAATTGTGATAACTGCTTGAACCCTCCTGTAACCTGGGATGGCACCAGTGCTGCACAAAAAGCCCTTTCAACGGTTTATCGAACAGGGCAAAGGTTTGGTGTTGGCCATCAAATTGATGTGTTAACCGGCAAAAAAACACCCAAAATTACTAGCCTAAATCACCATCAACTTTCCACTTATAATATTGGCAGCGAACTTACGGCAATGGAATGGCAAACGGTATTTAGACAACTTATTTCCATGGGGTATTTAGCGGTTGAAATAGATTATGGCGTGTTAAAGTTAACTGAAAAAGCGCGACCTTTATTAAAAGGTGAATGTGCTATTCAGCTTAAAGTGCAAAAATATAAAAAACCCAAGCAAGCTCAAAACAAAAAACAAGCTATTGAGAGTGACTTATCGGCTGACGAGCAAGTTAACTTTGAAAAACTTAAGCAACAACGATCTTTATGGGCAAAAGAGCGAAACGTTCCAGCATATGTTGTTTTTCATGACGCAACCTTAATGGATATAGCGCGAATAAATCCCAAAAATTCAAACCAATTACTTGAAGTTAATGGTTTAGGTAAAACAAAGCTTGAGCTTTATGGTGAAAAAATTATTGCCTTGTTAACGTAAAAAATAGCACAGCATTAGTTATCGTTTGAACGAATCTGCATTTTTTATACGCAAAAAAAGGAGTAAATATCTGCCAATAACTAGTAAAAATTAACTAATACTAGAACTGTTTATCGGTTCAATGTTTACAAAAATAAGCTTAAGGCGCTATTTCTATGATCTAAATTGGGAAATCCTTTTACGGTTACACTTCAATTACCCGGTTTCTACCGAGATCTTTCGCCTTATAAAGCGCATTATCTAAGCCTTGATAAATGGACTCAAAATTAGAAATAGCTTCTTTGATATAGGTTATTGAAAAGCTAGCTGTAATCGTTAGCTCACTTTCATCATTTATAAATATGGGGTTACTTTCAAAACTATTACGTATGCGTTCAACTATAATTTGAGCGGAAACTTTCTCTATGTTTTTTAAACAAATAACAAACTCCTCGCCACCAATCCTACCAAAAAGATCTTGCTGCCTAATATTATCTTTAGTTAGTTTAACAATATGCCTCAGTGCTTTATCACCACAAATATGTGAGTATTTATCATTTATAGATTTAAAGTCATCTAGGTCAAAAAGAATAATGGCATGTATATCATTGTCTACCGTAGTGTTTAAGTTTGCTATTTGTTCAAAAATAGCTCGCCTATTGAAGATACGTGTTAGCTCATCAGTTTCTGATAGTATTTTTTGCTTATTTTTTTGATGCCATATAAATAAGCAAATTGCGAACAATGTAAATATTAATATACCGGATAATACTAAGGTTATTTTTGATTTCTCGAGCTTAGCTGAAACTAAGCTAAGTTCCAGTGCAACTATATCTTGTTGTAACTCTGCAAAAGCTAAAATAGACACAGAATTTTGCTGATTAATTAAAGTTTGTTGATTGATATCAATATAATTTTCAAAATATTTAATGGCTAAGTCAGATTGATTTTGAGCTATATAATATTTGATCAAAAACTCATAAAGATACCGTAAATTGGGCTTATCAGTTTGCTCAATTAATAAGTCTTTTTTTACTATGAAGGTATTAACACATTGAGTTCTATTATTTTCCAAACACGCTATAGCCTTATACAACCTCATTTTATTATTTTTATGTAACTCTTCAGTACTAGTTTGATAAGGTTCAAATTCGTCAATAAGTACTAACATTTCAGTAAAGTTTTTTTCTATATAGGCGAACTTTATTTTTATAGTTAGTAATAACATTTTGTAATATTGAGAATCTATAGACAGTACTTTACCTGATTCAAATTTTCTAAAGTATTGCTTACTTTCTTCAATATCACCAGCATCTAATAATTCAGTTGCAATAGCGTAATGAGTCCAATGTAAATCGAATTCATCATCAATATAAGACAACTGT
This sequence comes from Colwellia sp. PAMC 21821, assembly GCF_002077175.1. NCBI lineage: Bacteria > Pseudomonadati > Pseudomonadota > Gammaproteobacteria > Alteromonadales > Colwelliaceae > Colwellia > Colwellia sp. PAMC 21821. Next base: position 45,273 of record NZ_CP014943.1, read on the forward strand.
TTTTTGAACGCGTTCGCTGCAAGCGTAAACTGACCAATAGAAGAATAAATTTCAGCTATATTGATATATACATCACTTATAAATTGGTTATCGTCTTTATTTAACTCCTGCAGCCTGATAAACGCTTTAACCTTATCAACAGCGGTCATATCAGAACAATATTGCAGCTCAACCATATCCAAGTACTTCAAAAATTCTTGTGAAGCGTTTGTTAAAGATGGTAGGTGTTCATGTAAAAAATCGCACGATTTTTTTTGTGAGTAACGATAATAAAATGTTGTCAAATCATAAATTGCGATTGATAAAATATTTTGGTTTACTTCATTACTCGGCAAAAGGGTTATTTTTTTTAACTGCCTTAGATAATCTTCACTAAAACCATATTTACAGAATATAGCCGTTGATTTTTGCCAGAGTAGTTTTGAGCGAGCTTGATTTGATAAATTTGGAGAGTTAGCTAACAAGCTTTCAACGTTATCACTTAACATTGCATCCACAGGACAAACATAATTTTGAGATGGTTCGATACTATTTAATGTCATGTTCAAATCATTGGCGAATGCCGAATTAATGAAAGATAACGAGCAGTAGTATAAAGCAGAAAATATCAAAAATTTACTAACCATTATTTTAAAGATATTCAAAATCCGCGCTGCCACTTGAGTATTGCCATATAAAATAAAAACCTGCTTTTGCTTAAATAAGGGTATTTCCAACCACTACTTAGTTGTGATTGTGAATAATTCTGACCTGAATGTTTAAATTTATTGAACAGATATTAAGTGAATAGTTTCAAACTTGAGAGAATAAAAAACATAGAGATAACAATAAACTAGTTTATCTTCTGACTTCATCATAAAAACTAAAAGAATAACTAGCGTAAGGTCAATCATGACCCGCATAACTTACTCATAAACTATAGGCTTAAATAGGCTATAAATTTTTCTCATATGGTTTTCACTAAAATACCTTATTAAAAACCATTTAAATAATATGCTTAAATGGTTTATAAACTACAACGTTATTTATTGCAACCGTTCGCATTAACAAAAAGTTAACACAGAGTAGCTTGTTCATTAGCGTAAACTTTACCTCCAGCTTGTTAAAGCAATAAGAAGTCATCAAAGTTCATCGTAATAGTTAAGTGTTCGATGCTATTTAAATCGATAATGAAGTAAAGTGAAGCGACTTTTCCGCCCTTTTACTCCCTAAAATACAGGTAAGTGACCTTTTGATTCATCTCGTACATCAGCTTGGGCAATGGACTTAGATATATACTCTTTGTCCATTTTTATCGCTGGTAACAGATCATTTCCTTGTACCAAATATTATGTCTACTTTTGACAGAATAATACAATAAAGTAAAAAGAGATTTAAATACGCTAACAGTACTTGAGCGGTATAATTTTATTGCCTACAATAGCGCACTTTTCACTTAATTACAGACCACTAAAATGAACGATACAAATTCGCAACCAGCATTACCTGATCGTCTTTCAATTAACCCTCGTAGTCCACATCATGTGGCAGCCGTTTTCGAACATGAAATTGGCATTCGCATCAATGGCAAAGAGCGCTTCGATGTTGAAGAATATTGCATCAGTGAGGGTTGGGTTAAAGTTGCATCGGCTAAAGCATTAGATCGTCGCGGACAACCACTTTTAGTAACAGTAAAAGGAACTGTAGAGTCGTTTTATCGCTAAAGTGATCATGACCAACCACTAATTTAGTTCATCACCTTTCAAATATAAATACAATAGGGGCAAATTGGCATGATGTAAATATGCCCCTATCAAAACACCTAATACCATTTTAAGGATAAATGGTGCCACATATATAGTAAATTCAATACCTAAAATCACCCTAAAAAGTAACTACTAACCTTACGTATACAATAACGTAGCCTTTGGTTTGTGTTCTGCATGACCAACATCAAGCTAAAATGCTAACTTTAATAAATTGGCAGAAATGATTGCTGCGTCCAAAACTTTTACTCATAAGCTAAATGGCAAATTCAACGAACTAGAAAGTATTGCAAATGACGTTGAAGTTGGCACTCAAGCACAACAAGTCGATTTAGACAGTATCGCCACAGCAATGACTGAAATGGTTGCTACTTCAAGTGAGGTAGCAAAGCTAGCAGTAGAAACGGTCCACGGTGGCAAGCATGCTAAGGCACTGCTCCAAGAAACACAGGATATATTAGAGAGTAGTGTAAAAAACGTGCAATTACTTCAAGGGAATATTTCCTTGACCAGCGAAAAAACATCACAAGTTGCTGCTCGCAATTATGATATAACCAGTATTGTTGAAACTATTCGATCTATTGCCGATCAAACTAACCTATTAGCATTAAACGCGGCAATAGAGGCAGCAAGAGCAGGAGAACAAGGAAGAGGCTTTGCCGTTGTTGCTGATGAGGTTAGAAGTTCGGCTGCACGTACTCAAACCTCTACTCAGGATATAAGTAATTAAATTAGCAACTTACAAATAGATGTCAATAAAGCCGTTGAAACATTAGATGAGAACAAAGACTCAATTACCCATACAGTTGATAATACAAGTATTAGCTTCGAACGACTTTCTCAAACGAAAGCAAGCATTGAGATAATGAGCGAAAGTATTGAGCAGGTAGCAACAGCAGCCGAGCAGCAAAGCCATATTGCAGAAGATATAAACATTCGATTAGTATCCGTTTCTGATAGTATTAATGGCTTAGCCGAATTAGGTCATAAATTACAAAAAAAATAGTATTCACTCGAAAGTCATAGCCGAACAGATTAAAGCAGAGCTAAATAGGCTAAAATGTTAATGCACTTTACTTTATTAACTGCAGAGAAAAAATGACAATACAACCCGTTGAACAATTTCAAGGTCAGCCGAAAGTTGCTTTAATTATTGGCGCTAGCGGTTTAGTGGGGCAACATTTGTTGATGCAACTTTTGGACAGTAGCAATTACAGTAAAGTTGTCGCCCTAGTGCGCAAGCCCCTCGCTATAGAGCACAACAAGCTTGAACAAAGACAAGTTGATTTTGAGCATTTAGCAGAAGAATTAACGCGCTACGAACTCGCTAGTGAAAAGCAACAACCAAAATTAACAACTAATATCGCTGACCTAGCAAAAATTGATCATATCTTTTGTACTCTTGGCAGTACGATAAAAAAAGCAGGATCTAAATCAGCCTTTAGTAAAATTGATCACCAGTACCCACTGATCATAGCCAAACATTTTTATCGTCAAAATACACCGCTTTTTGCCATCGTAACCGCAATGGCAGCAAATGAATCTTCTTCTATATTTTATAACCAAGTAAAAGGGAAAATAGAGTCAGCATTAAGTGACATTGGCTTTGTCCACCTCGGCCTATTTCGTCCATCAATGTTATCAGGCCAACGTGATGATTTTCGACTCGGGGAACAATTTGGCAGTGTATTGATGAACGCGCTAGCATTTATGATCCCAAAAAAATATCGCGTAATTCAAGCCGTCAAGGTGGCGAATGCTATGCTCGCTTACGCTGAACATCCACCATCAGGAATTACGATTATTCAGTCAGATCAGCTGCAAAATTACTAAGTGTTTTACCGGTCATACGATAGCCAACCCACTCTTCTTGTGCGACAGCCCCTAATGAATGGTAAAATTCTCTTGAAGGCGTATTCCAATCTAAACAGCTCCATTCAAATCGTGCACAATCTTTTTCAACCGCTATTTTTGCCATGGCTTTTAGTAATTTAACGCCTGCACCTTTACCACGATATTCTGGCATAACGTATAAATCTTCTAAATACAGGCCTGATTTAGCTAACCAAGTGGAATAATTAAAGAAGTAAATGGCTGAGCCAATCGCGACACCGTCAAGCTCACAAATTAAGGCGAAAACATGACTGTTTTCAGCAAAAATGCTTTCTTTTATTGTTTGCTCTGTGGCTAAAACTTCATGTTCAGCTTTTTCATATATGGCGAGATCTATAATAAATTTAAATAATATACTGGTATCGTCTGCGGTTGCTTTTCTTACGACTAAATTGCTCACATTTAACTCCTGATGAATTTATTGGCTTTTTCTTGGCTTAATAGTTTCTTGGCTTAATAGTTTCTTGGCTTAATAGTAAAGGCATATAATATGTAATACTATTATTGATTATTTAACGCATGTTGCGCTCGTGCAATTATCGCAGTTGAAAACTCTTTAAAAACCCCTTTCAACAATACCCAATGATGCCAGTAAAGTGTTCTAATAATGGGGTGTTCTGGCATTAAATTTATCAGCTCTGCTGAGGCAAGTTCAGCTTGTATTTGCAGTTTAGGGATCAAACAATAGGCTAATCCCTGCTTGGCGAAGTTAACAAAAGCTTCTGAAGATCGCACCGTATGGCAAGGGTAAGACCCCCCTGTTAAGCCAAAGGTTTTTTCAATATATTTAATGTGCATATCATCTTTTTGATCATAAGCTACCGCGGGGGCTCTGGCCAATGATTGCTCATTAATACCATCAGAAAAATAACGTTTGATGAAACTTGGCGAAGCGACTAATAAATAATGCATATCGCCGAGCTTATCTAATGTACAGCCAGGTAAAGCATGAGCATGCGTGCTCAGCGCGCCAAACACTTCACCGTCTTTTAAATAATGAATGGTTCTATTTTCATCGGCCAATCGAAAATTTATCGCGACATTATATTCATGACAAACATCACCAATGGCTGTGATCAGCCAAGTGGCTAAACTGTCAGCATTACTGGCGATGTTTGCCGTTATTGTTTCGTTTTTTTTATCACCTGAAATTTCAGGGATAATATCTTGTTCAAGTAGTTTAACCTGTTGATAGTGAGCCAGTAATTTCTTACCAATACCGGTTGCTACTATGGGTTGTGCTCGAATTAATACCGGTTGGCCTATCGCTTGCTCTAAGCTTTTAATCCGCTGAGATACAGCAGATTGTGTAATAGCTAATACCGAGGCGGCTTTATCAAAATTTTGTTCATCCACCACCACGCTCAATGCATGTAATAGCTTATAATCGAACAAAGTAATTCACTCCTACTAGTTGCTAATGTTGATTTAATACAGTCACATTAGCAAAACTAATCAAAGATAAAAATCATTAATTATATTTATCGATTTTGATTCGATATATTAGCCGCAATGACTAACACCCTGATATTTTTTGGAGCAAAATGTTTTCACCTCTTCTACAAGGTCTTTTTTTAGGTGGCAGTATGATTATTCCACTTGGCGCGCAAAATTCTCATGTGTTAAATCATGGTATTAAAAAAAATCATCATTTTTTGGCCGCATCAATTTGTATGCTATGTGATGTGGTACTGATTGCATTAGGTGTATTTGGTGGTGCAAAACTTATCGCTACATCACCAACCTTAGTAACGGTTATTTCTTGGGGCGGTATCGTATTTTTATCTGGTTATGCAGGTTTGTCATTTCGCCAAGCATGGCTTAATAATTATAATAAAGTGCAAGATAAAGCCGGAAAAACAAATAAAAAACCTTGGCTAGTTATTGCTTCAACGTTAGCAGTAACGTTATTGAATCCACATGTTTATCTTGATACGGTACTGATATTGGGCAGTGTTGGTGGCCAATTTGAAGGTAATGAAAAAATTGCATTTGCAGTCGGCACCATGCTGGCTTCTATGCTGTGGTTTTATAGTTTAGCAGGCGCTGCGGCAAAAATGTCACCTTGGCTTAGTCAAGCTAAAGTAAAAAGAGTAATTGATATACTCGTTGGATTAGTCATGTGCGGCATAGCATGGTCATTATTTAATAGCTTATAGTCGCTTAAGCAAGTCTATTACGCCAATTTCCACCGTGATACAGCGTACAGTTCTCTTCGCTGTCTAGCTCTATTTGGTTTTTAGCATTTTTAAGCTCAATGCCAATATCAGCAAGACTACTGGAAATCATCGACGCTAAGCCATTGTTATCAGATGACTTCAAATAAGTTGCTAACGTAATATTACTGTCAAAAACACAAACGATTTTTAAACTGTCTGGAAATTTATCAAAATTTACGGTGTGTGTTAACCACTTAAAGCCGTCGATTTCGTCTAACGCGGAGTGGCAAACCTGAGTTAGCGCCTTGACTATTTGATTATCCAATTTTTTATCTGATTTACGCATGACTTAATAACATTACCTTTGAAATTGACTTTGACTTTACATGGTCTTTATACCTTATCTACAAAAGCATTTATACAAGACCTTTAGAAAATATTTTTGAAAACTCAGTTGCGCTTAAACTATTAGACTTACTGCCCAAATAGTTATTTTTTCCAGATCTTTTTGTCGTTAATAAAAAATCGTCTGCTGCTTTTATCAATTCATCAAAATTAAATTTTTCATTTTTATCATGTAGAGCATAACCTGCTGATATGGTGACTGATAGCGTCGCCTGATCGTATTCTATTAGCAAATCATTAATACTACGAATGATTCTTTTCGCAAGTTCACGTATTTGGCTATGACTAACTGACTCGCAAATCAAAACAAATTCATCTCCTCCCCAGCGAATAAGCAGGTCATGCTCCCTAATTTGAGTAGTTATTGTATTCACAATAGCTTTTAATGCTTTATCACCACCCGCATGTCCAAATGTGTCATTAATGAATTTAAAATCATCACAATCAATTATTAACGCACCTAACGAAAGGTCAGGATCAGTTTCTCGCTCAAATCGAGACTGCACCGCCGGTAAATAACTTTTTAAATAACTTCGACAAAATAAGCCAGTTAAGCCATCTTTCATCGATGTTACTACTTGCGCTTTTAACATCCGATGATGAACAAGAAATACGATAATAAAAAAGCAAACAACTAGCCCTAATGCAATAATAATAAAAATAGACTGCTGATGTTTATTTTTATTCTCTTCCACTAAAATTTTATTCATTAAGAATGAGTTATTAAGCTCTGTATATTTTTGCTGACTTTTAATATTCTCAATGCGTTTATCCATAGTGGTAACTAAACTTATGGTATTAGTTTCATTCGCTAAAAGTTGGATATCTGCATAGGCACGTAAGTATTTCAGTGAATTTTTATCATCTCCCATCAACTGATAAATATTGCTGAGTAAATACTGGATAGCAGCACTATCATTACTATGCGGAATTTTATTATTGTAGCGTAAACTCGTGATGGCATAATCAAGCGCGAGTAAGGGCTTATTAGTTTCTAAATATAGCTCTGCTAAGTTTTTACTCACTGATTGTAACAAACGAACATCATGATCAGATTCAGCTTTATTTAGCCCTAATTTCAGCCATTTTTCTGCTGCTGAAAAATTTCCTAATTGTTGTTGTACTACCCCTTTAAATCGAAGTAAATAGCCATTATTTGTATTTAATCTCGACGGAATATTTTCAGCAACTATAGTTATTTTGTGGGTTTCTTGCGGGGACGTTCCAGGTAGATTAATACGTACTCCAATTAAATACAGTGTAGCTAGAAACTCCCCATCATAGTTTTTCGTTTCACGTGCTAACGTAAGTGCCATTTGTAAAGGTTCAACAGCTAATTGAAAAAGATCTAATTGAATATAGCTCAAGGCTAAGCGATTTAAAGCTACGATTTCACCACGTTTATTTTTCGAATCATGGGCATAATCAGCCATTTTTTGGACATAGTTTATTGTTTCAGCATAATCTCCGCGAATTAGATATATACCGCTAATACTTTCTAAAGAGTCAATATATAATTCATCATTTTTAACCAAAGAAAGCTTTGAAATGGCTAAATCGAGATAATATTTACCCTCGAGCCAATTACCACTTTTAACTTTTAGCTTTGCTATATAAGCATAAATAGGAGCTTGTAACTCTGCATAGCCTGGCAAGTCAATATTATCCAGCAAGTCCTTAACAAATATACGATTTTTATCTGAATTTAAATGCTGAAAGCTTTTTAATTCAGTATAATGTTCTCGAGTTTCTAGGGCGTGTGCTTTTGTTAGTATAAGCACAGAAAGAAGAAGTATAATATTCTTGAAATTAAGTAGTGGATATCTACTAGTGAAGTTCATTTTATAAATTCCATTTTGTGTACACATTCCATTGTTGAGCTACAGCTTACATTATATTACTATAAATGTATTAAATTTGTACGGGATATCAGCACTATATTATATTGATATAGTTCAATATAGTGTCTACAAATTGCGCCTATATTGAGAACTTATTTTAGCAAAAACTGATGATTTTACGCAACAGAACACCTTTTTATAAAAACGATTATATAGAGTGAAAAACCTTATTCACGGAGCATAAATTTCATTAGCACATGGTATATTAGTTATTGATTTATGATTAAATTTAGATACATTCAATCATCTATAAGTTAGCAGTATTTACACCAAAATAGCGTATAGTAAGGCATAATTAATCAATACTGGCTTGGCAAATAAACTGACGAGGAGCAGGGAATATAAGTGAACAATACCAAACTTACCCAAGACGAAAACCTTTCCATTAAGGTTAGTTACCAGTTATTGCCTAATGATCATCAAAGACTGGATTTATATTTTTCATTACCGGTTGAAATGGGTATAGGCCCTAAAACCTTAGCTGAAGAGCATTATTTTCATAGCAGCATTGAAAATCACAGTGCTTATTACTCAGACCAATTACACATACCTTTAGTGCGTAGCCGCTTTATTAGTCAAACTAAAGGTGAGCAAAGTGATTATCGGCTTAACCTTAATTTATTCTCTTATCAGATTATAATTGCCTTAGACACTGATATAAAACAGACGATTAAGCTTAGAGAAAGCGAAAGTTTTTATCCTCAAGCCATTGTGTTAGCAGAGCAAATTTCTGGTTTATTGAAAAAGCTTAGACGATATACCCCTCCAGACAAAAAGCTTAGTCCATTTTTTGAGAATGCCGACAACTACCTCAGCTGGCAAGTAGAGCAATCGTTTTTAAGGTTGCTTTCTCGTGGACCTAAAAGTAGTGACTTTAGTACCGAAAGAAATTTTTTGTTCGCCCTATGTCGTAGTGAAAGTGAATACCGTGAAGCCAATCAATATAATTCACAAATTACCTTAGACGATCCTAATCGCATTACTAATAAAATGCGCTTGCTGCAGCGATTAATCGAGTACGGTGTAGTGCTTCAGCAAGAAGTTAAAAGTCTTAATCGAAATTTAAAGCGTATTGTCAGTGGCTCTGTGACGGCAGTAATTATGGCTTTTGTGATGATGTTAGTGCTTAATGCTCGTGCTAATTTTACTGAAGTAACCATTGCCTTAGTGGGCATGCTAGGTTTTGTTTATGGCTTAAGGGAAATATTTAAAGACGATATTACTCGTGTTATTTGGCGTTATATTCAAAAAGGATTGCCTAAATGGAGGAATATTTACACCAATAGTGTAAATAAAAATCGTATTGCAAGCCAAACAATTTGGCTGGAATACATTCGTAATAAAGACTTACCCAAGCAAGTTGATAAATTATTTCAAAACCGACGTCATCAAAATAAACAGGCAGCGCAATTACTGCACTTTCGCAGTGACACAAAAGTAAATGCCAAAAGCTTTATGCCCGGCTATGAAGAAATTCAGCAGCGTATCTATTTTAATTTAACCCCCTTTATACGCTTTTTAAAAAAAGGTGAAGGTCGCTTATATTCTCTAGATGGCAGTAAAGTAACAAAGCAAGCGGTTGAGCGTCGTTACCAAATAAATGTAGTGTTAATGCAAACGGATAAACAAGATTTACAACAAATACAACGTTTTAAAATTACTTTAAATCGTTCTACTATTGTGAACATAGAGGCGATGAAAGCAGATGACGATGATTAATAATTCACTTTTTATTTCACCATTTAGCCTGCAGTTAAGCTAAGTTAAAATCTGGCCATATTTAACTTTTTATCAGCTATTTAATGCCTGTGCTTTTAGCCAAGTAACAAGTTTTGGAAAGTGATCATGTACCGACTGCGCATGAGTTAAAATATTAATGTGGTCATAATCGGCTAAGTTACCCGCCTGTTTTGAAAGTACTGAAAATTTTGCTGCGCTATTGCCACATTCGTCAATAAACAACTTTACATCTTGCTTGTGCCCTAAAGCTTGATCATTGATACCGGTAAAATGCCAAGTGGGTGGCCAAGTCACATTTTGTGCGGCAAGAAAGTAGTCAAAACCATCATTTTGATCACGCCATTGTCCTGGAATAACCCATGCTATACTTTCTTTTAGCGACAAAAGTGTTTCACTATCAGAGCCAAATTTAAATTTTTTCGCATCAAAATAGCCCCGTTTTTTTGCTAATATTGGTGCGATATAGCGCCACATTAAACCTAATTTGAAATAAGCTTCAAAGGTTTTAACCGTGACAACTCGCTTGGTTCCAAAACACGTTTTAGTGTGAACTTTAGCAAGCCATTGCGGATATCGAGCCAAAAAGCTCGTTATTAATACGCCTCCCCATGAATGCGCAATAAGATGAACTTTTTGGCTATTTAAATGCTGTATTTTTTCTAAAAATAACGGAATATCTCTTGTGATAGCTTCGTATTGGCCGAATGTCGATGTCGAATTTATCGCTGGTCGGCTTTTCCCTCGCCCACGTAAGTCAGCAACATAAACATCAAAACCTTGTTCTGCAAGATAACAGGCTAATCCCTTACCTTTTTCTGTATAAAAAATAAAGCCGTTCTCAATTAAGCCATGCAACATAAAAATTGGCACACCGCCCACATTCTTCCAGATATGACGTAAGTGAAGCTGATCTTCACCATCGCTTATATAAATTGATTCTTGTTGCATTAGCTTTTACTCATAATTATTCACTACCTGTTAGAATTTAGCTTTTTATTAATGCTAACTAAATAGATACAATGGTCAGACCAGAGGTTAGGGTACTTTTCTTCAAAACAAAGAACAAGTAGCAAAAATCAATTTTTTATAAGACAGTATCGATTAACTACATCTCATTGGTATAACATCGAATTTATGCTTTAAATATTTTTAACTTGGTAACTTTTGACTTGGTAACTTTTGACTTGGGAATAAACGAGTAACAGTTTGTTACTTTATCTTTAGAGATAACCTGCATAAAATAATAAATTACTGTACCAATAATTTTAGCATTATAGCTTTGGTTATTTGCAGTAAAACGACAAGCTGTTTCACGGAACGAAAACGATCCAACCCACGGATAGGGCCAGCATTTTGGATCACCCTCTATAGCTTGGAGTTCATTATGATTGATATTTTATTCGATATCATTGGTATGTCTGGAACCATTCTCGTTGTTGGCGCATTTATAATGCTACAACTGGAAAAAATAAATCCAAAGAGTTTAGCGTATAACTTAATCAACCTTTCTGGTGCTGTTTTACTGTTGATCAGTCTTTGCTACAACTTTAATTTAGCAAGTTTTGTCATTGAACTCTTCTGGATTTCTGCCTCAGTAATCGGTTTAGTAAAATATTATACAAAATCAAAACAAACAATAGCGGTTGAATAATCTACCGATTTGACTAGTTAAGTCGTTTATTTTTTCAGAAGAAAATAGGGATAAATACAGGTCCTAAAATAGCGTTAGTTATGCTACTGACACCATTTTATAGCACTGTAGTTTTCATTCTACCTTTTAAAATGAGCGGTTAATAAATCAGTTGGTCATTAATATTTTCAACGCTAAAATCTATGTCTAGCCAGTTATAATAATTGTATGGCCATAGGTTTTAGTTGATTAAGTCCCCATATGTTGTTGCTTTAAACATCAGTTGTTCATTTCTCTATTAAATTACACTTTATCGCTTGCGTTAGCCGATTTTACACGTATCATGCCGCCCTATTTTTATGTTTTTATCGTCGGAAATATTGTCTCATGAGAAAATTACTTACCTCGCCAAATGCCATGTCGCTTAGTGCTACCGAACAGTCAATTTACCAAAACGCTTTATCGTTTGTCGCTGAGATCAGCCTTAATTTAATGGCCGTAAAAGTAGAAAATCATCCTGATAACTTTCTTAACTGGTGCAGAGAGTTATATCGAATTTGCTTACATGACATAAACCATGACTTATTAGAGCCAAGCCAACAAAAGCCTTTAAAGAAATTACAAGACACAATGTCTAACGGTGTTAGTGCTTGTCAATTAAAAATGGCTCGTATTATCCCATGGCCTATATTTACTGACTTTATAAAAGAACATGCTGCGTTACAGGCCTTGCCTGAAAGACTAAAACTATTAGACTATATTGCCACAATACGCAGTAATAAATTGGCTGATATGATTGATGAAGACAGACTAGCTTTTGCAGGCAAACATAGCGCCCAGCATGATATTAGTGTTTATGACTTTGATGTAGAGTGGTTTGCCGGAACGCGTGGTGCTAAAACTTTTCATCAACTATTAAAATCTCATCCACAAGCCTTTGATCAAGCCCTTGCAAACATTCCCTTGGACGGTGATGTTACATTGGCAAACTATGAAAGCTTTGTTAATGCTTATCAGGCCATATTTACTGATCATTCCAATGAAGAAAAAGCACCATTGAGTGCAGCCACACGATTATTGGCTATGCGCCGACCAGACCAATTTATTGCATTAACTAGCGGAAAAATAGATACCCTTTCACAAGGCCTAGGCTTGGTAAAACTAAACAACCAAAGTTTTGATGATTATTGGCATGAAATGATTGCTGGTATTAGAAATACACAGTGGTGGCGCAGCGAAGCGCCAAGCGATGAAATTGAACTTCAGCTTTGGCAAAATCGAGCAGTATTAATTGATCTATTTTTATTTGCTGATAATTCGTTAGCGGCAAATTCAAACTATATACGTATGCGTGATAAACCTAAAAAAATTAAAATTGGTGTGGCTAAAGCCGTAAAACGAAGTAAAGCTTCAGCAGAAGCTATTGTTGATAAAGCTTTTGAAGCAGATGATATTCCTGACTTTATACTTAACATGCGTAGCACGATAGTGAATAGTGTTAAAGACGGTAAAACTGTTGACCAAGCCATTACTTTAATGCGTAATATTTTTGGCTAACTTTAGCTTTAATTTTTTGACTGAAGTAACAATAAAATAGCCCAATTTCATTGGGCTTTTTTGTATTTAACATAGATGAAAGACATTCTATAAAGTCAGATCTAACTGCGAGACTCACGTACAAAAATTATTTAGTGCAATAAAGCATTAGGTTTGATTCACATCAAGTAATAAATTAATCATTAGGTCATACTCAAATAAGTTCTGTGATAAATTAACTATCGCAGTTTCGCTAACAGAGAGAATTATGCCAATAGAGAAACAATTCAACACTACAATCGACTGGTCTAAATATCTCAAATCTGGCAATCGAATTTTTATTGGCTCAAATGCTGCAGTACCTAATGCATTAATTGAGGATATTATTGCCAATAGCCAAGGTTTGCATGACATTGAAGTCGTGCATATTTTGACGCTTTCAGATGATGTTTGGGTAGAACCAAAACACAAAGATTTATTCAAGGTTAACGCTTTTTTTATTGGTGGAGAAAAAATTCGTAAAGCAATTAATGAAGGCCGTGCAGATTACACCCCTTCATTCTTATCTGAAATTCCAAAGTTATTTAATGAAAATATTTTACCACTAGACGTTGCTTTAATTATGGTTAGTCCGCCGGATGAATATGGCTATTGCTCATTAGGTGTCAGTGTTGACATTATTCAGGCTGCGATAAATAAAGCGAAATATGTCATTGCACAAATTAACCCTAAAATGCCTCGCACTAATGGTCATAGCTTTGTTCATGTCAATCAAATTCATGCTGCTATGACCGTGCAACAATACTTACCAGAAACGCCGATACCTGTCATAGACCGTGTAACCGAACAAGTAGGCCAGTATGTAGCAATGTTAGTCGACAACGGCTCTACTATCCAAATTGGCATTGGTAATATTCCTTCGGCAGTTTTGCGCTATTTAGCTAAACATAAAGACTTAGGCGTGCATAGTGAACTGATTTCTGATGGCATTATCGACTTAATGCTTTCTGGTGTAATTAATAACCGTAAAAAAACCTTCCACAAGGGTAAAACCGTGGTCAGTTTTTGCGTTGGAACGCGTCGCTTATACAAGTTTGTTGATGGTAATCCCCATGTTGAATTTTATCCCAGCGAGCATGTCAATTCACCCGTAAATATCGCACGTAATGACAAGATGGTGTCTATTAATAGCGCTATTGAAGTCGATTTAACCGGTCAAGTAGTATCAGACTCCATTGGTTATCATTTTTATAGTGGCATTGGTGGGCAAGTCGACTTTATTCGCGGCGCCTCTTTAAGTAAAGGTGGTAAGCCTATCATCGCCCTCCCTTCAACAACCAAAGACGGTAAAATATCGCGTATCGTTGCACATATTACCGAAGGTGGTGGTGTAGTAACTTCTCGAGGACATGTTTCATATGTTGTCACTGAGTACGGTATTGCTTCGCTGCAAGGAAAAAGCATTCGAGAACGGGCTTTAGAGTTGATCCGAATTGCACATCCTAAATTTCGTGACCAATTACTTAAAGATGTTCGTAAGCACTATTGGGTACCTGAATACCAAGAAAACACCCCAACATCAGTACCTGAACTTGGCGAAGTAGAAATAAAGCGTTTTACATTTGCTGATTCAGAATACTTTCTTCGTGCGTTGTCACCAGCTGACGAACGTAAGCTACAGGAGTTTTTTTACTCCCATAATCAAGAAACATTAATGATGCGATACAACCACCATACAACACAAATGACCCGTGAAAAATCGTGTGACTTGGTCAGTGTAAATCAGCATATCGATTTAGCCTTATGTTTAACAGAACGCGATCATCTCGGTGAATCTATTCAAGGTGTTGGCCGTTATTATTATCTTGAAGCGAATAATAGTGCTGAAGTTGCATTCGTTATTAAAGAAAGTAAACGGGGTAAAGGTATGGCTAAAGCATTGCTGACGGAAATAATAACTATTGCTAAAATTCGTGGAGTTGAGCAATTAATAGCAAGTGTCAGGCGAGACAATGCGCCTATGTTGAAAGTATTTGAAAAAGCAGGTTTTTTAAGAAAACCATCCGACGGTTATGACGAAGTAAGCTTGGCTTACACCCTATAATTAAAACAAACATTAACAACATTTGAATCGCTAGGTTATGTGTAAATAACGCTTAGCATTGAAGGTATAAAGGAGTATCAATATGACCGTTGGCGTTATTAGTCATCACCAGTGCTTAACACATGACATGGGCGAGCATCATCCTGAAGCGCCAGCACGTATGGCTGCTATTCAGGATCAGCTTATACGTAGCGGTCTTGAGTATGTTATTAAACAGTTTGATGCAAAACCTATTGATAAAGAACTACTTTATTTAGCGCATGACAAAAACTATATAGCATCAATTTTTGCCAATGCACCAACTGAAGGTACGTATAACGTTGATGACGATACGGTTATGAATCCAAATACACTTAATGCTGCTTTACTTTCCGCTGGTGCCGCCAAAGATGCGGTAGACCTAGTGATGTCAAAAGAAATTTCGTCAGCGTTCTGCGCAACCAGACCCCCTGGTCATCATGCTGAATACGATAAAGGTATGGGATTTTGTTTTTTTAATAATGTCGCTATTGCTGCCGCCTATGCTAAAGAAAAATATAAATTAAAGCGCGTCGCTATTGTTGACTTTGACGTTCATCACGGCAACGGTACAGAAAACATTATAAAAGATAAAAAAGGCTATTTATTTTGTTCTACTTATCAATATCCGCTTTACCCATTTGAAGTGCAAGAAAGTACCAAACCACCAATCATTAATACACCTTTAGCGGCAACAACAAAAAGTAATGACTTTAGAGAAGCGATTCTGGAGCATTGGTTACCAGCGTTAAAGCAGTTCAAACCGCAAATAATATTTATTTCAGCAGGCTTCGACGCGCATATAGAAGACGAAATGTCACAAGTATGTTTAGTGGATGAAGATTACCGTTGGGTAACTGACCAACTTAAAGATATTGCCGATAAATATGCTCAAGGTCGTATTGTGTCTGTGCTTGAAGGTGGCTATGCGCTTAACGCTTTAGGAAGAAGTGCTGTCGCGCATATTAATGGATTAATTGGCTATTAATACCAAATTGATAAATTCACCTGGCTAATCAAATTAAGTGTGATTAAAACTATACCTAAAGCACAGGCTTTAGGTATATAACAAGCTTAATGCCTAAGCTACTTAATCATGATTTCTCTTAAACGATATTCACCCGTTAAGGTTCTTACATTTGGATAGGTTTTCGTTATTTCTCGAGAATTTTCTTTATTGGCATTACCCCAACTTTTCATAAAGGTATTGTATTTTTCTTGATTTGGTTCTAAATCACTACTTTTCTCAAAAATAACCATTAACACCATATTAAAGTCACCACTTTGTGGCAGTTCGCTGCTATAAATTTTCCAGTCTTTAATGTAGCCTAATTTTTTTTGCATGCGAACGGCTTTCACCCAACTTTCTCGAAGTCCTGCTAAATAGATATCCTCCATATTGGGGTCAATACGCACGGTGGTCATTGAAATAATTTCACTACCAAGGTCATAATCTTTATAGATCTCAAGTTCTGCTTGAGAAGAAAAGGCAAAGAGTATGCAACATAATCCAAAAAACTTGACGATATGTTTCATTTTATACTCTCCTTTGTTTGTCGAAAAATCGACAGCAGAAGTATAGTTAATACACGCTGAATTGCGAATGTTCTGAAAAGATAAAAGATAATGTTGTGGAAGGAAGCTTGAACGGTAATGTTGTGCGTTTATAAACTTTATTTTAAACGCACAATTAACTTACGACTATTGAATTAATAAACTTTAAAGCTCTTTTTCTTCAAATGTACGAGTGGCAGGTTTAACTAAGATTTCAAGATAAAATGAAGTCGTATCTTCTGCTAAAATCGTATCAATTTCCTGACTAATCGTCGTGACATGAATAACATCAGCCGTTTGCTCAGTTTTACCAATTTTACAATCAAAATCCCAATAATCAGCACCTTCAGGTAGCGTTTTATTACGTTCACGTTTTAAATATTTTTTAACTTCGTGTTTCGCTGACTCAATCATTCTAGCGACTTTGATTTTTGGGTGAGTTAACTCGAATGTTTTTTTCATGAAATTCCTTGGAGCAAATAAAAGTACGCTTTATAGTAAAATATTATCATATAAAGCCAATGTCGCTATTTTACGTAAACATTTCAGTAATAGCCATACTTCATCTAATTGTTAGTTAAATAACCTTAACGTTTATGTTGAACTTATACTTTAGTTTATTACCTCACCCTTTTTCAAAGCCTGCGTAAGTGGATGAAAATTTAATCGATATAGTTCATCAACTTTTTTATTTGTGTCGAATTAACGGCGAGTATGGTATTAAAAATGTCGTGACTAGAGTTATGCGTGAGGGAGTTATAGAGGTGGTCTAAAGCGTAGCTAGGCAGAATGACTTAGGGGAGCGCTGCTATCGCTATTCTTTCACATCTGTGTGATCGCCTCATATCATTAACACTGAATATAAAAAGGCCGTTTAATAACGGCCTTTGTGTTTTTTATTAATATTTACCAGCTAGGTTTAAGGACTCTCAAATGCGTTTGATTGCTCTACTTCATACTTCTTTTTTTGCTTAGCTGACAATACACCTTTGCGATGCGCTAAAGCAGCTTCAAGCTTGCTCGCAGCACTTGCTATCGCGGCATATAATTCTTTGTCGGCAGCGTTAACTGAAACGGTTGCTCCCTCATAAATGGTAGATACTTCTAATTTCTGTTGATGTGGCTCTACGGTAATAATGACTTCTAAGGTCATTAGGCTTGGGAAATGCTTAGCAACTTTGGCAAATTTATTCTCAACTGCTAAGTTTATACCTTCGGTAATTTCAACGTGATGTCCGGAAATGATTATTTTCATATTGCTACCTTATTTGTTGTCTTCAATTATATACTCAGGGCGATGATGACAAAAAACAATAGCAAAAATGAAATATTTTGTAATCTACACACTATGCAATTGAAATTGTTAATAAAAATTAGCTGAAACATATATCTATATAACGTCGGTTTGACGATTTTTTAATCTAGATATTAGGCTAACAATAGCCAATACTAGACCACCAGCAATAATTCCGGTAATGCCATCTAGTAAAATAGATAAAATACTTTCCGAAAATGTTCCAAGATATTGTCCTATCCATTGTTCAATATGATGAAATTGACGGTTAAGCCACGAAAAACTATGAACAATAATGCCACCACCAACAAGAAACATAGCAATAGTGCCGACTATGGTTAATAGCTTCATTAAAAACGGTGCAAAAATTAATAAGCCCCTGCCAACAGATCTTTGTAAGGTATTAAAACGTCCTGATACTGATTTACGCAGTAAATATAGTCCAAGGTCATCTAATTTAACAATGCAAGCAACAAGCCCATAAACGCCAACAGTAATCGCTATAGCCAATGCAGAAACAACCAACACTTGTGTTAGAAACGGTGCGTCTTGAACTGAGCCTAATACAATGACCACTATTTCTGCAGAAAGGATGAAATCGGTACGAATAGCACCTTTAATTTTTTCTTTTTCTAAGGCTGCAATGTCGATATTTGCATCGCTAACCGATTTAACCAAGGCTTGATGCTCAGCAGTTAATTCTTTCTTACTATGAAAGAATTTATGAGAAACTTTTTCAAACCCTTCAAAGCAGAGGAACAGGCCACCGAGCACTAATAAAACAGTGATTAGTGGCGGTAAAAATGCACTGATTAATAAAGCGGAAGGAACTAAAATTAACTTGTTGAGAAATGAGCCTTTGGCAACAGCCCAAACAACCGGCAGCTCTCTATTAGCTTTTACGCCGGAGACTTGTTCAGCATTAAGGGCCAAATCATCACCGAGAACACCCGCTGTTTTTTTCACAGCCACTTTCGATAGAATTGCAACGTCATCTAGCACCGTTGCAATATCGTCAAGTAAGGTTAATAAACTTGCACCTGCCACTTTAAGTTCCTTTCATCAATATCATTGTAGGTTAGTTAAGGTATTATTTTTTTAGTAGCGATTTTAGATCTGCAAACGGGTTATATGTTGCGGTGTCTTGATTACTATCACCCGCCTTAATTTCCGTGTGATAATTTGCATGATCAGTGTATTTCGCATGTTCATTGTCGTGGCAGTAAATACAAAGTAGCTCCCAATTACTGCCATCATTCGGGTTGTTGGTATGATCATGATCCATATGATGAACCGTTAACTCTCTTATATTTGAATATTCAAACGCTCGAGCACAACGCCCACAAACCCAAGGATATAGCTTCAATGCACGATCGCGATAACCTTGCTCTTGGCGTTTATAATTAAGGCTTGAGCCTAATGTATCTGAGGACATAATATTAACTTTTTCAGTAACTAATGCTGTTATTGTATGAGTAAGACAGCACAACTGCAATACGGTAGTTATAATCATTCATAAAGAGCTATAGAACCTAGAGAAGTTTTTTAATCGGCAAGTTAAAAATGGTAAAATTTGTCACGATACTCTGGTCTGCTCTCTTTACTTCTAAACAATTACTTGCCATGATATTTGACTATAGATGAATAAGGAACTGGCATGAAAACAGTTGAAGAACAATTATCTAATTACAAGAGTGTGCACTTTAATAAGCACAATATAATAACCCACTTTGTAGGCGTTCCTCTCATTGTTTGGGCTATTACAGTATTGTTAAGCTTACACATTTTCACCATAGAAATAACCGGAAAAACATTAAGTTACACACCTGCGGTAATATTTTTCACCATTGCAATGCTCTACTATTTAAAGTTACATTTCAAGTTAGCCATCGGTATGTTGCTCTACATTGCAATCAACATTTATCTTGCTAGCTTAGTATCAAATATGGAAAGTGCATTATGGATAGCCATAATAGCGTTTGTAGTCGGTTGGATTATTCAATTTATTGGCCATATTTATGAAAAAGCTAAACCAGCCTTCTTAGACGATATTATGGGCTTAGCAATTGGTCCTTTATTTTTAATGGCGGAAACGTATTTTGCGCTAGGGTTAGAGAAAAACCTTGCTAGCAATATAACGCCGTTGGCTATAGAAAAACGTCGTTTAATAGAGCGCAAAAATTACTAATTACTCATATAAGTAGTTTCTCTCCGCTTTATAACGCAGACAATTAGCGTATAAAACAATCTTGCCCTACACACTTCAAGCTTCTGATTTAGTGGCCATTTATCTTAAATGGTATCCTCGGGCACTTGTGCGTTACAATCAGTTATCAAGATCATCTAAGTGTCGTTGGCATTATTTTTTCTCATATCCATCAATAATTGCTCACAACCTTTGCACTGTTGTAAAATGACCGTAAAGGCATTTTTAATTTGCTCAACATCCGCATCATTATCAATTAGCATTTTCCCTAATTCTGCATGTAAAACAATACTATTTAACGGGTTTCTAACGTTGTGAATAAATTTTTCAAACACGGGTAGTTCGATATTTTTCATGATTCTATCTACCTAAGATTATTGAGTCACTGCAGCTTTTACTGTAGCGTGGCATACACAGTTTTTGCCATTATCTTTGGCCTTGTATAATTGTGAATCTGCATGATTGACGAAATCTTCCAAGTTTATTTCCTGATGGTTCTTTTGCTCTGCTACAAAAGTTACCAAACCTATACTAACTGTCACTATTTTGTGAAACGAACTACCAGCATGTTCAATATTCAAGTCACGTATGCGGTTTAACACCTCATTTGCAACAACCAAGCCGCCATCAGCATCAGTTTCCGGTAAAACAACTGCAAATTCCTCTCCACCATACCTGCCTATTACATCGGTTTCTCTGCGCTGAACAGACATAATACTTTGAGCGATATCCTTTAAACATTGGTCCCCTTGTGTGTGACCATATGTATCATTGTATAACTTGAAATCATCGATATCTATCATTAGCAACGACAGACAGTGTCCTGACCTTGTCGTTGACGCACAGTTTTGCTGTAGCATAATGTCGAGTTGTCTGCGATTAGACGCACCGGTTAATCCATCGATACAAGATAAAATTTCCAGTTTCTTGCGGTAATAAACTAATTCCATGTGATTGAGCACTCGCGCGCGTAGAATGTTCAGATTTACGGGCTTAACAACGTAGTCGACCGCGCCAAGCAGCAATCCTTTTTCTTCTTCATCCGCACTCTCTGCAGCGGTAACAAAAATAATCGGAATATCGGCAGTTATCGAGTTAGACTTTAAGACGTCGCAGGCTTCATAGCCATTCATTACCGGCATATCCACGTCCAACAAAATAAGATCTACATTTTGCTCAGTGGCATACTTGATTGCGTCTTTGGCGTTGTCTTGTAAAACCACTGTATACTGAGAACTAAATAAGGCATCCAACGCTTCTAGGTTACTGCGGTAATCATCCACTATCATTAGGGTTTGCTTTTCTAGGTCACTATTGGCGAAGGATGACTTTAACTTCCCTTCTATATGACCGCTCACAAAATGGGAGTTAACCATTTATATACTCCTGAATAGCTATTGAATTACATTTATCGGGCTTATAACTACTAATTAAGCAGATAAAGTGCCAACTTGAGATGTTAACATAAGAACTTGATATCTAGGTGATTATAAAAAAAAACTTTCAGATGAGTTATATTTAATCATCTTAACAAGTAAGATGGTCACACTCTGTGTAGCATTTACAATCTTTAAAGCAATGCACTTTTACCATATCTCGTTTCTTGTAATATTATATCAAAGCTTAACGACTCCCTTTACTTAACCTCGACTTGAATTGTATCCATACAATAATATTAGTGAATACATTAGAATTAGAGATAAAATAGATACTTTTTGAAATATTATCAGTATGCTACCGTTTATAACATCATCTTTATATCTAGTTACTTTCTACTTAAATCCATGTAGATGGAATTTGAAGGATTATATTGAAATGAATAGCAAGTTTTCTCCCTTATTAATTGTTGGTGTTGGCGCCTCTGCAGGTGGTTTAGACGCTCTTAAGCGTTTTTTCACAACAGTACCTGAAAATGCGCCTATCGCCTTTATAGTGGTTCAGCACCTAGATCCTAACCACAAAAGCATGATGGCGGATATTTTGGCTCGCCAGACACTTTTTTCTTTTTGTCAGGCAGAACATAATCAAACGATTGAAGCCGGTATGGGTTATTTAATCCCCCCGAATGCTTATATTGAAGTTGTTGATCAAACGATAATAATTACTAAGCCACAACACCAAAGAGGTTCTAGACTAGCCATTGACCACCTGTTTAGATCTATGTCTGATGCCTATAAAACCAAAGCAGTTGGCCTAGTGCTTTCAGGCTCTGGCTGTGACGGCACGGCAGGACTAAGAGCGCTCAAAGCTGCAGGGGGGTTATCGGTAGTACAGTCACCAAAACAAGCTGAATATCCCAGTATGCCTCGTAATGCAATAGATGCTGGCGTGGTAGATCAAGTTATGGATGTAGAGAACATTTATGCGCTCTTGTTAGAATATGCAGCCCATCCTTACCATAGTTTAAGTGACGGTAAAAACAACGATGAGAATGAAGATACGCTTAGAAGTATCAGCTCACTGTTAAAAACCCAAGAAA
Organism: Colwellia sp. PAMC 21821; assembly: GCF_002077175.1. NCBI lineage: Bacteria > Pseudomonadati > Pseudomonadota > Gammaproteobacteria > Alteromonadales > Colwelliaceae > Colwellia > Colwellia sp. PAMC 21821. Next base: position 67,937 of record NZ_CP014943.1, read on the forward strand.
ATTTCCTATTAGACCAATACAAGCAAAGTACGGTACAGCGCAGGCTGTTTCGACGTATGAGCCTGACATCAAATTCGCACCAAAAAGATTATATTAAGCTATTACGTGAGAGCAAAGACGAACGTCAGTTTTTAATGCGGGATTTGCTTATTAATGTAACTGATTTTTTTAGAGATAAACCGGCTTTTGAGCTTATTAATGAAAAAGTGATACAAAATATTGTTGCAGAAGCACAAGACGGTAGCGACATAAGAGTTTGGGTTGCAGGCTGTGCCACTGGTGAAGAAGCCTACACAATGGCGATATTGTTTATCGAGCAAATACAATTATCAGAAAAACACCTTCGCCTTAAAATTTTTGCGACTGATGTTGATGAAGAAGCAATACGTATTGCGCGTAAAGGGGTTTATTCTGACAGCATTATTTCTGAATTGCCGAGTGAATACCTTAGCAGCTATTTTACATTGCAAGATGACGGCTATTATGGCGTTCGCTCAGTTTTAAGGGACTGTATTTCGTTTGCTCATCAAAATGTTTATACCGATCCACCATTTTCAAAAATGCATTTGGTCAGTTGCCGCAATCTACTGATTTACTTTCGCACATCGGTTCAGCAAAAAGTATTACAATCCTTTTATTTTTCACTTCTGCCAGACGGGTTTTTATTTTTAGGCAGTTCAGAAAGCCTAGGAGAGCAAAAGAAACTATTTAAGCCTATCTCGCAAAAATGGCGAATTTTCAGTCGTAAAGAGCGTGACAGTAGTAGCAATCAAGTAGCGGCTTTACCTAGCTTTTTTAATAAGAGTATAAAATCATCAAATAGTCGACGCCAACAAGGATACACTTTGAATTCAACGGATAAAGCCAAATTTTCACTGCTTGCAGCATTAAACCCTTCTGTTTTGGTGGATGAAAGTAATAGGGTTGTTTATTTTCATGGCAATCTTGACCCTTTTTTAAAATTCCCTATGGGAAGCCCTGAACTTAATTTTTTCAATATGTTAGATCCTGAGCTACGGACCCGTATAAGAAGTAGTATTTATAAGGCGAGAAAAACAGGAGAGTCCGTGGTTGTAAATCCACCGAGACTTTACAAACCCAAAGATATTAGCAAAAAAACATTTAAGTCTAAAATTAGCCCAATTGTAGAGTCGGATGGCGCTATTTCTGCACTTGTTATAACTTTTGAAGAAATTAAAATTGACAAGCTATCATGTATATCAACACAAGAATTGATTCAATCTCATGATCAAGAAACCATGGTTGACGCCATGGAGAAAGAGCTACTAGAAACCAGAGAAGAGTTACAAAATACCACAGAGGAATTAGAAACGAGTACTGAAGAACTCAAGGCTGCCCATGAAGAAGCACTATCAACCAATGAAGAATTACAGTCATCTAATGAAGAACTTGAAGCAAGCACTGAAGAATTACGCTCGCTCAACGAAGAGTTGACCACTGTAAATGCTCAGCTTAAAGATAAAATATATGAATTATCAACTACTCACGACGACATTAAAAACTTTTTATCAAGCACCAATTTAGCCACGGTATTTCTTTCTAATGAATTGAAAATAAAGCGTTTTACTCCTGCTGCAGAGCGATTATTACGTATAGGCTCGCAAGATATAAACAGATCTTTGAATGAAATATCTCGTCCATTTATCGATACGCAAACATTTGTTCAAGCTAAATTAGTCTTAGAAAGTCTCGAATCTAGTGAAAAAGAAATAGCGGTGGATGGCCGATGGTTTTTACAAAAAATACTGCCATATATGACCGAGGATCGCCGTATAGATGGTGTGGTATTAACATTTCACGAAATTACGCATTTGAAGAATGCAGTAAATAGTTTAGAGGCTAGCGGTAAACAACATGCTGTGATTGCCACCTTAGGTTTAAAGGCCTTAAGTGCTGATAACATGGAAAACTTGATGGATCAGCTTGTGCGCGAAGTTGCGTACACCTTGAACGCAGACTTAAGTAAGGTGCTAGAATATTTTCCAAATGACAACCTTTTACTCTTGAAAGCTGGGGTTGGTTGGGACAAAGGTTTAATAGGTAAAGCAACAGTAGAAGCAAATATTACTTCACAAGCAGGATTTACGCTAAATAGCAGAGCGCCTGTCATAGTTGATGAGTTAGCGTTAGAGCAACGTTTTTCTGGCTCGGCGCTACTAACCGACCATAAAGTAGTGAGCGGCATGAGTTGTTTGATAGAGAACGGCGACCAGCCCTGGGGAGTTTTAACTGTACACACGCTCAATCGCCGTTCATTTACTCAAGACGATTCTAACTTCTTAGTATCAGCAGCAAACATCCTATCGGTGGCACTACATAGAACGGCAATAGAGAATAAACTTAAAGAAAGCGAGAAACGCTTAAGAATTGCTAAAGACTCTAACAGAATGGGCTCGTTTGAATTCATCCTGGAAACCGGTGAATTATCCTGGGATCAGCTATTACTCGATATATGGGGATTTGACAGTCCTCTAGTTACCTTTGAAGACTTTAAACAAGGGATACATCCCGATGATTTTGACCAGATCAACAAAGCAATAGAAGCAGCTAGCGAACCGAACAGCGATGGCCATTATATGGCAACGTATCGGGTCATCAATAAAAAATCTAAACACATTACGTGGTTAGAGGCCACGGGACAAGTGATTTTCGACCAAGGCCAAGCCTACAAGATGATTGGTATGGTAATAGATATTACCGAAAAAATGGAACTTGAAAGAACTTTAACAGCAGCAGTAAGTCAGCTACAAGGCACCAATGAAAAGCAAAACGAATTTTTAGCGACACTTGGCCATGAAATACGCAATCCGCTTGCGGCAATTGCCAGTGGCGTCCAAATAATAGAGCGCGATAAGCAGCAACTTGACCGCGCAGTCAGTATGATCCAAAACAATGTCAATATTGTTTCATTGTTACTTGATGATTTGCTTGATTTAACCCGTGTCTCTCGAGGCAAAATCCAGTTGAAAAAGCAAACAATCAACTTTAATGATCTAGTGTCAGATATCTACCAAAGCTTTTTACTCCAATGTGAGCAAAAAGAACAGAATATCTCGCTTAAGCTCCCCACCCCGGACATTATTACGTCAGCTGATAAAACACGATTACAGCAAGCCATTAGTAATATTATTAGCAATGCACACAAATTTACGCCAAAAGGCGGTAGTATCATGATTGAGTTGATGCAGGTTTCTGACCACTTAGAAGTCACAGTAAAAGACTCAGGGATAGGCATCGACATGCAATATAAGAATCAGATATTTGAACCTTTTCAGCAGTTAAAACAAAGTAATTCAATCTCTAATCCAGGTATGGGGATAGGCTTATCTCTGGTTAAGCAATTTGTGGCCCTGCACGACGGTACCGTAACAATAAAGAGCGAAGGGCCTAATGCAGGGACCACATTTACGCTAAGAATGCCAATCATAAAAATTCATTCAACTTTTTATGATAATAAAGTATTGGCGAAAAATAAAGATGTGGTTATTTCTGAAGTAAGTAAACACAATATTCTGCTAGTCGACGATAATGAAGATGCTGCTTATGGATTATCGCTCATATTGAGCATGAAAGGTTTCCAAGTGCACACCTGCCACACAGGCAATGCAGCCATAGCAGATTTCAAAACCTTTACCCCAGACGTATTAATTTTAGATATAGGCCTTCCCGACATGACTGGTTACGATTTGCTCAAAGCCATTAAGCTTGAATCGCCAACACCTATGCTAAGTATTGCCTTAACAGGGTTTGGCCATAAAGAGGCTAAGGAAAGTTCTAAACAAGCAGGTTTTGATTTTCACTTAACAAAACCTGCAAATATCGATTATCTTCTGCAAATATTGAATGAGCATTCAGTTTAGAATAACCCATTAAATATATTTTATTAGCTTACACTGAGTTGGCTTTGAAGGAGTTTTCTTAATGGCTCAGCATTGCTAGCTTTATTACGCGAAAAAATGGATAAAAACTTATTAAATCTGATCGACAGAACGTTACTAAAGATCTGATAGACAAACCTAACGATGATTTATTAATAGCACTCAGGAACTGATTACTCGCATTAATTATGACAGTGGCATTACGCTGAGATTGCAATTTTTATCAGCGTTTTTCTAAATTTGTGATAAGCCCAAGAGTTAACCCTTTCTGGTCTAAGCATCTACTGATTAGTGATCAAGCTTTCCTATCCAGATTTTTCGCCAATCACTATCGCAGTTGTGCTCTAGTTTTCCCTATCAAATTAAGTGCCGTCAGCCACTACTATCACGATTAGTATTAGTATTAGTATTAGTATAGTAAGAGTTAAAGTATTTTAAGTCACTCCTTGTTCTTTATAGCCCCAAAAACTGATAATAATGTATAGTTTATCAAAATATTTTATCAGCATTATTCTTTATGAAAACATGATAAAGACAAGTTTTATGAGTAACTTCCCGACACTGCAGCATAAGCTTATTCTCTTAAATGACAGTATTATCTCTTAATTATTAACAAGCTATTTATGCCAAATACCGGGCTCCACTTTACCTTGAAATTCAATATCAGCTTCTTTAAATTCCATATCAGCATCACTAACATTTTTAATTTTTCGTTTGGCATTATAATCTTTAGTTAATGCCACTATCGTCGGCGTAAGTTGCACAATGGCGATAACGTTCACTAAAGTCATCAACCCTAAAGCTACATCGGCCATACTCCAAACTTGTTTTAAACTAGCACTTGAGCCCCAAAACACCATCGCCAAATACATCGACGTGTAGATAGTTCGACCGACTTTATTGTCGAGTTTGAAAAAATGTAAATTACTTTCCGCATAAGCATAATTTGCTACCACAGATGTAAAGGCAAATAAACTAATCGCCGCAGAAACAAAGTAAACCCCATTTTCACCTAAATGATGGGTAATCGCGCTTTGTGTTAAACGAATGCCTTCCATTTCACCACTAATATTTATATCAGCCAGTAAAATAATAAACGCGGTACAAGTACATAGCACCATAGTGTCAAGAAAAACGCCTAACATCTGCACATAGCCTTGAGTAACCGGATGATTAGGCACAGGTCTAGCACTCGCTGCGGCATGTGGCACACTACCCGCACCCGCCTCATTAGAGTATAAGCCACGCTGAATACCATTTTTAATTGCAGCGCCTAACATACCAGCGCCAGCCTCTTGTAAGCCGAAAGCTGAGGTAATAATGTCGTATAACATTGCAGGCACAGCGCTAAAGTTCATTAAGGTGATACTTACCGCCACCAAAATAAAAGCAATGCCCATAAAAGGCACAATAAGCTCGGCAAATCGGGCAATACGCTTTAAGCCACCGAGCACAATAGCGCCAGCAAGAATAGTGATAACCATTCCAGAATACAGACTAGGAATATTAAACGCATGATTTAAAGAATCTGCAATGGTATTAGCTTGCATGGCACTAAAACTAAAGCCATAACCTAAAAATAAGCACAACGAAAATAATATGGCTAACCAACGTTGGTTTAAGCCTTTTTGAATATAGTACGCTGGCCCACCACGATATTCTTTATGGTCATCGCTAACTTTATAGAGTTGCCCTAAAACACTTTCTGCAAAACCGGTTGCCATGCCGAGCAACGCAATAACCCACATCCAAAATATCGCCCCGCTGCCACCGAGTGATATGGCAACAGCAACACCGGCTAAATTACCAGTACCTACCCGAGCAGACAAACCGATAAAAAGTGCTTGTAGCGAACTAATACCTGAACTGTCAGTAGAGTTTTCATCGTTCTTGCTACTATATTTTATAACAGAAAACATGTGACGAAAGTTGAGGATTTGAACAAATTTAAGCTTATAAGAAAACCAAAAACCTGCGAATAACAACACATAAATGAGCACTTGTCCTTCGCCCCATAAAACATTGTTAATACTCGATACAATTTGTTCGAAATTCATTATTACAGATCCTCATTACCCATGCTGTTACATGCGATTATAGTAAAGCAATCAATTGATTTATTGACAAAATTTAAGAAAGAAATCTTACCTTAGCAAAATTTAAGAGAAATTATTAGCGGTATCAAAAAATACACTTTAATAACAAGTAGAATCTACCATTTTACCTGATTGGTTAACTTCAATTGTCGAATGTTTAATACCATACTCACTTGCTAACATACTTTTAATCTCAACTAAATCTATCTTGGTATTGTTTTTTAAAGGCTCTAGCTTACATTCTAAAAATAATTTATGTTCATCGAGTTGCCAAACATGAATATCTATTGCGGCACTAACACCAGCTCTTGATTCAATATCCGCCTTAAGTTCAGTTATCTCACATTTTTCAGGTACCGCTTGCATCAGTATTTTAATACTTTCAAGTGCTAATAATCCACCGTGATAAAGCACATAGATTGAAATGACTACCGTCGCAATTACATCTACAACATACCACTGATAAAATATAATCAAAACGCCGGCGATAATCACCGCGACAGACGCCATAGCATCAGAGACATTATGAATAAACGCAGCACGCAAGTTCATGCTACTTTTTGCGCCTGACATATAAGTTAATACCGCCGTAGCAATATCAATAACCAAAGCAATACCAGCGATATAAATCACTATCCAACCATTAATTTCAGTTGGATTAAAGTATTTACTTATCGCTTCATAAATTAGATAAAGGCCAACAATAATAAGCGTAATACTATTGATCAGCGTACCTATAATTTCGGCTCTTTGATAACCAAATGTCATCTTTTCATCGGCTTTCTTCGCAGAAATTTTGCGAGCGAAAATAGCAATTAAAATAGCGCCTGCATCACTTAAGTTATGTAAGGCGTCGGCGATCAAAGATAAACTACCCGACAGCACACCACCAATAATTTGCACAATGGTGAGTAAAATATTAATCAATACGGCAATAGTCAATTTCCCGTTGCCCGTATGGCTATGTGAGTGGCTATGAGATGTAGAGTTATTACCAGACATAGTTACCTCTTGGTATTATTAATAATAAAAAAAGCATGAATAAACCGTGCTCGAGCTTATTCATACATCACGATACGCTAGCTTTCATTCGCTAATTTAACGTTGTAACTCCGCTACTTTAGCCTTCGAAAACCAACTAAAAAGTACCGGTAATACAAATAATGTTAGCAACGTTGCCGTTACTAGCCCACCAACAATAACGCTAGCTAAAGGCCGTTGTATTTCTGCACCTACGCCATTAGACATTAACATAGGAATTAACCCTAACGCAGAGGTTATCGCCGTCATCAGTACTGGCCGTAATCGAGAAGTCGCCCCTTCAAATACGGCTTTTGAGACTACTGAGCCGTCTTGAATTCGTTGGTTGATACTTTCCACCATTACCACACCATTTAATACCGCCACACCAAACAAGGTAATAAAACCCACTGAACTTGGTACTGATAAATATTGTCCTGAAAGATATAATGAGAACACACCACCTATAATAGCTAATGGCACATTCACCAAAATGAGCATGGCTTGCCCTATTGAGCCAAAAGCAAAATATAGCAGTAAGGCAATTAAGCCTAACGACACAGGTAACACTATAGCGAGTCTAGCCTGCGCGCGCTGCTGATTTTCAAATTGACCACCAATAGCGACAGAATAGCCGGCGGGTAAATCAACATTGGCGGCAATAACCGCACGAATATCAGCTACAACACTACCCATATCTCGGTCTTGCACATTGGCTTGAATAACCACACGGCGTTGCACATCATCTCGACGTACTTGTGGTGGACCAGATTCAAGCGAAATATCAGCAATGTCGCCCAAACGCACCCAAGCACCAGTAGGCGATTGTAGACGCAGCTCCGCAATAGCATCGCGGCTATTCCGACTTTTCTCTTGTAAACGCACATAAATATCATAACGTTCGTTGCCATTAATAACTTGGCCAGCAGTGATGCCGCCAATACCATTTTGCACCAATGACATAACATCGCCAACAGAGAAGCCAAAGCGAGACAGCTGTTGCCTATTTGGCTTTATCACTAACTGCGCTTCACCAACAATTTGCTCCATAGCAACATCGCGAGCCCCCTCTACCGATTTAATAGCTGTTTCAATCTCCTGGCCTTTCAACGCAAGAATGGTTAAGTCAGGCCCAAATAGTTTAATCGCTAATTGCGCTTTTACACCCGACAATAATTCATCGACACGGGTAGCAATAGGTTGTGAGAAATTAAGCAATAATCCTGGAAACTGTTCTAACTCTATTGCCATTAGGCGTTGTAGTTCGTAACGGTCACTCGCACTCGTCCACTGACTAACCGGTTTCAAACCTATATAGATTTCGATGTTGTTTACGGGTTCTGGATCACCGCCGATTTCTGCTCGTCCCATGCGGCTCAGCGCGTACTCGACCTCAGGAAAATCCATTAACTTTTCCTCTAATATAGGTGCTACTTGTAACGCGGTGGCTAAACTTGAAGACGGGGCTAATGTAGCGCGCAGATTAATTGTCCCCTCTTCTAATTCTGGTACAAACTCGGTGCCTATTTTAGGCACTAAAGCCATAGCACTAAACAGCAATATCAATGAGATACCAATCACCACTTTGGTCTGCTGCATCGCGATAGCTAAACTTTTGCGATACCAGCGTTCAAGTGGACGTAAAATAATACTTTCACGCTCTTTAACACCGTTTTTAAACATATAAGTAGCCAGAGCAGGCACAACAATTAAAGCGACAAAAATAGCCGAAATAACCGCTAAAATTATACTTATCGCCATCGGTTGAAATAATTTAGCTTCCACGCCCTCAAAGCTAAATAACGGCATAAATACCACTAAAATAATTGACGCTGCAAAAAATATTGGCCGAGCAACCTCTTTACCTGCTTGTTTTAATCTTAAAGGTATTCCGCTACTGTCATCATGCACCACATCATGTGGGTCATTGTCAGTAAACTTACTCTCATTACGGGAAATCGCGCTACTAAAATGTGCTTCATCAGGGCGATTTAGATGCCTAAACATGTTTTCAACCATCACTACTGAACCATCAACCAACATACCTATTGCGACTGCAATGCCGCCTAGAGACATTAAATTTGCCGATAAGCCCAAGTACGACATAATCATTAGCGTGATCGCGATGGAAATAGGAATAGAGATTAAGACTAGAAAGGTGGCACGTAAGTTCATTAAAAACAAAGCAAGTACAATGGCGATAAAAATAAACGCAAGAATAAGCGATTCAACCACGGTATTAACCGCTTTCACTATTAAGTCAGACTGATCGTAAAATGCTTCAAAACGCACACCTTTTGGCAATGCTTGCTCAATTAAGGGTAAGCGCGCATTAATTCCATCAATGGTTGATTTTGTATTTGCGCCCATACGCTTAAGTACAATGCCCGAAACCACTTCACCTAGGCTTTCAATATCACCATTTTTGCTACGTCTAGTCATGGTAGCCGCACCTTGGCGAATTTCACTGCCAAGCTCAACAGTGGCAACATCCGCAACTGTAATTACCGTGCCATCAACTATTTTAACTGGTACTTGCTGAATATCAGTTAAACCCGCTTCACCACCACTAAACCAACCAGTTCCGCGCACCACTAATTGCTCTTGTCCCCGGTTCATGTACCAACCACCGACATTGCTATTGTTATTTTCTAGTGCGCTAACAATATCGCTTTGGCTAAGCTCATAAGAGAGTAATTTACTCGGCTCAATATTCACTTGGTATTGACGAACATTTCCGCCAAACGATAATACGTCAGTCACACCATCTACCGGCATCAGCAATAACTTAACAATCCAATCGTTAAGGCTTCGCAGCGCCATCGCGTCATAACCGGCATCTTTATCAGCAATAAGTAAATACTGAAATACTTGCCCTAATCCTGAGGTATTTGGTCCCATTTCTGGTGTACCTACACCTTGTGGTATCAATTCTTTTGCCGCTTGTAAGCGCTCAAAAACTAATTGGCGGGCAAAGTAAATATCTGTGCCTTCCTTAAAAACCACGGTAACACCCGACAAACCGGTTTTTGAAATTGAGCGTACTTGCTCAACATCCGGCATGGCATACATTACCGCTTCAATAGGGTAAGTAATAAGTTGCTCTACTTCCTCTGCCGCTAAGCCGGGTGCTTCAGTATTTACCGCCACTTGTACATTGGTAACATCAGGGAAAGCATCCAAGTTTAATTTTGGAATAATAAACACTGAACCAATCAAAGTTGCCACTAACATCAAGATCACCAATAGGCGATTATTGACAGAAAAATCTATCATTTTATTAAACATAATATTCTGCTCCTACTTCTTCGCTATTAATGAGTTAATGGTTATGCGGGTCGAAGCCGCCTTTAGCCATTTCAGAGGCGACAAAAAATGCACCTTTTGTCACAATACGAGTTTGCGGCGCTAGGCCAAAAATTTCTCTAAAACGCCCTAATGAACGACCTAATGAGACTTCAACTGCGGCAAACTCTCCAGGATGATCTTCAACAAATACTGTCCAGTCGCCGTCACTTGAACGCATAAGTGCTGATTCAGGCACAGCCATGACTTTCGCTTTAGTTTCAAAACTAAAATTTACATTGACGAACATGCCAGGATGCAGTCGATCATGATCATTTTTAACGGCTAAACGTACGATACGCGTGCGCGTTTTTGGGTCGATGGTATGCGCCTCTTGAATAACAGTGGCGACAAAATATTGATCGGAAATTTCAATAACTGCTTGCGTGCCTTTGGGTAAATTCAATTGCTTATTTGGCGATACGCGGGCTTCAACCCAAAGTTCACTTTCATCTGCTAACACCATAATGGCGTCACCTGCTGAAACCCTCTGACCTTGTGAGAAATCATCGCTGAGTACCGCGCCTGCTCGCTGTGCAATTAAGGTGTATTCGCCAAGCTCCTCTACATAAGCATTTAATAAGTTACCTTTAACCACTTGTGCAATAGCGGTTTCAGTTAAACCAAAGGCTTTCAAACGGCTGTAGGCAGAAATATAATCAGTTTCTGCGCTTAATAATTGGCTTTCACTAACGGTTTCTTTGCCGAGTTTTTTATTTCGTTGCCAATCATTGTAAGCAACACGATATTTCGCTTGTGCCTCAGCAACCGATTCACTAAAAAGAGTAACTAAAGCATCCCCCTTTTCAACATGTTGCCCTAGTGTGGCATGGCGAGAAACTACAACAGATTCAGTGCGCGGAGAAACAATATAGCTTTTATAGCCATTGGCTTTAATCTCACCCGGTGCGTAAACATTACTGGCAAATATTTTTGCTGATATTGCGGCAACTTCAATACCGGCAAGGGCCATTTTTTCAGCACTGAAATTTACACCTGCTTGATGATTATCTTCAACTGGTGCTTTATCGCTTGATAAACTTTGTAAAGCGCGTTGAGAAAAGCCTTGGCTAGCATCATGTTCATCACCTTCGTTTTCATGGTCTTCTTCAGCACCCTCTTCACCATGTTGGTGTGAATTAGCTTTAGTTTTATTCGTTTTTTGCTCCGTTGCTTTACTTTCGTTATGATCATGACTGGCATGGCTGTCTAATAATATTGCCGCTTTTTCAGGTGATTTTTCAGTTGTTTCCTCGGCTATTCGTGCCATTACTGAGGTACTCAACACCATAGTTAAGGTTAAAGGTACTAATAAACCCGCAGTACTCCTGAAAGTAAACTTACGTGGCAAAACAGCGGGTTTTGCTAAAGAATTTATATTTAAATAACATATAAAAGACTGTGAAAAATGACGTAAAAAGTCGCTTGAAAAGTCGCGTAAAAATAGTGCAGCCATATTAAGGCTACTAGTGTGTAACTTACTCATAGTGATACTCTTAATTTTTTTTAAGATTACTTTTTAAGATTGAAAATCGAGATTCATTGGCTTGTTTGATTAAAACAGATCACGCAATACTGAGTAGCATGAAGCAAGTAATTCAGCGCAATATCGTTAAAATAAACAAACACAATCGATTAACAAAGCATAAATATCCAAAGCAGCGCATTGCATGTTCAGATAAGTTTGAGGTAAGTTTTAAACTATGGGTGGGCGATGTTCGGGTGTTATCCAAAGTGACACTAAGGCCACTTTTCTGGTCGATATATTATCATTACTTTTGTGCATAAAGCTTGTAGCGATATTACAGGTTATATAAACAACCGATGGTGCATGACAATGACAGCAATGATGACAATCAAAAGGGTCTTGCTCGCCAACTTCAGCATCATCAAGCACACTTGCTAACGCGCCCTCTTGATGAGATTGGTGTGATTTATCTAGGTTGCGATGAGAAAAATTTTGTGTTGAGTCGGTATCTTGGTGGCTACTGTGTGAATCAAAGGCAGACGCAATTGTTTGACCAGCAAACAAAAGAGCAAACATTATAATTAACAGTCGATTAAACACAGCTTTAGTTCTCTTAACAACGAATCAGCAGTGTAAGTTAATTATTAGTGTGCTTCAACCTGTGAATGTTTAACCGCTGATTAGATTTACGTTAAAGTGTAAATAAGTTGTTTAAACGTTAACGACAGGCCTGTAATACGCTAAAAACAGTAACACTTTATAACAAATTAACTTTATAGATTCGTATTAAAAAGCACGTAACATATCCAAAACCATGAGTATTAAACAAGACTAACACTCATGGTTTTGCTTAATTTATAGCAATATTTACAGTCTTATTCCAATCAGCCTTAATCTTCAGTTGCTTAGTATTACTATCATACCAAGCAGCAAACGTGTGATCAGTTAACTGCTGTTGATTTGCCACTAACTTTATCGCCTTATTATTAACTTTTATCTTTACTGGTGTATTTGCGTAATGATGGATCACTACACTTACTTGGCGCGATGCTGGTATTCCTGAGAAATCGCCCGCTTGTCGTAAGTTAATCGACAAGTTTTTATCCTGTTGAGTAGCATTAAAGGTCAGTGTTTCATAGTCACCGTTAGCAAGTGAATTCGGATCTTTTCCATCATCGTTATACATTACAGCAGAAGATGATTTTACCGAAGCGTCAGCGTAATAATGTAAGGTTAAATTTTTAGTGTTGTAGTCTTTGGTTGATTGCACCGCTTCAACCATAGGAATAAAAGCCCCACCTCGTACTAAAACAGGCGTCTGATTTAGCGGTGCCGCTATTGTAGTTTTTTGATTTCCTAGATAACGTTGATCGTTCCAAAAGTTAAACCAAACACCTGTCGGCAAGTTCATCTCAACACGACGCGCACCTTGTTCAGTAACCGGTGCTACCAGTAAAGCATCACCATAAAAGTAGCTGTCTTTTTCATCAATCATACTTAGCTTAGTTTCATCTTCAAAAAACATCGGGCGCATAATTGGCATGCCAGTTAAACTATTTTCAATGCTTAACGAGTAAATATATGGCATTAACTGATAACGTAACTTTACGTATTCACGTAAAATATCTTTGGTTTTGGTGTCATGAAATATCGGCTCAGGTTTGGCATTTTCCTGAGCGTGTGGACGATATACAGGTTGAAAAACACCATATTGTAACCAACGGATATAGAGTTCTTTATCTATTGGACCATCACCGGCAAAGCCGCCTAAATCTGAATGAATATAACTTAACCCCAGCACGCTCATTTGTAGTGCTAATTCGACTTGTGGTTTAAAGCCGCCCCAACTGCGACTTACATCGCCTGTCCACGGCACCATGCCATAACGTTGTGAACCAATAAAACCTGAACGCATTAAGATAAACGGTCGTGTTTCTGGTTGAAATTTTTGTAACCTTTTAAACACCATTTCTGCCCATTTATGACCATAGGCGTTATGCACTTCATCGCCGGTAACATTTGCACCATCAAGACTATGCAAGCCATTCGCAGGATGCACTTCAGGTTCACCTAAGTCGCCCCACCAGCCGGCAACACCTTGCTCGGCGAGTTGTTGATAATATTGCCAAAACCAGTCTTGACTCTTTTCGTCAAAAACATCGACTAAGCCGGTATTGCCAAAATAGAAGTCAAACTTTTCGGGTTGACCTAGTGCATTTTTCATTAAGGCGCTATTTTCAACCGCACTTTGCCATTGGCTTGAAGACGTTAAAATAAAGGGTTCGGTGATCATAATGGTATTAACCCCCTCAGCTTTAAAATCTTTGATCATATCAACCGGGGTTGGAAACGCTTTTGTGTCCCAGTTTAAATTGCCCATATGCCCTTTTATATCAGGACCGAACCAATATAAATCAAATACGATAGCGTCAAGCGGAAAGTCTTCATCATGATATTTTTGTACCACAGCACGCGCTTCTTGCTCGCTATGATAGCCAAAACGACTGGCAATATTACCTAAACTCCAACGCGGGGGTAATGGTTGCTTGCCAGTAACATCAACTAAATTTTCAATTAATTTTGGATAGCTATCGCCGGCAATAATAAGATAAGACGTACGACCTCCGATGGCACTAAACTGCAAAATATCGGCTTCATCGTGAGCAATATCAAGCTCACCGTTCGCCGAATTATCAAAAACAATAATATATTTGTTACTCGACATAACGGCAGACAAACCATAATACATTTGGCTTGACTCTGTTTCATAGCCGTAATGGGCACGATTATATAGTGGCATTTTTTGACCACGACGATCCATGCCTAACACCCGTTGGCCACCACCTAAAATTTTCTCTTGGGGCTGTAATTTAAAACGAAACCCTAAGGTAAATTCGATCGGTTGAGTTTCATTTACATCAGCCACTTCAACTACTTCGTTGTCAACGGCAAGTGTACTTGTGTCAATTATTGCTTTATCTATTTCTTCTACTTTTGGCTCTACAATCTGAGGTTGCTGAGTAAAAAACCCAAGCTCTTCAGCGGCAATATAATCACCATTAGGCTTAGTATAACGAATACTAAACGGTGATTTATTGATGATCGCCACCAAGGTTTTACTGCTCAACATTAACTGTTTTTTTGAATCTACAACCGTTAATGTCTCGTCATATTTATTTTGTTTTGTAGAGTTTTTGTCGATAGCAAATGACGGTAACTGCTTAAAACCAATCGGTTGATAATGTACTTCGAACGCAGATGGATTCAACGCATTTATTTCAACCATGCCATCATCCGTGTTGATGACTAGCGTATTACCTGACAATTGATGAGCGACATAATCACGGGCTTCCCCTTGCCAACTTATGGTCAGTAACATCAAAGCAATAAGTGATAAAACCGGCATTAACATCACGGTTTTTGCTTTAAAAAGATATTTTTGCATCATTATTTAACTGCCTGTAATTGATAAACAAATGAGCTTAATGGCAACATATCAACCTTAATAGTTGCACTGTTATCACGGTGAACCGTTAGTGTATTTGAGCTACCATAAAGTAAGTCGATTAAAGGATATTCACCCGTAGGTAACTGCCAGTCATTAACTAAATCGCTCGGTAGTTGCAAATTATATTGATAGCTATTTTCACTATCGAAGTTACTGATAACGACCAATTTCTCTTGTGCTTGCCAACGAGCAAATGCAAATTGCTGATAATTATAAGTGCTTAACGCTTTGCGATTATTGTCATGTAAGCTGCGGTAACTGCCTAACATAGCGTTATTTTCGGCTGAAATGGTCATTAGGCGCTGATAAAAATCACGTAAGGTTTGCTCACTTTCAGTCAATTGACCACCGTCAAACTTACCACCATTCATCCAGCGTTGATGTGCAGGTACGCCAGCATAATCAAAAATAGTGGTACGCGTTGGATCGCCAAAGCCGGTTTCTTCACTACCATCTTCACCCACTTCCTGGCCAAAATAAATCATGGTTGGCGAGCGGCTTATTAACGCTGAAACCACCATGGCGGGCTTTGCTTTCTCAGCGCTGCCGGCAAAATCAGGACTGGCAATACGTTGCTCATCATGATTTTCTAAAAAATGTAATAAATGTTGTTCAATATCACTGTAACGCTGCTGAATATTAGCTAAATCACCAGTATTACCATGGCCTTGCATAATATCTTTCAGGCGGTCATAAAAATCGACTTTATCGTATAAGTAATCCATTTTTCCTAATTGAATGTAGTTTCTATATTGTTTTGGGTTGTAAACTTCAGCCAATATAAACGCATCTTTATTGGTCATTTTAATCGCCGAGTTTAAATAACTCCAAAACTCAACCGGCACCATTTCAGCCATATCATAGCGAAAACCATCAACGCCTTTTGCTAACCAAAACTGGGTTATATCGCGAAATTTCAGCCAAGAATTAGGCACTTTTTTATTACGCCAAAACTCACTATGCGCTTGATAATTTTTAAAACGGTATGCTTCAGGTAACGTTGCGAAGGTATAACTGCCGTCGGGTTTAACGCCGTAGTTCACTTTAACGGTTTCATACCAGTCGTTAATGCTAGGTTGCGCCGCTCTTGAACCATTACCGGTCCACTTCGCAGGTGACTCGTTAAATAAGCCATCAGCTAACGGATGCTTTTCACCACCAAGCGGTGAATAACCATCATCCGACTTAGGTACTTTAAAATCTTGCCCAACAACATAATAAAAATCATTATCTGCGGAAAACTCAACCGTTTTGTCATCATCGGCGCCAAAGTCACGCACACCTTCGGGCTTTCCTAAAGATTGATAGTCTCGTGCAATATGATTTGGCACAATATCGATAATCACTTTCATGCCCTGCTGATGCGTTCTGGCAATTAAGGCTTCAAACTCTTCTACGCGTTTAGCGGGATTGTCGGCTAAATCTGGATTAACACTGTAGTAATCTTTAACAGAATAAGGTGAGCCTGCACGGCCTTTTACTACATCAGGGTCGTCATTATTTATACCGAATTCGGTATAGTCGCCAATCAAGGCATGATGTGGAACGCCGGTGTACCAAATATGACTGACACCTAATGCTTTAATGCCCAACAATGCCGAATCAGTAAAGTCGCTAAATTTTCCAACGCCATTTTCTGCTATCGTCCCCCAAGGTTTATTTGTGGTATTTTTATTTCCAAATAAACGGGTGAACACTTGATAAACGACCGGTTTCCCTTGAACAAGGTGCTGAGTACTGGCCGCATTTTGCGGTGTATTACTCAAATCAATTGAGTTCATCGACTCTCCATTTTCTACTGAACAAGCCGCTAAAAAACCACCTAGTATTAAACTTGAAGTAGTAATTTTTAACAGACTGGAATGGGCAAAATTTGATATACAACGACGCATTTTATAACCTACACGTTAAATGTTGCCCAAAAAATTTAAATCTCAGACGAAGGCAACAACAAAGACAATATTTCGAGAGTACACATTAAATTGTAGTCTTGCCAATTGCATACGAATTCATAACGCATTTATTTTTTGATCCGTCATGTAATTCTAAAAAGTTATATCAAAGCTGTATCAAAGATAGCGCTTTTACAAAATTGCATTGATGTGATCAAATTTTTGATAAAAAAAAGGCCAGTGTGAAATTCACACTGGCCTTTTCAAAAAATATTTACTTTATTCGTAAGAGCGTTCTAACCAAGCAATTTGCATTCTAAGATCGTCAATTTCTGCATTAGCGTCAGACAATTGCTGATCAATAGTTTTTAACATGCCATTAGCGTTTTCGCTAGGTTCTATTACATTCACTGTTTCTTCGTGAGCCATAATGCTCTCCTGATTAACGTTACCACCCCTGTATTATTACATAGAGACTTTCACTTTACACGTTAAAATTCAATTTAAATTACAAAACGAAACATAAACACACTAAAACACAACTTAAACGAAACAAAAATCCGAACAGTTGAAAGAAAAACAAGTGATAAATCAAATAAAAAACACTAATTAAAAGCTTTCATAGCTACTTTCACTTGTGCTTTATAAACAGTAATAGACTTCCTATTGAATTAACTGATAACTATCCCCATAAATGAAAAACATTCATAAATAAAATTATCTATGCGTCTATTAAAATCAACACAAGTATCCGATTTACATCCCAATATTAATCACCAATTTACACGTAAAGCAACTCGCGCCATTGTATTAAAAGGTGAAAATATTCTCCTGCTTTATACCAAGCGATATCACGATTACAGCTTACCTGGAGGCGGCATTGACGATGGCGAAGATAATATTGCCGGCTTAATACGTGAATTACGCGAAGAAACCGGTGCGCAAAACGTCACCAACGTGCAAGCATTTGGCTGTTATGAGGAGTATCGTAATTGGTATAAAGAAGATTATGACGTGATGCATATGCTTTCCTATTGTTATACCTGTGAAATTGATCAGGAGCTACTAGCACCAGAATTTGAAGCCCATGAATTACGCAATGGTATGCAAGCACTTTGGATGAATATTCACGATGCCATCAATCATAATGAATTGGTGATAAAAAACAGTGACAAAAAAGGCTTGTCAATTGAACGTGAAACATTCTTGTTAAAACGTATCGTTGCTGAATTAATCTAAAGTAATATCTTTATTATTTAATGACTTATTTAATAAATTATTGACAGTGTTATAGACAGTATTATTGACACCTTCTTGCCAATAATTAGCTGAAATCTCAATACGCTATCACTTAAAATAAAAAGCCAGTATAAAGGATTAAAATATACTGGCTCATCATTTATTGCATATATTAGGTATTAATTACTGACCTTAAAGCGACCCACTAAGTTTGTTAAATCTTTTGATACAACAAGTAAGTCATTCGACCCATTGGCCAATGTATCAGCCGTATCAACAATACCTTTTGCCGATTGATTAATGCCACTAATATTATCATTGATCAAGTCTGATGAACTACGTTGTTGATCAGCGGCGTGAGTAATACGTGAAATATTTTCCTTCACTTGTCCAACCAAAGAGCTTATTTCGTTAAACGATTGATTCGCTTGTTCAATTTTTTCGATAGTCTGTGTCGATTGTTCGACATTCACGCCCATTTGTTGAGAAACAACACGTGTTTTATCCAGTAAGTTCATCAATACCGTATCAATTTCTTCGGTAGCGCTTCTTGAGCGTTGTGCTAATGTTCTTACTTCATCTGCAACTACTGCAAAGCCTCGCCCTTGCTCACCAGCTCTTGCTGCTTCAATCGCCGCATTAAGTGCTAACAGGTTAGTTTGCTCAGCTATACTCCTAATTACATCTAATATTTTTGTAATATTCTCGCTTTCCATTTCGAGTGACTTCATCGATTGAGATGATTCACTTAACGATTGATTCAATGAACTCACTTCACTTACCGTCACCGAAATTAATGCAGTTCCCTTTTTTGAATACTCTTCAGTTTTCATAATAGTCATTGAACTTTCTTGGCAATCGCTTGAAGTTTGATGCGCTATATCTGTCATGGTCGCAATCAGGCTATTCACATTATCTATAGATTGTTCTTGTTGATAGCTGACAGCTTTTACATCAGCAATTTGTATACCCGATTCATTAGCCGCCACATTTAATGTCGATGCACAGGCTTTAATATCAACAACAAGCTGATGAATTGAGTCTAAGAATTGATTAAACCATTGAGCTAACTCACTGACTTCGTCTTGACCAATAATATCTAGTCGCTTAGTTAAATTACCCTCGCCTTGCGCAATATCACGCAAACCTTGTGCAACACGGTTTATCGGCTGAACAATACGGTTGGCTAACCAAAATCCTATGGCAATAAATAATGTCACCATAATTAAGGCAATCATGGCAATGGTCATACTCATACGGTATGCGGGCGCTAAAATTTCATCGCTATGAATAACACCAACAAAACGCCACTTTAATGCTTTGGAGTAATAACTCGCAACATCAACATTTTGACCTAAATGCTCTGTAGAAAAATGATCTTGATTTGGCGTATTTTGTAATATAGAAAATAATGGTGATGAAAGGTCTTTAATATTTTTGAAGTTATTCTCTGGTGTTTTTGCATCTGCCAATACGGTTCCTGAATCATCAATAAGCATGAGATAACCGCTTTCACCTAGTTTTGTATTACTCAATATATCGGTTAAGGTTGAAAGGGTAACATCTAGCCCTTGCACACCTACGATGTCGCCTTGCTTATTCTTAACCACTAACGCAGAAGTTACTACCGGTTTTCCGATGACATCCTGATATGCTTCAGTAAGAATTGCAGTGTCAGGAGAGGCTAGTGCTTGTTTATACCAAGGACGTTCTCTTGGATCATAACCTCCAAGTTCTTCTAACGGATATTGAACAAAACCACCTTCTTTAGTGCCTGTGTACACATACAGTAAATCAGGGTGCGATGTACCAAAGTCTTCATAAAGATTATATAAATCTAATTCTTCGACAGAGTCATTTTCCGGCACCATCATGTGATCAGCGCCAATATAGCTATGAGTATTATTAGGAAGTTGAGCTGTTAGCTTATTTTCAGCTAAAAATTTTACGTTAGCTTTTATTTGTTGAAAGAACAGTTGAAAGCCGTTGTCTACTTGTCTTAACTCATCTTGAGTGCGCTCAACAAAACTTGTCGAAGATTTAGAGATCGTCATTGATATGCTGACAATCGCAATAGCAATAATAGGTACAATAACTGTAGCTGCAAAACTGAACGTTAGTTTAGAGCGAATATTCATAGTAAATCGTTAAATAGTTGTAAATGTAGCCATAATATAACTGAGAGTGACGCTGAGACCAAGGCCTTTTCGGGCGTTTATTATTTTCATATATTACGACATATTCGTTAATGTCGTTAATGTTGGTAATGTGGTATTAGTTTTCTTTACAACCACTTACGCTAATCATTGGACTTTTCAAAGTGATGCTATTAGCACTTTATCAGTTTAAGACTCCAAACCACGAGAGATCTTTTTTAAGCATATAAACCTTTATTCAAAGGGTCTTAGCGCCAAACGTTACATTGATAAATGTTCGAATTACAGGTCGACATGCTAACAATAAATAAGGTTTCTCTGTAAGTTTATTTGTTTTACAGACTTAGCCATTATCTATCAGATTTTTATTACTTTAGGACGATAAAGGAAACCAAGAACGCCACCGAAAAGACTTTTATACATTGCCTCTATCTCTTCTTTGCTGATATTGCCACCTAGTATCAGCATTTCAAGTCGCTCTTCTGGCTCTTTGACCATATATCCTGAAGAACTGAAGCCATTTTTTTCATAAAACGCTTTTCGCTTTAACCGCTGCTGATAGTTTTTTGACTCTTCTATAAGCTCTTCAATATTAAGTACAATTCTGTGTTTAGAATATATCTCTTTCATGGCGTCTACTACTTTGCTGCCATAACCCGTTGAACGCTGAGATGGAGATATTGCAAAAAAATGAACAAAAATAATATCTTTATACTTAGTGATATAGAGTAAACCAATCCAAGTATCATTTTCATAAAGCACACTAAAACCTGTCTTGCCTTTTCTCATCATGCACTTAAGTATCCATGATGGTACACGTCGAACTGTCGTGAATGCTTCTTTATAGAGCGCTATTACATTTGAATAGTTAACGTCATATTTGGTAAGCGGACTAAATTTTATGCTCATATCTATTACTCATAACCGTTATTTCGTGAATATTTAACGGGTCATCTAAAAATTAAAAAACCAGTTAACGAATTAACTGGTTTTTTATTTCATACGTAGCCAACATCACCAGCAGCATTCTTGGGTGATGCCGAAATTTAATCACAAAGCGTTATTTATCAGCTCGGCCCATAAATTTACGCTCTTCTGTATTGATTTTAATTTTATCGCCGATTGAAATATGCTCTGGCACTTGCACCGTTAAGCCTGTTGACAAAATAGCGGGCTTAGTTCGAGCGGTAGCTGAACCACCTTTAATTGACGGGTCAGTTTCAGTGATCACTAATTCAACACTTGACGGTAAATCAATAGCAACAGGTACACCGTCAACAATTATCACTTGTAAACCTTGCGTCTCTTCATTAATGAATAATTTTTCATCCGCAACTGAAGACTCATTCAAATTGTATGGCGTGTAGTCTTCGTTATCCATGAAGACATATTCTTCGCCGTCAATATAAGAAAACATTGCTGGGCGTCGTGTTAAGTCTGCAAAATTGAGCATATCGTCAGCTTTAAACGTTTCATCAACTTTACCACCAGTCACTACATCGTACATACGCATTCTGTATAAACTGCCACCAGCACGACCTTGCGGTACTGAACGTTCAATATCTCTAATAATCATTACTTTACCGTTATATTCTATCGCGGCATTCTTTTTTATATCACTAGCTTTTGGCATGAAAAACCATCCTAAATTAATTTATGAAAGAAAAATAACATGTATTACTTAATATGCAAGATAATATCGCTTAAATCCTTTGGTTAAAGCGTTATTAAATAGTTTAATGCGCCAGTAATAACAGCTACTTGAGCAAGAATACAAGTTTCATCATCAGCGCTTGGGCTATCTGGATACACTTCAGTCGTTGTAACATATGGTGCTTCAGTCAAGCCCATGCATAAGCCTAATTCACGAGCTGCATAGTTAATCACGCCAACTTGCGCTAAAGGCACGCCGATTAATTTATCGTCATTATCAGCAGGAGCAATATGAGTGATTTTTTCAACTGCAGCTATAATCGCTTTTTGAAACGAGGCTTGGGGTTTAGCGCTATCACCTACCAAATAAAAACCGTCAGGTATATTCCAGCTTTTCTGTTCAATAGCATCTCTGGCGGCAAGTGCTGGCCTAAACTCACTATTATCGGAATCGGTGGTTTCGTGTAGATCAATATGTGCCATAAACTCAAGTCCAAGTGTTTTCATAAACTGCATAACAGCTAAAGACTCTTGTGCTGGACTATTCTCATAAAATGAGCGGTTAGGGTCGATACATAGTGGATTCCAACGATTAATGGTTTCATAACCCCACGGACTAATACAGGGTAAAACAATAAAGTTAAACGCTTCTTGAAAGGGCTGAGCAGCTGTTTGCAGAAAACGAATAGCGCCCTGAACGCCACTAGTTTCATAACCGTGTACACCACCCGTAATTAAAATAGTGGGCTTATCTTCTAGCCAGTTTAGGGATTTTAAAGCGTACAGTGGATAATTTTCGGCGTCGTAGAGTAAGCTACCGTACTGCTCAATAATAAAATGCTCATTTAAACTATCTAATTTAGTGACAACTTCGTCAAAGTAACTACGTTTTTTTTGTTGTTGTTGAAACCATATTTCCTTATCACCATCAGTCCATTTCTTTCCCAATTCGCCAATAGGGTATGCTGCTTCTGTATTCATATAGTTACCTAATAAGTTTTATTACTACGTTTTAAACGGTTATAAATTATATTATACCAAATTCATTAATTAGTTGGTCTACTTTATACGCAGAAAAATAGCCAAATATAAGGTATTTATGTTAATAGCTCGTTTTCAAAACAAGTGACTTCTGCATGACCAAGTAAGCTGTATTGTGCCTTAAAACAATTATGTTGAAATAGTGAGAGAAATTGGCAAAGACGACATTGGCCACAAATAAAAGCGATATTATTGACTATAGTCGTTTTCACTGAAGCCTGTAATGCTCTATATTTAAACTCATTATGTAGATATAAAAATGCAAACAACTCAAGGTTAAGCCTTTGTCTGATATCTTTATCCAATTAATTGATGATATTCATCAATGTACCCTTTGTCAGGATTTTTTACCACAAGGGGTAAATCCAGTATTGCAAATATCGCCATCAGCTAAGGTACTTATTGCGGGCCAAGCACCGGGACTCAAAGCACATCAATCAAGCATACCTTTTGATGATAAAAGCGGCGAACGACTTAGGCAGTGGTTAGGCGTTGACGCTACGCTTTTTTACAATGCTGATATTTTTGCCATTTTACCCATGGCATTTTGTTATCCTGGAAAAGCAACGTCTGGAGACTTAGCCCCGCGGTCTGAATGCGCGTTAAAATGGCGTGATAAATTACTCCAACAATTACCCCACCTAAAGTTAATTGTTGCCATTGGCCGTTATGCTCAACATTGGCACTTGCCCGATAATAATGAGAAAACCTTAACAGCAACAGTTAAAAATTGGCAAAAATATTATCGTAGTACTCGCCCCGCTATTATACCAATACCGCACCCAAGCCCACGAAATAATATTTGGCTAAAGCGAAACCCTTGGTTTGAAGATAAGGTTGTGCCTGAATTACAAACTTATATTAAAGCGCTTATCATCAATACTGAATACTGATAAATAAAGCATCGAGGGAAAAAGCATTGAATACTGGTCGATATTAACCGTAAAACTATCTTTTTGTTAAAATAATTTAGTTTGAAGTGGCTGTTTTATGCTAATTTAAAGTATCACAAGATAGCTGAAATGAGGACGGCATTTATAATGCCAGAAAACTTGCAAACCACCGAGATATATACCGTTGAGGTTCAGTGCTACGAATGTGCATTGACTGTAAAATTACCCCTATTAAAAGAGAATCAAAAAGCACAATGCCCCCGTTGCGGCTATACCTTGAGTGCAATTCATCGCAATGCTAATGAAAGAATTGTCGCTTTCGCCATTACTGCATTAATATTTTTAATAGCGTCATTACCGTTTAAATTTTTATCATTCAGTGCTAATGGTTTAGAAAATCATTTTGACGCCATTACGAGTTTTTTTGTTTTAATAGACAATAATTATCAACTTTTAGCACTGATAGAATTTCTTACTATTTTTGCCATTCCCACTGTTGTTTTATTGTCAGTTATTTATTTACTTATCCCGATGAATAAAGGTCTATATCCCAAGCACGGCCGAAAAGTATTAGCGATGGTTTTTAAATTATTGCCTTGGAGCATGGTAGAAATATTTCTTATCGGCGCGTTGGTTAGTTTAATTAAAATTATTTCAATGGCGGAAATTGAGCTAGGGTTATCTTTTTATGCTTTCATTTTATTTGCGCTTTCAATGACAATAGTGATATTGCATATTGATAAACGTGAACTTTACCAATTATTAGCTAAAGTTGAAAAGGCACATAAAATAGAAATACAACAAAGCCAGTCTAAAGTCGCTCAAGAAAACCCAACAACACACGCACTGAGTGTGCAAAAGACCTGGGCACTGCTTCTTACCGCGGTGATATTATACATACCAGCGAATACATTCCCGATCATGACAACACACTTTTTGGGTCAAAACGATCCTAGCACCATTATTGGGGGAGTTATTTTGCTCTGGAAAGGTGGCTCTTATCCAATTGCTGCGATAGTGTTTTTTGCCAGTGTTGTTATACCCGTAGCTAAAATATTAGTGCTGGCTTGGTTAAATTATAGTGTTCAAAAACAAAGCCATAGATTAAGCTTACAGAGAGTTAAATTGTATCGTATAGCTGAATTCGTTGGTCGTTGGTCAATGATCGATGTTTTTGTCGTTATTATTCTTGCGAGTTTAATTCAGCTTGGACCGACTATGAGCATTACACCAGGTGCTGCTACGTTAGCATTTTCAGGCTTAGTTATTGTCACTATGTTAGCGGCCATGAGTTTTGAACCTCAATTGATTTGGAATGATAGAAAAAAATATGAATGATACACAAACACCAGACGCGAAAATAAAGCCAATTAAAACCGTATCTACCATCTGGTTTATTCCTGTTATCGCGGTCTTAATTGGCTGCTGGATGATTTATTATCAATGGAGTAATGAAGGCTCCACGATTACCATCAACTTTCCTACCGCAGAAGGTATGGAAGCAGGAAAAACCAAAATTAAGTCACGTAATGTAGATATCGGTGAAGTGAGTAAAATTGAACTCAATAAAACCGGTAATGGTGTAGTCGTAAAAGCAAAAATAAAAAAGTCAGCAGAAGAGTTCTTAGTCACTGACAGTATGTTTTGGGTAGTTTCACCACAAATATCACATGCTGGTATTTCGGGACTAAGTACATTAATTTCAGGCGTTTATATTGAAATATCACCAGGAAAAAGTAACATAGAGCGTCATTTATTTGATGCTTTAGACTCCCCTCCACTAACACCAGCTGGCACCCCTGGCCTACACATTACCTTGAATAGCAATGACCAATTTGCTTACAAGAAAGGAGATCCAATCATTTATAAAGGCTTAACTGTCGGGCAATTTGAAGATATCTATTTCAATTTTGAAGAGCGTGTTGTTTATTATAATGCCTTTATTAAATCGCCTTATCATCAACTTATAACCAGTAATACCAAATTTTGGGATGTTAGTGGTCTACAGTTCGATTTAAACGCTGATGGTATTTCGGTTAAAACAGGTAATTTTGAGACCATGTTAACCAACGGGGTAACGTTCGGTATACCCAAAGGCATGCCTATTGGTGAGAAAATAGGCGAACGCTCGTATTATGATATTTACGCAAGTTATGAGGAAGCTGACGATGAAAGATATCGCCGATCAATCGAGTTTGTAATACTGGTTAATGACTCTATTAGAGGCCTGTCAGTTGGCGCTCCGGTCGAATATAAAGGAATACAAATAGGCAAAGTACAATCAACTAATTTAATACGCTCACGTGAGCAAACACAGTTAACCGAGGAAGATTTTAAAATCCCTGTACTCATCAGCTTACAGCCTGGTCGAATTGGCCTACCTGACAATGAAAAAGGCGAAAACCTGATGATGGAGCAAAACATTTATTGGATTGAAAAGGGCTTAAAAGCGGTATTACGAACAGGAAATATCTTAACTGGCAGCCTATACGTTGATCTACAGCATAATAAAGGACAACCGGTCACTGAAATCGCAAAATATGGTGATTACCCTATCGTACCCACCAATGGTGATGAGTTTTCACAAATCACAGCAAAAGCTGAGCAATTTATAGATAACTTAAATAACATCCCGCTCAAGAGTATGAGTAATAATGCCAATCAATTAATGCTCGAAATAACTCAAACCGCACAAGAACTCCAAGGAGTCGGTCAAAGTATTGAGAAACTACTAGGACAAGTTGATCAACAAAAAATCAGCAGTGAACTGAGTAAAACCTTGCAAGGTATTACCACATTAACTAAAGACTTATCATCAGGCTCCCAAGGTTATGAAGAACTGCGCAGCACATTACATACGCTAACCGCGACCATGAACGAATTAAAACCTCTGCTTAATCAGCTAAAACACCAACCTAATAGCTTAATATTTAATAGTGGTGAAGGTTCAGAGCCAATACCAACAAAAACAAATGGAGCACAATAATGAAAACGATTTTAATAGCATCTATTGTGTCAATTATACTGCTCACTGCTTGTAGCGCTAATACCCCGAAAAAAACACAATATTATTTACTAAATAGTCCAACGAGCACTAACAGTGCAGCTGTTCATAATAAAAATAGTCAAAACATTGCCATTACCCTGATAGAACTACCTGATTACTTAAAGCAGCCAAGTTTGGTTTTACAACTTTCTAGTCATCAACTGCACTACTCGCACTTTCATATGTGGGCCGAGCCTCTTCAGAGCAGTTTTCTAGAAGCTTTAAGGCAAGATTTAAATCATATAAATAGTCGCTTACATTACTTTGTCACTGCGGCGTCAAGCCCAGAGGCATCATCTGATGTCGTATTCGTTAAAATAAATGCATTTCATGCCACTCATCAGTCTCAAGCTATACTTACCGGAACTTATTGGCTGCAAGGTAAAGACTTTACAGGCGAAATAGCTGAGCATAACTTTAATTTAACAGTAGCGCTAAACCAAGATGGCTATGAGCACGCAGTAGAGCAAATGCGAAAAAGCATTAGTCAATTGGCTCAAAAAATAGTAAATACCCTCGCAATTGACGAAAAATCAAACGGAAGTTAATTATGACACCTGGTGTTAAGCAATTACAAAAATTAGCTATAGCGTATAAGCTACATCAATATCAGCATGATGTTAATTGTAAATCATACGGACTTGAAGCAGCTGAGAAATTAAACGTCAGCGCTGAAACTGTTTTTAAAACCTTAGTTGTTGAAGTTGATAATAGTTTTTTAGCGGTTGCTATAGTCCCAGTGATAAAGCAACTCAGTTTGAAAAAGTTAGCGAAAGCGCTTCACGCTAAAAAAATTAAAATGGCTGATGCCAATAAAGTACAAAACTCTACTGGCTATGTACTAGGTGGGGTTAGTCCACTAGGGCAAAAAAAAGCTTTAGTCACCGTACTAGATAAAAGTGCTGTAGCGTTAAATACCATTTTTGTTAGTGGAGGAAAGCGCGGTTTAGAAATAGAGTTAACGCCAGAAAATCTTGTGCTATCGCTACAAGCCACTTATGCAAATATTACCAGCGAATAAGCTAAGTTTAATCACGTAACCTTAAGAGTTAAGAGTTGATGCCAATAAATTTTATTTTTTTCATCTTTGTTTACTTATTTTCGACAACTAGTATGGCAAATCAAGCATTTAAGGTCGTGTTGGGCTTGTCTAAACCCCCGTATGTTATTGAAAAAGGCCAAACAGGATTTGAATTAGAGTTAATTCAGCAACTATTAGCCGCGATGGGCAAAGCGCCTGAATTTATTTTCATCCCTTATGGTCGTTCAGAGAAAATGCTCGCATTACCAGATATTGATGCTGTAATGACTGTGAATGAGAAAATATTTCCAAATAGTCACCACCTCAGCAAAAGTTACATTAGCTATGAAAATGTGGCTATTTCCATGAAAAAAAATGCAATATCACTCAATAGTGTTGCTGAATTAGCCAATTATTCCATTGCTGCATTCCAATTAGCCCACAAAGCATTAGGACAAGAATTTTCCACAGCAGTTACTAATAGCTCGACTTATATTCAAGTGGCCGATCAAGAAAAACAGGTCGAGTTGTTGCTACTAGGTCGTGTCGATATCGTCATAATGGACACTAAAATATTTTTACACTTTTTCAATAAACTTAATAAACAGAATCAACAGAATAAAACGCTAAAACAAAGTGATATTCAAATTCACCATATTTTTCCGTTAAGCCCGTATCAAGTCGCATTTAAAAGTAGTAAAGACGTCGAGTTATTTAACAACGCTTTAATTGCCTTTAAAAAAAGCAATAAATATCAAAATCTCGTTGAAAAATATAACTTTTAGTTATTGGGCACTAATATCACTTTGCCATCACTTTTATGTTGCGCGTAGTGATCTAATGCATCGGGAAAATCATCAAAGCCCACACTGGCATAAATATCGGTCTTAAAAACGCCTTGAGCAAACAGTTTTTGTACTTTAGAGCTAAGTGCTAATACTTGAAATACAGAGGCATCACCAATGTGTTTTGCCAACCAAAAACCTTCTATTCTAATATCACGAAATATAACATCAGCCACACTAAACAAACCGCCGAGCGCATCATGCGTTTCAGTCAAACGACCATAAACTATGGCTGTAGAGCTATTAGGCATCGCTTTTAAAGTTCTAGGGGTATCCTTGGCTGCAACAGCATCTAATAAAACTTTAGCATTAAGTTTTTTCGCCCAATGTTTTAATGATTCATCAAAATTTTCATGTGACGTTAATAATACACAATCGGCACCTAAAGCTTTCAAAACTTCAACATTCGCTTCACTGCGCACAGTCGCTATAGTTTTAATACCTTTAAGCTTAGCGTAACGGATAGCCCCCTTACCTACTTGGCTTGCACCAGCATTAATGACTATGGCTTTACTGCCAAGAGCTATAGCCCGCTCTACTAAGCAAACCGATGTACAAGGGTTAACGATAATCGTGGCCGCTTGGTCATCACTTAATTCTTTTCGAACCGGTAAACAAAAATTTATTTTTGTAATAGCATATTCAGCCCATACGCCATCAATACCGGGTTGTGCTGATAGCGCAACACGCTTGCCCTTTAACCATCTACCGTAAAGTCCGGCATTGGCTTCGACTACAATGCCACAACCTTCAAACCCAGCAAAGGCACCATCTTGTGCTGCTAGACCATATTTCCCTAACAAATACATTAAGTCGGAGGGATTAACAGGTGTAGCCAACATTTTAACTAATACTTGCCCAGGCTTAAGCTCAGGTAATGTTTTTTCAATGGGCTTTATTCTTTGCGAAGGTTTTAGCTCATGTTCATCACTTAGTACTAAAGCGAAACCTTTAACAGTTTTCATCATCTTGTCAGTCAACGTTAATTCCTCTTATTTTCATGATACAAACAGCATACCTGAGAAAAGCTAACGGACAAAAGACTTATGCATACAATTGAAACAGCTTGAAAACTGCACAACGATTAAATGGCGGGTGGTGGTATATAGCTAAATATCTGGCCGTTTCTCTGGGGAATACTCCCTATTTAAAGTAATCGTTACTTACATAAAAGTGTTAACTGATAACTTATTAGTGTTACATCTTATTCGTGTTAGATATTAATTGTGTTACTGAAGTTATTAAGATCTATCCTGCAAGGGTAACAACCGCCAATCACCGTTATATAAATTAAATCCACTTTGTTTAGTAAAGCCAATTAATGTTAAATCGAAACGTTTAGCGGCTAAAATGGCTAACTCTGACGGGGCACCAACCGCTATCAAAACAGCGACACCGGCCATGACTGTTTTTTGCACAATTTCAAAGCTAATACGGCCACTGACCAATACACAGCATTGTGAATGACTAATATTTCGCACAGCTAAACTAGCACCAAATAACTTATCTAGCGCATTATGACGGCCTATATCTTCTTTTATATCAATTAATTGGCCTAATTCATCGAATAATGCTGCTGCGTGCGATCCACCCGTTTGTACAAATTGTGATTGTGCCCTGCGCATTAGATCTGGCATCGCGCAGACTTTATTGAATGACAACCAATGTTTACTTTGATTCAAACTGGGTGGGTTTTTCATTTCCAAAGACTTTAATGAAGTAGTACCGCATAAACCACAACTGCTATAAGTCACTTGATAACGTTCAAGTGACTTAATATCAGGAATAACGCCTTTAGCGAGCTTAACTTCCCATTGATTATCACTGGCCTTGTCATTAGAAGGTTCAGTTTCATGGTCGTCAATTTCTGGTAAGACACTTTCAAGCTGATGGTAGTGCTCAATAACCGCTTCAGACTGCATTAATCCTATAATAAGCGCCTCATCATCGCCAGGCGTGCGCATAGTAATTGAAAACACTTGGCTTTGACGTTCAGTGCTGTCTTGTGCTTGCCACAACAATCGTATTTGTAGAGGTTGTTCAATAATAACGTGATCAAGCTCCAACACTCGGCCATTAGCGATATATCGAAATTTTCTCAGCTCTGTTGTCGCATCGTTCACGTCTTCAAACTGTTTTATAGATGTTTTAATGCTCATAGCTAAAAAGCCTTCATTGGAAATATTATATGACTACTAACTCGGGTTTACAGTTAACCATAATTTGAATTTGGAATAGCCAAAATTGCAGTATAACTTATTGAGTTAACTTACTTTAGCAGCGTAATTTGTTAGTAGTTTGCCTATTTGGGCTTTTGGGGTTCTGGTCAGACGTTTGATTAAGCTAAAAGGTATGCTCTCTAAACCATAACGCTCGCTAATATCATTTAACATAATTAACCACAATTCAGCGGTCATTTCTGCATCAAATAACGCTCGGTGAAAACTGCCATCGGCGGCAATATTTTTGTAATTAATTAACGTTCCTAACTTATGATTTGGAGCATCTTGATAAATGCGTCGCGAGACCAATAACGAACAAGTAAATTCGCCTAGAACCTGACGACCCAAACGTGAAAACTCGGCGGATAAAAAACGAGAATCAAAAGAGGCATTGTGTGCTAGTAAATTACTTTCGCCAATAAAGTCAGCAAAATCAGTCATAACGTTTGCACAAGGTGATGCAACAGCCAGCATTCTATTGCTAATACCCGTATAGTTTTCAATAAAGCTATTGATACGTTTACCAGGATTCATCAACGCTTGAAATCTGTCCGTGACAAGACCATTTTCAAGTTTAACTGCACCAATTTCAATGGCACGGTCACCTTGATCAGGCGATAAACCTGTGGTTTCAAAATCGAGAACTACTATCGAGTTAGCTAACACTAACGATTCCTTTATGGTTAATACGAATTAAGAGAAGGTAATTTAATAAATGAAATTATCTCATAATTTATTCATGTAAACATCATCAACGCGGCACAAAAGTGCAATATCAATGTTTTGATATATTATATGAACTAAATGATAGGTAAGGCAGTCAGAGTGGTTGTTGATATTTAAAAAAACAATTACATCGCCCATTGAGGTAGACAATCTACTTGAAAAATATAGCTTTTTAATTATCCTCCTTTGTTGACTAAAATTAATTTTTACCTTTAATTTTAAAATAGTAAACCAAAAACTATTTATATACGTATAAACATTCATAACTCACTGGCTGGACATTAATTTATATGTTTTCATTATTTAAGAAAAGCTCAACTAAAATATTAAATAAAAGTTATGAAGAGAAGCTTGAAAAAGCCATTTATGCACAGAGAAATGGTGATCTAAGTGCCTTTTCAATACTTACTGAAGAAGCATTGAATATTAGAAAAAAAATACAAGCGTTAGAAAACTCTTCAAAAGCATAAACATTAGCAATTTTAGTTAGACCCATAAACATCCTTTATACATAATCAACATTACAGAGTGTTGCTAGTTACTTTATCACTTCATTATTCTATTTACGATTTATGTAAATTCACGGCAACAGCCGCAAGAAATTTACTTGATTTTAAAAACAAAATTAATTAATTTTATATTACGGTAATAATAAAAAAGTAAATTTAAAGCTATGTAGTACCATTAAGTTAATTAATTAGCTGCTCATTTTTAATGGTTAAAATGTATAACGACGACGTTATAAAATTTATAAGTAGTATAACTACTGACTACATTTTATGCTTTGTCATTAGCTATTTTTCCCCATAAAAAAGTTGCTTACATAATTAATAAAATAGGTATAACCATTATTTTTACAAGTATAGGTGTTTTCAAACTAAGATAACGCTTAAGGCATTAAAAGGACGTAAAGATGGAACCCATTAATATTTTGGTTACGCAACTTCGCGATATAGCACGAGGTGCTATTGAAGTTATGCCGCAATTATTGATTGCATTCGTCATAATATTGTTAACTTACGCTTTCGCTAAATTAGCAAAAAATATAGCACAGCGTATTCTTAAAAAAACAAAATTACGTAAGAGCTTAATCAATTTACTGATTTTATTTTCTTCGATAGCCATTTGGATTATTGGTATCATGATTGCCGCTATTATAGCTTTCCCAGGACTAACGCCAACTAAAATGCTTGCCGGGTTAGGTATAGGCTCTGTTGCTATTGGCTTTGCTTTTAAAGACATTTTTGAAAACTTTTTAGCCGGAATTATCATTTTAATTCGTAAAGAAATGCGCATTAATGACTTTATTGCTTGTGAGGGTTATGAAGGTACCGTTGAATCAATACTCGTACGTGAAACGCATATTCGCCAACCCGATGGTGAATTAGTCATACTGCCTAATAGTATATTATTTAAGAACCCACTCACGATAAGAACAGATCTTGACCAGCGTAGAACTACCATTGTGTGTGGCGTAGGCTATGGGGAAAATGTAGACGAGGCGAGAGCTGTTATAAAACAAGCGGTAACCAATTGTAAAACGGTTATTAGTGATTCTCGACCTGTACAAATATTTGCTAACGAGTTCGCAGACTCATCAATAAACTTTGAAGTGACTTGGTGGACAGGCTCTAAGCCCCTAGACATTAGAGAGTCGCGAGATGAAGTAGTAGCGGCAGTAAAATCTGCACTTGATAAATCTGGTATCGAAATACCTTTCCCTTATCGTACCCTTACTTTTAATCAACCGATTAGTGTTAACACAGATAAACAGCAAGATGAAACAGCTGAATAATTAACCTTGTTAATATAAAATCAACGATATTACTTTAGTATAAACAAGTCTTATGCTGAAGTAATATCATTCATGTAAAGCTGAAATTAGCTCACCATCCAAGAATAACCCTGACTTTTATACACTGTAGACATCGTGATTAAATCAGCTACTAGCTGCTATTTCTAACGCTTTTATTTCAACCGCTATTTCTTCAGCTTCAGCAGTGATCATGGCATAGCCTTTAATATCACCATTTCTTTGAGCATGCATAGCGAGCTCAAGTTTGGCTTCATAGCGTTTATTTAATTTTTTTAATGGGTCTGACTTAAATATTGAAAACATATAATAAATGACTGTTGAGTAAGTTAATGCCGATTATACGATGTAAAAGGTATTTTGGATTTTTTATTTATTAGACTTTTTAAACAAACAAAAAATTAGCACTATGCTTAGTCGATAAAAAATCGTATCTTTATTGATGACTCATGACGAAAGGCAAAATATACAGTTAATTCACCTATTGCTTCAAAAACACATGTTAATTTATTCAAATTGAAGAAATATTTAGCCCTGTTGATATAATATAAAACTAACTATTAAAGAAAAAATCTATATGTTACAAATACTCATCCTTTGCACATTACTCATTCTCATGTTTACGCTATTACCATTATGGCGACACCCACATTGGTTTATCAGAGGTATGGACTTCCCGCGTTTGCAATTTATGATATTTGCCGCTGCGTTATTAATTGCCCAATTGCTTTTGTTAGATCGAGAATCAATAGTCGCACAAACATTAATTTTAGCCACTACTGCATGTTTAATATGGCAATTATGGTGGATACTACCTTTTACCTTTTTATGGCGTAAAGAGGTAGCAACATCAAAGGATAGCAGCGCTGAAAAGCAACTGAGCATATTAACCTCGAATGTATTCACCCCTAATCGTAACGCTAAAGCCTTAATCGATTTAGTTAAACAGCATAAGCCAGACGTATTAGTTACTCTGGAGTCAGACCAGTGGTGGCAAGACCAGCTTAACGTTATTGAAGCTGATATGCCTTACAGCATTAAATGCCCGCTCGACAACCTTTATGGCATGCATGTTTATTCAAGGCTACCGCTAGACGAGCAGGAGTTATGTTACTTAGTGGAGCAAGATGTGCCATCGATACATGTGTGCTTAACATTACGAACCGGCGATAAAGTGCGTGCTCATTTTCTTCACCCAGCGCCACCTAGCCCTACAGAAAATCCTGAATCGGCTGAGCGTGATGCAGAATTAATTATGGTGGCTAAAAGCGTTGCAACAAGTAAGCAACCGGTGATTGTAACTGGCGATCTAAATGACGTTGCTTGGTCTGCAACCACTCGATTGTTCCGCAAAATTAGTGGTTTGTTAGACCCTCGTGTCGGCCGTGGCGCGTTTAACACTTTTCACGTAGATTACCCAATAGCCCGTTGGCCATTAGATCATTTATTTCACAGCTCGCATTTTACACTACGAGATATTAAACGCTTACCGTCTATTGATTCAGATCATTTTCCTTTACTCACTAGATTGGTATTTACTTCCCCACACGGAAGTGACCAGGAAGGTATAAAAGCCGAAGCCGAAGAAAAAAAATGGTCTGAAGAGATCACACATGAAAAACAAGTCAGTAAAAAAGATGTACCAACGCCTGCGGAATAGAATGAAGTACTTAAAACCTAGCAACTTTGTATACAATAATTCTAGCTATATCAATTAAACTTGAAATATCAGTAGATTGATCTAAGTTAAAAGGTAATACCAATTTGATTAATTAATTAACTTGGTTTACATAGATAGTAATTTCTTATTCTTAAGCGAATATGATGTTATACAACAAGGAGTGTTAAAAAACATGGATGCTAAAATTAACTTTTCTTCGTATTCTTTAGATGAACTTTATGCTTGCGCTGAGTCTATTGATCGAGATTTATATCCTGAAAGAGCAAAAGAAATAGCTGAGATAATTCGTCAGAAAGAATCTGAAAGTCCTGAAGAAATTAATAAAACAAAACAATCTGGAGATAAAGCATCAAAATTTGATCGCTTGATTGCCGCATTTATTGATTTAGCAATTGCTCTTATCTCATTAATTCCTATAGTTTATTATGTCGGGTTTGATGCCTTCCAAGAACCAACCCTAACTTTCATTGCCGCTGTGTTTTTCTATGGCTTATTAACTACATTAATTTTGCATGGTTACCTTTTGTATTATTATGGACAAACCATAGGCAAACATTATATGTCTATTCGAATTGAGAACTTAGATGGTAGCAAAGCGACTTTATCGACTATTTACCTCAAACGCATGCTGCCAATGCAATTAATTGGGTTTGTACCCTCGGTAGGCCAATTTATTTCAGGCATCGTAAACCCATTATTTATTTTTGGTAAGCAAAGACGTTGCTTACATGACTATGTAGCCAAAACAAAAGTGAGCTACACCGATACCTAACAACTATGCTAAAGAATAAAAAGCCAAGTATTGACGCTTTACTTACTTTTTGAGGGTATTTTAAGCGTTACACTATTTTTAAAAGGAGTTTCTAAATGAGAAAAGAATTCGAATTCACAGTCAAAGATCATAACGTTAAAATTGTTAATACATGGGCACGTGGTATAAAGCTCTATATCGACGGTGATTGTAGAGATCAAGACACTAGTTTTTTTGCTAATGGTAGAACAGCACTTCTCTCTGCCAAGCTTGGTGAATTAGGTATTCTAGAAGTTTTCCCAAAATCAGCGTTAATATCTGTGGAAATAGAAGTGTTTCTAATCAAAGGTAATGAAAAGCAGCGTGTCTATAGTTCACAAAAACGATTAAACCTAACAGAGCAAAGATTGGCGAAATAAATCAAATTTAATAAAAAATGGCTTAGTACCACGTCTAAGCCATTTTTAAAATCACATCTGCTTATCAATACGCACAGTACCGTTGGCGAGATAAATCATGCGAATATCATCCTTTTGTTGAAATAGCATACGGTGATCTAAGTCTTGTATCACCATATATTCATCGCCATTTTCAACTTTGATCATTAGCTCAACGAGCAATAACGTTTTTTCATGATATTCAGGGTTTCTATCATGCGCTATTGACCCACCAATAATTGCGCCTAATATAGTGGCTACACCTCGGCCACTGCCGCTACCAAATTGATTGCCTATCGCGCCACCAATCAACGCACCGCCGAAGGTTTTCCAGCCAGCATTTTTATCTTGTATCAACTCCTGTTCCGTAATATTACGTACAGACATTACTTGACCAAACAACACTTTTTCAACTGGGACCGCTTTATTTCGCTCATAATCAGCTTTAGCAAAGGGGATTAGTGCCAACCAACAAATTAACGTTATATAGATTGTCTTCATTTTGCCCACCTATTTTTGATAAACAACATACTTAATAAAAAATATTTGATAAAAGTAGCTAGCTAATTTTTAATGGTATTATCAATTATCTATCAAGCTTTAAACTTACCAACCCACCGATTCTTTCGCTTTAGTTTTACGAATTTCAGTTTCGTCTGCCCATTCAACTAAACCACTTTCCAGGTCCATTAAACGCAGGGTAAATTTGTAATAAACGTCTGTCTTATCTTGATTACTTTTTACGATACTCGATAAGTTGCCATATAACATATATTGCGCGCCGATTTGGCGACCAAACTGAGTGGCTTTACTTGGGTCAACCATACCGCCGTCATGTTGAAATTTAAGTTGTTCACGTGCTGCTTCTACTCGGCCCATATCAACAAAACGGAACTTGCCAGAACGTAATAGCTTGGTAGAAATAGAGTCAGTAATTGACTCAGTATCAATATGCTCACTGGTTTTATTTTTTAGGCGTTCTACAAACATTACCGGGCGTGTGTTTTGCGTTAATGTGCCAACAACGGGTGATAATAATAACGAGTCGGTCATTTGGGCTGCGACTTTTTGTAAATCGGTTGAACCAAAGTTAATATCCGTTGTTTCTACCGCGGTGGCATCTCCATAACGAACGACGGATTTATTAGCACAACCCGCGGCTAATACTAGGGTTAAGCCGAGTGTTGTTACCAGTGCTAATTTATTCATAATGCTTTTCCTTAACGATTAATATTTGTATGCTTTTTCAGGGATTTCACGAACATAAACACTAAAAGTGCTGACATTAATGTTCGGTGCTAATCCTCGTAAAGTTGTTGTTTGTTGACCGTGCAATTCCAAAGGAACCCAAGGCGTTTTTCCGGCTTCAATAACAAAACCAGCTTCGTCAAACCAATTGAAATGATATTGTAATTTTTGCGATTTCTCGTAACGACTGGTCAAGGTTAAATTTATTTCCAGTAAGTCATTACTTTTACGTGATTTAACGTCGCTGATAAATAATCGCTTCGCTAAATTTTTGTTATGAACTTCAAGGTATTTACTAAAGTCATCACCTTGCGTCATCGCGCTAGTGCCAGTGCCTGCAGTTACAGGAGGCTTTTTATTTGCGCAGCCAGCGCTAACAATAGCACTGACTAATATCACCACTAAGCTGCCAGTAATTTTTTGACGAGTACTGATCGTGTTTTTGCTATTTAACATATTTCCTCCTGATCCTTTATTCATTTAAAATTAACTATAAATTGATCGTTTGATAACTAGTATAGCTACCGATAACTGACAAATTAATTAAGGTAATTCTATTGGGCTGTATATTCACTTCAATATTTTTTTGTTGTCCATTGACCTGTACTTGCAATATTTGCTTACCTACCGGTACACTCATACGCACTATATCAACTTGATCAGGTAACGTAGACCAACTGCGGGTATCGGCCTTTTCAGAAGCAATATTATAAATACTGGCTAAAATATTACCAACATCACCGGCTTCTCGGCTAAGTTTTTGCCGCATTTGTTCTTTAGCAACAACTCGCACGACTTGTCTGGTGAGTAGTGACGGTAGTTGATCTTTTAAATCTTTCGCCGCTAGTGATTGAATACGCACAATTTCATGCGATTGATAAGTGTCACCTGCGCTGTTAAAGGTAAGTTTATTGTGCAGTGGTAAAGTTCCGTCATAAACAGGTAAAGAAAAACTAAAGAATTTTAGGCCATAATTACTTCGACCTACCGGCAGGTTTAAGCCAACATCTTGTTTACTATTAACCATATCACGCTCAACAAGCACAACCACTTGCCCTTGTCCTTTTGAGTCTCGCGTTTGATACTTTCCAAAGCGTTGTTCAAAGCTGACTAAGTCGTCTTGCATAGCTAATTTGGTTGCTAAGCGCAAAACATCTTGCTGTAAGTAGTTATTTTCTGGGTATATTTCTATTGCACGTTTATAGTCAATATAGGCATCATTTAATTCGCCACTAGCCTCATATAAAATACCTGATAGGTAGAAAGTAAATGCATTTTGAAAACCATTTTTCACCTTGCCAATGGCACTATCCATACTCGGGTAGCCACCTTGTAAACTATCGGTGCTCATGCCCGAGTTATTAAGCTCACTTTGTGCTTTATAAATTTCATTTTTATAAACTTTAAGTGCGGTCTCTTGAACTAAGTTAGCCCGACGTATCTCAACTAGCGCACCAGATAAGTCATATTGAAATAAATAATTTAACGCTTGATAACTATGCAGCATGCTTTGTTCATAATAAGGTACTTCATAAGACGTCGCGTTATCATTACTGACCACTGCGCCTAATTTTTCGATACCTTTGCTAATTTGTATTTTTGCCTTGTTACGTTGTTCTTCAACTTGAACATAGGCTTGAGCAAAGGTTTTTTGACTGGCTGGAAAGTCAGCGGCTAAAAACTGTAAGCGCCCTCTTTCAAGTAAACTTAATACATAAGTATTATTGCTTTGGTCACGCTCACCTAATAGGTTTTGCGCCGCAACGAAATTACCTTGGCGTACTGCCGCCTTTACCGGTTTCATTTGACTATTGTAACCTTGAAAGAGGTCAGTAAGCCCAAAGGTTGCGCAACCCGATAAAACCGAGATAACAGCGATTACAACAACACGCTTAGAAAGGTACTTAAACATTAAATTAATGTATTTCCATAAAATTTTTTACTGCGCTTAGTTATATTTGTGTAATAAATGAATGCAAAATACTTAGCTTTTTTAACTATAGGTAAAAGTAAGCTTATTTAAGACGAGTAGCAATAGTTACTTTGTTGAAAGAATGTAAGAAACTATATTTGAAGATGAACAGTAAATTAATGATTTCAAATATCTTTTGATACACCAGCACGTTGTTATTTATAAGTGTTATAGCGTTTATGAGTAGGTTGCCAATAAACGCTATTGTTGCTAGTAATGTTCAACACTGACAATGAATGAATATTATCCAGTGTTCATGCTATATCTATTTTTTAGTATGCGGCTATATGCGCTAAGTCGCAGAAATAAGCTTGCGTTTAAACCAGTAATCCAAGCTGACATAACGCCCGCCACCGATAAAAAATAGTGCCAACAGCATAATAAAATAGGTCGCGGCGAATTCAATACCATTATTTAAAATAGTAATATTACCGCTACTGGTCAGCCATTCATAGTTTCCGTGCTCTTGTAAAATAGAAATAATTATTTCTTTTTTCTCAACGGACGCCTCTACTCGTTCATTAGCAAAGGGGGCATTAGCATCTGCAATCGCTTGCCAACCATATTGTCCATGAACAGAGGTCATAGCGATAAACATGGTAACCATCAAAGGAACAGCCATTAAACGCACGCCAAAACCTAACAATAATGCAATGGCACCAATAACCTCAGCACCAACGGCTAAAATAGCAAGAATATACGGAAACGGTAATCCTAAGCCCCAATCGTCATTACCAAACCATTGCACTATGTTGTCAAAGCCGTCTATTTTAGTCGTGCCTGCCATCCAAAAAATAGGCACTAAATACAAACGCAATAGTAACGGGGCAAGAAAATCCAACTTTCTCGTTGAATTTAATATGCGGTAACCTTTGTTCAATAGTGCCTTTACCATGTTTATTCCTATTTGCTTTAGTTGTTTATGGGGAACTATTTTATTTGACCCGATAAGTTACTGAGCAATTTCAAAATTTGTCGATAAAATGCACATAAAGGCCGTTTAATAAGTCATTTAGCTATAAATAAAACTGCTTTTTTATCGCTAACGTCTCTTATTATAAGGTTTCAACTGCCGCTAATGCTTGAGTAAATTCTGCTAGTTCTAACTCAAAGCATGCTTCATCTTCCTGCCAATTTAGGCCGATAATAACGCCGTCTTCGAGTAAGTCTTCAACCCAAAATTCCATCCAGTCTGCAACCGTAATAGCAGCGGGTATATAGTCAGCCCATTCTTCAACACAATGCTTTTGAGCTAATGCCTCTGTTGACCAAAGTGGCATAACTTCTGTATTTTCAAAGTTTATTGAATCTAGTACTACCCAGTCTTCGCTATTTTTATCTTGCAACGCCCAAAATGTTTGGGTGTCTTTAGCTTCATTTAAAAATGACTTCAATGTTGTTTCAGTGCTCATTTGTTCTAATACCTTAATGACGTTTTTTACATTATACCAATTGAATTAAATCTAAGGATATTAATTTGTTATTACTTGTAAATATTGCTCAGGAATAGCAGACATTAATGGCGATAAATTAGAAGCCATATTTGACGGGTGCAGCCAAGCATTGATATATTCGGGTAAAATTAACACTGGCATACGGTGATGATACTGTTCGCACAGAGAATTTGGTTTGGTGGTTAAAGTCACCACTTGTGGTTGAGTGTTAGTACTATAATAGCTGATCCCGGCCATATATAATGGCTGTTCTTGCGCATGACTAAAGTAATATTTTTGTTTTTTACTGCCTTCCTTTCGCCATTCATACCAACCACTACAAGGTATTAAACACCGATGAGCGGCGAAAGCCTGAGCAAACGTAGGCTTAGTGGCAACAGTTTCACTTTGGGCATTAATCAGCAAACGTTTCGACCAAGAAGGTTGAATGCCCCGTTGCATATTAACTTGGTTCAGTTGCTCTTTCACCTGAACAACCGCTGACACCGATTCACTCGGACACAAGTTAGTATTACTGCGACTGTTAAAGTTCATACCTAGGGTATCGCTGACCATTTGAGATAAAGGATAGTCACTGATATTAAGCCTGCCACACATATTATTTAGCCTTACCTTGAAGTTGTTAGCGGTTGTTGAACTATATCACCTCATACTAAGTTAATCGTCACTTCTGGTTAAGCAATCAGCTACTGCTAACTTACACAGTTGCACTTAGCGGGAACATAGCAGGAACATAGCAGGAATATAGCCAAGTTTTATTATTTTTACAGGGAGGAAAGAATGAGAAAAGCAGGAGGATATTTGGACGGATGATGAATACTGCGTCATGCCATAGTTTCTTCCCTCATTCAGTCCTCCTGCCCTTCTCCCTGTGAATAATTTTTAGGCTATGCTTTTTAGGCAATGCTTCCTTGAGTTGTTGTTATTATATTGACTCATTGACAATAGCCTTTTAGAAGCAATTTTTTCCTAGCTTCTAATCACTAAGTTTATAGTGCGTCCAGCCATTTATACTTATGGGCTAACTGACACAGCTGCACTTAGCGGTAACATAGCAGGAACATAGCCAAGTTTTATTATTTTTACAGGGAGGAAAGAATGAGAAAAGCAGGAGGATATTTGGACGGATGATGAATACTGCGTCATGCCATAGTGTTTTCCCTCATTCAGTCCTCCTGTTCTTCTCCCTGTGAATAATTTTTAGGCTATGCTTTTTAGGCAATGCTTCCTTGCGTTGTTGCTATTATATTGACTCATTGACAATAGCCTTTTAGAAGCAATTTTTTCCTAGCTTATAATCACTAAGTTTATAGTGCGTCCAGCCATTTATACTTATGGGCTAACTGACACAGCTGCACTTAGCGGTAACATAGCAGGAACATAGCAGGAACATAGCCATTAAATAAACCATCTGTTAAGCTGCAGATATTAAAAATAAAAGTCACAGAATAATCATTGAAAATTGAAATTGTACCTCGTATTGCAGATATTGCTGAACAAGATTGGCAACGGCTAAACCGTGAACCTTCGGTGTTTTCAAACTATCAATTTTTCCAGTGTTTAGAAAGCAGCGGCTCGGTTTCTAATCAGCAAGGTTGGCAGCCTCATCATTTACAATTGCGCAATAACGATAACAATGAAATTAACGCGATATTACCCATGTACGTTAAATCTCATTCATGGGGAGAATATGTTTTTGATTGGGCTTGGGCCGACGCGTACCAACAACACAATATTCCTTACTACCCTAAATTAGTCGCTACCACGCCATTTACACCAGTTACTAGCAATAAGCTGCTCACCAATAATGTTGCCCTTTCAGACACTTTTGAAGTGTTGACTCACCATTGCCAACATCAGCAGTTCAATAGTTGGCATTTATTATATTGCTCGCCAGCACAACAAGAAACAGACGATGTATATCAACGCAACACCGTTCAATTTCATTGGCTCAATTATAACTACCGAGACTTTGAAGATTTTATCTCACGCTTTACCGCCAGAAAAAGAAAAAACACTCGCAAAGAGCGACTGTCAATAACACAACAAAACATCGATGTTAGGCGCATAATCGGTAAAAATATTAGCGAAGAAGAATTAGCTTTTTTCTATTTAACTTATCAGTTAACGTATTTAAAGCGCGGACATACACCACACTTATCATTTGAATTTTTTCAATCAATAATACAAACGTTACCAGAACATATTTTACTTATCATCGCTAGCTGCAATGGTGAAGACATCGCTTGTGCTTGGTTCTTTTTTGACAACGAACATTTATATGGTCGCTACTGGGGTTGCACAAAGTCGTACAATAATTTGCATTTTGAGTTGTGCTATTACCAAGGAATAGAATTTTGTATTGAAAATAAATTGAGCTTATTTCATCCAGGTACGCAAGGCGAACATAAAATACAACGCGGCTTTGAACCAAAACTAACCACCTCATACCATTGGATTAAACATGCGGGTTTTAGACCTGCTATTAAAGCCTTTTGTTTACAAGAGCAACAACAAATGCGCACTTATCAAGCCCAGTGCCAACAACTATTACCTTTTAATTCAAACGATGAAAATCGTTAACGACATTAGTCATAATATGAAAAAAAATTTGAGCCTTCATTTAGGTAAACACTTGAGTAATAAATCATGAACAAACCTTTTTCCCAAGCCTGTGAAAATAATAAGTTACCTATTCTAGCCTTGTTGACCAAAGCCTTTAGCAAATGTAAAAGTGTTTTAGAGGTTGGCTCGGGCACAGGGCAACATGCGGTATATTTTGCGCCAAACTTAACATGGTTGAGTTGGCAAACCAGTGATATGCCTTTAAATCATCAAGGCATCAGCCAATGGTTGCAAGAATATCCTGCGGGGAACTTGCTATATCCGATTAGCCTGGATCTTAACCACCCATGGCCAATTGAAAAAGTTGACGCCATTTACACCGCCAATACCTTACATATTGTAAGCTGGCCATTAGTTCAAGCCTTCTTTAGTGGCGTATCAGAACATTTAAATCCACAAGGAAAACTATGTATTTATGGACCGTTTAATTATCAAGGTAAGTACAGCAGTGAAAGTAATGCAGGTTTCGATATTTGGCTTAAAGAGCGTGATAACCAAAGTGCTATTCGCGATATTGAAGCCATAATTATATTAGCTGAAAAGGCGGGGTTGACTCTGGAACACGATC
Source organism: Colwellia sp. PAMC 21821 (assembly GCF_002077175.1). Taxonomy (NCBI): domain Bacteria; kingdom Pseudomonadati; phylum Pseudomonadota; class Gammaproteobacteria; order Alteromonadales; family Colwelliaceae; genus Colwellia; species Colwellia sp. PAMC 21821. The sequence continues at coordinate 112,556 of NZ_CP014943.1, forward strand.
ACGAAATGCCTGCCAATAATCGTTTGCTGGTATTTAGTAAGCTAGGTTAAGCCCTACTCGTGGGTATTATATTGACTAAAAACCGCGCTGTAGAAAAACAAAATGCGCTAATAATAAAACTAGCGCATTGTCATATTGATAGCTAAGCCGCGTTATATCAGATAACAATTGAGTTTAAGTTAACTCAATATACGAATTTAAGTCCGCAAGCTTAAGTCCGGAAAGTTAAGTCGATTGACTAGAAACCACTAATCGGGCACTTTTACTGAAATCTCAATTGACTTAGCGTCACCCGCAAGCCACTTTTGTAAATATATGCTACCCACTGCCTCAGCTTTTCCAGGTTCAGGTACTTCTTTAAAGCGGATGCTATTTTTGTTTTCTTTCTCAAAAACGAGTTTAACATTAACTTCTGGCATTATTTTTCCTTTACTATTTTTCTATCTTTTATTTATTAAACAAGGTCTGTGCTAAACAAGGTCTGTGCTAAACAAAGCCTCTGATAAATAAAGCCTGTGTTAAGCAAGATTTAAACGTGCAACCAACCACGCCGCAATGTCTCGAATTTCAGTTGGATGAACACTGTGCGCCATAGGATACGTTTTCCATGTAACCGGATAACTTTTCTCATTAAGTAATTTATTAGCCATTTTACCGGCACTTAACGGTACTACATCGTCATTCTCACCATGAAGTTGCAGAATATGAGTGTCGCTATTCGCCGCACTAAGTTGCGCTGGAAGTGCATCAGCGTTAGGTAAGTAACACGACAACGCCATAATACCCGCAAGCTTTTCAGGGTATCGTAAACCTGTAAACATCCCCACAACACCACCTTGGCTAAAGCCCGCTAAAACAATATTGCTTGCAGGAATGCCGGCTGCAATTTGTTCAGAAATTAATGCTCGCACTTTAACTTCAGATTCGAGCACACCATCCATATCAGCACGATTATGCAAATCCATGCTTTTAATGTCATACCATGAACGCATAACATAACCTTGGTTAATCGTTACAGGTTGCTCAGGTGCATGAGGAAATACAAAACGCACGCTATGGTTTTTAGGTAAACCTAATTCTGGCACTATGGGTGAAAATCCAGCGCCAGAGTCGCCTAAGCCGTGTAACCAAATAACACAGGCTGTAGCAGATGAAGAAGGTTCGATAGTAATTCGTTCTAATGGGGCAGCAGACATGCGTCTCTCTTTATAATGGTTACTGTAAAAAATGCCAACATCATAACGCTTCTACCGATTAATTAAAATATGCACATGCAGGAGAAATTATAATCTTCTCTTCTGCTATTTTTAGCGGTGTATTTAAATCAACGATTTTGATTGATACTATGGTACAACAATATGGTACAACAATAACGTAGCTAACCTTAAACGGATTAAAAATCGGCACTGAACATGGATGAAGGATTGAAAACACGCCAATGACATTCGCAAAAAAATGCTTACTCGCTGTTGCCATACTGCTGAGTACAATACTAATCGCCATCTTTGGGGTTTATCTTGCCCGCATTGCACTTGTAAAGAATATCAGTGAAGAACAACTAGCGCTGTATCAAGCTAAAATCAGCTGTTTAGACTTTAACATCACCTCAGATTTAAAACTTGCAGTTAATCGCTTGTGTCTGCAAACCCCAAAAGCAGATATTATTATTGAAGATATGACCGTAACGTTTGATTTAACGGCAAAGCAAAAAATTAAGCGTATTGATATTGCCACTGCGACGGTAAAAGGCACCGCAGACCTATTCACAGCATTCAACACTAACTCACAAGATAGTGTCGATGTAACGCTAACACAGCAACTAAACAGCTATTTAACGCAACTCTCGCAAGTTAACTTACCTTTTAACATGAATGTTGCAGAGGTACGCTATTCGCCTTTCTCATTTGAAAGTAGCAATAAAATAGCGGCTAAGGATGTAACAAAAACAGCAAACTATTTTGGCAAACTTTCCGTTGTAAAAAATACGGTAGCATTTTCATTAAAAAACGCTCAGGATAGCAGTTTTCTGACCGCTAAATTTTCTGCTAAAAATCCTTCAGAGCATCAATTATCTGCTGAGATTTTTGGCCAGTTAAAACCAATAAAGCACTTTTTACTCGCTCATAAACTCCCTTTTTCGCCAGCAACACTAGGCACTTTAGAAATGCTTGCTGTCAGTGGTGATTTTCAAAACCTAGTAAATTATCAAGCAGACCAATTAACTTTAACTAGCCAATTGAAAGACTTATCAATAGAAACAGTTAAAGGTATTGAAGGCAGTGGTCCATTTACGTTGACCGGGGCGCTTAATCTTCACAACCAAATTAATCTCACGACAGATCAACTAGCTGCAAATAGCCAAGTAACTAACCGTAATACCGAGCTTGAACTTGAGTTTCAAAAAGATAACACCTTACAGCTAAAATTTAGTCATCAACATTTGATTAGCTATTTAAGTAAGAATGCTATTGCTGCTGATGTTATTAAGCTGCTAACAGACAACCCAGTTGACCAATTAACATTCAATCCAAAAGGCACATTTACTTACAACTTAAACAATCAGAAAATATCTTTATCAGCTCTGATCTTAAAAGCAAAAAGCGATCAGAGAGTGCATCAACTGGACTTAAATAATATTGCATTGGACCTGAACCATTATCTAAGTACCGCTCTTACTATTGACGAAAATCATTCGCGTACGCTGATTGAAAGCGCTAATACTGAAAGTGTTCACCAAAGCGAGAACAACATCAGTACCACCCTGCTAGAAGGAAATACAGCGAAAGTAAATGCACAAAACATCCCCGAGGGCCTCGCTGAGTTAGACTTTACGTTTGATAGTCCATTGATATTATCAGCAATGGATAACTTTACTCACTCCCCTATAACATTAAAACTTCAAGGCTCCATAAGCCAAAACCACGAAAAAACAACCATAAGCTTTTTTGAAAATTCGGCTTTAACTAGTAACACTATCGCAATATTATCAAAACAAAAAACAGCTGATAAAAAACTGTTATCGATTAAAAAGTTTTCAACGCAAATACAAGGTAATGTAGAAATACAAAGTCCTATACAAGTTCAAAAAAATGCTCAAGTAGAGAAGAATCAAAGCATTATCTTGAATTTAAATCTTAATAGTCAGGCCGAAAAGTTACGTGTAGGCAAGGTTATTGAAATCAAAACATTGGTTATAAATACTGGTGTTACCGGCAATTTAGATGATATTAAAATACACGCCACAGCCACTGCCGATAATCTTCTGCTAGGAAATTTAGCTATATCTGGGGCAATAAACAAACCCAATTTCGCATTAACGGCGAAGCACCTACAACTCACTGAACTGCTCTCATTAAACATTAAATTGCCCAAAAAAGTTGATTTAGTTGAAGGCAAGCTAAGTTACAGTGTAGAAGGCCAAGTAACTGATTTAAAGCACATGCAGAATACGCCCTTAGCATTATCTGTCGCTGTAACATCACTCAGTGGAGAAATAGACGATATTTGGATACAAGAATTGAATTGGCAGCAACACTTTCAATTTATAGATGGTGAGTTTAGTACGTTGGATTATGCAACAGAAAACTCATCGGAGAACCTAACGGTGGCACTGATAGATACGCCAACGCCAATCACAAAATTTTCAATTAACACCCGTTGGCGTTATCAAAAAGACTTTACGTTTTCAGCAACAAATCTGAAAGGTAATATTTTAGGTGGCAGCTTTGCCATTCCGAAAATACAATGGCCTCTAGATCAAGATCATTCAGTTGACGTTCAGCTTACTCGTATAGACTTAGAGCAAGTGTTGGCGTTAGACAAAAAGCAGGGTATTGTGATAACAGGTGATATTTCGGGGCAGTTGCCTATTCGTTATGATGGTGAAAAATATACCATGGAAAAAGGCGAATTACATAATGTCAGTAATGGCCTAATACAAGTGATAAATAATCCCGCGGTAGCAAAGCTTAAAGCCAGTAGCACACAACTACAGCTAGCGTTTGATGCACTACAGAACTTGCACTATCATCAATTATCCTCTGATGTTTCAATGGCAGACGACGGCTATATGTTATTAGAGACGGTGATTAAAGGGCGAAACCCAGACATCGATAATGATGTAAATCTTAACTTGAATTTAAGCTATGACTTATTAGGCTTGCTTGAATCAATGTCAATTACCCAGCAATTTGAAGAACGTATTATCAAAGGTTTACAAAAACATTAAGGAGTAAGTATGAATAGAATACTAACCACAGTGTTAGCTATTTTTATAATAAGTGGCTGTACACACAGGGTAGAAGTTAGCGCCAAAGAACCTATCACGATTAATTTAAATTTAAAAATTGATCATGAAATCAAAGTAAAAGTCGACAGACAACTCGATGACATATTTAGTGACGACAGCGACGTATTTTAGGGAGACATTATGAATAAACTTACAAAAAAAATGACCAATAGCATAACCAAAAACATAGCCAAAAAATTTACTTTTGCGCTATTTGCTACCACTATGGCATTTTCCGCATGGGCAATTTCACTCGACGATGCGAAACAACAAGGCCTAATTGGCGAAATGCAAAATGGTTACTTAGGTGTTGTGGTAGAGAGTAATGAAGCGCAAAGTTTAGTGGCGAGTGTTAACGAAAAGCGTAAAAGCATTTATCTTAACTTAGCGCGTGAAAATAAAATCACCTTGGCACAAGTTACCGCATTAGCCGGTGAAAAAGCCTTGAGTAAAACTCAATCTGGCCATTTTATACAAAATGCTGCTGGGCAGTGGGTAAAAAAACAATAAAAACGTAAAGGGGCAAATTAGCCCCTTTTTTATGTGACGTAAAAGCTGACCGAATCTACACTTAGCGGGCTTAGTTACTTTTGTTCGGGGGTTATCTGAGCAGTCAAAAATTCAAGTACCCTTTTGTGTCTCATTTTTACCGCTGAAAGCTTCATTTCACAAATATCTGCAATTTCCTGAAAGTCTAATCCAGTACGATAGCGCAACAGCATAATATTACGATCATCAAAAGATAAGCTCTCAAGCATTGTTGAAATCAACATAGCAATATCATCTTCTTCAGGTAATTTAGCTTCAAGGGTATCAAGGTAGTCATCATCGTATTGCATTATATCCCAACGACGCTCCCTAATTTTATTAATGCACTCATGATGCGCTATTTTAAACAGCCAAGACTTAAATGAAACTACCCACTTAAACCCTTTCAAATTTGTCAGGGCTTTAATGATAGTTTCTTGCACGGCCTCTTCAGCATCAGACTGATTACCAAGCACTTTGACACAATAGCCTTTTAGTTTAGGCAAGTATGGAGTGATCAGCTGCTGAAAGAATCGCGTGTCGTAGGGTAACCCCTCTTGCACTAAAGCAACGAGTTGGCGTTCGTTAAACGAATTCAAATGAAAAGTGCCTACTGCTTAGTAACTTTATTCGCTAACAAAAAGGTATTAGGTATAGTAATAATCGCCTCATTTTCACCTATCACTTTACTGGCCACACTGCCTATTGAAACAAGTGCACCTTTAACTTCTTGCACTTCAATGTTATCCCCCGTCTGATACATATCTCTGAGGTAGACACCCGCGACAATTTCTTGTGCCATCGATTTAGTACCTATACCCAAAGAAATCGCCGCTGCAAGTCCAACACTGGCAATAATCACTGAAATAATACTATTAAGCAGCCATACGTCAATATCGAGCTGTGTTATCGAAAGTGAAGCCGTAATAATGATAATAATGCCACGACAAACTTCTGCCACAGAACGGCCATAATCGACGCCAGTATTTTTTGACGCTATTTTCACAGCGTTATAAACAATTTGCGCAACAAAAAAACCACAAAGTAATACGGCTAAAGCAGCAAGTAACTTAGGTAAGAAAAGGACGACTGTGTCAATCAAGCCTGACAACATATCAAGGCCAACAATATCTAACGCTGCCAATAAAAATATTAAAAAGATAAAAACCGAAATAATACTAGCGACGATTTGGCTACCTTGAACTTTTAAGTCCATTTTTTTTAGCAAGGTGTCTAAACCAAGTTTATCTAAGAATGTATTAAAGCCTATTTTTATTAACGATTTATTAAGCAGACGTTTAATTAAACTTGAAATAACCCAACCAGCAAGTAAAAACAGTAACGCAACAATTAAGTCAGGCATAAAGGTAACCACTTTATGCCATATAGCGATAAGTCCGTTATAGGTTTTATCCGTGATATTTTCAGTGTTCATTATTCTTCCTACTATTATCAGCCATATTTTTAAATGTTGGCTTTAAAACATTGCCAAACAAACCCGCAAATACCACCCAAATAGAGGCCATACCTAGCGAGATTAAATCTTTACTGCCTTGTTGCACGTTGGCGGTGATTTCAGCACGTTTGAATAACTCTTCATCTGATGTAATAAAAGCAACTTCATCTTCGCGCTCAAGTTCCTCTACTAAACTTTGCTCTATAATATTCATTTTTTCCCCTAACTATAATTTCCTACTCTTAATAACAACGGTTTTTAATCTAAAAAGTCACAATAATTTTATTTATTTTAGTGACAAAAACTTAGCTGTATCAGTATTGTGGTGAATTTTACGCTAGTTATGAAAAGGTTTGTCACAAATTATTTAAAATATTTTAATTATTAGTGATCTTTATCAAAATAAGCGCCGTATAATGTGGCACTTTAAGCAAATAATCGTCAAAATATAGATGCATAATTTAATTAAAAAAATTAATTTGTGACTTTCTATATTTATCTTCGTTATACAAGATAGAAATTATTAAATTATTTAGACCTAAAAAGGAATTACCAAATGAAAGCATTTAAAATTACTCTTCTTGCAGCCCTTATCAGTTCACCACTAGCTGCTGAAAACATTGATAAAACATGGGAATTAGGCGTGTTTGGCGACTACATAAAGTCGAGCACCAATAAAGATGCAAGAACAGATTGGAACCAAATTGAAGCCGGAAAATCTATCGGTATCGATTTACAGAAAATTATTAACGATTACTGGGATGTGCGCATCGAGCTTGCAAAAACTCGTTATGACGTAATCAACGGTAATGATAAAGATTACGGCACCCGTGCTGGTATCGATGCTATTTACAAATTAGAAGATAGCGATTTATATGTATTTGCTGGTGTTAAACGTTTCAACAACGTAAAAAGCTACAATGCCGTAAATATTGGTGCTGGTTATAACTTCCAAGTTAGCGACCGTTTATCTTTTTACACTGAAGCCGCTATTTATAAAGACGTTGACTATGGTTTTATCGATCAAGGCGTAAAGCTTGGTCTTAAATATGCATTTGGCGATGTTGAGCAAGCTCCTGTAATTGCTAAACCTACTCCTGCTGTACAACCTGTAGTTGCTAAAGTTTTAGATAGCGACAACGATGGTGTTGCTGACAGCATTGACCGTTGTGCGAATACACCAGCAACAGTTAAAGTAGACTCTAAAGGTTGTACTTTATATTCTGAGCACGCAGTTGAAATAAAGCTAAACATCGCTTTTGCTAATAACAGCTCAATTGTTCAACCGGCATTAGTTGATGACATCAGACGTTTAGCTGATTTCATGAAAGAATATACTGCTACATCAGTTGAAATTGAAGGACACAGTTCTGCTACCGGTGCTGACGACTATAACTTAATGCTTTCACAAAAACGTGCAGACGCAGTGAAAAGCATTCTTATCAACAAGTTCAACATTGAAGCTAGTCGCCTAACTTCAAAAGGCTACGGCGAGTCTCAGTTATTATCAACAGAGACTACTCGTACGGCTAATCAATTAAACCGTCGTGTTGTAGCTAAAATAGCAACAAGTGCGAAAAAAATAGTAACTAAGTAATTACTATTAGTTTGTTAGCGAGGACGAAGTCATTTTAGGCTTCGTTCTTTAATTAGCAATATAATATAAAGCTGTACCTAAGCCATTCGACAAGTTAAGTATTTTATCTTGTAAAGGTTTAGGTACTTATTTAATAATTTTAAGAGAATATGATGAGAAAAATGAACAAGTTTACCTTAGACTTTATTAACAAAAACATTAAAACCAATACTCAAGCGTCGTCATTTCCTGTACGTAAACAACAAGACATAAAAATAATACCCCAAGATATAGCTACACCTAATGCAGCCTCAGCTAAGGTATTTTCCACGACTACAGGCTCACCTATTATAAAAACGGCCTAAAACAATAATTATTAACTTTGAGTAGTAATGGTTACTTGCTGATATTCATCTATATTTAAACACTTAAATATGCTCTCATTATTTAAATACGGTTAAATCTGCAATATAAAGCTCACTTTAGATAATATAAATTATTAATAACTCTCTTAGCAAAATTTCAATAATTTTAAACACCTTTCCACTTCATTTATACACGATAAAAGCGTGTTCACCTTCTTTTTCTTTAAGACGCCAGCAGCTTTTTATTAAAATTTTATGAACTAAATCTAAACTTAAACGTACTGTAAATTTAATATCCTGAAATTTATTACTTTTAATGTGGGTCTAGTCTCCCATAGCATTTTTAATAAGTAATATTCCACAATGATTAATAACAAAAAAATTAGGTATTCATAAATGAAATACAGTTTAATCGCCCTTAGCATTCATTTTATTTTTCAAACTCAAGTAGCGAATGCTCAAGAAGTAGAAAAAACTGGTGTTGAAGTTATTGAAGTATCTGGCCAACGTATTATTAATCATGGTTTCTCGCCAAAAAACACCAAAATTAGTGGCCCATTTGGTGATGATTTAGGCTTAGATGACATTGCACGTTCCATGACGCCCATTACTAGCGCGATGATGGAGCAGTTAAACATTACTGACTTGCAAGATATTTTGGCTATAACGCCAAGTAGTTATTCAGCAACAGGCTTTGGTGCGCCAAGCTTACCGACATTGCGTGGGCAACTAGGCGAGCTTTTTCAAGATGGCATGCGCCGTCAAGCAGGCAATAATGGTTTTGGTGTGCCGCTCTCTTTTAACGCTGTAGATCAGTTAGATGTAATAAAAGGTGCGCCACCGGTATTGTTCGGCAGTAGCCAGCGTAATGGTGGCTTTGTTAATTTGCAATCTAAACGTGCCTCAACACAAGAAAGCGCGGCTAAAGTAAAGTTTACCGCAGGTCGTTGGGACCAATACAGCGCTCAGTTGGATATATCGGCACCGATTGTGAAAGGTGAAAGCGGTTTTAGAATTAGCGCTGAACATATAGATAATGGCAGTTTTTATGATCACTCAAGCTTTGAAAGCGATAGCCTTTTCGCCGTATTTAGCTTCCTACCCGACGATAAAAGCACTTGGGATATAAACTTTGAATTTTACCAAGTTGAATTTACCGATAATGCGGGTATTAATCGGCCTACACAAGCACTCATCGATCATGGCTTATATATAACCGGCCAAGGTGTGCAACCTAATAGCAGCCTTATTCCTGGTGCTGGTGCAATCGTATCACCTACTGGGCAGGTGCAAATAAGCCGCAGTACGGTATTAACCGACCCTGATAATGCCAACGAAGCCGAAACTTTTTTATTACACAGCATATACACGCGTGAATTAAGTGGCCAAACACGATTAAAAAACAGCACTTACTATCAGCATTTAACTCGCGATGAAATTGCTCAAAACAGTTTTGTTGAAATAATAGCTGCCGCCGATACCGCGCAAAATAGATTAGAGCTAAGTCATGACTGGAACAGCCAACAACAAACCATTTTAGCCTTTGATGTGCGTTACAACAAAGTGCGTGGCTATAGTCAATTTACTACTGAGGCCGATGACCCAATCGACTTAACAGGTCCAATTGAAAACCGTCGTATTCCACTTACTCCTGAGCAACAAGCTAGGCTGGTAGAACTCAGCCCTGGTGTATTTGTTTCACCCGGTGGACAATATGATATAAACAATGACAACATTGGTGATTTTTCATTATCTGATACTACCGACTCTACCAGCTGGCAAACTGGCTTTGCCATTCAACAAGACAGTCAATGGAGCGAACGTTTACGCACAAACTTTGGTTACCGTATCGATTTTTATGACGTAGAAGCTAGAGATCCTATCGCACCTGCTGGGCAAATAGCAGCGCGTGATAGCATTAATGAAATATTACATTCAGGCCAAGCTAGCATTAACTATAAACTTGATACTGATTTAACCATTTATGCAGCCACTAGCTACAATGAAGCCACATCAAACAGCATGGCAGGTGGTAACTCACTTGGCGCTGACAATTTAATCAGTGAACAGAATTTTGCCACTGAAAATACATTAAATGAAGTTGGCATTAAATACCTACCAGACAACAGCGCTTGGTATGTTGATGGTTCACTATTTAATCAACGTCGTAGTTTGCGAAATCGCGATGGCAGTAATTCTGGTATCAAAACTAAAGGTGTTGAACTGCAAGTTTTTTACGACGCCGCACCATACTGGTTTAACGTGAGTTACAGTTACCTTGATGCACGATATGACAACTCAGCCAGTTTTCAAAGTTCATCACAAATAGCCGATGCCTTCGACAACACTCGCCCTGATATTATTCAAGGCACCAGTGTTGGCGCACCAAGTTTCGCTGCATTTGCGCCGTCTACTCGTCGTGTTCAAGGTATTCCAGAGCAGTCTTTAAGTGTAAATGGTGGCATTTATCTCAACGAAAATTGGCAAGCAGGTTTTGCCGCTTTATACACCTCGAGTTATCCACTAGATTTTTTGGCGACAGTAAACATACGCGATCAATACACCTTAGGTCTCAACACCAGTTATGCAATAGCCGAAAACACAAAAGTGCGTTTCGATATTAATAACGTTACTAATCAAAAAAACTGGCGCCCTGTTTTTGAAGGCGGATACTTTGGATCGACCTTGGTTTTTCCAGAGCTCCCTATCAATGCCAAACTCACGTTAACGCACAGTTTTTAAGGACACATTTCATGTTTAAGAAAATACTATTATTAGTTATAGCCGTATCGCTAGTGGCATTGTTTTTTCACTACGATTTAAACCAATTACTGACCCTAGAAGGCCTTAAAGGCTCAATGGATCAATTTGGCGAGTGGCGAGAACAATCTCCAACGTTAGTCATTGGTGGTTTCTTTGCTCTGTACGTTTTAGTCGCTGCGCTGTCATTACCTGGCGCGGCTATTTTAACTTTAGCTGCAGGTGCGTTATTTGGTTTAGTTGAAGGTTTTATTATTGTTTCATTTGCTTCAAGCATTGGCGCATTATTAGCCTTTTTAGTTTCACGCTATTTATTACGTGACAGTATTAAAAAGAAATTTCCTGAACGCTTAAAATCGATTGATGAAGGGGTTCAAAAAGAAGGCGCGTTTTATCTATTTACCTTACGTTTAGTCCCTGTGTTTCCGTTCTTTTTAGTGAATTTATTAATGGGCGTTACCGGCATAAAAGCTTGGACGTTTTACTGGGTAAGCCAACTAGGCATGCTAGCTGGCACGGTAGTTTATGTTAACGCCGGCACACAACTAGCTGATATAGAAAGCTTGTCAGGCATTTTATCACCTAAACTTATTTTCTCTTTTGTTTTATTAGGGCTTTTACCTTTAATTGGTAAGGCTATTGTTAACAAAATAAAGCAACGTAAAGTCTATAAAAAATGGCAAAAACCAAAAAAGTTTGACCGTAACTTATTGGTCATTGGTGCCGGTGCTGGTGGACTAGTAACAAGCTACATAGCTGCTGCAGTAAAAGCGAAAGTAACGTTAATAGAAGCCGGAGAAATGGGTGGTGACTGTTTAAACTATGGCTGTGTGCCAAGTAAAGCTATTATTAAAAGTGCTAAAATTGTAGACCAAATCAAACACGGAGAAAATTACGGTTTAGAGAACACAACACCACAATTTTCGTTTAAAAAAGTGATGGCACGCGTGCACCAAGTTATAGCCGATATTGCCCCGCACGACAGTGTTGAACGTTACACTGACTTAGGTGTAGAAGTAATAAAAGGTTACGGAAAGTTAATTAATCCGTGGACTGTTGAAATTAAACTTAACGATGGCACTATGCAAACCCTAACGGCACGTAGCATTGTTATTGCAACCGGTGCTCGTCCATTTGTACCGCCATTGCCGGGTATTGAAGAGAGTGGTTATGTTACTAGTGACACGTTATGGACAGAATTTGCCAAACTTGATACCGCGCCAAAAAAGTTAGTGGTATTAGGTGGCGGACCTATTGGGTGTGAACTTGCACAAAGCTTTGCACGTTTAGGCTCACAAGTTATTCAAATTGAAATGGCTGAGCGCATTATGATCAGAGAAGATCTTGAAGTCTCTGAGTTTGCTAGCCAGTCGTTACAAAAAAGTGGCGTAAATATTCTAACCTCACACCAAGCTTTACGTTGCGAACAACGTGACGGTAAAAAATTCATCATTGTGAAAAACCTTAAGCACGAACAAGGTTCAGAACAAGAAGAAATGGCTATTGAATACGACGAGCTATTGTGTGCTGTTGGCCGCTCTGCTCGTTTGAAAGGCTATGGTCTTGAAGAGTTAGGCATCGAAACTAACCGTACTATTCAAACTAATGACTACTTAGAAACGCTATACCCTAATATTTTTGCTGCCGGTGATATTGTTGGTCCTTATCAGTTTACTCACGTTGCCGCTCATCAAGGTTGGTATGCTGCGGTTAATGCTTTATTTGGTACCTTTAAGAAGTTCAAAGTAGATTATCGTGTTATTCCTTGGGCAACTTTTATTGACCCTGAAGTCGCTCGTGTTGGTATTAACGAGCAAGAAGCAATCGAGCAAGGTATTGACTACGAAATTACCCGTTTTGATTTTGAAGAGTTAGACCGAGCAATTACTGACAGTGCAGCTAACGGTTTTATTAAAGTGATAACACCAAAAGGTAAAGATAAAATACTGGGCGTTACTATTGTTTCTGAACATGCAGGTGATTTAATCGCAGAGTTTGTTTTAGCAATGAAACACGGCTTAGGCTTGAACAAAATATTAGGCACGATTCACAGCTACCCAACATGGGCTGAAGGTAATAAATACGCAGCTGGTGAATGGAAACGTAACCATGCACCTGAAACCGTTTTAAGCTGGTTAGAGAAATTCCATACTTGGAGACGAGGTTAATTACTATGGTTAAAGTGAAAAGTAGCCGATTAACTACATCGTTTAAATCTTTGCAATTAGCTGCATTACTTATGTTAACTACAGCTTATAGCGCTATAAGCGTGGCGCAAGAGACATTGCATCAAGCTTTACATCAGCCATGGCAAACATTGTTAACCCAACATGTTAAGCCGATAAATAATGGCCATTCAAGCCAAGTTGATTATACCGGCATGAAAACAGAGCGAGCCAAGTTAAAAGTTTATTTGGCTGCTCTGGGCAAAGTTGACAAACAAGCCTTTGCACAATGGCCAGCGCCTCAGCAATTGGCTTTTTTAATCAACGCTTATAATGCTTGGACCGTTGAGTTTATTTTAACTGCCTACCCTGATTTAAAATCAATTAAAGATTTGGGGAGCTTCTTTAGCTCGCCTTGGAGTAAGAAGTTTATTCCGCTATTAGGTGAAATACGCAGCTTAGACAATATTGAACATGAGCTAATTCGTGGCGATAATAAATATGGCGATCCGCGTATTCATTTTGCGGTTAATTGTGCCAGTATTGGTTGCCCGGCTTTGCATGAAGAAGCTTATAGCGCAGATAAACTAGAGCAACAATTAAACGAACAAACTGTGCGCTTTTTAACGGATACCAGTCGTAATCGTTTTAATGAAGATAGCATGGAGCTTTCCGCTATTTTTAAGTGGTACGGTGATGACTTCACATTAGGCTTTCGCGGCAGTAATTCTTTACCTGCTTTTATATTGTTATATCATGAGGCATTAAATTTAACGCCAGCACAACAGGCATTATTAAGGTCTGAAGATATGGATAAAAAGTTTTTAAATTATGATTGGGCGCTCAATGCTGTTAGGTAAATCACAGCATTTAGTCAGCAGTAAAAAGAGTCGTTTAACGACTCTTTTTACTTATTTCTGTTTGAACACATTCCTTATTTTATTATCAATGCCGCAAAAACGTGATTTAAATAAACAACATTCTAAAAGCACCAAAACAAAAACCTTTATCGAGAAATTTTGGGCGCTCAATATAGTGTTAGCAACCTTATTAACTATAACTGTAACTTCAACTGCATCAAGTTATGCTGAGCCTACTTCAGCAAACATAGCTGACCAAGCAGCTATGTTTGGACAAAAGTCAGCGACAAAAAAAACACCAAAAGTAACACCAAAAGTAACAAGCGACTCTCTTTTACCCTCTACTTTAAACTCTCGATGGAATGCCATAGAAGCATCAGGAAAAAATTACCCTGTATACTTTCATGCTTGGGGCGGCGACCCACAAATTAATAGCTATATTCAGTGGCTATCTACCCGAGTTAAAGAATTACATAACATTGACTTACGCCATGTAAAATTAACTGACACCAGTGAAGCCGTAAGCCGGGTATTAGCAGAAAAGTCGGCAGAAAATCATCAACAAGGGCAAGTTGATTTAGTGTGGATAAACGGCGAAAATTTTGCCTCAATGGCACAATATCAACTTTTAGCCAAAGGCTGGGTTGCACAATTGCCTAACTTTACCTTAACAAACCCAACCGAAAATGAAGCAATGACCCGAGACTTTGGCCTCCCCACTCAAGGTATGGAAGCACCTTGGGGGCAAGCATCTCTAACTTTTTACTACACACCTACTGATCAAATCAATAAACTTAATTTTTCACACAATACCTATCAAGAAAGTATTCAAGATGCACCTAAAAACATTCATCAACTTCTTGCTTGGGCTGAGCAAAACCCAGGTCGCTTCACTTATCCCAAACCCGCTGATTTTCTATCATTAAGTTTTCTTAAATATGCGCTTATCGCCTTGAACCAATTTCAAACGAAGCAAATAAAGTCAGGTTTATATCAAGCGGCGACACCAGAAAACCAAGCCGTTTTGTTACCCGTTTTATGGCGCTATTTAGATAAATTACACCCTCATTTATGGCGTCAAGGGCAATATTTTGTTGCTAGCGGCACAGCACTACAAAGACTAGTGGGAGATGGCGAAATAAATCTAGGCTTCACCTTTTCTGCGGCGCAAATTCCTGCTTCGGTGGCGCGTTATAACTTACCCGAGCACACCAGGAGTTTTGTTATGCAAGATGGCAGCTTAAGTAATATTCATTTTGTTGCTATTCCCTATAATGCGGCGAATAGTAACTCAGCAAAAGTAGTTGCTAATTTTATGCTCAGCGTTGAAGCACAAGCAAAAAAACAACAAGCCCAAGTTTGGGGCGATAGCACGGTTATTGATGTTTCACAGTTACCACTTCAGCAACAAGCATTATTTAGCACCAATAAGCCACACCCAAGTTCACTTCCTGTTAACAGCAAAATAAAAGCACTAAGTGAGCCCCACCCGAGTTGGTCGAAACTCATCAGCCGTGAATGGCTGAAACGCTATGGGGCGAAATAAGTTATGAGTAATTTATCGGTTACTAAAGCAGCTGATCGAATTTTTAGCACAATAGTCAACATTAGCCCTAAGGTGTTAATGGCAATATTAATTTTGCCAGTACTTGGCGGCTTACTTGGCGTAATTTTACCTGCATTTGGCTGGCTTCCTGCCTTAGATAAAACCCAATTCAACTTACAAGGGTTTGAGCAATTAATGCAAACACCTGGCATAGCGCAGATGATAGGTTTGAGCTTTTTCAGTAGCATTGTTAGTGGTTTGCTAGCTTTTATTATCACGCTATTATTATTAGCAACTTACTTTGACAGCCCTTGGTTAGCGCGCATTCAACGTTTATTAGGGCCTATTTTAGTGATTCCACATGCGGCAGCCGCTATAGCGATTGCATTTTTAATTACACCATCTGGAATGTTCGCCCGACTACTTTCGCCGTGGTTTACGGGATGGCAAAGCCCTATTGATTGGTTACTGCCTCACGACCCTTACGGTATCAGCATTATCATGGGCTTAACGCTAAAAGAGTTGCCGTTTTTATTACTGATGACACTGAGCGCAATTGCACAACCGGCACTCAACATTAAGTTACGTGCGCAATATCGACTTGCGCTCAGTTTAGGTTATTACCCTATGACCGCTTTCTTCAAAGCGGTATTGCCAAACATTTATCCATTAATGCGCTTACCCATATTAGCCATACTAGCCTATGCCAGTGCTAGTGTAGAAATGCCATTAATTTTAGGTCCAAATACACCACCAACCTTAGCCGTTGCGATAATGAATTGGTTTCATGATGTTGACTTAAGTTTACGAATAAAAGCATCTGCAGGGGCGTTATTACAACTACTTATTACCATTTCGGTACTCGTTACCTGGTGGATATTAGAAAAGTTAACGCAGGCTGTAACCTGCAAAAGCCTCAGTAACGGTAAGCGAAATTACGGCGATGCTTTTTTTGCGAAAGGTATCCATGTTTTTACCGTTTTGTTGATCAGCTCTATCGCGTTAGCCTTGCTTGGTATGGTTTTTTGGTCGTTTGCTGGCTACTGGCAGTTCCCATTAGCTCTACCTGAACAATGGGTGCTATTGCATTGGCAATCGGCTCTACTACAAGTACAAACTCCCATTATAAATTCGCTGAGTATCGGTGCAGTGTCAACAAGTGTAGCCATCATTTTAACTTTGCTTACTTTAGAGTATGAAAAACAAAACGGCGCGCAACTTTCAAATTACAGTAGTTTAATTATATATTTACCGCTGATGATCCCCAGCATTGCTTTTTTGTTTGGTTTAGTTTGGTTACAAGAGGCCTTACACAGTAAAACAACATTTTTGAATGTTGCCTTGGCACATTTATTGTTTGTTTTACCTTATGTATTTTTATCGTTAGCGGTGAGTTATCGCCGGCTTGATCCTCGTTATGCACAAGTTGCCGCAAGTTTAGGTGCATCGCCATTAAAAATATTTTTACAGGTGAGTTTACCGCAACTACTCATGCCTATTCTAATGGCCAGTGCTTTAGGGCTTGCTATTAGCTTTAGTCAATATTTACCTACTTTACTGGTTGGCGGTGGTCGATTAAATACCGTAACCACCGAGGCTGTGAGCTTAGCCAACGGTGCTAGTCGCCGTACCAGTGCTGTTTACGCACTCATACAAATGCTATTACCTGCTATTGCTTTTTCAATGATATGGCTAGTTTCAACATGGCAAAATAAACAAAGAGCGCAAAAGATGAAAACCGAGAT
Source organism: Colwellia sp. PAMC 21821 (assembly GCF_002077175.1). NCBI lineage: Bacteria > Pseudomonadati > Pseudomonadota > Gammaproteobacteria > Alteromonadales > Colwelliaceae > Colwellia > Colwellia sp. PAMC 21821. The sequence goes on from NZ_CP014943.1 coordinate 129,845, forward strand.
TAACTTATGAGCCCCACAGGTGAGAACAACAGTCTACAAATAGAAGGTTTGACCATAACGCGAGATAAAACCCCGTTATTATCACTTAATGAAATAATCAAAGGTGGTGAAGTATTAACGATTATGGGCCCTTCTGGCAGTGGTAAATCAACCTTGTTAAACTGGCTTACAGGCATGTTACCTAAAGGGTTTAATGCCGATGGTAAGGTACATTTAAATGGCGTTAATATTACTCACACGCCAAGTTACCAACGTCATATCGGTTTGTTGTATCAAGATGCCTTGTTGTTTCCGCATTTGTCTGTTGCTGATAACATTGCTTTTGCGATGCCAAAAGGCGATAAAAAATCTCGAGCAACTAAAATTAGTTTCGCCCTCGCTGAGGTTGGCTTAGCAGGTTTAGATCATCGTCATCCCGACAGTTTATCAGGCGGCCAACAAGCACGTGTTGCCCTATTACGTGTGTTATTAAGTCAACCTAAAGCTATATTATTAGATGAAGCCTTTAGTAAATTAGATAGCCAACTACGACAAGAAACACGACAATTAGTGTTTGAGCAAATAAAGCAGCACAAGTTACCCGCAATAATGGTGACCCATGATGAGTCAGATGCGATTGCCGCTAACGGTAAAGTGATTAACTTGTCGATAAATAGTCGATGAGTTAGCAGATGTGTTAGTTAATAAATGAGCTAATATCAGCAAAAACTCACCATAATCATAAAATAGTTAAGAAGAAAGTGCATGTTAGATAAATATATTACACCAGTGATAAAACCCTTGTTATACCCGGTGGTTAGACTATTAGATAAAAGCAAAGTAACGGCTGATCAACTCACCGTTATAGGTTTTATCATTGGTTTATTTGCTGTGCCCTTACTAGCCTTTAACATGTGGGATTTAGCCTTAACCGCCATTATTTTAAATCGAATATTTGACGGGTTAGATGGCGCACTAGCACGGTATCAAAATAGCAGCACAAGTGCTGGCGGCTTTTTAGATATTTGCCTCGATTTTTTATTTTATGCCGCTATACCTTTAGGTTTTGCCATAGCAAACCCTGAACATAATGCTTTAGCTGCCGCGGTTTTGTTAGCGGTATTTATTGGTACCGGCTCAAGCTTTTTAGCCTTTGCTATTCCGGCAGAAAAATTCAACTTAGAGAAACCCCAATTTGCCTACAAAAGTTTTTACTATTTAAACGGCTTAACCGAAGGTACCGAAACCATCGCTGTTTTCATCGCCTTTTGTTTATGGCCGCAGTATTTTGCTGAACTTGCCTACGGTTTTGCTTTTTTAGCCGGTATCACGATTGTTACACGCGTATATGGTGGTTATCATACTTTAAAAAAGCAAACGATAAAGCAACAGACATCTGCGACGAAAAATACTGTTAAGAAACTTCAGAAACGGAAAACTAAATGACCGATGCCAGTTTACGATTAAGTCTATTTTTTATTATTCTACTCGCTATGCTCGTTCTAGAAAGCTGCTTCCCTGCACGAAAAAGCAAACTAACAAAACGTGTGCGCTGGTTAGGTAACTTTTCGCTTTTGATTATATCGTCAGTCGTCGCTAGGTTATTAGTGCCTATTGGCGTTACTGGTATTGCCTTGTATGCGACTTCACAAGACATAGGGATATTCAATAATATTAACTTACCAACCTGGCTGGTCATTACATTAAGCGTATTGATATTAGATTTAATGATTTACTGGCAGCATCGACTTTTTCATCTTGTACCTCTGCTATGGCGCTTTCATAAAGTGCACCATGCCGACAGCCATATCGATGCTAGTACCGGTTTACGCTTTCACCCTATTGAAATAGTATTGAGCATATTACTGAAAGGTTTAGCGGTTTTAATTCTTGGCGTACCAGCAATTGCGGTAATTATATTTGAAGTCGCACTCAATGGTTTTGCACTATTTAATCATGCAAACATTAGGCTACCCCGCTGGTTAGAAAATCCTTTGCGCACAATACTAATAACACAAGTATTGCATCGAATTCATCATAGCCAAGTAGTGGAAGAAACTAATAGTAATTATGGCTTTAGCGTTAGTTGGTGGGATAGATTATTTGGCAGCTATAAATCACAAGCTAAAAAGCCTGATGAAGGTTTAGATATTGGCCTTAAAAGTTATCCAGCTAATAATAAAAGTGCGACCTTGTTATCATTATTAAAAATGCCTTTCGATAAGCGTTAGCACTGTTGGTAATAGCCGATTCAATAACGCCCTGCACTTCAGCGTTACTAAGGTTACTACTTAGCAACTCCTCGTGAAATTGGCGTAAGGTTTGAGTACTTATTTGATTTGTAAATTTTTTACATTAAGCAAATTTATACGTTAAAATGTTTAAGCACTTAACTGGCCATGCCAATAAGTGCTTTTTTAATACTCACAACCAAAAGTCGTAAAAATGCTAAAAGAAATTAATCTGTTGCATCAACAAGCACAAACTCATTTAAATAAAGGCGAATATAAACAAGCTCATCATTGTTTAATTCAAATACTGCAACAAGATAAATACTTTGCAGATGGCTACTTTTTGCTCGCCATGATTGCCATTGCACATCATAACCTTGATAAAAGTATCGCCTTAATCAAACAAGCGTCAGTGCTTAGTCCTGAAAATAGTGAGTATTATGCCCATTTAGCCAAAGCACATGTTTTACAAAATGATCATGTAGAAGCAAAAAAACAAGCCGACATTGCTCAAGACCTAAAACCTACATCTGCCTTAACATGGGATACCATCGGTGGTGTATATAGCAAAGTAGGCCTACATAAGTTAGCTGCACAATGTTTTGAAAGTGCAGTAGAAAAAGATAATACAAATGCCGAATACTTTTTTAACTTAGGTGCATCACAAAAATTTATTGGCAATTTTGCCTTAGCTCGAAAAAGCTATAACCAATGTATTGCCCTAGCACCAGCGCATTGTAAAGCGCATGCCGCATTAACAAGCTTAGGCGACATATCTCAAAGCAATAACCATATCACCACGTTAAAAGCGTTAAATGCAACCACACTAAACTCTGACGACTCACTCTATATTGGTCATGCATTGGCGCGAGAATTCGAAGCATTAAAAGACTATCAGTCTGCTTTTGAATACTTACAACGGGCAAAAAATAAAAAACTCACAGAGTTGAATTATTCGATAAACAGCGACAAGGCAATGTTTAGTGCAATAAAGCAATATTTTGAAAAGCCGAACCTTAATCAATCAGGCTTTGGCTCAGACGAAGCTATATTTGTAGTTGGTATGCCAAGAACAGGCACCACATTAGTTGAACGTATATTATCGCAACACAGCGATGTAACTAGCGCGGGCGAATTGCAGCACTTTGGCTTATTGCTTAAAACACTGTCAAACAGCACAACAAATAGAGTTATTGATGCTGAAACGGTACAAACCGCAAAGGGCATAGACTTTGTTGAATTAGGTAAACGCTATATAGCAAGCACGCGCACAGTCACCGGAAACACGGCTAAATTTGTGGATAAAATGCCATTAAATGTTTTATATGCTGGCTTTATATTGCAAGCCTTACCCAAAGCAAAAATAGTTTGTTTAGACCGTAATCCTCTCGATACCATTGTCAGTAACTTCAGACAATTATTTGCGGTAAATTACTCCTATTATAATTATGCTTACGAACTGACTACTACGGCCGAGTTCTACTTGCTATTTAAAGATTTAATGCAGACATGGCTACAATTATATCCTGACAATTTTTATATCGTTAATTACGAAAAACTGGTTAACGATCCCGAAACCGAAGCCAAAAAACTCATTGAGTTTTGTGGTTTGTCATGGCAAGAGGCTTGTTTAGAAATCAACAAAAATACGGCGCCGGTTGCTACAGCAAGTGCTGTTCAGGTGCGAAGTGCTATTAACAATAAATCGATAGGTAATTGGAAAAAATACAATTTATATTTAGATGGTGTGAAAGATATTTTAGCAAATGGCAGTAATTGAGCTTGGAATAATAAAAAAATTAACGTGTGAGTACTGATAGTAAAGGTTTAGTGCTTTCTGCTATTTATAACTTTAACCATAAAAACAACTCAATCACCAGCGTCCTTACTGGTGATTTTTAGTAAATTTATTTCAAACTATTTACGCAATTTCATGTTAAAAAACATGAGTTACTTAATTAAATCATACTGTTTATTAGCCGTATAAGTTTGTAAGCCAAAATGGTTTAAATTATAGCTATAGGTCGCATTTTCATTATCAATTTGGCTTGAGTGAATACCACCAACACGACATGTACCGCTGCCACAAACTATTTGATCACTCCAACTTTTTATTGAATACACACGGCTTGCAATTGTTTTACCCTCTAACCAATCTAAAAATGGGCTCGAAACAGATAAACCACTTGCACCACAAGTTGGTGTCCATACATTCCAAGGATAAGCGCCACAGGTCCATAAACCTCGATAAGCACCAGCAACACCAACAAACGCATCTACTTTATTACTTTTACCCAACTTAATCACTTGTTGCGCAGCTAAAGTAACGCCCATTGAATGACCAATAATATCAATTTTACCTGTGCAAGAACTGGCTATTGCGCTGTTAATTGAATTTTTAACGGGTGTTTCTTCTGCACCACTATGATTATTATAACTGGCAGACGAACCGCCCCACGATGGTCGGAATATTTGGCTGTCGTTATAGTTTTTGGCTTTTAATAAATCATAGGTATTGTCCCAGTCAGAAGGTGTGCCAGTATTACCGTGCACTAATACAATATTGTCTACACAAGCGGCATAAACGCTCTGTGTTGCAAAAATCAGTATCAATGAAAGTAGTATTTTAGTTTTCGCTATGGTGGATATTATTTTCATATTTGCTCGCTTATTAATTATAGTTATTACGAATGTTCATTTAATGAACAAGGTTAACTGTAATAAACAAAGCGCCTAAAAGAAGTGCTACCTTAGTACTAGGCAAGTTAATTAACTTTTAATACTGGTGTTGATAACCATTCAAAAGCACATTATAAAATTTATATGTATTTTAAGTAATTAGATAAACTGGTATTACCACTATAATTCTTTTTAAAGTTGCGTTATAATCAACCAACTTATGTAAATAAAATGTGTCGTCTTTTTTTACAGTATTGCTTTTTACTAACAATAAAATACAAATAAAGCACTACTTTTAAAGGGCTTGCCTTAACTGGCACGATACCTGCCTACTTACATATTAAATATAATTTTTATCTCTATGTTAGATTCAGTTTTAACTAAATCTAAATAGCTGTCTTAGTAAGATAAATGGAGTTTATATGTTAAATAACATACAAAAAATAAGTTTGATCGCTGCGTTATTGGTTTCTTCTGCAGCCATGGCTAGTGTTACAACTACATACGGTCATTTTGGCGCAAATAATGGTGTTACAGACACAGGTAATAATTTCAACCAGTTTGATGTAACCTTAGGTGGTGTTGATATTAACGTATCAGCATGGTCAGATACTGGCAATATGCCAGGAGAAGATACAAGTGTAGCTGGCGATAACAAGATCGAACGTGCAGTAGATATGGATCAATACGGCAACGGTTGGTCTATACAGAATGCTGATGAGCAAAAAACTGATGGTTCTAAACTAAACTATTGCGGCTATTCACATTCAGCTGACAATTATGGTAGTAGTTGTGAGTATCAAGATTACGATTTCTTTCTTTTAGATTTTTCAGAAGCGGTTACCCTTAATGCTGCTGGGTTTAGTTGGATATCAGCTAGTACAAGTAATACTGAAGTTAGTGTTGCAGCATTAAACTCTGGTGATTTAGCTGGTAAGACTTGGGCACAGGTTGGCTCATCAAGTCAAACTATCGCGTCTGGTTATGCCCAAATGCAATACGATAACAATTATGGGTACTATACAATGTTTGGAGACTCTGACAAAAACAAGTTAGGGAGTATTGAAAATGCTTCTTCTCGTTACTGGTTAGTCGGTGCCCTAAATGCTGCCGTATTTGGTGGAGATACAACTTGGGAAGGTAATGATGGCATAAAGTTATCTGGAATCAAATTTACTACTAGCCAACAAGCCCCAGCAACAAGCGTACCAGAGCCTAGCTCAATTGCATTGTTTGGTTTAGCAATCGCGGGTTTATTTGCTTCTAGTCGTAAAAAGCTAAAGTAATAAATATTGCATTAAAAAAAAGATGGCTTAGCCATCTTTTTTTTTGCCCAAGCTTTTTAGCTTCTAGTCTTATCATATTAATTTAACTTATTTTCCTTTTAGATTAGGCGAGATTAAGCAATAATCACGGCAGTTAAATTAATTAAATTTTATTCACCATTTAAACATTGGATTGCTATGCGTTTATTCTTAATCAGTATTCTACTTTTCTGCTCGCTAAAAGCCGCCGCTAATAATTTTGAAAAAGCCCTGACTGCTTTTAATAACAATAAAATTGAAGAAGCTTATATTCACTTAAAAAACGTTATGCAAGACGAGCCTGATAACCTTTCTGCGAAAGTGTTAATGGGTAAAGTATTAATGCATAAACAATATTTTGGTGATGGCATAGCGGTACTCAATGAAGCATTAGTAGAAGGCGCTGATATCAACTTATTCTTAAATGAGTTGGGCAATGCCTTGAGGATCGCTCGTGAGTATCAACAAGTAATTGATTTAGGAAAAGGTAAATCGTTAAATACCGAAAACAAACTTACATGGTATCTATTATCGGCTAACGCTTATCGTGCGCTAGACAACATAGAGGAAACTCGTAAATATTTTAAACTTGCGCTAAGCCTAGCACCTACAAATGATCGAGCATTGGGTTCTTTCGCCGCATTCGAATTAAACCAACAAAATTACATCGCAGCAGAAAAATTGATTGAACAGGTCATCACTTTATATCCTCAACAAAGCAGAATCTGGCATCTTAAAGGCCAGCTATACATAAGAAAAAAAGATAATGAAAGTGCTTTAAATGCTTTCGAAACCGCCTATAACATTGATAATAACGACCCTATAGTGCAGCGTTCGTTAGCTAATGCTTACACTAATGCAGGTAGGTTTGACGAAGCTTTATTATTAGTTGATAAAATTTTAAGTAATACCCCTGACGATCCTATGGCTAAATTGCTACAAAGCGAACTATTAGCCAATACCGCTAAGTTTGATGAAGCAAAAGCAGTGCTAGCAGACATCAGCCAAAAGCTGACTTTATATACTGATGAACAAAAAAATACCAATGCAGCACTTACCTACGTCGCTGGTGCTGCAGCATATTTACAAAATGATTTTGAAGTTGCGCAAAAAGAATTAATCGCTTATTTAAGAGATGTACCACAAGATTTTGCAGCCATAGAAATGTTAGTCGACATTTATTTGCGTCAAAACCAACAAGACAAAGCGCTTGATTTACTCGAAGATAAAGAAGCATTGATTATTCAGAACTTACCATTAGCAACAAAGCTGATAGATTTATATTTAAACAATCAGAAGGTTTATAAGGCTGAGCGACTTATAACAAGCCTTGAAGGCGAGTTTCAAAACAGTCAGGCGTTAATACTCGCAAAAGTAAATTACTTATCAAAAATAGAACAGTTTGATAATGCGATTGCCTTACTTGAGCAACATCAGCCAAAAGAATTTAATGCTACATTTTTACTAACGAAAGGTCTTGTTTACCGTGCCAATAAAAAAATAGTAGAGGCTAATCAAATTGCCGACTCGCTCTTAAAGGTAGAACCATTAAATTCCGATTTTTTAACATTTAAAGGTGTGTTGTTATTACAACAGCAGCAATGGAGCCCCGCGGTTAAAACATTTGAACAAGTGCTATCAATTAAACCAGGAGACTTTAATAGTCTTTTTAATATAGCCAACGCTAAAGCTGCACTCGGTGAATTGGAAGCGGCTAAAGTTATTATAACAAAGCTGTTAGAAACACAGTCAGCATTTGCTCCCTTAATTATTCTAGACGCTAAAATTGATCGAGATATGGGCAATACCGCCCTTGCCATAGATAAGCTGACTAAATTAACACGCGCGAGTAAAACTAACATCAAAGCCTCTGAAGTTTTAGCCGATATTTATATGCAACAAGGTGACTATGAATCAGCACTAAACGAATTAGACAACCTCAATAAGTTAGTGTTTTTAAACCCTCAATATATAAAACAAAAAATAGAAATATATTTAGCGATTAAAGATACAAAGCAGGCTGGAAAGCAAATCGAAATACTTGAAGGAATAGTAGAAGGTCCAAGAGAATTTTATGAAATAAGCCAATTATATTCCAGAGCTAATGAGCCTTTAAAAGCGCAAGCCGTATTAAAAACCGCACTTACATTAGCCCCTGAAAACTTATTGATACAATTACAATTAATTAAGTTAGATATGCAATTGAATTTGCTAGAGCTAGCAAATACCAAACTTGTTTCTATTGAAAAAGCTTATGCAAACAACCCTTATGTTTTATTAGTTCGTGGTGATTTGTTATTACAACAAAAAATGTTAACTCAGGCCAGTGAAAAATATGCAGCTGCGCTTTCATTAGATAATAATTTTACTCAAGCATTAGTAAAATTGTACAAAATGACAACATTAGGTTTTGGTCATGAAGCATTTAAAAGTCTCACCAATGAAATTTTGACCAAAAACGAAAACTTTCATTTTATGCGTAATCTTTTAGCAGATCATTATTTAAATACTGGTGATATAGCAAACACTAAAGTGCATTATGATATTTTAAAAGAAGTAGAAGAATTACCAAATAAGCCATTGGTGTTAAATAATTTAGCAAATATCTATTTAAAAGAAGATCTGGTTTTAGCCGAAAAATATGCCCTGGAAGCATTAACACTCGATGATACATCTGCCGCTATTCTCGATACTTTCGGCTGGATTCAAGCTTTGAATGGCAAGTTTACAGAGGCTTTAACCAACCTTAGACGTGCCCACACCATGAACTCAAATGACCCCGCCATTAACTATCATTTAGGTTATACATTACTTAAGCTTGGTAGAACTGTTGAAGCAAAAATGGAATTGAAGCGTGCGCTTGCTAGTGATATTAACTTTTACGAGCGAGATGATGCCCAAGTATTAATCGATGGTATGAAATAGCGTATTTATCTCTGATAATAGTTTTAAAAAAAGCGAAGTTGTATTAACACTTCGCTTTTTTATTTAAATAAAAAAAATTTAGCTGACTTTACGTTCGCTCTCCGAGCTATGCAATATTTTTAAAGCGCTTTAAAGCTAATTTTAAACCAAATAAATACAATCGCATACCAATACACTCCTATTCAGTTTTATCAGCAAATAATAGGGATTAATTGCTCTTATAGCACCTCAAGTAACTGCCTAATAAGTCATGGGTGAATACCTGTCAAAATATCTTAAAACCAACACCCTCAATAACCAATCAATCATTGTTTCATCGTTATTGAAATATCTATAAAAGTATAAACTTATTAGCTGGTATTAACTGGGAGGTATTAACGGGGACACCCACGCTAAATAACAACCCTCAACATGCCTGAAATTTCAGTACAGATCCAAAACAATGAATTAATTTGATTAACTTTTACGGTTATGAATTTGCTACCCAGTTAAATCAATTTTTCATCATTAACTTATTTTACTTCGGTGAATTTTTTGATTAAATTTATCATTCACCACCAAGGCTAATAAGATAATGGCAGCACCTAGCGCAAGTCGAAAAATATCGGCATCGCGGTTCCAAAAAATTACATTTACTGCAATCCCCGCAGGAATTAACAAGTTATTGGCAACCGCTAGTGTGCCTACGCTTACTTGTGTTGCGCCCTTGTTCCAAGCAAAATAGCCAATGCCCGAAGCAACCAAGCCTAAGTATGCCAAAATTGACCACTGCAGCGTGGTGGTTGGGAGTTTATCTGGGTTGCCAAGTAGCAGGTAACACGGAATAACCACCGCTAAGGCGCCAATAAAAAACCAACCAAATACCGTGCGCTGTGGTAAATCTGTGCGCTGCTTTGCCATGGTGCGTTTATAGCCAACCTGCCCTGCGGCGAAACATAAATTTGCCCCTTGAACAATTAATAAGCCTTTTAAAAAACCTTCGTCTATGCCCTGATAGCGAATGGTAATTGCGCCAATGACTGCTAATAGGGCACTGAAGATAAAGCCAATATTAATACGGCGATCAAGTAAATCATTAAGCAGCGTGATGTAGATTGGCGTCATGACGGTAAAGAGTAAAACTTCAGGTACTGAAAGGTATAAAAAAGATTGGTAATAAAAGCCATACATGATACCTAACTGAAATGCCCCGCAGACCATCAGTGCTAAAGCAACTTTTATTTCGATTTGACGTAGCTTTAAAAATGGCAAAAAAATCGCTGTAGCAAGCGCTACGCGCATCAATACCGAAAACCAAGCATCGACCTGCCCAGCAAGATATACACCAATCAAGCTAAAAGAAAACGCCCACATTAAAGTGACGGCAATAAGCAGTGGCATAAGAGCAAGTTCCAGATAGATAAAGTGCCGATGAGTTTACCGACTTCTCTAATTCGGGTAAATATAAAAGAACGGCGATACTGCGCTATTTATAGCAATAATTTATCACAAGGCGTAAATTCATTTAAACGAAGCAATATTGTCAGTAAATGCATCGCGGTTAATTAATGACGTTCTAGGCCCATTATACCAATTGAAATAAATAATCGTTCATTTCAAGGCGGTTTAAATCGTCAATAACTGCGTTGTTTTCAATCACACACGCCCGCTATTACTCGACAATTGCTCCTGCATTGTTCTACTTACGGGCATCCATGCCCTAATCAATCAAACGCCTTGCCTGCAGGGATGCAGGTACTTATGTTTAGTCTGGAACAATAAACATGTATTCTTGAACAATTTATCCTCGCTTAAAATTGGTCAATAACTTATTACATTTGGTATAACACCCATTTAATAAAAACACTTCAATATTTCCAACAGTGTTACCAAAAACTTAAGACACTACAAGTGTATTTCAGAACATTACAGGCATAAAAAAACCGGAAGCTCTTTATAATTAAGAGCTTCCGGCCTTTATCGGTTCTTATCGAACCTGTATTTGGTGCAGATGGGGGGACTCGAACCCCCACGACCTAAGTCACCAGCCCCTCAAGCTGGCGCGTCTACCAATTCCGCCACATCTGCTAAAGTAGGACTAGTTTGGTACGTCAGTACCTTTTTCTGCAGCTGCATCGCTTGCAGGTACATCAGCATTTTCAGCTTTCGGTACAACGTTATCACCAGGGATAGCATCTGTTGCTGGAGCAACTTGTCCAGCAGGAGCGTCAATATTATTCCACTCGTCGGTAGCTTTAACACGATTTGCCGTTAAGTTACCTAATACTAAGCTGATGGCAAAAAATGCTATAGCTAAGTAAGTTGTCGATTTAGTTAAGAAGTTACCAGAACCACTTGAACCAAAAATAGTGGCTGATGAACCAGCGCCGAATGATGCGCCCATATCAGCACCCTTACCTTGTTGAATTAGCACTAAACCAATTAAACATAAAGCAACGATCAAATACACTACAATTAACACTTGATACAACATTTTATTTTCCCTTTGCTGCCGAACAAATTATTTTAAATTCTTCGGCTTTTAAACTAGCACCGCCGATTAATCCACCATCGATATCAGCTTGTGCAAATAATTCTTCACAGTTAGTCGCATTAACACTGCCACCATACAACAACGGTAATTTAACTGCGACGTTTTCATCAACTTTGGCGATAAATTCGCGTATAAATTGATGGGTTGCTTGTGCCATTTCTGGCGATGCTGTTTTTCCAGTACCTATCGCCCAAACAGGCTCGTACGCAATAACAACATTTTTAAAATTTTCAATACCTATTTCATCTATAACGGGCTGTAATTGCGCCGCTAAAACAACTTCGGTTTGTTCTGCTACACGTTCGTCTTCACTTTCACCTATACATAAAATAGGTTTAAGCCCGGCCGATAATGCTGCTTTAACTTTATGTGCAACTAACACACTTGATTCTTTATAAATACTTCGACGTTCAGAATGCCCTACTATGACGTAACTAACACCAACTTCTTGTAACATTGACGTTGATACTTCGCCGGTAAATGCACCGTTAGCATATTCATTTAAGTTTTGAGCACCTAAATTAAATGCTTTTGACAAATTTACATTAGCGCTTGCTAAACTAAATGCCGCTAAGTAAGGAAAACTAGGACAAACAACTACTTCAACATTTTCATTTAACGTTACGTTCTTTAACTCTGAAACCATTGAGTTGACTAAAGCCAAACTGCCATTCATTTTCCAGTTTGCTGCAACTATCGAAAGTCTATTCATTTTTCATTCCTAAATCAAAGCGGCGAGATATTAACTAACCTGTCGACAAGATACAAGTATTTCACGCAATATCATGTTTAATTGCTCATTATTCATTCGACTTTAAAATCAATCGAACTTTTTCCCTAACAAGCTTGTTTCACAGCGTCAGCAATTTCATTTGCTAAGGCGGTAACTTCATCATGTTCTGGACCTTCAACCATGACGCGGATCAAAGGCTCAGTACCTGATTTTCTTAATAAAACTCGACCACGGCCGGTGAGTTTTTCATTGACTCGGTCAACTGAAGCCACAACTTCAGCGTTAGTTAACGGATCAGTGCCACCAGAGAACCTTACGTTCACTAATACTTGCGGTAATTTAGTCATACCTTGGCGCAATTCAAATAATGTTTTACCTGAATTACAAATTGCGGTTAAAACATTTAACGCAGCAATAATGCCATCACCGGTAGATGTATGGTTTAAGTTGATTACATGCCCTGAGTTTTCTGCACCTAATTTCCAGCCTTTTTGCTTAAGCATTTCCATTACGTAGCGATCACCCACTTTACTGCGAACAAAAGGTACGTCCATATCCGCAAGCGCAAGTTCTAAGCCCATATTGCTCATTAGTGTGCCAACGACACCGCCATCAATACTGCCATTTTGTAGGTCATTACAAGCGATAACATAAACACTTTCATCGCCGTCTATAACATAACCGGTATGGTCAACCATCATTAAGCGATCGCCATCACCGTCAAGTGCAACACCTAAATCAGCTTGGTGCTCAACAACAGCAGCACTAATTGCGGCCATCGACGTTGCACCACATTCGTGGTTTATATTAGTACCATTAGGCGAGGTGCCTATTTCTATAACCTCAGCGCCTAACTCTCTAAAAACGTTTGGTGCGATGTGATATGTTGCGCCATGTGCACAATCAACCACTATCTTCATACCTTTTAAAGAGTATTGACTTGGAAAGTTACTTTTACAAAACTCAATATATCGTCCTGCAGCATCGGCAATACGCGTTGCTTTACCTAAATGAGCAGACTCAACACAACTCATCTCTTTATCTAATTCTGCTTCAATGGCTAGTTCAACATCATCGGGTAACTTTTGTCCGTCTTGAGAGAAAAATTTAATGCCATTATCGTAAAACGGATTGTGCGAGGCACTTATGACGATGCCGGCTTCAGCACGAAAAGTTTTCGTTAAATAAGCAATACCAGGCGTTGGCATTGGCCCTAACAATCCTATATCAATACCAGCCGCAGAGAAGCCTGCTTCTAATGCCGACTCTAACATGTAGCCTGAAATACGTGTGTCTTTGCCGATCAATACTTTCTTAGTGCCTTGTGCCGCTAATACTCTACCTGCGGCATAACCTAATTTCATAACAAATTCTGGGGTAATTGGGTATTGGCCTACTAAGCCTCGAATTCCATCGGTACCAAAATATCTTCTCTGTGACATTATTATCTCCCTTGTACTAACTGTTCTTTTATTAGCTATTTTTAATAATTAACGTAACTGATTTAATTTCGCTATTTAGCGATTATCCGTTACAGCTTTTAATACTTTTAATACGTCCACGGTTTCTTGAACATCGTGAACGCGAATTATGTGTGCTCCTTGCTGAGCGGCAAGCATTGCAGTACTTAAACTGCCCGCTAAGCGTTGCTCAACATCTCGACTTAATAAGTTGCCGATCATAGACTTTCGCGACAATCCAGCAAGAATGGGTAAATCTAATTGATTAAACTTTGACAAGTTTGCCAGTAAATGAAAATTTTGCTCTAGTGTTTTGCCAAAACCAAAACCAGGGTCTATTATTATTCGTTCTCGGGCTATGCCTGCGCTAACGCAAGCATCAATGCGTTGCTGAAAAAACTCGATAATATCTGTAATTACATCATCATAGCTTGGGCTTTTTTGCATGGTTCTCGGTAAGCCTTGCATGTGCATTAAACAAACGGGAATATTACTGTTTGCAACCGCGGTTAAACATCCGTCATTTTGTAAAGCTCGCACATCATTAATAATATCAGCACCAGCAGCTATGGCAGCACTCATCACTGCGGCTTTGCTAGTATCAATTGATACTACTATATTGAAACGTTTTTTAATGGCTTTTAATACCGGAATAACACGAGCTAATTCATCCGCTTCGCTAACGTCTGCTGCACCAGGTCGAGTAGACTCGCCGCCGATATCAATAATGGTGGCACCATCACTAATCATGCGTTGAACTTGTTCTAGTGCATTTTCAAAACCAGCAAACTTGCCACCATCTGAAAATGAATCAGGGGTAACATTTAGAATCCCCATCACCTGTGGTGTTGATAAATCTAATGCTGAGGTAGGACAAATAAGTTGGTTAAGCACTGCATTCTCTTTTATATAACGTGTTCTTTATTATTTTAACTTCTGAAACAATTGAGCCGTTTTAAAAAGTTAAAATAATAAAGCCTCAATAAGGATCAAATCTGCTGATTTAATCCGTTGAGGCTTTAAGTATTTACTGTATCAACTATGAAGCTGGAATATCAGAATTATCCGTTGAGCTTTTAGACTCTGTAGAATCCTTTGAATCCTTTGCTTCTTCATCTTTTTCAGCCGATGGTTTACTAGAATCTGTATTATTGTCTGACTTATTGCCAGAGTCCCTAGCGTCAAAATCTGCCGGTGGACGAACTTTAGTACGATTCATTAAATCATCAACTTGCAATGCATCAATGGTTTCATATTCCATTAAAGCGTCTTTCATTGCATGTAAGATGTCTTCGTTTTCTTTTAAAATAGTTGCTGCACGGTCATAGTTACGATTAACAAATTCTTTAATTTCTTCATCGATAGCACGAGCCGTTTCATCAGACATATTCAACGATTTAGACGATGTTCTTCCTAAGAATACTTCACCTTCTTCTTCAGCAAATAGCATAGGACCCATTTTTTGAGAAAAGCCCCACTGTGTAACCATTTTACGAGCAAGTTGTGTTGCACGTTCAATATCGTTTGAAGCACCTGTTGACACTTTTTCAAAACCGTAAATCATTTCTTCAGCAATACGACCACCGTATAAAGATGAAATGTTACTTTCTAGATGTTGCTTGCTGTGGCTAAAACGATCTTGCTCAGGTAAGTACATAGTGACACCTAACGCACGGCCACGCGGCATAATACTTACTTTATAAACAGGGTCATGATCAGGCACTAAACGGCCAACAATTGCGTGTCCTGCTTCATGATAAGCCGTCATTTCTTTTTCTGACTCAGTCATTACCATAGAACGACGTTCAGAGCCCATCATGATTTTGTCTTTAGCTTTTTCAAATTCTGCCATACCAACAACACGACGTGCTGAACGTGCAGCAAATAAAGCGGCTTCGTTCACTAAGTTAGCTAAGTCTGCACCTGAAAATCCAGGGGTACCACGAGCAATAACTGATGCTTTAACATCATCGCCTAAAGGTACTTTACGCATATGTACTTTAAGAATTTGTTCACGGCCACGAATATCAGGTAAACCAACCGTTACTTGACGGTCAAAACGACCAGGACGTAATAATGCTGGATCTAATACGTCAGGACGGTTAGTAGCAGCAATAACAATAACGCCTTCATTACCTTCAAAGCCATCCATCTCAACGAGCATTTGGTTAAGCGTTTGTTCACGTTCATCGTGACCACCACCCATACCTGCGCCACGTTGGCGACCTACTGCATCAATTTCATCGATAAAGATAATACATGGTGCCGCTTTTTTCGCTTGTTCGAACATGTCACGAACACGCGATGCACCAACACCCACAAACATCTCAACAAAATCTGAACCAGAAATTGTGAAGAAAGGCACTTTTGCTTCACCAGCAATCGCTTTTGCTAATAAAGTTTTACCGGTACCTGGCTGACCAACCATCAAAACACCTGATGGAATACGTCCACCTAGTTTTTGAAAACGTGATGGGTCTTTTAAGTAATCAACTAATTCCGACACTTCTTCTTTTGCTTCGTCACAACCAGCGACATCAGCAAAAGTGGTTTTAATTTGATCTTCGCCTAACAAACGCGCTTTTGATTTGCCGAAGCTCATCGCGCCTTTACCGCCCCCACCTTGCATTTGACGCATGAAGAATATCCATACACCAATCAGCAATATCATTGGGAACCAAGAGACAAAAATAGTCATTAAGAAACTAGGTTCTTCTGGTAACTCACCTGATGCGTTAACACCTTGCTTAACTAAATCGTTGATTAAATCACGATCATAGCCACCTGGAATAACAGTAACAAAGTTTTCGCCGCTACGTTTAATACCATTAATAACGCCGTTTCTATCAACGTCTACTTCTCGAATTTGCCCTTGACGTACGTCTTGGACAAATTGTGTGTAATCCACTTGTTGTTCTTTGCCGCTTCCAGGGGTAAAACTTTGGAAAACAGACATTAGTACAACTGCAATAACTAACCATAAAATAAGATTTTTCGCCATATCGCTCAACTTAATGACCTCTTGCTAATGTTCAAAATGGTGCGATGAAATAATTCCACCTAATTTACTACAATTTAAAGCCGGTCGCCACAAGATAAACTTCACGTGAACGAGCACGTGACGATTCAGGCTTGCGAGTCCTAACGGTTTTAAATGCGGCTCTAGCATCTTTAATAAATTGCTCAAAGCCCTCTCCTTGAAACACTTTCACTACAAAAGCGCCATCTTTCTTTAACACCTGATTACACATATCTAGCGCTAATTCCACTAAATACATGCTGCGCGCCGCGTCTGCAGCGTCATTACCGGTAAAGTTTGCTGCCATGTCAGACATAACAACATCGATATTTTTACCATTAATTCGAGTTAATAAAGCATTTAATACGGCTTCTTCGCGAAAGTCACCTTGCAGAAAATCCACACCTGCAATAGGGTCCATCGCTAAAATGTCACATGCAACAACTTGCCCGCTATCACCAACCACTTTCGTGGCGTATTCAGACCAACCGCCAGGAGCCGCACCTAAATCAACCACCTTCATACCAGGCTTGATTAATTTATCTTTATTGTTTATCTCTTCAATTTTAAAAACAGCACGTGAGCGCAGGCCCAATCGTTGTGCTTTTTTTACATATTCATCATCAAAGTGCTCTTTTAGCCAACGAGCACTACTGACACTGACTTTATTCTTACTCATTCAATCCACTTATATATTTATGCTATTAAAATATTATTGGTATCTAGGTTAATTGTTTACTTTATTTATCACTAAAAAGCGCTAAGGCTACATTATACCTATTAGGCTAGTGAATTCATCACCTAGCGAGAATTATTCTGTTGATTTTAACCGAAATAATGATTAAAAGTACGGTAAAAAGCTGACAGTTTGCAAACAATATTAGTATTACAAACTAGATGGAGGTAAAATAGCTATAATTCAAGCTAACTTGTAACGAAAATTGTTAATGAACTTAAATAATAAACAAATACAGTATTTAAAAGGCCTTGCACATAGCCTTAAACCCGTTGTAATGCTAGGTAACAACGGCCTTACAGAAGCGGTAGTAGCAGAAATCGACTACGCTTTAAATCATCATGAATTAATTAAGATTAAAATCCCTACGGATGATCGTGAAACGAAAGCACTTATTGTTGAAGCTATTTGTCGTGAAACAAATTCAACTAAAGTACAGGTGATCGGTAAAACCTTAGTTATTTTCCGTCAAACGGAAGAAAAGAAAATTCGTATTCCAAAAGTTTAATTAGTTATATTCTGATACCCACAGAATAACAAAGTTTTGCTGCGTTATTCTGTGGGGAATATTTAATTAAACACTTGGGTAATTTAAAAAAGGGCTTTAGCCCTTTTTTTGTACCCAACGTTTTATATTTTTCCTAAGCCAGAGCTATATTAATCCACTCTTACATTAGTGAAAACTAATATACATTGAATTATGCTTGGCATAGTATAGTCACCCTTACATAAATTACTAAAAGGTTTTGGAATGATTTTAACTGTCCCTGAATTAGTCGAACAAGCAAAAAAATCGGTTAACTGTGTTAGTGCAGCAGAAGCATTTAAAAGCAAAAATGCGACTTTTATTGATGTTAGAGAACTTGCAGAGTCTTCTGCCTCTCCGGTAGAAAACTCAATAACGATTCCACGGGGTGTATTAGAAATGAATATTGCTGAACACTGCACAGAAGCTGAAATGGAAATCTATGTTCATTGCGCTTCAGGTGGCCGAGCAGCATTAGCCGCAGAGCAACTGCAACGTATTGGCTATAAAAATGTTAAAGCTATAAGCAGCCCGCATGACGACGTTTGTCAGGCACAAAAAAACCAGTAACGTAAAATTAATTAACGCTACTGGCTTAATAACCTTAAGCGCTTAACACGAGATTAAGTACGCTTAGGGTTAACGTAATTTAGTGATTAAATATGTTCTACCGCGATAATCTCATATTCAACTACGCCACCTGGTGTGGTAATTTCTATCTCAGTATCAACTTCTTTACCAATTAAACCACGAGCAATCGGTGAGTTTAATGAAATACGTCCGGTTTTAAAGTCGGCTTCATCGTCTCCAACAATTTGGTAAGTTACTTCAACATCAGTATCAAGATTTAGCAATTTTACTGTTGTACCGAATATGACCTTGCCACGATTAGGTATTGCAGTTATATCAATAACTTGTGCGTTACATAGTCTGCCTTCAATGTCTTGAATGCGGCCTTCGCAGAAACCTTGCTCTTCTTTAGCTGCATGGTACTCTGCGTTTTCTTTTAAATCGCCATGCTCACGAGCCGTAGCAATATCTTTGACTATACGCGGACGTTTTTCGGTTTTTAAAATTCTGAGTTCTTCTTTTAATTGCTCAGCACCTAACAGTGTCATTGGATATTTTGTCATTTTACTCTTCTTTTTCTAACAAGAAAGGCGGCTTACCTATACGACTAGTCGTAGGCAACCACCTTTTGAAAATAATTCGCTTATATAAAACTTAACATGAATTTACGCTTTTATGAGGCTTTATTACGCACTCATACAGTGAGCAAATTCATTCCTAAGCTGTTTATACACAACGTTTATGTAACTCTTGTATTGAGGTTACGATATTACGATCATCTGCAGCATGTGATTGACAGGCGGCAAATGCAGCGTTCAGAGTTGTAGTATATGCGACTTTGTAACGTAAAGCACCACCACGTAACACTTTAGAATCTTCAATCGCCTTACGGCCTTCTGTCGTGTTAATAATGTAGGTGTACTCACCATTCTTAATTCTATCAAGAATATGTGGACGACCTTCGTGTACTTTATTGACTAAGCGACAAGGGATATTAGCTTCTCCAAGTATAACCGCAGTACCGTGTGTCGCATCAAGCTCGTAACCTAAAGCAACCATTTGTTTGCCTAGTTCAACGACACGACCTTTATCGCTATGGCGAACTGAAATTAACGCGCGACCATCTTTGGGTACAGATACGCCCGCACCTAAGTTAGCTTTTGCGTAAGCTTCTTCAAACGTATCACCTACGCCCATAACTTCACCAGTTGAACGCATTTCTGGTCCAACTAACGGGTCACTACCATGGAATTTGTTAAACGGAATAACCACTTCTTTCACAGAGAAATACGGAGGAATAACTTCTTTGGTAATCCCTTGCTCTTTCAGTGATTTGCCCGCCATTACGCGAGCACCTATTTTCGCTAAAGGTACCGCAGTGGCTTTCGATACAAACGGTATAGTACGAGCTGCACGAGGGTTTACTTCAATGATATAAACTTTGCCGTCTTTTACTGCCATTTGCGTATTCATTAGACCAACAACACCTAATTCAAACGCTAAATCAGTCACTTGCTTGCGCATGACATCTTGTACTTCTTGGCTTAAGCTATAGGCTGGTAATGAACATGCTGAGTCACCTGAGTGTACACCTGCTTGTTCAATGTGTTGCATAATGCCGCCAACAACCACATCTGTACCGTCACAAACCACATCAATATCAACTTCAATCGCATCATCAAGGAAATGATCAAGCAATACCGGTGAGTCGTTCGATACATTAACAGCATCAGTCATGTAACGACGTAAGTCATCTAAGTCATACACGATTTCCATTGCGCGACCACCTAAAACATAAGATGGGCGAACCACTAATGGGAAACCAATCGCTTCGGCTTTCGCCATGGCTTCATCAATTGAGGTAACGGTAGCATTGTCAGGTTGTAATAAACCTAAACGGTCTACGGCTTGTTGAAAGCGTTCTCTGTCTTCTGCACGGTCAATGGCATCTGGAGACGTACCAATAATGGGTACACCTGCAGCTTCTAAAGCACGGGCTAATTTAAGCGGCGTTTGACCACCATATTGCACAATAACGCCTTTTGGCTTTTCAATGCGCACAATTTCAAGTACATCTTCAAAGGTAATTGACTCAAAATATAAACGGTCTGAGGTATCATAATCTGTTGAAACTGTTTCAGGGTTACAGTTAACCATAATGGTTTCATAACCGTCTTCGCGTAAGGCTAACGCTGCATGTACACAACAATAATCAAATTCGATACCTTGGCCGATACGGTTTGGACCGCCACCTAAGATCATAATTGATTCTTTGTCTGTCGGGTTTGCTTCACATTCTTCATCATACGTAGAGTACATGTACGCTGTGTCAGAACTAAATTCTGCCGCACAAGTATCAACACGTTTGTAAACGGGGAAAATACCTGCATTATGACGTTTTTTACGTACTTCAGCTTCAGCAACACCAATTAAATCGGCTAAACGTGAATCAGCAAAACCTTTACGCTTTAATTTACGTAAATAAACAGGGCTCAATACTTTCAAACCGCCATCAGCAACTTTTGCTTCTTCTAATACAATATCTTCAATTTGTACTAAGAACCAACGGTCAATTTTAGTCAAACGGTAAATATCATCAACCGACAAGCCTAAACGGAAAGCATCAGCGATATACCAAATTCGGTCAGAACCCGCTTCTTGCAATTCATGCATAATTTTAGTTTTAGCACCAGGTTGCGTTACATCAACCATAGGGTCAAAACCATTAACGCCAACTTCTAGGCCGCGCAATGCTTTTTGTAATGATTCTTGCTGGTTACGACCAATCGCCATAACTTCACCCACTGATTTCATTTGGGTCGTTAATCTGTCTTCACAGCCAGCAAACTTTTCAAAGTTGAAACGAGGGATTTTTGTTACCACGTAATCGATAGTCGGTTCAAAAGAAGCCGGTGTTGCGCCGCCCGTAATATCATTAGTTAATTCATCTAAGGTGTAACCTACAGCCAATTTTGCTGCAATTTTAGCGATTGGGAAACCCGTTGCTTTAGATGCAAGTGCAGATGAGCGAGAAACACGAGGGTTCATCTCAATAATCACCATACGACCGGTATCAGGACAAATACCAAACTGAACGTTTGAACCACCCGTTTCAACACCAATTTCACGTAAAACGGCAATCGATGCATTACGCATGATTTGGTATTCTTTATCGGTTAATGTTTGGGCTGGTGCTACGGTAATTGAGTCACCGGTATGAATGCCCATAGGGTCGAAGTTTTCAATCGAACAGATAATGATACAGTTATCATTTTTGTCGCGAACCACTTCCATTTCATATTCTTTCCAGCCGATCAAAGATTCATCAATCAATAATTCAGAAGTAGGAGAAAGATCTAAACCACGTGTACAAATTTCATCAAATTCTTCGCGGTTATAAGCAATACCGCCACCCGAGCCACCCATAGTGAACGATGGACGAATAATACAAGGGAAACCTAATTTTTTGCTCGCTGCGTGTGCTTCTGCAATAGTGTGAACAATTTCAGCGCGCGGCGTTTCTAGGCCAATGGCTTTCATTGCTTTGTCGAAACGACTACGATCTTCGGCTTTATCTATTGCATCAGCCGTAGCACCAATCATTTCAACATTAAATTCTTTTAATACACCTTTAGCTTCAAGCTCTAACGCACAGTTTAATGCAGTTTGGCCGCCCATCGTCGGCAGTACCGCACAAGGACGTTCTTTTTCGATGATTTTGCGTACAACTTCCCAGTGAATAGGCTCAATATAGGTTGCATCAGCCATTTCAGGGTCGGTCATTATTGTTGCTGGGTTCGAGTTAACTAATATAACTCGGTAACCTTCTTCGCGCAGCGCTTTACAAGCTTGTGCTCCGGAATAATCAAATTCACATGCTTGACCAATAACGATCGGTCCCGCGCCTAAGATCAAGATACTTTTTAAGTCAGTACGTTTTGGCATTTTCTATTCTCTCTTCTCTTGTCTAGGGGCTAAGCTTTTTTCGAAGCAACGATTAAGTCGATAAAATGATCGAACAATGGTGCTGCATCTGTTGGACCAGGGCTCGCTTCAGGATGACCTTGAAAACTAAAAGCAGGCTTGTCTGTACGATGTATACCTTGGATTGAACCATCGAATAATGAAGTGTGCGTCACTTTTAAATTTTCAGGCAAACTATCTTCATCAACAGCAAAACCGTGATTTTGTGCGGTGATCATCACAACATTGCGCTCAAAGCCTTTCACTGGATGGTTACCACCATGATGCCCAAACTTCATTTTAATGGTTTTAGCGCCACTGGCTAAGCCTAATAATTGATGGCCTAAACAGATACCAAAAACAGGGATATCTGTTGTTAAGAATTTTTTAATTGCGGTAATAGCATAGTCACATGGCTCTGGGTCACCTGGGCCATTTGATAGGAAAATACCATCTGGGTTCATCGCTAATACTTCTTCAGCAGACGTTTCTGCTGGTACCACAGTTAATTTACAACCGCGGTCGACTAACATGCGTAAAATATTACGTTTAGCACCAAAATCGTATGCAACGACATGAAACACTGATTTTTCAGGTGTAACATGGCCTTTTCCTAGCTGCCAACTGCCTTCTGTCCATTGGTATGCTTCTTTAGTAGAAACAACTTTTGCTAAGTCCATACCTTTAAGGCCAGGAAAAGCTTGTGCTTGCGCTAGCGCCTTAGCTGCTTCGACACTTACATCAGCAAAGTCACCCGCTATTATGCAGCCATTTTGTGCACCTTTTTCACGTAAAATACGTGTAAGTTTACGGGTGTCTATATCGGCAATACCTAGAATGTTTTTTGCTTTTAGGTAGTCGTCTAAACTTTGCTCATTGCGAAAATTACTTGCTAATAGCGGTAAGTCACGAATTACTAAACCTTTTGCCCAAATAGTGCTAGATTCTTCATCTTCGCTATTGGTACCTGTGTTACCTATATGTGGATATGTAAGGGTAACAATTTGCTCTGCATAAGAGGGATCTGTCAGAATTTCTTGGTAGCCAGTCATTGAAGTATTGAAAACAACTTCACCAACAGCCGCCCCTTCTGCACCGATAGCGGTGCCCTTAAATACAGTGCCGTCTTCAAGCACTAAAATGGCAGATTTAGTCAATGTAACCTCCGTTAAGAAGAAAGAAAATTAATGGTAAAACAACTAAGAATTTAACCATTAACGATAAAAGCGATACGCACAAAAAATGCCAAAAACCTATGCCAGTTCGTCATGAACAGTAAATTTTTGACAAAATCCACTTATTTTACGCTTGTAAGCTTCTTTCGTCTAGTAATAATTGTAAAAACTCTCTGTTTTTGACGTTATTGCTGTAAAGACGTCAAAAACAACACTTTTCTATAAACAGCCCCCGTAAATACTAACCATTTAGTCAGGTTTGTATTTAATAATGTGGCTGCGTTAATCTTTTAAACCCAATACATCTTGCATATCATAAAAGCCCGGTTCGGCTTCACTTAACCAGAAAGCCGCTCGCATTGCGCCTAAAGCAAAAGTCATTCTCGAACTTGCTTTATGGGTTAATTCTAACCGTTCACCAATATCTGCAAAATAAGCAGTATGTTCACCAACGATATCGCCAGCACGCACTGTGGCAAAGCCTATAGTTTCTCGGCTGCGCTCTTCTGTAATACCTTCTCTGCCATATACTGCGACTTCATTAAGGTCACGCCCTAATGTATCGGCAATTACTTGGCCCATTTTAACGGCGGTACCTGATGGTGCATCTTTTTTAAATCTGTGATGCGCCTCAAAAATTTCTATATCAGTATGGTCGCCGATCGCTTTGGCCGTAATTTCAAGCAACTTAAACAATAAATTTACGCCAACACTCGTATTAGGTGCCAAAATAACCGGTATATTCTTACCTGCAACTTTAAGGGTTTCTACTTGTTGATCTGAAAAACCCGTGGTGCCAATGACTAAGGCTTTATTGTGTTGCTGACACCATTCGATATGCTCAAGCGTGGCTTCAATTGACGTAAAATCAATTAACACATCAGCTGCTAATAGTTCTTGATAGTCAGTTGTTGTTTTTTGACCGATAGCACCGATACCAGCGATTTCGCCTAAATCGAAATTTTCAAATGATGAACCAACACGAACACTACCACCGACAAGCTCAACAGATTTGTGCTCTATTGCCGCTTGTATTAAATTGCGGCCCATGCGCCCGCTACATCCTAAAATGGCTACTTTCACTTTCATAGCAACTTCTTCCTACTGTGTAATGTTATAAGGGGTAATATCAGCATCAGCTGTATTATAAGCAATATCAAAAGCGGTATCTAAATCAACTGATTGGCTAAGCTCTTGTGACACCACATTAAAAATTCGCCATTGTCCTTCACTCAACGCTAAGTGATAAAAAGCTGAAAAATCAGTAAAAACTTCATCTTTAGGACCAATAAACTGCCAATCAATACAAGTAAGTAGCAGATTTTCGCTTAACACACTAAAACTTGCTTTTAATGCAACGAAACGCTTTATATCTGCATGACTAAGTATTGTAAATATATCTAAGAACTCTCGTTTAAAAACTTTATCGCTATCAATTAAAACAACGCTATCGGGCGTGTGCAAAGTACAAGGCAACTGATAGCAAGCTTGCGTATCTACCATATTTTGCTGATGAAACGCCTTTATATAGTGCTGAAAGAACTGTTCGATAGCTATTTTGTACATAACTTATTAATACCTAAGGCTATAATACCAATTGAAATAAATAATCCATCATTCTAACGTGGTATAGCACAGACTTTATTATATATATTTTAAATTAAGCTTATAAAAAAGCCCTCAACTGAGGGCTTTTAAAAAATAGAATAATTAGCTAACAACCGCTAATAACTCAACGTCGAATACCAACGTTGCGTACGGAGGAATTGCACCTTGCGAGCCACGCTCACCGTAAGCTAAGCTGTAAGGCACATATAAGCGCCATTTTGAACCTTCAGTCATTAATTGTAATGCTTCAGTCCAACCAGCAATAACACCGCCTACTGGGAATTCTGCAGGTTGACCACGGTCAACAGAGCTATCAAAGATATCGCCATTGATGAATGTACCATGGTAATGCACACGTACTGTGCTAGCAGCTGTTGGCGTAGCGCCTTCACCTGTTGCAATGACTTCATACTGTAAACCTGATTCAGTGGTTGTTACTTCATCACGTTTTGCATTTTCTACTAAGAAAGCTTCGCCTTCAGCTGACTTTTCTTTAGCTTCAGCTTGCTCAAGTTCTTGCATCTTTTTAGATACAATACCAAAAGCTTCATTTAAATCTTCATCAGATACTTGGCTTTCAGTATTCGCAATCGCATCAGCTAAACCAGCTTGTACAGCAGATACGTCAAAGTCTTTAAAAGGATTGTTACGAAGTTGGTCACCTAGTTGACGACCTACACCATAACTTACGCGTTGTTCGATTGTTTCAAGTTTATTTTCTGACATTATTTAATCTTCACTTAATTGATACGATAAAAATTCGCGATACAATAGCATAAATTTAACGCCCTCTGAAGTGTTAGCAGTGGTGTATTTGTTATTTATTATAAATTTTTCATCTTTAACTGGCCTTGACAGTTCATGGCTTGCAATCTTTAAGCGTTACTGTGAACTCTCAGTTATTTTCTGATAACACTGCGTTAACACAGGGGCTGATAAATTAAATTCCTTCACTAGCATCATAGGATAAGCCACTAAAACATCAAACTCAGAATTACTCCCCGCAGCCAAATCTCGTTGCATTGAGGTTTCGCTACTGTCGGGTAAGCGTGATAAAAAGCTCAATGTTTCTTTGATATGCTTATCGCCAAGGTTTACGCCAGATTTACGCGCAATATCCGCATATTCATTAACAATGCGCTCTAATAAAAATGCGATATGACTTTGTGAACGTATTTCGCCTAAATTTAGTTGTCTCGCAGAGGCTAAAGCTCCCCAGGCAGCAACAAGTATATACTTTCGCCATAACGCCAGTTCTATATCACTAGTTACCCCTACGCTAATACCGGCTAATTTCAAGCGTTTGGCTATGGCACTTAGCCGTTCAGTATCTTCAGCTTGCAACGCGGCGCCCTGCTCGCTCGCTTTTACAGTGCTACTATCTTCTGTGGATTTATAAATAAAGGCACCTAAAGTGATATGCGGTTTTGCGCCTGTATGACTGATCACTCCAGTAGCTGTTTTCTCGGCAATAATCTTTGCTAAACCGCCAATAATATTTTCTCGTGCAATGCATTGTGCTTGCATAATATCTGCAGCATTAACACCATTTAATAAAGGTATTACACGGGTATGACTTACTATTAATGGCTTTATTTGTTCAAGAGCTGCGGGTAATTGATATGACTTTACACAGAGAAATATAACATCGGCAGGTGTTGCTAAGCTATTTTTCGTTAAGCTTTCACCATTAACCACATTAACATTATTTAGCTCTACATCACCTTCTATACTATTGATAGTTAACCCCGTTGTTTGCATGGTTTTAAATTGCTCGCCTCGGGCGACAAACGTAACATTTTCGCCGTGCTGCGCTAAACGGCCACCAAAATAACCTCCAACAGCACCGCAACCAACAATAACAAAATGCATCACTCTTCCTTTTAGTCCAATAAATTAGTTAGAAGTTTATCATGAAGATACGCAAATGATCAGACGCTTCAAGGTAATACAGGGTCAAAACAACAATTACCACCATTTGTGATACTCATGATTTCAACTAAACTTGTAGGTTATACACAACCGTTTCACCTATATAGATGAAACAGCGACATCAAATTAGCAAGAACATAGCTAGTATTAGAAAAACAGACATACGTTTAATAGCAATTTAAATGACCACTTTAATAGCAGTAAAGAGTATGTAGTAATGTTTATCTGTTTTTATGAGTTTGTTCGAAAATATAATACAAACAAATAATTAAAGGGACATTATCATGAGCAAAGTAATATTAATTACCTTAGCCATACTTTTATTTAGTGCTTGTGGCGACGCCAGCAAAACATCAAGCACGGCAACAATTGATAAAACTGAAACGAGTAGTAAAGCTAATATAGAACAAGCATCTTCAAAGAATAGTGCGACTAACATTGAGGAAACTCAAGCAATGGTATTGCTTAGCGGCCTACCAACCTTAGGTACTACCGATAGCATCGCTATTATTGATATGGATCCTGACTCGGCCAATTTCGGCAATATACTTTATGACTACGCCCTCCCCAAACTTGATGCGCCTATGCACCACCTTTATTACAGCCCTAATGGACGTTTATATGCGACAGGGCTGGGTTCACAATGCAGCTTAGCTGAAATTGACTTGGTGAGAAACGCAAAAGCTGAGCCGGTGATTAGTCATTTCGAATGTCTGAATACCAATGGCCAAAATGTCGGAGAAGATATTATGTGGCATAACGTCAATGGTGAGCTAACGATGTTCGTTACCTTTATGGGCGGCTCTGATTTAACTCAAATTGACACAGGTTCGGTCGGCGTATTCAACGCCCAAACCAACGAAGTCATTAAAATTATCGAAGCAAGAAAGTCTCAAGTAGCCGCCGGTCAGCCTTATATCATGTTCCCGCATGGTATTTCAGCATATGGCGATAGAATGGTAGTAACATCTTCTACTCACCCCGCTATTGCCACAGAAATTGGCAATAGCATCACCATTATCGACTTAAATACTTTAGAACCAATAGAAACCATTGTCATTGAAGATGCCAAGCCTGTTGGACTGCCATCGTCGCCTGTCGAAGTGCTATTTGTGCGACCCAGTATTGTCGAAGGCGTCGAGCCGGCTATTTTGGTTAACACCTTACTCGGTTTTGAAACCTGGAGAGTACCTTTCAATGAGCAAACCAAAACATTCAGTACACCTGAAAAGTTATACGACGGAGCAACAGCAGGCACCGCCGTACCGTTAGAGTTTTATGGTAATGAGGATGAGTTATTTATCAGCCATGGTGTGCCCGGTATCGTCAAACGCTACGATTTAAAACAGCTGCCCAATTTGGTATCAACCGGTGCAGATATAAAAGCAGAAAGCGGCGCGCACCATATGATATTTTATAAAACGGCTGCTGGTCGCAAGCTTATTGCCGTGCAAAACAATTTATTAAATTTAGGCGATGCTAAAGACAATGACCCGACCGACGTAGATTTTCTCGTGAAACTAAACCACCACTCGGTCACCGTACATGACCTTATTACAGGAGAAAGACTTGGCGAAATAAACTTCAAAGAAAAGTACAAAAAAGGTATCGATAATATCGAAGCATTATTTGGCTCAGGCTTTACGCACCATCATTAATCGTCATGAAAATCGCCATAATAGTTGTCGCTACCGCTGTTTTATTGATAGCGTCAACTGTTTACACTCTACAAGATAAAAAGCCGGCCACTCACCTCGTCGAATTCACCGCACCTTTTGTTTTTGGCCGTTTTTCCGTACCAGAAAATAATCCTTTAACCCAAGAATCAGTACGACTTGGCAGAAGACTTTTTTACGATCCAATTTTGTCTAGCAATAATAAAGTGTCTTGCGCGACCTGTCATAAGCAAGCACTGGCTTTTACTGACGGTTTAAAAACATCAGTAGGTGTGTCTGGAATCCCCCTTGATTTCAACGCCATGAGCTTAGTGAATTTAATGTGGGGACCCAGACATTTTTTCTGGGATGGTCGTGTTTCATCGTTAGAAGAGCAAGCAATTCATCCGATCACCCATGTTGATGAAATGGCGCATAATATAGAATCACTAATCGTGGATTTAAATAATGATGAGACTTACAACAAGCTATTTAAACAGGCTTTTGGGAATGTAAGCCAACAAAACATAGCGAAAGCGTTAGCTAATTTTCAGCGCACATTGATTTCAGCTAATTCACGATACGACCAATATTTACGTGGTGAAATATCCCTTACCGCCAATGAAGAACAAGGCCGTAAGCTTTTCATGGCTCATCCTGATACCAAAGTGGTATTACGCGGGGGAATTGCATCGATTGTCATAGCCAATTTCTCACTAGCGGCTTTGGCACTGCGTTTGATGGCTTTAGCAATAATGGCTTAGATGATGATCAAACATTACAACCTGGCTTATTTACGTTAACACAAAATGAAGCGCATCGAGGCTTATTCAAAGCTCCAACATTACGCAATATAGCCGTTACATCTCCGTATATGCATGATGGACGTTTTGCGACTTTGCAGGAGGTTTTAGCACACTACAATGGTGGTATTAGGCGCAGTAAAACGCTCAGCCCATTAATTATTGAAGCAAATAATATTGCCAAAACACAAAACGATCACATTAGCTTAAACCTCAATGATAATGAAATAACCGCCATCATCGCATTTTTGCATACGTTAACCGATGAAAAATTCTTAGCTAACCGTGCTTTTTCAAACCCTTTTATAGCAGAAAATAACGATGACTAAATCAAATAAACTTACCTTGGTTTTTTGTACGCTAATATTGGCAGCTACGCTAGTTGTCGCTATAGCTTGGCACCGCACTCTACCGCAAGACTTAACGTTACGGTTTCATCCCTACGTAGGCGATAAACCTTTAGTTTTAAATAACCAAAGCTATAAAAATCCTGGCGGTGACGGTGAATTTACCATAAGAGATTTCCAATTATTTATCAGCAATATTACCTTAGCGTTTCCCAATAATACTATTAACGAAGAAGAGAGCTATCATCTTGTGAGGTTTGATGGCGACAGCACGTTCGACCAAATTGTTATCCCTAGCATCAAAATACAAAACCTCAGGAAGCTATCACTTGGCATTGGTATTGACCCCAAAGCAAATGGCGCTATTTTGTTTTCAGGCGATTTAGATCCCAATAGTAGAATGGCTTGGAATTGGCAAGTGGGTTATAAGTTTTTACTAGTAGAAGGCACACTTGCATTAAGGGAAAGCCAACTGCCACTGGTTTATCATATTGGCTTTGACGACAGTTATACTGAACTCAATTTTGACATTACGCCTGAAATAAATGTAAAAAATGGCGTCATTAATTTCAACATTGATCTTCGCCGTTTGTTTCAAAAATCAAGTAAAAAGGCCAAATCGTTGAAAAAACAAGAATCAAAGCAAGACATTGAATATATTGATATGTCTGAAATGTCTCATGTGAAATTCTCTCCTAGAGATGTAAAAGCCATCGCAATAGGCTTTCAAGACTTTATCAGTATGTTGTAATTCTCATCTTTTAAAATAAATATCCCTAAAGAGAAGATTGTTTTTAACTCAAATAACAACAGACTCGACTTAAAAACATCCACTCGTAAGTAGACTGAAGATAACTATTATTCGAATAAAGCTAACTTAAACTGGCATTAAATATAACAGTCCAAAATACAGTCCCTGACGATTAACCATGATCAAAGCCTGCTAAAAAATATCATTTAGAATTATTTTCACTAATTCACTCTCATTCACTCTCATCATTAGATTAAAAAACGACCTCCCCATTTAGTCATTTAAAGGTAAAAACAATGAACTTCACACTAAAAAAGCTATCAACGCAGCTTAACCGAAATAAAACAAAGACAATAAATAACTGAATTTAAAGACTAAATAAAATTTTATTGTAAATTACGCACGTTTTTCGAACAAACTGGTTGACGAGAAAATCTTACCGTGGGATTATGACCACTAGTTGAGCAATTGCCCGAATAGTATTATTTGCCAACTACCAATAAGAATGTAAAACATTTATTTAAGAAAATATTATATAAAATATTAAGGGTCACTATGTTTAAAAGAACAAATATAAAATCAACTACAACAGGAAGAAAGGGAATTAACATGTCTAACTCAACAATCCAAAAATCTCAAAAAAATACATCTAAATTTGGCAAACTAGGTATGCTTGCAGCAGCAGTTATGGCGGCATCGTCACCTGCATACGTGCAATCTGCTGAATTTCTAGACGGTCTTGCAGAAGTTAACTTTTTAGCCTTGCAAAATTACCAATCAATTCAAGCCAAAGACGGTGCTTTCCGTCCTGCTGATGAAGAACAGTCATCAGGGTTTGGTCGTTTAAGAGTAAATTTACAACTTAAGTTTCACATTAACGAGCATATCGTAGCCGATGTCGACATTGCTGAAGAGCCAAATGACTTTGGTAACAACGGTGACCGAGATTTCGCCTTTCATCAAGATTTTGCAGGTATAGAATTTGAATTACTTGGCCTTAGTGGTCAAGCACGTGAGAACGCGAATTTAACACTCCGTTTAGGTAACATTGGCGCAGCCCCTTTCCAATTTAAAGGTTTCCAAGATGGCGCTGACAACCAAGGTAATGCACTTATTGGTAACGGCATAACTGACTATGCGACCGCAGAAAATGGTATGCAGTTAAGCTACAGCGAAACTTATGATAGCGGCACTATTCGCGGCTACAATGTTGCAGGTCATATTACTACGTCAAGTTTTGGCGAAGCTTTCCAAGAAGATCGTGGCTTCAACTACCGTATTCAAGGTACGCTTGAGTTTGCCGGTGGTTTTAAAGCCGGTTTAAATTATTTCCAAGCTAATCAAGGCGATCAATTACGCTTTGAAAACGGCGTAGCAAGCATGGCTGGTGTAACAACAACTAATTAC
This sequence comes from Colwellia sp. PAMC 21821, assembly GCF_002077175.1. Classification (NCBI taxonomy): domain Bacteria; kingdom Pseudomonadati; phylum Pseudomonadota; class Gammaproteobacteria; order Alteromonadales; family Colwelliaceae; genus Colwellia; species Colwellia sp. PAMC 21821. Next base: position 162,181 of record NZ_CP014943.1, read on the forward strand.
CGTTTTGGTGATGGTGAAAACTACAACTTCTCTGCAGGTGCTTCAAGCGAACGTGATACCCATGTTGGCGCGATGCCTGGTCTTGAGCAATCTATTATACAGTTAAACCTTGCATACCAACCTACCCCAGAAACTAGTGTTATTTTGATGGTTGGTAAGTCAACTGATGATTACACTTTCGCAGATGCTGCGGGTAACGCTGTAGCAGGTATTACCTATTTCGGCGAGAATGGTGTTGCTGATGCTAACGGAACAACCTTTGATTCTAATAGCGTAATTAAAGGTGATACTTCTGTTGAGTACTATACCATTGAAGCACAACACTACATTATACCTAACAAGTTTTATGTAGCGGCTCGTTACTCTGATGCTGAAAACACTTCAGATTTAATCGCTCAAACTGACAATAATGTAGAGCGTATTCAAGTAGCTGCTGGTTACTGGTTTAATGACAAAACATTGTTAAAGTTTGAATATGTAGATCAAGAAGAAGGTGTTAACTCAGGCGGCCAAATCGGTACAGGTTTTGACGGTTTTACATCAGAAATCTCAGTTAAGTTCTAAATGAATAACGACTGATTTAGTTCAGAGATGTATAGACTAACTTTGTATAAAGTTGCACTAAATTAGTTTTACATTATTTAGACTAAGATGAATCAAAATTACAATAACAGTCTCATTTAATACCCTTAGGTGAGACATTAATATTGAATATGGGGAATACCAGATGATGAACAGATTAATTATGCTAGCTTGCGGCGTTATGACTATGAGCGCTGCTGTTGCTAACGAAACAATTACCATCGCCACGGTTAACAATGGTGACATGATCACCATGAAAGAGCTGAGTAGTGATTTTACGGACAAAAACCCGAGCATTGAACTGAAGTGGGTAACACTAGAAGAAAATATTCTTCGCCAACGTGTGACAACTGATGTTGCTACGCGCGGTGGTCAATATGATGTAATGACCATAGGTACATATGAAGTGCCAATTTGGGGCAAACAAGGTTGGTTAACAGAGCTTGATAAGTTAGGCGCTAACTACGACAAAGCAGATTTACTACCGGCTATTAGCAGTGGTTTAACGTTTGATAATAAACTATTTGCTGCACCATTTTATGGTGAAAGCTCTATGGTAATGTACCGCACTGACCTGATGGAAAAAGCAGGTCTTAAAATGCCGAAAAGCCCTACTTGGGATTTTATTCGCAAAGCTGCATCAGCAATGACAGATAAAGAAGAAGGCATTTACGGTATCTGCTTACGTGGTAAAGCAGGCTGGGGTGAAAACATCGCACTTATTACTGCAATGTCGAACTCATTTGGTGCTCGCTGGTACGATGAAAACTGGAAACCACAGTTTGACACACAAGAATGGCATGACACTTTACAATACTATGTCGATATTATGGAAGAGTCGGGTCCTCCAGGTTCATCAGCTAACGGTTTCAATGAAAACTTAGCACTATTCCAAACAGGTAAATGTGGTATTTGGATTGATGCAACGGTTGCTGGTGCATTTGTTACTAACAAAAAAGATTCACTTGTCGCCGACAAAGTAGGTTTTGCTTTAGCACCTCATAATAACCTAGGTAAACGTGGTAACTGGTTATGGGCTTGGACTTTAGCTGTACCTGCAAGTAGTAAAAAATCTGATGCTGCAATGAAGTTCATCAGCTGGGCAACTTCTAAAGAGTACACGGCATTAGTAGCAGACAAAAAAGGTTGGGTAAATGTTCCTCCAGGAACAAGAGCTTCACTTTACAAAAACCCTAAATATATGGCTGCAGCTCCTTTTGCACAAATTACTTTAGATTCAATTCAATCAGCAGACCCTAAGAACCCAACTGTAAAACCAGTACCTTATGTAGGCGTGCAGTTTGTTGCTATTCCAGAGTTTCAAGGTATAGGAACAGCCGTTGGTCAACAGTTCTCTGCAGCGTTAACAGGAACAATGACAGTGAAAGAAGCGTTAGAAACTTCTCAACGCTTAGTTGAACGTGCAATGAGAAAAGCACGTTACCCGAAATAGTTCATTGGTTATTGGTGGGTAAGCCGCAAGTGCTTACCCAATTATTTACTTTTAAAAGGTCTCTGTGATGGCGACAACAAACTCACGCACACTCGCTCGGTTAATGTTATTTCCTTCAGTTGTTTTACTGTTGGCTTGGATGTTGGTGCCGTTATGCATGACATTGTACTTTTCGTTTTTAGATTACAATTTGCTTACGCCCGGAAATAATGAATTTATTGGTTTTTTAAACTATGAATTTTTCCTAACTGACCCGGCATTTCTTACTTCTTTTTTCAATACTATATTACTGGTTGGTGGTGTTTTATTGATAACCCTTGGCGGAGGTATTGGTTTAGCTATATTGCTCGACCAAGCTATATGGGGACGAAACTATGTCCGCATTATGGTACTTGCGCCGTTTTTCGTTATGCCGACTGTTTCGGCTCTCGTGTGGAAAAATATGTTGATGAACCCTGTTAATGGTTTATTCGCGCATTTTGCCGATTGGATTGGCGTTACCCCAATAGATTTTTTTGCTCAAATACCATTATTGTCAATTATTATCATTGTTTCATGGCAATGGTTACCTTTTGCAGCACTAATATTACTGACTTCAATTCAATCATTAGACCGTGAGCAACTTGAAGCAGCAGACTTAGATGGCGCGGGACCTTTCAGTAAGTTCTATTACATCGTCATGCCTCATTTAGGCCGAGCAATTACCGCGGTAATTTTAATAGAAACCATATTCTTATTGTCTATTTTCGCTGAAATTCTAGTAACAACCAGCGGTGGACCCGGTTATGAGTCAACCAATATTACCTATCTAATTTACACACAATCATTACTACAATTCGATGTAGGTGGTGGTTCAGCAGGTGGCATTGTTGCCGTTATTATCGCCAATATAGTTGCAATATTCTTAATGCGATTAATTGGTAAGAACTTGGAGGATTAACTGATGTCGATAAATAAGAGTCATAAATCAAAATTAATTTATACCTTTTTAGCTTGGACAATCAGTAGCTTAATATTTTTCCCAATATTATGGACCTTGATCACCAGCTTTAAAACAGAGGCTGAAGCTATATCTTCTAGCCCAAGTTTATTCATGTTTGACTGGACGTTAGAGAATTACGAAGAGGTTTTGGCACGCTCGCCGTACTTTAACCATTTTTGGAATTCTATAGTAATTTCAATAGGTTCAAGTATTTTAGGACTATTAATTGCTATCCCTGCAGCTTGGTCAATGGCATTTGTCCAAACTGAACGTACTAAAAGTTTATTAATGTGGATGCTTTCAACCAAAATGTTGCCACCCGTAGGTGTGCTTATTCCAATTTACTTGCTGTTCCGTAATTTTGGTTTACTCGATACTAAAATAGGTTTGGTTATTGTGATGACCTTGATCAACTTACCTATCATGGTCTGGATGCTTTATACCTACTTTAGAGAGATCCCAAGTGAAGTGCTGGAAGCGTCAAGAATGGATGGGGCAAGTATCGGTGAGGAAATATTATATGTTCTTTTACCTATAGCCTTACCAGGTATCGCTTCAACATTATTATTAAATGTGATTTTAGCGTGGAATGAAGCCTTTTGGACTCTCATTCTAACCGCCGCAGATGCTGCACCGTTAACCGCATTTATAGCCAGCTATTCAAGCCCAGAAGGCTTATTTTATGCCAAGTTGTCTGCAGCGTCAGCAATGGCCATTGTGCCAATTTTAATACTTGGTTGGTTTAGTCAAAAACAATTAGTGCGTGGATTAAGTTTCGGCGCAGTTAAATAGGAGATTTGAAAATGGGTAGTATTAATTTAAAGCAAGTAACTAAAGATTTCGGCGATGTAAGTGTTATTAAACCGATTGATCTAGAAATTAAAGACGGCGAGTTTATCGTATTTGTTGGTCCATCAGGTTGTGGTAAATCAACTTTATTACGAATGATTGCCGGCTTAGAAGACACCACAAGCGGCAACATTGAAATTGATGGCGAAGATGCCACGGCTACACCTCCAGCGAAAAGGGGTTTAGCGATGGTGTTTCAATCTTATGCTTTGTACCCGCATATGTCTGTGCGTAACAATATCGCCTTTCCATTAAAGCGTGCGAAAGTTAGCAAAGAAGAAATTGATAGCAAAATAGCCAATGTCGCAAAAATATTAAACTTGTCTGATTACCTAGAGCGCAAGCCTGGGCAATTATCAGGTGGTCAACGCCAACGTGTTGCGATTGGTCGCGCCATTGTACGTCAGCCTTCTGCATTTTTATTTGATGAACCTTTATCTAATTTAGATGCGTCTTTGCGCGTTAATATGCGCTTAGAAATTTCTGAGTTACATAAAACCTTAGCCACTACAATGGTTTATGTAACGCATGATCAGGTAGAAGCAATGACAATGGCTGATCGTATTGCGGTATTTAATGCCGGTATAATTGAGCAAGTTGGCAGCCCTTTAGAGCTATACAACACTCCGGTTAATAAATTTGTCGCGGGTTTTATTGGTTCACCAAAAATGAACTTTATGGATATTGATCCAATATCGGGTGATCCAACTTGTTGCTTAGGTATTAGACCAGAGCATATTGAGATATCAACAGAAGCAGGCATGTGGGCTGGAAAAGTAGGTGTAATTGAACACCTTGGTTCTGAAACCTTTTTACATGTGCATGTTGAAGGCAATGGTACCTTTACTGTCAAAGCGGGTGGTGATTGTCCTTATGTTTATGGCGACAAAGTTTTTCTAAGTGCCGTGGACAACAAGATGCTTCATTTTGATGCTGAAGGTGTCACTTTGCCACAACAACAAAAAAAACACGCTAGCGTTGTTTCAATTTAGCCTTTGGACACTAAGAGCAAATACCTATGTCTATTAAACTAAACAATAAAACCCTTGATACGCTGCCAAGTCAGGTCAAAAAACCTAACTACAGCAGAGAATCTTTAACGCCTGGTATCATTCATATCGGTGTGGGTAATTTTCATCGTGCGCATCAAGCTATGTATATGCACAAATTATTCAACGCCGGAATTGCTCACGATTGGGCCATTCGTGGTGCTGGCATCAAGTCATACGATGCCGCTATGCGCGATAAACTTAAACAACAAGACTGGTTAACAACCGTTGTTGAATTAGATGATAAAAACCTTACCGCGCAAGTAACTGCAGCGATGACTGATTTTATTGAAAATGACGCAGCCACGTTAATTACTGCACTCTGTGCAAGCGAAATTCGCATTGTATCTTTAACCATTACTGAAGGTGGTTACTTTATGGATGACAAAACAGGTGCTTTTAACCTGGCTCATCCAGAAATTCAAGCCGACATTGCTAATGTCGACTCACCTTCTACGGTATTTGGTTTAATTATTGCGGCACTTAAATTTCGCCGCGAGCAAAACATTAAACCGTTCACGGTCATGTCTTGTGACAATATTCCGCATAATGGTAATGTTACGCAACGTGTTGTCAATGAAATGGCCAATGCAATTGACCCTGAGTTAGCAAATTGGATCAGCGAAAATGTTACGTTTCCCAATTCAATGGTTGACTGCATTACGCCAGCAACATCAGCACAAGAGCGTGAACGATTAACAACGTTGTTTGGTGTAGAAGATCAAGCCCCGGTTTTCTGTGAACCTTTCAGACAATGGGTATTAGAAGACAACTTTGTCAATGGCCGCCCTCCTTTAGAGGACGTTGGTGTAGAGTTTGTTGAAGATGTTGCACCATTTGAATTAATGAAATTACGTATTCTTAATGGCGGTCACGCTGCTATAGCCTACCCTGCATCGCTGTTAAATATTGCTTTTGTACATGACGTAATGGCTGATCCAATGATCAGTCAATACCTTAAAAAGCTAGTGAGCGAAGAAGTTATTCCGACCCTTGCTCCGGTACCAGGCGTTAGTTTTGACGAGTATTTTTCGATAATCGAATCAAGATTCGCCAATCCTGAAGTACGCGACACTGTGCCTAGGCTTTGCCAAGATGCGTCAAACCGTTTACCTAAATTTATTTTGCCAATTATAGCCGCAAACATCGCAAGTAATAGAGACTGTAAAGGTCTCGCACTTGTAGTTGCATTGTGGTGCCGACTTTGTTTTGAAGGTGGTAATGATGAGAGTGATTTTACGCTTGATGATCCACAGTCAGCAAGATTAATATCTCAAGCAACTTTAGCTAAAGAAGACCCGTCAGTATTTTTACAAATGAATGATATATTTGGAAATCTAAGCAATGACGAAAACTTTACTAAAAACTTTACCTTTTGGTTGGAAATGCTTTGGGATATCGGTACTCTTGCTACCCTAGAGCGATATTTAAAATAATAATACAATAGGAAAATAAAAGATGACTGAATCTAAGGCTTTATCCAGACATAACTCCATAAATTTGGTCATCTTTGATTGCGATGGTGTATTAGTAGATAGCGAAATATTAAGCCAACGCGTACTCCTTAGTATGCTTGCAGAAGTCGGTGTGGTGGTTTCAGAAGATTATTTTCTGATCAACTTCTTAGGCTATAATTTTGAGCATGTTACCGCTAAAGTTTTCGCCGACTTTGCTGTTACGTTAACGAGCGAATTCCGCCAGCGCTATCGAGCAGCATTAATAGAAGTATTTGCCTCGGAGTTACAAAAAACTGAGCACCTTGACCGGATATTATCCCAACTTAAGGTCAATAGCTGTGTTGCTACTAGTGGCAGTCCCGAAAAAGTAAAACATTCGTTGCACTATACCAAGCTTGAACAGTATTTTGACGACCGAGTATTTACCTCATCTGAGGTAAAAAATGGCAAACCAGCACCAGATTTGTTTTTACACTCAGCTAAAAAAATGGGCGTTGAACCTCATAACTGCTTAGTGATAGAAGATTCTAATGCGGGTATCCGTGCTGCTCAGGCGGCCAATATGCATGTAATCAGGTATATTGGGGCTAGTCATTTGAAAAATAAAGATATTGCTACTCAAATACTCGATGATGTTAGTACAATAGTACATTGGGACCAGTTATTTGAACTAGTTCCTTCGCTAATTTCATCAGTTAATAACGAGAGGTAAACCGTGTTAAAGCGATCTAATGCAGAAATAAGAAAGTTAGACGATGCAGCTAAAGCAGGTTGGCTCTATTATGTTGCCGGCAATACGCAAGAAGAAATAGCTAAAAAACTTAATGTCTCTCGTCAATCTGCACAACGCATGGTCGCCTTGTCGGTGAGCGAAGGCTTAATTAAAGTCCGGTTAGAACATCCAATAGCTAAGTGTATGGACTTACAATTAAAAGTTAAAAATCGCTTTGGACTGCAATCTTGTATTGTTGTGCCAAGTGATGAAAATGAGCCAATGTCTACCTTAGGTCTTGCTCAAGCGGGAGCTAAAGAAATAGAGCTGCATTTAAAATCAACAGAGCCAAAAGTAATAGCGATGGGAACAGGTCGAGTTTTAAGGGCTTGTGTCGAAGAATTGGCTTTATTGAACTGTGAGCAACATCAGATAGTTGCCTTACTAGGTAACATGGCTTCTGATGGCTCGGCCTCGTCATACGATGTTGTTATGCGTATGGCTGAACACATTAACGCTAAACATTACCCTATGCCATTACCTGTACTACCTAGTAGTAAGGAAGAAAAAGAACAGTTGCATGCGCAACGTTATATCGCCAATAACTTAAAGTTAGCAGCACAAGCCGATGTAACTTTTGTCGGTGTTGGTAATTTAGCGATTAATTCACCGCTTCATATCGATGGTTTTGTTACCCCTAAAGAGCTCAAAGAATTACAGACCAAAGGCGCTGTAGGTGAGTTGATTAGTTGGGTTTTAGATATCAATGGAAACTTAATTGACTGCGCCGTTAACCAACGAGTCGCCAGTACCCCGTTAAAAGTAAACTCTGATAAAGCGGTATATGCTATTGCTGCCGGTGAAGAAAAAGTCTTTGCCATTCTTGGCGCCCTCAGATCGAAATTAATTAATGGTTTAATCACCAATGAATACACCGCTGAGCGTATATTGAGCATTGATTAAACTCAACTGCATTTATTAACGCTAAGCGAGTTAATAATTAAAGTGCTTTTAACGCACTAGAAACTGGTAAAGTAAGGAATTAAAATGACATTTAAAGTAGCTGTTTTCGGTGAAGCTGTTTTTGACATGATCAAGCAGGAAAATGGCGATTATCGTCCTTTTATTGGTGGTTCTCCATATAATGTAGCAAGAAGTTTTTCTAGACAAGGGCTCGACTGTAGTTACTTGTCACCTATTTCGAATGATATATTCGGAGATGAAATATACAAATCTGCAGTTGATGAAGGGATAAGTATCCCGGCTAACAACCGATCATTTCAAGCAACCTCATTAGCTTTAGTGTATAAAAATGAGCAAGGCAATCCTGATTACAGATTGTATCGTAAGTCAGTGGCTGATCTAGATATTAACGCGCAAAAGCTTCTAGACATTTTACCGAAAGATTTAGACCTTTTTCATACCGGCTCTTTAGCCCTTGTACCAGAAATGATCGATGTATTAATCCCGGTAATGACCACGCTAAAAGCTAGAGGCGTAAAAATTAGTATTGATGTTAATGTCCGTAAAGGCGTTGAAGTTAATCACGCAAAATATGTTCAGGCCATCGCACAATTAATTACCTACGCCGACATTGTCAAAGTCAGTGATGAAGATTTACTATTGCAAGACTTAATCGGTGATCCTGAGCATTTAGCTAGCGCTATACTTGAGGATATGACAGATGGTATGGTAGTACTGACCTTGGGTGAAAACGGCGCTCATTTTATTACTGAACACGTTAATATTAAACAAGCTGTATTTCAAGCCGTGCCCATGGGAGATACTGTAGGCGCTGGAGATACCTTCTTTTCAGCAATGCTGGCTCAATTACTTCGTGATAATGCGCTAACACCTTCAGCTCAGAAAGCAGACTTAGCTTATGCCTTAAAGTTCGGCTCTTTAGCTGCTTCTATCAACGTATCAAAAATTGGTTGTCAACCACCGACTCAAGCAGAAGTGTTAAGTCAATTAGATGGGGCTGCTAGCGTTTAAATTACTAGCACTAATTTGAATAAACAGCATTAAGCTGTTTATTCAAATAGTCATTTTGGCAGCTGATCTATTTTTTGAAACAAACATAAATTTTATTATAAAGGCTTATTAAACATGTTAACTAATTCACTGGCATGGCAAAACTTACAAATTCATTATTTAGACAGTAAAACAATACACTTACAATCTTTGTTTCGAATTGACCCTGAGCGGTTTGAAAAATTCACCATATCAGCATCAGGGCTAACTTTAGATTACTCAAAAAATCATTTAGTCCCTGAAACGAAAAAATTGCTGGTTGATTTAGCACAGCAATGTGGTGTTAAAGACAAAATAGAAGAAATGTTTTCAGGGGCGCCAATTAACACCACTGAAAACCGCCCCGTTCTACATACCGCCCTGCGTAATTTTTCTGATGAGCCCGTCTATGTTGATGGTGAAAACATTATGCCATTGGTCAAAAGCACTTTAGAGAAAATAAAAGTGTTTGTGAATGACGTTTCTTCAGGTGTTACAAAAGGTTATAGCGGCAAGGCTTTTACAGATATTGTCGCTATTGGCATTGGTGGCTCATTTTTAGGGCCTAAAATAATGTCTGAAGCTTTAAAGCCTTACCGTCAAAAGCACTTGAATGTACATTACGTTGCCAATGTTGATGGTTGTCATATTCATGACGTGTTGTCAGGTTTAGACCCTGAAACGACTTTAGTGATCACCTCATCAAAAACATTAACCACGCAAGAAACCCTTAGAAACACTGAGTCGGCTAAAGAATGGTTCTTGAAACAAGCCGATGTCGCTGACATTCAGCACAACTTTGCCTGTGTTTCTAGTAATATTGAAGCGGCGAAAAGCTTTGGTATTAGTGAGAAAAACATCTTCCCTATGTGGGATTGGGTCGGTGGTCGTTACTCTATTTGGTCTGCTATTGGTTTACCGCTTGCTATGGGTATTGGCTATGAAAATTACTTAGCGTTTTTAAATGGCGCTTATGAAATGGACGAGCATTTTAGACAAACACCATTTGAAGAAAATATGCCGGTAATTATGGCATTGCTTGGCGTTTGGTATAGAAACTTCCACGGTGCTCAGTCACAAGTATTGCTGCCCTATTATCATTATTTACGTGGTTTGCCGGCTTACATACAGCAACTTGATATGGAAAGTAACGGTAAATCGGTGAATTTAGATAACCAAGAAACTAACTATGATACCGGCCCTATTATTTGGGGTAGTGAAGGTACTAATGGACAACATTCATTTCATCAGTTAATCCATCAAAGTAAGACCCCAATACCAGTCGACTTTATTCTACCGCTTAACCCGCATGTAGATATTTCAGATCATCATGACATGCTAATTGCTAACTGTTTAGGCCAAAGCCAAGCGTTAATGGAAGGTCAATCTAAAGAACAAGTTATTGCCGCCATGACTAAAGCAAAATGTAGTACCGATGAAATAAGTTATTTGTCATCTCATAAAGTCATGAAAGGTAATAAACCCAGTAACACCTTATTAATGCCAAAATTAACACCTAAAGCTTTAGGCAGTCTTATTGCATTGTATGAGCATAAAGTATTTGTGCAAGGCGTAATCTGGCAAATAAACTCATTTGACCAATGGGGTGTAGAATTAGGTAAAGCACTCGGCAATGAAATATTCAGTAAGCTTACTAATATAGATATGCCTTTAGATATGGACGGTTCAACCAAAGGCTTGATCGATATTTGTCGTAAAAGACGCACCATAAGTTAAAGAAATAATAAGTAATCTAAAACTTTAGCCCCTGTAGCTAATTTATTTACAGGGGCTAATTTTACTCTTCATAACGCGATAAAATCTCACTTAATACACTAAATAGTTAATCTATTATTGAGTCCATTCAAAATAAAAGTAGCCTTGTTTTGGTCGGTCGGCATTTTTCCGTCAAGAGCTAAGTAACGACAAAGACATTATTGTTGATATGTACTACCTTCTCAAGATGATGGGTTATACCAATTTAAAACAATAATCTACCTTTGGTGATATGCTCTAAACCTCCAATAAACTCATTGCTTTCAATGCTAATAGGCCGCTACTACATACTCTACTGCCTTATAGGGTATTTATTACAGGGTATTTATAACAAGTTGATTAATTAGCGACCCATTTTTAATGGGTAAAGTGTGAGCGTCGGCTAATGAACACCTTGAATTTAAATCGTACTCAGGTTTGCATTATATTTATATTCTTCTAGTATTGTTGGTGTTGGCAACAACACCAAGCAGGATGCTGGGTTATGGATACTTCAGGATGAAGTGCGGTGGCATGGAGCCACTACAAGGACGAATAAAACAGGGAGTGTTGATCATGGATGATTTCCTCTGTTTTCCCCCACAAACTTTCTCTACACTTTATTAAGTTTTACGTTCCAAGGTAATAATGCGTTAATGTCGAGTGTTGAGTTGGTTAATTGCTCAAGGCAATGCATGAGATAATCAAACGGGACTAAATCATTCGCTTTTGCTGTTTCTATCATCGAGTAAAGCATCGCACTGGTGTTTGCGCCATTCGCGGTGTTTGAGAATAACCAGTTTTTTCGACCAATCACAAACGGTTTCACGGCACGCTCTGCACGGTTATTGTCGATACTTAGCTCACCATTTTCAATATAACGACTGAGTTTATGGCGTTGATTTTTACAGTATTGAATAGCCTTACCTAAGGCTGTTTTGGGTGGCACGTTGGCTTTTTCTAACCATTGATAAAACTGTACGAGTATAGGCTTAGCTTTTTCCTGGCGCTGTTGATACTTTTCCTGCGCCGTTTTATCTTTTATTTGTGTTTCTAATCGATACAGCTTTTGAATATGGCTCAGCGCCATATTCGCCTTACCTGTTTTTCCTTTTGGTTGTGCGATGTCTGCTTCTTTAAATTTTCGACGCGCGTGTGCCCAACACCCCGCGAGGGTTGCTTGCGTTTTTTCATAACCCGCATAGCCATCCACTTGCAAATAGCCCGTATATCCATTGAGATAATCAACCGGACATTGCCCCGCACGACTAGATTGATAATCAAAAAGCACAATATTAGGCACATCACTGTGCACAGGCGTATCACTGCCCGTGCAGTAGAGCCACATATAGCACTTAGCTTTATCTTCATTAATCACGTTAAGCGTGGTTTCATCCGCTTGAATAACATATTGCTGTAAGAGCGTTTTCTTTAACTGTTCATAAAGCGGCTTAAATAGTTCGCTGCATTTCATCATCCACTCGCTCATCGTCTGCCGGCTTAATGCAATACCGTATTGCTTAAACAAGCTTTCTTGGCGATAAAGCGGCAATGCATATTGATATTTACTGGTGATGATTTGACTTAACAATGACGGCGTTGCAAACCCTTTAGGTATTGGGCTGAGAGGGACACGTGCACTTTTAACGTGCGTGCTAACACCTTCTTTTTCACATGTTCGACAACTGTATTTGAGTCGTACATGCTCAATCACTTTAACTTTTGCCGGAATAAACTCAAGCTTCTCACTGCGCGATTCACCCATAGGATGCAATGACTCACCACAGCAGTCACAGGTCTTTTCTGTGTCGCTTAAATCATGAATTATAATTTCACGCTCAAGCGTTTTAGGGAGCTTTTGTCTCACCGGTTTTTTCTTAACAACTGCAGGGGTTGACTCAACCGTTGCTAAAACCTCATCAAGGACGACTTCGACTTCATTAAACAAATCACCTTGTGCAGGATGACCTTCACTTCGCACACCAAAGCGTTGCTGTTGAGCAAGGCGGAACTGCTCCTCCAGAAACTGCAATCTCGCGGCCTGGTTAGCTGATTGCTTACGCTCAGCCAACAGCATCGCTTTGAGCTGTTCAATGTTATTGGGTAAGGATTGCGCGTCATCATTCATGGACTTATTTTATCAATAAATCACACTAACTTGTTGGCTTTATTAAGATTATTTCGTGATCAATAAATGCTGCTTATGATCACATGTTATAAGGCAACCGTGTCATAACGAATAGCTTGATGTCCCAGCACATCAAAGCCGTTAAACAGCCAATGCAATTGCTGCTCAGATAAATCAAGTGATGTTGAAGTAAGTTTATTGGGCCATTTAAACTTGTCTTTTTCAAGCCGTTTATACCACAAAGCAAAACCGGTTTTATCCCAATACAACACCTTAAGTTTATCTCGCCCTTTATTGCAAAACACAAAGACGCTGCCGGTTAGCGGTGATACTTGCATTTGTTGTTCAACAATCATGACTAAGCCATTGATAGATTTTCTAAAATCAACGACGTTACGATAAAGATAGACCTCTGGCACATCAACAAACATTTTCATTGGGATAACCCGCTAAGTAACTTATCCATAATGGCCTGTGATGTACTACAAAGTAGCGGTAAATCAGCAAGTGGCATGATGAGTTTTATGTTTTGCATGAGCTGATTTATCAGCTGTATCGTGTGAAGGGAAATAATGTGGCCTTGGATGACGCTGCCTTCATCACGTTGTGTGAGGTCCATTTCGCTGTGCGTACAAAGGGATGCCTGATGTAAGTAAGTCAAGCGATTACATGGCGGTTTAGCTAAACCAAAGGTGTTTGTTTTATCAACGGGGTACTGGCAATCATTAAATACTTTGTGTGTCATAAGTTACTCCAAAATTAAATTGAAACAACTGTAAGGTGAAAAGCGACTAAATATAATGTGCTATTGGGCAGACGCTCACGGTAAAGTAAATAACGACGGCGTTATAAATTTATAAGTAGAATGACTATTAATTAAATTTGTATCAGATAAAAAGCGACGTTACTCGCTTGGTAAAAATGAACTTATCTAGGGCTGTGCTAAGGTTTTAGCAAGCCCCCTATTTCTATATCAAACGTTATCATCAACACAATCGCAAACGCTTTATGTCAAACTCGTTTGCTGTTAGCGATTATTTTAACGGTGTTGCATGCGCTGCTGCTCTGAAAATCGTATTCATCAGCATAACATTTAAACCATCTAAATAAGCTCTTGTGGTTGGCTCTTGGGTAAAAGCGATAACCATGCCTCGGCCCATAGGTTGATGAATCAGATAAGGCTTATAAGCTAATTGCTTTTTATTTTCTGCCCATAAGTAACCGCTTGCCAAAACATTTTCAGCATCGCTAAACCATGCCAAATTTTTACCTGACGCTAACTTTATTGGCGCATAAATATCGCTGCCATAAGCAATAGCCGTTAGGTTTTCATGCACTCCCGCAGTTAACCAATGTTCTTGGTCGACTTCAATATTAGCCAATACTCCGGCAACAAAGTCTGGGCTTTCTTTGGTATTCTCACTGGCTGAAACTAACTCGTCTTTAGTCGTGAATAACTGCCCATCAACCATTGACTCACCTTCAAGCTCTTTTGCTGGTTTAGATTTATCGTCTGCTTTCTCTTTAAACGCGCGCTCTCTTTTAACATCGAGCAAAGCAATATCATGCTCGGCGGCAAATTGCGTTGCACGACCTAGCGTGATCAACACACCACCACGTTTAACCCATTGCTTGATATTATCAGCGCCACTTACACCCAGCAGTTCTTTATAGTCACCTGAAGGTAAAATAAGTACTTGGTAATTTGATAAATCAGCACTTTTAAGGGTAAGCGTGCGTATTGCGGTAACAGGGTAATTAAACTGGCGTTCAATAACAAAGCGCGTGTTACCGGCACTTAGCGAACTCACTGGGTTATCCCATGCCATAGCGATTTTCGGCGCTGACATAGTCACCGTATTGCTACTGCCAAAACTTGGGCCTTGAGTCACCCAACTTGAATTAACCCCTTGAACTTGCGCACCTGTATTTTTGGCTATGCTGATTATTTTAGCGGCTAAGTCATCATCATTACTGCGCTTTTCTATGATTAGTGTACCCGCAGTAAACTTTTGATTATCTTCTAAGGTAAAGGCTTTATCGGCACTTTTAAGCGTAATACTTTGTTGCAATGCAGCCGTTAAAAATCGACCTGCGGCCATATCACCCCAAGGCACTAAATAGGCAACTGTAGCATCAGGATTAATAACCTTGCCAACAAGTTTATCATTGCTATCAATTTTATGACTGGCTACTTTGACCGCTTTTGAGCAGGCATCAACATCAACATCGAACATTAACGGCAATGACCACCCCGTGACATCATAGATTTCATCATCTAATTTTCTAGCGCGACGGCGCTCTTGCTCTTTCACAAATGCCGATGACATATCAACTTGCTGGGTAAAAGTTGTTTTAACAAAGCGACCTTTAGGTTGAGCCGTATCGATAATATAAGCCCCCGCTTGATAGCTTTTACCACAGTGTTTAAAGTCGTTGTTGGCTTGCTTAACTTCAACACCATGTTCTGCCATGAGTGTTGCAAGGCGATGACTTCCTGCAACATTGCGTTTGTTAGGTAAAATATAAACTCGCTCTTTGTTGTTTTTACCGGCTTTAATCGCGCTGGTTTGATAGTTATAATAGTCATTAAGTAACTTATTATGATTATCAGCTACGCCTTCAGCGGTAGAAATTGACGCAACAAAATGTCGTTGAACGGTATTTTTATAGGTTAAGGTTTCTCCCGTTTTTTTCTTAAATAGCTCACCTCTTGAAGAAGAAACTTCATAGGTTGACGCAGAAGCACCATAGAATATCGGCCAACTGTCACCATACCCTGGATAAAAGGCATCAAACACTTCACGGGTAAAGTAATCAAAACCGTGGCGGTCAAAATGTTTACCATGGTTTTTACCAATCGCAGTCATATTATCGATTTGTGTTTTGGTCATGTGCGGATTAAAAGGTTGTGCGGCAGGCGAAAAGTAGTAACTGCTATCACCGCCCATTTCATGTAAATCAATTACCACTAGAGGACGATAATGATTCATAGCACGAATGCGACCTGCGGTTTCAGGTTGTGTTATTGCTAACCAATCTCTATTCATATCAAACAGATAGTGATTAGAACGACCACTTGGCCAAGGCTCATTATGCTCGGCGCTTAATCTATCATCACTGTGATGCATGCCAACAGTGGCGTAATAACGACTGGTAAATCGGGTACGGCCATCAGGGTTTTGTAATGGGTCAATAAAAACAATGGTGTTTTTTAATATTTTACGGTTGGTTGTTTCATTTGGTGCGGCGAGTAAATGATACGCCGTCATCATTGCCGCATCGGTACTACTAATTTCATTGCCATGCACGCCATAACCTAGCCATACTGAAGAAGGTAGTTGGTCAATTAACGCTTTAGCCGCACTTTTATCGGTAATGCGTGGATCAGACAGCTTTTGCATTTTATCGGCAAAGCCATTGAGGTTTGCGATAACATCACGGTTACCAATGGCTGCATATATAAGCTTACGACCTTCCCATGTGCGCCCGTATTCAAAGAGTTTAATCTGCTTTGGCGCTGCACGTTCTAGTGCTTCAAAGTAACGTAGCATATCACCATGGTTAGTGATTTTTTCGCCAACGTCGTACCCCAGCACATCTTTAAAAGTAGGAATTGAAGGGGAATAATCACTGCCAGGCCACATTGGCTCTGTACTATTGGCTGATAACGAAAATAAGTAAACAAAGCTGATAAGCAGTGAAGACAGTAAATGGGCGTATTTTTTTAGCATATTATTTCTCGGTCATGAGCCCTGAATTAGCATCAGGGTTTTAGTGATTATAGCAATGGGTATTACTTCACTAAAATACTACGACAAAAACTGTCTAAGTACTCAATTTATCGATGAAATTTATAAAATATCAGTTGAACGCCCTACCTTTCACATTCACTTATCGCTTAATTTATAATTTTTTCTCAAGCTTAATGACTACTTTAATGACTATATAAGTGTTTAATATAATCATGAGCGACGTCACTCCATAAATATCGTGACTTTAAGGCATTGTCTGAGATTGTTGCCCATTCTGTGGGACTATGCTTTTTAAGTGCTAACACTGAATGGAAACAACTGAGCATATTTTCGGCTTGCTGCTGAGGGGTGTCACCATTAAACGTAAAGCCATTTACGTTATGGCTTATTGTGTCACTTAAACCACCAACACTATGGGCTAAACAAGGCTGTCCTGCTCGCATTGCTAACATTTGGCTAATACCACAAGGTTCGAATGAACTTGGCATTAAAAATAAATCGCCAGAGTTATACATGTTAATCGATAGCGCTTCTGAATAGCCTTTTAGAAAAATAAAGTTACTATTATTTACAGCTATTTTTGCTAGAAACTCTTCTAGTTTTTTGTCGCCACTGCCTAATAAAATAAAAACGCCATCATCAGCTAATATCGTTAATAAGTGCTCTAAAGCGGTTTTACCATTGGGCATTATTTCTTGAAAAAGACGAACTTTTTGATCGGTAATACGCCCAACTGAAGTTAATACTAAGGGTTGTTTTTTATACTTTATATTTGCTATTTGCTCTAAACGAGTTGCGGCAATTAAGTGTGCTTGATCCACTAAAGGCTTATCTCCAAGCCATTTGATTACTTCTTTGGCGGACAACTTTAATAATGCTTTTAGTTTAAGGGGTGCATCTGCACTGTCAGGGTACTCACAACCATTCAATATACCATGTAGCCTGCCAGTTTCAGCGGCAAAACGTAAATCATGCTCTAAACCTTCACCACCAAAGTGCCCTTGTTCAATATTGCTAGGCAGTAATATTTCTTTTGCATAAGTAGGAGAAACCGCATGCACTTTATCCGACAGTGTAATACCTGCACGCATAGGGTTATAGCAATCGTGATAACGAGGATCGTTAATTTTACTATAATCGAACGCTAAATACGGAAACCAAGCCTTTAACGATGATTCATCACCATCGAAAGGTCTAATACCCTGTAATGCAATATTATGAATAGTGAAAACGGTTTTAATCGCTTTTAGTTGCTGGTATTCAGGATCAAAGGCACGTAACACTGACACCATAGCGGTATGCCAGTCATGTAAATGCAATACGTCTATTTTACCAAAAACATCGCTAATTACCGCTTTAGCAACAGCAGCACTAAATAAAGCAAATTTACTGGCATCAGACGCAAAAGGTCGATTGCTTGGGTCATCACAATAAATTTTTCCTTCTCCGCCTATGGCAAATAAAGGATGCTCAATTACCCATTGAGTAACATTTTTTGATGTGTTTTTCGTTGAGTTTTTAAAAGATACTTTGAAAATATCAATTTTTTCGTGCTGTCCGCCAAACGTCACGTCTATAGAGGTGATGTGCTTTGCCCCTTCTAATTTAGAAAAACTCCCGTAGCCAGGAATCACCACATCAACTTCTTGGTCAATTTTACCTAAGGCAAGCGGAATATCTCGTACAACATCTCCAATACCCCCTACTTTTCCACGGGGTAATGCATCATTTTCGGCGGCAGCCATTAATATTTTCATTTTATACCTATCTTTATATCTTAACTGTTCGATACTTATCTTAAGGATTAACTTGTAGAGCCAATTATAGAAACGTACCTATTATGTGATCACATCAGGCTTTGTTCTGCCGGTAAATTGTTTAATGCCCGCGACAGATTCTGCCACTTGTATTAATTCACCAAGCGCTTGTTGTGTTTCTTGCTCTAACAAAGCGGGGTCTTGCTGATAGCAGTCTAAATAAACTCTTAACGTTGCGCCTTGTGTACCAGTACCCGAAAGTCTAAATACAATTCGTCCGCCATTCTCTAGATAAATGCGGACACCCTGCGCCGTCGTTTTACTATTATCAACGGGGTCGATATATTGAAAATCGTCTGCTGATGTTACTTTAACACCGGCAAATTCCTGACCAGGCAAGCTAGCAATTTTGGCTTTTAATTGACTGATCATTTCATGCGCATTGGCACTATCTACAGCTTCATAATCATGACGAGTAAAATAGTCTCGGCCATATTGCACCCAGTGGTTTCTAACAATTTCGCTGACTGGCTGTTTTTTTACTGCAATTAAATTAAGCCAAAACAACACCGCCCATAAACCATCTTTTTCTCTAATATGATCAGAGCCAGTACCGAAGCTTTCTTCGCCACATAAAGTTATTTTACCTGCGTCTAATAAATTACCGAAAAATTTCCAACCAGTTGGTGTTTCAAAGCAGGGAATGTTCAACGCTTCGGCCACACGATCAACCGCTCGACTTGTCGGCATTGAACGCGCAACACCGGCTATGCCTTTAGCATAAGCAGGTATTAAATTAGCGTTGGCTGTTAATATCGCCAAACTGTCGCAAGGGTTAATATAAAAAGCTTTACCTAGCACCATATTTCGATCGCCGTCACCATCTGAAGCCGCGCCAAAATCAAAGCCATCTTCACCATAGACTAAATCAACTAACTCATGCGCATGCACTAAGTTAGGATCAGGATGTCCGCCACCAAAATCAGTTAATGGCACGCCATTAATAACAGCGCCAGCAGGTGCACCTAAGCGATTTTCAAGAATTTCTTTTGCATAAGGACCATTAACCGCATGCATGGCGTCAAAACATAAACGAAAGTCACCTTTAGCAAGCAAAGACTTCATGGCAGAAAAATCAAACATCGACTCCATTAAATCAGCATAATCACTCACGGGATCAATAATATCGATTTGGCATTGCGCTATTTGCACAGTAGCTAATTGGTCTAGTTCAATATCGTCGGCGTCAATACTCAGGTATTGCTCCATCGATAAGGTTTGTTGAAATATCGCATCGGTTAATTTTTCGGGTGCTGGTCCGCCATTTTCACCATTAAATTTAATACCAAAATCTTCATCTGGACCACCTGGATTATGACTAGCTGATAAAATAATACCACCACAGGCTTTATTCTTTCTGATCACACATGAAGCTGCCGGTGTAGATAAAATACCGCCCTGGCCCACCAAAATATGAGAAAAACCATTGGCAACCGCCATGCGAATAATCACTTGTATTGCTTCACGGTTATAAAATCGGCCGTCACCACCGACAACCAATTTTTTGCCTTTACAAGGTGCTATGGTATTAAACACGGCTTGAACAAAGTTTTCTAAATAACCGGGCTGTTGGAATTGCTTAACTTTTTTTCTAAGGCCTGAAGTACCTGGTTTTTGATCTGTAAATGCTTGAGTCTTTACTTGCTTAGCTTTTTTCACATGTTCAGTTGTCATAACTTACCCTTAAAAAATAATATATTTATGCGCTTAAATAACTTGCAGACCCTGTGTAGGTTGGGCTTTAGCCCATCAGGTTTAATTTCTATTTAATAGTTATCTGTATTAATACCGATCTAAAAAATCAAGCCTGCTGCAAGGATTAATCAATCTATCGAATTAATCGCCTGCTAAGTGGTTGACGGACTGAAGTCCGACCTACAAAACACTGGACCAACACTACGTTATCGCCCGTAAGCACTTGTAGGTTGGGCTTTAGCCCATTAGGTTTAATTTCTATTTAATAGTTATCTGTATTAATACCGATCTAAAATATAAAACCCGCGGCAAGGATTAATCAATCTATCGAATTAATCGCCTGCTAGTGATTGACGGACTGAAGTCCGACCTACAAAACACTGGACCAACACTACGTTATCGCCCGTAAGCACTTGTAGGTTGGGCTTTAGCCCATCAGGTTTAATTCCTATTTAATAGTTATCTGTATTAATACCGATCTAAAATATAAAACCCGCTGCAAGGATTAATCAATCTATCGAATTAATCGCCTGCTAAGTGGTTGTCGGACTGAAGTCCGACCTACAAAACACTGGACCAACACTCTTGCCCAACACACTTTCTTTTAATCGTGTTGCTGCAATTCAAAAATCATGGTTGCAAGCGGAGGCACTGACAAGGAAACTTTATTCGCTTGTCCAGCGTAAGCCTCATTCACTGAGTTAACACCGCCGCCATTACCCACATTACTGCCACCATAAATACTGCTGTCAGTATTTAAACATTCTCGATAGAAACCCGCTTGAGGAACACCGACAGAAAAGTTTTCGTAACTTGTTGGCGTAAGATTAACAACAACTAAGGCCGGTGCTGTACCTGTTTGACCTTTTCGTAAATAAACCAAAATAGATTGCGCACTGTTTTGTGAATCTAACCATTCAAAACCATTACCGTCACAATCAAGTTCATGTAATGCAGGAATATTGCGATAAGTATGATTTAGATCTTTTATCAGTGTTTGCATACCTTTATGGCTGTCATGTTCAAGCAAATGCCAATCTAAGCTTTGATCATGATTCCATTCAGCACGTTGCGCAAATTCACAGCCCATAAACAATAATTTTTTACCTGGATGAGTCCACATAAAACCGTAATAAGCGCGTAAATTAGCAAATTTTTGCCAATCATCACCGGGCATTTTATTCAGTAATGAACCTTTACCATGCACAACTTCATCGTGACTTATAGGTAAAACAAAGTTTTCACTAAAGGAGTAAACTAAGCCGAAGGTCATTTCACTGTGATGATGTTGACGATAAATAGGATCACGTTCCATAAACTTTAACGTGTCATTCATCCAACCCATGTTCCATTTAAAACCGAAGCCTAAACCGCCACCGTCAACGGGTTTAGAAACACCTGGCCAAGCGGTTGATTCTTCTGCAATCATCATAACGCCGGGATGTTTTGCATAAGATCGTGTATTGACCTTTTGTAAGACGTCAATCGCTTCTAAATTTTCTCTTCCACCATGAACATTAGGTAGCCACTCTCCAGCTTCGCGGCTGTAATCTAGATACAACATAGAAGCAACAGCATCAACACGCAAACCATCGATATGGTATTGATCTAGCCAGTAAATCGCATTGCTGAGCAAATAACTTTGTACTTCTGAGCGACCATAGTTATAGATAAGTGTTTTCCAATCAGGATGAAAACCTTTGCGCAGATCTTCGTGTTCATAAAGACATGAACCATCGAATTTACCCGTACCGTGCTCATCGGTTGGAAAGTGACCTGGCACCCAATCAAGTAGCAAACCAATGCCGGCACTATGACAACAATCGACAAAATATTTAAAGTCTTCCGCACTACCAAAACGAGCAGTAGGTGCAAAAAGTCCAATAGGCTGATAACCCCATGAACCGTCAAATGGGTACTCACTTACGGGCATAAGTTGCAGGTGAGTAAAGCCCATTTCAACAACATAGGGCACTAATTGCTCAGCTAATTCACGGTAAGTTAAATAACTTGGTGAGTGTGAATTATCCGCACTATTATCTGCGTTTCTTTTCCAAGAGCCTAAATGCACTTCGTAAATAGAAACCGCACCATTATAATGATTTGAAGATGAATCGCGTTCACTCATCCACTTCGCATCTTGCCACTGGTATTCACTATTTTGAATAACTTTAGAGGCAGTTTCAGGGGCAAGTTGCATAGAAAATGTATATGGGTCAGCTTTTAATGGCTGAATTTGTTCATATTTATCAGAAATTTCATATTTATAACTGGCATCAGCTGAAACATTGGGCAGGAAAATTTCCCAAACGCCTGAGCCAGGGTGCTTACGCATGACGTGATGTCGACCATCCCAATAGTTAAAGTCTCCCACGACAGAAACACGTGAAGCATCTGGCGCCCAGACAACAAAATGTGTGCCTTTGACATTATCTACGGTTTTTTCATGAGAGCCCATCCATTGATAAGTTTGCTCATGAGTACCTTCACAAAAAAGGTATAGATCTTCATTTTTTAATAACGAAGGATAACGGTATGGGTCATCAACAATGACAGTTTCATCTTTATATGAAACACGTAAGCGGTAGTCAAAAACGTTCCGTTTTCTCCCTAGTTTACCTTCGAAGAGTCCAGCTTGATCTACTTGACTAAGTTCAGCCACTAAAGCATTAGTTTTCGTGTCTATAACTTCAACACTGGTGGCTTCAGGTAAAAAGGCTCGAACAATCAAACCGCCAGCCGTTGGGTGTTTATGTATGCCTAAAACAGAGAATATATCTCTATGCTTTACATTAACTATTGCTGATACTTCTTCGTTATCTAACAAGCTTTTTGCTAGGTTTTTCATTGCGTTTTCCTAGTATACCGTTAACTTTTATACGATTACTTTTAAGAGATTACTTTTAATAGCTTATTTAATAAATTTAAATACAATTGAAAATAACGAGGATAATTTCATCTATTTGAAATTATCCTGTACGTTAATAATTGTTTATCGATAGCTATTTATTGTTACTTTCAAGCTTGTCAAGCATACCTCGGGTGACTAAAACGACACCCTTATCAGTAACCCTAAAGCCATTAGCACGATCATTATCGTGATTTACGCCAATTTCCATACCCTCTGGAATAATACTACTTCGATCGATAATCGCTTTTTTAATTACGCAATTACGATTAATAATAACCCCGGGTAAAATAACTGACTCATCAATATCACAATAAGAATTAACTCTAACTTTTGAAAACAGTAAAGACCTTTTCACTGTTGAACCAGAAACAACAACACCACCAGAAACAGTAGAATCAATAGCAATTCCGCGTCTCTCGTCTTGGTCAAATACAAATTTAGCAGGTGCTGTTTGTTCTTGATAAGTCCAAATAGGCCAGTTCTCATCGTACATATTAAGTTGAGGCTCTGGTGCAACTAATTCCATGTTAGCTTCCCAGAAAGAGTCTAACGTACCTACATCGCGCCAATAAGGTTGTTTTTCGCTATCAGGATCTTTAAATGGAAAGGCAAAAACGCGATGCGACTCTATGATTCTAGGAATAATGTCATTACCAAAATCACCACTTGAGCCTTCTTGAGCAGCATCTTTTTCTAGTTGTTCAAACAAAAACTCAGTATTGAAAACATAGTTACCCATTGACGCTAATGTAACACCAGGTTTACCAGGAACTTCAGAAGGGTTAGCAGGTTTTTCATCAAAACGACAAACACGACTATCTTCATCAACCGTCATTACACCAAACTGACCTGCGGCCTCTTCGACAGAAGTTTCGATACAACATACGGTCATATCAGCTTCGTTAGCTACATGCTCAGCCAGTAACGGACCGTAATCCATACGATAAACGTGGTCGCCTGATAAAATCATGACGTATTTAGGTAATTCATGTCTGATAATATCGATGTTTTGAAACACGGCATCAGCCGTACCTAGATACCAACCATCACCTGTTTGTTGTGATGCTGGCAAAATTTCAATTGATTCACCCAGCTCTTTTTTAAAGTGACCCCAACCTCGATTAACGTGACGAATAAGCGAGTGCGATTTATATTGAGTCGCGATACCAACACGCCTAATACCTGAGTTAACACAGTTTGATAAAGGAAAGTCGATGATCCTAAACTTACCACCAAAAAAGGTCGCTGGCTTAGCTCTTCTATCGGTTAATTCATAAAGTCGTGAACCTCGGCCCCCCGCTAAAACTAATGCATAAGTTTCTTTTGTTAGACTACTTATTCTTCTTTCTACATAATTGGGCATATCGTTTCCTATCCTTTTTCAAACATTAAGAACGTTCAATAAATAGCGTTTTACTTTTTTAATACCAATTTAATTAATCACTTGGTATATCAGTAAATTACTAAAGCTTCCATATTTCATCTCGATACTGCCTGATCGTATGATCGCTCGAAAACACACCACTCGCTGCAGTGTTTAAAATACTCATTTTGGTCCACAGAGTTTGATCTTGATAAGTTTTATCAACACTTCGTTGAGCTTGAAAATAACTATCAAAATCGTAAGCTGTTAACCACATATCATGCGGGTCACGTATAGTTTTAATGATTGAATCAAATATCTTTGGTTCAAATAAATTAAAGTGACCGCTTTCTAACAAGTGCATAACTGCTGATAATGTTTCAGAGTTGGCTATGATCTCATTAGGTTGATAATTTTCTCTAATATCTGAAATTTCATGAGCTTGAGCGCCAAATAGGAAAAAGTTATCTTCGCCTACTGCATCTCTAATTTCAATGTTTGCACCATCTAATGTACCAATAGTTAGTGCTCCATTCATCATAAATTTCATGTTACCTGTACCCGATGCTTCTTTACCTGCTGTTGATATTTGCTCAGATAAATCTGTCGCTGGGCAAATAATCTCCATGGCAGAAACATTATAATTTGGTACGAAAGCAACTTTTAGAAACTTAGCTGCTTTTGGATCTAAATTAATCGTGTCGGCAACATTATTAATGAGCTTAATAATCTCTTTTGCCATCACATAACCAGGAGCTGCCTTACCACCAATCAACACACAGCGCGGTGTGATATCTGCAGTATCGCCTTTGCGAATTCGGTCATACAAACCAATAACATGTAAAATATTCAATAATTGACGCTTGTATTCATGAATACGCTTAACTTGCACATCAAACATCATATCTACGTCAAACTTAACACCTGTTGCTTGCTCTACAAAGTCAGCTAAAACGACTTTGTTGGCTTTCTTACTTTCACGCCATTGCTTTTGGAAAGCATGATCTTCAGCAAATTTAGCTAATTGATCGACATTTGAAAAATCGGCAACCCAGTTTTTATCAATTTTACTTGAGATAAGCTCAGCTAAACTCGTGTTGCAATGAGATAACCAACGACGTGGTGTAACACCGTTAGTTTTGTTATTGAATTTTTCAGGCCAAAGTTGATAAAAATCATTAAACAATCCAGCTTTTAAAAGCTTGGTATGTAAAGCCGCCACTCCATTAACAGAATAACTACCAACGATAGCTAAGTGTGCCATACGTACTTGGGGTTCATGACCTTCATCAATTAATGACAAGGCTTGCTGCTTACTTGAATCGCCAGGCCATGCAACAGCCACTTGCAGAAGAAAACGAGCGTTGATTTCGTAAATAATTTCTAAAATTCGCGGTAATAAATTGGCGAATAAACTTACTGGCCATTTTTCCAATGCTTCAGGTAATAAAGTATGGTTAGTGTAAGCCATAGTTTTTGTGGTGATATTCCATGCAGCATCCCATGAAATTGCATAGTCATCCATCAAAATGCGCATCAATTCAGGTACCGCAATACTTGGGTGCGTGTCGTTAAGTTGAAAACTATTTAACTCAATAAATTCATCAAAATTATTGCCACAGTTTTCAACATAGCTATTAATAGTATCTTGCAGCGATGCTGAAGATAAAAAGTACTGTTGACGTAAGCGAAGCTCTTTACCGTTTTCACTGGTGTCATTTGGATAAAGCACCATAGTGATTTGTTCAGCTAAATTCTTTTTAGCCACCGACTCGGTATAACTACCAGCGTTAAATTCACCAAGATCAAATTCATCGGTTGCTTCAGACTTCCATAACCTTAAAGTATTCACAATACCGTTTTGATAACCAGGAATTGGCATATCATAAGGCACAGCAAGTACATCTTGGGTATTATTCCATTGACGATACTGCTGACCACTGCGTTTTTTAATCACATCAACATGGCCAAAAAACTTCACTCTTATGGCTTTTTCAGGTGCAGCAATTTCCCAAGGATTACCATTACGTAACCAATTGTCAGGATGCTCGATTTGCGCGCCATTTTTAATTTGTTGATTAAACATGCCATATTCATAACGAATACCATAACCAATAACCGGTAAAGCCAAACTTGCACAGCTATCTAAAAAGCAAGCTGCTAAGCGACCTAAACCACCGTTACCTAAACCAGCGTCATGCTCTGCTTGTTCAACATCTTCCAAATCGCAGCAATAACCTTTTAACGCCTCACGCACTGTATCGTCTAAGTCTAGATTCAAAATAGAATTATTAAGCGTTCTACCCATTAAAAACTCTAATGAAATATAACCCACACGGCGCTGATGTCCACGAGACTCACGCGTTTCACGCCATTGTGCAACTAAACGGTCACGAATAGTGATAGCTAGTGCATTATAAAGGTATAAATGAGAGTCTTGAACCTTGTCACGACCAAGTGAAAAATGGAAATGTCGCGCTAAATCTTCAGAAAAAGTGTGTTCGTTCATCAAAACATTACCATCTGATGAGGTAACTTCACATAATGTTTTTTCTTTATTCACAATCTATTCATCCTATTTGTTTTTTTTATAAACAATCGTTTAATAAAACAATTGTTGAAAATGGGGCCATAGTAATTATTCGTTCTGCAGGTATATTCTGCATTTCTTTTGGTTCCGCACTAGCCGTGGTATCTATCATCACTTGCCAATGTTGTATATCGTCAATCGTTGGCAATTGAAATTCTACCGGCTCGCTACCAGCGTGGAATAGACATAAAAGTGATGGGCTATCAGGCGCTTTTTCATGAATCAAGTAGCCTAATGTAGCCGCATGATGTGAGTGCCAATGATCTTTTTGCATCTCAAAGCCTGAGGGGTGGTACCAGATAATATCAACCGCAGACTTCTTATCATCTTTATGTATAAATCGATCATGGGTTAACATAGAAAAACGTTTTCTGAGCTCACTTAAGCTAGCAGTAAACAACTTAAGCTCTTTTGCGTATAACGCGCCTTCATCCCAATCTAACCAATTTATTTCGTTGTCTTGGCAATAAGCATTGTTATTACCTTTTTGTGTACGACCTATTTCATCACCCGCAAGTATCATAGGAACGCCTTGAGATAACATAAGCGTTGCCATCATATTTTTGATTTGACGTAATCGAACAGATAAAATGGCGGTATCGGTAGTTTCACCCTCTATTCCATGATTATGCGCAAAGTTATCAGAATGACCATCACGGTTGTTTTCACCATTAGCTTCATTATGACGATCTTGAAAACTCACTAAATCACGTAATGTATTACCATCATGACTGCAAAGGAAATTGATACTCGCAAACGGTTGACGCCCACTGTGCTCAAAAATATCACTTGAACCGTGAATTCTACGAGCAAATTCGGGTAATAAACCTTTATCTCCGCGCCAATACCGTCTCATGGTGTCTCGATATCGATCGTTCCATTCAGACCACGGCGATGGAAAACCACCTAATTGGTAACCGCCTGGGCCGATATCCCAAGGTTCAGCAATCACTTTTACACTGCTAAGAATAGGATCTTGTAAAACCGCATCTAAAAAGCCGTTGCTTTTATCAAAACCGGATAATTCACGGCCTAAAATAGTCGCTAAATCAAATCTAAAACCGTCAACTCCCATCACTTGAACCCAGTAACGTAGGCTGTCCATTACCATTTGTAACACACGTGGATGGCTAATGTTAATGGTATTTCCGCAGCCGGTATCATTAATATAATAACGCGGTTCAGCAGGATTTAAGCGATAGTAAGAAAGGTTATCAATACCTCTAAAACTTAGTGTCGGTCCTAAACGGTTACCTTCACAAGTGTGGTTGTATACCACATCAATAAGGACTTCAAACCCGGCTTGATGAAGTTCATCAACCATACGCTGAAAATCGCGAATTTGATGTTGATTTAAATAATCTTTATGAGGAACAAAAAACGCCAGTGAGTTATAGCCCCAATAGTTTGAGAGCTTTTTGTCGGTGAGAAATTGTTCAGAAACAAATTGCTGCACTGGTAATAATTCAATGGTGGTAATACCAATAGCACGATAATGAGCGATCATCGCCGGGTGGCTTATCCCTAAAAATGAACCACGTAATGCTTCTGGCACTTTTGGATTAAGTGCAGTTAAGCCTTTAACATGGCCTTCGTATATAACGGTATTTTTCCAAGCAATGGGTTTTCTTGGAATAAGGGGAGCAGAGGCATCCATAACAACCGCTTTAAGCATAACATCGGCATTATCTCTAATGTCGAAAGACAAATCTTTCTTAGGATCATGAATATTATAAGCGAAGTGACGTTCTGACCATGAGAAATTGCCCTTCAATGCTTTAGCATAAGGGTCTAACAGTAATTTATGATGATTAAAACGATGACCAAATTCTGGTCTATAAGGCCCGTAAACTCTATAGCCATAAACTAAGCCTGCTTTAGCACCTTTAAGAAAACCATGCCAAATATTGTGTTCACACTCAGGCAAAACAAAGCGTTCTATCTCTTTGTCACCCTGTTCATCAAAGATACACAATTCAATTTTTTCAGCATGTGCTGAAAAAATAGCAAAATTTACCCCGGTATCATCAACAGTTGTGCCTATTGGATGTACTCTTCCGGGCTCCATTCTATATTGTTCCATGCTTCTCCAGTTAAGAAAAAAAGATGACCATTGTTTGAATTATTACAACATGCCATTTTGTTTAAAGTAATATTAGGAAGAACTTTTATATAAATTAAACTATACAAAGTTAAACTTATAGTAAATTAAACAGTAGTTTTTAACTTTAGTTCATTTAAATAAGTATTTATATATTATGAAGTAAAAGCAAAGCCTTAATTCAAGACTTTGCTCAACATATATATCTTCGGTTGTGTTTTAAGGTGTAGTCAGTACTACGCTATTTTCACTGCCAAATTCATTAGCTAAGTATTGATCAGCCTGTTCGTCGTTTTCCCACTCACTATCATTTAACAGATAGCGAAAATGAAAAACACCGTTTTTAGGTAATCTCACCTTAGTTTTAAAACTATTTGATTTTTTATTAAACTTCATTTCAATAGCTTGCCAGTCATTAAAATCACCAACTAATGCGGCGGTGGTTACATCACTTCTATTAAATTCAAAGGTTACTTCAGTTTCATCTTTAGTTTTAAAAAATTTCTTAGTTAGCATTGTTATTCTCCATTAATCATGTGCTAATTAATTCAACATTACTGATTTTGCTTTATTTAAGTGCTAAATTTTACTACTAAGCCCCAATAATGCGCGTTTTCTATTTAAAATAGCCAATTTATATGTCGGCACAATGAAATAGCATAAATCGAGCCGAATATATAAATAAAGCAACAATCCATTAAAGTAACTTCATATTTGATTGTAATGCTAATTATTTTTCCGCTGTTATTTTATGTAAATAAATTACATTTAATAAATATACAGCTAAAATAAGTAACAATCAAAGCTTTATTTGCTGTAATTCTAACCTATAACTTGTTAAAGTTACACCAAGGTGTAATTTTATTTCACAATAAAAAGAGTTTAATATGAGTCTTATCGAACAATTAGCTAATTTAGTAGGTTTCCATACAAGTTACACAGGCACATTTGGCGACAAAGTACATGCTAAAGACCCTGCTAAAAGAGCCCTGTTAAAAGCAATGGGTTTCGAATTAGATGAAGTGTCTTTAGTTAAATCAATAACTTATTTAAATAACAGTCAGTGGACCGATATTTTACCTGTTGTACACATTGTTAAACTTGAAGAGCAACAACATGCGATTAAAATAAGCTTACCCAAAATTGGTAGTTTATTACTTAACTGGAAAGTCACTCCGGAAGTTGGCAGTAAAACAGGTCAAGAAGTCGTTGGTGTCTTTAATATTGAAGACATGCAAGCTATTGCTGAGACCACAATAGAAGAAACTCAATATTGCCAATATTTATTACATTTACCGGTATTGGAGCAAGGCTATTATCAATTTACGATCAGTTTTGGTGAGGCTCAAGCTAGTTGTCCGCTGATCTATGCACCCAAAACCTGCTTTAGCGCTCAAGAAGCTTCGGTTAATAAGGTCTGGGGTTACACTGCGCAATTATATTCATTGCGCAGTAAGAACAATTGGGGAATGGGTGATTTCACCGATTTAAGCGAGCTTGTAGAAAAGTCAGCACAGCAACAGGCTGCGACTATTGGATTAAATCCACTGCATCCGCTTTATCAACACAATCCCGCGCACCGAAGCCCATATTCGCCTTCAAGTCGTTGCTTTTTAAATCCGCTCTATATAGATGTAACTAAAGTACAAAATTTTGAACGCTGTACACTAGCACAAGAAAAAGTAAAAAATGACATCTTCCAACAGAGTATTGCAAATGCTAAAGCAAGCACCTTAGTTGATTATCCTGCAGTCGCAAAACTTAAGTTTGAAATCGCTGAGTTGTTGTTTGAGGATTTTTATCTAAATATTAGCTCCACGAGTAAAGATGAATGTTATAAGAATATGTCAGATGAGTTTGAGCATTTTAAACAAGCGAATGGCACAGACTTACAACGCTTTGCAACTTTTGATGCTTTATATGAGTATTTTCATTTAGCTGATGAAAATTCTTATGGTTGGCCCGATTGGCCAACAAACTTTCAAGACCCCGATAGTGAAGAAGTACACAAATTTAAACTATCGCATGCTAAACGCATTAATTATTTTTGTTTCTTACAATGGATAGCACATCAACAATTAAGCGCGGTATCTCAACAGACAATTGATCAAGATATGGCCATTGGTCTATATCTTGACTTGGCGGTGGGTTGTGATGGCTCAGGTTTTGATGTTTGGTCTGATAAAGAAGTTTATGTTGCCGGTGCATCAATCGGCGCACCACCTGATGGCATGAACCCATTAGGACAAAATTGGGGATTAACCCCAATGAACCCTGTGGCATTACAAAAACAAGGTTACCAACCATTAGTCAAAGCTCTGCGTAGCAGTATGCAATATGCTGGCGCTTTGCGCATTGATCATATTTTAGGCTTAATGCGTCAATATTGGGTCGCACCCGGTATGCAAGCTGATGAGGGTGTTTATATCAGCTTTCCTTGGGATGATATTTTACGGATTATCGCCTTAGAGTCTCGTCGAAATAACTGTGTTGTTATTGGTGAAGACTTAGGTAATGTACCTGAAGGCTTCAGTGAAACCATTCAAAATGCTGGTCTTTTATCTTTCAAAGTTTTATTTTTTGAACGATGGGATTCCGGTTTATTCAAACGCCCTGACAATTTTCCTACGCAATCAATCGTCACTATCGCCACGCATGATACCGCCACATTATCGGGTTGGTGGCAAGGCAGAGATCTACAATGGCGTGAGCAACTTAATCTTTATCCAAATGATGAAGCAGGCCAAGCCGATAGAAACGCACGAACGAGCGAACGAGAAAACCTTATTGCAGCTTTAGACGATTTACAGGTTATCGACATGAGCAAAGCGCCACAAATAGCCCTCGCACAAATGAATACCGAACTCAGTATTAGCGTACAAAAGTATTTAGCGTTGTCACCTAGCCATATACAATTAATACCGTTGGAAG
Organism: Colwellia sp. PAMC 21821; assembly: GCF_002077175.1. Lineage (NCBI taxonomy): Bacteria > Pseudomonadati > Pseudomonadota > Gammaproteobacteria > Alteromonadales > Colwelliaceae > Colwellia > Colwellia sp. PAMC 21821. The sequence goes on from NZ_CP014943.1 coordinate 194,324, forward strand.
ATGTCCTTGAAATATCAGAGCAAGTGAATATTCCAGGTACTATCGATCAACACCCCAATTGGTTACAAAAATTGCCAGTGTCGCTAGAAGATTTTGCTGAAACAAATTCAGTGCAGGAAATAACCCAAGCGATGAATATCGCTAGGCCAAAATGATTAAAGTACAAATTTTATATATTAACGATGCAAGATTTAACGGGTCACTCAATATAGATTAAGAGTTTATATGAGTGACCATAATATCAACCGATTAAAGTTGTGAATCAATTAATTCCAGTGCTTCTTCTAAAATAGCAGTCACTGCATCACGTGCTTTGTCTGGGTTGCGCGATTTAATTGTATTTAGAATATCAGCATGCTGTTTAACATCCGCTCCAGGCACTCCTTTAATTTTATTGGTATATCGAATACTGACTCGTAATGCGGTACCAATAAACTCAGTTAACTGGACAAAAAAACGATTTCCACTAGCAACTAATATACTGGTATGGAATGCAATATCAGCATCTAGAGGGTCATCTAGCCCTTCATCAGCATCAACCATTCTAGTCAATGCTTTATCAATATCTTCTAACTGCTCATAAGTCGCATTAATTGCTGCAAGTGCTGCTGCTTGTGGTTCTATAGCGAGTCTCACTTGGGTAAACTCTTTTAGCAGGGCTAAGGAAGGCTTACTACTTAATATCCAAGTTAATACATCGGTATCAAACATGTTCCAGCTACTTTCTGGTAACACTCTAATACCTTGTTTAGGGCGAGAAGAAATAAGCCCTTTTGCAGACAACATTTTTACCGCTTCACGAGTAGAGCTGCGGCTAACACCATATTGCACACAAAGATCCGCTTCTGAAGGCAGACCAGAGCCTACAGGGTAAGTCCCTTTAACAACCGCAATGCCTAAATCATAGGTAAGTTGGTGCGTTAAATTTTGTCTCGGTGACGGTTTCATTTAGTTATCTTCCAACAAAGTATTATTAATAAGTTATATCATATTTAATTACATATAATTATGATATAACTTTATCTTGTTAAAAAATAGTAAAAATTTAGCGCTATTATAACGTTATTTTAAGTACACAATTTTAGATACATAAAATGTTTGGAGCATGGTAATGAGTTTATCTACTCAATATAAAAGTTTAAAGGATAAAGTTGTTTTTATTACCGGTGGTGCTGGTGGCATAGGCGCTTCTATGGTTAAGGCATTTAGAGCACAACAAGCAAAAGTTGCCTTTATCGACTCAAACAAAGTGATGGCAGAAGCATTAATCAATTCGTTATCACCCACTCCAGACAATGGGCTTTGGTATAAAACTGTTGATGTTACAGATTCTGATGCCCTTCAGGTCTCTATTCATGAAGCTGTAGAACATTTTGGCGGTATAGACGTGCTAGTCAATAATGTTGGTAATGATCACCGCCAAGATATTGAAAATATTTCAGCTTATGATTGGCATAAGTGTATGCAGGTCAATTTAGATCCTGCTTTTTTTGCTGCACAAGCTGCCTATAAAACAATGAAAAAAAATGGTGCTGGTAGCATCATTAACTTTAGCTCTATTAATGCATTGATAGGCCTGCAACATATGACCGGCTATGTTACTGCCAAAGCGGGTTTAATTGGCATGACCAAAGCATTATCAAAAGAGTTTGGCGAGCATAATATTCGAGTCAACGCTATTGTACCTGGCTGGGTGGCTACTGAACGGCAATTATCAAGCTGGTTAACAGACGAAGAAGAGCAAAAATGGATGGAATGCATGGCTTTAAAAAAGAGGATATTACCTGAAGACGTTGCTAATTTAGCACTTTTTTTAGCCTCTAATGACAGTGCTCTTATCACCGGACAAGGCATTGTAATTGATGGTGGGAGAACTTAATTGACAGCTTGTAACTATATTATTGCAGTTGATTGGGGCACTAGCCATTTACGTGCATTCCTATGCCAAGTAAATGCCGACAAAACCCTAACGTCAAAAGAAGAAGCTAATAGCTTAGGTGTTAATAAAGTCGTTGATAGTTTTGAAAAAACACTACTCGATTGCATTGAGCCATGGGTGAAACAACATGGTAAACTGCCCATTTATATGATGGGTCAAATAGGCTCAAGTATAGGTTGGAAAGAAACAGAATATCTTCCATGCCCCACAAAGCTGGGCAATATCCCATCGAAATGCACTAACTTCGTTTGTGCAGGCCATCAAATTAGTATCGTTCCCGGTTTAAGTTGCCGTTTAAAAAATGATAATTACGATGTTATGCGTGGTGAAGAGTTACAAGTACTGGGTTGGCTGCAGCTAAGTCCTGAAAATTTTTCTAATACTCATTTAGTATGCCTGCCTGGTACACACACTAAATGGGTTTTAATTAACAATGGTAGCATTGAATTATTCAAAACCGCCATGACCGGCGAGTTATTTGATCTTTTAACTAACCACAGCATTCTGATTAAAAAAAATCACGCGGTTTTCGATGAGGTATCTTTTCAAAAAGGTGCCGACTTTACTTTAAAAAGCGAATTAGGAAGCTTTACGCATGGTTTATTTAGCGTCAGAAGTAAGCAACTTTTCGGAGAGTTAAACGATTCACAAGCCTATTCGTATCTATCAGGATTACTGATCGGGAGTGATGTTAGGGCCGCGATGAACGCAGAAGAATGGCAATCAGCCGATTTAAGTGAGGTTACCATTATAGGCGCCCCACACTTAAGTCAGCAATTTTCACAAGTACTTAATATGCATGGTATAAAAACCAATATATGTAAAGTAACAGATATGACTTTACTAGGGTTTAACGCTGTTTATCAGCAAATAGTCGCACTTTCCTCTAGCAACCACTAACGCTGTATTTAAATTTAATAAGGAAATAAGGAAATAACGTGGAAACCTTTATTAAAAAACACCCTGTTATTGCTATTTTACGTGGCGTAACACCCAATGAAGTTGTCGATATTTCTCTTTGCCTTTATCAGTATGGCATTCGAGTTATTGAAGTTCCTCTAAACTCACCTAACGCGCTGGACTCTATTGCAAAGCTAGTATCAGTGATGCCAAAAGACTGCTTAATTGGCGCAGGTACCGTGCTAAGTTTAGAACAGGTGAAGCAAGTTGAAGATATTGGCGCTAAACTGATAATTTCTCCTCATTGTGACACTAAAATCATTCAGTATTGTTTATTAAATAACATCCATGTAATTCCAGGAATAGCAACAGCTACAGAGGCATTTTCTGCTTATCATGCCGGTGCAAGATGGTTAAAACTTTTCCCAGCACAAACGTATGGGTTCTCACACATAAAAGCACTTAAATCAGTTTTACCAAATGATGTTCATATTATCCCCGTTGGCGGTGTTTCAAACACTAACGTTTTAAAGTGGTTAGCATCTGACGCAAGTGCTCTAGGTATCGGAAATAGCTTATATCAGCGCAATGATATTCCCGCAGTCGTCAAGAATAAAGTTATTTTACTCAATGAAATATTAGGTACAATTTAAATAGCTATGATTAATAATTCACCATCAGCCAAACTCATTAAAATTATTCCTTGCCAATGCCAATTGGGTGAAAATGTATTGTGGCATACAGAGCAGCAGGCTATATATTGGGTAGATATTGAAAATTCTGATTTATACCGTTTTTATACCCTTGATCAAGTTTTAGAAAAGTTCTCGCTACCACAGCGTATCGGGAGTTTTGCATTTACCAACAACGCCAATCAAATTATTGCCGCCTTTGAACAAGGCATTGCACGATATAACCTCAGTACATCGAAATTAGAATGGATAAATCAGCCTGAACATCACGTTGCAGGCAACCGCTTTAACGATGGTAAAGCCGATCGTCAAGGCCGTTTTTGGGCTGGTACCATGGTAGAAAACTCAACTTTATCAACACAAAGTGGAGCTTTATATTGTTTGGATCATCAATTAGATTGTCATAAAAAAATAAAAAACTTACAAATATCTAATGGTTTATGCTGGAATAAAGCTGGTGATACCCTTTACCACACCGACTCATTAACTCATAAAATATTTCAATATGACTTTTGTAAAGATACCACCGAAATTACCAACAAGCGCTTATTTGCCAGTACAAATACATCTACATTTCCTGATGGTTCAACTATTGATGCGCAAGACCATTTATGGAATGCCCAATGGGGTAGTAGTAAAGTGGTTAGATATAATAAAAATGGCGATATCGACTTCGAAATTACCCTACCTGTATCGCAGCCCTCATGTGTTTCTATAGGCGGGCCAGATCTTAACTGGTTAATTATCACTAGTGCAAAACAAGACTTAACTGCAAGTGAACTTGCTAAAAAGCCATTATCTGGCAATGTATTTATTTATCAGTTACAAGGTGTTACTGGCTTAGTTGAACCAATTTGTACTATATAGCCGCAACCACATAGTCCCAAGCTCGTTAAGCACTTTAATGAGTTATTTAGAAACAATGTCGAGTTTTCATGAGATAAATCCTTTCATATTACTCATTGCTAGACAAAAACAGTGTTAAATGCTTTAATTATTTTATCTTATAAATAATACTTAATTGACTTTGTGACTTCTATATTTTTGACTAATAATGTAGCTAAAGTAGAAATATCACCCGCATTGGGTGGTGCTATTTTAGCTTATGAGGCCAAATTAAATAATAAATTTGTCGCCATTTTAAGAAAAACAAATAACGTAAAGTCTGTTTTAGACAGTAATTGTTTTCCATTAATACCCTACTCTAACCGTATAAGAGAAGGTCAATTCACTTGGCAAGAAACAGCTATTTCCCTGCCACTTAATCACTTACCCGAAAAGCATAGTATTCATGGCCATGGCTGGCAATTACCTTGGACTATTACCGAACAATCAGAGCAGAGTTTAACCCTAGAATATCATTATAATATCGCTGAATGGCCTTATGCTTACCTTGCTACACAAGTATTTACACTTAAAGAAAAAGCGCTAAGTATCACCTTAACAATGAAAAATACTGACAATTGCGCAATACCTGCAGGTTTAGGGTTACACCCTTATTTTAATTTAACTAGGGGAACATTAATTCAATGTGACGTTGATCAGATGTGGGCGGTAGATGATGAATGTATGCCAACGCAGTTGGTAGATAAACCTTCAGCTATGAATAGATCGGCCGGATTCCCCGTACATGGCAGTAATTTAGATAATGTTTTTACCGGTTTTACCGGCGATGCAACAGTAACATGGCCTGAACTCAGTGCAAAAGCCAGCATTAGCACAAGTTCGAACTGTCAGTTTTTAGTTATATATAGCCCAGAGGGAGAAGACTATTTTTGCTTCGAACCGGTAACTCATTGCACAGACGCAATCAACATGGCAGGTAAAGGTATTAAAAAAACCGGTATTACGGTTTTAAAACCTAACGAAGCAGTGTCTATATCAATGAAAATTTCGCCAAAAGCATTAGTTATTTAACACTTATCACGGCCAAAATTAACAGTAGGACTTAGGCGCCTATTGTTTTACTTAAAAACAAACAAGCTCCCTTCTCTAATAAAAAAATGCGAGTTTGATAAACATTTCAATTTATCAAACTCGCATTATTAAAAAACGATTAAAAAAAACAATTTAGAAGTAGCTTTATCTAGCTATTTTATAATCGTTTTATAACTAGTTCTTTACTTCGTTTAATTCAAAAATTAACGAAGACTGTGGAAATAGCACAGGTAGCTGCATGCCCATTTGCATAAGTGACGCACCTGAAAATACTTGCTGCTCAATAACACTTAATACAGAAGGAGAGTATTCTTTAAGTTTTGTTGGCCAAACAAGCGATAACTGATAGGTTTTTTCGGTATCTAAGCCGACAAAACGGTATTTTGGTGGTGTAGTTCTCTTAGTTTCATTAACGCTATTATAAGCAAAAAGTGCTTGCGATTTTTCTTCATTAATAAGACCAAAATTGATCGAGTCACCATCACGATTAAAGCGCACTAACTCGCCAGTGTGAATTAATTTACGATGTTTTTTGTGTAAAGCTATCACCGTTTTTAATTGCTCGCATTCAAGCTCTGTCAATTCTCTTGGATCCATTTCAAGTCCCATATGACCAAAAAATGCCACCGCTGCGCGCATCTCCATGCTAACTATACGACCTGTAATATGACATTCTCTTGGACCAATATGTGCGCCCATAACCTCACTAGGAAAGAAGAATGAGCAACCACGTTGAATAGTTAATCTATCTAAAGCGTCATTTGAGTCAGAAGTCCATACACGGTCGGTATGCGCTAACACGCCATAGTCAACTCTAGCCCCACCCGATGAACAGCTTTCAATTTCAACATGTTGATGCTTATCTTTAATACGATCAATAAGTTGGTAAACTGCTTTAGTTTGCTGATGAATTGCAGGTTTACCTAAGGCATTACCTGCATGGTTGATATCTCGGTTCATATCCCACTTAATGTAAACTATTTTCGGGTACTCAACCAAAATGTCATCAATAGCATTAAATAAATACTCAACGACTTCAGAGCGGGTTAAATCTAGCACTAATTGATTGCGAAAATTTAACTGTGCATTGCCGACTGTAGATAGAACCCAATCAGGATGTGCACGGTATAAGTCACTGTCAGGGTTAACCATTTCAGGTTCAAACCATAAACCAAACTCCATACCCTTTTGATTAACATGGTCAATAACAGGCGATAAACCCTCTGGATAGATCTCTTTATCAACGACCCAGTCACCTAAACCCGCAAAATCACCACGGCGGCCTTTAAACCAACCATCGTCTAGAACAAAACGCTCTGCACCTAAACCCGCAACTTTATCAGCCAAGCCTTTTAAAGTTTCTACATCATGATCAAAATAAATCCCTTCCCATGTGTTGTAATGAACTGGGCGAGGTTTTTGACTTAGTTTAGGTGAAAGTAGCTCAGCACGAACAAACTGGTGAAAACAACGAGACAAGCCGCTAAAACCTTTATCTGAATATGCCGCATATAAGGTCGGGCTTTCATAAGATTCATTAGGTGCAAGCTCTAGCTCACCTGGCATAAGTAGCTCACCTAATTGCACATAGCTTCGACCTTCAGCTAAAAGCTCTGCACGCATTTTGTGATTGCCACTCCAGCCAAGATGGAAGCCATAACATTCGCCAGCTTGTTCATGCGTAAAGTTATTATGCATAACCATACCTGGAAAGTTATCGTGCGATGTTTTGCCTTTGCGGTTTTCACGCACAAAGCTACCTAAAAATAAATCAAGTGAATTGCATTGAAATTCATTTGACCAACGTCCTTCAAACGACATAATTTTATTCATTTGATCAGGCAATGTTATCGTTGGTGCTGCACACCAATTCACTGATAGCGGCTGTTCACTTAAATTAACCACTTTAGTTGAAGCTGATAAAACATCAGTATCTTTATGTAATGATAAAGTATGAACTAATTTAATATTTCGAATTGTATCGACGGTTTCAAAAATTACATTTTGCTCGTCAGATTGAACAATATTAGCCAATTCGCCGCCAAACGACCAAGCATAGTCATGATTATTTAATTCAAGACCCGGCGCACCTGTGAAACCTTCACCTACTAAGGGAGATAGAGAAATAGGCGCTTCGATAACCAATGAGCATTTTGCTTCTTGTCTTGTCGACAACATGGTTAACATTTGTGCGGAGGTTTGTTTAGATAAAACCTTTCCCCAATAAAGAATTGCTGGCGTTTTATTTTGACAATCAACAATTAAGCTAGAATTAGTACTATTGAGTTGAACATAGTGCTGGGTTGGTTTCATGGTAAACGTCCTTCATCTTGAAATATTTTACTGATATTTTGTTAGTAGCAATGAACAGGGTTAAATTTATCAACCTAAAACTGCTCGAATGAATTAAAAACTTTATCTCATTTATAAATTAGCTAAAATAATTAGCTCAATGTAAATACCTCTGGAATATATCATATAAATAAGGTTAGTATGTATAAAAGATTTTAAATAAAATAGCGGAATAAAAAATGTTAGGTGTTTGTTATTATCCAGAGCATTGGCCAGAATCAATGTGGGCTCAAGATGCTAAAGAAATGCGTGAGTTAGGATTACGTTATGTGCGTATTGGTGAATTTGCTTGGTCAAGAATTGAAGCAAATGAAGGCGCTTACACATTTGAATGGTTAGACCGCGCAATTGAAACCTTAGTAAGCGCAGGCTTAGAGGTTATCATGTGTACCCCAACAGCCACCCCACCGAAGTGGTTAATTGATAAATACCCTGATATTTTACCTGTCGATATTAATACTGGTACAACACGTGGTTTTGGTTCTCGCCGACATTACGACTTTTCTAGTCAAAATTACTTTCGAGAAGCCATGCGCATATCGGAAGTTTTAGCGAAAAGATACGGTGAACATCCGGCAATTTGTGGTTGGCAAACAGATAACGAGTTGGCCTGTCACGATACTACGCATAGTGGTTCTGTGGCCGCTAAAGAAGCATTTCAAGTTTGGTGTAAAGCACGTTACCAGTCAATTGACAAACTTAATAGCGAATGGGGCACAGTCTTTTGGTCAATGGAATACCAAAATTTTGAGCAAATAGAGTTACCTATTTTAGCTGTAACTGAAACCCACCCTGCACATCAATTGGCTTATCGTCGATTTAGTTCAGACCAAGTCATTAGCTTTCATAATCGAATGATCGAAATCATTCGCCAATATGCTCCTAATAGATTTGTAACACACAACTTTATTCCAATGGTTGATACGCAAACCGATAATTATGCGCTAGCTGAAAATTTAGACTTTGTTAGTTACGACAATTATCCCTTAGGTCGTTCAGATTTATTCTTTGCAGATAAACCCGCCGAAGAATTTAAACCTTATATGCGAACCGGTCATCCTGATTTTGCCAGTTACGACTTTGACCAAAGCCGTGGCATCAGCAAAAAGAATTTTTGGATTATGGAGCAACAACCTGGTCCTGTTAATTGGGCACACCATAACCCACGCCCTGAAAAAGGTATGGTGCGTTTATGGTCTTGGCAGGCATTTGCACATGGTGCAGATTGTGTGTGTTATTTCCGCTGGCGCCAAGCACCTTTTGCACAAGAGCAAATGCATGCAGGCGTAAAACGTAACGACAACTCAAAAGCTGCAGCTTGGGCTGAAATTGAGCAAATGCGTGATGAATTAACCGCGGTAGATTTTTCAATTGAAGCGCCGGTTCAAGCACGAGTAGCCATCATTTCAGGCACGGTTAATCAATGGGTTAGTGAAATTGAACGCCAAGGTGATAGTTACAACCACCAGAAAACAGAATTTTCCTATTACTCAGCATTACGCCAATTAGGATTAGCTGTAGACTTTATTTCTACTGACAGTGATTTTGAACCATACGACTTAATTATTGCGCCTTGTTTGCCGATTGTAAGTGATACTTTTATTGAAAAATGTCAACAAGCGAATGCACATTTTATCTTTGGTCCTCGTTCGGGTAGTAAAACAGATGAACTCTCTCTAGCGCCAAATTTACCACCAGGTAAACTTCAAACATTATTGCCTATTAAAGTGTTATCGACTGAAACAATTAGACCTGATTGCAGTGAAAAATTGTTTTATCAAGGAGACACATTCGAGAGTAGATGTTGGCGCGAAGAGTTGCATGTGCCAACTGGGGCAACCATAGTGGCAAGCTATCATGATGATACCCCTGCTGTCGTGCGACAAGGTAAGATAACTTATGTGGCAACATTAACTTGTGATACTTTCTTAATCAGCTTATTTGAACAATTAGCAAACGAGTGTGCAATACCTAACATACGTCTACCAAAAGATATGCGTGTTGTTCATCGTGGCGATATTGCTTATGTATTTAATTACGCTAGCTATCCTCAGGAGTTCCCTGCTCTTAACATGGGCACTTTTATATTAGGTCAAGCACAACTAAACGCTTTTGATGTTGCCGTAATTAAAATAAATAAAAGTTAACTTAACTTTAGTGAAGTCAGGTGAAGTTAAGCTAAGCTTAAGTAAAACATAAATAAAAAACTGCTGAGCTACGTTAGCATTACGTAGCTTTATGTATAAAACTAGTAAATATCGGGGAAGTATTCGTGGAAAACCAATCAATACAAATAATGGTGTTTTGTTTGATCACTGCACTCATTGCATTTTTAACTTATTTAAAATGTAAAGGTTCAGCAAGATCAGAGTCAGATTCAAATAAAGAGTATTTTCTTGCTGGCGGAGGCCTGTCATGGGTTTTTATTGCCGGCTCGATTACTTTAACTAACCTAAGTACCGACCAACTTATTGGTATGAATGGCAATCAAATGATCCTGCTGGCGTGGTGGGAAATAGCCGCATTTTTCGGTTTAATGATTTTAGCTAAAGTGTTCTTACCCATTTACTACAAAAATAAATGTACAACCACAACAGAGTTGCTTGAGCGTCGCTATAATGACCCGCATATTCGTGCTGTAATAGCCGCTTTATTCTTATTAGGTAATTTATTTATTTTCCTTCCGGCTATTTTGTATGGCGGATCATTATTTATGAAAGCAATGTTCAATGTTGATCTATCAATAATGACCCTTTCTATTATATTCACCATTGCCGGTGCCAGTTATGCCATTTTTGGCGGTTTAAGAGCTGTTGCGGTATCAGATACCTACAGTGGTATTGGTTTATTGTCTCTTGGTATGCTGGTTGTTGTACTTTCAATGGCAGCGATTAATTTTGACTTTAGTGACATTCCAACAGAGCGCTTAACACTGATTGGCGGTAACGACTCACCACTGCCTTGGCATACATTATTAACCGGTATGATTTTCATTCAAACCTTCTACTGGAGTACTAACCAAACAATTACCCAACGAGCAATGGCAGCACCCAATATTAAAGAAGCTCAAAAAGGTGTTTTTGCTGCTGCATTAATACGTATTTTAGTTATTCCACCGATGATCGTTATTCCTGGCGTTGTTGCTTACAAATTATTCGGCGATGTCGGTGATTTAGCCTACGGTAAAATAGTTGCGGAAGTTTTACCTACTTGGTTATCAGGCGCATTTGCAGCGATGATGGCAGCAGCGGTATTAACAACATTTAATAGTATTTTAAACTCGTCAGCGGCTTTATATGTTTGTGATATTCATGAGTTGTACTTTCAAAAAGAGAAAAAGATTAAAGTTCATATTGTGAGTAATATCGCCTCAATTATCTTTTGTGTACTCGCGCTATTTTTAGTGCCATTTTATTCTTCAGCAGAAAGTATTATCAATATAGTACAAGAGCTTTACGGTATGTTAAGTATGCCAATTTTATCTGTGTTCATTGTTGGCTTATTGTTCAATAACGTTGCCTCAAAAGCCGCTATAACTGCAGTTATTACCGGCACACTAACATATGCGTTCTTCGTATTTGTTTGGGCACCGTTCCATTATATTCACATGATGACCATTACTTTGTTTATCTGTATTTTCATGGCGTTGTTCATTAACCGGTTTGTATTTAAAAATCGCGCGACATTAGTATTTAGCAAGAAAACAGGTTCTGCAGAAATGGCTTAAATGCCGAACTACACCTTTCTGGGAATCTAACAAACTGCAGATATTAAAAAGCCATTCATAAGAATGGCTTTTTGGTTTTCACCCTAGTAGCGATTATTCCAGGGCTAACTTAACTTGTGATATTGTTTTGTTACTTTCAATATTATTATGCTTTTGAATAAGGTTATTGAGTTGAATAATAGACATCAGCATGGCATGAATAGGCATTAAGTAGCCTTGCTTATTTAACGCGCCTAAATCGTCGTTTGATAACTGCTGTAACTTAGTCTCATCAATCGTATTCATGCCCTTCAATGTTTGTACAGTTCCATCACCATATTGCACAACAAGATTAATACGCTTTATCAATTGCATACTTTCTAGCTTTTGTGCAAATTGATAACTTTGAATATCATTTTTGATATCAGCTTCTAACAGTGTTTTCACTCGGCTTAACAGTAAACTGGGCTTACCAGAAGGTTCAAATATACTTTGTCCTTGTGTTGTTGAAAAAGCCTGATCTTGGGGCGCAATGCCTATGGTATAACCTTTATTTTCGCCCGCTACGTTCATTAAAAAAAAGGGAAAGGTTTGCATACTTGTCGGGGTAAAAATAGCATTCCATTTGTTATTATCAACAAATAAGTTTTGGCCTATGTCGAAACTAGTAAGCGCTGAAATATTCCACATGCCTGTATGAGGATTCTTCACTAAAAAAACTGGAAAACTACTAATAGCTTGTGTTATTTCTTTTACGCGTACGGTTAAGATATGTTGCTGTTTCATAAAGGCGAGTGCGGCGTTATCGATAACCCTTAAGGTCCCGTGCTCGCTATTACTTAATTCTACTAATTCGGTCATTATTATTCTCTAAGTTGAAGTCGCAAGCCACTTTTCAATGTAGTCGCGATGTGGTGGCAAGCTTTGTAACATTTGTTGTGTTAGTTGTTCGTTACGGTTTATCACTTGTTCAGCTTTTTGCTGTTGGTTATGTAAATAACCTTGGCGAGTAAAGTCAGGCTTAAATTCCATACCATAAAGCACGTATTGATAGCTTGCTGCAGGAAATAGCTCCATAGCACTGTTGAAGTCATTGGTTGTTGGACCTCGATACTGCCATAAAGCCATATCTTCTTTTAAACTTTCAGGAAACGTTTTTGGATCACAGTGCGCCTGCCAATAAGGCTCTGGACGCTTTGTTAACATGTAATGAAATTTAAGAAAATCGATAATGCGTTGCCAACGATACGACATTTGAGTATTAAAGCGTTTTGCTACCACAGGCATTAAACTATCATCAGCGGGTAAGTTTTCGGCTATATAACGCGCTGAAAGCTCAACCAGCATAATAGCGGTAGCTTCAAGCGGTTCTACAAACCCTGCAGCCATGCCAACAGCAACACAATTACCTTTCCACCATTGTTCTCTGTGACCTGGTTCAAAACTAATTTTTCGAGCCTCAAGACCATTTGCTGCATCGCCTAAGTAGTTGCGTAAGTTTTGCTCTGCTTCTTCATCAGATAAGAATTTACTAGAATAAACATGTCCGACACCACGTCGGCTAGTTAAGCCAATATCCCATATCCAACCAGCATTTTGTGCGGTGGCAATAGTGTGACAGGCAACCGGCGAGTCTTCACTTTCGTAGGGTACTTGCATCGCCAACGCTCGGTTGTTAAACAGCACGTCATCAACTTTTTTAAAGGGAACATTTAAGGTTTGACCTAACAATAATGAACGCGTGCCTGAGCAATCAATAAATAAATCAGCCGTTAATTTCCCCGCTTTATTTAATACTACGGCATCAATACGCTCACCGTTTTCACTAATACATTCATCAACAGTATCAACAACATGCTCGACATTAAGTGTATCAATACAATGTCTTTTTAATAACTCAGCGAGCGCGCCGGCATCAAGGTGATAGCCATAGTTACATTGACCTTGATACTCTGAGTCAGCCAATGTCCGTGGCGCTAAACCCGCTTCACAAATGTCATATTGGAAATTAGATTCTTGGGCAAAGTTTTCAACATTTGACACATACGGCGCTAAATCAATCTGGCCATAACCTAAAGGTACGGTAAATGGATGATAATAAAAGTCGCCATTACCATGCACCCACTCAACAAACTTACCGCCTTGTTTGAAGGTCGCATAACATTTTCTAAAAACATCACTCTCTTTAAGGCCAATTTTATGTAAGGTATTTTTCATGGTCGGCCATGTACCTTCGCCTACGCCAATAGTGGGAATATCTGAAGACTCAACTAACTTGATCTTAAGCTCAGTTGTTTTCGCATCTTTATGATGTGCGGCAATAATAGCTGCTGATAACCAGCCTGCAGTGCCGCCGCCAATTATAATGATATTTTTTACTGTTTTGGACATAATCAAATTTTCCTAACTTAACATCGCTTACGATGTGGGTAATACAGGAGCCGATGCTGAAATATAATACGTTATACTAAGTTAATATCACTCTACACTTTTTTAGTAAAAATAAACCCACTATTTTTACTAAAAAAATGGCCTGCTTGTTAACAAGTCAGGCCAAGTTAGCACTACTTAAGTTCAGGACTTAAGCATAAACTAAAAACTTTTTTTTAGAATTTACCACGAACACCGATTGCATAACGAGAACCGTTATCTTCAATGTTATAGGCTTGATTAGCAAAACGACCCGTTTGTACTAACTCTTCTTCAGTAACGTTAATACCTTCAAAAAATACTGAGATATTTTCGTTTACATCATAGCTAGCACTCACATCCCATTGACCGAATGTTTCAGTATTTACTGGTTCACCGTTAAAGCCATTGTCAACTAAGCGAAGGAAACCTTCACGGTTGTTATAGGCTACACGTGCTTGCCAAGTGTCAGCTTCATAGAACATGATAAGGTTTTGAGAATCACCTAAACCTTCAAGTGCAAAGGCTTTTGTTGGATCATCACCAAGCTTTTGGTCACTGTCTACTACGGTAGCATTGGCAGTAAAACCAAAACCATTTTCAAAAATATGCGTCAGAGCAATTTCATAACCTGATACGGTAATACTTTCAGTATTTTGCGGACGAGTAACGGTATAAACTTCTTGCTCACCATTAAGTTCATCTGCATCACTACAATCATCACCTACACAAGCAAAACCTGGCCCTGTTCTGCCTGCTAATGTATACGTTTCTGCACCTGTAGAAGTAACAATAAAATCATCGACTTCTTTATGGAAGAACGCAAAGCTGAATAAGCTAGCATCAGAGTAATACCACTCGTAAGAGATATCCCAGTTTTCTGAAGTAAATGGTTTAAGGTTCGGGTTACCGCCTTGCGCCGTTAAGTTTTGACGACGAGGTTCATTATATGTCGTGGCCGGTGAAAGCTGTGACAATGTTGGACGTGTTAATGAATCATATACAGCAAATCGTAATACCATATCGTCTTGTAGTGCTAACTTAACATTTACACTAGGTAATAAGTTTGAGTAAGAGCCTGATTCGTTGATGTCATTCGCTGGACCGAAAACATTACTAAATAATGTCTGATCAGAAGTAGGAACAACATTCGCAATATCACTTTGCACAGCTCCCGCATTTACACTAGTTGTAGAATAACGCGCACCTACGTTAACCGTTAAAGGCATATCTCCTACATCGTAACCGAATGTAAAGTCAGCATATAATGAAGTAACATCTTCGCTTACGACATAACGGTTATTTTGTAATGTTGGCTCGATTGGGAAACCTTGATCTGCTAAGAAATCAACATAAGCGTCACCATCATAAGCATAAAAGGTATCTATTAAGCCAGAAAAGTAGTTATTTGCAGTAAACGGTTTGAAATCTAACACATCATTTGGCGCGGCTTCACCGTAACCACAAAATTGACATTGGTTGCCAAAGATTTGGAAACTTTCTTTTTCACGCTCTTGACGATATAAACCAAAACGCGCTTGCTCGAATACATCGCCATCAGCGCTGTAAACAAAATCAGCTTTGAATTCACTAATGTCGTCTTTATCAGTAAATTGATTACCTTTTTCGTTGTAATGTAAACGAGATAAGTTGGCATCTGGTAAATTACCGCCACCAAAGCCATCATGATTAACTGTTGGTAAGCTACCTCGACCATCAAATTCATAATTGTTAATAATACCAATTACGTTAAAACGGTCACGACCTGCGCGATCGTTTTCTGCTGTTGAAGTAGAAAGATCGAACGTTGATACTAGTTGATCCGTAATATCCCATTTAACATTGATACCAAAACCATTGTTAGTCACATCACGTGAGTTACGTGTATGAGAAACAAAATCAGTTGCAGGGTTACCACTACCATCAGGACCGCTTAAGCCAATACCTTGGTTAAATGAAGTTAGCGTGCCTGTTGCTGCATCTATCGTTGCAGAATCAACACGGTCAGGTTCAAACCAAGACGCTAAGTCAGTAGCTTCTGATTTAACTTCAAACTTTGACATATAACCATCGACAGTAATCTCTAGTTCATCTGTTGGTGCATACTGAAGAACTAAACTTGCATTTGTACGCGTACGTTCTTGCTTGTCAACAATCTGATCCCAGTTACGCGGAATGTATGCATTGGTAAAAAGCACATTTGCTTCACCGTCGCCATCAGCATCGTTAGAGATAGTTTGACCTGGACGCCAACCTGCAGTTTCAATACGGTTTATTTGTACATCACGCTGTGAGTGACTAACGGCTAGTAAAACACCTAATCTGTTATCACTAAAAGTATTACTCAACAATAATGAAGCTGCTGGAGACGTATCTTCTGAAAGGCTTTCATACATACCTTTTAAAGAGCCAACAACTTGGAAACCTTCATAGTCAAATGGGCGTGCAGTACTGACGTTAATCGTACCGCCAATGCCACCTTCTTGTAGGTTTGCCGAAGTAGTTTTAAAAACATCTGCACCGGTAATTTGGTCTGCAGCTAAAACATCAAAGTTAAATTCACGACCTGCACTATCAGTTGCCAATTGGCGACCGTTAACTAGCACAGTATTGAATTGAGGTCCGAAACCACGAACCGTTACCGCTTGCCCTTCACCGCCACTGCGATCAATTGATACACCGGTAATACGTTGTAATGACTCTGCAACGTTTAAATCAGGGAATTTACCCAAATCTTCCGCTGATATACCATCAGAGACAACATTTGATTCTTTTTTATCAAGCATTGAAGCTTTCAAGCTACTTAACATGCCTGTTACTGTAATAACTTCTGTTGCTTTTGGCGTTTCTTGTGCAAAAACACTTGCATTGGTAAATGCGCTGGCAACGGCTAAGGCAATTGCGGTTCGCTTACCGATTGTAGATATAACTTTTGTAGACATTCTCTTCCCCTGTTTTTACTATTTTATTTAACGTGAATTTTATTATTTAACCTATTTATCTTACAAATAACTTGAATGTAAAAAAATTTCAACCTTTTTTCACTTATAACGTCATATTCCTCATGGTAGTAAGATTATAAAACAATCAGGTTAATATTAATTAATAGCCTGTTTTGTAAAATAATCAATGTTTTATGGTTAAAAATACATCGATTTGCATCTGTTAATTTTTAATGAAACCAATACAAACGTTTGATTTTATATCGCTTAATAAACTGAACCGATAAATTGGTTGTTTATTTCAGCTTTAATACAAGATTCAATCTATTGAAACAACCAGCGCCAGTATAAATATTACCCAACAAACCTCTGGTATTTATTTTAATTTTTAACAATTTCGAGACTAACTTTTAACATACAAATCATTTAAATAGATAATCGTTAAGTTTTAGTAACATTCCATTGTTTGTCGCTCGTCATTTTTCTATTCTTCTCTTTTCCATTTTTCATTTTTCACTTTTCATGGTCGAAGTTCAGCATTACTCGAAAAGCTTCGTTAATATTCCAAATTGCCAAGGCGAAATAAACAATGCCAGTAAACCTGGAGTTTTAATGCTATTTATAAATCACCTATCTCGCTGTTAACTTTCTCGCTGTTAACTTTCTCGCTGTTAACTTTCTCGCTGTTAACTTTCTCGCTGTTAACTTTCTCGCTGTTAACTTTTCACGCGTTTAACCGCGGACAGCCACTTGTCATATAGAGAGTTACGCTGAGTGTCATCAATAGTTGGGGTAAAGCGTTTTCCGCAATGCCACATTTTAGCCAGTTCGTCAGTTGAGTTGAAAACCCCTGCTTTAAGTCCTGCTAAATAAGCGACACCTAATGCTGTGGTTTCAATAATTTCTGGTCTATCGACTGTCGCCCCTAAAATATTAGAAAGAAAACTGAGTAACCAGTTGTTAGCCACCATGCCGCCATCAACACGAATTAAAGTAGGCCTAAGACCATCATTCTCCATTGCTTTTTGTAAGTCTTTGGTTTGATAACAAACAGATTGCAGACCAGCGGTAACAATTTCATTAATGCCAGAATCACGTGTTAGTCCTAATATGGCGCCTCGCGCATTTGGATCCCAATAAGGTGCGCCTAAGCCGGTAAATGCTGGCACAAGAAATACACCATGATCCAAAGGCATTTTTTCAGCAATTGACTCTGTCTCGCAGGCAGAGCCTATTAACTTTAAGCCGTCTCTTATCCATTGAATCGTAGCCCCAGCCATGAAAATACTGCCTTCAATAGCGTAAGTTGGTTTACCATTTAAGCGGTAGGCAACCGTTGTTAATAATTTGTTTTTTGATTTAAGCGCCCTGCTACCAGTATTTAACATTAAGAAGCAACCGGTACCATAAGTGCTTTTTGCCATGCCTTCATCGAAACATGCTTGGCCGAATAGTGCCGCTTGCTGATCACCTGCCACACCTAAAATGGGAATTTCGCTGCCAAGAAGAACACTGTCGACATGGCCAAAATTATCTGAAGAATCCATGACTTGGGGTAACATAGCCGCTGGAATATTGAATAACTCTAGTAGTTCTTGATCCCATACTTGCTCATGAATGTTAAATATCATGGTACGAGAAGCATTGGTCGCATCTGTTCTGTGCACCTTCCCGCCAGTAAGGTGCCATAACAAAAAGCTATCAACGGTACCAAACGCTAGTTCACCGTTCTCGGCTTTTTCTTGTGCACCTTCGACATTATCAAGAATCCATCGAATTTTAGTTGCTGAAAAATAGGGATCGAGCAATAAGCCTGTTTTATTATTAATAATCGTTTCTATATGCGGTGAGGATATTGACTGACAATAATCTGATGTACGTCTGTCTTGCCAAACAATAGCATTATATAAAGGCTCACCCGTATTACGATCCCACACCAAAGTCGTTTCCCTTTGGTTGGTAATACCTATGGCAATGACCTCAGTTGCTAGAACGTTATTATCAGCAAGCACTTTACGACACGTACGCAAAACAGTTTGCCAAATATCACTAGGGTTATGTTCTACCCAGCCATCTTGTGGAAAATATTGTTCAAATTCTTCTTGAGCTGTGGCATGTATTTTACCTAGCTTAGTAAAAAGCATCGCTCTTGAGCTTGTAGTGCCTTGATCAATGGCTAATAAATATTTCAACATAGCTCCTATTTATCTTACTTAATAATTAAACATTATTCGATAATGCCCATCCATTTCGAAATTGGCAACCATTATTTTCATTTTCGAACATTTGAGCAAAACAATTAATTTTGGAAACCATCTAATATGTGGGATAATTTTCATTTGTTGTAAATTATAAATTAGAGGTAGCCTTTATGGCGCTAAACCAACGCCAAACTGAACTTATAGATCTCATTCATGAGAAAGGTTTTATTACCATAGATGAATTAGTTCAGATTTTTAAAGTTACGCCTCAAACAATACGCAGAGATCTTAATTCGCTTGCTCAATTAGGTGTAATAATTCGCCATCATGGCGGCGCTGAAAGTATTTCAACAACAGAGAATACCTCATACCAATCACGTAAAATTTTAAACTTAGAAGCTAAAGAAAGTATCGCAAAAGAGTTAGTAAAAATGATACCGAACGGCTCTTCATTGTTTATCAATATTGGTACAACCACAGAAACAATTGCTCGTGCTTTACTTAATCACAGTGCACTAAACATAGTAACTAACAACATACATGTAGCCACTATTTTATCGGCTAAGGAAGACTTTACCGTTATTATTGCTGCCGGCGAAGTGCGACATAGAGATGGCGGTATTATAGGTGAAGCGACTTGCGATTTTATGAGCCAATTCCAGATGGACTTTGGGATTATTGGTATCAGCGGTATCAGTAACGACGGTTCTTTACTCGACTTTGATCTAAGAGAAGTTAAGGTCGCACAAGCCATCATTAATAATTCAACTAATGTATTACTTGCAGCTGACCATTCTAAATTTGGCCGCAATGCTATGATCAAACAAGGTAACATAGCTCAAATCAATCACCTGTTTACCGATCAAGAGCCACCTGAAGCAATTAAAGAAATACTCAAAAACAATGCTATCGCTACGCATATAATTTAAATCCCCCCTTTTTCAAAATAATTTTCAATCAAAAATTTAGCTAATTAACAATTAGCTAGTTCTACTTTTACGTCTACAATAAACAGAAACTATAGAAATAAGAACAATTACACCTTGAAACGAACCTAAACGAACATTATAATCAAATAACGAACATCTTATTTATCATACAAAAATGATAAGGCGCATTCTATGAAAGAACAAAATAAAGTATTTGACGTTGCTGTTATTGGTGGTGGTATAAATGGTGCAGGTATAGCAGCTGATGCAGCAGGCAGAGGACTAAACGTTATTCTTTGTGAACAAAACGATCTTGCCTCCGCTACTTCATCTAACAGCAGTAAGCTTATTCATGGTGGTTTAAGATACTTAGAGCATTATGAATTTAATCTCGTTAAAAAAGCATTAGCTGAACGTGAAATTTTATTGAGAAATGCGCCTCATATTATTAAGCCATTAGTATTTCGTTTACCTCATCAGCGTCATTTAAGACCCTCTTGGCTGATCAGAATTGGCTTGTTTCTCTATGATAATTTAGCAAAACGAGTAACATTAAAAGCTTCAAGAGGTATTAAATTTAATGAAGATAGCCCTTTAGTTAGTACCATTACTAAGGGTTTTGAGTATTCAGACGGTTGGGTAGACGACGCGAGATTAGTTGTGCTAAATGCACTAGCGGCCAAAGATAATGGTGCCACAATAAAAACGCAAACCAAATGCATAAAAGCAATACGCGAAGATAATGTTTGGGTTATTACCCTTAAAGATCGTTTAAACGGTGACATTAATGTTATACGAGCTCGCAGTGTTGTTAACGCTTCTGGACCTTGGGTCGCTCAATTGTTTTCAGATGCCTTAACACTTAAATCACCTCAAAACATTAGGTTAGTTAAAGGTAGCCATATTGTAGTGCCGCGCATTCATGATCAACCAGAAGCGTATATGTTACAAAATGCTGATCAACGAATTGTTTTTGTTATTCCTTTTGAGGATGACTTTTCATTAATTGGCACAACCGATGTTGAATATAAAGGCGAACCATCTGATGTAAAAATATCAGACGAAGAAATTGACTACCTATTAAACATTACCAATGAGTATTTTAAGAAGAAAATATCAAGAGCAGATATTGTTACTACTTATTCGGGCGTAAGACCATTATTAGATGATGAATCAGTTAATGCGCAAGCCGTCACTCGCGATTACACACTTGAGCTAGAAGATATTGCTAAAAAAGCACCTATTCTTTCTATATTTGGTGGAAAGATAACAACTTATAGAAAGTTGGCCGAGGCAGCTGTTAACAAACTAAATCCGTATTTTTCTAATATGGGGCCTAAATGGACAGCTAAAAAAGCGTTACCCGGTGGAAATTTCGCTAATATAGGAATCTTAACCGAAGGGATTAAAATAGATTTCCCATGGTTACCACCTAGCTTGAGAACTCGATTTATTCGAAGCTATGGCACCAGAGTTTTCGCATTACTCAATAACATAGAAAGCATTGAAGCTATGGGCACTTGTTTTGGTGCTGATTTATACCAACAAGAAATTAACTTTTTAATTGAACATGAATGGGCTGTTGAAGTAGAAGATATTATATGGAGAAGAACTAAACGAGGTCTATATTTATCAACCGAGCAAATAGCTAATATACAAAAATATCTTGATGAACACCCTTCACTTGTTGCACGTAAGTCTGTTCATTCAGCAAAAGTTGCATAAACAGTTACAAAGTATTTTTGTGAAAATGTGATTAATAGATATCGAAAGATTGCATTGTTTTGCGTTACATTAAACATCAGGTGACTTTGCTATTTACGTAAACTAAATAGCAAAGTCATGCTCCACTTTTACTTATCGAAAATTAAGTTACTTTTAACACGTCCTTTTTCAATTCTGATCCAAATATGGCTAAATATAACTAATTTCTCAGTTATTCAAATAAAATCTCTGCTTAACTATTCTCAACCCCATTGTCTTTAATACCTATTTGATTAATTAAGTGATCTACTTTTTTATGAGTAAAATTAGAGTGTTCCAAGGCATAAAATTTATAATACCAAATGTAATAAGTTATTGACCAATTTTAAGCGAGGATAAATTGTTCAAGAATACATGTTTATTGTTCCAGACTAAACATAAGTACCTGCATATATGGACCCACTCCGTTTGCAAGACATTTAATCGTTATGTAAGAGAAAATCATTGCTCTCATATATCCGGCCTGTTTATGAAGGATTTTTACCTTCTGGCCCCGATGGTTGTTTGCGCTCACACTCCTCATCATCCCTCCGGCTTTTTTATTAGCCAATGCAGGTACCAGGTTTTGTGCAAGCCAGTCTGACTATCTTACCATCCGATTAATTTATCTTTTGCAACTGAAGTAAAAGGGTTTTACTGTTATCTCATCACTGAAACCAATCTAACTTGCTTCAGTTTTGAGCTTTATTTATATAGCCGGGCGATAACTTTCCCCCTTCGCCATTATTACCCAAGCCATTCTTGCTATTTTATTCGCCACAGCAACGCATGCTTTGTTGTGTCCTCGTCGGGATTTTAACGCTTGTGCCCACAAACTAAATCGGTCAGTTTTGTTTTCACTGTGCCTTAATACTGCCCGGGCCCCGTGGATGTATAGTGTTCTTAAATAACTATTACCGCGTTTACTTATACCGAGTAAGGTGGCCTTTCTACCCGTTGAATGCTGCCCAGGAACAAGCCCAAGCCATGCCGAAAAATGTCGACCATTTACAAAGTCTTTTCCATCTCCTGCAGCTGCATAAGTAGCGCTAGCTGTGATTGCTCCAATACCTAATATTTCATCTAAGCGAACACATATTTCATTTTCTTTATTCATCGTGTTTAAGCGAACTTCACACGCTTTAAACTTCACTTCTGTGACTTGAAATTCAAGCCATAACTCATTAAATATCTCCCGACTTAAATACGTTAACTCATTTGTCGCATCCTCTAAAATATCCGGCAGTTCATTGCGAATTGCAGAAATACCTTTATTGATGACAATGCCATATTCTCCTAACAAGCCTCGTATCTGACTTGCTAATGCTTTACGTTCTTTCTTTATGCGTTCACGTTGTCGATGGAAGTTTTGAATATCTTGTTGTTCTATCGATTTAATTGGCACAAACCTCATGGTCGGGCGTTGCGCTGCCTCTGCAATACCTTCGGCATCGTTATAATCATTTTTATTGCCTTTAACGAAGGGTTTTACATATTGAGGCGCAATAAGTTTTACTTGGTGCCCCAATTCAATAAATTTTCTAGCCCAGTAGTTCGCACTGCCACAAGCTTCCATTACAATTAGGCAAGGCTCTAATGTTGCCATGAAACTCAACACTTGTTTTCTTCTTAATTGTTTCTTTTTTACAAATCGCCCATTTTTATTCACAGCGAACATGTGAAAAATTGATTTTGCAATGTCTAAACCGATTGTAGTAATCTTCATGTTGATCCACTCCGCTTTTATAAATGATTGTTATCACTTTCATTTTGGCCCTAAAGAGGCCGGAAATAAAGTTGGAGTGGGTCCATACCATTATCCCTGCAGGCAAGGCGTTTGATTGATTAGGGCATGGATGCCCGTAAGTAGAACAATGCAGGAGCAATTGTCGAGTAATAGTGGGCTATTGGCATTGAAAACAACGCAGTTATTGACGATTTAAACCGCCTTAAAATGATCGATTATTTATTTCAATTGGTATAAGTAGTTACTCTACTTATAAATTTTATAACGCCGAAATTATTCATTTTAACTATTAAAAATGAACAGCTAATTAATCTACTTGCTATCAAGCCGCTAAAATAAATGTCATTGCATTTTTATTGCGCTTAAACACCTAGTCGGTTGTTCCATAACACCAGATTAATCACTTAAGTTACATAAAAAAAAGTTGCAATTTTGGTTGATTTTATTTATCTTATAAATAAGACTTATGAAAAAGGTTATCTATGAAAGTTTTAGTTACAGGCGGTACAGGTTATATAGGCAGTCATACATGTTTGGCATTACTTGAAGCCGGATTCACCCCTGTTATATATGATAATTTATCCAATTCTAGTATTAAGGTGTTAGATCAATTAAGCACGATCAGCAACCATACTTTTGATTTTATTGAAGGCGACATTGCTGACAGTAAAAAACTCAAAGATACTTTTAAGCAATACAACATCCAAGCGGTGTTTCATTTTGCATCGCTAAAAGCTGTAGGAGAATCTACAGAGCAGCCGCTGTCCTATTATCGCAATAACGTTGCAGGCACAGTCACATTACTTGAAAGCATGCAAAGCTGCGGCATTAATAAAATAATATTTAGTTCTTCTGCAACGGTTTACGGCGATCCTCAATATTTACCTATTGATGAGCTACATCCTATTTCGGCAACTAACCCTTATGGCTGGACCAAAGTCATGGTGGAACAGATTTTAGTTGATTGGTGTCAAACCAATGAGCAATATCTTGCCATTGCTTTACGTTACTTTAATCCTGTCGGCGCTCATCCAAGTGGTTTATTAGGTGAAAGTCCTAACGGTATACCTAATAACCTCATGCCTTTTATTGCTCAAACAGCGGTAGGTAAACGTGAATACGTCAGTATCTTTGGCAACGACTACAACACCAAAGATGGTACTGGTGTGCGAGACTACATTCATATTACCGACTTAGCCGCTGGACATGTTGCAGCATTCTTAACACACCAAAACGACACTGGCTCTCTAGTTTATAACTTAGGAACAGGTAAAGGTTATTCTGTTTTAGAAATAATCGATGCTTTTTCGGCCTCTGCAAACGTAAAGGTCGATTATCAGTTTGCGCCGCGACGTGCCGGTGATATTGCTAGTAATTATGCAGACGCGTCTCTAGCAAAAAATAAACTGGGTTGGACAGCACAACTTAATATTAAAGCGATGACTGACGACACTTGGCGTTGGCAATCGAAATACCCTAATGGTTTGGAATAATATAATGAACAATTTAGAATTTACTCATCGAAGAAAAAATCCCCTTACTGGCAGTTGGGTGTTAGTTTCTCCACACAGAAACAATCGCCCCTGGTTAGGTGCTACAGAAGCCGCCTCTGAAACAGAGTTACCCGTGTACGATGAAAATTGTCCATTATGTCCAGGAAATGAACGGGCAAAAAATGCTGCTAACCCTGATTACACCCACACTCATGTTTTTGTTAATGACTTTGGCGCGTTAACCGAAGAACCGAGTGAAGCACTACAAATTGCTGATGAGCAACACCCTTTATTTGAAGCCAATGTAGCCAATGGTGAATGTAGAGTTGTTTGTTTTTCTCCTGATCATAACAAATCATTGCCTGAACTAACGGTTACTGAAATTGAAGCTGTGGTTGATACTTGGCAATCAAACTATGTTGAATTGGCAAAAACTTATGCTTGCGTCAATATATTTGAAAATAAAGGCGCCGTTATGGGCTGCTCTCAGCCTCACCCTCATGGTCAAATATGGGCGCATGAACACCTATCAACTGAAATAGAAAAAGAAAATATCCAACAACAGGCTTATCAAGATAAGCATGGAAAATCATTATTGGCTGATTACGTTGAACATGAATCAGCTAAACAAGATCGCATTGTTGTAGAGAATGAACATTGGTTAGCTGTTGTACCTTTTTGGGCGGCATGGCCGTTTGAAACATTACTTATTGCCAAAGATGATATTCAGCATTTTGGTCAATTAAATGCACAACAAAAAAATAGTTTAGCGCAAGCAATACAAGAACTAACCATACGTTATGATAACGTGTTTAATTGCAGTTTTCCTTATTCAATGGGTTGGCACAATGCCCCAGCAAATGAAGAAAACAATAGCCATTGGCGTTTACATGCGCATTTTTATCCGCCACTATTGCGCTCTGCTACGGTAAAGAAACACATGGTTGGCTACGAAATGTTAGCTGAGAGCCAACGTGATTTAACGGCTGAAACAGCAGCTAATATATTACGTAAAGCGAGTACAACACATTACAAAAAGGAGCAGGCTTGTGGTAAATGATAACTTTAGTACAATTTTTGAAGAAATATATAAACAACCTGCTCAAGCAATGTCTTCAGCACCAGGACGAGTGAATTTAATAGGTGAGTTTACCGACTACAACAACGGTTTTGTTTTGCCTTGTGCATTAGAATTTTGTACTCGCATACTTTATAGAAAACGTAATGATAACAAAGTTGTGGTGCACTCTTTACACTACCCTGGTGAATCCGATGAATTCTTTCTAGACCAAGAAATAACCCGTGGCGAATCACAATGGGGCAACTACATTCGTGCCGTTGCTTTTGTTTTAAAACGCCAAGGTCATCAACTCAGTGGTGTTGATTTATTAATCGACAGTAATGTCCCGCAAGGCAGTGGTTTATCTTCTTCTGCCGCCTTAGAAGTTGCTGTTGGTGGTGTGTTCAATCAAGCTTGCCAATTAAACTTATCTAATGAAGCGATTGCTGTTTTGGGCCAAGAAGCTGAAAACGACTTTATGGATTGCCAATGCGGCATTATGGATCAGCTTGTTTCTGCCAATGGTGAAAAAGCGCATGCACTACTTATTGATTGTCAAAGCTTAGCCACCGAAGCAGTTAGTATTCCGGACGATCTTTCAATTGTTATTGTTAACTCAAATTATCCTAGAAAATTAGTCGACAGCGAATACAACCAACGCCGAATTGATTGTGAAAAAGCAGCCGAAAAAATGTCTGTGGCGACTTTACGTGATGCCGATCTTGCTATGTTAAATAATGCTCGTTCTGCCATGAGCGAAAATGAATATAAGCGCGCACATCATGTTATTACCGAAAACACCCGTGTACTTGACGCGACACAGGCACTGAAAAATAATGATATGCAAACACTCAGAGCGTTAATGACCGCTTCTCATATCTCATTAAGAGATGATTTTGAAGTTACAATTCCTGAAACTGATGGTTTAGTAGAAATATGTCAAACGGCTTTGGGTGATGCCGGTGCTGTGCGAATGACAGGTGGTGGCTTTGGTGGGGCAATAGTTTGCTTATGTCGTCAGGCTGATATCGATAAAATTAAAGACGCTGTTGCAGCACAATACTTTGCTCGTTTTAATATTAATGCCTCAATTTATGTCGGCAAAGCAGGTAATGGCTTACAAGTTACAGAGTTTTAAATACAGAATATAAAGTCGTGAATTTAAAATAGTAAATTTCGCGACATTATTTCTATTGAATCACAAATGTAACTTTCGAGAGTTTCTTAAATATTGTGTGCTGATACCTCATTAAAACAATGGGTGTCAGCTTTAAGGATAAATATGCAAAGTATCAATTGGGGTGTAATGGGCTGTGGTGGTATTGCACATCAATTCGCCCTCGCCATTAAAAAATTAGAACAATGTACAATACTCGCCGGTGCTTCCAACACCAAAGGTCGCGCTGAAGACTTTACTGAACAACATCAAATACCTCGGGCATATAATAACTACCAATCGTTGGTAACTGATCCAGACATCGATGTTATTTATATTGCGACTACGCATAACTTTCATTTTGAAAATATCAAACTTTGTCTCCTGCATGGTAAACATGTTATTTGTGAAAAGCCGTTTACCGTAAACGCCCAACAAACAAAAATACTTATCGCGTTAGCAAAAGAAAATAATTGCTTCATGATGGAATGTGTTTGGACACGTTTTTTACCCGCCATTGAACACTTAAAGCAGTTATTAGCAGAAAATATTATTGGCGAAGTACATACCGTTAAAGCAAATTTCAGTATTTGTGAAGACTTTCCTTTGACGCATAGATTACGCAACAAAAGTCTCGCTGGCGGCGCTTTACTCGACTTGGGTATTTACCCCTTAACGTTAGCTTCAATTGTCTTTGGCGAACAACCAAGTCGCATTCAAAGCTCAGCGGTTATGGGTGAAGACGGTGTAGACGAAAGCTCTTGTTACTTACTTGAATATCAACAACATCAGCGCGCTATTTTGTCTGCATCTTTTATTGAAGAAGCTCCTACTGAAGGGATTATTAGTGGCAGTAAAGGCTATATCAGGATCCCTGATTTTCTTGGTGCTCAAGAGCTACATATAAAACTCAAAGATCAACCTATTAAAGTCAGTAGTTTCCCGTTTAATGCAGATGAAAACTTCACTTTTGAAGTTTCACATGCCATGCAGTGCATTCGAGAAAATAAACAACAAAGTGATATTTTACCGCTTGATACAACCACCGCGATGATGACCATAATGGATACTATTAGAAGCCAATGGGGACTTATATATTCAGGGGAATAAGGTTTTAGTTCTGGGGTATACTTAAAGATCACAACTAAAACCATCGCTAAAATAGATAATAATAAAAGTGAAAAAACCTATGATAAAAGTCAAAAAAAATATCCCTATTATAATGAGTACTTTAGTGTGTTGTTACTTACAAATTGTAGCTACAGTAAATGCCACTGAGGTTTCTTCAACAGCGCTATTATCAAAAACCACCACAGTTTTGGTACCTGAGCAATTGCAAAAAAACTTCCCCAAAGATGTGGTTGCTGAGCTCGCAGAAAAAGGCCAATTTAACGTTGGTGTAAAAACATTAGAAATTACTAACCCTGAGCAATTTGATCCCGCAACACAATCAAATAAAGATAGAAAGTTAACACTAGAAGTTTGGTATCCCACGGCTGTAAATGCTCAGCTTGTTAAAAAAACCAGTTACGAAAACGTAACACGCGGTGGTAAAAACTTCTCGATTCAAGCCGATGCTTTTCGCGACTCTCCTGTTTTAACCACTAATGAGGCTGAAAAGTTTCCATTAGTCGTTATTTCACATGGTTATACCGGCTATAGAACACTTATGTATTATTTAGCAGAACATTTAGCCTCTCATGGATATATTGTTGCGGCTATTGATCATACTGACTCAACCAACGCGGAAATTGATATGATCAAGAACCCGTTCGCTGGTTTTTTTAGTACCTTACTTAATCGTTCTCGTGACCAACAATTTACCCTTAACTATTTAACAACAATGCCAAACTTTGCATCAAACGTTATCGATAGCAAAAAGGCTGGCTTAATTGGTTATTCAATGGGTGGATATGGCGCAATAAACACAGTTGGCGGTTGTTATAACTTTACCAACACAACAGCATCAACTTTTACAGGCCTCAAAGACCCTGAGCAAGTAGAAAAAGTGAAGACATTACTCAATAGCTGTGCAGGCGGACAATACGAAAATAGTAAGGTAGACCCAAGATGGCAAGCCGTTATTGCTATGGCGCCTTGGGGTGGTCAACACCAGTTATTTCAACAAGAAGCACTGTCAAAAATTAACACGCCAATACTTTATGTATCTGGAAATTTAGATGATATTTCTGATTACAGCGCTATTAAATCACTTTATGAACAAACCGGCAGTAAAAGTAAATACCTACTAACCTATCAAAATGCTCGACACAATATTGCTCCGCATCCAGCACCAACTGTCGCCAAAACAAGTGAATTAGACATAGGCCATTATTATGAGCCCGCTTGGGACAGCACAGTGTTAAATAACAACAATAAACACTTTACACTCGCGATGATGGATTGTCATTTAAAGCAAAAATTAACTCAGTGTGCTTATTTAGATTTATCGCCTGATTCTAATCAAGTAACCATTGATGGTAAAACGCCTGAACCTTGGTTGGGATTTGATCACCGTTATTCGGTTGGTATGGGCTGGCATAAAAGACCTTAACCTTAACCCTAACCTTAAATACAAGGGTTAAATAAAAAATACCAAGCAAGAATGTGATACACCTCTTGCTTGGTATCTGATCTTCATTATTTTGCCATTAATACATATTTCTATTTCATTGTATTAGCAAAAAGCCTGATAACCTGTAATGGCACGACCCAATATTAGCGCGTGCACATCGTGTGTACCTTCATAGGTATTAACCGCTTCAAGATTCATCATATGGCGAATTACGCTAAATTCATCACTAATACCATTGCCACCATGCATATCACGCGCAACACGAGCAATATCAAGAGACTTGCCACAATTATTACGCTTTAATAAGGAAATTAATTCAACCGGACATTGATCGGCATCCATTAAGCGACCCATTTGCAAACATCCCTGTAAACCAAGTGATATCTCAGTTTGCATATCAGCAAGCTTCTTTTGAATCAGCTGATTTGAAGCCAAAGGACGTCCGAATTGCTGACGGTCTAAGGTATAGTTTCTTGCCGAGTTAAAGCAAAACTCTGCCGCGCCTAATGAGCCCCAAGCAATACCGTAGCGTGCTTTATTTAAACAACCAAAAGGTCCGGCTAAGCCGGTAATTTCTGGGAACATATTTTCAGCAGGTACAAAAACGTTATCCATCACAATTTCGCCCGTTATTGAGGCACGTAATGAAAATTTACCTTCAATTTTGGGGGCAGATAAACCTGCCATACCTTTTTCCAACACGAAGCCTCGAATTTTACGATCGAGCTTTGCCCACACCACAAAAACATCGGCAATAGGAGAATTTGTGATCCACATTTTATTGCCTGTTAAACAATAGCCGCCGTCAACTTTTTTGGCATGTGTGGTCATTGAGGCAGGATCGCTACCCGAATTAGGCTCAGTCAAACCAAAACAACCGACCCATTCACCCGAAGCAAGCTTAGGTAAATACTTCATGCGTTGTTCTTCAGTGCCGTAAGCATATATTGGGTGCATTACCAGTGAAGATTGCACACTCATCGCGCTGCGGTAACCACT
The DNA here is from genome assembly GCF_002077175.1 of Colwellia sp. PAMC 21821. NCBI lineage: Bacteria > Pseudomonadati > Pseudomonadota > Gammaproteobacteria > Alteromonadales > Colwelliaceae > Colwellia > Colwellia sp. PAMC 21821. The sequence goes on from NZ_CP014943.1 coordinate 225,105, forward strand.
GTCTACACGTTCTACTTCACGCGCAATTAAACCATAACTGACATAATTGACTTCACTGCCGCCATATTTAGCAGGCAAAGTAGCCCCCAATAAGCCTAATTGACCTAATTCACGCATAATTTCACGATCAAAATGCTCATGTCTATTGGCTTCAAGCACACGTGGCAGCAACTTTTCTTGGCAATAATCATGAGCAGAATCACGGATCATTCGTTCTTCTTCGGTAAGTTGGCTATCAAGAAACATCGGGTCTTGCCAATTAAATGGGGTTAATTTATGGTTCATATTGTTGCCCTTTTTTAATACTGTTTTACAGTAATTTTTTAATTTATCACGTCACTCTATCTTCAAAACAAAAATAAAAACAATATATAGTTATTATATTTTTCATAACTTTTATTTATAGCTATTTTTATGCTTGCGGCGCCATGTTTGTTATTGTACAGTAATGAACTTTAGTGGCACTCAAGTTCCGCCAAGCGAAACATAAGGTATTTTTTGATGAGTCGAAAAATGAACATCATAAGTCAGTTTTTCAAAGTAGCTATATTAACAACCGCTGCTTTAAGTGTGGTACCTGCTTTAGCTGCAACAGTGCTTACCTATGGTGAACCTGGGCCAAATCGTGGCGCCCGTGCTAGTGCAACCAAATGGTTTGCACAGGAAGTTGAAAAACGCTCTGGTGGTGATTTAAAAATTGATATTATGTGGGGTGGTGCTTTATTTAAAGCAAATGCCTCGCGACAATCTATCGCTGCAGGCGTAGTCGATATGGGCACTATTATTCCCGATTACTTTCCCAAGGAGATGGTGTCTTTTACGCTTACTAACTTACCTTTTGAAAATCTTGATCCTTGGGTTGGTTTAAAAACTAATTTTGAACATATGAAATCCTCTGAAGTTACCAGTAATTTAGCAGAGCAAAACCTATCCTTCGTCACTTCATACATGCTCTCCAACGTTATAGTGCTATGTAAAGGGAGCGCCGTTCGAACACTTGAAGATATTAAAGGTAAAAAAATTCGTGGTGTTGGTACCTTCGGTAAAATATTTGGCGATTTGGGAGCGAATTTGGTCAGCATGAGCATTTATAAAGCTTATCAGGGATTAGGTAACGGCTTACTCGATTGCAGTCTTGGTTATATGAGCGCCACAATTGCCTTAAAGCAACATGAGGCGTCTGACAGCCTAACCAAGCTCAATTGGGGCACTTATACCGGATTAGGAATATTTATAAATAAAGATACGCTAACAAAATTAAGCCCCTCTCAGAGAAAGGTAATAGATGAAGTTGGCGCTGACTTTATCAATTACCTTGGTGAAAATATAATGCAAGCTGACAAAAGAGCAGAAGACTTATTGACGCAAGGGATTGACGGGCGCAAGTTGGAAATTATTACTCTCTCCTCTTCAGATTCAGCTCAACTTTATGCAGCGAGCCAATATCATATTACGAAATGGGAAAAAGAAGCCAATGAAAGTGGCCTAGCCGGAAAAACCATGGTTGAAAACTACAAAGCAGCTCTTAAAAAATATAGCCAAAAACGAGATCAAAATGGCTACCCTTGGGCTCGATAACTTAAATACACCCGTTTCATTAATGAGGTTTTCTACTTTTAAGGCATAAAAAAAGCCAATAGCGGCTTATTCTAACCGGTAGAAATGATCACAACGTTAGTAAAATTGGTATCACATAGAGTTTAATATTATGTTGAAAAAAATGGAACAAGGGGCATTGATTGTAGCTGGCGTTTGCATTATCACGCTCGGCTTAATGATCACGCTAACAGTTGTTACACGCAACCTTTTTGGATGGGGAGTAACTGACGATGTTGTTATCGTTCGAGAGCTCATGGTAGGAGCCGTTTTTCTGCCGCTAGCTTATGTCACCGCAGATTACAGTCACATCACCATAGAATTCTTATTCAAACGTTTAGGTATGCACACCCGATTATGGATGCTTGCCATTGGCTCTCTTATCAGCCTATTAATATTGCTGCCAATTGCATTCGCTGCATGGCAAGGTTTTTTTCACGCAGCAAGCAGTGGCGCTTATTTTTTTAGTCAATTAGATCTGCCTGAGTGGCCTGGTAGGTTTGCCTTTTTTGCTGGGGCAGCACTATTTATTATACGTTTAACAATAATTTGCGTTGCTGATTTTCGAGCAGCACTCAGTGGTAATACTAAATATCTCGAGCAGCGTTCTGACCCTGCTTACGATACAATTGAAGAGGGTTAATCTGTGGATCCATTGATGCTTGGGCTTGTCGGGTTTGCCTGTACGTTGCTTTTACTGATGTTTCGTGTACCAATCGCCTTTAGTTTGGCTGGCGTATCATCGGTATTTATATTTTTATTTTTTGCTATGCGAAACGGTGGTTTTGACATTGACATAGCGGTGGCACCGGCACTGACTATGATCTCGTCTAACGCCTTCGATTTAGTGCATTCTTATGATCTAAGTATGATACCGCTATTCGTACTTTTAGGTCATATTGCCTACCATACCGGTATCACTACTGATATTTACCATGCTGCACGGGTTTGGCTAAAACGCTTACCTGGCGGCGTGGCTATGGCATCTGTTTTTGGCTGTGGTGGCTTCTCCGCTATTACCGGTTCTAGCATCGCTTGTGCTTCAGCGATGGGTAAAATCTGTGTGCCTGAAATGCTACGCATGGGTTACGATAAGCGTCTAGCTACCTCAACTGTTGCGGTGGGTGGCACACTTGGTTCACTTATCCCACCTAGTGTTCTATTTATTGTTTACGGAATTTTTACTGAAATGTCCGTTAGCCGTCTGTTTTTGGCAGGTATTATCCCTGGCCTGCTCTCTCTAGTCGGTTTTTTAGTCGTTATATATATCTGGGTAAAGCGTAACCCAAGTGATGCACCGGCTGATACCACGTTACTTGTCAAAGGTGATCGCCGAAAGGCCGCTATAAGATGTTGGCCGGCTATGTTACTTTTTACTATTATTATTGGTGGCATTTATGGTGGTATATTTACGGCTACTGAGGCCGCTGCTATTAGTGCATTTTCGGTAATCATTATTGGCGCTTTACAGAAACGACTTAATTGGCAGCAATTTATTCAATCCATTAAGGAAACTTGTACACAAACCACGACTATCTTCTTTATTGCCGCCGGTGCAAAGATTTTTGTTGGCTTTGTAGCGCTAACCGGTATGGCACCAGCATTGGTTGGTTTGATTGAGTCTGCTGACGTATCACTATGGGTATTACTGGTGATGATCGCTGGTGTATATTTCTTACTAGGTATGTTTCTTGATCCATTAGGTATTATGGTACTTACCCTGCCTTTCTTAATTCCTATGGTAGAAGGTTATGGCTTAGACTTAATTTGGTTTGGTGTCGTCGTGATAAAGTTGCTTGAAATAAGCTTGATCACTCCGCCGGTAGGATTAAACGTTTTTGTTATCGCCAGTGTCACTAAACCTTCGGTAGCGGTATATGACATTTTTATGGGCGTTACACGTTTTCTGGTCATGGATGTATTAGTACTTATTGCGATTATAGCGTTCCCGATACTGTCGCTGCTATTGCCTAACTTTATGATGTAGTCTTGATTGTTCGCGGTTGGGAAAGCATGTGCCCTATCGCGAACAATAAAAACAGAACTTTAACTACCAAACTTTTTATTCACCTCCTCCTTCTCTAAAGCTAGTGCCAATTCAAAACCCAAATCAAAATCAAAATCAAAATCAATGAAACAAAATAAAATAAAATCATCTGCCAATTGCAAAAAAGGCCTTTGCAATAAACAAAGGCCTTTTAACATCAGGTGAGATAGTAAACTAAGAAAAAGTATTAAAAGCGAATTAACGTTGCTTCGATGTTACGCACCATACTTTTTAATTGTGGCGCGACTTCTCCACTCAAAAACTCTTTCGACAACCTAAATGCTGGGCCACCGGCATTGAATACATAAATTTGCCCTTGAGTGAGCTTCAGCGGTACTGCAATGGCATTGGTATCTCGTTCCCAATCGCCCCAAGAATGACAAAAACCAAATTCTTTGTAGCTTTCCAACGCTTGATCAACGCCAGCTTTAACAGTCTCAAATTTATCACCGAGTTTTTCTTTAAAATGTCTCATAAAGAATTCACGTTCTTCTTCTGACAATGCCACTAAATAAGCTCGGCCTGCTGCCGTAGTTGCCATCGGGATTTTATCGCCAATATCTTTTTTAAAGGTAACAATATCTTTGGGCGCGCAATGATCAACATAAATCATGTCAAGTCGATCTCTGTCTGCCAGGCCTATCGATGTTCCGGTTTCAATGGAAAGTTCTTTCATTTGAGGGTTGGCGACTTGACGAATGGCAAGATTTGACACAAATGCGTAACCCAAAGCCAATACACCAGCGCCAAGTTGGTACTTTTCTAAACGCTTTGAATAAGTCAGGTAGCCCAAATTTGTTAAGGTATAAGTTAACCTTGATATACTCGATTTAGGCAAACCTGTGCGTTGAGCTATCTCCTGATTACCAAGAAATCCATCTCCCGGGTTAAATGCCCGTAATATATCTAATCCTCTGGCAAGCGCTTCGACAAATTTACGATCGACTTCCCCATTTGTATCTCTTGGCATACCCGTTGGTGTATTCATTTTGAACTACTCAATTGTTTTGATAGTAGGCGTATTGACTTGTTTTAGCTGTCAAAACGTTTTCAACTTATGGTAGTTATAATCTCATTATTTGCGCTAAAAATAAAGATTATAGATAGGTTTAAAGAGGCGGTTTATAGATTTTTAGCCGCAATTAAGCGCAGAATAGCGTTAAAATATACTATTGCATTTATTTTGGTTTTTTTGTTTCAAATTTTTATGCCCTACAAATCAACAAAAACAATATTGTTGAACATTTCAAATTTCTTAAGCACGGTAAGTAAACAAAAAATAAATACAAAATTTGACGGACTATTTATAACAGTAGGCCTCGATAATTTCGTTGCTGCATGCTTTCAATTTATTCAAATTGACGGTTTAATTCTTTTTCTAACAAAGATAATGCCGCGGTTGGCAGCTTAATCTTGCTTTGCATTTCATGGCTATATGAAACAATAATGCTTTCACTTTTAGCGGCAATTTTTTGATGTGTTTCGCTAAAGATAACTTGGCTTAAAGTGAGCCTATCGCTACTTATTTTCTCAACTTTGGTGGCAATAATCAGATTATCGGGATAGGTCACCGGAAATTTAAACTTGCAATCGATATAGGCAACGACAAATCCTAACTTATCGCCCCCAAGGGCAGCTCTGATATTACTGTCAGTGAAAAATTGCACTCGACCTTCTTCACAGTAACGAAAGTAATTGCTGTTATTCACATGTCCTAACATATCAATATCTCCCCACCTTACAGGGTGTTTTAATTGATAAGGATAGTGATGTAATTGATCTTTCAAAATATTCTCCACTTCTAAGACTATAAGCTAACTGCGTGACGGTACCTAAACCACTCCAAACCACTTGATTTTTCTTAGTGTTAAGTTACTCTTTTCTATACCGAAAAACGCCTTGACCTGACGCAATAATATTATCAAAAGAGTCGTATACATCGGCAGCGCCATAATAGATATTTCGGCCAGAAGCTGTAACTCTACCAATAGCATAAATTTTGTTTGATTGAGCTTGGCCTAAATAGTTTATATTTAACGATAAAGTTAACGCTTTTCTATAGTTAAGAGGATCGTCACTGTAGGCACCAGTCAGTGCAGTTGCTGCATCTAATAAAGCTGAAATAAACCCTCCATGTGGGATGCCTGAACGATTTAAATGCTCAGGTTTAAGCTCAGCACTCATTTTAATATGATTTTCTCGCCATTCTTCAATCACAAAGCCCAAATGATCATTAAATGGCGGCATTTCTTTATTTGCCCAAGGTTTCATTTTAGCCCCTTATTTTCTGTTTCTTACTGCTTGAGATTCTTCACTTTGAAGTAACTGTGCAAAAATCACTAACTCCTTGTTAATAATATCGGTAAGTATTTTTTGCTGGGGTGCTTTAAGAAGTTTTTTAGTGGTACGTAAGGCATTTTGTGGTTTCAGCGCTAATGCTTTCGCTTTACTTAAAGCAAAGTCAAATACTTCGGTCTTGTCTATTTGCTGATTAACTATACCGATATTAATTGCCGTTTGGGTATTAAAAGCATCGCCTAACATTAATATTTCAGCCGCTTTTCGATGGCCGGCTAATTGAGGAATAAGCAAACTCGAACCGCCTTCGGGGCATACACCTAAATCGACGAAAGGCATTTTAAAATAAGTTTCTGATGCATACACAAAATCAAAATGTAGCAGCATGGTTGCGCCAATACCAACGGCAACACCCGATACGGCTCCAACTATCGGTTTAGGGTAATTATGTAGTTCATATAATAAAGTAGAAGCCGGCGAAGGTTTATTGACATCCCGATGATTAAAATCGTTTAAATCATTCCCTGCTGAAAACGCATCATCTGTACCGTGTATAAGTACGACATTAATACTGTCATCAGAAACACTATCTTTAAGTGCTTTAGCCATAGCCACATACATTAAGCTAGTTAAAGCATTTTTTTTCTCTGGACGATGAATACCTATGTGTAAAACACCACTATCTTTGTGTATTAATATATTTTCTTGAAATGTCATTTTGTTCTACCTATTGGTTGTTCAGTCGATTTAAACGAGATAGCGCTTGATCGTATTCTGTTTTGAAGCGTTCAACGATAGTAGACACCTTCGTGATCTCCCTAATACTGCCTAACCCTTGACCTGCACCCCAAATATCTTTCCAAGCTTTCGTTTTACTACCACCTGATGAGCCAAATTTCATTTTGTTTTTATCGCCCTCTTCCAAGTTATCAGGGTCTAAACCGGCATTAGAGATACTTGGCTTAAGATAATTCCCATGAACACCGGTAAATAGTGAGCTATAAACAATATCTTTCGCGCTATGTTCAACCAACATGTTTTTATATTCTGGTTCCGCATTAGCTTCTTCAGTGGCAATAAAGCACGTGCCTATATAGGCAAAGTCAGCACCTAAAGCTTGTGCTGATAGTATTGACGCGCCATTAGCAATCGAGCCAGACAACGCAATAGGCCCATCAAAAAATTGCTTAATTTCACTCACTAAAGCAAAAGGACTCAAGGTCCCAGCATGTCCACCTGCGCCAGCGCACACTAAAACTAAACCATCTACACCTGCTTCTATGGCTTTTTCGGCGTGACGAACATTGATAATATCGTGAAAAATAATGCCACCATAGGCATGAATACGCTCAACTAACTTAGGATCTAACGCACGTAAACTGGTGATAATGATCGGCACTTTATATTCAATACAAGTATCTACATCATCCTCTAATCGGTCATTACTCTTGTGAACAATTAAATTAACCGCATAGGGCGCAACAATAGCGTTCGGATTAGCTTCCTGATACTGCGCTAATTCAGTTTTAATGGTGGTCAACCATTCAGCAAGTAATGACTGTGGACGCGCATTAAGGGCAGGAAAAGAGCCAACAATACCGGCTTTACACTCTGCGATAACTAACTCTGGTCCCGATATGATGAACATGGGGGCACTGATGACAGGTAAAGATAATTTATTTTGTAAGGTTTTCGGAATTGACATTTTTATCCCCTAGAACATATTTGCTGTGATAAAAAATTAGCGATACCAAAAAAGGTATCGCTAATTTTGTCACTCTTTTAGCTATTGGCTGTTTGCCCATTGAGTTAAGGTCTTACCTTCCGCAACAAGTTGTTTTAATAATGCAGCAGGTTGCCAAAACTCTTCACCGTAAGTTTCGCCGAATTCACATATAGTTTGATAGATTTTTTCTAAACCTATGCTCTCAGCATAAAACATTGGGCCACCTCGATAAGCTGGAAATCCATAACCGAAGGCGTAAACCACATCAATATCACTTGGGCGTTGTGCAATACCTTCTTCAAGTATTTTGAAGCCCTCGTTGATCAAAGCAAAAGTTAAACGTTGTAAAATAGTTTCATCATCAATTGCTTTACGCACAACCCCTCTTTGCTTGGCTTGTGCTTCAATAACCTCAAGTACTAGCGGGTCTGACATACGCTGTCTTGTGTCGGGATCATATTGGTAATAGCCTGCACCGGTTTTTTGACCTAAACGGCCCATGTCATATAAAGCATCAGCAATGCAGTAGGTTCTAACATCCCCCTTTTCTTCATCAGTTAAACCCTCACGCGCTTTATAGCCAATGTCTATCCCAGCTAAATCACCAACAGCGAGCGGTCCCATTGCCATACCAAAGTTTTGCATTACGGTGTCTATACCTTGAGGTGTTGAGCCTTCAAGTAAACATAATTGGGCTTCACGCGCATATTGACGCAACATACGGTTACCAATAAAGCCATAACAAACGCGAGACAGTGCCGGCACTTTTTTAATGGTTTTAGCAATCGCCATCGATGTCGCTAGCACTTGATCAGAGGTTTTTTCACCACGTACAATTTCAAGTAATTTCATTACATTAGCAGGACTAAAGAAATGCAGACCAATAACATCTTGTGGACGAGAAGTTGACTCTGCGATTAAATTAACGTCTTGATAAGAAGTGTTACTGGCTAAAATAGCACCGGGTTTACACACGTTATCAAGCTTAGCGAATACTTGCTTTTTGATGTCTAGGTTTTCAAAAACGGCTTCAATCACCAAATCCATATCAGCTAAGTCGTTATAATCTGTGGTGCCTGTGATCAGCTCTTGGCGTTGTACGGCGAGCTCAGCAGTCAATTTACCTTTTTTAACTGTCATCGCGTAATTTTTAGCGATAATATCTTTACCACGCTGCAATGCTACATCGTTAATTTCCAGTAAAGTCACAGGGATACCCGCATTAACAAAATTCATTGCAATACCTCCTCCCATGGTACCGCCACCAATAATGCCCACGTGTTTAATATCTTTTAGCTGAGTATCTTTTGGTAAATCTTTAATTTTTGAGGACATTCTTTCGGCAAAAAACATATGACGTAATGCCGCAGACTGCGATGAGTTCATACACTCTATAAATAAACGCCTTTCAACTTTAAGACCTTCATCAAAAGGTTTATTCATAGCCGCTTCAATACATTCAACAATACGTTGAGGCCCTTCTTGATGCCGATATCGCTGACTTAATTTCGCTCTACAATCAGCAAAAAAATTATCTAATACACTTTCCTTATCAACCTCTATATCTCTTACTCTTCTAACTACAGCCCCTTGTTCAACAACTTCTTGGGCAAACTTAATCGCTGAAGTCAGTAAATCGCCTTCAACTACTTTATCAATTAAGCCGATACTCAGGGCTTTATCTGCCGAAATTGGTACACCGGTAGTAATTAAGTCCATTGCGGCTTTAACACCGACCAACCTAGGTGCTCTTTGTGTTCCACCAGCGCCAGGCAACAAACCTAATTTAACTTCAGGTAAACCAACATTCGCCGTGGCCAATGCACAACGATAGTGACAAGCCATGGCTGTTTCTAAACCACCACCAAGTGCTGTGCCATGAATGGCAGCAATAATAGGCTTAGTAAATGCTTCTACAACATTAAGCAGCTCAGGTAACGATGGCAACATAGGCGGTTTACCGAACTCTGAAATGTCTGCCCCTGCGATAAAAGTACGCCCTTCACACATCAAAACTAATGCTAATGATTCATCATCTTTTGCTTGCGCTAATACCGATTGAATTCCTAACCTTAAGGCATGAGAAAGCGCGTTAACTGGCGGGTTATTTAAACGAATAACACCAATATTACCTTCTAATTGATAACTAACAACTGACATAAACTTAATTCCTTACTTTTAGAAAGTTAAACACGCTCAATAACGACAGCGATACCTTGACCAATACCAATACACATGGTCGCTAATGCGTATCGACCACCCGTTTTTTCTAATTGGCGTAATGCCGTTAGCATAATTCGCGTACCGCTTGCCCCCAAAGGATGTCCAATCGCAATCGCGCCACCATTTTGATTAACACGGGGGTCGTCAAAAGCGATACCTAGTTGTTTCATGCAGCCTAGCGCTTGTACAGCAAACGCTTCATTGAATTCTAAAACATCCATATCAGCTAATGTTAAACCGGCTCTTGCTAAGGCTTTTTGTGAAGCAGGAACTGGCCCTAAGCCCATAACACGTGGAGGTACGCCGGCGATCGCGCCCGCTATAATTCTACCCCGAGGTTTTATACCTGCTTTTTCACCCACTTCTTTACTACCAATAATCATGGCAGAAGCCCCGTCGTTAATGCCTGATGCATTGCCGGCGGTTACTACGCCATCAAATAATGGCCTTAATTTACCAAGCGCTTCTACCGTTGAAGCTGGGCGTGGATGCTCATCAGTTACAACAGAAATTTTCGGCAACTTACGGCCTTGTGACACTTCGACAGGAATAATTTCACCAACAAAGTACCCTGCTACTTTTGCTGCTTCATACTTAGCTTGTGAGCTGGCAGCAAATACATCGCAGTCTTCTCTACTAATATTTAAATCACTAGCAATGTTGTCAGCGGTTTCAGGCATCGAGTGACCGCCATAGGCATTAATAATTTCGGGGTTAGTAAAACGAGCCCCCATGGTGGTATCAAAAATTTCTTGCTGGCGAGCAAAGGCTGAAGTGGCTTTAGCTAAAACAAATGGCGCGCGGCTCATCGACTCAACACCACAAGCGATAAATAGCTCACCTTCATTGGCTTTTACACATCGAGCAGCATCTAACGCCGCCGACAAGCTTGAACCACATAAACGGTTAACAGTTAAACCACCGGTTTCAATCGGTAAACCAGCTAATAGCCCCGCAAAACGAGCCACATTGCGGCTGTCTTCGCCAGCTTGATTGGTACTGCCAGCAATAACATCTTCATAAAGGCTCAAATCAAACTCGCTGCGTTGCACTAAAGTTTTTATAAGGTGTGCGAGCATATCATCTGGTCGAACAGAGGATAAAATTCCGCCATGACGTCCAAAGGCAGTTCTTGCGGCATCGTATATATATGCATCTTTCATAATTTTTCCTTATAACTTTGTATTAAACTTTATGGTGTACTAACGGTTAAAATAGCTCACCTAATTAATGAAACGGGTGTAATTAACTAAGACAGGAAAGGCAATTAGTAATTTAGCGACTTTTTGTTTGTCTTGTAGGTTTGATAACTTAATATGAACAATCTGACCTTTTTCCGGATCAAATTCTGATGTGATTTGCGCGGTAATGTCATTTTTTTTCAACAAAGCATTAACGCTATATTCAGTGGCTTTGTTACGTAATATCGGTTTAAAAACTTTACCAACAGCCGTTAATGGAAAACCATCAAGTATTTCGACTCGCTTAGGAATTGCCGCTCTTTCGCTAATGTGTGCTTGGCAATGTAGTAATAATTCAGCTTCAGTCGTTTGTTGCTTATCTTTTAACACCACATAGGCAACAGGTATTTCACCTGAATGAGCATCAGGCTGTCCAATAGCTACTGACTGAATGACATTAGCATGGGCTAACAATGCATCTTCAATAATTTGTGGATCAATGTTATGACCACCACGAATAATTAAATCTTTTGCTCGACCCGTGAGCTGAATATGCCCTAATGCATTGATCACACCTAAATCACCGGTATTAAACCAATCACCTTCTACCCAGGCGCCATCATTATCATTTTCGTCTAAATAGCCTTGAAAAACATTAGGTCCTTTCACCAAAATAATGCCAGGTTCGTTAGATGCGCATGTGCGGCTAATTTTATTATCAATTAATTCAGCAGCAATCACCCGGCTATAAGGTATAGCATTTCCGACAGCAACTCCTGCAACATCGTAGCCAGGGAGAACCCTAGCAACTACACAAGAAGACTCTGTCATACCGTAGCCATTAGTCACATTACAATTAAATCGTTGTTGAAAAGATAATTTTAGTTCAAGCGGTAAAGGTGCTGAACCGCAAGCCGCATGTTCAAAGCATTTTAAGTCGATGTTTTCATCAGGTTGCTGTAACAAAACAGAAATAATTGTCGGTACGGTAGGAAACCAACATACTTGATATTTATTAACAAAATACCACCAGTTTTTCACTGTATTAGGATTTCTAAAACCTTCAGGGGTCATAATAACAACGGTGCGGCCCACAAAGAACATCGCTAAACTTGCGGCAATAACACCAAAGACATGAAATAATGGTAATGCATTTAAAACCGCAGATTTACCATGATAAGCATTAAATCCTGCATAAACTTGCACAACAAAACTGATATTATCATGAGATAGTTTTGCTATTTTAGGACGGCCAGTTGTACCACCAGTATGAAAATACATCGCAATATCATCACCTTTGGGCCGTAGACTTTGCGCCAGTTTCTCACTCGATTGAGTAGATATTCCTTGATTAAAATCAGTGACGGTTAAATTTTTATTACTGATTTCACCATGGTTATTGTCGAGTACTATAATATGTTCAAGTGTAGGTACGCGTGCAATAATTTCATGCACTTTATTTCCTAATTCCGTTCCTTCATCAAGTGAAACAGTAACTAATACCTTAGTTTTTACCTCATTTAGTATTTCTATTATGTGATCAACTTGCAGCAGATAGTTAATCGGATTGGCAATTCCAACCGCTTGTGCAGCCCACATACTAAGATGAGTTTCAGTCAAATTGGGCAGCAAAATAGAGACAACATCAGTTCGACCAACGCCAAAATTTTTATATAGATTTGCTGTTTGATTAAGTTTATTGGTTAAAGTGGCAAACGTTATTTGTTTCGCGACTTCATCTCGGTCCGCAGTAATATGTTCAGCTATTGCGATATCAGCCGGATATTCATCTGCAGCATGGCAAAAAACATCATAAGTTGTTTTACAATGATATCGGTCTTGGTAACTTATTTTTTCTAAATCAGCAAGTAACTCTAATTCTGTTGGTTTGGACATTAAGTGCTCACTCTAATACAATTTTATTTTTTTATTCTTACTACAAGACTAATGACGCAGTAAAACAGCTTACGCATTCTGCAATGCGGAACTAGATTTTGCAAGTGTTTTTAAAAAGCTATTCTATGTACTTTATAAAGTCATTAAACAATAACAGTTCAGTTTGAAAAATAAATAGCCGATAAACGCGAGAAACTTGATTGAATACATCCAATTGATAAAAATTAAAAACAGCTACATTGCAAAATTAAATTCCGCAAAGCGGTACTTGATGGTATTATTAAGCACCTGAAGCCAGTAAGTTTGATGCTGCATTTAGTAAACCATGGATGAATAAAATTAAATTTCTCCTTCAGCCCCAGCGTTACTTAAACAAAAACTCTCATCAAAGGGATAAAATGGCAAAGTCTAAAAACGAATGCTTTGTCATACTATTTTTAACATCAATCATTCATGTAAAAGAAAAATACTGATGAACAACACTAGTGACATTAAGCACAATAACAACATAAATCCCCCGCTTTTTGGCTGTCGCCTTTATGCCTAGTGATTATTTTTTTAGCGACCTTGATAACAGAATGGACTGGCTACCAGCCAACAGCACTTTTGGCTGTATTTGTGCTGATAATATTTATTATTGTTGAGTGGAAATCTCTAGACTTATCAACAAAAATAATCGCATTGGTTGCTATTGGCTTAACAATTTCATTGTTATTATTGTCTCAAATATCATTACACCAGTTGGGCATGTTAAGTCGCAGTGTCGTTTTTTTTGCATTCTTTTTAATTGCCCTTGGCCTATTAAAAGAAGCTGCCTTAAGTTCAAATTCAGTTAACCTCACCGGTCATGTGCTTTTACAGCAACACCCCGTCAGACGTTATGCTCTGCTTAGCTTTGCCAGCCATATTTTGGGCATATTAATGAGTATTGGTGCCATTAATTTATTAGGCACGATGATCCAGCGAAGTTTACTTGAAAATAAAGAGACCGTTGACACACGAATCAGCAGTGCAAGGCAGCGGCGTATGATGTTGGCAGTATTGCGAGGGTTTTGTAGCATACCTTTGTGGGCACCTACCTCTATCACCATTACGCTTTTAGTAACTACCATTCCTAATTTACAATGGATAGATATTATTCCCTATGGCTTATACCTCACCCTAGCGTTACTTTTATTTGGTATTTGGCTCGACCATGTTCAGGCGCCCAAACATCTTAGACATCTTGTACCAACAATTTCCAACAATTTATCCGACTTGAAAGTGAGTTACCCCATTATTATTGTTGTCTTCACCTTAGCAACAATATCTGGGCTACTCATACTCTCCACACCATTACGCCCAATTTCTGCCGTGTTAGTCAGTGCGCCGATTGTCAGCATTGCTTGGATATTTGCTCAGTATCGTCGTTCGTATAATAAATTAAGCGCCGTGCGATTAACCATAAAGCGATTTAGAACCGACATATTTTTTAGATTACCGTTACAACGCTCAGAAATCGTCTTCTTTGCAGGATCGGTTCTTATTGGACGTTTGTTATTAGCGGTGTTTGATCTTGACTGGTTTGCACAGCAATTAGCCGATTTGAATATCTCAGCTGCGCTGATATTAATTGCGGCTTCATGGCTAATTTATTTAGCAGCACTGTTATTTGTCAGTCCGATGATTTCGGTCACTTTGATGGCAGGCGCCTTGTCTCAATTACCCAGTGTCGAACATATGCCTGTTACCATAGCGCTAGTAATGATGATGACTTGGGCTGTAGTAGCGGGCAGTTCTCCGTCTACTACCTCTGTTCGTATTAGCGCTAGAATAACTGAAATTTCTCCCTTTGAAATGGGGGTAAAGTGGAATGGTTTATATAGCATAATAGTGCTATTGGCATTGGATGTTTTTCTTATGCTATTGGTGTAATTAGCAAAGCGGTTAAAGCCATTTGCTAACAGTTTACAGCGAAGTTTATAATGATAATTAAACATTCTTAATTCATCATAACTATCAGAAATTAAATATATTAAACACCCGTTAATCTAAAAAATGACCGAGATGGAAAATGACCTAGGTGCCAATGACTTATGTGAGAAGTGACTGAGGGAAATATGCAATAATTTTACGTATGCAAGGAAAGCGCAGTCAACTCGGTCTCTATCAGTAATCTATTCAATAGCTATTGTTGTTTTTGTTGATAACATTATGATCTTAGCATTAAATTTTTTCGTATTTTTAACTAACATGTAACATCTAATAATACTAAGGAACACCAATGAAACATAACCTCATCACCACAAGTATCAGTGCTTTTTTTATAATCGCAAGTGCTGCTGCCACTTCAAATGCAGTAGCAAGTGAAAAAGAAATTCAAGCAAATGATTTAGTTGAAATGTTCGAAAAGCTCGGTGGTAAGCATCCAGGCTATAGAAAGGCACATGCCAGGGGTTTGTGTGCATCAGGCACTTTTGTGCCAGCGCCTAATAAGCACTTCACAGGTTCAGCCCTGCTATCGAACGGTGAACTGCCAGTATCTATGCGATTTTCTGTCGGTGGCGCTAACCCAAATAGTGATGAAAAAGCCCCCGGCACTCGTGGTATGGGCATGCAAATTAAGTTACCTAATGGCACTTTTCATACTTTTACAGGCAACAACTTCCCTGTGTTTGCTGGCAAAAGCCCAGAAGTCTTCTATGGTTTTTTGTCTACGCTACTGCCTGACGAAAATGGTAAAGCTGATCCAGCAAAAACAATGGCATTTATTGAGAATAATCCAAGCGTTCAAGCTAACGTAATGTGGAATAAAACGGCTAAAACACCAGCCTCATTTGCCAACACTGAGTTTTTTGGCCTACACACATTTTACTTTGAACAACCGGATGGCCAGAAAACTAAATTTCGCTGGAATATTGAGCCAAGTTTAGGCGTGAATACACTGGAGAAAGCAGAGGTTGCTAATATGCCAACTGAGTTTTTAGCAGATACTTTTGCCCAACAACTTAAAGATAACAAGGTTCGTTTTACCATTATGGCAAGTTTAGGTGAAGCAATAGATAGTGATATTGACCCGTCACAACAATGGCCGAATGAACGCCCTAAAGTAGCGCTTGGCACAGTCACTGTTAACATGAGTGGCGGTGATGCATGTAAAAACACTAACTTTGATCCTAATATAATGTCAGCAGGCTTTACGCCAAGCGAAGATCCAGTATTAAGAATGCGCTCACCCGCTTATGCTATTTCTTTTGGCAAAAGATTAAGTAATCAATAAATAACAACAAAAAGAACAATTGTTCGATGCACTATATAATAGCGATATGTTTTCATTTTTTGTAAAGCATATCGCCATTTTAAGTATCTAAAAACAGCGAAGTAAAGCTCAAATTATGCATTACACTTTTCACTGTAATGAATTACCTTTGATGCTTTATTAGTTTTAAGACAAAAGAAAAACTAACAATATTAAGGGCGTTTAAGCTCTACATTGTTAGTCGTAAAGCTGAAATAATCACCGCCCATTTTCCCGACCGATTCAATTAATTTTTGATCTATATTACCGTCGTTGTACAAGTCATCTCGCACATAAACAAACTTTACATCCAAAAGAATAACCGTGCCTCCTGTCGCTAAGTCACTCACTGGGATTACTTCTCTTAAGCTGCACTCGTAACGAATTGGAGCATCTTTAACTGAACGAGGTTGCACTTTATAACTTGCGCAACTTTCAACGTCTGCGAAATCGAATTCACTTTCATCATTCGTCAGGCTTGCACTGGTTTGGTTCATTTTTTCTAATAAAGCGGAGTTAACAATATTGACGACACATTCCCCCGTTTCAATTAAATTTTGTAAGGTATCTTTATCAATGCCACTTCTGGGTGTTACTTGTGTATAAAGCAACACAGGAGGATTACAACTTGCCACCGTGAAAAATGAATAAGGTGCTAAATTATCAATATCATCGTGTGAACGGGTACTGATCCATGCGATGGGCCTAGGAGTTACCCCTCCATTTAAGAGGCGATATTTTTCTTGGTTTTCTAGTATTGAAACATCAAAAATCATCTATTTTCATCTCTTCGTGCTAAGTTTTTACTGCAAATACGCAAGTATCATTTACAGCTAAAGAGCTGCCCATAGATTGAATATGCGAAGTAAGTCTAAAACCTGCAAACTTATGTAGTCACACTTTAAATATTCAGGCTAATCGCGCTTGTACAAAGACTCAATCGTACTTGATTCTATCGTGTGTAGATTTATCATGTATCCAGCTAATGCGCCAGAAGCGTTCTTGGGTAATTCAATCTTTTCAACTGACAACGCATGAATGGTAAAACGATAGTGATGCAAACCATCACCTTTAGGGGGCAAGCGCCACTAAAAGCTGGGATACTGAAATCATTTTCTATTTGAGTACTTCCGATTGGTGTACTACTATTTTTATTACTTCCCGCGCCGGTTGGTATTTCCATCACGGTTATTGGTATGTTTATTACCTGCCAATGCCACCAACCACTGCCTGAATACGTATCGGGATCATAAGCTGTAATGGCAAAGCTTTTGGTGCCTTTAGGTGCGTCGGACCATTTAAGGTGTGGCGACAAGTCTCCTCCTGAACAATTATAGCCATTGAATTCATGTACCTTTGACATAAATTCACCCTGTTTAATATCCTGACTGGTTAATGTTAGCGGTGCTGAAAATACCGATACACAAACGCTTAGAGATAGAGATAAAACTAAAAGTAATTTAAGTTTACTAAACATATTAACCCTTATTTATTTTTATATAATTTGCTGAACAACGCCATAAAAGGCCTATTTTTCTTCTACACGTTTCTGTGTCCGGGGCATTTCGTACTTCCCGTACATAAAAAATCCGATGATTTTAGCCATCGGATTTTGAACTCATCAGTCAACAAAACCAGCATTAATACCTTGTCAGCATTAGCGTATGACTTAACTTTGTTTTCTCATTTTAATGATTATTCACCAAATTTATGCACAACACTTATTTTAAATGTACGACCTAAAGGATTATGTGTAAATGGGTCATAGTTTAAATCTAAACGAGCAAAAGGAGGCTCTTCATCCGTTAAATTACTTACCGTTAAATTAACCTTAGTTTGGTCTTCATTAAAGATATAGTTATAGCTTAAATCAAGCTGTACTTGGCTATCAATGACTTGACCTCGAGTGTTAGTAGTAAATAACGAATCTCGCTCATCTTTATAATCACTCACATAATAAGCAGATAAGCTAATATTGTGATTATCGAAATCGAAGCTATTGATCATGGTCGCTTTATACTTGGGTATTGGACGATTAGAGTTAGTATTATTTAGGAAACCAGCTGCGTCAAACGCTTCTGATAAATCATCACCAGCCACTTTATATTCGGCGGTATACGTTCCATTCATGTCCAAGGTCCAATAATCGGTAACATTTAAGCGTAATTGAACATCAATACCACTTGTTTTAACATCAGCGCCATTGATTATTTTAGTTTCAATACGTTCAACTGTATTTGCGTTACCTGGCTCTGTCCATTGCACTTGATCAACATAAGGTTGTTTACCGGCAACTGCTGCAGCTAATACTGCATTATAGTTTTCAACAATGATTGGGTCACTGAGATCAAATGACCAAAAATCAACGGTTGCGAACAAGCGATCACCCCAAAATTCACCAATTACACCAAAGTTTAGTGCAACAGCAGACTCAGGTGCTAAGGCATCATTACCTTGGGTATCAACCGCTTTAAAAGCGGCAGGAGCCCCAACATAAGAAAGCGTTGTATTACTACCTTCTAGTTGGTTAAGTGTTGGTCCTCTAAAGGTCGTACTGGCAGAGCCTCGTAATGAGAAGTTATCATTAATGGTATATTGCGCTGATACTTTTGGATCTAAAGTATCACCAACTTCTCCGCCATAATCTTCATAGCGTAAAGCAATTTGCATTTTTAAATCATCTGTTACGGGTAAGGCTAATTCACTAAATAAAGCATAAATACTTTGTGATGAATCTTGATTTAGCTCACCACTACGAAAATGAAAAACACCCGTTGGGTTTGCACAATCGGTTGCTCCAAGGACTGGACATGGGTTTATCGCTAAATTCCCAAGGTCATTAACTTCATTTGAAAAAGACTCATAACGATATTGAGCGCCAACAGCAAACTCAACAATACCACCATCTAATTCAATATCTAAGTCACCTGACAGTAAGCCATCAAGCACAAGTAATTCAGTTTCTTTTTGTGAAGTTCTTGTTCCAGAAACATAATCTAACACCTCTTGCGTGTTAGCTAGTTCAGCTTTATAGTTTGGATTAGTCGCGCCATTAGAAGCCGATGTTTCAATGCCGTTCGAGAATGGATTAAAATACAAACAGCCGTTTGCACCTGGCACACCCGCTTCCATATCACAATTATCGCCACCATAACCAAGTAAGGCATTTTTCAATGGTACGATTAAGGTATCGGGATTGCTGCGATAATCAAGTTTGGAATTTGAATAAGCAAAACCTGTTTCCCAGTTATAGCCATTATCAAATTTGCCTTCAAGGTCAGCTGCAATTCTATAAGTTTTATAATCTAAACCACCTTCACTTGACGGCCCTGTAACACCTACAGTTCGACCAATATAAGCAACACGGTTTAACGACGGATGAGGCGCACTAGCAAATTCTGGATTGCTTGCGACTAAGTCTTGCCATGCCGGATGATAGGTTGGTACATAGCGGTCTGAAAAATCAACTAATTTTTGTGGTGGATAAGACGGAGAGCCATAAGTGGTTGGTACTTCAGTTTCTGAATACAACACTTCAACATGTAGATTAACGTCATTTTTAAAATCATGATTTAATTCACTAAAAACTTTTAAGTGAGTATCACCATCATTTAACGCTGAGAATGGCGTATATTGAAATCGACATAAACCCGCTTTCGTTCCGCCTAATAATTCACAACCCGGGTCTAATAAATATTTAGGTTGTGCATTATCACCCAGCCAAGCCGCATTAAATATCGATGGTGGATTACCAATTGATGACCAGCCACCTTGTGGATTAGTGGCAAAATCTTGTACCGCCCAATCTTTATCCGCTGTGCTTATGGTATTGGTTTTATCATAGCTTACAGAAGTTACCCAGTGAGTATCATCATTGCCCAGCCCATAGATTAAACCTAAACCATAGTCGCCATCACTATCTTGCAAATTTTTATAGTCAGCTTTTATCTCTAAACCTTCAAAATCACCTCGGGTTGTAAAGTTAACGACACCTGCAATGGCATCAGAACCATATATCGCCGCTGCACCTTCTTTTAACATGTCTACACGTTTAACTGCCATTGATGGTATGTCTTGAGTGTTAACATAAAGCATTTGTTGGTCAACAATAGAGTAGGGATTGAATGTATGTCTTTTACCATTAATTAACACTAATGTTCGACCTGCCCCTAATCCTCTCAAGTTGATGTTGGAAGTACCTTCTGTGCCGTTAGAGCCGTATTGATTGGAGTTACCTTGAATACCAGAGCTAATTGACAATTTTTGTGTCATTTCAACAATTGATGGAGAACCTATTTTTTCTAAATCAGCTCTGCTAATGGTTTGTACAGGTGCTGAAGTTTCAAGTGCTGAGCCTTTTAAATGAGAACCAATAATTTGAATTTTTTCAATATCTTTTGCATTTGTATTTTTTACTTCTTCGGCATATAAAGTACTGCTGCCCATCAACCCAAGCACTGCACTAATGGCGATTGTTATGGCGTTTTGTTTTAATCTGGTATTTTTCATCTGCTTCCCCGTTATTCACTTTGTTTTATTATGGTTTTAATATTTTCAATTAACGGCTATTTGATAACTGCCCAATAACCTTTAATTATTCTGTAAACTGCGATAAATCTCCGCCAGTATTTTGGTTGTAAAGTAACAATAAATTCGCACACTAATAAATAAATCCAACTGATACTAGTTCTGCCTAGCGGAATATGCAAGTACTTTATTTAACCAATCGTTCCACTAATTGAGTTTTAACTAAACATCAACAAAGTTTATTTGGAGTAAAAAATAAATCTGCGTTTATTCTTTATTCAGTGAGTATCGAGGTATTAGTTATAATTACATCTTGATATTATATTAACCATGTGTTCCACTGTGCGGAATATAAAGATTTTATGTAGGTGGTTATTAATGATTCGAGATAAAGAAATGTTGGATCAATTTCTCAACAGTATTTCAAAATTTGTTAGAGAGCGTTTAGTCCCTGCGGAAAATGAAGTAGCTGAAAATGACGCTATACCCGATGATATTGTGCAAGAAATGAAAGCTATGGGCTTGTTTGGTATGACCATTCCTGAAGAGTATGATGGCTTAGGTCTGACTATGGAGGAAGAAGCGCTTGTCGCCATTGAGTTAGGTAGAACTTCACCGGCTTTTCGCTCGCTCATTGGGACTAACAATGGCATTGGCTCTGCAGCGATTGTATTCGACGGAACAGACGAACAAAAGCGAACCTACTTGCCTAAATATGCTACTGGTGAACTAATCGGATCTTTTTGCTTAACAGAGCCAGACGTTGGCTCTGACGCCTCGGCAGTAAAAACCACGGCAATAAAACATGGTGATGAGTATATTATTAATGGCACCAAGCGTTTTATAACGAATGCACCACGAGCGGGCACTTTTACCGTAATGGCTCGAACTGATTTATCAATTAAAGGGGCTAAGGGTATATCTGCCTTTATTGTAGATGCATCTACGCCGGGCATTACACTGGGTGCTAAAGATAAAAAAATGGGTCAGCAAGGCTCACATACCTGTGACGTTATTTTTGAAAATTGTCATGTCCCGGCCAAAAATATTATTGGTGGTGTCGAAGGAAAAGGCTTTATAACGTCAATGAAAGTATTAGACAGAGGCAGATTACATATTTCAGCCTTAAGTGTCGGCATTGCTGAACGTTTAATTGACGATGCATTAAGGTATGCAATAGACAGAAAGCAATTTGGAAAACCCATTTCCGAGCACCAAATGATTCAAGTGATGTTAGCAGACAGTAAAGCAGAAGCTTATGCCGCTAAATGTATGGTACTTGATGCCGCAAGACAAAAAGATTTAGGCAAAAAAATTAGCACTGAAGCCTCTTGCTGTAAGTTATTTGCCACAGAAATGGTTGGACGAGTAGCAGACAAAGCCGTTCAAATTCATGGTGGTGCAGGCTATATTTCAGAATACGCAGTAGAAAGGCTTTATCGTGACGTTAGATTATTTAGGTTATACGAAGGCACAACACAGATTCAACAAATGATTATTGCCAAAAACATGATCAGAGACATCCAATAAATTAAGACCAACGAAGGATTTGCACAATGAATTTAAACTTTACCGACCAAGAAAAAGACTTTCAACAAGAAGTGCATCAATTTTTGCAAGAAAAATTGCCAAAAAATATCGCTCAAAAAACTAAAAATTCAATACATTTATCAAAAGAAGAATGTATTGAATGGCAACAAATACTGCATAAACAAGGTTGGTCAGCACTTAATTGGCCTGTTGAGCACGGCGGAACCGGTTGGACACCAACGCAAAAGTATATTTTTGCTAATGAATGCGCTAAAGCCGGTGGCCCAGATGTGATCCCTTTTGGATTAAAAATGGTTGCACCTGTTATTTATACCTTTGGTAATGAAGAACAAAAACAACGTTTTTTGCCTGATATATTAGCCAGTAATGTTTGGTGGTGTCAGGGGTATTCAGAACCTGGCGCAGGTTCTGATCTTGCGTCGGTTAGAACAACAGCGGTAAAAGATGGCGATGAATATGTTGTTAACGGCACTAAAACATGGACGACACTTGGGCAACATGCTGACTGGATATTCTGCTTAGTTAGAACAGGAGAGCCTAGCACGAAAAATCAAGAAGCGATCAGTTTCCTGTTAATCAACATGAACGACCCTAAAATTACTGTATCACCCATTATTACTATTGATGGTCGACATGAAGTTAATGAAGTTCATTTTGATAATGCGCGAGTACCTACTGAAAATCTTATCGGCGTGGAAGGCAAAGGTTGGACATACGCTAAAGTCCTATTAACACATGAACGAACAGGTATTGCTCGAGTCGCTATTTCCAAAGATCGCCTAGTGCAATTAAAAGCCTTGGCTCAAACATCTCCAGATGGAGATAACAAACTGATTGATGACGCTATTTTTGCGCAAAAAGTCGCGCAAGTAGAAATAGACTTATTAGCCTTGGAATATACTGAATTACGCACCCTTTCAGCTATCAGTACCGGCCAAGCACCGGGGCCAGAATCTTCAATATTAAAAATTGTTGGCACCCAAGTTATTCAGGCAATAGACGAGTTGTACGTGGAAGCTGCTGGGTACTACGCAATGCCATATGTTCCAGATCAATTCAATGATGACTTTGACGGGCAAAGCATTGGTCCTGATATGGCAACGAATAGTTCATTACGTTACTTTAATAATCGAAAAGCATCTATTTACGGTGGCAGTAACGAAATTCAAACTAACATTATCAGCAAAGCCGTTTTAGGCCTTTAAATTAGCATTAGGAGTTTACAATGGACTTTTCGTTAAATAGCGAACAACAAATGATTCAAGACAGTGTATCGAAATTTATTCTAAACGATTACGATTTTGAAACACGCAGAAAAATACTCGAAACTAACACAGGTTATAGTCAAGAAAATTGGCGCTTATTTGCCGAACTTGGCTGGTTAATGCTACCATTTACCGAAGAGGATGGCGGTTTAGGGGGTTCTATGGTCGACCTTATGCTGGTCATGGAAGAGTTTGGCAAAGGTATGGTCGTTGAACCATTTCTAGCAACTGCTGTTATGTCGGGTGGTTTAATTGCCTTGGCGGGTAATCAAGCACAAAAAGACGACTACTTACCAAGAATAATGGCAGGTGAACTGCAAATGGCTTTTGCCTATGCTGAGCCACAAAGCCGTTATCATTTAAATAACGTGAAATGTAGCGCTAGCGAAAGCAATGGTGAATTTGTTATTACAGGTCATAAGTCTGTGGTGTTAAACGGTAACCATGCCGATACTTTAATCGTTGCCGCGCGCACTTCAGGTGCCACAAATGACAACAATGGCATCAGTTTATTCCTTGTTGATGCCAATCACCCAAGTGTTAAACGTGAAGGTTATGCCAATGTTGACGGACACCAAGCCGCCGACATATGGTTTGATAAGACCCCGACCCTTAGCTTGTTAGGTGAACAAGACAATGCCTTGCCAGTCATTAACAATATTATCGACAAAGCCACACTCGCCATTTGCGCCGAAGCCGTTGGTGCCATGCAAATAGCCAATGAACGCACAGTTGAATATGCAAAAACACGTAAACAGTTTGGTCGTACTATTGGAACTTTCCAAGCACTGCAACATCGACTAGTTAATATGTTTATCGAGCACCAACAAGCTAAATCTATCCTGTTAATGGCTGTATTAATAATGGATAGCAATAATGGCCAAGATGCCAAAGCATTGTCGGCGGCGAAAAGTCGAATTGGTAAAGCGGCAAACTTAGTGGGCCGTGAAGCAGTACAATTGCATGGTGCTATAGGCATGACTGATGAACTTGATGTGGGTCATATATTTAAACGATTAACTACCATACAATTTTTGTTTGGTAGTACTGATATTCATACCAAACGTTTTGCATCTTTATAACCCATTAATTAGTAATACCTCATAAAAAATGCCTTGAATTGATTCAGTACAATTCAAGGCATTTTTATTTGCGATATAAAATAGCCAAAATTAGTTAACCTGTAAGAAATTAACGCTATCGATAGCTTCGAGAAGCCGCCTATTTCATTGTATTCAAATTAGTAAAATTGATATTAAAACCAAGTCATAGATGTAAAGATAATCTATCTTTATAATTTAATGCATGCTTTGCTTTACTAAAAGCACTGCTGTTTCTTGTTGTGCATGAACAAAAGAGCTTATTTTGATATCGGCTAATGCAGCTTTTTCTTCCAAAGTACTAACCTTTACGACTAATTTTGCACCCGGGTAATAACCTAGTACGGCTTCACAAATAATTTGTTTATTCATTAAAGAGTTAACTGTAATAATAACACTCGTGCTTTGTTCTACCCTTAATGCTTCTAATACCGGTGTTTTATCTAAGTGGCCAAAGTAAGCGTTATACCCACGTTTCCTTGCTAATAATACATGTTGTAAGTTATCAGAAATAATTAAAAAGCTAACACCTTCTTTGCTCAGTTCTTTAGCAACAATTCGCCCTAAAATAGCAAAACCACAAACAATGGTATGATTTTTTGCTTTCACGGGTGTTATTTTGTCTGATTCAAAAAACTCAACAACAAAAATGGCTGCTATTTTGTAAATATTGCTGACCATAAAAGGGGTTAATATCATCGACAAAACAGTGATCAATATTAGAAAACTGCCTAAACTTTCTGAGAGTAGCTTATGGTTCATTGCCATAGCAAAAATAGCGAATGAGAACTCCCCTACTTGGCATAGCGCTACAGCAGATTTTATCGACTCACTTTTGTTAGACTTCATGCTGATCAGAAAATAAATAATCACGGCCTTAATCAGCATAACCAGCGCTAAAACACCCAATACCCAGTGCAGGTTACTGATAAAGTATAAAACATCAATTTTTGTGCCTATAGCAAAGAAAAACGCACCTAATAATAAGTCTTTATAGGAAGCTATATCTGACTCAACTTTTATATGAAATTTAGTTTCGGCGATGATCATACCAGCGATAAAGGCCCCTAAAGAATAGGTAAAACCCATTTCATGGGCTATCAATGAAGCGCCCAATACAATAGTAAACACCGAGCTTAAAAATAGCTCTTCCATGCGTGCGTTTGCCGAAAAATGCAGTAACCAAGCGATAATTTTCTTGCCTATAGTAAACATGAATAGAATGATTAAGCCGGCATACAAAAAAGTTTTTAATAAAATATCTGCCATTGATAATTCATTATTCGATAAGAACCCCATGAGTAACAAAATAGGGATCACAGCCAAGTCTTGAAAAACCAGTATCGCGACAGACTTTTTACCATAAGGCGTAACAATATCTTTTGATTTTTTCAGATACGGTAAAACGATAGCTGTAGAAGACAAACTAAATGAAAGCGCAATAATTAAAGACGGAATAGGGTCGACATTAAAAAGATAAAATGCCATCACAAAAATAACGATGGAGCTAAAAGCGACCTGCACAAAACCATTAAAAAATATCAGTTCTTTCATTTTACCTAGTTTCGAGAAAGACATTTCTAAACCGATAGTAAACATAAGAAAAACAATACCAAACTCGCCGATAAGCTCGAGTGAGTGAGGTGTAGTACTGCCGTTAAAGTCGAAAAAATTACTGACGATAGTGCCAGTAATAATGTAGCCAATAATATGTGAAATTGAAAATTTGGTTAACACTATATTTATTACGCTAGCAAGCGCTAACGATATAGCAATAATAACAAGTATGGAGTCCATTTGATCCCTTAAAACTAACCTGATATTTACATCAGCAAAAAAATATATCTAGTTTATTGCATGCACATTACAGACCAGTTAACTCATGAAACACACATTTCAATAGAAACTAATAACCCTAATAATTCAATAACTTAAATAGCATCAATAACAACTATAAATATTAATTATAGATCTAATGCATCATATTGAAGCGCCCGCCCCACAATGGTGCAAAAAAATTATTTTTTATAATAAACTGTAAATTATCCTTTATATTCTCATCAGCCAGGCTGTTGAAAACACGACTAACCTAAAAAATTATTCATATTTCGAACTGTTGTACCTACAGCTGATTTAAAAATAAAAAATTAAACTATTATGCTAATTTTTTATTATATCTTAGCAGGGCCTTGCTCTTTTTTTTTGTCCGCTCAGCTTAAACCAACATAAATAATCGCTGCAGATTAACGAAAGAAATCATCATCAATAAGTAGCCATTTATTCGACGCAAATATGATTAACTGTAAAAGTTTATACTTCACTGCTAATGCGTTATGTAGAAGAAATCAACCACTCTACTGGCCATAATAGTCATCAAATAAATAGTGATAAAAAGCGCATATTTAAATAACGTTGACTTAACCATCACTTTACATCCTACCTCCTTGGTATTACATTCTACGATTCATAACTTGCATATTATCGATTATTGGTAATTTGAATTGGTAATAACCATTTGTTTTTTTAATGTTGAGGTGAGAAATTGTCTATATCTAATGCTCTAGTATGTTTATGTGTGCCTATTCTAATACTTGGTTGTAAATCTTCTACCAGCTCAGAAACTAAGCCAGAGGAAGTGGTTGTGATTGAACAACCTATCGAACAACCAATCGAAGTGCCTGTTCAAGATATTATCTGCTCAGGTTTAGCAAAACTTAATTTAAATGAGGCTATTGCCACAAATGAACTGACAGACTATGTAGCAAGTAATGCCATTGATAGTAATTTTATAGCTCAGTCGCGTTGGTCAACACTTGAAAGTGAACAACACCTCGTTTTAACATTAGATGAACCCGCCCTATTAAAAGGCGTATCGTTAACTTGGTTTAATAACGATCAAAGAAGTTATAACTATGATGTTGAAGTGTCTAAAGATAATGCATCATGGACACCAGTAATGTCTGATCAAATAACCAATGCGCAATCAACGCGTAGTCAATTTGTTGAAATTTCAGAACACACAGCTCGTTATATAAAAATAGTGCCAAAAGGCAATAATATCGATAGTGCTAGCCATCTGGTAGAAGTTGAAGCATTTGGTTGTCAACAAGATGTAAGCACAACAATTGAGTTGACTGATTGGTACTTAAGCATTCCTGTTAACGAAAGCACCAACACAAAAGCACAAAGTATTTATGAAGCTACGCTAAGTAATAATTACTTTAATGCAGAATTTTTCTTTTTAAATACCGATGGTGGTCTAGTTTTTAGAGCACCTATTAAGGGTGCAAAAACCTCTACCAATACTAAATATACCCGCACAGAGCTAAGAGAAATGCTAAGGCGTGGTAACACTAGCATTAAAGTTCAAGGGGTAAATAAAAACAACTGGGTGTTTTCAAGCGCTCCAGATAGTGACCTTGATGCTTCTGCTGGCGTTGATGGCGAATTAGTTGCAGAGTTAGCGGTAAATCATGTTACTGAAACTGGCGATAACTCGCAGGTTGGACGGGTCATTATTGGTCAAATACATGCAAACAATGATGAACCTATTCGTGTTTATTACCGCAAGCTACCGCAGAATAATAAAGGCTCAATTTATTTAGCACATGAAATTGAAGGGGGAGATGATATTTATCATGAGTTAATTGGTACACGTTCACAAAGTGCAACTAACCCAGAAAACGGCATTGAACTTAATGAACGTTTTGGTTATCGCATCAGTGTCGTTGGCAGACTATTGACCCTCACCGTGACAAGACCAGGTCAAGCAGATATCACTAAAACCGTTGATATGACCAACAGTGGTTATGACCAAAGCGGGCAATACATGTACTTTAAAGCGGGTGTGTACAATCAAAATAACACCGGCAATGTTAAAGATTATGTGCAGGCAACTTTTTATAAAATTGAAAACAGCCATATTGGCTACCAAGAAGAATAGTTAATATAACGACTCCTAAAACATTACCTTTGAAATTACTTAAACTAATGTTCAATCATTAAAGTTAAAGTTAAAGTTAAAGTTAAAGTTAAAGTTAAAGTTTTATTTATTATTAAGTAGTTAAAAATAAACCAAGCAAAATCACAACAGATAGAAGTGAGTTTTTTCACTAAAAACCACTAGTTTGTGCGGGTTTAAGGTAATTAACATGGCCTTAATGCTTTACCAAAACCAACAAAGCATTCAAAACAAATAGCAATAAAACCATTAATTGGTTGACAGATTGGTAAGTTATTGCAAGTATCAGTAACAGTAAAGCTTGTAGATTAAATATACTTTTAGGTATTTACTGTTTAAAGAGCTATTAAAAATATAATAATATTCGTTGGGGAATAACTAAGATGAAAAAGAAATTGGTAATAACTATAGCCAGTATATTAGCATTGAGTGGCTGTAACCATGAGAGCGTAACAGGTTCAACCGGAAACGCTATTGGCTATGTTGACCTATCTGGAGACGCAACAACTGGAGTAACGTTAACATCAACCATTAGCGATGGTAATGGATTTGACGCAGCAGACGTAACCTACACTTGGGTTGCTGATAACAAAGTGCTTTCAGGTTCTACTTCGAGTACATACCTCCTTACAGATGCTGATGTTGGCTCTATGATTTCACTTATCGTTAACTACACAGATAACGATGGCTATGCAGAAAAAGCGATTTCAGCTGAAACTGATGTGATTGAGATTCCAGCAGTACCAAGCGCTGGTAGTGTAGCTATAACAGGCGATGCCTATGTAGACTTTGAACTTACCGCTGTAATTACCGACGAAAATGGCGCTGGCGATACACCTATCGTTTATGTTTGGATGGCTGATGGTGTTGCAATCGCTGATGCTACAAGTGCAAGCTATACATTAACTGAGGCAGAATTAACTAAAACAATTACTGTTTCTGCAACCTATACCGATAATGATGACTTCCCAGAAGACACCCTATCTGACCCAACGGCACCAGTTATTGTAAAACCTGCTGATGTTGTAACCAGCCAAGTAGCCAAAATCACTGACACTATGGGTGTAGGTATTGGCGATGGCTCTAAAGATACCGGTGAACTTAGATTTAAGCTTAGCGATGAAAGTATTGACCCGCTAGTAGCTGGTAAGTTGAGCTTATCATTTAGAAAAGAAGCTAACGCAGTTAACAACAACCCTAATGACACTGATACCGACTTTAAAGATGCCTACATTGGTATATTCGGTAGTAAAGTGAGTACGGGTTATGAGCTTGTTGAGCTAAGAGTTAAAGAAGGTAATTATGTCATTCGTGGCCAAGAAGGTACGGTTGACACTGATGCCACTTTCACAGGTGAAGAATGGGTTGATATTGATATTACTTGGGACGCTACAAATGCCAGTGCTTCAGTTGCACCATTAATTACTCTTTCTATCAATGGCACACCTGTTTCAGCCGATGCCTTCCCAACCTACGATAGTGGAAAAACAGATGGCAGTTTAGGTACTCATTTTGAAACCATTATGGATGGTGTTCAATACATGACATTCAGATTAGGTGACAATGACGCAACCGTTGCTACAGCATTTTACCTCGACGATATTCAACTGTTTTCTGACGTTGCTGGCACGGTAGAAGTATTTACTGATAACTTTGAAAGCTTTGCAGTTGATGACTCACTTGATACAGACAACAGTGCATCGCCTTATAACAGCTCAACTAATGAAGCTATTGTTGCTGAAGTAACCAGAGAAGGCGCTGATGTTGACGAGCCTGCTAACCCACCTGTTGATCCGCCAACAGAACCATCTGAAGATAATTTACAAATAGCTAAAATTACAGACACCATGGGTGTAGGTATTGGCGATGGCTCTACCGATACAGGTGAGCTTAGATTTAAACTGAGCGATGAAAGTATTGCATCGTTAGATGTTGGTAAACTTAGCGTATCATTTAGAAAAGAAGCAAATGCCGTAAACAATAACCCTAACGATTCAGATACCGACTTTAAAGATGCTTATATTGGCATCTTTGGTAGTAAAGTTAGCACAGGTTATGAACTCGTCGAATTAAGAGTGAAAGAAGGTAACTATGTAATACGTGGCCAAGAAGGCACAGTTGATACCGATGCAACATTCACAGGTGACGAATGGGTTGATATAGATATTACCTGGGATGCTAGCAACGCAAGTGCTACTGTAGCACCACTCATTACCTTATCAATTAATGGTACGCCTGTTTCAACCGATGCTTTCCCAACTTATGACAGTGGAAAAACAGATGGCAGTTTAGGTACTCACTTTGAAACTATTATGGACGGTGTTCAGTACTTGGTTTTCAGAATTGGCGACAATGATGCAACCGTAGCCACAGCATTCTATATTGACGACATTAAACTATATTCTGACTTAGAAGGCACAACAGAAGTATTTTCAGACGATTTTGAAAGTACAAGTTATGCTGTAGGTGGCTCTCTTGATACTGACAACCCTGCTTCGCCTTACAACAGTTCTACAAACGAAGCCGTAGTTGCCGATAGATTATAAGTAACTTACAAGTTGAAATAGCAATATTCAAACTTAATGAAATAGCGCTAATTATAGCGCTATTTTTTTGTGATGATTATGTTAAACGTTTAAAGAAACTTGAGAATATAACGTTATTTCAAATGGTACTATCCCCAAAATTAAAAAGGTAAACACAATGCTATCTTCCATTAAAACACTATTGAGCATTACATTAATTTTAGCCGTAAGCGGACAAAATCACCTGCAAGCAGCAGAGATAAAAAACAGTCGAAACGAGATTATATCTCTCGATGCTGATGCCAGACCGGCTGATAATTTTGACTTAACTGATTGGAGCATTAGCTTACCAGTCGATACCAACAAAGATGATATTGCCGATAATGTACCGGAGTCATACCTTGCGAAAGGCTTGTCAATTAAACCTTATTTTTATACGGCAGACGATGGCGGCATGGTTTTTTACGCACCTATACAAGGCCCTAAAACCTCTAAAAACACTAAATATACCCGCAGTGAATTGCGAGAAATGCTCAGAAAAGGTGATCTAAGGGTCAAAACCAAAGGCATAACAGAAAACAACTGGGTGTTTAGTACCGCAAAACGAAAATCTAGAAAAAATGCCGGTGGTGTTGATGGCACATTAGAAGCTACATTAGCGGTTAATCATGTCACCACCACTGGAGATGAAAAACAAGTTGGCCGAGTGATAATAGGCCAAATTCATGCAACAAAAGACGAACCTGTTCGCTTGTATTATCGCAAGTTACCCAATAACAGCAAAGGTGTTATTTACATGGCTCATGAGCCATTAAAAGGTAATGGTAAAGAGCAGTGGTATAACCTTATTGGCTCTCGTGCGAGTAATGCCGATGACCATGAAGACGGAATAGCGTTAAACGAAGTGTTCAGTTACCAAATCAATGTTGTGGGTGACATGCTTAGCGTAACCATTATTCGCCAAGGTAAACCTAACGTAGTGCAAACAGTTGATATGAGTAACAGCGGATATGATAAAAGTGATCAGTATATGTATTTCAAAGCGGGAGTTTATAACCAAAACAACTCAGGCGCTCCCACTGACTTTGTGCAAGCCACTTTCTATCAGTTAGAAAATAGCCATAATTAGTCTGACTCAGCGACGAGAAAAACAGCTTAACCACAATACTGTGCAATACTAGATGCTGAGCAAGTCTTATAGCAAAGAACGATAGTTAAAACAGGTCGTAAAAAAGCCCGTTCAGCTTACAAAGCTAAACGGGCTTTTTTGTCAGTATTCATCGATAAAAATTTTCGTCTTTAGCCGTTAAATTATTCGTTAACGACTAATTTAACGTTTTAAATATTGATTAAAATCGACATCGCTACAGCCCAATACCACTTTAACGCGATTAGACGCCCCCAATTTTTTCAAAATAGAGGAAACATGCGACTTAACCGTGGTTTCAGAAATATGTAAATTAAAACCAATTTGCTTATTAGCTTCGCCTTTAGTTAAATGCTTTAACACAATTAATTCGCGACGAGTCAGTAAGGAAATATTCTCTGGAGCGACTTGAAATTCTTTTTTAGTGCTAGTGTCGTTGACTTGCGAGCGCATAATATCTGACGGTAAATATACGTTACCTTGAAACACACTTTCTATCGCTTCGCCAATAACATCTTTTGAAGACGACTTAGAAATAAAACCCACAGCACCATAAGAAATAGTTTGTAATATTTTCTGCTTTTCTTGTTCTGCCGATACTATTACAACTGGTGTTGTTGGGCATTCGTTACGAATATCTAACAAACCATTAAGACTCGACATGCCAGGCATATTCAAGTCTAAAAGTATTAAATCAATGTCATCATTTTCTTTAACAAACGCTAATGTCGAGTCAACATCTTCCGTTTCATAGGTAGTAGAACCAGGGAATTTTATGCCTATAATATTAACGATTGCATCTCGAAAAAGCGGATGATCATCTGCAACCAAAATTTTATACATAAAAAGAACTACCGTAAAATGAATGAGCTAACTAACCATAACAGGTTATGAGAAAGTATTTAACCCTCCTAAAGTTGGAGAAAGCTCATCTTTTAGGTTACACACCTGTAAAATGAAAAATACCAGTACATTTATAGCACTGGTATTCATATTTGCAAGCCTATTTATTTAGCTTAGCAGTAGAGCATAATTGAAAATTAAAAAGTGATCACTGAACCAATAGCGAAGGTATCGTTTTCTTCACCTACTAATGAATTAGACACATCAGCTTCAGTATTGTTATATTCGAAAACAAGCGTTAAGCCTGGGCGCAAGGTTCTAAAGTAGGCAACACCTGTATTGGTATGTGTCGCATCTAACACACTGCCGGTATTTTTCACTTCAGTTTCGCCGTAAGTTACCACAAAACGATTATCTTCCATCGTGTAAGACGCTTGCATTAGGTAACCATCAGATTCAATCGCATCGTCACCAACAATATTATCTAGGCCGGCAACATGCCCCAATCCTTCTGAGCTAAAGCCTGAGGCTGTAAATGATAAACCGCCAAACTTAACATTAGCACCATAACCTATACCTGACTGATCCTGTTCAGCGCCGCCAGCTTCACTCGACTGTGAAACACCGCTTACCCATGCTTTTAGTGTTGTTTCATCAAAGCTGGTTGTATACATTAGTTCAGCTTCAAAGCGAGGTAAATCTTCTGAAGAATCAGCACCGGTTTTATTGGGGTCCATAATACCAACAGCTAAATTAAAGCCATTCATATCTGGCGAACGGTAGGTAATTTGTGATTTTGGTGCTGGATAAGTATAACCGGTACTGATATTACCAAACGAGACATTACCACCATCAACTAAGCCAAAAAAATCTGACGTTTGGCCGTAACCTAACAACAATTCATCCCCTAAAATATTGGCTCGGTTAAAAAGGCCAAAGTCTTTACCTAATAACACTTCACCCCAATCACCGCTGACTGTGCCGTAGAACTGTCTTACGTCAATCAAAGAGCCCGTACCTAAATCTGTAGGTGATGCGTCGCGGCTTTGATCTGAGTCATTAATAGAAACCCAAAACGAAGAGCGCATGCCAATTTTTATATCGGACAATTGGTTAGAAAAATTAAAACCAATATTATTTGGCAGAAACCCCATGCGAACACGAGACTGGTCACGATCACTCACGTTACCGCTAGCATCTGTCGCTTCAACAGAGCTGTTTACATAGAATACATTTACTAACCCGTCAGCACTAAATGACATACCGTCATTTTCATAAATCTCAACAGCGGCGCTGCTGTTAAATGCGGTCATCGATAATGCGGCGGTGATCAAGCTTACTTTAAATAGTTTAGTCATTTCATGCTTCCGGTTTGTTATTATAAATGTGTAGTTATAATAAAAAAATCCCCAGTAAATAAAATGAGTCAACTTAACCAAATAAACTGCCCTTTAGTCGTAATCCAAAGGTGTACTGCTTTAGGAGGAGCAAGGAGGATAAAAGCGAGTTAACACCCTGATTTATCTTAATATCATCTTGTTTAAGGCAACATTAAACACCGTATTTTAACCACTAAATCAATACAAAATTCGCTTTATTGATCTTTACCTTTATTGATATAGCGAATAGCAAACCTGACTAATAACCATGTTGAAAGCAAAATAATGGGCACCGCAAAACCTTTCACCATCACTTTGTTGAGTGAAAACCCTGAAAGATTAACCGCATTCAGTACATAGTCTAATAAGCCCATTAAATAATACGCCATTGCCGCGACTGAAACCCCTTCAACCATTTGCTGTAAGCGCAATTGTACTTCGCCGCGTTTATTAATAGCCGACAATAATTGTTGGTTTTGCTGCTCAATAGTAAGGTCAACCCGCGTTCTTAGTAAACTGCTTGCACGTGCAATACGCCGAGTTAGGTCTTCTAGTCGAACAGACAGCGCCTGACACGTTCGAATACCAGGGCTTAGCCTACGGGTAACAAATTCATTAATACGTTCAGTACCGGCGATATCGGTTTCTTTAAGCTGCTTAAGTCGTGCACAAACCAATTCATAATAAGCATTTGTCGCGCTAAAACGGTAACTGATATCAGCAATAAGTTGCTCAGACTTTCCAGCTAGCTCTGACAGCTTATCCAGCATTTCGCCATCATTTTTTTTCTCGGTATCTGCCATTTGCTGATTAATTGCGACTAAATCATTTTCCATTTTTGCCACTTTGGGCGATAACGAACGAGCAATGGGTAAACTCAAAAGTGCCATCATTTGGTAAGTCTCTATCTCTAACATTCGCTGGATTAAACGCCCAGCTTGATAACTGTTGAGCAATTTACTCTGAATAATAATACGGCTAAAACCATCGCTGTGTAACTTGAATGAGGTATAAACGCTAGCACGATTACCCGCTACATTACTGCCAAGAACTTGGTGCCCTTCAAAAGCATGACAAAGCGCTTCTTCTGATATTTCAGCTTCGTTAATAACCAAGTTAACCGCGCTCACCAGTTCTCCCACGATATTATCAAACCACTCTTGCGGCACATACTCAGTGGCATAACCATCAAATAGCGACGGCCCTAGTCCTTTACGAATAAAGCTATAACTGGAAAACTCAAGATGGCGTTCCCACCTCAGCTCAAAACTGCCAAAGTCTTGATAGTAACAACTGGCTTCACGGGTAGGTGGGTTCACATTGTAGCGCTGACAAAATGTATATATTTGCTGATATTCTTGTTCGCGCTCATGCTCCGTCAAACGGACCGCCATGTGGGTGATAGATGTTGGCACATGAACTTGTGGCGACGGCCTATTATGTAACTCTTGCGATATTTGCTGTCGCAAAGGTGAAACAACAATACTTGCGCGCTCGAAGTTAAGCGGATTTATCGTTGCTGCTTTTGATGTTGCAGAAAAGTTAGGTATCACTGAATCTCTCCAAAATTTAATCAATGCTTCCAGCGAGCAAGTCAGAGAACTTCGCCATAAGTTTCGCTTGCCATGCAAGCTCCGTAACGCCAGATTCTTTACGGGTTTTAGATAAGTCGACATCACTTTGATGATTAATAGTGCAAGGCGATTAACTCATACTTATGCTCGTATAAATGGTTAAACCCTTAATAAAAACTTACCAGCGATGAGGCAGAAGTCAGCTAACATTCAACAACGAACTTGTTGAGGCCTCATTGGCTATTAAGCCTATAATGAAACCATCAACAATGCTTTCCTGCTTTAGAAGGACTTCACTCGTCTTTTAGTGATTAAACTCAAGTTTGAGCACTTAATTTACACCGTAAGCTAAAACTGATAATTGATACTGACACTGGCTGAACGCGGTCTAGATGGACCAACAAAGTATTCATCAAATTCAGTATCAGGATAAATTTCCTCTAACACTTCATCTGCCTCACCATAAGTGCCAAAAGTTTCAAATTTGCGATCAAAAAGGTTATCAACTTTCGCTGACAAGCGCAGTTGATCGGTTATCTGATAATTAAAATAGATATTAGTTACCGCATAAGATGGAATTTTTTTATTCTCATTCGCTTCATCGCCACGGTAATATGATGAAGACGCATACAACATCTCAGTACCAATATTTAGTGCATCATTAAACTGCCAATTTGCATGAAACTTTACTTGATGCTGTGGTTGGCCAGGAATATTGTCACCTACTTCAACTTGTCTGTTTGCACCTAAAGGATTAACAGGACTAAAAGAGACAAAAGGTGATTCAAAAGTGGCTTTTAAATAGTTATAGCTCGCGCCTAAATCAACCGAGTTAACTTGCGTAGTAGCTGACAATTCAACGCCTTGGCGTTGTGTTTTATCGAGGTTAATAAAATAGCCTTGGTTTGATTTATTCCCTGCTTGTTGAAATATAATATCTTCATAGCTCATGGTTGAAAACACCGTTGCTAACGCAGAAAAATTATCGTTTTCGAACTGTAATGCCGCTTCAACAGTTTTCGCCACCACTTGCTCAAGCGGCGGATCAGCAACAAACGCATTTGGTAATTTACAAGGGTCTTCTTCATCTGCACAACTTAACTCAGCCGGGCTAGGAGCACGTGATGATTCGCTATAACTTAGCTTAAAGGTATAGTCAGGTGTTAACAGGTAGTTAACTGAAACTGCAGGGTTAAAACGGTTAAAATAGTGTTCGCCATTAAGTGAACCTGGCCCGGTTTCAATTTGGTCTTGCATACTTATGTGAGTACGATTATATCGACCAGCAAGGTTAACGGTTAAATCGTCCCCAATGGCTAAAGTATTTAAGAAGTAAAAATAATGCTGTTTATTACTCACCTCTAACTGAACACGTGACTCCATATCGAATAAGCCAATACCCGTTACTGAACGATCATCATAGATCGTATCGTTGTGTAGCACTGCGAACTCGGTGTCACTTCTAAAGCTGATATCTGCTTTATCTATTCCTAGCCCAAAAATAAATTCGTTATTTAATGCTGCATGCGCATCGGTTGCATCAAATTGACTGGCTCGCACCCATTGCAAAGCCACACCGTAACTTTCGTTATCAGTAAAACCAGTATTATAAGTACCATCAACGTCGTCAGCATCAATATCGCTTAGCTCACTTAACCAAGTATCCTCATCAAAACCAACAAAGTGCACGCGCTCTAACTCATCGTTTTCATCTTCTTCACACAAACTATAAAGCGCACCAGACTCGCACTCTTCATAATCGCTGTCGTCACCATTTATACTGTTAATTTTGTTTTTACGATAATAAACATTACCCTGCCACGACATTTGCTCGTTAATTACACTGTCAGATTTAAGACTAAATTGTTGAAATCTTGTATGAGTTTTATCAGGTTGAGTGTAAATGGCACTTCTTCCTGCTAATTCGGCTAGTACTTCAGGTACAGCCCCATTTCCCAGTAATTGGTTATTATTCGCAGAGTAAGTAAAATCAATGGTACGGTCTGCATCTACATAACTTAGCGTTGCTAAAAATTGCTTTAATTCACTTTCAGAATAGTCTCGCCAACCATCTTCTTGGTAATGGTTAGCAATAATGTAATAACCCCAGTTACCACTATTACCGCCTGACTGCACGGTAAACTGCTGTTGTCCAAAACTACCAAAACGCGCTTCAAGTTCATGCTTGGTATAACTGAAACCATTTTTAGTGGTAAGTGCTAGCGCACCACCTAAGGTATTTTGACCAAAGGCAGGGTTTGAACCAGAAAATAACGCCACCTTATCAAGCGCGGCAAGCGGAATTAAATCCCAATTGACCGTATCACCAAAGGGTTCATTGAATCGTACGCCATTAAGATAAACAGAAATCCCCTGAGGTAAGCCTAATAAAGGCGAAGCAGTGAAGCCACGGTATTGCACATCAGGCTGAAAAGGATTGTTTTGTATGTCATTAATATGCAAGCTTGTTAGCTTGTTTTTCATGTGATCTGCTAACGAAATAGCTTGAGATTGTGCTAACGACTCTGCGTTAATTGTTTGTACACTGCCAAAGGAACTTTCTTCAGCTAAGTCATTGGTGGAAAGTGGTGTTTGCCCATATATACTAATATTTTCAACACCATTCATATCGTCCCCTAAAGAAGGGAGTGCAGCACATATAAATAAAAAAGTTAACGTCCGTTTCATAACAACTCTCAAAACAAAATGAAGAGCTGTTAATGTAACCTGATGACTAAATTAATCAATATCCCCCATAGGGAGAAGAATCAAAAAAAAACAAAATAAATAATATAAAATCAATTAGTTATACTTATTCCATTCAAGTTATACCCTGCTAAAGTATGACTAATTTACTCCCCTGTGTTTATTCGTAAATCGCAATTTAAAACGTCAACTTATGCTTTTTATTCAATTTCATACCACTAAATTCTAATTTCACTTATCTGAATGGTCGGCTCTACATTAGTAAAGTTAGCAAGATCAGCCATTATTACGTCGGCATTAGGACCAAAAGCCGCTTGAAAATCCTCTACCGAATCAAAGGTCATATGACCCATAGCAATAAATGCGGGTGTCTCACCAAGTGCACCACCAGCCAATCCAGAATCTACAGCACCAACTTTTAAAGCATCGCCTAACAACTCTACTACCATAGGAATATGAGTATTACAGTAATAATCAATATCAAATTTTGCATCCGCAGCATTTGGGTACATTACACTAACTTTTATCATTATTTGGATCCTTAATGTTTAGTTTTAATTCAATGTTAAATAAGCTTCAAAACGTTTATTAATATTATCTAGACACAATAGTAGGTTAAAGTTATGAATTAATTTGCCCTTAAATAATTAAACCGTCTTTTTATTTCACTTAATTGGAATTTTTTTAACTGCCATATAAGCTTCATAATAATTCCAACACTATCAGGATATGGGCATGTCTAATTAAAAAGTATGCCTCGTTAGTATGATTTACAAGATACTTAAGCACTTGTTTAATAAAGTAGGGTCAGATACACATTAATTGATTTTGGTGGTTTTGATAACAGTAAAAGCAGGAATGTTGAGCTCAGCGCTTGATAATCTTGTACATTGAGAGAACAACAGGTAACTTAAGTTTAATGTTTACCTAATAAACTAGAATAATAAAGTAGGGTCAGATACACATTAATTGATTTTGGTGGTTTTGATAACAGTAAAAGCGGGAGTGTTGAGCTCAGCGCTTGATAATCTTGTTCGTGCAGTGAACAACAGGCAACTTAAGTTTAATGTGTATCTGACCCTACTTTAATTTATGTTTTCCTACTTTTTGGAGTACCAAATGGAAAGTCATGGTTATCTTAGCTTTAAGTGGTCCAATAACATACTTTATGTTAATGCCTTTGGTCCATTTAACGACGAAGGCGCAAAAGAAGCCGCAGAAGCATATATTAAAGAAGTTATTAATAAAAAAAGTTTATCATTCTCTGTAGTCGAAATGTTAGACAATGAAAGTATAGGTTCTCCCAATACCATGAATGAAGTTTCTAAACTCTGGCGTTTTTTAGGTGAGCATGGCTGCACTTCTCTTGGAATCATTTATTCTAATGATATCCAACGCTCGCTTGCTGAAAAATACCTACCAATATTTGGTAAGCTCTTTAGTAAAGTTGAAGATGCTGAAAAATGGTTTATTAGTAGAGACACTTTATAAAGTAGGGTCAGATACACATTAATTTATTTCGGTGGCTTAGGTAATTATAAAAGAGGGTATATTGAGCTCAGAGCTTGACCATGTTGCTCGTTTTAGAGGATATCAGACAACTAAAATTTAATGTGTATCTGACCCTGACCTATCCCCACAAATAAACGATAAGAATCAATAAAATAATTTAAAAAGCAGGGAACATTCATGACGTTTAGTGATCAGATCTATCGCCAAACAAATACAACCAGGAAACGCCATGAATGTCCGCTCTATTTTGAAGAAAACAATTACGCTTGTCACCCCTAAAATGCACGCCCGTCGCAGAACTTCATTAATAAGTTCAGTTGATAGCTTATTAAATGGTG
Source organism: Colwellia sp. PAMC 21821 (assembly GCF_002077175.1). Taxonomy (NCBI): domain Bacteria; kingdom Pseudomonadati; phylum Pseudomonadota; class Gammaproteobacteria; order Alteromonadales; family Colwelliaceae; genus Colwellia; species Colwellia sp. PAMC 21821. Next base: position 265,777 of record NZ_CP014943.1, read on the forward strand.
CCTCAGCCACGGTGACTAACCTTGGTAGAGGAATAAATTCTAAAGCAAAAGAAAAGCACCGGATAAAACGCGCTGATAGATTGTTATCTAACACCAATTTACAAAATGAGTCCTTTTCTATTTACCAAGAACTCGCCAAATACACGGTTGGCAAAGCCAAGCGGCCGATTATCTTAGTCGATTGGTCCGATTTAGATGAGTATAAAGGCCATTTCTTACTGCGCGCTACTTTAGCGTCACATGGAAGAGGTATATGTGTTTATGAAGAAGTGCACGACATTAGCACTAAAGAAAAACCCCAAACGCACATTAAATTTTTGAGCCATTTAGCAAAGGTTATCGATAAAGACTGCTGCCCTATTATTGTCAGTGATGCAGGATTTAAAACACCTTGGTTTCGATCGGTATCAGCTAGGGGCTGGGATTATGTAGGAAGAGCACGTTTGCCGAACTTCTATAGTTTAGATGATTCAAATTGGCAGAGCATTACCCATTTTTACAAACGGGCAACCACCTGTCCGACGTCTTATTCTGGGACCATTGCCAGAAGCAATCCTTTGAAATGTCGATTAGTACTTTATAAGCAGAAAAAGAAAGGAAGAAAAGATATGAATCAACTAGGTGCACCGAGGAAATCAAAAACCTCAAAGACTTATAGAAAGTCAGGAAACGACCCATGGCTATTGGCTACATCGTTGCCACAGGGGAAACAATTAGCAAAACGAGTCATGAAAATTTATCGTTTACGTATGCAAATTGAAGAAGGATTTCGAGATATGAAAAGTCATCAATTCGGGCAAGGATTTGAGTACAATAAAACAACTAAAACGAGTAGATTATCCATACTCATTCTATTATCAAGCATTGCGCACTGGTTATTAATGGCGATAGGATTAGCGACAAAAAATGAGAATAAACATAGGCAATACCAAGCTAACAGCTTGAAGAGTGACACAATACTATCGCTGCATTTTATTGGACTGCGCGTTGTTGCGGACAGGTATGCAAAGTTAACGATAAAGACGTTTTTAAAAGCGGTCAGGCAGCTCCACTTATTTGGTGGAGCTTATATCATTGAGAGACTCTGATATTTTGTGGGGATCGCTCAGTATCTGACCCTACTTTAATTTGGAGAAGGCATAGTAGGTCTTCCTTTTGTCCTGACACTATCAAAGCCCGGCAAGCCTTTTGTCAAGTAAGTATCTACGGGGTCAGGTTCGTTGAAATATCTGCTTACTAACAATAGACTTTAGTTATTAAAGCATCAACGTCTGTAATGAGCTGAAGGGAGTATAGATACCATTCTTGATTGACTATCCTCTCTGAAAATGGAAACGTCAACGGCAAATCTAGGCTCTTATTTTACGTTGAACATACAATAGCAACGCTAACTTTGAGCCTAAACCAACCCTACAAACAAGCATTAAATTTTCACTAGTTTCATGCTGCCTACCTTAACGTTAATAATTAGTTTGTCGATATAAAAGATAAAGAAATCATAGCTTGTTGTGTCAGGCGTGCTGGTGGTTTATGCTAGTTAAACTCAATTTTTTAACTTATAAATAACGCTCGATAGAGTAAGGAACCTTCATGAAAAAACTGATCTTTTGTAGTTTGGTCGTAATGCTGGCTGGATGTGTTGCCACTGAGAACGAAACAAAGTGGGTAAAGCAAACCACCAGTGAAAAAAGCAAACAAAAAGTAGCGCTAGATGATTGCAAGGTTTTGGCAAACACAAAAGCAGGTGAAACACCGATGAGTCAACCATTACTTAAATGTTCGACTAGATTCGATCCCTCATGTTCTTTTTCCCAAAAGAAAATTAAAGAACAAAATAAGAAAGCACAAGAAGATTGGCAACAAGTCTTTGACTCAACCATTCAAAGCTGTATGAGCGACAAAGGATATGATAAAGGCTAGTTTCTGAAGAATAGAATGTTCGCTTAGATAAGATCTCGTAAATGATAACTTTTTTAAGCCACCCATAATAACTTGCTAACGGAGAATTATCCGTTGTTAATGTTAGTTGGATATTGGCAAAGCGAACTTTGATTTAAAACAGTAACTTTAGGCTCATAGTTAGCATCTAAAAGTTGAACTTCACCGTCAGTTTTAAGCTTCAATTCGAAATAACGATTTTTGTCGTTTTATTCGACATTACGGTCGTTAGCATCAATTGATTTTTGTGATTTTTCAATATTCAGAAGACGAAGTTCTACCTTTGCTCTGATAATACCTGCGGGGTCAGATTCGTTGGAATGTCGGCAATATGCTCACAGTAATCGTTAACTATCAAAGAACTATCAAAGTACCAATGCGCGCAGGGTACTAGCAGCAATTATAGGTACCATTCTTAATTGATTACACTCCGACTCTCGAGTTAATCATCACTGCGGTCATTAAAATATTACATCAAAGCGGTTATTCACTTGATTACTGAACTCTCCTCGCCTGCTTAAACTTAAGGTCAAACTTAAGCTCAAAAAGTAATATGAGTTAACTCTTACTTACGCCCAAGCTGTGGTTTAAAACTCATCAGTGCAAAAAATGATGCGATGCTTGTGGCAATTAATACCGTCACCAGCGCTGAAGCATTCACTTGCCCATAAAGTGCAAACCGCAACAACTCTACACAGGCGGTAAAAGGATTAAACTCGCAAAGCCAATATAACCAAATGCTCGCTTCTTTCATCTTCCATAGTGGATACAAGGCGCTGGACAGAAAAAACATCGGGAAAATAACAAAGTTCATCACACCTGCAAAGTTTTCTAATTGTTTAATCAAGTTAGATAACATTAACCCTAGCGCACCTAAAAAGAACGCAATTAAGAAAATAGCGGGTATTGCACTTAAATAACCGAATAGTGGTATATCTACTTCGACTAACTGGGCAAAAAGTAAAAAAATAACTACTTGTAAAAGTGATAACAAGGCACTGGCAATTAATTTGCAGCACAATAAATAAGGCCGAGGTAATGGGCTCATTAATAGTACTTTCATACTGCCCATTTCGCGGTCATAAACCATTGAAAGCGAACTTTGCATGCCGTTAAATAAAATGATCATGCAGCAAAGGCCAGGAGTAATATATTGCTGATAAGTAATATACGTGCCGTAAGGTTCCATTATCGACACCCCTAAAGCCGCCCTAAACCCTGCTGCAAATACGACTAACCATAATAAAGGCCTTACCAGTGCGCTAAGTAAACGGGAACGTTGTTGAAAAAAACGTAAAACTTCACGTTTAACAATGCCATTAAAACAATACAGATATTGGCTGCTCATTAGATAAGCTCCGTACTAGTGGTTAATCGACGATACAGCTGATATATATCGTCAACGTTATGCGCCTTACATAATTCACGACTTACGCCCTGTGCGGTAATTTTTCCTTCGTTGATCAATATAAGTTGATCATTCTCTGCTATCTCGTCAATTAAATGTGTTGCCCATAACACGCAAATATTTAAATCTTTGCAGAGTTTACCCACATATTCAGTGATCATTTTTCTGCTATCAATATCTAAACCTACGGTAGCCTCATCAAGCAACAATACTTTGGGTTGATGAATTAATGCACGAGCAATTTCAACACGGCGACGATGCCCACCATTTAACGAACGCACTTTGTCATTCAGCCGCTGTGTTAATTGCAGTTGCGCTAATATATCGCTGATATTATTCAGTGCTTGTGAAGCAGAAATACCATGCAGCGCGGCATAATAAACTAAGTTTTGTTTTACAGATAAATCTAAATCTAGTGTACTTTGCTGAAAAACCACGCCCATCGAGCGCATGATTTTAGGGCGATTTTCTTTAAGGTCATAACCATTAATGTGAACGCTACCCGTAGCCGCTTGAGAAAGACCTGTTAACATTGAAAACAAGGTACTTTTTCCAGCCCCATTTGGCCCAAGCAACACGTTAAAACCGCTGCTAATTTTCAGGCTTAAATTATCAATTGCCGTTTTTTTGCCGTAGTGAAAACTCAGCTGATTAGTCACTATGCTCATGGTACGTTTCGTATCACTACGCCCCACGGGTAACGCCCTACTTTAATGGATTTAGTCACTTTCATTGCTTTAACATCAATCACCGAAACATCACCGCTGATGCCATTAGTTGTTAACAATTGGCTTTGATCATCGTTAAATGCCAATTGCCATACACGGCGACCTACTAACAAGTATTTATCGACTGCCATGGTTTTACGGTCAATAACCGCCACATGATTTGCCGGGCCAAGGGCTACAAAAGCGAAGCGACCATCACTTGATAATTCTATGCCGACCGGTTGTACACGATCACGGTGAATGCCGCGAATAGCAAAAGTAAACTCTTTAACAATTTCTTGTGTATTAACGTCAAGCACGACTACGGCTCCGCCAATTTCAGAGCTAACCCATAAAAACTTTCCATCGTCAGTAAATTTAGCCGAACGAGGTCTAGCGCCCACTAACGTGTTGGCAAAGTTGGTATTATTTTCGGTGTGTATCCAATGCACCATATTGGTGGTTTCTGACGTAACTACCACAATTTTTCCATCCGGGCTAACCGCTAACCCTTCAGGCTCAACACCAACATCAATTTGAGCAATAACCGTAGCGGTTTCAATATCAATCACCGTAAGGAGTGCATCGTCTTCATTCGAGGTATAAATAATTTTACCGTTTGGGTGTAATGCAATAGTTTCCGGGTCTTCACCAGAGGGTAACTCACCAACAATTTGCTCGGTATTTAGGTCTAATATTTGAATTCTGTCTGACTCACTGGCACAAATATAAGCGAGTGTATGTTGCTTATTAAAAATAATGCCACGTGGTCGCTCGCCAACCGGTATGGTTTTTATTACTGTATTTTGGTTTAAATCAATCACCGAAATATTGTCGTCTTTCTCATTCGTAACATAAGCGAATTCAGTGGCATAGCCTGAGGTAATATTGAGAGAAATCGCTAAGCATAATAATCTAACAAGCTTTATAATTTTCATAAGTAATAGTGAGCCTTATTTACAGAGAGATTCTTGAGCATCAAAGCCAAGCGTATCAAGTTCGGTTATCGGGTGAAGCATGCCAGGCTGAGGTGATTGCGACACCAAAGCATGTGGATGCACCAAAGCCAGTGGCATTCTTAATTGTTTATTCCAAGCGCGAAAACTAAGCTTGCGGCCTTTGTATGCGGCTAATTCAAATTTATCTGAGCTAATAAAGTCTTGAAGTTTTTTACTATCGTTTGAATGCAACTTATGTACTGACTGGGCAATACTGCGCACGGCTAAATAACCTGCAAAGTCCATTTCATTCATCGTTCTATCAGCTAATTCTGTAAAACGATTTTGCAATTGCGTTGCGCCCCACTGTTCAATTGCGCCATGCCAAGCTAAAGCTTCTAAGCCAGCGGAGCCTATAACTGGGCGAGGTAAATAAGTATTAAAAGGTAAAAACTCGGCAAAGTTTTTATGCATATCAGCGACATAAACTACGTCATAATCTCGCACGGTTTGGGTAAACAGCGGTATTTCTTGCTGGGTACTGCGCCTAAGATCAGTATTAAAATCCCATTGTTTTTCATCTATAAATTTTAAACCGAAACGTTTTGCTGAGCGTTTAAATGACGTTGCTAAATTAATATCTTCCGCTTCACTGCCATGTACCAATAAAACCTTGTTCATACGACGATATAATAACCACTGCGCCAGCGCGTCAGATTTCATGGCATGACTTGGAATAGTATGAAATACCTTGGCTAAACACTGACTCGAGCGCAGCTCATCAGCCGATTCGCTAACATTAAATAACAATACTGGCTTGTTTTTAGCCCATAGGTCGACCTTAACTAATGTTACGAATGGTGCATCAAGAATAAAAATACGTCGCCCTTGCTGATACTCGCTGTTTAAATATTTTAAAAAATCGTTGCTCTTCGCTGTACTAAAGTGGCTTAACGTAAAGTGTTGTTGTAAAAATTCCCCTGTGGTGTTTGAGTCATTAATAGCCAATTTAGCGCCCATAAAACCGCTATCTTTCGGTGTATTAAAAATATTCAGCGCATTGGTTGGTCGTTGTTGATCTAACTTAACATAGCTAATATCAAGCGTAATAAGCTGAGATTGTTGTGCCAGTGCAGTTAAACAAAACAACGACAAGCCGACAGCAAACAGGTGTTTTTTAGCACTTATATTGACCATCGCTGACATAGAATGGGTAAATACAAACACGGTAAATGTAACAACAATAAACATAGCGAACTCAAACATTAGCAAAGTCCTAAGACTATATAGTAGTCAAAATAGTAGTCAAAAAGCGGTCAAATCGAATTATCAATGCTTAGCATATAGAAAAACCTCATAAACTTAAAATTAGAAGTACCAGTCAAAAAACACAGTAAAACATTGATACTTAATGTTATTACTCCAAAATTCACTTTGAGTAGCCAATAAACTCATACTAAAGGAGGAGGCCTAACGCGCTAAAGTATAATTCTTGAACATAGCTCACATCCTTATGATGAGGCTATCAAAATAAAACTCCACGAATAATTTACGTAGAAAACGAGGTACTAAGCAATGATAAAACTTAATTCAGGCCGCAATTATTTAATTGCATTAATATTAATTTGTTCATTCGGCCTAGCGGCTCATGGCCCAGTAACACCGCAATCAATTGACACCTCAACACTGCCCGCTTTAGGCGAAGAATGGAGTGAAACCAACCCATATCGCGAATCAGAAGGTGACACTCGCGAAGAAATTTTACGTGTTGGCGCATCGGCGTATAACCAAAATTGTGCACGTTGTCATGGCTTAGAGGGTATCTCAGGTGGTATTGCTCCTGACTTACGTGAACTCGCAAGCGATTATGACGGTGATGAATGGTATGTGTATCGTGTACAAAACGGCGCAGTTCGCAACGGTGCGGTTTATATGCCAAAAATGACAGAACATTTAAATCAAGAAGCACTTTGGTCAATTCGTACTTGGTTAGAGTCAGTCAGTGAAAAAGAATAATTTCACCGCGTTAATTTTTTGGCTAAGTTGTTGTGGCATATTTTGCACAACAACTTTTGCGCGCTCGTATGATGACATTATCGAAAGTAATGAAATTACGGTTGCTGTTTATCGAGACTTTACCCCCTTCTCATATCAAGTAAATGGCGAAGCTAAAGGTATTGATATAGAGGTAGCAAAGCATATTGCCAAAAAATTAGGTGTCGAACTTCGCTTTAGGTGGGTAACCGCTGATGAAAATGTAGAAGGAGATTTACGTAATAACCTCTGGAAAGGACATTTCCTTAAACGCACGGTTGCCGACTTAATGCTACGCGTTCCCTACGATAAAAAATATTCTCAACTGCGTGATGACATTGGTGAATTGGTGCATGAACAAGTACATATGTTTGCGCCGTATCATACAGAGTCATGGAAAATAGTCTTCAATACTAAAAAAATTGAAGATGTAACCACTATGGCTATTTTTCAGTATCACGACATTGGCGTAGAAGTAGACTCCATTCCACAATTTTACCTTATCTCCGCTTTTAATGGCCGAATGAGCAAAAGAGCAAAACAGTTTAATTCATTGCCATTAGCGATATCAGCCATGCATGAACAACAGGTTGATGCGGTCATGGGTCTGAGAAGTCAAGTTAGTCATTACCAGCATCAGCTAGCCTCACCTGACTACCAGTTAGCCAATAATGCCTTTCCCAATATTGGTAAGCAACAATGGGATATCGGTATGGCCGTAAAAAGTGACTATAGACAATTAGGTTACGCCATAGCTGACATTGTCGAGGCAATGATTAGCGATAGCACAATGAAACAAATATTTGAAGATTACCATGCTATTTATCAACTCCCTGCGTTTTACTCGGTTGCAGAATAGTCAGTTGCTGAATAGCCGTTTGTAGAACAGTCAGTTACTGAGGGTCGATTGCAGAGCGTGGTTGCTGAGCGTCGGTTAAATAATCATCCCTTTAGTCATACTAAGTGATGAAAAAAATTCTACCGCTGAGTGATAGTCAGCAAAAAACCGAGCCTTTAACATGGCTATAGCCTGTAAAAATGTTTCGATTCAAATAACCAACATCTGAATCTAGCCCAGTTTAGCAGGAAGGTAAGTAGACAAAAATATCGTTAAGCATATTTAAACCCAAGAGGAAATAACAATGATAACAGCAGGTAAAAATAAAATATTGTCATTATCCATTGCCATGTCTTTAACGTTAACTGGCCTAGCAAATGCTGGTGTAACCGAAAAAGATATTGCCAATGATCAAATGACAACTAATGACGTAGTGACCTACGGACTTGGCCTAAAGGGTCAGCGTTACAGTCCACTTGATAAAATAAATACCGAAACAGTTAAGCAAATGCACCCGGTTTGGTCTTTTTCATTGGGCGGCGAAAAACAGCGTGGTCAAGAATCTCAGCCTATGGTTAAAGACGGCGTTATGTATATTACCGGTTCATACTCTCGTGTGTATGCTATCGACGTAAATACCGGTGACGAGCTTTGGCAATATGATGCAAGATTACCTGATGGCATTATGCCGTGTTGTGATGTTATAAACCGTGGTGTGGCATTATTCGATGACCTAGTTATTTTTGGTACGCTTGATGCAAAACTTGTTGCGCTGCATAAAGACACCGGTAAAGTTGTTTGGAAAAAGAAAGTAGAAGACTATAAAGCCGGTTACTCAATTACCGCAGCCCCTATTATTGTTAAAGGTAAAGTCATCACAGGTGTTGCCGGTGGTGAATTTGGCGTAGTTGGTAAAGTAAGAGCTTACGATGCTATCAATGGTAAATTAGTATGGGAACGCCCAACAGTTGAAGGCCATATGGGCTACATCTGGAAAAACGGCAAAAAAATGGAGAATGGTATTTCAGGTGGTAAACCTGGACAAACTTGGCCAGCAGAGCTTTGGAAATCAGGTGGCGCCGCGCCTTGGCTAGGTGGTACTTATGATGCTGACGTTGATCTTCTGTTTTTTGGTACTGGTAACCCTTCCCCATGGAACTCACATCTGCGCCCAGGCGATAACCTTTTCTCATCTTCACGTTTAGCTATCGACCCAGATACGGGTAAAATTGTATGGCACTTTCAAACAACGCCACATGACGGTTGGGATTTTGATGGTGTAAACGAGCTTATTTCATTCGATTACAAAGAAAAAGGTAAAACCATTAAAGCAGCAGCAACAGCTGACAGAAACGGCTTTTTCTACGTACTTAATCGTGAAAATGGTGACTTTATTCGTGGTTTCCCATTTGTAGACAAAATCACCTGGGCTTCAGGTCTTACTGATAAAGGTCGCCCAATTTATGTTGATAGCAACAGACCTAGCGATCCAAGAGAATCAAAAGATGGCAATAAAGGTAGTACAGTTGTTTCGGCCCCTGCATTCTTAGGTGCTAAAAACTGGATGCCAATGGCTTACAGTCAAGACACTGAATTATTCTATGTGCCTTCAAACGAATGGCAAATGGATATTTGGAATGAACCTGTCGCTTATAAAAAAGGCGCGGCATACTTAGGTGCTGGTTTTACCATTAAAGCCATTAATAAAGACTACATTGGTGTATTAAAAGCCATTGACCCTAAAACAGGTGAGGTAATTTGGCGCTACAACAACTATTCACCATTATGGGGTGGTGTATTAGCTACTGCGGGTAACTTAGTATTTACTGGCACGCCAGAGGGCTATTTACTTGGTCTTAATGCTAAAACAGGTGAAGTTAAATATAAATTTAATACTGGCTCAGGCATTGTCGGTTCACCTATTACTTGGGAAATGGGCGGCGAGCAATACCTGTCAGTTCTCTCTGGCTGGGGTGGCGCAGTACCATTATGGGGCGGTGACGTTGCAGAGCGTATTAAGCACTTCAACCAAGGTGGCAGTGTATGGACATTTAAACTACCTAAATAGTTGAATACTGAACTGTTATTGCTGTTCTACACACCTATGTGAGAACAGCATAGCGCACAACCTAAACATAAAAGCTTTTGAATTTTTCAAAAGCTTTTTTTATTGCCTAAATTAGTTTACAGCCCTATAAAAATCGACTAACTCGTCCCAAAGTATGATGTTTTTAAAGCCTATGGGTAATAGTTTCACTTGCTTGCACCGCACTACTATAGATACACGAACAAAACGTTTTAGTAATAACTAGAGCAAACATAAATAGGGCCATGGAAAGAGTATTACTCTGGCTGGTCTCGACACGAGGTGATATATGATCTATTCAAACCCAGGCAGTGAAGGTTCTGTTGTTTCTTTTAAACCTAAATATGAAAATTTTATCAATGGTCAGTGGGTAGCTCCTGTTAAGGGAAATTATTTTACCAACACTACACCTGTTACTGGTGAAGTTATTTGTGAAATTCCTCGTTCAAGCAGCGAAGATATTGAATTAGCACTTGACGCAGCTCATGGCGCTAAAGAAGCTTGGGGCAAAACATCAGTTCAAGACCGCTCTAGAGTCTTACTGAAAATTGCTGACCGTATTGAAGAAAACCTTGAAAAAATTGCCGTTGCTGAAACATGGGATAACGGCAAGCCAGTGCGCGAAACTCTTGCCGCTGATATTCCATTATGTGCTGATCACTTTCGCTACTTTGCCGGTTGTATTCGTTCACAAGAAGGTTCACTTTCACAAATAGATAACGACACAGTTGCTTATCATTTTCATGAACCAATTGGTGTTGTCGGTCAAATTATTCCTTGGAACTTCCCAATACTAATGGCGGCATGGAAACTTGCCCCTGCACTTGCTGCTGGTAACTGTGTAATTTTAAAACCTGCTGAGCAAACACCTGTCAGTATTTTAGTATTAATGGAAATTATTGCTGACTTACTACCACCGGGCGTTTTAAACATAGTCAATGGTTTTGGTAAAGAAGCCGGTGAAGCACTAGCTACAAGCACACGTATTGGTAAAATAGCATTTACTGGCTCTACAGCTATTGGTGGACACATTCTTAAATGTGCTGCTGAAAACCTAATTCCTTCAACGGTAGAGCTAGGTGGTAAATCACCAAACATTTTCTTTAAAGACATTACACAATTTGAAGACGACTATTTAGATAAATGTGCGGAAGGCTTTGTTTTAGGCTTCTTCAACCAAGGTGAAGTTTGTACTTGTCCGTCTCGTGCCTTAATTCAAGAAGATATTTTCGACGAATTTATGGAAAAAGTTATTGCTAAAGCCAATAAAATTATTCGTGGTAACCCATTAGATACTGAAACTATGGTCGGTGCTCAAGCCTCTCAAGAACAGTTTGAGAAGATCATGAGTTATTTAACTATCGGTAAAGATGAAGGTGCTGAGCTTTTAACCGGTGGTCATAAAGAAAGCTTAGGTGACTCTTTAGAAACAGGTTTTTACATTCAACCGACCATTCTAAAAGGTCATAACAAAATGCGCATCTTCCAAGAAGAAATTTTTGGACCGGTTGTCGCTGTAACTACCTTTAAAGATGAAGCCGAAGCACTAGCCATAGCCAACGATTCAGTTTACGGTTTAGGCGCTGGTTTATGGACACGTGACGCTAACCTTGCACACCGCATGGGTCGAGGTATTCAAGCGGGTCGAGTATGGACTAACTGTTACCATTTATACCCAGCTCACGCAGCATTTGGTGGCTATAAAAAATCAGGTATCGGTCGTGAAAACCATAAAATGATGCTTGATCATTACCAGCAAACTAAAAACTTATTAGTAAGCTATAGCACAAGTCCTTTAGGTTTCTTTTAACCTAACCCTCAATGTGTATAAGGGTGCCTTTCTTTAACGAGATTGGCACTTTTTTATTCAGCGAATACTGATCAGTTTGTAACGATTTATGGGGGTGTTAGCATGCATTTACAAATACTCAACTTCCTAATAACAAGGGTGATTTTCATTCTTGTTTTTATGCTTGCACCCTCTTTTTATTCTTTTTCTTTTTCTCCTGTTGAGGCTCAAAATACCACCTCAATTTCTGCCAATATTGCCGAAATTTTCCCCAGTGCTACACGTTTAGGTCCTGTTGATAAAAAAATTGCCGTAACGCCGGTTTATCAGTTAGGCGATTTACTCGGTTATGTTTTTGAATCAGACGACTTTACTAATTTCATTGGTTTTTCAGGACAAACCATCAATATTCTCATTGGTATTGACACTCAAGGCGTTATTACCGGATTAAAAATATTAAATCATCATGAACCGATATTTTTGCACGGCTTAGGCGAGCCCCCATTATTCAATTTTGTTAATCAGTATCAAAACCATTCAGTTAAAGAGCGTTTTATTATTAATGCGCGCGATAAATCGTCAAAAGATGCTACGTATTTCGATGGCATTACCCGCGCTACCATTTCAGTATTAGTCGTTAACGACACCATAATTGCTTCTGCACTTAAAGTGGCACGAGAAAAGTTATCGGGCTTTGTTGCACCTTCTAATTTCGTGGTTAATCCCGACTTTTTTGAAAAACTAAGTTTTGAGCAACTAATTAAGAAAAAATATATACAGCGCTGGCAATTAACTCGCGACCAAGCACTCGCTCTAACCCAAAACGAATCAAACACACTCACCAATACCATAAAAAAATTAAGCGATGATACCAACGACTTTATCGATTTATATTTCGGGTTTGCAAACATCCCTATTGTGGGTAAAAACTTATTAGGCGAAACAGAATACCAACGCTTACTCGAAAGTTTAATCCCCGGTGAACATGCCTTAATGGTATTAAATCGTGGTAACTATGCTTTTGTTAGTGAAGAGTTTATTCCACAAACCGTTCCTAGTCGTTTAAGCGCAACGCAAGCATCACTGCCGGTTGATATGCGCGATGTCGACTTTTATAGCTATTTCAATCCTAGGTTTGCAATTGAAATACCCGACTATAATGAAATTAAAGTGTTCCGCATTAAGTCTCAATCTGGCTTTGAACTGAACAAAGAGTTAACCCTGTCGTTAGCTGTTACCTACAACCAATCATTTTTATCTAAAAACCAGCACAACTTTAACTTCGCGAGTACATTGCCTGAAGCGTTGTTTCTTGATAAAACCCCTTTAGTTCAGCCTGAAAAAGCGCAACCATTATGGCTAAAACTTTGGCTACAACGTAGCACTGAAATTATCATACTTTGCATATATCTTATCGCCTTAACACTAATTTTTATTAAGCAAGAAACGTTGGCGAAAAATGAAAAGTTAACCCACCAAGTACGCTTTATCTCCTTGCTATTTGTTATCGGCTTTATCGGCTTTTATTCCCAAGGCCAGTTATCTGTTGTCAACATTTACACCTTGTTATTGTCAATCAAACAAGGCTTTAACATTGAAGTATTTTTGCTTGATCCGGTAATATTTATTTTATGGGTTTTTGTCTTTATTACGCTGTTTTTATGGGGCCGAGGTTTGTTTTGTGGTTGGTTATGCCCTTTTGGTGCACTACAAGAAATAATGACTTTGATAGCCACTAAGCTAAAAATAAAACAAATTAAAATTAAGCCTCAACACCATAAAGCGGGGCAAAAAGTAAAATATGTATTGCTGGTATTATTAGTCGCTTGTTCTTTTTACTCACTAACACTAGCAGAACAATTAGCTGAAATAGAGCCTTTTAAAACCAGCATAACACTTAATTTTGTGCGCTATTGGCCGTTTGTTTTGTATGCTGTTTTACTGCTACTTTTGAGCTTAAAAATTCATAAATTTTATTGCCGTTATTTGTGCCCGTTAGGCGCAGGGTTAGCTATTATTGGTCGATATCCCATATTTAAATGGTTAAGACGTCGTGATGAATGTGGCTCACCTTGTCAGCTTTGTCGTAATAAAAAATGTGGTATAGACGCCATTAAACCCACAGGTGCAATTGACTACAGTGAATGTATTCAATGTTTAGAATGTGTTGTAGTTATTGAAAGTCCTAAGCTATGCGTAGTTAATAAATATGCAAATAAAACAAAGCCTTCACCGATAAAGGTATTGAACTGTAACCAGTAAACGATATGATGGGTATCTACAGAATGATGAGCCAAATGTATGCATGAAATAAAAACAATTACGGCAGTTAGTAAAGCTACCGACCCTGCCATTGCAAGCCAAGAGCTTTATCAACAATTAAATAAAGCTAACATCAGTTTCGTGCTGTTTTATTGTTCTTCAACTTATTCGCTATACACCCTAGCACAAAATATGGAGCGCACCTTTACCGATATCGATATTGTTGGCTGTACTACCGCGGGCGAAGTCACGAACCAAGGTTACGAGCAGCATTCTATAGTCGCTATTGGTTTTTCTAGCCAATACTTTGCAATTTGCGCTACATTGATTGAGTCGATGGAAAAGTTCGACACGATTACTGCCCAGTCAACCATTAATGAGTTAGTAGAAAACTGCCAATCTAAAGAATTAACAGAGATAAAAAACAACAGTTTCTTACTCACTTTACTCGATGGTCTTTCTTCTAGCGAAGAACAGTTTTTAGTCACCCTAAACTCTGCAGCCAGAGCCATTCCTCACTTTGGTGGCTCTGCAGGCGACGATATAAATTTAACTAAAACCCATGTTTATTATCATGGCAATTTTTATCGAAATGCTGCCATTGTTATTATGGTTAACACCATTTTGCCATTTGAAGTTTTTACCTGTCATCACATAAAGCGCCCAATAGAAAAACTCGTGGTTACCGATGCTGACGCGGCCAACAGAACGGTGTACGAATTAAACGCCGAGCCCGCAGCATTAGAGTATGCAAAATTACTTAATGTTGACCTAAAAGATTTAAGCCCAGAAGTATTTTCGCTTAACCCATTAGCCGTTAAAGTGGGTGGTGACTACTATATTCGCTCTATTCAAAAAGTGAATGAAACCGACTTAAGCCTAACGTTTTACTGCGCAGTAGATGTTGGCATTGTGCTAACAGCAGTAGAAATGGGTGACATATTTTCCCCGGTAACAGACAAACTCGGTGAAATTTCAAAACGTTATGGTGCCCCTGAATTAGTACTTACCTGTGATTGCTTTTTAAGACGATTAGAAATCGAGCAAAAAGGCCTAGAAGCACGTGTAAAAACCTTAAATGCGCAATACAACATTGTTGGTTTTAATACCTATGGCGAGCACACTAATGGCATTCACTTAAATCAGACTTTTACCGGCGTTTATATCGCTGGAGGCTTAGATGAGTGAACAAGCATTAAAAGACGAACTAGCAGAATTAAAACATCAAAATTCCAAGTTAAAAAAAATTAACAATGCCTTAATGCAACGTGTTGAAGACAGTGGCGAAAACCAATATGCGCCCTACACTGCCTTCGAACATTCGGTTCATTTAGCCGAACAAGTGAGAGAAAAAACCCAGACATTAAATGAAACTCTGGCAAAACTTGAATCGACCAATCGCGCGCTTAAACAGGCAAGTGATAAAGCGAACCTATTTAAACAGCGTTTTATTGATGCCATTGAAAGCATTTCAGAAGCCTTTGTTTTACTCGATGGCGATGGCAGAATTATTCTTCAAAACAGTAATTTCGCCAGTTTTTGGAGCGACTCTGGCTTACCAATTGTTGAAGGCGCGAACCTTAAAGACTTAAAAGAGTTAGCAAAAACTCGCGGTATTATTCGCCGAGCATCACCAGGTGATAATTTTGCCAGCCCAGTTTATCAACTGTCAGATGATCGATGGTTTCAATTAAACGAGCATCGCACCAGCGAAGGCGGCTGGGTAATGCTTTATACCGATATAACCGCCATAAAAAATGCCGAAAGTGCCCGTTACGAGCGCGGTATGGCGCAAAAGTCGCTGTTACTACAAAACTTAATTGATAACCTTTCGCAAGGTGTTGTGTTGATCAGCAGCCAAAACAAAATTGAAGTGTGGAACATGCGATTTGCTCAAATAAGCCAGTTGTCGCCTAACCTTTTGCGCTCTATGCCCAATACCGCCAACGTGCAAAATTTAACCGAGCTTGATCTAGCGCCCAAATCTAGCACCGATAATTATTATTACACTCAAACGCTGATGAACGGCACGGTATTAGAAATACGCGATCATCGACTGAATAACGGCAAAATAATTAAAACTTACAGCGATATTACTGAACGCCATCGTTATGCAGAATCATTAAGAAAAAGTGAAAGTTGGCTGCGATTAATTACCGATAACGTGCCCGCTATGATCGCCTACATAGGTGAAGATCTAAAATATCAGTTTACTAATCAGGTGTATGTTGATTGGTACGGTTTGCCACAAGGCGGACTTAATGGTTTGGAATTAGAACAAAGTCGTGTGCATTCAAATTTCACCGAATTAAAGTCTTATGTTAATCGCGCCTTAAAAGGTGAAAGTGTCAGCTTTTCAATGGAAGAAAAAAACAAAAAAGGTGAGCCCTGCTATCTTTTAAAATCTTATGTACCTAATCGCGACAGTAAGGGGCATGTTCTTGGGTTTTTCGTGCTTATTCGCGACATTACCGCACGAAGAAAAGATGCCCTAGCGCTACAAAAAGCGCATGACGAACTTGAAGTAAGAGTGCAAGAAAGAACCGAGCAGTTACAAGGGTTAAACGACAAACTTATTGTAGAAGTAGCAGAGCGAAGCCAAGCACAAAGTAACTTACATAAAGCCAAAAGCGAAGCCGAGTTTGCCAACAGTACCAAAACTAAATTTTTAGCCGCGGTAAGCCATGATTTACTGCAACCATTAAATGCCGCACAGCTATTTACCAGCTCATTGATGGAAAAAACGTTAGAAACCCATACCAAAAAATTACTGGGCTCTGTGTCTAATTCATTGGACGATTTAGAGAATTTAATTTGCACATTGGTAGATATTTCTAAACTAGATGCGGGTGTTGTAAAAGCCGATAAAAGCTCATTTAAATTGTCAGAATTACTCAATAACCTCGCCAGTGAATACCAACAAACCAGTGACCAATTCAATGTAAAATTAGGCTATGTAAGTAGCGATTTAGTGGTAAATTCTGACAGTGTATTATTAGCGCGCATACTACGTAACTTTCTTTCTAACGCTTTTAGATATGCAGGCAATGGCAAGGTATTACTGGGTTGTAGACGACAAGGTGACCATGTATCAATTGAAGTATGGGACAACGGTATGGGTATCGCCCAAGACCAACTTCAAGAAATTTTCAAAGAGTTTAAACGCCTTAAATCTTCTCAATCAGCATTTAGAAATGGCCTAGGTTTAGGACTTGCCATTGTGGATAAAATTTCAAAAGTATTAGAGCAACCTATTATGGTTAGCTCTACCTTAGGAAAAGGCTCGGTATTTTCGGTAAAAGTGCCATTAGGCAGAATAAGCGAGTTACCTCAGTCCATTGACCCACAAAATTTCATCATGGACAACACAGTTTTAGCTAAACGTAAAATTTGGATTGTCGATAACGATGCCACCGTATGTGAAGGTATGGCTGAACTATTAGGTGGCTGGGACTTTATAGTAACCACCGCAACAAGCCTTAAGCATTTACAGCAACAAGTTGATATTGCAGCTGATCATGCGGATATATTAATTGTTGATTACCATCTTGATGACGGCGTAAATGGTTTAGACGTTGCTAATGAAATTAATAACTTACGCGATGATGTACTACCGGTCATTATGATCACAGCCAACTACAGTAAAGAGTTAAAGAACGAGGTAAAAGCCAACGATGTTTTATTGCTAAACAAGCCAGTTAAACCGATGAAGTTAAAAACGTCGATGCTTTACTTATTAAAATAATAGCTAATTGAAATAATAGCTATTTGAAGTGATAGTTTATTAAAGGTAATGGCTTGTTGAAGTAATAGCTTGTTGAAGTAATAGCTTGTTGAAGTAATAGCTTGTTGAAGTATTAGCTTGTTGAAGTAATGATCTATTGAAATAGGGACATGTTGAAGTATTAGCTGTTGAAATAACCATTTTTGATTAATTAAATGCCAAAAATTATGGCTAAGGGTATTACTAATTAATCCCCTTAGCCAATCAGCATTGCCTAATAAGCTACTTCCATGCAGCGATAATGATTAAATAACGCCGTAGTCGGCTATTTTAAGCAATAAAAATGTAAAGATAACGTGTAAGGTCCCTATTAAAGTTTAGAGTGTTTTTTACGAGAAAAGAATATACCAATCATCGAAAGTAGCAAGAGAGACATTGTTGCAGGTGCAGGTACACTAGCTACTTGCCCTCGGATTACTTGACCTCGAATTTCACCACCGCCAAACTGGGCTGTATGGATATTGATGTACCATAATCCAGCTAGTAGATCTGTTGCTTGAACTGCACTAATCAGAGCGCTGCCAGATGTTGGATTAATAGTATGATCTATAAATACTTGAACTCCTGAATTTTGGTTTAGTAAAGCTGGACCATGAAAGTGTGCAGCTAAAGCATTACTAATTAGCCCAGACCAGCTTATATCCCAAGAAAACTCATTACTCACGTCATCAAAGAGCATGTTTGCGATACCAGAACCCAAACTTCCAGTACCAATCCCAGCATTAGCTTGCGCGCCGTTAAGGTCAGCAGTTAGTATAATAAGAGAAGCTTGGCTGGACGATGAAATTGTGGCTATCCCAAAGGTAAATGCACAAAGCAGTAGGCGAAGATTTCTTGTAATTTTCATAATAATTCTCTTTTAAAAAGTAAGGGCAAAATTATTACTGCATAAGGAAATAGCCCGTTAGCCTCCAAAATGGCATTAAATATTATCAGTGATAAAAAGCATATTTTATGCCAATTTTATTAATGCATACTTATTAATAAGTTAAAAAAAGAGTAGCGTTCTTAACTTAGTAACTGTAAATAAACTTGACAGTTACCAGCAGAAATATAAATTAAACAAGCATTCCCACCATTAATAAAGTTCAACACATTGCTTAGCTAAGCCCTATTGTTTTGATTGGCATAGTATATTATTCAGAGTCTGAATAATCAGTGAGAGCTTTCAAGTAGTTCGATATATCTTCTGCGGTTAAATGCTCAACTTTACTGCAGTTTATTTGCTGAACTCGGCAGTATTTTGTTTTAGCTAGCGCTAGGCTAGCGTTAATAAAGTGCTTATCTTGGCTTAAACTCAATAAGCACTTTGGTATTTCTTTTAATCGTGCATCAGGGTCAACATCGAAAGCACTATAAATAGCGAAATAAGCCGAATTTTCAATTATTAACGCTTGCGTTGCATAACAAAAACCTTGGCAACGACGTGCTAAAAACGCTGGGTAGGCGCTAACGATATAGCTGGTAATATTGGCGATGACTTGTTCAGTGGCGATAATTTTTGTTAGCCATAAGACGTTGTTTTGATCACACACCCTAGCCGCCTGAACGCTCTGCTGTTTACTAACCCGCTCTTTACTAACCCGTGCATGGTCACTTAGTTCAGCTTTGGATAACTGCTCAGAAGTTAGCTGAGCTTTTGCTTGTTCGCAAAGCTTGCTGAACAATTTTGGTAGTAACGTCTGTTTGGCAGTTGTTGCTATTGCCTCACTATTTATATCAGCTGTTCGTGCGTTATTAGCCGTTTTTACAAACTTTTTAGATAATAATGCTAAAGGCGCAATTAAGCCGCATTTAAGTGTATCTGCTAGCGCCGCAGTATTATTTTTTAATATATTTGCATTGCTTGCATTGTTTGCATTGCTTGAACAGTTAACTTCTGTGTAGCTAGTTATGTTTTGATGCTTAGATGCTTGCAAACTAACATGGTAGGCATTAATCAGTGCGTTTATTGCTGGAGAATACTTTGCTTGATGTTGAACAGTTTCATCATTGTTAGCCGCTTCATTTATCTCAGGTTTACGCTCAGGTTTATTCTCGACCTTTAATGCTGGTTCTTGCTTAGGTGGTTCTTGCTTAGGTGGTTCTTGCTTAGTTGACGCTTGCTGTTTTTGCCCTTGATTCGTTAGCTTTTGGTTAGTTTGCTTTTTGTTAGTTGGCTTTTTTGTAGTTGGCACAGGTAAGAGCGAAATTAACGCTGAAATTTTTTCAACATCGGCATTAGCGGTAACTAAAGTCATATTACTTGCTTGATAAAAGCGTTGATGAAAAGCCGTTAAATCATTTAGGGTTAAGTTGCCAATAGTGCTGCTAACGCCACCATAGTTAAACTCTTCTTTTGTCTCGCTGCTTGCACTTATAACAGCACTTTCAACCGTACTTTTAGCCCTATTTTTAACCGCACTTTTTACATCGGTTTTAACATCAACTTCTGTTGCACTTTGTATTTCACTTTCTTTATCGGCTTGCTCTATGCCAATAAGTTCTCGATAGATAACACCTTTTTCATGCCCGTCATAAACTTCACAGCCTAAATCATCTTTATCGAATACTGGCGAAAACAAACCATTTAATAAATATTGAATACTTAAATCAAAGGTATCAAGACACTGGCTTTGGCAATGAAAATAAGTGCTTTGTGCAAACGTTGAGGCATTAATTTTTGCATCGGTGAGTGCGGTTAGTTGAAATAACGTTTCAGGCTGAGGAAAAGCAAAGCTGCGACGAAAAACACTATGTTCAACGCCATGCGCAACCCCGCTATTATCAAATATAGGGGTGTTAACAACAAACAATGCGCTAAAGCCCTCACTATTGACAATATTGACATGTTTTAAACCATTTTCATGGCGATATACTTTGTCTATCAACGGTGCAGCTAAGCTCATATTTTCACAGTAACAATGTTTAACTCAGCATTTTTAGCATGTTTCATTGCCGTACTTTGGTTAATGCGCTCAACAATAGCTTTAGAGGGCTTAGTTGCCTCTGCTATTGCCTGCTGAATTAAATGGTGATCTTCAGACTTACTGCAAACCGGGTCGGTTTTGTGCATATCGCCCGTCATCATAAAGGCCTGACAACGACAGCCGCCGAAGTCTTTTTCTTTCTCATCACAACCTTTGCAAGGCTGTGGCATCCAGTCGTCGCCACGAAAGTATTCAAATGAGAAGTCTTGCTGCCATATATCGGCAATCGACTTGTCTTTAACGTTGGGGAAAGTCAGTGGTAACATTTTTGCGCTATGACAAGGCAGCGCTGAACCATCAGGCGTAACCGTTAAAAAAGTAGTGCCCCAGCCATTCATGCAGGCTTTTGGACGGGTTTCAAAGTAGTCAGGCGTAACAAAAATAAAATGCGGCCCTTTACCTTGTTGTTTATCTCTAAATTCGTTAACAATACGCTCAGCTTCAACCAATTCGGCTTGCGTAGGGAGTAAATGATCACGGTTTTGATACGCCCAACCGTAATATTGCGCAGTGGCTAACTCAACATAATCAGCCTCTAACTCACAACTTAAACGCATAACTTCAGCAATTTGACTGATATTTTGTTTTGAAATAACAAAGTTAAGCACCATAGGATAACCTTGCGCTTTAACCGATTTAGCCATTTTAAATTTTTGCTTGTAGGCGTTACCTTTACCGGCAATAGCATCGTTAACTTCTGGGTCAGCCCCCTGAAAACTTATTTGAATATGGTCTAAGCCCGCTACTTTTAACTTCGCAATGCGTTTTTCAGTTAAGCCAATACCCGAGGTAATTAAGTTCGTATAAAAACCTAAATCTCTAGAATGTTTTACCAATACTTCTAAGTCTTTTCGTATTAGCGGTTCGCCACCTGAAAAACCTAGCTGCACCGCGCCCATGTCTCGGGCCTCGGTAAATACTTGGCACCATTGCTCGGTGGTTAGCTCATCTTTGGTTTCAGTTAACTGTGTGGGATTTGAACAATAAGGGCAATGTAATGGGCAGTCGTAAGTTAACTCGGCAAGCAACCATAGTGGTGGGCCAACTGTTGAAACGCTTTCAGTTAGCATTTCGCTTGAATTTTCACTTGAATTTGCACCCTGATTTTCGCTTATATTTACACTAGGAGTTTCGCCTACTGAATCAGATGTAGCGGTTTGATCATTCATAATATAGCCACTTTTTTTCAATCGCTGTACTAATAAACTCATTCACATCAGCGGATAAGTCGCCAGCATCAGGGAATTTGTCATTCAGGGTATCAGTAATTTCTTTAACGCTTTTTTTACCGTCAACTAGCTGCATAATCTCGCCAGCACCAGCGTTAAGTTTAACCATACCTTCAGGAAACAATAGCACAAAACAGTTTTGTGCTTTTTCCCACTGAAAACGAAACATGGTATTAAGTACGGGGACTTTGTTAGATGCTAATGCTGCTGTACTCACTTAAATATCCCCTTGTGGTAAATAGGATTGGCTATCGCTTCTTCACCTAAAATGGCTTGATAAGGCGCCTTGCCTTGCTGGTAAGCTAATGAAATTGAATCTAACATGCTCCAAAGAATATCGAGTTTAAATTGTAATATATTCAATGCCTCTTCTTGTTGGGCGCGACTAGTAAAGTGGTCTAAAGTTATTTGCAAACCATGATTAACATCACGACGCGCTTGCGACAAACGCATTTGAAAATAACTTAAGCCCTCAGGCTTTATCCACGGATAATTTGACGGCCAAGAATCAAGTCGGCTTTGGTGTATTTCAGGAGCAAACATTTCCGTTAATGACGAACATGCCGCTTGTTGCCAGTTAGCTCTGCGAGCAAAATTAACATAGGCGTCAACCGCAAAACGCACACCAGGCAGCACAAACTTTTCATCTAATAAATCTTGTCGATTTAAACCTACGGCTTCACCTAAACGCAACCAGGCTTCAATACCCCTAAGTTATCATCACCAACACTACCATCGTGATCAATAATACGTTGTATCCATAACCGCCGAGTTTCTATATCACGGCAATTGGCCATAATGGCTGCGTCTTTTATCGATATATTCGCTTGATAATAAAAACGATTAGCAACCCAGCCTCGTATTTCTTCTTTACTGCACTCGCCCTTATGCATGGCAATATGGAATGGATGATGAATATGGTAAAGCTGACCTTTATCTTTTAATTTTTTTTCAAACTGTGCTTTGGTCCAATCATGCATAAAAATGGATCCTATAAAGTAAGGTTAAATCGTTATTTCCATGCCATCGGTGGCAATTTCAACACCATTGTCTAAAACAAATTTATGCTGAGCAGATTCTTCATTCAAAATCGGGTTAGTGTTATTAATGTGAATAAGAATTTTTCGCTCTATCGGAAACTTATTCAATAGTGCAACAGTACCAAATTCACCATTTACCGGCATATGTCCCATTTCTGAGCCCAATTTTTTACCAACACCTAGCGCAATCATTTCATCATCTAGCCATAATGTGCCATCGATAAGCACGCAACTCGCTTTAGACAATATTTGCTCTACTTCAGCATTACTTTCAACAATACCGGGTAAATAAAATAAATATTTACCGCTGGTTTTATCAATAATCTTTAAGCCAATATTATTACCGTCGACAACTTTATCGCGATAGCGGGAATATGGCGGCGCGTTCGATTCAATAATCACCGGTTCAAATACTATATCTTCGACCCCCTTAACACTAAATGGTGGCCGTTTTTCGGTATCTATCGCATTAAAATTTAGTCCGCCATGCCAGTGTTCTAACAAATTAAACAATGGAAAAACGGTAGATAAATCTTCATAGACTACATCACTGCAATAAACTTCCAGTGGCAGTCCTTCGCGCAAGGTTAACAACCCAGTGGTGTGATCTATTTGGCTGTCGGTTAAAATTGCCGCACGAATGTTAGTACCACGACTGCCCTGCTCAGGCCAAAGTTGTGGTGATTGATTAATTTGTTGACGAATATCAGGAGATGCGTTGATCAACACCCAATCTTTGCCATTAGGGCTGACAGCGATTGACGATTGTGTACGCGCAGTAGCTTTAATACTGCCGTCACGTAAACCTTTACAGTTAGCGCAGTGACAATTCCATTGTGGAAATCCGCCACCTGCAGCTGAGCCTAGCACTAAAATTTGCATATGTGCCTCGAAATAAAACAAGTGGGAAGAGAGAAGTAACCGGTGATAATTAATTACCTCAGTTATTCATCAAATAGAGATAACTGAAGTAATTTATTAATGATGTAAAATAATTAACGATTATTGATGTAAAGAGTAACTTCAAATCCTAAACGCATTTCTTCAAAATTAGGCTTAATCCACATAATTTATTCCTCTTTGGTTGATGAAATTTAACTGTAACATTGCTTACCCAGTTACTGTATTTAATTTTCATTTAATAAAAAATCATACTTTAGATGGAAAAGTATAGGCGCATGTAGGGATAAAGGTAACGTGAGCAAAAAAATGGCTTTAAAAGTACTGTTTTATTGCTTAGCTCAACAAATATAAAGCATGCAACACTAACCATTATTTACTTTCGTTTTGCAAAATTATCAGTGGTTTTTACTAGCGCCGCAATAATTTTAGGCTCACTGGCAACATGCCCCGCCATTTCAATAATTGACAGTTGTGCTTCAGGCCAACGTTGCTTTAATAACCATGCTTGCTCAACGGGGCACACCATATCATTACGGCCATGTATTATTGTTGTTGGAATATGTCGAACTTTATCTACATGTTCAAGTATCGGGGTATGCTCAATAAAGCATTGATTCATTGAATAATAAAGCTGAATAATGGCCGGTACTTTGTCATCTTCGGTGGCTGAAACTTCATCTGGAGTAAGCCATTTTTGCCAATAAACTAGGTTAGCTTCCCAGTGTTGTATTTTATTTAGCATAGCGTTTGATACTTGGCTATTATCACTTAAAAGCTGTTGATATATGGCCGATAGCGGCTGAGCTTGTTGCGAAACAGGTAAGTGCTCAACTAAGTGTTGCCAAGCATCAGGATAAATTTTAGCTGCGCCCTTTTCACGATAAAACCAATCAATATCTTGTTGACGAGCCAGAAATACCCCGCGTAATATTAAGCCAGTTACCCTTTCAGCAAATTTTTGCGCATAGCATAAAGCTAAGGTAGCTCCCCAAGAGCCGCCAAACACTAACCATTTGTCGATAGCCAAGTGCTGACGAATTAATTCGATATCTTCAACAAGATGCGCTGTAGTATTTTCGGCTAACAAACCTTGAGGACGAGAGCGCCCACAACCGCGCTGATCAAACAAAATAATATGGTATAAAGCAGGATCAAAAAAACATCGATGCGAAGGCCGACACCCTGAACCCGGGCCACCATGCAAAAACACCACAGGAATACCTGCCGGATTTCCACATTGCTCAACATAAAGTTGATGTGTTTGTGTTGCATCTTCATTGGTTATTGCTGCATTAGCAACGCTGAGAAAGTAATGCTTAAAAGGCTCAATGGCAGGATAGAGTGATAACATTTATTAGACCTACGGTTCGCTACTGCTGAATGTTAAATAAACTGAGTAATTAATTTAACACAATGAATTTAAAACAATAAACTTAGCACAAAGTAGCTCACACAACGAACACAAAGAACTTAGCACAACGAAACTTATTAATGCTGTCCAAGCATCAACTGAATATTTAAACTACGCACATCATCCCAATCTTCATCTTCTGCCGCGGTAAAACCTTTCATAAGCAAAGGAGTAAGCAATTCACTACCCTTTTCAGACTTCGCAACCGCTAAAAAACCAGCAAGTAATTTTTCACGAATATCATTATTTACCCGCGGATGCGTAGCAATAGCATGTGGTGTATACCCTTGAGATGTCCAAATCACTTTTAATTGTTTACTAAAATAATCTGGTAAGGCATTAAAAGTACGCATAATGCCGCCACCTGCGACAAAGCGGCCCGCAACTATATTGCGATACACTTCGTCATGAGAGTTAACGTATTCACTTTTAAAACTAATATGCTGTTGTGCCAGGTTGGCCTTAGGAATAAGTGTTGCAGCAAAAGATGCAGGCGCCGGAAAAGCAATAGTTTGTGCAGACAAGTCTTCCAGTTTATCAATGCTACTATTTTTAATAGCGACAATAATGCCCTGAATTTTCTTATCTTGCTCGTGCACCAGCGCTTTAAAACCGACTTGCTTACTTAAAACAACGTAATGATAAGGGTTCATATAAGCAATATCATAATGCCCTTGGGCTAATCGCTTTTCAAAAGTTGGAATATCTGGCGCAGTAGAAAATTGCAGCTCAATGCCTGCTTGTTCACTAACAAATTTAAGCAGAGGTAACCACTTGCGAGCCAATTTAGACGGAGATTGCTGAGGAACCACACCAAAAACTAAATGCTTATTTTGTTCAACTTGCTTAGTATCAGCTGCATATACGTTGGTCGAGACAATAAAACACGCAATATAAGCTACTACTACGAATTGACTAAATGCTTTCATCAGTTACCTTTATTATGTTTTGTTTGGACTGAACGTAAGAGCTTTAAATTTTGATTTTAATTTAAAAAATTACGCCTGTTCAAACTAAGCAGCTGATCCTTGCCTTTATCAGTGAGACTTTCAGGGATTGTAAAACATTTTGATACAATTAAATATCACTGACTTATATCATTGTGTTTTGGTAATGGGTTTATTTTGATTATTTAGTTTTTTGGTTGGGATTTATAAGTTATTACGTTAGTAATTTACAGCAATAACAAACCACAACATGAGGATTTATTTTCTCTTTTTGGTATACAGTTTCGACGGTTGCATTGCTTAGCTCTGAATAAATTATTAACACATTTTTTATATGTACTCTAACCTATATTATAGGTGTTAGGCATCAATTAAGCCTATGGAATTTCAGCGACATTCATACCAAAGCATTATGATATAGATCAACTACAATAAACCTAATTGCTACACTCTTGCAATCGTTAACCGTCCATCACCCCATAGGTTAATAAACCGTTTAAGATACTCTTTATATAGAGAAGTCCGGCATAACAGCAATAATTATATACTAATAAACATAACGATAATTCAGCCTATTAACAGTCAAATACAACGGAGTTAACAATGAAAAACACTAGGACCAGAAGAAGAGGAAAAGGCAACCGTTATCGCTCTAGTATTTATTCTGTTCGCTTTTTGGAGGATTTAAGAGACTTTCCTAATGCTCCGTCAATGCTTAGTGAAGGTGACTCCTGGTTTGGTTACCCTGTTGGCCGTGACTTAAACGACCACATTTCTGAGCTTGGTGCCTTTAATGTTCGACATTTCGAAAAAGCAGGCGATGAACTTTTAGATGATATGATGGATGGCCGTCAAAAAAAACTCCTCACAAAAGTACTACACGAACATCAATTTGACGTGTTGATCTATTCTGGTGGCGGTAACGATATTGTTGAATCGAACCTCACCAACTACATCTTAGATAATACAACCGGCGTTGGCCCTCATAACCGTGTCAATCAACAGGCAACACTCCAGCGTTTAGATGAACTTAAACAAAAGTATATAGAGTTGATTGACTTGGTAGCTGCCACTCAAAGTAACTGCCCTATTATTGTTCATGGCTACGACAGAATTATCCCAAGTAATAAAGGCTTCAAAATCGCAGGATTTACCCTTGCAGGACCATGGGTAAAACCCACCATGGACAAAAAAGGTGTACCAGCTTCACAGCAAGCCGATGTTATAAATTACATTATGGACTTATTTAACAACCTGTTGCTAGAATTGCAAACTCAATACAGTAATTTTCATTATATTGATCTGAGAGGAACATTAACCAAAAGTGAATGGGCAAATGAAATACACCCAACCTCAAAAGGCTTTAGCAAACTTGCTCAGCTTTACGATGAGAAACTAAAGCAGTTAGTGCCTAGTGGGTTTGTATAGACGGTTCTGAATGATTAACAGGCGTATGTTATAAAGCGGCACGCGCCTCTTACTTTCGAGTGTTTCCGTCAACAATTAAAGTTTGTAGATCAACCAAAAATTTGTCAAATACCCTCCTGCCTATACTTGAACTAATTAAAATATCCTTTACCCATTAAATTTAAACTGTTTATACTAAGTAAAACGTATAAAAAACCAGTATTTAAAAGGATTTTCATGAATCAAACGGGTATTTATGAGCAATTAATTACTCAATTAGTTGAGCAAAATTTAGATCGACAATCCTTTCATGTCGGCGAACGATTACTCGAAGCTGGCGAAGCGGCAACTTGGCTATCTCGTTTTTTAACTCGACTTATTGAGATTGCTATGGACTCAGTTCCTAGTGGCGACACAAGAATTCATGATCAAATTAACCTAGCAAATACTATTATCCAATGGCTTAGTAAACACATAAAAGATGAACAATTAATCAGTGAAAATTTACTTGATAGCCAAGGTAAAATCCTGACAGCGTTATTCGACAAGTCGAATCCTATAGCCGCTGATCTACCTAAATATGCTGAAGCAATAATGCCACTAACAGGGCTAACGCAAAGTGAATTATTTTGTGGAAGCAATGTTGGCATTTCATTAGAAACCGAAATAAAAAGGGAAATTCAATCTTCTGATAAAATCTATTGGTTAGTTTCATTTATCAAGTGGACTGGTATTCGAATATTTAAAAAAGAGCTAGAGGCTTTCGCTCGCAGTGGCAAACAGTTAAAAATAATCACCACTTCTTACATGGGCGCTACCGATGCAAAAGCAGTCGAGTTTTTAGCTTCATTGCCAAATACGCAAGTAAAGCTAAGCTACAATACTCAAAGTGAAAGACTGCACGCCAAGTCCTACCTATTTATGCGAAATACAGGCTTTCATACCGGTTATATTGGCTCATCTAATTTATCTCATTCTGCATTAACTAATGGCTTAGAGTGGAACCTAAAAATTACTTCAAGAGAAATTCCGCATATTATCGAAAAGTCACTCAGTACCTTCGATACCTATTGGGAATCACCTGACTTTGAACACTTTGATGGTGAAATTGAAAGTCGTGATAAATTAAATAGCGCACTGCAAGAAGCTAAAGGCAGCTTTAATCCCACAACACCTAGCTTCTATTTTGATATAAAGCCGCATTCACACCAGCAAACCATATTAGAAAAATTACAGGTAGAACGTGAGCTCCATAACAGATACCGAAACTTAGTAGTGGCAGCTACGGGAACAGGTAAAACCATTATTTCTGCATTTGATTTTTCGCGTTTCTATACTAAAAATCCTGAGGCAAAATTTTTGTTCATCGCCCACAGAGAAGAGATCCTTAAACAAGCATTGGGTGCATATCGTGGTGTATTAAAAAATAGTACATTTGGTGAATTATGGGTTGGTAATAATAAACCTAGCAAATATCAGCATTTGTTCGCTTCAATTCAAAGCTTAAACAATCAAATTGATACTTTAGCGTTAAGTGAAGATTACTTTGATTACATTGTTATTGACGAAGTTCATCATATTGCAGCAAGCAGTTACCGTGCAGTGTTAAAGTATTTTACCCCTAAAATACTATTGGGGTTAACGGCAACTCCAGAACGACATGACGGCAGTGATATTCTAAGCGACTTTTGTCATGTTATTGCTGCAGAAATCAGATTACCTGAGGCTATCAACCAACGGCACCTTTCACCCTTTCAGTACTTTGGCATAGATGACGATACTGACTTAACTAAAATACCTTGGGCTAAAGGCCGTTACGATATTGCCGAACTAACAAATCTTTACACACATAACGATCAACGGGTTTTACGCATTCTACAAAGCCTTAGTGAAGTTGTTACCGATATACCTCAAATGCGAGCACTGGCGTTTTGTGTCAGTAAAGAACACGCAAAGTATATGGCTACAAAGTTCACCCTACATAATATTGCTTGCGGCGTGTTAACCAGTGACAACAGTAAAGACCGTGAAGTTTTGCAGCAACAGTTAAGATCAAAACAAATTAATGTCTTATTTGTTGTTGATATATTTAACGAAGGTGTCGATATTCCAGAGTTAGACACCTTACTATTTTTACGCCCGACCGAAAGCTTAACGATATTCCTACAGCAATTGGGTCGTGGCTTGCGATTAACTAACGATAAAGAATGCTGCACTATTTTAGATTTTGTTGGCAATTCACGTCCTGAATACGACTTTTCACACAAATTTAGAGCATTAGTCGGCAAAACTAATCAGGCGATTTCGAAGGAAGTTAAGCAAGGATTCCCTCACCTACCATTAGGCTGCCGCATTGAGTTACAAGAAAAAACTCAAGCCATGATCCTGAAAAACATTAGCCAAGCGACATTAAACAAAAACAAGCTAATTAGCTTAATCATTAACTACCCTCATGTTACAAACTTACCGTTAACGCTGACTAATTTTTTACAGTTCCACCCTAATATTACCTTAGAAGATATTTATAAAATTAAATATGGCACTTTTGGTGGTTGGTCTTTGTTACTTACGACCAGTAAAAACATGGAAATAGCGACAGAGAATAAAGCCTTATATGCGGCTTATTATCGTGCCATTAATAATCGTTTACTCAATTGCTCATCAATATCCTATTTACGCTTTATTAAAGCGCTTTGCGATAATAGCTTTGCTATCGCACCAATGAATTCTGATGATGATGCAACAAAAATTCAGCAACAATTTGCTTTAATGTGCCACTACGACTTTTGGGATAAATCAGGTAAGCAAGCTGGGTTTATTAATTTACCTGAAAGCTTGCTAGCACTTAAAGACTCTACACTAATGAGCGAACTATCTGAGGTTATGGCAATACTTATCGAACGACTTGAAGTAAGCGAATTTGATATGCCAAAGGTTCATAATCCAGTGGTCGATTCATCTCCCCTTAAAATGCATGTGCGTTACCCGAAAGAACATATTTTGGTCGCTTTTGCTGACAGCACTTTTACTAAAAAGTCATCAAGCCGTGAAGGTGTCTTAAATATCGCCAACGCTAATACTGAATTGTTATTCGTGACTCTGAATAAATGCGAAAAGCAATTTTCAGCCACAACCATGTACCATGACTACGCCATCAGTCCGACCTTGTTTCACTGGCAAACTCAAAATAGCGCGAGGCCAAATTCAGGCCGAGGCTTAGGTTACATTACGCAGAAAGAAACCAAAAAAACCTACCTGTTATTTGTGCGTGAGCAAGGTAAAGATGAAAACGGAAGAACTATGGGGTTTGTCAATTTTGGGCCTGTCGACTTTGTAAAACATGAAGGCAGCCAGCCGATGAATATTACTTGGAAATTGAAACACCCCATGCCAGCGTATTTGTGGCATGAGACGGCTAAATTGGCTATGGGGTGATGGAAGCTAACTATGTCACCCTTTAATTTTAAACAATACAAATAAAGGTGTTTAAATAAACTTTTAAGATCACCACTCGCGCAACTGCTGCATCTCTTTCAACCGCCCGCGCTGCATTACTAGTGCTTCAAACAAGTCATCTATTGAAGTATTATCTGAATTTAGTCCCGGTAAGGCAATATTCGCTTCAGCAAAAAACCGTTTACTTTCTGCTGGCATGTCTTCTGTTGTTTGTTCTAGCGTTGCTGTTGGCGTAAAAGATTTAGTACTTATTAGATAGCCTGCTGATACATCTTTTACTTTATTTTTTTCAAGTGGCAGTGCAGCACTGGCCGTGTTGTTATCTAGCCAAGCTACTTGCCACCAGTGTTGAATTCGGTCTTTTGCTTGTTTTAATTTATGTTCGGTTGGCAACCTATCACTTTTCTGATTATTTACTTGGCAATCGGTTGGCAGTAAATTCCATAAGTCGTTATTTGGCCAGCGCGCGAATGGCATGCTGTGGTCAATATCGTAACTTTGCATTAATGATTTTTCTGACCATACACAACGTATTTGCTCAGACTTTGGTAAATTTGTTTTAAGCTGTTCAAACCTTTCACGCACTTCGATTGTCGTGCGTTTTGGCTCTTCCCAGTTTAGGGCTTGATATAATGTGTGTTGATTTTCAGGGGCTTTATATTGGCTATTTCCTGCATAACTAGCCATGGTTTTAACCCATTCACTGACCAATACTGGTTCAATCCAGCAGGCATAACGATTGAACGCTAGCCAAGTAGATTCAGGCAGAGAAAATTCGCCCCATTGCTCAAGTGTTTGCAAATCAAGGAAGATACTACCTTTTGCTTTAACCGTTTTACTGGCAACTTCAAATACCGTTTGGGTACTATTCGGCTGGGTAATGTAGCGACAAGGCATAGTTTTAATATTGCTCACTGCCGCTGATAGGGTTTTATGCAACGCAATGGCGTCTTCCCCCCTGAGCATATTGCCAATACGATAGTCAGATGCTGCTTTATCAGTTAATTTATGCCAGCCATCTGCTTTCATAAAGCCCATATTGGGGTTTTTATTTGGTGTTTGGAAAAGGCCTTTTTTATCAATTAATGCTTTATATTGATGACACCAATAAAGCGCGACTAAGCCAACGGGTAAAATAACGCGATCGCCAAATGGCGATGATTCTCTGCGCAGCACGGCACCCGGATGACCGTCTGCAATGCGCAGTAAAACTCTTAATAAGGCTAATTTATGTGTGGCTGATTTTCCGTCATTAAGTGCTACATGACGGATAAAGGGGAATGCACCTGTGCCATCGTCTGGCATTTGCAATACAACAGTTTGCCAAGAAACGTGATTTCGACCTAATTTGTCTTCCTCTTTCGGAGTTTCTAGTTTTGTGAACAAACCAACATCAGTGGCTAAACGTTTTAATTCTTCTGCACAAACAATGTGCATTTTACGTTGTTTTTTCTCTTCATCGGTTTGCCCATGTCGAAGAGAAATAACTAACTTACCGCCTGGCTTTAGTAAATTGGCAAGTTTACGAATAGCGCGAGCACGTTCACTTGTTGGTATATGCATCCAAACAGCACTTAAAAGGATTAAATCAAAACTGACTTCTTGCTTAGTTATGTGACTTAATGCCGGCAGTGTATCTTCGAGCCACTTAACGTTAAGCCCAGCCGTTTGGCGTGCGCCAATTTCTGCCAGATTTTTTGCAGGTTCAACCGCAAATATTTGAATGTTGTTTTTATCACCATGGGTTTTAGCGGCTAACTCAGCAAGATGCTTAGCATCTCGACCAGCGCCGGCGCCTAAATCAAGAATACGGGCATTAGGATTTGCTATAACAACAGGTAAAAACTGCGACCAACTTTGATGTACCTCATCAAACGATTTAAAGAGGTATTGTTGAGCTAATTTATCAGCATTGTCGTTATAAAACTCTGTCATCGATTACAACATCCTATTTGCATGCTAATACATGCAACTTCATCCGTGCTGCGTTTGTCTGTTGATAAATGAAATAACAAAGCAGGGTTAAACCTAGATAACTGAATGTTATATATAAATAATATCAATTATGGCTAATTATATAATGCTTTATATATATTTTAATGTCTGTAACTATTTATAATATTATAAAAAAATCAACCTAACTCTGCTTGATTGAACTAGCAAATTGCGTTTCAGTTTACAACTGTTCTCAATCGTCAATATCAGGTTACTGGCTAGAAAGAGTTTGATTTCGTAATTTTATGTAAATATTTTTTCTAAGCATACACATTGAATTTAAACAGTATCAGTATCAATGTCAAAAACACACTATTTATAACGGTATTAAAATTTTGCTATGATTTTTATGATACCTCTCAGTGAACAAGTAAAAATAATTAAAGTGTAAACTTGATTTTTAAATTTTTTAGGTCCTTACTTTATAATACAAAGCAGGGATGTTTTTATGGACAGTCAAACAGTATTACAGCAAAAAACACCAGTACCCGCAAAAAAACGTAAATGGGGCTTTTTATTCCTGCTCGTTATTGTGGTTACTATTATCGGTTACTTTTCTTACACAAAATCACAAAACACTGATGTTAACCATGATTATTATCGTTTACTTTACGAAACCTCTAAGAAGTTTAATGATAATTTAATTAAACTCGAGCGCTTAATTGAAAGTAAGGAAAGTGGTACATCTATAAGATCCATACTACCAAGTTACAAATTAACTGGAGATTCTGTTAAAGAAGATAAAGACACTTTTAAATACTACATACAAGGTGATGAAATACATATAAAGAAAAGTAATGAGGATAAAACCCCATTTGTTCTTTATGCTAAATTAAGTATTAAAGATTTGTTACCAAAAGTTAGTAAAGGATTTAGTCAACTAATTTTTTCTGATAGTAATGCAAGAGTTATTCATTCCAGTGGTGGCGAGAAAAACATTTCTTTCTCAGATTTAACTAGTATCAGCCAAGAAATAAGGAAACAAAATAAACCTATTAGCTTTTCTACTAAAACTAATACTAAACAAGAGGAGCTAGAAGAAGAATTACCCAGCTATAGTAGCCATGTTGATATGAATTTGTCTTATGGTGAATTTCGGGTTTACATTTTTCCTTTCAAGTTAATTAAATCATTAACAATCAAGACAGAAGTGGAAGGTAAAGAATTGAAAGATGTGGAATTTTTCAGTCTTTACATAGTTGCCCTACTCCCTAAATACGAATTAAAAATGCATGGTACCGGTCAATGGAACATATCTTTATTAGTTGTTCTGTTAGTTAGTTTGCTGACTATTTTGGCAATGTTAAGGCTTTATTTATTACCCCTAAATCACCCAATCACTCGTTTTTATCGTTATTTTGTGTGTAGTTGTTGCTACCTTTTTTTCTTCGTTATCGTTGCAATGTTATTAGCCTATTTACAGATGTTGTCTTTACAAGAATATAAAGACTCTGAAGCAATTAAATTTACTACAGCAATATCATCAGATTTAAACAATGATTTGAATGAATCGTTCACTAGATTGAAAAAATATCAAAAATTTTATTCTGAAATACTTAAGGATGTAGTAGATAACAATGAAAACACCCCCTTAAACGAGGTACTACCTTTAACATTGAGTGAAATAGAATCAACGAAACTTAGCTTACTTAATATAACTACAGCCATCACACAAGATAAAGAATACCAGTTGTTCCCCGATGACAATATTGAAAATGCTTTAGATATTGAAAATTCTTTAGATATTGAAGCCCAAAACACCTTAGTTGATGCTTATCTAAGTAAACAAATTAAAACACCAACACTTGGCTTTCTTAGTGAGTATTTAAAGGTAAATGTAATAGAGAACAAAGAAGTTGAAGAAGTTGAAACTTATTTAGATATAGATTGGAATAATGGGAATTCAAATTTAGGTAAAGAGAATATTTTACCTAACAATATATTGAGCATATTTGCACTTGATGGCTTAGGTAATTCGTGGTTACCTGGAATTAATTACAATGAAGACAATAGTTTACCACAAACGCTTAATTTATCTTATCGTGATTATTTTAAAAAAGTTAGGGATAATAATGCATGGGAATTAAAATTTTCGTCTACTATTTTTCAAAATGTTTATATTCAACGATTGCAAAATATAGCTAATGGCTCTCGTGGCACGACTATTTCAATGCCATTATTCGATGAAAATAACAGATTCGCAAGCCATGATAAAGCAAAATCTTATATTTTAGGAGCCGATATATTATTACCCTCGGTAGAAATGCGTGAACCAGCAGGTATGGATTTCACATATATGATAGTCAATAGAAAGAGTGGTGAGATTCTATTTCATTCGAATGAAAGCAGAACTATGGTGGAAAACCTTTTTTATGCTGGCAATGACCAATCAATTTTAGCCCAATGGATTAAGGCTGGCCTAGAAGGGCAGGATAATATTGTTGATAAGAATAAAGCTATAAAAGGAAATTATCACGGTCAAATGGGACGGTTCTTTGTTAGAGCTAATGTGGTTGATAGTTGGGCAACCGTTGTTTTTTATCCTGATGATACTCTGAATGCTTTTATGACCAGTCAATTTATATATTTATTGCTCAGTCTTATTTTCTTTTTATCACTGATATTTTTAATGTTTTTTATAAGTAAAAGAATAACATTATACCTTTCACCCAACACAGAAAACTACTTTTTTTCTAAAAGTGATACACGTGTATTCCTATTTGGATCCTCACTATTTTGTACTATTACTTTTTCTATTTATATTATTTTATTAACTCTATCACCAAATTTAAATGATTTTTTCACGAGTACCGTGTTTGATTGGCCTTTTATTCATTTATCAGCCCTTATTTTATTCAGCTTGTTTATTTACCATCTGTATCAGTTATGGACAGTAAAAGTCGCAAAGAGTAAAACTATAAAACTAACAATGTTTAGCTACCATGGTGCTTTTACCCAGTTGGTATTACTCGCTACTATTATGGCTTTTGTTCAAATAAATTATTTGAACACTACAGCAAAAGTGTCATTTGGATTTTTACAAGAACACTATGAAAATCAATATTGTAATGAAACTAATTTAAAAAAGTTAGAGTTTAATAATATTGGTATAAGGCTTTTTCCTAATTCAATAATGTTACATAACTTTAAATCTATAGATATATTGCAGTCCCATAATAATTGGCTAGAGGAGCTAACTGCATGCGAAGGTTACTCTACTGTAGTTCACCCTGAGGATTTTCCATATTTATCTACTCTTGTAGGGACAAACTATTTTTGGGAATGGGTGGGAAATATTTTTACTGGACAAAAAAATACTGAACTATCGAATAAAAACACAAAGCTTAATCCAGCTAATTTTCAGATATTTGGGTTTGTTCTTTTAATTATTTTAACCTTAATAGCTTGGATTGTTTTTACTAAAAAAGTGCTGTGGACACGTTTATACTGTTCTGTTGAACTTTTAGAACATATTAGTCAACTTACGTCTGAAATACAGAAAATAAAGCCAGACACAGTAAATGAAAAACTTCGTATTAACTGTGGTAGCAGTAAAATTAACAGTGTAGGTTTAGATTACTTAATAGGTAGACAAACTATTAAAAATCAAATTATAGGACTGCCACCAGAAACTAAAGATAATGATGATGAACAAACAAATGAATTAATAAAATATTTCCCTTTGCTTTTTAGTGAAAGTGCGGTGTTACAAGATTTTTTACAAGAAAACAAGAAACTACCAAATGTTAAGCTAAACATCAGGGAAAGTGAAAATCTATTAGATGTTGAAATTGGTGATATTGAAATCTGCTTAGATGAGCCCAAGTGCCGTCATTCGCTTTTAAATCTAATTATGGAGTTAAAATCTTTAACTTTATTAGGTAAGTTTAATTGTTTTACTATTTACGCTAGCTTTCATAGCTTGCAACGAGTTGCAATGAAAAACTTACTTGCTTTGGATAATGATTTTCTTTTAAAGCATGCAGAATATTTGTCATGGGCTGAGTGTTTAATGGACTTTAAAATTAAATTGCCGGATAAGTTCAACATAGACTTTGATAAAAATTTTTTAAATCTAGAGGTTGCCAACTTTCCTGAATTAAGGACTATGTTTATTTGCAATGACCCATCAGAGCAGAACAAAGAAAAATTATGTGACAACCCGCCACCTTCTTTATCTGAAAAAAGTAAAGAATGGAGCACAATTCATTATATTTTAATGCATGCTGAACCTATATATCGTTTTAAATGGGAGTTATGCTCTAGCGCTGAAAAATTAGCTTTATATAACTTAGCTAATCAACGAAGATTAAATCCTCAAAATTACCAGATGATCGAACATTTAGCTTTAAATGGTTTAATTAAAGTGGAGAAAGATCATTTAACAATAATAAATAAAAGTTTTGCTCAATTTATACTTAATGCTGAGTCTAGTGAAACAATGAGCCATCTAGAGATTCAAGCAGAGGAAGGTGTTTGGAAAACTTATAGAGTACCTATTGCACTGTTAGTTATATTGATTATAGGGGCTGTTGCTCTGACGTCAGGGCAATCTATTGCTATTATTGGTGCTTCAATGTTAGGTATTTTAACTACAGTTGCCAGTGTAACC
Source organism: Colwellia sp. PAMC 21821 (assembly GCF_002077175.1). NCBI lineage: Bacteria > Pseudomonadati > Pseudomonadota > Gammaproteobacteria > Alteromonadales > Colwelliaceae > Colwellia > Colwellia sp. PAMC 21821. The sequence goes on from NZ_CP014943.1 coordinate 303,530, forward strand.
AATAGTGCTAACTTATTAAAAAGCCAAATAAAATAATGTTTCCTTTTAAGGTAATTACAGCATTAATAACTGCTAGCCACCAGTAGTTTACTGTCTCTTTTCTTGGCTGAATGTTTAGCTTATTTTTACTTTCAAAATTTACTTGATGACGAGAGAGTCTCAATTTATTTGTAAATATAATGTTTATCTTCAGTGGCTGGTTTTTCAAACTTAACATTTCTACTTTTTATTTCTTCAAAAATAGTACTTAATAGTTCGCTATTTTCATTAAAGTAGTTCGCGGATTTAGCATTTTTAACTTGAATGAATTCTTTAATCCTATCGTCATTTATTGCAGGGTGATCAGCATCACGAAGCCAACCAAATTCATCATGATATTCTTGCTCATGATAATTCAGTTTATTATATAGCGAAATTGCCTGCTCATTTTGGTTTTTATCAAAAGCAGTTACAGTTGCATTAGCTAATCCAATGCAAGAAAATAAAATAATAACCAATAAATAATACAAAACAACCTCCAAAATCTGAAGAGTTCAGTATAACAATTATGCTTTGTAAGCCTTTAACAAAAATAGACATTTTAACGATTGGCATATTGCGCTAATTTTATACCCACCAACGTATTACTGGGATATTATCTAATGCCTGTGCTAAAGTCATACCCATAAATCGACCTAGTGTTAAGTACTTACGAATAACTTTATATCTAAAGCGATAATAAAATACCAAAAAGTAAGATTACATAACTAATAAAACTCAACAAGTTGTTTTACATGGATAAAATGAATCAGAACTCTTCAGCCCAAAACACTCAAGACCAAGCTACTATCCTCTGGCACGATTATGAGACCTGGGGAATATCACCAAAATTCGACAAGCCTTCGCAGTTTGCCGGTATTCGTACCGATCTTGATTTAAATATTATTGGTGAGCCTGAGATGTTTTATTGTCAGCCGCCACAAGACTATCTGCCGCAACCTGAGGCTTGTTTAGTTACCGGTATTACGCCGCAAAAAGCTTTGCGTGAAGGGTTAACTGAAGCTGAGTTTGCTGACCGTATTCATGGGTTGTTTACCCAACCTAATACTTGTGTTGCTGGGTATAACAGTATTCGTTTTGATGATGAGGTAACTCGCTACCTGCTCTATCGTAACTTTTACGACCCTTATGCGCGCGAATGGCAAAATGGTAATAGTCGTTGGGATATTATTGATATGGTGCGCGCTTGCTATGCATTGCGCCCTGAAGGTATTGAATGGCCAACGGTTGAACGCGATGGCGAGCAAGTGGTTAGCTTTCGTTTAGAGTTGCTGACAGAAGCGAATGGCATTAGCCATGAAGCCGCGCATGACGCCATGAGTGATGTTTATGCCACTATTGCGATGGCAAAACTGATTAAAGAAAAACAGCCTAAGTTATATGAGTTTATTTTTAATTTGAAGAATAAAAAGCAAGTGGCTGAGCTAATTGACGTTTATAACATGACGCCTGTTGTGCATACCTCTAGCAAGGTATCTTCAGTGCATGGTTGCACGAGTTGGTTTGCGCCGGTTTGTTATCATCCGATTAATAAAAATGCGGTTATTGCTGTCGATTTAGCGCGTGATCCTACGCCGTTATTTGAGCTTTCAAGTGAAGAGATTAAAGCGCGTTTATATACCCGTTATGATGAGTTAGACGAAGGTGAATTACCAATTCCCATTAAGTTAATTCATTTAAATAAGTGCCCTATTGTCGCGCCTGCAAAAACCTTGTTGCCTGAAAATGCCGAGCGTTTGGCTATTCCTCGTGAGCTTTGTCTTGAGAATCTAAAAAGACTTAAACAATATACTGAGCTTAGAGATAAGTTAACCGATGTTTTTGCCGAAAGTGATTTTGGTGATGAACCGGTTGAAGCTGAGTTTGCACTTTATGGTGGCAAGTTTTTCTCGCATAGCGATAAAGCGCAAATGGATATTTTGCATCAATTAGCGCCAGAGCAATTAGGTACGCATCCGTTTCAGTTTCAAGATGAGCGTTTAAATATTTTGTTGTTTAGTTATCGTGCGCGTAATTTTCCTTATACCTTGGACGATGGCGAGCAACAAAAATGGCAAGCCCATTGTCAAAATAGACTACAGCACGGTAAAAAAGGTTTGTTAAGTGTTGATGAGTTTATGATAAAAATTGAAGACTTAGCGCATCAGCATGAGCAAAACCAACCAAAAATGGCCGTGCTTAAAGCGTTATACGAATACGTGCAAAGTTAACACAATACTGCCTATTTATGCCGACTTACTTAACTTAACTTAACTTAGCTTAGCTTAAGTAAGTCGGCTACTTTCTTGTATATAGAATAAAGCTATTCAGCTACAAAATATTTCTTCGATAACGTTTTACTTTTTAAAGCGACTAATTAAGCTTGAAGTATCCCAACGGTTGCCACCATTTTCTTGAATTTCTTTATAGTAGCCATCAAGCTGTTTAGTCACAGTTAAATCTGCACCTAGTTTTTCAGCCTCTTCAAACGCAATGGCTAGATCTTTTCTTACCCAGTCAACCGCGAATCCGAAGTCAAACTCTCGTGCACACATTGTTTTACCGCGGTTATCCATTTGCCAAGAGCCTGCAGCGCCTTTGCCGATAGTCGCTAGTAATTTATCAACATCTAAGCCCGCTTTTTGCGCGAAGTTTAAGCCTTCAGCTAAGCCTTGTACGGTATTAACGAAACAAATTTGGTTTACCATTTTAGCTAATTGCCCTGAGCCAACTGGCCCCATTAATTGACTAAATCTAGCGAATGCTGCCATAACAGGTTCAGCTTTATTAAAAATAGTTTCGTCACCACCAACCATTACGGTTAGCACACCATTTTCTGCTCCTGCTTGGCCGCCAGAAACAGGGGCGTCTAGAAAGTATTGTTCTTGGTTTGCGGCAATACCCGCAATTTCCACAGCGACTTCGGCCGATGCGGTGGTATGGTCAACTAAGATACTGCCCTTGGGCATGCCTGCTAATATGCCGTTTTCACCTAATGCTACTTGACGAAGATCGTCATCGTTACCTACGCAACAAAACACAATTTCACAGTTTTTAGCGGCAAGTGCCGGTGTTTTAGCCGTAGTACCTGAAAATTCAGCCTGCCATTTATCGGCTTTTGCTTGAGTACGATTAAAAACACAAACTTCGTGTCCGGCTTTTTGTAAATGCCCTGCCATGGGATATCCCATTACACCTAAACCAATAAATGCTACTTTCATCGAACGGATCCTTTTGTAATATCTGAAATTTAGTTGAAGTCAGTAAAGTCTAGCATGCGCTATTTTTACTTAATTTATTGGTGATAAAGCAACTGATTTAAATGCAATACCTTGCCAGCCAGTTTGCATGAAATTGCGAATATTTTGGTGATCACTGCCCGCAGGGTTAGCTAAAACATCTTCTCGATAATAACGTCCGAAACACGCGAGGGTTTGCTCTGGGCTTAAGTTATTTAATTGCGCAAAGTAAAATATTTTACACGAGCCTTCGTTAGTGCCGCTGTCATTAACAAGTTCGCCATTGGTAAACGTTGTGGGTTGGTACTGATAATTATCGGCAATAACTTGCATGACTTGGGAAAACTCTATCGGGTATTGTGCGTGTTTAATGCTTTCGATAAAGCTATCTAAATTGCTGGTTTCAATATTATTCATGGAAGTATTACACCTTGGTTAAATTTTATTTATACGATTTAAATTCTGAAAATTTATTTCTAACTCTGCATGCGAAAAAGTATTTATAAGCTCAGGGAGTCGCCTTGATTTTATGCGCTCTATGTTAATAAAGTTAGCCTTATTTTGAAAGAAGCTATTGTGGGAGTTTTTTTATACCGAAGCTATTAAGCTAGTTCCCAGTCAGAGTTTGTCAGCTTGGTTGAAAAGGGAATAACACAGAGCATTTGGGCTGAAATTTAGTGATAAAAATTTACTGCTGAACCTTTCCTTTAAATATCACTTTAAAATATCACTTTAAAACATCACTTTTTAAGCATCGCTTCTTAAACATCACTTCTTAAACATCACTTCTTAAACATAATCCCTTAAAGATAACTCTTCAATTTACCCTTAATTTAGCTTAATGATTTAACTGCTGAATTAACTTATAAAATACTGCTTTTTTCTAAACCTATTCAATATCATTAACAAAGTTAAATTTATTTTAAACACTAACTAGTTTTAATTTTTTGCTCTGAAATATAATGCTTTGCTGAATCTTGTTAAATATAACTATTTACTCTATTCTATTTTTAACATTGATCCGACCAGTTAAATAAAATGACTCAAGCTATTTACACCTTTGGTGCTAACAATTACAAAAATGAAGCCGTAAATTTTACTAAATATGAAGGTAAAACGCTGTTAATAGTGAACACTGCTAGTGCTTGTGGCTTTACACCGCAATATGCAGGTTTAGAAGATTTATACAAAAAGTACAAAGATAAAGGTTTAGAAGTATTAGCGTTTCCTTGTAATCAATTTGGTAAACAAGAAAAAGGCGATAACACTGAAATTAAACAGTTTTGTGATCTTAACTTTAATATTTCTTTCGAGCTGTTTAGTAAAATAGAGGTTAACGGCGAAAACACCCATCCATTATTTGAGCATTTAAAAAGCGAAGCGCCTGGCATTTTAGGGAGTAAAGGTATTAAGTGGAATTTCACTAAGTTCTTGGTAAACAACCAAGGCAAAGTGATTAAACGCTATAGTCCAACAACTAAGCCAGCCGATATTGATAGTGATATTGCCGCGATACTTTAGTGGATTGATTGGTTTGAATGGTTTGAATGGTTTGAATGGTTTGAATGGTTTGATAAAAATATCCCCCTCTATTTTCTGATTGTAATTATTTGGTTAGGGTTACATTTTAATGCGGGTTAAATTTCATTTAACTTGATGGACTGAAGTCCAACCTACAGGGGCATAGATCAACCTACATGGGCCTTGGGCGATTATTGAGCGCTGGAGAATGTTTTTTTGTAGGTCGGACTTTAGTCCGTCAATCGCTAAAAAGGCTAATAATCAGGTAGTTACACAATCATTTCCGGTATTTTTTCTGTTGGTATTAATTGGTTAGAGTCACATTTTAATGCGGGTTAAATTTCATTTAACTTGATGGACTGAAGTCCAACCTACAGGTGGTTACATTAACCTACAGGGGCTACGTTAATTTATATAGGCGTTGGTGATTTATTTGGGTTTTTCATCTATAAATCACTCTATACTCGCTTTAGGTTTCCAACTGTAAATCGCGTAATTGCTTAATTTTATCTCTTACTGATGCAGCTAATTCGAACTCTAGGTTTTGCGCATGATTAAACATTTGCGTTTCTAGCTCTTGTACTTTTACGTCAATTTGTTTGGTGGTTAATGTTTCATATTCTGACGCTGGCTCTGCGGCTTTTAATGCTGCTGCCGCGCGAGTTTTACCGCCGTCAAGGTCCATAACATCTGAAATATTACGTCTTACGCCACGTGGGGTAATATTGTTATCTAGATTGTATTGATGCTGTTTTGCACGGCGTCGGTCAGTTTCGTCAATCGCTTTTCGCATTGAACCGGTAATGCGTCCAGCGTAAAGAATTGCTCTTCCGTTTATGTTACGTGCTGCTCGGCCAATGGTTTGAATAAGTGAGCGTTCAGAGCGCAAGAAGCCCTCTTTATCGGCATCAAGAATTGCCACAAGTGACACTTCTGGCATGTCTAAGCCTTCGCGCAGTAAGTTAATACCGACTAGCACGTCAAACTTTCCTAAACGAAAATCTCGAATAATTTCTACGCGTTCAACCGTGTCTACATCGGAATGTAGGTAACGCGCTTTTATTTGATGTTCGTCTAAATAATCGGTTAAATCTTCTGCCATGCGTTTAGTTAATGTGGTGGCTAATACCCTTTCATCAATTTTTACGCGTTTACGAATTTCAGATAGTAGATCATCAACTTGCGTTTCAACAGGACGCACTTCTATTTGTGGATCAAGCAAGCCGGTTGGGCGAACAACTTGCTCAGCAATTTCACCAGCCGATTTTTCAAGTTCATAATTGCTTGGTGTTGCTGATACATAAATGGTTTGCGGCGATAAAGCTTCAAACTCTTCAAACTTCATTGGGCGGTTATCAAGTGCTGAAGGTAATCTAAAGCCATATTCAACCAGGTTTTCTTTACGTGAACGGTCACCTTTGTACATAGCGCCAATTTGCGGCACGGTGACGTGAGATTCATCAATAATTAACAAGCCATCGCTTGGCAGGTAATCGAACAATGTCGGTGGTGCTTCGCCTGGCCCACGGCCTGATAAGTAGCGAGAATAGTTTTCTATACCTGAGCAATAGCCAAGCTCTGTCATCATTTCAATATCGAATTGTGTACGTTGTACAATGCGTTGTTCTTCAATAAGTTTATTGTTTTCTTTTAGCTGCGCGGCTCTGTCTTTTAATTCAATTTTGATTTTATCAACGGCAGCCAATATTTTTTCACGAGGAGTCGCGTAATGGGTTTTAGGATAAACGGTTACGCGAGCGACTGTGCGTTCAACGGCCCCCGTTAGAGGGTCAAATACGCTAATGCGCTCAATTTCTTCATCAAATAACTCAATGCGCAGGGCCATGCGGTCTGATTCTGCTGGAAAAACATCTATTACATCACCGCGCACGCGATAAGTAGCACGTTGAAATGCCACGTCATTTCGGGTGTATTGCAACTCGGCTAGGCGTCTTAAAATATCGCGCTGATTAATAATATCGCCAACACTTATGTGCAACATCATTTTTAAATACGAGTCGGGATCACCCAAACCGTAAATAGCCGACACAGAAGCGATTATAATGACATCTTTTCGCTCTAACAGTGACTTGGTAGCCGATAAGCGCATTTGTTCAATGTGCTCATTTATAGAGGCATCTTTCTCGATAAAAGTGTCTGTGGTTGGAACATAGGCTTCTGGTTGATAGTAATCGTAATAAGAAACAAAATACTCGACGGCATTATCAGGAAAAAAATCTTTCATTTCACCGTATAGTTGCGCAGCCAGGGTTTTATTAGGCGCTAACATCATGGTCGGACGGTTAAGCTTTTCAATTACATTGGCGATGGTATACGTTTTACCTGAGCCAGTTACCCCTAACAAGGTTTGATGCGCTAAGCCTGATTCAATACCATCAAGCAATTTTGCGATTGCGGTGGGTTGATCGCCACTAGGAATATAATCTGAATGTATTTTTAACGCTTTCATTAAGCAATAACCTCAACTGTGACACGATCTTTTTCACATTGTTTACTAAACAAGTTATATGAAATTGCCGCCATCACTACATTGCCAAGTAATGCGCCAACAAAAAAGCCTTCTAAACCAAACCATACGCTGCCAAGATAAGATAAAGGCACATAACAAATAAACAGTCTAATAACACTTAATACCAAGGCAACCATCGGCTTATGCAATGCGTTAAATGATGAATTAGTGAGAATTATTACACCTTGTAAACCATATCCTAAAGGTAAAATCCAAATAAAGAGTTTAATAATATCGGCTACCGCTTGCTCTTTAGAAAATATATCGGCGATAAACGGCGCGGCTAACACTAGCACAACATAAATTAACACCTGCCATGCTATAACGAATTTTATTGAGGTTTTGTAACCCTCTTCAACACGCTTCATGTTACCCGCTCCAAAATTTTGGCTGATAAATGGCGGTAAAGTCATTGATAAAGCTAACACGACCAAGCAAGCGATTGATTCTATTCTTGAACCTACCCCAAATGCAGCAACAGCTGACACGCCGTATTCAGCAACAATAGCTGTTAATACAGCAGAAGCAACGGGGGTCAACATATTAGCGCCAGCAGCGGGTAAACCAATATGTAAAATATCGCGTGACGAGCAAATAAAGTCTTTAATCGACATTAAGTGAGTATGAATTAAGCCACGTTTAGCCGCTAAAATATATAAAACATAGCCTAAACCAAAGACCCAAGACACTAATGTCGCTATTGCGGCGCCTTGAATACCCATCGCGGGTACAGGGCCAAAACCGAAGATAAAAATAGGATCTAAAATGGCGTTTATTAAGCCTGCGCTGCCCATAATTAGGCTGGGGGTTTTTGTGTCGCCGTCAGCACGTAAAACAGCGTTACCTATCATCGGGCCAATTAATAAAATACAACCTAAAAACCAAAGGTCCATGTATTCATGAATTAAAGGCAGTAGCGCTTCGCTAGCGCCCAAAAGTAAAAAGGTTTCGTCGATAAGCAGGTAACCAATAACGGCAAGAATACCGACTATGATTGCCGCTAAATATAATGAACTGGTGGCTAAGTTTTTGGCTGACGCTTTGTCGCCTTTGCCGAGTGCTTTGGCAATAACGGCTGACGTTCCTATGCCTAAACCTATAGTTAAACTAATGACGGTAAACGTTATGGGGAAAGTAAAACTAATCGCAGCTAATGGCTGTGTTCCTAATAAACCGACAAAGAATGTATCCACTAAGTTAAAAGTCATCAATAAAATCATGCCGTAAATCATCGGAATGGTCATTGTTTTTAACGTTGGCGCTACGGGATCTTTAAGAAGATTAATTTGATGATTTTTTTTAGTTTTGATCATTAATTTTTCAGAAAAAGTTATAATTCGAATACATCTACCATTGTAAAAGATCGAGCTAGGACTCGCTACGTATATATTTTATTTCAGATAATAATATCGCAAGTTGAAGAAAAAATAATATAACAAGAGCAAATGCACTTAGCTTACTTATTTGTGTAAATGTGCACAAAATGAGTTAAATATCACTCTTGAACAAAAAACGCACGAGTATGAGTAAAAACCCAACATAACTAAAGTAACCTATTGTTAAAAAACATAAATAACAGATAGTACAATAAAGACTCGTTAAGCTGTAAGCCGCATTCTACCGTTTGGTTCACGAAAGCTTACACTTTAACTCACATAGTTATCCACAGATAATGTTGATAACTATGTTTTTTGATAACAACATTTCACCTTGAGCATTTATTCATCAAAAAATGAATAAATGCTGCCAACAATGCCTGCTATTTAAGCAAACAACCAATAAATTGATATTTTTCTAAATTTTGTATTGACAGTCTGACATGCGGCCTTTAATATCTCGCCCCGTTAGCCAATAGCGGCTTTCAAAACAATTCCTCAATAGCTCAGTTGGTAGAGCAACGGACTGTTAATCCGTTTGTCCCTGGTTCAAGTCCAGGTTGAGGAGCCAAATTTAGTAAATAATGGCTACCAATTATATTGTTAGCGGTTATGTTAAAAAGAACAATTCCTCAATAGCTCAGTTGGTAGAGCAACGGACTGTTAATCCGTTTGTCCCTGGTTCAAGTCCAGGTTGAGGAGCCACTTTAAGAGCACTGCTCCCTTCCCTAATAAAGGAAGTAAAAGTTTTATTCCTCAATAGCTCAGTTGGTAGAGCAACGGACTGTTAATCCGTTTGTCCCTGGTTCAAGTCCAGGTTGAGGAGCCACATTAAAGAAACCTGCTTATTTAGCAGGTTTTTTTTCGCCTAGAATAAAGTAGGGTCAGATACACATTAAATAGCTCAGTTAGTAGAACAACGGACTGTGCTGTTATAAAGTCCGCGTTTGTCCCTGGTTCAAGTCCAGGTTGAGATCCCGCTATAAAGAAACCTGCTTACTTAGCAGTTTTTTTTCGCCTAAAATAAAGTAGGGTCAGATACACATTAAATTTAGTTAGCTGATATTTTCGAAAAGTAGCAACATGGTCAATCTCTGAGATCAACATCCCCTCTTTTACAATTACCAAAGCCACCAAAATCAATTAATGTGTATCTGACCCTACTTTTTTATTATTACCCACTTTTTTAAATTTCTTGATTTTTACATGAGCCTAAAGGTCTGCCGATTTTAGCTTCTCTAACTCTTCGTCCAGTTGATTTCTCTATTTCAGACTTAAAACATTCACTTCCCAGTGCCAAGCCTTTATTTAATGACGCTCTGATATCTTCAATTAGTGAGGGGGCAATTTGATATCTAAATAAAGACTGATATGTCACTTGGCGATCTAGTGAATTAGCGCCTAGATCTTTGTATGCGGGATGAGGTGTACATAATGCAGATTGTTTTCCTAAGGCATTAATTTGATAACTGGACCAAAAATATTGCGATGGTTCATCTACCATGCTCGCCCTAACCGGATTTAATTCAATATATTTATATACTTGTAATAAATATGAAACATCTTCAATTATACAAGATTTAAACCTCCCTTCCCATAATGTGCCAGATCTTTGATATTTATGATTGAAATACTGCACATATCTTCGACCTAAGCTTTGCATCAATAAACTAATTGCATTGGGTATGCGCGGTGTGCAAAGTAAGTGCACATGATTAGTCATAAAAACCCACGCATGAATATCAACGCAATGTTTAACTGAATACTCAGTTAACCAATGAGCGTAAGCAGCAAAATCTTGTTCATCTGCGAAGCACAAACTGCGATTATTTCCTCGTTGAATGATATGTTGTGGTATATCGATTAGCTGAATTCTGGACAGGCGAGCCATAAATAATATCCTTATTATTTAATATTGTTTTCAGTATAGAATAAGAATCTTTAAAGTATAATTAGCGCTTAATAATAGAATTAACCAAGATCAATTTTAATGTGTATCTGACCCTACTTTATTTCTGGTATATCGATTAGCTGAATTCTGGACAGGCGAGCCATAAATAATATCCTTATTATTTAAATTGTTTTCAGTATAGAACAAGAATTTTTAAAGTATAATTAGCGCTTAATAATAGAATTAACAAAGATCAATTTTAATGTGTATCTGACCCTACTTTATTTCAGTTTTAATTAATGTGCGTCTGTGGGGGTAGGTGCGCTGAAATGTTGGTGCCTTTGTTTGTGTCTCTTTACATTCGTTCGATAACTTTGAGCACAAAAAAGCAGCAATTAAATAATTGCTGCTTTGGTTTTATATACTATGTGCTTAACAAGCACTGAAGTTATTGTGCTATAGCGGTAATCATTTGATTAGCGTTTAAACTCAGAAGTTTCGCTCCATTGTGGCCAAACATTTTGGTGTGATAATTCATAACCAACTTCGAAGAAGGCTTGCATATCTTCAACAGCACCTGAAAGGTCCCATTGCTCGCTGTATTCATCACAGGCATTGTGATAACACTTAGCTAGAATTGGGTCTAATATTACTCGTAGTGCTTTTGTTGCTTCATCAACTGGCGCTTTACCACTTTTAGCATAAAGTGCTGGAATACCAATGTTAGCGAATGCAAAGTGATCTGAGCGATAGTAAATACCCGCCGCTGGACGAGGATCGCCTGAAATAACACGCCCTTGTTTTTTAGCCGCTGCGGTTAAGTAGTCGTCTAACTGAGATTGGCCTAAGCCATAAACTGAAACATCTTTGCTGCGACCATTAACATTTAATGCGTCCATATTGATATTAGCCACGGTTTTAGCTGCAGGAATAACAGGGTTTGCCGCATAAAACTTAGAGCCAAGTAAGCCTTGCTCTTCAGCTGTTACTGCCATGATGGTAATTGAGCGCTCTGGTGTTACAGGCAATTTTGAAAACGCTTCAGCCACTTCAATAAGTGCTGCCGTACCTGAGGCATTATCTACAGCGCCATTATAAATTTGATCGCCGTCTTTACTGGTATCTTTACCTAAGTGATCCCAGTGTGCGGTATAAATAATGTGCTCATCTGGCGTTGTTCTGCCCGGTAAAGTAGCAATAAAGTTATACGATGTAGACTTTTTAACTGTATTTTTTACAGCAACAGAAGCGGTTAAATCACCCATATCTGCATGATAACTGCCCTTTGATGCTTTTGCTTTTTCTTGCTCAAAGCTTAAACCGGCATTAGCAAAAAGCTCTTTGGCAACATCACTATTAACCCAACCTTCAACCGCAACACGATCTTTATTTAGATCTTCACGAACAAAGCCAAATTGTGGACCTGTCCATGAGTGTTCAACTACTGACCAACCATATGACGCTGGTGCGGTTTCATGAATAATTATCGCGCCTTCAGCACCTTGACGGCTCGCTTCTTCATATTTATATGTCCAGCGACCGTAATACGTCATGGCATTACCATTAAATAATGCAGGGTCTTGGGTAGCGAAACCAGGGTCATTCACAAGAATAACCACTGTTTTACCTTCAACATCGAGCCCTTCGTAATCATTCCATTGGTATTCTGGTGCATTAACGCCGTAACCAACAAAAACTAATTCAGAGTCTTTAAGTTGTTCGAAATCACTAATGCGGCTAGAGCCCATAACCATATCGGGGCCATATTTATAATCTTTACCGCCTATCGTTAAGGCCATATCTGATGACGCTTCAATTGATACCATAGGCACCGGTTGTAAAAAGCTGTCGCCATTACCAGGTTTAAAACCTATAGCGGTGAGTTGCTTGGTTAAATAATCAAGCGTAAGTTCTTCACCTTTAGTTGATGGTGCTCGGCCTTCAAATTCATCTGAAGCAAGTGTTTTAATATGCTTGGTAAGTTGTTCTTTGTTAATACTGTTATAACTTGCGGTAACATCGGCAGCGTTATTAGTTTTTTTAGCAGTATCTTCTGCTCCACAACCCAACAATACGGCTGAAGTTAATAACGTAAAAGCTAAGGAATTTTTCATTTTTTTATACTTTATTTAAGAATGACAACGAGATTATATACAAATCTGCGTGCATTTAGGTAGCGGTAATCTGCAAAGGCGCATTAAAGCCAGCGTTATTTTTTATGTCTGCATTACTAACAGCGTTAATCCCATATAGGCTAAGACCACAAACATTAATATCACCATGCTTACTTATGGATAAAAGGTAACCCTCTGCAAAAGAATGATCACCCCGTTGATATGTATCATATTTGACCACATTTAATGATGAGACTATGATGAAATTTTTAATTAATAGGTTAATTGATATGCCAATCTCTCGTACAAGACGTGTTCAACACAAAGTGCACATTCCTTCCTCTGCACGTGAAAACCAATATTTGCTTGCCAAGTTTGCCATTACCGACAGTTTAATCGAGAGAATTTCAGGCCCAGTTGACCACAACAGTGAACAACCATTTTTGCCTTTTTATAAAAAGTTGTCTGAGCTATTCTTCAAAATAAACGAAGAATTAGACATTGAAAGCGGCCAGTTTGTTGCTAATGATAAGTTTACCCGTATTCGATTTAGCCCTGAAAAAATAACCGCACAAACAGACCAGCAAATTTTATTTTTATATAACTCTCGTTATCATTTCAGTCAAAAGGCTTATTTTGATACAACAAAACAAGCCAGCAAAATTCACTTAGTCTTTTTATCTAATGGCGATGAAATAAGACATGATTCAGCAATATTTCATCAAAAAGTTGTACAAGCAATCACCCAGTTTACTGAACAAAGTGGCATGGCAGCGGAAGAAGTTCGTATTTGTGACCATCAGCACTTAACTTATGATTTATTTGCCAAAGATAAGGGAGTACAAGGTAACCAAGTACATAAATTACGCAGTATTTCTAATCGTTATGCGCCAGATGAAATTTCTATTCCTGAGAGTACAGATGAATTAACTTATGCCGTTGTGGATATGCCTATTAACCGTCGCCTGCGAAAGCTCGTTAAGCTAGATCACAGCGAAGGTGAAAACTATAACCCGCTTTATAATTACATAGCCGATGCATTTATAAGTGCAGCTAAAAAGCACAATTTAAATAATGGTGCGCTTATTGCCAATGGATTAGTGCCAATTGTTCGCCGCAGTGATAATGAAAATACGCTAGCTAAAGGTGAGCTAATGATGATTGGTTATGCCCCTAAAAGCACGAATAGTGGCTATACCTGTAAGTGGGTTGCTGAAGAGTTAGTTGATAGTGCTCATTTTGTTTTTGTTGCCAGTGAGCAAGATAAAACTAGCCATGGTTACGGTAAGTTTTTAAATCAAATAGAATCTGTTTTACATAGCATTGCCCAAAAGCTTAAATATAAAAACGATAAAGAAGAATTGATTGTGCGCTTTCATCAGCATATTGGCTTTCATCGCGAATAAGCGCTTTATTTATTTAGCCTGGCGATTTTAAAAATGAGTTAAATATGCGTTTTTATAAAGGCCAGTATTTGCTGCGTTCGTATGGACGTGAACGAGTAGCAAGCGTATACCCTCCACCTAATGGCATATTTTAGTGCGAATTTATGCAATGGCTAAAAGTGAACTGATTAGCGAATAGCCCAAAACTTTATTTCTTGTTCTGTCAAAAAGCTTTCAGCTTGTTCGCCTTGCATTAACGCTAATGTCGCTAATATTCCTGCTTGAATACACTGCGGTGCCACAACGGTAATTGAGCGTGGCGCTTGTAAAATAGGCCAACCGGTTTTGGCATTTAAAATATGGCTATAGCGTACATTATCTTTTAGCAAGAACCTTTTGGCGTCACCACTGGTGGCTAGAGCACCTTGTAATAAACTGACCACCATAGGTTTGCGATCTATAAAACCTGGGTGCTCAATGCCTACTTGCCAAGGCACATTGGCTTTACGGGGTTTATTTGCCGCTAAGTCGCCACCTAAATTAACGAGTACCGGTAAATCAGTAAATTCATTCGCAATAATCATCGCCCTATCAACCGCGTATTCTTTACCAATACCACCAAAATCTACTTCCATGTTTTCTGGCATCACTAGTTGCTGCTCGTCGAAACTAACTTTATGCCAGCCCATATCAGCTATTATTTTTTTAACGGCATCAACGGAGGGAATATTATCACTGCCATCAAATTGCCAAACTTGTCGCAGCACACCCGATGTTATATCGAACACACCTTCACTGAGTTGATAACATGTATCAGCAAAGTTTAATAATAGGTAGGTTTCTTGATCGATAGCAATGGCTTTGCCACGGCTTTGGTTAATTGCTGAGCAAACACTGGTTGGTTTATAACGAGAATATTTATCTTCAATACGCCAAACTTCCTTGGCAATTAGTTCGCCTAACGCTAAAGCGAGTTTACTATCGCTATTTGCTACAAGCACTTCGCAAGGGCTGGCCATGGCCTCAAAATGTATACAATGACCGTCATTAGTTACTGTTAATTCAACATTACGCTCAGGCTGCATATTGACAAAACTTCCTTTCTCTCGCTTTTAATGACACTTCCCTGCGTAAATGCGCCTTTTAAAACGAATACGTTACTTGAGCAATAATCGCATTAACGCTTTCATATAGATCAACTTCAGACAGTGCACCAGGTGCTTTATGGCCAGCTTCAGTTGGGTCTTGTCGATAATATTCCAACCGAAATGATAAATCATTACCGCCGCTAAGTGTCGTACCATATTTTATTCCTAGCGTGTATGCGCTCATCTCACCTATACGGTAATCAGCACTGGCAAACTCAGGCAGGGTATGTGACTCAACTAAAAACGGTTGGTAAAACTGGGCCGCACTTTGTTTATAAAAGCGGAAATGAGGCTCTATATAGCTTTGACGAGATAAAGGGACGCGCAGTTTTGAATCAATTGTATGGGAGTCTAGCTCCCAATCGTCCCACATATAACGATAGGACACGTCAAAAATATTTTTCTCAAAATGATATTTTGTTTGTGCGTATAAACTCTGTTTAAGACGAGAGTCTGGGCGGTTTTCATAAACGTAGTCTTGCGCGATACCCGCACTATCGACCAAACTTAACACCTTAAAGGGGTCGTTTAAATAGCCGTCAACCTTCGAGTAAGAGTAATTAAACTGCATGATCATTCGGCGGTTAATAACTTGTGTGAAGCCAAACATAATATCAGCAGTACTCTTATCATCGCTATCTGTGCGACGGGTTGCATCAAAGTCAGCTTTATTAATACTATGATTAACATCATCGCTGCTGCCAAAAGCTACTGGCATTGATGCAAATGCTAATGGAATTCCACCTTCTGGTTCAAAAGTATCTTGAAAGTAACTCAATCCTACTGAAAACGTTGAGTTCTTCTGATTAAAGTCATACGCAAGGTTGCCATTAATGCCCAATGATAAGTAATCGTATTCTTTTGAAATATGAACACCCACGCTACCAGTATAGTTGTCCGCTAACGGCTGAGTCCATTGGGCGTTAAACTGTACGCGAGTGTCTTTAAATGTGTCGTCTAACGGCGTGTCATTTACTTGAGTTTGATAGCTCCCTTTACCTGATGGTCGGGTAAATGTTTGTACATTAGGTTGAGCCGCTGCGCCATTTGCTGATGCGCCGGTTAATACATCAACGGTAAGTTTAAGGTTTAATATTTCGTCGTTATCAAAGGTTTTTTTAGCATTTAAAATAGCTTCTGCTGCTGAAACACGATCGCTTTCGCTATAAAATAAAAGCGCACTTTCAAAATCCCAACTAGCGTCTTTTGTTGCTTTTTTAGATTTAGTTGTGTTATCAGCCGCGACAACCGTTTTAGGTATTGTGCCCAACAAGGCCGAAGCCGCAAGGGTTAAGGCTGCTTTAATGTTGACCGGAGGCTTTTTTTTCTTTAATTGCATCCGCAACCTCCACCACCAAAACTTTTGCCGCCACTGGAAGCTTCTTTACTGAAATATATGTGATCGTCTAAAGCGGAGTCGATTGGGGAAGACGTTAATGCCATTTCGTCTTTTGCTAACAAGTCACGTTCCCAAGGTTCAACACCTAATGAGGAACAACCTGTTGCTAAAAAAACGGCTGATAAAAATAATGCATATTTAACTATTGTCGCACGGTTTTTCGCGCAGCGCTGTGGCGCAAAAAAAGTATAACGATAAGTTTTTTGGGTTAGCATAATAACACTCCGACTCTATTAGATAACAGTGCTAGCTCTTTCAATTAAAGCTATTTATCCACGTCGTACATAGTTCTACTTTATAAAAGTTTGGCTGTTTGATGTTGCCGTATTTCTGCATACTTTTACTTTAAGCCTTCTTTCATTATGCGCTTATTCTGAAAAAAAACTAAGGTTTAATAAAAATTTTATATTTAGTTTTTAATCCTAAGCTAAGTTACGTTATTATCTTCGATTTATTCATTAACTTTGGAACCTACGACCTTGATTGATTTCACGCTGCTAAGTCTTTTTATTCCAACATTTTTTATGGTTAGCATAACACCAGGTATGTGCATGACTTTAGCGATGAGCTTGGGTATCACTATTGGAGTGAGAAAAACATTTTGGATGATGTATGGAGAGTTATTGGGTGTTGCTGCCGTCGCCGTTGCTTCTGTGCTCGGCGTAGCAACAATAATGACTACATGGCCACAACTGTTTCAAGGCTTTAAAATACTTGGCGCACTATATTTATTATACGTGGGTATTAACATGTGGCGGGCTAAAGGCAAGCTTGCTACTGATTCAAATCAACACTTACAGTCAATAAAGAAGCGCAGTTTATTCCAACAAGGTTTTTTTACCGCTATAGCCAATCCTAAAGGTTGGGCGTTTATGATTTCGTTATTACCGCCTTTTATTAGTCAAACGTTACCTCTGGCCCCACAATTGAGTATTTTAGTTGCAGTGATACTAATGTCAGAATTTATTTGCATGACCATTTATGCCACCGGTGGAAAAACTATCGGCAAGGTATTAACTAAACGTAATAATGTGCAATTGCTCAATAAAATTTCAGGAAGCTTGATGATCTTAGTCGCTATTTGGTTAGCAACCAGTTAATAAAGATCAGTTTAGTTGGTCAATTTTAAAAGTAACACTGAACGACTAGCCTGGTGGTTATTCACTAAGAGATAGCTATCTAAGAGAGCAGCTATCTAAGAGAGTGGTTATTCATATTAGGTAGGATTATTTACTTAGCTAAAGAAAAGTGTTTGATTGGTTTGAGGGGTGATAATTGCCGTTGGAGCGAGTAGTTAAATATATTATACCAATTGAAATAAATAATCGATCATTTTAAGGCGGTTTAAATCGTCAATAACTGCGTTTTTTTCAATCACACACGCCCGCTATTACTCGACAATTGCTCCTGCATTGTTCTACTTACGGGCATCCATGCCCTAATCAATCAAACGCCTTGCCTGCAGGGATAATGGTATGGACCCACTCCAACTTTATTTCCGGCCTCTTTAGGGCCAAAATGAAAGTGACAACAATCATTTATAAAAGCGGAGTGGATCAACATGAAGATTACTACAATCGGTTTAGACATTGCAAAATCAATTTTTCACATGTTCGCTGTGAATAAAAATGGGCGATTTGTAAAAAAGAAACAATTAAGAAGAAAACAAGTGTTGAGTTTCATGGCAACATTAGAGCCTTGCCTAATTGTAATGGAAGCTTGTGGCAGTGCGAACTACTGGGCTAGAAAATTTATTGAATTGGGGCACCAAGTAAAACTTATTGCGCCTCAATATGTAAAACCCTTCGTTAAAGGCAATAAAAATGATTATAACGATGCCGAAGGTATTGCAGAGGCAGCGCAACGCCCGACCATGAGGTTTGTGCCAATTAAATCGATAGAACAACAAGATATTCAAAACTTCCATCGACAACGTGAACGCATAAAGAAAGAACGTAAAGCATTAGCAAGTCAGATACGAGGCTTGTTAGGAGAATATGGCATTGTCATCAATAAAGGTATTTCTGCAATTCGCAATGAACTGCCGGATATTTTAGAGGATGCGACAAATGAGTTAACGTATTTAAGTCGGGAGATATTTAATGAGTTATGGCTTGAATTTCAAGTCACAGAAGTGAAGTTTAAAGCGTGTGAAGTTCGCTTAAACACGATGAATAAAGAAAATGAAATATGTGTTCGCTTAGATGAAATATTAGGTATTGGAGCAATCACAGCTAGCGCTACTTATGCAGCTGCAGGAGATGGAAAAGACTTTGTAAATGGTCGACATTTTTCGGCATGGCTTGGGCTTGTTCCTGGGCAGCATTCAACGGGTGGAAAGGCCACCTTACTCGGTATAAGTAAACGCGGTAATAGTTATTTAAGAACACTATACATCCACGGGGCCCGGGCAGTATTAAGGCACAGTGAAAACAAAACTGACCGATTTAGTTTGTGGGCACAAGCGTTAAAATCCCGACGAGGACACAACAAAGCATGCGTTGCTGTGGCGAATAAAATAGCAAGAATGGCTTGGGTAATAATGGCGAAGGGGGAAAGTTATCGCCCGGCTATATAAATAAAGCTCAAAACTGAAGCAAGTTAGATTGGTTTCAGTGATGAGATAACAGTAAAACCCTTTTACTTCAGTTGCAAAAGATAAATTAATCGGATGGTAAGATAGTCAGACTGGCTTGCACAAAACCTGGTACCTGCATTGGCTAATAAAAAAGCCGGAGGGATGATGAGGAGTGTGAGCGCAAACAACCATCGGGGCCAGAAGGTAAAAATCCTTCATAAACAGGCCGGATATATGAGAGCAATGATTTTCTCTTACATAACGATTAAATGTCTTGCAAACGGAGTGGGTCCATATATGCAGGTACTTATGTTTAGTCTGGAACAATAAACATGTATTCTTGAACAATTTATCCTCGCTTAAAATTGGTCAATAACTTATTACATTTGGTATTACTCGCTCGTGAAAATCTACAGACTTTAGTTGACGGGTTTGGTTAGTTGAGTACCCCCCACGCTTTCTTAAATATGCTTGAGTAATCTTGAGTAATCTTAAATACGGTAACTCGCCACTGTAAACATTTTAGTAAATTTTTTGTTTGTCTCAGTGGTGAAGGTTAACCAAATACGCCATGTCATTTGCTCTGATGAACAACTGCCCACTAATACTTCGGTTTGAAATACTTGGCTAATTGCTTGGCTAACATCTTGGTTAATATTTTGGCTGGTATTTTGTCTGGTATCGGATTTAATCGCTTGTGCTTGTAACTTGCTTATATCTTTAGCTGATGCCTTTAAACCCGCCTTTGCGCTTTCAATACTTAAACGGTCAGTTGTCTGCGCTTCAATAAATAACGGTATTTTCCCCATGAACATGTCAACACCTTCAAGGTAACCGCTAATATTTTTTAGTGTCTCGCTACCTTGGTAATTCAGCACCATATTAAACGATTGCTCTGCCACTATTTTTTCAACATCAAATAACACTTGAACTTGTCCGCCCGCTAAGTCGAATTGACATTGGCTTTGCTCGGCAATGCACTGGGCAGTACGTGGGGTAATATCACCGACTACGTTAGTGCTTGTATCCTGCGGACTGCAAGCAACGAGCATTATTGTTAGCACAGCGACTAACAGTGCGAACAACATACCTTGAGTTAGTTTTTCGGTAATATTCATTGAATGGGGATAAAAGAAAGATATTTGTTGGTTATGATACACAACCCAAGATGATAATTTATTATTTTTTATGTGATTTCATGCGATTTTAGCAATAAAAAAAGTTATCTTGATTATCCTTGTTATAATTTTTTACAACAATAATCTCAAATAGTTCTATAAATAAGCAATCCCAGACAGCTAAAGCGCTAAAAAGTATAAACCTCATAATTTATCCAAAATATTTCGGGTGAATGCAAAATACATTCTAGCTCACTATTTATCACACTTTACTCATAGGAACAGGCTGTTTTTAAAGCTAACCTTTTATAGTTACAACAATTAATTTACCCGTGTAAATTAATTCATTTAACAAAATTATGACCACAAATATTTTTTTGTTGATTTAAATCAAGCTTTGCGGTTGATTTATGGCATGGGCGAAAGGTAAAATCACATAGATTCTGAAACAACTCGTTTGCGGGTGTAACATTTATCACGGCTTCTCAGCATTTTTTCATGAAAAAGTCTCTTTTTTATACAAAATTGCAAAACCTAACCTAGTAACGGAACAATTAAAATGACAACAACGCTTGATCATCCGTCCTATAACTACAATGTGGTGCGTCAATTCACCGTAATGACAGTTATTTGGGGGATCGTTGGTACTCTTGTAGGTGTTCTTATTGCGGCGCAATTAATTTGGCCAGCACTAAACTTTGAAACACCTTGGTTAACCTATTCTCGTCTTCGCCCGCTTCATACCAATGCGGTAATTTTTGCTTTTGGTACCAGTGCACTATTTGCAACTTCGTATTATGTTGTGCAGCGCACCTGTAAAGTAGCGCTCTTTGGTGGCAAATTAGCGGCCTTTACCTTTTGGGGTTGGCAAGCCGTTATTGTGCTTGCAGTAATCACTTTACCTATGGGTTACACATCAAGCAAAGAATACGCTGAGTTAGAATGGCCAATTGATATTTTAATCGCCGTTGTTTGGATTAGTTACGCCATTGTATTTTTTGGTACTTTGATTAACCGTAAAACATCTCATATTTATGTTGCCAACTGGTTCTTTGGTGGCTTCATTCTCACCGTTGCGGTATTGCATATTGGCAACAGTATGGTGATTCCAGTTTCAATGATGAAGTCTTACTCCATATATCCTGGTGCAATTGATGCCATGATGCAGTGGTGGTATGGACATAATGCCGTAGGCTTTCTATTAACCGCAGGTTTCTTAGGTATGATGTACTATTTCGTACCAAAACAAGCTGAGCGCCCTGTTTACTCTTACCGTTTATCAATTGTTCATTTTTGGGCATTGATTTCATTATACATTTGGGCAGGCCCGCATCATCTACATTACACTGCACTTCCTGATTGGGCACAATCAGTTGGTATGGTTATGTCAATCGTACTATTCTTGCCTTCTTGGGGCGGGATGATCAACGGTATAATGACACTTTCTGGCGCATGGCATAAGCTGCGTTATGACCCTATTCTACGCTTCTTAATTGTTTCGTTGTCTTTCTACGGTATGTCGACATTTGAAGGCCCTATGATGGCAATCAAGTCGGTAAATGCCCTTTCGCATTATACTGACTGGACTATTGGTCACGTTCATTCTGGTGCGCTAGGCTGGGTTGCTATGGTATCTATTGGTGCTATGTACCACTTAATTCCTGTGTTATTTAACCAAGGCCGTATGTTCAGCGTACGTTTAATCAACGTGCATTTCTGGCTACATACGTCGGGTGTTGTTTTATATATTGTCGCCATGTGGATTTCTGGTGTAATGCAAGGGTTAATGTGGCGTGCGGTTAACACTGACGGTACCTTAACTTATAGCTTTGTTGAAAGTTTAACAGCCTCGTATCCTTTCTACTTCATCCGTTTTGTTGGTGGTGTATTGATTGTTTCTGGCTTTATTTTAATGGCTTATAACATGTTCAAAACAATTTATGCTAAAGACAATAGTCTTGAAGCAGTTAAAGCAGCTTAAGGAGCCAACGATGAAAAATAAACATGAAAAGTTTGAAAAAAATGTTGGCTTGTTTGCTATTTTTACCATTCTAGCGATAAGCGTGGGTGGTTTAGTTGAAATTACGCCACTTTTCTTTCAAAAAGCGACAAATACGCCAGTAGATAATCTACGCCCTTATACGCCACTAGAAATGGAAGGTCGTGATATTTATATCCGTGAAAGTTGTAATGTTTGCCATAGCCAAATGATCCGTCCTTTTCGTGCGGAAACTGAACGCTATGGTCATTACTCTGTGGCCGGCGAACAAGTTTGGGAACATCCATTTTTATGGGGTTCTAAACGTACGGGTCCTGATTTAGCCCGTGTTGGTGGTCGTTATAGTGACGATTGGCATCGTGCACATTTACTCGACCCTCGTTCAGTTGTTCCTGAGTCGAATATGCCTTCATTTAAGTGGTTAGCGGAAAATACGCTTGACGGCGAATTAACCGCTAAAAAGTTATCTACATTTAACTTTTTAACGCGTAATCGTAGCCACAAAGACGAGCAAGGTAATGCTATTCCGCTTTACTCTGAAACTGATATTGCAGGTGCAAAAAAAGCAGTTAAAGGTAAAACAGAAATGGATGCATTAATTGCATATCTTCAGTCTCTTGGTCATGCGTTGAAATAATATGATGGATTACGGCACGCTTAGAGGGCTTATTGCCCTATTAATATTGGCATTATTTATTGTTATTGTGGTTTGGTCATATTCAAAAAAACGCAAGTCTGCGTTTGATGAAGCGGCAAATTCAATTTTTGAAGAAAAAACTGAAACCGAAATAAAGCACTCTGACAAAAATAACAAACAGGAGACTAATAATGTCTAGTTTCTGGACTATATGGGTATCAGTTCTATCCCTTGGCACATTGATAGGTTGCTACCTATTGTTACGTATGTGTTTGAAGAACTTTGCAGGCGTACCTGAAGGTGAAGCTACGGGCCACGTTTTTGATGGTATTGAAGAGTTAAATAACCCACTACCGAAATGGTGGAGTAATTTCTTTTTATTGACCATTCTTTGGGGCTTTTTCTATATTGCGGTTTATGGCTTAGGTGGTTGGAAAGGTTTTTCTGGCTGGGAAAGTTCTAACCAAGGTATTTTAAATTTAGCCGAGTCTAAAGAAAAAGCGGCTTTGGCAAAAGAAACCGGCAAGTTAGTACAATATGATCGTGAAGTTGCTGCTGCAGATGCTAAATACGGACCAATTTTTGAAGCGTATGCAAAACGTGAAATTATCGATTTAGCCACAGCTAACGATGAAGAAGCAACGGCGGCTCGTAAAGTAGGTCAACGGTTATTTTTACAAAACTGTTCGCAATGTCACGGCTCTGATGCACGTGGTGCAACTGGCTTTCCTAATTTAGCTGACCAAGACTGGTTATATGGTGGTTCACCTGAAGCGATTAAAGCCACGCTTATGCATGGTCGTAAAGCTAATGGCATGATGGCTTGGAGCGCAGCTTTAGGCGGCGAGCAAGGCGTTAAAGAAGTCGCGGCATTCGTGCTGAGCTTAAGTGGTCGTGAAGTTGCCCCTAAAGCAGCAGAAGCAGGTAAAGTTAAATTTGCCATGTGTGCAGCTTGTCATGGTAGTGAAGGCAAAGGTAGTGATGCTATGGGCATTGCTTTAGGCGCACCAAACTTAACCGATAACATTTGGCTATATGGTGGTTCTCAGCGTGCTGTAGAATCTTCAATCGCTAATGGTCGTGCCGGTGTTATGCCAGCGTGGGATAAAATCCTAGGTGAACAAAAAATTCACGTGATCAGTGCTTATGTATATAGCTTGTCGCAAGAATAAAGTTAAAAATACACATTAAAAACAAGGCCTTGGTATATCAATATACCAGGGCTTTTTTTTAACTGATGGTTTGGTTAAAGTTTGTAATATTACCGTTTTTTAATAGTTCCTACCTCAGAAAAGTCGTATAATGCCTGCTATCTCAGCAAAGTAGAAATTTTCATGAAAACATCTTGGTATCAAGAGCCTTGGGCTTGGCTTGTGTTTATATTACCTTTTACGGCGGTCGTTGCCGGTATTGCCACGTTTATTATTGCCAATACTGATCCTGACCCTCTTGTTGTTGGCGATTACTATAAAAAAGGTAAAGCTATTAACTTGGAATTAGGCAAAATTAAACAAGCACAAAAACTCGGCATGAGTTTTGGTTTGAAGCTTGTTGATGATCAGCTTGTCATTCGACCAACAGGTATCGAAAAAGAGTTTCCAATATTGAATGTTAACTTTTATCACCCTACATTAGCGCAGCGAGACTTTTATTTAGCGTTAACGGCTGATGGTAATGGCAACTTTACTCATTACTTTGAAGCGGACCAAAATGTTTCAGGCAAATGGCGTGTGACCATTAGTTCTTTTGAAAATGACTGGAAGATTCAAACGGAGATGACCTTGCCTCAGTCTGAATTTGTTATCATGAAACCGAATCCATCTACAGCAAATTAATTAGCCTGTATTAATGAGCATAGTTAAATCAGTAAAGCTAAATGAGCAAAGATAAATGAGCAAAGCTTGTTTTCATTGTGGCGAGCCAGTCCCCAATGGTATTAATTTAATAACAAATATTGAAAGTATGAGTCAACCTATGTGCTGCATAGGTTGCCAAGCCGTCGCACAGACTATCGTCGACAATGGCTTAACTGACTATTACCGTTTTCGCAGTGCGCCAGCACAAAAAGGTGAAGTGTTAATACCAGAGCAACTCCAGCGTAATAAAATACTTGATGATGAAAGCTTACAAAATGAGTTTACCTATTATCATGATGGCTTCAAAGAAACAATTTTAACCATTGACGGTATAAGCTGCTCAGCATGTGCATGGCTAATAGAGATGCAAGTTAGCAAACTCGATGGTGTTAATAAGATCACGGTGAATGCGACAACACAAAGAGCGACCGTGCAGTGGCAAGAAAGCCAAGTAAGACTGAGTGAAATACTGAGTTTAATCGATAAAAT
Source organism: Colwellia sp. PAMC 21821 (assembly GCF_002077175.1). Lineage (NCBI taxonomy): Bacteria > Pseudomonadati > Pseudomonadota > Gammaproteobacteria > Alteromonadales > Colwelliaceae > Colwellia > Colwellia sp. PAMC 21821. Next base: position 328,828 of record NZ_CP014943.1, read on the forward strand.
TGGCTATCACGGTCTGCCATTTAAGGCCAGTAGCGCCGAAAAAGTTAATAAAAAACAAGCAAAAAGCTTTATTAAACGCCTTGGCATTTCTGGTATTTTAATGATGCAAGTTATGATGATCGCCTTTGGTTTGTACTTTGGCGCTTTCTCAGATATGGCAGAACACAATGTTATTTATTTACGCTGGGCGAGCTTTTTCTTAACCTTACCTATTGTTACCTATGGCGCTTATCCTTTTTATAAAGGCGCATTTTATGCCCTAAAAGCCCGCCAACTTTCGATGGATGTACCGGTATCTATTGCGATTATTTTGGCATTTTTAGCGAGTTGCTGGGCAACATTCACCCAACAAGGTGAAGTGTATTTCGAATCTGTTTCCATGTTTACTTTCCTCATTCTTATCGGTAAATTCCTGGAATTTAGAGCCCGTAGTCGTGCCGCGGATGTTTCAGCAAATTTATTAAAACTTATACCGATGACAGCGACTAAAATAGAACAAGGTGTTGAGCGCTTTATTTCAGCCAATAATTTAAAAGCTGACGATATTATTTTAATAAAGCCAGGCGAAACCATTCCAGCTGACAGTGAAATAATCACCGGCACGAGTCAAATAAATGAAGCTATGCTGTCGGGTGAACAACTGCCCTTAATGAAAACAACGTTAGACAACATATTTGCCGGCACCATAAATGGTGATGGTAATTTAACAGCAAAAGTTAAACACAACAATCAAGAGTCATTTTTAAGCCAATTGATTCGCCTAAGTGAAAATGCGCAAAGCCATAAACCTAAGTTAGCGAAGTTGTCAGATAAAATTGCCCAATACTTTGTTGCGCTAATTTTAATTGTTTCTATTATTACGTCAATATATTGGATACAACATGCACCGTCAGAGGCATTTTGGATCACCCTGTCTGTTTTGGTGGTTACTTGCCCCTGTGCTTTGTCGTTAGCAACACCTACTGCACTCACCTGTGCAACTACACGCCTTAATCGTGAAGGTATTATGATTAAGTCAGCACACGTACTGGAAACTATGCCTGAAGTCGATGCCGTAGCATTTGATAAAACCGGCACCTTAACCACCGGTGAATTTGCCCTTGTCAAAGTAAAAACTTATGGTGATTTTTCAGATGATATTACCTCAGAAGGTCAAGAACAAGTACTCGCTATTGCAGCAGCATTAGAGGCACATTCTGCACACCCGTTGGCAAAAGCGTTTAGCCCTTTTCGTGATTTTAACCAAACAACCACACAGGTTGTCGTTGCTCCCGGCGCTGGTATTTCTGGTGAAGTTAACGGCCAACACTATCGCATTGGCAAAAGTTCGTGGCTACTTAGCGATAATAACAATTCAGCTTACAGCGCGCAGTGTGTATTAATGCAAGGTGAAACATTAGTCGCTGAATTTTATTTAAATGATGGTTTACGTGATGACGCTAAACCCTTAATAGCGTTTCTTCATCAACAAGACATTGAAACCACCATGTTATCGGGCGATAACCTGCAAGGCTGCAATAAATTGCAATCAACACTGCAAATTAACAGTGTACAAGCTAACTTATCAGCTCAAGACAAGGTAAATGCCATAAAACAGCAACAAGCCACACACACGGTCGCTATGATAGGAGATGGTGTAAACGATAGTCCTGTGCTCGGCGCAGCGCATTTATCGATTGCCATGGGTAGTGGTACCGATATTGCTAAAAACGGTGCCGATGTGATATTACTGAACAACAAGCTTAAAGGCGTGCAAACATTACGACAGGTTTCGGTGCGAACGGCGCGCATTATAAAGCAAAACTATCTTTGGGCTTTTGGTTATAATGCCATTGTATTACCGTTAGCGGTTACGGGTCATATTGCACCCTATATGGCCGTAATTGGTATGTCGGCCAGTTCAATTTTAGTAGTAAGTAATTCATTAAGGCTTTTAAAAAAATGAGCATAATTTACGTATTAATTCCCATTGCAGTATTACTGACCACTATCGGTATTTATCTCTTTTTTTGGGCGGTAAAAACCGAACAATTTGATGACTTAGAAAAACAAGGTATGAGCATTTTATTTGATGATGAACATGACAAAGTCAGTCACAATAAAAGTACCAGTGCTTCACTTAACGTTACTCAGGTGAAAGAGACTGAGTTCAAAGACAATCAAACAAATGAAACAAATAAAGCTAAGAATCAAGTAGATAATCAGAACGATAATCAGGTCGATAAATAACGCCATGAATCTTGATTTTTTTTCAGCTTTTGTTATCGGATTACTTGGCTCTGGCCATTGTGTGGTAATGTGTGGCGGTATTAGCACCATGTTAACCACCGCGATATCGGATACCGCTCGTCATAAAAAATATGCCATTATATTTGCCTATAACTTTGGTCGCATAGCCTCTTATAGTTTGATAGGCGCCTTAGTCGCATTCACCAGTTCAATGGCCGCAAAAAATATAGGTTTTCCCGTTGCGATATTAAAAACTATCGCGGGCGTTTTTCTTATCTTGTTGGGTTTATACCTTGGTCAGTGGTTAATGTGGTTGAGCCGAGTCGAGCATTTAGGCAAAAATGTATGGCGTCATATATCACCACACACCAAAAAATTTATACCGATTAAAAACATAAAAAGTGCATTCGCGTTAGGCGCGCTTTGGGGTTGGTTACCTTGTGGTTTAGTTTATTCTACTTTAACTTGGTCATTAGCAAGTGCCGACGTACTTAATGGTGCCTTGATCATGTTTTTCTTTGGCCTTGGCACTTTGCCCGCTCTACTTTCAGTATCATTAGGGACTTTCAGCGTTAAGTCGCTATTAAGTCATGCTCTATTTAGAAAAATAGCGGCTATGTTAGTCGTTATATATGGCATTTATACTATACTGATTGCATATCTTTAACGTATCTACTATGGTGATCTTCATGGAAATATTTATAGGCTTTTATGAATAATAAATCGTGTGTAGACCAGCAACATATTCACTGCCAAAACTGTAGTATCAGTGAGTTGTGCTTACCCTTTTCTCTTAATGATCATGAGCTAGAAACCTTAGATAATATTATTGATCGTAAGCTTCCGATCCAAAAAGGTGAGCAAATATTTAACGATGGTCAGCCAATGAAAGCGCTTTACGCTATTAGATCTGGCACCTTCAAAACCTACACCATTAATAAACTAGGCGAAGAACAAATTACTGGCTTTCATTTAGCGGGTGATTTACTTGGCTTTGATGCTATAGCCAATGCTAAACACCCAAGCTTTGCAAAGGCATTAGAAACCTCAATGATTTGTGAGATCCCCTATAATACGCTCGATAATTTATCTAACAGTATGCCAAAGTTAAAAAAACAGATTTTGCGTATGATGAGCACTGAAATTCGTGAAGATCATGAAATGCTAACATTACTTAACCGTAAAAATGCAGAGCAGCGCTTAGCAACCTTTATTAGTACCTTAAGTATTCGATATCATGCCCGTGGTTTATCCGCTTCTGAGTTTCGCTTATCAATGACACGCAGTGACATTGGCAATTATATTGGCTTAACGGTTGAAACCATAAGCCGATTACTAAATCGCTTCCATAAAAATGGCTTAATAACCGTTAATGGTAAATTAATTACCATTCTAAATAGCGAAAAATTAAACCTCTGTGCTGGGCTTTAAACCAGCGTTTTCCCACATTTTTTCGTCTACTTTTTATTTACTTTCCATCTACTTATCTAGGCTTCCTTATTCGGCTATTTCAGGCTATGCTAAGCGTGAAATAATTAAATAAAAACAATAATAATTTGATTTAAAACAACTATTATTTTTTTAAAATAAGCTATTGTTATAGTATCAAACATATTATTTATTTCTCAGTTTGGTAATACCAGCAGGCAATTGACAAAGGAATTAGCTATGGAAAAGTATCAAAAAATACTCGCTATTGTTGACCCAACAACAGAAGATCAAAAAGCGCTAAATCGTGCAATAGAATTAGCACGTAAAACAGGTGCTAGCATTACAGCATTTTTGACCATATATGATTTTTCTTATGAAATGACTACTATGCTGTCAGGTGATGAACGTGAAGCTATGTGCAAATCTGTTATCAATGATCGCACACAATGGTTGGAGTCTTTACTTGCTGAACTTGATGTAACCGGTATTACAATTGATTGTCAGGTTATCTGGCATAACCGTCCTTTTGAGCAAATTATTGCCAAAGTTATCGATAACGGTTACGACATTGTTATAAAAGGGACACACCAACACGACAAATTTAAATCAGTGATATTTACCCCTACTGATTGGCATATTTTGAGAAAATGTCCTTGCCCTGTTTTACTCGTGAAAGAGCATTTATGGCCTGAAAATGGCAACATTATAGCCGCGTTAAATATTGGCAGCGAAGAAGAAGAGCATAAAGCGCTTAACGATAAAATTACCGCTGAAGCTAAACAACTCGCCAAGGTCATGAAAGCAAATTTGCACCTCGTTAATTCATTCCCAGGTACACCGGTAAATATCGCGATAGAAATTCCAGAGTTTAATGCCAGTGATTATAACCTCGCCATGTTAAAGCATCATAAGAAGGCAATGCTAGAGCATGCAACTGCCTTTAATATAACTGAGGAATGCACTCATATCCAAGAAGGCTTACCTGAAGATATTATTCAAAGCATAGCGGCCGAATTAGATGCCGAATTAGTTATTCTTGGCACGATTGGTCGCACGGGGTTATCAGCAGCATTAATTGGCAATACCGCAGAGCATGTTATCGATAGGCTCAATTGTGATGTATTGGCATTAAAGCCAGATGGTTACGTTTCCCCCCTCGATGTAGAATAAGGCATATTGAATAAGAGCATATTAAATAAGGGCATATTGTATAAAGATATGTAGATTTCAGAAATAGTGCGCTGCGCGTCACCTAATGAGAAAGTTATACATTTTGGTGACGCTTTATTTCGTCATCTACAGTTTGAGCTCTAAAATTTCCCCTCTAAAATTTCCCCTCTAAAATTTGCCCTCTAAAACTTGCCCTCTAATTCAATCACCATAACCACAAATTAGTCTGTTCAACAACAATTTTCACTATCAATAAGTTACCAAAGCGAATGTGTGCTAAGGCTTACTATACCTCTTATCCGGAATGACTAAAGTCACTATTCTATGGCCTTTAAGTCGGACTATAAAGGGAGGGTGTGTCGGTTGTTCACTCACTAAAGTACCTTAGTAGGATTTTTCCGTCGCTAAAAAAGATCACTTTTAAAATCAATTAATCAACTTGGTATAGCCGTGATATTGCAATAAAAAAAGTTTTTATAAGCTGTAAAGCGCAGTATAATAGCCCCACGGTGAAAATCTCCTTATTGTTGCTCGTTCTGATCTTCGAAAAGAGTCCTCTTTACCCCTCAATTATTGTCTTTTTAGGCGGGCCTACGAGCCTTTAAACGCTTATTTAGACAAGCTATTTATCTCATTATCGGTTTACCCTCTATAAGGAAAAGCACTATGACTAATCAAGACGCTTCGGCTGAGCGATGCTCGACGAGCAAGTTTTCGACTATTTTGATGATACTGTTTGCGGGAGCGCTCGCCACGATTATCTTTGATTTTTGGGGGCCTTCACTGTCTCCCATTCTAGGTTTTACCGCGCTCTCCACAATTAAACTGCCTACAACGATGATTGAAGTCCTATTCGGTTCAGCGCCGACAGGTGTACCCGAATTAGTTCACTACATTACAGGATTGATACTTTACCCGTTAGGCTGGCTACTTGTTGTACGACCAATGTGGAAGGCAATTATGCCATCGCTACACTGGACAATTACTGCTTTTGTTTACGGTGTAGTGCTTTGGGTGTTCGCGCTTTACGTTGTCGCACATCTTATCATCGGGCTGCCGCCGTTTATTGGTTTCACAGAAACCACTTGGGTCGCTCTTGTCGGCCACGTACTTTATGCATTGGTTTTTGCATGGGGTGCAGAAACCCGTAAGTTTAGTTAGTTAGTTAAAATTTTTTATATTTAATACAACGAAGTAGAAGTTTATGCTTGTTATTAACAATTGCTATTATAGAGATAATCGTATTCTTTTACATTCTACAAATAGAGTATCAAGCAACATTTCGTATGTTTAACCCTATAGATTTTTTATAGCTTATAAGCCAAAATAGTTGATAACAAGTAATGCGTCACCGAATGAGGTAATTTAATATTTTGGTGACGCTTTATATCTGTTTCTAATATTTGGCATAAATAGTTCAAGTACAATAACCATTACTTCAGAGTAAGCTTTTCCTGTTCAACTTATAATCACTTAACTTTCATTATTTACCAAAGCGAACGCTTGAGACGTATTCACTTACCTCTAAGCGATATTATTGAAATACCTATTCTATGATCTTTAATAATGGACAATGAATGTGGTTCGCGTGCCCTATCGCCCAGCTAAAACCTTAGGATACATTGCTTCAGCTCTAGTCCCGCAAATTTAGATTTGAAAGAGCATTAGATCTAAATTAGCAAGTAAGCGCTTTAAATGGTTGTCATCCAAAAAGTCGCCCTTTATTCTTCTACCATTTCACATCAGGTTTCCATTCTCTGATCCACCCAGGAATATCACTAGCAGGCATAGGTCTGGCAATGCCATAACCTTGTGCCAATTCACAGCCCAGTTGCAATAAAGTACTACCATGTTCAATCGTTTCTACACCTTCAGCAATCACATTACGTTTGAATGATTTAGCTAGCGCTATCACGCCTTCAACGATAGCTAGATCATCCGCATCATGTAACATGTCTCTTACAAAACTCTGATCTATTTTAATTAAGCTGGCGGGTAAACGCCTAAGATAAGTAAGTGAGGAGTAGCCAGTGCCAAAATCATCTAACGCAAATTTCACCCCTAGCGCAATGCACTTATTCATAATTTTTGAGACGTTGTTTACATCATCTAAAGCACTTGTTTCTAAAACCTCTAGCTCTAAATAGCGTGGTTCAACATCTGGATGTGCCGCTAGCAGCGCTGTTAAACGGTCGGTAAAGTCAGGCTGTTGTAATTGTACTGCTGAAATATTTACGCTGGTACAATCAGGGAAACTAAGTCCCATTGCCTGCCATTCTCCAATTTGTTTCAATGCCGTTTCGATCACCCATTCACCCATCTCGATATTCATCGGGCTATTTTCAATCGCGGGTAAGAACTCTATTGGATTTAATAGCCCTCGTTCAGGATGCTGCCAACGAATTAACGCCTCAACCCCTGTCACCGTCCCTGTCCTCATATTCACCTTAGGCTGATAATGAAGCAAAAATTGTTGATTATCTAGCGCACCACGAATAGCTTCTAAGCTTTCCAGTTGCACTTTTACAGCATCATCTTGCGCCGTATCAAACATGTGATAACGATTTTTACCCGACTCTTTTGCCACATACATGGCTTGGTCAGCATGACGTATGAGTTGGTCGGTATCTACATTATCTTGCGGGTAAATGGTAAAGCCTACACTCGCCGATACATTTAATACCTTATCACCGATAGTCACAGGCTCTGATGCAGCCGATAGCAATCGATCTAAAATCGGCAGACAATCATTTTCTGTGGTTAAGTCTGTTAATACCGCCACGAATTCATCCCCACCAATACGAGCTAAGCTGTCACCTTCACGTAATGCTTCTTTCATACTACTGGATAACGAAATAAGTAATTTATCGCCCACATTGTGCCCATAGGCATCATTCACCGATTTAAAACCATCGAGATCAAGAAATACCACAGCCAGTGATTTCTTATGACGACTGCAATGCAACATAGCTTGAGATAATCTGTCGGCTAGTAATACACGATTTGGTAAGTTAGTCAGTACATCGAAATGCGCGATACGCTCTAATTTTTCTACCGATTGTTTACGCTCAGTAATATCTTGGTGTGTCCCACAAAGCCGGATTGGCTCATGTGTATCTTTGTCGTACTCTACAACAGAACCTGAACCCTGAATCCATATCCACCTGCCATCAGCATGCTTCATTCTAAATTCTGCAACATAATTGCTTCCAGACTGAATATGAGTATGCACCGTATGTTGTGTTATCTCTTTGTCGTCAGGGTGAATAAGCTCGTCCCAGTCACTAATGGTATTGGTAATATCATCTTGTGTAAGACCTAATATTGCCAACCACTCATCATTAACCTTATGAACACCTGTTTTATAAAACCAATCCCAATAACCCAACTTCGCGCCATTAATTATATTTAAAAGTTGATTTTGAGATAGACGAACATCTTCTTGGCTCAGTTTTAGGGCGTTTATATTTCTTCTTCGCCTAATATTGTTACTTATTAGCGCGCCGCCAATGGTAGTCCCCAATATAAATATAAGGATAAGCAATAGTCGTTGGGTAAATTTAAACGCGTCTAAGTCTTCAGATATTATTTTTTTTAAGGCGGTTTCAACATCATCAGCAGAATGACTAAACTCTAAAAATGACAGATCGAATTGTTGATCTAGGTTTGATCCTATACCTGAGGTGGTTTGCGATGCCCATCGCTTTTCTGCAATTTGGCGAAAATGATGAATGCCGACAATCGTTGTATCAATTTTGTGCCGTAAACGGGGGTCGTTTAAGGCAAGAATAGTGCCTTCTTCGTTGGTGCCACCATCAAGCATTGCCTGAGCATACCATTCAGCCAAGTCAAGGTGAGCCCATATGTCTTCGATATTAAGCGTTCGATCGCCACTAATCGCTTCTTCAAACCACAAATGTGCAATGGTCGCTTCAAGCTTAACTTCTTTAACTGCGTCGACTAAAGGTGTGAAACGCTCTACTATATTTCGCCCAGTGTAGAACGAATAGTAAACAATTGCCATGATGAACAACGTTGCTGATATAGACAAAACAATTATTTTACGAGAGCCAGCTTTAATCATGTATATCCAATATTTAATATAGGTTATTAATTTGCACGAAGGGAGTCATTATTTTTATTTAAACTTCAATTAGCACATCCCCTTACTATTGAGAGTGTATTAAAACATCATACATGTAACTTTCTGATATACCAAAATTAAGTTAACACCATCATGATGTCCGCCATAGTTGCAATATCGTCATTCAAGTTAGCTATCTAATTTGTGCAATAAATCCTTCAAAACTATTTTTCAAGTATCTATTAATGAGTTAAATAAATTCTCAAAGTTCAACTTTGTTCATTAAGTTACTTCGGCTATACTACGCGCGCATATTTACTAGGAATATATTATGAGCGCAGTTTTAAAATCGGCCTTAACTCCAAGCCAAAACACACAGTTAGAAAAGCTTGAAAAACGCTTACGACGTCATGTTGGCCAAGCAATTGCCCAATACAATATGATTGAAGACGGCGATAAAATTATGGTGTGTGTCTCAGGCGGCAAAGACAGTTATGCCATGCTTGAAATATTAATGCGTTTAAAAGAGTCTGCTCCTATTCACTTTGACTTAATTGCCGTTAACCTTGATCAAAAGCAACCCGGTTTTCCAGAGCATATATTACCGAATTATCTTGAATCAATTGGTGTCGCATACCAAATCGTTGAAGAAGACACTTATGCGATCGTTAAAGAGAAAATTCCTGAAGGGAAAACCACTTGTAGCTTATGCTCGCGTTTACGTCGTGCATTGCTGTACAAAGCCGCTAAAGCGTTAGGTGCCACTAAAGTTGCCTTAGGCCATCATCGTGACGATATGGTTGAGACATTAATGCTTAATATGTTTTATGGTGGCAAGCTTAAATCAATGCCAGCAAAGCTTGTGTCTGACAACGGCGAACACGTGGTTATTCGCCCACTAGCATTTTGTAAAGAACAAGAACTCATTCAGTATGCTGCGCTAAAACAGTTTCCTATTATTCCTTGTAACTTATGTGGTTCGCAGCCTAACTTACAACGTCAAAACATTAAGGCTATGTTACAAGATTGGGATAAAAATCATCCTGGGCGTATTGAGTCTATGTTTACAGCGATTAAAAATGTAGTGCCTTCACATTTATGTGACAGCGAACTCTTTGACTTTAAAAACATCAACTCAAGTTCAGGGGTTATTGCTGGTGGCGATACCGCTTTTGATCAAGAAACCTTTAGCCAAGCGGCACCGGAAGTTAATCCCCTTAAGCTTAATAGTGCTGATTTTTTACAAGTTAAAGAAATAACATAAGTTAACGCTGTTTACTTACGGTTATTTATAAAAACCGTGCAAAACACATGAGACATAGTTTCAGTGCCACAACATAATTTCAAAGTAACCTGCGAAACTTATGTTGTTGCCGCATTTTTAGTTATCAATATTCAATCAAAAATCGAATCAAAAATCGAATCAAATCTACCTTGTATTTAACGGTAAAAGTGTGCATTTAACTATCTTTACTATCATATTAACTCATCGGAAAATAACCAATGTCTATCACCTCAACAATCTGTAAATCTATTATTTTTACAAGCTTAGCCATAGCAAACGCTGCCAGTGCTGAAACACTTTGGAGTGACAACTCCATTAGCTATTTAAAGAATGTTAACGAATTTCAGCTTTTAGAAAATGACAATATTAATGTTATAACGTTTGAACATGCCTCAGGGCATAACTGGGGAGACGTATTCTTTTTCGTAGATCGCATCACCGCAAGTCAAGACCAGAACAACGGTCATTATGAAGAAACCTACGGCGAATTATCAGCACGACTTAGCTTAAGTTATTTAACGGGAGAGAAATTAGCCTTTGGTGCTATTTCTGATCTATACATTGCAGGCATTTACGAGCATGACACTGGTAATAGCAATAACTTTGGTTTTGGCTTTAATAATTACTTATTAGGTGTTGGTGCATCATGGGATGTTAAAGGCTTTAGCTACCTAAGCAGCAATGTTTACTTGGCTGATAATGACGATACAGATAATGACTATCAACTGACCCTTGCATGGGGCTATCCTATTGCGCTGGGCAACCATGACATTATTATTGATGGTTATATAGATTGGTCATCTGCGGCTGACGATCATAGTGCTGACTTCCACTTTAATCCACAAGTTCGTTTAGATGTTGGCAAATATTTTGGTAAGCCTAAGTTTTTTGAAGTCGGTATTGAATATTCATATTGGCATAACAAATTTGGTATTAATGGCTTAGATAACGAAAATACCGTTAGTGCTATGGTAAAAGTACATTTATAAGACGTTAGAAAACGGTAGTTTATAGTTTGAGCCTATAACTACCGTTGTTTAGTCAAGTACGAGATACTGGACAATATCTCTTGTGTCTAAAAATCAAAACTACTTAATCAAAACTACATAATCAAAACTACTTGGTATTTATAGCGAAATACTGCCGATTATGTCGGATCATCTCGGTAAGTTCTAACACATAGTCAGCACCGCGTTCAGAGTAAGCGGTTAAACCGGTCGCAAGAATTTCTGGCGCTAATGGCTGCTCTTGCTCTCGTAACTGACCGCGAATAAGTCTAAAAACCTTATATGCGCTATGAGTATTAATGTTGTGTAAATACCGTCCAACGCCTTGCCTTACAGAACTATAAGCCGCTACTTCGTGTTTTGCGCCAGTATTACGACTACCAGGTACCATGCCACACCCTTCGCTATAGCACCAAACTCCAAAAAAATTCAAACCAATTCTAGCGAAACGAGAAGTGCCCCAAGCAGATTCATTCGCTGCTTGTACTAAAACCAGTGCAGGTGGAATTACATCAATTTTAAGTTGTAACTCATATAATTGTTTTAAAAGAGAGAACTTTTTACTGACTTTATATTTTGTGATTAAGCTAGCCACTATCGCGTCATCTTCTGCGCTAAACGGTTGCTCTAAGGTTAACTGTTCAATTAAACGTTCAACTTGTGCACGCGACGCCAATATTTTTTTATTTTCTGCATATACCGCTGGCTTTATAAAAGAAAAAAAGCGACGTTTTTTCTCTTTTACGTCTCGAATTTTTGCAAAGTCAGGTAAATTAACATCATGTAGTGGTTTTTCAACAATTTTAATGACCTTTTTAGGCGTTTTTTTCACCACTACTTTTTCGACTGGTTGTGTCTCTTGTTCTACCTTTAAAAAAGTAAAAGGGGCAATTAAGCCTAATCCTAGCAAGGTTATACATATCAATCCTAAAAAGCTTTGCTGATTAATTTTTATCAAACTAATAACTCCTTATGCAATTTTATTAAGTATGATCTACTGTGCATATTCTGCAAAGTATTAACCATTAGGCAGAAAAAGTGTCACTTATTGTGCTGCTTTGATCTGCAGATGTTTGCATCTGTAAACCAAATATTTCACGGTATAAAATTCCTTTAACGTTATAAAATAGTGGTGCTAAATAAGCTAAACAAAAAAGAAAAAATGCGATAGCAATAAAACCAAGTTCAGAAGCCCCTGCAGCAGCTACAGGCAAGGCTGATATTAATACCGCCAACGCCAATATCAGATAAATAGAGAAAATTTTAAACCATTGAAAACGCGTAGCTTGAATACTCACAGAAATTGCTTTTATCGGTGACATTTTCTTTTCTACCACTAAAGGCAACACTAATGACAAAGCGACAGCTAAAAATATTCCAGGTAAATAAAATAACGTTAAACCTATTGTCACTAAAGTCGAAGTCAGTAACGCACTAACCGCAACCCAGCTACCACGTTTTAAAAAGGCAAAAATCAATTTAGGGCGAGTTTTTAAACCAACAGAGTGAAAAACCCCCATCATTTCAACACCCACAATAAATGGATAAACGACCAAGGTAACAATAATATTGAGTAACGTAGCCGATTGTTGGTCTTGAATGGCGACTTCAATTCCCCCTAGTTGGCTGCTTACGATCATTGAAACTAGCATGCCAATGATTAAACAAGTTAATAGCCCCAAATTAATCGCCATGCGCGACTTTAACGTAATTTGCCATGCTTCTTTCAATATAGCAGCCACATCAAGCGAGTATTCGCCTTTCACCGCTTCTTCAACACTACCACCAACTTTTACAACAGGAAGTTTTTCCACAAAAATATACCTAATGAGTAAGCGTATTAACAACGCTTATTTAATCTGAATTGCCGCCAGTATATCGTAATTCAAAGCGGTGTGTGAATAAGCAGAGAGAAGTTATTAACATTATGAGGAACTAAGGGCTGTTTTTAATCTGCTTCAATAAGGTTTGAAAATAGTTAGCGCCTTTCTTTTCGGCCAAAGCGATATTATTTTCGGGAATAGTTTCAGGATTTTTATATACGCTTAGCACTCTCTCCATGCTTTGTTCACGAATTAAATGTAACGTAGGATATGGCGAGCGGTTGGTAAAATTACTGGCATCATCATAATCAGCGTCAGCAAAGCAATATTCAGGATGAAAAGTTGCGACTTGAAAGATACCTTCAAAGCCATATTGCACGATAATTTCGTTAGCTTCATCGACCAAGTCTAAAAAACGATTAAAATCTCTAAAGCCTTGTTCATAAATGAGCAAACTGGTTTCGACTTCAGGCTGGTCTTGTAAGTAATGACATTGTGCTAAAAATTCAACTAAAGCTGACTTTAATTGTGTTTTATCACTGGCATGATAATAAATAGTTTGGTTAACAAACTCTTTTTTTGCGAACGGACAAAAGTTTAGCCCAATAATAATTTGTTCTAGCCATTGCTTGGTTTGTTCAATTTCATGTTTTGTAGTCATAACCATTTACTCAATATTGTTCTAATTCACTGCGGATATTTATGCCCAATGCTATTAACTGTTATCACTTTGTTGCAGTTGCCACATTTTATAATAATGGCCTTTTTCAGCTAATAAGCCCTGATGTGTGCCCTGCTCAATAATCTCACCTTGTTGCATAACAATAATATTATCCGCGTCTACAATGGTCGATAAGCGATGCGCAATCACTAAACTGGTTCTATGCTGAGCAACTTCTTTAATTGCGCTTAAAATTGCTTGCTCTGATTGGCTGTCGAGTGAGGAAGTTGCTTCATCAAACACCAAAATACGCGGATTTTTCAAAATAGTACGAGCAATAGCGACACGTTGTTTTTCACCACCTGAGAGCTTTAAGCCACGCTCTCCAACAATTGTTTCTACGCCTTCAGGTAACCTGGTAATAAAATCTGATAAATGCGCAAGTTTAAACGCGTTGTTAACCATTTCCACATTAGCTTCAGGTGCGCCATAATTAACGTTGGCAAAAAGGGTATCGTTAAACAACACAGTGTCTTGCGGCACAATACCTATGTTTTTTCGTAACGAGTGCTGTGTCACTTCACGTATATTTTGCCCATCAACGGTTATTCGGCCACTGTCACAATCATAAAACCTAAATAACAACTTAACTAAGGTCGACTTTCCTGAGCCGCTTTCACCAACTACCGCCACTTTTTGCCCAGGTTTAATGGTAAATGAGATGTTTTGGATGATCGGCCTTTTTACGTCATACGCGAACGATACACTTTCAAATTTAATTTCAGCTTCAGTTAAGGTCAAAGTAGTGGCGTCTTCACTGTCTTCTACTTTTGGTTTCTTTAGCATCAAGTCAAACATATGTTCGATATTAGCCAGCGAACCTTTGATTTCACGGTAAACAAATCCTAAAAAGTTCAACGGAATAAAAAGCTGCATCATAAAAGCGTTAATCAGTACAAAGTCGCCTAAGGTCATTTTTTCATAGGTAACTTGATATGCTGCTAAGGCTAACATTGCCGTCATTGAACACGATATAATAAGCGCCTGGCCGCCATTTAAAGCAAATAAAGATAATCGATTCTTCATTTTCGCCTGCTCCCAAGTCGCCAATTGGCTATCGTAAGCTTTTGACTCAAACTCTTCGTTAGTAAAGTACTTTACTGTTTCATAATTAAGTAAACTGTCGATAGCTCGGGTATTACTTGAAGAGTCAGCCTTGTTCGCCTCGCGTATAAAACGTGTGCGCCAATCAGTAGCATAAACAGAATATCCGACATATAGCACAATTGATGAAAGCGTAATTATCGCAAACCAAATGCCATAATTAAAAAATAAAATCCCGACCACCATAATAATTTCTATTAAGGTTGGGATGATATTAAAGATCATAAAGCGCATCAAAAAATTAATGCCAGAGGTGCCGCGATCGATGTCACGTGATAAACCACCTGTTTGGCGATTTAAATGAAAGTCTAAATCCAATTTATGTAGGTGCTGAAAAACTTTTAAGCCAATTCTGCGAATCGCCCGTTCTGTAACTCGGCCAAATAAGGTATCGCGAATTTCAGCAAATATAACAATGGTGAGCCGAACTAAACCATAAGCGCCAACGAGTGCAAATGGTACTAAATAAACCCGGTTCTCTTGTTGTGTATCTAATACATCAACAATGTCTTTCAGAATAAAGGGCAAATAAACACTCGCAATTTTAGTCAGGACTAAACACGCTAATGCAAAAAATATCCGTGTTTTAAATTCGAATAAGTAGGGCAGCAAAAGTTTAACAACACGCCAATTAAAGGTCGTTACTTCATGTTCACTCTGGTGGGAAGATCTGCGCATAATAGCTGGTTATTTCCGCTTAAATTGTGATTGTTATATTGATAAGTATATTAACATCGATACTTTACGAGTTCTGAAAAATTATCTTTAAAGCTATAAGTTAAGTTATTTATTAAGTTATCTTTTAAGTTATCTTTTTAAATTATACTCGTGAGTTATAACAGTTTATACAAGAGATATTGACTAAGTGATTAGCTTATAAAAACTTTACGTGTAAATAATCCTACGACTGCATGATTGATTAACTCAATACTGTTACATAAAGACTATTTACTCGACAAGGCAGGAACATATTGTTCTAAAGTCTTTTAAATAAACAGCTTATATTTACCGTTTTAATTAGCACATAATAGATCGCCTAATTACTGAAGTTGACATTATTGGCAATGAACTTTTCCAGTAGTTGTGCTAACGTGATGCTACTCTATTCACAAGGTAACTAGCAATTATGTTTGCGTTAATTAACAATGTTATTGATCGTTGTTTTTTCACGGTTACTTTTATATTAGGCGTGCAGCTGCCTGAATTTATGCAGCAATATCAGCAGCGCTTAGCCGGCCATCTAGCGGAAGCTACATCGCAATTAGGGCAATTTGAGGTAATCGCACAACAACACTTCGAAGGCAGCCTTACCGCCATGATCACCCGCTATAAAGACAATACTGAATCGTCTATTATCAATACAGGTGAGCTTATTGAACGTTTGTCATTTCGTGTTGATTACTTAGCAAATCATTTAGCACAGATAAACCAATCTGATTACCTAGAGAGTGTTTATCAATTAATTTGGCATTTAGATAAACAAATTGCTACTGGCACCGCTGAGCATTTTGCCATGGCGATACCCCTTGAATTAAACGCTATTGCCACGGGTGGCACACTTGCGATTGGTGCACTGCTGTTAAAAGAGTTAACGGTTTTTGCTGTTAAGCGCCCTTTTAAAGCAAAAAAAGTTAAGAAAGATAAAGTTATTGAAATTACTACGAGTGCTGAAGATACTGAAAGACCTGAGAGTGCAGAGAGTGCAGAGAGTCCTGAGAGTAAACCTTAAATTTTAGTCATAAAAAAGGTTGCCGAAGCAACCTTTTTTTATATCTTAACAATGCAATATTGGGCAATGTTGGCTTGCTAACTTATTCGCCGTTACCGTCTTCAACGCGACTTTTAAGTTTTTGACCTGGACGGAATGTCACCACTTTACGTGCTGAAATTGGAATATCTTCACCCGTTTTAGGATTACGTCCTGGACGTTCGCTTTTAACACGAAGGTCAAAGTTACCAAAACCAGACAATTTAACTTGCTCGCCTGCTTCTAAGGTTTCACGAACTTCTTCGAAAAACACTTCAACCATATCTTTAGCGTCGCGCTTACTTAGCCCAACTTTTTCAAATAAATGTTCTGCTACTTCTGCTTTTGTTAGCGCCATTATTTAATCCCTCAAGGATGCATTTAGTTCAGTTTTCAATGTATCAACCACTCGGTTAACTACGTCAGTGATATCCTTTTCTTCTAAGGTTTTATTATTATCTTGCAATGTCATTGCTATTGCTAAGCTTTTAAAACCACTTTCTATACCATTACCTCGGTATACATCGAACAAGTTTAGATCAACTAAATAATTTCCGCCAACCTTTTCAATAAGTTGTAGTACTTTATTTGCACTAACTTGCTCATCAATCACTACAGCGATGTCACGTCTATTCGCCGGAAAGCGAGATATGTCGCGTGCTTGCGGGATATTTTGTGTACAAACTTCAGCCAATAAAAGCTCAAAAACTAATGTGCGACCATTAAGGCCCAATTTACGTTCTAATTCAGGATGTAAGGCTCCAACGTGTCCAACTAGCACACCATTTTTGTGAATTGCAGCGGTTTGACCCGGGTGTAACGCGTCAATTTCAGCCTTAGAAAACACAAAATCACTTACGTTATTTGTTAAACCAAGTAGTGCCTCAACATCAGATTTAATGTCATAAAAATCGCTTGCTGCTTTTTCGATGTCCCAATGTTCTTCACTACGTTGACCACTTAAAACACCGGCGATCATATTATCTTGGCGAACACCATTTTCGACACTTTCATCAGGAATAAAACGCAAACCGCTTTCAAATAGGCGTACGCGGTTTTGTTGTCGATTTTGATTATAAGCAACAGATTGTAATAAACCGGTCCATAAACTCACGCGCATTTCTGACATTTCAGACGAAATTGGATGCGGTAAGGTCATAGTTGCTTGACCAGGATGCAATTGCGCTTGTACTTTTGGATCAACAAAACTGTAAGTTATAGCTTCTTGATAACCGCGATTAACTAACACATTACGTAATTTGCTTAACGGTAACTGTGCTTCTTTTTGCTCACGCATGGCTAATGTTGCTTTTGGCGAAACATTAGGAATATTGTTGTAACCAAAAATTCGAGCAACTTCTTCAATTAAGTCAACTTCAATGCTGATATCAAAACGGTACGCTGGCACAACAACAGTCCAAACTTTTGCTTGGTCTGCGCCAGTTTCAGTAACATTAAAGCCTAAGCGCGTTAATATTTCAGCAACGGTTGTATCTTTAATATGATGTCCAATACGGCCATCGAGTTTTGCACGACGTAAGGTAACGGTTCGCTCAGCCGGAATATTTTCTATCGATACAGCTTCAACGATTGGGCCGGCTTCACCGCCAACAATTTCAAGCAGTAATTGTGTTGCGCGTTCCATAGCATCACGTTGCAATTGTGGGTCAATACCACGCTCATAACGGTGCGATGCGTCTGTATGTAAACCATATTGACGGGCTTTGCCTAAAATAGCTAAAGGAGCAAAGAAAGCACTTTCTAAGAAAATATCTTTTGATTCGTTAGTAACACCTGAGGCCAAACCGCCAAATATACCGGCCATAGCCAATGCTTTTTCATTATCCGCAATCACTAAGGTTTGTGTTGATAATGTCACTTCATTACCATCGAGCAAGGTCAGCTTTTCAGCTTCATTAGCGAAACGTACGTTAATGCCGCCTGCTATTGCTGATAAGTCAAAGGCATGCATTGGATGTCCTTGCTCAAGCAATACGTAGTTAGTCACGTCAACCACAGGGTCAATTGAGCGCGTACCACAACGGCGTAGCTTTTCTACCATCCATAAAGGCGTTTGGGCATTGATATTAATGTTTTTAATCACGCGACCTAAATAACGCGGACAGGCTTTCTCAGCTGATAAGGTAATGGCAACGGTATCGTCAATCGTTGGTGTAACCGCTGTAATTTCAGGCTCAGTTACACTTAAGTTATTTAATACACCAACTTCACGTGCAAGACCTTTTAAGCCAAGACAATCGCCACGGTTCGCCGTTAAGTCAACGTCGATAGTTACATCGTTAAGATCAAGATATTCACGCACACACATACCGATTGGCGCGTCACTTGCTAATTCCATGATGCCGTCAGCACTTTCAGATAAACCTATTTCTGACTCACTACACAACATGCCATGCGATGGAACGCCACGAAGTTTCGCTTTCTTAATTTTAAAGTCGCCGGGTAAAACAGCGCCAACAGTTGCGACAGCAACTTTTAAACCTAAACGACAATTTTTAGCACCACAAACAATATCGGCAAGCTCGCCGTCATTGTAATCAGGTCCTAAATTAATTTTTGTTACTTGTAATTTATCCGCATCAGGATGAGGACCACATTCAACTACTTCACCAATCAATACACCGGTAAATTCACCTGCAACAGGTTCTACGGCGTCAACTTCAAGACCAGCCATGGTAATTTGATGTGCTAATTCATCTGAAGATATAGCAGGGTTTACCCACTCACGTAACCAAGATTCACTAAATTTCATTATATGGCTTTCCTACTTGAACTGTTTTAAGAAGCGAAGATCATTTTCGAAGAATGAACGTAAGTCATTTACGCCGTAACGTAACATAGTTAAACGTTCAACCCCCATACCAAAGGCAAAACCGGTATAAACTTCAGGATCAATGCCAACACTGCGCAGTACATTTGGATGCACCATGCCACAGCCTAAGACTTCTAACCATTTGCCATTTTTACCCATAATGTCTACTTCTGCAGACGGTTCAGTGAATGGGAAATATGACGGGCGGAAGCGTATTTCTACTTCTTCTTCAAAAAAGTGATGTAAGAAGTCATGTAAAACACCTTTTAAATGCGTAAAACTGACGTCTTTATCAACCATTAGGCCTTCTACTTGATGAAACATAGGCGTATGGGTTTGGTCATAATCGTTACGATAAACTTTACCTGGCGAGATAATACGCAAAGGCGGTTGTTCTTTTTCCATGGTGCGAATTTGCACGCCAGACGTTTGCGTACGCAACACTAACTTAGGATTAAAGTAAAAAGTATCGTGGTCTTGGCGCGCTGGATGATGCTCTGGAATATTCAAAGCATCGAAGTTATGAAAGTCGTCTTCAACTTCTGGCCCTTGCTTGACTGAAAAGCCTAAGTCACCAAAAAAACTCTCGATGCGTTCGATGGTGCGCGTAACTGGGTGTAATCCGCCTAGCTCATCACCACGACCGGGTAATGTTACGTCGATAGATTCTGCCGCAAGTTGTTGTTTAATAACTTCTGCACGCAATAATTCGCCACGTTCAGTCAACAATTTTTGTACTTGCTGTTTAGCGATGTTAATCACTTGACCCGCTTTGGGCTTTTCTTCTTTTGGTAACTTACTTAGGCCTTTCATTTGCTCTGTGAACAAACCTTTTTTTCCTAAGAAGTTAACGCGAACTTGGTCAAGTTCTGCAGGATCAGTCGCCGCAGCAATTGCTTGTTCTGCCTGCAATATAATATCGTCTAAATTCATGAGTTCCTCTAAAGCGTGTTTAAAGCGCCCATAGTTTTTTAATACAAAAATATAGGGCATTAACATCGGCCTGATTTTGGCCTTTAGCTAGACTTTTTCGATTAATAAAATGGTGAATGATTTTACACAAAAAATAGCTATTAGAGTAGAGTAAATCTGCGCTTTTCAAGAAAAAACTGGTGATGATTAAGTTTTATTTTCTAAAACTAGGATATTTTGACAGTAATGGGGTTTTAAAATTGAAATTTATCGAGGTAGGAGGATTAGGAAAAGGCCTTTTATCGCCTTTTCCTATGATAGATTAATCAGTTATAAATTACATGTTATAACCAACTTCGTCATGCTCTGTTAAATCTAAGCCGGTGGTTTCCTGCTCTTTCGAAACACGTAGACCATTAGTCATTAACGCCACTAATTTAAACAAAATGTAAGATACAACAGCAGTATAAAGAATAGTTGAACCGATACCAATAAGTTGTACTGTGACTTGCCCTAGCATCGTAGTAATGCCTTCAGCGTAACCAAAACCACTAAATGCTCCTAGCTCTGTTGAGGCAAAAACCCCCGCAAGTAAAGTCCCTAAAATACCGCCAATACCATGTACTGGGAATACATCTAACGAGTCATCAATTTTAAGTTTATGTTTGATATAAACCGTAGAATAAAAACAAATAATACCCGCTGAAACACCAATAATTAACGCGCCGCCCGGCCCTACGAAACCTGAAGCTGGTGTAATAGTACCAAGACCTGCAACCATGCCTGTTACGGCACCAAGTACACTGGCTTTACCAAATTTCTTCCACTCAATAGCAGCCCAAGTAAGCGCCCCAGCAGAAGCTGAAAGATGCGTAACTAACATCGCCATTGAAGCATCACCATTAGCAGCTAACGCACTACCGCCATTAAAGCCAAACCAACCTACCCATAGCATACCCGCGCCAGTGACTGTCATAGTGAGGTTGTGAGGTAACATAGGTGTTTTTGGAAAGCCGTGACGCGGCCCAAGCACTAACGCAGCCACAAGTGCCGCAACACCGGCAGTAATATGAACAACAATACCACCAGCAAAGTCATAAACGCCCATTTGTGCAAGCCAGCCGCCGCCCCAAACCCAATGAGTCACTGGAGCATAAACCACTAAAAGCCATAATCCTGAAAACAGTAACACCGCAGAAAACTTCATTCTTTCAGCATAAGCACCAATAATTAGCGCTGGTGTTATCACCGCGAAGGTCATTTGAAATAACATAAATAAACTTTCAGGAATGTCACCTGAAAGTGACTCTTTGGTCATGCCAACCATCAGCACTTTACTGAAATCGCCGATCCATGCATTACCTTCCCCAAAGGCAATACTGTAACCAACGATAAACCATAAAATTGATGAAAGGCCGGCAATGGCAAAACATTGCATTAAAATTGATAGAATATTTTTACGACGCACTAAACCGCCATAAAATAAAGCCAATCCCGGTAAAGTCATCAATAACACTAGTGCAGTGGCGGTTAATATCCACGCAGTATTAGCACCGTTAAGGCTTGGCTCGACCGCAAAGCTTGGAACTGAAAAGCTTAAAGCTAAAAGTGTGATAATTATTTTATTCATTTTTACATCCACTATTTATTTCTTATTTTGGCTTAACACAGCCAAATGTATCAACGCGATAAGGCAAGTTTAAATAGCGTCATCATCTGTTTCGCCAGTACGAATACGAGTAATGTTTTCAATGTTGGTGACAAATATTTTTCCGTCACCTATTTTTCCGGTCTGAGCCGAGCTCACAATAGTCTCAACAACGCGCTCAGCGAAATCATCTTTAACCGCAATTTCAAATTTTATTTTTGGCAGAAAGTCGACCGAATATTCAGCTCCGCGATAAAGTTCGGTATGGCCTTTTTGACGACCAAAGCCTTTAACTTCTGTGACGGTCATACCATCGAGGCCAATTTCGTTTAGCGCTTCGCGAACATCATCCATTTTGAAGGGTTTAATAATTGCTGTTATTAGTTTCATTTGATCACCTTAAGTGCATTCACTTTAATTTTATTTATAAACTTCATTATTTGAATAACACTAAGCACCATTTATACCCAAAATATAAAACACAATAAATACAATAAATTAAGTTATATACAGCAAGTTAATCATAATCAACAGGCACCAAACTAGTGCATAAAAACACCAAAAAAGTGCAATATTGGTGCAGCCAGTAACCTTTGCCTCAGAAATGGGCAATTAAATATATTTGGGATTGGCAATACCAAAGGGTCTACCGGGAGCAATTACCGAGATGGCTAATGCCTGAGCATAAAAAAGCCCCGCTATTGCGAGGCTGTTTAATGCTTAATCTCTAAAACCTAGTCAATCAGTTGATATTCATCACGTAATATATCAATAATTTCTTGTTTAGGATTTTGCGATAATACAATTTTTTTACCGATAACTTTTTCTGCAATCGCAAGGTAAGTTGCAGACAAGTCCATTAACACTGAGGCTGGTAACTCATTCTCACGAGCCAGTGCCTCACGTTCTGTCATCCGGTCTTTATTCAAAAGAATATCAGGATCAGGGAAGTGACTGAGTAATAACTGACGGAAACCTTCTTTAGAGTTTTCTACAATATTGCCAGCGCGATATTGCTCGCCGTCCCAAATACGTGATGAATCAGGCGTGCCCACTTCATCCATATAAATAAGCTTGTCATTACCATTACGGTCTTTGACATAACCAAACTCAAATTTAGTATCAACAAAAATTTGATCAAGCTTGCCTAATGCTGCTGAAATAACGTCAAAGCCTTCCGTTAATAACTTTTCGTACAAGGCAATATCTTCAGTTGACTTGAAATTAAAAGCAGCGAAGTTATCTTCAATATTTTTACGCGTAATATTGACGTCATCAACGGCTGGTACGCCAGGAATATCCTGTAAAATACCTTTAGTTGATGGTGTTTGCAGTAATTGTGGTAACTTACTGTCTTTTTCTAGGCCATCGCTGAGTTCAATACCACAAAATTCACGTTCGCCTTTAGCATACGAGCGCCACATTGAACCGGTGATATATTGGCGACATATAGCTTCTATCATCACAGGTTTAGCTTTTTGCACGATCCAAACAAACGGGTGCGGAATATCCAGAATATGGCTATCCGCTAAACCTTGCTCTTTAAATAATTTAAACCAATGATTAGAAATGGCATTTAATGCTGCACCTTTGCCAGGAACACCTTTCATGCCTCCCTCACCGTGCCAAATACAGTCAAATGCTGAAATTCGGTCACTGATCACCATAATCGCTAAAGGTGTATCTTGTGCAACATCATAGTTTTTTTCTTGAATTAAGCGACGACTGTCAGCTTGAGTTAACCAATAAACAGAACGTACTTTACCGCTATGAACAGCAACATCAGTACGGATAGGCAAATCATTATTTACCGCTAGAATTTGATCAGCAAGACTCATAATAAGACCTTTACTTCCTATAATTAAATTAAACTTTTAAACTAAACTTTTAAATAAACAGGCTTGATTTGGATTTGATAAACCAGCTTAGTTACGGTTCATTTTATATGATTTGAATTTTCCTGACTTTTCAGTCAATTTTTTTAATTTCTAAAAAAGAAAAGGACGCCATAGGCGTCCTTATCTCAGAGCTAATATCTCAAACTATGCTAAAGAAGCTTGCGCTTTTTCAACTAAGAATGTGAAAGCTGCTTTATCGTATACTGCGATGTCAGCTAGGATCTTACGATCGATTTCAATAGAAGCCTTTTTAAGACCATTAATGAAACGGCTGTAAGATAAACCATTTTGACGAGCTGCTGCATTTATACGAGCAATCCAAAGTTGACGGAATTGACGCTTACGTTGACGACGGTCACGGTATGCGTATTGGCCAGCTTTAGTTACAGCTTGGAAAGCAACGCGATAAACGCGACTACGGGCACCGTAGTAACCTTTAGCTTGCTTTAGAACCTTCTTGTGACGTGCACGTGCTTGTACACCACGTTTTACTCTTGCCATTTTCTATCTCTCCTATTAACCGTGACGTAAAAGTTTTTTAACTGACTTAATGTCAGCTGCGGCGATCATGCATTTAGCACGAAGATGACGCTTAACTTTAGTACGGCGTTTAGTCAAAATATGACGAAGACCGGCTTGTTTAAATTTATAGCCTGTGGCTGTCTGTTTAAAGCGCTTTGCAGCACCTTTATTGGTTTTCATTTTAGGCATGTTAATAACTCCGCATTGTTATGCCAAATATAAAGTAAACTAGGCGAGAATTTCTAAGCGCTTAGCGGTTAAGCTAAGATATTGAACTCTACTTGTAGGCCTTGTTTACCAGCTTAAAGATAATAGCGGTGAGCTAAATATTTCGAAAAATACGTAGCTGCTTGTAAAACCGGGTATTATCTATTTTTTAGGGGCTAAGACCATCACCATTTGACGCCCTTCCGCTCTACGAGGGAAAAACTCGACTACGGTCAATTCTTCTAAATCGTTTTTAACGCGAGTTAGAATTTCAAGACCGAGTTCTTGGTGGGCCATTTCACGGCCACGGAAACGTAATGTTACCTTGACCTTGTCGCCGCCTTCTAAAAAGCGCTTCAGGTTGCGTAGTTTTACCTGATAATCGCCTTCATCTGTTCCAGGACGGAATTTAATTTCCTTAACCTGTATTTGTTTCTGGTTTTTACGTTGTTCTTTCTGCTCTTTAGCCTTTTCATAGATAAACTTACCGTAATCCATAACTCGACAAACAGGAGGTTTTGCTGTTGGGCTGATTTCTACAAGATCGACACCTGCGTCCTCTGCTTGGTCCATAGCTTCATCTAATGTAACTATGCCACCGGGTTCGCCGTCATATTTAATTAAACGAACTTCATTGCCCAGAATACCTGTGATTAACTCATTTAAGCGATGCGCCGGCTCTTTTTGTCCGCCACGTTGTCCACCTTTAATAGCCATGTTCCTCCAAAGAACGTTGTGACCAAGTAAGCACTAGTTTTAGCTTACTTGGGTTAAATAATAATATTACGTGTTTTTTTATTTCAAAGTGCTTATCGACGGTTTTTAACTTCGTCCGATAATTTAGTAATAAAGTCGTCTACCGACATTGTACCTAAATCTTCACCACTTCGAGTTCGTACTGCAATTTCGCCAGTTTCCATTTCTTTATCACCGACAACTAACAAATACGGAACACGCTTTAAAGTATGCTCGCGGATTTTAAAGCCTATCTTCTCATTTCTCAAGTCTAGTTTTGCTCTAAATCCACTTTCTTTCAGTTTTTTTGCAACTTTTTGACAATATTCGTCTTGTTTGCCCGTAATATTCATCACAGTTGCTTGAATTGGCGATAACCACGTTGGAAATTTGCCAGTGTACTCTTCAATCAAAATTCCGATAAAACGTTCAAGTGAACCTAAAATTGCACGATGGATCATGACCGGAATGTATCTTTCGTTGTCTTCACCAACATAAGTTGCGCCTAAACGCTCTGGCAAAGCAAAATCGAGTTGTACAGTACCACATTGCCAAGCACGTCCCAAACAATCCATTAAAGTGAATTCAATTTTAGGACCGTAAAATGCGCCTTCGCCTGGTAAATATTCAAAAGCGATATCACTATCGGTTAATGCTTGGGCAAGACCGGCTTCAGCTTTATCCCAAATTTCATCACTACCAATACGATTTTCTGGTCGAGTAGACAATTTTACCACAATATCTTTAAAACCAAATGAGCTATACACGTCGTATACCATTTCGATACATTTGGTGACTTCGGCTTGCACTTGTTCTTCCATACAGAAAATATGTGCGTCATCTTGAGTAAAGCCACGTACGCGCATTAAACCATGTAAAGACCCTGAAGGTTCATTACGGTGACAACAGCCAAATTCAGCTATGCGCAGTGGTAAATCGCGGTAAGACTTTAACCCTTGGTTAAATATTTGTACATGTCCTGGACAGTTCATCGGTTTAATCGCGTATTCACGCTTTTCAGACTCAGTGGTAAACATGCCATCAGCATATTTATCCCAATGACCTGACTTTTCCCAAAGACTGCGGTCCATCATCATCGGTGCTTTAACTTCGTCGTAATCATATTCGTGTAATTTTTCACGAATGAATTTCTCTAACTCTGTATAAATAGTCCAACCATCGTTATGCCAAAACACCATGCCTGGTGCTTCTTCTTGCCAATGGAAAAGATCTAAGGTTTTACCAATTTTACGGTGATCACGTTTTTCAGCTTCAGCTAATCGTACTATATAAGCTTTAAGTTGCTTTTTATCAGCCCAAGCGGTGCCGTAAACACGTTGCAACATTTTGTTGTCTGAATTACCACGCCAATAAGCACCCGCAACTTTCATCAATTTAAAATGATGACAATGACGCATGCTCGGTACGTGTGGTCCACGACACATATCAATATATTCTTGATGATGATAAAGCGCAGGGGTATCTGACTTATCGATATTCTCATCAAGAATTTGTAATTTATAACTTTCGCCACGCTCAGTAAACGCGTCGTAAGCGTCTTGCCACGTACCGGTTTTCTTAACAACTTCGTAGCCGGTACGCGCTAATTCTGTCATGCGCTTTTCTAGCTTAACTAAATCGTCTTCGGTAATTGACTCTTCTAGGTCAACATCGTAATAGAAACCGTTATCGATTGTCGGCCCAATGGCCATTTTGGTATTAGGCCATAACTGCTTAATAGCATGGCCTAATAAATGCGCGCAAGAATGACGGATGATCTCAAGACCTTCGCTGTCTTTACTGGTAATAAGTTGCAGCGCTGCATCTGCTTTAATTAATTCACAAGCATCGACTAACTCGCCATTGATGCGACCAGCAATGGTGGCTTTTGCCAATCCAGGACCGATATCTAAGGCAACGTCCATTACAGAAACAGCTTGTTCAAAAGAGCGTTGACTACCGTCGGGAAGCGTAATTACAGGCATGTGTTTTCCTTTGTTCAGTGGCGACACACACTAAGTGCCGCTTGAGTATAAATAATACCAAGTGAAATAAATAATCGATCATTCTAAGATGGTTTAAATGTCCAATATCTGCGTTACTTTCAATCCCAATAGCCAGCTATTGCTCAATCAAGTGCCTTAATCTTGAATATTTATACTCGCTTATAATTGCTCACTTACTTAATTCAATTGGTATAATAATTTTTATAACAACATTATTGATTATTAAACAATTAATGACGCTATATAATGCTAAATTCGATACTATATCGGTGGCTATTAACACAATGAAATGAAAATAATAAAATTTGCGTTAAAGCGAGCACGGGAATATAGGGTAATTCGCTATAATTTGCAATGCACAGGACGAGTATATTGAGCCAGCAAGTAAAAAAAATGATGACATTAAAAGTGCGGATGATTTTCAGTGCTTTGCTTAGCTTATATTCAATTAATAGTTTAGCGATACAAAACACTGCTGAAATAGCCAGTAAAGCCAATGATAAAGCTCAAGAAATGCCTTGGAAATTATGGCGTACAGACGATTATTTCAAGGTAAGCTATCGTATAGATAGCGTGAAAAATTTAATTGAAATAAAAGCACAAGCTGAGCTTACATCAACGCTTGCTGGTTTTCTTTACTTTATTGAAGACTTAGAAATGACATCTCACTGGTTAGACAATGCAGAGTCAGCGGTAATGATTAGTGAAATAGCGACTAATGAACATATTTTCAAAACTCGTTTCAAAAGTATATGGCCATTTTCAGCACGCGAGATAGTGGTTTATTCTCGATATTGGCAGAATCAGGATCTATCGATAGAAATTTTGCTTGAAGACTATGGTGATAACATTGCAAAGACCGATGACGCCATTCGCATGCAAGTGTTAAGCGCGCATTGGAAAATTATACCGACTCAGCCTGAGCGCATAAGTATTACTTATCAGTTTAAGGTTGACCCTAAAGGTAACATTCCACAATGGCTAGCCAAACCGATGGCACTTAACAGTATTTGGACCACACTCAATAATATGAGAGAGCAGTTACCTAAAAGTAAATTCCAGCAACAAATTAAAACCGATATTCAAGAAATACAACATAACTAACTAATGCATGAATCAAATGAATGCTAAGTTAGCTTCAAAGTTATTTACTTCACTTCAAAAGTACAGTGTTCACTTCAAGGTTAAAGAGTTCACTTCAAGATACTGTCACGGTAACTTGAAGTGCCTGATCGCCATAATGAGTTAAGGCTTAGAATAGATAATTAACTGATTGTTTATACGTTATTGGTGGTTTTTAAGCATAGAAAGCGCCATAGCTTCAGCGACTTTAATCCCATCAATACCTGCAGATAAAATACCGCCTGCATAACCTGCACCTTCACCCGCTGGATACAAACCTTTGGTATTAACACTTTCTAAGCTGTCTTTATCACGGGTAATATTAATAGGAGACGAAGTTCGAGTTTCAACAGCCGTTAAAGTGGCATCGGCCATTGAGAAACCTTTTATTTTTCGCTCAAACGCAGGTAGTGCTTCACGAATAGCTTCAATAGCATAAGCAGGTAAGGTTTCACTTAAATCACAGTACTTCACACCCGGCTTATATGAGGGTTCAACAACACCGTGCTCACCACTTTTTCGTCCGGCTAAAAAGTCACCCACTAATTGCACAGGTGCATCGTAGTTTTCACCGCCGAGTTTAAATGCGGTTTCTTCAAGTCGGCGTTGAAACTCAATGCCGGCAAGTACGTTATCTTTACTGCCATTTTCATCATAATCTTCTGGAGATATTCCAACGACAATGGCGCTATTAGCGTTACGTTCATGACGTGAATATTGGCTCATGCCGTTTGTAACCAAGCGGCCTTCTTCAGATGCCGCTGCGACTACCGTGCCACCAGGGCACATACAAAAACTATAAACTGAACGGCCATTTTTACAATGGTGAACAAGCTTGTAGTCAGCCGCACCTAATATCGGGTTACCGGCATTATCGCCAAAACGAGCATCGTCAATTACCGATTGTTCATGTTCAATTCTAAAACCAACTGAAAAAGGTTTGGCTTTAATAAAAACACCTTTTTTATGCAACATTTCAAACGTATCACGGGCACTATGTCCAATAGCTAGCGCAATATGTTTTGTATTAATGACCTCACCCGTTGCTAACGTTAAGCCAGTAACTTGCATATTGTCGCTGTTATCATCTGCTTGGGTAAAATGAATATCATCAACACGCTGGTCAAAACGCACTTCACCACCAAGGCGATGTATTTCAGCACGCATTTGTTCAACCATAGTCACCAATTTAAAAGTACCGATGTGCGGCTTGCTTACGAATAATATTTCGCTTGGCGCACCCGCATCAACAAACTCGTGCAGCACTTTACGGCTATAATGTTTTGGATCTTTAACTTGGCTGTAAAGCTTGCCGTCAGAAAACGTACCCGCGCCACCTTCACCAAATTGAACATTAGATTCTGTATTAAGAATTTTTTTCCGCCAAAAGCCGAAAGTATCTTTAGTACGCTGACGTACTTCACTACCACGCTCTAAAATAATGGGGTTAAAGCCCATTTGCGCTAACAGTAACCCTGCAAATAAACCACAAGGTCCCATACCAATGACGACTGGGCGCTCGGTTAGGTTTTCTGGCGCTTGTCCAACAAACTTATAACTAGTATCTGGGCTGGCTTTAATATTTTGATCACTTGAATGTTCAGCAAGCAGCTGTTCATTCTTTGTAGTCTCTACATCTAAGGTATACATCAAAATAATTTTGCTCTTTTTACGCGCATCGTAACCACGTTTAAAGATTGAAAAACTTGTTAGCTGCTCAGCAGTGATTTTCAATGTTGCAAGAATGACTTGCTCTAAGTCTTCAGGTTGATGATTTAGCGGTAATTTGACGTTAGTTAAACGCAACATATTGTGTATCCAAAGCGAGACTAGGGTAAAAATTGGCGCTATTTTACCTGATAGTACTAGCGATACCAAACACAAAGCTAAAACAATAATTGAATTTGTTCGCTAGCAAGGTATGATCCGCCTATTAGTCGCAGAAATGTAGTCGCATAAATGCGGATAAATTTGAACCACCAACAGATAAACTAAGCAGAGTAAAATGGCGTTTGTAGTAACTGATAATTGTATTCAATGTAAATACACAGATTGTGTCGCAGTTTGCCCTGCCGATGCCTTTCATCAAGGACCCAATTTTTTAGTCATTAACCCTGACTCATGTATTGATTGCGACTTGTGCCCTGTTGAATGCCCCGCCGACGCTATTTATGAAGAAAGTGAAGTGCCTGAGAGTCAAAAAGACTTTATTGAACTTAACGCCGAACTTGCTAAAACATGGCCCGTAATCACCGACGTTATTCCTGCTCCTGCTGATGCAGACCAATGGGATGGTGTGCCCAATAAAATTGAAAATTTAATTATTGATATCGAATAGTTAAATAGCGCTCCATTTAGCCTTGTTTAAGCAAGATTACGTCATTATTACGTTTATTTCTCATCCTCTACTATAATTGCTAATTAGTGCAGCCTGGTGGGTACGTGAACATGTGGCAAAATATTGAACGAGATATATCACAAGTAATAGGTGAAGAATTTAACATTAAGCATAAACAATTAGTCACTGGTGGTGACATAAATTTATGCTATTGGTTAAGTGATTATCAGCACAATTATTTTATAAAACTAAACGATAAGTCTCGGCTGCAACAATTTGAAACCGAGGCATACTCTTTAGAAAAAATTAAACAGCTTAATACCATTGCATGCCCAAACGTTATCACCACAGGTACAACGTTAGACAAAAGCTATTTAGTTTTAGAATATCTCCCTTTTAATCATACCGGCACTAAAAACTGGTTATTGTTTGGTAGACAACTAGCCAACATGCATCAACAATCATCACATGGTCAATTCGGTTGGCAACACGATAATTACATTGGTAATACACAACAACCTAACGACTGGCAAAGTAATTGGCGAACATTTTTTGCCGAGCAACGCATTGGCTGGCAATTGCAACTGCTTGCTGAAAAATCAATTATTTTAGGTGATATCGAACATATTATTCGAGTCTGTCATGACGCCTTATTACATCATCAAGTCACCCCTTGTTTAGTGCATGGCGACTTATGGCAAGGCAATATTGGTTTTAGCGATAATAGCGTGTTTATTTATGATCCTGCCTGTTATTACGGCGATCGTGAAGTTGATCTCGCCATGACAGAATTATTTGGTCAAATGCCAGATGAATTTTATCAAGGCTATCACGAGGTTTACCCGTTAGAAAACGGCTACGAAAATCGTAAATTAATCTACAACTTTTACCATATACTTAATCATGCAAACTTATTTGGTGGGGTTTATGTTGAACAATCTAAGAGTAACTTAATTCGAATTTTAGCACTGCATTAAAGCCAGTAAATGTATCTGATTAGTCATACGCATAGTTGAGTTGAGTTCAGTTGAGTTTAGTTTTTTAATATCTCAACACTAGCACTTTTATGAAAATTGACCATACTAAAATCTACAGTTCATTCAGTTAAAGTCTAGGAGGCAGCATGCCCCATAAGATTAAAGAACAACGTATAAAATGCCCACACTGCGGCCATAATATTCATGTTAGCTTAGACGCCACTGAAGGCGACCAAGATTATTATGAAGAGTGCCCTGCCTGCTGCATGGAAATGCATTTGAATTTACATATTGATGAATACCATAAAAAAATTCAATTGGCGGTAGCTAGTGATAATGAGCAGTACTTTTAAACCCGTCGTTGTTTAGACAATGCGTTAAATGACAATACATTAAATATTAACGCAACGTTAAACGGTCAAAATATACTGCACTATCCTATTAAGGTTAATGGTTTAACTTCATGCGCTCAATGGTTTCAACAATGGTCATAGTTTGCTGATCAATTTCAATATTAACTTTATCGCCAACAAGCACATGTTGTAAGTTGGTACGCGACAACGTTTCAGGTATTAAATGTACCGAAAATGTCTCAGCTACTTCAGCGCCTAATGTCAAACTGATGCCATTGATACTAATAAAACCTTTGGCAAAGATATATTTTTGATATTCAGGCGCTATGGTAAAACTTATCGTGCAATTATCTTGGCTATCAATACGATTAACCACAGTGGCTTGAGTATGAACATGGCCGCTGAGCATATGTCCGCCAATTTCATCACCAATTTTTAACGAGCGTTCCACATTAACCATTGTCCCTATTTCAATTTCAGCAAGGTTAGAAACCCGCAACGTTTCATCAATAACATCGAAACTTATAAAGCTGCTAGCGTCGTCTAAACGGCCAAATTCAACAGCTGTTAAACAAACGCCATTTATCGAAACGCTAGCGCCAATTTCAAGGTTAACTATAAGTGAGTTTTCTAACGCGATTTTTAATCTTATCGCATTTTCTTTACTAATTATCGCAATTACTTCAGCTTGTGATTGCACTATACCGGTAAACATATATTATCCAGATAAATACTCTATTTTTTGCTATCTTAGCAAGAATAACCTGATGATATAATTGCCTTGATGAACATTAATCGTTTTTTTTCCAATAGCAAAAATTTAATGAAATTGGCTTACCCAATTTTAATCGCTCAATTGATCCAAAATTTAATGGGTTTTGCTGACACAGTAATGGCCGGTCGAGTTAGCGCCACTGATATGGCAGCGGTTGCCGTTGCCAGTAGTGTTTGGTTACCCTTAATTTTAACCATATCGGGTCTGGTGATGGCACTGGCCAGTATTATTTCGCAACTTTCAGGCGCAAAGCAGTTTGATGATGTAGCAAAAGCCAGCTACCAAACTGCTTGGATAGCCGTTTTCTTTTCAATAATAATCATTATTCTGTACTACATCGCAACCCCTATGTTAATAGACTCACTCTCTATGGAGCCTGAGCTAAAAAACCTGATGTTTGACTATTTAGGCTACATTGTTTGGGGCGGCCCGGGCTATTGCTTGTATTTAGTATTACGTAATTACTCAGAAGGTTTGTCTTTTACGCGACCAACCATGATCATTAGCATATTAGGTTTGCTGATTAACATTCCGGCCAACTATATTTTTATTTATGGTGAGTTTGGTATGCCTGCACTAGGTGGTGCCGGTTGTGGTCTTGCAACAGCCCTTGTTTACTGGGTTATGTTTCTCGGCATGCTGGCGTATACTTATTACTCAAAACACCTAAAACAAGCACCACTGTATACTAAGTTCTATTGGCCGCAATGGTCAGAAATTAAAATCATATTGGCATTAGGTACACCGATAGCATTATCTTTACTTTTCGAAGTAAGTCTATTCGCCGCCGTCGCCATAATACTGATACCCTTTGGCGCCAATGTGGTCGCAAGCCACCAAATAGCGATTAACTTTTCTGGTCTTGTTTTTATGGTGCCGTTAAGTTTAGCAATGGCTGTCACCATAAAAGTCGGTTTTGAAGTGGGTAATAAAAACCTTGAAAAAGCAAAAGAGCTTTGCCGATATTCCGTTATTTTGGGACTGATTATTGCGGTAGCAACAGCAGCCGTTACTTTGTTATTCAGTACACAAATTGCAGCTATCTATACCACAGATACTGAAGTGCTTGAGCTTGCCGCTGGCTTAATGTTTTTAGCGGCTTTATTTCAGTTTTCAGATGCCATACAAGTTATTTCAGCCGGCGCATTACGTGGCTACAAAGACACTAAATCAATTTTGTACATCACCTTCTTCTCCTACTGGATTGTTGGCTTATCTTTCGGCTCAATATTAGGGTTAACCGACTGGATAGCGCCAGCATCGGGTCCTTATGGTTTCTGGATAGGCTTTATTTCTGGTTTAACTGTGGCAGCAGTGTTGCTGGCTTGGCGATTAAAAGTAGTACAAAATCGCTTTGACCAACAAGCGGCATTGGCAAGTTAATCGATTTATTGGGCTATGTGTCGCATAAATGAGCAAGTATAATCGCCACTGCTGAATTAATCAGCAGTTACATCGAGTTTTGTATAAAACTGCTTGCACTTGCTAAAACAGATCGCTAACATAGCGCCTCGTTGAGTTACTCAACACGTTTTATATAAAACTAAAGCTCGCTTAGCTCAGTTGGTTAGAGTACTTGCATGACATGCAAGGTGTCACTGGTTCGAGTCCAGTAGCGAGCACCATATTAGGGTTTACTAAACCCAAAAAAGCCCGAGAGCATTTAATTAAGCTTATCGGGTTTTTTTATATCTACTATATTTTATGGCATCGTCATTTTACGCGACTAAAAATAACAATAGGATTAATAAATGCATACTCTGGCTCAGTTAAAGTCTGGCGAACTCATGGGCATTACGCGTTTAAAATTATCCGAGAACTTAAGCTCATTTCCGATGGAAATTCTTTCATTAGCAGACAGCTTAGAAATCCTAGATTTATCTGACAACCAATTATCCTCGCTACCAAACGAGTTAACTCAACTCAAAAGTCTTAAAATAATTTTTGCCTCGAATAACTTATTTGAAGTTTTACCTGAAGTTTTAGGGCAGTGCGAAAATTTAGAAATGGTAGGCTTTAAATCAAACCAAATTAATCAAGTACCTACTAACTCATTACCTGCAAAGTTACGTTGGTTAATTTTAACTGATAACTGCATTGAAACATTACCCGACGTTTTAGGAGAACGCCCAAAGCTGCAAAAGTTGGCGTTAGCTGGAAATAAGTTAACCACACTACCGTTAACCCTAGCGCAATCAACTAACCTTGAGTTAGTGCGTATTTCAGCCAACAATCTGACAGAGTGTCCAGAGCAATTATTGAACTTACCTAAGCTTGCATGGTTTGCATTTTCAGGTAACCCGTTTAGCCGTTCTAACCTAGAAGTTGCATCAGTTCCATCATTACCCTCATCAAGCTTTACCTTACACAATGTGCTTGGACAAGGTGCTTCAGGCGTTATTTCAAGAGCTACTTGGACTAAAAACCAATCGACATTTCCAGATGAAGTTGCTGTTAAAAAGTTTAAAGGAAAAGTAACTAGTGATGGCTATCCAGAAGATGAATTACAAGCCTGTTTAAAAGTTGGCGATCATCAAAATCTAGTCCGTTCTTTAGCACAAGTGAACGAGGAAGATTATTTAGCGTTAATCATGAATTTGATACCGAATAACTTTAAAAACTTGGGCTTACCGCCAAACTTCAAAACCTGTACCCGTGACACTTTCCCAGCAGGCTTTACCTTAAGCATCGAGCAAACTGATAAAATAGTGACGCAAATGAAAAATGTATTTGAACATTTGCACTCAAACAAAGTATGTCATGGGGATTTGTACGCCCACAACACCCTGTTTGACGAGGATGCTAATATAATTTTTGGCGACTTTGGCGCAGCCACTATGTATCACATGCTAACTGTTGAGCAGCAAAAATTAATCGAAAAAATTGAACGCCGCGCACTTGCTTATTTTATTGAAGATTTATTAAGTGTTTGTAGTGACCAAGGGTAAAGCAGAACGCAGTTTGGAATATAAAGTTACCGAGCAAAAACTTAATTAATTTTGCTGTAAATAAAAACTATTGTGCTTAGTAGCGACTTATAATTAATTATAGGTTTACACTAATTGTCATTCGAAATTGTTAATGAGTTATCACACAGCCTTGTTATAATGCGGCAACAATTACTTTATAGAAGACACCATGAACTACACCTCAATTGACGAATTAAAAAACGCTTGGGTCTTTAAGCATAATAGTTTACCGATTAGCGATAGCGACAAAGCAAAGATTAAACCTATGGCAAGTAATCGTGCAAAGGTACTTTGGGATGGCAGCATTAGTAAACAAGTTGATCACCCTGACTTTTTTAAAAAAGGTGACTGGCCGGAAAACGCAGCGTCGTGGCTAGATAATGGCAAGTGGGAAGGTACTTGGGATAGTGAAGAGAGTTTATTACCCGAGATGATTTTAACCCATCTAAAATGGGATAATAATACCGTGGTTTATTATTGCAGTGCGAGAGACAATGTTATTGAAACCACCTGGGCGGTATTTCAACGTTGTTGGAAAAACTTTCTGTTTATGGATGATGGTTCAATTTTGATTGGCAAAAAGCGCAATGAAGCGGTGCAATTCCTCTCAACCGGTTATTTTAAAGTAGGACAAAAGCCAAGTTAAACTGAGCTGAGTTCAATAAAACATGCCCTTAGTTACCTTTTTCAGTGTTGTCCTCTTGTAGTCTTCCTGCTTTTCTCCCTGTGAATTATTTTGTTAGTTTTGCAGGGAGGAAATATCAACTTACAACAAATTAAATATTTCGATTCCCCCCCTTTAATCTAGTGACAATATTTTTATAAAACCATAGCGGCTATCCAACCAAAAGCAATTAACGGTAAGTTGTAGTGAATAAATGTCGGGACTACACTGTCCCAAATATGATTATGTTGTCCGTCAATATTAAGCCCTGCTGTCGGCCCTAATGTTGAATCAGACGCTGGAGAGCCTGCATCACCAAGTGCTGCTGCCGTACCGACTAAAGCGACAATGGCCAGTGGTGAAAAGTTTAATTGTAAGGCAAGCGGAACATAAATGGCGGCAATAATGGGAATGGTTGAAAATGACGAACCAATGCCAATGGTAATAAAAAGTCCGACTAATAACATCAAAATAGCGGCAATAGCCTTACTGTCACCCATAATATCGACTGATGCTGCGACCAGTGAATTAATGTCACCCGTTGAGCGTAATACTTCAGCAAAACCACCGGCGGCGATCATAATAAAACCAATCATGGCCATCATACGCATGCCTTGCGTAAAAACATCGTCTGAGTCTTGCCACTTTAAAGAGCCGGTTAATAAGAACACTAAAAAGCCTGCCACACCGCCATAAATCATTGAGTGCGTCATAATCTGAATCGTAAAGGCTAAAACAATAGCGATTACAGCTACCGCAACGGTTCTACCGCAATATGGGGTTTCATGATTTTCTTCAATACCTTCTACTTTTTCCAACTTTTCTAGATCGTATTCACGTTTATTACGATAACTGTAAAAAACCGCAATTAGTAACCCTACTAACATTCCCGATGCAGGAATTAACATTGCTACAGCGGCATTAATGCCATCGGTTTGCAGACCACTTTGTTGAATATTGCCCAATAAAATATCATTTAAGAAAATCGCACCAAAACCTACTGGGAAGAACATATAAGGGCTCACCAAACCAAAGGTTAAAATACACGCCACTAACCTACGGTCAATACCCATTTTAGTCATCATAAACAATAAAGGTGGTACTAGAATAGGGATAAAAGCGATATGAATAGGCACAATATTTTGCGATGAAAACGCAGCTAACAATAAAAAGGCTAGCACAAAGTATTTAATTTTTCGGGTTTGGCTTTCGCTAGTTACACCATTAAGTTTTTTGGTGATTTTACTCGCAAACATTGCCGGTAAACCTGACTTAGATATTGTTGCTGCGAATGCGCCAAGCAAGGCATAACTTAATGCTGTTCTGCCTCCTGAGCCTATGCCGGTATTAAAAGCGTCAATGGTTTCGGTAATATTAAGCCCGCCGACAACGCCAGCAAAAATAGCAGATAAAAGCAGTGCTACCACTACGTTAACCCTGAGCAAACTTAAACTTAACATGAGTAAAATAGAGACCAGTACGGAATTTAGCATGGCCGAACCTGAGCTCATATATTCATAAATCATGTAAGCAATTGCTATTGATAATATTGATAAAACAACTTTAATCTCTGAGTGCATGAAACTATTGTTTTTAAGCTTAATATTTTCCATTGTAATACCTTTTGTTAACGGTCACGTTGCGTTTTATTATTATTTTCCGTAAAAGGTTTTACGCGCTGATGCTGAAAGAGCAACACCAGGTTTGTTGTTATAGGCAAGCACCACCATCATTCGGGTAGTATTACCGATAGTAGGAGTGACACGGTGGATAGCATTTCGGCCTCTAAAAAGTACTAATGCACCGGGTTCAATTGCTAACATATCAGGAGTAATGTCTCCAGCGAGCACTTTTTCAGCATCAGAAAAGTTCATTTCGCCTTTATCGGCGTCTCTAACATCTCTGACATATTGAAACTCTCCACCCGCTTCAGGTTTTTGGATCATCAAGGTAGTTGCAAAAGAAGAGTTATCAAAATGCCAACCTAGCTCCTGCCCTTCGCTGGCATAATGAAGATTAATTGAAGAACAGTCATCATCATAGGAATAAAGCGCCTGTTCATTTAATACTACTTTTAAAAATGAGCGAAAAACGTCACTGTCATATAACGTTCGAAGTACAGATTCAGCGGATATTTGATCATCCGTAATACAACCTTTGCTTGATATTACCCGTTTGTTTCTAATATGATCTTCAGGGTAACTCGGATCGGCATCACTAATATAAATGTTATGCTGCTTGTTAGTAAAAAATGCTAAATGCTTCTTAGCCGCACCTTCAAGTTTAATTTGCTCTAAAGCCTGTGGAGTGATGAAGTCATCAAGAACAATTGCACCATGACGTTCAAGCGTTTCTTTACATTTTTTTATATAGGTTGGGTCAGTGATCTGATTCGACTTAAGGTTTATAACGTCTTCAAACTTCATTACTCTCTCCAAAATAAGCTTCATTCGTCTGTCTTATTATGATTTATTAAATAAAACCTGTATTTTATTGTCACTCCATTATCTGGACTTATTGCCGAAGCACAATACTAGATTATTGTAATTCACTTTTACTGCTCAGTAATAATAAAGAATTAAACAGATTTCATTTTAAACACAATACGTACCTATAAAAGACGTCAAGAAAGTACAAAAATTTCATTTAAAATCAATAACTTTACATCACAGCAAGTTCATTAATCTTCAGCCTATTTTACTCACAAAAAAAGGGAATTATATTCCCTTTTTAATATTCCACTATAGAAACTTAGTAAGTGCAGTTTTGTTATCGCTAATAATCGCAATAATATGAACGCTTACTGATCAGCATCTTCACTGGATAATAACACCGCAAACCAACGGCCTTCTTCAGAGTTTTCTAAGGCTATTTTAATGATCATGGTCAAAGGTACTGATAACAGCATACCAACCGTACCTAGCAACCAGCCCCAAAAGATTAAAGAGAGAAAGACCACTAAGGTGGATAAGCCAAGACCGCGACCTAAATAACGTGGTTCAACCACATTGCCCATAACCGTGTTTATAGTTAAATAACCTAAGCCAATAAAACCTGCGGCGGCTGGCCCTAACTGTAAAACAGCTAGCGACATTGCAGGAACAGCGGCGATAATAGAGCCAATATTAGGAATGTAATTCAGTAAAAATGCTAACACCCCCCACAATAAGAAAAAGTCTAAACCAAAGGCCCACAACATAATTGAAACAATAACGCCGGTCGCGATACTAACTAAGGTTTTAATCGCTAAATAGTTATTTACCGATGCCAAAAACTGATCAATTTGTTTTAATCGCGCTTGCGGATCGTCAAGCGCTAAATGTAATTTATGCGGAATTGATGATGCTTCAAACAGCATAAAGATTACCGTGATAATGATTAAAAACAAGTTCGCCATTACACCGCCCAAACCGCTGAGCATGTTCGCAGCTAGCCCCATCGCGGCTGCGGGATCAAAGTATTCAATCAAAAGCTCTGACGATATTATAATATTGTAATCGTCTAATTGCTGGGTTAACCAAATAAACTCTTCTTGCAGCTGTGCACGATATTCTGGAATAAGTTGTGACAATTCATTTAACGAATTACCGACTAGCCCTGCCAGTGAAAGCGCAATGGAAACAAAAATGCCAATAACAAAGACAACCGCTACCGGTTTTGGAATTTTATAGCGCGCCGCCATCACCACTAACGGGTTACAAATAATGGCGATAAACGCCGATAATAAAAATGGCACCAATAATGTCGCTGCGGTTTTTATACCCGCTAGAACCACAAATAATGCGGCGGTAACCAATAAAAACTTCACCGCGCCTTCAGACTTTCCTTGTAAACCCATTGTGTAAACCCGTATGCATAAGTACATAAAACTATACGCGATTTCATAGCATGCTCGCTAGTATTAAAGGCAGTATAGTTTTACTAAAGTAATAAAATTACATCGTTCGTCGAATTAAAGTAACACTCGACAGTTTAAGTAGACGCCAACAGCTAAGCATACCAATGGTGCCAACAAAAAACGCCCCAGCGCCAATCCCCACTAACCAATATTGAAAATGGAAACTGCCTGACATGTTAAATACTTGGCTTTGCAAAATATAAACCGCTATTTCCATACCAATACTTGCCATTAAGCCTGCAATTGCGCCTAATGCGACAAATTCATATAACACGCTATTACGTAACAGGCTGCCTTTAGCGCCTAAGGTTCTTAATATCGCTAGTTCGCGTTCGCGTTCTTCCATACTGGCTTGTACTTGCGCTATTAACACTAAACTCCCCGCAAGTACGACCAAAATTAGGATCAACTGAATCGCAACCGTTACTTGCTCAATAATGCTATTGAGCTGTGCCATAATCGCGGCAAAGTCCATTACCGTAATGGTCGGAAAGTTTGCTAAAAAGCGATAAACCAAATCACGGTCTTTATCAAGAATTGACCAAGCAGAAATCGATGTGGTTGGATATTGCTCAAGAGCACTTTCATTAAACACCATAATGAAGTTTAACTGTCGACTTTGCCAATTCACTTTACGAATGCTAGTTACTGGCACCGTAAACTCATCAGAGCCAAGGGTGA
This sequence comes from Colwellia sp. PAMC 21821, assembly GCF_002077175.1. NCBI lineage: Bacteria > Pseudomonadati > Pseudomonadota > Gammaproteobacteria > Alteromonadales > Colwelliaceae > Colwellia > Colwellia sp. PAMC 21821. Next base: position 369,967 of record NZ_CP014943.1, read on the forward strand.
AGGTCAAATTATCACCTAAATTAATTTCCAACCGTTCTGCAATGTTGCTTTCAATTGATACTTGAGGTGTTTCATCGCCAAATTGCCACCATTGGCCAGCCGTAATTTCATTTTCCTCGGGTAATTCAGTACGCCACGTTAAGCCAAGTTCACGCCCCATGCCTTGCCGACTCTCTTTCTGTTCAGTTTTTGTGTTTTTTTGTTTTGCCTGTTCATCAGGTTTTTCATCACTTTGCGCTTGGTTTTCGTTGTCATCTTCATCAACAGTTTTTATCCCGTTTATTGCCGATAAGCGACCTCGATAAACATGATAAAACCCTTGATTGGCAATATTATTTTCTTCAACAAAAACTTTTAAAGGATCAATTTGATTTTGGGTGATATTGATCAAGTAATGATTCGGTGTATCTTCAGGAAATTGCTGTTCCCATTCCGATAATATTGAGCTTTTCATTACCGTGATCAGTAACAAAAGTTTTATCGCGATAGTAAAACTGACCAGTTGAACGCTATTTTCACTGGCTCGTCGCTTTAAATTTGCTAATGCCAAGTGCCAAGACTTTCCAGCTTTAGTGCCGACGCTGCGCCCTGCACTCATTAATCCTCGTCCGAGCAATAACAAAATGAAAGAGACAACAACACCGCCTAGCAATAAAGCAGCACTCATGACTACATCTTGACTGAAAATAAACAGTAATAAAAATAACGCTAATATTGGCGGTAGTTGATGCCAACCAAAGCGCGCTACTTTGTCTTGGCTAAAGCCGCGAATTACGTTTAACGGTGAGCTTTGTACTAAGGTCATAATCGGGTGAATGGCAAACGCTATTGCACACAATAAACCGGTAAATATCGCGGTTAAAAATGGCACGAAGGTCAGCGGCGCATCGGCCAATGACAAATAGCTCGCAATGGCATTAACACCGAGCAGCAATAAACCATAGCCCACCACTAAGCCTGTTGCAATACTTAAACAACTTAATAAAGTCCAGTGCAAACAATACAATTTTCTGACATGTGAAACTGATGCACCTAACGCTTTAAATATTGAAACGGTTGACTGATGACGCTGCCCATAACGGCGACTTGCAACAGCCACAGCAACCGCGGCTAATACAATGCCTAACATGCTTGCTAACGAGAGAAACTTTTCTGCGGTGTCTAATATTCTCGATAAACGATTCTGTGCGGCTTTAGCATCATACCAACGCTGTGATTCATTAATTTGAGGTTTTATCCAGGTTTCAAAAGTTTCTATTGCGTCAGATTCACCGGCAAATAAATACTTGTAGGTTATACGGCTGCCTGGCTGAATTAGCTCAGTTTTCGGCATATCCGCAATATTTAAGATAACCGTTGGGCCGGCAATAAAAGCGCGGTATGAACGATCAGGAATATCAGTAACAATGCCGGCAATGGTGAGTGGCGCCATACCAATTTCAATAATGTCGCCAATTTCAACATTTAAACGACTTAACACGCTTGGCTCTACCCAAACACTACCTGGGCTTGGGGCATTAACTACTGTGCTTTCGGTTTGTGATAACGAGGTTTTCACCCGTAATTCACCACGTAAAGGATAAGTGTCTGATACCGCATCGAGCTCGCTTAGTAACATATTGTCACCCGCAAAAGCCATTGACTCCGTTTCAATTTTTCGTGCAGACTTTATCGCCAATGACTGGCTTTTCTCGATAATACTAAGATCAATTTCTGACGACATGCGCAGAACACGATCGGCACCTATCGTGTTAGTACTATTGGCGACTATGGCATGCTTAATTTGGCCTGAGAATCCTGTTAATGAGAACACTGTGGCAACGGCAAGCACAATAGCGAGAAATATAATGGTTAATTCGCCGCGGCGAAGCTCATGGTGCAGTAAACGCAGGGACTGCGTAAACCACATTGTTGAGGCTTTTGGGTTAGCAATAGTCATCATTAACCTACTTGTGTCGCAGAGTTGTTGCTTTGTGCGACATCGTGGGTTGTAGCTTGGTTATCAACCTGATTTTTTTCTATATTTTGAGGAGTAACCGCAGTAGCCGTTTCGGTTAAAACACCGCTGTCCATTTCCACTTGCCGCTGACATCTTGCAGCTAATTTAGCATCATGAGTAACCAATACTAATGTCGTGCCTTCTTTAGCATTCAAATCAAATATTAAATCAGTAATATGTTGTCCGGTCTTACTATCTAAATTGCCTGTTGGCTCATCAGCAAATAAAATATCAGGTTTAGAGATAAATGCCCGAGCAATAGCTACCCGTTGTTGTTCACCACCAGAAAGCTGAGAAGGATAATGGTCAAGTCGGTCTGCTAAGCCCACTTGCTCAAGCAAAGCTTCGCCACGTGCTTGAGCATCAGGAAAGTTTGCGAGCTCTGCGGGGAGCATGACATTTTCTAGGGCGGTTAAGCTGTTAATTAAAAGAAACTGTTGAAAAATAAAACCAACATGCTGAGCACGAACTTGACTGCGCTGCTCTTCATTAAACTGGTGTAATGGCTGCTTTTTAAGATACACTTGACCGGAGCTTGGTAAATCTAACCCCGCTAAAATCGATAATAGTGTGGTTTTACCAGAGCCAGATGAGCCAACAATGGCAATTGACTCGCCCGCGGCAACGTCTAAGTTTAGTGGTTGAAGTAAAATTAAGGTTTTATCTTCAACTTGTACTGATTTAGTTAGGTCTTTAACGCTTAGAATACTCTCGGAATTTACTTGCATGAAAAATTATCCACTCTTTATATTGTTTATTAGTTTACTTTTAATCACTACAGCGAACGCAACTGCACAAAACAAACAGACCAATACGGTTGATAACAGCATTAGTATCACACCTGTCACCAATATTTTATTATTAGGTGATAGTATCAGCGCAAGTTACGGGATGAAACCCACTCAAGGTTGGGTACATATACTCAATAAAAAGCTTAGCGAGCAAAACCAACCTTACACAATAATAAATGCCAGTGTTAGTGGTGAAACGACGAGTGGCGGATTATCTCGGCTAGCAGGCATTTTAGCGAATGAAAACGTTGATCACTTGTTGATTGAATTAGGTGGCAATGATGGTTTACGAGGCTATTCACCTAAATTAATAAAAAATAATTTGTTACAAATGGTCAAAATTGCACAAGAAAAAAATATCAAAGTTTCAATGATTAAGATCAGAATAACGCCAAATTATGGCCCAAGATACAATAAAATGTTTGAGCAAGTTTTTGAAGACGTTGCAAAAGTCACCAACATAACCTTACTGCCGTTTTTTATGGAAGCGGTTGCCACCGATAAAACACTTATGCAAGCCGACGGTATTCATCCAAACGCAGAAGCTCAGCCAATAATTGCAGAATATGTTGAACAGCAACTTAACAATTTAATGACTACGGAAGATTAATTAAGAATGGAATTTATCTGGATAGGTTTTGCGTTTATTTGTGGGCTATTAACAAAATTGGTGGCTTTACCACCGTCAATTGGTTATTTGGCTGCAGGTTTTATCTTACTTTTTCTTGGTTATGAAGCCGACAGTATGATCCACGTGCTAGCTAACATTGGTATAACGCTTATGTTATTTACCATTGGACTAAAGCTAAATATAAAAGATTTACTTAAAGCCGAAGTTTGGTTGGGCAGTTTAAGCCACACCTTTGTTTGGTTAGTTTTAGGGCTGATCATAGTAAAAGGCATGGCATTAATTACTATTCCTTTTATCAGTGGCTTAAGTTTAACAACATCAGCATTAATCGTATTTGCTCTAAGCTTTAGTAGCACAGTTTGTGTTGTTAAACTGATGGAAGAACACGGTGAAATGCGTACACGCCATGGTAAGCTCGCCATTGGCATATTAGTGATGCAAGACGTTATTGCGGTAATATTTCTAGTTATTGCTACTGGTAAAATCCCTACCCCTTGGGCTGGTTTATTGCTGCTTTTTATTCCTTTAAAACCATTAATAAACAAAGCAATAGATAAAGCAGGCCATGGAGAGTTAATCCCACTAATGGGGTTTTTCATTGCCTTTGGTGCCTATGAACTATTCGAGTTAGTACATATAAAAGGTGATTTAGGCGCGCTGTTAGCCGGCATGTACTTAGCGTCTCACAGCAAAGCGAGTGAAATAACTAAGTCGCTATTAAGCTTTAAAGACTTATTTTTGATTGGCTTTTTCTTATCGATTGGCTTTACCGCCCTCCCCACTTTAGAAATGCTAGTAATAGCCTCTGTACTAACCTTGCTGTTGCCGATTAAGTTTATGCTATTTTTCTTTATTTTAGTGAAACTGAAACTGCGTGGTAGAACCGCATTTTTATCTGCCTTGGCCTTAAGTAACTTTAGTGAGTTTGGTTTAATCATTGCTGCTTTGAGCACTAAAGAAGGATGGCTATCGTCTGAGTGGCTAGTCATATTATCATTAGCGGTTGCCTTATCATTTATCATCACAAATGTGCTTTATAACTTTGCCCATGATTATTTTGCCAATAATAAAGAAAAATTTAAACGCTATGAAAGTAAGAAGCGTCTAGTAGAAGATGACTTTGTTCAGCCATGCGACGCACCTATTGCTATCATTGGTATGGGTCGAGTTGGTATTGGTGCTTATAAAGCGTTAAACGCCCAAGTCGGCAATCAAGTTTGGGGGTTAGACACTGATAAAAAGAAAGTAAATTGGTTAATTGAAAACAACGTTCAAGCCTTTGAGGGTGACGCAGAAGATGCTGATTTTTGGGAAAGTATGGATCTGAGTAAAATTGAACTGATACTTTTAGCCTTGCCGTCCATGCAAGATATTAAAAATATAACCATACAAATAAAGCGAACGAATTATCAAGGAAAAATCGCGGCTATTGCGCGCTATGATGATGATCGTATTAAGCTAGAAAGCTATGGTGTAGATAAAGTGTTTAACTTCTATAACGAAGCCGGAGTAGGTTTTGCTGAAGAAAGTATGAGCCTATTGAAAAACGCCTAAACCCCCTAGATTTACTTCGCCTAAAGACACATAACTATAGTCGAAGACCAAAAAATGTGTGATTAATTCTAATCGCACATTTACTTATCCTACGGCTCTGCTTACTTTCTTCCTGTGAACTATTTTATTCTTTTTACAGGGAGGAAATAATAAGAAAGAAATGAGTGACTGAACAATATTTATATCTGTTGAATTCATAACAAGCAAATGGCCAGTTACTTGGCTTAATTGGGATTACGGATGCCTTCGCCTGCAGTCCTCCTTCTTTTCTCCCTGAGAATGATCATATTATTTTTACAGGAAGAAAAGAATGAGAAAACAATGAGTAGTGATTTAGTACTAATATAACTTCACAATTGCTTAGCCTGTGGTATTGATACTAAACAACAATTATTTCATACAATTACGGGACTCTGGTTTAGCTCGTGATTATAAATTGAGTAAGTAACCCACAAATTACTGATGTCTTCTCCTGCAGTCCTCCTTCTTTTCTCCCTGTGAATGATTATCTTATTTTTTACAGGAAAAAAAGAATGAGAAAACAATGAGTAGTGATTTAGTACTAATATAACTTCACAATTGCTTAGCCTGTGGTATTGATACTAAACAACAATTATTTCATACAATTACGGGACTCTGGTTTAGCCCGTGATTATAAATTGAGTAAGTAACCCACAAATTACTGATGTCTTCTCCTGCAGTCCTCCTTCTTTTCTCCCTGTAAATGATTATCTTATTTTTTACAGGAAAAAAAGAATGAGAAAACAATGAGTAGTGATTTAGTACTAATATAACTTCACAATTGCTTAGCCTGTGGTATTGATACTAAACAACAATTATTTCATACAATTACGGGACTCTGGTTTAGCCCGTGATTATAAATTGAGTAAGTAACCCACAAATTACTGATGTCTTCTCCTGCAGTCCTCCTTCTTTTCTCCCTGTAAATGATTATCTTATTTTTTACAGGAAAAAAAGAATGAGAAAACAATGAGTAGTGATTTAGTACTAATATAACTTCACAATTGCTTAGCCTGTGGTATTGATACTAAACAACAATTATTTCATACAATTACGGGACTCTGGTTTAGCCCGTGATTATAAATTGAGTAAGTAACCCACAAATTACTGATGTTTTCTCCTGCAGTCCTCCTTCTTTTTCTCCCTGTGAATGATTATCTTATTTTTTACAGGAAGAAAAGAATGAGTAGTGATTTAGTACTAATACGTATCTGCGGTACGTACGTATCTGCGGGGTCAGGTTCGTTGAAAGTTCTTTGCACTTGCAATTTTAAGCTAGTCGTTCAATACCCACTAAATTTTAGGCATAAAAAAACCGACATAAGTCGGTTTTTTTATTTCACTTTTAAGCACTGCTTAAATTACTAAAAGTAAAATAATAAGTGGCATCCCTAAGGGGATTCGAACCCCTGTTACCGCCGTGAAAGGGCGGTGTCCTAGGCCTCTAGACGATAGGGACACTAAAACAATATGATAATAGCTAAATTAGCTACTTCATGTTTTGTATCTGATTGTTAAACATTATAAAAACATTTATCAATCTAAGTTAATGGTGGCATCCCTAAGGGGATTCGAACCCCTGTTACCGCCGTGAAAGGGCGGTGTCCTAGGCCTCTAGACGATAGGGACACATTAATACCAATAGAAAACTTAACACTACGTTACTGTAAAAAGCTCTAGCCTAGTGAACTTATAATAACGTTGTATATTCTATAGTATGTGTCAAAAAACACTTACCAATAAACTTATCAAACTAAAAAATGAGTGGCATCCCTAAGGGGATTCGAACCCCTGTTACCGCCGTGAAAGGGCGGTGTCCTAGGCCTCTAGACGATAGGGACACATTATAAACTCGAAACACTTAGTATAATAAAACCGTAAAAAGCTCTAGCCTAGTGAACTTATGATTTACATTATATATTTCTTGTTTGTGTCATAAAACACGAACTCATTTTCATTTTACTTCCGAAGAAGCTTCCGAAGAAGTGGCATCCCTAAGGGGATTCGAACCCCTGTTACCGCCGTGAAAGGGCGGTGTCCTAGGCCTCTAGACGATAGGGACACTAAAACGATAAAACAAAACTTAATAAATCTTGTTTTTGCAATCCGATAACCTCGCGGTATATCCAATTACGTTATCTTTTTAACTATCTTTCACTTGTGCTATCAACACGAGTGAATAATATTGGTGGAGCTATGCGGGATCGAACCGCAGACCTCTTCGCTGCCAGCGAAGCGCTCTCCCAGCTGAGCTATAGCCCCACATAGAAATAAAATAAGTGGCCTAATACTTACCTTAATCCTCTCCCAACAAATAATCGAGTTACTCGTTGAAAGCGAGGCGCATTCTAAGCAGCGACCAAGATACTGTCAACCCTTATTTTAGATATTGGGCCATTTTTTTGAAAGATTTTATCTAACTGATTACTTATAGTACAAGTTGATTAATTTTTGCCTTATTAACTATATATAACAACCATAATGTAATAGTTAGCTGGTATAGAAATCACAACACTGTGAGAGCCCATCAGCTTTAAATAAAATATATGCTAGAAATATTGATTTATCTCGCTCACAACACCATATACTATGGCTAGTCACTTTATTTATAGTTAATAAAGCGTTATTGTTAATAATCAGTTAAAAGAAATAATAGTTATATGCAGCTAAAAGAGCTTAACGTTGTTGCCATTGGCGGCGGTCACGGTCTAGGACGTGTACTTTCCACCCTCTCCTTTTTAGGAGACCAACTTACTGGCATCGTCACGACTACTGATAATGGAGGTTCTACTGGTCGTTTAAGGAAACGCAGTAGCTCAATCGCATGGGGTGACTTACGTAATTGTCTTACCCAATTAGTAGATGACAAATCAGTTGGCAGCCAATTATTCGATTTTCGTTTCGACGGAGAAGATGAGCTAGGTGGTCATAATCTAGGTAATTTAATTTTATACGGCCTCGGAGAAATTCACTCACGTCCGCTTGATTCTATAAAACTTGTACGTCGATTATTAAGAGTTAAGACACCGGTATTACCTATGTCTGAAACACCAACAGACCTCATGGCATTTTACCCAGAGGGCCTTTGCCGTGTTGGTGAGATATCTGTTGATAAAATGTCGATGATGCCGAAAAGCTTGATGTTAGCCCCCTTAGTTAAAACACTACCAGGCTGTATTGAAGCAATATTAAAAGCCGATTTAATTATTTTAGGCCCAGGCAGCTTTCTGACCAGTGTTGTTCCACCATTGCTCGTACGGGATATTAGTAATGCATTAAACCAAACAAATGCTCATCGTGTGTTTATTGATAATATTATCGCTGAAGATAGCCCTGCTGCAGATTTAACCTTAGATGAAAAGCTAGCTTGGATCGAAGAGAACGTTGGTTGTCTGCCCATTGATAGCGCGATATGTCACGATCCTAATGTCACCTCAACTCGCATCGATGTTTGTCATCATGAATTAAGCAGTGATACTGTTAGCCACTATCATAGCCGAGACAAGTTAATCGCCGCATTAAATGTTTGTATTTCAAAAGCAAGTAACAACATTAAAGTAGAGCATTCAGTTGCCGTTAACGCTGACTAATATCGATTTACATCAATAAACCAACACTTTAAGTGCTATTAACTTTCAATAACGCTTTTATTTCTCCAGCAATGCCCCGTATTAATTACTTTACTGGCTCGGCAGAATGAGACATAACGAGTAAAGATTTAAAAAGTTTATAAGTCTCTTGAATTTAAAACAAAAAAAGCCAACGATTACCTCGTTGGCTTTTTGTTAGTTTTTTCTGTGCTAAGTTTTAAACTTTTTACTATTTATGGCTCTCATCTTGGCTAATGCGGCTAGCAACAGCGCCCATTTGGCCTTTATATTTAGCATCTTCACGCTTGTTGTATGGGCGCGCAGCACTTGACGACATTGTTTCGAAGTTAAGTGCGGCGATTTTCATTTTTGGACGCAATGCTAAGGGTAATTTTCCGCTGTTATAAAACTCCAAAACGATTTGTCCTGACCAACCAGGATCAATTCTATGGGCTGTAACGTGCACCATTAAACCTAAGCGCGCTAATGAAGAGCGACCATCTAACCAACCAACGATATTATCAGGCAGTGTTACTGACTCTAAGGTTACCGCTAGGGCTAATTCACCTGGGTGAAGAAAAAACGCTTCGCCGTCTGGAATATAAATTTCATCACTCATTACAGAGTTCATGGCTTTTTGCATTTCTACTTTTGGGCCACTTAAGTCGATATAAGGTGCGGTATGATCTTGGAATACGCGAAACTCATTGCCTAAGCGAATATCAACACTAACCCCAGAAATCATGCTGCTGTCTGGCGTTGGTGAAATTTCTATCTGCCCTTTGCGAAGGCATTCTTCTATATCTATGTCACTTAATCTCATGATTATTCTTCTTTGACTCAGTTGTTATACCAGTTGAATGCATTTATTGATTCATTCGGTATTATTTCGACGAAAAGAACTTTGTATTCTTTTTGCGCCTTAAAATTGTGTTGGTTTCTACTTTATTTGCTCTCTTGAACGACCACTTTAGCGGTTGTTGGGCTACGCATATCTAGTTGATAGTATAATTGTGCCGCGACATTACGCGCTATATTACGATACAGCAGCGCAACTTCTCCAGTGCTATTTTCATTTATTGCACAACTACCGCTATCAGCGTCTTCACGAATACGGATATCTAGGGGTAATTGTCCGAGTAATTGTGTTTGGGCCGATTCGGCAATACGCTTGCCACCACCATCACCAAATAAATGTGAATGATGACCACAGTTTTCACACTGGTGATAACTCATATTCTCTATAATACCCAACACAGGTAGCTTAACCTGCTCAAACATCGCCATACCTTTAATGGCATCAGCTAAGGCAATGTCTTGCGGTGTTGTTATCACCACGGCCCCTGCAACCGGTACTTGTTGTGCTAAAGTTAACTGAATATCGCCGGTACCTGGTGGCATATCGACAATCAAGTAATCTAAATCTGGCCAGTCAGTTTCATTGAGTAATTGCGAAAAAGCACGGCTGGCCATTGGTCCTCGCCATACGGTTGCATTGGCATCATCGACTAAAAAGCCAATTGACATAGCACTTAAGCCATTTGCCTCAAGTGGCGTGATTAACTTACCGTCATTTGAGCTCGGTTTCGCGCCCTTTAAACCCAGCATAGTCGGTACAGACGGCCCGTAAATGTCTGCATCTAAAATACCCACGTTACAACCTTCTGCAATCAGGCCATACGCTAGGTTAACAGCGGTAGTTGATTTACCAACACCGCCTTTACCTGAAGACACGGCAATTATATTCTTTATGCCCTTAATCTTGTGTTCTCTTACGGGCTGAACATTATATTCAACATCAAAATTAACCTGCTGTTGCAATAATTCGGTTAATTGCTCAGCAATGTCATGTAATTGCCCGTCACAAGGAAAAGGCAATACCATTTTGATCAGGATGTTTTTTTTCGCCATCACCATAGTGACAACCTGAGCAATAACCAGCAGCCCTTGAGGAAAAATATCTGAGCGATAAGCGTCTAAAAAAGCATTAATCGCTTTTTGGCTTTCGACACTGACTTCATTTTTAGAAAAGAAATTTGATAACATGATTAAAACGCGCTTTTATCTAGCCTTTATTGACATAAAGACGATAATTCTTAATGAAAAGTAACGACAAATTCTGTACCATTCCCTGCATAATTACCACCAATAATATGTAAACTTTATATGTCTTTATCAAAGTCATCTGTGCAAGCTGCAGATAAGCGTAAAATTTTAGTCACTTGTGCCCTTCCATATGCCAATGGTTCTATTCATTTAGGCCATTTATTAGAGCATATTCAAACTGATATTTGGGTTCGCTTCCAGCGTATGCGTGGTCATGAAACTTACTTTGTTTGTGCTGACGATGCTCACGGCACGCCTATCATGTTAAAATCACAAGAGCTTGGTATATCGCCTGAAGAAATGATCGCTGCTGTTCGTGAAGAACATATGGCAGACTTCGCCGACTTCCATATCAGCTATGATAATTATCATTCAACGCACACTGATGAAAACAAAGCGTTTGCTGAAGAGATTTATAATCGTTTACATGCTAATGGTCACATAAAAACCCGTACTATTTCGCAGTTATATGATCCTGAAAAAGGCATGTTCTTACCTGATCGCTTTGTTAAGGGCACTTGCCCTAAATGTAAAAGTGAAGACCAAAACGGTGACAGTTGTGATAACTGCGGTGAAACTTATTCACCGATGGAAGTTTTAAATCCACGTTCAGTCGTTTCTGGCGCAACCCCGGTATTACGTGATTCAGAACATTATTTCTTTGATCTACCCGCTTTTGGCGACATGTTGCAAGAATGGACACGCAGTGGTGCACTGCAAGAAGAAATGGCCAATAAGTTAGCTGAATGGTTTGAGCAAGGCTTAAAGCAGTGGGACATCAGTCGTGATGCACCCTACTTTGGTTTTGAAATTCCTAACGCGCCAGGTAAATACTTTTACGTTTGGTTAGACGCACCGATTGGCTACATGGGCAGTTTTAAAAACCTTTGTGACAAAACAGGTATCGACTTTGATGCTTTTTGGCAATTAGACTCAGAAGCTGAGCTTTACCACTTTATTGGTAAAGACATCATTTATTTCCATAGTCTATTCTGGCCAGCCATGCTTGAAGGCGCAGGTTATAGAAAACCTACCTCAGTTTATGCGCACGGTTTTGTTACCGTTAATGGCGCAAAAATGTCTAAATCAAAAGGCACTTTTATAAAAGGTCGCACTTATTTAGATCATTTAAACCCTGAGTATCTGCGTTATTACTACGCGGCAAAACTCACCAGTCGTATTGATGATTTAGATTTAAACCTTGAAGATTTTGCTCAACGGGTAAATTCAGACCTTGTCGGTAAAGTCGTTAATATCGCCTCACGTTGTGCTAGCTTTATTACTAAACGCTTTGACGGCATGCTTTCAACGAATATTGACAACCAAGCCCTAGCAGACGAAGTAATGGCTGCGGGCGATAGCATAGCAGCACATTATGAAGCACGTGAGTTTTCTCGTGGTATGCGTGAAATTATGGCATTGGCTGATAAAGTTAATGAATACATCGCCATAAAAGAACCATGGCAGTTAGTGAAAGACGAAACTAAACAGCAAGAAGTACAAGATATTTGTTCGCTTGGCATTAATATGTTCCGCACGCTAATGATTTACTTAAAGCCTGTATTACCGGTTTTAGCTGACAGCACAGCTACCTTCTTAAATGACGAACTTATTTGGGAAGGTCATAAAAGCTTATTAACAGATCATAAAATCAACAAATTTAAAGCGTTATTGCAGCGTGTTGATATGGATAAAGTTAATGCCATGACTGACGCTTCAAAAGACAATTTAGCGGTTACATCTGATGAAGCAGATACTAAAAAAGATAAAAAAGCAGAGAAGAAGGCTAAAAAGTCTGAGCCTGTGAAAGAACTTACCGGTGAGCCACTAGTAGATGATCCCATTTCGCCTGAAATTCAATTTGATGATTTTGCTAAAATAGATTTACGTATTGCAAAAATTGTTAATGCTGAGCATGTTGAAAAAGCAGATAAGTTACTGCGCTTAACGTTATCACTTGATGACCAAGAAGACGGTGAAACTCGTCAAGTATTTGCGGGTATTAAATCAGCTTATCAACCTGAAGATTTAATTGGCAAGCTTACCGTAATGGTCGCTAACTTAGCGCCTCGTAAAATGCGCTTCGGTATGTCAGAAGGCATGGTTTTAGCCGCAGGTCCAGGTGGCAAAGACTTATGGATACTGAATCCAGATGATGGTGCTCAACCAGGTATGCGCGTTAAATAAAGACTAACGTAAGTTCTGACCCAAAGCAAAAAACTAAGGCAAACCCTCATAATAAACATGGGTTTGCCTTTTTTAATATTTCATGTCGCATCTTTTATTAACTCGCTTTATTATAATATGTAGAAAATAAAGCATCGAAATAATTATTTTATTCAATATGACCATATTTAAGCTCAGTAACATACCTACCTCTACCCGTATTATCATCGCCATGATCATGGGGCTTCTGATAGGTAGCTTTACCAACACCTTATATTCGACAGTGAACCACCTTGCCGATGCCCTTGTCATGCTATTGCAAATGACAGCGCTACCTTATATTTCCCTGTCACTAATGGTCGGTATTGGCGGTTTGTCTGCCAGTAAAGCCAAATCAGCTCTTAAGAGCAGCGTAATACTGGTAATCTTGCTCATAGTGCTGATGTTATGCTTTATATTGATGGCGCCTTTATCCTTTCCTAATTGGCAAACAGCCGAGTTTTATAGCGCTAATACCATTAAAGTTAGCCAAGAATTTAATATCATTGAACTATTTATTCCGTCGAACCCTTTTAATGCTTTTGCAAATGCGGTGATCCCTGCCGTGGTGTTTTTTAGCGTATTTATTGGCATTGGCTTAATACCAATTAAAAATAAACGCCAAACACTCGCGGTGTTAAGCAATTTAAAACAATCCGTTAGTAATATAAGCCACTTAGTTATGCGTTTCGCTCCTGTTGGCATATTCTGTATTGGTTGGCGGGCGGCAGCAACCCTTGATGCTTCTCAACTCGATGGTTTAATGATTTACGTTGCAAGCGCCTTAGTGCTGACAGTTTTATTATCTTTTGTTGTCTTTCCTGCCCTGTTAGCAACGGTTACCCCGTTTGGCTACCGAGCAATTTTAAAAGCCTCAAGAGAAGCTATGGTGACAGCATTCGCAACTGGTAGCTTCTTTGTCGTAATTCCTATCATTGTCGAGAAAACTAAACAGTTAATCGCGAGCCAATACCCTGATACCGAGAATGCCGATAAAATTTCCGATGTAATTGTGCCAATCAGTTATAGTTTGCCGGTTGGGGGTAAATTGTTATCGCTGCTCTTTGTGCTGTTTGCCGCGTGGTTTTCTGGTGCCTATATTAGCTTTGAAGATTATGTGAAATTAGTAGTAATGGGTGTTCCACAATTGTTTGGTAGCAGTACCTTAGCCATGCAAAACCTACTAGAAATATTTAATGTTTCACATTCAATGTTTGACTTCTTTCTTGTTTCAGAAAACCTAGTTGTTGGGCGTTTATCGGCATTACTTTCAGTAACTTTTGCCTGTTGCTTACCCATACTTGTTGCGACGAGTATGGCCAAAGCTTTTACCTTAAAGAAGAAGGCGCTGTTTAAATATTTGGTTATTATTCCTGCCTTATCAGCTTTCGCCTTTGTTAGCCTAAAATTTGGATTTAGCTCAATTAGTTATCAGTATGAAGGCTACGCTAAATTTATAGAACGCGACTTTCTTATGGAAAGCGTTAACACTAAACATTTAGATAATGCCGCGAAAAACAGCCAAACAGTTCAGCCTTTTATTGGCGTTTTAACGCGCATAAAACAGCGAGGCTTCATCCGCGTAGGTTATTTTCGTGACGATTTACCTTATTCATTTCACAACAATAAAGGCAAACTTGTTGGCTTCGATATTGAAATAATGAACCAGCTCGCGATTGATTTAAATGTCGATATTGAGTTTGTTAAAATATTTCGTAATCAAGCGAAAACTTTACTATCCTCAGGCTATTTAGACATCACCACAGGTGTGCCAGTTATTCCAGATAACATGACAAAATATACCCTAACAATGCCTTACAGCGCACAAAGTTTGGCTATTATTGTTAAAGATAAAAGGCGTGCAGAGTTTACAAAATGGGATAATATTTTACAGCGAGACGATCTCACCTTAGGTATTCCTGAGAGCTTTTATTACGAAAAAGCTATTGCTAGAACGTTTACTCATGGTAAAGCCTGGGAAATATCGACACCGCGGTTATTCTTTAAACCCGAGTTTGCCCATATTGATGCCATGCTTTTTGGCGCGGCAGCTTCATCTGCCTGGACATTGCTAAATCCAAGTTATACCGTGGTTGTGCCGAAGCCTGAATTAGCGCCACTTTTTATGGCTTTCCCTATTAATAAAAATGATCATAGTTTTGAACTGTTTATGCGTAATTGGATCACCATGAAACAGCAGAGTAACACTATCGATAAACTGTTTAACTATTGGATTAAAGGCGATACAAGTTTGGCAAAACAAACACAATAAATCGACTTTTACACAACTATTATAAAGAATTTAAAGGCCATAATGAAAAATTTTAAAACGATGCCAGTAATTGCTAAACGCCATGCAACAATATTATTGTTTGCCGCATTATTCGCAACTGGTTGTGCCAAAATAAACGACATATCAACAAACTTGGATCGTGAAAATTTCAAAAATTATTTTTCTCCGACAAAAGTGAAAATTATCGCTAGTGAAAAAGAATTCGTCGGTAAGTATAAGTTTCTAGGCTTGGTTGAAGGCGAGTCTTGCCAAGAGAAAGCACATCACGCAGCCCCCAATGAAATTGATGCTCGCACCGAAGCACGAGGTAAAGCCTATAAACTTGAGGCCAATGCTATCATCTTTAGCCAATGTGTCATGATAGAAGAAGATAAAGCCTCGAAGTATTGTGTCGCATCTACCGTTTGCTATGGTCGAGCTTACAAGGTTGAGCAAGTAAAATAATGTCTGACAGCATTAACTTAACTGTTATTGGTACTATCGACTCTCCCTATAAGGAAAAGTTTGCTATCCCCAGACAGCCCGGTATTGTAACTGCGGCTCAAGGGCAATTGCATCTAACCGGCTCGGCCAATAATGCCGAGCTAGTGCGAGGTTTAGAGCAATTTAGTCATATCTGGCTATTGTTTGTTTTTCATGGCACACAAGCACAAGGTTGGAAACCACTGGTACGCCCGCCACGCTTAGGCGGCAATAAAAAGCTTGGGGTATTTGCCACACGTTCAACGTTTAGGCCTAACCCTATTGGCATGTCGGTGGTTAAACTTGACCGAATAGAGCAATGTTCGTCAGGACAAAGCAGCACAGGACAAAAAACTTCGCAGGTAATTTTGCATATCAGTGAATTAGACTTACTTGATGGTACGCCGATTTTAGATATTAAACCTTACGTGCCCTACGCTGATATTATCGAAAATGCCCATGGCGGCTATGCTCAAGAACAACCGAACAACAATATTAAGGTGATATTTTCTAACGCCGCATTAGTTACCTTAGACAGAAATAGCGAGCATTATCCAACACTGCAAAGTCTTATCGAACAAGTGTTAAGCCAAGATCCTCGCCCTGCTTATAAACAAAACAAAGCTGACGATAAAGTTTACGGTATGACCCTGTACAAATTTAATATCAATTGGCAGATGGCTGATAGTTCAACATTGCACGTCATTGCTATACAAGACGCTGCTATACAAGACATCCATAGCAACACGGTGTAATACTTTAATTTATACGACCTGTCCGATTACCGCGACTATCCATCAGTTAACTATTTATACTTATGGTGAAAATATTAATTAAGGATTATCGTTGAAGATACCCAGTACCCATAATCATCAAGCCAGTATTGAACTCCTGCTATTAGCCGCTATTTGGGGGCGTCATTTATGTTCATGCGCGTTGGTGCTCCTGAATTTGGCCCAATAGTTTTTACCACTTTGCGCACAGGCATAGCGGCTATTTTCTTAATCGCATGCTTAGTTTTATTCAAAGAGACTAAAGCGCTAAAAGGACGCTGGCGAGATATTTTCGTTGTAGGGGCTTTAAATACCGCGATACCATTTGCCTTATTCAGTTTTGCTACATTAACCCTAACAGCCGGAACAGCCTCAGTATTAAACGCAACCGCCCCTATGTTTGGCGCGATAGTCGCCTATTTATGGTTAAAAGATAAATTAACCCTAAGTGCTATGTTTGGCTTACTTATTGGCTTTATTGGTGTGTACTTATTAGTGTCTGACAATTTACATTTTGGCATGGAACTCTCTAATAAATCAGTAGAAAATAATGCCTTACTACCAACCTTAGCGGCGATGTTGGCCGCGTTGTGTTACGGTATTTCAGCTAATTATACCAAGAAATACCTCAGCACAATAAAACCGTTAGCCTTAGCTGCCGGCAGCCAAATTTCAGCTACCGCTATGCTACTACCGTTAAGTTTATTTTTTATGCCTGAAACATTACCTAGCACCAATGCAATCTGGTCCGTTATATTAATTGGTGTTATCTGCACTGGCGTTGCCTATATTATATTCTTTCGACTTATTGCGCAGCTTGGTCCTGCTAAAGCTATTTCGTTGACCTATTTAATTCCTGCTTTCGGCATTCTATGGGGTGCGTTATTTTTAGGTGAAGCCATCAGCTTAATGATGGTTATTGGCGGTGGTGTGATACTGTTTGGGGTGGCATTAACAACTGGCGTTCTGCAAAGAAAATAACGTAATATCGCTACGCTTATACATCGACGTTATTGCAGAATATTTCTCGTTTTGAGCATAAAAAAGGCTGTTATAAAACAGCCTCAATTTAACCAATGTCTTTAATCGTTATCGTACTTACTTTTGCTTAACGACCTTACCACCTTTCATTACAAAGTCTACGTCAAGCAGTTCATTAATATCGTTTAATGGGCTAGCATGCATGGCAATAATATCCGCCACTTTACCCACTTCTAATGTACCTAAACTTTTTGACTTGCCAATTAAGTCAGCGCCATTGATTGTCGCTGACACTAAAATGTCTTGTGGTGACATACCCGCTTCAAACATTAACTGTGCTTCGCGGGCATTATAGCCGTGTTTTGAAACGCCACTGTCAGTACCGTAAGCTATTTTTACTCCCGCTTTATATGAGCGTTTGAAGTTTTCGATCATGTCACCACCGACACGAATAGCTTTAGCGCGGATAGCTGGCGACATAAAGTCAGTGTTTTTTGCCATATTAACCACGGTATCGCCCGCCATTAATGTCGGCACTAAATAAGCACCACCTTTTTTAAAGAGTTTAATACTTTCTTTATCGGCGTAACTGCCATGTTCGATACTGTCAACGCCTGCACGTAATGCCGCGTTAATACCGGCTGCGGCATGGGCATGACTCGCCACTTTACGACCCAGAGCATGGGCGGTATCAACCACTTCTTTTAATTCATCATCGGCCATTTGCTGACCCGTACCGGTATCGGTATCTGATAACACACCGCCCGTTGAGGTGATTTTAATCACATCTGCCCCAAACTTAATCGCATGACGCGTGGCGCGTCGACAATCGTAAGGGCCATCACAAACCGTTTTTGCGGTATGCAGCTCCATTAAATCAGGCGCCATACCGTCTACATCACCATGTCCGCCAGTTACGGCAACACTACTACCAGCGGCAATAATCGTTGGCCCAGTTATCCAACCGCGCTTTACACCATCGCGAAGCGCAAATATCTGCTCAGCACTGCTGCCTAAATCTCTGACAGTTGTAAAGCCAGCCATTAAGGTTTTATGAGCAAAATAAGCGCTTTTCATTAATGTATCCGCGTCAGATAAATTTACCATTTCACTATCGTTTTTCGGACCCAGTTCACCTTGCAAATGCACATGCATATCCATAAGGCCAGCCATCACAAAACTTGAAGATAAATCAATGAATGTTGTATCGTTTTCGAAACGGTTTACGTCAACAAACCCAGATTTAAGCTCGGTGATTTTACCATCGGTAATCACTAAAGTTTGTTGCTTAAGCGGAGTTTTACCAGCGCTAACCAATAATTCACCGGCATGAATAACGGTAGTGGCCGCCAATGCTGACTGAGACAATGCAGCACTCACGACTAGCGCGATAGTTGATATTGAAGATTTCAATGTAAACATGTTCTGGGCCTTATTATTATTTTAGTATCTAGGTATAGTTATAACAGTATGGCAAAAAAATAAAAAATGAATTCGATAAGCGGAAAGTTTATTCAGTTCAATAACGGATAAGTGATTAGTTTTAAGCGTTAAGTAAATAGTTTTAAGTATTTAGTATTATCTTTTATGGCCTAGCCTTGCTCTTTGTGAGCCTTAAAAACAAAAAAACCAGCGCTAGGCTGGTTTTTAAATGACGAAAGAAAACTTTCGCTTAGTGGTGATGACCACCTGCGCCGTGGGCATGGCCATGTTCAATTTCTTCAGTCGTTGCTTCACGTACATCGGCAACTTCTAAATCAAAAGTCAGTACTTTACCCGCAAGTGGTGGATTAGTATCAACAGTCACCATAAATTTACCGGCTTTAAGTACTGTCACTTGGCGTTGACCGCCATCAGTATTCACTACCGCTGTCATGCCCGCTTTCCATTTAGCACTTGGCGTTGGTAAACCTTGCATATGTTTTACTGGTACACGTTGTATTGCATCTTCTTGACGCGCACCGTAAGCGTCTTCAGGTTGTAACGTCACTGAAAACTTGTCACCAGTTTCTTTGCCAGCTAATGCGTTTTCTACGCCAACTAACATGTTTTTGTAACCGTGTAGGTAGGCTAATGGGTCACCAGCATGAGAGTTCTCTATTTCAGCACCCGCTTCATCTTTAAGTACGTAGTGAAACTGAACAACGGTTTTATCGGTAATTTTCATATTATTTCCAAGCTAGTATTTAGTATTAATTTGCCACTTTTATAGGGTAAAAATATAGGGCAAAAAATTGTGCGTGAGTCTTTGCGCCTGAGTCTAACAAAATAGTGATACCAATTGAATTAACAATTGTACTCTTATGGTGAATTAATCCAGAGTTAAAGCAATAACACTGTTCCAAGCTAAGCCCAGAGTAATAAAACCAACACACTAATAATGATCAACAGCATGCCTAAATACTCTACGGCTGATATTTTTTCTTTAAAAATACGGTAGGTTATAAACAAGGTAATAAAAAACTCTACTTGTCCCAATGCTTTAACATAAGCCGCATTTTGAAAACTCATGGCCGTAAACCAACCTATTGAGCCAACAACACTGGTAATACCAACAAATAAACATAAACGCCATTGAGTGAACATAGTAACAAGCTGACGCTTATCCTGACAATATACGTAAATTAACGAAATTATCGACTGCACCGTGATCATAAAAGTTAAAGTAACTGCAGCACTCAATAACAAGTCTGTATTTAACGCCAAGCTAGATTCACGAACGAGTAATGTGGTTATTGCTAAACCTAAACCTGACGCTAAACCAAAACCTGCTCCTGGGTTTTGCAAAACATCTTTACGCGTAAACTTAACTTTGGACACTAACAAAACTCCTACCACACCAATAACTACTGAAAACCAGCCCATCAGGGTTAAACTAGCTGAAAATAGCAAGGCGCCGACAACGGCAACTTGAATGGCTTCGGTTTTAGCTAAACTCGTCGCCACAGCAAAATTGCGATATTTAAATGCAGCAACTAAACATACCGTACCAATAATTTGCATCACACATGCGATTAGCGCGTATTGTAAAAATTGGTTATTTAATGGCGGCATGGGCAAGGTGCTATAATCGAGCACCCACCATAAATAAAGCCAGGTAAAAGGCAGTGCGTAAATATACCTAACACCGGTTGTTGCCATAGCATTAAGATGTTGCGTAAGCTGTTTTTGGCCCGCAGTGCGAATGGCTTGCATAAAAGCAGCAAGTAAAGTGAAGTAAATCCAAAGTTCCAAGAAAAATCCAAGTATCAATACTTTATAGTTACTATTGTATGGTTTGATGTCTCTAAAAACCATTATTGAAATACGCTATTTAAACTTTATATGACCTAATAGCACCAGCATCTGAAAAATTTTTTATTGAATTAAGGAAATACGATAATAAAAACAGCTTATTAATGAGTCGTCTAATCTGTTGAGGTTTTATCAATAACAAGGTACTTTAATCATAACTAACTCGTTATAGTCACTTTTATGATCGAACTACATTGCTTAAATGGTTATATTCAAAATATTTACCTGGCCGAGTACGCTGATAAGCTTTTATTGCTTGATGGCTGTTGCCGAGCCGACATTCCAGTTATTGAAGATTTTATTGTTAATCAACTTAAACGCCCGATGTCTGAGCTTGCCTTAATTGTGGTCACACATATGCACCCTGATCATGCAGGGGCTGCAAATATATTACGTAAAAAATATGGCTGTAAGGTAGCGGCAGCGAATGTACCGGGACAATGGTATTCAAGTTTAGACGGTAAGTTAATGCATTTAACTGATATGTTACTTACTTTATGGGTAGCCGGTCGTCAGAAAAAAGTAAAAAAATATATCTATTACTCTAGCTCACTAACACCAGATTATTATCTAGTTGATCAGACAGTTTTACCTGGTTTTGAAGATTGGCAAGTGCATTTTACTCAAGGTCATACTGACCGAGATATATCCTTGCATCATAAAGAAAGTAAGCAAATTTATGTTGCCGACTTAATGGTGAAAGTTAGAGGCGCCTTCATACCACCCTACCCGGTTTTTTATCCTAATAGGTATCTTGAGTCGTTGAAAAAAATAAAGGCCTTGAATGTTGAGTCTGTACTTTTAGCTCATGGTGTGAAAGCTCAGTTAACTGAACAGCAATGGCAACAGTTGATAGCGTTGTCGCCAACAAAACCTGTTACGCATTGGCGTTCAGTAAAAACAAAACTCAAACGGGTGCTATTAAATCACTAAAGTAACTGGTAATAGCTGAGGTTTGACTTTCTAGCTTTGGTAAATCCAAGCTAAAAATGATTTTGACTCATTTACATTGGTAAATGAAATTAGTTTTGTGCCGTTTTTATCGGTCACTGCAACATTATTTTTGTTAACAGATATTGATTGAACTGGCGAGGCGATCGAATAGATCGTACCTTGGTATGTATAAGACATAATAAACTCTTTTAATGTGCGTAAATACGCATGAACAAAAGCTATATTATTGTGTAGTTGTTCTTTTTATGTGTGAAAAAATAAAAAATATTTACGAAAAAAACTCGAAAAATCAGACAATAATTTAAGCTTAATAAATTAAGTGATGACTAACTGTGAAAGGGAAAGGCATAACACGATTTTTTAAACAATCGGCTAAATAAACTAGATAGGAATAATTAACGCAAGCACTATATCGCTAACAATTGATAAAGTAAACTTTTATTTTCATTTATATTAATAAAAATCTATTGTTGGTGAGTCTATTTATCTAACAGCGCAATTTAAGTCTAAAATGGTTAAGTCTAAAATGGTTAAGTCGAAAGCAACGCTGTATTTTGAATATATATCATCTTAGCTTGGGTATTTAATCCTGACAGAATAAATTATTGGCGCCTTTCATACTGAAGCCTTTTAGCACAATTTTTCTGAGATAAAATATCATATTTACCTTTACCCCACTGTTTTATAAAATAAGAGTTTACTCTGTTAAAATACTTTTCAGTGCTATTACCGTGAGTTAGAGTAGCCAGGACCTCAGCACCATATTCAATTATTAATAGATAACTGTATTTTCCGGTTTAATATACGCTAAAATTACCTAATATTGTTGTTACTTGATTCATTGATATGCATAAATTGAATTAAGCTATTGCCAACTTGTGTACGTTAAAAACACACATGTCGTATACTTAGGTTTTGTCTGGGCAACCCAAAACTAAGCTCACAGATTATAGCCAGACTATTTGTTAATCGAGCCCTTTACACTTGTATTAGAATGGATGAAGTATGAAATATGAACACATGCCTAGAGAGCCTTTAGGTTTTTTCCCAACGCCATTAGTTGAACTGACTAAATTAAGTAAAAAGCTTAATGGGCCCAAAATTTACATGAAAAGAGATGATAATACGGGGCTTGCCTTGGGTGGTAACAAAACAAGGAAACTTGAGTTTATTATCGGAGATGCACTAGCTCAAGGTGCTGACACTATTGTTACTGCTGGTGCTGCGCAATCAAACCATTGCCGCCAAACCGCAGCAGCGGCGGCTAGTTTAGGGCTTGAATGTCATCTAGTTTTAGGCGGACAAGAACCAGAAAAATCTGATGGTAATCTTTTGCTAGATAAAATTTTTGGTTGTAAAATACATTGGTCGGGCACAAACCGTAAAGGAGAAGATATTCCTGAAATTGTTGAGCAATTAAAGAAAACAGGAAAAAAACCTTATGTTGTCCCTTATGGCGGTTCAAACGAATTAGGTGCTTTAGCATTCTTAGAGGCATTTAAAGAGTTAGAGTCTCAGCGTCAAAACATAAATGCTTCTTTCACCCATATTGTATTTGCATCTAGTTCAGGCGGCACACATGCTGGTTTAATGCTTGGGAATAAAATATTTAAATCATCTTATAAAGTAGTGGGCATAAATATCGATAAAGGTGAAACTGATAAAGTCCCTTTTAATCAATACATTGTATCTCTTGCTAATAATACGGCAAAATTAATAGGTGAAAACCTTAATTTCTCAGATACAGACTTAATACTTAACGCTGATTATGTCGGTGAAGGTTATGGTGTCATTGGGGCCTTAGAAAATGAAGCCATTTCGATGACAGCTCAAACTGAAGGCATATTATTGGACCCTGTATATACTGGTAGAGCAATGGGTGGCCTAATAGATATGATCCGCACTGGGAAAATCAAGAAAACAGACAGTGTTTTATTTTGGCATACTGGCGGCGCACCAGCGTTATTTGCTTACTCAAATGATTTAGATGCTGCTCAATAATTACCTCTATTTGTATTATTCCATTGCTTTAATGGCCAACTAAAAGTGGCCATTAATCGAATTTAAAATAACATCTTTATCTAAAAATTACGGTTGAAATTTTTATAATAACGTATCGTCACTAACTACTTGGTTGTATTTTAGACACTATACATATATAACAATACTATATGTTTAGTTTTCATGACCAATAATTTTACAGCACTATCCAGAATGAAAAATAATTGATACGAGCAAAGAGAATTTCATTATTTAGAGTATGGAACATATGAAACAGCTAAAAATAAGAGGTTTTATAAGAAACATCAATATTATTTTTTTGATCTTTGTTTCCTTGCCTGCAATAGCAACAGAGCCCCTGCTATTTGCAACTCATGCTCGAGCTCCCTTGAGTTTATATTTGACAGAAGTTATTCAAGCAGCGCTTGGACCCTATTCAATTACAGTAAACGTTATTGAAATGCCTGGCAGCAGAGTTATTTCGCAAGTAAATAGTGGTCATGTTGATGGCGATCTATCGCGTGTAATCAATTTTAAAGATATTTCAGATGCAGACACATCAAATTATCGACTCGTTAACGAGCCTATCGTATTAACTGAAATAGTGATGATTACATTGGCACAAAAAGAAATCACCCGTCCGATCACCTGGGAAACCATCAATCAAGGCAAAGTCTCATTTCTACGAGGTTCTAAAACGATCAGAAAGTATCTCAACATTGAAAATCGTGTCGCTGTCTCTTCGAACAAACAAGTGTTAGAAATGGTTGCCAATAAACGGGTAAATTCGGCTATTATGTTTGCATCGGTTGCAAAAAAGATGCTGAATCAATCTCCCGAATTAAGCCGTAAATTAATAATACAAAGTCCGGCAGTGCTTTCATTCCACCTTTTTACTTATCTCAATAAAAAACACGCCGATTTAGTTCCAAAACTTGAGCTTTCGTTGAAACAGCTCAAAGATGACGGTTTTTTAGAAAATACCGCCAATAAATATCAGGTCACCGCAGCAAGCGCTGCAACGTTATCAGCGGTTAGCTTATTACCAGAAATTAACGCCGACAGACCCTTGCTATAGAATGAATAACGCTTAACTACCAAGATAGCGATAACAATCAGCTAATTCGCTCACGCCAAGTCCATTTTGTTTCTTCACTTCTATTTGTACATCAATACGTTTTTTTAACGCATCTACATGGCTTATAACTCCAATCATTTTGCCACTGGCGTTTAAGGAATCAAGCGCAGACAAAGCGATTTCTAAAGTATCGTTGTCCAAAGTGCCGAAACCTTCATCAAGAAATAGCGAATCAATACTGGTTTTTGCGCTCACTAAATCTGATAGCGCCAGTGCTAACGCTAAACTCACTAAAAAGCTTTCACCACCGGATAAGGTTTTCGTATCGCGCACACTATCAGCTTGCCAAGTATCAAGCACTTCTAAGGCCAAACTGTCTGATTCCTGACGTTGCAACTGGTAACGACCATGCAATTTATTGAGCTGCTGATTCGCTAAATAAACGAGGTGAGAAAGCGTTAACCCTTGAGCAAACCGCCTAAATTTAGCACCATCAGCTGCACCAATTAGGCCGTTAAGATGTGACAAATCATCGAGCTCTGCTTGTTGCTTAACTATTTCATCGAGTAATGTTTGTTGTTCATTACGCTGCTGCTGATCTTGGGTAATTTGCTGACTTAGTTGACCTTGGCGAATTTGCAGTTGTTTCAATTTCTCTTTACAGACAGCGGCTTTATTATCAAATTCTGTTATATCTACATCCGCATCTAGCGTTAATATTTCAGTGAACATTAGATCATTCAGCAGTTCATCGCTATTACAGGCATTCTCTTCATCCAGAGGAATAGTGGCAACAAGCTGCTTTGTCTGCGCTTGAAGCTGGTATTTATCTTCTTCAAGTTGTATTAATTGCTGCTGTACTTGCTCAAATTGTGCATTAGCTTGTTGAGTTTGTTGGTTAATATTTTGCTGTATTGCTTTTAAACTTATGCGTTGTTCTTGGCTTAATAATGCCGCTTTAAAATCGTCTTCAGTTTCAAAGTCACTATGGGTTAATTGCGTTTGCCAAGTTTGCTCAGCAGCTTGCTGTTGTGGCGTTAAACGGCTTATCGCGTCGACATTCCCGTTTAACTTCCCGCTAATGTTTTGTTGAAGGCTTTTCTGTTCATTAACGCTATTTTGCAGATTAACAAGTAGCTGTTCTTGTGTTTGTTGTTGTTGCTTTAACTGTTGGCGCATTTGTTGAGTATCTTGCTCTGCAAACAATGCTTGGCGCTGGGTTTTAGCATCATTATGCTGACTTTCGATTATCGTTAATTCATTTTTTATCGCTTGTTCCGATTCAGTTAGTTGTTCAATTTTACTTTGTATTATCGCAAGTTGCTGTTGCACTTGCTGTAGTTGCTCATTATCGCTTGCCACCGCACTAAGGGCTGTTTGATAACCATGGCTTTGCTGTTCAAGATCGTTTATCCAGGTTTGTTGTAATTGCACAGCATCAGCAAACGTATTAGGTGAAAATGTATTATTAGCCGTATTAGAGGGCTGAAAAACACTAAAACATTCAGGCATTACCAACTGACAATCTTGCATAAGCAGGCTTAGCTTTTGCCACTCTTGCGATATTTGCTCAAGCTTGTGATTAAGGTTTTGCTTGTTTTGCGCAATTTGTTGCTGCAACTGGCTTGATTGCACCGCTTTATTTTCGCGCTGATTAGATAAGTTCACTAACTGTTTTTCTAGCCCTAAAACTAATTCACTTTGTTGTTGCTTAGACTGCTTTAATTGTTGTAATTGGTTATTCGCATTATTTAACTGCTCAAATTGTTGTCGCCGCGCATGAATGTCTGCTTTTATTTGCTCAAAGGCTGATAATTCAAAGTCAATTTTCAATAACTCTCTTAATGCTAACCACTGCTGCGATAAACTTTGCTGTTCTTGTTGTTTTATTGCTTTATTTTCAGTAATGAAATTAAGTTTCTCTTTTAGTCTGTCTTGCTCTGAAGACAAAGCTTTGCCTTGAGTTTCAAGTTGCTCTAACTCAACCGTCAGTTGTTTTAGACGCTGTTGATGTTCGCTTTCAGTTGAACTATTGTCACTAAGTGCCTGATAATCCGCTATAGCGGGATGCTGATCTGAACCACATAATGGGCAAGCTTCATCTACTTTTAAATTATCTCTGTGTGCGCTTAGCGACATAATTGTTTTTTGCTGTTCAACAATTAACTGGACATCAATAAACTCAGATTTTTGGTTTTTGTAGTGTTTGCGTAAAGGTGTTAATTGCTCAGCTAAATTTGCTAAATGCTGATTATCTAAGGCTAATGCTTTATCAATTTCCTGAAGTTCAGTGTTTAATGTCTGGTAACGCTCAGCATTATGCAGCGCTTGCGATTGCTCATTTATCGTCGATTGCATGCCATGGAGTTGCTGGCTAAGTGCTTGCTCATTTTGACACTGGACTTGCTGTAACAACTGGGAAATATCGTTTTCTTTCGTGTTAAGCATGACTTGCTGTTGTTTATAATCTGCTTCTAGTGCAACTAATTGCTCTTGCGATTTGATGAGTTCATTCGATAGTAAATCGGTTTGCGTTTGTAGGTTGTCATTCTGCGTGTCTAGCTCAAAGCTCAACTGCTTTTCATTAACCATTTGAGCAAGCATATTACGCCATAACGGCAGGTGTTCAGGCAATGTAGCCAAATACCCTTGTTGCGAAATAATAACTTGCGCGTTAGTTATTTTATCTAACTGCAACTGCTTTTGTATGGCTAACTGCTCGCTTTGCACGGTTGCTTGAACTAATGCTTCGCTCGCTGCATTTACTCGGGTAACTTGCTGATTTTTATGCTCAATCAATTGAGCTATTTTGCTATCAAGCGGCAGTACTTGCTCAACGATTAGTTGCTCAGTTTCTTGTTGCTGGGTAACAAATTTAGCATGTGATAGTAAAAATTCTGCGAGTTCTTTTTCGGCATTATCTACCTGATATTGACTTTGCTTCGCATCATCTGCAAGTAACCTTGCTTGCTCATTAAGCTCAACAAGCTGTTGATTTACATAGCTGAGTTGCTGATAGTCAGCCCGTAAGTTTTCAGCGGGCTCTGACAAGGCTAACGCTTGCAGTTGCGTAGCATGTTCTTGTTGTGTTTGCTGTGCTGATGTTTGTAGTTGCTCAGCTTGTAATTTTTGTTTGTTAGCGCTTTGCAGATTCATCAACCAGCTACGAATTTGCTGCCAATGTGCGAGTTGAGCTTCAAAAGGTTGCTGCTGAGCATTAGCCTTGTTAAGTTGCTCATTTATTTGCTGTTGTTGTTCTGCTGAGAGCAATTGCATGCCGGTGCTTTTAGCTTGTAATAACTTTAATTCGTTACTTGCCTCTTTATGCTGATCGTACACCGCTTTAGAAATTTCGCCATAAATCTCACTACCCGTTAGCTCTTCTAATAAATCGGCGCGATCATTGGCTGGTGCATTTAAAAAAGCAGCAAACTCACCTTGCGATAACATCATCGATTTTCTAAAACGAGAAAAATCTAAGCCCGTTAATCGTGCTATTTCGGTCCGTATATCGGAAACTTTTGTTGCAATAACCTCGGCTGCCCCAACGGCTAATTCACTGTTATCTTCACCCGTAGAGACTAGTTTAGCTAGCTCAGCGGTCGGCTTTTGTAAATTGCCTTCAATACTATTTTTCGCTCGACGTTGGCTCCAAAATGCACGATAAGCTTGGCCTTTTACTTCAAATTCAACCTCAGCTAAACAGTTCGCCGTATGGCGAGTCATTAATTGGTTTTGCTTATCCGAAATAGTTAGCCTAGGCGTTTGATGATATAGCGCCAAACACATGGCATCGAGTATAGTAGTTTTGCCAGCGCCCGTTGGGCCGATAATGGCAAAAAGTGCACTGGTATCGAAGGGCGATTGCGTAAAATCAATTTTCCAGTGACCTTTTAAAGAATTAATATTTTCAAAGCGCAGCGATAATATTTTCATTATTTTTGCTCCACTTTAATAGTCGAACTAGTATCAGCTTCATTATGCTCTGTTAAAGCTCGTTTTGCTGAACTGGCAAGCTGTGTTTGCTCTGCAATATCGAGGTACAAACTATTTAAGCGAGTTTTACGCTGTTGCTGTTCATCTGTTTGCCAAGGCTCTAGCGCCAAGCGTGCGTCAAATACTTCCTGAACACTTAATTCACTTAAAGTGACTTTCTTCTCATGACTCGGCATTTGTTGGCGGGCTTTTTTACTCCGCCTAACGAGTAACACTTCAACCGGCATTTCTTTTACTATTTGCTCAATTCTAGCGCTTAAATCTAGTAAATATTCAGCACTTTCAATTTCAATATCAAGCCAAATTTTTTCTTGTTTTTCAGCCTGAGCATTTTGTGAAACTGTATTTTTTAGGTCGGTATTTTCCGATCCTGCAGCGCTCGACTCTGCACTTTCCGATTCTAATGTTTTCGATTCTATGGTTTTAGTTTCAACAACGGCAGAAATATCTTCAGTTAAGGTTTCTAAATGTGTTTTTACCATCGACAAAGGTTGAAAACATGGCACCTTGCAAAGCTCGACATTGCTTAGCTCTCCGGCGTTAAATTGTGCAATAACAATACTTTTTTGCGTATTAGCTTCATCAAAACTTAATGCAATGGGTGAACCGCTATAGCGGATGTGTTCGCTCTTGGTTACTTTTTGAGGCCGATGAATATGACCTAAAGCAATGTAGTCAGCCGCGGGGAATTCACTGGCAGGAAACGCTTCTAAAGTGCCAATATAAATATCACGCACAGACTCACTAGTAGATGCGCCTATGGTCGTTAAATGCCCTGTGGCAATAATCGGCAAACGCGCTTCGCCCGCTTGAACATCCTGCGATAACACTTGAGCTTGTTCAAATAAAGTTTGGTAGTGCCCTGTAATCGCTTGTTGCAGCGATCGCTGTTTTTCACTGGCTGATTGCCCTGCATAACTTTTAACAATATCGCGAGGGCGAATAAATGGGATTGCGCAGATCACGGCTTGCTGCTGAGTTTTAAGGCTCTTAAGGACAAATACCTGCTCTGCTATATCATCACTTGCCGCAGAAATAACCCGTGTTGATAGTTGCTGCAGTAACTTTTGCGATTCTGATAACATAGCAACAGAGTCGTGGTTACCCGCTAAAACCACCAACTGGCAATGTGTTTGATGCAACTTAGCAATAAAATCAAAGTACATTTCGCGGGCATAACTTGGTGGTGTGCCGGTATCAAAAATATCGCCCGCTACAATAATCGCATCTATTTGCTGACTTTGGGATTGTTCAATTAACCAATTTAAAAATTTTTGATGCTCACGTGCTCGACTTTTGCCATAGAAATGTTGGCCTAAGTGCCAGTCGGAAGTGTGAATAATTCGCATAATGTCGTGCACGCCAAAGTCATAAAAATCAAAGCAATTATTCTACCGCCTCTCCGGCAAGCTTGCTACTAACCAGCAAAGAAACCTTTAAAAAGAACGATAATTAAATTCAACGTCCACGCTAAAAATATGGCTAATTAAATTACTCAACTATACTTATTAACAACATAAAGTTTGTCATTGTTCAAAAATAACACCGTAAATAACAAATCAACAACGAAGGAAACAATATGGAAAATCAAATTGTTTGGGTTGATATTCCCGTTATAAACTTGTCGCGCGCTATTGAGTTTTATAGCGCAATTCTTAAAGGCATTGTTAAAAAGGAAGCGTTTGAACATTTCACTGTTGGCATTCTGCCGCATGCCGAAACCAATGTTTCAGGCTGCTTAGTGCCCTCACCACCTGAACATATTTTCACCTCAGGGCCACTGATTTACTTTAATGTTAATGGCCGACTTGACGATGCTATTAAGCAATCAGAAATGCACGGCGGCCGACTGGTAGAAGATAAAATGTCACTGGGAGGCCACGGTTTTCGCGCTATAATTCATGACTCAGAAGGCAATAGAATTGCGCTACATAGCAATACGATTTAAGCTTCGCTTAACTATAAGATTTTACTGATAGCTGTAAGATTTTTCTAGCTATAAGATTTTACTGATAGCTATAAGCTGTCAGTTTTAAGCTATCAGTAAAAAGCAAACACAAGTGCCAATCTAAAAACTACCCATCAGTTACTGACAGCTGACAGCTCAAAACTTAAAGCTTTTTTTTAGCTGTAAGCTGTCAGTTTTAAGCTATCAGTAAAAAGCAAACACAAGTGCCAATCTAAAAACTAACCATCAGTTGCTGACAGCTGACAGCTCAAAACTTAAAGCTTTCTTTAGCTGTAAGCTGTCAGTTTTAAGCTATCAGTAAAAATCAAAACAACCACCAACATCAAAACTACCCATCAGTTACTGACAGCTAACAGCTAACAGCTCAAAACTTAAAGCTTTTTTTAGCTGTAAGCTGTCAGTTTTAAGCTATCAGTAAAAATCAAAACAACCACCAACATCAAAACTAACCATCAGTTACTGACAGCTGACAGCTCAAAACTTAAAGCTTTTTTTTAGCTGTAAGCTGTCAGTTTTAAGCTATCAGTAAAAAGCAAACACAAGTGCCAACCTAAAAACTAACCATTAGTTACTGACAGCTGACAGCTCAAAACTTAAAGCTTTCATTACTCTGAATAACCGGTTATTTTTTTAATACTTTGATAAATCGGTTTTAATTGTCGATACATTTTAAGATATACCTGCTGATATAATTTGTTATATAGCACCACATTCCATCGAGATGTTTTACTTGTTTAAACCTTACACATCAATATTAAAAGCCGCTATATTTAGCGGCTTTTTTATTTTATTTTATTTTTAAAGAGTGAAATAATTGACTCGATTTTGAACTTGCTGACTCGCTTCTTTCATTTCGATACTTCGCTCGTTTGATTGATTAACGAGTATCGAATTGTCTTCAACTAATGTCTGAATTTGTTGCATATTTTTACTTAAATCTAAAACTACAACACTTTGCTCTTCAGCAGCAGTGGCAATTTGATGCGATTGGTCGTTAACTAAATCTACTTTAGCTTGAATCTTTTCGACTAAATTATTACTCTCGTCCACTTTTTCTTGTAGCAGCTTAGCGGTGTCTGAACTTTCAACCATTTTCTTAACCGCCTCATCGCCCACTTGTGTTAAATTGCCGAGTAAACTTTCAATTTCATTCACTGAATCTTGAGAGCGTTGAGCTAGACCTCTAACTTCATCGGCTACAACGGCAAAACCTCGACCTTGTTCACCTGCTCGGGCAGCTTCGATAGCGGCATTTAACGCAAGTAAGTTGGTTTGATCAGAGATGCCTCGAATAACATCAAGAATTTGCTCAATGTTCTTTGTTTCAGATTTCAACTGGTGTACAACATCGGCTGAAATACTAATTGAATTAATCAACGAACTAATTTCTTTAACCGATTGATTTGACGATAATAAACCTTGCACGGTTAATGCTTGTATTTCTGTAGCGAAAGTTGCCGACTCTGTTGTACTTTTGGCGATGCTATCACTAGTTAATGACATTTCTTCAATCGCGGTCGCGACTAAATTAGTGTTATCTGTAATGGTAAAAGAACTCGCAAGCATAGCCTCATTTAATTGCAGTACATTACTACTATTTTTATCGACTAACTTTCCAGACTCACTAATAGCAATAATAGTTTCTTGTAAGCTAGCGATAGTATTATTTAACGCTTCCGCCAGTTCAAATACTTCATCTTTACTATCGACTATGGCTTTTTGTTGCAAAGATCCGCCAGCTAGTTTTTCTGCCGTATCGCGAACTGTTTTAATACCTGCGCTAATTCTATTAGCGATAAGAAAACTTAACAGTAATGAAACAAGTACCGCGATGATCAATCCTAAATAAAACACAGTACTGCTCATATTTATATTTTCTATAACCGAGCCTCTCGTTGCTTCGGCCGATAAATCTACTTGCTTTTTAAACTCAACAGAGAAAGCAATTAAATCATTATACGATCCGATAAACGCTTTAAACACAGGAAAAGGTGCTTTGTTTTCAGGAGAATTTATCATGGCAGATACAAAAGATGCTGCCTTATTTTGAAACTCTCCTGTAAAAGTTTTTAATTGTTCGAGTTCGCTTTGTTTACCGGAGAAATTTTCAGACATCTCATTAAGCAATTTAGGGGTTAGTGCTTCATTATTTTTAATAACCTTTAAATAACCATCGGTTTGATTATCCAACTTGAGCAAATAACTAATTTGTAAGCCGCGAATATTCAGCATAGTGTCAATTTGCAGTTCTTTTACTCGTTCAAATTGTGCTGATATTTTATAATTTTTTTGATAAAAGTTATAAAAATCATCTGCTATTGCATTACTATTTGAATGAATAGTTAAAATAACAATGGTAAACAAAGTAATAATGGCTACTGCCATAAGTTGTAACTTACGTAAAATATTAAATGACATATTGCCCGATTTCCCGAAATATTAAGTTAGTTAATATAGCGTAATGTTAGGTAAAAAAAAGCGTTTTGTGTATTGTAGTTACTGATACACGATTTTTTAGATGGTGTTCTCAGTATAAATATTAATAACACATGAAGTCGATAATTTAAGCCCTACAAACAGTTTAGCCATGTTTAACATGGTGACTTAAATTATCTTTCTATTATATTTTTTTGGCTAAATATCCAATAAAAGCGCTTCCAGTCGATAAAAACTATGACCTGTAATGTAAGATGGGCGGCGATTGAAGGATGAGTAACGTTTTCATATGCTATGAAATAGGATAACTGACGCTCGAAAAGAGTCAGTTATCTGCGCTTAGTATTAACCTAAAAGTTTACCTAAACCATCGCTTAATACTTGCTTTGCTTGTTGACCTTGCTCTGTGTCTAAGTAGCTTTGTGCCGTAGAAATAAAACTACTGATCATTTCAGGCTTTAATCCTAAAGCTTCAAATTGCTTTTTCACATCATTAATAGACTTTAATGAATCACTGTATTGTGATGCTTGTTCCAGTAAGCCACCCAAACCTTCGCTCGAGCCTGAGCTGAGTTGACTAATATCAGGCATTTGACTGACAAGTCCTTCAACACCTGGTACTGAATTAGCAAGCTGGCTAAATTGCTCAGTTGAAACATTGTCTTTTACATAATTAAAAATAGCGCCCATACCACCAGCGGCTTGATCAGCATTAACATCTAAAGAGCTCGTTAGCATGTCAACCAAACCATTAGTACTTTGAATGTCAGGTGTATTAGCTTCAACACTTTGCTCGGTTGTTTCACCCAAACCGACGAGGCTTTTCAAGCTTTCAAACCAGCTTGTTTCTTGTGCTATAGCCGAACTACTTAACGTGGAAATAGTTAAAAGTACGATCAGTTTTTTCATATCAGGGATCCGTTATTATCAAAAGTTATAAATGAGTTAAAACAAGTGTACAACATTTAGCTGAGGGGTATGTAATGCTTTATTTTCCTACGGTTAGCACTAGAAATAAAATCAACGCTTATAACCCAAGCATTTAGGTGTATAATATCAAGTAATGTCAGTCAAATTAAGTCAACCATGAGTCAAGAAAACGAACAATTACACAATCCTTTACATGGATTAAAATTAGACACGCTACTAAACGAATTAGTAACTCACTATGGCTTTGATATTTTGGCTGAGTATACGCGTATTAACTGCTTTAAGAGCAATCCAAGCATGGCTTCAAGCTTAAAGTTTCTGCGTAAAACTGAGTGGGCAAGAGAAAAACTTGAACGTTTTTATCTTTATGACTTTAAAAACCTACCAGAAGCCGGTGAAGATGAGTTTGAAATACCACCGCGCCAACGCGTGATTCCGTTAAATATAAAACCCAAAAAACCAAAAGTTTTAGTGCGTGGTGAAGCTATTATACCGTTAAGTAAAGATAGCTTTAAAGAAACTCATCGTTCTAAGCCTGAATATAAAAAAGAGCATAAAAAAGAGCATAAAAAAGAGTATAACAAAGCCTATAAGCCTGAGCATAAACGTGAAAACAGTCATGCTAAATCAAGCGACAAGCCTAGCTATGGCAATACAGAGCGAAGTTCAAATAATAGCTCAAAAAACAGTTCAAATGAGAATAAGCCATTTGACCCTTATGCTGACGCACCTAGATAGTTCACTTTTATAATTAATATAAAAAGCCCTAAATAACTTACGCTATTTAGGGCTTTTTTACCGTTATGCTAGCGACCAACTAATTTATAAACTTAAAACTTAAAATTTAAAGCTTAAAATTTAAAGCTTAAAATTTAAAGCTTAGAGCTTAGAGCTTAAAGCTTAAATCGTGCCACAGAATTAGTTAACGAGTTCGCTAATTCATTTACCTCATCACTGCGGTTAGACAAATCTTGTGATTCAGCTCCATTATATGTTGCCGCTTCGGCTGCTTCAGTCATGGTAAGTTCTATTTCTTGACTAAAACCTAGTTGCTCATTCGATGCAACGCTAATGCTTTTACTCATCTCATCAATGGTATGCAGTGCGGTTTCAATTTGTTTAATCGCATGACTTAATTCTTGGCTTTGAGACACACATTCTGCCGCCTGATTCTGCCCTTGAGAAATCGCAATTTCCGCCGTTTGCGTTTCTTTTTGCAGTGAATTGATCATCAGTTGAATTTCAGCAGTTGATGCCTGGGTGCGAGAGGCAAGCGATCTCACTTCATCAGCTACAACAGCAAAGCCTCGTCCATGTTCACCCGCCCGTGCTGCTTCAATTGCAGCATTTAATGCCAGTAAATTAGTTTGATCAGCAATGCTACCTATGGTGTCTAAAATACCACCAATACTGTCACTGTGCTTACTTAAACGAGTCATGACTTCAACAGAGTCACTTAAACTTGTCGACAAAGATTCAATACGACTACTGTTATCGTCGGCAATCGTTCGTATTTCAAAACTGTGTTTAGTCGCTTCTGACACGTTGTTAGCGGTCAAATTTGCTTCATCTGTGACACTTGATGAACTGATAAACATTTTTTCCGCAATAAGTTTAGCGTCAGATACACGGGTGATTTGTGCCGATGTTGACTGAGCTATTCGGTGGCTTTGCTCACTGGTCACTTTTGCCGACTCGTTCAGTGAGTATGCATTCTGGCTAATGTTTTTTAACAATGAAGTTAAATCATCACTCAATTTATTAATATTATTGAATAAATCACCAAATTCATCTTGGTTCTTAATCGTTAACCTTCGGGTTAAATTACCCTGAGCTATCAAAGCTAATGATTTATTGGCTGCCGCTAATGGACCTAACATCGTCCGCGTTGTTACCACAGCAATAAAAGTAGCTAAGGCGACAAAGATAACAGCCATATATATGGCCAGGTTAACGCCTGTATCAACTTTCGCTTTGGTCGTTAACTGCAACTCATCAAAACGTGCTTCAGCAAGAGATAACAGTAACGTTAATTGCTGATACGTTGCATTAAAACTATTTACAGAAAGGTTATAAGCGATATTGGCATTTATATAATCGTCTAAGGCTTGTTGCTTGACTTGATATAGTTTGCCGGGCTCAACTAATAAGTTATTTAAAATAGCAAACTCAGTGGAAAAGGCTTTAAGTAACGACTTATCATCAACACTGGAAAATAGTCGCTGCATAAAATCGTAGTTATTTTTGATGTTAGCAATTAAAAAGCTTACGTCTTCTTTATGCTGTGACAATACATCGAGTTCTGTTACCTGCTTCAAGCCTGACATTGTGCTTTGAAGGGTGAACAGCATATCGTCAATTCGCGCACCATTGCCAATAATATCATCTAGCAACTGTCCATTATCAGGTAGCTCGAGTAATTCAAGATCAAGCATTTTATTACTTGCTTGGTCACGACTTTCAATGAAAGCTTGATAATTAGCCACAAATTGATCATTAGCTGAGGCAATATTTTTTTTCGCTAAATAAAATTTCTCGCTCTGATTAACGTACGCTTGGTAATGATTCTGAGCTTGATTCAGCGCTTGCAGCATTTTAGGTTGGTCAATCAACTTACTGCTTAAAACTGTAACAGCCGATTGATACTCTTTATTTAAATTCGTATATTCTTGTTCGCTATTCATCAAGTTAGCGAAGTCTGTTTGCGTAAATCCCAAGGCACCTACTTTGATCATATTGAGTAATTTGATCTGTAAAGCGCTACTTTGCTTTTGGACCGGTACAGCCAAGAGCTCAACATTACTATTGGCTTGGCTTATTTGTGTTAATGAGTTATAAAAAAAAATGCTTCCTGCAACTAATAAAATCCCTATTGTGCTAAACCCCATTATTATTTTTTGTTTTATTGTTAATGGTAGGTTGTACATAGACACCTCTAAATAAATTTTCTAATGCATAGTTTAAAATTTCAATCATTATGATTGACGGATGATTATAGTTTCCTTGGGGTAAATGTAAACCATACTGTAATCAAGACCAAAGCCGGCAAGTAAAGCGCTAATTTAATCACCACTTATTATTATGGTTGAAAAGCATTAATTTTAGAAACTTTTATAAAAAATAAGCCAACTTTACTCAAAATATAGAAAATAAATAATGAGTAAGGGCTAGATTATAAATAATCACTGTTCTATTATTAATCAACTGGTCGAACGTCCGATCAGTAGTTCATCAATAATAAAAAATATGACGTAATAAAAATAACGATAAAAACTTGGGGAAATATATGAATATAATCAAACACTTAATTGCAATTGCAGCACTCGGTTTAACACTATGTTCGACTGCCGCACTCAGTAAAGAACACAAAATAGTGCTTATTCACGGCTTTCAACCACAACAACTCATTGCTGACGGAGATGTTACGGCAAGTGGTCAAGACTATTGGAAAGGATACTGGAACAACTTAAGTGACGCTAGAATTGACTGGCCTTCGTATGAGCGAATAGAAGGTAAAATTGCCACTGACTATGTCTGGCCAAAATTAAAAGCATTTTCTGAAAGTAACTTCTGCGATCCTGGCTGCATCTTTGTCACCCACTCTACAGGTGACTTAGTTGCGCGATATATTATCGACAATCAAGAAACTTGGTTAGAGAACGCAGGTTTAGCACCATTAAATATCGTTGCAACATTTGATATTGCCGGTGCGGGCGGCGGAAGTGAACTTGCCGATTTAGCGGTAAGCGTTGCTCAGGGTACTGAAAGCTGGACCTTTATCATCGAAGCCGCTTTAGAAGCTTGGCTTGGTGGCGATTTAGGCGATGAAATGGGCGTACTTCATGACTTAAAAGTGAATAATGCCAGACAGCTTGCACCCTTGCCTGATGCGCGTATTCCACGACTGCGTTTTGTCGGCGATGCCACTGAATACTTAGGCGTTACTAGCCCATTTATTCAAGGTAATGATGACGGTGTTGTTGGTACCCATTCTTCATGTGGCGGTAATCGCCAAGCACGCTTTGGCAGTTGTAGTTCGCAATTGGCGTTCAACGGTAAAATTTCATACCAAGGCAATGCTGTTTCAGGTTTTATGCCATATCATTATCCAATGCTAATGGGTGAAAAGTATAGTCACGGCTCACTGCTTGAACCATGGCAAGCAGGTAAAGTAACGGCAGTTAGCAATCAAGAAAATACCTTGTCTGGTGAAAGTATTCATTTTAATACTTACACTAAAACATCGGGCTGGTGGATTTGGAAAAGCAATTACCTTTATGTTCAAAATTCAGCGTCTGACAGCATGTCAACGCTAATTTATGACGCTATTCCTAACTAAAAATGAAATAAGCGATGGCTGTTTATCTTTCAATATGCACCACGAAAAATAAACAGCCCTAGCACTATCTGAGCATGCAAAATAAAAATAATTATAGGTAGAATAAGCCCGTCATGAAAAACAAATCTGCTTTAAAGCGCATAGCAATAATAGGTATTGCTGTAGTCTCGGTTTGGCTTTTTTGGCCAACAATACCTCAGCAGCAAACTACGGTCACTCAATCGACGGTAAGTTCTCCTAAAATAAAACCCACAAAATCAGCAGCAATAACTATTGAAAATAATATCGCAAGCATGGCGGTACCAGAGAAAATAACGTCCAATGACTCAGCAACATTAGTGGCAAAAGCCTATGCCGGCGAACTCAACTTCCCCCCTTACTCACAACCCTTAACAAATAAAGATTTTGACCGATTATCGCCTAATCATTTTAACCCGCAATCTATTCCAGTTGACGATATTGGAACTACGATATCGGCGCAGTTATCAAAGTATCGTTATACCTACCCTGAAACAGTTTTTGCCACACTCTCAGGTGAAAATATTGATAATGCCGTACTAATACTTGTCGACATAACAACCGGTAAATCACTATTAATGCGCGATTTTGATCAGGATAATAATAACTGGACTGCACAATTTGAAGGTGAACGTAACTTACCTACGCAGTTGCAAGCAACAGTAAAAGCACGCGTTAATGGTAAAGATATTAGCCTTGCATTAGCCCTTAAATATGTTGACTCAGTTGCTACACTTAACAGTTTCGATCCCGCATACAATCAATACGCTGATATGGTAATAAAAGCTAACTTGACTACCAGAGAGCAAGGTCTTTATCGCATACGCGCTAACTTATTTGATGCTAACAACCAACCTATTGCCCATTTGGTAAGTAAAGAAAAACTCAATAAAGGCAGTGATACTATAGAATTAAAAGCCCACCAAAGCGTATTACAAGGAAAACAAGCGCCCTTTACTTTATCTACATTTTCAATCGAGTTAATGTCGCCAGCACCCGGTTCGCCAACAAAATATGGCGATAGTGCTATTAATCAATTTGAAATAAAAGACTTCGCTACATCAAGCTTAAGTGGAATGCCTTATCGACCATCAAAGCAGGAGCAACAACGATTACAGTTGTTACAGAATATGGCACAAGGTAGGTAAACAGCATCCACCATATCAGGTAAATAAGTTGATACTTCAAAGTTATAAAAATTTTTACCGGCGTTGAAACAGCTTCACTCTAATCATCATAGATTTATGATGTCAGTGTTTAACAAAGTCACATTTAAATAATAACTTTAATACGCTTGTTAATCTTCGACAAATATTTGCATTTCTTCGCCGATTCTTTTCCGTATTTCCATTAATTTTATTGCTGTAGCATGCTGCCTTTTGTCTATGTCAGTTTCAGGTAACCATTGAGGTACGCGCTCAGGCTGACCGTTTTGATCTACAGCCACCATGATAACAATGCAATGTGTTGTTAAGCGTCTATTTAATGATTTAGGGTCACAAGCACTGACTTCCAACGCAATATGCATTGAAGACTTGCCGGTATAAATAACTTTAGCTTCGACTTCTACCAAGCTGCCAACATGTATTGGGGCAATAAATCGAATGCCACCTGCGTATGCAGTGACACAATAGCGGCCACTCCAGCCGGCTGAACAAGCATATGCGGCTAGATCAATCCATTTCATTACCGCACCACCATGGACTTTACCACCGAAGTTAACGTCATGTGGTTCGGCTAAAAATCTCAGCGTGATATCTCTTTGTGCTTGGGACATTGTTTTCTCTGTTTAATATAAAGTACATTTTAAAATAGTTAGATAACAGCAGCTCAAGCCATCCTTGGCTAGAAGCAACTATAATTATTACCAATAAACGATACAGTATCACTAAATCAAATTAGCGCTAAGTGCTTTGTTTTAGAAAATTATCTGAACATTGCTGATAACTAAGCTGACCAACTAAGCTGAACAACTAATTAATGCAATGGACATAATTAAAAATTAAGCTTGTAGCCCACCAGTATTTTATCACCGGCTTCAAATACGGCTTCTGCTTCATCGCCCCAAGCGCTATATTCAACATAGAAGCTACCCAATTTATGATTATAAATTGCGTCTAATATCACTTGATTACTATCAACCGTTAGGCCACTTGCTGAGTCCATAGAAACCCAAGCGTACTTAGCTTGAAATTGTATTTCGCCCATTTTATAACCGCCGTATATCTCATAAACATTTTCATCGACAATTTCGCCATTTGGATTAAGGCCTTCATAAAAACGTAAATCGCTAGAGTCTTGATAATGGGCGGCAAGGCTTAATTGACCATGGTTATAAGCAACCTGAAATGAGTCAACTTTATTTTCACCTTCAAATGCCGTTAATTCATATCGTGAAGCCGACAAGGTAAAGTCATTTATCACGTACTTAGCCGCAACATTATAGCCAAGAATATTTTCATTCTCTGTGCCTGCTATATCTGCTTTAACATCACCATTATTTAACACCGCCATAATCGCTAGCTGAAATCCGTCCATGTCTGGCGTGACATAAGTAACAGCGCGGTCGGGGCGTAAATACTCAACATAGTGACCATTACCTGCTGCATCTATAGCATATAATCCATAACGACTTGTGTGACAAATGACGCCTGCAGATTCATTAGTACAACCTGCTGACTCATCGATATCTGAAAAGATATCAATCGCATTATCGGTAAAATTCCATTGTGGTGAATATTGCTTACCAATCAAAATAGAGCCAAAGTTACCTTCTAGGCCAACATTAGCAAGACGAGCACGTTGGTCGTTACCCGCAAATGAACCATCATCAGTAAAAAGTCTGAACTCAAAGTTATAAGTTGCTTTAACGCCATCTAGAATTTCAGCCGAGCCATAAGCGCCTAAACGAGAATAGTTATCTTTGTACTCAATTTCGCTTTTATTGGTATCTTCTAATTGCACGCGAATACTGCCGTACCAATTAAATAAATTATTATCTGCTTGTGCCATAGTCGGTACGATCATGGTTGCCGCTAAGGCTAAACCTGTGCTCAATTTCATTTCATTTTCCCCTTATTAAACTATTGAATTATAATTATTGTTTTCAGAACCTATGTTTAAAATGCTTACAGGGTTGGGACTGTATCGCTTAAAAAACACCTGCTTATATTCTGCAAAAATTATATTAAGGAGATGCAATTGAACATTGAAGTCAATTAACTTAATCAGTTAATAAGAGAATCTTATAACCTTTTAACTAAGGCAAGAAGGGATGGCAGTAAGTTATTGTTTATAAAGAATTAAAATGATATTGCAAATAAAAAATCACATTGCATAGCAGGTTTGACATGCCAGAATATCAGTAAAATAAATCCCTGTAATTATGGTGTTTGTCTCATAAAAGAGCTGTTCCATAATTAACCAGTATTACTTATCAAATAATAACTTATTCTAATTAGATTTCGCTTGAACAATCAGAAATAATGCATAATTTTAGGGCGAAAAATCGTGTTCATTTCAAAAGGAAAAGTCCCGCAACAAACCGTGGTCTATTTACCCAACACTTTATTCGGTACTTTATTCGATATTTTATTCAACATTTCATCCGACATGCTACCCGACACTTTTCCCGACAAGTTACTCGACACTTTACCCGTGTATTTACCCGGTACTTTCTCCAACATTTTATCCGACATACTACCTGACAGGTTATGCGATATTTTATGCGAAAAGTTTTCCGCAACATTATCTAAATATGATGCTAACTATGTATGATTCCGCGTTATTAATTACGGCTTTATTGGCAGTTACCGCAGGCGCGGCACTGCAAAGCATGGCTGGATTTGGCTTAGCTGTGGTAGCCGCACCTATTTTGGTATTAATCAACCCGGCGCTGCTACCCGTGCCTATATTGGCACTGGGTTGTATATTGTCGCTTTTGAATTGTATACGTTATCGACAGCAACTACATTTTACTAATATACGCATAGCACTACTGGCTCGGATCCCCGGCTCTATTATTGGTGTGGTTTTGTTAACCTTGCTACCATCGGCATTTTTCTCGATAAGTTTTTCATTATTAATTATGTTGTCTGTGCTGTTAACTTATCAACATATCAATATTACTCACAGCCTTAGAAACTTAGCTTGGGCAGGATTTTTTTCAGGATTAATGGGAACCACGACCTCCGTTGGCGGGCCACCTATTGCTCTAGCGTATCAAAATAGTGCATTGGGCATCGCCAGAGCAGAACTATCGCTTTATTTCTTAATAGGTACATTAATGTCCCTGGTATTATTATATTGGTCTGGCAATACTAATTATTATCAACTACAGCTTACTTTACCGCTAATTCCCGCTGTATGTATGGGCTTTGGCTTATCTTTACTGCTAAATAAATACTTTATTCAAGCCTATTTAAAGCCCTTAATTGCCATACTGTCAGTCAGTTCATGTTGCCTTATTCTATTTAAAACTATCAGTAATTTATAACGATATTGTTAAGCTCAACATGAATATGGAAATAACAAGGACAAATAAAAAAGTCTCTATAATCATTAGATTAAGCTAATAACTATAGAGACTTTTTTATTTGCTTACCGAAGATAGTATTTTGCAACTTCAGTTTTAACCGAGTTTACGAGCTTAACTTACGAAGAAACAGTTGGTCCTGAATGCTCTATTGCATTAGCAAAATCTGGATCTGCCTCTGATAATGCTGCTAATAATTCTGCTGAATGCGCAGGTATAATTTTGCTCATTGCGTGATAGAGATTTAAAACATTTATATTGGCTAATACTGCCAGCGCTTCGGCCACTTCTATTCCGCGCTGTGCATTCACTTTAGCTATAACTAACGCTAACTCTACTGCAAGTTCTGGATCGGTTGTTGCCACCATTAACGTTGTTTCAACTTCTGCACAAGGCAAGTGTTGAGGCTCGTGATACTCGGTTCGAGGATCAAGCTCAACAGCGGAAGTAATAACCGAACCTTGCATCACAAAATGCTCTTGTTCTTCTATTGGTAAGGCTGCGCGCACTGTCATTCGAAAAACAACAAAACAGGCTAACGAAAACTGCACAAAGGCTAGGAAATAAAATAATGCCGAACCACCAAATTTTTCCATCACAAGCGACGCCGAATACGGGCCTAAAACACCCCCTAAGGCAAACGCTAAAATCATAGATGACATGGCGGAAACAATTTCACTTTGCTTTAGCTTATCAAGCGCTTCAGTAATACTTAATGGATAAGTACAAGCGATAATGCCACAGGTGATACCTGTCGCTAAAAACACTGCCCATGTGATCCCCAACGGGGCTAATAATGTTACTGCGATGCCAGCACTGGCTGAGATTAATAACAGCACAAATAAAACCGTACGACGGTCAAACCTGTCTGATAAAAAACCAACAGGAAACTGTAAAACAAAAGCCCCGAATATAGCAGCGCCCATATAAAGCGAGAGTTGAAAGCCAGTGATATCAAACTCTTTTGCAAATACCGGCAATAAGTTAAAAATAGCAGAATAAAGTATACCTGATATCAAGCAACTTACGACGCCAAGTGGCGACCGTTTATATAACAAGCGCAACGACATCGAACTAAATTCTTCAATTACTGGCCCCGGATGACTGCTCATTACTACAGGAATAACCGCGATACACATTAAGATACCAGCAATAACAAAAAGCATATTATCTTGCGGGCTACCAACGTTGATAAAAAATTGTCCACCAAAAAGCCCAGCTAAAACAACGGCATTGTATATAGCTAATACTTGACCACGAGTTTCTTTACTTGAACTATCGCTTAACCAACTTTCCATCGCGGTAAACGCGCAAGCAATACAAAAGCCCATCACTATTCGCATTGCGCCCCAAAGCGCTGCATCTGAATAAAGGCTGCACAGTAATATACTTACCGCGCCTAATGACACACAACCAGCAAACATACGAATATGCCCGGCTCTTTTGAT
The DNA here is from genome assembly GCF_002077175.1 of Colwellia sp. PAMC 21821. Classification (NCBI taxonomy): domain Bacteria; kingdom Pseudomonadati; phylum Pseudomonadota; class Gammaproteobacteria; order Alteromonadales; family Colwelliaceae; genus Colwellia; species Colwellia sp. PAMC 21821. The sequence continues at coordinate 414,370 of NZ_CP014943.1, forward strand.
TAAACTCGTACTATAGAGTGCACCTATTAATAAACCGACATAATAGAGCGATAAAACAACACCGATAGTTTCTGTATTCAAGCCGTCTAAATTCATTCTTACTGGTAATAAAACATTAATCAGACCAATACCTGACAATAAAATGAAACAACTTAAAAATAGAGAAAACAGCGATACAAACGTTTTACGCACAGAACTTCCTTCATGGAGTTATTTAAAGCAAAAAAAACTGGCAATATGCCAGTTTTTTAATTTTAGTGAAAGTTAAATCACTTATTAATTCGCGTTATAACAAAAGTATAAAGATTTAGTTATGGAACGGCAGCATAAGCGACAACTTCACAAAGCATTTCTTCACGCGCTAAACCGGCAACAATCATCGCTGCTCGGTTTGGGTAGGGCGCTTGAAAATATTCAGCGTAAACTTTATTAAATACTGGTAATTGATCTCTAGCAGTCACATAGATAAGGACTTGAGTCACATCATCCATAGTTAAATTTGCCGCTTCAATAGTGTGCTTAAAATTTTCCATCGTTTGACGCGCTTGTGCTTCTATACCACCTTCAACTACGTTACCTTCAACATCAATCGGGATTTGAGCTGTAGATAATGTGCCGTTAGCAATAATTGCCCATTCTAAAGGGGCTTTAGATGCAAAAAGTTCAGTTTTTACGGGTGTTTTCATGTTCTTTTTCTCTATTAAATTAAATTATAATTCGATGACATCATGCTAGAACAGGCAGTAACTTTGCGAGGTAAAAGCATTCATTGTCATCAAGTTTGAAAAATTTGTTATAAACCCTGCTCATCAGCCATTTTTCTAGCGATTTGTGGCGCATTCCACAATGACGGCAATAAAACGAATGACACCGGTACTGCGGTAACCACAATAAATGATTGTAATGCCGATATACCCCCAGAGCCGATTGATATAAGTAGTGCAGCCATTACACCCATAATTATGCCCCAAAATACACGTAGTGAACTTTTTGGCGAGTCAGTTCCTGTCATCACCATAGAGACAGAGAACGTCATAGAATCACCTGTTGTGGCAACAAAAATGGTTGTTAAAATTAAGAACAGCACAGATATAACGCCGCCCATTGGCAACTGCTCGGTAATTGCCAGCAGTGCTGCGGGTAAATTAAAGCCAGTAAAAGGTTCAGAAATAACACCTGGGTTAGCTAACTCAAACGCGAGTCCGCTGCCACCTACAATAGTGAACCAGAAACAAGTAATAATAGGCGCAACAACAGAAATCAGGATAATCATTTCTCGAATTGTTCGGCCTCTTGAGATACGCGCAACGAACATAGCCATTAACGGACCGTAGCCTAAGAACCATCCCCAAAAGAACACTGTCCACCAATCTAACCAAGCTGGATTAGCACGGAATGTCGCCATAGGAATAAATTGGTCAATATAAATACCGAACGAATGAAGGTAGCTATCAAAAATAAATGTCGTTGGGCCGAATATTAAGATAAAGGCCATTAACAGCACCGCTAAAATAACATTGGCTCGACTTAAAATTTGAATACCTTTAGTGACACCACTTACCGCAGATAGGGTATAGATACAAATTAAACCAAACAAAATGGCTAGCTGGGTAGTATAAGTATCAGGAATACCAAACAGTTTCTCTAAACCAAAACTTACCTGTAAACCAAGAAAGCCAATCGGGCCGACCGTGCCAGCAACAACAGCGACAACACAGCACGAGTCAACAATAGTACCAAAGGCGCCTTTCATCACTTTATCGCCAAAAACTGGATATAATAAAGTACGTGGTTTTAAAGGGAGACCTTTCTCGTAATGCAGGTACATAAAAACAATACCCGTTAAGCTGCCTAATATTGCCCACGCTAAAAAGCCCCAATGCATAAAGCTTTGTGCTAAAGCATTATAAGCGGCATCGACTGTACCTGACTCACCGCCAAACAATGGTGGTGGCGAAGTAAAATGTGCCATCGGCTCAGCGGCAGCCCAAAATACGCCTCCGCCAGCAAGCAATGTACACATAATAATAGAAACCCACTTAAACCGAGAAATTTCAGGTGACTTAATACCACCTAAAACCACAGAGCCTGTGCGACCTACCGCTAGAAAAATCCCAATAACGAACGTTAAAAGTAATAACACTTGCCAATATGCACCAAATAACTTGGTGGAAGAAGCGAACGCTGTATTAACCCAGCTAGACATCATCTTGATATCGTACAGCGCCAAAACAGCAAACAATACAAGGGCTCCACCACTGATCAAAAATACGGGTATATCTACACCCTCTAAAAATTTGATCCCCGGTTTTGCAACTTCTTCACTTTCCGCAATATTTTTAGCAGTATTCATTGTTGTCCCCTATTGGTGCTTTTATATTTATAGTTATAGGTATTGTTATATTTTATAAAACTCTATTAACTCATTGATTAAGCGCTATTAAAATTAGCCCTTAAACACTTGAGGTTTTAAGCCTTTATCCAGAAGGTTCAGCCAATTTAACCCCATGACTTTGGCAATATCCTCTGCCTTAAAACCTCTATCTTGTAATCCTTGTGTTATATTTGGAAAATCGCGACTGTCACGAAACCAAGAGAGTGGTCTTGGCCAGTCAGCATTGGCTTTTGAGCCTTCGCCATAGTCCATTTCTTTTGACCAACGACCATTACGCATCCACTCAAGTACTGATAATGGTTGGTCTTGGCATAAATCTGTCCCTATGCCAATATTATCAATCCCCATAAGGTCTGCTGTATCGGCAACCATGTTGCAAAAATCGTCTAATGTGCAATCTGGGCCATTTTTTAAGTGGAACGGATACAAACTAAAGCCCAATAATCCACCCGACTCACCTAGCGCTTTTAACACCGTGTCAGATTTATTACGTTTTGCTTCATGAAAACTATTCGGGTTGGCATGCGAGATAACAATGGGACGCTCAGAAATATCAATCGCCTCCAAGGTACTACGCTCTCCGCTGTGGCTCATATCAACCAACATACCAACACGGTTCATTTCTTTAATGACTTGTTTACCAAAGCGTGTAACACCACTGTCTTCTGCTTCATAACAACCACAAGCCAGTAAGCTTTGGTTGTTATAAGTCAGCTGCATAATCATCAAGTTGAGCTCACGCATGATCTCAACCATTGAAATATCATCTTCGATAGGCGAACAGTTTTGTGCGCCAAACATCACGCCAACTTTGCCTAATTTTTTAGCTAAAAGAATATCCGCAGCACTTTTTACTGGCATGATTAAATCGTGATTGTGCTCAAAATGTCGATTCCAATCCCCCATACGCAATAGCGTTTCGCGAATTTGTTCGTGATATACCACGGTGACATGCACCATGGTGACACCACCTTCTTTAAGCTGTTGAAAAATAGACCGGTTCCAGTTGGAATACTGCAATCCATCAATGACAATAAGATCGTTATGCATAGTAATCACCCAGTTTATGAACGGATATAAGTGGTTTTAACGATGGTGTAAAATTCTTTTGCGTAGCTACCCATTTCACGAGAGCCAAAGCTAGAGTCTTTGCGGCCACCAAAAGGTACGTGGTAATCAGTTCCAGCCGTAGGTAAATTAACCATCACACAACCTGTTTGAGCATTACGTTTGAAGTGGGTTGCTGATTTAAGCGATTGTGTACAAATACCGCCAACTAAACCGTAATTAGTGTCGTTCAGTGTGGCTAACGCTTCGTCATAATCTTTAACTTTAATTACGCAGGCGATTGGTGCAAAAGCTTCTTCGCGGTTAATCGTCATGTCATTCGTGGTTTCAGTAAACAACGCTGGCGTTAAGTAGTAGCCTTCTGTTTCTTCAGTAATAACTTCGCCGCCACTTACTAATTTACCGCCTTCTTTTTTGGCAATTTCAATATAGTTAAGGTTTTGCTTCATCTGACGAGCATCTGCAACCGCACCAATATGAACACCTTCACGTAATGGATGACCGACCACCAATTGCTTCATTCTTGCAACTACCGCGTCAACAAAACGATCATGTATACCTTCAGTGACAATTAAACGTGATGACGCGGTACATTTTTGACCGGTACCAAAGAAAGCGCCACCTACTGCACACTCAACGGCATTATCTAGATCGGCATCATCAAGCACGACTAAAGCATTTTTACTGCCCATTTCTAATTGGCATTTCACGAGGTTTGCTGCCGTTGCAATGGCAACTTTACGACCTGTTTCCAACGAACCAGTAAACGTTAATGCGTTAATTTTTGTCGAGTTAATTAACAAATCACCCACTGCAGCACCGGGTCCCATAACAAGATTAAAGGTTCCTGCTGGTAAGCCTTGACGAGAGATAATTTCAGTTAATGCCCATGCGCTAGCAGGTACTTGGTTTGCTGGTTTTAAAACAACCGCATTACCAAAAGCTAATGCCGGTGCAATTTTCCAAGCGGCTGTTGCCAAAGGAAAGTTCCAAGGGGTAATAATACCAACAACACCCACTGGCTCTCTGCGCGTTTCAATTTCAATACCAGGGCGAACTGAATCAGCAGTTTCGCCCATTTGGCGTAATACTTCAGCAGCATAATAATGAAAAAATTGACCTGAACGGTATATTTCACCAGCGCCTTCAGGTAATGTTTTACCTTCTTCGCGGGCTAACAATTTACCTAATTCGTCTTTACGTGCAATAAGCTCATCACCAATGGCCATTAACACAGAATAACGTTGCTCTAAGCCACTTTCTTGCCAAGCAAGCTGACCAACAATTGCTGCGTCTAATGCTTGTTCTACTTGATTTGTGTCGGCTTGTGCGTACTGGCCAATAATGTCACTGGTGTCGGCAGGGCTAATATTAGTTAATGAGCTCGCGCCCTCTACCCATTCACCATTAATAAAATTACAAAAAATTGATTCAGACATAAATACCTCCATAAAATAATTGAAGCTATTATAGTTAGCATGCTTTAATAATAAAAATTAATAAAAACTATCCCTTGATAAGGAATGCTTATGGCAATGCCAGAATTCAAAATTGCACAATTACGACACTTTGTATGGGTGGCTGAATTACGCGGCTTTCACAATGCAGCAGAAAAAGCTTGTCGGACCCAGCCCGCCATATCGTTGTCAATTAGAGACTTGGAAAATAAGCTTTCAACACACCTGTTTGAAAAAAGAAATGCCAAAACAACGGTAACGACATTAACGCCTTTTGGCCGTTACTTTTTACCAAAAGCGAAAGAGTTAATTGCCCATCACGACAATATTGCTCAAGACATGGCGCTAATGAGCGAGCATAAAACTGGGCATTTAAGACTAGCATCTGTCCCTTCAATCGCCTGTCATATGTTACCCGAACTGCTATCTGAGTTTATTGCTGACTCACCAGATTTACATATAAGTTTTTTCGATGACAGTTCAGAAGCAGTACTACGTAAAGTTGAAAAAAGACAAGTAGATATTGGCATTGCTAGCTTGCCACATGAGCATGAACATTCCGGCATTGAATTCACCCCTATTTGGCAAGATCAAATAGGCTTAGTATGCCCAGTAAATCATCCATTAGCAGAAGCCGAAGAAATACATTGGAAAGAACTACGAAAACATCGGTTAATTCGAAATGGCACATCACGGTTATTAGAAGGCACAGAAGCCGAACCGTTACTCAAAGATTCACAGTTTCTTATTTCTAACATGTTGTCATTAATCGCCATGCTAGAAGTGGGTTTAGGCGTGACTACATTGCCTTGGTTCGCCTTCCCTAAAGAAAGTAAAAAATTACGATTCATCCCGCTAACTACGCCGAAAATCATTAGAAAAATCGGTATTGTGCAGCTAAGTAACAAAACATTATCACCGGCAGCAGCGGCATTATTAGCCTTTATATTAAAAAAATCAGCAATAGCAGAAAACGACTAATCAGTGCAATTAAATAGAGTAATTAGCAGCAACAACACCACAGCATTATTTGCTACAAACGCTGTCGCTGGCTGAGTAAAGTATGGCTATATTCAGTGCAATTCGGTGTGACACAAGCCCTGAGTATGCACGATGAAAAAATTGACTTCTGTTGGTTCGAAAACCTTGTTATAAGCATCAAGTTTTCTGCTCAAATATGAGTAACCAACAGAAGCATATTCCACTGATGAATAAGCAAGGTAAACTGCTTAGTTAGTGGAATGGTCAAGCCATAAGGCGTACAAACAGACAAAAAGTATTTGGCTGTTTCACACTGCCTACAATTTTAGCCAACTATCTGTTGCCGCTTAACGTGGAGTTGAAGCTTTATAATGACTCAAAAACAAAATTGAGCATGAACTTTTTAGTGTGCTAAATTAAATACAGCACTACTTCCGGTGCTAAAGCGCTTCGAAATTCATCGATAATCGTGATTTGAAGCATACTTTACTTTAATTTAATTTTTTATGACTGTATTTACAGAAATGTAAATTCTACAGTTTCGTTAGAGCCCAAGTCATATGCAACCTGCTGAGTTAGCGAAAAAGTACAATAAAATAGCCGAATGGTGGCATCAGAATCATTCTGATTCCGACTATGGTGTGGTTCAATTTAAACTTGCGCTAAACTTCTGCGCACAACATGGTCAAGCGTTGGATGTTGGTTGCGGTGCTGGTGGCAGATTTATTCGAATTCTTAAAGAAAAAGGATTTAATATTACCGGTCTAGACATCTCAGAAAAGATGGTTCATTTAGCCCAAAAAAATCATCCCGAAGATTACTTTCTCGTTCAGGATATTTGTTCTTGGGAAACAGCACAAAAATTTGACTTTATTTACGCTTGGGACAGTATTTTTCATTTACCACTTAATAAGCATCATTCGGTGATTAGTAAGCTTTGCTCACTGCTAAGTTCAGGTGGCATTTTAATGTACACATTGGGTAATGCTACAGGTGAAAATATGGACGAATGGCTTGACGATACGTTCTATTACAGTTCTATTGGGATTAATGCTAACGCTCAATTACTATTAGATAACGGTTTAAATTTGTTGCATTTAGAACTTGATCAATATCCTGAGCGACACGTGTTTGTCGTCGCAGCAAAGCCCTAACAATACCTTTGAATTTAAAAGCTACATTAGGGCTTAAAATTCAACACCACATTATATTACAGCCCAAAAACTACAGCTTTAGTTCAACCTTTAGCATCATCGAACACTTAACAATGTAAAAATTTAAAGACCCAAACGTAAAGGTTTTTAATTGTTAATAGAAAATAATCCAGTTAGAGTATTTTGATTAAAAATTAATATATAAAACGAGTAATTCTATAAGAGCGTTAGCTTTTTATCATAAATGGAAATAGTGATGTCTGAATCAAATGTTAAGGAAAAACGACCTGGTTTTGCTGCTTATACCTCAGTTATATTTGCTAGTGTCTTTACTGGGATCATTCTGAATGACTTTGCAAAAAACTATAGTTTTGTTATTGGCTCATTTGATATTGTTCCTATGCTAATACGCATTATCATTATTTTTATTTTGTTTTACCCATTTAATAGTTTTTTTAGATGGTTGTACTCAGCCTCTCCAAAAAAAATAACATAAATACTTATTTAGGGTCAGAGCGCTTAAAACCTTTATTTAACTTAATATTTTTTGAATTTTTTTATACCAAATGTAATAAGTTATTGACCAATTTTAAGCGAGGATAAATTGTTCAAGAATACATGTTTATTGTTCCAGACTAAACATAAGTACCTGCATATATGGACCCACTCCGTTTGCAAGACATTTAATCGTTATGTAAGAGAAAATCATTGCTCTCATATATCCGGCCTGTTTATGAAGGATTTTTACCTTCTGGCCCCGATGGTTGTTTGCGCTCACACTCCTCATCATCCCTCCGGCTTTTTTATTAGCCAATGCAGGTACCAGGTTTTGTGCAAGCCAGTCTGACTATCTTACCATCCGATTAATTTATCTTTTGCAACTGAAGTAAAAGGGTTTTACTGTTATCTCATCACTGAAACCAATCTAACTTGCTTCAGTTTTGAGCTTTATTTATATAGCCGGGCGATAACTTTCCCCCTTCGCCATTATTACCCAAGCCATTCTTGCTATTTTATTCGCCACAGCAACGCATGCTTTGTTGTGTCCTCGTCGGGATTTTAACGCTTGTGCCCACAAACTAAATCGGTCAGTTTTGTTTTCACTGTGCCTTAATACTGCCCGGGCCCCGTGGATGTATAGTGTTCTTAAATAACTATTACCGCGTTTACTTATACCGAGTAAGGTGGCCTTTCCACCCGTTGAATGCTGCCCAGGAACAAGCCCAAGCCATGCCGAAAAATGTCGACCATTTACAAAGTCTTTTCCATCTCCTGCAGCTGCATAAGTAGCGCTAGCTGTGATTGCTCCAATACCTAATATTTCATCTAAGCGAACACATATTTCATTTTCTTTATTCATCGTGTTTAAGCGAACTTCACACGCTTTAAACTTCACTTCTGTGACTTGAAATTCAAGCCATAACTCATTAAATATCTCCCGACTTAAATACGTTAACTCATTTGTCGCATCCTCTAAAATATCCGGCAGTTCATTGCGAATTGCAGAAATACCTTTATTGATGACAATGCCATATTCTCCTAACAAGCCTCGTACCTGACTTGCTAATGCTTTACGTTCTTTCTTTATGCGTTCACGTTGTCGATGGAAGTTTTGAATATCTTGTTGTTCTATCGATTTAATTGGCACAAACCTCATGGTCGGGCGTTGCGCTGCCTCTGCAATACCTTCGGCATCGTTATAATCATTTTTATTGCCTTTAACGAAGGGTTTTACATATTGAGGCGCAATAAGTTTTACTTGGTGCCCCAATTCAATAAATTTTCTAGCCCAGTAGTTCGCACTGCCACAAGCTTCCATTACAATTAGGCAAGGCTCTAATGTAGCCATGAAACTCAACACTTGTTTTCTTCTTAATTGTTTCTTTTTTACAAATCGCCCATTTTTATTCACAGCGAACATGTGAAAAATTGATTTTGCAATGTCTAAACCGATTGTAGTAATCTTCATGTTGATCCACTCCGCTTTTATAAATGATTGTTGTCACTTTCATTTTGGCCCTAAAGAGGCCGGAAATAAAGTTGGAGTGGGTCCATACCATTATCCCTGCAGGCAAGGCGTTTGATTGATTAGGGCATGGATGCCCGTAAGTAGAACAATGCAGGAGCAATTGTCGAGTAATAGCGGGCGTGTGGGATTGAAAACAACGCAGTTATTGACGATTTAAACCGCCTTAAAATGATCGATTATTTATTTCAATTGGTATTAGTCAGCCCTGCCGCTTCGGGTTTAAAAAAACAGTAATTCTACCCACTCGTTATATTCAAATAAAAGGTGAACAATATGGATAAAGCACTTCAATCAATGATTAATAATATGCCTGAAAAAACAGGAAAGAAGCTAGAAGAGTGGATACAAATATTGCATGATAAAAGCTTCGAAAAACATTCAATGGCAGTAAAGTACTTAAAAGATGAACACGGGGTAACACACGGTTTTGCCAACACCATAGTCACTTTATCCAAAGAGAATAATGTAACTGCGGATGATTTGGTTTTAGCGCAATATAATGGTAAAGAATCACTTAAACCCATTTATGAATTACTCATTGCTACAATCACAAGTTTTGGCAATGATGTTGTAATAACGCCCAAAAAAGGAAGTGTTAGTTTAATTAGAAAAAAACAATTTGCGCTAATAAAACCGGCAACTAAAACAAGAATAGATTTAGGTTTAAAACTAACAGATGTAGAAGTACAAGGCCGCTTAGAAAACTCAGGGCCATTTGGGACTATGTGCACCCACAGAATACAGCTGCAGAATATTTCTGATGTTGATGCCGACATTATTAAATGGCTATCAATGGCGTATGAAAAATCGGTATAGTTAAAATATAAAAAATACAAACAGGGTTAATGTACATTTAGTTTTAAGTTTACTGTCTGCTTTTATGTTAGCCAACTACGTGTATCACGCCTACTTTATGAGGCATTTTACAAAAAACGCGTTATTCTACAGTAACGTTCGACGAACATTAAAATATAAGGACATAAAATGGGTATTATCGACAACATATTAATGGCATTAGGGCTGCTTCCTGCAAAGGGCTTAATTGTTTCAATGCGACAATCTAAAACATTAACCATCATGGTCATCGTTGCCATTATTTTCATTGCTTTGTTTACATTATTTTTATTCAAAATGGCAGCCGCTCAATAGTTAACTTATTTATACACCCGTCTGACATAAACAACTGTGTTGCTGTAATGCACTGTAGTCGATTTATCCATATTAATAATATATTTACACCACTTGTTTTTATGGCGATAATTTATATTAAACGAAATTTTTTCGTCTCATTATGCACTTTGAGGATTTTGTTGTGACAATCAGTGAATTTGAATTATTTAAGGTAGAAAAATTAGCAAAAAACTTCTGTGCTAATAAAAATAAGAATATTCCTCGTGAATTAGTATTTATTGATTATAAAATGGAACAGCAAAGTTTATTTTTGCTTGAGGTTCGACCTCTATGGGATAACCCAACTAAAAAAACAGAAACCTTAATTGCCAAATTTACGTATGTTAAAAAAGATAAAGTTTGGAAGTTATATTGGCGACGTCAAAATATGAAATGGCAGCAATACTTGCCAGGCGGTATTAATCAACATTTAGAGCCATTATTGAATATAGTTACTGAAGACCAACAAGGATGCTTTTGGGGCTAATTTACACTTCATTACTTTCCCGACGAACAACACTTTAACCCAGGCTCCTTTCACGTTTTGCGATAGTTCGACTCTATGATAAATTTTATGTATTTTAAATTACGAATAAATAAAAATAGATATGAATTATGCTTAGTAAATCGTAATCTACGGATAATTAATACCAAATGTAATAAGTTATTGACCAATTTTAAGCGAGGATAAATTGTTCAAGAATACATGTTTATTGTTCCAGACTAAACATAAGTACCTGCATCCCTGCAGGCAAGGCGTTTGATTGATTAGGGCATGGATGCCCGTAAGTAGAACAATGCAGGAGCAATTGTCGAGTAATAGCGGGCGTGTGTGATTGAAAACAACGCAGTTATTGACGATTTAAACCGTCTTAAAATGATCGATTATTTATTTTAATTGGTATAATACTAAATTACGCTTGGTATTTGTTTAAATATTAGATCCATAAATAATAATTTTTAAAAATAATTGGAGTAAAAAAATGAATAATAAAATTATCGGTATCGTCCTTATTATTGTCGGTGTAGCTTTAACGTTATGGGGCTTTAATATATATGATTCTGCAAGCTCGCAAGTTACTCGAGCAGTAAGTGGTGATACGCCAATTGAAGCATGGGCTGGTATGGTTGGTGGTATTATTGCTGTTTTAGTTGGTATTAGAAAGTTAAAATAAAATCACTTTAAAATCAACTGACGCTTATTTTCTCATGTAAGCCAATCAAGCGGAAAACGTACGGTTTTTCGCTTTTATTTAGCCGTACTGCAAACCTAAATAATACGATTAGCGCTAAGGAGTAAAAATTGAGTTTGGTAAAAAATTTCAGAATGATGGCTTTATATAATCAACGGATTAACGCTCAGTTAATGGTTAACTGCCTAACGTTATCAAAAGAGCTTATTGAAAAAGAAACACATTCTTTTTTTCCAAATATTATAAGTTATTGGAACCACATTCTGTTCGGTGATTTAATTTTATTAGGCCGATTAGCGTTAAACCATGTAGCTAGGCTAACACCTCAAACATTATCAGCATGGCCAACACCTAGGTCTCCACAAGATATTTATTGCGGTAATTTATCAGACTTTGCGCTTTTAAGATCACAGGTTGACGAGCTTATCATACAATATTGTACAAACTTGACCGATGAGGATTGTGATCGACTTATTAGCTATACAACAACTGAAGGTGAGCCTATTACGAAGGTTGTAGCGGATGTAACACAACATATTTTTAATCACCAAACACACCATCGCGGCCAATTGACCTGCGTGTTAAGCCAATTTGGTGTCGATTACGGCTGTATGGATTTACCGGTTATTGTTTCAGAAGGCAGTCGTGCTAGCACGAAGTTAACCTCCCTCATTATTTCAAAGTCATCATAATAAACTCACTTTTTTAGCTATACGACTTACTTTCGAAATCAAAATATTAACCGGGAAATCAAACGTTGTAAGTATATTCAAAACTGTAAAGTGCCCGCTAATTATAACCTCTTACGTAGCTTGATGTGGTCGCATCGCCATTGATTTCTTCTTGTAATTTACGCTCTGGCTTTATTTGCTCTTGATAGTTAGCGCTGGTATTTTTAGTCGTGTTTATATTGGCGACTGGTGTGCTTTTAGTTACATACTGACTTTGTTTATGGCTAGTTAACGCATTCATAATGACCTCTTAATTAATGTTCATAAAATGTTGATATACACTTACTTATAACCTCATGATAGTAAAGGATACTGAAAAGCCATAATCAATAACTTCTATCTTTTGATAAGAAATAATTATCTATGAAAACTGCTGCGACTAACGTATTAATAAATATAATGAAATATGCCTCGATAAATTTTACTTATCAGCCGATAGAGCTTTTTGATTTGTATACCTACCCCTGTTTAGCTAATGATATGGCCAATTTCAAAGTAGGTAAGCAATATGTTCACCGAAATGAAAACCAAACATAAGTCTGTGTGCTGTTTCAACTAACTAAAATCAGTGCGTATGCAAACAGCTAACAGGTAAAAGAGGATTAATAACATGACAACAGTTGCGGCTATTCGCTCATCCCTAAGCGGGAAAAATGCCCTTCCGCTTCGTGCGGCAAGTCAAGTGATGACTTTAGAACGACTCGGTGCTTTCCACCAAAGTCGTTTAAGCTTTATGCGCACCATAGTAAGAAGAGTTTTTAAAGAGCGCTGGCAAATTGAGGCGCGTATATTAGAGCTTGATAATCAAGGCTACGGTACGGTTGTGTACGAAATAAACGCACCACATGGCGTTTTTAGTTTTGTACTGTTTTCTGATTACTTATCGCCTGACGAGCGCAACGATCGCGTTATCGCCACCAAGTGGGATCTAACCATGGCGTTAGTGGAAGGCAAAGTAGACAGCGATTATATTGAAATGCTGCGCCAAAACGTACCGAAACAAGAAGAAGGCCGCGTTGACTCTCGTGTTTTTGTACTGTCGCGTGCTAATCGAAGTGCCCGAAACTTCGACTATGTTGTCGATCAGCTAGCTAATGGCCAACAGCCTGATGTTAAAAAAATTGCCGATGTAGGCTACTTATACCGTACAACGGCTGTTTATGGCAGTGGTAAACTCGGCATGGCTGATTGGGAGAAAATACGAGAAAAACATCCTGATTTTGCCCGACCTTTTGCTGGTGAAATGTTTGTTTGCTTAATGCTAAGAAACTTCAGTCTGTTTCAGGTTGAGCATATTGCTCGTCATCAATCACCAAAGACTTACCAACCTATGCGCCACGATATTAAACGCTATTTTGGCATTGGGAATTCAACCGGCTTAGGCATGGCGCCTTATTTGGTTAATCATCCTTTATTGATCAATCAATGGGTTGAAATGCGTGAATTAGCGCTAGCGCGTGTTCGGGTATTAGGGGCTATTACTGAGACAGTGTCACAAGCGTTTAACGAGCTAATTAATCGCTGTAGTTTACATACCCAACAAATATTAACCGAAGATGACTGGCAAACTAACAACAATATTACCATGCTTGAAGACCTTGCTGCGCTTAAGGGCTGTGTTAAGAATGGTTTTGAGTCATGGGACAGCATAGTGGCATTCAGTGAGCAAAATTGCTCTTTGCAAGGTCAGGAAATGTTGGTTTCTATTATGTTGGAAATTTACCCAGAATTGGTTGATGAACTGGAAGATTTCCACAGTGCAGACGAGCAACTTGATTTAGATCCACTCATGCCAATTCAAAAGTTAAAAAGCATTATTGAAGATAAGTATGACTGGGCATTAGCATTAGATTTTGAACAAGAAGGCGCGCGTGAAACGTACTGGTATCGCTCTGAAGAAAAAATGGAGCCGCGCTTAGGTAGCATTGCCGATATTGAAGGTGAAAAGAAACAAATGGCGCTTGGTGTTGGTTATGCTGTGCGTAAATGCTACAACCAATTAGTTGCTTACTTTACTGAAAACCCCGACCACACCACGGCACGCTTTATGGTCGCACACCCGAAACTCAGAGGTATTGTTCGTCGAATTCAAGGCATGGACCGCTGTGTATATGGTGATATTCAAGCCAACTTACTCGATAAAGATGTACTACCTATGCATTTATTACGCGCAAAACTGGCATTTTTTGGTGTCAGTAAGTTTGATCCTCGTTCACGTTTATGGGTTCGAAACACCATGTTTCAAGGTGCTCCTTTACTCGAAGATATTGGCAAAGCCTTCAGCGATGACTGGTTTATGCCACTAGCACCTAAGCAATAAGGAAAGCCTAATGAATATTTCTATGAACGAATTTAAAGCGTCTTTACGTCGTTGTTTTGAAGCCAGTGGTTATTTTGTTGGTAATTATGAAGACGCTGCCAACATGGTGCTTTGGCTTGAAAAACACGGATTAAATGGCCTAAAAGAGCTTAAGCAAGCCCTACCCTATATATACGAAGATCGAAATAAGCCGTTAAGCAATGTAATTTACGAAGATAGTACTTCAGCAACAATAGATGCACATAACCGTAGTGCGCTAAATTGTATTGCTGCTGCCGTTGACTTAGCACACGCCAAAGCTTTAGAAAGTGGTATAGCTACAGTTACCGTGCATAATTGTCATAATCGTATGTTTGTTTTAAAAGCCTTAACTGACCGTGGTCGTAGTGGAATAAGCGCCGCTGCCTATTGGCAAAATGGTAGTAAAAAAGTCACCGAACATACCGCTGCTATTGGTTCTGGCAAACGTTATCCTAGTTATAGTGAAGGCCCCACAAACCTTACTAATAGCCCAAATGACAAACAAGCCTTAACCATCATATGTAGCTCACGTGTTGATATAACGTCATCGTTACAAAGTAGTGCAAGTCGCTTTATTAGCTCAGAACAAATTGAGAAGAATAAACAGCACACCGTTGAACATGGTATAGAGATAGAACCAGAAGTGTGGGCTGAAGTTAATCGTATCGCTGCAGGCGTTTTAGTTGAAAATACCGCAGCATCGAAAAAAGATGCAGGTGGACGTTAGCCTTCCCTCATTGTTGCTGGCAATTTAAAGTTGCCGACAATTTAAATTAAATTTGTCGGCAACCCATGGCTCTGGAACTAAACACACAACTAAATAATATAAATCACGGTAAATTGCAAAAGAGCGTAAGTATAAGCGACCCGTTATATGACATTGTTGATTGTAAGTTGCGTCGATTAATCATTGACAAGAAGCAGTACACATATGAAGATTTAACTGCGATTTCATCCTGATTTTGGCTAACTCTACCTTATTAGTATTGCTGAAATAATTTAACGCCAGCAACGGTAAATACAGCTCCGCCTTTTTATATTTATCAGCCAAAATTATCGCCGTTCAACACTAACTTGGCCGCCATTAAGTCAGATATTATTCGGCCGATAGCTTATAATCATATTATTTAGTAACACAAGTTCAACCTGCCGAGTTCTGGCTAGGCATCACATTTAAAGGGCTAGCCCTGTTATGTTTCATTCGTTCAGTGAAACGTTTCGCATAAAAGAGAATTAACATGTCAAAACCTACAAAAACATCTCCTGCATATTCTTCACCCGCTGGCGGTTGGGGAGCACTGAAAAGCTCGGCTAAACATTTGATTAAAAGTGAAAATGCCGCTAAAAACGTTAAAGCGTTATTACGCGCCAACCAACCAGGCGGCTTTGACTGCCCAGGCTGTGCATGGGGTGATTCAGCAGACGCAGGTAAAGTTGATTTTTGTGAAAATGGCGTAAAAGCAATCGCATGGGAAGCGACAAGCAAAAGGGTTGACGTTGAATTCTTTCAACAACACTCGATCACCGAGTTAAAACAATGGGATGATCATTCCCTAGAAAAAAGTGGCCGTTTAACTCAGCCGATGTTTTTTGATGGCAAAAGTGACCATTATCAAGCTATAAGCTGGGACGATGCCTTTAACGTTATCGCTGATAATCTTCAAAACCTTGCATCACCAGATGAGGCGCTACTGTATACCTCAGGCCGAGCGAGCAATGAGGCGGCTTATTTGTATCAATTATTTGGCCGCGTGTTAGGCACCAATAATTTCCCTGATTGTTCCAATATGTGCCATGAAGCTTCAGGCATAGGCATGGCCAGCAGCTTAGGAACAGGCAAAGGCACAGTGACCATGGAAGATTTCGACGAAGCTGACGCTATTTTCGTCTTTGGCCAAAACCCCGGCACTAATCACCCACGTATGTTGGGTACATTACGAAAAGCCAGTAAACGCGGCGCAACTATTGTCAGTATTAACAATCTGCAAGAGCGTGGCTTACAGAAATTCTTAGATCCACAAAGTCCCAAAGAAATGATCCTTTTCACTGGCACCAATATTAGCCAATATTACTTTACCCCACGATTGGGTGGCGACATGGCCATTTTGCGTGGTGTCGCCAAGTCATTATTCGAACGATTTAAACAAGATAAAACCGTACTTGATAGCGACTTTATTGCAGAACATTGCCATGGTATTGAGGCATATCAAAGCAGTGTTGAAGCCACATCATGGGAAAAAATAATCAGCCAATGCGGACTGAGCCGACAAGACATAGAACAAATTACCGACATTTATGCCAGCAACAAAAAAGTCATTTTCACGTGGGCTATGGGTATTACCCAACACAAGCATTCGGTTGCCACCATTCAAGAATTGGTAAATGTGTTACTGCTCAGAGGTAATATCGGTAAACCCGGCGCGGGCGCTTGTCCTGTTCGCGGCCATTCTAATGTTCAAGGCAATCGCACGGTAGGGATTAACGAAAAACCGTCAATGGAATTTCTTGATGCCTTAGATAGTCACTATGCTTTTACAACGCCACGTAATCATGGCCTAAATACGGTTGAATCAATACACGCTATGTTGTCAGGCAAAGCCAAAGTGTTTATCGCCCTAGGCGGTAACTTTGCCGCTGCAACACCCGACACAGCGCGAGCTTATCAAGCCTTACAGCAATGTGACCTAACCGTGCAAATTAGCACTAAACTCAATCGCAGCCATGTAATTACGGGTAAACAGGCAATAATTTTTCCTTGCTTAGGCCGTACTGAAATTGACAGCCAATCCAGTGGAGAACAATGCATTACCGTAGAAGACTCTATGAGTATGGTGCATAGCTCAACGGGCCAAAATGAGCCAGCATCACCGCATTTACGTTCAGAAACTGCCATTGTTGCCGGCATAGCTAAAGCTTCAGTGGGTGAGCAGATTGTTAATTGGACTAACCTAAAGAACGACTATGGTTTAATACGAGAAGATATTAGCAAAGTACTGCCAGAATTTTTTGATTACAACCAACGTATAAAAATTGGCAGAGGTTTTCATTTAGAAAATAAAGCGGCGCAGCGCCAATGGAAAACAAAAGCGTTAAAAGCCACCTTTTCAAATACCCTACTACCAGAAAAGTTGGCCCACGAAGTGGCTAAAGAGTTTACCGACAAGCCTATTTTAACTTTACAAACGCTACGTTCACATGACCAATACAACACCTCAATTTACGGTATGGACGATCGCTACCGCGGTATATATGGCGAACGTCGTGTAGTATTTGTCAACGCTGATGACATGGCGAAACAGCAATTAAACAATGGTGACAAAGTTAAAATCACCACTGTATCAAACGACAATATAGTGCGTTCGATCACCGACTTTAAAGTGGTTGAATATACTATTCCTGCCGGCTGTGTAGCGGCCTATTATCCAGAAACTAATCCGCTTGTGCCGTTAGAAAGTACCGCTGATAATTGCGGTACACCGACTTATAAATCAATCGCAGTTTCTATCGAGAAAGTATAGTACTTAGCAAGCGTTATATCAGAGTGTGCCTAATATAGGCGCACTTGTACTTTCCGAAGATGATGCATTGAATAGTTAACATACCCACTTAATCTGCATTAAACGTCAAACAAGTCTGCCTTTGAAAATAATCGATAGTTTCCAACATGAATATTCCTATAATGTATATTCCTATAATTCAAGCTATAAAAATGATACCTAACCAATTAACCTTTCGCGAGAAAATAGTCCAACCAACGCGTTGGCAATAATCGCTTCAACACGGCAAAGAGTTTAGTCGGAGTCGTTATACGGTAGCGCAATTTTGGCCGCTTACTTTCTAAAGCATGAATCAAAGCTTGGGTAACAGCGAGTGGCTCTAAGGTAAAAGGCGCATTCGATTTCTCACTGGTTAAACGTGAAATTTGTTGTTGGTATTGTACTTTATGATCGCTAGCTTCAATATCGATATGGGCTTTAATCGCCGCTAAAGCGTTGGCTCTAAATTGTGTATTTATTGGCCCCGGCTCTAATAAAATCACCGTAATATTAGCGTCTTTTAATTCTAACCTTAAGGTATCGGTTAAACCTTCAATGGCATATTTTGAGGCATTGTAAGCGCCGCGATACGCCATAGAAACAAAACCTAACACTGAACTACATTGGATAATGCGGCCATGGCCTTGACGTTTCATCACCGGAATTATTTGCTTGGTAAGTTCGTGCCAACCAAAAACATTGGTTTCAAACTGCTCTCGCAGAGCCTGGGTAGGTAAGTCTTCCAACGCCCCCGGTTGACCATAAGCGCCGTTATTATAAAGGTAATCTAAACGTCCACCTGTTTGCTCCATTACTTGAGTAACAGCTTGGGAAATACTTTCAGGTTTAGTGAGATCTAACCGATACGCGGTTAAACCTCTGGCTTGCAAGTCGGCAACATCTTGTGCTTTTCGCGCCGTAGCAAATACTTGATAACCGCGCGCAGAAAGTGTTAAAGCCGCATGTAAACCAATGCCGCTTGAGCAGCCGGTAATTAAAATAGATTTTATTGACATAAAGTAGTGACACGCATTAATAACGGATAAACAATAGCTTACTTGAATAAGTTAGTCATTAGTACGAATAAAGTACATGAAAATATTAGTTAAATATCATAGTGACGTAATTTCATCTTTCGATAGCTCTCTTGACCTTACCAGACAGATAGCGATGACAAACCAAAACCATAATAAATGACTTAATCGATCTATAAATTTAGACATACATCTACATCTACATCTACATAATAGCGTGATTGTATAATATTCATTTAAAGTCAAGGTTAAAGCTTTAGTGTATTTAAAGCACTATTGATATTTTCGGCAAGATAATTTAAATAACCCAAAACAAGTAGCCAACTAAAAAAGCTTTTTTGATTACAACAAAACACAATGCTAATGTTAGAATCAACCGCTATATTAGTACTTTAGGTGAAGTTAAATATGTATTTGGGAATTGATTTAGGCACATCAGGTGTCAAGGTGATTATTTTAGATTGCCATGACACGTTGTTAGCACAAGCGAGTTGTAGCTTAACGGTGTCTCGCCCTCATCCACTATGGGCTGAGCAAAACCCACAAGATTGGTGGCAAGCAACATGTGATGCCGTTCAACAGCTCAAACTAGCGCATCCTGCGTTATTAGCCTCAGTAAAAGCAGTGGGTTTATCAGGACAAATGCATGGTGCAACTTTACTCGATGCCGATAATAAAGTGATCAGGCCTGCTATTTTATGGAACGATGGTCGAAGTGAAGAACAATGTAAAACCCTTGAAGCAGCAGAGCCTAACAGCCGTAAAATTACCGGTAATATTGCGATGCCCGGTTTTACAGCCCCGAAGCTTTTGTGGGTGAAGGAAAACGAACCGGAAAACTTCTCTAAAATTGCAAAAGTGTTATTACCCAAAGATTATGTGCGCTTTTTAATGACTGGTGACTTTGCATCAGACATGTCTGATAGCTCTGGCACCTTATGGCTAGACGTTGCTAATCGCTGCTGGTCAACCCCGATGTTAGCGGCAACCTATTTAACCCAGGCACATATGCCTCTCCTTTATGAAGGAACAGAAGTTACCGGTAACCTTTTGCTTAGCGTAGCCAAAGCTTGGGGGCTCGATGAAGTACCTGTTGTTGCTGGTGCGGGTGATAATGCAGCAGGAGCGGCAGGCATTGGTGTTATAAAACCGAACCAAGCTTTTCTATCGCTTGGTACTTCGGGGGTTTACTTTGTAGCAAATGATCAGTATCAGTCCAATCCTGACAATGCAGTTCATACTTTTTGTCATTGCATAGAAAATACTTGGCATCAAATGTCGGTGATATTAAGCGCCGCTAGTTGCCTATCTTGGGTCACTCGCTTAACTGGTTTTGAAAATGAACTAGCGTTATTAAATGAGATTGAGCAATGCGACTTTACTCAACCCTGTAGTGTGCTTTTCTTGCCCTACTTATCTGGTGAACGTACACCACATAACAACCCTTCGGCAAAAGGCCTATTTTTCGGCTTAGATCACAATTCAAACGCAGCCACGCTTGGTCGTTCTGTTTTAGAAGGTGTGGCTTTTGCTTTTGCAGATGGACAGCAAGCACTTTTAAATTCAGGCAGCTTAATCGACGAAGTCTCCGTGATAGGCGGCGGCTCAAAAAGCCCATTATGGGGTAAAATTTTAGCCAGTGTACTTAACAGGCCTTTGACTTACAGAGAAGGTGGCGAAGTTGGTCCTGCTTTTGGCGCAGCCAGGTTAGCACGAATAGGGGTTGAAAAATCATTACCAGCCAGTGTATGTAAAAGCGGTAAGGTCAAGTTGATCATTGAACCCGATACCGAAATGCAAAAGTATTACAGCGTGCAATACAAAAAGTACCAAGAAATATATGAAAGTATTAAAAAACACTTTTAATAAGCCCAGATAACTTGATTATGCTAGAACGGCTAATTCATGATGAAAACTTATTGTCACTAATAACCACAGTGCCAGCCATTTTGTCATGCCAGCCCTGCTTTTTGTTGTCCCAAGCAATCCAAAAAAAACCTAAACCTAATGCAAGTATTGAAACATAGTAGCCCAAATAACGAATAACACATTGCTTGGCACTTGGTTTTTTACCGGTTTTTTCATCAACGATTTTTGCCGACACTGCCATTTTACCTGGCGTTGCTGATTTATAAATCCAGAATAAAATAACCGCGATTATAGGTAATAAGTAAGTGATTATAAAATCAGTCCAGCCTTGAACCGAACCATCAGAGTCGAAATACTCAGCACCATAAATTAAATATAAAAATGGGTATGTCAGCAATATTACACAGATTGAATCAATGACACTTGCGCCTAATCTCGGCCAAAAACCGACATATTGAACAGTTTTAATATCCACCGCTAGCTCCGACTCTGTCATATCAGGTTCTGTCATTTTATTGCCTTTATTACTTAAATATTTATATGCGTAAGTTAAGTTGTAAAGCTGTATTAAGCCTAATGACTATTGGCAAAAGTACGATTTACAACTTAGTGCTAAGCAATGAAGTGGCGAGTATTAATATTAATTTCTTATTCAATGAACTCTGTAGCAATATTTTCGAAGGCGGTTGTAGACCAATAATTTAGAGCTTGGCCGATACCGTCATACATTACCGTTAATTCTTTTTTACCTAATGGTTGCTGGTAAAATGCTGTGTATTGCTGTATTTCTTGCTCGGTTAATTGGTCATAAATAAAATAAGAAACCATGATCATTTGTTGCTCTAAAGCCGGTCTCATCATAAGTTCCATTTGTGACATTTGCGCTTGAATTTGGGCTTCATCAACACCTTGACCTGGGTTTGCTACCATTAAACCTTCAATTGTACCTTTTGCTACTGCCATGACAATTTTCAACGAATGATCCACTAAGTTGGTTACTTCTACAAAATTTCTAATCACCTTTACGCGTGATGTAGTCGGTGGGGTAGTTTGTAGTGTTGCCATATAAGTCATAAAGTCTTGATTGAAACTTGGTGCAGAGGCTTTTAACTCAGCCGCTTTTATTCTTCGCGCTAAATCACTGTTTAACCATGTCAGTAACTTTTGCATTTCATTGGCAGAGAAATTGTCTTTTACATGCTCAGAAACAACGAGTTTTACATCCTCAAATTGCCAAGCATTTAATAATAAATCCATCACCTTTTGTGATTGTGCCGGGTCTTTAGCTGTCATTTGCATTTGCTGATTCATGGCACTCATTTGCGCAGGAATACTGTTAAGCGCAGAATCAATACCAGAAAGTGCCATATATTGCGTTACCTCTGCATCACTTATGGTTTTAGCAGCACTCAGTTGGCTAAATGTTGTGAACAGTAAAAATAAAACAGTATAAAGTGAATTAAATTTTTTCATTTTCATTCCTTGAATTTTATAAGTGGGTTTCATTAAAAGCTCGCTTTTAGCACAGTAAACCATAGCACAGAGTCTTATTAATTCACTGAAATATTTTATTTTTAGCTTGTGTAGTTTCTCGACGCTTATTATCCTCAAAATATTACCTTAAAAATGAAGCAGGTATAAATCATTGAAAATACAGTTGATCAACATCTAGGAATTAACTAACCTATCGGCTCAAGCTTCAAACTGCCCTGTCTAACGCCATGTCAGCTAATTAATATAAAGGAATAATAAACGCATGCTGAAAAGTTACCGTCCATCACTAAAGAAATATTTAATAACCGTGTTATTAATAGGTTTAACGGGTTGTTTTAACGCTGATCCTGCCGTGGAAGCGGTAAATGCTTATGTTGAAAAGCAAAAAATAGATAAAACACAAAATGATTGGAAAACAAAACTAGAAAAACCTGAAATAGTAACGTTCAATCCTGAAGCGCAATATTTTTGGGACTTAGAAACTACAGAAGGAAAATTAGTGGTTAAGTTACTCCCAGAAACTGCGCCAATGCATGCAACAAGCACTATTTATTTAACCAAACTTGGCTTTTATGATGACTTAATTTTCCATCGTGTGATCTATAAGTTTATGGCTCAAGGTGGCGATCCGTTAGGTAATGGTAGAGGTGATCCTGGCTATAAATATGCGGGGGAATTTGAAGGTGCATTAAGTCACGATAAGCCAGGGTTATTAAGTATGGCAAATTCAGGACCCAATACTGACGGCAGCCAGTTTTTTCTTACTTTTGCTGCAACTCCTTGGTTAGATGGCAAGCATACTATTTTTGGTGAGGTAGTTGAGGGGTTAGACACAACATTGCCGGCAATTGAAAGTTTAGGCAGTCGTTCTGGTCGCACACAAAAAGAAGTAAAAATTATTAAAGCGACTATTCGCGTAGAATAATTTCGCTAAATTTATAAAACGTCTAATAGATACTATTTTTATAAATAACAGCAGGGAAAGATTTCACTTACCCTGCTGTTGCTTAATTATTACGGATTTTCTTTATTTAAGGTTGCCTTAGCGGCTTCGACTTTCGAAAAGTCTAAACCTAACTCATTAACCGCTTCTTCAATTAAACCTGGGTTTGATATTAGTAACATCATTAATGCTTGTAATTTTTCTTGTGGGATACCCAACTGCTGTACTGTTGCCATAGCCATTATTGGGTTTTCTGTTAGCGCTTGAAATACCGCTTTAGTTTGCTCGTCACTAACGTTATGTTCTTTTAAAATTGCAATAATTGGGTTCATCAAATTTCCTATTTACTTACTTGTTTATAATTCTTAATTTGTCGTTCTAGCAACTTAACCGCTAGCGTCGATTGCGTTTTGGTTATTCTATCATTGCTGCATTTAATGTAAAAAGGTGATCACTACCTTCAAAATTTAGCAGCATACTTTATCTAACTACGCTTGTTTTTAGGCACATAATTTAAAATTGACACGGGAACCACTTTTTTAACTGGAAACTCTTCAAACTCCCGGCGCTCAATAACATGGCCTAAGTTACTTTCAATTGCACAGAGGTTTCTAAAGTTGTCTTTAGCGACAAAAGATACCGCTTCGCCATTTTTTCCTGCACGACCTGTACGGCCGATACGGTGAGTATAGTCGTCTACTTTATCAGGTAAGTCATAATTGACCACGCGAGCCAGTTCGCCAATATCGATACCACGAGCTGCGATGGCCGTGGCAACTAGAAAGTCAATTTTACCGGCTTTAAAATCATTCAAAATTTGTTCGCGTATGGCTTGGGTTCGGCCACTGTGAATTGACTCAGCCTTAATGCCACGCTTTTCTAATTGACTAACAAGCTTTGCCGCACCATGTTTTGTTTCAATAAAAATAAGGGCTTGCTGCCATTGTTGTTCTTTAATCAAGTAACTCAATAAGGCTGACTTGTTGCCTTTATCTACCGTTACTAACCATTGTGCTATTTTCGGTTTTGAATCACTATTTTTAGCAATAGCAATTTCCGTGGCATGATGAAGTGTTCTTTTAGCCAACGCTCTAACATCGTCAGAAATAGTGGCTGAGAATAATAAATTTTGGCGTTTTTCTGGTAAGCGTTCAATAATTTTATTGATGTCATCAATAAAGCCCATATCGAGCATTCTATCGGCTTCATCAAGTACAAAAGCTTCAAGTTGATCGAAATAAACCGCCCGCTGATGCGCCATATCGAGCAGTCGACCTGGGGTTGCTACCAAAATATCAATGCCCCAAATTAAGCGCTGCTTTTGCGGTTCTATTTCAGTGCCGCCATACATCGCCATAGAGCTTATGTTTAAATATTTACTATATTGAGCAATGTTAGCTTCAACTTGAACCGCTAACTCGCGAGTTGGTGTTACGATTAATACTCGAATGCGTTTGCCACGTAAATTACGCTCAGTATCACTTTCACCAGCATGTAATTTTTCTAATAACGGCAAGACAAAACTTGCGGTTTTTCCTGTGCCGGTTTGCGCTGCGGCAATGACATCTTTACCAGATAAAATAACCGGTATAGCACGCTTTTGTATGTCAGTGGGTTGACGATAATCTAAATCAGCTATCGCATTTACTATCGGGTTTGACAACCCAAGCTGGGAAAATGGCATTAAAAATCTCTTTAGGTTTATAGCTAGCATGAAGGCTAACAACAAGCCCGCTCAAAATTGTCGGCGATTATAACATTCACTTTCGTTTAATGTAATTTTTTAAGTGCCAACGTCTAGTTAAAATTGCTGATATAATTATTTATATATAGCGCTATATAACGGTTGGTATTTAGCTTTTATGAATTTATTGAAATCACTTTATGGATCATAACTATAGGTTAATTATTTGATGGGAAATACTGCGCAAGGAACCAGCAGCACGAATATTACCTATGGTAATGTTTATGTCATGACACATTCATTTTTTAGCGATGTTATTAAAATCGGCTGTACGCCTATTGATCCAATTCAGCACGCAATTACGTTGTCTGAAAATACCATTGGCGACTATACGGTGGTATTTTCACTTCAATGTAAAAATCCATGTAATGTTAAAAAACAAATTCGCCAATATTTACATGCTAAAGCATACGTTAACGAATTTTATCAAGTACCTGCAGAGGTTGCAGAGCGACTTCTAAAACGTGAAGCATTAAGAATACCTATGCTCAGCGATGTGTGAACTATCACGACTCTCAATAGTTAGACCTAAAATAAGCAGACTTAAATATTACCATCTAAATGTGTTCTACATGTACTGTAACAACCTATTTAACAACCTTTTCATAGGACCTTTATTTATTTCGCCACGCCTGTAAATCGCTTAGCCAATAGACTAACAGCATCAACAAAATTCAGCTAAATCAATTATTAAATCAATCTCGTTAATGTGCTTAGAATTGCCGCCAAAATACAGCTTACAAGTGTGTTAAATCTACTTCAAGCCACAGGTTTATGGTTCTATTTGTATGGGGTGGCATTGCTGATCACCGTAGTAATTATTAGGGTAATTACATGCAACTTGTTGCTGCGACTTCACGTCAGTACTACGTTGATGAGTTAAATTCAATAAGGTTTGAATGTTTTCACTCATGTTTGCGCCGATGTTTACGCCGATATTTAAAATTAAGCTTTTCATCATTTATTCCTTTTAATTAGATATACCTCCATTATTGCTTAGTTAGTTAATCCAGTAAATTTGATAAAATCAATAAAGTCGTTCTAAAATACAGATTAATAAAACCCGAACTCACATGTCTAAACGGTCACGTTTACAAGTTTCAACCGCACTTTTTAGCTAACTCTTGGTTAAATATATCCCTTAACATTGTCAGCTCGTTAGTTCTTACATAGTTAGGACGAATAACTAACGATATGGTTCGATGCGGCCCCGGTTCGTTTAAATGTATTGCCCTAATTTCTGACTCGTTATAAATCAGCTGATCTAACGCCATTTGCGGCACTAAGGTCGTACCTAATTTACCCGCAACCATTTGAATTAAGGTATGTAAGCTTGCTGAATCAAAGTCGCTGTCTTGTTTGTCGTTTTGCATGCTACAGGCCGCTAATGCGTGATCTTTTAAACAATGGCCATCTTTTAATAGCATAAGTTTGTCTATTTCTAATTCTTCACTGGTTATTTCTTTTAGTTGACTCGGGCACTCGTCTTTATGACTGACCCAGTAAAAATCTTCTTGCCAGAAATTAAAACTCATTAAACCTTCTATAGGAAATGGCAGCGCCAGCACAGCAGCGTCAATATCACCTCGCCTGACCATATCGACTAATACTTGCGATTGATCTTCAATTATTTTCAATTTAAAGCAGGGATGCTGACGCCTAACTTCGGGTAATACTTTAGGTAATAGATACGGACCTATTGTAGGAATAACACCAATGTTCATAGGGTTAATAAACGGCTGTTTATTTGACTGCGATATTTGTAAAAGTTCGTCAATTTCTATCTTGATCGTTTTTGCTTTATTTAAAATTAACCGACCATGGTTAGTGACTAACACTTGTTTGTTATTACGCTCAAAAATGGTGCTACCTAACTGTTTTTCAAGCTCAATAATGGCCGTACTTAATGCAGATTGTGAAACATTACAGGCATCAGCGGCCTTTTTAAAATGTAAGGTCTTTTCAACAGCAAGCGCATAATGTAGTTGTTTAAGTGAAATCATAATTTTCTATTTTAGTTACCTGTGATCGCGATAGGTTGTGGTTGATAGATATTAACGAACATAAAACTCAGTTTAATCAGTTTTTTATCTCACTGTAAGACTAACTTTATCTTCAAATAAAGCATTCTTAATTTTCAACTTACAAACCATTGATTTAATTTATAAAATCAATACATTCAAAAAACAGAACACTATCTTCCATTCAATCGATTATCAAAAATAACCGTTCAGCACTATGCTTAATCACATTGATTCCTACAAGTGAATCAACAGTCATAAAATGCTGAGGAAATAAAATGTTTAAAAAAACACTACCGTTAGCTGCCGCTATTTCAGTCGCACTTTCATCAATCACGTTATCAAGTACGGCGCTAGGAGCTGATGCTGCCAAAACTAACCAATTTTGGTGGCCAGAGCAGTTAAATTTAAGCCCGCTTCGTCAACACGGTGCTGAATCTAATCCGTATGGCGAGCAATTTAACTATGCCAAAGAATTTGCCACCATAGACATAAGCCAATTAAAAAAAGATATAGAAACAACATTAACTGATTCAAAAGCTTGGTGGCCTGCCGATTGGGGGCATTATGGTCCCTTGATGATAAGAATGGCGTGGCACAGTGCAGGTGTTTATCGTGTGCATGATGGTCGAGGCGGAGCTTCAGGTGGGCAACAGCGTTTTGATCCATTAAATAGCTGGCCTGACAATGTTAATTTAGATAAAGCTCGACGTTTATTATGGCCAGTAAAACAAAAATACGGCCGCAAAATTTCATGGGCCGATTTAATGGTACTTTCTGGTAATGTTGCACTAGAGTCAATGGGCTTTAAAACCTTTGGGTTTGCTGGTGGCAGAAGTGATGATTGGGAACCTGACCTAGTATACTGGGGACCAGAAACCACTATGCTTGATGACAAGCGACGAGATAAAAAAGGCAAATTAAAAGGCCCACTAGCGGCGGTAGAAATGGGGTTAATATATGTTAACCCTGTTGGGCCACATGGTAACCCCGATCCACTTTTAGCTGCCAACGACATCAGAATGTCATTTGGTAGAATGGCAATGAATGACGAAGAAATAGTGGCACTCATTGCTGGTGGCCACACATTAGGTAAAGCCCATGGTGCTAAAAAACCTGAAAATTGTGTGGGCGCAGAGCCAGCCGCAGCAGCCATTGAAGAGCAAGGTTTAGGCTGGAAAAACAAATGTGACTCAGGTGTTGGCGCTGATACCACTAGCAGTGGTTTAGAAGGCGCTTGGACAGTAACACCAACACAATGGTCTTCTAACTACCTTGATAACTTAATGAATTTTACCTGGGTACAAACTAAAAGCCCAGCAGGTGCCATTCAATGGATACCTAGCGATAAAGCAGCGGCTAATTTAGTGCCTGATGCCCATATAGCTAATAAGCGTAATGCGCCAATTATGTTCACGACTGACTTAGCATTAAAAGAAGATCCGAGTTTTCTTAAAATTGTGCAGCGCTTTAGAGCTGATCCAAAAGAATTTGATAAGGCATTTGCTAAGGCTTGGTTTAAGCTAACCCATAGAGACATGGGACCACGTGCTAGATATGTTGGTGCAGATGTACCAAGTGAAATATTATCATGGCAAGACCCGATCCCTGAGATTGAACATCCGCTCATTTCAAAAGCGGATATTAAGGAACTAAAACAACAAATATTAGACTCTAGACTCACAACTTCTGCATTAGTAAGAGCTGCTTGGGCTTCAGCAGCCAGTCATCGTATAACTGATATGCGAGGCGGTGCAAACGGTGCGCGAATTCAGCTTGAGCCACAAAAAAGTTGGAACGTGAATAACCCAACAGAATTAAGTAAAGTGTTAGCTAAATTAAAGTCCATTCAACAAAACTTTAATCAGCAATCGCCTAACAGAAAAGTATCATTAGCTGACTTAATTGTTTTAGCTGGCGCTGCTGCAATTGAACAAGCGTCAAAAATAGCCGGAAACGAAATTGATGTGCCTTTTAATGCTGGTCGTGCTGATGCGAATCAAGCCCAAACTGAAATTAAGTCATTTAATTATTTAAAACCCAATGCCGATGGATTTCGTAATTATTACAGTGAAGATAGCTACATGTCACCAATCGAAATGCTGGTCGACAAAGCTAACTCACTGGGTTTAAATGTGCCAGAGATGACTGTATTGGTTGGTGGAATGCGTGCTTTGAACGCCAATTATGATGGTTCAGCGCTAGGTGTACTGACTAAAACTCCAGGGTTATTAACCAACGACTTTTTTGTCAACTTACTCGACATGTCGACCACTTGGCGCAAAGACAGTACTCAAGTTGGGGTATATCAAGGTTATGATCGCATGTCAGATGAATTAAAGTGGCAAGCAACACCAGTAGATTTAATTTTTGGATCCAGCTCTGAATTACGCGCCATTGCCGAAGTTTATGCTTCTGATGATGCTAAGCATAAGTTCGTTACTGACTTTGTAAAAGCTTGGGTTAAGGTAATGCAGCTAGATCGCTTTGATTTGAAGTAACCTCAGATAAGGTAAGTAGTAAATTTATATTAGCGATTATTACGTAACAGTAATACTCGCTTTTTTATTTTTAAAAACGGATTACCAGTAAATTGGATCAACATGATAGTACTGAGTTAGTTGTTGATAAAGCTTAGGGTGTTGTTGACTAAATTGCCGAGACTGTTCAAAAAACACTTCACTGGCTACCGCAAAAAATTCTGCGGGATTGGTCGCACCATAATAGTCGAATAGTGAGGGTTCGCCGGTATTCGCTTGCTTTTGTAGTACTTCAAATTGCTTAGAAAAAATCTCAGACCAACACTGATAACTTTGCCCTGCTGATAATATTGGTGCCCCATTAGCTCGACCATCTTCTTGATCTAATTGGTGTGCAAATTCATGAATCACTACATTGCGACCGTCATCAGGAATTTGCGCGCCTTCTAAGGTGTCTTGCCACGACAATACTATTTTGCCAAAGTCCCAAGACTCTCCAGCTAATACCACTTTTTGAGTAAAATATACCCCGTCACCACTTCGTGTCTGCTGTTGTTTTACAAAAGCGCTTGGATAAACCAATATCGTTCGTAGCTTCGGGTAATAATTAGTTTTTCGATTTAGTAGTAGCAAACAGGCTTGCGCCGCTATAGTGATTTTTATTTCGTCAGTGATCACTAAGCCATTACAACCAACAAATTCTTTTTCGGACAAAAACACCTGAATGTGTTTTTTTAATTGCAGCTGTAAATCTGCTGGCATTTGTCTAAAATACGGCATTCTTTGCTGAATGATTTTTCGCCACTGTTTTTTAAAGGGCTTAGTTTTTATTAATCGACGTTTATATGCTAACCAATAAGGTTTTCCAGCCACATAAGCTATGAGCAATAAACCAATAAATATCGGTAGGAAGTAAGACAACATAATCAATTATACTAATTAAACTTTATTATAAAGTGAGGACAAATTAGTCAAATATCAAATTATTTTCTTAATAATCATCTATAAAAAATTAAAACACTACATAAAATAAATAAATTTGAAATAAATTTGAACTTATCCCAAAACAATAGCTCCTACTATACAAGATACTTACTTCCCTGAGTGTTTTATGTTTTTATTGTGTTTTATGTTTTTATAATGCGTTTACTTTTTTAGGTAAACGCTTTTTTTTGTCTGAAACTTAGCAAAAACTTATCTAGTGCTCACTGTGTAGATAATTAATGTGTAGATAATTAATCTTTAAAATAAAAAAGTAGTACGCTTAATGAGTAAAATTTGTTTTAGATTACCAATTTCATTGAGTAATATTTAACGCCACTCGTAAATAAAAGTAGCGTTTACCCCCTTTAAATAAACCATCAAAAAGCAGCTAAAAAAATATTCAAATAAATTTGAACTTATCCCGAAACAATAGCTCTTACTATACAAGATACTTACTTCCCTGAGTGTTTTATGTTTTTATTGTGTTTTATGTTTTTATAATGCGTTTACTTTTTTAGGTAAACGCTTTTTTTTGTCTAAAATTCAACAAAAATTAACCACGATATATTCTGTTTAGTCGATTTCCCTAAAGGAGATAGCTGGCTTTAGAAACAATGAATAAAAAAAGGACAAATAAAAAAGCCAACTCCGCTTAGTGGAATTGGCTTCTAATGATTGATTATTAACTGTTTTCTTTACTGCTTTCTTAGCTACTAACTAAATAACTATTTTTATAGCGAATATATTAATGTTAGCTCACCGCTATATTTTTTCGTGCTTGATGAAGCTTTTTATAACTGTCGATTAGTCTTAAATGTTTATCTAAGCCTTCTAAGTTCATGCCTGTTTTGGTTAAGCCGAAGAACTTCACTGTGCCTTCTGTTGAACCTACAACATTACTCATCATATCTTCGCCAAACATTCTATTAAGGTTATGAATATAATCCTCTAGTTGCATGTCTTCGTCGATTTCAATTTCGAGCACAGCTTGCATCGCTTGATAAAACAAACGACGCTCAACGGTATTATCATTAAACTGTAAGAATTCTTCGACTAACTCTTGCGCGTCTTCTAAGGCACCTAAGGCTAAATAAATCAGTATTTTAAGCTCTAAAATCGTGAGCTGTCCCCAGACGGTGTTCTCATCAAACTCTATACCTATCAAAGTTCTAATATCGATATAATTATCTAACTGGCTATCTTCTAAGCGAGTAACTAAGCTTTCGAGTGCATCATCATCTAAAATATGCAGATTCAGAATATCTTCGCGGTAATTAAGTGCCTTGTTGGTGTTATCCCAAACTAGGTCTTCTACAGGATATATTTCTGAATAATCAGGTACTAATATCCGACAAGCGGTTGCGCCTAGTTGGTCAAATACTGCCACGTAAGCTTCTTTACCTAAGGCTTTTAAAATACCGAATAAACGATCGTTTTCTTCTGCGCTGGTGCCAGAAAAATCCCATTCGCAAAACTCAAAGTCTGCCTTGTTACTAAAGAAGCGCCATGAAATTACACCAGTTGAATCAATAAAGTGCTCAACGGCATTTTCAGGCTCAGATACCGCAAGGCTATTAAATGTTGGTCTTGGTACATCATTTAAGCCTTCAAAACTACGCCCTTGTAATAATTCAGTTAAACTACGCTCTAACGCGACTTCAAAGCTTGGGTGTGCACCAAACGAGGCAAATACACCACCGGTTTTTGGGTTCATTAACGTAACGCACATTACTGGGAATTGACCACCTAACGAGGCATCTTTAACAACAACTGGAAACCCTTGGGCTTCAAGGGCTTCGATACCGGCCAAAATGCTTGGAAACTTTTCAAGTACACTTTTAGGCACATCAGGTAAAACAATTTCTTGTTCTATTATTTGTCTTTTTACTGCTCTCTCGAATATTTCAGACAAACACTGCACTTGTGCTTCAGCTAAGTTATTACCGGCGCTCATGCCATTACTTAGAAATAAGTTTTCAATCAAATTTGAAGGAATATATACTGTTTCACCGTCAGATTGGCGCGTGTAAGGAATAGCACAAATACCACGTTCAGCGTTTCCTGAGTTGGTATCAATTAGGTTTGAGCCACGAAGTTCATCGTCAGGATTGTAAATATCTAAACAATAATCATCTAAAATACCCTCAGGTAAATCATCACTTTCATATAACGTAAACCACTTTTCGTTCGGGTAATGTACAAAATCGCTGTTAGCGATGTCTTGCCCTAAAAACTGATCGTTATAAAAGAAATTACAATTAAGGCGTTCAATAAACTCACCTAAGGCTGAACATAGTGCGCTTTCTTTTGTGGCACCTTTACCGTTGGTAAAACACATTGGAGAAGCGGCATCTCTAATGTGTAATGACCATACATTTGGCACAATATTGCGCCATGAGGCAATTTCAATTTTCATGCCTAAGCCCGCTAAAATCGCGGTCATGTTTTTAATGGTTTCTTCTAGCGGTAAATCTTTACCTAGAATATAAGTGCTGTCTGTGCCTTGTTCGCCTGCCATTAACATGGCTTGTGCGTCATCTTCTAAGCTGTCGACCAAATCAACTTTAAATTCCGGCCCTGTTTGTATAACTTTTTTTACCGTACAACGATCTATTGAGCGTCGAATACCTAAACGGTCTTTTTCTGAAATGCTTTCAGGCAGCTCAACTTGAATTTGAAATATTTGCTTATACCGATCTTCAGGATCTACAATATTGTTTTGTGATAAGCGAATATTTTCGGTCGGAATATCGCGAGAATTACAATACACCTTAACAAAATACGCCGCACACATAGCTGACGAAGCTAGGAAGTAATCAAACGGTCCGGGCGCTGAGCCATCACCTTTATAACGAATAGGTTGGTCGGCGACGACGGTAAAGTCATCAAATTTGGCTTCAACTTTTACGTTGTCGAGAAAATTAACTTTAATTTCCATTAGATTGGATCCCACAATTGATTGCTGTAACTGCCAAAATTTCACTTTGAAACTTTGCTAATCAGCGAATTTATCTTAATGCGGGGAATTATCGTGGTTTTTGCCGCAATAGTCTTGGGTTAATTGCATAAAACCCTAAATTTGAGCAAAGAAAAAGGCGAGTAGGTAACTACTCGCCTTTTCATCAATATTTATGCCTTAGTGTTTTATCATTAAGGACACTGAATTAATAAAGGTTTAGGTGTATTAATTTCAGCTTGAGGTTGATAGCGAATATCGCTTACTGAAAGTTTAATAGCGCCGTTGGTATAAAGGGCAAACGGTGAAACAATTTTATCCATTGCGATACCTTTCTCGACAAAACATTGTAAATCGATGGCAATATTTTGCCATTGTCCTTGCGCTAATGTTTGCATTTTATCAGTAATATCAACAGCCGCTCTGCAGCTGCCAAATGCATCACCAATAGATTCACAGTGCATTTCAACAATCACTGGCGCAGTTATGCTTGAATCACGTTTAACAGAAATTACCAAGGCAGAATTTTGTTCTAATTCAAAACCAAGGTCTTCTCTGAAACTACTTGAAAATATCACACCTGTTTTTGCCGTGCCTGAAGTGTCAATTCGGAAGGCATCTTCTTGAACTACTTTGTCTACCGTACGATAAGTAATACCTGGAAGTTTGGCACTATTTGAACGTAACTCTGACGATTGCTGCTCAGATGATAAAAACATACGCCATGGCTTAACTACTTGACCAGAGAATATATTGGTGTTTTTAGTTAGCCCTTCATCACTGCTAACTTCTTCAGATAAGTTATCAGATAAAAGCATTTGTTCTTTGTTACTTTGATAGGTTAAACCAAAACCATAAGGTAATAACGGCTCGTAAACTTCGTCAAATCGGTTAACAATTTGTGTCGCCGTTTTTGGCCATGAAAAAGAAAGTTTACCTGTAAAGTCATGCTGTATTTGCTTGTTCTTATCGGTTAATAGCACATCGGCTAAAGCCTTACCTTCAGAGCCAGGTAACCAAGCAGCAACAAAAGCATCGCTGGCGTTCAGCTCAGCATTTACCCACATAGGTCGACCGCTGATAAAAATACTGACAACAGGAATACCTTGAGCTTTAAGCTTTTTCAATAAAGCTAAATCTGTTTGCATACCACGTTGATAGGCTAAATTATCTTTATCGCCATGCCCTTCTGCGTAAGGTTCTTCACCAAAAATAACAATGGCAACATCTGGCTTTTGAGAAAACTGACCGTTCTCGCTCAGCGTAATTTTTCCGCCTGCAGCGTTAACTTGAGATGCTAAGCCATCATAAATTGAGGTACCGCCGGGGAAATCTTCATTGCTATTATTAGTACCTTGCCATGTAATACTCCAGCCACCTGATTGCTTACCAATGTTATGAGCAGCATCACCAGCAACTAAAATATTTAACTTAGGTGAAAGTGGTAATAAATTAGCTTTATTTTTTAATAATACCAAAGACTCTCTTACCGCTTGGCGAGCAACTTCACGATGTTCTTCGCTACCCACTAATTCAGTTTTACCTGAAAAAAGTCGATTAGCTGGGCTAGGTTTATTAAATAAACCTGCACGTAACTTAACGCGTAAAATACGGCTAACTGCATCGTCGATACGCGCTTGTGGAATAATGCCTTGCTTAACTTGCGCTATCGTATTTTCCATTAATGGCTTCCAAGCATCTGTTGGCACCATAAAAATATCTAAACCTGCATTTGCCGCTTGTGGACAGCTTTCATTTGTACAGTCAACAATTTGCCCATGACCATTCCAATCACCAACAACAAAGCCATCGAAGCCCATTTTGTTTTTCAACACATCGGTTAACAAGTAACGATTGCCGTGAATTTTATCACCATGCCAGCTGTTAAATGATGCCATAACTGATTGCGCGCCAGCGGTTAAACCACCCACATAGCCTTGGGCATGTAAGTCGTATAAATCTTGCTCTGACGCTAAGTTATCGCCTTGGTCGTCACCGTCAACAGTTCCGCCATCACCAATAAAGTGCTTTACGGTACTGATCACGCGATCATCCCCTAAAAAGTCATTACCCGCATGGCCTTGTAACCCTTTAACCACTGATGCAGCATAAGATCTTACAATCTCTGGATCTTCAGAGTAGCCTTCATAAGTTCGGCCCCAGCGATCATCTCGAACCGTTGCTACCGTTGGCGCGAAAACCCAATCAATGCCAGTGACCATGACTTCTGTCGCCGTGATTTTTGCAATTTTTTCGACTAAGGCAGGATTGTTTGCCGCACCTAAGCCAATATTATGCGGAAATAGCGTAGCACCAATAACATTGTTATGACCATGAACCGCGTCTGTACCCCACATAGTAGGAATAGTTGAGCCATCTAATGAGTCATCAATAGAAGCTTGGTACATAGCTTCGGCTAAGGCGATCCAATCTTGCGGAGTGGCATGTTTATTATTATCAGGAAACGCGCCACCACCATTAAGGTATGAACCAAAGCCATATTTACGCATATCTTCGAATGTAATATCGCGAATTTCCGGTTGGATCATTTGTGCTACTTTTTGCTCCAATGTCATAGTAGATAATAAGCGCTTTACTTGTCGTTCAAGCGCAGCGTCTGTTTTCACTTCAGAACTAATAGACGGCCAAATTGATAAGTTTTTCTTAGCTAATACGGGTTTATTAGCCGCTACCGGCTTCGACACTATTTCCGTTGATTTTGTTTCGGATTCAATCTTAGCGCCAGCATTACAAGCCGCTAAACCCAATGCTGAAATAGTTGAAACAAATAGGTAGGTAAATTTATTCATTATGCTTGTTCCTTCAAAGTAACAGCTGACG
Organism: Colwellia sp. PAMC 21821; assembly: GCF_002077175.1. Lineage (NCBI taxonomy): Bacteria > Pseudomonadati > Pseudomonadota > Gammaproteobacteria > Alteromonadales > Colwelliaceae > Colwellia > Colwellia sp. PAMC 21821. The sequence continues at coordinate 450,791 of NZ_CP014943.1, forward strand.
GTTTAGAGCCAATGACACCATAAGCAACAATGTAGATGTAACAAAGTACTGGCAGAATGAAAGATAATTGCACACCAATGATGTCAGCAAGTACACCTTGTAATAATGGTATAATCGCACCGCCGACAATGGCTAAACATAGAATGCCTGCCCCCTGGCTGGTATGCTTACCTAAGCTGTTTAACGCTAAACTGAAAATTGTCGGGAACATGATAGAGTTGCATAGTCCGACTAATAAAATTGCCCACATTGCTAAACTACCACTAGTTAACATAGCAATAGTCACTAAAACCACCGCAAAAAAAGCGTTAAATGCCAACGTTTTACCAGCATCAATTTTCTGCATGACCGCCGCACCTATGAAACGTCCGACCATGGCTCCGCCCCAATAATAAGTCAGGTATTTAGCCGCTTCGGACTCTTCTAGCCCAGCAATATTGGCTTCGCCAAAAAAGTTAATTAAAAAGCTACCAATAGACACTTCAGCGCCAACATAAACAAATATACCCAAAGCACCTAAAACTAAGTGACGATATTGCCAAGCTGAGCCTGAGACAACTTCGTCTTCCTCAGTTTCTGCACTAGCAATATGCGGTAATTTCAACCAAGCAAAAATAGCCGCTAATATCAGTAAAGCCGCAGTAAGGACTAAATAAGGTACTTTAACTGAGTCTGCTGAAGGCTCGGTAGCCATGGAATGTACCGCTTCATTTAGGATAAACAAACCACCTAAATATGGCGCAACCGTTGTGCCTAAAGAATTAAACGCTTGGGTCATGGTCAATCTTGAAGAAGCTGACTCTGTTGGCCCAAGTAAAGTAACATATGGGTTCGCCGAAACTTGTAAAATAGTAATGCCACTGGCTAACACGAACAATGCTGATAAAAACATCGCATAACTGTGCATTGATGCTGCAGGGTAAAACATTAAACACCCTAACGCGGCGACAACTAGGCCTGCAACAATACCTTTTTGATAACCGACTTTTTTCACTAACTGCCCTGCTGGCAAGGAAACAATAAAGTAAGCACCAAAAAAACAAAATTGTACTAACATCGATTGGGTATAAGTTAAATCGAAGATGGCTTTTAAATGTGGAATAAGAATGTCGTTTAAGCAGGTAATAAAGCCCCACATAAAAAACAGAGTTGTTAAAGAAACCAACGCAAAGCGATTTTGCTTAGGTGCACTAATATCTGTGGTGCTATGTTGTTTGTCTAATACGACTGAAGTACTAGCCATAAGATAAATTCCTATACTATGGAATTAGCAATGCCATAACCTTGTTGAGTTCAATTAACTAAAAATACCGTTAGAACATGACAATGCTAAATAAAGAGAAGTGCGCGCCTGCATATCAAACAGGCGCTATGTTTAAGGTTACTTAAAGCTATATCGAACGCCCAAAGTATATCTCGAACCGTATTGTCTAGCAGATAAAAATTGAGCTTCATAACGACCAAAAGACTCTTCAGTTTCGTTATTTAAGTTAACCCCTTCAACGAATACCGTTAAGTTCTCATTAACATCGTAGTTAACACTCATATCGACTTGACCAAACTCTTTAGCAAATTGTGGAGGAGCATCAGAAGAGCCCTGACCTTGACCGACACCAATTAAGTACTCGTCACGCCATGCGTAAGAAATCTTCACTGACAAACCGTCTTTTTCATAAAATGCTTGAAAGTTAGCTGAGTCACTTAAACCGGTTAACGGTGTTTGTGGCTCTAGATCTTTGATATCTGCAACTCTGGTTATATCATCAACATCAAACTCAACATCGCCACCAACAAATGTGGCATTTGCACCAAAACCAAAACCACTTTCACCGAATAAATGTTGAACTGCTACTTCAAAACCATCAACTTTTTTATCATCAGAATTGTTAAATGGACTGGTGATATTCCATTCCATTAATGGATCATCTGAAGCTGGTTCAATGTAACCCTGAGCGTTTAAGGTTGCACCATTAAGCTGCATTTGAGCAAAAATTTCATCACTAGTTGGATCTCCACCTAAATCTGCAACAGCTTGATTCCAACGTGGACCTTGATAAATATCACGCATATCATCAATTGTTGTTTTTATGCCGATATTACTAACAAAGTTTTTTACATCTTTTTTGAAGTAACCAACAGAGGCATAACTACCTTCTGCGTAGTAATACTCGACAGATAAATCAAAGTTTGTTGACTGGTATGGGTTTAGATCGGTATTGCCTTCACCACCAACACGATTGTTAACTCTAGTACTTGCACCTAAAGTTCTACCGCCAGCTAATGCTCCTAATGGAGCACGAGTAATGGTTTTCCCCCATGATGCACGTGCTACAACATCATCAGTAAGATCAACTTTGATATCAATCATAGGTAAAAACACATCATGATCAGCTTCAACCATATAAACAGTATTTTCACCTGGTTGATTTTGAGTATGCCACTCTGAACCACCTTTCCACCAAACTTCAGTTGGAATTGGTTGCACTACATTACTAGTCACATCAGTTTGCTCATATCTAAAACCAACATTAATTTGCACTGGGAAGTCAGCTACATCCATATCCCATAAAGAAGAAACATAAATACTATTAGTATTTTCTTCTACAGAACCTTTAGAAAAACTGCCTTGGTCAAGGTGTTGACGATAAGCTGTTGTGTCAAAATAATCATCACCAAGCAAGTCTTGGTTTAAGTAAGCTTGCGAACGCGCAACAGCTTCATCAAAATCAAAGCTATAATAGTATCCAGCACCAATAGGGCTATCGCCATTTGAAAACTGATCTAAAAAGCCACTAGTGGTGTTGTAATTAAACATACTATCTGGGAATGCAGCAGAGTAATTTGGATTGAATAAGAAACCACCAATGAGACCACTCCAGGCATTTGAACCACCCATAATTTGCTCAGTACGTGCAACACCAAATTTGATGTGCATTAATGGGAAGTCATAAGGATTTTCCCAAGTACCATCAATTTGTAATTGATCTACTTCAGCTTTACCCGGGCTGTGAATAAATTGGCTAAAATGCGAATCCATCTCACTAGGCGCAAGCGTTGTTGAGCCATTTTTCCAGTTAATAACACCTTGTGGGATGTCGCCAGTACGGAAATCATAAGTTTTATTGACTAACTGATCAGATCCAAAGACTAGTGAACCTGCAGAACCCATGCCTTTATCTTTCCCATTATCAGTATTACTTTCTGAATTATGGTAATCAAATGATAAACTTAGCTCATCGGTTGCTTGCCACTCAACATTGAAACCTATTGATTTTTCATCAACTTGGGTAGTATCCCGATTAGCAGTATAAGAACCATCGTTACCCGCTAAATCAGCATACAAAACCGTACCATTTTCATCTAATTCATAGGCATTAATATTTCCGCCATAATCGTGCCATTGGCCCCAACCCACTGAATTATTCCCCGTAGTGGCTTCACCCATGGTGTAATCAAGTGTCATTATAAGACTTTCAAAAGGAGCATATTGAAAAGTAACATTTGCGTTAGTTCTTTCACGTTCAATATCGGCAATACCGTAGTTCATATCACGAGGAAAGAATGCGCCAGCAGCTGCGTTGGCATCACGGTTATCAACAATTTTATCAGCATCTAATGATGAAGGAAGTGCATCATCTGGCTGAAACTGCCAACCTTGAATGTTTGCCGATTGTTGTTGAAAATCACGCTGCTGGTGAGAAAAAGATAACGCAAAGCCAAGCGTATCATCAGCAAAGGTATTACTGTATAACGCTGAGAATTCTGGTGTTACATCATCACCTTTTTCATTTGACGAGTCATATATACCTTTCGCTGAAAGTGAGTATTTCTCTCCTGGACTTTGTAGAGGTTTAACAGTAATAATATTGACTGTTGCACCTAAACCACCACTTGGATTTTCAGCGCGAGCGGTTTTGTAAACTTCTAATGCACTAACTCCATCTGACGACAAGTTTTCTAAGCTGTATGAACGAGAATTACCTGTACCTGGCATTTGACGGCCATTAAGTGTAATTAAGTTAAAGTCAGGACCAAAACCACGTACGGTTATTTGACTACCTTCGCCATTTGAACGGCTGACCGAAACCCCGGTAATACGCTGTAAAGACTCTGCTAAGTTGGTATCTGGGAACTTACCCATTTCTTCTGCAGAAATCGCATCAACGACCCCTGACATTTCTCTTTTTACATTCATTGACCGAACTAAACTACCGCGGATACCTGATACGGTGATGACTTCAACATTAGCTTCTTTTTCTGCTAATGCGACATCTGCTTCTGCAGCAACTAACTGTGTACTCATGCCTGCCGCTAATATTGACGATATAGTCAATGCTATACGTGTTTTGGTAAAAGTTGATTGTTTCATGATTGCCCTACTTACTTAAAATAGTTTGTTAATAGCGACTTGTTGTACTCTGAAAAGCCGCTTAACTTTTTAATTGCTATCTACTATGCGTCTATTACTGAATTGGCTAGTAAATCATAACGTTGTCTAAACGATATACCGCACCTTCACCAGTACCCCATGCAGGGAAGACCATCACTACATCAATGAAACTAATATCTAAACCAGCATCAAATAGTGTTTGTAATGAGAATGTGTATGTTTGCCATTCACCAACAACAGGGTCTAGACCTTCTATACTTGTATTTAACGCAAGCTCTGCAAAAGTAGTTGCGCCATCAGATTCAATTTTAAACAACCAAGTAGATGAGGCATCGTTTGGAGCCGTTATAACTTTAAGCTCAAATTGCACCACACCACTGGCTAAAATAGCTGACGCATCAACAAATACGTCATCGTCAGCAAGAATTCCCATAACTGTAGGCTGTGCACCGATAACAAACTCAGCGGTCATACCATGGTCAGTGTCATCATTTTCAAGTGTTGGTGTTGAACCACCACAACAATCCCAGATAGACCAACCTGTTGCAGCATCATCGGCAAATAAAACATTGATACCTGGAGCGTCAGTTGGATCGTGAATTTTCACGTTATCTAAGCGATATATTGCACCTTCACCGGCACCCCATGCAGGGAATACCATTAGTACGTCAATAGCACTTACATCCAAACCAGCATCGGCTAAATCAGAGAGGTTAAATGTATATGTTTGCCATTGGTCTATCGCAGGAGCAACACCTTCAACACTGTCAGTTAAAGGCAGTTCAGCAAAGCTGGCATTATTATCTGATTCAACTTTAAACATCCAAGCAGCATCGCCAGGCATTGAAGTTACTTTCATATCAAATTGAATAACACCATTAGAAAGAATGGCAGAAGCATCGAATGGCGCAGGAGTTTCAGTGTTGTCTATACGTGAAATAAAGCCCATGACTGTTGGATTAGCACCAATTGAAAATTCTGCTACGTTGCCGTGTGCTTCATCATCTAATTCAACCGTTGGCGTAGAGCCGCCACAACAATCCCACATTGGCCAGCTTGGATTTTCGTTATCAGTAAAAACTACAAGTTCAGGAGAAGCACCAACATCACCTTCAATTTTCATATTGGTAATTAAATACTCAGCACCTTCACCAGTTTGCCAAGCAGGGAAAACCATCACGACATCAATCGCACTTAAGTCTAAGCCTTTTTCTTGCAGCGTAGCTAATGAGAAAGTATAAGTTTGCCATTGACCAACCACTGGGTCTAAACCTTCAACACTGGTATTAAGCGCAACATCACCTGTATTTGGTCCGCCGTCACCAGCTTCTGCTTTTAGTAACCAAGTTGTTGCAGATGTAGGAGGTGTAACGACTTTCATTTCAAATGACAATGTGCCGTTTAAGTCCACTAGAGGAGAGGCATCAAATGGCGCTGAATCGCCAGTAAAGCCGGCAGGAAAGTGGCCTGAACGAGTGGAAAAACCTAATACGGTGCCATTGTTATCATTAATGTTAAATTGAACTACGTCACCTTTATCTGCATCCGAAATAATGGCAGGTGTTGTGCCGCCACAACAATCCCATGCGGTCCAGTTAGCATCTAACGTGCCACCAAAAATAGCTAGATTTTTAGCTACGCCGTCACTCGGTGGTAATGGCACTGGAGCTTTACCTTCAACAAGGCCATCTTCTGCTTTATCGTAGCCAGGTCTAACTGTTTCACAACCCTTGCCGGTTTCAGGATTAGACTGACATTGATAAACTCTTACGTAATCAACTACATATTTATTTTCCGCATGAAAAGCGCTTGCGTCAATACCTGTTTCGTTGACGCTTTCTGGCCAACTACCACCAACGGCAAAATTAAGAATTAAATAAAAATCTTTATCAAACGGCGCCGTGTCCCAATGAGTTTTAAGTTCACCAGAAACTTGATCGAAGTATTCAGTAAACCAACCTCTATGCGCTAAGCCAACCGCTTCATCTTTACTGTTGTAACGCACTTTTGACTGACGTTGTGTCGCGTATAAATAGCCATCCATATACCAACGAATTTCACCTTCTTGCCACTCTATGGCATAAGTATGAAAGTCATCAGCAGGGCTAACACCATCAGCTAAGCTATAAGCTTTACCTGATGATGAGTTGTCAGGCCAGCTTTTACCGTAATGTATAGTGCCGTAAATATGATTTTCTGCGGTGCCATCATCTCTAGCAGCACCTAAGTTAACCGATTCAAAAATATCGATTTCACCCGAACGTGGCCATTCGCCATATTCTTCATCAGTGGGCATCATCCAAAATGCAGGCCAACTACCTTGTCCTGAAGGCACTTTAGCGCGCATTTCAACGCGACCATATTTAAAGTCTGTTTTATATCGTGTAATCATTCGCGCTGAAGTATAAGGTAAGGCAGCGCCATCTTCGGCCGGTAAAGCAACAAGGTTTAACATGCCGTCTTGTACAAATGAATTGTCTGCGCTGTCGGTGTAACATTGTTTCTCTTGGTTACCACCACCGGCACAGTTAACTTCGTGTGTCCAATTTTGCGCATTGATAGCGTCGCCATCAAATTCGTCACTCCACACCAAGCCCCAATCACTAACGGGTTGCTGTGGATCGATTTTATCAGGTTTTGTTTCAGTTTCAGCACTACTACCACCACACCCTATTAAGGTGATGGTTGATAGTAAAGCAAACAACTGTGTAATATTTTTTGCAGCTTTTAACATAATGTATTTTCCAATTACCCAACTATTTTTGTTGTACTAAGAAAACTCGCAATGATTTTGATTATATTATTTATGCGAGTTAATTAGCAGCATAGCTCGGTAGCCATAATTGCAACTTACAACACAACTACAGACTACCCCCTGAAATCATACTGATTCAAATTACAAATAGTTACAAACAAAATGCGCTATGGTGGTTATAGCATGCGGTATGGAAGGTTTTAGATGCATATAAGGGATAAGGCGTTACAAAAGTACGACAAGGGGTTAAATTTGTTTAGATTCTACAATTTTTTGTATGGTTGAACTGTAATTACGACTGACTTTTAATTGTACGTCATCACCCAATTCAAGAATACTTTCACTGTTGCGTAATGGTTTAATACTTTTAATGCAGTTAACGTTCACTAGCGTAGATTTGTGTATGCGCGTAAATATTTTAGGGTCGAGCTGACTGACCAGTTTTTTCATGGTTATTCGCACTACATGAGTTTCATGGGGAGTGTGAACGCACATATAATCACCGGCAGCGTCAATCCAGCGAATATCTTTTATCGGTAAAAATACTTTTTCGTGATCATTATTTTTAATCACTAATTCCTGATTAAAAAGTGTTGGCAGCGGTAAATCAGAGGCTAACCAATTCTCTAACTCCGTTACGGCAATACCTGAAGTTTCGCCCAAGGCACGTAAAAGTTTGAACTTTTCTTTACTTGAATCTACCGGCTTAACACGCTGCATTATACGTTCTACAGTTTTTTGCAAGCGCCCTAAGTTAGCGGGTTTTAAAACATAGTCAATCGCATTAAGTTCAAAGGCTTCTAAAGCATATTCACCATAAGCACTAACAAAAACTATCATAGGTAAAATATCGGCCTGTAATGCTTGTACAACTTCAATACCATTTAACCCAGGTAAGCGTAGGTCTAGAAACAATACATCAGGGCACAAGGTTTGGCATAAATGAATAGCTTGATCACCATCACTAGCTTCTGCGATAACTTCAATTTCTGGCAATTTCTCCAATCTTAGTCGTAATCCCTCTAAAGCAAGAGGTTCATCATCAACAATAATTGCGGTTAACGGTTTGTTTATCATAGGTTAAGTTTTTTTCTCAAAAGGAATAGAAATAGAGACCATAGTACCGCCCTCATCAGTATCGGTAATATTCACTTCATAGTCACCATTAAACATAGCACTTAATCTAGCTCTTGTATTACTCAAACCGATACCAAAACCATCACTGACCTTACCTTGGCTTTCTTGACCATTATCGACAACTTGTATCAATAAACGATCTGTCGATTTTTTAGCGCTGATTCTAATTTTACCGCCAGACTTTCTTAATTCAATCGCATATTTAATGGCATTTTCCACTAAAGGTTGTAACAACATACAAGGTACTTGACAAGCCAATGCTGTTTTACAAACATCTATTTCTACGTTTAATCGAACGCCAAACCTGACCTTTTCAATGGATAAATAAAGCTCAATTAGCTCAAGCTCTTTTTGCAAGCTTGTTTTACTTTTGTCATTTTTATCTAATGAATAACGAAAAAATTCACACAGTTTATCAAGCATTTCATTAGCTTTATCATTTTCGTTTTTATAAATTAATGTTGATATAGCGTTCATGGTATTAAACATAAAATGCGGATTGAGCTGATAACGCAACATTTGTAACTGGGCGTCTTTAGTCGCTGTTTGGGCGCGCAGCAACATTTCATGTTCACCTTGCAACTTAGTGTTATAAAGCATAATAAAATATATCGAGGTCCAAACAAACATGGTAGTTAATGAGAACATTAACCAGCCACCAAACTCTAGCGTATTCCACGCCTCATTCCATTGTTGTTGATAAACCAACATTTTGTAAAAACTTAACTTAATAACATTAAATAACAACCCTAATGAAGCCGCGGAAACAAAGCTTAACAACAAAGTTTTTTTCAGGGGTAAATGCACAATTTTTCTGATCAATTGCCACTGTAAATAAGATAAAAGAAAACCAGTGAGGGTTTCTAGCACCAAATTTATCATCTGCCCTGAAAAATTAAAGCCTTCTAAGCCGAGTTGTGGACGAATAATCGCTAAAAAAACCACCACGGCATAACCTAACCAACCGGTTATTTGTAAAGTCCAAAATTGATGGCTTTGCTTTGAAAAAGCTTGTGGGCCTAATTCAAGTGTACTTTCTGCATGATTTTCCACTGTTATTTCCATTATAGATAAGTCAAAAAGTTGGCCATTACTATTGATAAAGATATAACAAATTGTAGCCAACGAGCAAGAAATGAGTCAAAACGAGTCATATCTGCGATAACACATCATAGAGACAATAATGAGGTTAAAAGCACTTTGCCTTTAATTGAGAAGTTTCTATTTATAGGTTGCATTTAAATAGACGATCGGTCTAATATATAATCATGATTAAAAATAATACAGCCGCTAAACGTGGCAGGCCCGCTAAATCAGGTCGAGATAGCAGTCAAACAAAACAGGCACTAGTGCAAAGTGGTGTTGAATACTTTACTGAATTTGGTTTTGCCTCTTCTGGTATTGATCTGATCCTAAAAAAAGTATCTGTGCCCAAAGGCTCTTTTTATCATTACTTCGCTAGCAAAGAAGCCTTTGGCATCGCGGTTATTGAAGAATACAGCCGTTACTTTGCTAAAAAATTAGATATACACCTGCTCAATGAAAATAATAAGCCCCTCATGCGTATTGCTAACTTTGCCAACGACGCTAAAGATGGCATGGCTCGATATAATTTCAAACGCGGTTGCTTAATTGGCAACCTCGAACAAGAAGTCACCCTATTGCCAGAAAGCCATCGGCTGCAACTATTGACTACGTTTGCTGATTGGCAACAAAAAATAGCCCATTGCCTGGACTTAGCACAACAAGACAACGCCATTCCTGCTTCACTTGACTGTAAAGCCTTAGCGAGCTTTTTTTGGATGGGATGGGAAGGCGCAATAGCTAAAAGTAAATTGAGAAAAGATCTAACCCCCATCGATATTTTTATCGATACATTTTTACAATTAATAGCAAAGTAATTTTTTTAACTATTTATAGACCAGCAAATTTAATTGGAGAGAATAATGTTTAAAAGTTTAGTGATTGATAAAAATGATAGCCAAGGCTATCACACCACTATTAAAGAACTTAGTGATGAAGATTTAAATGATGGTGACGTGCTTATCAAAGTACTTTATAGCACCATCAACTACAAAGACGCCTTAGCTATTACCGGTAAGGTGCCGGTAATTAGACGTTTCCCGATGATACCGGGTATAGATTTAGTTGGTGTTGTTGAGCAATGTGATAATGATAAATTTAACATTGGTGATCATGTTTTATTAAATGGTTACGGTGTCGGCGAAAAGTATCTGGGCGGTTTATCGCAAAAAGCGCGTATTAAGAGCGAGTTTCTCATTCCATTACCAGAAGGAATTACACCATTTAATTCCATGGCCATTGGTACTGCAGGATACACGGCGATGCTTTGCGTTATGGCATTAGAAAAACACGGTATTACCCCAGAAAGTGGTAATATTTTAGTCACGGGTGCAACCGGTGGTGTTGGCAGTTTTGCCATTAGAATTTTGGCTGAATTAGGCTATACCATTACCGCGTCAACGGGCAGTGAACAACAAGCTGCTTATTTAAAGAAATTAGGTGCAAAAGAGATAATTGACCGTGCAGAATTATCAGCCCCAGGTAAACCTCTGATGAAAGAACGTTGGGCTGCGGCTATTGATTCTGTTGGTAGTACAACCCTTGCCAATGTTTGCGCTAGTATTAATTACGGCGGTTGTGTTGCCGCTTGTGGTTTAGCACAAGGAATGGATTTTCCATCAACGGTAGCACCTTTCATTTTAAGAGGCGTTTCGTTAATAGGTATTGATAGTGTTATGCGCTCTCAACAAGATAGGTTAGACGCATGGAGTCGACTTGAACAGACGCAATTAGCTGAGAAAATGTCACAAATCGCGACCACGGTTAGCCTACATGATGCTATAGCCGTTGCTGATAAGTTACTTAATGGTGAGGTTACCGGACGCGTTGTTGTTGATGTAAACGCTTAAATAGGTAATTACTTAAATAGGTAAAGACTTAAATAGCTAAACGCTAGGTATGGAGTTCCAATACTTCTGTATCTAGCGTTTTAACAAAAGCTGTGAGTCATCAATGTTACAACTCGCTGTTGTCTATTTTTAGACATGAAGAATAAACAGGTAATGAATCACTTGGGTTAATTACATATTGATGGTTCTGATAAGAAAGTATGCCGGCCAAATTTCACGTACTTGCCGCTCCCAATTTGGGTCCACTTTGCCATTAGGTAATTGCAACAACCAAAATTTAGCCCACTTTTGTACATTTTTACCCGACTTACTCAGCTTGAGTGGTGAAAATCGACGCTTATATTCATTACCTTTATATTCAAAAACCGCATTGCTCCTGGCTCTTTTATGCAAGCAATCTAATTCTGCCGTAATTATTTCAACCTCCGACAGCGGTAAATAACCTTGGTTTTTTAAGCAAGCTAGTATCGCTGCTTTTTTGATACTCACCTGCATATATTCATCTATATATGGGGTGTACACCATACCCGTTAAACCATAAATAGAAGCAAGTTCACGATCAGCCAAAGCTTTAAGTGGCTCTAACTCTTGGTTAATGTCAGTGAGATCACTCATAACATGAGGCGTTTTAACTAATTTTTTTGGCAATTATATTTCTCCTTTACCCTACATTCCATGAGCTTGCACTAACGCGGTGGATCAATATTATTAGCAATACTGGTATTTAAACGAAACCAACCCGCAATAGCATAACGATCGCGTAAAGCGGGTAATACTTCATGAGGGAACTCTTCGCTTAAAAAAACGACTATGGTGCCAAAGTTTGGTGTTACCGTTATTTTACCATTATCAATAATGCTTGATTGTGCTGATTTTGGAGGATAAATAATTAATTCTCCGCCATCCTCTGCAGACCAATTAGGATTAAGGTAAACCACCACAGATAACACACGGTTATCTTCACCTTTAAAAGCGTCTTTATGCTTCTTATAAAAATCGCCCTTGGCATAATGGGAAAAGTGACTTTCAAAAGAAAATAAGCCTAGAAACAGGCGCTTGTTTAGATAATTTTGCAGTAAGCCAGCCCAGTTTATCCACGCACCACCTGCCTCGGTATTCCCTGTTATCCAACAAATTTCATCGGTGCGAATAAAGTCATTAATAACATGATCTTTTGCTCGACCAATACCAGCGCGCTTAAAATTATCTTCAGGCAACTGAGTAATATGTTGTAACAATAGCGAAGTCAAATTTTCAGGTAAAGCGTAAGGGCAAATACTGAAACCCTTATCGACAATATCACTCGCGATTAATTCAAAAAGTGATTCAAATAATGTTGGGTCATCACCGAGAGGAATAGCTTGAGCTATATTCAACGAGAGAATGTCTTAGAGAGGAAAACTAACATGGTGGTGTTAATCTAATAAAATGAAATATGCTTCATAATAGCATTATGTGCCAACATAAGCGTGGGCTTTCGTTGGCAAAAGTTCATAAAACTATTTACAGAGTTAATTTACCTAAAACCGCTGATCCCAAAGATAGCCTTACCCCATGTTAAGGTTCGGTTAAGTGGTTAATTATTTTTTTATCTAGACTCTCCTGCCACGTTTCAGGCATTTGATTTAAAACTTGCCCCAACAACTTCTTTGCAACCATTCTTTCTGACCCTAGTTCAGATGAGGTTGAGGATATTTTTGCCCATAAGTAGCTTTTGGCTAACAGTTGTTCTTGATTATCTTTTGCATTAGTAAACGCCTGCCAATACAATAACGCTGTTGGCATATAAGCCTGTTGATATTTACCTAATGCCGCTATTTCATACCAACGCAGTGCCAGGATTTCATTTACATCCATGCCGATACCTTGATCATAGAACTGCGCTAATAGATAAGCTGAACTAGGCGATTTTTCATTAGCAACACGGTGTAACCAATTAAAAGCTAGTTGATAATCTTGCGGGAAATATTGCCCGTAGAAATACCATTTACCAAGTTTAATCTGTGCACTTAATGCCCCATTTTTAGCAGCTTCAAGGCAAAGTTGCCGCCCAGCAATTAAATCAACTTTTACACCATCACCACTAAGCAATAACTCACCCGCCTGGCATGCTCCATCAGCTATGCCATGCTCGAACGCCTTTACGAACCAATGATAAGCGAGCTTTTTGTTTTGCTCAACGCCCTCACCTTGCATAAAGCACTGCCCCAATGCTTGCATAGCACCTGGCATATTATTCTTTGCAGCTTTTTGATACCACTGACAGGCTATTGATCGGCTTGGCTGAATGCCCCAACCTAAATCATAAAATAACGCGACATTAAATTGCGCAAGACCATTTTCTAAAGAATCTTGCTCTTTAAAGGCTACTAATGCGGCTTCATATTGTTGCTTTGCGAGTAATGCCTGAGCATTGCGCAATGGGCCAGCCCAATCATCAGTGTCGTTAGCAAAAACAGGCAGGTTGAAGAATATTAGTAACATGAAATAAATAAGGCCGATAGTTAATCGACCTTGAATCTTGTGATATTTAAATTGTTTGTTCATGTTTAACAACGCCATTAACTGCGCGAAGGAAAAATCCCTTGTAAGGCTATTAGCCAAGTAAGTGAAAGGTAAGGTCCACGAATACTAAAAGCCTGACTACTACCGTTATTATTCACTACGGTACCTGACGTGGAATTTACATCGACACTTAAATTAAAAGCAATCGAATCCGCACTCATATCGACATTAGGAGCACCACTATTATAAATATTTTCACGATTAGGGCTATTGGCTAAAACAGCGTCAGTGGGAATATTGGTGCTGCTTCTGGCGGACAAAGCACGTAATGCTATCGTTGTAGCACTGGTGTCAACAACATTAGCCGTTGTTGTCGTTGCCGTATGATTATGAACCGGCATTTGTAAAACATTTAAGGTATGAGTTTCTGCACCGCCTCTTTGTCCTAAACGATAATCATTAAGTCCTGGTCCACGTCCCTGACCGATAGGCGAACGCCCACGCAAATCAGGTAAGCCGAAAGTTGTTCTACCATCGCCACCATAAGTTGTGCCTAGTAGTGAAAATAACGCCGTATTACTAGAAATCGCCAGTAATTGTCCTTCAGCTTTTGCCCAACTTCGAATGGCAAAATTGCCACCAAAAGCGCACATTCCGCCAAGAAAAGGTTGAGAAGAACAGGCTGATGCTTTCATTGGTATGGAGATAGCAGTGAATGTAAGTCCTAAAATACAACTTAACTTTATTAGTTTTAATGTTTTCATTTTCATTTTCCTTAAAGGGTAAATAATAAATTAACGACTAATTTTTTGCTCTACGTTTCACTTGCAATAGTAACATCGCTATAAAAAACAGTATGAAGGTACTAGGCTCTGGAACTGGTGAAGGGGGCTGGGGCGTATTAGTTAAATTATCAGCACTAACAACACTAATAAAGGCACTAGTACGAGCATTAAAAATAGACGTGTTATCAAAAGCACCACCATCCATTTTTAATAACGCAGAAAAACTATTGGAAGCACCCGCTAATAACGTAATATCAAAAAGGAATGTGCCACTATCAGATAAGGTAGCGCCACTGCTAGTCAAAGCAGTACCATTTTTTTGATCACCAAAAGCCGTATCTGAAGTTAAATCTGAAAAAAACAATTCATCGAGTAAACTATTAAATAGGTTAATTTCAGCATCAACAAAAGCATCGCTGCCATCTGCGTCAGAAAAATTTGAAAACGCTAATTCAAAAAATATTTGGTAGCTGTCAGTTGCCGAACTATTGCTCAATGAAAAACCTATATCGAAGATAAAGTCAGGAACTTCACTAGTGACGCCAGCCGTAGTGGACGCAATAGCACTAACGCCTACGCCATCACCATAATCAGTGAGTGTTCCACCTAAAGGATTGACGCCCGTAGGGGTAATATTAGCAATAGTGGTGAGAGACGTACCGCCACCGATAACAAGTGACATATCAGCATTTTGAGTGGCGTTGCCGGTTGTAAAAGTTGAATTCACCGTATCAAATTCAACATTACCTGTAATATTAAGATCTGAAGTAATTAAGCTGGCTGTAGCCGTCGGTGTAATAAAAACTAAAGCACATAGAATGGAACAAATTCTTATAATTTTACGCATCCGTGTAATCCTTTTAATAAGTTGTTAGTAGCAGGTATGCAAGCTTTAAGCCCATTCATAAATTGTACATAAAAGCAGCAACTTACTATTCTTAGTAAAATGTAATAAATAGAAAGTGTAAAATTTTATGACATATTTAAAAGGTATTTATCGGAGGGGTTTTTAATTCTTTCATACTGTTTTTATCAGTAAACTTTGCTAAAAAGTAGTGTTATTGAAGGTGTAAACATTACTTAAAATTAGGAGGATATATTATCAGTGACGCTAACTAGCTACTGAGCAGGAAGTGATAACTCTTATCGATAATTTTCATTGATACCAATTAGCTTGTTCGATAGCTTGATATTGGTGATAAACTGATAATTTCTTTGAAATCTATAATTTACGGGAAGAGAGAATGTGATTAAGACTGTAATTGAGTTTTGAATTGCTTATTTAAGAAGTTATATTTGCTGAATTGGTCAATACTGGAATTTTAGTAAGATACACTCCCTGTATCTTACTACTCTTAACTGGCGCTTAGATTAATATATTTATGAAGTACGTGAGTTGTATTCAAAAAACTAAGCGATTTTTTTCACTTGTTCTTGGTTATCAAGGTATTCATCTAACGAGCCTTGAAAATCAATTAACTTTTTATCTTTAATATCAATAATACGTGTTGCTAAGCTTGAAACAAACTCGCGGTCATGGCTAACAAAAATTAATGTACCTTCAAAGTCTTTTAACGCGTTATTAAGTGCATCAATCGCTTCGATGTCCATGTGGTTGGTTGGCTCATCCATGATCAAGACATTGATATCAGCCATCATTAACATGCCAAATAACAAGCGGTTCTTTTCACCACCTGAACAGTTACGCGCTTTTTTGTTCGCATCGTCATCAGTAAATAACATACGGCCTAGCATACCACGAACACTTAAATCGTTATGACAAGGTCGACGCCATTGTGACATCCACTCCATTAACGTTAAGTCATTGTCAAAAAATGAACCACTGTCTTGTGGACAATAACCCACTGAAGCATTTTCAGACCACTTAACAACACCTTCTAGGTGATCTAACTCGCTCATTAAACAACGTAACAAGGTAGTTTTACCCACGCCGTTTTCGCCAATTATTGCTAACTTGGCACCGGCTTCTAATAATAAGTCGCCTTTTTCAAACAATATTTTACCATCAAAGCCGTGACTTAAATTTTCAAGTTCTAAGGCTTGACGGTGCATTTTCTTACCTGGAGCAAAAGCAATTTTAGGCGTTATGCGACTCGATGATTTAACATCATCAAGTTTAATTTTATCCATTTTCTTTGCACGAGAACTCGCTTGTTTTGCTTTTGATGCATTAGCACCAAAACGGTTAACAAAGTCTTGTAGCTCGGCAATTTCTGCTACTTTTTTATCGTTACCGGCTAATAACTGCTCACGTAGTAAACCAGATTGTGCTAAGTAAAACTCGTAGTTACCTGGGTAAACACGTAGTTCACCGTAATCAATATCCGCCATATGTGTGCAAACAGAATTAAGGAAATGTCTATCATGCGAAATGATGATCATAGTACATTTACGTTTGTTCAACTCACCTTCTAACCAGCTAATGGTATGAATATCCAAGTTGTTGGTAGGCTCATCGAGTAGTAAAATATCTGGGTTTGCGAACAAGGCTTGTGCAAGTAAAACACGTAGTTTCCAACCCGGTGCTACTTGCTGCATTGAACCGTAATGAAACGACTCATCAATACCTGCTTCAAGCAATATTTCGCCAGCACGACTTTCTGCGGTGTAACCGTCCATTTCTGCAAATTCGCTTTCTAAGTCACCAACACGCATACCATCGGCTTCACTCATTTCAGCTTGTGCGTAAATAGCATCTCTTTCTTGCTTAACTTTCCATAGCGGCATATCACCCATGATCACAGTATCAATAACATTGTGTGCTTCAAAAGCAAACTGGTCTTGGCCCAAAGTACTGACTTTGTTGCCTGTACTTACCGATACATTGCCTGAGCTTGGCACTAAATCACCACTCAGTATTTTCATAAATGTAGACTTGCCACAGCCATTTGCGCCGATCAAACCGTAGCGGTGACCGTTGCCAAATTTAGCCGAAATGTTTTCAAATAACGGCTCTGCGCCAAATTGCATGGTAATGTTCGATGTAGTGATCAAAGAGGTATTCCTATTTTCCGTTAACTAAACTCACAAGTGCTAACGGATAGCTTTAAAGTGATAGTTAATGCTGTGATTGTTGTAACCAAGCCAGATGTATTGATATACAACTGCCTAGCCACCGTAATAAAGCCGCGCATTATACAGTAATAATGCTCTGACCCCCACCGAAACTTTGCTTTTAATTGATTATTTTATAAACAGTGCATTATTGTATGATTTAATGCTGGTGAGGCTTGTGTACTTAAATTAAAATTTGCCTTAAAAACATCCTGTAAGTTCAGTTCAACAGAAAGGTCTACTTATAATTTACTATCTTATTTTATTACATTTTCAAACAGCTACTCACTCCTAAGCTAGTCTATCGCTATAATTCAGCAACAATAACGCGCAATATGTCTTGTATCGCCTATAATTAAAGATTATAAGTGAATGATAAAAAGCACCTCGCCCTTTCTACAATTATTAAGGAACTCCTTTGAAAGTATTAAAATCACTACTTTTCATTATGGGATTATTTGTTATAACTCAAGCTAAAGCGGGCTTTATTACCACCAATGAACTTGCTCTAGATGCTATATTTTCACAATCGAGTTTTGGAAGTAGACCAATAGATATTCGTATAGGGGCATCAACAGAATTAATTTTCCCTGACCTTCTAGATATATCAAGTGACAGAGAGGTTTTTAAGCTATTTAATCTTCATGTAGGTGCATTTAATGTGGTAAATTTTTATTTTATAGACTCTATTAGCGCATGCGGAATAATAAACGTTAATATCGTCGGCTGTGGTGAGTTTCCAGGGAATGACTTTGTTGTAGAATCGTCGTTCGCCGCAGGTCGTTTTGGTGGTGAATTATTAGCTCACGAACTTGGCCATAACTTAGGATTACCTCACAAATCTGGTCAATTTCTAATGAATGGCTTGCTAAATAACAATACCACGTTGACCACAGATGAGGTTGCAAGAATACATAACAGTTTTTTAGTGCAAAATAATGGACAGACGAGCGATATAGAGTATTGGATTGATATTAATCCGGTGTTAATTGTTGCAATCGCTAGTACACCTGTTCCAGAGCCAAGCACATTAGTTTTATTACTGCTTTCTGTGGGATTTTTAGTTAGAAAAAACAGTCTTAAATCATATCAACAATTAAAATCTACCCTCAATTAGCGTAGTTTCTTTAGTTCATGGAGCTATCATGCTACCTAGTAAATCAGTTTTATTAATCTTTTTACTTGTTTTAATATTTATAAGTCCTGCAAATAGCCATGATCCAAAGTCACTCGATAATTGGCAGATTTTTTGTCCGAATAGCCAGCTGTGTTTTGATCGTCCTTTAAGTTTAAAAGCAGCTGATGTACAAATTATAGATTCAATCGCAGGTCAATTAGAGAACAAAAATTTACTGTTAAGTTATGACTTAGGCTTGTATGCTTCAACATTTCGCGAGCTAATGTCTGCGACTGCTGAGCCAATTATAGTTGACGGCCATCAAGGGCGAATATTAATACAGCAAAACAAAATGGCACTAACCATTCCTAATATTTCAGGTAATACGAGCTTTTCGATGTTAATCGAGTTTAA
Source organism: Colwellia sp. PAMC 21821 (assembly GCF_002077175.1). Taxonomy (NCBI): domain Bacteria; kingdom Pseudomonadati; phylum Pseudomonadota; class Gammaproteobacteria; order Alteromonadales; family Colwelliaceae; genus Colwellia; species Colwellia sp. PAMC 21821. The sequence continues at coordinate 469,902 of NZ_CP014943.1, forward strand.
AAGTACAGTTAAGTTAGATCAGGGTAAACGGATTTTTAAATCGATTAAATTTACACTTACACAGTAACTATTGCGTCATGTTTAAGCCGCTATGCTTTAGGTATTCGTATAATATCTGAATGAAGCATGTGCAAAAGTTATCATTGCCTCAGACTTACTTTACGAAGTTAATAAAACTAAATAATTAATAAGTTGAATCGATAAAGTATGAGTTAAAAACCCATTACACTTTTAGCACAACGACTTCATTAAGCAGTTGAACAAAAGTATTAATTTCAACGGGAGGACTACACACATAGCCTTGATAATAACCACAGTTTAGTGATGCTAAGTAGTTCACTTGCTCACGCGTTTCAACACCTTCCGCCACTACACTTATTTTTAGCGTTTGAGCCATATTAACAATGGTTTCAATAAAGATTGCGCCCTCTTGGGTATCGTAATCATCCAAAAATGCCTTGTCTATTTTGAGTACATCGATAGGAAAGGTTTTTAAATAGGATAACGAAGAATAACCGGTACCAAAATCGTCGAGTGATATTTTAACACCTAGTGCTTTAATGGCCGAAAATGTTTTATGTACCGCTTTGCTGTCATTTAAAAATACAGATTCAGTAATCTCTAAAAAAACTTTGTTGGCGCTTACTTTATAGGTGTCTATTAAAGACTCGAGATGAGAAACAAATCCTCGTTGAAGAATTTGTTGAGCTGCAACATTAATCGACATTCTAAGCTGATAGTTATTATCTTCCCAAATTCTCAGTTGTTTAATCGCTGTTTCCAGTACCCAATCACCAAGCTCAATAATAAAGCCATTCTGTTCAGCAATAGGGATAAAAACATTAGGTGGAATAAAGACGTCGTTAGAATCTTTCCAGCGAATAAGTGCTTCAGCGCCAGTTATAATACCTGTTTTCACATCATTTTGTGGCTGGTAATAAAGCTCGTACTGATCGTTTTTCAGCGCTTCACGCATGGCATTTGTCAGCTCTATATATTCCTGAGTTTTGACATTAAGGCTTTCAGTAAAAAAGTGATACCCTCGCCGACCGCGTGCTTTCGTTTCATACATGGCAATATCGGCATTCTTCATTAATGTCACAAGATCACCACCATCTTTAGGGTAAACCGTGATCCCGATACTACTGGTAATTTGGATGGTAAAGGTATTAATTAACCATGCTTTCATGAGTTGAGTTTGGATACGGTCGATGATTTCATATAACTCAATATCGTCTTTATAATGCGTTAATACAATAACAAACTCATCACCACCGATACGTGCTACAACGTCATTAACACGTAGAATTTTTTGTATTGCTTGAGCAATACTTTTTAATAATTCATCGCCAACATCATGCCCTAAAGAGTCATTAACTGACTTAAAGTGATCTAGATCTAAAAATAATAGTGCAAATTCTTTTTGCTCTCTGTTACTCACCTCTATAATTTGTTCCACTCTTTCCTGCAAGTAATTTCGGTTGGCAAGTCCACTAAGTGAATCTGTTCTAGCTAAGTTATAAAGTTCCTTTTTTTCCTGGTCTAGTCGACTAAATGTTTGCACCATAGAAGCACGTATATATTCGATTTCCCGAATGCTAAACGGCTTGGGAATATTTGAATGATCGTACGCATATTGGCGTAAAGCTGCTAGCGGCAAAGCGACTAGTCGTCCAATAACCAACCAAATTATAGCCACAAAAATAATGGGGATAAGGATAAAAAACAGAATAAAATCGCGCTTCGCTTGCGTAAAGTTATGTTTGATATATTCATTATCAAAATAGAAAACCAGTGCGTAATTTTTAATTAACTTCCCCTGGTAATAGTAAATATTGCCCTGTAATGCACTTTTGTCATTCAGAAACACAAAATCACTTTTATGCGGAGCAAAATACAAGTCGCTTGCTGTTGGTATTTTTGAGTACTTATGTTCGGTTGTCATCACTAGTTCGTCATCTTTAAAGATCGCAATAGCACTCAAATATTTATTATTAGCTGCTCTTCTATCAAGCAATGGTCTAGCAGAAGAAATGGGCTCTTTTTTTATTTGCTTTGATAAAACATAGGACAGTTCAGAAAGGTCGTTTTTTATACTTGTTACAATAATTTTTGCGGTAATATCACGCTGAGAAAAGTAATAATATGCAAATATAATATACATACCGGTAAGTAAGAAAAAGATTAAACCAAAGGCGACTTTTTTAATCGTTAAATTCATATGAGCTCTTTAGTTGAAAAATCTGACTCTTGCATACGCAGCTTTAATGCATCTTCAAGTTCTTTATTAATCCATTCAATGTCGTGCAGCTCGGTTACAAAATCTTCATAGGTCAAGTCAGTAAAATAGGGTTTTATGGTTTCATAAAACTCTTTAGGATCCGAGTGTAATGAGGCAATGGCTTCATCAACCAGCTTTTTAAGGGCAATAAATTGTGCTTTGTGTGCAATAAACTCTTCTGTACGGGTAAAAAGCGCGTCTATTACAAGTAAATCAAGACCGTTCTTCGTTGATATAATCTCTTTAAAACCGTTATGCTTTAATTTAGAGTCGTAAGGCATATAGGTAACAATTAATATCTGCTTATTAGGTTCATTATTTGTCAGCGAGGAAATAGCACTTTGGTCTCTATCAATATAGTTAACCCTTTTCTCGTCGATGTTAAATTTGTAAATAAAGTCATTCAACACCGTGAAGTTTATAGAATCCATCTCTAAGTAAGCATCAATTTCATTGGTACTATTCTGCAACTCAGAAATTGAATGATTACTCATGACCATATCGCCACCATTTGAACGGTCAAATAACATGATGGGCACTACGTTTGGCAACTGAGATTTTAAAATTGAGAGTTCGTACTGAGTGCCACAAAAGGCATCAGAATTACCAGCTTTAAAGAGGTACATATTTTCACTTAAGGAGACAACATTAATAAGCTTAATATCGATTAGAGCAAGTGAACCTTTTTCTTTCGCATAGAATAGTGGAGTGTAGCCTAGCCAGTTAGTTGCCGATATTCTCAAGGTATGATCATGAGACTGTGGCTGACAAGAACACAGCAAAAACACGATAAAAATCAGTAAGAAAATTCTCATATACATTCCCATTTTCCTTGTAATTATAGTATAAATTAACGGATAAAAAAACACCGTTGTAGACGGTTACTATAAGGCACTTCACGGGTAAACTGTGTAATCCAAATTGCTAAGTAACATAGCGCTTCATAAATAGTCTAGCGAAATAGTTAAACAAAAAAGTGCTTTGCTTCAGGATACTTTTCTAAATACTTAACAATATACGAACACTTTGCAACGGCTTGTTTGTTATCTTTTTTTATCTGTTGAAGCACAGCTTCAAGAAGTGTTTTAGCTAATCCTTTGCCAGCAAGTGCTTCAGGAACGATAGTATGCGTTAAATGCATATGTCCATTTTGATCATCGTAAGTGATATAAGCAATGTGTCTTTCGATGTGATATTCATATTTAGATGCTGCTTCATTATGTATAAGTAGATACGACATATGTTTCCTTTTAGATCAATTTGATTAAATTTATTTCTACTGAAAATAGCACGAAATTTCAACCTGTACATGTCATAATTCACAAGAAGTGTCATATAGCTGACATTGGTTATTTTCCTCAGTATTTATACTGGGTAATATCAAATATATTTATCTAAAATTATTCGTCGGTGATTGTAACCTTATGTTAATCGTCATCGGCTTTATCTAGTAAAACTCAGTTTAAAATTTATCTGCAGAAAATGTGCAGGAGGTCAGTGTGAATTATAAAGATTATTATAAAATTATGGCCGTCGATAAAACCGCTACCCAAGATGAAATTAAAACATCTTATCGGAAATTAGCGCGAAAATTTCATCCCGACGTCAGTAAAATAAAAGATGCCGAAACTCGCTTTAAAGACATAAACGAAGCCTATGAAGTGCTACGTGATAAAGAAAAGCGCGCAGCCTATGATCAACTTGGTAGCAATTGGAAAGCAGGTCAATCAGGCTTTACACCACCACCAAGTTGGCAAGATCAATACCAACAAGGCAACGGTAACTTTAATGCGGGTGCTGGCGGTCAAGGCGACTTTAGTGATTTTTTCGAATCATTATTTGGCGGCGGCTTCGGTGGTGGTCAACATGCAGGACAAGGTCGTCGGTCTATGCAAGGACAAGACAGTAACGCAAAAATATTGATTGATTTGCAAGATGCTTATACCGGTGCAACCCGCAATTTCACACTACAAGACCAAGTGATTGATCAACAAGGAAGAACGCAAAATAAAGACCGAACATTAAAGGTGAGTATCCCAAAAGGTATTAAACCAGGTCAAAAAATACGTTTGAAAAAGCAAGGGCAAGCGGGTGTTGGGGGCGCACCAAATGGCGATTTGTATTTAGAAGTAGGTTTCAACCCGAATGCTTTATATATTGTTGAAGGTGCTGATATAACAACAGAGCTTAGTATTAGTCCATGGCAAGCAGCTTTAGGTGAAAAAGTAAAAGTACCAACACCTACAGGACATATTGATTTAAGTTTGCCTAAGTTAATCAGTAGCGGCAGTAAAATGCGCTTAAAAGGCCGAGGACTGCCTTGTAAAGTTGCCGGAGACTTTTTTGTAAAACTAAAAATTGTTTTTCCAAAAAGTTTGTCAACCGAAGAAGAAGCGCTTTATCAATCTTTAAAAGCCCTCTCGGATAATGAGAACAGCAATGTAGATGCTAGTGCAAAGAAAAAAGAAGATGCTTAATTAAGTTTATAACAAGGTGCCATACTGAGTTTTCAGTGTGGCACTATTTCATTGGGCCATTGAATCATTTGGCCCTGAACTGCACTAATACATTTTGTCATAGTTATTCGGTACAACCGGAAATAGTGATATCTGGTCGTTCGCCTTGATCTGCTCGGGTATAAATAAGCTTACAGACGCCAACACTTTCAATTTCACTGGTGGTCAAACCCTCAGTATCATTGGCAAGGGTAAATATTATCGCGGGATCTGTTCCGGTAAGTTTAAAGTCGTCTTCAGTAAAATTAAGTACCAACTTTAAGTTCTCTTGGGTTGCATAGGGATAGCCATATCTTATTCTAATACCTGATGACAGCGTTTCATCAAAGGAATTCCCTACCCCTTCAATAATCGCTTTAGTGTAAGTAAAAGTAGATGCTGTTTCTAACGATGACTTAAGTCCATTCATTACAGCTTGTCGCGCATCACCTTGCAAATTTATAAATTTGGGTAAAACCGTGGCGGCTAAAATACCCAAAATAATAATAACAATAACTAATTCTATTAACGTGAAACCCGACTGTTTCTTCATATGGTGAATTTACTCAAATGCAATATTTTAGCTTAATTTAACATTCTTATATTTTGAATAAAAGTGGGTACCTAGCGCTAAATAATACATTTAGCTTGTCTTTGTAACAAAAGCGTTACAGAGTTTATATTTAAGCAGACTCTCGACTACGATTTAACCAAGGGTGCATTAGCGAGTGTTTGCGTGTATTTTGCCGCTTCTTCTAAAGCTTCTAAATCTTTAACGATCAGTTGATTGCGTTTTTTATCAATGGTACCTGCTTTTTTCCAGTGCTGTAGTTGTTTATTAATCACTTGTCTTACTGAGCCGGTCATTCGTGCCAATGTTTCATCGTTTAAACCATTCACTAAATGATGCTGATGTTCTTCGGCTTTTGCACCGGTATAAAACTTAATTTTATTGATGTGCTCTAAAATAATACGGCTTAAACGTGTGGTGACATCGTGCAAAACTAAATCACTTGCCTGTTGCTCTTTTTCACGCATTTTTTTTGCCAAATAAGGCATAAACTGTTGATTAAATTCTGGATAGGTCCATAACCAGTGTCGCATGGTGGACAGTTTAACCGACAGCAATTTAACTGTAGTTAAAGGAGAAACAATCACGTCATGGGGTTGATCATCTAATAACACCATTAAATCAAAACAATCCCCGGCATAAAGCATATCTAAAGTCGCTTCTCTGCCCGTTTCTGGATTACTTTGTTTAATTTCTATGCTGCCATCAAGTACGACAAAAAAACGTTGAGTAAGTAGGTTTGAATTAAAGTAGTCACCTTTGCGCCATTCATCAAGCTGGAATTCTTGTTGAAAATCCTCAATTAATTTTGCCGGTAAATCTGCAAAAATATTCGCTTGTTTTACTAACACCGGACTGGCTTTTTGTGGCAAATGCGTAACATTTTTATTCATAAGTAAAAATTTAAACTGTAGTGGAGCGTGTGATTTTATTCTACTCCGTTGTCGCTATATAGCAAAAGCTAATCTTGGCTTTTATTTAGCTGGTGCCAACCAGTCACAACTAATAATCTATTGATTTATTTATCTAAAATATATTATCTAATATAAAAAATAGAAAGTTGTCACAACTGTCATATTTGTGACAGAAGCATTTACCCACCTTCCGTATTATAGCCCCACTAACCAAACAGCTTGCGTTAAACCATTAATACAAGTTTGTTTATACGGTCAAATTGCTTACTGGAATATAGCCATAAAGCATCAGACCTTTTTATGAAGTTTTAAAAGAATAGGTGATTATTATGTCTAAGACTATTGGTATTGATTTAGGTACAACAAACTCATGTGTAGCAGTGATGGAAGGCGGCGTTGCAAAAATTATTGAAAATGCGGAAGGTAGCCGTACCACGCCATCAATTGTTGCTTATGCCAACAATGAAACATTAGCGGGTCAACCAGCAAAAAGACAAGCGGTGACAAACTCTAAAAATACATTATTTGCGATTAAACGTTTAATTGGTCGTAAATTTGAAGATAAAGAAGTGCAAAAAGATATTAAACTTGCACCTTATAAAATCGTTAAATCAAGTAACGGTGACGCTTGGGTTGAAGTGAATGGCAAAGCTTTATCGCCACAAGAAGTATCAGCACAAGTGTTACGTAAACTAAAAAAAGATGCTGAAGCTTATTTAGGTGAAACAGTAACAGACGCGGTTATTACCGTACCTGCCTACTTTAATGATTCACAGCGCCAAGCAACAAAAGATGCAGGTAAAATTGCCGGGCTTAATGTCAAACGTATTATTAACGAGCCAACAGCGGCAGCATTAGCTTATGGTGTTGACAAAAATAGTAAAGCTGACCAAAAAGTGGCTGTATACGATTTAGGTGGCGGTACATTCGATGTGTCTATTATCGAAATAGCCAATGTTGACGGTGAAAAGCAATTTGAAGTATTAGCAACCAATGGTGATACCTTTTTAGGTGGTGAAGATTTTGATTTACGCTTAATAAATTACCTTGCTGATGAATTCAAAAAAGAAAGTGGTATTGATATCAAACAAGATCCTTTAGCCCTACAGCGTATTAAAGAAGCGGCTGAAAAAGCGAAAATAGAGTTGTCATCAGCATTACAAACCGACGTGAATTTACCTTATGTTACCGCTGACGCTAATGGCCCTAAACATTTAAAGATACAAGTTACTCGCGCCAAATTAGAGTCACTAGTTGATGACTTGGTAAAAAGCACCATCGCCCCATGTGAGCAAGCATTAAAAGATGCGGGTTTAAGCAAAAGCGATATTAACGAAGTTATTTTGGTTGGTGGTCAATCACGTATGCCAAAAGTGCAAGAAGCCGTTAAAGCTTTTTTTGGCAAAGAACCACGTAAAGATGTAAACCCAGATGAAGCGGTTGCCATGGGTGCAGCGATTCAAGCGGGTGTGTTGTCAGGAACAGTGGGTGATGTGCTATTACTTGATGTAACGCCATTATCACTGGGTATTGAAACCTTAGGCGGTGTAATGACCAAGCTTATTGATAAAAATACCACCATACCAACACGTGCTTCTGAAACGTTCTCAACAGCTGAAGATAATCAAGCTGCGGTTAATGTACATGTGCTACAAGGCCAGCGTGAAATGGCAACAGATAATAAATCGTTAGGTCAATTTAGCTTAACAGATATTAACCCTGGCCCACGCGGTTCAGTACAAGTTGAAGTCACCTTTGATATTGACGCTGATGGTATTTTAAATGTTACCGCCAAAGACAAAGCAACTGGTAAGGAGCAAAGCATTAAAATTACCGCATCAAGTGGCTTAACGGAAGATGAAGTTAATCGTATGGTGAACGATGCAGAAATGCACGCAACTGAAGATAAGAAAAAGCGTGAACTCGTTGAGCAACGTAACCAAGCGGATCAATTAATTCATACCGTACAAACTTCGATGAACACGTTAAGTGAAGATCAACAAGGCGAGCTTAACACCTTAATCGAGCAACTGAAAATGGCGGTTAATGGTGATGACAAAGGCGCAATTGAAATGCGACAAAAAGCATTACAAGAGGCTTACACTAACATGATGCAAGCTCAACAAGCGCAGTCACAGCAAGCAGAGCAACCTCAAGGAAATGCTGCCAATGATGAAGCTAGCAAGGAAGATGTTATTGATGCTGAGTTTGAAGATGTCAGTAATGGTTAAAAGCTTGAAGCTATAAGTTAATAGCTATCAGTTAAGAGCTGAAGACAAACCCCTAATATTTAATATTAGGGGTTTTTTATGGCATATAAAATCTCAGTAAATTCCATACAATTATAATTTTTTATTTTTGACTCGTTATGAGCTTTTAAAGATCCACAAGTAATACCTTAACGAGTAGTAATTAAGACCTGAAATCAAGCAATATCAATGATTAAGCTTGCAAAGCATAAAATAGTAGAAAATAATGGCCTATACTGTTTTTCAAAAAGTTGCTTATGTTGAATATATTTGAAGTTAAAAATTATTGTCATGCAAAATTAATGGTCGAGAGTTGGCCAATTAGCCATTCGAATACTTGGTGCATCCTAGGCACTAATGACTCAGGAAGACAAGAACTTGCTCAATTGCTATCGCGAGAAATAACGCCAATATCTGTAGACACAATGCACTTACCTGCGCCAAATGACATCGCTATTATTTCCTTTGAAGCACAACAAAAAGTATATGAGTACGAGTTAAAAATCGATAATAGCGACTTCATAGATCAGCAGGATCTTGGCACGTTAGTGAAAGAGTTTTTACCTCAAGATAAATTAAACGACCCGCTTATTAAACTCGTAGGATTAGCTGATTTATTAAACTCTGGTTACCGACAATTAAGCTCAGGTGAAAGCCGTAAACTACTGATACTTTCAGCACTTCTGCATGAAAAGAAAATGATTATTTGTGAAGACCCCTTTGACAGTTTAGATCAAGAAAGTAGCCAAACCTTATCGACACTTTTTAAACGTATTATTAAAGATAGCAATATCACGCTTATCCTTCTATTGGGTAACCGTATCGACATCCCAGATTGGTGTGAGCAATTAGCAGTAATTAAACAGGGAGATTTTAACGTTATTGGCACTCAACATTGTGCTAAAACACAAGCCAAACTCGATGATTTTTTTAAAGACGATGATGAACCTATTACGTTACCGGAACAGTTTTATGCGACTAAGTTAAATGCACCTGATTATTTGGTAAAATTAGTTAATGGCACTGTGCGTTATCAAAGTAAAACCGTTTTTCAGGGGCTGAATTTCAGTGTAAAGCCCCAGCAACATACCTTAATAACCGGCCGAAATGGGAGTGGTAAATCAACGTTATTACATTTAATAACGGGCGAGTGCACGCAATGCTACAGCAACGACTTAACATTATTTGGTCATAAACGAGGTAGTGGCGAAACTATTTGGCAATTAAAAAAAGATATGGGCATAGTTACGCCTGAATTGCATCGCCAATATCGCGTAAACTCAGATTTACTTACGGTAGTACTTTCAGGTTTTTTTGATTCTATCGGTCTGTATCAACAACCTGAAACATATCACATAACATACGCTCAGCAATGGTTAAAAAAGGTGGGGTTAATTCATAAAGAAAAAACATTATTTAACGATTTAAGTTTTGGTGAACAAAGGTTAGCACTTATCGTAAGAGCCTTAATTAAGGCACCATTGTTATTGATCCTTGATGAAATAACACAAGGTTTAGATGAGTTTAACCGTCATCGCATATTAAAAATCATTAAAATGATCATGAAAGAGAGTAATTCCACCATACTGTTTGTAACCCACAGAAAAGACGAACTGCTTGACGACTTTACTCAGCACATTAAACTCTGATCACCCCTTTATAAATAGAGGTTGTTAATACTTTCTACAACATTTGTAATTATTAAAGCACAGGAACCTAATATTTATTATTAGGTCCTCTATTTTTCTCTATTTTTTTGCCAATAAAAACAATCCACTTAGTCAAGTTATAAAGCATATAGACTCCGAACAGTTAACAATCCCTTTTATTCCCGAAAATTATGAGGCACTATGCCTTGGTATCAAGTGTAATATTTTGTAACTAACCTGTCGTTAATTGTAAAAATAAATATAGAAATAAACATAAAAAACTTAACTAAATGGTTATAAGTTACTAATAAATTAACGGTGGTCATGGTTTCCGTTTACAAAAAAACTATTAAAAAGAAGGAACATTCTTTGAAACTTAATAAAAAATTAATACTTACTCTTCTGAGTAGCTTTAGCTTTATGGCAAGTGCTGATGTACTTAATGGTAATTTCGAAGCTTGGTCAAATGCAAGTGCCGACAACTGGACTACTGTAGACACTGGCATCAACGTTAGCCAAAACACCAATACAATAAAAACTGGCACAAGCTCTGCCGCTATTACTGTTAATACCGCAACACAAGGCTCAACCGATTTTTTACAAAATATAGCCGTAACGGCGGGCCAAAATTATGATTTTTCGGTTTGGGTTTATCATACCGAAGGAGGTGTTAAAGCTAGACTTTTCGCTGACGGTTATCGAGGTTATTCAGATCCTAATTTAGTTAATCAATGGCAACAAGTTAGTTATACATATTCAGCAACCACCACAAAAGAAATAGCTGTTGGCTTGCGCTTTTATGACACCACTGGCTTCGACGGCTCTGAAACCGTTTATGTTGATGACTTTGAACCCACTACAAGTGCAGGCACTGGTGGTGGTACTGGCTGCTCAGACAATGAAATTACCTTCAGCTTAACCACAGATCAATATGGTTATGAAACCAGTTGGTCGATAAAAAATAGCAGTAACATAGAGCAAGCTATTGGCAGTAACTTAAGTAACTCAACCAGTTATAGCGAAAACATTTGTTTAACCGATGGCGATTATACTTTTACTATAAACGACAGCTATGGCGATGGTATTTGCTGTACTTATGGTAACGGTTCGTACGATATCTCGCTTGCAGGAACTTCACTTGTTTCAGGCGGTACGTTTACTCAAACAGAAAGTAAAACCTTCACCCTTGGTACTGCAGGTGGCGGCTCTGGCGGTAATCCAGGGACTTATTATCAAAGTATTACAACACAAACTGGCTATAGCCTTAAAACCGCTTTACACAATTTAATTAAAAACCACACCGCTCAAGGCTATGGCGCAATTTGGACCTTCTACGCTAACCATTCATTAGATACCTATTATGATAACGACGGTACAATTTTAGATATTTATGCTGAAAAACCTTTCGGTAGTGATAGCTATTCTTATACCAAAGTAACTAATCAATGTGGCTCTTATCGCGGTGAAGGTGATTGTTACAACCGTGAACATTCATTTCCAAAAAGCTGGTTTGGCGGCACAATAGAACCGATGAATTCTGATATTCATCATATTTTTGCTACCGATGGTTATGTTAACTCTAAGCGCAGCGGCTTCCCTTACGGTGAAGTAGCGAGTGCCACGTTTACTTCTACCAACAATAGTAAACTCGGCTCAGCCACTTCAGCATTAGGTTATAACGGTACCGTATTTGAACCTATTAATGAATTTAAAGGTGATTTAGCCCGCGCTCAACTTTATATGGCAACGCGCTATCAAAACGTTATCTCATCTTGGCAAACCAATAGCACTTATGGCAATGCGATATTAGATGGCAGTAGTAATAAAGTGTTCGAAACATGGCAGCTAAATATGTTATTACGCTGGCACGCTAACGACCCGGTTAGTCAAAAAGAAATTGACCGAAACGAAGCGGCTTATTCACATCAAGGTAACCGTAATCCATTTGTTGACCACCCTGAATACGTGGAAAAAATTTGGAGCGTAAACTAATAGTAAGTATACAAATGAAGTGGTGCTAGAAGCGCCATTTCATTTTTATTTACCTAACACAACTGCTCTCAAGCAAGATAAAATCCTCCCTAAGTGTTATATACAGCTTTTATAATTCCTTTAAAGTAATTAAACACTATCGCTAAAGGGCTTTTTAAATGCATAAATACATCATTGTTTTGCTCGCCTTTCTCACCTTATCTTGTGTTACGCAACAGGCTATTATTGAATCTGAAAACTTTTACCAAGGTACAAAAAAAATACATTTATTTGATAATAAAGGAGAAAAGTATTTTATCGGTACAGTCACTTTCTCAAATAATGCAGAGAAAATTCATTATAAAATTGACGTTGAACATCAAATATTTAAAGATTATTTTTTATCAATGAAAGAAATGAAATGCTTAGAAGGTCCCGAATTATGGTGCCATTTAGCTTACCCATATAGTAGCCCTCGAAATATCACCACAACAGATTTTAGTTGGCTTTCACATGACTTATTATTTATGTACAAAAAAGCCTCCCAATTTGGTGCCAACTTTTATCAAGGTATTTATTATCGTTTTGAGCTCAAGTCAGATAAATTAAGTGGTACAGCTATGGCAGTTGATCTAAACCTTTTGGCAGCGCCACCAAAAAACACAACATTACCACCCGTAACTGCGCACGATATTGATGAACTAGAGCCAACCAATCGATGGCTGCCGGTAATCGAAATTCAATAAAAATTTAAATAGTTCATTGTTAAGTTGTTGAGTACTTATGCAGTTTAGTAAAATTTAAAATAACACTCATCTTAAATACAACCTAACTACATAGCAGCGAAATTTAAATATATCATCCGTTGTCATATTTAAACGGCAAATTTTTAGCGAGTAGATACTAAATTACCTATTTATCCCCCAACCTGCACCAATACCTGCGGGGTCAGGTTCGTTGAAACATACCTGCGGGGTCAGGTTCGTTGAAATGTCTGGAATATATGAACATTAGTTTTAGTTATCAAAGCACTGAACGTCCGCAATGAGCTTTAACCGGCCTCACAAGTAAGCAGATAATCATGACTGTTCTGCCCCTAAAAACTATCACTCCTTCACATAATTTTAATGACTTAAAGCTCACCGTTGCTTATAAATACTTAAATCTTATAAGGTGGCAAACTTTAATATAATTGGTTGGCTGCTCTAAATATAAGTGGGCGGCAATGATGATAGATATTTTCCATTTAAATAAATTCATGAATATTTAATCATCAATTTCGCTATATTTTTCACTAGCCCCTCCCCCAAAAAATCCCCTACTATTGTTTATAAGAGCTTTTTTTTAGAGCCTCTCTTAATGAATAAAAATAACAACATTAGCTTCATTCCACACCAAAATAATTATTAGACCCCTAACCTTTAATGACCTTTTTAAAATTTAATTCATGGCGTTTAATACTCGTCTATAACGTATATAGAACACCAATAAGCATGATTTTAGGCACCTTCCGCTAAGTTCAGCTTTTAAAGCTGAGTTGATAATCCCATAAAAAACCATTAGAATAGAAACTAATTGAACGTTCAATTAATAAAAAAGAAGTCGTAATATGCCTAAAGTTGGAATGAAACCTCTGCGTAAACAACAGCTAATTGATGCAACATTAGAGTCGATTGGTCAACACGGATTACAAAGTACAACCATTATAACCATCAGTAAAATTGCGGGATTATCTTCTGGAATTATTAGTCATTATTTTGGTGGTAAACAAGGCCTAATAGAAGCAACCATTAAGCATCTTTTAGAGCAATTAAAGTTAGCATTACTTGAACGTGTATCGCCAAAAAAACTTAATGCACCCGAACGACTCAACATGATCATAGAGGCTAATTTCACCTCATTTCAGCGCTCTACCCCTACCATAAAAACGTGGCTTAGTTTCTGGGCAGAGTCAATGCATGATCCAAAGCTAAAAAGATTACAAAATATCAATAGTAGGCGTTTATATAGCAACCTGCTTTTTTCATATCGTCAATTATTAGCAGAAGATGTTGCCATAGTAGCGTCTCAAAAAACCGCAGCGATGATTGATGGCTTATGGCTACGCTGTGCCTTAAGTTCTTCGCCTGAAGAAGAATTCATCAAAGCTGAGCAATTATGTAAAAGCTTTATAGACGAACAAATTAACCAATACGGAGATGTTACTTGTCATTAATACGTTATAAAAATTATGTCGATGGTACTTATATAGATAATGCCAGTGGTGAAACATTTGATGTGATTAACCCCGCTACGGGAAAAGTTATCTATCAAGTTGAAGTTGCCGATGAACAAGTCCAAGAAAAAGCCATAGCCAGCGCGAAGCTTGGTTTTGATACATGGTCAGCAATGAGTGCTACCGAACGTAGCCGAATTTTACTTAAAGCTGTTGCGTTATTACATGAACGTAATGACGAGTTAGCCAAAATTGAAGTACTTGATACCGGCAAGCCATGGCAAGAAGCTTCAGTAGTTGATGTATTATCAGGCGCTGATTCAATCGAATTTTTTGCCGGGCTAGCGCCTGGTATTGAAGGTAATCAACAAGCCGTAGATGGCGACTTTTACTATACACGCCGTGAGCCCTTAGGTATTTGCGCAGGTATAGGTGCTTGGAACTATCCATTACAAATTGCTTGTTGGAAAGCAGCGCCAGCATTAGCTTGCGGTAATGTGATGATTTTTAAACCTTCTGAAGAAACACCGCTTGGCGCATTAAAATTAGCAGAAATATTTACCGAAGCAGGGTTACCTAACGGCGTATTTAACGTTGTTCAAGGCGCGGGTGAAGTCGGTGCTTGGTTAACTCATCATCCAGAAATTGCAAAAGTTTCATTTACTGGCGAAGTGGGCACCGGTAAAAAAGTCATGGCCGCTGCTGCCAGTTCACTTAAAGATGTCACCATGGAACTTGGCGGTAAGTCACCCCTGATTATTTTTGATGATGCGGATATCGATAATGCCGTTTCTGCCGCCATGTTAGGTAATTTTTATACCCAAGGCGAAGTTTGTACAAACGGTACACGCGTATTCGTACAAAAATCACTATACCCAGCCTTTATTGAGAAACTGCTCGATCGCACTAAAAATAATATTGTTGCGGGCGATCCTATGGATCCTAACACTAACTTTGGTGCACTAATTTCAGCTAAACATATGGCATTAGTACAAAGCTATATCGATATTGGCATTAAAGAAGGCGCAACACTTCTTCATGGTGGTAAAGCGTTACAACTAGAAAGTTCGCCAAACGGTTATTTTGTTGCGCCTACTATTTTTGGTGACTGTACTGACCAAATGACCATTTGCCGTGAAGAAATTTTCGGTCCGGTAATGAGCGTATTAACATTTACCGATGAAGATGAAGTGATCAGCCGAGCCAATGCAACAGAATTTGGTTTAGCCGCCGGTGTATTTACCCAAGATATTACCCGAGCACACCGTGTAGTTCATCAAATGCAAGCCGGTATTTGTTGGATAAATAGCTATGGTGCATCACCAGCCCAAATGCCTGTTGGTGGTTATAAACAGTCAGGTATTGGTAGAGAAAACGGTCTTGCTACCCTAAATCATTACACTCAAATAAAAGCAGTTTATGTAGGGCTACAGCCTCTCGATAGTCCTTTTTAACGAACAGAGTAACTCAATTTTTGTTCGTTAATTAGGCTTTAAAAAGTCTTCATACTCTAAATTAATTTAAAGGTTTTAAATGAAAAGTGAAAAATTTGATTACATTATTGTCGGTGCTGGTTCTGCGGGTTGCGTCTTAGCAAATCGTCTTAGTGAAGACAGTAATAACAACGTGTTACTGATTGAAACAGGCGGCAGCGATAAAAGTATTTTTATTCAAATGCCAACGGCATTGTCTATTCCGATGAATTCAAAAAAATACGCTTGGCAATTTGAAAGCCAACCAGAGCCGTTTCTTGATAATCGACGTATGCACTGCCCTAGAGGTAAAGTATTAGGCGGTTCATCTTCAATTAACGGCATGGTTTATGTACGTGGACATGCAAAAGATTTTGATGAATGGCAGCAACATGGCGCCCAAGAGTGGGATTACGATCACTGTTTACCCTATTTTAAAAAGTCTGAAGACTGGGCATTTAGTGCCAATGAGTATCGCGCAAAAGACGGACCTTTAGGCGTAAACAACGGCAATGAAATGAAAAATCCGCTTTACAAAGCATTTATCAATGCGGGAGTTGAAGCCGGTTACTTTGAAACGCAAGATTATAATGCGGCTCAACAAGAAGGTTTTGGCCCAATGCACATGACCGTTAAAAACGGTGTGCGCGCCTCTACAGCAAATGCTTATTTACGACCAGCAATGTCGCGCAATAACTTAACGGTTATTACGCATGCGTTGGTACATAAAGTTATACTTGAAGGTAAAAAAGCCGTTGGTGTTAAGTACGAGCATAAAGGCAAAATAATTGATGTTGGGGCAAATAAAGAAGTTATTTTATCCGCCGGCTCTATAGGCTCACCACATATATTACAGTTATCAGGTATCGGCCCTAAAGCTGTGCTTGAAGCCGCAAATATTGAAGTAAAACACGATTTACCTGGTGTAGGTGAAAACTTGCAAGATCATCTAGAGTTTTATTTTCAATTTAAGTGCAAGCAGCCAATTACACTCAATGGCAAGTTAGATTGGTGGAGTAAATTGCTAATAGGCACTCGCTGGATATTAAGCAAAAAAGGTTTAGGTTCAACCAACCATTTTGAATCTTGTGGTTTTATTCGCTCAAAAGCCAGTGTTGAATGGCCAGATCTTCAATATCACTTTTTACCGGCAGCAATGCGATATGACGGTAAAGAAGCTTTTGCAGGTCACGGATTTCAAGTACATGTTGGCCATAATAAACCTAAGAGTCGTGGGCAGATCAAAGCTATTTCAAACGATCCTAAAGCGCATCCAGAAATTCAATTTAATTACCTTGAACACGAAGAAGACCGTGAAGGGTTTCGTGCCTGTGTTCGTCTAACGCGTGAAATTATTAACCAGCAAGCTCTTGATGCATTTCGTGGGGAAGAAATTCAGCCGGGCATTCAAGTACAAACAGATGAAGAAATTGACACTTTCGTACGTCAATCTGTTGAAAGTGCTTACCACCCTTCTTGCTCATGTAAAATGGGTACAGATGCAATGTCAGTGGTAGACCCTCAAACACGAGTACATGGCATTGAAGGACTAAGAGTGGTTGATTCGTCAATATTCCCAACAATTCCTAATGGTAATCTCAATTCACCCACCATTATGGTTGCTGAACGCGCCGCCGATATTATTCGCGGACGAACGCTATTAGCGCCAGTTAATGCAGAAGTTACGCTAGCGACAAACTGGCAAGAGCAACAGCGTTCAAATGTGCCAAAACGCACAACACAATAATGTTTAATCGTGAGTGTTCTTGTAAACAGTAATTATCATCGTCATGGTTCTACCTCGGTATATGCCATGGCGACGACAATTAATGTTTTAAGCCGAGTACCAAGTTGATTTATTGCCCGCTTATTTTTAAGGGTAAAAATGAAAAAATACAGCGTTATAACGTTTATCAGTAGCATAATTACTGACTAAATTTATAGTCTGAACTTATCCATTTTTCTCATAAAAAAGTAGCATACACAATTCATCAAATTGGCTAACAAGCTGAAACTGAACACTCGGTCTGTAAGAAAAAATAGGAGTTAATTTATCTTTAAATTGATTGAAAACGTAATAAGGAAACTATCATGACCGCATGGTTATCTGCAGGAATGTTATTTACTTTTAGCGCAATCGCATTTGTACTATATCGATGGGGCAATATTCGCTGTGTTGGTGTAACACCCGTTAAAACGTTTACCTTTATTGCTATATTGTTTACTTCGGGGCTTGATGTCGGACTTATTATGTTCCCATTAACTGAGTTTGCAAGTTACGCCGATTTAGCAACTAGCCCTGAGTACGGTTTTACTAACCCCTTAGCTATAGAGTTTGGTTTTTGGGCCTTCCTTATTTGGAGCTTTTACTTTCTCACCTGCTTTTACTTTTGTGTTATTGAGCCACGTGTACGATTCTTTGAAATTCCGCTGGTTAGGTTCATTAATAACGTTGTTATTATAGGCACCTGTGCATTTACGGCTTATTTATTACTGTCTAACTTACCTTGGTATATGCCAGACCTTGGCGATGGTGAGTCTATTATTGGTAGTTTCTACTTAATTGTATTATTAGTCATTGCCTTTGCCGTGTATTCAAGTACCAACATACGTTATGTACGCATTTTAAGCCTAGCAACCACTTGGCTTTTTATCGCGTTAATTGCGGTCATGTGGGGCGGTGCATTTTTTGGTGAAAACTCAAGCATCGGCCAATTTGCCAATACCTTTTCAATGTTAGGTGGCTACTTCGGTAACATTCACGAGTTTGTTCTACCAATGAATGCTTATCATGAATTCTATCTTTACTGGTGGTTTGCATGGAGCATTATGATTGGCCAATTTACTTCACGTTTTGTCAGTGGTTTACGTACTTACCAAGTACTATTGGCTATGTTGGTATTTCCGTCTATTCCGATCGCAATATGGTTCAGCGTTTTGTATTACTACAGCATGAACGGTATAGAAACGGCTGGTTTCTATAATATTGCCATGGCATTTGTTGGCATTACATTTGTGGTTAACTCTCTCGACTCACTGATCCGTTTATACACCGACAATTTGAATATAGGGGTAACCCGTATAGGTAAAGTTAAATATTTCTTAGGCAATATTATTGCCTTAAGTTTACTTACCTTGTTATTCAAATTAGATTTCTTAGCAATCCAATGGGTTGGCGCATTAGTTATCGGGCTATTCTTCTCTTGCTTTGGTTATATTCTGCTCAGAAAATTTAAAGAAGTAGCCGCAATAGAAAGCTCACCAAAAGAAAATAAAATCGACTTTACCAAACTAGAACGAGTGACCTAATTAAATGAGTATACAATTAATGAAAAGCAGTCTTATTGCCCTAGCAACAAGTTTTCTACTAACAACCTCTTTAGCGGTATTCGCTGAAGTAACTTCAACGGTTAATTTAACCTCTGATTATACTTTTAATGGCGTAAGCTTGACTGGAAATGATCCAGCGTTACAAGCAAGTTTAGATTATTCAGGAACCGATGGTTTTTATGCTGGTACCTGGGCATCAACAGTTGATTTTGGTAACAATAAGGTAGAATTAGATGTTTACGCAGGCAAATACTTTCAGTTAGATGAAAAAATAGGTCTTGATACCGGTATTGCTTACTATACCTACCACGGCGACTCAACTTCCGATACTTACAATTATCCAGAGACTTATGCCAAGTTTAGCTACAACTCATCGGTCGGTAAGACCGAACTAAACTTCTGGTACACCTGGGACTATTTTGGCCTTGAATCGGGGCATTATATTACAATGATTGCTCATACCTTTGAAGTAGCATCAGGTCATCACCTGAAAGCGACTTTCGATCGTTCGACGTCAAATGATACAAATAAATGGTTGTGGGATGGTAAAAAATCATTCAATCATATGCGCCTTGAATATATGACCCACTATGAAGGGTTTGATTTTAATCTAGCGATTGAAGATACCACTATGAATATTGACAGTGCAGATTCACGCATTGTTTTATCCGTGTCACGTACCTTTGGTTTATAGCACCTAAGTTTATAGCGTTAGCAGCAGGTATTGATTTTTTAATACCTCAATACTAATTTAAGCGCCCTTACAGCTTTTATGTAAGGGCGCTTTTTATTGCCCTTTACAGTTCATAATTAAGCCTAGCCTTATTCACTCGTTAACATGATATGAAAAATCTAAGCTGATAACTTTATCTGAAGCTTTTCCTGAAGCTTTTTCTGAAGCAATGTCTGAAGCAATGTCTAAAGCAATCACTAAAGCTTGCAGGAAAACTCCACCTCAGTTTTCACTTCAAGTTTTTACCCAAACCTTTACATCAAACGACTAACATTCACCATTAAATACCGAAAAGTATAACTAGCACTTCCTGACGTCTTACTATCCCTGTATTATCCCCAGCATTAAATTTACCGTCCAAATGTTTAAAATAAATCAGTTAGATTGGAACATATTATGACCAAAACACACAAACCCAACAGTGCTAAAATGCTCAAAAGAGCACACACTAATATGCCTTTAGGCGTTGCCGATAGTTACCGTTATTGGGGTGAAGAAAACACCGTATTTTTGAGTAGCATGCAAGGCTGCACTATTACTGATTGCGACGAACAAACATTCGTTGATTTTCGTTTAGCTTATGGTCCTATTATTTTAGGCTACCGTGACGAACGTGTTGATAACGAAGTCATCAAGGCAATTACCAGCGTTGGCACTATTTCTGGTTTTTCTACTGGTCTCGACTCTGACGTGGTTGAATTGGTTAAGTCACTTTGTCCTAACATTGAAAAAATGCGCTTTGCTAATTCAGGCACTGAAGCAGTTATTGGCGCTGTGCGTACTGCTAGGGGCTATACCAAACGCAATAAAATTGTTGTGGTTGAAGGTGGGTTTCATGGTTTGCATGACGAAGTTATGTGGAAATCTGACGTAGATAACTGGGATGCAGACGATAAAAACTCACCAGAAATCATTCCTTTTGGCGCGGGCATTCCGCAAAGTACACGCGAACATCAAGTCAGTGTGCCACTTAACAATATTTCAGCTATTGACGCTGTTTTTGCAGAACATGGCCATGACATAGCAGCCATTTTGATTGAGCCTATTATGGGTAATTGTGGCTCTATTGCATCGACACAAACCTACATGCAGAAACTACGCGACATGTGTAACAGCAATGGCTCTGTACTTATTATGGACGAAGTAAAAACAGGTTTCCGTGTGGCTAAAGGTGGCGCCCAAGCTTTATATAATATACACGCCGATATCACCACTTACGCTAAAGCTATGGGTAATGGTTACCCTGTTGCTGCTTTTGGTGGCAAAGCTGAAGTAATGGACACCATTTCTTTTGATAAAGGTGGCGTTACTCATGGCGGCACTTATACCGCAAACATGGTGGCATTAAGTGCGGCAAAAGCAACTTTAACATTACTTAAAGAAACTGATGCACTTGAAACCATTGACCTTGTAGGCCAAAAAATCCAAGCATTGCTTTCTCGTGTATTTACCAAGTTTGGTGTTGAACATTGTTTTGCAGGGCCTAATGCTATGTTTGGGGTGCATTTTGGCGCAAACGTACCGCAAAACTATCGTGACTGGAAAAGAACAAACAGCGACTTATACACGCAATTCGCCCTTAACTTAATAAACAATGGCGTAATGTTAGAACCCGATTCGCGTGAACCTTGGTTTATTTGTGAAGCGCATCAAACCATGGACTTAAATTGGTTAGAGCAAGTGGCTGAAAAATCTATGGCAGCAGCAGTAAGTACTCAGTAAGTACTCAGTAAGTACTCAGATAACGCCCAGCAAACATCATTTCATTTTTAAGTTAACAAGTCCTTATTTAATATGAATACTTAACAATACTTTGTTGTTAAGTATTCATAACGTCATTCAGCGCTATTTTTCTACCGCAGGCATCAAATGAGCAGGAAGGTTTTTACGACGACCTGTTTCAGTTGGGCTGTAATGTTTAGCTAAATAATCAAGTATGACTTTTTCACTCTCGCCCAATGGCCATAAACCTTGTGATTTTTGCATCCAGCGAATAGTTTCCAACCAAGTATCACGGTTCATTCTGTTTTGTGTTACTAACGCAGCAGAATGACAGGCGGTACAATTAGCCTTAACCAACTCAAAACCTGTATCGACAACAAAGCCGCTATCTTTATCGAGTTTCTCTTCGCTAACTGCATAACTGCAAGGTAAGACTATCAAGCCTAAGATCAATATCGATTTTTTGAAAGTAATCATCTTAAACCACCTGAATTGCAATTCTATGACAAGCGTTATTTAAATAACCTTTAGGATTCCAGCCCGGTAAAATCATCGGTTGAGAAACACCATCACTATCGGTAGCTTTAGCCCATAACTCATAATAGCCCGCTTGTGGGAATTTAACTTTGGCTTGCCAATGTTGCCATGCATTGCGGTTTACAGGCTTTGATATTTTAACTTCCTGCCAGGTTTTACCAAAATCAATTGAGACATGCATTTTCTCCACGGTTTTATCACCAACCCACGCATGTCCATTAGCTGAAAACTCTTCTTTTAATGCATGCTTAACGCCTGATTTTGGAAAGGTAACCATTGACTTAATCGGCATACTTTCAATAATGCACATATCTTCAGCCGCTACTTTAGTACCCGGTGCTACTGGCTCACAGGGGATACGATAAGCTGGCGCACTCATTTTAGCCCCGTCATGAACAATATTACGTATGGATATACCCGTTAACCATTTTCCTGAAGTGGAAGCAGGCCAGCCACCAAAAACTAAGCGTAGCGGGTGGCCGTTCATTGCGGGTATTTCTTCATCGTTTAATGACCAGGCAATTAACGACTCATCTTCCAAAGCCTTATGCATTGGCACACCACGAGAAATAGCTTCTTTATCTGGGTTTCTCGTTAAATGTTCATCAGCTGCATGATAGCCAATATAAACCGCATCATCTTTGATACCACAATCTTTGAGTACATCTCTTAAACGTACACCGGTCCATTTAGCACAACCAACAGCACCTAAGCCCCATTGATTACCTTTCGCTGGTGGGTCAAATTCAACACGGCCATTGCCGCCACACTCTAAGGTTAATTGATAAGTATGGTGGGTAAATTTCTTTTTCAGTTCAGCTAAAGTATATGTTTTACTGGTCTTAACTGATTCACCACCTATCGTTAATGTCCAATTATTAACGTCAACATTTTCAGGAGGAAGACCATTATTGCGCACAAATAATTTATCGGCTGGTGTGACTAAGTCATTTAATAAATGAGCAGGTACTTCAGCATTCACCGGGCGATCATTTAATATAATGAGGCCAGCATGCTTACCCGCTATTCGAAATTTTTCAGTAGTTTCAGCAAATGCTGCTGGGATCAAGCCGCCTGGCATAAATCGTCCAAAAACAACCTCGGCACCTAACACCGCACCCAAGGTAGACAACCCGGTTAGAAAACCTCGGCGAGAAACCGGATCAGTGGTGCGGCCAAATATGGCTTTATCTGCTTGTTCTGGGTTTTCTCGATAAAGTTCATGAATGCCTTTTTCTAATATTTGTTTTTTTGATGGTTTTTTCATAATTAACCTTCCGTGAGTAAAATTACAACTTAAAAATGCGTACTGTTTTGTCACGCATTCATACCAATTTCAGCGCCTGCAAATCAAATTTTAAAGACTTAGTAATGTAAATATTTAAAAATAGAAAAAGACATTGTAGTCCAAATGAATTTATCGATAATTTACGAGTTAGTTCATATTATCTACACCTTATGTTCTGGTCAAGCAGTTAAAGTATTGTTCTTATTACAATGTTCTCTGCTATTAAACTAATAGCTTTATTTTAACTTTACACTGAAGCACACATATAATATCTGTCTTTTATCAACACCCAATAGAAGACACATGCTTTAGTATTTATTTGATAAATTCGTGAATAAAAATCAGCTGTTTATTTGCACTGTCTTCGTATAGAATCACCAAGTAATTTTACTCATTGAAACGCTTGAAAATAAGCCTACGGTAGTAAAAGCAACTTGCACCGCCTTCTTATTCCTTTCTAAAATGACCCAATATAAATGACTCAAATAAACGATATAACGATAGTAACTCACAACGGTAATTTTCATGCTGACGATGTTTTCAGCATTGCGGCACTTAAGCACATTTTCCCAACTTTTAACCTTGTACGTACCCGTGATTTAGAAGTGATAGGTAAGGCTGATATTGTGATTGATGTCGGTGGAGAATATGACGCTGATACCGGTCGGTTTGATCACCATCAACGCGGAGGTGCAGGTGCACGCGACAATGGTATTCCTTTTTCATCATTTGGTTTAATTTGGCAAAAATACGGTGTAGAAATATGCCAAGGTAACCAAGAAGTTGCCCAAGCAGTAGATGCAGGTTTAGTGTCAACTATTGACGCCATCGACTGTGGTCATGTTGAAGGTGTTGCTCAAGGTATTAGCTTAAGCCAAACTATTTCTATGTTTAACCCTACTTGGCAAGAAGACAGTCACTTTGATACTTGTTTTGATGAAGCTGTTGCGTTTGCATCGCGCGTATTAACACGTTTTATTGCCTCAGCTGACGGCGGCATTAGCGCGAAATCCATTGTCGCTAAAGCGATTGATAATGCTGAAGATCCACGTGTCATTGTGCTAGAAAAATACACGCCTTGGAAAACAACCGTTCACAAACTGTCTGAACAAGCGTTATATATGGTTTACCCATCAGGCTCTGGCCCATGGCGCATTCAAACCGTCCCGGTTGAACCTGGTTCATTCGAAGATAGAAAGTCACTACCTGCTCCATGGGCTGGCTTGTCGAACGAAGCACTGCAAGAAGTTACCGGTATTGACGATGCAATGTTCTGTCACAATGGTTTATTTATCGCTGGTGCAGAATCATTTGAGAGCACAATGAAAATGGCGGCTATTGCGCTGGAAACAGAATAAATTTTTGCACTATAGCCAAAATAGATAAAGTCATTTAATGATTTATGTCCTGCCGTTATGCACCCTATAACTTAGGTATAGCTTCGCCTCGAAAAATGAAGCTCTGCCTAAGTCATTATTATTTTTACAAATATCAGTCTACGACTTCAAGTTAATAGTATTAATAAATAGTCTTGGATCATCTATTTTATCCAACATAGCATTATCCGGCAAACAGTCATCATCAACATAGTCTGCAAAATCACCGGCTGAATCGAACACTAAAATATCTAACGCTAATCGGTCTAAACCATACAAACCACGATGAATCATATCGGCTGAAAACACTAATAAGTCGCCTGTGGATAAGCTTATTTTTTTACCGGTAGATAAGTCATCACTACTGACTTTGCCCTTTTCTTCTTGTCGGACATTAAATTCTTCTTCGTTATCCCAACGCTTATGGCTTTCTGGCACAAGTTCCATACCCAATTCATCGAATAAAGGTACTCGCAGATGCAAGACTTGTGTTTCTTGTATAGCGATTTTTTGTCCTTCAATGTCATGGTCATACTGGCAATCACGATGCCAAAAATCTTTCTGTGTAGGATTAACCGGGTTAAAAAATAGCTGAGTATTCATAAAGGCAGGATTGTTGACGATTACCGACTCAACAACATTCATGACTTTTTTCGAGCTGATAAAATTAAACAACTTCACTCGATCATCGCTCGATAAATATTCACTGCCGGTAATTAAAGAAGAGTTAAAGGCTTCCTCTTGATAAAACGTTGCATTGTCTCGTTGCCATAATTGATGGAACTTCAATACTACGGCTCTAAGTTGGGCTATTTCAGCGTCGTTGAAATAATTCCTAATAACAAAGTAACCTTGCTCGTCATAATTACGCTGCAATTGACACTTGTCTTCTAACATTAACTACCTTGCCTCTACGTTTCTTTTCAACTTGCTATTATAACCTTTTGAAAAAGCTATTGCCTAGACAGTACGGTTGTTTTGGTATTAACATGCTTCAATTGCCTAATATGTTTAACACGACTTTTTTAACACACACTTTTTAACACCTCATTTTAATCAAATAATGATTTAAAGATTGTCATCAAAGTAAAATTTAGCCATGGTATTGTACTCATATTATATTGCTCAAATTCAGATATCGTTTTAGCTTAGGAATTTTTTCATGACTTCGTCACACCCACTTGTTAAGCAAGTAATCACTTTTTTCAATTACCGAAAGTTTCTCACCACCTGCGCATTTATTCCACTTTTTGCTAACGCAACAATTGCTGATGAAAATTTTAATCAGTGTAAAGTTAATTTAGCTGAACGCGCTAAAACCGCAGGATTTTCTAGCTATATCACCGAAACCGTTATTAATAATATTTCCCCTATTGAGCGCGTGATCGCTTTAGATAAAAAACAGCCCGAATTCACCCAGACCTTTGAGCAATATATTAAGGCCAGAGTTAGTACTTACCATGAGCGAGTTGGCAAGCAGAAGCTAGTAGAAAATAAAGTTCTATTTGATAAATTAGAACAAAAATACGGTGTTCCACGCCAATACCTAGTATCGTTTTGGGGTTTAGAAACAGTGTTTGGTAAGCACAAAGGTAAAATGTCAGTCCTAAATTCGCTCGCAACACTGGCATGTGACCAACGTCGTAGCGAGTTTTTCACTCTAGAACTATTAAACTTGTTTACCTTAATTGAATCAGAAAAGGTATCTGTTGAACAACTGCAAGGCTCTTGGGCGGGTGCCATGGGACATATGCAATTTATGCCAACCGCGTTCTTAAAGTATGCAGTTGATGGCGACAATGACGGTAAAGTAGATATTTGGCAAAGTGAAGCTGACGCATTAACTACAGCGGCCAATTACCTGAATCAAATAGGTTGGCAAGCAAAAGAACGCTGGGGCAGAGAAGTTAAATTACCAGAAAATTTTGCCTTTGAGAAAGTCGCTTTTGACCAATATTACCCACTGAGTTATTTTCAGCAATTAGGGGTGAAACAAACGAACAACCAAGTATTATCGACTTATGATATTCAGGCAGAGCTTTATTTACCATCTGGACATAAAGGGCCAGCATTTTTACTGTACCCTAATTTCAATGTCATTATGACGTGGAATCTTTCAAAAAGTTATGCACTGTCCGTCGGTTTATTAGCGAATAAATTAGTTGGCGCGAACGGACTTGAATTTTTACAAACAGAACAAGCTAATGCGAACCGATATAGCTTTGTAGAGATGAAAAACCTACAAAGCCAACTCAATACATTAGGTTTTGAAACGGGTAAACCCGATGGTATATGGGGGCCAAAAAGCCGAGATGCTATTCGCTCATTTCAGCTCAAACATGAACTTATTGCGGATGGATATCCAAATAAGGAACTGTTTACAAAAATTAACTTAGTCATGAGTGAAACTGATTCAGTAATGCCAAAGGTCGATAAACAGAGTTAGATAAAGTTAAATAAATATTTAGTTTGATGGACTAAAGTCCAACCTACATGGGACTTTCAGGGGATAACATAACGTTGGACTATTGTTTTTTTGTAGGTCGGACTTTAGTCCGTCAATTATTAAAACTGCGATAAACCTGCGATAAACCTGAAAACCCTAAAACATATAAAGTGGTTATTATTTTTAATCGGTATTTATGCCAACAGGTACTTATGCCAACAGGTACTATATTTTATTTGACTTGATGGACTAAAGTCCAACCTACACGGGGCTTGCGGGGGATAACTTAACGTTGGACTATTGTTTTTTGTAGGTCGGACTTCAGTCCGTCAATTATTAAACCTGCGATTAACCTAGAATAAATAACATAGTTTATTCTAGGTTAATACCAACTCAACTCTTCAATTAATTCATAAAGCACTTTCAGTTCAAGGGTGTATTTTGCTTCGTTATAAGCGTCCGTTTCAATAACCCCTGCAGCTAATAAAGCTTCAGTTGAATTGGATAAATCTTTTAACCTGTTAACTTTAATGGCTTCTGGGCCAGTATAAAAACAAAGCGGGTTGCTATCAAACATTTGCTTTTCGAACTCTAACCCTGTCCATAATTGCAATTCTGTTGTTGTTACACGGAAGTTTTTAAGTTTAATACGCTGCTTAGCTTTAGTCGTTCTTAACGTGTCAGTGTCTTGAAAGAATATATATGCTGAGGTAACGAGTTTATCGTTATGGTCAACATAGGTCAGGGTTTTCCAAAATCCTGAAGGGATACGAACGGGCTCAAAGCCAACACCTTTGGTTAAAAAGCGATCGCAAGTCGTAAAAATTGGCCCTGTCATTACAATTAATTTATTGTCTTTTGATAAACTGAACTTAGAAACCGCCGTTTCTGGTACACGCCATTCGTCTTCATTAAAACGCTTATGTTGCATAGAAGCATTAGTATAAGCACAACTGTCATTGCTGGCAGATAATGCCGTATTGTAATCACCCCAAGTAACCGCGGTGCGTCGAGTTAAATGTCCTCTATCCCAGGGTGTTCCTATATAAGCACTATTGGTTATTTGATTATCTCTGCCGACACGCGCATCAATAAACCACTTACGACCTTTATAACCTGATACCGTCTGCGCAATGGCATTATCAACATTGGCAGCGGAAAATAGCGCCTGCTTGGTAGATTTACTCATAATGAGCGAGTAATGGATATATGGAATGACTACATTGCCATCCAATAACCCCGGTGGTTGCAATACATCGCCTGAAAGAGACAAGCTAGGCTTAGGTAACTCAATATTGAATGAAGGTAAAAAATCTTTTTGATAGCCATCGCGCATAAGGTAATGCCACCGTCCTTGTAAATGTATAATTAAGTCTAGACAAGTTATAAAAATACACAATATGTAGAAAACGTCTGAAAAGCTAGCAGTCATAACGTTACAGTGATTTGATAAAGATCAAAATCACTCGCCATTTATTACTGGTAAAAAAACACCTGAAAACTGTTTTAAAAAAAAGCAGCCGAAAAAGGCTGCTTTATTATCTAAATACTGCTTTTGATTAAAGGCTAACCCGTATTACGCATCCCCGTTGCTATACCAGTCATACTTACCATCAACAGCTGCTCACAAACCGGATGTTCAGGTTGTTTTCGTAAACGTTTTAATGCTTCTATCTGCAACAAGTGCAAAGGCAGTAAATACGGTCGACGTAAATTAAACGACGTAAGATTCCAAGGATCACTTTCCAATGATTCTGTTTGTCCAAGTAGCTTAAGCACCGTTTCTCTATCCGCCGTTAACTGTGAACGCAGTGCCTCACCCATGGGCAGTAAGTTCTTTTCAACCAAACTTTCATCATATAATTTAGATATATTAATATCTGACTTTAAATACACCATTTCAGTCAGTGAGATACGGGCTCTAAAATATGGCCAGTTATCTAACATGTCTTTAATGGCATCTTTGTGTGTTGTGCCTGCATCAGAAATCGCCTGACCAAAGCCTAGCCAGCTTGGCACCACTAATCGGTTTTGGCTCCAGGCAAATATCCATGGAATAGCACGTAACGACTCAATGCCGCCGTCAGATTTACGCTTGCTAGGTCGAGAGCCTAACGGTAAAGACGACAACTCTTGCTCAGGGGTTGCTTGTCGAAAATAAGTGACAAAATCGTCTTGTTCACAGACATAGTCACGATAAATAGCGCAGCTGCTTTTCGCCATGTCTTCCATCGCATTACGCCACGTATCTTTCGGTGCAGGTTGCGGCTTCACTAAGCTAGCTAAGATGGCACTGGCGTATAAATGTAAACTACGCACGGCTAAATTAGGTAAACCAAATTTAAAACGAATGGTTTCGCCCTGTTCGGTAACTCTTAAACCACCCTCTAAAGTACCAGGAGGTTGTGATGCAATAGCCGCGTGAGCTGGCCCGCCGCCACGGCCGATAGTGCCACCACGACCATGAAATAGTTTCAGAATAATATTGTGACTTTTCGCTGCAGCTACTAAGGCTTCTTGCGCCTGATACTGCGCCCATGCTGCGGCAAGTACGCCAGCATCTTTCGCTGAATCACTGTAACCTATCATGACATGTTGCGCGCCATGGGTACGTTTTGTGTAATCCTGGTCAGTTAGTAACTTATCAATAACACCTGCCGCACTATTTAAATCGTCTAGTGTTTCAAACAATGGTGCAATCGGCATATCCCAAGTAATACCGGTCGCCTTCATTAATAAATTAACTGTGAGTACATCACTTTGTTCACTTGCCATTGAAATAATATAAATGCCTAAAACTTCTTTAGGTTGCTCAGCAATAAATTTGAATGTATCGAGCACTTCTTGGGTTTGTTCACTCCATTTAACCTTAGGCAGTAATGGCCTTGGGTTATTAAGCTCTTGTTGAAGAAATTCACAACGTTTTTGCTCGTTCCACGTTAAATAATCCCCTAAACCTAAGCTTTGAGTAATCTCTGAAATTGCTTGATCATGAAACTCACTGTGTTGGCGAACATCAAGCTTAACCAGTGAAATACCAAAGCAATGTATTTTCCGAATAACATCCAATAACATTGAGTTGGCAGCACGGTTTAATCCCGCAGCTAATAAACTCTCACGACAAATAACTAAAGGCTTGAGTAACTCGTCAGGACTGGCAATAACCCCTTCGGTTTTGTTATCTTTCAATAGCGAAACACTACGCTCTAACTGTGCAATGGTTTGCTTTAAAATATGGCGATATGGACCAATATTATCGGTATCAGCAGCGGTTAATTCATCGCTGGCTTTGTTCATCGACAATTCAAGATACAGGTTTTGAAAATCAAGTAAATACAGTTCAGCCGCCAGCAATCTGGCATTAATAATAGCCTGCTTACTCAGCTCTGCGGTAACAAATGGATTACCATCGCGATCTCCCGCCATCCAACTTGCCATCGTAATCGGCGTAGCGTCTAAAGGTAATGTTTGCCCCGTTACAGCCTGACAAAGTTCGTCTAACTCACGCACAAAAGTTGGCACTGCAAACCATAAACTATCGCGAATAGCATCTAAACCCCAACGTGACTCATCTAATGGTGTAGGACGTTGTGAGCGTATTTCACTGGTATGCCACGCTTGTTCAATCAACTCTTCAATTCGACCATTTAAATCTGCACCCGACTGCCCTAATTCTTCAGCAACCTCATGGTATTTATGAATAAACGTACGACGATTAACTTCTGTTGGATGCGCTGTTAACACCAATTCAATATGAAGTTTATTAATAGCTGACAAAAACGCTTCTGGCGTACAACCACTAACTTGCTCTTTTAAAGACGCTAACGGATGCGGCAAATCAAGCTCAGCCAAGCCTTGCTCGCTGGTGGTATGTTGCTGCTCGGCAATATTAGCCAAATTCAAAAATTGGCTAAACGCACGGCCATAAATTAATAAGTCTTGTTCATCGCACGATTCAAATAAGGATTGTAGCTCATCAATAGCAAGCGCATCTTGTGCAACACCGTCTTTGGCGAGTAAACGCACACGTTCAACATTTTCTAACCAACGTTGGCCTTTATCATTGGCAATGGTTTTACCCAGTACAGAACCAAGTGAGCGAATATTTTGTGATATGGTTTCTAACATGCTTTGTTCTCTTATTAAGCTAAGTAACATAAGCGTAGAATTAATTTGAAATAGAGTCTAATATATAAAATTAATCTTTAGCATAGACAAAATTCTATATGCCATTAAATTTGCAGTCAAACCGACAACCAACTATGAGGCAATTACAACTTATTCAAGCATTGGCGCGTTACCAAAATTTGTCGGTTGTCGCCGAAAACTTGCATATATCTCAACCCTCGGTTTCTATTCAATTAAAAAATTTAAGTGAATTAATCGGTTTACCCGTCTACCAAATGCAAGGTCGAAAACTTACGCTTACCGATGCCGGTAAAGCAGTATTACGCAGTGCAAATACCATATTTCAAAGCCTCGACAACCTAAAAACTGATATAGATAATTTACAAGGTGTGATCACAGGCACCTTATTAATCTCAGTGGTAACCACCGCGCAATACTTTTTACCTTTGCTACTCGCTGCCTTTGCCAAACAACACCCAAAAGTAGAGATTAAGTTAGAAATAGGTAATCGAGAGAAAATACAAAGCCGACTACTTGAGAATAGCGACGACTTTTATATATTTAGTAACATTCCACAAAATGTACAAGTGATTGAAACACCATTTTTAGAGAATGAAGTGGTGGTAGTTGTTCCTGACAATCATGAGTTAGCCCAATTTCCAAAAGTGAGTTTAGCGCGCTTAAGCCACTACCCTTTTATTCTACGTGAAGCGGGCTCTGGCACACGTGAATATACCGTCGAATTATTTAAACAACATGGCCTAACCTTAAATGAGAAAATGACGATTGCCAGTAGTGAAGCAATAAAACAAGCCGTTGCAGCAGGCTTGGGAATATCTGTGCTAAGTAAACACACCCTAGACTTTGGTATTATGCCAGGAGTTAAAATCATTAATGTTGAACACTTCCCCATCCGAAGCAAATGGCGATTAGTGCAAAACGCATCAAGACAACCGACCTTACTCGCAGACGCCTTTCACAAATTCATGGTAGAGAATGGCGTAGGTATATTAGCGTCAGCAGTTCAAAATAATCAGCAATAATTAGCGAAAAGTTATAATCAAATATCTCCACCTAGTGATATAGTTTATGATAGTTGGTATATAGTAAAAAATAATTGCATTATCATGCAGAGTATAAGGAGGTATTCAAATGCTAACGAACATTTCAACAAGCTTTTATGACGTAATGTTTGGTGATATAAATTCTAATATACCTATGGGTAAGCTCGAAACCAAAGTATTACAAAAAGTCAGGGATATATTAAATAACCCCGACAGACTTAGTCAGCATATTCCTGCATTACCCGCGATGATAGTTCGCCTGTTAAATACAATTGACGATCCAGACTCAAGCGTCATCAGTTTTGTTGAAATTATTGAGCAAGACCCTTCATTCGCTATCGCGGTATTAAAAACAGCTAATTCTGCAATTTATCATCGAGGCGAAAAGGAAATCGTATCGTTGAATCGTGCAATAACGGTTTTAGGATTGTCGGGCCTGTTACGTATTGCTACAACGCTGTTAATGGCTAACGTTATTCCATGTAAGCCAATTTATTACAAAATGTTCGGTAAACAAATTTGGGTTCACTCCGTACAGTGTGCCACGCTTTGCGAACTATTAGCCACTAGACAAGATGAAAACGGATTTGACGCTTACTTCTTGGGTTTAATTCATGATTTAGGGAAAATCATCGTATTTGATTGCCTGTCACAAGCACTCGCGGAAGAATTATCAAGCTTACCTGGCACTAAAGTTTTCAAAGAATTGATGACTGAAATGTCAATCGACATCAGCTACTTTATAGCGTTAGAGTGGAAGCTACCAAAAATATATGCCGAAGCGTTAAGCCAGCAACGCACTACCACACGTTCAGCTTTGGCAGAAGTGCTATATAAAGCCAATCAATTAAGCGAAGTATATTTAATGATGGTAAAAGGCATAATTTCTAACGATGAATGTGAAAATCTACTAAATGAACATGCCGTCGATAAAGATATTTGGCTTAAGTTTACTAATATAGCGCCTGAAATTGAAAACAGCATAAGTTAAGGGAATTTGCTGAGCTTATGCTGAGCTAGTGTCATCTAGTTCAGCTGTAAAATTAATAGCCGCTTTAAAGTCGCCTAAACATCCAAAACTTAAATTGGCTTAAATAGGCTTAAATAGGCTTAAAACCATCAATATTAATCCCCCCCAAAAACACTGTTAAGCAGCTAATTTCATTGAAAATAAATTATTTTATAGCACTTATTTATAACACTTACTTATAACACTTACTTATAACACTTACTTATAACACTTACTTATAACACTTACTTATAACACTTACTTATAACACTTACTTATAACACTTACTTATAGCTAAACTGTAAGATTTTTAGTGTTTACAATGCTTAGCACAACCGTTGAATCATCGTGACTATTTTTTAAGTATTTCAAGTTTAAGTCTAATTTTTTCTACGCGTTCTCTATTAACATTAAAGTCTGCATAACCAAGCCTAGAAGCTGAGCGCACATGTATCGTGGTTTCATTAGACGTTGTCTCTGGGAAATAAAACTCTACATCGTCAACAAAATCAAAAAAATCTGAAGTAAACTCAGCCCGAATATAACTAATTTCAACTTCCGTCACTTTTGAGTTCTCAAAGTCATTCACGACGTTCAAAATAGCATTTTTGACTGCTATTTTCGTACCCATCATCATTATAGGCTCAATATATCGTGCTTCATCTTTTGAAAAACTATTAACGCAATTGGGTTTATTTGGGCATGATGTCAGTTGCCCATTCTCAAGACCTAAAATAGGAGCCGTTGATGTACAGCCGGTTAAAACTATCAAACTTGTGAAAACTATAATGGTAAAAATAACTTGTCTGACTTTGTTCATCGTATGAGTCCAAAAAAAGAATACATCTATAAAGTCATAGTAATTGAATCTGGCCATACTTTCTGATTATTTTAGGTAATTAAGCAATCTATTATAGATAATTTCCTGCAAGTTAATGTTATCAACCGTTAAACTAAATTCACTAAACTATTTATAAACATTAATTTGATCTTCGCAAGATAAAACAGCACAATCCTCCGCTGCGCTAAACCACAGTTTTAAACTCAGCAATGTACGTTTAGTAAAAAATCAGCACATATTTATATCGAGCAGCAAAGTAATTAGAGTAGAAATAATGCCTTCAAAAATACAACTCAGTAAAGAAGAACTTAGAGAAAACAAACTAACGCGAGACGAATACTTAACTAAACCAAAAATTCCGTTAGTGGTGGTACTAGACAATGTTACTAACAGCTACAACATTGGTGCTTTTATTCGCTTAGCCGATGCTTTTGCTATCGAAAAAGTCATTGTTTGCGGGACTGGCGCACTGAGTATTTCAGATAAAAAAATGAAAAAAGCGTCAAGAAATGAAGCAAAATGGGTAACAGTAGAATACAACGAGAGCACAACCAATAGCTTACAAACTTTATTAGATAATGGTTACTCCGTATACAGTGTTGAGCTATGTCAACAATCGGTCGATTACACCGATGTTGCTTACCCTGCTAAAAGCGTATTAGTTTTAGGCAACGAGCGCAAAGGCGTTAGTGAAGCCGCATTAACATTAAGCCACCAACATATACACATATCGATGTTTGGCATGGGCAACTCGCTAAATGTATCAACCGCTGGCGCTATTGTCTTAGCTGAATGTGCTAACCAAATTAGAAGACTGCTTTAAATAGCCCCCACCCGATTAATTCATTGCTTTGATCACGGTTCATAATATATAACATTGATACAGTTTATAGTGCAGGGCTGCTAGAAAAATTAACATGGCAGCCTGTTGAATAACCACCAAGGAATATCCCATGTTGAATGGCGCTCGCTTTTATATTTTCATTTCTATTTTATTTTTTTCAACCTTCGCTTCTTATGCTAACGCTGAGGGTAAAGTTAACTCAAAAGTTTCACAAGCAGCTGTCGCTATACCAGACAAATATGCGGCTAAAGTTGCTGAAGACATACTGCTCGCTGGCGGTAATGCGGTCGACGCAGCTATTGCAACGGGTTTTGCATTAGCCGTTACCTATATTGACGCGGGGAATATTGGTGGTGGTGGATTTATGCTGATCTACATTGACGGCGAAGCCTTGTTTTTAGACTACCGTGAAACAGCGCCCTTAACCGCGCATCGCGATATGTATCTTAATGACGAAAAAGCCGTCATCCAAAACTTAAGTTTAATTGGTGCTAAAGCGCCTGGTGTACCTGGCACAGTTGCCGGCTTTTGGGAAGCACATCAACGCTTTGGCAAACTGCCTTGGAATAAATTATTAGCACCTGCGATTAAGCTCGCTGAAGAAGGCTTTATTCCAGCAAACATCCTCGTTGATGACATACAAGATAATTACCAACGCTTTGCTGGATTAACTAATTTCAAAACCTACTTTGGCAGCGTTGAACATGGCCAAAAATTTAAACAGCCAGAGCTGGCTGCAACCTTGAAACGTATAGCAAAAAATGGCCGTAAAGAATTTTACCACGGCGAAACAGCAAAGTTACTTGTTAAGCAAATGCAGAAAAGCGGCGGTATTATCAGTGCAGAAGATCTGGCGCAATATAAGGCAGTTTGGCGCGAGCCTTTAAAAGCTAACTGGCGCGATTATCAAATTTTGTCATCGCCACCGCCAAGTTCTGGTGGCTTTGGTGTGATCCAATTACTGAAAATGAAAGACTATTTAAATGACGAATTTAAAGGTGTCGCTCATAATTCAGAGCAATATGTTCATTTAGTAGCAGAAATGGAAAAGCGCGTATTTGCTGATCGCGCAGAATATTTAGGCGACCCAGCATTTGTTGATATTGACATGACTCACTTAATTAGTGACGAATATATCAAACGACGTGCCATGGAAGTAAAACCAAATGAAATATCGCGTTTAGCGTCGGTCAATCCAGGACTTCAGTCTCCTAATACCACACATTACTCAATTGTTGATGCCGACGGAAACGCCGTTTCAAATACCTACACGATTAACTGGGCATATGGCTCTGGTGTGGTGGTTGAAGGTGCAGGTTTCTTATTAAACAACGAAATGGATGACTTTAGCGTTAAACCTGGAGTCGCTAATATATTCGGTGTTGTCGGTAATACCGCTAATGAAATACAGCCGGGCAAGCGCATGTTATCTTCAATGTCGCCAACCATACTGTTGCAAGACAACAAAGCCGTTATGGTTATCGGCACACCGGGTGGCTCAACCATTTTTACTTCGGTATTCCAAGCAATAGTCAATATAATAGATTTTAAAATGACACCGCTTCAAGCCGCTAGCGCAAGCCGTTTTCATCACCAATTACTACCACCCGATCTAATCACTCAGAGCCCTTCGCTTCCATTGCCTGAAAGTACGATTGAAGCCTTAACTAAACGCGGTTATAGAGTTGAACCTCACAGCTGGGAGTTTGGCGATATTCAAGTTATTTGGAAAGACGGTGAACAACTTATTCCAGCTTCTGATTCGCGCGATCGCGGCGTTTCAAAAGTTATTGATATAAAGTAACAGTCTTGAAAAAGTACCATTACGAGTAAGTTGTTAACATTATTTAAAAATATAAAAAGAGCTGACCAAGTAAATTGGACAGCTCTTTTCTTTTACATTACCCATATTAGCTTAATAGAAGCTATCGATATAACAGTTAACCCATAGCATAATCAGTAACATAATCAGTAATGCCAACTATCGACTTTCATCGGTAAGCCTAGCTAAAAACTATTCGTCATTCTTATGAATGTGAACATCCATTTGTGGGAAAGGAATATTTAACCCTTCTTTGGCAAATGTTTTATATACCTTCTCATTCATTTGAAAGTAAACGCCCCAATAATCAGGCGCAATCACCCATGCTCTGACGACAAAATTAACGGAGCTGTCTGCCAAAGCTGACACGGCTATAAATACATCGGGATCTTTCAAAATACGCTCATCCTCATCGCATAAGCGTTTAATCACTTCTTTGGCTTTATCTAAATCATCACCGTAGCCAACACCAATAGTCCAATCAACACGTCTTTTCGGCTCAGTTGAGTAATTAATCATTGATGAGGTCGACAATCCCCCGTTAGGAATAATGATAGTTTTATTGTCGCCACTTTTCAAAATGGTATTAAAGATCTGAATTTGATTTACCGAGCCACTATAGCCCTGCGCTTCTATAAAATCCCCCACCTTGAATGGTTTAAAAATAAGGATCATCACGCCGCCAGCAAAATTCTGTAACGTTCCCGACATAGCTAAGCCAATAGCTAAACCAAGCGCACCAATGATAGCGATAAACGAAGTCATTTCGATGCCCAACATGCCAAGCACCGTAATAACTAGCATAACTTTGAGCAGCCCACTGACAATACCAGTGAGGAAAGGTTTTAAAGATGGGTCAGTTCCACTTTTGTTTAAAGTACTTTTAACCACACGACCGATGATTTTTATAACCCAACCACCAATGATCCAAACTAAGATCGCACCAATCAATTTAGGACCGTAGAGTATTGCCATACTCGTGATTTGATTACCAATTTCTTCTGTATTCATATTATATCCCTGATTTATTTGTAAAAAATTTAACAAGCGCTTTAAAGCATCGATTGTTTGCCCTATTTTATTTTTGCTTCTTTGTCATGGTGAAAACTTCACTTGAACAGGTGCCACAAGTTAATAGTTACCTTATGAATATAGGAGATAAATTATGATTAGTCTTAAAATATATAATAATTGGGAAGATTAGTTAAGAAATCTAGTTTTAAGACGGCAATATGACTAAACGTTGTAACAATTAAAAATATTGAAAGCATTGTAAAATTGAAAATTAAAGCTTTATTTCAGCTTTAGACTTAAAGCGATAGAGCAACGAGACGGTGAGTTCTGAAACTTAGTTGAGCAATGTTCAAGCGCCTTATTTATATTCATGGCGGCATGCTTCACTGCTTAATAAAGCCTAATGTAATTAACAAGCTAAGAGCTAGCTGCCGTTCAAATTTATTGGATGGGCCTATTTTTTAAGTGCTGTAATACCAAATGTAATAAGTTATTGACCAATTTTAAGCGAGGATAAATTGTTCAAGAATACATGTTTATTGTTCCAGACTAAACATAAGTACCTGCATATCCCTGCAGGCAAGGCGTTTGATTGATTAGGGCATGGATGCCCGTAAGTAGAACAATGCAGGAGCAATTGTCGAGTAATAGCGGGCGTGTGTGATTGAAAACAACGCAGTTATTGACGATTTAACCGCCTTAAAATGATCGATTATTTATTTCAATTGGTATAATACGTCATTTATCCATTAGCTAACAATAGTGCAATAAAAAAAGGCTCAACAACGCGGTCGAACCTTTTATATAAGTAATTAAGCGAGAAAATGCAGCTTAAAGAGAGTAACGAATGCCAATGGCAACGCCGTCATCTTCAGATAATTCCATTCTGGCTTGTTGCGCTTTATCTGCACTAGTGAAATCACTGTTATCACGACGCGCTTCAAGATATATCACGGTATCAGTGTCAAATATATAATGGAGGCCCACTACAAAAAATTGACGTTTAAAGTTATCTTTTGGGTCAGCATTAAAGTTAGGTTGAATGACGTAGTTAGTGCCGGCATCTAAAATATTGTACGAGAACATAGTACGTATATCGTTATCGAATCTATATGAAAATAATGACTCCATACCAACAGCTTCGTCAATCAAGCGGCCGATATTATCGGTATCATGATTTTTGTTTTTGTTTACGTTTACTGAAGCATAAAGCCCTTTGTGCTTAAAGTTACCCCAGGTGATGCCTATACCGTAAATAAGATCAACAGCTGTAGATGTTCTCCCACTACCAAAGGTCACATCAAACTCACCGCGGTTTACACCCGCTGTTAATACTAGCTTATCGGTTGCTTGATAAGTTACCGCGCCACCATAGGTGTAGTTATAGTCAACTTTCTGTGCAGCATCTGAACCTGTTGCCAATAACTCTTCACAGGCATCTTGGGTAATATTTTCATTATCACAGGTGTAAAAAGTGCTGTTTTTAAGCTGGGTTTGCACAGTAATACTTACGTCGCCAAAGCTGTTGCGGTATTGTAAGGTTTTGTCACCACGCCCGGAGCCATTTACAGCACCGTCGTCTTTGTTGTATGTATAAACACCTGCGGTGTTGCCATCCCAGACAAAACCATAGTTTGTGTGATATACCACGTCATACCAAGCGCCCCATTGCTTGCCAATGGTGATACTGCCATATTTGTCGTGAGATAAGCCGATATAGCCAAGGCGATTATAGAAAAACTCGTCTTGAATTGATTCAAAGCGATTGTTATATACAATATCGGTACTACCTACTGGATTTACACCCCATTCAAGCAAGGCATTAGCTTGCCAATCATTCTTTAACTGACGACTAAAAGCAAAATTGATGCGAGAACCACCATTAACAAGTTCGGTTTCATCTTGAGTATTAATGACACGGGCATCGATAAAGCCACCAATTTTAACGGCATTAGTTTCATCTTTATAAATTTCGATTGCAGAAATGCTAGGGGCAACAACTATTGTCGAAAGCCATGCTGCAACTAATGTTTTATTCATTTAAATCTCTGTCTTGTTATTGGAAAAAGCTTAACTTAGCTAAGTCACTGAGAAAATATTTAGGGCTGTTATTCTAACAAATAAATAAGTAGGACATCCAACCTAATAGGCAAATAGAAAGGTCATCTATCTAAAATAAAAACAGCCAGTAAACATTTAGTAAATAAGGCGTAAACAAAGCGTAAACAATTAATAAACAAGTAATAAATCAAACCTAAAAGTGGAAATATGAATACAAGTTGTAAGCGCTTATAAAGTATTGAACTGCGATGTTGAAATAATTTCGATGAAAAAAAGAGGTTGATATTTATTCAATAAAAATTAACTCTGGGGTCGAGTTAATTCACTAAAAAAGCGAATCATTGCTGATTCGCCTTTTAATAGTTGTGCTTATGAGTGCCTTTTTGAAATTACTGAGTGATCCTTACTGTACCACCCACTACTTCAAAATTATTTTGACCAAATTCAGGTAAAGATGGGCAGTTATTTATGACTCCCTTCATCACAATAAAGCTACCTGGCTCAATACCAGCATAAATACCAGTACCTGCAACGAAGTTTAATGTTTCCTCAACTTCAAAAGGTACTGTACCAGTGCCGTTATCACAAGTTGGATCGCCAGCATAAATCGCAGTAATTGCATCATTTTCTGTATATAAAGCACCTGTACGATCTTTGTTAATAAAGATGTGATTCGCGGTAAAGTCAGGATTCAAAAGCCCTCTGGCAATACCTACAGCAATTAAATTTCCAGCTTTAAACTCCGAACCTTTAATTGGTTTTAATACGATTCTATATCTACCTAATTGCTCAGCCTGGGATACAGCAAGTGTTTCTGCGAAGCCAAGTTTAGCCTCATACACTACGGTGTTTTCCGTCGTTTCTGCAGCAAAAGTAGAAACACTAGACAAAGATAATAAAGCAGCACTTACTAATAATTTTTTCATAATAATATCCATTTACTTTTCAAAGTAATATCCATCTGTTATTTATTGACTTAAAGAGGTAAAATTTCAATCAAATTTCAATCAAGTTTTAATCAAATATCAATCACTATTTTCCTATTGATATTTGCCTACTAACAATTAATAGAAGGGGTGAAGTTTTACAATTCACTTTATACGCTTTATTTGCTTGTAATTGAAGTAGAATCGTTCAAAATTTCACACTGAATTTCTAATATTTGTAGGCACCAAAATACAGCTTTTTTTTTGATTATCTTCATTCTGGATTTAGAGGGTATTTAAAGTGTAACTGCCCCATTGATAAACAAATCCCTTCATCAATTTAATACCTTAAGTCGATAATTATAAACATTTGCTTTTTTTGCGTTTTTACCTACTGTTTAGATATATGGAAATATAATAAGCGTGAAGGGAATCTACCTTTCAATAACGTTTACAAAGCTAAATTGGTTTAGTATTTTTCTCATTTGTGACACTTTCACAATTTCTAAAACATCAGAGATCTTAATTAGTTTAGATCTAACTTTGATAGCAACCTTCAGAATGTAAAATGGACGGTTGTTGATAGCCGTAAATTTAAATAACAAATACAGTATTATACTTCCGTTCAGGGTAAGTCCTTTGTTTTATATAAGAAAGTAGATAATATGCCGATTAAACTTCAACAACTTATGCCATTATTATGTCTCATCCTTAGCTCTTGCGCAGTCACTTATCAGGATAATGACGGTAATCAGAGAATTGTTGGATTCGTTAGTCTGACACTTGAAAAACCTGTCGATAATAGTTTAGTCGCCGGTGATAAAGTAAAAATTACCAACCTTGGCGCTATGTACTCAGATAGCCCAATACACAATGGGATTTCTATTGGCTATTACAGTGAAACAACCACTGTTTTGAAAAATGATGTGGCTGTAATGATTAAAGATGACAATTAAAATGGAGATGTAAGATGAACTTACGGGATAAATTTGTTTTTTTTACCTTATGCTTAAGCTTTGTGCTATCTGGTTGCAGCACAACAGACAGTGCTGTTTTTGTCACGAAAAGCACTATAGGTGTGGTTGATGTCGACAGCACACCTGGCACGGTGTCTTTTGCATACGATCGTGTTGAGGGATACTTTGGTCCTAATTATGAAAATGGAGCGGTACCTCCCGTAGTAGGTTCGATGAGAACAAGCGGAGAAATCATAAATCCGACCATAAAGCAGCTTTATGCTACCGGTGAAGCTGCAACATTAGTTATCGATGATAAGGCAACAACCTACACGAAAAGTGATGATGATAAACTAACAGGCGAACGCCAAGCCTTAATTTTTGGCACTAGTACCTCTCTGGGATTTAAAATTGGCGTATCAAACTCCAACCCTACCTTTACGTTAGGTTATAAAAGAAAAGAAGCATCCTATATCCCTATACATAAAGGAGCTAATGGGGCTGAAGACAAATACTCCTCTGTACTGGCAAGTATCGATACCACAGTAAAAACAGATGTTAATGGTAATGCATTTGAAAACGGACAATATTTTGCCACAGGTGAAGCGGCTAAGTTACTAGCTGTGCAACCCTATATAAAAGATGCATTTAAAAGTAGTGCAAAAAGTGCACTAGGGTCTTACGATGAAAACTTTTCAAAACAAGTTCAAAACCATTCGGGCATCACACGATGTGCCTTTAACTTAAAGAGCGAGCAGTGGCAAAGTGTCATTGATAATGGCATAGCTGCCAATTTATTTTCTGAATTAGATGATTCATTAGCCTCATCTTTAAAGCAATTTTCTTTAACTAAATCGGCCGATGATTTGGTCATATTACTTAAACTATATTCAGAAGCTATTGCAGGAGGTATAAACCCTACTAATGAGCACAGTTTATTGTTGAAAACCCATGAAGATTTAGTTTGTAATTTAGCGAGGAGTTAAAAAATGCCCGACAAAGTCATTCCGTGTGAAAGATGCGAACATATGAAGGAACATCAAGAAAAGTCCGGATTTTGGATTGTAGTTTCCTGTAAACCTATAAAATATAAAAGTAATAAATGTAGAATGATTTATAAACAAAAAAAGTGAAGTTTTCACCTCAATCACCTCAGTGATGGCTATTCATTCCTGCAACAACCTGTTTGATGGTTACATGAGTGAGTAGCTTCGTAATAATAACTTAATCCATTTACATCTTTTTACAGCTAACGTCACCGCAGTACAAAGACGTTACGTACGTTATTTTGTATCCGATTGCTGAGTAATATCGCTGGTTTGGTCTACCCACTGAATATTTTTATAGTTAAAGCCAGTTTTGAGGGTCGGCTTTACAACTTCAAAATATGGCGATAAATCAAAATCTCTTGGAATAAAGTGGCTGTAATGCTTTTTTTCTAAACGGTTTTTAACAAAAAATCGGGGCTTTAGCCGTGAAAAACCTCGAGCAGGTGCTTCTCTTACATCTGGGTTAGTGTTCTCGGGAATTTTTAACGGCAAAATGGGGTAACGAATCGACTGAAAAGCTTGAGCAACTAAGGTTGAACAAATCGCTTTAGTTGGATCTCCACTACCAAATTCTAGCAACCTGCGACGAAAACGTAGCGGCACCGGTGGCGTTGGCAACAAATAACGCATTAAATCAATGATATTCTTGGTGTCGTATTGTAGGCCAATGCGTGCAGTAACAAAATCCAATAAGGCGTCAGTATCTTCTGCAGTAAGGCTCACTGGTCGGCAAATACGCATATTAAATCCGGCGTATTTTTCTAACGGCACGGTTATAACACCTTCCACTAAGTCGGCTTCCAACAACGGTAATAAATTAGGTTTATCGCCAATATACATACAAACATGAGACCAAGTAGATTGGGTTAAATATTTAATGGCTGTACTGATACGACTATCGCCCTCTATAAGCAGTATATCACCGGGCATAAGGCTCTCTTTTAACTGCTCGGTAGAAAGCGTGCTGAAGGTCGTGTAAGAAGCGCCTGGTTTATTCAAAAACGCCGCTAACTTGTCGCCCAGCGCATTGCCAATACGAGAGAGAATACTCTGTTTTTTCTCTTGGTTTTTTACCGACATAACCAATATTTAGCCCTTGTTAACTATACTGCTTTTGCCAACATGAAACACTAATCGGCAGCTATTTATTATTGTAAACAGCATAAACCTAGCCACTTTTTCATGCAACTCTATAAAGGCTCATTTTCTGAAATACATGTTTTGTTGTAACGCCCTTCACACAAAGTTTTGATACAAAAAGGTATACCGATTACGTATTATATCGCTGAGCAAGGTCTACTTAATATGAGATAAAATTAAACGGGGGAAGTCTTACGATAGTAATCACGCATCTATGTAAACTTAGTTAACGTTAAAGCCAATTTACTGTCTGCCCATTTTCAATAACTATCAGCCCATTAATTTTTAAATAGCTTAGTGATAAATAGCTTAGTGTTTAATAGGCTATTTTGGTTTTTTTTATCTGTAATAGCGTTTCGATTAATTTTACTTATCAATAATATATTCAATTTAAACCACGCAAAATCATGTTTTATATAAGATTAAAATTATTTTAATTTA
The DNA here is from genome assembly GCF_002077175.1 of Colwellia sp. PAMC 21821. Lineage (NCBI taxonomy): Bacteria > Pseudomonadati > Pseudomonadota > Gammaproteobacteria > Alteromonadales > Colwelliaceae > Colwellia > Colwellia sp. PAMC 21821. The sequence goes on from NZ_CP014943.1 coordinate 514,446, forward strand.
TTTAAAAATAAATGTTGCACAAATTTAAAACACACATTATTATCTCGCCGCTTCTTGATGATAGCCAATCCGAGTACATTACAAACCCTGTTTGTAGCAAGGCAAATGAGCAACTATCCAAGAGTGAATTTGACTGTGCATTAGCACTATTAATATCACTCAACTGACTCGTAGATAAACCTTATCCGAGCGGTTGCTTAGGACGGAATAAAAACGTCCTTATACTCGGAGAATACCATGGCTTTATCGACTCAATTAAAAGATTACACAATCAAACTACCTGCAGCAGCGGTTGCCGCTAATCAAAGCGAATGCTTTGCCTATGCGCAACCAACCAATCAAGAAATTGAACAACTAGCAGCACAGTTTGGTGCGCCTTTAATGGTGCTTGACTGCGAAGCTATTCGTCGCCAATACCATGCACTTAAAAATGCACTTCCAGGCGTTACATTACACTTTGCATTAAAGCCTTTGCCACATGCAGCGGTTGTACGTACATTATTAGCAGAAGGCGCGAGCTTTGATTTAGCCACCAGCGGTGAAATTGATTTAGTGGCGAGTGAAGGCGTTCCGAGCGAGCTGACTATTCACTCACATCCTATCAAGCGTGATAGCGACATTCGTGATGCATTAGCTTATGGCTGTACTGTGTTTGTGGTAGATAACATCAACGAACTAGAAAAATTTATTGCTTACAAAGATCAAGCAGAAATTTTAGTGCGTTTAAGCTTTCGCAACAAAGATGCTTTTGCTGATTTATCTAAAAAGTTTGGTTGTAGCCCTGAAATGGCAATCGAAATTATTACCTATGCTCAACAGTTAGGTATTCGTATTAAAGGCTTGTCATTCCATGTGGGTTCGCAAACAGCTAGCCCAACTAAATACGTAGACGCGATAAACACTTGTGCAAAAGTTATTGCACAAGTCAGTGAGCTTGGTTTACCAGCATTAAGCACGTTAGACATTGGTGGTGGTTTTCCAGTGCCTTACAGTGCTGATGTACTGCCGATTGATGTATTTTGCGCGCCAATTAACGTTGCCCTTGCACAATTACCAGAAACCATGCAAATACTGGCTGAACCTGGTCGCTTTATTGTTGCAAGCTGCGTAACCAGCGTGGCATCTGTAATGGGTCAAGCCGAGCGTGAAGGCAAAACATGGTACTACTTAGATGACGGTATTTACGGCTCGTTCAGCGGATTAATGTTTGACGAAGCGGCGTACCCAATTGACAGTGCGAAACAAGACGGCATGCGTTTTGACTCAGTACTAGCAGGCCCAACATGCGACAGCATTGACGTGGTAAGCGAGTCAATTATGTTACCTAAGCTAAACAATGGTGATTTAATTATTAGCCGTATGATGGGTGCGTACACACTAGCAACGGCTACTGATTTTAACTTCTTCAAACGTGCAGAAGTTGTAGTATTAAATGAGCAAGTACACAGCCAAGAATTAACCGGCTAATAGCTCAAGCAAAGTTCCCTCCGCGACAGATACGCAGGCTTGTATCCGTACAAACATAAAACGCAGTTTACTACTGCGTTTTTTCTTTTAAACAATATTGGCTTTATTGATAGACTATAAAAAAATTCAAATTAACCATAATGCCCTAGCTAATTGTTGTATGCCGGAAAGTGGATGTATTGTTATTTCGCTTTATTCAATAACGGTTAACTATGCTAGAATCTAACTATATTATTATTTAAAAATTATTAGGCGTATTTCATGTCTGAACATTCAACTTACGAAATTTGTGTTGAACCTATAGAACTTTATAAATTACTTAAAATTGCCAATATGGTTGGCGGTGGCGGCGAAGCTAAAACCATGATCAGTGAAGGTGGTGTTAAAGTAAATAAAGAAGTTACCGTGCAAAAGCGTAAAAAAATTCGCCACGGCGATATTGTCGAACTTAACGGTAAAGCGATTAAAATAGCTTATAACCCAGCCCAAAAATCTGCAGAGTTCATTAACACCGTTGTCTCAGCGACTAAAAATGCAAAAAAGAAAAAAAGAGCTAACAGTAAAGCGCCAGTTGCTTCATCTGAAGCTGCTAAAAAACCATTAGCTGATAAGCCGAAAAGAAAGCCTACTTCAGTTTAATTGGGCAGAGTTTTATTCTTAGTAGATTTAAAAATAGTAGCTTTTTAAGAAATGTCATCAAAAACCGAAAAATTTATTAATAAAGCTTTTCGGTTTTTTTGTTTTTATTTAACGAAAATAAAACACCCATATCAAAAACACTAACTCCAGGTTTAGTTTGGGTTGAATTGGTTAGCTTTGCTTAGTGAAATAAATAACTGCTAAAATACCTCAGTTTTTCGTCTATCGCACTATATCCAAGCCACTTGAAGGTGTAGGATTCAGCAAGCCGAGCAAGGTTTAGCACCAAGGCATTGATTGAAGACGAAACCATGGATGGTAAAGGTAGAGCGAAGCAGGATGCCAGAGCCGAGAATGGTTGCTCCATTGTCGAAATCAATAACGCCGGAGATGACCCTTTATCGCCTTGTCCGCAGGGAGCTAAGCTCTAAAACTGCATCTTCAAGTGGTTTGGGTATATATATAAAGGTAATCACGTGATCAGAATTTTATTAGTTTTTCTTAGCATATTTATGTCGTTTCATGTGTTTTCTACAAATACGCAAGGACAATATATTCAACCGAGTAACTTGTCCCCGAAAGTGCGTATAGAAACCAATATGGGTAATATCATTATTGAACTTGACCGCTACCGTTCGAGAATTGCCGCTAATAACTTTTTAGGTTATATAACGCGCGGACAATACGATAAAACCCTGATCCACCGTGTAGAAGAAGGCTATCTTATACAGGCCGGTGGCTTTATGACTAAATACACTGAAATTGAGTCCGACGAGCCAATTTTTAATGAATCAGGTAATGGCTTAACCAACAGCGAAGGCACAATAGCGATGGCAAAACAGCTAAACGACGCCCATTCAGCAACTAGCCAATTTTTTATTAACCTTAATGACAATACTAATTTAGATCCCGGTCGTTCGTGGGGCTATGCTGTTTTTGGCGAAGTGATTGAAGGTTATGAAGTTCTAGAAGCGATCGCACAAGTGGAAGTGGGTTACAGTGAGCAATTAGGCTACACAACTGTGCCGAAAGAAATGATCACAATCATTAGGGTAGTTATTCTTGATGAAGAACTATCTGATGAATAGTTAGCTGAAATATCAATGGGGTCACACATATCAATGGTATCAATAGGGTCAGAGTCTGAGCGATCCTCACAAAATATCAGAGTCTCTCAATGATATAGAAGGGAAGAGTTGAGTTTACGCCAACAGCCATTAGTTAAATAAAACTGACTCTTTATTTTTTTTCGTTACGCTTTCATTTGGTCGATTAGACATAATACTATGCGAGTCTTCAGACAAAATATAAGGCGTCAAAACAATAATAAGTTCGCGCCGCTGAATTTCATCATCCATTGAAGTGAATAATTTTCCTAGTACCGGAATATCGCCTAGTAAGGGAACCTTTCCTTCGCGTTCTTCCGTGCTTTTACTGACTAAACCACCAATAATGATCGGGGTTCGGTCAGGAATACGTGCAAATGTTCGTACTTTCTTGCTTGATGAACCTTGTTTTTCAGCCAGAAGTACACGCCCTCCATCTTCCGTTGGGGCATAAACTTCACCATTATTTTCGTCATCTTCCGACTCAACGGTAATATCAAGCTCTAAAGTTAACCATCTTCTGTCAGCTGAAACTCTAGGTTTTAAATTTAAGGTTATACCGATCAACAACGGGCTAAATTCATAAGAACTAACTTGCAATCCTCCTGTTTGACTAAGCGTACTGCGCAATTCGGGCGACTGAATAACATCAACAATTTGAATAAAAGCTTGCCTGTTACTTACGGCTAGTACACTGGGACGCGACAGCACTTCAGCCTTACCCTCTTCAATCATAGCTTTTAAATACACCCGTTCTTGATGGCCAGGCGAATAGTCATTTTCACCATTAAGCGGATCGATAATAGAGTTTTTTAAATAATTAAAGGTGTCTAATCCTGGCATCAAACTACCAATAGAAATTGATTTATCACCATCAACTTTATCGTATTGAATACCAAACTCTTGACTGTCTTCTTCTCTAATTTCTAACACCATAGTTTCGATATAAACCTGTGGTGCTGGCACATCAAGCTTTTCATAAACTAACCATTTAAGTTTTTCAAATTTATTGGCTTTCGATGGATGGTAATACACCAGTAAACGATCAAGCTCTGCGACATTTGACGTGCCAAGCGGGCTAATTTTAGTGCCACCCGCATCTGATATGTTATATCCCTCGCTATTATTTTCACCAAAAGCTACTTTAAGATTATTCACTTGAGAAGGTAAAACAATAACCGGAAGTTCATCACAATTAAACTGACTTGCTGATTCGACGCTAACGTCTAGCACTTTATATCCCATAAGGTTTAAGGTCATTGCCATGCTCGACAAGTCATGATTAGACAAGCGAATTTCTTCCAACATTAAGTCTTTTAAAGCGAAGGATTTTTGTTTTTTGGTTGTGGCATCTATACCGCAATTGTCAATATCAGCATAAAAGGCAGTTAAGGGATTTTCTACTTTCGACTTTACTAGATTGTTGTCGCTGTTATGCACTAATTTAAGTGACGTATTCGAGGGAATACCATACAAATTGGGGATGGTTGGCTTATTTAAGTTTTCAGCTTTTACAGCAACTGACTCAGAAGGTTTTGCTTGTGTTGAATGTTTACTTTCATTTATCGAGCTACATGCACTCAATATAACCAGAGTAAGTATGCGGCAAACATTTATCCCAATACACATCCGCTGTCCTATTTTTAATAGTTATTATTAAAGCGTTATTTATGTCACCTCAAAGTAATTTAATAGTAGAAATAAAAGCTCGACTTAGCCAGAAAAGACAAAATTTAGTTATTTGGCAGCCAAAAGTGAATAACCGAAAAAACTGATTTAACAACTCCTATAGCATATATCGTAAGTGATTTTGGCGCTGGAATTAAGTTAATATATCAATGGGGTCAGTATCAATGGGGTCAAATTTTAAATACAATCTCTCTATCACGAGGTCAGAGTTAATGATGTAAGTATCAATAACTTTAACCCTATTGATTTGTCTTGATTTAAAGTATTGCGCTAACCATAATTTAATCCAAGTATTCTTTATAAAAACCAGATCATAAGTTATTTTATAATTGACATCGTGGTTTTTTATTGTTCAACTATTTATCGACAATGATTTGAAGGCAATCATTAAATAGCTGTGGTCTATGACCAACTAATATTACACCTTTCCGGTTTGTGTATTATTGGCTTCTACATCCGGGTTTAAGTAATTAAGATTTTCTTAATTTTTTCTAAACCTAATGACTAGGAGTTACTATGCAGGTTACATCTCAACGAATTTGGATCAAAAATCCCCTCGACTGTTTAGACCCAGCTTACGCGGGTGGTATTGTTATTCAAGATGATATTATTGTTGAATTAATAGCTGCTGGCTCTGAGCCATCACAAGCTGTTGATGAAGTAGTTGATGCACATGAACACGTTCTTATCCCCGGCTTAATCAACGGGCATCATCATTTCTATCAAACATTAACTCGTGCTTTTCCTACCGCGTTAAATAAAAATCTATTCCCTTGGTTACAAAGTCTCTACCCGGTTTGGGCTAAGCTAACACCGGAGATGATAGCGACATCTACCCAAATAGCGCTTTGTGAATTACTACTCTCTGGTTGTACTACAGCAAGTGATCATCATTATTTATTTCCTGATGGTTTAGAGCATGCTATTGATATTCAAGTAGAACAGGCGACAAAATTAGGTATTCGCGTGCATCTTACCCGTGGTTCAATGAGCTTAGGTGAAGACCAGGGCGGTTTACCTCCTCGAACAACTATTCAAACTGATCGTGAAATTTTAGACGATAGCCAACGGTTAATTAAGGCCTATCACCAATATGAAGATGGTGCGATGACGCGTATTGCACTAGCGCCATGCTCACCATTTTCTGTTAGTGAAGAGTTAATGCGCGCAACGGGCGATTTAGCCCGTGAACTTGATGTTAGATTACATACTCATTTAGCCGAAACCCATGATGAAACAGACTTTTGCATACAAATGTTTGGTGTACGTCCTGTCGACTACCTTGAGCGCGTTGGTTGGTTAAATAACCGTACGTGGTTGGCGCATGGTATTCACTTTAACGATGAAGAAATAGCACGATTAGGTAAAGCTAATGTGGGTATCGCCCATTGCCCCTCATCAAACATGCTCTTAGCGTCAGGGCAGTGTCCGACCATTGCACTGCAAAATGCGGGTTGTCCTGTGGGCCTTGGTGTTGATGGCTCTGCGTCAAATGATGGTTCGAATATGATTGGTGAAGTCCGCCAAGCGTTATTACTACAACGCTTACGTTATGGCGCTAAAGAGATCACTCATCAAAAAGCCTTCGACTGGGCAACAAAAGGCTCAGCTGGGTGTTTAGGTCGTGATGATATTGGTGAAATAGCGGTGGGTAAACAAGCCGATATCGCTCTATTTAAACTTGATGAAATACGTTTTGCTGGCTCAGGATCACCTGTGGCAGCAATATTACTTTGTGGTGCAACTAAAGCAGATAAAGTTATGGTTGCCGGTAAGTGGCGTGTGTTAGATGGTCAAGTAGTTGATATTGATATTAATCAATTAATGGCAAAACAAATTACGCTAGCTGCACAATTAGCTCGTGCTTAATTCACTTAAAATATCAATGGGGCCAAATATCAATAACCCCATTCATTGCTCTCACAGAAAATGCGTTCGTTTTTTCAAGCCGTAAATCAATATTCTATGGATCAGCTAAAACTAGCGATGAAAAATAAAATCGCTAGTCAGTAAAAAATACCTTAGTAAATTTATATTCTTGTCTTAAAGCAAAGCTATTTCAATTTACTTGGCTTATCAATGAGTAGCTTTATTGCCGATATGATATTTTTTTGCTGTTTAATATTTCTTATTAAAATACGCCATGGTGTAAAAACCACATCAAAAAATGCTACATCGTATTGGTAACCGACGACTCCGTAGCGCGGTTTTTCACCATCTGAGCAAACAAATGTTCCAAATAGCTTATCCCAAATAATCAATACTCCAGCGTAGTTTTTATCGATATATTGCGGGTTACTAGCGTGATGAAGACAATGATGTGTTGGGGTATTAAAAACCTTACCTAATAACTTAAATTCTGGTCCCATTTCAGTATGGACAAAAAACTGAAATGCCAAGTTTAGCGCAACAATTGCTAATACTAACTTGGGCTCAAATCCTAAAATAATCAGCGGTAACCAAAACAGCCACATGCCAACCATAGGGTAGAAAAGGCTTTGCCTCATCGCGGTTGAAAAGTTCATATTGTTAGAGCTGTGATGAACAACATGAGCAGCCCATAGCCAATTACATTGATGACTGCTGCGGTGAAACCAATAATATAAAAAGTCCTGCAAAATAAATCCGGCAATAACTGAAAAAGCCGTCAATTCAAAAGAGAATAATGCAAAGGAAGAATGTAACCAAAAAAACAACGGCAACAAAGCTAACATGGCCAATATATCGGTGGCCTGATGCGAAAGTGCTAAGCCAAGGTTTAGCAAAAACTCTTTTATTGAGTAGCTATTTTTTCGCTTTAACAGCTCCATAATGATGGCGATAATAAATAATGGACTCAATAAAATTAAGATAAACTCAACAGCCATTGACTGATCTCCATAGTCGTTTTCCTGCTAGGGTAAAGTCGTAATACATGACAAGCTTTAATAACCAAGTCGGTATCCAAGTGTTGCTCTGCCCTTCTATTTGATAATGTAAGTAATCACCATTAGCAGCTTGAATATAATTAATTTCGCCTCGATGGTTTTTAACCGGCCCGCTACCCTCTATTTGGTAGATAAGTTTACTATCACAAAGATGAAGGATTTTTTCCGTAAACTGATGGCCTCTCATGTTTATTAATCTACGGCGGCATGAATCATGTTTTTCAAGTTCAACAAATTCGCTGGCAAAAATTTCGCTTAAAAATGCACAATCAGCTAGACAAGACATATCGAAATGTTTCTCGCTTGGCAGTTTTATGGTGATGTCTAATAATGTCATATTAAGTAATTTCGCAATGGCAAGTTATGCTAGCTTAATCTGTTTAATCGCGACATACTTGTTTAATCATGTCATTTTTTTGTCTTAAGGCGCCATAATGTCAGATGTAAGCCGAGAATATTGTCAAATAATAGCCGCAAATATACCTAAGTCTTGGCTCAATTGTCAGCGGATACCTATTAAGATATACCTACAGGGTTTGAATATTACCGCAAAAGAAATGCGCGATACTTTATGGGGTTTTACCGTGGGTAAAACGATTACAAGCGCTGAATATGGCTTACTCGGTTATTTAGTGGAGTCGTGTGATTCTTTAAAGGCAGCACTTGACGCTTTATTGCAGTTTGATAAAACAGTGGCCGATATTGGTGAAATACAATTCACCAATATTGGTAATACAGCCAGCCTAAAGTGGCTACCTTATTTTCAAAATCGTCATGCAGTTTTACGTAATATGACGGCTTGGGTTGCTACGGTAAGACGATTAACCGGTAAGCAATTAACCCCTACAGTTGTTAATCTACAGGATGATTTCTCTAGTAAGGAACTAAAAACCCTCACTGAATGGTTTGGTTGTTCGGTGCAAGCTTCGTGTGACTCAAATGACATAATTTTCGATATATCTTTATTAACTATGCCTATTTTAACGCGTAATGAACTGGTAAATAATCATTTGTTGTTAGCAACGCAAGAAGCTAAAAAGTCTTTTATCGATCAACGTGGCTGGTTAAGCCAAATACAGCCTGTGCTTCATAGCGCTGATTTACACCATTTTACGTTAATGACGTTGGCGGGAACACTCTGCATGTCGCCACGCACATTACAAAGAAAGCTCAAGCTAAATGAAATGAGTTTCAGTCAATTGCTTGACGATGAAAGAAAGCGGCGCTTTGAACAGTTTGGTAATATGATGCGAAAACAAATGTTAAGCAACTTACTTGGCTACAGTGAACAAGCCTCTCTAAATAGAGCCTCTAAGAGATGGTTTGGTGTTTCACCAAGTCAGTATTTTAAAAAACACAGCACGTGAAATAAACGATTTATCGTTTTTATTATGCGTAAAACCGCAGGCACTATTGTTTATACATATCTGTTCGCCAAACCTTACTGGTTGACCATCTCGGGGTGTGTTGCTAGGGTTTAGTTTTCACAATACTTTGGGTTAACTTCCACAAATCACCAGTATCAAATAATTTAACAGGACATATATCTTAAATAATTTAGGATGAGTGTCCTGTTAACTTTGTTAACTTGTAACCAACAGAAGCATATTCCACTTAATATAATAGTCAGTTACTTTTAAATTAAGTGGCTTGGTCGAACTATAAGGCATTCAATAAGTAATAAGTATGGCATGATCACCGCAAGTTCCGTTAGCTATACGCTTACAATTTAACATCTTGCAGTAATAGAACCTAGTGTACAACTAGTTGTGCCATGTGCTGTAGAACATGTTTTGTACTTTATTGTTTTAGTACAACCTGATCCTGTTGAAGGAAGCCAGATCGAGCCGTCATTATTACCCCCCGGACCTGTACTGCCGCCTGATTCTCCATGCTCAATCTCTACATCACCACCCCTTTCTAATGCATCTAATAAACAATTTGATACAAGGTTTATTTTGGCATCAAAAGGAACACCACTCATAAACCTACCTATAGGAAAGCCATCAATTTGGGATGCACCTCTATTTAATTCAAAAGAAAGAGCTAATACTCTTCTTCCATTAACATTAGCCTCCCCCCCATATGAAACGTTAAAAGATAAGTTATTATCCGCATTACCACCATAAAAAATATTTGCAAAAACACCTATATTATTATGATGTAAAGTAATATTAACTCCTGCTCCATTCGCTGAAATTTGAAGTCCTCCTCCAGAAGTTAACGATTCATGGGAGAGGTCAGTCCAACTCTGATCTCCAATTTTATTTGCTATTTGATTATTTAGTTCTCTATGAGTAAATCTTTGAAAGCTTTCATCGGTAATATAATTTGCAGGATGGCTTTCACAAGATTCATTACTTTGGCTAGATATTTGCTCAAGCCCTTTAATTTTTTTCAAGTTAGATGTGGAGTGCCTTTGAGTCGACGCTAAGCTAGTATGTAATGAACCTGCTTCTTGAACTCCTCTACGAAACTCATAATCAATATCATAAAACTCTTCTAACGCATTTCTTTCATCATTCGTTAGAGATAGATCTGTTGCTTTTATTAATTGTGCATCACTAAATTGAGACTGCTGAGTCGCAGAAATTTTGAACTTAAATGCGGTTCTGCTTAGCGGGTTAGTAACAATTATATTTGTTGAAGTTGATGCACATTGATAAGTTGTTGAACCAAATTGAGAGTTACCATCGTTTAGGCCAATTACTTGGCAGGTTGGCTTTTTGTAATAAATTTTTGCAATATTAACCGAATCGCTGTAATCACAAGTGTCACACGATTTAGTTTCGGTTAAAGCGGCATAAACTGAACTACTAAGGAATATCAGTCCTATAGTTAATACTATTTTCATAATAATCCTTTAAATATAGAATAAAAACCACTCAAAAACCGAGTAAACTTCACACTATCAATATATAATGACCTGATCAACTAAATTCAGACACCCCAGTTAAGTTCGTTAAGCTACCTTTTTCAATTCTCTTTCTTTGCCTTCATACACATTTGGACTTTGGTAGCCCAGATATGAGTGCAATCGTTTGCTGTTGTACCACATCGTTATGTAGTTCATTACATCTTGCTGAGCTGCAATATAACTAGGACATCCATTCTAAGGAATTAAAAAAGACTGCAAGCTATAAGCTTTTATAAGCCCTTTCGCTGTTATGTGAAATTTAATAGATGGCTAAACAGAGTTCACAGAATCATTCGATAATGAAATCAGGCGAAAACTTAATGATTTAAGTGTTTTAAAGGCGTAAAAAAAACTTAAATCATTAAGTTTGAGGCCAATGTCTTATCGGGTATCGTTAAAACTAGATGGTTAAGCTAACAGTTTTTCACAGCACTTTAGGTTTTGTCGTCGCTTAAGTTCATGGTGTTGATAATAATCGGTTAGTGCCTCACTACGGCCTACCGCACCATGAAACAACTTTCTAAAACCTTTCGTCAGTATTAACCAATTGTCTGGATTTATTTTTAGCCGCTGCAACAGCTCATGTTGGCTCTGGGCAATGTAGCCAGCTTTATCTTCACGCATACAACGCCCTGTTAATTCGATTAATTGCAGATAGTCGATTAACTCAAACGGTAAACCTTTAGGCATGTCGCCTCTGGGGTTACCGACAAAGGGCAGTAGGTTTGTCGGTTGCTTTCCCTCTTGGGCTTTGATAACACGCGCTTTTACGCTGGTGTAGGCTGAGGTCTCAGGCGTTTGTGCTATGCCTGCTCTAACTGGGTTTAAATCTACATAAGCCATGCAAGCAGCAAGTGCCGCTTCATCAAGTAGGGCTTGTGATTTAAAACGTCCTTCCCAAAACCGACCGGAGCAGTTATATTCTTGATTGGCTTTTCTGGCAATGCTTTCATTGAGTAATCGCATAAACCAACTGATATCCATTAACCGGCTGCGATAGCATTCAATGGTATCGTTTAATGTCGGTTGTAAGTATTCCGCAATGGGCTCACCGCGACAATATTGCTGTGTTAACAAGGTGCCTTTAAAGAGTTGGTGCCAACGCTGAAGTACTTCCTCATTCGACCATGACTTGGCAATGGCCTCATCAATAAACAGCACTAGGTGGCTATGGTTGCTCATAATGGCATAAGCACATACGTCGATGGCGAACACCTGACTTAAGGTTAGAGAATTTTAAAATGACACTCATCTTAAATACGACCTAACTACATATCATCGAAATTTAAATATATCACCCGTTATCATGTTTAATCGGCACATTTTTAACAACTAGAGGCTAAATTATCGATTAATCCCCCAGCCTACACCAAAATATCAATTTTATGGCAAGTTTAAGCCTCAAGTAATGACCCGTTATGTGTATGGCTTTTTTTGATTAGTGAGCTCTGTGTTTACGCAAAGAGTTTATTGCAATGGCTTAAGTTTTGTCGTCGTTTTAACTGTTGATGTTCGCAGTAATCACTGAGTACATCTTCGCGGCCTACCGCCCCATGAAATTGTGTTCTAAATTCAGTTGTGATGATTAACCAGTTTTCAGCCGATATGTTTAATCGGTTGAGTATGCTCGGCAGGCTGTCTTCGATGAAGCCCGGTTTATCTTCTCTGATGCAACGACCCGTTAATTCGATTAACTGTAAATAGTCACTGAGCTCAAACGGTAGACCTTTGGGCATACTCTTTCTGGGGTTACCAACAAAGGGCATTAGCGTGTTAGGTTGTTGGCTTTGTTTTGCTTGTTCACAACGCAGCTTAACGCTGGTGTGCTCTGAGCTTTCAGGTGTGTCGGCAATATTAGCGCGAATAGGGTTTAAATCAACATAAGCCATACAAGCAGCAATGGCGGCTTCATCAAGTAACGCTTGAGATTTAAACCGTCCCTCCCAGAATCTGCCTGTACAGTTATCTTCTTGATTAGCGGCTCGGGCAATACCTTCATTAATGTGGCCCATAAACCAACTGATTTTCATCAGTCGTTTTCGATAAACCTCTGCGGTAGCTTCAACAATATCCAGTAACGGTTTCGCTAATACATCTCCACGGCAGTATTGTTGTGTCAGTAACGTGCCTTTGTGTAAACGGTGCCAGCGCTCAAGGACTTCATTCATGCTCCATTGCTTGGCTGTTGCCTCATCAATAAATAATACGACATGGTAGTGATTACTCATCACTGCATAGGCACAAACGTCAATCGCAAAGACTTGGCTGAGAAAATGTAACTTATCCTCAACCCATGCGCGACGATGCTCATAACTTTGCCCTGTAAAGGCATCTTCACCACATAAAAAAGCACGTCGAACACAACGTGAAATACAATGGTAATACGGGGTATCGACTAAACTGATTTGTCTTTTTCGAGGGGTTGCCATCCTAGCTTCCTGATTAAAATCCTATTTGCACAAGCATAGAACAGCGTTAATAAAATGCAAATTTGAGTGAGTGTCTTGTTAATTACCGTAAAGGCATCTTCACCACATAAAAAAGCACGTCGAACACAACGTGAAATACAATGGTAATACGGGGTATCGACTAAACTGATTTGTCTTTTTCGAGGGGTTGCCATCCTAGCTTCCTGATTAAAATCCTATTTGCACAAGCATAGAACAGCGTTAATAAAATGCAAATTTGAGTGAGTGTCTTGTTAATTACCAGTCGTTTTCTGGCGGTAGTCATCAATAAAATCCTTTTACTTTGACGGGTGTAATAAGCCTAGTCGAGGGCTTAATATTTATCAATTAAAAATGGATGTCCTAGTTAATATTGCTGAAGTACTTCCTCATTCGACCATGACTTGGCAATGGCCTCATCAATAAACAGCACTAGGTGGCTATGGTTGCTCATAATGGCATAAGCACATACGTCGATGGCGAACACCTGACTTAAGGTTAGCAATTTGTCTTCAACCCAGCCGCGCCTATGCTCAAAGCTTTTGCCAGTGAATTTATCTTCGCCACAAAGAAACGCACGACGAACACAACGAGAAATACAATGATAGTAAGGGGTGTCAACTAAACTGACGAGTCGTTTTCTGGCGGTAGTCATCAATAAAATCCTTTTACTTTGACGGGTGTAATAAGCCTAGTCGAGGGCTTAATATTTATCAATTAAGAATGGATGTCCTAGTTAATTGTTTTTGCACAAGCATAGAACAGCGTTAATAAAATGCAAATTTGAGTGAGTGTCTTGTTAATTTTATACTTGCGGTAAGGGGCTGAATCTTTTCAGGATACTCTTGCATATCTTTTGCAACAAAAGCTAAAAACGACTCAACAACGGGATCACTTTCTGTAGGTTCAACACGAGAAAGTATGACACTGCCATTTGGTTGAATGATAAATTTTATTTTATCTTTTTTATTCAAATGCAGAGCTTTACGAACAATACTAGGAACGGTTGTTTGAAATCTATCTGTCAATGTAGATTCAGTTTCTAAAGTGGCTTGTGTCATAGTAACCTCCAAAATATTAGGTTTACCTTACAACGGTAATGCAATCGCATTACCGTTGCAACTTTACCTATTTAAGAAGCTTTCATCACTTAATGCTGTATTCATAGAGTCATCAATAGGACCAGAGTTAATTAATGCACTTCGATACTACCTTAAACAATGAAAACGAGTCTAAGATATTTTTTATTATTTTATATCAAATAGTTACTAATATTCACAACCTGTTAACTCACTTAATACTGAATACACAATCTATGCATTTTTTAAATATTTTTTGTCTAATGCCTCATCTGATGTTAAATGAACATCAATAGTAGGCCTTGCTCTATCATCAAATGATTTTCCCTTAGTCGCATAATAGTTTTCATTTTTTGTAGCGTACTTAGCTTCAGGATTGCTTTTTTTCTTATTACCTTTTGATTTTACTATTTTTTTATTGCTTAGTTTAGAAGGAATAATCTCAAAATATTCATTCATCTCTGCTTCAGTCTTAGAGTTAGCTTTTAAATATTTAGCAAGCAAGTCTTCTTTACGCTCAGTGCTCAAATCTAACTTATCTAATTTTATAGTAAATTGTTTTACCAACTTCATTATTTCCTCCAGAAGGTTTGAACATAATAACTAACCACTAGGCGCCAGCCTCTATAGGTGGGTTAGTTCTAAATTTAACAGAGTAAATTTAACAGAGTAAATTTAACAGGACACTCATTTTAATTTAGGATGAGTGTCCTGCTAATTTTGCTAATTTATACAATGACTAACTGTTCACCGACAAAATGGTTTACTTAATCAAGCAAAAACACTTCTTGATATTTATTTTCTATTTCTTTTACTTCAACATCAGTTAGTGCAGAGAACTCTCTAGTTGTAGCCCTTATCGATAACCTACCATTACCCTGACGCAAAAAGTTAAGTAGTAAACTTAAGTTTTTTTGAGGCATATCAAACCGATTATTTACATAGTTCCAAATTTCATCGTATCTTTCAAGATAAAGGACTTCCTCAGGAAGAACAGTGTCTACAGTATCTTTTACGCACTCAAATAAAAACTCCACTTGGCGTGTCATATCTCCATATCGATACAAGTCAGCCGTTTCATTTGTTACATGAACATTGTTATCTATCGTTGGTTGCCATTCAACATACTTTAAACGTGGTTGTGTAAACTGCTCTAACACGGCTTTGTACTCTTCTATTTTTTCTAGAATTACTGCTGATACGGGAAAAATAACCCCTTTAGGCGTGAAGCCACTCTCAGCTAGTACATGATGAATTAAGTAGCGATGAATTCGTCCATTACCATCTTCTAACGGATGAATAATAACAAACGAAAAGGCAATGATTGCAGCAGCTAAAACAGGATGGAATCCTGAGTCTTTCATTAATTCATACCCATTTAGATAAGCAGCGAGTAGCTCATCAAGATCTTCTGGTTTGGCTGATATATGTTCAGGTATTGGTATGTTGGTCACACGATCATGCTCACCAACAAAACCGCCAACGCAACGAATTCCCGGCAGAATAAATCGACTATCAGGAATGACTACTTCTTGTAAACGTTCTATCTCTTCTACGGTTAATGGCTGCATGCCTGCTTGACCGATAACTTTCCCCCATCGCTCTATACGATTATGAGGAGGCGCTTCTCCTTCAATGGTATATGAAGCCTTAGAGTCTGAAAGCAGTAAAAAAGCAGCAGCTCTTGCAAGTAAGTCACTGTGAACAGTCCCTATATTCTTGACCGCTTTTTCGTCTAGGTTTTCTCCAATATACTGAACTAGCTTCTCTGTTTTCTTAATTAAAGGACAAAACCCTTTAACACCCGGTAAGTTGTTATTTATTCGTTGGCGTGAAACCTTGGTTTTGGCGCAGCCAAATTGTAGTTTTTCATTTAGCGCGTCAACATAATTACCAGTAGTAACATCCTCAATGGGTAGTACTTGCGCAGTGAGCCATTCATAGAAAAACCAAATTCTGCGGCTATACGCCCCTGTTATTTCATTTTCAACAGAAGCAGTAATATCTTCGATTGCCAAAGCGCCAAATAAACTTTTCATAATAGCTAAATCAACACCTTCGTATTTCAACGCAAATGTTAATTGTGCAAACCAATGGGCTTCAGGCTGATAACGGCTTCCCCATATTAACCACCTTCCTTTGCTTCGTTTAGCGTTTATAGCTGGAACAATGGCGCATATCGCATTAGGAGCAGGTACGCTTAGTTGGAATTCATTGATAATCCAAGCATATCCAACCAGCTCAGCTTCAGGCTCTGGATAGATTTCTTCATCAAAGAACTTTGCGCGTTTAGCTAATAACATATTACCCACCTAAAAATGATGATTTACCATGAAAAACGATTATCGACCATGAAAAACGATTATATAATTCATTACCTCATGAATTATGATTACAAACTATATTATGACTGAAAATTTAAATCAACTGCGTGAAAAATAATTACCAGGCGTGAAATATGGTTATACTTGATGCGACCGTGTGAATGATGGTTATTAGTCTTTGCCTATAATGAAAGGTAAGTAACTAGCAATGAGCATAAGAAAATGATCCCCCAAGAACAGCAAATTATTTCACAGGTAATAGAATGGGCTGGAAGTATTGACGCTGCTAAAAAATGGTATGAAAGAGAGCAAATACCAGCGCTTGATAGCACGGCAAAATCGCGGTTGATAATGGGCATCATCAGGCGGTATTGGATTACTTAGACGGCATTGCGGTTGGTGGCTTTTCGTAAGCACTCGTAGCGACTTGCAGTAACACAGGATTAATATTCAAACAATTTAACAGGACACTCATTTTAATTTAGGTTGAGTGTCCTGCTAATTCTGTACCTAGCTAATTTTTGGGGCATATGCATCCTTGAAAACCTAACGCCCAAATAACGGGCTAAAAATAGTGGGCTAAAATGGAGCGGAGCGAACAGCCCGCTGTTTTTAGTCCTTGTTGATTTGCTTGTTGAACGAAGCCGCTCTGCGGCAGAGTAGCTTTGAAACTACCTTCCATACTCAATAATAACATCGTCATTGTGACGGTGTGTTATTGGAGTATAACCTCATGAATACATCACAAGAGCAACACTATAATTTTCTTTATGAACAACATCTTATCAACTTAAGACTGCAAGGTAAACGTCCTTCAACTATTGATGCTTATGCCCGTGCTGTACGCCGTATAACAGCCTTTTTTGATAAGTCACCTGATACGTTAACAACGGCTGACTTAAAGCTGTATTTCAACAACCTCATTCAAACCCATTCTTGGAGTACCATTAAGCTTGACCGTAACGGTTTGCAATTCTTTTACCGCTATACGCTCAATAAACAATGGGAGTGGCTTTCTATCGTCAAGCCTCCTCAAGTAAAACGCATCCCCGATATTTTAACACCCAAGCAAGTGGATGATGTGATTAATCAAACCAAGCAACTTCGCTACCAAGTGTTTTTTATGACCCTTTACAGTATGGGGTTACGCTTAAGCGAAGGCCTTAATTTAACCATACACGATATTGATAAATCGACCATGTTGGTACATGTTCGTGATGGCAAAGGAGGAAAAGACCGCATGGTACCTCTGCCTGAGCTCACCCTCTTAGCGCTAAGGGATTATTGGAAAACTCACCGCCACGAGCGTTTGATTTTTCCTGGAACTCATACAAAAACGAATACGCCTATGGATAAAGGCAGTGTTCAAAAAGCGTTAAAACGTGTGCTTCAAGACTGCCACATTAAAAAACTCATTAGCCCACATTCGCTGCGTCATTGTTATGCTACGCACCTGCTTGAACAGGGGCTTGATTTACGCTCTTTACAGCATCTATTGGGACACGCAAGTCTCAACACCACGGCACGCTACACACAACTCACGAAAGTTAAACAACGTGATATGTCACGCGCGGTAAATCAATTAACAGATAAATTGACCATTACATGGTCGGTAAAATGAGCACCTTTATCGCGTTACTACGTCAACATCATCAAGCCCTTGAAACTCAGTATAGCCGTCAACTATCACATGATATGCGCCAAGCGATTTTTGCCATGCTGTCATGTAAAACGGGGCAACAAGGTCAATCATTATGGGCATGCTCAGCTTGTGAGCATCATGAGAGCCAAGCGCTTTCTTGTGGTCATAGAAACTGCCCACAATGTCAGCAAAGCACAACGTCAACGTGGCTTGAAAGACAAAAACAAAAACGCTTACCTGTGCAATATTACATGACAACCTTTACCTTGCCCTATGAGTTAAGAGCGTTAGCTCGCAAGCGACCTAAAGCCCTATATCAAATAATGTTTAGTGTCAGCGCGTCAATCTTAAAAGATTTTGCACGACGTAATAAGTTAGGGACAATAGGGTTTACGAGTGTTTTACATACCCACAGCAGAAGACGTGAGCTGCATCCTCATATACATATCATAGTGCCCAATGGCGGTTATGATGCAAAACGTAAGCAGTGGAAGCAAGGCAAGCCGGGTTATTTGTTTAATGCGAAGGCACTCGCTAAGGTATGGCGAGCTCGCATATTTGAGGCAATTAACCAACATCCTGAGTTATCGCTGAAAGACATTAACATCATGCCAAAGCAATGGGTCGTTCATTGTAAAAAGGTGGGCTATGGTCTGCCTGCGTTAAAATACCTTTCAAGATACCTTTATCGTGGTGTATTAGCGGACAAAGATATTATCAGCCATGACCATAAAAACGTCACCTTTCGTTATACAAATAGCACCACTAAAAAAACTGAAACACGTACGCTACCCACCTTAACGTTTCTGATGCTGATATTACAGCATGCATTACCTAAAGGGTTACAGC
This sequence comes from Colwellia sp. PAMC 21821, assembly GCF_002077175.1. Classification (NCBI taxonomy): domain Bacteria; kingdom Pseudomonadati; phylum Pseudomonadota; class Gammaproteobacteria; order Alteromonadales; family Colwelliaceae; genus Colwellia; species Colwellia sp. PAMC 21821. The sequence continues at coordinate 533,532 of NZ_CP014943.1, forward strand.
GTGTTCGAGACTATGGTCTCTTATCCTCGGGCGCTAGGAAAATACGATTATTGATACAGTTTTTATTAACCGAGTTTACTCACCTTTTACCGCCAAGCATCACACCATCCAAACCCAAAGCAAAACGGGCTTGTCCGTGCTGTCAGCATCAGATGCTATGTACTGGCGTCATTAGGGCTGGCTAATAAAGAAAGAAAGAAAAGGATGATGGTGTAAACAAACGCTCATGAGGAAATAAATATTCTATGCATAAATAACTGAATTAACAGCGGAAAAACACCCAGGTTTTTCGCTTTGGCTCAGTGCGCCTTGTATTTACATACAAGGCCAACCCACCTTGAAAATCAATCACGCTATTTACTATATAAAGCAGGCTCCGGGCTTGTCCAACACCCGAATAGGTGTCGGCTACGCGACACCTATTCTTATTTGTTAGCAATACCTACCACCAAGCTGCTCTTATGTTTTTTTATATAATAACCACCAAGCCAAGTAATTAGCAATGATGCCCCAATAACTACCTGCCAAAAAGATACACCTAAACTCTCCAATGGAAGGCGAACAACAGTTTCAGCGGCAAAGGCAGCCCATAAACCAACATAAGACCATGACATTCCGGAGTAATGCCATTGTAGCCAGTTATCATGATGCCTAAATAAAAGAGGAGATAAAATACCGAATAAAACGGTTAATAATGAAAATACAGCAAGAATATGAAATGGACCGAATGTAAATAAAACGTGAGTAAACAAAGCGGTTATATTCATAGAAATCATTGATGCTACATAAATATAACCCACTTTTTTATGGGTAAGTGTGCCTTTTGTTTTGAATACTACGTAAGCACCAGAAATTAAAGCTACTACAGCTAAAATAGTATGGAAAGCACCTATTGTTGACTCAAATATACCCATATCGCTAAACCTCCATGTATTGCTAACGCTCTATTAACAGGCAAAATAGAGTTGGCTAAAATAGGTGAACGGAGTGAACAAAAAGCCAACTTTATTTTGTCCTTGTTTAATAGCTTGTTAGGTGCAAAATTTAATATTGCCCTTTTAGCCACCTTTTTGCTGTAAGCTTCTCTAGTTTTCTTCTGTATTTTTTAGATGAAAACTCTTCAATATTTCCCTTCATAACATCAAAGATATCTTCTGTTATTATTGCTCCAATTGCATGAATGGCTTCATGTCGATTCAGTCCTTGCCTTGTAAGTTTTGCAATGGTCTCAGGTAATAAATCAACTTCCATAGCTAATTGATTCTCAACTATCACATGGATTGATGCATGAAGTTGCAAACCATCTTCGGTTAATTCAAGATCTAACCCTGAATGGAAATCATGAACCAAATCAATTCGTGTATATTCGTCTAATGCTAACCAGTTTTCGGAGTCTACTGGTTTATTGGGATTATATGTATCCATTGTTGCCTCGAATGCATGAGTTGACTTTGCACCTAACAGCTTATTATGAGGAAAAAATTCTTGTTTAAACAAGGAAAAAATCCTTTTTTCATATTTTAAGATAATCAAAACATACCTTATTTATTCAATATCTACAATAAGTTACTAATAAAACATTTCGTTATGTTAAAGACATAAACGAGAATATTTCCTTTTTATTGGATGAAAGCAGGAAATCGCACTAAACTGTACAAATATACAGCACAGCTTAGTGCATAACAAAATAAATAAGGATAAATATATGAGCTCTCTTTTTCTTACCCATATTAAAGAGCAGATGTGGACAAAAAGGTATGCTAAACGCACTATCGAGTCTTATTTATATTGGATAAAAGCGTTTATCATTTTTAATAATAAGCGGCATCCTAGCACTTGCCATAATCATGAGGTTGAGTCTTTTCTCTCACACCTATCTAATGTCGTTAATGTGGCGCCTAAAACACAGGCATTAGCATTGAATGCCTTATCGTATATGTACAAATATGTGCTTAAAAATGAATTAACATTGGAATTAAACTTTAATAAAAGCCATATTCAGCAAAAACTGCCTGTCGTACTAACTCAAAAAGAAGTATCAGCACTGCTTGTACAAATTGACGCTAACTATCAATTAATTTGTCAACTTATGTATGGTAGCGGCCTACGATTAATGGAAGCTGTTCGTTTACGAGTACAAGATATAGACTTTGATTTTTATACTGTAAGAGTTTGGCAAGGTAAGGGAGGAAAAAACCGCTGTGTGACTTTGGCAAAAGAGCTTGTTGATGCATTAAAGATGCAAATAAATAGCGTTGAACTACTTTTTAGCTGTGACTCTAAAAACCCTGATTATCAGGGTGTATATTTACCTTTCGCACTCAGTAGGAAATACCCTAATGCACGAAAAGAGTTGGGATGGCATTATTTATTTCCTTCAAAAAGACTCAGTATAGATCCTGAAGTAAATGCACTTAGACGACATCATATAAATGAAACATCGATAAGAAAAGTAGTAAAACAGTCGGCAAAGAAAGCGCGTATAGAAAAAAACGTTACTTGTCATACATTACGTCACTCCTTTGCTACGCACTTATTACAGCGAGGTGCTGATATTCGCACGGTTCAAGAGCAATTAGGTCATACTGATATTAGAACAACACAAATATATACTCATGTTATGCAAGCTGGTGCGAATGGTGTACGTAGCCCTTTATCTGACTTATAAATAGGAGAAATTCATGGGCATAAGTCCAAGAGTGCATTTTTTTGACCAATACGGCAAAATAGAAAAAATTCCATACCGTAAATTCGAACGCCTATTAAGTGCCGACAAGGCTACATGTTTTCCTAAGTACGCTTCTGAAAAGGTTAAGTGTTCTATTTCTTATGTCGAAATGGAAAATCGTCAGGCAATTGAAATTCTTCATTGTGACTATTTACTGATACCTTTTAATCAACAGGGTCAATTAGATATAGACCGATATGCACAGGGCACAGCATTAAAGTTTCAGTCTATTGATCTGCTCAATAGCTTTAACAATATTACTTATATACAACCTGAATTAGCAAAAAAACAATATATGAAGGACTTTACATGGCAGGCAACCCCACAACAAATTGATGCAATTGTAGCGCATATTTTTTCTAGCAAATAAAACGAAAAAGGCGAACCATTTCTGGTTCGCCTTTCTAATCAAAGCTCTAAATTTTTGAAAAAATTAATCTTCATAACTAGAAACAGGAGGACAACTACAAATTAAATTACGATCCCCATATACATCATCAATACGGTTAACTGTTGGCCAAAATTTATTCGCTGCTGCCGCAGGCACTGGGAATACGGCTTCTTGAATGGTGTAACCACGATCCCAAGGTGCTGTAATATCTGCTAGTGTATGTGGCGCATTGTGCAGTGGGTTGTCTTCGCTTGTCCACTCGCCTGACTCAACTTTACGTACTTCATCACGAATTGACACCATGGCTTCAATGAAACGGTCAAGTTCTACTTTTGACTCTGATTCTGTTGGCTCAATCATGAACGTGCCCGCTACGGGGAACGACATGGTTGGAGCATGGAAACCGTAATCGTTCAAACGTTTAGCAATATCAACTTCTGTAATGCCTGATGACGCTTTAAGTGGACGCAAATCAACAATACATTCGTGTGCTACACGGCCATTTTTATCAGAGTATAAAATTGGGTAGTGTTGGCTAAGTTTTGTCGCTAAGTAGTTAGCGTTAGTTATCGCGTATTTAGTTGCGTCTGTAACACCTTTTTTACCAAGTAAGGCAACGTATAGGTATGAGATACATAATATACCGGCACTGCCGTATGGTGCTGCTGATACTGCGCCATTACCTTTGGTGCTTTCGCTGACGTTGATCAATGCATGGTCAGGTAAGAAAGGTGCTAAATGCGCTTTAACGCCGATAGGACCCATACCCGGACCGCCACCACCGTGTGGAATAGCGAAAGTTTTGTGTAAGTTTAAGTGTGAAACATCAGCGCCAATTAAGCCTGGTGATGTAACACCTACTTGAGCGTTCATGTTTGCGCCATCAAGATAAACTTGGCCACCATTCTTATGCACTATGTTACAAATTTCAGCAATGGTCGTTTCATATACACCGTGCGTAGACGGGTATGTGATCATGATACAAGATAGGTTGTCGGCTAACTCTTCTGCTTTCGCTTTTAAGTCTGCCATGTCAACGTTACCTGATTTATCACAAGCCACTACAACCACTTTCATACCCACCATCATGGCAGATGCTGGGTTAGTACCGTGCGCAGATGATGGAATTAAACAAATGTTACGATGCGCATCGCCGCGGCTTTCGTGATATTTGTGAATCGCGATAAGGCCAGCGTACTCGCCTTGTGCGCCTGAGTTAGGTTGCATTGAAATGTTGTCGTAACCGGTAAGTTCTACTAACCAATCACCCAACTCGTCAATCATTTGCTTGTAACCTTGTGCTTGGTCAACAGGGGCAAATGGATGCATGTTGGCAAATTCAGGCCATGATACTGGGATCATTTGTGCTGTAGCATTCAGTTTCATGGTACATGAGCCCAATGAAATCATTGAATGGTTAAGCGCTAAATCTTTGTTTTCTAACTTTTTGATGTAACGTAGCATCTCAGTTTCACTGTGATACGAGTTAAATACTGGGTGCGTTAAAATCGCAGACTCACGTTGTAACGATGCAGGGATTGATGAATGACCACAGTCAGTAATTTGTTGGTCAAGTGCGGCTACTTCTAAGCCGTGCCCTGCGCCTAATAAAATATCAAACAAAGTCGCTACGTTTTCGCGTGTCGTAGTTTCATCTAACGAAATGCTGATTTGACCTTCAACGTCAGTGCGGAAGTTAACGCCAGCCGCTAGTGCACGTGTAACGATTTCATCTTTATTACTGACGTTAAACGTTAAGGTGTCAAAGTAGTTAGCGTGAATTGCCGTTAAACCTTTAGACGCTGCACCTAAACATAAAATATCAGCAAAACGGTGAATACGCTGAGCAATAATTTTTAAGCCTTTAGGACCATGATAAACCGCGTAAAATGCGGCCATGTTGGCTAATAACACTTGTGCAGTACAAATGTTTGAGTTGGCTTTTTCGCGGCGAATGTGTTGCTCGCGCGTTTGCATGGCCATACGTAATGCTGGGTTATTGCGTGTGTCTTTTGATACACCAATAATACGGCCCGGTAATGAACGTTTGAATTTTTCAGAGGTAGTAAAGAATGCGGCGTGTGGTCCGCCGTAGCCCATTGGCACACCAAAACGTTGGGTTGAACCGATAACCGCATCTGCACCTAATTCGCCTGGCGCTTTTAATAGCACTAAGCTCATGATGTCGGCAGCAACAGCAACAATACCTTTTTTCTCATGCACTTTAGCAATTAGGTCGCTAATGTCAGTAATTTCACCGGTGGCACTTGGGTATTGTAATAACGCGCCAAATACGTCGTGATCAACCACTTCGTTCGCCGGAGCTACAACGATGTCGAAATCAAACATTTCGGCACGTTGCTTAACTAAGTCGATAGTTTGTGGGTAAACGTCGCTTGAGATAAAGAACAAGTTTGATTTCTTGTTTTTTGACACACGCTTAGCTAATGCCATGGCTTCAGCTGCTGCTGTGCCTTCATCAAGTAATGACGCCGACGCTAGGTCTAAACCTGTTAGGTCGATACACATTTGTTGGAAGTTTAATAAAGACTCTAAACGACCTTGAGCAATTTCTGGTTGGTAAGGCGTGTATGCCGTGTACCAGCCTGGATTTTCTAACACGTTACGCAAAATAACGTTCGGTGTAAGTGTGCCGTAGTAACCTAAACCAATATATGTCTCGTTTACTTTGTTCAAGCTTGCCACTTTCTTTAAGTCGGCTAAGGCTTGTACTTCAGTTTTGCTTTCTTCGATAGCCGGTAAATCAGCTAAACGAATATCACTTGGTACGATTTGGTCGATAAGCGCGTCAATAGATTCAGCACCAATATCGTTGAGCATAGCTTGCGTTTGCTCGGCATTAGGACCAATGTGGCGGCTAATAAAATTTTGTCTTTGCTCTAATTCAGCTAAAGATAACGAGTCATTATTTTGAGTAGACATAAAACAGCTTCACTATAAAGTTGATAGTATTTAAAAAATAAAGCCTCGGATTCTTGCAATAAGAAAGAGGCTTCAAAATGCTTTAGCTAAGTCAATCGATTTTAGGCACAGGTTAATGGTTCCAGACTTAACCTAAGTACCTACATCCATGTAGGCAAAGCCGTCAAGTTGCGAGCCGTTGGAGCTTACTGTAGTAAGTGACAAGGCGAGCAACGCCGACAATGCAGACTAAAGTTGATTGACGACGCTAAAGTTAGTCTTCGTCGATCGAGTTTGCGTAACCTTCAGCATCTAGCAAGTTCTCTAACTCACCTTCGTCTTCAATTTTTAACTTGAATAACCAACCGTCACCAAACGCGTCTGAGTTAACTAACTCTGGTGAATCTTCAAGGTCTTCATTCACTTCAATGACTTCACCTGTTACCGGTGCGTAAATGTCTGATGCTGCTTTTACAGATTCTGCTACGGCAACGTCGTCACCTGTACTTACTGTATCGCCAACTTCAGGTAATTCAACAAATACCATGTCACCTAAAAGGCCTTGTGCGTGTTCTGTAATACCGACAGTAACTACACCGTTGCCTTCGTTACGTACCCATTCGTGTGATGTTGCATATTTTAATTCTGAAGGAATGTTGCTCATTGTTTGGTTCCTAGTCTGTATTTTTAAATTTTGTTTAAATTTTTGTTTAAATGACCATAGTATGAAGCTGCTTGCGCTATTCAATCATACTATAGCTTAAATTTTTTGCATTTTTAATAAGGTTTTATCACTATCTAATGAAAGTTAGCGTAGACCTTATGGGTTTAAAAAACTTTTTTGCCGTTACGCACAAAGCTCGGCTTAATGACTTGCACTTTCACTAGCTTTTTACGCATTTCAACTTCTACTGTACTACCTAGAGCAACGCTACGTGGAACACGCGCCATAGCGATACTGTGGCCTAATGTTGGAGAAAAAGTACCCGAGGTAATAATACCTTCGCCGGATTCAGTAAGTACTTTAAGACCCGAACGTAATACGCCTTTTTCTTCAAGTACTAAGCCGACTAATTTAAGTTGGTCGCCAGCAGCACGTTGCGCGGCTAATGCTTCTCGGCCGATAAAGATACGATCTTCTGGTTCCCAGCTAATGGTCCAAGCCATGTTAGCGGCTAATGGCGACACACTTTCGTCCATGTCTAAACCATAAAGGTTCATACCAGCTTCTAAACGTAAGGTATCGCGCGCACCTAAACCACAAGGTTTAACACCTGCGTCTAGCAATTGTTGCCAAAGGTCAGCCGCTTGCTCAGCAGGTAAGGCGATTTCATAACCGTCTTCGCCTGTGTAGCCAGTTGTAGCAATAAATAAATCGCCCGCTTGTGCTGAGAAAAATGGCTTCATACCATCAACAGCCGCTATTTGCTCTGTAGTAAGTAATGTGGCTACTTTAGCTTTAGCTTGTGGACCTTGTACGGCGATCATGGCAAATTCTGGACGTTCAGTAACGATGACGTCAAAACCTACAGATTGTTCGTTGATCCACGTTAAGTCTTTTTCGCGTGTAGCTGAGTTAACCACTAAGCGATAATCTGTATTGCTGAAGAAGTAAATGATCAAATCATCAATAACACCGCCTTCAACGTTACACATACCGGTATAAAGTGCTTTACCAACCACATCAAGCTTAGCAACGTCGTTAATCACTAAACGACGTAAAAATGCTTGTGCATCAGCGCCTTTAACATCAACAATAGTCATGTGTGAAACGTCGAACATACCAGCGTCTGTACGCACGGCATGATGCTCTTCAATTTGAGAGCCATAGTTGATCGGCATTTCCCAACCGTAAAAATCAACCATTTTGGCGCCAGCTTCTATGTGCTTAGCATGTAATACTGTTTTATTTGTCATCGTACGTTTCACTCACGTTAGTTGTTTTATCTAAGTTTTTTTAGCGGCTTAAATATACCTAAACCTAGGATAAAGACGGAAGATTTACAAAAAGTGCCGAGGATTATAGCTCTGAGTAACTGTTGATTCAACAGATAAGAATGCATATTTGAAATTTAAAACCGACTAAAGTAAGTATTTAAAATTATATTTTTAAAAGTATGCATTTAAAAAATATAATTCCTTGTGAGTATGAAATACAAGCCTGTGGCAAACTTAAATTTTATATCCGCGAAAAGAATAAAAACAACTATTTTCCCAACGAACAAATTTGTACTTGGCAAGATGAGAAAATAGCGTTTTTCTTGACTTAATGGTCAATAAAAATGAGGTGTTTTAGATGAAACTATGACTGATTATTATGCTGCGATAAATTTTGTGGTACTTGTTGTGCCCGTGCTTTGGCTAATTTGGGTAAATTGCCTTTAAAACCTAACGCTTGATTTATCATTATCGCTTTCGCTGGTTTAAAGTTATTGAGCAACGACATGCCTAAACCACGCAGTAATTTAATCGCGCTTTGCTGTGGTGTAAAGGCTTGTTTAATGGCTTCCATCGCGGCGATCATTTCTGCCGCTTCACTTTTACGCCAGCGGGCAAATTGTTGTAATGATTTATCGCTATACCAAGCATTATCATCCATACCACTCGCTTGTGCTTTATTAAGTTGCTCAGTGATGGTTTGTGATAAAGCCGCGGCGTCAAGTAATCCTAAGTTAACGCCCTGCCCAGCTAATGGGTGAATAGTATGTGCGGCATCGCCTACTAACACCATGCGACCTTTAGTAAACGCTTGGGCGAAACGCATGGTTAACGGATAGGTAAATCGTTCGCTGACTAATGTTACTTGTCCAAGTTTACCATCGCTAGCCGCGGTAATTTCTTTGCCAAACGCTTCTGCTGACAAAGCAGTTAACCGCGTAGCTTCTTCAGGGCTAGTTGACCAAACAATTGAGCATAAATTATTTTGATATAAGGGCAGTAACGCCAACGGACCAGTGTCTAAAAATACTTGCCAAGCGGTATTTTGATGACCTTGCTGACACTTAACCGTGGCAACAATGCCATGATGATCATAATCTCGAAACGTTAACGGCACATTCATTTGCTTGCGCACCCAAGAATTGGCACCGTCTGCGCCAACCACTAACTTTGCTACTATCGGCATAGGTTGGCTGTTGCAGTTGGCTTCAAAGGTGGCAAATACTTCGTTTTCGCTCGGGTTTAGTTGTTGGAGTTTATGCTCGGTAAAAAACTCGATACCACTGTCTTGCGCTGCTTTATACCACAAAGCATTTCGTATAACATTATTTTCAATGATAAAACCTAATTGCTCAGGCCCTTCGCCTACTGTTGAATGGCTTACATCTTTTAAAGCAAAATCAAGTTGTCCGTAACCGGCTTTATCCCAAATATGCATATCGTGATAAGGTTGTGCGCGTTGGGCAATAATGTCTTGCCAAACATTAAGGTTGGTAAACATTTGCTGACTGGCAGCATTAATGGCGCTAACACGAACTTCAGGCTCATCGCTAATCTCGCCAACAGGTGCGTTATCAACAATAGCGACACTAAGCTCGCTTGCTTGGCGAATAGCCAGTGCCAATGTTAGGCCAACCATGCCGCCGCCGACAATTAACAGATCAAATTTTTGCATTGTTTGTCACATTCATGATTTTAACATTCACTTTTAGCATTTATTTTTTGCATTTACTTTTTGCATTCATTTTTTAATAGCCCATCGTTTTCTTAACTAGGGCGTTTTTCAGCGTTGGAAAATAGTTTAATACTTTTAAACCAATATTTCGCCCTGCTACTAACGGCGGTAACTGATTCGAAAACAAAGTCACTAAAGAGTCGGTTAAGCTGATCACTTGCTTTTGGTCTTGCTGACGCGCCTTGCCATATTGCATTAAACTCGCAAAAGCGCCGATGTCTTGATGCCCAGCTAAAGCTTTTTTGATGACCTCAGTCATCTCGCTAACATCACGTAGCCCTAAATTAAAGCCTTGTCCGGCAATCGGGTGAATAGTATGTGAAGCATTTCCAATTAGCGCCATACGATGATAAACCTGCTCGCTCGCTTGTACTAATTTAAGTGGATAAATAACCCGTTTACCGACTTGGGTAATATTGCCTAGCCAATGACCGAACGCTTTCTCTAACTGCTGAGCAAATTCTTTATCCGACAGGTTTAGCATTTTTTCAGCTAACTCTGGTGTTAACGTCCACACTAATGAGCAACGCCCTGCACTGTTTTGCTTTGCTGCATTGGAACTAGCACTAACGTTTGGGGCCGCTGACAAAGGCAACATGGCGATGGGGCCTGTTTCGGTAAAGCGTTCGTAAGCAATATTTTTATGATGAGTAGAAGTTGCCACATTGGCAATTAGCGCAGATTGTTGATAGTCACGACTGGTGGTGGCAATGTTGGCAAATTGTCGACAAGGTGATTTAGCGCCATCACAGGCTAGCAATAACGCAGCAGATAATTTTAAACCTGAGTTTAATTCAACATTAACTTGCTCAGCTTGCCACTTTACATCGCTAATACTGTCAGGGGTAAACCAAGTCACATTACTTTTGTTGGCTAGCGCTTTTAAAAACGCAGCGCCAATACTCGACATTTCGGCAACATAACCGAGGGCATCAACTTGGTGATGCTGAGCATAAAGCCGTGCTTTGCCATAATAACCACGATCTGAAATATGAATATTTTTAATAGGCTCTGCGTGGCTTTGTAAATATTGCCATGCGCCGATACTTGCTAAATAATTAGCGCTGCCATGTGATAAGGCTAAAACACGATCATCAAAACTCGCAGCCGACTCAGATAATATGGGGTTAGCTTCAATAATAGCTATTTTCAGGGGTTTTTGATTATGATCACGCAGTGCAGATAGGCTCAGCGCCATTAGGCTACCCGATAATCCGCCACCCGAAATGATCACATCAAAGTGCTTGGCGGAAGTAGGCGTATTATTTGAGCTAGCTGCACTCTTTTCCATCGTTAACCTTTAGTGTGAGTTTACTGAGTTTAAGTTTACTGAGTTTGAGTTTACTGCGACATTAACGCTTCAATATCAGCGATAGTTTTCGGCGCATTAACCGTTAAGTTTTCAAAACCGGATGCAGTGACCAATATATTGTCTTCGATACGCACGCCAATACCACGCCATTTTTCATCAACAGTTTTATCAGTGCTCGGAATATAAATGCCAGGTTCAATAGTCATGACCATACCGGCGACAAATGGACGTAATTGCTCGCGCTGTGGGCTAGCATGGTAATCGCCAACATCATGCACATCAAGACCTAACCAGTGCCCTAAACCATGAATAAAATACTTTTTACAGGCGCGTTGGGCTAACAATACGTTTACGTTACCCTTTAAAATGCCTAAATCATATAAACCCTGGGTGAGAAACTGACAAACTATACGGTTTAATTCAGCAAGCGTTTGGCCTGGCTTAATAGCGTTAATTGCGAGGTTTTGGCTGTCTAACACTAATTGATAAATAGTGCTTTGTTCTGTATTAAATTTGCCATTCACCGGAAATGTACGGGTAATATCAGCGGCATAACCCGCTAATTCGCCACCGGCATCAATCAATAATAAGTCGCCGTTATTGAGCACTTCGTCATTGTCGGTGTAATGTAAAATATTGGCATTGTCGCCACCAGCAACAATTGAACTGTATGCAGGGTGACGTGCGCCATTAGTCGCAAATTCGTGCAGTAATTCTGCTTCTATTTGATATTCAAATTTACCCGCTTGAGTTTGTTGCATGGCGCGTTGATGTGCAGCGCCACTAATGACATTAACTTGGCGCATAATGTCGAGCTCGGCATTTGATTTATGTAACCGCATTTCATCGAGTAAGCCACTGCAATCAATCAAGGTGGTTGGTGCTTTAACACCCGTGCGAGCCGCTTTTCTAATTTCAGCTAACCAGGCCAGTACTTGTTGCTGAAATTTATTTTGCTCATGCTGACAAATTAATACCGCCGACTTACCGATAAACAGCGGCAATAATTGCTCATCAACTTCGTCTAAAGTAAAGCAGCTGTCAAACTTGTACGTTTCAATAGCTTGTACTTGACCAACGCGTCGTCCATGCCAAATTTCTTGTAGACGGTCTTTTTCACGGGAAAACAAAATACTTTGCGCTGAATCGTCACCTTTAATTAATACCAAAACTGCATCAGGTTCGTTAAAGCCAGTAAGATAATAAAAGTGCTTACTTTGGCAAAACGGATATTCGGTATCATTACTGCGCGTGACTTCTTTGCCGGCAGCAATTAGCGCAAGGCTGTTGGCTGGCATTTGGGCAATAAAATCGTTTCTTCGCTGAAGAAACTCAGCAACGGGCAACAAGGTATTTTTGATCATGTTTATCAGTTTACTTTTTATAGCTAAATTTTTATCACTAAATTTTTATCACTAAAGTGCTTTTATCGCAAAGCACTTTAGTCGAAAAATCTAGTGCAAAGTTTCTGTTTTATCCTGTTGCGCTGGTGGCGCGCCTAATTCGGTAAAACAAAGTAAAGCGGAGATCCTAACATATTCAGCAATTTCAAAATAAGCTTGCTCGGTAGCTTCATTTTCTTCCATTTCGTCAGACAAGTTAGCAATTTCACCAAAATCTACCAGCACTTCTTTAACATCTTCAGACAAAGCCGCATTTTTTGTTTGTTGTAAGCCAAAGCCTAAGTTAAAGCCTTGTACCCATTTACCGAGTGCATGTCCACGTTCAATAATTGAGTCGTCGTCATCTGGCAGCATTAATTGGAAACCATATGAGTCATCAAGAATTTTCTGCCAAATTTCACTGTACATGTTTTTTACTAAGCTTTTAATTGCTGTTGGTAATCCTTCAGCATTATTTAGCATGTCGTTAACCATAGCGATATAGTCGCTACTTTCGAACTCAAAGCCAGCAGAAATCAAACCGGTAAGCACACCATGAATTTCAGCGGCATGTGCTTCAATACCTTCACTGGTTAAAATCGCTTGTACGGAGGAAAAATCTAAAGAGGTGCTATCAGCCATAAAATATAAATTCAATCGGGGTATATTGCTAGCTATCTTAACATTGGCATAGCCTTGATTCCAGAAAAAACCATAGAGATCACTTGCATAGTGTAACACTCATCGTTATAGTTCCCCTTTATGGCGCACTAAGTTTTGTTATCACTATTTTTCTTGGTATTACAAGCTAGTAGCGTAATATTTTGAGCTAACGGCTCATTAAACTAATATGATGCATTGAGAATAACAACGCAATGAGCCAACACACAGTCACTATAAATGTTGCCAACAAACGACTAAAAGTCGCTTGTCCTGCTGGCCATGAGTCTGCGTTGTTGCAAGCGGCGAATGAAATAAACCAGCGTTTAGAGCAAGACGCTAAGAAATCTCAATCAGTAAAATCCCCCGAACAAGCCTTAGTAATGATGTCATTAAACCTTGCCCATGATTTAATTCAAACACGTAATGATTTAGAGCAAGAACGTGAAAAAATGCAAAGCAAAATAGAATTGCTACAAGCGACTATTGAACAAGCCGTAAACCGCCCTAAAACTGCCTAGTTAGCTGCTTCAGTATTTTATAGCTTTTAAATAAAGCCTTTTCGTTCAAAGAAACTTCAATTTGTTCAAGCATTAAGCAATCAGGTCTTACAAGTGATAAAAGACTTAATTAGACAGCTAATTTTCGCTATAATGGTTTCGACTTCTGGGGTGTTTGTATGCGAACTATGTCCCTGAGCCGATAAGTTTTACCTAAGGATGTTGATTATTAGCTATTGTGCAAGCCCGGCTCGTATCGGGAAGCCTACGGTTAGAATGATACGTCCGCCCTGAACACCCGGTGTTCAGGACAAATGTGAGCTGCGGCACCTTGGAAGTCACCTTTCTTATCCCTCTCTGTTTCATCCTGTTATTCTTCTAAAGTATTCATCGTTAGCGCTTTCATTATGTATTAGTTTATTTAGCTTAATTTGATCGTGACTCGCGAAAAATAAATTTATTCACAGGAAGAAAAGCAGGAGGAGTAAATGAGGAAGCGACCAACAACTTTACACCTATTTATGCAAGGCGCAGTTGCTTGAACGTGGTAGCTATAAGTCTTTAGTTCACAACTCATTCCCTTCTTATTGTTTTCTCCCTGTAAAAATAAAGAGTCACAGTAAAAGATACGGTATATTAAGTAAAAGCTCAGAATAAGCGCTCACTGTCGAGTTTAGGCAGTTAATATCATTACCAAAATATCTATAGATCTGATTTGCCTGTTGATAATATACTTAGTACAACTAACTTCGCCATGAATTAAGTCGCATCAATTTAATGCCAAACCAAAAAAATACCAATATAACCGCAGCAAATTCAGCTACAGAAAATAAACTGCAAGCAACTAACAGTGATCCTATTGGTATATTCGACTCCGGCGTTGGCGGCTTATCTATCGCGCAATGCATAAATCAGCACTTACCCAATGAAAACTTACTCTATGTTGCCGATACTTTACATGCCCCTTATGGCGACAAGTCGGCTGAGTTTATTCAACAACGCGTTAATGAAATAGCTCAGTGGTTTATTGAACGCAAGGCCAAAGCAATTGTTGTTGCCTGTAATACCGCCACCGTAAATGCGATTGATCAACTCCGTAAAAATATTTTAATTCCTGTTATTGGTGTAGAACCCGCGATAAAGCCAGCAGTAAACTTAAGTAAAAATAAAAAAGTGGCGATATTAGTCACTAAAGCAACAGCTCACAATCCGCGTTTTTTAGGCTTAGTTGCGCAATATAGTCGTAACAGCGAGGTCATTGTTCAGCCCTGCCCTGGCTTAGTGGAGCTGATAGAACAAGATAAGAAAAACTCGTCTGAGTGCAAATTAATGCTAACCGGATATTTGCAACCTTTGCTGGCAAAAGGCGTAGATACTATCGTGTTAGGTTGTACACATTACCCGTTAGTAAAAAACTTGATTAACGAAATTTGTGGCAACAATGTCGTGATTATGGAGACGGCATTGCCGGTTACCGAGCAATTACAGCGACAGTTAGCACTTTATCAACTTATTAATACCAGTAATAACTTAGGCACAACTACCTTTTATAGTTCTAAGTGCTGCGAAACTCAGCAAGCACTCTTTAATCACATTTGGCAACGCCCGTTGCAATTAAATAGTTATCCTTAATCCTAAAAGTACGCTCACGTCAGTCTTTCCTGCTTATCTCCACAGTTCCAAAACATTAACTGGCAAATAACTGTTACATATATTCTTCAAATAAACAGACCAATTAAAGACGTTTAGCCATCTAGGCGTAAATAACTCTAGGAATAAGTTAGCTAAACAGTTAGAATATCGCCATTAAAGACTAATACTAATTATGCGGTTATCGCTCGGTGGCTTATAAATGAGTCCAATTGGTATAAGATTGTTTTTCAGTTAATTTTTACAGAGGGTTTATGTCTACACACCTTTTTACTTCTGAGTCAGTGTCAGAAGGACATCCAGATAAAATAGCCGATCAAATTTCTGATGCGGTTTTAGATGCTATTATTGCCAAAGATAAACATGCACGAGTTGCCTGCGAAACTATGGTAAAAACGGGTGTTGCGATTATTTCTGGTGAAGTTTCAACAACAGCCTGGGTAGATTTAGAAAGAATTACCCGTGATGTTATTTCAGAAATTGGTTACACATCTTCTGATGTTGGCTTCGATGGTGAAACCTGCGGCATTATGAACTTAATTGGCCAACAGTCACCAGAAATTGCTCAAGGTGTTGATCGCGTTAAGCCTGAAGACCAAGGGGCTGGTGACCAAGGTTTAATGTTTGGTTATGCTACCAATGAAACCGAAACTTTAATGCCTGCGCCTTTATACTATTCGCACCGTTTAGTTGAGCGTCAAGCTGAAGCACGCAAATCAGGTATTTTACCTTGGTTGCGTCCTGATGCAAAAAGCCAAGTTACCTTTATTTATGAAGATAACAAGCCTGTTGCTATTGATACAGTTGTATTGTCTACACAGCACAACCCTGATATCAAACAAGAAGATTTACATGAAGCGGTAATGGAAAACATTATTAAGCATGTGTTACCTGCCGAGTTGTTAACGAAAGACACTAAATACCATATCAACCCTACTGGTCGTTTTGTTATTGGTGGCCCGGTTGGTGATTGTGGTTTAACAGGTCGTAAGATTATTGTTGATACTTATGGCGGCATGGCACGTCATGGTGGTGGTGCTTTCTCTGGTAAAGATCCATCAAAAGTTGATCGCAGCGCGGCTTATGCTGGCCGTTATGTGGCTAAAAACATTGTTGCAGCGGGCTTAGCTGATCGTTGTGAAATTCAAATATCATACGCAATTGGTGTTGCTGAACCGACTTCAATTTCAATTGATAGTTTTGGAACGGGTAAAGTGTCTGAAGCGCGTTTAGTTGAAATTGTACGTGAACACTTTGACTTACGCCCATACGGTATAACTAAAATGTTAGACCTGCTACACCCTATGTATAAGCAAACAGCGGCTTATGGTCACTTTGGTCGCGAACCATTTGAGATGACGGTTGGCGATGATACCTTCACAGCATTTAGCTGGGAAAAAACAGATAAAGCTGAAGCGTTACGTTTATCTGCTGGTATTTAATTTACAATGCTTGTTTAACAAAACCGCTCTTTGAGCGGTTTTTTGTTAATTAGCTATCGCTAAAATAAATAAAGTCGATTATTTTCCTGCCTATTAATTGAATTTAGTATTCAATGCCCTTATCTACTGGCTATGTTATAAATTGCAGCCAGTGACAAATCTTGCAAAAATACATTCGCCTTTCAGCAATAATAGCCTTAGCGTTAATAGTTAATGTAAACTCAACAAATTAAAAATAAATAGCAGATATGGATAACCTTTATGCGTAACCCTCGTATTTACCAAGCACAAACCTTTGAAGTGGGTCAGACCCAAGCATTAAACGAAGATGCTTTTGGCCATATTGTGCGAGTATTACGTCTTAAAAACGGTGACGACATTACGTTGTTTAATGGCGTAGCAGAACAGGCAGGATACTTTGAGTACCAAGCCAAACTTGCTAACGTGGGTAAAAAAAGTGCTGATGTAGAGGTTATCGCTAAAAAGCTAATTGAAAACGAGTCGCCACTGAATATACATTTAGCCCAAGGTATTTCACGGGGTGATCGCATGGATTTTACCTTGCAAAAGTCAGTAGAATTAGGCGTTAATACTATTACGCCAATTTTCACCGAGCGCTGTGGTGTAAAGCTTAGCGGCGAACGCTTAGAGAAAAAACACCAGCAATGGCAAAAAATAGTGATAAGTGCCTGTGAACAAAGTGGCCGTTGCGCGGTCCCTATAGTAGCAACACCGATTTATTTAGACGATTGGTTACAGCAAGACAGTAAAGCCTTAAAACTGAACTTACACCCCAAAGCCGAGCATTCGATTATGAGTTTGCCGATAGAAAATCAACGAGTGCGGTTATTAATTGGCCCAGAAGGCGGCTTAAGTGATGATGAAATTGCCAGTGCTAACACAGCTGGATTTCACGATGTATTGCTTGGGCCTAGAGTACTGAGAACAGAAACAGCAGCCCTAACGGCAATTACGGCATTACAATGTCGTTACGGTGATTTAAATTAACGTAGCGTTAAGTTAGATACAGCGCATAATGATTAACAGAATTAAACGACTCGCTGCAGTAAGACTGTGTAATACCAATTTGATTAATTAAGTGATCTACTTTTTCATGAGGAAAAATGAGCAGCTAATTAATCAACTTGGTATAAAGCATTTATGATAAATAACTTTTAGGAAAAAATATGAGCATAAAAATTGGCGTTGTTATGGACCCTATTTCCGAAGTCAAAGTAAAAAAAGACTCTTCAATGGCCATGATGCTTGAAGCGCAAGCGCGCGGATATGAAATTTATTACATGGAGATGCAAGATCTCTACTTAGAACAAGGCGTTTGTCGCGCAACAGCGGCAAAAGTAAAAGTATTTGACGATACTGAACATTGGTATGAGTTAGAGGAACGCGAAGACATTAATGTCGCTGATTTAGACGCGGTATTAATGCGTAAAGATCCGCCGTTTGATACTGAATTTATTTATGCTACTTACATGTTAGAACGTGCTGAAGTTGCCGGTACACTCATTGTTAATAAGCCACAAAGCTTACGTGATTGTAACGAAAAACTATTTACTGCTTGGTTCCCAGAGCTGACACCTAAAACATTGGTAACACGAAATAATCAAAAGATCAGAGAATTTCATAAAGAAAATAAAGATATTATCATCAAGCCTTTAGATGGTATGGGTGGCTCATCAATTTTCAGAATTGGTGAAAATGATCCTAATGTTGGCGTAATTCTCGAAACTTTAACGGCACATTCAACACAATATGCTATGGTTCAAGAGTACCTACCAGAAATTGTTGACGGTGATAAACGTATATTAATCGTTAACGGTGAACCAATGCCTTATTGTTTAGCGCGTATTCCTGCACAAGGTGAAACTCGCGGTAATTTGGCCGCAGGTGGTCGCGGTGTAGCACGTCCTCTTAGTGCTAGCGATAAACTTATTGCAGAAACTATTGCTCCAGAATTGAAAAAACGCGGTTTATTTTTTGTTGGTTTAGATGTTATTGGCGACAAAGTCACTGAAATCAATGTCACTAGCCCAACGTGTATTCGCGAAATTGAAGCAGCATACCCAATAAATATTAGCGGTAAATTAATGGATGCTATCGAGCAAAACATTAGAAAGCGCTAATTTAATCCTTTTAGTATTAGATGCTAAAGGCATGTTGCCTTTAGCGTATTTCTTCTTGATTATTAAGGTATATTTATGAATAGTTTTGAAAATCAACTTTTGATTGCTATGCCCAATTTAGACGACTCCTATTTCAATAAAACGGTAACTTATATTTGTGAGCATAATGCTGAAGGGGCGATGGGTTTGATCATAAACCTTCCTATCAATGTCACCCTGAATGAATTACTGACGCAAATTGATGAAGACAAAATTGATGCGCCAGAGTTAGACCAGCAAGTATTAACCGGTGGCCCTGTATCCCAAGATCGAGGTTTTGTGTTGCACAGCACTCAAACGGGATGGAATAGTTCTTTAGCTTTAACCGATGATGTAATGATCACCACCTCGAAAGATATTTTAATGGCGCTTGGCACAGAAGGGGCACCGGCAAAATTCATGGTCACACTTGGCTATGCTGGTTGGGGCCCTGGGCAGTTAGAAGAAGAAATAAAAGCTAACTCTTGGCTGTTAACGCCTGCTGATGGCGATATTATATTTGATACCCCCATTGAGCAACGCTGGAAAAAAGCCACTGAAAAACTGGGTATTGATATGGCGCATTTATCCAGTGAAGTTGGTCATGCATAATGGCAAGTAAAGCAGTAGTTGGAGAACGTACAATCCTCGGTTTTGATTTTGGTAAAAAGTATATTGGTGTAGCCGTTGGACAAGAATTAACTGGCTCAGCTTCGCCTTTAGGCTCAGTTAAAGCGCGTGATGGCATTCCTGATTGGGACGGCATGACAAAGTTTATCAAGGAGTGGCAACCAGACTTTATAGTGGTAGGTTTACCGCTAAATATGGATGGCAGTGAGCAGCAACTAACCCATGACGCTAAAAAGTTTGGTAACCGGGTGTCTGGCCGTTTTGGACTTAAAGTTGAGTTTCAAGATGAGCGGCTAACCACCGCCACCGCTAAAGAAGCCTTATTCGCTGAGGGTGGTTATCGCAATCTTAAAAAAGATAATATCGACGCAGCATCGGCAAAATTAATTATAGAAAGTTACTTTGAAAATCAATATTAATCCTAGCAAGCAAAATAAAACGACTCTTTTATTAGCATTACCTTGGCCTTGTTGGTCGTGGCTTACAACATCACCTTCTAATATAGGCGTTTAATGGATACTTTTACGCTTATTAGCCCATTAATTATTGTTGGCTTTATTGGTTTTTTATTGGCTAAAAGTGGCTGGTTTAATAAAGACCAAGTTAATACACTGACTAGATTTACCTTTAACGTTGCTATTCCGGCCTTTTTATTTCAACAGTTAGCCAATGCCGATATGAGCACCATAGATTTAAATATCTATAGTGCCTTTTATTTACCCTTGCTATTGGTTTATGGCATGGCGTTGGCGATAAACTATTATTTTCACAAACATTTAAATCACGATCTTCCTGCCTCAGCCGTTTACGCTTTTGGCGCTGGTTATTCCAATAACGTTATTGTGGGAATGCCTATCGCTTTAATGGTCTTAGGTGAGCAAGTATTACCGACAATATTTCTGGTGGTGAGTTTACACAGTGCGCTGTTAATTGGCCTAACGAGTGTATTAGCGGTTAACATTGGACAGTTTAATTGGCGAATTTTTCTAAAACAAACCTTCTTCAATCCATTATTAATTGCCATAACCGGTGGTTTTATTATTAATTTAATGGCAATAGAGTTGCCAGTAATAGTAAATAGTAGTTTGCTATTGCTAGGTAAGCCTGCGATTACATTGGCACTTTTTTTACTCGGCGCCTCGTTAGCTTTTTATAAAATACGTAGCGAAGTAAGATTTATTATTACTGCCAGTGTATTAAAGCTTTTACTGCTGCCAAGTTTAATCCTGATAACAAGTCACTTTATATTCCACTTTCCAACGCTTACCACCATGACCTTAGTTATTTTAAGTGCAAGCCCTGCAGGGGTAAATGCCTATTTAATTGCTAAACAGCATGCAAAGCATCAAGAAACCACAGCCGGAATAGTGGTTGTTACCACATTAATATCTACCGTTTCTATTCCGCTATGGATATGGGGTTTGTCGAGTTTTTTCGCTTATAAAGCAGCATACGTTGTCCATTAGAACGGGTTAAGTGTATAACCTTGGTTTTGTAATACTGCATGCGCGGTCATAGCAGACAATGCCATTTTAACGCCTGGCATAATCATTTTATTGGAAATATTGTGGTACGCTGCCGATTGGCCGCATAAGTAAATTGTTACCTGGTTTTTCATTAAATCTTGCAACAATGCCTTATTCGCATTTTTTTGCTGAAATTTCTCTTCGTACAACGGCTCTTTTAATAAATCAAAGCCTGCTTTGCCATGCACTACTAGTGCTAAATTAATATTTTCTAACGCCACCCCATTAGCTACATGCATATTGATAAAACGCGCTAGGGTTTCAATGCTGCCGTTTACTTTACCAACCCCACCTTGCTCCCCAATATCAAAAGCGACATTAAAAGTGGCATTAGTATCAAGCTTAAGGTCTTGCTGAACTTTGGCATGTTTACCGTAGTTTTTAATTACCGGGCCAGCCGAAAATTTATCCGCACTCGCCGTGGCGATATTCGCTGTAATTAAAGCTAAAATCATCATGGTAAAACGTATTCTTGATAACATTGGATTGTCCTTTTATTGTGAGTAAATATTTTTCTTAGCTGAAGTATTAGCTGAAGCTTACTAGCGATAACGAAACCGCTTCAAGTTTACTGTTATCCAATAGAGTCATATACTTATAAGTTACTGAGATGACAACTAATGGTTATATCGCAGCCGTCTTGCATTCAAAATGCTTTGGCTTCTATAAGGCAGTGAACAAAGAAGCCAGTGCTTACAAACAAAAAAAGCATGCCGATATAAGCATGCTTTTTAGTATTTACTGACTTCAGTGAATTTTACACTTCTTTCGGCGCTAAACCATCAATAGTGACACCAGACAATGAGCCTGTTCCACCTTGATCATTACTACGCAGTTTGATCATTAAGCGTAAATCATTTGGTGAATCTGCATGATGTAAGGCATCAGCGTAATTGATCAGACCTTGTTGATATAAATTAAAAAGTGCTTGGTCAAATGTTTGCATACCTTGGTCGGTAGATTTTTCCATCACTTCTTTAATGCTACCAATATCACCTTTTTTAATTAACTCAGCGATATAAGGCGAGTTTAGTAAGATTTCAATCGCGGCTAAGCGACCATTCCCATCACGCGTTGGAATTAATTGTTGAGCAACTATGCCACGTAGGTTTAACGCAAGATCAAACAGCAGCTTACCATGCTGGTCTGCAGGTACTAAATGCATAATACGATCAATAGCTTGGTTTGCATTATTGGCATGCAAGGTAGCGATACACAAGTGACCCGTTTCTGCGAAACTCAATGCATGCTCCATCGTTTCTTGGTTTCGAATTTCACCAATCAATATAACGTCAGGGGCTTGGCGTAAAGAGCTTTTTAGCGCAGCACCAAAACTTTCTGTATCTAGCCCTACTTCGCGTTGCGTTACCATACATTTAGCGTGTTCATGAACAAATTCAACAGGATCTTCTATGGTCAAAATATGGCCGCGAGAATTTTTATTACGATAGCCAATTAGCGCGGCCATCGAGGTTGATTTACCCGTACCCGTGCCACCAACAAATAAGACTAAGCCACGTTTTGACATCACCACGTCTTTGAGTACCGAAGGTAAACCAAGATCATCCGCTTCTGGTATTTCGGTCACAATACGACGAATAACCATGCCTGCCATATCACGTTGCCAAAATGCTGAAACACGAAATCGGCCAATACCGTCAATTGAAATTGCGAAGTTACATTCTTTCTCTTCGTCAAATTCAAGTTTTTGTTTATCCGACATCGCATCATGAACCAAACCTAAAGACTCGGCTGCAGATAAAGCCTGATCATCAATAGGAACAAGCTCACCATTAACTTTTGCACTTACCGGCAATTTAGCCGTAACAAACATATCTGATGCTTCGTGATGCACCATTTTTTGTAATAAATCATGAAAATTCATTTGATTACCTTTTGCTTTTTTCGAGACTAGTAACCACTAAATTGGTTTTTATCTTGTGCTTTGTCCATGGCATCTTGTCTGGTGATCATGCCCCGACTAACAAGGTTTTGTAAACATTGATCCATAGTTTGCATACCATGAGACATACCGGTTTGAATAACAGAATACATTTGCGCAATTTTATCTTCACGGATAAGGTTACGAATGGCCGGCACACCCATCATAATTTCGTGCGCAGCTACACGACCACCACCAACTTTTTTAACCAGTGTTTGAGAAATTACCGCACGTAATGATTCTGAAAGCATTGAACGCACCATGGCTTTTTCTTCACCTGGGAATACATCAATAATACGGTCAATAGTTTTTGGCGCTGAAGTTGTATGCAAAGTACCAAAAACTAAATGGCCAGTTTCCGCGGCGGTCATCGCTAAACGTATGGTTTCTAAGTCACGCATTTCACCAACTAAAATAACATCGGGATCTTCACGTAACGCTGAGCGCAATGCCGCGCTAAAACTTAATGTGTCACGGTGTACTTCACGTTGGTTAATTAAACATGAATGGTTTTGATGAACAAATTCGATAGGGTCTTCAATGGTTAAAATGTGATCGTGTTTAGTTTTGTTAATATGATCAACCATGGCCGCAAGCGTTGTGGATTTACCTGAACCCGTAGGACCAGTAACCAAAACTAAGCCACGAGGTAATTCCGAAATATCCCGAAAAATATCAGGACAACCTAAGTCGTCTAATGACAATATTTTACTAGGAATGGTTCGAAATACAGCGGCAGGACCACGGTTTTGGTTAAAAGCATTGACCCTGAAGCGCGCTAAATTTGGCACTTCAAAAGAGAAATCGACCTCTAAATTTTCTTCATACTCTTTGCGTTGGCGATCATTCATAATATCATAGACCAAAGCGTTGACATCTTTTTCGTCAAATGCTGGTATATTTAGCTTACGTACGTCACCATCGACGCGAATAGATGGGGGTGTACCCGTTGATAAATGTAAATCTGAAGCATTATTTTCCACACTAAATGCGAGTAATTCGGTAATATCCATACAAACCTCTGAGTCTAATTAATAATTAACTAACAACTGAATAAGTCATTGAGAGCTGAAATAAACAATATGATTGCTATTAAAGATAATATTGCTGCTGTAGAACTGCAAATTTCTTCTGCTTGTCAGCGCGCTAAACGCAACGCTAATGAAGTTACTTTGCTTGCCGTTAGTAAAACTAAACCTATTGAAATGCTCGAGCAAGCTTACACGGCTGGGCAACGAAATTTTGGCGAAAGCTATGTACAAGAAGCGGTTGAAAAAATTACCGCATTGCAAAATAAGACGGATATAACGTGGCATTTTATTGGCCCAATTCAAACGAATAAAACCAAGTTAATTGCCAGCCACTTTTCTTGGGTACATAGCATAGATAGAATCAAAGTTGCAAAACGCCTTAACGAGCATAGGTCTGGTCAAGATACCCCGCTAAACATTTGTTTACAAGTGAATATTAGTGGTGAATTAAGTAAATCTGGCGTTTTGCCTCAAGAGCTTCCTGCACTGCTTAGTGTTATCGAAAGTTGTGACAATTTATGCTTACGCGGTTTGATGGCCATTCCAGAAAAAAATGCTTCTCAAGCAAGCTTTATTGAGATGCAAAACTTATTCTTGAAACTTAAAAAGCAATACCCAAGCATGGATACCTTATCAATGGGTATGTCTGCAGATTTGCAACTTGCTATTAATGCGGGATCTACCTTGGTTCGTATAGGTTCAGCAATATTTGGTGCTAGAAGCTAAATAAATCAGCTCAAAAAATAGTACAATAGAACAAATTAAGTTCCACTAGCAATAGTGGCAGCTTTAACATAATAGAATTTTGATATTCGAACTAAAAATTATATCCATTGAATCAGCAAAACTTGATAGGAAAATTATGAAAAAAATAGCTTTTATTGGCGCAGGAAACATGAACGGTGCAATTATTTCGGGTCTTATAAATGGCGGTTTTAACCCTGAACATATTATCGTATCGAATCCTTCAGCTGAAAAGCGTTTAGCACTGCAAGCAGTACATGGTATTAAGCAAACACAGTGTAATATTGAAGCAGCAACTTTTGCTGATGTTATCGTGCTTGGCGTTAAGCCTTACCTTATTGAGGAAGTTTGCCAACATTTAGGTAAGAATATCGATATTACCGATAAATGTTTTATCTCTGTTGCTGCAGGATGCACCATTAAGCAAATAGAACTTGCGTTAGTTAAGCCCTGTACTGTGATCAGAACTATGCCGAACACCCCTTCACAACTCGGTTGTGGGGTTTCTGGAATATATGCTAACGCTCACACTACTGAAGAAGAAAAAGCGTTCACAACAACACTTATGGAGTCTGTTGGCATCGTTAAGTGGTTAACTTCTGAAGAACAAATTGACCATATTATTGCTGTGTCAGGCTCAGCCCCCGCCTATTTTTTCTTATTTATGGAAGCGATGCAAAAGCAAGCTATCGCTTACGGCTTTAGTGAGCAAGATAGTCGAGAGCTAGTACAGCAGACCGCTTTAGGTGCCGCTAAAATGGTGATTGAAAATAAACTCCCCATTGGCAAGTTACGCGAGAACGTTACTTCTAAAGGTGGTACAACCCAAGCCGCGTTAACCTCTTTGATTGATGGTGGTTTAGAAAAGTTGGTATCCAATGCCATGAATTGTGCCGTAGATCGCGCTAAAGAAATGGCGAAAACGGCTTAATAGTATTACTATCGGCATACTGGAAGTACTAAGCATTTAAGTAATCAGTAAAACACTGATTACTTTAGTTTTTTATATTATAAATTATTATTTTGGAGTTTTAGATGGAAGCAATTAATTACTTGCTTAAATTTGCCTTTGACACATTTCTCATGATTTTAGTGTTACGCGTTTGGCTACAACTTGTTCGCGCTGATTTTTACAACCCACTCAGTCAGTTTATTGTTAAAGTGAGTAACCCTTTAGTTATCCCATTGCGCCGCATTATTCCGGGTGTAGGTGGCGTTGACTTAGCGACTATTGTGTTAGCTTATATTTTCGCTACCTTAACTTTTATCATCATTCCATTACTCAATGGCGGCCCCATTGATATTATTTCTGCTTTATATTTAGGGTTAATTTATCTCATTAAGCAAACGGGTGTCTTGCTGTTTATTATCATGCTTGTAATGGCGTTAATGAGCTGGGTAGTGCAAGGTTACAACCCAACTCAAATGATTTTCAGTCAATTAACCGCGCCGATATTAACACCAATAAGACGTATTATCCCAAGCATTGGTGGCCTTGATTTATCAGTGCTTATCGCCTTTTTATTATTAAATGTAATTAATATTTTACTTGGCGGTTGGGTGCCATATTGGTCGATGCTCTAAACGTTAATTTATCCTAATGAATATCGTCGTATATACTTAATAAGAACGACTTAAATTATAAGGTCAAAAACATGAAAAAAGTTATTAGTAAACTCGTGACATTAGTTTTTTTAGCCGTCACGTTTATGGCTTCTGTTAATGCTGAAAACATGAAAAAAATGGACGACATTAATGTTCATTATATTGCTTTAGGTTCCACGTTTTTAACGCCTGAAATTGCTAAAGCTTATGGGATTGAACGTAGCCGTTATAAAGGTTTGATTAATATTTCAGTACTTGATAACACACAAGCCAGTCACCCATCAAAAATGGTTAATATAAGCGGTAGAGCGCGTAATGATGTGGGCCAAATTAAATCACTCGATTTTATGGAAGTAAAAGAAGGCGATGCAATTTATTACCTAGCACAGGTCAGCTACACCAACGAAGAAACCATTTACTTTGATATTAATATCACCGACAAAGGTAAACAGCATAATTTAAAGTTCACACAAAAATTTTATGTGGATTAGGTTTAGGTTAATTAAATAAATAAAGCCTTCAAGGCTAATGTATTATTTTACTTTATAGTAAAGCGGCAATTGATTTGCCGCTTTTTTATTGACCGCTACCGAGTACATAACGGCTATTAGTCAGCTGATATTACCACGCTACTTGCGCTAAGCTTTATATCTAGCTGAACAACATAATTCCTCAGGTGTACTGCACAATTCAGTGTTTGACGCTCCCCCTTTACTGCAGATTAAGGTATTATGCGCGCCATTGTTTTAATTAATTTATCTAGTCGCCTACTTATTAGTATCGATACTGGGTAAATGGCTTATTTAAGTTAACTATTTAAGCGCGTAATGTAAAAAGTAAAAGGTGTTTTCATGACCACTATCGTATTAGCAACAGGTAACAAAGGTAAAGTAAACGAACTGGCAAGTTTGTTGGCAGCACAAAATATTGAAATTAAGCCGCAAAGCGAATTCAATGTTCCTGATGTTGCGGAAACGGGCACAACCTTTGTTGAAAACGCAATTATAAAAGCGCGCCACGCAGCAAAAATTACAGGTTTACCCGCTATTGCTGATGATTCTGGTTTAGAAGTTGACGCTTTAAACGGCGCACCAGGGGTTTATTCTGCGCGTTATGCAGGTGAAAACGCCAGTGATGACGACAACACCAACAAGCTTTTAAATGCGCTAGAAAATGTTGCTGATGATAAGCGTACCTCACGTTTTCACTGTGTTTTGGTTTATATGCGTCATGAGAATGACCCTACCCCCCTTATTTGCCATGGTGTTTGGCAAGGCAGTATTACCCGAGAAAAAATAGGCGAACAAGGCTTTGGATACGACCCTGTATTTTGGCAGGCTGATCATCAAATGACATCAGCACAATTACCACGAGATCTAAAAAACCAACTTAGCCACCGCGGCCAAGCACTTAATAAACTCGTACCACAACTTTTAGAAGCCATACGTTAAATGTTAATTGCCCCGCCGCTTTCGTTATATATTCATATCCCTTGGTGTGTTGAAAAATGCCCTTATTGTGACTTTAACTCTCACGCATTAAAGCATGCGATTCCTGAGCAAGACTATATTGCCCAGTTGCTGCTTGATTTAGACAGCGACATTGAGCGTTTTAGTTTAAATAATAGACCCTTGCACTCAATTTTTATTGGCGGTGGTACGCCAAGCTTATTTTCAGCCCCCGCTATCGACCAGCTACTAACTGAGGTATTACGGCGTTTTGAACATAAAGCCGATATCGAAATTACCTTAGAAGCGAACCCTGGTACTGTTGAAGCAGAAAAGTTTATTGGCTTTTTTAATGGCGGTGTTTCAAGATTATCTATCGGGGTACAAAGCTTTGCTTCAGATAAGTTAATTAAGCTAGGTCGCATTCATGATAGCGAACAAGCCAAAGTAGCGGCAAACTTAGCCAGCGAATGTGGCGTAAAAAGCTTTAATCTTGACTTAATGCACGGTTTACCTGAGCAAACGGTAGCCCATGCACTTGATGATTTAAAAACGGCTATTAGTTTAAATCCTAGCCATATTTCTTGGTATCAACTCACCATTGAACCCAATACGGCATTTCATTCTCGGCCACCAAAACTACCGCAAGATGAAGTACTTTGGAATATCCAAGACCAAGGCATTGCGTTATTGAACCAAGCTGGATATCAACAATATGAAATTTCAGCCTACAGCAAGCCTGAATTTCAATGTCAGCACAACCTTAACTATTGGAAGTTTGGCGATTATCTCGGTATTGGCTGTGGTGCTCACGGCAAAATTACTGATGTTACAAACAAAACCATTCATCGTACGGTGAAAGTTAAGCATCCAAAAGGGTATTTAGATACCAGCAGAAAAGCGCTTGATAAACTGCATACTGTTACGGCTGAAGAATTGCCCTTTGAATACATGATGAACCGTTTGCGCCTATTTTCTGGTTTCTCACTTGAAGAATACCAAGCTTTTACGGGGTTAAGCATCGATAGTGTTTTACCGACATTATTAAAAGCTCAAGATAAAAACCTGATGGAGTTTGATGGCACACTTTGGTCAGTAAGCAAGCTTGGGCATCGATACCTTAACGATTTATTAGAAATGTTTTTATAGTTTATGAAGAACCCGCTTACAGATAAACTTATGACTAAAATTATCAGTCAACCAAATGATGACAGTTTTTCTGAACTCGACATTAAGTTTATGCGCCGAGCTATAGAGCTGGCTAACATAGCAGACAGCCATAATGAAATACCGGTAGGTGCGGTGGTAGTTTATGCAGGGGAAATTGTTGGCGAAGGCTTTAATCAGTCGATCATGAATAATGACCCCTCTGCGCATGCCGAAATGCTAGCAATTCGTGATGCAGGTAAAAACTTAAAAAATTATCGTCTGCTCGATTGCACGCTATACGTTACTCTTGAGCCTTGCCCTATGTGTGCAGGCTTGTTGGTACATAGTCGTATTAACCGATTAGTTTTTGCCAGTGAAGACTCAAAGACAGGCGCAGCGGGCAGCGCATTTTCATTAGTAAACCATGAAAAACATAATCATCAAGTGACTGTAAAGTCTGGCCTTTTAGCAGACGAGTGTAGCGTTATGCTTTCAGCTTTTTTTAAACGTAGAAGAGCGGAAAAAAAAGCCGAAAAACAAGCAAGAAAATCACAGCTATAAACTCACTTCATGACCTAAAATCATCTAAAATGAACTGAAAATTCTATCCATGTAAAGTGCTATTAATCTACAGGCATAGCGTAAAGCCTAGGTTAAAAGCATAGCTTAAAAATATTAGGTTAAAGCTGAGATATTACGCATGACTTTCCCGCCCAATATTGCCGTGTCTACGTCATGTAATTTCCGACGGTTTTTAATTCAACTAGTGTGGATTGTTCATCCCTTATCATACCAACGTAAATGTCTTGCATTAGATAAGCCCTAACATTGCAGTTTTGCTAATTTAGCCAATGTAATACCATATATATCCATTCATTAGCTGGACTATTTTATGCGCAGGTAGATGGGTATGAATATAGAAGCGATGACAAATTATTGAGATTTTATCCGTAATACTTTTATTGCTTTAGCGCTTTATTTAAATCGCTAAAGCTAAGATGAGGACTACAGTAAGAGGGAAAAGTTATCGCCGAGGAAGGCACTTAACGCAAATGGATTGAGATATTGGTAAGCGAGTTTATTACTAATGCAGTTTTTATTTCAATTTTACGAGTTAGCGATTTTCTAACTCGTTATTTTCGTTTATTGAACGTATTTCATGATGAAACTGCTCAGATGCAAACTGAGTATGTCGACGGTTAGCTAATCTTACTTTGTTACGTTGTAATGTTCTTTTTCTTTGGTTACTGACTAAACACTTTTTAATTCTCATATCCACCTCCTTGGCGTACGTTTAACTTATTTATTAGCTAATTTATTCGCTAATTTTTTAAGTAGAGACGTTTATATTATTTATCTAAATATTAACTGTCTATGACATAAATATTACCTAAACATTATGTCATACAGGCAATACTATGACATATAGACAACATTTACTATTATCACTCGCATTTATGACACTTTGATGAAATAACAGATTATGTTTCTGGTACAACCTAACATTTTCTAATGTATTTCATTCACCGCTAATTCATTTTTCGCTGCGCTTTGCTTAGCCTGATCATCCATCCATGTTAATGTATCATAGTAACGACGAATATTTTCAACATAATTAACCGGTTCATCGCCACGCGCATAACCATAGCGAGTTTTCTTATAATATTTTTTCTGTTTTAACAACGGCAAGCGCTCCTTTACTTCCACCCAACGGTCAGGATCTCCACCTTGTTGCTTAGTAATTTTACGAGCATCATTTAAATGCCCTAAGCCAATGTTATATGAAGCAAGCGCAAACCAAAGTCGATCAGGCGAGGGAACTCGTGCTGGCATACGTGCAATCATTTGCTTAAAATACTTAGCGCCACCTCGAATACTCTGTTCAGCATCTAAACGACTTTTTATGCCCATTTGTTTAGCTGTCGGCAAGGTTAGCATCATCATACCACGCACACCGGTATAAGAACGGGCATGAGGTTCCCAATGCGACTCTTGATAGCTTATAGCCGCTAACAAACGCCAGTCTACCTCTTGTCCATATTTTTCAAAAAGTGGTTGATACTCCGGTAATTTATTTGCAATAGCCTTAATAAACATACGTGTATCTACGTAGTTAAATTCTTCAATATGACCATAATGTTTATCATTCAAAGCCAACAAAACACCGTTATGATGAACTTGCCCAAAAAACTCAATTAAGCTGGCAAAAATAGAATCGTCACTATGTTTATTGATCATCCAAGCTAATGATTCTTTTTTACGAATAGTAAAGCCTATACTGATTTCAGGATAATAACGGCGACTAACGGCCAAAGTATTCGTGTCTGCAATGGTGTAATCAATTTCGTCAGAAAGTACACGTAGTAAAAGCTCTTCGCTATCTAATTCACTGGTTGTCGACCATGTCAGTTCCGGGTTAGATAATTTTAATTGTGATAAACTTTCTACGTGACTTGAGTGCTCTAATACTTCTAATGTACCTGTTAAATCAGCCAAAGTGCGTGGTCTAATATTACCCTGCTTAAACACTAGCTTTTGACTAACATCATCATAGCTTGGTGAAAAATGATAATTTTTAAGCCGCTCATCAGTTACCGCTAGCCCAGCAGCGAGCAAATCAACGCTACCATTATCCAGCTGTTGAAATAAATCATTTAAATTATAACTAGGCATCATTTTTAATTCGACACCTAAATATTCGGCATATTTTTGCGCAAGTTCATATTCAAAACCTGCGGGACCTTCGGCGTCAAGGTAATAACTAGTGTTACCATAAAGTGTGCCAACGGTTAAATAACCACGATCAATAATACGCTGCAAATTTGCAGACCTATCTTGCGATTCACAAGCAGACAACATGAGGATACATGGCAATAAGAACAAGGCCAGCAGCTTATTCAGGCTAACGTTATTTGCAAATGATTTTATTTGTGTTTTTATCATAATCTCTATTGTCACGTGAATTGAGTTATTTAAAAAGCTATTTTTTGCGCCTAGACATCTTTTCCCCTCATGAAATTCGCTTGAAATGAGACAAATCGTTTCTCTAATCGCCCTATTTCATCTATAATACGCGCGTTTTTTATCCTTAATTTTGTTAATTAATATAACCCGGTGAAATAGACTATGTCGATGTTGATGAAAACCTTTCGCGGTGCGCCAGCACTATCTGATTTTAGAGTAAACAAGCTATTAAATCAGTGTTCTGAGCTGCAATTGCCTGTCACGGATATCTATGCTGAATTTACCCATTTCGCTCATGTTTCAGCAGATTTAGACGTTGAAGAAGCCTCGGTTTTACAGCAACTTCTTAAGTATGGCCCTACAATTGAAGAACATGACCCCGTTGGGCAGTTTTTATTAGTAACACCACGACCTGGCACGATATCTCCTTGGTCATCAAAATCTACCGACATTGCTAACAACTGTGGTTTAAGTAAGGTTATTCGCCTAGAGCGCGGCTTAGCTTACTACGTCAGCACCGAAAACAGTGCAGCATTAACGCCAGCGCAACAATCGACATTAAATAATTTGATTCATGATCGCATGATGGAATCAATTTTCACTGACATCAATGAAGCCAGCGCACTTTTTGCGAGTGCAGAGCCTGGTGAACTTACCAGTATTGACATTGAACACGGCGGCAAAAACGCATTAGTACAAGCCAACATTGAACTAGGGCTTGCGCTAGCAGAAGATGAAGTAAATTATTTATTTGAAAACTTCAGTAAACTTGGCCGTAATCCGCACGACATTGAGCTTTACATGTTTGCCCAAGCAAACTCTGAGCATTGTCGTCATAAAATATTTAACGCCGACTGGACTATCGACGGTGTAAAACAGCCGAAATCGCTATTCAAAATGATCCGCAATACCCATGAAGTAAACCCTGACTTTGTATTAAGTGCTTATAAAGACAACGCTGCGGTTATGGTAGGTAACAAAGGCGGCCGTTTCTTCCCAAATCCTGAAACAAATGTTTATGGTTATCACCATGAAGACATTCAAATTTTAATGAAAGTTGAAACCCACAACCACCCTACTGCTATTTCTCCTTACCCAGGCGCTGCAACGGGCTCAGGTGGTGAAATTCGTGACGAAGGCGCAACCGGTATTGGTTCAAAACCTAAAGCAGGCTTAGTAGGATTTTCAGTTTCAAACTTACGTATACCGGGTTTTGAACAGCCATGGGAAACTGACTTTGGCAAACCAAATCGTATCGTTTCAGCCTTAGATATTATGACGGAAGGTCCATTAGGTGGCGCAGCGTTTAATAATGAATTTGGTCGCCCAGCTATTTTAGGTTATTTCCGTACCTACGAAGAACAAGTTAACTCGTTTAATGGCAGTGAAGTGCGTGGTTATCACAAGCCGATTATGTTGGCGGGTGGTTTAGGTAATATTCGTGACGAGCACGTACAAAAACGTGAAATTGTTGTTGGCGCTAACTTAATTGCCCTTGGCGGTCCTGCAATGAACATTGGTTTAGGTGGCGGTGCTGCTTCTTCAATGGCATCAGGTCAATCGGCTGAGAGTTTAGATTTTGCTTCCGTACAACGTGAAAATCCTGAAATGGAACGTCGTTGCCAAGAAGTTATTGATAAGTGTTGGCAGTTAGGCGAAGAAAACCCTATAGCTTTCATTCATGACGTTGGCGCGGGTGGGTTATCAAATGCCTTTCCTGAGCTAGTTTCAGATGGCGGCCGTGGTGGTGTTTTTGAACTGCGTAACGTACCTAATGATGAACGTAGCATGGCGCCTCATGAAATCTGGTGTAACGAATCTCAAGAACGTTATGTTATTGCTGTATCAGATAAAAACTTAGCGACGTTCGAACAAATATGTCTTCGTGAACGTGCACCATTTTCTGTTGTTGGTCGTGCAACTGAAGAAGAGCACTTAACCGTTACTGACTCACATTTTGCCGGAAACGATAAGTTAGCTACGCCGATTGATTTGCCACTTGAAGTATTATTAGGCAAAACGCCTAAAATATTCAAAGACGTTGAAACAAAAGTAGCCACTGGCGATAACTTTAGCGTTGCCGATATCACGTTAACTGATGCCGCAGAGCGTATTTTATCTTTGCCGACTGTTGCAGAAAAAACCTTCTTAATCACCATTGGTGACCGCTCGGTAACGGGTATGGTTAATCGCGACCAAATGGTTGGCCCTTGGCAAGTACCTGTCGCCGATTGTGGTGTTACCGCATCAGCGCTTGATTCATACCACGGCGAAGCTATGTCGTTGGGTGAACGTACACCGGTTGCCTTATTAAACTTTGGTGCTTCAGCACGTTTAGCCGTAGCAGAGTCATTAACCAATATAGCCGGTACTGATATTGCTGGTCCTGACGGTGATAGATTAAACCGAATCAAACTTTCAGCAAACTGGATGTCACCTGCGGGTCATCCTGGTGAAGATGCCGGTTTATACGAAGCGGTTAAAGCGATTGGTGAAGAACTTTGTCCAGCGCTTGGTTTAACGATTCCGGTTGGTAAAGACTCGATGTCAATGCGCACACAATGGGATGAAAATGGCGAACAGAAATCGGTAACCTCACCTATGTCGTTAATTATCACCGCTTTTGGTGTTGTTGAAGACATTCGTAAAACCGTAACACCTGAATTAAGAATTGATCAAGGTGAGACTCGCATCGTTGCCATTGATTTATCTAAAGGCAAACAGCGTTTAGGTGGTTCATGTTTAGCACAAGTTTATAAACAGCTTGGTAATGAAACCCCTGACGTGGATTGTCCTGAAACCTTAAAAGGTTTCTTCAATGCCATGCAAACATTAGTGCGTGATGAAAAACTGATTGCTTATCATGATATTTCTGACGGCGGTTTATTCACCACAGTTGTAGAAATGGCATTTGCTGGGCATACCGGTGTTGATATTGATTTAAGCAAACTGACTTCAGCATCAGGCAACGATGTTGATGTATTGTTTAATGAAGAACTTGGCGCAGTAATTCAAATTCGTGAAAGTGATGTTGACGCTATCCACACCGTTTTTGCTGAATTTGGTATTGAAGATTGTTGCACTGATATTGGCCGTATTAATAACGAAGATACTATCCGCTTTAGCCGAGATGGCGAAGTGGTGTTAGAAAATTCTCGTACTTATTACCGTACTACTTGGGCACAAACCACCCATAAAATGCAGTCATTACGAGACAATCCAGAATGTGCTCAACAAGAGCATGATGTTAAATTTGACACTGAAGACCCAGGTTTAAGTGCTGATTTAAGTTTTGATATCAATGAAGATATTGTGGCTGATTTAATGGCAAAAGATGCACAGCATGGTACTAATCCTCGCATTGCTATTTTACGTGAACAAGGGGTTAACTCCCATGTAGAAATGGCAGCAGCATTTGACCGTGCAGGCTTTGTTGCTATTGACGTACACATGTCAGACATTTTATCTGGCCGTACTGATTTAGCTGACTTTAATGGTTTAGTGGCTTGTGGTGGTTTCTCATACGGCGATGTACTTGGTGCTGGTGAAGGTTGGGCAAAATCAATATTGTTCAACAAAGATGCTAAAGCCATGTTCAAAACCTTCTTCGAACGTGAAGATACTTTCTCGTTAGGTGTGTGTAACGGCTGTCAAATGTTGTCAAACCTAAAAGAAATTATCCCAGGTTCAGAAGCTTGGCCGCGCTTTGTACAAAACAAATCAGAGCGATTTGAAGCACGTTTTAGTTTGGTTGAAATTCAAGAAACGCCGTCTATCTTCTTTGATGGTATGGCTGGCTCACGTATGCCAATCGCTGTTTCACATGGTGAAGGTCGAGCGGAATTCAGCTCTGACGACGCTATTGATAATACGAATGAGTCTGGCACAGTCGCCATGCGTTTTGTTGATAACTATGGTCATATTACTGAAACTTACCCGGCTAACCCGAACGGTTCGCCTGACGGTATTACAGCACTAACCACAACAGATGGCCGAGTGACTATTATGATGCCGCATCCTGAACGTGTATTCCGCACGGTTGCAAACTCATGGCACCCTGACGAATGGCAAGAAGATTCACCTTGGGTTCGTATGTTTAGAAACGCACGTAAGTTTATAGGTTAAGCTCACAGGCTTATTGCAGGAATAAGTTACTGTGTGTCATCAGAAAAAGCGCCTTTTGGCGCTTTTTTCTTATGGCAAAAAAATTAATTGCATACATTCGCTTTTAAAATAAGTGCATCACATGAAAGCCCATCAATCACATAATCTGTAGAATGCCCTTTAAGTAAATCAATTAAACCATGATGTTCACCTGCACCTAAAGTAACAATGTCAGCATTATATTTTTTCGCTTCATGCGGAATAACAAATTCCGGCAAGCCGGGCTCAACGTGCATATGATCTTGCTCTACATCAAAGTTAGATGCAGAGCTTTGTAAATGACGCCAGTGCTGTTGTAATGGCTCTTCAACCCCTTCCTCAAGTAAGCGATCTTCTAACGAAATACTCGGTTGCTCTTGATAACAGTTAATTAAATGAACTTCGCTGTTTAAAAGTGCCGCTAAATAACGACTTTCCTCAATCATAAACTGGTTCAATTTTTGGTGTTTATCTGTTGACTCTTCTGTTTCTAATGCCGCTAAAATATTGCCTCTATCCGGCCATTGTGTTTTACCAACGAGCAAGAGGTTAGTATTACCTTCTCGCAATAAATAATGGTTATCAGACCAAGATAAACCCCAACGAAAATGTGCGGCATGTATGTCTTTAATTAATAAATCATAACGGTGATTAGCCACTTCTGCCAATACATCTTGGTGAGAAAATGGAGCTGAACAATATTTTATATTGATATCAATTGCCAATTTTTCTAGATTATGTCCATTTAACAAGGCTGAGCTTGTCGTCTTTTGTTGATAAATTAGCTCAAGATGCTGCTCTATTTCTTTATCATGCTTATTGGCTATGATAGTTAAATTCGCTTTAGCACTGTGTGCAATCCTCAACGCTTTCAGCAATAAGGTTTGATTTAGGCCGATATCCTCAGCAATCACTAAAATATTTTTAAAGTTTTTCATCTTAAAACCTTATTTATCCCTAAGTAGCTCGCCCAATAATTTTAGTCCATTTAAATCGCTTCGTAGAAAATTATCTTATCATCCAACAAAAAATAATTTAAAAATTTTAATATTCTGTAAATAATCAAACACAAAATATTATAAATGTCTGAAATAAAATACTTTTAACACCTCACTATTTATCACAGTCGTAAGTTTATAAACTAAACCTCTTACATATACTATTTAGGAATAAAAATTAACTTATATATTCCAGTTTAGTTAACTATACTCAGTGACTGATAATTACTTACTCCAAAAGAGCCTTGCCAATGAAAACTGCGACGCCGTTAAAACCTCTCGATTTACAGAGCATGATGATTGCAGCCTATGTATGGTTACGGATCACGTTGAGCTACTTTGTTGTTGGTGCTGTTATCACAACCCTAATATCTGCTTATATACAAGCGACTAACTTACCCGTTATTAGCCTAATTATGACCATTTTTCTTTGTCTTGGCGTTTACAAAGCGGAGGCTACACGCCGGTTTACCGGTCTGAACAACTATTTCATTCAGTTATCTAATCAAAAACATCAAGATTACTAAGTCAGTATCCTCCCTGTATTTAGTCCAGTTGTTTCATGGTGTTATTTCTACATAAGCTTGCCTTATGCCTAACTTTATCGATAAGCTAGAAAGAAATAATGTAAGAGCAACAAGTATTATGAAAGCCCATGATTCATCGCCTTTAAGCGATTATATTGAATATCCAAGCGACGAAATGTTACAGCGTTCTGCTGATTTTTATGAAAATATTAAACGCCGCCATAGTGTCCGCAGTTTTAGTAACCGCCCGGTTGCAAAGCGCATTATTGAAAACTGTATAAAAGCCGCTGGAACCGCGCCAAGCGGAGCTAATCATCAACCTTGGCATTTTGTCGCCATCAGTAGTCACGAAGTAAAAAAACAAATTCGCCAGCAAGCAGAAATTCACGAAAGTAACTTTTATCAAGGTCGCGGTAGTGATGAATGGCTAGATGCGTTAAAACCTTTAGGTACAGATGCTAATAAACCTTACTTAGAGCACGCGCCATGGTTAATTGCTGTTTTTAGTGAGAAAAAGGGTGGCATTGCTGTCGAAGATAAAAACACCAATTACTACGTACATGAGTCGGTGGGTATCGCTACCGGCTTTTTAATTAATGCGTTGCATTCAAGCGGCCTAGTAACGTTAACCCATACACCAAAGCCTATGTCTTTTTTAACAAAAGTATGTGACCGTGATGAAAATAGTCGCCCTTATATGCTGATCATTGCCGGTTATCCGAGTGAAGACGCGACAGTGCCACATCACGCCATGAGCAAGAAAAAGCTTGAGGATATTGCGACATTTTTGTAAAGCAGATAATGAGCATTAAGCTACGTTGCAGCACTACGTGTCAAACGTAGCTTTTTAGCTTTTTATCTTTTTATCTTTTTATCTTTTTATAATACAAAGTCTAAAGCGATATTTGTGCAACCTTTTGCACAAAATAAACCTGTGGTTTTTTTATCTTCTGGCAAAGTAACTCTAATAGGTGTTCCGCACTGCTTACAAGCAATGTCTCGGCCCGCCAGCACTTTTTTTATTAACGCTTTTTGATCATTAAATGACTTAGCGCTAACATTTTTAAGACGGTCAAACTGTTGAACATCCATAGTATTCCTCTATTTTTCTATTACTTTGTATTACTGTTATCAACACAGTACCAACCGTCATATTTACCTGAAAATGGTGAGGCACTTGAGGTTAATAACTCTTGATAAGCGGCTATATTTTCATAGCTTGCTGACATAAATGGATAGGCTGTAATTTCCCAAGGAAAAGCGTCATCGCCTTGATAAGGGCAAAATGAAAGTTTTTGATTATTTTCTAATAACAATTGACCAAACTTTAATGCCTGCTCCTGATCAGAAAAAATAACCGAAAATTCAAATTCTCTCTCTAGCGTTAAATCATCGCCCGCTGCTAACATTTCCCATAATGCGTTACCGACATTGTCGAGTGGAAACAATTCTTCATTACGTTGCATTTTTTATATTCCTCAGTTTTATTAACGCACATTTTATCGTTGTCTTAAGTTAAAAACTACGCTCAATTTAACTTAATTAAGCTTAATTAAACCAATACTAAAATTTTATCTGTTATTTTATCTCACTAATATTACGCGTTGCCTTCAGATACGCCAATTTAGGCAATAAATTTGTTAAACTACCTGATATAAGTTTATTAAGTAGATTTGTTTTGAAAAAATTTGAATGTCATATCAATATTGATCGCACAATAAGTATAGTGGAAGCGCTACAAATTCAATGTGACTTAACGGTCGGTGAAATAAAAAAAGCGATAGATAAAGGTGCCTTATGGCATAGCAGAGGCAAAACAACGCAACGCTGCCGTCGGCTGAAAAAAAAGTTACATTTAGACGATAAACTGCATTTTTATTACGACGCAACGGTATTGTCGCAAATACCGACACCTGCAACATTGATAGCAGATTTAACTGATTATAGTGTTTGGTATAAGCCTTATGGCATGTTGTCTCAAGGCTCTAAATGGAGTGATCACTGTACGATCACGCGCTGGGCACAAAAAAACTTACTGCCTGAACGTGCGGTTTTTCCGGTTCATCGTCTTGATCGCGCTGCCACAGGTTTAATTTTAGTCGCCCATAGTAAAAACGCAGCGCGGGCGTTAAGTTTAATGTTTGAGCAACACCAAATAGAAAAAACCTATCACATTATTGTCCACGGCGATCATCAACAGCGACCGCAACCTGAAATAATTGACTCGGCGATTGATGAAAAGGCTG
The DNA here is from genome assembly GCF_002077175.1 of Colwellia sp. PAMC 21821. Taxonomy (NCBI): domain Bacteria; kingdom Pseudomonadati; phylum Pseudomonadota; class Gammaproteobacteria; order Alteromonadales; family Colwelliaceae; genus Colwellia; species Colwellia sp. PAMC 21821. The sequence continues at coordinate 573,304 of NZ_CP014943.1, forward strand.
CTCGTAGCCACTTCCTAAACCTTGAATATAATCAAGAAAAGCATTTATCTTTAGTACAAGTAAACATTGAAACGGGTCGCAAACATCAAATACGTATTCACGCAGCTAGCATCGGCTTACCCGTAGTGGGTGACAGGCTGCATGGAAGCGAAGCTGCGCTAAATAAAATCAATGCAACCAATGAGCAAGTCGATCTGCAGCTATGCGCCGTACAGCTAAAGTTTATCTGCCCAATAACACATGCAGAGCAAATATTTTCTCTACCCGAAGCGTTACGACCGCAGTTAGAAAAACTAAGCGAGTAGTGCGATCTTTGCTGCCAATTTGATTAATAGCCATTTGATTAATTAAGTGTTCTACTTTTTCATGAGGAAAAATGGATCATGACAAGGCATAAACTTAGTCAGTAGTTATTCATTTTAGTCATTAAAAATGAGCAGCTAATTAAGTAACTTTGTATAACTAGTTTGCTAATGTAAAAAACCCTAGAAAGTAAAACAGCGAGCATAAGCTCACTGTTTTTTTATTTTCAGGTCATAAAGTTAACGAAAGCTAGCTAACTAAATTAACTAAATTAACTAAATTAACTAAATTAACAACAATATTTGAAGTCATCATCAGCCATTAACATCAGTTTATCGCCAACAATCTCATCCTTAGCCAATTCAGCAAGCAGCGCTAAACCTTGTTCACGCTGAATTTTAGTTAATGCTTGGTAAGGCATTCTGAATATAGGAGCAACAGCACCTGTCATCATCAGTGCTGTATTAATGGCAATTGGGTTTGGTTCACAGAAAAGCCATTCCATTAACGGTTGCATACGTTGCTGTAAGCTATCATTAGGTGCATCCATCAACTGTCTCATCAAACTTGGGACAATGTTCGATGTTACAGAAATAACACCGTGAGAACCGTGCTGATGACGCCCTGCTGCACTTTCGTCGTCGTTACCTGACCAACAAGCAATGCCTCGTTCTTCATAATAAGCTATACGGTCATTACCGGTGCACTCTTTCACACCAATAAAGTTTTTATGTTTTGATAGTGGCTCAATTAACTCTGGCGTTAAATCCTGCCCAGTGCGACTTGGCACGTTGTAAATAAAGGCAGGTCCAATATCAAACAACTTCTGAAAATGTGCATTGACACCCGCCGTTGAGCTACGACCGTAATAAGGATTAATTTGCAGTGTCGCATCCATACCCGCGGCAAATCCATACTGCGTTGCTTTAATGGCTTCTCGGGTATTATTGCTACCAGTATTGCCAATAATCAGTAAATCTTTACCATGTTTGTGAACACTATGAGCGATAAGAATTAAATGCTCTTCCCAAGTAAGTAAGTGCCCTTCGCCAGTTGTACCACCAACAACAATACCATCAACACCTGCTTTAATTTGTTCAGCAACGAGTTGATCATAAGTATTAAAATCTATCTCGCCTTTGGCATTATATGGTGTTTTGATTGCCGTCATTAAACTGGCTGCTTTAAATTGCTTCATCCGAACTCTCAAAAAAATGATTAATGGAAACTGGTGATAAGGAGGCGGTTTTCTTAAGCGCCTTTGTTAAATAAGTTTAACTTAGCGCAATATTATCAATAACTCGACGTAGGATAAACACTTCATTGCTCAAGATGTGTTGATATTCAAAAATTAAGCTATTTAATGTCAACACACGATAGGCGTGGTAATTTTCATCATGCTCTAAATCAGCCGCATAATGTTCATCGTTGATGAATTCACTTTTACTAATAGTAAAATGAATATCTCCAACCAACCCCCAATCACCTGACTCAACCGATTGCTCTGAAACAGTGCCATGGTCATCATGTTGTATAAAAGTAAACTCATAGCGGCCATCAGCTGATATTTCTGCAAACTCGGTAAACAAATAGCCTTCGTTGTCTCGTTCGCTGCGATACCATTTACCGAACAATAATGCTCGGTTGTACGATTGTATCTTCTTGGTCATTTTATAAAACGTCTTATTAATTTACGGGTATAAAGCTAAAGGTTTGCTGGGGTTTCAACAATTCCGTATTTATTTTTCATGTCAGCTATTTGCTGGCTGTATTCATTTAAGAACAGATCAAACTCTTGAATAATTTCAGGATGTAAAATAGTAGAAAAATGAAAAGCATAACGCTCATGTTTAATATGTTTATTCAGTACAATCGCGTCTTGATCTTTGTTTAATAACTGAAGATTGTAATCAATCACATTTTTTTCAATATTGATCGCATCAATATTACCATACAATAAATGCTTAACTAAGCTATAAGCGGAAGAATTTTCAACTAATTCAATTGTATTATTATCCACTCTGTCGTACCAAAGTGTTGGAAAAAAACCAAAAATAGTGCCCAAACGTTTAATGGCCTCTCGAGGCATGTTTTTATTTTTTTTCAAGACAAAAGTACCGGCAATTAAGTACAAGACTGGTTGACTGAAGGTGAGCTTTAATTTTTTACTTTCACCAGAACGCCAACGTTCGTTATCGGGAAATTTAAAATCTATTGTTTCTTCAACATACCATTTATCAAATCGCTTCACCGGTAGTGCGACAAATTTGAATTTATAACCTTGATGGCGAAAAAAAGTGCTTAACAATTCTTTAGTAAAGCTATTGCGGTCAAATCCCTCGGCAGAAAAATCGTATAAGGGATAATAACTAACATCCTCTACACCAATAACGTACTCTTTAGCCTGTAGGGTGTTAAAGCCAAAAGATGACATAACAATGAAGGAAATCAGTAACGTATTTAATAGCCATAACTTTTCTAATTGCTTCAATTGTACGCCTCACTTACCTTGCATTGAATCTGTTTTAATAATAATAGTTCAAATCACAGCCTGTGTAAAAAACAACCTATGCAAAAACAACCAAAACATAATTAGCTAAATTTTCTGCGCAATCATTAAGTTTTTTCGTTAACATAAACCACAATGGAATTGAACTTTGGAGCCGCATGACTACTCACGTAAACATATTATTGACCGGTAATGAATTGATGAATGGCGATGTTATTGATACTAACTCAGTAATGTTTGCACAGCAGCTCAATGACATTGGCTTAAGTATTAGAAAAAAAGTCACCATTGCTGATGATTTACTCCTTTTACAGGCAGAAATAGTTCAGCTGACTCAAACAGCACAAGTCCTTATTATTAACGGTGGTTTGGGCCCTACGATTGACGACCTTACATCACAAGCATTAGCCCAAGCATGCGGTGTTGAGCTGCACCTCAATCCTGAAGCCCATTTGCATCTACAAAAATGGGCAGAGCGAAGAAAGACCACACTCAATAAACCTAATTTAAAACAAGCCTATTTGCCTGTAGGCTGTGAAATTGTTGCTAATGAAACCGGCAGTGCTGTTGGTTTTAGTATTAAGTTAGGCCAGTGCCTGATTATTTGTACTCCTGGGGTGCCAAGTGAATTAACTCACATGCTAAAAGATGAAATAATTCCTAATTTACAGCAGCTATTCCCGATGCCCACCAAGCATAACCTTGTTCGATTGCAGACTTTTGGTCTTGGTGAATCAACCTTACAGGCATTAGTGAATGACAACCTCCCTGACTGGCCAAGTGAAATAGAAATTGGCTTCCGTGCGGCAATGCCTGTGCTTGAAATAAAGTTAAGCGCTCAATGCGCTAAAGGTAAAACGATATTGCCACAATGGCAGGATAAATTAAGTGGCTTGTTAGGCGACCATATTCTCTCAACGGGCAAGAATAACCATACCACTATTGCCGATTACCTTGTGCCCTTACTGATTAAAAAACAGCAAAAAATCACCCTTGCAGAGTCTTGTACCGGCGGGTTAATTGCAAGCCAAATTACCGCGATACCTGGGGCTTCAGCAGTTTTTGAAGCAGGTTTTGTCACCTATTCCAATGATATGAAAAGTAAAATGATCGATGTACCAGCAGCAACGTTAGTTAATCATGGCGCTGTTAGCGAAGAAACGGTGTTAGCCATGGCTAAAGGTGCTTTAGCAAGGTCTAATGCCGACTATGTCATCGCAGTTTCCGGTATAGCAGGGCCCGATGGCGGCACAAAAGATAAACCTGTTGGCTCAGTTTGGATAGCCTGGGGAAATCAGCAAGCCTTGCATGCTAAGTATTATTGTATTCCTGCCGTTAGACAATATTTCCAGCAAATTGTCGCCGCTCGCAGTTTAGATTTAATCCGACGAAATTTAATAAACAGTCAAGAACGTCCCCACTACGACAAAACAAGTTATAAAAATAACACGCATTAACGATCCTGTTTTATAGACAGGAAAAATGCGCAAATACCAAAGTGTATTTGTTAATAGCTCAGTCGTTTTATACCAATTGGATTGATTAAGTGATCTACTTTTCATAAGGAAAAATGAGCCGCTAATTAATCAACTTGGTATAAGGCAATATGCTCTTAAAATATTTAACAAACTGCATACAGGCAATAATAATTAAATAACTGACATAGTAGTGGATTGTTTTAACGAGTAGAAATAATCGACAAATTAGTGAGATATGTATCGATTTACAAGGTTATACTCAGGTAAACGCTAGGTTTTATATTGCTTAGTAATTTAAATGTTTATATATTTGGAGTATTTAAATATTGCTAATAGTTCGAATGTATTTGAAGCAATAAATTTCAATAGTAGATTTGATAAAAGTTATACCAATTTGATTCATTAAATGATCCACTTTTTTATAAGGAAAAATGGATAATGATAAGGCATAAAATGTAGTCAGTAGTTATGCTACTTATAAACTTTATAACGCCGTCGTTATTCATTTTAACCATTAAAAATGAGCCGCTAATTAATCAACTTGATATTAAGTGTACTTAAAGCGTTAAGATAAAAAGTACCTAATAACTCATTAATAAAAAGGAGAATACTTTGATTGAAAAAAATTTTATAACCAGTGGTCGAAATACTATTATTCATAAAAATAGAAAAATTGATCTACTTGTGGTTAATGGTAATCATCCAGTAGTAATAGTCGGCCATGCTGGTATCGATTTATATGACGGTGTTATGCCAACAAAACGTTCTGAGGCGAAAAAAGCCTACCAAGAGCTTCTTGATGTTAGTACAGCTGAAGTATTTGGCGAAGAAAAAACCTTAATATTTGTTCAAGCATTAGACAATAAAGAATATAAATTAGATTATTCAAAAGTAGGCACAGTAAATTTTATTAAAGTTCATCAACAAAATTACATTTAGAAACGATGATTTTTTTTAAAAATGGAGTTATACGCGTGTGACCCAGGCAAGTTTAGTAAGTAACGATAAAAATAACATCGATCTAGTGCTGTCTCCAATAAAAACTAAGACTCCACTGACGGTAGCAGATATTCATACGCTAGTTGAAAGTTCGGCATACAATAACCTGTATGTGGTAAACGGTAATATTAAAAATGCCATCGCTGAGCTAAAAAGTGTTTTAAAGCCTCTACAAGAAAACCATACCGGTCGTGAAATAAAATACCAAATACTTGAGCGTCGCGATGCGATTTTCGCCATTAATATTGATAATGACAACATGTCAGCTACGGCTGAGATTACCACTGCACTTGGTGGTAAACACCTGAGTCCAAAAGAAATACTTGAAGCAGCTCAGGCAGCTAATGTGTGTAAAGGCTTCAGTAAAGATGCATTGGTAAAGCTTGCCGAGCGAGCATCTAAAGAACCTGCCGGTTCGATAGTAAAAGGTGAAATAGCTCACGGTAAATTACCGATAGACGGTAAAGACGCTTATATTAAGCATTTAGTAGAAAGTGCACAAGATAGAATATTACGGCCAAAAGAACGTGAAGATGGCAGCGTTGATATGCGTGATCTTGGCGATATTATCTGTGTTAAAATAGGCGATCCTCTCGCAAAAAAAATCCCCTATACTTACGGTATTCCCGGCTATACCGTCACGGGTGAAATATTAGAATCTGCACCTGGTAACGATATTGAAATACGGGTTGGTGATGGCACCGTTTTAAGTGAAAAAAACAACAGTATTTTAGTTTCTACCTTAGTTGGACTTCCGCGCATTATCGAAAACGGTATGGAAGTTGACAGTGTTTATTACCTTAAAAATGTTGATGTCAGCACTGGCCATGTTAGATTTGAAGGCAGCGTTATTATAGATGGTGACGTTGGGGAAGGCATGAAAGTATCAGCAACTGGCGATATTTCAATCGGTGGTTTTGTACAATCGGCTACACTAGATGCCGGCAGAGATATAACCATTGGTACGGGTATTATTGGTAAAAAACAAGAAACGGAAGCTCTTGATATAACTAAAGTTAGCATGAGCGTTAATATAAATGCCGGTGGTAAAGTATACGCAAAATACAGTCAATACGCTGATATTACCTGCGACTCATTACGCGTTGAGACGCAAATGATGCACAATATTATTAAAGTTGATAAAACCCTTTGGGTTGGTAATAAAGACAGAGCCAATGGTAAACTTATTGCCGGTTATGTCAGTGCAGGCGAATCAGTTCGTGCCGGTACCATTGGTGCAACAGCAGGCAGTTTCACTATCATTACTTTCACAGATAAAATGAATGACTATATAGAAAGAATTGCAGAAATTGATCTGTCTATCAAAAGTGAATCCACACAATCCTCAGAATTAAGAATTGCCGCAAATAAATTAAAAAGTTTGCCTAAAGAGAAAGCAAAGCCCGAGATGCTAGCAAAAGTAGTCTCTACTTATAAGTATCATACGAATAAAATAGCGGATTTACTTTTTGAAAAAGAGTCGCTTGAAGAAGTATTGCAAGAATATATGAACAATGTCTATGTTGAAGCCAACGAACGTGTCTATCATGGCGTTCAAGTAATCGTTGGTGAGTTTCAAGAGAGATCTCGCCGTGAATATGGTCCAAGTCGCTTTAAATTTAAAGAACGAAAAATTCACATAGACCCGATAGTTTCAACGTAAAAATCTACGCTATAACCCTTATAAAATATGGAGTCTTGCTATGGCATTTATTGCCCGCAGCTTATTAATTACTTGTTTATGTATCAGCGCAGCAAATGCTCAACAATGTGATATTAATTTCAATTATGGCGTGATCATTGACCCTAATCACCTTCGCATTGTTAATAAGGGTCAAACCTATGTGCAAATAAACGGTCAGCATCAACTTTTTGTTAATGGCAGAGAGATCTCCCTTAACAACGAACAAAAAAACCAATTAAGCGAATACACTAAAGGGATTCGCTCTCAAGTGCCTGCTATAGTTTCAATTGCTATTGAAGGGGTTGAGCTTGGACTGAAAGCTGTTAATAAGGTTATTAGCAGCTTAACGGGTGAAAACAGCGCGTCACATCAACAGTTTCAAGACAAGTTTGATGAAATGAAATGGCGACTGCGTTCCCGTTTTAATCATAGTGATGAAAGCTACTATATTGCGCCACAAGACTTTGATGACTTTGATGAAATTTTTGCTGGCGAATTTGAAAAAGAAATAGAAACAATTGTTACTGACTCTGTCGGCACTATTTTAGTAGCGGTTGGTGAAGCCATGACTCATCGAGAAGAACAAAGTACTGAACAACGCGTCGAAACCTTTGACCAGCGCATTGAAACGATGGGAAATGATATAAAACTCGATATTAGCAATCAAGCTAACGCTCTGGAAAATAAAGCGGAAATCATTTGTGCAAGCCTCATAAAACTTAATCAGATTGAGAACGAGCTACAGCTGGGCATTCCAGCCTTAGTCGATTTTAACTTAATAGAAACTAATTAACCTATCTAGGGCTTACCTAGGCGCGTTAGATAAACTTACTAAGATATTTACCCCCAATAAATCTTCAAAATAGACATTTAAAACTGTGTTATAGAAAAAAATTAGAGTTAATTATTGGCTAATAATATTAAAATAAACCAGTAATTAACTCTCTAGCATTACAACTCTTTACTTATATCCCAAAGATAATCTTGATGACTGGTACAGATTTCACTAAATTCTTCACTATGTTTATTATTTTTGCCATAAAGCGTATCAAGAATACGTTCTTGCGCTTTTAATAAATCAGAATAATTATCTGCTGTGGCCGTTTGTAATCGACGGTACTTTCCGCCTAGCACATGAGACATCCAACCCCATGATGTTAGTTTACCTTTACCTACTTCGGCATTAAATACGGGCGCGAAATGTTTTTTAAAAATTTCATCGGCTTCTTCTTCACCTGAAAAGCTACATTCCATGTAAACAGATAAACTAGCTTTACCGCGAGTTGCACCGTCTAAAGCAGGCCGACTACCTGTAACATATTGCCAAATATAATCTTCATGGGATTTACAGCCTCGGCCAACGGCATCAATACTATCCCCGAAAACATCTGAGAACTTTTCGTTCATGGAATCTTGAGCAGCAAATAGTGCGTCGATGCTCGGTGCTGAATGATACAAAATTCGGCGCCATTGTCCTCCTGTATGGTGTTTGAGCCAACCCCAGTTAGCGATAGTGCCACTTTTAACACTTGCGTTATAAATAGGAGCATAGTTTTTTAAAATTTGTTCATCTACAGCAGGCTCCTGCTCGGGTTCGCAATTAAAATATGTCGAATAAACAAACATTTCTGGCTTTTCTTCAGCAGCACAAAACACTGAAATTGGAATGAGTAGAACTGCGATTATTTTAGGTATAACTTTAGACAGGTTCATAGTAAATAATCCTTAATTTTTTAGTACACGTTGATAAATAAAAATACCTTTCATTCGTATGACTACAGACTAACCCTAGTACAATTATACGATTTCATTAGACTGATATATTATAAAAAACTAAGCCTGGTATTCGATTCGTCTAAGCTAATTTCTAGCCGCTAAGTACCGTTTACCTAGGGAGTAATTAAAAAAATTAAAATAATAAGGAAGAAATTACCGAAAGGTCACAGACGAGGTCAAATCAACTTAGTGGCTTAACGTAGACTGTAGAAAACATTAATTTCGTAAGATCTGCGATGGCTAAGATGACCATGCCATCGAGAAATTGCATAGTGGGTAGACACTTAATTTTTACAATAAAAAATTTAACCGTTCAACAACGTGCAGATCGACTAAATGTCGTGAAGCCATGGATGGCTAACAACGGAGTAAACATAAAAAAACCTGCAAAAAGCAGGTTTTCTTATGTTTATTACCAACAATATTACATGTTAGGGTAATTCGGGCCACCGGTACCTTCTGGTGTAACCCAAGTAATATTTTGGCTCGGATCTTTTATGTCACAAGTTTTACAGTGCACACAGTTTTGCGAGTTAATAACAAACTTATCACCCTCTGGTGTACTTTCAACTTCATATACACCCGCTGGACAATAAAGTCGCGCAGGCTCCGCATATTTAACTAAGTTAACCCCAATAGGAATGCTACTATCAGCCAATTTCAAGTGGCATGGCTGCTCTTCTTCATGGTTAGTGTTCGATAAAAATACTGATGTCAGTTTATCAAAACTCAATTTATTATCAGGTTTTGGATAATTAATCACCGGTGCATCTGCCGCTAGCTTTAATTGCTCATGATCTAAGCTGTCATCTTTAAAGTTGAACGGTAACTTACCACCAAAAAAGTTTTGGTCTACGGTGTTATAAGCGCCGCCCCAAAAGGTGCCAAACTTGTGCATAGCAGGGCCAAAGTTGCGCGTATTATAGAGCTCTTCATATAACCAAGAGTTTTGAAATTTATCAGTAAAGTTGGTGAGATCTTTGCCACCTTCATCACCTGACACTAAGGCTTCAAAAATAGTTTCAGCCGCCAGCATGCCAGACTTCATCGCGGTATGATTACCTTTAATTTTCGCGAAGTTAATAGTACCGGCATCACAGCCAACTAAAACAGCACCAGGCATGGTCATTTTAGGTAATGAGTTAAAACCACCTTTCGCCATAGCTCTTGCGCCATAAGACACACGCTTACCACCTTCAAGGTATTGGGCAATTTTAGGGTGATGTTTGTAACGTTGGAATTCATCAAACGGACTTAAATGCGGGTTGCTATAACTCAGGTCTACAATTAAGCCGACAAATACTTGGTTATTTTCTGCATGATATAAATAACCGCCACCGTTAGTGTCTTTTTCAAGCGGCCAACCAGCAGAATGAACCACTAAACCTTCTTGATGCTTTTCTGGGGCAATATCCCAAATTTCTTTAAAACCTAAACCATAATGCTGTGGTGATTTATCAGCATTTAAGGAAAATTTAGCGATAAGTTCTTTGCCTAAATGACCACGACAGCCTTCCGCAAACACCGTGTATTTAGCTTTTAGCTCCATACCCGGCATAAATGAATCTTTCGGCTGACCTTCTTTGTCGAGCCCCATATCACCAGTAATAACACCGCCAACACTACCATCTTCATTATAAATAATGTCTTGTGCTGGAAAGCCTGGGAATATTTCAACGCCTAATTGCTCGGCCTGCTCGGCTAACCAACGGCAAACATTACCCATGCTAACAATATAATTGCCTTCGTTATGCATGGTTTTAGGCACACTAAAACTAGGTAATTTAACCGCGCTATCTTCGCCATTAAATAAATAAATATCATCGCCGGTAACCGCGGTGTTTAAAGGAGCGCCTTTTTCTTTCCAATCTGGAAATAGCTCAGTTAATGCGCGTGGTTCAAAAACAGCGCCAGAAAGAATATGAGCACCAACTTCAGAGCCCTTTTCAACTACGCACACCATGAGTTCTTGTTCTTTTTCTTGTGCTAACTTCATGAGTTGACAAGCTGTTGACAGGCCTGCAGGACCGGCACCAACAATTACAACGTCAAATTCCATTGATTCGCGTTCCATAAGATCTCCCATCATTCAATTATTTATGTTTTTATGTTTTTCCTGAATAAATCAAACACTCGTTTGATTTTCAAACACCTGTTTGATAACATCAAACATTATAGATATATTCGTGTTAAATACTATCTTGTATTGCATTTTTTACCGATATTATTTATTTAAAGGCAATTTGACTGAACATACTGACAAAATATGTTGACGAAAACATAGTCTACAAAGACGTTGACGTAAACAAAGTCTACAAGTAATCTTTCAAACAAATATTTTAGCGTTAAACTAAATTCAATTTAGTTTAACCAACTTTACATACAACAAGCATAATCAGAGGCAACGATGAAAGTATTAGTACCCATCAAACGCGTTATTGACTATAACGTAAAAGTACGTGTTAAAGCAGACAATTCCAATGTCGATCTTGCTAATGTAAAAATGGCAATTAACCCGTTTTGTGAAATAGCTGTCGAAGAAGCCGTTCGTTTAAAAGAAGCAGGCACAGCTACAGAAGTAATTGCGGTATCAATTGGTACTAAATCTTGTCAAGAGCAGTTGCGAACAGCACTTGCGCTAGGTGCTGATCGTGCTATTCACATTGATACAGATGAAAACTTAGATTCAATTAACGTTGCTAAGTTATTACAAAAAATTGTTGAAGAAGAGCAACCTCAACTGGTTATTCTTGGTAAACAATCAATAGACAGTGATAACAACCAAACAGGCCAAATGTTAGCCGCTCTTACAGGTATGGCTCAAGGTACATTTGCCTCTGCTGTAACTATTGATGGCGATAAAGTTAACGTTACGCGTGAAGTTGATAGTGGTTTACAAACTATTTCATTGAATTTACCAGCGATTGTCACTACTGACTTACGTTTGAATGAACCTCGCTATGCGTCATTACCTAACATTATGAAAGCAAAGCGTAAGCCATTAGATGTAAAATCTGCTGCTGACTTTGGCATTGACTTAACAGCACGCACTAATTTAATAAAAGTAACACCGCCTGCAGAACGTAAGGCCGGTATTATTGTTGAAAGCATTGATGAATTAGTAGAAAAATTAAAGAATGAAGCGAAGGTGATATCATGAGCATTTTAGTATTTGCAGAGCACGATAATAGCGAATTAAAATCCGACACACTAAAAACAGTTGCCGCTGCACAAGCTATTGGTGGTGACATTCACCTTTTAGTTGCGGGTCATAACTGTCAAGCCGTGGCTGAAGCCGCCAGTAAAGTTAATGGTGTTTCGAAAGTATTAGTGGCTGATAACGCCGCTTATGAACATCAACTAGCTGAAAACGTATCTTTATTAGTTACTGAGCTTGCAGCAGATTACAGCCATATCATTGCTACAGCATTAACAACGGGCAAAAACTTTATGCCTCGCGTTGCTGCGTTATTAGATGTTGCGCAAATTTCTGACATTATTGCTGTAGAAAGTAGCGACACGTTTGTTCGTCCTATTTACGCAGGTAACGCCATTGCAACGGTACAAAGTTTAGATAGCAAGAAAGTTATTACCGTTCGCTCTACAGGTTTTGACGCCGTAGCAACCGATGGTAATGCTGAAATTGTTGCTTTAGACAACGTTACTGATGCCGGTATTTCTAGCCATGTAAGCGATGAGCTTTCTGTTTCAGAACGACCTGACCTCGGCGCTGCAAGCGTGGTTATATCAGGTGGTCGTGGTATGCAAAACGGCGAAAACTTCAAATTACTTGAAGGTATTGCTGATAAATTAGGCGCTGCCATTGGTGCTTCTCGTGCTGCAGTTGATGCTGGCTTTGTACCAAACGATATGCAAGTAGGTCAAACAGGTAAGATAGTTGCTCCTGACTTATACATTGCGGTAGGTATTTCAGGTGCTATTCAACATTTAGCGGGCATGAAAGACTCTAAGGTTATTGTTGCGATTAACAAAGATGCAGAAGCACCAATATTCCAAGTAGCTGATTATGGTTTAGTGGCTGATTTATTTGACGCTTTACCAGAATTAGAAAGCAAGCTTTAAGCTTAGTTCTTCTAAAATCATCTATACCCGCTCAAATGTTTGATTTGCACAAATCTGTAAATTGAAACAGAACGGGTATATAATAAAACCACTCTAGTAGTGGTTTTATTTTATCTAAATTATAGAAATTCTTATGACAAAAACATTTTCCAGTCTCAGCGATTTAGCAAGTGCTTTCGGTAAAAGTATTGACGATACAACTCATCAAGATACTAAGCATGATGAAGCTTTGGTTTATTCAACAACTGACGGTAGAATTACCCAAACTAAAAATGTCGCCGTAACTCCTTCTGATGGCTTTGCAAAAGTACGCAGAGAAACTAAAGGGAGAAAAGGTAAAGGTGTTGTTACCATTACCGGTTTAGGCTTAGATAATAAAGCCTTAAAAGAACTGGCAAAAAAACTGAAGAAAACCTGTGGTACTGGTGGTAGCGTGGTAGGCGAGATTATAGAAGTACAAGGTGATAAACGTGAAGAAATAAAAGCCGTACTTGAAAAAAATGGTTTTAAAGTCAAATTTATTGGTGGCTAAGCCTTTAATTTACAGTAAAAAACAAAAAGTGATGCTATGGACCCAAGTGAATTATCGTTACTGGTTGTTGAGCCTTCTGACTTACAAAGAAAAATCATTATAAAAGAGCTAAAACAACAAGGTATTACCCAAGTTGCCGAAGCAAAAAATATTGCTGAAGCTTATGCTAGTGCAGAAAGGCATCCGCGCGACTTAATTACTAGCGCTATGTACTTTGATGACGGAGACGCCATTGAATTACTCCATAAAATACGTAATAACCCCAGCATTGCCGACACCCCTTTTATGCTTGTTACTAGCGAGCATCGCCGCGAATACCTTGAAGAGTTTAAACAATCAGGGGTTATTGCTCTACTACCAAAGCCCTTTACTTCTAATCACCTAGCGACAGCGATCAGCACTACCATTGATTTATTATCTACTGATGAATTAGAGCTCGAGTATTTTGATGTTCACCAAATACGTGTTTTGCTCGTTGATGACAGCCGCCTTGCAAGAAATCACATTAAACGTGTACTGAACAATTTAGGCTTGTTAAAAATAACTGAAGCAGTTGATGGTAGCGAAGCGATTAACCTATTAAAAGAAAACATGTATGACCTAGTGGTTACTGATTACAATATGCCTGAAACTAATGGTAAAGAACTGACGCGATATATTCGTAATGAAAGCGGACAGTCACATATCCCTATACTTATGGTAACCAGTGAAAGTAATGATACTCATCTAGCGAATATTCTCACTGAAGGCGTAACGGCAATGTGTGACAAGCCATTTGAGCCAGAAAACGTTAAAAAAATTCTTTATAAAATATTGGAAGATTGATCCCCCCTGCCAATAGATATAACTTTCTAACTCCTATCTATGATCACCTAACCATTGATACCAAATTGACGTAACTTCATCGCGATTTTGTTATGAGAAACCTTTAATCGTTCTGCGAGCTTTCGCGTTGTTGGATAATAAGGATACAAAGCTGTGATTAACTGCTCTTCAAACTTTGCTTGAGCGCTGGCCCAATCCTTTACCTCAGTTTCTACTTTAAATTCAGCCGTTTTAGTGCCTTCCTTTTGCTTAAACTGAGCTAACGCGACACTAATATCTTGCACAGAAATATTACCATGTTCATTTAACGCTACCGCTCTGAACAGCACATTTTGTAATTCTCGTATGTTACCTGGCCAGCGATACGAGGCGAGTAATTGCATGGCACTTTCATCTATCATCGCTTGTTTTAAGTTCATTTGGGTTGCCGCTAATACCAAAAAATGACGAGCTATTAGAGCGATATCCTCTACCCGCTCTCGTAACGGAGGCGAATTTAAATTAAGCACGTTCAAACGATAAAACAAATCTTCTCTAAACTTTTGCTTACTGATCATGGTTAATAAGTCTTGATGAGTAGCACTAACCACTCTAATGTTTGCCTGTAATTCTTTGTTGCCACCCAAGCGGCGAAATTTAAAGTCTTGTAAAAAGCGTAATAGTTTTGCCTGCAAATAAGGTGACATTTCAGCAACTTCATCTAAAAACAATGTTCCACCTTCGGCTAACTCAAGTAAACCTGGCTTACCGCCCTTTTGAGCACCAGTAAAAGCACCGTTTGCGTAGCCAAATAATTCACTTTCAAGCAGATGCTCGGGTAAAGTCGCGCAATTAATGGCTAAAAACGGCGCTTGTTGGCGATTACTCGCGTTATGTAAAGCTCTGGCAATTAACTCTTTCCCTGTGCCTGTTTCACCATTAATTAATACCGGTAATTCTAATTCGGCAAAACGAGCAGTTTGCTCTTTAAGTAATTGAATACTCGCTGATTGACCAATAATGTTATCAATCCCCTGCTCATCTCGGGTTTGCATTATGGATATTTGACGACCTAAGCTGGTCACTGATTTTAACGAAATTACAGCGCCCGAGCTGTTTTCTTGCTCACTAATAGGGCTAATCTCTGCTAAATAACTTTGCCCTGCAATGTCGACATTTTGTGAGCTAACTTGATCCAATAAAGGCAAGACTATGTCGATATCTAGCAGACTATTTACTTTTACGCCTTTAAGTTGCTCACCTAGTATGGGCGATACACCTTTGTGACGTTGATGATTCACCAAGAGTTTTTCGCTCGCTTGATTTAAAGCCATCACACGTGCATTTTCATCAATATCTATAATAGCGTCAGGCAAACGATTAACTAATGCCCTTAAATGCCGCTCACGGCTTTCTGATGGTAATAAATCAACTTTGCAGCAGTGAATAATCCCAGGTACGCTCATTAGCGCTTTTTTTACGGTATTAAAACTTACGGTGCTAGTGGCCAAATGAACAAATATAAATTGTGAGCTAACTTCCATCGCTTGAATATCTAAAGCCAAACGCGTGAACGTTGACAATATTTCTTGGCTAATGCCCATGCGGTCTTCAGATTTGATTTCTATTCGCACTTAAACCTCTAATTTAACAAAATACAAACTCGCCTTGTAATAACTATATTACTTAGTAATTAAAATATTACAACAAGGGAAAGTTTCAGCAAAGCCATGCATAGCAAGGAATGCCTATTTATTTCCTGTAAATATACTGGTGAGTGATACTGAACTGTAATAAAAAAAGTACAAGAATAATAACAACAACCAGACGGTACCCGTAAGCTACTGATAAATAACAATATAAATAGATGGCAGTATAATTGCTATAACAAGACTACTAAGTAATAACTTAACACGACAAACAATAACAATTCTCCGATAAATAAGGTATCTCATGTCATCAAGTAAACACATTGAAACCCAAGCGATTCATTCCGGCCGCATTAATGACGAGCAATTTGGCTCATTAGCGACGCCACTTTATCAAACGTCTACGTTTATTTTTGAAAACGCACAACAAGGTGCTGATAGGTTCGCCGGTGAAGCTGAAGGTTATATTTATAGCCGCTTAGGTAACCCAACAACTCGTCAATTAGAAATGCGAGTAGCTGCAATGGAAGGCATGGAAGATGCCGCTGCAACCGCAACCGGCATGGGTGCTGTATCTGGCGCTTTACTGGCAAATTTATCTTGTGGCGACCATTTAATTTCATCAAAAGCCGTTTATGGTTGTTCTTTCGCGTTAATGAATCATCAACTTACCCGATGGGGCATCGAAGTGAGTTTTGTTGATATGGCAAACCCTGCTGAAGTTGAAGCAGCAATAAAGCCAAATACAAAAGTTATCTTTTTAGAAACACCGGTCAACCCCAACTTAGCGGTATATGACTTAGCCGTTATTGGTAAAATAGCGCAAAAGCATAATATTATTTCTGTTGTCGACAACACCTTTTTAACACCGGTATTACAACAACCAAGAAAATATGGCATCGACATCGTTGTACACAGCGCGACCAAATATTTAAACGGCCATGGTGATGTGGTTGCTGGCATTATTTGTGGTACCAGTGAAATGATCATGAATATAAAAATGACCGTTTTAAAAGATATTGGTGCAACAATGAGCCCGCATGACGCTTGGTTGATCATGAGAGGTTTAAAAACATTACCAATTCGTATGGAACGCCATTGCAGTAACGCTGAAAAAATAGCAGAGTTTTTAGAAAATAATGAAAACGTTAGCCACGTTTATTACCCTGGTCTTAAAAGCCATCCGGGGCATAAATTTATCGGCACACAAATGAAAGCGGCTGGCGGGGTAATCGCTTTTGAAATAAACAGTGACTTGGCAGGTGGTGGCGATTTTATTAACCGTATGCAATTATTTTCAATAGCCGTAAGTTTGGGTGATGCAGAATCACTCATTCAACATCCTGCGTCTATGACACATTCACCTTATACTCAAGAAGAACGGTTAGCGGCCGGCATCAGTGATAGTTTAATTAGAATATCGGTTGGGCTTGAAAATGTTGATGACTTAATTGCTGATTTAAGCCAGTCTCTTGCCATGATAAAACAGTCGACTGTAGTTAAAAGCGTTGCTTAAGCAAAATAGACAACGCTATTTTTAATGCTTAATACCTAACTATCAGCAGCTAATATTGCTGATAGTTTAGGTATTATACGGTTTTTAACCGCTTCTAGCTCTTCATCTGTATAAGGTGTTAGCGCTTGCTGTCCCCAAATGGGCTTAGGCCAACAGGCATCATTTTTAAAACGCACGATATGGTGTAAATGTAATTGTGGCACAACATTACCTAATGCTGCGACATTCATTTTATCACCGTTAAATTCCTGCATCAGCACTTCACTAAGCATGCTAGATTCGTTTAATAACTGTTGCTGTTGTTGCCAATCAAGTTGATAAATATCTTGAATTTCTTCAACTTTTGGCACCAAAATAAACCAAGGAAAAGCACTGTCATTACACAATAACAAACGCGAAAGTGGAAAATCAGTAATAACAAAACAGTCATTGGCTAATTGTGGATGTAATTGGAATTGCTCACTCATATTGCTACCTTAATCCTTAAGCTTATTATAGTTAACTTTTGACGTTGAAGATGACTAACGCTTATTACGGCGGCCTCTACCACGCGCTATTTTTTTAGCTTCTCTGGCAGCGACTTTATCTTCTTCAACTTTATCAAAGTGAATCACTTCCGCCATCACCATTTCAGGTGTTTCAAATGAAATAGCGCCTAGCGTTTTATCACGAATTTCATTAATTAATATTTCAGACGCTTTATGAAAGTCAATGTGTCCTCCGCTTTTAACACAACCACGACGTTTTCCGATTGCTTCAATCAACTCGACTTCTTGCTCTGGCAGTTCTTCAATTTTGTAGCGCTCTTTTAACCGCTCAGGGTAAGCCGCTAATAAATACTCGGCAGCAAAACAGGCAATTTCTTCATGGTCGAATGCCGTATCTTTAACGGCGCTTGTAATCGCTAAACGATAACCACTATTTTCATTTACTATCTTCGGCCAAAGCATACCTGGGGTGTCATATAAATATAAACCATCATCTAAACGAATGCGTTGTTGGCCTTTAGTGACTGCAGGTTCATTACCGACTTTTGCTTTTGCTTTACCGACAAGTGTATTTAGTAAGGTAGATTTACCGACATTAGGAATACCCATGATAACGGCATTAATTTGCTTACCTGCTTCATCTTTACTCGCCGCTAATTTTCGAATTAAAGCCGGAAGCGTCTTAGCAACAGAAGGCGCTTCTGTGGTTAATGCAATCGCTTTAACGTTGTGCTGAGATTCTAAATAATCAAGCCATAGTTGAGTGATTTTAGGATCGGCAAGATCTGATTTATTTAAGATTTTAATTAACGGTTTATCACCACGAATTTCGGTGATCATAGGGTTTTCGCTACTGAAAGGTAAGCGTGCATCACAAACTTCAATCACCACATCAATTTGCGGTAAAATCTCTTTAATCTCTCGTTGGGCTTTATGCATATGCCCCGGGAACCAATTAATCGCCATAATAAATCTTTTAGAAAATAAACCAGATTTTATCACTGATGTTAATGAAAAGCTTTTGAAACTCGACATTGTTTTTTACATCATCGCTTTTTTACATCGACGCACAAGGATGTGCTAATGCCGTGATGCCATGAATGGCTAAAAGCGACCATGAGATCACAACTTTGCCGACAGGGATGTCGGTACTTGAGTTATGTCTGGAACAAATAACTCGTGACGACAGGGATGTCGGTACTTGAGTTCTGTCTGGAACAAATAATACCAATCTGCATAAGCATTAAATCAGATTAATCCAGTCACGATTGCATAACGACATTACTCTTTTTATGTCACTTCTGAAGATATTCCAAGCATTGCTGCATTCATCAACTATATTTTCATAGCCATTAAAACATCTATTGGCCAAGCAGTTTTGTCTTAGCCATTGCCACACTTGCTCAATTGGGTTTAACTCTGGGGAATAAGGGGGTAACTTGATCATGGTTAGATTTTTTAAATCTTCAAATGTGTCTTCCGTATGCCACCCAGCTCCATCCATTACTACAACAGCATATCTACCTTCGGGTGTCGCCTGTGATATTTGTTCTAAATGCTTTTTCATAACGTCTTTATTCATTACAGGTGAGATCAATGCCTCTGTAGCGCCTGTCGAAGGACAAACAGCCCCGAACATGTATGCATATTCGAACTGTTGTTGTCTTACTGCTCTCGGTCTACTACCCGTTTTCGCCCATAACCTTGTTGTTGTATTTTGCTGGCCGAATCGTGCTTCATCTTGAAACCAAACATCAACTTTATCTAAGCTAATATTAAAGGGGATGTTAAGGATCGTTTCCATCTGGAAGCTTTTTAAAAACGTCCTGGACGCTTTGTGATTGCTTAGGATGCTTGGATCGGCTTGTTATCCAGGAGTATCCTAGTTTCTTCAGTATTTTATATACATGATCTCGATGATAATCTATGTCGAATTCTTTTTTGATAAAGGTACAAAAGTCTTGCCCCATAAGTCGACCTCCCTCCGCTGAGCAACTCTGATTTTCAACGTATTGAGCAAGTTGGCTGAGTTGCTTTGGAGAAAGCATGGACGGTCTTCCTTTCGGGCTAACACTATCAAGGCCCGACAAGCCTTTTGAAAAATATGCAGTGACCCAACGATTAACACTTGAACGAGCGACTTTTAATGTCGTTGATATATCGGTTCTGCTCAGACCATCTAAAAAATATGAGACAGCAAGAAAACGCATACGCTTTCGCCCATTTTGTTCCTTTCGTGATAACTTGAGTAAATCTACTGAGGTGAGTTGTTCCAAAACGTGGTATCTGCTTCAAAAATAAATAGCATTAGATCACATCTTTGTGCAGATTGGTATAACTCGTGACGACAGGGATGTCGGTACTTGAGTTATGTCTGGAACAAATAACTCGTGACGACAGGGATATCGGTACTTGAGTTCTGTCTGGAGCAAAAAAAAAGCGCTCAATGAGCGCTTTCTAGTATAGACATAAACTTAGCTATGCGGGTTTTTTCGCTTTAGGCTTAGCTTTAGCCTTTGCCTTAGCTTTTACCACTTTCTTCTTAGCAAGCTCTTCAACCCACTTATCATCAACATATTTAGCATTCCAGCCTGTTGCTTTACCTTCAACTTCTGTCATGACATATTGTGACTTAGTTTTACGGCTATAACGTACAACAGCTAAGTTGCCTTCTGGATCTTGCGTTGGGGCATCAGCAAGGTAATAGAACTTTTCTGAAATTCTATCGCGAAAACGTGCTAATTCAGCCACTTTAGGCGCACGAGTTTCACGTGACCTTGGGAAAGTATTCGCAGCTAAGAAGATACCGGCCGCACCATCACGTAAAACAAAATGTGCTTCAGACTTTTCACATTCTAGTTCAGGCAATTGTACAGGATCTTCTTTTGGTGGCGCAGCTTCGCCACTAGCCAATAACTTACGGGTATTTTTACATTCACTATTAGTACAATCAAAATACTTACCGAAGCGGCCAGATTTAAGCTCCATTTCAGCTTCACAACGATCACACTCTAAAATAGGACCGTCGTAGCCTTTAAGCTTAAATTCACCCTTCTCAACTTCAATACCGTCACAAACCGGGTTATTACCACAAACATGCAATTTCCGTGTTTCGTCAATTAAGTAACTGTCCATGGCCGTGCCACATTTGTTACAACGGTGCATAGCACGTAATGCTTCGGTTTCTTGATCTTCAGCTAAAACGCTAACGGCTTCTTCACCCGGCGTTAAGTTCATGGTTTTAGTACAACGCTCTTTAGGCGGTAAAGCATAACCAGAACAACCTAAGAAAACACCTGTTTGCGCGGTACGAATACCCATTTTCCGGCCACAAGTCGGGCAGTCAATATCGGTTAATACGGGCTCGTTATTGCGCATGCCACCTTCTTCTGTCGGCATATCGGCTTGACCAAGTTGCTGAGTAAAGTTTTTATAAAAACCATTCAGCACGTCTTTCCAATTCGCTTTACCTTCAGCCACTTCATCAAGCTCTTGCTCCATGTTGGCGGTAAAGTCGTAGCTCATTAAGTTTTTAAAGCTTTCAGATAAGCTATCGGTAACAATTTCACCCATTTTTTCCGCGTAAAAACGTTTCGTTTCTAAACGCACGTAACCACGATCTTGAATGGTTGAAATAATTGACGCATAAGTAGAAGGACGTCCAATTGAACGTTTTTCTAACTCTTTTACCAATGATGCTTCACCAAAACGTGCTGGTGGCTTGGTAAAGTGCTGTGTCGGGTTCAGTTGTTCAAGTGATAATACTTCACCTACAGATAAATCTGGTAAGTGTTTATCATCACCTTTTGACAATTGTGGATGTACTCGAGTCCAACCATCAAATTGCATCACGCGGCCTTTGGCTTTTAAATCAAAACCTGAAGCACCAACGGTAATGGTACTGACCGTGTAACGTGCTGCTGTCATTTGACAAGCAACAAACTGACGCCAAATAAGGTCGTACAGTTTTTTCGCATCGGCTTCAATACCTTCCATAAATGCGGATTCAATTTTTACATTTGACGGACGAATCGCTTCATGGGCCTCTTGAGCACCCGATTTACTGCTATATACTTTGGCTTTTTCTGGCAAGTAATTCTCACCAAAATTATCGCTAATATAACCACGACACATTTCAACCGCGTCTTTACTTAAATTGGTCGAGTCGGTACGCATATAAGTAATATGACCCGCTTCATATAAACGCTGAGCTAAGCCCATTGTTCGTTTAACACCAAAACCTAATTTAGTACTCGCCGCTTGTTGCAACGTTGAGGTAATAAAAGGCGCTGACGGCGTACTTTTAGACGGTTTGTCATCGCGTTTATTAACGGTATATGCTGAACTTTTTAATGTGGCTAACGCTTTATTCGTGTCGGCTTCATTCGTTGGTTTAAATGCTTTGCCATTTTCATGGGTAACGTCTAATGGAAAATCTAACCCTGAGGCTGTTTTCGTATCAGCGCTAATTTCCCAAAATTCTTTCGGGTCAAAAGCTTTAATTTCACGTTCTTTTTCAACTACTAACTTTACGGCAACAGACTGAACACGGCCGGCGGATAAACCACGAGCCACTTTTTTCCATAATAACGGGCTAACCATAAAGCCAACCACGCGATCAAGAAAACGTCTTGCTTGTTGCGCGTTTACCCCTGGCATACTTAATTCACCAGGCGTAGAAAAGGCTTGTTGAATCGCATTTTCAGTTATTTCATTAAAAACAACACGTTTGTATTTATCGTCGTCGCCACCAATAATTTCTTTTAAATGCCAAGCAATCGCTTCTCCCTCGCGATCCAAATCGGTTGCGAGATAGATGGTGTCAGCAGTACTGGCCAGCTTAATTAATTCATCAACAACTTTTTCTTTACCTGCCAGTATTTGATAATTTGCCTCCCAATCATTCTCAGGATCAATGCCCATACGATTAACAAGTGCTTGCTTGTCACGCTTGGCTTTATATTTAGCCTTCGCTGCAGGTGCCATTTTACGCACTTCAGCGGGTGACTTAGCTGCTACCTTTTTACCGGTACTACTATGTGGAAGGTCACGAACATGACCGACACTAGATTTAACAATAAAATCTTTACCAAGGTACTTGTTAATTGTTTTCGCTTTGGCTGGCGATTCCACAATTACCAGAGATTTTGCCATATTATTTTATATTCCTACTAAGCTGACTGTGTCAGTTGCGTCAAAGTTGTTTGCACCGAGTGACTTAATATTGCGCGAGCAAAATATTAAGAAAAATTGCAATAATGAATAAAACTGAGACGTAAAATTAAATTTGAGATTGAAATTACTATTAGATATATCTGTAAATTAGCGAGCTGACAAGCAAAAAATTTTTATATATATGCCTTTTTACAACTTTTAGCTATAATGATGCGAATTTTTCGGCGCCATCATAATCGACTTTTTAGCAAAACTTAAGGGCTGAGAGAGAAATAACTTCAGTTTTTCACCTGTAATAACAATTTTTTACAATCACTCCAGGTAGATTGCGTTCATTTTAGTGAATTTCAATGCCTATTAATAGGAAGAGAATATACATGACAGCTTCATGGTCAACCTTTAAAAATAAAATTAATCAATGCTTATGCCCACCAGGTAACGGCGTTTTTACCGTTAACACTGCAAAAGAACGCAAGGAGCGTTTGCACAACGCCTTATTTGGCCAATCACACGATATAGAGTCACTATGGCAACAAAGCGTTGAAAAACTGCCTGAATCGACTAACGCGGTGATTCTCGGCATTGCTTCAGATTGTGGTGGCGGAATTTTACGTGGCGCAAACTGGGGACCTTTATTTGTTCGCTCAACGTTATTAGAGCAATACCCTGACTTAAATGCTTTTGATTTAGGCGACGTGCGCGTTATTCCACATTTGTTACATGATAAATACCTTAACGAAGCCACCATTGCCAATTGTCGAAAAGCACTTTATCAAGATGAGAATAGCCCGTTCCCTGTTAGTCCATTAACAATCACGGAAGATGTATTACATGACTTTTATGCTGAGTTCCCTAAGAAAGGCATATTTGGCATAGGTGGTGATCATTCGGTCAGCTATCCATTAACAAAAGCGTATTTACAAGCGAAGAAAAAGCAAGGCATACGTGCGGCAATTATTCACTTTGACGCACATACTGACTTATTAGTTGAACGCTTGGGTATCGACTTATGCTTTGGCTCATGGTGTACCCATATTTTAGACGACCTAACCGATCGTCGTGACTTAATCCAAATAGGCATTCGCTCAAGTGGCAAACCTAAATCACATTGGGAAAGCACGTTTGGCGTTAAGCAACATTGGGCGCATGAAGTTAAAGAGCAAGGCGTAGAAGCGATAATTGCAAAAATAATCAAACAATTAAAAGACGATAAAGTAGACGAAGTCTACGTCAGTTTTGATATTGACGCGCTTGATGAAACTTATGCCTCGGCTACAGGCACACCTGAGCCAGATGGTTTATCACCTAACGAGTCAATGCAAATATTACGTGCGGTAGCGGCTCAATGCCCAATCACTGGCGCTGACATGATGGAAATAGCACCATTTACCGATAGCACAGGTTTAGGCGAAGTAAGCCGTGATAGAACGCTTGCAGCAGGTGCTGAGATTTCAGCGTTCTTGATTGAAGAAATGAACAAGTAGCAGTGAGTTAAATATATTAATTAATATTTTTAGTAATATTTGCTCAAAAAAAAGCCGTTCAAAGAACGGCTTTTTTCATAAATAGTACGAATTAATTACTGTCCGAACAATTGTTTGAATTACCAAATGGACTTGTACCGGAAGGTGGCGGCGCATCTTCATTCAGCACATCTACCAGAAATGCAGGCAAAACAAAAACCACTTGTTGTGAGCTTTCAGTACCGCCAACTTTTGCGCTAACAATTAAATTAATATTTACCCAGGCACCAAAATTTTGTGGGTATTTAATATCAATTAAAGCACTACCTTGGTCATCTGTTGTAACTTCTCCAAGTACAGCTGCAACATTGCCAGGGGTTAAGCGCCCATCACCGTTAATATCTTCCCCTACATCTAAAACGCCATCAATATTTAAATCTTCATTGTCGCACGTTGTGCTGACTTCAGCTCCCCACTGATCAAATTCATCTTGTTCATCCAACAATTTTATCCAGCGCCCTTTCCTGTAACTTTTAGGTACTGCAGATACTGTTAAAACAGTATTCTTTGCTGGAGAAGCTGAATCTACATCTGTGACAAATACAACATATTGCTTATTGAATGTTGCACTATCCACTTCAATTAATTCATTTCCTGTTCCTAAAGTAATAAATAAATTTCGATCTGCAACTGTCAAAGTTACAGAATCTGTTTGTGAAGGTGTATCTTGAACTGTCGCAATAATTGACACGCCATCCTGCGCAGACACTGAATTTGACGTGTAAACTGTGCTAGCACTACCATTACTATCTGTAACTGCAGTTGCCGGCAATATATTCCCACCGCTAGTATCTGTTAAGGTAAATTCAATTGTTTTTCCTTTAACTAGATTACCGTTAAGATCTTTTGCAACAACAGAAATGGTTGAGGTATCCCCATTTGGTGCAATCGAGCTAGGCGAGGCTTGAGTTGATAGACTATTAACGCTTTCGGCAACAAATTCAAACTCAAGCTGATTACTTAAAGTAATACCATCTTGTGTTCCTGTAACTGTCACTAGAGCTTTCCCAGCGTTAGTTGAACTAATTATTGCCTCAACCTTTCCATCTACAGTGGATGCAGAATTTGAACTTAACGTGCCTCGTGTGGAGGTAAAATTAACAATAGTACCGTCTGCAATTGCTGTATTTGATTGCATCCAAGTAAGCTCAATTGTGGCATTATTGGATAGTAACACATCAGGTAAAGCGTTAGTTCCCGGTGTAACAGTCCCTTGACCATTGTTAAAGCTACTAAATAGAAATGAATCAGCTTGAACCGTCACATCATGATTAGTTGTCACTCCAACAGCATTAGCCACTATCGAATTCTTACCGCCAGTTGTTCCTGTTACAACAAAGTTTGCTTGACCAGTTATATCGGTAGTAACAGAATCGACGATTGTAATTGCTGCCACATCACCTGTTGTTGGAGGCATCAAAGATAAATCAACTTTGGCATTAGGTATCCCAACACCTTCTGAATTTAAAACTTGGATAAAAAAGCTATTATTGTCATTAATAGCTAACGACGACGACCCTGTTAAATTAATACTAGTTCCAGTAACTTGAACATTAAGGGTATCGGTTACTTGCCCACTTTTAGAAGTTATTGTAATAACACGGTTAGTAGGCTCATTATTCGTTTTTAATATTGCATTGGCTTGCCCATCAGCACCAGTAACAGAATTAATAATTTCAAGCTGCCCTGAAGTTGAACTGAAGGTAATAGTTACTCCTGCAACAAGATTATTATTTATATCTTTTGCGATGGTAGTTAACTGGACGTCTTCATTACCACTAGATGCTATTTGCTGACTACTGGCAAATAAACTAATGTCATTAGCAACAGGAACACCCGCAGCACCACCGTCACCTGCACTCTTGAACGTTATGGAATTAGAGTCAACACCATCGACAGTCGCCGTGATTGAACCATCACCGCTACTAACACCAACGAGCAAGCCTATTTCAGCTTTACCATCTGCATCAGTACTACTTGTATTTATGTCGGTACTAAAACTGACCAAATCTATATTGCTAACAGTGAAAGTAACTAACTTATCTGATAGCGGTGTACTACCTTGCATGACGGTTACTGTTAGCGTTTGAGGTGTCGCTTGTGTAAGGTTTTTATCCGAAATTTCTAAAGAAACCGTTATAGCGTCTGATGAACTACCATCGCCGCTGCCATCTGTGGATTCGGTGAACCCACCACTACTACCGCCACAACCGACTAAGGTTGCAAACAGTAAAATTAAACTAAAGCGTTGAAGTAGCGCCATAAAAAGCATCTCCCTGGTAATTTTTTATCAACTTATTCCATCTTAACCGAATTTTTCTAAAAAGGTCAGTGATTAACAAAAAAAACATATTTAATTGAAAATAGCTGGCTTCTAAGGTTAGTAATCTGTTCGTTTTCCTAAGGATAACAGGGTAATTCATTAATTATGTAGACAATTTATCGGCAAGAAAATAGCTTTAGATCACAAGTTATATCTATGGTTAGGAGGGAAATATTCATTGAATATGAGAGTACCGCTAAATTTATGTTAGTAGATTAGCGTGGTTTTAATGCGCTGATTAATATCAATCAGCCATTAACCTCTTTGTTAGTGCTCAAATTTAGTCACAAACAAAGCAGTGACTAAATTAATCTCATAAAATCAAAGCCCACTAAAGCTTTAACATTTGATTTCTGTTCGTCGCAATAACATAATAAGGCATCGTACATTAAAACTAGAAAAATATGGCTGAAAAAAAGCAAGCAAGTTTAACGACTAGAATTGTTACCGGCATGGTGGCAGGTATTCTCGTTGGCACAATTTTACAATGGCTAATGCCAGATGGCTCAGATCTTGTCATTCCTTTATATCTATTTGATTTTTCACTGCGCGGCTTTTTTGTTGATGGTGTTTTTGAAGTTATCGGGCAAATATTTATTTCTAGTCTGCAAATGCTAGTGGTGCCTTTAGTCTTCGTATCCTTAATTTGTGGCACCTGTTCGCTAAAAGATACCACTAAACTCGGTAGAATTGGTGGCAAGGCTATTGGCCTATATCTTTTAACAACCGCTATTGCCATTAGTTTTGCGATGAGTTTAGCTTTACTTGTTAGCCCAGGTGAAGGAGTTGACATGGTAGCAGGCACAACCTTTACCAGCCGAGAAGCTCCGTCGCTAGCGCAAGTATTGATTCAAATGTTCCCAAGTAATCCATTTGCTGCTTTTGCTCAAGGCAATATGCTGCAAGTCATTATTTTTGCCTTATTATTTGGTATCGCTATCGCGTTGTCAGGTAAAGCCGGTGATCGCGTTGCCGCTTTATTCGAAGATATGAGCGTTGTTGTTATGCGCCTGGTGACTATATTAATGAACATTGCACCTTATGGCGTATTTTGTTTATTGGCGGGTTTGTTTACCGATGTATCGTTAAGCACCTTCGGCAATTTAATCGAATACTTCATGGTGGTCGTTGCTGCATTGTTATTACATGCCTTTATCACTTATCCTGTTTTGCTAAAACTACTTACTGGCTTAAACCCATTAATCTTTTTAAAGAAAATGCGCGATACCGCCATTTTTGCTTTTTCGACTTCAAGTAGTAATGCCACATTACCTATTACGTTAGAAACAACGACTAAAAAAATGGGTGTTAAGAACTCTATAGCGTCATTTACCGTGCCATTAGGTGCCACCATTAACATGGACGGCACTGCGATAATGCAAGGTGTTGCCACGGTATTTATCGCGCAAGTTTTTAGCCAAGATTTAACGCTTTCTGATTACTTAATGGTAATACTAACAGCCACTTTAGCGTCAATTGGTACAGCAGGCGTGCCAGGCGTTGGCTTAATTATGTTAGCTATGGTGCTAGAGCAAGTAGGTTTACCTGTTGAAGGTATTGCATTGATTATTGGTGTAGACCGCTTATTAGATATGACGCGAACCGCGGTTAATGTTACCGGTGATAGTATGGTGACCGTTATTGTTGGTAAGTCTGAAAAGCAATTCGACGAAGCCGTATTTAACGATCCAGATGCCGGTAAAAATATTGAAGATATCGACTTTCATCATTTAGATAAAAGCTAAAATGGTTGATGAATGTTGCTTTATTTAAGTAAAGCAACACCAACAAAAAAGGCGCTAATTAGCGCCTTTTTTATTTTTGAAACTGGAATCATCTACTGACAGTGATGTTATAAAAGTTGAAAATTAACTCCTAGTCTACAACTCCCGGTATCTCAGTTTGACTTTTTAACCCGTGATAAGTGGTTCAAAACCTTTGACTAAATCATCAATTGCTTTCATTTGCGCTAAATACGGTTCAAGTTTATCCAGCGGTAATGCACAAGGGCCATCACACTTCGCGGTTAATGGATCAGGGTGTGACTCGATAAATAAGCCGGCGATACCAATCGCCATACCGCTGCGTGCTAGCTGTGCAGCTTGAGCACGTCGACCGTCTGCCGAGTCTGCTCTTCCGCCAGGTTGCTGCAAAGCATGAGTAGCGTCAAAAATAACAGGGGCATAGTTTTTCATCTCATCCATGGCTAACATATCAACAATTAAATTATTGTAGCCAAAACAACTACCGCGTTCACAAAGAATAATATCTTCGTTACCTGACTCAGCAAATTTGTTGATGATATGGCGCATTTCATGAGCAGCAAGAAACTGTGGTTTTTTCACGTTAATAATCGCACCAGTCTTTGCCATAGCTACGACTAAATCAGTTTGACGAGCTAAGAATGCTGGTAGCTGAATGATATCAGCAACTTCGGCAACCGGTGCAGCCTGATAGATTTCATGTACATCGGTAATAATTGGTACATTAAACGTCGATTTAATTTCTTCAAAAATCTTTAAACCTTCGTCCAAGCCTGGGCCACGATAAGAGCTGACTGACGAACGGTTAGCTTTATCAAACGAAGCTTTAAATACATATGGAATATTGAGTTTTTGAGTTACTTCAACATAATGCTCGGCAATAGTCATCGCTAAATCGCGCGACTCAAGCACATTCATGCCACCAAATAATACAAAAGGTTTATCGTTTGCGATATCAATATCGCCCAGTGAAATTAATTGCTTAGTCATAATATTTCCAAATTTATCTATAGATTAGCGGCTGCTTTAGCTGCCAACAATTCTTAACAATTGGCCACACAACCATGCCATATAAGTACCTAAAGCATAGCCAAAAACGGCTAACAAAACCCCTACAGGTGCAAGTGACGGGTGGAATGCCGATGCAATGACCGGAGCAGATGCAGCACCACCAATATTAGCTTTACTGCCGACCGCTAAATAAAATACCGGTGCTTTTATAAATTTACGCACAGCAAACAATAATATGACGTGTACTGCCATCCAAATTAAACCAATGACCATATATTTAGGTGCTTCAACAATTTGTGTAATATCCATATGCAAGCCGATAGTTGCGACTAAAACATAAAGAAAACTACTACCAACTTTTGAAGCTCCCACCGATTCTAGCTTTCTCACTTTCGTAAATGAAAGAGCAAGTCCGATGCTGGTTACTAAAACAATAATCCAGAATAATTTGCTGTGTAAACTAAACTTCTTTAGTTCAGGATAATTGTTTTGAAAAAATGGTACCAAATAATCAGCGGCTAAATGTGCTAAACCGGCGGCACCAAAGCCAACGGCTAAAATAAGCATATAATCTTTCAGCTCAGGCTGTTTTGAATTCTCGCGAGTCTCGGCCTCAACTTTTTCAATCAAACGGTCAATACTTGATGTATCTGCACCATTTTTTGCATCAATACGCTTATGGTTTGCTGCCATATAAAGTAAAAATGCCATCCAAATATTGGCGACAACAATATCAACCGTTACCATAATGGTAAATATTTTACCGTCAGCACCGTATATTTCTTTCATGGCGAGCATATTTGCGCCACCACCGATCCAACTACCCGCTAAAGCTGCCATACCGCGCCAAACAGCATCAGGACCAGAAACACCAATTAACTCAGGCCATACTGCTGAAACAATTAATAAGGCGATTGGTCCACCGATAATCACACCAACCGTACCAGTTAAAAACATAATAATGGCTTTACTGCCTAAGCCAGCAATCGCTTTAATATCTATGCTAAGCGTTAACAACACTAAACAAGCAGGTAAGAGAAAATATTTTGCTACTTCATCAACTTGGCTAACATCAGCACTCACAATACCAAAAGTATTTAATAGTGATGGGAGTAAATAACACATTAACAGTGCTGGAACATATTTATAGAATTTACGACAAGCCGCGCTTTGGCTGTTAGATGTATAAAAAACAAAACCTAAAATTAGCGCTAAAATGCCGAGCACGGTGGCATCGTTCGTGATCAATGGCGCATTAGCCAAAACTGTATCTTGCATTATTTTTCCTTTTAATTTTTACAATTTACGCTGTTGTTAATTTTTATATTTTTTAAACAGGTAAAATTTTATTAGTGTAATATCGTATCTGAAATTGAAATTTTATCTAGTTCCAGCTTCAATAGCTGTGCAGCTGGATCTTTTGGGCATTGCTCAACAAAGTATTGATAGTCATCATAAGCCACTTTGAAACAGTCTAATTGGTGTAATAAAAAACCACGGTCACGACGTTCAAATGGGTCATTTGGGTTAAGCGCTAAGAGCATATCAACACACTTTAACGCATCATCGTAAGCCTGTTCACGTATAAAAGCAGCTTTAAGACTGGTGATATGTTCCAACACTAAGCTTTCTTGCTTCATTATATCGAGTGTTACTTCAAATGGGTCGCCTGAAATCTCATTCATACGCACATCTAGCTCATGCCAATTTAGCGACTCACCCGTTACAGGATCAAATATAATGGCATAATTGTCATCGCATATAATTCTCAACATGGCTTTTTCAGGGACAAAAACAATGTCAGTTTTACAATCACAGGCATTCGCTACATAAGCAATAAGCACCGCTTTCAAGATCGGTGAGATCAGTTTATGTGCTAACGCAGTTGATGTCTGATGTGAAATTACAGGCCAATTTTGTTGCTGATTATCAATAAAAAGTTGATCAACAAACAAGGCATTTATCAATACCTCTGCACGCTCAATTGGGTCTTCTATTTCATCAGTTTCAGCTTGGCAATAAGCCACCAGTTCATCCAATTCACTTTGAACAGCCGTTTTTTTGCCAAAAATAAACTCTTCGACTAATAAAAAAGTTTGTAGTAATTCATTTTTTTCAGATTTAATCTCTGATAACAACAATTCGTTCATGCATACTCTATTAATTTTTAATACTTAATTTTAACGGCTTATAAGCCAGCTAAAAATACGGTTTCCTTGCTTATGGCGATACGCACAATCAGCATTATCCAACCTATAGCACCCAAAAAGCCAATAATTTGCATGGTACGATTTCGCGCTAATTTAAGGGTGTAGTAACCGGTAAAAATATAAGCAAATACGGCTAATATTTTTTCGGCTAACCATAATTGTTCACCTGGATTTATCGACAGTTTAATCGCTAAAGCAATACCAAGACCCAGCAGTAAGGTATCGATAATATGTGGGGCAATTTTCAGCCATTTCAATGACAATTTATTTGAATTAGCTAATGTTAAAGCAAAACGAAAGGTAAACAGTAAGATACTGATCACGGCAACGGTCATATGTAAATGTTTAAGCATGATGAACTCCTTTAAGTTTATTGTTTTTGTTATTTAATCAAATTGTTATTTATACTGAGTAACAAGCCCAAGTAATTCGGTCGTTGTTACTATAATCTTTTATTGTTTCAATTTCGCTGTAAGCTAAATTCGTTAAAATTTCTTGTACAGCAATACGTTGTTCAAAGCCGTGTTCAATATATAAAAATCCACCAGGCTTTAAGAAGTTTAATGCTTGGCTAGCAATAATTTTAATGTCAGCTAAGCCGTTATCCGCTGCAACTAGTGCGGTTTTCGGCTCATACATAACATCACCTTCATTAAGATGATAGTCATGCTCATCGATATACGGTGGATTACTGACAATAATATCAAAGCGCTTCTCACGAGAAACCTCATTAAACCAATCACTTTGATAAATATTCACCTTTGATAGATGTAAATTATTGGCGTTGCTAATGGCAAGCGCTACGGCATCATGACTAAAATCAACCGCCTCTATTGTCCACTGAGGTCGCTCCGACGCTAAAGCTAACGCGATGGCACCGGTACCTGTGCCTAAATCTAAACAGTTTAAGCTTGCGAAATCGTGATGAGACAATACAAGTTCAACCAGCACTTCGGTATCTGGACGAGGTATTAAGGTGGCGGGAGACACTTGTAATGGTAATGACCAAAACTCGCGCAGTTTAACAATATAGGCGATGGGTTCGCCCTGAAATCTGCGCGACAATAACTCAGCAAATTGCGTAGTTTGCTCTAGTGACAACTTATGCTCAGGCCACGTTAATAAAAAACTCGGTGATTTATCAATTACAAAGCAAATTAATAGCTCAGTATCTAATTTAGCACTGTCAGAATGAGGCAACAAAAGTTGCTCGCCAAAAGTAATTAATTTAGCCATGGTCATCGATGATAAATG
This sequence comes from Colwellia sp. PAMC 21821, assembly GCF_002077175.1. Classification (NCBI taxonomy): domain Bacteria; kingdom Pseudomonadati; phylum Pseudomonadota; class Gammaproteobacteria; order Alteromonadales; family Colwelliaceae; genus Colwellia; species Colwellia sp. PAMC 21821. Next base: position 606,384 of record NZ_CP014943.1, read on the forward strand.
CTCAACCGATAACCCTTGCCCATGTTCTGATTCAATCACTAATGCTGCTCTGAAAGCTCTGCCAATAAGTCAGCCTGGCTTTCTTGCATAATTGGCTCAAGTATCAAGTGTAAATTACCTTCCATGATCTCGTTTAAACGATAAAGTGTTAGGTTGATACGATGATCACTCATACGCCCTTGCGGGAAGTTATACGTACGAATTCGTTCAGAGCGATCGCCACTCGCCACTAAGTTACGACGAGAAGACTCTTCGGCACTACGGCGTTTTTCATCTTCCGCTTGCTGTAAGCGCGCTTGTAAAACTGACATAGCTTGCGCACGGTTTTTATGCTGCGAGCGTTGGTCTTGACATTCAACTACCACACCACTTGGAATATGGGTAATACGAATAGCTGAATCGGTTTTATTAACGTGTTGTCCACCTGCTCCTGACGCACGGAAGGTATCTACTTTCAAATCAGCTTTATTGATTTCAATCGCTTGTGACTCTGGAATTTCAGGCATCACAACAACAGTACAAGCAGACGTATGCACACGACCTTGTGATTCTGTTTCTGGTACACGTTGTACTCGGTGACCACCAGATTCATACTTCATTTGACCGTAAACGCCAACACCATTAACCTTAACTACAATTTCTTTAAAGCCGCCTTGCTCGCTTATGTTGGAGTTCATTAGTTCGATTTTCCAACCTTGCTTTTCAGCATAGCGACTGTACATACGGAATAAGTCACCAGCGAAAATAGCGGCTTCATCGCCACCTGCGCCTGCGCGAATTTCAACAAAGCAATTATTATCGTCTTTAGGGTCACGAGGTAATAACAACACTTGCAGCTCGCCAGTCATTTCTTCTACCGCTTTCTTAGCCGATTTAAACTCTTCTTGCGCCATTTCACGCATATCAGGGTCTTCATCTTTGAGCATTTCTTCTGCCGTAGCAAAATCATTTTCCGCTTCTTGATAAGCATGAAAAGCAGATGTGACCACTTCTAATTGTGAGAATTCTTTTGATAAAGCTTGGAATTTTTCTTGATTGGAAATAGTTTCAGGATCAGACAATAACGCTTGAACTTCTTCAAAGCGTTCGACAAGTATCTCAAGTTTTTGGTAAACAGATTTATTCATTAAATGATCTTATATAGTCAATAATTGATGAATTACCCGCGCATTATATTCCACTAAGCGGGTAATTTATACTAAATAGGGTTGCAATCGAGCAATATAAAGAGCTTAGCTATGAGATACAACGGGTGTGGGGTTAGCGACAGTTAATTTATTCATAGCTTATTTACGCAATTGAATAAATTAAAGGCTACTTTTTATCTTCTATGTTGAAAATGTCTCGCAAGTACACAAGCCTATCTAGTTCTCCACCTTGCGCGGCAGACTGTATTGCACTTGTCGGCGCATGCATAAATTTATTGGTTAACTTAGTAGCAAGTTCGGCAATTACCGCTTCAGGGTTTTTATCGGCGGCTAATTGTTGCATGGCTTTTTCGAGCAATTGATCACGGTTATCTAAACACTGTTTACGATATGAAATCACCGTATCTTGAGTGTTTAATCCCCGCAACCATGACATAAAACTAGAGGATTGTTCCGTAACAATACCTTCAGCCATAACCGCTTCTTTACGACGATTATCTAAGTTTTTTGTAATAATATTTTGCAAGTCATCAACGGTGTAAAGAAATACGTCCTCAAGATCTGATACTTGCTCTTCAATATCACGAGGCACAGCTAAATCAACCATAAACATTGGACGGTGCTTTCTTTTCGTTAAGGCTTTTTCTACCATGCCTTTACCAATAATGGGTAAAGTGCTGGCTGTTGAACTGATCACTATATCGGCACTGGCCATCATTTCTGGAATTTGCGCCAGTGTAATAACATCGGCACCAAATTGTTTCGCCATGTTTTCAGCGCGACTTAACGTTCGGTTAGCTACCGTAATATGACCAACATTATTTTCGTATAAATGCTTAGCCACTAACTCAATGGTTTCTCCAGCCCCGACAAGCAAAACGCGGGTTTTGTCTAAACTAGCAAATATATGTTTTGCTAAATTAACGGCGGCAAAAGCAACAGACACAGCACTTGCGCCAATTTCGGTGTCAGTTCTAACTTGTTTAGCCACACCAAAAGTACGTTGAAAAAGGCGGTCCATAACTAACGCCATCGAGCCTGCAGCTTTGGCTTGTTTGTAGGCTTGTTTCATTTGCCCCAATATTTGCGGCTCACCAAGTACTAAAGAATCTAAACCACAAGCAACACGCATCATGTGGTTCACAGCCTGTTGGTCTTGATGCCAATATAAACTTGGGGTTATGGTAGACGCTGGTACATTATGATGCTGTTCTAACCAACGCACTAAACGTTCTTGCGTCAGGGTTACATCACCATCTTGCACTATGTACAACTCGGTTCGATTACAGGTAGATAAAATCGCGGCTTCTTTGCAGTCTACTGAAAGGATCAGTTCCTGCAAAGCCGAGCTCAAGTTATCAGGGTTAAATGATATTTTTTCCCTAACAGCAACCGGAGCGGTTTTATGATTGATACCTACTGCAACTATCGACATATGAATATATTGAGTCCAAAAAATTTAATGGCCGGCAAAGTCTGCGGCGAATGATTAATCATCTTACGGCTTATATTATACGCATTTGGTGGTTATATTGCGGCTTAATTAACAGCTTAAATGACTAATTGATCTTATTATCTGCTAGATATTGAAAAAAACCTATGATCTGCGACGAAAAATCGCGATAATTTTACGTAAAATATCTTTCAATTGAAAGCATGTAAGCTATATGTTTTTATTATTTGTTATAGCTTCACTTGATTGGGCTAGCTTTTTCATTTCAACCACTACAGGAATGCTATGTATAGTAAACAGTATAGTAAACGACTCATTACACTATTTTTTGTTGGTATATTAAGTGCTTGTAGTAGCATCAACGACATTCCAGTCGATAAAAATCAAGTAAACCAAGATATCAATAGCCGTAATAAACAAGTATCAAAACTCAATAGCTGGACCATAGCCGGAAAGATAGCCTTCATAAATAGTCAAAAACGCCAAAGTGCTACGCTGCATTGGCAGAAAAATGCTGCAGATAAAACCGAGTCGTTAAATTTATCGACGTTATTTGGCATTAAAGTATTAGAGCTTAATCAACTGCAAGATAATTTCACATTGGAAGTTGGCGGCAATCATTATAATACGCAGGACTTAGACCGTTTAATCTATGAACTTACAGGCTTAAACCTACCCACTCGAGCCATGAATCATTGGCTAAAAGGCTTAGCATTTTTACCAGAAGACAAGGTGGTTTATCATGCAAAAACATTGCTTCCAGAGTCTTTAACGAGTCGTTATAACAATGAAAACTGGCTGATAAAATACACTAAATATCATCACATTGGACCATATCAATTGGCTAAACAGCTAACGATTACGCAAGGCGATTTAAGTATAAAAATTGTCATACATTCATGGGTAGTTTAACGAGATGACCTTGAATAACAAAACCTTCATTACATTTCCTTCACCGGCGAAACTTAACTTGTTTTTGCATATTGTCGGCCGAATGGACAGCGGTTATCACCAACTAGAAACCGTTTTCCAGTTTCTTGATTATCACGATACTCTTGCATTTAATGTCACGGTTGATAAAAAAATAACGCTACTGACACCAATCCCTGGCGTTGACAATGACGATAATTTAATCGTAAAAGCCGCTAAGTTATTACAAAGCTATACCAACTGTACTCAAGGTGTAGACATTAAACTAGACAAGCGATTACCTATGGGGGGTGGCTTAGGTGGAGGTTCATCAAATGCAGCGACCGTGCTGCTAGCGCTTAATGCGCTCTGGCGAACTAAGCTCGATACTGCCCAACTGGCTGACCTAGGTTTAAAATTGGGTGCTGACGTGCCAATATTTATTCATGGCTTTGCCGCATTTGCCCAAGGAATTGGCGAGCAGCTAACCCCGGCTTCGCCAAAAACTTATTGGTACTTAGTTTCTAAACCTAATTGCAGTATTTCTACACAAAGTGTTTTTACGGCAGCAGATTTAACGCGAGATACGCCATCTATACGCTACAGCGATGAAAATATCGATAATTATCACAATGATTGTCAATCTTGGGTAATAAAACACTACCCCGAGGTTGCCAAACTACTGGCTTGGTTGATAGAATACGCGCCGTCCCAGATGACAGGAACTGGTGCGTGTATCTTTTCACGTTTTAGCTCTAAACATGACGCGTGCTACGTGCAATCTTTACTACCTACAGGTATAGAATCATTCGTAGCCGAAGGACTAAATCAATCGCCCTTACATGCTGCAATTGCGGCAGTAAACGACAATTAAGTTCGGATAAAATTAATATAAATGCCATTAAAACTGGCAAAAATAAAATAATTTGCTGATATTTAACTTACCGTTTTATTCAGTATCGTAATTTAAATGTCAAAAGTTTCTGAGGAACTGACAGTGCCTGACATGAAGATCTTTGCGGGTAACGCCACCCCTGAACTGGCCAAACAAATCGCTAATCGTCTATATATCACCTTAGGCGAAGCCAAGATTGGTAGTTTTAGTGATGGTGAAATTAGTGTTGAAATTACTGAAAACGTGCGTGGTGCGGATGTTTTTATAATTCAATCAACTTGTGCCCCTACCAACGATAACTTAATGGAACTAATCGTGATGATTGATGCGCTTCGTCGTGCATCAGCTGGACGTATTACTGCCGTTATGCCTTATTTTGGCTATGCTCGTCAAGACCGTCGCGTTCGTAGTGCTCGTGTACCAATCACGGCAAAAGTTGTGGCTGACTTCTTATCAAGTGTAGGCGTTGACCGTGTATTAACGGTTGATTTACACGCAGAACAAATCCAAGGCTTTTTTGATGTACCAGTGGATAACGTTTTTGGTACACCAATTTTATTAGAAGACATGCTGGCTCGTAACATTGAAAACCCAGTAGTAGTTTCTCCTGATATTGGTGGTGTTGTTCGTGCTCGTGCGGTGGCTAAATTATTAGATGATGCAGATCTTGCCATTATTGATAAACGTCGCCCTAAAGCTAACGTTGCACAAGTTATGCATATCATTGGTGATGTTAAGGGCCGTGATTGCTTCATCGTAGATGACATGATCGACACTGGCGGAACACTTGCAAAAGCAGCAGAAGCATTAAAAGAACACGGTGCTAAACGCGTATTTGCTTATGCAACTCACCCAGTACTTTCTGGTAATGCGGCTGAAAATTTAAGAAATTCAGTTATTGATGAAGTTGTTGTAACTGATTCAATTCCATTATCAGATGAAATTAAAGCGCTAGGTAATGTTCGTCAACTGACCTTAAGTGGTATGTTGTCTGAAGCCATTCGTCGTGTATGTAACGAAGAGTCTATCTCTGCAATGTTTGATGCGTAAGCGTTAAGCGAAAAATGTATTGATAAAAAAAGCACCTTTGGGTGCTTTTTTTTATACTTGTTAATTCCTATTCCAGTAATCAGTAGTTTAATTTACATCCAACACTTGAAGTAAAATTTAAAGATAAGTAATGGATCTCGCCCCGCTTGGGTGTTATCATGCTGCGCCTTTTTTAGCGAATTATGCTGAGTAAGTTACTTAGTTGACTGCTTAGTAAATATAAAGTTGAAAAAGGAACAGGTTGCTTTTGGTCGCAAAAAGTAACAACTTTTAATTTTTTATATAATGGATATTACCATGACAGATTTATTTACATTGGATGCTGAAGTACGTACAGATTTAGGGAAAGGTGCGAGCCGCCGCCTACGTCACGCGAACAAAGTTCCAGCAATTATATACGGTGAAGGCAAAGAGCCTGTTTCTTTAACGTTAGAGCACAAAAATGTTTTCCGTGCACAACAAGAAGAAGCATTTTACTCTCACGTTTTAACGATCAACGTTGACGGCAAGCCAGTTGAGTGTCTTTTAAAAGACATGCAACGTCACCCGTTCAAGCAAGTTGTAATGCATTTAGATTTTTTACGTATTAACGCTAAAAATGCTGTACAAGTTAATGCTCCAATTCATTTCCTTAATGAAGAAGAAGCAGAGAAACTTGGTGGCACTATGGCTCACCATATGAATGAAATTGCAATTACATGTTTACCTGCTGACATTCCTGAGTACATCGAAATTGATGTTGCTCACTTAGAACTTGGTCAAACGCTACATTTATCAGATATCACTTTACCTAAAGGCGTTACTTCTGACGAACTAGCTAAAGGCGAAGATCATGACCAAGCAGTTGTTACATTAAACGCTGCTAAAGTTGTAGTTGAAGATGAAGACGAAGACGCACCTGAAGCACCTGCAGAAGCTCCAGCTGAGTAATCGTTAACATTATTCACAATGAATAAGCTTAAAGGGAAATGTTTTACGACATGCCCTTTAAGCTTTTTAGTTTTAAATGTACTTGTTTTAAATGTATTTGAGCTTATAAACATAAGTTTCAACAACAAGAGAAAACTATTAGATGGCGATTCAGTTAGTAGTCGGCTTAGGAAATCCAGGTTCCGAATACAGTAAAACCCGTCATAATGCTGGTGATTGGTTCGTTCAAGAACTTGCTTCACGTTATAACATTTCACTAAAGCCAGAAAAAAAATATTCAGGTCTATATGGTAAAGGATTGATTGCTGGGCAATTAGTTCATCTTCTAATACCTACCACTTTTATGAATCGTAGTGGACAGGCCGTGGCACCATTAGCCAACTTTTTTCGTATTCCCGTTGAAGATATACTCGTTGCTCACGATGAGTTAGATATGTTACCCGGCGTTTGTAAAATCAAACAAGGTGGCGGTCACGGTGGCCACAATGGCTTGCGCGATATTATTTCGAGCATGGCTAATAACAGAGAATTTTATCGGTTACGCATTGGCATTGATCATCCAGGTCATCGCGATCGCGTTACTGGGCATGTGCTTGGAAAAGCGCCTGCAAACGAACAAAACTTAATTGACCAAGCGATAGACGAAGCTGCACGCTGTTTTGAAATTTGGCAAACAGACGATATTAAAAAAGCTCAAAATCGTCTACATTCTTTTAAAGCGCAATAATGACTATTGCGACAACATTATAGGTAAACATCATGGGATTTAAATGTGGTATTGTTGGCTTGCCCAACGTAGGTAAATCAACACTTTTCAATGCGTTAACTAAAGCGGGCATTGAAGCTGCGAACTTTCCCTTTTGTACAATTGAGCCGAATACAGGCGTTGTTCCTGTACCCGACCCACGCTTAGATGCCTTAGCAAGTATAGTAAAGCCAGAACGAGTTCTTGCAACGACTATGGAATTTGTTGATATTGCCGGTTTAGTGGCTGGTGCTTCAAAAGGTGAAGGTTTAGGTAATAAGTTTTTAGCTAATATTCGTGAAACTGATGCTATTGGCCACGTAGTGCGTTGTTTTGAAAACGACAATATTATTCATGTTGCTAATAAAGTTAGTCCTATTGATGATATAGAAGTCATCAATACTGAATTAGCTTTATCAGACATGGATACAGCAGAGCGTGCTATTTTTCGTCTAGCCAAGAAAGCTAAAGGCGGAGATCAAGAAGCTAAGTTTGAAATGCCCGTGCTACAAAAAATATTAAAACATGTCGAAGAAGGTGAAATGGTGCGTTCTTTAGAGCTGACTAAAGAAGAAAAAGCTGCCGTTGCCTACTTAAACTTTTTAACCATTAAGCCAACCATGTACATTGCCAATGTTAATGATGATGGTTTTGAAAATAACCCTTACCTTGACCAAGTTCAAGAGATCGCGGACAAAGAAGGTGCAATCGTTGTTGCTGTTTGTGCTGAAATCGAAAGTGAATTATCTGAAATGGACGATGAAGACCGTGTTGAATTTATGGCTGAGATGGGATTAGAAGAACCTGGTCTAAACCGTGTTATCAATGCGGGTTACTCATTACTGCACTTACAAACCTATTTTACCGCAGGTGTAAAAGAAGTTAGAGCTTGGACTGTAAAACAAAATGCTACCGCGCCACAAGCAGCCGGTGTTATCCATACTGACTTTGAAAAAGGCTTTATCCGTGCAGAGGTTGTAGCCTATGATGACTTTATCGAGTTCAACGGTGAGTCTGGTGCAAAAGAAGCGGGTAAATGGCGTTTAGAAGGCAAAGAGTATCGTGTTAAAGATGGTGACGTAGTTCATTTTAGATTTAATGTTTAACACTTGATAAGTAGGCAAGTTGCTATATTCGCAACTTGCCTTAAAAAAGAGAAAACCCTCTATTCCTGCTTTTCTCTTTCCTTTATCTCCCCGTAAAAATATTAAAATGGTTCATCAGGAGATAAAAAATACGTGATAAAAAATAAAATCAGCGGTTTTGCTGCTTCTCAGTTTTAAAGTCGCTATCCTTCCTTTCTCATTCATTTTGATAACAACTAATAACGCCACTCAGTATTTAGCATTAAACCTGTTTAAACCTCAGTCTAATGACTTATTTAGATGTTAGGTATTAGCTAAAAGTCATTGCGATGACCTTTACTATATTTAAATAAGCACATGATTTAACGCTTTCAATCATTTACCCAAAAAACTGGCAAAGTTTAACTTTACAGATAAACTTTCTAAGCAACAGAATAATTATTATAGGAATTATATGAAAACTATCTTTATAGCATCTTTAGTACTCGCCATAGCATTTTCTTACACACCACAAAGTTTAGCCTTTGATGACAGCATGTCATTGCGTATCTGTGAATATGTCTCGATAAACGACAAAAAACGTTTACGTAAATATTTAAAATTAAATAATCTTAAAATAAGATCGATTTTTGATAACGTTCAATGTAATGGTGAAAATTTACTCGAGTTTGCTGCTACCTCAAATGCGTTAGATGTTGGTGAATACTTAATAGGTAAGTTACCCGTCAAAACAGTGAGTGATAATTTGGCCGTGGTAAAGAAAAATTCAGCACACCTCGCAAAAGTAGCAAACGAGCGTATAAAATAAAGTTCGCTAATTTAAATAAACAAACTTGTCAGTGATATTTACAAATATGTTTGTCTTTGACTGTTAGTTTTGCACATATATCCGACAAATTGCACATTGAATAGCCAAACAAGCAAAAAGTCTTATTTAATTGATAAAAAACGGTTGACGTATCGCAATCAGATTTGCATAATACGCGCCACTTGCTGAGAGGCAAGATGGAACGGCTACATAGCTCAGCTGGTTAGAGCACATCACTCATAATGATGGGGTCCCAGGTTCAAATCCCGGTGTAGCCACCATTTTTACTCTTAGTAGTAAATAGAAGAAATGCGGGTTTGGCGGAATTGGTAGACGCGCTGGATTTAGGTTCCAGTATCGAAAGATGTGAGAGTTCAAGTCTCTTGACCCGTACCATTCTACTAACATTCATCATCATGATATTTGTTAGAAAGTAAGTAACATTGTTGGGGTATAGCCAAGCGGTAAGGCAGCGGGTTTTGATCCCGTCATTCTGAGGTTCAAATCCTCATACCCCAGCCACTTTCTTTTACTCTCTGTATTATTCGAAAGTCCATCAATGTTACAAACTTAATTAAATAGAAGTATTCTGTTGGGGTATAGCCAAGCGGTAAGGCAGCGGGTTTTGATCCCGTCATTCTGAGGTTCAAATCCTCATACCCCAGCCACTTTCTTTTATTTATGTTCTATAGTTAATGTAGTAAATTTTTAAATAATCTTAGTTCATCAAGATTACTACCTGAAAATGCGGGAGTGGCGGAATTGGTAGACGCGCTGGATTTAGGTTCCAGTATCGCAAGATGTGAGAGTTCAAGTCTCTCCTTCCGCACCATTTTTTAATCTATTTCTCTTCTTTGTTATCTGCTTCACAAAACCCAAGCTATTTGTTCTTATATTTAATCTCATTTTCACAACCTGATATTTTCAACCTTTATTATCATTGAATCTAGTTGTTATACCAAATGTAATAAGTTATTGACCAATTTTAAGCGAGGATAAATTGTTCAAGAATACATGTTTATTGTTCCAGACTAAACATAAGTACCTGCATATATGGACCCACTCCGTTTGCAAGACATTTAATCGTTATGTAAGAGAAAATCATTGCTCTCATATATCCGGCCTGTTTATGAAGGATTTTTACCTTCTGGCCCCGATGGTTGTTTGCGCTCACACTCCTCATCATCCCTCCGGCTTTTTTATTAGCCAATGCAGGTACCAGGTTTTGTGCAAGCCAGTCTGACTATCTTACCATCCGATTAATTTATCTTTTGCAACTGAAGTAAAAGGGTTTTACTGTTATCTCATCACTGAAACCAATCTAACTTGCTTCAGTTTTGAGCTTTATTTATATAGCCGGGCGATAACTTTCCCCCTTCGCCATTATTACCCAAGCCATTCTTGCTATTTTATTCGCCACAGCAACGCATGCTTTGTTGTGTCCTCGTCGGGATTTTAACGCTTGTGCCCACAAACTAAATCGGTCAGTTTTGTTTTCACTGTGCCTTAATACTGCCCGGGCCCCGTGGATGTATAGTGTTCTTAAATAACTATTACCGCGTTTACTTATACCGAGTAAGGTGGCCTTTCCACCCGTTGAATGCTGCCCAGGAACAAGCCCAAGCCATGCCGAAAAATGTCGACCATTTACAAAGTCTTTTCCATCTCCTGCCGCTGCATAAGTAGCGCTAGCTGTGATTGCCCCAATACCTAATATTTCATCTAAGCGAACACATATTTCATTTTCTTTATTCATCGTGTTTAAGCGAACTTCACACGCTTTAAACTTCACTTCTGTGACTTGAAATTCAAGCCATAACTCATTAAATATCTCCCGACTTAAATACGTTAACTCATTTGTCGCATCCTCTAAAATATCCGGCAGTTCATTGTGAATTGCAGAAATACCTTTATTGATGACAATGCCATATTCTCCTAACAAGCCTCGTATCTGACTTGCTAATGCTTTACGTTCTTTCTTTATGCGTTCACGTTGTCGATGGAAGTTTTGAATATCTTGTTGTTCTATCGATTTAATTGGCACAAACCTCATGGTCGGGCGTTGCGCTGCCTCTGCAATACCTTCGGCATCGTTATAATCATTTTTATTGCCTTTAACGAAGGGTTTTACATATTGAGGCGCAATAAGTTTTACTTGGTGCCCCAATTCAATAAATTTTCTCGCCCAGTAGTTCGCACTGCCACAAGCTTCCATTACAATTAGGCAAGGCTCTAATGTTGCCATGAAACTCAACACTTGTTTTCTTCTTAATTGTTTCTTTTTTACAAATCGCCCATTTTTATTCACAGCGAACATGTGAAAAATTGATTTTGCAATGTCTAAACCGATTGTAGTAATCTTCATGTTGATCCACTCCGCTTTTATAAATGATTGTTATCACTTTCATTTTGGCCCTAAAGAGGCCGGAAATAAAGTTGGAGTGGGTCCATACCATTATCCCTGCAGGCAGGCGTTTGATTGATTAGGGCATGGATACCCGTAAGTAGAACAATGCAGGAGCAATTGTCGAGTAATAGCGGGCGTGTGTGATTGAAAACAACGCAGTTATTGACGATTTAAACCACCTTAAAATGATCGATTATTTATTTCAATTGGTATTAATATTTATATGCCACAAGCATAAGCTAATGCTTTGTTTTTCAGGCTTGGTACAGTATTTACCATCATTAGTCCCGCATTTCGTGCTAGCTTAACCAATGGCGACACGTGTCCAAATGACAAATACAACGCATCCATTGTGGTCATCATTAACAAGTTATCTGTTCTTCTTTTTTGTTGATAACTGGCTAAAACCTTGGGTTCATGCCATGACTCTCCGTTGCCAATTGCTTTGGCGATAACATGCTGCAGCGCTTTAACATCTTTAAAGCCTAAATTGACCCCTTGCCCTGCCATTGGGTTAATGGTGTGCGCCGCGTCGCCAATTAACAGGATACGGCCTTTATGATATTGATTTGCATGGCGTCGTGTTAAAGGGAACGCCGCTTTATTGATGACTTCTACTTTTCCTAGGCGTGCAGGAAAGTTTTGCGAAATCTCTTGTGCAAGATTGTCATTAGATAACGCCGACAAGCGCTTAATTTCATCTTTATCATGATACCAAACCAATGAAGCAAAGTTGCCTGGCATGGGCAACATGGCAAGAGGTCCTGTGGGATAAAATTGTTGCCAAGTAATATCTTGTTGGGGTTTTTCTGTTTGAACATTGATCAGCATCGCTGATTGGGCGTAATCCCAACCCGTAGTACCAATATTCGCAAGCTTGCGTACGAAAGAATTGCCACCATCAGCACCAATAACAACTTTAGCACTGATAGTTTCAGACGATAACGTCAATTTAACGTCTGCTGAGCATTGTTCAATGTTGATTAAGGTTTCGGGGCACAATAACGTAATATTGCTGTGTTGTTGCAATTTCTGCCACAAGGCAAGTTGTATTAACCTATTTTCGATAATATGCCCTAAATGCGTTTGGTGAATATCTTCGGCATTAAATTCAGTATAGCTTTGCTCGAATTCCCATACCCCAAGTCGCTTATATGGACACATTCGCCATTGTTGCAATTGTTGCCAAGCATCTAATTGTTTTAAAAGCTGTTCCGAGGCGAGCGATATTGCCGAAACTCTTAGGTCAAAATCTTGTTCAGGAGAAAATATAGCAGGCGCACTTTTTTCAATAATGGCAACCTTTAACCCTAATTCAGCAAGTGATAACGCACTCGCTGACCCCACCATTCCACCACCTACAACTACACAATCAAATTGATTCATAATGCTTTTTTACAACTTTATCGACGTTAGGTTATTCTACCCAACCTGATATGGTAATTCGATGTTTATGTGCAGGATTATTTAGTAATTTAACGCTATGTGGCATTGGGTGCGATAATTTCAGAAGAGTCAGGCTGTTGAATTTAGGGGCTATAGTGCGTTTAAAGAATTTAATTCTTTGAGGGTAAAGCTCTAATTGGCCACCATATTTTTGTTGCCAACCGGTTGATAGTTGATAAATAAAGGCATATTTCCCTGCACTGCCGTCAGTATGATAACTGATAAATTGGCCTTTTTTATAAGCGGCAAAAAACGAATCTTGTAATTCACCTTTAATCAAAGAATGATGCTTCAATAAAGTCAGCACTTTCTGTCCAACATATTGATGTAAAGATGCTTGACCATGCTGCTTTGCATGTTTATTACTTGAACGATAAAAGGAAAATGAAAATTTTCGACGTTTAAAAGCTTTAGTTGCTTGTCTATGTCTTTGTTTATCAATTATGCTGGTTGAGATTTTATCTTTCACATGCATAAGTGGCCGGTATGGCGTAGTGAGTAAATTCCACTTTTTAAAATGATTAACGGTTATTATTTTTTTTCTTAACTGTTCAGCCTGCTGTTGGGTAAAAAGTTATCTATTTGGGTGTAACCTTTTTTTTCTAAAACCTCAATCCACTGCATATAAACTAGCCTAAAAAAATATAATGATGGATGATAACATTAATACAAATTAGTATTTCCTCACTATTAATATAGAGTAATTAAAAAAAGCAAACCAAAATAAAACTAACTAAAGGGATAAAATATGTCAGTATTGAGAAAAGAAAGCAGAGTCACTAAAGACATTAACCTCGTTTATGACTTTTGTGAAAAACCCAACTTAAGTCAATTAAAAGCCCAAGAAGATCGTGCAGTTATCGCTAAACTAAAAGCTGATTTAGTGTTACCGAACAATAAAATTTTAACGGTAGATATAGATTTTGATACCACAAGTGGCTACCATAATAATGCCATAATGGTGATGGACGATTTTGGTGTCGAAATGGTCGCCACTGCATTTGAAGTGAAATACGGGAAAGAGCATGCAGATAAAGTGCGTGAGGCATGGGCAAATAAACAAAGTGAAAGCTCACCTAGAAAGCCAAGCTACCTTTTGGTGCAAAAGCCAAACCTTGTTGATGAAGTGCCAAATACTTATGCTGTATGTGGCGAAGAACGCCATCCCCCTAAAGAAGCGCCTACTAGCATCACTTAATGCGAGTTACATCCATACTTGGACAAAAAAAAATAAGCGGTGCATGTTGGCACCTCTTATTATTATCATTGCGAGCATACACTCCTCTAGCACACTAGCAAAAAACTTAAGTAACCAATTTATTAATAGCGACGCTATTGTTCAGGACAATAATGGTTTTATTTGGCTAGCGACCACCAATGGTCTAATCCGCTACGATAGTGAAAACAGCATTATCATCAACAGTAACAATAAAAATTGGCCTCTGCCGTTTAATTGGATCAACGACATCCACTTGGTTGATAACGACAAGTTACTTTTAGCAACCGAGACTCATAAGCTATGGCTATTCGACACTACTAACGGTAGTGCAACGCCATTGGCAACTGACTTAGAACATCATAATAGTGTCTATCAAGTTATCGAACACCAGGGTAAGTATTATCTTAATGTACCTAATAAGCTAAGTAATAAGCTGTATAGCGTTGATCCTTTATTACAGAAAAGCCAATTGTTAGCCGATAAAATTTTTATAAAATCGCTTCAACACACTCAAAAAAATGTTTATATATCGACACCTGATGCTGTATTTAAGTTGCAAGATGATAATTTAAAGGAAGTCGAAACAGGAAAAATTTCAACAATTTCGGCTGCAGGTTCAACTTTACTCATTGCAAAAGGCGATCAATTAATCGCTGTATCCGATAACAATAAAAGAATAATAAGATCCTTAAAATCACCCATTAGCGCGATAACATCGTCACATGATATGCGCAGTATATTTACCCTCGATAAAGCCGGTAATATTCACCAGTATAAGTTAACTGACTTAACCGAAATATTACATAGCTACCCTAAAATAGCATCGGCTTCCGTTGACAAAATATTTCATGATAACACTGGTGTGCTATGGGTTTTATCAAATCTTGGGATAAAGAAAATCACGCAATCTATCGCTAAGAATTACCCTAAAGTATTTGACGTTAAATTTAATGCTATTGCGTTAACTGTCCACCAAGATCAGCTGGTGCTTGGCAGTTATGGCGGAGGGTTAGGCGTATTATCAGACCATAGCAATTTTTTACCAAAAAACATCAATGATAAATTGACCTCTAATGGCAAGGTGATCACAGATTTATATTCGACCGGTAGTATCATCTACATCGCAACATTTGACGGTCTATGGCAGTTTGATCCCATTGCCCAAACGGTTAAACGAGTAAATTTCCCTAATAACAATATGCTACTGCTATCGATGAGGTATAAAGACGGTGCGCTATATTTAGCCACAAATAATGATGGTTTAATAAAATATAATATTGCTAACAGCCGTGTCGAATATCATATTAAAAGTGAAACTCTAAGCTCTGGAGAGGTTATTGATGCTTTGCCACTAGCCGACAACAAACTTTGGCTGGCAACCTCCACAGGTATTAACATTGTAGATACACAAAAAAAATTAGTCACTCAAATCGACAGTTTTGGTGAAAACAAAGTTATCTCATTACTTGAATATAAAGAGAAAGTTTTTGTCTCTACCAAAGGAGACGGTTTTTTTATTTTTAACTTGCAGGGAGAATTACTTTCACACATTGCTAAAAACACCAACTTTAGTTACATGAGCTTTATAAATGGCGAAATATGGATTTCTGGACGGCCTGGTTTATATCGCCTAAATCCTGATACTTATCAACTAAAAATGGTAGCTAATACCGAACAATACTCCTTTACAAAAAAACCCGTTTTACTTAACAACAAGGTCTATGTTGGCCATTATGGTGGTGTTATTGAAGTACCGCTGAAGGCTAAAGATACCGTACATGCAAAAATATTTATCAGTAAAACCATTACTTCTGGTAAAGCCGAATTATTAAGCACGGCTATTAATATAGATTCTCCGAATGATCTAGTTACCTTGCAACTCGCCAGTTTAGATTTTCGGCCAGGACAGGAAAAAAAATACAAATATCAAATTAATGGCAGCCATTGGAATGATATTAACGGTTCACAACTAACATTGACTGAACTGTCATCTGGCGAATATCACATTGAAATAATGGGTACTAATAGCTTAGGGCAATGGAGTGATTTTAAAGCCTATGCTGATATTAATGTTGCCTATCCTTGGTATTGGCACCCAAATAGCCAAATATTTTACGCGACCATCATGACTAGCTTAATTATTATTACTTTTTGGCTATTATATTTACGTTCGCGATCGATTAGTCGTATTCATAAAACCTTAAATGATGAACTCAACAGTCATAGCCAATCTACATCGATTATTCGTCGAAAACTACTTAAAATACAAAGCCTAATTGAGCCTAGCATTGAAAGCCAGACAGCAGATAAATCATCAAATACTGAAGCAACAAGTCCATATGTTCAATCATTGATAAGAGAGTGTTTAGATGAATTATCAACGCAGAATAGTCATGCAGCACCTAGTAGCCTATCGGGTAGCTCTTTAACCGTTGCTCTGCCCTACTTGGTTGATTACTTTCATCATCAATATCATGTGTTACTAACATTACACCTCAATATTGAAGACAGCGAAGCAAATTATGCTATTCAAAGTGCTATTTACCGTATTATTTACGAAGCGATATTAGCTGCAATTACTAATGGTAATGGTGGAATTTTTGAGGTTCACGTTAACAGAACTAGCGAAAAAATTTGGTTAAAAATCACTAATAACGAACAAAGCTTTGCACAATTTAACAGTAAAATTAATTTTGATATGGCGATGTATTATATTCGCCAAGTTGCCAATAAGTTTAACGCGACATTCCATACGTATGATAATCAAGAGCACGGTAGTGAAATAATTCTGTCAATTCCTTTGAGGAAAATTTCATAATGCGAAAAAGCACAGTACATTTTAACGCTAGTATATTTCTAAGCTAGCATCATAGGCCAAGAAAGAGTAAAATGTGCCTCCTTAAATTCTCTAGCAAAAACTAGAATCAATTTCATAGAAAAGATTAGGCGCGAATAATGAGTAAAAAGCTATACATCAAAACTTGGGGCTGTCAAATGAACGAGTATGACTCGCAGAAAATGGCAGAACTTTTAGACTCTACCCATGGCTTTGTTTTAGCCGAAGAAGCTGAAGATGCTGATGTTATTTTACTTAACACCTGCTCTATTCGCGAAAAAGCACAAGAAAAAGTATTTCATCAGTTAGGTCGTTGGAAAAATCTTAAAATAAAAAATCCTGATCTTGTGATTGGTGTTGGTGGTTGTGTTGCTTCACAAGAAGGCGATGCTATTCGTCAACGTGCTCCTTATGTCGATATGGTTTTTGGTCCTCAAACCTTGCACCGTTTACCTGAAATGATCCAACAAGTTACCGGAACTAAAGGTCATGTTGTTGATGTTAGTTTTCCTGAAATTGAGAAATTTGACCGTTTACCTGAGCCCAAAGCCGATGGTGCAACAGCCTTTGTCTCAATTATGGAAGGTTGTAGTAAATACTGTACCTTCTGTGTTGTACCTTATACCCGTGGTGAAGAAGTTAGTCGTCCGCTAGATGATGTTTTATATGAAATAGCGCAACTTTCTGAGCAAGGTGTCCGCGAAGTAAATTTACTCGGCCAAAACGTTAATGGTTACCGTGGTGATTCGCATGACGGTAGTATTTGTCGTTTTTCTGAACTCTTACGCCTAGTTGCCACGATTGACGGTATTGACCGTATTCGTTACACCACATCGCACCCAATTGAATTTACTGATGACATCATTGATGTTTATGCCGATGTGCCAGAGCTGGTCAGTCATTTACATTTACCGGTACAAAGTGGCTCAGACCGAATTCTAACGCAAATGAAACGTGGACATACGGCATTAGAATACAAGTCTCAAATTCGTAAATTGAAAAAAGTTCGACCAGACATTTGTATGTCATCTGATTTTATTATTGGCTTTCCAGGTGAAACCGATGCCGATTTTGAAGCGACAATGAACCTAATTAAAGCCGTAGATTTTGATTTAAGTTTCAGCTTTATCTACAGTGCTCGCCCAGGAACACCTGCGGCCGATATGGTTGATGACATTAGTGATGACATTAAGAAGCAACGCTTACAGATATTGCAAGACCGTATCAGTCAACAAGCGCTTCACATTGCTCGTCAGATGCTAAATACTGAACAACGTATCCTAGTTGAAGGTCCTTCAAAGAAGAATCCAATGGAGTTACGTGGTCGCACTGAAAACAATCGTATAGTGAACTTTGTTGCTCCTCATACGGTAATTGGCCAATTTGTTGATGTTAAAATTACTGATGTTTATGCCAACTCACTACGTGGTGAGTTAGTTCGCCAAGAAAGTGAAATGGGCTTACGTATAGCGCATTCACCGGCTGATATTTTAGCGAACAGTCATCACCAAGCAGAAAAAAATTCGGTTGATGAACTCGGCGTGGCTACTTTTACACCTTAGATTATAACGATGAAAGTTTAGTCTAAAAGCTTTGTTTCTAAGCTTTTTTTTCAAGTAAAGTCCATTAACCCGTATTAATGGCAAATACCGTGTATTTGCCATTTTAGCTTAATTTTTCAAGTATTCAGGAATATCAATTGAGTAAAAATACCAGTATTAACTTTGAATTATCTCCGACCGACAATAATCGCCTGGCAAATTTATGTGGCCCAATGGATGACAATCTTAAGACAATAGAACGTCGTATGGGTGTTGAAGTAAGCTACAGAAGCCATGAGTTTAAAGTTACGGGGAAAAGTTTAAATACTGCAGCCGTTAAAAAGCTTTTAATCGACCTGTACCTTGAAACAGAAATAGTTAAAGGTAAATCAGTCACTATTACCGCTAAGATGCTTCATTTAGCCATTGTGGACGCTGGAGCCTTAGAAGCTGAACCTAGTAAAGTTGATGCTAAATACGACGACATGGTGACCATTAAAACCAAACGCGGCATTATTAAGCCACGTAACGAAAATCAGCAAAGTTATGTGCAAAACGTTATTACTAATGACATTAGCTTTGGTGTGGGTGTTGCGGGTACCGGTAAAACTTATCTCGCAGTAGCTTGTGCTGTCGATGCTTTAGAGCGTCAAGAAATTAGACGAATTTTACTGACTCGCCCTGCGGTAGAAGCTGGTGAAAAACTGGGCTTTTTACCAGGTGACTTATCACAAAAAGTCGACCCTTACTTACGTCCACTTTACGATGCACTCTTTGAAATGCTTGGTTTTGAAAAAGTTGAAAAACTTATCGAGCGAAATGTCATCGAAGTTGCGCCATTAGCTTATATGCGTGGTAGAACGTTAAACGATGCCTTTATTATTTTAGATGAAAGCCAAAATACCACAGTAGAACAAATGAAAATGTTCTTAACACGAATTGGTTTTAATTCACGCGCGGTGATCACAGGTGACATAACTCAAGTCGATTTACCACGCGGACAAAAATCAGGTTTGCGTCATGCCATTGAAGTATTGGTAGATATTCCAGGCGTTAGCTTTAACTTTTTTCAATCAAAAGATGTCGTGCGTCACCCTGTTGTTGCGCATATAGTCGAAGCTTATGAAGCGTTTGAACAAAAAGAAAACCGTTTGAAAGCAGAGAAGCAGCAAGTGCGTGAGCAACAACAAAAAGTAGAAGCGTTAGCACGTGCAAGCGAAAGCAAACATGGCGAATAACACGGCTAATATTGTTGTCGATTTACAATTGGCTTGTGGTGATCAATCTGTCCCTGAAATAAATGATTTTCAAGGCTGGGTCGAGGCCGCACTTAAACCCTATAATAAATCCTTTGAGCTAACCATCCGGTTGGTGGACAGTGATGAAAGCCGTCAGCTTAACCATCAGTATCGTGGTAAAGACAAAGCAACGAATGTTTTATCATTCCCTTTTGAAGTACCTGAAGGTATTGAGCTTGATTTATTGGGTGACCTTGTCATTTGTGTTGATGTTGTCGAGCAAGAAGCGATTACTCAACAAAAAAGCTCAAACGCGCACTGGGCACACATGACGGTACATGGTTGCCTACATTTACTCGGTTTTGATCATACTGAAGATGATGAAGCAGATGAAATGGAAGCACTCGAAACTAAAATCATTACCGGCTTGGGTTTTGCGGCTCCGTATGAAATAAATTAGCAGAAAATAACAAGCCATTATTTGAACTACTCAAGTAAAATAATGGCTGAAGAAAGTAAACTTCAATTTATTACTTGAATTTATCAACAATCGGTTACAAACTGACCGAACTGTTTACATTGTAAAATATAGCAATTGAATTAAGTAAGTGAACAATTATTTATTTCACTTGATAATAAACCAACAAGGAATTAAAAAGGCTCTATGAGCGACGACCAACCCCACTCTAGTAACGGTTCTTCAAATAAGTCAATCTTGGATAAAATTATGCAAGTATTTACCGGAGAACCGAGAAGCAAAGACCAGCTCGTTAATGCATTAAACGATGCTGAAGACCGTGAATTTATCAATCCTGAAATCAAGCAAATGATCGAAGGCGTACTTGAAGTATCTGATATGAAAGTACGTGATATTATGATCCCTCGTTCGCAGATGATCACCTTAGATATTAATGATCCTTTAGAGAAGTCACTCGCTATTATAGTCGATTCAGGGCATTCAAGGTTTCCTGTTATCAATGAAGATATTGACGATGTTGAAGGAATATTGTTAGCGAAGGATCTATTAGCTTACGGCTTTAATCAGGTTGAAGAAGCTTTCACTATCTCACAGGTGATTCGCCCGGCAATTATTGTACCTGAAAGTAAAAAGGTTGATCCGCTTTTAAAAGAGTTTCGCCAACAACGTTATCATATGGCGATTGTTGTTGATGAATACGGCGGAGTATCTGGTGTCGTAACCATTGAGGATATCTTAGAGTTAATCGTGGGTGAAATTGAAGACGAAACTGATGATGCCATGGAAGAGGATATTAAATATCTTGCTGGCCAAGTTTATCAAGTAAAAGCCCTGACGGACCTTACCGACTTTAATAACTACTTTAAATTTCAATTTAATGAGAGTGACGCAGACACCATTGGTGGTATTGTTATACAACACTTTGGTCATATGCCTAAAAAAGGTGAGAAAATCACCATTAATAAAGTCATATTTAAAGTTACTGCAGCCGATAGTCGTCGTATTCAAACCTTGCAAATTACCGTACCAAAAGAACATGTTGTAGCAGGAAAAGTCGCTGATTAACACTTTATGCTAAAAAAAATGTTCCAACGAATCCACAGAAATATAACTGATAAAGAAAATGCCTTGAGCTTCTTTTTAGGATTGGCGTTAGTGTTGTGCTATGCGCCATTTTCTTATTATTGGCTGATGGCAATACTCTTGCCAACGTGGTTATACACATTGCAAGGAAAGTCAGCTAAAGCCGCCGCAAAACAAGGCTTTATTTTTGCTTTTGGTTGGTTTTCTGCTGGTATTAGTTGGGTACATGTCAGTATCGACCAGTTTGGCGGGCTACCGCTAGCTGTTTCGATATTACTGATGTTTTTTTTGTGTTTGTATTTAGCGTTATTTCTCGCCCTAGCTTGTTATTTCGCTGCCCGTTTTTCCTATCAAAATAAACTTAATCTTTGGCTTTTATTGCCCTTTTGGCTTCTCGCTGAGTTTTTACGCGGCGTATTATTAACTGGCTTCCCTTGGTTAACTTTAGGTTATAGCCAAATCGATGGTCCTTTAGCCGCTTTTGCTCCTGTTATAGGCGAAAAGGGGATCAGCGCGCTTATTATTTCCATCAGCATCGCTATCGTTTATATCATCAAACAGCAAAAGCGCTATCTTCATTTGGCTTTGCTTGCCGGTATAAGCGTGGCTAGTTTAGCTTTACAAAATACAGCTTGGGTAAATCCAACAGGTAAGTCTGTCAAAACGGTTCTAGTACAAGGAAATATCAAGCAAGCAATGAAATGGGCGCCAGAACTCACTTGGCCAACCATGTTGAAGTATTTAGACCTTACTCGACAACATTACCCCGCTGATATTATTATTTGGCCAGAATCCGCGATTACTGCGGTAGAGCCAAGTACGCAAGCGCAAGAGTTTCTAGAAATTGCTCAGAGCTCAGCCGCACTCAATAATAGCGCTATTATTTCCGGTATTATTGATTACAACTTCAATAGCAAAAACTATTACAACAATTTAATTGTACTGGGCAAAGAATCTCCTGACGACGACCAAGGGAGTTATCAATATAACAATGAAAATCGGTACGCTAAGCATCACTTATTGCCTATAGGTGAGTTTGTGCCTTTTGCAGACTGGTTAAGACCCCTAGCGCCATTTTTCAACTTACCTATGTCATCGTTTAGTCGCGGTGAATATGTTCAAAAAAACTTGCGTGCCAACGGCTATCAATTATTGCCATTAATCTGTTTTGAAGTCGCTTTTGCAGAGCAGCTTAGCGCCAACTTTTCTAATCAAACTGACTTATTACTCACCGTAAGTAACGATGCATGGTTTGGTGACTCACACGGTCCGCACCAACATTTAGAAATTGTAAGAATGCGCGCGTTAGAATTTGGCCGGCCTTTCTTGCGAGCAACCAATAATGGCATCACTGCCGTTATTGATCATCAAGGTGATATTCTCAAAAAAATCCCACAGTTTGAACAAGCCGTACTTAGCACTCAAGTGCCGCTTGTCACTGGGCTAACACCTTATGCACGCTATACGCGTATTATCGACTTTACCATTCCTTTATTACTCTTATTGTTGGCATTAATTCGCCGGCTGCAGCGCAAAGAAAGCCAAAACCTTACATAGGTGCCTGACTTTTAGCTTTTAGCTTTTAGCTTTGATTAATCGTACTTTTCTCAATGTTATTAGCAAATGTTATTAGAAAATATTATTAGCAAAGAACTTCCCTCTCACCCAACAATAACAAGCTATCTCCTACCAGTTTTTAGTTTTTCTCAACCAGCCTATAAAAATAATTTACCTGACATTTAAACCTTTTTCATTCTCGCTGCTACTTAGTAGATATCAATGCACTTTAGCAAATGGCCTTGCTTTAGATTTTGCACTGATTTGACATTCGGGGAATAAGTCATGTCTATTAAAGACACTAGTGAACAAGATATTCAAATAACAAAAAAAGCATCACCCAAAAAACGTTGGATAACCATCACCTTAACAACCATTGTTGTGGCCTGTATTATTTGGCAAGTAGCACCTTCTGCCTCTCGTTGGAGTAAAGCAGAGCAAACTATTTCGTTAGACCGTGTCCGTCTCGCTACCATTACGCAAGGCGACTTTATTCGTGACATTTCTGTATTAGGACGCGTTGTGGCAGCAGTAAGCCCGACGGTTTATAGCCCTGCTGATGGCACCATTACTTTATTGATAGAAGCAGGTAATGAAGTTAAACAGGGACAAATTCTGGCAAAACTTGAAAGCCCAGAGCTGAATAGCCGCTTATTTCAACAGCAAACAACCTTAGAAAGTTTACAATCAAGTTTCAACCGTCAAAAAATTCAAGCAAAAAAACAACGGCTCATAGACCAAAAAGCAGTCGACTTAGCCAATGTAAAGCTTGTTACCGCCAATAGAGAAAAGCGTCGTGCAGATTTAGGCTATGAAAAAAGTGCTATTAGCCAAATTGACTATGAAAAAGCGCAAGACGAATTAGAGCAAGCCAATCTGCAACATAAGCACGCAGTCCAAGATGCCGCCTTAAATATTGAAAGCTTAGACTTTGACAGTCAATCGTTAGATTTAGATATTAGACGCCAAAACTTATTGGTAAAAGAGTTACAACGCCAAGTTGATGGCTTGAATATCGCTTCACCCGTTAATGGCATTGTCGGTAACCTAAGTACGAATAACAAAACCTTTTTAAGTAAAAACCAAGCCATTTTAACCATAGTAGATTTATCACAGTTTGAAGTTGAAATTGAAATACCCGAAAGTTACGCCGATGATTTAGCCATAGGTATGGACGTTAATATTCAATTTGAACAACAGCCCTTTCGTGCTCGTCTAGTAACGATTTCCCCCGAAATACTGAATAATCAGGTTACTGGGCGAGTACGCTTCATTAGCGAAATTCCGAAAAAGCTTCGCCAAAATCAACGCTTAAATACCCAAATTATTCTTGAGTACAAAGAAAATATATTACAAGTACAGCGGGGCCAATTTCTAGAAAGTAGCGGTGGTCGCTTTGCCTATAGAGTTAACAACGGCTTAGCCGAAAAAACCGCAATTACCACAGGCGCGCGTAGCTTAAGTCATGTTGAAATTTTACAGGGATTAACGCTTGGCGATCAAATCATTATCTCGGGCACCGATACTTTCAATGCCGCCGAGCAAGTATTACTGAGTGATTAAACAGTCACCAAAAAACTCAATAAAGCATCAATGCACCCGGCACGATAAACGTACTTAAATTTCAACAGAAAATGCATAACAGTAGTACAGCACTGCTTACAAAATATAAGGGAATTCAACATGCTAGTAATGAAAAATATAAATAAAATATTCCAAACCGCAGATATTCAAACTCATGCCTTACGTGACTTTTGTTTACAGGTTAATGAAGGCGACTTTGTTAGTGTTACCGGTCCTTCTGGCTCAGGTAAAACCACTTTTTTAAATATTGCAGGCCTGCTTGAAACCTACAGTAATGGCGAATTTTTACTGGATGGTGAAGACGTTGGCAAGCTCAACGACAATGGCCGCTCTCGTATGCGTAATCAAAAAATAGGCTTTATCTTCCAAGGCTTTAATTTAATTCCTGACCTAAACCTCTATGACAACGTTGATGTGCCACTGTGCTATCGGGGTTTTAATGCCAAAGAACGTAAGCGCCGAATTGAAGAAAATCTTGAGCGTGTCGGCCTCTCCTCGCGTATGAAGCATTTACCAAGTCAATTATCAGGAGGGCAACAACAACGTGTCGCCATTGCACGAGCTTTGGCAACTAGCCCACGCTTTCTTATAGCTGATGAACCAACGGGAAATCTCGACTCTGAAATGGCACAAGGTGTTTTGAACTTGCTTGAAGAGATCAACCAACAAGGTACCACCATTATTATGGTGACGCATGATGCACAGTTAGCTCAACGTGCTAAACGTACCATTCAAGTTAAAGACGGCCGAGTCAGTGAGTTAGAAATAATAACACCACATATTAACCAAGCGATTGCTTAACTGATTCAAGCGTTATTAATCAAGTTGGTATTACAGAGTACAAAAAACAAGGACAATATTATGTTTAGTTATTATTTACGCCTCGCTTGGATCAGCATTCTGCGGCACTGGGGCTTAAGCCTACTTATGGTCTGTGCTATCGGCTTAGGCATAGGTACCGCCATGACTACGGTTACCGTAAACTATTTAATGTCGGCCAATCCAATTCCCGAAAAAAGCCAGCAATTATATTATGTGCAACTCGACAGTTGGGATGTTAACGACCCATTTGACGACGGTTTAAACCCGCCCGATCAGTTAACTTATACTGACTCAAGCAATTTAATGCGTGCTAAACAAGCTTTTCGCCAAAATGTACAAGCACAAGCCTTTGGCGTAATTGAACCTGCTGATCCTGAAATGTTGCCGTTGATTGTTAATGGCAGAGCTAACACTGCCGATTTTTTCTCAATGTTCAATGTGCCTTTTATTTACGGCAGCGGTTGGTCAAGCCAAAGTGATGAAAGTAAAGAGTTTGTGGTGGTGCTCAGTAAAGCAACCAATGACAAACTTTTTGGTGGCAAAGACTCGGTCGGTGAATCAATAAAACTTGAAGGTAATATGTTCCGTATTGTCGGCGTTATTGATACTTGGCAACCAAAACCAAGATTTTATGATATTACCACAGGCGCGTTTAACGACTCTGAAGATATATTTGTTCCCTTCCATTTAATTGCTGATGAAAAAATTTCCCGCTCGGGCAATACCAACTGCTGGAAACCCACCGGTGATGGTTTTAAAGCTTTTCTTGCTTCTGAATGTATTTGGACACAGTTTTGGGTGGAATTAAAAACTCAGCAAGATAAAGAAGATTACCTACAGTTTCTCAACGCTTATGTTGAAGAGCAAAAACAATTTGGCCGTTTTCAACGTCCAATGGATAACCGTTTAAGTAACGTGATGCAATGGTTAGAAACCCAAGAAGTGGTTGCTGATGACGCTCAAATGATGATGGCAATGTCATTTATGTTTTTGATTGTTTGTTTGTTAAATACGGTCGGTTTATTACTGGCTAAATTTTTAGGTAAAGCACCTGAAATTGGTCTACGACAAGCATTAGGTGCAAGCAAAAGCACCTTGTTTAGCCAATATATTATTGAGTCGGCCTGTATTGGTTTATTAGGAGGGATATTAGGTTTAATACTCGCTTACCTTGGCTTAAAAGGTGTTGAAGGCTTATATGGTGATTATATGAAAGGCTTAGCGAGTTTGGATACCAATATGGCGATATTAGCGGTGGTGCTCGCCCTTATATCCACTATTCTCGCCGGTTTATATCCAACCTGGCGTGCTTGTAACATCCAGCCAGCCCAGCAACTAAAAAGCCAATAAGCTTAGTGTAAATAAGCTTAATGCAAATAAAGTAAGGAATTATTATGTTAGAAACCGGACTAATACTGCGCGCTTTGGCTCGTAATAAAATAGGGGCTTTGCTCATCGCACTGCAAATTGCCCTCACCATGACTATTATGGTTAACGCTATTTTTATGATCCAAGATCGTCAACAGCAAATGCAGCGTGAAAGTGGCTTAGATGAAGCCAATACTTTTTATCTTACCAATACTATATTTGGGCAAAACTATAATATTCAGGCTCATTTACAAACTGATTTGCACATGATCCGCAACACGCCTGGTGTTGTCGATGCCATTCAAATTAATGCAGTGCCATTAAGCGGCAGCGGTTGGTCAATGGCTTTACAACATGAGTCAGGCGAAGATAAAGATGCGGTCGGCTCAGCAATATACATGGTGGATGACCATGCTATAAACAGTATGGGCTTAGAGTTGATAGCGGGCGCTAACTTCAAACAAGCCGATATAGAATTACGTAAAGATGGGCAATCCACTTGGCCAGCAAAAACCATAATCACCAAAGCTTTCGCTGAAAATTTATATCCTGGTGATTGGCAATCTGCGATTGGGAAAACGGTTTATATTTCACAAACACAACCGATGCAAATTATCGGTGTTGTAAAAGCGTTACAAGCTCCGTGGAATGGCTGGAATGGTGTTGAACGCAGTATGTTAGTGCCGTTTCAACGCGAAGCCAAAGGCAGTTATTATTTTATTCGCACGGAAGCGGGACGCCGCGACGAGTTAATGCCTATTATTGAAAAAGCACTCGCACAGAGCGATAAAGAAAGAATAATTCGTCGCGTAACAACGGTAGAAGAAACCCGAGAACGTAGTTATCTACAGCAAAATGCGACCAATAAAATTTTAACTACGGTAGTCATTACCCTCACTTTAATCACAGGTTTTGGCATTGTCGGCTTAGCTATTTTTGGTATTAATAGTCGCACCAAACAAATTGGTACTCGCCGTGCGCTAGGGGCAACCAAAGGGCAAATAATGCGTTATTTCATGATGGAGAACTTTATTATTTCAACTTTTGGCATTGTTATTGGCTGTGTGGGTGCCGTTGCCCTTAATATGTGGTTGGTTAACAACTTTAATTTATCGCCAATTAGTGTTGAGTTAGTCGCTTTTGGCGTTGTAACGCTATTTATAGTTGGGCAATTAGCTGTGCTTTATCCGGCAAGAAAAGCCTCTATGATAGCGCCAGCAATAGCCACGAGAACCGTTTAGGCAAAAGTGAGGTTTAAAACTGAGCTGTAAACTGAGCTGTAAACTGAGCAATATTAACTCTGTAACAAAAATTGCCGTTCCTACTTGTTATTAACAGAGTGAAAGTGGTCAATACCATTTAAAAATCAAGGGCCTTCAGGCCCTTGATTTTTATTGTTAGCACTGAATATTTCGATTATTAAATAAGGTAAATTTTTCATTATTTTCATGCTAGTATTTAGCGATAAAAAAAAGCAAATCAAGGAAGTTTAATGAACAGTCTATCAAATACAGTCAAAACAGCTTTATTCATAGCAACAATGAGCCCTACGCTAGTTTTTGCAAAAACGACATTAATTACCAATATTAAAGGCTATACCATAACGGACAATAGTCTTGAGAGTTTCACCGCTATTGCATTTACCGATGACAAAATTGATAAAATTTATTCTGCTACAGACAAACTGCCAACAGCAAAAAATTTAACGGTTATTGATGGCAAAGGAAAAACCTTGATCCCGGGTTTAATTGACTCTCATGGACATATTTTAAACTACGGATTAAGCCTTCTACGTGCAGACTTAGTTAATAGTACTTCAGAGCAAGATGCCATTAATAAAACAGTGGCGTATGCTAAAAGCAACACTGAATTGACTTGGATACAAGGTCGCGGTTGGAATCAAACGCAATGGCCAAGTAATGCCTTCCCTAGTGCAAAAAGTTTAGATAAACAATTTCTAGACCAACCCGTCTGGCTTAAACGTATTGATGGCCACGCGGGCTGGGCAAATTCAAAAGCGATGGCAATGGCAGGGATCACCAAAGACACCGTTTCGCCTGAAGGCGGGGAGATAATTAAAGATAAAAACGGTATGCCTACCGGGGTTTTTATTGATAATGCCATGGCATTAATTGATAACGGTATTGCGCCTTTAACTATCAAACAACAAAAACAAGTGTTAGTCAAAGCTATGGACTCGCTTGCCAGTTATGGCCTGACTAGTGTGCATGACGCCGGCATTGATACTGATAACTTAACTGCTTTTAAAGAATTAAGCCAAGAACATGCCATGAGTATTCGCGTCAATGCTATGTTGTATTTACCGTCGGCTAAATGGCAACAAACTTTAGCAGGCGGCAAGTATCGCAGTAAAGATGATATGTTCACTTTTAATAGTGTAAAAATTCAAGCTGATGGCGCTTTAGGTAGTCGCGGGGCGGCATTAATTGAAGATTATTCTGACCATTCAGGTCACAAAGGATTATTGCTCAATACGCCAAAAGAGTTCGAAGAATTAGTCAATACGTCGATGCGCCAAGGCTTTCAAGTTAATAGCCATGCGATTGGTGATAATGCGAATAAACTTGTCTTAGATACTTACGAAAAATATATCAAAGCGACTAAAAGCAAAGATTTACGCCACCGTGTAGAGCATGCTCAAGTATTACGCATTGCAGACATTCCAAGATTTGCAGAGCTAGATATTATTGCTGCCATGCAAGCAACCCATGCGACAAGTGATAAAAATATGGCACAAGACAGACTTGGGCCAACGAGAATATTAGGCGCATATGCTTGGAGAAAGCTACTAGATGCTAATGCAATCATAGCTGCTGGCTCAGATTTCCCAGTAGAATCGCCAAATCCTTTCTTTGGTCTTCATGCTTCAATTACTCGCCAAGATCATAAAAACAGCCCACAAGGTGGTTGGTTTGCTGATCAGAAAATGACACCTTTAGAAGCGTTTAGAAGCTTTACTTTAGATGCTGCTTACTCTGGCCACCAAGAAAATATTATTGGTAGCTTAGCCAAAGGTAAAAAAGCTGATTTTGTACTACTCGACAATAATTTATTCACCATGCCTGAGCAAAATATTTGGCAAATAGGCGTTGAAAAAACGTGGGTTAATGGCAAGTTGGTGTATAAAAAATAATTATGGTTAGCGTAATAACGAGCTTCATTAAGCAGTTTTGGCAAGGTATTACCTTAGTAATATTAGCACTGATAACACTTGGGTCATTGTTTCCTGTAGAACATTTGCCAGCAGCACCTGGTAGCGACAAAACGCACCATTTTATTGCCTATTGTGCGTTAATGTTACCGGCGGCATTACGAAGACCGAAATATTGGCTAGGCTATGCTTTATTATTCATTGCATGGAGTGGCTTAATTGAACTGATTCAGCCATATGTTAATCGCTATGGTGAATGGTTAGATATGGCGGCTAATGCTGGTGGTGTGCTAATAGCGATAATGATTAGCCAAGGATTACGGTGGTTAATATCATCACGTAACAGTCATTAATCAGTCAATTTTAAGCAGCATTTTAGCGCTATAGCATAATGTTAGTTAATTGCTTTAGTCGCTAGAATGCTATTTTTATTGCTATAAAAAGTAATGAAATAAGTTAAATGCTTCTAGCTTGAAGCTACATCACGCTTTATAAACGCTGACTCTGTTTCGGCCATTGTTTTTCGATTCATATAATGTATTGTCTACATTTTCAAGCCACTGTGTTACTGACTTATAAGTTGGGAGAACTTCTGCAATCCCGATGCTAATCGTGTATTTAATTTCAATGTCGTTATAAATAAACACTGACTCCTCAACGGTTTTGCGCAAACGCTCAGTAAATATTAGCGCGTCATTGGTATGGGTATCTGCTAATAAAATTACAAACTCTTCGCCACCATAGCGTCCCGTAATATCCGTTTCTCGTACTTGTTCACGAATAACTTTCGCTAAATGCTTAATCACATCATCGCCAACTTTATGGCCATAATTATCATTTACCACCTTGAATTTATCAATATCTAACATGACTAAGGTACTTGTATGATGATTTCGAATATAACGTTTAAATTCTTTTTCTAAGCACTTTTGCCAATGATTACGATTAAATAATTGCGTTAAGCCATCAGTTTGACTCAACACAGCTAGGTCGGTATTGGCTTTTTCCAGCTCCTTTTTATGGGTAGCATTATCAGTGACATCGTAAACTAACAAACATAAATGAGAAACATCCCCCGTTGTCGACACCAAAGGAATAAAGGTAGTGTTTTGATACATAAAATCAGCGGTGCCGGTAATGGGGCGATAATTGTTAAATTTGAATACATAAGGTCGCTGCTCCCATATGGTAAACGCTTTATTTTTCAATAAAAATACCGAGTCTGCTTTGCGACGAAACCAGTCTTCGGGTATTTCATCAAAAAGATTAAATAGTGACTTACCTTTAACATCTCGTGGTAGCAGACCACTATGGTTTTCCATGAAACCATTCCAAATTTGAATAGTATAATTACGGTCAAGAACTACCAGCCCGACATCGATGGTATGGAGCATCTCCATCATCCAGTGTAATTCATTTAACTGTTGTGCTTCTAATGACATGATTAATCCAATAAGTAAGCAATTTTGTTATTCAGGGTAGCTACTGACGCTTCTGTAAAGAGCAAAAGTAAGTCGCATTTAATGGCGTAATTTTCAATACTGTAACTTATCTCAACAGCGAGCGTTTTCTTCCATTTTTTGGCATTGGTTGCGATTAATTCTGAAATTTTTCTATGCTGACCTAAGACTACCGGATGACCTTGACTAAATGACATATCAAGCTGCGACGAAATACCATTTAAACAAGCCCCAATCAGTATATTAGCCATGTCCATTAATAACTCTAATTCGATGTTATCATCAAAAGTATGTTCATATTTCATTAGTGAGGCGATGTCTTTAAAGCTAGAGTCATTGAGAATTAATAGCGCTTCGCCTGAAATACCAGCACCGATAAAGCCCTGACAAATACCCGAGGTAGTATCTTTACTTTCAACGTCAGTAAGTGCCATGGTGAGTTCGCTTACTTCAATAAAGTTAACATTGGGAATAGGCAGCACAACAAAAACATCTAACAAACGGGCTAATAAATCCCCCGCTTGCCCCATTGCCACGTTAGCAATCTCCTGATAACAATCAAGCATCTCACTATTTACTTTGAGATCTTTTTGTTCAGTCTTCTCTACTTGCTGTGATGATTTCACTGCTGAGTTTTGAGTGTCAGTAGCCTCAAGGTCCGTTATCGAAGGTACCGCTTGCTTTACCCCTTGTGAGGTTAATATCTCAGTTTCATTAACCTTACTCCCATCTTGACTAAAAACACCGTAAGCATGTAACACCTCGCTAAGTTTGTTTTTATCTATGGGCTTTTTAATAAAGTCTAATGCTCCTAAGGCCCTTACTCTTTGCAGTGCTTCAGGTTGAATATCGCCAGAAATAACTATAGCTAATGTCGGTAAGTCTTGTTTAACAATAGTTTCAAGCACTTGATAGCCATCCATTTCTGGCATATTTAAATCAAGTAATAATATATCTCCTTTGCCCGATTTAATGGCTGCTATCGCTTCCATACCATTGCTCGCAAAGGTTATATCGACATTCCAACCACTTGGCAGGGACTGTACGACTTGTTTTTTCGCCATAGTAGAGTCGTCGCATATAAGTAAAGCAGTTGGCATAACGGGAAAAGTCCTATGTTGCTAGAGCAGAGGTAGCTTAATAAAAATCCTCGTAAGGTATACTCAGTTATAAAGTTCACGAGACTATTCGCACGACTAAACACTCAATATAAACTCACGCCACTTTAATAAATCATAGTTTGATTTTAAAAATAAAACACGATTAATTCGCATTTATTCCTCCACAAAGGTAAGCTTAAAAGCTATTTAATTCTTAGTAATATCCAAATTATGAATATTTTAAAATTACCGGCAGTTGTACTTCTTAGCTCAGTATTTGTGTTTTCATCTTCCGCTGATATTTCTGTACCTGAACTAACAGAAACCACCAATTTAGTTATGGCGGGTAATAAATACGTCACCTTACTTGGCAATCAAGTAAACTTGGGTGATGAAGCACCTGACTTTAAAGTAGTCACTGAGTCATTTTCACCTGTTACATTATCTGAATTTAAACATAAGTCGGTATTAATTTCAGTGGTACCAAGTTTAGATACGGGTGTTTGTTCAATTCAAACTAAGCGCTTTAATGACGAGGTCGCAAACTTACCCGAAGACGTTGTAATGTTAACAATAAGCAATGATTTACCTTTTGCTCAAAAACGCTTTTGTAAAACAGAAAAAGTAGACAATATCAGAGTTTTATCTGACGCTGTTTGGCGCGATTTCGGCCATAATTACGGTTTACTTATTAAAGATATGGGCTTGTTAACACGCGCTATCATTATCATCGATGCTGACGGAAAAATAGCTTATAAAGAATTAGTGGCTAATATTTCTCAACACCCAGATTATGAAACAGCGTTAACAAAATTAAAATCAATGAGTCAAACAGTTAAACCCGCTGAATCGACAACAAACGAGCAATCAGAATAACCGTTACAGAAACTATTAAGTGGTAAGAGTAAATTGAAACCAACTAGCTCTTGCCATTTACCTGTGATAACACCTCATAAATAAAACCTTTAATATCAATAAAATAACATAAAACTCTACAATTTATTTAAAATAAACCAACATTCCTCTTGAAATTA
This sequence comes from Colwellia sp. PAMC 21821, assembly GCF_002077175.1. NCBI lineage: Bacteria > Pseudomonadati > Pseudomonadota > Gammaproteobacteria > Alteromonadales > Colwelliaceae > Colwellia > Colwellia sp. PAMC 21821. The sequence goes on from NZ_CP014943.1 coordinate 639,752, forward strand.
AATTCATTAATCCCATCTTTAATAGTGTAGTCGCCGATAGGGTCTACATAAACCGCCTGTTCAATATTGAAAGGCACAATTAAACTCTGAAAAGATTAAATTTCAGATGTAATAATTCGCAGCATTAGCTGGTTTTAGCATCAGAAAGATATTTCCAGAGACAACATATTGCTAAACTTAGATAGGATATGAATTATGCGTACAACTACAGATTTCAGCCCACTTTACCGCTCATTTATCGGATTCGACCACTTAGCCGGATTAATCGATAAAGCATCAAGAGCAGATAAACAATCATCTTACCCTCCGTATAACGTAGAGTTAATTGGGGAAGATCAATATCGTATTACCATGGCTATTGCCGGGTTTGCAGAACAAGAGTTAGACATTGAATCAAAGCAAGACACGCTAATTGTTACAGGAACAAAAACCAGTAACGATAGTAATAAAGAACGTAGATTTTTGCACCAAGGTATCGCAGATCGCAACTTTGAACGTAAATTTCAATTAGGTGAACATGTTAAAGTCATCGGCGCGTTTATAGAGCATGGTTTACTGTCCATAGATTTAGAGCGAGAAATACCGGAAGCATTAAAGCCAAGAAAAATTGCTATTAATGGTAAAAGTTTATTACAACAACGTGATGTTATAGAGAAAAGTTAACGCTCTACATTGATTACTCTCCCCCCTTTTGTTTTGCCCAGTCTATGACTGGGCTTTTTTATGAGTAAATTAATATTGATAAAATAGCTAGCCACTCACCATTTGCGTTTTTTAAGTAAATTTAAAGCTTTCAAAAACAAACTAATACCTTCAAATCAAACTATTTTCTAAGAGATAATCCATAATAATCTAATTTGGTATACAATTATTAAAAGCGATAATACAAAAGGATTTGTTCTTGGGCATCACAGTTAAAAATAAACGAAAACTAGGACTGCTGTTATTTGTAGTTTTATTTTCTCGCAGCGCTATTTCGGCCAGTATCAATATTGTTACTGAACATCTGGCACCATTCCAAATTGTTAAAGATAATGCAATCAGTGGGCTTTCAACTCAAATTATCGAGGCAACATTAAAGGAAGCAAACATTGCTTATCAAATAGATGCTCTCCCTTGGTCGCTATCTTATAATCTTGCGTTAAAAGAAGAAAACACCTGTATATACTCAATAGTGCGAATTCCACAACGAGATGCGCTTTTTCAATGGGTAGGACACATCGCAACCAGCTCAACTTCATTCTACTCTTTAAGAAATAATCCTATCAAACTCAGTTCTTTAGAACAGGCAAAAGATTATAAAGTTGCGGTTATAAAGGATGATATTGCGCACCATTATCTGCTATCGAAAGGCTTTATTGAAAACAAAAACATCTATGTTATGGATAATAATGAAGCGTTACTCAAGTTACTTGAAGTCCCTAGTCGTCAAATTGATTTAATCGTAATTAATGACGATTTACTCACTAACAGAGTAAATAATGCTATTGAATCATCTAAATATAAAAATGTGCATACCTTTGATAATTTCAAATTTGAGTTTTATTTTGCCTGCAGTTTGAAAACAGATAAATCAATTATTCAATCGCTTAGCAAAGCCATGGATAAATTAGAAAAAGAGGGTGTTTTTGCTAGCATAAAAAGAAAGTGGCAACACAGGATGGGTAATATAATCTAAGTAATACCAAATGTAATAAGTTATTGACCAATTTTAAGCGAGGATAAATTGTTCAAGAATACATGTTTATTGTTCCAGACTAAACATAAGTACCTGCATCCCCGCAGGCAAGGCGTTTGATTGATTAGGGCATGGATGCCCGTAAGTAGAACAATGCAGGAGCAATTGTCGAGTAATAGCGGGCGTGTGTGATTGAAAAAAACGCAGTTATTGACGATTTAAACCGCCTTAAAATGATCGATTATTTATTTCAATTGGTATAAATTAATATTGATAAAATAGCTAGCCACTCACCATTTGTGTTTTTTAAGTAAATTTAAAGCTTTCAAAAACAAACTAATACCTTCAAATCAAACTATTTTCTAAGAGATAATCCATAATAATCTAATTTGGTATACAATTATTAAAAGCGATAATACAAAAGGATTTGTTCTTGGGCATCACAGTTAAAAATAAGCTAAAGTTAGGACTGCTGTTATTTGTAGTTTTATTTTCTCGCAGCGCTATTTCCGCGAGTATCAATATTGTTACTGAACATCTGGCACCATTCCAAATTGTTAAAGATAATGCAATCAGTGGGCTTTCAACTCAAATTATCGAGGCAACATTAAAGGAAGCAAACATTGCTTATCAAATAGATGCTCTCCCTTGGTCGCTATCTTATAATCTTGCGTTAAAAGAAGAAAACACCTGTATATACTCAATAGTGCGAATTCCACAACGAGATGCGCTTTTTCAATGGGTAGGACACATCGCAACCAGTTCAACTTCATTCTACTCTTTAAGAAATAATCCTATCAAACTCAGTTCTTTAGAACAGGCAAAAGATTATAAAGTTGCGGTTATAAAAGATGATATTGCGCACCATTATCTGCTATCGAAAGGCTTTATTGAAAACAAAAACATCTATGTTATGGATAATAATGAAGCGTTACTCAAGTTACTTGAAGTCCCTAGTCGTCAAATTGATTTAATCGTAATTAATGACGATTTACTCACTAACAGAGTAAATAATGCTATTGAATCATCTAAATATAAAAATGTGCATACCTTTGATAATTTCAAATTTGAGTTTTATTTTGCCTGCAGTTTGAAAACAGATAAATCAATTATTCAATCGCTTAGCAAAGCCATGGATAAATTAGAAAAAGAGGGTGTTTTTGCTAGCATAAAAAGAAAGTGGCAACACAGGATGGGTAATATAATCTAAGTAATATGCTGAATAATGGCCTGCTGCAACCATTCATCAGCAGAAATGTTAATCAAACTAGCCTATTAAAAAATCAGAACAAGCAGAGCGCTTCTAAGCAATGCTTGTTCAATATTCTTTGCTAATATTCTTTGCTAATATTACTTCGCCATTATATCAAGCAGTGCATGCACAGTCGCTTCAACACCTGATTTAACCGCTGCATCGGGCTCTATTTTAAATTGTGGACTGTGATGACTCCCCACTTGTGGACCACCGGCAGCTGCGCGTTCAATATCAGCTTTTGCGGTGCCACCCACTTTAAAGTAAACACTAGGAATATAAGGCTTAGTTGTAAAGAAACCAAAATCTTCTGCCCCCATCCCCTCTTCCGTAGGCGATATTAGTGCATCAGCGCCCATCTTTTCACTCAGTACACCTTTCAAGTGTTTAGCAAGTTTTTGATCGTTAAAAGTCGGTGGAAATGAAAAATCATTAACAACTACTTCAGGTAATTTATCTTCAGGCACACCGGCTGTACGTGCAGTTCCAATGGCAATGCGCTTAATTGCTGATAACAATTGTTCACGTACTTCTGGTGTTAAACTGCGAACCGTTAACTGTAGTTTGGCTTCATCCGAAATAATATTATGCTTAGTGCCGGCATGAAATGCCCCCACCGTGATAACACCTGCATGCCTAGGGGCTAATTCACGACTAATAATAGTTTGCAGGTTATTAATAATTTGGGCGCCAATGACAATCGGGTCTTTACCTTGATGCGGATAGGCACCATGCGCGCCAATACCATGTACTGTTATATCAACGGTATCTGCTCCTGCATAAGGAGAGCCTTCATCAATAATGACTTTACCCGCCTCGGTATTGGCAATAACATGAAAGGCTAAAGCATAATCCGGTTGACCAAAACGCTGCCATAAATTATCTGCCATCATTGCTGAGGCACCAGGGCCTTTTTCTTCTGCTGGTTGGCCTATCAACATTAAAGTTCCAGACCATTGATTTTTATGCTCTGCCATATAGCGGGCAGTCCCTACTAAACCGGTTATATGAACATCGTGACCACAAGCGTGCATAACGCCAACTAATTCACCGTTCCAATCTTTCATTTTTACCGTTGATGCGTTAGCTAAACCTGATTCTTCAACGACTGGCAATCCGTCCATGTCAGCTCGAACCATAACCATTGGACCTTCGCCATTTTTCATCATAGCGACAATACCCGTTCCGCCGACACCTTGCGTAACTTCATAGCCAACTGAACTCAACTCTTGAGCTAAACGTTTAGCTGTTTTAGTTTCCATTAATGACAATTCAGGATTACGGTGAAAATGATCCCATAGCGGAGCTAAGTGCTGTTTATAATCTTTAGCAATATAGTCTGCAGTATTCTGCTCAAATGCTAAAACATTACTCGCAGTAAAAGACGAGGCGGTCAGTGCTGATGCAATTAAGATAGATAGTACTTTACGGTTCATTTTGGCTCCCTGTGTGATTCAATTAACGTTCGGTTTTTATAACAACTAGCTTTGAAGTTCATCATTACAGCTAACGGTTAGTCTAGTGATTAACTTTACCTAGGCTGATTAGTAAAGTCTTGTTGTTTTCGTTAATCTGCAGACATTCAGCGACCGGCACCTTAATTTAGTTCAAATACTGACCGTATAGTTGCTTGTAATTAAAGCTATTGTTAACCGCACAAAGCTCAGCCATATCGTTTATTCAACGCACATTTCGATTAATGAACATACTAATTAGTAACTCATTTGCTTACTTCTTGATTTATGAATCTCGGGGATAAGATTTTTTTAACAACAAATAGCGCTTATTTAAGCTGCGGAAATTTAACCTGACACAAGCGACAATAGTTTGCACAATTATTGTCGAGGTTTTACTGACATTAAATATTTTATTGTGCTAAAAAAGTGCTTATAAAAGAATGGTTGTTGAAATTTACACGTTATACTTTTAACGTTTTCTCGATACATTCGATAATAAAAAATACAACATTAAGGTCAAAAATGGATATTAACTTAGCATCAAAAAAAGCGTTAGTGTGTGGTAGTAGCCAAGGTATTGGGCGAGCTTGCGCAATAGAACTTGCTAACTTAGGCGCCAGCGTCACCCTATTTTCACGTAATCCTGAAAGGCTTGAAGCGGTTAAAAATGAGCTTAATTGTTCACAAGGGCAAAAGCATCAGGTGCTTATTGCCGACTTTTCCCAGCCGGAACAAGTTAATAAAGTTATTCTCGCTGATGTGGCTGCCAATGGCGGTTTTGATATTCTGATTAATAATACCGGTGGCCCAGCCCCCGGACCGGCAAGTACCACTGATGCTAGTGCCTTTATTGACGCTTTTAATTTGCATCTCGTGACCAATCATCACTTAGTACAAGCGCTTATACCTGCCATGAAAGAAAAACAATATGGCCGTATCATCAATGTTATTTCTACCTCAGTAAAACAACCTATTCCTGGCTTGGGTGTTTCAAACACTATTCGAGGCGCAGTTGCTAGTTGGTCTAAAACATTGGCCAATGAACTCGGTCCTTTCGGTATAACCGTGAACAATGTTTTACCCGGTGCTACTGCAACAGCGCGCTTAGACGCAATTATTGCCGGTAAGGCGCAAAAACAGAATATCTCTATTGAACAGGCCACTACCAACGAAAAAGCACAAATACCTATGCGTCGTTTCGCAGCACCGGAAGAGTTTGCTGCTGCCGCCGCATTTTTAGCTTCGCCGGCTGCAGGCTATATTACTGGCATTAACTTACCTGTTGATGGCGGTCGAACTAGCTGTCTTTAGGGAGTAATTAATGGATATTATTGCAAACTTTATTGACGGCCAATACCAAGCGCCATGCCAACAGCAATATCTAGATAATATTGAGCCTGCAACCGGTAAGGTTTATGGTCAAATTCCTGATAGTGGCGATGAAGATGTTGAATTAGCTGTCGCCGCCGCGAAAAAAGCCTTACCTGCTTGGCGTGCCTTACCACTGGAAGAACGTGCAGACTATTTAACTGCCATTGCACAGGAAATTGAGCAACGTATAGAAGAGCTTGCTCTGGCTGAAGCAATTGACAACGGTAAACCGGTTAGCCTTGCGCGTAGCGTTGATATACCTCGCGCCGCAAGTAATTTTAAATTTTTTGCTCATGCTTGTTCACAGTTTGCAAGCGAGTCTCACGCTATGGCAGGCAATGCCATTAACTATACGTTGCGACAACCGGTTGGCGTGGTTGGCTGTATTTCACCGTGGAATTTACCGCTTTATTTATTTACTTGGAAAATAGCGCCTGCGTTAGCGGCGGGTAATTGCGTTATTGCTAAACCTTCAGAAATAACCCCAAAAACCGCTGCTATGCTCGGCGAAATATGCCAAAAAGTTGGTTTACCTCGCGGCGTATTAAATATTTTGCATGGTACTGGCGCAACTGTCGGGCAGGCTATTTGCGAGCACGACGACGTAAAAGCGATTTCATTTACTGGCGGCACCGCCACTGGCGCTGCTATAGCACAACTTTTAGCGCCAAAATTTAAAAAATTGTCGCTCGAACTCGGCGGTAAAAACCCAGCATTAATTTTTGCTGACTGTGATTTTGATACTACTGTCGAACAAGTCTTTCGCGCCAGCTTTGCCAATCAAGGGCAAATTTGTTTATGCGCATCACGGCTCTATATCGAACGCCCTATTTATGAAAAATTTGAACAGGCCTTAGTTGCTAAAGCGCAAGCGTTACAACCTATTGATCCACTACTAGATACCAGTGAAATGGGCGCTATTGTTTCTAGTTCACATTTACAAAAAATACTGAGCTATATTGAAGATGCTAAAGCTCAAGGCGGTAAAATTTTAATCGGTGGTGAGCAAGTTAAGCTTAGCGGACGTTGCCAAGAAGGATACTTCTTACAAGCAACGATTATTGAAGGTTTAGCAAATGATGCTCGTTGTAATCAAGAAGAGATTTTTGGCCCAGTGATCACCATTCAACCTTTTGACACTGACCATGAAGCCTTAGCACTAGCAAATGACAGTAATTACGGATTAGCCGCGACTGTTTGGACGAATCATTTAGGCCGAGCGCATTTCCTAGCCGAAAATATAAATACCGGAATTGTTTGGATAAACTGTTGGCTACTAAGAGATTTACGCACACCCTTTGGCGGCATGAATCATTCTGGCCTCGGCCGAGAAGGTGGCGATGAAGCCATGCGCTTCTTTACCGAAAGCAAAAATGTCTGCGTGAAGTATTAATATGAGCCAAACATGTTGTAAATTTAAATCATCAGGAGCGATATTTGCTAGTGTGTTAGGCTGCAAATGGACCTTGATCTGATTTGATCCAACCCTGCCCTATTTTTAAACTCGGCTACCATTATAAGAGTCGGGTAAATATCAGTAATAATTCTTCTGTTGGTAATTTTCCGATATTGCGCGGAAAAAATTGCCTAAACAGTTAAAAGTAATACTAAAAATCAGTAAATGGACAAAACAATGTCAACAATATTTAATTCTGCACAAGCACCAAAACCCGTAGGTTTATATCCACATGCACGCCAAGTAGGTAATTTATTATTTTTATCTGGTGTTGGGCCTCGCCAAGCTGGCAGCTCAGATATCCCCGGAGTCGTACTCGACGAACATGGTGAAATCATCAGTTACGATATTGAAGCCCAATGCCATAGTGTTTTTCAAAATGTTAGTACAATATTAGCCTCAGCAGGTGCTGATTGGATGGACTTAGTGGATGTTACCGTTTTTCTGACCAATATGAAGGATGATTTTGCTATCTACAATCGTATTTACGCCGAGTATTTTTCAGAAAACCTACCTTGTCGTACCACAGTCGAAATTAATAAATTACCCACGCCGATTGCCATCGAATTAAAGTGCATTGCGGCACTCCCCGTTACTTCGCATAAGTAAGGAGTATAAATTATGGCTAAATTTTCTTTGCCTTTTAACCTGCAACAATGGATTGATGATCATCGAGAGCAGCTCAAGCCGCCAGTATGTAACAAGCAAATATTTGAGCAAGACGATTATATTGTCATGGTGGTTGGCGGGCCGAATAATCGCAGCGATTTTCATTATAACGAAACTCCCGAGCTTTTTTACCAACTTGAAGGCGAAATGGTACTGCGTGTTGTTAATGAAGATGCTGATGATACTCATAGTACTCAAAAGAGCTATACACAGCTAAATGAAGAAATTGAACAGTCGCCAAATAAAGCCTTTGAAATTACTGATATTTCAATTAAAGCTGGGGAAATATTTTTGCTGCCGCCTAAGGTATTACATTCACCGCAACGTTTTGAACACAGCGTTGGCCTAGTGGTTGAGCAAAAAAGAGCACAAGGCCAGCAAGATGCGCTTTTTTGGTTTTGCGAAGGTTGTAAAGCCCCTTTATACAATGAACAGTTTACCTTAGACAATATAGAAACCGATTTACCCAAAGTGTTCAGTAACTTTTATGATAATAGCCAAAACTGCCAATGTAAAAAGTGCGGTCACAGCGCCAAAAAGTCATAAGGAGGCAAGATGTTAAAAATAGATATTCATACCCATATTCTTCCAAAAACCTGGCCTAACTTACGCGAAAAGTATGGTTATGGCGGTTTTGTTAGCTTAGATCATCATAAATGTGGTTGTGCTCGCATGATGGTGGACGAGAAGTTTTTCCGCGAAATAGATCATAACTGCTGGGATCCAAAAGTTCGCTTAAAAGACTGCGAACAGCACAAAGTTGATGTACAAGTGCTCTCTACAGTCCCGGTAATGTTTAATTACTGGGCAAAACCTCGCGACACTTTAGATTTATCTAAATATTTAAATGATCATATTGCGGGTATTGTGAACGATCATCCGAAACGTTTTATTGGCCTTGGCACTTTACCAATGCAAGCCCCTGACTTAGCGATAAAAGAGTTAGAACGTTGTGTAAACGACATCGGCTTAGCGGGCGTTCAAATAGGCTCGCATATTAATGATTGGAACTTAGATCATGAACAGCTCTTTCCTATATTCGAAGCCGCACAAGATTTAGGGGCGGCGGTATTTGTTCATCCTTGGGACATGATGGCGAAAGAAAAAATGCCAAAATACTGGTTACCTTGGTTAGTGGGAATGCCAGCAGAGTCTAGCTTAGCTATTTGTTCGATGATTTTTGGTGGTGTACTGCAACGTTTACCGAAACTTAAAATTGCCTTTGCTCATGGTGGTGGTTCATTTCCCGCCACTATTGGCCGTATTGAGCACGGTTTTAATGTTCGTCCTGATCTTTGTGCGGTTGATTGCCCGGTAAATCCGCGTGATTTTCTTAAACAAATTTATTTAGATTCATTAGTGCATGACCCATTAGCTTTAAAATATTTGGTTGATTTGATGGGCCCAGACAATATTGCCCTAGGCACAGATTACCCCTTTCCTTTAGGTGAACTTAGCCCTGGTAAGTTGATTGAGGAAAGCCACTTTAGCGATGACATTAAAGCTAAGTTATTACATGGCAGTGCGCTCAATTGGCTAGGTTTAACTAAGGAGCAGTTTTTATGATGATCCTTACTGCACCAACCTTAAATAAGCCAAGTATTTTAAACATTGTTAGGAGTGAGCAATGAAAGTAGCCATAACGCTGGGAGACAAACACTATAACGTTAATACCGATTTTGGCCATTCTTTAGCTATCGCTTTAGACTTTCAACAAAGTGACAATCAACCCAATCACTTTGGTGCAACGCCCGCCATGGCAAAGCCGATGCAAGTTAGTGGCTTTATGGGGGATACAGAACAAGGTGGCAGCTGCAATGTTAACGAATTAAGCTTTAATCCCCATTGTAACGGCACCCATACCGAAACTATTCGTCATATATGCGATGCCGATAACACCTTAGCACTTAGTATTTCAGCGCTTGAATTACCGCCCTTAATACCATGCCCATTGATTTCAATTACCCCGATAAACGCTAGCGATACGAACGACGATTATACGCCTAGTTTTGAAGTAAATGATCGGGTGATTACGCGCGCGCAACTCGAACAGCTACTCACGCCTTATCATGATCAACAATTACAGAGTTTAGCGGTTAGAACACTGCCCAATACCGCTGATAAATGTCAGGCCAACTATAATGAAACTAACCAACCAGCCTTTTTCAGCCGAGATGCAGTGCTTTATCTCAAAGAGCGTGGTGTTGAACACCTTATTCTAGATCTGCCATCACTTGACCGACTCAACGATGATGGACTGCTGACTTGTCATCATTTATTTTGGCAAGTTATGGAGGGAGCGCATCAGCCGAGTCCAAATAGTTTAATCAATAAAACCATTACTGAAATGGCTTATATCGACAACACAATAACCGATGGTTTCTATTTTCTGAATTTACAAACGCCAGCTTTTATTAACGATGCGGCGCCAAGTCGCCCGATGTTATATCAAGCAGAGCTTTTAGATTGCTAAACAGCACTGACATCACTGAAATAGCGAATCAAATAAGCACAACTGAGCTTATAAATAGCACTTATTAACAGTGTTTATAAAAATTACTTATAAATAAAGCGATTCAATAATAATTAAAAACGAGTACATCATGAGCAACAAAAGCAATGAGAGTAATAACGAATCAACGACTGAAGCGAATATAAATTCTTTAGCTTACGCACAAAACTTAGATCGTAACGATCCCCTCAAAGCAATGCGTGAGCAATTCTCCATTCCTAAGCAGTCAGATGGTTCTGACGAATATTACTTCACCGGAAATTCACTAGGACTTCAACCTAAATTAGCTCGCGCCGCTGTAATAGAGTTACTTGATTCGTGGCAAGCACGGGGCGTTAAAGGCCATTTCGAAGGGGATTTCCCTTGGCTGCCTTATCATGAATTCTTAACTGAACAAGCCGCAGAAATTGTCGGTGCATTGCCAAAAGAAGTGGTGATGATGAACTCACTTACCGCTAATTTACATTTTATGATGGCGAGCTTTTATCAACCTACTCAGCAGCGTTCAAAGATCTTAATCGAAGATCATGCCTTTCCATCTGATCATTATGCGGTTGAGTCACAGCTCAAACATCACAGTAAAAATGTCGATGACAACTTACTACTATGGACACCAAGAGATGGTGAAGAGTTATTAAATTATCAAGATCTTTGGCAGTTAATCGAACAACATGGCGATGAAATAGCGCTAATTTTACTCCCTGGCGTGCAATATTACACCGGCCAAGTATTAGATATGCAGCGCATTACCGAAGTCGCCCATGCCAGAGGTATTAAAGTCGGTTTCGACCTTGCACATGCTGCGGGTAACATTGAATTATCTTTACATAAGTGGCAAGTCGACTTTGCTTGTTGGTGTAGTTATAAATATCTTAACAGCGGTGCTGGTTCAGTAGCAGGTTGTTTTGTCCATCAAAGACACGTAGAAAATACCGAACTTAACCGTCTTGCCGGTTGGTGGGGGCATGACAAGTCTAGTCGCTTTAAAATGGAAAATACTTTTAAACCGATCCCAACTGCCGAGGGCTGGCAATTATCGAACCCACCCGTACTGTCGCTTGCTGCTGTTCGTGGCTCTTTCGATACCATTGAGCTTGCCGGTGGTATGCCTGCCCTGCGCAAGAAATCGTTGTTATTAACTCACTATATGATGACATTAATAAGCGCTGAGCTAGGCGAAAAAATTCGTATTATCACGCCACAAAACCCGACAGAGCGCGGCTGTCAATTGTCGCTCATGATTAATGTGCCGGGTCTTGATGGCAAAGCTATGTTTACTGCGTTAGAAAATAATGGTGTTACTACCGATTGGCGTGAGCCTAATGTTATTCGTGTAGCGCCAGTGCCTTTATACAATAGTTTTCAAGATGTTTATCATTTTGTCAGAATATTAAAGGAGTGTATTTAATGTCAGCAAGCGAAAAAATAACTATTGCCGGTGCTGGTCCCGTTGGTACCTTACTTGCGGTGATATTAGCTCGCCAAGGCCATCCCGTTAAACTGTTTGAGTCGCGACCTGACTCACGCAGCCATAATATTTATCAAGGAAAGTCGATCAACATTGCCCTTTCAGATAGGGGTTGGCTAGCGTTAAAGTCGGTTGGAATTGAAGCAGAGGTCAAACAGCATGCCATAGCGATGAAAAAGCGTGTAATGCATGCTATTGACGGTACGATAACCGAGCAAGCTTATGGCCAAGAAGGACAAGCTATTTGGTCAGTTTCGCGCTCAGGTATTAATGAACAACTACTTGAATTGGCGGAACAAGAATCCTTAATCGATATTAAGTTTGAACAACGCCTAATTGACGTAGATTTTAGCAATGCCAGCGCCAGTTTTAGCCATGAACATAAGATTAAAAAAGTATCAGCAGATATTTTATTTGGCGCAGATGGCGCGTATTCCAAGGTGCGACGATTAGCACAAGAAACGCCACGTTTTAGTTATAGCCAGTCATATATGCCGCAAAGTTATATTGAATTGCACATTCCAGCTAACAAAGATGGCTCATTTAAAATGGCCAAAGATGCCTTACATATTTGGCCACGTAAAACATTTATGCTCATTGCTTTACCGAACCCCGACGGTTCGTTCACTTGCACTTTATTTTTAGACTATCAAGGTGAGATTTCATTTTTGTCATTAACTAAACGTGCTGACGTAACTCAATTTTTTGAAGAAAACTTTGCCGATGCCATGCCTTTACTGGACAACCCAATAGATGAGTTTCTGGATAAAACTGCCAACCCGTTATTTTTGCTTAAAGTTGACCCTTGGGTGATTAACGAAAAAGTCGCCTTAATTGGTGATGCGGCGCATGCTATGGTGCCGTTTTATGGTCAAGGCATGAACTGCGGCTTTGAAGATTGTCGTGTTTTAGATGAATTAATTACAGAACATCAACAAGACTGGTCAAAAATATTTCCGGCCTATCAAACAGCGAGAAAGATCAATGCCGATGCCATTACTGAATTAGCCCAACGTAATTTTGTCGAAATGAGTGAACTCGCTGGACAGGCAAGTTTTTTATTACAAAAGAAAATTGAAGCAGAGTTTCATCAGCGCCATCCAACACTTTGGACACCACTCTATTCTATGGTGACTTTTTCACCTTTACTGCCTTATGCTCAAGCCCTAGCTATTGGCGATATTCAACAAGAGATTATGCAGAAGATCATGCAAATCCCTGATATTGAAAACTGCTGGCAAGCCGACTTTGTTTATGAAAAATTACAGCAATTAGCGCAAGCGGCGTTTGGCTCTAATAAAAACTTAACAACTGAGACAAACTCGGGAGAGCAAGGTAATGACTAAAGCTAACTCAAACTCAAACTCAAATACAAATACAAACACGGCTAACTCAAAGCACACTGAAACAAAAAATAAAGCCAACCGCGAGAGCAAGGCGACGGGTTGCCCTTTTCATCAGCAAGCTAGCGAGGTTGATGATAATTCTCGTCCGCTAGAAGACGGTATTCATCAAGGCCTTGATAATGAAATGTCATACGGTGATTACTTACAACTAGAAAGCGTGCTGTCGGCGCAAAAACCGTTAAGCGGTGAACACGACGAAATGCTTTTTATCATTATTCATCAAACCAGTGAATTATGGTTAAAGCTTGCGGGTCATGAACTGCAAAGTGCCATTGATTATATAAAAGCTGAAAACTTTGGCCCCGCTTTTAAAGTTATTGCGCGAGTAAAGCAGATATTTATGCAACTGACGCAGTCTTGGAATATTTTATCGACCTTAACGCCAAGCGATTATTTAAAGTTTCGTGATGACTTAGGTCGCTCATCAGGCATTCAATCTTGTGGATATCGTAAATTAGAATTTTTACTGGGCAATAAAAACGCCGATATGCTGAAAATTCATCAAACAGGCAGCACGGCATATCAAGAGCTAGATAAACTGTTAAACAAAAATAGCCTCTACGATGAAGTGATTATAGCGTTAGAAAAAGCTGGATTTGATATTGATAAAACCATCAGTCAACGCGATATTACTTTGCCCTATCAACGTAACGACAGCGTATTAGCGGCATGGCTTAATGTCTATCAACAGCCCGAAACCTATTTTGAACTTTATGAATTAGCAGAAAAATTGGTTGATATTGAAGATGCCTTTCAACAGTGGCGTTTCAAGCATATGTATACTGTGCAGCGAATTATTGGTTATAAAAAAGGCACAGGCGGATCATCAGGCGTTGGATTCTTGAAAAAGGCACTCGATGTAAGCTTTTTCCCTGAGTTGTTTGAAGTCAGAACGCATTTATAAAAATATCAAACGAGCGCCGAACGGCCACTTGGCTTAGTTTGGCGCATTTGACGCATTTGACGCATTTGGCGAGAATAAAAACATTAACCTTCCAAAACAAATAACAATTCAGCTAAGTCAGGTTGCCATTGAAAGGTTGTTAATTTTATACGTGCACCAATAACCACAACTTGTTCATCTTGCAGTAAGTCTCGTTGTTGATCAAAATGCTCGCTGCCCGGTGCAAATGAAATTTTTCCTTGTGAGTTAACCACCCGATACCAGGGCACCTTTTTCCCACGCCAACCATTTTTAGGCACCGCACCTAACGCTTTCCCTACTAGCCGAGCACGCCCAGGCAAGCCAGCTAAATCAGCAATTTGACCATAGCAGGCGACTTTACCCAAAGGGATCGCCTGAACAGCTTGCCATATTTTTATATGTTTACTATTAATTGGCTTGGTGTATTCAGATGCTATATTGGTTTTATTTACCAAGGAAGCACACTACCATTGGAATGTTTAAACACCCCACTTTCAGCCATGGTGAGTTGGTTAATTAATCCCACCAATTTTTTAGCTGAGTCACTGGCGCTGATATCGCCACCATAATTCACCATTTCGGTTTGCACATAGCCAGGATGATATATACCAACAGCAACATGGTTACTAGCAAGATCATGACTCAACGACATGGCTGCTGCATTTAATGCTGCCTTCGACATTCTGTAACCATAACGCCCGCCTGAACCATTATCGCTAATAGAGCCCATTCTGGACGTGATAAGCGCTATTTTTGCACCTTGGTTCAGTTGTTTTTGCAGGCTAGCAACTACTCTTAGCGGTGCTAGCGCATTAACTTCAAACTGTTCGCGCATGGTATCTAAGTTAAGTTGAACTAGGCTTTCATCACGTAAAATACCGGCATTACACACCAGTACATCAATATCGACAGACCCTAATGCTGACACCATATTAGCGATACCAAGATCACTTGCTACATCGATATCTTCAATAATATTAACCGCAAGGCTTTCTAGCTCAGTAGACGATTTTCGACACAGCGCATAAACATTATCTCCTTGCGCTTTAAAATGCTTGCACATAGCTAACCCTATGCCACGATTGGCGCCGGTAATAACAATATTGTTGCTCATTTATCTTTCCTTAATTTTTAGAGTGTAAATAATTATTCAGCATTAAAACTAAAAAACCACTTCAAGTGAAGTGGTTTTTATATGCTATCAAACGATAAGCTTAACTACTAAGCGTTAGACTTATTCGCCACACTTGCCTTCTTTAGCTTTTGCGGCTTTACCTTCACCACATTTGCCTTCGCCACATTTACCTTTGGCTTTATCTTTCATTTTACCTTCGCCACATTTACCTTTGGCTTCGTGCTTCATTTTACCTTCACCACATTTGCCTTCGCCGCATTTACCTTTGGCTTTGTCTTTCATTTTTCCTTCGCCGCACTTGCCTTCACCGCATTTGCCTTTGGCTTTGTCTTTCATTTTTCCTTCACCACATTTGCCTTCGCCACACTTGCCTTTTTCGTGATCGTCAGCAGACACTATGGTCATTACATCTTGGACAGCAAATGGGTTAGTTTCTGCTTTTACTGGCATTGTTGCCGCCACCGTTAATGCAAACAAGCCTAATAAGGCCGCAATTGAAGATTTTTTGATTAATTTCATACTGTTTTCCTTTTGTTTTATCAATTAGACACTACATCTATACGTATAGCTACTTACAAAGACCACACACAATGAAAATAAATTTCAAGCGCTGTAAATTTTTTTCAATTAATTTTAATAACTGTTCTGTTTTTACAACACAATTGAGCCTAGCTTTATCTCCATGAAACCACAAGCAAAAAAAATAATCTTAGCCCCTATGGAAGGTGTGGCTGATGAACTAATGAGGCATTTATTAACATCGTTAAACAATTATGACTTTTGTGTAACGGAATTTGTTCGCGTTGTTGATGCTTTATTTCCAAAGCATGTATTTAGAAAAATTTGTCCAGAATTAGACCATGGTTGTAGGACTCAAAGCGGCACCCCTTTAAGAATGCAGTTACTGGGCCAAGAACCTGATTGGATGGCTGAAAATGCAGTCAGAGCACTCGCTATGGGCTCACATGGTATTGACGTTAATTTTGGCTGCCCTGCTAAGGCGGTGAACGAAAGCAAAGGCGGCGCTGTATTACTAAATGAGCCTGAAAAAATACATCAAATAATGGCTAAAATGAGGAATGCTATTGGTACAGACGCAATCTTGTCTGCAAAAATAAGACTTGGATTTACTGATGCCTCAAAATTAGATGAAATTGTTAGTGCGGTGCAATCTGCCAATGTTAATCAATTAACTATTCATGCCAGAACAAAACAAGATGGCTATCGCCCTCCTGCTTATTGGCACTTTATTGCCGAAGTTAGAAAGAAATATGATATTGAGATTTTTGCTAACGGTGAAATTTGGAATAAAAATGACGCCGAAAACTGTATAAGTCAAAGCCAAACGCCTAATTTAATGCTTGGCCGTGGTGCACTAGCTTTGCCAAATTTAGCAAATGTGATTAAGTTTGATGAAGCCCCCATGCCTTGGTCTGAACTTAGCAACATATTAATACGCTACAGTGAATTAGAGTTACAAGGTGATAAAAGTTTTTATTTTTCAAGTCGTTTAAAACAATGGCTGCGCTATTTGAAACTACAATATCCGCAAGCAGAAAATTTATTTAATGCGATAAAACTGTTAAAAAATAAAGATGAAATTCTTCATCAAATAGATCTTGCGGCATCGACATAACGATATAAACCGCGCCTGATATCCTTATTAACATTCTGTCCAATTTTGAGAAAATAATTATTAGACTAACGCTGATTTTTACCAGGCAACAAGGTAAGATAATTGTTATTAAAGACAATTAATTTACCTTAAATAAGAAGTAACGATAGTGAAGAATGGTTCAGAGCTAAAAGCACGATATAATGACGTCAATCGTGGCGTATACTTTATCGGCACAACACCGCCTAAAAGTGATACCCCTACCGAGCAAGTATCAACAATTGCAGACAAGTTACTTGAGCGAGTTAGCGATATCGACTTTGACGGTCTAATTGTTTATGACATTCAAAATGAAGATTCTCGTACTTCAAAGCCGCGCCCTTTTCCATTTAAGTCGACGCATGATCCTCGACTTTATTCCTCACTTTTACAGCAGAAGTCAAACCGGCCCGTGATCACTTACAAGAGTGTCGTGCAATCAAATGGTGATGATTTTAATCAATGGGCTAACGAAGCTTGGCATGACTATGGTATTCGCGACATTGTACTGGTAGGCAGTCCTTCACAGCAAAATAATATTAGCTTGCCTCTGGGCGAGGCCTATAAAACGTTAGTGAGCAACGAAAACAATTTTTTTATTGGTGGTATTACTATCGCTGAGCGCCATGCGAATAAAGGTAATGAGCATGCGAAATTAATTGAAAAACATCAACAAGGCTGTAACTTTTTTATCTCGCAAGCTATTTATAACGCTCAGGCAACCATTGATATGTTGACCCGTTATGCTATTGAGTGTCAGCAACAAGGTCTTAAGCCACAGCGAATCATTTTAACCTTCTCGCCTTGTGGTAGTAAGAAAACCTTAGAGTTTATTGAATGGCTTGGTGTTAGTGTTCCTGAAGCAACGAGTTTACGCATTTTAAATGCTGAAAAGCCATTATACGAATCAATTCGAATTTGCAGCAATACCTTAGTACAAATACTCGATGCTGTATTACCCTACAAATTACCTTTAGGGCTTAATATTGAGAGTTTAACTAACCGTAAAGAAGAAATTGACGGTTCAATACTGCTCTACAAACTGTTACGTTCAACAATGGATAATTATTTAGCTAAGCAAGAGCTCAGCGGACTTTTTACTAAATAGTGCACAGTTTTTATCTTATTTAGGCGGAAAGTTTAAAGCATGTAATTAAGCAATTTTAGGTGTTTTTTATATAGATAAGCTATGCTTAATTTGATTGTTTTTATCAGATATAAAGGAGGTCTAGGTATGTCGGGTACAGCGATGGTTGTGGCAATTGTGTTTATCTCTGTTGGTTTTGGTGTGTTATTTGACATGTACAAAAAGCATTTAGAATTTAAAGAAAAAACCTTAAACCACAATAGCCAACATAATGAACAAGCGATAGCGATGATAAAACAAGTTCAAGCACTTGAAGAGCGCATGCAAGTGTTAGAAAAAATTGTTACTGATGAAGGTTATGACGTCCAAAAAGAAATTAACAAACTTTAGCTGATCGCTATTAATCGCATGAAATTGCTAATAACACTTAAAGTGTAAATATGAAATTAATCATGAGAACTGAATTTGACAATTTACGAAAAAATCCACTTAATGGTTACCAAAGTGATGTAAATGGTGAAAAGCAAGTTGTTAAAATATATCGAAATGAGCAGCTTATTGCGAAAAGAATTACACTAAAAAAGTCTATTCGCTACTTTGCTGTCAGCGGCTATCAACAATTTTTAACCGAGGAAGTACAATAAAGTCATATCTTAGCTCACCAGAATAACAATGTACTTCCTAAGTTAATTACAGCACTCAAGTCCTTTGGAGCAAACTAGGGTAATTCGTATTGCCTATGGCTCCCTTTCAACTGACATTAAAATGTAGAAATTAAGCACTAACTAAACATTATGATTTAATGTCATTAGCTAATTCAGGCCAATTAATCTTCAAAAGGGTCAGTCAAAGAAGCTAACGTTTTACCGTGTGGGATCGGGAGTTTAGTTTCAGGATCCACTTGAACAAAAACAATATCATCAGCTAAACATATAGTTTTTTTAGTAATTTTGTTACGCATCATACAAGTAATGGTAATCGACGTTTTACCAACCGACTTAGTTGATAACCCAAACTCTACGACATCACCTTGTTGAGCAGGCGATTCAAAATTAATCGCACCGATGTGCTTAGTGACCAAACAGTTTGTTTCAAGTTGACATATTGCATAGATGGCAGCTTCTTCGTCAATCCAAGCTAGTGCTCTGCCACCAAATAATGAATTGGCATAATTTAAATCATTCGGCAAAATTAGCCGACGAGAGAGAAAGCGCATGGGTATCCTTACTTATAGCGAGAAGCCAACACAACTGTGTGTTGGCTGATAAATTTTAAACAGATTTGGCAGCAATAATATCTTGAACTAGTGCTAAACCAGATTGTTTACATTCGGGTAAATCAACATCTGTTGTTGATAAAGCATGGGTTCTATCGCCCCATTTTACGACATGGGCGCTCCAGGTTAAACCACCACCAAAGGCAGGAAGCAACACATAAGACTGCTTAGCAATAAAACCTTCTTCTATCGCTTCTACAAATGCCACTAAGGTTGTTGCCGCCGACATATTGCCATATTTATGAATATTGATAAATACTTTATCTTTGTCTACTTTTAAACGTTTTACTAAGGTATCAATGATGCGTAAATTAGCTTGGTGAGGAACAACACTTGATATTTGGTCGGCACTCAATTGCGCTTGCGTTAATGCTTTATCACACGCTTGAGCCATGCCAGCAACTGCTTTTTTGAAAATTTCTTGCCCTAAAAACGCCCAATTGCTTTGACCGAGCAAACGGCCTTTGTTGGCATATTTCATGCCCCAGCCTTGAACGGAAAGAATATCTCTAGATTCACCATAGCAGCCTAAAGCTTGTGTTATAACACCCGTTTCTTCAGCACTTTCTTCTAAATAAAGTGCTGCAGCGCCATCACCAAATAATACAGCGACATCTCGATTACTCCAGTCCATAATAGGTGAAATAGTTTCAGCACCTATTATCAATGCAGATTTAACCACACCACTTTTGATCATAGATGTTGCAACACTTAAGCTATACATACCACCGGTACATGCCGTACTTACATCGATACAAGCGGCATTTTCAGCCCCCAGTAAACGTTGAACATTTGAGGCTGCATTAGGACAAATTTCATCAAATGTCGTGCTACCAAACACAATTAACTCAACATCTTTAGCTGTTTTTCCCGCAGCAGCCAATGCTCGTGCACAGGCAACATGCGCTAATTCACTCACGGTAACATGAGAAATTCTTCGCTCTTTCATGCCGGTTCTAGAAGTGATCCATTCATCATCTGTTTCTAGAAACGTCGCTAAGTCATCATTGGTAAGGATAGCGGGCGGTAAGCACTTGCCCCAACCGGTAATTGCTGCGTATGTCATAGTAAGCCTTTTTTGCTGTTTTTTACTTTAAGAAGCTTTTACTTTAAGAAGCAAATAAAAATCTATTTTTTATAATATTATGATACTACAAAATATCAGTTTTTTGACGATTTTTTACGGTATTTATCGTCTATATTTAACATAAACGTCGCTTAAACTAAATTTTGGATAATATTAACTCATAGCTTTTACGCCAATCTTTATAATCGATGGGGATTGTATTAGTAGCATGATTTTGAACTAACACTAAAGAGGGAAAGCCGTTGAACGACAAATTTCTCATTGTTGTCATTTCTTTTTTGAAAATATGATCAACTTGAGCGCTATTCATTTGTGTTAAAAAGTCACTACTGTCTAAACCAATTTCAACGGCCAATGCATGTAATGTATCTAAATCTGATGGATTTTTTGCATGCAAATAATAAGCGTGCTGAATAGCCGTTAACATGGCCTGCTCTTTGTCACTGCCTCTTGCAACTATTGTCGCTCGACAAGCTGGATAAGTAGATCGCCTTGGTAGACATTGTTGCCAAAAATCATAATTGAATTCCGTACCTAACTGTTGAGAGATATTGCGCCAAGTTTGCTGTAAGAAGGTTTGCATTTCTTCGGGCATGATTTCATCACTGTCTTTTGCCAATCCACCAAGACCATAAATAATATCAACATGAGGCGCGAGCTCTTTTTTCAGTCGTTGCCATGTAGGAGCATACCCCCAACACCAACTGCACATGGGATCGTAAATATAATAAAGTTGCGGTTTCAAATTTTTATCTCCTAAAACATTGGTTTTAATAAATTCATGGCTACTACCACCAAAATATTATGCCAAATTGATTAATTAAGTGATCTATTTTTTCATGCGGAAAATGAGCAGTTAATTAATTAACTTGGTATTAATCAACTTAGTATTACTCAACATTGTGTATACCAAGGTTATAGCGAGTTGAATAATTACCTGAACTAGTCGACGCTAGATAACAAAAAGCCCAGCATGGCTGGGCTTTAATTCAATAAGCTTAACGAAAAGGTTATTACAGTTTTATAAAACAGGATTAAAACGGCATTTTCATCCCTGGAGGCATTTGCATTCCACCAGTTAGTGCACCCATCTTATCTTTATTTTGCTCTTCTACACGACGCACAGCATCATTCATTGCTGCTGCGACTAGATCTTCAAGCATATCTTTGTCATCGGCCATTAAGCTATCGTCGATAACTACGCGACGAACGTTATGGTTACCTGTCATAGTCACTTTAACCATGCCGGCACCAGACTCGCCCGTTACTTCCATATTGGCTAGCTCTTCTTGTGCTTTTGCCATTTTAGCTTGCATTTGTTGGGCTTGCTTCATTAAGTTGCCCATGCCACCTTTCATCATAATTTTTCACTCCAAATGTAATATGCCGCCAAAGATAGTAGTTAACGGCTAAAAATTCAAGTAGCGATTATCGCGCTACGATAGTTTCTTGATCAAGCTCAGCTTGAAATTGTTGTTGCAAGGCAATTACTATTTCATCATCAGCTAACACTTGCTTTGCGTATTCATAACGTTTCGCATTAATATCTGATTGAATTTGATAGGGATCAGCCACTGTTTTTTCAACAATATTTAATTCAACGGTAACCTGTCGCTGTAAATATTCAGATATTCTTGCTTCTAATTGCTTATGTGCTGCATCACTATTTAAGTGCTTTATCGATTGATCTAATTGTAATATCAACACATCGTCTGTCGAGGCTTCATCAACCGTCGCATGAATGGCTAACTGCCTTAAACGAGCGATTAAGGACATGCTGTCAATCATGTGTGCCCATTTATCGACCTGGTTTGCTAACTTTATGGTTGCGGGATTAATAACATCTTCGCTATAAGGTTGCTCAGGTAATGTGGCTAAATCAGGTACATTGGGCTGTTCTACAACATTATTTGTAACCGCTTCCACACTCGTATCGTCACTTGTCTCTGATATGGGACGCACTTTAGCCCCATTAGGCTTTTTTCCGCCCTCCTCCATCGACTTTTTCCTGCTTCTCAACATATTACGAGTAGCGATTGCAGCAGCCACTGGCGATGAAAATGACTTTTTATCGTTATTACCTTGTGGTAAATCAGCAATTTCGTTAGTTGTAGAAACAACCGATCTGTCATCTTCTATAGCGGCAGTGTTTTGATGAGAAATACTTTCATCGGTAATATTCTGCTGAGGTTGTAATATTTGCGACTCAGGTATTTGCTCAGTAAGCGAACCGGCTTGCTGCTCAATTGCTAACATCTCTGCTGCTAATGCGTCATTGGTCTTAGATTCATGCTCTGACAACATGCTAGTATCTTCACTCGCCGTATTTTCTACTTGAAGAGCACTAGCATGTGGTTGTGCTGCATTACTATCCATCGGTGCTGTATCCGTAAAATCTGAATTAAACGGGTCGTTTCCTAATAATACGTCTTCTTGCGTTGAATGCGACAGCTCTGGCTCAGAGATAGTTATACTATTTGTAGTCTGAAGGTTGTTAGCTGCTAAATCATCAGCTATGACTATTGATGCTGACTCACCAAGTGTCAGTTGATCAAGTTCTTTATTTATCAGTTCATTAGATTCTTCAATCACTGCAACCGGTAAATCTTGATTATTGACAACGGGTTTGAACGCTAACAACCTTAATAGCATCATGTCAAATGCAGCCTGTTCATCATCTGCATAAGGTAAATCTTTTCTAGCTGTTAAAACTATCTGATAATAAAGCTGAACATCTTCAGGCGACATTAATTGGCAAAATCGGGTTAACAGTTGTTGATGCTCTGTCGGTAAACTAAAGTTAGCTTCAACGACTTGTGTCATTGCTATTTGGTGTAACAATTGGATCAGCTCTGCGGATAATCGGCTGTAACTTGGTGCATATGAAGCAATTGACAGGGAAAGCTGCATTAAAGCTGTGGCGTCTTGTTTTAATAAAGCGACGAGAATTTTAAATACCCAGTCTCTGTCAACTCCGCCTAACATTTGCTGCACGTCAACTCGGGTAATATTGCCATTACCTTGCGCAATGCATTGGTCTGTTAAACTTAAGCAGTCACGCATACTACCGCGTGCAGCTTTAGCTAAAAGTGCTATAGCTTCGTCATCAAATGATACCGATTCTTGATGTAGAATCTCTATCACTTTATCGCTAATTTGATTAATTGTTAGCGCTTTTAAGTGAAATTGTAAACAGCGAGAAAGCACTGTGACTGGTAGCTTTTGGGGATCAGTCGTGGCAAGAATAAACTTAACATGCTCTGGCGGCTCTTCCAGTGTCTTTAATAAGGCATTGAAACTGCTTTTTGACAGCATATGCACTTCATCAATTAAGTAGACCTTATATCGGCCTCTTGTTGGCGCATATTGTACGTTGTCTAATATTTCACGTGTATCGTCAACTTTTGTGCGAGAAGCTGCATCAATTTCAAGTAAATCAACAAATTTACCTTGGTCAATATCAACACAAGCGTCACAAACTCCACAAGGTGTTGCTGTGATACCTGTTTCGCAATTTAGGCTTTTAGCAAAAATTCTCGCAATGGTCGTTTTACCAACACCTCGCGTTCCAGTGAATAAATAGGCGTGATGTAAACGCTTTTGGGTGAGTGCATTAACCAAAACAGTAACGACATGCTCTTGGCCCATTAGCTCACTAAAGGATTTGGGTCGCCATTTTCTTGCTAAAACCTGATAGCTCATTCTTCAGCCTTAATCGCCAGCATATTGCAATAATGAAAATACAGATAAATTCATATCTTCGAGTTTTTTTTCACCGCCTAAGTCCGGTAAAGATATAACAAATGCAGCATCAGTTACTTTTGCACCTAAGCGTCTTATCAACTTGGTTGTAGCTTCTATAGTGCCACCAGTCGCCAGTAAGTCATCGACAATCAAAACATTATCGTGCTCTGTTAGCGCATCTTGATGGATTTCTAAAGTGTCGTGCCCATACTCTAGCTGATAATCTTGCATATAAGTAGCTCTTGGCAACTTACCTGGCTTACGTACAGGAACAAATCCTAAGCCCATTGCTAGTGCTAATGGCGCACCAAAAAGAAACCCTCGCGCTTCAGTACCAACAATTTTGGTATAGCCACCATCTTTAAATTTATCAGCTAAAATATCTATGGTGAGTTTGAATGCGTCTGCATCATCCAATATCCCGGTTACGTCTCTAAACATAATACCGATTTTAGGATAATCAGGAATGGTGTGAATTGCGGATTTGAGTGTGTTAATTTCTGTTTCAGTCATGTTCTAAAAGTCAAAAGATATTTTAGTTACAGAATAAAGCAATTCACTGAAAATTTATAGTAACTGAAGGCGAGAATTTGGCGATAGTAAGTCATTTATCAATTTAAGCAGGTTTTGCTCATCTATTGGCTTATCAATGATTGCCGAAAACAAACTGATATCGCAAATATGCTTAACCGTTTTACGCCCTTGTGTGGTCATAAATATCACTGGCGTGTCTGCATACACTTCATGCTGACGAATATGTTTAGTTAATTGAATACCATTCATAATCGGCATTAAGTGATCGATTATAACTAAATCATAGCAACTACTTTGCAGTTTTTCAGATGCCGCAAGGCCATGACTTGCAGTATTTATAAAGTAACCTTGAGCAGATAATAATGCACTAAGGCTGTCGAGTATTGCCGGGTTATCGTCTACAACGAGTATTTTCATGCTACTACAAGGGTCTTTGATTAATTTGATAACAATGTAAACCAACCGGCTAACATTGGTAATAACGGCGCGGCAAACATTACTAAGACTGCTAAAAGTATATGAACGAGTGATGTGTTATCTTTAAAGTTTTCTTCTGACATGAGCATTCCTTTCGATTGATTAATCGGCGCGGATTGTAGACTAAAAGTGCTTTAAAAGGTAGTGTTATTTGATTTCGTAAAGTGAAATACTTAAACCTTTGATACTTTAATTATCAGCAATCTATGGTACTGAGGTGATAGATCATATTGCATTGTTAATGGCTAGTATATTAGTCGTTAGTCTTAGGCATCATAAGCACCCAATATCTGCGATACCGAACGGTTGTTCGTACTTACACCAAGTTGATTCATTCGCGGCTCATTTTTAATGATTAAAATGAATAACTACGGCGTTATATAATTTATAAGTAGCATAACTACTGACTAAATTATATGCCTTGTCATTATCCATTTTTCCACATAAAAAAGTAGATCACTTAATTAATCAAATTGATATCACCCCTTAATGTGATTAATGCTCAGCGCTATCTTATACGTAGTAAAACGACTAAATATTAGCGTTTATTTAAATAATACCAAATGTAATAAGTTATTGACCAATTTTAAGCGAGGATAAATTGTTCAAGAATACATGTTTATTGTTCCAGACTAAACATAAGTACCTGCATATATGGACCCACTCCGTTTGCAAGACATTTAATCGTTATGTAAGAGAAAATCATTGCTCTCATATATCCGGCCTGTTTATGAAGGATTTTTACCTTCTGGCCCCGATGGTTGTTTGCGCTCACACTCCTCATCATCCCTCCGGCTTTTTTATTAGCCAATGCAGGTACCAGGTTTTGTGCAAGCCAGTCTGACTATCTTACCATCCGATTAATTTATCTTTTGCAACTGAAGTAAAAGGGTTTTACTGTTATCTCATCACTGAAACCAATCTAACTTGCTTCAGTTTTGAGCTTTATTTATATAGCCGGGCGATAACTTTCCCCCTTCGCCATTATTACCCAAGCCATTCTTGCTATTTTATTCGCCACAGCAACGCATGCTTTGTTGTGTCCTCGTCGGGATTTTAACGCTTGTGCCCACAAACTAAATCGGTCAGTTTTGTTTTCACTGTGCCTTAATACTGCCCGGGCCCCGTGGATGTATAGTGTTCTTAAATAACTATTACCGCGTTTACTTATACCGAGTAAGGTGGCCTTTCCACCCGTTGAATGCTGCCCAGGAACAAGCCCAAGCCATGCCGAAAAATGTCGACCATTTACAAAGTCTTTTCCATCTCCTGCAGCTGCATAAGTAGCGCTAGCTGTGATTGCTCCAATACCTAATATTTCATCTAAGCGAACACATATTTCATTTTCTTTATTCATCGTGTTTAAGCGAACTTCACACGCTTTAAACTTCACTTCTGTGACTTGAAATTCAAGCCATAACTCATTAAATATCTCCCGACTTAAATACGTTAACTCATTTGTCGCATCCTCTAAAATATCCGGCAGTTCATTGCGAATTGCAGAAATACCTTTATTGATGACAATGCCATATTCTCCTAACAAGCCTCGTACCTGACTTGCTAATGCTTTACGTTCTTTCTTTATGCGTTCACGTTGTCGATGGAAGTTTTGAATATCTTGTTGTTCTATCGATTTAATTGGCACAAACCTCATGGTCGGGCGTTGCGCTGCCTCTGCAATACCTTCGGCATCGTTATAATCATTTTTATTGCCTTTAACGAAGGGTTTTACATATTGAGGCGCAATAAGTTTTACTTGGTGCCCCAATTCAATAAATTTTCTAGCCCAGTAGTTCGCACTGCCACAAGCTTCCATTACAATTAGGCAAGGCTCTAATGTTGCCATGAAACTCAACACTTGTTTTCTTCTTAATTGTTTCTTTTTTACAAATCGCCCATTTTTATTCACAGCGAACATGTGAAAAATTGATTTTGCAATGTCTAAACCGATTGTAGTAATCTTCATGTTGATCCACTCCGCTTTTATAAATGATTGTTATCACTTTCATTTTGGCCCTAAAGAGGCCGGAAATAAAGTTGGAGTGGGTCCATACCATTATCCCTGCAGGCAAGGCGTTTGATTGATTAGGGCATGGATGCCCGTAAGTAGAACAATGCAGGAGCAATTGTCGAGTAATAGAGGGCGTGTGTGATTGAAAACAAAGCAGTTATTGACGATTTAAACCGCCTTAAAATGATCGATTATTTATTTCAATTGGTATAACCAGTGGTTTCGAGAATATGCGCTTACATGGCCTGATAAGCAAAACCACGCAACGATAATTAATCCGATGGTTATAACCACCTAAAGCTAGTTGCAGCGTTCCCCGCAGTTATGAAGACTTTACTATGTTAACACTTCCTTAATGTCATGCAGACTTCACTAAAGTTAAAGTTAAAGTTAACGTTAACAAGTACACCAGTTCTTCAAACATAAAAAAACCAGCCTAGTTGGCTGGTTTTTAGTGTCATGCTATCTAATTTTAAATTTTTAGTTCTAAATTTTTAGTTCTAAATTTTTAGATAGAGACTTTTTTACGTTGTGCTGTGTCTTTAATAAAGCTTTCCCAACCCTTCGCCGACTTGCGGGTCTTAGGGTCTTTCATGGCTAAACTAATGGCTTTATAAGCTTGTTTATATTGCTCTAAATAAAAATGAGACTCTGCGATACTCATTTGCAGTCTACCTTCATTCTTATCACCAAGCTCAATCGCTTTATTCAAAGCAACAATCGCTGATTTAAACTGCTCATCTTGCTTTAATAACATACCTTGCTTGCTGTAATGCTTGGCAAGATTAGTCATTTTAGCCAATTCACCGTAGTACTTAGCCGCTTTATCGATATGTTGAGCTGCATGCCAAGCGTTAGCTAGTGAAGATAAATTCTTATCATCACGAGCGACTAAACCAGAGTCAATATGCTTTTCTAGCAATAAAGCCGCTTTGTAAGGCACTGCATTTTGCGAGTATAGACTAGCGAGTGTTTTAATTTCAGATTCTTTAACAAGGAAACCTTGTTTATAAGCTAGGTCAAGTGTTTCTAGACCTTTCTGATAATCTTCAACTAGCAAGTAAAACATGCCAAGTTGAGTCCACCACGTTTTGTCTTCTGGAAATATTTGGATTACAGTTTCAAGCGTTTTAACAGCATCTTTATATTTTTTACTTTCATAAAATGAAGTAACTTTCAAAATATAAGGATTTTTGTTTTGCTTGTCACCGTAAGCTGCAATCGCATTATCTGCTGGCACAATCATTTTATCTAATTGTTTCAACGCATAATGTGCATTAGCTATTTTAGTCCAAGTATCACCGTCTGATTTACCCGTAAAATCCATCCAAGCTTTATAATTAACTAGGGCTTCTTCATACGCTTTGGTTTGCATCTGTAAATCAGCTAGCAACTTAATCGCGTCACCATGATCACCCTCATTGAGAATGTCAGGTTCAACAGCAATTTTTAGGTATTTGATAGCGTTAGCTTCTTCATCACCCTTAGTTGCATACATAACCGCTATAAAACGAGCAACATAAGCTTTGTCGTAATCTTTCTTAGCATCAATGTCTAAAAGAATAGCTAAAGCGCCTGGAATATCTTCCTCTGAATAAGATTCAAAGGCTTTACCTACTTTTTTACCAACACTAGGTCCAACAAGCTGAGTTTTACGTTTTGGCTTTTCTGAATCTTCAGCGCCGGCTGCAGACACTGCTGCAACCATTGGCAATTGAATTAGAACAACTGAAATAATTAACAGTAAAGATGAAAAAATCTTATTCATTACTAATTCCCTCCGTCCATTTTAAAGTCAAGTCGAACAGTCAAACCTGGTTGTCTCATAGCTTTACCATCAACAACTTTCGGTTTGTACTTCCATTTTCGCAAAGCTCTTTTAGCTTCTTTGTCGAAAACGCGCTTTGGCTCAGCTTCAATAACATCAACGTCTTCTACACCACCAATCTCATTGATAGTAAATGAAAGCGTAACCCAACCTTCTTTACCATCACGAGCAGCTTGTATTGGGTATTTAGGCTCAATACGAACTATCGGTGTTGCATCTCCGTCACGACCAAATCCAGCACCAGGTGCAGAAATACCCGCATTTGCTCCGGCTAACTGTACACCAGGCATATTAAACGTTAATCCACCTGAGTCGTTATTAGTCTCAGGCTCTGGAGCTTGAGGCTTAGGTGGCGTTTTAGGCGGCGGCGGCGGCGGCGGCGGAACACGTTGACGGCGTTCTGCAGCTGACTTAGGTGGCGTCGTATTAACTTCTACTATGATGTTTTCTAAGGCTTCTTCCTTGGTTCTATCACCGCTAGAAACAAGGAACGCCATAAAAGCAAACAAAGCAAATGTTACTGCCGCGCCTAGTAGTATAGATACTAAAAAGCGAACCATAAACTACCCCTTAGCTGCAGCGATAGAAATTCTGTCTATGCCCGCTTCTTTAATTGCATCCATTACTTTAACAACTACGCCATGTTTTGCGTCTTTGTCAGCTTGAATGATTACAACGTCAGTTGGTTGCTCAGCCAATAATTTTTCAATATTGGCCGCTACGCGTTCAACATCTACACGACGCTTGTCTAACCAAATTTCGCCATTATCTTTTATTGCAACAAAGATATTAGCTGACTTTTGTTTAGATTGATTTGCCGCTTTAGGTTTATTAACTTCAATACCAGCTTCTTTAACAAAAGAAGTAGTTACGATAAAGAAAATCAGCATAATGAATACGATGTCAAGCATCGGTGTCATATCTATAACTGCTTCTTCGTCCTCACGAATACGTTTACGTGCCATTCGAATATCTCTCTAGTGATGAGGTAAACTGTCAACCAGTTTAGCCTTTGCTAGTTTAACTTTAGCGTCTAACCTTGAACTGAAAAACACTCCTGATAATGCTGCAACCATGCCCGCCATAGTGGGAATTGTTGCCATTGATATACCAGACGCCATCAGACGCGGATTACCAGTACCTTGTTGTGCCATTACTTCAAACACACCGATCATGCCGGTTACGGTACCAAGTAAACCAATTAGTGGACACATTGCCACCAAGGTTCTAATTGTGAGCATACGTTGCTCTAGTAGTTCTGTCGCTTCGGAGATCCAAGTATCTCTAATTCGATGTGCATACCAAGAAGTAGTATCTTCTCTCGCATCCCAACGTCCGACGATATCGTCTTTCATTTTTGGATAAACTTTTGATAAGAACCAATAACGTTCTATCATCATTATCCACATCAATAAGAGTGCGAAGGCAACAACGTACAGCACGTTACCGCCAGTCGCAATAAAACTCCTGACAGATTCCCAAAGCTCTATCAGGAATAACATTATTTAGACTCCTTCTCGGCAATAGCAGCGATTAAGCCAGCGCTTTGCTCGTCTAATTTTTGTAGTACAGATTTACTTCTACCAGCTACGATGCTGTGGATTAAGATTAGTGGTAATGCACAAATCAGACCTAGAGCAGTTGTTACAAGTGCTAGTGAGATGTTACCCGCCATAATTTTCGGGTCACCTGTACCAAACAATGTAATCGTTTGGAACGTCATAATCATACCGATTACTGTACCTAATAGACCCATTAGTGGTGCAATTGCAGCGAACATTTTGATTAAGTTAATACCACGGTCAACTTTCGGTGTTTCACGTAAGATAGCTTCATCAAGTTTAAGTTCAAGTGTTTCTGCATCAACCGATTTGTTGTCAAAGTAAACTTTTAACAAACGGCCAAGTGGATTGTTGTCATTCGGTTGATCAAGGTTCTTCTCTTGAGTGCGAATTTTAGAACTCATGTTACCAAGAACAATCATACGCTCTAAAGCAATAAGTAGACCAATAACTAACAATACAGTGATAGCATAACCAACTTCTTTACCTTCATGGTAGAATTCCATTAGTGTTTTCTTACGCGTTTCAAGCGTTAAGATAGCACCACGAGATGGATCCACATATACAGGAGCGTAACCTGAAGTTACACCGAAGAAAGAAGAAGCTGCACCAGCAATATAACCAGCAGGTTGCTTAGCTAAAGGCTGTACTTGACCCACTTCATCGTTGTAGTTTAGGTAACCGTTTTCAGATACTAAGTTGAAAGTACCGATACGTGTTACTGATTCAGTTGACTTTGAACCATCTAAGTTAGTTACTTCTGTAGTAAACTTAGAAACTTCACCTGATTGAGTCATTTCAGTTTGCAAAGCAAACCATAACTCTTCAAGTTGCTCAAGTTCAGGAATGGCTTTTGAGTTAGCAATCTTGTCTAACGTTTCACCACGACCTGGATATTCAGCTGAAACAATTGATGTAACAATTGAACCGTAAGCATTAGCTGCAGCTGCACGACTTACACCGAACATTTCACCTAAAGTACCTTGGGCATTGTCTAACTCTACAGCTTTTTGCGCTAATGTAATTTCGTTAGCGGCATACTCTTTCGTTAAACGTTTGTTTCTTGCTTGTTGATTTGCTAGTTCTGTTTTAGCTGTATTTAATAATGCTTGCTTGTCAGAACGTGCAGAAGTAAATTCCGCTTCGCGTTTTTTATCAATTTTAGCTTCAGAAATACGATCATTTTTGACTTGTTTTAATAAGTCATCTAACTGATTCGCCGAAGCTGAAGCTGCTACTGTCATTGAAGCAGCAAATAATACGAAATTAATAACTTTTTTCATTATTTTGCTCCTGCTGCAAATACGGGTAGTTTAGCTAGATCAAGTGGTAATTGCTTACGAGCCATACGAACGGCATCCGTCACAGGTTTCAAGTATTCGTCACCTAAAGCTTCCCATGCACGTTTCTCATTGTTCCAAACCCAAGAGTTTTTCATGTCAAGTGATTGAGCAACAAATGAAATACGACCCATGTGAACGAAGTCTGCAGTAATCATACGATCACCTAAGTCAAGCTCACCTTGATACACACCGAATATAGTGCCGTAACTGGCTTCAATCTCGTAAGCTTCAAGTACTAAACGAAATTGTTCAGATACTGAAACGTCTGAGTCACCCATTACATCACGTAAACCAGCAATACGCTCTTTACGTGCATCAATGTTCATAGGAACATCAAGGTCAACAAACTTCTCTAACGTGTCAATCATTTTGTACATTAAAGGTACTACGCCTTGCTTGGTTTTATCTATACCAGCAATTTGCTTTTGTAATGATTGGATATTAGCTTTTTGATCGTCAACCATAAGTTGAACGTGATCGTTATAGCCACTTAACACGTCAGCTTCATCTACAGTATTACGGTACTCAGCTAACAACTCTTGAGTTTGTCCGTAAATATTGTCTATTTTGCTTTGTGATTTACTTGAAGCTTTAAAAATTTGAGCTTCGGCTTTTTGTAGTTCTGTTAATGCGTCTGCAGCAGCGAAGTTGCTTGCTGAAAATGCTAGTGCGCCAATAATCGTCGATGCGATAAGGCTTTTCTTGCTTAATTTGGACATAGTTCCCAACCAATTGCTATTGAATTTTGATAACAAGCTTATTGTTAACGCAAATTTAATAATCTGCCATTTTAAGTTTTAATTTCTTAGAATAAAACCATGCAATATTCCCAGACGACAGCCTAACTGTCAACTAAGTACATTAAAAAGAATGTTTATTTTGCTCTTAAAGAGCGCTGTAAACTTTTTGTAACCTGACGTTAAACATTAGATTCAATAAGTAAAGAACATGAATGTTTTAATCAATGTTACAGAAGTCCTTTTAATTGTAAAAATATGTGCTCCCTATGTTTTACTAACTCTTTCGTAGTAAGTCAAATATTATTATTGAATTGCTGCGTAAATTCGCTAATTAGCTTTTTAATTGAACAATTAGAAATCATTAAGCACTTTCGGTGTTCGCAAAGTCTAGTGTTTAAAAGCCAGTATTACGATGCAATTAGACGTTCAACGCGGCTAAATACTCGCTCAATATAATCGTAATATAACCTCGAAAATAACGAGTTAATGAAAAAGCGTTGAACTTGCCGTTATTTTAGTGTTTATGCTCCATAACGTGATTAGCTATTTATTTAAAATACCTGTTTTCTTCAGTTAACTCGCTCTCAATAATATCCAATCTAGTTGTATAAACGGCTTGAAACACTGGCTTATATAAGTCACTAATTGCTCATTATTTAAGGCTTCACTTTTTAGCTCTTTTCTAACCTCTTCAAAAATAATTTGTAAGGTGTTTTTACCATCAATATTTTTAAATATTGCATAATTCAACTGAGAAGCACTCAGATCGAATTCAAAACCACTGCTGTGTTTCATAGAGATAACTTTATTTGGACTGGCTAAAATAGCATTCGCTAACTGATTACCTAAATTTTTATAATGCTCAGCTGGAAAGAAAAATGGGATATTTGATAATTCTGTAAAACTTGCCTTCGTATCTGTACTAACCGCGGCATAAAACTCATGTTTTTTAAACGCGCCTACTAATAATTCAGCAATGCCATGCTGCTCGATAATAGGTCGCTGTTTTATAACCTTAAGTAAACTACTATCCTTGATATATTGTTCAGGACGATATGACATCCTCATTTTAACATCACTAAACTCAACAAATTTTAACGCAGACTGCTCTAGTAATTGATAAACATCTACAATACTGTATGCCCGATCTTGTTCGTGTAACAAGAGGTCAACTAAGCCGTTGTCTTCGCCATTAATATGATCAACTAAAAATTTTTCATTATGAGTAAACCAATTGGTTTCTGGCAAGTTAGCTAATATTTTTTTAGTGTTTATGACCTTATTTGCTAAGTGGTTTTCGTTCACATTGATCATTTTCATCAATTGCTGCATTTGATAAACGCCTGTACGTCCATACTCACCGTATAGCATCAGACCCATGGCACCATTATCATTTAATAAATTTTTAAGTGTTTGTAGCCCTAACAAAGGGTCATCTAAATGATGTAATACCCCAGTGCAGCTTATATAGTCAAATTTACCAATATTTGCATCAAGTGATAGTAGTGAGGTGTGCAGCCAATTTATATTGCTCAAATTCCTTTGTTTAGCCCGCTGTTTAGCTATAGCCATAGAAGCTTGGCTAATATCTACATACCATACTTCTGCCGTTGTATGCTTTAACTGCTCAGCTAAAAAAATGACAGAATCTCCCGTTCCTCCACCCGCCACCAACACTCTAAATTGATTAAAGTCACAAGCGCCTTTAAAGCAATAAAAGTTGATCAAATCTAGGCGTTCAATACCTATTTCAACTAATCTATGGCTCTCCTGGGACGGATCTCTAAAAGGATATGGATAACTTTCATATTGATCTCTTACTTTTTTTAAATACGGCTTATTATCCATAACTATCTGCTCACATTATTATTTTCAGTTCAGAATAAGCTTTGTTATTTGACCTGTATAGAATATTTAATATTATTTTATATTTTTGTCCTTTGTTACAAATTTATTATTTACAGACTCGTAACAAATAATAGTCTAGACTTTATTAACCGCTATTTATAAAGAAATATAATAAAAGCCTTGTTAATGATGCTAACTTTCAATATCGATTACGGCACAGTTGTAAGTTAGTGTGGATTTACTACAATTCAACTGTATTGACCTCACAGGATGGTCTTTGCCGTTAAGAAAGTAATAATTAAAACAGTATTAAAACAGTAATTAAAACAGTAATAAGGCAGGTTAACGCCCTGTAGAAACTTATTAAACTTAGTAAATATACAACTATACAATAACTATAAAATAACTATGGAGCTCAATATGTTTAAACAAATATCACTGATTAGCCTTGCAGTATTATTAGTCGCTTGTAGTGCGACTGACCCAAGTAAATCTAAAGCAAAAGATGCAATGTATGACAAAATGGCAAAAGATAAAGATATGGTTTGTGAATATAGACCAACGACAGGTAGCCATAGAAAAAAACGTACTTGTATGAAGAAAGAACTCGCTGACGAGGTAAGAAGAAGAAACCAAGAAGCGCTTAGATCTCAAGAATACAAAAGTCAAACTAGTGCAGGGTCAACAATTTAGCGCGAACATAAAGTGCTAAAGTTAATTATTAGTATCCAGAACAACCTCCCCCATATATTAAAAATCCTTACTCGTTAGCTTAGTAAGGATTTTTATTTTTCATTATAAATAGGTACTCCTGTTGTCCCTATTTACTCATTATTATTTTATTTATAAGTGCTATAACGCCATATATATAAGTGCTATTACGCCATATTTATACCAATTTCATCAATTAGAAGATCAGATAATAAATGAGATTGGTATTATACCTTTTATAAATGCTGAACAAAAAAAACCATTGAGTAAATCTCAATGGTTTTTATATGGTTTACTTAATTTAAAACTATCTTAGAAAGACAATCCTAAAGTTACGTAAACGTGGCGACCTGAAGTATTATAAGTACGCGGGTCTGTATTATCATTGAAGCCAGTATCTGCATACGGTGGATCTTCATCAAATACGTTATTAAGACCGATAGTTGCTGTCATGTTGTCCATGAAGTAACTAAAACGTGCGTCATTAATAATTTGCTCATCAATGGTACGTGAAGAATCACCAAACGGCTCATCTACTTGACCGATGTAACGAACTGACCAAGCTGCAGACCAATTATCGCTTGTATAGCGAACGTCAGCATTAGTTTTCCATTCAGGGAAGTTACCATCACCGCTATTACGTAGGAACTGACCCGCATTTTCAATTACATCGCCATTGGCTTGTGTAATATCATATGTATCGTAATAAGTTGTGTCTACATTGAAAGTTATTGTGCCACCTTCAAGGTCTGTAGAGTAACGAATGTTAAAGTCGTAACCTGATGATTCTACACCACCAACGTTAGTTGTACGGTCGTCAATATCTATTGAGTTACCGTAAAGTGGGCTAGTTGAACCAAAACGTGTGATCTTCTCACAATGTTCGCCAGTAGCAGCACAGGTGTCTAAGATTAGCTGTTCACCTAAAGTACTAATTGCACTAGTAATTTCAATATCCCAGTAATCTAACGTTAATGATAAACCTTCCATGAAGTCAGGGCTATATACGATACCAGCGGTAAAGATATCAGCTTCTTCAGGTTGAAGTTCTGAATTACCACCACGAGTTGAAGACAATTGGTCACCAATTGGTTCAAAACCTGCAGCAGGAACACCATCAGCGATACAGAATGCTGTTGGGTTAGTATTACATGGATCTATAACTTCAGGACTGTTATCTGAAGAACCAGCAAACAAGTCAGATGTAGATGGAGCACGGAATGCTGTTGAAGACGTACCACGAACCATTAGGCCGTCAAAT
Source organism: Colwellia sp. PAMC 21821 (assembly GCF_002077175.1). Classification (NCBI taxonomy): domain Bacteria; kingdom Pseudomonadati; phylum Pseudomonadota; class Gammaproteobacteria; order Alteromonadales; family Colwelliaceae; genus Colwellia; species Colwellia sp. PAMC 21821. The sequence continues at coordinate 676,244 of NZ_CP014943.1, forward strand.
GGAACCCAACGAACACCAATTTTGTGGTTAGTTGTATCACCAAAAGTATTGTAATCAGAGAAACGAACCGCTAAATCAACTTCTAATACTTCAGCGCCAGCAACACCACTTAATAATGGAACATTCGTTTCAAGGAATATTTCATCTACTTCGTAGCTACCTACCGTTGATGTACGTGATGAACCAGATGTAATACCTAGTGCAATAAGTGCGTCAGGATAATCAGCACCTTTTTCTTCACGATGTTCAATACCCGCTGCGAAACCAACAGTACCAGCTGGTAATTCAAATGCATCACCAAAAATACTTGCTGACATGATTTGTTGTTCGTTAGAACCCACATCATGAGCTTCAAATAAGATGTAATCCATCATTTCTTGACTGATTTCACCGTCAGTACCTGGCGTACCAAAAGTATTTAATGATACACAACCTGCGATTGGTGCAGCTTCAGTACCACAAACCACATTGCCTAGATCATCCATAAAAGATGGTCCAACTGCTGCGCTAACTTTTTCAAAGTTTACACCACCAGCACCTTGAGTGGCTGAATCGTTACGACCAAAGATGTAGCTAGCTTCCCAGCCCCAACCATTGTCAAATTCACCATCGATACCAAACATGGCGCGAACAGTTTCAATACGGAATTGAGAATCACGACCACCCGTTTCAACCATACGACGACGCCAATCAGCAATTTCTACTGTATCGCCATTCAGGTCTTTAGGGCCAAATTGTTGGTTATAGTAGTTATCTGCAGAATATGATGCATCGCTCCAACCAAAGAATGCTAAAGGCGCTAATGGTAAAGGCGCTAATTTAGTTTTTGATGTACGACGGTTAAAGCTTAGTTCAGTAAATACACGTGTAGTGTCAGTGATTTCATAAGAACCTGAAGCAAATATGCCGTAACGCTCTTGTGGCGTTAAGTGATAGTTAGCAGGCGCAAAGTTATAGGTGTCTTTATCCCAATCCCAACAATCGTAACCCGTCGCGTTTGCAGGGTTAGTTGGATCTGATTGACCCGGACCATTTGCTGCACCATGAGTAAATGAGTTACAAGTACCTGTAGGTAAATCAAATTGTTGGTTGCCATCTGTATCTAGATCAGGATTACCATCTTTATCTAAACGAAGTTGTGTAAAGTTAGCAGGGTTAACAGAGTTCAAGCCATTATAACGTCCCCATGGTGGAGCCGAAGAGCCACCTGGAATAAGTTCACCGTCACCATTCAGGCCGTAATCGAATTTAGACCAATCACGATCTCCAGACCATTGTGCGCCCTGCTGAACATAGTATGCGTTTACAACTGCATTACCTTTGTCACCAGAAAAACCAATGGTTAAGTCCATATTTTTAGTTTCGCCATCCCACTCTTCAGTGCCGATGTCATAACCAGCATTGAATTCGAAACCTTCAAAGTCATCACGAGTGATAATGTTAACAACACCACCAATTGCATCTGACCCATAAATAGCTGACGCGCCATCTTTTAAAACTTCAACACGTTTTACTATTGCAGTTGGGATAGTACTTAAATCAACCGAACTGTCTGCACCAGTACCCGAGGCAACCATACGGCGACCATTTAAAAGTACTAATGTACGAGGAGAACCTAAACCACGCAATGAAACACGAATTGCACCTGAACCACCGTTGTTGATCGCGGTATTAGTTGCGGCACCAGCTACAGATGGTATTTCTTGTAAAATATCACCCATATTAGAGATACCTGATGCAACAAGGTCTTGACGAGTGATAACTTGGACAGGGTTTGCACCTTCCATATCAGCACGTTTGATACGTGAACCTGTTACTTCGATACGTTCTACGCTTTCAGCGCCTTCTTCAGCTGAAAATGCAGGTGCTGAAATTGCTGCAGCTGCGCCGGCACCAAACATCATGGCAACGCGCACTGCTTTAGCTATTTTGCTATTACTATACATAATATACTCCCTGGACCACTTTCGTGATACTAGTGTTTAAATTCAAGACTATGTTGCCTTGTTGTTGATTAATTTTGCTCTTAGAGCCAATCTTTCACTTAAGATAATAAACTTAATAATGTTAACGGGCAACACAAACAGTTACAACTCGATTACACTCGACGTTAGCATCGCAGATAAATCATATAAAAAATGTACAATATTTTCTAAAAACAATAAGATAATAAAAATGTATGTATAAGTAAAAACTTACACAACAATCTCATTGACATTAATCGCCATCTACACAAAAAAAACCATTAAGTCTGTTAAAGCAATAAGTTACACTTCAATTGTTATTGTAGTTTGAAAGGTGATTTTAAAAAAACATAATAATGGTAAAATATATTCCAAAAATAACAAAAAAAAATAAACTAATATTTACAGTAACTTAATCAACAGCCCAAAAATGTAAACAAAATGGAACAGTTGCTCCATATTCATATAAATTATTTTTCACTTAGCTTATAATTTGATGACAATTCACTGCGCTAGCAGGCTCTGTTTATGACTTACGGTTAGCACAACCGCTTAATTTAATCGCCAACAACTACTTTTACAGAGTAAATGTGTAAGTTATGTTTAATTAATACACAATAACGACAAACTGACTATTTATTAGAAATTTGAAGAAATATGGCCATCGAATCGAGCGTTCTCTGTGTTATAGTTGCAGCAAATTTACTGTGCAAAAGTTTCTATGGTTATTGATCCCGTCCTAGACATGAGTTTATGGATAACTTTATGTAGTGTCGGCTTCGTCGCGGGGCTTATTGATGCCATCGCTGGTGGTGGTGGGATGCTAACAGTTCCAACATTATTAACTTCGGGTTTACCGCCTCATGTTGCCTTGGGTACAAATAAACTCGCCGCCTCTTTTGGTTCATTCACGGCATCATTTACCTTCTATCGAAAAAATCTTTTCAATCCTAAATATTGGCGATTAGCTTTAATTACTACTGCAATAGGTGCCATTTTAGGTACCATCATTGTCAACTTCTTATCTGTAGAATTTTTAGATAAATATATACCTGTGCTGATAGTGATGACCGCTATATATACCTTACTTTCAAAGTCAGTCACTAACGAAATACAGGGACTACCTATACAGTCAATACAGATTAAAGTTAAACAGGTAGTGCAAGGATTAATTCTAGGTTTTTATGATGGTGTTGCTGGCCCTGGTACCGGTGCATTTTGGGTTAGCTCGTCTAATGCTATCTATAGAATAAACATTCTTTTAAGCTCTGGTTTAGCTCGTTCAACCAACTTTGTCAGCAATTTTTTTAGCTTATTAACTTTTATCTATCTTGGCCATGTAAATTTTGTATTAGGTATTTCTATGGGAATATTTATTATGCTGGGTGCATGGGTCGGCGCACATTGGGCGATTAAATTTGGTAGTAAGTTTATTCGCCCCGTTTTTATCACCGTTGTCATTCTAATGTCTGTTAACTTGGCTTATCAAGCTTGGCTAAAATAGGAAATATTATTTATGCAAAGTGCAATTAATAAAATTCATGCCATTCTTGATCAGCTTGATGAGCAAGCCAAGCAAGTGGATCAACAAAATAAACATTCAAAATCACATAAAATAATTCAAGAAAATGATATTTTCTCTGAAAAACTATTTAACACTCACAGCGACCTTTTCCACCCATACATTGCTGAAGTAAAAAGTAAAACAAATGAACTTTCTCGCTTATTAATCGCGAACAAAAACGCATTGGCTCACAGCCGTTTGCTAATAATAGAGCAGCAAATATCAGCATTGCGTAATGCGTTGAACGCAAATGGCGCATTACATAAAGAGCCCGAGCAAAGACTTGTTGCAATGAAAGCTAGGCGCTATAAAAAAGCAGCCCAAGCGGTAATGCAATCGAGCCACAACTTACACAAACAACTGAATGAAACATTTGAATTTGAACGACGGTTATTGGAAATGATCCAAATACGTGAACGACAAAGTCATAATATTAGTGCGAAACAAACAAAACAATTTACTGAAGAAATTCTCGCGCTGCATCAACGCCTTGGCCGATGTCGTCAAGCCATTTCCAAATTAGAGCGTGAAATAGCACAATCTGAGAAATTTTAGTCTACCTGCCCCCTGCACTTCATTATTTTGTTAAATAATTTGCCTATACGCATAAAAAAGGTTGGTGTTTTCATTGCACTAGCATTAGTCTTGAAAATATACTTTTTAAAATAAGCATCGCAGACATGAGAATTTCTGATGATATTCATAACTACTACGAAAAATTAGTTGCTCAACACTTTACAGATTTAAACCTAGAAGATAACTACAGTGCTGACTTTATAGACGATTTAGTTTGCGTGGTGTTAAACCAATTACCTACTCGCTACATTCGCCATGAAGTAGATATGGCTTTTTATTTATCGGCATCTGAGCGTTTTGAAATGGTAAACAGCGTGCAAATTACGGTGTCTAAATCTTTAGAATTTATGAAAGAGCATGATTAATACTTTATACATATCGCTGCCGCTTTCTATCGGTTCGTTTCACAAATAAATAACTTAATATACTTGGTGTAGCCTTTGAATATTCCAGATATCCCTAACAATCATGCATTAGCTGTTTTGCTAATTACTGTACTGGCATTGTATTTATTTCGTCGAGAAGATGTCCCCTTAGAAACGTCCTCACTTGCTGTTATTGCGATATTAAGTGTAATGTTTGCTGTATTTCCATTTTATGTCGATGATGTTCACTTCGAACCCAGTTCTTTATTCTTTGGTTTTGGCCATGAAGCCCTAGTTACTGTTTGCTCATTGATGATTATCGGCCACGGAATCGTGCGTACCGGCGCCCTTGAGCCTATAGGCAGATACTTAGCCAAACTATGGAAAATAAGCCCCGCATTATCTTTATTGATAACGCTTGTACTTGCTGGTGGCTTAAGTGCGTTTATAAACAACACACCTGTTGTCGTATTATTACTGCCCATTTTGATCAGTGTGTCATTACGCACTAAAACAGACTCATCACCCATGTTGCTCCCTATGGGGCTTGCAACACTCGTTGGTGGTATGGCAACCACTATTGGTACCTCAACAAACTTACTTGTGGTCAGTATTGCAAAGAATATGGGCGCTGCTGAATTTGGCCTATTTGACTTTGCTCAGCCAGCACTAATTGCTTCGGTAGTGGCGATAATTTACTTATGGCTGATTGCACCAAAGCTTTTACCGAGTAGATCACCTTCAATGCCTGATACTTCGCCGCGTATCTTTAGTGCTTACCTCAATATTAACGAAGAAAGTGCCGTTAACGAAAAAACGATTACCGAAATAATTGCCTTAACGGATGGCCAACTCAAAATTGAGAGTATTCAACGAGGTCCCGACAACCGAAATATTGTCCCCCTCCCTGACACTGTGCTTATTGTGGGTGATAGGTTGAAAGTACATGACTACCCTGATCGCCTTAAAGAATATGAGACGGTATTAGGCGCAACCTTATTTTCTGGACAGTATAAAGTTGATGATGAACATCCCTTAAATGCCGAAAAACAAACATTGGCTGAGATAGTTATCATCGCTGGTTCAGGTATAGAAGGGCGAACCTTACAACAAGCAAATTTCATTAATAAACACGCTTTAACCGTTGTGGCATTACATAGAGCAGGTAAAGCAATGGAAATAGGCCGGAATGGCATAGGTAACACCCGTATGCAAATCGGAGATGTTTTACTCGTGCAAGGTGAAGTTGAGCAAATCAGTTTGCTAAAAAACAAGCCTGGCCTGTTAATCATTGATGGTGCTGAATCACTGCCTCAAACCAGTAAAGCGCCTATAGCTTTATTAACATTACTAGGTGTTGTTGTTTCCTCAGCACTGGGTATTTTACCTATTGAGATTAGTTCTGTATGTGGCGTGCTAATATTACTAATGACTAAATGCTTAGATTGGCAAGAAGCTGCATCAGCGCTTAGTACTCAGGTTATTTTAATTGTTGCTGCTTCCTTAGCGTTAGGCTCTGCAATGATGATGACGGGAGGTGCTGAGTATATTGCCCAAGTGTTTGTCGCATTATCAAGTGGATTGCCTCCAGGCGGTATTTTAGCGGCTTTGATGTTGTTATTAGCCATATTAACCAATATTGTTTCTAACAATGCAGCAGCCGTTATTGGTACTCCTATCGCCATTTCTGTTGCTAGCCAATTAAACCTTTCACCTGAGCCGTTTATTCTAGCAGTGTTATTTGGTGCTAACTTAAGCTACGCCACACCAATGGCTTATAAAACTAACTTATTAGTAATGAACGCAGGCGGTTATAAATTCTCTGACTTTATGCGCGTAGGTATTCCGTTAATCATATTAATGTGGATAACACTTTCGTTACTGCTAAATTGGATGTACCTATAATCTAGTCGTAAAATAAATATATACGTTAAGGCAAAGTATCGAACTTACTGATACTTTGCCACATAACTTAAAACAACTTATTGTATTCAAATAAAAATATACACATTCTAAATACCTAATATCAATCCATTATCGAAAGCGCCTAGTTGTGCTTGCATATGATATTTAATGATAACAACTGCAATATCTCCCAAGACTATTTTCTAGATGATGAGAATCTCCTAATATACAGTGATGACTTAGTGTTAACTTAAATTAAAATGCAATATCCAAAGGATGTGTACTAATATTGAGGGTATAAATTAATAAGCAAAGGACAGGCTATGGTGACGTTTACGTTAAATGGCAAAAATGTTGAATCTAATTCCCCACAAGATACACCACTACTTTGGGTTATACGGGATGAATTAGGCTTCAAAGGCACCAAATTTGGCTGTGGCATAGCGATGTGTGGCGCATGCACAATTCATATCGACGAACAAGCTGTGCGCTCTTGCAACTTCCCCCTTAAACAAGCGCAAGGTAAAATTATTACCACCATTGAAGGACTTAACGATTCCCATCCATTACAAAAAGCCTGGGTAGAAGAACAAGTACCACAATGTGGCTATTGTCAGTCTGGACAAATTATGCAAGCGGCTACCCTGCTAAAATACTATCCTTCGCCAACAGATGAGCAAATTGTCACTCATATGAATGGCAATTTATGTCGTTGTATGGCTTATGTTCGGATTAAAAAAGCGATTAAGCGCGCCGCAAAAGTAACAGAAACCGATATCAGTGGTGTTAATATTTTTCATCCGGATGAACAGGAGGTTCAATCATGAGCATCTCAGATAACGGCAAAGACAACATCGACCTTTCTCGACGCAACTTAATGATAGGGTCAGTAGGTGCTGCTTTTGTAGTGGCTTTTGCACCCGCGCTATTTGCTCAGCAATCTTCGGTTAAAAAAATGATAGCGGAGAAAAATTTTTCTCCAACAGTTTGGTATGAAATAGATCAAAACGGCGTAATCAAAGTTAATATCGCGCGCGCTGAAATGGGTCAGCATGTAGGAACCGCTTTGGCTAAAATTGTCGCTGAGGAACTAGGTGCAGATTGGAATAACGTTATTATTGAGCATGTGAACACTAATCCTAAGTGGGGATATATGGTCACAGGTGGCTCTTGGTCAGTATTTCAAAGTTATGAGCCATTGTCACGCGCGGGTGCTGCTGGCAGAGCTATTCTCATTGAAGCAGGCGCAAAAGCGTTAAATAAATCAATAGCAGATTGTCAGGCAGAAAATGGCTTTGTCGTTTGTGGTCAGCAGCGCATCAGCTTCGCTGAGTTGATTAAAACACAACAATTTAATAAAACAGTTTCCGCTGACGAGCTTAAAAACTATGCTATCAAGTCTCGCAAGCATCACACTATTATAGGTAAACAAAGCCACGCCTTAGATATACCGCCTAAAGTTAATGGTACTGCGGTCTACGGTATTGATGTTGAAGTGCCTGGAATGCTTTACGCACGGCCTGTAGTGCCGCCATCGCGCTACGGAAATAAAGTTGAATATGTTGACGACAGTAACGCTAAAAAAATTACGGGTTATCAAGGCTACAAGGAATTATCAGACCCAAGTGGTTGGCTTGAGGGTTGGGTTGTGGTTTTTGCTGATAATTACCCCGCGGCCATACAAGCCGCTGATAAAATAAAGGTCAACTATCTGCACAACGATGCGTTAAGTATTTCAGAAGAGGATATACAAAAACGCGGAAAAGATTTAATTACAGATAGGGAAGCAGGCGCGTTACTCGTTGATGTCGGCGATACCGCTGCTGCACAAGAAAGTGCAGCGAGTCAAATGAACTCTACTTACACAACATCTAGCGCAATGCATTTTCATCTTGAGCCAGTCAACGCCGTTGTTGAATTTAAAGACGATACATGGCACATACATAGTGGTAATCAATGGCAATCACTCACGCTGCCAGCAGTCGCTAAAGCTCTTGGAGTAGAAGACTCACAAGTTATTATCCACCAATATTACTTAGGCGGTGGATTTGGTAGACGATTATTTGGCGACTATATGATCCCAGCGGCACTGGCGGCAAAAGCGATAGGTAAACCGGTAAAAATGGTGTTTACCCGTGAAGATGACTCTCATTTCGATCAACCCCGCTCGCCCAGTGTCAGTCATTTAAATGCCACACTCAATGACGACAATCAGGTTATTGGCATTGAGCACAGATTTACTTCAGGCTGGCCTACTAAAGCGATGGCGCCAGGATTTTTAGCGCCCAGCAAAGATGGTAAGAAAAAAATTGACATGTTTTCAGCAAGTGGTTCAGATCACTGGTACTCATTACCCAACCACAAAGTGTTAGTTTATAACAATGACCTAGCGCAAAAAACATTTGTTCCGGGTTGGTTAAGATCAGTAGGACCAGGTTGGATACAATGGAGCGTTGAATCATTTATGGATGAACTCGCTCATAAAAGTGGACAGGATCCAGCAAAATTTAGACTGGCTTTACTTGATGCGCAAGGACGACAATCTGGCAGTGCACCTCATTCAGTAGGTGGTGCTAACCGTTTAAAAAATGTTTTAAAAGAATTAACGAAAAAAGTAGATACCCAACAAACTCTGCCAAAAAACCAAGGTATAGGTATCGCATTAAGCTTTGGCCAAGAGCGTTCTATGCCCACTTGGGTAGCTTTAGCTGCACATATTGAAGTACACCCTGAATCAGGCAAAGTGACAGTGAAAAAACTGACCTGTGTTGTTGATTGTGGTGTTGTTGTGCATCCGGATGGTGCACTGGCGCAATTGGAAGGCTCTTTGCTATGGGGTGTCAGTCTAGCCCTGCATGAAGGCACCGAATTTAAAAACGGACAAGTAGCAAGTAGCAATTTACACAACTACTTTCCATTACGTATGAAAGACGTACCCGATATGGATATTTCGTTTGTGGAAAGTGATGAATTTCCGGTTGGACTTGGGGAGCCAGGCACCACCGTAGTTGCACCTGCAATTGGTAACGCTATTTTTAACGCTACAGGGGTCAGATTCAGATCATTGCCAATGACTCCAGCTATTGTAAAAGGCATGATGAAACAAAAACAAGGGGACACAGCATGAGTAGGTTAATTAAAGCCAGTGTTAGCGCCTTAATGGTAGGTATAGCTTTCATTTCAGTATCAGCCTCAGCAAATGACCCATATCAGGCATTTATAGACAAACCAGATGCTGCAACTGCTTTTAAATATATGCACCAAGTTGCCACACACCCACGCTGTAAAAATTGTCATGGTGTTGTCGATAACGACGGTAGCTTTTACCCAACGGTTGGTGACAATCGTCGTCCGCATCCAATGAACATTAGCGTCGCTAATAACGTGGTGTTGTATAAAGATGGCGAAATATTTAAACAAGTACCCGGCGTAGTATTAAGCTGCACCTCGTGCCATCAACAAAGTAATGGTGATAAAAAAGGCATGCCACCAGGTAACATATCTTCCGCAATGCCTGGTTTTGTTTGGCATATGCCACAACCCAACATGACTATTCCTGAAGGGATCACCGCTCATCAATTATGTAACAAGTGGCTTGACCCTGAACACAACAGTAGCCATTTAGCCCAACGCGGTGGTAAAGATGACCTTGTAACGTTCAAAAAAGAATTTCATGAACACCATGCAACACTTGATCCGCTTGTAGCATGGAGCTGGTCACCTGGTCCAGGAAGACAAAAAGCGCCAGGACAACATCAAGACTTCATACGAGCCGTAGGAGTGTGGATAGACGCTGGAGCGCCTTGCCCAACATAAGCGATTAAAACAAGGCTAACCGACTTTTCGCTAGTATATTCTTAACTTTAGGTTTACTAGCGAAGAGAATTTTTTGCCTGCTCTTCAAAATTCTAAACAGATTAATTCCAGAAGTCATAAATATCATTTCGACAATGAAGATAAGGAATTTTAGTCGCATACATGTAGCAACTTATGTAGCAAAACGCTAAAGCGATGTGTAAACAATTGATTTAAAAGGATTGGGTGGCAACCCTAATAGCCACACTCCGGCACATGAGTCGTCTGCTGCGGTTGCTTCCTTCCGGATCTGGCCGAGTTCACAGAGTATCATTGCGGAGGGACCAAAAGGGTCACCATAGAAGCGCTAAAAGAATCTCTTTAGCGCGGCGCGAATTATCGCTAAACAATGGCTTGGTTGCAAGTGCTAGTTACGAAAATTAGACTGCTTGCGGATTTTTTGCACAAACATCGGCAAATAATTGTTTAAATTCGACTAACTCTTGATTTATATCTCCCGTGATAAGAACTGCGGGGTGAAATCGTACTTCTTTTTTAATGAAATCAAAACTCACCGGTATTACGGGAACATTAGCTTGCTTGGCCATGTGCAAAAACCCAGTTCTCCACTCAATAGTTTTACTACGGGTTCCTTCTGGTGCTATGCCTAGAATAAATTGCTCATGAACATTAAATTCTTCGACCATTTGACCGACAACGCCATGGCTATGACTGCGATCAACACCAATACCACCGATGGCAGTCAATAACGATTTTACTGGCCAACGAAATATGCTGCCTTTAGCGAGAAAAGACACTTTCAGGTTTAATGAAAATACACTGGCGATGGCAACAAAAAAGTCCCAATTGGAGGTATGAGGGGCCACCGCAAGAATAAACTTTGGATGTTTTGGCAGCTCTCCCACAATCTTCCATCCAAAGCACACCATCATGTAACTTGCGCAACGCCTTAACATGCCATAATCACGAGTGGCGATACACGAATGTACCGTTGGCGTTTGCAAGCTATTCATTTATCGCTGACCAAAGCTCAACGTGCTCTGGCTAACTTTTCGTTAATTTCTAGCATCACTGACTTGATCACAAGTAAGTTTTCTTTACCTAATCTAAGCAATAACTTCTCTGCGTCATCCAAAGACTCTAAAGACTCATCTTTGTATTTATACATAACGCTAGGTCGCTCTAACTCAGGCTGAGTTTTTGGTATTTCCATATCTAAAACCTTAGTTATGGCGTTATGCAACACCTCGGTAAAGTCTTGTTCTGGATAACCTAGTTCTCCATATGCTTGATCAATTAACGGTTTCAATTCAACGTACCATTGCACAAGCATTTCACTGTCCATAGAACGTAATAGATCGACATAATTACTAAATCTGCGAGCACTACTCTCATCCCACTGAAATTTAACCCCATTGGTTGTTTGCTCTTCTACCGCAGTAAATTTCGCATTAGGGGTAATTAAAGGTGTGTGCTCATAGGCTAGGGTTCCTTGGCTAAAGTTATCAGTAAAGACCACAAAACGGCGGATCATATCTTCAGTAACCACCAGTTTCAGTAACTCTTTACGCCAAGTTAACGTTGGCAACTTAGTACTAAACCAAGTATCACTTTCATCTAAGGTAGGTAATACAATTTCAGGTTCAATATCAGTAATGTCTTCTTCAACTTGCTCTGTCGCAATATCCGACTCAATAATCTCAGGTGTAACCTCAATTTCAAGCACGGGCTCTTTAACGGGTGCAATGACAGTGGGAACAGCTGTATCAATAGCGTTATTGTCATCTGCAGCAAAGACGTAGTAATAGATAACAAAAGCGATAATAGCAGCAATAATTATGGCAATAACAGCCCAAGGTGTTTGTTTTTGTTCAGTGTTTTGAATTGACATAATAACCCTTGTTCTTTGTAATAAATGGAATGAAAAATGATAAAAATTTGTCCGTAAACTTTACACGTTATCTTATATTAATGCTGAGCATCAAGCTGGTTTTCAGGTAAAGATGCGATAAATGCCGGGTGTCTATTACAATTTTCGGCGACTCGGCAGATATTTGGGAACTTGCTCATATCAAGATTAAATCGATATGCATTATATACTTGAGGCACTAAGCAAATATCGGCCATCGTTATATTATCGCCAAAACAATATTCTCCAGAGTTTACTGTCAGCTGCTGTTCAATCGCGATAAATCCTAACGTCATCCAATGATGACTCCAGGTAAGCTTATCACTTTCTTGCAGTGAAAAATTATTAACTAGGTATTGTTGTACACGTAAATTATTAACCGGATGTATTTCACAGGCTACATCAAGTGCAAGCGCCTTTACTTTAGCTTTAGCAACTATATTTTTAGGGTAGATAGCAATCGAAGGATATTTATCATCTAAATACTCAATAATTGCAATCGATTGATGCAGAGTAACCTCTTCATCAACTAGGGTTGGTACCAAATGTGTTGAGTTTAATTCAGTGTAAGCATCTTTATGCTGTTCTCCACCGTCTTTAACTAAATGCACTGGGATTGATTCAAACGGCAACCCTTTTAGATGCATAGCAATTCGAACTCTATATGCGGCAGACGAACGCCAATAACCATATAATTTCATTTATAATACTCAAATAACGTTGGACATAAAACCAATATAGTATGCAACTACATTGGCATATTTACCTTAAATTTTAACGGTTTTTTTATTAATATCGTAATCTCGTAATTTATTTGCAATGGCGGTATGACTAAGCCCAAGTTTTTTCGCTAATTGTCGAGTACTTGGATAAGCAGGATAGAGCTTACGCAGTAAATCTGCTTCAAAATTTTTCACAGCCGCATCTAACGTGCCTTCAAAGTCTTGTTCAAGGTAGCCATGTTCACGTGTATATGCAGGTAACTGCAAGTGTGAGGTCATGATTATATTACCTTCAATTAATGATACCGCCCTTATCAGCACATTTTCAAGCTGCCTAACATTACCCGGCCAAGGGTAGTGTTCAATAAACTCAAGACACTCTGGATCAAAAGAAATATGTGACTTACCAATACGTTGACCAAACTTAGCAACAAATAGTTCCGCTAAAGGCACAATATCTGAACGTCGCTCACGTAACGATGGAATATTAAGCCCCAACACATTTAAGCGATAATATAAGTCTTCTCTAAACTCACCAAGAGAAACCATATTAAGTAAATCTCTGTTTGTTGAGCCTATGAACCGCACATTCACTTTGATTTCTTTTTCGTCATCAATACGCCTGAAAGTTCCGTCTTGAATAACTCGTAACACTTTAGTTTGTAACTTAGCCGACATCTCACCGACTTCATCGAAAAAGATGGTGCCGCCATCTGCCGATTCAAAAATACCACGTTTACTATTTGCTTGGCCTGCGGCGCCAGCGCCAAATAATTCAGTTTCTGCAGCATCGTCTGGTAATGCTGCACAGCTTAAAGTCATAAAAGGTTTTTCAGCGCGATCACTGGCAGCATGGCAAGCACGCGCCAATAACTCTTTGCCTGTCCCCGTCTCCCCAACAATTAACATAGAGGAGTCTAGCAAGGCCATACGCTTAGCTTCGCGTATCAGTTTACGCATTGAACTGCTGTTAGCCTGAATACCGGTAAAGTCATTTTCATTAGCTTTTTTAAAAACACTAATTTGCTGACCTAATCTTGCTTCTGATTTTAATATCAGTACAGCACCGGCGAGGACTTTCTTCTCTTCACCTTCAGCAATATGAATAGGAATAATATCAGCAACAAAATCGTCATCTTGAAATTTAACACGGCGGGTTTGCGCTAAGACCTCTTCACCGTCAAGCCAACGAGAAAAGTTAAAGCCTTTTAACCACTGCCCTACATGTTCGCCAATAATATGCTCTAGCGATTCACACATAATTTGCGCAGCAATGTTATTAACCACTCGAATTTGACCTTTATTATCAACCGAAATAAAAGGGTCAGGGAAGGTTTTTACTAAAGTTTCAAATTCATTTTTTTCACGTTCGGAAGGCATATAAGGTGTTGTTTTAACATCGACAACACCATCAATTAAACGTAATTGCGGCATAAAGCTTTGCAGCTCTGAAAACTCTAAATCAGGAATGTTAATAAAAATTTTTCCTGGCTGTTTTAATTCAATACCACGTAGGTCAATCCCACGCTCAACAAATATTGCCAGCACACTTTGCGCAATACCAACTCGGTCTTGGCAACCAATTTCTAAACGCATTTATTAACCTCAAGAAAACAACAAAAATCTAATACCTCTATTGTAAACTAATTTTTACAACAAAAAAAAGCCTCCTTTATCGGGAGGCTCTTCATTATTACTAAGAAAACATTACAGAAGCTGATCAGTTTTGGCTGCACAAATAAAGTCATTCTTATGCAGCCCTTTAATAGCATGGGTCCACCAAGTAACTTTGACTTTACCCCACTCTAATAAAATGGCCGGATGATGAAATTCTTTTTCTGCTAATTCAGAGACTTTATTTGCAAAAGCCCATGCTAGCTTGTAGTTTTTAAACTTATAAACCCGTTCTAGCATCATAATACCCTCGTTCACTTCAGGAACCCAATCAGGTATTTGTGCTAATAAACTTGCCAATTCGTCATCACTAACTTTTGGCGCATCGACTTGGCATGCTTCACATTGTTGATTTGATAATTCACCGCTCATAAAAATTCCTTAACTTGCTTTTAATTCAAATTTAGCTGGATGTAGACCTATTTTTTTCGCTTGTTCTACCAAGGCCATAATATCTTCTACTTCTAATTTTCGTATCTCATCGAGATCACTGACTTTAGTCAGCATAAAATAAACCGGTTGCAGAATATCAATTCGATATTGTGTCCGTAACACATCTAAAACATCGAGAGGTTTCCTTTCAACATTTTTATCATGTAATGCATATTCTGTTTCCGTTGGTGAAGACAAAATACCACCACCATATACCCGTAAACCTTTGGGCGTATCAAGCAAGCCAAACTCAACAGTAAACCAATAAAGTCGGGCTAAAAATACCCGGTCTTCTTTCGAAGCGTTTAAACCCATCATGCCATAAGCTTGCGTATAATTAGCAAAAGATTCGTTGGTAAGTAATGCACAGTGGCCGTATATTTCATGAAAGATATCGGGCTCTTGTAGATAGTCGAATTCTTCTTGCGAGCGGATAAAAGTCGCAACAGGAAATTTCTTTTCTGACAGTAATCTGAAAAACTCACCAAAACCGATAAGTGCTGGAACAGGTTCACAACTCCAACCGGTAGTCGCTCTTAATACCTGACTCACTTCCTCTAACTGTGGTATACGATCAATGGGTAGATTTAGCTTTTCTAAACCTTCATTGAACTCATCACAGGCAGTATCTTTTACGGTTGAAAGTTGCCGCGTTATCAAGGCTTGCCAAATTTGGTTTTCTTCTGCTGTCCATGCAATATTGCCATGTTCATCAGCAACCTTCGATACGTACTTAGTCGCCTTCGCCATTCGTGTAACCTTACTTTGTTAATATCAAATTATTATTAATTTTTATTTTGATATGTAAACTACTTTAGTTGTCACAATAGTAAGGCAACATGGATAGAAAAAGCACGACTTTGAAAGTGGCTATTTTTCAACCAGAACAATGAATGTGTAAAATTTGTGTTACATCAAAATGTACAAATATAAAATTATCTATTAATTTCAATACTGTAAGTTATTTTCTTTTCACTAGTGCTTGCACTTGGCTAACAACTTGTTGACGAATATGACCAAGTTTAGGCGCGTCATCAGTAAAAGGAATAGGTCGACATAAGTGCATAGCTTTTAGGCCTAATCGTGCGGTTAACATCCCTGCTCCTAAGCCTTGTGCCATGCGCGCTGATAACTTTCCTAATAGCTCTACACCTAGCAAATCAGCGCCCAAATCTGCAACTAATTCACTTGCACCAGCATAGGCCATATTGATAATAACTTGTTTAATTAGCTTTACTCGGCTCCAATAGCCCAATTTTATGCCGTATAAAGCCGCTATTTTATTAACTAAGCGCAAATTTCGCCATAGCATCAGCAACATATCAATAATTGCAATTGGACTTAATGCCACTAAAACAACTGACTCTGAAGAAAATTTTGCAATTTCTTTCAATGCTTTTTGATCTACCTGAGACAATATATTGCGCTCATATAACTGTAGTATTTCAACATCACTATACTCTTCAAGGTTCAACTTTTGCCAAGAGCTGTGGTCAAATTCAGCTAAGTCACCCGGTAAGCGCTTAGAAATTTTATCGCAAAGGCTTGCAGCATCAACATCGCCTTCTTTATTGAAAATGTCTTGAGCTTTTTGTTTTAGCTTTTGTTGGTACTTAAACTGCCTAAGACCTGAAAATTCACGCCAAACTGTACGGCCACAAACCAAGGACAAACCCGCCAGTAAAATAGCATATAAACTGGCAATTATCGGTGATTGGCTAAAGCCGTTAACAAAAAACTGTACGGCTTCAACCGTAACTAAAGTAACAAATACTAAGCCTATAGTACGCCAAAGCCAACTTGGCTTTTCAGGTTCAATAATAATGTTATCGTCTACTTGTTCTACTTGCTCATCACACACCCAGTCTTGCTCATCAACAATAATTTGTGGGGTATTTTCTTTGATTGGGCTTTCGTCAATATCAACCGCATCAAACAATATTTGTTGTTGAAATTTTTCTTTATTTTCTATCATTTTAATTTGTCCCCAAGCAAAAACTGCAACATTTGATCCATACGAAGGTGCGGTAAGCATTCATCACTGCTAACCGACTCAATGGGTGCGAAAGCAATATAATTAAAAGGCTGCTTTTGCCAATATTCTAACGTTGGAATGCTCGCTGGAACAGCGCCAGGAAATAGTGTGATCATTTGATCATTACTTAACTGTCTACCTTTAATAACAGGAATGTTCTGGCCTTGATATTGGCTTTTGCCCACTTTGGTTGCTTTGACCGAGGCAATAGCGATTGTTTTCATTTTAATGGCGTCAAAACTCAGCGTTTGCTTAGTTTGAAAAACTAGTTTGTTGAGCAGCGACACTAAGTTTTCATGTTGTTCTGGTGTGATATGGTCAGCCTTAGTAGCAGCAAAAAGTAAACGATCTATTTTTGGTGAAAATAGCCGCGACAATAAACTCGATTTTCCATATTGAAAGCTTTCCATAATCATCGCCATGGCATTTTGTAAATCTGCAAAGCTTTCTGGGCCATTGTTTAGTGGCGTTAAGCAGTCAGCAAGCACAATTTGTCGATCAAAATTAACAAAGTGTTCTTTGTAAAAACGGCGCACGACTCGTTCTTTATATTCAATAAATCGCGCACGTAGCATGCCGATATAACAATCGTCCTTAGCGTTTTGATAGTCATTACTGTCAATATCGTCAAACTCGCTATAAGGAAAAAACTGTAATATTGGTGCATCTTCCAACTCACCAGGAAGAATAAAACGTCCGGGCTGAATCACTGATAAGCCAAGCTGATGTCGAAAGAGTAGTAATAAGTCAGTATATTCTTGTGATAATTGCGCTAAAACGGCTTCATCAACACTCGCAAAAGGGTCAAATTCGGCCAGTTTATCGAGAAATTCCTGCGCATGTTCGTTTCTTGGCGCTTGCTTGAGTAGCATAGTCGTCTGCCTCGACCATTCTTCAAATGTCAGCGATAACATCGGAAGATCAAGTAACCATTCACCAGGATAATCAGTGATATCAATATAGAGTGTCGCGGACTCGGTGGCGTATTTTAATATCGAGTCTTTGGGCTGATAACGCACTGCTAAGCGTAATTCGCTTATGCCATTAGTCGGTTTTGGCCATTTAGGCGGCGACTGACACAAGGCAGATAGTGCGCCATCATATTCAAATCTAGGTATATGCAGGTGCTTTTGTGGAACGCGTTTAGCGGCGATGTAGCGACCTTGATGGACAACATTAAAAAAACTGAGCTGAGAATTACTGCCTTCATTGAGTAACTGATTCACTAAAGACGTAATAAATGCAGTTTTGCCACTGCGGCTCAGTCCTGTTACGGCAAGGGTTATATGTTGATCGATAGAACGATTAACAATGTCACTGGCCTTTTGTTTTAACTTTTTTATTTGAGCTTTACTAATAAATGCCATACTTGAGTGCTATCTTTTGTTTTTCAATACGTTGAAGGCCGTCATGCTTATTTCAGCAAAACTATCATTACTTTGATACTAGCGGTTTTTAAGTTTTGATAACAGTACTTGTCTTGATTTATTATACCAATTGGATTAATTAAGTGATCTACTTTTTCATCAGGACAAATGGATAATGACAAGGCATAAAATTGAGTCAGTCGTTATGATACTTATAAATTTTATAACGCCTTAATTATTCATTTTAACCATCAAGAATGAGCAGCTAATTAATCAACTTGGTATTATTAACTTGGTATTATTAACTTAACAGCGATAAAAAAAGCGGCAGAGCCGCTTTTTTTTAGAGTTTATTAATTTCTCGTGACACGGTAAATTCCGGCGAAGTAACATAACGCTCAATAACTTGTAATTCTAGCTCTAATGTTTTGAATTTACGCCTAATATCATGAAATGCTTGTTTAGGTGGCTCGCCTGCTTGCCAAATACGCGACTTCACTTTAATCGATTCATTAGTGATATCTTCATCAGAATCGTGTTGTTGTGAGCCAGCTGCTTTTTTAGCATGGTATTGGCTGTCATGTGCAAAACTTCCCTTTTGGGTATTGCGATTAACATGAGCAGCATTGGCAGGTTTTTTATCTAATATAAACCAAGCGGCGATATAAATAACAATAAACCAGCCCATACCTAACAGCACACCAGAAACAACGAGTATGCGCACCAACCATGATTCCCAACCAAAGTAATCGGCAATGCCTGCACAGACACCAGCTAATTTTCCTTGGCTCGTATTTCTATATAACTCACCTCGGGATTTGCTGGTCATAATTTATTTCTCCACTCCGGTGTTTCAGCATCCAAAATAGCTTCTAATGTTTTAATTCTATCTGCCATTTTGTCGGCTAATTCAGACAGCTCAGTCAGTTGAATATACTCTTCTTCACTGAAGCCTTGGCTAATTTGGCGTTTACTACGATAATGTAATATCAACCAAATTGGGGCCACGACTACCATAAATATAATTACTGGGGCGACGATAATCTCATCCACAATTTTTCTCCTTTAATTGCACCTTATGCAAGGCATTCGAAAACGTATGATTATTTATTTTGGGTTTCTGATTTCATTTTAGCTTTTAATTTTGCTAATTCATCATCAACTTTCTCATCTGATGCTAAATCTGCAATTTCATCTGCTAATGATTTGCTGCCCATATCATATGATTCGACCTGTGCTTCAATATCATCAATTTTACGTTCGTAGCGATCGAAGCGACTTAAGGCGTCATTCACGCGATCACTGTCAATATTCTTTTTCACTTTTAAACGTGAATTTGCCGTCTTTTCGCGCATGATAATTGCTTTTTGACGTGACTTCGCATCTGCTAACTTATCTTGTAGCTGCGAAATTTCACTTTGCAGTTTTGCAATGTGTTCATCTATATGACTTAACTCTTCGATCAATGAACTTGCACTTTCAACACATTTTTTCTTTTCCATCAATGCCGCACGCGCTAAATCTTCACGATCTTTACTTAGCGCTAGCTCAGCTTTTTCTTGCCATTGTGCTGCATCAGATTCAAATCGGTTAGCTCGACGCGCTAATTCTTTTTTATCCGCTAATGTTTTTGCAGATGAAGAACGCACTTCAACCAACGTGTCTTCCATTTCTTGTATGATTAAGCGCACCATTTTTGCAGGGTCTTCTGCTTTGTCTAATAAATTGTTAATATTAGAATTAATGATATCTGTGAACCTTGAAAAAACACCCATAATTACTTCCTCATTCAAAAAATTGCTTTAATTGTCTTAGGTTTTACTATTCACATTCTGCGCCAAGTTTTTATAACATGGTAAGCCTATAATTAATAACGCTTTATTATTAATTAAAAAAAGGCTTCTCTCTAAGCAGTTAATAAAATACACTATTTGTTAGTGAAAAAAACCAATTATTAGGTCAGTAAATGACACGTTTCAAACAACAAGATAATCTCATTGGTCAATCTAACAACTTTTTAGAGGTGCTTGAGCAAATTTCACAGATAGCGCCTTTAAGTAAGCCGGTTCTCATAATAGGTGAACGTGGTACCGGTAAAGAGCTTGTTGCCGCACGCTTACATTATTTATCTAAACGCTGGGATCAAAATTATCTTAAGCTTAATTGTGCCGCATTGAATGAGAATTTATTAGAAACTGAATTATTTGGTTACGACAGTGGGGCCTTTACTGGGGCAAGTAAGCGTCATGAAGGCCGCTTTGAACGCGCAGATAACGGTACATTATTTTTAGACGAAATAGCAAATACTACCGGGTTAATCCAAGAAAAATTGCTACGGGTTGTAGAATACGGTGAATTTGAACGTGTTGGTGGCTCAAGAACAATTAAAACCAATGCGCGCTTAGTCGCAGCAACTAACGAAGACTTACCCTCAATGGCCGCTGCAGGCGAGTTTCGCGCTGATTTACTCGACAGATTAGCTTTTGATGTTATTACTCTGCCACCCTTACGTGAGCGTTTAGACGATATACTGGTATTAGCCGAGCATTTTGCCATTAACATGGCACGCGAGCTTGAGTTTGAACTTTTCAGTGGCTTTACGGCAAAAGCAAAGCGTGATCTGCTTGAATATCATTGGCCGGGTAATATTCGTGAATTAAAAAATGTTGTTGAGCGTAGTGTTTATCGTTGCAATAACCCTCACTTACCTGTGCATGAGCTCGTTATCGACCCCTTTGAATCGCCCTACCGCCCTTCTAAACGAATAAAAACTCAAGATCGCATCGTAGTAAACCAGGCTGTAGTCGCCAGTGAAAGCAAGGCTGAAACTGAGGTGAAAGTAGAACAAAAACTTAAGCCACTGCCTAAAACCTTACAATTTCCGTTGTCGTTAAAAGACTTATCACAAAATTACGAGGTCGATTTGATCAAGTCTGCTTTAGCTAATTGTCAATATAATCAAAAGAAAACCGCTGACGCCTTAGAATTAACCTATCATCAATTAAGAGGCTACTTAAAAAAATATAATCTACTCGACACAAGTAGTGCAGACGAAGAATAAAGATTAGCTATGGCTTACTCTAAACTAACATATTACAAATATTTTGCGCTGTTAATCATAGTGTTATCTGGTTGCGACTCAAACGAAACACTTTCGTTAAGTAAAAAAAGCATTATCTACTGTAGTGAAGGCCCGCCTGAAAGCTTTAACCCGCAAACGGTATCATCGGGAACAACTATCGATGCAACGTCAAATCAGTTATATAATCGTTTAATCGAGTTTAACCCGACCGATAATTCGATCATTCCTGCTATTGCAAAATCTTGGCATGTAACGCGTGATGGCAAAATGATAACTTTTTATCTCCGCAAAGATGTTCAGTTTCATCAAACAAGCTATTTTATGCCAACACGGACGCTCAATGCCGACGATGTGCTGTTTAGTTTCAATCGCATGTTAGATGAAAACCATGAATACCATCCAATATCTGGTGGTAAGTATCCGTTTTTTCAAAATGCTCAGTTGGTTAATCTCATTAACAGCGTTGAAAAAATTAATGAACATACCGTACGCTTTCAACTTTCTCACTCTGACAGCTCATTTCTTGCAAATATTGGTGGCGATTCAGCCGTTATTTTATCAAAGGAATATGCTGAACAGTTAATTGCACTTAACGCAATGCAAGAAATAGATATGCTTCCTATTGGCACTGGCCCTTTTAAATTTAAACAGTATAGTGCAGGTGCGTTCATTCGTTATGAACCTCATCCAGACTACTGGCGCGGCATGTCAGAGCTTAAACAACTCGTTTTTGATATAACCCCCGCGATACCGGTCGTTTAACCAAGTTATTAGCCGGTGAATGTGATGTTATCGCTTATCCCATTGCACATAAAAAAATAGAAGAGCATACCAATCTCACGTTAGAATCGGTAACCGCTTTCAATGTCGGTTATTTCGGTTTTAATACTCGTAAAGAACCGTTTAATAATCCTTTAGTACGTAAAGCTTTATCTTACGCCATCAATAAACCAGCAATTCTCGAAGCTGTTTATACTGGGCAAGCCGAAATTGCAAATGGCCTGATCCCGAATTCTTCATGGGCCTACGATGCAACGATTGCGAGCCAAGAGTATTCAATCACTAAAGCACAAGAGCTGTTAGTCGAAGCGGGTTATAGCAATGGCTTTTCCATGGATTTATGGGCAATGCCCGTGCAGCGAGCCTATAACCCTGATGCCGTGACAATGGCAAAACTCATTCAGGCCGATTTACAAAAGATAGGGGTAAAGGTTGATATCGTTTCCCATTATGAATGGACAACTTTTTTACGCAAAATATCTGAAGGTGAACATCAAAGTGTGCTTTTAGGTTGGTCAGCTGATCACCCTGACCCAGACAACTTTTTTTCAACATTACTGAGTTGCTCTTCTGCTATTACTGGCAGTAATGTAACGTTTTGGTGTAATGAAAAATTTGATCAACTCATTCAAAGTGCGCTGCAAACAAATAACATTAATAAACGTAAGGTCTACTATTCTAAAGCTTTAAAATTAATTAATGAAGAATTCCCTTTAATTCCAATCGCGCACTCAAAAAGGTTTCAAGCACGGGCAAATAATGTAAACGGTAGTCTGCTGCGCGCCATTGGTGGCATTGACTTTAACGGGGTTACAAAAAACTAATATGCTTATATTTACCCTGCGTCGTTTTAATTTATTCATTTTTACAATGCTGTTATTGACAATATTGTCTTTTAGCTTGAGTTTTTTATTTCCCGGTGACCAACTCATCAATCTCACTGGTCAAATTAATGCCTCGCCTGAGCAACTAGCTGTTTTAGCTGAAGAGTATCAACAGCAATCAGGATTAATAAGCCAATATTTCAGTTATCTCAACCATCTATTTCATGGTGAGATGGGTTATTCTATGACCAGTCAATTGCCGATAGCCACTGAAGTACTGAACCGTTTACCTGCAACAATTGAATTGACCTCGGTGGCTTTACTTGTCGCCATGTTTTTTGGCATACCCATAGGTTTTTTTGCCGCTATATATCATCGAAAACTCCCGGATAATTTCATATTGGCCATTGCGATGATTGGCTACTCAATCCCTGTTTTTTGGTTAGGAATACTGGCTATATTGGTGTTTTCTATACAATTAGGCTGGTTACCTTCTGCTGGTCAAATAAGCCTGTTATTTGAAATTCCACATGTTACGGGATTACAATTAATTGATATTTTACTCAGTGACAGTCCCTATAAATGGCAAGCTTTCCAGGATGCTACTCGACACCTTATATTACCGGTAATTGTTGTGGCACTTGCCCCTGCTACCATTTTTATGCGCTTAGCACGCACGGCAATGTTAGAGGTTTTAGACACCCATTATATTAAAGCGGCAAATGCAAAAGGCTTAACTTTCAGCCAAATTATTTATCGACATGCAATGCGTAATGCAGTTATTAAAGTTATCAGAGATGTAGGTTTGCAGTTTGCCAACCTGATTACTATTGCGATGGTAACTGAGGTTATTTTTAGCTGGCCTGGTATTGGGCGCTGGTTAATCGAAAGTATTTATCAACGCGACTATACCGCAATTCAAGGCGGACTTATTGTGCTATCTACCTTTATATTTATTGTACATATAATTATTGATTTTGTTTATGCAGCGCTTAATCCTCTAGCTCGGGAGCCAAGTCATGGCAAGAGATAAAATATACCAAGAAGAAGAGTTTCCAACGCCATTGATGCAATTGTGGCATAACTTCAAGCAACCTCCTGTGGTTTTGATCGGGTTTGGCTGTTTCTTGTTCCTCATTGTTTTAGCGATTTTAGCCAATATTATTGCTCCTTATTCCGCAGTTGAAAATCATTTAGATCACTTGTTACTGCCACCAGCATGGAGTGATGATGGTGATATCAGTTTTTTACTCGGTACAGACAACCTTGGTCGAGACATGTTATCACGCTTAATTGACGGGACTTCTCTGACTTTTGGTTTAAGTATTATTGTCGTTATTGCCTCTTTAGCTATTGGCGTTGTTATCGGCTCATTATCGGCCCTAACTACCGGTATTAAATCGAGTTTTTTAAACCATTTTCTCGACGTTATCTTGTCAATACCTTCCTTACTTTTAGCCATTATTATTGTAGCGATACTCGGTCCAGGCCTAGAAAACACCTTATGGGCTGTTATTATGGTGCTTATTCCACAGTTTGTTCATGTTACGCGAAATGCAGTTAGGGAAGAGTTTGCTAAAGACTATGTGTTAGCGTCACGCCTTGATGGTGCAAGCTCTATTAGAATTTTACGTTATTCTATTTTTCCTAATATTATCGAAAAATTAATCAGCCAAGCCACACTTGCACAATCAGCCGCGATTCTAGACATAGCCGCGCTTGGTTTTTTAGGCTTAGGCGCCCCTATTCCTATGCCTGAATGGGGAGCTATGTTAGCCAACGGTATTGATTTATTTTATATCGCGCCTTGGACCGTCTACTTGCCCGGTTTAGCTATTTTATTTTCGGTTGTCGCGACTAATTTAGTCGGTGAAGGCATGCGCCATGCGCTTAAAGTGCGCAAGGAAAACTAATGAACTTAATTGATATCCGTAATCTTTCTATTGAATTGAAAACAGGGGCAAAACCCATATTTGCCGTTGACCGTGTCAACCTCACCATGAAGGAAGGGGAAGTTCGCGGTTTAGTGGGAGAGTCTGGTTCAGGCAAGTCGTTGCTAGCACAAGCTATTGTTGGCGTACTTGATGAAAAATGGCGAGTTGACGCTGACCGATTTCATTGGCGAGGCAATGATCTGATGCGCTTGTCACCAGCAGAGCGAAAAGCGATTATATCTAAAGACGTGGCGATGATATTCCAAGAGCCAATGGCTTGTTTAGATCCCACCACCACCATAGGTGAGCAATTAGAAGAAGCCGTTGATGTTGAACAGTTAACTGGATTTTTTTGGCAGAAACGACAACAACGAAAACAAGCAGCAGTCAATTTATTACATAAAGTGGGCATCAAACAACACGAAGTCTGTGTAAAAAGCTTTCCACATCAATTAACCGATGCGCTATGTCAACGTGTGATGATTGCTATGGCCCTTGCACGACGCCCTATGTTGCTAATCGCTGATGAACCTACTGCAGCGATGGAAAGTACTAACCAAGGGCAAATATTTCGTCTCTTAGCGAGCTTAAACCAACTTAAAAACATGTCGATATTACTGATCAGCCATGATCTAGAGAATGTTACCCATTGGACGAATACTATTACGGTTATGTACAGTGGCCAATTTGTCGAGGCTGGCACTACAGAGCAAATATTTAACCAACCTTATCATCCATATACGCGTGCGCTTGTCGATAGTAGCCCAAAAGCGAATATAATGATCCCTAATAAATCTCGACTGATGACTTTGCCTGGTAGTATCCCTATTTTGCAACATCTACCCATTGGATGTCGGCTAGGTCCCAGGTGTCCTCGCGCACAAAAAAACTGCGTAGACGCACCTAAAATTAAAAACTACCATGGTCATCAAGTTAGTTGCCACTTTCCACTGAAGGATAGCTACTCGTGAGTAATGTTTTATTACAAGTATCCGAGCTAAGTAAAACCTACAAAGATAAAAACTACTGGTTTAACCGTAAATGCGTTACGGCACTAGAGCCTCTATCTTTTGATATTATGGCGCATAAAACCCTCGCGATAGTTGGCGAAACAGGCTCTGGAAAGTCTACGGTTGCAAAATTATTGGTTGGTGCTGAAATGCCAACTACCGGCCATATTCGTTTAAATGGTCAAACTTTAGAGCCTGGAAATTTCAAACAGCGTTGCCAACATATTCGCATGATTTTCCAAGACTCTGGCACAACATTAAATCCTAGCCTTACGATAGAACAACTATTAGATGAGCCTTTACGACTCAACACTAAGCTAGATGAAGGTGAGCGTCATCAATTGATCCGAGAAACCTTACATAAGGTCGGTTTATTGGCTGACCATATGAGCTTTTATCCCCATATGTTTTCTGGTGGTCAAAAACAACGTATTTCACTGGCGCGAGCAATAATATTAAAACCACAAGTCATTATTTTAGACGAAGCTTTAGCGTCACTCGACCCATCTTTGCGCTCTCAAATGATAAATCTATTACTCGATTTACAGCAACAAATGGGACTGGCATTCATATTAATTTCTCATAACCTTGGAATTGTTAGACATTTCAGTGATGAAATGATGGTGTTAAGTAATGGTAAAGTATTAGAGTTTGGAAAAACTTCAGATATATTGCAAAAGCCTAAACATAAGTACACCAAAAAGCTAATCATGAGCCAACGTTTTCAACTGCATTATCGTTAGTTAAGCTTTTAGTCCGTTTATCAGCATGCAATTTGGCATAATCAACACCTGTTGAATAGCGTCGGTATGTCGTTTATTCTAACTACACTTAAACCTGCTACACTAACCTCAGTGTAAGCTGCTAATTCTAAGGAGTAATGTCATACATACAGATGCACGTTATATCATTTGGCTGCTAGATTTTCTCGCGAGTTTGGGAATGGATACTAAGGCCATTTCCGCCAAAAATGGTATTAATGACATAGCGCTTCAAGGGCATGATGCATTAATTAGCGCGAAACAGCACAAAGGCTTGTTACTTGATGCTCAGTGCAATTATAAAGGCAGTGACTTAGGTTTAATATTAGGCCTTCAGCGCTCAATTGCAACCCATGATCAACTAGCTTATTTAATGATAAGCAGCGCTACACTACGCGAAGCTAGTAACGCAGGATTAAAATACCAAAATTACTCAGGACGGTTTTCAGGCAACTTAGTGGTCACCTCTTTTAGCGAAATTCAAGCAGAAGGTTGCTATCAAATTGATGCCAAAGCAGAGCTTGGCGAACTACGTTTACTTGCGATTGAAGATATTCTAGCGAATATCGTGACCACTGCACGATGGGTGCTTGGTCAAACATTACCCATTACTAAGCTGAGGTGTAATTACCCCGCACCGGCACATATTGAGCGCTATCAATCTATTTTCCAATGTCCCATTGAATTTGACGCACCCGCGACGCAACTATTTTTTAATGCAGATATTTTAGATAAACCCTTGCCTCAGGCAAGCCCGCAAAGTGTTACGCTATATAAAAAGCTCTGCGAAGAAAAAAGCATTACCCACAATCATGGCGATATTGCATGGCGGCTTTCGCAAATTATTGTTGAAGATCCTGCTGCGCCACCTTCCCTACATGACGCGGCTAAGATGCTGCACTTTAGCCCCCGTACATTAAGCCGTAAGTTGCTGGCCCAAGGTTGGCGATATCAACAGCTTATTGACCAAGTCAAAGAAATCCACGCTAGGCGCCATTTAAGCGATCCGACCTTGTCTATTACTCGAATTGGTCAACAACTCGGTTATGCCGATAGCTCTGGCTTTCATCGCGCTTTCAAAAAATGGACAGGGCTATCTCCACGTGCCTTTCGCCAAGCCTTGTTTGAAGTTAAATAACCCTTGAATGTGCTGCCCTTCTAATGGCGATATCAGATAATAAATTGACTAGATAGGACAAGCTTACTGAAGATGTTTTACGTAATATCTTTAGCAGAAGTACTATTTAGTAACCAATAATAGCTTTTTAATGACTCACCCAACAATTGATAGAAACTTTTTGTTTTGTCGTTAAGTGCTTTATTTGAGTTCTACTAATAATACCAAATGTAATAAGTTATTGACCAATTTTAAGCGATGATAAATTGTTCAAGAATAAGGCGTTTGATTGATTAGGGCATGGATGCCCGTAAGTAGAACAATGCAGGAGCAATTGTCGAGTAATAGCGGGCGTGTGTGATTGAAAACAACGCAGTTATTGACGATTTAAACCGCCTTAAAATGATCGATTATTTATTTCAATTGGTATAAGTCACCTTTTATCTTTTTTTCTGTTTTTAATCAACAGGGTAACATTTATCATGAAAAAATATGACGGCGTTAATAAAGCCATGCTAGATCGCTTTGCAACACGACCAGGGCGTAAAGCACTGCTTCCAGAACTTAGCGATAAAGCGCAAGTTGCCCTTATGTGTCGCATGCTCATTCGCGAAGGGTGGGATGAACACATTGCCGGGCATATCACGTATCGCTTGCCAAACGGTAATATCTTGACCAACCCATGGGAACTCGCTTGGGGTGAATTGACCGCTAGCGATATTGTCACCCTAGATCCAAAAGGTAATGTCATTGATGGTGAATGGAACGTAACTCCGGCAATTGGCCTGCATTTGCAGTTACATGCTATGCGCCCCGATGCACACTTGATTATTCATAACCATCCACACTACAGCGGCATTTGGGCCTGCATGCAGAGAGTGCCGCCAGTTTATGATCAGGCCAGTGCTTATTGCGGTGTAGATCTGCCCTTGTATAACGAATACGAAGGTACCTTTGAAGATGACGCAACCAGCGTCTCTGCGGCTGAAGCCTTGGGCGATGCTAAATGGGCGTTATTAGCAAATCATGGTTCATTAGTCGTTGGTAAAGATTTGCGTCAAGCACATCTTCGCGCTATTACCTTAGAGTGGCGAAGCAAGCGTGCTTATCAAGTTGAGTTAGGCGGAGGCGGCACCCCTTTAAGTGATGAAGAAGTTAAAAAAGTATCTATTGCTGATGAAAACGGGTTTCCGTTTATTTGGGAAGCCATGGCGCGCAAAGAATTGCGTCTTGACCCCAACTTAGTGGATTAAACCTCACCATTAATTTAGTTAAAAATAAGGAATAAATTATGACCCTTACCGTTACTCCGCTTGATAGTGTTGGTGTAGAAGTATCAGGTTTTGACATTAATGCCCCTTTGACTGATGCAATAAAAGCTGAGTTAAAGGCTTTATGGTACGAGCATGCAATATTAGTGTTTCGCGATCAGGACGTGGATCCTGAAAAACAAATAGAGTTCAGTCGCATTTTCGGGCCTTTAGAGCTACATCCTCTGAAAGTAACGCAAAACGACGAGTATCCAGAATTATTTGAGCTGAAAAATGGCGGTCCTATGGATAAATTCCAAACCGCATTTTACAAAGATCAGGAAATAGTAGGACGCTTAGACTGGCACATGGATTTACATTACACGGCGCGCCCCAACCATGGCGCACTATTACGTGCTGTAGTGGTGGCTGAAGAAGACGGCCTTACTGGCTTTGGTGACTTAGCGAAAGCTTACGACGCCCTCGATGACGAAACCAAGGCAATACTTGAAAAACTAGAGGTTGTTTATAGTTTTA
Organism: Colwellia sp. PAMC 21821; assembly: GCF_002077175.1. Lineage (NCBI taxonomy): Bacteria > Pseudomonadati > Pseudomonadota > Gammaproteobacteria > Alteromonadales > Colwelliaceae > Colwellia > Colwellia sp. PAMC 21821. The sequence continues at coordinate 705,868 of NZ_CP014943.1, forward strand.
GCATGCAGCGTAGACACATGCGCTATGTTAATCTAGATGGCTATGAGCCAGGTCCTAATAGCCCAATGAAGCCGACTGACATTGGCTTTCCTGACTTTCCTGATGCTGCTTATCCCGCCGTAGTTACGCACCCTATAAGCGGTCGTAAAGTTCTTGAAGTGGTAGAGCAATTTTTGGACAGAGTAGTGACGCCACAGCAGTTTGGCTTATCAAACGATGAGTCTATTGAGTTATTAGAGCGCCTAATAAAGCACTCTACCCAGCCAGAATTCACCTATTTTCACAAGTGGCGTAAAGGCGACATGGTGCTGTGGGATAACTGGCGCGCAATGCACTGTACGACAGGTACTAAAGTCGGTGTAAACCGTGTTATTAATCGCACGACGATTAAAGGTGATGTGACACTTGGCCGAGTGCTAAAATCTAAGCCCTTATCGGCATAGAGCAGTCATTAGCAAAATAGGTTATCAGGCGCAACTTGATGTGAGCATCAAGTAAATAGACTCGAGCCATCCAAGATTTCTTTTTAGGAAAGTATATTTTGAATGATAATAGTACATAAAATGCTCGAGTCAACTTCTTCAACGCTAACCCAACTAAACCCACTTTAGTAGAGGTTAGAGTACTCAATAACAAGTTCCCATTTGTCGCTTCGTATCTGCATCGATGAGTATTTATGTAAAAACGACTACACCTGCAGTACTGACTTTAGCATAACGAGTGCTGCGGTCTTTAAGTCCCTGAATTGTCATTTTTCCTGTTTGTTATACTAATTTAGTTAATTTAATTAATTAAGTGTTCTACTTTTTCATCTGGAACGATGGATAATACCAAATGTAATAAGTTATTGACCAATTTTAAGCGAGGATAAATTGTTCAAGAATACATGTTTATTGTTCCAGACTAAACATAAGTACCTGCTTCCCTGCAGGCAAGGCGTTTGATTGATTAGGGCATGGATGCCCGTAAGTAGAACAATGCAGGAGCAATTGTCGAGTAATAGCGGGCGTGTGTGATTGAAAACAACGCAGTTATTGACGATTTAAACCGCCTTAAAATGATCGATTATTTATTTCAATTGGTATAATTAGAAGACATAAAATTTAGTCAGCAGTTATTCATTTTAACCATTAACAATGAGCAGCTAATTAATCAGCCGGGTATTATTAGTACTTAACAATAGACCTAAAAAAACCAGCAAACGCTGGTTTTTATTTAAGGGTACTACCTAGTTCAGCTTATAAATTTACACTTGAAATAGCGCTTCAATAGATAAGTTTTGTTGACTTAAAATATCGCGTAAACGTTTCAGCGCTTCCACTTGAATTTGACGCACGCGTTCACGTGTTAAGCCAATTTCAACACCTACATCTTCTAATGTTGCGGCTTCGTAGCCTAGTAAGCCAAAACGTCTTGCTAATACTTCTCGTTGTTTAGAATTAAGCTCATTCAACCAATCTACAATACTATGTTTAATATCGTTTGTTTGTAACTTGGTTTCCGGGCCGCCGCCTTTTTCATCAGGAATAACATCTAATAAAACTTTTTCACCTTCACCGCCAAAGGGCGAATCGACTGAAGCAATACGTTCGTTTAAACGTAGCATTTTACTGACACTTTCTACGGGAACATCAAGTTCTAGGGCAATATCTTCTGCGGTAGGTTCATGGTCAAGCTTTTGCACCAGCTCACGGGCTGTACGTAAGTAAATATTAAGTTCTTTAACAACATGAATAGGTAATCGAATAGTGCGGGTTTGGTTCATAATGGCACGTTCAATTGTTTGACGAATCCACCAAGTTGCGTAAGTAGAGAATCGAAAGCCACGCTCGGGGTCGAATTTTTCAACGGCGCGAATGAGACCTAGGTTACCTTCTTCGATTAAATCTAATAACGGTAAACCACGATTGTTATAACGGCGAGCAATTTTTACGACTAAACGAAGATTACTTTCAATCATACGTTTTCGAGAGCGTTCGTCACCTTTGAGAGCAAGGCGAGAAAAGTAGACTTCTTCTTCTGCGGTTAATAATGGTGAAAATCCGATTTCACTTAAATATATTTGTGTTGCATCTAAACTAGAAGGCGCCTCTTCAGGCATTTCTGCCTTGGTGCTTTTTGGTTTATCCTTAACTGCAACATCAGAACATGCTATTTGTTTTTTTATGCCCATGTTATATCTCCCGCTTTAGCTTCTGCTAAATTTACTGACTAATTATCCACATTGACCTCAATTTATTTTGATAAATTTTTATTATTATTTCGGCAAATACTTCATAGGATTAACTGATTTCCCGCGAAAGCGAACTTCAAAATGAAGCATGACTCTTTCAGCGTCAGTATTTCCCATTCTAGCAATCACTTGACCGGCTTTAACAACTTGCTGCTCTTTGACAAGAATGCGATCGTTGTGAGCATAAGCACTAAGGTAGTCGTCATTATGTTTAACGATAACTAACTGGCCGTAACCCTGTAACGCATCACCGGCATAAACTACTTTGCCGTCTGCAGTTGCTTTTACCGAATCGCCGCGACGCCCCGCAATGTCGATTCCTTTATTTCCTTGCTTTGCGGAGGAAAAGTTACGAATAACTTTCCCTTTCGCAGGCCACTGCCACTCTCTTATTTTTTGTGAAAAAGCAGTGGTTTGTTGTTGAGCTTTGTTGATTGATTTTCGCTCAACCACATTTCCACCATACTCCTGCTTTTTCTTCTGTGCAATAGGTTTTGTTATAACTTTTTGTTTAGACGAGTTAGTACTTTTACGCTTAGTACTATTATCACTAGGCTTACTGGTGTTTTTGGTTAAAAATAATTTTTGTTGCGGAAAAATACTGTATGGCGCTTTGATATTATTGATATCGGCTAAGGTACGTACATCGACATCGGCACGCCATGCGATTGAATACAAAGTTTCACCTTTTTTAACTATATATTCACTTCCCGTAACACTGTTCTTAAGCCTTTGACTCAGCGGAAGTGAGCCTTGAACGTCGACGACAGGAGCAGGTTTACTACGACTAGAACAGCCATTAATAGCGACTATCATGATTAACACTAATAAATGATTAGTGTTAAATAGTTGACCCTGCATCCATTTCGTCATAACTAACAGAACACCCTTTATCGTGTCGCAATATAGGCAATAACAATAGCGCCAACAACAAGCCAACCTAATACATCAACCCACTGCTTAAGTTTTTTCTCCATTGCCGCTCCACCCCAGCGAATAATACCGGCAACCATGAAGAATCGCATGCCACGACCTATGGCTGACGCTAATAAAAATGGCAAAAATGCCATACTTAAAAAGCCAGCACTCACAGTAAATAACTTATAGGGAATTGGAGAGAAGCCAGCAATAAATACCACCCAAACACCCCATTCACTAAACCACAACATGGCTTTATCAAAGCGTGCCTGATATCCAAATTCGGTGATCAGTGGTTGGATCCAAGGTTCGAACATTAGATAACCCAAGCCATAACCTACAATACCGCCCAGCACTGAAGCAATAGTCGTGATTGTCGCGAAACGCCATGCCTTATCGCGTTGCGCCATCACCATAGGCGCGAGTAAAACGTCAGGTGGAATAGGGAAAAAAACCGATTCAGCAAATGTTAATACCGCCAAAATTCTGGGCGCAAACTTATGCTCTGCCCACTTAAGGGTCCATTCATATAATGCAGAAAATATTTTCACAAATTATCCTAAAGCGCCAGGTACCAGTGGAACAAATCGAACAGCTTCAATTTGCTGTTCTTTAAATTCATCACCATGACGGGTAATTAACTTCAACACTTGGCTTTGTTCGCCAACAGGTATGATCAAGCGGCCACCATCAGCAAGCTGTTCGAGTAATGCCGCTGGCACCTCTGTAGGAGCTGCCGTTACAATAATGGCTTGAAATGGCGCTTTACTTTGCCAGCCTTGCCAGCCATCACCGTGTTTCATGGCCACATTATGTAGGTCCATCGTTCTTAACCTACGCTTTGCTTGCCATTGCAACGATTTTATCCGTTCGACTGAGAACACTTTAGGTGTTAACTGCGCCAGAATAGAGGTTTGATAACCTGAGCCCGTGCCTATTTCAAGAATGCTATCAGGCACACCATCAGCCAGCAACAATTCTGACATTTTTGCCACAATATACGGTTGTGAAATGGTTTGTCCTTGACCAATCGGCAATGCCGTATTGTCATAGGCTTTGTGTGCTAAAATTTCGGGCACAAATATATGGCGAGGTGAGCGAGCAATAGCCCTTAATACTTGTTGATTTTTGATGCCTTCAACCAGTAATTTTTGTGCCAGTAATTCCCCACTCCGACTCGACTTTCCGCCGATGTTACTGCCTACTCTGGCATTGATATTACTTTGATTCATAGTGAAAGTTCATTAATCCATTCTGTCATTTTTGCCAAGCTTTTATAAGCGGTCATGTCTATCGTTAATGGGGTAATTGATGCAAAGCCATTGGCTATTGCATGAAAATCAGTACCTACGCCAGCATCAAGCTCTTGTCCTAATGGGCCGTACCAATAAATATCACGTTGCCAAGGATCTTTCACCTTTTTCATGGTTTCTGCTTTGTGGCGATTACCTAAACGCGTGACTTGAATGCCTTTTAATTCATTCAGCGGTACATCAGGTACGTTGATATTAATAATTTGATCGCTGGGCAGCGGATGCAACTTCAAACGCTCAATAAATTTCGCGGTAACAAGAGCAGCCGTTTGAAAATGTTTAGGGTCTGAAGACACTAACGACACGGCTATGGCTGGCATGCCTAAATGGCGACCTTCTGTAGCCGCGGCAACCGTGCCAGAATATATAGTATCGTCGCCTAAATTCGCCCCATGATTTATACCAGCAACCACTAAATCAGGATACGGTTTCATTAACTGTGCAGCCCCTAAGTGAACGGCATCAGTGGGCGTGCCATTAACAGAAATAAAGCCATTTTCTAAGGTATGCGCTCGTAATGGATTTAACAAGGTTAACGAGTTACTTGCGCCACTGCAATTTCTATCTGGGGCAACTACCGTTACGTCAAAGACTTTTGCTAACTCATCAAAAAGTACTTTAATGCCATCAGCATGAACACCATCGTCATTACTCAGTAATATTCTCATGTTCAGCTATTTCGCTCCGCATCGCTTTCTGTTGTATTGATTATCGCTTTAGTGGTATCAGTTGACTGCCTAGTTGCGCCTACATCAACGCGTTCTGTCATGTCTTTATAGTCAAGTAACTCACGCATAATGGTGGTAGCGTAAGCGCCAGCCGGCAAGAAAAATGACAAAGTCACAACATCGTTATCTACTATAATGCCAGCGTCTTTAATAGTTAATCGAATACGACGGCGTTCTTGTTTTAAACCAAACCGGGGTAAGCCCTCGCAAAATGCTTGCTGCCCATTGGCAATACTTCGCTCAAAAGCGTGCGCATCGCCGGTAGTCATTAATTCGCCCGCGCCCCACATTGGCGCAGTTATATCTAGATCATGTCCTGCAAGTCTTGCTGTTAAATGCTCATCAATAACATCCGCTAGAAATACAGACTGCGTACCCGCCAACATCAACACATCACCACTGACTAAATTGTCGAATGTTTGTTGTTCGATACGTTGACTGATCATTTCATTGAAAATTAATGACCGTGCGGCAGATAAATACATACCGCGTTTTTTCTTGTCTTTAACTTTTTGGCCTGAGAACAAACCTAAGGCTTTTTCGATGTTGCCACCATTAATGCCAAAACGTTGTTCACCAAAGTAGTTTGGCACGCCAAAATTACTGATCACGTGCCAACGTCTAACGAGTTCATCAATGTCGGTCACATCACGTAAAGTAATTTCAAAACGATTACCGTCTAAGCCACCTATGCGCAACTTTTTGTTATGACGTTTAGACGATAACACCTCGACACCTTCGATGTTTAAGTCACTTAAGTCATAACTTTGCTTGCCCGGAACATGCACACCAAACCATTGTTCAGTCACAGCAAAGCGATCTTTTAAACCTGCATAGGAAACTAAAGACTCTTTAACAGAAAAGTATTGCGCGAGTTGCTTGGCAACAAAAGCGGTATTAGCACCGGTTTTTCGAATATGAATAAAAAGGTGCTCACCTTCACCACAAGGTTCAAAGGGAATTTTTTCACATACTTTAAAGTCTGAACGGTGACGACGCAACAAACCGGTCGACTTGGGTTTACCATATAAATAAGAGAACTCTGGCAAGGGTGATGGGCTTTGCTCAGGTTTTTTCTCTTGGGCTTTTTCTGTGACTTTCTCTTTTTCTTTTTCTTTTTCTTCTAGTTTGATTGGATTTAGCGGTTCAGCGGTTAATGTTAAGTTGCTGTTATTTTCGGTTTTCATTAATAACACCACGGCATGTACCGACACACCTTCTTTGCGGCCAATGTAACCTAATTTTTCAGTCGTGGTGGCTTTTACATTCACCTGTTCAATATCAGCTTGTAAATCTTCAGCCAAACATTCACGCATAGCTAAAAGGTGCGGCGCTATTTTAGGGGCTTGCGCACAAACAGTAATATCAGCATTACCTAAACAAAAGCCTCGGTCTTGCATTAAGCCAACGACATGGCGTAACAAAATTCGGCTTGAAATATTTTTATATTCACCATCAGTATCGGGGAAATGATTACCAATATCCGCTAAACATAATGCTCCTAAAATTGCGTCACACAGAGCATGTATGGCAACATCACCGTCAGAATGTGCCACAAAACCAAACTCGTAAGGAATAGCAACACCGCCTAAAATTAATGGCCCTGCGCCGCCAAACTGATGAACGTCAAAACCGTGACCTATTCGCATATTGCCTCTGGTGATAAATTATTTTTTTGTTGATTCAGAATAAACTCGGCTAAGCATAAATCTTCTGGCTGAGTAATTTTTATGTTGTCACTACTGCCATTCACCAATCCACTCGGATACCCTAAAGCTTCCATCGCAGATGACTCATCAGTAATGCTTATACCACGGGATAAAGCGGTTGAAATAGCTGTGATTAGTTCTTGTGTTTTAAACATTTGCGGAGTGAGTGCATGCCACATTTGACTGCGTTCTAACGTTGTTTCTACCCGGTGTTCTGTATTTGCTTGTTTCATGGTATCGCGAACAGGAGATGCTAATAAGCCGCCATGATCGTTTTCAATACAATAGGTTATTAGTCGCGTTAAATCCTTGTGCTGAACACAAGGCCTTGCTGCATCATGCACCAACACCCATTGCTCTTTACTCATCTGCAAGCTTTTTAAACCAGCAAGTACAGAATCAACACGCTCTTTACCACCAACAACACAGGTTACATTTTTATTATGGGCTAACGCAGTGCTAGGGTAATATTCATCGTTTTCACCTAAAGCAATAATGACATGGGAAATGGCACAGTGGCTAAGTAAACGCTGAACGGTGTGTTCTAAAATGGTGATATTTTCAATGGTTAAATATTGTTTGGGACAAGTTGCCAGCATACGTTTACCAACACCTGCAGCAGGCACGACGACGGTAAAATGCCCAGTTGTATTGTTCATTATCGCAAGCGTTCCTTTTTGTCGGCATCGTCATCATTAGGAATAACACGGAAAAATGTTTCGCCCTCTTTGATCATGCCTAACTCATGCCGTGCACGTTCTTCAATAGCTTCAGTACCCGATTTTAAATCATCGGTATCGGCATAGAGTAATTTATTACGTTGCTTAAGCTTATTATTATTGGCTAGCTGCCTTGTCACTTCTTCTTCTAAAGCGAGATAATCAGGCACACTATTTTTACCAAACCAAAGTCGGTATTGTAAAAGTACAAGAAAAAGTATTAAAACTGCCGTGATCAGCCGCATAAAGTAACTAAAGTCGTTATTGAAGACGTAAATTGATACGCTATTATAAATGCGTACCGCCTGCTGTAAACACCCAACAAGATTTAAAATCAATTGTCAGGTAAATTTACCCTTGGTTGTTTGAAATTACGCCAATTAATTGTGCAAGATAGCAGCAACTCGCGTAACGATGGCATGATCGGTTGTGACTTTCGGCTGTTTTTCCAGCAATGGCCTGCACATGCTGCTGTCATTATTTTCTTAGTTGGCTTAAGCAAGTTGACACTGTGGCGATTAACTTCAGGTTTAACCTCACTCTTGTCAAACTTAGTCGCGCCATTAGGCGTATCGTTATCTGTTAAATAAAACCAGCCATAAACGTTAGTTCGAAAGCGTTGTTTCTCTCTATCTATTCGATCGATACTATCAAGCACAATATGACTCTTTAATGCTATAGGCACCACTAAGCCATGCACCAATGCTTGGCCTCTATACCAAGCAATAACATTGTCATTATACGCTGACAATTGGCTTATTGATGGCAGCGCACTGACTTGTTTCGCTGACCAACTGGCATTTTGAATATCTAATTCAAGCGGTGTTTGTGCATTAAGTAGCGCAAATGCTGTACGTTTAACATAATGCGGTAAACTTTTAATGCGGCTTTGTAACCCTGCTACCGATGAATATTCATTGCGGGCTAAGGTCATTAACTCTCGTTCATAAAGGGCATTACACAGTTCAGCAAAGTCTGATGACTGCTGCTCCGATTGCCATAATAATGATTGAGTGACCATGAATTTAACAACTGCTTTAATAAATGCCGATAATTTAAGCATACTCGATTGTTGTGTAAAGATAAAATAGCGCTACAACATTCTGTCTACCAATTTTAATCTCATCAGCTTCTTAATCGGTTCTGTGTCCATTATCTAAGCTAGTGGAGCTACGTGAGAGATAATACTAAACTAGCTCATTATCTATTTATGTAAATAGCGATTTCAGTGAAAAAGAATAGATAATTCAACACAATACAACATAATACAATTGATAATAAAATCACGACTGACTTAAACCTGTCTCTTGTATTTAAAGATATTTCCCCTAAAAGTAGACTATTTACATTGGTTAAACTGCTATAAATTGACTTCTCCTGCGGAATTAATCCTCCCTAAATCAGCAAAAATACATTTAAACCAAGTTGATTAATAGTATTACTCATTAATACCATAATAAAATGCCCAATGAGGGTAGCTCACGTGGCATTAATATTTTTAGATAGTGAATCACAATTGTTAAAACATCTAGTCCATGGAGATAGTCGTAACCTCTGCGGTTTTTCCCGTCGCTAAAAAATATGTTTAAATCATTGTTTTTTTATAACTCAAGCGAGCATTCCCAAGTCTTTTCGGTATAATATAAAAAATAGTTTTAGCAAGTTTTGGAGTAGAAATGAGCGTAATCGAAGTAAAACACCCCCTAATTAAACACAAACTCGGCATAATGCGTGAAGCCGATATAAGTACCAAGCGCTTTCGCGAACTTGCCTCTGAAGTGGGTTGCTTGTTAACTTACGAAGCAACTAAAAATCTCGAATTAGAAACTAAAACCATCGATAGCTGGAATGGCGAAATTCAAGTAGAACAAATTAAAGGTAAAAAAGTCACGGTTGTGCCTATTTTACGTGCTGGTTTGGGCATGATGGACGGTGTTTTAGAACTTATACCTAGCGCTCGAATCTCAGTTGTTGGCATGTACCGTAATGAAGAAACACTTGAACCTGTGTTTTACTTTGAAAAGTTAGCCGGACAAATTGAAGAGCGTTTAGCACTAGTGATTGACCCTATGCTTGCTACTGGTGGCTCTATGGTAGCCACTATCGACTTATTAAAAGAACGTGGTTCAACAAATATTAAAGCACTAGTTTTAGTGGCTGCACCAGAAGGCATTGCAGCATTAGAGAAAGCACATCCTGATGTTGATCTTTATACCGCCTCTGTTGATGACCGCTTAGATGACGCCGGTTATATATTGCCAGGTTTGGGTGATGCTGGAGATAAAATTTTCGGCACTAAATAGTAACTATATCTACACCAGCATATTGCTGTATTTGGCATTATGTTTGTCGAGATAAAAACAGTCGTCATGGTTTTAAAAGCACCACTATACTGCCAGCTTGCTGGCAGTTTTATTGAGTAAAATATGAATAAAGAAGATAACCTAGTAAAAAGCGTAGATCATAATAATCAGTCACTCTTTCAAGAAGTGCTTACCGGGACCCAAATGCTATTTGTTGCTTTTGGCGCTTTGGTATTAATGCCTTTACTCACGGGCTTAGATCCAAACGTGGCTTTGTGTACAGCAGGTATAGGTACTTTGCTATTCCAACTGGTAACAAAACGACAAGTCCCCGTATTTTTAGCGTCTTCATTTGTTTTTATTGCTCCTATTATGTACAGCACGCAAACCTGGGGGATTCCGGCAACTATGGGTGCTTTGGCCGTTGTTGGGGTTGTCTATGTTTGCTTTAGTGGCCTGATTAAAGCCCGTGGTGTTGGCTTTATTAGCAAGTACCTACCTCCTATTGTTACTGGCCCTATTATAATGGTCATTGGATTATCACTTGCTCCCGTTGCCGTTCATATGGCTTTAGGTCGCACCGGTGATGGCTCAGTACAGTTGATTGACCATACACTGGCCTTAAGTATTTCATTACCGGCCCTACTGACGACCCTTTTGGTATCGGCGTTTAGTAAAGGTTTTATGCGTTTAATGCCAATTTTATCGGGCATTGTTGTCGGTTATGTATTATCGCTTTATCACGGTATTATCGACTTTACGCCGGTCCAAAATGCCGCATGGTTTGCCGTCCCTAAATTTACCGCACCTGAATTTCATTGGCAGGCCATTATATACATGCTGCCCATCGCCATTGCCCCAGCCATTGAACACATAGGTGATATTTTAGCGATTGGTTCAGCAACCGGTAAAGATTACATTAAAAAACCAGGCTTACACCGTACGCTGTTTGGAGATGGCATCGCGACGACGGCGGCCTCAATGTTGGGCGGCCCGCCAAATACCACTTACTCAGAAGTTACTGGCGCGGTGATGCTAACCAAAGCGTTTAACCCTAGAATTATGACCTGGGCTGCTTGTACGGCCATTATTATGGCCTTTGTGGGTAAACTGGGCGCTTTGTTGCACACCATACCCGGTGCCGTAATGGGCGGTATTATGATGCTATTATTTGGTTTAATCGCCAGTGTCGGCTTAGGTAGTTTAGTTAAAGCAAAAGTTGATTTTGACCAACCGCGAAACTTCATTATTTTTGCCGTGGTATTAGTTTTTGGTATCGGTGGTATGGCATTAAACTTAGGTGGGTTTAGCATTCAAGGAATTAGCTTGTGTGCACTAGTCGCTATAGGTTTAAACTTGCTTTTACCTAAAGAAGTGACAAAAGTATAGTGCTAAATCAGTGCTAACTTAACTCTAAATCAACTCTAAATCAGCTCTAAGTTAGTTCTAATTTAACTGTAAATCAAAAGGCCTGAACGCCATTGCGTAAGGCCTTTTTTAATAAATATTAAAAGGTTACCAGCCTATTTTAGTAGAATATAATTCACTAAAAGTGGCTTAATCCATCGATAAAATACATTTTTCTAATGCAGAGAAAAATGCTTTACCATAATCTTTTTCAAGGCATGCTGTTGGTTTATATTTTTCTGTCAGCTTTATATTATCTTCGGTAATCACACCACTTAGTAGAAAAACAGGCAGGCTTTCGTGCATTTCACGAATAAATTTCAACACATCAATACCTTCACCATCAGGTAAATTCCAATCAATAAGTGCAATAACATGCTTGTCATGCGCAAATATGGCTTTCGCCTCTGCAACCGTTTCTGCAACATCCAAAACAATATTCAACGAAGCACAATATCTGTCTATCGACATTCTCATTAACTCAACATCACCTTCATTGTCTTCAACGTACAGAATATTTATCGGTTCACTCATGAGGTAAGTCCTTAGCAATTTTAAAGGAGAAAGCGGAACCTTGGTCATTATTTAAGGCTACACTGATATCGCCCTGATGCTTTTGTAATATTTTTTTTGATAATGCTAAGCCCATACCTAAACCAGGATATATTTTACTGGAAACGCCTCTTCTTAAAACTTTGAATATTTTTTCAGTCAAGTTTTCAGGGACGCCGATACCATTATCGCTAATGCTAAAGTGCCAATAATCCTGATCATCGCTGGTACTCACTGAAATAACAGGTTTATTGTCTGGAAGCTGATAAGTCAACGCATTCTCAATAAGGCATTTAAACAGCAAACTAACTTGTTCCTCATCTCCAATAATTGTGGGTAAATCTGCACAGGTAATTTCTGCCGCTGTTTTCGATATCAATGATGATAAATCATCTAAAGCTTTTGCCACTATTTTATTACTATCGAGTGACGTAAATGGCTGAGCCCTTGTATTTAATCTTGAATAGCTTTTAATAGCATTCATAATTTGCGTTGTTTGAGCTGAGCCACTGGTGATCAAGTCAAAGTGACGTTTAGTTTTCTCATCAAAACTGTCACCATATTTACTGACAATAATTTCAGAGAAGCTATTTATTTGCCTCAAAGGTGCGCTAAGATCATGTGACACAATATAGACAAACTCTTCGTATTCAGCCTTTAGCACCGCTAATTCCTGCTTCACCTTGTCTACTTCATTCGCTAGTCCGTTCTCTAGCTTATTGTTTATCTTTGTACTCATTATTGGTCCTTGTTTTACCTAGCTATTACTGGTCGGCAAACAAACAATATCACCCCAAAAACGTTCTACATCTTTAACAACTTTCATAAATTCACTGGCACTTACCGGTTTAACAATATAGCAATTGGCATGTAAATCGTAACTTTCAATAACGTCTTTATCAGCTTCAGAGCTAGTTAAAACAATAACGGGTATTCTTCTAAGCAATGGGTCAGTTTTAACAATTTCCAACACTTCTTTACCGTCAGTGCTTGGTAAGTTTAAATCTAACAATATGATATCGGGCGTAACAGCTCCTTCATAGCCATTACGTTTGAACAAATAATCTAATGCAATATCGCCATCTTCAGCAATATGTAGGTTATTGCGAAATATGGCGTCTTCAAAAGCTTCTCGCGTTAGCTCTATGTCACCTTCATTATCTTCAACCAATAATATTTCAGCTACTCGAACATCCTGTGTCATTTTATTTCCTCTACATCTGTTGGTTTTAATAATTTCACATAAAAAGTTGAGCCTACATTTACCTCAGACTCAACCCAAATTTCACCACCGTGGCGCTCTACCACTTTTTTACATATAGAAAGACCAACACCGGTACCGGCATATTGTTTTCTACCATGTAAACGTTGGAAAACCTCAAATATTTTCTTTAAATGGCGCGCTTCCATACCAATACCATTATCTTTAAAACTAAATAACCAATGCATATCACTGTCTTCAACACTAATATGAACGTGTGGCGTGGCATCTAATTGTTGATATTTCAAACCATTACTGAGTAAATTTTGAAACAATTGAAATAACTGGGTTTTATTTCCTTGCAGTTCAGGTAACGGATCAAACGTTATCTGACCTTTCTTGCCTGCTGATTCGTCAAGCAGGTCATTTTTAATGACAGTTACAATCCCTTCTAAATCAACATTTTCAAACATTTGTGTATCGCTGCTACTGATACTTGAGTAAGAAAGTATGTCGGTGATCAACATCTGTGCTCGGGCGGCACCATCAATAACAAAATTAAAATATTTTTGACCTTTAGCATCATCTTTTAAGCTATCAGCTAGGTGCTCTTGTAGCATTTCAGTAAAACTACGTACCATTCTCAAAGGCTCTTGTAAGTCATGTGAACAAACATAAGCAAATCGCGCTAACTCTTCATTGGAGTCGGTCAGTTTTTCAATAAATTTTTCGCGCTCTTTTTCGAGTTTCACTCGTTCAGTTACATCTCTAACTATGCCTGAAAGTTTTCTAGTATCACCAATAAGCATCTCACTAACAGATAAATCTACCGGGAAAATTGTGCCGTCTTTCCGTCTGCCTTTTACTTTCCGCTCGATACCTATGTCTTTTTTAATACCGGTATCTCGATAATCTTCCAGGTAAGTATCTTGATCATCATGATCGGTTGCTGGCAGGAGTATTTTAAGGTATTCACCGATCATCTCATCTGCGGTGTAACCAAAAATATGCTCTGCCGCGCGATTATACTTCTCAATAATGCCAAACTCATCAATCGTTAACAAACCGTCTACTGCATTTTCAACTACCGCGCGGTGTTGCTCCTCGCTTTCTATCAAACTAATGGTTCTACTCACAACAAGCTGTTCAACCACTTCACGTCGACGAATAAGGTGCGTGATACTAAATGTTATTAAGGCAGTTACAGCTAAACTGGCAATCAGCAAAAGCCAAGCTGAAAGCATCAGTGGCGCTTTTATCATATTAGTATGTGTTTTAATATGCCAACTTCTGCCAGCAACCGTTATAATTTCGCTGTGAGAAAACCAGCTATCACCTGCCAAAGTGCCATAAAGAGGCTCGATATTATCAGCTTCTGTGATATCTTCGACATACAAAGCCAAACGGCCTTCATCTTCCATCGCCGTAGCGGTAACAATATCACCGACATTTAAAACCAGTACGGCAAGGCCAAGAAAGCTTGGTGTTGAATCGTCCTTACTGTCTACTGAACTTTGGTCATAAACAGCATTAAAAACAAGTACATCAGCAGAATTAACTGCATTTTGTACTAAGTTTATTCTGCCGGTAGCAATTTTATCAGCACTATTTTTGGCCTTGTTAATGGTATTTAATCGTTCTTTATTTGCCCCATTATCTAAACCCATGGCTCTTTCATTACCCTCAAGAGGTTCAACGTAATATACCGGTAAATAACTGTCGCGCTTTTTAGCGAGTACCATATCACCTGTAGCGCTTATTTCTGTAAGTGTAAAATCAATTACACCGTCAGTTTTCGCTTGTTGTTCATAAGCTTGGCGCTGTTCATGGGTAATATATGGCACCCATTCTATTGCTTTTATATTCTGATAGTTACTCAGTAATGGCGTAACAAATGCATTAAATTCTTGTCGACTGACATAATCAGAGGCGTTATAAAACGCTTTAACGGCATCTAAAATTTGTAAATTTAAATCAATATTTTTACTCATTGTTTTAACTTTTTCTTTACTCTCGAAAATAAGTTCCTTTTCAATCGCAGCTATTTCGAGGTTTGATTCGATCATAAAAGCAGAAATACTAGCGGCGATACCAATAACACCGACAAATATTGGAATACTGTAGGTTTTCCATGCCGCTAATTTAACTTTAGCATTCCCTTCACTTCGGGTTAAGCTTCGGTAATTTAGTCCAGCAAATAATAAAAACGAAAGAGTAAAACTAATCAATAAAACTATTAAAATGGTATTTTCTAACTCTCGTTTACCGTTGTAAATTAAGCTATCGTCGGAAATATAAGTAAAGACAATATTTGTATCTGGTAATGTTAATGAGCTTTCACGATAAACTTCGATATGCTCAGTACTCGTATTAATCCTTACTGAGTCTTGAGTTAGTCTAAATGCTACGTTTTCCTTAAAATTTTGTGTAACAAATATATCTTTTAATGGCACCGTAATTTCACTACTCAATACCCCTTCAATATAGCGGTTATAAAGTACAGGTACGGATATTCTGAAAGTTAAGGCGGCGTTATTTTGTCGCAATAACTGAAAGTGATATGCAGCAGTCCCCTGCAACAACTGTTCTAGCCACGGCTGATTATTTGAGTAATTACCATAGAGTTTATTATCTGTTTTAATGACAATATCACCAGCAATATCTTGTAATACGAGTCGACTTTTTTGACCGCCAATAACCGTATTTTCAAATAAGTCAGTAATGGCAAGATCGTTTATCTCACCTAACATAACAGCACCTGCTAATATCGGATACGCAGCTAAATCTTGCACCGTTGTTTGCTGACTAACGACAAATCGAGTAAATAAAGCGGCTTCTAGTGCCAACTCGTTTTGAACATCTTGATCATGTTGATTATCTAATAAACCATTGAATTTAGGCACAATAAAAAAAGCACTGATAAACAGGATCAATAAAAATAAACTGATCGAAAATATCGTAAAGTTTTTAAATGCCGAATTACTTTTAGCCGGGCTATTAATCGTTTTTAGCTTCATTGTTTACTCATGCGAAAGTAAAATTTCATCATTCTCGCCAAACTTGCCCATACAATAATTTTCTGGATTTAACGCTTCATGAGCATTATTGTTAGTTAATTCATTAAATTCGGAGAACGGCTTAACATAAGTTTTGACCAAGCCTTGAACCGGCGTGTCGATATTTTCTAAAGCTAAGCGTATGGTGTTTCTGTCCTTAGCAACATCACCAGTAAGTCCTGCTTGCTTAATGGCTTGAATCAATAACTTGGTAAGATCGTAGGCATGAATAAAACCAACGGCAGACTTCAGATCAGCCGGCTTAGTAATGGTACCTTTCGAGTGCGCGATTAATTGCGAAAATACCTTTTCAGAAAATGGGTTTTGTTGCGCATTAGTAAAAGCAAAACAAGACTGGATAAAGTTTAACTCAAGTTTTTTTCGTTTTTCAGCCGTAATAATTTCATGAAAATTACCACTGGTAAGTCCCCAGTGGCTAACAATGGGTAAACGCTGTTCTTTAGGAAGGTTAAGCACCTCATTAACTATCACCGCACCTTCAACCGTATTACTGACTAAAACGATACAGTCACTACCAGCATTCACAATTTCATCAATCACTATCGCCGCACCTTTCGCTTTCAAACTCCAACTAAAGCGTGTTGTTTGGTGCTTCTCAATACCATGATTTTTTAACGCCTTAGACATATTTTTTAAATTGGCATCGCCCCATGGTGTTTTTTCAAGCAATAAGTGAGGCTTTTTGCATTGCTGCTGATCCATGGCGTAATCAATAATGACCGAACCTGCTCGACTATCGTCAATCGATAGCCTAAACAACCAGTTTTCTTTTGACGGGTAGCGCGTAATATACCCAGCTGCAGCCCAAGGAATAAGGGTAAGAGCTTTATTTTCATTGATAAATGTGCGGTTTTTAATCAAGGGGGGCGAATGAATACCTGAGTAGATAACGAGCGCGTTTGGGTCGGCAATAAATTTTTGGATATTACGCTTACTTCTAATAACATTACCGCGATGATCTAAGTATTTAAATGCAATTTTATAACCGTCTATTTCATTATCAATTTCACTAAAAGCAACTTCAATACCTTTTTGTATCGCTAAGGAAGATTCTTTATGGTTAGAAAGATCCGCATCTTGATAGATAAATAAAACCTTATCTTCAGCATGCAGGGAACATGTTACGATTGATATAAGCAATACAACAATATTAATTACTTTATACATTTGCTTCTCACTAAAAAATCTATTTCATTAATAACCTAGTATTGATTTAGAGTCGCCTTAAAGACGAAAGCTACTGTGGAGAACCTTTTACTCGTTTTATCACAATACATGTTTTCAAAAGTATAAAATTTATGCTTTGTGCTTTATTTACTCTCGTCAACGGAGCTTTTTATATGGGCTTCAATATTAGCTGGAACAGAATAATATTATCATTCCAACTGACTTGATGATTAAGTAAACAATAACTTTTATACTTCAACTTACACTATTTTTTGATAAAATTGTAACAAAGTTAACACCAATACAAATTTTATACTTAACAACAATATAGTCATAATATTCGTGAATAACAAACCCAGAAAAAAGTCTGTCATTTATCATCTTAGTCATCGATGAAACTCTAGCTTAAATGTCTACCGATACACAAAGTAAGATAAAGGCCTTAGCGTGAGGACTAAAAGTAGCAATTAAAAGGTCTAGCTATCATGTAAACCGGTATTTTTTAGTCTATTTATGACTTAAGGATTGCGTTAAACAATACTTTTAATCACTTTAATATCTAACCTCTTAGCAATACGATTTAAATTAGCCCGATCAATTGATAACCTTCTCGCGGTGGCCGCCCAATTACCATTTTCTTGCATCAGCACCTGCTTGATTAACTGACGTTGAAATTGCTCAGTTTCATCTCGCAGATTTATATCAGCTTGAGCTGGGCTAATATTAGCACTGGCTTTTACTACGCTATTTTGCTCTTTTTGCTGCGCTGATTGGAGATTAATTAATGCACCGCAATCTTGTTTTTCTATCGCTATTATCGCTTTGCCTTTTTGCCGTGCACGCGCTTTTAATGCTGCTCGACTAACCACATGTTCTAACTCTCGAACATTGCCTGGCCAATTATATTGTTCAAGGTGTTTAATCGCTTCAGTGGTTATTTTTAACTGTACTACACCCAGTTTTCGTTTAGTTTTTTCAACAAAATAGCCACTTAATATTTGCACATCACCGACCCGCTCTTGTAGTTTTGGTACTCGAATAGGGTAAACACTTAATCTGTGATACAAGTCGGCACGAAAACGTCCGCTTTCAGCTTCTGCTTTTAAATCTCTGTTAGTGGCGGCAATAATACGAACATCGACTAGTTCTACCTTGTCTTGCCCTACGGGCTGAATTTCATTGCTTTGAATAGCGCGTAAAATTTTACTTTGCGCCGCCAACGGAAGTTCACCAATTTCATCTAAAAACAACGTTCCGCCATTAGCTAATACAAACTTCCCCGCGCGATCTTTATCCGCACCGGTAAAGGCGCCTTTAACATGACCAAACAGTTCACTTTCAATTAAATTTTCTGGTAATGCGGCACAGTTTACATAGACCAAAGGGCCGTGTTGTCGAGGTGATTTATGATGCAGAGTCCTAGCGACCAACTCTTTTCCAACACCCGTTTCACCATAAATTAAAATGTTAAAGTCCGAATTAGCCACAATAGTTAACTCTTCTTTAAGTTGTTGCATAATCGGACTTTCACCAATGAGCTCACCACCATCGCGCCGCCACGCTTCTTCCGTTAATTCTGCCACCACGCGCTGCGAGTGATCCGCACGAGATTCTAATTGTTCAATCAAAAAAGCCGTATTTAATGTTGCTGCAGCTATGGCAGAAATCACAATTAACGTGCGCTCAGGAATATCTTCAAATTGATGCGGTGTCAGGCTATCTATGGTTAACAAGCCTAACAACTTGTCTTCATAATATAGGGGTAATCCCATGCATGAATGCACAGGTAAATCATCTTCACGGTCTATTAGTAAACCGTCGTAAGGGTCTGGTAATGTTGAGTCTGCAGCAAAACGTATCGGTTGCTTAGATTGACAAAGCACATCGAATCTTGGGTGTTCTGTCACTACAAAACGTCGGCCAATGGTGTCTCTGCTTAAGCCCTGCAGCGCAATTGGCGTGAGAATATCGCCATGAAACGATAATAAAGCAACAGCATCACAGTTGATGGTTTTGCGCACAGTATCTAGCAAGCGATCAAACCGATCTTTGCTGTTAAGACTACTGGCTAAATCTAGCGCTAATTCGATAATCGCTGTTGATGATATTTGACTGATATATTTTCTCCCACTTAACACTTAACACTTAACACTGAACACTGAACACTGAACACAAAATACCACACAAGAGTCTTATCGACTACCAAGATAAGAAGTCAATATGACAACAAAAATCACATAAAAACGCTAAACACCTAATAATTAATAACTTTATATGTTGGCACTTACCTTGCTATAGCTTTAGGTATTCGCATAATAAGTAAAAGTAAACCCGTTCGTCAGTACAAATTTTTGCGCATATCGCCACCATTATTTCTGTGGGTGCGCTCAAGCTTGGCTATGTATAGCGCGGCGTTGCTTTACATGGTTTTGGGAACAAAAATTTTAGTTGAGTGAATATTAAAATATCGAGTTTAAACAACTAAACCAACATTAAATCATCTTATGAGGTTTACATAATCAATTTCATAAGCACCTATTATCTTCAGTTAATTTAGGAGCAATAATGCTAACTGATCAACACATTGTAATCATAAAAAGTACTATTCCATTATTAGAGAATGCCGGCTCGGCGTTAACGTCACATTTTTACCAACGCTTGTTTACTCATAATCCAGAGTTACAAGATATTTTTAATATGTCGAATCAAAAAACCGGTCGACAACAAGTGGCATTATTTGAAGCAATAGCTGCTTATGCTAAAAATATTGAGAACTTGAGCGCGTTAACCACTGCTGTTGAACGTATCGCGCAAAAACATACAAGTTTTAATATTCAAGCAGAACATTACGCTATTGTCGGGCACCATTTAATTGAAACGCTGCGCGAATTAGCCACCGAAGCTTTTACCCCAGATGTAGAAGCCGCTTGGACAAACGCTTATCAATTTCTAGCGGGCATTTTCATTAAGCGCGAAGCAGAGTTATATCAGCAACGCTCAGCAGAACTGGGTGGCTGGCAAGGCGCCAGAGCCTTTAAAGTTATCGAGACAGTGATAGAGTCGGCTCTTGTTAAAAGCTTTGTCTTTGCCCCAGTTGACCAACAAACGGTTATCGGTTTTACACCCGGTCAATATTTAGGCCTTGAAGTTAAGCCGACAGGTAATGACTACAAAGAAATTCGACAATACTCACTGTCAGACAAGCCCAATGGCAAAAGTTACCGAATTTCTGTAAAACGTGAACAACAAGATGTGCCAGGTAAAGTGTCTAACTATTTGCACGACGCTATCAAGGTCGGTGACGAAGTTAAACTTTATGCGCCAGCGGGAGACTTTTTCTTCGTTGACCGTAAAACACCAACAGTGCTTATTTCTGCCGGTGTCGGCATTACGCCAATGCAAGGTATGCTAGAAACCTTAGCTGAGTGCAAACATAGCCAACCTGTGCATTTTTTGCATGCTTGCGAAGACAGTACACAACATTCTTTTTCACAACGTACGCATGAGTTAGTCAGCAATAATAACTGGCAACAAAATATTTGGTATAAAAATGAAGATGCCCAACAAAGCCATATTAAAAAAGGCATGATGGACTTAGCGTCTGTTAATTTACCGACGGAAAAAGGTAACTTCTACTTATGTGGCCCAATCGCTTTTATGCAATTTGCTAAGCAGCAACTATTAAAGCTAGGGGTAGGAGAAAGTAATATTCACTACGAAGTGTTTGGCCCACACGCAACCTTGTAATTTATTCGCTTAACCGGATAAGTTGCTGGGTTGACGGTGTAACTCAATATAAAAAACCACTCAAATTGAGTGGTTTTAACTCGCGAAAAATAACGCTTAAATTAGCAGCGTGAGGCGCTATGACAAGGAAGCTGCACAGAGCTGACAAGCGTCGTTAAGTAAAGCTGACGCCATCATCGTGACAACACGCCATTAATTTAACGTTATTAATAACCATTAAGGTGCCGCTAATTAACTCAAGAACAATGAGGTTACACGGAGCTGACAAGTGTCAGTGAGTATAACCGAGGCCGTTATTGGGTTAATTAGCAAAAGGTGATGGTTATTGGCCTTTAACTTCTGATAGGCCATTAAATATAGCTTTATCGCCAAGGAATTCTTCAATGCGTAACAATTGGTTGTACTTAGCAACACGATCAGAACGACATAAAGAACCAGTTTTAATTTGGCCTGCCGCTGTTCCTACTGCTAAATCAGCGATAGTAGCATCTTCAGTTTCACCCGAGCGATGAGAAATTACCGCCGTAAAACCAGCATCTTTCGCCATTTTAATCGCCGCTAACGTTTCAGTTAATGTTCCGATTTGGTTGAACTTGATTAAGATAGAGTTACCAATACCATTTTCAATACCACGCGCTAGAATTTTAGTGTTGGTTACGAATAAATCATCTCCAACGATTTGAACTTTATCGCCGAGTAATTTAGTTTGGTAGGCAAAACCATCCCAATCTGACTCGTCTAAGCCATCTTCAATTGAAATTATTGGGTACTCTTCACAAAGTGTTGCTAAGAAATCAGAAAATTCGTTAGCCGTGAATTGCTTACCTTCGCCTTTAAGATCGTAAATACCTTTATCTGCATCATAAAACTCAGAAGCAGCACAATCCATTGCTAAGGTTACGTCTTTACCTAATTCGTAACCCGCCGCCGCAACAGCTTCTTTGATTACCGCTAATGCATCAGCATTTGAAGCTAAATCAGGTGCAAACCCACCTTCATCGCCAACGGCAGTATTTAAGCCTTTTGCAGACAATACTTTTTTTAGCGCGTGGAAAATTTCAGCGCCCATGCGTAGAGCTTCTTTGAAGCTTTTCGCGCCAACAGGTTGTACCATGAATTCTTGAATATCAACGTTGTTATCCGCATGTTCCCCACCATTGATAATGTTCATCATAGGTAATGGCAGTGAATATTGGCCCGGCGTGCCGTTAAGGTCAGCAATGTGTTCAAATAATTGTACTTTCTTTTCCATAGCAGCGGCTTTCGCGTTCGCTAATGAAACAGCAAGAATGGCATTTGCGCCGAAAACTTCTTTGTTTTCTGTGCCGTCTAAGTCAATCATGATTTGATCGATGTTTGCTTGGTCTAAAGCACTTTTGCCTTTAAGCGCGTTAGCAATGTCATTGTTGACAGCAGCAACGGCTTTTAAAACACCTTTACCTAAGTAACGTGCTTTGTCGCCGTCACGTAATTCAAGCGCTTCACGAGAGCCCGTTGATGCGCCAGAAGGAGCTGCAGCTCGACCCCATGCACCAGATTCTAAATAAACGTCTGCTTCAACAGTTGGGTTACCACGAGAATCCATGATTTCGCGGGCGATGATTTTGCTAATATTCGACATTATTTTCCCTATTCCTTACTAGCTGCGCATGGCAGGTTATAAACGTTAAATGAAATTTTAAATTTTTAGTACGTTAATACATAATTATATTAAAAAAAAACCGCAACAATAAGCTACGGTTTTCATTAGTTCGGTTTAACTTGATTGCTGCTTTTGATGTTGATAAGCGGCAGCAATAAAGCCGGTAAATAGTGGGTGCCCATCGCGTGGAGTTGACGTAAACTCGGGATGGAACTGCCCAGCAATAAACCAAGGGTGATTAGGATTCTCAATCACCTCGACTAAAGTTTTATCCGTAGATAAACCCGAGAACACTAAACCTGCTTTGCTTAATTGTTCTCGGTAGTTATTATTTACCTCAAAACGATGACGGTGTCTCTCATAAATTGTTTCACTACCATATACGTCATATGCCTTGGTACCTTTCACAATGTGACACAATTGTGAACCTAAGCGCATAGTGCCGCCTAAGTCTGATTCAGCATTACGGTATTCTACTCTGCCTTCTTCATCTAACCATTCGTTGATTAAACCAACCACAGGGTGAGGTGTTTCGGCATTAAATTCAGTACTGTGTGCGTCAGTTAAACCAGCAACGTTGCGGGCGTAGTCAATTAATGCGACTTGCATACCTAAACATATGCCCAAGTATGGAATTTTGTTTTCACGAGCGTATTGTGCCGTTAAAATTTTACCTTCAACACCACGTTCACCAAAACCACCAGGCACTAAAATGGCGTCTAAGTCTTTAAAAACTTCTACACCTTTAGATTCAACATCTTGTGAATCTATATATTGAATTTTAACTTTTACTTGGTTTTTAATACCGGCGTGCTTTAACGCTTCGTTTACTGATTTATAAGCATCGGGTAATTCAGTGTATTTACCCACCATACCAATAACGACTTCACCCGATGGGTTAGCTTCTTTATATAGTACTTGTTCCCAGTCAGATAAATCGGCTTCTGGTACATCAAGCCCAAAACGCTGAACCACTAACTCGTCAGCGCCTTGCGCTTTAAGTAAAGCCGGTACTTTATAAATAGAGTCTACATCACGCAATGAAATTACCGCTTTACCTTCTACATTAGTAAATAGCGATATTTTAGCGCGTTCATTGGCCGGAATTGCACGTTCACTTCGACAAACTAAAATGTCTGGGAAAATACCAATAGAGCGTAATTCTTTAACAGAATGTTGCGTTGGCTTAGTTTTAATTTCACCCGCGGCGGCAATATAAGGTACTAAGGTTAAGTGCATAAACATTGCACGTTCACGGCCTAGCTCAACGCCTAGCTGACGAATAGCTTCTAGGAACGGTTGTGATTCAATATCACCCACCGTACCGCCAATTTCAACCATAGCAATATCGTAGCCTTCAGCACCTTCAATTACACGACGTTTAATATCGTTAGTAATATGAGGAATAACTTGAATGGTAGCACCTAAAAATTCACCTTTACGCTCGCGCGCTAGAATATCTTGATAGATACGCCCCGTAGTGAAGTTATTACGCTTGGTCATTTTGGTACGAATGAAACGTTCGTAATGACCTAAATCTAGATCTGTCTCTGCACCATCTTCAGTAACAAATACTTCACCATGCTGAATAGGGCTCATAGTGCCCGGATCAACATTAATATAAGGGTCAAGCTTAAGCATGGTCACTTTTAAACCACGTGCTTCGAGAATTGCCGCTAATGATGCTGCAGCAATACCTTTACCAAGAGACGATACAACGCCGCCAGTAACAAAAATATATCTAGTTGTCATGCGATACCCAGAGTCAGGAAAAACAGAAATTTTGCACTAAATTGATTTGGTTTTTGGCAAACAAATGAATTTAGTAGGACGGGAAAGCATTATACTGAAAAGCCATGTGTACGACAATATGATCAATGCATCTAGTTGCACAAATTTTCACTAAAATTGTGCATATTTACTCTAAAGCGTTATTGTAACTATCGAAAAACGGGGTAAACTCATGTTTTACTTTTTCATAATAAAGAAAATTTATTCCCTATGACTCAATTACAAAACGTATTACACGCTATCGACACCATTAATACGGCAGATATCAACACGACTATTGTTGACGGCATTAGCCACCCGAAAGAGTTATTGTACGGTCAAAATATGTCAGCTTGTTTAGAAAAGTATTGGCCTAATGCCAGCGAGCATTTACAAATTGCGGTGCGAGCGCAACACGTAAAGCGCTGGCACTTAAAACGCGCTGATTTTGCTGAAGGTAAAAAAGGTTATTTAATGTGGCGTAAAGAATTAGGTATTTTCCATGCCACTACGGCTAAATCTTTAATGTTAGCGCATGGCTACAGTGAAGTAGATGCAGAAACAACCGCGGCGATTATTCGCAAAGAAGACTTAAAATCAAACAGTGAAAGCCAAACACTAGAAGACGTGGCCTGTTTAGTGTTTTTGCAATATTACTTTGATGAGTTTGCGGCTAAACATAAAGAAGAAAAAATTATTCGTATAGTACAACTAACTTGGCGAAAAATGTCAGACCAGGGCCATGAGATAGCCTTAGGCTTAACGTTACCGCCACACTTAGCTAAACTTGTCGGTAAAGCATTAGCTTAGTGCTTAACGCTTTGCGTTTAAAGTTAACCGAAAGCTGCATATAAACCTGCTTATATAGCTTTCGGTTTTAGCTTTACTGATACTTTAGGCGCTATTTTTAGTCGTTTTATTGGTCGATAAAACCGTAGCATTGTCTTTAGCAAGTGGTAAACGCCAAATAAAAACAAAAGGCCACGCGACTAAGGCAACGACTAAACCCTTCAACCAAATTGAAGGTAAAATATAACCAGACCACACAACAGCAAGCACCATGGACACTAAGGCAATAATTTTCGCCCGCTTTGGAATACTGCGCGTTTGCTGCCAATGATAGATCATCGGCCCAAAAACTTTATTAGCCAATAACCTTTTATGCAACCGAGGCGAAGACTTAGCAAAACATGTTGCGGCCACCAATAAAAATGGCGTGGTTGGCAATAAAGGTAAAAACACGCCTATAAATGCTAAGGCAACAAAAAAAATCCCGATTATTTTTAACAACATATAACAGCCTATGCACTTTCGATTTTGAAGTTCTACTTTTGATGCTCTACTTATTGATCAGCTAGCTATTGTCCTTGTGCCAATAGGTGATAGTTAATTATTAGCGGTTAGTTGCCAATCGTCATAAGGTAGATCAATCGAAGATAATAATTGCGCTAACTCCCCCGATGTTCGCATTTCAGTAATAATAGCACTTACGGCTTTATTCAAATGGCGCCCTTTCTCAGTATTGGGAAACAGCACTTTTACTTCAAACCTTTGGAAAAGTTCTCGCTTAATTGAAGGTAGTAACTCGCTATTATATTTTAGTAGCGGGTCTGTGGAGGAGTCGGCAAAAATATAACCGTCGGTCATTTTATATTGTATTTTCTTTAAACTACACAAAATACAATCAGAGCCCATTTCAACACCTTCGAAATAAGGTACATGTGCGGTATCTGTTTCAATTTTATAATTACTGATATTCTCGATATCGATAACGATATCTTTATGGCTATAAAGTACAAAATTGACATGAAAAATAGTTTCGTCTGAATAGGAGAAATTATTAGCTTGTTGCTTTTCTTGATGGCTAACAGTGGAATTATTGAGGGTCAAAAGTGTTTTTTTCGATAACGGCTTTAGCTTTGCTTTAATAAAAGGTAAGTGCAAATCAACCTTATTGTTACTGACATAATAAATAGAACGTGAAAAAGGGACTATTTGAATATCAATGTCTTGCTTTAGTTTTTTCGCCAACACTCTGGCAAAATCAACGAGAATACCTTTGCCGTCACTTTCTGCATGAACAGGCATTCGAGGAATACTCACCCTTAACTGCTCTGCAAAAGCATGAAAGTTAAAGAAAACGAGTAAATTGAATATAATACTGGCTGCTAATAAACGATTTTTTTTCATCGTAAATAACTATCCATTACGGCTGATACCTAAGCATAATATATTTTATTGCTTAATGCCTCCCTACTTTCCCCCTGTTGATTAATTATGTGTTTATTTTTAACGCTCAAAATTAAAAACTATACGGCTTAATTCAATCAAGTTGGTATAACATCATTTTAATGGTGCGAAATACTATATAGCGACTCTGTTAAATATTGCCTATATGTCTAAAAGAGCAACTTGCCATTTTAGAATCGATAAAAGCAATCATTCACTATAAAGACTCATATTGAAAAGCGGAATTTATAGTGGCAATACCATACATTACTTAAGGCATAACTTAAGGTACTACTTAGAGCATTACTTAGAGTATTACTTAGGTGCTAATTAGGGTATTAAATTATCGATGTACGCCGACTAAACGACTAGCCAATAATAAACCTACCGCTCAGTATTCCAGCTAAATAAATATGCCCCTAAGCTTAGAAATAGTGTACTCATTATCACTAGCACCGATACGTGATAACTGATATCGGCTAACGTTGCCCCTTCCGTTATTATTTTACGGGCGCCAGCAACCAAATGCGTTAAAGGTAGTAATTCAGCAAATATTTTTACCGCATTCGGCGCACCTTCCAAGCTGAACCAAACTCCTGATAACAGCATCATCGGCCAAGAACTTAAATTTAACAAACCGCCAATTAATTCTTCACTTTTACTGCGACTGGCAACTAACAGGCCTAAGGTGATCAAACTAAATGCACCTAATATGGCAATAATGACTAAGTCAAAATAACTGCCTAACATATAGAAATCAAAAAATAGGTTACAGCCAATATAGACCACTGACGATAAGAACATAACAATAAATAGACGCGAAAAAAGCTGCGCAGAGACAAACTCCAATGCCGACAATGGTGTGGCTTTCAATCGTTTTAAAACCGAATTTTTACGATAACGTACAATGACATAGCCAACGCCAAATAAGCAGCTAAACATCATATTCATTCCTAAAATACCTGGTAACACCCAATCAATATAACGAATTTTTTTACCTTGAGTTTCAAAACGCTGATAATGACTGTGTTCGTTCAAGAATATTTTTTCTACTAAGTAACTGTTAGGTGCCCCTTGATTAACCCAATATTGTTGAGCATTAAAGTCCACTAGCAAATCAATACTATGTTGTTCTAGCTTAACTTTCGCTACTGCGGTTTCTTGATAATCAATAAAGCCGATATATTTAGTTGCTAGAAAATTTGACTGACTTTGCGCTAAATTCAACACGCCAACTTTATAGACGGCACGACCGTCACCAGAAAATACAAATGACAAGCCCACCAACATTAATACAGGAAAAATCAAATTCCAGCCCAGTGAAGACCGATCTCGAAAAAATTCAATGTTGCGCGCTTTGAACACGGCAAAGAAACGTGAAAAATTCATGTTATTAATCCCTTAATGAGTGACCCGTCAATTTTAAAAATAAATCATCCAAATTGGGAGATTTAACATGTAACCCTGAAAGTGAAACGTTTTTAGCTAATAACAAGGCAATGGTTTTTTCTACATCAGTAGTGGTAATTTCTACTTGTTGGTCGTGCACTTGCCAATTTGATTGCTGACAAAGTTCATCTGGCACCTGATCAACAGGTAGATATATAAACACTTCATTGAAATGCTGATTTAACAACTGTCTTGGTGTGCCTCGAGCGATCACCTGTCCATGATCCATAATTAACACGTCATCACACAATTGCTGGGCTTCGTCCATATAATGCGTAGTTAACACAACGGTTTTATTTTGCGCTTTAATATTTTTTATCAACTGCCAAAAGTTTCGTCTCGCTTGAGGGTCTAATCCTGTCGTAGGTTCATCGAGAAAAACAATATCAGGGTCATTAATGAGTGCTAACGCCAGTAATAATCGCTGACGTTGCCCGCCAGACAAAAGACGATTATCTCGGTTCAAAAACTCACTTAAATCACATAATTCAATTAATTCTTCATGTGGCACTGTCTGTTGATAAAACGAAGTAAAAAGATTTAAGGTTTCTTTAACAGTGAGAAAATCTTGTAAAGCCGTGTGCTGAAATTGAATACCAATTTGTTGTGACATCGACTCATCTATAGCCTTACCGTAATAAAACACTTGGCCTTTTGTTGCTTTGATAATGCCTTCCATTATTTCTATCGTGGTCGTTTTTCCAGCACCATTGGGCCCTAGCAGCCCAAAGCAATGACCTTTTTGAATAGCAAAGTTAACATTGTCTACCGCAATAACATCTTTATAACGCTTGGTTAAGTTTTCAACACGAATAACTTCTTGCATGACACACCTCAATAATACCCATGATGCATTCTAACGGCTGATTCAAAATAATAATACCAGAATACCAAACCACAAATGATAATAATTATCATTTGTATTAATGGCTGTTTTCTACTATTGTTGTAACAATCTTATGCTAGTAAAGCAGACCAAGGAATAATAATGGGATTTAAACAAGTCAGTGAAGGATGTACAGGGAAAGCTCAAGTTGAAATATCAACAGTGTTGTTAGCCCAGTTAATTATCTCTGGTGTGCTAACGGGCAATGATTGCAGGTGCCTTGACAACAATGCCCGGAAAACATTATGGCAGTCTTTATTATCATTAAGTGTTGCTGAACAATAAGTCAGCAATGGTTTCTTGCTGATTAACTTTGCTGATCTTTGATGTAATTTATCAAGTGCTGGTTTAACGCTTTTTTACCGGTAAAACCGTATTGTTGACAAACTTGCTCAATGCTGTGTTTTTGTAAAATTCGTGCAATTAAAGGGAATACATCAACATTACGCGGTTCAGTACAATGCTTTAACAACCATTGGTGTAAAGCATAAACACAGCTACTAAATTGCCGTTGACCTGTAGAAAAATCATTTACACTTAGCATAATATCACTATCAAGCACTAACGTTTTCAACTCAATATTTCCATGAAGCAACTGCCAAATTAAGGGGGCTGACAGATACTTAAACTCATCGGTTAGCCAATAGTCAAATTGTCGATAAAACTGTTGAGTAATAACAGGTTGTAAAGCGCCGGCTTTAGGGGTTAATGCCTTAATCACTAAACAAGAGTGTTCACCACTGGCTTTATCTTTACTAAATCCAACTCGCGCTACGCTAAAGCCAGAACGCTGCCAAAACTTAAGTAATGTAGCGTTGCCAGCAAAACTAGCGCCAATAAAGTCGATACCTTGCTTGGCTATAGACTGTTCAATTCGATATAAAAAATCACGTCCTAGCCCTTGCCCTTGATATTGAGGGTGAACAGCAATACGCATAACTCTTTGATAACTATAATTAAAACTACCTTTTACACCACAATGCACTAGAAGAGACTGCGGCATAAACTGATCACGCAATCGGCGCTGATTACCATTAACCAACTCAACAAGTTTTTCATCTGCATGCCCTTCACGCATGAGCATGGCCACACCTAAAATATTAGCCCCGACTCTAAGTACAAATAATGAAATTGCCTTATTATTCAACAGGAGTTTTACATCGCTTGGCGAGGTTTGATAGTGAGCAGTTACCAACACGGCGAACGCTTGCTGCAAAAGCGTTTCGTTTGCAAGAAGTTGTTCGGCGCTAACAAGCTCTACTGTCGTTGTATCGGTTTGATTTATTGTCTGAGTTATTGCCTGATTTATTCCCTGAGTTATTCCCTGATTTATTACCTGAGTTATTCCCTGAGTATTGTTGTCATAACTTGGCAATTTAGCATTCAATAAACAACTCTCGAATACAAACCTTTCGAGCGGGTCATCACTAGCCCAACGAATAGGTTCATTAATGTGCATGTTGCGCCAATTCGGCATTAATTGCTGTAAAACCTGGCGAAACTTAATGCTAAAGCCGCGCCCTGCTCCTTCATAACCATGAATAGTGCTGGCAAATATTAAGCGATGATAATGAGTAAGCAACTGCTGTAAAAGATAAACCGGAATCGCCGCTGCTTCATCCACCATCACAATACTCGCTTCTGGCTGCTCTTTTAACAGCACATCAATAGGATAGTAAACAATTCGACCATTAGCGTGTTCAACATGAGTTGTTAGTACCTTAGCATTAGGTAAATGCTGTTCAACCTGCTGAAAAAATATTTTTAGGGCCGGTTTACTTGCCGCGGTAATAATAATGTTGATTGGTTGATGAGTATTTTCCAGCATCTGACATGACGCAAGTGCTAAAGCACTCGATTTACCACGACCTCTATCTGCCGTGAGCACCAAAGGCCTATCTCTATGTCCCGACAATACTTTCAGCATAGCCTCGACCGCGAAAACTTGTTCTTGAGTAATACAACCGTATGGCAAGTTTATGACAAGATTATTGGCTGTTAATTGCCCATGCTCAATCGTATTTATAGGCGCTGTTACACTTTCATTCAAAGACCATAACATCGGTAATTCAGTGGTGTTTTGCTTGATTAGATAGCAGTTTTCGCCAGCTAATTGCCGAATGAAACGTTGGAGAAAATAGTCTTGTGTATGTGTATGTGAATGTGAGTTTGACTGTTTTAGCTGCTCGGCCTGCCATGGTTTGAGTAAAAGCAAGAAAACGCCACCCGCGACTAAAGTCCCTGAAAGTGCAGCAAAAGCATCGACATCAAAATCACCAGTAAAATCGACTGACTTATTCTCTGCTGAAAATACAATAACGTTTTGTTCGGTACCTAAATACTGGCTATAGTTTTTTTTATTTACGGCAATAAGCTGATGATAATCACTAATATTGGCAACATCAGCATAAACAAGCCCTTGTTTTTTAGCTGTAGCACTCGCTATTTCGGCTGATAAAAATAAAGCTAAACTGGTCTCAAGCTGCTGCACTGTCCAAGGTTCATCACCCACTAAAACAACTAAACTGCGCCAACGCTTGGCTTTCGTTAATTGCTGTAACTGAAAACACCAACGTCCAAATTTATCTTTCAACATCAAATTTAACCCTAAAATTATCTTGGCTAACACCAAGAGGTATAAGTCTATCAGAGCACTAATCAAAGCTAAATAACGGCGCACAAGTAAATCAGCTCGAAAAATCAACCTCTTGCACTTTATCCGTTATATTTTTATTGAAATGAATATAATAATTAGTTGAAAATCCGTCATTAGTTGCCTAAGTTCAAATTATACCCGTTTTTCTTTAAGTTACAGCCTTGCTTCAAAAAGTAGACCGGCTATAAATATTCGTTATATACACTATGATTATAAACTAGTCATTTTTGAGATATCGAAAATTAAAAATATTTTGCATGATGGCAGTGAATATAAATTAAATAAAAGACTCGGCTACTATTTATATATTGAGGCCGATATTTATTGTAATTGCAGCAAATACTGTAAAAGCCGTAGGTATAAAAAATGAATGACGATTTAACAGATAACGCTAGCCCTAGAAGAAAGCAAGAAAGTTATGACAAAGACTTACCTAAAGGCGATAAGGCT
This sequence comes from Colwellia sp. PAMC 21821, assembly GCF_002077175.1. Lineage (NCBI taxonomy): Bacteria > Pseudomonadati > Pseudomonadota > Gammaproteobacteria > Alteromonadales > Colwelliaceae > Colwellia > Colwellia sp. PAMC 21821. Next base: position 738,024 of record NZ_CP014943.1, read on the forward strand.
TCTCATAATAGCGACATCAGAAAACGTATTGACGACTTGCTAGAAAAAAAGCGTCTTAAAGCTTTACTGGATGATGTTGACGACTGGGATTTTTAATCCCTGACGTTGCTAACACTAAACACCAGCTTTCAATGATAAAATATTAACAATAATATTTTATCTGTAACGATTTGCTTCTTATCTAAAACTGCTATCATTAGCCTAATATATACGCGACCTAATTGCCTAAACTATGACTTTATTTGAAAAATTACGCTGCTTATTGACCTTTGGTCAAGGCGTTGCTTTACCTTTACCTGCAATTGACCAAAACGCAGATCCCTTTTCTCTTTTTAAACTTTGGTTTGATGAGGCTAATAAGTCAGGAATTTTATTGCCTGAAGCCATGTCAGTAAGCAGTGTCAGCCAAGACGGTCAACCAAGTTGTCGTATGGTGCTACTGAAAGAATTTAACCAAGACGGATTTATCTTCTATACCAATTACGCTAGCAGAAAGAGCCATGAACTCAGTGAGAATGACAAGATAGCATTGTTATTTCATTGGAATGTGTTGCAACGTCAAATTCGCATTGAAGGTTGTGTTGAAAAAGTTAGCGCCGAGCAATCAGCAAAGTATTTTCATAGCCGAGATCACGGCAGCCAAATTGGCGCTTGGGCATCTAAACAAAGTAGTAAAATTCAATCCGAAACTGAACTTGCTGACAATGTTGCTTATTACACTAAGAAATTTGCCGGAAAAGAAGTGCCATTACCAGAATTTTGGGGAGGCTGGCGAATTAAACCTCACTATATTGAGTTTTGGCAAGGTCGTACAAGCCGCTTACATGACCGAGTTTGTTTTGAAAAAAATGCTACAGGTTGGGACAACTTTAAACTGCAACCATAGTATATTGATTAATTGTCATCGTTTGATTATTAAAAAAGGGAAGCAATGCTTCCCTTTTTAATGTGTTGAGCCTAGCTAAAATACAGACTTATCTAGCATGGCAATAGTCAAATATATTAACCAACTAACGCTAATAATATACCGGCAGCAACAGCTGAACCAAGCACACCCGCAACATTTGGTCCCATAGCATGCATAAGTAAAAAGTTATGCGGATTAGACTCTAAGCCGACCTTGTTGGCGACTCGAGCTGCCATTGGCACCGCCGATACACCTGCAGCACCAATAAGCGGGTTAACTTTTTCTTTCGACAGTTTATTCATCAGCTTCGCCATAAGTACGCCAGCAGCCGTACCGATAGAAAATGCTACTGCGCCTAAGGCTAGTATGCCTAAAGTTTTAGCATTCAAAAATTGATCAGCGCTTAACTTTGACCCTACGCCTAAACCTAAGAAAATAGTGACAATATTGATTAGCTCATTCTGTGCTGTAGAGCTTAAGCGATCGACAACGCCACACTCGCGCATCAAATTACCTAAACAAAACATCCCGACCAATGGCGTTGCCGCAGGTAAAAAGAATATCGTCATCATTAAGACACCAAGCGGGAAAATAATTTTCTCAACTTTAGTAACATGACGTAATTGTGCCATCTCAATTTTACGTTCATCTTCTGTCGTTAGTGCGCGCATTATTGGTGGCTGAATAATCGGTACTAATGCCATATAAGAATAGGCAGCAACAGCAATGGCACCAAGTAAATCAGGAGCAAGTTTTGATGCTAAGAATATTGCTGTTGGACCATCTGCCCCACCAATGATGGCGATTGCAGACGCATCTTTCATAGAGAAATCTAGACCGACAAAATTTAACGCAATAGCACCAAACAATGTGGCGAAAATACCAAACTGAGCGGCTGCACCTAAAAGTAATGTTTTAGGGTTTGCAATCAACGCACCAAAATCAGTCATGGCACCAACACCCATAAAAATGAGTAATGGGAAGATACCTGTATCGATTCCTGCGTAGTAAATGAAATGCAACAAACCACCCACTTCAGAAAAGCCAGCGACCGGGATGTTAGTTAAAATAGCACCAAACCCCATAGGCACTAATAATAGTGGCTCAAAATTTCGGGCAATCGCAAGGTAAAGTAAACCACAACCTACTAGCATCATGATCACTTGGCCTAGCTCAAAGTTTGCTAAGCCTGTGGACATCCACAATAATTTCAAAGATTCCATGGACTTTCCTACACCAAGCTTAACAAGATATCACCAACGGCGACTGAGTCACCTTCTCTGGTGTGAACAACCGAAATTTCACCGGCTTTTGTCGCTCTGATTTCAGTTTCCATTTTCATTGCTTCCATAATGACAACAACTTCGCCTTCTTCGACTTCGTCGCCTTCATTCACTAATACTTTAAATATATTACCGGCTAAAGGTGCTTTTAAAGCTTCTCCGCCTGTTGAACTTGCAGCAGGTGCTTTACTCGCGGCTTGAATAGTATCTATTGAACCACCAGGCGCTACTACAACGTCATAAACTTTACCGTCTACACTTACCGCGTAACTTTCAGGATCGGTGCTTGCAGAGCTTGTAGCAGGTGCAGAAGCACTTTTAGCACTGGCTTTGGTTGGTGCTGGCTCAAAAGCATCAGGGTTATTACGGTTTTCTAAAAATTTCAATCCAATTTGTGGAAACAAAGCATATGTTAAAACATCATCGATAGTATCTTCAGCTAACGTAATATTTTTATCATTGGCAATTTCTTGTAACTCAACCGTTAATTTATCCATTTCTGGGTCAAGTAAGTCTGCTGGACGACATGTTATCGCTTCTTTACCGTCAAGTACTCGCGCTTGTAACTCAACATTAACCGGAGCTGCAGTCTTACCATATTCACCTTTTAATACTCCGGCTGTTTCTTTTGTTATTGACTTGTAACGCTCGCCTGTAAGGACATTGAGTACCGCTTGTGAACCCACAATTTGTGAGGTGGGTGTTACTAATGGAATATAACCAAGGTCTTTACGCACTTTTGGAATTTCTGTCAGTACTTCATCAAGTTTATCAGCCGCGCCTTGCTCTTTTAATTGGCTTTCCATGTTAGTTAACATGCCACCAGGTACTTGAGCTAGTAAGATACGCGCATCGATACCACGCAAACTGCCTTCAAACTGAGCATATTTTTCACGCACATCACGAAAGTAAGTCGCGACTTCGGCTAACTTAACCATATCTAAACCAGTATCACGCTGTGTGCCTTCAACAATAGAGACAATCGTTTCTGTTGGTGAATGCCCGTAAGTCATACTCATTGATGAAATAGCGGTATCAATTACGTCAATATCTGCATCAATCGCTTTCATGTGTGTCGCAACACTTAATCCTGTTGTTGCATGACAATGCAGTGCAATAGGCAAAGATACTGTTTCTTTTAAACGGCCAATCAGTTCAGCGGCATCGTAAGGTTTTAATAAACCAGCCATATCTTTGATACACAAAGAGTGTGCGCCCATATCTTCGAGCTGCTTAGCCATAGTTAACCAACCTTCAAGGGTATGAACTGGGCTTTCGGTATAACTTAATGTGCCTTGCGCATGAGCGCCAACCTTAACGGCCGCTTTGATCGACGTTTGTAAATTACGCACATCGTTCATAGCATCAAAAATCCTAAAAACATCGATACCGTTTACATGGGCTCGCTCGACAAATTTTTCTACTACGTCATCAGCGTAATGACGGTAGCCTAAAATATTTTGACCACGGAATAACATTTGTTGCTTTGTTTTCGGCATAGCCTTTTTCAGCGCACGAATACGCTCCCAAGGATCTTCGCCTAAATAACGAATACAAGCATCAAAGGTAGCACCACCCCATGACTCTATTGACCAATATCCAATTTCATCCATTTTAGCCGCAATGGGCAGCATATCTTCCAAACGCAAACGTGTAGCGAGCAATGATTGATGGCCGTCGCGTAGTACGACTTCAGTAATTCCTAGGGGCTTGGTCATGGTCATTTCCTATTTCTGTGCAGAATGTTGTTTACGATATTGAGTAACAGCAGAAGATATTGCTGCGACGACTGCAGGTGAAACACCTTTGCCGTTTTGTGTTTTATTATTTTTTTTACTTGAGGCTCTACTTTCTACAATGGCGTCAGGATATTTTTTTGCTAACTTAACCAGCACAATGTTGATAAAAACAATCAACAAACCTAAAAAGGAAAAAACAAAGACCATTCCGGCTAGCATTAACGTGCCTGCTTCAATAAATAACTGCTGAAGATTTTCCATTATTTTACTCTCAAGAAATTTTTATATAATTAGAATAATCACTCCAATGTGTAAAAAGCAAACAAATTCTTACAAATTGATAAAAAAAAACGATGTCAAGCGATAATAGACCAAAAAATAAGCTAAATTTAATAACATTTCATTATTATTTTATACAATGTGATATAAAAACAACATTGTATACAATATAAACCTCATGAATAACGGCCATTAGAAATAAAAAAACAAACATAATATACAATATGCAATATATAAAATAAAACTAATGACTCAGCTCGTACTGTACAAAAAATCCACATTAAATATGTAATAAACACCCTCACTTTATAGCGAAATCTATAAGGCAGCATATACCAATTGGACTAAAGAATTTTTTGCGTAGCTTAGATTAGAAATTTAAAATGCGTAATTTAATAGTTAAACCAATTGAATTACACAAGTGTTCAATTATATTTCATCCTTAAAGCGCCGAGGGTGTTTTTCTCAATGGCAATATCAATAATTGAATAGAAAAAGCCAATCTACAAACCAATATATACCATCGAAAAATGACATGGTTCAAGAATAATAGTCAACTGTTGTATTAAGATCAATTATTTGAATGTTTTCACAAGTCAAAGCATCAAAATTTCACCTTATTTATTTTGATAATCTTAACGATTAGTGACTAAAATAAATGTCATATATTTGGTCAGTTTACCTACACATAAAGTAGACCATCTCATTGATGAAATGTTGATAAAGCGAGTATTTTGGCGCTGAGTTGATGTCGAAAGTGTCGTGCAGTTATTTTAGGCGAAAAAAACCAGTCATTAAACTGGTTTTTTATATTTCATGTTTAGGAGATAACACACTAATACCAATTTTCACAAAGTCCTGATCTAATATGTTTTTATTTTGGAAGCAGACACCACGCTTTGGTACAACTCACCTCAGTAGGTTTACTCAAATTATCAAGAAAGGAAAAAAATGGGCGAAAGCGTGTGCTTGTTGTTTCATAATTTTTAGATGGTCTCAGCAGAACGGATATTTCAACGACATTAAAAGTAGCTCGTTCAAGTGTTAACCGTTGGGTTGGGTCACCACTTACTTGACAAAAGTCTTATCGGGCCTTGATAGTGTTAGGCTCAAAGAAAGACCTTCTATGCTTTCTCCAAAATAAACTAGGGTCAGATACTGACCTATCCCCACAAATAATCGATAAGAATCAATAAAATAATTTAAAAAACAGGGAACATTCATGACGTTTAGTGATCAGATCTATCGCCAAACAAATACAACCAGGAAACGCCATGAATGTCCGCTCTATTTTGAAGAAAACAATTACGCTTGTCACCCCTAAAATGCACGCCCGTCGCAGAACTTCATTAATAAGTTCAGTTGATAGCTTATTAAATGGTGCCTCAGCCACGGTGACTAACCTTGGTAGGGGCATAAATTCTAAAGCAAAAGAAAAGCACCGGATAAAACGCGCTGATAGATTGTTATCTAACACCAATTTACAAAATGAGTCCTTTTCTATTTACCAAGAACTCGCCAAATACACGGTTGGCAAAGCCAAGCGGCCGATTATCTTAGTCGATTGGTCCGATTTAGATGAGTATAAAGGCCATTTCTTACTGCGCGCTACTTTAGCGTCACATGGAAGAGGTATATGTGTTTATGAAGAAGTGCACGATATTAGCACCAAAGAAAAACCCCAAACGCACATTAAATTTTTGATCAATTTAGCAAAGGTTATCGATAAAGACTGCTGCCCTATTATTGTCAGTGATGCAGGATTTAAAACACCTTGGTTTCGATCGGTATCAGCTAGGGGCTGGGATTATCTAGGAAGAGCACGTTTGCCGAACTTCTATAGTTTAGATGATACTAATTGGCAGAGCATTACCCATTTTTACAAACGGGCAACCACCTGTCCGACGTCTTATTCTGGGACTATTGCCAGAAGCAATCCTTTGAAATGTCGATTAGTACTTTATAAGCAGAAAAAGAAAGGAAGAAAAGATATGAATCAATTAGGTGTACCGAGGAAATCAAAAACCTCAAAGACTTATAGAAAGTCAGGAAACGACCCCTGGCTATTGGCTACATCGTTGCCACAGGGGAAACAATTAGCAAAACGTGTCATGAAAATTTATCGTTTACGTATGCAAATTGAAGAAGGATTTCGAGATATGAAAAGTCATCAATTCGGGCAAGGATTTGAGTACAATAAAACAACTAAAATGAATAGATTATCCATACTCATTCTATTATCAAGCATTGCGCACTGGTTATTAATGGCGATAGGATTAGCGACAAAAAATGAGAATAAACATAGGCAATACCAAGCTAACAGCTTGAAGAGTGACACAATACTATCGCTGCATTTTATTGGACTGCGCGTTGTTGCTGACAGGTATGCAAAGCTAACGATAAAGACGTTTTTAAAAGCTGTAAGGCAGCTCCACTTATTTGGTGGAGCTTATATCATTGAGAGACTCTGATATTTTGTGGGGATCGCTCAGGGTCAGATACACATTAAATTTTAGTTGTCTGATATCCTATAAAACGAGCAACATGGTCAAGCTCTGAGCTCGACATTCCCTCTTTTACAATGACCAAAGCCACCAAAATCAATTAATGTGTATCTGACCCTACTTTATATAAAACTAAATATTGAGGCGAAAAAAAACCAGTCGTTAGACTGGTTTTTTTCAATGTGGCGGACGCGGCAGGAGTCGAACCTGCGACCGCCTGGTTCGTAGCCAGGTACTCTATCCAGCTGAGCTACGCGTCCGCAATAAACGGTTTTTTTATATCTCATGTTTAGGAGATAACGAACTTACTCTCTAAAGAGCATTCGTAGCCAGCAATGTTAGATAATCTATCCAACTGAACTACACATCCGTAATAAACTGTTTTTTTATATCTCATGTTTAGGAGATAACGAACTTACTCACTAAAGAGCATTCGTAGCCAGCAATGTTAGATAATCTATCCAGCTGAGCTACGCGTCCGCAATAAACGGTTTTTTTATATCTCATGTTTAGGAGATAACGAACTCATTTGATAATAACACTCTATCATCATGCTTCAATCATAAAACTAAATATTGAAGCGAAAAAAAACCAGTCGTTAGACTGGTTTTTTCAATGTGGCGGACGCGGCAGGAGTCGAACCTGCGACCGCCTGGTTCGTAGCCAGGTACTCTATCCAGCTGAGCTACGCGTCCGCGGTCAATCGTTATTTTATATCTTGATTCAAGATAAACTTAGATAAAATACTACTTAACATAAGTCATATATTTATTTTTTAATTAGCTTTAATATTAGCTACTCTTTATTATTTAGCCACTCAAAGAAAAAGTGGCGGACGCGGCAGGAGTCGAACCTGCGACCGCCTGGTTCGTAGCCAGGTACTCTATCCAGCTGAGCTACGCGTCCTTATTTAAACCTGTTATTTATATCTCTAGTTTAAGAGATAACGAACTAGACAATATTTACTTAGGTAAACGACCTAGTCAATATTATATACATTCGTAGTGAACTATTTCAATATCGTTGTTCCTACGATGCCAATCTAAAAGAATGGCGGAGAGGGAGGGATTCGAACCCTCGATCCGGGATAAACCAGATACTCCCTTAGCAGGGGAGCGCCTTCGGCCACTCGGCCACCTCTCCAATGGGTGCGAATAATAAGGGATTATAAAAATAAGTCAAACTTTTTTCAGCTTTTATTCTTATTTTTTGACTGTTTGCTGAGAATTCAAACAACACGGTCATTTTTCCTACATTAACTCACAAGAATCAGCACTAATTCGCCTTGAAAATTTTATTGCTGGATCAAAAAAGCCGACTAGTGTCGGCTTTAATTATGAGAAAATAATTAACTTTCGTTCCCTGAGGCTTCACCCTCACCTTTTTCCGATTGTATTCTCATATAGATTTCTTCTCGATGAACCGACACTTCTTTTGGCGCGTTAACACCAATACGTACTTGATTGCCTTTTACACCTAACACTGTCACTGTGACGTCGTCTCCGATCATCAACGTTTCACCAACTCGGCGAGTTAATATTAACATCTTAATTTCCTTTATGTTTAAAAACGAGATCCACTAAATATATATAAGCTAGTAACAAATTAAATTTAGTCTAATTTTTGCAAAAGTGCACTAAAGATTACAATAAGTAACTAAAATACTTATCAAACATTGACGATTCCTTCGACAATATCGAGTTTCCTATGATTAATAGAAAACTTGCAAAACAAGAGTAGAATGCAATTGCAGCAATTACTGCTCATTTTAACAACCTTAATGAAACAATAAACAACTTATAAGTAAATTAATGCAAATATAAGCAAATTTTCAGTAAAAAATGACTTGCTTGTATTATATTTTACATTTTTTTAACAAATATAGCGGGTATTTTACTGTGACAGTGCCATTTATGCATTTTAACGCTTAACAATAAGCTAAAAAGTGTCACTAATAATGACACTTTTTCTAGTGTTCAAAAAAAATGCAAAAAAAAAGGGGCAAAGCCCCTCTTAATTTAGTTTGTTTAGTTATTTAACTAATTAGCTCAACTTATCTTTTAACCAGCTTTGCGCTGCTTTTAAAGCGGCTTCAATGTTTTCTGGCTGGCTACCACCGGCTTGTGCCATGTCAGGGCGACCACCACCTTTACCACCAACTTCTTGTGCAGCTACATTAACTAACTCGCCAGATTTAACTTTGCCGATAAGATCTTTGGTTACCCCGGCAATTAAACTCACTTTATCGTCGCTAGCAGTCGCTAATAAAATAACACCTGAGCCCATTTTATTTTTCAAGTCATCGACCATACCGCGAAGAGACTTAGCTTCTACACCTTCTAAATTAGCAATAAGCGCTTTTACGCCATTATAGTCGACAGCTTGGCTTACTAAGTCAGCTCCGGCTGCACTGGCGAGTTTTTGCTTAAATTGTGCCAGTTCTTTTTCTAACTCTTTATTGCGCAACATTACTTGCTCAACCTTACTCGCCACATTAACAGGGTCAGTTTTAACGATTGCTGCAATGGTATTTAAGGTTTTTTCTTGTTCGGCAAAGTAATTTAATGCTGCTTCACCCGTTACCGCTTCTATTCGACGAACACCAGCAGCTATACCTGATTCAGATATAATTTTGAATAAGCCAATATCACCCGTTCGGTCAACGTGAACACCACCACAAAGCTCTGTTGAGAAATCACCTAAGGTAACCACTCGCACTTCATCGTCGTACTTTTCACCAAATAAGGCCATAGCGCCTTTTTCTTTCGCTTCGTCAATTTGCATTAAATTGGTTTCGCGACCTAAGTTACTGCGAATTTGCTCATTCACCATACGTTCAACCATGATTAACTCTTCAGGTGTTACTGCTTCAAAGTTAGAAAAGTCAAAACGTAGTTTTTCGGCATCACACAATGAGCCTTTTTGTGTAACATGTTCGCCTAATACTTTGCGAAGACTAGCGTGCAATATATGCGTAGCTGTATGGTTTTTAACAATAGCAGCGCGACGCTCACTATTAATTTGCGCTTTAACACGACTGTTTAAACCGATAGTGCTGCGAGCAGTACCTCTATGAGCAAACGCATGACCGAGTTTAACCGTATCGGTTACTTCAAATACGCCATCGTCAAGCAGTAGCGTACCGCTATCACCTACTTGCCCGCCTGATTCAGCGTAAAATGGCGTTTGATCAAGCACTACAATACCCGCTTCGCCTGCTTTCAGCTCTTTAACTGATGATTCAGCATTAAATAGCTCAACAACGGTAGAAGACATCTCATTGCGAGTGTAGCCTTTAAAGTCAGTTCTGTGTTCTGACTTAAGTGTTTCATTGTAATCTGTACCAAACTGACTGGCTTTTTGAGCGCGAATACGCTGTTGAGCCATCGCGGCATCAAAACCTTCGATATCAATGTGTAACTGACGTTCACGAGCAATGTCAGCGGTTAAATCTGCTGGAAAGCCGTAAGTATCATATAACTTAAATACATCATCACCTGCGATAGTGTCGCCTTTAAGTTCAGATAAAATATCTTCTAATAGCACCATGCCTCGATCTAACGTACGACCGAATTGCTCTTCTTCTATGCGTAAAATTTTCTCAATAGTAGCTTGTTGTTGAACAAGTTCAGGGTATGCATCACCCATTTGCGCGGCAAGTGAGGCTACTATTTTATGAAAGAAAAATGATTTAGCTTCTAATTTATGTCCATGACGAATAGCACGGCGAATAATACGACGTAAAACATAGCCACGTCCTTCATTCGAAGGCATTACACCATCAGTAATCAAGAAGCTACATGAACGAATATGATCGGCAATTACACGTAATGATTTGTGTTCTAAATCGTCACATTCAAGTAATTTAGCGGTATCACGAATTAAGCGTTGGAAAATATCAATTTCGTAATTGCTATGTACACCTTGAGTGATTGCGGCAATACGCTCTAAACCCATACCCGTATCAACTGACGGCTTAGGTAAATTCTCCATTGTGCCGTCAGCGTGACGGTTGTATTGCATGAAAACGATATTCCAAATTTCGATAAAGCGATCGCCATCTTCATCTGGTGAGCCTGGAGGACCACCGAAAATGTCTTCACCGTGGTCATAAAAAATTTCAGAACAAGGACCACATGGACCAGTATCACCCATCGACCAGAAGTTATCTGATTCATACTTTTTATCAGCTGACTTATCACCAATACGAATAATTTTCTCTGCTGGCACACCAATTTCATTTAGCCAATAGTTATAGGCTTCATCATCGCTTTCATAAACAGTTACCAGTAACTTTTCTTTTGGCAATGCTAATACGGTAGTTAGAAATTCCCAGGCGTAATTAATCGCTTCTTCTTTGAAGTAATCACCGAAACTAAAATTACCTAGCATTTCGAAAAAAGTATGGTGACGGGCTGTATAACCAACATTTTCTAAATCATTATGCTTACCGCCCGCGCGAACACAACGTTGTGCCGAGGTAGCTCGGGTGTAGCTGCGAACATCGTCGCCAAGAAATACATCTTTAAATGGCACCATACCGGCATTAGTAAATAATAATGTCGCATCGTTGCCAGGGACAAGCGAGCTACTCGCTACAATTTGGTGCTGCTTAGAGGCATAAAAATCTAAAAATGCCTGACGCAATTGGGCACTAGTTTCAATCATTTGAATTTCCAACTTTCCGAAAAATTATATCTGTTTAAGCGTTTAATAGTGTCATGATTTCATCTATTGATAAACCACCATGTTGTATAAAGCGCACTCTTTTGGCTTTATCTTTTTAATCTTTTATTAGGGACGCACCATAGCACTTATTATACGCAACCTCTGCTTGAAGATACCAACCTATTTAGGAATTTATTGATAAATTTCATACAAATTAACTACTACCTCCTTTATTGAGCCAATGCCCTTTTATATAGAGATAGCCTTAATCTTCAGCTATTCAGCTTCGAAACTTCCAATAAGTATGTGAACACCATGACTTTACATGCTCAGATACAACCTTAATCTAGCTCTTCGTAAACAACTAAAAACGAAATAACAATATAAAAATCGTCTATAAAAATGATGATGCAGATGCTATTAAGTCATACATTTTATTTTGGTAACTATCTTGTTCGTTAATAAAATGACATTCAATATGGATAAAGCACATTCAGCACCCCAAAAAGTAAAAAATTTTAAAAATCATGATAAGTTTTACATTATGATAATAATCACGCAAAATAAACTTATACCCATTGAAGTAATGAATTAGCTAATTTAGAGCGACATTTATTCATCAATAAAAGCTATATTTTAGCTCTAAATAAAAAAACAGGGACCTGTATGAAGGGACAAATTAAAAGCGTGCGTTTAATCTTAGTGATTTTATTTAGCTCACTACTGTTACAAGCATGTGGCGGTTCAACTGAAAAATCACCCACGTTTACGGTTAATTCATCGGTTGCATCAGTAGCATTTAACAATGAATTTTTGCAAACAGAAAACCACACTATTGCTGTTGATGTTACGTTTGATGGTGGTGGGCTTTTACTTGGCTTTGCCCCTACAGCTCAGCCAGTGCCTTGGTTGAATTATCGCGTTGAAAACCTGACAGATACCTCTGCTACCATTCATATTGATGTGGTCAATGCTAACTTATTAAATGCTAATCTTTACGGGACAACATTAAGGTTATCCAGCGGCGACACTACGACCACTAACCTGGCTCATGCTGATATTAACGTTTCGTTATTGATATGGCAGGCCCTGACCTTCGATGATACCTTTGGTGTTGACTCGATAGCAGCAAAAACAATTAATGTCAGTTCAAATACAGATGATATATCTCTAACAAGTTCTGTACCTTGGCTCAGTGTCGAAAAAACCTTTCTCGATGGCATAACAACAATTACGGCAACACCCAATATTAGCGACTTTACTGAACCCGGTCTTTATCCGGCTGAAATTAGTATTACCAGTCCGCTAGGTACAACACAATATCCAGTAGAATTAAGCTTAGACAACATTCATTTATTTGCTGATAGAGCAACCGTCGCCTTGGCGAAAACCGGTAATATCAACAACAGCGAAACTACACTTAATATCAATTCAAATAGTATTTTACCTTGGCGTTGGCTAGCTACCACTGAAGCAAGTTGGTTAACACTGACACCTAATGCTGAAAATAATCAATTAACCATTACAGCTGATAGCAGTGCCTTAGCTAATAACACGACAACAACCGCTGAAATAACCCTAAGTGGCGATGAACAAACTACCGCTATAGCAGAAACTATACTCGTGAGTTTTTATAAGTCTGACTTAGCCAGTGAAAACAATACGCTCGATATTGTCGCTAACACTGATGGTGTAGTCACTAACCCTTTACTGCCACATTATTATGTTGCAACAAGCAACGAGCTTCGCAGCTACCACCTTTATACTAATGAGTTGATATCAACAACCGTTATAGCTCCAGTAGATACCAAGTTAGAACAGCTTATTATTCACCCTAACGCCAGCATTATGTTAGCGAAAGCGCTTGAAACAACAGTTGTTGATGAAAACACCAGCGAAACTATGACACATAGATATAAAATTGACCTCAGTGACATGAGTTTTGTTGAATTAACCGATATTAATATAACCAGCGAACCTTTTAAATTTATCCGCATTGATAGTCGCTATTTCGTGGCAACAAGAATTTTAGAGTTTACCGACGAAAACTTAATGCGTGTTGGCTTTGACGCGCCTAATGCATTTTTGGCCAGAGCCTTTAATGTTGCTGAAAAGAATCAAACCTTATTCGCATTAGATATAAGTACTATTGATGACTTAATGTCGATAAAGCGCTTAGAAGTTAAGGTTAATGACTTTGGCCGCAATCCTATTAGCACTAAAATCAGCCATAGTTACCGCCCTGAACTACTAGGTGAAAATGAGCAAATTAGCGATTTTTATGTAACGGCAGATGAAAAAAATATTTATGCGATAAGCCCAACGAGTGAGTGGATCAGCTTTGACGGTACAACATTTACTGATAATGGTGTATTAAATAGCGATGATACTATTACTAACTTAGCACTTTCTCATACAGCTAATGATCGTCCTCACTATGTTAGATTGGAATCTGAAGTCGGCTTTAAAGTTGATGTATATAATGAACAACAAGCCATCGTTAGCCGTATTAATTTAGCGCCAAATCTACCAAGTAAAATGTTAATCGCTAATGGCGATAGCCGCGCAGTAATAACATCTTCACTAACTGATAAAATAAGTGTGATCAATTTAAGTCAGTTTTCTAGCTCTGCGGAAACATTAGTATTCAGCACAAACTTTGGTGACAGCGCCATAACACAACAAACACTGACACTAGCAAGTATGGGTGAAGGTTGGCAAGCAACGGCTAGCGATCCTTGGCTAATATTAACGCAGCAGAGTGATGAAAATGGCGATGCTGTATTAGTCGATATCGATCGCAGCTTAATTTCTGGCTGGGGTTTAATGTCTGGAAGTATTTCGATTGTCGACCCAACAAGTGGTACTACAAAAGGGATCACGGTTGAACTTGCCATCGACGCCATTCGATTAAGCAGTAACTACGCGTCATTGGCTTTCAATAGTTTAGCCACAGAACAAACGTTAGTGCATACCGTGGACATATTGACCAACAGCGAAGCTAATATCGCTTGGCAAGCAACGACGGATGTTGACTGGTTATCCTTGTCATCGGACAGCACTAACAACACATTAACGATTACCGGTTTACCGGCTAACATTATCACCGATGGTTTACATAGCGCGGTAATCAGCTTATCACCTACTGTCGAGGGGTCTGCGTTACCTGGCAGCATTAATGTCTCATTCAATAAAGGAGCAAGTGACGGTGCTAATATAGATATTGCCAATATTAGCTTTAATACCTCAGGTATAATATTAGATCCTATGCGACCTTATGTTTACATTGCAGCAGGCGATAAACTTAGCACTTACCACGTTATTTCTGGCGAGTTAATTAATACAGCAACATCGCCCTTAGCAGATGTCGACTTAACAAATTTAGTTGTTCACCCTGATGGCTCTGTGTTGTTAGTATCAAATAGCGAAACTTATTTAGACGATGATGAGAATGAACAAACCCGTATTAATCATTATCAGTTTGACTTAACCAGCTATCAATTTAGCCAACTTAATGCTGATAACATCACTATATTATCTCGTCCTGAAATGATAAAAATGGTTGCTGGGGTACCCGTTGTTATTACTCAAGCATTAGAATTCGCCAATGTAGAGCTAGTCCGTCAATATTGGGACCAAGAAAACACCTATTTTACCTCAAGCATTGCTCAAGCAAACAGTGCTGATATAGTCATGGCCTACAAACAAGCAACAAATTCTCTTGAGCGCTACGCCTTAAGTTATAACGCTTATACTAGTGAAACGATTTCAGTAATGAATGAACCTGCCTATATCAATACAGCCTTCACTAGTTTAGCAAGCTTTGCGATAAGTCATCAGGGTAATACTATTTATAGTGCTAACAGTAACAGTGAATGGGCAAGTTTTGACGGCACTATCTACACAGATAACGGCGTACTTCAAGGTAATAACAATGTGCAAACCTTTAACACCACCACTGATACCAGTGACAACAGTTACTTTTATCGTTTTGATCCAAGCCTAGGGCTTACTTACAGTAAATACAATGCTGCGCAGGTTGAACTTTGGTCAGACGTTATTGATGCAGGTAGTGCAGCGAGTTACTTAATGCCGGCTTATCAGCGAGTGTTGATTTATGATGCTGACACCGCAACGTTAAAGTTACGCTCTCATCAATAATTACAAGCTAGCGAACATGTGACTACTTAGCATGGCTACATAAAAAAATAAAAAAACCGCAAAGTGCGGTTTTTTTATTTTAAATTTAACACCAATTTGATTAATTAAGTGATCTACTATTGCATGAGGAAAAATGGATAATGACATGGCATAAAATGTAGTCAGTAGTAATTCTACTTATGAATTTTATAAAACCGTACTTATACCAAGTGAAATAAATAATCGATCATTCTAAGAAGGTCTAAATGTCCAATATCTGCGTTACTTTCAATCCCAATAGCCAGCTATTGCTCAATCAAGTGCCTTAATCTTGAATATTTATACTCGCTTATAATTGCTCACTTACTTAATTCAATTGGTATTATTCATTTTAACCACTAAAAATGAGCCGCTAATTAACCTACTTGGTATAAGTACTTAATGTATTTTTATTTAGCGCTTTGAAGGCTTTCAAAGAGACCTTCAAGCACCTATTTACCTTGCTAGCTATTCGTTAATTAACTTTACACTTAGTATTTAAAAAATTGACCGTTGTAGCAATTAATTCAGTCCGAGATGAATTAAAACTATGGTCATCATCGATCAATTTATAAGAAATATCACTCTGCTTTGTATTTTGTAAAGCGGTTAACAACGGCTGAATGTGTGATTTCATCGGAATTACATCTGTATCTGCAGCAATAAGTAATACGGGTCTACCGTTTAGCGTGTTCACTCTTCTTATTAAATTAAGGGCTTTACTATGTTCGTTTAGCTCTTGTTGAGCTTTATCACCTGACCAACCCTTTAGCATAAACAAGCTATCACTGTATTCCTTCCAAGGTAGTGTATTCTCAGGATCATCGATTATACCTACGTCACCAACGCCAAGATTAGCCCCGTCATATGCCACAGCACAGTTTACTGCTTGGTTATCTAAGATCCCTGCAATGGCCATATGTCCGCCCATACTATGACCCACAAGGGAGATTACATTTCGGTCGATATGCAATTTTTCGGCATTGTCTTTATTGCTAATGTATTGCAATACCGTTTGAACATCTTGCTCCGCATTCAAAAAAGAAAACTCGCCTTCACTTCCCCATGCGCCTCGATAATGAAAAAATATCACGTTCCAGCCATTACTTCGCAATGCCTGAGCAACATCTAGGTTTTTTTCATTCCCTGGATAACCATGTAATAACAATACGGTTGGATGAGGCCCTAAACCTGCTGCTTGATAAATAAAGCCTGACATACGATTGCCATCAGCGTTAAAAGTAAGCTCTGTTGTACTTGCTGGATAGTCTTTAGTCGCTTTTGCATAAGCGGTATTTGAGAAATGCATGATTGTTACAATAATGCATAAACTTAACCTATAAGATAGCTTCATATATAGACCTTAATTGAAGTAGTAATTAAACCTTTGCAGTGACAAGTACGCAATAACGTCGTGTTGAGTGAGAATAGATCAAAAATAGTTCTACGAAAATATTTTATTTTTTTAATAGCGCATTACTAATTGTAATTTTTTTCAATCGCTTAGCGCAAAAAAACGAGCTAAGTGATCAAATAAAGTCATGCGCTGAATTTAACGATTAACCCTGTCTCGTTGAAGTTATTCAACTTAAAAGTGATTACTTTAAATCTGCGACCAAGGTTTTAAGCCACTTCTCTTCGCTGATAAAAGCCCAAGACAAATGCTTATATTTTTCACCAATACCTTCGGTAAGTATTTGTTGTTCTGATTTTCCTGCAGCAAGTGCGATAGAAACTTTATTGATACTAAATTCCATCATCTGTGCAAAAGCTATCAAGCTTTTTTTATCTGTTAATTGACCGTGTCCTGGAATAATCACCACATTATCAGGCGTGTGTTTTATCATGTGCTTAACAGCCGCTAGATAACCTTTCACACTGCCACCACTTTTTAAATCAACATAAGGGAAGCCGACTTCAAAAAATAAATCACCGGTATGTAATACATTCGCTTTTTTAAAATATACATAAGTGTCGCCATCGGTATGGCCTTTTGCTAAATGTGTTAACTGAATTTCTTCATTATCTAAATAAATAGTAATGCCATCTTTGTAGGTTACTACGGGTAAACTATCCGCTTGATGTTCAGCTTTACTGCTCAAGCGACTACGTACGTTTTCGTGCGCGAATATCGGTGCTTTATGTGAGAAAAACTCATTACTACCCGTATGATCACCATGAAAATGAGTGTTGATCACATACTTAAGCTCTTTATCTTCAATCCCCTTCATCGCTGATTCAATTTTTTCAGCAAGCGGAGCAAACTTATCATCAACCAGCAACAATCCTTTATCCGTTGCTAATACGCCAATGTTGCCTCCAGGGCCTTGTAACATGTAGACGTCGCCTGCAGCCGGTTGTACTGTTATTTCTGCCTCAGCCATTTCTTGGGCGCTGGTTGAAACACTCATTACAACACTGATTACAACACTGAAAAGCATTGTTATTGTCACTAAAGATTTTTTAAACATAATTACCCTGCTGTATTTTGAAATAAAACCAAATTGATTAATTAAGTGTACTACTTTTTATTAAAAACAAGTTAGCTGTTAATTAACAAGAGATGTTTTAATACGGGATTGATAATTTAAGATTATCCGATTTAAAGCCATCAATTATATTCTATCAACATCTTATACCAAGCTAGTTAATCAAATTTGCTTTACGCAAACAATACAAGTTAATAGGACTAATTTGAAAAGCATACATAAATAATAGTTAGGCAAAATAGTGACAGGCTGTTGCGAAATTATTGTCAAGGAAATGTGAAAACTAGATGAGGGTTAAATTAAAGCCCTAGAACAAGGCTAACTGGCATTGGTTATCCATACTTTGCTGCTCAGCAAAGCCTAATGACAAGCCAATTAATCGAACTTTTCGATTATTAGAACGGGTCATGGCTTTTTGCAATAACTCAATAAAAACAGCCTCGATACAAGCTTTTGATTGCATATCAACCGTGGTTTGCTGAAAGTCTGCAAACTTAATTTTTACCGTTTGTTTGCTAATCTGACGATCGTCATGCTTAGCTAGACGCTGTTTAAGTTTGCTAAATAAATTTATCAGTATTACCTGACATTGCTCAATGGAGTCGATGTCTTCTGCCATCGTGGTTTCAATTGCTAGTGACTTTCTCACCCGCTTTGTTTCAAGAACTCTATCGTCTATGCCAAAGCTGCGCTGATATAAAGCATTAGCAAACTTACCGACAATCGTGTGAAGTTTTGCTACCGAACTAGCCCTGACATCAGCGCAACTTTCAAAGCCATAAGCTTTCAATTTTTCACTCGTTTTTGGACCGATACCCGGAATTTTTTTCAAGGGTAAATCAGCAACAAAGGCACTAACATTTTCAGGGGCAACCACACACTGACCGTTTGGCTTATTTTCATCGCTAGCAATTTTAGCAATAAATTTATTCGGTGCAATACCGGCAGACGCCGTGAGATTAAGTTCATTATAAATATCGCGTCGAATTTGTTCAGCAATTAAAGTGGCACTGCCATAAAACAACGGGGAGTCTGTTACATCAAGGTAGGCTTCATCTAACGATAAAGGCTCAATTAAGTCGGTATAACGGAGGAATATGGCTCTAATTTGTTCTGACACTTGCTGATATACAGACATTCGGCCATTCACAATAATCAGTTCAGGGCAAAGCGCCTTAGCCCTTGCGTTCGGCATGGCAGAACGCACGCCAAATTCTCTCGCCTTATAATTACAGGTACACAATACACCGCGCGGCCCGTTACCACCGACAGCAATAGGTACATTGCGCCATTCAGGATTATCGCGCATTTCTACTGCCGCGTAGAAGCAATCCATATCTATATGAATTATCTTCTTCTGTGAATGGTTAGCATTGAACATTTATCATTCCATTTAATAATAAACGTTAAGGTGTAATCAACTACGCCCTAACTATACACGTAAACTATACACATAAACTATACACATAAACTGTACACGTAAACTGTATATAAACACAGTTACTTTACCATATAAGAAGCTACCGTCAATACAGTAATACCACTCAATAATGCAGTCGTTAGAATGATGATAAGGACTTGCTGATAAAATTTGTCGAAAACTTGCGATAAATAGTTAAAAGACTTTATAGAAGCAGCGTGTTCTGGCTAGAGATAAAGCAGTAAATAAGCAATATATTAAATAAATATGCCTACCATTACTCTTGATTTATAGTAATGGTAGGCAGTTAAAAATGTTGTCAGTATTACGTTAACTTAGGCTAACATATTAGCCATTAATCAAAAAGTGTACGCCAATACTTGCGGCGTAACCCAGAGCGATAACCCAACTCCACTTTAAGTGGCCCATAAACGAATATACACCTTTGGTTTGACCCATTAACGCTACACCTGCCGCGGAGCCTATTGATAATAAGCTACCACCAACACCTGCTGTCATCGTCACTAACAACCATTGTTGAAGATCCATCGCAGGGTTCATGCTCAACACGGCAAATACTACCGGAATATTATCTACTATGGCCGACAATACACCGACGGCGATATTGGCATAGGTTGGACTCCAGTTACTGTATAGCGCTTCTGATACTAAGCTTAAATAGCCCATAAAGCCTAAACCGCCAACACACATCACTACGCCGTAGAAAAACAATAAAGTGTCCCACTCTGCACGTGCGATTTTGTCAAAAATATCAAAAGGTATTATATTGCCAAGCTTTTTTAATTCTTCTGAGTCATTTTCAGCTTCAGCTTTACTGCGTTTTTTATCTAAAGAGCGAGGAAGACTCATACGTAAATAAAAGCCAAAGAATTTTAAGTAACCCAAGCCCATCATCATACCTAGCACTGGCGGCATGTTAACAACACTATGGCATAGCACCGCCGTTGCTATGGTGAGAATAAACAAGGCAACTATTCTTTTTGCTCCTCGTTTAATCTTAAAAGTCTCACTAACATCTGGGATCGATTTTTCGTTCGAAATGAAAAAGCTCATAATAATCGCTGGCACTAAAAAATTCACTAAAGACGGAATAAATAGTACGATAAATTGCTCAAACTTAACGAGTCCAGACTGCCAAATCATTAAGGTGGTAATATCGCCGAACGGACTAAAAACCCCACCTGCATTAGCGGCAACAACAATATTAATACAGGCAATATTGATAAACTTTTTATCTTTTGACGCTACTTTTAATATAATAGCGCACATCAACATGGCGGTTGTTAAGTTGTTAGCAAAAGAAGAAATAGCGAAGGCTAAAATACCGGTTAACCAAAACAAAGACCTCAGACTTAACCCTTTTGAAACCATCCACAAGCGCAAACCATCAAAAATACCGCGTTCTTCCATGGCATTAATATAGGTCATCGCCACTAGAAGAAATAACAACAATTGTGCATATTCAAGTAAATTGTGATTAAACGCTTCTTCTGCTTCGACAGGAAAGCCATGCTGGGTATATACCCAACCTATAATCAGCCAAATAATACCCGCGGCCACCAATACAGGTTTAGACTT
Organism: Colwellia sp. PAMC 21821; assembly: GCF_002077175.1. Classification (NCBI taxonomy): domain Bacteria; kingdom Pseudomonadati; phylum Pseudomonadota; class Gammaproteobacteria; order Alteromonadales; family Colwelliaceae; genus Colwellia; species Colwellia sp. PAMC 21821. The sequence continues at coordinate 759,091 of NZ_CP014943.1, forward strand.
CCTTAAGTGTATTAAGTCTTCGCCGATAACCAGCAAATAAGCAATTGAAAAAAGAATGATGGCGGTGAAGCCAAATATCGAATTAGTTAAATCGATACTGCCAGGGCCTGCAGCCCAAGACGATGCAGAAATACAGGATAGTAACAAAATTATTAATATTTTTTTAAACATAATGACCTAATGAACTCTATTTGTTCTGGTTAAAGCCGTTAACCAATGACTAACTAATGAATTACACTGGTTAATGCTATTTTCAATGTTTATATTGCTATGTAACCTGAACTTTGGATAAGTGAACTAATACAGTTGTGCTTCTATTACTTAGCAGACGCTTATCCAAATCCCCGGTTAACCATTGCTGATGTTAGTCGTTCAAAGTTACTTTTATCGAGTAATTCAATTAACTCAGCTTGATAGCAGACTAAGCTCCATTTATTCTCACCTATTTAACGAGAGGGATTGAACGAATGTTGCCGCGACATTATAATCCTCTACTTAGCGGTCTTACTCATATTTTTTTGTAATTTTTTGTTCAAAACTAGAATATACAACGTCGATAATCAGTGTTTATATTTGCCAGTTTATTGGCTTAAATAAAATTTTAAAATACTGTTTTATCGATTGTATAATTCACAATATTAAAGACAAAATCTCGATAAGGACAACCGCGATAACGATTTAGCAATATATAAGAAATACGGAATAATTTGCTCGCAACTAAGCCTATTCATTTGCTATAAAACACGATAATTTAACGCCACTTTCCCTACATTTAACAACTTACAATCAAGGTTATTAATTTTGCTTACTCAACGACTTCCTCTGTTATATTTAATTATTGTGATCTTGACGACATGTTCGTTTTCTAACATAAGTTTTGCTCATAGTGATGATATTAATCAGGCTACGTTATCGCTAGACAATAATGAGAGATATCAACTCAATGTCACTGTTGATTTTATACATTTATTAAAAGAACATTTAGACATTTCGGGTGAAGATAGCGAGGTGCTAACAGCATTAAATCAACAATCATTTATTGAGCAAAAAAGATTACTCGAAAACCTTGAAACGGTTTTAAGCCAGCAGTCTACTTTAATTTTTTTAGACAAAACAAAAAATGTTGAGCAACAAAAAAGTTTAAGCTTTCAGGGATTAAAGCTACAGCAGTTAAAACAAATTTTATCTCAACCAGAAAACCTAACTGATTATAAAACTCAATTGCATGCTACTGGCGATATACCAGAAGGTGCGAGTGAAGTTGCTGTTAGTTTTGCACCACTGTTAAGTAATATAGTATTGAAAGTGGTGCGACCTCAGCAAGCGCTGATAAGCTCAGGCGGTTTAAGCAAAAGCTTTCAAATTAATCAATCGGATGCTTTACACTTAAATAACGTGAATAACCCTAACAATATTACACTCGCCTTTGATTATATTTATCAGGGGTTTGTTCATATTCTGCCACGTGGGTTGGACCATATATTATTTGTTTTAGCGCTTTTGCTCTTTGCTAAACGTCGTTCAACGTTAATCTGGCAAATTTCAGCATTTACGCTTGCCCATACCATAACCTTGGCATTGGGTATTTACGGTGTTCTAACGCTATCTAGCACGATTGTAGAGCCCTTGATTGCTCTTTCTATTGTCTATGTAGGATTAGAGAATATTTACCGCGCGAACCAAAACGAAAAAAGTCATACACGCTTGCCTATAATTTTTGCCTTTGGCTTGTTACACGGGTTGGGGTTTGCATCGGTATTAAGTGATGTAGGGTTACCAGCGAGCCAATACTTAATGAGCTTAATCTCATTTAATATTGGCGTAGAGCTTGGACAGCTCACCGTGATTGTACTTGCTTTTGTTTGTCTTTACCCTTTTAAAGCAAAAGTTTGGTATCAAACTAAACTAGTATTTTCGCTTAATATCACCATTGCTTTAGTTGCAACTTACTGGCTTATTGAGCGACTTACTTAATAGTAATTTTACAAATTAAGTACTCCACTTTTTAATGGTTAAAATGAGCAGTTAATTAACTTGATATAAATATGCTTTGCTAACAGCTAACAGCTAAAAGCTCAAATGGTAGAAATGAAAAAGGTGAGCTAAGCTCACCTTTTATCTATCAACTGAAGAATAACACTCAGTGTTAATATTGCTTAATCGTGAAATAGATTAAGCTTTGATAACAGCTTAAATGTTTTTTACGTTGATATCGCCAATAGCTAACGCCGCTACTCGATCACGTTCCTGGCGTTTTTCACAAGGGTTATCACAATTACAAGATTTATCAATGCCAACGCTTGATAAGCCACCACAGCTGCCAGCAAGTGTTTTATTTTGAAAAATATATCCTACAGCCATTGCCATGACAATAACGAGAAAAAAGCCTAAGGTGATTAAGAATATAGCCATATTAAGTGCCTACCTATTTGATAACATTTCAACATTTAATTATAAAAGTGCAAACCTACTTGAGGTATTGCATGAATTTTACCGTGCTTTGCTCAACAAAGCCATGATCAGTTTTCGCTATAATATATGCAGCAATACCATTAGCCTCTGCAAACGCTAGCGCTTTTTCTTCACCCATTACCATCATAGCCGTTGATAAACCATCGGCGGTCATTGAGGATGGATGGATCACAGTTACAGAGACCAGTTTATGGTTGATTGGCTTTCCATTTTTTGGGTCTATGATATGCGAAAAACGTTGACCATCGGCTTCAAAGTAAATTCTATAGTCTCCTGAAGTCGCTACGGCATTATCTTTGGGTATAATAATTTGTTGAATTGAGCGTTCACCATTTAATGGTTTCTCAATTGCTACATGCCAAAGCTCGCCAGTATGTTTAAAGCCTTTAACGCGCATTTCACCACCAATTTCAACAAGGTAGTTGTTAATGCCGTTCTCTTCGATAAACTCGGTAACTAAGTCAACACCGTAGCCTTTGGCAATAGTTGATAAATCAACGTAGAGATCAGGGGTGCTTTTACTTAGCATGCCATTTTCTAGTGTTAGTTTGTTTAAGCCTACCCGCGCTTTTGTCGCGTTGAGTAACTCAGCACTCGGCACAGTTTCTGGTCGATATTCCGGTCCAAAACCCCATAAATTAACTAAAGGTCCAACCGTAACGTCTAGTGCACCATCACTTAATCTCCCTAAACGTATCGCTTCTTTAATCACTCGCGCTAACCCTACTGAAACCTTAATGGGGGCAAGTGAGGTAGATTGATTAAACGTTGATAGCTCAGAGTCTTTAATATAGGTCGACATTTCCTGATTCAGCAGAACAAGTTGCGCATCAATACCTTGCTGAATTTTTTCTGCATCTAAATTTTCACCGACTAATTTAATATTATATGTGGTGCCCATCGTATGACCTTGAAGTAAGTATTCTGCACGGCCAAGATCATTACTAGGAAAGCAGCCACTAAGCATTAAAGCAGAAAACGCTACTACCACTAATTTAAACGCTAACAGGTGTCTTTTAAGTTTAAAATTATATTGCATTACAATATCCTTAATAAATTTTATTTAGCTAAAGTAACCGACTGATTAACTGTATTTTCTTTTAGCTAAATAAAATCACTACTTTAATAATTCATGAAAAACATATAAAAAGTAGGTATTAAAAAGGCGACCTAAGCCGCCTTTCATTACATGAATTTGTCAGCTTAATTAGCCGCCAAAGTCATCCAACATGATGTTTTCATCTTCAACACCCAAATCTTTCAACATATGAATAACCGCGGCGTTCATCATTGGAGGACCACACATGTAGTACTCACAATCTTCTGGCGCTTCATGGTCTTTCAAGTATTGCTCGTGCAATACATTATGAATAAAACCTGTCATGCCATCCCAGTTATCTTCTGGTTGTGGATCTGATAACGCAACATGCCATTCAAAGTTGTCATTTTCAGCCGCAAGGCCGTTATAATCATCTTCGTAGAACATTTCACGCTTAGAACGTGCACCATACCAGAACGACATTTTACGTTTAGATTGCAAACGCTTAAGTTGATCAAAAATGTGTGAACGCATTGGCGCCATACCAGCACCACCACCGATAAATACCATTTCATTTTCAGTTTCTTTAGCGAAAAACTCACCAAATGGACCTGAAATAGTCACTTTATCACCCGCTTTTAAGCTGAAAATATATGACGACATTTTACCTGCTGGTAAATGCAAACGTCCTGGAGGCGGCGTAGCAATACGCACGTTAAGCATAATAATGCCTTCTTCTTCAGGATAGTTCGCCATTGAGTAGGCACGTAACGTAGGCTCATCAACTTTTGATTCAACATCAAAAAAGCCAAAATGATTCCAATCACCTTTGTATTGGTCATCAATATCGAAGTCGCTATATTTTACATGATGCGCAGGCGCTTCAATTTGAATATAACCACCGGCTTTAAACGGTACAGATTCGCCATTAGGAATTTGTAACTTAAGCTCTTTAATGAAAGTTGCTTGGTTATCGTTAGAGATAACTTCACATTCCCATTGTTGAACTCCGAAGATTTCATCTTCAAGTACAATATCCATATCTTGTTTAACAGCAACTTGACAGGCTAAACGACAACCTTCTTTAGCTTCACGCTTGTTAATATGACCTGATTCAGTTGGTAGTATATCACCACCACCTGAATGTATTTCTACACGACATTGGCCACAAGTACCACCGCCACCACAAGCTGAAGGTATAAAAATACCTTGGTCAGCAAGTGCGCCTAAAAGCTTACCACCAGCCGCAGTTGTTACTGCTTTCTCTGGGTCACCATTGATGCTAATCGTAACGTCACCTGAAGATACTAACTTAGATTTGGCAAATAAAATCACCATTACCAAGGCTAGTACTATCACGGTAAACATCGATACGCCGAGAATAATAATTTCCATCGACTTTTCCTTTAATCTTATTTAAGGGTTTTAGCTAAGCTCATTGTATTTAAGCAAGTGCTAGCTAAAACCGACATTAACCTAAAGTGAAATACCACCGAAAGAAAGAAAGCCAAACGCCATCAATCCTGCAGTAATAAACGTAATACCTAAGCCTTTTAAGCCGTCAGGTACATCCGAGTATTTCATTTTTTCACGAATACCCGCTATCAGTACGATGGCTAACATCCAACCGATACCTGAGCCGATGCCATAAACGAAACTTTCGCCTAAGGTTAAGTTTTTCGCAACCATAAATGAAACACCACCGAAGATTGCACAGTTAACGGTGATCAAGGGTAAGAAAATACCAAGTGCTTGATAAAGCGCAGGGAAGTATTTATCTAAAACCATCTCAAGGATTTGTACTAATGCCGCAATCACACCAATAAAGGTAATGAAAGACAAGAAGCTTAAATCAATAGAGTCTTTTGCTTCAGTTACGCCCATTAAACTATCTAACGCACCTGGCGCTAAAATCGCTTGATAGATGATTTGGTTAACAGGTACCGCAATACCTAATACCACAACAACTGCAACACCAAGACCTATCGCTGTGCTTACTTTCTTAGACACCGCTAAGAAAGTACACATACCTAGGAAAAAGGTTAATGCCAAATTTTCAATAAATATGGTCTTAACAAATAAACTTAAATAATGTTCCATGATTGCTTAGTCCTTCTCTACTTGTGCTGGTTTCCACTGGCGAATTGACCAAATGATTAAACCGATAATGAAGAATGAGCTAAATGGTAAAACGAGTAAGCCATTACCTTGGTACCAACCACCGTTTTGCACTAAGGCAAAAACTTCGTAACCAAATAAAGTACCAAAACCAAATAGTTCACGGAAGAATGCAACAATGATCAATACAGCACCGTAGCCTAAACCATTACCAATACCGTCTAAAAAGCTCACGCCTGGCTTTTCTTTCATAGCAAAAGCTTCAGCACGACCCATTACAATACAGTTAGTAATGATTAAACCAATAAACATCGACAGTTCTTTTGATAGTTGATAAGAGAAAGCCTTTAAGACTTGGTCAACTAAAATTACCAGTGATGCAATAATCGCCATTTGCACAATAATACGCACACTTGATGGAATTTGATTACGAATAAGTGAAATAAACAAATTCGAAAAGCCCGTCACAAACATTACCGCAATGGTCATTACCATGGCGTTTGCCATTGAACTTGTAACGGCTAGCGCAGAACAAACACCCAGTACTTGCAACGCGATAGGGTTATTATCAACAACAGGTCCAAATAAAACCTTTTTAGTATCAGTAGCCATTAGTTCAACCCTCCAGCGCGATAGTTAGTAATGAATGGACCATAACCTTCTTCACCAAGCCAAAAATGTAAAGTTGTTTCAACACCGTTACTGGTTAATGTTGCGCCTGAAAGAGCATCAACGCCATGAACATCACCAGATTTAGCGCCACCTTTAACAATTTGAATAGCTATGTTGTTTTGCTCATCAAACATTTTCTTACCTGGCCATAAAGCTTTCCAGTTAGGGTTAAGTACTTCAGCACCTAAACCTGGAGTTTCTTTAAGGTCAGAATAGATTACGCTTTTAACAGTATTAAGGTCAGACTCTAAACCAACAAAACCGTACATAAGATCCCACAAGCCAGAGCCAACAATTGGCAATACAATTGTTGTTACTTTACCTTGCTCGTCTTTAACAAGATAAACCACGGCATTTTTAGCAACACGGTTTAAACTAGCAATATCATTTTCAGGTTTAAAACTCTTAGCAGGGTCACGTGCGTCAGCACGCTCTTCAAACGAGTTAACATCACCTTCAACAACTTTACCTGTTTCAAGACTGATCATTTTAGCTTCAACACGATTGTTATAAAGTCCAACGATATCGTCGCCTGCAAGTGCTAATAAACCGGCAGTTTCAAGAATTTTAGTTTGCTTATCAAGCAACTTATTCGCCGTTTGCAATGGTTTTAAAACCACCGCAGAAGTCGATACTAAGGCAGCACAAACTAAACAAATAATAAATACAAACCCGACTGTTCTGCCGAAAGTTTCTTTCTTTTTAGTATCAGACATTGCGAGCAAGCCTCCGTTTGATGTTCCCTTGAACCACAAAGTAGTCGAAAAGAGGTGCAAACAAGTTAGCGAATAAAATAGCTAACATCATACCTTCTGGGAATGCTGGGTTAACAACACGTACCAATACCACCATGATACCCACTAAAGCACCAAACCAGTATTTACCGGTGTTAGTAAATGACGCTGATACAGGATCTGTCGCCATAAACATCATACCAAAGGCAAAACCACCCGTAACTAGGTGCCAATACCAAGGCATAGCGAACATTGCATTAGTATCACTACCAATAGCGTTCAATAGCATTGACATAACAACCATACCGGCAAACACACCTAAAACGATACGCCATGAAGCAATACCTTTATAAAGAATGTATGCACCACCAAGTAGAATCATCGCGGTAGACACTTCACCAACAGAACCTGGAATATAACCCCAGAATGCATTCCACCAGTCAGCATTAACAGTGTATTCAATTAAACCTTGGTTCGCTGCACTAAGCGCAGTTGCACCAGAGAAACCATCAGCAGCAACCCAAACAGCATCGCCAGATATTTCACTTGGATAAGCAAAGAATAAAAACGCACGACCTGCTAATGCAGGGTTTAAGAAGTTTTTACCTGTACCACCAAATACTTCTTTGGCAATAACAATACCAAAAGTAATACCGATAGCCGCTTGCCATAATGGGATAGTTGCAGGCAGGATTAAGGCGAAAAGTATTGAACTAACAAAGAAACCTTCGTTAACTTCATGTTTGCGTACTGAGGCAAACAACACTTCCCAAAAACCACCCACTACAAACACAGTTGCATAGATAGGTAAGAAGAACATAGCACCGTAAAACATCATGCTGAACCAACCAGATTCAACCGACAAGCTACCGCCCAACATTTCAAACAAACCTACTTGCCACGTATCAGGTAAAGCATAACCAGCCGCTAATGCGTCAGTTGCTTGAAAACCTATGTTGTACATACCCCAGAACATGGCAGGGAAAACCGCTAACCATACTGTGATCATGATACGTTTAAGATCAATACTGTCACGAACGTGTGTTTGACCTTTATTCACTTGGCCAGGTGTAAATAACCCTGTAGCAACGGCTTCGTAAAGCGCATACCAAGTTTCAAGTTTACCGCCTTTTTCAAATTGCGGTTCGATATCTTCAATAAACTTTTTCAAGCCCATGACTAACCTTCCTTCTCAATTGTGGTTAGGCAATCACGAAGGATCACACCGTAATCTGTTTTGCCTGGGCAAACAAACGTACACAAGGCTAAATCTTCTTCATCAAGCTCTAAGGCACCAAGTTGTTGCGCGCCGTCAGTATCGCCGGCACATAAATCGCGCAATAACATAGTTGGCAATATATCTAATGGCATAACGCGTTCGAAGTTGCCAATTGGCACCATAGCACGTGCACTACCATTAGTCGTTGTGGTCATATTGAACAACTTCTTAGAGAAGAAGTGCCCCATGTAAGCACGCGTTACTGAAAACTTGTTAGGTCCAGGGTACATATAGCCAACAAACTCTTTTTCTCTGCCTTCAAGGATCAGAGAAATTTGTGTGTGATAGCGACCTAAATATCCCTTAACACCTGAAGCAACAGAACCTAATAATAACGAGCCCGAAACTACACGTAACTCACCATCAAGTTTTTCATTGGCAGTAATTTCTGCAACGCTTCCACCTAAGGTAGTACGAATTAAGCGAGGATTTTTGGCAGCAGGACCAGCTAAAGAAATAACACGACGGCTATCTAATTCACCAGTAGTAAATAACTGACCGATGGCAATAACATCTTGGTAACCAACATGCCATGCAACATTATCAGCACTAACAGGCTTCAAAAAGTGCATATGTGTACCCACTAAACCAGCAGGATGCTTACCAGCAAATTCATTTACATTTGCAGATGAATTAACGGCAATGTCGCTACCTGGTGCTTTGCTAACAAATACTTCACCGTCAGTTAAACGAGCAAGCACAGATAAACCATTAACGAAGGCTTCACTTTGCTCGGCAATTATAACCGCAGGATCTGCAGCAAGAGGATTAGTATCCATTGCACTAACAAATACAGCAACAGGTACAGAATCTATAGCGGGAACTTTACTAAATGGTCGCGTACGCAATGCAGTCCACAAACCTGAGTTAACTAGGTTTGAAACAACGTCTTCGCGTGCGATTGAGTTAAGTTCGTTAGCAGCATAGCGAGTAAACGTTTCTTGCTCATTGCCGCCAATTTCGATGACAACAGATTGCAATACGCGCTTTTCACCACGATTTATTTCTTTAACAACACCTGAAGCTTGAGCTGTGAATTTAACGCCAGGATTCTTTTTATCTTCAAAAAGTGCCTGACCTTTTTTAACGCTATCTCCAACCTTAACAAACATGGTTGGGCGCATACCCACAAACTCTTCACCTAATGTTGCAACAGTTTTGATGGACGGACCATCATGGATTACCTGCTGGGGGCACCTACTACAGGAACATCCAGACCTTTTTTTATTGTAATCATAAACACTTGCACTACTTTTGATGGGAGTAATCAAAATCAATTAATTCGCTACTTAACTGCATTTCCTTATTGCGAACATCACAACAATTAATGCGACCAACTAACATAAATGACCGATTTCAGTGTATTTCAGCAAAGTCTTAATTTATTTTAGGTAAATTAAGGTTCACTGGCTCTAGTTAAAATTTCTGGCGCGATTCTAGCACAAAACCACATTTTGATTCTATCTTAAGCACCACAATAAATAACAATTTAGACGAAAAATCTATATTTCGTGGATTAATCGAACAAAACTCTCTTTAATAGCATAAATTTCGGACGATACAGGATAAATTCAACTTCAATTTTAGCTCTTTATCCTAGATAACAAAATTTTAATTATTCGTTACTTATATGCCTAATTGCCATAAAAAAACCGACAATTCGTCGGTTTTTTATGGCTATATTGAACTCATTCACTAACAGCTGTTATTTTATAGCAAATTGTTAATGGCTAATTCAGGACTGATGTCTGCATCATAATCAACACCTGAAACGTTAAAACCGAATAATTTCAAAAACTCTTGATGATAACCAACATAATCAGTTAACTCGTCAATCGTATCGCTATCAACGGTATTCCAAATATCAGTTACACGTTGTTGTACGCTATCTTCAAGTTCTTTATTGTTTTGACGTAAACGCCCTGCTTCATCAATAGTCGGGTTCACACCGTAGATGTTTTCTCTAAACAATCCTTGAATTTGCTCGATACAACCTTCATATGTGCCGTCAGCTTTCATCACTTTAAACATGGCTGATATGTATAATGGCATAATTGGAATCGCTGAACTTGCTTGCGTAACAACAGCATTGAGTGACGTAACATAAGCTTCGCCTTTAATATCTGCTGTTGTTGCTTTTATCGCTGTTGACGCACGATCTAAGTCTTCTTTCGCACGGCCAATAGTCGCATGTCCGTATATCGGCCAAGTTAATTCTTTGCCAATATAGGTATAAGCTACGGTTTTAAAACCATTAGCCAATACACCCGCTTCACCGAGAGCTTTAATCCAAAGCTCCCAATCAGCGCCGCCCATTACATCAATGGTACCTTGAATTTCTTCTTCTGTTGCCGCTTCAACTGACACTGAGTCAATGATACGTTTCGAGGTGTTTAAATTCTTCGTAGTAACGCTTTTACCAATGGGTTTAAGTGCTGATGAGTAAACTTCGCCGCTATCAGGATCAGTACGTCGTGGTGACGCTAAGCTGTATACGATCAGGTCAATTTCACCTAATTCAGCTTTAATGGTTTCAATAGCTTTAGCTTTAATTTCATGTGAAAACGCATCGCCATTGATATTTTTCGACCATAATCCAGCTTCGTCTGCAGCCGCTTGAAAAGCAGCGGTGTTATACCAACCTGCTGATGCAGTTTTTCTGTCTGTCGGGGGTTTTTCAAAGAAAATACCTAATGTTTTAGCATCGTTACCAAAAGCAGCAGTAATTCGAGAAGCCAAACCGTAACCTGTTGATGCACCAATAACTAATACGTTTTTAGGTTTAGCATCGGCTTGAGGCTGACTTTTAACAAAAGCAATTTGCTCATTTACATGCGCTGCACAACCGGCAGGGTGAGCATTAGTACAAATAAAACCACGAATCTTTGGCTTAATAACCATAACTATACCTTCTTAATATCACGTTAACATCCAAGTTTTAAAGCTAGATTTCTTTGCTCAATAACTTGGGTTGTTTAGTGAAAAATTGATTTACAAAATGAAATTGCCGACTAGTTTACTCTTGCTTTGCCCTTTAAGAGGTGCGACCAGTGACAATATTCGACATTATTCATTAATATTACGAAAAATTAACGGTTTTCGTAATATGCTTGCAAGGTTAATTTATTATATTCTTTCATTGATGTTAAAAACTCACTGTATGACTGCCAAACGCGAGCAAAGTCTTTATCTGCTTTTACCTGTTCTTTAATTAATAAATCAGTTTGGTGTTTAAGTGCTTGCATAACTTCAGTCGGAAATTGACGCAACTGCACATTGTGCTCTTCAATCAAAGTTTTTAAAGCCGCATTATTTCGGGCATTATATTCTGCTAATGTAGACTCATTCGCCGCGTTCGCCGCTATTTCAACAATGCGTTGTAAATCTGCGGGTAACGTGTCAAAAGCTTTTTGATTCACTAATAACTCTAGACCAGTACCAGGTTCATGCCATACCGAAGCGTAATAATAATCGGCGGCCTGATAAAACCCAAAAGCTAAGTCATTATATGGACCGACCCACTCTGTCGCGTCAATAGCACCACTTTGTAATGAAGAAAAAATTTCGCCACCGGTTAATGTTACAGGAATCGCGCCAGCATTTTTAAGTACTTCACCCGCAAGCCCCGGAATACGCATTTTTAAACCTTGCAGATCAGCGACTGAATTAATTTCTTTTTTAAACCAACCACCAAATTGGGCCCCAGTATTACCACCAGGCATGGGCTTAATACCAAAGGGTGCATACAGCTCTTGCCAAAGCTCCATTCCACCACCGTAATGCAGCCAAGCATTGAATTCTGTTGCTGTCATACCAAAAGGAATAGCACTAAAAATAGGCGATGCAGGGATTTTTCCCTTCCAGTAATAAGAACCACTATGCCCCATTTCAACCGTACCTTGAGATACCGCATCAAACACTTCAAATCCAGGGACTAATTCACCTGCACCATAAACTTTTACCGTGAGTCGACCATTACTCATGGCGTTAACGTAATTAGCGAACTTTTCTGGTGCCATGCCTAAGCCTGGGAAATTCTTAGGCCAAGACGTTACGAGCTTCCAAGTAAATTTTTCTTGTGGCTGCACACTTTTTTCGGTGCTTGTGGTGTGGTGTTTATCACCACACGCTGCCAAGGCAAATAAAGTCATGATTATTAAAATCGACGAACGAGCAAAGTTTTTTATCATAATTTTATCCATATATTACGTTAGGTAACCAAGTCACTAAACTTGGCCAATAAGCTAAAGTACACAGTAATATTAACTGTATAAAAATAAAAGGTATTACGCCTTTATAAATCGCGGCGGTGGTGACTGACTTATCTGCCACCCCCCTTAAATAAAATAGCGCAAAGCCAAATGGTGGAGTTAAAAATGACGTTTGTAGATTCACCGCGATCATAATTCCTAACCAAATGGGATCTATGCCCATCGCCATTAATACCGGTGCAACAATCGGTACCACAACAAACGTTATTTCTATAAAGTCTAAAATAAAGCCAAGTAAAAAAATGACCAGCATAACAATTAAGGTCGCGCCGACAACACCACCGGGCATTTGCTGAAATAGCCCATGAACTAACTCTTCGCCGCCAAAACCTCTAAATACTAGTGAAAATAGACTAGCGCCAATCAAGATCAAAAACACCATGGAGGTAATTTTAACCGTAGTTTGCATCACAGCATTTAGGTTGACTCTGCAAAGCTGCTTTTTCCACAACGCTAATAGTAATGAGCCCGTAGCACCAACACCTGCGGCTTCTGTGGGGGTGGCATAACCAAATAATATAGAACCCAATACCGCGAACATTAGCAATAATGGTGGTAGTAAAGCTGAAATAAATAACATCACCGTTAGCGATTCCGGCGCTGCGTTTGACTCTTCTGGAGCGCGCTTTGGAATAGCATCAGGTTTAAACACCGCTACAGCGATACAATATAAAATGTAAAATATCACCAGTATCAGGCCAGGAATTACTGCACCGGCAAACAAATCGCCAACTGATACTGTTTTAGGACTAAAAATCCCCATATTTAATTGCGCTTTTTGGTAGGCACTTGATAAAACATCACCCAGCAAAACCAAGGCAATTGACGGTGGTATTATTTGACCCAACGTACCGGTTGCACAAATAATACCGGAAGAAAATGCCGGGCTGTAGCCTCGTTTTAGCATGGTCGGTAAAGACAATAGCCCCATAGTCACAACTGTTGCGCCTACAATGCCGGTACTCGCTGCTAATAACATCCCTACTAAAGTCACCGAGATAGCTAAACCAACATTAAAACGGCCAAACAACAAGGCCATAGCATTCAATAAGTTTTCTGCTACTTTCGAGCGTTCAAGCATAGCCCCCATAAAGACAAACAGCGGCACGGCTAATAAGGTTTGATTATTTAATACGCCATAAAGTCGATTCGGCAAAGCATATAAAAAGGAGCTTTCAAAAACATCAAAACTTATACCAATACCAGCAAACAATAAAGCTGTACCCGCCAACGACAATGCCACTGGGTAGCCTAGTAACAATACGCCACATACAGCAATGAACATTAACAGGGCTAAATATTCCATTATTTCGCCCCCGCAACATGGTTGGTATCAGGTAAATCTTGGCATAGTATGAGTAAGTTTCGTGTTATTTCAGCTATGCCTTGCAAGGTAAGAGTTATAGCAAGTAGAAGAATGAGTGTTTTATTAAGATAAACTAAGGGTAAGCCGCCGGCCTCAGGCGAACTTTCCATTATTTGCCATGACGACATCACGTAATTAAAACTGATAAAAAAGATAAAAACACAGACCGGCAGTAACAGCATTACGCTACCAAATAAATTCAGCAAAGCTTTTTGCTTAAGCGTGTATTTCTGATAAAAAATATCAACGCGGACATGACCTTCATGTTTCAAGGTATAGGCAGCACCGAGCATAAAAACAAGACCATGAAAGTAAAGTACCGACTCTTGCATACCAATCCAGCCAAGATTAAAGCCATATCTAAGTACGACAATACTAAAGGTCAGTAACACCATTAAAAGCGTTAACCAAGCAACCATTTTCCCAAGCAGCTCGGTAATAGCATCTATCGTTTGAACAAGTTTATTCGCGAATGTTAACAACATATTTTTCCATTTTTTTATTATTATTTGAAAATTAATTGCCAAAAATTAAGTAATACCGCCTCATGTAAATATTCGTTTCTGTGTTTCTGTGTTATGACATGTAAAGTCACATTAATACCGTAATACCACGTTTTAAAAGTATGCAGCCATTAAATAATACATGAAGCATTATCTAGGGTAATTGGAGCGAACATATACCCGTGACATTGCCGACATGGATGTCGGTACTTAGTTTTCATCTGGCACAAAAAACTGCCGAACATCTTGTAAATACGCACCGTTAACATTAGATTAATAGTGCAAATATAATAGCGATATTTATCAGCGAAACGTCAATAATTTACCCTGCCTTTTTACCGCCTCCTAAGCATTTAGGTGACAGCGGAGTATTTTCTGCGTAATAGGTTTTCCACTCTTTTTCTGTGTAGGTATGCAGTGCTAAGGCATGAATTTTATCAGCAAGCTCTTCTGCTAGTAACGAATTAATGGCACGATGACGCTTAATTAATCGTTCACCTTCAAAATCTTTTGAAACAATAATAACTTTAAAGTGCGATTCGCTGCCTGGTGCAAC
The DNA here is from genome assembly GCF_002077175.1 of Colwellia sp. PAMC 21821. Classification (NCBI taxonomy): domain Bacteria; kingdom Pseudomonadati; phylum Pseudomonadota; class Gammaproteobacteria; order Alteromonadales; family Colwelliaceae; genus Colwellia; species Colwellia sp. PAMC 21821. Next base: position 774,101 of record NZ_CP014943.1, read on the forward strand.
ATTATGCTGATGACTTTCATTGATTACATCGAGATGAATGGGTGAGAAAGCAGAAAGTAATTTTTCTTCGATAACAGCTTCTATTTTCATAGTATATTCCCTGAGATTGATCAGCTAGTGGATCAGTTTTAATTTTAGTCGTTGTTCGTAATTATGCCATCTATCTAGATGGCTGACAGTGTTATTTTTAATATTTTTATCTTCTAACCATTGCCAATAAGTTCACTTGCCAAGCATGTTCCCCAAGAAAATAAAATTAGCTTATATTACCTATTTGTCGGAAGGTGAGATTTATCCTTGGCTTTATTAACTTGGTTCTCTTAGGAAGGCAGTGCTGCCAGTAATGCTGGGTTTTACCTCGCATGATCAGTAAACTTCCAGAAGTAAGCGATATGCTGATTTTTTCCTTGGTTATAATGTGCTTAAGTTGAAATTCTCGTTCAGCGCCAAAAGATAGTGAGGCAATAGTAGGCATTGCGCCTAGCTCAGGTTCATCATCACTGTGCCAACCTACACTATCATGCTGATCACGGTATAAATTAGCTAAAACAGCGTTAAAGTCATGACAACAATAATCACTAACTTTTTCTTTTATCGCCAGTAAGCCTGCCGTCCAAGGCTCAGCGGTTAAGGTTATGTTTGAATAACGATAACTGAGACTATTGTCACCATACCAAGCTTGTAACCTCGGTATTTTCATCACCTTACCAAACATTTTAATATCGTCATGTCGCCAAACTAAGTTTTGCGTTAGTGCATTAAAAATTAAATGTGCTTCATCTGCAGAATAAAAGTCTTCAATATATTCGATGTCGGCATCTGGGCAGTTAATTTTCAAACTATTATGTTCCTTATCTGGCTTTTATCCGCCAATTGATATTATTTATCACGATAAATTCTGCAATTAACTGGCTCGTAGTGAGAAATTTTGACACAATATCCGTTACGCCAACCAAGTATTTATCGCTATGATCAGCCCTTTTATTATCAACGACAAAAATCTTTTTCTCGATCGTTTCCCAACCGGACAAGTTAACCGAAGCTTGCAAGCATGGGATGCAGCTGATGAATATATTATTAGTTACTTAGAACAACAGGTTTTAAGTGATTCAAAACAAAAAATTCTTATTTTCAACGATAATTTTGGTGCTATAGCCTGTAACTTAACTGATCATCAATTGTATTGTGTTAATGACTCTTTTTTAAGTCACCAAGGTATTGAACTTAATATAGAACAGAATGGTTTATCAAACGAGAATATCACCTTGCTCACCAGTCTTGATGATTTGCCAAGTGATATTAATATCGTGCTATATAAAATTCCAAAAGGCAAAGGCTTACTCAGCCAACAGCTTAGTAAAATAAAACAACAGCTCAGTAAAGATGTTGTTTTTATTGCCAGCGACCGTGCCAAAGAAATTCATAGCTCGACACTAAAATTATTTGAAAACTATTTAGGCACCACAAAAACATCATTAGCAGTAAAGAAAGCCCGACTAGTATTTTGCGAACTTGATAATGAACAAGCTGCAACGGCTAACTTTCCAACCTCTTGGCCACTAGAAAACACCAACTTTACTTTGCATAATCACGCTAATGTTTATGCCAGAGAAAAGCTCGATATTGGTGCGCGCTATTTTATGGAAAACTTGCCCACTATTGCGGCTAATAAACAAGTTATCGATCTGGGTTGTGGTAATGGTATTATTGGCTTGCATGTATTATCAAAGCAGCCTGAAGCGCAAGTGCATTTTATTGATGAATCGTATATGGCTATTGCATCAGCAAAGTTGAATATGACTGAAAATTTACCATCAGCGATTGAGCAATGCCATTTTCAAGTCAATGACTGTTTAACCAGCGTTGAAGGTGGTAGTGTTGATTTAGTTTTATGTAATCCACCCTTTCACCAACAAACCGCCACCACAGATCATATTGCATGGCAGATGTTTAAAGACAGTCACCGCGTATTGAAAAAGGGCGGTGAGTTGCGCATTATCGGTAATCGTCAGCTTGGTTATCATATAAAATTAAAACGTATTTTCGGTAATGAAACACTGATCGCTAGCAATGATAAGTTTGTCACTATTTCAGCAATAAAACGTTAATTAACTCACTTAACCTTGAAGAAGCTCATATGAAATCAACACTATTTAAGTTTATCATTTTAAGCGCTACAACTTTATTACTCGCCTGTAGTGCGCCAATAAAGCAGGTTATTGTTAGCCCTGAGCTAAATATTGGCAGCAGTAATGCCTACCAACAAAAACAGGCTCAATTGGGTTTGAGTGATTTACGCTCTTCACCTCATATCGTGCAAATTTTACGTACTGGCGAAGCGGCACAATTATATTCACCACAACAATCTCTTGTTGAAACAGTAGAAAAGTCGCTTAGCTCAGCATTAAAAGCAAATGGACTACAAATAAAACCACAAGCGGCTAATCAAGTTGACATAATTATCGACCATGCCTTGGTAAGTGTTCAGCAAGACATGATTAAATATAGTGCTAAAAATCAAATGAGTGTGCGTGTAGTTGTCAACAATGGCGAAGGCAGCTTAACAAAAACATTCAAAATAACAGGTACAAGCAATGGCACGCTTAAAGCAGATCTTGCTGTATTAGAGCGCGACTTTAATCAACAACTGGCAACGTTATTAACACAAATAGTGCAAAGCGAAGAGTTACAGCAATTTATTCAGTAATTTATTCAGTAATTTAATGCTTAACAATCAGATAGAGATCGCTAAATGAGAATTTTTTCAGTTATATTATTATTGCTTTCAGTTACCTGTAGTGCGAAAGATTTAGCTATTCAACCTGACAACTTATTTCCACAAGTAAAGCTAGAAACATCAATGGGGAGCATTATTGTTGAGCTTGATAGAATACGTGCGCCGCTCACTGTCGATAATTTTTTAACTTATGTGGTAACAGGTGAGTACAACAACACAATTTTTCATCGTATTGTGCCAGAATTTATTGTCCAAGGTGGTGGCTATAGCCAAAATTTTGAGCTTAAAAAAGTTAATAAAACTATCGTAAATGAATCAGGTAATGGTTTAAAAAATGAAATAGGCACGATTGCCATGGCAAAAGAAAATCGTCCTCATACCGCGAATAGACAGTTCTTTTTTAATGTCGCTGACAATTCAAGTCTGGACCCTGGCAGAAAATGGGGTTACGCTGTTTTCGGCGCTATCGTTGAAGGTCAAGAAGTCGTTGATGCGATGGCATTAGTATCAACAAATTATAATGAAGAAATGGGCTGGGAAAACGTCCCTGTTAAGCCTATCATGTTAATCAAGGCCAGTTTATTACCGGCTTTATAAGCACTTTATCGTATGGTTACTGTGCTTATTTTAAAGAATTTTTTGGATATAAAAGTAGACCAGGCATTACTTATAAATAAAATAAAAAAACCTGGCAAAGCGTTATTTAATCGCCCAAATACATTTACTCAACCAATACTCAGTTACAATTTAGCAACGTTGTAACTTTGACATTTACAGTTTTCTCTACGATAACTAAATTGTGTTAAGTAAGATAACAAAGCGATTTACACTTTTATTTCCCCTGAGCTAAGTAACTTTACTAGCTAAATTGTATGGAAGGAATATCATGATAATTGAGCAGTTTATCAATGAAAAAATCACACAAATAAGAGCCTATATTACAGCAGTAATAAATCATTCTTTGCATTATACTGAGCTTGATCGATTCGTTGATAATACGATGGCAGAATGGACTTTACTGCACGTTAGTGATGAAACTCCCAGTAATGCTAGAGAGCGTGTATTTTGGCATATAATGCATGAATTTAGCCTACACAGCGCAAATGATCTAGAGCGTGATTTATACTTTAAAAGTGAAATATCGACTTGCTTAGATTTTTTCTCTGGCACCGGCAGTTACCCTATTGATTGTATAGGCTGGCGCCCCCTGCCATAGCGACGCGCTGTTTAGCCGACAATATTCAGTCGACAATATACAGGTGATAGGCAGCAACTAATTACCTGTTTCAAAAGATTAAACTTCTGTTTACTAATACATTTTGATAGCCTATCAGCATTACCTTCTCGCATTCATTAGGCTTTGAGCAATGCAATCTCCAACCTTTAAGCAAGCAATATTTAATCGTCGCATGCTAATTTGTATATTCACTGGCTTTAGCTCCGGGCTACCTTTGTTTATTCTTTATCAACTTGTACCGGGATGGTTGCGTTCTGAGGGCGTTAGCCTCACTGAAATAGGCTTATTCTCACTGATCGGTATACCTTACGTTTGGAAGTTTATTTGGTCTCCTTTAATGGACCGCTATTCATTACCTGTGCTTGGGCGTCGTCGAAGTTGGATGTTACTGACTCAAGTACTACTGCTATTTTCTATCGCTAGCTTCGGCTATGTAGATCCCGTAATGAATATTTGGAGCGTTGCTTATTTAGCCGCTGCGGTGGCATTTTTCAGTGCGAGTCAAGACATAGTGCTCGACGCTTATCGCCGTGAGTTACTGCCCGAGCATGAACTTGGCTTAGGTAACTCTATACATGTACAAGCTTATCGACTGTCAGGCTTAGTCCCGGGCTCATTAGCTTTTATTCTCGCTGACCACATCAGTTGGCAAGCCGTATTCCTTATTGTCGCAGCATTTATGCTGATTGGTATTTTTCTCAGTCTGACAATAAAAGAGCTCAATAATGCCTCACAAGCGCCAAAAACTTTACAAGAAGCGGTTGTTTTGCCGTTTAAAGACTTTATCAACCGAGAAGGCATAAAATCAGCACTACAAATTCTGGCTTTTTTGTTTTTATATAAGCTCGGCGATAGCATGGCAACCGCATTACAAACGCCATTTTTCATCGATTTAGGCTTTACTAAAACCGAAATAGGTGTGGTGGCTAAAACGGCATCATTAATTGCGATGACGATAGGCTTGGCAGTTGGTGGTATAGTAATGATTAAGCTAAGTATTAATCGAGCATTATGGTTATTTGGTATTGTACAAATAATCAGTATTTTAGGTTTTGCAGCACTGGCAGAGATTGGTCACAACACCTACGCTTTAGCTTTTGCAATGGGCTTTGAATACTTGGGCGTTGGTCTTGGTACAGCCGCTTTTACTGCCTTCATTGCTCGAGCGACTAATCCAGCATTTGCTGCAACTCAATTTGCACTATTTACGGCATTAACCGCATTACCCAGAACATTTGCGAATGCCACAACCGGCGTTATTGTCGAACAAATTGGCTGGACTAATTTTTACTTTATATGCACGGCGTTAGCGATACCCGGTATGCTAATGCTATTAAAAGTTGCACCGTGGCGAGAGCCAACTAAACAAGCACCGCAGGAGATTGCGTAAATATGATCAAACTATTTTTTCTCGTCCCCATACTAATGTGTGCTATTTGGTATTGGTATTTAAAAAGTAACAACTACACGATCAAGGAAGGTTTGAAAGGCTTTGGTTATATATTTGCTTTTAATGGCACTATTATCGCATTTTTCATTTTAATGCTATTTGTAACGCATTAGCGCTTAGCACTTATAAAAAAGCCGCTTACCGCGGCTTTTTAAACAGGCTACTTTGACCGGAAGTCAAACTTAACGCTCAAGGTTTAAAAAACAGAACGGAACCCGGAACGACCGCTGCTGCGACTAGAACGCCTATTCCTTATTCTACTATGCAACTCCTTACGCTTAGCATGTAACCATTCATCACGGGTAACTGCAGCATCTCCATGACGACCCTCTTCACGCAACCTGTAGTTACAAAACTCTAAGAAAGCCTCAATGTCATCTTTAAGCTCTTCAGCAACTAATTCGATCATAATAGCATCGTCTAAGAAACCCAGTACTGGGATATGATCCGGCACTAAATCTTCTGGGTCGCTAAAGTAAGCTAAAGCACTTAAAACATCGGCTCGCGCTTCATCAGGTATATTCCACTCACTATCTTCAATCATAGCGACTAAGGTTGCTAAGGTTTTAATACGTTCACTAACGAATGTCGGCACATTCACTTTTATGTTGTCACTAAGGCTTTTAGCGTTGGCTAAAATTTCAGCCTCAGTTAAACTTTTTGCGTCCGATTTTGCCTCGCGCATTACATTACGAAAATACTCTAGGTCTGATTCTTTCAACTCGAAGGTCACTTCAAATGCCATTATAATTCTCCTAATATTTGGCTTGCTTGAATGTCAGTACACCTTTAAATTTAACAGAACTTTCACAATACACCACTAAAGTACAAAAATTCTAACAATTAGCAGCATGATCCCGAACATTTGCTAATACCACAACAGGAGATATGTTCGAGAAAATATGTTGACTAACGTTTAATTTATATGCATCGGATTAGTCATACTGGGTATCTTAATCCTCATCAATAATGGTGCCATGGTGGGTAGCAACCGCACAAAAAACTCAGCGGCTGCATAAAAATGATTAAACTATTTTACTAGTGCCTGTTTTAATGTGCGATTTGGTATTGGTATTGGTTTAAAAAAGTAATTACAGTGCCAGCAAAGAAGACTTAAGCTATATATTTGCTGTTAATAGCACGATGATCTTTCGCATTTTTTGTTTTAATGTGATTTATGACCATTGAGCATTAAAATAGCTTGCCCATAATACTCTGCGTTAATTAATTCAACACTAGGCATTACTCACCTTTTAGATCGCATACCTACTCCAGGTGGCATAACAAGTGTAACTAGTCGCATATTTTAAAGCGCATAAATGCTATAAAAAATTTAATGAATGTAAGCTTGAGAATATTAAACGGCGTACAAATACTTACATCATTTCATTGATTGCTATGCAAAGGTTGAACTATATTTGATAGTATTAATTTAATTTTGGTAAGCTCAACAAATACCTAACTTTTATCTCATGTTACATTTAAAATTTTTATCTATAAGGAAAATTCATGAAAACATTATCAAGCCTACTATTATTAACAGCGACTATATCAGCAGCTAGCTTTTTACCCCTAACCGCTAGCGCACAAGCAACAGAAGTAAGACAAGCAAGTAGTGAAAAACAAGCTGAAGCAGCAACGACCTATCGCAAATCTGTATTACAGTTAATGAGCAGTAATATGGGCCCATTGGGCGCTATGGCGAAAGGAAAAATCCCGATGAATGCTGAAGTGATCACAAAAAATGCTGAACGTATCGCCTTTTTAGCCCCTATGATGCATGACTACTTTTCGTTAGACACTTCGAAATTTAATCTCAAGACTGATGCTAAAGACAGCATTTGGTCTAATCATAAAGATTTTAGTCATAAAATTGATGACTTAGTTACTGCCGCTAATAACTTAAAAATGGTTGGCGAAAAGAATGATGCTGGAAGTTCTAAAAAAGCTATAGGTGCCGTTGGCGGAAGCTGTAAGTCTTGCCACGACGACTACAAAAAAGATTAAGGTTGTATAAAAAACTATAAACCTAATAAAAAGAGCTTTCAATGAGTAAATCAATGAAAGCTCTTTCTCACAAACAAATTAATGCTGCTTAAGCCTATTCGTTATACAAGTATAGCGGCTTGTATCTGCTTGAAGTCACCAATTAGTAATCAATCACTTATCAATTAGTAACCAAAATAATCATCAATAGGCTCAGGTGGCCATATTTCAATAATTAAGTATAAGGTTAGCGCGGTAACAATAAGACAGACGATAAAAGCTAACCACGGAAACGGCCCTTGAGAATGCACACTTTTATTTACTGTTTTTTTACCCGTGATCATTGCACTGGTTAAGTTATCTTTGTGTTTAACTTTATAAAATAAAATTGCGCCGATATGCAAAACAATAAAGCCTAAAAGCACATAGACTATATTGTGATGTATAAAATTAGCCACAACTTGCCAAAAATCACTCAGTACACCGTAGTAAGGAGCATCATTAAAAATGTCATCTGTGGTAAATAGGCCACTAACCGCCTGTGCGAGTATTAATGACAACAAAGCGATAACAGAATAAGCCCCTGCAGGGTTATGACCAATGTAATTTTGTACTTCACTAGCACGCAAATAATGTAAGGTTTTCATTGGGGATTTTACAAATTGACTGAATTTAGCATAGTAAGTGCCGAGTATTCCCCACAAAATCCTAAAAGTGACGACAGCAAGACAAGCATATCCACCATAAAAGTGCCACTGGGTAGCATTGGACAGCATTGATTCATCTAACACTTTTACACTGATAAACTGAAAAGTAATAATAATGACTAACAGCCAATGACAAACTCGAACAGGTAAATCCCACACTTTTATTTTCATATAATGCATCTCCTTAGCGCTTTAATTACAAATAAAATAAAATAAATATCAGACTACATCCAAGTAGAATCAAGAGGTCATCGCTATTTTTTATTATTACGTATTATACCAATGTTCATAAATAGGTCAGTGATTTAATTTAATAAATTTTGGAGAATAATAACAAAAAAGATAAAGCAAAGTAGACAATAAGCAGGAGAGTTAAAGCAGAGATTGAAAGTTAGTTAGAGAAGCATTTATACCAAGTTGATTACATAACTGCGATTTAAGACTGAGCTATTAACTCAGACTAAAATCGCAGTTATCAATATTTTGCTCCGATTAAATTCAACCAGTATTTATATAAATACTGGTCTAAAGCACATATTACTCAGCTAATGGACGCATGTGAGGGAACAAAATAACGTCTTTAATGGTTGGTGAATCAGTGAATAGCATCACTAATCGATCAATACCAATACCTTCACCGGCAGTAGGTGGTAAACCGTATTCAAGTGCTTGAATATAGTCAGCATCATAGTGCATTGCTTCGTCATCACCAGCGTCTTTACCCGCTACTTGGTTTTGGAAACGTGCCGCTTGGTCTTCAGCATCGTTCAGCTCTGAGAAACCATTGGCTAATTCACGTCCGCCAACAAAAAACTCAAAACGGTCAGTTATAAATGGGTTGTCATCATTACGACGCGCTAATGGTGAAACTTCCCATGGATATTCAGTAATAAATGTTGGTTGATCAAGCATATGCTCGGCAACTTCTTCGAAAATTTCACAAATATATTTACCAGCACCCCAAACTTTAGAAGCATCAGTTTCTTTCACGCCAACAGATTTTGCCATGGCTTTAAGTGCGTCGAAGTTAGCTTCTGGGTTACGTAAAATATTTTCGTCTAAATCATTACCGTGCAATAAAATCGCATCAACCATGGATAAACGGGTGAACTTTTGGCCGAAGTCATAGAACTTCTCTTCTACCACTTCACCATCAGCGTTTTTAACGGTATTACGAATAACAGAAGAACCCATAACGTCTTCTGCTAGTGTGCGCAGCATGTCTTCAGTAAGGTTCATTAGGTCATGGTAATCCGCATAGGCTTGGTAGAATTCAATCATAGTGAATTCTGGATTATGACGCGTTGATAAACCTTCGTTCCGGAAGTTACGGTTAATTTCGAATACTTTTTCAAAACCACCAACAACCAAGCGCTTTAAATAAAGCTCCGGCGCAATACGCATATACATTTGAATGTCTAAGGCATTGTGGAAGGTTTCAAAAGGCTTCGCTGAAGCACCACCTGGAATGGTTTGTAGCATAGGCGTTTCAACTTCCATGAAATCACGGTCAGTTAAAAACTTGCGAATACCATCAACAATTTTTGAACGGATTTTAAAAGTGTTACGCGTATCTTCGTTGATGATCAAATCAACGTAACGTTGACGATATTTTGTTTCAACGTCTGATAAACCGTGAAATTTTTCTGGTAATGGACGTAGCGATTTTGTTAATAGCTCATATTTGTCCATATTCACGTATAAGTCACCTTTACCTGACATATGCATAGTACCGGTTACACCGATAATATCGCCAATGTCTAAAGTGCCCCAACGCTCTTTAATATCTTTTTGCACTGTTTTGTGTGCATATGCCTGAATACGACCTGTCATATCTTGTAATACTAAGAATGGACCACGTTTTGCCATTACACGACCAGCAATGCTGTAAAGACCAGTTTCAGCTTCAAGCGTTTCTTTATCTTTTTCACCGTGTTGGGCTTGTAAATCAGCAGCATAGTGTTTTCGGTCAAACTTGTTAGGGTGGCCATTAGCCGGACAGTTTTCGCGAATTTTTGCTAATTTGCCACGACGCTCGGCAATCAATTTGTTTTCGTCTTGGTGTGCTTGATCAGTCATTTTATTTCTCGTGTTTAACGTAATACTTCATTTGAGCTAAATTTAAGCTAAATTATTTAGCGCTCAAATTTTACTATTACAGGTATATGCTATTAAAAATATTTAAAAATTAATTAACGTGTTTATAAACCAGACTTCAAACTGGCTTCTAAAAATTTGTTTAAATCGCCATCTAATACGGCTTGCGTATTACGGTTTTCTATTCCGGTGCGTAAATCTTTAATACGGCTGTCATCTAAAACATAAGAGCGTATTTGACTACCCCATCCAATATCAGATTTTCCGTCTTCTAATTCTTGTTTACCTTCATTCTGCTTTTGCATTTCCATTTCATACAGTTTAGCTTTTAAAAGCTTCATCGCTGTTGCACGGTTTTTATGCTGAGAACGATCAGCCTGACAAGCCACTACTGCGCCTGTTGGTACATGCGTAATACGTATGGCAGAATCTGTTTTGTTAACATGTTGACCACCTGCACCAGAAGCACGAAAGGTATCTATGCGTAAATCTGCTGGGTTAATATCAATTTCGATATTGTCGTCAATTTCTGGGTAAATAAACGCAGATGCAAACGAAGTATGTCGACGACCACTTGAGTCGAACGGTGATTTTCGTACTAAACGATGAACACCAGTTTCTGTTCTTAACCAACCAAAAGCATATTCGCCAGTATATTTAATGGTGCAACCTTTAATGCCAGCAACATCACCACCGGTGACTTCAATAGCTTCAGTTTTGTAGCCGTTGGCTTCACCCCAACGTAAGTACATGCGCATCAGCATTTCTGCCCAATCTTGCGCTTCTGTACCGCCTGAGCCTGACTGAATATCTAAATAGCAGTTATTGGCGTCATGCTCACCTGAGAACATACGACGAAATTCTAACTTTTCAAGACTAGCTTCTAAGGTTTTGGTTTCAGCTTCTGCATCGTTAAAGGTTTCTTCATCTTCTGCTTCAACAGCAAGTTCAACTAGGCCTTCAATGTCCTCACAACCTGAATCCATTTGGTCAATGGTTTCAACAACGGCTTCTAATGCCGCACGTTCGCGACCCAATGCTTGTGCACGCTCTGGATCATTCCAAACTTCGGCCGACTCTAATTCGCGTGAAACTTCAACCAAGCGTTCTGACTTTTGATCGTAGTCAAAGATACCCCCGAAGCAAGTTGGTGCGTTCGCGAATTTCTTTAATTTTATTGAGTACTGGATTAACTTCTAACATAGTTTTTAACTATTACGCCGTCATAGATGAATATAAATGATGAATATAATTACTGATTAAGGAAAAACAACAAAAAAACAGTCGCGCATTGTAGCTTAATTATACGGTTAAATAAACGTTTGCTTGTTCATTGAAATGCCATTTTTATTATATTTTTCCAGCCGTTTAATGTCACTCATAATTTAAAGGATAAAACGGCGAATACTTTACAGAAACGTCAGTCTAATTGCTCAACCATCAATTGCACCGATTGCTTACCACGAAACTCGTTGATATCTAGGCGATAGGCTAATTTAACTTGTTTAGCTTTGTTATCTGGCCAACGTTTTATATCAACATTGAAAGCGATAGCATCAAATATTTGTTGGTCTTTTTCTACCACAAGTTTTAAGTGTTTTTCACCAACAATGCGCTGCTGAACAAGCGTAAAAACATCATCAAATACAGGTTCAGGAAAATTTTGTCCCCACGGGCCGGCTTCACGTAATACTTCTGCAAAGGCTAGGGTCATATCATTGGTTAATAGCTCTCCATCTGAAGATAAAATGCCCGTTAGGGCTTCTTTACTTAACCACTGCTCAGCATACTTTTCAAACAATGATGAAAACTGTTGAAATTGATTCGCTGCGATCGACAAACCAGCCGCCATAGCATGGCCACCAAATTTTATAATAATACCGGGATGTTGACTGTCAATATACTCTAATAAATCTCGAATATGTAGACCCGGAATTGAACGCGCCGAGCCTTTTATTTCATTGTTGTTTATATCAATAACATTGCTATCGGCGGTGCTGGCATTTGCAACCGAACTATTTTCGTCAATGTCATCATTGCCTCTGGCAAATACAATACTAGGGCGATGATATTTTTCTTTTAATCGTCCCGCGACAATACCTATAACCCCTTGATGCCAATCGCCATGAAACAAGCTAATGCCATGAGGTAAATTGTCTTCGCTAAACTTTAAGCTTGCCAGTACTTGCTCTGCTTCAATTTGCATACCCTGCTCGATTTCTCGGCGCGCTTTGTTTAAATCGTCTAAATCGGCGGCCATCACGCGCGCGGTTGATAAATCTTTTGCTAATAAGCAGTTAATACCAAAGGCCATATCATCTAATCGACCGGCGGCATTAATACGCGGCCCTAGCGCAAAGCCAAAATCACTGGCAACTAACTTTTGCTGATTTTTCCCAGCAATTTCAATTAAGGCTTGAATACCTGGACGTGTCGCTCCTGCGCGAATACGCTTTAGTCCTTGTTCAACTAAAATGCGATTGTTTGCATCGAGTGACACCACGTCAGCAACCGTTCCTAGCGCGACTAAATCAAGTAATTGCGCAATATTAGGTTCTTTAATATTCTGTTGTTCAAACCATTGTTGTTCGCGTAAATATTTCCTTAGGGCTAACATAAAATAAAAAGCGACCCCCACACCGGCTAAAGACTTACTGGCAAAATTACAACCTCGTTGATTTGGGTTAACAATGGCATCAGCAGGAGGCGTATCTGCACCAGGTAAGTGATGATCAGTGACCACGACTTGTAGCCCTAGCTCTTTCGCCCTTTTGACCCCCGCAATACAACTAATACCGTTATCAACCGTAACCAAAACCTGCGCGCCTTGTGAGGCAGCAATATCAACAATTTCAGGCGTTAGTCCATAACCATATTTAAATCGGTTTGGTACTAAAAAATGATGATTGCTCGACCCCAGCATATGTAATGCTTCCATCATTAGGGCGGTACTTGTAGCACCATCGGCATCAAAGTCGCCAATCACCGTGATGTTTTTTTTCGCTTGCAGCGCCTGGTATAAAAGTTCACAAGCCTCAGGTAAACCTTTTAACGAATCAACAGCACATAAATGTGACGCGGTTAATTCAAGTTGCTCTTTGCTAGTTACGCCGCGCCGTGCATATATTTGTCGAATAATAGGATGAAGCGTAGCGGGTAAGTGCTCATCGCTCACTTGCTCTCGACGAATAATCTCTTTATGCATGAATGAACCTTTATACTTGAAACGCTAGAAACAAAAATGGCAAGTATAATACTTGCCATTTTATTAAAAAATTAAGTTATACCAATTCACAATATTGATTAACTTGTTTGATATTAACCACCTTGTTGAGAGGTTTCTAATAACATAAATAATTTACTTGGGTCTTGATAACCTGGCACCATCATGCCATTTTCAAGCATAATTGCAGGCGTACCAGTAACCCCGACTTGGCGACCAAAGTCAAACTCTTCTTCTATAGGCATATCACAAATACGTGCAGCAACCGTAGAACCACTTTTCGCTTTTGTTAGCGCCGTCTGCGCATCTTCATGACACCATATTGAGCGTAAATCTTTAAAGCCCTGTGAATAACCACCAGAACGGTCTTTCACGCCAGCTCGCGGATACGCTAAATAACGTACAGTTATACCTTTGTCGTTATAGTCGTCTATTTGTTCATGCATTTTACGACAGTAACCACAGGTAATATCAGTAAATACTGTCACTACATGTTTTTCGTTTTCTGCTGGGTAGACGATCATAGCATCAGAAAATTTAGCCATACCTTCAACACGAACTTGCGCTAGGCTTTCTTCAGTTAAGTTACTGACGTTATCGCCTATCCCGTACATTTTCCCATGTAATAAGAAATTTCCGTCTGCACTTGCATAAAATAAGCCCTGATCCGTTAACACCTCAACTACACCCGCCATTTTAGATGGCTTAATACTGGCAACATTGAAGCCTAAAGTTTGCGAAAGCTTTGCTTTAACGGCTTCAATTTCAGGCGATTGTGCAGCGGGTAACATAACACTGTTGTTTGATGGTGTTGCTGGCTCAGCATAGGCGGCAACATTTTGAGTTAAACTTAAAACACCAAGTGCTGCGGCCAATAAAAAATTCTTAGACATAAGTAGTTCCATACCTTAATAAGCGGAAATGAGCGGAAAATTACATTTGCAATTTTTAGTTAAATACAAAGACCGCTTTAATCCCGCTAAAATTACAGTGAAAAAGCAATAATTGCAATAACACTAAGTCCTCCAATAGCTAATATCTGCAATAAAATGTTTATATCTGCGTTAATGCAAAGCTTCTTATTTACTGAAATTTTGTTAAAATCCTGTCATTAGCTCACCAACCACCTAAAGTGGTTAGCATAAACCTCGGTAATTTATTAATGAACATCGCATTATTTTATGGCTCAACCACGTGTTATACCGAAATAGCAGCAGAAAAAATTCAAGCAGAACTTGGCGCTGATATTGTCAGTTTATTTAATATAAAAGATACTCCATTGGCCGAAATGGTAAATCACGATATTTTGATTTTAGGTATTTCTACTTGGGATTATGGTGAAATTCAGGAAGATTGGGAGTCACACTGGCCTGAAATTGCCAATATTGACCTTGAAGGAAAAATTATTGCGCTTTATGGCATGGGCGATCAAATTGGCTACACCGATTGGTTTCAAGATGCACTAGGCATGTTACATGAGCAAGTGCTAGCGCAAGGCGGTTATGTTATCGGTTATTGGCCAAATGAGGGTTATGAGTTTGCAGAATCAAAAGCCTTGACCGAAAACAAACAACAATTTGTTGGTCTCGCCCTTGATGAAGACAACCAATATGATGCCAGTGAAGAACGCATCAAACTTTGGTGCCAACAAATTAACCATGAAATCACGGATATTCTAGCGGAATAAGCTAAATATCATAATAAATAGACAAATTTGGCAAGATCTTTAGGTTAAATTGTATTTTGCCATTATAATCCGCGTTATTAATCCCCAAAGAAAATTATTACATGTTTGAGCAGTTTGACCTAGATTCCGCGTTATTAGGCGGCATTGAAAAAGCAGGCTTTAAAAAGCCAACGTCTATCCAAGAATTAGTACTTCCTGTTGCTATGACAGGCAAAGACGTATTAGCTTCAGCCCCTACAGGAACCGGAAAAACAGCGGCGTTTTTACTGCCTGCGGCTCAGCATTTACTCGATTACCCTCGACGAGGCCAAGGTTTTCCGCGTGTACTAATTTTATCACCAACACGTGAACTTGCCATACAAACGCACGAACAATGTGAGAAATTAACCGCGCTAACCGACATTAAATCCGCGGTAATTACCGGTGGTGTTAACTACGGCAGTCACAAAGAAGTACTGACAGGTCATACCGATATTTTGGTTGCAACACCTGGCCGCTTAATGGAATACATAGAAAGCGAGCAGTTTGATAGCCGTGAAATTGAAATTCTTATTTTAGATGAAGCTGACCGTATGCTTGCAATGGGTTTTGCTGAAACCATTAATCGCATTGTTGGCGAAGCACGCTGGCGTAAACAAACCATGCTATTTTCTGCAACACTCGAAGGTGCTGCCGTGGTTCGTTTTTCTCGCGAGCTATTAAACGACCCTGTATTTTTAGAAGCTAACCCTTCGCGCAAAGAAAAAGCAAAAATTCATCAGTGGATGCATTTAGCTGATGATAAAGATCATAAATTCGCCTTATTGATGAACATATTGCAACAAGAAGAAGTTGAGCGTGTACTTGTTTTTGCAAATAAACGCGAAACGGTACAGTATCTATCAGGTAAACTTTATGCTGAAAACATGCCTTGTGTATGGCTTGAAGGCAAAATGCAACAAGATAAACGTAACACCTCTGTTGAACGTTTACGCAATGGTACGGTTAATGTACTTGTAGCGACCGATGTTGCTGAACGTGGGCTTGATATTGACGATATAACGCATGTTATAAACTTTGATATGCCGCGCACTGCTGATATTTATTTGCATCGCATTGGCCGTACAGGCCGCGCGGGCAACAAAGGTACCGCTATTTCACTCGTTGAAGCACACGACATGACCGTTATAGGTAAAATTGAGCGCTATATAAAAGAGCGCCTGCCACGCCGTGTGATTGAAACCTTAAGACCGAAGTACAAAGAAGCACGTGTTGCGACGAAAAAGACCAAAGTGAAAAGAACTGTGGCACAAAAGAAAGCTAAAGCGAAAAAAATGGCGAAACGAACAAAAAGTTAAAGTTCAATAATAAGCCACGCTTTAAAAACTCAAAAACCTAAACGTGTCCGTTTAGGTTTTTCTGTATTTAAAGCTCTCAAATAAGTCCGTATTGCTGAGCCTTTCACTCATCTTATTGAGTAGATACTAAAGCTAATTTCATCAAAAAATAATTACTTGTATAGGCCTAGATGAGCCTTTATTATAAAAATTACACAAATTAAGTCTTCTACTTTTTTCATGAGGGTAAATGGATAAACCCATGACATAAAATTTAGACCGTCATGATGCGACTTATAAATTTTATAAACTGTATTTTTTCATTCTCCCCATCAATAATTAGCAGAAATCAATCAGCTTAAAACGGATATATCTGTTTATCCCATTTACTGTTTAGGAGTTTTACATGAAGTGTTCTTCCATGAGTTTGGCTTTTCTAATGGGTATTGCTACTTTCAGCAGTGCGCAGGCGCAGCAACCCGTCGAAATTTCAGCGCAACTTGAGCAAAAGGTAATAGAATGGCGCCGTGATTTACACCAGCATCCTGAACTCAGCAATCGTGAATTTCGCACCGCTAAAGTTATAGCTAAACATCTGAAAGATTTAGGCTTAGAGGTGCAAACCGGTATTGCACATACGGGCGTTGTCGGTGTACTAGTCGGCGGTAAACCTGGCCCTACAATTGCCATGCGCGCCGACATGGACGCGTTACCTGTTATAGAACAAACTGACCTACCATTTAAATCCATTGCAAAAGCAGAGTATAGAGGCAAAGAGGTCGGTGTAATGCATGCTTGCGGTCATGACTTACACATGGCCATGCTAATGGGGGCAGCAGAAAAGCTCGTATCGATGAAAGATGACATTGCTGGAACTATCGTATTTATTTTTCAGCCTGCCGAAGAAGGCGCACCAAAAGGAGAAGAAGGCGGTGCTGAACTTATGCTAAAAGAAGGTTTATTTACTAAGCATAAGCCAGAAGTTGTATTTGGTATACACGTTTGGTCTGCTGGTAATACCGGCCATATTGGTTATCGCGAAGGGCCGCTTATGGCCTCCTCAGATCGTTTCGAAATTACAGTAAAAGGTCGTCAAACTCATGGTTCTCGTCCATGGGGCGGTGTTGACCCTATCGTTGCTGCAGGACAAATCATTGGTAGTACACAGACAATTGTCAGTCGTCAAGTCGATATCACGAAAGCCCCCGCCGTTATTAGCTTTGGTATTATAGAAGGTGGCGTGCGCAATAATATTATTCCAGATGAAGTCTACCTTGAAGGTACTATTCGTAATTTTGATATGGACAATCGTGCGCAAATATTTAAAAACTTAAAGACAACGGCTGAAATGACAGCCAAAGCAACCGGCGCTGAAGCCCATGTGCATATTGACGAAGGCTACCCGGTAACCATTAATAATATAGCGCTGACACGAAAAATGCTGCCCACCATTGAGCGCGTCGCAGGTAAAGAAAAAGTGCGTGTTAACGACTTAGTTACAGGCGCAGAAGACTTCTCATTTTTCGCTCTTGAAGTGCCAGGGCTCTTTGTATTTTTAGGCGTAACACCAGAAGGTGAAAATGCGGTAAATGCCCCAAGCAACCATTCACCGTTTTTTCATGCAGACGAAAAATCATTAAAAACGGGTACTGAGCTTTATGTCAATTGGGTATTAGACTATAACAAGTTTTAGCTTTAGTTTTAGCTTGAACCTTAATTACACCTTAAAATGTGACAAAGTGCTTGGTTAACCAAGCACTTACTTTTCCTTCCTTGCTTTACATTTAACTATTATGAGCGACTACGTTCACTTTTATTGAAAAATAATTTTAGCGAATCCCCTGATCTTCACCCTCACTATTACGGCTATCGTTAATTTAAGTACTATAAGCGCAGTTTTCGTCACTTAACGAACGCTCAACAGGATAATATCAGACGTAAATTCAGTTCGTTTGTTACCTGCCCTTAAAACTTGTAGCCGCGATTAAAGACGGTCTAATACCAAATGTAATAAGTTATTGACCAATTTTAAGCGAGGATAAATTGTTCAAGAATACATGTTTATTGTTCCAGACTAAACATAAGTACCTGCATATATGGACCCACTCCGTTTGCAAGACATTTAATCGTTATGTAAGAGAAAATCATTGCTCTCATATATCCGGCCTGTTTATGAAGGATTTTTACCTTCTGGCCCCGATGGTTGTTTGCGCTCACACTCCTCATCATCCCTCCGGCTTTTTTATTAGCCAATGCAGGTACCAGGTTTTGTGCAAGCCAGTCTGACTATCTTACCATCCGATTAATTTATCTTTTGCAACTGAAGTAAAAGGGTTTTACTGTTATCTCATCACTGAAACCAATCTAACTTGCTTCAGTTTTGAGCTTTATTTATATAGCCGGGCGATAACTTTCCCCCTTCGCCATTATTACCCAAGCCATTCTTGCTATTTTATTCGCCACAGCAACGCATGCTTTGTTGTGTCCTCGTCGGGATTTTAACGCTTGTGCCCACAAACTAAATCGGTCAGTTTTGTTTTCACTGTGCCTTAATACTGCCCGGGCCCCGTGGATGTATAGTGTTCTTAAATAACTATTACCGCGTTTACTTATACCGAGTAAGGTGGCCTTTCCACCTGTTGAATGCTGCCCAGGAACAAGCCCAAGCCATGCCGAAAAATGTCGACCATTTACAAAGTCTTTTCCATCTCCTGCAGCTGCATAAGTAGCGCTAGCTGTGATTGCTCCAATACCTAATATTTCATCTAAGCGAACACATATTTCATTTTCTTTATTCATCGTGTTTAAGCGAACTTCACACGCTTTAAACTTCACTTCTGTGACTTGAAATTCAAGCCATAACTCATTAAATATCTCCCGACTTAAATACGTTAACTCATTTGTCGCATCCTCTAAAATATCCGGCAGTTCATTGCGAATTGCAGAAATACCTTTATTGATGACAATGCCATATTCTCCTAACAAGCCTCGTATCTGACTTGCTAATGCTTTACGTTCTTTCTTTATGCGTTCACGTTGTCGATGGAAGTTTTGAATATCTTGTTGTTCTATCGATTTAATTGGCACAAACCTCATGGTCGGGCGTTGCGCTGCCTCTGCAATACCTTCGGCATCGTTATAATCATTTTTATTGCCTTTAACGAAGGGTTTTACATATTGAGGCGCAATAAGTTTTACTTGGTGCCCCAATTCAATAAATTTTCTAGCCCAGTAGTTCGCACTGCCACAAGCTTCCATTACAATTAGGCAAGGCTCTAATGTTGCCATGAAACTCAACACTTGTTTTCTTCTTAATTGTTTCTTTTTTACAAATCGCCCATTTTTATTCACAGCGAACATGTGAAAAATTGATTTTGCAATGTCTAAACCGATTGTAGTAATCTTCATGTTGATCCACTCCGCTTTTATAAATGATTGTTATCACTTTCATTTTGGCCCTAAAGAGGCCGGAAATAAAGTTGGAGTGGGTCCATACCATTATCCCTGCAGGCAAGGCGTTTGATTGATTAGGGCATGGATGCCCGTAAGTAGGACAATGCAGGAGCAATTGTCGAGTAATAGCGGGCGTGTGTGATTGAAAACAACGCAGTTATTGACGATTTAAACTGCCTTAAAATGATCGATTATTTATTTCAATTGGTCTAAGTAGATCTAGAATACAGAAAAATAAGATAAGGAGCTTGTAATTAACCTGATAAATAGCTCAGGCAACAAAAATCAACAGCTAGCACCCTATCCAGTTTTATTACTTAAAGTTTAGCTACCTACTCTACTTTCCCAGATATCCCAGATATCCCAGACTGGAAAATTTCCAATTTATGCACTACGTTTTAATCAGCCAGATTATTAGGCTCTCTCCTTTGAATTGGCTAACTTTACCTATTTTAACTATCTGCGAGCCTTATTCACAAAACATATTAGTATTGCTCGCAAGGGGATAATCACATGCTAAGACGGAAATTTTTGACTGGTTTAGGGATCAGTGTTGGTGCAAGCTTATTGGCTTCAAAGCAACTACTGGCAGGAGCTCAATCGCCCGCTAATGAGATAAACACTATCGCGCCAGGCGATTGGACAGCATTACGTGACTTATTTCCATTAACCAAAAAGTATATTCAATTATCTACCTTTTTATTAACGTCTCACCCTAAACCGGTTTCCGATGCTATAGAAATGCACAGACGTGGTTTAGATGAAAATCCTGCCGATTATTGGCACCAACAATTTGAAACAATTGACCATGATATCGCCGAGGCAGCGGCAGAATATATGGGAGGTAAAGCTAAAAATATAGCGCTAACAGACAGCACTACGATGGGCCTTGCCTTAATTTACAGTGGGTTGAAATTAGCACCAGGGACAGAAATTTTACAAACTGTCCATGATCACTACTCAACAGATATGTCATTAGCCTATAGAGCAAAGCGCACAGGTGCGAAAGTTCGTCGCATAGCACTTTACGAAAACCCAGCAACCGTTAACGTAGCCGATGTAATTAAACGGTTAAGCGCAGGTATTAACAAAAATACGCGTGTGGTTGCAGCGACATGGGTGCATTCATCAACCGGTGTAAAACTGCCCATTAGAGCGATGGCAGATACTATTAACGTGATTAATCAAGGCCGAGGCATAGATCAACAGATATTATTTTGTGTCGATGGTGTCCACGGTTTTGGCATTGAAAATGAAGATATTACCACTTTAGGCTGCGATTTTTTTGTCGCTGGCACACATAAGTGGCTGTTTGGACCACGAGGTACTGGTGTTATTTGGGGAAACGATCGCGCTTGGGCAAACAGTGAGCCCGTTATTCCTAGTTTTAGTGCCTCATATGATGTCTGGATGGGCGATAGTGTTCAAGAGCAAGTCCCCATGGGTGAGCATATGTCGCCAGGTGGGTTTCACTCTTTTGAACACCGTTGGGCACTGCCAGAAGCTTTTAAGCTCCATATGCAATTGGGCAAAGCCAATGTGCAAAAGCGCATTCACCAATTGAATACGCAAACAAAAACAGGCTTGGCAAAAATGCGTCATGTAACGCTGTATACCCCGCAATCAAGTGAACTTTCTTCAGGGTTAGTATGCTTCGACGTTGCAGGCATGAGCGCGGAAAATGTAGTGAAGGCGTTACACAGCAAGGGAATTATTATGAGTAGCACCCCTTATAGGAATAGCTACGCGCGATTTGCTCCGTCACTCATAAACAATGAGCAGGAAATTGAAAAAGCATTAACCGAAATACGAGCATTAGCTTAAGCACTGCTAGTCGTTTTATTTTGTTACCTCAAAGCCTGTAAAAACTATTTTGGCTAAGGAAGCGTGAAGTAGGTATGGTGTAATTAACTGTTCAGCGGTCTATTACATAAAAGCTATAAAGGGCTATTTTGCCTTTATAGCTTTTATATTTAGTTCAATCGAATTAACTAATCGGCTTCTTTGCGCAAAAACACCCAGTCATTCCCTTTACTTAAATCACTAGAATATTGATAACCTGACACATCAAAATCTTTCAGTTTTTCAACATCGGTGATTTGGTGTTCTATAATATAGCGCGCCATTAATCCGCGGGCTTTTTTAGCAAAGAAACTGATCATTTTGTATTGACCATTTTTCCAGTCTTTAAACGCTGGGGTAATAATTTCAGCGTTTAAAGCTTTCTTATTAACCGATTTAAAGTATTCATTGGACGCTAAATTAATTAACACATTATCGCCTTGCGCTGCTAGCGCTGCATTTAAATGCTCGGTGATAATATCGCCCCAAAATTGATACAAATTGGTGCCGCGATCATTATCTAATTTTTTACCCATTTCCAATCGATAGGCTTGCATTAAATCTAGCGGCTTTAATAGTCCATATAAGCCCGATAATATTCGCATATGTTGCTGAGCAAATTCAAAGTCTTGTTCACTAAAAGATGGAGCATCAAGACCAGTATAAACATCGCCATTAAAAGCTAATATCGCTTGTCGTGCATTTTCTGGCGTAAAAGGTGTTGCCCACTCGCCAAAACGCGCGGCATTCAAGCCGGCTAATTTATCACTAATGCCCATTAATGAACTGATATCAGCAGGGGTCAGTGTTTTGCACTTTTTCATTAACACTTTACTGTGATCTAAAAGTTCAGGTTGAGTATATTTTTCAGTAGCAACGGGGGATTCATAATCTAGGTTCTTAGCAGGAGAAACAACAAGCAACATTATATATCTACTCTATCTTAAAAAATTTTTGCCACTATAACACAGGAAAAAACGAATATAATTATCTTCATTATGAATTGATCATCTAACTTATCGCCCACACAGCATACAATCGTGAATTTTATCCAAATTAATTCATTATCACCCTTGCTAAATTATGAAAATTTGATACAAATATAGATGAATAAAACAGATACCTAGCAATTTCAACCTATCTTGCTTGAAAAACGTTGTAATATTTCACCAAATTTTACGAATACACTCATCTGATGCCATTATTAAGACCAAGGGACATATTATGACCGATCAACTTTCTCAATTAAAAGCAATGACAACCGTTGTTGCAGATACAGGCGATATTGAAGCTATTGCTAAGTTTCAACCGCAAGATGCCACGACAAACCCGTCTTTATTATTAAAAGCCGCTTCTTTACCTAATTATAAGCAATTGCTAACGATAGCTGTAGACTGGGCAAAAACTCAATCTTCAGATGCTGAGCAACAAGTTTTTGACGCTGCCGATAAACTTTCGGTATTAATTGGCTTAGAGATTTTAAAGATAGTCCCGGGCAGAATTTCAACGGAAGTTGACGCACGTCTTTCATTTGACACTCAAGCTTCTATTACAAAAGCACATAAACTTATCGCTATGTACAACGAAGCAGGGATTAGTAATGATCGCATCTTGATCAAAATAGCTTCTACATGGGAAGGAATTAAAGCTGCAGAGCAATTAGAGCGTGAAGGCATTAACTGTAACTTAACTTTATTATTTAGTTTTGCTCAAGCACAAGCTTGTGCTGAAGCCGGTATTTACCTAATTTCACCTTTTGTTGGTCGAATTTTAGATTGGTACAAAAAAGATACTGGCCGTAATGACTATTCAGCTAGTGAAGATCCAGGCGTAGTATCAGTCACGAGTATTTATAATTATTACAAAGCTAAAGGCCATAATACGGTTGTGATGGGAGCGAGTTTCCGTAATATTGGTGAAATACTTGAATTAGCTGGTTGTGATCGTTTAACCATTAGCCCTAACCTGATGGACGAGTTAGCCAACTCAACAGAAACTGTTGAACAAAAACTCTTTAGCGACCAAGCACCATTAGCCAAAGAAGCACCACTTAGCGAAGCACAGTTTAGATGGGAAATGAATGAAGATGCGATGGCCACGGAAAAACTGGCCGAAGGTATTCGCAATTTCACCATTGACCAAGTTAAACTTGAGCAACAATTACAAGCAATGCTGTAATTTTTTATTAAAAACTTGCTGAAATGTATCATTTTGTAATCAAAATGCAAAATAATGTTTCTCTTCTATAAGTAACTGTGGTATTAAAAAGCTGCAGTTGTAGAAACAGGGAGCATACCATGGAAAAATTTCAACAAGTATTGGACTCATCTGGCACACAGCCAAAATCAAGTTCAAGTAATAATAAGAAAAGAAAGTGGCGTGAAATTGAACAACTGAAAGAAAAATTTCAACTGGAAAGAGAATTAAAAGCATATGATGATTCTTTAGAAAGCATGTTGAAAGAGTTTTAACTAAGCATAGTTATGCTAATAAAAACATTTAAAACGACTGAAACCCGGATCTTACCGGGTTTTTTATTGGCTTTTATTAGCTTTTACTAGGGAGTAATAAATGGTAAATGAAGTCGTCGGCCTTGGTAATAATAACGCGAAAATCATTTTCTATATCAGAAACCGTCCACCCCTCGATGTTTATCAAAATCTAACTTGTGTAAAAGCATTAGTGCCTAACGAAATTGCACATATTTGTCAGGAAACTGGTAATCATTGGCGTAAAATTTTTAATGTTTATGCTAAGTTGTTATTTGAATTAACACCAAAACAGTTTACAAGTTGGCAAAAATTAAGAGATGAATTTCTGCTACAGAAACACAGTGATAACTGCTTACTTTTTTCAGCACCAAATTTACCAGTGATAAGAGATAATGCCTTAAAAACAACCGTTTCTAAAACACCAAATTCTGCAGAATTTCAGCCCAATAAAAAGCTACATGTTATATTAGGTAAAGGCTATGCTGAGCAACTCGGCATTTGTAACGACTGTACTTGGCTTAGTCATGATTTTGCCATTAATATTGAATTAGGGCTTATTATTTGCCCTTATTTCGATTATCGACAGCTATCAAATATAAAAATAACTCAACTGACTGGACTTATTCGACAATTAACAGCAGCCGCAGTTTAATGTTGATTTTCGACATTCTACAAATCGATTAAATCAATTCACTTACCATAAAATCAAGCACTTAATAAACCGCCGGCATGTAAACTTAAAATCGAGAGTGGTATTACTCTCCCCCTCAAAAACACAGTAATTCCTTAGCTATTAGTCATACCGAGTAACTTTTATTTGTAGCAATAAATGGGGAGTTTTTAAAATTAAAAAAACCGCTTAATAGCGGTTTTTATCTCTAAATATTTTTATTTTCACACTAAAAAATTAATGAAAAGTATACAAGCTCCATACTACAAAATACTCGTCAGTGCTTTTTCCAGTTCAGCAACCGTTCGGTCAATATTGTGCAGTTTCTCTAAACCAAACAAACCAATTCGGAAGGTTTTAAAGTCATTACGTTCGCCAACTTGCATGGGTACGCCAGCAGCAATCTGTAAACCAACTGAGGCAAATTTCTTACCATTTTGAAATTCATCATCGCTTGTATAACTGACCACCACACCTGGTGCTGCAAACCCTTCAGCCGCAACACTTTTAATACCATGCTTAGTCAGTAATTCCCGAACACGCTGACCTAGCTCTAGTTGTTCTTGACAGACTTTTTCAAAACCATAGGCTTTGGTTTCTTGCATAATATCTCTAAAGCGGGTCAAACCATCGGTCGGCATAGTCGCGTGATAAGCATGGCCACCATTTTCATAGGCTTCCATGATTTGTAGCCATTTTTTTAGGTCGCAAGCAAAACTATCACTGGTGGTAGACGCTATTGTTTTGTGCGCTAACTCACTTAACATAACTAAACCACAACAAGGTGAAGCGCTCCAACCTTTTTGTGGTGCACTAATTAACACGTCTACACCCGTTGCCTGCATGTCTACCCAAATAGTACCTGAAGCAATACAGTCGAGTACCAAAATACCGCCCACTTGATGTACGGCGTCTGCCATTGCTCGAATATAGTCGTTAGGCAAAATAATGCCCGCAGAGGTTTCTACATGTGGAGCAAAAACAACGTCAGGCGATTCTGCTAAAATAGTCGCGACTACATCGGCAATAGCGGGTGGAGCAAAAGGAGCTTGAGCATCATCACTGGTCTGCTTCGCTTTAAGTACAGTTTCGCTACTCGGAATATCACCCATCTCAAATATCTGACTCCAGCGATAGCTAAACCAACCATTGCGTACAACCAAAACTTTTTTGTCGCGCGCAAATTGACGAGCAACGGCTTCCATACCAAAGGTGCCACTGCCTGGCACTACGATTGCACTATGGGCTTGATAAACAGACTTTAAGTCAGCGGAAATGTCATTCATGACCTGTTGGAATGAACCAGACATATGGTTCAAAGAGCGATCTGTGTAAACAACGGAATATTCTAATAATCCATCAGGGTCAATATTGGGTAGCAATCCAGCCATGTTAGGGTCTCTTCGTAAGTATTTATAGCATGATATTGCCGCATATCGAACCGACGTTCAATATATTTTACGTAAAATTTCTCCCACAATATGAACTATCATCATATTAGGAAATCTTATTATGACGTTAGATGAAAATGCAAGAAACATATAAATAACCGATTGAAAAAAAGAGTAAACTTTATTATTAATCGACAAAAATCACTCAGCCTAAGTTAATAGTTAGGGCATGAAAACTTCTAGCCTTGTTTACAATAATCCAAAAAAATGATCTGATGATCTTTCTAGGATAAAATTAGGGCGAATCAGGTTAATTGATATACAATCTATTTTTATCACCTATTCCTAAAAGGATATTTTGTTGTGAGTTCAGCCATAAGCAATCATAAACCACTTAAGTGGTTATTAGCCCTTGCCGCCTTATATACGCTATATCTTGCCCAATCTTTGATTATACCTATTCTATTTTCTGGCTTTATTGCGCTATTATTGAGCCCGCCAGTTAAGTTATTAAAAACTTTCTATATACCACGCACTATTTCTTCATTCATTTTGTTGGCTCTGCTAGTAGCTCCGTTTACCTTTTTAGCTTCAGAGCTAATAGAACCAGCACAAAAATGGGCGCAATTGTTACCTAAGATTACAGTACAGCTGAATGAAAAGATTGATAATATTAGTGATGAATTTGCAATCCAAAAGCAGCAAGCAGAAGCAGAAGTTGCGGCTAAAAATAATAAAGACGAAGGTTTCAGTTTTTTTAGTTTATTTTCAAAGAAAAAGCCAGAACCAAAAAAATCAAACGAACTAGTCGAGAACACTGTAGAAAAGCATATAAAACAAGGGGGTATAGAGCTAATAATTACCGGACTAAGCAGCGCACCTATCTTTTTAGCCCAATGCTTCGGTTGCTTAATATTAATTCTTTTCTTACTAATCTACGGACCTTCTGTTTATATTGCAGCCAGAACTTTCCCTCATTTCGTCAATAAGAAAAAACTCGACTCTATTGTTTATGAAATACAAAAAGTTTTATCAAAGTATATTATCACGATCAGTGTTATTAACTTTATTCTCGGAGTTACAACGGCGATAGCATTTGCCATACTTGGTTTAGACGACCCTATTCTCTGGGGTGCATTGGTTGGCTTGCTTAATTTTGTGCCTTATATTGGCTCCGCTATTAGTATTGTAATTTTAACATTAGTGGGCTCAGTTCAGTTTGGTTTTACGCTATTTGCTATAGCACCTGCTAGTGCATTTTTATGTATTAATGTATTGGAGTCCCAATTGATGACCCCCATGGTATTGGGCACTAAAATGCAGTTGAATCCACTTGTCACTATTTTGTGGCTATTCTTTCTCGGTTGGCTTTGGGGAATGTTAGGTGTGCTGCTAGCGGTCCCAATTCTGGTTTGTATCAAACTAACACTCGAAAGACTTAATTTACTCTCCCACTGGGTAACTTTTATTGAAGCAAAAGCTTAACGTTGGCCGTTATTGCTCAGTAAATGATGATATTTTTAGTGCTTTAGTTGTCAACACCGGCCTATACCTTGTAAATAATCGACCTATGCATCAAACAATGTTGAAGGTAAGTAAAATTTTCATTCTTATGTGTCATTATTTCAATCTTTTAAAAATCAGAATTTCAACTCAACTTAAGCTATTGAATTTTAAAAGTTAAAATATATTTCAACTTTGGCTTAATGATTGCAACTCTTAAATCAAGTAACAAAAACTGTTATTCACAAAGGAGAAAATTCACATGGCTACTACAATCTCAAACAGCGATAAAAAATCACAATCTACTCACCCTTTATCTGATAAAGTGCAAAATACTCTACACGAGTCTGTTGATACTCTTGCGGAAAAAGCAGCTTCTACCGAAGATAGATTACGTAATGCGGCTCAATCGGGTAGCGAAAACTTTGCTGCTAAACAACAAGAAGTTCAGGCAAAATGGGCGCAATCTTCAGTTAAAAAATATGCTACTGAAAATCCAATCGCAACAGCAGGTATAGCGTTTGCTGCTGGTGTATTATTAACTAGCATTTTGAACAGAAAATAATAGCAACCGAATAGGAAGCGAATATAGTGTCTACAAGCGCAGACTCAGATAATCAGCCAAAGCACGAAAGTGCTGAGGCTGAAAGCTCACGCCTAATACAAGACCAACAGCGAGAAGCAGAAGCTTCATTTCATGCAACTTACTCAGCTATCACTAACCTTTTTAAAGTCAAACAAAAAAAGTATCAAAAGACCTATGAACTAGCGCTATGTGAAGGAAAGATATCCCTTCAAGCGATTGCTGTTTTTGGTATTTTAATGCTATTTACATTTGTTGTCGTTGCCGCCATCTGGTGCTTAGTGAACGTAGCTATAGTTATAGGTATCATGCAATTATCTTCATCATTTTGGCTGGGTTTGCTTGTGGCAACCGTTATTAATACCATACTAATTGCTTTTTGTTTCAGTTTAATGAAAAAAGTTAAACATCAAGTTGGGTTTAATCGTACCAAGCGCGTTATAAAAGGTGATACATGATATTTTCATTATTTAAAAAGGTCAAAAAAGCTGACCAATGTGAAGCCGACCTAAAACTTCTAGGCAAACTAGAAAAAGCGCAAAGTCTGCGCGCAAAAGAAAGGTCTATGGCGTTGATAACTTCGCCTAAAGGGTTAGCTACTATTTTCTCTGTAGGTTTAGCCCGAGGGTTTATTAACCCTAGCATTGCGAATCAACTTAAAAGCATGGCTATTATATTTGGTAAAACTAGTCTAGACGGATGGTTAACAGATGAAGAGATTCAAACGCCTGAATAGTTTATAGCTGTTTAGAGTGTTCGACTCAACCTACCTGCTTTATTAATGATGCGATTTATTTTTTATTCAAATACTGTATAACTATCAATGTGATTTTTTTAATAACGGATTACTCAGTCTTAAATTATCTAAAAGCTTTATTCAGTGCTGCGACAGTGTTTAAATAACGCAGTAATGGGTCATGCAAATCAGTAAATATGATCAGATAATTAGTGATAGTCATTTTCCCTGATTACCAATAAGTATAAGTTAAACCTTCATTAAATGAAAAAAGACGCTTTGAGCGTCTTTTTTTTATATTTAATATAGCTAAATCCTTAATTAGCTATATTAAATATGCGAAGTTTTTTAACCAACTCGATGAAGTGCACAAACTTTATTGCCCGAAGGATCACGTAAATAGGCAAGATATAACTTACCAGCGGGTGCTTCTCTTACACCTGGAGCATCTTCACAAGCAACACCACCATTAGCAACACCTGCTGCTTGCCAAGCATCTGCTTGCTCTGGAGAAGTAGCAGCGAAACCTATAGTACTGCCATTACCATTACATGCTTTTTCACCGTTAATTGGCTTACTTATTGAGAATATACCCGTATCAGTAAAGTAAAAACAACGGCCTTTTTCATCAATAACGCCCGGCTCGTGGCCTAGTTCCCCTAAAATAGCATCGTAAAATACCTTTGATGCGTTTACATCGTTAGCACCGACCATAATATGACTAAACATTTAATTATCCTTCTTTAGTTGAAAAAACAAAAAACATAACGATTCAAATTAGTTACTTTTATGTTGTCAAAAGCATTGCTCACTAGCATGCACGTAAAGTAACTAAAAACACAACAAGAATTTAGTATGAATTATTCCCCCCTTTAGTATGCATAATTAACTATATATTGTAATAGCCTAGCTACAACGCCAAACTTAGCATTAAGATCATTGATACGGTTAAACTAAAAGCAAATTAACTTTAGTGAACATTTATCCTATTATTTTGTCATACAAAAATATAAAAATTAATAGCGGTGAACTAAGTTTAGTGGTTTGCTGTTACATCAATTTTACATACGTTAAAATATCCTTGAAAACTTATTTACCACTGTCCACTGGAGCAACTTTTGTTTAAAAAATTTAGGTTTAAAAAATTTACGCTTTTAACTGTAACGCTTATAACGACTTCTCTTATGACGTTAACCTTGAGTTTATCCGTTCACGCAAAAAACACTCATGTAAGCAGTGTAGCGAAAACAACCGCTGACTATGCTGTAGCAACCTATCAAGAGGATATGGTTAATAGTCTTCGTGCGCTGATTAAACACAATACGGTAGCAAAAGAAGGGGTATCCGCTAACGATAATCCTGCCCATTTAGCCTTTAAAGCTGAGTTAAAATCACAAGCACAATCACTTGGATTAGATTATAGCGATGACGGTTATGTGGTGGTGATTGGTTTAGGTGACCAAAAAGAGCGCGTAGGTATTATTACGCATGGTGATGTGCAGCCCGTTAATCCTAAAAAATGGCAAAACTCTCCTTTTGAACTTGATACCACCACAGAGCCTGAGCGATTAATTGGCCGTGGTACTGAAGATGATAAGGGACCAATTTCAACTGCGCTATATGCCATGAAAGCGATTAAAGATCAAAAAATAGCACTAAAAAAACGTCTTGAGTTATACATTTACATGGCGGAAGAATCAGACTGGGAGCCATTAAAAACCTATATAAAAACCCATGACTTACCACAAACTAACATCACTATTGACGCTGAATACCCTGTTGTAACCGCAGAAAAAGGTTATGGCACGGTCAAGCTAGTTTTTAACAAACTGGAAAAACCAACTATTTCACCATATATCAGTGACTTCAGCGGAGGCTTCTTTGGTAGCCAAATCCCGGAAGATGCTACTGCAACCATCGAAAATGCCAATATTGTTTTGCTACAAAGATTAATGCGTAAAGCCCGCAGTTATCAAGGCGTAAGTTTTGATCTTGAATTAAAAGACAGTACGTTAACCATTAATGCCTTAGGAAAATCAGCGCACTCTTCAAAACCTGACGAAGGTGTTAATGCTATACCTTACTTAGCAGACTTATTGTCTAGCACGCGTTGGGAAAATAATGGCCCAGGTACTTTGGTTAACTTTATAAATGATAATATTGGCCTTGGGCTAGAAGGTAAAAAGTTTGGCAACATTGCATATCAAGATGACTTTATGGGTCCTATGACCTTCTCACCGACAGTCATAAAACAGCATGACAAAAGCATTGAACTGAACATTAATTTACGTCGCCCACAAGGTAAAAGCAAGCAGCAACTGAGCGAAGAAATTCACCAAACAGTGCAAAACTGGAACAACAAATTCGATGCAGATGTTAAAGAGTTAGAGCATTACATTGGTGACCCATTTGTGCAAAAAGATGCGCCACATATCGATACTTTGTTGGCCGTTTTCACTCACTTTACCGGTATTAAAGACGCTAAACCCGTTGCCATAGGTGGTGGAACAAATTCACGTTTATTACCAAATGCGGTGAGTTTTGGTCCATCGATGCCCAATACCAAATACACAGGGCATTCAGAGCATGAATTTATTACGATGGAACAGTTTGTTCTAAACTTAAAAATGTATACTGCAGTGTTGATTGAGTTAGCTCAAAAATAGCGGTCAATTCGAAGCTGTCAGCTTTGAGTAAAGCAATTGTTTGCGGCTTGCACCGTTGAGTTACTTTTTAACTCGGTCAAGTTCGCTGCGTTTTAAAAACTTAATAACTTGGTATTGAGTGCTTTTACGCGATATTATTTAATAAAATTATTGGTGTGTTTGTGCTATGAAAAAAGTTTGTGTGGTTACCGGTGGTAGTTCAGGTATTGGCTTAAGTATTGTTAAATTGTTTTTGGCGAAAAAATATCAAGTATTTAATTTAGATAT
Source organism: Colwellia sp. PAMC 21821 (assembly GCF_002077175.1). Lineage (NCBI taxonomy): Bacteria > Pseudomonadati > Pseudomonadota > Gammaproteobacteria > Alteromonadales > Colwelliaceae > Colwellia > Colwellia sp. PAMC 21821. The sequence continues at coordinate 806,144 of NZ_CP014943.1, forward strand.
TACCCCGTCAAACATTGGCGAATTTTGTCATTGTGATATTACCGATTTTAACGCGGTCAACCACATAATGAGTGATATCAGCAAACAAGGCCGAATTGACGTATTGGTATCTAACGCCGGCATACATTTTTCAGGCGCAATCGAAAATACAAGTGAAGCGGATTTAGATCGCGTATTTAATATCAACGTTAAAGGCGCCTATGCTGCGATTAAAGCGGTATTGCCGACCATGAAAACACAGCAAAACGGCGCGATAATATTAATGTCGTCTGATCAGGCACTTATAGCCAAACATAACTCTTTTGCTTACAACTTAAGTAAGGCAGCCCTCGCCTCAATGGCAAAAACTACCGCGCTTGATTACGCACAATTTAATATTCGTGCTAACGCCGTTTGCCCCGGCACTATAGAAACACCACTTTATCATCAAGCCATTAACAATTACTGTGAAAAGTCTGGTGCTAATAAAGCTGAGGTACATGCTGAAGAAGCAGCATTACAACCACTAGGACGACTTGGCCAAGCGGAAGAAGTAGCCGAATTAGTGTACTTTTTAGCTTCAGATAAAGCTAAATTTATCACCGGCAGTTTACAAGTTATCGACGGTGGTTATACCGCGCAATAGTGTTTTGACAATAGAAAAACGAATGAAAATAATCGACTCGCATCTACATTTATTTGATCTTAATAAAGGTAACTATCAATGGTTAAGGTTAGAGAGTCCGCCATTTTGGAAAGATAAACACCTGATAGCGAAAAACGTTGCTGAGCATGACCTAATACTCACCGCGCCATTAACGCTGGCAGGCTTTGTTCATATTGAAGCGGGTTTTGATAATCAGCAGCCTTGGCGTGAAATAGCTTGGTTGGAAAACACCTGCAACTTGCCATTTCGTAGTGTTGCCATGCTCGATATTACCTTACCAACATCTCTGTTTTTAGCGCAACTAAAAAGATTAATGCACTATAAAAGTGTGGTAGGGGTTCGCTTTATTTTAGATGATGATGCTTTAGCCATTCTTAACGATAAAAACAGCCAAGAAAACCTTGCCGCTTTGGCTGCAAACAAGCTCAGTTTTGAGCTACAAATGCCACTAGAAAATAGTCATGCTGTAGAGCGATTAATGAAAATATTATCAATCATACCCAGCTTAATAGTATGTATTAATCATGCTGGCTGGCCAATACAAGATAATCTACGATACGCTCATTGGTTAGATAATATTAAACGCTTAGCTAACAATGATAATGTCTTTATCAAATGCTCTGGCTTGGAAATGGCCGATAGAAATTACTCAACAGCTTGGCAGGAAAAAGTCATCCGTCGATGTATCGAAAGCTTTGGATTTTCGCGGGTAATGCTTGCCAGTAATTTTCCCTTAAGTTTATGGCACGCTAGCTATCAAGATACTTGGCTGGCCTACGCTGCACTGAACTACAACGATGAACAATTACAGCAACTCTGCTTTAGTAATGCGCAACGTTTTTATAAATTCCTTTAAGCTGACCCAAGCTTCTGTAAATAAAAACGCTTTGGCATAAAATATAACTCGCAATAATTGCAGGTTTATCGCAAAATAATTCCATATTAACTCTCAATTAAGTAAAACTATTTCGTTTTAGCGCTTATGGATGCATTCGATAAAAAAATACTCAACATATTACAACATGACTGCACCGCCTCGGTAAGTGATGTTGCCAGCCAAGTGGGTCTGTCAACAACGCCATGCTGGCGACGTATTCAAGCAATGGAAAAATCTGGCATTATTAAAGGCCGAGTTGCATTGGCCGACCCTGAACAACTGAATGTTGGTTTAACCGTATTCGTTACGATTAAAACCAATCAGCACAACCCAGATTGGCTGAGTGAGTTTAGAAAAGTCGCTGTAGATTTCCCCGAAATTTTAGAGTTTTATCGCATGAGCGGCGAAGTAGATTATTTACTACGCGTTGTGGTACCAGACATGAAAGCTTATGACGGTTTTTATCAGCGCTTAATTACCCGCGCAAGCTTTGCTGATATTAGCTCGAGCTTTGCAATGGAAGAAATAAAATACACCACCGCTCTACCCATTGATTACATTTAGCTAAAGTGTCGGTTAGTAACCGTTTTATCCGGTAAAAAAAGCATACTCGACTAACTGATTCACATTGACGAGCCTATTCACACTTCAAGCCAAACATTAAAAAAGGTAGCTAAGCTACCTTTTCAAAAACTAAAATATATTAACTGAATGCTGACAGCTTAAAACTGATAGCTGCCCCACTCTATTACTTCAAAGCATTTACCGTAGCATGAGGCGAGCGTTTAACCACTTCGTCATTCAATTCAATACCAATACCCGGTGTTTCTGATACTTCAAAAAAGCCATTTACCGGTTGAGGGTCTTGTATACATAACTCGCGATTCCAGTCTTTAATCGCATAAGTATGATGCTCATGAATTAAAAAGTTCGGAATGGCGGTTTCAAGATGCAAAGATGCTGCTGTTGCTACTGGGCCGCCACATACGTGTGCTTGAATTCGAATGTCGTAAACATCGGCATAGTCACATACTTTTTTAGCTTCGGTAAATCCACCACATAAGCCAATATCCGGTTGTAATACATCGATACTTTGATCTTCAAAGTAAGGCCTTACGTCCCAGCGGTGATATAAACGTTCGCCACCAGCAATCGGCACATTAACATTATCAGAAACTTTTTTATGTACGGCAGAGTTCAAGTAATTAACCGGTTCTTCATAGAACATACAGCCAACCTCTTCAACAATTCGACCCATTTGAATCGCCGATGCTGCACCCATCAATGAATGCGATTCAAAAATAATGTCAACATCTTCACCAACTGCATCACGAATAGCGCGCAAGCGATTGCCAAATAAACGCATTTGTTTCGGGGTAAATAGTTTAGTGCGATCAAAGGAAGAACTGCCATCGTGGTTATAAACAATAGGGTCAACTTTTACCGCGTCATAGCCTTGAGCGACAGCTTTCAAAGCGGCTTCGGCATATTGTGCCGGTTCAATCAGTTTATTGATTTTTTCATCCCAATCAAACTGCAATTGGCTAGCATAGGTACGCAATTTACCATTAGTTTTACCGCCTAATAATTGATAAACCGGTAAACCTAACGCTTTACCTTTTATATCCCACAACGCAGTATCGATTGCGCTCATGGCAGAATACAATACAGGTCCGCCGCCTAATCCCCAAAAACTTTCTCGCAACATACGCGACCACAACAATTCAGTATTAAAAGGGTTAAAACCGATTAATACCGCTTCAGTAATTTCTTTCAGCATTGCCGCTGCAGCGCTGTGCCCCCAGTCGTAAGCTAAGCCAGCTTCACCAACGCCGGTTATACCTTCATCGGTATGTACACGAATAAATACCGGGTTCCACCCCGGACGTTTAGGACATTCAATATCAAAGATTTCTACATGAGTTACTTTCATTATGCTCTCTTTACATTTTTTTTTAATATACTTAAAAGTGGCTACACCAAAAATTGTTGGTGGTTATAGCGCGAAACTTGGATCTTCTTTATAAACACGTCTTAACATGGCCGGCCATGCTTTTTGCCCACCGGTTAGCCCAGTATGGACAATATTTGCCTGCGCTTTAATGCCGTCAACAATGCTTTGATCAACCAATATTGGTTTCATACCCGTTGACATCACTTGTACTTGAATTTCACAAGCACGGATCAAGTCATACATATGCATAAATGCATCACCGATGGTTTTACCCATGGTTAATGCGCCATGATTACGCAGCAACATAAAGTTTGTATCACCTAAGTCTTGCTGAATACGTAACTTCTCATCAACATTGACAGCTAGGCCTTCATAGTCGTGATAGCTTAACGAGGCTAATGCGAACATTGAATACTGGCTAATAGGCAATAAGCCTTCTTGCAAACTTGCTATGGCTATTGCTTCATTACTGTGAACATGCAGCGCACAAATATCGTCATGACGAACTTCATGAATTGCGCTATGAATGGTAAAACCTGCTGGGTTGAATTCAAATGGACAATCGGCATCGACAATCTTTCCTGCCATATCGACTTTAACTAAATTAGAGGCGGTTATTTCATCAAATCGTAGCCCGAATGCATTAATCAACACATGTTCTGTCTCTGGAATACGCACTGATACATGGGTATAAATTAAGTCATCCCAACCATGCAGCGCAATCAGTCGATAGCAGGCAGCTAAGTCTACTCTGAGCTGCCACTCTTGCGCTGATACTTTATTTTTTAAATCAATTACTGGAAGTGCTAACATCAGCATTTAGTACCTTTTTCTTGAAACATAATTTAAGAGCTTTATATGCTACAAACCTTATCCTATGATGGCATAGAGTGAAAGCACCAGATATTATTACATAGAACAAAACAGGTGAATTATGTGCATTTTGTTTATTGCTGTTGAACAGCACCCTGAGTACCCTATTATTATTTGTGCTAATCGTGATGAATTTCATCCTCGCCCGACACGAAATATGCATTGGTGGCCAGAAAAAAATATATTAGCCGGTAAAGATATGCAAGCTGGAGGCACTTGGCTTGGCTTAAACACTGAAGGATGCTTTTCCGCGTTAACTAACTTTCGTCGACCCGCCGCATTTGATAAAAATAAACGTTCTCGTGGTGATTTAGTCTTGCAGGCATTGACAGATAATCGCCACAAAACACAGCAACATTTGCTCCAAGATTCACGCCAGTACAACGATTTTAATTTAGTTTTTGGCCCACTAAATAACTTACAAGCCTTTGATAGTGTGAATAAGCAATTTGTCAGCCTTACCCCCGGTTTTCACAGCGTATGTAATGGCGCACTAGATGATATTTGGCCTAAAATGGCCTTAGGTGTAACCGCCTTAGAAAACTTAATTACGACTAATAATGTAAATATTGAAGCATTTTTTTCTATCATGATGAATCAAACACTCGCTCAAGAAAAACAATTACCTCTTACTGGTATAAGCACAGAACTAGAATTGTTACTCAGCAGTATATTTATTGTTTCGCCAGATTATGGCACGCGTTCAACCGCTGTAATTTTGCAATCTAAGGCTGGCAATGTAGAAGTGTATGAACGCAATTATAGTAAAACGGGTGAGGTCATTGATAAAAATAAATTTGATATTAAGCCGCGCTAAAAAAGCTAACCTGAATATTTGATCATCTTTATGGTTAATTCACAACTAACCTTCGCCCCTGTATGAAGGTCGCTGTTTGGCTTCAATAGCTATATTAAAATGTAGATAATTACATCATTTGACGAATGATAGCGCCAATAATCGCGATAAAAACCACTACCCATAATATTTTAGAATATTTTTGTTGCTGCTCTGCTTCCATGGGCTTGCCGTAGCGTTCCCCGATAATGACCATGAGTGCAACGGCGGCAAATACACAAAATAAAATAATCAATAAAGTCATTGGGCATACTATCCTATTGGGGCAATTTTATTAGCGACTGTTAAGTTTTGAGAAAAAACAATCACGGAAGTTGAAGTATCATACCGAGATTAATGCTATCTGCAAACTTTCGTAAACAATAGTAAAGTAGCTTTAGAAAACAAATTCATTCAGAACAGACATCTATGCTTTCATTTTAAAATTAATCATTTACCATATACAACTCTCTAAAATTTGAATAAATTTGCCATGGCTGATACTGATAACTTCACCGATAAACGTCGCTTTATAATTCGCTTGGGCAAAGCCTTACATAAATTTGGCACGCCTGCTTATCGATTAGAAGCTCATTTAACTGATGTTTCGAATAGCTTAAATGTATTTGGCTCTTTTGTTATTACTCCGACATCGTTAACTTTTGTTTTATCAGAAGATGACGAAAATCAGGACTACAACCATATTCTTCGCGTTGCCCCAGGCGAGCTCGACTTGGGTTCATTGGCACGTGCCGACGAATTAGTTGATGAACTAACCTCTGGTCAACGCACACTAGCTGAATCTATTGAACGCCTAGACGAAATCGCAAATAAGCCTAACCCTTATGGTCGTTTTTTAACCTTTCTTGCTTTTGGCGCATCGAGTGGTGCTTTTGCCATGTTAATGCACACCAGTTGGAATGACGTGTTTTGGTCTAGCTTGTTAGGCTTAGTTGTTTGCTTATTTACTTTTTGGGCCGAACGATCACGCCGTGTAACGGATATGTTAGAGCCTATTGCCGCAATGACAACCGCTATTTTAGCAACGGCTATTGCCTTAGTTGATCCCAGTATAAATATCCCGCTAGTGGTTTTATCGAGTATTATCGCGTTTATTCCAGGCTTGTCGTTGACCTTGGCACTCTCAGAGCTTGCCGCTCGTAATTTAATATCAGGGACGGCAAGATTGATGGACGCCTTGATGATCTTGTTTAAAATTTACTTTGGTGGTGTTCTAGGTATCGCTTTAGGAAAAATGATATGGGGAGAAGTCGCTTTTATTCAACCTCCAAGCACCCCTAATTGGACCTCTTGGGCGGCAGTTACGACTCTATCAATTAGTTTAGTTATTTTATTTAAATGTCGAAAAAAAGATGCCCCATGGGGAATAATTTCAGGTTATGTCGCCTTTGGCGCGAGCATAATTGGTGCTGAATATTTAGGTGTTGCCCTTGGGGCTTTTGTTGGCGCTTTTGCTTTAGGTATATACAGTAGTATTTTTTCACGCATCATGAACCTACCCTCCAGTATTGTTAAATTGATGGGGCTTGTTGTACTGGTGCCGGGTAGTAAAGTGTATATTGGTTTAAGCAATGCGGTTTCGGGACAAAACATGTTGAACGCCACCGACATAGGTTCACAAACATTTCTAATTTTTATGTCTTTAGTCGCTGGATTAATATTTGCTAATGTCGCCTTTCCATCGAGAAAAATACTTTGACGAACCGCAATATAAATAGGCTGCTAAACTTATGGTGACCAAAACAAAATACCACCACGGTGATTTACGAAAATCGCTGGTCAGTACGGCAACCGACATGGTGACTGACGGCGGTATTGAAGGCTTGTCGTTAAGAAAACTTGCTGAGCGTATTGGCGTTTCACGCACAGCAGCTTATCATCACTTTACCGACAAAAATGATTTACTATGTGCCATTGCTGAGCAAGGTTTTGAACAGTGGCATCAGCGCGTTAGTGATATTTTTTCTGAAGATAAGCTGTCTAATGAAGAAAAGTATCGCAACTTTGTTCATGCTTATATCGGTTTTGCAACGAAGAACCCTTCGTTATACGAATTGATGTTTGGCCGTATTATTTGGAAAGAAAATAATAGCACTGAAGCATTAAAGAAAATTGCCTATGCAAGCTTCAACTACCAAGTTGAAATGACAAAGTTATGGCAAGAACAAGGTATTATTATACCTGATGAAAACTCTCTAAGATTGGCTCAAGTTACTTGGGCAACCCTGCATGGTATAGCGCGTTTAGTTATTGATGGTATATATGCGCAAGAAAACCAAATTGATGAAATGTGTGAGTGCGCAGTGAATGTGTTTCTCGCTAGTACGCATAATACCCATTGAAATAATGAATTAGCCTAACGAAGGCAAAATATAAGGTGATTTATTTATGACTACCGCTAACAATCAAACTAAATTAGCTCAATTTGACGAGTTTTTTTCCATAAACTATGACTTTCATATTAACGCGAGCGTTATCGAGTTAGCACAATTACCGTCTTATCAGCAGTTTATTGAAAACATGCCGGCACCATTTAAAATAGCATCCGAAGTAAATTCAATCGATCAAAATGCCCTACGGCCGCTGCAAGCTGCTGCTGGTGTTGCTAGCCAATTAATGGAACACCTTAATCTTCAAGCGAAAAAAATGGACTTACTCGTTGGCTATATTCTGAGTCAACAAAATGAAGCCAGCATGCGATTTCAAGCCGTTAAATTTGGTGGTGGAGGCATTATTTTTAAAGCCAAAGATCCAACAACTTTTATCACAAGTGATTTTATTGAATTAAAGTTGTTTTTTTCCGATGAGAATACGGCCCTTTACTGTATTGGCGAAATCGTCAACAGTGAATTAGTTGACGGCGAAAGCCAGCATAAAGTAATTTTTCATCATATTCGTGAAGAAGATCAAGAAACACTGGTGCGTAATAGTTTGCATCAGCAATCAAAACAGCTTCAAGCCTTAGCTCAGCAGCGCAATCAAGCTAAGAATACAGAAGTGTAAACTCTAGAATAAGAATTACTTCTCGTTTACTGTAGCCGTTTACAGTAGGCGTTTACAGTAGCCGTTAAATTAAGCTTAAATATAATGCAGTAAAGTGCCTATAGACTAACAAAAACGACAATCTACGGCACTTTTACGGGCTTTATAGAGTTAAAATTGATTCAAACAATATTTATTTAAAATAAAAGTAATACAAAGCCTACTATCAACACTTTCATACCTTGCTTGTCTTTATAATCACACATTGTAGAACCACCTTTATTTACACCAAAAAACACAGCTCAACACATTGTTTTATATGTAATTATTTTAAAATCATTCATTCTCGCATTACTTTATATCTGTTAATAATCACTTTATTTTATGCAATTTAGCGCTTAGATTTATTTGATTAAAAATTTTGATTAATAACAGCAAAATATTTCACTTTTCTATTTCCAATTATCGGCACATTATCTAGTGGAAAATCCAAATATGATGTTTTTATAAGGTAAAGAAATGAACATTGATACATATTCAGACACTGATATTGATGAAGATTCAAATTTTGATACTGGTATTGCTGGTTTTGAAATTGCCTATGGTTCCGCCAATAAAAAAGCAATTAGAAAGACAACGAAACAAACATATCAAATCAGACAACGTTTAGATTCATTAAACGAAAAAAAATTTCTTGATAGACAACTTAATTCATTAAGTGACTATTGGGACATGTAATAGCGATATATTAACGAGATTCAATATGAAAAAATTTATTTTAGCATTGGCTGTAGTGGCACTAACGTCAAATACAGCGTTTGGTCAAGACGATGCACCAGAATTAATGGCAGCATCGCCTGAGTATGTTTTAAGCCTTCTAGCCCAGTGTAAAAACGATGCTGCGGAAGATGAAATTTCAACGTCAGAAATGAATAGTTACTTATTAACTTGTATCAATGACGAGTTAGAAGCTAGCTTTTATGAGCCAATAAAAGTTCTGCCAAAAGCAGAATAAGTTTATTTAGTCATTTAACGCTAAGTCACTCAAATTATTTAACTCATTTAATAAAGTGTGTTACTTAATTTGAGTTCACTTATTTTTTAATGCACAACAAATTAACGGCTAAATCATCACTACTATTCCCATTGTTCACTGTCGTAATTCAATGGATATAATACCAATCTCATTTAATATCTGAACATTCCTACTGCTTAAAACGACCCTCAGCTGCGTTATACCAATTGAAATAAATAATCGATCATTTTAAGGCGGTTTAAATCGTCAATAACTGCGTTGTTTTCAATCACACACGCCCGCTATTACTCGACAATTGCTCCTGCATTGTTCTACTTACGGGCATCCATGCCCTAATCAATCAAACGCCTTGCCTGCAGGGATAATGGTACTTATGTTTAGTCTGGAACAATAAACATGTATTCTTGAACAATTTATCCTCGCTTAAAATTGGTCAATAACTTATTACATTTGGTATTATTTATTTAATCATTATCGCTGCATAGATGCAGCTTATTATAAAATGCAGGAGCATATTGTCCTGAACAACTCGTTATTAAAATAAAGACCTTGTGCTTGGGCATTTTTCCTACGTATAAAATAGCTCACCTGATTAATGAAATTGGTATAATTTCTTTTAAAGTAACTATTCAGCTAATAAGTTCTATTATCAGCGGCAAGTTTAGTTTTACTCGTTCTGTAACGAATCAAGTTCAATAACATAAGCATCATAATCAACAATCCGCCGACATTACCAGAGCCTTTTAAGTTACTCTGCACTTTTTTCTGGTCTTGAGTGGTGTCATTAATACCATCGCTATTATAATCACCATCTTCTTCTTTATCAGGAATGCCATCATTATCACTATCAAGATCTAAATAGTTAGATGAACCGTCACTGTCCAGATCATTAATCCCTTCTATAGCATCACTGAGACCATCGTTATCACTATCAAGGTCTAAAAAGTTGGCTGAACCATCACCATCAAAATCAGTAGCTCCCTCAAGTGCATCACTAATACCATCGTTATCACTATCAAGGTCTAAAAAGTTGGACGCTCCGTCGCCGTCAAAGTCAGTATCTCCTTCTATAGCATCGCTAATACCATCATTATCACTATCAAGGTCTAAGAAGTTGGACGCTCCATCGCCGTCAAAGTCAATATCTCCTTCTATAGCATCGCTAATACCATCGCTATCACTATCAAGGTCTAAAAAGTTGGACGCGCCGTCAGAGTCGAAGTCATTTAACCCTTCTATATTATCGCTGATATTATCATTGTCGCTATCAAGATCAAGGTAGTTAGGTATACCGTCATTATCGAAATCTACTGCTTTTTCATCAATATCTTTAATGCTGTCACCGTCGCTATCTATATCTTGAAAGTTCAACCGGTCATCGCCATCTGGATTAGTTAAAATAACCAGGGTATCGTCAATTCCATCTAAATTATCATCTTGATTAGAATTAAATACCGGATCAAACGCATCATCGATACCATTTAGATTCACATCAAAGCCTGATGGCTCAACGGTAAGCTGTTCTAAGTTATCACTAATTCTATCATTATCGCTATCAAGATCTAAGTAATCTGGCACTAAATCTCGGTCGGTATCTTTAACGGTAAAAATATCATCAATGCCATCGAGATCATTGTCTTCGCCACCGGTAAAGTCAGCATCGAACACATCATCGATACCATCCATATCGTGGTCGAACCCCGATAAATTGGGTCTGCCATTTTCGATTAAATCAGATATACCGTCGTTATCACTATCCTGATCTTTTTCATCGATAATGCCATCTTTGTCAGAATCCAATGAGCGTATATATTTATTGGTCTGCATTCCATTGGTATTTATGTTCGAAACGCTATTAATGCTAGCAACTGCATTTCCGTCATCTACAAATGCACGCTCAGTAACATCCGCAATACCGTCGTTATCATCATCCTTGTCTATAATATCCATCACAGAGTCATTGTCGGTGTCGGCGTTATTTCCATGACCTAGCACTTGTGTATCGCCATCAATCGAATCATCGATGCCATCTTTATCAATGTCCTTAGTGATATCAGCACGTCCATCATTATTTAAGTCAAATGTACTAAATCCATTAGTTTGAATATCAAAAATACCATTATTATCTTTATCTAAGTCTAGCTGATCTGGTATGCCATCTTCATCGGTATCAACCACCAGAGTAGTGACTAATGCTCCAATATCAAGAATTCCATCTCTGTTATCATCTTGAACATTCGCTTCTAAAGTATCAGTATCACCATCATTGTCACTATCAAGATCATTCATATCAATAACACCATCGCCGTCTGAATCTATGAAGACGTAAACATCAATAACCCCATCACCGTTTTCATCTAATTCGTTATAAAGATCAGAGTCAAAAGCATCATCAATACCATCATTGTCATGATCAAAGCCTGTAACTTTAGCTTCTACACCATCTAAAATGCCATCGCTGTCACTATCAATATCGAGGTGATCCGGTTTAAAATTTCTATTGTGATCATTTAGCAATACTCGCAAATCATCGATACCGTCATTGTCGGAATCTACACCATTGGTTTGATTGACATCATAAAAATCTATAATCCCGTTATTATCCACATCAAAACCACCCGTTACGGTTTGGTCATATCTATCCCAAATGCCGTCATTATCTACATCCTTGAAGCCAATAAAAGCTTCTAGTGCGTCTGGAATGCGATCTCCATCTGAATCTTGATCCAAGTAATCAGCAATACCGTCATTATCCGTATCAATAATTTGATAGGTAATCCCGTCACCATCAGGGTCGTCTCCCCCTATGTCTGCATCAAATATGTCATCAATACCATCTTGGTCAATATCATTACCAGAAATTCGCGCTTCAAATCCATCAACAATGCCATCATTATCACTATCTGCATCAAGTGCGTTAATAATACCGTCATTATCAATATCGCCATTACCCTCAATTATATCAGGGATGCCATCACTATCTTCATCACTACTTGAATCTTGAAAATTAGGAATGTTGTCATTGTCATCATCACCGATACCTTCTTCGCTATCAAGAATTCCGTCATTATCAGAATCAGTATCTAGGGCATCAGGTATGCCGTCATTATCAGTATCACCATAACCTTCAATAGAGCTTGGAATGCCATCATTATCTTCGTCTAGATTTACGATTTGCGTAAAATAGATAATGGCGAGGTTTCCTGCTATATCTTCAACTTCAGCTCGAAGATCATAGCTTCCTTCTGATAAAGCAAGCGCACTTTCACACTCCCAAAGGCTTTCAGCTACTGGTGCTAAACATAGCGTATTGTCTGTTGATTCTATAATGGACACAGCGGTCCCATCTTCCGAGTTAGATGCACCTCTAAAGACTAAAGCACCGCTTAGACTATAAGTAACACTATCAAGACTAAAAATGGGTTCTTCCGTGTCCTTATCAATAACAATAGGCTCTGCATTACCAATATTTCCAGCATTATCAGTTTGGCTAGCATTAATCGTCACGACTTCTGCGCCATCAGGAATAGCACTCATATCTTCTGTTAATAACCATTGGCCTGAAGCACAAGTTGCTGAGTTTGAATTCAAACTGTTAATAATAACGTTTACGGAGATACCTTCATCACTACATGTCCCTTCAATGATATAACTTGATTGGTTAATAATATTAATTGCTGCGCCTTTAACAATAGTTAATTCAGGAGGCGTAGTGTCATAATTACTGGTTGCGCGCACGGCTGCAGTATTGAAGTTATTATTACTATCTTGCGCAACATTAGCGTTGACATCTAACGTGACATCGCCGTTCAGTAATGGTGTGATCAACGCTGTAAAGTTACTGCTATCAACTACAGTAAAGCTACTTACTGTTGCATTAGTAACGCTGATATCAGTAATGATAAAATTGAACACCGGCTCACTGAATGAAAAAGTAGCGGTAAAAGTCGTGTTCGTCTCTAAAGGTACATTTTGAATTTGTACCGATGGACGACTACCATCATATTGGCTGCTGACCTGTAAAGCCGCTATGTTAAAATTACCACTGATATCTTGTGCCACATTCGCATTAACATTTAGCGTCACTAAACCATCGGATGTTGGTGTGATCAACGCCGTGTAGTTGCTACTACTCACCGTAATAAAGTTACTAGCTACGCCGTTATTGACACTGATATCACTCAAAATAAACCCAGTAACAGGTTCATTGAATACAAAACTCGCCACAAAAGCACTACTGGTATTCGGTAACACACCTTGGATCGCAATGATCGGACGGCTCATATCAAAGGTACTGAGCGCTGGCACGGCGGCGGTGTTAAAATAGCCACTACTGCTTTGTGCTACATTCGCGTTAACATTGATGGTCACCACGCCATCAGCTGTTGGTGTGATCAACGCCGTATAGGTACTGCCACTAACCGTTGTAAAGTTACTCGTTGTGGCATTTATCACACTTATATCACCCCGAATAAACCCAGTAACAGGCTCACTAAACGCAAAGGTCGCCGTGAAGGCCCCCTTGCTATTGGTTGGTACGTTTTGAATAACAACAGAGGGCAAATTAGCATTAAAGTTACTGCTGACTTGCACCGCGGCAGTATTTAAGTTGCCACTGCTGTCTTGCGCTACATTGGCATTAACATCAATAGTGACCACACCATTGGATATCGGCGTGATCAAGGCCGTGTAGTTGCTGCTACTCACCGAAATAAGGTTGCTGGCTGCGCCATTATTAACACCGATATCACTCAAAATAAATCCAGTGACAGGTTCATTAAAGGCAAAAGTGGCCACAAAAGCGCTATTGGTATTCGGTAATACACCTTGGATCGCAATGCTCGGGCGACTCGTATCAAAGTTACTGAGCGCTGGTACGGCCGGTGTATTGGCATTGCCACTGCTGTCTTGCGCTACATTCGCGTTAACATTGATGGTCACCACACCTTCAGCTGTTGGTGTGATCAACGCGGTGTAACTACTGCCGCTGACCGCATTAAAAGTACTCGCCGTGGCATTTAGCAAACTGATATCACTCAAAATAAATCCAGTAACAGATTCACTAAACGCAAAGGTTGCTGTGAAAGCAGCGTTGGTGTTAGCTGGCACGTTTTGAATCGTAACCGACGGTAAAATCGCATCATAAAGAGTGCTGACTTGCACGGCAGCCGTGCTCAAGTTACCACTACTGTCTTGCGCCACATTAGCATTCACATCAATAGTCACTACTCCATCTGCTGATGGTGTGATCAACGCCGTATAGGTACTGCTGTTAAGGGTTATAAAACTACTGACTGCGGCATTAGTGACACTAATATCACCCAAGATAAAATTACTGACGGGCTCGCTGAAACTAAAAGTGGCCACAAAAGCACTGCTGGTATTTGGTAACACACCTTGGATCGCAATGCTCGGACGACTCGTATCAAAGTTACTGAGCGCAGGTACGGCCGGTGTATTAAAATTACCACTGCTGTCTTGTGCCACACCCGCGTTAACACTGATGGTCACCAGGCCCTCAGCTGTTGGTGTGATCAACGCCGTGTAACTACTGCTGCTGACCGCGGTAAAAGTACTCGCCGTGGCATTTAGCAAACTGATATCACTCAAAATAAATCCAGTAACAGATTCACTAAACGAAAAGGTTGCTGTGAAAGCAGCGTTGGTGTTAGCTGGCACGTTTTGAATCGCAACCGACGGTAAAATCGCATCATAAATAGTGCTGACTTGCACGGCAGCCGTGCTCAAGTTACCACTGCTGTCTTGCGCCACATTAGCATTCACATCAATAGTCACTACACCATCTACTGATGGGGTGATCAATGCCGTATAAGTACTGCTGCTAACGGTTAGAAAACTACTGACCGTGGCATTAGTGACACTGATATCACCCAAGATAAAATTACTGACGGGCTCGCTGAAACTAAAAGTGGCCACAAAAGCACTGCTGGTATTCGGTAATACACCTTGGATCGCAATGCTCGGACGACTCGTATCAAAGTTACTGAGCGCAGGTACGGCCGGTGTATTGGCATTACCACTGCTGTCTTGTGCCACACCCGCGTTAACACTGATGGTCACCAGGCCCTCAGCTGTCGGTGTGATCAACGCGGTATAACTACTGCCGCTGACCGCGGTAAAAGTACTCGCCGTGGCATTTAGCAAACTGATATCACTCAAAATAAATCCAGTAACAGATTCACTAAACACAAATGTTGCCGTAAAGGCGCTATTACTATTGGTTGGCACGTTTTGAATAGCAACCGATGGTAAACTCGCATCAAAATTAGTGCTGACTTGCACGGCAGCCGTGTTCAAGTTGCCACTGCTGTCTTGTGCTACATTTGCATTCACATCAATAGTCACCAAGCCATTAGATGCCGGTGTGATCAAGGCCGTATAGGTGCTACTACTCAACGCAATAAGGTTGCTGGCTGCACCATTATTAACACCGATATCACTCAAAATAAATCCAGTGACGGGTTCATTGAAGGCAAAGGTGGCCACAAAAGTACTGCTGGTACTTGGTAACACACCTTGGATCGCAATGCTCGGGCGACTCGTATCAAAGTTACTGAGCGCAGGTACGGCCGGTGTATTAAAATTACCACTGCTGTCTTGTGCTACATTCGCGTTAACATTGATGGTCACCACACCTTCAGCTGTTGGTGTGATCAACGCGGTGTAACTACTGCTGCTGACCGCGGTAAAAGTACTCGCCGTGGCATTTAGCAAACTGATATCACTCAAAATAAATCCAGTAACAGGTTCACTAAACGCAAAGGTTGCTGTGAAAGCAGCGTTGGTGTTAGCTGGCACGTTTTGAATCGTAACCGACGGTAAAATCGCATCATAAATAGTGCTGACTTGCACGGCAGCCGTGCTCAAGTTACCACTGCTGTCTTGCGCCACATTAGCATTCACATCAATAGTCACTACTCCATCTACTGATGGGGTGATCAACGCCGTATAAGTGCTGCTGTTAAGGGTTATGAAACTACTGACCGTGGCATTAGTGACACTAATATCACCCAAGATAAAATTACTGACGGGCTCGCTGAAACTAAAAGTGGCCACAAAAGCACTGCTGGTATTCGGTAATACACCTTGGATCGCAATGCTCGGACGACTCGTATCAAAGTTACTGAGCGCTGGTACGGCCGGTGTATTAAAATTACCACTGCTGTCTTGTGCCACACCCGCGTTAACACTAATGGTCACCAGGCCCTCAGCTGTTGGTGTGATCAACGCCGTGTAACTACTGCTGCTGACCGCGGTAAAAGTACTCGCCGTGGCATTTAGCAAACTGATATCACTTAAGATAAATCCAGTAACAGGTTCACTAAACGCAAAGGTTGCTGTGAAAGCAGCGTTGGTGTTAGCTGGCACGTTTTGAATCGCGACCGACGGTAAAATCGCATCATAAAGAGTGCTGACTTGCACGGCAGCCGTGCTCAAGTTACCACTGCTGTCTTGTGCTACATTGGCATTCACATCAATAGTCACTACTCCATCTGCTGATGGGGTGATCAACGCCGTATAAGTGCTGCTGTTAAGGGTTATGAAACTACTGACCGTGGCATTAGTGACACTAATATCACCCAAGATAAAATTACTGACGGGCTCGCTGAAACTAAAAGTGGCCACAAAAGTACTGCTGGTATTCGGTAATACACCTTGGATCGCAATGCTCGGGCGACTCGTATCATAGTTACTGAGCGCTGGTACGGCCGGTGTATTAAAATTACCACTGCTGTCTTGTGCCACACCCGCGTTAACACTAATGGTCACCAGGCCCTCAGCTGTCGGTGTGATCAACGCGGTGTAACTACTGCCGCTGACCGCATTAAAAGTACTCGCGGTGGCATTTAGCAAACTGATATCACTTAAGATAAATCCAGTAACAGGCTCACTAAACGCAAAGGTTGCTGTGAAAGCAGCGTTGGTGTTAGCTGGCACGTTTTGAATCGCGACCGACGGTAAAATCGCATCATAAAGAGTGCTGACTTGCACGGCAGCCGTGCTCAAGTTACCACTGCTGTCTTGTGCTACATTGGCATTCACATCAATAGTCACTACTCCATCTGCTGATGGGGTGATCAACGCCGTATAGCTGCTGCTGTTAAGGGTTAGAAAACTGCTGACTGTGGCATTAGTGACACTAATATCACCCAGGATAAAATTACTGACGGGCTCGCTGAAACTAAAAGTGGCCACAAAAGCACTGCTGGTATTTGGTGACACACCTTGGATCGCAATGCTCGGGCGACTCGTATCAAAGTTACTGAGCGCTGGCACGGCCGGTGTATTGGCATTGCCACTGCTGTCTTGTGCTACATTCGCGTTAACATTGATGGTCACCAGGCCCTCAGCTGTCGGTGTGATCAACGCGGTGTAACTACTGCCGCTGACCGCATTAAAAGTACTCGCGGTGGCATTTAGCAAACTGATATCACTTAAGATAAATCCAGTAACAGGTTCACTAAACGCAAAGGTTGCTGTGAAAGCAGCGTTGGTGTTAGCTGGCACGTTTTGAATCGCGACCGACGGTAAAATCGCATCATAAAGAGTGCTGACTTGCACGGCAGCCGTGCTCAAGTTACCACTGCTGTCTTGTGCTACATTGGCATTCACATCAATAGTCACTACTCCATCTGCTGATGGGGTGATCAACGCCGTATAAGTGCTGCTGTTAAGGGTTATGAAACTACTGACCGTGGCATTAGTGACACTAATATCACCCAAGATAAAATTACTGACGGGCTCGCTGAAACTAAAAGTGGCCACAAAAGCACTGCTGGTATTTGGTAACACACCTTGGATCGCAATGCTCGGACGACTCGTATCAAAGTTACTGAGCGCAGGTACGGCCGGTGTATTGGCATTGCCACTGCTGTCTTGCGCTACATTCGCGTTAACATTGATGGTCACCACACCTTCAGCTGTTGGTGTGATCAACGCGGTATAAATACTGCCGCTGACCGCGGTAAAATTACTCGCCGTGGCATTTAGCAAACTGATATCACTCAAAATAAATCCAGTAACAGCTTCACTAAACGCAAAGGTTGCTGTGAAAGCAGCGTTGGTGTTAGCTGGCACGTTTTGAATCGTAACCGACGGTAAAATCGCATCATAAATAGTGCTGACTTGCACGGCAGCCGTGCTCAAGTTACCACTGCTGTCTTGCGCAACATTAGCATTCACATCAATAGTGACTACTCCATCTGCTGATGGGGTGATCAACGCCGTATAAGTACTGCTGTTAAGGGTTATGAAACTACTGACCGTGGCATTAGTGACACTAATATCACCCAAGATAAAATTACTGACGGGCTCGCTGAAACTAAAAGTGGCCACAAAAGCACTGCTGGTATTTGGTAACACACCTTGGATCGCAATGCTAGGACGACTCGTATCAAAGTTACTGAGCGCAGGTACGGCCGGTGTATTGGCATTTCCACTGCTGTCTTGTGCCACACCCGCGTTAACACTAATGGTCACCAGGCCCTCAGCTGTCGGTGTGATCAACGCGGTATAACTACTGCCGCTGACCGCATTAAAAGTACTCGCCGTGGCATTTAGCAAACTGATATCACTCAAAACAAACCCAGTAACAGGTTCACTAAACGTAAAGGTTGCTGTGAAAGCAGCGTTGGTGTTAGCTGGCACGTTTTGAATCGCAACCGACGGTAAACTCGCATCATAAAGGCTAGTAACTTGCGTCGCTGCAGTATTCAGATTACCAAAACTGTCTTGTGCCACATCAGCATTCACATCTATCGTCACCAAACCATCTGCTGCAGGAGTGATTAACGCTGTGTAGTTACTACCAGTAACCGTAATAAAATTACTCGCTACGCCATTATTGACACTGATATCATCCACGGTAAAACCGCTAACATTTTCGCTGAAATTAAAAGTGGCCACGAAGGGACTAATGGTATTCGCTAACACACCTACTATGGCTATTGACGGGCGGCTGGTACTGAAGGTACTGAGCGCTGCCACGGCGGCTGTATTTAAATTACCACTAATATCTTGTACCACATTTGCGTTAACATTGATGGTCACCACACCATTGGCTGTTGGTGAAATCAATGCAGTATAGTTACTATCACTAACCACGATAAGATTGCTCGCAGTGGCATTTGTTAAGGTGATATCAGCCAGGTTAAACCCGATAACGGATTCACTAAAGGCAAACGTAGCAGTGAATGGATTATTGCTAGTTACAGGTACGTTTTGAATGGCAATTGATGGACGACTAGTATCATACTGACTAGTAACTTGTGCTGCCGCAGTATTCAGATTACCAAAACTGTCTTGTGCCACATCCGCATTCACATCTATTGTCACCACACCTTCAACTGCTGGTGTAATCAAAGCAGTGTAGGTAGTGTCATTAACTGTAGTAAAGTTACTCGAAGTGCCATTTATTACATCGATATCACCGAGTAGAAATCCAGTAACAGATTCACTAAATACAAAAGTAGCTGTAAAAGCGGCGTTACTGTTTAAGGGGACATTTTGAATAAGAATTGACGGTAGGCTTGTATCGTACAGGCTGGTAACTTGCGCAGCCGCAGTATTGAATTTACCACTACTATTTTGTGCTACATTCGCGTTAACATTAATGGTGACAACACCATCAGTTATTGGTGTAATTAAAGCAGTATAGCTGCTGCCATTAACATCAGTTAAGCTAGTCGCAGTAGCATTGGTAACACTGATATCAGCCAGAACAAACCCAGTGACTAATTCACTAAAAGCAAAAGTTGCCGTGAATGATCCATTACTATTGGTTGGCACATTTTCAATCAATATTGAAGGACGACTCGCCGTAAAGTCACTGCTAACTTGCGCCGCTGCTATGTTTGAATTACTTGCACTATCTTGTGCAACATTACCATTCACATCGACAGTCACCGCACCATCCACTGTTGGTGTGATCAACGCAGTGTAGGTACTATCATTAACAACCGTGAAGTCACTGGCTGTTGCATTCGACAGACTAATATCACCCAAAGTAAACCCGGTAACAGGCTCACTAAACGCAAAAGTCGCCGTAAAAGCAGCGTTACTGGTAGCCGGAACATTTTGAATAGTGATTGTCGGCTGAATAAAATCTACCGTTAGTTCTAAGCTACTTTGATCCGAAACATTATCAGTACCATTTGTTACGGTAGCAATAACATTATAGGCTCCTTCAGATAATGAATTACCTGAAGGAATAGTTAACGACCATGTATTATTTGTGACAGTAAAGTCGATATCTTCAACGTAGGTAATACTGTTCAATACAATGTTTAATTTTTCTGAGCCTACTGCAGAACGATAAGCTAAACCGGTAAGTGTCGGCGTAGCATTATTTGTATTTAAACTATTAACGGTTGGAATACAACTATCGCCAGTGATAGCAAATACTTTTTCGGTAGCATTACCGATACTAATACCTAACGCATCAACCGTTGGGTCAGCAAACTTATTCACAATATCACTAATAACAGGTGCTAAAACATCATCGACGACAGCACTACGAATCAAGTTTGTAACTTGAGTAGTAGTGAGTAAAGTTGGATCTGGCGTAGTGGTCAGTACTGTATTCGTCAGTAAAGAACTCAGCAGTGTATTAACAATACCAACACCCGACGTTGTGGTTTGGCTTTCAGGAAACGGAGAAATAAAATCAAGGCTTTCTAATAAGCCATTTGCATTGGCATTAGCACGTGCTTCTAATGCAATGGTTTCACTAGCTAAACCTAAATCTAAAGCTATACTACCGATAACAACAGGCGTTACTTCAGTTGTATAGTCAATATCACTGTCTAATGTTCTGTCATTAAAATCGGCGGCATCAATTTGTCCTAGGTATAAACTTGCGACTCCTGGTGTTACATTTAAACGTAAAGTTTGAGTTAAATATGACAACTGATCGATGGTGCCATTTGCTCTTGCAACGTCCGCATACATTTCAAAGTCAGTCAGAGTTACAGCAACATTGGCTGTCCCTAAAGTTAAGCCTAAGTCAATCGATAATGGTGCTATAGCTACATCAACCAGATCAGCTAATATTCTAAGCCTAATAGACGAGGTACTAAATGCTGTTCCTACTGGACCACTGACTAGTTTAGGTCCTTCAACAGCAATTATACCGACAGATATATCGCTAAGAGAAACACCTAATGGACCAATGTTACCATTAAGTCCAAGTGCTGATAAATTTAAAGAAATGTCTTGTGCGCTAATGGCATTTTGGTGATTAAATGCTTGTATTATCAGCATATGAAAATCGAGTACATTAACCGTAGTTGACAATATAGCGTTGTCTGCCACATCTAAATCAATAACATCGAGTAATGAAAAAGTACCGACTGGCACCTCAGCTTTTATGGTATTTAATGTGGCAATGGCAAGCGTATTCCCCCCTGACTTTGCAGAACGGTAATTGCCGCATTAATTGCTTGAGTGAGGGTTATGTTGGCAGCAACAGCATCTGATTTGTTAGCAACACTGAGATCTAATGCTAAGGTGTCGAGGTAAGTTTCTAGATCTATTCCCGCCGTTAGCAAAGAGCTATATTCAGTGTCTGCAACGGAGAGTTTTACATTTAATCCTAATAGCCCGCCAGTAATAAAATTGAGTAACTCTGCATCAGAGGTACTAATTGTAGCCACGCCACTACTTGCTACAAAAACCGATTCGCAAGTTTCAATTGATTTTACATAAAATGATGTAATCAACAGCTGAAAAATAATAACAAACCGTAAAGAACTTAATACTTTTTTAAAAAAAACATCCATATTTATTGACCACCTGCATTTTGAAAAATCTAATAAAACATCAAAATTGTTCAACGTATCAATAAAGCGTAGGTCAAGAATTTAAAAAGTAAAAAAAAAGTAAAAAAAATTAAAAAATAAACATGAAATAGTTTTAGCTAAAATAAAAAATAAAATCATTCGGCCGCATACCTGTACCCCTTGTTTTATATAGCTCTATTTTCTCACTAAAAAAAAATGTGATATCTGCTTTATTTTATCTCTAGATTAAATCAGTAGTAAAAACAAAATTCGTAAAGTTAAAGTTACAATAAAAAAGTTATTAACGTATGTAGCCTAACTAATAAAGAAGTTAAGTTTGCTATTTTATCAATTAGCGAGATGTGTTTTTATATGCATAATCAAATAAAAACATGGTGAAGCTGGCTTGTGTAGTTTTGTGTGGTGATGAATTAACGAAGCGATATTTTAACGGGTAAAACTTAGTCTAAGGCTTTTCCATTTATCATAGCTCGAGAGTGCAATATTTGACGCCTTTAGTCATTTTCAAACCAGCAAAGCATTAGTATCAAACATTTGACTTAATGACTGTTATTTAAACCAAACTTTACCACCAATAAATTTATAAGCTGGCAATCCTCGGATCAGACTCTCGCGAGCAAAGGGTTTTTGGCATTTAGGACAAACACAAGACTCAACCGTATAATCTTGACTGATGCGTTCTTTAAAACTTTTAACTAACGCCCCTTTTCCGCCCTTCCGATATTTAAATAGTAAGCTGTTGCAACCGACACAAAAAATATCGACGGTTTTCGTGGGGCCTTTTTTATTTGGTTTTGCCATAAATGTATTCTATGTATGAGGTCAATTGTGAGTAATGATTTACCTGAATTTTTGGTGGACTATTGATATTTTTAATAAGGAGCCTGCTTATCTCATTTGGTTAAGGTAACCGACTTTACAATAACTGAAATTAGTCTGTTATCTCGTCGATATTATGGGATAAATCCATTAAATTAAACTATTAGCCACTTTTTCTCGATTATAAATGCTACGAAAGCTCCCTTTCACCTGATATAACCTACTGTTAGACAAGCTATATGCCGATATTAACACCTAGTAAAATTTGCCGCTACAAGCCGTTTCTTAACATCAACAACACCGGTTATTTCCAGTAAATAGTACAGTCGTTTTATCATTCATATTCATACATCCCATGAACTTGGCTTTTTGTCGGTTACCGCTTGCTCATTAATAAAATAAACGCTAGCGTAAAGTTATAAAATTGTGCATCTCCAATTAGGTCGCACTTTGACGCTAGACAGGAAAAACCCATGAATATCAGTAAAAGAACTTTTTTAAAAGCTGGTGGTGCAAGTGTTGCCACTTTGGCGATTGCCACTCAAACAATCACGTCAACTGGCCTTGCAGCATCCTCTAGTGCTCAATCTACTGGAGATAAAAGCCAAGATTCAACCCTGAAGCCAATTACAACGACTATTAAAGGCATCAGTAAAACTGAACGACTTGCGCGTATTAGCCATGCTCAAAAATTAATGCGAGAACTTGATATTGCAGCGTTGATCCTTGAACCCGGCGCAGCCATGGACTATTTTTCTGGTGTGCAATGGTGGCGCAGTGAGCGTTTAACGGCGGTTATTATCCCACGTGAAGGTAAAGTTTCTGTGGTTTGTCCTTTTTTTGAAGAGCCAAGCGTACGTGAAAGTTTAGCGATAGGTGATGATATACGTGTTTGGCAAGAGCACGAAAGTCCATTCATATTAATTAAGCAAATATTAAAAGACGCAGGACTAAACAAAGGCAACCTTGCCTTTGAAAACTCAGTACGATATTTCGTGTTAAGTGGTGTTATGGAACAGCTTTCTGACATGCAACATGTTAGCGCCGAATCTGTAACTCGTGGCTGTCGTATGTATAAAAGCCAGCACGAACTCGAGTTAATGCACAAAGCTAACGAAGTTACTTTACTTGCCTATGCTGACGTTTTCTCAAAACTAAAAGCAGGTATGAGCCAAAGCGATGTAAAAGCATTAATGCACACAGCCCAAGGACAATTGGGTGGTAAAGGTGCATGGAATATGGCGCTATTTAATCAAGCTAGTGCTTATCCACATGGCACTAAACAAAAACAGGTACTGACCGAAGGCTCAGTAGTCTTAATGGATTGTGGTTGTAATGTTCATGGTTATCAATCTGATATCAGCCGTACTTTTGTCTTTGGTGAGCCAACTAAGCGCCAGCGTGATGTTTGGCAAACTGTAAGACAAGGTCAAGAAATCGCTTTTGAGCAAGCTAAAATAGGTACACAAGCCGGCTTAGTTGATGATGCCGTACGTAAATTTTATCAAACTAAGGGCTTTGGTCCTGGCTACAAATTACCAGGCTTATCGCACCGAACTGGACACGGCATTGGCATGGAAGGACATGAAAGTGTCAACTTTGTTCATGGTGAAACTACGATTTTAAAACCCGGTATGTGTTTTTCTAATGAGCCCGGTATTTATATTCAAGGTGAGTTTGGTGTGCGTTTAGAAGATTGTATTTACATGACCAAAAATGGTCCTCAATGGTTTACTATGCCGCCAACATCTTTAGACGATCCCATAGGTAAATTAATTAAACTTAGCACAATATAAAGCAGTACTTTAGTTTTAATAAGCCAATACCTTGGTAACAATTTTTATACACTTTGTTCATACTTTAGCTTTGCAACCGACCTAGCGGTCGGTTAAACTAGGGGTATTCTATTACTAAGGTGTTTTAAGGTAATCTCATGAGAGACTCAGAGCAAACTCGTCAAAAAATATTAGAAGTTAGCGCCGATGAAATCCATAAAAAAGGTTTCACCGCCACCAGCCTATCTTGTATTTTAGCGCGCTGTGAAATATCAAAAGGGGCTTTATATCATCACTTTGCTAATAAAATGGAACTGGGTTACGCGGTATTTGAAGAAGTTTATGCTCCTGCTTTTATTGCACTTTGGCAGCCAACTGTAGAAGCAGATGATCCTATAGAAGGCTTATGCGAGTTTTTCAGCGCTATGTCTAAGAACATGAGTTGCGACGAACTTGTTTGCGGCTGCCCTTTAAACAACCTCTGTCAGGAGATGTCTGGCGTGGATGAAGGCTTTCGAATTAGAATACTGGCGATGCAACAACAATTAAATTTATTAATTTCCACGAATCTATCTCGTGTTAGCCAACAATTACAACCCGACCTTGATTTTAGCCAAGTTGCTTACTTCATTGTTTCAACATTTCATGGCTCTTCAAGTTTAAGTAAAAGCTCATTAAACAAAGAGTTGTTTGTCAAAGTCATTAAAGAGCTTTGCCGTTACATGCGCCAATTAAAGCGCTAATATTAAATTAATTCTCCGCATAGATAACAATTCTTAACACTTTATCGACTATCTTAATCCTAAATGCTATTTACAGACCGAGCGGTCGGTATGTATAATAGCCTCAATTCAGAACCACTTTAATTTAACTGTATTTCCCAAGGACCATCATGAAAAAGCTTTTAGTACTGTTTGTATTACTCACTAACTTTGTACAAAGCAGTATCGCAGCTGAGACGACACCAGCGATTTCTCCCTATCAAGTAATAGAAGTCACAGGTAATAACCTCTTTACTAAAATTGCTGACAATCAAGATGCTTTAAAAAAATTCCCAGATCTAATGCGAGATATTGTTGAAGAAGAATTAATGCCATCGGTTGATTACCAATATGCAGCGTTTAAAATTCTAGGTAAACACTTACGAAATACAACAAAAGAGCAACGCGTAAACTTTATAACCGCTATGCGCTCTTACTTGGTTCGTACTTACGCTAATGCGTTAACGCAGTACAGCAATCAAAAAGTGTTATTTGAACCAGAAACTAAGTTAAAAGAGAATGCAAAATCGGCTTCTGTTGATGTTAAAATTGTCGACTCAGGTAAACCAGACATAAAAATCACTTTTCAAATGCGCAAAGATACGCAGTCGCAAGAATGGAAAGCCTACGATATGGTTGTTGAAGGCATATCGCTAATTAGCAGCAAACAGTCTGAATTAAACCGTAGAATATCTGATTTAGGCTTAGATCAAGTCACCTTAGAACTTGCTTCAATCGCCAGTTAATACTAAAAACTTAGCAAACTATCGCTAATAAAAAGCCCGCATAACCTGTAAGTTAAGCGGGCTTTTTTGATCACGACGTAAAGTATTATTCTGGAGCAGAGCTTATCGTCATTTCCGTCACTTTATTCGCTTCAATATCCGCCTCAGTAAATCGTAAAGGCCTAAGTTGCGGTTGTTGCGAGTACAATAAACTTTGATCTAAGTTATGGTCGCTGCCGTATTCTGACGACTGTGAATAACTCAATAAACCTCTAGCGACAGGGCCTTCATCGGTAAAGTTGACTACTGTCATCCAACTACTGCCGTAATTAATATGATAACCGCCACCTTCAGCACTTAAAATAGAATCGCTATTTTGTGCTGGGTAAACATGACGAGGAACCAATGAGCCATCATTACCTGGACGCGTACTAAAGACATTAAACCCGCCTTCTATATTGTGCGCGCCAGCCCAAGGTATTTTAACGCCAGTCGCACTACCATCAGGTAAACTCCGTTCAACAAACTGCACTGTGCCTAAAGTCGCATCTAACGCTAATCCTGCCGATTCAACATTAAGAATAGCTTGCGCAAACTGCTCTAACGTTGTGTTGTTATTCACTAAACCACTAGGTGTAGTTGTAGCGTTGTCAGTAGAAAAGACATTAACCCATTGTGGATTTTTATTGAATTGAAAAGCAAACTCTCTAAATAAATGCGCAGAACTGCTGCCTTTATTCATTTTGCCGTCCCACATAGCCAAAGCGGTGCAACCCGCACTGATATCAACACTATCAGAACCAACAACCACCGCTGTACTGCCTTGCGCTTGGCAAATAGCTAATAATTCTGTCAATACACTTTCAGCAAGATAATTTCGATTATTCAATAAGGCTTGTTCAACCTCTGCAGGATTAAATAACCCGTCACTGCCTGCACTATCCGCTAATAATTGATGTGCCATACGTGAACGTAGCGACTGCTGATTTTCAACAGAGCCGTATAGTGGCGAAACATTTGTAATAGGCGACTCAAGATTGGTTAGCCAAAAACTATCATTTGAATTTTGTACATAATCAGTGCCTGAATATTTTGGCGCATTTTCATAAGGTACTGCTCGGTCAAAATCAAAAGCCGATAAAAATCCCGGTAAAATAGTAAAGCCTGCAGCTTGCTTAGCACCAACAAGTAATGGATTAGTGGTCATTTCATTAATCGCGGTAGCGGTTAAGTTAGGTACGGTTGAGTCATCAATGTAGAAAACATTACCCTCGCTGTCGGCCGACATTGTATTGTTAAAAATAACACCATCGTAGTCTTTAAAAGCTTGTTTGAATTCATCGATATTACCGGCTAAATTCATCGCTAACCAATGATCGATAATATCGACATTACCTAAATTAGCATCTTTTATGGCAAAGGCATTGCCCCCTGGACCCCATTCGAAATTTCCTGGCACAACAACCATAGGACCATGATGAGTAGCATAAGTCATCTTCGCCAATTTAATCGTTTGTCCTGGCCCAACAGCAACATCAATGGCGATTTCTTTACTTGTGATTAAACGGTTTGCACCGTCAATAACTTGCGACATTTGGGCTGGATCATTCGGATTTAAAGTCAACTGATATACCACGAAATGTTCAGCTGATGAAAAGGTATGCGTCCAAGCAACATTTTCATTAAATCCAATATTAACTACACCTGGCACACCAGTTAGCGAGCCCCCCATCACATTTAAATGATCAGGAATAGTGATATGAAACTGCCAAAAACGCAAATTTCCGGTATGTGGAAAATGCGGATTAGCCAACACCATACCTTTACCGTTTTCTGTTTTATCTTTGCCTAAGCCCCATCCGTTCGATCCTAAATCACTAGGATTATTTTCTGGAAGTGTAATTGTAGGCTTGGAATTAACTACGTAGTTATTATCATCAACATTTTGAGGGTAAGGGGCGAAGCTTTCTCCTGGAGGTGCGGCTAAAAACATAGGCCCTAGAAAATTAGCGGCGCCTGGTAACAAAGCAATACCCAGAGAATAAGTAAACATATCAATATTGCTAATCGGCTGCACCCAAGGCATGTTGGCACACGAGGCATCTATATTTGCAACACCGGTATCAGCTAGGTATTTATTATAGCCTTGTGCATATCCCGAAAATAACGCTTGGCTGTTGACTGAAAGTGCATTGATATTTTGTTCTGCATGCGCTCTTATACCTAAAGTTAAAAAGCCAAAATCATTAATTAAATGTGCAGAGTCACCTGAGGCAGGCACCAAGTCTGGGCCATAAAATTTTGCACGTTGAGAGTTATATTTCAAGATTTGATCTGCAAGTATGCAGATATTGTCTTTAGCAAACGCATAGCCTACACCGTACGACATACTTTCTAAGTTGTCGGCCTTAATATGAGGCACACCATAATCTGTCCAACGAATATTTGCCGACAATACGCCGTCATCATCAAATGATGGCACAGGTGTAGCGACTACTGGTGGTGCAATGGGCGTAGGAATTTCGGGTTCTGGCGTTCCTATATAGGTATAGTCACCGCCCCCACATGCAGATAACACTGAAATTAACCCTATGATTGAAATAGGCTTTATTGTATTTTTTATTGAATAATTCAAAATAAACTCCCTTTAACTTCTATTATTTTTATCATACGTTAAACTTTACTTACCTCGACATACTTGCACAATAAACCACCAACCTCAAACGATTATTAGTCGTTCATATTCAATAAAAATTTAATCACTTTAAAGAAAAATATGGCGCTATCAGTTTACTAGTAGCAGTCAGCATTCATACAAATGCGGTATTTAAGATATGTTTTACTTAAATAGAGAAATCTAAAAAGGGAAATTTAACTGCGATTTTTATAAAAGGTTTGTTGATAATGTATTGACTAGGTGTGTTTTATTTTACTTATACTAACCTTGATATAAATGCTCAAAATCTGGAATATTACTTTCCCAAATCGGTCTATCTTTACCAATATATTCTTGAACAGCATCAAAAAACAATCGTGTTCTGACGGGCAAGTCACGATGTGGATATATCGCATACATGGCACTGAAATCTGACAACTGTAGATCGGTCAGCAGTGGTACCAATTGTCCATCAATAACTTCATTGCCAATAATAAATGCTGGCATAACAACAAAAGCAGTACCTGATAATGCTTTTAATAACAATACCTCGCCATCATTGGCACGAAATACGCTTTTTATCATTTTTTCACTTCTATCACCTTTTTTATCTAAATAGCTGATGCTTGTAACTCGTAAAGTATTACTCGTATAGGTTGCTGCAGGTAGTAACGCGAGGTCGTCAATGGTTTTAGGTAACCCATAGGTATCAATAAACTCGGGAGATGCAAGAATAACCAGACGATTACGGGCTAGCTTTCGCGCAATTAAGGTCGAGTCTTTAGGTTCGCCAACACGGAAAGCCAAATCAAACCCTTCGGCAACAATATCAACAACACGATCATCCAAACGTAACTCTACCTCAACCTGTGGGAAACGTTTCTGAAAGTCATTAATTACCGGTTGTAAATAGCGTTTCGCGATGATGGTAGACGAGGTTATTTTTAGCACCCCTCGTGGTTCTTGATGATAGTTTTCAGCTAACCTGATGGTATGTCCAAGCAACTCTCGTAATTCCCGAGATTTTTTTATCATTTCGGCGCCGGCAGCCGTAAGCGAAAAAGAACGTGTTGTTCTATTTAGCAACCTTACGCCTAAGTCATCTTCTAGCCGGCTTATTTGCTTTGAAATCACCGATCGGTCAATGTTTCTGCTTTCTGCTGCACTGGAGAATGATCCTAATTCAACTACATCTAACAACATTAATAACCGACTTGTAGTATCCATTAATCACTCTTCAATAGCTTTATTGGTGCAATTTTGGCACTAATGAAATTAAAAATCTATGCTTTTTATCCACACATTCGTTCCGTATCATGCACGTCATGAACCTTAAGACCATTATTTCGAGCAAAACGAGAACTTTTATGAACAAACACATTTTTATTGCCGCTTTCATCACCATTAGTTTAGCTGTAACAGGCTGTACTGAAGAGCCTAAGCAAAAAACCGCGTCACAACCATTACAACCTATCGATGTTGCTGAAGTATTAGTTAAGCCCGTACAAAACTGGCATGTTTATACTAGTCGTTTAGAGTCTCCTGAAGAAGTAGCATTAATGCCACGCGTGTCTGGTGTTATTGACCGTATTGCTTTTAAAGAAGGTGATAACGTAAAACAAGGCGATTTATTGTTTCAACTTGATGACCGCCCTTTTGCTGCCGTTGTTGCTAGCCTAGAAGCTCAAATTCTTAGTGCAAATGCTGCATTAGATCAAGCGCAAAGTGAAGCTAAACGTGCGGTACGCTTAACTGAGCGTAATGCTATATCAACCGAACAAGCGCAAGCGAGAACGTCTACTTTACATCAACGTGAAGCACAATTAGCGGCATTACAAGCGCAGTTAACTTCAGCGCAACTTGATTTAGAGTTTACCGCCATTCGTTCACCTATAAATGGCGTAATTTCACGTGCCAACATTACCCGCGGTAATAACGTACTTGCGGGTCAAAGCATACTAACGTCAATCGTTTCTAATCATGAAATGTACGCTTATTTTGATATTGACGAACGCACGTGGAATAGTTCATTTGCTGATGTGACTGCCGCAAGTAAGCAGCAAGTCGTTATGCAAAAAATAGGACAACAAAGCTTTACCCATGATGGCTACATTAACTTTATTGATAACCGCATTAATCCGTCAACGGGTACCTTAAGAGTGCGTGCTATTTTTGAAGGTCAACATAGTGAAGTAAACGACCAATTACGTGCCGGATCTTTTGCCCGTATTAAGCTCGCGGCTAACGCGATTACCAAGCAAATTATTATTCCTGAACGCGCCATAGGTACAGACCTCAAAAACCGATTTGTGCTTACTGTCGGTGAAAACAACGTTCTAGAATACAAATTAGTTGAAATTGGTGAGCGCTACGGGAAATTACGCGCGATTACTTCAGGCTTAAAAAAAGGCGACATTATCGCTGTTAATGGCCCGGCTCGCGTAGGACCAGGTATGCCAATTAGCCCAACGACTGTCACTATTGATACGACTGATATCGCCTTTACTTTGTCATCAAATGACGACGTAAGCCTTATTGCTAAAAACTAAGAGCTGATCATGAATTTTTCTCACTTTTTTATCCAACGACCCATTTTTGCGGCCGTACTATCGCTCATTATTTTGATCGGTGGTGGAATTTCATTGTTTCAATTACCGATCAGTGAATACCCTGAAGTTGTACCGCCTACGGTTGTTGTAACCGCTAGTTACCCTGGCGCAAACCCAACCGTTATTGCACAAACAGTAGCAACACCGCTTGAGCAAGAGATTAACGGCACTGAAAACATGCTATATATGTTTTCACAAGGCACCAGTGATGGCCGCATGACCTTAACGGTTACCTTTGCATTAGGTACCGATTTAGACCGTGCACAAGTGCAAGTACAAAACCGTGTCAACAGTGCTTTGCCGCGTTTACCTGAAGAAGTACAACGTTTAGGTGTCGTCGCCGAAAAGTCATCACCTGACTTAACCATGGTAGTACATCTATATTCACCTGAAAAAACCCACGATACCGCGTATTTATCTAACTATGCCGATTTAAACATAAAAGATGAAATTGCACGTTTACCGGGCGTAGGCGACATTCGTTTATTCGGTGGCGGTAAATATGCTATGCGCGTTTGGTTAAACCCAGATGTACTGGCGTCACGTGGACTTACCGCGACTGATGTAGTAACTGCATTGCGCGCTCAAAACCAACAAGTTGCCGCAGGTAGCTTAGGTGCACAACCTATTTCGAACGATAGCCAATTCCAAATCTTATTAAATGTTAAAGGTCGTTTAAACAGCATTGAAGAATTTGAACAAGTTATTATTAAAGTTGGCGAGCAAGGACAATTAACCCGTTTATCTGATGTGGCCCGTGTTGAATTAGGTCAAGACTCATACTCACTTAGAGCTGAGCTTGATAACCAACCTGCACTCGCTATGCCTATTTTCCAACGTCCGGGCTCAAACGCTATCGAACTTTCTGATCAAGTGCGTGAAACTATGGCGCGCTTAGCACAAGACTTTCCGACCGGTGTTGAATACGACATTGTTTATGACCCAACGGTTTTTGTACGCGGTTCAATTGACGCTGTAATTACCACTTTATTAGAAGCAATTGCCTTAGTGGTAATCGTGGTAATTGTATTCTTACAAACCTGGCGCGCGTCTATCATTCCATTAATAGCTGTGCCTGTTTCATTAATTGGTACTTTTGCCGTAATGCAATGGTTAGGGGTTTCGATAAATACCTTATCACTGTTTGGCTTAGTGCTCGCGATCGGCATTGTGGTGGATGACGCCATTGTGGTGGTCGAAAATGTTGAACGTAATATCGAAAAAGGCTTATCGCCATTAGAGGCAACCCGTGTTGCCATGACAGAAGTAACAGGCCCTATTATTGCGATTGCACTTGTACTGTGTGCTGTATTTATTCCAACAGCATTTATTACCGGTTTATCAGGACAATTTTATAAGCAATTTGCCTTAACTATTACTATTTCGACAGTTATTTCAGCCTTTAACTCGCTTACGTTATCGCCTGCTTTAGCGGCATTATTATTAAAGCCGCATGACGCTAAACCTGATGCTTTTACACGACTATTAAATAAGCTTTTTGGTCGTTGGTTATTCGAACCTTTCAACCGTGTATTTAATCGTGGTGCTAAAGGTTATGAAAAATTAGTGCAAAAATTAATACGTATGACTGTTGTGGTAATGGTCGCATATTTCGCATTATTGGGCGGTACGCTTAAATTATTTGACGCGGTACCTGGCGGTTTTATTCCACAACAAGATAAACAATACCTTGTGGCAATTGCCCAACTACCCGACGCTGCAAGCCTTGACAGAACAGAAGAAGTGTTAGCACAAATGCAGCGCATTGCCTTAGAAGTACCTGGCGTAGCGCACACGGTTGCTTTCCCTGGCTTATCGGTTAACGGATTTACCAATAGCCCGAACAGCGGTATTGTATTTACGCCGCTTGATAGCTTCGACAAACGCACCGACCCAAGCCAGTCAGCCATGGCGATAGCGGCGCAATTAAACCAACGTTTTGCTGCCATTGATGAGGCCTTTGTCGCGGTATTTCCGCCACCGCCAATTCAAGGTTTAGGTACAACCGGTGGTTTTAAACTACAAATTGAAGACCGTGAAAATAAAGGTTTTGAAGCCTTATTTAATAGTCTACAAACCGTAATCGCCAATGCACAGAAAGATCCTGCGTTAATGGGCCTTTACTCAAGCTTCCGTATCCAAGTACCACAAATGGATATAGACATTGATCGTGAACAAGCGCTTATTCAAGGTATACCGCTAGATGAAGTATTTAACGCGTTACAAATTTACTTAGGCTCTGTGTATGTAAACGACTTCAACTTGTTTGGCCGTACCTACCAAGTTAATGCCCAAGCAGATGCTGACTTTAGACAAGACCCAGAGCAAATATTGAACCTGAAAGTACGAAATCGTGCCGGTAACATGGTGCCATTAGGCTCAGTATTAACAGTAACGCCAACAATTGGTCCAGACCGCGTAATGCATTACAACGGTTACCCAAGTGCAGAACTTAACGGCAGCCCAGCGCCAGGTTATAGCTCTGACCAAGCACAACTAGCGATTGAAAAAGTACTAGCAGACACGTTACCTGATGGCATTGTATATGAATGGACAGAAGTTACTTATCAGCAAGTTTTAGCCGGTAATACTATGGTTTATATATTCCCATTGGTTGTTTTATTGGTCTTTATGGTACTTGCAGCACAGTACGAAAGCTTGCGCTTACCATTGTCGATAATACTGATTGTGCCTATGACTATTTTCTCGGCATTACTGGGGGTTTGGTTGGTTGGCTCAGACAACAATATATTTACCCAAATAGCCTTAATTGTACTGGTGGCCTTGGCCTCGAAAAACGCCATATTAATGGTAGAGTTTGCTAAAGACAGGCACGACAACGGTTTGTCGCATTTAGAAGCAATACTTGAATCTTGTCGTATGCGTTTACGCCCAATATTAATGACCTCAATTGCCTTTACCGCTGGTGTTATACCATTAGTATTAGCTACAGGTGCTGGTGCAGAAATGCGTCATGCCATGGGTAACGCAGTATTCTCAGGGATGATTGGAGTTACGGTATTTGGTTTATTATTTACACCTGTGTTTTATATGTTAGTTACTCGTAAAGAAGAAGAAAAATCTCAGGAGATTTCTCATGACTAAATTAGCCAACAAAAAACTTAAAACACGCTTTACCTTAGGTGCTGTTTTGGTTGTTGCCTTTTTATCAGGCTGTGCGAGCAAAATTGACATTGCAAGTGAGAATAACCAAATAAGCGAATTCATCACCAAAGCAAATATTGCTAGTAAGTTAGATAGTCAGCTTAGTGGTGCTGATGAAACAAATTGGTGGAAAAAGCTTGAGTCAA
The DNA here is from genome assembly GCF_002077175.1 of Colwellia sp. PAMC 21821. Lineage (NCBI taxonomy): Bacteria > Pseudomonadati > Pseudomonadota > Gammaproteobacteria > Alteromonadales > Colwelliaceae > Colwellia > Colwellia sp. PAMC 21821. The sequence goes on from NZ_CP014943.1 coordinate 840,845, forward strand.
CTCAACTTAATCAACATGTTTCACAAGCTTTAGCGAATAACTACGACCTAAAAACAAGCCAATTAACCCTTAAAAGTGCTTTAGCACGATTAGGCGAACAAAAGGCGCAATACTTACCTCAAGGTGGTATTGATATAGGTTCAAAGCGTAGTGATGCAGTGTCAACTTTTGATCGTCAATCAAGCGCTGGAGTTAGCCTTGATTGGCAGTTAGATTTATTTGGTCGCATTACGGCCTTGGTTGACGCTGCTCAAGCGTCAACCATGAGCCAAGCGGAACAAGTACGTTTATTGCAAATTGAAGTGGTATCTTCTGTAGTAAAAGGTTTTATTAGTTACCAAGGTAATGTTGAAAAGCAAAATATTATTACCCTGCAAATTGATGCATTAAGACAAGGTATTGATGTACTGCAAGCAAGAGTAGACGAAGGTGTAGCGAACGAGCTTGATTTAAACCGCACCATGGCGCAATTAAGACAACAACAAGCCTTAATACCGGCAATTAAATATGCTAAATATCGAGATTTATCTACTTTAGCTGTTTTGACCGGGCGCTTAACTCAAGATGTTGAACTTGTTGATGAGCAAAGCATTTTAGCACACGAGTTTAACGTAACACTGAGTGAGCCAAATAATGCCATAGCGCTTAGACCCGATATTAGCCGTGCGCTTTATGACTTTAGCCAAGCTAATAGTTTAAGTGTTTCAGCAAGCAAAGCCCTTTTACCCGATATTAGCTTAAGTGCTTTTGCGAATGTATTAAGTATTAATAGCTTAGGCTTAAGTGACACCCAGCAGCAATGGCAAGTAGCACCGCAGTTGCAATGGTCATTACTCAGTTACCCTGCGCTTTTAGCCCAGCGTGACGCACAGCAGTTTTTAAGTGAAGCCGCTTATAGCGATTACCAACAAGTGGTATTAAAAGCACTTAGTGAAAGCGAACTGTCTCTGCAGTTACTGGTAAACCAAGCGCAACAAAAGCAATTTGCCGATCAGCGATACAGTTTTGCCAATAAAGCATTTTTACAAGCAAATGCTATGTATGAAGAAGGTCAAATACCATACTTAGAGTTGTTAGATGCGCGTCAGGATGTTTTAATAGCGCAAGAAAATGCTGTTGATTTAACCATTTCATCACTGCTTGCTAAAGTAAATGCCTACCAGTCATTTAACGGGCAATGGAGTTATGCGTTAAACAAGATTAATAAGTAGAGTTAAAAAGATGCCACATACTGATATTTTACCTGAATTCACTATTCCGCAAACGATGCGAGCGATAGTTCTGCCCGAAGCAAATGAGAAAATTAGCTTAGAAAGCATTGAACTTAGCGTGCCAGAATGCAGCGATAACGAACTTTTAATAAAAGTAGAGTATGTTGGCCTTAACCCTTTAGATGCACAATATGCCAAAACCGGGTTTTGCCATTGGCAATACCCGCACGTGCTTGGTTTAGACGCTGTTGGCATAGTGGTTAAAGCGCCAAAAGGTATTTATCCCAATATTGGCGCACGTGTAATGTGGCATGCCAGTATGGGCACACAAGGTGTACTGAGTGAGTACACCAAAGTACCTAACTATGCAGTATCGGTAGTACCCCAAAGCGTCAAGCCTGAACAAGCAGCAGCACTGCCTTGTGCTGGCATGACCGCACTAATTTCACTTGATAAGCTACAAATTACCGAAGGTGACACGTTACTCATTGAAGCCGGCGCTGGCGCTGTCGGCCAAATTGCTATTCAATTTGCCAAACAACGTGGCGCCGATGTTTTTACCACGGCAGCAAAACGTAATCATAAATTAGTGAAATCTTTAGGCGCTGACGCGGTATTTGATTATCAAGATAAAAAGCTTTGTGAAAAAATTCGCCGAGAGTTAGGCCCGCAAGGATTTGACGCAGTACTTGACGCTATAGGCGGTGAAGTTACTGCGCGTAATATTGAATTAATGCGCTTTTGTGGCCGTATAGCGTGCTTAAAACCACTACCTGAATTTGAGCAAGAACTGCTATTTCGAAAATCCCCAAACATTAGCATAGTATCACTGCCTGGCGCATGGCTAGCTAATAGTTTATGCGCACAACAACGCATGAGTTTCATGAGTAATTTATTGCTTGAAAGTGTTGAAAAAGGCGACTTAATCGTCCCAGAAATAAGCCTTATTGAATTTAGTGCAGCGCATATTTCTGCTGCACTGAATAAACAGCTAGCGGGTGGTTTTACGGGTAAACAAGTGGTAAAAATAACGTCGATTTAAATTACAAAATAACTTAATAAAATTTCACTAACAGCTAACTTTATGTCTACCAAAAAAGGGTAATAATACGAAAATATTATTACCCTTTTTTTGATGTTCAAATTTCACATTCGATCCGTCCTTTCTGCATACGCAAAATTTAAAGCAAATAAAAATACTTGCACGCTACGATTACAAGTGTAATTATAAATACAACGATTACATTTGTAATATTAGTATTTACTCATTAACCAGAGAAATAGCCATGTCAAACTCAGTTCCAGATATTAGTGATGCAGAATTCGCAGTGTTAGATGTGCTATGGCAGCACAATCCAGCCAGCGCCAATGACATCATTACTAAACTTAATGACAGTAAACCTTGGCATGAAAAAACCGTAAAAACGCTGCTCAATCGCTTAGTAAAAAAGCAAGCCATTAGCTATGAAAAACAACAACGCAGTTATTTATACTCTCCCTTAATTGAGCGGGAAAACTATTTAGTCAAACAAAGTAAAACGCTAGTCGATAAACTGTTTCGAGGTCGTCTCTCCCCTCTTGTTACTGGTTTTGCTCAACAAAGTCGCTTAAAAAAAGATGATATTGCCGCACTTAAAGCCATTATTGCGGACTGGGAACAGGAGCATAAAGATGATTAATTTGTTATTAGATTTACTCTGGCCTTTAACAATTATGTTAGTGCTCATATTGCTTTGCCATAAGCTTACTTTAAAACACGGTGGCGCAAAAATAGCTTATGCCTTATGGGGCCTGATCCCGCTATCCCTACTCACTTATTTAGTCCCTATGCCATGGCACAAAGTCGCTGTAGCGCCGAGCGGCACCTTGCAACATTATCTAGTATTGCCGACAGAGCAGTTTATTGATATTCAACCCAATGGCTTAATAACGCTTTGGCTACTCGGCCTGTTGTTAGTAATAGGTAACTGGCTTTCTAGTCATATTCGCTTTAGCCGTCAGTTGCAATTAACTGAAGTTAATAAGACTACACTTGCGATTACCTTACCGCTTAAGCTCAAAGCATATAATTGTGATACAGCCTATAGCCCTATGTTATTGGGCTTATTCCCACAAAAAATTATTATCCCGGCCAACTTTGCTAGCAGTTTTTCTCGCTCACAACAAAAGTTGATCTTGGAACACGAAATTTGTCATTTTGATCGCAATGACATTTATTGGAACACATTGGCGCTACTTTGTGTCGCGCTCTTTTGGTTCCACCCTTTGGTCTGGTTGGCTTATTTTAAGTTCCGCCAAGATCAAGAACTATCTTGTGACCAAATTGTTCTGGCGCGCAAACAGACCGAAAGCAGGATTGCATACAGCAAAGCGTTATTAGTAGTGGCAGAATTTGCTCCCGCTATGGCCTTTGCGCAACTTTCTTTTAAGAAATATGGAGATAAACAAATGATGTTTGAACGTATTAGACAAATTAAAGCCAATACTCAAGCGACAAAGCTAGCAATGGTGGTGATATCAGCAGTTTCGGTGAGTTTGTTATCCGGTGTTAGTTTTGCGGGTAATCAAGGATTTACCCCAGGGACAGAAGCACAACTTAGTGTCTCGCCAAGTGATGAAAAACGAGTGCGCCGCCTACCACCAACACAGGTAAATGATATAAAGCCCACTTACAGAGTTGAGCCCAAATACCCACTGAAAGCAGCGGCAGAAAACATTGAAGGGTCAGTGGTGTTGAAGTTTGATATTGATCGCGCTGGTATGGTGAAAAATGTTGAAATATTGCATGCTGTGCCCGCTTATGTCTTCGATAAAGTCGCAAAAACAGCCTTAGAGCAATGGCAATACGCGCCATCAAACGCATATCACAAAAACAATTTGGTGCAATTAGACTTTGCTATGGACATGGATTCCGCTCAGCGAGAAAGTTTAATTGAACAAATCCAAGTGACAAATTAGTCGAACACAATTCCAATGAACTAAAGGTAATAACAGCGCTGCTATTACCTTTTATCTTTTGCATTTTGCATTTTGCATTTTATGTGAAATTAAATATTAGCGTTATTCAAATATTATTTTGATATCTGTTTTAGTTTTCGATGTATTTTTAATTTTTCAAATTAGCTATTACGAATAAACAACTGATAATGAGTAATTTATGTCTCAGCGTAAAAATATTCACTGCTGAGTAAATATAACTCAGGCAATTTTACGTCGATTATAGTGGTTCAACAGAAAACACTTAAAATCAGTATCAAGCAGTGGTTTTGCAATATGGTATCCTTGACCTACATCGCAGCCAATTTCTTTAAGCTTTTGATATTGCTCAACGGTTTCTATCCCCTCTGCGGTAGTTTTTATCTTTAACGCTTTAGCGAGATTAACTACAGCATCTAATATCAATACTTTATTGCTCACTTCATTTAAATCATCCACGAAGCTTTTATCTATTTTCAAATAATCTAAAGAAAATTGATGTAAGTAACTTAACGATGAATAACCCGTGCCAAAATCATCCAGTGCCACTAGAATATTCAGTCTTTTCAATATCTCTAAATGATTTTTCACTGCATCAACGTTTAAAATTAAGCTTTCTTCGGTAATTTCTACGCATAGGCGGGAAGTAATATCTGCAGACTTTAGGTGCTGCTCTTGTAAATAGGTAATAAATTCTTTCGACGCAAAACCTGATGTTGACACATTAACATTAAGCTTAAATTTATCTGGTAACCAATCTGCCCAAAGGTTTAGGTTACTAACGGCCAACTTTAGCATGTAAAGATCAAGCTGAACTATTTGTCCTGACTTTTCTAGAATCGGGATAAAAACATCAGGAGGCAATAGTCCTAACTTTGGATGCTGCCAACGCACTAAGACTTCAGCGCCAATGACATCACCAGTAGCAAAGTTAATTAAAGGCTGATAATTCCCAATAAACTCTTGGCTTTTTATCGCACGTTCGAAATCATATTCGAGCTTAACATTGGTTGATTTATTTTGTTCTTCAAGCGCTTCAAAAAATACATATTGATTACGCCCTTTTAACTTAGCTTGATACATTGCATGATCAGCATCTATCAATAATTGTTCTGCATTTGCACTGGTATTAGTATAAGTTGCTATACCGATACTTAGACTGCTGGAAACATTCAAGCCCTCTATATTGAAAGCCTCTGCCATCGCGTTAATTATATTTTCACTTATGCGGCAAATGGTCTCATGATCAATTTTACCGTCAAGTAAAATAGCAAATTCATCTCCCCCTAAACGGGCTAGGGTATCAGTATTCCTTAATGTGGTTTTGATCGACTTCACAATGGCAATAAGCAGTTTATCGCCAACGTGATGACCATAAGTATCATTAACTTGTTTAAACCTATCTACATCAATAAACAGGATCGCTATATTGTCGTGACGATTGTTCTCGCAATGTAAAAACGCATGCTGGATTCTATCTTTAAATAGTGATCTATTAGGTAAGTCTGTGAGAGGGTCATGTAATGCTAAAAACTGAAGCTTTTGTTGTGCTTCCATTCTTTCAATCGCATTATTGATATGTTTTGCCACAAAAGATAAGAGCTGTTTGTCTTTTTCTTGGAATAAAAAGTCAGTACTATAGCTTTGTACAACGACAATACCTTTATTATCTCCTTTACCAAAAGGCACACCTAGCCAAGCTTTAGGTATGCTGCCTAGAATATAGAGTTCTTTACTGTCTAGCATTGCCTGAATATCTTTTTCGTATAATAAAAAAGGTTTATCTTTTGACAAGGTATAGCCGGTAATACTTAAATTTTCAGGATCAATAGCCACTTTTTCAAATATTTTTCCTTGGTCAAACTCATCGACGATATCTTGGTCGAACTCGTCTACAGCATAAGGAAATTCGATGGTTTTTCCATTATCTTTAAGTAAAGCTACAAAAAAATTCCTGGCGAACGTTAGCCGCCCAATACATTGATGTAAGTGCCGATAGAACTCACCCATTGTTTTAGTTTTAAAGGTAAGTTCAGCAATCTCAAATAAAGCATCTTGTATTTTGTTAGCATATTCTAAATTTTCAATAATCTCTTCTAAGCCATCAACTTTGATGATTTGAGATATTTTCATTGCAGCAATAGACGCCAGTGCGGTCAATGTTTTTAGGTGATATTCGGTGTAAAAATCTACTTGAGCATGTTCGGTGTCAATGACTCCTAATAATTGCTCTTTAAATAAAATAGGCACGGCTAACTCTGATAATGTAGCCTCACCGTCAACAATATAACTTTCGAATTCACGCGTGTCTTTGACCAGAATAGATTTTTTAGTTGCTGCTACTTTACCGATAACCCCTTGGTTGAAAGGAATAACCATTAAGTTAGATGAGGTATCGCTTAGCTGAGTATTACTGATTTTTTCATTATTAATTGATGTGCTTTTTTTAAAACCTGACATTCGACTTAAGGTCTTCCCCCCTTCGTCTAACGTGTAAATAACAGCATCGTCAAAACCTAGCTTTTCAACAATATTTTGCGCTAAATATTGCCAAACTTCATTAGGGGTATTTAATAATAAAATATCAGTAGCAAACTGATTAGTAATAGTTAAACTTTTTATCGTTTGTGATTTAGATAGTTCGGACAAAGTGAGTATGCCTAATAGTTAAATATTCGCTTAATTGATATTAATAATTCAACGTGCGAATTTTTTTATTTTTTGATTAGAGCAAATTTTTGATGAGGTGTCTATTGACTAGAACAATAAAATTTAACAAATAATTAACTTTAAATTCAACTTTATTCAACACATTGAATTTATTGGTGTAATTTTTCAACTATGAAAAAGAGGTGATATATTATACCAAATGTAATAAGTTATTGACCAATTTTAAGCGAGGATAAATTGTTCAAGAATACATGTTTATTGTTCCAGACTAAACATAAGTACCTGCATATATGGACCCACTCCGTTTGCAAGACATTTAATCGTTATGTAAGAGAAAATCATTGCTCTCATATATCCGGCCTGTTTATGAAGGATTTTTACCTTCTGGCCCCGATGGTTGTTTGCGCTCACACTCCTCATCATCCCTCCGGCTTTTTATTAGCCAATGCAGGTACCAGGTTTTGTGCAAGCCAGTCTGACTATCTTACCATCCGATTAATTTATCTTTTGCAACTGAAGTAAAAGGGTTTTACTGTTATCTCATCACTGAAACCAATCTAACTTGCTTCAGTTTTGAGCTTTATTTATATAGCCGGGCGATAACTTTCCCCCTTCGCCATTATTACCCAAGCCATTCTTGCTATTTTATTCGCCACAGCAACGCATGCTTTGTTGTGTCCTCGTCGGGATTTTAACGCTTGTGCCCACAAACTAAATCGGTCAGTTTTGTTTTCACTGTGCCTTAATACTGCCCGGGCCCCGTGGATGTATAGTGTTCTTAAATAACTATTACCGCGTTTACTTATACCGAGTAAGGTGGCCTTTCCACCCGTTGAATGCTGCCCAGGAACAAGCCCAAGCCATGCCGAAAAATGTCGACCATTTACAAAGTCTTTTCCATCTCCTGCAGCTGCATAAGTAGCGCTAGCTGTGATTGCTCCAATACCTAATATTTCATCTAAGCGAACACATATTTCATTTTCTTTATTCATCGTGTTTAAGCGAACTTCACACGCTTTAAACTTCACTTCTGTGACTTGAAATTCAAGCCATAACTCATTAAATATCTCCCGACTTAAATACGTTAACTCATTTGTCGCATCCTCTAAAATATCCGGCAGTTCATTGCGAATTGCAGAAATACCTTTATTGATGACAATGCCATATTCTCCTAACAAGCCTCGTATCTGACTTGCTAATGCTTTACGTTCTTTCTTTATGCGTTCACGTTGTCGATGGAAGTTTTGAATATCTTGTTGTTCTATCGATTTAATTGGCACAAACCTCATGGTCGGGCGTTGCGCTGCCTCTGCAATACCTTCGGCATCGTTATAATCATTTTTATTGCCTTTAACGAAGGGTTTTACATATTGAGGCGCAATAAGTTTTACTTGGTGCCCCAATTCAATAAATTTTCTAGCCCAGTAGTTCGCACTGCCACAAGCTTCCATTACAATTAGGCAAGGCTCTAATGTTGCCATGAAACTCAACACTTGTTTTCTTCTTAATTGTTTCTTTTTTACAAATCGCCCATTTTTATTCACAGCGAACATGTGAAAAATTGATTTTGCAATGTCTAAACCGATTGTAGTAATCTTCATGTTGATCCACTCCGCTTTTATAAATGATTGTTGTCACTTTCATTTTGGCCCTAAAGAGGCCGGAAATAAAGTTGGAGTGGGTCCATACCATTATCCCTGCAGGCAAGGCGTTTGATTGATTAGGGCATGGATGCCCGTAAGTAGAACAATGCAGGAGCAATTGTCGAGTAATAGCGGGCGTGTGTGATTGAAAAAAACGCAGTTATTGACGATTTAAACCGCCTTAAAATGATCGATTATTTATTTCAATTGGTATTATACCCAGTTGATTAATCTTTTTTGGCTATTAGCTCGGATCAAAAAAGGGTAATAACATTCGCATGCTATCACCCTTTTTTATAATTCAAGTAACTGAAACTAGTGGTTTTCAGAAACCATATTCACAGTATATTTAGGAATTTCTACAACTAAATCTTCATCGCCAACTAATGCTTGGCAACTTAGACGTGACTCTGGCTCTAAACCCCAAGCCTTATCGAGCATATCGTCTTCGAGTTCATCACCCTCTTCAATAGAGTCGAAACCTTCACGAATAATCATATGACAAGTGGTACAAGCGCAAACTTTTTCACACGCATGCTCAACGCCAATATCATTTCTAAGCGCTACATTTAACACGCTTTCACCTTTTTCGGCTTGTACTACTGCGCCGTCTGGGCAAAGTTCTTCATTGGGTAAAAATATAATCTGTGGCATTTAACTAAACCTCGTCTACTGAATGGCCAGAAAGTGCTGTTTTGATAGAAGAATCCATTCTACGTTCAGCAAATGTGGCAGTACTATTATTTAATTTCTCTATTGCCGCTTCAACTTCATCGGCATTACCTGTTTGGCTTATCTTTTTAAGTGCAGCAATAGCATTATTGATTGCGCTACTCTCTGCGCCATTTAATAAAGCACTATCAGCTAAAAGCGCCGCTTGAATCGACTCAATAACGCGTAAAGCTTCAACTTGCTGTTCTTTCAACATACGCACTTGCATATCTTGTTCAGCATTTTCCATAGAGTCTTTCAACATGTTAGTGATTTCATCAGCTTCTAAACCAAAGCTTGGTTTAACCGTGATACTCGACTCTACACCAGTTGATTTTTCCATGGCCGATACTTCTAGCAAACCATCTGCATCTACTTTAAAAGTAACACGAATATGGGCAGCACCCGCAGTCATTGCTGGAATGCCACGCAGTTCAAAGCGCGCTAACGAACGACAATCGTCAACTAGCTCACGTTCGCCTTGCAATACATGCACTGCCATGGCAGTTTGACCATCTTTAAAAGTGGTAAATTCTTGCGCTTTAGCCACTGGAATAGTGGTATTGCGCGTTATAACCTTTTCAACTAAGCCGCCCATAGTTTCTAGGCCTAATGATAAAGGAATAACATCTAGCAATAGCATATCGCTATCTGGCTTATTGCCCGCTAATATATCTGCTTGAATAGCAGCGCCTAGCGCCACAACTTTGTCAGGGTCAATTGAGGTTAAGGGCTGTTGTTTGAAAAAGGTTTCTACTTCAGCACGCACTAATGGCACGCGCGTTGAACCGCCAACCATCACAACTTCAATCACATCATCAATAACCAGCTCTGCGTCTTTAACTGCCCGACGACATGCTCGCAATGTTTTCTTTACCAATGGTGCGATAAGTTGCTCAAACTCAACTCTGGTTAAACTGCCAGTCCACGATTTATTTTCTGCAAGTGATAACGAAACTTCAACATTATCGACGTTCGACAATTGCTCTTTGGCCAAACACGCTTGCTGAGTTAATTGTCGCTCCATTGACGTCGATAATGGACGCACTAAACCAGCTTTATTAATAAGATGTTCAACCAAAATGCCATCAAAATCGTCACCGCCCAGAGCAGAGTCGCCACCGGTCGCTAACACTTCAAATACACCTTTATTTAAACGTAATATTGAAATATCAAATGTGCCGCCGCCCAGGTCATAAACAGCTACAACGCCTTCTTGCCCAGTGTCTAAGCCATAAGCAACGGCAGCCGCTGTTGGCTCGTTCAGTAAACGTAAGACATTAACGCCAGCTAATTTAGCCGCGTCTTTGGTGCTATGGCGTTGCGCATCATCAAAATAAGCAGGCACAGTAATGACCACACCGGTAAGCTCACCGCCTAACGATGATTCAGCGCGTTGCACTAAACTTTTAAGTATTTCTGCCGACACTTGTACTGGGTTCACGTCACCAGAACGAGTCGCAATTGAGGGATGATTTTCATCACCACAAAAGGCATAAGGAAGTGATGCATACTTGGTCGTAATATCGGCCTTAGAGCGACCAATCAGGCGTTTTGCCGAGACGATAGTATTTTCAGGATCACTGACAGCGAACGCTTTTGCGTCATGGCCTACTAAAATACCATTGCTTTGATAACTCACTACTGACGGTAAAATATCAAGGCCATTAGTATCAACAATAGTTTCAGCTAAGCCACTTTTTACGCTAGCGATTAAAGAGTTTGTCGTACCCAGGTCAATACCTGCGGCTAGTCGATGCTCGTGAGGAACGGTACTTTGCCCAGGTTCAGCGATTTGTAATAATGCCATTGTAAAAGCTCGTTAGGTAATAGTTTTACGGATTTTTTATTAATAACTACATTGTTTTTAATAGCAAAGAAAATGCAGTTATTAACGTCTTAATTTTCTAGCTTAGTCATCTAGCCTAGTCATCAAGTAAAAACTCTTCGAGTTTATCGAGATCGACATGAAGCTTTTGATAAAATTTAAGTTTTCTTAAATTGTCACAGGCTAAGTTATTTGACTCGGCCGTGTTATCTGCCAATTGAGTTTGCAATTGATTAAACAGTTGCTGGAATTCTGAATCAAACACTTGTGATACCTCTGATACAGCGGCGTCAACATCATCAGCATGCTTGACTTCATCTAGCATTTCTCGCAATTCCATTTGATGCATTAAAAAACTCACATCACCAAAAGATGATTGCTCGCTAGGCATATTAACGCCACGCAATTCTAATAGATATTGCGCACGTTTTAGTGGTTTTTTTAGCGTTTGGTATGCATCATTAATCAGCGTAGATTTTTTCACGGCAAGCATTTGCTCTTGGCTTGAGCCATGAGCAAAGCGATCAGGATGTACTTTTTTTTGTAATGTTTGGTAAAGTGTTGAAAGCTTAGCCAAATCAAGTTCAAATTGAATGTCTAAACCAAATAATTCAAAATAATTCACAACAACTCCAGTGAAGTTAACTGATCACTAAACATTAAAACTTTCACCACAGCCACATTCGCCTTTAGCGTTTGGGTTGGTGAATTTAAAGCCTTCGTTCAAACCTTCTTTAATAAAATCAAGTTCGATACCGTCAAGATAAACCAAGCTCTTGCCATCAATGATGATATTACAGTCATTGATAGAAAACAGCGTGTCGTCTTCATTTAGCTCATCTACAAATTCAAGTACATAAGCTAAACCAGAACAACCGGTTGTTTTAATACCTAATCGTAAACCAAGGCCCTTGCCTCGGTTTTCGATAAACGATTTTACCCTGTCAGATGCGGCAGGTGTCATCGTTACACTCATAGTTAGTCTCCAGCTTAAGCTTTGTGCTTACTACGGTAATCTGCGATTGCCGCTTTGATTGCGTCTTCCGCTAGGATTGAACAGTGAATTTTAACTGGCGGTAAGGCAAGTTCTTCTGCAATAGCGGTGTTTTTGATTTCACCTGCTTCATCAATTGATTTCCCTTTAACCCATTCTGTTACCAATGAGCTTGAGGCAATTGCAGAGCCACAACCGTAAGTTTTAAATTTAGCATCTTCGATAATACCGTCAGCTGAAATTTTAAGTTGTAACTTCATCACGTCACCACATGCGGGTGCGCCAACCATACCAGTAGCAACTTGAGGGTCGTTTTTATCTAAAGAACCAACGTTGCGTGGATTTTCATAATGATCAATTACTTTTTCGCTATAAGCCATAATATTTCTCCTAGTGCTCTAGTGAGCAGCCCACTCTATTGAGTCTAAATCGATACCGTCTTTGAACATTTCCCAAAGCGGTGACATGTCACGTAAATGGCCAATTGCCTTTTTAATCAGGTCAATGGCGTAATCTATTTCTTCTTCTGTTGTAAAACGACCGAAGCTAAAACGAATTGAGCTGTGCGCCATTTCATCATTTAGCCCTAATGCTCGAAGTACATAAGACGGTTCTAAACTTGCAGAAGTACAGGCAGAACCTGAAGATACTGCTAAGTCTTTCAACGCCATAATTAACGATTCGCCTTCAACAAAGTTGAAGCTAACATTTAAGTTACCTGGGTAACGTTTGTCAGCGTCGCCGTTAATAAAAACTTGTTCCATATCGTTTAAACCTGCCCATAAACGATCACGCATTTTTGTCACGTGTGCTTCGTCTTGTGCTAGCTCTTCTTTGGCAATTCTAAATGCTTCGCCCATACCCACGATTTGGTGAGTTGCTAGTGTGCCAGAACGCATACCACGCTCATGACCACCGCCGTGCATTTGAGATTCAAGACGAACTCGAGGTTTACGACTAACATAAAGTGCGCCAATACCTTTTGGACCATAAATTTTATGAGCCGAGAAAGACATTAAATCAACTTTTAAATGCTGTAAGTCAATGTTGATTTTACCGGCACTTTGCGCAGCATCAACATGGAATATAATTTTACGTGCACGACACATTTCGCCAATTTCGGCAATATCTTGAATAACACCAATTTCGTTATTCACATGCATAATACTGACCAATACAGTGTCATCACGCATAGCATCGTTTAATTTGTTTAAATCAATTAAACCATTACTTTCAGGATCAAGGTAGGTTACTTCAAAACCTTGACGTTCAAGCTCACGACAAGTATCTAATACCGCTTTATGTTCAGTTTTACAGGTAATAATGTGCTTACCTTTTTTGCTGTAAAACTTAGCTGCACCTTTAATACCAAGGTTGTTCGACTCTGTCGCACCTGAGGTAATTACAATTTCGCGTGGGTCAGCATTAATCAAATCAGCAATTTGATTACGTGCGATATCAACCGCTTCTTCTGCTTGCCAGCCGAATTTGTGTGAACGTGATGCTGGGTTTCCGTAAAAACCATCAGTGGTCATGTATTGCATCATTTTTTCAGCTACACGTTTATCTACCGGTGTGGTCGCTGAGTAATCAAAATAAATAGGAAGCTTCATTGATTAATATTCTCCAATTGTACTAGCGATTAATGCCAGTCATTCATAATATTGCGAGTGGTAATTAAGGTCTCTAACGAAGGTGATTTTCGAGCTTTCGCTGTCGCTTCATCTTGTCGTTGTGACACTATTTTTACATTTCGTTGCTCGACGAGCTCGGCAAGTGAAATGCTTTTTAAAAAATCTTCAATTCTATCGCTTAAATCAGTCCATAAATAATGCGTTAAGCATTGTTGACCGTCTTGACAGTTACCTGTACCACCACATTTAGTGGCATTGATACTTTCATCTACAGCGTTGATAACATCAGCAACCGTAATTTGCGCCGAACATTGCCCTAAACGATAGCCGCCACCTGGGCCACGAACACTATTAACCAGTCCGTATTTTCTAAGTCGAGAAAAAAGTTGCTCTAAGTATGATAAAGATATGCCTTGGCGTTCAGAAATATCAGCCAATGGCACAGGACCTGTTACGGCATGTATAGCCACATCAAGCATCGCTGTTACCGCATATCGGCCTTTAGACGTCAATTTCATTTACTACCCCTATCAATTTGCTGCGCAATTTTACATAACCTTATAAAATAGTCAACTAAATACCCGAGTGATTTACTCAAGTATTCTACGCGGGTTAAATAATTAGTCAATAAAAAGGAGGAACATTAGCGGTTTTTATCGCCCTAATGTTTAAGTTACCTGTGCATAAATAGCGCTATCACAAGGAAAATATACTAATACTGTTTATGAATATATCTACCTTGCAAATGACAAAATTTCGCTAGATTGTTGGGTCAAAAGATTCTGTCACACTTTCTCGACGTTTTGCTGCTGCTTTTTCATCTTCGTCAAACTCACCCACCCTTAATTCAGGTAATGCTTCTTGGCAAACTTCACCGCCGAGTTGATTTACTTCTCGACATAAATCAGACACTTTATTGTCCATTAAATGCATATGATCAAGTAAACGACCGATAGCTTTAGCGACCGGATCAGGGTTATCGGTAGCAACAGCATAAGCATCAAAGCCATATTTTTTTGCTACTTTCTCACGCTTTTCAGCGTCACCTTTATCCTTGCTTGAATTAACGATACGCGCTGGAATACCAACCGCTGTTGCATTTTCAGGTACATCTTTTACTACCACTGAGTTAGAGCCAACTTTGCCGTTCTTACCAATAGTAATTGGACCTAAAATTTTAGCGCCTGCACCAATAACAACATTGTCCATTAAGGTCGGATGACGTTTGCCTTCTTTCCAACTTGTGCCGCCTAACGTAACGCCTTGGTAAAGTGTTACGTCATCACCTATTTCTGCTGTGCCACCAATAACCACGCCCATGCCATGGTCAATAAAAAATCGTCGACCAATGGTAGCACCCGGATGGATCTCAATGCCGGTTAACCAACGGGAAAAAGTCGACAGCGAACGCGCTAACCATTTCCAGTTATATCTCCACAAACGATGGCTTATACGATGAAACCAAACAGCATGTAAACCGGGGTAGTTAGTTAAAATTTCAAATACATTGCGTGCTGCAGGATCTCGGTCGAATACACTGTTTATATCTTCTTTCATGCGGTCAAACATACAACGTTCCTTAATTCTCTAGCCAATAACCATGGTGAATAACTTATTTAAATTGCCAACCAAAGCGATGATTAATCTTTATTTTCTTCAGTGTTAGAGCTTTTCGCAGCGCGATCAACTGAGGCTAAAATACCACGCATCATTTTCAATTCTTTTACATCTGGTCGAGCACGATTAAACAAACGACGCAGCTTGGTCATCACCAAACCAGGATGACTAGGCACAATAAAGCCAGTTAGCTTAAGTGCATTTTCAAAATGCTGATAAAAGCGCTCTGTTTCATCAACAAGGGGATATTCTTCCTGGTCATTTGACGTAAAAGCTTGTTCTTGATGGATCAAGAAGCTAGTCCGCACTTCATAACTTAACGTTTGTACCGCCATTGCTAAATTTAAAGAGCTATATTCAGGGTTAGCTGGAATTTGTACATGAAAGTGACATAGCTGTAATTCTTCATTCGTTAAACCACTACTCTCTCGACCAAAAACTAATGCTACAGGATACTCTTGTGCTTCTGTGATCAGTTTTTCACCACAACCGCGAGGTTCTAACATCGGCCAAGGCAATGTGCGAGAACGAGCACTTGTGCCAACCACTAAGCCACAATCATCAATTGCTTCTTCAAGGGTCGATACAACTCTGGCATTTTTCAACACATCAGTTGCACCTGCTGCTAAAGCCTGTGCTTGACCATTAGGCATTTCAATCGGGTCAACTAAAACAAGATCTGTTAAGCCCATTGTTTTCATGGCACGAGCGGCAGAGCCTATATTACGACAATCTGAGGTATTAACGAGAACGATACGTACTTTACTTAATAAAGAATCTGACATTATCTACACTTACTTAATTCGAAGGCAATATCCCGTTAGCACTTTTATAATTGGCTAAGGTCATTACCTATCTAGACGGCTAAAATTGTCGATAATGTTAACACAGAACATTATCCTTGTACTGTGAAAAAATCAGCCCTTTTGCGTGTTTATCAATCTGGGCTAGTTCTTTTTCTTATAAGGTAAAGAAAACATAGTAACTTAGACATCCTATGCTATTACTTTATTTAGCCTCATCAACATCAGTTGCTGAATAATAAATAAGAATGTCGCAAATTGATAATTAGTTTGCTATAATTCGCGCGCTTAATTTTGGGGGTTCATCTCAGTATGACTTTTAAAATTAACCTCGTTCTTTTACATAGCTGTTTATGACATTTTACAACATATAGGGTAGTCGATAATGCATCCGATGCTAAATATTGCCGTGCGCTCTGCACGTGCTGCGGGCAAAGTAATTCTGCGCGCTTTTGAACAAGTAGATAAGATTGAAATTGAATCTAAGGGTACTAACGATATCGTTACTAATGTTGATATAAGTGCTGAACTAGCTATTGTTGAAACAATTCAAAAATCTTACCCACACCACACCATTATTGGTGAAGAGTGTGGCATTATAGAAGGTAAAGAAAGTGACTATCAGTGGATTATTGATCCATTAGACGGTACTTCTAACTTCGTTAAAGGTATTCCACACTTTGCGGTTTCAATCGCTTTAAAAGTTAAAGGAAAATTAGATCAATCAGTGATCTACGATCCTATTCGTGGTGAGTTATTTACGGCAAGTCGTGGTAAAGGTGCTCAATTAAACGGTTTCCGTATTCGCGTGAAACAATCTAAAGAACTTAAAGGTTCTATTTTAGCGACAGGCTTCCCTTTCAAACATAAGCAACACACTAATGCTTATTTAGAAATGTTTAAAACACTTTTCGGTAAAACATCAGATATGCGTCGCGCTGGCTCTGCCGCGTTAGATTTAGCATATGTTGCTGCTGGACGCGTTGACGGTTATTTCGAAATTGGCTTAAAGCCATGGGATACTGCTGCTGGTGAATTAATGGTCATCGAAGCTGGTGGTTTAGTCACTGACTTTGTTGGTGGTCATAATCACAGCAACTCGGGTAACATAGTTGCAAGTAGCCCACGTTTAGCCAAAGAAATCTTAAAAGATATTCGCCCTCATTTAGGTGAAGCTCTAAGCAAATAACGCTTAGTACTTACCGTAAAAAAGCGCCTTCTGGCGCTTTTTTTGTGCCTGAAATATAGCAAGGCTGAGTAATCACTTATAAAGTGGGGTCAGATACACATTTAGTTATTCAGCCCCTAAAACTGCACCATTGTAAGTAGAGATTAAATTTTACAGGGAGAAGAGAATGAGAAAAGAATGAGGGTTTCAGCGGCATAATGATGATTTTGCGCTTCCTCCTTAAGTCCTCTTTGTTTTCTCCCTGTGAATAAATGTTGTCCATGACAAAATATAAAAACATATAAAGTAGGCTCAGGTACACATTAGTTAACGTGTAAAACAACGATGAAAATGGTTCACACGGAGAAAACAAAGAGGACTGAATGAACTGAACACAGGAAAAAACTTGTCAGCTAATTTCGCTAATTTATCGAATTAAAGACCTTTGTTTTTAATTCAGGGAATTGGTGTAATTGGTTGGCGGTGTCTAAAAAATAAAAGATATTCTACCACCGAGGCACCGAGGCACCGAGGGACTACGTCCTGCACAGAGAAGAGCTAAGACCCCGAAAAAAAATTATGGGGTAAGATCTTACAATTCATGTTACTTATTTTTTTGTAACTTCTCGGTGTAGCGCATAGCGCCTCGGTGCCTCGGTGATAGGATATTTTGAACTATTGTTTTTACCTTAGAGTGCTCGGTGGTAAAAGGTTTAACTTTAGGCGACAACTAACTTGTATAAAGTGGGGTCAGATACTGAGCGATCCCCACAAAATATCAGAGTCTCTCAATGATATAAGCTCCACCAAATAAGTGGAGCTGCCTGACCGCTTTTAAAAACGTCTTTATCGTTAACTTTGCATACCTGTCCGCAACAACGCGCAGTCCAATAAAATGCAGCGATAGTATTGTGTCACTCTTCAAGCTGTTAGCTTGGTATTGCCTATGTTTATTCTCATTTTTTGTCGCTAATCCTATCGCCATTAATAACCAGTGCGCAATGCTTGATAATAGAATGAGTATGGATAATCTACTCGTTTTAGTTGTTTTATTGTACTCAAATCCTTGCCCGAATTGATGACTTTTCATATCTCGAAATCCTTCTTCAATTTGCATACGTAAACGATAAATTTTCATGACTCGTTTTGCTAATTGTTTCCCCTGTGGCAACGATGTAGCCAATAGCCATGGGTCGTTTCCTGACTTTCTATAAGTCTTTGAGGTTTTTGATTTCCTCGGTGCACCTAGTTGATTCATATCTTTTCTTCCTTTCTTTTTCTGCTTATAAAGTACTAATCGACATTTCAAAGGATTGCTTCTGGCAATGGTCCCAGAATAAGACGTCGGACAGGTGGTTGCCCGTTTGTAAAAATGGGTAATGCTCTGCCAATTTGAATCATCTAAACTATAGAAGTTCGGCAAACGTGCTCTTCCTACATAATCCCAGCCCCTAGCTGATACCGATCGAAACCAAGGTGTTTTAAATCCTGCATCACTGACAATAATAGGGCAGCAGTCTTTATCGATAACCTTTGCTAAATGGCTCAAAAATTTAATGTGCGTTTGGGGTTTTTCTTTAGTGCTAATGTCGTGCACTTCTTCATAAACACATATACCTCTTCCATGTGACGCTAAAGTAGCGCGCAGTAAGAAATGGCCTTTATACTCATCTAAATCGGACCAATCGACTAAGATAATCGGCCGCTTGGCTTTGCCAACCGTGTATTTGGCGAGTTCTTGGTAAATAGAAAAGGACTCATTTTGTAAATTGGTGTTAGATAACAATCTATCAGCGCGTTTTATCCGGTGCTTTTCTTTTGCTTTAGAATTTATTCCTCTACCAAGGTTAGTCACCGTGGCTGAGGCACCATTTAATAAGCTATCAACTGAACTTATTAATGAAGTTCTGCGACGGGCGTGCATTTTAGGGGTGACAAGCGTAATTGTTTTCTTCAAAATAGAGCGGACATTCATGGCGTTTCCTGGTTGTATTTGTTTGGCGATAGATCTGATCACTAAACGTCATGAATGTTCCCTGCTTTTTAAATTATTTTATTGATTCTTATCGTTTATTTGTGGGGATAGGTCAGGGTCAGATACACATTTAGTTATTCAGCCCCTAAAGCTGCACCATTGTAAGTAGAGATTAAATTTTACAGGGAGAAGAGAATGAGAAAAGAATGAGGGTTTCAGCGGCATAATGATGATTTTGCGCTTCCTCCTTCAGTCCTCTTTGTTTTCTCCCTGTGAATAAATATTGTCCATGACAAAATATAAAAACATATAAAGTAGGCTCAGGTACACATTAGTTAACGTGTAAAACAACGATGAAAATGGTTCACACGGAGAATAGAATGAGGACTGAATGAGCTGAACACAGGAAAAAACTTGTCAGCTAATTTCGCTAACTTATCGAATTAAAGACCTTGGTTTTTAATTTGGGGAATTGGTGTAATTGGTTGGCGGTGTCTAAAACATAAAAGATATTCTACCACCGAGGCTCCGAGGGACTTCGTCCTGCACAGAGAAGAGCTAAGACCCCGAAAAAAAATTATGGGGTAAGATCTTACAATTCATGTTACTTATTTTTTGTAACTTCTCGGTGTAGCGCATAGCGCCTCGGTGCCTCGGTGGTAGGATATTTTGAACTATTGTTTTTACCTTAGAGTGCTCGGTGGTAAAAAGTTTAACTTTAGGCGACAACTAACTTGAAAAACACATTTAGTTGTCGCCTAAAATTTCGCCACGGTATATAAAGATTAAATTTTACAGGGTGAAGATAATGGAGTTTTAGTGGGCATAATGATGATTTTGCGCTTCTTCCTTCAGTCCTCTTTGTTTCTCCCTGTGAATAAATGTTGTCCATGACAAAATATAAGAAACAAAAAAGCCAGCATAAGCTGGCTCTTGGTCGCGTTTATTAAGCTAATGGCTTAAAGAACGCCACGCTCTATTTGGTTGAGCTCAATTGACTTAAATAGAGCGGTGAAGTTGCCTTCGCCAAAACCTTGGTCATCAACACGTTGGATCATCTCAATAAAGATAGGTCCGAAAATATTCTTAGTAAATATCTGTAACAAGTAAGAATTTTCTTTCTGGCTATCCACTAATACTTGATGATCACGAATACGTTGTTGGTCTTCTTTTACCCAAGGAATACGATCAAACACATCATCATAATATTCTGGCACGATATTTAAGGTATCAATAATGCCCTTGTCTAATTGATCCAACGAGCCTAATAAATCATCGGAGATAAATGCTAAGTGTTGTACACCAGGACCATTGTATTCATCTAAATACTCGTCAATTTGGTTATTGCTTGTACCTTTACCTTCATTGATTGGAATACAGAAAGTGCCACAAGGAGATTGCAAGGCGTATGAAACTAGCGCTGATTTTTCACCTTTGATATCAAAATAACGGATATCAGTAAAGCCAAATATATCTTTATAAAAATTAGCCCAATGCTCCATTGTGCCTTGATAAACATTATTTGTTAAATGATCAACAGCTTTAAAGCCTTTATCTTTCACTAATACAGGCTCAGCAATATCTTCACAGTCATCTTGATATATTGAACCTTTAGCGCCAAATTTTTCGATGAAGTAAATTAAGCTATCGCCGATACCAAAAATAGCGGGATAAGGTAATTTTTTATCTACGTCTTGCGCTGATTTAGCGCCACGAGCAACCGCTTGTTCAAAAGCAAAGTCAGCATCTTCTACACGCCAACCCATTGAACAAATTGCTGGACCGTGGCTTTTAGCAAATTCTTTAGAAAAACCCGCTTGCTCATGATTTAAGAAAAAATGGATATCATTCTGATTAAAGTAATCGATATCACGACCTTTGAATTTTTTTGTTTTTGAAAAGCCGAAACCATAAAAAGCATCAGCCATAAAATCAGAATCTGGCGATGCATATTCAATAAATTCGATACCACGTAAATTTAGTGGGTTTAATAAGTCTGTCATAGTTGTTTCTCTCACTGTAGCAATAAGTCGATTATTACCGTGATTTCGACATAGAGGAAGTGAATGAAAAAACTGGTATTTTTTGCAGCGTAAATCTATTTTTACGTGTAAAGTAGACTAATAGACAGCTGTGATGATCGTAAGCTATAGCTAGCAGCGCCCACAGGTGTAACATTATATTTACAGTGAATTTAAGCTACTACAAATCGTTCAGATAACCCTCAAAATCTTCGTTAAAACAGCCTACTAATAATATTGATAAACGCCAATAACCTCCACTTTTCTCTCTCCATTTTCTAGTCAGTGTTAACGCTAATTCATCAACTAGGTATAACAACCGTATCTATTAACATAATGACTAATTGAAAAGCTAGGGTGTTATGTATCCATCAAACAAACTATTAAACTGTTAAAAGTCGAATGCATTTTTTTTGGCTTCATATTCATCAGACGAAAAAAAACGCCAACTCTAATGAAGCGTTGGCGTTTTTTACAATACTAGTTACACAAATGATTAGTTAGTGCGTTGCTCTTTGCGTGGGCGTGCTGGACGCTCAGCTGCTGGCTGTACATCTGATACCGTAATAGCGAGTGCTTGACGACGAACTTGAACACGCTTTAACTGTGTAAAAGACTTTTCAGGCATACCTTTAGGTAACTGCACAAAACTATGCTTGTCGTGTAAGTTAATAGCACCGATGTAGCTACTGTCCAAAGATATTTCATTAGCAATTGCGCCAACGATATCACCAGGACGTGCACCATGCTCTTTACCTACTTCTAAGCGGTAAGTCTGCCAATCAACGTCTGAACGTGCCACTTTCGCTTTACGAGGAGCGCGCTCTGCACGACCTTCATTACGACTATCAGGACGACCACCGCGAGCTTCATTGCGACCGCCACGACTATCGTTACGACCACCACGTGCATCATTGCGACCACTGCTATCACGATCATTTCTTTCACGTGCATCACGACGAGGCTTAGGATCTTCTTTCGGTTGTAATGGTTGCTTTAACTGTTTTTGATAAAGTAACGCTGCCGCTAAATCTGTCATTGAAAGTTCTGACTCACTCGCCATTGTTTCAATAATTTCACGCATTGCGGTTAATTCTTTATCAGCAACAATAGACGCTAACTCAGTACAAGTACGCTCGATACGGGCTTTACCAATTTCTTGAATATTAGGCAAGTCGTACATCGCAATCGTGCCAGAGGTTAAACGCTCATAATGACGTAAAGAATACATTTCACGTGGACGAACAAATGAAATCGCTGTACCACTACGACCAGCACGGCCTGTACGACCTATACGGTGAACGTAAGCTTCGTTGTCACCTGGTAAATCATAGTTAATAACTAATGAAAGGCGTGGAATATCAAGACCACGAGCAACAACATCAGTCGCTACAAGAATTGATGAAACACCTGATTTAAGTTGGTCAACAGTACGTTCACGCTGTGCTTGGTTCATATCGCCGTTTAGGGCAACAGAGGCATAGCCTGCACGTTCTAATTTTTCAGCAACGTCAATAGTATCATTACGAGTACGTACAAAGATGAGCATTGCATCGTATTCAACAGTTTCAGCAATACGCTCTAAAGCTGTCATTTTGTTAATGCCGCTAACTTTCCAAGCGTATTGTGTAATATTGGCTTTTTCTTTTTTCACTGCAGCAACTTTAATATGCTCAGGATTTTTCAAAAAGCGATTCGCTACTTTGCGAATTTGCGGTGGCATGGTTGCAGAGAACAACGCCATTTGTGTTTCTTTAGGTAGATGCTCAAGGATCCACTCAATGTCTTCTAAAAAGCCCATGTTTAACATTTCATCAGCTTCATCAAGCACACAAAATGATAAGTTATCTAATTTAAGGCTCTTACGACGTAAGTGATCCATTAAACGACCAGGTGTACCAACAACAACTTGTGCACCACGTTCTAGTTGTTGAAATTGTGGTTGGTAAGATTGACCACCGTATAAAGTGGCTACTTTTAAACCTTTCATGTCTTTTGCAAAAGTTTCAATCGCTTCTGCTACTTGAATGGCTAATTCACGTGTTGGCGCTAGCACCATTAATTGTGGCTTACGAAGCGTCACATCAATTTTTGCTAGTGCAGGCAGACCAAAGGCAGCAGTTTTACCTGTGCCGGTTTGTGCTTCACCAAGAACGTCTTTACCTTGAAGTAAAGGGGGAATTGTTTGCGCTTGGATTGGTGTAGATGATGTAAAACCTAGTGCTTTTACAGCAGATACTAAGTTTTCAGGCAAACCAAGGGCGTCAAAGCCTACAGAGGCATTGTTAAGATCAGTCATATAATTTTGTCTTCTCATGGTAGAAACTGGCTATGCGCCAAAATTCCTACGTACATATACGAGGAAACCACCAGGAAGACTTAAGGCACATTCATTACGTTAACGTTGAAAAGTTAACTGGGCAAGTCTATGGGCGGATATACCCCACTCATTTTAAAAATTCTGTAATTATCTGAGTTTCTCTTAGAAACTATTTCGATTCACGATTACAGAGCCGCGCATTATACAGATACTGCTAAATTATACAAGTTATAATGTACATTTAACGCTATTTAACATTAAAAATAGCTTAAAACACCTAAAACTGACACTTTAGGCTGCTCTTAACTAGATGTGATGACTTAAGTTTTTATACGTTAACTATCAATTTCAACGCTATTTTTTACCTGCTTAACACGTAATCCACCAGAGCCACTTTCAAGTATTTTTAAACCACCAGCTTGCTCAACATCGATATCGCCAGAGCCGTCATCGATAGTTATTACACCACCTACTTTTTTAACTGTTAAGTCTCCTGAGCCGTCTTCGAAAACCGCACTACCAGATACACCTTTCACAAAAATGTCGCCTGAGCCATCGTCAATATCAAGATTGCCATCAACATCATTAATCTCTATTTCACCAGAGCCGTCAACAATAGTTACATTACCAATGACCTGACTAATATAAAGGCCACCTGAGCCATCGTTAATATCAAGGTCGCTTTTAATGTTTTTGATGGTCAGTTCACCTGAACCGTCCTTCACTTGAACCGCGCTAGTAATATTACTAATGTTTATCGCGCCAGAGCCATCATCGACGTTCAACATTAAGTGACTTGGCATCGTTACTTTAATATCAATATGTGGCGAATCACCCTGCCAAAAACCACTGCTGTTGATTTTAGCCACTAAAATCGCACTTTTACCTGAGTTAGTTAAGGTTAATTCATAGTCATCTGCATTACGTTCTTAAGCATATATATCAGCGACCACGGTGATCTCCGTCACTTGGTCAGAACCAGAAATCACCAAAGCGCCCGCTCCGGCTTCAACATCCAATGCGTTAAGCGTTTGTGCATCAATTATCAGTTCTTGTTGGCTGTGGTAATTGGCATGAGACGGGCTTGCTATAACAATGCAGCCACTTAAAAAGGTTGCGCCTGATATCAAAAGTAATGTTTGAGCTAATTTCATTGGTCTATTTCCTTGTAAACTATCGATTATTATAATTGTATGCACCAAACAATCAAGAATCGCGCCAAAGAATAAAAGGCAATATTATTAGTCATTTAAGAATAAACATTCACATATAAAAACTCAGTGTTGATATATTTTGGTTAAAATAACAATTAATTCGCGAATTCGTAACTAATAATAACTAAGAACTGATCAGTTAATTAATCACTTCAGGAAGAATGCCAAAAACTAAGCCTAATGTAATGAAGCTATAAACTAATGCTTTTTCTATAATATGACTGTTGCCTTTATTAGTTTTACCGCGAACTAAAGGAATATTGGGTACTGGCGCATCGGCAAAGATTCTAAAAATCATCGGTAAATAATAAGCTAAACCAATACCACTGCCGATAATAAGCATCGCAATTAACCACCAAGCATGGGCAATAGTTGCCTGACTTAAAATATAAAATTTACCAATAAAGCCCATGGTTAAAGGAATACCGGCTAAGCTCAGCAAGCCAAGTATCATCAATACCGCATAACTCGGTGCTCGCCAAAACAAACCTTGTAAGTCGTTCAGTGAAATATCTTCTTGATAAGACGAACGGGTATTTTGCTGTTGAATTAAGGCAATAATGATAAAAATAGACAAGTTAGCGACGGTATAAGCCGCTAAGTAAAATAAACTACTTTGCCAAGTAAACGCCAAGCTTTGCTCAGAAGTCACAATGATCACAATCAGTAGATAACCCATATGAGCTATTGATGAATAGGCGAGCAAGCGTTTCAAATTTTGCTGTTTAAGCGCCATCACATTACCCAATAACATGGAAATTACAGCAAATGACATCAAAAAAACTTGAAAGTTCTCCAGCAATAAATAGCGCTGAGCGATAATACATTTAAGCAAAACCACGAACATAGCTACTTTTGAAATAGTCGCCATTAATAGCGTTACTGGCGTTGGTGCACCTTGATAAACATCAGGTGTCCAGAAATGAAATGGTGCAATTGATAATTTAAAGGCAATACCAGAAACAAATAATAATAGCCCTAACTGAAAAAATATTCCTAAGCCTTGCTGATGATATATTTCGCTGGGTATCGCGCCATTAAAACTCAAATCACCGGTAACGCTATAAATAAAGGCGATACCTAACAACATAAAACTTGAGGCTGTGGCACTTAATACTAAGTATTTAAAACCACTTTCCACGCTATACTGACTTTCGCGATGATAACCTACTAAACCAACCAAACTGATGCTTAACAGTTCAAAGCCCAAAAATAGGCTAGCAAAATGGTCGCTAGTCACCAAAATACCCGCCCCGAGTACCATCAGTAATAATAATAAATAATACTCGTCGTGCACTTCTATATGCGCTTTTAGGAAACTATGGCTCATACGTAAAGCCACTATGGCTGAAATTAATATTAAACTAAAAGCAAAAGTGCTGTAACCGTCTACTTTCAGTAACTGTGTTACTTGGATTGCCTGGCTTACGTGGCTTGCAAAAGTTGTAAGTAAACTCACATTTGCGATTAATGAAACGAAAAGTATAAAAAAGGTAAAAAGTACAATAGTGCGTTGCGATCTTTTCCAGGCTACCAATAGCAGCGCTAATGTTATGCCAAACGCAATAATGAGTTGCGGTAAAATTGCGCCAGCCATAGCCGTAGTTAGCAAGGGTTGTGAGATATCTGCAATAGGCATATCACTAGACTCCAAATGAGAATTTAAGCAATAGCGTCGGATATAAACCAATGGCTAAAAGCATCAATAATAATGAGCCACAAATAATCAGCTCCCTAGACTGTAGATCAACAATGTCCTGCTTTGGTGCCCCTTGAAAGCTCGATTGAAAAAGTACCATGCCATAAATAGCAGAGCCGATAAGACCTAAAGCTGCAACAATGGCGAATTCAGGCAGCACTTGAAATACCCCAACAAGACTAAAAAACTCACCAATAAAGTTAGCTAAACCCGGTAAACCAAAAGCAGCGCCAGCGAAAGCTAAAGCAAATCCGCCCATACGAGGCGCACTTTGCCAAAAACCGCCCATATCGGCTAAATTACGACTGTGAATCCGTTGATAAATCATGCCCGCCATTGCGAACAAAGCCGCACTACTTAAACCATGAGCCACCATAGTCACAATGGCGCCTTGATAAGCAGTAGCATTAAACGCAAACAATGCCAGCATTACAAAGCCCATATGGCTAATACTGCTATACGCGACTAAACGTTTAAAATCTTGCTGTGCAAAAGCCATTTTAGCGCCATAAACAATGCTCACCACAGCTAATGTCGCAGCAATGGGGACAAATTGCTCGCTAGCTTGTGGGAACAAGAAAATAACAAAGCGAATTAAGCCGTAAGCCCCGGTTTTTAGAAGCACGCCAGCCAGTAAAACGCTTCCGGCTGTTGGCGCTTGAGTATGCGCATCAGGTAACCAACTGTGTACGGGCACTGAGGGTAGTTTAACTGCAAAGGCAATAAAAAAACCTAACATCAAATATTGACTCATTTCGAGTGGAATATCTAACTTAAGCCAATCGAGGTAATAAAAACTTAACTGCCCCGTTTGTAATAAATGAAAATATCCTGTGGCAATAATAGCCACTAGCATTAGTAAACTACTCACTTGAGTAAATATGAAAAACTTAAGCGCAGCAAATTGACGTTTCTCATGTCCCCAAATAGCAATAATGGCGGTCATGGGGAGTAACATAACTTCCCAGAAAAAGAAGAAAAGAAACATATCAACCGCAACAAAAACACCAATAATACCGGCGATAGTTAACAGTAAATTAAAATAATAAAAACCAACATGAGTCTGAATTTCTCGCCAAGAAACTAACACACAAATAATCGCTAACAGCCAAGTCAGCGCTATTAGCACAATGCTTAACTGATCAATCGCAATACTATATTGAATATTAAAAGTTTTAATCCAATCAACTTGGGTTAGCACTTGTAACTGTTCAAAGTCATTATTGTGGTTGATTGCCTGATTAATAATAAAAACAGCAAAAACTGTCGCTAATAAGGCTAAGCTCATTAATGCCAACCACTTAGCACTACCTTGCCAATGTTTTTCAGCTCGCCATGCTAAGGCACCCGCAATCAGCAATGCCAACATAATAAAGGTGAGAGTCATAAGAAACTTACTCCTAACAACAGTAATATGGCTAAACCAAAGGCCGCCAAATACCAGCGTAAACTGCCATTTTGTACCAGCAATAATGCATCGTGCCACAAGCTAACGTACCAAACATTGAGCATAATAATTTGGTCGAATATATCGCGTTTATTTAGCTCGGCAAGCCACTGATAAGGTTTAACTAACACTGCATCATATAAAGTGTCAAAACCTAAACCATGACGGCAGAACACTACAAGCTTACTTTCACTGGCTTTAATTTGATGTTCGCTGCCTTTCATTGCAGCACTACGATAGCTTTTAAAATAAAACCAAGAAAACACAATACCTATAAATGGCGTAATAATGGCAATTGTATGTAACCAATTAGGTTCATCCAATGATGCTAATGGCGTTTGTATAAATGTTGAGAACACTAATGTAAGATCCAGCGGAATAAGTCCACCAAATAATGACAGCAGCGCTAACACAATTAATGCACTACGTAACAAAGTACTTTTTTCTGTGTGGGGCTTTTCAGTGAAGCGCGCAGACCCCAGAAAGGCAAGAAAGAATAACCGGCAACTATAAATACTGGTTAATAGTGCTCCTAAAATAGCGCACCACCATAACATTGGCCCCGCAGTATTAGACGACCAAAGCTGAGCAATAATCGCTTCTTTGGAGAAAAATCCTGAAGTCCCCGGTAACGCCATCAAACAAATTAAACCAACAATAAACAAACTGCTTTCAAACGGCAGTTTCTTCAATAAACCGCCCATGTTGAAAAGATTTTGTTGATGATGCAGCGCATAAATAACCGCTCCTGCCGTTAAGAACAATAGTGCTTTAAAAAAAGCATGGGTCATTAAATGAAATACGCCTGCAGACCATGCACCCGCGCCCAACGCCAGCATCATATAACCAATTTGGCTCATGGTTGAATAGGCGAGAACGCGCTTAATATCGGTTTGTGCTAATGCCGCAATGCCAGCGAGTAATAGAGTTAAGGCTCCAAGCCAAGCGACATAATTCATTACTTCAGGCGATAATAAAAAGATGCCATGCATGCGGGCAATTAAATACACCCCGGCGGTAACCATAGTGGCGGCATGTATCAGTGCGCTAACCGGTGTTGGCCCAGCCATAGCATCAGGTAACCAAGTTTGCAGGGGTAATTGTGCTGATTTACCGACCGCGCCACCGAGTAATAACAAGGCAATCCAATAAATATCATTTGCGTGCTCTATGTTAGCAACCGAATTAGCGCTAGCCGCAATATTATTGGCTTGTTGTGCTAATGTCGTCACTGCTGCAATATTTAATTCACCGAATGTATTAAACAATAACAGCAAGCCTATCGCCATCGAGGTATCACCAATTCGAGTAACAATAAACGCCTTGCGTGCGGCTAAAACATTACTTTTTTCTTGATACCAAAAACCAATCAATAAAAAACTACATAAACCAACACCTTCCCAGCCAAGATATAACAGCACTAAATTATCGGCTAAAACCAATATCAGCATAGCGACAATAAATAAATTCATGTAGGCCATAAAACGCGAGAAATTCGCATCAGTTTTCATATATATGGCGGCAAATAAATGAATCAGAAAACCCACGCCACAAACCACGCTAATCATAACAGCGGATAGGCCATCAAGATAAAAGCGCATATTAACTTCGCTAGTGCCAAGTTGATTAGTTAAATCAAACCAATGCCAGAGGTTAACGCTCAACACTTGGTTTTGAGTAGCCGACAATTCAAACAATAATATCGCGCTCACTAAAACCGTTACTGCCATGCTTGTGACACTAATTATGGCGGCAAGCTGCCAAGACAGCTTCTTACCAAAGATAATTAACAGCAAAAAACTCACTAAAGGATAAAATGGTAAAGTCGCTAATAGCACTATCATTACCCCTTCATCTGGTTTAATAAATCAATATCTAAGGAGCGATATTTCTTTTGCATACGGATTAATAACGCTAACCCGACCGCAACTTCAGCCGCGGCAAGGGTTAAAATTAAAATAAACATCACTTGGCCATCAGCCTGCTGCCAAACGCTGCCTGCACCAATAAAAGCAACGCCAACGGCATTTAGCATGATTTCTAAACTCATCAAAATAAACAGCGTGTTTTTTCTTGCCACCACGCCAATAAAGCCGATAACAAATAATAGACTCGATAATATAAGCACATGAAACAGCGGAATAGAGGTCATAGCGGACCTCCAGTAACATCGGGTTTAGCATAGTGATAACCAGCTAGTAAACCTGATAAAAGTAGAAAAGAAGCAATTTCAACCGCCAGTAAATAGGGGCCATACAACATAATACCAACGGCTTTTGAACTAATAACCGTGGCTTGTAGGCTTTGTTGCATCTCAGCATTATTAATAATAACGACAATTTCAATCAGCAGCGCGAAGGCCAACAACATCGCCCCCACCATATTGGCTAAGTTTTTATTCTTTGGCGCGTTTGCGGTTTCATCTTCCCCTAAACCGAACATCAGTACGGCAAAAACAAACAGCACTAAAATTGCGCCAGCATAAACAATGACCTCTAACCCCGCGGCAAAAGGCGCTCCCATTAAATAGAAGCACACCGCAACCGCCAATAACGACACCACCAAATATAACAAAGCGTGTACGGTATTGTTGCCTGTTACCACTTTTAAACTAGCGATTACGGCCACCAAACCAGCAAGATAAAATAGGCTTTCAATAGCTGCAAAATTAGCGAGCATGTTGACTCTCCTTAGCGCTATGCAGAGGTTTTTCTAGCAAAGTTATGTCACAACTCATGGCATTAATCCTTTAATATCAATAGGTGGCCTTTCTTGTTCTGCTTGTCCCTTGCCTTTACCCGCAATCGCAATACCTGACTGTTGATAAAAGCTATAATCGTGATATTTACCTGGGCCATTAATTAATAAATGCTCTTTTTCATAGACTAAGTTTTGTCTATCGTATTCTGCTAATTCCACATCAGGGGTTAATTGAATGGCATAAGTCGGACAAGCTTCTTCACAAAAACCACATAAAATACAACGAGAAAAGTTAATACGGAAAAAGTCGGCGCGCTTTCGGCCATCGTCATCAACCACTTGTTGCAACGCGATACAGTCAACCGGACAAGCCACTGCACAAAGATTACATGCCACACAACGCTCTTCACCATCAGGGTCTCGAGTCAGGACAATTCGCCCGCGATACCTGGGTGCCAAATAAGGCTTTTCTTCTGGATATTGCACCGTATCGGCTTTAGTAAAAGTGTGTTTTAGCACTAACCACATGGTTCGAAGTTGACTAAACATTATCGCCCCCGTTTGCATTGTTATTATCAGCATAGATTTGATGGAGTTTATTCATAGTTATAGCACTCCCGTTAAGCGCAATACCGCGGTAACTAAAAGGTTTAATAACGCTAAAGGCAACATCACTACCCAGCCAAACTTTAGTAATTGGTCAAATCTAGGTCGCGGCAGTGATGTTCTTAAAAGAATAAAAAACATCACAAAAAACATAATTTTAATAATGAACCACAATAACGGAGGTAACCATGATGCAAGGGGTTCAGGCATTAACCAACCGCCAAAGAAAAGCACCACTGACATGGCTGAAATTAAGGTTACGCCTAAATATTCTCCGAGAAAAAACAAAGCGAATTTCAAGCCAGAATATTCGGTATGAAAACCAGCGGTGAGCTCAGTTTCAGCTTCTGGCAGATCAAACGGTAATCGATGGCTTTCAGCAATACCCGCGACTAAAAAAATAAAGAAACCAACAAATTGCGATTGAATTAACCAGCCATCAGTTTGTGCTAAAACAATTTCACGGAGGTTAAATGTGCCGGTTAGTAACACCACGCCCATGACAGACAAGCCCATAAAAACTTCATAACTGACCGTTTGAGCGGCCGCTCTCATACCACCTAACAAGGCATACTTAGAGTTTGACGCCCACCCTGCCAACACCACGCTATAAACAGCCAGTGATGCCATAGCAAGAAAAAATAATAAGCCAATGTTTAAATCAGAAACGCCAATACTAGGAGAAAACGGTACGACCGCAAAACTCATTAATACACACATCGCGCCAATAATAGGCGCTAATACAAAAACTAAACGATCACTAAAAGGTGGGATCCAATCTTCTTTACCCAAAATTTTCAATAAATCTGCCAATGACTGCAAAACACCAAAGGGCCCAACTCGATTTGGCCCACAACGGTCTTGCCAAATACCGATCATTCTACGTTCTACCCACACCAGCATAGCGGCAATGGGAATAAGTAATGAGATGATGATAGTAATTTCAAACAGTTTCCATAGCATTTCAACCATCATTCAATCCTCCTGAGAACAATCGAATAGGAATGTTTTGATCCTTTACTTTTAGCCTGTCGAGAATGTTTTCTTTACTTTGTTTCGCGGCGATCAACCCATCATTAAATTGCGCTAAATAATCACTCACCTCTTGGTCGCACGCTAAAGAAATGCTCATTTCAACTTGCTGCGTCAAAGTCTGAGAAAGAGCAAAGTTGCCAAATGCTAATGAACTGGGTAAATGATTGACGATAAACACTTGCCCGATGACACTTTGACTGGCCAATTGCATTTCTTTGTTCGTCGCTGAGAAAATAATTTTACACCACTGACCTTTTTTCACTCCAGCTTGCTGAGCTGCCCCAGCATTGATATAAATTTGATTACTTTGTCGCTGCATTTTAAATTCAGGAGTTAGCGCGGCTTGCCACTCACTGAAATAAACATGCTTTTGCTGAACATAAGTTAAAAGATTAGCCGCTAGATTATTAGCAGAACTTTCTTTACTGCTTTCTAATATTCGCCAGTTAGGGTTGTTGGCTACTTCTGTCAATATCGGGATAAACACCGCTGCCTTTTGCTTTAATAATTGACCATTAATTTCGGTTTGAAATTGAGCAATAGCTTGGTTCGAATTCCAACCTGGCGCCCAAGTAAAAGGCATATCACCACTTTGCCCAACAGATTTACCTTCCATTGAAAAAGTAAAGTCATCATCAATTTTTTGCGTAGTTTTTGCTTCATGTACTGTAATATTAGCCATTTGTGCTGTACGCCCACTGGCTCGATGGCTCATTCTCGCAATAGACTTTTGCTCAGGTTCAATACTCTTTTCTGCTATTAACATAGGCCATTGAGCATAAGTATCAGTAAAAAATTGATGTAATTGAGTGAGTGATTCGCAGTCGTTGTTTTTAGCGACAACTTGCACAGATTCATAAGGATTAAGACCACTAACTTCAGTCGATTTTTTCGATACTTTTATACCAACAATATCGGCAATATTATCTAACCAACGCCAGCTTTCTTGTATCGGAAGCACAGGTGCATGTACTTGAACGAATCGCTGTGCTCGGCCTTGGTAATTAACATAATGCCCATCGCCTTCACTAACAGCCGCAACGGGCAGCACAATATCGGCGATACTTGATAATCGATGAGCTGAATGATCAAGCACAATGAGGGTTTTAGCTGATTTTCT
The DNA here is from genome assembly GCF_002077175.1 of Colwellia sp. PAMC 21821. Classification (NCBI taxonomy): domain Bacteria; kingdom Pseudomonadati; phylum Pseudomonadota; class Gammaproteobacteria; order Alteromonadales; family Colwelliaceae; genus Colwellia; species Colwellia sp. PAMC 21821. The sequence continues at coordinate 874,237 of NZ_CP014943.1, forward strand.
TAACTGCGCGATTTGATTCGCAGAGAGTTTATCCAGTTCTTGCTCAAGTAAAATAAGCCCTTGATAGTTTTTATCAGAGTCTTTTAGCTGTGCTATAACTTGTTCTATCGACAGCGATTGCTCATCTAAAATAGATAATAAACCAACGCTATTACTGCAAGGCGGCACAATAATTAATGCTGGCGCGACCATTGTATTTTGCTGTTTAAACGCCGACATTACATTGGTAATATGACTCAAAATTTCAGCACAAACGGAGCTAGTACCAGAAATAAATAATGGCTTTTTAGCTTTACGTAAAGCCTTATAAATTGAGGTAATAAAACCTTGTTCCTCAACACTCAACTGATCTTGCTCAGCTAATTTTGTAACCGCTTCTTCTACTGCTTTGTCATTGTTAATACTTTGAACGTTAGCTAGCTTTAATAACTTTTCAAAAGTGGCTAAACATTTCGTGATTTGCTCAATAGGTAACAATAATGCTTGCTCTGATACATCGTCGAGTTTAGTGGTGGTACTTTGCAGGCAAAATAACGGTGATAATAATTTTCCCCCAATGGTTCGAACTGCGCTGTCTTGCCATGATGGAATACCTATTTTTGCGGCTTTATCAATAGCGGCATTGCGCAGCGCTTGTCGCACAGACAAGGCCATTCTTGGCGCGGTTTGGCTAATATCCTCTGCAATAACAAAAATAAAATCACTGCTTTCAATATCCGTCAGACTTGGTGCTTTGTTTGATGCCAGTAATTGCGCATGATGCGCCGCTACTTTCATTTCTTGGTCATTATAGCCGGGGCTAAACTGCTCAGCGCCAACCATATTTTTCAAATAAAAATTAGCTTCTAATGAGGCACGGGCAGAGCCAATACCAATAAATTGTTTTTTTCTAAAGTGTGAGAAAGCTTTCGCAACATCTAATTTAGTTAATGAGACAGGTGATTGTTGCGCGATGCCTTTAGCTTGGTTGATACGCTGTTCACCATTAACAAAACCTATACCAAAACGACCGCGGTCACAGATGAAATAGCCATTAATATCATCATTGTAGCGGTTCATTACTCGGCGCACCGAACCATAACGTTCGCCAATACTTAAGTTACAACCTACAGAGCAATGGCTACAAACCGACGGTGCAGATTGTAGATCCCATTTTCGAGTATAGTGCGATGAAAATACTTTATTGGTAAATACGCCGGTGGGGCAAACTTCAACTAAATTACCGCTAAATTCACTCTCCAAAGCACCGTCAGACTGACGACCAAAGTACACTTGGTTTTTTGATCCATAAACGCCGAAATCCTTACCGCCAGCATAGTCATTATAAAAACGCGTACAGCGATAACAGGTAATACAACGGTTCATTTCGTGGCCGACTAATTCACCTAAATATTGATTGGTGAATGTACGTTTTGTGCCCTGATATTCCCGTACGCTATGGCCGGTCATTACGGTCATATCTTGTAAATGGCATTCACCGCCCTCAGCACAAACAGGACAGTCATGAGGATGATTAGTCATCATTGCAGCGATAACTTGTTCACGAAATTCAGTCGCTGCTTCATGCTTAATACTAATGCGCATACCGTCTGTAACTGGGGTAATACACGCCATGACTAAACGCCCACGTTTATCATCTTCATCTTGAAATTGTGTCACGGCGCACTGGCGACAAGCCCCTACTGAGCCCATCGACGGGTGCCAACAGAAATAAGGTAAGTTTAATTTTTTTGATAGCACTCCCGCCAGCAAATTATCTTCAGTGCTAAGCTGATAAGGCACGTCATCAATGAAAATCGTCACGTTATTTTCACTCATGTTATTGCCCTGCCTTTGGTGATGTAGGAGAGAGTGTTGACTGGGTTGCGTGAATATTTGACACTTGGGCTTGCGATACTTTAGTACGCTTTGGCGTCATTGACGGATTATAATGACAACAACCGTGCTCAATATGCTGTAAGAAGTCGTCATGAAAATATTTTAAAGCGCTACGTAATGGCTCAACAGCGCCAGGAGCTAAAGCGCAATGGGTTTTGCCTATCCACATAAAGTCACACAGTTTAGCTAAGGTGTCTAAATCTTGTATTTTGCCTTGGCCTTGTTCGATACGGTTGAGCACTTCAACCGCCCAAGGTGTGCCATCTCGACACGGCGTACACCAACCGCAAGATTCTTGAGCAAAAAAGCGCATCAAATTTAACACCATAGCAACTGGACAGTTCTTATCGTCCAACACAATCAATCCACCGGTACCTAAACGACTACCTACTTTGGCAATTGAGTCAAAATCCATAGGTGTATCAAGATGTTCTTCAACGAGAAAATCTGTAGATGCACCACCGGGCAGTAAGCCTCTAAATTGCAGGCCATCTTGCATACCACCAGCGTAGTCGTATAGCACCTCACGCAAAGTCGGCCCCATAGGTAACTCCCACAAACCAGGAGTTTTTACTCGCCCACAAGCACCGTAAATTTTACTTCCGGCGTCACTGTTGGGCGAAATAGCCTGAAACCACTCAATGCCATTTTTTAATATATGCGGTAAATTACATAAGGTCTCAACATTATTCACTATGGTCGGTTTGCCAAATAAACCACTGACTTGCGGAAAAGGTGGCTTTGCTCTAGGCGTTGCACGTTTGCCTTCGAGTGCATTTATCAAGGCCGTTTCTTCACCACATATATAGCGTCCCGCACTGCAATGGACATATAAATCCATTGCATATGAGCTACCTTGAATTTTTTCACCTAACCAATTATTTTGGTACGCTTCATCAATTGCTTGCTGTAGGCGCTTGGCCGCTAAATGATATTCACCGCGCAGAAAAATATAAGCTTTGTTCGCCCCTATGGTGTAAGCCGCAATAATCATAGCTTCAACTAATTGATGCGGCACACCTTCAAGTAATAAACGGTCTTTAAATGTACCTGGCTCCATTTCATCGGCGTTGGCGACTAGGTATTTATTATCTGGCGCATTTTCATCGCCGTCCTCAAACATCGGCACAAAACTCCATTTCATGCCGGTTGGAAAGCCAGCACCTCCGCGCCCTTTTAAGCCTGAATTTTTAACAATCTCTAATACGTCATTGGGTGAATGTTCTAGCGCTACTTTTGCCCCTTGGTAACCGCCCACTTGGCAATAATCGTCAAATGACAACGGCTGTTGTAAATTTACCCATTGGGTTAACGGCTTGTGATTAATGTTAGATGTCGACTCAGGCATTTACTTCTCCCTTACCGCAAGTTGTTGCAGAATATCAACCGCGCTTTCAGGACTTAAATACTGGTAATGCTCGGTGCCAATCATCATAGCCGGTGCTTTGTCACAACTGCCTAAACATGCATTAGACAGTAGCGTGAACTTACCGTCTGCTGTGGTTTGGCCGTATTCTATGTTTAAATGTTGTTTAATCGCCGTAAGAACTGAGTCTAGGCCTGTTAAATGACAAGCAATGCTGTCGCACAAATGGATAACATATTCGCCGACAGGTTGGCGGTAAATTAAATTATAAAAAGTCGCTACGCCTTCTAGCTGGGCAATGGGAATAGCTAACAAGTCACTAATAGCAAAAAGGCTTTCATCACTGATCCAGCCACGATGTTCTTGCACTACTTTAAGTGCCTCAATACCTGCGGCTTCACGTGTTTCCATGATACTGGCTTCATGCTCAATAGCAGCAATTTCAGGTGCTGTTAAATAATGTTGATAATCAATTGTCGTCGTGTCGATTGTTTCCATCACTATCTCTTTATTTGCTATAACTCGTTGTTATAAATCGTTGTTATAATTTTTATCGATCTACATCTGCCATCACATAATCAACGCTGCCCAATGTCGCGATAAGATCCGCCACCATTTGCCCTTTACTAATTAATGGCAACATTTGTAAATGGGGAAAGCTAGGAGTACGAATGCGGGTGCGATAACTCATGGTGCCGCCGTCACTGAACAAGTGATAAGCCATAATACCTTTCGTGGCTTCTACGCTTATCGACACTTCACCGGCGGGGATCACAGGCCCCCATGAAACATTAAGAAAATGCGGAATTAAGGTATCAATATCACGCATGGTTCTATCTTTTAACGGTGGCGTGGTTTGCGGATGTTCCGCTTTATAAGGGCCTTGTGGCATATTATTAAGGCATTGCTCAATAATGCGAATACTCTGGCGCATTTCTTCTACGCGAACACGGCAACGATCATAGCAATCACCGTTCTGGCCAAGGGGCACTTCAAAATCAAATTGATCATAGCCTCCATAAGGTCGTTGTTTCCGCAAGTCCCATGAAAAGCCTGTCGCTCGTAAACCTGGGCCAGTAACGCCCCAGTCAATAGCTTCTTGCGTTGAATACGCACCAATACCGACCGTACGTTGTTTTAAAATTGAGTTTTGCATGACCATTTTTTCATATTCATCAAGACGCTTAGGCAAGTAATTAACGTAGTCACGCACCAAGCCTTCCCAACCTTTTGGTAAATCTTGTGCAACGCCGCCAATGCGGAACCAACTCGGGTGCATGCGAGCGCCAGTAAAGGCTTCAATAATGCCAAAAAGCTTTTCACGGTCGATAAACATATAAAAGATAGGTGAAAGCGCGCCAAGATCTTGCGCGAATGTACCGTAAAACAATAAGTGACTAAGAATACGGAACATTTCAGCGGTCATAATACGAATAACTTTCGCCCGATCCGGTACGGTAATGCCGGCGAGTTTTTCAACTGCCATCACGTAAGGAAAGTTATTCATTACGCCGCCAAGGTAATCAATACGGTCAGTATAAGGAATATAACTATGCCAAGATTGTCGCTCGCCCATTTTCTCAGCGCCGCGATGGTGATAACCAATATCAGGCACACAATCGATAATTTCTTCGCCTTCCATTTGTAAAACAATACGAAAAGCGCCATGAACACTAGGGTGATTAGGCCCAAGGTTTAAGAACATAAAGTCGCTGTCTTTACTTTGTCGTTTCATCCCCCAAGCTTCGGGGTTAAATTGCAGTGCAGCTTGTTCCTTATCTTGTTGATAAGGTGGCAACGTAAAGGGATCCATTTCGGTCGCACGCGCAGGATGAGTTTTCAGTAACGGATGCCCTTCCCAGGTTTGCGGCATTAAAATACGAGTTAAATGCGGATGATTTAGAAAAACAATACCAAACATATCCCACACTTCTCGTTCGTACCAATTGGCATTTGGCCAAAAACCACAGACACTTTCTAAGGTTTTATCTCTCGGATTAAGGGCAACTTTAATACGAATGTCTTGGTTACGTTGATAAGAGCGTAAATGGTAGCTAACGGTAAAGGCTTGAGATAATAATGATGTGTGCTCTCGCTCACTTTCATCGATAGCGGTAATATCAAAACACATATCAAAGGGCTGAGCTAATGCTTGTTTTAACACTTGCATCAGCTTAATTAACTGATTTTTTTCTAACCAATAAGAAGGAATATCGTCAACAATATTTTCAACAGCGCTGACCGGCTGTAATTTCAGCTTAGGCGAAATGGCAAGAATTTCATCAAGCAAAGGAACAGCTTGCAGCATCTGCCAATCAGTACTCGCTTTCATATTTACTTGTGTTGCCATTAACTTCCCTTCACGCTAGCCGTTTTTATTATTAGTTTGTTTACTACGTTTTCACTTTATTAAAATTTTGTTTATTAAAGCCAATAACTGAGCCCATTTAAATATGATCTGGCGAATCTAAATTAGTCACCTGTATGCGCTCTTCGTGTTTAATATCTCGTAATGACGGTTTACCAATTTCACTCACCTGCTGCTCCCCAACCGCCCAACTTAACGGTCGTGGCTGGTGTTCAATTTTAGTTTGCAGCAATAATAAGGCTTCGAGTAACGCTTCTGGACGTGGTGGACAACCGGGAACATATACATCAACGGGGATAAATTTATCTACCCCTTGAACAACGCTATAAATATCGTACATACCGCCGGAATTAGCACATGACCCCATAGAGATAATCCAACGGGGTTCTAATAATTGTTCGTAAAGATGTTGAATCACCGGCGCCATTTTGCGAAAACAAGTCCCTGAAATCACCATCAAATCGGCTTGTCTTGGCGTTGCACGTATAACCTCTGCGCCAAAGCGGGCAATGTCATGGCGCGAAGTAAAGCTTGTTGCCATTTCGACATAACAACAACTTAAGCCAAAATTAAACGGCCATATGGAATTTTTACGTCCCCAATTCACCATGTCATCAAGCTTAGCAAAAAGCACACTGCGCTTTAGTTCTGCTTCAGAAACGCCCTTCATCTCACCCATGGCATCATCTAATTTTGCTTTTGTTAGCGACCATTCCATTATTGCTGTCCCTTAGTCTTATCAAAAAGAGTTTGTTCAAAAATGCTTTGTTTAACAGGTTGCTTTTCAGCTTTTTGCAAGCGCTGAAGTTGCGTTACTCTAAAAGGTTGATGGCGACGTGTTAACTCTAATGCGCCAATACGAATCAAATAAATTAAAGCCGCAAGGAGTACCGTAATGAAAATACTAGCTTCGATAAATCCTGGCCAACCAACTTCGTCAAAAGCAATAACCCAAGCAAAAAGATAAATAGTTTCTAGGTCAAAAATGACAAAGAAAATGGCATATAAAAAGAAGTGATTAGTAAAACGAGTTTTATTGTCAGAGACAGAGATAATGCCAGATTCATAAGGCGTGTCTTTCGCCCGCTGTTTTCCTTTGGGGCCAAGAAAATGTGACAGCAGCATCATAACAATGAGCATACCAGCCAAGATAATAAAGTAAGCCGCGATCGGCCATACTTGAGTTATTTGATCGGATGTGTCCACAAAGCCTCCACTGATAACTTAATGTTTGCTTGTGCCAAATATTAATGGCCACAAATCATTAAACTAAAACCGACAGACAGCAAACTTATCGATACATGCTTAATACGCAATACTCAGCCATTCATTTGCACTTTGGCATAACATAAAGCGATTAAAATAAAGTTAACATGCATTAGCTATATTGGATTTCAGTGTTACTAAAATTCATCGCAAAGTAACCACTAAGTAGATGGGACAGACAAAAGAGTCTGCTAGGTAGGTTAAATTCCTGACCTTATAGGGAGCTCATTATTACCAAGGGTAGTATTTGCTCACTGCATTTACTTATTATTGTTATTTCGCTTTCGCTAACTTTCTCTCTTCATTAATCCTACTGAGATAGCACCTATAACTTTATAATTTACACAATATTTGCATAGTCGACTTTTGCGAATGTACTTTGCAAAAGATCACAATGAAAAATATCGTTGATAATTTGAGTATAGAAAAGAATTCAAGTAATGCTTGTTTTTTAAGCGAATATTAGCATTTAAAAATTATAGATAGTGTGAAAAGCAATAAACACGGCGCTTGCCGTGTTTATTGTTAGAGGTAAAATTTTATAAACTGGCCATTATCAGTGATTATTCTTCAACGCCATTTAGTAAGTCAGAAAATGCAGACAATTTATCAAGCACTATACCGTGTATTGATTTTCTTGGATAACGACCCGTTCTCGTCATTGCTCCAGCAGGTTGCGCCATCAAAATTTCAATCGCCTGATCAATATTATCCACCGCATAAATGGCAAATTTCCCATCAGCTACGGCCTGAATAACCTCAGGTGCCAACATTAAGTTAATGGTATTAGTCTTAGGAATAATAACCCCTTGCTCGCCGGTTAAACCTTTATCTTTACAGAGACGATAAAAGCCTTCAATTTTTTCATTAACGCCACCAATTGATTGCACTTCTCCATGCTGATTCATCGACCCCGTTATCGCTAGGCCCTGGTTTATCGGTAAATGAGCAATAGCAGAAATTAATGCGCAAAGCTCAGCCATAGAAGCACTATCACCATCGATATGGCCATAAGACTGTTCAATGGCAATATTGGCCGAAATAGTCACCGGAAATTTTTGACCATATTTATGGCCCAAATAACCGGTTAAAATCAACACCCCTTTCGAGTGAATAGATTTACCTAAATCAACTTCACGTTCAATATCTGTTACCCCTTGGCTACCGGCATATACCGTCGCGGTTATGCGCGCGGGTGTACCAAAAACGCTATCACCAATCTCTAATACTGTTAGACCATTGATTTTACCGATTTGTCCGCCTTCAGTATCAATTAATAACTGACGCTCTTTAATTTCCTCTAGCCATGCTTCACTCATGCGACCGGTTCGACGTTGTTTGGCTGCTAGCGCCATCGTCACATGTTTACCACACAAGCCATTTGTACCAGCAGATAGCTTCCACAAATAGAATGCCTCATCTAATAAGTCATTAACTTGCACAATATTAGCCGATATTTTGTGTTGATGCTCGGCACGCCTAAGCGCATATTTAACCAGTTCTAATACGGCTTCGTCGGTTACTTCAGGGTAATGATTACGATGGGCTCGTTGGCGGATTAAATTCGCGTAATCATTTAAATTGCTCTGATTTTTCTCTAGATGACGATCAAAGTCCGCCAAAACACGAAATAGCTCGGTAAATTCTTGATCATAATCTTGTAAGGTGTAATAAATTTCAGGATCACCCAACAAAATTACTTTAACGTTTAACGGTATTTTTTCAGGCTGTAGACTAAATGCGCCTGGCTGTGCATATTCTAAATGCGGATTTTCAATGGTTATTTGCTGCGACTTTAGCGCTAATTTCAGTCGCGCCCAAACTAAAGGCTGAGTCAGCAACTTATCCGCTTCGAGTAATATGTAGCCGCCATTAGCTTTATGCAAAGCACCCGGTCGAATTAAACGGTAACTGGTGTAACTGCCACCTTGAAAACTACCAAAATCAACATGACCAAACAAGTTTTGAAAGGTCGGGTTTTGTTCATAAATAACCGGCGCACCTTCATCCGCTTTGCGGGTGACCAGTAAATTAGGTAAAAAGCGTTCAACCATCAATTTACGCATATCTTTGTCATTAGGTGCCTCGTTACTTTCATCTACCAGTAACTCTAATACAGCATCTACGACATGAGCTTTCACTTTTGCTAAATATTTTTGAACGCCAATATTACTGGCGAATTCCGTCTCAAGCTCTTTTAAAAACGGTTGAATACTTTGTGCCGCGGTTTCGTGCTTTAACTTACGTAATTTATCGGAAGCAATGCGTTTCCATTGCGGCAATTCAATTAACTTTTCAGACAATAAATCTTCTAACTTGGCCAATAAAATATAAAAGTCAGCACGTTTGGGCTCTTTTAGTTCAGCAAACTCTTTATCATTAAGTGGCTTACCTTCAACTAATGGTGAAAAGCCAATTTCACCATTTTCTTCGAACAATACCACATCTTCTTTTAATGCCGCTGCTTCAACTTCGGTAATGGCTTGATCATATTTTTTATTAAAGTCGCGATCGAGCGCAGCTTTTTGTCTTTGGTAACCGGGGTTATCGAAAATTTCTGGAAACAAATCCATCAACTCATCAATAAAGGTATTCATACGAGTAAGTAACTGCTTACCATCACCTGGGCTAACATATAGATTATGTGGCGAATTTGGGTCATCAAAATTGTTGATATAGCACCATTCATCAGGTGTTGGTTCTTTACTCGCTGTTGCGGCTAGCATTTGTTTAATAAGGGTTTGACGTCCCGTACCATGCTCACCCATAGCGTAAACATTAAAACCTGGTGCATCCATCGACAACCCGAAAGTTAACGCTTCTTTAGCTCTTTCATGGCCAATAAATACTTGTTCTATTTCTGCTGTTGGTGTGGCATTGGCAAATTGTTTAACCGTTAAATCTGCGGTTAATTGACTAGGCTTAAGGCGTGCATTGGTTGACACATTTGTCATAGAAGATCTCTTGGGGGTACGATTTACATATCAACGGAAATAATACTAAACGGCTAATTTAAGAGTCCGTTTAGTATAGATACTGCTTCATTAAATACAGTGTACAGCGACACGGCTATGAACAGCAAAATAATATTAAAAAACCCGTAAAAAAAAGTTAGTTTTTACGGAGTTAGACTTAAGCGATTAAAGTCTTTGCCACCGCAGTTAATACAATCTGTCACAACATTAGCATGGCTATAAGTAACACAGTGTAAGCAGGTCTGACATTGTAATTGCCCAAACCCTACATAATCACCAACATGGTAGCCATCTTTATGTTGAAAGTCATCCATAAGCTCCGACCATTCTACTTGTGATTTATCGGTAATTTTAGCCAAGTTTTCCCAGAGGCTTTCATGCAGTATTTCTAAATAGACTGAGTGCTTAATATCGGCTTGATATTGCTGATAGAAATCACTGAGATCATATTGTAGATTGGCTATAAATTGTTTAACTTTCTGTTCTGGAATTTGCTCTGCAGCAATAACAATAGCTTTCGCTTGTTCCAGAAAACCGGCTATTGACCGAACTTCATTTTCTTTGGTGTCTTCAAGCCATGTTTGTAACTTTTGATACACCTCTTTAACAGAAGATTGTTCTTTTTTCATAACGCCTCCGTAATATAAAGCCCAGCTTTTAGTATAATAATTAAGGTGATAAAAGCCACCATTAACTGTTTTAGTATAGGGTAAAAAACAATGACAAAAGTGGCTTTTGTCGACTAACTCGTCTTTATCTTGAAAAATCTGCCGCATTAACCTGCTTTAACTTGTCGCAGCGGCTAGAGATAAGGTATCCTATCGGGATAATTTTTATCGCTAAAACCTAATCTTAAAATATCAAATTTTATTACTATAAATTTGCCAATAAAGCAGGTTGAAGCTCCTATTTAAGCGTGCTTGAGAAATCTTAATGGAATCCATTTACAATCCCCAATCAATTGAAGCCGATGTTCAGAAATTTTGGACTGATAACAACACCTTCAAAGCTGAAGAGTTACCAGGAAAAGAAAAGTTTTATTGCTTGGCGATGTTTCCATATCCAAGTGGCCGACTCCATATGGGCCATGTACGTAACTACAGCTTAGGTGATGTAATTTCTCGTTACCAACGCATGCAAGGCAAAAACGTTATGCAACCTATGGGTTGGGACGCTTTTGGATTGCCTGCTGAAAACGCCGCGATTAAAAACAACTCTGCGCCGGCTAAATGGACTTATGAAAACATTGATTACATGCGTAACCAATTAAAGTCATTAGGCTTTGGCTACGACTGGAGTCGTGAATTAGCGACTTGTAAAAAAGATTATTACCGTTGGGAACAATGGTTCTTTACTCAGCTTTATGAAAAAGGCTTAGTGTATAAGAAAAATGCCACGGTAAATTGGGATCCTGTTGATCAAACCGTATTAGCTAACGAGCAAGTTATCGATGGTCGTGGTTGGCGCTCAGGTGCGTTAGTTGAACGCAAAGAAATTCCACAGTGGTTTATTAAAATTACTGACTATGCTGAAGAATTAATTAACGATTTAGACCAATTAACTGATTGGCCTGAGCAAGTTAAAACCATGCAACGTAACTGGATTGGTCGTTCTGAAGGCGTAGAAATGACTTTCCAAGTGGCTGACTCTGCAGAAAGCTTCGATATTTATACTACCCGTCCTGATACCTTGATGGGTGTGACTTATGTTGCATTAGCCGCTCAACATCCATTAGCGTTAGCTGCAGCAGAAAATAATGTAGAACTCGCCGAATTTATTCAAAGCTGTAAAACCAATAAATCTACTGAAGCCGATATGGCAACAATGGAGAAAAAAGGCGTTGATACCGGCTTAAAAGCACTTCATCCTATTAGCGGTGAAATTGTACCGGTTTGGGCCGCAAACTTTGTCCTAATGGATTATGGCTCAGGCGCGGTTATGTCAGTACCAGGTCACGACCAACGTGATTGGGAATTCGCAACTAAGTACGGTTTAGAAATTAAACAAGTTATCGCGGGTACTGAAAACGATGACGTGACTAAAGCCGCCGTTACTGAAAAAAATGTTTTAATCAATTCAGGTGAATTTGACGGTTTAAGTTTTGAAGATGGTTTTAAAGCTATTTCTGATAAGTTGATCAGTGAAAACAAAGGTAAAGTAACGGTAAATTACCGCTTACGTGACTGGGGTGTTTCCCGTCAACGTTATTGGGGTACGCCAATCCCAATGATGCATTTAGCCAATGGTGAATCTGTGCCAGTGCCAGCCGATCAATTACCGGTTGAGCTACCTGAAGATGTCATCATGAACGGTGTAACGTCACCGATTAAAGATAATCCTGAATGGGCAAAAACCACATTCAACGGCGAAGAAGCATTCCGAGAAACTGATACCTTTGATACTTTTATGGAATCATCATGGTATTACGCACGTTACTGTTCGCCAAACGATGATACGCAAATGTTAGATCCAGCCAAAGCCAATTACTGGCTGCCGGTTGATCAATACATTGGTGGAATTGAGCATGCAATTTTACATTTACTTTATGCACGTTTTTTCCATAAGTTATTGCGTGATGCTGGCTTAGTTACATCAGACGAACCATTTAAAAAATTACTATGTCAAGGCATGGTATTAGCCGATACATACTACCGTGAAGCTGATAATGGTGGACAAGATTGGATAGCACCAACCGATGTTGAAGTTGAACGCGATGAAAAAGGCCAAGTAACGACTGCTGTCAGTAAATTAGATGGCAAACCGGTTATTTCTGCTGGCATGAGCAAAATGTCAAAATCGAAAAACAACGGCATTGACCCTCAAGAAGTAATTAATTTATATGGCGCCGATACTGTGCGCCTATTTATCATGTTTACCTCTCCACCTGAGCAAACATTAGAATGGTCAGATACCGGTGTAGAAGGTGCTCATCGCTTCTTAAAGCGCGTTTGGAAACTTACCTATGACTTTACTCAAGCAGCAGATGTGTCACAAGCAGCGCCAAGTATTGAGGGATTAACACTTAATCCAGCTCAAAAGTTACTGCGCCGTGAATTACATAAAACCATCGCTAAAGTCAGCGATGATATTGGCCGTCGCAACACCTTTAACACCGCTATTGCCGCGATTATGGAGTTAATGAACCATTTAGGCAAAGCCAGTATTGCAAGCATTGAAGACCGTGTAGTCATGCATGAAGCTATTCGCGCTGTGGTATTAATGCTAACCCCTATCGTGCCACATTTAAGTCATCATTTATGGAGCATGATTGGTGATGGTAACCCGGTTGAGAATACAGCATGGCCAGTAGTTGACGACAGTGCTTTAGTTGAAGATGAGAAGCTAATTATTGTGCAAGTTAACGGTAAATTACGCGCTAAAATTACCGTTTCTGCTGATGCTACCAAAGAAGCGGTTGAAGAAATCGGTTTTAACGATGAGAATGTCAGTAAGTTTATTGACGGAAAAACCGTACGTAAAGTCATTTATGTACCGGGTAAGTTGTTAAATATTGTTGCTAATTAATTTCTGCAATGACTTTTGCGTAAATTTTTAGTCATCATTTATAGATTAACAACATCGCAGTAACTTAACAGTGCCTACTAAACCTATTAGCTAGGCACTGATTAAATTTTTATCCATTAAAAAGTGAACACTTTATGAAGCAATTGGTCATTGGTCGAGTAAGCAAACTGCTATCATTTAGCCTAGTATTAATCATGTTAACGGGTTGTGGTTTTCAACTGCGCGGTAATTATTTATTAGCGCCTGAATTACAAACCATTGCTTTTAGCTCGGTTGACCAATATGGCGAACTTACGCGCTTAGTTAAACAGCATTTAACGATTAATGATGTTAATTTAGTGCAAAAAAGTGATGATAAAATTCCACAAATGCGCATGCTACAAGACAACTTAGACAGAAGAACACTGTCAGTTTTTCCGAATGGTCAAGTAGCAGAATACGAACTTATTTATACCGTTCGCTATCAAATTTTAATTCCTGGGCAAGATATACAAAACTTCCGCTTTGAGCTTAACCGTGATTATCAAGATGATCCTGATATTGCATTAGCAAAAAGTCGCGAGTTATCGTTAATGCTACGAGAAATGCGTAAAGAAGCCGCCAATAAAATCTTGCGTGATATGGCTAGTATTCAGCTATAGGTAAATTACATGCGCATATATCATAATCAACTCGACAACACACTCAACCAAGGCTTTAAGCCAATATGGTTAGTATTTGGTGATGAGTTATGGCAAAAAAATGACGCATTAGAAAAAATAAAACTGCACGCAAAAAAGCAAGGCTTTGACGAAATAATTCGATTTAGCATCGACGATAAATTTGATTGGGACGAGCTGTTTCAAGAATATCAATCAATGAGCTTATTTTCGTCATTACGTATTATCGAAATAGAGTTTACCTCGGGTAAAATTGGCGATAATGGCGCAAAAGGTGTTGCCCAATTACTCACGTTATTACATCAAGATATCCAACTAATATTTCATGGCCAAAAGCTAGACGCGGCAACGCAAAAGCGTAAATGGTTTAAATCGTTAGAAGCAGCTGGTTGCTTTGTCCCTTTATACGATATGGAGACTAAACAATTAAAACAATGGCTGAATAATCAAGCTCGACAGTTACAATTAACATTGCAACCCGACGTGATTAATTTAATGGCGGAATTATTTGAAGGTAATTTACCGGCACTCGCTCAAGAATTGCAAAAGCTGTCTATTTTGTTTTCACAGCAACCGGTGAGTATAGAGGACGCTGAACAACTTTTCATTAAACAAGCAAAATTCAACGCTTTTCAACTCATTGATACTTTATTGATCGGCGATCTAAAAAAATGCTTAACTATGCTAGATCAAATGCAACATGACGGCAGTGCGCTTGGTCAATTAGTTTGGGTGGTCCATAAAGAAATTAGCCAGCTTTATGCCATGTTGGAGCAAATAGAGCAAGGCAGCAGTATTAACGACATTTTTAAGCAGTATCGTATTTGGGATAAGAAAAAACCTTTATATCAGCATGCTTTAAAGCACATAACCTTAAGGCATGCTGAACAAGCTTTAGCACGGCTAGCGCAAGTTGATTTACTCAGTAAAACCAGCAGTGATTTTAACGCATTCACTTTACTGAGTGATGTTTTCATTAGCTTATTTCACGATACCATCAGTCAGAATTTCAGTTTAGATTATGAGTACAACTAAGCAAACTGCGCCAACGCTTATCGCATTACTTGGCGGTACTTTCGACCCGATTCATCAGGGTCATATTTTACCCGCTCAAGAAACGGCAAAATGGTTAGGTACGAAGCAATTACATTTAATTCCCGCGCATATTCCGCCCCATAAAAACAGTACCCATGCCAATGCAAAACAGCGTGCTAACATGGTGTCTTTAGTCTGCGAAAACAGTAATATATTCACTCTAGACAATCGAGAGCTTAACCGTAAAAGCCCTTCCTATACTGTCGATACTTTGCATGAAATAAAAGCTGAACAACCAAGCGCAGACTTATTTTTTATTATGGGTATGGACTCGCTGCTATCATTTACAACTTGGCATTGTTGGCAAGAAATTCTTAGCTTGTGTAACTTGGTGGTTAATATTCGCCCTGGTTATCCGCATTCAGCGCTGGAAGCGTCACTTGCACCAGAATTAAAATCCCGCCTTATTTATGATTTGGCAAAATTACAGTATAAAAAAACAGGGCAAATCATTCTTCATGAAAGTACACCTGTTGATATTTCGTCTACCGAAATTAGAGCCAAAATAAAAGCTAATTTACATTATTGCCAATACCTGCCCAAACCGGTGTTTGACTATATAGAACAGCAAGGACTCTATAAGTAACAACATACTTTAGCCAGTAACCTCCCATGAATGCCCTATTTTTGGCTAGTTTTAATCACCAGTCAGTGAAATAAATCAATTGTTGTGTAAAAAACCTGCGATTGACGACATTAGATGGTTAACTGACAAACAAAATAATGTTATTATCGCCGATTATTGTTAATTATAGAGATCCCACTTTGCAAAGTTCAGACCTAATTACTTTTGTTACCGAAAAAATCGAAGATATGAAAGGCCGCGATATCGTCACATTAGAGGTATCTAAAAAATCGAGTTTCACTGACTACATGTTAGTTTGCTCTGGTAACTCAAAACGTCACGTTATTTCTATTGCCCAATCACTAACTATTGAATGCCGCGCTGCAGGTATTGAAGCGTTAGGCGTTGAAGGTAATGATATTGGTGAATGGTCTTTAGTTGATTTAGGTGATGTGGTTGTTCACGTGATGACTGATGAAATTCGCGATCGTTACCAACTAGAACAACTTTGGGAATAATCTAAACAACAATGCGCATTACCTTATATGCCGTTGGTAATAAAATGCCAGCTTGGGTTAGCCAAGGATTTAGCGAATATTGCCGTAGATTTCCCCGTGACATGAGTTTCCACCTAGTGGAAATTTCCCCGGGGAAACGTGGTAAAAATGCCGATATTGCTCGCATTCTAGAAAAAGAAGGTGAGCAAATGTTAGCCGCTATTCCAAAAGGTAATCGCATTGTTACGTTAGAGGTAGAAGGCAAGCCTTGGACTACACCTCAACTTGCTAAACAACTTGATCGTTGGCATGTTGATAGTCGAGACGTTGCTCTGCTTGTTGGTGGTCCTGAAGGTTTAGCGCCCGCTTGTATTGAAGCGTCTGAACAAAAGTGGTCATTATCTCCGCTGACATTACCACATCCAATGGTTAGAATTGTCGTTGCTGAAAGCCTTTATCGTGCTTGGTCAATCAACAATAATCACCCATACCATCGAGAATAAATAATGGCCCCCAAAAAACGCGTTGCCATTAGAAATCATAGCGCTGAAGCCAATTTATTTGCACGCCGTACTTTCATCACCTTTATTGCCGTCATCATAATTGCCTTGATGTTGTTTAGTAATATTTATGATCTCGAAGTTAATTCATATCAGAAATACCAGACACGCTCAAACTCCAATCGTATTAAACTTTTACCAGTCGCGCCCAATAGAGGCTTAATCTACGATCGAAATGGTGTTTTATTGGCTGACAACACGCCAGTTTACAGTTTAGAAGTGATCCCTGAACAAGTGACTGATATTGAAAATAGCCTAGCTGAGGTTAGCCAACTATTAGATATAAGCCAAGAAAAACAAGACGAATTACTCAAAGCAGTAAAAAGTAAACGTCGTTTTAAGCCAATTGAGCTTTACTCTCGTTTAAGCGAACAACAAATTTCTTTATTTTCGGTCAATCAACATAAGTTTCCCGGTTTTTTTATCGATGCACGTTTAAAACGTTATTACCCTTTTGCAGATTTAACCACTCATTCGCTTGGCTACGTCGCACGTATTAACGGCCGAGATTCTCTCGCGCTTGAAAAGCAAGGCTTAGCTGAAAACTACGCCGCTACCCGCAATATTGGTAAGTTAGGCTTAGAAAAATATTATCAAGATATTTTACACGGCACTATTGGTCACCAAGAAGTTGAAATAAATAACTTAGGTCGGATCATACGTACTTTAGATTTTACGCCGCCGATCCCAGGAAAAGACCTAACCTTAACCATGGATATTGAGCTGCAAATGATCGCAAAACGAGCCCTTTCGGGTAAGCGTGGTGCCGTTGTTGCTATTGACCCAAGAGACGGTGGCGTTCTCGCCATGTATTCTAACCCGAGTTTTGATGGCAACCTGTTTGTTCATGGTATTAGCAGTAAAAAGTACAAAAAACTTTTAGCTCCTGAAAGTAATAAACCTCTACTAAACCGAGCAGTACAAGGCTATCCTCCGGCCTCAACCATTAAACCTTTATTAGCATTAACTGGTTTAGATGCTGGAGTCATCACGCCAGAAACAGAAATTTATGATCCCGGTTTTTATCAACTTCCCGGCATAGAAACCAAGCGTCGCGACTGGAAAAAGTGGGGCCATGGTAAAGTCGACTTGAATAAGTCCTTGGAACAATCTTGTAATGTTTATTACTACGACTTAGCCTACAAACTTGGCATTACCCGCATTAGTCAAATGATGATGAAATTTGGCTTTGGTGAATATACTGGCATAGATTTACATGAAGAAAGCCGGGCAATTATGCCCAGTATCGAATGGAAAAGAGCCCGTTATAATAAAGGTTGGTATACCGGTGAAACCTTATCTGTGGGTATTGGCCAAAGTTACTGGTCAGTCACCCCCTTACAGTTATCACAAGCCATATCCATCTTGGTCAACAAGGGTGAAATTAAAGTACCGCACTTATTAAAATCCACCAGTGAAGTGTTAGCACACAACGAAGATACCAGTGTGCAACAGGCGCTTATTACTGAATATATTGTTGATCAGAAACCGCCAATTATTTTAAAGAATAAAAAAAGTTGGGATGTTGTTTTAGACGGTTTACATAATACCGTGCAAAAATTCGGTGCTACCGGTTATAACGCATTTAAAGGCACTAAATATGACGCGGCGGGTAAAACTGGCTCAGCACAAACCGCTAATATTGAGCAAGGTGAAGAATACGACGCCAGCAAAGTTAAAGAAAGCAAACGTGACAATGCCATGTTTATTGCTTTCGCACCATATGAAAACCCCGAAATAGTTGTAGCTGTTGCCATTGAAAATGTCGCTGAAGGCGGTGGTGGTGCAAATGCCGCACCAGTAGCGCGCCAGATTATGGATCAGTATTTTGGGGATCGTGAAATTGTCAGCAAAAACCCACGGCAACATCCAAATCATGACAATGTTTATCAACAAAACATTATAAATAAAGCAGGTGAGCCTTAGTGCGCAGTACCGGACATGACCAACAAAGGCAGCGAACCTTATGGCAGCGCTTACATATTGATTTACCTCTTTTAATAGGTATTCTGGCCTTAATGACCCTAGGGTTATTTGTTGTTTATAGTGCAGGAGGACAAGAATCTGCTGTACTTATACGCCATGCAAAACGTGTTGGGTTAGCACTTTTTGTTATGTTTATTGTCGCGCAAATCCCACCCTTGTCGTATCGAAAATGGGCGGTGCCTGTATTCATTGTTGGCTTAATGTTATTAACTGCCGTTTTGCTTTTTGGCCATGTTGGCAAAGGCGCTCAACGTTGGTTAGATCTTGGCGTAACTAAATTTCAACCCTCTGAAATTATGAAACTTGTTATGCCAATAATGATCGCTTGGTATGTCAGCCAATACGATTTACCGATTAGAATTTCTAAAATAATTATCGCTTTTATTTTAGTGTTAATACCCACTTTATTAATTGCTAGACAACCTGATTTGGGTACCTCTTTACTTATCGCAAGTTCTGGTATTTTTGTTATTTTTCTTGCTGGTGCTAGTTGGAGGCTTATCGGAACCTGTGTCGGATTAGCGTCAGCTTTTGCCCCGGTTTTGTGGATGTTTTTGATGAAGCCTTATCAAAAACAGCGGGTACTTACATTTTTAGATCCTGAACAAGATCCACTCGGTTCTGGCTATCATATTATTCAATCTAAAATTGCTATCGGTTCAGGCGGCATACACGGTAAAGGCTGGTTGCAAGGTACCCAATCGCAACTAGAGTTTTTACCTGAGCGCCATACAGATTTTATATTCGCCGTATTTAGTGAAGAATTTGGCTTAATTGGTGTGGGTTTATTATTAACCGTATATTTAGCAATAGTTATGCGCGGCTTATGGATTGCCGTTAATGCTCAACATGCGTTTACCAAACTATTAGCCGGTAGTTTAACGCTAACATTTTTTGTTTATATTTTTGTGAATATCGGCATGGTATCCGGTTTATTGCCGGTAGTTGGCGTCCCGCTACCTTTAGTTAGCTATGGTGGCACATCAATGGTGACATTAATGGCAGGTTTTGGCATGCTAATGGCAATAAGTACGCATAGACGGTTTAATATCTAATAAAAATTTGCGAATAAACAAATTGTAAAATAAAAGGGTCAACTGGTATTTCATGACGAAACTAAATATACCCCAACATTTCTATCTCTGGTTACTATTGATAATGGTTTCGGCCTGTAGTACCAACCATGGCCGCTACCAACAAAAGCATGACAGTACACCAACGCGCATACCAAACGCCAGTGAACTACATAATGCAACACCGCGAGCTGAAGAGCATAGCCGAGGTGGCAACAAGCACTACCAAGTATTTGGCAAGCATTATCAAGTATTAAACACTGCAGAAAACTTTAGCCAAACCGGCACAGCCTCATGGTATGGCCGAAAATTTCATGGCCATTTAACCTCTAACGGTGAAATTTACGATATGTACGCCATGAGCGCCGCCCATAAAAATTTGCCCTTACCTACCTATTTGAAAGTCGTTAACAATAGTAATGGTAAATCCGTTATTGTTAGGGTCAATGATCGAGGTCCATTTCATCAGAGCCGCATTATCGATTTGTCTTATAGTGCAGCCTATAAACTTGATATGCTAAGAACAGGCACCGCTAACGTAACTATTTCTGCCATTAATGACTTTTCTACTGCTGGTTTAGCACAACTTGAAGACAATACTCCGCGCTTCAACGATACTGCAGCACAAATAACAACTTTACCAACATCAGCTGTTTCAACTGTTACTCAAGTAATAGCAACAGATAAAACCATACCTAAAATACCGACATTATTAGTATCATCACCTGTAAAATCACAGTACATACAGGTATTTGCTAGCCAAAGTCATGCGCAAGCAACTAAACTTGCCAAGACATTAGCTAAGCAATATCAAAAAAATGCACAAATAGAAGAAAAAAATGGAATTTTTCGTGTGCTTGTTGGTCCGATAGAAAGTAATGATGAACTAAAGCGATTATTATTAATGATTAAAGACAATGGTCACCCTAAAGCTTTTATTCGTAAGTAAAATTTAAACTTTATAAAACCCTGTTTTTTTCTCTGTTCGCGGTTATGTTTTAGCCATTATTTTTAGCGATTAAATAATTTCACCGCTCATTTAAACGTACAAATATGCAGCTAAATTCATCAATAGTAACAAATTGATGCTGGTGCTCATTAGAATTCAAAATGAATAATGTTATACTCCATAAAATATTTATAATTTCCATTAATCGATAGTGCTGTAGGACAATTATGCCCCAACTCAAAGTTACTCAAGTGTCTAAAAAATCAATAAAGTTATTAACTTTTTTAGGCTCTGTATTATTAAGCGTTTGCTCTCTTTCTCATGCTCAAACTATTATCCCATCAGCGCCAGAAGTAAATGCTAAAGGTCACATTTTAATTGATTACGCCACAGGTAAGGTTATCGCTGAAAGTAATGCCGATATATTACTAGCACCAGCAAGTTTAACCAAAATGATGACCAGCTACATCATAGGTAAAGAATTGGTTAGTGGTAACATCAAAAATGATGATCCGGTGAGAATTAGCGAAAAAGCTTGGGCGAAAAACTTCCCTGAGTCATCAAAAATGTTTATTGAAGTTGGCACAGAGGTACCGGTAAGTTTACTAAACCAAGGTATTATCGTTGCATCAGGAAATGACGCTTGTGTCGCTATGGCAGAGCATATTGCCGGTAGTGAAGGCGCATTTGCCCAATTAATGAATGCTCACGCTGAACAATTAGGCATGCACAGCAGCTTTTTTGAAAATAGCCATGGTTTAGACAGTAAAGAACACAAAACTACAGCTCGCGATATGGCGACATTGGCTATTGCCCTTATTCGCGATGTGCCAGAAGAATATAAACTGTATAGCCAAAAATCTTTTACTTATAACAATATTAAACAATATAACCGCAATAGCTTATTGTGGGATAAAAGCATGAATGTTGACGGGTTAAAAACCGGCCACACATCTCAAGCGGGTTATAGTTTAGTAACTTCGGCCACTAAAGGCGACATGCGTTTAGTCAGTGTGGTTATGGGCACAGACAGCGAGCGCGCACGTAAAGTAGAGAGCAAAAAATTACTTAACTACGGTTTCCGCTTTTTTGAAACTTACACACCGTATAAAGCCGGTGAGAAATTTGTCAGTGACCGTGTTTGGATGGGCGATCGCAAAGAAGTTGATTTAGGTATTATGGTTAATACACCGATCACTATACCGCGAGGTCAACGTAAAAATTTACAAGCTAATTTTGAGTTAGACAAACAATTAACAGCACCACTGAAAAAGGGCGAAGTTGTTGGTAAGTTATTTTTACAACTTGACGGTGAAGATATTGCCCAATACCCACTGGTGACACTGCAAGAAGTTAATGAAGGTAGCATGTTCAATAAATTAATGGACTATGTAAAACTGCAGTTTGTTAATTAATCCTGCTCAATGTTTGCATGATTAGGCTATTATTTTCTGTCAAAAACTCAGCCTAGGCTGAGTTTTTATGTTTTAGCTGCGGCTCAGTAAAAATATAATCACCACTATCCATTGATTTTAGATAAAATCTCCCTCACTTATACTCAATAAAGATAAGCAAATTAGCGGCTATTGGTCACATTCGTAACAAATAGTGTTAAAATATCGCCAATTTACATATGCAAACAAATAAATTACCACTTAATGGCTTGGTTTATTAAACATTTATCTAATATCCCAGACATTTTAAAACACCTATCATAGCGTTGTTTTACCGATTTAAGAGAAAAGAAATGAATACTAAGTTTGATGAATTACTAGATTTCCCCACCGTACTTAACTTTAAAATTATGGGTATTGCGTGTGACGAATTGCCAGATCTTGTTGTCGGTGAATTACAAAAGCACACGCCAGGTGATTATGCACCAAAAATCAAACAAAGCTCAAAAGGTAATTACCACTCAATTGCAGTGGCTGTTACCGTGACAAGTAAAGAGCACATAGAAACAATATATAAAACCTTGAACGCTATTGAACAAGTGCGCTACGTACTTTAATGCTATTCGGTTTTTACGGTGTATTCCAGTTATTATTTGGATATAATAAACACTACAGAATTTATAGAGATATACCTTGAAAAACACTTTGATTATTCGGCAACTAAATAACCTCGACTACATCGATGTTTGGCATGCCATGCAAAATTTCACCGATAATCGAGATGACAATACCGCTGATGAACTTTGGCTGGTAGAGCATCCGCCAGTGTTTACCCAAGGGCAAGCAGGCAAAGACGAGCACCTTTTGATGCCTGGTGATATCCCGGTAGTGAAAGTAGATAGAGGTGGACAAGTGACCTATCACGGTCCCGGTCAACAAGTTATCTACTTTATGATCAATCTACGCCGCAGAAAAATGGGCATTAGACAGTTGGTAACACTGATAGAAAACGGCATCGTAGCGTCAATGGCCGATTTTGGCATCAATGCAAAAGCAAAACCGGATGCTCCGGGTGTTTATGTAGACGATAAAAAAATTGCCTCTTTGGGACTACGCGTGCGCAAAGGCTGCTCTTTTCATGGTTTAGCATTAAACGTAAATATGGACTTATCACCATTTCTACGCATTAACCCTTGCGGTTACCAAGGCTTAGAAATGATACAAACAATCGATTTACAGGGCCCTGCCACAGTAGATCAAGCGGGTGAATCACTGGTTAAACACCTTAGTGAATTATTAGACACTCAGCATTTATCTTATCAAACGGGATTGGAAACAGTACATGACCACTAAATCATCACGCATTACCCCTGGCACTAAATTACGCGATGCCGAAAAAATGGCCCATATTCCTATTAAGGTTGTGACTTCTGAGCGTGAAACTATGCTCAGAAAACCTAATTGGTTACGTATTAAATTGCCAAAAAGCTCAGAACGTATTGATAGTATAAAAGCCGCACTACGTAAGCATAATTTGCATTCAGTTTGTGAAGAAGCGTCATGTCCAAATTTATCTGAATGTTTTAACCACGGCACCGCAACCTTTATGATTTTAGGCGACATTTGTACTCGTCGTTGTCCATTTTGTGATGTTGGCCATGGTCGCCCACTAGCTGCAGATAAAGAAGAGCCGCGTAAATTAGCCTTAACGCTAAAAGACATGAAATTAAAATACGTAGTGATCACCTCAGTAGATCGTGACGATTTACGTGATGGCGGCGCACAACAGTTTGTTGATTGTATTACAGAGATTGCCGAGCACTCTCCACATACAAAAGTAGAAATTTTAGTGCCGGATTTCCGTGGCCGTATGGATCGTGCTTTAGAGATTTTAAATACCCACCCACCGGGTGTATTCAATCACAACCTAGAAACTGCTCCGCGTTTATATACCAAAGCTCGCCCTGGCGCTAATTACCAATGGTCTTTAGATTTGTTGAAAAAATTTGGTGAAGCAAATCCAAGCGTGCCCACAAAATCGGGTTTAATGGTTGGTTTAGGTGAAACTAACGAAGAGATTCTACAAGTCATGCGCGATTTGCGTGCTCACGGCGTGACTATGTTAACCATTGGACAATACTTGCAACCAAGTAAACATCATTTACCGGTTGAACGTTACGTTCACCCTGACGACTTTGACATGTTTAAACGTGAAGCTGATAAAATGGGCTTTGATCACGCTGCTTGTGGTCCTCTCGTGCGTTCAAGCTATCATGCTGACAAACAAGCCGCTGGTGAAGAAGTAAAGTAATACTTGTTGCTTAGTAAATTAAATTAAAAAGCTAGAAGCTAACACTTCTAGCTTTTTCAATTCTAGAACAGGATAAAGGAGCCTAAAGCATATTTTCTCATTAAGTTTTCCCCCAAAAAACGAATAATACCAAATGTAATAAGTTATTGACCAATTTTAAGCGAGGATAAATTGTTCAAGAATAAGGCGTTTGATTGAGTAATAGCGGGCTATTGGGATTGAAAACAACGCAGTTATTGACGATTTAAACCGCCTTAAAATGATCGATTATTTATTTCAATTGGTATAACTAATAACTCATATCCCTACAGTATAAATTCAATAGTAATTTTATCCTTATCTTCTTAAATTTAAATTCTAAAAACATATAGACATCTAAACGTCTGAGTGATATCTTCTGAAATACAAACCATGTAGACGTCTAAGCGTCTTTTAGTTACATTTAAATACACTTTTAGCAACCTAATCGCATAGCTATCAGGTAACTTACACGAGGAAAAGAGCAATGAATTTCGAAAAAATAACACTAGGCGCCGGTTGCTTTTGGTGTGTCGAAAATATTTTTTCACGCGTTAAAGGCGTAATTTCTGTGACTAGTGGTTATGCTGATGGCGATATTGAAAACCCAAGCTACGAGCAAGTTTGTAGTGGTCTCAGTAATCATGCAGAAGTAGTTCAAATTGCCTTTAATCCGTCGCAATTAAGTGTAGAGCAATTATTAACGGTATTCTTTGCTATACATGATCCAACCACGATTAATCGTCAAGGTGAAGATATAGGTAGCCAATATCGTTCGACCATTTTATTTCACAACTCAACGCAACAAATTATAGCTGAAACTAAAATTAGTCAATTGAATGCACAAAAACTTTTTGCACACCCTATTGTCACTTTGATCAAAGCGGCTAATAATTTTTATAGTGCAGAAGACTATCATCAAGATTATGTTACCAACAACCCAGAAAATAAGTATTGTCAGCTAGTGGTAGCGAAGAAAATTCAAAAGTTTTTAAGCGAGTTTGCCCATTTATTAAAAGATGAAAACTTAATGGATGAAAATGTAATGGATGAAGCGATTTAATTCATATGATGTAGACCTACAAACGCAAGCGGCAATTTTTATTCACCTGCTGTTATGCTGCCGCTTCCTTGTAGGTTGTATATGGGCTTTAGCCGTTCGTATTAACTAAGCAATAAACCCCTGCTAGCTTGACGGCATAAATACCGACTTAAATCGAAATAGAACCGAGACAGCAAGGATAATTAACTTATTGGCTTGCTGTTGGTTAAATATGCGTTAAATGCCCGTTGGATTTCAGCCCATCACCTTTATTTGGCAATAGCTTTAACTTGCTACCCAAGCTTGACGGCATAAATACCGACCTACATCGGTTTAGCACCAAAGCACCAACCATAATTAACTTAATGGCTTGCTGTTGGTCAATTGTCGGTTCGGCTGAAACCAATCATCTTAGCTAGCTGCTAGGTAAACTTGCTAAATTATTAATACATTAAGGTATAAAGCTTACGTCGATATTTACTGACTAATGCATCACCATCCGGTAACGATTTCAGCACATCAAGTAATAAATCTTTACTGGCTGTATCTGCGCCATCTTTTTGTACCAGTAAAAATAGAATCGTCAGTGCTTCGTCATTGCGATTAACTTGGCTATATTGCGCGGCTAATTTTTGTTGCAGCTCAATATTATCAGGATCACTTTCTAACTGTTGCTCTAACGCTTGAATCTCAGGAGAATCAGCAGCCTGAGTGGCTAGCTCTAATCTTGCCATTAATGATTGATAACTACTGTCTTGATCGACCATTTTAATGCTTTTCAACAACGCTTCTGCTTCTGTAATCTTGCCAGTTTGAATATATACATTAGCTAGCACTAATTTAATATCAGCGCGTTCGTTGTCAAGTTGGAAAGCTTGAGTGATAACAGGAAATGCTTCAGCAACTTTATTTTCGGCTAAAAGTTCATTAGCTTGCGCCAATAAAACATCTTGCTCTTTAGGTAGGTATTTACCTAAAAACTCATTAATGGTTTCATCAGTTTGTGGTCCGGTAAGACCATCAAGTGGCTGGCCGTCTTTTACTAATATTACGGTTGGTAAGCCTTGAATGCCAAATTGTTGAGCTATTTGTCCCTGAGTTTCGCAATCTACTGTTGTAAATAATATTGTGTCGCTATAGTTTGCCAATGCACGAGTCAACTTATCTCTTAGTTCAACACTTTCAGGTATTTGTTGAGCCCAAAAATCAAGCAATACAAGTTTGTTTTTTGATTCTTCGATAATAACTTGTTGAAAGTTTTCTAAGGTGATCGCGAGAGAATTTGTCATCAATGCAGTTCCAATAATAAAGAGATATGCTAATTTAAGTGGGGTCAAACGCTAAAGATGCAAGCAAATGGACTAAATATTTCTTTTAAGCTGTGATTATAAATTAGGCCCAGTATATAACAATAGCATTAGTAAACTGCTCAGCTAGAACTTTTAAAGGCCCTGCCCGACAACTGTTTGATAAATATTTGACTAATAAACGGTCCTATTTTTAGCTGAATTTAAAACGAGCGGTTGAGCATTTAGTTTGACCCTGTAGTTTAATAAGTTCATAATTTGTCGGAATTTTTTGTTTTGAATTAGGTAGTTAAATGTCATTAGATAAGATCATTATTGTTTTCGCCGTAATTACCTCTATCTTATGGTACTTAAATCGAGGAAAAAGCAGTAGAAAAACTAATCGTGCTCAGAGTATTATTGCTAGACGCAGTAAATCCCCAACGGTTAAGTTACGCAGCATATCATCAAGCCCTCAGGCGCATGTAAACCTTATTCCTAAACAAAGTGATGTAATAAATAACTCCGAAGATTTTCTGGATTTTAAATTACTACGTTTTGATAGTTTCAATAAAAAACAGCAGCAAACAATTAATGAAATGAGTCAATGCATTCGTCAACCGAACCCCTTATTGCTAAACTTGACGAGCGGCGAGCTTGAGCCAAAAGAGTTAATAGCGCTGATAAAGTCAGATGCAGAAATGACGGCCAAAATCATTAACACCGTGAATTCTTCACTTTTTTCCTTGCGACAACCCATAGAGAGCATTCATCATGCCATTGTATTTATGGGGGTAACGGCGGTAAAAAGTATCGCTATACAGTTTATCTTGCAACAAAGTCTATCATTTGAAAATAAAGCCCAAGCAGCGGCCTATAAAAAAATATGGATATCTAGTTATTTGGCGAGTTCCTTTGTATTTTTGCTTGCCAAACATTTAGATAAGGAAAATGCGGCTGAATTATCGACCTTATGTTTGCTAATAAGCTTGGGAGATATGACGATGCTCTCTTATAAACCATCAATAGCCAAGCTCTATTTGAGCCAGACTTCATTGTACGAAAGAGTGCGCGACAGCCAATTATCTTTGGATATCAATTCGTCTGTAATCGGCAAAGTATTAGCCGAGCGCTGGCAGCTACCCAAATCCATTGTCGAGGGCATTGGCAACAGCCTAGGCCCCTTAATTAATGATAAATTATACAGTGACCGGCCAATTGAAGAAGCTCAAAACACTTTGCTATGTTATTTTTCATGCCGCCTAGGTGATTTAATTGCCTTTGACAGTGTTAAGGATATTTTTAAGGTTGGAGACGATGGTGTAGAGGCGTTTAATAACTTAGATTTCTTTCATGTACAAAAAAATATTGAACAAGTCGGGCTAGAAAAAATAAGCCATTTATTCAGAGATCAAAGTTTTATAAGCAAGGCAAAGAAGCTCATTGCTCAGATAGCCGTGTAGGCATTGCGCCCTTGGTGATTTTTTAGCTTATTCATTGAGTCGTGCAACGAATACAAGAAAAGCAAGGTGACTATTTATAGGGATTATTTTTAGGGAGTATATAGGGAAAATAAAAAGTATTTTTTACGTTTTTTTCTAAACTTAATTTTCGTAAAGTACTGCACATTGCTTGATGTAAAGTTAAAGCTCTTTTCCTCGCTTAAATTCCCAAAAGCGTTAAATATGAGGTTCAGAGCGTTTAACTTTTATTAAATAACCACGATTATCGCTTAAACTTTTTGCAATAATTCGCGAGCAATAATCACTTTTTGAATTTCACTCGTGCCTTCATAAATTGAAGTAACACGCACGTCACGCGCCATACGCTCAAGTGGGTATTCTTTAATATAGCCTGCACCGCCCATCAACTGTAAAGCATCGTAACAAGCTTTATTGGCATTTTCAGTGGCAAATAATTTCGCCATTGAAGCGGCCATACCAAATGGTTGGCCTTGATCTTTAGTATATGCAGCTTGCATCAGGAGTAATCGTGCAGCTTCCATCTCAGTATAACGCTCTGCTAGCGTCCATTGAAGACCTTGAAAGTTTGACAGTGATTGACCAAATTGCTTACGGTCAACAATATAAGCTTTAGCATAATCAAGTGCGGCAAGACCAACACCTAATGCTAAAGAACCAATACCAATACGACCACCAGCCAATTCACCTACGGCAACGCCAAAACCTTTATTTTCTGCGCCCATCATCGATGATGCTGGCACACGACAATTGTTAAATTGTACTTCATTAGTTGGTGACGCTTTTTGGCCCATTTTTTCTTCAGCTTTACCAATGGTAATGCCTGCAGTATCGGCTTCAACAATAAAGCACGAAATACCCTTACCTTTTTTTGCCTCAGGGTCAGTTACTGCCCAAACCACAAATACATCAGCGAACGAGCCGCTAGTAATATAGAGCTTACTGCCATTAATAATATAATGTTCGCCGTCTTTAACCGCTTGAGTTTTCATGCCTGCAGGGTCTGAGCCTGCAGTTGCTTCAGTTAAACAAAAGCCACCAGCACGATATTCACCACTACAAATTTTTGGCAGGTATTTATTTTTTTGTTCTTCGTTACCTACCGCTTGAATAACTTCAGCGACCATATTAGTCACCGATGTTGTAACAGCCGTTGATGCACAAGCACGCGCTATTTCGGTAATCGCCAAACTAAAGGCTACAGTGCCAGCTTCAACACCGCCATATTCAGCTTTAATATTTAAGCCCATAAAACCTAACTCATTTAATTGAGCCAAGTTTTTTAAAAACAAATTTTGATCCCTTGTTTCATCAAGCTTTGCTGCTACAGGTGCTAACTCACTATCGGCAAATTTACGTGCCATATCTTGAATCATTATTTGTTCTTCAGTTAAAGACAAATTCATCAAATTTCTCACTTTTATTAGCTGAATATCTATCATTACCGGTTAACTGGAAAGTTTATACGCGATGTTAAAAAAGCCTGATAGATAATTATTACAACTAAGGTAAATAAAGTAATACTAAGTGCAAACTACCCACTTAGTATGTGTATATATATATTTATAACAAAAACGCGCCAAAGCGCGTTTATTTATAAGTTAAATGTATTGTAACAATTATCCGACAACAAACCAAAGCAGACCTACGCCAAGCACTAAACGATAAACCACAAATGGCATCATGCCTATTTTGTTGACTACAATAAGAAAATAATGAATACAAGCATAAGCACTAACAAACGCTATCACACTGCCTAAGCCCATTGCTGACCAGTCTACAGCTCCAGCTTCTAGAATCAGCTTTAAGGTCAAATAACTGCCAGCCATAGCAATAGCAGGAATAGAGAGTAAAAAAGAAAAACGCGCGGCGTTTTCTCTACTTAAACCTAACATCAAGCCGATAGTCATCGTAATACCAGAGCGTGATGTTCCCGGAATTAGCGCTATTGCTTGCGCTAGCCCAATTAACATAGCGCCTTTAAAACCTAAATTTTCAATGCTCTTGTTTTGTTTCGCTTTAATGTCAGCAAAGCCAAGTAAAAAGCCAAATAATAATGTTGTCGCGGCAATAACCAGTGCGCTACGCAAATGTTCTTCAATAAAGTCTTTACCAAGTAAACCAAATAATCCTGCTGGTATAGTGGCAAAAATAATCCACCAAGCTAATTTACCATCGAAATTATCGCGTTCGCCTTTCAGTGTGCCAAACCATGCAACGGCCATATTGCCCACTTCTTTACGAAAATATAATACTACCGCGAATAAAGTACCAACATGCACGGCAACATCAAACGCCAAACCTTGATCTTCCCAGCCAAAAACAGCCGATGGTAAAATTAAATGTGCCGAACTCGAAATCGGCAAAAATTCGGTTAAGCCTTGTATTAACGCTAAAATAAAAACTTCAATTGTGCTCATACTGATTATATTTCCTTATTTACTCTTGCCCAAATTAAAGGCACTTTTTTTAACTGCTGTTGATTTTTATCGTATTGTCGCCATAACTCTTCATAGCTTTGTTCAACAATAGGGTGAACCAAATGCCCGGCTATTTCAGCTAACGGCCATAAAACAAAAGCATTTTTAGTAATTTCATCACGTGGTATTTGGGCGGGTTCTTCTGTAATAACCACGTCATAAAGTAATAAATCTAAATCTAAAGTACGTGGACTAAACTTCTTAGCATACTGACTTCGACCATGAGCAAACTCTATTTTGCGTAGTGTTTCGGCAACGTCAGTTAGGGTTAGCTCAGTACTTACCCCAGCCACCATATTGTAAAATGCTTTACCCGCAAAGCCGACCGCTTCACTTTCAAATAACGATGATAAGGTTAACGTACCAAAAGCATCCGTTAATGCATTAAGTCCCTGCTCAATATAATGTTGACGATTGATATTACTACCAAGCGAAATATATATTTCAGCCATTACAATGCTTGGCCTAACAGCGTGGTACCACGTTCTATTTCAACACCAACTGTTTTAGCGTTATGTACCGCAGTGGGTTTCATTAATTTCAAACGCAACCAAGGGATTTGATATTCATCGATAAGAAATGTGGCAATACGTTCAGCAAGTGTTTCAATTAAATCAACCGGATTCGCATTAGCAAACTCGACTATAGCTTCAGAAATTGCTGCGTAATCAAGCGTTTTAGCTAGCTCATCATTCTCCGCCGCATTGGCCGTATTCCAGCCCATGGCTAAGTCGATGACGAGTGTTTGCTTTATTTCTTTTTCCCATGGGTAAAAACCAATGGTTGTTTGAAAGGTTAATCCTTCAATATAGACTTTATCCACACTAAAACCTTATTTATGCAACGGCGTAATCGAATAGAACAAACAATCGCCACACTTGCTTTAAAAATAAATGGCGAGTTTACCTGTGCGGGTCTAGAAAAACTAGTAAACATCACGCTACAATGGCAAAAAGCTAAAAAGAAATGCTTATTTTTACAGCTTTTGCTAACAACTGCTTTGGAAGGAGCTGAGTATCACAAGTTTACTTGTCACATTTATAATGGTTGTTATGGCTTACTTAGTAGGTTCAATTTCGAGTGCCATTTTACTTTGCAAGTTATTGAACTTACCTGATCCTCGCGCTACTGGTTCTAAAAACCCTGGTGCTACAAATGTATTACGCATTAGTAATAAATTCGTTGCCGCCGCTGTGCTTATTTTTGACATACTCAAAGGCACATTACCCGTATGGGGTGGCTACTTTTTAGGTTTAGACCCCGTATACTTAGGCATTATCGCTGTCGCGGCTTGTTTAGGGCACATGTACCCAATATTTTTCAATTTTGAAGGTGGGAAAGCTGTTGCAACAGCATTTGGCGTGCTTTTACCTATTGGTTTAGATTTAGGTGGGTTACTTGTTTTAACCTGGTTATTAGTCGCTAAAGTTACACGTTATTCAAGCTTAGCTGCCATTGTTACTGTATCAATGGCACCTATTTATACTTGGTTATTGAAACCTATTTATGTCTACCCTGTGTTAATGTTATCTGGGCTAATTATCTTTCGACATAGAGAAAATATAATCAGACTTATACAGGGCACAGAATCAAAAATATCCTTTAATAAAAAATAACGTCGCTGCTTAGCGGGTATATTTAAGCAATTTAAATAGGCGCTAAAGTATCTAGTGGCCAACGCGGCGTTGCTTTAAAAGTTAAGTCTGTATCTACACCAGCTTTTAAACGCTGCAAACCTGCGTAGGCAATCATGGCACCGTTATCGGTACAAAACTCAGGTCTAGGGTAGAATACTTCGCCGCCAAGCTTCTTCGTAATCTCGGCTAACTTTTCTCTTAACGCTGTATTAGCACTCACACCACCGGCAATAACTAAACGACTTAAATCACATTGTTTTAATGCTCTTTTACATTTAATGGCCAACGTATCAACTACCGCTTCTTGAAAGGCATAAGCGATATCAGCTTGTGTTTGCGCTTTTTGCTCGGGAGTTAATGCTTCTTTTTCTTCTTTTCGGATGGTATTTGCCGCTGACGTTTTTAAACCACTAAAGCTAAAGTCTAGACCTGGTCTATCGGTCATAGGCCGCGGAAATTTATAACGACCTTTTCGACCACTTTCTGCCATTTTGGCTAATACCGGACCACCAGGATAATCAAGCCCAAGTAGTTTGGCTGTTTTATCAAATGCTTCACCGGCAGCGTCATCAACAGACTCGCCAAGAAGTTCATAGTGACCGATACCATCAACACGCACTAACATAGTGTGACCACCCGACACTAATAAAGCTACAAATGGGAAGTCAGGGACATTTTCTTCCAGCATTGGCGCTAATAAATGCCCTTCCATATGATGTACAGGTACAGCAGGTAAGTTCCAGCCATAAGCCAAACTTCGACCAATTGAACAGCCAACTAATAAAGCGCCAACCAAGCCAGGTCCTGCAGTATAAGCAACACCATCTAAGTCTGCCGGTGTTAAGTTAGCGTCAGCGAGTACTTCTTTGATTAAAGGAATCGTTTTACGCACATGATCACGTGATGCCAACTCAGGTACTACTCCACCATAATCAGCATGAACGGCAATTTGGCTATATAACCTGTGAGCCACTATGCCTTCGGGTAAATTACCTTCACCATCATCGTAAATGGCAATACCGGTTTCATCACAAGAAGTTTCAATACCTAAAATTCGCATAGTTTTTCTTTACCTAGCAGGGTTACATCAATAGAAGAAGTCGACTAATTGCTAGCATTCAGAAAGCAGTTGTCATTTGGCCGATGATTTTACCTATGCCACAAGCAACTTTCAATTTATAGCGTATAAAAGATAGTTAAATTTATTTTAAAGCGCCCACAGCCAGCAATAGGTCAACGAAAACAACGTAATTATTAACATTCCCTGACTACGGCTATTTTATAGAAGGCAATTTAAGCAAAATATGGCCGAAAAAGTTATTACTCCTTTACATTAGCGTATCGTTCGCATTAGAATATGTCACCAATTTTTAATAGAGTGGGTGAAGATGAGGCCATGTGGCTGAAATCAGACACCGATTTAATATAGATTTCTAACTAAGGTAACATAGTACATGCCAGTAATTAAAGTAAGAGAAAACGAACCATTTGACGTTGCATTACGTCGTTTTAAACGTTCATGTGAAAAAGCAGGTATCCTTTCAGAAGTTCGCCGTCGCGAATCTTACGAAAAGCCAACTTGGGAACGTAAGCGTAAAAAAGCAGCAGCAGTAAAACGTGCAGCTAAAAAAGTTTCTCGTGAGAACGCTCGTCGCGTTCGCATGTACTAAGAATATAATACCTTAGTAAATCCTAAGCCAACTGAGTTAACTTAAGCGTAAATTACATATGAGTCTACTTAGCCAACTTAATGATGAAATGAAAATTGCCATGCGTGCCAGAGACAAACTTCGTCTTGGCGTAATTCGTATGGCAAAATCTGCGATAAAGCAGGCAGAAATAGACCACAATACAGAAGCAACTGATGAAAATATCATTGTTTTGTTGACCAAAATGGTTAAACAACGCAAAGAATCTATCAAAATGTTTACTGAAGGTGGTCGCGATGAATTAGCAGCTAAAGAAGCCGCAGAAATAGTCGCCTTAGAAGATTTTCTACCGCAGCCGTTATCAGCAGATGAAATTAACCAACTGATCACAAAAGCAATTGCCGATACCGGTGCAGCTTCAATGGCTGATATGGGTAAAGTAATGGCGGTGTTAAAACCGCAAATGCAAGGCAAAGCTGACATGGGCGCTGTAAGTGGCCAAATCAGAGCGATTTTAAAAAGTTAGTTAAACTTCCTTTTGAACTTCAATGTTCATTCTGAATATAAACCGCGATAGCTTAGGCCTCGCGGTTTTATTTTAATTAGAGTGCAATAACTTACTATTCTCCTAACCTTATTTGTGTAGAATAGTGTTTTATCTGGATGTATTGATATTTATGGCTGGTATGATCCCTAGACAGTTTATTGATGACTTGTTGGCAAGAGCCGATATTGTAGAATTGATAGATTCTCGCGTACCATTAAAGAAAGCAGGTAAAAATTACCAAGCTTGCTGTCCATTTCATACCGAAAAATCGCCCTCTTTTAGTGTTAGCCAAGATAAACAATTTTATCACTGCTTCGGCTGTGGTGAACACGGTAATGCCATTTCATTTTTGATGGAGTTTGACCGTCTAGAGTTTCCAGATGCCGTTGAAGAGTTAGCTTCCCATTACAATATGGACGTGCCACGCGAACAAAACACGCGCTCACCAGCACAACAAAAACAAGATCAAAAAGCCTACATACAAAAACAAGACGACTATGAATTAATGGCGCAAATAAGCCGTTTCTTTCAACAACAATTAAAAGTTGCGTCTGATAAAGATGTTGCCATAGACTACCTAAAAGGTCGGGGCTTAAGCGGCGAAATAGTTAAGCGCTTTGGCATAGGTTACATCAGTGATGCCTGGGATGGCATGATGAAAGTCTTTGGTCGCAGTGGTCAAATAAATCAACAGCTCGTTGATTTAGGTATGGCTATTCAAGGTGATAAAAATAAACCCTATGACCGCTTCAGAGGTCGCATTCAATTTCCAATTCGTGATAAACGTGGCAGAGTTATCGGCTTTGGTGGCCGCGTATTAAGTGACGGCACCCCTAAATATCTAAACTCACCAGAAACCCGTATTTATCATAAAGGCCAAGAACTCTATGGTTTATTCGAAGCCAAACAAGCCATTAAACAATTAACCCGCTTAGTGGTAGTTGAAGGCTATATGGATGTAGTTGCACTTGCTCAACACGGTGTTGATTACGCGGTTGCCTCACTTGGCACAGCAACAACGCCCGAACAACTACAAACGTTATTTCGTACCGTAAAAGAAGTAATTTGTTGTTACGATGGCGATCGGGCTGGTCGCGACGCCGCATGGCGCGCAATGGATAATGCCCTACCTTTGATTCAAGATGGTTATAGCTTAAAATTTGTTTTCTTACCTGACGGACAAGATCCCGACTCCATGATCCGCGAGCAAGGCCAAGCTGCTTTTGAGCAAATATTAGATAATGCCACGCCATTGTCACAATTTTTGTTTGAGCACTTATTAAGTAGAATTGATATGAGTTCTCCTGAGGGAAAAGGAGCCGCTGTTGGTGCTTTTCAACCTTATTTAGCCAAGTTACCGGAAAGTAATCTTAAAGACGCCATTGTGACCAAATTAGCCAATCAGTTTGGCGCAAGTAATGAAATGCAATTAAAAAAATTACATAAAAACTTCGCTAACGTCACTGAAAATAAAGCGAAAGCTAAGCGTCCTAAAATCACCCCAGTAAGACTCGCTATTGCATTATTACTTGAGCATCCCCATATAGTAGAAATATTACCCGACCCGGCAATTTTAAATGAATTGAATATGCCAGGTATTCCTTTGCTAAATACACTGTTAGCATTGTGTAAGAAAAATCCAAAGGTAAATAGTGCCCAATTAATTGAGCACTTTAGAGGCCAGGAAGCCGGAAAACAGTTAACAAAATTGATGTGTTTAGAACATCATGTTGAAGCAGAAAACGCCGAAAGCATGTTTTTAGATTTAATTGAAAACTTTTTAAATGTTTTTATTGAACAACGCACAGAGCAATTATTAGAAAAAGAACGTAACGGCGGATTAACGTTAACCGAGAAGCAAGAATTGCACGGTTTACTTAGCGCATAGAAACAATATCGTTCAAATTAGATTAGAACAACAAATAGAAGCGCAGTTTATCGCTGGTAATTTAGTAAATATTTAGCTATAATTTCCGGCTTACTGTTGTAATTTTGATAGCCATAAATAGGTGGACACTCGTCAATGGATCAAGCCCCGCAATCTAGACTTAAAGAGTTAATAATCAAAGGTAAAGAGCAAGGTTATTTAACTTTTGCACAAGTTAACGATCATCTCCCTCAGGATATTATCGATTCAGATCAAGTTGAAGATATCATTCGAATGATTAACGACATGGGTATTCAGGTGTTTGAAAACGCTCCTGATAACGACACGTTAATGATGAGTGAAGCAAATACTGATGAAGATGCTGCTGAAGCTGCTGCGCAAGCACTTGCTACCGTTGAAAGTGAAATCGGTCGTACTACAGATCCCGTTCGCATGTACATGCGTGAAATGGGTACGGTAGAGCTATTGACGCGTAAAGGCGAAATAGTTATCGCCAAGCGTATCGAAGAAGGTATCAAAGAAGTACAGCGTTCTGTTTCTGAATATCCGCCAGCAATTAATTATTTGCTTGAGCAATGGGATAATTTTGAAGCTGAAGAAGTTCGCTTAAGCGATATTATCGTTGGCTTTTTAGACCCTGATGCTGAAGATGAAGAAATTCCTGCAGCCGCGACTCATATCGGTTCTGAGCTTTCTAAAGAAGAGTTGGCTGAAGAAGATAAGTCTGATGATGACGAGGAAGAAGAAGATACTGGTCCTTGTCCTGAAGAAGCGCGTGAAAAATTCACGGCTTTGCGTGAAGCATACGAATTTGCTAACAAAGTTATCAAAACTAAAGGTCGTGGTCATGCTGATGCACAAGCAGCAATTGACGCTTTAGCTGAAGTATTTAAAGAATTTAGAATCGTACCAAAAGTATTTGATCGCTTAGTGAAAAACATGCGCAGTGTGATGGACCGTTTACGTGTTCAAGAACGCTTAATCATGAAGCACTGTGTGGTTGGTGCGGGTATGCCAAAAACTACCTTCATTAAAATATTTCCAGGTAACGAAACCTCGAAAGGTTGGTTTGAAGAACAAAAAGCGGCGGGCTTACCTCATTCAAAGAGAATGTCTGACATCGAACTAGATGTTGAGCGTTGCATATACAAACTGAACATGTTAGAAGAAGAAACCTATCTTAACGTGCATGGCATAAAAGACATTAACCGTCGTATGTCAATCGGTGAAGCGAAAGCTCGTCGTGCGAAAAAAGAAATGGTTGAAGCTAACTTACGTTTAGTTATTTCAATTGCAAAAAAATACACCAACCGTGGCTTACAGTTCTTGGATTTAATTCAAGAAGGTAACATTGGTTTGATGAAAGCAGTTGATAAGTTTGAATACCGTCGTGGTTATAAGTTCTCAACTTATGCGACATGGTGGATACGTCAAGCGATTACACGTTCAATTGCCGATCAGGCGCGTACTATCCGTATTCCGGTGCATATGATTGAAACGATTAACAAACTTAATCGTATTTCACGTCAAATGTTACAAGAAATGGGTCGCGAGCCAACACCTGAAGAATTAGCTGAACGCATGATTATGCCAGAAGATAAAATTCGTAAAGTGTTGAAAATCGCTAAAGAACCTATTTCAATGGAAACGCCGATTGGTGATGATGAAGATTCTCACTTAGGTGACTTCATTGAAGATGGTAGCGGTGAATTGCCTGTTGATTCAGCGACCTCTGAAAACTTAAAAGATGCAACACACGAAGTATTAGCGGGCTTAACAGCGCGTGAAGCAAAAGTGTTAAGAATGCGTTTTGGTATTGACATGAACACTGATCATACCCTTGAAGAAGTCGGTAAACAATTTGATGTAACACGTGAACGTATTCGTCAAATTGAAGCAAAAGCATTACGTAAATTGCGTCACCCTTCACGCTCTGAGCAACTGAAAAGTTTCTTAGACGGTGAGTAATTAATTTCTCAAATTAATTACTTCCCTGTGAACATAAAATCCAGCTAATAGCTGGATTTTTTTTGGCTTGATTTTATTGACTTGAGTTTATTGGCTTAAGTTGTTTGGCTTGTGCTTGTCAGCTTGAGTTTAATTTCTAGTAACTTGAACAGCACTATTCTTTTTCATTAAAACCGTGTTTAGGTGAGGTTAAAAAAGTGTCATCAGTTAGGGTATCTAGAAACGCTAACAAGTCTTTTTTCTCATCAGGCGTTAACTCAAAGCCCTTAACAAACTGGCTTTTCATTGGGTTCGCCCTGCCATCTCCCTGATGCTGTCCACTTTCAATATTACGCCCGCCTGCCGCATAAATATCAATGACCTCAGCAAGTGTAGCTACACTGCCATCATGCATATATGGGGCAGAATGGCGTATGTTGCGTAACGTTGGAGCGCGGAATCGGCCATTGTCTTTGGCTAAAGTCGATATTTCAGCGAGTCCGATATCTTTACTAGGGTAGCCAAATATCGCTTTACTTGATTCAACATAATACAAGCCCGTATTGTGAAATGGTCTGCGATCAATCAACTGCTGTTCATGACCGGTTGATTGCGTAAAGTTAAAACCGCCATGGCAGTGATGACATTCTAAACGTTCAGAAAAAAACAAGTTCATACCGCGAATAGCGGCAGCAGGAATAGCGTCATCGACACCTAAATAAGCATATTTATCGAAAGGCGATGCTAATGAGATTAAACTGCGCACATAACTCGCTAAAGCCTTCACTATCAACTCGAAGCTAATGGGTTGTTCAGGAAAAGCGGCGTTGAAAGCCTGTTGATATTCTATGGTTTTAAATCGCGCCAGCACTTCGACTTCATGGCCAGTTATCCCAAGTTCAATTGGCGATTCATCAAACATAGGCAACAATATTTGACGCTCTAATGAAGTAATGCCGTCATGTGCCCAGGTAAGCGTTTTATTATAGGCGATGTTAACTAGGGCTGGAGCATTTCGTCGATGCACTGTGCCTGTTGACCCAACAGAAACTGATAATGGCTCAGCAAATGCAAATTGCTGCATATGGCAACTTTCACAAGATTGTTGCTGATTAGCCGATAGTTTTTTATCAAAAAATAGTTGTTTTCCTAATGCTACTTTCTCGTCACTCATCGGATTATCTAACGGTACTTGTGGTTTAGGAAACCCTTCTAAAATAGGCCATTTATAGCTGTTTTCTATTTTTTTAGCGTTATCACAGCCAAACATTAAAGCCATTAAAGTTAGGCACATGGCTATAGCTATAAATTTATTCAACGTCCTCTCCTGGACTTTCAGGCTTAATGTTAACAGCCCTAAATACACTTGATACACTTGATACACTTGGCGTATTATTAATTTGTTTCACTAGAGATAAATTATTAAATAATTGCTGACAGCTCAATTTATTCTGCTCCGATTGACAACTCGACGACGGAGTTAAATCAACATTATTTAATAGCGTAGCTAAATCAAAGTTTAACGCCAGTCGACCATCACTGTTAATAGAAAGAGGAAGTTCGAAATTAAATCGATTAGGATAACGACAAGCTTGTTTAGGTGCTCGCATTGCACTTGCTGATTTACAACCAGTAGAGCCCAAGTGAAATAGCCATTGCTCATTATTAGCGGCAAGCTCAAGTCGCATAAATTTATGGCCGGTTTGCCAAACCCAAAACATTGACGGTAAATTTAACGGGCTTTTTTGACTAATAGGATTTAAATGATTTACCTCAAAAGGCACGCCAAGGGTAAAGCGAATAGCGCTATTTTTATTGATACCAGCACCAGGCAGAGGTTCAAGCTCGATAGTCCAATTACTGTTTTTCAGTGAGCCTGTTTGCGGCTTAGCTGATTGGCAGTTCGTGCCAAGCAAAACGGTATCATGCGCTTGAAAAGGTGTTTGTGCTAAATTAATTTTTTGCCAACCCGTTTCAGCTGAGCCATATTCAATATGACTAATAAAAAATTGAAACTGCTCAATAAGCCAATTTTTATTCACCTCGCCGGTATTAAATGGCGTTTGGCAGTTCAACTCGCCGTGCTGCCATAATAACTGCACGTTTATTTGCGAATGACTTTTTGCTGTAAAACTTAAAAAGTACCCCATTAAACTGAGTAAAATAATAAATATTGCTAAAAATATATACTGCTTATTACTTAACATAAGTTCCACTTAGTCATTATTTCGGTTATAAATTTATGCGTAAAGATTAAAACCACCGTTACTATTAAGCAATGATTTTAAATAAAACTCAAATGCGTTAAAGTCATATGTAACCTTTTTAATATAAGGACTTGCTGATGTTACGTACAATCTGGGTATTTCTATTTATCTCGGCGATGTTTAATAGCCACCTAACCCTAGCTCACTCAGAACATGACAAAGCACGTTTTGTTGCTCAAACAGGCAAAGACTCAGGTAAATGCGATCAGGTATTAAGACCTTGTAAAACTATTGCTTACGCTGTTCAACAAGCAAATAAAGGCGACAAAATATTAGTTTCTGCTG
This sequence comes from Colwellia sp. PAMC 21821, assembly GCF_002077175.1. Lineage (NCBI taxonomy): Bacteria > Pseudomonadati > Pseudomonadota > Gammaproteobacteria > Alteromonadales > Colwelliaceae > Colwellia > Colwellia sp. PAMC 21821. Next base: position 915,231 of record NZ_CP014943.1, read on the forward strand.
GTCAATACACGGTTAATACCAGTGATGAGCTATTCTATTTAAAAAGCGCTCTAGTGCCCATTTATGGCGGTTACAATCGCTTTGACCATTTTCAAAGCCAAAGCCCTGATACTAACCCTACAGAATTAGTAAACATTCCCCTAGATATGGCAGAGCCTTTACGTCAACAAGGTTTTGTTATAATGGCTGACGGTAAATCGCTATTTGCTAATAACAGCGCCGAAAGCAAAGCACTGAAACGCAAACTGGAAAGTTACTATACCTTAAGTGAAAAGCAAACAGGCGTAGATTGTGTAGATGGTTTAGCCGGAAGCTTTGCTTGTAGCAATATCGATTTACTTGCCCACATGCCCTTAAATGAGTTTTCTAGCCGCCCAAGCAGCGCAAATGACATATGGGGTCACGTTGATTTAAATAATGGTAACGAATATGCGTTGATTGGTTTGCGTAATGGCGTTGCCATCGTCAATGTTACTGACCCTGAAGATCCTCAAGAAGTAGGAACAATTTCTGGGCTGAACTCTACATGGCGCGATATTAAAGTTTATCAATACTTCGATAATATAATAAATGCTTGGCAAGCCTATGCTTATGCCACTATAGACGGCGCTTCTGATCACGTAACGATTATTAATCTCAACCAACTGCCAAATTCAGTAAGTTTAGTCGAGAAAAATACGGTAGTCACTAAAGCACATAATGTTTACATCACCAATGTTGACCATACACTCAACATCGCTTTACCTGGTTTAACACCCAGCTTGCAACTTATTGGAAGTAATAGATTTGGCGGTGCATTTCATAGTTATTCACTAGCAACACCTGCAACGTTAACCGCATTATCGAATAACTATTTTGGCTCAGGTTACACCCATGACGGCGCTTCAATCAACATTACTGATAACCGAAAAGAAAGCCAGTGTGATACCCAAGGTGACAGCTGCACTGTCTTCATCGACTTTAATGAAAAAGAAGTAAAGCTATGGAATATCACCGACACTTCAGCAACTACGTTACTCGGTACAGGTGAATACAACGATGTAGCGAAAAGTAATCAATATGTTCACTCTGGTTGGGGCACAGAAGATGAACAGCACATATTTTTACATGATGAATTTGACGAGAAAGATGGTGGCTTAAATTCAACTGTACGTATTTTCTCAATTGCTGATTTAACTAATCCTGTGCAAGTTGGACAATGGACCGGCCCAACTCGTGCCATTGATCATAATGGCTTTGTTCGAGGCAACCGCTATTACATGTCAAACTATGAGCGCGGTTTAACAGTATTAGATATTACAGACCCTGCAAATCCAGTCGACGTTGGTTTTTTTGATACTTATACACCTTCGAATAACGCTGGCTTTAACGGAGCTTGGGGCACTTACCCATTTTTACCCTCTGGAAATATATTAGTCAGCGATATTGGCAGCGGTTTATATATATTAAAAGACCGTACGCATGAATCTAACCAAGGTAAAGTAGCTTTTAGCCATAAAGCGATAACCGCTAACCAAGGCGAAACCTTAACGATTAGTGTGCAACGCAGTAGCGCAAGTAACCCTGATCAGGCTATCAGCGTTCATTACCAAGTGTTGCCAGGAAGTGCGAAAGAAAACAGCGACTATACGCCAGTAAAAGGCATAGTAACTTGGCAAGCAAATGACATAGCCGATAAAACCATTAATATTGATATCATGAGCGACCTAACAGGTGAAGAATTCAAAGAAGAATTTTTTGTCCGTTTAAGCCAACCAAGCAATAGCGCAACATTAGGCAGCAATAGCTACCTAACCGTCAATATAGATGGCCTTGTCGACAACGGAACATTAACATTTACGGGATCGGAAACAACGGTTGCTGAAAACCAAGGGACTCTCGATGTAGTAATTGCGCGACAAGGGAGCTCAACAGGAGCAGTATCTGTTACGTACTTATTAAGCTCAGGCACAGCAACTATTGGCGAAGATATGGAATCAGCTTCAGGCACCGTAAATTGGTCAGACGGCGACTCGGCAGAGAAAAGCATTCAAATCATCATTATTGATGACACTGAAAGTGAAGTTAACGAAAACTTTACTATTACCTTATCACCCGTTGCAGAAAGCAATTTAGGCGCCATAACTCAATACACCGTTACTATTTCAGATGATGATAGTAATACCGCACCAACAGTAACCTTATCTGAAAATAGCGAAGTAAATACTGGCGCAACCGTAAGTGTATCCGCAACTGTCACAGACAATGAAAATGACCCTATGACCTACTTATGGCAACAAACAGCGGGAACCAGCATCAACTTGACTAACGCCGACACTTTAGCAGCAAGCTTTGTCGCTCCTTCTGCCGCCGGTAATATCCAGCTATTATTCACCGCCACAGACTCTAAAGGATTCTCTACCAGTGAAATCCTAACGCTAACTGTAGTTGCCGCACCAGTGATAACACCCACACCGGATAAAAAATCATCAAGTAGTGGTTCAGTCAGTTACTTAATCCTATTTTTGCTCGTTTTATTAACCAGAAAACACCTGAAATGACCAATAATCTGAGTTGTTCGAGCAAGCTAAGCACTTAATTGTTCAACTAATGAACTATCAGACTAATTTATCAGTTTTTTTGACGTTATAGTGGTGACAACAAAATAAAAAATGCTTATACTTCCCGCCGCTTGATGAACCTTTCGCGTTTATCAAAGCAATTTAGAAAGATGGCCCCTTAGCTCAGTTGGTTAGAGCATCCGACTCATAATCGGCAGGTCCCCTGTTCAAGTCAGGGAGGGGCCACCATTTCAACATTAAAGACGCATTTAAGCGTCTTTTTTTATGCCTGAAATCCAGTAAAAACGTACGTGATGATCTTTCGGGCACGCCACAGCCCTTTAAAAACAAGCACCATTAATTCTTTAAAGAGTCCAACAAGGTTCTTTAAGAGATTGTAACATCCAGTGTTTAATGTAACACTCTTAGTAACACTGAGCGAAAAAGGCAGTCACAGTGTTACTAAAAGAGATAATATTATGGCTAGAACAACTAAACCACTCACAAATACTGAAGTAAAGCAGGCTAAACCAAAAGAAAAGGAATATAACCTTTCTGATGGAAGTGGCTTAATGCTTAGAGTAAAACCGCATGGCTCAAAAATATGGCTATTTAACTATTACCGGCCTTTCTCTAAAAAAAGAGCCAATATTGGCTTCGGACAATTTCCAGAAGTTACACTTGCCGATGCAAGGCAGCGCCGCGATGAGGCACGAACACTCTTATCCAAAGATATAGATCCTAAAACATATAAAGTTCAGCAGTTTCAAGAAAAAAAAACTGCATTAGAAAACACTTTCGGTAAAGTTGCAGAGAAGTGGCACATATTAAAAAAACAACAAGTAAAAATAGAAACCGCCGAAAAATCATGGCAAACAATGAACCTTCATATTTTACCTGAATTAAATAACGTACCTATTCACCTAGTTAAACCTAAATTAGTTATTGATATACTCAACCCTATTGCAAGCAAAGGTAGTTTAGAGACAGTTAAAAGGCTATGTCGTAATATTAATGAAGTCATGCGTTTGGCTGTAGCTTCAGGGCTGATTGAGATCAATTATTTAGCGGATATTACTAAACTATTCGCTGCGCCTAAAAAAACTAACATGGCGACAATCACACCTGATAGATTACCTGAATTAATGCGCGCACTTAACCAAGCTAGTATAATGAAAATAACAAGATGTTTGGTTGAATGGCAATTGCATACAATGACCCGACCAAATGAAGCTGCAACTGCTAAATGGGAAGATATCAGTTTAGAAAATAAAACTTGGATCATTCCTGCAGAACAAATGAAGATGAATAAAGCTCATATCGTACCATTATCACCTCAAATGCTATCCTTACTTGAAATTATAAAACCTATATCTGGTCATAGAGAATACTTGTTTCCTAGTCATAGAACCCCTAGAGGTCACGCTAATAGCCAAAGTGTAAATATGGCCTTAAAGCGAATGGGATTCAATGGGCAACTAGTTTCTCATGGCCTACGAGCCTTAGCTAGTACAACACTTAATGACCAACAAATTTTCGATAAAGAGTTAATTGAAGCCTCGCTTGCACATGTTGATAAAAATCAAGCGCGTAGAGCATATAACCACGCGGATTATTTAGAACACCGTAGAAAAGTTATGGATTGGTGGTCTCTGCATATACAAAAAGCTGCTGACGGGAATATGAGTTTAGTTGGTTAATTTAAATTATTATAATATAAAAAATTTATAAGCTGCCTGTGTGGCAGTGAACAATCTAGCTAACTTATCTAACGATATGTCTATTTTCTAAGCTGCCTGTGTGGCAGTGAACTTTAGCTTCTTTAACTTTTGCTTTGACCATTGTTTCTAAGCTGCCTGTGCGGCAGTGAACACAGCGGCAACTTTTAGCTCAACTATTGGTGATTTCTAAGCTGCCTGTGCGGCAGTGAACAACAATCACACTTTGGTTGGGTTAATGCGCTATTTCTAAGCTGCCTGTGCGGCAGTGAACTCAACACACCAGAAAATAAATGATAGTAGTAATTTCTAAGCTGCCTGTGCGGCAGTGAACAAAACGCGTCGTTTCGTACTGCCAGTGTCAGCTTTCTAAGCTGCCTGTGCGGCAGTGAACAAGGCTGATTTATCACAATCCCAGTTTGGACATTTCTAAGCTGCCTGTGCGGCAGTGAACCGTGGTGTTTAAAAGCCGTATGCATTTTTCTATTTCTAAGCTGCCTGTGCGGCAGTGAACTGTTAAAGAGTCGGCAGATTGGAATGGTGAACTTTCTAAGCTGCCTGTGCGGCAGTGAACTAGACGCAGGCGGCAGTGTTAAATGGATTAGTTTTCTAAGCTGCCTGTGCGGCAGTGAACTACCGGTTCGGTTTGGTGGGAACGATTTAAAGTTTCTAAGCTGCCTGTGCGGCAGTGAACAGGTAAAGGCAAAGGCGCATCAAACGCAGCTATTTCTAAGCTGCCTGTGCGGCAGTGAACACGAAGGTTAGATGGTAGAGTGTGCGAAGTTATTTCTAAGCTGCCTGTGCGGCAGTGAACTTGCATATCGTGAGCATCGATAACGCATCACATTTCTAAGCTGCCTGTGCGGCAGTGAACTAATAAGCCAACTGTTAACCAGTTGGCTTACTTTTCTAAGCTGCCTGTGCGGCAGTGAACATTTCGCTATCAGATAATTTATCGGTCTGATTTTTCTAAGCTGCCTGTGCGGCAGTGAACGTAGCTGCTGCTGTAGTCGTTTGACCTATAACTTTCTAAGCTGCCTGTGCGGCAGTGAACCTACTACACCCGCGTTTTACATTGCACGCGTTTTTCTAAGCTGCCTGTGCGGCAGTGAACCTTTTGCGGCAATTGCTACGGGCGCGATGGATTTTCTAAGCTGCCTGTGCGGCAGTGAACCCAAACACAGCCGATTTATTGACTCAATAAATTTTCTAAGCTGCCTGTGCGGCAGTGAACGAAGTAAATTAACGCTTTCGGTTTTGTGTGGTTTTCTAAGCTGCCTGTGCGGCAGTGAACTTTTTTTCGCCTTGGTCATTGGTTGGCTGTTCTTTCTAAGCTGCCTGTGCGGCAGTGAACTCTCGTTATAAGCTTAGGGTCTGCATTGGATATTTCTAAGCTGCCTGTGCGGCAGTGAACTATTACATTAAATAACTGGTCGATAGCTATCATTTCTAAGCTGCCTGTGCGGCAGTGAACCAATAGGTCGTGAAGTGTCAAGGTTTTTTGACTTTCTAAGCTGCCTGTGCGGCAGTGAACTCTGTATTTGGTGTTTGTCCCTTCTTCATACTTTTCTAAGCTGCCTGTGCGGCAGTGAACATGAATGAAAAACTACATTTCTTAACCTTTGATTTCTAAGCTGCCTGTGCGGCAGTGAACGTAAAAATGTTATAGATAATTTTTACTATGACTTTCTAAGCTGCCTGTGCGGCAGTGAACACTTGATTTGCAAAAGCCTAACTTTCACGCTATTTCTAAGCTGCCTGTGCGGCAGTGAACTGATATGTAGTGATATGTAGTGATATATATTATTTCTAAGCTGCCTGTGCGGCAGTGAACTTGGCGATAGTCATATTGCAGATGCGCTTTATTTTCTAAGCTGCCTGTGCGGCAGTGAACGAAATAGATGAACATTTAGATAAGGTAGAGATTTTCTAAGCTGCCTGTGCGGCAGTGAACATTTAAGTTTTTAGGTATTAAATGTTTTCTGTTTTCTAAGCTGCCTGTGCGGCAGTGAACAACAACGCTAAAGCTTGGGCCTCTTCTTGTGCTTTCTAAGCTGCCTGTGCGGCAGTGAACCTATTCGAGTTTTAGACGGGGATCTAACAGATTTTCTAAGCTGCCTGTGCGGCAGTGAACAGAAGATTAGCGATTAATATTAGTAATGTTGCTTTCTAAGCTGCCTGTGCGGCAGTGAACAATCTCCACTGTTTTTACATATCCATCCTTGCTTTCTAAGCTGCCTGTGCGGCAGTGAACGTCGCTAAGATATTAGCGGCCTTAGTGTAATCTTTCTAAGCTGCCTGTGCGGCAGTGAACTAAACCTAATGATATCGTCCGCGCTCAACTACTTTCTAAGCTGCCTGTGCGGCAGTGAACAAATGTTTGAATTGAACGGCGAACGTTGGAACTTTCTAAGCTGCCTGTGCGGCAGTGAACTTATCGTGGGGCTGTAAAACTTATAGTGTTGATTTCTAAGCTGCCTGTGCGGCAGTGAACTTACTGGTAACACTAACAAACAAACACTAACATTTCTAAGCTGCCTGTGCGGCAGTGAACTATCCCAGTAGTGTTCTCTCGTCGTTTCAACGTTTCTAAGCTGCCTGTGCGGCAGTGAACTATTTTTAAAGTCCTACGCTTCGATGCTTGCTTTTCTAAGCTGCCTGTGCGGCAGTGAACGCATCAACGCCTTGTGATGCGTTACTCATAGCTTTCTAAGCTGCCTGTGCGGCAGTGAACTAAACCTAACAGACTTAACAGGCAGACCAGATTTTCTAAGCTGCCTGTGCGGCAGTGAACGTATATTACCTGACGGAATGACAAGTTCAAAATTTCTAAGCTGCCTGTGCGGCAGTGAACTGATGTTGGTAATGTTTCCACTCCGTACCCTATTTCTAAGCTGCCTGTGCGGCAGTGAACTTTCTTCTAGCATGTCTTTAACTACCGGAGCCTTTCTAAGCTGCCTGTGCGGCAGTGAACCCTTATAGGTTTTGACAGAAACAACACTGATTTTTCTAAGCTGCCTGTGCGGCAGTGAACTAAAAACTGCCCTTTATAACCTTTGCTTAACTTTTCTAAGCTGCCTGTGCGGCAGTGAACGACCAAGTGGAAAACCACGGCGATTCCTTGCTTTTCTAAGCTGCCTGTGCGGCAGTGAACCCTCACATCGGCAAGCAGAATTAATCGTTAAATTTCTAAGCTGCCTGTGCGGCAGTGAACCATCTCAGTATGTAGATGACCCGGCTGATATATTTCTAAGCTGCCTGTGCGGCAGTGAACGATGATATGCGCTTTCTTAGCACTCTTAAAGTTTTCTAAGCTGCCTGTGCGGCAGTGAACGTTTTTCGCTTTTTGTCTAGCAGGGTATTTATTTTCTAAGCTGCCTGTGCGGCAGTGAACGCTGCAACAATGTTTGGTCGGTCTGTTTTAATTTTCTAAGCTGCCTGTGCGGCAGTGAACGGTGGTTAATGATGATATTTATATATCTAATCTTTCTAAGCTGCCTGTGCGGCAGTGAACAGATCGCGAGGGCTTGCGATCGGTGTTTGGGGTTTCTAAGCTGCCTGTGCGGCAGTGAACATGTTAAGCATCACACTCGTTTTTTTGCTACTTTTCTAAGCTGCCTGTGCGGCAGTGAACTCAAGAAAGAAAGTAGAAAGGTTTATCTAATCTTTCTAAGCTGCCTGTGCGGCAGTGAACCTATGTCTTCGTAAGTTGCTTGATCCTATTATTTTCTAAGCTGCCTGTGCGGCAGTGAACTTGTTTTAATAACGTTGGCGATTTAATTAAGTTTTCTAAGCTGCCTGTGCGGCAGTGAACCACTATGCTTGTCGGCCAAGTGAGTTGCGCATTTTCTAAGCTGCCTGTGCGGCAGTGAACTTACTTGAAGTTGTTGTTGATGCTTGTAATCATTTCTAAGCTGCCTGTGCGGCAGTGAACTATCTCTTGAGTTGGGCGTTGAGCCACCTCACTTTCTAAGCTGCCTGTGCGGCAGTGAACTTTTCTATATAACTATCCCCTGCAATTATTGCTTTCTAAGCTGCCTGTGCGGCAGTGAACATCTTAATAACAAATTGTTTGGTTCGGCCAGTTTTCTAAGCTGCCTGTGCGGCAGTGAACGCGATGCTGCGTTTAATAATGTACTTTCTGGCTTTCTAAGCTGCCTGTGCGGCAGTGAACCTGTGCTCATGAGTGAAAAAGTATATGTGCTATTTCTAAGCTGCCTGTGCGGCAGTGAACGTTTCATATGGAACTAAGTGGTGATGCTGTTTTTTCTAAGCTGCCTGTGCGGCAGTGAACATTACCGGTAATCGTTGCACTGATTACCGGTGTTTCTAAGCTGCCTGTGCGGCAGTGAACTAGTTAAAAAAAACATGAAGAATAAGTTTTTATTTCTAAGCTGCCTGTGCGGCAGTGAACTAAATACATCAAGGTACTTGAGTTGCTTTAATTTTTCTAAGCTGCCTGTGCGGCAGTGAACGATATTAGAAAGACCGAGTTTAATTATTTTAATTTCTAAGCTGCCTGTGCGGCAGTGAACTTTTTCAGTTCGGTCCTATGAATACAGTTAATTTTCTAAGCTGCCTGTGCGGCAGTGAACCATTAAAAAACTTGTTTGACTTTATTGTTCGCTTTCTAAGCTGCCTGTGCGGCAGTGAACTGGTGGCAATTTGCCCTGATGTTTATTGTTCATTTCTAAGCTGCCTGTGCGGCAGTGAACCTACATTGTTAATTGTGCTTAATTTTTTTAGTTTTCTAAGCTGCCTGTGCGGCAGTGAACATTTTACCCTGAAATAAAAGCCTTTTTAATGCTTTCTAAGCTGCCTGTGCGGCAGTGAACCAAGCAACAGAACGATGATAAAAGTGTTGTTTTTTCTAAGCTGCCTGTGCGGCAGTGAACAGTCACCGCTCGCCGTACAAACCCACCCTTGATTTCTAAGCTGCCTGTGCGGCAGTGAACATATTCCTTTTGATGTACTTAAATCAGGTATATTTCTAAGCTGCCTGTGCGGCAGTGAACAATAGAATATCACGCAAAAAACAAGTTACAACAGTGGATTAAGGTAAAATATGAATTTTTACCTTATTTTTATCGCTTGTTGTAACTTGTTGTTTTAGTTTCTTATTTTTAAAGAGCAAAAATAAAGGTTAAAACTGGGGAATACTTACCAGTTTTTCTTTATGGTTATGATTTACACTCAAACCATAACAATTAAACTTTCCAAATTGTTGCTCGGCAACGTCTACCTTTTTGATAAACAGTGGGAATTTTCTACTGCTAGCTAAATCACGTTGTTTCGTTTCTTGGCTTTCTAACCAAATAAAAGGTGAGTTGTTATTCGCTTTAGGTTTGCTTTTTTCAAGCTCGGCTAAACAAATATCAAGCGGTTGTCCAGATTTTTCAGACCAACGCTGCGCTTTGCTAAGCATATCTTTTTCTATACGCGCTTCACCTTTGACTTGCACCCTAACAAAACTCGCGTGTGCCACCTTTTCTGGTACGGGTTTTATTGATTTTATATGCACGTAATCTTCAAAGCGATTAAGCCATTTAGCTATGTTTAATTCAGTTAGTTGCGACTCTGCATTTGCTAGTAACCTTAATTGATTGCCTAACGGAAATGCGTGTCCACCACTTTTTTCAGCACTATAACGAGGAAAACTAACGGCAATAGCCGACTCATTATCTGCTACTTTGTTATCAACTAAGGCAATATGCACTTGTTGGTATACCTTTTGCCAAATGAAACCAAGGGTGATGTCGGCTTCAGGCAGTAAGGTTATATCGAGATAATATTTCATTTTCTTTCTTCCTATAAGAAATAAAGACTACTTGTCGCTTTCCCCAAACACACCGCCACGCACTAAAATAGCCATAACATAATGCTCATCTTCCACTCGTTCTAACTCTGTGCCGCGTGCCCATTTATCAAAAAAGGTGTAGAAATCTTGTTTATCTTTAGGGGTTCTGTACGCTTTCCCTAAATTGGTGACTGCACCATAAGGCTCTATTGCGATAGGGCCTGCTGTTTTTTCTGCATCATCAAATTCTGGATACCAAGTATCGATACTGCGTAATGCATTACCTAGTTTTTGCGAGTGCATGGCGGCAATGTCGTGCACTGAATAAAGGATTTTACTTTTTTTACCTTTACCTTTATCAAGCACTAACTCTTCACTTGGGTAGACTTCTTGCGCCTTGCCTACCTGCACAAAGCAATTAATTTCCAACATTAAAAAATCATCCGCACTTGATAACGCTGCTGCGATACGTTCGCCCAATTCAGCAACTTGTTTGTCATCATGATTAAAATGACGCGTACTAAATTGCGTTGCGTCAAACACCCATGATTGTTTGCTATTTTTATTTAATGCGTTTACTTGTACTTCTATATTTTCAGCACCAACTCGATTACGCCATAAAAAACGTGCATTCGCTAAGTTAAGAGCATAGCGTTTACCTAATTCTTTAAAAGCTTCTTTTTCAACGTAAGCTGATACCGCTTTACTGTAGCTTTCTTTAAATAATGCGTTGTTACAGGCTGAAGGAGTTTGTACGCCGCCTAACACTTTTAAGGTAAAGTGCAGCTTTAAGGTATCTTGCTCTGGTGCAAGTGCACAGCTATCAACTGTTTGTAAGTTAGCTTTTTCTACTTCGGCGTTCAATTTTACAGGATCGCTTTTAATTGCTGCTTTTAAGCGGTTTGAAATAGTACCGCGCACTGACTTTTCAATGAGTTTTAACGAAATTTGGTTACTGTTTTTATTCCGTTCTTCCCATTGTGTGCCATACATATAACCGTCGGATGGTACTAATTTTTTTTCAAATGCCAATACTGATGCGGTGTCTTGATTCTTAGCCATGATAATTTCCTTTTAATAAATTAAGTTATGCGTAATAAGCGTTTTCAATTTCTTCTTCGGTTTGAACAATTTTTTGATTTTGAGTACAAAGATATAAGTTATTGGTTTGATCTGTTTGATAACGCCACAATATTTCGTCGATTGATTTAATTTTATGAGGCATTTTAAACTCCCCTAGCGTTACAACACTTTCAGCAAAACGGTGCGGGGTATTTGAGTCTCGTTGATTTTTGGCTTCACCTAATTCTGTTAAACCGTGAAAACCTGTTGCTATGGGTACAATCCAACCTTTATTTTTTCGCTTGCTCGTCCATTTAAAAGTTTCATCACTTTCAAGTAACGGTTCATCACATTTATGATGAATAACGAGATTATCTAACAGCGCATCCATTGCGTCTTGCCCTGCTTTCATTGCGTCAATCATTAAGTCTCGTCGCTCAATTAAGGCATAACCGGGCATGAGTTTTCGTGTTAACTTACTAAGGTCTGTGGTATTGCCATTTTCAACCTTGAAAAACTGCGGCGCTTTAAAAGTTAAAATATCACCGCCAGCCATTTTCATGTTGCTGTTCAGAAAATGCGTAATTTTTTCTTGTACGACGGCTTCATCATCTTTTTCAATACCGATATATTCAATCACTAATGACACAGTTAAATGACAACGTGCTTCTTCAATGAATGCACTTCTTGCCCCTGTTTTATCTAACGGGTTACCCGTACCAATGATTGAATGTACAAAGTCATCAACACCTTTATGGGTTTGTAAGTCACATTGATGGTTAACTACAGCAACGCTATTAAATTTAATATCATTATAACCTTGCGCATTCAACTTTCGTTGTAACGCATGTACCGCGCCAAGCCATGCGGTCATGGCAGGAAAGCCAATAGAAAACGGGCTAGAAAGCGCATTAGCGTTATGTACTTTTATATGGGGTAATAGCAATAATCGTTTTAACTCGTTCATTTTAAAAACTCCTTATTACGTTCAATCACTTCGGCAAAGTGTAAACGTTCGGCTTCCCCTAATTTGATTGCTTTTTTATCTAATACCTTTTCATAACTACGCGTTAACCATGCAGATATTTCAGTGATGAGTGAATTTAGCCATTGTGCTGATTTTTCTCTTTCATCAGCAAAGTCATCATGTAACCAAGTACGTTGAATACTTGATAGTGAAGACGTTTCAGCGTGGTATTGCGTTTGTGAAACTGCACGAACCGCCCACATTTTCTCAATGAGTAAATCTATGATTTGTTGAAGGTTACGATCTCTCGCATCACGAAGTTTGATATTGTTATAGTCAGTCTGAAATAATTTATGCAGTGCTTTAAAATTATTGGCATATTCATATTTTTTAAATGACTCGGTAAAAAAATCACTTTTAGGAAAGTGAACATTTCGCTTTTCAATACTCGGTGGTGATGACGATAAAAGGTGCGCTTTACCACCATTTTGATTATTTAAAACACTTATATTTTGTGGCTTTGTGCCACCATAACCTATGGTAGTTAAGCCATATATTTCACTATAACCTTGCTCGCTAAATTCGTTTTTACGCTTTTTATCACGAAGTTCTTTAACTTCTTCTGAAAAACGTAATTTATCTAAGCGAGAACGCAATTGATAAACCATGCCCGAATTAGTTAGCAGTGATAGTTGGTGATAATCATCGTCAACGGGAAAATATACTTGTTTTATTTTAGAGCTAGTAATGTTTTCCGTTGCGCTTTCAACCATTGCTAAAAAACCACTTCTCAGCTCTTGATAATTAGCAGATTTAATTGCTAATAATGTTTGTGCTAAGTCCGTTTCTTGTTGAATGTGTGTTAATAAATTATCACCGTTTTGCATGGTTAAGGTTAAGAATTTATAGACATCTAGCGCAGCAGCATTACCTAATGCATCGGTAGCTACTGCAACGTTACCTGTTTTTAAGTAACCATCATCAACGCTGTCTATTTCAGCTAAAACAGAAGAGACATAACCATTTTTGTTTTTTCTGGCACTAGGATGGCTAAAGGTGCAAGGATGAGTAGACATAGATATTTGCCCTGCCCTTTTCGCTGCATTAGGCAACCATTCATTTAATGAAAATTGTTGCTCGCATAATTGCTCTAGTTCTTGTAACTCATGCTCTTGCATAGCTGCTTTAGCATTCTTTTTTAACCATGCTTCTTTTCGTTCAGAAAAGTAATTCTGTATTGCAGGATCTAACATTGTTAACCTCCTTATCTTTTAAACTTGAAAATACAATAAAATAAAAACAAAAAGTTATCAACCTCATAATGATTAAATTAATTAAAGATTAATTTTATTTAATAACGTGATTTTAGCTCTGTATTTTTTTATACTTTGACTACTGCCATAAAGGCAGCTTAGAAATCATATTGATTGATTTATTTGTTCACTGCCACATAGGCAGCCTAAAAGCCTGATTAGTAATAATCAGGTTTTTTTTATTTTAACTAACCCAAACTGGTCGTTATATTCGTACTGTGCATTTTCACGCTCTACCATATTTATTTCCCCGTAACGCAATGAGACTCGCTTTCGTGTTGTTAACCATGGTTCACTGAGGTAATTCGCTAATAACTGTTGGTAATTGCGCTCAAACCATAAGTTTTTTTGCTGTTTTTCTGTTAATTCTATTTGCTTAATATTGTGAATATTTCCTCGATTTATGGCCTGATAATACATATCTAACAAAGGCTTACCCGCATCATCTTTTTCGGTAAAATAACAGTTATCTTCATTCTCGTTATAAAACAAAAATAAATTAATACTCGCTTCACTTTTTCTAAAAGGGGTTAATACTTGTGGTAAAGCTGTTAAGTACCAGGTTTCGGTTAAATACCCTTGTAAAGTGTTTGCGCCAAATGCAGAAAAGTTTGTAAGTTGTTGCGCAGTTACTTGATGTTCCATAAACGCTAATAACTGCTTATCTGCTTGGATAGGTACTTTTATCCTAGGAATGGCATTTAAACTTTTGTTAATACGTACTTCATTCACTAATTTATTAAGATCATGGCTGTGTAGTGTTTGAGCCCAACCATCTTCATAGCCTGGTTTAATGAAATACTTACCATCTTGCTTATCATTAGCTTTAAATGTCTTGAGGTTATATTGCATTACACTAATGTTGGCTGATGCTACTTCTTCCGATCTATGTCGTCGAACGCGCCCGGCAAGTTGTACAATTGAGCGATAAGATGATGGTTCAATAATTGCCCAGTCAAAATCATGATCTCGCCCGACTTCTTCAACAGGCGTTGCCACTAAAATGAACAGTACATTGTTAATATGGCTATTATTTTTAGCGCATGATTTTTTTGCACATAAGTCAAGATGATTGCGGATCACGGGGTTGGAAAATGCTTGCTGAGTCTCTCCTGCTTTTTCTTTTCGTTTTAACACCTCATCAAGGTGTTTTTCTTGTTCATGACGCAGTAACAAAACTTGTTGGCTGTGATATGCCATTACTTTTACTTGGGTATCTTGTGGGTAGTCGGCTTGTAGTAAGTATTTGGTTAATTCTACACAGGGCGAAATATTAGCTACACGAACAACGCCGAATGAAACCTTTATTGCTGTTTTGCTATCAATGCTATGGTGTTGTTGATGTTTGGCTAAAGTAGCTTGTTTTACTGCTGAAAAATAATGAGATTGTTTACTTTCTTCACATCCATTTTCTGTTGTTGTTGCTTCTATCGGTATTAGTGGGCAAGGCAGAATGTCAGCTTTACGTTTAGCTACTTGCTTATTTAGACTGTTAACACGTTTGTCGATAAAGTTATTGTGATTAACCTGATATTGTTCAAGAGCACTATTACCATGTGTTGCGTTGCTTTGTATCACATTGACGCTATGCACGTGTGTGGTAAATTCGTCTATCCATGCGCAGCCTATTTCAGCTTTTGCTTCGTCTCGACTTTTGGTGAAAATTTGCCAGCCTTTTTTGTAGGCATTGAAGTAACCTAGCGCTAAATCTGGCGGAATAGTTGCCGATGAGATCATGACTTTTCTACCTAACATGCCTGCTAAGTGAATAAGTCTGCCAATGGCGATTAAATCATCGCCAGTAAAATCATCTATTTCATCAATAACAAGATCAGAAGACATTAACCGTAAACTCGGCAAAATATAGCGACCACCTCGCTTGGTTTCTGTTGCCGCCATTAAGTGGTCAATGGTGCACGCCAGCACTGGCGCATATAAAAACTGTTTATCTTTAGTACACGTTAATACGGTACTTAGCCCTTCTTCGGGTATTTCGCAGTCATAATCAATAAACTCCTCTAATAAGGTCTCTTGTGATTCTGAGCCTAAAACCTCATCAGTTATTTCATCTTGTTTAATTTCTCGTTGGTTGTGCAGTTCAGCAACCGCCCTTGAGCCAATTAATACCGCAAGGTCTGCATTGGTTAAACCTATTCGGTCACGATATTCATCACCTGTTTGCAAAGTTAATGTACGTAACCCCAGAGCAAGAATATAACGCAGGCTTTTGCCGTCAGCCGATAACGCACGCATAACCTTAGCGTTGGCAAATGTTTTACCACAACCGGTACTTGCCATGTTAACCGCGAAAAAACCTGTTACTTTTTTGTCTTGCTGTGTTTTCCATTCATTAATTTTGGTTACGGCTTTATCTTGCCATTTATATTTAGGGTCTGAACTTACCCGCCTTAACTCTTGAATATCAGTTGCCACTGGTGGCTCTTTTTCAAATGCGGGTAATAAATGTGCGGTGTCTAAGGCGTTTTTTGCCACGCCTACCAAGTGCTCATCAAGCTTTTGCTTTAGCTCGCTAGTATTTCGATCAGTATTAGCGAATAGTCCTGTACTATTTTTCCAGTTTTTCGCGGCATTTTGTGATGAATAAAAGTGATCACCTAACATTAAACACAAACGCGCATGGTGTAATACCAAACGATAACTTCCGTCTTTCATCGCTGATTCAAGCAAAGGCAAATTATTGAGTAGGCTAGTTGACCAACGTTTTATTTTTTGAGTCCACTGTATTGACTCTGATAACAAACCATTGGGAAATTCAAAACAATGCTTTACGCGTTTGTTGTATTCTGCTTCATCTATCTTGTTTTCATAGCCCCATTTTTGGGTTATACGTTTAAGCGTAGTGGCTATATCAGGTGCTTTGTCACAGCGCCAATCTTCTTTCGAATAGGGTAGGCGATGATGCGAAACAATTAACCAAGCTAATAGTTTTGCCGCGTTAGGCAACTTATCTAATGGTGTTGAGTTTTGTGTTTTAATAGTTGCTTTTAACTGTGTTTCAGTAAAACCGTTTTGCGCTAATTCGGTTAACCATGTTTCATCACTTTTACTATTCACTAAGGCATTAAGTAATAAAACAGAAATCCATTCATGCCTTAGCGGATCACCTTTGAATTTATTTTTACTATTAGGGCTTAACTTCTCTTGAAATAAACGAGATGCTTTTCCCCAGTCATGAAGTAACGCTGAAAGCGCTGTAAGTGATTTAATTAACGGTAAGTATTTCCAGTCACTTTCTATTTCACTATTTAACAAATTTTTCTTAGTACTATTCACCGCGACTACACCTGCTGCATTAAACTTGTTTTTATTCCCTACCACCCAAATAAACTGACTTCTTGAACGCGAACGTATCCAATGGCAACTTACCGCGGTGCTTTTGCTGGCGGTTTGACGGAGCATACTTTTTACGGTGACTAAGCCATCTTCGGTGATGATGGTTTGCCAGGTATTATCACCAATACGATTGGCAAAGGCGTCAAGCACGCGGCGTGTTTTTTTCAGCGCATTTTTTTCACACTGGCTAACAAAAGTGACCATCATAATGCGAACAACGCTTTGGTGAGTTTATGTGGTGAATATAGTTGACTCACTAAAAATAAACTAATCATCACGTGGGGCGTTCTCATCTTCGTTAATAAATTCAGCGAGAGCTATTTCTTTAACTTTGTTAAAAATGAAATCGAGAGATTTGTGGTCTGTAAATGCTTGTAATATTTGTTGTCTGAACTCTTGCTCTGTGGCGTTTTCTTTCGCGCAAATAAATGCCCACGGTAACACTAAGGTGTCTTTTATTAAGTCTGCAACGTCAAATACTAATGCCCCTCGCCTGGTTTTTCCATGCATGACTGCAAAACCGTGAGGAATACCTAACACCCATAAGGTGCAAGCGGCTAATCCATAAGCTAAATAATTACCGTGATTTAAAAAGTCATTAGCAAGGTCTGTGGACTGGTGCTGGCGTGTAAAGTTAGCTGTTTTTGTCGCATTAGCGGCAAATTTATAAAGCGTTTTAGTGAGTTGTGCTTCGGTTAACAATAATTCACTTTGTTTAGTCGCTTTTTCAGTGCGTTGCTCAAAGGTTTTAAGCGCACTTTCTATACCTGATATATTAAAGCCGTTTTGCTTTAGGTCTTTATCTCTTTGCCATATACGCATTAAGTATTCAATACGTGCAGCTTGGATCATTTTTGCAGCAGCTAGGCGTTTTTTATCATCGAACCAAAAGCTCACCCAACCTTGCAGATATTCTGTTGGTCTATACTCGCTTTGCGGTGTCATCCATTCGATAGCATGTTCAACATTGTTTGCCATATAGAGTGGAGTACCTCCACCACCACTAAAACCTACTAACACGCCAGCTTGACTTAACATACGCATAGCAGCTTGAGTAATTGAAGTACCATTACCCAATAATAAAACAGTGGTATTGGCGATAGGGATATTGAAGTATTGGTTTTCTTTATTCGCTTCTGTGAGATACAAAACGCGACCATCTTTTTGCATGACCCGACAATATTCTAAGTAATAAATATTGGCACGTTTTGAGTGGAGAATACTTTTGAGATCTGAGGGGCTAAAATCATCCATGACACGCAAGCGCTTTTTAAATCCTTGTTTGCATACACATTGAAGCGATTCTAAATAATTGTCAATACTTTCATATAACTAATCAATAACTGAAGCTTTAATTAAATCACTTCAGTTGATTTACAGCCAATATGTAGTGCTTCCTCGTTTTACAGAGTATTCGCATGTCAATAAGCTTGATATTAAGATAAGTATTGGAATTTGGAACATCTGAAATAAATACAGTAAAAGCTGCTATTGCTAGCAATATAATAATTACTGTATATACCAATACCTCAAACTATTAGTGTTTCTGGTTTATATATAACTCATTAATTTAGCTAGCATTGAAAATGAGCCCTACAGAAATAGCACTGCAGAGCCCATAAATATTAGTATGCGCGTAAGTATTAAACAATTGTGAATCTATAGCTAATTTAGAATGTATTGCTCTAGCTTGAGTGCTTTTACAATAGATTTATAGCTGCGATCATTTTTATGGCTTCGATTGATTTCATAAATAACCTTAGAGTCAGTATGATTTATAACTCCCTCACATTCAGAGTGTAAACTTAAAATAGGGGAACGATTTTTTAGTTTTTTTCTGACATCATATTCAAGTGATGCACACCTTTCGAGCCATGAAGTGAAATGCCGCCCTTCATCAGCTTGCTTATCCATAATTGCCTCCTTAAGACAGCTAAATTCTTCACTTTTTGTTATTGTATTCTCTAAAAAACAAATTAAATCTATATCACCATAGGTATCTTGAATATCTAAATAACTGCCAAACAAAACTACTTTTTTAACTCTGTACAATAAAGTTTTATCATTATTAATAAGATTAACTCTCTGTAAAAACTCTCGAAAACTTTTATCTACTGTAGATTTTTTATACCTTCCTCGCGCGCTTGCTAAAGCTAGCCTAGACCCCTCCTTGGTGACTAACCATTGTTTATATTTGGGAGGACTATTAGGGCTTAATTCAATAAAGCCCTCATCGCTCAGAGCTTCAATAATACTAAGAGCTTTTTTGTAAGATATATCCAACGTTCTAACTATCAGAGACAGATTAATAATTTCATTTTTAATCTTTCGTAATAACGCTCTAGCATCTATAGCGGGCAATGTAGCTATAATTTGATTAGGACTGATATTCATTTGTTAAGCTCCACTATTTGCATAGGTTAACAATTCATCGAATTGCTCTTTCAAAATATCGCGGTTTAATTTATCAGGTATTGTAAAAGTACTTAATTGCCCATCACGACAAATTGTATCTAACGTTTTAGTATCATCATCAATAACCGATCTAATAAGATCGATTGTTCTTCCTCTCACTTTTTTCAAAGTAAGGGTTTTCTGTAGTAAAGTTGTGGAAACCTCCTTAGCAACGATCTTTTCAACATTAAGAGGCTCACAGTTTTTCAGCATTTTACGATGTGCCTTAGGAAATGATGATACAAATATACCATCAGGGTTTATCAAGGCTTCAAGCGGAATTAAAACCTTTCCTTGGTTTTTTAAAACAACTTCATGCCTGGTCCAATTCTTATATTCGGGGTCATTTTTAGCTAACTTAAGTTCCTTACCTTTTTCATAAATTCGGACAAACTTATAAGACAACTTTGAACCTAAATACTTTGTTCTTCCTGAGCTAGAACAATGTGTTTCTGAAGTTAGTTTAGGGCCACTTTTAGAGTTATATTTACTACTAGAGTAGTCTTGCTGTGCTCTCCTTAAGTTATATTTTCCACTTTTATCATCTAGACAAATATCTAGCCTCCTAATGATTCCACAGTATGCTTTTGAAAATTCATAGATAGCTGAGAACCCCTCATCCTCCAGCTGAATATAGGAGCATAAAGAACCATTAAGCTCTAGCTTTACCAAACTATCGTGATAATTTATTTTAATTGATCCAACTGACTTATTATTTTTAGCCATATAATCACAATAAAGAATATTTCCAGCGGTAAATTTATGTGTTAACTGTGGTTTATTAATTCCTACTCTTATTTTAAAGCGTCTCATTAAATACTTAATTTTTAATATAATATGATTCATTTCTAGATTATTTTTTGTTTGAAAACTAATTGCGCAATGATCGATTAATGTCTTATTTTTGGTACACACTGTACTCATTTAAATTGTCCTAAAATGGTGCTGATTCTCTTTATCTCTCTAGCTTTAACAAAGATAAACATCTAACTGAATAGCCGCTTTATTATCAAGGCGGCTATTTAAATTTATAACGATGACTGAATTCGTTCAGCCATCCACTCGTCGATTAATTGGCTAGACCATGCAACAGCTCGTGGTCCAAGCTTTATATTTTTTGGGAATCGATTCTCTGCCATCATTGCGTAAATAGAGCTCTTTCCTAACCCTGTTTTTGCCATAACTGCTGGTAGTTTTATAAAGTACATTTGTGATTCCTTTGGGCGTAAAAACCCCGTCGTTACTGATTTCAGTAATTAAAGTTTGCTATAAAAATATGGAGCTAAATAAAACCTTAAGGCTTTATTTTTTAGGTATTACCTTTAATGGTTAAACCTAAAAAAGTATTTTTTTTGAAAGTGGCCGGACAGGAGATGCATAATCGGTAACGAAGTTTTTATGAGGTGCCGTAATTTGCAGAACATGCTTACTAAAGGTTTTATGGGGGGAGTGTCAAAAATTACTGGTGAAAAACTAAATTTTTGAATTTTATTTACATTCATATACTTTGATATATTACAAATATGCAATCGTGTTACTTGGTTTCCAGCTAAATCGCATTCTTGATCATCTATTAAGGTCATGCTTATACCATTTATCTTGATCACTATGAGTTGAAATATTTTTTCAACTCGATTAGAAGCAAAACAACTTTCAAATATACTTTTATTCATAATTCAATCTACTTAAGGTTATATTTAGTATGCTAAGAGCCAGTAACAACTAGAAACGGTTACTCAAAGCCAACACTGTCCAGAGCCAAGAATGACGCATTAAAACCTGCATGTCATTCAACACCTCTTTTTTAATCCAGCTAGTTCCAATAGGATCTAGCAAGATCCAGCGCGACTAATTTGCCACAACTTTTAGCTAAAATCATTCAGCACCTCTTTTTAATAAAAGAATAAAATACAACATATAAAGCTAATACAATCGATGTGATCAAGTCTGCGAATACATCAATTGATCACATAACCTGATCACAATTACTGATCACAATTACTGATCACAATTACTGATTTAACTTATTGAAAAATTTATAATAAATATTCTTTGATTGTTTGGTTAGATATTTGGTAAATGAATTTTAATATGAATTAGATAAGTTACAGGTATGGGGTAACCGTTTTAAGAGAGGCAGCTAAAGTTTTATAGTATTGTAAACTGCTTGTCATAGATATTTTCTCGTTAATGAAAATAGCGCCATGATATCTCTGTTTGAGTTGGTAGTAGGTAGGCCCTAATGTTATATCCAAAATAACATCTTGAGATTTAACATGTTCTAATTGCTCTAAACAAAGAGCTCTATATTCAAAGCGTGTTAATTTTTTATCTAAAGGTATACCGTACAAAACTTTGGCACGCCCTCCATGCTTTATAGCATTAAAATTACCTTTAGGCGCGCCAGCACCATTTCTTTTACCACCTCTTGGCATATAACCTCCGTCCATATAAAGAAAACAAAAAGGTTATCAAAGGTGCGCAATTATAAAAATGTTACTTTTTTATAATTTTCAAGTTGTAGCAAGGTAGCTAAGTATTTTTTGATGAGCTTTATAAGCTATAAGAGGTCAAAAACGTGTTGTTCTATACTTATCAAGTATTAGCTTCAGTCTAATTTTAAACTGAAATAACGAAACCTGAAAATATACTATATTCGTTATCTGTTATTAAAAATAACCTAGTTATCAATTATATATTGTTTTACTTTTTTCTCTCTATACTTTACATAGCCCCATATTAAAGAATCTAGAATTTTTTCATCTGAAAAGTTATGAGGCGAAAATCTATTCTTAAATTTATTCATGGCGCTTTTAATCTCTTTACAAGCAATCGCTTTCTTTTGTTCTTGAATAAGGTAATAGATTAAGCCATTTGCATTCTTTCGTTTTTTTTCAAAATTATTATCACTACTAATTGGGATGAAATAAAAATCTCGTACTTTAGAATCATATATAGGGAAAGTACCGTTGATCATGTGCATGAGTTTCGATATAAACGAAAATTGAAATGATGAGTATTTACCTGCTTTATCTGTTGTAACTCCATTAAAGTGAGTACAGACTTCATCCAGTGTTACTGACTTTTTGTTCTTATTATTTTCCAAAAATTCGAAATACTTTGTATTAAAATCAGAATCAGGCGATATATATCTCATCACCCAAAAAGTACGATATTTGGTTTGATAATTAATATCTTTTGCAACGTTTATTGAGCTTAGTTCGTTCAAAAGGAACTCGTAGTCTTTGACATGCTCATGACCAATTTCGTCAAGCAGATTGTCAATATTTTTGTTAATACATTGATACACTATAATAAACCTTTAACGATGACGAAAATTATGACGGCGTTCACACTTATTGAGTGTCCCTTGAAAACATGTATACCTGAGTTTAAAACTTGACCTCTATAGGCGGTATTTGTTCCATATCATAAACCACTATACCTGCAGCTTTATACCTATCCCAACCATCTAATTCAGGGTTAGACTTTTCAGCGATTGATAATAGGTTATGTTCATTCACAGTGACAACACACCCCACTACATCTTTTAAGTATTTTTCAATATTTATTGGATCATTTAAGATACGAAGTGATAGTTTTTTTCTTGGAAATACATGTTCATGTTGAACGGACTCGTCACTATCACTCAAAACACCTGCTGTTCGATACTTTGTTGTATATTTACCGTGAGCTTCAGATATTAACCATTGAACTTCAGTTAGTATTTTCTTTTTGTGCTGCTCCATTATATCAATACCAATTACAGCTTTTGCGATTTCGATAGCACTTAACACTTTGTCGTTTGCTTTAGGTGAGCTAATAAAAGCCTGTTTTACTTTTTTTATTTGATTCTTTGTTGGCATAATTTACCTAAACGTAATCAGTTACTATATAAATAATCCAAGAGTATAACGTAATGATAATTTAATAGTTTTGGATAGCTTAGTAAATATTAACACAAGTATATGAGGGGCTCGTTCTGCAAACTCAATGCAAATAAAGTAAGAAGATAAACTAAGACAAAAACGGTCGGCTTTTACTCTTTCGTTAGCCAACTTTTTTGACTTTTAATAATTAGGTCGATAGATATCAGGAGAAAATTTGGCAAGTTTAATTAAAATATTGGGTAATTACATCGGTTATGCCACCCAATTGCATTAGAACTTCCGGTTATTATCATTCACTACTGCCACTAAATAGTATTAACTTTGACCATCTAATATCATTTAGGTTAACCATTAATTTTAATAAATAAATCATTCTAATTTTAGGA
Source organism: Colwellia sp. PAMC 21821 (assembly GCF_002077175.1). Lineage (NCBI taxonomy): Bacteria > Pseudomonadati > Pseudomonadota > Gammaproteobacteria > Alteromonadales > Colwelliaceae > Colwellia > Colwellia sp. PAMC 21821. The sequence continues at coordinate 938,712 of NZ_CP014943.1, forward strand.
AAGCAGTCTTTAAGACTAATTTTATAATGGCAACTGTTCCGACAATATATTCAATTGCTGTTGGTTGTGGCTTAAGGCAGCAGCTAGCCAATAGCGGTCATTAGGTTTTTGTGAATCCATGAACATATTTAGGACAATTTTAGCCAAGACTTTACACTCGACTGTTAGTCGGGCTTAAGTTCATAGTCGTCTGTGGCTTTTCAGCTCAGAACGCTAAAATTTACTAGTTGTCCACCTCAGGGCGTGTTGTTAGCAAGTTACTTCTCAGGTAAGTATTTTTTTAAGCAATAATCACGAAATGGTAAAGCATACTCTTCCGTTTTTTCTGATAACTCTGCGAAAAAAGGCTCTAGTTTCAACACTTCTTTTGTATTCCAAATCATATTTATAGCTTCAACTTCCTTTGGCGTAAGGGAACTACTAACAATAATGCCTCCAATATAATCTAAATAAACTTTACCCTCTTTTGATTGCAAAGAACGAGTTAAATTTTGGAGTTCCGAAATCGAATAGTATTTTTTAAATGTAGGAATTGATTTTTCATAAAACCTATCTAGATCGTTTAGAACACATTTATTCATTGCTGCTCTAAATTCAATCTCATTTTCAGTAGATTTATCGAAACTTAGTGAGCTAAGTTCCTTAGTTATATCAACAACAGGTTTGAAGGCAGCAATAAAGCTTTTTAACTCTGTTAAGTAGGTTTCTTCTGCTACAGCGCTTTGATTAAAGAATAAACATATAATAATTGAAAATATCCGTATCAAGGTAAACTCCATAGTATGCAATGCTTGCTAACGCTAAGCTAAAGGGCCGCTTTGTGGCGAAGCCACGATTTTGGCGGTCCCGTTTGAGCGCCTTGTTAGCCATATGCCTAGTACGTAGTACGAAAAAATTAATAACGGAACTAAAGCTGATACAAAATTATGGAAAATAAGCTTTTCCTCGCTCCATTTTTTTTCAGAGGAATATTTACTTATAAGGGCGCTATTTGATCTCCTGTCGCTCTTAAACTCCTTCCAGCTGCTTTCGCTCTGAAAGTCTGATTGCTTTATTTTATTGATGGTGGCTACCACTTCTTGCCGCAGCTCAAAGTTTTTCTTTAAACCAGTGTAATTAGTATAAGAGAAAACAGCGAACAAAACTGAAAGAAGAACAATCCCCCTAATATCCAAAGACTTTACTGACCCAACAAAAGCAACAATGGCTAATGATACCGTCAAGAAATTTGCCCAAATGCCTAATCCAGAATCTCTCAACGAATTAAGTAACGTTAAATAATCCGATATTTCCATGATTCCCTCGTATAACGCTTAATAGGAGGCAACTTGCCTCTTTTACAGAAAAAAAGTTTCCACCTTATTTATTTTATATATTAATAACAAATCTTTGCAGCCAACACCACTTATTACCTACAGATAAAAACAAAAATTTCGCTTATAGTCGAAATGAGGCAACATGCCTCATTTCTTGACTTGGGTGGAAACAAGTTACAACTGCATTTAAATACTCAGTTATTAAACTAAATTACGAATAGGAAGATGCAGCATCAATGTCCGCTTTAGGCTCAAAAGCGTCCATGCTTTTTTTTAAATACATTGCTTATATATCGGTATGCTCTGATAATTCGAGCGCATCATCAACTTCAACACCAAGGTATTTCACTGTACTTTCTAGCTTGGTATGACCCAATAAAATTTGCACTGCGCGTAGGTTCTTCGTTCGTTTATAAATGAGTGATGCCTTAGTTCTTCTCATGGAATGTGTTCCATATGCAGTAGGATCTAGACCAATACTTGTGATCCAACGTTTTACTATTCTAGAGTATTGTCTTGTAGATAAATGTTCACTGGTTTTTACCCTACTTGGGAAAAGGTAATCACTTGTTTTTAAGTAATTGAATTTGATCCATGACGTAATGGCAACTCTAGTTTTTGGGGTGATTTCAAACTGTACTGGCTTGCCTGTTTTTTGTTGAACAAGTATTGCTCTAGATTGAACTGTTGCCCCATGAGCTATATCTCTAACTTTCAATTTAACAAAGTCGCACGCTCTGAGCTTACAATCTAGAGCTAGATTAAACATAGTCAACTCTCTAAGGTTGTTACTTATGTCCAACCTTGTTCGAATTGACCATATTTCTTCAAGCTTAAGAGGTAGTTTCTGCCCTATGAGCTTACCTTTGTTCCAAGTGGGTTTAGGAGTGTAAGGGATGATTTGATACATAATAGTAATCCTTTTATAAAGGGACTATAAGTATGGTTGGTAATGGTCACTTTCTCCGACATAGCGGACATTAGGTGTTTGTGATGTTATGAACATATTAGGGGTTAATTTTAACTACAAATAACTATATGCTTCAGTGACTGATGTAAGGTCATAGGGCCAGTTTTTTTCATCTCAGAATGCTAATTTCACTTTTTGTCCACCTCAGGGCGTGTTGTTATACGTATTTAATACCTAGAGACAACACTTATGCGCTGCAATAAGTCATAGCCTTTATCATTTATACAGTTTCGCAGTAAATTCTCTACCTTAGAAACTGTTAAATATTCATTATCATTCATAATTTCGTTGTTGCAGGAATCTAAAATCTCCTTAGATTGTTCGGAGTTAAGAGCATTAGAATAGTCAGTTTCACCTTTAGGAACCCAAGCTACTTCCAATATATCGTCACCGACTCTGAATAAATTGGAATATCCAACATCCAAAGCTGTTCTTGAAGAAACACAACCAGTCAGCATAATTAAAAATATTGCGGCTATCGCCAATTTTCGATTCATACCAACGCCCAAATAACAGGCTAAAAATAGTGGGCTAAAATGGAGCGAAGCGAACAGCTCGCTGTTTTAGTCCTTGTTGATTTGCTTGTTAAGTTTTTGTCTCAACCTTCTTAATAAATAGGTACTTGCAGTAGCAGATGCATCATTGATTAACCTTGCATAATGTTCCTGAGGAACATAATCGCCAGGTGAAAAACCATGTGCAGTCCCAAAGTGAGTTCGCATTGTGCCAATTGCTTGAAAAACACCTTTAAGCCCACCAAACAATTTCTTGAGATCTCTATTCGCTTCTGAATTATCAGACAAATCTAATGCATTTACCGCAGAAACTATTAAGTTGGTCATGTCATTTTTATTAGGTAGTGGTACATCCATTTCTTTTAAAACTAAACGACAAACTGACTCTAAGTAGCTAGAAGATCTAGTTATTGAATCTGAGGGGTCTGATTGAATAGAAGATCTTGCTTTGAGCCAAACTCGCAGTAGTTCGTCAGAGTCTGTCTCTTTAAGCGCGTTAGTGGTTTCTTTTGAGATTTCTTCAGATTGTGAATCAAGGGCTTTATTCAGTGAGTCAATTGAACCTATAGTGTTACTTTCAATTGAAACTAAACATTTATCAATACTAGATAATAGGTGATTTATTTGTTTTTCAGAAGAAAGCTTTTCAAGCCATTCAATTGGGCAAGATTTTATACTTTTCGTTTGAAGAGTTTGACGCTCTTCAGGCACACCAGTTATGTTGTCATGATAATCATCCTCTGTTGACCTATATACAACTTTCAAAGCACCTTCACCAAAAGATAAATGTCCATAAATCCAATCATCAGGACCAACCATCTCAAGATTTTCTGTTTTAGAGTAAGCCCATGCATCAATTCCTGATAATGCTTTAGATAGAACATTATCTAGTTCTTCTAATTTTGACACAAAAGTAGTTCTTTGACTTTTAATATTGTCACTACGATTTTTAATCTGTTCAATCAGCGAGGACACTGAACTCTCCTAAAACTTAACGAGACTGTAGAATTTCTCTTTTAGAAAAAACAGCCTTAAAATTTATTAAAAATTAAACCTCAAATTGCGTTACTGCGTGAAATCTGAGGCAATATCTCACTAAAAAATGACTTTTATAGGCTGTATGAACCTAAATATCATCCACGACTTTCTACTTTGGAGAAATTCTACAGCCTCAACGCCCCATTAAGAGGCAAAAAACAGCTTGCTATAATGCCTGAGGAACGAAGGACAGCAAGCTGTTTTTTGTCCTTGTTTAATTTCTTGTTGGGCAGTATTAGGGTGGTGGGGCAATTAAGCCCCACCTATTAGCATTTAGTCCCAAAGAAGCAGGAAAATTCTTAATAATCTAATAACAACTTCTGATGCGTCGATTACTAGCTTTAATACTTCTCGAACTTCTTTCTTTTTTGATCGTAACATAGCAACACTCCATTTTATTTTAGGATAGACGTTAATGGGTGTTTATCTTTTCTAGAGCTAATCATAGATTATCAACACCGTCCTTCCCGTAGGGAGTGACATTCGACTTTAGACCATTACAAATTGTTGAGTTTTACTATTAACGATGAAACTAAATGTTAAATCTCTCCATCAGTTTATGAATTACTGCCTAACAATTTAATAGGAGGCAACTTGCCTCTTTTACAGAAAAAAAGTTTCCACCTTATTTATTTTATATATTAATAACAGTTCTTTGCAGCCAACACCACTACTTACCTACAGATAAAAACAAAAATTTCGTTTATAGACGAAATGAAGCAACATGCCTCATTTCCTGACTTGGGTGGAAACAAGTTATAACTGCATTTAAATACTCAGTTATTAAACTAAATTACGAATAGGAAGATGTAGCATCAATGTCCGCTTTAGGCTCTTTTAAGCCTTTAGCATATGACTAACTAAAGGCAAGAGTTCAGACATTAGTTATTTGTTGTGGTTTACGGCAGCAGCTAGCCAAATAGGACATTAGCTTTTGTAAACGCAGGAACATACTTCTAGCAATATTAGCCAAGATTTTCTGCTCGTCTGTTTGTCGGGTGTAAGCTCATTGATTTGATTTTTTACGTACCTGACCCCGCAGTTACAAAACCTGTTAATTTTTTATCTAAAGGTATACTGTACAAAACTTTGGCACGCCTTCCATGCTTTATAGCATTAAAATTGCCTTTAGGCGCGCCAGCACCATTTCTTTTACCTCCTCTTGGCATATAACCTCCATCCATATAAAGAAAACAAAAAAAGAGTCTCTATGATTTACCGGAATAACAGCTGTAAGAAGTAAACTAATTCAAAGTTACATGCTTAATTAGTTATATTGGTGGCTTATAACCTTATTAACAATGGGTAATAAGTTCGGCTAATCATATTTTTAATTTAAAATTTTTGATAACGTAAAAATATAGCTTTCCGCTTGCAATAGGTGCAAGTTGACATTTAAATTTTAATATTCGATAAAGTTTAACCCTTTTATTTTGCTTAATCTTTTTTAGAAAGCTATCTGTAGCTCGCTAAATAAACCTCTTATTAATTTATTTAGGTTTATCCCTCAACAACAGTATTTTATAAAATAAATTTTAGACAATCAATTTAAACAAATAATACAGAAAATAAATAAGAATATAAAAACAGCAACTTAAACATCAATTGATTACATTTAACACCAAATCAAAATCTATTCACACTCGGCTGAATCCAATTCTCTTGTGCCATTTGTTAAAGCAATTCAACATAGTTTCATGTTTCGATGTAAACAAATTCGAACTTAAACTATTGCTGAATTTTATAACAGCCTCGGAGATTGATATGCGGCTAATACCAACAAATGATGAACTAAATACACTTAGACAAGAGGTGTTAGACTTTTGTGAAAAAGTTATACCTGAAACTACAAAAGGACTTGAAAGACAAGGAACAATGAGTGATGGAGATTCGATTGAATTTTATCGTCAGCTTGGCCAAGCAGGTTGGATTGGCCGACATTGGCCAGAGCAATATGGTGGTAAAAGTTGCAGCCATCTTGAAACTTTCATTATAGATGAAGCACTCGGTTATGCTCGAGCACCTTTAAGTGGCTATTTATTATCGGTAAAAGTATTTGGTAATAGTTTGATGATATTTGGTACCGAAAAACAAAAAGCTAAGTATTTACCAATGATCACGAGTGGACAAGCGATACTCTGTCAAGGGTTCTCAGAGCCTAGTGCTGGTTCTGACTTTGGCTCCTTGCGCACATCGGCTCGTTTAGATGGCGACGAATATGTAATCAATGGTCATAAAATATGGACGTCAAGTGCCGAAGTTGCAACCCACATGTACCTTGCTGCTCGAACAGATCCAGATGCAATAAAGCACCGAGGTATAAGTACTTTTGTACTTGATATGAAAACTGTTGGTGTGACTGTAAATACATTTGAAACATTGGGGGGTGGAGTTATTAATGAAGTTTTCTTCGATAATGCCCGCATACCTGCAGAAAATTTAATTGGTGAATTAAATCGCGGTTTTCATCAATCAATGAAGAGTTTAGATTTAGAACGCTCTGCTATGGATAGAATTGGTGCAGCTAGGCGCGCACTAGATGATTTATCAAAGTATATTCATAAGTTAGGTACCGCGCCAGACGGTGGCTGCTTATCTGATGTCCATGCAGTTCAAGAAAAAATGGCTGAATTATATAGTCAAGCTCAAGTTTCGCGTACTTTCGGATACTTGATTGCACGTCATTTAGACGCCGGCACCGGGGCTAGTAACGAGTTTTCTTACGGTAAGTTATACATTGGCTTATTATCGCAAGCGATAGCTAATGCTGCTGTTGATATGATTGGCACTCGAGCTCTCTTTGAATATGGTTCCGAATTAGCCGTAAATGATGGTTTATTAACCGCACTTTATCGCGCAAGTCCTGCGTTAACACTTGCTGGCGGTAGTAGTGAAATACAAAAGAGCATAATCGCTACACGCGGTTTGGAGTTACCTCGATGAGTGATTCAAGCAATAACCTCCCCTTAAACGGCATTAGAATTATTGATTTTTCTGGCTATGTGGCCGGTCCTTTTTGTTGCATGTTGCTAGGTGATATGGGGGCTGATGTAATTAAAGTCGAATCTCCGACAGGTGAACAATGGCGTCATCAAGACCCTTTTGCACCGGGTGTTAGCCAAAGTTTTATGGCACTAAACCGTAATAAGCGTTCTGTTGTTTTAGATTTAAAAACATCTGAAGGACGTGATAATGCAATAAAATTATTGGAAACTGCCGATGTTATGGTTTCTAACTTTAGACCAGGTGTTGCTGAGCGTTACGGTCTAGATTACAAAAAATTAAAGGATTTATTTCCACGCTTAGTCTACACCACTAATACGGCTTATGGTCCCACTGGAGATCGAAGTATTCAACCAGGATACGATCTAGTTGTTCAAGCTTTTAGTGGATTATTAAGTTCTAACCCTGCACCGGATGGTGGTGTACCTAAACGTTACGCTGGCGTTGCATTAGTAGACTTTACAGCCGGTCATTATATGCTTTACGGTATTATGTGTGCGTTGTTCCAACGTTATCAAACAGGTAAAGGGCAAAAAGTGGAAGCGTCTCTGCTTGAGGCAGCCTTAGGCTTGCAGCGTCAAAAAATGCTCACCGTTGAAGGTGCTATAGATTTACCTGTCAAAGAGGGTAATACCATTGAGCAAATGGCGGCGGTATCAAAACGCTCTAATGCCTTTGGTGCGCGTGAATTGTACTATCGTACTTACCAAACTTTAGATGGCTTTATTACTGTTGGTTGCTTGAATGTGCCTCAACGTCTTATTTTTCTTAAGTTGCTGGAAATGGAAGACCCTTGGCACACGAACCCAGACGGTATTCCTGAAACAGAAGAGATAGATCAAGCACGTAGACAACTATCCTTGAACGCTGAAGAACGTTTTCTTAAACGAAATACGCAAGAGTGGGTAGGACTTTTCGAAGCACAAGGCGTGCCTAATGCTCCCTTGCAAATGCTTGAACAAGTGATGAAAGATCCACAAGTAGTTGATAGTAATTTCCTATATGAGTATGACTATCCCGGCTATGGCAAAGTACAGAGTGTTGGCACAGGTGTTCGCGTTGGGGAGGGAGGAAAAGTACGTAGACCACCACCTCGCTTAGGAGAACATACTGAAGAGATCTTGCAGGAAATAAATAACTCAAACACTAACAAAGCAGCCAAATCTTATGTAGATGCTGAAAAAATTAATTTAGTTGGAGGAAGACGATGAATATATCTAACCATTTACAAAACTATGATGAAAATGCATCGATGACGGACCTTGAAGCTGAAATGGTTCGAAGTGCTGCGCAAAGCTTTGCTGTCACTGAAAGTCCGTTAACTGTAGTTCGTTCTGCAGAAGCTGGTGATTGGACATTAGCTAACAAAAGCTGGGCGAAACTTGCCCAGTTAGGTTGGTTAGAAATGCTTCAATATGTTGAAACAGAAAGTGAAGGGTTGATCTCAGCTTGTATTATCGCAGAAGAGCTTGGGCGCGCTGCTTACCCACTACCTTTTGCTGAAGTCGCTGTTTTGGCTCTGCCTTTATTAGCCCAATATGCAGAAGATAAAGTGGATGTAGAAAGCTTTAGTACTGGCACTAAAAGAGTCTCCTTTGCTATTCCTTCAAATGGATTACCAACTAAGCTTGAGCGACTACCTGAATTTAATTCAACGAGTGTATGGATCGCTAACCAATTAGAAAGTGCAGAGTTATTAGTTGTTCCTGCGCTCCAAAACGGACAGCCTGTACTTGCACTTATCAATAAGCCGACTTCTGGTTGGAGCTCTACCTCAATGCCTGACTTAGCGAATAATGCGTATAGCAAAGTTTCACCTAACGATTTAGTTAACGCTGAATATATACCCGTGCAATGGGAATCACTAGCTAAAGCATTTGATCATTTCCGTCTAGTTACCTGTGCTTACATTGTAGGCCTCTCATCTCAGGCCACTGATATTGCGGTTGAGTATGCTAAGGAACGCATTGCGTTCGACAAACCAATTGGAAGTTTTCAAGCAGTTCAACATCGTTTAGCAGAGTCTGCGTTAGAACTATCAGCTGCACACTTATTAGTAAGAGAAGCTTCGGTAACAGGGGATAGAAACCAAGTCGCGATTGCCTGTATTCAAACATGTGAAGCAGGTAAAAAATCAACATTTACTGCTCAGCAAATATGGGCAGGTATGGGGTATACCATGGAAGTGGATGTTCAATTATTTTTCCGTCGAGCTCGAGCATATCAACTATTACTGGGTGCTCCATGGGAGTTACGTGAAAGAGTTTGGGCCGAAGTTGTTCCACATCACTAGCAATGAAGTTAATAAATAATAAGTAACAAAAACAATTTCCTTGCTTAACCATATTTTGGAGAAAAAATAATGTTTAAAACACGTTTAACAGAGTTATTAAATATCAAACACCCTATTATTTGTGGTGGGATGTTCCGCCTAGGGCGAGCTGAACTAGCAGCAGCTGTGTCAAATGCTGGTGGTTTAGGTATTATTACCGCTGCCACTTTTCCTGATGAAGAAAGTTTCCGTAATGAACTGCACTTATTGAAATCACTAACAAATAAACCTTTTGGTGTGAATATCAACTTATTCCCTACTGCACGAAATTTTCAAGCACAAGATTATATTGCTATGTGTATAGAAGAAGAAGTACAGGTCATAGAAACGTCAGGGCGAAACCCAGAAGAGTATATGAATCAACTCAAAGCAGCTAATATGAAAGTTATTCATAAAGTACCGGGAGCTCAATATGCCCTAACTTGTGAGCGAATTGGTTGTGATGCTGTAAGTGTTGTTGGTAACGAAACTGGGGGTCATCCAGGGATGTCTGAAGTTGGTACTATGGTTATGATTCGAAAAGCTGTAGAAAATGTTAGCATCCCTATTGTCGCGGGCGGCGGAATAGTTGATGGTTCAGGTTTAATGGCTGCATTAAGTATGGGGGCAGAAGGGATTATTATGGGTACACGCTTTGTTGCGACTCAAGAATGTCCTGCTCATAGTGCAGTAAAAGACTGGATGAAAGGTGCAAGTGAAGACGATACAGTTATAGTACAAAAAACTATTAAGTCTCCTACCAGGGTTGCAAAAAATGGTATGGCCCTACGAGTACTAGAGCTCGAAAAAAGTGGCGCGAGTTTAGATGAGCTGATGCCTTTGATTACTGGAACAAGAAATCCATCAGTATATTCTGAAGGTAATCTCGATGATGCAATATGGTCTTGCGGACAGGCTGTAGGTTTAGTGGAAGATATTCCAACCTGTCAGGAACTAATAGATCGAATTATGTATGAGGCAAGCACATCTTTAGCAAGAGTAAATTCGTTATATTACAAATAATTTATACTTATTAATTAGTCTTAATTGAATGTTCAGCTTGATCTTTTGGCTGACATTCTTCTAAGAGCCATTCACGTAAATGTACTACATTTTCAAACTTAGCATGATGCTCTGGATAGACTAAATAATAACCTTTCCCTGTTTTAGCACGAACAGAGTAAGGCTCGATTAATCGTCCATTTTTTAAATATTCAACCACGTAGGGCATTCTTCCAATAGCAATACCCAAGCCTGAGGATGCGGCTTCTAAAACTAAGCCTCTACTGTCTAAATCTAACCAGTTTTCACTACTAAAGTGTTCATTGCCTGTTTCTTTTATCCAATCTTTCCATTCTTCTGGTGCTAAACTACATTGTATTAATGTCTGTTGCTCTAGTTGTTTTAAATTATCTATGCTTGGCAACTCATCAATAAGATCAGGACTACAGACTAAAAGTAACTCGTCTTCCATTAAAAAGTCACTTTGTAAACCGAGCCAATTTCCATCGCCGTATCTTATAGCTGCATCAATATCTCCGCTGCTAAATTCAACAGGAGTAGTAGCGCTAAGCAACTTTATATCAAGATTTGGACAGCGCACTTTCAGTTTTGGTAATAATAATAACAGCCAACAAGAAGCTAGAGAATGTAGCAACTGCAAGGTTAATGAAGAACGTTTACCTCGCTTTAACGTTGAATTAGTTGCATTTTCTAGACGATCGAACACATCTTGGATTTGTTCTAAATATTCAGTACCTATGTTGGTTAATATTGGTTTACCTTTTTCTCTGTGAAAAAGTTGAACACCCAAAAACTCTTCTAACGATCGCACTTGATGACTAACTGCTGATGCTGATAGACATAAATCTTCGGCTGCTAGTTTAAAATTATTATACCGTGCTGCAGCTTCAAAAGAGCGCAAAGCTGCGAACGGAGGGAATCTACGCATTTAGTTTAACTCCAAATAATAAAGCACACCAATAAGCGTACGTGCTCTTTTCTTGTTTGATTTTAATGATTATTTTTCATTAGTTCAATGTATTATAAGTAATGTATTGTATGATTCATCGTAGGAGTGCAATTGCTGCGAAGTATTGAGTCTAAATAAGTATGTTTAATAACTCAGTAAGTTATGAAATTTATTTTTGATTACTAAACTAGGAAACTTGTTAATCAAAATCATGACACACTTATGCTAACTCGATGAATGTTCAAATCTAGTTAGCATCTATAATGTTATTGTCATTTACCCGTAAAGTTTGGTCGACGTTTTTCTATAAAAGCAGTGACACCTTCTTTGTAATCGTCACTTTGTCCGGCTAATCTTTGTAAGTCACGCTCTAAATCAAGCTGTTGATCCAAAGTGTTGTGGGGTGAGCACTGTATTGCTTTTTTTATTAGCGCCAGACCTGAAGTAGGTTGTACGGATAAATCAATTGCCATTTTTAGTGCTTTATCATAAAGCTCATTTGGTGGATAAGTCTTCCATATCATCCCCCAACGTTCTGCTTGTTCAGCGGTTATTTTTTCACCCAAAAGTGATAACGCCATTGCTCTAGGAATGCCAACCGCATGTGGGAGTGTCCATGTTCCACCTGAGTCTGGCACAAGACCAATTCTACTGAAAGCTTGTATGAAACTTGCCTCGGTAGAGGCTAAAACAATATCACAGGATAATGCTAAATTGGCGCCCGCACCTGCTGCAACACCATTTACCGCACAAATAACAGGTAGTTTAAGTGAACGAATTAGTCGAATCATAGGATTGTAGTTTTTTTCTATTGATTCACCAAGGTCAATTGGTGCTGCGTCTGGATCAAACTTCCGTTCATCTAAATCTTGCCCAGCACAGAAACCTCGACCATTCGCTGTGATTAACAGACATCGAATATTATCCTCAATGTTTACTTTTTTGAGAACTTCACGTATTTCTTTGTGCATTAATTGATTGAAGCTATTTAATTTATCAGGACGATTCAATATTAAAATAGCCACGCCTTTATTGATCGAAAACTCAATATGTTTATATGACATTAAAAATACTCGTTAGTAATATTATTTAGAGCATATTGGCTTTTTTAAAAATAATCACAAATGAAACAATTTCAGCATGATATGAATTTTTTAAAGTGCTCTGTCTTACTGTAGTGTGTGTCTTTATATTCAAGAAGAATATTATTCACTTACCAGCAAAATTAATTCGTTTGCAGGATTCTTTTACATTGGACTAAAGTGTTGATACATCCTTAATACGGTTTGATAAATAATTTGCTAAGAAGCTTTTATCCAAATGTGAGTTAGCAAAAAAGTAATAAAATAGTGTGTATCAACAACAAGACTTTTTTGTAAAAATTAATTAGTTAATGTTAATACATAAAATAAATTTATGAATGAGTGAACGTGTAATGACAAAACGTACTGGCGGTAGTGTATTAATAGAAGCATTAGCAATAAATGGAGTTGATAAAGTATTTGGTGTACCAGGCGAGAGTTATCTTTCCGCATTAGACGCTTTGTATCAACACGAAACGGGTATGGAGTATATTACTTGCAGACAAGAAGGTGGTTCAGCTTTTATGGCTACATCTTATGCTCGTTTAACGGGAAAAGTTGGGATTTGCTTTGTAACACGAGGACCTGGTGCAACAAATGCTTCGATTGGAGTTCATACTGCATATCAAGACTCAACCCCTATGATTTTACTTATTGGTCAAGTGCCGCGAAAAAATATTGAACGTGAAGCGTTTCAAGAGATAGATTACCGCCGTATGTTTGGTCAAATGTCAAAGTGGACTGCACAAATTGACGATCCTGCTAGAATCCCTGAATTTATCAATCGCGCGTTTCAGGTGGCACAATCTGGTCGCCCGGGTCCTGTAGTGCTTGCATTACCTGAAGATATGTTACGAGAATTTACTGAAGTTGCTGATTTATCTCCAGCTGTACCTGTGCGAACCTGTCCTGGAACTGCTGAACTTGCTCAAATGCAAACGATGCTTTTAGCATCAAAGAAACCTTTAGTTATCATCGAAGCTGCTTGCTGGGAAGATGAACCTCGTTTAGCTTTCGAAGCTTTTTGTCTCCGCAATAATATTCCGGTAGCAGCAGCTTCTCGACGACAGAGTTTGTTTGATAACCGCCATGACTGTTACGTTGGTGATGTCGCTTGGGGAAACATTGCTAGTTTAACAAAAGCTATTGATGAATGTGACTTATTAATAGCTTTTGGCGCACGTTTAGATGAAGGTACAACGTGTAAATATACCGTGCTTACCCCACCAGTTTTAAAACAAAAATTTATTCATATTTACCCTCAAGCTGAAGAGTTAGGACGTGTATTTAAAGCTGACTTGATGATCAATGCAGGTATAAGTGAAATGGCGTTAGCACTAACTGATATTGACTTAACCACTAGTAATGAATTAGCTGAATGGCGTGAAGTACTTCGAGAAGGGTATTTGCAGTCTTTGATTGCTGAACCGCAGCCGGGTGATTTAGATATGGGACTGGTTATGACTCACTTACGTGGAGTATTACCACGAGATGCAATTGTCACAACTGGTGCTGGTAACTGTTCTGATTGGCCTAATAAAATTTATCAATATAGTGGAAAAGGCACAAATTTATCATCCGTAAGTGGTGCTATGGGTTACGGTGTTCCCGCGGCTGTTATGGCAAGCCTTGTACATAGAGAACGCACTGTCGTTTGCTTTTCTGGCGATGGTGACTTTTTAATGAATGGCCAAGAATTAGCTACTGCGATTCAGTACGGAGGCAAGCCCATTATTTTAGTTATTAATAACGGTTTATACGGCACTATTCGTATGCACCAACAACGACGTCACCCTGGCAGAGTAAGCGGTACTGAATTGGTTAATCCTGACTTTGCTGCTTTTGCAAAATCTTTTGGTGCATATGGCGAAACAGTAACTCGTACTGAAGACTTTGCTGATGCCTTTAAGCGCGCTCAAAATTCAGGGGTTGCAGCTGTTTTAGAATTGCAAATAGATCCTGAATCAATTTGTTATAACTGCCCACCTTTAAGTGAGCTACCAACTCTTTAGTTATTAATTTAAATGGAACGAGACATAATGCCAGAATTTAATAAGCAGCTTGAACGTTTTCAGCCCTCGGCAATAAATACAGTATTCTCCCTTGCAAGCAGACTTAAAGCAGAAGGAAAAGATATTATTGACCTGAGTATTGGTGAGCCAGATTTTGATACGCCAAAGCATATTAAGCAAGCAGCGATTGAAGCTATTGAAGCTGACCAAACTAAGTATACGCCATCTGATGGCGCTAACGATTTAAAGCAAGCAGTTATTAATAAGTTACAGCGAGATAATAATTTAAGCTACAACATAAATCAGATCGCAATTGATAGCGGAGTTAAGCCTTTGTTATTCCACGTAATGAAAACAATATTAGACGAGGGAAACGAAGTTATTGTGCCAACTCCATGTTGGACATCATACCCAGGAATGGTGATGCTGGCTGGTGGTGAACCTGTTTTTGTAGCTTGTCCTCAAGAAAAAGGTTTTAAGTTACAAGCAGCTGATCTTGAAGCGGCGATTAATGAAAATACACGTTTAGTAATTCTTAACTCACCAAGTAATCCAACGGGGGCTGCCTATAGTCTTGAAGAAATGAAAGCATTGACAGATGTTTTGCTTAAATATCCTCATGTATGGGTAATAGCTGATGATATTTATGAGCATATTGTTTTTGACGGTTTTGTTAATTCAAATCCAGCAGCGGTTGAACCTAAGCTATTAGATAGAACGATAGTGCTTAATGGTGTTTCAAAGGCTTATTGTATGACAGGCTGGCGTATTGGTTATGCGGCTAGTTCAGAGAAATTTATGCAAATGTTACTTAAAGTGCTTTCTCAAGCTACGGGCTGCCCCTGCTCTGTTAGCCAAGCAGCAGCAATAGCAGCACTTGATGGGCCACAACAATATTTGCAAGACTGGGCTAAAACTTATCAAGAAAGACGAGATTATTTAGTTAACCGCTTGGACGCTATTGAAGGTATTGAATGTAACTCTCCTGAAGGAGCTTTTTACTTATATCCAGGTTTTAAGGGCCTTTTAGGTAAAATAACACCTCAAGGAAACACGATTAAAAACAGCATAGACTTCGTTTCTTACTTATTAGAACAAGCACTTGTTGCTGTTGTTCCAGGTAGTGCTTTTGAATACGACAACCATTTTCGTTTGTCTTATGCTACGTCCTTGTCTGAGCTTGAAAAAGCGTGTGATCGAATTGAATTAGCAGTCGAAGCATTAAGTTAGGAGATAGTTATGTTGAAACATTTACTTGAGAAAAATCATGCCTTTTGGCAAGCAGAGGCGAAAAACGTACGGATTGAAACCGGCTTGTATATAGATGGTGTATACAGAGATGGTGCAGATCGCCATACACTTGAAACTGTTAATCCTGTCAGTGGTGAAGTCATTGGTGAATTAGCTATTGCCACAAAAAAAGATGTTAATGAAGCTGTTGCTTCTGCTAAACAAGCATTCAAAACAGGAGTTTGGTCACATATTTCACCACGTAAACGAATGGAAGTGCTATTCAAATTTGCTGATTTGGTAGAAAAAAATGCGGCTAAGTTAACTGTACTTGAAAGTTTAGATATGGGTAAACCCGTTACTAGAGTACTCACAGCCGACCTACCCGAAGTTATCAGTACTATTCGTTATTTTGCTGAATGTATTGATAAAACTGAAGGGGCAGTAACAAATACTGATAGTAGTGCCTTTCATTATATTTTACGTGAACCATTGGGTGTCGTAGCTGCAATAAGCCCATGGAACTTCCCCATGATGCTAGCTATGTGGAAGGTTATCCCTGCGTTAGCAGCGGGCAATACTGTTGTACTTAAACCAGCGGAACAGTCACCATTGAGCTGTTTATTTCTAGCTGAATTATTTACTGAAGCCGGGGCTCCTGATGGCGTTTTTAATGTGATCAATGGGCCAGGTGAAATTTCAGGTAAAGCGCTAGCTCTTCATATGGATGTAGCTAAAATATGCTTTACCGGATCGACAGAGGTGGGTCGGTTAATGATGGTCTATGCAGGACAGTCAAACCTGAAAAAAGTATCTCTAGAGTGTGGTGGTAAAAGTCCACAGATTATTTTAGCCGATTTACCAGATTTAGATGAAGCTGTTGATGCAGCTATCGCGGGTATTTATGCGAACTCAGGTCAAGTTTGCAGTGCAGGATCAAGATTGCTGGTTGAGCGTTCAATTCATAGTGAATTTGTAAAACGTTTTACTGAAAAAGCTAGAACTGCATTTATACCAGGTGATCCACTGGACCCTAAAACAACTATGGGCCCCTTAGTTAGTCAAAGTCATTTCAATACGGTCATGAGTTATATCGAAAAGGGAAAAAATGAAGGTGCGACCTTGTTATTTGGTGGTGACAAGCCAGAAGGCTTTAATGGAGGTGCTTACATCCAGCCAACCCTTTTTGACAATGTCACCTCAGATATGACTATAGCTCGTGAAGAAATATTTGGTCCTGTCGCCGCGATTATTCCCGTCAATGACGCCGACGAAGCGATACGTGTTGCAAATGATAGTATCTACGGTTTAGGTGCATCGGTTTGGACACGAGACTTGAGGAAAGCACATAAAATGGTAAAAGAAATTGAAGCTGGAACTGTTTGGGTAAATTGTTATGGTGATGGTGATGCAACGCAGCCTTTTGGTGGTTACAAGCAATCAGGACATGGGCGTGATCGCGGGATGGGCTGCTTACTGTCTTATACCCAAACTAAGTCAGTTTGGCTTAAATTATAAATAGTCACTATTTACGAAAATAATGAGGATTACCATGGCTCTTACAGTTTCAAAATTTATTCAAACGTTACGCTATCAAGATATACCAGAAAATGTCTTAGCTGTTATGCGTCGTAGTTTATTAGATACCATCGGTGTTGCTGCCATTGGTACAACGACCAAAATTTCAGGCATTGTTAAAGAGTTTGCTCGAACCCAAATGCCAGCGGGGGTTGATAGCGCAGCATCTCGATTATTATTTTCAGGTTTAACAATTAGTCCTGTAGGCGCAGCTATGGCTGGAGCATTCACCATTGACTCCATCGATGCTCACGATGGCTACTCTAAAGTTAAGGGGCATGCGGGTTCTGGTATATTTCCCGCAGTTATCGCCGTTATCGATGATTTAACTCGTCAAGGAAAAGAAGTTAATAGCCAAGATTTATTTGTTGCTTTGACTATTGGTTATGAAGTCGGGTATCGCTCAGGGTTGTGTATGCATGGTACTGTTCCTGATTATCATACATCTGGCGCTTGGACTGCTGTGGGTGCTGCTGCTGCCGCCGCATATTTACTAAAGCTTGATGAAGAACAGATACGTCATGCTATTGGTATCGCTGAGTATCATGGGCCTCGTAGCCAAATGATGCGCTGTATTGATCATCCGACAATGTTGAGAGACGGCGTAGGCTGGGGAGCACCATCAGGTGTGTCGGCTGCCTATATGGCACAATTGGGTTTCACTGGCGCCCCAGCTATTACTGCCGAAGGCGAAGATGCTAAGCCTTATTGGGATGATTTAGGTGAAAGATGGGAAGTTAACAACACACATTATAAAGCCTACCCTGTTTGTCGGTGGGCGCACCCAGCAATTGATGCAGTACATGACTTAATGATTAACAATAGACTTGTTAGTGATGATATTGAGCGAGCGCGAATTAAAACGTTTCATTATGCTACTCGCCTAGCTGGGCATGCCCCTAAAACAATGGATGAGCTAACTTATGCATTGGCCTATCCATTTGCCATTATGGCTGTCCATGGTGAAATAGGACCTAAACAATTACAAGAAAGTATTTTACAAGATAAAGAGGTTCAACGAATTAGTTTAGCCACGGAACTTGTTGATGATGAACATTATACTGCGATCAGTATCGATAAACGTTGGGCGGATGTAACTTTATATTTAAAGGATGGTAGAGAGTTACAATCCGATGCACGCACCCCAAGAGGTGACCCAGACAATCCTTTAACTGATAAAGAAATTAGTGATAAATTTCACTTGCTTGCTGATGATATTATTGGTGTAAAGCGAGCAAACAAAATTGAACAGCTAATTGAAGAGGTTAATTTTGATTTAACTCAACTATTAATACTTATCACTGATAAATGTTAATTGAACTGATACTTTTGAATAAGCGCTCATTTTTGACTTTATTATATTTGAGCGCGTTTTTTTATTTTTAGGGGATTCATTTATTCCTACTATACTTAATTTATAAGGAACTTAAAAATGCAAAGTCCCCAAAAAAAACCATCTCTTCTGATTTCGTCTTGTCCTGTCATTGTATTAATACTGTTAATGTTTTTGAATTTTTTACTTGAAGATAATGCAATACCTACCCTGTATATACTCGTGATTAGTTCGTTTTTTGCAGGTGGCATATCATTGTTACATTTAAAAATCCCTTATAATGAAATAGAGCTAGGTATGCGTAAAGCTATTGATTCCGCAATGCCCGCTATATTAATTATTTTTATTGTAGGTTCATTAATTGCTGCATGGATTATGTCGGGCATAGTGCCAATGTTTATTTATTATGGTTTGCAACTTATCAATCCAAGTTACTTTTTATTTGTGGCTTGTTTGCTTTGTTGCATCATATCACTGGCGATAGGATCAAGTTGGTCGACTGCCGGTACTATAGGCATAGCATTAATGGGTATTGGTGAGTCTTTAAATATTCCTTTAGGGATGACTGCTGGCGCGGTTATTTCAGGTGCTTATTTCGGAGATAAAATGTCACCGATGTCTGATACTACAAACCTTGCGCCTGCTATGGTTAGTACTGATGTAATAACCCATATTAAGCATATGATTTATAGCTCAGGTCCCGCTATTATTATTTCATTGATAATTTATTTATTGCTCGGTTTTTATTACACAAATGGCATTATTGATAATTCAGCATTAGAAGAGGTTAGAAAAACTATTACTGAACACTTTAATATAACGCCTTTATTATTATTTGTCCCTTTTGTAGTGCTGTATTTAGTCATAAAAGGAATATCGTCTATGCCAGCACTAATTACTGGGTTACTTTTAGCTGTGATTGCTATTCCTATTTTTCAGTGGCAATTACTGGTTAATATACTTGGCGGAGAAGTGACCTGGATGAGTGCTTATTCTTTAATATTCTCGACGCTTTCTAACGGTTTTAGTATAGAGACAGGCAACTCTATGATTGACCGATTATTTTCTCGTGGCGGTATGATTAGTATGACGCAAGTTAATCTATTGGCGATAGTCGCAATGGTTTTTGGTGGGATAATGGAAGTTAGCGGTATGTTAACTCGACTTACCAATACTATTTTAAAATCGGTTAATAGTGTTGGTAGTTTGGTTAGTGCAACTATCGCAACATGTATTTTTACAAATATTACTGCAGCCAACCAAACAATGGCAATAGTACTTCCTGCCAGAATGTTTATTGACTCATATAAAAGCTTTAAATTACACCCTAAGAATCTTTCTCGTTGTATTGAAGATGGAGGAACCGTAACAGCACCACTTGTTCCATGGAATACAAATGCTGTCTATATGGCAGGTGTTCTAGGGATTAGTACAGGTGAATATTTATTTTTCGCTTTCTTTTGCTTATTAAGCCCAATTATTTCAGTCATTTTAGGATTTACCAATTTAACTATGACTAAGTTACCACTTAATGAAAACTTAAAAGTTGAAAAGGAACAAAACATTGAAAAAGAATCACTTAAAAAGCAAAAAAATATATTAACGTATTAAGTATTATAGAGGTATTGGTAATAAATTCACATTTAGTCAACGTCAAAAATCCTTTCAAATACCAAGTAAATTATTTACTCGGTATTTAATTGTAAAGTTATTACTAAAATTAAATAAACTCTAATTTTACTGAGCCGTAATTTAGTTGAAGCGAAATAAGCTTTAATATGGAGTTTTTAGCTAATTAACATTAGCTATCATTTAATAAAGAATTTTCGCAACATGCTATTTGAGATTGGATTAACTCTATATAAATTTTTCTCTACGATGGGATGTTTCTATATTAATAAAACAATAAGTAAAAAATCTAGTATTCAACTAGCGTTGAAAAAAAGAGACATATCTAAAACTCCAAATATAAATACTTTGGTCTTATAGTTTATTACGTTTATTACGTTTATTACGTTTATTCTCTTAGAAAATCATGGGGTTTTACATTCTTCAAGTAACCACTGCCTTAAATTTACTACATTAACGAAGTTTGCATGATGTTCAGGGTAAACCAGATAATAACCCTTACCTGTTTTCACTCTAATGGAATAAGGTTCGACTAAACGGCCATTTTTGAGGTATTCAGCCACATACGGCATTCTACCTATTGCAAGGCCTAAGCCAGAGGATGCTGCTTCTAATACTAACCCCCTACTATCCAGGTCTAGCCAATGTGAGCTGTTAAATGAGTTATTCCCTGCCGCTTGTAACCAGTTTTTCCACTCATCATCGGCTAAGCTGCAATGAATTAAGGTTTGCTGCGCCAGTTCTTCAATCTTTTCTATAGTCGGAAGTGATTTTGCTATTTCAGGACTACACACTAATAGTAATTCATCTTCCATTAAAAAATCGCTTTTTAACCCTAGCCAATTACCATCGCCGTAGCGTATAGCGGCGTCAATATCATCACTACTAAACTCTACAGTACCTGTAGCGCTAAGTAACTTTATATCGAGTTCAGGATGCCTGATTTTAAGTTTAGGTAGTAAGAACAATAACCAACAAGAAGCAAGTGAATGTAGTAAGTTTAACGTTAAAGATGACCGCTGACTTCGTTTAGTTACAGCATTGGTTGCCCTCTCTAAATGGTCAAAAATTTCTTTAATACTTTCTAAATAAACAGCGCCAACACTGGTGAGTATTGGCTTTCCTTTTTCGCGATGAAATAGCTGTATACCTAAATATTCTTCTAAAGATCTTACTTGGTGACTCACTGCTGAAGCTGATAAACAAACGTCTTCTGCAGCGAGTTTAAAATTATTATGCCGCGCTGCCGCTTCAAAAGAACGCAGTGCGGCAAAGGGAGGTAAACGTCGCATTATTAAATTACTCTACACACGAGTTTAATTTCGTCCTTGTTACTTCTCATGGTCATTAACTTGAACACGTTCAATGATCATAGCGATCCCTTGGCCTACACCTATGCACATACTACACAAGGCATATCGCTGTTCTGTGCGTTCAAGCTGGTACATGGCTGTCATAACAAGTCTTGCCCCACTTGCCCCTAACGGGTGACCTAAAGCGATAGCACCACCATTTGGGTTTACTTTTATTGAATCATCAGCTAAACCTAGTTCGCGCATCACTGCTAAACTTTGAGAGGCGAATGCTTCATTTAGCTCTATAACTGCCATCTGATCTAAAGTTAATCCTGTTTGCTTAAGTAATTTTTTGATTGCTAATGCTGGACCGAAACCCATTATCCTTGGTTCTATTCCGGCAGTTGCCATACCAATAATACGAGCTTTAGGTGTTAACCCATACTGAATAGCTGCTTCTTTAGATGCAATAAGTAGGGCGCAAGCTCCATCATTAACGCCAGAAGAGTTGCCTGCAGTTACCGAACCATTTTCTCTGAAAGGAGTTTGTAGTTTATTTAAAGCGGCTAAAGTGGTATCCGAACGAGGATGTTCATCCGTATCGATTATTAACGGTTCACTTTTTCGCTGTTGGATACTAACAGGGGTTATTTCTTGTGAAAATACGCCATTTTTTATTGCTGAAACGGCTTTTTTTTGACTATTAAAAGCAAATAAATCTTGATCAGCACGAGATATTCTAAAATCTTCAGCAACGTTTTCAGCCGTTTCAGGCATGCTATCAACGCCATACTCTTCTTTCATTTTTTTGTTAATGAATCGCCAACCGATAGTTGTATCAAAAGGACCATTGGTCACTCGGCTAAAGGCCGATTCAGCTTTACCCATTACAAATGGTGCTCGAGACATCGATTCACAACCACCAGCAATAATTAGCTGAGCTTCGTTCGATTTGATTGCACGTGCGGCAATACCTATAGCGTCCATGCCCGAGCCACAGAGCCGATTAATAGTATTACCTGAAACACATACTGGCATGCCTGCTAATAAAGAAGACATACGAGCGACATTTCGGTTATCTTCACCTGCTTGATTTGCGTTACCGTAGATTACATCATCAATTTGAGACCAATCTACTTGTGGGTTACGCTGTATTAATGCTTTTATTGGTATGGCACCTAAGTCATCTGCTCGAACTGAAGAGAGGCTTCCTGCATAACGACCAAACGGTGTACGAATTGCATCACAAATATAAGCGTTTTTCATCAACTTTTCCCTATTGTTGTATGGTTCTTGATGGATTGTAATTGTTGCTCTGCAACTTTACGTATTAATAGTGGTGAGGCACGGAAACGATCTTCACCATAAGTTTCAGCTAAGTTTTTCAAAATTTCTAACGTATAATTTAAGCCTATTTCATTAGCCCATTCGATAGGACCACATGGGTAGTTCATGCCAGCTTTCATAGCTATATCAATGGCACTTTCATCACAAACTTGTTGGTTAACTGCGTCAAAGCCTTCATTAGCTAACATACAAATGGTCCGCGCCAGCACCATGCCAGGAATATCGTCAATAATAATGACCGTTTTTTCTATTTTTTGAAAAAGTGCTATGGCAAAATTTAAAGTCTGTTGGGATATATTATTACAAGTTGAAATTGCAATAGATGTTGACTGTTGATAATTAAGGCTTAAATCAAAATGAATTAAGTTAGGGCACTTTATTCGAGTGGCACGTTCCACTGTGAATTGGCCGTTAGTTAGCATTAACGTGGCATCCCCAATTAGTATCTTCCCTGCTGTTTCAAGCGAGTCTTCCGATACGGAAACTCTGTCTATTGTCAGGCCATGCTGTTGGAATAGTGGTATAATACTTTCTGCGACACCTAAACTTCCAACAATAGTAATTGACGTGATATCGAGGTCGATAGAGCTTTGTTGACTATTTATTACTGGTTGTTTGTCAATATTATATTGATAAAAACCTCGACCGGACTTTCGTCCTAAGTGGCCGGCATCGAGCAGTTCCTTTTGTAACAAGGAAGGTAAAAATCGTTGATCGTGGTAAAATGCATCAAAAACTGAGCAGGTTACCGCATAATTTACGTCGTGCCCTATCATATCCATGAGCTCGAATGGGCCCATTTTGAATCCACCACAGTCTCTAAATAACCAATCAATAGTTGCAATGTCGGCAGCCCCTTCTTGATGTATCCGTAAACTTTCGGCGTAGAATGGGCGGGCAACACGATTTGCTATAAAGCCGGGGGTAGACTTTGCGTGAACCGCTAGTTTCCCCCAACTTATTGCTAATTCAAAAACATTATCGGCCACCTGTTTATCAGTATCTAAACCGCTGATAACTTCTACAAGTTTCATAATGGGGGCAGGATTAAAAAAATGCATCCCAATTAAGTTTTGTGGCCTTAATAGCTTTGAACCAATTGCAGTAATCGAAATAGAGGATGTATTGGAAGCTATAACAGTATTAACATCACAAATAGTTTCCAATTGACAAAATAAATTTTGCTTCAGATCAAGGTTTTCAACAATAGCTTCAATAACTAAATCTGCTGATGATAATTGATTAATATCAGAAGTTGGTATAATACGTGACACAAGTGCATCAACTTCTAACGTAGTGATACGATTACGTTGCACTAATTTATCTAGCCCTTTACGGATATTTTGAATCCCTTTTTGAGCTGCACCTTCTGCTACATCAAATAGTAATACTTGATGGTTAGCTTTTGCTGCCACTTGCGCTATTCCTGCCCCCATAGTACCTGCACCTATGACGGCTATAATAGAATCTGAGGTAAATTTATTCATATTATAATGACTCCTATTGGCCTTTAAATATTGGCTGACGTTTTTCAATGAAAGCAGTTATACCTTCGGTTCTATCATCTGTTGCAGCAAGTAGTATGAAAGCCTTTCTTTCAGCTGCAAGCCCTGCCGCTAGTGTGCTCTCATATGCGTATAGTAATGACTCTTTTGCTAGACGAACGGCTATCGGTGATTTATTAGCGATAACTTTCGCTAACTTTAGAGCTCGATGGTAACTTAGCTCCGGTAGTGTTATTTCACTAACTAATCCAAAGTTTTTAGCTTGCTCGGCATTAATAAACTCACCTGACAATACCATCTGCATTGCCATTGACTTCCCTACAGTTCTCAACAACCTTTGGGTGCCTCCAGCACCAGGAATAATACCTAAATTTATTTCTGGCTGACCTATTTGAGCGTTATCTCCTGCGATGACAATGTCACAGTGCATCATTAATTCACAACCAGCACCAAGAGCAAAGCCGTTTACCACTGCGATAATAGGTTTAGAGCAATTAGCTATTTTATTCCAAAATACTGGACGGTTATCATTGAGTAAACCAACAACATTCAATTGATTCATTTCTTTAATGTCTGCTCCTGCAGCGAAGACTTTCTCGCCGCCAGTGATGATAATAACTTTTATATTGTTATCTTTTTCAGCACTTGTTAGTACGTCAGCTATTTCTTTTAAAGCATTATTTCTTAGGGCATTGTAAAATTTCGGCCTATTCAGTGTAATAGTAAGAACACCTGTGTCTATTTGAGAAACCAAAATATCTTCGTGGTTATTATCATTTATCATATTATTTCTTCTTACATATTTGGGTAGTTAGGACCACCCGTTCCTTCTGGCGTTACCCACGTAATATTTTGTGCGGGGTCTTTGATATCACAGGCTTTACAATGTAGACAGTTCTGGCCGTTGATTTGAAAACGAGCCGAATCATTGTCAACAACGACTTCGTATACTCCCGCAGGACAATAGCGCAGAGCAGGCTCTCCATATTTTGGTAGATTACTATTTATTGGTATTTCGGTATCTTTTAACTGGAGATGGCAAGGCTGATCCTCACCATGATTGGTATTTGATAAAAATACAGATGAGAGCTTATCAAAGCTCAATTTTCCATCAGGTTTGGAGTAATGAATAGGATGAAATTTACTAGCCAGTTTTAGTTGGGCATGATCGGGGGTATTATCACGTAAAGTGAAAGGCAATTTACCCTGAAAAATATTTTGATCAATAAAATTAAAACTACCACCTAAAATAGCGCCAAACTTGTGCATCGAGGGGCCAAAATTACGACTGCGATATAGTTCATCATAAAGCCAAGATGCTTTAAAAGTTTTTTTAAAATTGAATAATTCCTTTTCCGGCTTAATTCCACTTGCACGAGCAAACTCAAGTGCAGAAAAAACCTCTTCAGCAGCCAACATACCTGACTTCATTGCTGTGTGGCTGCCTTTTATTTTTGCAAAGTTTAAAGTCCCAGCCTCGCATCCTATTATTATTCCACCTGGGAATGTCATCTTAGGTAAGGCATTAAAGCCACCTTTAGCAATAGTTCTTGCACCATAGGAGACTCGCTTACCTCCTTCCAAGTATTCTTTTAATACAGGATGATGCTTCAACCGTTGAAATTCATCATATGGACTCAAATACGGGTTTTCATAATTAAGATCGACAATCAGGCCTACAGCTACTTGATAGTTTTCAGTGTGATATAGAAAAAACCCACCACCAGTATTATCACTTTTAGGTAATCCGAAGCCATGCAACGGCCAACCAGAGCCATGAATTACTAGCCCTTCTTGATGCTTCTCTGCTGGAATGTCCCAAAGCTCTTTTAAACCGAGTGCGTAATGTTGCTCATTAGTATTTTCATCTAAATTAAATTTAGCATAAAGCTCTTTGCCTAAATGCCCACGACAACCTTCGCTGAATAATGTGTATTGAGCATGAAGTTCAATACCTGCCATATAGCTACTTTTTCGCTCACCATTTTCACTGACCCCCATTTCACCTGTAGCAATACCTTTTACACTGCCATCATTGTGAAATAGAATTTCTGAGGCAGCAAAGCCTGGAAAAATTTCTACACCTAACCCTTCAGCTTGTTCTGCCAACCATCGACAAACATTACCTAAGCTCACAATGTAGTTGCTATCCTCACTATTAAAGGTGTTATGCATGGTTTTTGGTATAAAATGGTTAGAAAGCTTGATTGATTTACTTTCATTAGTTAAAAGATATAGTTGATCTTCCTTTACTGGAATATGTAAAGGCGCCCCTCTTTCTTTCCAATCTGGGAATAGCTCGTTCAATGCTCTAGGTTCCAGTATTGCACCAGAAAGGATATGTGCACCTACTTCTGAGCCTTTCTCAACCACACAAACAGTTAACTCTTGCTTAGCAGCTTGAGCCTGTTGCATCAAACGACAAGCAGCAGACAACCCTGCGGGGCCTGCTCCAACAATAACAACGTCAAATTTCATTGACTCACGCATTGTTCTACCTCTTATAAAAAATCCCAATCGTAAGTTGTCTACTAAATTAGAACGAAAGGGACAAAGGGTTAGGTTTTGCTGCTAAGACAAGCAAAACGTTAAATAAATTAGTAACTAAGCTATGGTCTGCTACTTTGAACATCAATGCATCTTTATCTTTGTCCTTGGCAACGGTAAATGAACAACGCCTTGGATTGACACATTGGTATATTTTAAATAAAAAACCATTTATGCTTTTTTAAACTACTAAAAAATAAGAGATTAAAGCTTCGCTGCTAACTCAGGTAATATCTCAAATAAATCGGCAACCAAGCCATAGTCTGCTACTTGAAAAATAGGTGCTTCTTCGTCTTTATTAATAGCAACAATTATTTTTGAATCTTTCATGCCTGCAAGATGTTGAATAGCACCAGATATACCTACAGCAATATAGAGGTCTGGCGCGACTATTTTTCCGGTTTGACCAACTTGCATGTCATTTGCAACATAGCCTGCATCCACTGCAGCACGAGATGCTCCAACAGCACCATTTAGCTTATCAGCTACAGCTTCAAGTAAAGAGAAGTTATCTCCATTAGCCATACCTCGACCACCTGAGACAATAACTTTGGCATCTGTTAACTCTGGTCGATCACTTTCGCATAATTGTTCGGAAACAAAAGTTGAGTATTCATTAGATATAATCACGTCAATGGCTTCAATATCTGCAACACCGTCATCAACCTCCTTTGCGGCATCAAAAGCAGTAGTTCGAACGGTGATGACTTTTATGGGATCCAAAGATTTTACTTTTGCAATGGCATTACCAGCATAAACAGGACGAGAAAATATATCAGCACTGTCTATATGTGTAATATCAGAAATTTGAGCGACATCGAGCAAAGCTGCGATTCTCGGCATGAAGTTTTTACCTGACGAAGTTGCACACGTCATAATATGGCTATAACCATGTGCTATATTCACGACTAATTGACTCAAATTTTCTGCCAATTGATGTCCATAGCTAGAATGGTCCGCCAATAACACTTTACTAACATTTGTTACAGCTGCAACTTTATTGGCGACTGCTTCACAATTCAAACCTGCAACAAGTACATGGATGTCGTTACTAATTTCTGATGCTGCAGTAATGGTATTTAACGTAGCACTCTTTAATGTTTTGTTATCGTGTTCTGCAATGACTAGGATTTTCATGAAATCACCTTAGCTTCAAACTTCAGCTTTTCTAATAAATCATCAACATTATTAACTTTAATACCTGCTTTTCGCTCTATTGGAGGCAGCATAGATAAAAGCTGAATATGCGATTTCATAACAACACCAAGCTCATCTGGAGTCGTTACTTCAAGAGGTTTACGCTTGGCTTTCATAATATTAGGAAGAGAAGCGTAGCGAGGCTCATTTAAACGTAAGTCAGTGGTAATAACAGCAGGAAGACTTAATCGTAATGTTTGCAAACCACCATCTACTTCTCGGGTAACTTCTATACCGTCTTCTTTTACGTTAACTTCTGAAGCAAATGTAGCTTGTGGCATGTTGTTTAAAGCCGCTAACATTTGCCCTGTTTGATTATTGTCAGCATCAATTGATTGCTTACCTAAAATAGTTAGGCTAATTTGCTCTCTAATGATTATTTTACTCAGCAGCTTTGCAACATTTAATGGCTCCGTAGAATCTGCAGTCTCAATTAGTATACCGTTATCTGCACCTAGGGCTAAGGCTGTTCTTATTTGCTCCTGACAAGCTTTACTTCCAATACTGACTACAGTAATTTTTGTGGCTATACCACGCTCTTTTAATCTAATTGCTTCTTCAACTGCAATTTCACAAAAGGGATTAATTGCCATTTTAATGTTATTTAAGTCGATGTCGGATCTATCAGGTTTTACTTTTGCTTTGATATTTGCATCGATAGTTCGCTTTACTGCGACTAATATATTCATAAAAAAATCTACCGTTTATTTTTTGTTAGTGCTTATTTGTTAATTCATGCTGAGGTATATATTAAAAAGCAGCAAACGAAACGATTTCAACATCGCGTGAATTATTTTAAATAAAATTATAAGTAAGAATAACAATGGTATTCGTGCAGTTTTATGGGAACTTTTTGCAGAAGGAAATTAATTCACTCAAAGGTAAAATTTTTTCGTTTGTGGTGCTATTTTGTTCTGTTCTAGAGTGCATGTGTCATTTACATAATAGTTTTGTAAATGTGTAAGCATTTTTCTTTAAATGTGAAGACATCTTTAAAAGTATAAAAATAGACTTATTCCATTTTTTGCATAATCGACTAATCAAAAATATAAATGTAAGTAAATAGAACAAATATATATTTTTAATTGAGTAGTTTTGACAAAAAATCAGCATGAAATTAGCATGGGAAGACACAATATGTATATCAAATTACGAGTTAGCACGCTGGCATTTTCAATAGCTGCCGCGTTAGGTTCAACAAGTACAAGCGCAGAAGAAACTGGCACGCCGGCTGAACAAAAGACAGAAAAAATAGAGCAAATAGTAGTTGTTGGATCTAGAGCTGCCCCTCGTTCAGTTGCAGACTCTCCGGTTCCTGTAGATTTGATCGGCGGAGATGAACTTAGCAAATCAGGATCAAGCGATATGCTTGATCAGTTAGTAAGTGTTGTTCCTTCATTTAATGTTCGTAGCCAACCTATTAGCGATGCAGCAACCTTTATTCGGCCAGTTAACTTAAGAGGGTTACCATCAGATAGCACATTGATTTTAGTGAATGGTAAGCGTCGCCATCGAGCTGCTGTTATTTCTTTCACAGGTGGTGGTATTAATGATGGCTCTCAAGGACCTGATATTTCAGTTATACCTAGCATTGCATTAAAACAGGTAGAAGTTTTACGTGATGGAGCAGCGGCACAATATGGTTCAGATGCGATTGCTGGCGTTATGAATTTCGTTCTTAAAGATGACTCATCAGGTGGCTCGATTGAAGCTAAATATGGAGAATATTATGAGGGTGATGGTGGAGCAACAACAGTTGCTGGTAATGTTGGTATGCCATTAACTAATGACGGTTTTGTTAATCTAAGTTTTCAAATCAAAAACGTTGATGATACTAGCCGAAGTGTACAATCTCAGGATGGTTTAGATGCTATTGCGACTGGTAATACTCATGTTCAACAACCAGCAACTATTATTTGGGGTAACCCTGAGATTAAAGATGACATTACTCTTTTCGGAAACGTGGGTTTAGACTTAGGTAATGGTAAAGAATTTTATATGTTTGGTAACTATTCTGATCGTGCAGTTAATGGTGGCTATTATTATCGTAGTCCGATCAATAAGGATGGCGTATTTACGAATGGTAATGATGAACTACTTATTGCTGATTTAACTTCTGATATGAGTGGTAATTGCCCTGTAGTACCTCTCCCTAGTAGCGGGAATGTATTAGAAACACCTGCTTATTTGCAAGTAGCATCGAATCCTAACTGTTTCTCTTTTCATGAAATTTATCCGGGGGGGTATACGCCAACATTAGGTGGTGATATTAATGATACGTCTTTAGTTATTGGAACTAAAGGGGAAATCAAAGGTGGTTTTTTTGATGAAGCTTTCTATGATATCAGTGGTTCTTATGGCCGCAGTAAAGCAAACTTTATGTTGTCAAATGCTATTAATCCATCACTTGGGCCAGATACTCCGACATCATTTAATGTCGGTTCATACACACAATTAGAAAAAGCTTTTAATGCCGATTTAGTTCAATTGGTTGACATTGGTTTAGAAGAGGAAATGAATCTCGCTTTCGGTGTTGAATGGCGGGAAGATAGCTTCGAAATCACACCAGGCCAAAAGGAGTCATGGCAATCAGGTTCTTTGGCTAGTCAAGGCTTTGGGATCACTACAGCTCCAAGTGGATTTGCTGGATTCTCTCCAGAAAGCCAAGGTATATTTTCTCGTCGTAGCATTGCCCTTTTTGTTGATACAGAAGTGTATTTAACTGATGATTTTATGCTTGGCGCAGCAGTGCGTTATGAAGATTATTCCACTTTTGGAAGTACAACTAATTTTAAGCTATCAGGACTATATTCACTTTCTGACGAACTATCATTACGCGGATCGATGAGCACAGGTTTTAGAGCGCCAACGGTAGGGCAAGCTAATGTTATTAATACGACCACAACTACAGATTCTAGTGGTAATTTGACTTCAGCAGGTTTATTCCCAGCATCAAATCCATTATCTAAATACTTTGGCGCTAAAGAATTAGTACCAGAAGATTCACAAAGTTATGCCTTCGGTCTTGTGTATGTAAGTGGTGATTTTTTCTTAACAGCTGATTATTACAACATTGAAGTAACTGATAGAGTAACTCAATCAAGCTCATTTACAGTTGACACTGATGATTACGACGCACTAAGAGATTTAGGTGTAAATAATCCAGAGCAGTATTCACAGGTAAGATATTTTAGTAATGATTTTGATACTACCACTCAAGGTATCGATTTAGTCGCAAACTATAGCTTAGAATTTTTAGAAGGTGATACTAAGTTTAGTCTCGCTTATAATTGGAATGACACTAAAGTAGATAAATTCAACTCTGACACAACAAATGAGTTGAAAATTAGACGACTTGAAGACGAGATGCCACACCATAAAGGTACATTTACTGTAGCCCAAACCTGGGATAAAGTTAGCATGTTTGTTCGAGCAAACGTGTACGGTTCTTTCTATGCGGTTCATGCAGATGGCTGGGGTGGTAGACGAGAAGCTGATGCTTCGGTAACTCTTGATGCAGAATTAAGCTACTTTGTTACTGATGCGTTATCACTTAGTATTGGCGCAAGTAATCTATTTGATAATGAGCCTGAAAAAGTTGATGGTAATTTTGAAGATTACTGGTGGAAAAACTACGGTGGTAAGTACTTTGAAAATAGCCCGTTCGATTTTAATGGCGGTTATTACTATGTAAAAGCAAGTTATAACTTTTAACCATTTAGTAATGAAAATAAGCACTTTGGGGTTGTCTCATCGTGCTTTTTTAATAATTAAAATTTACCCCAAGTTAAAAGGACGGTGCTTTGAAGTTGCCTTCAGTGAAAACTCATATTCAAATCAGATATGCTGATTTAGATCCTCTAGAGCATGTATCAAATAATGTATATGGGCAATATTTTGAATTGGGACGCATTGCTTGGTATGAAGCGATACTAAATAAATGTCCAGATACAAAAATACCAACTACAGTAGTCGTTAATGTCAATATTGATTTTATTTTAGAGGTAAGACTTGATGATGTGGTGTATGTTACAACTACATGCACTAAGAAAGGTAATAAGAGCTTTCAATTAACCCAGGACTTATTCGCCAATGGAAGACTTGCCACTCATTCTACTATTGTAATGGTTGGTTTTAATAAAGTAACGCGTGAAACTTGCATCCCTCTGAGTAATTGGCAGCCATCTAAGTGAGAAAAATCTGTAGATGTAAAAATATAACCTTTACCCATGTAAGTTTATTTATTGAAATCACAACATTAAATATATTGAGCTAAATTCGATGAGTTTAATTTATTGTAACACCAGAAGTAACACTAAGGGTTCGATATTGAAAATAAAGACAATAAAAACATACAGGTAAGATGCAAAGCTGAGTCAGGGAGGGGCCACCATTTCAACGATTAAAGACGTCCTATGACGTCTTTTTTTATGCCTAAAATCCTATAATTCTGCATATTTACAAAAACTCTATTTTAGATCTTAATAAAAATAAAGACGATGCATAAAGGTCAGCTCACATATCAAAGCGTCCCTTCACAGTTTCAATAACCTAACTAGATTAATACTGATTAATAATCGCAACAAAAGATGAGGTACAAGTTTATGCGTGTCTGTCACATTACTTCGGGCAGCCTGTTAAGCTGATGTTATTATTAAAGAGATACATTAACTTATTATTAACTTTCTAAACGGCATGCTTTTAAAGAAATGAAAAAAAACTAAAAATAATTGTTAATTTATTTCTATTATTTACAAAAATAATAAAGGCAAAGATAAAATAAATTATTTAACTTAAAATACAGAAACATACAGTTACAAAAAAGTTAGCTACAGCACAGATTTAGATATTTAAGGTGCATAATCACGTCTTTATTTTGTCTAAAAAACGGTCAAATATGCAAGCTAAATAAATTAAATGACTTTGTCGTTTGCATTATAAATATTATCTTCTAGTATTGTTGATGTTGGCAACAACACGAAGCAGGATGCTTGGTTATGGACGCTTCAGGATGAAGTAAGGTGGCTCGGAGCTACCACAAGGACGAATATAAAACAGGGAGTGTTGATCATGGATGATTTCCTCTGTTTTTCCCTCTTGCTTTACGCTAATTTTAGCTGGAAAAGTTATCGAGTCCATAGTGGCTTATATAAACTTTTTAAACTTCTATTAGGGTAATATAATTACTATAAAAATATTATCTGAGGCATATTTAAGATTTTGCCTCGGTGATAACCGCTAATACTTCACCAATTTAAAGCTAAATAACAGCTCTGGCATCAAGAAATACAGATAAAAAGGTACTATTAATCCCAAAGTAACAAATCAACAAAGTACTAGAACTCGTTTGTCGACAGACCAACGAATTGCTTTGAAGCTAGTGTTTATTACTCCAAAGCAATGAAAAGCTAAGTTAGCCTTCGATATCTGGCGTTTGACAAACTACATCCATATTCTGCGCACGATGTCTTAAGTAATGATCCATTAAGGTTAAGGCTAACATGGCTTCGGCAATAGGCACGGCACGAATACCAACACAAGGGTCATGGCGACCTTTGGTCACTATATCGGCAGACTTACCCGCAAGATCAACGGTTTTGCCACTCACACCAATACTAGAAGTCGGCTTTAATGCAATTGACGCAACAATGGGTTGTCCTGAAGATATCCCCCCTAAAACACCACCAGCATGATTAGACGCAAAACCTTCTGGTGTTAACTCGTCTCTGTGCTGTGAGCCTTTTTGATTAACCACGCCAAAGCCATCTCCAACTTCTACCGCTTTTACCGCATTAATTCCCATTAACGCATGTGCAATATCAGCATCTAGGCGATCAAAAATAGGCTCACCTAAACCAACCGGCACATTATTCGCTACTACCATCAATTTAGCGCCGATGGAGTCTTTTTGGCGCATAATTCCACGTAATAACTCGTCTAACTGTTCAAGCTTATTAGCATCAGGAAAGAAAAATGGGTTCTCTTCAACAATGTTCCAATCTATATTTTCAGCACACACTTCACCAATTTGTGTCACGCAGGCTTGAATAGTGATACCAAATTTTTGTTTTAAATATTTTTTTGCTACCGCGCCTGCAGCAACGCGCATCGCGGTTTCACGAGCCGAAGAACGACCGCCACCACGATAATCGCGAATGCCATACTTTTGCCAATATGTATAATCGGCATGACCTGGGCGAAATGTTTTCGCGATATCACCATAGTCTTGTGAACGTTGGTCCGTATTTTCAATTAATAAACCAATCGGTGTACCCGTAGTTTTACCTTCAAAAACACCTGACATTATTTTGACTTCGTCGGCTTCACGGCGCGCAGTAGTAAAACGAGAAGTGCCAGGTCGACGGCGATCAAGGTCATGCTGCAAGTCAGCCTCACAAAGTTCAAGGCCCGGAGGGCAACCATCAATTATGGCGCCTAAGCCTAAACCGTGGCTTTCGCCGAATGAAGTAACTGTAAATAACTTACCGAAAGTATTACCTGACATAATGAATATTACCCGTTAAAAATGATGCTATATCAATTATATAATTAATATTGATACCAGAGTACCCAACAGAAAACTTATCAGTCTGAAGGGTATTAATTATTATTGCTCGAAATCTTGCTGATGATTTTCTAATTGTGCTTTCGTTAAACGAAACACACCATGGCCGCCTCGTTCAAACTCCAACCACTGAAATGGTACATTTGGAAAAGCAGCCGTTAAATGGATTTGTGAATTACCTACTTCGCAAATCAATACCCCATTATCGCTAAGATGCTTCGCCGCTTGTGCCAAAATTTGTCGTACTATATCTAGGCCATCAAAACCGCTACCTAAGCCCATTACTGGCTCATGTAAATATTCTTGCGGCAATGAATCAACATCTTCTTGATCGACATAAGGTGGATTTGTCACTATTAAATCATAGCATTGCCCTGCTACCCCAGAGAAAACGTCAGATTGAATTGGAATAACTTGTGCTGATAAACCATGGCCATCGATATTGATTTGCGCCACATTAAGTGCATCAATTGAAAGATCAACAGCATCAACGTCTGCTTCAGGAAAAGCTACAGCGCAGGCTATGGCAATACAGCCACTACCTGTACATAAATCTAAAATCCGATTTGGCGCATTATCGATTAAACCAGCAAAGCTTTGCTCGATTAATTCCCCTATTGGCGATCGAGGCACTAATACGCGTTCATCAACATAAAAAGGTAAACCACAAAACATGGCTTGATTGGTTAAATATGACGCAGGCAGCCCTTCAACAATTCGGCGCTCAAATAACTGTAAAATTGCCACTCGCTCTTCTGCCAGCAACCGACATTGCATTAAGTCATTGGCTATTTCTTGAGGTAGAGCAAGTTGATGCATAACTAAAGT
This sequence comes from Colwellia sp. PAMC 21821, assembly GCF_002077175.1. Lineage (NCBI taxonomy): Bacteria > Pseudomonadati > Pseudomonadota > Gammaproteobacteria > Alteromonadales > Colwelliaceae > Colwellia > Colwellia sp. PAMC 21821. The sequence goes on from NZ_CP014943.1 coordinate 973,985, forward strand.
AAGTGCTTCATGCCAAGCGTTATTTGTACCGTGGCCAAAATACAACTCGGCCTGATTAAATTGACTAGCACCAAAACGCACGTAATCATTAACGGTATGCAATTGTTCGCTTACTTCTACAATATTTATTATTTCCACGCTTTCCTCAGGTTTTTTTATCATAACTCTTGTTTTTTATTATACTTTCACTTGTTATTGTTCGTCGATGTTTTTAGACTTCGCAAATGAAATTTAAAGACGCACTAAATGCGGAAGAAAAAAAGTTATTTAAAGATGCCATAGGTAAGGTAAAACCTATGGTGCAGGACAGAGTACACCCGGAAAAAAGAACCATCAAGCAGAAAACGACATTAGCAAAGCAAAAAGATAAAAAAGCCCTAGCCGAGTTTCACTTCTCTGATGAATTTGAACCTGACTTAAATAGTCATGGACCGGTTAAGTATGTTCGTGAAGGTGTTGATAGTTTTGAAGCCAAAAATTTACGACGAGGCCAATATACCCCTGATTTAATATTAGATTTACATGGCCTTGATCAACAGCAGTCGAAACGTGAAATTGCCGCCTTATTGGCCGCTTGCGACAAAGAACATGCCCAATGTGTTTGTATCGTTCATGGTTTAGGTGGCCGTGTATTGAAAAATAAAGTGCCACATTGGTTAGTGCAACACCCCGATGTAATGGCCTTTCATCAAGCGCCATTAGAATGGGGTGGCAATGGTGCGATATTGGTTTTAGTTGAATTGAAAGACAAATTTATTCGTGATTAAGCTTTAATTAAAATAGTTAAAACCATTAAAATATTCAAAATCTTCAAAAATAACAATAATGTTGAAGTTACAGCGCGATATCATTTGGTGAAACTAAAGTAATAAGCTCACCCTGCATCTTGTCAATATCATATTCAATTTGCGCTACTGAGGCAGTTTGAAATATTGGCATTGCGTGATCACTTGTCAGCTCAGCAACTAAATAACTCACTAAAGGCATGTGTGACACCAGTAAAATATTTTGATATTGCTCAGCGCCGCAAATTGCATCTAAATAATCATGCACATCCTTAGCACTATCTTCTGGCGTGATAATTTTTAAGGTTTGTCTATTAGCTACATCACTTAATTGGCTTATTAGGGCATCTGCCGTTTGTTGGGCTCGTGTGTATGGGCTAACAAAAATACAATCAAACGCCTGACTGTTTTTTTGTAACCATTGCCCCATAAGCTTTGCTTCTTCAACGCCATTTTCAGTCAACGGCCTGAGCGCATCGGCAGGAGCAACCATTTCAGCTTGTCCGTGACGCATAACAAAAATTTGCATAAATACCTTAATTCAACACCATATAATAGCTCACTCAAGTGAAGTGAACATGCTTTTTCAATCAATTAGACTAAAACACCCATCATATTAAAGCACTAACCACTTAGTGTTAATAACTCATTAGGTATATATCTTAGGAAATGCCGCTATAGTAAAGTAATTGTTTACCTTTTTATAACTTCGGTTAAGAATAAAATGGACTCACCTTATTCCTTAAGGTAATTTAGAACGATAAAAAATATCAATAAACTATAGCAATGCCCTGCTTTGGGTAAATTGTGCGGGAGCGACAGTGAAAAAAAGCCCGAATGACGCTAAAAAATATAAAACCATTACGCTAGACAACGGCTTAAGAGCTTTATTGGTTCATAATCCTGAATCAATTAAATCTGCCGCCGCATTAGCAGTCAACGTAGGTCACTTCGATGACCCTACTCATCGGCAAGGGCTTGCCCATTTTCTCGAACATATGTTATTTCTCGGCACAAAAAACTTCCCTGACGGCAGCGAATATCAACAATTTATTAATCAGCATGGCGGCAGTAATAACGCATGGACAGCAACTGAACATACCTGTTTTTTCTTTGATATTGCACACCAATACTTTAGCTCTGCCATTGAACGTTTTGGCGAGTTTTTCACCGCGCCGCTGTTGTCTGAAGAATTTGTAAATAAAGAGCGTAAGAATATTGACGCCGAATTTAAACTCAAACTTAAAGATGATATTCGACGGTTATACGATGTTCATAAAGAAACGATAAACCAAGCTCACCCTTTCGCTAAATTTTCTGTTGGTAGCAGTGAAACCTTAGCAGACAAAGATGGTTACAATTTACGCGAAGAATTGTGTGATTTTTTTCAAAAAAACTATCAAGCAAATTTTATGACCCTGGTGTTAGAAGGGCCGCAACCTCTCACTGAACTAGAAAACTTAGCCAAAAGCCATTTTTCCAATATTAAATCTAAGGGCGTTGCAAAAGCTAAAATTAGCCAACCACTTTACCTTCCAAAACATCAACAAAAATGGATATCTGTCCAACCAGTTAAAAACGATCAACAACTGATCATCAGTTTCGCTATGCCGAGTATTGACAAATATTATCGTCAAAAACCTGAGTCTATTCTCGCTTACTTAATTGGCCATGAAGGTCCTGGTAGTATTTTGTCATTGTTAAAGAGTAAACAATGGGCTTTAGCTTTAACCGCAGGTTCAGGTATCAATGGCTCTAACTTTAAAGATTTCAATATTAGCATTTCGCTTTCAGAACTAGGTGCTAAAAATATAACGGCCATTGTCAGCACAGTATTCTCTTATCTAAATCTGCTGAGAAAAGCCCCACTCAATGAGCAATATTATCAAGAGAAAAAATCACTCGCTGAATTATCTTTTGCTTACCAAGAAAAATTATCACCACTCGACTCTGTCAGCCAACTCGTAATTAACATGCAGCATTACCCTGAGCAAGATTACATATTTGGCGATTACGTGATGGAAGGACAAAACACAGCAACACTAACTGCCTTACTTGAGTTTATGGTGGCTTCCAATATGCGTATCATTTCTATCGATAAAGATGGACCTGATCAGCCACATAGCAACACCAGTAAATGGTATCAAGTGCCCTACACGGTCAACGATATTGAGCAACAGCAAATTGAGCAATGGCAACAGGCGGCTTATTTACCTGAACTATCATTACCAAACAAAAATCCTTATATCGTAGCTAGGCCGGCGCTATTAAAAGATGATAATGAGAACAATAGCAACCTGACTCCGCCGGCAGTTATATATCAACAAAATGGTCTAAATGTTTGGTTTAAGCATGACACCAGTTTTAATACGCCAAAAGGCTATATCTATCTATCCATAGATTCTCCAGCAGTGATAGAAAGTGCAAGCACAATTGCAATGACCCGGTTATTTATAGATTTATATAGCGACGCTGTTATTGAAGAACATTACGATGCCGAGTTAGCGGGCATTCACTATCGTTTGTATTCTCATCAAAGTGGGCTAACTCTGCAGCTATCTGGTATAAGTACCAAGCAAGAACAACTATTACCCTTACTTCTAGACAGCTTGATGCAAGGAAAATTTTGCCAAAATAAATTCGAATTATTTAAACAACAGCTACTTAGTCATTGGCATAACGCAGAAAACAGCAAATCAATATCACAACTATTTGCCAACCTTAGCGCAACAATGCAACCGAAAAGTCCAAGTAGCCAAACGTTAATTAACGCTCTTGAAAAAATAGAATTCCACGAATTTAAAAGTTTTTTACCTCGAATATTTGAAAAAACCGCGGTAGATGTGCTAATTCATGGTAATTGGTTAAAGCAATCTGCTGACAAAATAATTACAGATATAAAGCAGGTGTTCGCTGGTAAGTTATCAGAAAACAATCAAGTACAAACTCCTTGTATCGATATTCAAGGTCTAGGTTCGTTGACATTCCCTATTGAGTTGCCAGAGCATGACCATGCCGCCGTACTCTATTACCCCATGCCGCAAAAAGATTTGCGTACCGTCGCATTAACCATGTTAACTAACCAATTATTGTCCCCCATATTCTTCCAAGAAATGCGCACAGAAAAACAATATGGTTATTTAGTTGGTGTCGGTTTTATCCCTATTAATCGTTACCCTGGTATCGCTTTTTATATTCAATCACCGCATACCGACTCTGTCACCTTAACGAAAGCAATGGACGAATTTATTGCTCGTTCAAATAATTACATTACAAATTTATCTGCTGAACACTGGCAACACTTACAATTTGGTCTTGCGAGTCAATTACAAGAAAAAGACTCAAATTTAAGAATTAAAAGTCAGCGTTATTGGGCTGCTATTTGTAATAAAGAAGCATCATTTAGTCAAAAGCAAAAACTAATTTCAATCATTGAGCGTTTATCAATAAACGATGTTGCTGAATTTCTCCAACAATATTTTCATGGCGATGAAAGTAAAGATCGATTGTCATTATTAAGCTATGAAAATAACGCAGAATTAGAAAAAATGGCGAAAAGCGTATCGATAAATGACAATATCGAAACTTTATTAAAAAAATGTCAAAGAAAATATTAATTTAGCCGATACATAGATAAATGTGATTATAACGGGAATAGAGCCTTATTACCCCAACACAAAATTGCCAATTATTGACTTAGTCACTCACATCATTTTTAATGGGCCGTGGCATCCAAAAATAATAATAATATATGGCATACCTAATAAGTTAAATTATTAAGGTATGGGTTTCACTACCAAAAGGTTGTATCTGTGTTTTTGCTTCTTTTCAAAAATAAATTAATTTCTCAATTTCATGCGATGCTTGCTGTCTTAGCTATGCTGGTTTTACTATTCCCTGTTAGTAAAGTTATAGCCTCAGAAAACAACATAAATCAAAACCCTCTGAAATTTGAACGCATCTCTATCGCCGAAGGCCTGTCCCAAAGCTATGTTTACGATATTATTCAAGACCATAATGGCTTTATATGGATAGCCACCCAAGATGGATTAAATCGTTATGATGGTAAAAACTTTGTTTATTATCGTCACGACAGCACCGATAAAAAATCAATTGCTGATAACTTTATCCGAAAAGTCTTTATAGATAACAATGACGTTCTTTGGGTTGGTACAAATGAAGGATTAAGTCGATATAACGAATCATTAGATAATTTTGATAATTTCCTCCATCAAGCTAACGATAGTAACTCACTAAAAGACAACGAAATTTGGGATATATATCAAGATCCAAAAAATAACATTTGGGTTTCCACCAAAGAAGGTCTACATAAATTTGATCCAGAGAATAAAAATTTTTCGCGAATAAGAATTCGTGGTTTTGATACCGCTTTAAAAGAAATTAAAACCATTTTTCAAGATAAAAAAGGTAATTATTGGCTTGGTACTTATGATAAAGGTATATATTTAGCCAATAGTACACTGACTTTTGCAATTTCTTTAAGTGATGAAAACAAATGGAATTTAAAAATTAATGCTAATGCTCTTTACGATATAAGGATCATCGACAATCAGTATTGGTTAGCAACAGATAATGGTTTATTTGTTATTTCACAAGAATATAAGATAAAAAAACATTACACAACTAACTCAGAAAATGTGAAGGATAGGCTACTATCTAACAACGTTAGAACCATCGAATTATTAAATGGCTCTATGGTTTGGCTTGGGACATTAAATGGCTTAAATATTATTAACCTGTTATCTGGTGACATAGATGAATATCAGTCTGTACAGCACAAAAATGCTATATCCAACAATTACATATTAAAGTTATTCAAAGATACAGCAGATAATATTTGGCTGGGAACTAACGGAAAGGGTATAAACACATTTAATAGCTTACAGTTAAATATCAGACATGGCTTGTTCAGTTATAACAATAGTCCAAGCGCTGTTTATACTTTAGCGGAATCTAGGGATGGTAGGGTTTGGTTTGCAACCAGTGATGGGAAATTAAGCTATTTGAATTCTGATGAGAAAATTGTGCAACTAGAAATTGGAAATAAATCTCCTATTTCACACCTGATGGTGGACAAGCTAGATAACTTTTGGCTGAGAACGGACGCAGAAAGCTCAAATAGACCAGGAAAACTGTATTATTTTGATACTAAAACATTAACACTCACTGAAAACAAATTTTGGAGAAACAATTCTTTTCACTCCAACTTAAGCCTAATGTTTTTAATAAACAATAAAATTTGGTTTATTGATAGCTCCTCTCAATTAGCTTCATTTGAGATTGAAACGAATCAATTTGAAACTTATGAACTAGAGAATGGGAGTACCTTTACTTCGTTAAAATATGATAATGATAATACTATATGGCTTTCCACAGATAAAGGTGAAGCTTTAAGCTTCAACGTTTCTAAATTGGAATTTTCAAAAAAAACCTATTTACTTTCAAATAGAATCAAATTTGGTGAAATTTCTACTATTTCGGTGTCAAATGAATGGATTTGGTTAGGCTCTCACCGAAACGGTTTAGCTTTAATAAATAAAAGCAATAGTAAGAATTTATTTTTTAACGAAAAAAATGGACTTAGCAATAATTTTATTGCTGATATTGTTATTGACTCTTCAGGCACTGGGTGGGTTTCGACTAATATTGGCATAAATTCAGTTCACCCCACAAACCAATTAGTCAGAACTTTTAATAAAGATATGCTATTGAATGACAATGAGTATATTAGCGATAGCTCTTTATTAACATCTAGTGATACCATATTTTTCGGAGGAATAAATGGTTTCCATACATTCATTCCTCAAGAAGTATCTAATATAAAACAGCTTACCATAACGCCTAGTATATCAAATATATTTATTGCAAATAAGCAAGTGGCTGTTAAAAATGACATACAACTAGGAGCATTAGATAAAGATTTTTATTTAGATCAAGCACCCAATTTTTTAAGTACCCTGACTTTACAGCATACTCAATCCCAATTTAGTATTGAATTCATCACACCAAACACAAAGCTACCTAATCAACTTAATTATCGTTATCGCTTAGTGGGGTTAGAGGATAAATGGATTGATTCTGGAAAAAATAACCAAAGAGCAACTTACACAAACTTAAGCTCAGGTGATTACACTTTTGAAGTGCAAGCATATGATATTCAAAACTCTCAAGTGAGCTCTATTAAATCATTAGATATTGCGGTTATGCCTCCTTGGTGGCTATCTCGCAGTGCACTACTAATCTATAGTCTTTTCGCACTACTAATTATCGCTTATATACTTCAACAAGTCCGTCATAAGCGACTATATCACTTACAAATAAAGTTAAGTGAAGAGCGCCTTAAATTATCGCTTTGGGGCAGCGGTGATGAAATGTGGGATTGGAACATTAAGAGTGGAAAGATATTCCGATCAAATATCTGGGGTATTTTAGAATTCCCGCAAGATGGCAAGCGCAATGTTGGCGCCGATCAAACTAACATTCACCAGCATGATATTCCACGTGTGCGTGAAGCATTAAACCAGCATTTTGAAGACAGTAGTCAACATTTTGAAGCGACGTACAGGGTTAAAGACAAAGACGACAAATGGATATGGGTGCTCGATCGCGGAAAGATTGTTGAACGTGATGAAAAAGATAAACCCAGCCGTATGACCGGTACTTTAAAAGATATAAGTCAAATTAAGCGAGCAGATGAACGATTAAAACTTTTTGCAAAATGTATTGAAAATATTTCAGACGCTATTGTTATTTACGACCGTCAATTTACCGTAGTTGATGTTAATAAAGCATTTCAAAGCATCACAGGGAGAAGTAAGTTACAAATGCGCGGGACTTTGCTCAAATTTGAACGGTACCCTGATAGCTTCAATCAAAACGTTAAAAAGCATTTAATTACCAAAGGGAGCTGGCACGGTGAAATTGAAAATACTCGCGACAATGGCGAGCTTTATTTAACTGATTTAAATATTGATATTATTCGCGATGAAAATGGCAATATATCTCACTTTGTTGGTGTTTTCTCTGATATCACTAAACGCAAACAAACAGAAGCCGAATTAAGAAAGCTTGCCAATACTGACACCCTGACAGGACTACCTAATCGTGCTTTTTTCCAGGCTAATCAACAAAAATTAGTCAACAATAAAATTCCGCATGCGTTGTTGGTTTTCGATTTAGATAACTTTAAAAAAGTTAATGACTCTTTAGGCCACGAAGTCGGCGATTTATTACTTTGTAAAGTTGCTGAGCGTATTAGAAGTTTAGGCAGAAACCTTGATACTGTCTATCGTCTAGGTGGCGACGAATTTAGTTTAATTATTAAAAATACTAATGATATACATACCATAACGACTATCGGCAAAGAAATTTTAAAGTCTATTGCGTTGCCTCTTAGGCTTAAAAGCCAAGAAATTGTGCTTTATAGCAGTATTGGTATCGTACTATACCCTGAAGATGGTAAAAGCCCCCAAGAGCTGCTTAAAAATGCCGATACGGCTATGTACCATGCTAAAAATACCGGTGGTAATAAATATCAATTTTTCAGTGACTCAATGAACAAAACAGCAGTTAAACGCTTGCAAATCGAGAGTTTAATTCGGCACGGTTTAAAAGAAGATTTATTTTCGGTTTTTTATCAGCCTAAAATTGAGATCACGACAGGAAAAATAGCTGGTATGGAAGCATTAGTGCGCTTTGAAACACCAAGAAAAGGCATCATTAGTCCCGTTGTATTTATTCCTGTCTCAGAAGAGACCGGGCAAATTATTGATATTGGTGAAGTGGTATTAAGAAAAGCATGTATTGCCACCAAAAAGTGGGTCGATACCGGTCTTTTTGAAGGCCGCGTTGCGGTAAATCTATCTGCAGTTCAGTTTACCCAACCTAACTTAGTGGCGATGATCGCCGATGCGTTAAGAGAAAGTGGCTTACCTGCAAAGTATTTAGAATTAGAGATCACCGAAGGGACCGTGATGGACTCGCCACAAAAAGCCATCGAGACTATGTTGCAAATTCGCGCGATGGGAATCCATTTATCGCTAGATGATTTTGGTACAGGCTACTCTTCACTGGCATACTTAAAAAAATTCCCATTAAATACGCTAAAAATAGACAAAGCCTTTGTTGATGATATAGAAACATCTGAACAAGGTCGAAACATGGTAGCAACCATAGTAACAATCGCGCATAACTTAGGGATGCAAGTGGTTGCAGAAGGCGTTGAAACCAATCAACAGCTGAGCTTTCTCTCAGGCTTACGCTGTGAGCAATTACAGGGTTACTTGTATAGTAAACCGCTCCCTGAAGGCGACTTTCAAAAGTATTTACTTTCTTTTCAAATCACGAATAAATCCACGTCATTTCGTTCAAATCCGCTTTAAGTCATTAGTGCCGATTTTCTGACACTCTATTTCAGCTTGTTCAACACTCAGTTAAAAGCCTTATAAACAAAGGCTTTTAACTTTTGGCACGATTATAGCTTATATACTATTGAATATAATAATAACTTAAATAGGAAGTAGTATGCTTAGTTCATTAATTTTATCTTTAGTAATGTCATCAACACCAGCGGCAACAAACGTAAATGATTTCAACCCTGAAGTTATAGGCACTAGACCTGGCACAGTTCGTATAGGTACTAGACCTGGCACAGTTCGCATTGGTACTAGACCAGGTACAGTTCGCATTGACGCTCAAGGTATCAAAATCGAAGAAGTTGGCACTAGACCTGGCACAGTTCGCATTGGCACTAGACCTGGCACGGTTCGCATTGGCACTAGACCAGGTACAGTTCGCATTGGCACTAGACCAGGTACAGTTCGCATTGACGCTCAAGGTATCAAAATCGAAGAAGTTGGCACTAGACCTGGTACGGTTCGCATCTAGGAGGCTTTATGATCAATTTAATTAAAGCATTATTTATAGCTGAAAAGATAGAAAACACTATCGCTGCAAGCATCGAAATAAAAGAAATGCCTGCAAGCACTTGGTGGAATTAAGCTCACATAGCAATATTAGCAAGCTATAGAGTTATAAGAGTATTGGACACTTCGCTACAAGGAAGTTAGCGTCTTTATATTAAGCGCTAGTAGTATAAAAACAGGGATTAGTTGACGTATTATGCCGAAAATAACAAACAATCAAAACCAAAGCGCTGGTATGTCTTTAAGCGTTTTTTCATACAGAACATTGGCCATACAAAAGGCCCAAACATCAAACCTGCTGTTGCCCATCGTTTTACACCTAAGCCACTACTAATCGCCTGGCAATAGAAAAACACAGAAAAAACAACACTTAATACCGCGCTTAATAACAAAATCATGCTCTACTCACTTCGAAAACATTATACTTACAAAAGACAGAAATCACTAAACGCCTATATTTTAGCAAGTTTAGAGTAATTATTCAAAACTATTATAGCTAATTTTATCATCACTTCTACACCTTAATATAATACTAAAGCTAAAAATACAGTAAAAAAAAGAGGCAATACATTGCCTCTTTTTTAGTCAATTATTGCCACCATCGCGGCAGATAAATACCGTTAATGATGTATAAATAATCTCGTTTTATTTATAAAAACTATCACTTTGCTCTGCCATTTTCACTAACGCATCACAAGGTGTAAATCGCTCACCAAACTCGGCTTGCCACTGTGTCAGTTTACTGACTACCGTAATAGCGCCAATTTTATCCATATATTGGAATGGCCCGCCAAGAAACGGAGGGAAGCCAATACCAAAAAGAGCGCCAATATCACCATCGCGTGCATTACGAATAATACCTTCATCTAAACAACGAGCAGCTTCATTCAGCATCATATAAACACAACGTTCTGCTTGCGCATCTGTAACCTTTGTATTGCTAACCTGTAGCCCTAATAAGGTGTATACGCTGTCATCGACTACTTTTTTCTTGCTCTTAGTGTTGTATTGATAAAAGCCTTTCTTGGTTTTTTTACCTAAACGGCCATCATCAATTAATTTAGAAAATGCCGCTGGAGGTGCAAATCTATCACCTAAATCCGCTTGCAAGATCGGACCAATTTTAGCACCTACATCAATACCCACTTCATCTAAAAGCTGCATAGGGCCAACCGGAAAACCAAATTTCACCATAGCTTTATCCAACGCTTCAATAGAGCAACCTTCAAGTAATAGTATGGCTGCCTCATTCATATAAGGCGCTAAAATACGATTAACATAAAAGCCCGCTTTATCTTTCACAACTATAGGTGTTTTACCTTGCTGCTTAGCGAATGCGACAGTTGTTGAAATCGTTTGGTCTGAGGTTTTTTCATTCGGAATTATCTCTACCAATGGCATTTTATCCACCGGAGAAAAGTAGTGCAGGCCAATAACATTTTCTGGACGCAAAGCCTTCTCAGCTATTTTACCGATGGGCAAACTTGATGTGTTACTTGCGAAAATAGTACTTTCTTTACAATGGCTTTCAATCTCAGCCACCATATTTTGTTTTAACGTTAAATCTTCAAATACGGCTTCAACAACAATATCTACATTATTAAAACCAGTATAATCTGTCGTCCCCGTTATCAAGGCTAACTGACTTTGCATTTCGCTATGGCGCATAAAACGGCGTTTAACTTTTTTGTTTAACAAGTCATAACCATATTTCAAAGCATAACTAATTCCTTGATGTGAGATGTCTTTTATACGCACGGGTAATTTAGCTTTTGTTGCCGTTACAAAAGCGATACCACCGCCCATTAAGCCACCACCAAGCACTGCTGCTTTAGTTATTTTTTCAGGAGCAACACCTTCAACACCCTGCTCTTTTTTCATATCAGTGGTAGCAAAAAATACTTGTCGAAGCTGAGCTGAAACATCACTCATGACTAATTGACCAAAATGGTCCGCTTCGACTTGATAACCTTTCGAAGGCGCTTGTTCAACACCAGTGCGAATACAGTCAATTATTTTTAAAGGTGCTGGATAATTACCCTTGGTTTGACTTAATACCATTTTGGTCGCTTTATTAAATAAAACACTTCGACCTAAACCATTACCTTCAAGTAACTTATCCATTATTGATAATTTACGAGCTTTAGGCTTTGCTTTACCTGAAAGTGCCAGCTGCTCTGCAGATTTTAGTAAAACACTGTTCGGAACTACGTCATTGACTAAACCCGCTTTTAACGCTTGAATACCACGCAACTGCTTACCGGTAAGCATCATATCTAATGACTTTTGAATGCCAACAAGTTTTGGTAATCTTTGTGTACCACCACCACCAGGCAATAGACCTAACTGTACTTCAGGCAACCCTAACGCAGTTTTAGGGCTGTCACTACAAACTCTGGCATGACATGCCATAGCAAGCTCTAATCCACCACCTAAACAAGCACCATGAATCGCAGCAACCACAGGTATAGATAAGTTTTCAAGTTGATCAAAAATCATTTGCCCTTGGCGTGACAGAGCTGTTGCTTCAGAAGCAGAGGTACAATTAGCTAACATGTGTACATCAGCACCCGCGACAAAAGAATCCGCTTTACCACTGGCTAATACTAAGCCAATAATTGACTTATCTTCGCGTATCTCTTTTAAAATTTCAGCAATTTCATCGGCAAACTCAGCTTTTAATGTATTCATGGATTCGCCTTTAACGTCCATGATCAAATGTGCTATGCCATTTTCTTGGCGCGCTAAGCTAAAGGTCTTATTATTCTCTTTTTGTTCTGTATTTTTTACATCAGTCATTAGTCTGTCTCCACAATCATAGCCGCACCTAAACCACCCGCCGCACAAGCAGTGGTTAAGCCAACACCGCCGCCACGACGGTTTAATTCATTCAATGTTTGTACAATCAAGCGCGTACCTGTTGCGGCAAACGGATGACCATAAGCTAACGAGCCCCCATAACATTAAACTTGTCCATATCGATTTCACCAATGGCTTTATCGCGACCTAAATGCGTTTGAGCAAACTTGTTACTAGCAAACATTTTTACGTTCGCAAGTGCTTGTGCTGCAAATGCTTCATGCATTTCAATTAAATCTAAATCAGCTAAATTCATGCCTGCACGCTTTAAAGCTATTGGCGAGGCATAGCTTGGTCCCATTAACATATCTTCCCATACGTCAATGGCGGCAAAGCCGTAACTGCGAATATAACCTAATGGTTTATAGCCTAGTTCTTTCGCGCGACCTTCACGCATCATTAAAATGGCCGAAGCGCCATCGGTAAGCGGCGTACTTGTCGCAGCAGTTACCGTACCGTGTTTACGATCAAATACCGGACGTAATTTCGCGTAACTAGCTAATTCTGAATTCTCACGAATACAATTATCTTTCTCAATATATGACTTGTAAGGTTCGCTGTGTGCAGTCATCACTTCGCCAGCCAACTTGCCCTCTTGCCAGCTTTTAGTCGCTAAGGTATGAGAGCGATGAGCAAGCGCGTCTTGTGCTTCACGGGTGATCCCATGAGTTTTTGCCATTTGCTCAGCGGTATGGCCCATTGACAAGCCTGTTGAATATTCTGCAACGGCAGGAGGAACAGGTAATATATCTTTAAAGCTAAGTTGGCGTATCAACGCCATTTTTGCACCAAACGAGCGGGCTTTACTTAAATCTAATAAAGTACGCGCGAATTTTTTTGACACTCCGATAGGAGCAACAGAAGATGAGTCAGCACCACCAGCAACACCTACATCAACAAAACCGGCCATAATTGACTCAGCAACATTCACTGTCGATTGAAAACTAGTCGCACAGGCGCGTGAAACACTGTAGGCATCCGTATGAACATTCATCCCTGTTCCTAAAACAATTTCACGGGCAATATTTGGCGCTTCTGGCATTTGCACAACTTGCCCAAAAACTAACTGATCGATAATTTTAGGGTCAACGTCATGCTTTTGTAGTAATTCATTTACCACAATTTTACCTAAATCAACGGCAGGAATGCCATGAAAAGCGGTAGCTTGTTTTGCGAAAGGCGTGCGTAAGCCAGCGACTATAGCTATGCGCTCTCCGCTGCCTGTTACTAATTTTGATTGTGTCATTTTTAATTCCATCTTGTTGCAACGCTCAAGAGGTCAGACCTCTTCGGATTTACTATAATTCTAACGATAAATAGAAATAATTCAATCATTAGCTAACAAAAGTTAAAAAATTAATACCAAGGTATTAAAAAGCTGAAGAAAAATCCCTACAATTTTGTCATTATGGTTGTTTTTTTAAACCTGAACCTTATATCAATCTATGGGTCAGACCTGCTGACTTCAATTATTATAATCAATAAGAAAGATAAACTATGGCTATTGAACATTTTTCCTCATTAAAAGAACATTTATCTTCACAAATTATCGGGCAGCATGCGCTGGTTGAAAACTTACTCATTGCACTTTTAGCTAATGGTCATCTTATTGTAGAAGGTCCTCCGGGTTTAGCAAAAACTCGTGCTGTTAATGCATTAGCGCAAGGCTTAGAAGCTGACTTTCATCGAGTGCAGTTTACGCCTGATTTATTACCGGCAGATTTAACCGGCACCGATATCTATCGTCCTGAAGATGGTACCTTTGTTTTTCAACCTGGGCCATTATTTCGTAACTTAGTACTAGCTGACGAAATAAACCGTGCGCCAGCAAAAGTACAGTCTGCTTTATTAGAGGCGATGGCTGAGGGTCAAATTACTGTCGGCCGAAACACTTATCCACTACCTGAATTATTTTTAGTCATGGCAACACAAAACCCGATTGAGCAAGAAGGTACTTATCCATTACCTGAAGCACAGCTCGATCGTTTTTTAATGCATGTTGAAATTGACTACCCAGATGCCGCCAGCGAGTTAGAAATTTTAAAACTTAACCGTGGTGAAGCATTAAAAATAGAAAAGCAGGCTGTTAAAGAAATTACGCAAGCCGACATTTTCGCCGCACGTGAACAAGTGATGCAAATTCACATGGCTCCCGCGGTAGAAAACTATATTGTTGACTTGATAATGGCAACTCGTCAGCCAGAAAAATATGACGATAAGCTAAAACAGTGGCTTGCTTACGGTGCTAGTCCACGTGCCACAATTGCTTTAGACCGATGTGCACGAGCAAGAGCTTGGTTAAATAACCGAGATTTTGTCAGTCCTGAAGACGTTCAAGCGGTTTTTCACAATGTATTGCGTCACCGCATCATCATGACCTATCAAGCTGAAGCAGAAGGTATCAGTAGTAATCAACTACTTGACCATTTACTTAGTTTAGTGGCGGTTGCCTAGGCGCAAGTTACCCTTATGTGGTTTAATCAAAAAAAATCGACCGAGCAAGATAACCCGCAAGCATTGCTTGATGAACTGGTTAGTAATGGTATTGAATTAACCATAGATGAGCTGATTCGTTATCAAACGAAAAGCTCACTGATTAATTTAGCGGCCTCGAAAAGCTCGCATGGCAAAATGTCAGGCAATTACCTCGCTCGTAGTAAAGGACGAGGGATGGAGTTTGATGAAGTGCGTCATTATCAAAACGGTGACGACATTCGTGCTATTGACTGGCGAGTAACAGCGCGCACAGGCAAAACACACACAAAATTATTTCGTGAAGAAGTTGAACGCCCCGTACTTATCGCCACTGATTTAAGCACCAGCATGTTGTTTGGCAGCCGTTTGCTTTTTAAATCTGTACAAGCAGCACATGTGGCCTCCCTTGTAGCCTGGCATGCTAAGTCGCGTGGCGATCGCATCGGCGGAGTGGTGTTTAATCAACAAAGCCATACTGAATTAAAGCCGCGTAGCCGACAACAAGGCGTATTGCATTATTTGCATGCGCTAGTTAAAAGCCATGCCGACTCTGTACAAATTGCTAGCGAAAATTTAAATAAAGAACAAGCTAAAGTAGCCTTTGAACAAAATTGCGCGCGTTTACGTCAGCTCGCAAAACCTGGCAGTTTAGTGTATTTAATTACCGATGCATTTAGTCTTTCTGAAGAAGCCGTTCGTCACTTAGCTAATATTAGTCGCCATTGTGAATTAGTGGTGTGTTTGATCAGCGACCCACTAGAGCAACAACTGCCGGATAGCGTGCAGAAAATTAGCGTTGCTATTACTAATGGTGATGACGACGAGCGACAACAATTTATACTCGGTGACAAGGCACTTGCTGAAAAATATCACCAGCAGGCCATGAGCTTAAACAACACCATGGAACAACAACTCACTAAAGCAGGCGCACGCTTACTGCACTTTTGTGCCAGTGAAGCACTCGAAACCCAATTACATCGCGGAGTAGCGTCATGGATCCGTTAGCACAACTCAGTGATATACACCTACCTAGTAATATACATAATTATCCTATTGCCCCAGGTTGGTGGCTTCTAGCTATTATCACTTTAGCGTTAATTATTTATGCTGTAGTAAAACTTCGTCAATATTTTATTAAGCGTAAAGTACAAAAAATAGCATTAAAACAATTATCCACGGCAACTGAAATAAGCACTATGGTCACTTTGCTAAAATGGGCCGCTTTACAATATTTCCCTCGAGAGAAAGTAGCTCACTTAACTGGCGATGCGTTTAAAGCGTTTTTAGTTACAACACTGACTGCGAAGCAACAACAAAAGTTTGCTGATCTTAGTGCCGAGCATTTTAAGTCTGTCTATCAAAGTGACTCTGCTAGCCAAAGTACTGATGATTTTTCTGCTGCCGCAACATTATGGCTTAGTCATGCGCTGCCGCCCAAAAAAGACTTATCTATGTCAGCCAGTTCTCCAGCTAAAAGTTCTAATGTTTTATTAGATAGCAGTAAAAAAATTGAAGATAAATCCGTTGAAAACAAATCCGTTGAAGATATTGTTCAAAATGAAGGAGTCAAATCGTGATCCATTTTGATTTCCTCTGGGCGTTAATCGCTCTCCCCCTGCCATTACTTATTTATTGGCTACCCGCTAAAAAACAAGTACAAGCAGCGCCGCTTAAAATGCCCACCATCATTAAAGGCATGCAAACACAAGAGTTTGCCCCAGAAAAGAAAAAAACATCTTTGCTCATCCTCAGCCTTATTTGGTTGTTAGTTGTGCTCGCCAGCACTCAGCCACAATGGCTAGGCGAAGCGGTTAATGTGCCTACTGAAGGGCGTGAAATGATGATCGCTGTCGATCTATCTGGCAGTATGCAAGTAGAAGATATGACCTTGAATGGTCGCAGTGTCAATCGTCTTGATATGCTAAAAGTCTTGCTCGGTGAATTTATCGAACGCCGCAGTGGTGACAGGCTAGGTTTGATTTTATTCGGTGACGATGCCTACATGCAAACCCCGATGACTTTTGATCGTAAAACCGTGCAACAAATGCTCGACGAAACGGTATTAGGCCTAGTAGGTAAACAAACCGCTATCGGTGATGCTATCGCATTGGCTGTTAAACGCTTTGACGAAAAGAAAGATTCAAATCGCGTACTGTTATTACTGACCGATGGCCAAAACACCGCAGGAAAAATTACGCCCGATCAAGCACTTGAATTAGCTGTAGCAAAAGATATTACTATCTACTCTATCGGTATTGGTGCTGATGTTATGATCCAAAATTCATTATTTGGCGCCCGTCGTGTTAACCCTTCAAGTGAGTTGGATGAAGAGTCTTTACAACGCCTTGCTGATGAAACCGGCGGTTATTATTTTCGAGCCCGCGCCAGTGAAGATATGAGTAAAATTTATAAATTATTAGATAATTTAGAACCTGTAGAGCAAGAACAGCAACAAATGCGCCCACTAACCGCCTTGTACTACTGGCCTTTAGGTTTAGCTTTATTGATAAGTTTACTCACCCTGCTAATTAAGAGTGTTTCCAATGGTCAATTTTTCATTCGCAGAAAAGAAGTAACGGGAGTGAAGTATTAACATGGCTGACTTTCATTTTATTCGCCCGCTTTGGCTACTCGCCATTATTGCCTTAATGTTCATGTTGTTTATGCTAAAAAAACTGCGTGTTAAACAATCTGGCTGGCAACAACTTTTACCCGCTCATTTAGCGAAAGTACTCGTACAAGGCAACACAAAAGCGAAATCAGGCTCATTAGTTCTACCTTTTTTTATTGGTTTGCTATCAATCATAGCGATGGCAGGTCCTAGCTGGCAAAAACTGCCACAGCCGGTGTATCAAGTAGCACAAGGCTCTGTCTTGATTATGGACATGTCCTATTCCATGTATTCAACCGACGTTGCACCTAATCGTCTGACGCGTGCGCGCTATAAAGCTATAGATTTACTCGATAATATTAAAGAAGGTGAAATCGGTCTTATCGCTTATGCGGGCGATGCTTTTAACATTAGCCCACTTACCGGCGACAGCAATAATATAAAATTATTACTACCGTCATTAAGCCCAGAGCTAATGCCTGTGCTGGGTAGTAACCCTTTCGCCGCACTTGCTTTAGCCAATGAAATGTTAGTCAACGCTGGCCATAACAGCGGGGATATATATTGGTTTACCGACGGCATTGATAACATAGATATTCAAGATATAACCCAATGGTCGCGTGATCACCCTTATCGCCTTAATATTCTTGGCGTTGGCACAAAAACAGGCGCGCCTATTAAACTCAGTAACGGCGAGTTAATGAAAGACGACAACGGCGCAATTATTGTGCCCAAACTGCCCGTGCAAGCATTACGAGGCCTCGCGCAACGCGGTAGAGGAAATTACACCACGCTAACTCATGACAATAAAGATATTGAACGACTGATCTACAAGCCAATGGTCACAGACACCGACAACACCAAAGAAAGTGAAAACACCGGCGATCAATGGCAAGAATTTGGCCCTTATTTGTTGCTCTTAGTTTTACCACTGTTGTTAAGTTACTTCAGACGTGGCGCACTATTGGTAACGCTTCCGTTTGCTCTATTATTAATGCCAAATAAAAACGCGCATGCAGATATGTGGCAAGATCTTTGGAAAACTAAAGATCAACAAGGCCAAGCTCATTTTAAAAGTGAGCAATACCAACAAGCTGCAGCAGAATTTAAAAACCCACTATGGCAAGGAAGTGCACACTATAAAGCCGGTGATTACGAACAAGCCCTAGCCGCGTTTCAACAAGAGAACACCGCTGACGCACTATATAATCAAGGTAATGCCTTGGCTAAACTGCAGAAAATTGACGAAGCGATAGCAGCCTACGATAAAGCTTTACAGCTTGATGCCAATTTAGCCGATGCAAAAAATAATAAAGCCATTCTTGAACAGTTAAAGCAGCAGCAAGAAAACCAAGACCAACAATCTGGTGACGATCAACAAGAGCAAGACAAAGATCAAGAGCAACAAAATCAAGATGGCGAAAGTCAAAACAGCCAAAGCCAAGACGGTGAAGATAAAAAAGGCGAGCAGCAGCAAAGTGATCAAAATGGTCAACAAAACTCAGAACCAAAAGACCAATCCGAACAAGGTGAGTCATCTGAGCAACAAGATTCTGAAGATCAACAAGCGCAAAAAGACCAGCAACAAGCTGACAGTGAGCCACAAGAACAGACAGATGAGCAACAAGCTAAAGAAGCTCAGCAAGCCAAAGACACTGAAGAGTCAAATGATGCACAAAGCGTAGAAGCAAAACAAATAGCTGAGCAGTTAGCCAAAGAAACCGAACAAAAACATCAACAATTACTCAATAAAGTAACAGATGATCCCTATATGCTACTGAGAAATAAAATGCAGTTAGAGTATCAAAAACGAAATCAAGATCGCCGAAATGTAGGAGTTAAGAAAAAGTGGTAAGAGTTATAATTTCTTTGTTGGCTATTTTATTATCATTTCATAGCCACGCGTTAACACAAGTCAGTGCCTCGGTAGATAAAAACCCGGTAATGGTCAATGAATCGTTAATATTAACCGTTACCGCCGATGATGACATAGACAGAAACGCCTTAGACACATCAGCATTATTAACCGACTTTATTGTTGGCAGAACCTCCGTTAACTCACAAACTAGCATGGTGAACTTTAACACCACGCGAACCACCACTTGGAATACCGTATTAATACCGCGTCAGTCGGGTGAGCTTATTATTCCAGTATTTGATATTGAAGGCGTAAAAACACAAGTTATCAAACTTAACGTATTAGCGGCCAACAAATCAGCAGCGTCAAGCCAGCAAGATTTATTTATCACCACTCAAGTATCTGCCACCGATATATACGTGCAACAGCAAATTACCCTAACGGTAAAGCTGCACTTCGCGGCAGAATTAAAACGCGGCAGTTTAACTGAACCGACTTTAGCGGGCGCAAACATTTTACAAGTTGGCAAAGATAAAGAGTCAGAAAATATCATTAACGGTAAACGTTATCGTATTATCGAACGCGTATATGCCATTAGTCCGCAAGAAAGTGGTGAAGTCACATTAAATTCGCCGATTTTTTCTGGCGAAATAATGATGCCTTCAGCCAGGCGTTCTAACTTTTTAAGCTTCGCGGATACAAAACCGGTTAGCGTGGTCGGCGACGACATTAAGTTAACGATTAAAGCTATTCCTGCTCAAGTTAATGGTGCATGGTTACCCAGTGAGCTGTTAGCTTTACATCAAGAATGGCAACCTGAGCCAAGCCAATTTAAAGTCGGTGAACCTATCACTCGCACCATCACCCTCACGGCAGCGGGTCTTTCAGAAGAGCAATTACCCGAAATTACGATGGATGTACCTCAAGGATTAAAAGTTTATCCTGATCAAGCTACGCTTCACACCGGCCTTAACAATGAACGTTTAGTCAGTCAGAAAGTGATCAACTTTGCCATTGTTGCCAGTCAAGCAGGTGAATATCAATTACCTGAAATTACGGTACCTTGGTGGAATACCGTGACAAATAAAGCAGAAGTAGCAAAAATACCCGCTCAAACAATCACGGTATTACCAAACGCTGATATAACGCAAATCGTCACAGCACCACCAAGCGTTGCCCTTGAAAATACAACGCCATCGCCGATTGTAGAAACGGTGATAATTCAGCCGAACAACTTCCTACAATGGCTATTTCTAGCTTTATGGCTATTAACATTAGTCGCGTGGTATTTATCGGCTAAGCGCACTACTAAACCTAAGCGAATAAATGGTGAAACCAGTAGTAAGGTTAATAATGCACAGCTTGCTATAATGGCGGCATGTAAGAAAAATAATGGCGAATTAGCCTTAACCTGCTTACTGCCATGGGCACAATCACAAGCATCAAGCAGTAGCGAAAGCGAGTCACTAACAACTCTTGACTCATTACATAGTTACTTCAACGATCAAGCACTGACTAACGCTATTATTGAGTTACAACAAAGTTATTATGGAAAAAGCCCTAGCGACTGGTCAGGCAACAACCTGCTCGCGGCCATACAAATGTTACATAAAAAAAATCATAGTAAATCAGCAGACAAAAAAATTAACATTAACCCTTAAAAAACATTAATTTTTTATCGGAAAAGGAGCTATCGAAATTATACCAATTTCATGAATTAGGTGATCTATTTTATACTTTGTGAAAATGACCAAATACACGGCATTTATTTTAATAACCAGTTGTTCAGGACAATAGGCGCCTGCATTGTCTAATAAGCTGCATATATGTAGCGATAATGATTAAATAAATAACGCCGTAGTGGGTCGTTTTAACCCGTATAAATGATCAGATAATAGATGAGATTGGTATTAGCGCCTTTTTTATATTTCCCCTACTATTCGAAGTCATTAATCCCTCGCTTCGTTACCGCTATTTAACCGCTTAGTATTACCGCTAACCGTCAATATTTTTTCACGTTATAATGTAACTATCTAAATAAATGCATTCGTGTGAAATAAAATGACAAAGCCTCAGGTCTCTTACAACATGGCGACAAAACAAGTTAGATACGAAGCACTCGTTAAAGCATTACATGCAGATTTATATCGGTATGGCTATTGGCTATGCAACGATAAGCATATTGCTGAAGACCTAGTGCAAGAAACATTTTTACGTGCATGGCGCGCGCTTGACTCGTTGAAAGACGAAAAGGCGGCAAAGTCATGGCTAATTACTATTCTGCGCAGAGAAAACGCCCGTCGTTTTGAGCGCAAGCGTTTTGAAATGAGTGAATATGAAGAAGCAACCATTACCGATGCAAAAGCAACCAGTAGTGAACAGGAAATTGAAAACCATTGGCTGCGTGAAAAAATAGCTCAAATGCCTGAAGAGTACCGCGAACCATTAGTGCTTCAGGTCATAGGTGGTTTTACTGGTGAAGAAATTGCCACCATGTTGTCGCTGAATAAAAATACCGTTATGACACGATTATTTCGTGCTCGCAATCAATTGAAAGAGGCCGTAGACGACGAGCCAAAATTAAGAGGTCTACACAATGGATGATTTGCAATTTAGACGAAGCATATTAGCCGATCCAAAAAGTCGAGATGAGGCAATTAATGCCAGCATAAAAAATGATCCGGCAAAACAAAAGTTTGTACAAGAAATTGACAATTTAGATAATAAAATCGCACAAGCAATGAATATTCCAGTGCCTGACGATTTAGTTAACAAGTTAATTTTACGCCAAACATTAGCCAGCCATCAGCAACAAAAACGTAAAACACGCGTTCGTTTAGCCATGGCGGCATCGGTTGCATTTGTGATGGGTTTAACCGTTAATTTTTATATGTTTTCTAGTACATATAAAAATTTAGGTGACTATGCTATTGCACATGTTAATCATGAAGCAATGCACTTTTCTAATAATGACCAGCCAAACGTAACGTTAGCTTCGTTAAACGAGAAAATGGCGACATTTAAAGGCAGTTTTGATAGTACCTTCGGCACGCTGATTTTTGCTGATTATTGTCGCTTTGACGGCAGTAAAAGCTTGCACTTAGTCTTTCAAGGTAAATCAAGCCCAGTTAATATCTTTATTTTACCCGAAGACGAAGACATTAAATTTATAGCTAATTTTGCGAATGATAAATTACAAGGTAAGTCATTAAACTTTAACCAATCAAACATTATAGTGGTTGGTGATAAGCAAGAGCCCATTCAACAATGGCAAGAACGCGTTAATAAAAATATTACCTGGTCAATTTAGTTATCTAACTTAACTGTATTACGGTTTATAGCCTTTATAAACCGCACATTCAGAACAATCAAAAAAGCCATGACAATGTCATGGCTTTTTAATAAAAACTGAAAGCTTAAAACTGACAGCGTTCAGCTCATATCTGAGTTAGTGCTTAGCAGCAACCTGATCAAATATCGCTTCTATTTCTGGTTGTTCTTTTGTCGTCATTCGACTGACTAATACAATAGCAATACTCGCCATAATAAAGCCAGGTACGATTTCATACATAACCGAACTTAAAGATTGACCATTAATAGTGATTGGCGCGTAAATCCAAATCAATACAGTAATCGCTCCAGTTAACATACCTGCTAGCGCTCCATGTCGGTTCATTTTCTTCCAATACAAACTCATAATAACTAACGGGCCAAATGCGGCACCAAAACCGGCCCAAGCATTACTTACTAACGTTAATATCGAACTTTCTCGATCATAGGCAAGGAAAATTGCCACCATTGCCACTAAGGCTACTGACAATCGACCAACAAATACTAATTGCTTCTCACTGGCATCTTTATTTAAAAATGCTTGATAAAAGTCACCGGTTAATGAGCTTGAAGTCACCAACAGTTGCGAAGAAATAGTACTCATAATTGCCGCTAAAATCGCAGCAAGTAAAAAGCCAGCAATAAGCGGATGGAACAACACTTGCCCAAGTAGAATAAATATCGTTTCAGCATCATTAACCACTAAACCTGTTTTAGCCACGTAAGCTACGCCCGCAAAACCGGTCGCCATAGCACCAAATAACGATACAATCATCCAACTCATACCTATTCGTCTTGCAGCAGGTAAATCGTCTACTGAACGTATAGCCATAAAACGCACAATAATATGTGGTTGACCAAAATAGCCTAATCCCCAAGCCATGGCAGATATTATAGCGACAATACTAACGCCACTAAAAAAGTTTAAAAATTCAGGGTTTATCTGCTCAATGGTGGTAAGCATAGCTTCCGTGCCACCAACATCTGATACTGCAACAAATGGCACCAACACCAAGGCAACAAACATGATACAGCCTTGAACAAAGTCAGTCATACTCACGGCTAAGAAGCCACCAAACAGCGTATAAAGCACAACAACGCCAGCAGTAACATAAAGGCCTATTTCATAACTTAACCCGAATGAACTTTCGAATAGCTTGCCGCCGGCAACAATCCCTGAAGATGTGTAAAGGGTGAAGAATAAAATAATAACTATCGAAGAAGTGATACGTAATGCACGAGAACTATCAGCAAAACGGTTTTCAAAAAAATCTGGCAGGGTTATCGAGTCATTTGCCAGTTCTGTGTAGGTTCTTAATCTTGGCGCTACAATCAAATAATTTAAGTATGCACCTAGCATCAAGCCAAAAGAAATCCACACACTACTTAAGCCTACTGTGTACATAAGCCCGGGAACGCCCATCAGCATCCAACCACTCATGTCAGAAGCACCCGCAGAAAGTGCTGTTACCCCAGGGCCTAAACTACGCCCTCCCAACATAAAACCAGAAACGTCGCTGGTAGACTTTTTAAAAGCATATAAACCTATTCCTAACATTACAGCAAAATATAGTGCCAATGAAATCATTGTTCCTACAGCCATTTAACCTCCGAAAAACATTATACCAATTGAACTGATCTATTTTGAAACTTAACGAGTATAATCAATATGGTATTTAAAACTGTTCAAAAAATTAGCTATTTACTAGACATTTGAACGTGAGCAACAATAATATGCTTAGTTAATAGCAGTTTCCATGTTTTTTCGTGAGTATTCACAAATATTTGTGTTATAAATAAGAGAGCTAATGTGCAAATTAATTTTGCCAAACAATAATACCAAGCAATAATAATAAAGTTATCTGTTATAACGTTGGATTAATTAGGGATTTGTATGTACTTTTACGCAGCTAGGCAGCCCATTCTGGATATAGATAAAAATCTATTTGCCTACGAGCTATTGTTTCGCGATAGCATAATTAATGTCTTCCCTGACATTGATGGTGACGAAGCAACTACAAAAATGATCGAGGCCAGCAATTTTAATCTCGGCATCAGTGAATTTACCGGTAACAAACCTGCTTTTATTAATTTCACCTTAGAAACTCTGATTAAAGGTTATCCAGAAACCTTAACTACAGAAGAATTAGTAGTCGAAATTTTAGAAACGGTAAAACCAGGCAAAAAATTATTGTCCATATGTAAAGACTTGCATGAAAAAGGCTACACCATCGCTTTAGATGATTATATTCATCAGACGGTATGGCAGCACTTCTACCCGTTTATACATATTATTAAAATAGACTGGCAAGACACCACAGTAGACACTATAAAAGAAGTTAAAGCCGCCATTGAAGCTTTTCCGCACATAAAATTACTCGCGGAAAAAGTCGAAACCTATGAAGAATATAACCAAGCTGTAGAATTAGGGTTTGTGTTATTTCAAGGCTTCTTTTTTGCTAAACCAGAAATGGTTAAAACCAAAAATTTATCACCATCACAAATAGCCATGGCTGAATTACTCTATGAAACATCAAAAACAGAGTTAGACTTAGCCAGTATCACATCAGTGTTTGAGCGTGATGTAACTTTATCCTATAAATTATTACGTTACGCAAACTCGGCTATTTTTAAACGTAGAAGTGAAATATCCACAATTAAACAAGCACTTGTTACCTTAGGTTCATCAGAGCTAAAACGCTTTCTTGGATTAATGTTTGCTGCAAATATTAACCCTGAAAAGCCATCTGAACTCATTAACTCTGCTATGGCACGTGCAAAATTTTGTGATTTAATGGCTAGTGAAGTTAAACAACCCATTGATAACGCCATTGCCTTTCTAACAGGACTTCTCTCGTTAATTGATGCAATTGTTGATGAAGATTTAGAAAGCATTCTTACCAAACTTCCGCTAGCTCAAGAAATTAAAGACACGTTATTAACACGTGAAGGCGATACAGCTGACTTAATTAAATTGCTAGAGCTTATAGAACGAGCCGAATGGTCAGAAACCACCGCAATAATGCAAAAGCAAGGATTAGACAAAGCCGCAGTGGTTAAATGCTATAACGAAGCAATAGCCTGGGCCGACGAGCAAACCATTGCTAATTATTAGCCATTAAATAACTACTGCTCAAAAGACAAAACTAAAAAAACCTAATATGAAAATATTAGGTTTTTTAGTTTTTTCAGCTCTTTGTAGGTTGGGCTTCAGCCCATCGCTCTATGGATATATAAGCACCAGACATGACGGCATAAATGCCGACCTACAATAACAAACGCTACCTATTCAGGTTTGTCACTGCCAGATTTTTTGTAGGTTGGGCTTCAGCCCATCGCTCTATGAATATATAAACACCACACATGACGGCATAAATACCGACCTACAATACCAAGCGCTAACTATTCAAAACCATTAGGGTTTTGTGACTGCCAGCGCCATGTATCTGCAATCATAGTGGCTAAATCACGTTTAGCATGCCAACCAAGCAAAGTATTCGCAACACTCGCGTCAGCATATACCGTAGCAATATCTCCAGCGCGTCGTGGTGCAATGTTGTAAGGTATATCTTGCCCTGATATCTCTTTAAAGGTATTAACAATCTCTAAAACCGACGTACCATTACCCGTACCTAAATTAATAGGAACACAGCCTTTAATTTCGCTTAATTTTTCTAACGCTTTAACATGGCCTTGGGCTAAATCAACCACATGAATGTAATCTCTAACGCCTGTGCCATCAACTGTTTGATAGTCATCACCAAAAATTTGTAACTGCGCTAATCGGCCAACAGCGACCTGTGAAACGTAAGGCAGTAAATTATTCGGAATTCCGTTAGGATTTTCACCAATAAGGCCAGACTCATGTGCGCCAATCGGATTAAAATAGCGTAAACAAGCAATAGACCATTGCTCATCACTGCGCGCCAAATCAAACAAAATATTTTCTATCATCAATTTGGTTTGACCATAAGGATTGGTCGCCGATGTTGGCATAGTTTCATCAAGTGGCGAAGGATTGTTCTCACCATATACTGTGGCAGATGAACTAAACACTAAATTTTTAACGTTCTGCTCAGCCATTACCTGCAACAAGGTTACCGAACCAGAAACATTATTATGATAATAATTTAACGGAATTTCACTAGACTCACCAACCGCTTTTAAACCAGCAAAATGAACAACAGCGTCAATGTCATACTGCTCAAATACTTTCGTTAGAGCTTGGCGATCACAAATATCAGCTTGAATAAATGTTACCGACTTCCCCGTAATTTGTTTAATACGATCAAGTACTAATGTTGAAGAATTTGATAAGTTATCAACAATAACAATATCTTTATCCAGTGCAAGTAATTCAACAACTGTGTGGCTACCAATAAAACCTGTACCACCTGTGATCAACAAACTCATTTTAAATCCTTATAATGATTTACTCAGTTAACGCTTAAAAAAGCCAACATAATCTATTGATAATATTTTGACACTAACGCAATGAAGTTACCAAGTTTTTCTTTCGGTAATTGGTTGATGCCGGCCGCTGCGGCTCTACCGCCACCGGTGTCAAATTGCGCACATAGCTCGCCGGCACCTACTTTATTATTTATCGGAGCACGTAAGCTAACCGTGTAACTACCGTCTAAATTTAAAGTGATAACAGCATGCGCTTTATCAGGGTTTTGATTAGCCAATTCATTACCATACACACCGCTAACTCGGCGCGACCATGCGGCATCTTCAAGTTCAATAACCTGCAAAGCGGCATCGTCATGTAATACGCTCGCTTGTTTAGCTTGTGCCATATCACTTAAATAAGCCTGTTCAAGAATGGAAAATATTGAGTTGGCTTCATTAACCAAAGTAAAGGGATCTGGATAACTCAGTAAGGTAGTAAATAAAACATCAGGCGCGATATGCAAATCATCAACAGTTCGCCCGTAGCCATTATAATTAATATAAATACCTAACGCTTTCAGCTGTGCTTGTTCTTTTTCTGACAAACCGGCTTGCTGAGCTAACTGCTCAGCCGCTATTAACATATTATCGCCAAACGCAGCCACAATAGCCCACAAAGCATATTGCCCCGCTAAATATTTATTAACCAATAAACTGGTACAAGTATTAGCGTCAGTATCAATAATTTCATGTAAATACGGAGAGTTTGGTACTAAGCCTGTACGATGATGGTCGACATAAAACACCTCAACATTGTTAGCCAGCAAACCAGCTAATGCAGAAATGTTTTTTTCCATCGAAATATCAAGCACAGTCACAGACGTTGCAAGGCCAGCAGGCACTTGCTGCAATAATTGAATATCACGCTTAACGCCAGTGATCAACTTCGAAACCCTAGGCTCAGCTAAACGTAATTGTAATAACGCGATAATGCCATCCGCATCACCATTAAAAACATCATAATGCATATTAATATCTCTTTAAAAAATTATTTACCATACTATACATAAGCTTAATTGTAGGCTATTTGTAGGTTGGACTTTAGTCCATCAGGTTTTGTGTCTGCCTAGCAGTGTCTCACTAAAGCCCGACCTACAATAAATCCCAATCTTTATTGATATTTAGTCAGCTATAAAACCCTGCGCAATAAGATAATCAACCACTTGCTGAGCACATGCTTCAATACTTTTATTGCTAGTATCAATGTGAATTGCAGGGGCTTCAGGTGCCTCATAAGTTGAATCTATACCGGTAAAATCTTTAATTTCACCGGCGCGGGCTTTTTTATACAGCCCTTTAGGATCACGTTGTTCGCAAATGGCAATTGGCGTATCAATAAATACTTCAATAAACTCACCAGACTCAAGCTTATTCGCCGCCATTGCGCGATCGGCAGCAAAAGGAGAAATAAACGCCGTCGAGACAATTAACCCCGCATCAACAAACAGCTGGGCTACTTCGCTAATACGGCGAATGTTTTCAACTCTGTCTTCATCGCTAAAGCCTAAATCGCCATTCAAACCATGACGAACATTATCGCCATCGAGTAAATAACTATGGCACTTACGTTGAAATAATAAAGCATCTACAGCATTAGCGATAGTTGATTTACCCGAACCACTTAAGCCGGTGTACCATAATAAACAAGCTTTTTGCTGTTTCAATTCAGCACGTTGTGTTTTGCTCACTTGCTGAGTGTGCCAAACAGTATTTTCAGTTTTCATATTATTCCTAAAATTGAATCAAAACTAACTTAAAACAGAGCTGTAAGCCTTCAGTTTTAAGCTGTCAGAAAAATCTAAAAAACAGCTGTCAGCTTTCAGTTTAAAGCTGTCAGTAAAATCTAAAAAAACAGCTGTCAGCTTTCAGTTCAAAGCTGTCAGTAAAACCTAAAAAACAGCTGTCAGCAAACGCCCAACTAATCTTTTTCTTTTAACTGATAGCTGACAGCTTAAAGCTTCTCTAAAACTAACATTTCAGTTACTGACAGCTGACAGCTTAAAGCTGACAACTTAAAGCTTAAAACTATGTTTTTCGCTTTAAACTATGTTTTTCTTAAAACGGAAAAACATTCGGTAATAACATTAACACCACAAAACTATAAGTCAGTGTTATCGGCCAACCAAATTTAATAAAGTCGGCCACTTTATAATTACCGGCATTAAACACCATAATATTAGTTTGATAACCATAAGGGCTAATAAAACTGCCACTCGCGCCAAAGGCAACCGCCATCACTAACGGCAAGGGGTTAACACCTAAGCCAATGGCAATATTATAAGCGACAGGAAATACCAAGGCAGCAGCAGCGCTGTTTGTAATAACTTCAGTTAATACTAGGGTGATGAAAAATATCACCACTAAAGCAATAATCGCACTTTGTCCTGCCAATAATTGTTCAATTTCATTGGCAAAAACAGCCGCAACACCACTATGTTCAAATGCTTGCGCTAACGTCAACGCACCCAGCACAATCAGCCATATTTCAATCGGGAAACGGCGTTTAATTTCATTAACCGTTAAACAACCCGATAAAATTAACAACGCTAGATAAAACATTAAGCTCGATAATAAACTTATGCTGGTAACCATAGTCAGTGCAATGGCAATTACAAAACCGAAAATAGCTAACGAATCGCGCCAACCTGACAGCATATTGTCAGGTTTATGACCAGAAAGTATAAAAAAGTTTTTCGTTAAATTAGTACGAGCACAAAAATCAGAACCAACCGCTAAGACTAAGAAATCACCCGCTTGTACGGTAATATCACCCAGTTTTCCTGAAAGCGAAGTCCCCTCTCGTCTAATAGCAACCACAGCTGCATCAAACCTAGCTCGAAAACCAGCCGACTTTAACGTTTCACCAACAATAGCAGAATCATGCTTAATTAAGACTTCCGTTAAGTTTTCACGCAACAAACCATCTTCTTCTGCGAATAGCGTCAAGCCGTCAAATTGCTGCAATACAAGTACTTTACTGATATCACCACTAAATATCAGTCGGTCCTGCGGCTGTATCACTTCATCAGGCGTAACTGGTGAAATAAGCCGTCCGTCACGTACTAGTTCAACTAAAAACAGTGTATCTAAATTTCTTAAACCATTATCTTCAATGCTTTTACCCACAAGTTTAGAGTTTTGTTTTACTTGCGCTTCAACAAGGTATTCCTTAACCTCTAACTTCTCGTTTGGCATATCAGCTAAGGTATTTTGGCGTAGTAATATAATCAGCAAACAAGCAATTAATGCCGAACCTCCGACTAACGTAAAGTCAAAAAAACCTAAGCTTTCTTGGCCTTGTTCAAGCCATAAAGAATTTACAATTAAGTTAGTAGAAGTACCAATTAAGGTTAAAGTGCCACCAAGAATAGCGGCAAATGACAGCGGTAATAATAATTTACCGGGATTAACCACAGTATTTTTTTTCACTACCGAAATTAGCGTAGCAACCACGGCGGTATTACTGATTAATGCTGAACTTAAGGCCGTAAAAACAAGTGTTCTGAAACTTGCCGTAGCAGATTTCCCATTCAGCATTAAAGCCGAAATGCGCCTGATAATACTGGTGCGTTCATAAGCAAAAGAACATAACACCAATAATAATAACGTGACTAAGCCCGGATTAACGGCATTACTGAGAATGTCATCGGTGCTAACAAAAGACGCCGCTAAGCACAGTAACGTTGTACTACCAAAAACGCGCTCGGGCTTATTAGGAAAACAAACCAGCCCGATCAGCGTTAATGCAAATATTGCGACCAGTAGCCACTGCGTTAACAACATAATGTAAACCTAACCCTAGCTACTGCTCTGATAAAAAAAATAACGGAATAAAAAAATGAACAGTATCAATAACAACGTTTAAAATCACCACCCACTACACTATCACCATCAGGCTCCATGTAGGTTGGACTTTAGTCCATCAAGTTAAATGTAATTTAACCCTCTGTAGAATAAATACCCTTCGACAAAACAATATAGCCTGAAATTTTTTATCGCCTATCACATTAATGGCTTGCTTAACGATTGACGGACTGAAGTCCGACCTACAAAAAATCACAGCACAATTGCCCTACACTACATTATCGCCCAAAGGCTCCATGTAGGTTGGACTTTAGTCCATCAAGTTAAATGAAATTTAACCCTTTGTAGAATAAATACCTTTCGACAAAACAATATAAGCTGAATTTTTTATCGCCTATCACATTAATGGCTTGCTTAAAGATTGACGGACTGAAGTCCGACCTACAAAAAATCACAGTACAATTGCCCAACACTTCATTATTACCCAAAGGCTCCATGTAGGTTGGACTTTAGTCCATCAAGTAAAATGAAATTTAACCCTTTGTAGAATAAATACCCTTCGACAAAACAATATAAGCTGAATTTTTTATCGCCTATCACATTAACGGCTTGCTTAACGATTGACGGACTGAAGTCCGACCTACAAAAAATCACAGTACAATTGCCCAACGCTACATTATTACCCAAAGGCTCCATGTAGGTTGGACTTTAGTCCATCAAGTTAAATGAAATTTAACGCTTTGTAGAATAAATACCCTTCGACAAAACAATATAAGCTGAATTTTTTATCGCCTATCACATTAATGCCTTGCTTAACGATTGACGGACTGAAGTCCGACCTACAAAAAATCACAGTACAATTGCCCAACACTACATTATTACCCAAAGGCTCCATGTAGGTTGGACTTTAGTCCATCAAGTTAAATGAAATTTAACCCTTTGTAGAATAAATACCCTTCGACAAAACAATATAGCCTGAAATTTTTTATCGCCTATCACATTAATGGCTTGCTTAACGATTGACGGACTGAAGTCCGACCTACAAAAAATCACAGCACAATTGCCCTACACTACATTATCGCCCAAAGGCTCCATGTAGGTTGGACTTTAGTCCATCAAGTTAAATGAAATTTAACCCTTTGTAGAATAAATACCCTTCGACAAAACAATATAAGCTGAATTTTTTATCGCCTATCACATTAATGGTTTGCTTAACGATTGACGGACTGAAGTCCGACCTACAAAAAATCACAGTACAATTGCCCAACCTACATTATTACCCAAAGGCTCCATGTAGGTTGGACTTTAGTCCATCTAACCAAATTTACTTCAATAAATCGCGCGCGCCCCAATGTGGGAAGTGCTTACGTACTAAAGTATTCAGTTCTTTTTCAAAGGCTGAGTACTGATGCTCTTCCTGAGCTTCAAGCGCGCCATTAATCATACCAGCGCCCACGGTAACATTACTCAATCGATCGATAATAATAAAAGCACCTGTAGCCTTATTATCACCATAAGCATCAAAATGTAACGCTTCAGAAACTTCAAATTGTGCAACACCAATTTCATTAAGCGCTAATTGATCAACATCAAATTTCTCTAACGTATTCACATCAATACGGTGATCAATTTTAATCGCATGTCCGGTCGTAAGCTTACTACCATGCTTAATATAATACTCACGGCCTGGTTCTAGCTCGTCTTCGTGCATCCAAACAATAGTGGCACTTAACTCTTTGGCTGAAGAAGGGATATGACCTTTTTTAACAATCATTTCGCCGCGACTGATATCAATTTCATCTTCAAGCGTTAAAGTTACAGCCATACCGTGGTCTGCGCGTTCAATGTCACCTTCAAAAGTAACAATAGATTTTATCTTGCTCTCTTTACCTGATGGCAAAGCAACAATTTCATCACCTACGCGAATATGTCCTGAGCCAACCGTTCCAGCAAAGCCTCTAAAGTCTAAGTTTGGGCGGTTAACATATTGAACTTGAAATCTAAATTGCGTGAAGTCTTTTTTATCATCAACCTTAATCGTATTTAGTAACTTCATTAATGTGGCACCTGGGTACCAAGACATTTTGCTACTTTCTTCAACAACGTTGTCGCCATTTAGCGCCGAAATTGGTACAAAGCGCACATCTTCAAATGCTAAGTCATCAACAAAATTACGATAATCTTTTTTAATCTCTTGATAACGGTCTTGACTATAATCAACTAAGTCCATTTTGTTAACAGCAACTAACACATGCTTAATGCCTAACAAAGAACAGATAAATGAATGACGACGCGTTTGCACTTGCACACCGTGGCGAGCATCAATCAAAATAATAGCTAAGTCACAAGTAGAAGCACCTGTCGCCATATTACGTGTGTATTGCTCATGGCCAGGAGTATCAGCAATAATAAACTTGCGTTTATCTGTAGCAAAATAACGATAAGCAACATCAATTGTAATGCCCTGCTCGCGTTCAGATTGCAACCCATCAACTAGCAAAGCTAAATCAATTGCTTCACCGGTAGTGCCCGACTTTTTACTGTCGTTTTTAATCGCCGCTAATTGATCTTCAAAGATCATTTTAGAATCGTGTAATAACCGGCCAATTAAGGTACTTTTGCCATCATCAACGCTACCACAAGTAAAAAAGCGCACCATTTCTTTGTTTTCATGCTGCTTCAAATAAGCTTCAATATCTGTTTCAAGTAAGTCTTCTGTCTGACTCATGTTTTTTCCTTGGAAATTTCTACTCGACAAATTGTCGAATTAAATAAAATGCTAATACAGTTCAATAAACTGTAATAAGATGAAAAAATTTTCAAAGCCAAGCTTTAAAAATAACCTTCCATTTTTTTCTTCTCCATCGAGCCAGACGAGTCGTGGTCAATAACACGGCCTTGGCGTTCAGAAGTTTTTGTTAATAGCATTTCTTGAATAATTTCAGGTAACGTTGTTGCTGTTGACTCAACTGCACCGGTTAACGGATAACAACCTAAAGTTCTAAAGCGCACACTTTTCATTTGTACCACTTCATCTTTACCAATAGGCATACGTTCGTCATCAACCATAATTAACGTGCCATCGCGCTCAACTACTGGGCGTTTTTCAGCTAAATAAAGCGGCACAATTTTAATGCCTTCTAAATAGATATATTGCCAAATATCAAGCTCGGTCCAGTTCGACAATGGAAATACGCGAATACTTTCGCCTTTATTAACTTTGCCGTTATAAATATTCCATAATTCAGGACGTTGGCTTTTAGGGTCCCAACGATGATTTTTATCACGAAATGAATACACACGCTCTTTTGCTCGAGACTTTTCTTCGTCACGGCGTGCGCCACCAAATGCAGCGTCAAAACCATATTGATCAAGGGCTTGCTTTAATCCTTGGGTTTTCATCACATCAGTATGCTTAGCACTACCGTGTTCAAAAGGACTAATATTCATGGCTATGCCTTCTGGGTTCTTATGTACCAGTAGGTCAAAACCATATTCCTTCGCCATTTGATCACGAAATTCAATCATTTCTTTGAATTTCCAATTGGTATCAACATGTAATAGAGGAAAAGGTATTTTTCCAGGTGCAAAGGCTTTTCGGGCAAGATGAAGAAGAACGGCAGAGTCTTTCCCAACCGAGTAAAGCATCACAGGATTATCAAATTCTGCGGCAACTTCTCGAATAATGTGAATAGATTCGGCTTCTAGCTTTTGTAAATGGGTTAAATGCATTGCTGTTCACTATTGGTAGCATGATATTATTGACTAACATCATGCCACAGCGATAAAGCATTATCCATATAAGTAAAAGCTTGGTTATACTAAAAAGGTATAACGAAATAAAAGGGGAAGTTTCTCAGTCTATAACTACAGCTGAGTTAAGTTGTTTTTATAACGACGGATCAGCGCCAGCGACGATGCAGAAAGCTTTTCACTGTCAATATCAGCCATGGGCTGCGCCATAACGTTAAGCACTTCATTACCCAGTTGCTTACCTAATTCAACACCCCACTGGTCGTATGAATTAACCTGCCATATAACGCCTTGAACAAAAATTTTATGCTCGTAAAGGGCTAATAAAGCACCAAGGGAATGAGGGTCTAAGCGTTCCATCAAAATTGTATTACTTGGGGTATTGCCTTTCATGGTTTTGTGCGCGGCCAATCTATTCGCTTCGGCCTCACTTGCGCCAGCATTCAGTAATTCAGCTTTTGCTTGTGCCAGTGTTTTACCTTGCATTAGTGCTTCACTTTGAGCAAAGCAATTCGCCACTAAAGCGTCATGATTCGCTAAATGTTCACTCGTTGGCGCAAGAGAAAGAATAAAGTCAGTAGGAATAATATCGGCACTTTGATGCATTAATTGCATAAAAGCATGTTGGCCATTGGTACCTTCTTGACCAAAAACCACGGGTGCGGTTAAATAATTAAGCGTTTTACCGTCAATAGAAACCGATTTACCATTACTTTCCATATCGGTTTGCTGCAAATAACCGGGTAAAGCTCTAAGCGCATGGTTGTAAGGTAAAATAGCTAAGCTTGGGTAGCCTAAGCCATTTCGATTCCAAATGCCCGTTAAGGCCATAATTACCGGCATATTTTGCTCAAACGCTGCATGTTTAAAATGCTCGTCCATTGCATGGGCACCGGCCTTTAAAGCATTAAAGTGCGTATTACCAATAATTAATGCGAGTGGCAAGCCAACAGCTGACCACAAAGAGAATCGACCACCTACCCAATCCCACATGGGTAAAATATTGTCCGCATCAATACCAAATTTAGTTGCCGCTGCAATATTCGTACTAACCGCATACCAATGTTGAGCAATAATGTCAGCCGGTGAGCTATGAGTATCAGCTAAAGCGTTGAGCATCCAAGCTTTAACAATAGTGGCATTAAGTAGCGTTTCTTGCGTAGAAAAGGTTTTAGAAATAACCACTACAAGCGTGGTTGAGGCATTAAGTTTGGCAAATTTTTCTTGTGCAGCATCACCATCAACATTCGCTAGCACATGAGCTTTCAAACCTTTCTGATGATAAGGAACCAGTGCCGACAAAGCCACCTTAACCCCATAATAAGAGCCACCAATACCTATCGCTAGAATATCTGTAAACTTTTCACCGGTAACCGATCGAACCTTACCTAAGTGCACATCATCAACAATGTTGGCCATTTTAGCTTCAGTGTCGATAACCTCTTGCGCCTCTGCACCTAAAACATCAACCTTCATCGCATCAGGAGCGCGCAATACCGTATGCAATACAGCGCGTTTTTCGGTAGAGTTTAACTCTTCACCAGAAAATTGAGCTGATATTTTACCCGCAAGATCAACTTGCTCAGCTAATGCAAATAATGGAGTAAACTCACTATCAACAATATTTTGCTTAGCATAATCTAAAAACAAACCTGCAGCCGAAACAGAATAAGTTTCACTGCGATCACGGTCAGCAAACAATGAGAAAATATTGCGCGTTAATGCCAATTCAGTAAATTGCGATAAATTAGTTACGTCCATATACCCGTGTTTCCAAAAAAATGATTAATAATAATTATGCTAATGCACACGATTTACTTTTAGGCCGGATTTCAGTCCTTCAGCCTTAAGTTAGCCACAAAAACAAACGGCTAACAAATAAAATATATCACAGGAAGAAAACAAGGAGGACTGCAGGAGGTAAACACTAAAACATAAAGAATTTTTCATGTCTAAAATCCTACCTCATTCCCTGCTCATTCACTCCTCCCTGTAAAAAATAAAAATATATCACAAGGAGAAAACAAGGAGGACTACAGGAGGTAAACACTAAAACATAAAGAATTTTTCATGTCTAAAATCCCACCTCATTCCCTGCTCATTCACTCCTCCCTGTAAAAATAAAAATATATCACAAGGAGAAAACAAGGAGGACTGCAGGAGGTAAACACTAAAACATAAAGAATTTTTCATGTCTAAAATCCTACTTCATTCCCTGCTCATTCATTCCTCCCTGTAAAAATAAAAATATATCACAAGGAGAAAACAAGGAGGACTACAGGAGGTAAACACTAAAACATAAAGAATTTTTCATGTCTAAAATCCTACTTCATTCCCTGCTCATTCATTCCTCCCTGTAAAAATAAAAATATATCACAAGGAGAAAACAAGGAGGACTACAGGAGGTAAACACTAAAACATAAAGAATTTTTCATGTCTAAAATCCCACCTCATTCCCTTCTCATTCATTCCTCCCTGTAAAAAAATAATAATTCACAAAGAATAAAAAAGGTTAAACGCTAAAATCAAGAAGGCAAATTAAATCTGCGCAAACCATCCGTTAATTTTTTAACATTAAAATTAATCAGTAAACCTTTATTTATATTAGTTAATTTCATATAAGTTAACAGTTGTGCTGAATACACTGGAATAAGCTTATCTACTGATTTAAGTTCTATAATTAATTCACTAGGTAATAATATATCTAAACGATAACCCGCCTCAATATTCATTCCTTTATAACAGATTGGCAAAACGACTTGAGAATATGCAGTAATATTATTCAAAGACAACTCATACATCAGGCATTTCTCATAAGTGGACTCTAATAGCCCTGGACCTAATTGCTTATGCACTTCAATAGCACAACCTATAACCTCACCTGTAAAACCCATTCCAATACACCTTAATCCTTTAAAGCTATTAAATATAATGTATCACAGGAAGAAAACAAGGAAGACTAAAGGGGGAGGTAAACACTAAGAAACATAAAATGCTTTAAATACCTAAATCCCACCTAATTCCCTTCTCATTCACTTCTCATTCACTTCTCCCCTGTAAAAAACAAAAATATTTCACAGGAAGAAAACAAGGAGGACTACAGGAGGTAAACACTAAAACATAAAGTATTTTTCATGTCTAAAATCCCACCTCATTCCCTTCTCATTCACTCCTTCCTGTAAAAAAAATATTTCACAGGAAGAAAAGAAGGAGCACTGCAGGAGGGAAACACTAAAACATAAAGTATTTTTCATGTCTAAAATCCCACCTCATTCCCTTCTCATTCACTTCTCCCTGTAAAAAAAAATATATATCACAGGGAGAAAACAAGGAGGACTGCAGGAGGGAAACACTAAAACATAAAGTATTTTTCATGTCTAAAATCCCACCTCATTCCCTTCTCATTCACTCCTTCCTGTAAAAAAAATATTTCACAGGAAGGAAAGAAGGAGGACTACAGGAGGGAAACACTAAAACATAAAGTATTTTTCATGTCTAAAATCCCACCTAATTCCCACCTCATTCACTTCTCCCTGTAAAAAACAAAAATATTTCACAGGAAGAAAAGAAGGAGCACTGCAGGAGGGAAACACTAAAACATAAAGTATTTTTCATGTCTAAAATCCCACCTCATTCCCTTCTCATTCATTCCTCCCTGTAAAAAAATAACTATCACAGGGAATCAAAAGGAAAATAGCTCAAAGTATAAAATGAGATACACAAAGTACTCTGACTTTAAATCTTCATCAAATTAGTCAAATAACTTCTAAATTCATCAGCCATTTCAGGATGACGTAAACCATATTCAACATTGGCTTTCATATAACCTAACTTAGAACCACAATCATGTGATTTACCTGTCATGTGAAATGCTTCAACGGTTTCTTTTTCCATTAGCATGGCAATGGCGTCAGTTAATTGTATTTCATCACCAGCACCTGGGGGTGTTAGTTTTAACAAATCCCAAATCTTCTCAGACAATACATAACGACCAACCACAGCTAAGTTTGACGGCGCGTCTTCAACCGCTGGTTTTTCAACAATAGCCGTCATAGTTTTTGACTCGCCTGGCGCAAGATCAACACCACCGCAATCAACTACGCCGTAACTACTTACTTGGTCCATAGGTACAGGCTCAACCATAATTTGGCTGTAACCACCTACTTCGTTATAACGCGTTAACATCGCCGCTAAGTTTTCAGTTTTTAAATCTGCCGTTGCATCATCTAAAATTACATCAGGTAACACTACAACAAAGGGTTCGTTACCAATAATAGGTCGTGCTTTTAATACCGCATGGCCCAAACCTTTTGCTTCGCCTTGACGAACATGCAATATAGTCACGTCTTTCGGGCATATCGCTTGAATTTCATCAAGTAACTGGCGCTTAACACGCTTTTCTAACGTGGTTTCAAGTTCAAATGACTTATCAAAATGGTTTTCAATCGCATTTTTAGAAGAATGCGTAACTAAAACAATTTCTTTAATACCGGCAGAAATACATTCATTAACAATATATTGAATTAATGGCTTATCTACTATAGGTAACATTTCTTTAGGAATGGCTTTTGTTGCTGGCAACATCCGTGTTCCTAAACCCGCGACAGGTATTACCGCTTTTGTGATCTTATTTGGCATTTTTATCCTTATTTGCAACTTTTAATTCATTGTATGGATTGTTTATGGTCTTGTCATGAACTTTATAGGTGAAAAATTTACATCTATATTTTCCAGTACTAGAGTGAATTACCGCGTTAAATTCGCTTCAAACGATTACAAATAAAGTAATCTAAAGCTAAAGAACACAGTTCAATCAACATATCTTATAAAACAATACTGTAATTTAATATAAAAAGGCCGGAAATCCGACCTTTTTAATATAACGATTATATATATTTCAAATACTTTTAGCTACGGGCCATATTTATGAATATTGCTCAGCTATCCAGTTTTGGTAAGAGCCATCCATCACACTCTGCCACCATTCTTCGTTATTCAAATACCAAGCAACGGTTTTAGCAATGCCGGTTTCAAACGACTCTTTCGGTTGATAACTTAACTCATTATTAGTTTTAGTCGCATCTATAGCATAACGACGGTCATGGCCAAGTCTGTCTTTTACGTAAGTAATAAGTGACTCAGTGTTCTGCGCCATTGCCGCTTTAGCCGCAGGAAAACGCGTAGCTAAAGCTTTATTTTTAACAAACTCTTGTTCAACCAATTTTGAAATGGTTTTAACAATATCAATATTTGCCCATTCATTATCGCCGCCAATATTATAGTTTTCACCCACGCGGCCATTTTGCAAGACTAAGTCAATGCCGTAAGCGTGATCTTCAACATATAACCAGTCACGAATTTGTTGG
The DNA here is from genome assembly GCF_002077175.1 of Colwellia sp. PAMC 21821. Lineage (NCBI taxonomy): Bacteria > Pseudomonadati > Pseudomonadota > Gammaproteobacteria > Alteromonadales > Colwelliaceae > Colwellia > Colwellia sp. PAMC 21821. The sequence continues at coordinate 1,014,226 of NZ_CP014943.1, forward strand.
CCATCACCGTAAATGGGTAAGGCTTTGTCATGTAAAATATTAGTAATAACTAAAGGAATAAGCTTTTCAGGAAAATGAAACGGCCCATAGTTATTTGAACAATTACTGGTAGTAACATTTAAACCATAAGTATGATGATAAGCGCGTACTAAATGGTCACTGGCCGCTTTACTAGCAGAATAAGGTGAATTAGGCGCGTAGGCTGTATCTTCTGTAAAAGCCGGGTCGGTAGGTGAAAGCGTGCCATACACTTCATCAGTAGATACATGATGAAAACGATGCCCTTCCAAAATACTTTCTCCGTCTAACCACACTTTTTTAGCGGCTTTAAGCAAGCTATAGGTACCGATAATATTAGTTTCGATAAATGCATCAGGGCCTGTAATCGAACGGTCAACGTGCGACTCAGCGGCAAAATGCACTAAAGTATCAATACCGTGTTCAATCAGTAAGTTTTCAACTAAAGCTTGGTCGCAAATGTTACCGTGCACAAAGGTAAAGTTAGCTTCATCTTTTACACTGTCTAAATTAGCAATATTACCTGCGTAAGTTAGTGCATCGAGTACAACAATTTTATCGGCTGAATATTTTTCCATCCAATAATGAACAAAGTTAGCGCCAATAAAACCTGCACCACCTGTAACTAATAATTTTTTCATAATAACTCTCTAAAATTTTTTATATAAACGCTACGTTCTAACCGCTAAGTAAAAGTTATTAAACTAAGACTGCTCAGCTTTTAACGCCGTCATCATCATATGTAATTGTACTTGCCAATGGCTAAACGTAAGTTCCGGCAACACACTCGCTAAACTGCTTTTATCTAACACGCTATAATGCGGGCGTTTAGCCGGTGTAGGGTATTGCGCAGTGGTTATAGGTTTAATCGGTATTATTTTATCTAACAAGCCAAGTTCAAAACCAATACGTTGAATGGCAACTGCAAAATAAAACCAACTAGCAACCCCTGTATCAGTGTAATGGTGAATACCATTAACATTGCCAGTTAAGCTTGCCACACAGGCTGTCGCTAAACCCTTAGCATAAGTAGGAGTCCCTATTTGATCACTAATAACACCGAGTTCAGGCTTAGTACGCATTAAATTCAGCATGGTTTTCACAAAGTTATTACCGTGCGTTGAATAAACCCAAGACGTACGAATAATGCTACTTCGTTCTGGATAAATATCAGCAATAAATTGCTCACCTTGAGCTTTACTCGCACCATAAACCCCTAACGGATTTATTTCATCAGCAGGTAAATAAGGCGAGCCTTTATCTCCGTGAAAAACAAAGTCAGTAGAAACATGAACAAAAGAAATAGCTAAATCTTTACAAGCTCTCGCTAAATTACCTGGCGCTTTTGCATTGAGCATAAAAGCATTATCAACATCGCTTTCTGCTTGATCAACTGCAGTATAGGCAGAAGCATTAATAACACCCGCAGCTTTTTGCTGCTGTAAACATTCTGTTATTGCTGCAAAGTTTTGCAGGTCAATATCATTACGCCCTAAACAGACTATTTCATGTTCAGGAGATGCAAGTTGACTTAACTCCCAGGCCAATTGCCCCGACTTACCTATTACAATTATTTTCATGGTTTAACTAACTTTACTCGAACTTAGAGGTAAACGTTGGCGCATCTTTAAACAAAAGCCCAGCTTCATCTTTTGCAGCTAACAAAGGAGCTTTACCATCAACCAACGGCCATTGAATGTTTAAAGCAGGATCATTCCACAATAACGACACTTCATGCTCTGGCGCGTAATAATCTGTACATTTATAAACAAACTCTGCCGACTCACTCATCACATAAAAGCCATGAGCAAAACCTTCGGGCACCCATAACTGACGTTTATTTTCACCAGAAAGCACTACACCCACATGCTGACCATAAGTAGGCGACGATTTACGCATATCAACCGCAACATCATAAACTTCACCCGAAGTAACACGCACTAACTTACCTTGGGTGTTTTTCAGTTGGTAATGTAAGCCACGCAAAATACCTTGGCTAGATTTACTGTGGTTGTCTTGCACAAAGGTCTTTTGAGCACATTCGCGAGTAAACTCATCAACGCGAAACGTTTCCATAAAAAAACCACGCTCATCACCAAACACATTCGGTTCAATAATTTTAACGTCAGCAATCGCAGTATCAATATAATTCATAAAATTCCATAAAAATAATAAATTTCATATTACACAAGGAGGAATGAAGGAGGACTACAGGAGGTAAACATAAAATACTTTAAAATGGCTAAAGCAGTTCCTCATTCCCTTCTCATTCATTCCTCCCTGTAAAAATAAAACAGCTCACAGCGAGGAATGAATGAAAACAATAATTCTTAAAAAATTCGTTCTTCAATCAGCTTAATCAAATACTCGCCATAACCACTTTTAAGTAAAGGTTGTGCTATTTCACGCAGCTTTGCTTCACTCAACCAGCCATTGCGATAAGCCACTTCTTCAGGGCAGTTAACCTTTAAGCCTTGGCGCTTATCAATAGTGGCAATAAATTGCGCTGCAGCGAGTAAATCATCATGCGTACCGGTATCAAGCCAAGCGGTCCCACGGCCCATAATTTCAACTTTTAACTCACCAGCTTTCAAATACTGATCAATAACTTCGGTAATTTCTAATTCACCTCGCGGAGAAGGTTTTACATTTTTAGCGAATTCAACCACGCGTTCATCAAAGAAATACAAACCAGGTACAGCATAGTTTGACTTTGGTACCGCAGGTTTTTCTTCAATAGAAATAGCCGTACCAGAATCGTCAAACTCAACAACACCGTAAGATTTAGGGTTCGACACATGGTAACCAAATACCGTGCCGCCACTTGATTGTGCATTAGCATTTTGAAGTGATTTAACTAGATCATGGCCATAAAACATATTATCGCCAAGCACTAATGCCGCAGGTGCGCCATTAAGAAACTCTTCTGCTAATATAAAGGCTTGGGCTAAACCGTCAGGGCTAGGTTGAACTTTATAAGAAATAGAAACACCAAAGTTTGAGCCATCACCTAATAGTTCTTCAAAACGGTGAGTTTCTTCTGGTGTTGAGATAATCAGTATCTCTTGAATACCTGCTTGCATTAATGTCGCAAGCGGATAATAAACCATAGGTTTATCGTAAACTGGCATTAGCTGCTTACTAACTACTTTGGTTAATGGGTAAAGGCGTGTGCCACTTCCACCGGCTAGTATTATTCCTTTATGCATATAAAAGTCTAAACCTCTATTTAAATAGATTAAAATATCTTTGTATTAATAATCAAATGTACAGTACACGAAACGCTTGTTAAACACCTAAAGTATAATTAATCTACCCGTTCTTTGAAAAAGGTGAAATAAAAGCCGTTAGCTTAACGGATGTTTTAAAAAACAATTATATTGATACTTACAATTTTCCGACTAATAGTAACAATTATCACCAAGAAGGTGATTAAGAGAGCCAGAAGCGAGTATCACCTTAAATTATTATGAGAATTGAAAAGCATCAACTCCAAAAGTATATATTTAGTTTTCAGAGTTTTATCCTTTATACATCCGACACTTCAAACTATACCTGAATTCAATTTTTTCTTAATTAACCTAAAGTATGTATACTTTTAAAAAAGTTAAATTACAAATGATTCACTTGATTATAAATTGAGATACTTTCGATAAATTTTTCCAAAGAATAGCTCTTAGTGGATGGATATTATTACATCTCAAAGCTCTAATATCTTCTTCAGTTTTTTGTAAGATATTTTTCAAGCTGCGATTGCTCGCACCGCCAACACGCATTTTCATCAATACTTTTGGTAAATAGGACATCGTTACCTTATGTGTCCAAAGGTAACGCAGTAACGAATCATAATCCGCAGCGATTTTAAAGCTTAAATCAAACAGGCCATACTTATTATATAAACTTCGCTTCATGTAAAATGTAGGGTGTGGGGGCATCCAACCACTTCTTATATTAGACTCTTTATAAACGCCCGATTTCCATAATCGAATAATATTATTAGTATTATTTTTAGAAACATATTGGAGATCACCATAGATCGCATCACAACCAGAGAGTTCAAACTGTTGAACTATATCAGTTATGGCATCAGGATAAGCAAACAAGTCATCAGAATGTAAAAAACCAACGATATCACCTGTTGCAACAAGGATTCCTTTATTTAGTGCATCGTAAATGCCATTATCGGGTTCACTAATAATTTTAGTAACACGAGGACATTCCTGATTAATAACATCTATCGTATTATCATTTGATGCACCATCAATAATGATATATTCAATATTTTTATAGCTTTGCGCATTTAGAGACTGCAAAGTGTCGCTAATAGTTTCTGCGCTATTATATGTAGCAGTAATAATACTAACTTTCATAAACCCTCAGTATAAACAAAGTACAAACCAGAACATACTTGTCTAAAAAATCCAATAATTTTAATAAATAAATTAGTTATCAACTAAATAATCATATTATCTCTAGAAATTAATCACTTTTATAGCCTAACTCTTTATAAATAGAGATGAACTTTTCACCAATCACATCTTCACTAAAAGATTCAATCACATGCTTTCTTCCTGATATACCTAGCTGTATTTTTACTTCATCAGTTAATGAATAAAACCATGATATCCCGGCAGCAAGGGAAGTTGGCTTGAATGGTTCAGCAAGGTAGCCATTTTCTTTATGTTTAACAATATCAGTCAATCCAGAGTGGTTAAAGGCAATTACAGGAGTCTCACAGCTGAGGCTTTCAGCCGCAACTTGTCCAAATGATTCGGCACGAGATGGAACAATAGTTACCGAAGAAAGTGAATAAATATTAGCTAACTCTCTTTCTGATGATATGTGCCCTAATTCAATGGTGTTGATACCAAACAATTTCCCTGAATTTTTATTTTTGCCACCAAATGTAATTATTTTTATATTTCTTAGTGAATCTAAGTTTGAAGCAAACAATTGGATCGCATCTATTAATAAGTCAAATCCTTTTATTGCACTACCTCCTCCATCAATCGCACCAAATGTTATTACAAAATCATTGGGCTCTATACCATCAACACTGAAGGCAGTTGTATCATTGATAAATATTTGAGTATCAATTGGATTGGGTACCACACGAATATCTTTATTCCGAAGAAGGTAGCTTTCTTCAGCTCTACTTTTCATCCAAGTGGATGGGACTGTAAATATAACACCAGTTAAAAGTGGGTAATACTTTAACTTACGCCGCCAAACAAGCCTATTTAAGTCAATACCTTGAACGTTTTGATTGCTTTTATTATAACCTTCAACAACACGTTTATAACTACATATGTCAAGCGCATAATGCTCAGCTCCACAATAGAACCATTCATCGTGTAAGGTAATCACACTTTTATTGGAAAAAAGAGGGAAATCTTTAATACTCAACGTTTCGTTATTAATCCAATGTATGTGCAAAACTTTTGCTTTTTCAACCGTATTTCTTATGTATCGATTGCCAAAAATATTCAGTGAATGTTTAGTACTATTGTTTGAACGTTGAAACTTGGATATTAAATGAGAAAATAACCAAGCAAAATAATGTAATATTAGATAATAAAAAGGAGTTTTATTGGAATTATTTTCAATTGAAATAAAGTCAGTCTCAATAGTTGAACTCTGAAGAATGTTTTGAATACGAACAGCAGCTTTAGCTGCCCCCCCCGAATAGTTGTAAATGCGATAAAAATTATTTTCATATTTTTTTTATTACTGTTTGGTTAGGCTGACGTTTTTTATCACCAATGATCCCATAGAAGGTCAATAATGAAAAAATCAAAAGAAAAGTGAAGTTTTCTGTATTGAACATTATGATTAGGCTTATAGCGATCAGAGTTCGGTTAATAATATTTTGTGTTTGACCATATTTGGGAAACAGAAAAGGAAATAGAAATATTAATGAGAAAATTCCACATTGTGCAATAAACATTGTTAAACCATCTGAACCTGTCGGATTAATGAGTTCATATTTAGAAATCCCCATTAACTGTATCCCATAAGGAATGGCATTTTCAATTTGACTTCCATAACCATACCCTAGAAATAAGTTATCTTTCAACATATTAAAACTGATTATAAAATCATAATACCGCGATAAGAAAGAAACACTTTCTTCCGCAATATTGCCAGCACCAAACTTAATTAATAAAAATGGAACTGCGATAATAACAACAATAACTGATAGTAAAGATACAACTAATATATATAACAATTTATTATTACTATTTCTTATAACTTCTCGCCAATAAATACTGCTCAGTAGAATATAAACTAAGACACCGGTAGTTGATAAAGTACTAATTATTGCAATTCCGAATAAAACATATAACTTCTTAGTCATCATATGATTAATCAAAGTAAACATAAATGCTATATTGATGAATAATTGAAAAGCACCGGGCTCCCACCATAAACCACTATTACGGTAAATGTCATATTTTACGAAGTTATCAGGCACGCCGAAAAATAAAAAATTTCTAAGTGGCCTTTCATCTGTTCCAATAAAGTCTGGTAATAATGAAGGAATATTTAAATAAATAATGAAAAATGAAAACAAAGAAATCATTGATATAAATAAAATGATTTTTGTATAAACAATTGAAAATTTTCTAAAATCTAAAATATGCACCACATAAATAGCGATAAAAATTCTCAGCAATAATACAACAGAAGAACTAACCTTAGTTTCTACATTTATACCAATAAGAAGAATAAAAGTAATAGTATAAAATAAAATATTTCTATTTATTTTTAGCTTTGATGGCTTTACTGTAAATGCTAAAAATGCTAAAAATGCACCCAGTAATAAATTATTACCGTATGTTTCAAAATACAAAGATTTAGATAAAACAATACAACTTAATACAATAAAGAACTCTTTAAAACTATATTTATCCTCACTTTTATCAAGAAAAATCATAACTTGCTACTTGCTTTATATCTTTTTGTTCAGCCTTACTTTCATATATGTTATGTAACAATTTTTTATAAATATCATTATCAATATCACCAATAATTTTCATTAATTCATCTGTTTTATTGTTAGTGAATATATAACCATTTATACCATTGATAATTAACTCCGATGCACCACAGTGGTCTGAAACGATTACTGGCAAACCAAAATAGAGTGCCTCTTCTACAACAATTCCCCAGGTTTCGCTTATGCTTGGTAATATAAAGAAATTATTTTTTTCAAATTCAACTTTCAACTTTGAATTTTCTATTGGTTCACGAAAAAATATATTGCTATTAGCTACACTCATTAGATTCTTTTTTTCTTCCCCATCTCCAATAATAGTCAATTGGTGCATAGGCAGTTGATTAAAAACATTTATTAATAATGCTAAGTTTTTAACCTTAGACAAACGACCCACAAACAAGAACTTTTGTTGATATTTTTTCTCTACTCTTTCAAAGTGTGGTTTGTTAATAATACCTACACCGTGGGTTACTCTAATTTCTTTTTGATAATTTAACGCCTTGAGTAAATCCACATGCAACCGACCTGAAGCAAAGACAATATTTACCATAGAGAGAAATAACTGTTTAACCCTCTTTTTTGCTCCAGAAATATTACTTTCCATGATTGTTGATTCAAGTGCCAAACAGTTCTTATTATTAGAAGATAATAAGGCTACCATCCAGAACTCAGGTAAATCCCATCCACTTAATAATATTTTTTTATACTGCGTGTTACTTATTATTTTAAATAACTTGTATGTTGTTTTAAGCTTATTACGATGTTGGAATGCATGATTGCTGAGCACTGAGTATTTAAATTTTGCCTCTTTTAAGGATGAGAAATCACCGGAACGCTTTTCACTTGTTTCATTCGACACAAAAACAACAAAAATATTCAGTTTATTTGATAATGCATTGTACAAATTAACCTTATAGAAAGCAGGTAAATGAGTAACAATAATATAATCATACATATTTAAAAACGCCCTTATTACTGAAACGCTGTTTCAGCATTAAAACTAACTGAAGAAATATCAATGAAATTAATAGTTTTAATGGCCAACTTCCAAAATGTAGTTTTTCCACTAAAATATGAGAAATATTATTTGTATATGGATGTAATATAAAGAGCAACATAGTCCCTTCTCCCCATTTTTCAATAAGCCAGCCCTTTTTCTTGTTGTTAACTAGAGCTTTAAAAAAAAGAGCAAATAACAGAAACAATAAAACAGCCCATAGCACATTAACAGCCTTACTTTCATAAGTTAACAGAGACATATTCAGCTTAGGTATTCCCCAATAGGCATAGATAACTGTTAATAAAATAATAGGAAAAAGACAAATAACAGTAAGTGATATTTGATTAAACTCTGGATATGACTCTCGCTCTAGAATGTTAAATAATTGCGAACCTATGAATAGCCATAATGCACTATTCATAGCATTGCTAAGTGCAAACGGCAGTTGTAATTGAAAACTAATCAAGAATAAAAGAACAAATAAACAGAACTGAAGCAATATGCTTGAACTACTCTTCTTAATTATATAATAGAAAATTTTAGCGAAAAATAATGCCGGCAAAAACCATAAAACAAAAGCATAAGAATTAGCCAGATGTTTATAGTCCATCCAAAAAAGAATAGCTTTGAATTCAAATAAATAATTTAAGGGTTCTCTCTGCAACCCCCACACCTTAATGCTAGTAATAATAAGCGCTAGAAAAGCAAAAATGAAATATGGGATCATCAAGCGATTGAGATCTTTAATGACCAGTGCCCTTATGCTTCCTTCTATTTTGATAAAAAAGCCAGAAATCATGAAAAACAACGGCATATGCCAAGAAAAAATTAAATCATTTAATGGGTTATTCATATGTCCCAATATAACGGCAAGGCTCCCAAATAATTTTAGCCAAGTAACCCACTCAATATTTTTATTCATTTAATCAATTTCTTTATAGTATATTTAACTAAGGTCCAAAGATTTATAGCAATTAATACAGGATAAGTTGCAACATTATTCTCCAATTTTATTTTATGATACTCTTTGAAAATTTCTAAATCTCGATTATTCCCTAAGCCATCTGCTCGCCACTTAGCGACAATAACATTTCTCATAACAACGTTTGGGAAGTTATGATATGCACGAAGTAAATGCTCATAGTCCATGCAATAAGTATTATTAACATCAAATAGTCCATATTGCTTAAAATATTTAATGCTGGTAAAAAGTCCTTGATGCGGCATAGACATTCTAAACAGTAAAGATTTCTTATCGAATTTAGACATATATGCAGAAACATATAATTCTGAGCCATCTATATCGACTCGTTGTATTCGCCCACTAATAAAGAGATCATCATCAGGATTAACTCCCTGAATCAAATTTTCTAATGAATTAATTTTACAAAAACCATCCCCATCGCCCTGAAAATTAATATAGTCGCCGCTCGCAACTTTAACTCCTTTATTGAAAGCATCACTAATTCCCGCATCAGGTTCACTCACCCAATAATCAATGGCATGCTCATATTTTTTAATTATATCAATAGAGCCATCTGTACTACCGCCATCAATAATAATCAACTCTACATTATCGTATGTTTGATTAAGTATACTTAAGATAGTTTCTTCAAGATATTTTTCACCATTAAATACAGCCGTTATAATTGTTATAAGAGGCTGTTTTTTCGTGCTTTGTTTATAGTATCCTTTTGTACGTAATCCCCCATCACTTATTCTTTTTTTGTTTTCCTGTAAACATAAAGAAGATGCAAACATTTCTTCTGCTTGTATATGTAATGTGTAGGGGATATCCTGAATGTTTCTTGTCGTGGAATAACGTTTATCTAAGCTAGTTTTGCTAATCATTTAAGATCTCTTTGTATAATTCAACATACTTTTTAGCAACAACTTTACTATCAAATTCATTGACAACTTTATTTCTAGCACTTATACAAAGTTCGTCATATTGATCACTTTTCAGTACCCAGTCAATACCATTAGCTAAGTCTGTAGTGTTAATAGGTTGTGCTAGATACCCATTGACTTTGTGGTCTATAATATCTAACAATCCCGTGTGCCCAAAAGCTACAACAGGTGTTCCACAAGCCATTGCTTCGCTAGCAGTTTGCCCAAATGCCTCTTGTAAACTAGGGACGACCATTACATCTGCTAAGCTATATATAGTGATAAGACTGACATCATCATGTACATTACCTAAATAATGCGTTTTAACGCCAAAATCTTGAGATTTTTTTGGCTCACTACTGCCAAATACTACAAACTCAACATCTGTACTTTTAATTTTAGCAAGGGCTTCACATAACTCTATAAAGCCTTTATTTATATCAGCTGTAGCACTGTTAGCACCAAAAAGTATTAATTTTTTATTTTTAGGCAAGCACCAAAGTTCTTTGGCTTTATCCTTATCGAAAGGTTTATATTTTCCAGTATCTAAAGGGTTTGGTAAGTTAATTATTTTTTTATCTTTTAAAAGTGCACTCTTTTTAGCGCAATCTTTTAACCAGTGACTTACACCAACAATTATTAATTGATCTATTTTAGAAAATGCTTTTTTTTTCCGATTAAATACTTTTCGGCTTAAGTCATTTTCGTTAATGCTCCCTAGTCTAGGGCAACTTCCACAGTTATTTTGATATTTATCACAGTCCCACTTTATATGGCACCCACCAGTAAATACCCAGTCATCATGTAACGTCCATACAATTGGTACATTAATTCTTGCTATATCCTCAACGTTAATCATTCCATGACAAACCCAATGTAAATGGACTATATCGGGATTAATATCATTAATCATTTCGATAACACTACTAAATGGTAGAAAAGAAGGACTAAATAAAGAATCTTCCTTATTTTTATAAAATTTAACAGGTATTGCATCTAAAGTTGGACGCAGTTTATTTAAAATTTTATCCTTAACTGAAACCTTTGTGATTACGGTACAATCATCACTCATTTTATTTTGAACGAGCATCGTACTGTCAATATTATTTACTATTAATGCACGATGAAGCCTATACGTAGCTCTTGCCGCCCCCCTTGAATATCAAGCGTGTTGATATGTAATATCTTCATTGGCTTATTTTGATTCATGATGATTCCAACTTTGAGTTACTACTGTTTCTGGAACGCCACTAAATATCTTATCAAATATTTTCAATGCAGACTTAGGGGTGAATACTCCTGATTGTACATTAGGCCATAAGTTAACATCAGCGCGTTCAACCACCTGCCAAACTCTTATTGGTACGTTTTCATAACCCATTGCAGATATAGCCGCTGCACGATGTTGGCCACCCCACTCAACCATCCAACAAAAACTTTTGTCTTCTTTCATCAAGACTATAGCGCCGATATCTCCACCGTCTAAATTATTTCTCAGCACGCCATTTTTTTCTATTGATACCATGAGGGCATATAACCGATTAACTTCGATTTCAAGCACATTTTCTGATACTGGTCCAAAATTCCTCCATCCATGGTCTATAGCTAACTTCGCCCCATGTTCATTATTATCATAAATAGCACAGTCTTTTCTCCCATCGTATTTTTGTTGAATCGATGAATTTTCCCATGGCAATAGTGATAACCATGGTGGTTCATTATCTAAAGAAGGGACTTCCCCATGATCAAACCCTAACCAAGCAGATGCACTTTTTGGCTGTATCGCATCATAATATTTCATCAAATACGTTTTCAATGCTTTTTTATAATCATCAGATAAAAGTGCTGACTTAATAGCTACAATGAAAGGATGAGAAGAGTTATTAGCTAAAGAGAATATCTCTAAGCCCCTACCACTTTCAAAATCAACATCGATCAAAATCTGCCTGTCTGTACTTGTATAGTAGGCTAGAGCTCTAGGACTGTTTCCCTTATTCCTTAAATCTACTGGCTCCGTATGAGATTTTTTCTCTAAGTTATATCCCAATTTACCAAATAATTTAATAACGACATTTTTAAAGTTTTTAAGCACTAGCTACTTCCATTTTTAAAGTGTTGATTATACTTTTCACGTAATGCGATCAGAATATTAAATAACATTTTATTTTTCTTTATTAGTACTTTCGTATTCATTAACATTTTTTGAGGGAAGTTTTTTATTTTGACACCGAAAACCCTTAAATATAGTTTCATGGAGTTTATTCTTTGCACTTCTGAAATAAAGTTAATGTTTATATAAACTTGTTCGTCTTTTGGTATTGATACTTGATAATTATGAGCCAACAAGTATCCTCTTAATAGTTTTACAATCTTACTTGGGTTATTTTGACAATCATCCTTAAAATTTTTAATGCCTATTTTTTCTGCTAACCCTGTTAAGCGGCCTATATATTTATCAAAAAACAGAGGTTTGTGAATGTAAGCATGATAGAGATGTGAAAAGAAATAATCGTCCACCCGAGGTATATTAACGCCATTTTTATCTAATACGCGGTTTTTAATAATGTCCTTTTGCCATTTTTCATCAAAATAATCATCACCAACATACCGAATATCAAACAACACTTGTTTTCCAGCTATATTTACGTGAAAAAAATTCTTTGAGTTCCAAATGTTTATACCATTTGCAGCCGCAGCAAATTCTCCAATGTCAGAGCATAATATATCTACATCACCACTTAACGTACTCACAGTATCTTCTATTTTATCAGATCCTCTTAAAACCACATATTCAGTAGTTAAATTAAGGGTTTCGAACAACTCCTTACAGCTATTCCAACCATTTGCTCCAACTAAATCATTGTTAATAATAGATGCATTCTTGTCCCACTTCATTTTGTCAATTAGCTCAAACGTATACTCTTTACCAAAAAACAATATTGCATTGTTAAAGAATTCTTTTAAATTGTCTGTGGAATGAACCATATAACTTCCACCTACCCACTTTCTAAATAAGTGTTTTTTATCTACCACATTGGCATTAACTATTTTTAATCGTCCAGATGCATCAGTTCTGTATTGGTATTTAGGTTTTGTGTCTTGAATCACAACAACCATAAATGCTTGATCACCGACTTCTTCCCTTTTGCCAGCTTTGCCACCTGTAGGCGCAACATCATAAATTCGATGAAAATTATTATCTATATGTTCTTGTGACCATGTTGTATCGAAACACCCTAAAATATTAAAACTTTGATCTAGTTCGGCTATAATTTCTTTTTCTTTTATTCTGGCTTTAGACCATATAACGACTAAGTGTAAATCTTTATCGTAATTAGTTTCGAAAGTGCCATTAACATCATTATAATTATAAGCTACATTTTGATATTTAAAGTTATTCAAACTCATTTTCATTTTAACATATTACCTTTATATTTTACGTAACATAGGAACAAAACCATCTAATTTGATAAGTAGGTGTTGTCTAGTAGATGGAGTGAACATATCAATGAGTAAAGTTGTAAATATCAACGTGATTAGTGACGTATAAGCGGCAGCTTGAACACCATAAATAGGTATGTATATATAATTCAATCCGACATTAATCACAGCACCGGCAGAGCCTCGAATAAATATAAACTTCGTTTTATTTTCAGCCAACAACCACTTATTACTCACCATTAGAAGCCCAATAAACACACTACTCCAAATCTGTATTATTAAAATATCAGCAGCGCCTTCATAACCAGAACCATAGAGAAACTCCATCAAATACGCCCCAATAAGAGTCACAGTTATAGACAGCGCAATAGCCATCCATATTAATATTTTATACAGGTTTCTGACTCTATTGTTATAAATATTTTCATCAGTTTTCTTGGCATTTAAAATGGCTGGAAACAAGGATGATGTGACCAATACAGGGACAACATACCATAATTCACTAATTCGGCTTGATGCAGCGTATAATCCGACTTCATATTCACCTAAGAATTCCTTTAGCATAATTATATCTATTTTCATGTAAACAGTTACAACTATTGAGCTGATAATCAGGGGCCAACTGTCTCTTAATAAACGACGAGCTAAAGGAAATTCAAATCTCCATGACTTAATCATTAAGTTTTCTTTTAAATAAAAATACAAAAGACCAATTGCTAGAATAAAACTATCAAATAAAATGACATAAGCAAAAGAAATTAATGGTGCTTCATATAAGATTAATGTAACTTTAATTAAAGAAGATATAAGAAGACACAACAAATTGCTGTAAACAACAAACTTACTTAAAACTTGGCTTTGGAAATAGAAATCGATAACATTTAAACTTTGAAAAATAGTTGCAAATGCAATTATTACAATAAGCCAATTTGTTTGACTATCATTCCAATGAAATAAAATCGAAACTACAAGTAATATAATAACCAATAAAGCACCAGCTAATTTAAGTGTAAAGGCAGTCCCTAATAAACGTTCCCTTTGATTTTCATTATGTACTAACTCGCGGATAACGATTCCATCAAGCCCAAGAGTTGCGATTACAGAAAACAGTAATACATAGCTCTGCGCATAACTAAACAACCCAAACTGTTCTGGCCCTAAATACCTAGCGACCCAAATCCCAACAAAAAGTCCGACCACCATCCTTAATATTTTCTCACCCAAAAGCCATGAAGTATTTTTTAAGTACTTCATGGCTCCTTGTTTGCTTTGTAAACTGGACAGTCTTTTTACGATCCCCATTAAAATGGTATTAACCTCTAAACTTATCTTGGTTATTGATAAACCATTGATAGGCCATAGAAAGTCCATCTTTAAGTGAAACAGAGTACCCCCAACCGAGTCTCTTAAGCCTATCTACATTCATTAATTTACGTGGTGCGCCATCTGGCTTGGCTGTATCAAACTTAATTGCTCCTTTAAAACCGACCACTTCTGCGACTGTTTCTACTAATTCTTGAATTGTACAGTCAACCCCGGTTCCTACATTTATATGACTTAACATAGGCTCTGTATTTTCGTTATACGTTGTTTTATCTAGATTCATAACATGAATTGATGCATCAGCCATATCATCTACATATAAAAACTCACGCATTGGCCTACCACTTCCCCATGCAATAACTTCATTATCTCCATTTAACTTAGCTTCATGAAAACGTCTTAATAGAGCAGGAATAACATGGCTATTTTCAGGGTGAAAATTGTCATGTGCACCATAAAGGTTTGTAGGCATTACACTCCTATAATCCCTCCCATGCTGACGATTGTAACTTTCACATAATTTAATTCCTGCAATTTTGGCAACAGCATACGGTTCATTGGTTTCTTCTAATGTACCGGTTAGCAGCGCCGTTTCTTTCATGGGCTGCTCCGCTAACTTAGGATATATACAAGAAGAGCCTAAAAAGAGTAATTGTTGGATGTCAGCCAAATGCGCACTGTTAATAATATTGCATTGAATCATTAGATTTTCATATATGAAATCTGCAGGGTAAGTATTATTGGCTACTATCCCGCCCACTTTTGCGGCAGCTAAGTAAACTTGATCAATTTTTTCTGTTTGAAAGAAATCAAGTACAGCTTGTTGATTTTTTAAGTCTAGTCCTTTACGAGAGCGAGTAATTAACTCGACACCTTGAACTTTACTTAACTGACGAACGATAGCAGAGCCGACCATGCCATTATGGCCCGCAACAAAAATTCGCGATTTTATTTCATTCATTATCTAACCTTACAAAATACTAATAACAATATTTTCACTGAGAACACAGAGTGACTTAGCGCTAAACCGAGAGGAATTAAAGTAAAAATAGAAAGTATCTAATTAGTAACTTTCTATTTTCACTAGGTTGTGTAATTTCTAATTAACTTTCAAGTGTTACTGCAATGTTGTAACCATGCTTTTTTAAAATTGCATGTTGCTTAGCTTTATTTAAGTCGTTTTCTACCATTTCGGCACACATTTCTTCAACAGTAATCTGTGGGACCCAGCCCAATTTTTCTTTTGCTTTACTTGGGTCACCTAGTAACGTTTCAACTTCTGCAGGACGGAAGTAGCGTGGATCAACTTTAACGATAACATCACCTACACTTAAAGCAGGGGCATTATCACCGGTAATTGCAGTTACAGTAGCTACCTCATCAAGTCCTTCACCTGTAAATTCAAGTGAAATTCCTGCTTCTTTAGCCGATAATGTAACAAATTCTCGTACAGAAATTTGCTTACCGGTTGCAATGACAAAATCATCAGCTGTTTCTTGCTGTAGCATCATCCATTGCATACGAACATAATCTTTTGCATGTCCCCAGTCACGAAGAGCGTCCATATTACCTAGGAACAAACACTTCTCGAAACCTTGTGAAATATTAGCAATAGCACGGGTTATTTTACGAGTAACGAAGGTTTCACCACGACGAGGAGACTCGTGGTTAAATAAAATACCGTTACAGGCATACATACCGTAAGATTCCCGATAGTTAACAACTATCCAATAGGCGTACATTTTAGCAACAGCATAAGGTGAGCGAGGATGGAATGGTGTGGTTTCTTTTTGTGGAATTTCTTGTACTTCACCGTATAACTCCGACGTTGATGCCTGGTAGAACTTAGTTGTTTTTTCCAAGCCTAAAAAACGAATTGCTTCAAGAAGACGTAAGGTACCCATAGCATCAACATCAGCTGTATATTCTGGACATTCAAATGAAACAGCAACATGAGATTGCGCGCCTAAGTTATATACTTCATCTGGTTGTACGTCTTTAATAATACGCGTAAGGTTAGACGAATCGGTTAAATCACCATAATGAAGAAAAAACTTTTGATTTTTCTCATGATTATCTTGATAAATATGGTCTACACGCTCAGTATTTAACGACGAAGCTCTACGCTTAATACCGTGTACCTCATAACCTTTCTCTAACAATAATTCAGCAAGATATGATCCATCTTGGCCAGTTACACCGGTAATTAAAGCTACTTTATTCTTTGTCATTTTTATTTCCTAAATTTAATTTAAAAGATGCTATCTTCTTAACAGCTCTAATAATTCATTTGTTTTTTCTTGCATTAAAGCGACATTACCTTTCGCTTCAACATTGAGTCTAACTACTGGCTCGGTATTCGATGTTCTTAAATTAAAGCGCCATTCAAAGCTGCTACTAGCTTTTTTCTCTTTAAATGATAAACCAATACCATCGGTATAATCGATACCGATGGCTTGTTCTTTATATTGATTTAGAACTCGTTCTATCGCTAAACTTGGATCGGCTAATTTTGAGTTTATCTCACCAGAACTTGGGAAGGCAGCAATGCAATGCTTCACCATTGACGATAATGTTTGTTTTTTAACTGATAATAATTCAGCGACTAATAACCAAGGGATCATACCGCTATCACAATATGCGAAATCACGAAAATAATGATGAGCACTCATTTCACCACCATAAACAGCATCTTCTTTGCGCATACGCTCTTTAATAAAAGCATGTCCTGTTTTAGACATAATAGCTTCACCATTATTTTCTTTAATTATTTGCTCGGTATTCCATGTCAATCGTGGATCATAAATTATTTTTTGGCGTTTTTTATTACCGTCAGTATTCTTTTTCAAAAATGCTTCTGCTAATAAACCCACAATGTAATAACCTTCGATGAATTCACCTGTTTCATCAAACAAAAAACATCGATCAAAATCGCCATCCCAAGCTATGCCCATATCAGCATTATGCTCTCGCACAGCTTTAGCGGTATCTTCTCTATTTTCAATCAATAAAGGATTAGGTATCCCATTAGGAAAATCACCATCAGCTTCGTGCTGTATTTTTATGAACTCAATAGGGATATTAAGCTTACTAAAGGCCAATTCTATAGCATCTACAACATGACCTGCGGCGCCATTTCCTGAATTTACCACTAATTTAAGTGGTGTAATTTTTTCAGGAGCAATATAAGTCATCAAATGGTCAACGTAAGCATCTAAATTAGAGATTAGTTTATATTCGCCCTTAGGTACTGTTTGCGACGTAGCACTGTTACTTTTCCAAGGCTTGCTTTCTGCCAATGCTTTAATCGCATTTAAGCCAGTATCTCCACTAATAGGTTTAGAGTCTTCTCTGACGAATTTCATGCCATTATAATTCATCGGATTATGGCTCGCAGTTACTTCAACACCACCGCACATACCTAAATTTTTTGTAGCAAAGTAGATCTCTTCAGTACCCGTCATGCCAATATCAAAAACATCAACACCTTCATCACGAAGGCCATCGGCAAACGATAATTTTAATGATTCAGAAGTTAAACGAATATCTCCGCCTACCACTATTTTCTTAGGTTTTAAATACAGAGCAAAAGCGCGACCTATGCGGTAAGCTATTTCGTCATTAAGCTCTATGCCTAATTCACCTCGAATATCGTACGCTTTAAAACAAGTAAGTTCAGTCATGATAATGTTCTCTTTTAAATAGCTCTAAATTCGGCCATAACGGTCTTCAAAGCGCACAATATCGTCTTCACCTAGATACGAACCTGATTGTACTTCGATCATCTCTAAAGGTAATTGCCCTGGATTTTCAAGTGCATGAACAACACCAATCGGTATATAAGTTGATTCATTTTCTGTAACTAAAAATGTTTTGTCGCCGTTTGTAACTTTTGCAGTACCTGATACAACAATCCAATGTTCAGCTCTATGATGATGCATTTGAATAGAAAGCTTCTCGCCTGGTTTAACAGTTATGCGTTTTACTTGATATCGTGTACCACTATCGATAGAGTCGTATTTTCCCCAAGGTCGATATACTTCACGGTGAATTTTAAACTCGGCTCTTTCCTCTAGTTTTAATTGTTCGACAACTTTTTTTACATCTTGCACTTTATCTTTACTTGCAACCAATAGAGCGTCTTTAGTATCTACAATAACTAAGTTATCAATTCCTACCGTAGCTATTAACCTTTCGCCACCTAAAATCAAGCTATTTGTTGTTTGATACGCAATACCATCACCAGTAACGGAGTTACCATCTGCATCTTTGCTGTTAACTTCCCATAGTGAAGACCAAGAGCCAATATCACTCCAACCGGCATCTAATGGAACAACAACAGCATCCTTTGTTTTTTCCATTACGGCATAATCAACGGATTCATCTGGGCACTTTTCAAAAGCTAATTTATCCACTCTAATAAAGTCTTCATCATTTGAAATGGTTGCTAAAGAACTTTCACAAGCATTATATATATCCGGTCTAAATTGATATAATTCTTCTAAATAACGGCTTGCTTTCATTAAAAACATACCACTATTCCAATAATGCTCTTTGCCTGCAAAATATTGCTTTGCTACTTCTACATTAGGCTTTTCGACAAACGCATCGACATTATAGCTATTATCATCGATAGCTAAGCCTCGCTTAATATAACCGTAACCTGTATGGGCTTCTGTTGGAACAATACCAAAAGTCACAAGTTTACCTGCTTGAGCTAGAGGGATAGCGTTCTCGACAGCTTTTACAAATGCGGTTTCGTTTTGAATAACATGGTCAGCGGCTAAAACAAGAACCAAACTGTCTTGAGACTCTACAATTGTTTTCGCCGCCAAAGCTATAGCTGGCGCAGTATTTCGACCTACAGGTTCTAAAATAATAGATCCCGATTGGTTGATTTGACGTAATTGCTCAGCAACAATAAACCGGTGTTCTTCATTACAAATAACCACAGGGCCTTCTACAGCTAAACCAGATAGTCTCTGCAATGTTTGTTGTAGCATTGTTTCATTGCCGTTCAACGCTAAAAACTGTTTGGGGTAAAGCGAACGGCTTAAAGGCCATAATCTTGAACCTGAACCGCCAGCCATGATAACGGGAGTGATCATATAAAATTCCTTTAAACTATATAAATATGTTAATTTTTTATTTGTTTTTTAAACAAGCATCTGCTTGTTTATCTTCTTGGAAATACCATTTACTATGCTTATGGACATGTTCACACTCAAGCAACTCTTTCTCTGAAAACCACCGATAATTAGAGTGTTGCTCAAGTGGTAATTTAGCTAAATCACCAGTAAATTTTATTCCGTAGGCCAGCACGATATAATGCGTTGTGAAATCGTCATCAGAAAAGTTATCTTCATAGAAATGCTGATAAACACCTCTAAACTCTGCGCTAGCAAGATTAAGTTCTAGCTCTTCTTTTACAAGGCGTTTAAAAGCATTTTCAATGGTTTCATTTTTTAAAACGCGACCGCCAGGAACAAACCAAAAACCTTGTGCTGGACGATTAGTTCTTTGACCTAGCAACACATTCCCTTGCTTATCTCTAATAACTAAATCTATGGATACTAAAGGTGTAGATTTAATAATTGTCTTAAAGTCTGTAATTGATAATTTCATAAATGTTTCGACAGAATAAATATTAATAAACAGCTAAATTCAAGGTTGTAATTGTTTAATGAGATGCATTAGGTCATTGAATCTCGGCATTAAAAAATCAATTAATTCACTACTCATTATATTTCCAACTAATGTGTCGAGCATATTTATTGTAAAGAATAAATATTACGATAAATAAAGTCAGCTCAATACTTTCGGGGACTTGAAAATATTCACCAAGAACTCCAATTAAGGACATGAGCGCAGCAAATAATGAGATAACTACAAGTGTTTGGCGAGAAGACAAGCCCGCGCGTTGCAGTATGTGATGCAAATGATCACGGTCGGGTTTAAATGGAGATTTACCTTTGCGGTAACGTCGCATCACTATTGCTAACATGTCCATCAGGGGTATTGCACATATCCATAGTGCAGTTACTGGTCTAAATGATGCGTTATCACCTTGGGTACCCATTGATAATAACCAGATAACACTTAAACCGATGAACATACTACCGGCATCGCCCATAAATATTTTCTTGGTGTATTTTTTTAAAAAACCAAGATTAAACATTAAATAAGGTAAGGTCGCAGTCGCTAATATTAATGGGTAACTTAAGTAATTCGTATTACCACTCATTAGAAATAATAGTGCAATGGCAGTAAAGGTATTTAAGCTTAAACTGCCCACTAATCCGTCGATACCGTCAACCATGTTATAGGCATTTATTACCACAATAATAGCAAAATAAGTAAATAGAATGCCCATTGGCCCAAGTTCTATATCACCAAAAGCAAATAAGTTGCCTAGGCTCGAAATATAACCACCCACGCCATAAATCATTAAACTGGCAATTATAATTTGCCCTACGATGCGAATACGCACTTTTAGGTCGAATTTATCATCAAGTGCGCCTATAAATACCATCATCGCCGAGGCAATAAGGTACATGCGCAATTCTAAAGTATTAGGTAACCAAAGTAAGCTAGCCGCTAGCACAGCAGCAAATATAGAAATGCCGCCAATAAGGGGAATTTGCCCTTCATGATGCTTTCTTGCATTGGGCTTATCAACTAAGCCAACATCAACAGCAATAGGCTTAAATAATTTAATGGCAAGAAAAGCAAAACAAAAAGCACTTAAGGCAGTTAGGGCAGTAATTATCATATAAATATACTCCTATTTACCTAGCACTTGGCTTGATTGAATTGATTCAGTAGAATGTGTTGGCTGCGCATCATTTTCTGTTTTATTAGCATCTAGTTGACCGTTATTTAGCTTAGTAGCCGTTCCTTTTTTAGTAAAGTAACGAATTAAAACGATCAGCACTGACAAAATTCCACCTAGCATAGTACCCAACACAACGATTAAGGCGCGTTTAGGTTTGGCTTTTTCCTCAGGTGCATTAGCAGGGTCAATGGTTTTTAACACATATTCTTTTGACACTTCAGCCAACATGATGGTTTTGGTTTGTTCTTCAATAAGCTGATAAAACACAGTTTGCATATCAGCCAACTGTGTTTCTTTTAATTTCTTCGTTAAATAGTCGATACTGTTTTGCGCTTCTACTTTATCTTGTTCTCGCATAGTCGCGTTGATGTCATTAACCAACCATTTTAACCACCGTGTGGCAACTTCAGGTGAGTAATGTTCAATGGTCAGCGTTACCATGCCATTTTCTTTATCGGTAGATATGGTTAGAATTTCTTTGAAAGCTTTAAATGCTTGCCAAGAAGAAGGCTTAGGTGTTTTCGGTGCTTTAACTTCTCCTAGCCATGTTTCAGTTTTCGCATTATAAATTTCATCATCAATGATTAAGGTATTAGTATTAATATCCCAGTTATTTACTGCCATTAATGGCACGAGCAAATTATGCTGATTGATAAAATTCTCTAGAAAAAATCGAGATTTTAATACCTCAAGAGCGAGGCCTGTTTTGTCGGTACCGCCACCGCCAAGGTTAATACCCGCTAAACTAGCTAAACCGCCAAACTGTCCTGCCATTTTAGCTAGACCACCCGCGCCACCTTGATCACTTGTTGGTGATAATAAGGTCGTCGCTTTGTAAATGTTCGGCTGATTAATCGCATAAAAAATTGATGACATGGCAAAAAGCGCACTGATAATGATAATCAATAGCTTGCCTGACCATATGGCGTGCCAAAGCTCAGCTAGATCTATTTCATCGTCTTCGGGAAGGTGGTGTTGCTGATAAAATTCTTTTGAATTCATTGCTTCGACTTCATTTGAAGTACTTCCTTGCAATTTATGACTTTTCACAATAGCTCGCATTTAAGTTCATTTTATATTTATTCCTGTGGGCATTTAAACCAACGATTAACGAAAGCGGCCCAAGTGGCAGGCATTATAACAAGGTATCTGTCTTTGTTAATAGTTGTTTATAGCTTTTTTACTGTCGGTTACCGGTCAATATTAGCAAATTTATTTAAATTTTGTTTATTGGTCTTTGATATTTTACAATTCATGCATAAATATTTGGTTGATGGCTTTCAGTAAAAACCTTTAAGGTTGCTATTTGACTGCCTTATCAAGTACATAAGTGTTTTTTGTTTAATTTGACGGGCTGAAGCCCGACCTACAACTTTTTGTGCAATCTGTAGCGGTTTGTTACATATTTTATTTTTTTATAAAGTTGATATACCAGGGCATTGCTTTGTTGATGCCTTGTTGAATACGAAATTCTGGCTGATAACCTATTAAGTCTCTAGCTTTTGATATATCGGCCTGAGAATGGCGCACGTCACCGGCCCTGAAATCTTGATATATTGCTTTTTTGGTATAACTAACGCCATTATCGCCCAATGCAGAAGCTAAGCTAGAAAATAGCTCGTTAAGTGTTGTTCTATCGCCTAATGCGACATTGTATACTTGGTTTTTTCCCTGTTCATCAGCTGTTGCCGCTAATATATTCGCTTGTACCGCATTTTCTACAAAACAAAAGTCACGGCTGGTTTCACCATCACCATTAATATATAGGTCTTGGTTTTCTATCATTGCCGCAGTCCATTTAGGAATTACAGCAGCGTAGGCACCATCTGGGTCTTGACGTTTACCAAACACATTGAAATAACGTAAGCCTGTGGCATTTAAGCCATAAGTTTTATTAAATACATCGGCATAAAGCTCATTAACATATTTTGTAACGGCATAAGGTGATAATGGTTTACCAATGGTGTCTTCTACTTTCGGCAATGCGGGGTGGTCACCATAAGTTGAGCTTGAAGCGGCATAGACAAAAGTGGCTACTTTAGCGTCTTTTGCGGCTGTTAACATATTAAGAAAGCCGGTTATATTGGTCGAGTTAGTTAAAATAGGATCAGCTATTGAGCGCGGTACAGAGCCGAGTGCTGCTTGGTGCAAAATGTAGTCTACGGTTAAGTTTTCAACTGTTAAAGCTTTTTGGCAATCGTCAACGTTTCGAATATCGCCTTTAATGAACGTAAAATTTTGCCATTGCTGTGCTGACACTTCAGACTTTACTTCGTCTAAGTTATGTTGATGGCCGGTAGCAAAGTTGTCTAAACCTATAACTTTTTGGTTTAAGCGTAATAATGTTTCTAGTAGGTTTGAGCCAATAAAACCGGCGACACCGGTAACGAGCCAAGTTTTTGGTGATTGTATAAGCTGTTTTTTTATTTCATCATACTTTGACATTTGTGCATCCGTTTTGGCTGTTTAATTTTTTATAGTTCGCCTGTGTCATTCGTACAGGTTACAGTTTTTTAGAAAGCTGTTAATTTATAGTTAAATACAGTTTTCATTTTTTGTTTCGGTTTTGACCGTTTTGTTCGGTGATGACTTTTTATTTGACGGGCTGAAGCCCGACCTACAATATATGCCTTTGGCCTTTGTAGGTTGGAATTTAGTCCATCAGGTTTTAAATTTGTTCTTTTGACGGGCTGAAGCCCGACCTACAATATATTGCCTTTGGCACTTTGTAGGTTGGACTTTAGTCCATCTGGTTTTAAATATGTTCGTTTGACGGGCTGAAGCCCGACCTACAATATATGCCTTTGGCCTTTATAGGTTGGACTTTAGTCCATCAGGTTTTAAATTTGTTCGTTTGACGGGCTGAAGCCCGACCTACAAAACATCAATGAACCTGGGTTATAAACGCATATCTGCTGATTCTTTCGGTAATATGTATTTTAAATCATATAGCACGTGATGTTTTTTACCCAACTTTCGAATTTCATCTACACCTAAACTCTTAAATTCATTATGTGCTACTGCAAGAATAATAGCGTCGTAATGGCCTGCTTGCGGCTTTTCTGTCAGGCTTAAGTTATATTCATGCTCGGCTTGTTTGCTTGAACACCAAGGGTCGGTAATATCAACATTGATGTTATATTCTTTAAGCTCACTAACAATATCAACAATTTTGGTGTTACGTAAATCAGGACAATTTTCTTTAAAGGTAAGGCCCATAATTAATACATTGGCACCTTCGACTTGAATACGTTTATGCAGCATGTGCTTTACTAATTGAGAAACTACATAAGCGCCCATACCGTCGTTTAAACGACGACCAGCAAGTATCATTTCAGGATGGTAACCTACTGATTGCGCTTTATGTGTTAAATAGTAAGGATCGACCCCAATACAGTGACCGCCAACTAAACCTGGACGGAAGGGTAAAAAGTTCCATTTTGTGCCAGCAGCTTCTAACACTTCTAACGTGTCGATATTAAGTTTATTAAATATAATAGACAGTTCATTAATAAGCGCAATATTAACGTCGCGTTGGGTGTTCTCAATTACTTTTGCTGCTTCGGCAACTTTAATTGAACTCGCCTTGTGAGTACCTGCAATAATTATAGAGCGATATAAGTCGTCTACAATAGTGGCTATTTCTGGCGTAGAACCCGAGGTAACTTTTAAAATATTGGTAACTCTGTGCTCTTTATCACCCGGATTAATACGCTCAGGTGAATAACCCGCATAAAAGTCTTTGTTGAACACTAAACCTGATACTTTTTCTACTACCGGGATACAAGCTTCTTCAGTTGCACCAGGGTAAACAGTAGATTCATAAATAATAATATCGTCTTTACTCACCACTTTACCTAGCATTTCGCTGGCTTTTATTAAGGGTGTTAAATCAGGTTGTTTGTGCTGATCAATTGGCGTAGGTACGGTCACGATATAAACGTTAGAGTTTTTCAAGTCATCGGGTTGGCAAGAGTAACTGAGGTTGGTAGTTTCGGCTAATTCTTCGTCGCTGACTTCAAGAGTACTGTCGGTGCCATTATTTAATTCTGCAATACGTGCTTGGTTGATATCGAAACCTAAGGTTTGATATTTTTTACCAAACTCTACCGCTAGCGGTAAACCAACATATCCTAAGCCTATGATGGCAATTTTTACATCTTTTAAGTCACGTATCATTTTGCGAATCCTTTACCTTTATTACCGGTTATAATTTTATGTGTTATTTATCTATTAATACACGCTGATTACATTGTAGGTTGGGCTTTAGCCCATCGTTTTTTAGGCATAAATGCCAACCTCAGAAATCAACCTATTAATTCTGTTTTTTGTCATTTGTAGGTCGGGCTTTAACCCATCATTTTATGGTAACGATGACGGGCTAAAGCCCGACCTACAAGTTATGAAAATATAACTATACCTTTATAACTATACCTTGTTAAATGCCATTTATTGCTGCGATAGCCACAGCTGAATTATAAATAATTTGTGTTGCTGTCGACCATAATGTTAAATCACTCATATATTCAGAATCTAATGGTACTACTATGGTATCGCCTGGCTTTAATGAACTATCACTCGCGTCAGCAAACCAGTTGCTTTCTTCAACCATTTTAATACTACCACCGGCTGAAATAATATAAATACGCTCATCGTCAGCACGTTTTTTAATGCCACCACTTTGCGCAATATAGTCTTCTGCTGACATTGCACTATTATACAAATGTGATGAACCCACTTGCACTTGGCCAATAACATTAATTGAGTTTTTCTTGGTTGGCACAAGCAGTACGTCTCCACCTTCAAGTAATACTTCATTATTATTTGAAGCCATTAATCTCGGCAGGTCAATAACTAAGCGCCCAACGGGTTCTACATTTGTAATATCAGCAAGAAGCTTTTGTGCATCGTCGTAAGACGCAGAATTGCCTTGTTCGGTTAACGATTTAGACGCCATTTCAACACGCAAATCGCTAGCAAGCTTTATCAGATTTCGTTGTTCTAACTCTTTTAACTTTATACGGGTAAAAACTGATGCACCTGGATGAGCATAATCAGTTAAGCCGCCAGCTTTAATCACTAAATCAGCCAAAGTTTCGCCTCGTCGAATAGTATACTTACCAGGGAACACAAATTCACCACGTAGTTCAACTACATGATTTTCGCTCCAGGCGGGTATTTTGTGAACGTTTAATCGGTCTTTACTCTGCAAAGCTATATCGAAGCTTTTGTTTTCTTTTAACGCTAAGCCCAAGTCAACATCTAGTGATATTTTTGTTGCGCCTTCCGCCGTAAGTGAATTACGAGTGACTTCTGCACGAGCTAAATAGGCAGACTCTTTAACGCCACCAGCGGCTGCGAGTAAATCACTCACTTTGGCATTTTTCGCTAACGGATAAATACCAGGGAATTTAACTTGTCCGTCAACTTCAACCAATTGAATGGGTTGGCCAGAAGCTCCTTGTTGACGTAGTTTTCTCAACACTGGTGCTAATAAACGTGGTCGTGAAAACAAGCCCATTTCACGAATATCAATTTCGCTGTCTAAAGCGCCATTAGTAATTTGCACTAAAGATTGATTAACTAAACGCTCTGCCTCTGCAGTTTCATCAGTATTTGCTGCTAGCTGTGATGCATTGCCGCCATATTGTTTCCAAAACGATTTTTCTTTAAATGAAACTTTAGCTTGTTGGCGCTCTTTGGCAAACAGTTGCTCTTGGGTGAAAGCCAAATCATCTAACGATATTTTTTCATCAATAGACTTAGTTACGTTTGAAAATATTAATAATTTGTCGTTCGGTAAAAGGGTTAAATTATCAACTGGGTTTGATGTTGATTTACTCAATGCTTTCGCTAAATTAAATTGTAAAACTTCAATATTTCTGGCTTTGTCTTTTTGACGAACAATTAAGCCATAACTTAAATCTGCAGAAGGTAGTATATGTGAATCTAAACTTGGTAATAAATCAGCAACTTTAATGCCTTGCTGCCATTGATATTTACCTGGGCGTGAAACGGCTCCAATCACGGTAATTGACTGTTCATACATACCCGAACTTTTTAGTACACGAATATAGTCACCACTTTTCAGTAACTTTTCACGCGCTTTTTTATCGGTTAAATCAATATTAATAATGCTACGTAAACTTTGTTCGTTGTAGCGTTCTACCATGGTTGATTGCGGATAAGCTGACGGTAATAAACCACCTGCCATTTCTATTATATGATTAAAGTTGTCACCGGCTTTTAATTCATAAATAGCCGGTCGTCTTACTTCACCCAGTATGGAAACGTTTTTACTTTGTGTTGGTATAAATACCACGTCGCCTGATTGCAGTAATATATCACTTGAAGAGTCGCCCTTTATTAGCAGGTCGTATAGATCAACAGTTTGTACTATTTTACCTGCACGCTTTACTTCAATATTACGTAATGAGCCAATATCGCTAACGCCACCTGCAGCAAATATAGCGTGTGTAACGCTTGAAAGTGAGCTTAGTGTGTAAGGACCTGGTTTGTAGGCGTCACCTAAAACGAAAATGCGCATTGAACGCAATTCAGCTAAGCTGACCACCACGTTTACACCAATAATGCGTTGTTGAATTCTTTCGGCAAGAAACGTTTTCATTTCTGCGAACGCTAAGCCCACAATTTTTACTGGCCCAACATTAGGGATAAGTATATTACCCTCGCGGGATATTGGCAGTATGTATTCTGCGTTTTCTTTACCATAAATTTGAATCGATAATTGGTCACCGACACCTAATACATAGTGACTAGGAATTGCGATATCCATGGTTGGCGTAAACGTACTTGGCGCATTAGAGAAAACGTCCATGCCATATCGTTCAAGGGGTTTGAATAACTCACTGTCTTCTTCAAATAAAGTAACTTCTGCTTGATTTTCTTCGCTAGTTTCAGCCGAAGGTCTAGGCGTGATGGGCGTAGATGATAATTGGGACTGCTGATTACTGCCGGAAATTTGACCCATAACTGTATTTAGGTCAACTCCCATGCTTTGCGCTAGGGCCTGCTGTTGAGATTTAGGCAAGTTTTTAAATTGTTCAATTTGCTGTTGGCTTATTTGTGCCGCGAATGAGCTAAAAGAGCATGTAAAAACGACGAGAATACTTGTCAGTAGACGAATAGTGTGAATCATTGGCGCGTATTTATTCCTATATATACGAGGGACAGAACTTAGATCTATAAATAAAGCAGCGTGGAGTTTATCAGTAAGTGTACTTCGGTTAAAGTAACTTTTTATCAACCCCATCATCGAGATAAAGCTTTGTTAAATGTATAAGACTTTACGCTTTAATTAACAAAACATCGGCAATGTAATTATTATTTACTTTCAAGGAAGCATTTTTAATAATATTCTGCATTAGGAGTTGTCAGCAACGGATAACTTTGTTTACAAAAATTTGCTTTTGATCACAAGTTTACGTTGTAAGTTGATATAAATGTGAGTACCAACAAACGCACCCAACTAGCAATAATCTAGAATCTCTTCGTTATCGACAGTAATAATATATTGAGTTAATTGCTTATTTTTTCCTTGGTGGCCTTTAACGTTCACGGAAAGTAATGATTGAACACAACAAAAGTTGAGCAATTAATACCCATTAACAAAAGATTAACCTCTCAGACTTGCCTTTCGACGCTAGCAAAGGTATAAAACGGGCTGATTAATAAAAATTTCTAATTTACCTAAACACGATCAACCCGATATATACTCACTTAGCGCTGAAATTGCATATTGCAGTGGAACAGGTATATATTCATGTTGAAACAAAAACAATTTTAAACCGTGTTTGGTCTTACCTATCGAGGATTTTATATGAGTACCCAGAATTCAGAGGCATTTTATGGCCATCCGGGAGGGTTGAAAACACTTTTCGTCACAGAAATGTGGGAACGTATGAGCTATTACGGCATGCGCGCATTACTGGTTCTTTTTATGACAGCAACGTTACAAGAAGGCGGGTTAGGAATAACAATTGCCTCAGCAACCGCTATTTATGGCTTATATACCGGTACCGTTTATTTTATGGGCTTACCTGGTGGCTGGATAGCTGACAGGTTACTAGGCGGCCAACGTGCTGTTTGGTATGGCGGCATAATTATCATGTTCGGCCACATTGTTTTAGCTATTCCAAATGACAAAACATTCTTTATTGGTTTAATTTTAGTTATTTTAGGTACGGGTTTATTAAAGCCTAACATTGGCGCTATGGTTGGCCAGTTATACAGTGAAAATGATAAACGCCGTGACAGTGGTTACGCTATTTATTATATGGGTATTAACTTAGGCTCTTTCATTGGCTATTTAATTTGTGGTTATTTAGCGACAGATTTTGGCTGGCATTATGCGTTTGGTGCTGCGGCAATTGGTATGGCAGCGGGTCTTATTCAATACAAAATGACGACACAAAAATTAGAAGGTGTAGGAGCAAAACCTGTTGCACCTTTATCAGCTATAGGCCAACGTAATAGTTGGATGGTTATTGTTGCTGGTTTAGTTTCAATTGCTGTTATTACCCTGTTAACGTTTCAAGGCGTTATTGTTATAGACCCTATTGCTTTAGCACAATATGTAGCTGTTGCATTTACCTTGATTTTTGTTGTTTATTACGCTGTTATTTATTTCTGTAGTGGCTTAACAGGTAACGAAAAGAAAAAGCTTTGGGCATTGTTATTAATTTGTATTGCCTCAGCGTGTTTTTGGTCTGGTTTTGAGCAAGCAGGTTCTTCATTAAACTTATTCGCGCGTGATTACACTGACCGCATGATTGGTTCTTTTGAAATTCCAACAGCATGGTTTCAGTTCTCTAACTCAATGTTTATCGTTTTGCTTTCACCTTTCTTTGCTGCATTTTGGATTAAACTAGGTCAAAGAATGGTAACACCTGCCTACGGCATTAAATGTGCTGCCGGTTTAATTATTATGGCAAGTGGCTTTATTGTTATGTTTTTTGCTGCACAATACGCTGCAAGTGGCTTACAAGTTGCACCGGGTTGGTTAATAACAACTTACTTCCTACATACGGTTGGTGAGTTATGTTTAAGCCCTATCGCTTTAAGTGCTGTAAGTAAGTTATCGCCAAGAAGATTTGCTGGTCAAATGATGGGTGTGTTTGTTTTAACTTATTCAATTGGTAATATTATTTCTGGTTTACTTGCTGGTAATTATGATCCAAATAACGTTGAACAAATTCCTGCATTATATATACAAATTAGTTTGTTCAGTATTGGTATTGGTATTGTTATTTTACTGGTTGGCTTGAAATCTAGATTCTGGGAAGCGTTAAAAACAGAAGAAGATGACACTGCAGCACCAGTTCAAGGTAATAACGGTACAACCACCACTGCATAATTATTTTATATAATAAGCAGTAAAAATAGCCAACTACACGTTGGCTATTTTTTTGCCTGTAAAAAATTAATATCAAGCTAAAAACACCCAATACTAAAGCGTTAGGCATTTTGTAGGTCGGCCTTCAGGCCGTCAAAGCCAATCGCTAATCCCCCCAATCAACCGATTAGGTAAAACATTCCCAATGATATCTATCCAAAAAAACCGACACCAAACACAGTTAAATTTCATTTAACCTGACGGAATAAATTCCGACCTACAAGGACATACTCCCAACAATACAGCGTTAGGCATTTTGTAGGTCGGCCTTCAGGCCGTCAAAGCCAATCGATAATCCCTCCAATAAACCAAATAGGTAAAACATTCCCAAAGATATTTACCCAAAAAACCGACATCAAACACAGTTAAATTTCATTTAACCTGACGGAATAAATTCCGACCTACAAGGACATACTCCCAACAATACAGCGTTAGGCATTTTGTAGGTCGGCCTTCAGGCCGTCAAAGCCAATCGCTAATCCCTCCATTCAACCGTTCAATCAACCGTTCAATCAAATAGATGAAAACATTCCCAATGATATCTATCCAAAAAAACCGACATCAAACACAGTTAAATTTCATTTAACCTGACGGAATAAATTCCGACCTACAAAGGAAATACTCCCAATGATATAGCGTAGGGCATTTTGTAGGTCGGCCTTCAGGCCGTCAAAACTAATCGATAATCCCTCCAATCAACCAAATAGGCAAAACATTCCCAATGATATTTATCCAAAAAAATCGATAGCAAACACAGTTAAATTTCATTTAACATGACGGAATAAATTCCGACCTACAAAGGACATACTCCCAACGATATAGCGTAGGGCATTTTGTAGGTCGGCCTTCAGGCCGTCAAAACTAATCGATAATTCCTCCAATCAACCAAATAGGTAAAACATTCCCAATGATATTTACCCAAACAAAACCGACATCAAACACAGTTAAATTTCATTTAACCTGACGGAATAAATTCCGACCTACAAAGGACATACTCCCAACAATACAGCGATAGGCATTTTGTAGGTCGGCCTTCAGGCCGTCAAAGCTAATCGCTAACCCCTCCAATCAACCGTTCAATCAACCGTTCAATCAAATAGGTAAAACATTCCCAATGATATTTACCCAAACAAAACCGATATCAAACACAGTTAAATTTCATTTAACCTGACGGAATAAATTTCGGCCTACAAAGGTATTCGAAAATCTTTATTTCTTTTTTTGTCAGTTTCTTGTAGTTTGACCTTTATTCCATCATGTTGATGGCAGTATTATTTAGCTCGTATAAATTATTTAACTTAAGACAATAAACGCCATTGATTATGCCCACACGAAATCAAATCAGACAATTGGTTAGAACAAAACGCCAGAGCCTGAGTAAAATTGAGCAGCAGCAGTTCTCGAACGATTTACTCGCCCAATTAACCGAAAGAGCAGATGTAAAAGCGGCAAAAAACATTGCTATTTATTTAGCTAACGATAGTGAGATCGACGCTATGCCATTTATACAATGGTGTTGGCAGCAGAAAAAAAGCATCTACTTACCCGTTATTCACCCCTTTAGCCCTGGGCACTTATTATTCCTTCATTATGAAGAAAACAGTGATATGCGAGCCAATACCTATGGCATTTTAGAGCCGAAACTCGACATTCGTCTGATACAAAAAATTAGCGAAATAGATATAATCTTCACGCCGTTGGTCGCATTTGATCAAACAGGCAATCGTTTAGGTATGGGGGGTGGGTTTTACGATAGGACATTATCATCGTGGTATACGCAATATTGCCTTGATAATGAAGGGAAAAATATCCATGAACGAAAGATAACCAAGCCATACCCTATTGGCCTCGCCCATGACATTCAATTAATAGACGAAATACCCTCACAGCTCTGGGATATCCCGCTACCTGAAATAGTAACTCCGACTAAGCAATATAAGTTCGACATACATAAATAAACACTAATTTAGTTAATACAGTTGTTATAATAGTGGCGACTAATAGCTGTCAGAAAAACAAAGAAAAGCTGTAAGCTGTCAGTTTTGAGCTTTCAGTAAAAACACAAAGGAACAGCTGTAAGCTTTCAGTAAAGACTAACCATCACTTACTGATAGCTTAGAACTAATTTTATTTACTGATAGCTGATAGCTTAGAACTAATTTCATTTACTGATAGCTGACAGCTTAAAACTAATTTCATTTACTGATAGCTTATAGCTTAGAACTAATTTCATTTACTGACAGCTTTAAACTTTAAACTTATTCTTAAACTTATTCTTAAAGAGATTCTTATGACTCAAGATGACATGAAAAAAGCGGCGGCAATAAAAGCCCTCGACTATATCAAAGCAGATACTATTGTTGGTGTTGGTACTGGTTCAACGGTAAATCACTTTATTGACGCCCTTGCTACGATCAAAGATAAAATTATTGGTGCGGTTTCAAGCTCTGATGGTTCAACCGAACGTTTAAAATCTCACGGTATTGAAGTGTTCGACCTTAATAATGTTGACGGTATTGATGTATATGTTGATGGCGCCGATGAGATAAATCCTCATATGCATATGATAAAAGGTGGTGGTGCTGCCCTTACTCGCGAGAAAATTGTTGCTGCCGTAGCCAAAACCTTTGTTTGTATTGCTGATGATACTAAACAAGTACCTATGTTAGGACGTTTCCCATTGCCGGTTGAAGTAATACCTATGGCGCGTAGTTATGTGGCTAGAGAACTGGTGAAACTAGGTGGTGATCCTTCATACCGACTAGGCGTTGTTACCGACAATGGTAATGTTATTCTTGATGTGCATAATTTAGAAATACTCGACCCTAAAGCACTAGAAAATAGCATTAATGCTATTGCAGGAGTTGTTACTAATGGCTTGTTCGCTAATCGTCCAGCAGATGTATTAATTATCGGCACTGCTGAAGGTGCAAAAATAGTAAAATAACACTTTAGAGTTTATACCCTATATGGTAGTTTAGGTATCTAGCCATCTAAACTTATATTAATAAGTAAATGTTTGATCGAGAGAAGATAAACTATCATGAGCAACAATTCACTAGCTAAAGACAAAATCAAGATACTACTTCTAGAGGGTGTTCATCAAAGTGCCCTTGAAGAGCTTAAAAATAAAGGCTATTCAAATATAGAGTATCTAAAAACCTCACTTTCAGAAGCAGAGCTAATTAAAAAAATTGCCGATGTGCATTTTATTGGTATTCGCTCTCGTACTGACTTGAATAAGAAAGTTTTAAGCCACGCTAAAAAGCTTGTTGCTATTGGTTGCTTCTGTATTGGCACCAACCAAGTAGATAAAGCTGCAGCACAATCTTTAGGTATTCCGGTGTTTAACGCGCCGTTCTCAAATACCCGTTCAGTCGCTGAATTAGTGTTGGGCGAAACCTTACTATTATTACGTGGTATTCCTGAAAAAAGTGCTCAGGCACACCGTGGTGTTTGGAATAAATCTGCCGCTGGTTCAGTTGAAGCCAGAGGCAAGACCTTAGGTATTATTGGTTACGGCCATATTGGTATGCAACTTGGCATATTAGCTGAAACTTTAGGTATGAGAGTTCGATTTTTCGATATTGAAACTAAATTGCCTTTAGGTAACGCTAGCCAAGCGCCAACCATGACCGCATTGTTGAAAGAAGCTGATGTTATTAGCTTACACGTGCCTGAAACCCCTCAAACGAAAAATATGATGGGTGCTGCCGAATTTGAAGTAATGAAAGACGGCGTGATCTTTATTAATGCTTCACGCGGCACCGTTGTTGATATTGATGCCTTAGCAGAAGCCTTAAGCAATAAAAAAGTTGCTGGTGCGGCTATCGATGTATTTCCAATTGAGCCGAAAAGTAACGATGAAGAATTTGTTAATCCTTTACGTGCCTTTGACAACGTTATTTTAACGCCTCATATTGGTGGTAGTACTAAAGAAGCACAAGAAAACATTGGCCTTGAAGTAGCAAGTAAACTTGCCAAGTATTCAGACAATGGCTCAACGTTATCTGCGGTGAACTTCCCTGAAGTATCACTACCTGGCCATATCGGCACTAGCCGTTTATTACATATTCATCGTAATCAACCTGGTGTTTTAACACAAATTAACCAAATGTTTGCCAAGCATAACATCAACATTGCTGCACAATATTTACAAACGGCCGATCAAATTGGTTATGTGGTTATTGATATTGAAGTTGAAAGTCGTGAACTCGCGTTAAAAGAGCTAAAACAAATTGACGCTACTATTCGCGTTAGATTGTTAAACTAGTTTAAAGAAGTATCTAAAGCTGGCAGTTTATAAGAAAGATATAGCCAAAGAGATAGCTTTCAGTTTTGAGCTGTCAGCTAAAAACCAAATCAAACCAAGTTTGCCGTTTGAACTAAGCACTTTTTAGTGCTTTTTCTTTTGAACGTACTGACAGCTTAAAACTAAGTACTTTTTTAGTGTTTTTTAGTATTTTTTAGTGCTTTTTCTTTTGAACGTACTGACAGCTGACAGCTTTAAACTTAAAACTATCTTTTATCAGTTTTAATGTTAAAACTTAAAGATCAAAAACATACAAGCCCAAGCGGCTATACCTGCGACAATATCGTCTATCATAATACCAAAACCACCATGACAATTTTTGTCTAAATAAGAAATGGGCCAAGGTTTTAGAATATCGAAAAATCTGAATAATGCAAAACCGACAAGTACTGTTTGCCATGTAATTGGCATTAAGAACATGGTGATCAGAAAACCAACAAATTCATCCCATACTATTGCACCATGATCAGGTACCCCAGCATCTTTTGCCGCTTTATCACAAATGTAGATACCAGCAATACTCATCAATACCAATACCGCTAGATAAAGGATATTACTGAGTGGTGCGAATAATAACAATAATGGGATGGCGGCTAAGGTACCAAAGGTGCCAGGCGCTTTAGGCGCTAAGCCACTACCAAAACCTAGTGCCAAAAAATGAATGGGATTTGCCAGTCGAAAGTTAGCTGTAGATTTTTTCATGATTAATCTTTTCTATTAGAAAAATGTTCGAAACTTTTAGCATGAATAGCGACAGGCTTACTGTGATATGTTGTGGTTATTTTTTCACTGCGGTTAATCTGCCCAATACACGTAATGGTGTTTGTCGTATTGGCTAAAGACGTTTCCATACCGACTTTATTATCTTCAGATACCGTGAATAACAATTCGTAGTCATCGCCACCCGCTAAGGTCATTTCAAAGGCTTTCTCTAAGCCTACAGTATCTCGCAAAGCATTAGAAATTGGCAGATCATCTAGCACGATATTAGCGCCGACTTTAGAAGCCGTACAAATATGCCCTAAATCTGCAATTAAGCCGTCAGATAGGTCGATTGCCGAACTTGCATACCCGCGGAGTGCTTGTCCAGCTAAGATTCTTGGTGTTGGAAAGTCTAAACTACGTTGAACGCTTTCTCTATATTCTGGAGCTATGTCCACTTCTTTAAAGATATGTTTCAGCGCTAATGCAGCATCACCTATTTCACCGGTAACATAAATCCAATCACCAGCCTTCGCGCCTGAACGCTTAAGATGCTTACCTACAGGCACTAAACCTTGAGCAGTAACTGTAATACTTAAAGGCCCTTGCGTTGTATCGCCACCAATTAATTGCACGTTATAAAACTCGCACAAATCAAAGGCACCACGACAAAACTCTTCGACCCATTTTAAATCGACTTCTGGCAAGGTAATCGCCAAAGAAATCCAGGTTGGCTCTGCCCCCATAGCTGCTAGGTCGGATAAATTCACCGCAATTGATTTATGGCCAATTGCGCGTGCGCTGGTTTCATGAGGAAAATGAACGCCAGCAACTAGGGTATCTGTGGTTATTGCAATATTTTGACGCTCGGAAGGGCTGACTATAGCGCAGTCATCTCCAATACCAAGCACAACATCCTTGCGTTTAATCGCCTGCTCACTAAAGAAGCGCTTGATCAATTCAAACTCTTTCATATTACAACCAAATTCTGACTATTCGTTCGGACGAACAAGCTTAACCACTTTGTCTAAAACACCGTTGACGAACTTATGGCTATCATCGGCACCGAACGATTTGGCTAACTCGATGGCTTCGTTAATGATAACGCGATAAGGCACGTCTTGAGATTCAATTAGTTCAAATACCGCAACGCGAAGGATCGCTTTTTCAACGTGGTCAACATCTTTAAGTGGTCGAGCAACATGCGGAGATATTTTCTCATCAATGCTGCTAACCTGTGCTGAAACACCGCGAAATAATTCCTGAAAATAAGGAATATCAAAACGACGTGCACTATTTTCAGTCAAAAAATTCAGCTCAATTTCAGCAATATTGTTTTGACTTAATTGCCAAGAGTAAACAGCTTGTACTGCTAACTCTCTGGCTTTTCTTCTAGGTGATGGTTTCACAAAATTTTCCTGTTATAACTTATCGAGCACGTTAACCATTTCTAAAGCACTTAATGCTGCTTCAGCGCCTTTATTGCCCACTTTAAGGCCGGCACGGTCAATCGCTTGCTCAATAGTGTCGGTGGTGATAACACCAAATGCCACTGGTAAAGTATATTCCATTGCCACTTGTGCTAAGCCTTTATTACATTCGCCAGCAACAAAATCAAAATGAGGCGTTCCACCACGAATAACGGCGCCAATAGCAATAATGCCATCGTATCCACCTTTCGCAGCAATTTTCTTCGCAGCAACTGGCAACTCGTAAGCACCAGGAACACGTATCACTGTAATGTCGCTATCGGCAACATTACCATGGCGTTTAAGCGCGTCTACTGCACCTTCAAGTAAACTTTCAACAACAAAACTATTAAAACGAGAGACAACAATTGCGAATTTCTTACCGGTTGCATCAAAGTTAGCTTCTATGACATTCATTTCAAAATCACCTACTGATAAAAATTGCCGCAATTCTAGCAAATTGCACGCCACTGAGGAACTCGTTTTAACAAATTTATCTGAAATTAGACTCCAAAAGTCGATATTTAACATTTATTGTCGATTGCAAACAGGCTGAGCCTTAGCCCATCAGCACAAATACAAACATAAACCGACGGCATAAATGACGACCTACAATGACAAGCGCCAAACTTTCGCATGGAGCCTACAGGCCCTTTATAGGTTGGCCTTTAGCCCATCAAGGTAAATAAAAACATAAACCGCCGGCATAAATACCGACCTACAACGACAGCACCAAACTTTCGCGTGGAGCCTACAGGCCTTTTGTAGGTTGGGCTTTAGCCCATCAAGGTAAATGAAAACATAACAGACGGCATAAATGACGACCTACAATTACAAGCACCAAACTTTCATCTGGAGCCTACAGGCCCTTTGTAGGTTGGGCTTTAGCCCATCACGGTAAATAAAAACATAAACCGACGGCATAAATGCCGACCTACAATTACAATCACCAAACTTTCATCTGGAGCCTACAGGCCCTTTGTAGGTTGGGCTTTAGCCCATCAAGGTAAATAAAAACATAAACCGACGGCATAAATGACGACCTACAAATAAATTGAATTCCAAAAAGGATAATCGCCAATATTATTAACCAACCCCTTTCTTAATGGATTAGCAACAATGTACCTAGCTAATTTTTTTCTGTTGTCATCAACTCTCAGGGCGTGATCGTAAAATGATGGCTGCCATAATTTATCTTGCTTTTCGCGTTTTTTATTAATGATGAAGCTACTACTTCCTTTAAGCGCACCAACAATTTTCGGTAATGTTGAACCTTTGATATTTAATCGTAACAAACCATGAAAATGATCAGGCATTAAAACCCAACTGATCCAAGTGCAATTGTACTTAGTTTCATTAGTGTTTATTTGACGAGAAAATATACAAGCTAAATTAAAATCTGAAAAGTGTGGTATTTTATTATGGGTATTAAAAGTAACAAAGTATTCACCATGTTCCTGAGTATATCGACCTTTACGTAAATCACTCCATGACATAAAACCTCCTTAATGTTCATTTTCCTGTGGGATAAAGTAGAGTCATCATATTAAGTTAGTACCATTAGAAGTATTTGTCGCCTCATTTGACGGCATAAATGCCGACCTACAAAACAAACATCAAACTCTACTGTTGATCTTGCAGGCCCTTTGTAGGTTGGGCTTTAGCCCATCAAGGTAAATATAAACATAAACCGACGGCATAAATGCCGACCTACAATGACAGCACCAAACTTTCGCGTGGAGCCTACAGGCCTTTTGTAGGTTGGGCTTTAGCCCATCAAGGTAAATACAAACATAAACCGACGGCATAAATACCGACCTACAATGACAAGCACCAAACTTTCGCGTGGAGCCTACAGGCCCTTTGTAGGTTGGGCTTTAGCCCATCAAGGTAAATATAAACGTAAACCGACGGCATAAATGCCGACCTACAATGACAAGCACCAAACTTTCGCGTGGAGCCTACAGGCCCTTTGTAGGTTGGGCTTTAGCCCATCAAGGTAAATATAAACGTAAACCGACGGCATAAATGCCGACCTACAAAACAAACATCAAATTCTACTGCGGAGCTTCCTAGTCTTTTGTAGGTTGGGCTTTAGCCCATCAAGGTAAATAAAAACATAAAACGACGGCATAAATGCCGACCTACAATTACAATCACCAAACTTTCATCTGGAGCCTACAGGCCCTTTGTAGGTTGGGCTTTAGCCCATCAAGGTAAATACAAACATAAACCGACGGCATAAATGCCGACCTACAAAAAGATTGATGGCTTTTAGTAAATATCAAACTAATGTATTTGCTCATGGCACATTAAGCGCCATTTTTGTATCATAGGGTTCTCTGGCTTTTACGCGTATATTTACTTAAAATTTTATGACTATTTATTTTTCTTCCAATAAAATACCGGCTCTGCATGAATTTAGCTTACATCAACGGCAAGCTATTTTAACTCTGGCACAAGCTAAGCTTTCTGCGCCTGAAAAATTTATATTGAATATTATTAAGTTAATGCTGCTGTTACCGCCATTTCTGTTTATCGCTAATTTACAAGGCTTTGCCTTGGCAGCCTCTGTAGCGGTGGTGTTGATTGCCTATTTCGTGCTGTTAAGACCTATCATGTTGTACTTTTCAGAAAAACATCTTGATAAAGCGATTGCCCAATACAAAAAAAGCGAACATTAGTTCGCTTTTTTATTCCTACTTAATTAATCAAATTGCTATAAGGCTACATTCCTTCTAGCTCTTCTAGGTAGGCGTCA
The DNA here is from genome assembly GCF_002077175.1 of Colwellia sp. PAMC 21821. NCBI lineage: Bacteria > Pseudomonadati > Pseudomonadota > Gammaproteobacteria > Alteromonadales > Colwelliaceae > Colwellia > Colwellia sp. PAMC 21821. The sequence goes on from NZ_CP014943.1 coordinate 1,054,392, forward strand.
ATATTCTCTTCTTCAGCTTTGTTCACTTCGATCGGTGGATTACCGTCATAAACCTTGTACTGCATATTTTGAAAGTAGGCATTTTTCACAAATTCGTAAGGGTCAATGGCATCCCTTAAAATAGCTTCTTGATCAGCAAACGATGCTCTCGCTTCTAAGCCTATTATGCCTGCACGTAATATATTAGGCCAAAAATCGATCACCGCAAGTGGCCAATAATAACTGTCTACAAAATCGCCGACTTCTTCACGCACTGATGAAGGACCAAGTGCAGGAATAACTAAGAAAGGGCCATCCCCAACACCATAACTACCAAGTACTTCACCGAATTCTTCTTCTTGTCGGTTCCAACCAAAGTCACTCGCGGGATCAAAAAAGCCTAATAAACCTATCGTTGAATTTAAAACAAAACGTCCGGTTGATTTTGCCGCATCGGTGAATTTTGCTTGTAACAAATGGTTAATGATTGTTGAAGGCTCGTTTAAGTTAAGCGCCATGTTATGAACACCGGTGCGTAAGTCGGTCGGCATATATTCAACATAGCCTTGAGACGCTGGTCTGAATACGTATTTGTCTGCATAGTCCCAAGTAAAAGTCCAAAACGGTCGGTTAATAGCTTCTAGCGGATCTTTGGGATCAGAGACACTTTGCTCTGACGACGGCGTTGTGGAACAAGCCGTTAAAAATAACGAAAGCGTAAAGGCTAATAGAAGTTTTAGACTAAATATTGCTTGGGCTTTCAATACAATGTTTCTTATTTTGTTCACTACTCGGTCCTTGTTTTATAACCGCTAAACACTTTATCTAACGACTAATATCAATCTCATTAATTATCTGATCATCTATACTGCTTAAAATAACCAACTACTGCGTTATTTATTTAATCATTATCGCTGCATCGATGCAGCTTATTAGCCAATGCAGGAGCATATTGTCCTGAACAACTCGTTATTAAAGTAAATACCTTGTATTTGGCCACTTTTACGGCGTATAAAGCCGATCACTTAATGAATCAACTTGGTATAAAAATAACATGATTTTTCTCAGTCGTGCAGTTTACCACGAGCGCAATAATAATTTTATTTTTAAATGTAACTTTAAGATCAATTTTTTATATCACGGCGAAGTAAGTTTAACGGTGTAGAGCATAATGATTATTTTGTAGATTTTTGCCTATGCACTGAAAGTAACATTTCGGCCTCGGCTCTTGGTATATCGCACTCACGCATAATTTCAGCAATGTCTGCGCCGAGTTCAACCAACTTTTGTGCTCGAGTGTAGAGTTTATCTTCGGGTTGCTGATGTAAAAGCTGTTCAATGGTTTGAAGTTGGCTACTGAACTGGTCCTGAGCCACTTTAATACGGTGCTCTAGTTGCTTGCTAACTTGTTCATTGTCTCGTTGCGATTCACTGCATTGCTTTTGGTTAATGTCTAATTGAGATTGACTGCTTGCAAGTAAATCTTGTAATTCTACCAACAGCATTTCTTGACTAGTAACCTGTTGTTCTAACGCTTCTATTTGCTTAGTAAAACGATTTTTTAGTGACAGTAAAAGCATAGCAACAAGCATCACAATGGCAAATGCGATTAGGCTGATCAAGTTCGCGGGGATATTTTCCATAGTATAATTAAGTTCGCTGGGAGATAAAAGCCTACACATGCAGGCTTATTGGTTGACGTTAGAATTGTTTTAATTCATCCCACTCGTCATCAGAGAGTAATTTATTCAAATCTACTAAAATCAGTAGCTCACCCTCTCGGTTTGAAACGCCTTGGATAAATTTAGCACTTTCATCGTTGCCAATATTTGGCGCGACATCAATCTCTGATGCTTTTAAATATACAACTTCAGCAACGCTATCGACTAAAATACCAATAACCTGCGTTTCAGCTTCAATGATCACAATACGAGTATTGTCAGTTATTTCAGCAGACTCAAGGCCAAATCTTGTCCGAGTATCTATCACGGTGACTACATTACCGCGTAAATTGATGATGCCCATAACATACATTGGTGCACCTGGAACCGGTGCTATTTCGGTGTAGCGCAAGACTTCTTGTACTTGCATGACGTTAATACCATAGGTTTCGTTATCGAGCTTAAACGTTACCCATTGCAGTACCTCATCATTGATGTCTACACGTTCGCTTGCATTGCGTCTTTCATCAGACATACTGCTGACCTCTTTAAATTTCGGTTTCTTAAAATACTTATGCACTAAGTATACTGGCAAGTCTCAAATCATCAATTATTCTTGTCTTATATTTGCGCCTTTTTCCAATAACTTAATTAAGGATTCAACATCTAGCAGTGCGCACATACGATTTTTGACTAACCCTGCGAGCCAAGGTCGTTTGTTTGTTGAGTCTAACCATTTTACATCTTCTTGCTTGAGCGTGACCGTATCGACCAAGTTCTCAGCCATTAAGCCCCACGAGGAATCACATAGCATGATAATATATTGATAGTTCAGTGCCGACATTAAGGCTTCATTGCATTTCTCTGGCATAACCCAAAGTGCGGTATCAACTACATTAACTTTTTCGTCCCGGTGTAGCATTACGCCTTTAAACCAGTCTGGTTTTCCCATCAATGGCGTGGTTTTATCCGTATTATGGATGCCCCCTAGTTCAACCAGCGGTACGGCGATTTGTAAACCTGCCACATCGAAAAACATCGCCTGAAAGTCGCCCTCTCGATAACTTAGCTTTTTGGTCGCTGCAAAACCACCTGCACTTTTACGGGTTTTAATTTCATTTGCGTTAGTTTTTATCGGCTGTAGCTCTGGTTTTAGTTCTGGCTTTAGTTCTGGCTTTAGTTCAGCTGCTTTAAGCGTAGGTTTCGGCGCAGTTTTTGACTGAATGGGTTTAACAGCCACTTCAGTCATCGCCTGATCACGACTTAAGACTTCTTGCTTTATTTTTTTATTCGCCGATTTTGCTGAACTCAATGCGTCAGTGCTGTCTTGTTCAGCCAACGGCGGGAAGGTTGCACTATTGAGTAATTTTTCAAGCGAATGAGTTTGCTTCTCTTTAACTGGCAGTGCAGGTTTTTGCTCTACTTCTTCTGTAAGCAATTCTGACAAATAGCTTTGCATTAACTTTTTACTTGCCGCTAAAGGTTTTGGCATAGATTTACTTACTCTTGGTGTTTAAGTTAACTAAATATTTTAGTAAATTTCGATAAGCAATGATACCACGAGACTTAGCAGCATAGTCTGAAGGTACCTTTTGTGCATCACTGGCATTACGAAAGTTAGTATCAATAGGAATGACTGCGGGCCACACTGACTCACCATAAAGTGCCTGTAGTTTTTTATAAGACAATATTGAAGCTTTTGTGCGTTTATCAAACATGGTGGGGACAATTGTATATTTAAAGGCTGTGGGTTGCTGACCTTGCATAACTTCTAAGGTTTTCATCATGCGGTCTAAACCTTTAAGTGCCAAAAATTCAGTTTGTACCGGGACAATAATTCTATCGCTGGCCGCTAACGCGTTTACCATCAATACCCCTAACACTGGCGGGCAATCAATCAGTACGTAGTCATATTCATCCTGAATTACACGCAAGGCCTTTTTTAACACTAATCCCATACCACCTTTATTACCAAGTGAGCGATCCAGTGTTGCTAAACCCATAGTAGCCGGCAGTATGTCGATATTTTGATAACTTGAAGGACATACGCTTTGCATAATTTGTTCTTTGCCGGCTACCTGTATAAACAAGTCATATACGCTCAGCTCTAAGTCTTCAGATTCAATACCAAAATAATAACTGAGTGAGGCATGAGGATCGGTATCAATCAGCAATACTCGATTGCCCTGTTCGGCTAATAAACCCGCCAAGGCAATAGTTGACGTAGTTTTTCCTACGCCACCTTTTTGATTTGCAACTGTCCAAACTACCAAGTGAAATTCCTATTGTTCGTTATTTTCTGCTTCGGGCGGATTAGCAACTTCGTTGTTAGCGTTAGGCTCAGACCTCGTGGTAATGCGAATGCCACCATTATCAAGTCGGATAATGCGAATTTCGTCATCTACTGTTTCAGTGCTAATGTTTTTAATCGCTTCAACATCTTTTACTGAAATAGTGGGAGTTGCCAATAAATTGGCTTTTTCTAAACCATATTTTGAAATCGCAATAACAACACGGCGGTTTTTAGCTCGACCGGTTGCCGTAGCGTTGTCAGCACTTGGGTAATATTGCCCATAGCCTTCAATCGCCATGCGCGCAGGATTTAAGGTCAACTCTTCTAGCACACGTAAAATGGCCGTTGCTCTGAAAACTGATAATTCCCAATTAGAGGAAAATATTTCAGTATCGATCGCTTGGTTATCGGTATAGCCTCTAACCCGAATATAGTTGCTTGAGTCGGCAATAATTTGATATATAACCGTCAAAATATCTTTTGCGGCATTCGTAGGCGACGATGAACCACTTGGAAATAATAAACCGCTGTTTAATTCAATTTCTAACCAGTCGCCGTCTATTTGCAGTTGGGCATATCCCGACTCAACCAGTTCGTATAATGCTTCATGAAGATCTTCTTCCAAAGACGTTAACGTTGTGCCCACTTGTGCATCTGAGACATTAGATAAGGTTACTTCACCGGTAACAAGTTCAGGTCCGGCGTCTTCCAAAATACCATTGCCAAATAACCGTTTATTCGTTTTAGAGCTATTAACCGGTAAAATGTCATCACCATGCCCCCGATTTTTAGGTTTTTCATCATTCGCTTGAAATACTCGACCTATAGATTCTGTTGCTGTTTCGAATGGCTTTTCATCGATCATCGCCATGGCATATAACACGACAAAAAGCGCGAAAAGCAAAGTCATATAATCTGCATAAGAAACCAACCAACGCTCAACATTTTCATGCTCTACTTGGTGGCGCCTTGTTCGTAAGCGGTTCATTGTTCTAACCGAAATGCCGATAGTTTATTTTCAATGGCATGTGGATTTTCTGCTAAGGCAATGGAAATGAGTCCTTCCGTCATCATTTCACGATACATAGTTTGCTGATGAACTATGGCTTTAATTTTATTGGCCACGGGTAAGTATATAAGATTGGCAAATCCAACACCGTAAATAGTGGCAACAAATGCGGTGGCAATGCCTTGCCCCAATAATTGCGGATCGGCTAAATTTGACATGGCATGTATTAAACCAAGTACAGCACCTAAAATACCAATGGTTGGGCTGTAGCCTCCCATTGACTCAAATACATGAGCAGAGCGTAAGTTATGTTCACGATATAAGTCTAAATCTAATTCTAGTGACACTCGTAGATTTTCAACCTCTACTCCGTCGACAAGCAGGTTTAAGCCTTTGTTAACATAAAAGTCATTTTCTTCTTCGGCAATATGCTCCAGAGACAAAAAACCAGATTCTCGTGCTTTCTCAGCCCATAGCACGATGGATTCAATGCCTAATTCAATATTATACTTAGGCGGGAAAACCAACCATTTTAGTAAGGTCATTGCATGTGAAAATTGGCGTTGTGATGACTGCAACATTACCGCACCGAGCGTGCCACCAAAAACGATGATAAATGCCGGAAGTTCCAATAACGACGATATTGAACCACCATCAATAATAAAACCAAAATAAATTGCCAAAATGGCAACAAATAATCCCGTTATACTTAGTTTATCCATGCTGTATTTCCTTAAGAATTGCAGATGGAAAGCTTTCAAGCGCCAGTGATAGTTCAGATATTCCGGCAACCGTTACCGCTTGGGGCATACCATAAACAACACAAGACTCCTCGTCCTGCGCCCAAATAGTTGCGCCCTTACTTTTTAATAATCGCGAACCTTCACGACCATCAGCGCCCATTCCGGTTAATATAATGCCTAAAACATTGCCGCCAAAAACTTTAGCCGCTGAAGCAAAACTAATATCTACACTGGGTTTGAAAGCAATCCGCTCAGAATTGTCTTCCAGTACTCTCAGTTTTGCTGCATTTTCTGTACCATCAATGACCATTTGTTTACCACCAGGTGCTAAATAAGCATGACCCGGCTTTAAAATGTCACCTGAACTTGCTTGTTTTACCTTTATTTTACACAGGCTATCTAGTCGGTTAGCAAAAGCTAAGGTAAAAGCCGCCGGCATATGCTGCACAATAACAATTGGCAAGGGGAAGTCTTGAGGCAATTGAGTTAAGAGTTTTTGTAATGCCACAGGCCCTCCTGTTGAAGTGCCTATGGCTAATAATTTATATTGTTTACCAGAACTATTTCTTAGCGATACACTCTTGCGCGAGCTAATTGTTGAAGCAGCTCTTGGGGAAGTTGAAATGCTTGTTTTAGCTTTAGTGTCTGCTACAGTCCGTGATCGAAAAGTAGATATTCGAGGTAAAGTAGCGCCTTTTTTTCTCGCGAGTAACTTAACGCGCTGACGCAATAAACTGCCAGCGTCTTCAGTCGTTTTGGCTATTTCATTAAATTTTTTCGGCAGAAAATCCAACGCCCCAGCATTTAATGCTTCGAGCGTGGCTTGTGCGCCGGAATGAGTTAAAGAAGAGAACATAATAATGGCCGTTGGTGCTTTTGCCATGATCTGTTTAACCGCGTCAATGCCATTTAATAACGGCATTTCTATATCCATGGTGATTACATCTGGCTTTAAAGCTATGGCCTTTTCAACCGCTTCTAAGCCATTAATAGCAACATCGATTACGTCAAGTTCAGGATCCTTATTGAGAATATCCGTTACTCTGCGTCGAAAAAAACTGGAGTCATCAACCACCAATACTTTAAAGGACATTTACAATCTATTTCCTGTCGTGATTATGTGTTTTTACTCATAAGTATTATGAACGTAATTTTTTATTTACTACCGATTTTTTAGCATAAAACTTCAGCATATTCGGGACATCAATAATCAAGGCAATACCGCCGTCACTTGTTATTGTTGCACCTGCCATACCTGGCGTACCATGTAATAATCTGTCTAATGGCTTAATAACCACTTCTTCTTGACCAATTAAGCTATCAACAACGAAACCAATTTGTTGGTTACCTAGCTGGACAATTACTACATGACCGCGTTCTCGTGGCTTTTCTACATAATCTCTCACTAGCCACTGATCAAGATAAAATAATGGGATAGCTTTTTGACGGACAATAATGGTTAGCTGTCCATCAACTTGGTTAGTTTTAGTTAAATCAAGATGGAATATTTCATTTACAGCCGCCAAAGGTAATGCAAATGTCTGCTTACCAATCACTACCATTAACGTTGGTAATATTGCTAAAGTTAGCGGTACTTTAATTTCAAGTATGGTGCCTACGCCCATTTCTGAATCGATGCTGACCGTACCATTAAGTTGGGTAATTTTTGTTTTAACCACATCCATCCCGACGCCACGCCCTGATACTTCTGAAATTTCAGTTTTGGTAGAAAATCCAGGTGCAAAAATAAGGCTAAAAGCTTCTTTATCAGACATACGCGCTGCTGCGTCTGCATCTAACACACCGCGTTCTATGGCAATTTCTTTTAATTTTCCGGCATTCATACCAGCACCATCGTCACGAATGGTGAGCAGAATATGATCGCCTTCTTGCGATGCTGATAAAACAACAATACCTTCTCGTGGCTTGCCAGCGGCTGCGCGTTTATCAGGGTCTTCAATACCGTGATCAACCGAGTTACGCACAAGATGTACTAAAGGATCAGCTAAAGCTTCAACTAAGTTTTTATCTAAATCGGTTTCTTCACCTTCTAGAATAAGTTTTATTTCTTTATTAAGACTGCGCGCTAAATCTCGTACTACACGAGGAAAACGACCGAATACTTTCTTTATCGGCTGCATACGCGTTTTCATTACCGCGCCTTGTAAGTCAGTGGTTACAGCATCGAGGTTTGACACCGCCTTAGTTAATTCTTCATCTTCTTTAGTCACGCCTAAACTAGTTAGGCGATTACGCACTAAAACTAACTCACCCACCATGTTCATAATTTGATCTAAGCGTTTGGTATCAACCCTAACGGTTGTTTCACCTTGAGCAGACTTTGCAGGTGCCGGTTTTTTGTCGCCTACCGGTGCTTGTTTCACTGCCGCCTTAACTTCTGGTGCTTTTGCTGCAGGTGCACTTGCCGCTTTAGCAACCGGTACAACTTTCGCTGCGGGCTTTTCAGGTGCAGGAGTCTGATCTTGAGGCGTTTGCGCTTGAGGGCTTTTACCTTTACCGTGAAGTTCATCTAATAATGCCTCAAAATCATCATCATTAATTTCATCGGGTGACGATGAGCTTGCCGACTGCTCATGCGTTGTGCTAACTGCAGCAGAAAAAGCACCTTGGCCATGAAGTTCATCAAGTAATGATTCAAATTCATCGTCTGATATATCATTATTGGATGAAGAGCTTGACTGCGGGGAAACAGGAGCACTAGGCGTTGGAGCACCACCGCCATGAAGCTCATCTAATAAGCGTTCAAATTCATCATCTGACATTTCATCGCTTGAACTGCCAATAGCTTCCGGCGCATTAGCCTCAGGCGTTGCAATAGGCGCTGCAAGCACAGGAGTTTCTTGACCTTCAGGCTGAGATAAACGGTGTAACTCGGCTAACAAACTAGGTTCGGCGCTTGTCAGTGGCTCTTTATTTTGCACTTGCGTAAACATTTCGTTAATTGTGTCAAGTGATTGGAGAATGACATCCATTAACGATGGGGTAACTGATCTCTGCTGATTTCTTAAGGTATCGAAAACATTTTCTGCGCCGTGGCAAGCATCGACTAATTCAGTAAGTGATAAAAAGCCAGCGCCCCCTTTTACGGTATGAAACCCTCTAAAAATAGCATTGAGTAATTCGGCATTATTCGGGTCATTTTCAAGCTCAACTAATTGCTCAGACAAGGACTCAAGTATTTCTCCAGCTTCGATTAAAAAATCCTGAAGAATTTCTTCATCTTGTTCAAATGACATTTAAGAACTCCTATTAAAAACCTAAGCTTGATAATAAATCATCAACGTCGTCTTGATTTGCCACAACATCATTACGATTTTTACTATTAATAATCGGACCCTCGACTAAGTTATCACCGACGGTGGGCAGTTTATTCAATGGGCTCTGCTCTGAAGAAAGACCAAAGGCGGTCAGCATACTGATCAAGCTGTCTTCAACTTCGCGCACTAAGTCGATAACTTTGCGAATAACTTGTCCTGTAAGATCTTGAAAGTCTTGTGCCATTAAAACATCGGTCATCAAGCGATTAATTTTGTCGGTATCTTTTTCTGTTGTTTTCAGTAGCACATCGATATCTCGACATAATGACTTAAACTCACTGACATCGAGTTCGTTTTGCATTAATTTTTGCCACAGTGGATTAACCGTACTGATTTTCTGTTGAATACCATTAACCACCGGAAAAATAGCTTCAACGGCATCCATGGTTTTATTAGCGGCTTCTTCCGTACTTTTGATAACAAAATTCAGTCTTTCTTTAGCGTCTGGTATTTCTTCAGTAGCTAAGTCACTCAAACGTGAATCAATTTGAAAATTATTCAAAGAGTCATGTAATTGACGGGTTAACTTACCTATTTCAGCAAACAGCTCAGAATTAATCGGGGTTTGAATTTCAGCGATTAACTCATCGGCTTTATCTTGTTGATCGTTTTCAAGATATTCGACCAACAGTTTAGCTTGCTCTAATGAAACATGGACACTGGTATTAGTACTCATATGACGGCCTTGCGAAACAAAAATTGATGACTAACCAAGTCGTTCGAAAATTTTATCAAGCTTGGTGTTTAATGTAGCAGCGGTAAATGGTTTTACGATATAGCCATTAACGCCAGCTTGTGCCGCCATGATAATTTGTTCTTTCTTAGCTTCTGCCGTTACCATTAAAACCGGAATATGAGATAAATTACTATCAGCTCTAATCGCTTTAAGTAAATCAATACCTTGCATACCCGGCATATTCCAATCAGTAACAACAAAATCAAAGTTACCCTCTTTAAGCATCGGCAATGCCGTATTACCATCATCTGCTTCTGAGATATTGGTAAAGCCTAAGTCACGTAATAAGTTTTTGATTATACGTCTCATTGTTGAAAAATCGTCAACAACAAGCACTTTCATATTTTTATCCAAGGCACCCTCCGGTGAGAACATTTAAATTCTACTATATTATTATTCTACTTAACTTTGCCAAGATTGCATACGAGCTTTTAATCGATGCATTGCCTGACTGTGTATTTGGCTTACCCGAGATTCGCTGACATCAAGTACTTGGCCTATTTCTCTAAGGTTAAGCTCTTCATCGTAATATAATGACAGTACTAAAGCTTCTCGCTCTGGTAAAGAAGAAATACATTCTGCCAGTGATTTTTTAAAGAAACTATGTTCAATATTAGCATAAGGTTCATCTTGATGATGACTGTGCGCGACTTCAATAACATCTTCACTGACACCTAGGTCATCAATGCCGAGTATTTTTCCTGAACTGACTTCATTAAGGATCTGATGATATTCATTTATGGTGATTTCAAGTTTTTCTGCCACTTCAACATCGCTGACATCGCGTCCGTGTTCAGCTTCTAAGTGTTTTATGGCTTCGCTGACCATGCGACTATTTTTATGCACTGAGCGGGGAACCCAGTCGCCTCGACGAATTTCATCAAGCATAGCGCCACGAATACGAATACCAGCAAAAGTTTCAAAACTTGCACCTTTGCTGTTATCAAAATTATTGGACGCTTCAAGTAAACCTATCATGCCGGATTGAATAAGATCATCAACAATAACGCTGGCAGGTAATCGGGCAAGCAAATGATAAGCAATACGTTTCACAAGCACCGTGTGTTGCTCCAGCAAAGCCGATTTATCAACACTATAAGTATGTACTTTTACCACTATAGCTCACTTATTTGTGGGTTAATGTTCTAGCAATTGCTCAATAAAGAATTCTAAATGCCCTGACGCTTGCTTCGGCATTGGCCAGCTAATAATATTCTTGGCGAGTGCTTGAAAGCCTATTGAGGCTGGTGAGTCTGGATATGCTTCTACAATTGCTTGTTGTTTTCTAACCGATTTACGAATATTTTCATCATAAGGGACAACCGCGACAAGCTCTAAGGTAACATCTAAAAATCTATCGGTAACTTTAGAGAGTTTAGCAAATAAGTTTTGGCCCTCTTTCGGGCTGCGCACCATATTTGCCACAACTTTAAACTTGAATAGGCCGTGATCTCTGCTGAGCAGTTTCATTAAGGCATAACAGTCGGTAATTGAGGTAGGTTCGTCGCATACAACCAATAAAACATCTTGTGATGCTCGGCAAAAACTTAACACCATATCCGAGATACCAGCGGCAGTATCAACAATGAGAATATCAAATTTAGTTTGCATATCACTAAAAGCACGAATAAGCCCAGCATGCTCCGCTGGGGTTAAATCTACCATTGATTGCGTGCCCGACGTGGCCGGAATAATATTAATGCCAGCAGGACCTTGGATAATAATATCATCAAGTTCACACTCGCCGGATAAAACATGAGACAAGTTACGTTGTACGCGCAAACCTAGCATGACATCAACATTCGCTAAACCTAAGTCGGCATCAAGCACTAAAACGCTCTTACCTAATTTAGCTAAGGAAATTGCAGTATTTAACGAGACATTGGTTTTACCAACGCCACCTTTACCGCCAGAAACTGCTATGACTTTTATAAGTTGGGGATCTTGCATTTTTCTTAAGCCGCTCGCTTGATCTATCATCTAAGTAACTTCTCTATATAATACCAAATGAAATATATATTCAATGGTATAAGTGCTCTGCCTATTGTAAGGCGACTATACTGCTACGGCTGATGCGGGTGTCCGCCAGGAAACAGTTCCTGAGCCTTGAGACTTAATTGCCATTCTATCTGCAAGCGTAACCAATTTCTCAGCATTTGCAACCTTAATATCTTCTGGAACCCTTTGCCCATCAGTAAGATAGCCAATAGCTAAACCATTTTGCAGTGATGTGGTTATAATTTCACCAACACTTAGGCTTTCATCTAATTTCGTATAAATACAGCCCGCCAATGGAATGCGCTTAAAACGTTCAACATTTTCTTGCATTACACGCTGTTGCGTATTGGCTGCTAACACTAAGTAATTACGAATTCTAACACGTGCATTCGAAATTAAGGTAGTCAAATGCTCAGTTAGGCGCATATCTCTTTGCCCCATACCAGCCGTGTCTATTAAGATTAATTTCTTTTGGGCAAACTGTTGTAATAGGCTATCTAACTCATTACCGTCGTTAGCCAGCTTAACTTGGCAACCAATAATGCGGCCGTAAGTGGCAAGTTGCTCAAAGCCAGCAATACGATAACTATCAGTCGAAATTAAGACTACTTGGTCAGCACCGTGAACTTGTGAAAATCGGGCGGCTAGTTTCGCAATAGTTGTGGTTTTACCAACACCTGTTGGGCCAACTAGAGACACAACACCACCACGTTGAATAATGTCATTGTTAGTGGTGTTTAATTGTTGCGCGATTATGTGTTTTGCTTGCTGCCATGCATCTTGTTCATGCGTATTGGCTGGAACGTAACCAGCAATTTGATCGGCAATTTGTTCATTAAGACCCATGGCCATTAATTTATTAACTAATACTGCGCGCATTGGATCTTTCTGTGCCATATCTTGCCACATTAAACCCGACATTTGATGCTCTAACAGCTGACGAATTGAAGACATTTCTTTTTGCATGCGGTCAAATTCACTGCTATTTATTTGACGTTCGCCATGAGAACTCATTTTCTCAGATGCTGCCATTGATTGGTCAATCGCGTCATGGAAGTTTGTATTATTTGATTCATTTTGAGCGCTACTAGTTTGCTGATTAACAGCGCTGTCAGGCGTTTCCATTTCCGTAGTCTGTTCTAAACGCGTCGTAAAGTTTTTAAATTGTTGCTCAATATCTTGTGGAACACCACTCTGCTTAGCATTAGCTTGCGGGGTAACTTTTGTCGATGAGTTTTCTATTTGGCTATTAAATGCGCGTGTTGCGGGTGCTTTATCATAGCCATTTTGTTGTACTTGTCGGCTAAGTAAGGCGGCTAAACTGTCTGCGGGTACGTTTGCAGCCTGTTCAACTGGCTTAGGTGCACTGCTAATGGCCACGGTATCTTCGGCTATATCGGCAGGGTTAGCTGGCTGTGCACTTTCCACAGCGCTTAGCTCATGGTTATGCTGAGCAGGTGCCTTGGCAGGCTTTATACTTTGGTTATAATCAACCGCCGCCATTAATTCGACACCTTCAGCAATCTTTTTATTAGACATAATTACCGCGTCTACACCCAATTCATCTTTAATTTGAGCGAGTGCGCTTCTCATATCTTTTGCTACATAACGTCTAATTTTCATCGCCAACCCTTATAATTCAGTACAACTACGTTGAAATATCTGTTTACTGGCCGATAGCACTAACAATTTTAATTTGTTTGTCATCCGGAATTTCTTGATAAGAAATAACACGTAATCCCGGGATGGTATATTTTACAAATTTAGCGAGTACTGAACGTAAAATACCTGACGTTAATAAAATAGGTGTATCGCCAGCCATTTCTTGCTGTTGTGCACCATCTGTCAAAGATTTTTGTAACCGTTCTGCTAAACCTGGTTCGATACCTGCGCCATCGTCTCCAGCCATTTGCATAGACTGGTGCAACATTTGTTCCAACTCTGGTGACAAAGTTATGACAGGTACTTCAACGGTCGGCCCAACTAACTCTTGAACAATGAATTTTCGTAGGGTTATGCGCACAGCAGCCGTAAGAACTTCAGGGTCTTGGCTCTTAGGTCCATACTCAACTAATGTTTGAATAATGCTGCGCATATCTCGAACGGCCACGCCTTCATTCATTAAGTTTTGTAAAACTTTGACGATAGTGCCTAATGACAATACGTCAGGGATCAAACCTTCAATAAGTTTCGGATAACTCTTTTCTAGCATATCAAGCAAGTTTTGAACTTCTTCATGGCCTAATAATTGTGCGGTATTATTTGTTAAAATTTGACTTAAATGTGTTGCTAGTACGGTGGCGGCATCAACAACGGTGTAACCCAATGATTGTGCATGTTCTCGTTGATCTTGTTTTATCCATACGGCATCTAAGCCAAAAGCAGGATCTTTTGTTGCAATGCCATCGAGCTTGCCAAATACTTGACCTGGATTAATAGCTAACTCATTGTCATGGCGAATTTCTGCTTCTCCAACCGTTACGCCCATTAACGATATGCGATAACTGTTAGGGTCTAAATCTAAATTGTCGCGAATATGTACCGCGGGTACCAAAAAGCCAAACTCTTGTGAAAGCTTTTTCCTGACACCTTTAATACGATTAAGCAATTCGCCGCCTTGGGCTTTATCAACCAAGGGAATTAAACGATATCCTATTTCAAGACCGATAATATCAACATGATTTACATCGTCCCAGCCAAGGTCTTTAACATCAGCTTCTTGTTGTATGTTTTGCGCTTCGGCCACTTGGCTATCTTCAATAAGTTGTGCTGCTTTAGCCACTTTGTATTTACTGCTAAAAAAGGCAACACCGCCAATTAATACGGCGAAAGTTAAAAAAGCAACATGTGGCATACCTGGCACAATACCCATAACGAACATAACACCTGAAGCAATATAAAGTGATTTACCTTGTCCAAGTTGGCTGCTTACTTGCTCGCCCATGTCTTGAGAAGTGTTTTGACGAGTAACGACAATTGCCGTGCCTACTGACAGCAGTAATCCTGGAATTTGTGCAACTAAACCATCACCGATAGTTAATAGCGTATAAATTTCTACCGCACGATCAAACGAAAGGTCATGTTGAACCATACCAATAATTAAACCGCCAACAATATTAATAAAAAGTATTAAAATACCCGCAATAGCATCGCCTTTAACGAATTTACTCGCACCATCCATTGAGCCATAAAAGTCGGCTTCACTGGTGACTTCAACTCGGCGTTCACGCGCTTCATCTGCTGTGATAAAACCGGCATTTAAATCCGCGTCGATAGCCATTTGTTTGCCTGGCATCGCATCTAATGTAAAGCGTGCTGTTACTTCAGCAATACGCCCCGCACCTTTTGTAACTACAACGAAATTTATAATAATAAGAATAGCAAAAACCACTAAACCAACCGCGTAATTTCCACCAATAACAACCGAGCCAAAAGCTTCAATTACCTTACCTGCCGCATCGGGCCCTTCATGACCTTCAAGCAATACCACACGCGTACTGGCAACATTAAGCGCTAAGCGCAAAATAGTCGCAATTAGTAATACAGCAGGGAATGAACCGAATTCGAGCGGCTTTAAGGTATAAACCGTGATTAATAAAACCACCAAAGACAGCGCAATATTGAAAGAAAAGAGGATATCTAGCAATAATGCTGGCATAGGTAAAATAACCATACCGAGCGCCGCCATCACAAGGAATGGTGTGCCTAGACCTGAAAGTAGGTTAAGTTTTTGTTTTTTTAAATTATTAAAAGTTGCGGCTAACTGCATGAGCTCTTAGGGATAATTTTTTGACATGTCTATTGAAAAGCAATAATCAGACCAATTTCAAAAAAAACATTTATAAGCTGTAAGTTAAAGCTGTCAGTTAGAAGCTGTCAGTTAAAAGCTTAAAACTAACGCCCTTAACTGATAGCTGACAGCTTCAAACTTAAAACTAACGCCCTTTAACTGACAGCTGACAGCTGACAGCTTAAAACTGATAGCTTCTCTTTCTTTTTTTAATATCTAAATTCATCCGGGATAGGTAGATTTTTGGCGACGGCTTTAGGTCGTCGCGCTTTACCTTTTTTGTGGGCATTAAGTTGAAAAATAAAGGCCAGGATTTGCGCTACAGCGGCGAACAATTGTTCTGGAATTTCTTCGTTGGGCTCTGCGGTGTAATAGAGAGATCTCGCCAATGCGGGTGATGCTACAATTTCAATATTGTGCTCTTTGGCGATGGTACGAATATGTAAGGCCATTTCATCGATACCTTTAGCTACCAATACCGGAGCTCCGCCGACTTCTGCATCATATTTAAGGGCGACAGAATAATGAGTCGGGTTGGTGATCACCACGTCAGATTGAGGTACGTCTTGCATCATGCGCCGCTGTGACATCTCATATTGCGCCCTTCTTACACGACCTTTAGTTTCGGGGCTACCTTCTGAGTTTTTCATTTCGTCTTTGATTTCTTGCTTGCTCATTTTCAATTGACGATTATGATTCCACACTTGATATGGCGCATCAATAACCACAATAATACCGATGGAAAGTGCTAACGCCAAAAACATCCACATCAGTAATGACACGGCATGCGAAAAATTATTCGGAATATTTTCAGTACTTAAATTCACAATTTGACCGAACAGGCTGCTCAATAACAAATAAGCTGAAATAAAAACCACAAAAAACTTAAGAATAGATTTTAAAAGCTCAACATAAGCCTGCACGCCAAACATGCGTTTAAAGCCTGCCATCGGCGAAAGTTTACTGGCTTTTGGTGCCATAGCTTGCCAAGAAAAACTGATGCCACCCAGTATCATATTGCCAATTAATGCAGCAATTACGATGATAATGTGTATCCAAAGAAAAGGCACCATTATCGCGCTTACCCCATCGCTGGCCACTTGATATAAAGCATGCACATCCATGGTTTCTCTACGATTCAAGCTAAACAGACGGGTCATCATTGTAGATAAACCTTCAACGAGGGAGCTTCCCAGCAGCATAATGGCGAGGGCTGCACCAACTAAAACAAACATCGTGCCTAAATCTTTCGATCGCGCAATTTGGCCTTTTTTTCTCGCGTCAGAAAGTTTTTTCGCCGTCGGTTCTTCGGTTTTTTCACCACTGTCAGACTCTGCCATTAGGGTGCCGCTCCGCAATCAATAAGATAACAACTAAAATCTAAGGCGCGTTGCCACTGCATAACAAAGTGACTGTAAAAATTACCCATGGTTAACCACATAATTAATAGCCCGGCGCACATGGTAATTGGAAAACCGATAGCAAATATATTTAATTGCGGGGCTGCTCGCGTCATGATCCCGAATGAAAAATTAATCAATAGCATCGCCGTTAATGGTGCAATAGCGAGTGATAAAGCGGTAGCAAACATCCAGCCACCCCACTCGGCAATCTCTTTAAACTTGATACTGGAAAACTCAGGGGCTGGGATCGGAATGGTGTCAAAACTGGCGACAACAAACTGCAAATAAGCGAGATGACCATCCATCGCCCAGAATAACAATGACGATAAAATTAGAAAGAATTGACCTACCGCTGGCACGCTGGTTCCACTGGCAGGGTCAACAAGCGATGCGAAACCTAAACCGGTTTGCATCGCGATAATTTGCCCTGCTAAAGTAAAAGTATTTACCACCATTACTGTGACAAAACCGAGCATAATGCCAATAATCATTTGCTCGCCAATGAGCAGTGCTGTCGCTAATGAAAACAGATTATCAACACGGGCTGGTGGTAGCGCTGGCATAACGGCCACAGTAATCGCTAAACAAAAAAACAGTTTTACTCGCCCAGGAATTGCTTTTGCGCCTAGGCCTATCATTGACATTACCATGGCTGAAATACGCGCAAGTGGCAGCAAGAAGTCAGCCATGCTTTGATTAATAACTGACTCAGTAAACTCCATGGTTAACTGACCACGCTAGGAATACTACCAATCAGGCGAATGGAATAATCCATTAATTTTTGCACCAACCAATGCCCGCCTATAATTAAAGAGAGCAAGGTAACAATTAAACGAGGTAAAAAACTTAACGTTTGTTCATTTATCGATGTAGCCGCTTGGAATACCGCCACAATCAAACCAATAATTAAGCTTGGTACAATAACGGCACTTACCAGTATAATGACCAGAAGCAACGCATCTCGCAAAATATCAACAAATACCTCAGGACCCATTACGTAGCTCCCATACCATAACTGGTGGCCAATGTGCCTATTACTAAATTCCAACCGTCGATCAGTACAAACAACATTAGTTTAAACGGTAAGGAGACTATCATCGGCGATAGCATCATCATCCCCATCGCCATTAATATACTTGCCACGACTAAATCTATAATCAAAAAGGGAATAAATAGCATAAATCCGATTTGAAATGCCGTTTTTAATTCACTAATGACAAAGGCGGGAATAATAACGGTCATGGGTAAGTCAGTGGGTTGATCAACTTGATCAATACCGGCCATTTGCGCCAATGTATCTAGGTCTTTAATACGTGTTTGCTCTAGCATAAAGGCGCGTAAAGGCACTTTAGCTTTATTAATAGCCTCAACCGAGGTTAGTTGCTCTTGTAAATAAGGTTGAATCGCTCGTTCATTAATTTCGTTATAAACTGGCGTCATAATAAATAAGGTCATGAACAAGGTAATGCCGATAATCACTTGGTTTGACGGTGTTTGTTGTAAACCAAACGCTTGTCGTAGAATGGCCATTACCACAACAATACGGGTGAAAGAGGTCATCATTATAACCGCGGCTGGGATGAAGCTCAGCGCGGTCATAAAAATTAATATTTGTAAGGTAACTGAGTATTCTTGTGAGCCATCAGGATTAGTGGTTAAGGTTAACGCTGATAGTGAAAGATCATCGGCGGCAAAACTCGTATTGCTAATCAGTAAAAACGACAAAATCGTAAACAGCAAAGTTACGATTTTGTTTAACGATAATAATGATTTTTTATTTTTGTTTATCATAAGTTTTCATAGCTTTTTGTTTGAGTAATTTAGCTAACGATTGAGCGAAATCGACACTATTTTCTTTAGCAGTTACCAAAGGTTCGTCGAGCGTTTCTAATAAGGTAATTTGCTGCGCAGTAACACCGAGTAAAAGTTGCTTTTCACCGGCTTGAACTACCACTAGTTTCTCTTTAGCACCAAGATGCAGGCTGGTGACTATTTTCAAACCATTAATACTATGACGCACACCTTGAAAGCGCTTTAATATCACCGCACTGACAATAATGACCGCAAGTACCATCAACAAGGACATGATCATGCTCATGGCATCCATGTTGGCAGTAACATGTTTACCCACCTCAACAGGTGTGTCTGCGGCTTCAACGGAAACAACTGTTGCTTCTAAAGGTGTAACCGCTTCTTCAACGGGAATAACCGCCTCTTGAACGGGGGTAACCGTTTCTGTTAGAGGTGTAACCGCTTTCGCAATAACAACCTGTGAAGTAACATCATTAACCACTTCTTCAGCATAACTAAATGCTAAAAAGGCCAACCATATAAAGCATACTGACAATATTTTTTTCATTAGTCGCTATTTTAACTTTTTGATACGTTCAACTTGGCTGATAACATCGGTTAAACGAATACCAAATTTATCGTTAACGACCACCACTTCACCGTGAGCGATTAAAGTACCATTAACCAAAACATCTAGGGCCTCTCCGGCAACACGGTCAAGTTCAACAACCGAACCTTGATTAAGCTGTAACAGGTTACGAATACTGATATGACTACGTCCCACTTCCATAGAAATAGTAACAGGTATGTCTAAAATAGCATCTAGCTTATGTTTTTCTTCACCTGAGATGGAGCCACTATCATCTTTTAAATCTTCTAATTCTACAGTTTCTGCAGCTTCAGAGGCAGCTTGTTCATCCATCGCTTCATCCCATTGACTTAAATCGTCTTCGTTTTCTGTACTCATGTTGTTTTTCCTCAATTTTCTTCGAGTAACGTCAAAATAACCACGCTATTCTTTTATTATTGCCTATTATGCTGTTATGCGATTTTTACACCACATTTAATAAATTTTTTTATAGATGCTTCTTTATAAATGCGACTTAAAGTTCATCTTCTAACAAATGCAGTTCAGAGTCATTGTCTAGACGTTTACCACCTTTGGTCAAAATGGTCAGTTCAGATTTCACAGACTGTGGACGTTTAATTTTTGATTCTATTTTCAACGCTAAATTATCACGACTTCTACCGAGCTTAGCTCTAAATGACGGTAAGTTCTCTACTAAGACGGTGATATGATCCGGCATTTCAATGGGGATAATATCACCCGCTTTAAAATCCATAATTTTTTGTAATGACAGTTTCACTTCTATAAATTTAGTCGATAATTCAACAGGAACATCCATAATTTCATCACGCAAAGCCTTCGACCAGCGCATATCGGTGTCTTCTTTATCACTTTGAACACCTGCATCGAGCAATTCACGAATCGGCTCTAACATTGCGTACGGTAATGCAACATGAAAGTCGCCACCACCGCCGTCTAGTTCAATATGAAAAGAACTAATAACCACAACTTCTGTTGGGCTAACAATATTGGCCATAGAAGGGTTAACTTCTGAATCAAGATATTCAAATGAAACATCCATCACCGGAGACCATGCTTCTTTGTAATCTTCAAAGATAATTTTTAGCAACATCTGTACGATACGACGTTCGGTAGGGGTAAACTCACGGCCCTCAATTTTGGCGTGATATCTACCGTCACCACCAAAAAAGTTATCCACTAAAATAAAAACTAATCGTGCTTCCATGGTAATTAATGCCGTGCCTTTTAATGGGCGAAAACGCACCATATTTAAGCTGGTTGGCACAAATAAAGTATGTACGTACTCTCCAAATTTAATCATTTGGATACCGTTAATAGAAACCTCTGCTGAGCGTCGCATCATATTAA
This sequence comes from Colwellia sp. PAMC 21821, assembly GCF_002077175.1. Classification (NCBI taxonomy): domain Bacteria; kingdom Pseudomonadati; phylum Pseudomonadota; class Gammaproteobacteria; order Alteromonadales; family Colwelliaceae; genus Colwellia; species Colwellia sp. PAMC 21821. The sequence goes on from NZ_CP014943.1 coordinate 1,075,090, forward strand.
ATAAACTAATGCGCATGTGGCGAGCAAATCGCTCGTTGACCATTTCCAGCGTTGGCATACGGCCACGCACAATACGATCTTGTGAAGAAAAATCGTAATCAGTGGTTCCTCCATCTGCTTGGGAGTAGTCCTCTTCAATCTCTTCTTCTTCAACATCATCTACACCATGTAAAAGTGCATCAATTTCCTCTTGAGATAATAAATCACTCACTCGATATTCTCTTTATCTTGTTAATGTAGTTACACTGTTTACAAATTGTAGCTATTGAATTAGTTACTTAACGTATTTTTCTGCTCTGGATATTGCTACAAACGCTTACTGTTAGCGTTTTACTGCATAACAAAACCAGTAAATAATACTTTTTCGATAATGTCACTGCTCTCGACTTCGGTCATTATTTTTTGTACTTCGACTAAAGCCGTTTGTTTTAACGATGTTTTTCCTGCGCTAGTTGCTAAGTCATCAGCGTTTGAACGCGAAAAAACCCCTAGCAATGCACTTTCAATTAAAGGCACATGCTTTTTGGCGGCTTCTTCATTATCTGAACCTCGCACCAATAGTTGCACACGAATTTCAACAAAGCGGTCACGTGCGTTGCCTGGAACATTGAAGCGAAAAGGTCTTGGCATTGGCACATATAAGGCCGAGCCAATTTCTGCACTTTCAGCGGATGATCCTGCACTTTCGCCTTCCCCATCAGCGCTTAATTCACTATCAGCTGCTGCTTGTGATGTTTCATCTTCACCACCGAGCATAAAAAATGCGGCACCGCCGCCTGCAGCAGCTAATATCACCACAATAGCGATAATAATAATTAGCTTCTTTTTCTTTCCTGAATTATCTAGCTCAAGTTCTTTTTCGTCAGCCATGTTCCCTACCTTTGCAGATTTTTTAAAGCTATTGTTAAACTATATCGTTGAATAGCTGCTAATCCAAAGAGTTTATCAAGTATTGTGGGTGTATTATTGAATTAAGCATAGTAATCGACACCCGATGATGAAGCTTTGACCACATTGTGCATTGAGTTGTCATTTGCACTGACATTATCTTCAGTCGCTTCGCCATTTTGACCTTTATTGGCCTGTTGCCCAAAGTCATTACCCTTTTGCTCTTTTGCTTCGCGCTGTTCGATATTAGCGTCTCCGACATCAACACCACTTTCAGCTAGCATATCGCGAAGTTTACCCATATTTTGCTCTAAAGCCTCTTTTGCTTGTTGGTTTTGCACAACAAACTGCACGGCTGCTTGTTCATTCTGTAAATTCACTCGCACATGAATATTACCCATCTCTGGTGGATCAAGCTGAATTTCTACTTGTTGAATTTTTTGATTGATCATCACCATCACTTTATCTTTAACCGCATCAGCAAAGTCTTTACGGTAAATGGCAATAGTTTCGGTATTCAAAGCCGTGATAGATTTTTGGCTTTGTACGGTATTAGTCGTTAAATGGTTTATTGTACTTTCAAAATTTTGCGTTTGCTGTGCCGCTAATTCTGCAGAACTTGCCACAGGTCTAGTTGCCATCGCATCTAACGTTTGATTGAAAGCTGAGGTAATTTTATCAACTTGTGGCGCTAGTTTCTCACCCTCAGTTTTAGCTAACTTTTGTTCATCAACTTTAGCACTGCTGAGTTTATCAACAACTTCATTTGCCTCAGGTTTTTGATTAGCATCAACCTTTGGCTCTGCAGTCGACGCGCTGATTGCAGCTGCCGTACTCTGATTAACCGTGCGCGTTTGTGCTGGCTCGTTATCATTAGCACGTTTGGAGTCGGCCACATTGACTTGTTTCAATTCTGCCGTTTGCACTTTAACTTCATTGCTTTCGCTAACAACAGCTTTATGAACGGTATTTTGCTCAGCGATTAATTCAGGCGCGGATACTTTTTTAGCCTGCGCTAGATCTAATACACTATCTTTATCTGTCGCACTACTTAGCAATTCTCGATTGCTAGCTTCTTGCCTAGTTACTTGCTGAGTTTCTTGCTTAATATTTTGCTTAGCTTCTTGATTTTTATCTGCAGCATTCACTTCTTGAGCCAAGGCCTGAATGCGTGCTTGCTCTGCAATTAAGTCGGCTTCATCAACTCCCCCTTGCTCGCTAGCTAATAAGTTTGCACTCTCTACACTTGTTGCTATCTGCTTAGCATTCGAGGCATCAGGAGTGTTAACCACATTCTGAGCTGTATTTAGGGCCGAACTCTCAGCAGAGTTTTTTAACGTACTACTTGCAACGTTCTTGACTAAGCCCCCTGCTACAGTTTCGGCGGTAATCTCAGATAACTGTTTCGCGCTAGCTTCACCAGTTGCAAGTAATTTATTTTGTTGAGTGTTATTAGCATTTGCTAACACGGTTACTTGCTCACCTTTAACATTTTTTGCTAGTACGTTTTGCTCTGCAGTTAGATTTTTAGCCTGCTCTGATAGCATTATATTTTTATTGTTGGCCAATATTGATTCATCAACTGCCGCTGTAATTTTACCCTGTAGTTCAACACTGGTATTTTCTGCCGCAGACTTGGTCAATAATTGCTGTGATCCCTGCAACATTTTTAATAAATCAACAGCATCATCTTTTTCGACGTGACTCGCAGCGTTATTTACCGTTTGAGTTTGAGCGCCGACATATGAATTTGACTGATTATTTGATGCTTTAGGGTCGCCATTAAATGCTCCTCCAGCTTTTTCAATCGCTCTAATTTCTGCTTCTAATGGTGTTACAGGAAGAGGAACAGGCAGTGTATGTTCAGAATCTTTAGACTTGGCACCAGTAATTAACTGTTCGCCATTTGCAGCTACCGTTATAGGAACAATAAATCCATCGCCCTCTTTTGGTGAGGTTACTAAAGATTTATCATCTATTGGCAAGGGCACTGGCAGTTTATCAGCATCATCGTTTACCGTTTTATTTGCTGCTAATTGGGACTCATTATCAATAGGAAAAGGCATCGATGAATTTTGGCTATTATCGTTTTTAGCGGATAAAGACGCATCATTGGCCGGTAAAGGCAAAGCTTGAGTGTCACCGGTTTGATTACCCTTGAAAGGCTTTAATGCACTGTCTTTACTTATAAGCTGTTGCTGTTGTTCTGCCGCTTTAGACGTAAGATTGCCGCCTTGCTTATTTTTATTATCCGATTCAGCAACGGTTTTTCTTGGATAATGTTGCTCCATAGCATCGGAAAATGCCTGGGTTTTCGCTTGATTTTTTATTGATGAATCACCTTTAGCACCCTGTTTATCAGGGGTTTGGCCAACATCAGCAGACAAAAAATTTACTTGAGACATAACAAACCTTTCTTAAATATCGACTTAAGCGCAATTTAATAAATTATTTCTATTGTTAATTAAGCAAAATTCATTCCAGAACTTGTTTGTATGGGCGTGGTTTACTGAAAAATTTAGGCACTATTGAATACTATTCGTGACTGTAATGGGGGGAGTTTAACGCTGACGTCGAAGAAATTGTTGAGTGGCTATTTCATCAAACATTTTTTGTTCTTGTTTGTTGGCGGCAAGTTGCAAAATGGCAAGTTTTTTATCTCTTAACAATTCCACCGCTTGTATTTTTCGTCTTTGCTCTAACCATTGCTTTTTACGGGTTTCAACTAGAGCTTTAGCCTGGTGAACCGCAATTTTAACTTGCTGAGCTGCATTATCTAGTTTCGCGATAAAAGCATGAAAATGGCTATATGTTGCGCTATCAATGCCTTCTAATGAACGCTGATTTAACCGGCGCATATATTCTAAGCGATAATCACTAACATTTTTAAAACGGTCTTTATTTTGCTGATAGTCAAATTCCGCGGCTTGTAATGCTTGCGACGCTTTTTGCTCTTTATCGAGCTCAAATTTATATAAGGTGTTCAACTGTTTCATGGCTTTAATTCCTTATTGATACTTGTGCTTTTTGATACTTGTGCTTTTTGATATTGGCGCTGTTTGATATTTATGCAGTTTGATCATTGTGCAGGCTGATTTTGTTGAGCGTGCGCTTGTGCGGCTGCTAATACTTCCTGCAACTGGGCTAAGCTTTGATCGTATGGAATAATATCGAGCATTTTTTGTTGTAAGAAAAACTGAATAACTGGTTGTAGGTCAATCGCTTGATCTATTCTTGGGTCAGTACCTCTGCTATAGGCACCAATGGAGATCAAATCTTTGTTCTCTTGATATAGGGCATAAACTTGGCGCAGTTGTCTAGCAAGCTGCTGATGCTCTTCGCTGGTTACCATTGGCATAACGCGACTAATCGAGCCTTCGATATCAACCGCAGGATAATGCCCAGCATCGGCTAATTTTCGAGACAAAACAATATGACCATCTAGAATAGCACGGGCAGCATCTGCGATCGGGTCTTGCAAGTCATCACCTTCGGTTAATACGGTAAAAAATGCACTAATTGAACCTTGGCCATCACCGCCATTACCTGCACGCTCTACAAGCTGTGGTAATTTAGAAAAAACTGAAGGCGGATAGCCTTTAGTTGCGGGTGGCTCACCTACCGCTAAGGCAATTTCACGTTGTGCCTGCGCGTATCGTGTAAGGGAATCAATCAACAGTAAAACATTTAAGCCTTGGTCGCGAAAGTATTCACTGATTTGCACTGCAGTTTCACAGCCTTTAAGACGCATTAATGGCGAATTATCGGCAGGTGCTGCGATTACCACAGAACGTGCTCGACCTTCTTCACCTAAAATTTCTTCAATAAACTCTTTAACTTCTCGCCCACGCTCACCGATTAACCCCACGACAATAACATCGGCGGTTGTGCCCCGTGTCATCATACCTAAAAGCACACTTTTACCGACACCTGAGCCGGCAAATAAGCCCATTCGTTGCCCTACGCCAACGGTAAGGAAACTATTAATTGACCGAACGCCAACATCGAGTGGTTCTGTAATAGCGCGTCTTGACAATGGGTTAATGGGTTTACTGTTGTATTGATAGTTATCAGCGGCTTTTATTGGGCCTTTACCATCGAGTGGCTTACCGACGCCGTCAATAACTCGGCCGAGTAAATCCATAGATAAGGGTAATCGCGCTTTCGTAGATAAGGGAACAACGCGGGCACCTGGCAAAACACCTTGCAAACTCTGCTCAGGCATTAAAAAGGTAATGTCTTGTGAGAAACCTACAATTTCTGCAATAAGATCGCCTTGTGATGTTTCCACCAAACATTGGCTACCAACTGGCGCTTTAACACCTACCGCCTCTAACGTTAAACCAACCACACGAACTAAACGCCCTGCAACAGATACACTATGCGGGTGAATAAGCTTTTCACAGTCTTTTAAACGTTCGGTTATGCGATTTATATCAACCATAGATGTTTACGCTTTTTAATTAATTTACGGGTACATGGGCATTGGTATTATTTTTATTATGCCTATGTTGCGCGCAAAGGGTAAAGTGTTAGTTGGATTTGTGTTGATCAAATTGACGGCATAAATGCCGATCTACAAATGAGTTAAAGCATATTGATGCAAAGCTTATTGATGCAAAGCTTCTTGCAAAAACGATTCCAACACTTCGTTTAAACGCGACTTAACGCTCAAGTCGATATTAGAGGTACTGTTTTCAATTTGACAACTACCAGGGCTTAATTGCGGAGCGGCAAGTAAACGCCAGCCTTGTTCTTGAATATGTGTTGCACCAAATTGTTGTTCTACTAACTTAATATCTTGTGGATGCAATAAAATTTGTGTTTGCGGCTCTTGCCCCGGTAATGCTTTAATCCCTTCAGCAATCGCCGATAATAAAATATCGGGATTAGTTTTCGCTTCATGCTTAGTTACCGCTTGGGTTAATTGCACCACAAGCTGTAATAATTGCGCTTCTACATTCTTTTCAACATTGAGTAAAGGCTGATGTAGTTGCTCTAACAGTGTTTGCATCGCCGCAATTTGTTGCTCGCTGGTTTCTTTACCTTCAGCTAATCCTTGCGACACACCTTCTTCATGCCCAGAGGTAAGCCCTTCTTGATGACCACTGGCTTTACCTTCTTCAAAACCTTTAGCAAACCCTTCCTCTTTACCTTGAGTAAAGCCTTCATCAAATGCTGCTTGACGAATTTCTTCAATATCTTGCGCTGTTAATGGTACAGGCTCAGAAACTTCAGTTTCCTCCGGCGGTTCATAACGCCAGTTACGTGATTTTCCTAACGCATTGGTTTTACCATCATCTTGAGCAGCATCTTGTTGTACATTGGGTACTGTCCAAGTATCAACTTTTTCAGTTTTTGTTGATGCAGCTTTTTCGCTGCCCGGCTCAGAGTGCGGTGCCATTAGTTAAAACTCGCTAACATATGATTATAAGAATTCATCGCCACCACCACCACCGCCAAGCATAATTTCACCTGAGTCAGATAAGCGACGAGCAACGGCTAAAATTTCTTTTTGTGCTGCTTCAACTTCACTAATGCGAACCGGTCCCATCGCTTCAAGGTCATCGGCTAACATTTCTGCTGCACGTTTAGACATATTAGCCATAATTTTTTCTCTTAAGGCTTCATCAGCACCTTTTATCGCTTTCATTAGCGCGTCTTGCTGAACTTCTCTTAAGATGGCTTGAATACCTCTGTCGTCAACGTCGGCAAGGTTTTCAAAGACAAACATTAAGTCTTGTATTTGTTGGCTCATTTCTTCGTCATGTTCACGAATTGAATCCATTAACATGCCTTCAACATTAGTGTCTAAGTAGTTCATGATATCTGCCGCTGCTTTCAAGCCACCCATTTTCGCTGCTTGTGCACCTGCTTGACCCGCAAACTGTTTCTCCATTATCTCGTTTAGCTCTTGTAATGCCGCCGGCTGAACTTCTTCTAAATTGGCAATACGCATCATAAGATCTAAGCGAACTTTATCAGCGAACTGTGTCATTATTTCTGCCGACTGTTCTGGATCTAAATAAGATAAAACAATCGTTTGTATTTGTGGATGCTCATTACGAATAATATTCGCTACCTGCTTAGAGTCCATCCATTTCAAGGAATCAAGACCCTTAGCACCACCACCCATAACAATTTGATCGATGAGGTTACCGGCTTTATCTTCGCCTAATGCCGCCGTTAATGCTTTACGCACAAACTCTTCACTTTGGAAGCCAATAGTCGAGAAATTTTGAATTTCGTTGATAAACAACTTATGCACAGCGGTGATTTTTTGTTGAGTAAAATCTTCCATACCGGCCATGATCATACCCACTTTTTGCACCTGCTTCGGCTCTAAGTGTTTTAGTATTTGTGCAGCATCTTCTTCTGAAAGACTTAACAATAAAATCGCGGCTTTTTCGCCACCATCAAGCTTATTGACGTCAAATCCAGACGGCTGCTGTGTTGCTAGTTCTTGATTTTCATCACTCATCTTCGTTCAACCAACTTTTAACTACTTGCGATGATAATTCTGGCTCATTTGCCACTAATGCACGTACGGCTTTTAATACATCTTCATCACGGTGTAAATCAGGTAATTGTAAACTACCATCAGGGGCGAAGCCAACAGCGCCTGGATCAAACTCAGCGGTTAGCATATCCATGGTCTCATCACCCAAATCAATATGACTATCAAGCGACTTATCACCGTAGTCACTTGGGGTTTGTTCAGGATGAATTAAGCGTTTCAACATCGGACGTACTACGGCAAAAAACAGTATAGAAATTAAGATCACCGCGCCAATCAATTTAGCATATTTATAAATCGTTGGATCTTTCCATAATGGGACGGTTTCTACTGCGATAACTTCTGCACGAGAAAACGGTAAAGTAACGACGTCTAATGAGTCGCCTCGTTGTAAATTAAAGCCAATACTGCCTTGCAATAAACGACGAATATTTGCCATTTCTTGCACAGATCGTGGTGTTGGCATAGGTTCACCTTCAGCATTAACGCCGGGTAGGTAATCTAAAGCAACCGAAACACTAATACGATGAATAACGCCAGTTTGTTGTTTTGTATAGCTAATAGCTTCGTCGAGTTCATAGTTACGAGTCGACTCTGTATGTTTACGGCCCGGCATACTGCGTTGCTGAGCATTACCTGTCGCATCTTCTGGAATATTACTATCAAGCGGTGGTTGATTAGTTAACGCACCAGGAATACCGCCAAGTAATCCACCTATAGTATTATCTTCAACTTTCATCTCGCTGCGCAAAGCGGGTAAATCTGAATTATATCGACGTTGAGTTTCTTCGGTATTAGTAAAGTCCATCGCGACGTCAACTTGTGCGGTAAAGTTACCTAATCCGACAACTGGAATTAAAATCGAATCGATTTTATTCATATATTCAGCTTCACGCTTTTGTTCAATTTCAAATTCTTTACGTGAACGTGAAGAAACGGAGTCTTGTGAGCCAGAATTTAATAATCGGCCGTTTTGATCGGTCACCGTTACACGATTTGGACTAAGATTTTGTACCGCTGATGCGACAATATCAACCACGGCGTCAACTTCTTCTTCAGACAATAAACGACCACGTTGCAAGGTTAACACGACGGTTGCCGATGGGTTTTTCTCACGTTTAGCAAAAACGTTTTCACGTGGAATAGCTAACAATACACGAGCGCGTGAAATCGACTTTAGTTCTTCAATTGTGCGAGCGAGTTGTTGCTCTCTAGAATGCTTTAATCGTTCACTTTCCAAACGCTGACTCACACCAAAACCCATATCTTGCATAAGAATTTCGCTGCCTTGTGAAGGCGCATCAGTTAAGCCTTCACGTGCCAGCATCAGTTTAACGTTTTGGTATTCATCACTTTCAACAGATATAGTGTTGTTTTCTTGTCGATATTCCACTTTATTACTGTCAAGAAAGTCCATTGTTTTAATCAGTTGCTCGGTCGGCAATTTTGTTAAAAAACGATATTCCGGTTGGTTAGCTAACATGATGACAAAAATGGCAATAGCAAAACAAATCGCTAGCGCGATAACTATCGTCATTTGACGCAGAAAATCAACATTACCCATGGCAGCCGCTAAGCCTGACTTTTGTTCACCAACGGCATCACCTGAACCGTCGTTAGCAACTAAATCATTGTTACCATCGGCTAACATTAAATTTGTATTGTCTGTTGTATCGGCCACTTATTTATCTCCGCGTAACTATCGTTTTATTCTTATCAACTGAGCGCCTAAACCGGCATACTCATAATTTCTTTATAAGCTTCAACAAACTTATTACGGATTTGAACGGTCGCATCGAATGCGATTCCTGCTTTTGACCCTGCAATCATAGTATCTGCCAAAGTAACACTGCGATCACCGAGTTCAAACGCTGTACGTTTTGCACCCGAGTCTTGTTGTAATTCATTGACGTTATTTATCGCGTCTTTTAACAAGCTACCAAAGTCACCACCGGCTTTACTCACCGCTGGTGTGCCCATACCATTTTCTTCACCTATGGGAAGTCGATTCCCCATAGCTTCCATCGACATGCTTTGCATTTGGGCGTATAAAGAATTAGTTTTAATATCCATGGCTATCTCGCTTGCGTCAATTTCTTGTTACTTACTATTACCTATGATTAAAGCAAGCATAGTGCCAAGCTAATAAATATTAACAAAAGCCTCAATGGGCGCGCTTTAAAATATAAAATAAACCAAATAAAATCATATAGAAAGCATCAAAAAAACACGCAAAAAAAAGTGACGTAAATTACGTCACTTTTTAGTTTTTCAATCAATTTTAATGATTTAAATTGGGATTTGAATACCGCTGTCACGCATTCGAGCAATTTTATAACGTAAGGTGCGTGGACTGATCCCTAAACGCTCAGCAACATCTTTGCGACTGCCTCGACAAGCATGTAATGTGTCTAATATTATTTGATGCTCTTGCAATTTAAGTTCACTGCCGAGTTTGTCAGCTTTTGCTGATTCAGCTGACTCATTTTTAACCTGAGGCGTTTCGAAATTATCAATTAATAAATCATTCGCATCGATACAACGATCGCTTTGTAGAATTAATGCTCGCTGAATAACGTTATCTAATTCACGCACATTACCAGGCCAGTCGTAAGCCAATAATTTACTGCGCGCAGCAACAGTGAATTCAGGAATAACATTGCCATCTTTTTGACAAATACGCGAAATTAAATGTGTAGCCAATGGCAGAATATCATCTCGGCGTTCATTAAGTGGCAACCATGTTAATGGGAATACATTGAGACGATAGTATAAATCTTCTCTAAAAATGCCTTCTTGCACGGCATCTTTTAGATCGCGGTTACTGGTGGCAATTACCCTAACATCTAGGTTAATCGTTTTACGGCCACCGATGCGTTCTACTTCTCGCTCTTGTAAAACTCGCAATATTTTTGCTTGCAAGCCTAAATCCATTTCGGTAATTTCATCCAGTAAAATAGTGCCGCCTTGTGCTTGTTCGAATTTACCTGGACTGGCTTGAATTGCGCCAGTAAAGGCACCTTTTTCATAGCCAAATAAAGTCGCTTCAAGCATATTTTCAGGAATAGCTGCACAATTAATCGCGACAAAAGGAGCTTGGCTTCGTGGTGAGTAATTGTGAATATATTGAGCTAACACTTCTTTACCTGAGCCACTTGGCCCTAAAACCATAACAGAAGCTTCAGTATTGGCCACTTTTTTGGCTAGTTTAAGTAACTCAAGACTTTGAGCGTCTGCCACAACAGGATCGCAACCGTCATTTGCTTGTAGCGGTACATACTGACTCACCATATTTAATAACACTTCTTGCGCAAAAGGTTTCGCCATATAATTACAGGCACCGTCTCGCATAGCTTGTACAGCGTCATCAATGGTGCCATACGCTGTCATGATCAATACCGGTAGTTTGGGATAATTACTACGAATACTTTTTAATAGCGATAGTCCAGACATACCACCCATTTGTACATCACTAACCACTAAGTCGACCGAATGCGATTTGAGTTTTATCAGCGCGTCTTCGCCTGAGTCTACTGCCAAACATTGATAGCCCGCTAGTAGCAAAGTATCAACAAGTGCTTCTCTAAGTCCAGCGTCGTCTTCGACAACCATGATTTTACTTGTGCTCATTGCTAAGCTCCTTAGACAAAATTTCGTCATTTTCAGTCATTTCAGCGTTCGAACTCTCTCCAACTAATAGCGGTATTTTTATGCAAAAATGTGCCCCTTCACCTGGTTGGCTTATCAAGCTAACTTCGCCTTGATGAGCATTAGTGACTGACTTTACTACGGCTAGCCCAAGACCTGTGCCTTGGCTTCTTGAAGTATAAAAAGGTTCGAATATTTTATCGGCCAGCTCTGCACTGATACCTGGACCATTGTCTCGGACACTAATATAGGCATAGTTACTTTGGCAATAGGCACTAATATCAATAACAGCATTGGTTTTAATCACCGATAAACTATTGTGAATTAAGTTATGAATTGCGCCCGTTAACGCACTTACATTGCCTAAAATTTCACAGTCTTGCTGACAAAAGTATAAATTAACTTTTGCACCCGCTTGATTAACTTGCGGCTCAATGGCTTGCTGTGCTTGTTCAATAAGCTGATTAACATTCACAGATTCAACAACCGCTTTATTGCCACTTTTGGCGAATAACAACATATCGTTAACTTGTTGCTCAAGGTCATGCAAACGCAGCATTAATTTATCTTGGAAATTCACTCGCGCATCGTCGTTAAGCTTTTTGTTACGTAAGTTTGCGCCATATAACATCGCAGCCGATAAAGGTGTGCGAATTTGATGCGCTAATTTAGACACCATACGTCCTAAAGACGATAGCCGCTGTAATTGGCCTAACTTATCTTGTAAAAGTCGAGTTTCAGTTAAGTCAGTGATCATGATCAACTGTCCTGGCTGATCACCTAAAGTCGTAATTTCTAGTTTTACACGACGACCATCTTTTAAAGAAACCTCATGCCAGTCATCCGCTCTAGGTTTAAATGAACGCTTGATCACATCAAACCATGGCTGACCTAAAATAGGTTCATCAAGTAAATGTTGTGCGGTGTCATTCATTTTCACCACAATGCCGTTACCATCGAGCATTATCATCCCGGTTGGCATGACATCAATAACATGCTGAAGTTGTTTATTTTGTTGACGTAAAAACGCCAATTCACCCGCGAAATTTTCGCTTTCTAATCGATTTGGATGATCGCGTTTTACCTTAACCTCATCAAATGAAGTTAATACACGATTCAGCACAGGATTGGCTGAAGAAGAGTTGGTCGATGTCGAATAGGCAAGTGCCATAATAATTTCACCCGAGTAAAGAAGTACACTCAAGCAAAGCATGAATTATGCCAACCAATTAAAACTATATTATTCAGTAGTTAACGTTAATTTTTTGACTAATATTTCGTCGTCAATAAAATGGCTGAAGCAAAATAAAACAGAAAAAAACTAACAAAATACGAATTTAAGTGTTGTCATTTTATTAAAGAATGGAGGTTTATTCTACTCAGCATGATTTAAGTCTCGTGCTCAGAACACGGTAGGTCGGCATTGGTCACCCGACTACTTAATGAGCAGTTTATGAGATGCAGTATAGTCACTGAAATTCGATGTTTTTTTCTGATACGGTTAAATTTCATTTAACTTGATGGATTAAAGTCCAACATACACGGGCTTAAAGCAGATAATGCTGTGTTGGGCAATTATCCTGTAGGTCGGACTTCAGTCCGTCAACCGTGTAGCGAACGATTAATATTAGGCGTTAACCTATACCTTTTTAAATATTATCTTTTAAATCAATATTTACACTAACAATAGTAAATTTCATTTAACTTGATGGACTAAAGTCCAACCTACATGGGCTTATTAGCTGGCTTTATGGAGGTTATATTTACGCATTTTCTCCACTAAAGTGGTTCGGCGCATATCTAAAAGCTCAGCAGAACGCGCCACAACCCAATCATTTTTATCTAATGCTTGCTTAATCAATGAAATTTCTAGCTCAGCTAAATACTCTTTTAAGTTCAAGCCATCGTTTGGCAGTACATCAACTGTTTTTCCATTTACTGCGGTATGATCTTCTGTGCTGGCTTCGGCTTCATCATCGTCTTCGTCGTCATAATCAAACCCAGAGAACAATTCATTAATCGCTTCTCGCTCTTGCAGTTCTTCAGGATATTCCGGCTGATAATCATCTACATCTAAGTGGCGATACTTTAATGGCAGTTGTCCAACATTGACCACTTGTTCACCAAACATAATAATCATGCGCTCAATTAAATTAGACAATTCTCGCACATTACCAGCCCAAGGATGCTCTTTAAGCGACTCAATAGCTTTATCAGTAAAGCGCACCGATTGCCCTTGTTCAGCGGAAAACCTTGAAATAAGCTCTTTCAACAAGAGCGGAATATCTTCTTTTCGCTCTCTAAGTGCGGGTGTTTCAATTGGAAAAACATTTAATCGGTAATAAAGATCTTCACGAAAATGATTAGTTTTAATCATATCTTCTAAGTGCTGATGCGTCGCGGCAATAATACGTACGTCAGCTTTTAAACTTTTAGCACCGCCCACACGCTCAAATGTTCGCTCTTGCAATACACGTAATAATTTTACTTGCATGGGTTGAGGCATATCACCAATTTCATCAAGAAATAATGTCCCCCCTTCTGCCATTTCAAAACGGCCTTTTCGCGTCGAAATAGCGCCAGTAAACGCGCCTTTTTCGTGACCAAATAATTCACTTTCTAGTAACTCAGCAGGAATAGCACCACAGTTAACCGGTACAAATGGCCCTTTGCTTCTGTCGGATAGATCATGAATATTTCGTGCAACAACTTCTTTACCGGTACCAGACTCACCTAAAATAAGTACATTAGCCGAAGTACAAGCAACTTGTTCTATTAAAAACCGCACTTGCTGCATAGGCTCGCTCGTCCCCACTAAAGAGCGAAATAATGAGCTAGGACTACTCGCACCACGTTTTGACGGTAAGTTGTTGTGATACTGATGACTGTGATGCACTAGCTCGGTTAATTGCGCATAATTTAGCGGTGTAGTTAACTCACCAATAACATTGACGTAGCCACTAAGCTGTTTTTTATCAATAACATCGTGATAGATAAATGGGTATGTTGGGTTTGATTTAATAACATCTTGTAACTTTGGGGAGATATCGCCGCATAAAATAATATTAAGAATATGAGGGATATCAGTTAAATGTTTATCAATTTCAGATTCTGAAAAAACGTGAAAATGTTCACCCACAAAGGCTAAAACGGTTTCTATTTGATGGCGTCTTGCAGCGTCGTTATCGACGACTAGAATATGTTTTTGCCCTTGCATATTATGCCCTTGCATTTTTGTCGCTGTATTTTTGTCATTACTTTACAATTACTTTGCTATTACTGTTTTATTGTTACTTCTTTGCAAAGCGCACTGACAAATCATTTATTATTATACCTTTTCTCTATTATTAACTTGCTGTTGCGATTAATCAACAAAAAATTGACACTGCCATGTCATTTTTTTGTCAGTTAAAGCAATATTCAAACCTGCCGATATATAGTAAGCAGACAAAATGGCTTGAGCACTAAAAACACCTCGGCCAATAAGACCATGATTTAATCGATGTCAAAAATCTAGCAGTGAGCTTTAATCACAATGAGCTGAGTAAAGTAGGTAATTACACAGTGAGATAATTTTTTATATTTCAGCAAAATACTGATTAATTATTACTGTGAGCTAAAAAGTGGCATGAAATAAGCTTAACAGTAAGCACTATGCTTAAGTTAACGCTAAATTAAATTTTAATAGGAAGATCCCATGTTAATTATCAACGGTACCGCTGAGCTTATGAACAACAGCAACAGTTTTAATAAAGGTGACAGATACGAGTTCAATATGTTTTCATTACATATGCCGCTTGAAGATCAGCTTGCTCAAATAGAAGACTACTTAGTCACCCGTGGTTGGGACAATATTGAAGTTATCAATAATGGTGTTGTTGAAGACCCAAGCCATATTGAACACGAAGTATTGGCAGCTGCCTACGAAAAAGCCAAAAGCGAAGGGTTTGCTGTTACTATTAACAACCAAGCTTTAATCTAATTTATATCGCACAATTTTAAATTTAGTGTATTTTAATATAATAAAGTTATTGTATTAATACTGGAGGTATCTATGACTCACGCGTCATTAAAAAAATATCAACAAGTAAACAAGAGTGCCGCTCAAGAAGCTACGCCTTATCAGTTGGTTGCGATGCTATTTCAAAAATTACTTGATAATATAGCCACAGCAAAAGGCGCAATTACGCAAAAAAATTACGCTAAAAAAGGTACTGAGTTATCAAATGCTATCGCTATTATTGGTGTTTTAGAAGCATCGCTTGATTTTAAGCAAGGTGGAGAAATTTCAGCTAATCTAGCTTCTCTTTACAGCTATTGTATAGAGCAACTCCTCGATGCAAGTATTAATAACGATATTGATAAACTCAATGAAGTCGCGCAAATACTTATTCCTATAAAATCTGGTTGGGCTGATATACCGCTTGAAAATCAACAAAAGGTAAGCTTCTAGTGGCTTTAAGTGCCGTTGAGGTTTTAAACCATGTTATTGACGTATCTCAAACCTTACTTAAGCTCTTAGATGCGTCTGATGTGGAAGGAGAAAAGTTAGCAGATTTATCAGCCGATCAAGAAGATATTAACTCAGTTAAGAAATCAAACCTACTAGGGTTAATTAAGGTTAGAGAAGAGAAGATCCATCAATTATTTGCAGATTTTAGTAGCGAAGAGTTGCAATTACATAAAATAAAACTTCAATCTGTAAAAGAACTCGATAATGAAATTCTCGAGAAAGTTAAGCGAACATTACAATCTGCGAAAGGGAAAATTTTAACATTAAAGCAAAATAAAAAGGCAATTAATCAATACCAAAAACTGTGAGCTACAAACTTTAAATTAAGCTGTTACATAAAATTTTTTCTTAACCTAAGCTCTTGAACCAATCGCTTTAATCAAAGTCCTTCAGTATCATTTCATACCATATTTCGACATATGTGCAGGGTAAATGACTCAACTTAAATTAAATTAAATTAAAACAAGGAAATATTAAATTTTTCCTTAAAATTCTAAAAATATTAGTTTGCTACCAGTTATAATTTTATTAATTTTTGTATTATTGGCTAACTTTTCTTCACAACACCAGGTAAGTTATCTAATTGTTGCTGTAAGTAGCTGCTCGTAGCATTGAGGTTAGCGACTAATAAATCCATCGCGTTATATTGTGCAAATAAACGTGCTTCTAGTGAATCAATACGTCTTGTAAACTCAACACGTTCATCGTCTAACTTAGTTAATTGTTTATTCTTACTGTCAATACGTCCTTGAATAATACCATCAGATTCGGTGTAAAACTCAGTAAGGTTTTTTAATGATGCTGCAAAGCCTGGTTTACTATCACTACCAACAAAGAAGTTTTGAACTCCATCAACATCCTTTTTGATTTGTTCATCTAGTTCTTCACTGTCTAAACTTAACTTACCATAACGATCAGTATGAACACCTAATTGGTTTAAGGTCAGTGTTTCATTACCACGACTAGTAAAAGATGCACTTAACTCTTGACGTACCTTGCTTATTACACCACGCAACAGCGAGTCGCCAGCAAGAGCACCTGTACCTTCTAAGCCTACTTGTCCTAGTTGACCACTAAGATCAACAAAGTCATTGTAGGTTTTAATAAACAACTCAAGTCCTGATTTAATGTTATTATTATTCTCAGTAACGCTAGCATTACTAATATCATCGTCAAGATCATGTACTTTCTTAGCTGTAACGGTTATACCGTCAATAGCATCTGTAAACTCGTTCGTGCTATTAGTAACAACTAACGTGCCATCGATTGTTATTTGTGCGTCTTTAGCCTCACGAACCTCTGTTAGATTTGTTGCACCAGTATCATAAGCTAAGCGGGATAGTCCTACTAAGTCAGTATTATCGGGGCCGAAAAGATCACCAGTCTGCGCTACTTCGGCAACGGTTACTGTTATTGCATTGTCAAGGCCGGTTTCTTTACTTGTTAAAACCAGGTGCTGTCCGCTATCATCCGTGATAATAGTAGCCGTCATTGAAGTATTATCTGCACTGTCGTTAATTGCATCACGAATATCGCTAAGCGTTGCTGTACTTGATACGTCAATATCAAAACTTTCTGAGCCTGAAGATAAAGTCATGGTACCTTCACCAACAGCTTCGCTACTACTAAAGGCATCGGAAACAAGTTTATGAGCACTGGCTATTTGATCAACCTTTATAGAGTAGCTACCAACCTCAGCACTTTTTGTGCTAGTTAATGACACAAAATTATCAGAGCCGCTGGTAATTTTTTGTTGATATTTATCGGCGTCAGCTAAACCTTCAATTGAAACAATAACACTTTCAAGTGAGCCTTTAAGAGCACCTACCGCAGAAATATCAGTAGTGATTTGGGCTTGTCTACGGTTTAAACTGGTTTCAAATGGCGCGCGTTCTGCACCAACAATTGCGTCAACAATTTCAGAAACTTGTATACCTGATCCAATACCAGTAAATGCAATATCAACCATAATTTCACCATTCTCTCTCGGGTTACACTACTTAAAAGTCTTCTTTAATAAAAAGCACTCATTAATATAAGTATCAATAGCCGTTATATTTCAGTATCGATTAAATTACCTGTTGCGTTTGATAATTTAGAAATTAATGTGAGTATTTCTTCTGACGGGTATTGCTTAACTAATTCACCCGTACCTTTATCAAGCACTTTTATAACATCTCGACCTGAATCTTTATCCACTAAAAACTCTAAGCTTCGATTCATTTTACCCATAAATTCTTGCAATTGTTGCGCCACTTTCTCTAACTGTTCAGGCGTTATCGCAATGGCTTTACTTGCCTCATTTACATTGGCTTTATTTTCATTTTTAGCGATAACAGCTTGGTTAGCTAAATCACTTTCATTCTGTTTTATAACATTTTGTTTATTCAATTCTGAGCGTTCAGCTTTGCCGCTTAGTAATTCAACAGTTGTTGAATTGTTTGAATTAACAGAGGTATTGACGGCGTTAGATACATTCATCTTTGACTCCTTTATCACCTTTATACAGTCTAGAGTATTATGCTTGTTGAGACCATTTTAAGATGCAAACTTCATTAACTATAAAACACAAAAAGGAAGAGGTGTTCTGCCTCTTCCTTAACTTATGCTACTAACATACTGCTAAATGTTAGTGTGAGTTTCGAGGCCTAACCTAACAAGCTTAATGCCGCTTGTGGTAATTGGTTAGACTGTGCCAAGATTGACGTACCTGCTTGTTGCAAGATTTGATTCTTAGTCAAGTTAGCTGTTTCTACCGCAAAATCAGTATCTTGGATACGACTACGTGACGCTGATACGTTTTCCTGAATATTAGATAAGTTACTAATTGTGTGTCCAAAACGGTTTTGAATAGCACCTAAGTCAGCTCTTTGTGAATCTATTTGAGCAATAGCACCATCAATAATAGCTAACGCACTTTGTGCTCCGTCTTGTGTGGCTAAATCAACCTTATCAACATTAATCGCCTTTGAAGTTTCTGTACCTGCTGCACCTGCAACGGTGGCATCAGGAGCCGTTACAGAAAAAGTAGCTGTTGAATTAAGACGTACTGAACCACCTATTGTAGTAGAGTCTGTTGTAGCTGTAGCACCAGTTAATGTAGTAGTAGTACCACCAAGGGTTCCATCGTACTCCATACCGTTAACATCCATATCTCCAGTTGCAGAAAGGTAGTTATCAATTTTAATATCTTTACCGGTCTCATCGGTAAGCACTACGCCAGAATCAGTCACTGTTGCTGAAACACCCGTAGAGCCAGACTTCTCATTTATTGCGGTTGCAATTGATGCAAAATCATCATTAGTTTCTGCATTAGCTGAAATCACAGAGCCATTAAGTTCAAATGACATTTGGCCCGCTGTAAAACCAGATAATTGTGCTTGGGTTCTTGCATCGGCAGTAACGCCTGTTTTATCTGATTTGGCATTAATTGAATCTGCAGCTGAAGCCGCTGAAGCACCAGCACCTATTACAGCTATAACTGCTGCACCACTTTTACCTGTAATTGAAAGGTTACCTCCAGTAACACCGTTAGCTCCAGAAGCTGGAGCAGCTGCACCCGCTTCACCAAAACCAGCAGTATCACCCGCCAAGTCTAAACGTTTGGTGCCAATATCTACCGCTTTAACACTACTTAAACCTAGTGAAATAGTTTCGTTAGCGTTAGCTCCAACTTGGAACGACTTCGTTCCAAAGTTACCATCTAATAAAGATGTATCACCAAACGAAGTAGTCTCTGCAATACGTGTTAATTCAGTTTGAAGTTGTCCAACCTCTTTTTGTAATGCTTCACGGTCAGCCGCTGAGTTTGAACCGTTAGCTGATTGCAATGCCAAGTCACGCATACGTTGTAGTATACTGCTTGACTCTTGCATTGCACCCTCAGCTGTTTGTGCCATTGAAATACCGTCATTGGCATTTCGTTGTGCAACACCTAAACCATTAATTTGAGACGTTAAACGGTTTGATATTTGTAGACCAGCAGCATCATCTTTTGCGCTGTTAATACGCATACCTGATGATAAACGTTGCATTGAAGTTGCTAGGCTCTCACTTGAGCTAGATAAGTTACGTTGAGCATTCAATGATGCGGTATTTGTGATTACTGATAAAGCCATGATAAAACTCCTAATTACACTGGGTAATATATTGGTTAGTTAGTTAATCAGGTGCTTTAGATAATTCATCAAGCTCCCGTTCTAATAATGGTAACGGCCGCTTAAAAAATAACTTTAACCTTTTTATTTAAAAAAAGATAAATAATCACAAAACATCAAAACAGTAAATAAAAACATCATGAAAAACAAATACTTAAACGTTATAAAATTAATAAAAAAAAGGCTGAACAGTCTGTTCAGCCTTTTTTTACATTTACTTATATCTATGATTTACGCCATTAACTACACGCCTTTAGACAGGTTCGTTAGAGAATGAATCACTCGGAAGTACTAGCCTCCAAGTAAACTTATTGCTGCTTGCGGTATTTGATTCGCTTGCGCTAAAATTGACGTACCTGCTTGTTGTAATATTTGGTTTTTAGTCAAGTTAGCTGTTTCAACAGCAAAGTCGGTATCTTGAATACGGCTTCGTGATGCTGATACATTCTCTTGTATATTCGCTAAATTACTAATAGTATGGCTAAAACGGTTTTGAATTGCACCTAATGTTGCTCGTTGAGCGTCAATTTGTGATATAGCACTATCAATAACATCTATTGAGCTTTGCGCGCCTCCCTGAGTCCTTAAATTCACACTATCAACATTGATACTGGCAGAAACATGTACTGCGGTATCTGCACCTAATGTTGCATCATTAGAAGTTACAGCAAATGATGCTGTTGAATCTAAGCGAATAGTACCCGCTATCACGGTAGAATTTGTAGTACCTGCTCCAGCCAATGTTATTGCCGTAGAGCCTGTTGCTGAAGAGTCATAATTAAGGCCAGTAGCAACAATATTCCCGCTTGACTTAAAATCGTCAATCTTAATATCCGCACCTGACTCATCAGTTAATACCAGTGTTCCAGTTTCGGTTAGGGTAGCACTTACCCCCGTTGAACCTGATTTTTCATTTATTGCAGTTGAAATTGATGCATAATCAGAAGTCGAGACTGGGTTAGCAGCAATAACAGAGCCATTTAATTCAAACGATAATGCACCGCCTGCGGTTAAGCCAGTTAGTTGAACTTGACTTTTTGCGTCAGCGGTTACCCCTGTTGTTGATGTAACATCATTAATTGAATCAGCTATACTTGATGCTGAAGCACCAGCCGTTGTTAAAACGTTAACTGCTGTACCACTTTTACCGGTAATATCTATACTAGAAGCAGCAACACCGTTACCATTTGTTGCTGCTGTAGCTGCTGTAGCTGCCACACTAGCTTCACCTAAGCCTGCTGTAGCACCACTCAAATCAAATCGTTTTGTACCAATTTCGGACGCTTTAGTACTACCTAATCCTAATTCGATGGTTTCATTGGCGTTAGCACCTACTTGGAATGATTTAGTACCAAAAGAACCATCTATTAATTTCTGGTCACCAAAAGATGTTGTATTAGCAATACGCGTTAATTCAGTTTGTAATTGAGAAACTTCTTTTTGCAGTGCTTCACGGTCAGTGACAGAGTTTGAACCGTTGGCAGATTGTAAAGCAAGATCACGCATACGTTGCAGTATGTTGGTTGACTCTTGCATCGCGCCTTCAGCAGTTTGCGCCATCGAAATTCCGTCGTTGGCATTACGTTGGGCGACACCTAAACCATTAATTTGAGAGGTTAATCGATTTGATATTTGCAAACCTGCCGCGTCATCTTTGGCACTATTTATACGCATGCCTGATGATAAGCGTTCCATAGAAGTTGCTAGACCTTCACCAGACCTAGTCAAGTTACGTTGGGCATTCAATGATGCCGTGTTAGTTATTACTGATAAGGCCATGATAGACTCCTAAGAATTTAAATTATATTTAACATTGTTATGCGTTAGGTGGTTTGCTTTATGTAGTCAAACTTCCAACACTATTTGTTTCAGCCCATATTTATAATTGCGAAAACTTATAATTGCTAAAACAACTTATGCAATGTATTTGGACTTCATTGGCCTTAACAGCCAGGTTTGCGATAAAAGAGTTAATATCTTAAACCGCCAGTTTTATGTTTTCTTAGTTAGATAAAAGCAACATCTGTACCAAAATTGAGCAATATGTTTAATTATTCAATTTAAATTGCAAATATTATTAAAAAACGTTACCTAATATAATTAAATAAATTCAAGCCCTGCACTTGTGTAAAGGTCTGTTGAGCCGCTTGTAGCGCCACTTTAGATTGCTCAAAGGTCGATATAGCGGCGGCAATATCAAGGTCTTCAATTGACGAACGCCCTGACGCCAAATACAGCTCAGTGTCTAAATGATTACTTTTTTGACGGTCGATAACTTGTAAGTTAATACCTGACTCTGCTCTACGAGAAGTTAGGTGATTCATAGAATCGCTTAACTGTTCAAGAATTTGATTAAAATCAACCTGAACTTGCGGGTCTTCACCTGCGCCGGCTTTATTGTTAATCCAGTCAATAGCTGACTTTATCGTGTCAAAAACACCAATATTTTGTTCAGGGGTTAATGTGAAGCTATCTCCCGGCAATGGATTGCCGCTTAACTTAACCTCAATACCATTAAAGGCAATGGTTTGCCCTGCTGTGTAACCGCTAATATTAGTTACATTGCCAGCACCGTCTGTCACCGTTAAGTCAGAGGCTGTAGTGAAGTTAATCGTAAAGTCTGCAGGGTTTGCTGATCTATCATAATTACTTGGATCTGCGACCACGGCGCTTTCAACACCTAAACCTGAGGTATTGATATTATAAATAGCCGAAAAGTCACCAATAGCGTTTGGCACTTTTTCGAAAACTTTTTCACCACTTTGATTAGTCGCAATCGACACATTTTTTGCTATTTGTAGCTCCCTAACACCATTATCGGCACGATAGGTCACTGAGTTATCTGCCTGCAATACAAATGGTGCATCATCTATTTGATAACCGGCAAAAGCATAACTGCCTGATTCATCTTTAGTGTTAGCGATGTCAAGAATTTGTTGTAAAGCCTGACTCGCTTGCTGACCGATTGACGCCAGATCATCTGCTGAATACACACCATTATTGGCTTGTAGCATTAAATCTCTTAATTCATTCATAATATCTTCAGCATTGGATAGCGAAGTATCAATTAAACTATTGTGATTTTCTGCTTGGATAATATTACGTTGATATTTATCAATATTGGCCAGGTCATTTTTATAACCTGCTAGTGTGCCATACGCTACGGCATCATCTTTAGCGGTAACAACGCGTTTACCTGTTGAAATATGACTAACCTGCTCGTTAAGACTCGATTGTTGGCTAGACATCTGCTTGCTACTTTGCATATAAAATTGTGCTGTTGAAACGCGCATAATAACTCCTATCTAGAGACCGCTAATAAGGTATCAAAAATGGTATTTGCCACGGATATTATCTGTGACGACGCCTGGTAGGCTTGTTGATATTTCAATAAGTTCGCCGCTTCTTCATCAAGGTTTACCCCTGAATTAGATTGATTACGGTTATAGGCTTGGGTAAACAATGCTTGCGCGGTATCAGCAACGAGCTCAGCCGTACTTGCATTCGAGCCTACTTCTGCTGTTGCCGTTGCTAATGCTTGGCTAAATGTTTGTTTGCCTCCACCTAAAATTCCTTGCTCTTGCGTTGCCGCCATTAAACTGGCGTTATTAGCGTTACCAGAGCCAAAAGCATCTGAGATAGTAAACTTTTCACGCGCTAGTGCACCTTGCCCTTCCGGTAAACCTGCTATTTCAATTTGAAATGCAGCAGTGGCAGGCGCTGGTGGCATATCAATAACGGCAGTGGCTCCTGCGAAAAATCGACCATCGGCCAAAGTTGACGAAGGCGCAGGTGGAGGAAGAGGTGGATTAGCAGCATCATAAACTCGATATACAAAATCCCCTGGCGGTGTTTCTTTATAAACATCAACAACTATATTGGCATTGGTACCATCGGTGTATGAACGAGCGACTTCCGGATCCGCCACATTTATAATACTGACAGCGCCATTACTGACATTATTTTCATCTGCTTCTATTCCAATCGCCGAACTAGCGGCTATGGATTTAGGATCGCTAAGCGTTACCTTCATTAATGCGGCGCTATTTTCTGTGGGTCGCAGGGTAAAGCGATCATCAGTGCTTGGTGTGCCTGAGTTAACCTTAAACTCAAAACCATAATCTGTTGGATAAACACCAGGAGACGAAGCAACTAATGTTGTCGTCGAACCGTTTTGAGCATTCGTCATGATGTAGTCTGTACCATCATATTTAATGGTAAAATCATTCGCGGGCACTAAAGAAACATCGGTTATATTAATGCCAGCCTGCACAGTACCGGTATTTTTTGACGATGCTAAAACCCGTGAATTTTGTAGATTAGTGGCATTAATATCAGTAAAAATATCTAAACCCTGTTTAGCATTTAAATCGAGCCCTTTGGCTTGTGATTGATTTAATGTTTCTGAAACGGCCATCGCTAAACGATTAAGCTCGCTGCGCGCTTTTGCCACATGTTCATCACGGTATTCAATTTTAGCGGCAATTGCACCGCCGAGTTTAGACGCATCGAGTGCGACTTTACCGTTACGGCTATTTAGCTGTAATTTTGTTTGTAATGCATCAGGGTCACCCGCTTCCACACTTACCGTTAAAGGCGTAATACCGGCAACCAACGTTGCGCCATTGCCGATCATCACGGTCATTACCCCATGCGTATCTTCAATGGTATGAACTGAGGTATATTCGCCCAGTTGATTAACAAGTTGATCACGTTTATCTAATAAATCATTCGGTTGGCCAGTTAGATTTAAATCTTTATTCTGTAATATTTGTTCATTAATTTTGGCTAAATCAAGCGAGATTTGCGAAATTTTACTCGCCATTTGCTCTATTTCGCCGTTAGTCGACTTTTCTAGCTGGTCTAAATTGTAATTTAAACTGTTAAAGTCTTTTGCGAGTACGGTAGCTTGGCTAAGGGCAATATTACGTAAGCCAAGGTCATTTGGATTGTCGGCTATGCCATTAACCGCTTGATAAAAACGATCTATAGAGCCACCAATAGCTTCACTGGAAAATGACATTATTTCGTTTAATTGGTTAAGGTCTAAACTAATTGAATCAGCATTACCCAAGTTACTTTTATTGAGTAATTGTTCTTTATAAGAAAATTGATCGTAGAGGCGTGTTATGTCTTGAACATAAGTACCAGAGCCAACAAAATTACCACCATTATAATTTCCAACCGCTGAACCCTGCTCTGTACGCTGGCGGGTATAACCTTCGGTATTAACGTTAGCAATGTTATGTCCTGTAGTCGCTAACTGTTGCTGCGCGGACAGTAAACCACTTACACCAGTTTGATACAGATTAATCGACATGACCTAAACTCCTACAGTAACCTTAATTTCAACAGCGAAATTATCGGTAGTCTTATTTATTTAATAAGCCAGTTACTGTCCGAAGTGTCCCCATTATCTTTTTAGCGTAATTTGGGTCGGTAGCATAACCAGCACTCTGTAGGTTATGCAAAAATTGCTCCACATCTGTAGATTTTTCTAAAGCGCCTTGGTAGCGCTCACTTTGGGTAAGTAAATTCACGTAGTCATTAACGCTTTGTCCGATAGAGTCGTACACCCTAAAAGGCTCACGTTTCTTCACCATAGCGCCATTTTCAAACTCTAAGGTTTCTTTATGGGTTTTCTCACCAGCCCAGCGGCTATCGGCTTTAATGTTAAATAAATTATTTGAGCTTTCGCCTGAGTCGGTTTTAATTATTTTTTGACCCCAGCCAGTTTCTAACGCGGCTTGGGCAATAACGACTTCAAACGGCACATTAATTTTTTCTTGCACACGTTTGGCGTCGGCGGTTAAGGCAGTAACAAAATCTTTTGGCTCTGTAAATGTAGGGCTTTGCAGCATGTTCGATGCTTGGGCTGCCATTGAGCCATTTGTTTGACGATCTTTACTAGGATCCTGATGTGCTGACGAGTCTTTGACTAAACTTACGGTGTTGACCAATGACGGTTCGCTAATACGAACACTGCCACGACTATCAAGATTGCCGTCACTGCGTAATATTGTATGAGGCGTAAAGTTTTCACTGTCGCCGCCAAGTTGGCGAACGATTAGCGGTGCAAGACCTAAAGCACCATTATTAGACAATTCGAGCGACATTTGTTGATCATGCATATCACGATAAAACTTTGTCGACTCTGAATTAAGTGGGCTATCAGACTCCAACACTGCTTGCGCTTTACGCATGCTTTTCATCAGCATTTGCATAAAAATAGCTTCAAACTGCTTAGCCGCTTGTTCTAGAGCATCTTTTTTACTGGCTTTGTCACCCGATTTCGCGTCTTGGCGGATCGAATTTAAACCGTTAACGTCTAAAAAGTTTTGTGCGTCTGCAATACGTGTTGTCATAAGTTTATTTTGATCATTATTTAAATAATGATCAAATCTCCGCGTAAAGCGCCGGCTTGATCTAAGGCTTCTAAAATTGCCATTACATCGCCAGGACCTGCGCCAACTTGGTTGATAGCGCGTACTAAGGCATCTAAAGTTACACCGGGGTCAAAAACAAACATACGTGAGTCGTCTTGCTTA
This sequence comes from Colwellia sp. PAMC 21821, assembly GCF_002077175.1. Taxonomy (NCBI): domain Bacteria; kingdom Pseudomonadati; phylum Pseudomonadota; class Gammaproteobacteria; order Alteromonadales; family Colwelliaceae; genus Colwellia; species Colwellia sp. PAMC 21821. Next base: position 1,101,361 of record NZ_CP014943.1, read on the forward strand.
ACATCGATAATAGATTGATTGGTCGCCACGGTTTCGCCAGCGGCAAATGCATTAGGTTGGGAAACGGCTTCAACTTCATTAATGGTTACGGTTATACCACCATGCGTTATCGCTGCTGGTAGCAGGCGAACATCAGCACCAATAACGATGGTACCTGTGCGTGAATTAACAATAATTTTTGCTGATGGTGTGCCTGGTTCAAACTCTAAATTTTCTAAAGTTGCCAAAAAGCTAACGCGATCTGCGGCATCTCTCGGGGCTGTAACTTGCACTGATGCAGCATCAATTGCGCGTGCAGAACCAGAAATTAAGTTGTTAATGGTGTCTGAAAGACGTTTTGCGGTAGTGAAATCAGCATTGTGGAGGTTAAATGTAATATGATCACCAGAGGTAAAAGGTGATAACACTTCACGCTCAACCATAGCACCATTAGCTATACGACCTACTGTTGGGGTGTTGGCAATGACTTTTGAGCCATCTAACCCTTCAGCGCCTAAGCCACTTACAATTAAGCTGCCTTGAGCAACAGCATAAGCATTACCGTCTAGCCCCATTAAAATAGTTTGGATTAATGTACCACCACGCAAGCTTTGCGCACTGCCCATTGATGACACCGTAACATCAATTTTTTGACCTGGCTTTGAAAAAGCCGGTAATTCTGCATGCACGGCTACGGCAGCAACATTCTTAATTTTTGGTTTTAAGTTCGTCGGCATTTTAATGCCAAAGTTACTTAACATGGTTTTAAAACTTTGCTCAGTAAAAGGGCTTTGTTCGCCCGTACCCGGCAAACCTACAACCAAACCATAACCTATTAATTGGTTGCTGCGTACACCCGCTACATCAGCCAAATCTTTAATACGCTGGGCACTTGCTTCAGGTAACAAAACCAGAGCAGTTAACAGCGCTAAACTCACTAAATATTTTTTCATTATATTATCCTACTTAAATAGGCCACCATGAACTATTGAAAAACTTCGACAACCAGCCTTGCTCTTGCACGTCAGCAAAGGTGCCGGTTCCGGCATATTCAATACGAGCGTTAGCCACTTTACTAGAGGTAACTGTGTTATCTGAGCTGATGTCTTGCGAGCGAACTATGCCTGTTAAGCGAATGTATTCATCACCATTGTTCAATGACATCCATTTTTCGCCACGGATCATCAAATTACCATTGGGGAGAACTCTTAAAACATGAACAGAAATATTGCCGGCTAAGCTATTGCTCTGATCAGCTTTTGAGTCACCTTTGAAATTTGACGATTGGTCATAACCAAACTGTAATGCTTTGTTGTTGAAATTTATCGCCGCGCCACCAATACCCGTAATAGGATTAAGCGCTGCGTTATTGGCTTTTTTCAACTCAGTTTTTGCATTTTTATTCGCTTGTGTGCTTTCACTTAAAATTACTGAAATAATATCACCAACTCGATGTGCTTTAGAGTCTGAATAGATATTATTTACATAGTTGATGTTAAAAAGTGAGCCTGTTGGCACTAAAGGTTTATCCTCCATTTCCGGCAAAATAGGCGCAAAATCTGGGTCATTAGGCATTGTTTTTGCCTGTTCAATACTGGCACAACCAGTAAATAATATTGCAACTATGCTCACCGTAAAGAAGGTGCGTAGTAAAGAAGATTGTTTGCCTTTCATGATACCTTCCTCAACTTTATAATTGCTGATTAATGTAGCTAAGCATTTGGTCAACGGCTGAAATAACTTTCGAGTTCATTTCATAAACACGCTGACTTTCAATTAGGTTAACCAACTCTTCAGTGGTATTAACATTGGAGGTTTCTAGCGCACCTTGCACTAATAGACCGTAACCTTCTAAGCCCGGAACACCTTCTTGTGGCGCACCACTGACTGACGTTTCAACATATAAGTTTTGCCCAATAGGCTCTAAACCGGTCGGGTTAATAAAATTAACGGTATTAATTTGTCCAACCACGGCAGGTTCAGCTTGGCCTTGCAAAGTAACAGAAACTTCACCGTCTTGTGAAACGATGATACTTAAGGCATCTTCAGGCACGGTAACTTGCGGTTGTAATAGATAACCTGCGCCCGGTGTAACAACGTTGCCTTCTTCATCCATGGTAAACTGACCGTTGCGTGAATAGGCAGAAGATCCGTCAGGCATTAAAATTTCAAACATACCTTCACCTTGAATCATCAGATCCAAGGCATTATCGGTATTAAGCATGTCACCTTGGGTATGAATTTTTTGTGTTGCCACCACTTTCGTGCCCGCACCTAACATTAACCCTGACGGCATTTCAGTATCTTGCGCTGAACGACCACCGGGTTGGTTAATATTTTGATAAAGTAAATCTTCAAATACCGCACGGCTCTTTTTAAAACCAATAGTACTGGCGTTCGCCAAGTTGTTAGATATAACCGCAATTTCTTTTGTTTGCGCATCTAAGCCTGTTTTACTAATCCATAATGCTGGGTTCATACATCACCTCAAAAATTTATTTAGAACGCTCGTAATAATGATGCTGCACTTGAATCAATTTCTTCGGCAGTTTTCATCATTTTTAACTGCATTTCAAATTGACGCTGCAGCGCGATCATATCGGTCATTTCACTGATAGGGTTTACGTTACTTGATTCTAATGAGCCACTCGCTACTTTTACCGTGATATCAGCCGGCTCATTATTGCCGTCTTTACGACGAAATAGGCCATCACTGCCTTTTTCTAGCAAGCGATTGTCTGGGTTAACAAATTTAATTCTGCCAACTTCTTCTTGAACATTACTCGGTGCACCTTCAGGCTGAACCATAATGGTACCGTCAGCAGAAATATTAAGTTTACTAATGGGTAATGGTAAGAAAATAGGCCCTCTGTCACCAATAACCAGATCACCTCTTGATGTTTCAAGTGCCCCGTTATCGTTTAATTTTAACTGACCATTTCGGGTATAAGCTTCATTGCCATCTTTAGTTTGAACCGCTAGCCAACCTTCACCTTGAATTGCGACATCAAGATCACGCCCAGTACTTAATAAAGCGCCACTGTCAAAGTTTTGGCCTGCACGCTCGGTCATTGAAAACACCCGAGTAGGCATACCTTCACCGAAAGCCTGCATTGCCCTAGCATTAGCTAAATCAGCTTTAAAGCCTGTAGTTTTGGCGTTAGCGAGGTTATTAGCATTCACTGATAAGGCTTGCATGTTTTGCTTCGCGCCACTCATGGCGATATACAGCAACTTATCCATAATGAAATTCACCCTTAATATTAATCATATTTGAAGTGTTGCAAATAAAGTGCCAGAAAATTAAGAAGGGCAATGTTATGTATAAGTTGAATGGCTTTTTGCTGGTCGTAATTAAGTCAAAAAACACACTATTAGGATAAATAAAGCATGAAATCAAATTGATGGGCTGAAGCCCGGTGGTACAAAGAAGATAAAGCAGCCTACAACACCTAAATAAAGTTTAGAGATACCTAAATAAAGCTTAGCGATTGATCGTTGTAGGTCGGTATTTATACCGTCAAAAAATTAAAATGCATTAAAAACACCAAAACCGTAATATGCCTAGAAACGGCAACGTGCATGTTCTTACAGGGAAGTAAGTCATTAGAGTAATGCAGGAGCAATTACCGAGATGCACTAATGCCATGAAGCCATGTTCTTACAGGGATGTAAGTCATTAGAGTAATGCATGGAGCAATTACCGAGATGGCTAGGAACGGCCTGGACATCGCTGCTCTTTCACATCGACGTACATGTTCTTACAAGGATGTAAGTCATTAGAGTAATGCAGGAGCAATTACCGAGATGCACTAATGCCGTGAAGCCATGGACGGCAAGGAACGGCGACGTGCATGGATGTACTAATGCCGTGAAGCCATGGATGGCTAGGAACGGCCATGTGATCGCAGCATACCGTTCATCGACGTGCATGTTCTTACAGGGATGTAAGTCATTAGAGTAATGCAGGAGCAATTACCGAGATGCACTAATGCCGTGAAGCCATGGATGGCTAGGAACGGCCTGAACATAAAAAAGCCAGATATCAATATTTGATTATCTGGCTTTAAATTTTTAGGACTAATTGATTAATCCTTAAGCTTCGTACAATTATCGTCTATTTAAATTAACGAATTTGTAGAATAGTTTGGTTTAGTTGATTATCAACTTCAAGTGCTCGCGAGTTCGCTTGGAAGTTACGTTGCGCCGAGATTAAATCAATCAATTCTGACGTTAAGTTTACGTTCGACTGCTCTAAAGCTGAAGAGTTTATCGTACCAAAAGTACCAGAACCGCCCTCACCCGCTAACGCTATACCTGAAGTAATGCTCTCTTTCCAACCGGTATTACCCACCTGTTGCAAGCCTTGCTCATTGGCAAAGTTTACCATCGCAATTCGTGATAATGGTTCAGAAGTACCATTACTATATGTTGCTCTGACTAAACCATCAGTACCAATATCAATACCGGTTAATCGGCCAACAGCTAAACCATCTTGCTGCAGAGAAGTTACTTCAAAGTTAGAAGCAAACTGAGTTGGCTCATTTGGATTAGGACCTAAGGGATCTAGGTTAAAATCAATTTGAATCGTTTGTGATGTGTCTGCACCGTTAGGCAAATGGTTAGCAAAGTCTCTAGTGGTAATACCACCAAAGGCATCCGCTGGTATTTGAGACTGAAAATCGCCTGAAGAATCAAATATCAATCTAGCGCCAGTCAAACCACCGCTTGCCGATAAAGGACCTGATACAGCTCCACCAACGGGGTTCGTGTTACCATCGCCAGCAGGATCAACCAAGTCAATAGGCTTGCCATCAACAGAAGCAAAAAGCATCCACTCATTTGGATTAGCAGCAGGATCATCTTTAATAAAGTAATAAGTCATAATATGACTATCACCTAACGAATCGAATATTGTCACCGACGTTGAGTGATTAAATGTTAATGGATCTTCAGGGTCAAAATTACCAGGTGCTGATGAAATATAAGAGTCGCCCGCAGGTAAATTCATTCTTATATCAACTTCTGATGATTTTTGTGGCGCACCTGAGGCTGTCGGTATACGAATAGGCTCAGCCGTACTTAAGCTTACTGAAGCAGATGTACCGTCGGCATTCACCGGGAAACCTAACAAATGACCACCTTGTGAGTTAACAATAAAATTGTCTTGGTTCAGTTTAAACTGACCTGCTCGGGTATATGAGGTTTCTAAGCTATTTAACTCTGGAACCGTGGCAAAAAATCCGTTGCCGGTAATCGCCAAATCTAACGAGTTATTAGTAAACTTGATACTACCTTGTGAAAACTGCTGTGCTACTTCTGACGTCAAAACACCGTCACCGACTTTAGTTTTGCCCGAAGATAAAAGCGAAGCCGCATAAACGTCGACAAACTCTGCACGTGATTCTTTAAAGCCAGCAGTGTTGACATTGGCTATGTTGTTGGATGTTACATCCAAATCTTTCTGAGCTGCGTTTAATCCGCTCAACGCTACATTAAATGACATAATTTCACCTCATATAAAAAACTGTTTGCTTAACCTTGAGAAACTTCTACTACATCTGAAAGTTTCATGGTGCTACCACCATTAAGGTTTAATAAAATACTTCCACCGCTACCGGCCAAAGTGACGCTGTCGACTTTACGATAAGTCATCGCTTGCAATTCTGATGCATTGCCTTCAACTAAGCCGGCAACACGAAAACGATATGCTCCTTCAGGCGCTGGCTCACCATTGGAGCCTTGTCCGTCCCAAGTGAAGGTAAATTCACCCGAAGCTACGTTACCCACTGGCACTGTTTGAATAATTTCACCGGCAACGTTTTCTACGTAAATATTGACATTACTTGCCGGTTGGTCAGTGACTAACTTACCTTTTACTGACTGACCTTCTTCCATACCAAATACGTTGTCTTCCACTAACACGCTACGACCAACAAGGGATGAAGCTTGCAAGGCTTGGCTTGACGACATTGATGCGGCAAAGTTGGTAAATTGATCGTTTAGCTTTGTTACGCCATCTGTGGTCGAGAAAGCGGTCATTTGAGAAATCATCTCATTGTTTTCAACCGGCTTGGTCGGGTCTTGATTCGACAATTCTTGAGTGAGCAACGCGAAAAAATCTGCTTGCGTTAGCATTCCCCGATTTTCTTCAGCCTCAGGAGTGCTGTTTTCCTGTTGCCAACGAATATTGTCTAATGGGCTAGAGCCAGATACAGTTTCCATGATAGTTCCTATTTAACCTTAGCGTTGACCAAGTGTTAGCGTTTTAGTTAGCATACTTTTTGCTGACTCCGCTATTTGCACATTGGTTTGATATGAACGAGAAGCAGAAATCATGTTAGTCATTTCTTCAATAACATTTACGTTCGGCTTGTAAATATAGCCCTCACCATCGGCCATAGGGTGGTCGGGGCATATTCAATATTAAGGGGTTTGTTACTTTCAACAACACCCAGTACCTGAACACCAACCGACTCATTTTGTCCACCGGCAGCTTTTTGCATCTCAGCGGCAAAAACTGGATGGCGTGCACGATATGTTTGATCGATACTACTGCTAACACTATCAGCGTTAGCAATATTACTAGCCGTAGTATTTAAGCGAACAGACTGTGCGCTCATACCCGAACCAGATATAGAAAATACATTAAATAGGCTCATTTTTATTGCCCTCCAGTGATGGCTTTTCTCAAGCCTTTGATGCTTCCGTTAAGAAATTGTAGGCTTGCTTGATATTGCATAGAGTTTTCTAGATACAAGTTTCGTTCCACTTGTACATCTACGCTGTTACCGTCACCCGTGTCAGCTTGGTCAGGTACGCGAAAACCCACACCGTTATTGAGCTCCATACGAACATCGAAATGTTTTTCGTTAGTTCGCGTCATACCCGATTGTTGTTTTGAGGATGCTTGCGCTAATGCGGCTTTGAAATCCATTCCTTTGGCTTTGTAGCCTGGTGTATCGGCATTAGCAATATTACCTGCAATAAGTTCAGCGCGTTGAGCACGCACTTGCAAACTTTGCGGATAAATGCCGAATGCTTTTTCAAAACTAATAGCCATAAAAAAATACCTCCATATTGATGGAGGTATTCATTCAAGATTTATGCCAGAGATTTAGAGAAGGGTTGCTTTTTTTGGTAAACGATACCAGGACTACAGCGGATCATATTAAAATCTTGGCTTATACCTGAAAGTGATTCAGAGGCGCCAAGAAATAAATAACGGTCTTTATTTAGCGTTGCATGTATTTGAGAAATTATTTTTGTTTTTAGCTCCGGAGAGAAGTAAATCAAGACGTTACGACAGAAAACCAAATCAAACCGCCCCATTAAGCTATAACTATTTAACAAGTTTAATTGGCGAAAACTGACCATATTTTTAATAAAGTCTTTCACCTTTAGCATGCCGTTATCGCTGGCTTCAAAGAACTGCTGTCTTCGTTCCCGAGATAAACCTCTTGATAATGCTAAACTGTCGTATTGCGCATTTTTACAATGTTCCAACATCGTATTAGAGATGTCAGTGCCAATAATTTGAACACCTCCAGGAAATGCGCCGGGGTTACTTTGTTGATATTCATAAATCGCCATGGCTATTGAATAAGGTTCTTGCCCGGATGAGCTTGCCGCTGACCAAATTTTTAGCTGAGTACGCTGGCCTTTAAATTCTGGCAGTATACGTTTTTTCAAAAGCTCGAAGGGATATTCATCGCGAAACCATAACGTTTCATTTGTGGTCATGGCGTCAATAACTGCCGCCCGCAGTTGCCGATTTAAGGGGTTAAGCGTTTGTGTTATTAAATCAGTCAACGACTCAACATCAAATTTCGCCATCAATGGTGCCAAGCGACTTTTAACTAAGTACTGCTTACTTTCACCTAAAACAATACCGCATTGCTGCTCTAGGAATGTTTTAAACTGATGGTAACATTTATCATCGAGTTGCTTAGTTAACACTAGCTATAATCCACCTTATTTAAATATTGTAAAAAAGCATTAAGAAGTTTCATCGTGTTTTAACCATTTTTTAACTGCTGTAGCTAACTCATCAGGATGAAATTTAGGAATAAAATCTTCAGCTCCTACTTTTTTTACCATGGCATTATTAAAAACACCACTGAGTGAAGTGTGAAGAATAACAGGCATTTTTTTCATGCGCTCATTGTGCTTAATTTCCGCGGTTAGCGTATAACCATCCATTTCTGGCATTTCAATATCAGAAATTAACAGCGCAACCTTTTCAGTAATACTGTGTTGACATCCGTCAGCAATTACCTGCAATTGCTCAAGGGCATCTTGACCATTTTTAGCCAAAAGCATAGTTACACCAAGGGGTTCAAGAGCTCGCTTGACTTGATTACGGGCGACGGTTGAGTCATCCGCGATCATAATGACTCGATCGCCAATTTTTTCGCCAACCGTTGCGTCGGCAATCCCTTCACTTAATTCAGTTGAAATTGGACTAATTTCATTGAGAATTTTTTCAACATCAAGAATGGAGACCATTTCGTTGTCAATTTCGGTAACTGCCGTGAGGTAGCTTGATTTACCTGTACCCTCTGGTGGAGGCATCATGTCTTTCCAACTGAGTGTTACAATGCGCTCAACACTAGCAACAAGAAATCCCTGCACGCTTCGGTTATACTCAGCAATAATGACAAAACTGCTTTCTGTTTGAACAATATCAGGACCACCCGTAGCTTTACTTAAATCAATAACGGAAATAGTTTGGCCACGAATATGAGCTACGCCTTTAATGAACTTATCTTGCTTGGGTAATACAGTCAACCTAGGACAAGGCATCACTTCACGTACTTTAAAAACGTTAATACCAAAGCGCTGTCTACCAATAAGTTTAAATAACAACAACTCCAATCGATTTTGTCCTACTAATTGGGTGCGCTGATTCACTGAGTCTAATATACCTGTCATAAAAAACCTCTTAGGTATGCCAATGTATATAACAAAGGCACGATTCTTGATTGTATCCCATTTAAACGACAATCATTTAACCGATAACGTAAATATTTTGACGTTATTCGTGTGACATTGTATTTAGTTAAACTTATATTAAGTTTAGACGAGTATTTTTATTTCCCTAGCAGTAAGATAAAAAACCATGAGAAAATTAAAGATATTAGTAAGCGTAACCCTTATTTACTTAGCCATAGCTAATCCTGGCTCAGCAATGACATTTGATCGTGATTATCTCTATAATTTCATCAAAAATCATGTCGAAAATAACGTCAGTCTGCCTGAACAGGGAAAGTTAAAAGTCGACGTAGCGGAAATAGATCCTCGCATTACACTGCACCCTTGTCTATCACCATTAACGGCAAATATACCTGAAAACCATAATGGTAGAAACGTAAATGTTAAAATTGTTTGTCCCGACGAGGATCCTTGGCAGTTATTTATTCCAGTTAAAATTCAGACAATTGTACCTGTATTAGTAACGCGAATACGCATAAGCAAAGGTACCTTACTCAATAATGATAATATTGAGATTATATTTAAAGATAACAGCCAAATAAGAGGCACAGTGCTAACTGACCCCAGTGTAGTGACTGGTGCAAGAACAAAAAGAAATTTATCTCAAGGTAGCGCTATTACGAATAAAAACACCTGTTTTGTTTGTAAAGGCGAACCCGTAAACATTATCGCTAAATCTGATAATTTTGAAATTAAATCTTTTGGCGTTGCGCTAGACGACGGGAGTTTAGGCGAAATAATATCAGTACGAAATAAGAAATCTGGCCGCATAATTCAAGGGCAAGTTAACGCTATTAACCAAGTAGTAATTAATTTATAATAATTGCTTAAGTTTTCTGCTGTTTTGCCGATAAAAGGTTAGAAACCAATAACTGTTGTAAGTAGGATACAATAATGGCTATTAATATCAATAACTTGAATAATACCAATCAAGTAAAACAAAAAGTTGAACAACAAGTTCAAACCAAACAGCAAGTTAGCGAAAGTGCAAATGCCTCGCAACAAGCTAAATTGGCACCTCGTGATTCGGTATCAATTACCCCACAAGCAAAACAAATGACCGAGTTACAGAAAAAAGCGGCCGATGCGCCAGTGCTTAATCAGAAAAAAATTGCTGAATTAAAAAGTGCGATTGCCTCTGGAGAGTATAAAATCAATCCTGAGAAACTAGCAGCAAGCATTGCTAATTTTGAATTTGAACTCAACTAACTCAGCTAACTAAAAGTAAGAGTGGAGTATACAAGTGTCTGAAAAAATAACACCGCAACAATTGATTTCTCAACAGTTATTACAATTGACGCAATTAGAAGCGTTATTAGACACAGAGAAAGAAGTACTTCAGCAGCAAAATCCAGCTGCGCTTATTAGCATTACCTCAGATAAAAATAATTTGCTTATAGCGATACAAGAAATTGACAATGCTATAGGTCAAAGCTTTGAGTTCAAACAAGAAAAATTAGCCGGTAACTTCAGTACAGAATTATCGGATATTGAAGCGTGTTTAATCCGCTGTAAAAAACAAAACCAAATTAATGGTCTGATCATTCATCAATCGCAGTTATCTGTTGAACGAATGAAAACCTCGTTATTAGAAAATCATAATAGGTCCTCAATGACCTATGATAGTAAAGGGAAAACTTCTGGCGGGCTCAGTAGTTTAGGTATAAAAGCTTAAGCCTTTGTATTAACTTTATTAGCACTGCTCCCTTACATCTATGTGATCGCACCATACCTTACATTCTGTCAATAAAAAACCAGCAAATAGCTGGTTTTTTTAATGGTAAAAAGAAGATTAATAATACGTAATATGTTTTATTTCTTGGCGGTTTGAAGCGGCATTATATATTTCATAAACATCTTTAAAATCTAAACTCAACTCGGTAGTGTAGCTGTCACCAACAGGATAACTTTTCACCACTTTTGCACCACGAATAATCCCCTGTACTGATGCCTTTAACTGCTGGTTATCAACCACTAAATTAGACATTGTGGTTTTTCCATCAATACTTTGACCATAAACTTGTTCAGCTAGCTCAGCATAAGCCGCAATTTTTGAAGCTTTTATTGCCATTAGCATGCGCTGGGTTTTATGTGTTGAGTTTTGCAAACTAATAGGTGCTTGACCTATTGCTGTTAGTACTGGAAATTGTTCAGGTTTCACATTTTGCCATTCAACGTGTCTGTCAAACACCGAAGAACATGCGCTCAAAGCTATAGCACTTAAAAAAACTGCGATATTATTGCGTAAAATATTCATATTCACCTTCGATATTTTTAAACTTATTACTTCTGTATGGCAATGGCACGTGCGTCGTCGACTAACATCGCGCTATCTCGCAAGATCATGCCATCTTTCATTTTAACATTCTCATGACGATTAAAATCGTCGCCAACAACCCAAGCGGGAATAAAAGACTGTGCTGTGGCAACGACAACTCGTGATTGCATACCAATCATTCGAGCGTTAACTAAAATACCCGACTCTTGCTGCATCATAGTGCCAGTAACTACATAGTCAATTATCTGACGTTCAGGTAATTCCTTCCAATCTCGACTGAAAACATAATCACCATCTTCGGTGACACGGATATGTCCGGTAGTTTTAAAATCGATAACAACTAAGCCATGTCGTTGCATTTCATGAACAAAGCTCTCCGACAGCTGATTACCAAGCCAATTAGTTGATTCTAAGTTTTTTAAATCTACAAATGACGCCACAGCAATGGGTGTTTTAGGATTAACAAACGTACTACTTTCCAACATTTGATATGCCAGCCCTTTAACCACGTCGTTTATCGCATGACGAGGTAACGCTAAGCTGTCAATTTCTTGTTTGGCGGCGTGAGAAGAACCATAAAAATCTTCATTCTTGGTCTGAACAGAACACGACATAACTGCCGGTATTAGTAGTGCAATAAGCCAATTTTTCATTGAGCTATCCTCAATTAATACAAATATCATAAAATTAATACAAATAATAAAGCATGATCCGCGCCAATATTTTCATTTAACCTTAACTTGGCCTAATGAATTTTGGGATTAAAACCGAGCAAACAAGTAGTGATAGTGGTTTACTTAATTAAGTACCCTACTTTATAGGTAGGAAAACAACAAAAATAAAGCGTATGCTTTAAGCAATAGTTCTTCTGAACAATATGCGCCTTTATTATCTAAAAGCTGCATTCATGCAACGATAATGATGAAATAACACAGTAATTGGATGCTTTAATCTGTAAGAGTGTTCAGGTAATTAGTGAGATTCGTAATACCTTATACACTCGACTCACTTACCATGAGCACTTTATATAGCGTCATTAATAACTTTTTGACTTTAATTTAGAGCCGTCCCTGAAAAACTTAAATTCACCTTTTTCCCTGCATTATCTAAAGACACGAAAGTTGCCATTCAAATGGCTTTACCGAGATTGACTTAAGCTTGTAATATAAATAGGCACAAAACCTGCATATTCAAAAATAGAAATCGATCCAATATTAAAGAGATATTTATGCGCTTAAGTTTAATTGGCCTTTGCTTTGCTTTATTTAGTAGCGCTAGTTTTGGGCAATGGTATGAATCGCAAGGTGTAGCAAGCATCAGAAATGGCGATAATAAAACAGCGAAAGCTCAAGCGATGCAAAATGCATTGAAAAAAGCGTTACTAGTTGCCGGCGCCTCTGTATCAAGTGTTCAACAAGTCGTTAATGGTTTGCTAACGCAGGATGAAATTAGTATTCGTGCAAGTGGTAGTGTTAATTCATTAGAGTTAATAAGTGAAAACTACAACGACGACTTTGTTACGGTAACCATTCGTGCTGATATTTTTCCACAAGAGAAAAAATGTTTCGCTGCTGACTATAAAAAATCTCTGCTGTTAACGCGCAGTAATATACTGCATCGCGAACAAGCGAATATTGGTAGTATCTACGCCATTGATCGAACCTTGATCAAAAAGCTCGCTGATAAAATTCAGCAACAAGGGATATATTTAGATACTAAATTAGCCTTACAAACTAAGACTGAATTCTCACGTTATAACCAAAGTTTACAAACACAAAGCCTAAAAAACTTAGCTATGTCATTAGCTAACATGTCAGACAGCCAATATATTTTATTTTCAGAAATTCAAGATCTTTCCATGGCCAATGATGAAAATAATGATTGGCAGTTTTGGCAGAAAAATATTTACCAGCGACAATTTAAAATTGCGCTATACATTCACGACGGTACTACAGGTGAGAGAATTTTAGATAAACACTATCAGAGCTCTGCCCCCTGGGAGTTCGATGAACGTAAACAAATTGACGTAACAAGCCACAACTTCTGGCAGAGTGAATATGGCAAAAAAATTAATCTGTCATTAGACGATATGGTCAGAGATATTGACGAAAATATGATGTGCCAGCCGACCCAAGGCAGAATTGTGCAAGTTCAAGGAAATTCAATTACTTTTAACTTAGGCAAAAGACACGGTGTTCAAGTAGGTGATGAATTCTCTTTATTGCATTTTAATAACTTTGTCAGTGATGACAAACGCTCTTACTCAGGCTTTAATATTAGTCCTTATAAAGTCATTGTGACTTCGGTCAGCCAAGATAGTGCCCATGCAACGACCACAGAACAGCATATACTAGACAATATACAAATAAATGACTTAGCGGTAAGATATTAAAAAGCTCATTTCTAAAACAATAAGTGGCAGAACATGAATTGAAGAATATAATGAATGTTCAGGTTATTAATTAAGACCCTGTTAGTATTCATTATATTTATTTTTATGAATACAAATTTATAAAATAGTTGTAGCATACTCAGGCTATAACCTAACCACTTCAAGCTGCGATAAAAGTTTTATCCTGAAGTCACGAGGATATAATTACTTGCGTTTTGTCCTCATAGTTTAACTGGATAAAACTGTGGCCTCCTAAGCCGCTGCTCCAGGTTCGAGTCCTGGTGGGGACGCCAGTAATTGCTTTAATAGCCTAGACCCCGTAGCTTTATCCATAATAAATATTTTAATTTTACTGTCACCACGGCATACCGTACATCCTGTACCGCCGTTCATTGACGTCCTGTCACCACGGCATACCGTACATCCTGTACCGCCGTTCATTGACGTCCTGTCACCACGGCATACCGTACATCCTGTACCGCCGTTCATTGACGTCCTGTCACCACGGCATACCGTACATCCTGTACCGCCGTTCATTGACGTCCTGTCACCACGGCATACCGTACATCCTGTACCGCCGCTCTTTGACGTCCTGTCACCACGGCATACCGTACATCCTGTACATAAAAAAGCCCCGCTATTGCGAGGCTAATATTAAAGTGAGCTAATTGATCAGCTCAGATTTCGTTTGTTCTATTGTAACTTCCTTGTCGTCTAATGTTGAACCACTGCTCAACACCGCTGAAACTGCTAATATTAATACCGCTAATATTACCGTTGTCAGCTTAATTCCGCGTGACGACGACCTGTTCATTCTTTAATCCTGTGTAATGTGGTATTTTTTTTAATTATTATTAATACAACCAGTTAACATTAAAGCAACTTGTCTTAATATTCAACCATTAGCTCAATAATTAAGCAGTTTTCACTGTTGCTATGCTAAAAATATGATCAATAGCGAAATAATAAGCTTCCCGTTGGATCATAAATATGGACTGTTCAGGGGCAATAAAAAACTGAAATTAATATTTCAAGCGACAAGAATTATTACGCTCTAACAAGTAACGTTATTAAAAAACAAGCAAGTAATACTCATATCGAGCCATTTTTAGTACGGCTAAAGTCAGTTTATCCTGCACTCAATTAGCGATAAATATAACTTAGTTAAAAATAATAACAGAAAAGTGGTAATAAGATTTGCAGTCAGGGGGTACTCTAGGTGAAAATAAGCGCAATTTATATCCCATCAAATTTAACATTAATTGGAGCAATTATGCCGTCGCGTCAACAACTGGCCAATGCAATTCGAGTTTTAAGCATGGATGCCGTGCAAAAAGCTAAATCAGGACACCCTGGAGCCCCTATGGGGATGGCAGATATCGCTGAAGTTTTATGGCGTGACTTTCTAAAACATAATCCAACCGATCCACAATGGGTTGATCGTGACCGCTTTGTTTTATCTAACGGCCATGGTTCTATGCTTATATATTCATTATTGCATCTGACCGGTTATGATTTGCCGATGAGCGAATTAAAAAACTTCCGCCAATTGCACTCTAAAACGCCAGGCCACCCTGAATACGGTTACACGCCAGGCGTAGAAACTACTACAGGCCCATTGGGTGCTGGTATGTCGAATGCTGTTGGCATGGCGATAGCTGAAAAAACATTGGCTGCACAGTTTAACCGTGAAGGTCATAACATTGTCGATCACAACACCTATGTATTTTTAGGTGACGGGTGTTTGATGGAAGGTATTTCACATGAAGTATGTTCATTAGCCGGTACTTTAGGTTTAGGAAAACTTGTCGCCTTTTGGGATGATAACGGTATTTCAATCGACGGTCATGTTGAAGGTTGGTTCACTGACGATACACCTGCTCGATTTGAAGCTTACGGCTGGCATGTTATCAGTGACGTTGATGGTCACGATAGTGCAGCTATTGCTGCTGCCATAGCTGCTGCCAAAGCCGTTACTGATAAACCTACTATGATTTGTTGTAAAACAGTGATTGGTTTTGGTTCACCAAATAAATCAGGCACACACGACTGTCACGGCGCTCCATTAGGCGATGATGAAATTGCAGCTACACGCGAGTTCCTTAATTGGCCACATGCTCCATTTGAAATTCCAGCTGATGTATACGCTGATTGGGATCAAAAAGAAAAAGGCGCTACTGAACAAGCCAGCTGGAATGAAAAATTTGCTGCTTACCAAGCCGCACATCCAGCATTAGCTGCAGAATACGAACGTCGTGTAATTAACGGTGATTTACCTGCAGAGTTTGAAGAAAAAGCTAATGCCTACATTCTAGAGTGCCAGGAAAAAGCTGAAAACGTAGCTTCGCGTAAAGCATCGCAAAACACTATTGAAGTATTTGGTGCTATGTTACCTGAATTATTGGGTGGCTCTGCCGATTTAGCGGGTTCAAACTTAACACTTTGGTCCGGTTCAAAAGGTATTCAAGATAATGCTGATGGTAACTACATTTATTACGGTGTACGTGAATTTGGCATGAGCGGTATTATGAACGGCATTTCATTGCATGGCGGCTTTATTAACTATGGCGCTACCTTCATGATGTTTATGGAATACGCGCGTAACGCAGTACGTATGTCAGCATTAATGGGCATTCAAAACATTTTTGTCTATACCCATGATTCAATTGGCCAAGGTGAAGATGGCCCAACGCATCAACCGATTGAGCAGTTAACAAACTTACGTACTACCCCGAACATGGTGACATGGCGTCCAGCCGATGCAACCGAGTCTGCTGTAGCATGGAAAAATGCTGTTGAACGCCAAAAAGCGCCAACATCATTAATCTTTTCACGCCAAGGTTTACCGGCTTTAAGTCGCACCAGTGCACAAGTTACTGATATCGCTAAAGGTGGCTACATATTAAAAGATAGCGTTGGTACACCAGAAGTGATTTTGATTGCTACTGGCTCTGAAGTGTCATTAGCATTGAAAGCAGCCGAAAGCTTAGGCGACACTGTTCGTGTTGTTTCTATGCCGTCTACCAATATTTTTGATGCGCAAGATAATGCATACAAAGCATCAGTATTACCAACAGCGGTAACTAAGCGTGTTGCTATCGAAGCCGCGCATACTGACTTTTGGTATAAATACGTAGGTTTAAGTGGAAAAGTGGTTGGCATGACGACCTTTGGTGAGTCAGCGCCTGGTAATGTATTACTTGAGCACTTTGGTTTTACAGTTGAAAACGTAGTTAAAACGGTGAATAGCTTAAACTAATCTCGTTTTATTACCGTCAAACGGTATTTATAGCCAGTTAACTTATACTTAACTGGCTATTTCCTTCACCAAGTTCGTTATCAATAAGATCCCAAAATATGTCAATTAATATCGCAATAAATGGCTTTGGAAGAATCGGCAGAAATGTTGTTCGTGCACTTTATGAAAACGGCAGAGCCAACGACTTTACGTTAGTTGCTATTAATGAGCTTGCCGATCCTGAAGGCATAGCTCACTTATTAAAATACGATTCTACCCACGGTCGCTTTTCATTTTCGGTTCAACAAAGCGATGGAAAACTATTTATCGCGGGCGACGAAATCGCTTTGAGTCATGAAGCCGAAATAGCAGATTTACCATGGCAACAGCACAATATCGACATTGTTATTGATTGTACCGGCAAGTTTGGCAGCCAAGCAGATGGCCTGCTTCACATTAAGCAGGGTGCAAAAAAGGTTTTGTTTTCCCATCCCGGTTCACAAGATTTAGACGCTACTATTATTTATGGTATTAATCATCAGCAACTAACTGCTGCTGAAAAAGTGGTTTCAAACGGCTCTTGTACTACCAACTGTGTGGTGCCTGTTATTCAGGTTTTAGATAAAGCTTTTGGCGTTGAAAGTGGTGCTATTACGACCATTCACTCTTCGATGCATGATCAACAAGTTATTGACGCTTATCATCCCGACTTACGACGTTCTCGTGCCGCCAGTCAATCAATAATACCCGTTGACACTAAACTTGCCGCAGGTATTGAGCGCATTTTGCCTAAGTTTGCCGGTCGCTTTGAAGCGATTGCGGTGCGAGTGCCCACTATCAATGTAACCGCTATGGACTTGAGCTTAAACTTATCTAGCGATGCCACTATTGCACAAATTAACCAAGCGATTGTCGACGCGCAAAACAATGGTTTAGCTGGGATTTTGGGCTATACCACTGAGCCGCTAGTGTCGATCGACTTCAATCATGACCCTCATTCCAGCATTGTTGACGGTAATCAAACACGTGTCAGTCACAAGCGTTTAGTTAAGCTACTCATTTGGTGTGATAACGAATGGGGCTTCGCTAACCGTTTACTAGACACTGCCTATACTATGGGCAAAGTCGGTTAGTTCGACACAGTCAGCTATTAAATTTTTTAAATTTACTTAACAGTTAAACTTCTACCAACAGGAAATAAACATGTCAGTAATCAAAATGACCGATTTAGCATTAAACAATCAACGTGTGCTAATTCGTGAAGACTTAAATGTGCCAGTTAAAGATGGCAAAATCACCTCAGACGCTCGCTTAAGAGCTGCCTTACCAACACTTAGATTAGCTTTAGAAGTCGGTGCGAAAGTGATGGTTATGTCGCATTTAGGACGCCCAACCGAAGGCGAATATAATGCAGAGTTCTCATTACAGCCTGTTGCCGACTATCTTAGTGCAGCGCTTAATGTACCGGTTCGTTTAGCTAAAAGTTACCTTGATGGTGTAGATGTTAACATTGGCGAATTGGTCATATTTGAAAATATTCGTTTTAATGTTGGCGAAAAAAACAATGATGACACCTTATCAAAAAAATTAGCCGCGTTATGTGATGTTTTCGTTATGGACGCATTTGGTACTGCTCATCGCGCGCAAGCGAGCACTCATGGCGTGGCAAAATATGCTCCTATTGCTTGTGCTGGGCCACTATTGGCCGGTGAATTATCAGCTTTATCAAAAGCACTTGATAACCCTGCTCGCCCATTAGTTGCCATTGTTGGCGGCTCGAAAGTTTCAACTAAACTGACCGTACTAGATTCATTAGCCGGCATTGTTGACCAATTAGTGGTTGGCGGCGGTATTGCTAATACCTTTATTGCCTCACAGGGCCATAATGTTGGTAAATCATTATTCGAAGCTGACCTAGTCGATGAAGCTAAGCGCTTAACAAAACAAGCAAACGATAATAATGGTTCAATTCCAGTACCTACAGATGTCGTGGTTGGCAAAGAGTTCTCTGAAACTGCAGTCGCAACACTTAAAAATGTCAGCGACGTTGACGACAGCGATATGATTTTTGATATAGGTCCTCAAAGCGCTAAAGCGCTGGCTGAAATTATCGCTAATGCCGGTACCGTAGTTTGGAATGGCCCCGTTGGTGTATTTGAATTTGATCAATTTGGTAAAGGCACTGAAGTTATCGCCCGCGCTATTGCTAGCAGCAAGGCATTCTCTATCGCTGGCGGTGGTGACACATTAGCCGCTGTAGATAAATATGGTATTGCCGATCAAGTGTCATATATTTCAACAGGTGGCGGTGCTTTCCTTGAATTTTTAGAAGGCAAGAAGTTGCCGGCAGTAGAAATACTAGAAGCGCGCGCTAAGGCATAACCTCCAAAAGCGCACCATGCCTGCCTATATACTAAACATTAAACACTAAATATATAAGCTAAATAGTTGGCAGTGCTCAATTGCACTGCCATTTTTGTTCTCAGCGTTTAAATTACATCCAACTTCAGCCATATAAAAAAATCGCGTTTGCCCTTAATTAAAACCATCAAAAAATAATTTTTATTCACTCCCCACAATTCGTAGTAAAATTACATAACTATCCGCGTATTTTTCAGGAAAAAACGATTAATCCATCGTTATTTTCGTAATTAATATACAAAAACAATCAATGGCAAATAAATAGAATTTTTAAGTGCTATAGCGATATTTTTTCTAGTGCAATGCACTAAATCCATCTGATATAATTACGGTACGAAAGCGTTAAGTTTCACAATGAAACTTTTCAAAACCAATTTTGTTTCTATTTATTATCACAGGAGTTAGTTCATGGCTTTAGTTTCTATGCGCCAAATGTTAGATCATGCAGCTGAACACGGTTACGGTATTCCAGCCTTTAACGTTAACAATTTAGAACAAGTTAGAGCCATTATGCTTGCTGCTAACGACACTAATAGCCCAGTAATACTGCAGGGTTCTGCCGGTGCTAGAGCCTATGCAGGCGCACCTTTTTTACGCCATTTGATCTTAGCAGCAATTGAAGAATTTCCACATATTCCTGTCGTAATGCATCAAGATCACGGCACCTCGCCAAGTGTTTGCCAGCGCTCAATTCAATTAGGCTTTTCATCAGTAATGATGGATGGTTCATTAATGGATGACGGTAAAACACCTTCAAGCTATGAATACAATGTTGATGTTACTCGTCGTACAGTAGAAATGGCGCACGCCTGTGGTGTTTCCGTTGAAGGTGAGTTAGGTTGTTTAGGTTCGCTTGAAACTGGTGAAGCTGGTGAAGAAGACGGCATAGGTGCTGTTGGAAAACTCACTATGGATCAAATGCTAACTGACCCTGAAGAAGCTGCTGACTTTGTCCAAAAAACACAAGTTGACGCTTTAGCCATTGCTTGTGGTACTTCGCATGGTGCTTATAAATTTACTCGTCCACCTACGGGCGATATATTAGCTAT
Source organism: Colwellia sp. PAMC 21821 (assembly GCF_002077175.1). NCBI lineage: Bacteria > Pseudomonadati > Pseudomonadota > Gammaproteobacteria > Alteromonadales > Colwelliaceae > Colwellia > Colwellia sp. PAMC 21821. Next base: position 1,121,712 of record NZ_CP014943.1, read on the forward strand.
CGATCGCATTAAAGCGATACATAACCGTATTCCTAATACACATTTAGTGATGCATGGCTCTTCATCAGTACCACAAGAATGGTTAGCTATCATTAATAAATATGGTGGTAATATCCCAGAAACTTATGGTGTACCTGTTGAGCAAATTCAAGAAGGCATTAAAAACGGTGTGCGAAAAATTAACATCGATACCGATTTACGTTTAGCGTCTACCGGTGCTGTTCGTCGCTTCTTGGCTGAAAATCCAAGTGAATTTGATCCACGTAAATTCTTAAAAGCTTCAACTCAAGCTATGTATGATATTTGTAAAGCACGCTACGAAGCCTTTGGTGCCGTTGGCCATGCAGCTACCATTAAACCTATATCCCTAGATAATATGTTTATGCAATATTCTACGGGTAAATTAGACGCTATAATTAAGTAATATCTGTTTGATTTTATTAGCCCCTGCGATATAGCGATAGCTAAACAATATTGAGCTTTATAAACAAAAATCCGATGACACTTTGCATCGGATTTTTTTATACCTGTTATTCAAACACAAGAAAAGCAAGTTCCCCCTTTAATACCACTGACTTGGCTAAGTTTTGAAACATTCGTTTAATTTATTAACAATTTAATGAAATTTAATTTCATGTTCATTATAATCCCCCATTTATAATAATGTTAAGAGTAACAATGGACATAATTCAAAATTGGCTTGTCGATAATCAACAAATGTTAATAGACTTTACGATTAAATTATTAGTTGCGATAGCCATCATTTTCATCGGTAAGTTTGTTGCAAACTTGGTTCGTGAAGGCATAGTCAAAGTCATGCGACTTAGAGGCATGGATGAAGCTATTATTTCATTTCTCGGTAGCTTAATTTACGGCATGTTGTTCCTTGTTGTTATTATTACGGCTATATCACACTTAGGTTTTAACACAACGTCACTTGTTGCAATCGTCGGTGCTGCCGGGTTAGCTATTGGTTTAGCGTTACAGGGCTCTTTATCTAATTTCGCCTCTGGTGTACTGCTTATTATATTAAAACCATTTAAAAGTGGCGACTTCATCGATGTTGCGGGTGTTTCAGGCATTGTTGAAGAAATTCATGTTTTTTCAACCAAGTTGAGAACCGGTGATAATAAAGCCGTAATAATTCCGAACGGCAAAATTACCTCTAGTACGATTACCAACTTTTCAACCAAGCCAGAGCGCCGCCTAGATCTAGTTATAGGGGTGAGTTACGAAGCAGATCTTGCCGTCACTAAAGCATTACTAACCAAGCTCACTAATGAGCATGAATTAGTCATGAAAGAAAAAGAAGTCGTCATTGGTGTGCAAGAATTAGCCGAAAGCTCAGTAAATTTTGTCGTTCGCCCTTGGGTTAAATCAGGTGATTACTGGCCATTACATCGCGATTTACTTGAAAAAATTAAAGTAGCGCTAGACAATGCAGGCATAGAAATACCTTATCCACAATTATCTTTACATGTAAGAAAGGAAGAAACGAATGAGTCATAAGTTAATATCAGCAGCATTATGCTGTATGCCGCTAATGGCATTAGCAGAAGAAGCCACGGCACCGAAAGTTAAGTCACCTTATACTGCTTCTGCAGAGTTGGGCATGCTTTTCAAAACAGGTGATACAAACAGCGCAGATATTAAGTCAGGCTTTGATTTTACTCACGAAGAAGCCGCTTGGAAATCTACCGTAACATTAGGCTTGCTGATCAAGAAAAGTGAACAAGAAGATGAAAACGGTGAAGATCATTTTATCACCAGTGATCAAAAATGGACTGCGGTAGGCCAAACAAATTACAATCTAGACAAAACCAGTCCAAATTATATCTACGGCAACGTTTCATATGAAGATAACCGTTTCAGTAACTTCAGAAGCCAAAGTTCAATCTCAACAGGTTGGGGTCGTCGTTGGTTCGAAACTGAAAAAGCCACACTAGATGCAGATGTTGGTCCTGGTTATAAACGCGATGTAATTCGTGCAACTGACACTCAACCGGAAGAAACTAAAACGGCTTTTATCATACAAGCGCAAGCCTTATATAAGCGTGAAATAAATGAACACGTTTTATTTAAACAGTTATTAGTGGCAAAATACGCACCAGAAGGCGGCGAAAATAGTACTTATAAAGCAAGAACGTCGATCACAACAAAGTTACTTGAAACATTACAGCTTAAGTTTAGCTTTACGCTAGATTACAATACTGATGTTGAAGATGGTAAAGAGAATGTAAACACCGAAACAGCAATGACCTTGGTATACAGCTTCTAAGTATTAATTCCCCCCTTATTGATAATATTTTATAAAGCCAGCACGTTTAACGCGCTGGCTTTTTTATTGCTAATTCCTCATCTTATCCTTTTAGGCCGACTTTGCTTATTAGCCTAAAAACTACGGCACTTAACGCTAATGACGCAACAATGGCCGCGCCACTAGGTAAGTCAAAACTTGCTGATAAGTACAATCCTAATAAATACCCGACTAAACCAACCCCGTAAGCCCATAGTAAAACGCGCTTACCTTGTAACTTATTAATGGCTAAAGCGGGTAATATTAAGGTACTAAAAACCAGGTAAACCCCTACAAGCTCAACCGATAGTGTTATCACTACCGCGAATAAAAGATAGAAAGCGGCTCCATCTAATATTTTAGGCTTGTAAAGTATTAACGCGAGAATAGCAGTGTAAACAATTGATGGTAATAATAATTGCTGCCAACTGACCCAAAGAATTTGTCCTGACATAAGCTGTTTAAGCAACTCGGCACCATGGGGATCATTGGATAACAATAACATAGCTGTTACGGCTGATAAGACGTAAAAACAACCTATCATTGCTTCCAACTCTTCGGCCATATACTTGGCTAACATTGCAATAATACCTGCTCCCGCTAAGGCAAATAGTGCAGGCACCCAAACGTTTGCATAAGCAAGTTCAGCAATATCATGATCCATACGTACCACTATTGCCCCTAAAGCAGCAATTTGTGCGATGGCTAAATCTATAAAAATAATGCCACGCTTTAGCACTTGCTTGCCCAAAACAACATGGGTTGAAAGTACTAATATACCCGCAGCGAATGCCGGTAACAGTATGGTGAGTAATTCATAATCCATCGAAGGTACCTATCAATTTAGACACTATTTTTGTTCGGCTTGCGCTTGACTCAATAAATTTAGCACACTGTCATACAAGCTAAATAAATCGGTACTTTGCTCATTACCACCAACTGACAATGGCAACACAACCACAGGTAAACTCGACTTTTCAGCCAACCAATTTGCCCCACGTTGGTCTTGATAAGAAGCAATAATAATTGCTGTTATATCGCCTTTTTTCGCTTGTTTTAACAAACCTGCAAGATGACTACTGGTTGGAGGCAAGCCCGGTTTAGGCTCTAAGTCTGCTACTTGCTCAATACTGGCAAAGTCAAATAAATAGCGAAAGCTTGAGTGATAAGCAATGACCTTCATACCATTCAAGCGACTCGCTTTAATTTGCCACTGTGCCATCGCTAACTGCCAACGTTCAGCAAAGTTTGTTAACTGTTGCTGATATAAGTCACTTTGCTTTCCGTCTAGCTGTATTAACTTGCTTGTTAATGCATTGGCAATATCTAGCACGTGCTTTGGTGAAAAATGTACATGCGGATTACCTGCACTATGTACGTCACCCATGCTTCTATCGACATTACTCATTTGATCTAAAGTTGTTACATGATCAGCAGCAAAAAACAAGCCTTTGTCTGTACTTCGCACGTTGGCATTAGCCGCTTTCATTTGTAACATGGGTAACCAACCTACTTCTAGGTCAGCACCCGCACAGATCACAAGGTCTGCCTGACGCATTTTAGCGATTAGGCTAGGTCGTGCTTGCACTTGATGCGGATCTTGCATCGCTGTTGTTGCCGAATATATTCGCGCATTAGGAGCAAGCTCTTTTGCCAAAGCGGCATACTCAGGCTCACAAGCGAAAATATTCATTTGTGCAAAAGCACTGTGGCTTAAGGTTAGTAAAGCGCCACTAAAGAGTAACTTAAAATTGATGCGCATTATGTGCTCCTAGTGCCATTACATATTGTAAAGTAATCACATTATCATTTTCAGCATTCTCAAAGCCAATATTACTTTGGTGGCTAAATTCAACTCTCACCGTTGAGAAATGACTGTTGTGCCAAGCAACACTTAACTCAGTTTCTTTAAGCCTTTGTTTGTCGAAATGCTCTTCATGAAGTACTTGGCTATCTAATTTACCGTATCGTAAACCAGCTGACCAATGTGGTGAAAATTGATAAACGCCACTAACATACCATGCTTGATGGTAATCGTTAGTACTGCCTTCGTCGTGGTGCTCTTCTTCTAAATGCTCTTCTTCAAGTTCAGGCACCATAAAGTCACTCACTCTAAAATACTCAGCACTCAGGGTTAAATGTTGATATTTATAGTTGCCATTTGGCGCCCACTTATAAACAAAGTCAGCTATAAAAGTATTTTTTCCGGTATAACCTGCAGAATGAGCATGTGACTCTTCTTCATGTGCTTCACCCTCTTCACCTTCTTCATGCTCTTCTGGCGTTAATAGGCCATTTTCATTTCGTAAGAAACTTGCACCTAATTGCCAAGAACTTTCAATGCCAATATCGCCACCAATTTTTGTAAACGCGGTATAAACCCCTGTACTATCAAATTCGCGCTCACCTGACTCATCTTCAGCGCGTAAACTATCACCTGAAAAAACTTCAGCGCCCATAGTCCAGTACAAATCTGTTGGTGCTATATAGCTTACTCGTAATCCATCATCGAAATAATGCCCACCTAAAAATGCACGATAAGCACTTGGTCTGCTGGTAAAAGCATCAGTATGAAGATGTTGATTATTTAAATAACCGATATCAGATAAAAAACGCCCTGCACGGACAGTAAATCCATTCGGCAATGCCAATGTCTGTACAAAAGCTTCTTCGATATTAACTTCGCTTTCACCTTCATGAGATTCAAAAACAGTGGTGAGTTTACCGAAAAACATATCATCGATACTGGCACTAAACGCTAACTCAGTTTCACCTAAGCCAAAACCTTTTACCCTTTCGGTCATTAACCGATCTTCACTTTGATAATAGCCATCTAAAACGGCACTAACGGTGAGATTAGAAAGTGTGGGTGTTTGTGCAAAAGAAAGTAAGGGAAAAATACCGGTTAATATGCAGGCTGCGCTAACTTTCACAGGCGACAAAATAGAACTCGATACGGCAGCGGATAAGCGTGATGGAAAAAATTGAAAATTGTTCATTTAAAAATCTCTAAAATAAATTTCACCAATTTGACTAATAAAGTGATCTACTTTTTTATGAGGAAAAATGAATAAATACAAAGCATAAAATTTAGTCAGTAATTATTCTACTTATAAATTTTATAGCGCCGTAGCTTTTTATTTTAACCATTAAAATGGCAGATAATTAATCAACTTGGTATTAAACACGAATACAGAAACCCACCTGCTATATGGCAGCTGGATATGTAAAGATAAAATGGTTAAATAATTACTTTTAGAGAGCTAAGGGAGGTGCGCGACTATGATAATTAACACTATGAGTTAATGTTAATATAGGTTCTGCAATAACTGTTGGTTCAGCTATTTGGCTAATAAAATCAAGATTGGCGTCTTGCTGCGGTAGTACTTGATCGAATTGATGCTGGTGAAAGCACAAAGTACAATGCTTTTTAGCACCATCATCTATATGTTCAACACTATGCGCAGAAGCAGCCACAGACATGACTAACAATATAGCGCTAAGCCATATTGCAATATACCGTCTGTTAGTTGCCGAAAATAACATTTGTGTTATCCAATGATTGAATCAAAATCGGCATTAGTTTACGCGACTTTCTGTCGTGCATGCAAGCTTTGCAAACGCCGTCTACCATATAAAACAGTTATTTTAACGCATTAAAGCCCTAGCAATAATGCATTTTATTGAAATACACGAGCAAGATGAAATTTTTGTAAGCAATGAAAAATTATTTATTTTGTGCTGAAACTAATTCATAGGCTGCTTGTATGTCTTGTGCTTTTTGCTTAGCGGTTTCCATCATTTCGGGTGGCAAGCCTTTCGCTACTAATTTATCAGGATGGTGTTGTGACATAAGTTTACGGTAAGCCTTTTTAATATCACTTGCCGAGTCGCTCTTAGACACACCGAGAACTTTATAGGCATTTTCAAGTTGCTTCCCTGATTGCGCAAAACTTTGGTTCGCACCACGCTGCCCTTGCTGGTGAAAGTTAGCTCCGGCGATAATCATCTCTAGTAATTTATCTAACTCTTGAGCTGAATACCCTAAACCATTGGCGATTTGATGCAATGCTTCACGTTCATCTGTATCTAGACTACCATCGGCAAAAGCCACTTGAATTTGAATCTCTAAAAACAGTAATAATAAATCTTGACGACTTCCTACTGCAGATTTTAATTCTGTTAATCGTTCAGTGAGCGGAAAACCTGTTGTTTTTCCATCTCTAAATGCATCTTGGGCTTGCTGGCGTAATGAATCTTTTAGCCCCAACTTATCCATATAAGCAGTGGCGAAGGCAATTTCATGTTGCGTAACCTGACCATTAGCTTTTGCTATGTAGCCCATCACCGAAAAGCTGCTATAAAAAAATGTTGCTTGTCTATCGGCTTCACTTTTGGCGCCGCCTAAGGAATTGAAATTTAGGCCTATGCCTTTATCAAAACGATGTCCCAACCAAGCACCTAATAGTGCACCAAAAATGTTTTTACTTAGCATTAAACCAAATAAAAAACCTAAAACTTTACCCCAAATTCGCATCGTAAAACTCAATAATTAAGTAAATATATAACTGTTTAAATAGTGTTTAGCTTAGCTAAACGTTCAGGCGTGCCAACATCTGTCCAAGCAGATGTGATAACACTAGCTGATATTATATTCTGATCAGCGCCAGTTCTTAACATCGGTGCTAAAGGTTGCACTCTTGTTTGCTGCAATAATGCACCATGATCTGTTGTAGTATATTGTTTAAAGAAACTTTTACGATAAAGGGCAATGCCACTAAAGGTATAAGTTTCTTGTCGGTTACTTTTAGGGTTAACCAGCATGCCTTGGGTGAGTTGAAAATCACCATTTTTATTGTGCTCTGGGTTCTCAACTAACAACAAATGTGCGTTAAACTCAGCAGACAATTGTGGTAAATCCTTTAAATTATAATCGCAATAAATATCGCCATTAATCACCACAAATACATCATCGTCTTGCTCTACCAACATTGGCAACGCTTTGATGATACCACCGGCCGTTTCCAAAGCACTAGCTTCTTCACTGTAACTGATATTCGCCGAAAATCGTTCACCATCGCCGAGGTAATCGACAATTTGATGACCCAACCAGGCGTAATTGATCACAATATCGTTTATACCCGCCGCCACTAAATTTTTTATATGGTATTCAATCAGCGGTAGCCCTTTTACTTTTAGTAACGGCTTGGGGCATTTGTCGGTTAGTGGTCGCATTCGTTCACCACGCCCCGCAGCTAAAATCATTGCTTTCATGAAAACTTTCCAAATTTAAATTAAAACTTTACTTAAAACATCACTTAAAACTTTACTTACAACTTAAGTTAGCGATTAACTAGCACTAACTCAATTTATTTACTGCCGGTATTACTCGCTGAGTGACTAATTCATGCAGGAAGCTGAGTTTATCATATTGTGCGCTAACATCTTGTATGTAGCCCAAAGTAAGTGGTATATCCGCTAAATATCCTGATTTATTATCTCTGTGATGTAAGCGTGCAAAAATGCCACTGGCTTTTATATGGCGTTGCAGGCCCGTTAAATCAAACCAATATTGCCACTTTTCTTTCGTTAAGTTCTCTTCAGGGAAAGAGTTTTCGACCTGCTGGCGATAGACTTCCATTAACGGCGTTATTAACTCGTTAGGCCAACGAACATAACAATCCCTTAATAGTGAAACCAAATCATAAATAATCGGACCTTGAACTGCATCTTGGAAATCAATAATGCCAAGTTCACTGTTGTCTAACAGCATAATATTACGACTGTGATAATCGCGATGCATAAAAGTTTTAGGTTGCTCAACAATGGCAGAAATCAATATTTCAAAACACTCGTTTAAAGCGGATTGTTCGTCGTCAGTTAAATAAATACCTAAATATTTTTCTAATAACCATTCGTTAAAAATAGCCAACTCAGTTTTGATAAACTTTTCATCATATTGTGGTAACTCTGCGACTAATGCAGTTTTACATTTTAGCATTTTGTTCAGTTCAACTATCGCTTGTGCGTAATATTGCGCCATATTTTCGTTTGTAAGGCGATCTGATAGTACCGTTTGGCCAAAGTCGCTAAGACAAAGAAAACCTTGGTTAAGATCAACCGCAAGAATATTAGGCACATTAACGCCAACGCCCTGCAATATTTCCTGCACATCGACAAACGCTTGATTATTTGAAAACTTAACCGGTGCATCGACCGCGATATAACTCTGATTTTGATAGTCAAAGCGAAAGTAACGTCGAAAGCCAGCATCGCCCGTTAGCGGTATTAAGGTAATATTTTCTAGCGAAAAATGACTTTTTAACCAGTGTAATAATGCCGTAGTTCTTAAATTACTCAATAGGAGATATCTCTAAAAAATGATAGTGCCAATATAACTAATTCGCAGGCTAATGAAAATTGCTATATTATTATTGCCTTTAGCGTTAAAATGCCGAACTGAAACTAGGCTTTGTATTTTTCAAGTTAATTACCCGGATCATAAATGCGTTTTCCCTTAAACAAAATTTCCTTTCTCTGCCTGATATCGTTTACATTTGGTAGTAAGGCGCAAAATACTGAAATAAATACAAATATAGCGAGCCAATGCCCGATTCCATTTTACGCTAATATTGCTAACGAGACGGGTAAAGAGGCGGATGAAAGCTTTACCATTATATCTTCAACCTCAAGTATTAAAAAAGGGCAATTTGCCAAATTTACGGGTGGTGTTACCTTACTTAATCAAGATAAATCGATTGTTGCAGATGAATTATCGGTTAATAGAGGTACATCGTCGGTCGATGCGAGTGGCGATATTCACTTTCAGAATAAAGGCATAGATATTTTTGCTGAATCGCTCAATATAAATCAACAGAAAAAATCTACGTCACTTACGTCAACGTCCTATCAATTAAATGGCTCTGCCGGCCACGGTCATGCAAAAGAAATTAATATTGATGGTAATGGCAAAACCTTAAGTTTTATCGATTCAAGTTTTACCACTTGCTATGATCCTGTGCCTGATTGGCAAATGCGAGCAAGTGAAATTACCATTTCATCAGATAAAAAGTCGCTTGAAGCTTATAATGCCCGCTTTAGTCTTTTTGATGTGCCAATTTTATACATCCCCTACTTAACGATGCCGATCAGTGATGATCGACAGTCAGGTTTTTTATATCCAAAAATCAGTACTTCAAATAGTGCAGGTTTAGAGGTTGAAACGCCTTATTATGTCAATATTTCAGAAAGTATGGATGCTACTATAACGCCCCGCTATATGTCTGAGCGAGGAACGCAATTAATTACTGAATTTAGATATTTACAAGGCTTACAATCAGGACAGGTTGACATTGAATATCTTAATAAAGATAAAAAGCTTAATAATAATGATGATTCACGCTATTTAGCTCGATTTCAGCATATTGGCACATTTTCAGAGCGCTTTAGAGCACACGTCGATTACACCACCATCAGTGATGATAACTATCTGGTAGATTTGGGCAGTAGCCAATTCAATTCTAACGACGCATACCTTTATCAAGTAGGTGAGCTTGCCTACTTTGCCGATAATTGGCAAACAACCTTAAAAATGCAAGATTTTGAACTTTTAGGTAATCATCAGCAAAGTTACAAAACCTTACCGCAAATAGAAGCAAGCCGTCAGCAGACGTTTGATAACTTCGATGGCCTTTTTGATGTTTATGCTGAGTTTTCAAGTTTTGATACTTCAGACAAAACCAAACCAACGGCACAAAGATACCATGTAGAAGCGGGATTGTTATATCCAATCGTTACGCCTGCGTGGTTTCTAAATTCAGAATTAAAAGTGCTACAAACTAATTACAGTCAACAAAATATTAGTAACAATAGCCTGTTAGAAAAAAATATCAGCAGAACTTTACCTAAAATACGTTTTCATGGCGGGGTAAATTTCGATCGCGATATTGCTTTATTTAATAGCGATTATAACCAAACACTAGAGCCACAATTACAATATCTTTATATTCCTGAAAAAGAACAAAATAACATTGGTATTTACGATACAACAAACTTGCAAGATGACTACAACGGCTTATTCCGCGACCGTCGTTTCAGCGGTATTGACCGTATAGCACAAGCCAACCAAATATCTTGGGGGGTTACAAGTCGATTATTAACCGAAGAAAATAATGAAGTACTACGCTTTAGTTTAGGTCGTATCGTTTATTTAAAGGAAAGCAAATTTGACGATACAGACCCAGATGCTTTAGTCGATAAATCAGCGCTTGCGGCCGATATTTTTGTCAACTTAAGTCGTAATTGGCAGTTCAGTTCTGACATTCAATACAATACTGATTTGGGCGTTACTAATAAAAGCCAAACCACATTAGATTATTTATTTTCCAATAATCAAACAATTCAATTGAACCATCGATATGCGCGTGATGTCTCAGGAGAGTCATTAGAACAAATGTCACTTGCAACTAATGTTAAAATTGCCCAACGATGGCAACTTGTGGGTCGATTTACACAAGACCTACAAGGAAAACGCAGCATTGAAAGCTATGCGGGCCTTGAATATAGTAGCTGTTGTTGGGGTATTCGCTTTACTTACCATCGCAATATTAACTCTAAAATTGACGACGCTGGTAACATAGACGAAAATCGTGATGCATTTGATAGCAGTTTTAATATTCAATTTGTATATAATGGCATAAATAGCAATAAATCTTCCAACAGTGTTGGAGATATGTTTAATTCAAGTATATTCGGCTATAAACGCCCTTACTTCCTCAATAACTAATTAAAAGAAATTTACGTTACATGAAAAATTCATTGAAATTATTACTTGTTAGCTCGGTGTTTATTTTAAGCTCACTTGAGCAGAGTCTGGCAGCTGAAGTTGAACTAGACCGAGTAGCAGCAGTGGTCAATAGTGGTGTGGTATTAGAATCTGAAGTTAAAGATCTTATTACTACTATTACCTTACAAGCAAAGAAGAATAACCAAACCTTACCATCGGATCGCGCTTTGCGTATCCAAGTAATGGATAAGTTAATTAACGACGCGATAATATCGCAATTGGGTGAGCGCATGGGCGTTCAAATCAGCGATGCCCAACTCGACGAAACCTTAGCGAATATGGCTAAAGAAAATAAGCAGTCGCTTGAATCGTTTCGCCAAGCGCTTGTTTCAGACGGCCTAGATTATGAAAAATATCGTGAAAATGTACGTAATGAGTTAATTTCTGGTGAAGTTCGACGCGCTAGCTTACGTCGTCGCATTTATATCTCGCCACAAGAAATCACTAACTTATTATCAGTCATGAAAGAACAAACTAACGCTGATGTAGAGTATCGTTTAGGGCATATTTTAATCGAATTCCCTAATAATCCAAAACAAGCAGACATCAGTGCTGCGAAAGTTCGTGCTGAGAAAGTACTTGAATTATTAAATAATGGTAGCGACTTTACTAATATTGCCATGACATCTTCAGGTGGTGGTAATGCCCTTGAAGGTGGTGATTTAGGTTGGAAAACAATTAATGAAATGCCAACGCTATTTTCTGAATTAGTTGATGGTCAGGACAAAGGCAGCGTTTTTGGTCCAATCCGTACGGGTTTAGGTTTCAGTATCGTGAAGTTAGTCGATATTCGCGGCCGTCAAACCATGGAAGTTGAAGAAGTACAAGCCAGTCACATATTGATTAAACCTTCAATTATTCTCAGTGAAGCGAAGGCTGAAGCCTTATTACAAGGTTTTGTTGATAAATTAAATGCTGGCGAAGCTGATTTTGCTGAACTTGCCAAAAAACATTCCGAAGGACCTACATCTGTTCGCGGTGGCGACTTAGGTTGGTCAGAGCCAAGCAAATATGATCCAGCATTTGCCGAAGCATTAGCCAGTTTAGATATCGACGAAGTACATAAACCTTTTCGTTCATCTTTTGGTTGGCACATTGCTAAATTAACTGGCCGTAGAACATTAGATGCCACTGAGCAAATGAATGAGAACCGCGTTTACCAACTACTTTACAACCGTAAATTTGGTATGGAAGGTGCACGTTGGATCAAAGAATTACGCGATGAAGCGTACATAGAAATTCTAGAAACAGGTAAAAAATAGTGTTAAAAAGAATTGCAATAACACCAGGAGAGCCAGCAGGAATAGGCCCAGATCTGATGATAAAAGTCGCACAGCAAGATTGGCCAATACAAATTGTTGCTGTTGCATCTCCTGAGTTATTGACGGCAAGGGCGAAGTTATTAAACTTACCTCTCAATATTAAGCTCTATAACGCCAATGACGAATTAACGGCACATAAAGCAGGAACACTTATTGTGTTGCCTGTGCCATTAGAAGACGTTTGCGAAGCAGGCGTAGCTAACCCTAACAATGGTCGCTATGTTGTTGAAACATTACGTATAGCGAGTGAAAAAAACATTTCGGGTGAGTTTGACGCCGTTGTTACAGGGCCGGTTCATAAGGGCTTAATTAATAAAGCGGGTATCGCATTTAGCGGCCATACCGAATATTTTGCTCACCAAGCGAATTGCTCTGACGTGGTCATGATGTTAGCAACAGAAGGTTTAAGAGTGGCGCTAGTCACCACGCATATTCCTTTAGCTTACGTCTCTAAAGCGATTACACACGAAAGATTGCAAAAAGTAGCCCGTATATTACACCAAGATTTAATCAATAAATTTGGCATTCCTGATCCGAAAATTTATGTTTGTGGTATCAACCCGCATGCGGGTGAAGATGGCCACCTTGGCCGTGAAGAAATTGATGTAATGATCCCTGCTTTGGACGAATTGCGCTCAGAAGGCATGAACCTTATTGGGCCATTACCTGCTGACACTATTTTCCAAGCTAAATATTTAGATGACGCCGATGCTATTTTAACCATGTTCCATGACCAAGGTTTACCGGTACTTAAATATAAAGGTTTTGGCTCTTCAGTAAATATTACTTTAGGACTGCCATTCATCAGAACATCTGTTGATCACGGTACAGCCTTTGATTTAGCTGGCACAGATAAAGCAGATGCTGGCAGCTTCTATGAAGCCATAAACACGGCGATAACTTTGGCTAATAACCATGAAAAAGATGCATTAGAGCAAAAAACACTATGAGTAAAAACTCCCATTTAGGTCATCAAGCCAAAAAACGCTTTGGACAAAACTTTTTACACAATGAAGCCATAATTAGCGATATCGTTGACGCGATTAACCCAGAGCCAGGTGAAAACTTAGTTGAAATTGGCCCAGGTTTAGGCGCACTTACCGAGCCTGTTATTGATCGTGCAGGCCAACTCAGTGTGATTGAATTAGATAGAGATTTAGCGCATAGATTACGTCATCATCCATTTTTGGCACCTAAGTTAACGATCTATGAAGAAGATGCTTTGAAGTTTGATTTTGCTCAATTAGCCAGTGACGAGAAACCGTTACGAATTTTTGGTAATTTACCTTACAACATTTCAACGCCGCTTATTTTTCACTTACTGACTTTCAAAGATAAAGTAAAAGATATGCACTTCATGCTACAAAAAGAAGTTGTACAACGCATGGCGTCGGGTGAAAACTGTAAAGCTTATGGCCGTTTATCGATCATGACACAATACCAATGCCAAGTTATTCCAGTGATGGAAATAGGACCTGAGGCCTTTAAACCAGCTCCAAAAGTAGACTCTGCTATTGTCAGATTAGTACCGCATAAAACTATTAAAAATCCAGTGAAAGATATTAACTCACTGAATAAAGTGTGTTTAGCGGCATTTAATCAACGCAGAAAAACTATTCGTAACAGCTTTAAAAAGCTTATTTCTGTCGAACAGTTAACGGAGTTAGGTATAGACCCTGGTCTGCGTCCTGAAAATTTAGCCTTAGCCGATTTTGTTATGTTAGCTAACTTTGTTACTGACAACCCGGTAGCACTAGACGATGAGTAATGACAAAGTAGCTTCGGTCGCCGATATTCAAGTTTCTGTAGTGACAGACTACATTGCTCAGCAATCGATAGAAGCAGAGCAACAGTTTGTTTTTAGTTACACCATTACTGTTACAAATAACAGTGCAGAAACAGTGCAACTTCTTAGTCGCTATTGGTTAATTACCGACGCTAATGGTGACTCAAGCACTGTCACTGGTGAAGGTGTTATAGGCCAGCAACCTTTTATTAAAACTGATCAGAGTTTTACTTATAGCAGTGGCTGCGTATTGAAATCTCCATTAGGTAATATGCAAGGACACTATCAAATGCGCACAAATTCAGCTGAATTAATTCAAGTTGAGATCCCCGTATTTCGGTTAGCAAAGCCCAACATTCTAAATTAGAGAACGCTAATGGCAGTTTATTTCGTCGGTGACATTCAAGGCTGCTACAGCGAACTAGATGCTTTATTAACAAAAGTTGGTTTTTCAAACAACTGCGACCAGCTTTATGTTGCGGGTGATTTAGTTGCCCGCGGCCCCAACTCTCTCGAAACCTTGCGCCTTATTAAATCACTCGGTAATAGTGCTAAAGTGGTTCTGGGCAATCATGACTTACATTTACTTGCTGTTTATCAGGGTATTAAAAAAGTAAAAAAGCAAGATCATCTATCGGCATTATTGTCAGCCCCTGATGTTGCAGATCTAATGCATTGGCTTATTCAGCAACCCCTTATTCAGAAATTGCCTAACGAAGAAGTTTACATGAGCCACGCAGGACTTTCGCCGCAGTGGACACCACAACAAGCTTTTGAACAAGCAAAAATAGCACATCAACATTTAACATCTTCAGCGAGTAACACCTGGTTAAGCACCATGTATGGCGAGCAGCCAACAAGCTGGACAGACGCCAACGATGAGCTAGGGCGTTTTAGATACACCATTAATTCGCTAACCCGAATGCGATATTGCTTTGCTGATGGCAGTTTAGACTTTAGCTGTAAAGAGAGCCCTAGTAAGGCACCAAAAGCATTATCCCCTTGGTTTGAATTTCAGCATATTCCCGAGAATACTCAATGGGTATTTGGCCACTGGGCTGCTTTAATGGGTCACTGCCCAGCTAAAGATATTTACGCACTTGATACTGGCTGCGTTTGGGGGCAGCACCTGACGATGCTTAGATGGCATGATAAAAAGTTATTTATCGAGCAATCACATAAAAACTAAGATAAAGCTTAGCATTTGTTTAAAATATAGCTTAGCTTGCTATACTAGCCTCAAGCTTTTCTACATTCCTTTGTAGTCTAATAATAATAATTAATGTTCACGTGTATCTTTATAAGTTTATTAATTCTCGTGTGATCAAAAAAATAATTTAATTTATATATTGGTGGGTTCTATGAAATTAACCGTAGCAATGAAAATAATTGGT
Organism: Colwellia sp. PAMC 21821; assembly: GCF_002077175.1. Lineage (NCBI taxonomy): Bacteria > Pseudomonadati > Pseudomonadota > Gammaproteobacteria > Alteromonadales > Colwelliaceae > Colwellia > Colwellia sp. PAMC 21821. The sequence goes on from NZ_CP014943.1 coordinate 1,137,355, forward strand.
GGTTTTACCATTATTTCTCTTTTACTCTTTTTAACCAGCGTAATATCATGGAATAGCCTAAATACTATTGGTGATGCGACTAAACAGCAAAATGAACTTGCCATACCAACACTAAAAGAAAGCAATGAATTAGCTAACAATCTAACAAGTATTGGCAACTTAACCCTGCGAGCATACTACCAAACTTCACTAGCTCCACTTGCCAAAAACTATAGCGCTTTCGATACTGACAAAAATAATTTTAGAGCACACCTAAAAAAATTAAAAGATATTGTCCAAAACGAAGCAAGTCTGCTCGAAAATTTGCGCAAAGTAGACCCTATTTACAATCGCTTGGAAAACGAAATAGACAAGGTACTTAGTAATCGAAAACTTGCTATAGAACAACATATTTCTTTATCTGAAAAAATAGATATTATTGAAGAAAAAGCCGACGATACAGCGACTATTTTACTCGATCTAGGCGACCACGAACTCGCATCAACAAAATTACAACGTGCCGTAAGTTTAGCTGAGCGTTTAGAAACGCTACTCAATAGCATTGTTAGTTCATCTTTTGAATATCGTGAAGTTAAAGATCAACAGTCGGCATCTTTAGTCGCTAGTGAAATTGAAAGTTCATTTAATGATATTAAAAAATCAGTTGATGATGTCGTTAATGAATTAAACTTAAAAGGCATAGCTGGTATTCCAGATGACTTAACAGACAGCTTTGCATCATTACAAGATTACATTTCCGGCAATGAAAATATTTTCAACAATAAAAATAACCAACTGAACGCCATTAAAGCGGCAACCGTAAGTTTAAAATTAGCCGAAAACGGCATTGATAGCGCGAATGCTATATTAGCTGCACAAGTAAATTTAGCCAATGAAACGACAATGGCAACAGGTATTTTAGTTGAAAAGTCTGTTTCTGAAGGTACACGCAATACGTTTGTTATCACCTTAATTTCAATTGCCCTTGCTATCATTATCGCGTTTATAACATTAACCAGTATTACGCGCCCTTTAAAGCGTGTGAACGAAATGCTCAATGTCGTAGCATCAGGCGATTTGTCGCGTAAGTTGGATGAAAGTGGTAATGATGAATTCGCTGAACTATCACACAACTGTAATTTGTTAATTGATAGCCTACGTAACTTAATTCAAAGCATAGTCAGTCGCTCAACCCAGCTAGCAACGGCCGCAGAGCAAACTTCGGCGGTAACAGCCCAAAGCACGACAGCAATTGAAGAACAACGCATGCAAGTTGAACAAGCGGCCTCTGCCACCACAGAAATGAGCAGTACGGCTCAGAGTGTACTATCAAGTGCAAATGATGCTTTAGGTGAAATCAAACAGGCTGATGACGAAGCGGAACGCGTTAAAGTTATTTCTGGCCGTAACCGTCAAACGATTGAATTATTAGCGAATGAAGTAGAGTCTGCTTCACAAGTTATCAATAAATTACAAGAAGATAGCGCGTCAATTGGTGGGATTCTTGACGTAATTAGAAGCATCGCAGACCAAACTAACCTTCTAGCACTAAATGCCGCTATAGAAGCTGCAAGAGCCGGTGAACACGGCCGTGGATTTGCTGTTGTTGCGGATGAAGTAAGAACCTTAGCGAGCCGAACGCAAGTGTCTACTCAAGAAATTCAAAACATGATTGAAGTGCTACAAGGCGGTGCAGAAAAAGCCGTTTCTGTTATGGCTCAAGGTAAAGAACAAGCAACGAATTGTGTTGAGCAAAGTATTCAGGCAGAACAAGCTCTCGATTCAATTACAGATGCAGTGCATGAAGCCTTTGATCGTAGTTCGCAAATAGCAACCGCGGCAGAAGAACAAAGCGTTGTTGCCCATGAGATAAGCGAAAATTTAGAGTCAATAGTCGCCATTGCTGAGCAAACAACAGCAGGATCTAAACAAACGGCAGAATCTAGCAGTGAAGTCGCCCGCTTAGCGGAAGAGCTACAACAATCAGTACAAGAATTTAAACTTTAAATCTCGTTATCATAAAGCTTAAATAGCAAAAGAGCGCATCAGCGCTCTTTTTTATATCTCAAAAATGTTAAATCAATAGATTTAGACTTTTTTGATATCATCACCACTTAATCAATAGATTTCTCATAAACCGAAAAATCTAATTGATATTGATTTTTTTCATCGCTAGGACGAATATCACTAGCGACTTTTTTCCACATCGATAGGTCATAATCAGGGAAATAAGTATCGCCATCAATATCAGCGTCGATATGGGTAATATAAAGGCGTTGTGCCGCCGCTAAACAATGTTGATAAATGGCACCGCCACCAATAACCATCACTTCTTCGCTATCAACAACCAAAGCCAACGCCGCTTCAACAGAATTTACCACCTCAACGCCTTCGACTTGATAGCTCTCGTCTCGTGAAATTACAATGTTTTTTCGCCCAGGCAATGGTCGTCCGATAGATTGAAATGTTTTTCGCCCCATAATAATAGGCTTACCTAAGGTGGTTTTTTTAAAGTAGGATAAATCTGCTGGCAAGTGCCACGGCATATCATTGTTTTTTCCGATCACACGGTTATTAGCGTGCGCGACTATCATTGAGAGTATGGTCATGTGGATTATTTGATTCTTAGTACGGCTAAATTTTAAAATATTATACGTTATTACCGACAACAAAAAAGCGACATTTTATCGTTTCGAATGTGCCTATTTCAGTTAACGGAAATGCTAATAAAAAACTAACTGGAGACACTCAACTGCTACACTTTAAGCTTTTACTGCTCCGGTACTTATGCACCTTTGTAAAAAGCATTGGGCATAAAATTAACATTCACAATTTACCCTAGCTAATTTTGCCCAGGCAATTTTCTCTGAGTCATTTTTCTCTAAGTAATTTTTATCTTAGTAGTAATGGAGAATGAATTAACAACGTAAGTTAGCTGATAGCTTCAGAAATGCTTTCATTAATATCAATTAATGTACCATCATTTAGTAGGTATACCTTTTCAACCATATTAATGGTTTCTTGGCGGTGAGCAATCATGATCCTAGTTATAGGTAAATGCTGGATTTGTTCACTAATTTTAGTTTCATTATCTTTATCTAGGTGACTTGTCGCTTCATCCATAAATAGCACACATGGTGTTTGATAAAGCGCTCGAGCCAGCAATAAGCGTTGAATTTGGCCACCAGATAAATTAGAGCCCATATCGCCGACAAGCGAGTTATATCCCATTGTCATTTTATTAATATCGTCATGAATAGCAGCTAGATGAGCGCATTGCTCTATTTTTAAATAATTAGGTTGAGGATCAAAAAAACTAATATTATCTGCGATAGAACCGGCCAATAAGGTATCGTCTTGCATAACCGCAGCAATATACTTACGATAATTTTTCAAACCAAGATGGTTTATATCTTTACCATCAAGGTATATTTTGCCTGCAGTGGGCTGTAATAACCCCAACATAATTTTCATTAAGGTAGTTTTACCCGCTCCTGATGGACCCGTTATAGCAATTGACTCACCGGCTTCAAGCGTCAAGTTAATATTATCTAAAATAGGTCTTTGGTCTTCACTGTAACTAAAAGAAATATTTTCTAAGGTTATTTGACCTTTGGGTTCATCAGTAAAAGTAGCTTCTCCTTCACGGTTTGCTTCTTGCTCTGTTAACGCAATATCGGCAATACGGTCAAGATGTAAACGCATCATTTTAAATTGAATAATTTGCTCTATCAGGTTAGCAAATCGACTGGTTAATTGTCCTTTATAGGCAATAAATGCCAGTACCATCCCTATCGATAAACTATTAGCCATAACCATCATGGCAGCGAAATAGATCACCAATACATTCTCTAAGCCAAACAGTAACTTGTTAAATGAGTCAAAACTGATGTTTAATCGGCCTAAACGGATTTCACTATTAATGACTTCAGCATAACGGTTTTGCCAAATACCTTGACGTTGTGATTCATTGCCAAAGAGCTTAATGGTTTGCATACCACGAATATTTTCTAAGAAATTAGATTGCTCTTTGGCTGAATTTTGGATCATCTCTTCAGTCGCTTGATGTAGTGGACGATATAAAGCTAATCGTACTATCGTGTATAAGGCAATAGCCACAAGTACCACGGCAGTTAACTTAAAAGAGTAAAGTGCCATCATAATTAAGACAGTAATTGCCATAACACCATCGACAAGCGTTTCAACAAAACCCGTGGTAATACGCTCGCGTATCTGTGCTAATGAGCCAAACCGAGAAACAATATCACCGATATGTCGTGACTCGAAATAGTTCATGGGCAAACGCAATAAATGCCTAAGTAGATTCACCCCCATTTGCATATTCAGCAAGCTTGATAAGCGTAAAATAAGCCAACTACGTACGGCATTAGTCACCACAGAAATAATAGCAATCAAGGCAAAGCCAAGCGCTAAAACTGTCAATAATGGTTTATCAAAACTTATGAGAACTTCGTCAACCACCCATTGCATATAATAGGGAGCCATTAAGGCAAAAAGTTGAAGAACTAGCGATAAACCTATCAACTTGAATAATCCAGCTTTCAAGCCAGACATTGAGCTCCACAACTGAGTGAACTTCATCCGCACTTGTTCTTGTTTTACTTCAAATTTACTGGTCGGTGTTAACTCTAAGCAGATGCCTGTAAAGTGTTTACTAAACTCTTCAGTTGTTAAGACTCGTTTGCCAAGCGCAGGGTCATTTATGAAAAATTTAGCTGACTTACCTTTTCCTGAAACCTGAGCTAAAACAACAAAATGATTTAAATCCCAGTGCAATATACAGGGAGTTGCTAGTTTATGAGTTTCGTCAATAGGACACTGCAAAGCACGACTAGCCATACCAAGGCTGTCACCTAATTCTATAACCTGCTGTAAGTTCATCCCTTTTAGATTAGCCGAAAAGCGTTTTCTCATTGCAGGCATGTCTAACTTATGGCCGTGATAACTTGCCACCATAGCCATAGAGGCTAGACCGCATTCTGCGATTTCAGATTGTAGAATTAATGGTGTTGACTTTGATAAAGAAAAACATAACAGTCGTTCAGATAAATTTTGCATACATGCCACTATTTAATAAAAAATTAAATCCATATAAAATAACAAGTTAAAAGATTAATTATACTTAGAATATCCATCATTCCATTTTAAATTAGTAACTTTTCACTAATATAAAATTTATAAGTAATGATTCAGAAAATTAATTTGTAGCCACAAAAGTAAAATAATATTTAAATATAAACATTCAAAACGTTCGTTTGTGCTTATTCATTTACCCTAAAGTAATGTAAAACTTAGTACATACATAACATCTCTAAGCATACAAGATTAGTAAATGATCACTATAAACTTTGAATTAACTAATTCATCTCCTTACTTTATTGTTTTAGCATATTTACTTTAGGTACTTTTTGTATGCTAAAGAAGTTCCGTACCATAGTGAAGAACCGTATATTATTGAAGCAACGAGCCAAATTAAACATGTTGTAACAATTTCTACTTGTCTCAACTCTTCTCCCGTAATAGTCATACTTAGAAAAATAATTGTGGAAAACACCCCCCATTTTACGATTCCTTCAAGCAAAACAAACTTTACTATACCTTCTTGTTTTCGACGCTCCCATATGGTTATACTATTTTTATCCCAATTTTTATACATAGAACAGTACTTAATAAAAAAATTAGCCATCACTTTTTACCTTATGAAATAGAACCATACAGCAGTTATATCTTTACTCCTGTATGACCCTCTTAATTAAATGAACTTAATTTTTGGATAACCCCCGCAGTGAACTGAAATAAGCCCCCCCGCCGCCGCCTAAAAATGCTCCGGTAAATCTATACCCAGCCCCCCATATTATTGCACCAGCCCCACCGAAAAACCCTGCAATCCCTCCCATAAACGCACCTGCGACTACATCACCAAGATCACCACCACTAGCATACGAACTTGCTCCACCAGCAACAGCACCAAAAACTAACCCACCTCCATTTACCTTTTCAATTTCATTTACGTTTAATTCACGCATAATGTTATACTCCATGTATCCGACATTAAGTTGTCGGTTGTTAAGGACTAACTCAATCATTTGAGTTAGTTGTTAATAGGCTGACTTTAGTTGCTCTCGCTAAAGTGTATCTAAAGTCGGCCACTCTATTTCCCAATCAGACAGTTAAGATATAAATAACAGCCTGACCAGAAAAATTCTTTTAATTGCTTACTGTTTACTAGCTTACTCTGCCTCTCAGACTATAAATAGGCTCAAGTAGCCATTCAATTAATGTACGCTGCTCAAGCATGATATCGGCCTCAAACAACATGCCGCTTTTCAAATCAAACGATTTTCCAAACGCTTGCACTTGTTGGTGATTTAACTTCGCGCGTAAACGATAAACAGGCTCTTGTAATGTAATAGGTAGCTGTATTTCATTTGGCGCAATTAATGTTTGATCAATTCTTACAATTTCACTGTTAATAAAACCAAAGCGTTGGTAAGGAAAAGCATCAAACCTTAAGCGTGTGCTGTTACCAACTTGAATAAAGCCCGCAGATCGTGTGGGTAATAAAAGCTCGGCAATTAACTCTGAGCCTTCAGGTAATATGTGTAATAAAGGTTTAGATTGCGCTTTTGATTGGGACAAGGTTTCCCCTTCAACTACTTGTATTCCGGTTACTAAGCCGTTATTACTTGCAGTAATAGTGTATCTATAATTACTTGCTACTTGAGCTAATTGGCGTTGAAGCTCTGCTTGCTGACGTTTTAAATTATTAATGCGTAAAGTATATTGTTGAGGAATATTATTAATATTAAATGCTACTTGATTTAATTGGTTTTGCTGCTGAAGCTGCAATCGAGCAGTGTTTTGTTTTTCTTGCTTAGCCTCAAGTAATGCCTGTTGCTGACGCTCGTTCTCTAAGTTTGATACATAGCCATTTTTATTTAACTGATTGAAATCTAATTGCTGATCCGTTAACAGATTTAGCTTTTCGTCGGCTAAAGTCATTTGACTTTCAAGTGCTACTTTTTCATTATTTAAACCCGATTTCTGTATATTTAAATTTAAAAGCTCTTGAGTTTTTAAGGCTTGATGTTGAGCTATTTCATCTGCTAATAAATTAGCTTGAGTGTTGAGTTGATCGGAGAGTTGTGTACTTAAATCAATGCCATTGCTATTTCTTTGCTGAACTACGATAGTCGCGAGTGACTGTCCTTTAGTAACTTTATCACCCTCTTTTACCCATAATTTTTCAATGGTTCCACCTTGACTAGCAAAGCTTTTAATAACTCCTTTACTAGGCATTAAAAAACCACGAACCGTTTCTTTACGAGAATATTCAGCCCTGAATAAGAAGGTAACAATGAATACTGCGGCTAACACTAAAGTTAGTACCGTAAGCTTTATAGATAATGGTTGAGCTAAAATAATAGCACCTGTTAAACGCTCACCTTGATGAGAGACAGCTTCCTTTCTAAATAACGACATACCAATTCCTTTGATAGTGATAGTAGAGCTTTAGAAAAATTAGTTCACGAAAGTAATTTCGTCAAGTTGCTGTATTAATTTAAAAGTGAGATAAATATTATCTAAGTGAAATAATGATAAATATCAGAATATTAATTGATTATTTAATTGAGTATTTAATTGAGATAAATTTTAACGTTAGCAGAAAACACATTGGATAGAACTTTTTTAAGCAACAGAAGCTGTATTGCATTTATTAAAGCCTTCGCTGGAGAGTTTTATCGGGTTCAAAGGGGTTGTATTAAGTAAACCAAATTCACTAATTATTTGACTATTACTAATGGCTAAAACAGCTAATTACTGCGTGTAAAGTAGCTTGTATAATCAGTGGCATTGATAGAATAACTGACTGATATAAATATAATTAACGCTAAACCCATCTGGAATAGCGTTTTATAAAAGCTCCCTGATTAGCTCTAAGAGAAGTTATTTAAACAAACCTATAAACAGGATTACCCTCTTAACAAGGGTCTCAGCATATCTTCTAAACCATTAAGCTTAACTTCATAGATTAACGCTAATTGTTCGCCGAGTTTTCCTTCAGGGAAGCCTTTGCCGTAAAACCACACTAAATAAGGTTCAGGTAACTGTAGCAATTTTCTGCCGCTATATTTTCCGAAGGGCATTATCTGATTTATTGCAGCAATTAATTCTGCATTATTGTCTATCGACATAAGTTACACATGCTCAATTGAGCCTCCAAATATTTTAATTACTGCTGATACGCTTGTTCTTTGACATAAAAATGTCACACCTAGTGCTTATAATCCAAGACATATTTATTTCAATCGGTATCAAGTTGATGCCTAAATTTTTTCAGGGAGTTGTTATGTCTATAGTTAGGAAACGAAATGCCGCCCCAAAAGCTTATATACCAGCTAACGCGCGCGATAATCAGTATATTTTGGCTGAATTCACGTTAACAGATCAACTGCTTTCGCAATTACCAACACATATTAATAGTGACGGTAATATAAATTATTATGCTTGTTACCAAGCGATAGCCGATTTACTGTTTACTTTAAGTAATAATAATACCATCACGAACAGCATATTAGTTGCTAACGACAAGTTAGTGCGTGTACGTTATAGCCAAGAAATGCATCAGTGGCAAACGAAACAACAAATAATTTTCTACTACGACCCGCAGCAGCATGTATTACAAAATTCATTTTTTGATGCCAATAACAGAGCAAAAAAAATTACCTTAGTTTTTTTAGCATCAGGTACTGATATTAGAGCGGGTGCGGCAGACTTTCATCAACGGGTAAAAACCCTGTTAGGTGAATTTTCTGAGCAAATAAAGCTGCCATTAAACGCTATACGCATGCGTGATCACCAGCATTTAACCTATGATATTTTTGCTAAAAATAAAGGTTGTAACGCAAGCCAGGCACATAAATTTAGGCCGATAGCACAAAGGTATGCGAGCCAAGATGTAAAATTAGCGGAAAATATTTCATCAATTACTTATGCTATTGTCGACTTAACACTTGATCATAGGATCTCTGGGTTAGTTGATATAGATTCTGCTTCAACAGATCCCTATAATCCACTTTATACCTATTTAACTGATACTTTTTCATTAGTGGCAAAGCGCTTTAACTTAAATAATGGTGCACTTATCGCCAATGGTTTGGTCCCACTTGTTAGACATAGTTTGCATGACTTAGTATCAAAGGTTGGCGAATTACAAATGCTCGGCTACAACCCAAAGCAAAGTCCATGTGGTATTGTCAGCAAATGGCAAGCAGATACATTAGTCGATAATGTGCAATTAATTTTTGTTGCTAACAGCCAAAATGGCGAAGAACAAAATTATGCTAAATTTGTTAATCAAATAGAGCAAGCCATGCGTTTATTTGCAACTGAACTTGAAATTCCAACAGAAAAAGATGAATTAACTTTACGCTTTCATCAACATGTTGCCTTTAATTTATCTTAACACCTGACGTATGCACCTAGGACTGAACAGTATGGCACTAGGTGCGCTTTCTCGCCTGCCAGCCTGCCTTTGCAATCAACAGCCTTTAATCTACAGCCTTTAATCTACAGCATCATCATTGTGTGAAGTACTACCATAACGCCTTGATTAATTTTGCCAAAATAAAGTCAGTGATGCCTAAAAGCAAGATACTTAATCTTTCAGCTTATCAATAGTGCATATGTTTGAAACCAAGGTTTTATGATTGGTAAGCAAAACTGAGTATTGAACATATTAAAGTACTGAGCTTCGACCTGATGCTTGGTAAAAAGTTACTAACTTGGGAACTAGGTATATCAATTTTTCGATGGGCTCTGGTTGAGTTCTGGTGTTAAAAATTGTATTAAGCAAATCCTGTTCAGCCTTATGTTTAATATTAACAAGTCACTGGTTTTCTTAAGATAACATGATAGAAATAACACCATATTGTAGAATTTATAATTTCATTAAGTATATGTAATTGTCCAGTTGTATTATGTCACCTTTCAACTGCTTTATATTGGTTGTAATATGCGGCAAAGTCTTCTGAATTTAATGGCACCGAAAAGTAGTAACCTTGCACTATATCGCCAAAATATTCATGACATTTTTTTAATTGCTGAGCATCTTCAACGCCTTCAACAACGACTTTAAGTTCCATTGATTTTCCTAAGTTTATCAACCCTTTCAGCAACCGACAGCTGGCTACGTTATGAGGAACATCAGACAAAAAAGAGCGATCAACCTTTAAAGTTTGTACATTCAGGTGCTTAAGGTAGCTTAAAGATGAATACCCTGTACCAAAATCATCAATAGCTAAATCTACACCTATGGCTTTTAATTGAGATATTACATTTACGGCTTTGGTAAAGTCTTGTACTAATTCGCTTTCGACAATTTCTAGCTCAATCAAATTTGGATCGATATTAACTTCTGCCAGCACTTTTTGTACATTATCTAAAAATGTATCACTCTTTAGGTGCCTAGCTGAAATATTAATAGCAATTTTGAAGTCTGTATTTTTTATTAGTGTTTTTTGCCAAGCGCTCCTTTGACTACAAGCTTTTGCCATAACGATTTGGTCTATTTCTTCAATTAAGCCGGTTTCTTCAGCAATATCTAAAAATTCCTGTGGGCCAAGTATGCCGCGTTCAGGATGCCGCCACCGAACTAATGCTTCTGCACCAACTATTGTATTACTGTCGGCTGATAACTGAGGCTGATAATAAACTACGAACTCGTCATATTTAATAGCGTTCCGTAACTCCGCCGCAATTGAAATTCGGCGTTCAGCTATATCTTGCAATGTTTCATTAAAGTAGTGAAAACGATTTCGACCATCCGATTTCGCTCTATACATAGCGAGATCGGCCTTTTTTAGCACATCATTTAATATATCTTTTTCATCCGTAAAGTCAGCGATACCAATACTACACTCAATATTGACGACTAAATTTTTCATTTCATAAGGACGTTTAAATGCGGTAAATATTCGTTCTGCGACTACATATGAATAGTCATCTTCCTGACACATGATAGCCAGTGCAAACTCATCGCCCCCTAAGCGGCATAGGTAGTCTTCCTCACGGCATACACTTTGTAGGCGCTTGGCAACTTCAATTAAAACTTCGTCGCCTCGGTCATGACCGTGGGTGTCGTTTATCCATTTAAAATTATCTAAATCAAGCAACATTAGACTTAAACCACTGCTTAATCGTTCTCTCATCGACTTTGTTGTTGTTAGTCTGGCTTCAAATGCATATCGGTTTAGCAGGCCAGTCAATTGGTCATGCTCAGCAAGGTTTTGCATGTCTAAACGGTTTTTGTCTAATTGCATTTCGTTAGCATGGCGAAGTTTCGAGTGCGTTATCGCCTTGCGTAAATGTGCTGGGTTAATATCTTTTTTTAATAAGAAGTCTTGCGCGCCAAGCTCTAAGCATTGCTGTGCCAAGGCCTCATTCTCTATACCTGATAAAAATATAATGGCGGTTTTGCCGATGCCACTTTTAGTGGCATGCTGTAAAACCTCCAACCCGGTTAAGTCAGGTAGATTGTAATCTAACAATACTAGATCATACTCTGTTGACTGCATACCACTTAAGGCTTCATAGCCCGTAACAGCTACTGTTATCTCCAGATCGAAATCTGATTGTTTTAACAGTCTTTTAGTGGCCATTCGATCAACGCGATCGTCATCAACTAGTAAAATCTTCAAATTAAACCTTACCTTTAATATCAGGAAATTCAATAATGTGCCAATAAGCAGTCAACAAATCGATCAGTTTTTGAAAAGAAGTACCTAATTCTGACTTAACCACATAGCCCGCGATATTTTTTGCGTATGCGGCTAACTTATCTTCGTCAGATTTAGACGTGGTTAAAACAAATATTATGATGCTGTTTAATTCTGCATCATGTCGTATCTCGTTTAAAAACTCAAATCCCCCCATTACGGGCATATTTAAATCTAACAATACGATGATAGATTTACCTGCCAATTTACCTCTTAATATCTCAAGGGCCTCAACACCATTTCTAACTCTTTCAACCGGGTTTTCAATGCGTGTATTTTTAAACGCTCGTTTAATACCAATGACGTCAAGGTCATCATCATCAACAATTAAGATAGTAACTTCGTTATAGTTTTCTGCCATACCCCCTAACCCCTTTGTGATACTTCAGCGGCCATTAGCATTTTTAAATGATGTTCTTTGGGCCAAGTAAATATTACCGTTAAGCCTTCGCCTTGCTCACTAGCAAAACTTAATGAACCTTCAAACTTATTAATAATTTTTTGTATTATAGCAAGCCCCATACCGCTTCCCTCAACTTCATCTTTTGCTTTTAACGTACTAAAAATTCGCGTTATCCGTTCAAAGTCACTGGCGTTTACACCTGGACCATCATCTTTCATACTAAATTCAAAATAGTTATCTTTCTCAATAATATCAAGCCAAATATTGCCCCCTTTTTTATTATTATGCTTAATTGAATTGTCTAATAAATTTCGAAATACTAACGCTAACGGGGCCTGAAATGACTTAAAATCTTCAATATTATCATCAATATGCAAAGTGACTTTTGATGTAGTATTTAACAGTTCAAGTAACTCAAAACATAAATTCTTAACATTAATTGATGTCAGTTCACCTGAAATATGACCCGCTCTTGAATAAGCGAGTAAGTCATCTAACAAATTTTCCATACGGGTTATTCTTGATTTCATGACATCAAAATGTTCACGGCAATCTTCAGGTAAAGTGAACCCCTCTGCGTGTAAATCTTCTTCAATCCAGCTCGCTAACTGTCTAATACCCCGCAAAGGTGATTTAAGATCATGTGATGATGCAAAGGCATAAGCTTCTAATTCGTCATTTAAGTCATTTAATCTTTTAGATTCAATGGCTAATATTCTGGCTTTTTCTTGCAACTTTTCTTCTGCTGCTTCACGTTTTTCAACTTCAACTTTAAGTTTTTCAACAGTCGGAATATTTTTTAAGGTAGGTACTAGCTTCCACAACATATAGGCCGTAGCCACTGAAACAATTGCGGCCATCGCTTTCATCCCACCACTTAACCAATAGGTGCCGTTCCAGACATTCCACACCGCTAATAAATGGGTAAAACCACACAATAATACAAAGGCGCCAAATAACGCCATAACGTTCGAAAAAATTAAATCTTTGCGCATACGCAAAATATAGACAAGCGTAATGGGTATACTTGTGTACGAAAGGAAAATCAACGCATCGGAAATAACATGTAGCCAAAGTAATTCTGGCCGCCACATATAGCACATGCCGTGTGGCATGAATTCATTTGAAAACAATGTTTTTAACATAAATTATAACTTTCCAATGACTTTGCTAGACTATAATTTATACTAAAATATAGTTTAAAAGCCAATAATTAAAACCAGAAAATAATTTGGTACTAAAATAACTGTAGTGCTAAATTAGCAGATTGGCGAGGAGAACAAGTTTACTTAAGTTCGTTCCCTTATTGGACGTTATAGCACAATAACCATGAACACTATCTGTATAACAACCTAGTGATTAATACACTATTTATAAAGCTCAAGCTTTGCCAAAAAAACAACTATTGTTAAGCGTTTATAGGCCAAACAGGCAGAGCATTCGGTTATTAGAATTGACTCTAAGATACAGCTCTTTTATTCTTAATTTATAAACTTCCTCATTTATGGGCAAACAAGTGAATTTATCACAATTTGATTCTGCAGCTCTGTTAGAAAACCTCCACACAGGTGTGGTTGTGCACAGTAACGATACCAAAATAAGTTATGCTAATCCCAAAGCATTAGAGTTATTAAGACTAAGTAGGAGTCAAGCATTAGGAAAAGATGCCCTTGACCCTAACTGGCGATTTGTTGATAAACACAGCCAAGTCATGAGTATTGACACTTTCCCAGTGAACAGCGTCATTAGGACCAAAGCGCCGATCACTAATTTGGAAGTGGGCATTTTAGACAGTTCATCTGAAAAAGTGACTTGGGTAATTTGTAATGTTTATCCAGAGTTTGACGACCAGCATCAAATTAAACAAATCGTGGTCAGCTTTTTAGATATTACTCGACAAAAAAAAATTATTCCCTTTGAAGATATTGTCGAACTGGCTAATGACATTATTGTGGTAACTGAAGCGGCTCCCTTTAAAGACCAAGGTCCGAAAATAGTTTATGTTAACCAAGCTTTTACTGATTTAACTGGCTATAAAAAAGAAGAGGTAATAGGTCAAACCCCTCGAATTTTACAAGGTCCAAACACCAGTAATGAAACAACCTATAAAATTCACAAAGCATTATCTCAACAACTCCCCGTAAAAGCACAAATATTAAATTACTCAAAGTCGGGACAAGAATATTGGTTAGATATGAATATTGTGCCAATGAAAAATGAGTTTAATGACGTGTTTTATTTTGCTGCAGTAGAGCGTGATGTAACTGAACAAATAGAGCGAGAAAAGCTAGTAAAAGAACTTAGCGTGCGTGATCCACTCACTTCGTTTCTCAACAGAAGAGGTTTTTTTGAGGCAGCAAAAGCGTCACTTTCCTACGCAAAAAGGAACATAAAGTCAGTCAGTTTAGCGATGATTGATATCGATTTATTTAAAGCTATCAATGATAATTATGGCCACCATACTGGCGACGAGGTGTTAAAGGAATTCGCGAAAATAATGTGCGAATGTTTTAGAGATAGCGACATTATTGGGCGATTAGGTGGTGAGGAGTTTTGTGTACTATTAACTGATTCAAACCTGCTAAGTGCAAAAGAAAAGCTAGATATGTTTCGGGATACTGTAGAGAAAAACACTATAAGCATTGAGGGCGAGTATCTAATAAAATTCACCATTAGTGTTGGCTTGACTGAAAGTGAAAAAAATTCAGAATATAACTTAGACGCTATGCTCAAGCAGGCAGACAAATACTTATATCAAGCAAAAGACACAGGACGAAATAAAGTGTGTTTGTAATAGTTTTACACAATACTTAAACTGTCCTCCTATGAGACAAACCTTAATCGTTATTAGCTCAGATACAGTTAAATAATTTAACAATGATCACAGCTCAATAATACCCCCTCAATCGACGAGATTTGACTGTTCTTATAAACCCTAAATACAATCTGCTTAGCTTAGGCTTAACTTATGCTTAACTTAGGCTTAGTTTATACTTAACTAAAGTAGATTAACTGTAAGCGATATTTAGCCATAGCTAGGATTGAGCATTACTGCCTGATGGCTTTTAGAGGCTAATAACTTGTAGTCATTTTTCAATTGCTTATAATAGCTATTCTAGTTGTTACAGCATATTTATAACTTTTGAATTCGCCCTTATTAGCTGGTTTATAAAGTGATAACGTCACAATTTTTTTATAAAATTTAGCTAAGGCCGAAGTTTGAAAGTTATCGTAAAACGCACATTTTATATTTTATTATCCTTAACCGTTTTAGTCTTTGCGCTAATATTGCTCGCCTTACAGCCGTCGCCACATATAAAGGCGGTTCATCAAATTGATGCTAACTTCGCCACTGAGAACAAGAATACATTACAGCGTCTTGTACAAACCATTAAATCAGTGCAAACAGATGAGTCAAACAATCAGCCGGTAATATTAAGCGTTACTCAAAATGAAATTGATGGTCTCAGTGCGTTAGGTCACCGTGCTATTCCGCAGCTTATTTCAAACATTGTGTTGATAGAAGGCCAAGGATTTTTTCGGCTTTCCCTTGAGTTACCTTTACCTAAGCTCATTCGTTTTTTAAATATAGAACTTACCTTAAATGCTTCTCAAACAGGATTAGACCTCGACACAGCCTATATAGGAAGTATTCCAATACCTGGTAATTGGTTAATTGTGCTAGCTGAATTAGTCAGCGAAAACTATATAAAAAAGAGTTTGGTATTTCTTTAATCAACATTATTTCTAAGGTTGATATTTCGCCTTCAAGTCTGCATGTTAATATTGAAATACCCGACAGCCTGCATAACAACAATAAAACCGCTAAAGCATCTTTATTTGCATTACGTGACAAATTTGCATTATTTGGAAATGTTGACGATATTCGCTTTTATCACCAAGCATTACTCAACTTTATTGCAAGCAACGACAATAAAAAATCGCTAGCCCCTTATATTGCGCATGTATTTTCAGTTGCTAAAAAACGCAGTGCCCGCATAGGAGCACAAGCCGCGGTAGAAAATAAAGCCGCGTTAACGGCATTAGTGTTGTACTTTGGCACAGATGCTTTTGAATTGTTGATTGGTGAAATTTCGCATTATTCATCAGAACAAGCTTTACAACGAATGAAATTACAAAGGAGTGTTACCTTAAGAGATCGTGTTGACATTCAAAAGCACTTTATTTATTCCATTGCTTTACAGTTATTTGGTAATAGTAATGCCAGTGATGCTATTGGTGAACTAAAAGAATTTTTAGACTCGAATCAAGGCGGCAGTGGCTTTAGCTTTGCTGATTTAATGGCGGATCGCGCAGGAACAAAATTCGCCATGATATCAACCCAGTCAAATAACAGCGCTTTATTAGTACAGGCGAGTTTAGCGCAAGCCAATAGTGAGTCGGCTATCATCCCAGCATTAGCAAAATTACCTGAGGGGATAACACAACAAGCATTTAAAAAGCACTACCAAGATGTACAATCACAACATTATATTGCGATGTTGAGCCATATCGACGAGCAACTATTACAAATACCTTTATATCAAATTCAATAACTTACAATGATACCCTGCAGCTAATTATGCATAAAACTAACAGGCAATATTAATTAGCTAGTTGTTAATTTGCCTAAACAGCCATGAGTGTCATAGCTGTTCCTTTATTTTAGTTGCTTATCCTATTAGCTATTCCTATTAGCTATTCCTAATGTAAAGCTTAATGCCAGATCAAGTACCGCAATAGGTATGATAATTTGTATCGCCGTCAACGGGTGCATCTTGATAGTTTTTAGTCTCTGGGATTTCTGTATAAGGTTGTCGCAATACGGCCAAAAACTTATTTAGCGCCGTTAAATCACCAGTTTCTTGGCAAGCGTCTAATAAAGCTTCAACATGATGATTTCTTGGAATAACAACAGGATTAATGCTCACCATTAACTGGTGTGCAGCCGTTTTAAATGGCTCAATACGTGTATGCCAACGCGGTAACCATTCATTAAGCGCCTCAATAATGGGTTCTTCAATCTGTCTTTTGTTCAATGAATAAGTTAAAGCTGCGAAAGTTTGTGTGTAATCTAACTTTTGCTTTTGCATAATGGCCAGTAAGTCATTAATCAACTGAGCATCACCTTGCTCGGGCTCATCAATACCAATTTTAGCCGCCATCATAATCAAGTTGCCTTGCTGAAGGTCTTGATGAAATTGCGTTAATAAGGGCTCTATTTTCGCTACGGCTTCATCTTCATCGCTAGCTACTAAGGGTAATAAGGTTTCGGCTAGTCGCGTCATATTCCACTGCATAATGCCTATCTGTTTACCAAAAGCATAACGACTATTGCGATCAATTGAGCTAAACACAGTGTCTGCATCATAGCTATTCATCATGGCACAAGGGCCGTAATCTATGGTTTCACCTGAAATAGTCGTATTGTCTGTATTCATTACACCATGAATAAAACCGACCCTTGACCATGACAGCACTAATGGAACTTGCTTTGACAACACCGCAGAGAAAAATTTAAGTACTTGTTCGCTATCAAGCTCATTAGCCGTTGATTTCTCATCAAGATCTACCTTTGTTGGTGTTTTTTCTTCAAGACGCAATGCTGGAAAATGACGATTTATAGCATAATTTATCAATTTTGAAAGCGAGTCAGTGTCGCCACGTGCCGCGAAATATTGAAAAGTCCCCACTCTTATATGACTTGCCGCAACACGTGTAACCACAGCCCCCATGTAAGGTCGCTCGCGATATACACTTTCACCAGTAGTAACCACCGCTAAACAACGCGTAGTGGGCACACCAAGTGCGAACATAGCTTCACTCATAATATATTCGCGCAGGGCTGGACCAAGCGCACAACGACCATCACCTTGACGTGAAAAAGCACTGACGCCTGAGCCTTTAAGCTGAATATCCCAACGTTGCCCCTCAATATCTGCAATATCACCTAATAAATGTGCCCGACCATCGCCAAGCTGCGGATTAAAGTGACCAAATTGATGACCTGAATAAGCTTGAGCAACGGGTTTGCTTCCATCAATGAGTTTATTACCTGAGAAGTATTGCGCGATGAGTTCAGCGTCATTGTCTTGACTAAAAGGGATAGTTAACGTTTTAGCTAACGTTTCGTTCCACAATAATAATGAGGGTTGAGACACAGGTGCTGGCAATGTTGGCTCTGAAAATTTAGCGCCAAGTGCTTGATAATTATTAGACAGGTTTAGGGACATTTATTTCTCTTGGTAAAATTTTTATTCGATGCGTTTTATTCAATGCGTTTTTTTACAATGCGTTAATCACAATTAACTATGCTATTTAACTATACAATTAAACTATGCCACCCATAATAACTAGAAGCAATAATGACATGCCAATTAGGGCTTGATAGCTAGATTTACCCTCTTTATAAAAAATGGCTTACAGATATGCGTTTAAGGTTGTTGGGATCTGGGGATTGTTTGATACGAATTAACCTACCTAAATAAAGATAAGCTTCCGAGTTATTCCACTTTAATGAATAACGCTTCATACCTTCAACCTTTAGTCTGGCTTGCAAGTTCACTTGTTATGGCGAAACTGCTATATAGTGGAAAATGGTCAGAGTCTATACTGGGTAAACGCTTAAGCTCAATAAGCTGGAAATGTGCAGAGTGGAAAATGTGATCCAATGGCCAACGAGCTAATGTATGTTGTGCGTGGAACGTATTAAAAAAACCTCGGCCAACTCTTGGATCCAGTAACCCACTTTTATGGCGAAAGGCCCTAGTGGTCGGGGACCAGGCTACGTCATTTAAATCGCCAGTGACAATCGTTGGCTCTTGTCTGGGGCTAACCTGTTTAGCAACAAGCAACAATTCACGATCTCGGGGCGTTGCGACCTTACTTTCTGTAGGACTAGGAGGTTCAGGATGAAGAAAGTGACACTTAATTCTGATACTTTCATTCAAAATAAGGTCACAATGTATAGATGGAATATCTGCTTTAATTAAGTCTACTACGGTCAAGTTTTCTAACTTGTGTTTACTGTAAAGATGCATGCCATACAAATTATCAAGCGGTTTTGCAACTCTGTATGGATAATCGTCGTGCAGTGAACTAAGGGAGTTTTGCCACCATATGTCGGACTCCAGTGTCACTAAGACGTCCGGTTGATACTCGCTAACCAAAGCCAATAATTTATCTGATGATCGGTTCGTCATCAATACGTTGCTCGTGATAACCTTTAGCTTAGGTGCACTGACATTTGAGCTTACACCGCTTACTTGGACAGGTGCTAACCAAGTGAATGGAAATATCCAAAAAACCTGATAGATAAGGAGCACTGCATTTATTGCTACTAGGGCATAACCTAGTTCACTTGGCAGTAGATATAAACACGCAAGCATATTGAGGAGTACTAATGCACATATCTGAACCCTTGGAAATTCCCACACTCGGAATAACCAATGATTAGATGGTAAAAGAGGAGCAAAAGTAACCATGAATAAAGCGCTCGTTAATATGATCAAAATAATGTGCATTTTATGCTAACACCCGTTCAGGCGTTCCCTTTACAATAAAAAATTAAAGAAAAAAAGAGCAATAATGCTCTTTTTTGACGAACTAAATCATACAATTTATTTTAAGCACTGGAAACTTTAGTAGCATCGAATGTTTCAAATGTTTGCTTAATTAAATCTTTGATATCGTCATTTTCATAGTTAACACCTACGAGCACCGCACCTTTTTCTATTGCGTCTTCGTAATATTTTATTTCGTGTTCAGGAATAGTAAAACCAATTGCTCCTCCCACTAAACCACCTGCTGCTGCACCTGCACCACCAGCAGCTAAGGCCGCAACTAATGGTCCGCTAGCGAGTAAACCAACACCACCTGTAGCCACTGTTCCAACAGCTGTAAGGCCCGCTACAATAGCAGCTAATGCACCACCTGATGCGGCACCGATGGCAAAACCTTCAGGTAATTTGGAACTATCGGTTACAGCAAAGCTGTCTTTGGTTAAAGACTCATTTGCTACTAGCGAAATATCATTCGCATCAACACCTTTATGCTCTAATGAATGAATTGCAGCACTTGCATCTTGTTGATTTTCAAATAAACCTGTTATTACGTCGCTCATAATTAACTCCTTATTGTTTAAATATTTAATAAAAATAATTAATTTTCATTAATTTAATAAGCAAATTATTTGCCATTAACGAATTATAAAAATATAACTTAAAAACAACGACTTAAAATAAAAGCAAAAATCGATATGCAGTCACATTGTAATTTTTACAATATTTTTGAAGTTATTGCTTTACACAACCTAAGATAAACAGGAGAAATCCATCTAGTAAGTACCCGCTTGTGACCGTCGCTGCACATAGTCACCTCCATATAGGTTAAAGAGGCTGTTGTACAAAATTTTTTACAAAGTAATACTCATTAAATTACTATTTACTTATTATAAAAACGCCATAAGCTATCAAGCTTATGGCGTTGTACTTTTAGTCTTTATAATGAATACTAGCGTCTCAAATTAGAGTCTACCGCTTAAAAATAATATCAACACTACAAGTAATAACAATCCACCTAAACCGCCAATGGCCACATTCTTAACTACTGCGGCTGCCACTAACAGTATAATAACTAATCCTAATAAGCCTATTCTCATGATCTTTTCCTCATTTTAATTTTAATATAAGTTAATTCACTATTTTATCTTAGTTATCTATTGACTCGACCATACTGTAAAACCATGTAAGTCGCCGATACGATCATCAACTGTTCTTGATAATTTCGCCGCTAACATTCCCCCGGCTAATATTGCAATAATCGTACTTCGCAACATCCAAATAATCGTACTTCGCAACATCCAAATGATAGCACCAAGACCAATACCGTCATCTATTACGCTAAGATCTGCATCAACGGCGACATCGATCGCAGAGCCAAGAAGTACTAACAGCTAACTTGAGGCGAATAGTAAGCTAACACCTGCAAAGATTGCCCCCAAAACTGATAAGGCGGACAACCGGTTTACTATACCCAGTAGTGGTTGAAACACCTGTGCTTGTTCCAATAGTAGTATCATTAGTAAATTAGGTTAACATCACTGCTTGGGGCTATTTTGGTCTTAATTAAATATTTACGTCATGACTAATTAGCAAAATACGGACCAGTGCTTATGCTTTTGGATGCCAGCATACGCATCACTGTATGTCTGGCTATGAGAAGTTAGTTCACAATATCCAGGCATTCAATAACGCCAGTGTTAGATCTTTAGGATTCAGTAAGATTTACATTTTCGAACGAATATTTTACACAGAGTTAGCAAAGCGGATTTGTACAAGTATTTATGATTTATTTATTTCGAACTTGCAGATAAAAGTTATTAATTTCATCATTGAATTATTGAATTATTGAATTATTGAATTATTAAATTATTAATAACCTTAGCTCATTGACTGTAAGTTAGTTAATGTTATTTCGGATTAAGTAGAGTCTTCATTAGCTTTATCGAACTGCAACTCGCAAAGCCTTTGATAGAGTTTAGAGCTTTTTAACAGCGACTTATGATTTCCTGTATCAACAATTTTACCTTGATCCATAACAACAATTAAATCCGCATGAATTACCGTTGCTAGTCGGTGGGCTATTATTAATGTGGTTCTATTGGTCATTAATTCATCTAATGCGGCTTGTACGTGGTATTCACTTTGGGCATCTAAGGCACTGGTTGCCTCGTCAAGCAGTAATACAGCAGGGTCTTTTAATATCGCTCGTGCTATAGCAATGCGCTGTTTTTGTCCGCCGGATAAGCGCACTCCTTGTTCGCCTAAAAAGCTGTCATAACCTTGAGGTAATTGTTCAATAAACTCATGAGCATGCGCTTTTTTTGCGGCGCTAATAACCTCACCATCACTCGCTTCAGGCTTGCCATAGCGTATGTTGTGCCATACATCGGAGCTAAACAGTATCGGATGTTGCGGCACCATACCCATTGCTTGACGCAAATCAGTTAATTTTAGTTCGGTAATATCGGTATCATTAAAGCTAATGCTGCCTTTTTGCGGATCATAAAAACGTTGTAATAATTCAAATAACGTTGTTTTACCAGCCCCCGAAGGCCCGACTAAAGCGACAATTTTTCCGGTAGGAATGGCTAAATTGATATGACTAAGTGCTGCACTGTCTGGCCTAGACGGGTAACAAAAGTCGACACCTTTAAAACTGATCACCGCTTGAGCATTATTATTGAGCACTTTCGGAGAAACTAATTCTTTAATATCACTTTCAATTTCAAGTAATGCTAACAGTCGCGTTGCTGAGCCCGCTGCTCGTTGCAATTCACCATAGACTTCTGCCACCGTTGCCACCGACATAGCTACCATTACTGCGTAAAATACAAAGGCGCCTAATTCACCGCCACTCATTTCACCTTTTAACACATCCATGCCACCAACCCATAACATACCGCTAATCGCTCCAAAAGTGAGAAATATAACAATAGCAATTAAGGTTGAACGTTGTTTTACGCGCCTTTTGGCAACAGAAAACGCTTTTTCTACTTCGTCAGCAAAAGCGTGTTGCTCTTTTATTTCATGGGTATAACTTTGCACCACTTTAATATTTTGAATAATTTCACCGGCATAAGTACCGACATCGGCGATCGCCGCTTGTGAGCTTTCAGCTAATTTTCTGACTTTTCGGCCATAAATCATCATAGGTATTAAAATAACGGGCACAGAGAGAATAACAAAGAGGGTTAATTTAAAATTAGTCACCATTAACATCACTAATCCGCCAATGAGCATTAAAACACTGCGCAGTGCCATCGAGAATGAAGAACCAATAATTGACTGTAATAAAGCGGTATCGGTGGTTAAACGCGACATGAGTTCGCCGCTGCGATTTTCTTCGAAATAGCTTGGATGCAAAGTAACAATGCGGTTAAAAACAGCTTTGCGAATATCTGCGCTAACGCGTTCACCTAGCCAAGACATTAAATAAAAGCGACTAAAGGTACCTATAGCGAGCAAACTAATTAAACCTATTAAGACTAAAATAGCCGATTGTAATTGCTCAAGTGAACCGGCAATAAAGCCGCTATCGATAACAAACTTTACCCCTTGCCCTAAAGACAAGTTAACCGCCGCGGTAATTAGCAACGCTAATAATGCCAACGCTAACATCAGCTTGTATGGTTTTATAAAAGCAAAAATAGGCAGTAAACTGGTGAAAGCTTTGGGCTTATTTTTTGAGGAACTTTCATCTGAAATAGCTTGATTGATGGTCTTGTTATTGTTGCTCACGATGGGCTCTTAGGGTGTTAAGCTTTTACTAGAGATGGTTATAAAAAGTGATAATTCAAGTGAATACGCCACTTATTAATTGCACCTAAGCTTGAATAAATAGGTTCTAAAACGTGTTAGATATAATTCAAAGGCTACTTTAATCTTGGTTACGTCTGCTTATATCAGGTTATATCTGGTTATCAACAGCTGTTAAGGCAATAAAAAACCCTTAGTAGCATAATGCCAAAACTAAGGGTTTTAAAACTTGTACTCGTTACGCCAATATTCAGCGTTCAAGTCACAACACTATATTACTTAAGCATTTTTTATAGCCGCTGAAGTAATAGGTAAGTCTCTCACCCTAACCCCTGTGATTTGGAAAATAGCATTGGCAATAGCTGGCGCAATAGACACCACGCCAGGTTCGCCTAAGCCAACAGGAAACTCTTCACTTTCGACAAATTCAATGTCTAATTCAGGCACATCGTTCATGCGTAAGGGAGAGTAGGTATTTAGGTTGATGTTACTCACCTGACCATTTTCAATTGGACTTTGCTCGTGTAATGCTAAGCTTGTTCCCCATAACATCGAACCTTGTACTTGTGCTAAGGCACCGTCAGGATGAACAATAACGCCCGCATCAACAATCATAGTGAGCTTTTTAACCGTTATTTTTCCAGAACTCGGTTCTACATGAACCTGCGCCGCACAAGCCATCCATGCCGGCATGGTTCTTTCTTGTCCAGCACTTACGGCAACACCAATAGCTTCATTTTTTGCTAATTTAACGTTTTTGGTTTTTTGCTGCAATATTGTCAGTACATTTGCTAATCGCTTGGCACCGCCAACACTTTCAGGGGCTTTACCTGCTTGTTTACCTAAACCGTCGAGCATTGATAAACGAAAATCAATAGGATCCACTTTTACCTGATGAGCAATTTCATCAATAAATGATTCTAGCCCCCAAATAATCCAACCCTGCCCTACTGATCTCAACCAGCCCGGTAAAATGGTTTTTTGTGCTAATTTATTATTAATCGCTCGTACACGGTGATTTTCCATGCTGTACCAATGGTCTGTGCCACTGGTTGAAAATAGATCTACCCGAATTTTTTTATCTAGGCTCTCAGGCATAAAACCGGGTGCCATTGACAAAGTTGGCCAACCAGCCGCAAGAGCATGCTCCATGCCGGTAAATTTATTATTTTTATCAAATAGTGCTTTAAATGATACAACTGATGGGGATCTGGGTTGATCAAATCGAGAGTCATCTTCTCGGGTAAAGACCATTTTCACCGGTTTCCCAATCGCTTTAGCCGTTAATACCGCCGGTATCGCGTAATCACCGAATAAACGTCGACCGAAGCCACCACCCAAGTATTGCTGATGCATAACAACATTTTCGTCAGATACCTGTAGCGCTTTGGCTATCGCCGGTAACGTTAACGATTGCCATTGATTACCAGTATAAACATGCCAATGACCATCTTTTTCTTCAACCGTGGCATTTACCGGCTCTAATGCAAAATGCAAAGCCGTATGGGTTCGATAAACCGCATCAATGGTGTTTGCCGCTTTATCACTTGCTGCGACGAAATCACCCTCATCGACAAACAAGCCGCCTTCACTCTTGTCGGCAACTAAACGCGCGCCTTCTTTGAGAATATCGTCTTCACTAACCTTAGCTGTTTCACCTGCTTGATAGCTAACATCTAACGCATCAGCCGCTTTAATCGCGCCATAATAAGTGTCTGCATGAACGGCAACCCAACCTTGAATATTTTCGCTTGGGTCTTGTAGAATATGGTAGCCAAGATAACCTTTTATCTTCTGTGCCGCGCTATCCTCAACTTTCGTGACTTTACTGCCATAGCGAGTTGGTGGAATAATTGGGCGAGCATAAACCATGCCTTTCAATTCAATATCAATACCATAAACGGCTGAACCATTAGTTTTAGCGGGAATATCTAGTGCTGAGCTAGGTTTGCCTACTAATGTTCTTTTGCTGGCAGGCTTTAGCGGCAAAGCGTTGATTTCTTCTGGTGTAAAAGTACGGTTAAAGGTGCCTTTAGCCACAATGTCGCCAAAGCTAATAGAGCTTTCTTTACAAAATACAGCACCGTTCTCAACTCTACATTCTTCCACAGGGCAATTTAATATTTTGGCTGCTGCCTCAATTAAAGCAATACGGCCTGCAGCGCCGGCTTGAGATAGTGGTTTAAATGATTGAAATACAGACCAAGAGCCACCTGTGACCATATAACCCCATTTAGGGTCGGTATCTACATGAGTGATCGACACTGTAGACCAATCTGCGCCTAATTCATCTGCAACAACGCGTGCTAGTGCTGTGCCAACATGTTGGCCCATTTCTGCCTTAGCAATATTAATATTAATTTCTCCCTGAGGGTTTATTTCGAACCAAACCGTTGGGGAAAATAATTTATTTTTCAGTGTTTCTTGCGGGCTTTTACTTAAGCCGGATGCACTCACCAATGGCGCAAATGCCATTAACAGTGAACCGCTAACCGTACCAACTAAAAAGCGACGTCGAGATAAGCTGACATTATTTTTTGCATCTTTAATATTTTTCATTGTCATTCGCCTTTATGATTGTTGCGTTGAAGCGCGCGGGTCAAAAGTTTGCACTTCGGCTGACATAACGTCAGCTGCACTTTTAATGGCACTTTTGATGCGAACATAAGCCATGCAACGGCATAAGTTCCCGCTCATATGATCCACAATTTCTTGGTCACTCGGTGACGGGTTGTTTGCCAACAAAGTAGCGGCTTGCATAATTTGTCCCGACTGACAGTAGCCACATTGTGGCACTTGTTCTTCAATCCATGTTTTTTGTAATGGATGTTTGTTATCTAACCCTTCAATCGTGGTTATATTTTTATTTGCCGCGGCTAATAATGGAAAAGAACATGTTCGAACAGGTGCTCCGCCCATGTGCACAGTACAGGCACCACACATGCCAATACCACAACCAAATTTTGTGCCTTTAAAACCAAATTCATCACGGATAACCCATAACAATGGTGTGTTCACATCTGCAGCAGAGGAAACCTTGTTTCCATTTAACTTGAATTCAATCATAGTTTTCTCTCTCAAAACTGAGTTGTAACATTAACAACTCATATAATTATTAAGTACACCACTTAACGAAGTGGTTGATTTTTATTTGCAATGATTTAACAATCACAACTAATGGGTAACGCGATGCTTTAAGAAAAGCGAACGCCCGAAATAAGCTTGGTTAGAACGGCAAGAACAGCTTTGGCGATTCTTCTTTGGTGTTCAATTTCTAATACTCTATTTCCGACGTGTAGGATCACATAAGGCTATATATTAAAGTAAAGCTAACAATGGCTTTCTATCTACTTGTTTATAGACTAAATTTCCCGTATTTCTTTATTACTTTTGATTTGGCTCTTTTCACTTGGGACTTTAATTTAAACAAAGGATTAAGCAAAGGGTTAAGCAAAATCGTAAGTTCCGCCTGATTTCAAGGCTTTTTGATAAGCTTCCCGAGCTTGAAAGCGCTTAACAAACGCAACAATTGTCGGATAATTTTGGTCAGCAGGTTTTCTTGCCGCCCATGCCTCTAAAGGAAAGCTCATTTGAATATCAGCGCCTGAAAGCTCATTTCCGGCAAACCATTCATTATTTTTTAAATGGTTTTCAATTAAATCTAAG
Organism: Colwellia sp. PAMC 21821; assembly: GCF_002077175.1. NCBI lineage: Bacteria > Pseudomonadati > Pseudomonadota > Gammaproteobacteria > Alteromonadales > Colwelliaceae > Colwellia > Colwellia sp. PAMC 21821. The sequence continues at coordinate 1,164,519 of NZ_CP014943.1, forward strand.
CTAGCTTTGATATTCGGCCCAACGTATCCAGCCATTATTTTTTTCATAATGCCTTTTGCTATAGGCTTAATCAGAAAAGGCATTGAACGTTGCACTGCTTTCTCTAAAATGAGTTTTAACAACAATTGTTGCATCAGTGTTCCTTCAGCAAAATGCAGCCAATATAAATACTGACGATGTGCTTGTGTTTTTGCCTCAGGGATAAAATGATCTTGGCCATAAGTTTGAGCAAGGTACTCAATAATGGCGCCAGATTCTGCAACCGTAATATCACCATCCGTTATCACGGGAGATTTACCTAAAGGATGGACTTTTTTAAGACTAGTAGGCGCTAAGTTAGTCTTGAGATTACGTTTATAATGTTTTATCTCATAAGGAACGCCAAGCTCTTCTAAAGCCCAAAGCACTCGTTGAGAGCGAGAGTTATTCAGATGATGTACAACAATCATAATTTTCTCCAATAAAGTAAAATATTTGGCTGAGCTATTGCCATTAAATTGCCAAAGCAGACCATTTTCTTCACAACACGCTTGCTAGAATTACAACTAAAAGTACAATAGTGCTACGTTTACATTATTTTAGTATCTTTATTGCATGGTGTCGCATAGCATTGAACCCTATAATTATACTATTGGACTATTTTAATGCTTTGGACTTCCAGTGTTGTGCTTGAACAAGACATCAAGCAACACCACCACAACTTGCATGAGTTGGTGGTCTGTTTACAAGGAAGTGTAAACATCTGCATTAATGATGAATTACATACGTTATCGGCTGGGCACTCTGTTTTTATCCCTGTTCAATACTCACATTCTATTTGTATCGATAAAAAAATCGAGACAAAATTGCTTTTTTCCTGCATTGATCCGCCCTCATTCGATACTTTGTCAAATCCTACCAACCGGCTATTTCTAAATTCGTTATCTCAAGGCGATTTTCTAATAAACAATAGTCTATTAGACACAGATAACAGCACACAGGAAATACTTAAAACTGCCCATGAAATTGCAGCTTCACCCGATTCCACCTCACCTTTATTTACCAGTTTAAAAGAGAACTTATACTTAAGGTTATTGCTAATTCATGTTAGTGGTGCAGGTTATGAGCAGAAAACAAATGCGCAGTCATCACAAAGAATGACAACAGCTCAGAACTGGATTCACGACAACTATGCCATGGACATCACGCTAGAAATGGTGGCAAAACAAGTCAATATTTCAAGAAGTCATTTTGCTCGTCAATTTCGTCAGCATACCGGGTTTAGTGTTATTGAATATCTCCTCAAAGTACGCTGCGATGCCGTTGCTAAACTACTTGCAAACTCAAACACCGATATAACAGAAGTGGCTTTTGCGACCGGCTTTAGTAATTTGAGTCATTTTTATCGACACTTTAAGCGCCGCTATGGCATTACACCCGGTGCTTTTAGACAAATGATTAAACATCAAGGCACTGCGCTGACAGCTGACTCGGTGTAAGTAACACAGCCAAAGTATTTATATACCAACCTATTTATATACCAACCTATTTAGTCTAAAAAATAGCAAAAAAAAAGCTCTTACCTAAGTAAGAGCTTATTAATATTGTTAAATACTAGCCGTTATTTAAAACTTGTAGCTTGCTTTAACGTACAAAAAGCGACCTTGGCTATTGTGAGTGCTATTCGCAAAGCCCATAAAATCATGATAAGCAAACGGTGGTTCTTCATTAAACAAGTTAGTGGCACCTATACTCAAGGTAGTATTTTCAATCCCGATATAATTCACTGTGGTATCAACCGTTGTCCATGAATCTATATCACTCATACCTTCAGTAGCAACTGAGTCATCTTGCTTAAATTCGCCAATATAGTTTATCGCCATACTTGCGTTCCAATCACCTTGTATCCAAGTTGTGTTGAACGTCCAACGAACTTCTGGTTGTTCAAAGTCACCTTCTTGGGTATCAATACGCATAGAACCATCAGCATTCGGACGCGCATCTTCATAAGATAAAACGTAATTAACTACATAAGTAAATTTGAATTCACCTATATCAGTTTCCAAGCCGTAATTAGCTTCGATATCTAAACCAGAAGTAGTGATATTTCCGATGTTTTCATATTGATCGAAGATACGAACAACTTCACCTGGGTCGCCAGCAATAGTTGATGGTAAACGTTCAACTACCGAAGGATCATTCCCTAACGTACTGAATTTAAACTGGGTATCTTTAGTAATTACATTTTCAATATCATAATCATAATAATCTATTGAAAAGTCCATGTTATCGGCGATTTCATAGATTAAGCCTAAGTTATAGCTAGTCGATTCTTCAGGACCCAAATCGTCATTGCCTGAAAGCACAGCAGTATACTCTTGTGGCTCACAGGCTTTGTTAATATTACCAACAGCATCACAACGTACTGTATCAACCAAGTTAGGTGACTCATCAGTATTACCTAAGCCAATTTGGTGTAATGACGGGGCTCTAAACGCCGTACCGTATGAACCACGTAAAGATAACGATTCAGTTGGTTGCCAAATAAAAGCAACTTTTGGATCCGTTGTAGTACCAAAATCACTGTAGTCTTCATGACGAACCGCAACCTGCACTTCTAATGTATCAAGTACTGGAATGGCCAATTCTGCAAAAATAGAGGTATTATCACGCGAACCATTTGCTTGGGTTGCTTCTGTACCAAAGACTTCGCCACGTAAGAATTGATCATCTGGATTATCGCTAATACTCTCTTCTCTGTATTCAACACCCACCGCTAAACCTAGGTCACCATGCTCCATTTCCATGACTGAACCGCTGATTTTACCATCAAAAGACTTACTGGTTGATTTACCAATACGTGTCGTGGTTGTTTCAATAAAGTCTAATGATTCTTGACTGTTGCTAGAGGGTTCGAACGGGTTCCATAAACCACTATCAATCGCTTCTTGCGTGCGACGTGAATTAGGGAAACCATTTACGCCACGCTCTGTCGATGTGCTCTTAATGTAGTTATAAGCGACTTCCCAGCTCCAATCGTTGATCTCACCTTGTAAGCCAATAATTGAGCGATAGTAGTCAGAGGTAACGCGCTTTTCACGATTGCCAATATCAAGCATACGTCGGCGCATGGTTAAGTCTTGCTGATAAAATTCATGCGTCGGCATCAATGCAAACGGGTGATTTACATTATCACCAGACATAAATAATTCATTAAAGCTTGGGCTACCGGCACCACGGATTGTCGTTTTAGAATGTTGACCGTTTAATTCCGCAAAACCACGTAAATGGTCATTAATTTCATATTTACCTAAATAAATAAAACTAGCGCGTTCGGTTGCCGGAACAGAAGTCATGACTGGAGCATAATCATAACGACAAAGGTTACCGACAATATCTTCCTCAGCACAAACATCATTACCAAAGGTGTCAGGCATACGATTAGTTGAGTCACTCGCTAAGGCTATAGTGCCGGGGAACCCTGATGAACTTCTAAAGTCAGTTGCAAATGGGTCATTCGGTCTTAATGCTTGTTGGTTAGCCGATTTCGAATAGTCGCGATCAGCATAAAGAATTTCTTCACGTTCAAAGTAATCTAATGCAAATGTATGGCTGCTTTTTTCTGTTGAGTTACCCCAAACAATGCTGATGTTTTTTTCTTCACCACCACCGTCAGCTGTATCTCCGAATTTTACGGCAACTTCAGCGCCTTCAACATCGTCACGTAAAACGATATTAATAACACCGGCAACAGCATCTGAACCATAAGTTGCTGACGCACCGTCTTTTAGAATATCAACGCGCTTGATAGCCGCTAAAGGAATATTGTTGATATCGACAAAGGCGGTATCAATATTATTCGCAAATGGTGAAACAGAAACGCGACGACCATTCACTAATATTAATGTTGAGTCTGCACCCAAACCACGTAATGAAACACTTGAACCACCATTACTGGTATTGTCACTACTGTTTCCTTGCGTTGAAAAAGTACCTTGTCCCGCCATAGGTAACTTAGTAAAAAGACCGATCAGATCAGTAACCCCGCTATTGGCGATATCTTCAGCACTTAGTGAGGTTAAAGGCGATGGACCTTCCATGTCTGTTCTCTTGATATGAGAACCGGTAACTTCAATTCTTTCTACGCTTTGTTTTTCTGCCGCTATGGCAAGATGACTTTGTGAAGCGAATAGTGCCGCGGTAATACTAAGGGCAAGCGTGTGTTTACGACTATTTAAGAGTTTCATGTTTTAACTTCCTTTTATGCTTTTATAGTTACTTGTTTTTACAGTTATTTGTTTTTATATGAACTTATGTTACTTAATCTCAATAAAATACGATTTAACTAAAATAAATCAAGTGATTTTATAACAAAAAAAATACAGATTTAACAGGTTAACCACTGATATCATCCACCTAAGATGTAAAGTTATGTTAACCAATTGAAATTTAACCACGAAAAATTACTGATTTTAGTTTAATAACCACCAGAAACAGTTCGAAATTATAAAGTTCTAAAAATGTTTACAAAAAAAAATCCGATGAAAACGTTTCATCGGATTTTGGTTTTATTGCCAATTTATAAGTTAAATTTTCTTAACTTCTTGGCATTACTGCTTTAACACAGTACTTTTTCTTTGGTTGGGTCTCTTCTACAAACCAACAGTTAAGTTGATATGTTATTAAAACTGGTTAGAGGTATTTTTCGCTCCACCGGCTTTAAGTGCGTTTTCACCAGCAAAGTATTCTTTGTGATCATCACCCATATCTGAACCTGACATGTTTTGATGTTTAACACAGGCAATACCTTGACGAATTTCTTTACGTTGAACACCTTCAACATAACCTAGCATAGCCGCATCACCAAAGTATTCTTTAGCAAGGTTATCGGTAGATAACGCGGCCGTATGGTATGTTGGCAATGTAATTAGGTGATGGAAAATACCGGCTTCACGTGCTGTATCTGATTGGAAGCTACGGATTTTGTCATCTGCGGCTGTCGCAAGTTCAGTAGTATCGTAATCAACATTCATTAAATCTGCACGAACATAGTTAGATACGTCTTCACCGGCTTCAACCATGTTGTCGTAGGCTTGTTGACGGAAGTTCAATGTCCAGTTAAATGATGGGCTGTTGTTGTAAACTAGCTTAGCATTTGGAATTTCTTTGCGTACTTCATTCATCATTGCAGTGATGTCAGCAACGTTTGGTGTTGCCGTTTCAATCCAAAGTAAGTCTGCACCCGCTTTAATAGCTTCAATGCTGTCAAATACACAACGCTCTTCACCCGTGCCTTGACGGAATTGGTATAAACCAGAAGGTAGGCGCTTAGGACGAACAAGCTTGCCGTTACGATTGAAACATACATCGCCTTCAGCCATGTCAGCTACGTCAATTTCTTCAACGTCTAAGAAAGAGTTATAAATATCGCCTTGATCGCCTGGCTCTTTAACAACCGCAATTTCTTTTGTAAGACCTGCACCTTCAGAGTCGGTTCGTGAAACGATAATACCGTTATCGATACCTAATTCTAAGAAAGCGTGACGTAATGCACGAATTTTAGAATGGAAATCAGCATGAGGAACCGTTACTTTACCGTCTTGATGTCCACATTGCTTTTCATCAGCAACTTGGTTCTCAATTTGCAAAGCACAAGCACCAGCTTCGATCATTTGCTTCGCCATTAGGTAAGTTGCTTCAGCATTACCGAAACCTGCATCGATGTCAGCAATAATTGGAACAACGTGAGTTACATGGTTATCAATTTTGTGCTGAATGGCAGCTTTATCGCTGTCAGACGCTGCGTCTAATTCACGGAAAAGACCGCCTAATTCGCGTGCATCTGCTTGGCGTAGGAAAGTGTAAAGTTCGGCAACTAAAGAAGCTACAGAAGTTTTCTCGTGCATAGATTGATCAGGAAGCGGACCAAACTCACTGCGCAGTGCAGCAACCATCCAACCTGAAAGATACAAGTAACGACGATCTGTTTGACCATCAAAATGCTTCTTAATAGAAATCATTTTTTGTTGGCCAATAAAACCGTGCCAGCAACCTAATGATTGAGTGTACTTAGAACTATCAGCGTCGAATGCAGCCATATCGCGACGCATAATATCTGCAGTATATTGCGCAATGTCTAAACCAGTTTTAAATCTATTCTGTGCTCGCATACGGGCTATAGACTCTGGATTAATGGCATCCCAAGAACTGCCAGCTTTTTCTTTAATTTCTTTAACTGCTTCTATTGCACTTTGATAATTAGACATATCACTTTCTCCAAAAGTTTTAACTGACAGTATTTATATGTTTGATGATGTAACTGCTTATGTAAGCTATCACACCGGACAACATAAATACTAAACCAACATTCATGAATAAACAAAATATATATTCAACATCCTTACCATTCACAAAGTGAATAATGGTGTAATAACTCTAAAGTATCATTGTAAATAATCCAATATATTCAAGCAGTAATAACTCATGTTATGAATTATTCATATAAATTACGCTAAAATTAATTTAATTTTTCCATCAAATTTACTTGATTATCCCCATTAGCCATGACATATATCTAAGTTATGTTTATGTTCTAGGTTATTAATTTTATGAATATCTCAAAAATAGATTTAAATCTGCTGATTTATCTTGATGTATTACTCAGAGAGAAGAATGTTACTCGCGCTGCTGGCCAGTTAAATATAACTCAACCAGCAATGAGTAATGGTTTAAAAAGACTGCGAACACTTTTTAACGACCCTATTTTAGTGAGGACTTCTGATGGTATGGTGCCTACTGAACGATCTCGAGCTCTAGCACCTGCGATTCGAAAAATTTTATTGGAGCTAGAAGAAGCACTCCAAGGTGAAGAAGAATTTAACGAACAAAATAGCCAACGAGTTTTTCGTCTGATGGCAAGTGACTACGCAGCCTCTACGTTATTACCCAAGTTATTAAAGCGCATCAACAAAATAGCGCCTAATGTTACCATTGACATAATGACCCCTAGTGATGTTAATTTTCATGATGTTGAGGCCGGTAAAATTGACATGGCTATCAATCGTTTTGATGAGTTGCCACAATCATTTCATCAAAAAACTATTTGGCGAGATTCCTTCTCATGCCTATTAAGTGCTGATAATCCCGTTGTTGAAAAATTTAACTTAAATACTTATCTGAGCGCTAAACATGTTTGGGTATCAAAAACTGGCTTTGGTGTCGGTGTTGGTATGGATCCTAAAGATGTGCAAAAATTAGGTTGGGTTGATGAAGCATTAGCGCGTTTAGGTAAACAACGTGATATTAAAGTCTTTACCCGAAATTATCACGTGGCAATGCAATTAGCACTTGAAGATGAACTAGTCGCCACCTTGCCTACGCGTGCGGCATTAATTCATAAAAACGATGCTAATTATACCGTGCTCAAACCGCCATTCGATATTCCAGATATTGAGCTTAAAATGATATGGAGCCCCCTGTTGCATCATGATGCTAGTCATATATGGTTTAGACAGTTGGTTATTGAAGCGGCCAAAGAAGGCTAACAAAGCAATAAGGACGTAGTGAGTGTGATCACATTTAAGAAAAAAACATTCAATGCTTTGTATAGCATATTTGCCATTTTTAGTTGTGTTGCGCTTGGTAAGTTGTGCGCTTATGCGGCCCCCATATTACCGGGTAGCTTATACGGGTTGATTATTTTTACCCTGACACTGCATTTTCGGATTTTTAACGCTGATCATATTAAAAGCAGTGTCGTTTGGTGCTTAAAACATATGGGCGTATGTTTTGTTCCTGCTGGCGTTGGTATTATGAACCACTTTGAATTAATCAAACAATTCGGCATCGCTATAGTCGCGATTACTTTTCTAACCACCTTCATATTACTGACTGTTGTAGGTTTACATTATCAGCGATTCGCTGACGACGACGAGTGACGCAAATGTTACCTGAACTATTAAGCACTCATATGCTGTCCTCGATTTTTACTATTATTGGCACCATTGCGCTATTTCAATTTACGGCCGTATTTCAACGTAAATTGAACGCAATTTGGTTACAGCCAATGCTAGTAAGTATTTTAGTCACTATTATTATTTTGCTTTGGCAAGACGTCAGCTTTGAACGTTATTTTTCAAGCTCTTGGTTTCTCAATGCCTTACTAGAGCCGGCGGTTGTCGCATTAGGTTTTCCACTTTATCAACACTTAGAAACTATTAAAAAGCAGTGGAAAAGCATCATATTCGTGCTATTCATTGGGGCATTCATTGCCATTGTCAGCAGTTTTGTTATCACTATGCTGTTGATAGGGGATTACACGATAGCCGTTGCACTTTCTTTAAAGTCGGTTACCACACCCATTGCCATTGCTATAGCGGGTCAGTTAGACGGCAATACAGCGATAACGGCTTTTGCCATTATTCTCGCAGGATTTTTTGGCGCTTTGGTTGGCCCTCCTTGGTTAAGGTATATTAAGGTGAAATCACCAAAAGCACAGGGATTGGCAATTGGCGCTGCGAGCCACGCTATTGGTACAGCAACCGTCAGTAACATAAGTTACGAGCATGCCGCTTATGGCTCACTGGCGTTGATTGCTTCTGCAGTAATCACAGCATTTATTAGTCCATTTATCATCAGTTTTTTAGCTATGCTTTTGTAGTATTTTTAAAAGCGATTTATATGGAAAAATTTGCGTTAACGCCTTTGTCATATATTATAACAACGATATGTCTGTATCATTTATCTCAATGAGCCAGCTTATCTGTATAAAATAGCACAGGCCTTGTTTATGATTCATTCTCAGTATGAATAGCAAAGATAACAACAAACAATAATATGAATATAGCGATGATAAAGTGAAATAAAAAAATACTTATCTATTAAAAAGCAAGCAGTTAAATTAATTCGAACGACTTGAATTACAAAAGTCATGGCTAAAATATACTTATTTTTTACTCGCAGCTATTGCATCAGCTAGACAATATTTCTACATTGCAGGTAATAGTTTTTCCTCAATGTCTTAAAGCATAAAAATTTATCCCTATTTGACTTATTAATTATCTGTGCACTATTTAATCAGTCAAATGGATGTTACTTCCAAACTTTCAAGAAAGGTGTCCCATGACAAAAAGAATTTCCATCTCAAATTTACAGGTAGCAGAAGAGTTATATAGCTTTGTTAACGAACAAGTTCTCCCTGGCACTGCAATCGCTTCAAATACGTTTTGGGATGGTTTTTCAAAGCTTATCGCTGATTTAAGCCCGAAGAATAAAGCCCTATTGTCCAAGCGCACTTCACTGCAACAACAAATAACGGCTTATCATCAAGCACACCCCGCTGATAATTTTGTTTTTGCTGACTATAAAAGCTTTTTAAAAGATATTGGCTATCTCGCTAAACCAGTAGCGGACTTTACTATATCGACAAAAAATGTTGATGCTGAATTAGCCACAATAGCCGGTCCGCAGCTTGTGGTGCCAGTAATGAACGCCCGCTTTGCCTTAAATGCGGTAAACGCTCGCTGGGGTAGTTTGTACGATGCATTATATGGCTCAGATGTTATTTCTAATGCTGATGGAGCAGAAAAAACAAAATCTTATAACCCAAAACGGGGTGATAAGGTTATTGCTTTTGCACGAGACTTTTTAGATCAAACTATACCGTTAATTGATGGTTCACACCATAATGCCCAGCGTTACCAAGTTGTAGACGGTGCACTCGTTATTGAACTGAATAACGGTAAAACCGCAAACTTGGCAGAGCCGGCATTATTTATTGGCTTCAATGGTGAAAAATCCGCGCCAAGTGAGCTCGTTTTTAAACAGCACGATTTACATTTTATTATTGAATTTGACCAAAACAGTACAATTGCAAAAAGCGACACCGCAGGTATAAGTGGTATCTCTATGGAGTCTGCACTAACTACCATCATGGATTGTGAAGACTCTGTGGCCGCAGTTGATGCAGAAGACAAAGTTATTGCTTATCAAAATTGGCTTGGTTTAAATCAAGGTACGTTATCTGAAACATTTGAAAAATCAGGTAAGCAACAAACACGCTTGATGCATGCCGATAAAAGTTATCAAAACCTTGAAGGTACGCAAGGTAAACTCAAAGCGCGTAGCTTGATGTTTGTCCGTAACGTTGGCCATTTAATGACAAATAATGCCATTATTGACCAACAAAATAATGAAATTCCTGAAGGCATCATGGATGCTGTAATCACCTCATTAATCTCAACTTATGACGTTAATAAGCAAAATACTTTACAAAACAGTGAAACAGGATCGGTTTATATTGTTAAACCCAAAATGCATGGTCCGGAAGAAGTTGCCTTTGCAAATGAATTATTTGACCGTGTTGAAGACCTTTTAACACTGCCTCGTAATACCCTAAAAATGGGTATTATGGATGAAGAGCGCCGAACAAGTATTAACTTAAAAGCCTGTATTTATGAGGCAAAAGAACGCGTAGTATTTATCAACACAGGATTCCTCGACAGAACCGGTGACGAAATACATACCTCAATGGCCGCGGGCGTTATGGCAAGAAAAGCTGATATCAAGTTAACAAAATGGATTTCAGCATATGAAGATAACAATGTTGATGTTGGCTTAGCCTGTGGCTTTAGTGGTAGAGCACAAATAGGTAAAGGCATGTGGCCGATACCTGATCAAATGGCTAATATGCTAGCAACAAAAATAAACCATGTTGAAGCGGGCGCAAATACCGCATGGGTACCGTCGCCAACTGCAGCTACTTTACATGCTTTGCACTACCATAAAGTTAATGTATTACAATTGCAGCAACAACTAAAAAACCGTGTACCTGCTAACGTAGACGATATTTTAACGATACCTTTAGCAGAAAATACTCAATGGTCTGCGCAAGAAATCTCTGATGAATTAGACAATAATTCACAAGGAATCTTAGGCTATGTGGTACGCTGGATAGATCAAGGAGTTGGTTGTTCAAAGGTGCCTGATATTAATAATGTTGGCTTAATGGAAGATCGCGCAACGTTACGAATTTCAAGTCAACATATGGCTAATTGGTTACAACATGACATTTGTACCGAAGCACAAGTGCTTGCAAGCTTGAAAAAAATGGCTGCCGTTGTGGATAAGCAAAACCAAAATGACGCGCAATACCAAGCAATGTCGAGTAACTTTGATAACAGTATCGCTTTTCAAACCGCAGTAGAACTAGTACTACAAGGCCATAACCAACCCAATGGTTATACTGAGCCTTTATTGCATAAAAATAGAATTATATTTAAAGCCCAAGCTAAATAAGTATATCGTTACAGGGATATAAATATTTAGGCCATTAAAGGTCTGTGCTTATAAGTCATTATACTTATGAACATAGGCCTATTTTTTTCCTGGATAAAATCAAAATCACTATGACATTTATTTACTAGTATAACGTCCAAATAGTAAGCATAGATCCCCTGCCACACCTCAGAATAATAGCCGTCAGTTTTGCTTAAATGATATTTTATAATTAGGTTATTGGTCTGAAAAAATATGCAGCTCGACTTATTATCCTCGCGTAAATGCAAGCCCTTATCTATATTAATTTGTAACATAATGGTATTATGTCGATATCAGGGAAAGATCTAGGATAGATATTTGATGAGAAATTCAAAATGACAAGACAAGTTAAACCTCATTTATTAAGCTCTATTATTGTTATTGTTGGTTTATATTGCTCAACGATTCAAGCAGAGACAGACGTAAAAGCAAATGTTCAACTGGCTTTTACTAAAAGTAATGTCATCATTAAAATGAAATCTCCTACCATTAAAGTGACGAATAATTACGCTTATCCCAGCATTACCAGCGAAGTATTCAATGTTTACCATCAAAAGGCTTCACGTTCCTTTCCTCAAGAGTCTCGACAACCATTGCCTGGTATTAAAGTCGCAGAATTTTCCAATTTAGTCCCACGTAAGTTTGATAGTAATAATTCCATTTTTGTATTTGCTGCAAAATTTAACGACAAATTACAACAAATACTGGCCTATTTCGATTTTTCTGCTGCTAGCACTAAAAGTAAAGATGAAAATATTAGCGAAACAGATAAAAAAAGCAAAGCCAGTTTAATTGTTAACAATAACAAAAAAACTTCAAAACCAAATTGCAGTCATATTAAAAGCTAATTTTAGCTCTCAGCTAATTTAACTCTCAGCTAATTTTATAAGCTTAACTACAATCGTCACAATAAAAAAACCGCTCGTTAGCGGTTTTTTTATATTCTCTTACAACCCATTTAGGCATTTCTGATGCGTATAACGTAGAGTGTCTAACTAGTCGACTTTGTATTAATACATTGATAATACCCATACTCTAGCTTTGTAAAATCACACCCAGCTTTGCTTATTAACTGTTAGAATTGATAAGATTGTCCTTTACTCATTAATGTGTCAGCACTAATTTTATCCGCTGAACAACTCGCGATATCTTGCTTAGTAAACACCAGAACTCTATCTTTATATCTACTTGCTGACTTTTCTCCCGCTGACTTTAAAATAACACTAACATGCTCATTTTTAGGTAACTCTTTTAAGCCATTGCCGTATAAACAGAGTGTTTCAGTCAATTTTACTGCTAATTGCTGATAGTAGTTGGTACGTTCTTGTATTCTTAATTTTTGCTCCACTTTTTGTTCGGCTATTGCTTTACTGGCTAATTTCGTAATTTTTTCCTTATGACCAAGTAATTTCGCTTCTTGCTCTACAAGCTGGCTTAACGCTTGTTCAATTTCTGCTTTTCGCTCATCACCGGCTCGCGAAAGTTGATAATTTAAATCACGTTTTTCTCGCTCCACATCCCGTAAATTATAAGCAAGATCACGTTGTTCTTCCCTAAGGTGCTTAGTTTTATCACGGTTTTTCTCAAACATCTCCATCGCTCTTTCGTAACCTACAGCAGCAGACTCTAAGGCATGATTAACCGTTTCATTTATATCGATATCATAATTTTCGTGAAAATTTTGATTCAGTTCAGGTGCTAATGGTGCGATTGGCATCTCAGGCATAGACGGCATTTCAGGCATAGAAAAGTTAAAACTATAATTTCCCCATTGGCTGTTATTGGCCGCAGAACTAATGGTAAAAACAACTCCTTGGCCACGTAAATAAGTACTTTCAATACTATTAATTTTTGATAACTGTTTTGCCGTTTTATCAGAAACTGACGACTTAATAATATCACTCATAATTGACAGCTGTTTGTGCATAGCAGCATATTGTTCATTACCCTGCTCAGTGGCAAATACAGCACCCGACATCAGTAAACAAGGTAACAACACCTTTGATGAAAATAAGTTCAATTTATGCATATTCTACTCCTCAGTTGTCCAATTAGCAGGTGTATTTAAGTCACCTTGTTTTAGTCCAAAGCCTTTAACACTTTCTCTTTGATAAGCTTTGTTATATTTAATTGCCTGCTCTAGCGCTTGATATTTAATTTTGTGTTCGAGCATTTCATCTTTTCGCTCGGCATTAATATATTGAATAAAATCACCGATATCCTCTTTACGCTCTTGTCGTGAAGCCCCCATGATATAACTGGCAAGTTGCAGGTTATTGTCTTGCTGCTTCACTTTAATATCCGCTGCATAGTTAGCTAAAACTACTTGCTGCTCTTGAGCGAAACTTTGCAACCGTTCATCGACTAACTTAGCTAGTTTTTGCTCCTGTAACTGAGTACTGTTACCTGCAAAACTTAATAAAACGCCATTGTCTTGCACCACAAGCTCAACTTTAAACAGCACTAATGCGATAGCAAAAATAGAGAATGCCAGCGATAACGCAGGTAACCATTGCCATTGCCAAAGCGATTTTTTATTGTTTTCAAAGCCGCTAGCACGATCCCATGCTGGGACCTTTTCGTCAGAAGACATTGCTACTTGATGTTCAATAGCATTGACGGTATTTTTACGTTGTTGCCATTGTGTTTCACCCGTTAACGAACAGTCTTCTGACTTACCATCAAGCCAATCAGCAAAGGCTTGCTCTTGCTTCAATTCAGCTTTGTCTATGTCTTTATCTGTTGCTTTATCTGACTCTTTATTTGACATTGTCCAACTCCAAATGATCTTTTAATTTATCTAAAGCACTGTACAAACGCGATTTTACTGTATTCACAGATATGCCAAGCTGTTTAGCAATATCATCAAAAGTACAGTGTTGAAAAAACTTCAACTCCACCACTAATTTTTGATTGACCGGTAAAGTGTGTATCGCTTTATTTAATAGGCTGGCTTGTTGACCAGAAAATAAATGCGCCTCAGGGCAGGCATCGCTACTTTGCTCTTCTTGCTCAGGTGTATCATCGAGTGATTGCGTCGGTTTTTTACGGCGATAAAATTCAATACACCGATAATGAGCAATTTTAAACATCCAACCTTTAAAAGGACTGTCGCCACGAAATGACGCTAAGTTACGAAAAACCGCCATAAATACATCTTGCATCAAATCTAAGGCGTCATCGGGATTACTCACCATACGCAGAGTGTAGTTGTATAAGTTTTTCTCATACCGTTTTACTAAGGTAACCCAAGCTGATTTCTTACCTTTCAGCGCTTGTTTTACTAGCGTTTCATCGCTTCGTTCAAACACGCATTTTCCTATTAATTTACTTTCTTATATTAAAGGTAGAGTTGAGGATTAAAATAGTTTGAAAATTTTCAAATTATTTTAATAAATTTATTAATATCGCTGATAGCTTTTGGTATATCGGCGTTTCTGCACTCGTTGAACGTCGCATCAAGGCAATTTCTCGATAAACATTACCTGAGAGTTTCTCTATCGTTAAACCCTCGGCTTTAGAAAAGCCTTTTTTAACCGCCATTTCAGGTAAAAAAGTAAACCCTTGATGATAAGCTGTCATCTGTACCAAAGTTGCTAAACTCGAGGCAGAAAAGGCGTTAATGCGACTGGTATCCGCTAATTTGCAGGCAGATAATGCATGCTTAGTTAAACAATGTTCATTTGAAAGCAGAAAAACACTATGTTCAGGTAAACATTGATAATCTTGTTTTTCACTAAACTTTGCCATTAATTTTGGCTCGCCGGCGGCGAAGAAGTGATCTTTGCCAACCACTAAACTTTCAAAGCCTCTTTGTGCAATAGGTAAAGCAAGAATAACCACATCAAGTTCGCCATTTTTAAGCATATGTAATAAATTATCTGTGGTGTCTTCTCGAAAATAAATCCGTAAGTTTTTTAACGCTTGCTGACATGCCGGCACTAAATCAGTTAATAAATATGGCGCTATGGTCGGTATACAACCAATATTAAATACACCACCATCGGTTTGACCTTGTTGCTTAGCACTATTAACTAAGTCATTAGCATCAACCAGTAACTTGCGAGCTTTTTCAACAAATTCACTCCCCTGACTAGTAAATAAAAATGACTTATTGTCACGTTCAATTAATTGACAGCCCAGTTGTTGCTCTAGCTTTAAAATTGCACTACTCAAGGTTGACTGACTAACAAAACAAGCTTGTGCGGCTTTATGGAAGTGTTGATGTTGATGTAGCGCCACTAAATAGCGTAAATGTTTTAAATTAGGTAGGTACATGCCAGGCTCATTAATTTATTAGATTGAAGAATGTATTTTCATGAGGCTATTAGCTCACCCAATTAACTTAACTTATTAAGAAGGTGAATTTCAATTAATTAAAACGATAAGTAATCAAAATAAATACATCAACAGCCAGCGTTGAAATTTAAAGCAGATTTTTATACAAGTATTACCTGTACGCTTTGTAAAGATATGTAAAATATTTAATTGTAATGACAGTGTTATTCTCAAAAAAAATACGTTAAAGTCCTTCAGGATGTAAAAATAAATCAGAGGTAATAAAATGTTAAGAGCGTCAGCACGTCATATACTGGTAGATACTGAAGAGCAATGTCTAACATTAAAGCAACAAATCGCAGCGGGTGAAGATTTTACAGCAATCGCACAAGCACACTCAAATTGCCCTTCAAAAGCGCAAGGTGGGGCATTAGGTTCTTTTGGTCGCGGCCAAATGGTACAAGAGTTTGATGAGGTTGTATTTACAGCGCCATTAAATGAAGTGCAAGGACCGGTTAAAACCCAGTTTGGTTATCACTTACTAGAAGTAACTTCTAGAGGCGAATAATAACGAATATATTGATAACTAAACTAATAGTTAAATTGAAAGCGAAGGGTAATGCCTTCGCTTTTTTGTATCTATTGAACAACGCTATCTTTTAAACCATCGCTTAATTTTATCTTTGCGCAGGCTTAATAAAAATACGGCCATAGCAACATAAATCATTGGCTCGACAATGTCAGACTTCACTGACCAAAAAAAGTGTAATGAAATCAGTAATACGGCAACATACACCCAGTTATGTAACTTTTGCCACTTTTTACCCATTTTCCGTCTGATGGCGGTTATTGATGTTATTGCTAAAGACAAAAGAATAATTAATGCGGCCATTCCTACGGTAATATATGGCCTGTCAATTATCTCATCAAAAAATAGCGCAAGATCAAACTGTACTTCAAAAGCTAAAAAATTCAGTAAGTGAAATAATGCATAGGTAAAACTATACAAGCCAAGTAAGCGTCTTGTTTGTAATAAATAGCCTTGGCGATATTTTTTCGCCACAGGGGTTATGAGCAAGGAAATAAGTAATAAATTAAAGGCGCCAATGCCGGTAAAATGAATAACGTCCTCAACAGGATCTGCGCCAAGTTGATCAGTAAAGGCCAATAAATAAAGTGCCAATAGCGGTAAAAAAGCCATCATATGAATAGTAATTTTTAGTAGCAATACCCGATTACGTAAAAAAACACTTTTAAAAGATACTTTACCCGCCGTGTTTGCATCTGCTTGCACTAATAGCTTTTCCTTAAGTTCATACCTTTATACATGGCTGCAACTTCTTCACCATAACCATTAAAGGGTAAAGTGGCAATGCGATTACGAGCAAATAAGCCACCGGTTGTTATGCGTCTTTCACTGGCTTGACTCCAACGGGGATGATCTACTTCAGGATTTACATTGGCATAAAAACCGTATTCATTATCGGCTAATCTATTCCATGTGGTGGGTGGTTTGTGCTCAACTAATTTAATACCAACAATTGATTTGATACTTTTAAAACCATATTTCCACGGCACAACTAATCGAATAGGCGCACCATTTTGTGCTGGTAGGGTTTTACCGTATAAACCGACACTCATAAAGGTGAGTGGGTTCATGGCTTCATCAATACGTAAACCTTCAACATAAGGATATTCAACACCGCCACCAATGCGCCGGCTATCTTGTCCTGGCATCTGTTTTGGATCATATAAGGTTTCAAAGGCGACATATTTTGCCCGAGAGTTAGGCGCAGCTTTTTTAATTAGCTCTGCCAACCCAAAACCTACCCAAGGAATAACCATTGACCATGCTTCAACACAGCGCAGGCGATATATACGTTCTTCTAAGGGAAAGCGTTTAAATAGATCATCGTAATCAAGGGTGTAAGGTTTATCGACTTCACCAGAAATACTTAATTGCCAAGGGTTAACGTTAAATTCTTGGGCATTTTCTAGAGGGTCGCCCTTGTTGGTCCCAAATTCATAAAAATTATTATGAGAGGTAACTTTAGCTTCAGGGGTTAATATTTGCGACGATTCGCCAGCTTGTACATACTTTAAGGCTTGACGCTGAAACAATACTTCTTTTTTACTGTTAAAAAAATCTAGTGCACCGGCATTAGCCGAAACTGATTGCGCCAGTAAACTTCCGGCCCCAAGGTATCCAAGTTTTTTTAAAAGATCACGCCTAGAATGATAAACGGCTTCATCGGTAACTTGCTGTTCAGACAGTTGATAATTTTTTTTAGTTTTGATTAACATATTTACCTCTTATAAGGATAATTATACTAATCGGATTAAATAATAGATCACTTACTTAATTGATTTGGTATAACTTATGATAAGAAGACCCATAAAGAGGTAAAAAAATTCTTAAGAAAACCAAATCAATAAAATAAAAGCGCAGCTTAACTTGAGAATTTATTTAAGTAGTTAATTATCTCACTTGATTCATACATCCAAGTAATAGATTGATCTGCATTAGTAATTTTTAAACAAGGCACCGTTCTTTTACCACCCTCGCGAATTAATTCTTCACGAAATTGTTCATTTTGATTGATATTTCGTAACTCAATATTCAAGCCTAATCGCTTCATAGCACGACGGGTTTTCACACAAAATGGACAAGCAGGTAGCTGATATAAGCTTAAGTGTGCTGTGCTTGCATCAACTTCTTTTTGTAGCTGTGGCGTGCGCTTTGGTGCACTCGGAGAAAATATAAAATTTAATAACAAAATTAAACGGCCAATCGGCCAACGAATTAAAAACATAGTAGGGTTTGTGCTCACGGTTAAGTAAATAAACTAAAAGAATAAAATGATTGAATTACCACATCATATCATCAGGAATTTGAAATTCTGCATAAGGGTCATCTTCAGCAATAATATCTTCAGCAACTTTAGTGTTTTGCACCAAAATAACGCTTTTATCTAAACTCGCGACTTTCTCTGCTGTTTCTGAGGTGACAATATAAGTCTTATCGTCAATACCACATAATGCTAAACGACCATTAACTAAGGCTTTATGCGTTACACCATCAACAAATAACTTCTTAATTTTACTATTAAAGGTGTAATTATATTCTGCTTCACCATTAACATTAGTCACTTGATGATGTTGCAAGATTTGTAAAATTCTCAGCTGTTGTTCTTTGGCAATTAATGCTGATTTTTTCTCATTATTTAAAGCGGTATCGCGCGCTAGCTTTTCTTTTTTCGCCAACTCAAGTTCTTGCTTTACTTGCTCTTGTAAACTGGCATCAACCTTCACGCCGCTGCGCTTTTGTTTGCCGGTTTTGCGTTTATCACTGTTTGCTTGTCGTGCTTTTTGCTTGGTGGTTAAACCTGCTTTTAGCAACTGCTCTTGTAAAGAAGCCATCTATATTTCCTGCTGTAGAATGCTAATTAAGTATCTATATGGGAGCTATTTTATCAGGTCATTTGCTATTTAACACCATTCAATAAAAAAGCAGCATAAATTGCTGCTTTTTAAAGTATTTAACAATGATATCTATGTGCTACACCTAGGCTACTAAGCCATTATTTAGTTAAACAATGCCATATTGCTTCAATGGTAGTTCTCGATAACGCTTGCCTGTAGCATTAAAAATAGCATTACAAATAGCGGGCGCAATGGGTGGAACACCCGGTTCACCCACACCACCAGGAGGTGCGTCACTGTCAATTATTTCTACATGCGTGGTTGGCGCATCGCCAATTCGAGCGACTTGATAACTGTCAAAGTTATTTTGCTCAATAACACCGTTTTTCGCGGTTAGCTCACTGAAGAAGGTTAACGATAAAGCAAAAATAGCCGCGCCTTCCATTTGCGATCGAATGCGTTCAGGATTTACCGCTAATCCACAATCTACCGCCATCCATACATCGTCGACTTTAATTTTCCCGTCACTATTTTCTGACACCTCAACAACACAGGCAACGTAACTAACAAAGCTTCGATGCATCGCAATGCCAAGACCACGGCCTTTAGGGAGTTTTCTGCCCCATTTTGCCATCGTACTGACTTTTTCAATCACGGCTTTCATGCGTGCGGTATCAACAGGGAACTTCTCTAGTGTTTCCCCATAATTTCCGTATTCAGCATTTTCTTTCGAAAAATCAATTTTTCGATCGGCGCCGAGCATGGCTAATAGGTTGTCTTTACTGTCCAAGCCTTTTGCCTGGGCAAGCTCATCAATAAATGAACTCACTGCAAAAGCATGGTTTATGTTGGTTACAGAGCGCATCCAACCGATACGGGTATGTGCAGGTGCTTTACCGATAGCACAGCTAACATTTGCAATATCGTAAGGCATATCTATAAAGCCCAAACTTGCTTCTGAGCCAATTAAGTCTGCACCTTTACTAAAGGTTGAGCCGATAGTGGGCTCGGCAACATGGTGTTGCCACGCTGTAACCTTGCCAGCGTCGTCAATACCTGCCGCTAGTTTTTGATAACTTACCGCATGATAATAGCCGTTTTGAATTTCATCTTCACGTGTCCACATCACCTTAATCGGTAGATTTAGCTGTTTAGATAAAATCGCAGCTTCAACAATAAAGTCTGGCTTAGACTTGCGACCAAAGCCTCCCCCAAGCAAGGTAACGTTAATATTAACTTTTTCGGGTGCAACTCCCATTATTTGTGCCACTGTGCCCTGTGCTGATTGCGGTGTTTGCGTACAGGCCCAGATGTCGAAAATACCGTCATGAAAATGCGCAGTGGCGGCTGGCGGCTCCATCGGAACATGGATTAATTCTGGTACATAATACGATGCGGTAATCACTTGTTTAGCATCAGTTAACGCTTTACTCACATTACCTTTACTGCGCAATACTTTCGCAGGATTATCACAACTGTCAGCTAATGCTTTTTTGTATTCTGCACTGTTGTAACTTTTATGCTTACTTTCATGCCATTGAATGGCTAACGCTTCCCGACCTTTTATTGCTGCCCAAGTATTTTTAGCAATAACCGCAACACCACCCAATGGTTTAAATACCGCAGGCTCTTCTAGGTCAGGTAATTGCACAACATCAATAACACCCGCTATTGCTTTGGCAGCATCGCCGTTGAATGATTTAACTTTTGCGCCTAATACTGGTGGTCTGGCGATAACAGCGTATTGCATGTTATCTAATTCAATATCAAACCCGTAAGTGGTATCACCCGTTGCGATTTTTTCACCATCAACTAATGCCACATCAGATTTACCAATGAGGTTAAAGTCTTTTTTATCTTTTAAGACTAATGCAGATTGGGCTGGTATGACTAACTTACTCGCGGCTGAAACTAAGCTACCAAATGATAATTCTCGGCCAGTTTTTTCATGCACAATAGTGCTATTTATGGCTGTTGTTTCACTAACGTCTACTTGCCACTGTTTGGCTGCAGCCTCTTGCAACATCATGCGCGCCGCAGCGCCTGCTTCACGCAAGGGTTGATAAAAACGTCTTACTGAGCGTGATCCATCAGTATTTTGACTGCCATATTTTTTATCTCCTAAGCCTTGAACAACCGCTATTTGTTGCCAATCAGCACCGAGTTCGTCGGCAACAATCATCGGAATACTGGTTCTGATCCCTTGACCCATTTCCGAACGATGCACCACAATACTGACAATGTTATCAGCGCCTATTTGCACATAAACACTGGGTGAAAACTTATCTGAACCTGTAACACCGGCCAAAGCTTTTGGAATAGTGAGCATTGCAGGTAATTGTACTCCAAGCACTAGCGCCGTAGAACTGATACCCAATTTTTTTAAGAAGCCGCGACGGCTAACATTTTCAATGTGTTTCATGATCAGCTTCCTTTTACTTCAGTGGCTAAGTCTGCGGCTAAATGAATCGCTTCTTTGATTCGTTGATACGTACCACAGCGACAAATATTACCACTCATGGCAAGCTCGATATCTTTATCGCTTGGATGAGGTTCGCGTTCTAATAAAGCGACTGCGGACATAATTTGGCCCGACTGACAATAACCACACTGAGGCACATTTAAATCTTGCCAAGCTTGTTGAACAGGATGTTCACCCTGCTCTGAAAGCCCTTCAATAGTCGTAATTTTCTGATTAGCGACCGCCGATACAGGCATGACGCATGAGCGTACAGGTTGGCCATCAACATGCACAGTACATGCACCACATAAGCCTTTACCGCAGCCATATTTAGTACCGGTATATTTTAAAATATCTCTCAGTACCCACAACAATGGCATATCGCCATCATCATTAAATTGATGTTCTTTACCGTTGATAGTTAGGGTGATCATGCAATCGTTTCCTTTCGTTTATTTAACGTTGCTTTCGTTAGCACAGTTTTAAATTAACCTTTTTTCATGCGAGTTACGTTATGTTTTAATGCCGAGTTTTTTATACATATCGTTCAATTGTTCAGGCGTATCTATATCGAAAAACGCATGTGCCAGTGGTACTTTTAATAAATTATCTTGGTATTTTTCTAGTAATGGCTTTGCGCCTTGTGTACCTGTTAACTGTGTTAAATCTGCAAAATAATGTTGTGAAAATATTACCGGCGGACCAATTTTAGCACTATTGACTGCCGCTGCCATATTTGTGTCTTGTGCAACAACAATAGCGTTAGGTGATTCTTGCCAAAAATTTTGATGCCGAATCAAATCTTTTTCGGTTAACTGCCATTGGTCAACTAACACGATCATAACCGCTTTTATATCCGCTGTTAGCGCGGCAACACCTGCGGCAATCGATGAGCCCATGCCACCTGAGAATTTTTTATTAATAATAGTATTTATGGGTAAATGGTCAATTCGGGCTTTAACTTCACTTGCATTAAAACCTAACACACAATAAACCTTGCTAGACACCTTTAACGCTTGCTCTAATTGCCATTCAACCAAGCTTTTTTCTTTAATAGTGATTAATTGTTTCATTTGTCCTAAGCGAGAAGACTGCCCTGCAGCTAACACAATAATAGCAACATTATTATTTAAGTGACTTGTCATTGCCTCTCCCTCTAAACCATTAAGTTGATTAATTAGCTGCTCATTTTTAATGGTTAAAATGAATAACTTCAACTTAACCTGCTGATTATAAGCACCCTAAAGTGTAACAGCCTATTGGTCCAATCAGGTAATTTCAATTGATATCAGCCATAACTATTCAAATAATATCAATAAAACATGACAAAAAAATATTGATATTATTAGGATGGCCTTCAGGATTCAAACTTCTTTTGTTTTAAGGTACTCTAACTTATCTATAATTGTTACTTTGTTTACCTTAATGAAACTTTTAAAAACTACTTTGATCAGCATATTATTTATTCTCTTCTTAGTAATGGCCACTTTAAGTACATGGATATACAGCCAAATTGATAGTGCATTACCGCAATTAGACGGTAAACAAACACTCTATGGCTTATCTGATAACGCCACCATAGAGCGTGACCAACAAGGTATTGCCACCATCAAAGCAAATAATCGCTTAGATATAGCGCTGGCAACAGGCTTTGTTCATGCCCAAGAACGCTTTTTTCAAATGGATTTATTACGCCGAAATTCAGCAGGAGAACTCGCCAGCTTATTTGGTGCCGCTGCCATAGACTATGATAGTAAAATCCGACGTCACCGTTTTAGAGAAAGAGCTTCTGCCATAATTTCACAAATGTCTGCAACCGACTCAGCGCTTTTAAAATCCTACACCCGTGGGGTAAATCAAGGACTAAAATATCTCAAGGCCGCCCCTTTTGAGTATTTACTGCTACGCCAAGCGCCCGTTGAATGGCAAGAAGAAGATACGATATTAACAGTGCTCAGTATGTATATAGACTTGCAATATCAAGAGGGTAAACGCGAACGCACTTTAGGTTTATTACACTCAGTATTAAGCCCTGAGGTGTTTTCATTCCTCAACCCTAAGGGCAGTCGTTGGGATGCTGCGATTGATGGCACAGAGTTTCCATCATCACCATTACCCCAAGCACCTTGGCCATCGGCTTCTAGCGAAAAGTTGGCAGCGCAGCTAAATTATCAACCACTAAACAAAGCTTTAATTAACCTAACTCCATCGTCACTTACCAGAGCGAAGTCAGCACAAAGTGAAGAGTTCCCCGGTTCTAACAACTGGGCCGTAGGTGGAGCTATAAGCGCCACTGGCAGCGCAATAGTTGCTAACGACATGCATTTAGGTATTCGCGTACCAAACACTTGGTTTAGAGCATCTTTCGAATATAAAAGTGCGGCTAATACTAATGTAAAAGTAACTGGCGCAACGCTACCCGGCACACCCAACATTATTATTGGTAGCAATGGTCATATTGCTTGGGGTTTTACTAACAGTTATGGTGATTGGAGCGATGTTATCGTGCTTGAAACTAATGCTGACAAAAGCCAATACTTAACCCCTAACGGCTATCAACGTTTTATTAAACGCAAACAGATTATTGCGGTAAAAGGTCAAGAAGCTGTCGACATTACCGTTACGGACACTATTTGGGGCCCCGTTATTGGTGAAAACGCTCAAGGGGATTTACTGGCATACCGCTGGGTTGCTCATGACAAAGCGGCGGTTAACATGGTGATCACTGAGTTTGAAACAGCAGAAAATGTTCAACAAGCCATTGCTATTGCAGCACGTGCCGGCATGCCAGCACAAAACTTAGTGGTGGGCGATAAACAAGGTAATATTGGCTGGACCATTATGGGGCCGATACCGCAACGCAGCGCAATGTTTGGTGAAACACCAACCTCTTGGGCTAACGGCGAAAATAAATGGCTAGGTTTTTTACCTGCGAAAGATTACCCGAAAGTGATCAACCCTAAAAATTCACGCTTATGGACGGCTAATTCTCGCGTTATCGGTGCCGATATGCTGAAAAAAGTGGGAAATGGCGGCTATGCCATTGGCGCACGGTCTGCTCAAATAAAGCAAAACCTAGAAGCTAAAACTTCGTTTGATGAACAAGCATTACTTAATATTGCCCTTGATGATAGCGCCAAATTTTTACTACGATGGCAAAGCTTTATCTTGTCTGACGTACTCACTGACATTATGTTAGCTAAGCACCAGGAATGGCATGAAGTGAAAGAGATTATCAAGGATAATAACTTATATGCCAGTACAGATTCTGTTGCCTACCGCTTGATCAGAAATTTTAGACTAAATGTTAGAGATCAAGTTTTCGATATCTTCAATGAAAATATGACCAAGCTTGATGACAACTACAGTTTTAATACCATACGACACCAAATAGAAACACCTTTATGGCAGTTGATTAACCAGCAGCCAGAAAACTTTCTCTGGCGCAGCCACGATAGCTGG
Organism: Colwellia sp. PAMC 21821; assembly: GCF_002077175.1. NCBI lineage: Bacteria > Pseudomonadati > Pseudomonadota > Gammaproteobacteria > Alteromonadales > Colwelliaceae > Colwellia > Colwellia sp. PAMC 21821. The sequence continues at coordinate 1,189,438 of NZ_CP014943.1, forward strand.
GCTGCTTTATTCGAAGAAAGCCTAGAAAAAACACTTACAGAAATGACCGAGTCAACCACACTGGCAAATGCCACTTGGGGTAAACAGAATACCAGTAAAATACAGCACCCTTTGAGCCGTGCGGTGCCATTTATTGGTCAATGGCTCGATATGCCTGAAGTAGCATTACCCGGCGATAGCTATATGCCAAGAGTTCAAGGACAATCATTTGGTGCATCGCAGCGTATGTCTGTTTCTCCTGGCCATGAAGAAAATGGTATTTTTCATATGCCGACCAGTCAGTCTGGCCACCCGTGGAGCCCATATTATGGTTTAGGCCATGAAAGCTGGATCAAAGGCGAAGCTTCTCCATTCTTACCCGGAGCAAGCAAATACAAGCTTACTTTACTAAATTACTAGCGAATCAACCAAACACTATCACAAACTAAGGAATGATTATGACCACTTTGATTATTTGTTTATTTATCGCCGCTATACTGCCTTATTTCGCCAAAATTCCAGTTGCCATCGCCATGAATAAATTAGGTGGTTACGACAATAATCATCCACGTGCACAACAGGCAGAGCTTACCGGCTTTGGTGCCAGGGCTTTTGCCGCACATCAAAATGCCTTCGAATCACTGGTTATATTTGCCCCTGCAGTTTTGTTAGCGATAGCCACTCAAAATACTGGCGCTTTTATCGAACAGCTTGCTATAACACACGTTGTCGCACGCGTGCTTTATCATATTGCTTATCTAATCAATATTGGCGTTATTCGCAGCTTAATATGGGCCGTGGGTATTTTAAGTGCTTTTGCTATTATCTACCTGTGTATCTAGATTAAGCCAAACAAGTGATAAATAAGACCTGCACTCCGATAAAAAGGCTAAAGATGTTAAGTTATTTGTAGCTAAATTCACGCTATAAGCCTTTTTTATAGGTTTAGAGAGAAATCGGCATAAAGAAACAGTTGTACTCTTGCGTGATGGTGGCTAAAGTAAAGCCATGCAAATGACAAAACCACATTTTTTCTTTAACGCTTTCTTTATCTCATTTCTCTGAGCGCGCTTTAGGTTTTGGCATTCAATAAAACCTCCATACGGAGGTTTTTTAATTTTAGTGATAGCAACAAGTCACCATGAATAAAATACGCTACTAAAACATCATATTTGCAGCCATTAAACTCATAACATTATTAGGAAAACGCGGTGAACGAAGCATTAGATTTAAATAAAATACGTGAAAAAATTACCCATCTCGATCAGCAATTGCTCGCACTATTTGCTGAGCGCCGCGCCCTGACGTTAAATGTTGCGAAAAGCAAAGCACATCTAATTCGCCCAGTTCGAGACCAACAGCGCGAACAAGAGTTACTTATTCGCCTGATCACGCAAGGTAAAAAACTAGGCTTAGATGCGCATTACGTGACCAGTGTTTTTCAAACTATTATTGAAGACTCAGTACTCAATCAGCAAGCTTACTTACAAACATTAGCCAATCCTAATATGCAGGAGCCAGCAGTAAGTGTTGCATTTCTTGGAGATAAAGGTAGTTATAGCTACTTAGCAAGCCATCGTTACTTTTCTCGCCGTGCAGAGAAAATTATAGAAAGCGGTTGCCAAAGTTTTGCTGAAATTATGCAGCAAGTTGAATCTGGATCGGTTGACTATGGCATGTTGCCAATAGAGAACACCAGTTCAGGCAGTATTAATGAAGTCTATGACATACTCCAACATACCAACTTGTCGATTGTTGGTGAAATTACGCAACCTATTGAGCACTGTTTACTGACGGCCGTGAATACAAAGCTTAATAACATTAAAACTATTTATGCTCATGGCCAACCGTTCGCACAATGTAGTAACTTTCTTGATAAACAAAGCGATATTCGTATCGAATACTGTGAAAGTACGGCCGACGCCATGGCAAAGGTCTATGAATTACAAGACGATAGTGTGGCTGTAATTGGAAGTGAAGAAGGCGGTAATTTATATCAATTACATGCCTTGGAAAAGTCTATAGCTAACCAAGCTGAAAACCACAGCCGCTTTATTTTAGTGGCTCGTAAACCCATTGACGTTGCTGAGCAAATCCCTGCAAAAACCACGTTAATAATTGCTACAGGCCAAAAACCTGGTGCGCTAGTTGAGTGCCTTTTGGTCTTGAAAAACAAAGGCATTAACATGTGTAAACTTGAGTCTCGCCCTATTCAAGGACGCCCATGGGAAGAAATGTTCTATGTAGATGTGGAAGCTAATTTGAAGCACTTAGCGTTACAAGAAGCTATTAGTCAAATCACTGAACAAACAAATTTCATTAAAATTTTAGGCTGCTACCCTATTGAACACATTAGCCCAACTAATGTCCCGAGTAGCGCACTACTATAATCCATGCTTAATATCATTAAGGGCAGTGTAAACTGCCCTTTTTAATACCTACAAACGACTAAGCAACTTTGAACGTTAGTTCGGACAACATCTGCTATATTTTATAACAAGCTCAAACTACGCTAACTTACGAATAAGTAACAAATAAAAACGCAATCACAGGCTGTTTTAATCAGTAAAAATGTATAACTACTGACTACATTTTATGCCTTGTCATTATCCATTTTTCCTGATGAAAAAGTAGATCACTGAATTAATCAAATTGGTATAATTGATACCAGTTAACTTCTTTTAAATATCTAGGTTGTGTCTATTTTTCAAGCGAAAAACAATAGCACTGAATGTTAGAACAAATAAAATTGGCACTGCCGCAAACATTAGCGATGAAAACATAAGCTGACCAATGAACAAGGCTAAAGTAATAAAACACATCGTTGGTAACAACAGCCAAAAGGTATGTTCACTGGCACATAACTTAAAACCCTTACGCATAAAGGCCAGCATTAATAAACTCACAATACTGGCGGAAATAGCTGTAACTGAACCAGGGTAGTAATCAAGAATAAAATCTGTATGGGGGTGAAGTATACTTGGTACAGGGGCTAAGTTACCAATATGTACTAACCAAACTAATGAACCGGCGATTAGGCAACCAAAATTAAAAGACCAAAGTTTTTTATTAACGTTGAACATCAATATTTTCCATATTTATTATTATTATTTTTCCTCTTTATATCTCAAGTATACTTTTTAATCAAGATGTCTATTTTTTGCTCGCACCATGATTGTGGCATTATTGTGGTATTTACATTTATTAGGTGACTTATACCAATAATAAAAAACCCCACACAAAACCGCACTTAATTAACTATAGTTACAATGAACAAAGAATGAATTCCAATCGCTTTATCCATTAAAATTATTCAGATCATGAAATCAATTGAAATTAATATTATAGGTATAAAAAAGCCCATAAAACATCGTTGTTTTATGGGCTGATACGTTTGGTAGCAATTCGTACTACAACGTTTTATTCATCGCAACTTGAGCCTGTTGCTTTTCAATTTCTTGGCTGATCATTTGAGGTGAACCCGTATTTCTACATAGCCAATAATAAGCGCCCGGCACAACAAACAAAGTAAAAACACTCGCCAGTGATACACCAGCAAAAATTACCACACCAATAACCATTCTGCTTTCAGCGCCAGGTCCTACAGCTAATACCAACGGAATTGCACTGGTTACAGTCGTAAAAGTGGTCATAACAATAGGTCTTAAACGTTGTGTAGCTGCACCAATTAATGCTTCTTCAAAAGCTATACCTTTGTCACGTAATTGATTCGCAAATTCAACAATTAAAATGCCATTTTTTGCGGCTAAACCAATCAACATAACAATACCAATTTGACTGTAAATATTGAGGCTCATCCCCATCAACTTAAGGCCTGCTAAAGCGCCAACTAACGCTAAAGGCACGGTTAACATAATAACAAAAGGATGTATAAAGCTTTCAAATTGAGCCGACAAAACTAAGTAGGTTATAACCAAAGCTAAAACAAAAATAAAGGCAATTGAGTTACCAGACTCTTGTAATAATTGTGATTGCCCTTTGTAAGCCACTTGTGCTTCTTGAGGCAAATGTTCAGCAACTGCATTATTTAGAAAACTTAAAGCATCGCCAAGCGCATAACCGTCAGCTAAATTGGCGCTAATGGTGACACTGCGCAGCCGATTGAAGCGATTGAGTTGTGATGATGTAGCACTTTCTTCAATCGTGATCAGGTTCGATAATGGTACTAATTTCTGACTAACCGTGGAACGAACAAAAATATTATCAATGTCTTTAGGGTTAGAGAAGTCGGTTTTTTCACCTCGTACCACCACATAATACTCTTCACCGCGTTCGACAAAGTTAGTCACGCGGCGTTGTCCAAGCATAGTCTCAAGCGTGCGGCCAATATCGCCCACAGAAACACCTAAGTCGAATGATCGGTTATGATCAATCTTCACTAGTAATTGCGGGTAGGTCTCTTTGTAGTCACTATCAATGCCGTGAAAATTTGGATTTTCTTGCGCTTTAGCAATTATAATATCACGCCATTTTGCTAATTCTTCATAAGTATTACCTTGTAATACAAACTCAACCGGCGATGAAGATCCACCACCGCCCAAGCCTCGGCGCATCATTGCAAAAGCCCTAACATCCGTTACCTGTGATAGCTCACCGTTCATTTTATTAATAAATTCAAAAGTATTGGTAATACGATCTTCCCAAGCTGGCATACCAACAATGGCAATACCACCCGCGCCACCAAAACCCGGCACTCGGACAATGACTCGGTCTAGCTCACCACTTTGTTGATGCACCAATAATTTCTCTTCAATTTGCTGCATATTTTTGACGTTATTTTCATAACTTGCCCCTTCAGCACCCCGCATCATTACAAAGAAGTTTCCTCTGTCTTCTTTGGGTGTATATTCTGAAGGCAACTGATTAAATAAACCGTAAACAGCAAATAACGATAAAATAATGACAATGAGTATCATAAATGGCTGATGAATACTGGCTTTTAAGGAACGTCCATAAGCTGCTTCTAACTTAGCAAAGCCTTTATCTAACTTTTGGCCAAAAGACGAGCTGCGCTCCTTATGCTTTAACATTTTTGAACACAACATTGGGGTTAATGAGAGTGCGGTTAAACTTGAGAAAATTACTGCTGCAGCGATGGCGATAGCAAACTCTGTGAACAACTGCCCGATATTGCCCGATAAAAAAATCAAAGGTATAAACACTGCAACCAACACTAATGTGGTCGCAATCACCGCAAAGGCAACTTCACGACCGCCTTCATAGGCGGCAAGCAATGGCGTTTGGCCACGTTCAATACGACGGTAAATATTTTCCAACACAACAATAGCGTCATCGACAACTAAACCGATAGCTAACACCATGGCCAGTAGGGTTAACAAATTTATTGAAAAACCAAGCCACGACAGCACCATCATAGAGCCGATTAACGCTACGGGTACCGTTACTGCTGGAATAAGTGTTGCTCTAACATTGCCCAAAAATAAGAAAATAACCAATACCACCATTAACATGGCAATACCTAGCGTACTGTAAACTTCGTCAATTGAGCCTTGTATAAAAACTGAAGAGTCGTAACTATTGGTAATTGTTGTGCCTATTGGCAGCCCGCCTCGAATAGCTTCCATCTCTTTTCTAGCCGCTTTTACCACTTCGAGAGTATTAGCTTTTGACTGTTTAATAATGCCTAAACCAACCATGTTTTTGCCATTACCACGAAACATGTTTTCTTCATTTTCTGCCGTTAAAGCAATTTTGGCAACATCACCCAGGTAGACCAATGACTTGCTATCATTACGTGCCACCACCATAGTGGAAAAATCATCCTCAGTTAAATAACTTCGTTCAACCCGAATTGAAAAATCTCGATCGATTGATTCAACTTTACCGGCCGGTAATTCAACATTTTCAGCACGTAACGTTTGCTCAATATCATTAACGGTAACGCCTCTAGCAGCCATTGCTTTTCGATTTAGCAGTACATTCAAGGCATAAGTTCTACCGCCTCCAACCTGCACACGCGCTACGCCATCCACCACTGAAAAGCGGTCAACAATATAGCGTTCTGCGTAGTCGGTCAGCTGCAACGTACTCATAGCGTCACTTTGCAAAACAAACCAGACAATGGCACTTTCGTCATCATTTGCCTTAAAAACCTCAGGCGGTTCAGCTTGTTCTGGCAGATTATTCAACGCTCTTGAAATTCGGTCTCGCACATCATTAGTCGCGGCATCAATATCGCGGTCAAGTTCAAATTCAATGGAGATATTAGAGCGACCAACTCGGCTATTAGAGTTAATTGACTTAACACCTTCAATACCGCTAATTCTATCTTCAAGTATTTGCGTTATTTTACTTTCAACTATTGCTGCTGCCGCGCCAGGATACGAGGTATTAATACTCACTACCGGAGGATCAATATCTGGATATTCCCGAAGTGGTAAAGTTAAGAATGCGACAATACCAAAAGTGATCAGCAGTAAATTTATGACGGTAGCAAAAACAGGACGTTTAACTGAAAGGTCAGATAAAATCACAACTTACTCTCCCTGCGCATTTACAGCGGTACCATCGCGTAATTTTAAGGCACCTTCAATGACTACTTCGGTACCAATTTCAACACCCGCAACAACTTCAACAAAACCACGATGACGACGGCCAATTTCTAACTTTTTCTTTATGGCTTTATCTGCTTCTACAATAAAAATAAAATGTTCGTCTTCAATTGGAATAACAGCACTTTCAGGAACTTGCAGTATTTGCTCAACGTTGCGAACCACTTGCAGGTTTAACAACATACCCGCACGTAGTTTATGGTCAGCATTAGGAATTTCGGCTCTTACTTTTAAGGTACGAGTAACGCTATCGATACGAGAATCTATCGAAGAAATTTTCCCTATAAATACTTTTTCTTTGTAAGCTGTATTTGTCGCCTCTATACGTTGGCCAATTGAAACAGTCGTTAGGTAGCGCTCTGGAATTGAAAAATCAACTTTAATAGTACTAAGATCATCTAAACTGGTAATCACATCTCCCACATTTATTAACGCACCAAGGCTAATTTCGCGAAAACCTAACATGCCGGAAAATGGCGCTTTAATCGTAAATTCAGCGAGTTTTATTTTGGCACTTAAAAGTTGTGCTGAAATGGCTTTAGTTTTTGCTTCTTGTTGATCAACGAGTGACTGAGATGTTGCTTTTTGTTTATACAAATCTTGAAAACGATTGAGTTGAGCTACTGATTCAGCAAGGTTTGCCTGAAGCTCTTTAACCTTAGCTCCTTCCTCTTTACTATTAAGGCGGACTAAAATATCACCTTTTTGAACAGTTTCACCATCTTGGAATAGCACTTCATCAACTAAATCTGAATACTTACTGGTAATGAACACTTGCTCATTGGCCCTAGAAGTACCGACAGCTTCGACAGAGTCTTTAAACTCAGCTAACGCTATTTGGGTCGTTTTTACTGATACAACTCGTTGATGTTGTTCTTGCTTGATAGCTTTTTCAGGCCATTGCAAATAGATAACTAAGGCAATTAATACTCCAACGAGCAATAACAAAGGTAAACGACGACTAATAGCAGCAAACATAAACAAAATTCTCTAAATTTATAAAAAATTACAGTACTATTATTATAACTTAGTTATGAAGGACGCTCGATACAACTTAGCCTAGGATTTAAGGCTTTGGTCGCAAATTATAAAAAATAATTAACTTTGTGATTATTAAGATATAATTTAATGATACCTACGCTAAATGAAGAATAGCTTGTATTCGCCATTACTTCATATTTTACATTTTAAGGATTGAACACGTGAAAATTATTGCCTCAATTATTGTCGTTCTATTATTGCTCAGTGGTGGTGCCCTTTGGTTTTTAGCCAACGGCTCATTAAATGACTATGTTAAAAAACAAATTGAAACGGTTGGTTCTCAAGTAACTGAACAGTCGGTAACAGTTAAAGCTGTGGATATTAAGCTTACAAGCGGTGCTGGTAGTATTTTAGGGATTAACTTAGCTAATCCTAAGACTTATAGCCAACCGAACGCCTTTGCTTTAGAAGAAATGACGCTTGATATTAATTTAGAAAGTCTAACTTCATCACCAATTATTATCGACGCTATCGTCATCAAGTCACCACAAGCTTTTATTCAGTTTACCCAAACTGGCGGCTCTAATATTCAAGATATTTTAGATGCCATAGAGCGTAACGCACCTAAAGCTGATGCCAAGTCGGCCGATAAGACAAGTGGCGATGAGCCAAAAATTAAAGTCAGTAAAATTATTCTGGCAGGTACTGCGCTAACAATTGATTTAAGCGCGTTTGGCAATAAAGAGCATAGTGCAACGTTACCTGATATTACCTTAAACAACGTTGGCGGGGATGCAGGCTTGCCAGCAAGTCAACTGGGTAGTGAAATAGTAAAACAAGCATTATCTAAAATTTGGCAACAAGCGAAAGCAACACAAAAGAAAAAATTAACCGATGACGCTAAAGAAAAACTAAAAGAAAAAGCCAAGAAAAAATTAACTGACTTATTCGGTTAAATTTAATTTTAGTGCGATGAAAACCTAGCTAAAGTGACCAATTGCATTTGGCTAGGTTTATAACAATAACAAATCATAGGACACGTTGTAATGAAAGTGAAAAATCCATTAAAACCACTCGCAATTCTCTGCACTTTGTTATGCTCAAACGCGGCTCTAGCAGAGCAATACGAAATCAGCGTTATGGTTGGGCAAATGTACGGCTCTGACTTAGTTGCCAGTGATGATGGCGATATTAATGTTGATTCAGGTAGTAATATTTCTGTTGGATTGGCGTGGCAAGAGAATGTTAATGGTCTTGGGCAAATACTATTGAACCGTGTTAGCCATGATTTTACCGACCAAAATGAAGCTAAAAATACCTTAGATATAACTTATGCACACTTTAATGGCGTGGCTTTATTTCGCCAGCAAAATTATGTAACAACGATGAGCTTAGGTTTCGGTGGTGCTTATTTTGATGCTGAACAAGGTAGTGAAGAGTTATACCCTTCGGCAAGCATTGCTTTTGGTACTCGTTACGAGTTTTCACAGCGGATGGCTTTAGTGACAGAGCTGCGCGCCTACGCGACTTTAATTGACGAAGATGACGCCATTTTTTGCCTACAAGATACTTGTGGTGCAAGTTTTACCGATTCATTATGGATAGATAGTTCAATTACGGTCGGTATTGCTATTAAATTTTAGCCCATTTATGACAAGTTCAACTATCACTATCAGTCTGAATTATCTTAAAACCATTATTTTGATCAATGTAAGTACTTTACAAAATAATGGTTAACTTTGACCACACATAAATTAAAACCATTATTTTGTTTAGCGTAAAGTCGGCTATAACATAGCTGAGATATCAGCAATTAAAGACACTTTAGGACGCTCGATAATACGACCAATTTCTCTATTATTTTGATAAACAATAAAAGTCGGCGTATATTTAATATCGTGAATTTTTGCTCTACCACTTGGCTCTGACTTAGTATAGTCGAGCCCAAATAAGCGAGAGGATATAGTAGAATTTTCAGCCAAAATCTTTAAAAACTTGGGGACTTCTCGCTGACTGTCATGGCACCAAGTGCCAAAGTAAACTTCTACTTGTAAATCTCTTGGCCAAGTATTGATTTCAGTAATTTCAGCATCAGACAACTTTGCTATCAAGTAACTTTGTTGGAAAGATGAATGATCCTGCATTAATTGCTGTTGGCTTATTTCACCAATAGCGATACTTTTGTTATCTGCCTGACTATTGGCGCAAGCAGACACGAAAATCAGAATAATACTTATTAAAATAGCTGAAAACCTGTTCATTGTGAGCCTTTTTTGACTTGCTTATTTAGTGTTTCTTTAGTTGATCAGCTTTTATTAACATTACTTTGCTTTCCTGCATGAAAATATCGGCGTAGTCACCGAACCAATCAGCAACTTGGGTAAACATTTTTGTAAACGCTTCTTTGTCATTTAATTGTACGTCTTCAAGTAATTCTAAGAACCGATAGGCAAAGCGCTTCATCATAGCAATGTTATCTTGATTGGCAAAAATAATATCGGTATAAAGTATTGGATTCTGGGCAAATAAACGCCCTACCATAATTAACTCTAAGCGATAAATTGGCGAGCTCATCTCAACTAACTGCGCTATATCAGCCCCTTCAGACATTAAATGATAACCATAGGCAATCGTCGAGAAATGTCTCATAACTTGTACCATAGACATCGCTTGATCATGAGTATGTGCTTCAACAGGGTGAATTTTTGCTCCCCAGACACGAAATTGCGCTAGTAGCCAATTATATTCTTGAGGTAAACGCCCTTCACAAGCAATAATAGTTTGTTTGACTAAACCGGTAACATCAGGCCCAAACATTGGATGTAAGCCCACAACGGGACCAGCATGTACCTTCATCATTTCATACAACGGCGCTTCTTTAATACTGGTCACATCTGCCAAAATACAGTCTTCAGGCAATGATCCTAATTTTTGGATCACCATAGCTGTCAATCGAATAGGTACCGCCACAATAACCAAACTCGCATCGGCTAAAATTTCAGTACTATTTGGCCAATCTGCTTGCTCTAAAGATTGTACTTGATAGTGAGAACGGTTAAATAAATCGACAAAAATTCGACCCAATTGACCTTCACCACCAATAACAACAACTTTTTTACAATCAGGATTTACACATCGGTAACCACTTGCATCTTGACTGATATAGGAGTCTTGCATCAAACGACGAAGTATATCTTCGATTAACTCTGGTGACAGCCCAACATCTATAGCTTGTTGCCGACGTAACTTTAATAAATCAGCTTCACGTTCAGGAGCAAAAATTGGCATTCCGGCTTCACTTTTTAATAAACCAACTTTCGTGGTTACAGCACGTCGCCGAGCTAATAACGCAACGAGTTGACTATCAATATCATCAATTTCATTGCGTAATTCACCTAATTGTTGCTCAAATGTAAGTTCGTTATTCATTACTGGCGATTATTCCTATTCAATAACGGTTAATTAATACGTTGCTTTAAAGCTGCTTCAAGTTTAGCACTAGCCGCTGAAATAAGTTGCTCAGTAGTATCAAAATCGATACAAGCGTCAGTGACAGAAACGCCATATTCAAGCTGATCAAATGGTAAATCAGAACTCTGATTACCTGAGTTAATATTACTTTCTAGCATAATACCAATAATTGTCTTGTTACCTGCACAAATTTGATCGAAAACATTATCTGCCACAATAGGTTGACGGCGGTAGTCTTTATTAGAGTTACCATGAGAGCAATCGACTACGATACCTGGCTCTAGATTTTGCTTGGCTAACTCTTCTTCACATAAGGCAACATTTTCCGCATCATAGTTCGGTTTTTTACCGCCACGCAATATTACATGGCCATCTGGGTTACCAGACGTTTTAATTAAGGCCACTTGCCCTAAACGATTGATACCCATAAAACGATGCGAAGACGCTGCTGACTGTAAGGCATTAATCGCAACACCAAGTCCACCACTTGTGCCATTTTTAAAGCCAATAGGCATTGATAGGCCACTAGCCATTTCACGATGTGTTTGTGACTCTGTAGTGCGCGCGCCAATCGCCGACCAACTAAATAGCTCAGCTAAGTATTGCGGGCTGATAGGGTCAAGAGCTTCAGTTGCTAATGGTAAGCCTAATTCCGTTAAGTAAATTAATAATTCACGGGCTTTACGAAGGCCACTTTCTACATCAAATGAACCATCCATATGCGGGTCATTAATCAGGCCTTTCCAGCCAACGGTTGTGCGAGGTTTTTCAAAATAAACTCGCATAACGATGTATAAACTATCCTGATATTTATCGTGCAATACCTTCAGTTTCCTTGCATAAGCTTTTGCAGCTTCAAGATCATGAACAGAACAAGGACCCGCAATAACTAATAAGCGATGATCTTGTTTGTGAATAATATTAGCGATGATATTACGAGCGTTTTTAACAAAAACACGTCCTGCTTCTGGTAGGGGTAATTCTTCTCGTAAAGCATTAGGGGTAATTAAGACTTCTTCGGCATTTACGTGGATGTCATTGAGTCTGCTTTTAGGTATTTCGATTGCGTCGGACGCAGTTAATGTTGTGTTTGACATAATTCTTTCCTGAATGTAGAGCAATTAATGTAAGTAGTTAAGTAAAGTATTTTTGGCTAGCAGTTATTGTCTGCTAATAACTAGGTCGCGATAAATGCGACTAGATAAAGTATGGGAGGTAATAATATCGGCATTGCAGATTGAACACTTTTTACGCCCTTCTAGCTGTAAATTTAAGTTTACTTAATTCGTATCGTTTATATTACACTATAATTTAATTACGTACAGCCCTATTTCAAATAATAGTTGGATAAAAAAAAGCGCCTTTCGGCGCTTTTAGCTCAATAGCATAAAATTTAGCTATGCACGATACGATTACTGACTAAGTTATCAACAACCGCAGGGTCTGCCAATGTAGAAGTATCACCTAAGGTATCAAGATCATTCTCGGCAATTTTACGCAGAATTCGACGCATAATTTTTCCTGAACGTGTTTTAGGTAAGCCAGGTGCATATTGAATGTAATCCGGCTTAGCAAAACGACCTAACTCTTTAGCAACAAACTCTGTTAATTCTTTTAGTAGCTCATCAGACTCAGTCGCATTATTCATTAGGGTCACGTAAGCGTAAACACCTTGACCTTTAATTTCATGCGGATAACCGACTACAGCAGCTTCAGCAACAGCCGGATGCAATACAAGGGCACTTTCAATTTCAGCAGTACCTAATCGATGACCCGAGACATTTAAAACATCATCAACACGGCCAGTGATCCAATAAAAGCCATCTTCATCTCTTCTAGCACCATCACCGGTAAAGTAATTTCCCGGATATTGGCTTAAATATGTTTGATAGAAACGTTCATGATCACCATAAACACTGCGTAATTGACCCGGCCAGCTACCTGTTATCATTAATAAGCCTTGGTTTTCACCCTCTAAGGTATTGCCATCTTTATCAAATAGCGCCGGCTTAACACCGAAAAATGGTTTGCCAGCCGCACCCGGTTTCATATCAACCGCTCCTGGCAGCGATGTAATTAATATACCGCCAGTTTCAGTTTGCCACCACGTATCAACAATAGGACAATTATTTTTACCAACAACTTCATAATACCAATGCCAGGCCTCAGGGTTTATCGGTTCTCCAACGGTACCTAAAAGGCGTAACGATGATAAGTCTGCTTTTTCAACAAAGCTATCACCAACACTCATGAGTGCACGTATAGCTGTAGGTGCGGTGTAAAAAACATTAACTTGATGCTTATCACATACTTGCCAAAAACGGCCAGCATCTGGATAAGTAGGAACACCTTCAAAAACAAGCGTTGTCGCGCCGTTCGCTAATGGTCCATAAAAGATATACGAATGACCAGTGATCCAACCAGCATCAGCTGTACACCAATAAATTTCGCCTTCTTTATAATCGAAAACATATTTATGGGTCATGGCAGCGTAAAGTAAATAACCACCACAAGTATGCAGAACGCCTTTTGGTGTACCTGTCGATCCTGAGGTATATAAAATAAACAGTGGATCTTCAGCATCCATTACTTCAGGCTCACAAGCAGCGGTCAGTTTGGCTACTTCTTCTTGGTAATTAACATCTATTTTGTCATTCCAAGCCACATTGCCACCCGTACGTTGTACAACAATAACGGAATGAACACCTGGGCAATCGGCAACAGCGGCATCAACATTAACCTTTAACGGTATAACACGGCCACCACGGAGACTTTCATCTGAAGTCACCACAACTTTACAGTCAGCATCAATAATACGTGAACGTATCGCTTCAGTAGAGAAGCCACCAAATACTACTGAATGTACGGCACCTATTCGAGCGCAGGCTAACATAGCGTAGCCAATTTCTGGGATCATCGGCATATAAATACAAACACGATCACCTTTTTTCACGCCACGTGCTTTTAATAAATTAGCAAAACGGCAAACATGATCATGTAACTCTTGATAAGTTATTTTTTTATCATCGCTAGGGTCGTCACCTTCCCAAATAATTGCGGTATCGTTGGCTTTACTGACTAAGTGACGATCAATACAGTTATAACTAACATTTAATTTGCCACCAGAAAACCATTTAATATCAGCCGTTTTCAAGTCGACATCTGAGACACTATCCCAAGGTTTATACCAATCAAGAAACTCTTCTGCTTGTTCAGCCCAGAAGACATCGGGTTGCTCAATCGACTGCTTATACATAGCGTCATATTTATCTGAATTAATATAAGTGTGAGCTTTTGCCTGCTCTAATACGGGATAACTGCTTTTGAGTTCTTTCATGCTTAATCCTTGAAATCTAAATATTGAATGGCTGAACACACGTATAATTATAGACTGAGCCTAACTATCATGCTGTTTTACTTACCAACATCATAGCCTAAGTTTAAGTGCTGGAACACACCACTAAAGTCGAATATTCGTAAATCTTTTAGATTAGTTTTATCAATGTATATGGCAATAGGTATTTAAAAAGTGCATTTTTGTCGTTACAAAATATCAAGGAACGAATTTCGTAATCTAGAAAAATAAGAAATAAGATAAGTCAGCACGGCTGAAGTAAATACAGGCAGCAGTTTTCTCATTACATAAAACAGAATGTAATGATAATAGATATTACAAAAAAACCAGATAAAATACGATAAAACAATAACTTGAGTTGGAATAAAGCTATATTATCTAGTTTGTTAGTTTTTAAATTTACGGATACCTAGAAGACACAAAAACATAGAAAACAGCCCAATAGTTACCGGTTCGGTTACTGTTATGGCAGAAAGTGTTGTTGCTTGTAGGGTTGTTGAAGCGGGTTGAAAAGCGACTGCTTCTCGATAGGTAAAGAATGATTCAAAAATTTTCCCACTCGGATTTCTTATAAAATCACCCGCAGAAACGACGCCGGTATTACCATTTAATTTGTAATAAGCCATATATTGTTCAAAATAATCTCCACGCATATCCCTCGTAAAGCCTTTGATACCATGATATTCAGGGTATTCTAGCTCACCTAATATAGTCATTTGATTGACATGCTCAATAAAAATTTTATTCGGCTTGTTGTGTAAATAAAGCTCATTGTAGTCAATTACTGAGCCATAGATATTAGTTTCACTCTTATCAAAAATGAAATCAAAATTAGTCAGCAATTCACTCACCAATTGACTACTAGCAAAAATCCAACCCGCATCTAAAACGGATAAATAGTCTTGATATTCAGCTAAGTTCAAACTACGAGTGAAGGTTAAATCAAGCCACTCAAAGTTGGTTTCATCATCATAAGTAATACCGCCAGAAACACCTAAATAATCACGTTCAATTAATGTAGCGGATGAAATTGGTGACCACAGAAAAAAAATTAATAAGCACTTAAAAAAAAGTAGGCCGCGCATGGATGTTCTTCCTCAATTATTATTATTATTTTTTAAACATTCAACGTTGAGAAACACTTAGTCCATTAACATTTCGGTTACAAATTTACACAGATTCAGTTACATATGCAATATTTAATCATTTTTCGTATAATTAAAGTCCATAAGTAACATTAATTTAACTACTGGTATTACCAGTCTCTCTTATTTCCGGAAATTTGAGTATTAATAAAAAATCAGAAAACACAAAAAAGCCTGTTTGGTTTCCCAAACAGGCTTTTCGCATCATCTTTCTTTACTAAAAAATTAGCAGATATTACTCTAATTAAAGAGGAATTATCTTTTGCCCAATTTCTCTTTAATACGCGCAGAACGACCTGAACGCTCACGAAGATAGTAAAGCTTAGCTTGACGTACATCACCGCGACGTTTGATTTCAATTGAATCAACGATTGGGCTATGTGTCTGGAATACACGCTCTACACCAACACCGTTCGAGATTTTACGAACAGTGAATGCAGAATTGATGCCGCGGTTTTTAATAGCAATTACAACACCTTCAAATGCTTGAAGACGTGATTTATCACCTTCTGTAACTTTTACTTGTACAACAACAGTATCGCCTGGGCGGTATGCTGGTACATCTTGCTTCATTTGCTCAGCTTCAAGCTGCTTAATAATATTACTCATAATACCTTCTTCCTAGGGTTCACAGTCATCAGTAGCATTTTTGTTATCAGCTTTTATAGCTGTTAACATTTTTTGCTGCTCTGCTGTCAGAGCTAGGTTAGTTAATAATTCTGGTCTTCTAGTCCACGTTCTTTCTAACGACTGATATTGGCGCCATTGCCTAATATGTTCGTGATTACCACTTAATAGCACTTTAGGAACAGACTTTGCCTCGTTATCCGAAACGTCCATAACCTCTGGCCTAGTGTAATGTGGACAGTCTAATAAACCGTCAGAAAATGAATCCTGCTCAGCCGATTGTTGATGTCCTAATACTCCGGGCACAAAGCGTGCTACGGCATCAATTACGTTCATAGCAGGTAATTCCCCACCACTTAATACGTAATCTCCGACCGACCATTCTTCGTCAATTTCTGACTCAATAAGTCGCTCGTCTATACCTTCATAACGTCCTGCTATAAATATCAGTCGGTCATGTTGTGCTAATTCACGTACACCAGCTTGGTCCAATTTCCGTCCTTGCGGCGACAAATATATAACCTTCGCTCTTCCCTTTTCTTTAATAAGATCAGGGCTGCTATCTTCATCTGCAGCTTTTCTTGCAGCTTGAATAGCATCACGTAATGGTTGCACCATCATAAGCATCCCAGGTCCGCCGCCGTAAGGTCGGTCGTCCACTGTACGATGTTTATCATGTGTAAACTCTCTTGGGTTCCACGTGTGAAACTCAATTAAGCCATTACGAATCGCTCGGCCTGTCACCCCATACTCAGTAATGGCGTCAAACATCTCAGGAAAAAGGCTTATCACCCCAATCCAGATTTTCTTATTGCTAAGCTTGTTTGTTGATACACTATTACTCAAGTTAGAAACCTGGGTCCCAGTCAACACAAATTTGTTTATCTTCAGCGCTGATCGAAAGTATAACTTGGTCCATTAAGTAAGGGATTAACCTTTCTTTCTTCCCAAAGCCATCTTTCAGATTAGCTTTAACAACCAGTACGTCGTTAGCGCCCGTTTCCATTATGTCGGAAACCTGACCAAGGTCGTAACCTTTATCAGTAACTACCGCCATGCCGATTAGATCACGCCAATAAAACTCACCTTCAGGTAAGTCTGATAACGCGTCTTCGCTGACAAAAATTTCAGAACCAACAAGCTTTTGGGCTATATCGCGATCATCAATTCCTGCAACTTTAACAACAAGACCATTGTTATGTTTGCGCCAATCGGTAATTTCTACTGATTGAATCTTATTTCCTAATTTTAAAGACCAAGGAAAATAGTCTAGTATGGCTTCTTGGTCATCTGTGAATGAATGAATTTTCAACCAACCCTTGATACCGTAGACAGCGCCTACTTTACCTAAAGTGACATCTTTACCTATTACTTCCACAACAAACTCCTAAAACCTACCAATTTAATTTAAGCTGCTTTTTGAGCATCTTTAACTAATTTGGCCACACGATCAGATACAGTTGCACCTTGACCAACCCAATGGTTGACACGGTCTAGGTCTAAACGTAATTTTTCCGCTTGACCTTGCGCTGTAGGGTTGAAGAAACCAACTTTCTCGATGAAACGACCATCGCGAGAGTTACGGCTATCTGCAACAACAACCTGATAGAATGGACGCTTCTTTGCGCCGCCACGAGCTAAACGAATGGTAACCATATCGTCCTCTATATAATTTAAGTGTTAAAACGAATTTTCCAGACATTTCCATCGCCTCAGCGACAGAAAAGCTCGCGTATTTTACGCTTTCCTGCTGATAAAGCAACCTAAAGCTAGTGTTAGATTAATTATTTCGTAAATTAGTTACTGCTAATATTAATATAATGGGTATAATCAACGCCTGCAAAACTAAGCGCCATAACAGCTGCGCTACAAATTAGCCCACTCTGGCTGGATAAAAAATGACTCAAGTCGCAAATAATAGTGTAAAAGGATTAATACTGGCAATGACCACGGCAATTATGTGGGGAATACTGCCTTTGGCGTTGAAATCTGTTTTAGTATTAATGGACGCTTATACCATTACTTGGTATCGCTTTGTCTTCGCGGCATTTTTCGTTACTTTATTACTGTCTACCAAAAGAAAGATACCCAGCTCAGTGTTACAAAGTTCCAGTATAATGAAGCAACTCTTTTTTGCTGCCATACTTTTAAGCCTAAATTACATACTTTACTTAGTTGCTTTACATTACATACCGGCAGAAACAGCACAAATGCTCATTCAAATGGCGCCTTTCTTCATGTTATTGGGTAGTGTAATTTTAATGAAAGAGCACTTTAGTCGTGGCCAAATGGTCGGTTCATTTGTGCTTATTTTAGGTTTAATATTATTTTTCAATCAACAGTTCATTAAAAATAGTGGGATTGATAACCATGCATTTTTAATTGGTTTTATTATTATGTTTGGTGCAGCAGTCACATGGGCGGCCTATGCCATCATTCAAAAGCAAATGTTACGTTATTACAGCTCTAACCAAGTAATGTGGTGTATATACCTACTAAGCGCACTGTTTTTTTTACCGCTAGCAAGCCCACAACAAATAACAACATTAGATGATACCGCTTTACTGTTATTGTTTTTTTGCTGTGCGAATACGCTAATTGCCTACGGTACTTTTGCTAAGTCATTAGAGTATTTATCAACGGCTAAAGTAAGCGCAACGCTGGCTATAACACCATTATTAACCGTGATTTTTGCCACTATAGCAGAACAAATTTGGCCACAAACATTTCAAGCACAACATTTAAATACTTTGGCTTATATAGGTGCAGGGTTTGTTGTTTTGGGCTCAATGCTTACCGCGCTAGGTGAAAGAATACTTAACAAGAAGAATATAAATTCACTTAAAGCGTACTTAGGCTTCAAAAATAAAAGCGCTTAATAATACCAAATGTAATAAGTTATTGACCAACTTTAAGCGAGGATAAATTGTTCAAGAATACATGTTTATTGTTCCAGACTAAACATAAGTACCTGCATCCCTGCAGGCAAGGCGTTTGATTGATTAGGGCATGGATGCCCGTAAGTAGAACAATGCAGGAGCAATTGTCGAGTAATAGCGGGCTATTAGGATTGAAAACAACGCAGTTATTGACGATTTAAACCGCCTTAAAATGATCGATTATTTATTTCAATTGGTATAACACAATTATGGGAATATGTATTACCGATACAATTCGATTCCCTCCGTTGATTTAACTTAACTTTCCTCACGGTTCAGAATACAAAAAAGGTAGCTAGACGCTACCTTTTTTAGTGCTAAAAAATGCCTTAGACAGAAAAATTAACGACCAAACGGACCGCCGCCCATGCCACCACCGGGAGGCATCATGCCCTTCATTGAGCGCATCATTTTTTGCATGCCGCCTTTACCTGACATTTTTTTCATCATTTTTTGCATTTGAGTAAATTGTTTTAGCAGCTTATTTACATCTTGTATTTGTGTACCAGAACCTGCAGCAATACGACGCTTGCGTGAGCCTTTAATAATATCAGGGCGTTGTCGTTCAGCTTTTGTCATGGAGTTAATCATAGCTTCCATACGGATAGTGACTTTATCATCCATTTGGCCTTTAACTTGCTCCGACATATTACCCATACCAGGCAATTTATCCATTAGACCCATCATGCCACCCATACTTTTCATTTGTACAAGTTGATCACGAAAATCTTCTAAATCAAAACCTTTACCACTTTTTACTTTTTTCGCTAGTCTTTCGGCTTGTTTGCGGTCAACCTTTTGCTCTACTTCTTCAATTAAAGAAAGTACATCACCCATGCCTAATATACGAGAGGCGATTCTGTCTGGATGAAAAGGCTCTAACGCTTCAATTTTCTCACCAACACCCATAAACTTGATTGGCTTGCCGGTAATATGGCGAATAGACAACGCCGCACCACCGCGAGCATCACCATCGGTTTTAGTTAAGATAATACCGGTTAGTGGTAAAGCATCATTAAATGCTTTTGCCGTATTCGCAGCATCTTGACCTGTCATAGCGTCAACGGTGAACAAAGTTTCAATCGGATTAATGGCAGCATGAAGCTGTTGGATTTCAGCCATCATTTCACCGTCGATATGCAAACGACCGGCAGTATCAACAATCACTACATCAAAAAAGTTTTTCTTCGCGTGGTCAATTGCAGCATTAGCAATATCGATAGGTTTTTGTTTAATGTCACTTGGGAAGAAACCAACGTTAATTTCTGTCGCCAACATTTCCAGTTGTTTTATCGCAGCAGGTCGATAAACATCGGCACTCACCACTAAAACTTTCTTCTTTTCACGCTCAGTTAAAAATTTCGCTAGCTTAGCAACAGAGGTGGTTTTACCCGCACCTTGTAAACCGGCCATTAGCACAACCGCTGGCGGTGCTGTTTTTAGGTTAAGGGCTTCATTAACTTCACCCATTGCCACTTCAAGTTCTGTACGAACGATTTTTACAAAAACCTGACCTGGCGTTAAGCTTTTCGAAACATCTTGTCCAACCGCACTTTCTTTAACTTTAGCGATAAATTCACGAATAACGGGCAAAGCAACGTCGGCTTCTAATAAGGCCATCCGTACTTCACGTAAAGTATCTTTTATATTGTCTTCAGTTAAGCGACCACGGCCACTGATATTTTTTAGTGTTTTTGTTAAACGATCGGAAAGATTCTCAAACATAAATGACTCAAATATTAACTTTGCGCAAAAAATTAGCTCTATTATACCCGTACAAATAATTAGCGAAAGTAGAAGTTATGCTTTTAAGCTAATGGCATACCTTAATAAAGAAAACACAAAGCAGGAATACAGTTCAATAAGAAGGTAAAATATTATGATAAACTGCCGTAAAGATGCCAACTTGGCTTTAGGTTGACAGATACTTATATTCTATAATTTTTAGGCCTTAAACCTACACGTAAACTGTTGATATAAAATAAGCAATAGTTATGGAGTATGATGGCTATTCTGCTAGAATCGCATCATTAGCTAGCTTATGAACAGTTTTTAATTTTTTCGGAGCTCTTTGTGGAATTTTCAAGTATCACTTCATTTACTGCCTTTGTGTGTTATAGCGTGGCGACAATATCAATTTTATCTCGCTTGTTTCACCCTAAAGGGCCGAATTTAATTATTACTTTAATTTTTGCCTGCTTGGCGATAATTTTTCATGTTTTAAGCAGTTCACAATTTTTAAATACGCATAATCATCTTAACTTTTCGCTTCCTAATGTAGTGTCGTTAGTCAGTCTAATTATTACTTTAGTTATTTCTGCGGTCGCTTTGCGCTTTAAAGTTAATTTATTATTACCAGGGATCTACGGTTTTGCTGGCCTTTGGCAACTCGCTATGATTTTTATTGCCCCCGTCGGTAATATGGAAATTGTTTCAGATAAAATTGCGATGTTAAGCCATATTACATTTGCCATAATCGCCTATTGTGTTCTCGTTATTGCTACGCTATATGCCTTCCAAGTAGCCTATATTAATACCAAATTAAAGAGCAAAAACTTCCAGGCGGTTCATCACTTGCCGCCTTTAATGCAAGTGGAACAGCAGCTATTTATTATTCTGTTATTTGGTAGTGTCTGTTTATTGCTTAGCCAAGTGTTAGGTTTTTTGTTTCTTGATGGTATGATCTCAAAAGAAAATGCTCATAAAACAATTTTATCTTTAATTGCCTGCGCAATTTATTTCGTTACGCTATGGGGACATTTTAAACAAGGTTGGCGTGGCCAACGGGTGCTGACATTAACAGTAATCGCGACATTTATACTTACTTTGGCTTATTTTGGTAGTCGATTTGTGAAAGAATTTCTCTTATTATAAATTTTAGCGTATAAGTTAACTTTGTATTACTTTTCCTACTTGGCGCTGTAATACCACTCGCAATTAATATATAGGATCCCTTTTTTGGATAACATCTCTACCGATATGCTGTTTGTCGTGCTTGGCATTCTCATATTCATATCAGCTTATTTCTCTGGCTCTGAAACTGGCATGATGTCAATCAACCGATATCGGTTAAAGCACTTAGAAAAGCAGAACCATCGTGGCGCCAAACGGGTCAGTAAATTACTGGCAAAACCAGATAAATTAATCGGCTTGATCCTGATTGGTAATAACTTAGTCAATATTTTTGCGACGCTGATTACTGGCATAATAGCGCAAAGACTCTATGGCGACGCAGGTGTATTTTATTCAGGTTTGTTGTTAACGTTAGTTATCTTAATTTTTGCTGAAATAACGCCAAAAACCTTGGCGGCTCTGTATCCAGAAAAAGTCGCTTTCCCGAGTTCATTAATCCTCACTTTATTATTAAAGCTTTTATACCCTTTCGTTATAGCGGTAAATTGGATCACCAATGGCATATTAGCCATGTTAGGCATTAGCTCAGAACAAAGAGAGCAACACAGTTTAAGCTCTGAAGAGTTACGCACCGTGGTAAACGAGTCTGGTGCTTTATTGAAATCTCAAGATCAAGATATGCTAGTGGGTATACTCGATTTAGAAAATGTCACTGTTGAAGATATTATGATCCCTCGTAATGAGCTTGTGGGCATTGATATTAACAACGAATGGAAGCGCATCCAAAAACAACTTACGCAATCGAACCATACTCGGGTTTTATTATATCGTGACAATATCGACGACGTTGTCGGCTATGTACATGTGCGTGATGCTTTAAGATTAGTGTCGAAAGAACAATTTACCAAAGCAACTTTGTTACGTGCTGTTCGGGAGATATACTTTATTCCTGAGGGCACTCCTCTCAATGTGCAGTTACTCAAGTTTCAACACGCTAAAGAGCGCTTAGGATTAGTAGTTGATGAATACGGTGATATTCAAGGCTTAGTAACATTAGAAGATATTCTGGAAGAAATTGTCGGTGACTTCACCACCACAATGACACCAACAACCAGTGATGAAGTCAACATTCAACCTGACGGAAGCTATTTAGTGGATGGCAGTGCAACTGTACGTGACGTGAATAAAGAAATGACCTGGAGCTTTCCAACTGATGGCCCTAAAACGATTAATGGCTTAATTTTGGAGTACCTTGAAGATATTCCAGAGGCGAACTTAAGCGTAAGAATATCCGGTTATCCGCTCGAAATTATCGAAGTAAAAGACAACATGATCAAAACGGTTAGAATATTACCCGATTTTTATGATGGTATAAAAACATAGTAATGTAACGGTTAGAGATTAATTATGAGAAAGGCACAGTTAATAATATATTAACTGTGCCTTTTGCATTATAGCTTCGGTAATAGTCGCAACTGAGTCTTCAACTGGCCTGCTTTTCAGGCATAGAAACCTTCAAACATAAGGTACATCAGTGAATCATTAGTTGATAACTAATCGATAACTAATTGATCAAATTAATACCTCCTGCAATGTCCAATAAGCTGCATTCAACCTGCGATAACCATTCAATGTGAAAGTAGTGTCGACTGCTTTAATCAGTTGAAAAGCTCTGATAGTTAATGAGACTGATAGTTAGGGCAACGGGTACCAATGACCTACCATAAAGTTATTTCTCTAAAATTTAAATGATGACTGAACATGAAAATTTACTTAAATGACATTTAATACCAAATGTATTAAGTTATTGACCAATTTTAAGCGAGGATAAATTGTTCAAGAATACATGTTTATTGTTCCAGACTAAACATAAGTACCTGCATATATGGACCCACTCCGTTTGCAAGACATTTAATCGTTATGTAAGAGAAAATCATTGCTCTCATATATCCGGCCTGTTTATGAAGGATTTTTACCTTCTGGCCCCGATGGTTGTTTGCGCTCACACTCCTCATCATCCCTCCGGCTTTTTTATTAGCCAATGCAGGTACCAGGTTTTGTGCAAGCCAGTCTGACTATCTTACCATCCGATTAATTTATCTTTTGCAACTGAAGTAAAAGGGTTTTACTGTTATCTCATCACTGAAACCAATCTAACTTGCTTCAGTTTTGAGCTTTATTATATAGCCGGGCGATAACTTTCCCCCTTCGCCATTATTACCCAAGCCATTCTTGCTATTTTATTCGCCACAGCAACGCATGCTTTGTTGTGTCCTCGTCGGGATTTTAACGCTTGTGCCCACAAACTAAATCGGTCAGTTTTGTTTTCACTGTGCCTTAATACTGCCCGGGCCCCGTGGATGTATAGTGTTCTTAAATAACTATTACCGCGTTTACTTATACCGAGTAAGGTGGCCTTTCCACCCGTTGAATGCTGCCCAGGAACAAGCCCAAGCCATGCCGAAAAATGTCGACCATTTACAAAGTCTTTTCCATCTCCTGCAGCTGCATAAGTAGCGCTAGCTGTGATTGCTCCAATACCTAATATTTCATCTAAGCGAACACATATTTCATTTTCTTTATTCATCGTGTTTAAGCGAACTTCACACGCTTTAAACTTCACTTCTGTGACTTGAAATTCAAGCCATAACTCATTAAATATCTCCCGACTTAAATACGTTAACTCATTTGTCGCATCCTCTAAAATATCCGGCAGTTCATTGCGAATTGCAGAAATACCTTTATTGATGACAATGCCATATTCTCCTAACAAGCCTCGTATCTGACTTGCTAATGCTTTACGTTCTTTCTTTATGCGTTCACGTTGTCGATGGAAGTTTTGAATATCTTGTTGTTCTATCGATTTAATTGGCACAAACCTCATGGTCGGGCGTTGCGCTGCCTCTGCAATACCTTCGGCATCGTTATAATCATTTTTATTGCCTTTAACGAAGGGTTTTACATATTGAGGCGCAATAAGTTTTACTTGGTGCCCCAATTCAATAAATTTTCTAGCCCAGTAGTTCGCACTGCCACAAGCTTCCATTACAATTAGGCAAGGCTCTAATGTTGCCATGAAACTCAACACTTGTTTTCTTCTTAATTGTTTCTTTTTTACAAATCGCCCATTTTTATTCACAGCGAACATGTGAAAAATTGATTTTGCAATGTCTAAACCGATTGTAGTAATCTTCATGTTGATCCACTCCGCTTTTATAAATGATTGTTATCACTTTCATTTTGGCCCTAAAGAGGCCGGAAATAAAGTTGGAGTGGGTCCATACCATTATCCCTGCAGGCAAGGCGTTTGATTGATTAGGGCATGGATGCCCGTAAGTAGAACAATGCAGGAGCAATTGTCGAGTAATAGCGGGCGTGTGTGATTGAAAACAACGCAGTTATTGACGATTTAAACCGCCTTAAAATGATCGATTATTTATTTCAATTGGTATAAGCCATCTTCCGACCATTTTGTGGATAGAATAATCCTCACTTAAAGTTAATAACAAAGTTATACACAGCATTAGATCTGAAGTACAAGTTTCCACAATTTCTGTGGATAACAAATGCAAGCCCTATTGAAATTAGACTTTGTATTTTGCAATCAATTTTTCTTCAAATAATGCTCTTTTTTTTAAAAATATTGCTTGTGTATTTCCTAGCCCTTACACAGACTGAATTACTAAAAAATAATGAAAATTTTATTCACGTTGGCAAGAACTATGCTACCCATAACTTCTGAAAAGTCAGTTGAAAAGCTGACCAAATAATAAAGGCAGATAATACTAATTTAGGAACAGATATTGCGTGATAATAGTGCTATAAATTTATTTCGTGTATTTTTAGGTCTTAGACGAATAAAATTTTTAGCCATGCTAAAGAGAGCCTGCTCACGATGTAAAATGTGAAAAACTGCGCATAAAATAACGCTATTAATATTGTAAAACTATAAATATCGTGTTGTTAATTGGCTACATTTAGGGAGATAAATCATAGCTTAAGTTTGTTGGCTTTACTGAGGATAAAGCTGACAAAAAAATGAAAAATTAATGAAGGTAGGTATTGAAAATACACAGCTTGAGACTAAAACGGGTTAACCTCAAGCTGTCGATAAGCACTAGTCACCAAAGAATAAGCGCCATAACCAACCATGGTTAAGTTCTTCTTCACAACTTTTAAGCTGACCAGAGTAACGTTTAGCGCGATTATCTACTTTTCGAGCAACCTTACTTAACCAAGCTTTTTTCTTGTAGGTTTTACGCTTAAAGCCGCCCCATCCTTCATGATAATTTAAATACTGGTTGTAGGCGTCCCACTTCGATACTTTATTGATTTTTTGAGTTTTGAAAATAAACCAGCCCATAAAGTCAATCGCATCTTCAAAGTCATCGCGATCGGCACCAGAGTTATCGGTTTCTCTGATGTAGTCTTCCCAGGTCATGGTTTTTGCCTGTGAATAGCCATAAGCAGTGCTAACACGCCCCCAAGGTATAAACCCTAGCAGATAGTCTCTAGGAGGCAATGCACCCGCTTTAAATGAGCTTTCCTGATACATCATACTCATGGGCACATGAATAGGTACCCCCCAACGTTCGCGCATATCTTTTGCGGCAAAATACCAACTTCTGTGTTCACGAAATATTTCACAGAGGTTTTCAGGATTTTTGGGTGGACTCGTCGCGCAACTCGATAAGGTTAAGCAGGCTAACGCAGAAGTAATTAATGTTTTAAAAAAAGTCATGAACGCTGTTACTTAGTGTTGAGTTGTTAATATAATGCCAGAATACTTGCTGCTTTTCAGGTTAAAGTCATCATATATTTCACTTTTATCTCGCAGACCTTCGATTACTCATTTAAATCTATAAGCGAAAAACAAACTCAGTTTAACATTTCTATTAAAGGCCTTTAAAAGCCACCGGTGCTTGGGAACTCATTTTCATTTTAGGCTACGCATAGTTTATAGAACGTTGTTTCCCGGTAGTGTTTTTTATATTGGTAGTGTTTTAGATTAAATTGCAGGCAAAAAAAAGCACCTTTATTATTTAATAACGGTGCTTTTTATTCGCGGTAATTTAAGCGATAAAACTAAACTCTAATTAGGAGAAGTATTCTTGGAGAAAAGTATCGAAGTCAACGGTATCACTTTCTTCGATAGCTGACTGTTTCTGCAACGATTCAGCTACTGTTTTTTTAAAGTACGCTTCATTAAACTCTTGATAATTATTTGCTAAAAGCTGTTCACGATAATCAACAGCTCTATTCAATGCCAACGTAGTTAACGATTTATTTTCCTTAACTACTGCCGTTAACACTTGTGCTGAAGGCGTTAAACTAGCATCGTTAATTTTGGCTGCTTCTGTGGCAAGTACTTGGCTGTATAATTGACTATCGTTGGCTTTATCTAATAACGTCGCAATATCAGCCATTTTTGCAAAAATCTCTCCGCCCCATTGTGGTACTGACTTACTTTCTGGATTTTCCCCTGAGATATCACGTAACAATAATGTCGGATCCCGTCCTCGTACAACGACAGCATCCATATTTTCTTCACTGATTTCTTGTGAATTACAATCCAGTATTGGGCTAGGTTCGAGCATACAAAAAGTAAGAAAGGTATCTAAGAATCGAACTTGCTCGACCGTAATGCCTGTGGCGGAGAAAGGGTTTACATCAAGGGCCCTAACTTCAATATATTCAACGCCTCTGTTTCTTAAAGCTTCAGATGGCTTTTCGCCCGCTTTAGCCACACATTTAGGTCGAACTGGCGCGTATAACTCATTCTCTATTTGTAAAACATTACTGTTTAGCTGCTGATATTGACCATCAACTTTAATACCGATTTTTTCAAATTTTTTCGATGGTAAATTTATGGCGTTTTTAACCCCATCTAAATAACCCGATAAATTGTTATAACAAATTTGTAACGATGACTGTTCGCTATTGGTATAACCCAAATCACTCATACGTAAAGACGTTGCATGTTCGAGGTAAAGATAGCCTTTGCCGGTTTTTTTAAACGGTAAATCAGTAGGTTTATTTTTTAAAAACGAACCACAAATAGCGGGTGAACTTCCGTATAGATAAGGAATAAGCCAACAAAAGCGCTTATAGTTTCTTAGTAGAGCAAAATATTTATCAGAAATATAATCATCTAGTGCATCAGTATTGTTCTCAATTTCTTGCAATGACTGAAAAAAACTTTTTGGAAATGAAAAATTAAAGTGTATACCAGAAATAACCTGCATCATGCTGCCATAGCGATTTTTAAGGCCCTGGCGATAAACAGTTTTCATTCGACCAATGTTAGATTTACCGAATTGAGCCAAGGGTATTTTATCGTCGTCATCAACAAAACACGGCATACTCATCGGCCACAATAGCTCGCCATCAAGCTGACTTAAGGTAAATTTTTGTACATCTTCTAGTTGGGCAATCACCGTTTCCGGTTTATGACTAACTGGAGTAATAAACTCCATCAGTGTTTCGGAGTAATCAGTGGTAATGTTGGGGTGTGTTAAAGCCGCGCCTAATAGCTCACTGTGCCCGCGTTCAGACAAACGTCCTTGTGGCAGCACTCGAAGTGCTTCACGTTCTATACCTCGACCAAATTGGCTCAAAGAAGTTTGATGCTTTTTTTCGGTAAAAGCCGAGATATATTCGTTTAATGATAGTGTCAAAATGATTCCTGATGCGTTACGCCAGCTAGTAACTGTTATTTAAGGGTGAAATGTCAATTTTCAATGGCTACAGTGATTTATTATCATCTAAATATCAGTTAGATCTAACAATAAAGGAAGTAAGCGAGTTGTCAATATTGAATAACTCACTTTCAACTCACAATCTTACACTGATAAAATATACCTTATATTGCAATATTTATCCTTATCGACTCAGGTATTGACCTGACTTATTCAAAGTATATTTCTTTTTTTGAGTTTTTTATCATGATGTCGGCTAGCATTCAGTTTCTTATTACATAAGCTTACGGTAAAGTTAGGGGCTTTTAAGTTATAGCCAAAAGATCAAAGCCCTCTGACATAAAATAATAAAAAAGGTTTACTATGCAAGACAGTGTTTTTAGCTTACTTCCCCCACTTGTTGCTATTATCATTGCCATATGGCGAAAAAATGCACTTTTCGCGCTTTTGTGTGGCGTAATACTTTGTTATTTAATGGCAGAAAATGGCAACCCTATTAACGGTTTAATCGCCACAACCTTTGGTATCACAGGCGTATTTTCTTCTATAGGTAACGTTTACATTGTCAGTTTTAGCTTGTTAATTGGCGCATTAGTGACGCTTATGAATCAATCGGGCGCAGTAAACGGCTTTATTAACCATCTTGCTTCATTAAACTTGGTTAAAAATAGCCGACAAGCCAGTATTTTACCTACCGTGATAGGTACCTCTATTTTTACCGATACTAATTTGAGTATGTTTACTGCCGGCATGGCGAGTCAAAAGTTATTTGACCACCATGGCCTTAGCCGCGCTAGATTGGCTTATTTAGTTGATTCAACTTGCGCACCTATCAGCATTTTATTTTTGGTTAATGGTTGGGGCGCTTATGTTCTAGGCTTACTAGATGGTTACTCATTTGATGACCCTGTGGGTATTTTAATTGGCACAATCGGATACAACTTTTACGCTATAATTGCTGTAGCACTGGCATATTACACCGCTTTTAGTGGCAGAGTTTTCGGGCCCCTTAAGCATGCTGACTCATTGGTCAAAGAAAAACAAAAAGACACGGTAGAACATGTTGCTCCCGCACATATGATGTGGCTGCCTATGCTAACGCTTTTAATCGGCACTTTTGTTCTACTCTGGTATACAGGTGACGGTGATATACGTCGTGGCTCAGGCGCTTTCTCGGTATTTTGGTCGGTGGTTACAGCCTTAGTATTTTTAGTGCTGCTAATAATGAGTCAAAAATTGATGTCACTTAGTACTATCTTTAAAACTATCATTACCGGTATTAAATACATGTCACCTGCCGTGGCGATTTTGGTGTTATCATTTGCCTTTGGCGACGCCATTAAAGCCCTAGGTACTGGTATGTATGTCAGCCAGTTAATTAACGTTGAAGTGCCGTTGTTTTTAATGGCGCCTATTTTGTTTATTGCGGCTGCCATTATGGCATTTGCCACGGGTACATCATGGGGCACCTTTGCGATACTTATTCCCATCGCCGTGCCCATTGCGCAACAAAGCGGCTTGCCTATCGAGTTTTTAGTGGCTGCCGTACTCGGTGGCGGTATCTTTGGTGACCATGCTTCACCCATTTCAGATACCACAGTGGTTGCGTCTATTGCCAGTGGCTGCGATCACTTTGAGCACGTTAAAACACAATTACCGTACGCCTTAGTTGGCGGCATAGTAACGTTAATCATTTATGTCATTATCGGACTTAACTTTTAATGACGAAGCAACTGTTAGCCGTTATTGATCATCAAGCTGACTTTGTCGTGCTTGATAAACCTCAAAACATCAGTTTTCATGACGAAGATAATATTGGTTGTGGCTTATTTTCACAAATAAAAGCCCAACTAAAAGCGCAGTTTTCATTAGCTGAACTTTATCCCGTGCATCGTTTAGACAAGATGACTTCAGGACTTATCATTGTTGCTAAAAATAGTGCCACAGCTAGGGCTTTTCAACAGTTATTCGAACAACATCAAGTTGAAAAATATTACCTAGCAATCGCTGAAGGTAAGCCGAAAAGAAAACAAGGCTTAATTAAAGGTGATATGGAAAAAAGTCGAAGAGGCATGTGGAAGTTGCTACGTACTTTAGAAAATCCAGCGATTAGCCAGTTTTTATCTTACACTATAGCGCCAAAACAGCGACTATATTTGATCAAACCTCATTCGGGTAAAACCCATCAAATAAGAGTGGCACTTAACAGCATAGGTGTGCCGATACTGGGTGATCCGCTTTACAACAGTACTATAGTTGCTGACCGAGGTTATTTACACGCTTTTGCGTTAAACTTTAGCTTGAACAATAAACAATATCAGTACTGCCTGCCGCCGAGCACTGGCTCAGTTTTCAATACGTCATCAACCCTTGAGGTTATAGAGCAACTAACACCGCCTTGGCAGCAGCAATGGCCTAAGCTATAAAGCCCCAAAACTTAAGTTCGTATAAATTATCAAAAAGAAAGGGAGCTAATCAGCTCCCTTTTTACTTATTTATCTTCCAGTAACTTTACAGCGAATGCCAGAACACAATCGCTATTGCCGTCGGGCAAACAAACTTAGTATACCAAGGCCAAATTTTCCAAAACAAGGAATGCTCAACCATATCATTTCCTTGTTTAAGTTCATTTAAAATATCGTTACGAAACCAAATCCAACCAACAAAAACACAACACAACATAGCAATGAGCGGCTGACCATAAACGGTAGAAATTGAAATAGCTAAACCAAAGAGCACATCAAAATTAAGCACGATTAATGCGCTTATCATGAAAATACCTATACCAATAAAGGTCGTCGCTTTTTTGCGGGCAATATTGTGGCGCTCAACAACAAAAGAAACAGGCCCTTCTAGCATTGAAATACTCGATGTTAGCGCGGCAATAGACATTAATATAAAGAAGCCAAAGCCAACAAATAAACCAATAGACCCCATACCATTAAATAAAGTAGGTAGAACATCAAAAACTAGATTAGGTCCAGAAATAAGCCCGCCCTCAGCATCGAAAATAGCAACACCTTGTGCCTGAGCAACATACATTGATGGAATGATTAACAAACCAGCTAAAAATGCGATTGATACATCAATAAGGGTAACTTGTGCGCCTAAGGTAACTAAATTTTCTTTCTTAGAAATATAAGAACCATAAATCACCATGACACTTGTCCCGAGCGACAACGAGAAGAATGCCTGCCCTAAAGCGCTGATCAATAAGTCGGGCTCAAATACCCGAGAGATATCAGGATTTAAATAAGCCTCAAAACCTTCTTTTGACCCGTCTAAAGTGAAGACATAGATAATGAGCAACACTAACAAGCCTATCAACATTGGCATTAAGCGCTTAGACCATTTTTCAATACCTTGCTCTACGCCTCGACGAATAATCGATATAGTCAGCATCATAAATAAAGCGGTGAAAACTAAGTTACGTTCCATCGATTGTGACGTAAGCCAGCTTGACGCTTCATTAAAGCCCAATAAAGTGGTGATGGGTTCAATCGCGAACGACATCATCCAACCAGCTAAAATACCATAAAAGCTTAAAATTAAGGCCGCACAAATAATACCGCCAAAACCGACAACAAAAGCAAAGCGTTTGTGGAATATATTTCGAGATATTTTTTGTAGTGACGTCACCGCATTGGCCTGGCCATAACGCCCAATTAGCAACTCAGCCATAAAAGCGGGATATGCTAAACAAAAAGCCAGCACTAAGTAAACCAGCACAAAAGCGGCACCGCCATTGCTTGCTGTTTGTGTTGGAAAACCCCATATATTACCTAACCCCACGGCAGAACCCGCAGCAGCCATGATAAAACCTATACGAGAACTGAACGCACCTCTAGAAGCAGCCATTTATAATCATCATTATTATTATTTGAATAAGTTAATTTACTTAAAGTATTAAGAAAAAAACAGCGTTTATTAGTAAAAATCATCATGAAAGTGCTTTAATCGATGCTTTCATCGTAAACATTTCATTACTGGTTAAATTACAGTCGACTTATATTCACTCGCTATACCGCTATTTATGACATTAAAAACAAAAAAGAGGCTAAGGCCTCTTTTTAAATTAGACATTAATGATAAATAATAGTCGAATTAATCTCTAAAATTATTATACTGAAATGACTGCTCTAACTCTGTCTCTCTCAGTAACTGCATTACGGCTTGTAAGTCGTCACGTTTTTTACCGGTAACACGCACTTGTTCACCTTGAATAGAGGCTTGCACTTTTAACTTGCTGTCTTTTATTAATTTAACCACTTTTTTGGCCACAGGTTGCTCTATTCCTTCTTTAAAAGTCGCATCCTGGCTAAAGTTTTTACCTGTGTGCTCAATACTACTAAGAGTTAACGCTTTGGCGTCAATATTTCTTTTGGCTAACTGGCTGCGCAGCACATCAGCCATTTGCTTTAATTGAAAATCTGAATCGCCCTTCATCGTAACGGTTGGAGTTTTCCAAACAAAGCTTGCGTCTACACCTCGAAAGTCAAATCGAGTCGACAACTCACGGTTGGCATTTTCAGTTGCGTTTCTAACTTCTTCCAAATTAATTTCGGAAACAATATCCATTGAAGGCATGGTGACTCTCTATCTAGCAAAAATTGAGCATATATTATCAATATATGAAATTAATACCAATGCTGAAGATGACAAATAACTCGCTTTAGCTGAGAAAAACGCTTCGGACTCAATAATTGACTTGTTGCAAAGCATTTAGCACAAAGAACAGTGATAGTTTTACTTGCTGAGCCCTGATATGATTAATGCCATCTAATTTCGGCAAGTACACTAAAAACACCTCAATGAAAAGTCGCTATCATTTATCAATTCTAGCTATTATTATCCTACTATTTTTCTGCCTTTACTTTAGCTCTACCGATTTTAGGCGCATAGTTTTTCGCAGTACAGAAATCGACTCTATTGGCCATATTATTAGCTTTTTTTGTTTAACTTGGGTATTGCACAGTATTTTGAAGTTACCATTATTTAATACTATGTTAACCGTTGCTTTTTATGGTGTACTAACGGAATTAGGGCAATATTACTTAGGCTTTCGAAGTGCTCAGGTTAGTGACTTTATTTCTGATTTGATCGGTATAGCACTGTTTGGCATTATAAGATGGTCGATATTGATGTACCGCAACCGTTCTAGTAATAAGTCAGTAAAATGAATATTGTTATTATTGGTCAAGGTGCTATCGGCTTGCTTTGGTATCATCATTTGGCAAAGTCTTCGAAAAATGCAGTCAGCTTATTTTGTTCATCAAGAACAACATTTATCCCAAGCCATTATGGCTTTACTGATATAAACCTGCAAAGCGATGAGCTTGCATTAACGGTCGCTGATAACGCGGCGTTTACTGATGCAGAATTAATACTAATTTGCGTAAAGTCGTATCAAGTAAAAGCCGTTATAGAAGCATTAAAAAGCAAAATATCAGCTCATGTCATCATTGTTTTTTGTCATAACGGTATGGGTGCATGCCATAATTTAGCAGATCTCCAGCAATCTTGCTTAACGCTACTGACCACTCATGGTTGTAAAATCAATAGCCCTTTTCATGCGCAACATACCGGGTTAGGCCACTGTGATTTAGGCTCGATACATGGAAAAATTTCACCATTAATGCGCGCTAATATCACTTCTACACTTGAACAAGCGTTACCAACATTAACATTTACCAATGACATCAAAACAAAGCAATGGCTTAAATTAGCGATAAACTGTGTTATTAACCCGCTAACCGCTGTTGAGAATATTGATAACGGACAGCTACTTGATGAAAGATTCACCCCCATAATTACAGAATTAATTTCAGAGATTATTACTGTTGCAGTTTATGAAGATGTTAAATTTAACTTTGATGAGTTACAAGAGAAAATAATGCAGGTAGCGAAAAACACGGCCAAAAATTGCTCTTCAATGCGCAGTGATATGTTACAGCAACGTAAAACTGAGATTGACTATATTAATGGCTATATCGTCAGTTTGGCTAAAAAATCAGGCATCCCTGTACCTAAAAATGAAAAGCTAGTGCAGCTAGTTAAAGCGTTATCCCAAGTTGATTAATGGTATTATACCAATTGAAATAAATAATCGATCATTTTAAGGCGGTTTAAATCGTCAATAACTGCGTTGTTTTCAATCACACACGCCCGCTATTACTCGACAATTGCTCCTGCATTGTTCTACTTACGGGCATCCATGCCCTAATCAATCAAACGCCTTGCCTGCAGGGATAATGGTATGGACCCACTCCAACTTTATTTCAGGCCTCTTTAGGGCCAAAATGAAAGTGACAACAATCATTTATAAAAGCGGAGTGGATCAACATGAAGATTACTACAATCGGTTTAGACATTGCAAAATCAATTTTTCACATGTTCGCTGTGAATAAAAATGGGCGATTTGTAAAAAAGAAACAATTAAGAAGAAAACAAGTGTTGAGTTTCATGGCAACATTAGAGCCTTGCCTAATTGTAATGGAAGCTTGTGGCAGTGCGAACTACTGGGCTAGAAAATTTATTGAATTGGGGCACCAAGTAAAACTTATTGCGCCTCAATATGTAAAACCCTTCGTTAAAGGCAATAAAAATGATTATAACGATGCCGAAGGTATTGCAGAGGCAGCGCAACGCCCGACCATGAGGTTTGTGCCAATTAAATCGATAGAACAACAAGATATTCAAAACTTCCATCGACAACGTGAACGCATAAAGAAAGAACGTAAAGCATTAGCAAGTCAGATACGAGGCTTGTTAGGAGAATATGGCATTGTCATCAATAAAGGTATTTCTGCAATTCGCAATGAACTGCCGGATATTTTAGAGGATGCGACAAATGAGTTAACGTATTTAAGTCGGGAGATATTTAATGAGTTATGGCTTGAATTTCAAGTCACAGAAGTGAAGTTTAAAGCGTGTGAAGTTCGCTTAAACACGATGAATAAAGAAAATGAAATATGTGTTCGCTTAGATGAAATATTAGGTATTGGAGCAATCACAGCTAGCGCTACTTATGCAGCTGCAGGAGATGGAAAAGACTTTGTAAATGGTCGACATTTTTCGGCATGGCTTGGGCTTGTTCCTGGGCAGCATTCAACGGGTGGAAAGGCCACCTTACTCGGTATAAGTAAACGCGGTAATAGTTATTTAAGAACACTATACATCCACGGGGCCCGGGCAGTATTAAGGCACAGTGAAAACAAAACTGACCGATTTAGTTTGTGGGCACAAGCGTTAAAATCCCGACGAGGACACAACAAAGCATGCGTTGCTGTGGCGAATAAAATAGCAAGAATGGCTTGGGTAATAATGGCGAAGGGGGAAAGTTATCGCCCGGCTATATAAATAAAGCTCAAAACTGAAGCAAGTTAGATTGGTTTCAGTGATGAGATAACAGTAAAACCCTTTTACTTCAGTTGCAAAAGATAAATTAATCGGATGGTAAGATAGTCAGACTGGCTTGCACAAAACCTGGTACCTGCATTGGCTAATAAAAAGCCGGAGGGATGATGAGGAGTGTGAGCGCAAACAACCATCGGGGCCAGAAGGTAAAAATCCTTCATAAACAGGCCGGATATATGAGAGCAATGATTTTCTCTTACATAACGATTAAATGTCTTGCAAACGGAGTGGGTCCATATATGCAGGTACTTATGTTTAGTCTGGAACAATAAACATGTATTCTTGAACAATTTATCCTCGCTTAAAATGGGTCAATAACTTATTACATTTGGTATTACAAATCATAACAATAATTTTCAGCATTAAAAAAGCCCATAAACAATTGCTTGTTATGGGCTTTTTAGTTTTAAATACGTGCTATGACTTAAGGGCGATATACTTTAACATTGGTAAAGCCTGCGCCTAATAAATACAGCGCCTGTAGTTTACTCATTACACCTTGGTCGCAATAAAGTAAGTAATCTTTAGACTTATCTAAGTCTCCAAACTGAGTCGTTAGCTTGTAAAAAGGTAAGTGCACCACTTCTACCCCTTCTAGGTCTAATGGATTATCATCTTCTTCTTCAGGGCTACGAATGTCGAGTACTACCGCATTGGCAGGAATATTATCCAAGGTGTCAACAGCATGAATCTCGGCTTCGCTTTCTTTACCAATGTCACGAATATCAAAGATACGAGTCTCAGCAATGACTTTATCGAGCACTGCAAAATCAAAATTAGCTTCTTCTGCCTCAACTTTTGACAATACCGCTTTTACTGTGGGTTTTTTAGAAATAACACCACAGTATTCTGGGATAGTTTTAGCAAAATCTTCAGTCCCAATTTGGCGTGCTATATCAATAATATCTTGTTTGTCGTATGCAACTAATGGTCGTAGAATCAAGGTTTCGGTAACACGGTCAATCACATTCAAGTTAGTTAATGTTTGACTAGATACTTGCCCTACGGCTTCTCCAGTGACTAGCGCTTGAATACCCATTTTTGCAGCTATTTTTTCAGCTGCTCGCATCATCATGCGTTTAAGCACAACGCCCATCAGGCCATTTTCTATGTTTTCTAAAATTTCAGCGACGACAGGTTCAAAATCTACAGCAAAAAACTTCACTCGGTGAGAAGCACCAAACTTATCCCATAAATAATAGCTAACCTGCTTAACACCAACTTCGTGCGCGTCACCACCCAAGTTAAAAAAGCAATAATGGGTACGTGCACCTTTTTTTATCATTTGGTAACTAGCAACACCAGAATCAAAACCACCAGACATAAGCGATAAAACATCTTCTTGTGTGGCAATAGGGAAGCCGCCCATACCTTTATGACGTTCAGTCACTATAAATAAATTTTCATTTTTAATTTCTAGATAAACCGTAACATCAGGTTTGGTCAATTTAACTCGGGCAGACTCAACTTGCTGATTTAAGCCTCCTCCAACATATTGTTCCACTTTTATAGAATTAAAATCGTGCTTACCGGTTCGTTTTACTCGCACACAAAAGGTTTTATTCTCAATGTTTTTAGCATGCACAGCTAAGGTTTTTTCATAAATATCGTGCAAATCGGTAAAATCTGTTTGTTGCACTTCAAGAAACATCGGAATACCTGGAATTGACTTTAACGTTTCGATCAATTTCAAACGGTTTTCGGGTGTATTGTTGGCTGTATTTACTTCAATATTGTCCCAGTTCATGCGCGTTGTAACTTGATCATCAACACGTCGTAAAACATTTTTCACACTCGATTCTAAAATCTTAGTAAAACGCTTACGCACCGGACGGCTTTTAATCGTAATTTCAGCCTGTAACTTAACAATAAATTTCATTAACAATAACACCTACACCTAGAATGGCGCGCATTATATATTAAGCACAGCCATAAAAAAAGGAGTACATCATTTGTACTCCTCACTTAAGCTTGCGTCTATGCAAGGTGGTTAATTATAGTTAACGGATAGAAATTGGTTCTGTTTCTTTCGCTTTACCTTGATTAATCGCAATTTCAACACGACGATTACGACGGCGATTAAGGCGATTATTATTCGGCACTAAAGGTCGTGTATCGGCATGGCCAACAACAAGTAAACGTGATTGATCAAATCCAGGTACTTTAATAATTTCATGTGCTATAGCTACTGCACGTTTACTTGATAAGTCCCAATTAGAGGTAAATAGCTCAGAGCTGATACCTTGATTATCGGTATTACCAGAAATCATTATTTCCCCCGGCACCGTATTTAATAACAAACCAATTTCTCGCATAATAGGCTTAAATTGCGGCTGTAAAAATGCCGAACCTGATGGAAATGAACCATTTTCGCGTATTCTAATAATAACTTGCTGCCCCAATGACTCTAGTTCAATGGCACCATCTTGTATTTGTTTTTCTAATTGTTCAGCTATTTTCTTCACTAGCTCATTCACTTCTTCTTGTGACGCTTGCTCTAGCTCTTCTTTAGCTTGTTGTATTGCCTGTTCTGCCATTTCATCAGCGGTACTTTGTGATTGACCACCGCGCTCTGCGCCACGCTGCTCTTGACGACCACCAGCTTCGGTTTCATCGCCCGCTTGAAACTCCAGCATTTGTTGGGTCATTTCCATCGTTTGTTGCTGAATAACTTCAATAGGCGTTGGTTCAGGTTTACCGGGACGAAATTCCTGAGCGATAATGCTGGTACCTTTAGGAATATCTTTCACTTCTATTTTGTTTTGCACACCAAAAGCAAACTTCATTGAGCCTGCAATTTGTTTGAACTTTAAAACGTCCATTTCTGAAAACGATAAAAGTAAGACGAAAAAACACATCAACAGCGACATTAAGTCGGCGAATGTTCCCATCCATGCTGGTAGCCCTGGGGGTGGGCATTTACATTTATCTGCCATAAGTGACTCCCGCTACTCTTCGGTGGTATTAACGGCTCGCTTACCTTCAGCAAGGTAATTTTTCAATAAACCTTCAATAACACGCGGGTTTTGGCCATCTTGAATACCTAAAACAGCATCAAGCACTAATTCTTGATTCATCTTTTCTTCGGCTAAACGTAGCTTTAATTTCGACGCAATAGGGATCGCAATGACATTCGCTAAAAACGCGCCGTATAAGGTAGTTAAAAGTGCAACCGCCATTGCGGGACCAATCGCTTTTGGGTCATCCATATTAGATAACATAGCAACCAAGCCAATCAAAGTTCCTATCATGCCCATTGCAGGTGCGACATCGGCTAGTGCCATCATCATATTTGAGCCGGTTTCATGACGTTCGGTCGTAAGGTCGATATCTTTTTGCATGGTCGCCCTTACGACATCTGCATCATGGCCATCAACTAACATGTCGACACCCTTTTGCATAAATGCATTTGAGATTTCAGCTTCTTCTAAGGCTAAAAATCCACCTTTGCGGGCTGCATCAGCCATTTCAACTGATTTTTCAATTAACTCTTCAGGCTTTTCTAATTTAAACATGAAGGATTTGCCGATAATTTTCCCGATCCCGAAGAACTGGCCTAAATTATAATTGGATAAAACAATAAAAATTGAACCACCAAATACAATGATCACCGACTGAGCATCTATAAACATGCCAATGTCACCAGCGAGTAACATCGCCATAACCAGTAACCCTATTGCACCGACTATGCCTATTAACGTTGCTAAATCCACAAATGCCTCCGATAAATTTTCTTATATATACTGATACCAATTAAAATAAATAATCGAACATCCTAAAGTAACTTAAAGCGCCAACATCTGCGTTGCCTGCATGGATGCAGGTACTTATGTTGAGTCTGAAATCAACATGTACTTTCAATCCCAATAGCCCGCTATTGCTAATCAAACGCGTTAATCTTGAATATTTATTATTACTTACAATTGCTCATTTACTTAGTTCAGTTGGTATTACTATTCTGATAATACCTGATGAATAGGTCTTACGCGAATACTTATATTTTTAGTTATAGCTCTATTATCGCCCATATTGTCAATAACTTAAGAAGATAATAGGAATATTATCTAGATCAGCATAAATTCATCATTAATTGACCCAGCGCCCCAGCTAAGGTAAGTTTGCGCCTAGAGTTCATATCACGCTAAAAAAAGTCCATGGCCAGAAAAAAAATTGAAAATTTAAGCTTTGAAGAATCATTAGTTGAATTAGAAACAATTGTGCAAAATTTAGAGCAAGGGGATCTTAATCTTGAAGACTCAATGGCGTTGTTTGAACGTGGCCTACATCTGAGCCAACACAACCAAAAGAAACTTAAAGGTGCCGAACAGCAAATTAATATTTTGCTAGAAAAAAACGGCCAAGCCCAGTTAGAAAAATTTAATACCAACGAGACAAACAGCAGTGACTAAACTTGCATATATTGATGATGTACAAACTCGCATTAATGATTATCTTGGCAAAAAAATCGACAGTTTAGCCATTAATGATGAGAAGTTATTAGATGCCATGCGTTACGGCTTACTCATTGGCGGCAAGCGCATGCGCCCTTATTTGGCGTATATCACTGGCGCAACTTTAGATGCTGAGCAAGGCGACATTGACGGTGTTGCAGCCGCTATAGAATGTATTCATGCATATTCACTGTTACATGACGACTTACCTGCGATGGACGACGATGATTTGCGCCGCGGCCAACCAACCTGTCATAAAGCCTTTGATGAAGCGACAGCAATTCTCGCGGGTGATAGCTTACAAACGCTAGCTTTTGACATTATTGCCAACCACGACTTTTCAAACGCCGTTGCTGCCAAACGTATTAATTTATTGCGCTACTTAGTTAATGCCGCGGGTTATCAAGGTATGTGTGGTGGCCAAGCATTAGATCTAGCTGCAACCGATAAAGCGATTACGCTGGCCGAATTAGAAAACTTACATTCTCTAAAAACTGGAGCTTTGCTTGAAGCTTCGGTAAAAATGGCTGCAGAGTGCAGTAATCACGCAACAGCATTCGATAAAGAACAATTAGCACTTTATGCTAAATTTATGGGCTTAGCCTACCAAGTACGTGATGATATTATTGATATAACATCAACAGAAGAAGAGCTTGGCAAACCAGCAGGTTCCGACCTTGCCGCGAATAAAAGTACTTACCCTGCATTGCTAGGTTTACAAGGCGCACAAGAAAAAGCAGAAAACTTATATCAACAAGCGCTTCAAGCTTTAGCCACTTTACCTTACAATACACAAAGCTTGTCCGACTTTGCGACTTTCATTGTCAGCCGCAAACATTAATTTATAAATTTAATAGAATAATATGACTATAAACCTAGCTAAATACCCTTTACTGGCCAACATCAATTGTCCGGATGATTTACGAAAATTAGATCAAAAGCAATTAACCAAAACCAGTGAAGAGTTAAGACGTTATCTGTTAAATTCTGTCAGTAAAAGTAGCGGTCACTTTGCCTCAGGCTTAGGCACAATTGAATTAACTGTCGCCTTACATTACGTATATAACACACCATTTGACCACCTGCTTTGGGATGTTGGACACCAAGCATACCCGCACAAAATACTTACGGGTCGACGTGACCAATTACACACTATTCGACAAAAAGACGGTTTGCACCCATTTCCATGGCGTGAAGAAAGTGAATACGACGTCCTCAGTGTTGGCCACTCAAGCACCTCAATTTCTGCCGCCTTAGGCTTAGCGGTTGCTGCTGAACAAGAAGCCAAAAATCGCAAGGTTGTCGCAGTCATAGGTGACGGAGCTATGACTGCAGGTATGGCATTTGAAGCATTAAATCACGCTGGTGACATCAATAAAGATATGTTGGTTATTTTAAACGATAACGAAATGTCTATTTCAGAAAATGTCGGTGCGCTGAATAATCATTTAGCAAAAATGCTTTCAGGAAGCCTATATACGGGTATTCGTGAAGGTAGTAAGCGCATACTTAAAAATATTCCACCGATCAAAGAATTAGCCAGCCGTGCAGAAGAACACTTAAAAGGCATGGTCGTACCAAGTACCTTCTTTGAAGAATTGGGTTTTAACTATATTGGTCCAATTGATGGCCATGATGTTAATGGCTTGGTCGATACCATCACCAACATGCGCAATCTTAAAGGACCACAATTACTTCATATTGCGACTAAAAAAGGTAAAGGCTATCAACAGGCTGAGCAAGA
Organism: Colwellia sp. PAMC 21821; assembly: GCF_002077175.1. Classification (NCBI taxonomy): domain Bacteria; kingdom Pseudomonadati; phylum Pseudomonadota; class Gammaproteobacteria; order Alteromonadales; family Colwelliaceae; genus Colwellia; species Colwellia sp. PAMC 21821. The sequence goes on from NZ_CP014943.1 coordinate 1,231,690, forward strand.
TCCGATAAAGTACCATGCGGTGCCAAAATTTGATCACACAGAAACTAGCTTACCTAAAAGTGCGCCAAGCTTACCCACTTATTCGGCAATATTCGGCGATTGGTTATGTAAAGTTGCTGAACAAGATCCAAAGCTAGCGGCTATTACGCCAGCCATGCGTGAAGGTTCAGGTATGGTGCAGTTTAGCCAACGTTTCCCCAAACAATATTATGACGTTGCTATCGCAGAGCAACATGCCGTGACGTTTGCAGCAGGTCTAGCTATTGGTGGACAAAAACCCGTTGTTGCTATTTATTCGAGCTTTTTACAACGCGGATATGATCAATTTATTCATGACGTTGCGATTCAAAATTTGCCGGTTTTATTTGCCATCGATAGAGCTGGTATTGTCGGCGCAGATGGTGCGACTCATCAAGGCGCATTTGATTTAAGTTTTATGCGCTGTATTCCTAATATGACGATCATGACGCCGTCTGACGAGCGTGAATGCCAACTCATGTTAAATACCGGTTATCAGTTAAATACACCTGCAGCCGTACGTTACCCTCGTGGTAGTGGCAATGGTGCTGAGTTACCAGGCATTAACGAAACTATCGCACTGGGTAAAGCTAATGTTATTCGTGAAATTAACCAAGATAATGATGCTGCAGTTAACGTGGCAGTGCTCAATTTTGGTAGCACACTAGCACAAGCTAAAATAGCCGCTGACACTCTAAACGTCACGTTAGTCGATATGCGATTTGTTAAACCGTTAGATCAAGACCTCATCAAAACATTATGTAACAGTCACGACTATATTGTTACGATTGAAGATAATGCTATCGCTGGTGGTGCTGGCTCTGGTGTAAATGAGTATATTTTAAGCCAAGGTATCGCGAAAAAAATTCTCAACATTGGTTTACCAGACAGCTTTATCAAACACGGTACGCAAGCAGAAATCCATCATGAACTTGGGCTAGATGCGAGTGGTATCATAGAGAAAATCAATCAATTTATTACGCTTTAACAAAGGTTAATTAGCGTCTCGTAAGCTCACCAAGCCATTTGACAAACAAGTGGCTTTTTTCTTTTTTAATGATGACTTTATTTATTATTAAATAGCCGCACGGCGTATATCGTCAAACATTGTTTGCGGATACTACCCAATCCTTACCACTAAGCTTTACCGCTAGACTAGACAAATTAGTTTTTTTCACGTTATATAAGTGCACAAATAATAACAATAGAAACACCATGAAAAACTTCCTAATATTTATAACGCTGGTATTGCTTTACCCTTTATCAGCCCACTCTCAAAATAACATGACATTCCACGACTTAACAGTGACTAAAGCTCATAACATGATGGCAGATAAACAGCTAACTAGTGAAGCCTTGGTCAACTATTACTTAGACCGAATAGCCAAAATTGATCATCAAGGGCCACAGCTCAACGCTGTCGTCCAGCTCAATAAAAACGCGATAAAAAGAGCACAGGAACTTGATGTAATTTATAAAAAATCAGGAAAAGTAGGGCCCCTTCATGGCATTCCTGTGTTATTAAAAGATAACATCGATACGATTGACGGCATGGCCAATACGGCGGGCTCTTGGGCGTTAAAAAATAACTACCCAAAAGATGATGCGTTTTTGGTTCAGCAACTTAAAAGTGCTGGTGCGATTATCTTAGGTAAAACAAATTTAAGTGAATGGGCAAACTTTCGCTCAACCTCTTCGTCAAGTGGCTGGAGTGGTCTGTGGGGACAAAGTAAAAACCCGTACGACATCACTACAAGCCCATGTGGTTCAAGTGCTGGCTCTGGCGTAGCTATTGCAGCAGATTTAGCTTTACTGGCTGTAGGCACAGAAACTGACGGTTCTGTTACTTGCCCATCAGCAATAAATGGCATCGTGGGTATTAAGCCGACTTTAGGCACGGTCAGTCGCGACGGTATTATTCCTATCGCTCATAGTCAAGATACTGCTGGCCCGATGGCCCGTTCAGTAACTGACGCGGTAATGCTACTTTCAGCATTAACCGCTGTCGACGCTAATGATAACGCCGCTCTTGCTGCGCCTACTGATTATATGAGTCATTTAAAGCTAGACGGTATTAAAGGTAAGCGCATTGGTGTCGCACGTAACCTGATGGGGTATCACGGACAACTTGATGCGATATTTGAACAAGCTATTGTAGACTTAAAAGCTCAAGGGGCGATTATTGTCGATTCAACTAACTTCACCAATACCGAGGTCTGGGGCGACGCTGAATTTGAAGTCCTGTTATACGAGTTTAAACATGGTTTAAATGCTTATCTTGCAGGTACTGATGATAATACCCCAAAATCACTTGAAGCAGTAATCGCCTTTAATCTTGCTCACGCCGATAAAGAAATGCCTTATTTTAAACAAGAAATTTTTGACATGGCACAAGCTAAAGGACCGCTTACTGAAGATAGGTACCTCGCCGCTTTAGCATTGGCAAAAAAATCGACTCAAGCTGAGGGCATTGATGCTCTTTTGGCTAAACATAAGCTTGATTTAATTATTGCACCAACAACGGGCCCAGCTTGGAAAACGGATTGGATAAACGGTGACCATTATTTAGGCGCGGCCTCTTCTGCTGCAGCCATTTCTGGTTATCCTCATATTACAGTACCAATGGGATATGTTCATGGTTTACCTGTTGGCTTATCAATGTTTTCAGGTAAATTGCAAGAAGGTAAGCTAATTGAAGTTGCTTACGGTTATGAACAATCGACATTACATAGAAGAGCGCCAACACTTTAATTAATACCAATTGAAATAAATAATCGATCATTTTAAGGCGGTTTAAATCGTCAATAACTGCGTTGTTTTCAATCCCAATAGCCAGCTATTACTCAATCAAACGCCTTATTCTTGAACAATTTATCCTCGCTTAAAATTGGTCAATAACTTATTACATTTGGTATTATTTGGTTCTAATACCAACTTTACCTAGATCAAAAAAGCGATTTAAATGACTTCAAATCGCTTTTTTTATTATTGCTTTGCAAAATAGTTCAGGAAAGTTAAGCTTGAAATAGTGTGCGTACTTCCTGCAAAAGTATGTCTTAATCAGCGATATATTCTACCACTTCCAAACCAAAGCCTGACAGTGAATGATATTTTGTTTGCGAGCTTAATAAGCGCATTTTACTGACACCTAAATTAGCCAAAATTTGCGAGCCTACGCCGACGTTGCGTGAGCCAACATGACGTTTAACTTCTTTCACTGATTCACCGGCGTCAAGTTTAGCGTACTTTTGCACTTGGGCGATAAGATCTAACGGTGACTCATGCTTGCCTAATAAGACTAATACTCCACCTTCTTTACCAATTTTTTCTAAGGCACTAGCGATTGGCCATTTAGCAACGCTTTCACGCTGACTGCACAATAAATCTTTAAAGGTATTTTCTAAATGCACACGCACTAACGTCGGCTCTTCAGGCTTAATTTCACCTTTAGTTAAAGCAAAGTGTGCTTGACCGTCAATGGTGTCTTTAAATACTGTTAAGTCAAAATCGCCAAATTCAGTTGGCAATTTACATTGTGATATGCGCTCTATAGTCGTTTCGTTAGCATTACGATATTCAATTAAATCGGCAATAGTCCCCATTTTAATGCCATGTTTTTCAGCAATAATTTCTAGGTCTGGGCGACGTGCCATGGTGCCGTCTTCATTCAAAATTTCAACTATAACCGCAGCCGCTTCGAGGCCAGCTAAACGCGCTAAATCAACACTAGCTTCGGTGTGCCCAGCACGGTTTAGTACACCGCCATCTTTAGCAATCAAAGGAAAGATATGACCTGGTTGTACAATCGAATGATGATCAGCATTTTTACCCACAGCCGCTAACACGGTTGTAGCACGATCAGCTGCAGAAATTCCTGTTGTAACCCCTTCAGCGGCTTCAATAGAAACAGTGAAATTGGTAGTGAACTGAGCATCATTTTTATCAACCATTAACGGTAATTTTAAAAGCTCACAACGCTCTGCCGACATTGGCATACAAATTAAGCCACGACCGTGTGTTGCCATAAAATTAATGGCTTCTGGCGTAACTTTTTCTGCCGCCATGATGAAGTCACCTTCATTTTCGCGATCTTCATCATCCATTAAGATGACCATTTTACCTTGAGCTATATCGTCGATAATCTCTTCTGGCGTGTGTAAATTCATGAAAACCTCTTTTATTTAATAAAACCGTTGCGCGCTAATAACGCATGCGTAACACCTGACTGTTCTTGTTTGTCGGCTGTTTGCTTGGTAAGTAATCTTTCTATATAGCGGGCAATTAAATCAACTTCAAGATTAACTTTAGTGCCTACCTGGTATTTACTGATAATTGTTTGGTCTGTGGTGTGTGGCACAATCGTTAAACGGAATTTATCATCGCTTAAACTATTTACCGTTAGGCTTGTGCCATCAATAGTCACTGAGCCTTTTTCGGCAATATATGCTGATAACTCTGCTGGCATAGTTAACCAATAATCGATGCTATTGCCTTTATGCTCAATAGCGCTAATTTCACTCACCGCATCAACATGACCCGAAACCATGTGACCACCAAATCGGGTTGTAGGTAACATCGCTTTTTCAAGATTGACGCTATCACCCATTTTATAGTGTGCTAAACCAGTACGCGTTAAGGTTTCACTGGAAACATCGGCGCTAAAGCTAGCATTATCGAGCGCAACAACAGTAAGGCAAATACCATTGGTGGCAATTGAATCGCCTAATTTAACATCTGACAAGTCTAATGTTGCCGTATCAATGGTGACGCGCGCGCCGTCACCTGAGCTATTAATCGCTCTTAAACGCCCTACGGCTTCTATTATCCCTGTAAACATAATGTCTCTCGTCGTCTGTATAGCTTATGAATTATTATTTATACTGAAAATAGGTTTCCAATCAGTGCCTGTGCTTATCAACTAAACTTTGCCGTTATCCTGATATCTTTACCCACCATACGTATATCACTAATATCAAGACGCTTAGCCTCTGATAACTGTATTATTGATGGCATACTCACTAAACTTTTACCATCACTGCCGATCAACTTGGGCGCTTGATATAATATGAGCTCATCCACTAAGTTTGCGCTAATAAACGCGCCCGCTAGCTTCGCTCCTGACTCTATTAATATGTCATTCAACCCTTGTTGGGCCAAATAAGCTAATAATAGGCTTAGATCAACATGTTCACTATCTTCAGCTTTAGAAATTGTGACTTGTTCTACGAAATGCGGCCAAGTTTGGCTTTTTTCAATAGCATGTCGAATTAATAATATTTTACTTGTTGTTTTAAAGATAGCGAGATCAGGTGTTAAACGATTTTTACCATCAATAATAATCCGCACTGGCTGTCTAACATCAGCTTCTGCATAACTATTTTTAAGTGCCCCTAAAGCATCCCAACGGACATTCATTCTGGCATCGTCAAAAATAACAGACTCCGCGCCACAAATAACTGCACAGCTTTGCGCTCTGAGGCGTTGAACATCTGCGCGGGCTTCGGGAGACGTTATCCATTGGCTTTCACCACTGGCCATGGCAGTCTTTCCGTCGAGGCTTGCCGCTAACTTACAGCGCACAAAGGGTAACTTTTTAGTCATTAATTGAATGAAGCCTGGATTCAATGCGATAGCATCTTGTTCCAGCAAACCAAATTGTGTGGTTATGCCCGCGGCGGCTAATAGTTCAAGGCCACGACCTGATACTTTTGGATTGGGATCAACCATAGCGGCAATAACATGACTAACCTGCGCTTTAATCAATGCTTCTGCGCATGGAGGAGTTAAACCAAAGTGACTGCAAGGTTCAAGTGTGACATAAGCGGTTGCACCTTTAGCTTTGCTGCCTGCTTGTTTTAGCGCATGAACTTCGGCATGCCCTTGCCCTGCTTTTTTGTGAAAGCCTTCACCAACAATCTCGCCATTTAGTGCGATAACACAACCCACTCTTGGGTTCGGTGACGTAGTAAAGTGACCACGCTTTGCCAAGCAAATAGCGCGCTGCATAAATTGATGATCTTTTAACGAAAAATTGCTCATTAAGCCACTCTAGATTAAGTAATACCAAGTTGATTAATACGTTTATTATTCATCATCGCCTAAACGTGCGATTTCTTCACCAAATTCTTTAATGTCTTCAAATGAACGATATACAGAAGCAAAGCGAATATAGGCTACTTTGTCTAAACTCTTTAGTTGCTCCATGATAATAGTGCCGAGCATTTCACTCGACACCTCACGTTCGCCGGTTGCCCGCAGTTGTGATTTAAGTTTATTAATCGACAGCTCCATTTCTTCTGTGCTCACGGGTCTTTTTTCTAACGCGCGTAATAAGCCATTACGCATTTTATCTTCATTAAAAGGTTCGCGGGAACCATCTCGCTTAATAATGCGTGGCATCACTAATTCGGCACTTTCAAACGTGGTATATCTTTCATGGCATGCTAAGCATTCACGACGACGACGCACTTGATGACCATCTGACACTAAACGAGAGTCGATAACTTTAGTGTCGTTGGCTGAACAAAAGGGACAATACATTGATGAGTTCCGAAGTTAATGGGTCATGAATAATTTAATCACGATATTTTAATTGAAAAAAGTGCATTTAGCGAAATATCTTACCAAATAAAAACCAGTTAAAAAAAATGGCCACAAAGGTGGCCATTTTAAGGTTATTACTTGACGTTTAATAAAGTAATAACAAGATTTTTAATGCTAAAACTTATTACTTGTAAACAGGGAAACGAGCACAAAGTTCACTAACACCGGCGCGAACTTTAGCGATAACGTCTTCGTTTTCAATGTCATCCAAAATATCGCAAATCCAGCCAGTAGTTATTTTAGTTTCTTCAACACCAAAACCACGACGAGTAATTGCTGGAGTACCTAAACGTAGGCCAGAAGTTACAAATGGTGAACGTGGGTCATTTGGCACAGAGTTTTTATTTACTGTGATATGAGCACGGCCTAACGCGGCATCTGCATCTTTACCGGTAATATCTTTATCAATAAGATCAAGGAGTAACAAATGGTTTTCAGTGCTGTTAGAAACAACTTTATAACCACGCTCTTGTAATACTGCCACCATAGCTTTAGCGTTATCTAATACGTTTTGCTGATACACTTTAAACTCTGGCGCTAATGCTTCTTTAAATGCCACGGCTTTCGCAGCAATAATGTGCATTAAAGGTCCACCTTGACCACCAGGGAATACTGCGCTGTTCAATTTTTTATAAATTGCTTCATCATCACAAGCAGAAACGATTAAGCCACCACGTGGGCCAGCCAATGTTTTATGTGTAGTCGTCGTAACAACATGTGCGTGTGGCACCGGGTTAGGATATAAACCTGCGGCAACTAAGCCGGCAACATGTGCCATATCAACGAAAAAATACGCCTCAACTTTGTCGGCAATTTTACGCATACGCGCCCAGTCAACAACACCAGAAAACGCTGAGAAACCACCAATAATCATCTCTGGCTTATGCTCTATTGCTAAACGCTCTAATTCAACGTAATCAATATCGCCAGTTTCAGGGTGTAAACCGTACTGAATTGCTTCGTATGACTTACCTGAAAAGTTAACATGTGAGCCATGAGTTAAGTGACCACCATGCGCTAAGCTCATACCTAACACTTTCCCGCCAGGAGTAACTAAGGCTTGAAAAACAGCTGAGTTAGCTTGTGAACCTGCATGTGGTTGCACGTTGGCATAAGTAGCGCCAAATAATTCTTTTGCGCGATCAATCGCTAACTGTTCAGCGATATCAACATATTCACAACCACCGTAATAACGCTTACCTGGGTAACCTTCGGCATATTTATTAGTCAGCTGTGAACCTTGAGCTTCGAGTACACGTGGACTACAGTAGTTTTCCGAAGCGATGAGTTCTATATGTTCTTCTTGGCGAACAACTTCATTGCTCATTGCTTGATAAAGTTCTGGATCAAAATCTGCAATATTCATATCACGTGTAAACATGTTTTATCCTCAAATAGTCTGCTATTAGCAATACTGGGGGTGGCGTTAGTTCAAAATTAATTGCGGCATATTCTGCCTGAACTTGAAGTATTTGTACACGCAAAAACCGTACTCTGTTAGTTCATTTTGCAATCAAATATACTTTGAAGTGAGTGATAAAAACTTTTATCACTCACTTCAATAAATAATTCAAACTAATATACCGCCTTGAAATCGCAATAACAACAAATTTAATGCGAACAAAAAACAATAAATTTGCATATTATTTCATAAAAACAAATAAACCTGATTTTTATGCTAACTTAGCTTTTAATAGCTGCTGGTATTCTTGTTTACGTTTTCGATGTAGGTAGTCAACGACGATATATACAACAACCATAAAGCCATTAGCCATTAAATATGCCGATAAAACTGCTTTGCTACTTGTTTGACTTACGGTATATACAAACCAATTAATCAGCGGTAAAAACGGTAAAAATGAAATTTTTGTAATCCACATGTATTGCATTGATGATTTACTGCTCGCTATCGCATTGTCTATAGCTTTTTCAGGACTGTCACAAAGCTGTGACCATGTTGCGACACGGATCTTAGTTTCAAAATAAACAAAAATTAGTGACAACAAGCTGCCGAGTCCAAGATAAATATTAAAAGGCTCTCCCCATTCGCCATTATATACACCGTATAAAAATGCAATAAATAAAGCGATGGTTGCAACAATATTTAGTGCGAAACAAAATTTTGCGCCAATAGTTCTACGCCGTGTTCGCTTCACTAAAGCTAACACATCGGTTTTTATCGTCGGTTGTGTTTGCCAATCTTGAGTGAGCTCTGCCCAAGCATCATCCGGTAATTCAGGCATATCAGCACTTTGCTTTTCTCTATGAGACAGCAGTATTTCTGTAGAGACATGTTCGCTGGTTGATTGCTCACTTTCGCTCGCCATTTTAATTTTATCGTTTTCTTCACTCATACTGCCTCCAACAATTGCATCAATTTTGCCTTTGCTCTTTGTAGCCTAACGCCAACTAAGTTAATAGATATTGCTAACACGTCAGCAATATCTTGATAACTCATCCCCTCAAGCGCCAAGGTTATGACTTGCTGCTGTTCAAGCTTCAGCTGACGAATGGCATGAGCAAGTCGCTGTTGTCTTTGGTTTTGATCTAGTGATTGATATGGTGTGAGTTGCGGACAAACTGAAGTATCATTTATTACTGGTTCATAACTCGTGCTATCTACCGGCTGAAAACCTTGCTCTGTTTTTACCGTTTTAACGGCTTTAGCGACATGCGTTGCTAAAACATTATGAGCAATTCGCGCAATAAAAGTTTTAACGGCTGAGTCGGCACGAAAGCTAGGTAAAGCTCGCCATATGTTTAAGGCAATTTCTTGAAAAAGCTCTTCTTGAATTGCAGGAATGGCTTCAAAGCCATTAATAATATGACGCAGGAGTTTCTCATGTTCAGAAATCCAGTTAATAAATATTGCTTGATTGCTCAATGAATAACCCAGTTTATGTTTAGCCGTTTTAAAACAGTCTTGTTTTTGGATGACTAATTCTACTGGGTTATTCATTTTATACAATCCTACTGACAATCTCTAACTCAACGACATCACTACTTTTTCAGAGGTTAAACGTTTGGCTAATATTAGCACCAATGCCACGGTTAAACCGATGGTCGCCATACTGGTAAATAATAAGGCGTTCCAATCTATCGGTAAGCCTTTAAATACATCTTCCATTAACAATGACTGACCCGAAATCGGCACCCATTCGACCCAAGCAGGTTTGTCATCCATCATCATTAACGCAAATGGGATGAAGCTAGGCGCCATGATTAACATAGTCACCGTTGATTGCGCCTCTTTGAAACTCTTGGCCTGAAAAGCGAATAATAATTGTAGTGAAGCCGCCAGAAAGCAAATAGGTACCAATAACAACAATAAAATTGCAAAGGTACTGGCATCAATACTAAAACTTGCACCTATCTTGGTAAGGTCAACAAAGTTCATCGCAACGGAGGTAAGTACTAACATTAAGATAATGGAGATAATGGAAATTGAACTGGCGCAGCTCAACTTAGCTAACACTATTTTTAAGGTGCTAACAGGCTGGCACAATAACATTTCCAATACATTGCGCTCTCTTTCGCCAGCGCTGGAGTCAATCGCCACCGGTAAACCTGACATAAACGCAGCCATCATTAAATAGACTCCTAAAATTAGAGAGATCATCACCGCATTACTACTGGGCAGTGAAGTATCTTGCTCAAGTAGTTTAATGGGTTGCAATAATTTCGTATCAATACCGCGCACTAATAGCCGCTTATAACCTATTATCAGAGAGTGTTCGCTCACAACATCTTTAATGCGCCGAATAGGCGATGATAACGACTTCTCGTTGTAATCCGCGCGTAAGGTCAATTCAATGGGTTTGCCAGCGGCCATATCTTCAGTGAAAGTATCTGGAATACTCAATTCAATATTACGCTCATTCCAGTTACGCTCTTCATCTTCAGGTACATCAGCAAAAGATAAAATGTTCTCGTCTTGTAGTGCTTTAATCAGTTTTGGTGCATGTTGCTCACCACTATATTTTACATATACTGCGGGGTTATCCACGGCTTCTTTAATCGCCACTTTTAACATCACCATAATCATAACGGGCATCAATAAGGCCATGCTCATCGCCACCATTAAGGCGCGCCTGTCACGAAAAGCTTCTTTAAACTCTTTCACCATTAAGGCTTTTAATTGCATCATGCTGCTACTCCTTCATCTGAGCCTATTAATTTAACGAAGGCATCTTCTAATAATTTCTCGCCCGCTAAATCACATAACTCTTGTGGCGTGCCTTGAGCCGCTAACTTGCCATTTGAAACGATAATCACGCGATCACACAGTGCAGCAACCTCTTGCATTACATGGGAAGAAAATAAAATACAATGACCCTTTTCTTTAAATTTAGCTAAATGGTTACGCAAAACTCGTGTACTCATCACGTCTAAACCGCGGGTTGGCTCGTCGAGTACAAAATTTTTCGGTTGATGTACTAAAGCCTGAGCTAAAGTCACTTTCATGCGTTGGCCTTGAGAAAAACCCACTGTTTTGCGATGTGCTAATTCTGTCATTTCTAAATCAGAGAGAATTTGCTCAATGGCGGCATGCTTATTAGCGCCTTTCATGCCATGTATGCTGGCAAAATAATCAATTTGTTCATAAGCGGTTAGTCGTTCATATAAACCAAACTTATCAGGAAAAATACCTAAGAGCTTGCGTGCCTTAATAGGTTCTTCTGTTACTTTAATGCCATCAATCGTCGCGTAGCCCTCATCCGCTCGAAGTAAACCGTAAAGCGTCCGTAAACAGGTCGTTTTACCCGCGCCATTTGGACCTAATATGCCGGTAATTTCACCATCTTTGGCAGTAAAAGATAGGCCATCCAAGGCTTTAACGGTATTTTTCTTACTGACAAAACTTTTATGTAAATTATTAACTTCAATCATGACTTATTCCTTTGCTTCGGTTGGCATAGGGCTCGGCGATACTTCTGCTACTACGCCACCATTTAGACCTACCATAAATGACTCGTCAGGGATCTCTTCTAGACATGACTCATCAAGTTCCTTTGGCGCTTGTTTTTCTAAAAATTCATTAACTATTGTGATACCACAAGTTGTAGAAGCTACTATATGTGCGTTATTTTTAGATATAATGTGATGACTATTAGGTAAATTTACATGGGACTTTTCGCCATTACTCGCTGGCGTTACAGGATCTAATTCACCTGACATAATGAGGGTTGGAATATCAGCGGTTACTGTTTGATAAAATTCATTACTCGGTTGATACTTAGGCCAAGCAGAACATACTTTGCCAACCATCACTAAACTCATGCCTTTAGCGAAACTGTTATCAGCGTCATCAGCTTTCATGTCGGCAGATATTTTTGGATAGTCTTCATTGCAAACAATATTAAAATGCAAACCTATATATATGCCCATACCACCTTCGCCCTGTGCGATAAGGCCGGCCAATGGTTTATAGTTACCTAAATACGCTTGATGAATTAATAAGGGTACTAAACTCCGCGTTTCCATCGAGTACAATTGCATTTGTATAGCAGAAATAAACTTATCATTACTGATAGTAAATGCAGTATTGGTCCCTAATCTTGGGTGAGCAATTTCTACTGTGACAGGTGCTTGTAATAATTTATCAGTTATGGCGCTAAACTCTTTGGCCAAATCAGGGTAATGTCCAGCACAACTTGTCTCATTCTGGCAGTTTTCGATTAGCTTGATAAAAGACTGCTCAGCACTTTTACCAAACAAGCCAATTGGCACTTCAATTGGACCAACACTGTCGAGTACCACACTCTTTAACGATACTGGAAACATACGCATATAAACTAAACCCGCACGTGTGCCATAAGAGCCGCCATAAATATGGACCTGTTGATGATCTAGCGCTGCTCGAACCGCATCAAAGTCTCGAATAGAGTTTTCTGAGTTATATTGACTCAAGTCACCTGTAAGTTGAGCTATACATTGCTCAATATCAGTAATTGAAAAGTCTTCTGGTAGACTGGTGTAGGGATCTACTTCCAATGAATCTTCACATTGCAATGCATGCGACTTGCCGGTGCCACGTTGATCGATAAGGATTAAATCGCGAGTCTTTCTGATTTCATTAAAGCCACGGTAAATATGACTAGCAAGCTCAGTTGCTGCCTGACCAGGCCCTCCGGCTAAGAACATTAACGGCAGTTTTTCTTTACTGTTATCTATCGCGGGTAAGACAACAAAATTAATATCAATTTGAACACCGTCGGGTTTTTCATAATTTTCTGGAGTCACTAAGGTGCCGCATTGCACTTGCTGTCTTATGCCATTTACATGGCAGTTTTCTAACGTCAATTGCTGGTCTGAAATATTTTCAGCCAAACTAATGTTACTAAGCCCTATCACCCAAATGAGTAAGTTCGCTTTAAATAAATTATTCCAATTTATTGTCATTTTATCTTCCTTTTAAAATATTGACTGCTTAGTCTTAACATTGTCGACTTTATTACACTTTTTTTAAAATATATTTATTTCAATACACGCTAATGGCTAAAATTATCTATTACAGTCAAAAAAATACGTTAAGAAGTTTGCAAAGTTCTCTGTCGTCATTTGCAAAATAAGGCTAAAAAATTTTGCCGTTAAGTATCGACAGTATATTTGATATGTAAACTATAAATTTATCTATTTATTATCTCTATCTCACCTATTAAGTAGATATCCCTAATCCACTTCACCCCTTAAAAATAAGCTAATAGGTCTAAAACATGCAATTACACGAAATAACAGAATTAATCATTCACATATTCCTAAAATAACGATAAAGTCTATTATAGGAATTAACCGCCAAATAAGAGGATGACTGATGGAATTAAATCAGTGGGTAGATGAACTATTTGAAGTGTTTGATGAAGATAAGGATGGGGTCATCAATAGAAGTGAATTTGTCGAATTGATTGACTGCTTATTACAAGATAAGGGCATTCGTATGTGTGAAACCATATTCAATCGCTTTGATAAAAATCATGACAACTCGATTTCAAAAGATGAGTTGCGTGAAATGGTCATCGATCTCGCCTTGTAGCTCTTATTTGCGCTTATATATCACCCGTTTATTTAAGCGCAACTTGATCATTGATTGATCGTAAAATTAGCATTTAACCTTTTGAGTTTAACCATAAAAACTCAGCATTCAGCTCATTCTAAAAATAAAACTAAATTTCAAAGTCCTCTCTGTCGCCTGATACTAAGCGCTTTATATTTCACCAAGTCCATTAAGTACGATCGGTTTTTATACATTCACTACTTATTTAATTCAGTTGGTTTAATTCAGTTGGTTTAATTCAGTTGGTTTAAGCCAGGCTTTAGCAGCCTTTATTTCTCAACGATAATATCATCACTCTCCACTTTCATCGAGTTCAGAACAGCAAAGGTCAGACCACTAGCATTCAAAGCCATGGTTTGCTATCATACTCAGCGTACAAGTGTACACTGAAATAGGAATATAACGTGCAAATTCAAGAATACGGCGTAGCGGAAGAAATTGTCAATGCAGTAAGTCATGGGCTAGCGGCATTGCTTAGCGTTGCTGGCTTAACCCTTTTAGTGACTTTAGCCTGGATACAAATTGACATGATGAAGGTGATCAGTTTTAGCATTTATGGTGCTAGCTTAGTTTTGCTATTTAGCGCTTCTACGCTTTATCATGCGTTATTACATGAACGGGCAAAAAGCATATTCAAGTTACTCGACCATTGTGCTATTTATCTATTGATCGCGGGAACATATACCCCGCTAATGCTAGTGACATTAGGTGATGACATTGGCCCGCCCATATTAGCAATTATATGGGGCTTAGCCATTTTAGGTATCGCGTTTAAGGTTAAGTTTGGTAATAAATATAAAAAATTATCTCTCTCAACTTATTTAGGCCTAGGCTTAATATCCCTAACATTCATACATAAACTGAATGAAAAACTTGCACCTGAAGGTATGTTTTTACTCGCGTTGGGAGGTATTATTTATGGTTTAGGCACTATTTTTTATGTCAGAAAAAACAAAAAGTACAGCCATGCAATTTGGCATTTCTTTGTATTTTCAGCCGCTGTTTGTCATTTTTTTATGATATTTTTTTACGTACTTTAATGACCCAAAACGGCTATAAAACAAGGTAATACTGTCGGTCGGTATTTATTTATGCCGACAACTTATTAAACAATAATGATAGTCGGTATAATCAAGGCAGCGATTAAACACAAGGAGTTCAGCATTATTTGGACTCGATTCAAGCTGTGCTCTGAAGCAAAAAATGCTCAAATAAACCCAGTGTGTTAGCGAAGCTTTCTTGCCCTAATCCTAAGCGAAAGTAGCTTCCTTTAAGTCCAAAAAGCTCGCTTGGCAGCGCTAAAATCCCACATTGCTTAGCAAGTTTTTCTGACCAAGTGACTATCGATGTTATATGTTTAACCTCAACAAGTGCCAATATCCCAGCTTGTGGTGGGGTCCAGCTTAGCTTGTTTGAATGCCGAGCAATAAGGGCCGAAAAAAGCTCAATATTATCGAGAATAAGCTGATTATTAGTGGCTAAAATTGCTGTGCTATTTTTCAACGCTATAGACGCTAGTTTTTCATCTATTTTAGAACAACTAATAGAGTTAACGGTTTTAATAGCAATGATACGTTGCACTAAAGTCATATCAGGTGTTACCGCCCAACCAATGCGAACTCCCGCCAGCCCTAAGCTTTTCGACATTACACCAACAACAATACTTTTTGGGTAATCTAAAAAACTATGTGCTAAAGCTAGATTATGGTAATTACTTGCTTGCGAAACATCATCACTTAATAAATAACACTGATAGTATTGAGCCAGTTTTAAAATTTTATCGGCTAGTTCGGTATCAATAATACTACCCGTTGGGTTGTGTGGTGAATTAAGCACAATAAGCTGAGTTTTCTCATTCACAACTTGATTAAAGTCATCAATATTGACTTGCCAATGGTTGTCAGTGCATAGCTTGATTTCTCTCACAATAACGCCCATCGACTTGGCCATATTAACCAAAGATGGATAGCTTGGCGTCATTACAACAATTTCATCACCAGCACTTAACACGGTCTGATAAATAGCCGAAAGTGCTTCTTGTGCTCCACAAAATGTCACCGCGTTATTAGCGTCGACTATTCTACTGTGGTTGTTTAAATTTTGATGGAAATTGACGATTTCTTGTCGTAATAGCTCATCACCTTGAATCGGTGAATACTGCAAAAGCGTACTACTAATGGCCGTAGTTTGAGAATCACTTGAAAAAGAATGATCAGATCCCAGCTGACATAACTGCCCCATCGTTAAAGCTTGTGCGGTCGAGTCACTTAAATTGTACTTAATATAGCTCGCTAGGCGCTGACTAAAAGCAATGTGTTTGGGCAAGTTAGATTCAAGCATCAGCTAAATATCCATTTTTAAGTCAATAACCCTATTAATACTAACACCTACTTTGCTCGCCAAACACTAAGCTCGCAGTGAGATAAATTGAAATTACGCGCTGAATCTGCAACAACTCGAGTTAATTCCTTTTTAGAGATCGGCTCAAAGTCAGTACTAAGCTGATGAGTTAATGCATCAATACCTGATAAATTTTCACCATTTACTTTCACGCCACTGAGCCATTTAGACTTTTCTGTTGTCTCTAGCTGGTAGTTATAATCTGAAACTATAATCAATAAACCTGATGGGTTCAGACGACTTATGGCGTTCGCTAGTAACCTTTTAGGATCATAACTTTGCTCCAAAGCGTGCTGGATCAAAATAACGTCATAGTGATTAAAGTTATCTTTTAGGTTACAGCCATCGGCCTGGCTAAATAATATGCTTTCAGCATTAACGCCTTTAACCTTATCAGCTAAAGTAATTTCATTATATTGGCAAATATCGCCTTCGATAGTATGGGTATACCGAACACTTTTGCCCGTTTGTAATTGCACCCCATACTGTATCGTACGAGCAGAAAAGTCTATCGCGTCTATATGTTGAAAATGTTGGCTCAGTTCAAATGCGACTCGTCCAACACTACAACCTAAGTTAAGTAAACGCTTCGCGGTAACCTGTTCAGTCCCAATAACGCTTATAACTTTCTTTGCTATTTGCTGGCCATAATTTTCATAACCAAGCGTATTATCGCCAAAATAACACTCAAGTTGCTGGCAAATATCTTTACTTGTTTCATACTTATTGACTGATACTGAAGGATTTTTGGCTTGATCGCTCAACACATAACGAAAACCTGCATGTTGATAAAAGTGTCGGCGAAAAGCATAACGCGAAGATCCTAAAGTCTCATTGCCTGTTGAAATCCAAGAGCCACCTTTTATTAAGTTATGCTTACCATCAAAAGTCGGTGTAGAAAAGTCATCATATAAAGGATGCACTTTAAAACCATCGAAGCCATCAATCGCCGAGTCCGTCCACTGCCAAGTATTGCCAATAACATCGAAAAATTCACCATTTTGATGTTGGTTAACAGGACAAGAGGATGCATAGTAAGCTAAATCAATGTTACCGGGTACGTCTCTCCACTGGTGCTGATCGCCAGCAATATGCTTTCGAAGACAGTACCACTGTGCTTCAGTAGGTAAACGAATAAACCCGCTAGTGCTTTCTTGTCGCCACTGACAAAATGCTTTTGCTTCTAAAAAGTTAACTTCTACCGGCCAATCTAACGGCAAGGGCATTTCACTTGCTAAGTTGCGTTGATAATATTCACCATTATTATATCGCCAAAATCTCGGCATTTTAGCTTTTGTGAAGTCTAACCATGCTAAGCCTTCTTCACACCAAAGCGTTGTAGTTTGATAACCTCCAGCAGCAACAAAAGCCATGTATTCATGATTAGACACTAAAAATTTTGCGGCACTAAAGTCATCAACAGTTACCGATTGATGACCATACTCATTATCCCAACCAAAGGTGTTGTCCTGTGGCTTTTTTCCCAAAGTTAAGGTTTGTGACTTCACTGGAATAAAGGCATTTTCAGGTGCAGCAGCAGAATGCAGACACGGCTGCCACTGAGCTTTGATTGTTAGCCATTTCAATGGCAACATGCGCATGATCACCGAAGATGTTTCAAGGTGAATACGCTCGTGCTCACAACCCATCAATATAATCCACGCTAGTGAGTCTTGGGTAATAGGTAAACTAAACTCCATGGTATCAATCAAATCTAACACTAGGTCATATACTTGCTGACGATAGCCTCTGACTTCATCAACGCTTGGCCAGTCATAGTGCTCGCTGTTGAGATCGTCCCAACTCATTTCATCAACACCAACAGCACAAATAGCTTCCAAATGACTGTTAACACGTTTTGTTATGTATTTGCCTAAGATCAATTTATTGATATAGAAGGTCGCGGTGTGACCAAAGTAAAAAACCAACGGATGCCGCAACGGCTCGGGCCGTAAAAAATACGCATCATCGTTATTGATAAGTGAGAATAATGACTCGTATGTCGACCAAGTATTTTTAAAGTACGCGGTTAACTCTTGTCGCTTTTCTGCTATCGTGTTGCCATCAAGTTTTGGCGTATTCAATTGATTTATCATATAATTTTCACTAAATATTATTATAGTTTGTCGTTATAACCCAAAGCTAAATTTTAAATTACGATACTAGGTCGTTGAAATTGTTTTAAATAATAGTTCTGTAATAATTGTCCCGCGCTAAACTGAGCATGGTGTTCGCCCTGATAGTTTGTCGCACTGAGCGCTTTATCAATCGCTCGACTAAACCAATCATTATTAGCAAATAATGTTATAGCGCCAACACTAGGGTATTTATCATCTAACGAGCTCGGTAATTGCCCATATTCTTCACTATGTACTTGGTCGTTATCTTCAATATCTTCGATTGCATCAATTACATTCAACAATGCAAATATGACATTTAAAAAGGGGTTGTAATACTCGCTTGATGCTCCTAACCTGTGTTCTATACGTGCTGTTTTATGCCAATTATCGTGGCTAACAATGACATTATTTTTATCATCATATATTAAGGGTTCAACACCCATTTTTTGATTGTGTTTACCGATATCTCGATATAATGCAATACTGCCTTGATGACCGCCGGAAATATCAACTGGGGAGCACAACTCTTCTGCCAAGCCGTATTTCGATTTTAACGCTAAGCGCTCAAAAGCTTCTTCTTCGGGCAAATAAATCAAGCAACTGTCTAAACTAGTGCGTAAAAAGCATTGTTGAAGGCATTCAGCAAAACCACCAGAAACAAGTAAATTATTGCCAGTTAAATCCTGCACACTAACATTTATTTGTACTGCGTTTGGGATATGTACAGCACGATTTTCGCCACTAAAAATATTTTCACATCCAACAGCAAGCTTGCCAAAATCTCCCCCCAAACCACCGGTTTTATCAGGGTTTTTGTCACGCCTTGTTCAGCAAAAAGTGTTGGTAATATATGAATAGCACGGTGTAAATTATGTGCCTCTTTTAATGGGCTTTGACCATTAAAAAGCGAAACATACTCCCATTGGTTACTCCAATACTCAGCAACTACTTCTCCATCTATACCCAACGCTAATAATTGTTTATTCACCTGTTTGTAATCTACTTTCTTAGCTATAGGTTTTTGGTAACACCCTTCCAGTTCAAAATGGATTAATGCACGAAAGCCACGATTATTAATATAATCCTGCAAATTAAAAATTATGTCTTCTGCTAGCCTATTTAAACTACTCATATGGGGCAAATTTTTGAACTTTGATATTACGCATAAACTTAAAATAATTGACCTTCAACCTAATTTTAAATCATTGGCCGCTACATCTGATTTATCAATAAACAGTTATACGTAACAATGATGATTTTGGATTAAAAAACATTAACTTGATTTTTACCTAAGTTTTTTGCTTGATAAAGAGCTTGATCAGCGTTGATATATAATTGCTTTACATCTTGGCATTGCTCAGATAATGCTGCGATACCAATACTAACGGTTATAGTCTCTTGATGACCTGCAACCATCTTTGAGTCGTTAGTTAACGCTAGAAATCGTTGTGCAATTTTTGTTGCTTCGCTAATATTTGTTCTAGGTAAAATACACAAAAATTCTTCACCGCCGATACGTCCAAATATATCGTCTTGGCGGAAAATATCGCGTCCTACTTCCGCAATTTGTCTGATAACGTCATCTCCCATAGGATGACCGTAATTATCATTAATTTTTTTAAAGTCATCAATATCGATTAAAATAACCGACAATGTCATTTTGTCAGGATGGCTACCTAAAACGGCTGTTTGTAGATAATCAAAAATGTATCGACGATTAAATAACCCCGATAATGGGTCATTTATTGAGATTAAATGCATTTTTTTATTTGTTCGGTACTGTACCGTAATCACAATGAGTACAATCAGGACTACGCAAATAATAAAAATATTGAAATAAATTTGTAATATACGGCTGTTTTCTCGCTTTTCTAACTCTAACATTTCAACTTGTGAACGTTTCTCTGCCAAGTTTTGCGCTATTCTTTTGCGCTCTATCTCCATGCTAGCCCTAACTTTTAGCAACCTTTGAGATGAGTTTTTTAACAATAACGCGGTATATTTTTGATAATATTGCTCAAGCATGCCATAGCCAATACCATACTGACCCCGCGCATAAGCTAATTCACTTGATATTTTTATCACTTCAAGCTGCCAAGAAGTGCCTATTAACTCAGGAATATTGGCAAAAATATTTGCTGCGTTAAATAACGCACTTTCAGCTTCTTCGAGTAGTTCGAGTGCTATCAAACAACTTGCTTTGCGTTTATATAATTCAGCGTTGTAATCAATAGCACCTTTTAGTGCTAAGGCTTTATCGATAACAGCAATAGCATCAAGACAGTCACCTCTCTCAGCCAAAGTCATGCCAATGCCGTAGGCAGCAAAAAAGCTAATATTTGCGTTGGGGGTATAATCAATTTGTTGTTGATATTTATCAAAATATTCAATCGCTAAATCATACTTTTTCCAGTATCGATAAGTTGATGCCAGTCCATAAAGCGCCTCGGCAATATGAGCAGGATATTCTAAATTTTGATAGGCTTCTAATGCTCTTTGATAATATTCAATGGATTTTTTGTAGTCATTTAGGTAGCCATAAATAGCACCATAAGTTTCATTTATTGAGGCAATTAAAAACTGATCTTTTAGGGCAAAAGCTTCAACGTAAGCTTCTTGAATATCTTCTAACGAGGCGTCAAATATCTCAGTAAGAGTTTTTGTGTAAGCAAGCTCTTGTTTCGTGAAAATATATAAACCGCTTAATTTAGCTTCTTTCGCCTGTATTAACCCTTTAGCAAGTGCAGATTGAGATAGACTATAATTGCCCTGTCTACTATGAATTAGCCCTTGAAACAGACTTAAATGCGCTTGAATAGCTAAAGGCGTTTTACCGGTGACTAACGCATTAGCTTGCTCAACCGTACGATTAAAATCATCATAGAAGTAAATGAGGTTTTCTGCTTGGGCTTTACGTAGCAACCACCAAAGATAAGTTAATTCATCATATGATTGAGCCGCAGATTGTAAAGCTATGAGTTTTTGATAAGACTGCCAAGGCGCTCGATAAATGTCATGCTCCATGTCAATAAAGTTAACACGGTCATCCGCTATTGCAGCTATAGGAAAACTAAACAATAGTATGATTAAAGTTGCACAATAAACTTGCAAAGCTTTCTTCATAGAATATCCGAGTAAGAGCCTATTCGGCATTTATTTTAAGCTAACACGAAAGCAGTAAATTAACGATCGAAAATCATACAACAGTAAAGTAATCAAGATCACATTCAAGCTACGAACCATTGATAAGACCTTTCTAATTAAGTAATTAATTCACAAAAGCTATATATCAAATGACATTTAAACAACGACACTTTAAAGTGGTCATTAATACTTACTGCTTACTCTGTAACTATAAGTATTTACCTACATAGGTCGTTTCTAGGCATTTAGATAAAGCACCCGCATTATTCTCCTGACTCACATCCATGTAAGCGCATGATTCCAAGACATCAGTAAATTCGTTTACAGAGGTCTTAACTTCAGTTTAGAACAAAAAACTTGTACTCTCGAATATTGATCTACTCTTACCATTGAACCATGACTTAATTAAATCAGTAAAAGTAGCATCAACTGTTTTGATAAAGTTGATTGAAGCTTTTCACATTAAAGCCTTTAAGTACTTGATCACCGATTTTCAATACGGGTACACCGCGTAAGTTTAATTTAGAAAACTCTTTTTGCCCGGCAGGTGTTTTAACATTACATAAACGAAAAGGAATATTTTTATCTTCGAGGTAGCTTTTTGCCGTCTGGCAATGTGGACAATTACTCATTGTGTAGAGGATAATACGTTTCATAGGGGTAAATATAAGCGCTGAATTTGCTTCAATTATCGCATAGTTTGACAAGTATTTAGTAACTAATTATCTTCAGATAATAACTAAAGCGCATGCCATTTTTTTTGCACTAAAACCGTGTTTCGATGCAATACTCGTCCTTCAAAAACATCACCTGCTACAATTTCACCAACACCTGCAGGCGTGCCTGTCATAACAATATCGCCATCTTCTAAAGTGATAAAAGATTGAATTTCATCTAATACAGCTTGCGGTGAATACAACATCATCGCTATCGAACCTGACTGCCGGCATTCACCATTAATAAAAAGCTCTAATTTGAGATGCTCATCGATAGCATCTAAATTAACAAAATGGCTAAAAAGTGCGGACCCATTGAACGCTTTAGCACGTTCCCAAGGTAAACCTTTGGCTTTTAATTGAGACTGCAATGCCCTTTTGGTTAAATCCAGACCAATTGCAACAGCACAAAAACGACCTTGTTGATACAAAAAGCAAAGCTCTGCTTCATAATGTAAGGCTTCGTGATGGTAAGACAGTAATTGTTCTGAGATGGCAGCATTCGGCTTAATAAACAACACCATATTATCAGGAACTTCATTCCCTAGTTCGCTGATATGTGCGGCATAATTGCGTCCGACACAAATAATTTTAGAAGGTATAATGTCGCCATTATTGACTTTAACCGAGTTCATTTGACAGCCCTTTCAAATAAGTTAAAGTACCATTCTAAAGCTTAATATGATTTTTTTATTATACTACAACTAAACTACAACTAAACTATAACTAACTTTAATGCAGGTTTAACACTATGCAATGGAGGAACTTTAACAATATCCGATACTCTTTGCTTTTGCTTAAAACGGTCAAAGTTCACGGTATCTAGCCCGAGTTGCTGACTCATTTTTACAAATGTTTGGTAGTCTTCACGGGTAAAATCATCATCTTCTCTCGTAAGTAAACCATCTATATAAGCACTGTCACCATTTAAAGCAAAATTCGCAACAGCAGAATATGGTTTACCAAAATCATCAACGCGTATTGCGCGTACTGATTTTACTTCGAAAATCCATTTATCAATTTGAACATAACGGGACAAAGTATCTTGAGTTGACTGATCTTTCATGTGGGGGCCTTATTTAGTAAATAAAAAAAACTGCTTAGTTGGGAATAAACGCAGACAGTTTAAAAAATGAGCTATTAGCTCACAGAAAACAAACTATAGCAAAGATTTCTTAATATTTGCTAGGTATTGGTTAAATTCTTTTTCATTAATTTCTTTATCGTCATTGATATCGATCAGATTAAAAGCTTTTGTTAGTTTGTCATTTTCAGCTAATTCGGCAGCGCTGAGGGTATTATTATCATCGGTGTCATAATCTGTGACTAGTTGAGAAAAAGATGATGCAGGCACAACCTCGTTAGAGAGTTTTTTATTGTTATCATTATGAGCAAAAACAAGGTTAGATGCCAATGAGGCTAAAACAACAGTAATAGATAATTTTTTTAAGCTAATATTATTCATACCTGAATCCTTTTGATTGATTAGTAGCACATCATTGAATATGCTGAGCATGGCACCTGCCATCACCAATAAATTAATGCACATATCATGCCATTAATTAAGTCGTTGATTTTCAAGGCGTTATCATATACCAGTAAAAATAGATGTCACCAAATAGCAACAGCTTATTTGGTGAATAATTTATAGAATCAACCCAGCGAAGCATAATTTAAAATATAAGCATAAAAAACAGAAACTTAAAAAAACAAAACACATAAATATCATTGTCTCTATTTTGAGACACTATTGTTTTTTTTACATTTTTAGCTAACACTACATTCGTATTTATCAAGAGAAAAGGCAATAGCGAGCATTTTGAGTAATTTAACAACACTAGCCGGTAAAGCAGATATTAAAAGCTTACTGTTGAAAAGCTTATCAATCAAATCATTAACTTTATTAGGCTTTGGATTAGTCGCTTTACCACTAGTTATTGCTTTAATTTTCGGCGCATCACAAGTTAATACTCTTGCTAAAAAAAGTACTAATGCCATTACCAATATCGCGAAAATTTTTGAATATCAGCAATTACTCAAAAGTAACCAAATTAAAATGGAGCGCAGTGCTGCGCAATACTTAGTGCTTAGGGATCCCGCTTTAACAGCAAGTTACAATGAGCAAAGTCGTCAAATATTACACTTAGCCGAACAATTAATTATGGTAAGCCAAGACCAAAAATTACTACAATTGGTAGCCCAATATGCCCAAACCATCACCACCCTGATTGAAAGCACAATGCCAGAAGCTGAGCTAAAGATACCAACCGACACAACAATTATCAAACCTATACAAGTTGAGTTCAATGCTTTAAGTACAATTTACGAACAAATTTCACAGCGTAGTAATGAGCTTAATACCTTGCACATAACAAAAATTGAGCAAGCAGCAAAGGCCGTTCGCGATATTATGATCCGAAGCTTAATTATTATTCCTGTTAGCATACTTATTGCTGGGATATTTACTTTCTTAATCACTAGCCCGTTAAAAATATTAACGAAAAGTATTTTTCGCCTTCAACAGGGGCATTTTGATAGTGAAATTAAAGTAGTGAGTTCACCGGAAATTCAAGAAATAGCACAAGCACTAGAAAACATGCGTATGCGTTTGCAAGCATTAGAGCTACAAAAGTCGAGTTTTATCCGTCATATATCACACGAATTAAAAACGCCATTAGCAGCAATAAGAGAAGGTACTGAATTGCTGTACGATAACAGTGTGGGTGAGCTAAATGCCGAACAACAAGAAATATCTCACATTATTAAAGACAGTGTGTTTCGCTTACAAAAACATATTGAAGACTTACTCGACTTTAATATTGTCCTCGACTCAACAAGCCTACAAGATTCAGAGTCGATGCAAATAAATGACGTGGTATATCAAGTAATAGCAGATCGAATATTAGATATAAAACGAAAGAAGATCAATTTTAACAATAACTTAAGCGACATATCACTATTTAGTAACCGAAAACAAGTCGCGGTTATTATCGATAACATTTTATCTAATGCGATAAAATACTCACCTGACGAAGGGGTAATCGATATTTCATCAACACTTGTGGGCGAGAACCTGCAACTATTTATTAGTGATCAAGGCATAGGGATTGATCATGAAAATCAAGAAAAAATATTTGATGCCTTTTATCAAGGTCCGCCACCAGAACAAAGTTTGATCAAAGGTAGCGGCTTAGGACTTACCATTGTAAAAGAGCTATTATTGCGCCTCAATGGCAACATTGAAATTTTGAATGAACAAAGCGATCAACAAGGAACTAAAATAAAAATCACCTTGCCACGCGCTTTTCACCAAGAGGAACAAGTATAATGGCTAATTTACAGCCACTTTCAATTCATCTCATACTATTTTTTATAGTCTTATTACTGTCATCTGCTTGTGAACTTACCACAAAGCACGATATTACAAGAACAAGCTATGGTGAATATTACATGACATTGCAACAACTTACACCGCAACAACTAATAGAGGAAGTGAGTAAGCAGCAAATAAACGTTGATAGTAAAAGCAATAAACATACAAAAGTTGACTATGACGCGCAAATTAAATTACTACTACTTTATAGTCTGCCTAAGTCACCTATTTATAATAGTTTCCACGCAAAAATGTTGTTAAATGAACTAAATAGTGAACATAACACTTCCGCATTCGCTGATTTTACCCCAGATGATGAGGCGCTATTTTCACTATTGCACGACCAATTAAATCAACGTTTACTAATGAGAAATCGATTACTCGCTCTGCAAAAAGAACTACTAAATGAACAACTAAATGAACAGCAACAACGAGAAGTTAAGCTACAACAGAGTGCAAAACAGCAACAACAGAGTGCAAAGCAGCAGCAACAACATTTGATCGAACAAGTTAAATTATTAGAACAAACAATCAAACAACTTAAGAGTATTGAACAAGCTATTGATAAACGAGATCAATAGTCGTAAATAAGAAGCACAAACACCATTAACTTAATTAACTTGGCTTAATTTAATTAAGTTAAGCCAAGTTTAAGTCATAAATTTTAGCTATAAATAAGTATCGAGAATAACCCATGAACACTCTTAATCCGGCTGCCATAGAAACCGACAGTAAAATTCTAATCGTTGATGACGATCCTAGCTTATTACGATTACTCGGTATTCGTTTATCAGCAGCAGGCTATCAAATTGAGTCAGCAAAAAATGCCAAAATTGCCCTAGGCAGACTTGAAAGTTTTCATCCTCAACTGGTGATAAGCGATCTAAAAATGGAAGGCATGGACGGCATGGCATTATTTGAGCAAATAAGAGCTAAACACCCTCATATACCGGTGATAATCATGACCGCCCACGGCACAATTCCCGATGCTATTAATGCCACTAAACAAGGCGTTTTTAGTTTTCTGACGAAGCCATTTGAAAGTAAAGAGTTGCTAGAAATAGTACAACAGGCCATTCGACTGCAGCCCGCAGAGCTAAACTATAACCAAGCTGATAATCAATGGCGAGACAAAATAATTAGCCGCAGTACTATTATGGAGTCGCTTTTACAGCAAAGTAAGCAAGTGGCAAAAAGCGATTTTAGTATACTCATCCAAAGCCAAAGTGGTACAGGCAAAGAGCTATTAGCCAAAGCTATTCATCTTGCAAGTCCCCGTCACCAACAAACATTTACCGCGATCAATTGTGCTGCTATTCCTGAACAGCTTTTAGAATCTGAGTTATTTGGTCACAACAAAGGCGCATTTACGGGTGCTGAAAAAAATCATATCGGCTTATTCCAAGCAACGGATGGAGGGACATTATTTTTAGATGAAATTGGTGATATGCCAATGAGCTTTCAAGTAAAGCTGTTACGGACATTGCAAGAACGAGAAGTGCGTCCCGTTGGTAGCACACAATCAATCAAAGTCGATGTGAGGGTCATTTCAGCAACACATAAGAATCTTCAACAAGCCATATTAGATAAAACCTTTCGTGAAGATTTATATTACCGACTCAATGTGGTTGAACTAGAATTACCACCATTGTCTGAACGCAGAGAAGATATCCCATTACTTGCTCAATATTTTTTAAGTAAATCAACAGAACAATCCCACATTAATATTTCCGGTTTTTCGCAAGAAGCGATGGAGATTTTAATCAGTGCGGCTTGGCCAGGCAATATTAGACAGCTACAAAATGTTGTTGAACAAACTGTGGCTTTATCTACTGAACCATTAATTAGTGAAATGTTAGTAAAAAATGCACTACGTGATAAAACCACTATTTTACCGTCATTTGTGCAAGCCCGAGATAAGTTTGAACGTGATTACCTCGCTAAGTTACTAAAAATAACGGCAGGAAACGTCTCACAAGCAGCAAAAATAGCGCAAAGAAATCGCACTGAATTTTACAAGTTACTCAATCGTCACCACTTGTCAGCAGAAGCTTTCAGAGAAGAGTAAATAACCGACTAAAGCTACAAGCAGCGATGAAAGCGCAAATTAAAGCGCTATCATGGCTGCTTGTAGCTCGGCATTAATGCCGCTAAGCTTCACAATAATAAAACTAAATGAGAAAGATAACCGAAACCATTACATTGCGTTGTAACAACTTTTAAAAGCGATTAAAGCCCTATTCTATTAATTGAAAGACATCATCGAGCATTCTCAGTTGAGCTAATTAATAGCAAGTAATTCAACATCAAATATTAACAATGCACCAGCAGGAATTTTACCTGTTGCACTATTGCCATAACCCAGTTTCGCGGGGATGAATAAACGAGTTTTTTCACCCACCACCATGAGTTGCAAGCCTTCGGTCCAGCCTTTTATCACCTGATTTAAACCAAAACTAATCGGTTCGTTTCTTTCAACTGAGCTATCGAAAACGGTGCCATCAAGCAAAGTACCGTGATAATGCACTTTTACTTTTGCGCTAGCCATTGGGTGCACTGCCCCCTGTCCTTCGGTTAGTACTTGATACTGCAAACCCGAAGCTGTTTCAATCACACCATCTACTTGTTTATTTTTTTGTAAAAATTGCTCGGCTTGCAATATATTCTCTTTCGCGGCTTCGCGGTTCGCGTTATTACGTACAAAAAAGCTCACAATCAAACCTAACACTATGATTATAAATATATACTTAGTCATTTTATTCCTTATTTTATGTTGTTTTGTTAAAATTTATTTACTACCTAACATGCTATTGATCAATATTATTAATTTCACTCTGCGTTAACTCTCTACTTTGTCCTTCAAGCAATTGACCGTCGAGTTGTAAATTGCCGATTGAGCTGCGGTGCAAAGCTAAAACCGGGTTACGAAACCTTCCGAACATACGCTTAATTTGGTGGTAACGTCCTTCAATAAGCTCAACTTGGGCCTTATAATCAGAAAGCACGGTTAATTTGGCAGGTTTAGTAGTGAGATCCTCAAACGCGAAATACATCCCCTGAGCAAAAGCGGCTATATATTCTTCGCTTAGTGGATTTTGCAAAGTCACGTTATAACGTTTAGTGACTTTTTTATCTGGCAGAGTTAAACGTTCTGACCAACGGCTATCATTAGTTAATAGCACTAACCCTGAGGTATTAAGGTCAAGACGGCCCACAATATGTAGCTCATGCTTAAATGAGTAATCAAGTAAATCAAGCACTGTTTGGTGCTTTGTATCGCTCGTTGCGCTGACTACACCTTTAGGCTTATTCAGCATAATATAATAGGCGGAGTTTTCTTGTATCACCTTTCCATCTAGCGTTATAAGGCTAAATGTATCAATAATTTCATCAATATTATGTGCGACAATGCCATCGATAAACACTCTATTTTGCGCCAACATCAGTCGCACATTTTTGCGACTGATTTGACAATATTGAGCCAAAAATCGATCGAGCCTGGCTTTATTTAGCGCCATCGTTAAACGATATAAAACGACATAAAAATTACACCAGATCTTTAATAAGATGTATATCACGTTGTGGGAACGGAATTTTAATGTTGGCTTTATCTAACGCGAGATAAATCTCTTTATAAGCTTTGTATTTAGCGCTATATAAATTTTCTGTTGGCGTCCACAAACGTATGCCGATATTGATAGCACTATCAGCAAAAGCATCGATGCCAATCAATGGGCTTCGAGCGACGCTGACAATATCTAACTTGCCAATCACATCTTCAAGCATTGCCACCACCTCTAACGGGTTTTCGCTATAATCAATGCCGACACTTAACTCTAATAATGAGTCATGCTTTGAGTTGTGTAACACTTCACCAACGATATGTTTATTAGGAATAGTAATTTCAACGTGATCTTCATCCGTTAAAATGGTGTATGCCAATAATACTTCTTTAACCAGCCCCGTAACGCCTTGTACGGTAATGGTATCGCCGACGACGAAAGGTCGAATGATAATAATATTAAAACCGGCAGCATAGTTAGATAGTAGTCCTTGTAATGCTAGACCTGCGCCTAATGAAATAGCACCAATGGCCGCAATAAAAGGCGTAACACTTATGCCTAATTTACCTAAAGCGATTATCGCGATCATCACGACAATTAACATTTTACTGGCATTAGCCAAAAAACGACTTAGGGTAACATCAAGCTTATGACGCTCACATAAACGTAGAACTACTTTGGCAATTTTACCCGCAAAAATAAAACCAATAATTAGAATGATTAACGCGCCAATTAATTGAAAACTATAATTGGTGAAAAATTCAACAATAATATTGTAAATACGGCCAACTTGGTCGATTTCATTTTTAAGCAGACTTGCAGGATCTAAGGTCTTTATTACTTGTTCTGTTGTACTTGCGGTGCTAGATTCAGCCATAAATTCATTCCATATGATGTACATTGTTCAGTTTGACTATATTACGTCAATTTACCGGTTAATTTACAATGTTATTAACAATTAATCGGTAAAATTCATCATTCTCCAAGCTTTTGTTAATTTAATGACTTAAGTGTAAACAGAAACAAACATTCCATGATATTTCACATTAACAAATGTTCGAGATTACACATATTCAAGTTAAAATATTTTTTAGACATACAAAATCACTGGTGAAAATGGTTCATTAAAAGCAGGGTAAAGTTACTACTTCGTATACCAACCTTCATTGTTACACCAGCGCCACCAGAATCAACATCCAATAAAACCCCTTAATTAACAACAACTAAAAATAAAAATAAAATAGTGGTTGATTAGCGTCGAAAATTAAAGCTAGAATCTAGCCACGTTTAAGGACACTTAAAAAACTTAAACGTATTGACTTGTCGGAGTGCCAAAGGGCTGAGATCGCGAAAGCGGGATCCGTAGAACCTGATTAGATTAACATCTGCGAAGGGAACAAGTAGTAGCTTTAAACACCATGTTAAATTTTGTTTAAAAAACTACTCCTCGTTACTACCCCCATAAAGCTCCGCCTAACTTTTATTTAATAAAAACAGGTGAGAGAACATGAGTTCAATTTCAAGACGCGAGCGTCGAAACCAAGCAACACAATTTTTAAAAAACGTTGCTGATCAATCTTTTCCAAATTCCAAAAAAGTTTACGTAGCGGGTGAACTGCACGATATCCGTGTTGGTATGCGTGAAATAACCTTGTCTGACACCTTGATTAATGGCAACAAAGACAACCCTAGTTATGAGAAAAATCAGCCATTATGTGTTTACGATACCTCAGGGTTTTATACCGATGATGCTGTCAATATTGACGTCCACAAAGGTATTCCTCGCTTACGTGATAGCTGGATTGAGTCACGTAACGATGTTGAATTTTTAACAGGAAAAACCTCAACCTACAGCCAACAGCGCTTAGCCGATGAAGGCCTAGACCATATTCGTTTTGAACATTTACCACAAGTGCGAAAAGCCAAAAAAGGCAAAAACGTTACGCAAATGCATTACGCACGCCAAGGTATTATTACGCCTGAAATGGAATATATTGCCATTCGTGAGAATATGAAACGCCAAGAAGTTAAAGACGAGATGTTGCTACAACAACATCAAGGTCAATCATTTGGCGCCAGCATTCCAGAAAAAATTACGCCTGAGTTTGTCCGCGATGAAGTTGCGAGAGGCCGCGCCATTATCCCGGTCAATATTAACCATCCTGAAGTTGAACCGATGATCATCGGCAGAAACTTTTTGATCAAAGTAAACGCTAATATCGGTAACTCAGCGGTAACTTCTTCCATTGAAGAAGAAGTAGAAAAATTAGTTTGGTCGACTAAATGGGGCGCAGACACGGTGATGGATCTTTCTACCGGTCGATACATCCACGAAACCCGCGAGTGGATTATTCGTAACTCCCCGGTTCCCATTGGCACCGTACCTATTTATCAAGCTTTAGAAAAAGTAAACGGTATTGCTGAAGACCTTACGTGGGAAATATTTCGCGATACCTTAATTGAACAAGCAGAGCAAGGTGTTGACTACTTTACTATTCATGCTGGGGTATTACTGCGTTATGTGCCAATGACGGCTAAACGCGTTACTGGCATTGTTTCTCGTGGTGGCTCAATCATGGCTAAATGGTGTTTAGCACACCACAAAGAAAACTTTCTTTACACTCATTTTGAAGATATTTGTGAAATTTTAAAAGCCTACGATGTTTCATTTTCTCTAGGCGATGGTTTACGACCAGGTTCGATTGCCGACGCCAATGATGAAGCACAATTTTCAGAATTACGTACTTTGGGTGAATTAACAAAAATCGCCTGGAAACATGACGTACAAACTATTATCGAAGGTCCGGGTCACGTGCCATTGCATATGATTGAAAAAAATATGACTGAGCAACTCAAGCATTGTGGCGAAGCACCTTTTTATACCTTAGGACCATTAACGACAGATATTGCGCCAGGTTATGATCATATTACTTCCGGTATTGGCGCCGCTAATATTGGTTGGTATGGTTGCGCTATGCTTTGTTACGTTACTCCAAAAGAACACTTAGGTTTACCTAACAAGGAAGATGTTAAAGAAGGCTTAATGACTTATAAAATCGCGGCGCATGCCGGTGATTTAGCAAAAGGTCATCCGGGCGCTCAGATCCGCGATAACGCCATGTCTAAAGCCCGTTTTGAGTTTCGTTGGTACGATCAATTCAATATAGGTTTGGATCCTGAAAAAGCACGTGCATATCACGATGAAACATTGCCGCAAGAATCAGGCAAAGTTGCGCATTTTTGCTCTATGTGTGGTCCTAAATTCTGCTCAATGAAAATTTCACAAGAAGTGCGAGATTATGCTGCGAGCTTAAGCACTGCTGCCAACAACGAACAGAACATTGAAATCAAACTATTGGATGAAACCATCAGTATTTCAGTACAAGGAATGGCAGAAAAGTCTGCTGAGTTTAAAGCCAGCGGCAGCGAGCTTTACCACCCTGTTGAAAAATCGTTAAGCAATTAACCTTATGCCAACCATCGCTATTATTGGCGCCGGCCTAATGGGCCGTTTGGTAGCCTTGTCGTTAAATCGACAAGGCTACCAGGTAACGCTATTCGACAAAGACCAGAAAAGTGGCCAGCAAAGTGCTGCTTATGCGGCCGCCGGTTTATTAACACCGCTTGGCGAAGCCATGCACAGCCCTGCCAACATTGTTGCAATGGGCTTTGCTGCCTTAGCTTTATGGCCAAAATTGCTTAGCACACTTTCTGGCTATAACTTCTTTCAACAATCTGGATCGATCGTCGTTAGCCATGAACAAGATATCGCTGACTATCATAGATTAACGCGATTTTTAGCCAATAATTATCCAAGCCACGCTCGACAACAGCTTAATCGAGAAGCATTATCGGCACTTGAGCCAGAGCTAGCTGGTAAATTTTCGCAAGCGTTATACTTGCCCGAAGAGGGGCAAATTGGTAATCGAAAGTTACTACTCGCTTTACATCAACAATTAGTAGATGAAGGGGTTAAATGGCATAGCGAATCTGAAGTTATTGCCATAGAGTCAGACAGTTTTAGTACCGGCTGTGATATTCGCTTCCAAACTTGTAACAAGCGTAAAAGTAGCGAATGCCAGTCGTTTGACCTTGCCATTGACTGCCGGGGAGTTGGTGCAAAAAAATCGCCGAGCACAAACAGTAAACACAATGCTCAACTTGATGATTTACGTGCCGTTCGTGGCGAAATATTTCAACTTTTTACCACTGAAGTTAACATTTCACGACCGATCAGACTCATGCATCCTCGCTATCAAATTTATATCGCGCCAAAAGGTAAAGGCCATTTTGTCGTTGGCGCAACAGAAATTGAAAGTGACGATACTGCCCCAATGACCGTTCGCTCAGCCATGGAGTTGCTCAGTGCTGCTTATAGCGTTCACCCGGGTTTTGCTGAAGCTAATATCCGCCAGCATATCAGCCAACTTCGTCCAGCATTTAGTGATAATCAACCAAAAATAATTTCACAAAATGCCTTAATTCAAGTCAATGGTTTATACCGCCATGGCTTTCTAATTGCCCCTGTTGTGCTTGCCCAAGTGCTAGAGCATGTTGACAACATAATGCTCGAACAGAAAAAATCTGTCGATAATTATCAATATGCTAAGTGGCTGCCAGTAAACCAACCTATGACAAATTTAGCTTATTAAAACCACTGCATAAATTGAATAATCATCTAGGCAAGAAAGGAGATAACAAATGAAAATATATATTAATGGCGACGCGTTTGAACTCCCACACACGTCAGAGCAAAACTGTCTTGATTTAGTACTAGCAAAAGCATTACCGGTAAACCAGCAACAACAAAGTTTTGCTTTGGCGCTCAACGGTGAATTCATTGGCCGAGAAGACTACCAACATACCGCGGTTAGCGATAACGATAGTATTGATGTGCTTTTCCCAATTGTAGGAGGTTAACCTATGTCACTAAATATTTATGGTCAAACGCTAAATAGTCGATTATTAATTGGCTCCGCACTTTATCCTTCACCAAAGGTCATGCAGCAAGCCATTATAGCTAGCGGATCACAAGTGGTGACATTATCACTAAAGCGTCAAAACCCATTGGCACAGTCAGGTGAGAAAATCTGGCGCTACATTCAAGAAACTGTTGCACAAAACCAAGGTTTTCTCCTACCTAACACCGCTGGCTGTAAAAGCGCTAAAGAAGCTATTACCTTAGCTAAAATGAGCCGAGAATTATTTCAAACAGACTGGATAAAGCTTGAAGTAATTGGCGATGATTATAATCTACAACCTGATCCTATAGAGCTTTTAATTGCTACCGAGCAACTGCTTGCTGATGGCTTTAAAGTATTACCTTACTGCACAGACGACTTAGTAATTTGCCAGCGATTATTCGCGTTAGGCTGCCAAGTTATCATGCCTTGGGCTTCACCCATTGGCACCGGTAAAGGCTTAATGAACCGCTATAATTTAGCCACTATTCGCCACCGGTTACCTGAAGCTACGCTAATACTTGATGCTGGCATAGGTAAACCGTCAGATGCCTGTATTGCCATGGAAATGGGCTTTGACGGTGTGTTGCTTAATAGTGCTATTGCGCTAGCCGATAACCCTGCTCTGATGGCAAAAGCTTTCGCCAACGCAATATCAGCAGGTGAATCCGCTTATATCGCAGGCACTATGCCTGAACGCCAAACCGCTCATCCCAGCACACCGACACTAGATACGCCTTTTTGGCATCAACCGGAACATAGCTAATGAGCATTGAAACTGTATTACTGGGCAATAAAGTGCAAAACAAACCAATAATTTGGACCATTTCAGGCGCAGACTGCTCAGGTGGTGCTGGTATTGCTGCCGATATTAAAACTGGCCATAATCTCAATGTAGAAGTGTGCCATTTAATTACCGCCAATACCGTACAAAACTCATCAGCACTTATTGCGGTTAATCCAACTGGGGTGGAGATATTAGTCCTGCAGGTACAGGCATTACGCTTCGACAAGCCGCCAACAGTAATAAAAATAGGCTTAATAGCTAATCGTGAGCAGATCAACTGGCTAATAGAGATGCTTTCGGACATTAAGGCCCAATTACCTAACTTACTGGTGGTTTATGATCCCGTTGGCCGAGCGAGTGTTGGAGGTTGCTTGTCATCGTTACCTACTTCCGCACTTGTGCCGCTCATGCCATTGGTGGATGTTATTACACCCAACTTTATAGAAGCTAAGCAGTTATGTACTTTAACGGCTAACAACTCAGTAGATGATGCCGCGATAATGGCAGAAAATATTCTCCTATTGGGGTGTAAAGCGGTGATTATAAAAGGCGGACATACGGCTACTGAAAAAACTAAACAAGACCAAACACATTGCACTGATATATGTTTACAAAGCTTAAGTGCTACTTCAAGCCAGTTATTAATCTTGCAGTCGCCAAAAATCAACACCAGCTATAGCCATGGCAGCGGTTGCAGCTTTGCCAGCGCATTAGCTAGCTTTTTAGCACATGATTATTTATTGCGTGATGCCTTTACACTCACTAAAGCATTTATTAACCAAGGCTTATTAACTCAAGGGTTATTAGCAGCTGAAGTAAAAAATGACATATCAGATGATAAATGTGATGTTAAGCGTGATGACAAAAAGGAAGATAAGCGAAACCGTTATTACGGCGCATTTGAGCAAGGTTTGTGGCCCTCAAAACCAAAAGATTTTCCAATAATTATCAGCTCACTCAATCAACAATTTCAGTCAAAAAAATGCTTTAAATCCCTTGATTTAGCTGATGGAGAAAAACTCGGCCTCTATCCTGTAATCGACTCGCTTGATTGGCTAGCTCTATTATTACCAATGAACTTAAATATTATTCAACTGCGCATTAAAAGTAACAATATTTCAGAAGTTGAGCCAATTATAGAAAAAGCGGTAGCAATGGCCCGTGATTATAATTGTCGGTTATTTATTAATGATCATTGGCAACTGGCCATTAAATACCGTGCATACGGTGTTCATATTGGCCAAGAAGATCTTAACGACGCTGATTTAAATGCTATTGCGAAAGCCGGTTTGCGCTTGGGTATCAGCACGCATGGCTGTTACGAGTTTTTATTAGCAAAACAACTGCAACCTTCCTACCTTGCTATTGGCGCTATTTTCCCAACAAAAACCAAAAACATGACAGGGCAAATCCAAGGCCTAGCAAACTTAACCCAGATATTAGCGCTAGCCGATACTACCCCTGTAGTGGCTATTGGTGGCATTAACCAACAACGACTAGACCAGGTATGGAGTACAGGTGTGAGCGCGGTTGCAGTTGTTACGGCAATAACCGAAGCTCAGCAACCTTTTAATGCGACTAAAGCTATGCAAGCACGACTATGTTAAACGAGAGTATTTATCTTTATCTGGTCATTGAAATAATTTCAGGATGGTGAATAAACTCATCCAATTCGTCTTGGGCATTTGGAAATTGTGCGCGGTGCTGTTGTAAAATAGCAATCGCATTGCTCATTGCTAATCGTGACTCAGCAGAGACTGCAATGGTTTCATGTTCAGGGCTAGCAGTAATATGAGCCAGTTGCTCGCGAATATAATTCATCTCTATTTTATCGCCTGGGCAAGATTTACTGGTGCGATATCGAGAAGATATAATATTTTGTTTAACTAAGTCATTCAATTCTCGATGGCCAATCACTTTATCTGCTGGTATCGAAAATTCAGTCATCAACCGCCGTATTAAGCTGTATAAACTTTCATACTGCGCGGGTGTAAAGTCAAACTTATCGCCATGGCCAATACAGCAAATACCTAAAGAACGACTATTTAGACCTAAAGTATGAGCGCCGGCTTTGTTAGTTGGCCTACCATTTTCAATACTGCCATCGGCTTTTTGGCTGTGTTTATCATTTAAAATGACAAAGTGATATCCTATGCCTGACCAGTTGCGGGCTTTATGCCACTGGTCAATCATATCTCGATCACAATCTCTCCCGGTGAAGGCAGCAGTATGAAGCACAATATATTCTGGAAACATAGTCAATTCCCTTAATTTAGTTACTGATATTTATGCGCTAATCTCAAAAACCCAAAGCCATTTATACTTATTCACTTATGAGTTTTAATAACACCATCGTCAATATTAATAATGATAATTAAAATGATCGGTAAAAAGCTCTATTATCCCAGCTTGAGTGACATAATTAACATAAGTATGTAATGCGTTATCTTCCCAATGAAACGGCTAATAATGCAGTTGATTAATCGCTTTAATTACTTATGTTTACTTTTGACTTTTTTTCACTCGTTTGGATTACTCAAGCATTATTTGCTATCCCCCCCTAAATAATAGTGCATTTTTCATACAAAACAATTTAATAACAAAACTGTGCGTCGAAGCGGTTTGAGTGAATGTTGTTATCAATACTCTGCTAATTGCATACTCATGAGTATGTTTTATGTTTTATGTTTTATGTTTTATGTTTTATGTTTTATGTTTTATGTTTTGAACATGCTAGTTTTACACTAGCTTTTTCGTTAGCCAGAGCCTTAACGGTTTACGTATGTTTTTAATTTAAAAATCTAGCTAACACTTCTCCTGAGCAAGCTTAAAATATGCTTACGGTTGCTTAGCTAAAACTAAACCCTTGTTATTTAATTGCTATATTATTCTGAATGTACTTTGTTGTTTCACGTTCAAGGTGTTTTAGTGGTGTATTTTCGTCGTTAAAGCCTCTATGATTTATAGCGAATCAACGTAGGTGCATCGTAATGACAGAGTTATCTTTCAATAAGCCCGCCATGATTATTGCAGCCATATATACTTTTTTATTAGGCGCAATCGTTTTAACAGGTTGGTACATTAGTAACAGCGACTTAATTCAAGTGCTGCCACAATTTACACCTATGCAATATAACACTGCTCTGGGATTTTTATTGAGTGGAATCGGCCTATTCGCCATAGTGAAATGTTTAAAACGCCTAAGCTTAGCTTGTGGAATACTCGTTACTTTCATTGGGTTTCTAACCCTGTTGCAGTATGTTTTTGTGATTAATCTAGCAATTGATCAACTGTTAATGGACGCATATATTACAGTAAACACCTCTCACCCCGGCCGTATGGCAATAAATACCGCGTTGTGTTTTATTTTTACCGGCATCACATTATTATTATTATTTTCTTCTACAAATAAAAATCCAAAAAACTACGCATTAATTGAAATACTGAGTCTGTTTATTTTAGCTTTATCAGCAATAGCGCTCACCGGATATATTATTGGCGAAGAAAATGGCTATGTTTGGGAAACACTCACACGTATGGCACTGCATACCGCAAGTGGCTTTATAGTTTTGGGTTTTGGTTTCTTAATCGCTATTTGGCGCCACAGAACTAGAGTAATAGCATTGGTACCTCTTTGTGTTCCAGCCCTCTTATGCTTTATCGTTTTACTTATTGATATGTTTCACGCGCCAAACATTGCCGTGGGAGTCGCTTATGTACCATTAGTTTTGTTCGGTCTATTATTTTACCGAAAAGAAATAACATTTGTTTTAGCTGGGCTCGCGACTGTACTGATTATTTTCGGTTACTTAGCTTCGCCAGAAATAGATGTCGACAACCAATATGTGATTATAAATCGTATACTTGCCATCGTTGCCGTTTGGGTTTTGTCAGTTGTGGTATACCTTCAAAAAATCACCCAAGAAAAATTACGTAAAAGTGAAGAAGCGTTAACTTTAGGTTGGCGCGGCGCCGGTGACGGTATGTGGGATTGGGACGTTGCTAGCAATACCATGTTTTTTTCTGAGCGCGTGAAAGAATTGCTAGGTTTAGAGTCAGAGAAAATGCGTAACCATTTTGACGAGTGGATTGAACATATACATGAAGAAGACAAAGATAGAACGCTCGCCGCTCTAGACGCACATATTAAAAACAACAGCCCTTATGATGTAGAGTTTCGTCTGAAAACAAGTTCGGGACAGTGGCGTTGGTTTCAATCCAGAGGACAAGCCTTATTAGATGAGGACAATAAACCTGTCCGTATGGCTGGCAGTTTAAGTGATATTACGGTGCGTAAAGAAACTGAATTGCAGTTAAGGCTATTTAAATTAACCATTGAAAACTTAACAGACGTTGTGGTGATCACCGAAGCCGATCCTGATAACCCGATTATTATATTTGCTAACACGGCTTCAAATAACGTATTAGGTTATAAACCTGAAGAATTAATCGGACAAACTCCACGGTTATTACAAGGCGAAAAAACTGACAAAGTGCAATTAGCCGCACTTAAAAAAGCGTTAAAAAATAATCAGCCGTTTTCTACTGAACTCATTAATTATGCAAAAGACGGTAGCGAATATTGGATCGATATCAATATTGTTCCGGTAAAAGATCAACAAGGAAACACCAGTCACTTCGCCGCTATTGAGCGTGACATTACCGATAACAAAGCAGCAAACTTTGAGCGTGAACGTTTAATTAAAGCGCTGGAAAAAAGTAATAGCGAACTAGATGAATTCGCTTATGTTGCCTCGCATGATTTAAAGGCTCCACTGCGAGTTATCGAAAATATTTCTCACTGGCTCGAAGAAGACTTAGGCGATCGTCTCGATGATGAAAGTCGAGAAAACTTGTTACTGTTGCGAAGCCGTATCCAGAGAATGGAAAGGTTACTAGAAGACCTTCTCGAGTATTCACGTATTGGTCGTAAACTAGATGAAAATTACGAAGAAACGCTCACTGGAGATACCTTAATAAAAGATATCACTTTATTAATTGCCATGCCCGAGGGTTTTACCATTAATGCCAGTGCAGAGTTTTTACAACTTAAGGTGAATAAAATGCCACTGCAGCTTATTTTACTTAATCTAATCAGTAACGCGATAAAGCACCGAGATAAAGACATTGGGTTAATTGAAGTAGATGTTAAAGAGCAAGAAAACCAATACCAGTTTACTGTAAAAGATGACGGCCCAGGCATCGCGCCAATATATCATCAAAAAATATTTAAAATGCTTCAAACCCTCAAGCCTCGTGACCGTGTCGAAGGTAGTGGAATGGGATTAGCCATTGTACGAAAACATATTGAATTATTCGGTGGTACTATCGAAGTAGCATCAGAAGAAGGCGAAGGCTGCGCTTTTATTTTCACGTGGCCTAAACAGCAAAAAAACTCAATTAAAGACACTTTATAATGGTCGCTATAATCGAAGAGACATTAAAAAATCAGCACTTGAATATTTTTTTAGTAGAAGATGACGACGGTGATGCCAAAGCCATTTTTCGGGCATTTAGCAAGGCAAAAGTTACTAGCCCAATATTGCGTGCGTATGACGGACAAGAAGCATTGGAAACATTAAGGGCTGAAAATGGTCGCACTAAACTTTCTAGCCCTTTCATTTTGCTGCTTGATTTAAATATGCCAAGAATGGATGGCATTCAGTTTTTAAAAGAGTTACGCAATGACCCAAAGTTACAAAAAAGTATTGTCTTTATATTAACAACATCGAAAAGTGAACGAGATAAAAATGCAGCTTATAATCTAAATGTGGCGGGATATATTGTTAAAGAAACCGCTGGCGTAGACTTTCTTAAATTAATAAATTTAATTGATAGCTATCGCCACTTAATTGAATTACCTGAATAATAGAATACAAATATCCTTTGCTTGCGTTAACCTGCATATACATCACAATTAGCTATAAACTATTTAAAATAACATTCATGGCGTATTATAAAATGAATATTGGCAAAATTTTTAGCGTTTATTACACCAACTTAATTAACTAGCGAGCTATTTTATGCGCAATAAATGCCCTCATTTAAATATTTATTTGAATAAATAATTGAGCTTAAAAACACACTGCATCAATGTTGTGTCAGGTAAAATCATCAGATCATGTGTGAAATTTACATCACTCTTTCATTTTGATGCTTATCGAAAGTTAAGTAAAAAACATCAAAAAATTAATTATTAACTAGGAATAATCAGGTAGCACATGACTCAATCAACGCTGAGAATATTTCATATTGAAGATGACGATGGTGACGCTAGACAAGTCAAACGTGATTGCACTAAAGAATTTGATACCGAGCATTTTACCTTAACCCGTGTTGATGCAATCGACGCTGCGCTGATAGCCTTAAAAGCGTCATATTACGATGTAATATTATTAGATTTAAACTTAGGTGATGGCCGCGGATTAGAAAACCTTCGAATAATTAAAGAACTGATCCCAGATACCCCAATCGTAGTGCTAAGTGGTCATGATGACACCAAAACAGCGCTTGACGCGATTCGTGGTGGCGCACAAGAGTATATAATAAAGTCGACTAACAACAGTCGCCACCTTGGTTTGGCCATATTGTCATCCATCGAACGTAAAGCTTATGAGCGGCATTTGTATCAATTAGCTAATCAAGATGAATTAACTGGTTTAAATAACAGACGAGCATTTAACAACTATCTAAGGCCTTGGTTAATTCGAGCGGCTCGCTGGCAGCGTACCGAAACGGTAATGTTTATGGATGTAAACGGCTTCAAACAAGTAAACGACACCTTAGGTCACGATGTTGGAGACTTATTGTTGCAACACATTGCCGCAACGCTGCGCGCGGGATTACGCGCAAGTGACATGCTGGCAAGGTTTGCTGGTGATGAATTTGTTGTGCACCTAGACGCACCATCTCACGAATCAGTAGAAATCAGTGCGAGTATTGCAGAAAAAATAAGTGCATTGTTTGAAGAAACAGTTTTGATAGCAGGTCATGAGATAAAAACCAGTGTCAGCATTGGCATCGCCTTTTATCCTGAACATGGCCAAGACACAGTATCACTTATTAAAAGTGCTGATAAAGCGATGTATCAAGCTAAAAAAGCGAAACTACCTTATGTTTTTTATCAACCTACTGAAGAGCTTAAGCTGGTACAGTAACTACCAACTAGCCAATTAAACTTATAGCCAAAAAAATATTTCCACTGTTAAGTTGAAAAATAAAGGAGTCAACTTATCTGTCGACTCCAATACGTCTTTTAGTACCAATTCAAATCAGAACTTAACTAACATAACAAAGTTAAAGCTTAGTTCAAATGAATGCAGGCGCTTTTGGAAAATCATTTCGGCGAGTGATGTATAAAATACATTCACCGTGCCCCGTTTGTGTAAATGAACGCTTTGCGCCTATAGGTGTTGTAAAAGTATCGCCTTTTGTCAGCGAAAGTGTTTCACCGTCTACGGTTATATCAAGCTTTCCTTGCTGAACAAAAATCACTTCTTCTTCGAATCGAATATGCTCAGGCACTACCGCATTACTTTGTAATTTTAGCCCTCGCACAACAAAGCCATGCGACCAACTCAACTTACTTGCAGGTAAATCTTCGATTATATTCTTGTTGCCGACTAATGCGACTTCTTCAACGCCATCAAACTGTGCTAAACAAGTATTTTTTGACCAAGCAAAAGTATCACTACGTTGTACAATTGACTCCATTTCTTCGTCGCCAACAATACGATGTTCTGCAATTTTCTCTGTTGACGTAACGGGCATAGGTTGCTTACCTTCTGGTACTTTTTCACCTAAAGTTGTGTCTACTAAGCTACCGTCATCTAGCAGGATCAAACCATATTTTTCAGCAAGGTCAAATACTTGAGGTGCCCATAATACGTTACCTGGGTCATCACTGCCTAAAACCGCATACAAATAAGCGCTACCTTCGCCCACATTTTCGAAACCACGAAAAATATCTGTTGGAATAGAAATAATGTCACCTTCGTTTATTATAACTTTTCCATCCTCACCGTTCACACCACTCATAAAAGCCCATGTGCCACTATGTATAACAAAGAACTCTTCAGTTAAATGACTATGTTGAGAATTTAAGCAACCTGCAGGCTGGCGAGCTCCGCCAATATTAAAACCATGAGGAATCGAAATGTGTATATGTTGGTCGGGATTTTCTGCCACACCAGGCCCAATAAGGGTAAAATTTTCTTTTTTATCACTACCAGGGCTGCGCGTATCAATAAAAGCATTAGTACAAGGTTTTAAGTCATCATATCTGATCAATCTGTCTGCTAATGTCATCTTTTTATATCCTATTGTTTTTACTTTCGTTAAGTCATTACGTTTAAATCATTCATGTATGTTGCTTACTATTTAACGTTTAATGTGCAGTCCAACCACCATCAACTTTAATGCTAGTGCCGGTGATCATCGAAGCTAAATCACTTAATAAGAAGGTACAGCTATTAGCGATATCTTCTACTTTCGCTAAGCGGCCTAGGGGGATCATATTAAAAACAAAGTTTTTAAAAGCTTCGTCTTCAAACATCGGCTCAGTCATTGGGGTTAATACGAAGGTAGGAGCGACAGTATTTACGCGAATATTATGCTCGGCTAACTCAACAGCCATCGCTTTAGTCACGCCTTCTACCGCATGTTTGCTCATACAGTACAAAGTACGACCAGGTGAACCAACAAAACCCATTTGTGATGACATATTTACAATAGACGCACATTTGCTGCGCTTCATCGGCGTAATCGCCGCTTGAGATATTTTATAAAGTGTTCGAATATTTAAATCGATCACCGCATCTATATTTTCGCTGCTT
This sequence comes from Colwellia sp. PAMC 21821, assembly GCF_002077175.1. Taxonomy (NCBI): domain Bacteria; kingdom Pseudomonadati; phylum Pseudomonadota; class Gammaproteobacteria; order Alteromonadales; family Colwelliaceae; genus Colwellia; species Colwellia sp. PAMC 21821. The sequence goes on from NZ_CP014943.1 coordinate 1,275,263, forward strand.
TGCTCTTCCATAGGACCAACGCGGTTTATGCCGGCATTATTAACTAAACCATCTAAAGTGGGTAATTCGCGTAATCTTTTATAAAAAGCATCACTTGTTACGTCCATCACCCAAGGTGTTATATTTTCAGGATAAAGTTCAGTCAATTTATCTAAATCACTTTTTGTTCGAGCTACCGCAATAACATTAGCGCCATACTTAGCCGCCATAACAGCACAGCCCAAACCAATACCCTTACCTGCACCAGCAATTAATATCGTTTTACTTGTGAATAAATTTTCATTAAAGCTCATAACATATATCCTAAAATCAATTATTGCATTCGAAGTCATTATTACGTAGGATTTAGATAAGTTCAAGTTAATAAGTCGAATCTGTATTAATTAAGTCAAAATTTAAATCAAATAAACTGGAGATATTGAAATGATTAAATACCTAAAAAAAGGCAAGCAAGAAGAAGAAAAAAAAGACTTCTTACAATCAGTTAAGACAACAGTAGAGAATATTCTTGAAGATATTGAACAAGATGGTGATAAAGCTGTTGCAAAATACTCTGAAACCTTCGATAAATGGAATCCGAAGTCATTCAGACTAACAGAAGAAGAAATTAAAGCCTGTTATGAAGAACTCGATGACAGTGTTATTGAAGATATTAAATGGGCACAAACGCAAGTGCGTAATTTTGCTCAAATTCAACGCGACTCAATGAAAGACGTTGAAGTAGAAACATTACCTGGCGTTATACTCGGCCACAAACATATACCAATGGAAAGTGTTGGCTGTTATGTGCCAGGTGGTAAATACCCATTAGTTGCATCTGCACACATGAGTGTTGTTACCGCTAAAGTTGCTGGTGTAAAACGTGTTATTGCTGCGGCGCCACCATTTAATGGCAAACCATCACCTGCAATTGTTGTTGCAATGGATTTAGCCGGCGCTGACGAAATATATTGTTTTGGTGGCGTACAAGCGATAGCGGCTATGGCTATTGGCACAGAAACAATTGCCCCTGTTGATATGATTGTTGGTCCAGGCAACGCTTTTGTTGCTGAAGCAAAACGCCAACTATTTGGTCGTGTAGGTATTGATTTATTTGCTGGTCCAACAGAAACATTAGTTATTGCCGATGAAAGTGTTGATGGCGAATTATGTGCTGCCGACCTACTAGGTCAAGCTGAGCATGGCCCTACATCGCCTGCCATATTATTGACTAATAGTGAGAAATTGGCACGCGATACTATGGCCGAAGTTGAAAGACAGTTAACTATTTTACCAACGGCAGAAGTTGCCGGTGCCGCATGGAAAGATCACGGTGAAGTTATTGTTTGTGATACCTACGAAGAAATGGTTCAAGTTGCTAACGACTTAGCTTTTGAACACGTACAAATAATGACTGAAAACATTCCATATTTTAAAGAGAATATGCGTAACTTTGGTGCCCTATTCTTAGGCCCAGAAACAAACGTTTCTTATGGTGACAAGTGTATTGGCACAAACCATACGCTTCCAACTCGTAAGGCAGCACGTTATACTGGCGGGTTATGGGTTGGTAAGTTTATTAAAACCTGTACATTTCAGAGCGCTACAAAAGAAGCATCGGTTGTTGTGGGTGAATATTGCTCAAGACTTTGTGCTGTTGAAGGGTTTGCTGGTCATAAGGAGCAAGCCGATATTCGTTTAAGAAGATATAAAGGGTAAACATTGACTAAAACTAAAAAAGTTACTTCTTATGATGTCGCTCGCGAAGCGGGCGTATCACAATCAGCTGTTTCTCGCGTATTTAGACCGGGCTTAAGTGTCTCGGCAAAAACTCGCGAGAAGGTAACGGCCGTAGCCAATAAAATGGGTTATCGACCTAATGCAATCGCGAGAATGCTGATTACTAAACAGTCTGGAATGGTGGCTGTTATCGTTTCGTCACGTGCGAACGTTAACTACCCTGAAGTACTTTCGCAAGTCAGCAAACAACTTGCGGCTCGTAATAAACGAGTTTTATTATTTACCTTAGATGACGCTGAGGGTGTAGATGAGTTATTTGAACAAATCTGGACCTTCCAAGTTGATGGCGTTATCGCACTTGCTGCTCATTTTGAAAGCCAACGTTTGGCACAATTTGAGCAACATAAAATACCCGTAGTGCTCTATAACCGTAATGTTCCTGATGCCTCAACCAATACCGTTTGTTGTAATCATGAGCAAGGCATTAAACAACTGCTTGCCGAATTAAAATTAAACAATCCTAAATCCTATTTAGTCCTTTCAGGCCCTGAAGATTCAGATGTTGCCAACGAACGTCGCGAAATTGCCCTTGATTTACTGCGAAAATCAGGTGAAGAAAATGTTCCTGTGCTTTATGGCGACTATTCGTATCAATCAGGCAGAGACTGTATTGCCCAATGGTTGAAGAAAAACCCTGCGCCAGATGCTGTAATTTGCAGTAATGATACGATGGCTATTGGCGTAATTGACGAAATAAGAGAAAATCACAACATTCATATTCCAAACGATATGTCTGTTGTAGGATTTGATGGAATAGCTTCATCATTTTGGCAAAGTTACCAAATTACAACGGTTAAGCAACCGCTAGAACAACTGGTAAAAGCAGCTGTAGACATGTTAATAGAACACATTGAAAACCCTGATTCGCCACCTGAAGCTCGTGTATTAACGGGCACCTTAATCAAAGGAAATTCAGTAAAGCGACCTTAACTAGGTTATGTTGTTATGTCCTCTTTGCCCATTTTAATTTTACCCGGCACCTTATGCACAGGTGCTATGTTTAGTCATCAAATAGCACAACTCAATCAATATTGTCATCAGATATCAGTTGTACAATTTACTGATGAAGCTACCTTGCCAGCAATGGCAGCGACCGTAATAAAGGCAACAGGTGATCAGCCATGCGCTATTATTGGTTTTTCAATGGGTGGCATTGTTGCTGCTCAAGTAGCTAAAACCCACCCTCACCTTATTGCTAAGCTCGCGTTAATTAATTCTAATTGCCATGCTGATCTTCCTGAAAGAAAAGCTGGCAGAGTTGAACATATTAAACAAGCCAATGCTGGGCAGCTTAGGCTATTGATCGAAAATACATTTATGCCTAACTACCTTTACCAACAAAAAGCAGAATACCAAAAAATTATTCTAGATATGGCTTTATCACTTGGTGAAAAATGCTTTTCTGCACAAGCAATGGCAATAGAAGATCGCCCAGACACGCTTAATGTTCTACAAAGCCTTAAGGCGAACATACTTATTATAAGTGGTCTACAAGATAAAATATGCCCGGTTGAACATCAATTGCTAATGCATAAAGCACTACCCAACAGCGAATTGTTATTACTAGAGCAATGCGCTCATTTCTCGCCTTTAGAGCAAGCAGAGAAAGTATCGCAAGCATTAATCCAATGGTATTCATTGCCGTTAACTCAACAACAAAAAACCAGTTAAACATTAGGGATAAAAAATGAATTTTAAACAGGCATTAGCGACAAAGTCCCCCTTACTCGGCACATATATCAAAACCCCACATTTTCATAACGCCGAAGTATTAGCCCATACAAATTTAGACGTTTTATGTTTAGATGCTGAACATGCACCATTCGACAGAGCAGATTTAGACACTTGTGTATTAGCCGCTAAATCAAAACAAAAGCCGGTAATTATTCGCATACCCGACAGTGAAAATGCCACTATTTTAAATGCCTTAGATCTAGGCGCTGACGGTATCGTAATTCCGCATGTATTAAATGCCGAACATGCTAAACGCATAGTGAAAAAGTGCTTTTATGGGCCTGACGGTAGAGGGTATGCAGGTTCAACACGCTTTGCTGGTTACACTACTCATAAATTGCCCGACAACTTAGCCGCCAATAAAAATGGAACTTGCGTAATTGCGCAAATTGAAGACTTAGAGGCCGTAGACGACATTGAGGCTATTTGCCAAGTCGAAGGCATTGATTGCATTTTTATTGGCAGAATGGATTTAACGGTAGCGTTACAACAAACAGATCCTAGCCACCCTGATGTAATAACAGCCGTTGAAAAAGTTGTTGCAGCTGCTAAGAAGTACAACAAAAACTGCGGTATGTTTGTCGGTAATTTGGCTGAGCTTCCTCATTGGATAAAATCAGGTGTGAGTTTGTTTTTATTAGGCTCTGATCATAGTTTTTTACTTAATGGCGCTAATCAATTGCAGCAGAGCTTTGAAAGCTCAATAGCAAAGTCAGCAGAATAAAACCTTAAACATCTCTTTATAGTATGAATAAATAAAGCCCTTTCGGGCTTTATTTATTCATAGAAAGAATTAGCAACGAGCTTTATTAAACTCTTTCATTCTACCTAATACATCAACGCCAAGCTGATGATAAACGTGTAGTAAATCAACCAATACCCAATTTTCTCGTATTAGCCCTTTCTCACAGCGCCAGAAATCTAAGCTACGCATTGTAATTTTTTGATTTGATGGCGCAATACCAAGCCAGCCATCGCCACTTACTTTCATTTGCATACCGGGCCAGGCGGTAAATCCAACATATTCGCCATCGGCAAATAAATAGCCTTTTCCAACATCGCCAACACGATTAGGCATACCATTTAAAAACGGTATTTGATGCCAATTTCTAAAACCTTTAATACCACGACCTGTGCCGATACCTGAAGGACCATACCAACTACATCTTGGATGCCAATATTTTTCTAGTTGCATTGCTTCAACACCACCAAGCGCATAATTACCTAATGAATTACACATATCACCAACAAGCTTGCAGCTCAGATTAGCCTTTAGATCGTCATTTTCTATCTTTAAACCATCTTGTGTTGCGGGTGCGGGTACATGCCACTCTCTTCCCAAGCTCGGTGCCATTGGCCATGCTTTGGCTTGCATCATAACTTCAGGTATATCCCACAGCGCCTGCATTTCAATGACAACACCGTTTTCTATTCGATAAAATTCATGAAAACGCATCACCACTTGATGTCCTGTTGCCGGAATATCTAACCAACTTTTTTCAAAGCTGCCCGTATAATATCCACAACAACCTACCCAAGTACTGCCATCTTCAGCAGATCCTGCCATAACAATAGTTTCGCGGCGCTCAAGATCGGGAATGGCGTGCTTTAGCGGTTTATAAGCATCTTCATATAAACTGTTTGGTCCAGCTAAAGTTTCAAAAGGATAACAAAGTTGTATCTTAGCTTTAGGTGAAAAAACCGTTTTAATCGCCGACTTAACCGCCTCTTCATCGTAATCATATAAAGCTAGACTTAAAGGCTTTATTACACTTTTACTTGCGTTACGTAAATCCTGAGACACATTTATTCTCCTATGTTAAATACAACCTATTCTATTAATACCAATAGATTATTTATTCTTTTATCGCACTAAACCATTCTCAACAGTTATTGGGTTTTCGACGTAGATATTTTTTATGTTAAAGCGCTAAATAAAGTCTTTAATGAACTTTTTATATTCTTACACTAAAACAAGTGACTTCGAAGTCACTCGATGATAACCTCATAAAAAAGTAATTCAAGTAAAACTTATTTTAGTGGAGAAAAATATGTTAACGGTTATTGACAAGTTATATCATCAACTCAAATTATCCCCTGCTAACATTGAACAATATGTTCATGGCGATGTTGCTTGGCGTGTAAGCGCGCCCATTAATGACTTATTGGGTTCAGCTGAAGTAATAAGCAAGTTTTGGCAACCCCTAGTGACTGCCTTACCCGATATAGAACGTAAACCATTTATTAATATTCAAAGCGAATATAACGATAAAGAATGGATTGCAAGTACCGGGTATTTTGTTGGCACATTAAGCCAACCGCTTTGGGGAATTCCAGCGAACAATAAAACCTTATATTTACGCTATACCGAGCTGGTTGAGCTAGAAGATAACAAAATTAAGCAGTGCTTTATTATTGTAGATTTTCTTGATGCAATGAACCAAGTTGGCGTTAATCCACTAAGAAAAAGTTTAGGCCATAGTGGCTTAATTATGCCACCAAGCACAATGGACGGCATATTAAGAGATAAAACTCCCGCACAAGCTGCGAAAAAGTCTGAACAGTTAATACTTGATATGCTTGATGAATTAGGCCGATTCGACGGTAAATCACTATCAAGCATGAAGTTAGAGAACTTTTGGCACCCAGATTTTATGTGGTACGGCCCAGCGGGTATTGGAACTACTCGCGGCATTGAGGGCTTCAGAAGAGATCACCAAGGGCCTTTCGTTTTTAGCTTTCCAGACAGAGATGTCGACCATAAAGCTACCTTAGTATCTGACGGTAACTATGTCGCAACAGGTGGTTGGCCTCATATGCATGGTACGCATAGCGTAGGAGGTTGGTTAGGCTTACCGCCTTGTAATAAACAGCTATCGTTACGTGTAATGGATATTTGGCGCCGTGAAGGTGATTTACTTAAAGAAAACTGGGTTGCAATTGATATTATTGATATGTGCATGCAAATGGGTCTAGATGTATTTGCTATGATGAAAGAACAATTAGGTGATAATGCTTAACTATTGATTAATCAATGAATACTAGTTTTATCAATAAAAAAGGAAGCTTACTAGGCTTCCTTTTTTAATATCTTCGATTCATGTGAGCTATTTATTAGAGCTATGCGTTAAACCTATAAACTAGATCACTAAATTAGTGCACTAATAACACTTATTAATTAAGCCCATATACCTAGCTTAACTCGGGTTATTAATTTTGCGACTACGCTCTAAAATATCTAAACCTTGCTGCTTTAACCAATAAGGAATATCGATTAACACCCAGTTTTCCATCAATTTATCACCCTCTCGACGATAAACATCAACCACTCGCATGTCAGCTCTAATATCTCCCCCGGGTAAACCTAAAAAGCCACCAATAGGTGTACTACTTAAATTTGGCCAACCAAAGAAACAGGCGTAATTGCCTTCTGCATAACGACAAATATGACCATTAAACACTTTATCTTTTAGCCCTTGCCTAAATGGGTACGAATGCTGCTCTTGAAATTTAGGGATAGTATAAGTTGCCCCAATACCCGCAGGACCATACCACACCATATCCTTAGCCCATGTTTTTTCTAAAATTTCAGGCGGATAAGTATCGTTGCCTGTTTGATTAAGTTGAGACAAATCATCAATCATTTGATTGAGTACAGCCATAGTTTTCTCAGCTTCTGCTGGGGCTTTATCGTCTAATTGAATGCCATCATGAGTTCGAGGGCCAGGATAAATAAATGAATGGCCTGTTGCTTGTGGTAAAGGATTAATACCCACTTGATGCATAACACTAATAATGTCACAGAAAAAACCAGCACGAACAATTTTTCCGTTTTCTATACAGTTAAAGTCAGCGTAGCGCACCATAGCAACTCGCCCAGAGCGTGGTATGCCTAACCAGTCATTATCAAACTGCACCATAAAGTGCCCCATACTGGTAACCCAATTAGCACCATCGTTACCACTAACACCGGCCATAAACACATCTTGTCTGCGCTGAATATTTTTAAAGGCATGCATAAAAGGTTGCCAAAACACTTCATTAATCGCCTGTGGCCCTTTTTGTTCGTTAAATGGATGTACGCCATACCATTGACAATCACTACTCATATATTGAGTCAAAACATCGCCAACCGTTTCCGCTGAAGCCTGCTCTAATGCTTGGTAGTACTCCAGTATCAAGTTTTTATTTTTTTGTTCGTTTGTCATCATTAGCCTCAAATATCAGTACTGTTATAAATTTATAAAATTACACTTTAATTAGCCAGTTATATACCCGTATGTTTATAAATGTTCAGACCAATTCTAGAGTAAGCCTTAATTTATTACCTATTTTTTAGATAATATCTGCTTTCATATTATTTTAAACAATGCTATGTTTAAATGACTTCGAAGTCAACGATGAATAATGAACAAAAAAAGACTTCTGTAAAAATAGAGAGAGATAGATATGACAGAGTTTGGAACGCTTAATTGGACTATTTTAATTGTTTATATTTTGGCAAACCTACTATTAGGTTTTGTTATCAGTAAAAAAGTCAGCACCGCTGATGATTTCTATCTAGGACAAAAAACAACCCCTTGGTGGGCTATCGGCATTTCGGTTATTGCCACCTATGTTAGCGCCATGACATTTTTAGGTGCGCCGGCGTGGGCATACAAAGATGGCTTGTCAGTTATTGCGATACACCTGAATTATCCACTCGTTATTATCGCCGTTATTACCTTCTTCTTTCCATTTTTCTACAACGCTGGTGTTGCTTCAATATACGAATACCAAGAAAAGCGTTTTGGTAAGAAAGCTCGCGCTTTAGTCTCGGGTATTTGGTTAATATCGCAAACAATGAGCTCTGCTGCCGTGCTTTATGCTACCTCAATTGTTTTAAGTTATATCACAGGTATTCCAGAAATAACCTCGATTATCATTGTAACGATTATTGCGCTTGTCTATACCGTAATGGGTGGAATAACCGCGGTAATTTGGACCGATGTAATTCAATCGGGCATATTATTAATTGGTGCCGGCATTATTATGTATGCATTAATAGATAGTAGTACCACCCCGGTAATGGAAAGCCTTGCTCAATTAAAAGCCCAAGGAAAAACCAACCCACTTAACTTTGATTTCGATTTCAGTAACGTAACAACGGTTTGGTCGGGTATTTTAGCGATGACGCTTTATCATATTACCGTTTATGGTACTAACCAGATGATGGTTCAGCGTACCTTAGCGGCTAAAAACATTGGTGATGCGAAAAAATCTTACTTATTAATGGGTTTCTTAGCCTTCTTTGTTTATTTCTTCTTTATTATCATGGGTATATTGTTCTACAACTATTACGAAGGTAAAACTTTTGAGAATGAAAATACTATAATTTTAGAGTTTGCTTCTCAGTATGGTATGCCAGGCTTAATGGGTATTATTGCTGCAGCTGTTATGGCGGCGTCAATGTCGAGTTTAGACTCCGCATTCAACTCATTATCTACAGTTTCAACCCTCGATTTTTATAAAAAATACTATAAGCCAAATGAATCAGATAAACATTATTTGAATGTCTCTCGTGTATTCACTATTTTTTGGGCCGCTATTATCATTTTCCCTGCCATTATGTATCACCTGCATAGTACGGGTTCTATTTTAGAAGTGCTGAGTAAAGTTGGTTCTTATTTTGTAGGTGCGCAATTAGGTATGTTTGGTTTAGGTTTTTTCTCTAAACATGCGACAGAGCGTGGTTTATTAGTAGGTACATTTGTTGGTGTTTTAGCGGTAGCTTACGCCGCTATTTATACCGATATTGCATGGCCTTGGTACGCCGCTATTGGTGCATTTGTCAATGTTATAGTAACCATTATTGCCAGTATTGCGATTGATGGAAAACAAAAAGATTACTCTCCATATACCGTTAAAGGTCAAATCAAAGCATTTGCCGATAGTGGTGCTGCAGAAAAAGAAAACGGCTGGTATTTAGTTCCAGGTAAAGTAGACAAAGTATGTTATTCACTATTTGGTTTCTTTATTTTCACACTAGTATTTCTGTTCTCTTTTGAACTATTTATTTAACAAAACGAGTTAATATTATGAGTTTTAAACTAGATAACAACATCACACAGGTTCATTGGCAGCCTTTAACTAAGCTGTTAGACCCAACAGGTGCAAAGCAACAAACACTCGCGGGATTTGATGACGAATTCGTTGATATTGTTGATTATATTATTCGTATAACCCATCGTATTTGGGAGCAGAAAAATGTTGGCCTGTGCTATAAATATTACAGTGATATTTGCCCTGTTTTCACTTTAGGAGCTTACTCAGAATGCGTTGAGCAAGTTGTTCAAGGTACCTTAAAAACCATAGCGGCCTTCCCAGACAGAAGCCTTATTGGTGAAAATGTAATTTGGAAAGAAGAAAGCGATGGTACTTATTATTCATCGCACCTAATCACCAGTATCATGACGAATACCGGAAACTCTGATTTTGGTTTATCTACAGATAAAACGGGTCGAGTTACCACAATTGCTGATTGTGTTTGTTTTGAAAACCAAATAGTTAAAGAGTGGCTGGTAAGAGATAATAGTTTCCTGATTAGCCAGTTGGGCATTGACTTAATTGATGCCGCTATTAATTTCTCAGCGCTACAACCTAATGATACATTTAACGAATGGTATCAAAGTGAATATAACCGAGTCGTTAATACTGAGCATAGAAAAGAGCTTGAGTGCATAAGCAACAATTGGACTACCGATAACTTTGTGCAAGCTTGGGCACAAACCTTATTCAACCAAAAGCAGTTCTCTACATTAACGCAGTTTTATCATGTAGCCGCATCACACCAATGGCCAGGTGGTCGTCAATCGACGGGGCTTGCACAAATTAGTGGTACGCTTATTCAATGGTTATCACAATGTCCTAATGCCAAAATGACCGTGGACCACACGGCCGTTGTAGGCTTCGACGATAACACTATAGATATCGCTATTAGATGGTCTGTTGCCGGTAACTTTAACCCTCATATTGGCCGTTTAGCGCAATTAAAAGGTCAACGTTATTTTGTTTTAGGTTGTACTCATCTGCGAGTAAAAAACCAAAAAATAATAAAAGAAGTTACCGTTTTTGACGAAATTGCTTTATACGCCAATATTATTCGTGAGTCTGGCTGCACTCTCCCTTTATTAGCGCAAGGATCATAGTTATGTTTAATCAACTTATCGAGTTATACACCAAGGGTGATTTAGCGCAATTATCCGCTAATATTCTCCATAGCACAGCTTGGAAACAACATGACTTTACCGCATATGGAAATATGCAAATCGAGAAGTTATGGCTTAAAAGTATTGAGCAATTTGGGTTTTTAACCGTAACCGAACGCCAAGAAATTCAAGGTGAGCAGTTTTCAGCACTTTATATCGAATTGTCAGACCAAGTTAAGAATGAAAAGGTCTCTATTGCCTTTTTCTTTGAGCATAATAATTTACATATTAAAAAGTTACACTGCATTGTAGATACGTTAGCTTTGGCAAAGTTATTACAGCAAGATGTTGCTACTATTATTCAAGCATTACCGGCGTCAGATCCCTTATTACTCAGCCAATTTGACCATCAATTACATCCTAAAAGCTATCATGCTACACCTGATGACATTACTGAGTTACCAGTTAGCTTGAGAAGTACAGTGAATAAATGGTGGAATATATGGCAAGAAAAGCAACTCGCTAACTTCGATAAAATCTATCACAGTAATGCCATAGTAACACTGGCAGGGTTCGGTAAAAATGAAGGTTTTAATCAGCTAAGAAGCTTCCATTTAAAGCTACATAACAGAATGAATCGCAGTTATTGCCAATTAGAAAACATAGCCTTTGATGAAGCGAAAAACTCAGTCGCTATTAAGTGGCATGTTGATGGCGACTATATTGATAATGGGGTTATTAAGCGCATTAGACTACCGTTTATTTCCATTCTTACTATCAATGAAGAGCTTGTAGTAAAAGAATACTTACAAGCTGACTGGCTAGCACTTTGTAAACAATACAAAGTGAATTATCCCTTTGTTTAACTAATAATTAAATTCTATCTGAGCTGAAGTAAAACACTACCTCAGCGCTTTAAACATTAAGTTACCTTAGCTAATAGCTTAGGTAACTTTTTTATTATCCCAACCATAAAAATCACCCTACTTTTACATCACAAGCTCCAAACCTAAAGCGTATACACAAGCTGCATAGAGCACTTAGTATGCTAAGGTAATCCACTCTTTTGATCCCCCTTTAAAGTAGTGTAAATTAATGCCTATTAAAATAAGTTACTCAAAACTGAGGTTTTAAGACAAGCACTCTCAGGCCGAATAGCACAATCAATTAGATAAAGTCTTAATAGCGACTATTAATACCAATTGAAATAAATAATCGATCATTTTAAGGCGGTTTAAATCGTCAATAACTGCGTTGTTTTCAATCCCAATAGCCCGCTATTACTCAATCAAACGCCTTATTCTTGAACAATTTATCCTCGCTTAAAATTGGTCAATAACTTATTACATTTGGTATAAGGCATTTTACTAGCTTATATTACGTGTATTCGGTGAATTTAATGTAGCCTGTACTGAATAATAGCAGCCCTTGGTCATAGTCAAAAATACTTCTAAGCTAACGATTAAAATAGCCTTTCAGTTAATCATTTACCTAATCATTGACCTAGCCTTTAACCTTCCTCCTAATCTGGTACATAAAGTTACAGCGTAACTAAATATCCAAGGGTATTAGGCCGTATATACTCAAGCCACTTGAATCCTGCATCTTCAAGTAGCTTGGGTATATAAACTACTTAATGCATCTATTTTTTAGACATAAAAAAACCGTAGAAGCATCTACGGTTTTAAATTTAAGCTTTAATAAACTTTGGCAAATTAAAAGGTATATTTAAGACTAGCACCCCAAGTTCGAGGATCATTCCAGTTAGCTTGTACTGAGTTTATTGGTTTTGCATCAACAAGTTGAGAATGCACAACTGCGCGCGTTAACACTTCTTCATCGGTTAAGTTTTTAACAAAGAAGTCCACTTTAACATCATCGTTAATTAACCAGGTTAATCGTGCGTCGATAATGGCATGGGCATCAACTTTAGTTTCAGGAGTATTAACATCAAAAGCATAATACTCGTCTGAATAAGTTACTTGAATATGCGGAATTAACGCACCGCCGTTACTTAAGCCAAACTCATAGTTTGCCGCTAAGCCAACCGTGTATTCTGGTGCCATTGCAGGAGCCCAGCCAGCAAAACTAAATTGGCTGTTATTATCATTAATATCCTGACGACCTTCAAAGTTACCTAATCCTAATAACGGACGTAATTGATCATTACCAACTGCGTAATCATCCGTGAACTCAGCATCTAACCAGGTAAAAGTACCTGTAACCGCTAAATTATCGATAGGGTACCATTGCATATCAAGCTCAATACCTTTGGTATCAATACCACCACCATTTTCATAATATTCAAAGCTTTGTGTTGCTCCAGCTTCTACACACTCTAAAACAGTATCTGTAGAGGTAATGTCGCTACAAGCAACAGCAAATAGTTGAGCTTTTACATCATCATATTCATTAACAAAAGCAGATATATTTAGACGCATGTCACCATCAAGCAATGTGCTTTTCATACCTATTTCATATGACATAACTTCTTCATTGTCATAAAGAGGATCAGCACCACGGGAAACAACTCGACTATCGTTTGCCCCACCCGTTCTTATGCCTGTAGCAGCAGACGCATATAACATTACATCGTCAGTTTGATCAAATTCAATTGCCGCTTTCCACAATACTGCTGAGTCATCCCAATCTGGAATTGTATCGCCGGTAAATGACTTTTCATCTTTGTTATAACGTAAACCACCCACTAAACGTAAATCGTCAGACAGTTCATAACGTAGTTGTCCGAAAACTGCAATTGAGTCAGAAGTATGAGGGTCATGATCTGGGTTACCCCAACTAGGGACAACAATTGAATCTGCTACACCATTGCCAGTAGTATCAGTACTTGACAACCATTCCCAATCAGCTTCTTGATCGAAATAATATAAGCCTGCAATCCACTGCAGTGGACCTTCATGATTTGATGAAACTTGTAACTCTGTTGAAATTGTTTTCTGATCATCTTGGCGACCAAAACCGCCAACAAAATCTAAACCACCATCGCTGTAATCGTTATCATAAAACTGCTTACCGCTTAGCTCTGAATAGTTAGATGTCCATTTAAAGTCAGCTACATCGGTGTACCACTCTAAAATAGCAGTTGCAGAAAATGCCTCTTGTTTATCTAGCGACATTGCATTTCGATATACATCATAAGGACCTGTATCATTATGCTCTACATCGTCTCGCTGATAAATATGGCCCGGAGTTACGGTTGCATTAGGATTGTAAACACCTGGACTAGTTTCAGTAAGTGAGTAACCAGCAATTTGTTGATAACCCCAAATAGCTTCAGAGTTAGCGTCTTTTTTCGAGTAGTCTAATCTAAAAGTTGCATTAAAATTATCACTCGGTTCATAACGCGTTATAGAACGCGCATAAAATGAATTTTTTTCACGTAAGTCATCAGAAGGGCCATCTATAACATGATTTTTGATATAACCATCATGTCTATCTGAAGCAACAACGATTCGAGTTGCTAAGTCATCCGCTAAAGGAATGTTCAATACACCTTCATAGGCACTGCGATTATATGCGCCCGTAGTTATTTTAATGTTACCTTCAATTTCATCCATATTAGGACGATTAGTAATAACGTTTATACTACCTGCAAAGGTATTGCGACCATACAAAGTACCTTGCGGGCCACGCAATACTTCAATGCGTTCAATATCGACAAAAGCACCCATGCCTGCAGTTGTTGTCGGTACATAAATACCATCTTGGAAAATACCAACAATTTGTTCAGCAATACCAGTACCAGCAACACCCACTTCATTCGTTCTAGCACCACGCATGGCAGGTCTAACTTCGCCACCTGAACTACCTACTTTTAAACCCGGAATAACCTGTTGTAAGCCTGATATATCAATAATTCCTGCGCGTTCGACGTCATCAGCCCCTAATGCAGTAATAGAAGAAGACACCTCTTGAAGATCTTGTGATTGACGGTTAGCTGTAACCATTATTCGTTCAATTTTATCAGTGGCTTTCGTGCTTTTTTCTTCTGCTGCAATTGCAGATTGGCTTATACATGCATTGACAATAGCTAATGCAATAACCGATTTAACAAGCTTTTTTGATGTAACTGGCTTCATGGTAAATCCCCTTCCTTCATTTAAAGAATTAAATGTTTATATTATTTTATATGTGAATTAATGTTGCTTAAATAATCTTCATTTACATATTTGTACTTCGAAACCATTTTAATGTCAACAGCAAATGGATAAGGTGAATATTTTTCAACTATAATTTATTTATCAATTTGAGTTATCTTACTTAAAAGTTAATGACTCAGGATAACAGTTCAGCAAAACAAAAAACAAACAAAAACGATTAATTACAAGTAATTAAAAAACATAAAAGATAGAAAAACAAACTGACCTACATCGTTAAAATTAAATTAATCAGATAAATAAAGGTAAAAAACATAATGAAAATAAAAATGACTGCGAAGTAACTATTGGGTTGGTTTTTAATATTTATGCTTAGCAACGATTACACATATAAGGAAAATACCTCATTTGTTATTTCTCCTAAAAAGATTGTTAAATTTAGATGAAAGACATAGCAATGGTTAACAGTATCTGGGTATCTGTGGGGTCAGGTTCTGAGGAAATATCAACAATGAGCATAGAGCAGAAATTAAGGCTAACTAATTACTGGCTTGCGTTGAATGCATGAAATAAGTACTTACAATTACAGTCATTACCAATAAAAATTCCACACAGCAATGATTCGAATAAATCATAAAATAATGAGGTCTATTACTAGGTACTGTGTTTAGTGAGACTTTATCCATTTACGGCAACACTTTAAATACAATATTAGAATACATAGTCGAGCTGATGCGCGTTCAACTGGTAATATTTAAAAATAAACTAAGTCCTATAAAGCACTTTAATAACATGCCAACCAAATTTAGTTTTAACGAGGTGAGGCTCTAATATTGCACCACTAAATGCTACTTTATCAAACTGAGGTACCATTTGACCGCGTTTAAATTCGCCCAAATCACCCCCTTTTTTACCTGAAGGACAAGTGGAGTGCTTCTTAGCTAAGGTTTGAAACTTAGCTCCTTTACCTAACTGTTTAATAATATCTTCTGCAATTTCTTTGTGCTTAACCAAGATGTGAAGTGCGTGCGCTGTAGCTGCCATGTAAAAGCCTTTTTAAAACTATTTGATAAACACGCATATTATAGCGGTTTATGAATTAACTTTTTTAATATAATCTTTTAAGCATAAAAAAGCCCCGACTCTTTCGAATCAGGGCTTTATAAATGATGGTACCAGCGGTCGGACTCGAACCGACACGTCTTTCGACAGGGGATTTTGAACAGAGCACGTGTAAAACGAACATTTAAAATCAATAACTTAAAATGATTTTTTTACACTTTGCAAAAACTTTGCAAATGCAACTTTGAATTGTCATACTAGATTTTATGACTACTCAAATCGAAAGACACGACATTCAAGACGGATTATACGTCTATCTTCAAAACAACAGCAAACGCTGGTATTGCCGATTTGTGCTTTATCGAAAGTGGTACTCTAAAGCCACAAAAGAAAAAGACCTACATAAAGCGATTGCCCGTGCTCACATGATTTATATGGAGTACAAAGTAAAAGCTAAAAACAATCTATTAGTTGATAGCAAACGATTCAAAGATGTTGCAGCTAGGACTATCGATAAGTTAGAGAACGAACTAGAACACGGCGGTGGTAAAGTTAGCTACCGTGATTATATCCAAGCACTAAACAAATATCATATCCCCTACTTCGACCGAATGTACATAACGTCAATTGATCAAGACAAAATACGTGAGTTTAATAAATGGCGTATCGAACAATTTGGGCGTATTCCTGCTAAATCAACCATTCTTACCCACAATGCAGGTCTGAATATGGTGTTCAAAGAGGCCATTGAAAACAAGTGGATGATTGCAGCTCAAGTACCAATTCTAACATCAAAAGGTGAAAGCGGTAAACGACGAGCTGCATTCTCTGAAGATGAATACGATAAGGTTTTTGATACGCTTCTTAATATGATTGATAACAGCCGTAAAGAAAAAACAAAATTAATAAGAGAGCTGTTACTTAACTATATTGAATTTGCAGTTTTCACTGGCATTCGTCCCGGCACTGAAATGGAAGGCATCACTTGGGGGGATATTGAAATGGCTCGCCAAGACAATAATGTACGTTTCAAAGTTAAAGTTAGAAAAGGTAAAACGAGTAAGCATACGGGAACCCGAACTGTTATTTGCCGTGATCAAATTTGGAGCACCTTAGAAACATTACGTGAACGATTTCCAAATAGAAAACCAAAAGATAAATTATTTAGATTAGCAGATGGTGAGGAAACCAAAGAGCTTGGCGTTACCTTCAGGAAAGTACTTGATGCTTGTGATTTGAAAGAATCTCCTGATGGAGTTAGAACACTTTACTCATTACGCCATTCTTACATTACTTGGCAATTGCTACGTCGTGATTTACGGATCGATATATTAGCCAAGCAATGTGGTACAAGTACCGCAATGATCGAGCAACACTATAGTCATGTTGTGCCGAGCATGTTTGAAGAAGAACTCTCTGGGGTTAAGTTTAAGAAGGAAGATAAAAAGGTTCGGCACATGAATAAGAAATCATTAGATAAACAAATAGAACAATTCAAAGGTTGGGAAGCTGAGTATAAGAAACGCGGTTGTATATAATGTAATTCTTAAGGCAAAGTATTATAGGTAATCTACAAACGCAAAACAGGATGGCGGAGCGAGGAGAAACATATGGAAAGATGGGATAAAAGTTGGCATCGTTTAAAATTCTGGACTGATTTTAGTGCAAAGTCAGAAAGGCTTACTGTTCAGGTTTTATTATCTGATGGATATTCAAATATAGAACCATCACACCCTAATGGTGATTCATATTCGACCATTTGAACTAGCTTTTATAAAACTTAATAAATTGGAAAGTAAAGCTACATTCAAATGGGAAGAGAAAAGAGACTGATATTTAGGGCTATATCAGGCTATTGATAATAACTAAAAGGATTAGTATAAATGGAGACTCAACAAATTAAAAAAGAACAAAAACAAATTAACTTTATAAAACTTGCTGCTTTTTTTCTTAGTGGAATAGGTTTTATTGCCGCAACTTTTCATTATATTGGTCATGGTTTTTAAAGGTCGCTTGCAAACAATCGGGCTCGGTAACGTCCAATTTGAATTAAATTCTCATGAAGCTCTTATGCAAGCTAAACTAGCACTAGAAATATTAGAAAAGCATCTCATTGAATTATTTACTGAATTTTTAGCTATGCCTTGGTATGCGTTCGTATTCATATTATTCTATTTTGCTTTACTAATGTTTATATTGAGAAAATCTTCAAACAATTCTAAACCAAGTAGTAGGTTTAACTTCCTAATTAATGGGTCTATGAAATATCTGACAGGAAGCATAAGTATCTTATGTGTCATTATAGTTTCGTTGCCAATGCTTGCTCTTATTTTTCAATTTATTGCTAATTTTCTATCTGTTGGAGAATTCGCTGGCAGGAAACAAGGACTGAATGATATAGCTCAAAAAGTCTGTATCAACATTGAAGATTATAATGGAGGTTCAAAAATCATACCCGGTTGTTCGGAGTACGTTGACATAAAAGGAACAATCCACAAAGGAACTGTGCTAAGAAGTAATGATCGACATACAATTATGATAACCAATACCGAAAGCATTCTATTCTCTCCTGACAAAAGTATTCTTTTGTGCTCCCCGATAATTAACTTAATAAACGAAGAAAATAAAAATAACTGCCCGAAAAAGAAAGAGCTCTAATAAGAAATACTTCTATACGACTAAAAGTGATCAATGGTATATAAATCAATCATCATTCATTACTTGCATTGGTAATTAGCATGGTTAGGTGCATAATGACTATCTAATAAATTATTCTCAATAAATTATAGGTTTAGCTTGTTTTCTTCAAATACCAAACTCTCGATTATTCTAACTTTGCTTTTTGTTTCTTCCGCGATTATTTGGTTTGCATTTCCAAAGTACAATTTAGAGCCTTGGATAGTTTTGATAACAGCAGTAATTGCGGTGGAAAGACTTTATCACTCGCATTTCAAACTCAAAATAAAACAATTGTTCACCAAAAAACAAAATTATATATTTTTAAATTCAGACAAAAAAATCAATGCGCTTGAAGGTTCATTTGACGATTTTTCTAACGGTGTAACATTAAAACTAAATGACCAATCACTTTTAAACACTCCTACAGAAATTAGAATTTTTTTTAATCAAATAGGTTTAGATATGAAGGCCTATTTTACTAATAAGCTAACTGTTAAACCATTGTTTAAATTTGATATTGGCTATTACAATGGAAAAGAATATAGAGCAGAAAAAATAACAAATAACTATTTCATTCTCCAATACGATATCGATAATGACGGTATAGATGAATTTATTTTTGGTGTAATCGATAACTGCGATATACAAATCAATATTTTGAAATACCACCCTCCACTTAGAGAGGAAGATGTAGTTAGAAAAGCTAACTGGACAATATTAGCAAACATAACAGCTGAAGCAATAAGGTGTACATCACCAAAAATAGAAATCAAAGATAACACAATTAAAATTGATAGGTGTATTCGTGGTTTTTATTATAAATGGATATTTACAAACCCCGAGGTCGTTGACGTTAGTAATATTTAACTGAATTGAAGAATTAAAACAAACTGAATATATAAAATTATCATTACCCTTAAGGGCTAAACATGCGAGTAACAGCTAATCAAATTGAAGTATGGGCGAACACAAGAGACTCCCAAGCAGAGTTACCATTATTAGTGCGACGCTTGATTTTTGCATCAGCAAGCCTTACTGAGCTTGCAGTGCCTGCTGGGGACTCAATCTATAGACCTGGATGGGATGGTTACATTAATGCCATTTCAAAAGTACCTTGGGTTCCCAGCGGTATTTCTTGTTGGGAGATTGGGTGCAATAAATCAATTAAGGCAAAAGCCGAAGAAGATTTCAATAAGAGAGTTAAAGGGCTTCCTAAAGAGTTTAGAGTAAAACATACCTATGTTTTTGTAACCCCTCGCAGGTGGCACAAAAAAAATGAATGGTTAGAAGAAAAAAGAAAGCTATGTGATTGGAAGCAAGTTTGTATAATTGATGCTGATGATATAGAAGCATGGTTAGAGCAAGCCCCATCGGTAGCTCTTGAATTCAGCGAGCAACTTGGATTGTCTGGAGATGGTATTGAATCAATTAATAGATATTGGAACAATTGGAGTGAACAATCCAGAATTCCAATAACGGTTAAAGCTATGCTGGCTGAGCGAGAACTGGCTCAAAAGGAGCTTATAACTCAGATTGAAAATAATAAGTCAATTGTTACTGTTGAAGCCGATAGTCGAGAAGAAGCTACAGCATTTGCATGCGCGGCTTTGTTAGAGCATAGCATTAACGCACAGGTTATTTGCATAACAGCAAAAATAGGTTGGCGATTTGTTGACGTAAACCCCCACATAAATATAGTTGTTTGTAGTGAACCAGAATCTGCAAAAACAATAAGTCCTAAAGCAGGGCAAACACTCATTGTACCTATATGTCACGGTGATAATCTAAATAGGAATGCAAATACCGAATCATGTGTTTCAATACCAAGAATAACGCCATCTCAATTTGAAAAAACTCTTATCGACCTTGGTGAAGAAGAGAGTGATGCAAAACGTTATTCAACTTCAATTGGTCGCTCATGGTCAGTTTATAGAAGAACAACAGCTAAAAATCCACTTGTTGCGTCTCCATCTTGGTTAATGAATATTGATTTTGAATGTCTTTCCGTTTTAATGCTTGTAGGTGCTTGGAACTCGAACAGTACAGGTGACAAAGCAGTTGTAGAGTCAATGTCAGGTTTGCCATATGAGAAATTTGAGCAACAGCTTCGTCAAATTGTGGGACTAGATGATTCCCCAATTATTCAAATTGGAAGTGTTTGGAAAGCTAAATCCCCATTGGAACTTGTTTACCTTATCGCACCTAAGTTATCGGCAGACACCATAAGGCGTTTTCTTAAACTTGTTGAGGCTATTTTCATCAAACCAGATCCATCTCTAGAACTTGAAGAAAAAGATCGGTTTATGGCTTCTATTTATGGAAAAGTACGTGAACAATCAGGGATTATATTAGACTCAATTGTAAACTCATTAGGTAAGCTAAAGGTATATGCGGAAACTAATTGCGACCCTATTTCAACAGAAATTAATTTGGGCGTAGAAAATCTTATACATGAGTTGTTTTATTGTGCAGAAGAAGAAAGGTGGTTGTCGTTGGCTGATTACTTACCTGAGTTTTCTGAAGCTTCACCTAGCACGTTTTTAAAATGTATAGAAGCTAGTTTAAACACTAATGTTCAACCAGTTAAAGTTCTAATAAAAAGGACAACTGGTGCAGGAATGAACAGTAAATGTTGGCATTCAGGGTTACTTTGGGCACTTGAAGTTATTGCTTGGAACCCCAGTAAATTCTCTAGAGTTACTCAAATACTTGCTGAGCTTGATAACACACCAACAGAAAGTACTTGGGCTAATACTCCATTTTCAACATTGGTATCATTTTTCAGAGTCCATTGGCCTCAAACATTGGCTACTTCCGAGCAAAAAATTGCAATATTGAAGAGGTTAATTAAAACCCATGAAAATATAGCATGGCGCTTATGCCTTGCATTAATGCCAAGTCACGGTGGCAGCATATGTATGAATAATGCTCGTCCTAAGTGGCGAGGTGATGATGCAGGAAGTGAAGCAGAACGAGGAAAGTATTATCCTCATTATTTATCTGAAATCGGTAGGGTTAATTTGGATTTGGCAAATAAAAATCCAACTCGAATTTCTGAATTGATTGATTATATAGATAATTTTGAAGGTGATTATAGAGAAGAGCTATTAACTCAAATTGAAAATGCAGTTAATTTTGATGATCAAGGCAAAGAGGTAGTACTCGGAAAGCTTAGAAAACATCTTAGCTTTCATAACACCGATGATATAGATACTTTCACTGATATAGAAAGGTTAACTTTAGCCTACAAAGCTATCATCCCAGATAACTTAATTATTAAAAATAGATGGCTTTTTACAGAAAGTTGGGTTGAATTACCAGAAGGTGAACGAAGTGATTATAAGAAAAATCAAGAGCTAGTAGCAAAATATCGAGCGGATGCTGTTGAACAGATTTTTGAAGAATTAAGTGAAAATGGAATTATACAGCTTAAAAATAGTTCTAGTGATAAATGGCTTGTAGGTAAGTATGTAACGGAGGGACAATTAGGTACTAATGTTAAGTTGTTAATGAACTTCACCGTAAAAGAGTTTATTAAGGATGGTAAACAGTTTAATGATCCCTTTTTAGATGGTGTTATAAGTTGCCTAGCTTATAGGGATATAGAAGTATTGCTCAACTTATTGCCTGAAACCATAGCTAATTTCAATCTTGATACTCCTTGTTATACGTCCTTACTGTCTTGTTTACCACCCAAGTTAGAAGTTCTTAATTTTATTGAAACCCTCCCCCAAGAGATCGCCAATAACTATTGGCAAATAATAAAGTTCAATCATAGGTTAAATGAAGCTGAAAGAGAGGTTATATTAGATAAGTTCATACTTTTTAAAAGATATAGGTCAGCTTTTTCTCTAATCAAAGATGATTATAAGGAAGCTCCTGCGAAACTTGTTTATGATATTTTGAAAAACATACTGCATGTCGATGAACCAAATGCCGAATTGCCTAATTCTCATTGGTTATTTAAAGCTATTGAGTATATTCAGACAAGCGATGTATGTAGTCGTTTAGAGCTTGCTTTACTGGAATTCGGATATTTTCCACTGTATCACAAGCCTGATTACATACCTCCTAATCTTAAAGAAGAGCTATTACATAACCCATCACTTTTTGTTGAACTAATTTGTTATTGCTATAAAAAAGAAGGAAAATACTCTGTTGAAAAAGATATAACATCGAATAAGAATACTGCTGAACTTTCTTGGAAAGTTATTCATTATGGCAGGGGTACTCCGGGCTTAACTGAGGATGGTACTGTAAATGAAATAGCATTTAATGACTGGATAGAGAAAGTACGGCGTAAGGCTAAAGAGTTTGATAGAGAAACTATGACGGATCAAACGATTGGTCAATGGCTTACTAAGTGCCCAGAAGAAGAAGAAGGAATATGGCCTTGTTATCCTGTTTGCGAGCTATTGGAGAAAGCTTATGCAGATGAAATAAGAAGTTGTTTCAAAATGGGGGTTAGAAATAATAGGGGTGTAACAACGAAATCTTATGGTGAACGTGGCACACAAGAAATAAAATTGGCGACCATATACCGTAACTATGCAGATAAAGTACATGTTACTTATCCCCTCACGGCCGATATGTTAGAACAAATTGCGCTTTCTTATGAACAAGAAGCGAAGCAAGAAGACGATAGAGCGTCAATTAATATTGAAATAGACTAGTAACTTTACCTGTAGTAGATATTTATTCGATGCATATCAGTCAACTATAGGTCAGTGAGAATGTTTTCTAAGCTTATAACCACGTAATTTATCTATCAATTAATATTGTCAGAAAGTCCATTGATAGTTTATCAATCATCAGTATATTGGATATATTCATTGATAACTGACTAATAATTATGAACACTCGAATTTACTTAAGAGCATCAACTAAAGAACAAGACGCAGATCGAGCTACTCAGCTATTAATTCAATTTTGTGGGACTAATAATCTCAACATCGTTGCTAAATATGTAGAAAACATCTCAGGAACGAAACTTAATCGCCCTCAACTAAATAAGTTATTAGATGAATCTCAACAAGGTGAAATTTTACTTGTTGAAAGTGTTGACCGTTTATCGCGATTACCGATGAGTGACTGGGAGAAGCTAAAATCGATCATCAGTGACAAAGGACTAAAACTTGTCGTCGTAGATCTTCCTACAACCCATACTCTTTTGAGTTCTGATGATATTACCGCCAGCATATTATCGATAATCAACAACATGCTTTTAGACCTTATGGCTACAATGGCTCGTCTAGATAATGACAAGCGTATTGAACGGATAAAACAAGGACAGCAGCGTGCTATTGATGCAGGTAAAAAAATTGGTGGTAGTACTAAAAATCAAGAAATTCGATCTAAGGTTATTTCATATCTATCTAAAAAACTCACTGCTGAAGAGGTAGCTAAAATGACTGACTGTGGTGTTGCTACAGTCTACCGTATCAAAAAGGAGTTGAAGCTTCTAACGTAGTGGCAAAATTCACTATGCCACTACAACAGATATAATTTAATTACTACCCTATTGGAAGCCAAACCGGTTGTAAAAGCAATTTTATAAAACTATACAAAGACAAACTGAGAATAAAGAGGGTGCCAAATTTTAAAAATTTTTGATGAATTAAAAAATATAGCCTGTAATCTTCCCAAGCAGGTGCATGTTCAGAGCGTTCCTCTGCTTCACGAATACCTGAAACCATAAAGGTAACGAACGCTCTCACTCCGACTATCAACAACGCCAATATTGATAACACAATAGCTAATATTCCAAATGGTTCAGTGCCACCCAATACAACTAACCAAGTTGGATGCTCTTCAAATTTAACCATATGATCTATTATATGAGCTTCAATGATAGGTTTTAAGCCCGGTTCTTTTGCAATAAGTTCTTGCCCAAACTGAAGTACCTTACTCTCTTGTTTACCTATAAATGAAAAAACTAGAGCTTTAATCACATAAGGTACAAGTGCTATTAATGTCAAAAAGCTTAATAATAGAAAATTAAACCCTGTGTACTTTCTTCTTAATAAGCTGTAGGGATCATTAGAATCAGGTGAGAAACGGGTTCCTCGAATAGAGTTATCATCTAATCTGTATGAAGCAAGCCTTAAGTCAAAATCATCAAGGGCAACTTGTTTGATAGAGCACAACCTTAAATCAGAACCTTTAAAAGTAACGGTTCCATTTTTAAATGCATCATCAATCCACAATCGTCCATTTCCGAACTTAGTTTCATTAAATGATACTTTACCATCTCCAAACTGAATATCGATAAAATTAAGGATAAAGTTAAAACGGCCATCGTGAAACTTAGTTTTAAGCGCAACGGTGCCATTTTGAAACTGCGCTGATTCAAAGGAAAGGCCGCCATGTCCAAAAGTAATCTCAGAGAAGAATAAATCTCCAAAAAACTGAGCTGAGTCAAAAGAAACTTCGCCGTCACCAAAATTACAATGACTAAACGAAACGGAACCATCACCAAAATCAACATGACGAAAATTAACTTCACCTACCCCAAATTTAGCATTTTCAAAATCAACATGCCCTTTACCAAATATTGAATCATAAAAATAAATATCACCATTCCCAAAAATAGAATTTTTAAAAGAGACATCTCCATCACAGAAATGAGCATCGTCAAAGTTAAGGTAACCTTCTCCAAAGTTTACGTTTTCAAATGAAACTTTTCCGTTACCAAATTCACTTTTATTAAAATATAGGCCACCGTTACTAAACTTAGCATTATCAAAAATGACATCTCCATCACCAAAAATAAGCTCTTCTGAATCAGAGGAAAAGTCCCCTTCATTAAATTGCGCTCCTGCAAAGTTTTTTGTCCAACCTTTGTATTTAGCATTTGTACAGACAGTACTAAAAACCTGCCTACCTAAACGAATTAATTCTATTGCGGCTGAGCCCCAATGACTCTTCGTTCATGATCGAATTGCTTTTCTAGTTTATGAATCTTTTCTGTTATATCTTTAGGAAAGTGGCTATAAGTAATATCGTCTGGCATTCAATTTTGCCCTTTTTATATTTCGTAGATTAGGTAAAAGATAATTAGATCACGAGTCATTACATGTTTTTCATTTTTATGTACTAATTCATACTGAATAAATAATTAGCTACTTTAATAAAAGAAAATCAATCACTTCAATTTGATGTAGATTTTCTTTTCACACTTAGATACATCATCTATTATTGATGATGTATCTAATCTCTGGGCTAGATTGGCTTTCGTAAATCATCTGCACAAAAATATAACAGAGCTATTTATCTATTTATCTATTTATCTATTTAGAAGTAGATATTAAATGGTCTCATCTTATAATTAAGGCTATGCTAGCGGGGATACTACTAGCAAATCATCGGTATTGCTTTCGATAGTTTCCGCCTCATTTTGATTAATCCATTCAATAATTTTTAGTTTTGGTTTAGCTTCAGGAAATTTTTCCATTCTGATATCTATTCCCTTGCCTGCTGCCTCCCTTAATTCCCCTTTGATACTGTTTAATCGGCTTCTACCGTAAATTTCGCCTTCTCCGGGTTGAGATGCTGAAGTTCCAGTCATTTTTTCTATTACGTCAACAGTGACTGTACCGGGTGTGCCAAGTACCTTTTTTACGAGAAACTTAGCCGCTGCAGTCACCATTTTTCTGATACCCGTCCTAGCTCCTTTATCAAGTAAGAGCTCGGTCTCTGTATCAACCTTCCCGTTCCATTCTCTGTCTATTTGGTCCGCAAGTTTCAGTGCTGTATATGCCGCAACTTCCTTATTGCTCATAACTCCATCTTTAATATCGGCCTTACTAATCGGGTTTTCCTGTAAATACTCAATTGTCTGCTCTACGAAGTACATTTTTTCTGCAAGAGTCATATCCTTATTGTCACCTTCTAGTGTTGCACTAACCGTGATACCAGCAGGCTCTCTTTCTCCCCCCATAACACTTCTTCATCAATTCCTTCTGGTAGGTAACTATAAGTTGTGCTTATACCATTTTCTTTGCTTTCACGGTCTTGAGTAACTGTAAATACGGCTGTTAATGCATTACCTACCTCCTCAAGTAAATCTTTATCTAATCGTTTCTCCTCAGGCAAATAAGGTATCACATGTTTTTCCATCATATTGTTCACTAAATCGTTTGTAACACCACTTGCCATTCCGCTATAAATTTGATCTGTAAGAGTGTCCATATCGATTTTTTCACCTCTAGCTACAGCATCTAGTGCATAATCAGCGGCACCATTAACTGCAGAATCAAATATTTTACATGTAGTGTCATCACCAGAACTTACATTTATTACAGCAGTCGCAACACTTGAAACAAAATCATCAAATGAATAAGGCTCCCCACCAATAACGACATTACCAACATCTGTTGCTAAGTTTTGAATTACTTGGGAAGACGCTTGTGGCATAGAATCAATGAAAGCTTGCCCTGTTGACCCGCTGCCTGCAAATTCCCCTGCATATCCAGCAGCTGCACCAGTAACAAAGCTATTTAATAGATCCTGATCAGACATGTCTTTTTTGAAAATATACTTATCAATAATTGCATTTGCAAATGCAGATCCCATGGGGCCACCATAAGCAGAAGCAGCATAAACTATAGCCATTCTAGCAATATTTTCAGGCTCTCCCATAGCAGCCAGTGCCGCACCTGTTTTTTGGATTCCTTTGTCCGTTTCTCGCTTAACGTTGGCGTAAGTATTTGTAAGTTCTCTGTCGATATCTTCTTTTGCTTCGGTCAGTGTTTTATCAAAGTCTTTTTTTAAATCTGTTGCCGCCGAATCAATATTTTCTTTACTTTTTGTGAGCGATGTATCGAGATCCTGCTTAAGGTCAGTAGCAGTTTCATCCATATCTTCTTTAAGTACGGTTACCTCCCTATCTAACGCTACCTTTGCGTTCGTTGCAGCAATATCAACTTCTGCTTTCTTTTCTGTCAACTCTCTATCAATATCATCTTTAAGTTTTTTAGCTTGCCTTGCCGCTTCCTTCACTGTACCGACAGGGTCTATTTTGACAGGGCCAACTCTAATAGTTGGCTTTGCGATTGTAATCTTTGGCTTTGCGATTGTAATCTTTGGCTTTTTGATCGTAATTTTAGGAGTGCTAATTTTAATTCCCCAACCCATAACTCTTTCCTTAGTGTTTATTCGTTTAGGTAGAATATACATTAACAAAATCTGGTCATTAATCAACCACCACGAATCTTAACTACACTTGGAATCAGTTGGTTTTATGCAAGGTTTAACTACACTCTAAATTTACGGATCATGATATTTTCATCCGAAAAAACATGCTGTTACCGAGACATGGAATCAACTGGCTTCATGTATGGTTTACCTAGGCTTGAAGTATACACCGAGCTATAAACGCCTAGTTTCACATTGGTACTCACTTGACACTCGAACCAATTTCTATATAGGCTTCACCTAGCCACACTTAAAAAGTAAAGGTTACGGACAATCAAAATTTACGTTAAGCAAGTCGAATAAGGTTGTCATTTTTAAGTATGTTTCTTGGCTAAATTTACAGTATTGTTGGACATCTAAGACCCAAAACTTACGGTGACAACATGACAGAACATATTGGATATATTAGAGTTTCTACGATTGAACAAAATACTGAACGCCAATTACTGAATGTCGAGCTAGATAAATCTTTTACAGATAAATGTAGCGGTAAAGACACAAATCGTCCTCAGCTGAAATTGCTAATTGAATATGCGAGAAAAGGTGATGTTATTCACGTACACGATATCAGTAGAATGGCGCGTAATACTGAAGATTTATTGCGTTTAGTTAAAGAATTCACTGAGCAAGGCATCAGTTTAATGTTTCACAAAGAGCACCTTGAATTCAATGGTAAAAATAGTCCTATGCAACAACTCATGTTGACTATGCTTGGCGGCATCTATCAATTTGAACGTAGCATGATCCTTGAAAGACAACGCGAAGGCATTGCTATTGCTAAGGCTAAAGGAAAGTACCGAGGTAAACCAATTAATGAAGCTCTCCATGATAATATCAGAGAGCTTTTTAGCCAAGGAATTAATAAAACACAAATAGCAAAACAGCTTGGCTGTACGCGACCTACAGTTTATAAGGCTTTAAGTTAACCACCAAAAATCAAAAACTAATTCATTAAGATAATGTTATTTTCACTGGAGGCTAACCGATCCGATTAACTGCCCAGAAGGAGCCAGCTATTAAACTATTTTAATAAGTGGCTTATCTAATTCATCAATAGGATAAAGGCCCTTTTTCATATCACAAAATAAAGCCTTACCGCCACAGTCACGAACAATTGACAGTGATTGCTTTGCCCTAGTGATGGCAACATACAATACCCTTTTCTCACAGTACTCGGTATCTAGCTGGGAATACCCAAACCTAGGGTCAATAACAAATACATGCTTAAACTCTTTCCCTTTACTGCCGTGTATAGTCATTAATAAAACTCCGAAAGCATCGTCATCATTAGGAACAGGAACTTTCTCTTTTTCCATTATTGAATTAACGCTCTCTAGTTGAGCGTTAGTTCTTACTAACACTGCTATTTCATTGACATTCTCGCCTTGTTCAAGCAATTCAACAATACTTTTACAAACCCAGCCTATACTCTCTTCAAACGTTGATTCAGAAAGCAGTTTCGGTTTTGAAGAGCTGCCTTTTGAAGCTTCTATTTCATGATAATTATTATTGATATTTTTCCGCAGCCAGTTACCTACATCTACAATTTCAGCACTAGAGCGGTAGTTCTTAGTCAGTTTGATTTTTATGCTGTCAGCAAAACGATTAGTAAACTGAGATAAATACTTGCCACTAGCACCACGGAAGCTATAAATTGTTTGGGCAGGATCACCAACACAAAATACCTTAATCCCTTTTCGACTCAACTTCCTTAATATATTCCATTGAATAACACTCATGTCTTGCGCTTCATCAACCAACACATGACTAGTTTTAGCTAGTACCTGTTTCAAAAAGCACTTACTTTTTAAAGCCGCATAAAAGTCTGTTAGTAGATCATCAAAGTCAGCTTTCCCATTTTTTAGCTTTTTACTTTTATACTCTTCAGTGATTTGCTTTAGCTGCTCTTCCTTTCCTTTAAGATGTTTAAAACGTTTTTGAATCGCTTTATCAATACTTATATTTTTGTTAGCGCAGTAGCTTATTAGCTGAATAACATGAGTTACGTTAAACCGATTTCCTACAATTTTCTTAACAAACTTTTGTTGCTCATCCGTATCCATATTAAAGAGCTTTACCGAATAACCATTGTATTTCAGTTCTCTTAAGCACCAGCTGCTAAAGGTACTGACATTACTTGATAACTGAGACAACATTCGTTCTTTAATTTCTTCTTTAGCAGCGTTAGTAAATGTTATTAGCTTTATACAGTCACAACCGACTTGCTCTGCTAACCAATTATGACGTTCAACTAACAATGAGGTTTTACCTGCCCCCGGACCTGCAATAACACAAACATTTTTACCCTGAGCTTGCTGTATTGCCTTGCGCTGTCTACTGTTCCATTTCATTTACTTAACCTCTTTAACTGTTTTTTCGGCTCAAGGATAAGCCCTTTTAGCGTTGTTAAAAGTCTGTGATGTTGGCTGTCCACCACCTCTCGTTCCACACTAAGCATATTTACAGTATTACTTTTTCTAGCTTCGTAACGCTCAACAGCCGCTTTAACATCAGTACCTTTACGCTTCCTTATTAAAGATTTATTTGTAAGCTTGTGCATTTTCGCAACATCAAGAGGATCAACAAAGTCCAGCTCATGCAAAATTTGATTACATAACTCAAGGTTTGCTACTCGTATTTTCCCTCTAACACGGTTTTGGTGCTCAGCCCTTGTTGTCATCACCTTATTGGTAATACTACAGCCCGTGTTTTTCATCATTTCTAATAGCTTGTCGTACAGCTTAATCATGTTACCTAACCCATGTTCAACTGTTTCAGCCAAATCACCACCTTTAGGGTATATCTCTCCTTCTTTTAACTTCTTGTAGTTACAAATCGTATAGACAAACAATGAACATAGGCCATACAAATTAAAGCCTGTATCTAACCGAGTTATTCGTGCCCTATTAATTAGATTTTTGTACTCCCTACTGCCAAATAAACTTTGAATATGCGTAAAGAGCATACCTATTTCTTTATTAGTAAAGTGATTGGGGTTAAAGCTAAACCTTAAGCTGGCTGTACTAAACTCCTTTACGCCTGTTGATACATAAACTTTGACCGCTGTTTCTTCTTTTCCTGCAACACATACATCAAAACATTTGCTGTACCAAGGGCGACTATTATCTTTGCTAAGATCAATATCACGATTGATATTCCCTGCATTACTTTTCTCAACAACAATAATACTTTTTAGAGCTTTAACAGTAATAGTTTCAATCTTATCTAATACCTTTTGAATAACAGGACTAATCCCTTTTTTGCTCTTTTTGAATCTAATAGTGAAATCTAGCTTATCAACATCTAACTTAACGTTAGCAAGGCAATGTTTAAGTACTGCGCTTTGGTATTGCGCTAGTTCTAAATCTTTAACGTGGTCTACTAATAGGTCTGTATTTTTGTACTTTATAAGATCAGTGTTTATAAGATTACGGAGTACTTTATTAAGCTTAGGAGTAATATGTTTATGATTTTTAGTCTGAATATTTCGTAGTTTCATGGTCTTTACAACTTAAGAAAAAAGTGTTTTAGTACTAAAAAATTAAGATATTCAGTACTAAAACACATAGATGTAGCAGGATGAGGTTAAGATTGATGTTATAGGTTCTAGTTTTAGACCTACTGACGTTTAGATAGTCCCTATACTCAGTCCATTACACCTAACCCACAACAGTATTAAGCTTCAACTCACTGGGGGCTACGGGGGCTAGTGGTTCAGCAGAGTTGGTCAACAACGCAGGGTTACTTCGATAGACCATGATGTCCTCTTCATCTTTTTCGATAATTTTCACTACCACGACCCACCCAAACTTTGCTAGAACATTTAACGCCCCTTTTGTACGGATAGGGTTGTTTTTGATGCCTGCCCAGCCTTTATCTTTGTAAAGAGTGCGTACTGTAAATTCCGTGGTTATCAACCGTAGTTTTGGCGCGATAGATAGCGCATTGACATAATCGATGTGCTCATTAAATGCCAATTTCAGAATGTTTTGTCCGATAAAATTGGTTAATGCAACGGCTTTAACCATCACAAACTTAGATATCTCATCAACAGGTTCAATTTGCTTTTCATACTCGTCGTAAGCATCCATGAATGCAATATTGAGTGCTAGCTTATAAGCTAGGGAGTCAAGTGACTCCAGCTGTTGGTGAACCCATGGCTCTACAGGAGCTGATTTAATCAACTGACCTATATCGAAATTCAATTCATCATGAATATCTGATGCTGCTTTTGATAGTTTCACCACTACTGGAGTTTTTGCATCAAGTCCCATTATATAATCGCTAAGAGCAACAAATTGTTCAGACAAAGCCTTTACACTCTCCTCTTGTACCATCGCATTATTTCTAAATTTCAACGATTCATCCGTTGAACAAATATAAATGTCATAGCTTTCGATTGGTGCTAAATAGGTTGTTGTACTTACTTCGCTTTCTTCTCTAATGTCATCAAATTCATTGATAGAAAGCATTGATAGAAATGAAACGTTTGTATAGTTAGTACGGTTAATTAAATTCGAAAGTTCTTGTTCAACACCCTCATCACTTGCAGCTTTACGTAACATACGAGCAGTATTTACTGGAAAAATCACCGTACCATGCTCAATATTTGGGATTTCCTTAAGTACAAAGTCAATATCGTTTGTATGGTAAACAGGTTTAGAAAAACAAAGCTCTGGCGCACCATCAGCATGAACAAGCACTTTTTCTAATAGTGAATTTTTTACCTCGTGAGCTACGCCACTACCATTTTCAGCAATGGATATAGCTTTTTTAACTGCCACCGACATTAGGCTATCTTCCATTTTGGAATGAAATTTATCTTCAATGCGATATTTTTGTTTTTTACTCTTTGCGGCTATTTCAGCTTTTTCTTGTAGAGCATGTAATGTTTTTACTACTAGTTCTAAGGACTCCGCACTCCCGTCATTACTTCTCCCTACAAGACATCCTGATATCACAGCATCTAAAAGAATATTTTCTTTACCTATATCGCTATCACTAGTTTCAATAACTACTTTATTATTTATTATGCTGCTAGTAGCGCATACAGTTGCAATATACAAAGCGTCCTTATTGCCAAATTTGTTATATTTCAAATCTACTGAAAATTGATTTATTGATGCCGGCATTTCTTTACGAGTAAGCGGAGTAGGTGTAATACCTTCTAATTCAATTTTGGTCGGGGCGGGTATAAAATCCACATTCAACGCAATCGCTATGTTTTCAGCAATATGAGTACAACCAATGTCTAACCATTTCGTCGTATAAGGTCTCTTCATTGTTGTTTCAATACCTCTACTTAATAACTCCTTATTCTTAAAGTAAATAGCATCTGGTAACCTCAGCCGCTCAGGCCTTTTACATCTACTGTTACCACCAGATTTATTAGCAATAATATTCTGTATTCTTAATGCGTCATCTGCATTGTTAGCCTTGATTAACCAATAATGAATCACCTTCCCCCTATGCATTACAGCGCAAATAGTAGGCTGAAGTGTCATCGTTAAGTTACGTCTTGGTTCATTACGCTTGCACATGTAACTTACCCTAATCAAATAATGACCAGGTATAAGTTTTTCAAATTCAAGTATATTTATATAAACACTTTTTTCACCCTTAATTTTAACTAACACCAGAGCTATCAACTCATCAATGTTTTGAAAAATAATTTCTTTTTTTTCTCCTTTATAGCTGTAGTAAACAGGAAGTTTTGAAATACTTTCTTTTATTAGTTCTTGAAGAAATATGAAAATTAATTTCATATTTTTCAAAACTACTGTTGGAAATTCTGGTAACGGTTTTTTACCCTTCCCCCTTCTTTTAGACCCTATTGACTCTCTTACTTCTCTCATCATATCGCTCATCACAACCACCTTAATAACATATTAAATTCACTTACTTAGCTGACAGCCATACTAAGGGTAAACATAATAAAAATCAGAACAATCAACTTACTATATAGACCAAGTTAAATGGCTTATATAGACAATCGATTGATTTGACATTATAGTAGATAGATATAATAAGGACTGGAGTTACGATGTTGGAACAAAATACTAAAATTGCCTACTCTTCTACTAAAGCAAAGTATACAAAAAAGTTTATTTTTAAAGTTTTAGAAGCGAGAACTCTTACAAAAGAAGCTGTTGAGGGCATAGTAAACAGTAACGAAACGACAAAGACTAAAATCACACCGTTCCTAACACCGCAACAGCTTGAATTTTCATTGTTCTTAGTTACTGATCATCTATCAAATGAGACTCCATTTAAAAAGTATTACTACTACGATAACTTAATTGCTCTTGCCTTTAAATTTGCAAAAAAAACCGACTACCGACAACACAGATCTAAAAACTTAAAACTCACACCTAATGAACAATTTATTCAGAAAGCATTAAAGAAGCTTGATAGCATTGGCTTGATACATTATGAATTCAATAGAAAAAGACTGAGTAAAAACACCAAAGAAGAATATGAAGCAACAGGAAAAACAAACAGGAAAGGAATAAGAATTAAGTTTTTAGATTTTAGAAGTAGTAAAACGGTTCCTGAGTTATACCAAGAAACCAAGAAAATATTAGAGTTTGATTGTGATAGTAAGTCCCCTGAGACCCCAGTGAGTTGAAGGCTGAAGAAAGTATGATTATAAAGCAAACATCAAATATCCATATTGAATCAATTTTAACTGACTAATAGCGTTAAACTTTGAAGGTTTATCAAGGTAAACTCAGCAATGTATCTTCGGAATATCGCGCCAGCTTGTAGTGAACTGTGGGCTAAGGAAGTGTCGTTTCATTGGCCACGTTTCCGACTGTCCTTCAGCACCTAGTTTTAGCGTTCCTTGACCATATCGGTTATTAATATTATCAAAGCACTTCATCAACACTGGATTTGAATTATCTGGCATGAATAAATCAGGCTGTTTAAACGCCCTGCTTTCCAATTCAATGGCACCAACACCACAACGATAGAAACGAACACCTTCAACAAAAATATCTGCCAGCACCAAGCTAATTGCTTTGGCAATATCACAGCTATTGTCAGTGGCTACTGGAAACCTATAAACCATCGTTTGTTTATAGTAGTTATCATCGTGAGGCGAACTAGAAGCAAATATCATCAGTTTTTTAACCAATGATGACTGTTGCCTTACTTTCTTAGCGACAATAGATCCATGCGTTGCTAACGCTGATTGTAATGTATGAATATCAACAATACGTAGCCCAAAACTACGCGTTGAAAATATCTCTCGCTTAGGCTCTCTAATGTCATCCCACGACAAACAACTAATGCCGTTTAATTCATTAACGGTTCGTTCGGTAACAACGCTAAATTGTTTCCGCATAGCCTTAGGGCATTGAGTCGATAATTGATAAGCTGTTTTAATTTCCTGTTGCTTTAAACGTTGAGATATTTTCCTACCAATACCCCACACCTCGTTTACGTCCATCCGTTCTAATATGGCTTTGCCGCTTTGAAAATTGTCTATTACCGCCACACCATTATAGCCACTGAGTTTTTTAGCCGCATGGTTTGCCGCCTTTGCTAGTGTTGACGTAGTACCAAAGCCAACACCTACAGGTAACTTGGTTTCTTTCCAAATAGCCCTTCTTATTTCATGACCGTATTTATTCCAATCTTTAATTAATGTTCCGTAGTTTTTAAAGTGTAAAAATGACTCATCAATAGAATACACATAATGGTTATCACTATATCTAGCAATAACATTCATCATCCTTTCACTTAAGTCGGCATAAAGTTCATAGTTAGAAGAACGAACCACCACACCATGTTTTTGAAGTAGCCACTTTACTTTAAAATACGGTTCAAACTTAGGTATACCGAGTCTTCGAGCAATAGGACAAACAGCACAAATACACCCATCGTTATTAGTCAAAACAACCACAGGTTTATTTCTTATGCTTGGGTCAAATACCTTTTCCGCGCTAGCATAAAAAGAGACCGCATCAACTAGTGCATACATGCGGCTAATTCAGGTGCGGGATGATGAAGTCTAATAGAGCGTGTAACCACTCCTTCTAGTTGAAAGTCATCATCAGGTTTTATTGTTACAGGTGCATGTTCTTTAGAGGCAGAAAGTAATCTAGCATGTGGCTTATCTATTAACTTACAAACAAAACAGCCATTAAAGTTAGCCACAATAATGTCGCCATTTCTAACAGTTAACGACCTATCGACAATAAGCAAATCCCCATCAAAAATACCACCCCCTTGCATTGACTGTCCTGAGGCTTGACCGATAAAAGTAGCATTAGGGTGGCGAATAAGAAGTTGGTCTAATGACAGACCAAGCTCTTTATATTCTGCCGCTGGTGATTCGAAGCCTGAAATGCCTGCTTCGATATAAATAGGTATTACCTTCATAACAAAACCCAGTAACTGTACAAAAACACAGTATAGTTATTGTGGTGGTATTTAGAAAGTTTTACTTATAATTATGTTCGTAAGCATATAAGTAAATTAGATGAAGGTGCGCTAAAAAACCTCAAAACATCAGCCTCGAACAATCACCGAAATATAAATAAAGTTGTCAAAAAGTGCCCTAATAATAGGCACTTAAAGATAGTAAAATGTAGCTACCCCACCAACACAACAAGAAGACATCCGATGCAGTTCAACTCACTCGGTATACAGAAACTCGCCTGCGACTTTGTAAAAGAGATTATCAATTCAAGTTATTACGAAGCAGATGCTTTAGAGGAAATCCCTGAAGTAACCATTACCGCATTAACAGGAAAGTCATTTAAGACCAAAGGTAAATCGGACAATGAACGTTTGGCTGAACTTAATAATCTATTAAATATACCTAAGCAAAATGACCTGCTCAATAAAAGGCTAGTCAATAACTGCCATGTTATTTGTGACGCTCTAAAATTAAGTAAAGCGTGTGAGCCGCTACTTCAGTTATCTGCTCTTTGTACACTTAACTTTGGTTTAGCCGACTTCATTAGCAACCATCTTTATTACACAACCAATAAACATAATTTACTGATTTCTTCGGCGCTTAACATGGGATTGGTGGAAATAGAAATAGCCACGTTAGCTATTTCAAAAACAGGTCTATTCCCACACCCCTGCAACGAGGTTTTAAGCATACTTCATTTACCTAAAGCCTTAGTCAATAACGTGGTCAGTATAGATACCAATAACTTTAAAGAGCTGGTTTCAGGTTGCTTTGAAGTACTACCAAAAAGTGAGTTGTCACTACATGATTACCCACACCTTAACCTGAGTTATCTAACCGAGTTTATGAAACAGGCGGTTAAACAGAAAGTACATGGAGTAAATATACTTATACACGGCATAGCAGGTACAGGTAAAACCGAGTTAAGTAAGGTACTCGCGCACTATTGCAGGAGCAGTTTAATGACAGTTAAAGCTCAAGGTGAACAGTATCAAGTTAAGAAAGACGAGCTTACCTCAGAATTAAATACCGCAACGCTTCGCTTACAACATTACGACCTGTTACAGGCAATGTTAGCTGGTGAGCCAAATTCAATGCTGATAGTTGATGAATGCGAAGATGTGTTCTTTGCTGATTTTGGCGAAAAGAAGGTTTCTAAAGACCGATTACATCAAGTGTTAAGTGATAATGCTCTACCTACAATCTGGATAACCAATCATATCGACCAAGTGGAAGACAGTTGTATTAGACGTTTCAGCTATGTATTGGAAGTACCGACACCGCCAGCCACCATTAAGAAACAGATATTGAGTAAGCCGCTTAAGCATTTACGTGTAACGCCAGCTTTTAAAGAGTCACTTAGCCAGATTGACGATTTAACGCCAGCGCATGTTACACAAGCCGCCAATGTAGCAAGGTTAATAAACCTTACTGGCAAAAAAGCAGAGCAGTGTATTGAAGAGCATATTGAACAAACATTATCAGCCTGTTCTTTAACTATGTCGAAGCCACGTTATCAGGCAGAAATCCCCTTTGATAAACAGTACATCAACCTAAAAGGTGATATGAATTCCATTGAAGAGTTGATTAAAGCCGTTACCACTTTTGATGGCACAAGAGCGTTATTGTTTGGCCCCCCAGGTTCGGGAAAAACAGCCTTAGTTAATCACCTTGCCGAATCTTTAGAGCAAGAATTAATTACCGTTAAATGCAGTGATGTGCTGGGAAAGTACGTGGGGGAAAGTGAGAAAAACGTAGCCCAAATTTTTAGACAAGCGCATCAGCAAAATGCCATTTTGTTTCTAGATGAAGTTGATAGCTTACTTAGCAATCGTGCATCTTTAACAAATCAGTTCGAGAGGCAGCTTGTAAACGAATTCCTTCAACAGATTCAGCAAAGTGAGCTTACGCTATTCGCTGCGACAAATGCAGCTGAATCGATTGATTCAGCTGTTCGTAGGCGTTTCGATTTCAAGCTGACATTAACTTATCTCAATCAGCAACAAGTACTGAAATTATATCAAGAAGTTGTCGGCAATATTTCATCAACACAGAAACAACAATTACTTCAAATGAAGCATTTAACTGGTGGTGATTTTGCCATAGTCGCTCGGCGAAACCGTTTAAGTAAAAAACCATTAACCAACGCTCAGAACATTCAACTACTACAGGAGGAAAACAACCGTAAGCAACAACGTAAATCCATCGGTTTCGTTCAATAAAAACTAACCGCAAAGTAATACCACGTTAATCAATCACCCAATTTAATAACCAAAAAGGTACATACCATGTCTACATTATTGAGTTCACTCAAACTATCAACACGCCCTGAAAAAACATCAGAAAACCCAACATTAAAGAAACGTGAAAAACTGTTAACTAAGCTAAACCAGCAACTTGCTATGGCACAAAGCCACGTTGCTGGCGAAACCTATACGGTTTACAAAGAAAAATGGCAAAAGAATGCTGAATCAGGTCAACAAGAGAAAATAAAAATACCAAAAAAAGTCAGTCCTTGGTACTACCTAAGAAATAACCAGTACTTTTTTGAGGTGCGATACGGCAATAAGCCTTTGGAATTAAGTAAAGGTAATCATGCCATTGAAGTAGGTGAAAAAGAAAATCTAGTTTTGATAATTAAAACCGTTATTGAAGCGGTTGTTGCTGGCGAACTTGATGCCTTGCTCGACAAGGTGAACTCCCACCTAAGCAAAAAGAAATAACCACCACTTACAACGAATACCCCTAAGTTAATACTCATCAGCCTAGGGGTTTTCTACATACCCATTCAAAACCCAACTAAATAAACCAAAGGAATAAAACCATGACTATTCGTATTAAACACGAAGGACTAGCCGTGCCTATGAGCCCAATGTTCACACTTTATATTGCCGGCTTAATTACACCCCATGAAAATGAAAATGCCGTAACCATTAACTTTCAAGACCCTAACTATTCAGCCGACGATGGTGGTTATCACCCTGTAGAAATTCGATTAGAGAACGAAGGTGATTATTGGAGGTTCAATTACATTACCGATTTTACATATGTCGGTAGTGGCTATATGGCAGAACTTGCTAAAGACTTGGATTTCGATTTTGATGCAGGCGTATTTCAAAACCTATTCGGTATATATCCTATTGAACAAGCGATAGAGATGTTTCAAATTTGGGAAACTAACTTTGTCTATTACGCCATGGTGTCAGAAGTATTTAAAATAGAAATTACACAAGGTTAATTAATGGTGAACCATAAGTATAATTAGAACAATATTAACTAAGGTTTCTGGTCGTTTGAAAGGCAGTTTTAAGCTCATTACTGCCGTTGGTGGTGTAAAAGCTAAAGACTGCTTAGAGCCTAAAGCGGACATAACGGACAGAGTCAATGCAGCGATTCTAACGACCCTTTTGATACGAAACCGGACGTTAGCCTTAGCTTATCTAGCGACAAGTGATCGCTATTTGCTGACATGTTGCGTTAATTTAAATTGCTAACTTTTTGTTGCAAGAGCTACCCTCAACCTTATGTCTGCTATCTGCAAGGATAGCTGACATTAGAATATATACTCTAAGGCGCTATCGCCCCCCAAGCGAGTTATAAAAATTTAAATAGTGCTTCAAAGCAATAAAAAACAAACATTGTCTCTGATAATTATAGATATTTAGAACAAATGAGACCCGATACATAAGTTAGCTTAAACAAAACAGATAACGAACACTATCCTGTCTTGCGTCCGAATAGATATGTATCTATTACCGCCCAATAATATCTATCTACAACTAACTTAGTATTACCTATTGACCTGTTACAATGTGTGATTAATCTTCGAGATTAACGGGCACCGTAAGGCCTCTTTTTACGTGATTCATCACCACGTTTGATTGAAAATTACGAACATTATGATTTTCAAAAAATACATCACGCGTAAAAGATTCGTAGTCATCCATATCAATCGCCGTAACTACCAAAATAAAGTCAGCGCTGCCAGTTACGTAAAAGCACTGCTGAACAGCTGGGTTGCTTCTCATTTCTTTTTTAAAAGAGTCAAGTAAGTCGGAGCGCTCTCGCTCTAATGTTACTTCTACAACAATAGTAACACCAAGACCTACTGCTTGTGGGTTAACAACCGAGACATCTGCCTGAATCACATGTTCTTCACGCATTCGTTTCATACGGCGTTGTACCGCCGCGGGAGAGAGACCAATTTGTTCCGCTATTCGATCAGACGTTGTTCTATTGGATTGTTGAACAATTTCTAAAATTTTGCGATCGAAGTTATCTAGGGTTGCCATTTTAGCGCTATTCATAAGGAACATCAGCCTGTTTAAACGAAATATTATTCTGCCTAT
The DNA here is from genome assembly GCF_002077175.1 of Colwellia sp. PAMC 21821. NCBI lineage: Bacteria > Pseudomonadati > Pseudomonadota > Gammaproteobacteria > Alteromonadales > Colwelliaceae > Colwellia > Colwellia sp. PAMC 21821. The sequence continues at coordinate 1,315,794 of NZ_CP014943.1, forward strand.
TAAAGGCAGAGGAAACAGTTCCAATTTATACTGATGTGAAACCAACCTCAAGACTTTCATCTATAATCATTAGTCAACTCTTCATAAGTTGAGCGCCATTTTATTCATTATTGCCATATTTTCTGCCGCTTTGCTGCTGACTATGATGTTTTTCCTTCATTAAAACTGACATTTAATGACCAATGAAAACATACCAATTTTTAATTATCTCTGCTGTGTCCCTTTTTACGTAAGGGCTTCGCTCAATTTAATGAGTTTGAGGCATACGTAAAACATCCCTCAATACTATAATGGAAGATGAGCATTATTTTATTTTTACTCAGGGCTTCTAATCCGACGTTTTTTAGTGGTTTTAAAAAAATGTAGTGAATTAATATGTTTTAAGTGTGATTTTGCGGATTGCCATCATTTAAGGGTTCTTAATCCGTTAATTTCTGCATTAAATGTAACGTAGTATAATAAGCATGCTCCATTCAGTACTATTACTAACACCTTGAGACTGACTTTAGCCATCATATTTTTCTAGTATAAATTGCTCGATATTTTAGTTTTCAGACAAGGTAAGGCGACCATGAAATTTACAACGGTTCAACATCAACAACCATTAGACTCTCTGGCCTCAGGTGGCCGGATCGGAGTAATCTCACTAGCAACCGACTTTAACATCGAGGCTGATCTACAACAAATGTATCCTAACGATGTTCAGTTTTTCACTAGCAGAGTGAAAAATATTAACCCTTTGACTATCGAAAATTTGAAAAAAATGGCGCCTAGTATTAGTGCCACTGCTGATACTATTTTACCGGGTACAGATCTCGATGCGATTATTTATGCGTGTACCTCAGGTACGGTTGCCATTGGAGTTGAACAGGTTAACGAACTAATCCACCAAACTCGCCCCGGTGTGCCCGTAACCAATCCTATCACAGCGGTAATGTTGGCTTTTGAGCATTTTGATGCAAAACGGATCTCAATTTTAACCCCCTATACCGAAGCGGTTAACCGTGACATTGCCGATTTTTTTACCACACAGGGCTACGAGGTGTTGAGTATTTCGGGTTTTGGATTTGAAGACGACACCGCAATGACTTATATAACGCCACAGGATATAGCCGATCAGGCAGTCGCTTGTTGCGAACCTACGGCTGATTTGTTGTTTGTTTCGTGTACAGCATTACGGGCGTCTGTGGTCATTGATGAAATTGAACAGCGATTGAATATTCCTGTTGTCAGTAGTAATCAAGCACTTGTATGGCACAGTTTGAAACTGGTGAACTATCCTAAGGCTATCACTGGTTTTGGCGCATTATTGCGCGATAAGTTGGTCAGTGATGCTGAACTAACATCTGAATTAACACCTGAATAACGATCTAAATAATACGGTTGGAGACTGAATTTTGACTTTAAATACACAATTGATAACTCAAATGACACAATGGCGCCGTCATATGCACCGCTTCCCTGAGTGTGGCTTTGATGTACCATTAACCGCTAATTTTATTGCCGACAAACTTGAAAGCTTTGGTATTGAAGTTACCCGCAATATTGGTGAACAAGGTATTGTTGGTGTATTACGCTGTGGTACCGGCGATGCCAGTATTGGTTTACGTGCCGATATGGATGCACTTCATATCAATGAACAAAATAGCTTTGAACATCGGTCTTGCCATGAGGGAAAAATGCACGCCTGTGGGCATGATGGTCACTCGGCAATGCTGCTTGGTGCTGCCAGCTACTTAGCCGAAAACAAAGGCTTTAATGGCACTGTGCATTTTATTTTTCAGCCTGATGAAGAGCACGGAAAAGGCGCACAGGCGATGATTGATGATGGCTTGTTTGAGCGTTTTCACATTGACACTATATATGGCTTACACAACATGCCTGGGCTAGCCGAGGGCCAATTTATAGTTCGTCCCGGTTCATTGATGGCGAGTGAAAGTAGCTTTGAAATTGTGATAGAGGGCGTCGGTGGACATGCCGCAATGCCTCATCGCGGCATTGACCCTATCGTAGTCGGTTCTCAAATTATAATGGCCCTGCAAACTATTGTATCGCGAAATCTAAACGCGATTGAAGAAACCGCAGTGGTGTCAGCGACCGAATTTATTACTAATGGCACAGTTAACGTGATCCCATCTCAGGTGATTATCAAGGGTGACTGCCGCTGTTTTACCGAAGACAGTTTAGTCAAAATAGAACAAGCGATGGAGCGTATAGTTGCCGGTATTTGTCAGGCTGCTGGTGCGCAACATCGTTTTGATTTTATCAATACCTTTTACCCTACCGTTAATAGCAGCACACCAACTGAACATGTTATCCAAGCGGCTGTTGCTGTCTTTGGAGACGAGCATGTTGAACAAAATTGCCTTCCTCTGACCATTTCAGAAGATTTCTCCAGCATGTTACGTGTTAAACCCGGTTGTTATGGATTATTGGGTAACGGTGTCGATTCTGTCGGAGGATGTGCTCTACATAACCCTGAATATGATTTTAATGACAATATTCTTAAGTATGGTGCGCAATATTGGGTGCAACTTGTATCAGATCAATTGAAATAACTATTACATTAATTTTAACCATAATAAAAGTAAGGAAAATAAAATGAGTAAATTACTAGCAGCTTTATTAACACTAACTCTTAGCTTAGGCGTGAGTGCTGAAACCTGGAAGTTCGCTTCTGAAGAAGATAGACAAGATGTCCAAGACATCTTCGCGAAAACTTTCGCCAAGACAATAAAAAAAGAATCTGACGGCGATATTCGCGTCAAAGTTTATTATTACGGTCAATTAGGGACTGAGAACGACATTGTTGAGCTTACGGCTAAGGGAGTCATTCAATTTGTATCGGTGGGGACTGGTCATTTAGGTTCTTATGTACCGGAAGTTCAGGCGCTGAGTATACCTTATGTCTTAGGTACCGATACTGATGTCGTGCGTAAATTACTGACCAGCAGCAAGGCTATCTATAGTGATTTGGCTGATCGTTTTGAAAAAGTAAATTTGAAGTTATTGACGATGATTTCTGAAGGTGAAATGGTTTGGGGCGCCAATAAGGCGATTCGCAGTCCTGAAGATTTTGCAGGTCATAAAATTCGTACATTTACCTCGACTATTCCGGTAGAAACCTATAAAGCATTTGGTGCGACCCCGACACCTTTGTCTTGGGGCGAAGTTTATGGTGCGCTACAACTTAAAACGGTTGATGGCATGGTTAACCCCATTTACTTTGTTTACAACGCTAAATGGCATGAAGTTCAGGACTATTTGATGTTTCCTGGCCAACAGCCATACGTCGGTACTGTGTCGACCAATAGCAAGTGGTTCAATGGATTATCGGCTAAGAAACAAGCGATGGTACGTAAGGCGATCACTGTTGCAGAACAAGCTGCTCACGAATATCAAATCCGCATTAACCAAGAAAATCTGGACAAAATTATCTCTGAACGTCCTGACATGAAAATTGTTGTTCTTAATGAAAAAGAACGTGCTCGCTTCAAAGTACTAAGCAGTTCAATCCACGATACCTATTATGATGTGGTCGAAAATGCTTATAAAGATGCAGAAAAAGCGCAGGCGCGTGTTGGAGCCAAAAAGATCTTGAGCACTTTGATCGAAGAAGTTAAGGCAGCAAAAGCCCCATAGCTCAATAGATGAATGCGGGAGAATAGTTAGGCTAATTTCCCGTGTTTATCACCAGGCCATTTAGATGTCTAGGTATTTAGTAAGAATTGGTCATCTTCTTTAATATGACAAAGGCAACATCCATTGTGTGGTGTTCGAGGTAATATTATGAAAAAAATATTCATTACCATCAGTAAGGTGACTGAATCGATAGAGCAATTTGTAGTTTGCTATTCGATTCTTTTGATGATGGTTAATTCCACCGCTAATGCTATCGGGCGGTATGCTTTTGGCGAAAGCTTATTCTTTGCCGAAGAGCTCAACCAATTCTTGATTGTAGCAATCACCTTCATCGGATTTGCTTATGCGGTGCGTAAAGGTCGTAACATTCGAATGACGGCAGTATATGACGCTTTAGGTTATCGTGCCAAAAAAGTTATTTCGACCTTGATATCAATCTCCACTGGCCTGTTGATGTTTTACCTTGCCTACAAGGCAGTATTTTACGTAATTGAGTTAAAAGAACTCAATCGATTAAGTCCAGCGTTGCAATTCCCCGTTTACATCATTTATTCGATAATCCCCTTAGGACTAGGTATTGCAGGCGTGCAGTATTTAATCGCCTTCTTTTTGAATATTACCCATAAAGAAATTTATTTGTCGCGTGAAGTAATTGATAAAGGTGAACTATCATGAGTGCTGTTTTTGAGTTTTTTTCTAACATCATTGCTGGTGAACTCGATGTTTACGTTATCACCTTTACCTTAGTTTCCGTGATGATTGTTTTACTGTTTTTAAGTTTTCCTATGGTGGTACCTTTATCGGTTGGCGCACTTATTGGTCTGGTCCATTTTTCTGGAATAGACACCGGGGTGATAATACAGCAGATGGTTACTGGCATCTCGCCAAATGCCTTGATTGCAGTACCGATGTTTATTCTTGCTGCAGACATAATGACTCGGGGACATACCGCGCACAATCTACTGGGCCTAATCGAATCATTCGTTGGTCATCTGCGCGGTGGTTTACCTATCACTGCTTGCATTAGTTGCACTTTGTTTGGCTCTGTCTCAGGTTCAACCCAGGCAACAGTAGTGTCCGTTGGCCAGATCATGCGGCCAAAATTGCTCCAGGCGGGCTATAAAGACAGCTTCGTGATGGCTTTAATCATTAATGCCAGTGATATTGCATTTTTGATTCCGCCGAGTATCGGTTTGATCCTGTACGGAACACTGGCAAATACTAGTGTCGGTGAGCTGTTTATTGCGGGTATCGGTCCTGGGATTTTACTGGCTGTGCTGTTTTCTGCGTATTGTTACTTTTATAGTGTTTACCAAGGGGATAGTATTACGCTGGTAGAAAAATCAACCATGGCAGAAAAGCTGATGGCGATCAAAAAATCATTATTACCACTTGGCTTCCCGACGCTGATTGTGGGAGGAATATACTCCGGAGCTGTAACGCCCACTGAAGCGGCCTCATTTTCTGTACTCTATGCGATTATCCTTGAGTGCTTCATTTACCGTGAATTAAAGTATAAAGATATTGTTGATGCGGCGTTAAGCACTGGCTTGATCACTGCGGTAGTCTTTATTCTTGTTGGCATGGGGCAGGCGTTTTCATGGTATATCTCATTTGAACAAATCCCGATGGAACTCCTGGCGCCGTTAGACCTGGAAGGTGCATCCAAAGAATATGTATTGTTCGTGATCGCCTTATCGTTCTTTGTTGGTTGCATGTTCGTTGACTCGCTAGTGGTCTTGGTTATTCTGACACCTATTTTTGTACCGATAGTAACCGCTGTTGGGCTTGATCCTGTATTGGTAGGCGTGATGATCACCCTTCAAATGGCCGTTGGCTCGGCAACACCACCCTTTGGTTGCGATATTTTTACCGCGATAGCAATCTTTAACAAGCCGTATTTGGAAGTAATACGAGGGACCTTACCCTTTATTTTGATCCTCTTTATGATGTCGGCCCTGTTAATTTATTTTCCAGAAATAGCCCTGTTTTTGCGTGACCAAGCTTTTGCCAAGTAACGCCTAAGCTCCCGATAAAATAGACGATATAAAAGTGAGTAATAAAATGAAAAATGAATTGATAGCCCCACCAAGAGGCTTCGAACGTAGTGAGTTTGAACAACGTACTGACAAGCTGCAGCAACAAATGGCTGTTCAAGGTATCGATGCCGTATTTTTTTCTACGGAGCATGAATTTCGCTATTTCAGTGGTTTTGCTTCACAGTTTTGGCAAAGCCCAACACGACCTTGGTTTTTAGTGATTCCTTCGCAAGGGCAACCTATTGCGGTGGTTCCTGGGATAGGTGCTGCCGGTTTTGATGATACTTGGATTGATGATGTTCGAACCTGGCCATCGCCACGCCCTGAAGATGACGGTGTTAGCTTACTCGCTGATACCTTAGCTGAGGTATCTAAGCAAACAAGACGCATAGGCGCGATGCTTGGCCCTGAAACACATTTACGTATGCCGGTTGCCAATTATCAAACGTTGCAAGCGAGCTTAAATCAACACGACATGGTCGATGTTAGCGAAATTGTTCGCAATCTGCGCAGTATAAAGTCCGCTGCGGAAGTCGATAAAATTCGCTTTGTTTGTGATGTTACGGCGGCGGGTTTTGACTTTTTGCTTGAGAACTTGCATGCGGGTATGACTGAACGTCAAGCCTGTAAATCGATGCATTTGGAGATGTTACGCTTAGGCGCTGATGCTTGTCCTTACTTGATTTCGGCGTCAGGACAAGGCGGATACGACAACATCATTATGGGCCCGACCGACCGACGACTCGATAAAGGTGATTTATTAATCATCGATACCGGCGCTAATTTTGATGGTTACTTTAGTGATTTTGACCGTAATTTTGCTTTTGGTGACATTGATAGAGCCACCCATGATGCTTATGAAGCAGTATATGCTTCGACTGAAGCTGGTCTTGATATTGCTGCACCAGGGCGCACGACTGGTGATGTTTGGAAAGCTATGTGGTCGGTACTAGAAGCTGCTGGCTCACTGGGTAACGATGTCGGCCGAATGGGTCATGGCCTTGGCATGCAGTTAACAGAATGGCCATCTAACGTGCAAGGTGGTGATGTTATTTTACAACCTGGAATGGTATTAACATTAGAGCCAGGCATGACATTTGCGCCGGGCAAGGTGATGGTGCACGAAGAGAATATACTGATCACCGAAAAAGGTTGTGAAATGTTACATAAACGCGCATGGGAAAAACTCCCTATTATTACGCGTTAGGCATACCGCTTTCTTACAATAGGCTCTGCTTTGCAGGGCCTATTTTCTTTGTACTAATAGAAATATTATCAAATGCCACAATCATTTGATTAATAAAGGATTAACGTGAAAAGTAAACAAAATCAATCTAAGCAAATGACAGGGATGCTCTATAGCTTGTTAGGTGTATTGTTATTGACGCCTGATGCGTTAATTTTGCGTTGGGTCGCCATCGAACATAGTGAAGTATTATCGTGGCGTGGCATATTTTTTTCACTTGGTTTTTCTTTTATTGTATTGGTTCGTCATCGCAGAAACGCAGTGCGTGCACTCATGAATGCGGGATGGCCGGGTATTATCAGTGGTTTTTTTTTCGCGATGAATACTTACTGTTATACGCAGGCATTGCAACAAACTGGCGCAGCAACAGCAATGATGATTATCAGTACGGCGCCCGTTTTTGCAGCATTGATTGCCTGGTTATGGTTAGGCGAACGAATTAATTTGGCTGTTGGACTAACCATTGCAATGACTTTACTCGGTATGGCTATTATTGTCAGCGATGCTGATGGCGGCAATAGTTTATTTGGTAATATGATGGCTATGGGTTGTGCTATTTTTATGGCTATAAACTTTAATTGGGCGCGACGACACTCTTCACTGGATATTACACCGGGGCTTATTGTTGGTGGCTTAATTATTATTGCGCTTGGCTGGGTCAATACCAGTGCAGTGGTGGCGAGACCTGAGGAAATAGCTGCTATGTTTCTTTCTGCGGCGATTGCTATGCCTATTGGTTTTGTTTTATTACAAATCGCGCCACGTTATATCAGTGCTACGGAAGTCAGTTTGTTTTTATTGTTAGAGTCGATTATTGCGCCAATATGGGTGTGGCTGGGGTTGGGTGAAACGCCAAGTAGCATAACCTTAGTAGGCAGTGTTATTGTCTTAGTTGCATTGCTGTTGTATTGCTATGTTGTTCGTTTCAAAGCACAAACGATGTTAACCACTAAAGAGGCCTAACTATCAACACCAGTGCATTGATAGGGTGCTGACTTTCCCCCTCCACTATTAACCCAACTTATTACACTTAAATAAGTTGGGTATAAAACTGGCCGTTTACTTCCTCACAACGGTTACCCACTAATTCATCGTAAGCATTCTGGCCGCACTGTAGAGTGGAACGCTACCTATTTCATTAATGTTCAATTGAAGATAAAACTCGTCAACCCCCCTTATTTAAATGTAATTCCTCATGCACATTGTCAATTTGAAAGAATGACCGCTACGCCTTTAGGTAAACTTATTGTCATAGTTACTTTGCTATGGACTTTAAAGGCTAATTCCTTGCAATAACTTAATTAATAGTCTGGTTTATTTATAAATACCAATAAGGCTAATTATGATCGACCTTGTTTAATTCAGCTAAATCTGGTTATTCATTTTACTAGATTTTAGGTCGTTCGAAAAATCATCTGACAACTAGAGGCATTTATAAATATGTTAAAACAAAATAGTAGGCTAACCCATTTTGCAAACCCTGCAGCACATCGAGAAAATAAATATTCGGACGCACAGAGAGACGTATTAAGCGTCGAAAAATCTGTCGATGTGATTGCAAATATAAAAACATGGCCAGCTTATTCGACGACGCCATTACATTCATTATCTGAGATGGCAGCAGACGCTGGTTTGGCCGCCATTTGGTACAAAGATGAATCAGAGAGATTTGGCCTCAAAAGTTTTAAAGCGCTTGGCGGTGCATACGCCGTTGCTTGCCAGCTTCAAAATTTATTAGAGCAGCGTTTAGGGAAACGCCCAAGCATTTCAGATTTGTTAGAAGGACGTTTGAAAGAAGACGTTGCGGAAATCGTTGTTACCTGTGCAACCGATGGTAACCATGGACGTTCTGTGGCGTGGGGAGCACAAATGTTTGGTTGCGGCTGCGTTATTTATATTCACCGTGATGTCTCTGAAGGTAGAAAAGTAGCAATGGAAGCCTTTGACGCTGATGTTATTCGTATTAGTGGCAACTACGACGAATCTGTTCGTCAGGCTGGTGCAGATGCTAAGGCTCATGGCCGGGTCATCGTTTCCGATACCAGTTACGAAGGTTATATGGAAGTGCCTAAAGACGTTGCCTTAGGATATACCGTGATGCTGGCTGAAACGGTCGAACAGCTTGATGGTGAGATACCTACTCATGTTTTTGTCCAAGGTGGCGTCGGCGGGCTGGCCTCTGCAGTAGCGGGCTATTTCTGGGATCTTTGGGGCGAACGCCGTCCAAGATTTATCGTGGTAGAACCGGAGCAAGCTAATTGTTTACAGCTTAGTGCTAAAGCCGGTGAACCTGTGGTGGTTAATGGTGATCTCGATACATTGATGGCAGGACTGGCCTGCGGTGAAGTTTCTTTATTAGCTTGGCAAATATTATCTAACGGCGCCGATGATTTTATGACGCTGAGTGAAGACGCTATTGCAGACACTATGAGCTTATTAGCCAAAGGTTATAAAGGCGACCCAGCAATTGAAGCTGGAGAATCTGCTGTACCAGGATTAGCCGCCGCTATCAATGCACGTGCGCAGGATACTTTTGCCAAAGCATTGAATTTAGATGCTCAAAGTAAAGTATTAGTTATTGGTACAGAGGGGGCAACAGATCCTGAACTTTATCAACAATTAGTGGGCTAATTCTAGTTCCATCAATTTCGAATGGACTCTCAGCTGACAAGCACTTAACAGCTAATTATTAGCTGTTAAGTAAAACATAAAATAAAACTATAAAAAAATAAACACTAACTAATTGGAGAGAATACATGAAAATCTATAATAGCATATTAATTGGTAGCTTACTTGCCAGCTCAACGTCGGTTTGGGCCGATACATCAGCATCGTCTACAGAGCGTCTTGCTGAGCTCGAAAGACAAGTAAGTGAATTGAAAAAGGAAGTTAAAGAAGAAAAGAAAGTCACCTCTACATCAGCGCCCGATATTAAAGTCGGCGGTGCGATTCGTATGAATTACAACTACAGCGACTCTAATAAAGATGAAGGAGGCTCTTTCGATTTCTCTATTTTCCGTCTTGACGTCAACGGTACTATCGGGGATGTCAGGTTATCAGCTGAGTATCGCTGGTATTCGTATATGGATGTGGTTCATCATGCTTATGCTGCGTATCAGTTTGATGATAACTGGGAAGGACAAATAGGTGTCACCAAGGTGCCTTTTGGTAATTTAGGTTATAACTCTAATAGCTTTTTCTATAGTGATGCTTATTTCGTAGGTTTGGAAGATGAATATGATTCAGGTCTAAAATTTATCGGTAAATACGACAACCATGATATTCGTATTGCTTATTTTCTTAATGATGAAACAGGCGGTAGTGGTACAAATGCTCGTTACAGTTTTGATGTTGTAGGCCTAACTGATCTTGATGCCAACGGTAATGTCATAGACGCATATGCTGAACCTACCGTAGGTCTGAGCGAAAGTAATACTATTAATATTAGGTACGCTTACACATTTGATAACGATGTTGCTAAGACCGAAATTGGTGGCTCTTTCCTAACAGGAGAGCTTGAGGGGGCCAATAATTCACTTGGCGACCGTACTGCTTATGCTGTACATTTAAAAAGCATTATCAATAACTTTACCTTAATGCTTCAATATACCGATTATGATTATGATTTAGACAATGGTGATGACTTTGTTACTGTCGGAGCTTATGCTTATAACGACAGTATACCTACCTCGGCGAGCATATATAACGTGAATATGTCATATTCTCATGATATCGATTTTGGTGCGTTTAATAACCTAACTTTCTATAATGATTATTCAATAACGACCGATAAATCTGGCGATTTTCAAGAAGATACACAGGCGAATGTTTTAGGGGTAGGAGTTACTGCTGGGCCAATTTTTGCTTGGGTTGATTATGTTGCTGGTACAAACAGACCCTTTAATAAAGGTTCGCTTGTAGACGATTCAACTGAATGGAAACACCAACTTAATATTCAGGTAGGTTACTACTTCTAGTATTGGTTAAATGTTAACAGGCATTGAATATTTCGATGCCCGTTTTTTTGGAAAAGTAATCTTCTACTTCTTGGACTTCCCATACTTTGCTAGGTACCAAAAGAATACAATCCTTACAAACTGTCTAGTGAAAGCTGGGAAGTCCATTCAATGCATAATTTAAATACACCTTAAATAGCCATATTACTCATGAAGAAATTGTGTCTATTTTACGTTTAAGATTATCTAAATAAGCATTTAATGTCGAAATCTAAGACTTTAAGTGCCCCAGAGCGCCATAGAAGTATGAAATCTATGTCAGCTTTATGATCGGAAAGTTGACCTTTATATTAGTGTGTATTTTATGCCTTTCTACGCCCTGTTCAGTTCTTACATTGAAATAATGAAAGAGTCAGCAATCGTATCTGACCAGCCGTTAGAAACACAAAAGCTAACGTCAGCTAATGGCTAGCTGCTGCCGTAAACAGCTAATGTCCGCAATGTCGGATAAGCCGCCTTTAAACCCTAAAGATTTAACAACTGCAAAGGCACCTTAGCTGCCTGTCAGAATAAAGGTAGCTCTATGTCTTTTGACAGCTATAAACAACCTAAGAAAATATAGGTTTTAATGGTCGAAATATCAGACTGCATCCACCATTTGATAAATAAGTGCTAACGCCCGCTTCTCAAAGTTTACTCTGAAAACCGACCTAAATAACCAAATGGCAAGGGGAGGTATCACTACCTTGCATAATAATAATCTTAGTCTAAGGTTATTTAGTACTAATTAACTTTCAAGGATTGAATGTAATGTATCAAGAACTCCCACCACCTGTACTTGTAGAAACTTGGCTCGATATAATCAACAATAAAGATATGCCTATATATATTATTAATAAGCGCACGAAGCTAATTAATTATTTTTTTGGCTCTGTTGAGTTCGCTTGTAGGTATATTAAGCAGAGTCAGTTTAACCACCAGAAAGCATCGTAAGGTCGTACATATAAAATTTATGCTTTAGATGCTGATAAAAGATATGTTCAGTTAATGACCATGTCTTTTATCAGGGTGATATTTACTCTCAAGTGAGTTACAACTCCTAAAGTCTAGCTGAAACTATGTATTAGCAGCCGAGTCTATTTAGTATTTCTTTTGAATCTGTGAAATCAGGCATAGTGAATGGAACTTTAGCATTTAGGTCTTTATTGCTAACTTTTTGATTACAATAATCCGCTTTCCTTGGTAAGTCCTGATCAAAGATGAAACTAGCAGCATTGCCCTTTGGGTCATATACAACTTTAAAATATGCAGAGGGGATGGTATGTACTTCGTCAGCTCCGGGTAATGGGTTTTCCTTTTCTAAATATAAAGTACCCGTTATTACATATAGAGAATCTCTAAAGCCAACGGCCTTGCGTACTGCAATTTCTAATGCAACCCATGAACCTTGATTTAAAGCTGACTTTTGAGGTGTTATGTTGGATAGGTAATTTAGCTCTGCCCAATTTTTATGTCCAGCAAAGCTAGCTAATGGTACCTGATGCCCCTTATCTGATTCTAATAACTGAAAAGCGCCTTTATAGTCTGACTCTTCTAGTGATTCGTCATCATCAATCAAATCATCATTGCCCCAATTCCTACCAGGACTATCGCCAAAATTTGTTACGTTCACCTCATAAGCAGCCCAGTCGGCAAATTTTGTTTTTGGATTGTTACTCAACGCATAGGTGTGATTAAACACAACGTCGTTATCAATGATATTCAAGCTAGGACAGCCTAAAGGGCAGTGAACGCTTCTAATCTCAGCATTTACTATAGTGCTAAATGCGATGAGTGATAACAGTATGAGTATTTTCATTTGAAACCTTAATTATGGCGAAGTCTTTAATTCCGAATTTAATATAAAGCCTAATATAACAGTCACTAAAGCCCTACTCGATTAACACTGGTTTAAAATTAAGTTCGGTAAAGTACTTTAATAACATGCCAACCAAATTTAGTTTTAACCAAATGAGGCTCTAATATTGCACCACTAAATGCTACTTTATCAAACTGAGGTACCATTTGACCTCGCTTAAATTCACCTAAGTCACCACCTTTTTTACCGGACGGACAGTTAGAATGTTTCTTAGCTAACGTTTGAAACTTAGCTCCTTTACCTAATTGCTCAATAATATCTTCTGCAATTTCTTTATGTTTAACCAATATGTGAAGTGCGTGCGCTGTAGAAGCCATGTAAAACCTTTTTAATACAATTCGATAAACACATATATTATAGCGGTGCATGAATTAACTATTTAAATATAATCTTTTAGACATAAAAAAACCCCGACTCTTTCGAATCAGGGCTTTATAAATGATGGTACCAGCGGTCGGACTCGAACCGACACGTCTTTCGACAGGGGATTTTGAATCCCCCATGTATACCAATTTCATCACGCTGGCATAGGCTTTACGCCCGTTTTGCAATTTGCAAAGAAGTCATTTTTCACTTTAAAAACTGATTTCTTTGTAAACTATTTTCTTCTAAATCTTTTACTTAATTGCGACTAAATCAAAATTTTTCTTTGCAAAACTTTGCAAGGGTTCAAATCATCGCCAGACTACTAGAATTAAGCATCTACGTGAAGGCATCCTGTATTTTGAATCCCCCATGTATACCAATTTCATCACGCTGGCATAGGCTTTACGCCCGTTTTGCAATTTGCAAAGAAGTCATTTTTCACTTTAAAAATTGATTTCTTTATAAACTATTTTTTAACTATTTTACTGAACAAGGTCACATTACCGCCGGTATTTTTCAGGCTAAGTAAGTCATGCTCTTAAAGTAAGTCATGCTCTTAAACTAAGACTTCAAAATCATTATATCTTCAAAAGATGTAAAACATTACTGAAGAGGCAGGCATTATACGAAAAATTACTCTGTTGGCAATAGTTTTTCTTCTATTCTCGCTTGAGTGCTGTTTATTTGTTCATGATGAGACAATAGCTGAAGCCGCTAGTTCTTTTTCCAACCAATGTCTGGCATCAAATGCATTATCAAAAAAGGCATGTTTGACTCCCGCAGAACGATATATTTTACTAAATAAGCTCTCCGCTAATAGTGGCGTTGTGCAATGAGCAAGGTTTAATGCAATAGCTTTAGTATTGCCTCGGCGAATAAAGTCAGCGTGATATTCAACACCTGCTTCGACACTAATAGCTTCACCTTTAGGGGTGAGTAAAGCACCAAAGTTATTATAGTCAACCTGTGCTAAAGCCAACAGTAACTGCTGATGCAGATAATCTATGTAGTCAATATTCCACGGCCCTTCTGCATCAATTAAGATTATATTGTCTTCTGTTGACATTGCCAGTGTGCCGCGCGGCGCAAAAAGGGTCATTATTAAAAGTCCTACTTTACATGCTTAAATTTAATATTTTTTAACTCAGCTAAATATCGCTGAAAATTAAATATTACACTGTTACTTATACTTTTATATGCCTTTTGCTAAACTAGCGCAAATTTTTCTATTGATATAGCTATGTCATTAACTTCTAATTCATCTTTTCCTCGTGCTGGCTTTCGACGTCGTGTGGCTTCATGGTTGTATGACGCTTTAATAGCGGTTGCTGTTTATATGACCGCAGGCGCAGCTTCTTTTTTAATTATTTCCTTAATGGTTCATTTTGGACTTTTTGATTTACAAGGTTATCAACACTTAAGCGATACCATTAGAAATACTTCGTGGTTGCTTTGGCCAAATGAATTTTGGAAGCTAGGTTGGGTGTCATTGTTTTTTATCTGGTTTTGGTCTAAAAGTGGCCAAACCCTAGGGATGAAAGCGTGGCGTTTAAAAGTGCAAAATCAAGACGGTAGCTTAATCACTAAAACTACGGCTTTAAAACGCTTATTGCCCACATTATTCGGCTTAGGTAATTTTACCGTATTAGTTGATAGAAAAAATAAATTGAGTCTTCAAGACAGACTCACGAATACTGAGGTGGTGCTGTTAACTCTTGAAGCAAATCGTGGCAGGCTGTAATTCTTCTAACTAATTTAATACTTGAGCAATCGAGATGAATACAGCGCGGTATTCATCTCGTAGATTAACTATTTAAATTGTTTAATCACGCTAACTTGCGCGCCTATTCATTAAATACAACGCAATACTGACAAAAATAACGCTGGGCATAAAAGCACCAAAAATCGCGGGGAGTTGATAAACTAAACTGAGCGAACCCAGCACTTCGTTAACAATGAAGAATAAAATCCCCGTTGCTACACCCATCATAATTCTGGCGCCCATAGAAACTGAACGTAATGGGCCAAAGATAAAAGATAGCGCCACTAAGAGCATAACTGCCAACGTAATAGGTTGAGCTATTTTTCGCCAAAATGCTAACAAATATCGGCTTTTATCTTGCTTATTGGCATCTAAGTAGTCTAAATAATCATTTAACCCTCTAAGTGATAATGACTCTGGCTTTACCGTTACAACACCTAATTTATCAGGGGTTAACGTTGAGCTCCAAGACATTATATCTTGGCTTTCTTTAGTAATTTCTTTATCGCTGATCTTCGTTTCAATGACATCGCGTAATTGCCAAGCATTTTTTTGATAAACCGCGCTGCTGGCCGATACCCAACTTGATAGCTTAAGCTGTTCATTAAACCGGTATATTTGGATATCTTTTAAAGAGCCTTGATCTTGTACTTCACCAATATGCACAAAGTAATCGCCGTCTTTGGCCCACGTACCACCTGTTGATGAGATTAAACTACCACCTGAAATAGCCTGCGCACGTACTTGTCGCGCTGCGGCTTCGCCTTGAGGTGCAAGCCATTCGCCAACGGCCATACTGACCACAATCAACAGCAAGGCAGATTTCATCACTGATTTAATAATATCGAGGCGAGAAAGTCCTGATGCCTGCATAACAATTAGTTCGCTACTACTTGCCATCATGCCCATACCAATTAGGCCGCCAATTAACGCCGACATTGGGAAAAATAACGACACATCTTGTGGAATAGCATAAAGCACATAAAGCGCAGCATGAGCTAAATCGTAATTACCTTTGCCGACTGACTTCATTTGTTCAACAAATTTAATGATACCGCTCAAACTGACAAATACTGCCAAAGTGAGAAAGGTCGTCGAGGCGATAATGCGACCTATGTACATATCTAGAATACGCATTATGCAGCACCCTTATTTATCGCTATTTTTGCTTTAAATTTCCGACCACTCGTTCTACCTTTCACCAGCAAGCTAAAGCCTAATACCAGCACAACAAAATGTACGGGCCACAAACCAATATATTGTGGAACAGAGCCTTTTTCTATGCCGGACCGAACCGCCGTCAGTAACAAGAAGTAACTTAAAAACAGGAGTAGCGCTGGTAGCATTTTACCAAACTTCCCTTGGCGCGGATTAACCACACTCAGCGGCACAGCGACTAAAGTCATAATAATACAGGCTAATGGGAAGGCGATTCGCCATTGGCTTTCGGCGCTCGTTTCGGGTGTTTTATCTTGATAAAGCTCTGAAGTTGGAATAGCACTAAGTTTACGACGTTTGTGCGCCACTTTTTGATCTTGAATTTGAATATAATACTTATCAAAAGCAACTTGGCGAAATTCTTTATTTTTTATGTCATTTTGATAACGGGTACCTGCCGACAATATCAAACGCTGTAAGCCGGTTTCCTCTTCAACCACTTGACCTGTCGCGGCATAAACTAAGCTTGAGTCTATAACACTAGAATTTGGTGTGTCTTCATCAGGCAGCTGAGCAACAAAGACCTTTTCAAATGTATTGTCAGCTCTATTTTTATCATGAATAAAGACCACTGCTTTTTTATTGCCCGTTGTTTGAAAGCGACCGGCAATAAGCGAGCTTAATCCTGAGTCAGCCGCAATTTGATCTTTAACTTGATATTCATACTCTGCAGCCATGGGCGACAAATAAAGTGTGAATATGCCGGTAATAATGGCGGTAACAAAACCCAGTATTAAGGTAACACGCACCACATACCATTCGCTTACACCACAGGCATGCAAAACTGTCATTTCATTTTCAGCGTAAATGCGACCATACGCCAATAAAACCCCAAGAAAAAAGCTCAGGGGTAAAATCATGCCAGCAAGGTCAGGTATTTTCAGGCCAATAAATGTCATCACCAAATGACCTGGTATACCACCTTCCGAGGCATCGTCAAGCACGCGAACGAATTTATTGCTGATAAATATCGTCATAATGACAAGAAATACCGCAAGTTGGGTTTTAGCAACTTCTTTGAGTAAATAACGAAATATAATCACAAAGTGATCCTATAAAAACTTAGTTTTTTCTGACATACAGCCATTTTTTGCGTAAACTTGTCATTTTTAGCATTAAGTTAATTGTAAGCTTAACAGGTAATGCTGTGCAATCCGGCTATAATTATAGCCTTTAGCCGAATACAATTAAAAGCAAGCTTAGCGATTATTTACTGTTTTTAGCAACCTTATTAGTATATTTTCTATAAAATATACGCATTTGAGTCAAATTAGGAGACATCATGGAGTTCAGTGTAAAGAGTGGCAGTCCGGAAAAACAACGTAGCGCCTGTATTGTCGTCGGTGTTTTCGAACCACGTCGTTTGTCGGCAATCGCTGAGCAACTAGATGAAATTAGTGAAGGTTATATTAGTAACCTGCTACGTCGTGGCGATTTAGAAGGCAAGTCAGGGCAAATGTTGTTGTTGCATCATGTGCCAAATATTCTTAGCGAACGCGTATTGCTAGTCGGTTGTGGTAAAGAACGTGAGTTAGACGAGCGCCAATACCGCCAAATTATCAGTAAAACCATTAGCACCTTAAATGAAACCGGCTCAATGGAAGCCGTGTGCTTTTTGTCTGAATTACATGTTAAAGGCCGCGATACTTACTGGAAAGTTCGTCAAGCGATTGAAGCAACACAAGATTGCCTTTACAGTTTCAACAGTTTAAAAACCCGTAAAGAAGAGCCTCGTCGCCCTTTACGTAAAATCGTGTTTAATGTACCAACGCGCCGTGAATTACCGATTGGTGAACGCGCAATCAACCATGCTTTGGCGATTGCTGAAGGTATAACGACCTGTAAAAACGTCGCTAACATGCCGCCAAACATCTGTAATCCTGCCTATTTAGCTGAACAAGCGCAAATTTTGGGTACTGATTACGACAATGTTACTACGCAAATTGTTGGCGAAAAAGAGATGGAAGAACTCGGCATGGGCTCATATTTAGCCGTAGGCCGTGGTTCTGTTAATGAGTCACTGATGAGCATTATTAAATATAATGGTGCTGGTGATGATTCAAAACCGTTAGTACTGGTCGGTAAAGGGTTAACCTTTGACAGTGGTGGTATTTCATTAAAACCAGGCGCAGGCATGGATGAAATGAAATATGACATGGGTGGTGCCGCCGGTGTTTTAGGCGCTATGCATGCTCTTGCTGAGCTGCAATTACCAATCAACGTTATTGGCGTTTTAGCGGGCTGTGAAAACATGCCAAGCAGCAACGCATATCGTCCTGGTGATATATTAACCACTATGTCGGGTCAAACCGTTGAAGTGTTAAATACCGATGCTGAAGGCCGTTTGGTTTTGTGTGACGCACTCACTTATGTTGAACGCTTTGATCCTGAGCTTGTTATTGATGTTGCCACCTTAACGGGTGCTTGTGTCGTAGCTTTGGGCGCGCATGCAACAGGCTTATTAAGTACTCATAATCCACTGGCGCACGAGCTATTAAATGCCTCTGAGCAAAGTGGTGACAGAGCATGGCGCATGCCTTTATGGGACGACTATCAAGACCAACTTGAAAGCCCATTTGCTGATTTTACCAACTTAGGTGGCAAAGAAGCAGGCACAATTACTGCCGCATGTTTCTTATCTCGCTTTACCAAGAAATATCATTGGGCGCATTTAGATATTGCTGGCACAGCATGGCGCAGCGGCAAAAATAAAGGCTCAACAGGCCGCCCAGTAAGTATGCTAACGCAATTTTTATTAAATCGCGCTGGCGCTGAGCAAGGCGAATAATTCTCAGTGAATTTATACGCGGAATAACGTCATGCTAACCCAAGCAATGTTCTACAGTATAGAAGAGCAAAGTACAGTCACAGGTGTAACTGAAGCACAGTTGCACCTGCATTATGCCTGTTTGCAAGCGGCTCACTTTTACCGACAAAATCAGCGGGTATTTATTTATACTCAAGATCAACAAAGTGCGCATGATATTGACGAAATGTTATGGGCTTTTGATCCCGACAGCTTTGTACCACACAATTTAATTGGTGAAGGTCCAAAGCAAGGTGCTGCTGTCGAAATAAGCTGGCAAGCCCCAAAAAACCGCCGTGCGGTTTTAATTAATTTAACTAGCGAAGTACCCAACTTCGCTAACCAATTTTCGCATCTGATAGATTTTGTACCTGCCGATGAAACCTTAAAAGAGCAAGCTCGAAACCGTTTTCGTACTTGTCGCCAATGGGGTTTCAATGTCGCTCACCAAGTGGCTAGCGCACCGCAAACTATCGATACAACCAGTTAAAAATCTTCTGACGGAAACTCTGATGGAAAAAACATTTACCCCCTCTGACATTGAACAATCCCTGTATAAAAGCTGGGAAGAACAAGGTTACTTTAGCCCGACAGGTGAAGGCGACAGCTACAGTATTGCTATTCCACCACCAAACGTAACGGGTAGTTTGCATATGGGCCATGCTTTTCAGCAAACCATAATGGACACCTTAATTCGCTACCAACGTATGCAAGGTAAAAATACCTTGTGGCAAACTGGTTGTGACCATGCAGGTATCGCAACACAAATGGTCGTAGAGCGTAAAATTGCCGCAGAAGAAGATAAAACGCGTCACGACTATGGCCGTGAAGGTTTTATCGATAAAATTTGGCAATGGAAGGAAGAGTCGGGCGGTACTATTGGTAAACAAATGCGCCGCTTGGGTAATTCTATCGATTGGTCTCGTGAAAGATTTACCATGGATGATGGTATGTCTGAAGCCGTACAAGAAGTTTTTGTGCGTTTATATGAAGACGACTTAATTTATCGTGGTAAACGCTTAGTAAACTGGGATCCAAAATTCCATACCGCTATTTCAGATTTAGAAGTAGAAAATAAAGATAAAAAAGGCCACATGTGGCATTTACGCTATCCACTCGCTGACGGCGCTAAGACAGCTGATGGCCTTGACTATTTAGTGGTAGCAACGACTCGTCCTGAAACCATGTTGGGTGACACCGGCATTGCGGTTAATCCTGAAGATCCTCGTTATAAAGATTTAATTGGCAAACAAGTGTTATTGCCGTTAGTAAATCGTTTAATTCCCATTGTTGGCGATGATCATGCCGATATGGAAAAAGGCACGGGTTGCGTAAAAATAACCCCTGCCCATGACTTTAACGATAATGAAGTGGGTAAACGTCATCAACTTCCACAAATTAATATTTTTGATAAAGACGCTGCTATATTAGCCACCGCTGAAATCTATGATACTAAAGGTGAAGTCTGTAATGCCTACGACACCGCATTACCGGCTGAATTTGCCGGTATGGACAGATTTGTTGCTCGTAAAGCCATCGTTGCTAAGTTTGACGAATTAGGTTTATTAGTTGAAGTAAAAGAACATGATTTAGTAGCCCCTTACGGCGATCGTTCAGGTGTTATTATCGAGCCATTATTAACAGACCAATGGTATGTACGTGTTGAAAAACTAGCCGGCCCAGCCGTTGATGCAGTAAAAGATGGCCAAATTGAATTTGTTCCTAAGCAATACGAAAACATGTATTTTGCTTGGATGAACAACATTCAAGATTGGTGTATTTCTCGTCAACTTTGGTGGGGACATCGTATTCCAGCTTGGTATGACGAAAATGGTAAAGTCTATGTTGGCCGTACAGAAGCAGAAGTACGTGCGAATAACACCATTAGCGACGATATGAAACTAAGCCAAGACGATGACGTACTCGATACTTGGTTCTCATCAGCATTATGGACGTTCTCTACGTTAGGTTGGCCTAAAGAAACTGAAGATTTAAAAACCTTCCACCCGACTGATGTCTTAGTCACCGGCTTTGACATTATTTTCTTCTGGGTTGCTCGTATGATCATGATGACCATGCATTTCAACAAAGATGAAAATGGCAAAGCACAAATACCTTTTAAGAAAGTCTACATGACCGGGCTTATTCGCGATGAAAATGGCGATAAAATGAGTAAGTCAAAAGGCAATGTTGTTGATCCACTTGATATGATCGATGGTATTTCGCTGGAAGATTTATTACAAAAGCGCACCGGTAATATGATGCAGCCTAAATTGGCTGCTAAAATTGAAAAACTGACGAAAAAAGAATATCCCAACGGTATTGAAGCCCATGGCACTGATGCCTTACGTTTTACCTTAACGTCTGTAGCAACTACCGGCCGCGATATTAGCTGGGATATGAAACGCCTTGAAGGTTACCGTAACTTTACCAATAAGTTATGGAATGCCAGCCGTTATGTGATGATGAATACAGAAGAGTTTGATTGTGGTCGAACTACATCGAGCAAACCTGCTGGAGAAATGACCTTTTCATTAGCCGATCGCTGGATCATGGGACAGTTTCAACAAACCGTTAAAACTGTCCATGAAGCATTTAACACTTATCGCTTTGATCTTGCTTCACAGGCTTTATATGAATTTACCTGGAATCAATTTTGTGACTGGTACTTAGAGCTCACTAAACCGGTATTATTTAAAGGTGATGAAGCACAGCAGCGTGGAACTCGTCATACCTTAGTTACTGTTTTAGAAGCTTTATTGCGTTTAATGCACCCTATTATGCCGTTTATCACTGAAACAATTTGGCAACGAGTAGTGCCTTTGACTAACTTTGAGAAAACGGGCGATAGCATTATGATTCAAAGCTTCCCGCAGTTTGATGAAAGTCAATGTGACCAAACCGCTATTGACGATTTAGAGTGGGTTAAACAACTTATTGTTGCTATTCGTAACATTCGAGGCGAAATGGATATTGCCCCTAGCAAGCCATTGCCTGTGCTTTTGAAAAACGTTAGTGCTGATGATCAACGTCGCTTAACTGAAAATGAGCAATTTATTAGTGCCCTAGCTAAACTCGAAAGCATTACTGTACTCGCTAGCGATGATAATGGCCCGGCTTCAGCAACCGCTGTGGTTGGTAATTTATCACTATTAATACCAATGGCAGGATTAATAGATAAAGATGCTGAGTTAGCACGTTTAGATAAAGCCATCGATAAGTTATCAAAAGATGCAGACCGTGTTCGAGGTAAGCTAAATAACGAAAGTTTTGTTGGTAAAGCACCCGAGGCTGTTATTAATAAAGAAAAAGCTAAACTGGCTGAAGCAGAATCAACCATCGCTAAAATGGTTGACCAGAAAGCCCAAATTGCTGAAATTTAACGCAACTTTTTAAAATATACTATAAAAGCCAGCATCTTAGCTGGCTTTTTTTTATTTTAAAAAAGTCAGATAATCTTGGTTTTTTTAGAGATTCCTAAATTCTAATGTGTTAATATGACTTTGCGTTGAGTTTTTGCGTTTCGGGATAAGGAGAGATCTTGTGGTCAACAGACCTACGATCAGCCTAGACGCTTTAATATGTGTTACTGGAAACCTTTCTCTGCCTTTTTTTAGATAGAGAGCATTTACTCCGCATATGGCCATTTTGGCTAAACTTTAATTTTTGATCTGCGAGAAATGTTAGTATGTCTGATACAGTAACTGGTAAAGTAAAATTTTTTAACGAATCTAAAGGATTCGGTTTCATCGAGCAAGAAAACGGCGCTGACGTTTTTGTTCACTTTAGTGCAATCTCTGGTGACGGTTTCCGTACTTTGACTGACGGTCAAGCGGTAACTTTTAGCGTAAAACAAGGCCAAAAAGGTCCTGAAGCTGAAAACGTAGTTGCATCTTAATCTAAAGTGCAAAACTTTCTTTAGTTAATACTAAAGATAAATAAAAAAACGAAACTTATGTTTCGTTTTTTTGTTTCTAACGCTAGAAAACTATTTGTTTCTAACGCTAAAGAATCCAGCTTAATTAAGTACGTATAAGTTTACTAAACGATATGTGGCTCTATTAAATCAAGCATAACGTCAATATGCGCATCTTCGTCATTTAGTGCGGCAATATAGTGATATTGTTCACCACCCGCGGTAATAAATATTTCTTTATTTTCGTGAACTAACTCTTCTAAAGTCTCTAAACAGTCAGCACTAAAGGCTGGGCTAATAATAGCGACATGTTTATTTCCCGCTTCAGCAAGACTTACTAATGTTTCATCCGTATAGGGTTTAAGCCATTCTGCTTTGCCAAAACGCGACTGAAAAGTCATCACATAATCATCTTTACTTAAGCCAAGCTCTTCAACCACTAAACGCGTAGTTTTATGACTAAAACAATAATATGGATCGCCCTGCTCTAGAAAATATTTCGGCATACCATGATATGAAAAAACGAACTTATCGGGTTTGCCATGAGCGGCAATATGGTTATTAATACTTGCCGCTAATGCTTTAATATAAAGCGGCTTATCATGATAACTACTTTGAAAATGAATACTTGGGATCCAACGCCAGGTTTTAATTTTATTGAACACCGCATCAAACGTAGCACCTGTAGTTGGCCCCGCATATTGTGGGTACAAAGGCAGAACAATAATATTATTAACGCCCTGTGCTTGAAAGCTTTCTAACGCGTTGCCAATTGAAGGATTACCATACCGCATAGCAACATCGACGATGACGTTATCGCCATACTTGTCGGTAAGCGCTTTTTCAACTTTAGCTTTTTGTTGCTGGCTAATCACTAATAGAGGCGAGCCCTGCTCTGTCCAAATACTTTCATATAACTTAGCCGATTTTTTTGGCCGCACTCTAAGAATAATGCCATGTAAAATAACTAACCAAATCAAGCGGGGAATTTCTACCACACGTGGATCAGATAAAAATTCACGCAGGTAACGTCTAAGCGCACTAGGCGTAGGACTATCGGGCGTTCCTAAATTAGTTAATAGCACACCAGTTTTCGCGGTGCAATCATGAATTCCTTTACTTTGCCCTGCATATCTTGACATAAATGTTCTCTATAAAATTTCGTTAACAGCGTTGATAAACTCTTCTGAATCAGGTTTTACGCGGCTGTTAAAGTGCTTAACTGTTTTGCCATCTGCGCTGACCAAATACTTATAAAAATTCCACTTTGGGGCAGTAGTTTCATCAGCTAATTGTTGAAAAATAGGATGAGCCTCACTACCAAATACATGCACTGGTGATAACATCGTAAATGTTACACCATAATTTACAAAGCAAATTTCAGCGGTATCTTTTTCATTATCTTCTTCTTGGTAAAAGTCATTTGACGGAAAACCAATGACCACTAAGCCTTTATCTTTATATGCTTTGTGTAAACTTTCAAGCGCTGTAAACTGGGGTGCAAAACCACAATGACTAGCGGTATTAACAATTAACATTGTTTTACCAGCGGTGAACTTACAAAGGTCTAGCTTTTCTTTTGCGTGCAATTTCTTTTCACTGTGCTTCATAAAGTCTAAACACTGCGGTGACACTTCGACATTGCTAGATTCAGTAATAACTGAGTCTGCTTGTGCTATAACAGTGAATGGCGTTAAAGCAATAAGAGTAATCCACAATAAGTTTTTCATGATCTTCCTTTTTAGCGCTATTACTAACGACATATTATCGTAATTAACTAAGCAAAGGAATTATCCATGCCTATGATAATATGCTATTAATTCAATTATATCGTTATACGAGTTTAATTCATTTAATGATCACTTAACGGTAATTTAAAACACTAATAACAACGGAATATCTGTTACTAGCCTTTATTGAACGATATAGTATCATACCCATTGTGTGCAGCGATTCGGTTACGTCCAGTCGTTGTTATTACTCAATAAAGACATTTACCAATACCTACGTGTAATAACTAGTTAAGTGAAGAAGTTTGTCAAACCTAAACATCGAAAATAAAATGACACCATCGAATACGAAAAACTTGTTAAGTGCGAATAACTTAACATGTATACGTGAAGACCGAGTGTTATTTGAAGCGCTTAACTTAAGCATCTGCGCGGGCGAGATTCTACAAATTGAAGGCCCTAATGGCGCAGGGAAAACCAGTTTATTGCGTATTCTTGCCGGCCTTTCTCAGCCTTATGACGGCGGTGTTTCTTTTAAAAATAAAAACATTACTCAATATCGCGAAATGTTTCATCAAGATTTGCTGTATTTAGGACATCTGCCCGGTGTTAAAGACGAGATGACCGCCCAAGAAAACCTTGAGTTTAACCTCACTTTACATGGTTTAGATCGCAAAACAGCCGAAATAACATTAGCAGAAGTTAATTTATTAGGTTTTGAGGATGCGCTCGCTTCTCACTTAAGCGCAGGGCAGCATCGCCGTATTGCTTTGGCGCGCTTGTGGCAAAGCCAAGCTAAAATTTGGATTTTGGATGAGCCCTTCACCGCTATCGACAAATTGGGCGTAGAAAAATTAGAGCAACTCTTTATGCAACATGCCGATAATGGCGGCTGTGTCATATTAACTACCCATCAAGATCTCTCATTACCCGCAGAGCGAGTAAAGAAAGTAACTTTAGCTTACCGGTTTTATTAGGGCAATTATTCATGACACAACTTTCATACCGTGCCGCCTTTGCTTTAATTGTTAAAAGAGATTTAATGATCGCTTTTCGTCATCGTGACGATATTATCAACCCATTACTCTTCTTTATTATTGTAGTCACTTTATTTCCGTTGGGCGTTGGTCCAGAAAGCACCATGCTATCACGCATCGCACCCGGCATTATTTGGGTTGCTGCATTATTATCAACTTTGCTGTCACTGGACCGATTATTTAAATCTGATCATGCTGATGGTTCGCTTGAGCAAATGTTATTAAGTCCACATCCGATATTTATTTTAGTGCTAGGAAAAATTTTTGCACACTGGTTACTGACAGGCTTACCGTTAATACTCATTGCACCATTGTTGGCTGTATTATTACATTTGCAAGAAAGTAGCTACGGTGCACTTATGCTGACTTTATTGCTAGGCACGCCGGTATTGAGTTTATTAGGCGCAATAGGCGTGGCTTTAACCGTCGGTATTAAAAAAGGCGGAGTGCTTTTAAGTTTGCTCGTGCTACCGCTTTACATTCCCGTGCTCATTTTTGCAACCAGTGCTATTGACAGTGCAGCAATGAACTTACCTTATAACGGACAACTTGCTATAATCGCGGCAATATTTTTTGCCTCGTTAACCTTGGCCCCCTTTGCTGTTAGCGCAGCGCTGAAAGTGAGTACAAATTAATATGATGTGGAAGTGGTTACACCCTTATGCAAATCCTGAGATTAGCTATCATTTTGCCGGTAAAATTCTCCCTTGGTGCGCACGCTTAGCCTTTATTTTTTTAACCATAGGTATGACTTGGGCATTGCTATTTGCTCCAGCAGATTACCAACAAGGCGACACGTTTAGAATTTTCTATGTGCATGTGCCTGCGGCCATGTTGTCGATGGGGATCTATTTAGGCATGGCCATTGCGGCATTATCCGGTTTAGTATGGCAATTAAAACTAGCAGACGCCTCAGCGGCCGCTATGGCACCTATCGGCGCGACCTTTACTTTTATCGCATTGGTTACCGGCGCGGCTTGGGGTAAACCTATGTGGGGCACGTGGTGGATTTGGGATGCTAGGCTTACATCTGAACTAATATTATTATTTTTATACTTAGGCGTTATGGCGTTACATAATGCCTTTGAGGATAAAACTTTAGCCGGCAAAGCCGCGGGTATTCTCGCCTTAGTTGGTGTTATTAACTTACCCATTATTAAATATTCCGTTGAGTGGTGGAATACGCTGCATCAAGGTGCAACAGTCAGTAAATTAGGTCAGCCATCAATGACTGCCGATATGTTTTGGCCGTTTTTAGTTTGCTTTATCGGCTTTGCTTTTTTGGTCACTACACTGATATGCCTTCGTTTTCGCACAGAAATATTGAACCGTAACAGTATGCGACCTTGGGTACGTGAATTAGTAACTACCGAGGAGAAAGCGCATGCAGTTTGATAGTATCAGTGCATTTTTAGACATGGGTGGTTATGGCTTTTATGTCTGGCTATCTTATGGCGTTAGTATCATAGCCTTGGCATTATTAGTTTTTACCAGTCTAAGTAGCCACAAAAAAATTAAGCAACAAATCGCCCAACGCATAAAGCGTGAAGCGAAATTACGTCAAGCGGCCGAGCTGCAAAAAGCACAAACCGGTGCTGACACCAGTCATATTATTTAAGAGGTAACATCATGAATCCCCGTCGTAAGAAACGATTAACCATAGTAACGTCATTGATCATCGGTTTAGGTGTTGTGGCTGGTCTAGTTTTATATGCGCTAAGTCAAAATATAGATTTATTTTATAAGCCTTCAGAAATATACCAAGGTAAAGAAGACAGCGGCCTTAAAGCAATTAATGGCCAACGACTACGTATTGGAGGTTTAGTGGTGCCAGGTAGTGTCCACCGTGACCGTGAAAGCTTACACGTAAGCTTTAAGCTAACAGATATGAGAATGCCGATTAGCTTCTCTGAGTCAGATCCAACAGTAACAGTGACCTACGACGGCATATTGCCTGACTTATTTCGTGAAGGGCAAGGTATTGTCGCTAATGGCGTTTTAGTAAACGGTAATATGATTGAAGCAAGCGAGGTATTAGCCAAACACGATGAAAACTATATGCCAAAAGAGCTAGCTGATGATATGGGTGTTAAGCCAGTTAAATCAAGTTATTAGTAAAGTGTTGTTAGTATTAAGTAGATAGTTATTACATACTGACAAACATCTGTTTCTGTAAAAATAAAAAGCGAACTAAAATATTAGTTAGCTTTTTTCTTTTTGTTAACCCTGACCCGCCCTAAGTAATACCAACGTCATTCACAAATGGTCTACTCTGTACGCTAGAAAAGCGGTGCAATATCAGGTGTTTATTTTATAACTAATTACTGAGTACAATAGGCTTCTGCATTGCCTAATAGGCGGCATCCATACTGCGATAATGATGAAATACCGCAGCAGTTAGTTACCTTAACCTACTATCGACATTAATCGATTTTTTATAATGCTTTCAGCATCACTAACAATGCGAGTCACTAATTCATCGATAGTCGGCACATCATAAACTAAACCTGAAGACATTCCTGCCCACCAAATACCATGTTCCATATCGCCACTTTCGAGTAATTCACCACCTCGCTGCCCAGACACTAATGGTGCGACATCATTAAATTCGCTACCCTCTCGACTTTCAATGGCAGCAACTTCCATAGAAATGCTATTTTTAAAAACCCGAGCGGTATTTTTAAACTTTCTGAAAATGAGCTGTGTATCAAGTTCAGTTGCACCAACCAGCTTATCCTTAAGGTTTTGATGAACACGCGCTTCTTGAGTACATAGAAAGCGCGTACCCATGCTAACCGCATCTGCGCCCAATGCTAGCGCTGCGGCTAAACCTCGGCCATCACTAAAACCACCACAGGCAATAACCGGAATATCCAATTCATCGACCGCACGAGGTACTAAGATCAACGAAGGAATATCATCTTCGCCTGGATGTCCCGCGGCTTCAAAGCCATCAATTGTCACCGCTGCACAACCTACTGCTTGGGCTTTTTTTGCATGACGAATCGAGGTGCATTTATGAATAACCTTGATACCAGCCGCATTGAACATCGGCATAAACGGTGCTGGACTTCGACCTGCCGTTTCAACAACTTTGATACCCGCATCTATAATAACTTGCGCATATTCTTCATAAGGCGGCGGTGTCAGCGTTGGCAAAATAGTTAAGTTTACGCCGAAAGGTTTGTCAGTCATTGAGCGAGTACGCTCAATTTCTTTTGCCAGCAAAGCCGGTGTAGGCTGCGTTAAAGCACTTAAAAATCCTAATGCGCCAGCATTAGCTACAGCCGCGACGAGTTCTGCAGTTGACACACGTTGCATGCCACCTTGAATAACTGGATGCTCTATATTTAACATTTCAGTAATGGACGTTTTCATCTTTTCTACTCCAAAAATCAGTTTGTTTGCCTGTTAGTAACGATACTAATCGGACTAAATAATTTAACTCGTCAAAGTCAGCCAAGCTTTAATCAGCGCTAACTCATTAGCACTGATAAATTCGCATTGATTAAATTAACTTTCGACGGTCCGTAATAATTCTCGTGAGATAATATGGCGCTGAATCTCAGAAGTACCTTCCCAAATTCTTTCTATGCGGGCATTACGCCATATACGCTCTACCGGCGATTCATCCATTAACCCCATACCACCAAAAATTTGTACCGCTTCATCGGCAACCTTGCCTAGCGTTTCGCTGGCAAATAATTTCGCCATACCCGCATCACCGTCTGTCATGGTATCGAGATCCATTTTTTGTGCGGTATATAATGTTAGAAGATCGGCCGCACGAATATTGGTAGCCATGTCTGCTAACTTGAAAGACACACCTTGTTTTTTACCAATGGCTTCGCCAAACTGTTTCCGCTCAGCCGCCCAAGTAACGGATAAGTCCATGGCGCGTTGAGCTTGTCCGACACAATTTGCTGCTACCATCACGCGTCCGGCATTTAGCCAGTCACTAGCAACATCCCAGCCTTTACCCTCTTCACCCAATATTTTAGCCGCAGGCACACGACAGTCATCAAAAAACATTTCATATTGTTCGTAACCTAAGTTACTCACACAGGTCGGTCCTTTTCGTATCACTAAACCAGGAGTATTAGTATCAACCAAGAATGAGGTGACTTGATTACGTGCCCGGCCTTTTACTTCAATAACATCAGTAACAGCAAAAACAATGGCAAAATCAGCATCACCAGCATGACTGATAAAGTGCTTAGATCCGTTTAAGATAAAGTCATCACCGTCTCTAACCGCACGAGTTCTAATGCTTGCGGCGTCTGATCCAGCATCAGGTTCCGTCAAGGCAAAACAATCAACTTTTTCACCACGTACACAGGGTAATAGGTATTCTTCTATTTGCTTCCCTTTACACGCCATAAGTATTTTACTGGGTCTTGCTACGTAGACATGTAACGCCCAACCCACTTTCGATAATTCACGTTCAATTATCGCCTGCGACAGGTAATCAAGCCCAGGTCCACCAACACTTTCAGGCATATTAAAGGCATAGAAACCCGCTGCGATGGCTTTATCTCTGATCTTTGCCGCAAGCTCTTTAGGTACTTCACGAAGTCGTTCAACTTCGGCTTCATGCGGCAATAATTCTTTTTCAACGAAGCTATTTACCGCTTCGATTAGCATGTTGTGTTCTTCTGTTAGTTGAAAGTCCATAACAATACGGCCCTTAAATATAAATTTTATTTGATAAAGTAACGAGCAAATTGATTGCTACCAATTCAGTTAACAGCCACGCCATTTCGGCTCACGACGCTCTTGATGAGCTTTTGCCCCTTCAGTAGCATCTTCACTTTTAAGCATTTTTTGAAACTCTGGCCATTTTCCTGAGCGCAGCTCCTGGTAACTTTGGGCAAATGACAGCGTTTCTGTTTCTCTAACCACTTCTTTAATCGCGGCAACAGAAAGCGGAGCTGATTTCATAATTTTTTCTGCAAGTTCGTAAGCATGTGCTAACAACTGTGCTTGTGGTACCACCGAATTTACTAAGCCAAGGTCCGCCGCTTCGTTCGCGCTTAACCGTTTACCGGTTAACAATAACTCCATCGCCTTAACCCGAGGCATTATTTTAGGTAGTACGAACGAGGCGATGTCTGGCACAACGCCCACTTGTGATTCAGGCAGCCAAAATTGGGCATTGTCAGCCGCAACGACAAAATCTGCATTAAGTAACATTTCAAAGCCGGCGCCTAATGCATAGCCATTAACCGCACATATAACAGGTTTGAGTAAAGTGTCCATTTCAGGAAATCCGCCAAAGCCACCTTCACCGAAATCACCGGTATATTCTTCACCTTCGGCAATGGCATTTAAGTCCCAACCACCGCAAAAAAACTTTTCGCCCGCGCCAGTTAAAATAGCTACCCGAAGTTCAGGATCATCGCGAAACTGCGCAAATACCTTGCCCATTTCTCGGCTTAACTTGGCATCAATCGCATTACCTTTTGGCTTATCTAATACTATTTCAAGTATTTGGCCTTTGGTGCTTACATGTAAATATTCTGACATTTCGCTTCTCCTGTAAAAAATTTATGCATTAGCGTTACCTCGCTAACAATTATCTTAAGCTCTGATACTTAATAACGCATCGGCGGCAACGGCTCCTTTACCACTAGCGCGAAGCATTAATGGGTTAATATCTAATTCTTCGATTTTATCGCGATTTTCTTCCGCAAAATGAGCTATCGCTAAAATGGCATCAACTGCCGCATCAAGGTCGGCGATTTCACGTCCACGAAAACCGTTGAACAAAACAGCACTACGCAAACTCTGCAAGGCATTAAGCACTTCTTCGCGATTAACAGGTAATAGTAACGAACGACTATCGCGCATTAATTCAACTAAAATACCGCCAGCGCCAATAACAAGATAAAGGCCAAATTGCTCATCTCGCACCACACCGACGATAATTTCAGCAACCACTTCATCGATCATCTCTTCAATTAAAAAGCGCTCAGATAAATGTGCCATAGCTTTTACAGCTTGACTGACCTCATCGGCTGAACTCAGGTTTAACTTTACCGCGCCGACATCAGTTTTGTGCGCAACACCTAAGGCTTTAACAACGAGTGGATAGCTAAGTTTATCTGCTGAGTGACGTGCTAGCTCAGGGCAGGTGACAATTTCACTTTTAGGCACCACCACACCAAATTCAGCTAAGCGTTGCTTTGCTTGCGCTTCGTCTAGCAGTGTTAGCGATGCATTTTCAGCGCTTATATTGCTACACATTATCTCGACCGGTAATGGCGACTGCCACGAAATACCGATATCTGCGGCGGCTTGCAACCCTTCTATACCGGCTTTCAGTCCTGCTAAAGGCACTATCGAGTTAGCCATTAAGTGTTTCGCGGTACTTTCTGGCATGCATTCAGGCATTGTGGCAAGCACCGCAACTTTGGCTTTCGTTCTCTCTACTGCATTAATGATGGCTTGCTGGGCTGGCTGCCAATTTTCATCTGTACATCGATCCTGTCGAGGATAATCAAAAACACATAGCGACATATCAAATTCTTGCTCAATAAAGGCAGAAAAAGTAGAGGTCAATCGTTTAGTGTCTAACCAATCAAAAAGTTGATAATCTAATGGGTTTGATACCGATACCAAGTCATGAACAGTATTTTTAATTCGATTTTGATGGTTATCTGACAATACAGACAATTCAAGTCGTCCTGCTTCAACAGCATCTGCCACAAGTGCACCATCACCACCAGACGGGCTCATTGAACCGAGTTTATAACCGTTCAATGGGCCATGAATATGCAGGACTTTTAGTGCTTCAATTAATCCTTCCATCGAATAAACACGGCCTACACCATTGCGACTAAATAAGGCGGATATCAGTTCATCTGAACCCGCTAAAGAAGCGGTGTGTGACATGGTTATTTTTTGCGCTGCTGCCGAGCGACCTGACTTTATGGCCACAACAGGTTTACCAAGTTCGCGAGCAAAACGCACCGCACTTTCAAAAGCGCTTGGGTCGCTAATACCCTCAATATAAAGGCCTATCGCAGTAACACTGGTTTGTTTAGCAAATTCTCTGATGGCATCATGAAGATCAAATTTAACCTTATTACCCAAGGAAACCATATAGCTGATAGGCAGTCCGCGCTGCTGCATGGTTAAATTAACCGCGACATTAGAAGACTGCGTGATAATAGCGACACCACGATCAACTTTTTCACCACCATGTTGATCCGGCCAAATAATGGCTTGATCAACATAATTAATTAAACCGTAACAGTTTGGCCCTAGTAGCGGCATATTTCCCGATACTTTCAACAGTTCTTTCTCTAATGCTTGCCCTTCTTCTCCTGATTCGGAAAAGCCGGTGGCATAACAAATAGCGCCACCCGCGCCAAGTTCAGCTAACTCAGCAACAATCGATATTGTTAAATATCTATTTACCGCTACATAGGCCGCATCAGGCGCTGCTGGTAAATCTTTAACTGAAGGGTAAACCTTGAGGCCAGCTATCTGCTGTTTTTTTGGATGTACAGGCCAAAGCTCACCTTGATAGCCGGAGTTGATACATTGACGAATAACCTCTTCAGCTTCTCTTCCACCGATGATGGCGATATTGCGTGGTTGCAGAAAACGAGCAAATGACATAATTTTCATCCTGATTCAACTGAGCATGGAAAATAAATTTAGCAACTAGGCAGGTTGTTATCGAAATTTTAAATGGCTTTTAGCACAAAATTTAAACTCTATTTGTTCAGGACTAAAAAGCATTTACCCAGTGACAAAACCATACTAATCAAACAATCTCGTTAACAAGTTGCTTTATTTGCCAAAATAGATACACTTTTCGACATAGCGGTGACCAAACGTGCAATCCTTTTTCACTTGTACGACATATTTTTCAAGAAAATGTAAACGCCCTTTTCTGCTAACTATTGATGCGGGCTTTTTATAATGCCAATTCATCGTAATAACGAGGTTAAATTGACCATGAAACACTACTGTTACTTATTGTTGCCAGAATTTAGTAATTTATGCTTGTTTAATTCTATTGAGCCGCTAAGAGCTGCTAACAGTTTTATTGATGGGCCAGGCTATCAATGGTCCTTAGTATCTATGGATGGAAATGCCGTCACTAGCTCCAGTGGTTTTGAAATGCGTGTAAACTGTAGCATTAGCCAATTGCTAGAGTCAGAAAAGCCTGATGTGTTGATTGTTTTAGCAAGTTATAACTACCAAAGGCACAGTACCGATGCGGTAATCGAAAAATTACGCCAATTGAAAAACCATATAAAAGTCATTGGCGGACTAGATTCTGGTAGTTATCCTCTGGCAAAAGCCAAGTTACTTAATGGCTACAGAGCGACGATTCATTGGGCTGAAATTGAGACCTTTAGCGAGGAGTTTCGACAAGTTGAGGTTTGCAATAATCGCTATGTTATTGACCGAAATCGTATAAGTTCGGGCGGGGCGACTACTGCACTTGATCTTATGCTATCGATTATCAGTCATGATTTTGGTAAAGAAATTGCCATTGCAGTATCTGACTTACTGATATTTGATACTGAGCGCTCCGGCAGTACCCCACAACGTGAGCATGTGCCGGCTATGATAGAAAATCAAACTCCACGGCTGGCTCGAGCAATAAAACTCATGGAACGAAACATAGAAATACCCTTAACGGTGGCTGAAATAGCCGGACAAACTTTCGTTTCTCAACGCCAATTAGAACGAGATTTTAAGAAGGTTTTAGGCAATAGTATCGCTGGCTACTATTCAAGATTACGGATAATGTTCGCACAGCGACTGTTAACAGAAACCAGTTTAAATACCACCGCAATCGCTATCCGCTCTGGTTACAGTTCGCGGGCTTCTTTTAACCGGTCTTATAAAAGAATATTAGGTAAAACACCGACAGACGACAGAAGAAAATAAGTAAGAAACTAAGTAAGAAAACGCCTCTATGCCAGGCGTTTTAAACCATTAGTGATTAGCGCATCTACCCAACATTGACAAATTTTTGCCGCCTCATCTGGTGAAAAGTTATTTGGGTTTAGCGACCATTCTAACCATAAACCATCCATTAACGCAGATAGGCCAGTTGCGGCAAGTCGAATGTTAATACCTTCAATAGCGCGTTCTTTTACCGTTGCTGCCATCAACTTTTCTAGCGTCGTGATGACCTTGTTATTCACTTCATTTCGTAGCACAGCTATTTCAGGTTTTTGTTTACTTAAGCCCCAAAAAACCAACCAAATCATTAAATAGTCTTTATCTAATACTGGCCGGCGAAAACTCACATCGATAAATAAGCGTAATTTATTCAGTGCAGAGGGGTCGCTTGCATGGGCTAACGATTGATTAATACGGGTGTAGATGTCTTTGGTTAAATAACGATAAGCTTCGGTAAGTAACTCTTCTTTACCGGAGAAATGGTGCGTTAGCAGCCCCGCAGAAACTCCCGCTTCCTGACAAACTTTACGTACAGAAAGCCCAGCATGACCTTCTTTTATTATACAGCGTAATGTTGCATCAATCAGTGCTAATCGCCTTTCATCTGGGCTTAATCGAGCGCCTGACTTTGTAGGACTAGCAAATAAACCTTGCATGGCATTTCCCTAAAATACGTTGATAATCATGTTATTTTTAACTTAACCAACTAATATTTAAGGTAATAGTTGAAATACAAAAATAAAGTGGCAGCACGCTATTGTACACTTGTATAGTAACATGCTAGCTTAATAGCACAAAATAGTTACTAACAAAAAATGACGACAGGTTTAAATCGCGGCCTTTAATTTACTATAAATTGGTCAGCAAAAATTTTTAAATCACTATTGAACGACCGTACAATAAGATTTTTACTAACTAGTTATTGTACGGTCGTATAACAACATTCTACATTGCGTTAAGAGGTTTCACCATGACAACTAAGATAATAAATGAACTCACCTGTGGACAAGCTTTGGTCAAATTACTAGAAGCCTATGGTGTTGATACCGTTTTTGGTATCCCGGGCGTTCATACGTTGGATCTCTATGACGGTTTGAGTGGCAGTACCATACAACATGTACTAGCACGACATGAGCAAGGCGCAGGCTTTATGGCTGATGGCTATGCTCGTGTCACAGGTAAGCCTGGTGTTTGTTTTACTATCACAGGTCCTGGTGTAACCAATATTGCAACGCCTATGGGTCAAGCGTTTGCTGACTCCATTCCTATGCTAGTCATTAGTAGCGTGAACAAAGTTAACTCTATGGGTCGTGGACGTGGAGAATTACACGAAACTAAAGATCAACGTGCGATTACCACGCCAATTACCGCTTTTAGTGCCACCGCATATAGCCCAAGCGAAGTGCCAGCTCTTATTGCCAGAGCTTTTAGTATTTTCAATAGCGAACGTCCTAGACCGGTATTTATCGAACTACCACTTGATGTAATTAACGCGCCAATTAATAGCGATTGGTTAAGTAAGCCGGTGCAATTGGCTCCCCGACCTGCACCGCAAAATCGCACAGTGATACAAGCAACTGACATGCTCAGCCAAGCCAAAAAACCGGTCATTATCGCCGGTGGTGGTGCAATAGCAGCTGGCGGTGAACTGCAACAATTAGCAGAACAGCTTGGCGCAGCAGTATTTACTACAGTAGCAGCGAAAGGATTACTCCCAACGGATCATCCGCTCTACGCCGGTTCAATATTATGCGTTGAGCCAAGCTGGAATTTTTTATCAGATGCCGATGTTATTTTAGCGGTGGGTACCGAGTTAGCCGAAACCGATATGTGGCGTGAGAAACTACCACTTTCAGGCAAATTAATTCGTGTCGATATTGATCCAGAAAAAATGAATGATTTGTATTTGGCCGATCTGCCAATTATCGCCGATGCTGCCTGTGCGCTAGAAGCCTTTCATAAAGCATTAGCGAGCGCTGAGAAAGCAAACGCGCAGAATACAACAGCCGCATTAAGTGCATTAAAAACTGAAGTAAAAACCGACGTTGAACCGTTACAAAAAATACACCAACAAGTGTTGGATGTCGTAGCCCGTGTTTTACCCGATGATAGCTTTATCTCTGCCGATATGACGCAAATAGCCTACACAGGTAATTACTTATTTGATGTTAATAAGCCGCGCTCATGGTTACACCCCACAGGCTATGGCACGCTTGGTTATGCACTACCTGCCAGTATCGGCGCTAAGTTCGGTGCTCCTGAACGCCCAGGTTTAGTCTTGGCCGGCGATGGCGGTATTTTATATACCATTCAAGAATTAGCCACCGCCTGTGAAGAGCTTAAATCGCCGTTAGTGGTTTTATTATGGAACAACGACAGCTTAGGGCAAATACGAGACGACATGGTAGCGCAAGGCATAGAGCCCATTGGTGTTAATCCTAAAACCCCGGACTTTATCAGTATTGCCAAAGGCTTTGGTTGCAATACTGCCAAACCAGATTCATTGCAGGCACTCGAGAAAAATTTACGCGACGCCTTTACCTTCAATGGCGTGACCTTAATCCAAATGAACGAAAACTATCTACGTTCAACAACACAATTATCAGGAGCATCAGCATGAAATATTCTGCCTTAACCACCCGTATCGGTGGCGATTCCGCTGATGCTTGGCAAATACTGTATCGTGCCATGGATCGACAAAAAGCCGGAGACGATGTGGTCATTCTTGCTGTTGGAGATCCTGACTTTGATACTCCGCAGCCGATAATAGATGCGGCAATCAATGGTTTACAAACCGGCGCAACGCATTACACCGATGTGGTTGGTGATGCCGAATTAAGAACCATCATCGCCAATTGGCATAGTCAGTCCACAGGACAAAACGTCAGTAAAGCACAAGTTGTGGTAATGAATGGCGCCCAATGTGCATTATACGGTGCTGCGCAATGTATTATGGAAGCGGGTGCAGAAGTCATTATTCCAGAGCCTATGTATACCACTTATGAAGCGTTATTCAATGCCACGGGTGCTAAGGTGATTAAAGTGCCGATGCGACCAGAAAATAACTTTCAAGTGTTGCCGGAAGATATTGCCGCTGCTGTAACTGATAAAACCACTGCTATTTTAATCAATAGCCCGAACAACCCAACCGGTGCAGTTTTTCCGCGCAGTACCATGGAGGCTGTGGCAGAGATATGTAAGCGTCATGATTTATGGCTGATTTCAGATGAAGTGTATTCAACCGTGACCTTTGGCACTGAGCACTTTAGCCCTTGCGCACTGCCTGGAATGGCTGAGCGCACTATCACTATTAACAGTTTATCAAAATCTCATGCTATGACAGGCTGGCGATTAGGTTGGGTCGTCTGCCCTGAAGAAATGGCCTTACATTTAGGTAACTTAACCCTGTGTATGCTATTTGGTAGCCCAGCATTTATCCAAGACGCCGCAAAAGTCGCCCTTACCACCAAGCTACCTGAACTTGAACAGATGCGTCAAACGTATCAACGCCGCCGTGATGTTTTTTATCAGCAGCTAAAAAATATTGAAGGCATTCATTGCCACCTGCCAGAAGCTGGCATGTTTTTAATGGTCGATATTCGAGAAACCGGAATGTCGAGCCAAGACATGGCCGAGTTACTATTAAATAAATTTGATGTTGCCACCTTACCCGGTGTTGCTTTTGGTCCATCAGGCGAAGGTCACATCAGAGTCAGCTTAGGCGTTTCAGAAGAAGATTTAGTGAAAGCGAGTCATCGAATTGCCGCCTGTATTGATTATATTCAAGCAAATAAGCGCCAGCAAGATTTAGGCTAAGGCTTTGTTGTGCTACAAACAGATCCAGTATCAATGGAGTAGCTGTCCGTTGATACTGTTCGGAGTAATAAATGATTAATTATCAAAAACTATTTATCAATGGTGACTGGCAAAGCTCAACCAGCGAGCAATATTCAACGGTGATAAACCCTGCCACTGAACAGCCGATAGCCAGTGTTATTTCTGGTAATCGTGATGACGTAAATAGCGCAGTACAAGCCGCGAAAAAAGCTTTTAACCGTTGGTCGAGCACTACCGGCGCTGAACGAGCACATTTTCTTACAGTGTTAGCGAAAAAACTTACAGAACGAGAGCATGAGCTTGCGGCACTGATTTCTGACGAATTGGGCATGCCGCGTCATTTAGCTTTAGATATTCAAGTTCGAGGCCCTATTCAAGGCATCATATCTTATATTGACTATGCCCATTTAATGGATGATAGCGAGCAAGTGGGTAACTCCATCATTGTCAAAGAAGCCATTGGTGTTTGTGCCTTGATCTGCCCTTGGAATTATCCTTTACATCAACTTATTGGCAAGATTGCCCCCGCTATTGCTGCTGGCTGCACTATGATTGTAAAGCCCAGTGTCGAAGCACCATTAAGTGCTTTCTTTTTAGCTGAAATTTGTGCCGAAATAGGTTTACCTGCCGGCGTTTTAAATATTGTGACTGGACCTGGACGTGAAATCGGAGATGCACTTTGTACCCATCCCGATGTTGATATGGTGTCATTTACCGGCTCCAACCAAGTGGGTGTCAGTGTAATGAAAGCCGCAAGTGATTCAGTAAAACGAGTTTGCCAAGAACTCGGCGGTAAATCAGCATTTATCATTACCGAAGATGCTGATCTTGAAGCGGCGATAAAGTACGGCGTCGAAGATATTATGTGTAATTCTGGCCAAACCTGCACGGCATTGAGCCGCATGCTAATCCCGCGCAGTCGTTACGAACAAGCAATAACCATTGCCAAGTCGGTAGCAGAAACATTAGTGATTGGTAGTCCGCTTGATTCTAAAAGTGATATGGGACCTGTAGTGTCAGCACATCAGCAACAAGTTGTTTTAGATTACATTCAACAGGGCATTAATGAAGGAGCTCGCTTAGTCACAGGGGGATTAAGTAAACCCGCAGGACTAAGCAAGGGTTATTATGTTAACGCCACTATTTTTGCCGATGTTGATAACAAAATGACCATAGCGCAAGAAGAGATATTCGGCCCGGTATTGTCAATCATTCCTTATGACGATATTGAACAAGCCATTGAGATAGCCAATGACAGTATTTTTGGTCTCTCGGGCGCGGTTTGGGCAGCCAATAAAGTAGAAGCGATAGCAATAGCGAAAAAAATCAAATCAGGGCAAGTCTTTATCAACGGCGCACAATTTAACTACCAAGCTCCTTTTGGTGGTTATAAGCAGTCGGGTAACGGCAGAGAATGGGGCGAAGATGGCTTAAAAGAGTTTATAGAAATAAAAGCCATGCAAATTTAACACTAGCGAATCAAAGCTATTGCCCTATTCAAATAAAAGAACGATAAACTCATTCATCAACTAAGCGTTTGGTTTTGAAAAACATCGACCAAATTACAGGTGTTATAAATGTTAGAACATTCGTCAAATCAACCACAGCACGTGAATAAGAAAATGACTGACGCCTGGGCGGTATT
Organism: Colwellia sp. PAMC 21821; assembly: GCF_002077175.1. NCBI lineage: Bacteria > Pseudomonadati > Pseudomonadota > Gammaproteobacteria > Alteromonadales > Colwelliaceae > Colwellia > Colwellia sp. PAMC 21821. The sequence goes on from NZ_CP014943.1 coordinate 1,355,843, forward strand.
GCTCAGTATTGGTGTTTTTCTCACCGTAAATAATATTATTTATAACGTACTCTTTATCATTTTAGGCTCCGCCGCTGATTTAAAAGGTTACAGTGAACCGCAAATAGGTTTATTAGGTACCGTGTATTTAATAGGCCAAATGGTCGCGAACTTATCCAGTGTTTTATGGGTCAGAAAGCTGAACTGGAAGTTGATGATTGGCCTAGCAACGGTTGTTTCAGTACTGTCTTTATATGCCTCCGCTTTTGTAGACTATAATGGCTTCTTAATCTTATTAACAATTACAGGTTTAGCTTGCGGTGTGGCGCAAGCCTGCGTTATGTGTTGTATCAGTGGTTTACAAGATCCCACTAAAGCTTATAGCTTAGGACTAGGTTTACAAGTCGTGGTTGCCGGTGCGGTAATTTATTTTCTGCAACTGCACGTTACACCTAATTATGGTTACGCGGGCTTGCTGTTTACCATTGCAGGGTTATTTGCCTTCTCGCTATTTTTCCTTTTCTCCATGCCTAGTACTGACGATAGAACTAGCAGCATAGTTCAACATGCAACTACCAGTAAAATGCCAAGCAAAGTTTCGGTGCCTTCGTTGATCGCCCTCGGCGGTATTGGTATTTACTTTATTGGCCAAACCGGTATATGGGGATTTTTAGAACGAATAGCGGTATCAAAAAACATGGATTATGAGTTTATTGGCATTGTGCTAGGGGCAGTATTAGTACTTTGCTCAATTGGCGCATTTTTGGCCATTAAAGTCGGTAGCCGCTACGGTATATTAAAACCGATGATATTTGGCATTGGGCTATTTTTCATATCAGTAGTCCTTTGGATTATTAGCGATAACAAATGGATTTACGCATTATCCGCCCTTATTTATGCCAGTGCGTGGAATTTTTGCTTGCCCTATCAGTTATTAGCAGTCAATAAAACCGATAAAGACGGCAGCTATGCGGCCATGATTCCTGCTTTTCAATCCATAGGGGGCGCTGTAGGTCCTGCAATGGCAGGCATTTTAATTTTTGAAGGCAACTTTAACTATGTTTATCTATTGGCCATATTCACCAGCATAGCCAGCTTAGTTATTTTTTGGCTGGTCACTAAAAGGCACAGTGATGAAGATGCATCGAATGCGCTAAAGCTTAAAAACATCCCATTGAAAGAAGAAGGCGAATACCACTCTTCACCAAGTTGACCATGTGCGGCATTTAGTCTGATGGCTAATATCCACGCTACATGCCAAGCTCACACAACTGATAAAAAAATAGCACTAAAACGAATAACGCCTAACGGATTAATGTAATCATTCGTTAGGCTTTTTTTTTCACTACAACTTAATATTGGCGGCTTTAAGCCTCTGAATTAATGGCACAAGCTCTTTTTCATAGTTACGCCATTTAGCCACTGAATGGCTGTAGATGGGCTGCCTAACTTGCGCAGCACTGGCGGTGGTTGACGCACTTTTATTATCATAAAAACGTAAACATTGGTCTTGCCAAGGCAAGTCGCAAAACGCTAATAAGCGCTTGGTTTCGGCTTCCGAATTATTAACCAGTTGTTCATATTCAATATCATAAATCACCCCAGGCATAAGCTCATGCCAATGCTGCATCAGCTTGTCATAGGCAATGTAATAATTGGCTATTTCTTCCAAGTTATAAGAAAACGCATAAGAATTTTTAAAGAGTTTTTTATAGATAGCGTAGCAGGTATCAAGCGGATGACGGCGCAGATGTATAATCTTAGCATTCGGTAACGCCTGATGAATGAGACCAGCATAAAGAAAATTCAATGGCATTTTATCAATCAGCCGATCTTCTGCAGGCACAAGTTCAGCAATACTGGTCATATACGCTTCACCCAATTGCTCAAAATCAACTTTTTGGCTAAGTGCTACAAGGTCAGCCGACTTATCTTGTTTTTCGTGTTTTAAGCGCTGACACAAGTCGACTAAAGTGGTGGCAAAATTATTCAATTCACCGGCAGAGGTTACTTCTGAGTGACTTTCAAGAATACGTTCAACCAGTGTTGTACCTGTGCGCGGCAAGCCAATAATAAAGATAGGCGCTTGTTTAGACGAACCTTTAGTTGTGCTATTTTGCCAAGATTGATTAAAACTTTGCATTACACGTGCAATGGTTTGGGTTTCTTTTTCCGCATCATACTGCATGTGTTCTCGACGCAAATCCGCACCGGCTTTTAAATAACGAAATGACGCTTGATAGTCGCCAATATCTTCAAGCTCTTTCGCCAGTGCATAGTTAATTTTGACACTGTTTTTTGGCTCTTTAATACCTTGATGCAAAAGCTCTTGTAACTGTTTAATATGATTATTATCGGTTTTTTGCGTAATAATGTCAGAACGTAAGGCTATAGCTTCATAATCTTGAGGGTTAAATTCAATGGCTTTATTTAATGCCGCTTCTGCAGCGGGCATATTCCCCAAAAAACGCTCAATTGTGGCGATATTATAAAACAATGAAGCACTTTTATGACCTCGCTGAACGAGATCGATATACAGTTGTAATGCCTGTGGGTAGAGTTTCAAGCTACTTAAACATGCGCCCAAAACACCACACCATTCTGGATTTTTAGGGGCTAAAGCATAAACCTCTAACGCTAAGTGTTTTGCGTCATTAAATTTTTCACAGGCATGTAAACACTTTATTTTTTTAAGCTTAGTAGGAATATCATCAGGGTTTAACTGTAATATTTTATTGATTGATTCTAACGCCGCTTTGGGCTGTTTATTCATTAATTGTATTTGCGAGAGTAATTGCCATGCTGGCAGGTACTGTGGGTAAGTATGTAATAATTGCCGGCATGCTTGTTCGGCACTGATATATTGTTTATTTTTTACTTGTTGAAGCACCTGTTCAAATGTTTGCTCTGCGATATTGATATCTGCATTTGTCATAGCGAATTTACTCTACTTACTCGACTTATTCACATCGTGCGTGATAAACGATAAAACGCCCTAGCGTTTAAAAACAAAAATGACCAGCGGCTATTCAAGATGATGCTTTGAATAGCCTACCAGCCAATATATACGTTAACGACTTATTTAACCTAGGTTATTTCACCTGAGAATTTAATAAGTATATTTAAGACCTAATCCTACCGTTAGCGGACGTGCAACATAGCTATAGATATCACGTTTAGTGGCATCAAGCGCGGCAAACTTTGAGCCTCGGGTATTGGTTGGCGCTCTTTCATTGGTAATATTATCAACAAATAAATTAACACTTAAATTATCATTCAGCTTGATAAAAACCGAGGCGTTCAACATCGTGTAACTATCAACATGCGTAAAGTTATCAGTATCGGTTGAAAATGCTGTCGTTACTTCATCTGTATACGAGCCATTCAAATGATAAGAAACCTCTAAGCCATCAATGTATTGAAAATAATTTACTGCTAATGTGACCATATTCTCAGGTACACCAGGTAATTTATCGCCATCAACACCATTAATACCATCAGTCGAAAAATCTGCGGTCAACTTTGCATCGGTATACGCATAACCCGCCGTAATATTTAAATCCTCGGTAATACTGTAATGCCCTTCAAGCTCAAGTCCTTGAGAACTAGCTGTTTTACCATTAGTTAGGATAGTAAAACCACCATTAGGTGATGAAGTTGTTAAAATAACATCATCCCAATCAATGCGATAAGCGGCAACATTAAAGCGTAATTTTCTATCCAGTGCATAGCCTTTCGCACCTATTTCAAGACTGAGGGCTGTATCGTTGGTATAGTTAACTAGATTTTCGGGTTCCGCCCACGGACCAGACGTAGGGATACCATTGCTACCACCATTTCTGAAGCCTTCCGCTAAGGTAACATAAGCCATCACATCATCGGAAATATCATATGAGGTATTAAACTTAAAGATATGATCGCTAATATCTGAGGAATTATCACCACCGTAAACACCGCGAGGGTCGACACCATCGTCAGAATTCCAAGCGCCGAACAACGGCGAACGGTTCTCAATACTATTGGCAAACGATGTTTTAAAGAAACGAGCACCACCCGTAACTTGCCATTTATCGGTTAATTGATAAGAAAGCTCACCAAATAAGGCTTTATCTGTTGCTTCAACTTCTTGATATGAAGCATAAAACAAGTCATTTTTTTCGCCTAAATCATTCAGTGTTCTCACTTGCTCAGCAAAATAACCATTATTATCATCTTGCCAATTATAAAAGCCACGATGGAAATCTTCGTTACTTACACCTAACTCTTGTTTACTGTAAAAAGCTCCTGCAATCCAACTTAAATTATCGTCGCCATTTGAAGATAATCGTATTTCTTGACTAAAGGTTTTCACATCTTTGTCATATTCGCCAATAATGGACTCTCGAGGAAAGCCATTATAGTAATAATCGCCCCAATAGCCTTTATTGTAATACTCTGCGGAAAGATCACCGTTTAAATCAGATTCACTTTCGAAACTTGAGGTTGCCGAGGTTAAGGTAGCAAAACCTAAATCGGCTTCTATTTCTAAAGAGCTTAAGCTAAGTTCTCGCTCTGAAGTCTCACGAATACGCTGTAAACTTATATAATCACCACCATCTGTATGTTGGTCATTAGCCACTTGTCGGTCACCAAATTCATCTTGCTGTATTTGGTGACTTGCCGTTACGCTAATGTCGTCATTAACAAGCCATCTCCAACTGAGCTTCAGGTGTTTAATGGTTTCATCATTACTGTCTTTTTTGGAAAACTCTTTGTTCGGGCTATTTGGGTCATTAGGGTCGACAGCAATAGGCTGATTATTATCATCATAAGCATAAAGTCGATTAGCATCAATAAAGCCTGCTCGTTCGATATAACCGCCAACAGCGCGAATCGCCATATTGTCATTTAAAGGGACATTCAGTACCAAATGAGTGTCGCTGTTAATATTACCGGCACCGTCAGTTTTAGAACCACGGGTATGAAATTCAAATTCTGTTTCATCTACGTTAGGTTTTTTACTGATGTATCGGATCGTGCCACCTAATGAGCCTGAGCCATATAAGGTACCTTGTGGTCCACGAAGTACTTCAACACGTTCAATATCTTTCAAAATTACATTATAGAATAATGGCGTTTCATCGACATATACGGATACAGTGGGAGCGGCAACGGTTGCAAGATCAGTAAAACCTGAACTACTGGTATTTAAACCACGGATAATTAAGCCACTATTAATACCAGAATCACGACCACCTGTGTCGGTGTAAGCTAAACCAGGCACAGACTGAGCCAGTTTTGAAAAATCGACGATGCCTTTTTTTTCTAGAGCTTCCGCTGTTGTCGCTGAAACATTATAAGGAACATCCATAATGGACGTGGTTCTTTTGGTCGACGTGACAATGATATTTTCAATGTCCGCATCTGCGGATACCGCCAAAGCAGGTACGCCTAAACTGGCCAATATTATGCTTTTTGTAAGCAAGTTAAGATGCTGTTTTTTTGTGGTCACTTTCATATCCGCTTTCCCTCGATTAATATTATTATTCTTCGACAACAACAAACTAAAGTGCTTAATCTGTTGTTAGGTTCAACAAGTCATGCTTTTATAATGACTCAGTCAGATCAAGTAAATGTTGCTTTTTTGGTCACAAAAGGTACGTTTTTCGACATCTAATAGGCGGATATCGATACAAAAAAATGATTTTCAGACGATTGAAATATCATTATATTTTACTCGTAACATCCAGTGTATAAGCGTAAATAAGAGGGAATTATTGACAACATACCTATTAGCCGTAACAAGTATTTTTGTCATTACCATACTGCAGACATGGATACGCCTAACTAAATTTTTCAATTAGCTGTCATATACAAAGCGTAAAGTTTATAAATGCAATAATAGTAATGTTAGATTTTTAAGGTGGCTGAGCAATATCCAACAAAAAACGCAAAGTGTCAGCACTTTGCGTTTTTTTTATGAGTCAGGATTAAAGCCGTTTTTAATTTTTTCTATTCGTTCTTGATGTCGGTAATGTGCTTTCAGTGCTGCTACTGAAAACGCGCCAACAATGGCTACAATCGGAATCAGTAGCGCTAATGTTTCAGGTCTTAGTAAAGTATTTAACCATTCCATCGGATAACCTTTTTATTTTTATTTTTATTTTTATTTTTATTTTTATTTTCTATCAATTATTCTTCGAAATATGTGCCCCAACCATCATAATCAACTTTACACTGTTTTGCCAATTCGAACATTTTTTTTGTTTCATCAAAAATAATATCAAAATCTAAAGCTTGTTCAGTAATAATATCGAACGCAAAAACCTTTTCACCCGTTTCTAACTCAGCTTCTTCTGGCTCTTCAATTTCAAAGCCACTTTTGAATGCTGTAATGGCTGCCTTTTCTAGAATATCAAAATCGACACTAGAAAAGTGATGTTCAATAGTATGGTGAACTTCTTCATTAGTACCATCTTCTACTAGCATGGCGATTAATTCTTCCGTATGTTCTTTCCATTCTTGCAATTCTTCATCGATCATTACTTACTCTCACTTGTTTGCTTATTTTGTGAATTTTTGTCATTTACTTGTGGCAGTTCATGGCCAGTTTCTTCGCTTAATTGTGTTATTTTAACCAGCATATCACTGCGTGTTTTATTGGTTATGCTGCGAATCTTGTCTTTATCTTCGGTAGATAAAATTACTGGCGGCAAGAATTCAATAATCATTTTTCCGTTATCCCAGCGATTCAAGTCGATAGTTTTATGAGTATTGCTTGCACAAACAGGAATAATGGGAACCTCTGCTTTTGCGGCGGTGCGAAATGCGCCCGTTTTAAAAGGTAATAAACCACGCCCATAGCTACGCGTCCCTTCTGGAAACAACCATACTGACAACTTTTTTTCGCGAATTTTGTTGGCGGTCATATCAATGGTGTTCATGGCTTTATTTTTATTTTTACGATCAATTAAAATATTACCCGTGAGCCAATACATTTGTCCAAAAAATGGTATCCATTTTAAACTTTTTTTACCGACACTAACGGTGCCTGGCTGAACTGCAGCGGGCACAGTAAAAATATCATAACTATTTTGATGATTACAAATGTAGACAACGGGGCCAATATTTTTTGTCGACTCGGGTATTCTCACTTCTACCTCTAAGCCCAAAATTTTTGATACTTTGCCGAGGTATTTAGCCGTATGATGGACGTTGTCGCGATGAAATGGTCGTATCAAACATAATAAAATAGAACAAAGAGAGATAAAAACTAAAGCTAATGTCATTAATATGACGCGAATAACAGCTAACAAAAGGCATTCCTAGAAAATTTATAAGGCGTGTATAAAGCGTGATTATACCTTTAATTAATAAAATAGCTAAACCTAGAACTCACCTTTTATACGTTAATATGCAACAAGCTTTGTCTATAGCAGATAAATTAATGTTTTCAACACTTAACAAGAACGAATAAGTTAGCGAGCCACCTGAATTTCACGATACTTTTTATAAAGTAGTTTCAAGTATTCATATTCAAATGCTGAACCTGAAGCGTAATATCGAAAAGGTAATCTGGCTCTCGCATCAATACTGTTGACGAGTGAAAGATAAAGTTCCTCTTCAGACTTCATACCAAGAACATCTAAAGTCTGTTGATCAGCTAAGGCATCAAAGGCTAAGCCTGTCGCGTCACGCAGTGAAGATGGACCCAACAAAGGTAAAACTAGATAAGGCCCTGAACTAACCCCCCAATGCCCAAGGGTTTGGCCAAAATCTTCATCTTGCTCAACAAAACCTACGGGTGTTGCAACATCGATTACCCCCGCTAAGCCTATAGTCGAATTAACAAGAAAGCGGCCAAAGGTTTCACCTGCCACTGATAACTTAAACTGCAATAACGAGTTAATAAAAGTCGATATTTCACCTAAATTATTAAAAAAGTTACTCAAGCCAGTTTCAACAACATCAGGGGTTATTTTTTTATAGGCGTCAACTATCGGTAATAAAAAATAGGTATCGGCTTTAGCATTAAAATAATATATTCGACGATTAAACCCTTCCCAAGGATCGTCATAGGCCGTCATGATGCCCAATTCTTCGTGATTATCCGGCAAGGCAACTTTTGGCGCTATAGCCTTATCTTCCAACGTGGGCACTGAAGAGCACGCTACCAAAAGAGTGCAGAATAATAGCGCTATAAAATGAGTACACTTTTGCGAAAACATTAGCATTAATTCCCCCCTCCTTGGAAAGTAGCATGTAAATGCTCAACAAAGCTTAATCTATCTAGATTGCCACAATGTCCACCACGAGGAAAAATTTTCGCTCGTTCGGCGAAAACTTCCTGCAAATATTCCACCTCGCCTGCTTGTAAAATAATATCGTCTTGATTGGTCACTAAGTATATTTTTTCTGACGTTTTTAAATAATCTTCAATTGCATGCAAGCTGTAACGTTTGATCAAATCCGCCTTAGTAAGATTGATATCTTCGCGCTGAGCTCTAGGTAGCATAGCGCGGTCAAAATAGTCACCAAACGTAATATCACTCGCTCGCTGCATTGAATGGGTCAAACTCTCAAATTTATCTATGGTGTGGTCTTTGTAGGTGATTGCACCCGTATTAAAGCTAACATCGATGGCAAATATCATATCTGATGACGACATTCTAAATGAAGCACCAATAAGCAGTTTGAATTCAGCTTCGGTTAACTCTGCATTTTTAAATAAATTGTATATTGACCCTTGGTCAAATTTTGAGGACCTTTGCGCTGAGTAGATATTTGAAAAGCGTGCAAAAATTTCATCAAACATCGCTACAGCGGCTTGTCGATTATTACGCAAGTCAAAATATTCATCTAAAATACTGACCGAATTATATAAACTCACCGGAGGGTTAATTAGGAGCACCTTTTCAAAGTTAAACGCTTGCTTCTCTTCATCAATAAGTGCGATAAATGCTGAGTGAGCGCCACCTAAGCTATAACCAGTAAGTGAAAATGACGAAGCCTTTACTTCATCTTCTGTTTGAACTTGCGCCCAGACTAAGTTCATTACTTTATATAAATCTTTTGCGTCATGAGCTAAATCGCCAGGCATGTATTGGGTGTTTGGTGAGTTAACAATAAAATTAGCAAACGTTGGCGATGACAGTGAAATAACATGATAGCCCTGTTGAAAAAAACTTTTTTGCAGACTGATCATTTTTGCACTCTCAAAACTTGCGCCGGTACCCGCAATAATAAAAATGACTGGTGCAATAGCCTCTTGTTTTATTAACGAGTATTTCATTTTTTTGTTAAACCAAAATATCTCTGAAATTTCATTTAATGGTTTAATCGTTATACTTTTATTAATAACATTTAATGATTTGGGGAGATCGGCTGCAGGCTCTTGGCAATAGCCTGTAACGGTTGCTTGATAGCGAGAATATTCGAAATCGCAAACAGGTATAGCAACCACTACCGGTTCCTCTTTACTGCTGCATGCTGCTAACATTATGATGAGTAAAACGCTAAAAATACGCACTGAGTTTAGCTTTCGTTGAGAGTGTTTAAAAAATATCATTTTACGCATTAGTTGCTGCCAGCAGGTTTAAAGTTTTCAAAGACCAATATGCGTATTCTAGCTTTTGACCGCTAAAAAGTATCTAATTTAAAGCTTAATTTTTCTCAAAGGACATTTAATTATCATTATTTTAGTCACCGGTTTAGCTTTCATTCAAGGTCAATTTACGAGGAATAATAAATATAATTACAACGAGCATTTGTAAATAAATTGGGGGGCAATATGAGTTCGATATGAGTTCGATATGAGTTCAATGTTCATTATTATATTATTGCACTTACGCTTTAAGGCATTATAAATACTCATAAAAAACAACAAACCTACTTGGTAGTCTCAGGCTATATTTGGCTATTAGCCAATAATGAAGTAGTCATGTCAAAGTGCCCGGGAATTTTTCAACCTTGTAGGTCGCTATATTTAATCCTGGCGTTGCAACTACTGTTTAGTGTAATTACGCTGCTGATTCACTTAATGTGTAGCCTTTACCCCAAACAGTATCAATGCTGACTTGTGTCATTCCCTCTTTGACTAATTTTTCGCGTAACTTGGAAATCCGCACATCGACTGTACGTTCAGCACCATTGTATTTACGGTTCAGTAAAGTGGTATAAATAACCTCGCGCGTCATCACCTGTCCAGCATTTTGGATTAAAAAAGCCAGTAATAGGAATTCAAAAGAACTTAACCGAATGGTATTTCCATCAATTTCACATTTATGTGCTTGTGGATATAAGGTTATATTTCCTGACTTAATCACATGTAAAGGGCGCTCTTCTTTCATTGGTTTTCGGCGTAACATCGCCTCAACTCGTACTTTCAGCACTCGCGGTGAAACAGGTTTGCTAATGAAGTCATCTGCGCCAAAGTGAAAAGCATTAATTTCATCTGCGTCAGTTTTTCGGGCGGTTAATACGATGATAGGTTCATCATATATTTCTCGTAATTCATGACAAACTTGAAAGCCATCTAAATCAGGTAAGCCAATATCTAAAATCACTAAGTCTGGTTTATGTTCGAGAATCGCTTGTTTTGCTAAATCCCCACGAAAAACCTGCTTAACGATAAAGTTAGACTTCTCCAAAAATGATTTAATTAAATTAGACACCATACGGTCATCTTCGATTAATAGTACTTTTCTGGTACTGTTTTCAGCAACGACACCTGCATTTAAACCAAACATAATCTATTCCATAACTTAACGGGTAAGTCCGTCGGGCGGATTATAGATGTATTAAAACTACAAAGAAGTATGATTATGTTGCTAACAAAGTAACATAATGTAATTACCTTACATAAAGCCAATTATATCGGCTTAACCATTCAGAAAACTGATATGAATTTTAAAAAACCACGTGCCAAATATCAAAAAAGCCAATTCAAATGAATGAATTGGCTTTTTGTTAAGCATTTAAGCGAATAGCTTAAAAAAGCTCCTCGGCTATATCAAACACCGCGCTCTGACCAGACTTCGCTGACGTAATTAATGACTGACAACGTGGTAACAATCTTGAAAAGAAGTAACGAGCTGTACGCACTTTACTTTCATGGAAACTCTTATCATCGCTCGCTGCAAGTGATACTTCCGCCATTTTAGCCCAAACATAAGCCATCGCGGTATAACCAAATACATGTAAATAGTCATTCGCCGCACAACCAAGCTCTTCTGGAGAGGCTTGCGCCGCTAATAATAAGTGCTCAGTTAAGTCGGCTAGTTCATCTGTGGCATTCGCCAGAGGTTGAATAAACTCTTGCATAGCGTCGTTTTTACTTTCTTGGATGTAAGCACGCACTTCTTCAAGAAACACTAATACAAGTTTGCCTTTACTACCAGCAACCTTGCGCGCTAACAAATCCATGGCTTGAATACCGTTAGTACCTTCATAAATTTGTGAAATACGGGTATCTCTTACCAACTGCTCTTGCCCCCACTCTCTCACGTAACCATGACCGCCAAAAACTTGCTGTCCAGCAACCGTATTTTCAAAGCCAAGATCGGTAAAAAACGCTTTAGCAATCGGTGTCATTAAGGCAACAAGTTGGTCTGCTTTCGCTTGTGCTTCACCGGTGCCGTATGTCGCAATATCTAACTGCATAGCAATATAAGTTGAAAGAGCACGTGAGCCTTCATTCAAGGCTTTCATGTTTAATAACATACGACGAACATCGCCATGTACGAGCAATGAATCAGCTTGCGCATCAGGCGACTTAACGCCAGATAATGAACGCCCTTGAATTCTGTCTTTGGCATACTCTAAAGCGTTTTGATACGAGCGCTCTGCTGCACCTAAGCCTTGGATACCAACACCAATGCGTTCAAAATTCATCATAGTGAACATACAAGCTAGGCCTTTATTAAGCTCGCCGACTAAATAACCTTTAGCACCATCGAAATTCATCACGCAGGTCGCAGAAGCATGAATACCCATTTTATGTTCGATAGAGCCACAACTCACGTTGTTTTGCTCACCAATAGTTTCATCATCATTAACATGAAACTTAGGCACTAAAAACAATGAAATTCCGCGCGGACCATCAGGGGCATCGGGTAATTTAGCTAACACTAAATGGACAATATTTTCAGTTAGGTCATGCTCACCGGCAGTAATAAATATTTTTGTCCCCGAGACTAAGTAACTGTCATCAGCTTGTGGAACCGCTTTCGTTCTGATCATACCAAGGTCTGTACCAGCATGAGCTTCAGTTAAACACATGCTTGCAGCCCAATCGCCAGCATACATGCGCGTTAAATAACGGGTCTTTAACGCTTCACTACCATGCTTCGCTAACGACAAGCCTGCGCCAGCAGTTAAGCCTGGATAAAGTGAGAATGAAATATCAGCCGAACATAACATTTCTTCATGAAATGCAGTTAACATTTTAGGCATACCCATGCCGCCAAAGTCAGGGTCTCCGCCCAATGACGTCCAGCCACCTTCAGCATAAGTTTTAAAGGCTTCTTTATAACCGGGTGCTGTGGTTACGTTACCGGCGTCAAAAGTGACACCTGTTTCATCACCATTTCGTGATAATGGTGCTATTTCTTGTTCAGCTATTTTCGCACAACCTTGCAAAATAGCTTCAGCGGTATCTCTGTCTACCCGTTCAGCTAACGTTGGTAATGACTGCCATAATTTATCGGCATTAAATACGTCATATAACAAAAAACTCATATCTTTCAAAGGCACTTGATAATCAGCCATTACATTCTCCGAACAGGTAATTTAAACAATTAATTAAAACGCTTGTTTGAATATATATGAAACACAGTAAAAGTAAAGCTAAAGTGAGAAATTAGCTTGCCAGCAAAAATTAACGTAAGCTTTAGATGTTGCTAGCTTAGGATAAAGGTCAGTGGTGAAATTTATTGGTATTGTTGTATTTTTAATATTATGTTTGCCAAGGTTCGCTTGGGCGGAGCAGCTTGGTTTTAGTAAAAAAACCACAGATGAATATATTCAATTCAATTACCAATGGCTAGACCAAGCTCAACAAACACAATCATTAAGCTTTGCTATTGATAAAGTCATTATATTTGATCGTTTTAGAAACTTTAAAAGCTACAACGCTCTGCATGCAAAAAAATACGTCGATCAAAAAATCAGACAAAAGCTCAGCCAGGACCCAATCGACAATGTACAAATAAAATTTATAGGGGCTGGTGATAATTTACAAATTGAGCTAAAAAGTGATAATCAAAATACAATCGACCAAGCCTATAAAAGCATTACTAAACTTAAACAAGACTTCATGAATGAACATTTAGCCCGTAATTTTTACACGCAATTTGTTTCTTATGATAATAGTTTATCTATTAAGCCTGATCATGTTCGATTTGCACAAACTTCCGTAGCTGATTTCTCCGTACTAAAGGCGCTTATTTTAGACAAGGTATCCACTAAAGATGTTAGAGAGGTCGGCGATTATGTCCTCGGCTTTGTACAAAGCATTCCTTATTCAACTTTAGAATCGAGAATATCTTCAACAGGTGCTGGCTTTAATCCTCCACTGCAAACGCTATTTCAAAACCAAGGCGATTGCGACAGTAAAGTGACACTCACCGCGGCAATTTATAGGGCGCTAATGCCTCGAATGAAAGTGATGCTAGTTTTTATCAATAATCATGCTTTACTCGCCATTAATATTCCAAGTAAAGGTAACGAACTTACCATTACCGTTGATGGTGAAGCCTATATTCTAGCCGAGCCAACGGGTCCTGCCATGATGCGGGTTGGCGAGTTAACAGCAGATTCTGAGTTTGCCATTCGCAATGGCCGTTATTATGCAGAAGAATTTTCTCCTGAGCCTAGCACTGAGGTCAATTGAAATACCTAGAATTAATTCTAGGTATTGCTCATTTGCGACAAAATACTATCGCGTAATACATTCAAACTAATGGGCTTAGCAATATGTAAGTTCATGCCGGCTGCTATACATTGCTGCCTATCTTCTTCACGCGCATGTGCTGTCATGGCAATAATGGGTAACTTATTATATTGCTGTTGAGCACGAATGTGCTGGGTTGCAGTTAATCCATCCATGACCGGCATTTGAATATCCATTAGAATAATATCAAAATTGTCGAGTGGTAACTTATCTAACGCTTCTTGGCCATTTTGTGCAACAACCACATGCGCCTGCATAGATTCTAATAGTTTAATGGCGACCAGTTGATTAACTAGGTTGTCTTCAACTAGCAATATTTTTAGTCCAAAAAGACTCGGCATTATTTTAGGTCGATGTGCATCAATCTCAAGCGGATCAACCGTCACGTTATCATTGATTAATGTTCCGCTTGCTGGCACCCGCGTAAGTTCATTAGCGAGCTTAGCAATAACATCTCGATACAAGGGTATTTCAAGTAATAAATAATTAACCTGAGAGCCGTTTAATTGATCAAGTAGTTGAGTGGCAATAATGCTTGCCCTTGGCTGACATAACGCAAGCACACTAACTTCTTGCTTTATTATCGCCAATTCACTGTCTGAAAAGCCTTGCGGGTACTGGCTACTATCAACAAATAGTATTTTAGCGCTTTTATCAGTAACGGTTGCTAGCGCTGTAAAATTTGAAATATCAATAATAGGCTGAGTAATATCGGTAAAGTTTTCTCGTAATTTATCAGGTATATTTACCGCTGAGTTAAACACAGCCACTGTCGAAAATTGCGTTGTAAACTTAGATAAAAAATCTTCACAATATTGGCTATCGTCAGCGTTATTATCTGGCAACGCTAAAGCTATATCCGAAGTTATGTTTAAAGGTATGTTTAAAGGTAAAGCTAAGGTAAATTCTGCGCCTTGGCCTAAATCGCTCTCAATGGTAATTTCGCCCCCTAGTAATTGCGCAATATGTTGGCATATTGATAGCCCAAGCCCTGTACCACCATAAACACGAGTCATCGACTCATCGACTTGTTTAAAAGCTTCAAATAGGTCTGTTTGTTTTGATTTTTCTATGCCTATACCGGTGTCTTTAACTTTAAATAAAACCTCGATATTATTAGCTTTTAGGCGATTTTTAGCTGTGTTAGATAATGCCACGGTAAGTTCAACTTTACCCCGCTCAGTAAATTTAATCGCATTATTGAGTAAATTACTCAGCACTTGTACTAAGCGCATGGTGTCAGTATGAATATATAAAGGTACTTGGCTATCAATGGCGACACTTAAGCTTAAGTCTTTCCCAACGAGTGCAGCAATATTTAAATTAAGTGCCTGCGATACAATGCTTTCCAGCTCTATCTGTTCTTTATGCACTGACATATTGCCAGATTCTACTTTTGCTGAATCCAGTAATTCATTCACTAAATAAAGCAATGTATTCGAAGCTGTTTGTGCATTCCCCAAATATTGTTCCTGAATTTTGTTAAGCCTACTTTGTTGTAACAGAAAAAACATACCTTGAATGGCATTAATGGGCGTGCGAATTTCATGACTCATATTCGCTAAAAATTGGCTTTTAATTTGATTGGCTTCTTCGGCCTGATTTTTAGCTCGCTGCAGGGCTTGGTTAATCTCGAATTGCTGCGTAACATCACGAATTAAAATTATACTGCCAAGTGATTCATTCTGTTCACCATAAAACGGTGCTTGATAAATTTCATAGGTATTCTGTTCAGTAGAAATAGTTTGATGATAGGCTGTAGATGAGATTCCTTGTGGGTTTTCACCTATACTCTGCGCGACTTTCTCGCCGATATCGGTTGCAATAAAATCATTAATTTTACCACCTAAAATATCAGCTTCTTTTTGTGATACAAGTTGCTCAACCGCTTTATTACAACCAATTAAAAGGCCTTGCTGGTCATTAAATAGAATATAATCTGGAATAGCATCCATCACTGACCGTAGTAAGGCATAGTCACGCTGATGTTGCTCACTTTTATAGAATAGAGCTTGGGTTTTTTCTTTCACCCTTAGATCTAACTCATTGTTTTGATCTTTTAAGCGCTGCATTAAGCTGCGGTTATCACCAAACAAATCTTCGACAATTTTAAACCAATGCCGCCACTCATCAGATGGCTGTATTTTACCCGGGTCGCCCGCTGAACAATATTCAATATGACTAATGAATTTTTTTGATGGCGCAATGAATGAGCGGTGTGTCACGTAATAAATCACCACTAATAAACTTAACAGCCCGAAAAAAACACCCACTAATATCGAGATAAAGCGCTGATTAATTACCGCATAAAAACTATTTTTTCGATGATACTCAAGTAGAATCCAATTATTAATCGGCAGTTGCTCTCGTTGCACAACCCAATCACCAATTTCAGCACTGGGCGGCAAGTTTAATAGCGTTTGATAACTAAATTGATTTAATTGTGACGGCGCTGCATCGCTAAAAGCGGTATTGGCATTTAGCGTAAAATTGGCGACATTTTTATGCAACAAAACATGGCTATGCTTATCAACAATAATATAGCCATGATCTTTATCGCTTATATTAGGTAAATAGTTATAAAAGCCCGCCGTATTAATATCAATCAGCACCGCCCCTTTTATCTCATTATCTAAATAAACGCCCATGCCCAAAGCCGCATTTAGACCTTTGCCGGCAGAATCAACATAAGGCTGGGACCAAAACTTTTCATCCTTAAGCTTTGAGGCTTTTATTTTCAGCATTAAACCATTCGTTAAGCTTTGATCACTGTACTGCCAAATATTTCTGGGTACCCAAGGGTATAAATTAACAAAGCGACGCACTGAAATGTAATACAACCAGTTAGCTTCTTTAATCGACTCCTGTGCAGTAACAAATGCGGGTGTTAATGCATTTGCCATAATCAACTCATGCACAAATGATTGATTAAAAGCGTCAATGCGGCCAACACCTGTGATGTTGCCGCTCATGATGCGATTATTCGTCGTTAAGTTTTGACGATTTTTATTCTGATAAAAGTATTTACCTTCTTGTCGCAATGACGGCGCTTTACTGGATAATTCTTCAGGGAAACGTAAATAATATTCAGCTAAGTCACGAATACCGGTCAGTGTTTCAACCGTACTATTGAGCTTATTATTTAGCTGGGTACTATACCGACTCATTTCCGCTAATTTATCGTTACGGTGGGTATCACGGGCAAGAAAATAACTATAAAGCGTTATAATAAAGGTCAGTAGCATAATGCTTGTAAAGACCATAATTACCGATTTATTGTAGCGTTGAAAAAGTTGTTCTTTTGAATTTTCTGCTAACACTAGGAAGCCCTGATAAGTAAATAAACGTAAAATTGTTGATGGCTCACTCATCAACAATTTATCGTTAACTTTATGACTTAATATTAAATCAAACTAGCCGTTGAGAACAGCAGAGAAAAACATAACGGCGATATCATTAAAAATACCTGACATCACCAAGACCTAGAGACTTATAAGTTTTCTTCCGCGAAAGAGGCTAAACGACTACGAACCACGCCATTTAAATTGATATTACTACTGCCTGGAAAGTCTTTAAAGCGTTCTACAATGTAGGTCAGGCCAGAGGTGACTGCGGTTAAATAGTTACTGTCAATTTGCGCTAAGTTACCTGAACAAACTATTTTAGTACCTTCGCCACAGCGGGTAATAATGGTTTTCAACTGCGAAGCCGTTAAGTTTTGGCACTCATCAAGTAAAACCAGCGCATTTTGAATGCTTCGACCACGCATAAAGTTCACAGACTTAAACTGAATATTGGCTTTGTCCATAATGTAATCAAGGCTTCCGTTCATATTTTCGTCTTGTTTATGCAGTACTTCTAAAGAATCAGTGATTGCCGCTAACCATGGCGCCATTTTTTCTTCTTCTGTACCGGGCAAAAAGCCAATTGACTCTGCTATTTCAGGGGTACTGCGCGTAACAATAATTTTATCGTATAGCCCGCGTTCAATAACTTGTTCTAACGCTGTGGCCAAGGCAAGCAATGTCTTACCACAGCCTGCAGGCCCGGTGAGAATAACTAAATCAATGGTGGGATCAAGCAAAGCATCCATCGCCATGCCTTGATAAATGTTTTTTGGATGAATGCCCCATGCTTGCTTTGCCATTAAGCGTTCACGACTTAAATCGACTATTGATAATTTTTCATCGTCCCCGCCCGTAATTTTACCCGCAAAATGTTCGCCTTCATCAATAAGGTATTCATTGATATAACTGTTGGGCAGTAAATCGCGTTTAATGTAGTGGGTGGTATTACGACCTTGGGTTTCACTTTCGCACTCTTTTACGTGCTGCCAGAAATCACCGGTAAATTGGTGATAACCTTTGGTTAAAAATTGAATATCATCAATCAGCTGATCAGTACGGTAGTCTTCAACAAAAGCAAGCCCTGCACCTTTTGCCTTTAAGCGCATGTTAATATCTTTTGTAACCAGCACTACTTTGTTTTTTGGGTTTTGTGCTTGTAAATAAATTGCCGTACTAATAATGCGATTATCATTTTCATTAAACGACAACTTTACTTTACTTTCGTCCAAGGCATAATCGTTAAAAATGGATAAACATCCACTGGGGTGTAGTTCATCGTTTTGCGGTAATTTAACACCGGAAAGTACTTGCTCTGGTGATGCATTGACTAATGTATCTTCAAGCGCTCTGATGGCAACTCGCGCATCACGGCTCACATCTTTGTTGCGATCTTTAATAGAATCTAATTCTTCTAATACCGTCATCGGTACGACAACATCATGTTCTTTGAAGGAGAGAAAGGCGAAGGGTTCGTGTAATAATATATTGGTATCTAAAACATAAATAATTTTATTAACTGTCATATGAAGATCCTTTCACAAGTTGAAGGCTCCACAGCGATGTTTATTAGTAACAGCTGCCAGAAACCACAAAAAGTTGATAACTCATCTAACCAAAATAATTCAATAAATCATTTATTTATATCATTGCTTTTACAACAATATAAACGGCTTGTACCATCAAGCATATAACCACTCTACAGTTTATTTCCCCGCAAGCAAGCAGCTTTTTACTGATTAAGCCTTAAGTATCAAGGACTATTATTGTGCTGCGAATGCGTTATGGCTTAAAACAAAATTAAATTCTATTAATTTTAAAGAAAAAAAGTGCGCTTTTACTGATTTTTTTAATGATCACTTCTATGATTAACGATATTATAGCGCCCTTTTTTTGACGTGTATTTTTTACGCGAGTTATTGAGTTGGAGTTTTTTTTTATGTCATTTTACCCTGGACAACGCTGGATTAGTGATAGTGAGTCAGATCAAGGACTAGGTACCGTTACCGCTGTCGAAGGTCGTTTTGTTACTATCGTATTTACGGCTACTGGGGATGCAAGACAATATGCCATAGATAATGCACCTTTAACCCGAGTTATTTTTAATGCTGGCGATAATATTCCAAGCCATGAAGGTTGGTCACTTACCGTCGAATCGTTCGAAGAAAATAATAATTTATTGACCTACTTTGGTGTTAGACAAGACACCGGCGAAGCTTGTTCATTAAAAGAAATGATGATTGATCATTTCATTAAATTTAATAAACCTCATGATCGCCTCCTTAACGGACAAATTGATCGCCTTGATTGGTTTCGTTTAAGAAAAGACTGTCTACATCATCAATTTAGCCAACAACAATCAGATTTAACAGGCCTAAGCGGTGGCCGTGTTAGCTTGATCCCACACCAATTATATATTGCTGAAGAAGTCGGTAGTCGCTTTGCACCTCGGGTTTTGTTAGCTGATGAAGTGGGTTTAGGTAAAACCATTGAAGCTGGCTTAATTATTCATCAACAATTAGTAACAGGCCGTGCTAAACGTGTGCTAATTATTGTACCAGAGTCATTAATGCACCAATGGTTGGTTGAAATGTTACGTCGTTTTAATCTGCCGTTTAGTATTTTTGATGAAAGTCGCTGTGAAGAGACATCAGATAACGGCGATGATGAAAATCCATTCAGCCAAGAACAACTGGTGCTAGTTAATCTTGGCTTTATTACCAAAAATCCTCGCTGGTATGAAGCGATGATTGATGAAG
The DNA here is from genome assembly GCF_002077175.1 of Colwellia sp. PAMC 21821. Taxonomy (NCBI): domain Bacteria; kingdom Pseudomonadati; phylum Pseudomonadota; class Gammaproteobacteria; order Alteromonadales; family Colwelliaceae; genus Colwellia; species Colwellia sp. PAMC 21821. Next base: position 1,375,855 of record NZ_CP014943.1, read on the forward strand.
AATGGGACTTGATGGTTGTCGACGAGGCACACCATTTAAGTTGGCAGCAAGATAATGCCAGCATAGAATATCAATGTATTGAGCAATTAGCGCAAACCATACCTGGGGTTTTATTGTTAACGGCGACACCTGATCAATTAGGTCATGAAGGTCACTTTGCTCGCTTACGTTTACTTGATCCTGATCGCTTCTTCGACTATCAAAAGTTTACTGAAGAAGAACAACATTATACCGAAGTCGCTGATGCAGCAAATACGCTGATCACTGATGAACCACTTGCTAGCGAACAAATAACCACGTTAACCACCTTGTTGCACGAAGCCGATGTTAGTGCACATATTGCGGCAATCAATCATGCTGAAAAGTCAGAGCAAAAAAATGCTCGCCAGCATATTCTTGATCAACTTTTAGACCGTCATGGCACAGGTCGTATATTGTTTCGTAACAGCCGTAACACCATTAAAGGTTTCCCCGGCCGTGAATTACATGCTGCGCCAATGGCAATGCCAGAAGCCTATCAAGACGCTATCAATGAACTCTTATTGTCAGGCACTGCTGAAGATTTAAAATCACAAGCACAAGCAAAACTTATTTTTACGCCAGAAACATTGTTCAGCTTAGACAGCCATGAAGATTGGTATGATATTGACCCACGCGTCGATTATTTAATTGAGCTTTTACAGTCATTGAAAAAAGAAAAAGTCTTAGTTATTTGTGCAAATGCGCAAACCGCTATCGACTTAGAAACCGCCTTGCGTGTTAAAGAAGGTATGCGTGCTGCGGTATTTCATGAAGGTTTAAGCATTTTTGAACGTGATCGTGCTGCCGCCTACTTTGCTCAAGATGAAGATAGCGCTCAGGTGCTATTGTGTTCTGAAATTGGTAGCGAAGGACGTAATTTTCAATTTGCACATCATTTAGTCTTGTTTGATTTACCACGTAACCCAGATTTACTAGAACAACGTATCGGTCGCTTAGACCGTATTGGTCAGACAGAGACTATTCGTATTCACGTGCCTTATTTTGAAGACTCTGCGCAAAGTTTACTGTTTAAATGGTATAAAAAAGCGTTGAACGCATTTGAGCATACTTGTATTACTGGCCATGCAGTTTTTAACGCTTTTGGTGAAAAATTATTTGACCTAGCACTTAGCGCCAGTTGGGATTCTAACGAAGCGGAAACGTTGATCAAGCAAAGTCATGAGAAACATTTAACCATCAAACAAGACCTTGAATCAGGCCGAGATAAATTGCTTGAGCTGCACTCTTCAGGCCAAGGTAAAGCACATGCCTTAGTTGAAAAGATTGAAAAGTTAGATCAACAAATTCATTTGCCACAATTCATGTTTCAGTTATTGGATGTTTTTGGCATTCAACAAGATGATAAAGCAGATAATGCCATTGCACTGCAACCTTCTGAGCATATGTTGTGTACTAACTTCCCATGCTTACCTGAAGACGGCACAACGATTACTTTTAACCGTCATACCGCACTAGCAGTTGAAAACTACCAGCTTATTACCTGGGATCATCCTATGGTACGTGGTGCTATGGACCTTGTTCTTTCTGATGAAATAGGTAACTCAAGTATTGGCCTATTGAAAAACCCGGCACTGCCTGCTGGCACATTTTTCTTAGAGTGTATTTTCACCTTAGAAGCTATTGCACCAAGCAATTTGCAGCTAGGTCGTTATTTACCGACTACACCTATTCGCATCTTAGTCGACAAAAATGGTAATAACCTTGCCGATAAAGTCAGCGAAACAGTATTAGATCAACAACTGTCACCGGTGAAAAAACAAGTGGCACTGCAATTAGTTAAAGCATTGAGAAGCCAAGTGGCTCCGTTAGTTGCCAAAGCAGAAGCACATGCGGATGCGCAAATTTCTTCTATTCAAGCAAAAGCGCTTGCAGGTATGCAAGTAGCCATGGATGAAGAACATCAACGTTTAACGGCGCTAAAAGCCATAAACCCAAGTGTGCGTCAGCAAGAAATTGACTTTATTTTGATGCAAAAAAATGCCTTAGCTGAATATATTGAAAAAGCACAAATTCAGTTTGAAGCTGTGCGGTTAATTGTTGTCAGCAACTAGGCTAGAAAGCACTAACAACTAAGAATAAAAAATAGTAAGGCTACGCATATTGTGTAGCCTTTTTGTTTCACGCAAGTTTAAAAGGAATACCTTAAGATGGGTGCTAACCCTGATTTTATTTATCAGCCCCCAATGAGTCCTTACCTTGATATTGTTTATCAAGATAACGATATTGTTGTCTTCAATAAACCTAGCGGGCTATTGACGGTACCCGGTCGCTTGCCTGAACACCAAGACTGTTTACAAAATAGAGTGCTAAAAGTGCTGCCTACGGCAACCGTGGTTCATCGCTTAGACATGGCAACATCGGGCATTATTTTAATGGCACTGAATAAACCTGCCCATGTAGCAATTAGCCGTCAATTTGAAAAGCGCTTAACGCAAAAAAGCTACATTGCTCGGGTCTTTGGTAAAATTGAAAAAACTCAGGGTTCTGTTGAACAACCTTTAATTTGTGACTGGCCAAATAGGCCAAAACAGAAAGTCGATCATGAAAATGGCAAAGCCGCGTTAACCCATTACAACGTGCTAAGTTATCGTGAAAACAACGATAAAAAAATAACCACCTTAGTTGAACTGACACCGGTAACAGGACGCTCGCACCAATTACGGGTGCATATGCTTTTTCTTGGTCATCCAATACTTGGCGATCGACTTTATGCCCACCAGCAAGCATTAACCATGAGTAATCGCTTGCAATTACATGCAAAAATGCTACAAATAACGCATCCAGTTTCTGCGCAAACATTAACATTTTCAAAAGCCTGCCCTTTTGATTAATACCAAAAGTTACAGAGGTTAGATAAAGGTATTAGTTAAAGAGATTAGTTAAAGAAAATGTCGATAACGTCGATACTAGCTAATGTCGATACTATAGGCACACGCGTTTGGTAGCGCCATCCTGTTAATCACTCATCTGTCAGAGGAAAGTTACTTTATGCGTTTAAAAATAAAACCATTATTTAATTTCATTATATTAGCGACATCGACCCTACTGTTTAATAGCACGCACTCATTGGCCTTTGACCCTATCCAAGAAGTACAAGAGCAGCTAAAAACAGGTGCAAAAACAGAGAAAAGTGCTAACAGCGAAACGGCAGGTACAGAGCAAAGTACTAACAGCGACACTGAAGCAGAAACAAACACGGAATCCGACGATAAAAAAGCTGACCCTGAGTCAATAAAAGACACTGATACAGCAGAAGATGAACATCAACACCACGTCATCATCAACCCACCGGTTGATTCGTTTGAACAGCAGCAGCAAGATATTAAACACTACTTATCGCAAGAGAAAATCAGTCCAATACTTGTTGGATCTGAAAGTTATCTGACGGCGATTAATGAACACACCACGGCGATTAACAAAGGTGTGATGGTGTTAATTCCTGATTGGCAACAAAGCATAGCAACACCTAACGCACTTAATCAGCTTCGTAAGGACATGCCACAGCATGGATGGACAACCATTACCTTGCATCCTCCAAGTAAACCAGAAAACTACCCATCACAAGCATTCATGGCGCAAGAACGCAGCACTGAAGATAGCGACACTTTAACAAGCTATAGCAAAAAATTTGCCGATATTATGCTAGCGGTAATTGAGAAAGCTAAAAGTTATCCTGGAGTCATAATTGTTGTGGCAGAAGGTAGTAATAGCGCTGTATTACTCGGCATATATCAGCAAGCGTTAGTGGCTGCACCCGCGGCATTTGTTATGCTTAGTAGCTATATGCCAACAATACCAGCAAGCGATAAAATAGCGCAACAATTGGCAGAAACAGATTATCCCATACTCGATTTATATTTAAAGCGTGACCACCGGTTAGTGCTTGCGAATGCAAAAATAAGAAAAGATGCTGCTAAAAGAGAATTGAAAGTGTATTACCGACAAAAGCAATTAAGTAATCAAGTTACCGGTTACTACCCTAAAAACACCTTAACAACAGAAATTATAAGCTGGCTTAGTGCGATCGGCTGGTAATATTAATTCAAGTTAAAAACACAGTTTTATGCATAGCCTAGTCCAGAATAAAGTTAAGCATAAAGTTAAGAACAAAGTTAAAATCATTGAGAAATATGAACAACTGCACTCATGGATTGGTGCGATATATTGCAACCTTCCCTTGTGCTCCTGCGGCTAAAAACAATCCATTATCACTGGCGATAGTATAAAAACCCTGGTCGTTTATTTCGCTTGAAGTATCGTCAAACGCTTGCCAATGTTGTCCGGAATCTGTGGAAATATCACTGCCAGTTTTGCCACTGGCAATACAAATATTTTCGCTGCAGCTCATCGCGGTGCGCAAACCACGTTGACCCGCATCAATTGGCTGCCATTGCTTGTCTAAAAAGGTGGCAATATTGGCGTAACTTGCTGGCCTTTGCAGATAATCTCCACCTAGCACAAAAACCTGCTGTTGACTGTTCAGCGCTAACGCATAACCGCCTGCGGTTTGTGTTTGTTGAAAAAGCGGCACACTTTGCCTTAGCCAACTTTCGCCCCAATCACTGCTGTAATAAACTGAAGCTGTAAAGCCCCCCGTAGTTAACCAAGCTTGACCATTTTCATCTGTAATAAGCGTATTGCCACTAGCGGCAAAGGCGGCTTCTTTGGGTAAGATTTTAGGGAGTTTTAACCGCGCAATTCTTCGCCATGTTCGACCCGCATCTTCGGTTTTTTTAATCACATAAAAACCGTCAACAGGGTCGCCTAATAATAGCCCTGTGGTATTATTCCAAAACGCAATGGAATCATAAAAGCCCTTAGCATCTTCATTCTGTAAGAGTAATTGCCAAGTTATGCCAGCGTCTATTGTTTTATATAAAACAGATTGAGCGCCTTCCCCTACACCCATTACGATAGCGGTGTTATGATCAAATAATGCGATATCACGAAAGTCGGTATTAACCTTTGCAATAACCGAGCGATCTAACCAAGTTTTACCTGCATCTTGGCTAACATATACCGCATTTTCGCTGCCCGTTATCCAGAGTGAATCTTGATAAACTGCACTGCCGCGCAGTGACACCTTTTTAGCTATATCCCCCCTTTGCCACGGTGTTAATTGTGCATGGACGATGGTCGGCATATTTACAGCAATAAATAACAAAAAAACAAAGCACATTTGAAAAAGCTTTCTAGAAGAAGTATTTACAATCATTTACTTACCATAGATTACAAGTGAGGTCTGACTATCACGATTTTTATCTGTAAAATCAAGCCTCAGCAATTAAAAACCAGGTGAAATATAAAAATTTGTCATTCAAAACTTATCAAAAATTAATAAAATAATGGTCTTATGCATACCTATCTTTTATTGACGAACTTTGCCCAAGACAATAGTATTTCTCGAAAATCTTCGCGTCCACAAGATGACGAGTCCTGTTGATCAAAATCTATATCTTCTTCAATCAATGAATCTGGCAATACCTCAAGTCCGTCCATACTGGCATTAGTTTGTACTGTGACATCACCACGATTAAAAACCACCGTGTATTCGTTACCTGTTATAGTAACTTCTAACTTTTTCTCTGCTTCAATATCTGCCATAGCTGACAATAACTGTTCAAGCTTGTCTGTATCAGTACCAACTTCAACTTCTAACCACGGACCAATAACTTCATGATCAAGTGAGAACTTAGCGATAGCGCCGCCTGTGATTGGATCATCTATAAATTGATATTCCATATATACCTCATTCTGAAAATTTTTCGAAAAACCTATTTTACCCATTGGATTAAATAACTGCATCGCTTAGACTCAATTATATAACCCGTTTGGCATTTTGTTAGCTAATTTCACTCAGCGTTTGCAGCAGTGTTTAACATCTAATTGAAAGCAAAAAAGCTAGCCTAAAAAACCATCATCTAATAATGAAAATCTACTATATTTAGTAAGGACCTTGTTATAATAGATATTGCCACTTAATTGTAGCAAAACCCTAGTTTTTAACACGAAATAACTCAGGTTAATGAAATAAAATAGTGTTTTAGTCTTGGCAAATAAGGAAATGATTTATCACAAATATTGGCAATAATTTTTTCATAGTAAAAATAGACTTAATTAAACAAATACCGCTGCTCGTTCGCGCTAGTTTGGGTTGTCTGTTTTTTTTATTTTTTATGTCATTTAAAATCACAGCGCAACCGCTAAATACTATTATTGTTGCTACGCATATTGAACCGCCATTCTCCAACATTGTTGACGGTATATTCATTGGCGAAAATATTGATATCGCCCATGCATTGGCAGCCAAATTAAATAAAAAAGCGAGTTTTGTCTATTGCCCTCCTGCTCGCTGTTTTGCACTATTACAAAGTGGTCAAGCCGACATGATGATTGCGATAAGGAAAACAGAAACAAGAAAACAGTTTCTACAATATCTTGAACCGCCAATAAAAATACAAAAGCTGCCGTTACAATTCTATATTCATGCCGACAGTAAAATCGATTTAAATAGCTATGAAGACCTGCATTCTTTAAACATTGGCGTTTTAAGAGGAGCTTCATATTTTGATCAGTTTGACCAAGATACACAACTCTCTAAAATTCCATTAACTAACTACCAGCAACTCGTTGATATGCTATTAAAAGGGCGCATTGACACCTTCCTTGAGCGCGAAGAAACTATCACACCCTGGGTTGATCAAAAGGTTTATAATACTCAAATTAAAATAGCGAAGTTCGCTTATGACAAAACGGTAGGATCTTATATTACGGTGTCAAAAAAATCTGCATTAGCCAATGAAACAACACTTTTATCACAAGCCTTAAAGGACTTATCTGACAAAGGTGAGTTGCAGGCTATTGTAAAGAAAGTGAGAAATTGAGTTGAATATCAATTGAACTTACACTGCGCTATCGCGTCTATAACTTATCTTCTATTTATCTGATATTGATATTGTTGTGCGAAAAGGAACTTACCCCGCCATTCTATGTTCCTTAATTATTCATGGCATAATTGTTTATTTAATGCTGATGGCGCAACCAAACAAGCCAAAAATAGTAAAATCAACGACCAAAACAACACCGATAAAAAGCTTTATATATTACCCACCAAATGTAGCCAAAACTGAAGCAAACGCAGTTAATAAAAAGTTGTTAGAAAAAGCCCCGACAATGGAATCGCCTGCTATTGAACAAACTGAGCTTAATAATAAACCAACAGAAAATAACCTAACGCCTGAAATAACAAAAAAAGCGCTTGATGATTCACCTCCAGCTGACTTAGCGATAATGGAAGCTATTGAATTACCTGAAACGGACAATAAAACCACTGAGCCGACCCCCTTACCAAAGCCTACAAATAGAAAATTAGATAGTTTCACGCAATTACAAAAGCTGCGCAGTACACTTAATAAAAATTCGCTTCAAAATACAGATAACCCCTATCAAAGCTATCAACCACCTTCAGTTTTTAACACCAACTCAACGTCGGTCCCACATTCAGTCCCCATAAAAGATGAAGAGAAAGAGCGAGAAAAAAACACTAAAAACATGGGGGCAGGAATAGCGATTACCAAAGGTGATGACGGCAGATGTTCAGTGACTCAAGACTTAAGTGCTTATGGTTTAAGCGAAGGTTCATCTACACAATTTTTCAGCTGTGGGGAGTCAAAGTTCGATAAAAGCTTTCGTGAGCATATGAAAAAAGTTAACAGTAAATTAGGTAAAGATTAATCCGATAATTTTCATGAGCATTTATAATATTGCTTTGGACTTTTTCTTTAATGGCCTATAGAGAAATGCCGATTGTAAAAATAATAATCGAGACAGGGTTATTTCTCATCAGATTAATCGTTTACTTAACCGTTGACGGGCTAAAGCCCGACCTACAAAGAAACACCTGTCCATCAGGTTTGATTTTAAATCAAACTATAAAGCGGGATCATATAAAGTAGGGTCAGATACACATTAATTGATTTTGGTGGCTTTGGTCATTGTAAAAGAGGCAATATTGAGCTCAGAGCTTGACCATGTTGCTCGTTTTAGAGGATATCAGGCAACTAAAATTTAATGTGTATCTGACCCTACTTTATTTGATGAACAACCAGGAGGCTTGCTTCTTGCGCCCGCTTTATCATAAATACTATGGTAACCTTCAGCAGTAAGCTGGTCTCTAACCATTTCGGCGGCGCCACCCATAAGCGTGTTGGTAAGGTTTTGCCAAACTTCTCAATCAGTTTACCAGCAGTTCGGAAATGGCCATTATCAGAATAAATAGCTTAAAAAACCTCACCAGTATAACCGTTCTTTCTACTACCTATAAATAGCGTGAATAGTGCTTATTTAATCAAGTGATTAGTAGTAACTATAAAATCAGGTAGAATATAGGCAAATTTTACACAGCTAGGCTTTGTTGACCTTCATGTATAAATTTTGTTCGAATACACTATTGATTAACAGCAATACAATTGATGTAGCATAGTTGTCTTGATATGATTTTTTGCAACATAGCGCGAAAAAACACATGCTCAAGCTTGATATAAATGTTATACCCATTTGATTAATTAAGTGATCTACTTTTTCATGAGAAAAAATAAGCCGCTAATTAATCAACTTGGTATTAATAAACAACTCGAACGAAACCAGTAAAAATCAACAATTCCTAGTGATAATATTACTAGTATATTTAGTCAAAGAGGGAATCAAATGAGCCTATATTTAGAATATATCGCAGAGATTGAAAGTCGTAAGAATGATCTAGGATTAGCACCTAAGCCGATTGATGGCGCTGAGTTATTAGCAGAAATTATCGATCAAATTAAAGATCAAGGTAACGAGCATCGTGCCGATTCACTTAACTTCTTTATCTATAATACTTTGCCAGGTACAACAAGTGCCGCAAGTGAAAAAGCTAAATTCTTGAAAGCAATTATTCTTGGTGAATCTGTTGTTGCTGAAATCTCAGTTGAGTTTGCCTTTGAATTGCTTTCTCATATGAAAGGTGGACCTTCAGTAGAAGTACTACTTGATTTAGCCTTATCTGACGATACATCGGTTGCACAACCTGCCGCAGAAGTATTAAAAACCCAAGTATTTTTATACGATGCTGATACTGCTCGCCTTGAAGCAGCATTTAAAGCCGGTAACGCCATTGCTAAAGATATTCTAACCAGTTATGCAAACGCTGAGTTCTTTACAAAACTGCCTGAAATAGACGAGAAAATTGAAATTGTGACTTATATTGCTGGTGAAGGTGATATTTCAACAGATTTATTATCTCCAGGTCATCAATCTCATTCTCGTGCAGATCGTGAATTACATGGTCAATGCATGAGCACGCCAGAAGCTCAAGCAGAAATAAAAGCATTACAAGTTAAGTACCCTAATGCGAAAGTTATGCTTATCGCAGAAAAAGGTACTATGGGTGTTGGTTCATCTCGTATGTCTGGTGTTAACAACGTTGCACTATTAACCGGTAAGAAAGCAAGTCAATACGTACCTTTTATCAACATTGCACCCATTGTTGCTGGCACAAATGGTATCGCTCCAATCTTCCTAACAACGGTTGATGTAACGGGTGGTATTGGTCTTGACCTTAAAAACTGGGTTAAGAAAGTAGACGCAAGTGGTAATACCGTTGTTGACGCAAATGGTGATGCCGTGCTGGAAGAATTGTACTCAGTAGCTACAGGTACTGTATTAACTATTGATACCAAAGCGCATAAATTATTCAACGGCGACCAAGAGCTTGCTGATATATCTTCAGCCTTTACGCCACAGAAAATGGAATTTATGAAAGCTGGTGGGTCATATGCTGTAACGTTTGGTAAGAAACTACAAACATTTGCAACAGAAGCTTTAGGTGTTGAACCTGTCAGCGTATATGCATCTTCAAAAGAAATTTCGCATGCAGGCCAAGGCTTAACGGCTGTTGAGAAAATATTTAACCGTAATGCCGTTGGTGTTTTATCTGACTCACCATTGCACGCAGGCTCAAACGTCCGTGTTAAAGTAAATATTGTCGGCTCGCAAGATACTACTGGCCCTATGACATGTCAGGAATTAGAAGCAATGGCTGCTTCTACTATATCGCCAATTGTTGATGGTGCATTCCAATCAGGTTGTCACACAGCATCTGTTTGGGATAGTAAAGCAAAAGCGAATACGCCTAAGTTAATGAGCTTTATGAACGCGTTTGGTTTAATCACAGCACGTGATCCTAAAGGTGTTTATCCGGCAATGACGGATGTTATTCACAAAGTATTGAATGATATTACTGTTGACGACCGCGCTATTATCATTGGTGGTGACTCGCATACACGTATGTCTAAGGGTGTTGCCTTTGGTGCCGACTCAGGCACGGTAGCAATTGCACTGGCAACGGGTGAGTCTGCAATGCCAATCCCTGAATCAGTGAAAGTGACCTTTAAAGGTCATATGAAAAAACACATGGATTTCCGTGACGTTGTTCATTCAACACAAGCACAAATGCTGAAGCAATTTGGCGGTGAAAACGTCTTCCAAGGTCGTGTAATCGAAGTACACATTGGTACGTTAATGGCTGACCAAGCATTTACTTTTACCGATTGGACTGCAGAAATGAAAGCAAAAGCTTCAATCTGTATTTCTCAAGATAATACCTTAATTGCATCACTTGAATTAGCGAAAAGTCGCATCCAAATCATGATTGATAAAGGTATGGAAAACCCAGCGAAAACGCTTCATGGTTTAATTGCTTTAGCTGATAAACGTATTGACGAGGTTAAGTCTGGTACTACACCTGCACTAAGACCTGATGCAAATGCTAAATACTTCGCTGAAGTAGTCGTTGATTTAGACCTAATCGACGAACCTATGATTGCCGATCCAGATGTAAACAACGACGACGTATCTAAGCGTTACACGCATGACGTTATTCGCCCTGTTTCTTTCTACAATGGCAAAACGGTTGATTTAGGTTTTGTTGGTTCATGTATGGTACATAAAGGCGATATGCAAATCATTGCGCAAATGTTCCGTAATATTGAAAAGCAAAATGGTAAAATTGAATTTAAAGTACCACTAGTTGTAGCGCCACCAACATACAATATTGTTGATGAGCTTAAAGCTGAAGGCGATTGGGCAATACTACAAAAGTATTCAGGTTTCGAATTTGACGATGTAAATCCAAAAAATTCGGCACGTACTAAGTATGAAAACATCATGTACTTAGAACGCCCTGGTTGTAACTTATGTATGGGTAACCAAGAGAAAGCTGAACCGGGTGATACGGTAATCGCTACATCTACACGCTTGTTCCAAGGTCGTGTTGTAGCTGATACCACTGAGAAAAAAGGTGAATCATTATTAGGTTCAACACCGTTAGTTGTACTTGCATCTATGTTGGGTCGTTTCCCTACATTGGCTGAATACAAAAGCGCTGTAGACGGTATTAACCTAACAGACTTTGCTCCACCAGTTGAAGTATTAACAACGCCAGCAACCGCTGCTGTTAGAATTGCTGATCCTAGCTAAGATCAAAATAGTTAACTAGCAATCAGCTAAAAACTATTAAGCAAAAGGGTTACTTTACAACATTGTAAAGTAACCCTTTTTTGTCTCTATTTTTTGTCTCTATTTTTTGTATCTATTTTTTGTCTCTAAATGGCCATTATTATTTGATAGCAGCTGGACACTCAATATTAGCGGATAGCGACGGCATGATCATATTAGGAAATGACAATTTGTCATCAAAGCGTTCAACACCTTCTAGCACTTCAATTTTAAAGCCATAGCTTTTACAAATACGTAATGAGCGGCGCATTAAAAACGTAGCCAATTTACTAAACTCGGTATTTTGCTTAGCAATAACTTGCAGATGATGCTTACCGTTCTCCAAATCGGTTTGTTTGAATTGTATTTGATGATCAAAATCCCATTGCGAGGCACCATTGGGCGTCTCCTTTTGGGTTGAGCAAGCACTCAGTAGTATCAAAGACGATAATAAAATAATATTTTTCATAGTGTTAATATCCATATAGCTAAACCTCAAGTTATGAGATTAATGTTATTTAGTATAGTCTGACAGACAATCTATGAAAACAAAATTAAGACCTAAAAAAGCCAGCGTGCATGCTGGCTTTTCAAATAACATCTGTTCTGAATTATTTTAAGTGCTGCTTAAGGAAATCGTTGAGTTCTTTAAATGCCTCAAGCCTATTATCGGCTTCGTCTAAATAATGAGTACCATATTCGAACTCAACATATTTTACATCTAAGCCGGCGCTTTTCGCCTTATTAAAAAAATCTGATGATTGCTCTACACGGACTTGGGTATCATATCGACCATGCATTAATAAAATAGGCGATTTAATTTTATTAATATGATTAATCGCAGATAAACGCTCCAATTCACCCGCCACTTTATCATCCGTTGGATCGCCGATAGTGTTAACTATACTTGCACGTATATTTCCTTGCCATCTATAGTCTTTTTCTGCCAAGGTATACAAATCACTAATACCTGCAATACTAACAATACATCGATATTGTTCCGGCTGTTGAAATGCAGCTGTCAATGCGGCGTAACCACCATAGCTGTAACCTGCAAAACAAGATTTATTAGTATCAACAAGGTCTTTACCTTTTAACCAGTCAAAACCATTATACAAGTCCTGCTGCATACGTTTGCCCCACTGATGGTAACCTGCAGTTTCAAAGTTTGTACCAAAACCGCCAGATCCTCGATAGTTCACCTGTAAAACGGCATAACCTTGGCTAGTAAAAAACTGAACGTAAGGATCAAAGGTTTGATAATCTCTTATACCAATAGGCCCGCCGTGTGGCCAAACAACAAGCGGAGGTTTGCTTTCACTATTGCTACTCAGAGGTAAGGTCAAATACCCGGTCAAACCAACACCGTCATCCGCATCAAATTTTATCGGTAATACATTAGGCATAGCCTGCCTTTCTAAAAAAGGATAAGTACTAAACCACAAGCCCCCTTTTTTATTTTTAATATCTAACCAAAAAAATTTTTGCGGACTATTATCTTTTGTCGCATAAACCAGCATTTTAGTTTTATCTTCACTACGGCTAAATATAGTTGCTTGATAACCTTTGAAGCTATTTTTAACTAAAGAAGAGATCTTGCTGTCTTCATCTTGAAAGTAATGTTCGCGTAAGTAATCATCGTAATAGTAAACGCCGATAACACGGCTTCTGTCTGCATTATAGATCGCAGAGGTAACATCATACTCCTCATGTCCAAATAACATATCAGCAAATTTACCGGTTTTTATATCGTAAGACCACAGAGCTTTTCGTCTAGTTTTATAATCACTTATAACAAGTAGCTTATCATCCTGTACTATAATCGGAGAGAATTTTTCGCCCCTGTATGCTTTTTGCTTATGTAGCAGTTTCCATTCAGATTGCTCATTCTTTCTATGCCAAATTGTATTTACATCGCTAATTTTTTTACTTTTTTCAGTGCCGTAACCAAATAGCACTTCGCCCTTTTCATTAGCAACCCACGCATACACATCAAACTTATTTACAAATAGCTTATCAAAGTCATTTTCATAAACATTAACTTTATATACCGCTTGAGCTTCATCTCTATAATCATATGTTTGCAATAACACGTGCTTTTTATCATCTTTTAATAACGATACAAGTCGCAAGCTTCCAGCATTTCTAATTTCCCATGGTGCCGCACTAGGTGGCATTTTCGTTTTAAGCTCAACAAGATCAGTGCCATCCGTATTCACCGAAAAAATACGATCGCGTCTAAATCTGCGATTAAGTATATTTTCTGAATAACTGGCAACAATTAATAGACGTGATGAATTTACCCACGCAATATCTTCAATACGATCTTGAGACTTCTTCAGTTGTACAATTGTTGATACTTCAGCCGAACCAAAATCACTAATAACGACGCTAGGACCATCACTAGCATTATAAATTGCCGCTATAAATTTACCATTAGGTGATACGCTCGGGTACTCTATCATTGGCAGCGTACCGAACTGTTCATAATTCAAAGCCGGTGTTTTCGCATGCCCAAAATAGGCAACCAGACTTAACATAAGAGTTAGTAATATTTTATTCATTATTTGCATCCAAGCTATTGTTATTTATTTGTTAATCTCAACAATATATTTATACACCATTTGGACACAAAAAAGCCAGCGTAGTCGCTGGCTTTTTAATCGATGTGCTTAAACGCTAAGTTAGCGCCAAGTTAAAACGAAATTATTTTTTCTTTTTAACGGCTTTAGGGTTTGGCATATCAGTAATCGTACCTTCAAAGATCTCTGCAGCCATACCGATTGATTCATTTAATGTTGGGTGAGCATGAATAGTAAGACCTATGTCTTCAGCATCAGCGCCCATTTCAACGGCTAAACAAACTTCACCTAGCATTTCACCAGCATTGATACCAACAATAGCACCACCTAATACACGGCCAGTTTCTTTTTCGAAGATCATCTTAGTTTTACCTTCAGTACGCGCAGAAGCAATTGCACGACCAGAAGCAGCCCAAGGGAAGTTAGCCACTTCAATGTTCAAGCCTTGCTCTTTCGCTTCACGTTCTGTAACGCCAACCCAAGCCATTTCTGGATCAGTATAAGCAATTGAAGGAATACAACGTGGTTCAAAAGTATGTTTCTTGCCTGAGATAACTTCAGCAGCACAATGCGCTTCATGTACCGCTTTATGCGCAAGCATAGGTTGACCAACAACATCGCCAATGGCGAAAATGTGGTTAACGTTAGTGCGAAGCTCATTAGTTACGTTGATAAAGCCACGCTCATCAACATTAACACCGGCTTTATCTGCAGCAACTAAGTGACCGTTCGGCTTACGACCAACAGCAACTAGAATTTTATCGTAGCGTACTTGCCCTTCTGGGGCATTTTTGCCTTCAAAAGTAACATATAAACCATCGTCTTTAGCATCAACAGCAACAACTTTCGTTGACAACATAATGTTGAATTTTTTGCTATTGTATTTAGTATAAACTTGCACAATATCTTTATCAGCTGCAGGTACTAATTGGTCAGCAAATTCTACTACTGAAACATTTGAACCTAACGCACGATATACCGTACCCATTTCTAAACCGATAATGCCGCCACCCAGTACTAACATTTCTTCTGGTACGTCTTGAAGCTCTAAAGCACCGGTTGAATCGATAACACGTGGATCATCTTTTGGAATAAAAGGTAAATCTACTACTGATGAACCCGCAGCTATAATCGCGTTGTCAAAAGTGATGGTTGTTTTACCGTCAGCGCCTTCAACTTCAATAGTTTTATCTGAAGTGAATTTACCGTAACCAAATACTGTTTTAACTTTACGTGCTTTAGCCATTCCGCCTAAACCACCTGTTAATTGACTAATAACCTTTTCTTTCCAGCCACGAATTTTGTCTAAATCAATTTTTGGTGCGCCAAAAGTAACACCATGAGAAGCCATTGCTGCTGCATCGTCAATAACTTTAGCTACGTGTAAAAGTGCTTTTGATGGGATACAACCCACATTCAAACAAACGCCACCAAGCGTTTCACGGCTTTCAACTAATATTACGTCTAAACCTAAATCTGCTGCGCGAAATGCTGCTGAATAGCCACCAGGACCCGCACCTAAAACTACTACTTGAGTTTTAATATCGTTACTCATGCTAACCTCAAAATTGATGTATTTATTGCTGGTTTTGCCAGCCTATATTTGCTGAGCAAAATTAATAGCGTTAACCATTAATATTTCAGCATTTGATTATATCTTACTTGGCGACGATTTTACTTAAACCGCACCAGGATCGCCATCTTTAAATCAGTAATTATTAGCAAAAAGTTGGTAAAAGCGAAAATTAACCAATTACTTTCACTTTACCAACTTTAGGTCATATTACTGTTTTATATCTGCCATTTGGCAATTATAGGATGAGTTTTCTAATATCACTCATTACACCTGCCAGATGTACAGTAAAGCGTGCCGCTAGTGCGCCGTCAATTACACGATGGTCGTAGGACATAGATAACGGTAACATTAACTTAGGTTCAAAATCTTTACCATTCCATTTAGGTTTCATTTCTGATTTAGAAACACCTAAAATCGCTACTTCTGGAGCATTAACAATCGGCGTAAAAGCCGTACCGCCAATACCACCAAGGCTAGAAATAGTAAAACAACCGCCTTGCATATCCGTCGCTTTTAACTTGCCGTCACGCGCTTTTATGCTAATTTCAAGTAATTCACGCGATAACTGGTGAATGCCTTTTTGATCAACATCACGCACGACCGGTACAACTAAACCATTAGGTGTATCAACCGCAACACCAATGTGAATATACTTTTTCAGAATTAAGCTTTCACCGTCTTCACTCAAGCTAGAGTTAAAGGTTGGAAAGGTGCGCAATGCATCTGCTGCGGCTTTTAAAATAAACACTAATGGCGTAATTTTAAAACCCAACTTTTGCTTTTCACAAATAACGTTTTGTTCTTTACGGAAGGCTTCAACATTGGTGATGTCGGCTTCATCAAACTGCGTAACATGCGGGATAGTTACCCAGTTACGATGTAAGAAAGGACCCGATATTTTCTGAATACGTGTCAGTGCTTTCGTTTCAACTTCACCAAACTTCGAGAAATCAATTTGCTTAGCGCTAACAACTTGTAAACCACCTTCACCAGCCGCTACTGAACTACCCGCATTAGCTTTCGGACGTGACAATTCATATTTAACATACGACTGTACATCTTCTTTTAAAATACGGCCTTTACGTCCAGTACCTTTGACTAACGTTAAATCAACTCCAAACTCGCGAGCAATGCGTCGAATAGAAGGTGAAGTATAAATAGCATCGGCATTCGTTAAACCAATTTGTGGATGATGCGGCACAGGCGCTGATTTTTTAGCTGCTGGCGCTGGTGCTTGGCTAGCAGCCGGTGCTGGCGCTGAAGTAGCTTCAGGCGCTGCTTCCTGAGCAGGAGCACCAGACGACGTTTCAAGCTTGATAACAATTGAACCTTGCTTAACTTTATCACCCGTACTGATCAATACTTCTTTTACCGTTCCGGCATGTGACGATGGCACATCCATAGTGGCTTTATCTGTTTCTAGCGTGATCAAGCCATCTTCAGCTTCAATAACATCGCCAACAGCAACCAGTACATCAATAACGTCAACTTCGCCATCTTCGCCAATATCAGGTACCGCTATTTCGATAACTTCACTGCTTGCAGCCGCCGCAGGCGCTGATTTCTCAGCAGCAGGAGCTGGCGTAGCAGGCGCTTCTTCAGATGCAGGTGCACTTGATGAAGTTTCAAGCTTAATCACAATAGAGCCTTGCTTAACTTTATCACCGGTATTAATCAGCACTTCTTTAACTGTACCAGCATGAGGTGACGGAACATCCATAGTCGCTTTATCAGTTTCTAACGTGATCAAGCCATCTTCAGCTTCTATCACATCACCAACCGCAACCAGTACTTCGATAACGTCAACTTCGCCATCTTCACCAATATCAGGTACGGCAATTTCAATAACTTCACTGCTAGTTGCAGCACTTGGCGCTTTTTCTGCTGCCGGTGCTTCAGCCTTAGCTTCTGGTTCAGCTTTTACTTCTGACTCAGCCGCAACAGGTGCTTCTGCTGTATCTTCAGCAGCAGCGCTCTTCATCTCGGCAATAACATCACCTTCTTTGATCTTGTCACCAACTTTAACGGATAACGCAACAAGCTCACCAGCAAATGGGGCTGGAATATCCATTGATGCTTTATCAGTTTCTACGGTAATAATACCTTCGTCAGCTTCTAAACTGTCGCCTACTGCAAAACAAATCTCGATAACTTCTACTTCATCGCCACCGACATCTGGGACTAGAATTTTTTCAATATCAGACATTTCTTAATTCCTTATCTAGTCTTAATTACGCGTAAAGCGGGTTAATTTTGTCAGCATCAATGTTAAAGCGTTTAATCGCTTCACTTACCACTTTGCTTTTAATCTCACCACGGTTTGCCAATTCATAAAGCGCAGCAACAACAATGTAGTTTTGATCAACTTCAAAATGTTGACGTAGGTTATCGCGGCTATCGCTGCGGCCAAAACCGTCAGTACCTAATACACGATACTCAGTGTCGATATAAGCACGCACTTGGTCAGAATAGTTTTTAACATAATCTGTTGCAGCAATGGCTGGGCCTTTTTCTGCCGTAATTATCTTAGAAATATAGGCTGTTTTTTGCTTGCTTTCAGGGTGCAACATGTTCCAGCGCGTTACTTCTTGTCCTTCACGTGCTAGTTCGTTGAATGAAGTAACAGAATAAACGTCACTTGATACACCGTAATCAGCCGACAAAATTTGTGCTGCTTGACGAACTTTTTGTAAAATTGTACCTGACCCCATTAACTGTACGTTGGCTTTAGCTTTTTTAGCTTCAACACGTTCAAGTTGGTAAATACCTTTAATGATTTCGTCTTCAACATCTTTATTTTCTGGCATAGCCGGATGTTGATAGTTTTCATTCATCAGCGTTAAGTAGAAGAAGATGTTTTCATTTTCTTCGTACATACGGCGTAAACCTTCACGCACGATAACAGCAATTTCATAACCGTAAGTTGGATCATAAGTTACACAATTAGGAATTAAGCCCGCTTGCACATGTGAATGACCATCTTGATGTTGTAAACCTTCACCGTTAAGCGTCGTTCTACCTGCAGTAGCACCTAATAAGAAACCACGTGCTTGGCTATCTGCCGCTGCCCATGCTAAATCACCAACACGTTGGAAACCAAACATTGAATAGTAAATGTAAAATGGAATTGTCGTGGCATTACAAGTTGAATAAGACGTACCCGAAGCAACCCAAGACGCCATAGCACCTAGCTCGTTAATACCTTCTTGTAATACTTGGCCTTTCTTATCTTCACGGTAATAAGCCACTTGGTCAGCATCTTGTGGAACATATTTTTGACCTTCGCTGGCATAAATACCCACTTGGCGGAATAAACCTTCCATACCAAAAGTACGCGCTTCGTCAGGAATAATAGGCACGATACGCTTACCGATTTTCTTATCTTTTAGTAAGCTGTTTAGTACACGAACAAAAGTCATTGTTGATGATACTTCACGCTCACCTGAACCTTTTAATATTGGCTCAAATATTTTTAATGCCGGAATATCAAGTGACTCTTCCGCTTGTTGGCGACGCGCAGGTAATGAACCACCTAATGCTTCACGACGTGCTTTCATGTACTTATATTCTTCGCTATCTTCTGGGAACTTGAAGAAAGGTAAGTCAGCAATTTCTTCATCGCTTACCGGAATATTAAAACGATTACGGTAATGCTTAAGCGAATCAACATCCATTTTCTTAACGTTATGCGCAATGTTTAATGCTTCACCTGAAGCACCTAAACCAAAACCTTTAACGGTTTTAGCAAGAATAACCGTTGGACGACCTTTGGTGTTCATCGCTTTTTCATAAGCCGCATAAACTTTAACAGGATCATGACCACCACGGTTTAAACGCCAAATATCTTGATCAGACATATTCGCGACTAGCGCTGCTGTTTCAGGATACTTGTTAAAGAAGTTTTCGCGTGTGTACTTACCGCCTTTGGCTTTACAGTTCTGGTATTCACCATCAACCGTTTCGTTCATTAACTGTAGTAATTTACCTGAAGTATCGCGGGCAATTAATGCATCCCAGTAAGAACCCCAAATTACTTTAACAACTTCCCAGCCTGCGCCGCGGAATGTACCTTCAAGTTCTTGAATAATTTTACCATTACCACGAACAGGACCATCTAAACGCTGTAAATTACAGTTGATAACAAATGTTAAGTTATCTAAACCTTCACGCGTTGCAAGGCCGATAGCACCTAACGATTCTGGCTCATCAGTTTCACCATCACCTAGGAAACAATAAACACGTTGGCCTGAACAATCTTTAATACCACGGTCAGTAAGGTACTTAAGGAAACGTGCAGTATAAATAGCCTGTAATGGACCTAAGCCCATTGAAACAGTAGGGAACTGCCAAAAGTCAGGCATTAAATGCGGATGCGGGTATGAAGACAAACCTTTACCATCACACTCTTGACGGAAGTTATTCATTTGCTCTTCCGTTAATCTGCCTTCCATAAAGGCACGAGCATAAATACCCGGAGAAATATGACCTTGAGCAAAAATAAAGTCGCCGCCATCTTTTTCAGATGAAGCTTTAAAGAAGTGGTTGAAACCAACATCATATAAAGTAGACGAAGAAGCAAAGCTACCAATATGGCCACCAAGCTCTAAATCTTTTTTAGACGCGCGTAATACCAACACTAAAGCATTCCAACGAATAGCAGCACGAATACGTGACTCTATTGTTTGGTCAGCCGGCATATGCGGTTCTAACCCTGGTGGAATAGTATTTACATAAGCAGTTTTGGCGTCAAACGGTAAATGTGTACCGCTACGACGGGCTCTATCGATTAATTTTTCAAGTAGAAAATGAGCACGTTCTGGCCCTTCTTTTTCTAACACAGACTCCATTGATTCCAACCATTCTTGGGTTTCCATTGAATCAATATCTAGATTTGGGAGCTCAGACATAATTACTTAGTCTCCATTTGTTGTTTGTTAAGTAAATTTAGTTGTTTAAAGATAGCTGCTTTTAAGCAATTATCCTTACTCGTTTTAATTTTTTATACCAATACAGTTTAAATGAATGAATTATCACTAATCGATAATTCGTTGAGTTAATTGGTATCAACTTTCGGTCGTTTCATTCTGCGTATAGAACGTTCCATACGGCTATTTTCCTGTGACATTTTTAATAGCACTTCTTCAATGAAAGCTAAATGTCGATGGCTAGCTCCCCAAGCAATTTGGGGTTTACCACTGACAATCGCACTCATTAAACGCGTGCGATAATCAGATATTTGGCCAAACACGTCAGGTCGCTTAGCCAAAGTTGTTAAATTTTTCTCAATGTTGTCAATCAACAACGGCGCCATACTATTGGCTAAATGCAAAATAACCGCATTATGACTCGCCGCGCATATAGCGATATAAAATTCGAATACGGCTTCAGCTTCAAGGCGGTAACTATCTTCAAGTTGTGCCGTGCCAATGTTGTCATGCTTGCGCTGAATTTCATCAAAATCAGCTTGTGTACCGCGCATCGCTGCATAGTAAGCCGACATCCCCTCAATACCATGACGAAACTCTAATAAATCAAATTGTGACTCATTATTATTCGCCATTAAGGCAAATAGTGGGTCTGACAGACCACCCAAAATTTTATCACTTACAAAGGTTCCGCCACCTTGGCGACGCGTGACTAAATTTTTTGCTTCTAACTTTTGAATAGCTTCACGCAATGAAGGTCGAGACACATCGAACTGCTTTGCTAGTTCTCGCTCTGCCGGTAACTTTTGTCCGGGCTTTAAACTACCTTCTAGGATCATAGTCTCAAGCTGAGCCAAAATAATATCTGACAACTTAGCTTGCTTTACCGGTTTTTCAATACTCGGAATCGACATTTAAAACCCTTTATGACTCAAATACAAGTGACCTAAGTTAAAAAACTCACGTCGAAAATATTTTTAAAAAACCTTGGTAAAATGGTCTTACCAATTGATAATTTCAGATGTAATGTAACAAATGAATACACTGTTGTAAACACAGCGACTAATTTATCACCAGTGCCCGCATATTAAGCACACCACTTGATGCAAAAAATCCACACTATTAACCACTGTAGTACAATTACTCATAAAGTTTAATAATGAAAGACTTCACAGTAATCAAAATAAGCCAAACGGCTTAACCTACTATACATAAGGCTAATAAAGCTGATGTGGTAAATAGGCTTGCGCTAAAGGGTAGACTAAAAAATAACGAACAACGTAAAGTAGCTAACTTTCAGTGTTTAGCGTAAACCATTTCGATTTCACTTCGTGGAAAGGGAAGTTGGGATGATATTAGTTTTAAGCTGTCAGTTTGCGAGACTGAAACAAAGGGCGGGATATTAGATATTAGATATTAGCTATTAGCTGTAAGCTTTCAGTTTTAAGCTGTCAGTCTATGAGACTAAAGCAAAGGGCTGGGATGTTAGCTGTAAGTTTTTAGTTTTAAATTTTAAGCTGTCAGTTTGCCAGACTAAAGCAAAGGGCTGGGATGTTAGCTGTAAGTTTTTAGTTTTAAATTTTAAGCTGTCAGTTTGCGAGACTGAAACAAAAAGACGGGATATTAGATATTAGATATTAGCTGTAAGCTTTCAGTTTTAAGCTGTCAGTCTATGAGACTAAAGCAAAGGGCTGGGATGTTAGCTTTGAGCTGTCAGTCTACTGGACTAAAGAACCTCAATACCAAGCAAAGCGGAGGTTGGCTTTACTTGGTTACTGATAGCTTAATACTGATAGCTTAAAACTTGTGTCAATTAAGTAATAATACCGGTTAAGGTTAGAACAGATATTGCGGCTAAGAATAGTAATAGGGTTCGTTTGGCTAACTTAACTAATAAACACGGTTCAGCAGTGCAGTCATCGGCATCAACCATAAAGTCTTCAGACATTTGCGCAACCGCTATCAATACTTTGCTGGGCGCTTTTTCAAACTCAAATAAGTTTTCAATCCAAACGGGCATCGCTTTCGAAAAATGGCCAACAAACATATAACCAAAAGCAACTAACCTTACTGGTAGCCAATCAACCCAAAACAATAATTGCTGGCTGGCTTGACAAGTTTCATCGCTGTTTTGATTGTTTTGATTGTTTTGGCTGCTTGGGCTGTTTTGCTCAGCGCTGTCGTTCTGCCCATCTGTTGCATCATCTGGTTTATTAGCACATTCATTTACCTTGGTTAATAACCGATAAAACAATGCACCTGCTGGGCCAAATAAGACAAAGAACAGCATAACCGCGATAAAGTAGCGATAATTTAACCAAACCATGGTTTGGCCAAATCCCATGTCGGTAATGTTTTTATCTTGTTGTAATTGCAAGTGTTGCAACTCACAAGTAGTTAATTCACCTTTAAAAGCTGAAACCAAATAGTTTTTATAACTCTCTCGAGTTTTCATACAACCAAAACACACAATAAGGATTAAGGTTGAAGCAATTAAATACAATAAAGCGTTATCAATTTGCGCTAATAAAAAATAACACCCCACTACCGGCACCAAAATAACCGCATAAGTTAATATGGCAGAATTTTTATAATCAGCCAGCAACTTAGTTTTCTTAATTACCGCCAAATATCGTTGGTATAAAGTATCAAACTGCCAAGCACTAGAAGACAAGTAACGCTCAGCAACCAGTGCAATCAGCAAACTAATCAAGCTCATTTTTAATTATCCATTTATTAAGTTTTAAGTATAAAGCTGTCAGCTTTCAGATCGCCAACTAACTACTATTATGTGTTTCACGAACAACTGACCTGTTATGTCCTACCTTTAACTGACAGCTAATAGCTGATAACTGCAACTGACCTTGTGCCCTATCTTTTACTGACAGCTGAATTTTCCCTATTCTTTTACTGAAAGCTGACAGCTTAAAACTGACAGCTGTCACTTCCCTAACAACCCCCAAAAACGCTGCCAATCAAACGCATCCCCAGGATCAGTTTTCCGCCCTGGTGCAATATCACAATGTCCAACAATGTTACGTTTTAGCTCAGGATAAGTTCCTATTAAAGCTTGGCTTAAGTCACTAAGCTGCTGATATTGCGCTTTAGTATAGGGAATATCATCTGTTCCTTCCAGCTCAATACCAATTGAAAAGTCATTACACTTTTCACGGCCTTGATAAGACGAAACACCGGCGTGCCATGCTTTATCATTGAATGAAACATATTGCACAATATGACCAGTACGCTGAATCAAGCAATGGGCTGAAACACGTATGCTATATATACTTTCGAAGTAGGGATCAATAGTTGGGTCTAAATTACCGAGGAAGAAGTCGGTAATGTGGCTACCACCAAATTGCCCCGGCGGTAATGAAATATTATGCACAACCAATAAACTAACCGCTTCATCTATCGCTCTAGGCTCACAGTGGCTAGATTTTTGAATTTCAGCGTCACATAGCCAACCATTTTTAATGACTAGTTCAGCGATACATTTTCGGTCATTTTGCAGAAATGACATACAATAATTCACAGGTTGTTTATCAAAGCGCTATTACATAGTAAAGTTATCGATAGAACAAGATATTATCCCCGTATCACGGCAAAATGTAGATTGGTGCGATGGGAGAATCAAACAGATTAATCTAACAGTTGGGCATATATGACTAAAAATGACACTTCAGCAAGTTTTGGTAAAGGCTTTGTCTGGATAGCCTGGATTATCGGTATCGCTTTATTAGTCTTTGTTTTTCAGGACTTACTCGACGAGCAATATAATCCAAACCAAGACCCTAAGCTTTCATTGCAGGCCAATGGCAAAGCAGAAGTTATGTTGCAGCAAAACCGACAAGGGCATTATGTTACTAATGGTGCTATTAATGGCACGCAAGTTACCTTTTTACTCGACACCGGTGCTACACACGTGTCTATTCCCGCGCACATAGCAGAGAACTTATCCTTGCAAGCACAAGGGCAAATGCGTGTGCAAACCGCAAATGGCACAATTACCGTCTATCAAACACAAATAAATGAACTACGCATTGGCAATATCTACCTGTATAATGTCGCAGCAAATATTAACCCTAGTATGGCTGCCGATGAAATTCTGTTGGGCATGAGCGCCCTAAAAAGAGTAGAATTTAGCCAAACCGGAAAACAACTAATTTTACGAGAGCAGCTTTAAATGTTACCAGCATCATTATTAAACGACATCACCAAAACCGTTACTTGGGCATTATGTGAAGACTTAGGCGTAAATACCTATAACGAACTCGCCACTAGCAGTGATATTACCGCCGAACTTATTCCGGCACAAAACCAAGCGGTAGCAAATATTATCAGTCGTGACGAATGTGTTATTTGTGGTGTTGCTTGGGTAAATGAAGTATTTAAGCAGCTTGATAACATTTATAACACCGATACCAAAATCACATGGTTTGTTAACGACGGTCAACACGTAACCGCCAATACCACGTTATTCGAGTTAGCGGGCAATGCACGCATATTATTAACTGGCGAGCGCACGGCTTTAAACTTTTTACAAAGCCTTTCAGGGACCGCAACGGTCACTAGCTCATACGTTAAACACCTTGCAGGCACTACGACCAAATTACTCGATACCCGTAAAACCCTACCCGGCCTGCGCAGCGCGCAAAAATACGCGGTAACTTGTGGTGGCGGAGTAAATCATAGAATTGGCTTATTCGACGCGTTTTTAATTAAAGAAAATCACATTGCCGCGTGTGGCGGTATCAGCAAAGCCATTAGCACAGCACGTATTAATCATGCGGATAAAACCGTAGAAGTAGAAGTTGAAAGTATAGAAGAGTTAACCCAAGCACTAAATGCCGGTGCCGACATTATTATGTTAGACAACTTTACAACCAAAATGATCGAACAAGCCGTTAAGCTAACCGCTGAAATATCAGCCGGTAACACCAAGTTAGAAGTTTCAGGCAATATGACCTTAAGCACGCTAAAAGATTATGCCAAGTCCGGCGTAGACTTTATTTCTGTGGGTGCGTTAACCAAACATGTACAAGCGGTTGATCTATCTATGCGCTTTGTTTAAAAATTAGCTAAAAACTTTAAGCTTTAAGCTGTCAGTTCGAAGCTGTCAGTTAAAAATAGTCCTAAGCTGTCAGCTCTAAGCTGTCAGTTAAAACAACAATATCTATAGTACCTGTTTTCTCTCTTACTGATAGCTGACAGCTTAGAACTAAAAACTTGATATTTATCAATCTAATATCCATGCTTAATTTTTAAAATCACATGAAAATTAACAATTAATGCGTAAAAACAGCGATAATTTGCAATAAACTTAAAATAAATGCTCACAAAGTTTTACATTTGCCAAATTTTGTCGCAATATCAATGCAGCCCCCGTAATAACGAATGGAATTTATAACGATGAAAAAACTAAACACAATGAAAAAATCTCAAGGTTTCACCCTGATTGAATTAATGATCGTTGTTGCGATTATCGGTATTTTGGCTGCGGTAGCGTTGCCTGCTTATCAAACATATACACAAAAAGCGAAATTTTCTGAAGTTGTATTAGCTACATCAACTCAAAAAACAGCAGTAGAAATTTGTGGACAAACGGTTGCTTCAACAGCAGCAACTTTTGCTGCTAACTGTATAACCTCGGCAAATAAAGGCGTGGTTGATTCAGGCTCTACAGGTGTGATTAAGAGTGTGGCAGTAACAGCTTCTGGCACAAATGTAGTTGTTACTGCAACAGGTCTTGCTGCTACGTTCCCTGATGAAGAAACTTACATATTAACAGGTACGTGGTTAGCTGGACAAGTAACTTGGGACAAATCTGGTACATGTGTTGCTGCAGGCCTTTGTTAGATAAGTAACATTACAATAAAAAAGCTCCTTAGGGAGCTTTTTTATTGTTTGAAATAACTGTTTTTTTTGTTTTTTCTAACTAAAATAGTTACACTATAATTTGCAGTTAATAGTTTCATTAAGAGATCTATGAAAGGACTTCATCAACAATCAAGCCTGCTTTCCGCCTTAACTAAGCATAATATTGTGCCTAGTGATAAAGCAGAAAAAATTAGTGCAGGTTTTATTCAACAAAATAAGCCTTTTATTCGCTATTTAGTTGAAGATAAAAGCATTAATGCTGATGACATTGCAAGCACGCTCTGTCGAAGTTTTGGCTGTCCGCTAATAGACTTAGCTAATTTTGATACTAGCTTAGTGCCTGAAGGTGTACGTAACGAAAAACTGATCCGTAAACACCATGCCTTACCGTTATATTTACGTGGCAAAGTGTTATTCGTTGCCATGTCGGACCCGACTAATCTTGATGCGCTTGAAGAAATTCAATTTAATACCGGTTTTTCTACTGAGTTGGTTATTGCCAACGAAACCGCTTTAGCTGCCTGTATTGAAAAAATATTAGAGGAAGATAGCGATGCCCTTGATATTTCAGACATGGACGCGGAAGAATTATCGGGTATAGATGTTCAAGATGAGCGCAAAGAAGAAGATAACATTGGTGGCGGTGATAAAGATGATGCCCCGATTGTTGTTTATATTAATAAAATTTTACTCGACGCGATTCGCAAAGGCGCGTCTGATTTACATTTTGAACCTTACGAGAAGTCTTACCGTATTCGTTTTCGTATTGACGGTATTCTTAACGAAGTTGCCAAACCACCTGTATCGCTCGCCTCGCGCATGGCGGCACGTTTAAAAGTTATGTCGAAGTTAGATATTGCTGAACGCCGCGTGCCACAAGATGGCCGTATAAAATTAGCTTTATCGAAAAAGAAGTCGATTGATTTTCGTGTAAGTACGCTGCCTACCATGTGGGGCGAAAAAGTAGTAATGCGTATTCTTGACTCGTCAAGTGCCATGCTAGGTATCGATATGCTGGGCTACGCGCCAGAGCAAAAGAAAATTTACATGGACGCGCTAGCGCAACCTCAAGGTATGATTTTAGTGACCGGCCCCACGGGTTCAGGTAAAACTGTTTCGCTTTATACCGGGCTTAATATTTTAAATACCGAAGAGCGTAATATTTCAACCGCGGAAGATCCGGTTGAAATTAACCTCGACGGTATTAACCAAGTACAAATTAATGTCCGCGCTGGTTTAACCTTCCCTGGCGCATTACGCTCATTCCTTCGACAAGATCCCGATATTGTTATGGTTGGTGAGATCCGTGATTTAGAAACCGCAGAAATTGCCATTAAAGCCGCGCAAACGGGTCATTTAGTGTTATCAACATTGCATACTAACTCGGCAGCCGAAACACTTACTCGATTATTGAATATGGGCGTACCCTCATACAACGTTGCCAGTTCAGTAACTATTATTATTGCTCAACGACTCGCAAGGCGTTTATGTGTTCAATGTCGAGAAGAAGAGCATATCCCTGAAGCCGAACTGCTCGCGCAAGGTTTTTTACCTGCACAACTAGAGAACATTAAATTATTTAAACCTGTAGGCTGCGATTTGTGTACCGGCGGCTACAAAGGCCGTGTCGGTATATATGAAGTCATAAAAATTAGCGATGTTACCGCAAACTTAATTATGACCGGCTCGAACTCGTTAGATATTGCTGCACAATGCCAACGCGAAGGCTACAATAATTTGCGCCAGTCTGGCTTAGAAAAAGCCGCTCTAGGGGTAACCAGTTTAGAAGAAGTAAATCGCGTTACCAACGCTTAATACGGCGAACTAGGCAAATAAGCATAGTTAACATAGCTGATTTAATACCTAGCCTTAAAACTAAATTTCAAAAAATTGCCAAGTATAGACAATAGTTATAAGCTAAACATAATAAAAGCATTTACTTATATTGCTAACGACAATACTTAAGTTAACTAGACAAATAAAAATTAGGTTAAGCGAATGGCTGTTTCTTCAACAATAAAAGTAAAAGACAAGAAAAGTAAAGTTAAAGCACTTGATGTTTATAAATGGCAAGGGCTGAACCGTAAAGGTAAAAAAATTAGTGGCGAGCTTAATGCCACCAGTATATTAGAACTTAAAGCCCAGCTGCGCAAGCAAGGTATAACCCCAGGTAAAATCAGCAAAAAAGCTAAACCATTATTTGGTATGAGCGGCGATAAAAAAATTCTCCCGGTTGATATCGCGATACTAACTCGACAAATTGCCACTATGCTTGGCGCAGGTGTGCCTTTAGTACAAACCATTGAAATGATAGGTTCTGGTCACAACAATGCCAATATGCAAAAATTACTCAGTACCATTGGGAATAAACTGCAATCAGGTATCCCGCTTTCTGAATGCTTACGTGAACACCCTAAATATTTTGATGATTTATATTGCGACTTGGTTAACTCTGGTGAGCAATCAGGTTCACTAGAAACCATATACGATCGTATTGCTATCTATAAAGAAAAAGCCGAAGTATTAAAAGCCAAAATTAAAAAAGCCATGACCTACCCTATTTCGGTCTTAATTATCGCCTTAATTGTTACATCGGTCTTATTAATTTTTGTTGTACCTGTTTTTAAAGATATTTTTGATAGCTTTGGCGCAGAATTACCTGGTTTTACTTTATTTGTGCTCGCTATATCAGACTTTATGCAGTCTTATTGGTATTTTGGTCTTGCCGGTATATTTATTACGGGTTACCTCTTTAAAAAGGCGCATGCCAATAGCCTTAATTTCCGTGATAGCGTCGATAAAAAAATATTAAAATTACCTGTTGTTGGTGATGTATTAAAAAAAGCGGCGGTTGCCCGTTATGCCAGAACGCTATCAACTACTTTTGCTGCCGGCGTACCTTTACCTGATGCATTAGAGTCAGCGGCTGGCGCTTCTGGCAATGCGGTGTTTCGTGATGCTATTTTAGAAATACGAGCTGAAGTTACCTCAGGTATGCAAATGAATTTAGCCATGCGTAATTGTGCCATTTTCCCAGATATGGTTATTCAAATGGTGGCGATTGGTGAAGAGTCAGGCGCAGTTGACGATATGCTAGCCAAAGTAGCTACGGTATATGAGCAAGAAGTAGATAACGCCGTAGATAACTTAACTACCCTGCTAGAGCCTATGATTATGGCTGTGTTAGGTGTGGTTATTGGCGGTTTAATTGTTGCCATGTATTTACCTATTTTCCAAATTGGTATGGTGGTATAAAAATAGCACAGCATATTTTAGCTTTAATCGATAAAATTAAAACGATGCTTGTCATCGTTTTTTTTATCAACTTAACTTACGTTGTATAACGTATTATGACGTTTTATGACTTTTTATCACATTGTTTGATTTTAACCTGCTAGCTTTAGCGCATAGGGGTTAACATAGATTTCGAGGCTTTTCTTTTGACAGATGTTATAACACTAATGACAAATTCTACGGCATATTTCTACGCGATAGTGTTTGTTTTTTCTTTGCTGATCGGCAGTTTTTTAAACGTGGTCATTTATCGCTTGCCTAAAATGCTTGAGCAAGGCTGGAAAAGTGAATGCCGCGAATTTTTAGCTGATGAGTTAGCAAAACCAATAAAAGCTGACGATAACCTGATCACCCTTTCAACACCAAGTTCGAGCTGCCCTTCATGTAAACATAAAATTCGTTTCTACGAAAATATTCCGGTCATAAGTTGGTTGTTTTTACGTGGAAAATGTAGCCAATGTCAGGAAAAAATATCACTGCGCTACCCATTAGTTGAGTTAGCTACCGCATTATTAAGCGTAGTTATTGCCGCCCATTACGGCGTTACCTTCACCACGCTTATGCTATTAGTGTTAACTTGGGGTTTAATTGCTTTAACCTTAATTGATGTAGACCACATGTTATTGCCTGACCAAATAACCTTGCCATTATTGTGGTTAGGGCTATTGGTGAATATTAATGGTGCCATTGTACCGTTAAGCGACGCAGTTATTGGCGCAGTTGCCGGTTACATGAGCTTGTTCAGCATATTCTGGCTGTTTAAATTAATTACCGGTAAAGACGGTATGGGCAACGGCGACTTTAAGTTAGTTGCCCTGTTTGGTGCCTGGTTGGGCTGGCAGTTACTGCCATTGCTTATTTTAATGGCATCAGCCGTTGGCGCGGTCATTGGTATTAGTTTAATGGTTTTTAAGAACCATCAGCGTGAGCAAGCCATTCCTTTCGGCCCATATTTAGCTATTGCAGGTTGGATAACCCTACTTTGGGGAAACAGCATTTGGTCTTGGTATTTAAGTTCGCTAATTTAAAAACTGACACAAAGACCAGCTTTAAGCTGTCAGCCAAAGAAGCTTTCAGTAAAAAAATCGCTTCCATTAAGCTTGGTAAAACTGACAGCTGACAGCTTAAAACTTAAAACTAAAAAAAGGCTTATACATGTCTACATTCATTATTGGTTTAACCGGTGGCATTGGGAGTGGCAAAACTACAGTAAGCGATTTTTTTGCTGAGTTAAACATTGATATTATCGATGCAGATATAGCGGCTCGTATTGTTGTAGAGCCTGGCAGTAAGGCACTAGTTGCAATTAAAGCACACTTTGGCGCTGACTTTATTGATAATAATGGCCAACTTAACAGAGCTAAGCTTCGTAGCCGAATTTTTAGTGAACCTGAAGATAAAGCGTGGTTGAATAGTTTATTACACCCATTAATTCGACAAGAAATACTAGCGCAAATAGCGCTGGCGAAAAGCAGTTACTGCTTATTGGTCGCCCCCTTGCTACTGGAAAATAATTTACATAAATTAGTTAACCGTGTTTTAGTCGTTAATGTTGACGAATCTGAGCAAATTTCTCGCACAGCGGCCCGCGATCCCAGTTCGGTCGCTGAAATTAAGCGCATTATTGCCAGCCAAATGCCAAGTGAACAGCGACTTAGCTTTGCTGATGATGTTATCAACAATCAAAACACAAGTTTAGAAGACATTCGCCAACAGGTATTAGATTTAGACCAAAAATACCAACGCCTAGCCCTTAAGCCTTTATAAACGTCTATTTTCCCTAAATAATTCGCCATTTTTCCCAGCTATGGTTACTATTAGGGCATGGCTCGCTAATCTCCAAATAAAGTTTTTAAATCATGACCGCAATATTGTATGAACATCCGCTGAATGAGCGCATTCGTAACTATTTAAAACTTGAACAATTATTTGCTCAAGCGTCAGATTGTTTGCACTATAATATCGCCACAAGTCATAGCGTTTTTTTTAATGCTTTATTTGCCATTCTTGACACCTTAGAACGTAACGACATTCGAGGAGACTTGATTAAAGATCTGGAAAAATTAGAGCAAAGCTTAGTGATTTGGTCACAAAACCCAGATATTGATAGTGCAGTGCTAGAAGATAACTTAAGCAAAACAGTCGCGCTGTCTAGCCAGTTAAAAGTGCCTAATGCACAATGGTTGCAGTTAAAAGCTGATAAATTTTTAACGGGTTTGAAACAACGCTTTGCCATTCAAGGTGGTAGTTCACACTTCGACTTACCGCAATTACAATTTTGGTTAAACCAAGCAAGCACAGAAGTTGAAGCGCAATGCCGCTACTGGTTATCGCTATTGGCTCAAATTAACGCCGCATTAGCACTAAACTTAAAATTTTTACGTCAACGCGCTGCGTTTGAAGAAATAGTCACCGAAAGTGGCTTTTACCAAGATAATGGTGAGGGCTTAATTTTAATCCGCATTAAAGTGGCGAATAATTTACCTTTTTATCCAACCATTAGCGGTAACCGTTTTCGTTACTCTATTCGTTTTATGATGCCGTGTAGCGAAACCGGTCGAAAATATTGCAAACAAGCCACAACCTTCCAATTGGCCCGATGTTAAAGTAAACATCGTTTTAAGCTTTCAGTTTAGTCAACACTCTTGTAGCGCATGTTTAACTGACAGCTTAAAACTGACCGCTTACAGCTCTGTTTTTTTTGTTTGTTTTGTTTTTTAACTAAAATTTTCTTATAATAGCGATATTATTTTATTACTTGTTATACCTAACGGATAATCATTCCTATGACCTTAAAAGTAGCTTGTCCCACTTGTAAAAAAGAAGTGATTTGGCAAGCAGAGAGTCAATACCGCCCCTTTTGTTGTAAACGTTGCCAGTTAATTGATATTGGCGATTGGGCTGACGAAAATCATAAAATTAGTCAGCCGGTACAAGGTGCTGTCGACTTAAATGAAGAAATGCTCGACGCTTTGGAAGCAGAATTTTTGCAGCATAATAAGTTCTTTGTAGAACCTGAGTAGATTAGCTTCAAGTGCTAATAAACACATTAACTAGTGTTATTAGCATTGTTGTTTCAGGGCTTTAATATGGTTTAGCTGTGCTGAACAATTGAAACCTTACGACGGGTAATTTTTTTGCAGCTTTTCAATAATCGACTGATTCGCTGCAGGGAAGTTTAACGTGGCAAATTCCGCTAAGGTAAACCAACCTGACTGTTGCCCTTCTAACGCTTTTGCCTCACCGGTAAAGTTATCAACCACAAACACGTCTAACAACACCTTTTTATCGCCGTAATCATGGCTAATTTGCATTAATGATGTGCAAGTCAGGGTTTCTATGGCAACTTCTTCTTTTAGCTCTCTATGAAGCGCTTGATGTACTGTTTCGTTTTCTTCTACTTTGCCACCTGGAAATTCCCACTTATCACCTTGATGGCTATCAGCTAGGCGCTTAGTGAGAAAAAATTTATCTTCATGTTTGATCACACCAACAGCAACATGCACAATTTTTGTCATAATTTGTCCTAAAAACCTATTTAAAAGATTATATCCAGTAATAATGATTGTTGTTCTATCACGTTAATTGTTTGCATAACGGTTGACGGGCTGAAGCCCGACCTACAAAAAAAACAACAGCCTAATGCAGCATTATTTCGCCGCTAGCCCTTGTAGGTTGGACTTTAGTCCATCAAGCTAAATATCTGTCCAGCTGCTGACGGGCTGAAGCCCGACCTACAAAAAACCAACAGCCTAACGCTGCATTATTTCTCCGCCAGCCCTTGTAGGTTGGGCTTTAGTCCATCAAACTAAATATCTGTTTAGCTGCTGACGGGCTGAAGCCCGACCTACAAAAAAACAACAGCCTAATGCTACATAATTTCGCCGATAGCCCATGTAGGTTGGACTTTAGTCCATCAAGCTAAATGTCTGTTTAGCTGCTGACGGGCTGAAGCCCGACCTACAAAAAACCAACAGCCTAACGCTGCATTATTTCGCCGCCAGCCCTTGTAGGTTGGACTTTAGTCCATCAAACTAAAGATCTGTTTAGCTGCTGACGGGCTGAAGCCCGACCTACAAAAAAACAACAGCCTAATGCTACATTATTTCGCCTATAGCCCTTGTAGGTTGGACTTTAGTCCATCAAACTAAATATCTGTTTAGCTGCTGACGGGCTGAAGCCCGACCTACAAAAAACAACAACCTAACACTGCACAATTTCGCCGCTAGCCCTTGTAGGTTGGACTTTAGTCCATCAAGCTAAATGTCTGTTTAGCTGCTGACGGGCTGAAGCCCGACCTACAAAAAACCAACAACCTAACACTGCATTATTTCGCCGCTAGCCCTTGTAGGTTGGACTTTAGTCCATCAAACTAAATATCTGCCCTGCTGCTGACGGGCTGAAGCCCGACCTACAAAAAACTTGCTTCTTAATCGTGGAGCTCTAAAGATAAAAATGCCAGTCAATTGACTGGCATTTTTTAAACGATTACTCGTTAAGTGCTTAGGTTAATTTACCGTGACACTGCTTGTACTTTTTACCTGAACCACAAGGACAAGCCTCATTTCTTCCCACTCTTGGCATGGTGGCTTGTTCTGGTTCAGAAACAGACTCGTGCTTAAATTCTTTCGGCGCTTCATCTGCTTTTCTATGTTGTTCTTCAACGGCTTCAACATCAGACTCAGCTCTAATTTGCACTTTACTTAAAATACCAATAACGTCGTATTTTAAGTTATCGAGCAATTCAGCAAATAGTTCGAAAGATTCACGTTTAAATTCTTGTTTCGGGTTCTTTTGTGCGTAACCGCGCAAATGAATACCTTGACGTAAATGATCCATCGCCGCTAAGTGTTCTTTCCAATGTGAATCTAAGCTTTGTAACATAACTGCTTTTTCAAATTGACGTAAAACATCTGCACCCACCATTTCTTCTTTGGCTGCATAACTTGCATCAACTTCATCATGAATTTTTTCACGTAACGTTTCTTCATGTAAGTTAGTGTCTTCTTCTAACCATTTAGCGATAGGTAATTCAATTGTAAGCTCGCCTTTAAGTCGTTCTTCTAGGCCTTCTATATCCCACATTTCTTCCATTGACTGTGGCGGAATATGTTGACCGATTAAACCGTTTACTACATCTCCACGTATCGCTTTAATAACGTCAGCAATATCTGCTTCATCCATTAATTCGTTACGTTGCTCGTAAATAACTTTACGTTGATCGTTTGAAACATCGTCAAATTCTAGTAATTGCTTACGAATATCAAAGTTACGGCCTTCAACTTTACGTTGAGCGTTTTCAATACTCTTTGTTACCCAAGGATGTTCAATGGCTTCGCCACGCTCCATGCCTAGCTTACGCATCATGTTGGTAATGCGCTCTGAGGCAAAAATTCGCATCAGGCCATCTTCCATTGATAGGTAAAAACGTGTTGAACCTGCATCACCTTGGCGACCTGAACGACCACGTAACTGGTTGTCAATTCGACGAGACTCATGACGTTCTGTAGCTACAATATGCAAACCACCCGCCGCTAAAACTTTATCGTGCTCTACTTGCCAAGCCGCTTTAACTTCTGCAATTTTTTCTTCACTTGGGTTATCAAGCTTAGCTAGCGTCGTATTTAAATTACCACCAAGTACGATATCGGTACCACGACCGGCCATGTTAGTGGCAATGGTCACTGCGGCAATTTTACCGGCATCAGCAACAATTTCGGCTTCTTGCTGGTGAAACTTAGCATTAAGGACTTTATGCTTAATTTTTGCTTTCTTTAGGAATGACGATAAAAACTCTGAGGTTTCAATGCTGATCGTACCAACAAGTACTGGCTGTCCACGCTCAACACAATCTTTAATATCTTCTAAAATCGCTTCAAACTTCTCTTCAGCAGTTAAATAGATTAAATCAGGTAAGTCTTTACGCACCATTGGCTGGTTTGTTGGGATTACAACGGTTTCTAGAGCATAAATATGATTAAACTCGAACGCTTCAGTATCAGCAGTACCGGTCATGCCTGACAATTTATTGTAGATGCGGAAAAAGTTCTGGAAGGTAATTGACGCCAAAGTTTGGTTTTCGTTTTGAATATTTACACCTTCTTTAGCTTCAACCGCTTGGTGTAAACCTTCAGACCAACGACGTCCTTCCATCGTACGACCAGTATGTTCGTCTACGATAACGATTTCGTCGTCTTTTACGATGTAATCTACGTCTTTTTGGAATAACTTGTGTGCGCGCAAAGCGGCCATAACATGATGCAACAAGGTAATATTTGCGGCTGAGAAGAGTGAATCTCCTTGCTGCATCAAACCTTTTTCGATCATGATTTCTTCGATATGAATTTGACCAAGCTCAGTTAAATATATTTGTTTGGCTTTTTCGTCGATGGTGTAATCGCCGGTACTTTCTTCGCCTTCTTTATCTTCTTCTTCCTGCTGCACCAGTGTCGGTACAACCAGGTTAATATTGCGATAAAGTTCAGAGCTGTCTTCTGCTTGGCCCGAAATAATCAGTGGCGTACGTGCTTCATCAATTAATATTGAGTCGACTTCATCAATAACAGCAAAGTTTAGTGGTTTTTGTGCACGCTCTTCTGGTGAAAAAGCCATGTTGTCGCGCAGATAATCAAAACCGAATTCGTTATTAGTACCGTAAGTTATATCTGAGTTGTAAGCTGCTTGCTTATCTTGTGGCGCCATACCGGCGATGTTACAGCCAACGGTCATGCCTAAAAATTCAAATAAAGGACGACACCAATCACCATCACGCGTTGCAAGGTAGTCGTTAACCGTAATTACATGCACACCTTTGCCGGTTAATGCATTTAAATAAGACGGTAAGGTAGCGGTAAGTGTTTTACCTTCACCGGTACGCATTTCGGCAATTTTACCAGAATTAAGCACCATGCCACCGATCATTTGCACGTCAAAATGGCGCATGCCAAATACACGTTTACTGGCTTCACGTACTACAGCAAATGCTTCAGGTAGAATAGCTTCTAACTCTTCGCCCTGTGTTACACGATCTTTAAATTCAGTTGTTTTTGCTTTTAGTTCTTCATCACTGAGTGCTTCAAAAACCGGTTCTAGTGCATTTATTTTACTTACTTCTTTTTGCATTTGCTTCAGTAATCGATCATTACGACTACCAAACAATTTTGTCATTAAACTTACAAACATCGTGTTAAACCATATTGAGAAGAAAATCTTCCGCTGAAAATAAAATGATCGGTAGAACCGACCACATAAACTTGCTTAGTATTGTAATCGCAGGAGTATTTTAAACAACTGAAATTAGTGCTTAAGCTATTCTTTTGCTTTTCGATAAACGTATTTTTTTGGATCTATTTGGCGGTTATTACGTAAAATTTCATAATGTACGTGCGGCCCTGTCGAGCGTCCTGTACTACCCATTTTCGCAATAACTTGCCCTTTATTTACTACATCGCCTACTGATACTTGTACAACTTTATTGTGACCATAGCGAGTTTTTAAGCCATCACCATGATTAATTTCAATTAATTTGCCATAACCGTAGCGATCTCCAGCCCAACTTACAACACCTGATGCAGTAGCAATTATGTCAGCATTTTCTTTGCCGGCAAAATCTACACCTTTATGCATAGCTGCTTTGCCATTAAAAGGGTCTTTGCGAATACCATAAAAAGATGACAGCCAACCCTTAACAATTGGTCGACCAGACAGATACCTTGTATTTTCTATATGGTGACCAAAACTGACAGATTCAAGCATTTTTAATTGTTTTTCTTCATGTTGAAGCGTTTTTTCTAATGCAGTTATACTCAATAACAACTCAGTTAAGCTTTCTTGCTTACCTTCATTGCTCTGGACCATTGGTCCGCCGCTCGGTGGCGATTGCTGAAAGTTAAACTCATTATCAGGAATGTTAGCTTCTTCTGCTAAACGATCTCCTAGCGCATTTAATCTTAGCACTTGGCTTTGCAGCTCGGCCAACTTCATAGTGACAGCAGTGACTTGACTGTTTTCCTTTGCAGTATCGATACTAGGTAGGTTTGACATGCCATAGATTGGGTTTTGTGGTACGTCATCCGCAGAAGCAATTAAATGGACAATAAAGCCAGAAATCAAGGCAAATACAGTCAGAGCAGATAACCAACGCAGCTTATTTAGCTTCATTGAAAATCTAACGTTCTTTCCGCGGTATAGTAATGTTAAACTCATAATTCATTCATCGTTTAGTTCAGAGCTGACTCATGGCAAGAAAATCTAGAATTCCTACAGACATGTCAGCGCTGTTTAATTCAACGTCAGGCACTTTGGCACAAATAGCCGCAAAAACCAACTCTTTAACAGTATTGTCAGACATTGTACGACAAATCTGCCCCGACCTACCAGCAGATGTCTGGAAAATCGCAAATTTCAGGGCAAATGCTATCGTTATTGAGGTAAATTCGGCAGTTTGGAGCCAACGTTTACAATTCGAAAGAATGAATATCTGCCGAGAATTAACCCAAGTTACCGATAATGTCTTTAATCAGGTAGAAATTAAGATCACCCCATTTCGCAATAAAATGCCGGAAAAAACTGTGATACCAAACGCCATTAATTCAACAATTTCAGCCGCCACTGCCGAACATTTATTAAAAATAGCTGAAACAGCACCTGAGAGTTTACGTAAAAAACTTGAAAAATTGGCGGCCCACGCCAAGAAATAATGCTTGTTTCAGTTGGCCATTTTTTAGACGTTAATTGACAGTTTAACGAATGACGCACTGAAGTCCTACCTACAAGTCTAACCGTTTATTTTGCCGATAAAAAAACCAGCGCATGGCTGGTTTCTATTTTCAATGTGATTATTTTACGGCCTTAAAAAGCGGCTGCGTTAATCTCTTGATATTGAATCGGTGACTCTGCGGTATCTTCATAAGTAACCCACTCCCAGCAGTCTACTTGTTTAAAGACTTCACGTAGCAACATGTTGTTTAAGGCATGGCCAGATTTAAAGGCATTGAGTTCACCTAAAATACTAACGCCACCCATGTACAAGTCACCAATAGCATCTAGAATTTTATGTTTTACGAATTCGTCATCATAGCGCAAGTCGTCTTTATTCAACATACGGTATTCGTCTAACACAATGGCGTTTTCTAAACTGCCACCCAGTGCTAAATTATGCGAGCGTAAAAACTCAATGTCTTTCATAAAGCCAAAGGTACGTGCACGACTAATTTCTTTGATAAATGAACAACTAGACAGGTCCATACTCATCGCTTGACAAGTATTTACAATCACAGGATGTTCGAATTCAATCGCAAAATTGACGCGAAAACCTTCATAAGGCTTTAATTCAGCCCATTTATCGCCTTCTTCTACACGTATAGCTTTAGTAATACGTAAAAAGCGTTTAGCAACATTTGACGTTGCAATACCAACCGATTGTATTAAATAAACAAACGGTAAAGCACTACCATCCATAATTGGAATTTCAGGTGAGTCAACCTCAACAATAAGGTTGTCAATGCCTAAACCTGCAACAGCAGAGAGTAAATGTTCGACGGTGGAAATCTGAACACCTTGCTCATTCACTAAACACGTACAAAGGGTAGTTTCACCCACAGCTTCCGGTGTCGCGGGGATGTCGACAACGGGATCTAAATCAACTCGGCGAAAAATAATACCGGTGTTTGCAGGCGCAGGTCGGAGAGTAATCTGCACCTTTTCACCTTTATGTAACCCTACACCAATAGCAGAGACACTTTCTTTTAACGTACGTTGTTTAATCATAAATAGCCTTCTTAAGCCTATATTTTTGTATCAATTAGCCGCCACTGATTTAAGCGGAGACGTAATATAACAAAAAAGCCTAACAAAATCAAAATTCCAACATTTTTAGTATTGCTTACTAAACTTCAACAACAAGTTTTAGTCAGCTTGTTTACGTAAAAATGCCGGTATATCTAAATAATCATCTAGCTCTGTTGCTGCCACTTTTTGTGCTTGAGCATTCGCTTCTGGCATAGTTACTGGGTTAGCAGATAACTCTGGTTGTGCGCTAGGGATGTAATCACCACCAACGACTTGCGGCTCTGCAATAGGAGTTGGGTTAACAAGTGTAATGTCTGGTTTTCTATCAGCACCAATACCTGTTGCGACAACAGTAACGCGTAAATCTTCTGTCATTTCAGGGTCAATAACCGCACCAACAACAACCGTAGCATTTTCAGATGAAAAAGCTTTAACCATGTTACCTACTGTTTCAAACTCATCAATACTGATATCCATGCCAGCAGTAATGTTGACCAAAATGCCACGAGCGCCTGCTAAATCAACGTCTTCAAGTAACGGACTAGAAATTGCTGCTTCTGCCGCTTCTTCAGCACGATCTGGACCAGATGCAGTACCTGAACCCATCATTGCCGTACCCATTTCAGACATTACCGTTCTCACATCGGCGAAATCGACGTTTATGAGTCCCGGGCGAGTAATAAGTTCCGCAATACCTTGTACCGCGCCTAATAAAACATCATTCGCGGCTTTAAATGCATCTAATAAACTCGTGCCAGGGCCTAAAACCTTTAATAGTTTTTCATTTGGAATGGTGATCAATGAGTCAACATTTTTTGATAAAAACTCAATACCTTGTTCCGCGTAATTCATACGCTTTTTGCCTTCAAATGGGAATGGCTTCGTCACGACAGCTACCGTTAAAATACCCATTTCTTTTGCTATTTCTGCCACGACTGGTGCAGCACCTGTACCTGTGCCACCGCCCATGCCAGCAGCGATAAAGACCATATCAGCACCTTTAAGCGCTTCTTTAATAGTCTCTCTATCTTCTTCTGCACTGCGACGGCCAATTTCAGGGTTAGCGCCAGCACCTAAACCTTTAGTAACGTCGTGACCTAGCTGCAAAGTAACATTTGCGGCTGAGTTACGTAATGCTTGTGAATCGGTATTCGCGGTAATAAATTCAACACCTTCGATGGTTTGTAAAACCATGTGTTCTACCGCATTACCACCACCACCACCAACGCCTATAACTTTGATGACTGCTTCTTCGTTGTGATCTTCCATTAATTCAAACATTTTATTTCTCCGATTTTATTACGTTTTGTTCCACCAAAACTCTTTTTTACCTTTAATTAACCGCCAATGCCGTTAATTAAAATTCGCCTTTAAACCAAGCCAGTATTTTTGAGCCGATGCTACCAACTGACTCGCTTTTTTTATGTTCTTTATTTTGTTGCTGACTTGCCTGCATACCATAATGTAATAAGCCAACAACCGTTGAGTATGTTGGGTCATTAACATACTCTTTCAATCCACATACATCAGAAGGTTGTGCTACGCG
Source organism: Colwellia sp. PAMC 21821 (assembly GCF_002077175.1). NCBI lineage: Bacteria > Pseudomonadati > Pseudomonadota > Gammaproteobacteria > Alteromonadales > Colwelliaceae > Colwellia > Colwellia sp. PAMC 21821. The sequence continues at coordinate 1,417,021 of NZ_CP014943.1, forward strand.
TGCTGGCATTTGAAATACTTCTTCAGCAAACTCAACTACACCTTCCATTTTTGCTGTACCGCCGGTTAAAACATAACCCGCAGCAATTTGATCTTCTAAACCACATTCTCGTAATTCTTCTTGGATCAGTTCAAATAATTCCTGATATCTAGGCTCAACAACTTCAGCTAAAGTATGACGAGACATAGAGCGCGCGGGGCGTCCACCGACACTCGGCACTTCAATATTTTCTTCCATGCTAACCATTTGGCGCAATGCGCAAGCATATTGCACCTTAATATCTTCAGCATGGCTTAACGGTGTGCGGAATATTTTCGCAATGTCGCTAGTGACTTGATTACCTGCTACCGGAATTACCGCGGTATGGCGTAATGCACCACCCGTAAATACAGCGATATCCATGGTGCCTGCGCCCATATCAACCACACAAATGCCGAGCTCTTTTTCATCATCTGTTAAAATGGCATAGCTAGAAGCAAGCGCTGAAAAAATAAGTTGGTCAGCTTTTAAATCACAACGTTCTACACATTTAACAATGTTTTTTGCCATGTCATTGGCACAAGTGACGATATGAACTTTTGCTTCCATTCGCACGCCTGACATACCAATAGGGCTTTTAATGCCGTCTTGACAGTCAATACTGTATTCTTGTGGTAGCACATGTAACATACGACGTTCGGCAGAAATAGGTACTGAGCGCGCAGTGTGAATAACGTTATCAACGTCATCTTGCATGACTTCTTTGTCATTAATGGGCACCATACCGTTTTCATTTTGACAACTAATATGCTTACCAGAAATACCAAGGTATACCGAAGTTATATGGCAATCTGCCATTAGTTCAGCTTCATTAATAGCACGTTGAACTGACTGAATAACTAGGTTTAAATCATTAACGCCACCCTTATCCATGCCACGCGCAGGTTGATTTCCAACACCTACGATACTGAGCTGATTATCAGGCGTGATCTCGCCAACGGCTACTGAAATTTTTGACGTTCCAATATCTAATCCAACCACTAAATTTCTTTCAGTTATTTTTGACATTCAGGCTAAACTCTTTCTTTATTATCCGCGGTTTTCCAACCAACGGCTAAACCGGTATCGTATCTCAGGTCAACATAATCCACTTGCTGCCCCTCCTTTTTATTCAATTTAATTTCTGGATAAACGTCCATAAAGCGCTGTATACGCTCAACACGATTATCACGTCCTAAATTAATGGTGACACCATCATTTAAGATAAGCTGCCAAGCAAAGCGCTCGGTCAGCACTAATTCATCTATGGTTAGCTGGCTAAAATCCAATAGCTTGTTCAAATCTCTAAAGTTGTCTAAGGCTATTTGTTCACTGCCCTCTGGACCAAAAAATGCCGGTAACTTCTTGACTAAACGCTGCACGTCAGCCTGAAACGCTTTTCCGTTTGCGTTAATCAAAAAATCACCATTCCAATGAGCGATGGGTTTTTGATCAACAATATAAATTTTCAATTCATCGGGCCATTTTTTCCGTACTGAAACAGAATAAACCCAAGGTAACTTAGCCACTTTTTGCTGCACGTCATTCACATCTAAGTTAAAGAAATTACCTAAATTAACTTTTTCTATCGCTCGTTCAATATCTAAGCGCGTGGTGTAAGGCATTTCACCGGCAATCGCAATTGAGGTGACAGGCGCTGACTCTTCCGCGCTAAGTTGTTTGTTCAAAAAAATACCGAACGATAAAATGGCAACAATAACCGCAACGAAAAACGCCACACCTAGCCAAAAAGACCAGTGTAAATTGGCGACTTCTTCCTTTAATGGAAGTTGTTTTTGCATTGCCGTTGCCATACGTTACGCACTGCCTTGTGCGCTTATCGCGACTATTTTTGTCACTAATTCGCTAAAGCTTAAGCCGTGAACCTTCGCGGCTTTAGGAACCAATGACGTTTCTGTCATGCCCGGTACTGTATTGACTTCTAATAATTGCCATTGACCTTGTGCGTTGCGCATAACATCTACTCGCCCCCACCCTTTAGCGCCGGTAGCATTAAATGCTTTTAAGGCGATACTTTGTAGCTCGGCCTCGTCCTCAGCAGAAAGTGAACACGGACAATGATATTGCGTTGTATTAGCTTTATATTTCGCGTCGTAGTCATAAAAGTCGTTCGGAGTTACCATATGTATAACCGGTAACGGCGTTTGGCCTAAAATGGCAACCGTGTACTCTGGCCCTTGAACCCAAGCCTCGACCAAAATTTGATGGTCATAATGAAAAGCAGCGATAAGTGCCTGATGTAATTCCTCAGCGTTATTTGCCTTAGACATGCCAATGCTTGAACCTTCATTCGCAGGCTTAACCATGACCACATTGCCTAATTGTTGTAATATTTTTGCCGCATCTTCTGCTTGATACTGTGCTTTATCGACAATAGCAAAAGCTGCTGTCGGTAAATTCAACGCTTGAAATACTTGCTTGCTGCGAATTTTATCCATGGATAACGCAGAACCTAGCACATCTGATCCGGTATAAGGAATATTCATATATTGCAGCGCACCTTGCACACAACCGTCTTCACCACCACGGCCATGTAATGCAATAAACACACGGTCAATATCTAATTTTACTAAATCACTTAAGCAGTAATCTTGAGTATCAATAAGCTGAACATCGAAGCCAGCTTCTTTTAAACCTTTAGCCACTGCTTTACCTGAATTAAGTGACACCGCTCTTTCTGCTGATGTGCCGCCATATAAAACAGCTAATTTTTGTTCTAATAAAGGTTTCATGAGTTTGCCGCCATTAACTTTTTATCTGTTGCTAAACTACGTGCAATCGCACCAATGTTGCCGGCACCTTGGGTAATAACCATGTCGCCATCTTTTAACTGTGCCGCGATTAATTCGGCTAACTTATCGCTGTCGCTGACATAAATTGGCTCTATTTGACCGCGCAGACGTATGCTACGCGCTAAACTTTTACTGTCAGCATTAGCAATTGGCGCTTCGCCTGCACCATAAACGTCAAGTAAAAATAAGCAATCGACTTCTGATAACACTTCAACAAAGTCTTCGTATAGATCACGCGTACGTGAGTATCTATGAGGTTGAAATACCATGATCAGTCTTTTTTCTGGCCAGCCATTACGCATTGCCGCTATGGTCGCTTTCACTTCCGTTGGATGATGACCATAATCATCAATTAACACCATTTCACCTTGCTCTGTGTGCAAAGTGGCTAATTTTTCAAAACGTCGACCGATACCTGCAAAACTTTGTAACGCTTGCTGAATAGCGATATCTTCAACACCTTCATCAATCGCAACCGCAACACCTGCTAAGGCGTTTAATACATTGTGCTCACCCGGTAAATTAACGCTAATAGCCAATGGCGCGCTGTCTTTGCGCTCAACCACAAATGAGCTCATGCCGGCTGATTGTTGATATTGTGTTGCTCTAACGTCAGCGTCTTCGCAGAAGCCATAAGTAATAACTTGGCGACCAATGCGCGGTAATATTTCTCGTACCACTGGATTATCTAAACAAACCACGGCTAAACCATAAAATGGTAAGTTGTGTAGAAACTCAATGTAGGTATCTTTAAGTTTTTCAAAGTCACCTTGATAGGTTTCCATATGATCTTCATCAATATTGGTGATCACTGAAACCATAGGTTGTAAATGCAAGAATGACGCATCGCTTTCATCGGCTTCAGCAATTAAATAACGACTACTGCCTAAACGTGCATTAGTGCCGGCACTATTTAACAAGCCACCGATTACAAAAGTAGGATCTAAGTTCGCTTGGGCAAATATACTGGCAATTAAGCTAGTAGTGGTGGTTTTACCATGCGTACCAGCAATGGCAATACCGTGGCGAAAACGCATTAATTCAGCCAGCATTTCAGCTCGACGAACAACAGGAATACGTTGTTCATGTGCCGCAACTAACTCTGGGTTTTCAACATTAATAGCAGTTGAAACCACAATAACACTCGCGCCATTAACATTATTTTCGTGATGACCGATAGTTATTTTCGCGCCTAAAGCTGTCAATCGTTTAACCACTTGGTTTTCACCAATGTCAGAACCGGTAATTTGATAGCCTTCGTTCAACAATACTTCGGCAATACCGCCCATACCCGCACCACCAATACCGACAAAGTGGATGGTTTTTACACGGCGCATTTCTGGTACCCGGTTATTGGCATTACTTAATGCTGTATTGTTACTTCTTTCTGTAGTCATTTCTTTACTCATGTTTTTACTACCTCGATACAGGTTGATGCCACAAGGTTAGTTGCATCCGCATGGGCAGCATTGTGCGCAGCTTTCGACATCTGTTGTACGACTTTGTCAGATATAAACAGACTATTAAGCATTTGCCCTAGGGTTGTACCGTTAAACTCTTTTTGTGCGATTAATTTTGCCGCACCACAATTAACTAAATACATCGCATTTTTGGTTTGATGATCATCAACCGCATGCGGCAAGGGTACGAAAATAGCAGGCTTGGCTGCCATTGCTAATTCAGATACTGTTAGTGCACCCGCTCGACAAATAACCACGTCAGCCCACTCATAGGCTGCAGCCATATCTTCAATAAATTCTGTTACTTTGACCTTATCTTCTGGCAAACCGTAGTCTTGATAACTTTTCAAGACGGCTTGTTCATTGCCACCACCGGTTTGATGCCAAACATCAATACTCTGTACCTTAATTTGATTCATTGCTTGTGGCACAACGTCGTTTAGTATTTTTGCCCCTAAACTGCCACCAACAACCAATACTTTTTTGCTCGTAGCCGGTTGCTCAGGCATAACGTTTTTAATGGCGATAATATCGCTACGCAATGGATTCCCAACTACTTTTGAGCTAACTCTTTTACTAAACGCACCAGGAAAAGCACTTAACGTTCTTGTCGCGATAAACGACAGATAACGGTTACTCATACCGGCAACAGCATTTTGTTCATGCAATACCAACGGAATACCTAATAACCAGGCTGCAACGCCACCAGGAGCACTCGCATAACCGCCCATTCCCAGAACAACATCAGGCTTAACTTTGCGCAATATTTGAATCGACTGCAGCACAGATTGCAATATTTTGAATGGCGTTTTCAACCATGTTTGCCAGCTTTTATTACGCACGCCAGCCATATTAATAAATGAGATCGGATAGCCACTTTTTGGCACTAGGTCTGCTTCCATTCGCTGAGCTGTACCTAGCCAATGTATTTTCCAACCTTGTTTTACTAATGCATCAGCAACAGCAATCCCCGGAAATATATGCCCGCCGGTTCCGCCTGCCATGACTAGCAGGGTTGGGCGTTTTGAGTCATGACTAGTTTGTTCAGTCATTTTCGCCCTCGATAAGTTTTGTTTTCTTCACTTTACTTTGTTTCTTCTTAGAGCCTTTATGAGTACCAGTCGCGCGACTGGTTGCTTGAATACTTTGTAATCTAATTTCGTGATCAATACGGATTAATATCACCAAAGCTATGGTCATAATAATCATGGAACTCCCGCCATAACTAATCAGCGGCATTGTTAAGCCTTTAGTTGGTACTATGCCGGCACTGGCGCCAATATTAACGGCTGCCTGAAAGCAGAACCAAATACCAATAGCGTAGGCAAAAAAACCTTCAAAATATTTTTCTTGGCTGACTGCTTTCCTGCCCAGTAATAACGCTTTAAAGACCAAGGTCATACTTAACAACAAAATAACGCTGATGCCGATAAAGCCAAATTCTTCCGCAAGTACAGCCATTACAAAATCGGTATGTGCTTCAGGTAAATATTCTAATTTTTGTACACTGTTACCTAAACCTTGACCAAAGGTTTCACCGCGGCCATAAGCCATTAACGATTGTGTTAACTGGTAACCACTACCAAAAGGGTCTTTCCAAGGGTCGAGGAAACCTGTTACCCGCGCCCAACGATAAGGTGAAAAATAAGCCAACATTGACAGTAACGTGACACCAACGCCTGAAATTGCGATAAATTGCCATAACTTGGCACCCGCTAAAAATAACAAGCCAAAGGTCGTAACAAACATCACGATAATGGTGCCTAAGTCTGGTTGCATTAATAACAAACCACTCAATACACCAAAAACTAATAAAGGCTTGGCAAAGCCTTTAACATTTTCCATAACTTCATCGCGTCGTCTAACTAAATAAGCAGACAAATAGCAAAAGAAAAATAGTTTCGCTGGTTCTGCCGCTTGTATGGTTATCGGTCCAAGTCCAATCCAGCGTGTAGCACCGTTAACATTTCGGCCCACAACTAGAACAACCACCAGTAAAGCAATACCTACTAACAATAAATTGCCACTATATTTATGCCATTTATGCATCGGTATTTGTAACGTCAAGGCCGCAACGAACAGGCTAAGGCCAATGTAAATCATGTGCCGTACAATAAAATGAAATGGATTAGCAAATAGCCTTTCTGCAATTGGCATTGAAGAGCTTGCTACCATGATTAAACCGATCATATACATACTGAGCGCAAGTAATACATAGCTGCGGTCAAAGGTAGCGACCGAACTTGACTCAACTTGTAACCAAGGCGGTAACGTCCACTGTGACAAATTAGCAAAGGAGGCTATCATTAAATTCGCTCCTTATGCGTTAACACTGATTTTATAAACACCACACCACGTTCAACATAGTTCGCAAACATATCTAAACTGGCACAAGCCGGTGATAATAAGACCATGTCGCCCGCATTTGCTAACGTTCTGGCAAGTTTTACCGCCGCTGACAATGAATCAAGGTGCGAAGTTTTATCTGCTTGTTCTGGTGTTCTTAACGCAGCAATATTACGGCCATCTTTGCCAATCGTGATCAAGTAGTCGACGTGCTGGGTTAATGCTGGTGTAAGTGGAGAGAAATCAGCACCTTTGCCATCACCGCCGGCGATTAAAATGAGCTTATTGCCCTGCAATGTAGGTGATAAACCTTCAATAGCAGCAAGGGTCGCACCAACATTGGTGGCCTTTGAATCGTTAATCCAACGAATCCCATCGTTTGTTTCAATTACTTCACAACGATGTGCTAAACCTTTAAAAGTCATTAAGCTTGCTAGTACTGAAGTTAAATCCCAGCCTGCACATTTTCCTAACGCTAACACGGCTAAATAATTTAAAGCATTATGAATACCTTGTAATGGCAATTCAGCCAAGGTGCATAACGGTTTATCGCCTAACATTAAATAACTAACACCGTCGAGTTCAGCAATGCCGAAATCACCCGATTGTGCAGGTTCGCTGCCAAAACTTACCTGCTGACTGTTGGCATAACATGCATCAGGTTTAGTCGCGTTGTCGTTACGGTTATAAAGTGCATAGGTGCTATTTTGATATATGCTTTGCTTGATAGCGCCATAGTTTTCAATGGTCTTATGACGATCTAAATGATCATCACTTAAGTTCAATACCGTTGCGGCCAGTGGCTTCATACTTTTTACGGTTTCAAGCTGAAAACTTGATAGCTCTAAAACAATAAAATCTGCTTTTTCTTGGTCAATTTGATCCAGTACCGGCAAGCCAATATTGCCACCTAACTGCACGCGGTAACCTAAGCCGTTTCCGACATAATTTAACATCGACACCACGGTCGATTTACCATTTGAGCCCGTCACCGCTAATATCGGCGTATCACTTAATCGGCAAAACAGTTCGATATCACCAATAACATCGCAATTTTTGTTAATGACATCACTAATCTCTGACGCTGTAATATCAATACCTGGGCTGACAATTAAAATGTCTGCTTGGGCGATTAGCGCTAGATCCCAATGGCCAAAAACTAAGGTATTATCAGCAAATTGATGTTTAAAATCACCCGGAGAAATAGGCATTGCTCGGCTATCGTTGACTGCAAATGCAATGTCATGACGATGTAAAAAACGCGCGCACGATAATCCCGTGATACCAATACCTAAGATCACGATTCGTTTATTCGCTAATTGCGTCGTTACCGACTGTTGCAATTGTTTATTCACGCGTTTATTTTTACCTTAACTTCAGAGTGGCTAAGCCAATCAACACTAACACTAAAGAAATTATCCAAAAGCGAACGATCACTCTTGGCTCCGGCCAACCTTTTAACTCATAATGATGATGAATGGGCGCCATACGAAATATACGTTGACCACGTAACTTGTATGAACCTACCTGTAAAATTACCGACAGTGTTTCTATAACGAACACACCGCCCATAATAAATAACACTAACTCTTGTCTAACCAATACGGCGATAACACCTAATGCAGCACCTAAGGCAAGCGAGCCAACATCGCCCATAAAAACTTGTGCAGGGTAAGTGTTAAACCACAAAAATCCTAAACCAGCACCAACAATAGCGGTACAAACAACCACGAGTTCACTGGCTAAAGCTATGTGGGGGATATGTAAATATTCAGAAAAATTAGCATGCCCTGTCATGTAAGCAAAAACGGCAAATGCCCCCGCCACCATAATGGTCGGCACAATGGCAAGACCATCAAGACCATCGGTTAAGTTAACCGCATTACTGGTACCCACAATGACGAAATACACTAAACCGATATAAAGTAAACCTAACTGCGGTAATACATTCTTAACAAACGGAATCAGTAACGTGGTTTCTTCAGGGCTTTGCGCAAATTGATATAAAAATATCGCCGTTGCTAAACCAATCACGGTCTGCCAAAAGTACTTCCAACGGGCAATTAAGCCATTTGAGTCTTTGCGAATAACTTTACGGTAATCATCAACAAAACCAATTAAGCCAAAGCTAACGAGTACAAATAGCACGACCCAAACATAGGTGTTTGTTAAGTCAGCCCACAATAAAACACTGACGACGATAGCGGCTAATATTAATAGCCCGCCCATGGTTGGCGTACCTGATTTAACTAAGTGACTTTCTGGGCCATCGTCACGAACCGTTTGACCTATTTGCATATTTTGCAAAGCACGGATCAATTTAGGGCCAAAATATAACGATATAATCAACGCGGTCAGCGTTGATATAATGGCTCGAAATGTTAAATAAGAAAAAACATTGAAAAATGAATAAAACTGGGTGAGATACTCACCTAACCAAAGTAACATTATGCCTGCTCCTGCATAGTCTGACTGTTATGCCATTGAATAATATCAGCCACTACGTATTCCATATGAGCACTGCGCGAACCTTTAACCAAAATAGTCACTTGCTGTTCTTCACCTTGAAGTAACTGCTGTAATCGTGACAATAATTTTTCTTTACTACTAAAATGTTGAGCCTGTGCCTCTTGTCCTTGATAAAAGGCATCAGAGGCATGTTGACTTAATACGCCTAAGGTCAACAAATCGTCAATATGCTTATTTTTCGCATGTTCGCCAACTTCTTGGTGATAACGACGTGCTTCTTCGCCTAACTCGCCCATATCGCCCAAAATAAGCACTCGACGACCTGAATAACTCGCCAATAAGTCTGATGCGGCATTGATTGATTCGACGTTAGCGTTATAGGTATCGTCGATTAATTTAGTCTTGCTATCGAGTTGATGTAAATTCAATCGCCCTTTAACTTCAGCCATTTCAGCTAAACCCAAACGAATATCGTCCAAACTAGCACCAAACTCTACTGCGATAGTCGCGGCAGCAACGGCATTGCAGACGTTGTGATGCCCTGGCACGGTCAGTGCAATTTCAACACTGCCCATAGGGGTCATTAATGTAAAATTTGCACAACCATTGCTATCTAAAACTTCTTGATGACTGTAAAAATCAGCGCTGTCTTTACATGAAAATCGCAGCACTTTTTTATCTGTTAAGCGCCATTGCCATTTGTCAGCCCACTGAGTGTCTTGATTATAAATAGCAACGCCACCAGCGTTTAAGCCAGAAAAAATTTCACCTTTCGCGCGTGCTACGCCACATAAGTCACCAAAACCTTCTAAGTGAGCTGCGGCGATATTATTAATAATGGCAACATCGGGCTTAACCAGTGCTGAGGTATAAGCGATTTCACCAATATGATTAGCACCTAATTCCACCACGGCAAAGTCATGCTGCTCTTCTAATCGTAATAGCGTCAGTGGCACACCAATATCGTTATTAAAGTTACCTTTGGTAGCGAGTACATTGCCTAAGCGATTTAAAATCGCCGCGACCATCTCTTTTACCGTGGTTTTACCACTGCTACCGGTAATCGCTACCGTTTTAGGCGCCACTTTGGCTTTTACATAAGCACCAATTTCGCCTAATGCCTTATGTGTATCTTCGACGACGATTTGCGCAATATTGAGGTTTTCTTGTGCTTTTTGGACAATAACCGCGCTACAACCCAGCTCACTGGCTTGCGTTAAGAATTTATGACCATCAAAATTTGGCCCTTGCAATGCTAAGAAAACATCACCAGCCTTTAAGGCACGACTATCGGTGCTTATCGCTTTTATGGTTGAGCTCTCACCTAACAGTTGGCCATTAATAGCTGTTGATAATTCAGTTAAGGTTAACGAGATCATGCCGTTACCTCTTTTTCTGCAGAATAAAATGCTTTGACTACTGCGCGTTCATCATAATGACGCTTTTCATTGCCAAAAATAATGTAGTCTTCGTGGCCTTTTCCGGCACAAAGCACGACATCATCGGCAGCTGCTTGTGTTAATGCTGATAAAATGGCGGTTTCTCTATCTAATATTTTTTCAAAATTTGTTGTTTTTCCTAAGCCTGCAATAATATCTGCGGCTATGGCTTCCGGGTCTTCGCTGCGAGGATTGTCGTTGGTAACGATCAGACGATCCGCTTTACTTTCAGCCACTTTCGCCATTAATGCTCGCTTACCAACATCTCTGTCGCCACCGCAGCCAAATACTAGCCATAATTTGCCATGGCAATGCAATCGGCAAGCATCTAATGCGCTAGCCAATGCATCGGGGTATGGGCGTAATCAACTACAGCCGTAGGTTTACCTGCTGACGAAAATGCTTCCATCCGACCAATAATGGGCACAAGTTGCGTGATCGCTTTGGCAATGGTAGTTAGTGGTATGTTCTCGACCATTAACACGGCAATAGCAGCTAAGAGGTTTTCAACATTAAAGTCACCTAACAACTGGCTGTGAATTTCACATTCGCCTTGCTCGGTAACCAGTTGGAAGCTAACCCCGTTAGCATGATGCTGAACATTCAACGCTTGCGCAAAACGGGCATAATCTACAATGTGTTTATCTCGACCATAAACCACAACCCCTTGTGCTTTTGGCCAATTTTCTAGCCAACTTTGCGCTTGTTTATCATCGCCGTTAATAACCGCCACTTGTTTATTAGTACCAGTGAATATTTCTTGCTTCGCTGCGGCATACGCCGACATAGTTTGGTGATAATCTAGATGATCGCGGCTTAAATTTGTAAACACAGCAGTATTAAATAATGTCGCACTGACGCGTTTTTGTGCCAAGGCGTGTGATGACACTTCCATGGCAACATCGGTAATATTTTGTTCGCTAAATAGCGCCAAAAGCTGATGCAATTCTGTTGCGCCTGGCGTGGTATTTTCAATCGTTTGCAGATGCGCAAGTTTGCCTGCGCCATTGGTGCCAATAACGGCACAATTTTTCTGACAATAATCGAGTAAATTGGCAATAATTTGGCTTGTGCTGGTTTTACCATTGGTGCCGGTAATGCCAATAATATTTAACGATTTTTGTGGTTCACCATAAAACGCTTTTGCAACATCAAATAAATTATTGTTCAACTGAAAGTAAGACAACACGGGAACTTGTGAGCCTGGCACCTGTTCAAACCATGTCAATTGTCCATGTGCTGATTGTTCAGTGGTTTCTTGCAATATCATGGCGCAGTTTGCCGATATTGCTTGTTGAACATATTCACGACCGTCACGTAAACTTCCGATAACCGCACAGAATACATCACCGGCATTTAAGGCGCGCGTATCGTTCACTAAGTTAGCTTTAGCAACTGGTTGCTGATTATCTTGCGCTGTTAACTGTACTTTAAAGCGTGCTTTGAGTAGCCCAATGTTACTCGATGAAAGCGTAATTTCACCAACGCTTAAAACCGCTGCAATAGCGGCATAATTTTTAGGTGCATTAGAAACGTCTAAAGCGTGATCAAACATGGTCACGCTCCTTGGGTAAAATCTCAACTTTTTGCTCTGCTTTTACAGAGGTCATCCTTGTATTCGCATCAGGCGGGACATTGAGCAGCCGCAGCGTGCCCTTCATAATTCGCGAAAAAACGGGCGCAGCAACTTCCCCCCCATGATATAAATCACCACCGGGATCATCGATCACCACCACGACTGCAATTTCGGGATCAGAAATAGGTGCTACACCGGCAAACAAACCAACATAGTCATTACCATAACCACCGGCAAACGCTTTAATCGCTGTACCACTTTTGCCACCAACACGATAACCATCGACTTTCGCAACGGTGTAATGCTCGTTAACCACATTTTCCAACATCTCTACAACATTTTGACTGTTTTCGGCAGAGAAAATACGTTCATGCTTTTGTTTTGCTAGCATGTCAGCGTCTTGTTTTAAAATAGTTAAAGGTATTTTAGTACCACCATTTCCTAAGGTTGTATAAAAACGCGCTAGCTGAATTGGCGTAATTGCCACACCGTGGCCCCAAGATAATGTGGCTAATTCAAATTTTGACCAACGTGCTCTATCGTGCATCATGCCAGAACTTTCACCCACTAAACCTGTTCCGGTTTCTTCAGAAAATCCGGCGTCAAAAAACTTATCAATTAAGTAATCTTTTGGTACCGACAGGGCCAATTTAGTTGTGCCCATATTTGACGAGTGTACGAGTAGTTCAGATAAAGTAATTTTGCCGAGATAACGCGGATCAGAAACACGACTTCCCCCTAAACGCATCCAGCCTGGATAAGTATCAATAATACTGTCTTTTTTAACACTGCCAAATTCCAAAGCGGTTAACACCGTCAATGGTTTCACACTTGAACCTGGCTCATAGATATCGGTAATCGCACGATTACGAAAACGATGAATAGCAACACCAGCACGATTATTGGGGTTATATGAAGGACTGTTAACCAAGGCTAATATTTCACCCGTGTTCACATTGGTTACCACAGCTGAGCCTGATGTAGCTTTAAACGCCTTAACTGCGCCCTTTAGCTCTCGATATGCCAATGCTTGTATGCGCTGATCGATACTCAAGGTAATTTCTTTTGGCTGTGTAGAGGCTTTAACCGATAAAATTTCTATTTTACGGCCTTTAGCATCTTTACGATATTTTTTCTCGCCATCTTCACCGGTGAGTAGTTGATCGTAAACCCGTTCAACGCCTTCTATGCCTTTATCGTCGACATTGGTAAAACCGACAATATGCGCACTTATTTCGCCCGCAGGGTAAAAGCGTTTAGATTCTTTACGTAAATAAATACCGGGTATTTTTAACTCTTGAATGTAACCAGCCATGGCGGGAGCAACTTTACGTTCAATATAGACAAAACGTTTAGTAGGGTTTTTAGTGACTCGAACTTTTAATTTATTAACATCTTGGCCCAGAACATCAGCCAACGCTTGCCAATGTTTTGTCATAGACAGCGCATTAGTATCAAAAATTATTTTAGGATCAGCCCACACCGTTTCTACTGGCACACTAATCGCTAACTCGTGACCATTACGATCAACAATAGAGCCACGTTGCACGGTTTTTGTATTGGTACGCAATGAACGGTTATCGCCTTGCTTTTTTAGCATGTCAGGTTCAAACACCTGAATATAGGCCGTGCGTGCCATCAAGCCAGCATAAATAAGCAAAACAGCGCCTAACACAACGTAAAAACGCCATGCTACCGTGTTTGGATTATATTGTGCTGGTTTTTTCATTGCCATACCCGTGGTAATAAATCATAGTAATTTAATAATAATTTCCGAGCTTGCATCTGGCCTGGTCATATTCAATTGCTTTTCTGCACTGCTTTCAATGGCACTATGCTCAGCTAAACTGTTTTGCTCTAATAACAAATTTCGCCATTCATTTTCTAATGCGTCTCGCTCAGTTAATAGCACTTCAATTTTACTGGTGGTTTGACGATTCAAATGGGTAAAATAAATCACTGAAAACGCTGATATCAATACCAATAACAAAATGCCATAAATAACTAAGTGGCGCTTAATGTCATGCCAAATATCGAGAGTTAACACAACTTTTGGGGTTGCCATACTAACGCACCATTTTTAGCGCGCTAGCCTCTGTGCAACCCTTAATACTGAGCTGCGAGAGCGCACGTTTTCTTCCACTTCATCTTTACTTGGTTTTAATTTGCGGCCAATTAAGCTCAAGTTTTTACCTTTATTTAATTCTTCTTCGCTGATTGGCATACCTCTTGGCACTTTTTTGCCTTGAGAATGCTTTTTCATAAACTGTTTTACTAATCTGTCTTCAAGCGAATGAAAACTTATAACCACCAAACGACCATCGGTCGCGAGTACTGACAAAGATGCCGCCAATACTTTCTCAATTTGTTCTAACTCGCTATTGATGTACATGCGAATTGCTTGAAAACTGCGTGTTGCCGGGTGCTTTTTAATTTCTCTTTGTGGTGCTGTTTTCTTGATTAATTGCGCTAATTGGCCCGTGCGAGTCAGTGGTGTTACTTCACGTTCATCCACGATAGCGTTAGCAATGCGCCAAGCATGTTTTTCTTCACCAAAAGTACGTAGCACCCAAGTAATATCTTCAACATCTGCAACTGCTATCCATTCAGCAGCGGTTTGGCCACGTGTGGTATCCATACGCATATCAAGCGGGCCGTCTTTCATAAAACTAAAACCGCGCTCTGCTTCATCAAGCTGCGGAGATGACACACCAAGATCTAATAAAATACCGTCTATTTTTTCAGTCAAACCATGCTTTTCGACAATCATCTGTAAATCAGCAAAGCCATGATGTTCGATAATAAAACGTTGATCATCAGCATATTTTTCAGCCGCTGCTATCGCCGTTAAATCTCTGTCTATCGCTATCAAGCGTCCGTCTGGACCTAAGTTTTCAAGAATGAGTCCTGAATGACCGCCACGACCAAAAGTACAGTCGATATAAATACCTGCTGGTTTAATTGCGAGCCCTGTAATCGATTCGGCAAGCAGAACTGAAATATGTGCATTATCGTGTTGCATTATGTATTTATAAACGCCATCTAGTTATCATCATTTTATTCAACGATTTATCATAAAGATAAATCAAGTAAACGGTCTGTAAGCTCAATTTCACCTGACTGAATTTTTGCAATGCCTTGTTGCATCTGTGCCTGCCAAGCGCTTTCACTCCAAATTTCAAACTTTTTCAACTGACCGACCAACATTAAACTTTTTTCCAAGCCTGCATGTTGTCGCAGGGGGCCATTAATTAATAAACGACCACTTTTATCTATTTCGCAATCTGAGGCATTACCTAAGATCACTTGTTGTAATAATCGCTCTTGTGGGTTCATACTCGACAATCCACAAAGCTTTAATTCTATTTCTTCCCATTCGGGTAGTGGGTATAACAATAGGCAGGGATGCTGTATATCTACGGTACAGACCATTTTTCCTTGGCAATCAGCAAACAGCTCCTCGCGATACCTTGTAGGCATCGTAATTCTGTTTTTGCTGTCGAGCGTAATAGCGCTAGTGCCTCTAAACATAATTCACTTTATTATTTTGGGATCACCTATGATCCACTAATTCCCACTTTTCCCCACACTTATACAGTTTAGTGAGTAAAGCAAACTTATGTCAAGCAAAGTTTTCGTTAATTGATTACGCTGAGTGCCAATAAAATAAAGGCTTTGGGGGAAGTGAATGAAATTGTGGGCTTTTGTGGATCTGATACCCAATTAAGGCTGAACAATTAATTATTTTTAGCTAAAAAAGTGATTTTAGTGTCACAAATGGGCGACAGCAACAGTAGAATCAGCTTATAAATGGGCATGAGTAGTAGCAAATAAGTTAAAGTGTTCACCCTTTAATTTAATCGCTAACTTATCACCTAACGTATAAATCTCTTGGCTATAAAAACTTAATTGTGAAAAGGCCAATGCCGTATTTTGTTCAATACTGCTGAGTAAATAATGATAGCCTTGCTCAGTTACGCTTATATGTTCAACAAGTACATTATTCGCCTGATGCTGACATAACTCGATATTATGTGGCTTAACTAATAATTGATAATTGAGTGACCTGTTATCGCTTTCGTCTGTTAGGGTATTAACAATAGCACTACGCGCCAATTGCCCGACTAAACTCGTTATTTTCGCGTCACTCTCTTGCGTCAGTAATGCGACCGGCAACCAACTACCCAATTGTAAAAAGTCAGCCACTTGCCAACTTTTTGGCTGTTGACAAACATTAGCAGGAGAGCCCATTTGTAGCACCTTGCCTTGGTGCATAACGGCAATTTTGTCTGCAAAAGTAAAAACTTCATCTTTATTATGGGTAACAAAAATAGCGGTCATACCTAAACGCTTTAATAACTGTCTAATTTCAATCATTAACTCGTTACGTAGTCTGGCATCAATATTTGAGAACGGCTCGTCGAGTAATAATAAGCTAGGCTGTGGCGCTAACGCTCGTGCAATAGCGACTCGTTGTTGCTGCCCACCGGATAGTTGATGCGGATAGCGTTGCCCAAATTCAGATAACTCAAGTAATGTCAGTAATTCTTCACAGCGTTTACCTTGCTCAGCTTTGGATAGTTTTTTCAGCCCAAAACAGATATTTTCATTCACACTAAGGTGTGGGAACAACGCATAGTCTTGAAATATCATACCAATATTACGTTCTTCAGCCGGTAACATGTCTGTAGTGCTTATTTTTATTTGCTGATTGTCGTTCGTGTTAATTTCAATGGTACCTGCACTTTGTGCAATAAAGCCTGCTAAGGTATTTAGCAAAGTGGTTTTTCCGCAACCGCTTGGCCCAACAAGCCCTAATATTTCACCTTTTGAAAGTGTTAAATCTACGTGCGATAAAATAACTTTTGATTGTAATTCAACCGCTAAATTTTCAATATTGATAAGTGGCTTCACTAGCTGTCCTTCTGGCGGTTAAGAAAAATAATAGGCAGTAAGCCAAACAAGACAATTAAGATAGCGCCTAATGCACCCTGCTCTAAACGCTCATCAGAAATAAGCTGGTATATCTGCGTACTTAGGGTTTCAAAGTTAAACGGGCGTAATAACAATACCGCGGGTAACTCTTTCATTGCTTCAACAAAAACTAACAACCACGCGACCAAAATAGAGGACTTTAATAGCGGTAAATGTACCCTGAAAATAGCCGGTAAGGTTTTGACTCCTAAACTGGATGGCGCTAGATCAAGTGATTTGGGTATTTGGCTGATACCGGCGTTAATAGTGCCATTAGCAATGGCTGAAAATCGAACCACAAAAGCAAAGATAATAGCGAAGACCGTTCCCGATAAAATTAACCCTGGCGCTTTAAAGTCAAACGCCTTGGCAACATCGTTAATAATATGATCTAAAGGACCTAATGTGGCTAACATCGCCATGGCAAGTACAGTACCCGGAATGGCATAACCAAAACCAGAAATTTGCACAGGCAACATTCGTCCGCGACTTTGATGTAAACGTTGAAATAAAGCCAGCATCAATGCAATTAACGTCGCTATTGTAGCGCTGTAAGTTGCAATTTCAATACTGTTTTTTCCGGTCGCAATTAAGGCGACAAGTTGATTATAGTCGGCATAGTCAATCGCCATTGCGAGCAATAGGAGCACCGGCAATAAAAAGCCAGCAAAGACTAAAAACCAACAAAAGATACTGGCCACTATTTGCTGTACAACACTAAGCTGCTTACGCTGGTGTTGGGTATTGGGTCGGCTCGATTGATGCAGTTGCCCTGCTCTAGCGCGTTGCTCGGCGACAACAATAAATAAAATAAAAAGCATGAGAACACTGGCGAGTGCATTGGCGGCGGCAAAGTCACTGTAGCCTAACCAAGTATCATAAATAGCGGTAGTTAAGGTATTAACAGCAAAATATTGTACGGTAGCAAAGTCGGCTAATGTTTCCATGGTCACTAGCGCTAATGACACAGCAATAGCTGGACGTGCTAAGGGTAGTGCAACCTGATAAAAACTTTGTCGTTCGGTGCAACCTAATAAGCGACTGGCGCGAAGTAAATTACGGTCTTGTTGCTCAAAAGCGGTGCGTGTCAGCATATAGACATAAGGGAACATCACCAGGGAAATGACAATGGCCGCCCCGCCTAAGGTTCTCATATCAAAGAAGTAATAATCATTGGGTGATTGCCAGTTAAACCAAGTGCGTAATAACCGTTGCACAGGGCCGGCATAATCAAATAAATCGGTATATAAATATGCAACTAAATAGGCAGGCATTGCCAGAGGCAACATCAGCAACCATCTTAACTGCTTGCCCATCAGGATATTGGTTTGGCTAATAAGTGCGGCGGCGGGTACACCAAAGCAAAATGAAAGTAATGCCACCCAAAAGCCAAGTACTAAGGTATTGCGAATATATTCAGGTAATACCGTGGCCCATAAGTGAGCAAAGAGATCGCTAGAGGCACTGATGCTACCGAATAACATCACCACAATTGGCGACATTAATGCGAAGGCAAAAAACCAGCTGAAAAACTTCCAGCTGGTACTTTTATTTCCGATGTTCACTAAGTAAAATCTTAATTGAAAGCTCTATAGGTCAAATTGTGCCTTGTCGAGTAAAATCAAAGCCGCTTTGCGTTGTTTAGCAATAACTTCTAGCGATAAATTATCGGCTTTGAATTGCCCCCAAGAAGCCACTAATTTAGAAGGCTTTACCCCTGGGCGTACCGGATATTCCATGTTTGTTTCAGCGTACATTTTTTGTGCTGGCTCTGACACTAGAAAGTTCATTAGTGCCAGCGCATTGGCTTTATTGGGTGCATATTTAGCCATGGCCATACCGGAAATATTTACATGGGCGCCACGATTTTTTTGATTAGGGAAGTTAATATTAACCGCATCTGCCCAAACCTTTTGCTTTTCATCTTTAAGCATATTACCAAAGTAGTAACTGTTACCTAACGATATGTCACATAAGTTTTGGTGAATAGCTTGAACTTGTGCGCGGTCACTACCTTGTGGCTTACGCGCTAAATTAGCTTTAACCTTTTCTAACCATGTCAAAGTATCGGCTTCACCGTGCTCTGCGATCATAGACGCGACTAATGCGACATTATAAGGATGCTTTCCACTGCGAGTACAAATTTTACCTCGGTATTTTTCATCAGCAAGATCTTCATAGTTAAAGTCAATTTTGCCTAACCGTTTTGCAGAATAAATATTACGTACGCGTGTTGTTAACGCATACCATGTATTATCTAAAGCTTTATATTGCGCTGGAATGGCCTCTGTCAGTTCAGTAGACTCAGCGGCTTGCAGTAAATCTTTTTCTTTTAACTCGATTAAGCGACTAATATCAGTGGTTAATAAAATATCAGCTGGGCTATATTCGCCTTCGCGTGCCAATCGTTCAGCCATGCCTTGCTTGGCAAAGACTACATTAACCTTAATACCCGTTTCTTTAGTGAACTCATTAAATAAAGGCTCAACCAAAAACGGTTGTCGGTAAGAGTAAACATTAACATCGTCACTTGCTGCAACATTAATACTGGTACCTAAAAGTGCAACTAAAACAAAGGGAGAAAACCAAATTTTATTCAACATGTAGCCCGCCTGAACAATTCGAAAATTGATGAATTTATATTTTCCGTCAGACTAATCAAGATACCTTTCTCTGTCAAGGTTTTTGCGAACTATTCTCATTCAACTTTTATAGCGCTTATATGAAACGGATATAAATACGACTAATAAGCTCAAAAAACAAACTAAAGCTTCATCAAGATAAGTTATTTGCGAATTTTAGCCTGTAAAAAAGCCTGAGCTGACTTATCAAGGCAACGGTTGGAAATATAATGCCGATTATTATTACGGTTTATCAACCAACCATTTTCTGTTGCAGTTATTTGGCTAATATCACTAAATTGCATCTTGTTATCGTTATAGAATGACGATATATGAATACAGTTATTATCAATTTTAAGGGTAACTTCGGCTTTGGCGACTTTACTTAACATTTGGCGTGCAACCCACCACGATTTTTTATAGTGGCTACTAACAACTTCTAATATGCCTAAAGAAAAAACAAACCAAGCAGCATAAGGATTAAGCTCTGAAAACATCACTAATCCAGCACCAATAAGCGTCAATAAAGCACCTTTACGATACATGGTAATCGGAGTTTGTACTTGAACAGATTCATCAAAGCATTCACCAAAATGAGATTTGTCTAATATAAAGCTTGTTTGATAACTAAAGGGCTGGGTCATATTACAATTATATTTTATGAAGTTGTGCGCATTTTACCAAACGGATCAATGTAATACCAATATGATTAATTAAGTGTTCTACTTTTCATGAGGAAAAATGGCTAATGACAAGGCATAAAATGTAGTCAGTAGTTATGCTACTTATAAATTTTATAACGCCGTAATTAGTCATTTTCCCCATTAAAAATGAGCAGCTAATTAATCAACTTAGTCTAATGCTACGTTTGGTATCTTACTGTGTTGCTGTATCAGTCGGGGGTAACTCGACAAGCCATTGACTAAATTCATCATCGTAGCGGCTAGCCCAACTTGTAATAAGCGCCTGATAGCCCGGCCAATTACCCGTTCGAGTGAAGTGCAGCATATGGTCTATTTGTTTACGATGATTTTCCATCATAAAACGTACGGCTAAATAGCCCCAACGATAAACCCGGTCTGTGCCAGTATTTGCATTACTGCTGGTATTAAATAACTCGCTCAACTTAAAACTGTTGGTTTTTGCTAGCGCAACTGCTTTCGGGTTGTTGGTTCCCCATGCTAGATACTCCCCTAAACCTTCAACCCACCAAACAATATGCGGATAGGGTAAATTTGGGCTTGGACAAAATTCGGGGCCAGCATGGTCATCATGCAAACCATTGCAATAATCACCATACTTATTAAAACGGCCATCAAGATAATGAATATACTCATGAGATAAATTCCAAATTTTTCCTTCACGCGCATAAGCTACAAATTCGGCGCGGTTATTATCTCGACTGGGATAGCCTTCCAAATACATGCCACCGTTATTCGTAGGCATAGTAAAATGTGCGCTTGCATATTTAATAAATTCATCGCGATTAGCATAAATATTAGCCCGCATTTTATCGTTATAGTCATCGGCGACCGGTTTTCCTCTGGTAGCAAAGGTAAGGTGAAAGTGGTCTTCTTGGGCGATAAGTGCTTTACAAGCGTTAGCTAACTGCTTCGCACTCAAAGATTGAGAACGAATAACAATCGACTCATTACAATCCGTGACTTGCTGCAATACTTCATCAACCGTATGCAATGCTTTAAGTGTTGATAATGAGGGGTTTTCGTTTGCTACAACCGACCACGCCATTAGCGCAGCCATATACAAGCTTGCTAAAGGAAGGTTTTTTTTCAAGCAGCATTTTTTAAAAATGGAATTTTTCAACGTAAGGCCTAGCTGTTAGTCATTTATATTTTGCCTATAATATAATACAAAGTTGATTGATTATCTGCCCATTTTTAAATGGTTTACAATAACATTCATACCAATTTTATTAATTACGTGATCTACTTTTTCATTTTATCCATTAAAAATGCCAAGCTGATTAATCAACTTGGCATTAGACAATAAAAAACCGCGATAACGCGGTTTTTAATACAGAGCTTAGTAAAGATTAGCCGTTGATAAAATCAACACCTTCTTTAATATCTGCGTTTAATGTTGCAAGCATGTCATTTTTAGCTTTTTCTTCGAATGCACTTAGCGCGCCGTATGGCAATATTTCAACAATACCATTAACACCTAAACGTACTGGGTGAGCAAAAAATGGTGCATCACCACCTTCAACTTCAACGTAAGCGTAATCAACAACGTCTTCGCCTTGTAAACCTTTCACTAAAGATAAACAAAAACGAGCAGCAGCAGCGCCCATTGAAAGCGTAGCAGAACCGCCACCAGCTTTAGCGTTTACAACTTCAGTACCGGCATTTTGAATGCGTGGCGTTAACGCGGCAACTTCTTCATCAGAGAAAGTAACACCTTCAACTTGTGAAAGAAGTGGTAAAATTGTTGTACCTGAATGGCCACCAATTACCGGGATTTTCACTTCGCTTACGTTCAAGCCTTTCAATTCAGCAATAAATGCTTCAGAGCGAATTACGTCAAGTGTTGTTACACCAAAAACACGGTTTTTATCATAAGTACCGGCTTTTTTGAAAACTTCAGCAACAATTGGCACTGTACCGTTTACTGGGTTAGTAATAATACCAACTAACGCTTTAGGACAGTTAGCAACAATGCCTTCTGCTAAAGTTTTAATAATACCCGCATTAACGGCAAATAAATCTGCACGGTCCATACCTGGTTTACGTGGCATGCCAGCAGGAATAATTACAATATCAGCACCTGTTAACGCGCCGGCTAAATCGTCAGCACCAAAACCAGCAACTTTCACTGCTGTAGGGATGTGTGATAAATCAACGGCAACACCTGGAACTACTGGTGCAACGTCATATAAAGATAGCTCAGAACCCGCAGGTAATTGAGTTTTTAATAGTAAAGATAACGCTTGGCCTATTCCGCCAGCAGCGCCTAGCACAGCAACTTTCATTCGATGTCTCCGAAGATTTGAGTAATTACGTAAAAAATTTGTCGGCCAAAAGATATATTATAAACCGCCAAAAAACAATGTTTATACTAATTCTATTACATTTATTCCCCGCTCAGCGCTTCATAACTTTAGTAGACTTAGTATTATTCACCTGTATTGACCTATAAGGATAACGTATAATAAAAATTGTGAAATAATACTTAGGTATTATAAACCAATAATAGTCGACCATAATTTTATCACTTAGTGGACCTATATGAGCGGACAACAAAAACAAGAAGCTTTAGTGCAAGCATTCAAAGATTTATTAAACCAGGAACAGTTTAGTTCACAGGGTGATATTGCCGAGGCTTTAAAAGCTCAAGGGTTTGAGAATATCAGCCAATCTAAAGTATCACGTATGTTAAGTAAGTTTGGTGCTGTAAGAACGCGCAATGCCCGCCAAGAAATGGTTTATTGCTTGCCTGCAGAGTTAGGCATGCCTACAGCTAAAAGCCCGCTTAAGCAACTCGTACTCGATATTGAGCACAACGACGTGATGATCATTATTAGAACCAGTCCTGGTGCGGCTCAATTAATCGCGCGTTTACTAGATAGTTTAAGTAAAAGTGATGGTGTGCTTGGCACAATTGCGGGAGACGATACTATTTTTATTGCCCCCACTAATGTCAAAGCAATTAAACAAACCATTTCTCGACTTGAAGCGTTGTTTTTAAAGAATTTAACTTAACTTAACTATTAACTGTTATTAATGCGGGTTATTGTTGATTAGATTTATGGCGGCGTAACGCTATACATTTTCAAAAAAATATAGCGTTACAACGCGTGCCAATCTCACTGAGCATCAGGCATTTCTACTGGTTAAAAAAAACAATTACTGCGTTATTTATTTAATCATGAGAACAGAGGATTATTAAATAAATATCTTTTCATTGGCGATTTTCCTTGCGGATAAAATAGACCCGCTAATTAAATGAAATTGATTTAGCACTATTCGCCAAGCTGCGCCAAAACATTTAAACTTGGCACAAAAAACGCCGCACCTGTCTCAGCTTGAGTATATTTAAGCAGATGATCACTATGGCCATGAGCATCACCACTGATCATACTTTTAAGCATTAATTCGAAAGGCTCAGGTGTGTGGCAGTAAGACACAAAAAACAATCCCTGCAGTTTCATATCGCCATAAGGCATACTTTGCCGCAATATTTCAAGACTATTACCTTCACTATCTTTTAAGTTAACGCGCTTAATATGAGACGTTGGTGCTTTATTTTCTTCTGAGTACTCATCATTATTAACTTTGGTCCGTGAGAAAACATCTTCTTGTTCTTTAACTTCCAATGAGTTCCACAAATTTAAGTTGTGTCGATAACGCTGAATATGTAAGTAACTGCCAGCTGCAAACTCGGGATCTTGTTCTTCATTAATCAGGGCAACTCGACGACGATGATGACCTTGTGGATTTTCGGTGCCATCAACAAAGCCACTTAAATCACGACCGTCTAAAAAGCGAAACGATCGAACTTGCTCGACTAATTCAACACTATCAGCCAATAACTGACAAACTTTTGTCGCTACAATATGATTGACGTCAGCTCGGTCACCACGAATTTCAATATAAAGATCATAGTTATTCGCAGGTGCAGTTCGATCTTCTATCGCCATTTCTGGAAATTGTCGCAAGTGTTTTGGCCGACCGTTAGGATACAATTCATCCCAAAAATTGGTGCCAATAGCGACAACACCCGCTAAATTAGCTTCTGAAAAGCGGTCAGCATATTTATCAAATAAAGCGGGTAAACGGGATAGAGCTTTACGTAAAAATAAATTTTTATCATCTAAAGCATTAAATAATAAATAATATCCATGAAGACTGGGCTCCGCACAAACGCCAAACTGCTCTCTTGCCATGTAACAATCCACTCATAAATATATCGATTAATTTCTTAATTTTACACAGTTTATTACTAATGGCAGTAAACTTTGAAAATTATTTATTATTTTTGTGAGCTTTTAGCTTGTTCGAGCAAATTTCAAGGCTGGAAAATAATAAGCCTGTGTACGTTAATACACAGGCTTAGGTTACCAAATAATTTATACCAAGTTGATTACTTAGCCGCGAGTAAACTCTGGATAGGCTTCCATACCACAATCAGATTGATCACAACCTTCATATTCTTCGTCTTCGCTAACTCTGATACCAATAACTTTTTTCAGCACAAACCAGACTACAAAACTGGTCGCAAACACCCATACAAAAATGGTTGCAGCGCCGATTAATTGCCCGCTGATGCTCGATGCACTGTTCGTTACAGGCACTAACAACAAGCCCAGTAAACCCACTACACCGTGTACTGATATTGCGCCAACCGGATCATCAATTTTTATTTTATCCAAGCCAATAATAGACAGCACAACAACAATACCCGCCATTGCGCCAAACAATGTTGCTTGTATAGGTGTTGGGGTTGATGGTTCAGCCGTTATGACGACTAATCCTGCTAACGCGCCATTTAACACCATGGTTAAATCTGCTTTTTTAAATAACACTTTAGCTAAAATCAATGCGGCTACAGCACCCGCTGCTGCTGAAGCATTAGTATTTAGAAACACCATGGCCACTGAGTGTGAGCTGGCAATATCGCCCAGTTTTAATACTGAACCACCATTAAAACCAAACCACCCCATCCATAAAATAAATGTCCCTAAGGTCGCCATAGGCAAATTAGAACCTGGTATTGCGTTTATTTGACCATTTTTACCGTATTTACCTTTACGTGCGCCCAATAAAATAACACCCGCTAGTGCCGCAGCGGCACCGGCCATGTGCACAATACCCGAACCAGCAAAGTCTGAGAATCCAAGTTCAGATAACGTATATAAACCAAAAACGGCATTGCCACCCCAAGTCCAGCTACCTTCCATTGGATAGATAACCCCCGTTAACACAACAGCAAAAGCTAAAAATGCCCATAGTTTCATACGCTCAGCTACTGCACCTGAAACAATTGACATAGCTGTTGCTACGAAAACTACTTGGAAAAAGAAATCAGATGCCGCTGAATATATTGCGGCACCGGTAAAACCATCTTCACGGGTAGAAAAATCGGCTAATACTTTTGCAGGGTCAACCGTTTCTATACCTGATAAAAACATGCCGCCACCATACATAATGTCGTAACCAACAAATAAGTACATCATGCAGGCAATAGCATAAAGCGCGACATTTTTAGTCAAAATTTCGGTGGTATTTTTAGCTCTAACTAAACCCGCTTCTAACATCGAAAAGCCTGCAGCCATCCACATTACTAGCGCGCCACAAATTAGAAAGTAAAAAGTGTCCATTGCGTACTGAAGTTGAAAAATATTTTGTTCCATGAGTTTGCTCCTATATCGCTTCTACGTCTTGTTCACCAGTACGAATGCGCACGGCATGCTCAAGGTCATAAACAAATATTTTGCCATCACCAATTTTTCCGGTATGGGCAGCTTCTGCTATCGCATCAACTAACCGCTGTACTACCTCATCGTTTACCGCAATTTCAAGCTTTACCTTAGGTAAAAAGTCCACTTGATATTCAGCACCACGATATAACTCGGTATGCCCTTTCTGGCGACCAAAGCCTTTTACTTCACTAACGGTTAGCCCTTCAATACCTATTTCAGAAATAGCCTCTCTGACATTATCAAGCTTGAATGGCTTTATGATTGCGCTTACTAGTTTCATGTTGCATTTCCTTAATTATTATTAACCTTTACATATCAAGCTTTATGCCAGAAAAAATAAACAATAAAAAACAATACCATAGCTATTTTTCAGTCCATATTCCCGCACCACGACAGTGCGCATGAAAATGATTTGTAAGCTGCTGGTGCAATATTCTTGCAAAAAATGATCTACAGGAAGTAATTTGAATAAGTAGAAAGGAGGTAACTGAAGTTAATATAAAATACCGGAGCGGTAGTTAGTTTTAAGAGTAAAGGCCTAAGCCTAGAACTAGATATATAGATATAGATATAGATATAGATATATAGATATAGAGATAGATATATAGATATAGAGATATAGATTTAATGTTTCGACACGTAATTTGAGTAAGCAGGGGAAGCTTATGTATAGACATAATTATTAAAAAATCATGGCAGAGCCTGGGTTTATAATTGATAAAACACTTAAGCGCTCAAAATCACAAAAATTAACAGCCCCTTGCAGCATATCTTCGTTTATTGGTAACTGCTGCATAGCATCTTCGGTTAAAATCAGTTCAATGGGGTGCATACTACAATCAAATTGACTCAACATAATTCTTTTCGCTAGATACAATAATTTAGTTTCATCGGTGCTGTAGGCAAAGTCATTATTGTCTTGGTTGCGAATAGGCTCGATAATGCTATACGGTAATTGCCATTGTTTTAAAAGCTCGGCCGAGCACTCACCATACGTAAAGCCAAGGCTTTGTTTTTGCTTATCCCAAGGTAATTCTGTCGCGGTGAACTTATTAGCCACTGTTGCTTTTTCAGGAGACGATTGTTGTATAACAAGCTCGCCCAAGTTATGTAGTAAGCCAATAATAAATAGGCGTTCCGCATTGGGGATTCTCAGTTGAACGCCAATGTATTTAACGATTAATGCACAATCAACACTTTTACACCAAAAATCATCTAAATAGTCCGGATCTACATTTAATTCCTTAAACGCACGGCTAGTAAAAAAAGATATCACGAGGTTATATACTTCGGTAATCCCCAGCACCAGCAAGGCTTTAGAAATGGTATCAATTTTCCCTGGATAATTAAAAAATGAGCTATTAGCAAGTTTTAATATGGTTCCCGACAATGCTGGATCTAAGATAATAACATCTGCGATGTCGTCAATCGTTGAATCTTCATCATCAATTAATTCCTTGATACGGATAAAAGAATCTGAAAGAACAAATATTTCACTGGCTTGTTGTGCATAATCGATAGCATTCATCATAATGATCCTAAAATCGCTTTTATCGCTATAAATAACTTAGCTAAAACTAAATCTACGAGTAATAAATTCAGTTTAGCCTATGTAATACCAAATAAAATAATTAACTTACCTGTAAATTAACATGATAAGACGTAAATTTACGTAAATTAATCACGCCAGTTTCAAAAATTAAATATTGTCCTTTAATACCGAGCAATACACCTGAAACCTCTGGTGTTTTATCAAAGTTAAAGGATGAAATTTTTGTTAAATACTCTTTAACAGGAAAATGTAAATCCACCACACTTTCATCTAATTCTGTTACAGCATCAGCACCGTACTTGAGGCTAACGCTTGCCAATTTTTCTGCAATTTTAGGCTTCAACTCTTCCGCTATTGCTTTTAAATCTAGCGCATCAGCACTGCCTTTAAGCATTGCTCGCCAATTTGTTTTATCGGCAATAAATTCAGCTAAGGCAATTTCAACTAGCCCTGACTGTAAGCGAGTACTCACTTTAAAAATGGGTAACGCTTGAGTCGCGCCTTGGTCAATCCAACGAGTCGGTATTTGGGTATGACGCGTAATACCGACTTTTAAGCCAGAGGTATTAGCTAGGTAAACATAATGAGGGATCATACAATTGCTTTCCCCCCATGCTGGCTCTCGACAAGTCCCCTGCTCGAAATGGCAAGTTTCTGGCTTCATAATACACATGTCACATTGTGCTAGTTTTTGCATACAAGGATAACAATAGCCTTGAGAATAACTCTTTTTAATTTTTCTGCCACAATGCTGACAATCGATATAACCACTAAAATTCAGTGTCAGGCGCTTCCCAATAAGTGAATTTAGCTCAACTTCTTGATCGCCCAATACCATGCGATAATTTACCGTACCATCTGAAGCTAAATCCGCACGCATTTTGCGCAGAGCACCTGTTTCTGTTTGTAACATATCTCAACCTATTATTTTTTCAGACAGTTATAATATAAAAATCGCCTACTAGCAGCCACCATTAATTCATTTTTATCTCGAATATCGCCCAAAAAATTGCGAAAATGAATTATTAGCTCACTGATCAGACTTTATTATTATGTGGTACGTATATTTTCTTCGTTGTGCCGACAATAGCCTTTATGCAGGCATTACCACCTCGCTTGAACGACGTTTAGATGAGCATAATAAATGCAATAAAAAAGCGGCAAAATATACCCGTATTCGTCGCCCGGTAACTTTGGCATATTCTGAGCCTCAACTAAATCGGCAGCAAGCAAGCCGCCGTGAGTATCAACTTAAACAGCTGAGTAAACATAATAAAGAACAACTGGTTAATACTTATACATTAAGCAATACAGCTGAAAAATAACCGCTTAATCCTCTAAAGGCCTTATTTTTACTGGTCAGCTTAGTGAGTTATATATTAATAACCTTCGATTTTAGCAAGGCATACTGATAGAATAGCGCCGATTTTAATAGCTTAAAGTGATGACAAGTATCCATGTTTTTAGAGAATTATTGCCGAATTACGGATGATAAAGTTAGTTTCACACGCCAACAGGCAAGTGACTTTGCTAAGCAAATTGCTGATGATTTTAATCCTTTACATAATATTGATGCTAAACGCTTTTGCGTTCCGGGCGACTTGTTGTTTTCATTAATATTGGAACGTGCCGGTTTGCACCAAGAAATGAGCTTTAAATTTTCTGGCATGGTAACCGATTCCACAAAATTAAATATCCCAACAGAAATAACCACCGTGGCCAGTATCGTCGACGATAATCAAAAAGAATATTTGAATATGTCAGTGTCTGGCGACTACACAAAAAACAGCAACTCCATTACCGCATTGACCCGTGCCTATGTCGAATTTTCGGGCCACACTTTCCCACATATTCTCGTAGAATTGATGAAAGAATGTCAGGTGATGATCAACCCGACTCGCCCGATGATAATGTATGAAAGTATGTCAATTCATCTTGATAACCTAGATTTTGAAGACATCACATTACGCTTATCATCAACGACGTTAGATATTGATGGAAAACGCGGTAACGCCTGTTTATCGTTTGATTTAGTCTCACAAGATAAAGTCATAGGTCATGGCAAGAAATTCATGCTATTGAGTGGTTTACGAGAGTATTGCCAAGACACTATTGATAATATTGTTACTCAGTATAATAATACTAAAGCACTTTATATAGCGCAAAAGTAGCCTGTAACCTCAATAGCACTGTTGGGTTTTAGTCACTATGAGTAATTGCGATAAAGCCGATTACTCATTAAATTTTCGCTAATTAGGCTGTTACAACTTTTAGCCCAACGATATTAACCACGCAGTTTCCTGCCTACCCAATGAAACGCTTGATCAGTTTTGACCGCCGCTTGTCGAAAATAACGCTGACTTCTTTTTAGCCACACTTTTGCCCAATCATATTCTAGGCTTAATAATGCTAATCCAACTGGTATAAATATTACTGCTGGGCCGGGTAACAATATAAATATGGCTCCCAGCAATAAACACATAAAACCTAGTATGATGAGACCTGTTCGTTTTAATTTTGCTAGTGTAGTATTTTTCATATGTAGCCTGTGGATGATTAACTGTCTGTTTAGTAAATAATTAGCAAGAGTTGTTTCAAAAAAATTTACGCATACTTATCAGTCAATTAAAAACACACTGCACAAAATCATAGTAACAATGTGGCGTAAAAACCAACATATTAGCGGCTATTGCAAAGTATATTTAATCCCAAGTTGATCAATAGCTTTGTTCAAATTTTGCTTGCTGGCTACGTTTATCTTCAACACATGCGGCAAACTGTTGCGTAGATTTTGGCCGAGCACACATGTTCGCTGGTTTATAGAATAACAGCCAAGCTTGCAACTTTTCATCTTGATATATTGAACGTACTACCACAGGGTTATTACTGGCAAATGGCACTAAAGGTTTAATCGGTTTTTGAAAGGCTAGTTTAGAACTAGTCTTGTTGTATTTTTTCTTACTCGTGTACTTTTTCTTTGATTTTTTCTTCTTTTTTTTCTTTAATTTGGGTTTCAGTTTACCTGTTTCACATCGCCACCATGTATCTCGCGCCTTAGCTTCTTTATTGGATAAGCTTTGACTACGCTTGTTTGAGCTAGCTTGACGCTGTTGATTTTGAATATTATCGAGTTTACTGCGATAACCTTGGCAGTGTTTTTTTCCTGCTATCGCCGAAAATGAACCTAATAAAAACATTAATATTAAGCAAAAAATAAAAATCCGTTTCATCTTCTATCATCCATTAAATTCCATTTTAAGCCAGAGTGTAGTCAACATTGAGAAAATATCGACTTTATCTCAGTACTACTCACTACTGCTTGCTGGCTGCTCACTCCTAATAAAGTTAATTATTAATGGTTAATGTTAATTTCCTTTTGAGTATTAATAAGTGATGTACCAATAACAAAAAACACTTCTATACTGTATTCAAATCTACTGAAAATACGCGTTAACGTTTTTTAAATTCAACACTAATAAATAAAGGAACAAGGATGTTTCAATCAACTACCTATCAACAAATTATTTGCCTTATTTTTTTACTTTCCATATTGCCTAATCTGCAAGCTCAGCAATTATCAAAAGACAAAATGGGCCAAAAAAAACCACGATTACAACTTGCCACTAAATATCAAGAAAGTACGGTCATTAATGACTACTGGGTGAGTGAGAAATTAGACGGTGTACGTGGATACTGGACTGGTAAACAGCTATTAACACGAAGTGGTAATGTATTATCGCCACCAAAATGGTTTGTTGAACATTGGCCTAAAGTCGCTATGGGAGGTGAGCTTTGGAGCGAACGAGGTCAATTTGAACAAATTAGTGCGTGTGTCAGACGCAAACTCGCAGACGGTGCATGCTGGAAAAACCTTAAACTGATGATTTTCGACTTACCTCAACAAACAAATAATTTTACTGCGCGAATCGCCACCATGAAGCAATTAACTCAGGACAATAGCTCGCATTACCTAGCGATGATTCAACAACAAAGAGTAGCAAATAATGCAGAGTTGTATGCCTGGTTAAATCGCGTAGTTGATAGTCATGGTGAAGGTTTAATGCTTCATCTTGCATCAGCAACTTATCAAAGTGGTCGTAGTAAAAACCTATTAAAACTAAAAAGACATCAAGACGCTGAAGCCGTTGTTATTGGCTATTCCGCTGGAAAAGGAAAATATGAAGGCTTACTTGGCGCATTATTGGTTAAAACGCCTGAAGGCGTTATCTTTAAAATAGGGACGGGATTATCCGATCAACAACGCAAGGTAGCGCCTACAATTGGCAGCGTAATAACCTATAAATACATTGGTAAAACACAGCGAGGTGTGCCAAGATTTGCCAGTTTTCTTCGCATTAAAAATCTACATTAGTTTTCTAAAACACATTACCTAGCTAAGGCGTTTCAAATTATGGAATTTCATTTATGGTTATCATTGGTTGTTATTTGTATTCTTGGCGCCTTATCTCCAGGCCCTAGCCTTGCCATAGTGATTAAAAACACTTTAAACGGTGGTTCACGTCAAGGCTATGCCACAGCCATCAGTCACGGTTTAGGTGTGGCATTATACGCTGCGATAACAGCGACAGGTATTGGTCTGCTCATAGTACAATCGCCGATGCTATTTGCGACAATAAAATACGCGGGCGCAGCTTTTTTGTTGTACATGGGTATTAAGGCCTTAATGAGCAAACAAAAAAACATTCAATTTAGCCAAAAAGATAGCGCCTTAGACCCTACAATCAATGGTTGGCGAGATGGCTTTTTAATTGCTTTCTTAAACCCTAAACTAGCGATTTTCTTCTTAGCATTATTTAGCCAATTTGTTGAACCCGGAGCCGGTTGGCAGCAAAAAGGCGTGATGACCGCAACCGTAGGCATTATTGATATGCTGTGGTATGTCATTATTACTTTTACAATGTCACGTGGACCTATATTAGAAAAACTAAAGGCTAATAGTCATATAGTCGATAAAGTTACCGGTAGCTTTTTAATTTTATTAGCGGCTCGTGTGGTATTAAATTAGTAAACACTTATAAAATATAAACGTTTGCTTGAATAAAAAATTTATACAAGCAAACGGTTAAGGCTTACACCCTTGGTTTATATATAAAGTACAAACACTTCAGCCCTTTACCAACATGCGCTTCTTTAAAAACTTCAGGGGCATTAAGTTGATATTGAAATACGCAGTCGGGGCATTCTCTTGTGACTTCTGCCATTAAAAATTCAATATTGAGATCTGGCGAATTCAAGCATAACAATACGTCACCATTGTCTGACATTAAATCAGGTAAGCGACGAATAATTTTCTTATAATCTCTTTCAATATCAACGCTGCCTTTCTGAAAGGATGGCGGATCTGAAACTAACAGTTGATACGGTCCGTGCTTTTTCAGACGCCCGTAAGATTTAAAAATATCAACACCTTCAAAAATAACCTTACTGAGATCTTGATGGTTCAGTCGATGATTTTCTCGCCCTTTGGTTAAAGCGCTTTTACTCATGTCAATATTAACCACTTTACTTGCATTACCTGCCAATGCAGCGACCGAAAATGCACAGGTATATGAGAACAAGTTCAATACACGCTTATTTTCGCTGCGTTTTTTAACCCATTCTCGGCCATTTCGCATATCTAAAAACAAACCTGAATTTTGCGCTTTACCTAAACTGATATGATACTTTAAACCATGTTCTTTTGCGGTTAAATTGGCTATTTCTTGTCCCCAAAGTAGTTCACACGGGGCAAATTTTCGACAGCGATACTGTACTTGAATAGATTG
This sequence comes from Colwellia sp. PAMC 21821, assembly GCF_002077175.1. Lineage (NCBI taxonomy): Bacteria > Pseudomonadati > Pseudomonadota > Gammaproteobacteria > Alteromonadales > Colwelliaceae > Colwellia > Colwellia sp. PAMC 21821. Next base: position 1,450,514 of record NZ_CP014943.1, read on the forward strand.
GCATTTATCGGTCAAGGTTATTAATTGAACCACTTGCTCGGCTAACCAGCTAGGCTCAACTTCTTGATATAAGCTGATCAAAATAACGGGCTCAAACCAATCAATATTGACATGCGACAACTCAGGATATGCATGGCCACGACCATGGAATAGCCGCTGGCTTTCACTGAAGTCACATGGTTGGATAAATTCAATCATTATAAGAAGCTCTAGCTACAAAAAAATAGGGCCGGATAATAACAAATTATCCGGCCCTATTCATTTTAATTAATAATTAGCTGTATTTAAAAGCCAAAAATACTATAACCAAAGAACTTTTGCATAACCGTATTGATAAAAATACCAAATACTATCACGGGGATAAACGTCCCTAACGAAAAGTTAATATACTTCTCAACCCAAGAGCCTTTATAGTTTGCATTACCTACCGAAAGCTCTTCAGATAACTGCAATCTTTTCCAGCGGTAACTGACAAACACACATAATAAAAAGCCATTTAACGGCAAAATAGTATCGTAGAAAACATCATAAATTACATCAAAAAATGAACGAGTCCCACCAGCATAAGAGGTAAATTCGGTAAAGTATGACACCATACCAAATGATAACGTTGCAAAAACAGTTAATACCCCTGCCGTCATCAGCAATATCGATAAGGCTTTCTTACGGCTGTGCTTTTTCTCTGTTACTAAATAAGATACTGGCACCTCTAAAATAGAAACTAAAGACGTTATAGCGGCAAAAAACACTAGAATAAAGAAGAACGCGGCTACCGCACTTGCGCCGATATAACCAATTGAAGTTTGTAACGCTAAAAATATTTTAGGTAAAAAGGTAAAAATTAACGATACTGAACTATCACTCAATTCCGCTGGATTTACATTAGGATTGAATGAAAATACCGCTGGTAAAATCATTAAACCAGCAGTGAATGCAACCGCGGTATCGGTTAAAGCGACAAGTTTTGCTGAACCAACAATATCGGTTTTACGGTCTATATAAGAGCCATAAGTAATCAGTATACCCATACCTAAAGACAAGGAGAAAAACGCTTGTGATAACGCGCCATTAATCACCGCAGGCGTAATTTTAGATACATCAGGAATCAAGAAGAACTTAACACCTAAAAGTGCGTTATCTAACGTTAAAACATAGCCCACCATAATAAGTAACATAATGAACAAGGTCGGCATCAATATTTTTGACGCTCTTTCAATACCGTCTTTAACGCCGGCAACCAGTATAAAGTTAACAATGGCGGCAACTACTACCATACCCCCGAATAAATATGGGCTATTAACAAACTCACCAAAACCATTACTGCTGGCTAAGTAATCTAAATTACCACTTAATGTTAAAGCAATATAACCAAAAATCCAGACCGTAAGCACCATATAAAAAACAGCGATCATAAAGGGGGTTAATACGCCAAGAAAACCAGCAGCTCCCCAAGCCCTACTACCGCCACTTAAGGTTTTATAAGCCCCGACAGGTTCTTTTGCCGTTTTGCGACCAACCGCCATTTCGGCAACCATCACGGGTAAACAAATAAAGAAAACAAAAAGTGCATACATTAATAAAAATGCACCGCCACCATTTTTAGCCGCATTCACAGGAAAGCCGACCAAATTACCGATACCAACTGCTGAACCTGCAGCGGCTAAAATGAACCCTAAGCGGGAACTAAAATGCTCTCTTTCTGTACTCATAAGTATCCTTCGTTGTAATTTTAGGGCTAATGATTATAATTTTATTTAAAAAGTGCCCATTTACCTGCTGTTCGCCAAAATAAGCGCCGACCGATGCTAGCAGGCTTTATTCCTAATGTCTTGTTTTGAAAACAGTCCTTAGCAAGCAAAGTGTATAATATATATTGCACTTGCTAAGCGTGGTTAACCATAAAATTTTGCGTTCATAATGCTGAGGATATTTTCCGTTTCAATTGTGGCAAAATTTGCCGCATCTTCTAAATCATTGCTTGATACCTTCAAGGAATTACATATTTCGACATCAATACTGTCGTCATAACTAAATTCTTCGGGATGACATTCCACGAGTGCCAACCGAGAAGCCAAGTAAAGCACTTTCACATCTTTATTGATTTGAATGTTATGAGCATTATTATAATGACGAATTGGCAAAATTATTTTTTCTGGGATCTGCCAAATTTTCAGTAATTCGGCAGAAACTTCAGTGTAGGTAAAACCTAACACCTGTTTTTGTAATTCCCATGGCAGTATATCCGCATTATAGCCTTCGCACTGTTTGGCTAAATCTGGCGAAATTTTTGCGACAATAAGTTCGCCAAAATTTTGTAATAAACCAGCAACAAATAAGCGTTCTATATCTCGAATACCTGCGGTAATAGCTAAGTTTTTCGTTGCTAAACCACAAAAAACACTCATATGCCAAAAGCGTTTTAAATCAATAGATTCATTAGAAAAATGCTTAAATGCTGTCGCGGCAACATCAACTAGCATCATGTTATAAATCGCTTGTGTACCAATAATTGTAATTGCCCGTGAAATAGTACTAATTTCGCCAGGAAAACTGTAAATGGCGCTATTAGCAATTTGCAGTAAACGTGATGTCATTGAAGGATCAACACTGATTACATTAGCAAAATCTTCGATACTAGATTCGTCATCTTCCATCAAGGCCTTTATTTTAAAACACGCATCGGGAAGCGCAAAAGAACCATTGGCCTGTTCGGCATATTCGAGAGCATTCATCAATTAATAATTCCTTATTTAAATGTTTAATAGCTGTAATTAAACCAATTGAAATAAATACTCCAATTGGTATTAAACATTATTGCGCAAATGTTAGACCAAAAAAATCATCGTCATGCCACTGAGGACGCGCTGATTGGTTGGCAATCTCTAAACCTATCATCATGTTAACTAATGCAAAGTTCGCAGCAGCTTGGTAGTTAATGGGTAACGTAATTTCGTCACTGTGTTGATGATAGTGATTCTTTAAAAAGTCACCAAATACCGCACCACCATCAATACTGTCATCGGTTGATTTAAAGCCTGTCATCAAGAATACTGATGGAATACCCGCTTTAACAAAACTGTAATGATCACTGCGTGTGAATAGTGCCTGCTCTGGCATAGGGTCTTCACTCAGCTCTATATCAATTTTCTTCGCCGCCGTTGCCACAATTTCTCCCATAGTTGAATGAGTTGAACCAAAAGCGATAACATCTGCAAATGGATATAAAATTAACGGCATGTCCAAATTAACATTGGCTACTAATTTCGTGACAGGTATCGTTGGATTATTAGCAAAATAGCTTGAGCCTAACAAGCCTTTTTCCTCACCCGTAACAACAACAAATAATACTGAACGTTTTGGTTTTGTTGGCATTTGCGCTAACAAACGCGCAGTTTCAAGTAAAATAGCAACACCAGAAGCATTATCTAATGCGCCGTTATTAATGGTGTCTTCATCATCACTATGTGAGCTTATACCTATATGGTCAAGATGGGCGCTAAAGACAACATACTCATTTTTTAATTCGTCATCGCTACCTTCAATAGCCGCGATAATATTAGGACTGGTGATCTGTTCATGCCGAGAGCGATTTTTCAGTGTAACTTGGTAAGGTAGAGCAAAACCTTTTATCGCTACATTGTTCGTATCGGCGTCATAAATATCAGTTAAAGTAAGTGCTGCATCTTCAAACAGCGCTTTTGCTGCATCTTGATCGATATAAGCACCTGATACTATTTCTGGTTGTTTGCCAAATGGCACATCGTATTTAGTAAGCCAGCTTAAACGAGGTGTATTGGCGGATTGTGCAGATTTTTCAAAACTTCGAACTTTTTCACGCTTTGGGGTATGTATGGTGATAAAGCCAACCGCGCCATGTTCAGCTGCATGTCGACTTTTCTCTGCGCCTGAGCCAATGTGAGCACCTTCTTCAGACGGTAAATCATCAGGTCTGCCCGTTAACGCAACAACAATTTTTCCTTTTACATCGATATTTTCATAATCGTTATAACCAAACTCTTTCGATACCACCCCATAGCCAACAAACACCGTTGGAGCAGTAATAGCTACTTCATTTTGTAAGCTTGAGCCCGACATTAAAAATTCGGTTACATAATCAAGCTCAACATCACCCTTTAAACCATGAATGATTGCACTGGCTGAACCTTCGACAAGATAACTTTTACGAAAACGAACTTGTTGTTCAAACCCGCGTGGTTCAGTACCTATATTGGTACCTTGTGGCGTCAACCCAAGCTGTTTAAAGTAAGACTTTACATAGTTGGCGGCAATTTGATAACCCTGACTACCCGTATCTCTACCTTGTAATGTGTCATCCGCTAAAAATTCTATATGTGCTTTAATATTGTCGGCATTAACTTGGCTAGGTACTTCTTCAATGCTAGTTTGCAAAGGCGCAGTGGGCTGTTTATTACAGGCCGACAACGCGATAATAGAAAATGCAACTAGGCTAATTTTTTTGATTATTTTCGATGGGAGTATATTCATGGTTTCTCATTAACTTAAGCCTGATCGATATTTAAATCATTAAATAACTTGGTCATTAATATACCGATTTGGCTTAATTATTTTTATAATTACATCTGAGCTTTTTTGAGGTTTACATCAATAAAAGCAGCTAAAAAATATCTTCTGACACTATATCTGCTGTTATCTGAAAAAACTAGTTCACAATACGAAAAGCAAACAGCGCGTACACCACAGAGTGTTACTATAACTTTGCATTACCGTATTTTCTCATCAAAAATAGGAATGCCAGAGTGCCTTTTAACATGTTCCATCACCACATAAGTGTGGGTTTGTGACACCCCTGGCAACTCAACTATATTACCCAATAAGACCCGATATGCATCCATATTTTCAAAACGTAATTTCAGTAAGTAATCAAAGCCTCCCACTACCATATGACACTCAGCAACTTCCTTAATATCAATTACTTGCGAACGAAATTCATTAAAAATATCAGCAGTAGTACGATCTAATGTCACTTGGATGAAAGCGGTCATACCGCAATTTAGCTTGCTGGCATTTAAAAAAGCACCGTAGCGTTCGATATAGCCTTCTTGTTCGAGACGTTTTACGCGTTCCAAACAGGGACTTGGACTCAAATTAACATGTTGTGCTAAGGTGTTATTTGATATTCGACCATTTTTTTGTAAAATATCTAAAATAGTTAAATCAATGCGATCTAGCGTTCTGGGTTTACTATTTGTCATTTGTTGGTCTATTTTATGGTTAATGACTTAAATTACACAATAAATTACCGTAAAAACGCCAAAAGCGCCAACATATTATGTTGCTACAACAACTCACTAATCGCGATTACATTAATTAGTTGCTCTATTTTATACGCAGTAAAACGGTAAAATATAAGGCGTGTTTTAATCAATAGGAATGCTCGGGTAATTTTCAAATAGATATAATACTAATATGACTCATTAACTGTTCTCCTTTTTTATGATAAAAATGAATAAATACAAGACTTAAACTGAGTAAGGTATTTTTCTACTGATAAATTTTATAACGCCGTGGGGGGTTATTTTAACCATTAGAAATAAGCTGACGGATAATCTACTCGGTATCATCAACTCGGAATCATCAGTTAAATCGATAAAGCCAGGCATAAGTGAATTATTAGCGGCTTTTGAGGCATGTCACTTCAGAGCTTAAACCTTTGCTTTAGCTTTTACTCAGTAGAAAGCATTCGATTTCATCGCCCGGTAAAGGTTTAAAATAATAATAACCTTGACCATAATCACAACCCATTGATTTCAATAGTTGGGCATCCGCTTCGTTTTCTATACCTTCCCCCACTGTCGCCATATTTAAATTAGCCGCTAAATCAATAATGGTTTTAATTATCGCTTGATGATTGCCTCTTTCATGCACATTATGAATAAAAGAGCGGTCAATTTTTATGACATCCATTGGGAAACGATGTAAATAACTTAAACTCGAATACCCTGTACCAAAATCATCGAGTAATATTTTTACACCCATTTTTTTCAATGCTCGCATATTACCGAGCACAACGTCACTGTTTTCCAACAATGCACGTTCAGTTAATTCAACACGAACTTGGTGGGGTTGAACACCGGTTTTATCAATAATGGATTGAATATCTTGCGGTAAACTTAAGTTAAAGAAGTGGTTACAATACAAATTACAGCTAACATAAAGGTGATCTAACCCTAGGCGTTGCTGCCAAAGCATTAATTGTTGGCAAGACTTTTCTAGAATTTGTAAATCGATAGCCATGACTAAATTAGTTTCTTCTGCTAACGGAATAAAGTCGTTAGGATAGACAAAACCACGTTTGTCACTCTGCCAGCGCGCTAACGCTTCAAAGCCGATAATTTTACCATCGGTAATCTGCACTATGGGTTGAAAATACGGTACAAATTCCTGATTATCAATCGCTTCTCGAATGTCAGACTCTAACGATAAAGCATTTTGCACTTCTTTATGCATACTTGAGTCAAATACTTCAAAACGCCCCTTACCTTTATCTTTTGCATGATACATTGCAATATCGGCATCTCTAAGCATAGAGTCTGCAGTGTCATAACGCTCATTATTAAATAAAACACCAATGCTAGTACCAATAAAAACAGATTGATTTTCAATCATAAATGGTAAGGACATTAATGACGTTATGCGTTTCGCCACTTCGAAAACACCTTCACTGCCTTCTATATCTTCTACCAATATAACAAATTCGTCACCGCCTAAGCGTGCAACGGTATCTTTGTCTCGAATTACGTCAATTAATGCGGAAGAAATCTCTTTTAACAGGTTATCTCCAGCATGATGACCAAGGTTGTCGTTGACCACTTTAAAGCGGTCTAAATCCAGAAACAGTACGGCAAATTTAGATTCAGGGTGGCGTTTGTTACGGGCAATAGCACGGTTTAATAAGTCAATAAATACCGCTCGATTCGGCAACCCCGTAAGAATGTCATGTGAGGCGGCGTGTTGAAGTTTTTCTTCGGCTATTTTACGCTGTTTTATTTCATCTTCTAAGGCCGCGGTGCGAAGTTTAACTTGGTGCTCTAACAGTTCATAAGTTTTACGTTCATCATTGGCAATTTCACGGCGCTTCATCGCTGATGCCACATGCCTTGATACAAAGCGCAATAACTCTGCATCTTGCTCTGTAAAGAATACTGACTGTTGGTAACTTTGTATCACCATCGCCCCAAGCAATTCACCCGAATGAATTAAGGGCACACCAAGCCAAGACAATACGTCAGCTTCTGGCTTAATGGTTATGCCTTTTTGATGTAAGTCCTGCATACCCTGCTGATCAAGCAATACAGTTTCACTACTTCTTAACACTAATTCAGTAAAGTGGTTTGACAGTTTACGTGCCTTATAATATCCATCGTCATTACTAAATTGTTGATCAAGGTAATAAGCAAAAAACAACTCGTCATTTTTCGCATCATACTTAGCAATATAGAAGTTTTCGGCGTTGAGCAACTGCCCTACAATGTTATGAACCAAGCTGTAGAAAGTATCGATTTCTAGATCTGGATCATTGGTTAGCTCTGAAATTCGATAGAGTGACTCTTGAAGTAACTCAGCTTTTTCACGATCGCGTATTTGTTGCATTAATTCTCGAGTGCGAGAGTCAACAGCCTCTTTTAATCGTCCTCGATCTTGTAAGCGTGTTAATGCGGTAACAATATGTTGAGCGGTAAACTCCAGTAAATCTCGTTCCGCCTCTTGATAACGCGTTGCCGCTGAGTAACTTTGTACGGCCATAACGCCGATGACAAAGCCATCATGTATCAAAGGCACGCCAAGCCAGTCGACACCTGTAGTGCCGACGCCTATTGGATCTATTTTATGCTCTTTTTCTAATTGTGTGATCACTTCAGGCGTCGCTAATAAGGCTTTACCTGTTTCGAACACATAATTTGTCATGGTGCCTTCAAATTCACTATGTGCATATTTCCTTGGCTCCATTTCGTCCTTTTCATCAACATGATAAACAAATTCTAAAGTAGAAAATGTTTGATCATATAGCACGATGTAGAAGTTATTGGCGCTCATCACACCCGCAATAGCATGATGAACTTGTTCAAGGAGGCCGTTAAGATCGACACAATCAATGGATAATTGGTTAAGTTGCAATAACGCAGTATAGCGATTCTTCAACTTTTGATACTTGTGCAACAAGACAATAGATTCTTTTGCCAAATCTGCATTTGAATTTATTAATGGATCTAATGAGTCTGTCAACTTTTCACCATACTACACAGTTAAATTTTTATGAAGGGGGTAGCTATATGCCCCCTTATCCTTTCAAATTGAAATTAAAGTAACAAAAACAGGGCAAAATATCTACCTTAAGCTGTTGTTTTATTTATTAAGTTCTTGTGATTCTGCGACTTCTTTCTTGTTGCCACAAACAGCAGTTTGCTTGTCATCTCGATAATAACGAATATCAATACAATCTTGTTGGTATCTACGTTCCAACTCTGTACGTATTATAGGTTTATTTTTAGTATTAATAATTTGTTTATGCAATGACTGGCATTGTTGTATTTGTTCTGACGCTATTGTTACATCTTCACAAGCATTATTACTGGAGCTGCATGCCGAAAAAAACACCACTGAGGAAACGATAACTACCAATTTTTTTATCATGCTACTTCTCTTTTATTTAACAAAACTTATTTAACAACCGATTAATAACTCTTAGAAAATGTTATCAAAATTGAATTACTTGATGTGAGGCGAAGTCACTGTATGCTTGATACTCATTAAGTTATACCACATGCTAGATAATAAGTATTTGCCAACGATGATTGAATTCATCAACTTCCTTTTAGTTTGGTATATAATACGTAAAAATAAAGATTAAGCATTAAGATTATTGTATTAGGGGAAAACTATGCAAGTACAAGTTGTTGATTATCGCGCTGATGACGCCGCACAAAAATTTGTCGAGAGTCTACGTAACACAGGATTTGGGGTATTAACTAATCACCCTATTCAACAGGCATTAGTAGATAAAATATATCAAGATTGGTATACGTTTTTTACACAAGAAGAGAAACAAGGTTTTGCCTTTGATCCTGAAAAGCAAGACGGATACTTTGCTCCTGAGATTTCAGAAACGGCAAAAGGTCACACTAAAAAAGATATTAAAGAGTATTATCATGTCTATCCTTGGGGACGTATTCCTGAGCAATTAAAAACCGATATTCTTAACTATTATAAAATGGCATCGGATTTAGCCAGCGAATTACTTGATTGGGTAGAAAAGTATAGTCCACCAGAAGTCACAAAGCTCTATTCAGAGCCTCTGTCGAATATGATCATGGACACACCAAACACTTTATTAAGAATTTTACATTATCCGCCGCTTAAAGGGACAGAAGAACCTGGCGCTATTCGCGCCGCAGCACACGAAGATATTAACTTGCTGACTATTTTGCCTGCAGCTAACGAACCAGGTTTACAAGTGCAGGCCCAAGATGGCGAATGGCTTGATGTTCCAGCTGATTTTGGGCATTTGATTGTCAATATTGGCGACATGCTTCAAGAAGCGTCACAAGGTTATTTTCCGTCAACCAGTCACCGAGTTATCAACCCAACAGGTGAAAATGCGACTAAATCACGGATATCTTTACCACTATTTTTACACCCACGTAACGAAGTGGTCTTGTCAGACAAACACACCCATGCCAGCTATTTATTAGAAAGATTAAAAGAGTTAGGGGTTAAATAACGCTAAGTGTTAATCAAAAAAGCCATCACATTGTGATGGCTTTTTAATTTTAGCTTAACCCAGACTAGAACTAAGCAGATTTATCATTAGCTTTTCGAAATAATAACCAGTAAAAATTATCCCTATAAGGTTTCACTTTTAAGGTTATCTAAAGCTGGTGTAGTTGTATCAGGCACTTTTTTCTTACGTTTAAACAATGCCTTAATATCTTCAATTATGAGATAAAGGCAAGGTATAAGTACTAACGTCACAATAGTGGCAAATAACACCCCAAAAGCTAGCGAGACTGCCATAGGAATAACAATTTTTGCTTGTGCACTAACTTCAAAAAAGATGATAGGTACTAAACCAATAAATGTCGTAATCGAGGTTAACATGATAGCTCTGAAGCGTTTACCTCCGGCATGCATTACCGCATCAACCAATCGCACACCGCGTTTTCTTGCGTTGTTAACATAGTCAACCATGACGAGTGAGTCATTCACCACCACCCCGGCAGCCGCGAGTATCCCCATGATTGATAGAGCATTTAAGTCCATACCTAAAATAAAGTGACCTATTACAGCACCTATGACGCCAAATGGTATAACCACCATGATCATCGCTGCTTGTGAATAAGATTTTAGCGGTATCGCCAACAATGAAAATATGATCATTGACGAAATGACAAAATCGCGTAATTGACTATCAGCACCGTCCATTTCCTCTTGAATACTACCCGTGACTTCACTTTTAACTTGTGGGTATTTTCTTAACAGCTCAGGAATGAAATTATCTCGAATATCATTGGCCACTTTAAACGGTTCGACTTGATCAGCATCAACACTCGCCCAGACGTTAATCGTACGATTACCATTTTCACGTCGTATGCTAGTTACACCCTCTTGCAGGGTGATAACGGCTAACTCAGAGAGTGGTAATTCTGCACCGTTGGGCGCTTGAATCATCACGTCATCAACATGACCAACAGAACTGCGTTGATCGAGTGGATATCGCACCATTACTTTCACTTCTTCACTGTCTCGTAAAATACGCTGTGCTTCTAAACCGTAAAAGCTGTAGTTCACCTGTGAAGCAATATTTGCTAATGTTAAATTCAAGCTATAGGCTAACGCCTTTAACTCAAACTGTACTTCTTGGGCACTGGTTTGGCGGCTGTCATTAACATCGCCAATACCTTTTAAAGAATTAAGCTTAGCTTTTAACTCTTTTGCTGCCGCCAATAGTTCTGCATCGTTTTTACTTTCTAATCTAAAGGCAATATCACCATCGTCACGACCACCACCAAATAAGTTATCACCTATATTGAATGATTTAACACCCGGGTAGTTTGGTATAGCTTTACGCCATAAGTCAGAAAGCTCAAAAGTATCCATAGGGCGTAATTCAGGTATCACTAACTTGACCATGATTTGCCCACTTGTTCTGCTGCGTAAATCAACCTGCATATCAGAGATCATCGAATTACCGTATTTTGCTTCAATATCTTGATCAATTTTGTTAATAACACCTTGAATTTTTAACAATGTGTCTAACGTTGCTTTCTCTGAAGCATCAACATTCATCTCTACGGTAACACGAGGGAAATCATGTGGAATTTTAGGCTGGCCAACAAAGCGAACAAAACCGCCACTAAACAAACCAGCACTTATTAACATTAAGCTAATAAAAAACATGAATACGCCATAGCGATATTGAATAAATAGTGCCAAAGCTGGGCTGTAAACATTATCAATAAAGCCTTTTAACTTTGTATCAACCCATAAACGTAACCTATCAATCGGATTTTTAGGATTGAATGCTTTCATTTTCATTTTCACCAAATGAGCCGGTAAAATAAGTTTTGATTCAATCAAAGAGAAAATTAAGCACAAAATAACCACCGAGCCGATGGCTTTACCAAACGCTGAAGACGGTCCTTCGCCAAAAAGAAAAGGTAGAAATACCGCGATAGTGGTTAAAACACCGAAAGTTGCTGGCATCGCAACACGTTTAACACCACGAATTACATTATCGGTACTGTGGCCGTGCTCTTCAATTTCATCATGAGCACTTTCCCCCATAACAATGGCGTCATCAACCACGATACCTAGCACTAATATAAAGGCGAATAAGCTAATAACATTAATGGTGACATTAACAAACTCAAGTGGCATCACGAGTAAAGTACCAAGAAAACAAACCGGTAAACCCATCATTACCCAAAAAGCTAAACGAACACGTAAAAATAGCGCCAACATTAAAAAGACTAATACCGCACCGCTTTTCATGTTGTCTACCATCATGTTTAAACGACCTTCGAGGTAATAGGTCATATCTACCCATGTCTCTAATTTCACACCTGTAGGTAATATTAGTGACTTTTCTTCTACGTATTTTTTCACCACACTGGCAATATCTGTGATGCTTTGGTTGTCAGCAGCACCTATAAATAGCGTAACTGAGTTTTTACCATTAAACTTAGAATATTGTAATCCCTCTTCGAAGCCATCAATAATGGTGGCTAACTCGCCTAAAACGATGCGAGTTCCATCAGCTAAAGTAACCACGGGAATTTGTTCAAACTCATGCCCCCGATAAGCCTGATTTTCTACCCGTAAATTAATATAGCCATTTTCTGCACGAATTTGTCCCGCCGACATATTTCGAGAATAACTGCGCACCGCATTCGCGATATCATTAAAGCTTAAACCGTATTCGCGTAGCTTATCTTTGCTTACTTCAATTGATATTTCATAGTTTAAACCACTAAATAAATCAGAAATATTGATCGTGGGAAGTTGTTGTATTTCATTGTGGATCTTACGACCAAGCTCTTTTAATTCACCGTTGGTTAAATCTCCGTACAAGCTAAGATACATAACTTCTTGACGAAATTTTTCCCGCTCTATTTTTATCCGTTCCATACCATCAGGAAAACTAGAAATTGAATCTATTGCTGATTTAACTTCTTCTAGCACTACTTGAGGATCATAATCTAATTCAACTTCAAACCAGCCGTTTGAAAAGTTACGATTTGAATAAGTAATTACACGCTTAAGGCCTTGAACTGTTTCCAATGCTTCTTCAATTTTAATCGTTATACCTTCTTCAACCTCCTGCGGCGCAGCTCCTGGGTATGGCGCAGCATAAGAAATCCAATTAACTTTAACTTGTGGAAACATTTGCTTATTAATGGTTTGAATAGTTAAAAAACCACCCACTAAAATAAAAATCATTAATAAGTTAGCTGCAACGCTATTACGGGCAAACCAAGCTATTATTCCGCTGTTAGTATCAATGCTATGATCAATTTCTGCGGTTTTTTTAGGTGTAACAGTTGTCATGATTATTCCCCAGAGCCACTGTCATTTTTTGCAATTTGTGACTCGCTGTCTTTAATGTCAACGTCTTCTTCACTGCTTTGTTGCGACTTATCACCAATTAAAGCTAATTTCATACCATCGACTGGATAATCAAGTGCTGAAACTATCAATTGATCACCGTCAGATATACCACTTGAAATAATGACATTTTCACCATCTTGACGGACAATTGTAACGGTTGAATAATGTAATTTAGACTCACTATTTAACAGCGCAACACGACCATTTGTCACTAAATAACGAGGAACAATAGCGGCTTGGTCGAGAGCGACACCTAAGATTTTAGCATTGACGTAAGCGCCAAAACGTAGCGGTGTTTTTTCATTTTTTTCAGATAATGCATACGGGTCGAAAATTTCAGCCACCAAATAACTCATGCGGCTTGTACTATCAATAACGCCTTCGCTACGTGCAATTCTAGCCGCCCATACAATTTCACTGCCCGCAAATGTACCGGATAAATTAACCGTGGCGTCTTTACCTTGGGCAATTAAAAACTCTAGTTGATTATCGGCAACGGGCAAACGCACTTCAGCAACTGCCGTACCTAATAATTTACCTAATAGACTCCCAGTACCAACAAACGAGCCTAAGCCAACATTACGGCTGTCAATCATAGCGTCATAAGGTGCTCTAACTTCCGTTCGCTCTAAATTGCGTTTCGCCCGTAAAATTGACGCTTGAGCTGATTTTACTCGCGCTATTTCTTGCGCTAATTGTGGTTTACGTAAACTTAATTCTGTTGGTGACGTATCGGTAATTTGCTTCCATTCTTGCTTGGCAACTTGACCTTGAGCGCGTTCCGTTTCTAAAGATGCACGGGCTGATGCCATTGTCGCTTCAGCTTCAATAAGTGCCGCTTCATAATCATTAGGATCTATGCGCGCCAATAGTTGGCCTTCTTTGACAAAACCACCTCGAACAAATGTTGCCGATAGCTCGACAATTTGTCCGCTAACTTGCGCCACTAATTCAGTTTCATATTTAGGCTTAACTACCCCATACGAATCTACATCTAAGGTCATTGGTGCAAGCGAGATCGCTTCAACAGCAACAATAGGGGTATTATCAACCTCTTCTTTTTCTTGCGGCGGTTTTTTCATACTTGAAAATGCAAAGAAAATTAAAACACCGGCGATTAGAATGACAATAGGTATAATTATTTGTTTTTTCCGTGTCACAATGACGTCCTCATAGAGTCTATAATTTTATAATTTTTAGTTTCGTGGCAATAGGATACAGAAATTATTGGCTACAAAAACTAACAAAGTTGTAAATGCTTGTTACAAAATTCACGCCGACTTTCAGCAATTGACTAAATTATACTAAAAAAAGCCTATATAACAAACAGTTGGATAAATATATTTTCAGATATATAAAATACTTAGGTTAAAATTAATTATCACTTTATTAACATGTTGGTTTTTTTCGCTAAATAATTAACTTTTTAAAAAATTTTTAGTCGATATTACACACAAGAATAAACGTAATACCATTGTTATGAATGAGACGATTTACGGCAATACGTAGCGATAACAAAAAAAAAGCTAATCCATTGTTATAATTATTAAATAATTAAAAATTTATGTATTGCACTCCGTAAAGTTCAGCAGTAGCTTATTATGCTTGATATCAATATTGCGCAAACAACTGTACCTACTCCTGCCTCATCATTATTAACTAGTAGCGCTAAATTAATACGGTAAAACCAACAGTTACAATTTAATATGAAATAAACTCACTGGGAGCTTGTACCTGCAATTAAATACATTAAAATTAATCATCAACTCATTGAGGGTAATTTATGTTGTCAAAAATTAGTGCATTTTTTCAAGCGTTAGGTGAAGCAGATAACCAACAAGCAAACGAATTAAGCTTAGAAATCGCCTGTAGCGTTTTATTGTGCGAAGTCATGCTTGCCGATGGTCAACTCGATAATGCTGAACAACAAAAACTCAACCATATTATTGCTAGCCAGTTTCAATTGTCGAACGCAGAAGTGGCAGAAATCATAAAACACGCGCTTGTGCTTTGTGAAAACGCGACGGACTTTTATCAATTCACCTCTAAAATAAACGAAAATTACAGCCTTGAAGAGCGTATAAAAATGCTAGAGCTTCTATGGCAAATGGCTTATGCCGATGGTGAGTTGGCAAGTATTGAAGAGCATATTATCCGTAAAATCGCAGATTTGTTGCATTTGCGACACAGTGAATATATTCAAACTAAGTTAAATATTCAATCTAATATAAGCACAGTTAAATAAAATTTGTTTCTACAGGGAAAATGATAGTTAACTTGCCACTAAATCGGTTATTATAGCCGCAAGTTAACTGACCTCAAGAATCCACATGGCAAGCATCGGAAAATACAACACCCTCCCTGTAGTAGCAATTACTGATAAAGGCGCATATTTAAATGCAAATGAATTAGGCGAACTTTTATTACCTAATCGTTTTGTGCCTGAAGATTGCCAAATAGGCAGTGAAGTTAAGGTTTTTATCTATGCTGATACCGCTGACCGTATTGTCGCAACAACAGAAAAGCCATTTGCGGAAGTTGATCAATTCGCTTCTTTGAAAGTGAGCCAAGTAAATAAAATGGGCGCTTTTCTTGATTGGGGTTTACCGAAAGATTTACTCGTGCCTTATAACCAACAACATAGCGAAATGGAAGTTGGCAAATATTACTTGGTTAGAATATTTCTTGATTTAAAAACAGATCGTTTAGTTGCCTCTAGTAAACTGGATAAGTTTATCGATATTTGGCCAGCTGACTATCAAAAGTGGGATAAAGTCACATTAACTATCGCCTCTAAAACTGACCTCGGTTTTAAAGCCATTATTAATGACCTGCATTGGGGTTTACTTTACGATAATGAGATCTTTAAGCCACTACGTACCGGTAAAAAAATTACCGGTTATATCAAACAAGTGCGTGAAGATGGTCGCATTGATTTATCGTTAACCCGTCCAGGTGAAGGTAAAGTTAAAGACTTTAGTGAAAAATTATTAGCCCATATTGCTGAACATGACGGTTTTAGTCCACTGCATGATAAAAGCGACCCTGAATTGATAAAACGTATTTTAGGGGTGAGTAAAAAGACTTTTAAAGCTACGGTGGGTAATTTAATGAAAAACGGTAAAATTACCATCGAAGCTAACGGTATTCGTTTAAAAGATTCTTAATTTCAAGCTATTTGAAAACAAAAAAGCCCTTACGGGCTTTTTTTATGTCATTTGAAATTATAGACAGTAGTTATTGCGTGCCACCGACTGTCATTTCATCAATTTTTAACGTTGGCTGACCAACACCGACAGGTAAGCTCTGGCCGTCTTTTCCACAAACACCGACGCCAGCATCTAACTTCAAGTCATTGCCAACCATACTAACGTTTTTCATCGCTTCAGGACCACTGCCAATTAAGGTAGCACCTTTGATCGGTGAGGTAATTTCACCATTTTCAATTAAATAAGCTTCTGAGCTAGTGAAGACAAATTTTCCTGACGTAATGTCAACTTGGCCACCGGCAAAATTTGGCGCGTAAATGCCTTTTTTCACTGACTTAATAATATCTTCAGGCTTATGCTCACCAGCCAACATATAAGTGTTTGTCATGCGTGGCATAGGTAAATGTGCATAAGATTCACGGCGACCATTACCTGTTGGTTTTACACCCATTAGACCGGCATTATGTTTGTCTTGCATATAGCCTTTAAGCACACCTTTTTCGATAAGCACATTATATTGCCCTGGTGTACCTTCATCATCGATGCTTATTGAACCTCGGCGATTTGCCATAGTGCCATCATCAATAATAGTACATAAATCAGAAGTAACTTTCTGGCCGATTTTACCCGAAAATGCTGAAGAGCCTTTACGGTTAAAGTCACCTTCTAAGCCATGACCAACTGCTTCATGTAATAATACGCCTGGCCAACCCGCGCCTAGAACAACCGGTAATAAGCCAGCAGGTGAATCTATAGCAACTAAATTCACTAACGCTTGACGCACGGCTTCTTCAGCATAGGCTAAGTAGCGAGGTTTATTGTTATCCAACTCAAAAAAGTAGCTATAATCTGTACGCGCGCCACCACCAGAACTAGCACGTTCTCGCTTGCCGTTTTCTTCGACTAAAACAGAACAGTTAAGACGTACTAATGGCCGTATATCAGTAGCATACGTGCCGTCACTAGCAGCAACTAATATTTTTTCATAAACACCTGACAAGTTAACAATCACTTGTTTTACACGTTTATCGACACTACGTGCATGCGCTTCAACTTCATGTAGCAAGGTTATTTTTTGCTCTTGAGGCAAACTAGCAAGTGGATCTAATGCTTTATATTGCTCAGGATTTTGCTGCATTTTTTTGCCATCAAACACTTGCACACGTGCAGATTTTTCAGCATTAGCGATACCTTTAGCAGCGTCAGCCGCTTTGGTTAACGCAGCAGGTGAAATATCATCAGAGTAAGCAAAACCTGTTTTTTCACCAGATATAGCGCGTACACCAACACCACGCTCAATGTTATAAGAGCCTTCTTTGACTATACCATCTTCCAACATCCACGATTCGTGACTACTAGATTGGAAATACAAATCAGCTAAATCTATTTTACGTTGGAAAATGTTATCCAACGTATCCATGAGCATGCTTTCATCAATTTCACTATCAGCTAAAAGCTCTATCTCAACATTATTCATACGACATCAACTTATTTTTAAAACGATTATGAGTGGCAACAGGCATAGCTTTACGCACCTTGTCTACTTCTTGTTCTTGGTAATCAGCACAAATGATACCTTTTCCGGTATCAAGCTGAGTCAGTATTTCGCCCCATGGGCTGATAATCATACTGTGGCCCCAAGTTTCCCGGCCATTTAAATGCACACCTTCTTGCCCTGCGGCAACGATATAAACCTGATTTTCAATTGCGCGCGCCTGCAATAAAGTTTGCCAATGCGCGGCACCTGTTACGCGAGTAAAAGCGCTAGGTACAGTAATTATTTTTGCTCCTTGTTGGCACAACTGGCGAAATAGTTCAGGAAAACGTAGATCATAGCAAATCGTCAAACCAATATTAACGCCAGCAGCTTGTACCACACTGATACGATCACCCGCTTTGGCATAGCGTGATTCAAGGTAGTTTTTTTCACTGTCTTGTACCGCTACATCAAATAGGTGTATTTTATCATAACCACCTAATTCTGTACCTTCTGGTGAAAATACAAAACAACTATTAGTAAATTTTTCTTGTTGGTCTGATATCACCGGAATGCTACCGGCCACCAAAAAAACATTATATTTGCTCGCTAGCTTTCCGAGTCGACCTTTCAGTTCATTGGTTGCTTGATTTTCTCGTGCTAATGCCAATTGTTCTTTATCTTTACCACCAAAAAACAAGCAGCATTCAGGTAACAAAACCAATTGTTGTTGTGCTTTCTCTAGGGTAGCTAATTGCCGTTCAATATCCGCAATATTATCTTCAACACTCGTATTGGAAGACATTTGTATCGCACAAAGTTGCATTATTTTATTTGTCATTTTTATAAACCATCAAGATTATTGCCTTTAGGATCTGGCTCTTTCGGCTGTTCAGATCCCGAAGTTTCTGGAATACTATCAACGATTACAGGCGGAGAAGAGCGGCCAACGCTAATATTCTGGTTTTTTCGGCTTACTTGCTTAAATTGCGGTTCGTCTAAATTTCCGGTCACTTCAAAATTGATCTCTGCAATTACTGTCGAGGTGATCACTTCATCGAGTGCTACTCCGGCTAAAAATGTGACAGGATTTAAAGTCGCAATCCAAGCTAATACCGGTAAGCTAGAGGTTAAGTTAGGCTTATATGACATACGATAGTCGAGTTCACCATTATTTAAATTGGTATTACCCACTATGGTTAAATCACCTGCTGAGCCTTTCATCAGGACGTTATCTGTATATGCCACACCATCTTTTACCGTAAAATCACCTTTTAGCTCACTATAAAACATGCCATCACTAAAAATATCTCGAAAATCAAAACTTAATTTACGAACTAATGACTGCAAACTTAAAAAAGATAAAATACGTACGCCTTTATCATCAATATCAGCCAAATAACCATCATCAAATGTTGTAGACAACTCGCCATTAAATGTCGCTAGGGCAAAGTCATGCGGCCCACCTTGCCAAGTAACGTCATAGTTCACCTCAACACCACTATCTTTGATAATCGATACATAACCTAAATTTTCTATTTCTTGCGCAACATTGTTAGCCGCTAAAGTCCCTGTAACGCTGGTTTGTGAGCTATCTTTTGTTAATCGCCATTTAGCGTCAAAGGCAACATTATTTTTACCACGTTTAGCGGTGAAATTTTTCAATAAGAGTGTATCTTCTTGGGTGCGAGCGATGTTAAACATGACCTCACCAAAGTCATAGTTGTCGTATTGGCAACTCGTACAGGTTACTCTTAGCGGTGGCAGATAAGCAAAAAAAGCAGCATTATTAGCATGGTCAATAAGCGGTAATATTGTTTGCTCTTTGGCATTTATTGGACCAGTACTATCTGTGCTGCTAATTTCAGCTGGTTTTACTTCACCTTTAGCCACATTAACGTCGCCAGCAACCGATAATGTCGGTACTGCCTCATTAGTCGTTTTTGTAACATCAGTAATTTTTGTCTCAGCATCAACAGCAGCTTCAGTGCCTGCTTTTTGTATAGAATCACTTTCAGCACTCTTTATATGGATAAAGTCGGCATTAATATCGATACCTTGTTGGTGCCAATCTGGATAAAACTTAGCTGAGCCTCTTAACTCTTTGGCATTAACATTGAGCAGCCAACCGTCCGTTTCGGGTAAGAAATCAAAATTTACTTGCTGAAAGTCCTGCCCATAAACCTGCAAGTTGGCAACTTGGCCATGAATTTTTTCAGGTGCAGATAATAAACTTTGCTGACTCACCTCTGACACTACTTTATTTTCAGCAGTGCTTAATTCGGTTGGCGCTGATTCAACCGCAGCCAAAATATCTAACACTAAAGGTTGCCATTGCTCGAAATCCGCTTTTTCAACATCAGCAGTAATATGAAACCCGGAAGTTGGTAACCATGATTGTTGTTTTCCTAACACTAAGTGAGCCAAAGAAAAACTTGTTTTCTGGTGATCAAGTAAACCATAAAAATTCACTTTATTGCCAACTTCAGCTTTTATGGTGCTATTTAATTCATCACCAAAGGCATGAATACTCACCGCTAATTTTTCATCAGTAGCTTTAGTAAAGGGAGCAGGTATTGCTAAAGCTACATTATGTAGCTCTGTATTTATTTGATAATCATAAAAGGATTTATCACCAATAAACTCTAATGCCAATAGTCCTTGCCATGCTACTGCACCTTTAGCATATTTCACTAAATCATTGGGTAATTGCGCTTGCCAGTGCTTATTTTTCCATTGGCCTAGGGTTTCAATATTCACACTATAAAGTTCAGACTTTTTCTTCGCCTCAACATTTACCGTTAGTGGCATGCCACGCCAGTCGAGCTTGACACCCGTTGCTGTTATCACGTCATTGTAATAATCTAAACGGCCGTTAACTTGTGTAAAGTCCATGCTAGGTGCTTGCAGTGCCACGGTATTATTTTTAAAATCAACGTGACCCTTAGCAATAACCGCATCCGTGTTTTGTAACGGGAGTATTAGCGAGAAATCACCGTCGATAGGGCCTGAAATAATAACTTGTTCTAACGTTACACCGACCGAGTCTTGCATTGGACTAGCGTTCATTAATTGGGTGACTAATTGCGGCTGTGTTTGAGCAAAACTCGCATCAACCGTCAACACTCCCTCGCCTGCTAAATCTGCAATTGCAGCCTCAACGCCGGCAACATCAATGCCTGATAATGTCCCTTCTCGCCCTGTAATTAGCATACTGTTATTGGTAAAATTAAGATTTGCGGAAAAGTTTTCTATTGCTGGCCACTGTGGGTCAAACTTAAATGTACTTTGAGATAATTCTGCATCAACCACAAAAATGCCTTCATGGTTATTAAATGGAAAACTTTCAAGCGGGCCATTAAATAACACTAGTGCTTGATTAATCTCACCATCAACAATAGCAGCGTTGAGGTAGTTAACTAAATTGTCGCCCATTAATAAATGAGGATAGAAATATTCAGCGTATTTAGCATCGCCGTCACTCACACTTGCTAGCAATGCCATAGTAACGGGCTGACCTGCTACACTATTAACGTTAAGATCAGCTTGCAACGTTATTTGTGGCGAGTTAAACGCTATATTTTCAACTGAAAGCTGCCAGCTATTAGCTGAAAACTTTGCGTTGATCAAACTACTTAAGCGTTTATATGGAATAGGGTATTTAAAGTGTTTATCAAAATGAAGTGCGCCATCAACAGCATTCAGCGATATTTGCAGCTGGTTATTAGCATAAACTAATTCGCCACTAACATTATCAATGCCCGGAATACCTTGACTAAAATGGCTATCAACATCGCTAAATGTTGCGGTTATGGCGGTATCATTTGCGTTACTACGAAAATAAATATTTTCAACTCTACCTACAGCGTCGAGGTCGAATAGTAATTTTTCAAGACCAACATTGTCAGATAATAAAGGCGATATGCCGGCAAAACTTGCCAGTTCTATGGCATTAATATAACCATTAATATGTTCGCCATTAACATTAGCCAATAGCGATAGCTGGTTAGTTTCCACACCATTTCGTTTAATCGTTATTGGCGAAGTTGCCACGCTAAAGTTCAATGCTTCTAACGTTTTTATCTGAATATCACCGCCAGCAATTTCAAATGTTTGTGCTTTACCTTCATGCTGCCAGATAATTTCATTTTTACCCAAAGCGAACTGAATAAACTCTGGTTTACCTGCTTTAATTTTTAACCAAGCATTAAAATTAATGGCAGAATGCGTATTAGCATCCTTTATGGCTAAAGCTCGCCCTAGCCAAGGGGTAATATCGATTTCATTAGCCTCAAGATAAGCTTGCCCGCTCAACTTGTCGAACCTAGGGCCTTGAAAGTCTAATAAAACTTTTAAATTATTTGAGCTCAGGCCGTCAACAATAACGGTACCGTTAGCACGGTGACGATTATGCTTATTTACCCAAAACATTTCATTAATGGTAAAAGCTTTTACGCCCGCTGCAGTATGATAAAGCACATGACTATCGCGAATGGAAAAACGAGATATTTGTTCGAGTAATATCGAAGAAAGTGAATCTAATAAACTGTCATTACCTGCTTGGTCATTACCTATATCTTCAGCTGAATTGATCAAAGACGCTTGTTCAAACGCTAATTCTGCACCTGAAATAACAAAATCTTGTGTAACAACTTGCCCCGAGCGAATGGTGCGCCAAAAGTTTAATTCAACGGCTAAGCTATCAATATATATTTGACTGTTGTTACTGGAAAAAAGCTCAACTTTTTGGCTGATCAATGTCGGGCCTGATTTGCCCCAGCCCATACTTAGCGAGCCGATAGATATATTACTGTTATAGCTGCTATTTAAATAATCTTCGACATCTTGACGATAATTGTGCGCATAAGGCAAAAATAATCGTAATAAGCTGATCAACACGGCAAAAACTACTAACAAAACTGCTAATAGTTTATACAGGCGTTTAAGCCACTTATTTAATACCGAAGAAACACTCATTACGTTTTAACCAAACCTTCAAATATCCTAAAATTTTACTAGTGACCATACCAAAACGCGAGTAACAACTACATCATAACAACATCAAATTGCTCTTGATTATACATGCTTTCAGTCTGTACTTTAATTTGCTTACCAATGAAGAGTTCTAGCTCAGCAAGATTATGATACTCGTCATTTTCTAATGACTCACTCACCGATGCTGACGTGTAGACAATAAACTTATCTGCATCATAAGCTCGATTTACTCGGACTATTTCACGAAGAATTTCAAAACAAACGGTCTCAACTGTTTTCACGTAACCGCGACCATGGCAAGCCCCGCATTCCCCACATAAAATATGCTCTAAACTTTCCCGAGTGCGTTTTCGCGTCATTTCTACAAGACCTAATGCGGAAAATCCTGACAAACTGTATTTAACATTATCTTTGGACATCGCCACATCTAAGCTGTGCAAAACACGACGCTTATGCTCTTTATCATGCATATCAATAAAGTCGACAATGATAATACCGCCAAGATTCCTTAATCTCAGCTGACGAGCAATGGCTTGTGTTGCTTCTATATTGGTATTAAAAATAGTCTCTTCTAAATTACGATGCCCAACAAATGCACCGGTATTTATATCTATTGTGGTCATGGCTTCGGTTTGGTCTATGATCAAAGATCCGCCGGACTTTAACTCTATTTTTCGATGTAACGAACGTTGGATTTCATTTTCAACATCGAATAAGTCAAAAATAGGCCGTTCGCCCGGATAATACTCCAGCACCGATGTTAAATTAGGCACAAACTCAGTGGTAAATTCCACTAATTGTTCATAAGTTAGCTTTGAATCAACCCGAATTCGCTCAAGCGAGACACCAACAAAATCTCGTAACATACGAAATGCTAACGATAAATCTTGATAGATAGGATCTTTGGTTTGCTTACGCTCTTTTCGCTCAACAACCTTTGCCCAGACACGGCGAAGAAATTCAGCATCGTGTTGTAATTCTTCCTTGCCTGCACCTTCAGCTGCCGTCCTAACAATGAAACCATGGTCTTTACCACAATAAGGCGTAACTATTGATTTCAGTCGATTTCGTTCAGCTGGATCGTCTATACGTTGCGATATACCCGCATGACTAGCATCGGGCATTAACACTAAATAACGTGCTGCGATGGTAATATCAGTTGTTAGCCTCGCACCTTTAGTGCCGAGCGGGTCTTTAACAACCTGCACAACAATATATTGCCCCTCGTGCACTAAATTTCTAATATCAGGTACTTGATCGCTATTGTTTTCATCGTTTAAGATAAGTTTAGAGTTGATATCTGAGGCATGTAAAAAAGCAGCTTTGCCTAAATTAATATCAACAAAAGCGGCTTGCATTCCGGGCAATACACGAATGATTTTACCCAAATATATATTTCCGACTAGGCCACGACGAGCTTCACGTTCTATATGAACTTCTTGCAGTGAACCGTTTTCGATTAATGCTACCCTAGTTTCACTTGGCGTAACATTGATAAGTAATTCACCGCTCATTTCGTTCCCTATTTAATCTTGTGTCATTGGCGCTTTCACGCCAAATGCCGATAATAACTGCGAAGTTTCGTATAATGGCAATCCGACAACGGCAGAATAACTACCGCGAATTTGTTTAACAAATTGTCCTGCTATACCCTGAATACCATAGGCGCCGGCTTTATCTTGCGGCTCACCAGTTTGCCAATAACGCTTTATCTCTTGTTCAGTAAGTTCTTTAAAATCTACTTCAGTTCTGACCACAATAACATCACTACGTTCACCTTTAACTGCTGCAATAGCGGTAACCACCTGATGAGATTTCCCTGACAGCATAGTAAGTATAGCGATACATTCGTCAAGTGAGGCAGGTTTACCTAATATATGTTGCCCGAATATCACACTGGTATCTGATCCTAATACCACAACATTTTCATCATATTGCTTCGCAATAGCACGGGCTTTTTCAATCGCCAAACGTGCAACATATTGCTCAGGGGTTTCTTGGGGTAATACGCTTTCATCAATATCAGCAGGTAAGCAGATAAAGTCGTAGCCAAGTTGTTCAAGCAGTTCTTTTCGACGCGGTGATTGCGACGCTAAAATCAAAGTAGTAGACATGTTATTTTATTCGAAAATTTCGTCTTATTTTACGTAAAAGCAAAAAGGCCCAAGGCCAAAGTATGATTGTTGTAAATACGGGGTACAAATAACTAGGTAAAAATACCGCGTCAGTTAAAAATCGTTGTAGCCAGAAAACAATTAAGTGATATAAAGCTGATAATACACCAACAATAAGTGCTTGTTGCCAAACTGAAAAGTTGCGTATTTTTTGAAAATTACCGGCAACAATGTAAACAGCAATCGCCATTGCACCAGCATGTACACCTAAAGTTGAGCCTAATAAAACATCCAGAATAAAGCCCAGAACCCAAGCGGAAATAACATTCACGCGCGACGGCAGCGCCAAACACCAGTAAAGTAAAACCACCAATACCCAGTCAGGTCGAAAAGCGTCAACGCTTAATGGTAACGGCATGATACTGGCCATCAGTGCCACTAAAAAGGTTAAGAGTATAATCAAGCGACTAGCAAAGGTCATTGAGTTGCGGCCTCTTTTGCTGGCAATGTATCGGTTGTTTTAGCCTTTGGCGCATTAGCTTGTTCTGGCCACAATAATAAGACATATCGTAAGCGATCAATTTTGGCTACTGGCTGACTTTGAATTTGAGAAAATGCCCGCGACTCGTCTTGAATAACAGAAGTCACTTTCGATACGGGATACCCTTCTGGGAATTTACTACCTAAACCAGAGGTAACTAATAGATCGCCAGTACGCACATCACTACTGTGGGGAACATGATTATGGCTTAAACGGTCAATTACCCCAACACCGCTAGCGATCAACCTGACACCATTGCGACTGATTCTAACCGGTATAGCGTGGGTTACATCCGTGATCAATAATACGCGGCTACTGGTTGTACCCACATGTAATATTTGGCCGACAATACCTTCATCGTCAATTACGGCTTGGCCTTCATAAACGCCGTCGTTTGCACCACGGTTTATCACGACTTGATGCGTATAAGGGTCACTATCAACCGCAAGAATTTCAGCCACCATTTTTTTAGCGTCGCTGCGCACCGGAGAAGCAAGTAGCGCTCTTAAACGCCCATTTTCACGCTTAACAATCTCTAATTGTAATGCCTGTTCATGGAAGACTAACTCGTTGATTTTGTATTGTTCATTGTCATCTATGAGTTTACGACGCGTAACAATGTTTTCTGCCGCCCAATTCATCATTTGTTTAGGTGCGGTGGCTAAATATTGTAATGGGCTCACTATAGATTGCAAAAAGCCTCGAGCGGACTCGAAGCTATTCATTTTATGGTCAAAAAATATTAACGCTGCAGAGCAAAGCAGCACCAAAAAAAGTCGGTGCTGTGGGGCCGGTCCATGCTTAAATATAGGATTCATAAATTAAACTTGTATAAATACTAATTTAGTATTTTATTCGTATGAGAATAAATCGCCGCCATGCATATCAATCATTTCAATTGCCTTACCGCCACCACGAGCTACACAGGTTAACGGATCATCAGCAACGACAACTGGAATACCGGTTTCTTCCATCAGCAAACGGTCTAAACCTCTAAGTAAAGCTCCACCGCCAGTTAGGATCATGCCGCGCTCTGAAATATCAGCCGCTAATTCTGGAGGAGATTGCTCTAAAGCGACCATAATAGCACTAACAATGCCTGATAAAGGCTCTTGCAATGCTTCTAAAATTTCATTGCTGTTTAGTGTAAAACTACGAGGTACACCTTCAGCTAAATTTCGGCCACGTACTTCAATTTCAATAACTTCTTCGCCTGGGTAAGCAGAGCCAATTTCATGTTTAATACGTTCAGCGGTAGCTTCACCAATTAAACTACCAAAGTTACGGCGTACGTAATTAATAATGGCATCGTCAAATTTATCACCACCAATGCGTACTGAAGAAGAATACACCACACCATTAAGTGAGATAATGCCGACTTCGGTAGTACCACCACCAATATCAACCACCATTGAACCGGTTGCTTCAGATACTGGCATACCTGCGCCAATCGCTGCAGCCATTGGCTCATCAATCAAATAAACTTCACGTGCGCCAGCACCTAAGGCTGATTCACGAATAGCACGTCGTTCTACTTGCGTAGAGCCGCAAGGAACACAAACTAAAACCCGTGGACTAGGTCGTAAAAAGTTATTGCTGTGTACTTGCTTTATAAAGTACTGCAACATTTTTTCGGTAACAAAAAAGTTAGCAATAACGCCATCTTTCATTGGACGAATCGCTTCAATATTTCCCGGTGTACGACCTAACATTTGTTTGGCTGCAGTACCAACCGCGGCAACACTTTTAGAGCCACCAGAACGGTCTTGACGAATAGCGACAACAGAAGGCTCATTCAAAACGATGCCTTGGTCTTTTACATAAATCAGGGTATTTGCGGTTCCTAAGTCGATTGATAAATCGTTAGAAAACATGCCGCGTAATTTCTTAAACATATTGTCGAAATGTCCTTTAAACATCACCTAGGCAACAAGCTGCCGGAATATTATTGTGCTGAATTTACAAGCCTGTATTTACTTGCAAAAGGTATTTTATACTATTAACACGCTATCATACCGCAGACGATAGTACTTGTGTTATTTCAATGACAAAAATATCATGAAATATTAAGATATTTTTGCATTCATTAAGCTAAGTTGCGGTTAAATAGCATAAATGCGTGTAGTTTACTGAATACTACTAACATTAAGGCTTAATTCACCACTTCACGCCATGAAATAATTCGATCGTTACCGCGATAGAAACCAAAACTTAATACCGCGCTTGGGTTGTCATCGTAAAAATTACCGTCATTATCGCTGTCTACCCCATCCCACTTAAATTTTAACCAGCTTGGCACTTCATATTCCCATTCAAGCATGCCACGTTTCCCTGGGCTACTGAATGATAACCCTGCTTGAATACCACGGTCAAAAACACCTGAAACGCTCGCTGCGGTATCACTAACTTGTATTGCATCTGTATCAATGTCGATTAAACGATAATCCCAAAGGTTCATATTACCTGAATATTTCGCGCCGGCTTTTTTATCGCCAATAAGTGTTGATAAGCAAGATTCATCGGTATGCAATTTAAACGTTGAATCGTCATAAATTTGGACATTTAACGGCGCGCGTAACTTGGCATTTTCAGAGCCATAAGCATTTTCTAACACCATACGAGCAAAGCGAATTTCTACACCATCGGTTATCAGTTTCTCTGTCGCATCAGTATTACTGCTGAGTAACACACCATCACTATCTTCAATTCGACTCGTCACAAAAGCTATTTGAGCATTAAAAGGCGGTAATAAACTTGAAGCATTTTTGTTATAACTAAAATGATCATCATTAGATAAAGTATAAAGCCATTCGCCAGCGATTAAATTCCCGCTAACATCAATACTAGCGCTCAAACTGCCTGCTTCCATCACCGCAGAAATAGCAACGGGGTTGCCGCTAGCACTGCCTACTTTTTGTTGGCTATCGTCGTTCGTTGGTAAGTTAATATCAACCCCACTAAAGAGTAGCTTCATAAAACCTTCTGAATCGCCCAAGGTGTAGTTTTTGGTAAGGCCGTCATTGGCATTATATGCCGTTATCGTTATTTTAGGCTCAAGACTATAGCTAATAGCGCCCTTACCGTTAGTGGTTTGCTGGCCGGTATAGGCCCAATCAGAAATAGAACATATACCTGTTGCACTATGGTACGCGTCAAGCTTTCCTTTATGCTCTGTTTTAACCGTTTGCTTAAAGTAAGCAGGCGTAAATCGCCCAATAGTCAGATCATTAGCGGTAATTAAGCCGTCAACATTACCTAAACCACCATAATTAATATCTTGTATATCAACATTAATTACGCCAACTTCATTATATTGCGCGCCACTAAATGCTGATTTACCTTTCTCGCCATCACTAAAACTCGTTAATATGGCGCTTTGAAAACTTGCATTCGTTGTCGCCGCGCGATTTTGTCCTAGCGCGTAGGTAAATTGCCCGTCAATTGCGCCATTAAGTACTGGCGCAACGCGTAATATTTTTAGCTGTAGTTCGCCATCGGCTTGACGGTAATTTTGTGTTAGATTTCCTGCGGCATTAAGCGCACTCAAGGTAAAGCCGAAATTATCCCCAGCTTTATGGATTATTGTACTCGAAGCGCTACTACCATTTATTGCACCTAGCGCGTTTGTTGCTGAAATCGCAAAACTATGCGGTTTCACCCAAAAATCATTCGAACTACCTTCCAGCGAAATATTAGCGTTTGAGTAATGGGCATGCAGTCGAATTTCGCCAACGTCCAAGTAGCTAGGGATTGGTATAACAGCAATGCTGTCGTTGCCAAAGTTCAAGGTAACATTATCAGTAAATAGTGGCTGTTTGGCGATACTAACTCCATTGGTTTGAAATGCTAACCCGGCGTTAAAGCTGCTATCAGGCGTGACATTTAGTTGAGCAAGACTAACGTCAACATTACCGGCGAAAATCCCTTCGCAAGCACCATTATTGTTTTTTACTGCTTGTATCTTTAACGTCTCACTAAAAATAGCGCCAGCGGTTTGGTGTCCAATAACTTCGCTATTAGTGTCACCGTATAAGAACCTGAAACCTGCATCAGTAAAGGTAATGTCGCAACTTGTTCCAAAACCTGAACATTCCACAGCGTTGCTAGCGGCAATGCTTGCGCCATCAATAGATAACACCAGCGTTTCTGCCGTTGTATGACTTAAATTAATCTGGGTACTGCCGTTAAATGTCGGCGAGGCTTTAATCTCTTTGCCCGTAACTGAGCTCGTAATATTAAGATTTAAGCTAACTGATTCAGTGCTTTCGGTTGTGCAGTCACTATTACTACATGCTTTTATAGTTATTGGCTCGGCGGCACAGGTTAAACCATTACCGTCATGTACTATTTCATAATGATGTATAACGGGCTCAGCACAAGCGTGTCGCTCATTATAAACCTGATTAACTTCAGTGGCATTAAGTGCGCCCGTATATATCTTTACCTCATCAATAAAGCCGTGAAAGTAACGAGAGTCTGAACCGTGCTCTTGATTTTGATCTTGACCAATATTTAACGGAGCATCATTTAAGGTTAACTGTTCGCTAAAAGTACCTGAGCCTCTTTCAACACCATTAACATAAATGACTTGTTGACCACTTTTGTAGGTTATTGCTATGTGATACCAACTATTAAGGGTAATACCAGCTCCTGTAGTCGTAAGCTCATTGGTTTCCCACCACCAGTTAATTTCACCTGTAGGTTTCAAATGAAACTCATAATTCTCATCTTTTGAAACTATGGTATGAAAATTTTCGCTAGCGCTTGGTAATGATTTAGGGTTTATCCAAGCTGTAATGGTCAATTCTCTTGGTATGTCTAATGCTGTGTTGTCTGCAATACTGACATAATCGTCAATACCGTCGAAAACACCAAAACCACAGGTACCAGGATTGCCCGTTAGGGCGGGCGAGTTTAATGCAGTGTTAGCACCATTAAACGCTTGTCCATTCAAGTTCGCATTACTCTCTATAACCTCACCTGCTACGCTGCTCCACGAGCTTTCATCTAGTGAATATTGTGCAATTAATTCTATACAATTAGGACTGGCCCTCACGCCACCATCATAGTTTGCACCACCATTTTGGTTGTTATAAATTGTGCTGATTTCACTCGCTTTTAACGCGCCATTAAAAACAATAAATTCATCTAAAGGAGCCCGAAAACCTTGCGGGTCATTGGTACTTATTTCATCAAAAGATGTACCAATATACTTAAGTGTGCCGGCAGGAATTAGATTAATCGCTTCTATAAATGTGCCATCTATATATAAATTGGATTGCCCATTTTTATACACTAGCGCCATATGATGCCAACCATCACTTAAGGTATTAAACTGATACGTACCGTAAATAGTTTGTTGCGGATTTGAGCTATAAATCGCCCACTTCCAATCATTTAATCGATCGATAACGAGTAAATCGCTGCCATTTACCATAGCCCCAAGCACAAAATATCGACTGCCTGTAATATCAGTAGGTTTTTTAAACCAAGTTGAAACACTGTATCGACTGGGTAGCGGGATATTAGTTTGCATATGGTGAACTGCATTGTTAATTGCCAATGCATTTTCTATTTGTGCATCGTCTGACGTATTCACGCCGTTATGACTGGTGCCCGAGTAGTTACCAAACTGGTCAATAACTTCGTTGCCTGAGCCAAGGTATTTACACTCGTCAAATTGAAAGTTTGCTATAGCAACGGCGGGATCTGGTACTTTAATCGTTAAACTGACATAGTCACTGTATATAATATCGTCTTTATTTTGCCCAGATTTTTTATCTTGAGCGACCATATATAACACCATGGCATTTTGGTTGCTACCACCAAAGAAGTCAGTAATATTACTTGTTGCCTGACCTAAGAGCGTGACCTCATTACTTGTCGAGGAACCTTCTTGAACCAAGACATAAGATGCTGTTCGAAAGTTCCATATATAAAAGTTAACGCCATCGCGACGGCCATTATTACTATTGATGCCATATCCGTTCCACAAAATATTAAATTGTGTAATATCTGCTTCATCTTCATCTATATTAATTACATATTGCGTGACAGGATAACTTCCATTTGTCGTTGCAATACTTTGCTGATACGTTTGGTCGTCAACTTTTAAACTGGCGTACTCAGATGCTGAGACAGCAGAGCCTACAGCGCTTAAGGTAGTAGGGACCTGTGTACTTGACTGCCCTTTATATGCAAAGATATCTGTACTCGGCGTGCGGGTATTGAAGTCATATAAAATATCTTCAAACGCACTGGCAGTAAATGGCAGTAAACAAACAACAAACAATAAAAGATACTTCATCGGTACAACCCTTAAACATCCAAAGTAACTGAGTTTTACAGCTAAACTACATCCGCGCTTTGACCATCATGAAGGCCTACGGGATGGAAATTATAAATTT
Source organism: Colwellia sp. PAMC 21821 (assembly GCF_002077175.1). Classification (NCBI taxonomy): domain Bacteria; kingdom Pseudomonadati; phylum Pseudomonadota; class Gammaproteobacteria; order Alteromonadales; family Colwelliaceae; genus Colwellia; species Colwellia sp. PAMC 21821. Next base: position 1,482,403 of record NZ_CP014943.1, read on the forward strand.
ATACCAATTTGATTAATTAACTTGGTATTAGTAGCAAGAAAGGTAATGAAATCAACACAAGGTTTACTGGGTACAAGATTATTATTCAGCTACCATAATTTATTAAAGGTACCGCTATGTGGTTTAATAAGCAATAAAAAACCCGCATATAGCGGGTTTGGTAAACGGTGGTTTAAATTATTTTGCGTTACGCTTACGCAGTGCAAAACCTACAAGGCCAGCCGCGAAAATGAATAATGTGGTTGGTTCAGGAACTTGGGCAGTTTCAGGTAATGACGCACGAACATAGAATGTTTCGTAATTTTCAACTAACGATTCTTTAGCGGACTTTACGCCCGACTTTGAACCGCTCTCAAAATCACTTATATCAACATGTACAAAATCCGAGTTCCAATAAGCAACTGACTGAACAATCTCGCCGTTGCGCTGAAAGTCAGCCAAGGTTAATTGTAAGAATAATTCTTTAAGTTCGCTACCCTCAATGAACATCCAACCAGCATGAAAGCTAGGGTCTTCAAAAACATTAGTAACATACTCATTATGAGTAGGGTCTGTACCTTTATAAATCGAGGTATTAACTGGCGACGCCCATGTCCAATCATAACCTTGGTATGTTATGTAGGTATCTTTAGTCAGATCAGTGGTAATTAAACCCGCAAATGCAGAGTTACTAATTACCAACAACAATGGCAATAGTAGTTTCAATGTAAACTTAATCATTATAAACCTCAATTAATGAAAAACAGCAGCAATACAGTTAATCTATATTAACTTATAACTCACTTAAAGCAAATATCAAGCCAAGAAGTAAAAAACATTACAAATCAATGTCATTAGAGTTTAGTGAAATTTAAGGTTACTAAAAGTGTAAAATAATCAAACACTTTTACGACGAAAAATAACAATCAATACAACGGGAAATTTTAGGCTTATATTTTTAACTATTATAAACTACGCGCCTCAACAGCAACGGTTCTCGACGTCAACTCACCATCTATGGTGCATTCAGCACTACTCTCGATGGTATAATATCGAACACTATTGAGTGTAAAGTCATCACAACTGACATTAACTTTACACTGTGCTAAACCTTTCGATGCGCTAAAACTAGGCGTAATACTATTAATGTCTGCTTGGCTTTTGCACGCTATAGCCGCACTACTTAGTGGAAAAATCTGGGCTAATTGCCATTGCAAACCACTTTGTGCGGCGGTGTAAGCGCGGGTGCCTAATACTTCGTAAGCAACACCTTCTTGGCTTGAATCGAGCATATTAATTAACGCAGCACCTAGCGCAGATAAAACAATAATAATAAAAATAGCAATGACTAGAGCACTACCTGATTGTGCTTTGCAAGCTAACGGTTGACGATTAGATAATGGCAAACTTTTAACTAATATAGGTTTTTGTTTAAGGGACATTAGGCACCTGTATTTCGTTGTTAAATACAATTTCTTCTAGGTTACGCACAAACTTCAATCGAATTAATGCTAAGCCATTTCTTTGTAAAGTTGCCGGAAAGGTTTGAAATGGTAATACGGTGCCAGAGGCCGAAATATTAGCAATATCTTCAGCCATTAGTACTTTTGTGGCTGTAGAGTCAGGCATGCCATTACTATTATAACTGCCAAAATTGTAGCCTTGATAGCGATATACTGCATTACTCTCGACACAATAACTAACAGGTGAACCAATAAAATATAAGCGTTGTGTAGGGGATTCGGCATTAAACAATATATTGCTAGCAAAATTAATCGTAGATGGCGTAGATTTTACGCCAGAATTGGTGACAGAAGAAAAGTTTTCTACGACGCCTGATGCCGTACTATAAATATCATCACTATTTAAGGCATAAACTGCCGCATATTGTGTAGTGGACAATAGGGGTTTTTCTAACATGAGCACTTCAACGCTATTAGTTGCCGCTTCAGGCGCGACAGGAATATCAAGATAAATAACACTTTTATCTACTGGAACAAACTCTAAGCATTCATTATTTGCGCCAATCGTTCGAATGCTGTTAGGTAGTGCATTTCTGACTTCACGATTAAGCCTTTCTATAACAAATCTTGCACTGGAAATTAGCGCTTCACGATCGGAGGCATCGGTATAACTTTTGGTACCAAAACGTAAAAAAGAGGTAATACTGGTTGCTAGCACGCCGAGTATGACAATAACAGTCACTAACTCTACCAGCGTAAAGCCTTGCTGATTTTTAGTTAATTTTACCATTAAAAATTCACTCGATAAACTGAGAAAGTAAAGTCAAAATCTTGCGGCGTAGTAACAGTTACGGTAATAAGTTTGGCTGTCACATTATTATCTGCACCATCACTGTCACCATCGTAATCACTGTCATTAATAACTTGTACATTAACTTTATAACCTAAATAGTAATCTGCAACTGACTCAGCACTGCCTAGTGAGCCGGCAATGGCATTTAGACCGTGATAGTCATCAACATCATCAAAAGTTTGTCGGGTTTCACCGCTTTCAGGACCAAGGTTCGCACTGGCAGTACAAGTTTCACCGTCTGCTGCTTTAATTTCACCGTCATTATTTTTATCTTCACCACAGCGATAATACCCTCCTGACATTTCTGAGTTTTCGTCGAAGGCTTTACCTAGTATTTCATTGATCATTGACTGGCCAAGCTCTGCCGCTTTAATTTGATGCACTTGTTCAGCACTTTGGTTAGCTAAAGGGTAAATTAAGGTAGTAAATATTGAAAACGCGATTGAAAGAACAACAATACCTACAATAGTTTCAATTAATGTAAACCCATGCTGCGATATGTTGTTCAGTTTGCTGATGCTGCTAAAGTTGTGGGGCTTAAATGGCATGGATATACCCCTCAGCTTCTATTTTTACGCTGATACTTTGTTCACCAATAATTGTAATAGTACAAGGAGAACATGACGGGCGCCCCATATTATCGAATGAGAAACTATTGCCAGTAAAATTAGTGGAAAAGGTAATGTTGTCATTGCTATCTACTTGCAATTTTGTCGCACTGTCTTGCCATGCTGCAGAAAAACTAGGTGTTGTAGCGCAATTATCAGGTTCACCAAGTCTTGTTGCTGTGACTAAAACGGTATGACAGTAACTGCTATTGGTTTGTTGCATAGCCTTGGTTTGAATTAAGCGCAGTTTGGCGATGATATCGCTACGATAAGCATATTCTGAAAAGCCTTTTGAGGTAAGAAGTTTAGGTACAACGTTAACCGATAGAATACCTAAGATTAGGATGACAATAATCAGTTCAATAAGTGTAAAACCTTGCTCAAAGGTTGAAGCACTAACTTTAGGTATACTTAAATTTTTCAAATGTCTCCCACCTTCACCACTTCAATTATAAGCATTTGTTCATAACTATTTTTGGTAAACTTCCGGCGCTAACTGGCTTAGCATAATAAACGATACACGGGTCCGTTTTTTGTGTTGGGGCTGGTGTTACATCATTGCGATAGATTGCCACAACCCTACTGCCTGATGTTCCACCAAGTGCTCGATAACTAAAGATATTTGCATCAACTTCTATTAGTCTTCGCCATTCCCCTACATTAGCTTCAGGGTAACCAAAAGCAATAGCAAGCTCTCCATTACCACTAGTACCACCACCATCACCAATACTTACCGTGCCGCTTGATTCCTTGTGGTTACCTTTTACTAATGATTTCGTATGTATTAATGCTGATGCACCTTGCATTGTTGCTTTTAGAGCTTGCAATGTCGCCGTTTGCGCATCGGCCTTTAAGTTAATAAATTTAGGTGCAGCTGTAGCTGCCAAAATACCGAGAATGATAATGACAACAATCAACTCAATTAAAGTAAAACCTCTGGAATTCATACTTAATACCTAACCACTATTTTTTATTAAATAATGTAAAACGTAAAAATTAATCTATAGCGCACAATCTAAATTTCGCTTGATAGCTTAGTCTAAATACAGATGAAAATATAACATCATTTCAGGTTATTATATTTATAAAGTGTAAATCCAAAGTCGCAATTCAACTAAAAAATCAATTAAATGACTAAATTTAGAAATAAAGTTAAGTTAAAAAAAAGGAGAGCTAAGCTCTCCTGACTTTAAACTTTTTTCGATGTTTTTAACATCCGCTAGTAACTATCGTAGATTTGGCAGCAGTTACGACTGATGATGCAAACGTTGCATCGGAATAAGTCACTGTACAATTAGCTGTATCCGACGCTTGTCCATGTGTAAACACAGCCGTGGCATAAGTAATAGCTGAACCATTATCTAATTCAATAAGTTTATCAATTCCCCAGCCATTACCGGTAGTACCGGCAGGCGTACCTGCTCCAGCAGCTGCCGGATAACCATATTTAACGGCATAATATTCGCCATTAACTAGCACCTCTCCGGTTGCACCGGTTTGATTGCTAACAAGTGCCTTTGCGTGCACTAAATTAATCGCACTATTAACACTGCCTTGTACACCTTGCATTACCGACGTTTTAGCATCGCCCGTTAAATCAATAAATTTAGGTGCAGCTGTCGCTGCTAAAATACCTAAAATTACAATCACGACCACTAATTCAATTAGGGTAAAGCCTTTTTGTGCATTAAAACTATTACTTGTTAACTTCTTCATAACATAAACCTTTATTGTTAATAATTAATTATTGTTGATATAAACAATCACTGAACTGTTCGCTGGTTGATAAGTAAAGCTGTTACCTGTGCTTGTTGCTGTGCCTGGATCAGCAAAGCCATTATTACTATCTTTATTTAATGTGTCTTTTAAATAATAGTGACACAAGGTACTAGCACCACTGCCAGATTTAGCGGCTAAATAATCCATAGAACTATCACTATTTAACGTGGCAATAGCATCAGTTAGACGTGGTGGCTGTTGAAAAATATTCTGCCAGATGTCCACACAATTTGCAGAAGTAAAATCAGTGTCTAACGTCGCTCCAGTAGCACCACCAGCGACAGATGAAACAACATAACCTGGACGGATACCTGTGCCTTCTGTTGTTAAAATTAAATCTGAGCCATCATAATCAACGATATTTTGACCATTGGTATCTTTTGGACGAGCTTCAGCTTCCCATTGAGAACGAGCCAGAGAAACAGCGGTAGCGAATCCGCCTGCCATGCCTTCAATATTGGCTTGTTTGGCTTGATCAGTTAAATCGAGGAATTTAGGTATTGCGGTAACCGCCAAAAACCCTAAGATCACAACCACTATAACTAATTCTATTAGGGTAAAACCTGACTGTTTATTCATAACAACCTCTTAACGATTATATTAATTTGATTCTAACAACGAAATACCAACAAAGTCACTTACTTAGTGATATTTTACCTAAATACTTACAAAAGAACGTAAATTCACAATATTAATAGCATTTAATATGCCAATTTAACCTCGCTCACTTTGCCATTATGGCGATGATAAGTGAAATATTCACCGCTTGATAAGCTGTATTGGCAATACGGCACCACTTGGTTTTCATATTCAACCAACACCGCACCTACGGGCTCCTTCATATACAATAATGGGGCTTCCATGACATATTGCCAGATAATTTGGCATGACAATGATGTATTAGTTGTATCTACCCAACCTGATTTATTAACCTGCACTTTCACCATGTGACTGCCATCAGGCTGTACTTGACTACTTTCAACGCTAACCGAGCGCGGTTTTGAGTCCATAAACCATTGAGCACGAATGCCTGTAACTCGGGCGGAAAAAACTTGTGCTATTGATTCAAAACCTGCCCGGGTTATTTGTCCTTGTTGTTTAAAGAAATAGAAAATAAAACTCGCCATTAACAACGCTACTAGCACAATAACAACAATAACCTCTGTAAGTGACTTTTCACTTTTTTCAGAAACTTGCAATGCTGTCATAGCTTTATCATCCTATAAATCAACATTTTTACTTACCTTGAAATGCTGACATCATATCCCACATCGGGCTGAAAATACCTAGCGCCAACACAAGTACCATTGCTGCCACAATGGCGATCATAATAGGTTCTATACGTGCTGTTAGCGTACTAAGTTCGTAATCGACTTCGCGCTCATAGTAATCACCCACTTCTGCTAGCAATTCATCAACACGTCCGGTTTCTTCACCAACAGCAATCATTTGCAGCACTAAAGGCGTGAACAACTTACTGGAAACCGATGAACGCAATAAACTTTCGCCACTTTCAATACTGCTGCGCATAGCCATAATTTTATCTCGCATATAAGTATTATCGACCGCATCTGCTACGAGTGTTAATCCCGTGGTCATTGGCACACCTGCACGTAATATAATAGAGAAACTGTGAGCAAAGCGCGACAATATTGAACGCTCAATAACCCCACCAACAACCGGTAGTTTTAATTTACGTTTATCCCATAAATACATTCCAGCGGGTGTGCTTAAATAATGGCGTAATGAAAAATAGCCGACAATGCTGGCTATTAGCATGTGGGGCCAATAGTTAAGAAAAAAGTTTGAACTGCTTATTAGCATTTTTGTTGACCAAGGAAGATCTGCGCCGAGCTTGCTAAACATATTAGCAAACGTAGGAATAACAAAAATGTTCAAAATAACTAAAGCAGCGATTAAGGCAATTAACACAAAACTAGGGTAACGCAAGGCTGTTTTAATGCGCTTGCGTGTTTCTTGCTCGCGCTCGAAATAGCCAGCAAGTTTTAAAAATGCGTCGTCGAGATTACCGGTATTTTCGCCGACATGTACCAGTGAGACAAATAAGGGTGTGAATATTTTCGGATGCTTGTGCAAAGTAGTCGACAGTGGAAAACCGCCTTCTAATTGTGCTGAAATATCAGTTAACGCCGATTTTAATTTTATAGAGGTACTTGATTCTGCCATACCTTTAATGGCTCTTAAAATGGGTACGCCTGATTTTACTAAAGCATACATTTGTCGACAAAAAACGATCAAGTCATCAAGGGTCACTTGATTTAGACCTAAAAGCTCACTGATATCGACATTTTTAGCGCCAACTTTTTCATTCTCTTTCTTTGCACTTTCAATTGATATTGGAATAATGCGCTCGCGGGATAATTGCTTTGCAACCATGGTAGAATCCGCTGCTTCAATAGCCCCCTTTACTTGGCTACCGCTGGCATCTCGCCCAATATAATTAAATGCTGGCATAATATTATTACTTATCCTGTGACGTCAATGGTTTCAACTAAACGTAATACTTCTTCAACACTGGTTACCCCTAGCTTAGCATAATCAAAAGCGGCCAATGCTAAAGGTCTAAATTCAGGATGTTGTTTAGCTGCTAGCGTGAAGGCTTCAGTATCATCTCGCTTTAAAGCTGCCATCATAGGTTCATTCATTTCTAATAATTCGAAAACACCAATGCGGCCTTTGTAACCACTATATTGGCATGTTTGACAACCTCGTCCATGACTGAACTCAATTTCTTTAACGTTTTCATCTACAAGGTGCGAAAGCCACATCAACTCTTGCTCATCTGGATGATAAACCTGTCGACAGCTATCACACACTTTACGTACTAAGCGCTGAGCAATAATTGCTCGCAATGAGCTACCCACTAAGAAGCCGGCCGCGCCCATATCTAAAAGACGCAAAGCACTGGTAATAGCATCATTGGTATGCAGTGTTGATAACACTAAGTGACCCGTTAATGCGCCTCGTAAACCTATTTCAACGGTTTCTTGGTCACGCATCTCCCCGACCATAAGAATGTCGGGATCTTGTCGTAATGCTGTTCGTAATACACTAGAGAACGTGAGGTTAATTTTACTATTAATTTGTACCTGATTAACCCGCGGTAAACGATATTCTACCGGGTCTTCTACTGTGATAATTTTCTTACTGGCTTTATTGAGTTCACTTAATGCCGCGTATAAAGTGGTCGTTTTACCACTACCAGTAGGGCCGGTCACCAGCACCATGCCATGTGGGCGTGAAATTTGATGACGAATGCGTTTTACAAAGTGTTCTGGCATACCCGTTTCGTCTAACGACAGTAATCCCGCTGATTGGTCGAGTAAACGCATAACCACAGATTCGCCGTATTGCACAGGCATTGTAGACATACGAACATCAATATTGTGGCTATTAATTTTTAAATTAAAGCGCCCATCTTGTGGCAAACGCTTTTCAGATATATCTAAACCAGCCATCAGCTTTAAGCGCAATACCATCGCGGAGGCTATTTTATTTTCTTTTAAAATATTTTCTTGTAACACGCCATCGATACGTTGACGAATACGTAATGCGTTTTCATCGGGTTCAATATGCACATCTGATGCGCGCATTTGTACGGCATCTTCAAATACTGATTGTAGTAATTTACCAACCGTCGCGTCTCCGCCTTCTTCAAGGAAGTTATTTGATAAGTCGAAGTCGCTACTTTGATCGTATTCTTCTTCTAATTGGCTAGCAAAAGACTCAATGTCGGCGGTACGTCGGTATAAACCGTCAAAGGCATTAAAGAGCTGAGACTCCATAACAACGGCGAGTTGCAAACGTTTGGGTGCTAGCATTTGCTCAAGTTGATCAAGTGCACTTAAATCCGCCGGGTCGCTCATCCCAATGAGTACTGAATCTCCTTGGTCTTCAATAATAATAGCGCGCAAACGGCGGGCATGAACTTCTGGCAATAACAAAGCGACTTCAGATGAAATTCTACGCTGACTAATATCTAAAAATGGTACATCTAACTGCTGGGCGAAAAATGCTAATAACTGTCGTTCACTAATATGCCCCAGCTCAATTAAGGTGTCACCAAGCTTTCTACCACTAGTTTTTTGGCTGTTTAAAGCCTGCATGAGTTGTTCATTGGTAATAATGTGTTCGTGAACAAGTAAATCGCCCAAACGCATTTTTAATTTAGGTGCTGCCATATTATTCTCCTAACTCTATCAAGCGCTGCCGAGCAAATTGCATCGCACTAGTTGATAAATTATTGCGTGCTATTGATTGCTGGTATGCATCTCTTGCGGGCACAAACTTGCCAAGGCTATCTAATGAAACCGCGATACCTAACCACCATCGTCCCACAGTAGGCTCAAGTCCTATTAATTTTCGATAAGCCGTAACTGCACTTTCATGCTCATTTAATTCTGCCGATACATTCGCTAATAAAGTTTGTATTTCGGTGCTATTACTACCATTGACTGGATTTAATATATTGAATGCTTGCCTTGCTTTTCCTTGTTCGTAGTAAATTCTAGCACTCATTAATCGCATTTCTTCTGCTTCAGGTGCTAAGGCAATACCTTGAGATAATAAGTTAACCGCTTCTTGATAATATTTTTTACCGTACCACAATGCAGCAAGCTGTTTACGCGCTGTTTCGTGCGCGGGCATCACGAGGAGTATTTCCTCGAATAACGATTCAGCTTTGGCAATATCATGACGTTCCATTGCTTGCTCGGCTTGAATAATTTTATTTGCCGCCAATTCCTGTGGAGATAACTGTGTGCGAGAAATGGTTAAACTTGATTTAACTGGCACAGTTTCAGTAACTGTTTCAGGCTTAACTGCAGTCTTTGCTGCTTGAACCGGCGCAATGATCACAGTTGTGTCGTCTGTTTCTGCGATTTTTTTCGTTAGCGCTATTTGTTCAGACGTCTCATTTAGATCACCCTCTTGGATATTGTTATTGTTATCGCTTTCGTTCACAGTTGCTAATGAAGACTGTGGCATATTGGCTATCTCATCACGTTCTTCAAGCACATTCTTTATTGGTTTAGCAGTAACTGGAAGCGGTAATACTTGTGTCGGTGATAGATTCGAGCTTGATACTGTATTTTGCTTGGTATCTGAGCTGAATTGATCGTTTTTCAGCGTCATTGCTTCTTGATGTGCTTGTGCTTTGAGTTGCTGATTTTCGCTATAAAGTTGCCAACCAAATATGCCAACAATATTGACAATAATGATGGTCGCGACAATAAAAAGTATTAATTTAGTGGTTGAGGTTTTTGCTGGTAAATGTACAGAAACATTCGACGCGCCTTGTTGATCGTGCTGGCGCTTGTCTAAATCTTTTAACATTTGGTTAATTACACTCATACTAACGTCCCAACAATATCCCATGAAAAGTACAAGCCAGCCAATATTGTAACCAGTAACAAGCTAATTAAATAAAATTTTAACGACGTTTTTTGTTGCGCACCTTCGGTGTCTACAATGGCAGCGGCTAAATATTTATGAGTTAATTGATAACTGCCTTGACCATAACCAAGCATCAGTATTTTATGACAAATAATATTCACTAGTCTTGGAATGCCACCACTTACTTTAGCTACTCGGTTTGCCAATGAGCGACTAAATAAATTAGGTCCTTTATGACCCGCAATTTGTAGACGATGTTGAATATAATAGTCAACTTCACGTGCGTTCATAGCGCGTAATTTATAAGAAAATGTAATACGTTGTTTTAACTGTCTAAATGCATTTTCTGCTAGTCTTTCATCTAGCTCTGGCTGAGCAAATAAAACCACCTGTAATAATTTTCGTGTTTCTGTTTCAAGGTTTGTAAATAACCTTAATGCCTCTAGACTTTCCGACGGTAATGCTTGTGCTTCATCAAGAATTAGCACCACCGAATGACCTCGAATGTGAAGCTCCAGCAATCGTTGCTGAATTCGCTGCGTTAAAAGCTCTGCCGAGACAGTTTGCGATTGCTTTACGCCTAATTCTACTGCAACTGCACGTCGCAACTCATCTGGCTTTAAATAAGGGTTGGGAATATAGGCGGTGACAAAATGTTGAGGAATTTCATTTAGCAATTTACGGCACATTAAAGTTTTACCCGTGCCGACTTCCCCAACCACTTTAATAAAACCTTCACCCGTTTGTAATGCGGTTAGAAGTACTGCTAGAGCCTCGTTATGAGACTCTAATCCCAAATAAAAATTGGTGTTTGGTGTCAAGGTAAATGGGAGTTCCTTTAAACCAAAGTGTTGCAAGTACATAAGGTTACAACTTAGTATGTCGTTGTGTTTGCATCTGCATCTTCAGGAAACCATTGTTTAAGTAAAGCACGAGCGTCTTGCAGTTGATTCTTCCAAGTGTCATGTCCGATAACAATAGGTTTTAGCAAGATAATTAACTCTTTCTTTTGCACAGACTCGCTTTTGCTTTTAAATAATGCGCCCATAATTGGGATATCACCAAAGAAAGGTGTTTTAGATTCCTTGTCAACTTTGCGTGTTTCAATTAGGCCACCAATGACAACAATTTCACCTGATTTAGCTCGAATAATAGTATCAGATTCACGAACGCTGCTTTGGGCCAAGGGTAATACAATATCTTGGTCGCTTAAGCGAATAGTTTTAGTTTGCTCGGCGGTAATGGTCACCGACGGGTGAATATGTAGAATAACTTCGCCATCAGCATCAATTTGAGGTGTTACGTCAAGGGCTATACCCGAGAAGAAAGGTGTTAGATCTATTTCAGGTGTAGTCGTTGTTGAAGTACCTGTGGTCGTTGTACTAGAGACATCAGTAACAAAGTATTCATCTTCACCGACTTTTATAATCGCTTTTTGATTGTTTGTCGCGGTAATTCTTGGACTAGAAAGTACCTGCACATTACCTTGAGTAGATAATAAATCAATTACACCACTAAAGTCTTTATTGAGAAAACTTAAACTGGTTACACCACCAATAGCAGAAGAAATTGCATTACCTGCAATGTTGCCAGTCGTTGAGAAACCAATATTTGTGCTTTCAACATGCCCTAATACTTGGTCCCACTTAACCCCTTGTTGGTAATCATCATTTAAGGTGACTTCCATTATTTTTGCTTCAATAATAACTTGGCGACGCAAGTGCTCTTCAGTACTTTCAATAAAGCGTTTTACGGCCGCTATTTCAGCAGGTAATGCTTTAATAGTGACTAGTCCCGCCTGTGGCGACACAATGACAGAACGACCAGCTTCATCACCCACTAAGGCATTTAAAGTCTCTTTAAGCTCGGTCCAAAAATCAGATTCATTTTCAGTATAAATATTTACACCGCTACTACTTTGATTTCCATTCCCGTTTTGATTGTTATTATTACCGCCGCTATTGCCGCCATTATTATTGTTATTATTCCCGCCGTTACCGCTTGAATTGCTACTGTTAGGATCGTTTTCAGAAACGCCACCAGAGTTAATGCTCGTGCTAGAAATACCACGACGCTTAACATACAAATAATCTAACGGGATAGTTTCTGTGCGAATACCTGACGGATATACCTGAATTACTCGCCCTTCACGGCGAATATCGTAACCATAGATTGATTCAACCACGTCGAGTGCTTCATCTAAGGTGACGTTTTTTAAATTCAACGTGATGTTACCGCTAACCTCAGGGTGTACCGCAATACTATAAGATGAGTCATCAACAATAGCGGCAAAAAACTGCTCTGCAGCAACACCGCTGGCAGCAATTTCTAAACGCTTTTCCGCCAATAAACCATGACGTGCTTGCTGAATTTCTTTTTGCATAAGCTCTTGGCGAACAGCATTAGGCAAAGCCTGTAGCGGTTTAGGTGCTGTAGGCTGATTAGATTGCGCGATCGCTTTATCTAATGCTTGAGTAACATCTGTTGGAGGTTTGGGGGCAGATTGGCAACCCACAAGTGCGATTACCGCTGAACAGCATAATAGTTTCATTTGGTGCTTTTTAATTTTAATTTTTTTATTCATTTTGAGTTCGCTATTACACCGGAAAATAATAATAATTCCATTCTACCTTGTGGTGAATCTAATACCACCCCATTTGCATTGATTGCAATCAAATCGAAACCTTTATACTTATCGCCAACATTAAGAACTTGACCATTAATGATCGCTTTTTTCTTATTATTACCCTGGATAATTGATTGCAAAACTAACGCCGCTCTCTTTTCGCTGCTATTAGCTGATGCAACCACGCCAAATGGCCGGGTAGGGTCTACTTGTTGACCTTTTGCACATTGCGACATAAATATCACAGATATAACGAAGATAATTTTATACACCAATAAACTCCTTGGACGTACTTAAGCTATAAATTTCAATTTCTAACTCGCTGACAGGATATGCTTTTAATTGATAATCAAATTCTTGCCAGAAAAACTTCCAAGACAAACTCTCTAACTGAGTTAAATAGTCTTTTAGCTCAAAATATTTCCCTTGTAGCTTTATTTTGATGCCATGTCGGTATAATTGTAATTGCGTTGGTTGCGACTGCGAAGCATCTGCTTTAACCGTTGTTATTTTTTCCGCTTTATCTGCTTCAGCTTTATGCTCAGTAACTGGATTTGCTGGCAGCACTTCAAATGAAAGTAACTTAACACCTTTTTGTAATTTTAATAACTTGATCAAGGCAAAGCGCATTTGAATGGGGTCAATTAAATCTGAGGTTAACGCGAGTAACTTTTCGTCAATACTACCGAGCTTTGCTTGATATTGTGATAACTCTTTTTTTAACGCTGTATTTGGGTCTTCGCGTAACGCTTGCTCTAATATTTGAATCGAATTTTGCATATTTGCATTACTTTGCTGAGTTTGCAAAACTTGCTGATTCAACTTATCGATACGCTGAATCGATTCATCCATAAAGACACTGTATAAAATAAAAACGATAGCAACCATGCCTGACGCGATAATTAAATATTGCTCACGCGGTGTCGTACTCTTAAATTTTTCACTATAAGCTAACCACTGAGACATACGCTACTCTCCTTTACTTTGTGCAGAGCTAACAACGAACTCAGTTAATTTTTGTTCATTTTCAATTAAAGAAAAATTAATAAATCGCTTACCAGAAAGAAATGTCGATGATTCAAAACCAGATAACCAATTAGGTACGGCATCGGGTGTACGTGCAATTCCCGAGAAAGTCATATTGCCATTACCAATATTAACTCTTTGTAAACTTATGTTTTTATTATGCAACGCAGCTAATTCAGCCATTGCGCTTGAAAAGCCCGCACTGTAAGTTTTAGTTGGATCCGTTAATTGTTTATGTAAATGTTCTTTATTGGCAATCACGAGTTTGATTGTGCTTAATTGCGTCAGTAATGCTGTGTCTTGACGATTTTTACTAATGGCTAATTCTAAGTTTGTTAACTGTGATGTTTGGCTAATATTTTGCGCGTTTATGACTTTAAATTCTGCTGCTAAATTATTAACTTGCCACTGGGTAATAAAAATTAACACCAGCATAACGACCAGAGTAATTATCCATAATGTCACCACACGATTAAGTGTCCAGAGCGCTTTTGCAGGTAGCAAGTCTGCCTGTAGTAAGTTGATTGAATATTTAGCCACGTTAGTTTGGCTCCATAAAATTTAACTGTGTTGCACCAACGGCTACCGCATTATTGCGGAGGCTTTCTAGCTCAACTGGCATAACGAACAGCTTCACTTCTACATTGGTATTCTCTGCCAATTTACGGGCTAAAAACGCTTCTTTGTCTATCGGCAGCAAAACCTCAATAGCTTTGATTGGTGCTTGTTTTAATTGTCGTTCGAAATAATCGGTAGAACGCTGAATCTCTAGACTTAAAGCGTCAACAACGCCCATAGTTAATTCATCTTCGCTTTTAGTCGCAATTTGGGCGAAACCACGCAAACGTCGACTAAAGAATAGTTGCCCATTTTTAACAATTAAAATGTTTATTTCTTCATTGGGCTGTTGGCAAACAAGCAATACTGCATCTTGTTGTACTGGTAATAAACTGGCAAATGCAAACTCTTCAGTCGTAATGCTGTCAATCTGTAGTTGTTCGTCGGTAAATGCGGTAACCAGCTCAATTAAGTCATTTTTAGCGACACATACTACATTAATTTTTTCATGTCCCCCGGCTAAGGTTGGGCCATCAAAATAATCCAAGACCATATTTTCGGGTGCAATACTGACAAGATCTTTGATCTGCCATTTCAAAGCAGCGTTCATTTCATCAACCGGTACATTAGGTTTATCTACTTGGACAATTTGCGAATGAGCATTCGCTAAAACCAAATGACACTGTCCTGAAAACGACTGAGCACTAACTAAGTGCTTAAGCGCCTTTGCAATTGAATTTCCTTTGTTTTCAACAACGTCACTTTTATTTTTATTAGTTTTTTTAACAAAATAACTAATAGACTGCTGTCGTAAAGACACGCCAATTAAGTCAGCTGACTTTACTTTTGAGAAAACATTTTTGATACGTGTAATAATTGTCATTAAGCGATATTATTATTCTATTATCTTTAACCGTAAAGTCATTATCGCTGATTCTATTTTCGGCGCAAGTGTTTTAATTACTTCATTATTTTGAGTTACAAAACTTATGTCTCCTTTATCAGTTTTACAACCCATAGCTCATCCTGTTTTTACTCAGCATAAAATATCCGTACAAGTTAAGCGCGACGATCTCATTCATCATGTTATTTCTGGCAATAAATGGCGCAAGCTGAAATACAACTTAGCGCATGCTAAAAATATTGGTGCTGCAGGTGTTATTACTTTTGGCGGCTGTTTTTCTAATCACATTCATGCTTGTGCATTCGCCTGCCACCAACAAAAACTGCCTGTTATTGGCATTATTCGAGGCGAAGAGAATAATCAAAATAACTACACATTAGCGTGGGCTAAACATTGGGAGATGAAGCTAACTTTTGTTGACCGAAAAACTTATCGTATGCGCAATGATGAACATTATTTACAGCAATTACAGCTAAAATACCCTGACTACATCATAATTCCTGAAGGTGGCAGCAATGGACTGGCGTTAACTGGTGTCGCTGAAGTGATTGATGAACTCAACCAACAATGCGAATTTGATACCCTAATAACACCTGTAGGCAGTGGCGGTACTTTGGCAGGCCTAATTCTAGGTGATAAGTCGCAGCATAACTTACTCGGAATAGCAGTACTAAAACAACAAGGCTATCTTGAAAATGAAGTAACCGCCTTGCTACCCTTAAGCAGTAAACATGACAAAAACTGGCGAATAGCGCATGAATTTCACTGTGGTGGATACGCTAAATTTAGTCCGCAAGACGCAGAAAAAATACGTAATTTTAGTAAGGTAGTTGGTATTGATTTTGAGCCAGTCTATTCAGGGAAAATGATTTTAGCATTACTCGATCTGATCGAATCAGGTTATTTCCCTGCACATCATCGTATTGTGCTTTTACATACAGGTGGTCTGCAAGGTTTAGCGGGTATGTTTGAGCGCGGCTTACTTAGTCAAGATGAATGGCCTTCGCTACCTGGGCCATCGGCTCCGTAAAAAAGTGCCCTTGCCCGCCTTTTACGCCCAGCTGTAGTAACGTGCGCCACTCCGCTTGTTTTTCCACGCCTAAGGCATACACCGGAATGTTTTTTGCAGCCGCTAGGGTTTTCAAGCTTTGAATAAATACTTGATTCTCTGTTTTTTTATCAATGTCTATCACGATACTACGGTGTAATTTCATCGCATATATTGGGTAAATATTAATATAATGGGCGCTAACGACATATTGCCCCACTTTGTCAGCAATAATTTTTACACCTGCATTGTTTAAAGCCGCTAAAGCTGGCTGTAATTGAGTCAAATTATTTACTAATTGATATTCGCTAACCTCAATCATGATCTTCTCTTTCACTGCAGGGAAACGGTGCGTTATTGATAAAAATTTATCCGTAAATCCTTCTGAAAGCAGCGAATCAATCGAAATATTAATACTACAATGGTCTTGTTGCTCTTGCTCATAAGCTAACACGCGACAAACTTGCTCAAGTATCAGTAAATCTATTTGTACTGTTAGTCCACATTTTTTAGCCATAGGAAAGAAAATCCGAGCACTGATCATAACGCCATTTTTATCCCTTACTTTTGACAGCACTTCGTGATGTAAAACCTTAGCACTGTCACTCGCAATTACCGGCTGGAAAAAAATAACAAAACCATTTCCCTTAATCGCTCCATTAAGAAAGGTTCGCCATTTTAAAGAGCCTTTAGCTTTGACTTCCTCTAACTCGCCAACTTCAAACATAAACCATTGCGAAGGCCCCTGCAGTTGTGCTGTGCGTAAGGCCATGTCGGCTTCCGACATTACTTGATAAGGTACTTGATCATAACCAAAATAGCTCACTCCGATATGAACAAACTCTTCTTGATTAATCCCTACGGGCATTACTACAGTTTGTAAGTTTGTTACTAAACGGTCAGCTAATTTTTCCACTTCTTGCATAAAAGCATTTGGAAGTAATATCGATAATTCATATTCACTTTGTCGTGCAATAAAATAGCTTGGTTGGTTTTGTAATCTTTGCTTAGTGACCTGGATAAGGGATAATAAAAGGGACAATGCTTGTTGATAACCATATAAGTTTTGTACCAATTCTAATTCTTTAAATTGAATTAAAAGCACGGCACCTTGAACATCGTCCTCTTTAAGAAACGCTTGTAACCTATTATCGAAAAATGCTCGGTTACCAATTCGGGTTTCTTGATCGAGTAAAGCACTAGATCTAATACTTTGATCCCAAGCTGTATCGCTAGCCACGTTATCTCTTATTTGTTGCTGCAATTGATGAATGGCTAACGTAATAACGCTGGTTTCTTGAGACGAGTCGTCAATATTAATTTCATTCGCAAAGCCCTGAATCACACTAAGGTTCGCCCAATTTTCCAATTGTTGTAGAGGTTTAAGACTTATTGCCAGCTGCTGTTGTAATATTTTGCGTAGCACGAAGCCAGTAACAACTAATGCCAATGTAAAATAAAGTAACAATGGTGAAGTAAAAACAAGATAAACAGGTTGTTGAAAACTTAAATACCATCGACTGTCAGAAATGGCTAACAGTCTTGAGCCGCTCTCTTTTTCTAAAACCAATCGACCAAGATGAGTGTTCGACAATACAGTGGTACTGGCGTACTGATTAAGTTGTTGTTCATTAAGGCTTAATGATTCTATCGCATGGTGCTGACTGTTCTGTGCTTGGTAAGCGGCTACCACCGAAAATAGACAAACTAATATATAAACTACTGTCATCATGATAAACAGTGTTTTTATCTTAATTCGTTCTAATAGCTTAACCTTCGACAACATGAGCACTCCATAGCTATGGAAATCGTTTTTAAGAGCAAGATAACAGCGCTGTGATGAGCTACTGAGAATAAAGATCTGATTAAGCCTATTGTAGTTGATAAATACATTAATATTTTTTTAATTACAGTTACTAGCAATTGAACTTAACTTTTAATTTGAATGATAAAGTAAACGCTGAAAAATGGCAGACAAACAATGCTTAGTAATTGAATAATAAAAACCTTGAATTATAGATTAAGAAAACCCCTTATTATGAGCATAAAAAAACCCTGAATTCATGACGAATTCAGGGTTTTTATTATACGATTACTAGCAGCAATTAAGCTTGAGCAATAACAACAACTTTAATTGTTGCATCTACATCGTTGTGCACGTGAATTACGATATCGAATTCACCTGTTTCACGGATGCTACCTAGTGGTAAGCGTACTTCAGCTTTAACAACTTCAACACCAGCTTCAGTGATTGCATCAGCAATATCACGCGTACCAATTGAACCGAATAATTTACCTTCGTCACCGGCTTTAGAAGCGATAGTGATTTCAGCTAATTCAGTTAATTTAGCAGCACGTGCTTCAGAAGCACTAAGTTGCTCAGCTAATTTTTTCTCTAAGTCAGCGCGACGAGCTTCAAAGTGCTCAACGTTTGCTTTAGAGGCAAAAACAGCTTTGCCTTTAGGTAGTAAAAAGTTACGAGCGTAACCAGATTTAACAGTTACCTTGTCACCAAGGCCGCCTAATTTGGCGATTTTATCAAGAAGTATTACTTCCATTTTCAAAACCCCTTATTTAGGTTACTTATGTAAATCAGTATATGGTAATAATGCTAAGTAACGAGCACGCTTGATCGCACGACCAAGTTGACGTTGATATTTAGCACTTGTACCAGTAATACGGCTAGGAACAATTTTACCACTTTCAGTGATATAGTTTTTTAGTACAGCTGTATCTTTATAATCGATTGCAGCAGCACCTTCCGCTGAAAAGCGGCAGAACTTGCGACGTCTAAAAAAACGAGACATGGATTTCTCCTAATATGGCTTACTGTATTAAGGTGAAAATCACCGTTAAATATGTATAGCCTAAATTAAATCATTTCAATTTGTTGGGCATGTAATACTAAAAGCGGATTACCGTTTCTAGATTCATGACGGTTTATAAAACCAGTCACTTTAACATTACAGCCTTCAATTAAATCACGAGTTAAGTGTTGTGACACTTTGCCGGTTGCAACAACTTGTATTCGAACAAACGCTTGTCTGTTCATGCCTGCTTCATTTTGAATAGACTTGTGGTCCATTGAAAACTGACAGTGCTGAATACCCGCTGGGCTAGTTGACGTTTTAGGTGGCTTTACCACATGTCCGGTCAATACTAAGCAATTCTCTTGGCTATTATTCATAGTAAGAGCAGGTCACAGGTTACTTATTCTTCGCTCGCAGCTTCTTCTGCTTTTGGTGCTTCGGCAGCTGGTGCTTCAACATCTGATGCTTCAGTAGCTGGTGCGTCAGTAACCTCTTTCTTCACTTCGCGACGTTCATCACGACGGTCTTCTTTAGCAACAGCCATAGCTGAAGCTTCAGTAACCGCGTCTTTAGTACGCATGATCATGTTACGTATAACAACATCGTTATAACGGAAAGAAGTTTCTAATTCATCAATAGCTGCTTGAGGCGCTTCAATGTTAATTAAAACATAGTGTGCTTTGTGCAATTTATTGATTGGGTAAGCTAATTGGCGACGGCCCCAGTCTTCTAGACGGTGGATTTTGCCTTCAGCATTAGTGACGATGTCACTGTAACGCTGAATCATAGCTGGTACTTGTTCACTCTGGTCAGGGTGAACCATAAATACGATTTCGTAATGACGCATTACGAGCTCCTTACGGTTGTAGCCTCATTATCTGGCTCAGCCACACCAGTTGAGGCAAGGAACAAAAGTTCAGGCTGAATTAAGGACGCGTATTGTAGGGAAAATAAGCAAAAAAGGCAAGCGGATGCTTCATATAGTTTAGTTATTAAATTTTAAACTTAATATTCATTCACTTGGCGGAGTTTTATCTAATGTTCTGGTTGGCTAAAACTAATTGAATTGGTTTTTAAAAAGCAGGTTAAGCAGAAACTAATAAGTAGAATTAAGCGCTGAGCTGGTAAAAGCCAGGCTTATAAAAATTTCAGCTGAATGCATCGATATTCAATAAATTCAGCTGACTATTTATGTTTTTTTTACACGGCTAATCGTTGACGCACGATCTCAAACAAACAAATACCGGTTGCAACCGATACATTTAAGCTTGAAACACTGCCAGCCATCGGTAATTTAACCAATTGATCGCAGTTTTCGCGGGTTAAACGACGCATGCCTTTCCCTTCAGCCCCCATCACTAACGCCATTGGGCCGGCTAATTTCACGTCGTAAAGGCAAGTATCTGTTTCCCCTGCCGTGCCAATAATCCACACGCCCATTTGTTGTAGGGCTTTCATGGTTCGAGATAAATTGGTCACTTGCACTAATGGCACACTCTCGGCAGCGCCAACAGCCACTTTTCGAACCGTTGCAGTTAAGCGCGCAGCGTTATCTTTAGGTACTATAATCGCTTGCACACCTGCGGCATCGGCATTTCGTAAACATGCGCCTAGATTGTGCGGGTCAGTAACACCATCTAATATTAATAAAAATGGCGCTTGTTCTTTACGCTCTGCTTCTGCAAGAATGTCTTCTAAATCGGCTTCAGTGAATACTTTACCAGGCTTTACACGTGCCACAACACCTTGATGTTGCTCGCCTTCAGTTTTATCATCTAGCACTTTACGACTCGCCATTTGTGCAGGAATGCCGTATTGTTGCGCTAAGTTAGTAATTGGCATTAAACGGTCATCTTCACGTCCTTTAAGCAACCATAACTCGATAAATCTTTCAGGAGCATGTTCAATGAGGGCTTTTACTGCGTGGATGCCGAATACTAATTCTTCTTGCTTTGCCATAAACTTATTTCTTTCTCTGTTAATTACTTTATACCAATTTGACCATTCATTAATCAAATTAATATTACATGTCTTTGTCACTATACAAGTGACAACATAAGACCGGATTTTCGCATCAAGTTGACGGCATAAATGCCGACCTACAAGTGATTACCTTGCCTTTAAAAGGACTAATCTAAATGGTACGCGTTATTAGATTGCTGAATTACATCATCTAACAACGCATTTACTATGGCTTTGCTTATTAAACACCTGTTTTACGTGCATTTTTACCAGGACGCTTTTTTCTCGCCTTACGCTTTTTCGCTTTAGTCGTTGTTTTATCGCTAGCTTTATCGGCAGCTTTAACCGGCTTTTTACTTGGTTTAGCTTTTTCATCAAAACTTGCTTTTGCGTCTTGTGATGTTGACTTGCCAGCAGAGCGCTTACCGCGTTTATGCTTATCCGAGCTTCTGCTTTTTGTCGTTGGTTTAGCACGCTTTATAACGGCATTTGCACCGGCTAATGCTAAATCAATTTTTTTCTCATCAAGATTAACCGCAGCAACTTGCACTTCTACCGTATCGCCAATGTGATACTTAGCACCGGTGTTTTCACCTGTTAAGCACATGCGCACATCGTCAAAGTGGTAATAGTCATGACCTAATGAGGTTATATGCACTAACCCTTCAATGTGTAAATCAGCTAAACGCACAAATAAACCAAAGTTGGTCACCGTGGATATGACACCGGTAAAAGTATCACCAACATGGTCTTGCATATATTCACATTTCAGCCAATCTGAGACATCACGCGTGGCATCGTCAGCACGACGTTCGGTCATAGAGCAATGTTCACCAAGCTCTATCACCGCTTCAGGTGTATAGCTATGTGCGCCTGCATTCGCTTCATCTTTAGCTTGCTCATCTAAAATAGCTTTAATAACACGATGTACCACTAGATCTGGGTAACGACGTATGGGCGAAGTAAAGTGGCTATATGATGGCAGTGCTAGGCCAAAGTGGCCGATATTGTCGCTTTGATAAACCGCTTGGCGCATAGAACGCAACAGCATGGTTTGAATAAGCTCTTGATCCGGACGGTCGGCAATTTTCTCTAATATATGACAATAGTCTTTCGGCTCAGGCTGTGTTTTACGTTCTCCCATGGAAGATAGGTCAAGTCCAAGCTCGTTAACATAACTGATAAAGTTATTATATTTGTCTTCACTTGGCTTATCGTGCACACGAAATAAACCGGGCTTTTTATGTTTTTCAATGAACTCTGCTGTCGCAACGTTAGCTAAAATCATACATTCTTCAATGATTTTATGCGCGTCGTTGCGCACCATTGCCACGATAGACTCTATTTTTCTATCACTGTTAAAAAGAAACTGCGACTCTGTCGTTTCAAAAGCAATAGCACCACGTTCTGTTCTTGCCTTGCTTAGCACGTGATACATGGTATTTAGGTTTTCTAAATCAGGAATCAGTGCTTGATATTGTGTGCGTAATTCTGCGCGGTAGTCTTCGTCTTTTTGCTCAGGGTTTACACCTAAAATAGTCGCGACTTTGCTATAAGTAAAACGCGCGTGGGAGCGCATTACGGCAGAATAAAATTTCGATCCTGATAATTCTCCTAAAGCAGAAATGTCCATTTCGCAAACCATACAAAGTCGGTCAACATCTGGGTTTAATGAACACAGGCCATTGGAGAGTTTTTCCGGTAACATAGGAATAACTTGGCTAGGAAAATAAACTGAATTACCACGAGAGATTGCTTCTTCATCTAATGCGGTTTTATCACGCACGTAATAACTCACATCAGCAATCGCCACCCATAAGGTCCAACCGCCGCCAGCATTAGGTTTACAATATACCGCATCGTCAAAATCTCGTGCATCTTCGCCATCAATGGTGACTAAAGGTAAATCGCGTAAATCTTTTCTTGGTGCTTTTGCTGATTCTTCAACTTCATCAGCAATACCGCTAACTTCGGCAATAACTTCTGGCGAAAATTGATTTGGAAGATCATGTTCACGCAAGGCTATTTCAATTTCCATCCCCGGCGCCATGTGTTCACCGAGCACTTCAATAACTTCACCCACCGCATTTGAACGCTTAGTCGGTCTTTGAATAACATGAACAACTACAACTTCGCCATGACGAGCGCCTAATTTTTTATCCGGCTGGATAAGAATTTCTTGCTGAATACGCGCATCATCAGGGACAACAGAAGCGATATGATGATCAACATAAAACCGCCCAACAACCCCGGCAGTACGTGGTTTAATTACGTCGAGTATTTTTACTTCTTTGCGACCTTTTCGGTCTGTGCGGTCTATCAATATCGCTTCTACAATATCACCGTGGATTACACGTTTCATTTCATAAGATGATATATAGAAGTCTTTGTCACCATCGTCTGGCGCAAAGAAGCCAAAACCATCACGATGACCGATGACTTTACCGGTTAACACATCACTACGGTTTGCGACAGCATATTGCTTAAACTTATTAAACACAATTTGGCCACTATTTTCCATGGCACGTAAACGGTGTTTTACCCCAACCACCATATCTTCATCAGTATATTGTAATTGCTTGATAAGGGCTTTAAACGTAGGCGGGATGTTAGATTTTTCGATCAGCGACAATAGCAGCTCACGGCTTGCTACGGGTTTATCATATTTGTCAGCTTCACGCTGTTTGTGCGGGTCTTTATTGGTCACATTTATTCATTAATGGTTTTTTTTGTAGTATATCGTAGATTAACTATATACCCAAGCGAGATAAAAACCTGAAACAATAACTCATCAACGCAATACTTTGCCGCCCATAGCGGTTAATACTTTCCGTTACTAGCCGCATTAACGACCCGTTCAGGCATTTTTTGCGCTAGTTTCACTAAATGCTGTGCGATAATTTTATGTTCTTTTTTATCGTCAGTAACTGATTGATGTAATTGCGTATAAAGCTGTGGGAAATCAAGCGGACTACCATGACCCGCTAAATACAAATCGGCTAATCGAAGCTGCGCTTTTAAATTATTTAGCGCCGCCGACTCTTTTAGAAAAATAAGTGCTTGATTGATATCAACTTGCACAAACTTGCCAACATGATAATAGCGCCCCATTTGCTCTAAAGCTTCAGATAAGCCCTGATCGGCAGAAGCTTGCATGTAATGTAATCCTAACGGCACATCTTTTTTCACACACACACCATAAGCAAGCATATCGCCCCAAAGAAATTGATATGAAGGCATTTGAGATTTTACCGCCCGCGCTTCAATATCTTGTACTAATTGGCAGTCATCAATAACGACTTGGCTTAAATGTTTGTTTTCTTTTATTAAATCAAGTAATACGTTATCACTATAAATTTGCACCGCGGTTAGCTCAGCCGCTGAAGCGCTAATAATCTGCGTAAAAGTAAATAAGATTGCTATAAGTAGTTTTTGCATTGGTTGCATTTTACCTCGTTGCACTGTGATGCCATTCTAATGAAGTCATTGTTTATATCGACCGTTACCATAAATAACTTAGTTAATTACCCTAATTATTTATTAGACAATTATGCAAAGTTACTTTTTCATATCAAGCTAGAACGATTGCGCTGATATAACGTTAAGTAATTACAGGAAGCAAATATAATACCACTAAATGCGTATTTTTTTCGCTAACCACTGATTTGTCGATATAAAGCAGTGTTATCCACTCGGAATGTGCTTGCACTCTCTAGCATAAAATATAACAATGCTGAAGATATGAGCAGTCAAGGCGTGTTAAATGTCGAAAATTCATCAGTTAATTGAAAATTCAAAAGTAAACGAAAGTATTGCCCGTAAATTATTTGAAATAGAAACAGAAGTGCTGGCTTGTCAATCAAGTGAGGAACTGCTGGAACGTTTACTTGGACTAATTCAAGCTAAATTTCAATTGTCTGGTATTTCATTATTACTTGCTGAGCCTACACCGATAAGTTATTTAATTAACGGGAATTTACAATCTAACTGGCATCAAAAAAACACCTCTCAGATTTCTGCTGAAAAGTTATCTCTGCTGCACGTAGACAAAAAACCTATGTTGACCAACCAACTTGAGCAACTGAATAATATTGTGCCGAAATCATTACTCACTGGTGCAAAATCAGCGGCATTAACGCCTTTGTCATTGGAAGGTAAGTTATTTGGCAGTTTATTATTTACCGATAAGTCATCAGCTCGATTTCATCAAGACTTAGGCACTTTTCATTTAGAACAACTTGCGGTTAAGGTCAGCCTTTGTTTATCGAATGTATTAATTCGAGAGCAACTTCAATACATGGCGCACTATGACCGTTTAACCGGTGTGGCGAATCGACGCCTGATGGAAGTTTGTATTGGTGAAGAGCTGATTCGCCAACGTCGCTATGGTGTACCCTTTTCAGTTTTATTTATTGATTGCAATAAATTTAAGGCCATAAATGACACTTACGGACATGACTGCGGCGACAAAGTTTTGACTTATGTTGCCAGTCAATTACAAGAATTAGTGCGAGAGAATGATAAATGCTTTCGCTATGCCGGAGATGAGTTTGTTGTCGTCCTTGCCAGCCAAACGTTATTAGAAGCTGAACAAGCGAGTGACCGTTTATGTCAATTTTTTGATGATAATCCAATGCCCTATCAAGGTACTTTATTACCCGTCAGTATTAGCTGTGGTGCCGCAGCAAGTAGTGGTAAAGAGACGATGGACGATTTATTAAAAACTGCCGACAAAAACCTTTATGTCAATAAAAAGGCAAATAACGGCATGGTATTTAAACTATAAAAATAATTTCATACAAAAATAAATTACCTTTTATTGTGCTGTGACTATTATTAAAGTTAACACCCCTAAAAAATTGTATTATGATCATAAAAGTTAGTATTAATGATTTAAAGAAAGGGCATTTTGTTGTTGATATTGTCGAACAACATGGCACTTATAACTTAACACGTGCTGGCCATATCAAAAGCGACGATGTTATCAGCGCCCTAAAAGCTAAAGGCGTTGAGTCGGTTTTAGTTGATACCACAAAAACCATTAGCGATGCCCTCAGTACCAACCTCCCAGAGCAGCTAGAAAAACCCGGTCCAGTGATTCTCGAAGTCACTAAAGCTAAAAAGCTTTTTAAGCAGTCAAAAAAGATTCAACAGCAAATTTTTCTTGACGTACAACAAGGTCGTTCAATAGAACTTGGCCCTGTTGTTGAAGTTACTAAGCACATCATCACCGCGATTTTTAAAAATCCTGATGCATTAGTTTGCGTGATAAATATTCGTGATAAAAATGAATACTTATTAGAGCACTCTGTTTCAGTCTCGGTACTTATGACTGTTTTCGCCCGCTTTTTAAAAATAGATAGAGACATTACCCATCAACTTGCTATTGGCGCGTTTCTTCATGATGTAGGTAAGATTAAGGTACCCGATAAAATACTCAATAAAGTTGAAAAACTAACTGAGCAAGAATTCCGTATTATAAAAGAGCACGTCAACCACTCAATTGAAATTATTAAAGCGATACCTGACATTTCTCCCCTCAGTATAGAGGTTGCAGCACTACATCATGAGCGTTTGGACGGTTCTGGCTATCCACAACAATTAAAGCAGGATAACATTTCAAACTATGGTGCCATGATTGCCATATGTGATATTTTTGACGCGCTAACAGCAGAAAGTTGCTATAAAAAAAATTACAGCCCAATTAAAGCATTCGGTATATTAAGAGGCTTAGCTCTTGATGGTAAACTTATGCCTAGGTTGGTTGATTTATTTATTAAATGTTTAGGGGTATACCCTGTTGGCAGTATTGTCGAGCTTAATTCAAACCGTTTAGCCATCGTAGAAAGTGGAAATTTAGACGACCCTATTAATCCAAAAGTACGTTGTTTTTATAATTTAAAATATCATCGATACATTATGGCAAAAAATATTGATTTAGCTAAAGAAGCTGACTTTATTATTCGTGGCGTTAAGGCAAAGGATTTTAATTTAGATCACAACCGAATTATCGAATTTTTATTACAGGAAGGATGACATAAGTCTATCGTAGGTCAGTCTAAGGTCAATCACCGTTGAGTTCAGTTGGCAGCATATTAACCGACATAGCCGACATCATTAACTGTCTACGCCCAATGACAACACTCACTTTAAGACAACAATTAAATTGATAATCCCAATCTGCAATTTATCATGAAATGACACTAACCAGATTAATTTATTGAAACGCTAGCTTGCTCAATAAATTAATCTATCGGCTAATGATATTTTAATGACTACTTTCTAAAGTCTACCATCGCTTGCGCAGCAAAATAGGCATACATCGTATAAATAGCCGTATTCACTTTCAGCGCTTCTGGTTCAACTTTGTCTAAAGTGTCATTTTCAGTATGGTGATAATCGAAGTAGTTAGAGCCATCAGGTGAAAAGTTTATACTTGGCATTCCAGCATCACTTAACGCACTCATATCTGATTGCCCTTTCGCATTATTTTCTGGTGCTAATGCTACGCCCATTGGAGCTAAATACTGTGCTAATTCACGTACAGCATTGAGCGACTGTGCGCCCACACCAGGAGTCATTTTGTATATGCGCCCTATACCGAAGTCCCACTCAGCACCCATAACATGAGCATTCATATCATCTTTATGTGCTATAACATATTGCTTAGCGCCCAATAAACCCACTTCTTCTGCGGCAAATAAAATAACCCGAATAGTACGTTTTGGACGTTTAGGTAGTTGCCCAATATGATGCGCTGCTGCCATTACCATACCGATACCTAAGCCATCATCTAATGCGCCGGTACCAACATCCCAACTATCTAAGTGAGCACCTAAAGAGACAATTTCATTTGGTAACTCACTGCCAGTAAACTCACCAATAACATTGGCTGAGGTTGCGACAACTTCAGCGTTAGTTTTAGCGGTCATGTTAAGGTACATACTGACTTCTTCACCACGTTTCAGTTGATTGACCAATAAATCAGCATCAGGATTAGATAAGGCCGCTGCCGGAATTTTTTTAACCTGATCTTTATAGCGCATCACACCGGTATGAGCCGTGCGATTATTGTCTGTACCTACTGAACGCATAATCAACGCTGAAGCGCCTTTTTGTGCAGCAACAACCGCACCGCCCACTCGAGTACCGACAGCAGGTCCATAACCATCGCCATCAATATGGCGCTCCATTTGGTAAGAAACGAAGGCTATTTTGCCATTAAGGCTATTATCAGGTGCAGCTTTTAGGTCATCCAAAGTTTCAAAATGCGCAACCTTGGCTGTTAAACCTCCTTTAGCTGTTCCTATGCTGCCACCTAACGCTAAAATCACGACATCATGTGGATAAGGTGCAACAATACGAGCTTTTGCTTCTCCACGTAACCAATAACTGCCCGTAACTTCTTCGGTCCATACTTTATCAAAGCCTAAAGCTTTCATTTTATTTACGGCCCAAACAATCGACTTTTTATCACCTTCTGACCCCATCAAGCGGTGACCCACTTCTGTCGTTAGCGACTCAATGAGCTGATAAGATAAATCTGATGCTAATGCGGTTGTTTTTAGCGCGTTTAATTGCGCTTGTTGGTCAGCGTTTAATTGTTGTGCTGAAGCAATAAAGCTCCCTACACTCATTAATACAGCTAAATAGGTACTGGCAATTAATTTACTTTTTGAGATCATGTTCTTCCTTAAATCAATTATTTTTCTTCATGTTGTCATTGTCGCTAAGTATCTATAAAAGGAGATTAAGTTGCAATAAATTCTCCGGTGTTAGGTAATATCGCTAATAACAAATAGTTAACAACTGTAAAGATATACTGCCCTTTAATATTCGACAAACAAACCTATAGCCTTAAAACAATACGGTTTTGAACATTAATCGACTTGGTATAATCAACTTCGAATTAATCTACTGGCTATTAAACTAGCTACCGATTTATTCACGCATTTTACATCAGTTTAGTCGGCGATCAAAAAAGCCGACATTATGTCGGCTTTCATTTATTCTCGATGTCGATTAAATCGAAAAAGAAGATCCACAACCACAGGTTGTAGTCGCATTTGGATTATTAACCAAGAAGCGACTGCCTTCTAAGCCTTCAATATAGTCAACTTCACCGTCAACTAAATACTGTAAACTCATCGGATCAATCACCATAGTGACGCCTTGTTTTTCTATCGTCATATCGCCGTCATTAACTTTTTCATCAAAAGTAAAACCATACGAAAAGCCAGAGCACCCACCGCCTGTAACGTAAACACGTAATTTCAAGTCTGGGTTTTCTTCTTCCGTGATCAACGACAATACTTTAGTCGCCGCAGCGTCAGAAAATTTAATAGGTAATTCAGGATTTGACATAAAACTCAACTTAAAACGGATTAACTAGGGCAATTATCTTAAACTTGACTGTTTTAGTCAAGTATTATGGCTGACTCTGCGTAATATTATCAATACTTTTTAGCCACGGATAACTATGATCGATACGGTTATATTTTTGCCACTTACTTTTTGGCAGTATAGCAGCAACATTAATGGTTTCAGGAATAAAATTATCTGGCAAGGTTAATTCACCTGTTATAATTTTAAAGTACTGAAAACTAAAAGATAGTTCTTTTTTACCTGCCGTCGAAAGCTCAGATAAAGCAATGCTCGTTGGCTTATTATTTAAGCTGCCGGTAAGAGAAATTTCGATATAACCTTTGGCGTAACGTTTGCGCAATAACTGTTGAACCAATACCACTTGAAAACGGTAATGCGCAGGACTTTCAGACTTAGTTAGGCTCACACCGTCAATTACCAAGCCATTCGCTTGCTTTTCAGGTGCCATAACCTTTTCATAAAAAGCGAGCTCTTTTTTAACTTGAAAATGTTCTTGTTCAATTGATTTTAAGGTTTGCTGGCTACGCGTATTTGCCATACGTTCAACTTCAAGCTCAACTTCCAAGGTATTTATGCGCTGAGTCTTTTCACCTAATTGCTGATAGATAAAGTCTAAACGTGTTTGTTGTTGTGCTAAGGTCTGCGTTTGATAGCCATGATAAAAATTACCCAGGCGATAGCCACAGAATAATAAAACGGCGACGATAACCAAGAGTAAAATTGCCGAACTAAATGTTCCTAAGCGCTTTACGACGGTGCTGAAATTTATTTTTGCTAACCAATTCATTTGAAAAGTATTATGATATCCAGAATGTCTGTAAATATGTCCAATAAAAATAACTCAATATGAAGACAATAACTCAGCTAAAAAAGCGCCTTGCTCTTCCACAAACATCCTGGCAGCTATGTTTATTAGCGGCTATTGGAGGTTTTGCATCGGCGATGCTAGTTGTACTCTTCATTTTCACCATTGAAGGCGTTCAGTCATTTTTCCTGAGCGAAAAAGACGACTATAACAGCTTAACCCCTTTAAGTCGTTTCCAATTACCAATAATTGGCGCTATCGTGATTCTCTTCTTTGCTTGGCTTACCGGCTACAAATATATCCGCAGTGGAATTCCTTTTGTCTTACATCGCTTAAAAGTTGCGAATGGCGTTATGCCTTTTCGCAACACTGTCAATCAATTCATGGGCAGTGCGGTCGCACTTATCGCAGGTTTTTCTGTAGGAAGAGAAGGCCCCGCGGTGCACTTAGGTGCTGCGTGTACAAGTTATATTGGTAATAAATTAAACCTACCTTATAACGCTATTCGCAGTTTAAGTGCTTGTGGAATTGCCGCAGGTATTGCCGCTTGTTTCAATACCCCCATTGCCGCCGTTTTGTTCGTGATGGAAGTCATATTAAGAGAATATAAAGTCCATATTTTTATACCGGTGATGATTGCCGCTATTGTCGGGTCGATGACCACGAGTACTATTTTTGGCCCCACTCATGAGTTCGGCCACTTTACGGCTATTACTATCAACACTGATCATTATCTTGCTTTGGCTTTACTCGGCATTGTGCTGGGCTTCTTTGCCTATATTTTTAACCGTTATTTAATCTTAGTGATCAAACACAGTGCCCCGTTTCATATCGTCTCACGAATACTCACCGCGGCTATTATAACCGGCGTCCTTGGCTATGCAGCACCTTATGCTATGGGCACAGATTTAAGTGCGATTAATTTTTCATTGCAAAACAACTTTGAGTTGCAATTACTCCTTGGCTTGTTGGTAGCAAAAGTGGTTATGACTATTTTTGCTCTCGGCCTTGGAATACCTGGCGGTATTATTGGCCCTATACTCGGTATTGGCGCTATCGCTGGTACCTGCGGCTCTGTAATTACATCTTATTTTATGACTGGCGATATATCTGCCAGTGATTTTGCTTTGATGGGCATGGCAGGTTTTATGGCTGCCACGCTAAATGCTCCGTTAGCGGCCCTGCTTTGTGTCGTTGAATTATCGGATCAAATAGAGATAATTGTCCCTGCTATGATTGTCATCACTAGTGCTTGTGTTTTTTCCGGGCAATTTTTTGGTAACCGCTCTATTTTCATTATGCAGTTGGAAGTTCAAGGGCTCCCCTATCGCCGACCACCAATAGAGAAGACTTTACAACGCATCGGGGTAATTGGCGTAATGGATGAAAACATCACGTTATTACATAAAGCCACTGATGCAACTATTACCACGGCCTTAATAAATCAAAATCCCCAAGATAACGTTATCTGCAAAATAACGAATGCTGATAACCAAACAGAATATATTTTTTATCAGCAAAGTAAGGCAAAAATAGATGATGTGCCTACGATAGAGAAACATACGCTGATCCCACTTTCTAGCCAATCGACACTGGCTGAAGCTTATTTATTATTGGTTAAAAACAGAACGGGAGGAGTTTACATATATCAAGATAATCCCGATGAAATTATGGGTATAATATCTTTTGACTATATTCGCTTATATTTATTGAAAGGAAATACCTATTAATGACTACCATCCTTTGGCTTAAAGCATTTCATGTGATTTTTATGGTGGCATGGTTTGCGGGTATTTTTTATTTACCGCGTATTTTTGTCAATCATGCAGAATCTTCTGAGCCACTTGTCCATCAACATCTCAAGGGAATGGAGCGACGCTTACTTTATTTTGTTACCCCCTTTGCCCTTTTCACTGTGTTACTAGGTATCGCGATTATTTATCAATATGGTTATCCATGGTTTGTTGCCGCTAAATGGCTACATATTAAAATTATGTTAGTGATTTTATTGCTCTTTTACCATGGCTATTGTTTTAAGCTAGTCAAAATATTTGCCGCGGATAAAAACACCCGTTCAGGGAAGTTTTACCGAATTTTCAACGAAATACCTGTAATAATATTATTCATTGTCATTATATTAGCCTACGTAAAACCGTTCTAATATCTTGATTTAAAATACGGCAACATTCTGTATTCAAATGAGAGAATACGTTCTCAGCATTCAACTTTTGTGCTATATTTCGCAGCAATTTTTCGCTGCCCATTAAAATGGCAGCTCACTATTTAATATAATGAAAATGAAAGTATCAATCTGGTGTTTCACTTGTCTTGATAATGATTTTTATAATTTAGGTATTATCTATGATGAAATTTGAAGGGAACCATATATTGTCTGTATCGCAGTTTGATAGAGAGAGTATTTCCCGTATTTTAGAGATTTCAACGTTAATGGCGCCTTACGCCATGCGAAAAAAGCGCTGTCATGTCCTCGATGGGGCAATATTAAGTAATTTATTTTTTGAACCCAGCACTCGTACACGCGTTAGCTTTGGCACTGCGTTTAATTTATTGGGTGGCTTTGTCAGAGAAACTGTCGGACAAGAGAATTCTTCTTTATCAAAAGGCGAATCGTTATTTGACACCGCACGTGTAATTAGTGGGTATTCTGACGTAATTGCTATGCGCCATCCGACCATGCATTCAGTGGCTGACTTTGCTAAAGGGAGCAGCGTGCCGGTAATTAACGGCGGCGATGGTGCGAACGAACACCCAACCCAAGCGTTGCTCGACTTATTTACTATTCAGTCAGAAATGGCGCGCTACGACATGGGACTAGATGGCTTAAACATTGTGTTAATGGGCGATCTTAAACATGGTAGAACAGTACATTCCCTGTCAAAATTAATCAGTTTATACAACAACATCAAAGTCACTATGATTGCTCCAAAGGCATTACAAATGCCTGACAGCGTAGTTAGCACTTTGACCGATGCAGGTCATGAAGTGGTGATTACCGATAAAATTGAAGGCAATCTAGCCTGCGATGTTATCTATCAAACGCGGATCCAACAAGAACGGTTCGCGAGTAAAGATGAAGCTGACCTATATCGTGGTCATTTTAGTTTAAATCGTAAAATCTATCAGCAATATTGTCATGAACATACCGTAATAATGCACCCATTACCACGCGACTCTCGTGCTGAAGCGAATGAGCTAGATATCGATTTAAATGACTTAGATAATTTAGCGATATTCCGCCAAGCGCAAAATGGAGTGCTAGTACGTATGGCTTTATTTGCCTTAAGTTTAGGCGTTGAAAGCAGACTTAGCCATTATGAAAAGCCTGTCACCTGGTACACTAATAAATACTAATTTTAACCTCAACAGTTAGGTTATGTTAACAATGAGTAGAACATTATGACGAAAAATTCACAGCAATTATTTAATGAAGCCCAAAATGTTATTCCTGGTGGCGTAAACTCACCCGTTCGCGCTTTTAATAGCGTTGGTGGCACACCATTGTTTATAAAAAAAGCACAAGGTGCTTATATTTTTGATGCAGAAGATAAAAAGTATGTCGATTATGTTGGTTCATGGGGCCCAATGATTTTAGGTCATAATCACCCCGCAATTCTTGCCGCCGTGATCGAAACTGCACAAAATGGACTTAGTTTCGGCGCACCCACTGAACTTGAAATAACCATGGCTGAAAAAGTACGTGAAATTGTTCCATCAATGGAACGGTTACGTATGGTCAGCTCTGGCACTGAAGCAACCATGAGTGCCATACGACTAGCACGTGGTTTTACCGGTCGTGACAAAATATTAAAATTTGAAGGTTGTTATCACGGTCATGCTGACTCTTTACTGGTAAAAGCTGGCTCTGGCATGTTGACCATGGGCGTTCCAAGCTCGCCAGGTATCCCTGAAGATGTTGCTAAGCACACCTTAACGGTCAGCTTTAACAATATTGATGAAGTAAAAGAAATTTTTGAAAAATTTGGTGATGAAATCGCCTGTATTATTGTCGAACCCGTCGCGGGCAACATGAATTGTATTCCTCCAGTAGCTGGTTTCTTGGAAGGCTTACGCGCTATTTGTGATCAATATAAAAGCGTCTTAATTTTTGATGAAGTCATGACAGGTTTTCGTGTCGCATTAGGCGGTGCACAAGCTCATTACAAAATAGTGCCAGATTTAACTACGTTAGGTAAAGTTATTGGTGGTGGAATGCCTGTAGGTGCTTTCGGTGGTAAAAAAGAAATCATGGACTACATTGCGCCTGTTGGTCCGGTTTATCAAGCGGGTACGTTATCAGGCAACCCTATTGCTATGGCAGCAGGTTTAGCGTCATTAACCGAGCTTTGTAAGGGAAACAAGCATCAACAACTTAGCGATGCAACAGAAAAGCTAGCAATGGGGTTAAAAGCTGCCGCAGAGCGCAATGGCGTATCATTAGCGATTAATTATGTGGGCGCTATGTTTGGCTTCTTCTTTACCGAGGAAGAAAATATTACTTGTTTTGCGCAAGCGACTGCCTGTGATGGCGATAAGTTCAATCGCTTCTTTCATTTGATGTTAGAAGAAGGCGTGTATCTTGCTCCTTCATCATTTGAAGCAGGCTTTGTATCAACTGCACATGGCGATGCCGAAATTGAATTTACCTTAGCTGCAGCAGATCGTTGTTTCGCTAAGCTATAACGTTTCTGTTATTTTCGAACAAAAAAAGGTAAGCATCATGCTTACCTTTTTTAATATCTACACTTTAACGACTTAGTCTTGTTTGTTTTTTACAACCGACAGGCTAGGCTTTTTCGCTTTTGATGCTTGAGCGCTTTGCTTTTCACCTGAAGTTTTCACTTGGCTGTCTACTGCTTTCACCGAAGACATTTTCGCAGGTGCTTGTTCTGGTGCTTCAGCAATATCATCCAGATCAGGATGCTCTATCGCTAGCGATGTACCAGCACCATTTTCTTTAGCATAAATAGCGCCAACAGCGCCATAAGGCACGCTCATATGTTCAAGCTTACCGCCAAAACGCGCACTAAGTTCGATCGTATCTTCACCCATTGCGATACTACCAACAGCGGATAAAGAAACATTTAACACGATTTGACCGTCATTAACATAAGACATTGGCACCATAACACCATAAACATTCACATCAACAACAATGTAAGGTGTTAAACCATTATCAGAAATCCAGTCATAGAAAGCCTTAACAATATAAGGCTTAGTTGATGTCATATCGCTTGTCATGAGTTAGATCTTTAAACCGGTGCGCCAAAGCGAAGTTCACGCTCAGACTCAGTTAATGACGCTTGAAATGACTCACGTTCAAATACTTTTAACATGTAAGATTTTAGTTCTTTAGAACCTTGACCTTCTAGCTCAATACCCATAACAGGTAAACGCCATAATAGCGGAGCCAAGTAACAATCAACTAAACTGAACTCTTCACTCATAAAGTAAGGTGCTTCATTCAAAATAGGGGCAACACTTAGCAAGCTTTCTTTCAATTCTTGACGCGCTTTTGCTGCTGCATCGGCTGGTCCGTTATAGATAGTTTTAGCTAAACTGTACCAGTCTTGCTCAATACGATGCATCATTAGACGACTACGACCACGAGACACAGGATAAACCGGCATTAGTGGTGGATGAGGAAAACGCTCATCCAAGTATTCGATAATAATTGAAGCTTCATATAATGCTAATTCGCGATCAATTAACGTAGGCACGGTGCCATAAGGATTTAAATCAAGTAAATCCTCAGGTAAATTGGCTAAGTCAACCAAATGGATGTCAACTCCGACACCCTTCTCTGCCAACACAATGCGGGTTTGATGACTGTACATATCATCTGCATGCGAATATAAAGTCATAACAGAGCGTTTGTTTGCGGCTATGGCCATAATGCCTCCAAAAAATTTTTAATTAAAAAAACTAACAAAGGGGGCCAAAGCCCCCAGTAATATCTAAAGTTTACACTGTTTTAAAGAACATTAATAACTAGTGTACATCTCTCCAGTATTCTTTCTTCAGTAAGTATGCAAAGAATAACAGGATAAATAGGAAACCAATGACCCAATAACCTAAGCTTTCACGCTCAAGTTTGTTTGGCTCGCCGGTGTACTCTAAGAAGTTGGTTAAGTCACGAGCAAATTCATCATATTCTTCGGTGGTCATAGAACCGCCAGTAGCCTCAGAAAGGTTACCATGCTCATCTATTGTACGAACACCTTGAAGATTTTGTAATACATGTGGCATACCAACATCTTTAAAGACTTTATTGTTTACACCAAATGGGCGGCTTTCATCAACATAGAAAGAACGCAAATATGTGTATATCCAATCAGGACTTCTAAAGCGAGCTTCAAGTGTTAAATCTGGTGGTGTGCTACCAAACCACTTAGCCGCTTCTTTGCCTGGCATAGTATTAGTAATATGATCACCGACTTTTTCACCGGTATACATATAATTAGCCGCGCCATCTTCATCAGAAATGCCAAGGTCAGCAAACGTACGATTGTAACGTTGATACTTTAATTCGTGACAAGCTAAACAGTTATTAATGTAAGCTTCAAAACCACGTTTTAGAGACTCTTTGTCACGTAAATCATTGTTAGCCTTATCTAAATCTATACTAGGCCCAGCGGCTATTGCTAACATAGGTAGCACAGCTAAAACTGCTAAAATAAATTTTTTCATTTTCCTGTCACCCTCTCTGGAACTGGCTGAGTTTTTTCGTTTTTACTGTAAATCCATATCGCAACGAAAAAGCCAAAGTAACCGAAACTCGCAATCGTACCAATCATGTTATTTAGTGGGTTTGAAGGCAAAGTACCTAAAACACCTAAAATAATAAAACAAATAGCGAACTGAACAAGATTTACCGTATGGGCAGTACAACGGTAGCGCAATGATTTAACCGTACCACGGTCGAACCAAGGCAACATGAACAATGCGATAATAGCACCAAACATACCTACGGCACCTAACAGCTTATCTGGAATAATACGCAAAATAGTATAGAAAGGACCAAAATACCATACAGGAGCGATATGCTCTGGCGTTTTCAAGCCATTAGCAGGTTCAAAGTTTGGCGCCTCAATAAAGTAGCCACCACCTTCTGGTGCAAAGAACATAACACCACAAAATATAATCAAGAATATGACTACGGCAACTAAATCTTTAACCGTGTAATAAGGGTGGAAAGGTATCGCATCAACAATATCGTATTTCTTCGTATACTGCTCATGGAAAGTAAATTTACTTTGCTCTTCAGGAGGTACACTACCTTTAGGCTTTTTAATATTCGTGCCGTCTGGGTTATTTGAACCGACTTCATGTAGCGCTAAAATGTGTAAGAAAACTAACACAACTAACACTAATGGTAAGGCAATAACATGCAAAGCAAAGAAGCGGTTTAGCGTCGCTCCGGATATAACATAATCACCACGGATCCACAGTGTTAAGTCATCACCGATAACAGGAATAGCGCCAAAAATAGAGATAATTACTTGCGCGCCCCAGTACGACATATTACCCCAAGGTAATAAGTAGCCCATGAAGGCTTCAGCCATTAATACTAAGAATATTAACATACCAAATAACCACAATAATTCACGCGGTTTTTGGTAAGAGCCGTACATCATGCCACGGAACATATGCATATAAACAACAACAAAGAATGCAGAAGCACCCGTTGAGTGCATATAACGTAGCAACCAACCATAATCCACATCACGCATGATGTATTCTACAGAAGCGAAAGCACCTTCGCCTGAAGGTTCATAGTTCATTGTTAACCAAACACCTGTTAACAATTGGTTGACTAAAACAACACTCGCTAAAATACCAAATACATACCAAAAGTTGAAGTTCTTCGGTGCTGGGTATTGTGCAGCATGTTTATTCATCGCATCCATCAAAGGAAGACGCTGTTCGATCCAAGCCATTAAGTTAGAAAACATTATGCTTCTCCTCCAGACACACCAATTAACAAGGTAGCATCGGTAGGAAATGAATGCTCAGGAACCATTAAGTTACTTGGTGCTGGAACACTTTGGAAAACACGACCTGCCATATCAAATTTAGAGCCATGACAAGGACAGAAGAAGCCATCTTTAACGCCTTCTACTTCTTGATCAAAGTCACCTTTACGATATGTTGGAGCACAACCTAAGTGAGTACACACGCCTAAAGCCACTAAGAATTCAGGCTTAATCGAGCGATATGCGTTAGTCGCATAAACCGGCTGTTGTGGCACTTCTGATTGTGGGTCTTTCAATTGGCCGTCATGTGCACTTAAACCAGAGAGTATTTCTTCTGTTCTACGTACCACATATACTGGCTTTCCGCGCCATTCAGCACGAATTAATTGACCAGGCTCTATCTTACTTACATTGACTTCAACCGGCGCACCTGCAGCTTTCGCACGCGCGCTAGGGTTCCAAGATCCAATGAAAGGCACAGCCACACCGACAACACCAACACCACCAACTACCGAAGTAGCCGCAGTTAAAAAGCGTCGACGGCTGTTGTTAACAGGCGCATTGCTCATTCAAACTCTCCAATTATTATCTAGCTAAAACAACATCACATGACTAAGAAAGCTACCTAGTTACTGCGAAGATTGCTGATCGACTAAATCAACGACAAAAAAATTGTTCTGATAATAAAGAAAACCCTTGTTTTTTACAAGGTAATTAAGCTTTTCAATTAAGGTTTATGTAAATAAAAGCCAATTATTCCAACTTAATAAAAACTATTCGTATTTACAGCTTTATTATCGAATGAATAGTTATTGAATACTGAATAAATATAACATGCCATTAGTCAATTCTTTTACGTCGGTGTAAATAATTGTGTATCGACTAAATCGATAGAAATGTACGCTAAAATAATTATCCACACTGGCGATTGTTTAATCCCTAAATGCGATAGGAATAAGTTAACACTGAACGTCAACTTAATGTTGGTTATAACCTAGGAAATTGACAGCGAACAATTAATAAAACTTAAAGAACGTAGCGGCCAAAGCGGCACCAGCGTTATGTCACAATAATGTCATCACGAGATAGTGTAAATTGAGAGCAAAAAAAAACCGGCAGAAGCCGGTTTTTTAAATAACATAACGTAAATATTAACGTTTTGAAAATTGTGGCTTTTTACGAGCCTTGTGTAAACCAACTTTCTTACGTTCAACTTTACGAGCATCACGAGTAACGAAACCAGCATTACGTAGAGCACTACGTAAAGTTTCGTCAAACTCCATTAATGCACGAGTAATACCGTGACGAATTGCGCCAGCTTGACCAGAAATACCACCACCAGTTACAGTGATGTTAAAGTCAAACTTTTCTAACATTTCAACTAAGTCTAATGGTTGACGAACAACCATACGAGCCGTTTCACGACCAAAGTATACAGAAATGTCACGTTTGTTAATTGTGATTGCACCGCTACCAGCTTTCATGAACACACGAGCCGTTGAGCTCTTGCGACGACCAGTACCGTAATATTGATTATCAGCCATTGCTTAAAGCTCCAAAAGTTGTGGTTGTTGTGCTGTATGTTTATGTTCAGTACCCGCGTAAACTTTAAGTTTACGGAACATTTCACGACCTAAAGGACCTTTAGGTAACATACCCTTAACTGCGAATTCAATCACGCGCTCTGGAGCTTTTTCGATTAGCTTTTCAAAGCTAATTTGCTTAAGACCACCAACAAATTCTGTATGCGAGTAGTAAATTTTACCCTTCGCTTTGTTACCAGTTACTCTTACTTTCTCAGCATTGATAACAACGATGTAATCGCCAGTATCTACGTGAGGAGTATATTCTGCTTTATGCTTACCGCGTAAACGGCTTGCAATTTCAGTAGCGATACGACCTAAAGTTTTATTTTCGGCGTCCACTAAGAACCATTCGCGTTGTACGCTTTCTGGTTTAGCTACAAAAGTTTTCATTAAAAAACCCAATTATATAAATGTTACTTAAATAATAACCTAAGAAAACCTTAAGTTATCCGTTAAAAGACTACGCTATTGCCCCTTCGAGCATCGAGTCCGTTGCCAGTCCTCTGGAAAAAGAACAAGCTTTGTAACGTAGGGAGGCCGGATTATACAGAACAATAATCTAAAGATCACGCCTATTTTTTAATCTTTTCGGCTTATATTCGAAATTCGGGTCAATAAATAATAATTATCTAAGGTAAATGTTCACTGGCCAAATAACTATGTGACTGCATTTCCTGCAAGCGACTTAAGCAACGCTTGAATTCAAATGTTAAGCGCCCGTCTAAATACAAACACTCTAAAGCGACTTCAGCCGAAATAATCAACTTAACATGACGCTCATAAAATTCGTCGACTAAGGCAATAAATCGACGCGTACTATCATCATTATCAACGCCCATTTGTGTAACATTTGCCAATAACACTGTGTGGTATAGACGGCTTAGTTCCATATAATCACGCTGACTGCGCGCAGACTCACACAAAGTAGAGAACTCAAAGTGCACCACGCCATCTGATTCCTGTATAGTGGTTAACGGGCGATTATTAATGTTGATAACCTTCCCTGTTTGACCTGTTTCAATCGACAACTGTTGAAAGTAATGCATTAAGTTTTCATCGGCTTGTTGATCTAGCGGAAAATGAAAAATTTCAGCTTGCTCTAACGTACGAAGTCGATAATCAACACCACTGTCAACGTTGATCACATCACAGCATTCATTAATTAACTTTATTGCAGGAAGGAAACGTTCTCGCTGCAAGCCATTACGATATAATTCATCGGGGATAATATTTGACGTAGCGACAAGGGTAACATTGTGGGCAAATAACTCTTCAAATAATGTCCCCAAAATCATTGCATCAGTAATATCTGAAACAAAAAACTCATCAAAACATATAATGCACGTTTCATCAGCAAAGCGTTTAGCAATAACTTTTAATGGATCAGATTGCCCCTGCAGAGATTTTAATTCCTCGTGCACTCGGTGCATAAAGCGATGAAAATGCACTCGCATTTTATTTTGGAACGGTAAGCAATCATAAAACGTATCAACAAGATAAGTTTTACCACGGCCAACACCACCCCAAAAATAAATACCTTTAATTATTCTTACCTCTGGCTTCGCTACTACTCTTTTCCAGCTATTCAATACTTTTTTAAAGCCAGTGACTGGCAATGGTTGGGTAATTAAATCGTCATATAGGCGTTGTAAATTTTGAACCGCATTTTCTTGTGCTGCATCAAAGTGAAAGTCCTCGCGGGTTAAATCTTGTTTATACTTTCCAATTGGGGATAATTTAATCATTTAACAGCCATTTAATTAGTACTAACTTTATTTTTTTATAGCGTTTACACAAACTACACTTGAAATATATATATTTGCAAATATATTCATTAGGAAAGTAGCGTGAAGCACGTTATATTAAATTGGATTGAAGGTTATTTTCTCTAATTTTTTCCATGAATACAATGAAGGTAAAGAAATATGAATGTTGTTTTAGGGCTTGGGCTATTTATCGTTGGTGCAATTGTCGGTTTTTTTGCTAACAGAACACTTTTTTCATCGGCACAAGAAACACAAAAACTCGCTGCAAAAGCCAGTCAAAGTGAATCGGAGTTAGCACGATATAAACTTGATGTAGCAGAACATCTTGAAAACTCAGCATCTTTGCTTGAGCAAATGAATAGCACCTGCCAAGTAGCGATGGCTCAAATGGCACAAAGCACCCAACTGTTGCAACAAGCAACACCTGAAAACATTGAGAATATGCCATTTTTCTCTAAAGAAACCCAAGAGCAGTTGGCGCAAACCGTAAATTTACGTCACAACAAAAATTTGCGTAAAAATGACGAAACCGCCTCAGAGCCTCCGTTAGATTACTCCGGTGCGCCAAGCGGTTTGTTTGACGATAAGAAACATAGTGTTACAAATAGCTAGGAACTATTTTTTTTATTCCATGTCTTCTATTGGGTGATAATAACAGGATTAATTCGCTAAACATTAGCGAAGCGAAAAGTTAATCCTGTTACTAATAAATACTTTAATTAGGAGTTTTCTGTTATATGAAAAAACTATCAGTTTTAATTAATACTTTTTTACTTTCCGCTTCAATTGCCGTAGCAAGTTTACCTGTGCAAGCAGCATTGCCTCAATCGCTAAACGGTCAAACAATGCCTAGCCTTGCGCCCATGCTGGAACAAGTAACCCCAGGGGTTGTACTTATTTCAGTTCGTGGCACCCATGAAGTTCAACAGCGTGTTCCAGACGCCTTCAAGTTTTTCTTTGGTAACCCTCGCCAAAACCAAGGTCAACAAAAAGAACGTGAGTTTCGAGGCTTAGGCTCAGGTGTTATTCTTGATGCTGATAAAGGCTATATCGTCACTAACAGTCACGTAATAAATGATGCTGATGAAATTCAAATCACCTTAAAAGATGGCCGTCAACTTGAGGCTAAAAAAATTGGTGGTGACGAAGCAAGCGACATCGCTTTATTGCAAATTGTCGCAGACGACCTTATTGCCGTAAAATTTGCAGACTCTGATCGGATACGCGTTGGAGATTTTGCGGTGGCAATTGGTAGCCCATTTGGTTTAGGACAAACAGTTACTTCAGGTATCGTCAGTGCCTTAGGTCGTAGTGGTTTAAACATTGAAAATTACGAAGATTTCATTCAAACCGATGCTGCGATCAATAGCGGTAATTCAGGCGGTGCCTTAATCAATTTACGTGGTGAGCTTATTGGTATCAATACCGCCATTTTAGGCCCTAATGGTGGCAATGTCGGCATTGGCTTTGCTATTCCGAGCAATATGGTACAAAACCTGGTTAATCAAATCATTGAATTTGGCGAAGTTCGTCGCGGCGTATTAGGTGTTGCTGGTCGTAGTGTTACCAGTGAAATTGCCAAAGCGATGGAGCTTGACGTCAGCCAAGGTGGCTTTGTCGAACAAGTAACAAAAGACTCAGCCGCTGATGAAGCCGGTATTCGTGCTGGTGATGTCATTATTAAAATCAATGGCAAAATGATCAAAACCTTTAACGAGCTTAGAGGAAAAATTGGCTCAATAGGGGCAGGGAAAACCATCAAAATTACCGTAATTAGAAAAGACGGTAAAGAGAAGACCTATGATGTCACGTTGAAAAAGTCTGAAATGGATAAAATCGAAGCAGTGAGTTTACATCGCATGCTTGATGGTGCAGAGCTAGAGAACGATGATAAAGGCAATGGCATTATCGTTGCTGAAATTGCAGAAAATAGCCCTGCAGCTGCAGTTGGCTTACGCAAAGGTGATGTAATTAACGGCATTAACCGCCAACGCATTAATAATATTGGTGAGTTGCGTAGTTACTTAAATGATCATAAAGGCGTGTTTGCACTGAATGTGCAGCGGAATAATTCGTCATTATTCTTAATGATCCGTTAGTCCTCCAGCAGTAAAAAGTTATTGATTAGTAATGTTTTTTACTAATTTTTAAAAAAATCAAGCCTGTCAAACGACAGGCTTTTTTATACCCTTTACTTCTAAGTCGCCACACTTGAATTTAAGAGTTTATAGCCGTTCATGACACAATTATAGCAAGCCTATTCGCAATACTATTTTGGTTTTGGTTTTGGTTTAGGTTTAGGTTTAGGGAAAAGCTAACGATCAGCCGATATTATTTACAAACTGATCTGACTTCAAAATAACCGATTTTAGAGCAAAGTAACTTATGTGCTATTATAGCTTATCTTGTTTTTTACAATTGAATTAAAGGCTTTATATGAAATTAACTTCTTCTCAATCAAAAATTTTAATCGTACTTATTTCTATCTTCTTAGTATCCGCCGTTATTTATTTCTACACAGCGAAAGACACAACACTGCCAAAAATGACAGTACAAGAGAAAAAAGCACGTTTTAAAGCGCTTATAATACCGGCCGTAGACGAAGTTTATGATGACCTTATGGTGCAATATAATGACGTATCAGCATCACTAAAATCGGGTAGTAATACTGATGAAATAGCAGAACTTAAAGTGGAATATAAAGCCAAAAGTGATGCAGAACTTCTTATGGCACTTAAGCCACATCCAAAAAGCATTGCTATTGCTCAGGCTGCAATGGAAAGTTCTTGGGCAACTTCTCGATTCTTTAGAGAAGCGTATAATATTTTCGGTGTTTGGTCGTTTGATGAAGATGAACCTAGAATAGCTGCACTGCAAAAACGCGGTGATAAAACAATTTGGGTTAAAGAATACTCTTCAGTAAAAGCGTCAGTTAGTGATTACTACCGCACTATTGCTCGTGGTGATGCATTTAAAGAATTTAGACAATTAAAAATGAAAACCAACGACCCGCATGCTTTGGTTAAAAAATTAGACCGCTATTCTGAAAAAGGCGCTGAATATGGTCATGAGTTAACATCC
This sequence comes from Colwellia sp. PAMC 21821, assembly GCF_002077175.1. NCBI lineage: Bacteria > Pseudomonadati > Pseudomonadota > Gammaproteobacteria > Alteromonadales > Colwelliaceae > Colwellia > Colwellia sp. PAMC 21821. Next base: position 1,527,051 of record NZ_CP014943.1, read on the forward strand.
ATTATTAAGTTTAATAAATTTCGTCAATATGACGCTATAAATTAAAACACTCAATATTTCAGTTTTTTAAATACCTCAGGAATATAGATTATTCATAGTTTTAGATTGTAAGAATATACAAGTCGTACGCTTGGTTCTGCAGTCTAAAACTATAATAACCTTATTTACGAAGCTCATTAAAACCATTCCGGCGCTTACATCGGTAACGCCAGCTAATAACATTAAGCGTCCCCTAAATAACATTCTCCAGCGCCATTAAGCAGCCCCAAGTTCATTAATTATCTGCATCCATGCGATGACAAACTTAAATAAATAGCGCACAAGAACTGTCTATTTCCAACGCTGCAGTAATACGAGCCACCCATTACACTTCGCCATGGCGCCTCGTCTGTTTTTTTAGGATACTTTTTGGATACTTTCTGAATTAGATTCTTACAATGGCTGCTCCAACTTGCATATGACTAGACAAAACGTGCATTCAGGCATGCGCTTTAATACCCTATTCCTAGGCAAAGTAGCACAAGCTAAGTGTTCTGCTGAGCAGCTAGCTGAGAAAAACTTTATAACAACAAAGGCTTTATGGTAATCTACAAAAAATTAGACTAATAAAAATAATCCTGTTGAAAATTATCAATGCCCTAAAATTTTTTATTCGCTCAGCTAGCTATGGTGTTATGTTTGCTGTGGTTCTGTTGTTACTCGTTCCTGAACTGCGTGAAAACAATATCGTTCCATGGAAATTTCTCTCTACTACTGAGAAACATCAACAACCATTGTCTTATGCTAAAGCAGTACGTTTAGCCGGCCCTGCGGTAGTCAATATATACACTGAAGATATTCAAGTAAATCCGACTTATGGCCGCCAACCGCGCAAAGTAACTCGTTTAGGCAGTGGTGTAATCATGCATGAGCAAGGTTATATCTTAACTAATTATCATGTTGTGCAAAGTGCTGATTTAATCGTTGTTGTATTACAGCGAGGACAAGAACTGCATGCTGAACTTATTGGTTACGATGTACTTACCGATCTTGCTGTATTAAAAGTTCAAGATAATAATTTACCCGTGATCCCGCAAATCAGTACATTAACATCACAAGTGGGCGATGTAGTTTTAGCGATAGGTAATCCTTTAAACCTTGGACAAACTGTGACCCAAGGTATTGTCAGTGCTACAGGCCAAAGCGGATTAAGCACTAGCTACTTACAGTTTTTACAAATGGATGCTGCCATTAATGAAGGTAACTCTGGTGGTGCACTTATCAACTCTAATGGTGAATTAGTCGGTATCAATTCAAGAAAATTTACTCAGGCTAATCCTAATCTGAATATTCAGGGAATATTTTTTGCTGTACCTTATCAATTAGCTCGAACCATTATGTTAAAAATTATAGAGCATGGGCGCGTAGTTCGGGGATGGCTCGGCGTTGACGCAAACGATTCTTTGACTAATCTCAAAGGCTTTATTATTGGGACAATTACCCCAAACAGCCCAGCGCTTAAAGCAGGGCTGCAGTCAGGTGACGTAGTTTATCAAATTGACGACATTCGATTACTGAATGCAAAACAAGGTTTAGATGTTGTCGCTGAGGCGGCCCCAGGGAGCATATTAAACTTTATGATCTCTCGCGATAATCAACTGCTAACCTTACCAGTCACCATCGTTGAAATACCAAAGTAATCAGCTGTAATACTTCTTTGCATAAAAATAAAAATCCCAGCTATTAGCTGGGATTTTTTATCGTTCTGTTACCGGTTAATACACATTAACCTTTGTCTGCTATGAGGCTTTAATACGCGTGATGTTTGCGCCTAGAGCTTGTAGCTTATCTTCAATTTTCTGATAGCCACGGTCAATATGGTAAATACGGTCAACTTGCGTTTCAGTACTCGCCACTAATCCCGCAATAACTAAGCTCGCTGAAGCACGTAAATCAGTGGCCATTACTTGCGCACCATTTAACTGTTCAACACCTGTACTGATTGCTGTGTTGCCTTCAAGACTTATTTTTGCACCCATACGCTGTAATTCAGGCACATGCATAAAGCGATTTTCGAAAATAGTTTCTGTTGTCGTTGCTGTACCTTCGGCTATCGCATTCATTGCAACGAATTGCGCTTGCATATCTGTTGGAAATGCAGGATGAGGTGCCGTGCGAATATTAACTGCTTTTGGTCTTGAGGTCATTTCTAGCTCAATCCAATCATCACCAGTAGTGATAACCGCGCCGGCCTCTTGTAATTTACTGAGTACTGCATCTAAGGCTTTAGGATCAGTATTTAAACATCTTACCTTACCTTGTGTTACTGCTGCAGCAACTAAAAATGTACCTGTTTCAATTCGATCAGGCATCACTGAGTAACTTTCACCTTGAAGCTTTTCAACACCCGTGATCGTTAACGTATCAGAGCCTGCACCTAAAACAATGGCACCCATGCTATTTAAACAATTAGCTAAATCGACAATTTCAGGCTCACGCGCTGCATTTTCAATAATCGTTACGCCATCAGCAAGTGCTGCCGCCATCATCAAGTTTTCAGTGCCGGTAACACTAACAGTATCCATAAAAATGGTCGCGCCTTTGAGGCGGCCATTGTTACGAGCAACGATATAGCCATTCTCAACTTCTATATCTGCACCCATCAATTTCAAACCATGAATATGCAGGTTAACCGGTCTAGCACCAATTGCACAACCTCCCGGTAAAGACACTTCTGCATGACCAAAACGAGCAAGCAAAGGACCTAGAACTAAAATAGAAGCTCGCATAGTTTTTACTAATTCATATGACGCGCGACAATGATCAATGCTACTCGCATCTATCATCAAACTACTCTCACTAACCCACTGGCATTTTGCGCCGAACTGTGACAAAAGTTTAATCGTCGTTTCAATATCATTAAGCTTGGGTACGTTGGAAAAAGTAACCGGCGTTTCCGAGAGTAATGCGGACATTAAAATAGGTAATGCCGCATTTTTTGCGCCTGAAATAGTCACTTCGCCGTGTAGTGGTTGCCCACCAATAATTTTAAATGCGTCCAATATTATATTCTTTTTTGTCTGTGTGAATTAAAGAGGTAAGTTAAACATTTTTTCACGTTGCCAAACAGACGTTGTGAAGGTTTTAATAGATACCGCGTGAATCAGGCCGTCATTAATAACTTGTGTTAAAGGGGCATAGATTGTTTGCTGCTTTTTTACGCGGCTCAAGTCGCCAAGAAAATCGGCAACAGCGATAATTTTACATTGTGAGCCATCAAATGACACATGGATTTCGTCTAATTCAACCGCATCGGTAATTAGCTTTTCTATATCTTTTACTTCCACTTTTTGCTCCAAATAGCGTATAAATTAGGTATTTTTTATCGGTAATAACGTATCAACTGCACTTAACTTTGCCAGCTTTAATAAATCTTCAGGTAAATTAACTAAGCTGATATCACAGCCTTTACTCGCCGCCAATTCTATTAATAATAAAATCCACGCTAAGCCTGCGGTGTCAATTTGGCTAACCATAGCTAAATCAATAACAATACGATCATTATTGACTAATTGACGGTACTTTTTATCAAATGCACGCGTTATTGTAGCACGCGTTAAGGCACCACTAAAAATCGCTTTTTCATCTGCTTGTTGGACATCTATCATTTTAATTTATTAACAACCTTTAATACGTTACTTTCTCTGTACGCTTAAAATAATTATATTACTTAAAACTAATGCTTTTTTGACTTTTCTCTATCAGCATTTCAGTAACATGAGACAGTCCTTTTTGACGAATCAAGCTACTTAACTCTGCTTGTTTGCTATCGAGTAAACTTATACCTTCCGCGACCATGTCGTATGCTTTCCATTCGCCGGTTTTTTTATTTTTACGCACACGAAAAGAAATATCAATAGGTTCGCGTCCGGGCTCTATAACACTCGTAGCAACTGATACTACACGTTCATCAGAGAAATCTCTTGCCGGTGCAAACTCTACTTTTTGATTATTATACAAGGTAAAAACCTGAGCATAAGACGTGATAAGGTATTCACGAAACGCAGGTACAAATTCAGCTCGTTCGGCTTTATTAGTTTTCTTAAAGTTGCTACCAATAACTTTATATGCCGCATATTGATAGTTGATATAAGGCATGAGCTCTTCACGCACGATGGTCTTCAATAAATTAGGTTCACCACGTATCGCACTTTGCTCATTGGCAAAGCGCTTAAACGTGATATCCGCAACCGTTCTAATCATTACATAAGGGTCTTTTTTATCAACCTCTTCAGCGGCGTAAACCCCTGTTGTCAGCCCTAAAAACGTTAAACAAAAAAACAGTTTTTTTATCGTCTTATTCATGATTAATCACCACTTCCTTGACCAAACAAAAATTGCCCAATGAGTTCTTCTAATACCAATGCCGGTTTTGTATCTTCAATAAAGTCACCGGGTTGCAATGTTTCAACTGACGAATGTATAAAACCAGGTAATAAGCCAACATATTGTTCACCCAATAAACCTGCGGTTAAAATTGACACTGACGTTGCTTCTGAAAAATTATTATACTCGGCAAAAATGTCTAAAGTGACCACCGGCGTATAATCTTCGCTGTCGAGCGCAATGGCACTAACACGACCGACTACAACACCACCAACTTTAATTGGTGAGCGAACTTTCAAACCACCAATGTTGTCAAATTTCGCGTACAGTTGATAGGTGCTACCACTGCCTGAAATTCCACTATCAGCTACTTTTAGCGCTAGCATTAACAATGCAGCAATACCAATTGCAGCAAATAGTCCAACCAATAACTCTATTTTTTTCGACACCATGTCTTCCACCAAATTCAAATTATATTTAACTAAATAACCGCTATAACTACTTTGCGAACATTAATTTGCAAACATTAACGCGGTTAATACAAAATCTAAGCCTAAAACTAATAATGACGATTGCACTACTGTAGATGTTGTTGCTCTGCTAATGCCTTCAGATGTTGGCTCACAAGAATAACCTTTATAAACCGCGATCCAAGTCACCACAAAAGCAAACACTAGACTTTTGATAATGCCATTTAAAATATCTTTCTCAAATGACACTTGCGACTGCATTACCGACCAAAACGTACCGCTATCAACGCCTAACCAATCAACACCAACAATATGGGCACCTAAAATACCAACCGCAGAAAATATTGCAGCTAATAAAGGTAAACTTATAAAGCCAGCCCAAAAGCGAGGTGCTACAACACGACGTAACGGGTCAACAGCCATCATTTCGAGGCTTGACAGTTGCTCGGTTGCTTTCATTAATCCTATTTCAGCTGTAAGCGCAGAACCGGCTCGACCAGCAAAAAGTAAGGCTGCTACTACAGGACCTAACTCTCGTAACAATGACAATGCGACCATGGGGCCTAGACTAGCTTCAGCGCCATAGCCCACTAAAATAGTATAGCCCTGCAAAGCTAATACCATGCCGATAAACAAACCCGAGACCAGAATGATAACTAACGACATAACACCAACTGAATAAAGTTGGTTCATCAACAAAGGAAAACCTTTGCGCGGGTTTGGCATATGCAACAATGCTGATGCTAACATCAACAAAGCTCTACCTAAGCCTGATATTTGGTCAATAATGGTGCGACCTAAGTGTTGCAGTTGATTCACTTCTCAACTCCTTGGCCGATTAATTCTTCGCGATATGACGCCGCAGGATAATGAAATGGCACAGGACCATCAGCTTCACCTTTAACAAATTGCTGTACTAAAGGTGACGTTTGAGCGTAAATTTCTTCTGGTGTGCCTTGTCCGATAATTTTTTGTTCGGCAATAATGTAGATATAATCGGCAATACTCATCACTTCAGGTACATCATGAGAAACCACGACAGAAGTTAATCCTAGCGCTTGTCCTAATTCTCGAATTAAGCGCACTATTACGCCCATAGAAATAGGGTCTTGACCTGCAAAAGGCTCGTCATAAAGAATAAGTTCAGGGTCTAAAGCAATTGAACGCGCTAATGCCGCACGACGTGCCATGCCGCCTGAAAGTTCACTTGGTCGTAAATCCCGAGCGCCACGCAAGCCAACAGCTTCTAATTTCATGAGGACCATTTTTTCAATAACATCTTCGGCTAACTCAGTATGCTCACGAATGGGAAAGGCAATATTATCGTAAACACTCATATCGGAAAACAAAGCGCCACTTTGAAAAAGCATACTCATACGCTTGCGTACATCATATAAAGCTTTACGAGATAATTTAGGTATGTCGTGACCGTCAAATAAAATTTGTCCGGATTCTGGTTTAATTTGACCACCAATTAGGCGCAACAAGGTTGTTTTCCCGATACCACTAGGACCCATTATTGCAGTAACTTTACCTTTAGGTATAGACAAACTGATGCCATCATAAATGACACGTTCGTTACGCTTAAAAGTCATGTTTTTGATATCAACTAAAATTTCGGACATATCGCTTGGGGTAACACCACAGTTAATTATTGTCTTATATAATGGAATTCTAACGCAGCGCAACAGCTCAGTCATTACAAATTAATAAATATTTAGTAGGAAAAGAGTAAGCAAAAGTATGTAAATGTAACTTAACTGTAGTCACAGCTTTATGAATGTTCCGCAGGTAAGGTTAAAAACTGACGCTACTTCACCTGCTTTATCGAGGATATATAATTAAAATTCAACATCCTCTGGTTTATTTTATTTATTTTATTTATTTTAATGATGATTGAGCGTGCCAAAAATATCAGAAAAAGTTTATAATGGAGTTTGCCCAACTTAATATGGGCAAAATAAGTATTAATTGGGTGTCATCGGTTATCATCAATGGTTTATAATTCCTCTTTTTATACCTTCATCAGCAAACACTATTTAGCTTTACCAAACAGGAGTTTTGAATGTTCATCCAAATTTTGATCTTATTGCTTTCACTAGTTATTTTAGTGTGGAGTGCAGACAAATTTGTATTTGGTGCCTCAGCATTAGCACGAAATCTTGGTATATCTCCGATGATAATTGGCTTAACGATTGTCGCTATGGGCTCTTCCGCACCTGAGATGATGATCGCCGCTACCGCGTCATTACAAGGAAATCCAGACACGGCTATTGGTAATGCTATTGGTTCAAACATCACTAACATTGCCTTAGTGCTGGGTATAACCGCACTTTTTCATCCGTTATCGGTTTCGTCATCGACCATTAAACGTGAAATCCCGCTGATTTTAATCATTACCGCTATAGCGACATACATGCTAGCCAATAGTAACTTTAGCTTTAATGAAGGCTTGATACTGATAATTGGTTTTGTGCTTTATATTGCTACTTTGCTATTTGTGACGTTAAAGCGCTCAAAAGAAAATCCTATCGACGATAAAATGGTGCTTGAAGCAGAGCAAGAAGTGCCTGACGGCGTTAGTACCAAAAACTCTATAATCTGGTTAGTTGTCGGCATAATATTACTGCCTTTAAGTGCTAGCTACTTGGTTGACTCATCCGTCTTTATTGCCAAAGCGTTTGGTATTAGTGATCTTGTTATTGGCTTAACTGTTATTGCCATTGGTACCAGTTTGCCAGAGTTAGCCGCTAGTATTATGAGCATTATTAAAAAAGAAGATGATCTTGCTTTAGGTAATATTATTGGCTCAAATATTTTTAATATATTAGCGGTATTGTCACTGGCAGGGCTAATTTCCCCAGGCGATATTGATAATGCCGCCGCAGTGCGCGACGCTCCGTTTATGCTAGCAACTACCTTTTTATTGTTCTTGCTATGTTTTAGTCGTGGCGGAAAGTTTCGCATCACACGCGCGAAAGGGTTACTATTATTAGCAGTGTTTTTTGGTTATCAAGTGTTGCTTTTCAGTCAAATCAACGTGTAAAAAGTGGTCTTTAGCAATGAAAAATTTTAAACAATTAGCCTTAAATGTTATTAATATTGAACAGCAAGCCATTGCCGAATTATCGCAATATATAGACGACGATTTCGTTCAAGCCTGTGAGCTAATGTTTAATTGCCGAGGCCGTGTCATCGTTATTGGTATGGGTAAATCAGGCCACATTGGCGGAAAAATTGCCGCAACATTAGCAAGTACCGGTACCCCTTCATTTTTTGTGCACCCTGGTGAAGCAAGCCACGGTGATCTCGGTATGGTCACCGTTGATGATGTGGTACTCACCATTTCTAATTCTGGTGAAACTGGCGAGGTACTGGCCATTATTCCCGTGCTCAAGCGGATTGGCAGCAAAATAATTGCCATGACAGGTAAGCCTGATTCTACGCTTGCTAAACTTGCCGACACGCACGTTTGTGTCAAAGTATCACAAGAAGCTTGCCCTTTAGGTTTAGCACCAACATCTAGCACAACAGCAACCTTAGTTATGGGCGACGCTTTAGCGGTTGCTTTATTGAATGCGCGTGGTTTTACCGCTGACGATTTTGCTTTATCTCATCCCGGTGGTAGTTTAGGTAAAAGGTTATTATTACGCTTAGCCGATATCATGCACAAAGATGAACGCCTGCCAACCGTGACAGAAGCTGCTAAGATAAAAGATGCGTTAGTCGAAATGTCACTAAAAGGCTTAGGCATGACCGCGGTTGTTGACGAGAACAAAAGCCTAGTCGGCCTGTTTACTGATGGTGATTTACGCCGTATTTTAGATGCCGAAATTAATATTCATCAAGACAGCATTACCAGCGTAATGACTAGAAATCCGCTTGTAGCTAAGCAAGATATGCTAGCGGCTGAAGCATTAAAAATAATGGAAGACAAAAAAATTAATGGCTTGATTATTGTCGACGATCATAATCATCCCATTGGCGCCATGAATATGCATGACTTATTAAAATCAGGAGTGCTTTAGTTTGGACAGTTTATACGGAAAAGTAGCGCCAAGTGTTTGGCAAAAGGCGCAAAAAATTAAACTTTTTGTTTGTGATATTGACGGTGTTTTTTCTGACGGTCGTATCTACTTAGGCAATAACGGTGAAGAACTAAAAGCCTTTCATACCAAAGATGGTTATGGCATTAAAGCTTTAGGTGCAAGTGGTGTTGATGTTGCCGTGATCACGGGCAGAAAATCTAATATCGTCCAAACACGCATGACCGCATTAAACGTTAAACACATAGTGCAAGGCGAAGAAAATAAACTGCCCGCATTAAAAGCGATGATAGACGCTTTGCAACTTACGCCTGAACAAGTCGCGTACATTGGCGACGATATGCCCGATTTTGAGTGCCTTAACTACGTTGGTTTTAGTATTGCAGTAAATGACGCGCACCCTGCCATTTTAAATCTTTGTGACTACACAACCTATACCCGAGGTGGTTTTGGTGCTGTGCGCGAAACTTGCGACCTTATTATGCAAAGTCAGCATACTTTAGCCGATGCAAAGGGTGCCAGTATATGAATCGCATCACCCTTGCGACAATAACCTTATTTATTTTGGCGTTAACGACTTATGGCCTACTTGAGTGGTATGGCGCTAAGAAAGAAACCAGTAGTATCCTCGACAATGCTACTAATCCAGAATTTATTGCTGAAAACCTCAACAGCGATGTTTACAAAGCAACCGGTGCATTATCATATAATGTTGAAGCACAGCGAATGGAACATTATGCTCAATTAGAGGTCACACACTTTGAATACCCAAGATATACCCTATACCCAAAAAACAACAAACCTACATGGCAAGTAACAGCCAATGAAGGCACGTTATATAATAATAATCGTGTAAAATTGAAAAATCGCGTACGTTTAATCGCCACTGATGAAGACAGTTTGATACAGGAAGTACACGGAAAAAATTTAGAAATGGATTTAAAAACTAATATAATCAGCTCAGAGCAAACTATCTTAATATTAGGTAAAGGATTTACTATGTATGGCTCAGGATTAATTGTAGACTTAAACACAACACAGATGACATTGACTGAACATGTGCAAACCATTTATAAAAAAATTAAAAAATAGCCTTATTTGCCTTACCGTATTCGCATTATTAGTGCCAACAGTAAGCGCCGAAAAGTTTAATGTTGAACAAGAAATTAAAATATCTTCTTCGCGACAAGCTGCCGATCTAAAAAACAAAATATTCAGTTATATCGATAATGTCATTATTGCTCAAGGCACACTAACGATACATGCGGAATTAGTTCAGGTAATTACCGAAGATAAAAGTGATAACAAAATTTATATTGCCAAGGGTTCACCAGCGACATTTGAGCAAACGTTGCAAGATGGTAGCCCAATAAATTTACAAGCCAATGAAATTCGGTATGAACCCAGTATGAACACCGTGGTTATTTCAGGTAATGCACTTCTACGCCAAGAAGGTAGTGAAGTTAGCGGCAGTAAAATCACTTATAATTTTGACACCGAATATGTCAATGCTGAAAGCCTAGATAACGCTAAAGTAGAAACGGTATTACAGCCAAAAAATAAAACTGAACTGCCTAAAAAATCTAAGGACAAGCAAGAGTAAATGTCAACTTCAACATTATCAGCAACCGGTCTTGCAAAAGCCTACAAAGGCAGAAAAGTCGTTAAAAACGTCAGTATGAAAGTGTCCGCCGGACAAATAGTTGGCTTATTAGGTCCCAATGGCGCGGGTAAAACTACCTCCTTTTATATGATTGTTGGCTTAGTCAATAACGACAGTGGCTCAATAGTGTTAAACGGTGAAGACTTAACCTTGTTGCCGATGCATGAGCGCGCGCGCAAGGGCATCGGCTATTTACCACAAGAAGCCTCTATTTTTCGCAAGTTATCTGTTTATGACAACATTATGGCTATTTTACAAACACGTAAAAGCCTAAGTGATGTTGAGCGAGAAGAAAAACTTGAACATTTATTAGAAGAATTTAACATCGGTCATATCAAAGATAACTTAGGTATGAGTTTATCTGGCGGTGAACGCCGACGTGTTGAAATAGCTCGCGCTTTAGCGGCAGACCCTAAATTTATTCTACTTGATGAACCCTTTGCTGGTGTTGACCCAATTTCAGTAGGTGATATAAAAAAAATTATCCTACACTTAAAAGAACGCGGCATTGGTATTTTGATCACTGATCATAATGTACGAGAAACACTCGATGTTTGTGAACATGCTTATATCGTTAGTCATGGTGAACTGATCGCTGAAGGTAATTCTAATCAAATACTTGCGAATCAACATGTAAGAGATGTATACCTTGGTGAACAATTCACGCTATAGTGAATAACACACTTAAGCGGTACAAAATTAATGTATTTCAACAGGGAAATGAAAACGTAAATGCGTCCTACTCTGCAACTCCGTATCGGACAACAATTAACGATGACCCCGCAATTGCAGCAGGCGATCAAGCTACTGCAATTATCGACTTTGGATCTCCAGCAAGAAATTCAAGAAGCACTCGAAAGTAATCCTTTACTTGAAATTGATGAATCTTTTGATAATAACTCTGAAAGTACCCCTGACAATTTAGAAGAAGCATACTCGGCAGGCGTTGGCGAAAGTAAAGAAATGGCCTCCTCCGATGGTAGCGAAGATTCTGCCCCCAGTATCGATGAAATTAGCTCCTCAGAAGGTTTAGCCAAAACCGATATTCCCGAAGAATTAAACAGTGATAGCACTTGGGATGATAACTTTAGTGCTAGCGCTAGCAGCGGCGGTGTTGGTCACGCATCAGAAGATTATACCTATCAGGGTGAAACGAAAGACTCACTACAAGACCACCTTATGTGGCAAATGCAACTCACGCCATTTAGCGATACCGACAGAACCATTGCCATCGCCATTATTGAAGCCATTGATGAAGCCGGCTATTTAACGGTGACCGCAGATGAGATCTTAGAAAGCGTTGGTATAGACGATGTAGAACTCGATGAAGTTGAAGTGGTACTAAAACGAATTAACGTTTTTGATCCCGTTGGCGTGGCTGCCCGTTCAATTCCTGAGTGTTTACTTATCCAGCTCAATCAATTTGCGAAAGATACGCCTTGGCTAGCAGAAAGTAAATTAGCCGTCACTGAGCACATTGACTTGCTTGGTAATCGCGATTATCGACAATTGATGCGTAAATTGCGCATTAAAGAAGATCAATTACGCGAAGTTATTCGCTTGATCCAATCTTTAGATCCTCGCCCGGGTGATAGCGTCATAAAAAGTGAAGAACAATACGTAATTCCTGATGTCTCCGTTGAGAAGAAAAATGGTCGTTGGACGGTAGAGCTCAATCCCGATACAGCACCTAAATTATCAGTTAATCAACAATATGCCGCCATGTCTAGGTCAATGAAATCATCTGCTGATAGTCAGTTCATTCGCTCGAATTTACAAGAAGCAAAATGGTTTATCAAAAGTTTAGAAAGTCGCAATGATACCTTATTAAAAGTTTCAAATTGCATTGTACAACGCCAACAAGGTTTCTTTGAACATGGTCCTGAAGCTATGCGACCTATGGTGTTAAATGATATTGCAGAAGCTGTAGACATGCATGAATCAACCATTTCTCGTGTTACGACACAAAAATACATGCACACACCGAGAGGCATTTTTGAGCTTAAATACTTTTTCTCTAGCCACGTAAGTACTGAAAATGGCGGTGAGTGCTCTTCAACAGCTATTCGTGAATTAATTAAAAAACTCGTCGCTGCCGAAATACCCGCAAAGCCATTAAGCGACAGTAAAATCGCAGATATATTAGCTGAACAAGGTATAAAAGTAGCGAGGAGAACCATTGCCAAGTATCGAGAGTCGCTCTCTATACCGCCGTCAAATCAACGTAAAAGCCTATTGTAGGCAGTCTTATTCACCAAAAAAGAGGAATGAAGCATATGCAAATTAATCTTACTGGACACCATGTCGATGTTACCGACTCATTACGTGATTATGTTAATGGCAAGTTTGAAAAGCTAGAACGTCATTTTGAGCATATCAATAATGTACATGTAGTATTAACCGTAGAAAAATTGAATCAGATTGCCGAATCTACTGTGCACTTAAGTGGCTCAGAGGTTCACGCGAAGGCCGAGCATAATGATATGTATGCATCAATTGATGCATTAATTGATAAGCTAGATCGCCAAATCCTGAAATACAAAGGCAAAATTAACAAACATTAGCGCCAAGTCGCTTTAGGTTTTATAAGTTTATGAAGTTGCAAGACATTTTATCCCCGGACTGCACTATTTGTGCAGCACCGGGTTCCAGTAAAAAACGCATTCTAGAATACTTAAGTAGCCTGGCCGCCGATAAATTGGCTGACCATGACACATTTCAGCTATTAGAAAGCCTAGTTAAGCGTGAAAGAATGGGGTCAACTGGCATAGGTAATGGCATTGCTATACCGCATGGTCGTTTGGAAAATGCTACACAGCCCATTGCCGTGGTAATAACGACAGAAGAAGCAATTGATTTTGACGCTATTGATCATCGCGCAGTTGATATTTTTATTGCCTTATTTGTGCCTGAAGAAGAATGTCAAAACCACCTCAGTACATTACAGAGCATTGCAAAAATTTTTCGCGATAAGCAATTTTGCAAGCAAGTACGTAAATGCGAAAGTAACCAAGAATTATATCAGTTAATCCAACAAGCGAGTTAAACACAAATGAAGCTAATTATTGTCAGTGGCCGTTCAGGGTCAGGTAAAAGTGTTGCACTGCGCGTTTTAGAGGATTTAGGCTACTATTGCGTTGATAATATTCCAGTCAACTTGTTACCTGCACTCATCCATACTGTCATTAATGATTATGAGAATGTAGCCGTAAGTCTCGATGTGCGAAACCTCCCCGCTGATCCTAATGATGTGCCTGAAATCATTGAATATATGCCCAATGCGGTTGAATTAAGCTTACTTTATTTAGATGCTGATGATAGTGACCTTATTCGTCGATTCAGTGAAACACGACGCTTACATCCGTTAATTAAACAAAATATTGCCTTAGATCAAGCCATTGCCTTAGAGAAAAAGCTCCTTGAACCAATAGCCAGTCGAGCACACTTATATATCAACACTAGCCAGCTTACGCCACATCAACTCGCCGACTTAGTTAGAGAACGAATTTTGGGGAAAAAATCTGGCTCAATGGTCGTTGTATTTGAGTCATTTGGTTTTAAACATGGTGTACCACAAGATGCTGACTATGTTTTTGATGCGCGATTTTTACCAAACCCTTTTTGGGATAAAGAGCTAAAGGGCTTCACAGGATTAGATAAACCAGTACAAGACTTTCTTGCTAGCCAACCTATAGTGACAAAGTTTATTTGGCAAATTAACAGTTTTATGATGACTTGGTTACCACATCTAGAACGAAACAATCGCAGTTATATTACCATTGCGATTGGTTGTACGGGCGGTATGCATCGTTCGGTTTATATTGCCGAATTACTGGCAAATAATATGCGTAAAGAACGTAAAGACGTGCAATCTCGTCATCGTGACTTACCTGTTACTGATAAGTAAATCACCATGAGCACACAAGCAAGCCGAAAAGTACTTATTATTAATAAACTTGGTCTACATGCCCGAGCAGCATCTAAACTTGCACAGCTGAGCCAAAAGTTTACCGCTAAAGTGACTATTGAGTTAGACGAAAACCGTGCAGACGCGAATAGTATCATGGGCTTAATGCTACTCGCCGGCGCACAAGGTAAAACCGTCAAGGTAATTGCTTCAGGGGAAGATGCCGAATTAGCACTCGAAGAAATTTGCCAACTCTTTAGTAACAGATTCGATGAAGCTGAATAACAATCAGCGCATTTAGCGCTATGTCAGTTCGCGCTTAAGTTAATAAAAAAGCTGTGAAAACTCGTAAATTACGGTAAACTCAACGCGGATAATTATTAATATTAAATACTCATTGGAAAATGAATTAGCTAACTTACGCTACATTTGAGAATTTAGCACAAACGATATTTCTCAAACATATTCATTCTCGGCGTTGCCTCCTTAGTCGCTTTGCCATATTCATCCAAATAGTCGAATGTTTTTCTCATTTGATATTATTTAATATAACTTTAATAATACTCTTTCATAATAGGGACTGTTTAGCTTTCTGGATTAAAGTTTACATTAGGTAAAATAACGTTCAATAATCCCAAAGGTAGCGTTAGTTTGAAGTTGATACCGCGTGCTCACACGCTAATTTAGCAAGCATTATTTCTGCAGTTGCTAGGCCGACATATCAAACCATCGACTATAAAGTAAGTTCAACAATCCCTAGTAACTTTTAGTTTTCGTTTTGCAACGGCAAAAGGTAAAAATATGCCGGAAGTTTCTGAACAAGAATACAGCCACCAGCGCCTTCAGCAGGTTAACGATGCCCTCGATAGTGGTATGTTTGTCTATGTCCGCAAACTTTTGCAAGACATGCCCGCTTATGATCTTGCTTTACTCTTAGAGTCATCCCCCACCAAAAGCCGTGTTGCGCTCTGGCAACTGATTGACGCAGATCATCACGGTGATGTGCTTGAAGAACTGAACGAAGAAGTTCGAAAAGGCATTCTAAAAAACATTAATCCAGCTAAGCTTGCTGCTGTTGCAGAAGGCATGGATGTTGATGATTTAGCAGAAGTTTTCAGAACATTACCTGACAGTGTTTATCAGGAAGTGCTTAATGCGATGGACGGACAAGATCGCAGCCGTGTAGAAGCAGCACTTTCATTCGAAGAAGACACGGCCGGCGGTATCATGAATACCGATACTATCTCTATTCGTCCTGATGTGACGGTGGATGTAGTTTTACGTTATTTACGCTTGCGCGGAGAATTACCCGAAGCAACCGACTCATTTTATGTTGTCGACAGAGCAGATCACTTCATTGGTGCTGTTTCATTATCAGCCATTGTGACTGCCAAAGCAGAAACAATTATTTCGAGCTTAATCGATAAAGACATCGAAGCGATTACCGCTGATATGAACGAAACTGATGTAGCGAAATTATTTGAACGCTACGATTGGTTTTCTGCACCAGTTATCGATCATGAAGGCCGACTGCTAGGTCGTATTACTATCGATGATGTCGTCGATATTATTCGTGAAGAAGCAGAGCATTCCATGATGAGTATGGCGGGTCTAGATGACGAAGCCGATACTTTCGCACCCGTATTGAAAAGTACGCAGCGACGCTCTATTTGGTTAGGCGTAAACTTAATTACCGCCCTTATGGCTGTTGCTGTGTCGAGCATGTTTGAAGGTATTTTAAATCAGCTAGCTATTTTGGCCGTATTAAACTCATTAGTCCCTAGTATGGGTGGCGTAGCTGGAAATCAGACCTTAACTTTAGTTATTCGAGGTATGGCCTTAGGTCATATTGGTGAAAGTAACTCGCGCATATTATTATACAAAGAACTGGCTATTGGCTTTTTTAATGGCTTGATTTGGGCAGTGTTAATTGCCTCAGTCGTTGCTATCTGGCAGCAAAACCTGATGCTGGGTGCCATTATCGCTTTTGCCATGTTAATGAATATGACCGCGGCCGGAATTGCCGGGGTTACCGTGCCATTAATGCTGAAAAAGATGAACATAGACCCCGCTTTAGCAGGCAGCGTTATTCTAACAACCGTTACCGATGTTGTCGGGATATTCGCGTTCTTAGGTACAGCGACGTTATTGTTAGGACAATAAAGATAGCTATAAGCTGTCAGTTTTCAGCTATCAGTAAAAACAAAGCAACTGCCGGTCACTTGCTTTAACTGAGAATAAACATAGCTATAAGCTGTCAGTTTTCAGCTATCAGTAAAAAAACAAACCAACCACTAGTCACTTGCTTTTACTGACAGCTGACAGCTATGTTTACCGACAATAAACATCGCTATAAGCTGTCAGTTTGCAGCTATCAGTAAAAAAACAAACCAACCACTAGTCACTTGCTTTTACTGACAGCTGACAGCTCAAAACTGAAAGCTATGGTTTACTGGCAGCTCTTAACTTGAAACTTAATGGGTTAACTGCCTGCAATTTGCATTTCGTTAACAATAATAGAACCCGTGCGAATACTGCCTCTCATATCGGTATCGTTACCAATGGCAACAATACCAGAGAATATATCCTGTAACTTACCGGCAATAGTAATTTCATCAACAGGGTAAGCTATTTCTCCATTTTCAACCCAGAAGCCTGCTGCACCGCGAGAATAATCACCCGTTACAACGTTGACGCCTTGGCCCATTAATTCAGTCACTAATAAACCCGTGCCTAAGGTTTTTAACATGGCATCAAAATCTCCACCTTGGCCTTTGTCTTTCATACCGAGTTGCCAATTATGAATACCGCCCGCATGACCGGTTGTTTTCAGGCCCATCTTACGTGCTGAATAGCTTGTTAAAAGATAAGTAGCTAAGCTACCATCAGTAATTATTTCACGATCAATCGTGGCAACCCCCTCGGCATCGAAAGCACTACTTGCTAACGCTTTTTTCAAATGCGGACGTTCACTGATGCTTAAAAATTCAGGAAAAACTTGCTTGCCAATCGAATCCATTAAAAAAGATGATTTTCTATATAAATTACCACCACTAATGGCCGCAATAAAATGACCAAACAAAGTGTTAGCGATATCTGCACGAAACATGACAGGCACTTTAGTGGTCGATAACTTTCGAGCACCTAAACGCGACAAAGCTTCGATAGAGGCTTGTTGTCCTATTTTAGCGGCACTTTCCATCGCATCGAATTCCCGACTAACGGTATAAGCATAATCGCGCTGCATATCGTCACCTTCGTTAGCAATCATCACACAACTTAAACTGTGACGAGTACTCGGATAACCCACTAACTGACCATGGGTATTGCCGTAAACTTTAAAGCCTTCAAAGCTTGCTAACGTTGCGCCATCTGAATTTGTAATACGTTTATCATAGCCAAGTGCGGTGTCTTCACATGCTTTCGCTAAGCTAATCGCTTGCTCTGTGGTTAATACCTTAGGATGGTATAAATCTAAATCTTCAGGTGCCATCGCGAGGGTATCTTTATCCGCCATGCCTGAGCATTCATCAACTGAGGTATACTTAGCAATATTGACTGCGGCTTCTATTGCTTGTTTTAAGGCTTTTTCAGATAAGTCGGCTGTTGAAGCGCTGCCTTTACGACCGTCTTTATAAACCGTAATACCCAGTCCACCATCATTGGTAAACTCAACGTTTTCAACCTCGCCCAAGCGAGTACTGACACTCAGGCCTTGTTGGCGACTCATCGCAACTTCAGCACCGTCGGCTCCAAGTGATTTAGCCATAGTCATGGCGTCATTAACACGTTTTTTAACATGTTCTATTTGCATTTGGATACTATCTGAATCGCTCATGGGTAAATTATTTCTCATATTTTATCGATACAAACAACAGGAATGTTTTTGCTGCTCCTGCTTTGTTGTATACTATAGGTAATTATCACTTGATTACTTAACATTATGCCCCACTCTGCCAACGATATCGATGAATTAGAAGAAGAATTACTGAGTAAATCGGAAATAAAACGAGAAATGCATCGACTGCAAGATTTTGGCCTGGTTATAGTCAAAATGTCGAAGCATCAACGCAGTAAATTACCGCTGACTGATGATCTAAAAGCTGCCATGCTGCTCGCGGATAAAATCACCAATAAACATGAGGCTTTACGTCGCCATGTGCGTCATATTGCAAAAATATTGGCTGAAACCGATCTTGAACCGATAAAGCAAGCTATGGATGTTATGGCTAATAAACATCAGCAAGAGTCAGTTAAATTTGAAAAACTTGAAAAAATGCGTGATGACCTTATCGCCGATGGTAATGAGACCATTGAAGCATTGTTGACCGAATGTGAAAGCATGGAAAGACAAAAGCTGCGACAGTTAGTTCGTCAGGCAAAAAAAGAACATAGCGCTGAAAAAGTTGGTAAACATTACCGAGATTTATTTGCCTACTTAAAAGAGCACATAATTTTTTAACAAAATTGCTAATACATGCTACTAAAAAGCGCCTTGATTTCATCATAAATCAAGGCACTTTTGTTTTCAGAGTCTGAGACTATAAAATACTGTATTTACTAAATACTTTATAAAGTTCGGTGCCTTGATTCACACTCGCTGAGGCAAAATGCAGAATTGGAATAACATTGTCCTCTAGGCTGATATAGTGCAATGGATCGCCATCACCATAATTGTCCATGCGAAGAATACGTGCCAAGGGTTCTCCAGCCGCGAGAGGCTGACCAAATTCAGCTAAATAATCTACCATGCCCCCCATAGGAGAATAAAGCGCCTTATAGTCTTCTAACATACAACTGTATCGAACCATGGTTTTTGGATGGAAGTCATTGCTATTGATAACCCCTTGGTATTGCAAATAGCTTAAAATACCTAAGGCATCTTCATGCGCAACGTCTAAATCAATCTGCTCTTGTGAACCCAACTCAACAGTAAAGCTTTCTTTTATCACCGCATCTTTACCATGATTAGTCGCAGTTTTCGTGATGGGAAAGTCTCGACCTAGTTCTGCGAATTTCAATTGTAAATACCACCAAGGACAAAATGTCGCTTCATCTAAAGCGCCATCAAAACCATTAGGGATAAATAAAACATGTGGAATATCAAAATACTCAGCACTGGCTCGGGCATAGTCTGGGCAATATAAGTGCTTACTCGAAATTGGCCCTGTGTGCAGATCTAAAACAAGATCAGCCTGATGAGCTAAGCGTTGCAATTGATATGCGATACGCTGTCCGGTAGTAATACCATAGATATTATGATTAAGCTTTTGAGATATTTTCTCGACCATCAAGGCTTTAAAAGCACGTTCTATTTCGACTATTGAATCGGTTAAATGCGCCTTTGCAAAGGGCTCAATAATACTTTCGTCAAAATGATACATGCGATTCCAGTTAACACCGGTAATGGGATCAAATCGACCTAAGGTATACTCACCGTTTTTATGATTACAACCCACCGGGTTAGCATAAGGTACAAGGGTAATACTGCCATTTAATTCAATAGTTTTTAATTGCTCTAACAACTGAAAAATAACCGCATTGCCTTGCACTTCTGCACCATGCATATTGGCTTGTATGTAAACATCAGGCCCTTGTTGTTTACCCTTAATACGGTAAACGGGCACGGTAAGGGCTGCACCACTGGCCATTTCACCAACATGCATCACTTCTTTACTAATTAAATTCATAAATAACCTTATTAAGCCTTAGCGTAAATACCATGAAGCAGGTTGAGCTGATCGTACTTGCTCAATTTTTCCTTGCTGCAGAACATATTCTGCCGCAATTTGATGACAAAGAAAAAATGGCATACTTTCGGTAAAGCCATAAGCGCCCGCTAAACCAAATATTAATTGATCGTCAACCGCAACATCACTGGCTATCGCCAAGGTACCTAATTTATCTAAACTAGTACACAATGGACCATGAAGATCAAAATAAACAGGACTTGCAGATGACTCTCTGATCATCGCCACTGGAAATGGCTGTTCTGTAATGGCAGGTCGAATTAAATGATTAATCCCCCCGCTAACACTAACTGTTGGTGTTCAAAATTTACTTTACGGTCAACAACTGAGGTTACGTAATAACCCATTTCAGCCACCGCAAAGCGTCCAAGCTCTAACCAGAGTTCGCTGACCCCGGCTCGCGCTTTTATTTTGGCTAAGTCGGCAACAATCTCTTCCCATCGTAAGCTTTTTCGAGTTTGCAGGTAATCAACACCTAAACCGCCACCTAAATCTAATACCTCTAGGGTCATTCCTAATTGTTTGGCCAATGACAACAAAGGCGATACCATTTGTGACCAAAGCTCAAACATAAGCTCATTGCTGAGCATATTTCCCCATTGGAAAATATGTAGACCGTTGATATTCAGTGCAGGAAAGTCACTTACTTTTATCGTTTCCCACGCTTGGCAAGATAAACCAAAAGCCGTTACTTCGTTACCCCCTAAAGGATTCTTCTCTCCCTCCTCCCATTGCAACTGCACGCGCAATAACACTTGGGGTTGGCAAGATAATTCGCTAGCGGCGTCATTAAGCCATTGTAACTGGTTCAAACTCTCCACCACAAAAGTGCGCACGCCTTGCTCTAGAAATGCTTTTATCTGCCGCTTAGATTTAGCGGGGCCAGTATTAAGAATACGATCGGCGGGAACATCTTGTGCTAATACTTGTGTTAGCTCGCCTTGACTTGCAACATCAAAATTAAAACCTTGCTGCGCTAAAGTTTTGATCACCCTTGACAAGGGGTTTGCCTTGACAGCAAACCAAAGCTTAATCACGTCTTGTTGCATCAAACTCGATAAATGTTGTTCAAGATAGTCGAGATCATAAAGAAAGTAACCGTCTTCATCTTGCTCAACGTCAGTAGGCTTATTTAGTCGTTCCTGATGCGCCAATAGCGGTTCAAGTAATGCAGGCCTAAGCCAGTTTGGTCTATTTAACATTGCAGTCATTTTTGTTCCTAGCGCAGCACAGATTCAAGTTCTAACGCCGCATTACTTTTTTCATCACGGTACTTAACAATTAACGCACAAGCCATATTCAGTCCATGCTGCTCTGCCCATTGGCCAGCTACAGGACGAGTGCCCGGCACAACTACAGCATTTTCAGGTATATCAGCACCTTTTGCTAATATGACATTATTGACACAGTCATAAACCGGTACCGACGCTGATAGCGAAACACCTGGCGCTAAAACTGCACCTTTCTTCACTACAATTCCTTCAACAATAATAACGCCAGCACTTAAAAATGCATTATCTTCAATAATCACTGGGCTAGCACCAATAGGCTCAAGTACACCGCCTATTTGTACGGCAGCAGAAACATGTACATTTTTGCCAATTTGTGCACACGAGCCAATCAATGCATGGCTATCAATCATAGTTCCGCTATCAACAAAGGCGCCAACATTTATGTAGGCCGGTGGCATAATAATAACGCCCGGCGCTACGTAAGCACCTCGGCGAACAGATGAACCACCCGGTACCATTCTGACTTTATCGGCAACGGTAAATTCACGTGCAGGTAAATTATGCTTATCAACGAAACCACGATAAGCACCATCAAATTCGATATTTTCTCCCGCTTTAAATGCCGCTAGAATTGCTTGCTTTACTTCGGTATTAACTTGCCAAGTACCATCGCTATTTTGTTGTGCTGCTCGAGTTTTACCGGTTTCTAAATCTGTTAATGTTTGCTGCCATGTCATGAGTTTATGTCTCGTAAGTTAGTTGTAGTTACAGAGTGATAATTTTCAGCACTAAGCGTGCTAGTTGAAGCATAATGTTGAGCTAAAGGATTGTTACTATTATTTTCTAGCCATTGCTGAATTTGTCGATGGGTATCTTGTAAACCGTGTTGCGCTGAAATTTCTTCTTGGCATAACGGTAAACGAAGCTTCGCAGAACTAATGATGTTAAGTTCAGCCATTAAAACTTTTACCGGTATTGGGTTGGCCACTTGAAATAATGCCGTTATAGCCTTATGCCAGAGCGGAAAAAGGCTTTCATTTTGATGAGCTAAAGCCATAGCGACATATTGCCTAGTTGCCTCAGGCCAAACGTTTGAGCTAACAGACACTAGACCTTTCACGCCGGCGCCGGCAAGATAAGGCATCATGGCATCTTCACCACTATACAAATCAACGCTTGGACAATGCTCTTTGTAGGCTAGGAGTTTATTGAGATCGCCACTGGCTTCTTTTAGCGCCCAACAATTTTTATGGTTTTGCACTTGTTGCAAGGCTGTAATAGTAATTTCAACGCTACTGCGCGAAGGAACGTTATAAAGCATGCAAGGAAAGTTTGCGGCATCAAGTAGGCTTTTAAACCATAGCGTTTGCCCAACTGGGCCTGGCTTGGCATAAATGGGGCTAGCGAGTAAATAAGCATTTATCGGCAGTTGATTGCATTGTTCAATCCAGGCAAGTTGCTCGTTAAGGTTATATCCGCCAACCGCAACCATTAATGGCACCTGCAAAGTCATAGCGCAAACGTATTTTACAATACTTAAATGCTCTTGCGCGGTCAGTGCTAAGCCTTCACCTGTGCTTCCCAATAATAAAATGCCATTGTGAGCAGCGTTTTGTTGTAAAACTAGATTACGCAAACTGACATAGTCAATTTCGTCATTGGCAAATAATGGCGTGATCAATGCGGTCCAGACCAATGGTCGATCTGTGATTAACTGATTATCTATCGATTTTTTTTGATTCATTTCTCTCGAACTCTTGTCGTTCGGAGAACTTTTAGGCGCTTGTAGAGGCAAAATTTCAAGGACGAAACTTGGCCTTTACAAAGGCCAGAAGCTCTCCACCTAATAGGTGACAGTTGCAAGGATTCAACCTAATACCAGTCGGACTCAACTATTGATCCGCTTGGCATAATGCTTAATCGACGTTTAACAACGACTAAGCTAAAACAACCGGCAATTGTATTATCAAATTTACAATTACCTCGGCGTTAAACCCCCTCATTATTGCTCAATAGAGTTTGATCTCTTCACAATAACTACCTGGTTAACGCTCCTCTTCTGGCCCTATATTAGTGGTAATTAATTTTTTACGATTAATTTCACTGGAATAAGGGACTGCAATATTAAAACATTTAAATATAAGCACAGTCAATAGACGTCTATACGTATATTGACAATTCCTATTAACCCACTGTTCTAAATATATTTATTTCTTTTTCTAATGCAAAAATACGATCTTGACCCCAATAACTGTTTCCGCCATAACTAAAACAAGGTACACCCCACAAGTTTAACTTGCTCAGTTCAACTTGATTGATATCTGCCCATTGTTGCCAGTCATGTTGTTCCTGATAAATTGTCGCTTCATCAACATCTAGAGCTAACTTGCTAAGTATAGTCTCTACATTTTTTGGATTCGCCAAGTCAATACCATCAACATAAATGGCTTGGAAGCAAGCCATTATATACTCAACAGCCTTCCCTTGCTGTTGCGCCCAAGCAAATAAACGATAGGCGTTAATAACCCCATCACCGAGAGGGTCAGTAAAGCCCTTAAACTCAATACCCAGTTTTTTAGCTTCACGTACAGCATCAAGATAGATGTATTTTTGCTTCATCATCGGAATCGACTCGCCGCGCATCAATAATGGCAATATCGGCCTGATGACTAACTCGATTTGTTGACGCTCAGCTAAATTCAAGGCTTGCACAAACCCCAAATAAGAATAAGGGCTGCGTAGTGATATATAGATCACCAAGGGCTCAGCCGCTACAGTAGCTGTCTTAGCGGTGTTTATATCAACTATTTTATGAGGAAAATGTTGTGGCGTAACAATGTTATTCAATTTAATTTTTTTTGGCGTAAAATCTTCAGTAACATCATCGAGTAAAGCAAATTTTTCTAACATACTTTCAAAATGATATAACCGATCAATGCCGACAAACCAACTACCAGCAAAAAAAATACTTGCCGGAGCATAATGACCTTTTGCTTTTAAACGGGTTTGATTTTTAACTTGATGGTTAATCGTTGGGGTAGAAGTTTGAAAGTGTTCGCGGTAATGATTGCCCCATGTATTTATAAATATTTGTTCCGCATTTTTAATGTTGTTCACCAGCAATTGCCAAGTCTGTTGGCCCGTTGTTAACGATGCAGAAGATGGCTCTGCGGTAATATTAACTAATTGATACTGTTCAGCCATTACATTTGCGTCTTTAATTGCCCATTGACGATATAGCTTTGGGCACATGGTCACACCGGGTAAAGTTCCCCAGATAAAAAGCACTTTAAAATCTAATCGATAATTTATGGCTAAGCGAGATAACATTTGCACTAACATAAAACTATGTGGGTCATTGAGTGACAGATAGACTTCTGCTTGAGCTTTTTTACCCAAAAGTTGCCCCATCAAAAAGTAGCGAAAAATCAATATTTTTGCTCTAAGTTGACTATGCAGCCATTTTATTTTTAGTCGCAATAACATTTTCTTAAAAATAGTTAATTCCCTGTGGACTAATGATGGCGAGATAATTTAATTCGCGTAGAATGCGCGCATTATGACATATTAATATCAGCTGTATAAATGAATTATCGTTAAGTGAGTTATTTCATCTATAGCTATTTTATTTAAAAAATTAACGGTAATTATTTAAACAAATAAGCTACTGTAAATTAGTAACATTTATCACAATCATAGGTATTTCCATGGCAATAAGTAACATTAACCAACTATTGATTCGCAATCTTGAGGCATTAACCGCAGCAAGACCTCTTTTGGTTAATATCGCAGACGACGGTTTTATTGCCCAATACTTAAGCCAACATAGCGCTGCTAACATTGACAGCTATCATACAAATTTTGCTGAATATACCCATTGTCAGCAACTTAAAAACGCTCGTTTACGTGCACATTTTGGCGTTGAGTATGTCGCTAAAAATAAACACGATATGGCTATCATTCATTTCCCAAAAAGTAAGGCTGAATTTAGCTTTACGTTAGCCATGCTGGCCGATTCAATGACAGATGATGCGACCATCGTTATTGTGGGTGAAAATAAAGGTGGCGTAAAGTCAGCCGATAAACTCGGGGCTGACTACCTAGCGTACTGCAACAAAGTTGATTCTGCCCGGCATTGTTTAATGTTTATTGGTGAGTTCAAGCCTGCCCTGCCTCGTTTTGAACTGGAAAAGTTCTATAAATATTACCCAATACAAGTACAAGAAAAAACCTTAAAAATTGCTGCATTACCCGGCGTGTTTAGTCAAAACGCATTAGATACCGGCACAGAGATTTTATTAGCCCACTTGCCTGATGTTATCAATGGCAAAGTTTTAGATTTCGGCTGTGGTGCTGGTGTTATCGCAGCATATATAGGGACGGTGCATCCACAAACTAAATTAACTTTAGTTGATGTCAGTGCTTTAGCATTGCACTCTGCGCGAACAACATTAAGCTTAAACCAGTTATCTGGGGAATATATATCCTCAAATAGTTTATCTGATGTTAAAGAGCGCTATGACTTTGTGATCTCTAATCCACCATTTCATCAAGGTGTAAAAACAAATTATGCCGCGACTGAGCAATTTTTAACTGAAATTAAGCAGAATTTAACGGCTAAAGCATGTGTTACCATTGTCGCGAATAGCTTTTTGAAATACTTACCCATAATGGAAAAGGCTATCGGTAAAACAAAAACGTTAGCAATTAAAAAAGGCTTTGCTGTTTATCAGTGTTATCTTAATAGTAAAAATTAAAAGTTTAACTATGACAAAATGATTGTTGAAATCCATAAGGTTTTCTACAATCATTTTATAGCCACAATCAATTGAGTTTAGAATTGTATGCCAACAACCCAGCCTATTTGGTCTATTCGTCGTATCTTCTTGATCTCGATCTTCAGTGCTTTCTCAATATTGTCTATATTGAGTCTCTCAATAATTACGCATCAATTTAACAAAAGTTACCATGACAGTGCCGCCGAACAAATAGAGCACTGGGCCAAGGTTTTGGCAGATGAGAGTTTACTCTATGTAGTTAATTCAGAACGAAAAGCACTCAATGATAGTTTTTTATTACCAAAACACATCCCCAATTTAAATCATATACATATCTATCAATTAGATAGAGAAACTGGGGATCTTAACCTTTTTTATAGCTACAAACGTAATATGCAACGTACGGCTATTTTGGAAAAACATTCCGAAATAGCGAACTTGCAAACACCTCAATTTAAAGAAAAATATCTTGAGTATATGCAGCCAATTAAAGTCAATAATGACATTATTGGTCATATTTATCTTCAGAGCAGTATTGAACATATAACCCATATTAGCGATACATTATTGATCACCAGTATCATCGTCTTTCTTATCGTATGCCTACTCGCCATTATCATTGCATTAAAACTTGAACGCTATATTTGTGCACCATTTACCATGTTAGCTAGCACCGTTCAACTCGCCGCACGACAAAGAAATTTTCAGCAACAATGTGAAGATATGCCATACCGTGAAGCCGATATTTTAGGCCGCAATATAAATATTTTATTTGCTCGAATGGAAAAACGTTTAGCACAATTAGATTCAGCGGAACAACAGAGTCTAGAGCACTCGCAAGAGTTAGAGACTAAAATCAACAAACGCACCGAGGCACTTAAAGAGTCAAACCAAGAGCTACTTTCTACTTTAGAGAAACTCCATCAATTTCAAAGCCAATTGGTTGAAAGTGAAAAAATGGCTTCGCTTGGAGATATGGTTGCAGGCGTTGCGCATGAAGTAAATACGCCGATAGGCCTTGGAGTAACAGCATCGACACTGTTAGCTGATAGATTAGATGAAATTAAAAGTGCTTTTGAGGATAAAACCTTAAAATCGAGTCAATTAAAAAAGTTTTTGCATGATAGTTCAGAAAACATAGCCATTATCTATCGTAATCTAAATCGCGCTGCTGACCTGATATCTAGCTTTAAAAAGGTTGCCGTCGACCAATCGAGTGAAGATATACGAACTTTTGACATTAAAGAACTTTTAAGGGAAGTTTTACTTACCTTAAGGCCTCAACTAAATAGTTTACCATACGTAATTAATATTGATTGCCCTGATGATTTAACCATTAAAAGTAAACCCGGTCCTATCAATCAAATTTTGATCAATTTAATTATGAATTCCATTATTCACGGTTTTGAAGGTAAAGATAAAGGTCAAATTTCAATTACGGTTATGTCGCTGAGCAACCAGCTAAATATACTATTTAAAGATGACGGTGTCGGAGTTGACGAGTCAATAAAGCATAAAGTTTTTGAGCCTTTTACTACCACAAAACGCGGCGAAGGTGGCAGTGGGTTAGGTATGCATTTAGTTTACAACCTTGTCACTCAAGCATTGGGTGGTTCAATAGTCTTAAGCAGTGAAATAGGTCATGGTGTCAATATTGAAATCAACTTTCCTGTTAGCTAGGTCTTCAATTTTCTACTAGTAATACGTTGAATTTAATTATATCGAAAGTAAAAAATCGTACCCTGCTAAGGGCTTCATAGGCTATGAAAAGTTCACGTTCAAATAGCCCCTAGGGTATTAAGTCGCTTTGGCTAAATGGCGATAAATGCAGTAATTACCTTTCTATTTATTGTTTTTTTACTAGAGCTTCTATAACATTAGCCGATATTTAATACCTTGATATAGTCTATAATGACAAAATATTGAATATCGCTTCTTAATATAAAAAATACAAATCGGATTAATAATTTTAAATAATTAACTTTCACAGGACTGGATATTTAACATGCAAAAACCGCATATATTAATCGTAGAAGACGAAGACGTTACACGCTTTAATCTACGAAATCTATTTGAAGCAGAAGGCTATTTGGTGGCAGAAGCAATAGACGGTGACAGCATGGAGCGCGCACTTAAAAATAACCAAATTAACTTAGTTATTATGGATATTAATTTACCCGGTAAAAACGGTTTATTATTAGCACGAGAATTAACCCGTAATAAAGACTTAGGCCTAATTTTCCTCACCGGTCGCGATAGTGACATTGACAAAATTCTTGGCTTAGAAATTGGCGCTGACGATTATTTAACTAAACCGTTTAATCCACGTGAACTAACCATCAGGGCTCGTAATATATTAAATCGTATGACACCAAGTCATTCTGAAACACGCCAAGATATTATAAGCTTTAACCAATGGTCACTCGATGGTAACTCACGAAAAATGACCACTCCAGACGGTAGAGAAATTTCAATTCCACGTGGTGAATATCGAGCTCTGCGTTTACTTATCGAAAATGTTGGACAAATCGTTACGCGTCAGCAATTAATCAAAGAAATGACCGGACGAGATTTGCGTACTAACGATCGAACAGTCGATGTCACTATTCGACGTCTACGTAAACATTTTGAGTCAGTTGAAAGCTCACCAGAATTGATCAACACCATTCACGGTGAAGGATATAGATTTATTGGTCAGATAGATTAGAAGATTATAAGCAGGGAGAATGATTTACCTGCTCAATCGCTAGTTAAGGCTTATTGTTCTTCGATCCACTGCCCAAAAGCAGCAATTCCCTGTTGGTTTAACAAGCTCAGTGCTTTTAAATGCTGAGTTTTTGTTTGGCTATCTTCTGTCGACTTCTCTAGTAATATAAGTTTCTGATGTACTTGGCTTAAGCCTGCACTCGCCGCCGACCCTTTCATTTTATGACACTGCTCTTGCCATGCTTTTTGATCCGTTTCAACTACGGCGCGATTAATGGCGGTTAAATTCAATTCTGACTGCTGAATATATAGATCCAACATTTGTTGAATCACCACTATGTCTAATGCTTCTAAATAACCATTAATCAACGTTAAGTCTATGTGATGGTGTTGAGCTAGTGTCATGAAGTCTCCTTTGCGACAATAATTTGATGCTACGTCTATTTAAAACTTAAGTCCTAAATAACAACTAATTTAAGCCCCGTTTATAACAGATATTAAATACAACTACCATATTCTAGAACAATCTCAACATCGCTATTACAAATATTGCTTTTAGTGGGTATTTCGTTCAAAATAGCCGCCTTTTCAGGGTCACTGCATTATATTCCACTTTCTAAAGTCTTTGTGGGAACTATCGCTATTTTTTCGATAGTAATGCTGATTATAATTTTACTAATTACTGAAGTTATCAAAGATAGCCCTTTAGTTAGTGCACAGCGAATAGCGGAGTCAAAATGCCAACATTAATGCCTGATATAGCAAATCACACCACAGCACAAACTGAGGGGACTTTGGATTGGGTCGGCATGAGCAATATAGAAATGCCTATCATGGTTGCCTCTAAAGGCCAATCAGAACGTATGGTTTCAGCCTACGTAGATGCGTTTGTCAACCTTAAAGAGCCGAAAGCCAAAGGCATTCATATGTCGCGCTTATATTTACTCCTTGATGAATTATCAAACTCAAATGTTCTAAACCATCAAAGCTTAGTGACTTTATTAGACGGTTTTATTAGTAGTCATGAAGAGTTAAGCGATAATGCTAAAGTAAAATTTAGCTTTGATTATCATCTTCGCCGTAAATCGCTAATTAGTGGCAAACAAGGTTGGAAAGCTTATCCTGTAACCGTTACTGGCCTTTTAAATAAAGGCAAGCTTGATATCGAGCTTTCTCTCGACGTACGATATTCTTCTACATGCCCTTGTTCTGCAGCATTGGCGCGTCAGTTGATACAAAAAGCCTTTAAAGAAAAGTTTACCGATGACGCAAATGTAGATTTAGCTGATGTGCACGAATGGCTTGGTACAACCGAAGGTATTGTTGCTACTCCACATAGCCAACGTTCGGTCGCCGAAATTAAAGTAAAGCTTAATAGTTCTACAACTGAATTTCCTATTACTGATCTTGTCGATTTAATTGAAAACTCACTTAAAACACCAGTTCAAGCGGCAGTAAAACGTGAAGACGAACAAGAATTTGCACTTTTAAATGGCCAAAACCTAATGTTCTGTGAAGACGCTGCTCGTCGCTTACAGCACACCATGAATATCACTGATCAATTTGATGATTTCTGGCTACGTATTAATCATTTAGAATCGCTACATGCTCATGATGCCGTTAGTGTAACAACTAAAGGTGTTGTTGGTGGTTATCAAGCTTAACGTAATCAACTTACGATTAGCTCACTATTGGTATGAAGCAAAAAATTAACAATCCCTAGTTTTATAAAATGACTAGGGATTTTTTTATCTACTCGAAAAGTTTTAATCGTGCCACTTACCTCTTTGTTTAAGCTTATCTCTAGTCGTATTATTCCCATCATAATAGTTCCCTCAATAAGCACCTCAGTAGTTACTTCAATAGTTACCTCATTAGTACCTCAATAAACACCTCATTCTTCTGCTGTTCAAAACAACCAACGGTTGTAAATAAAGTAGACCTTAAAATTAATAAAATGGGTGTTACATTAATCATCAAATTTATCATTATTTATCATTATTTATCACACTTTTTAGCCCGCCTTAAGCCTATTTTCAATTGCTAATAAATTTACAAAAATAATGAATAAAATATTATAAGCGATTACATTCTCATAACTTAAAAATGTAATAAAGTTACATAAATAACGTTAATAGTTTCTTATGCACAGTAAACATCACCTAAAAAGCGGTTAAATCGACGTTAGCAGTACAAATATCATACGATTTGTTATAATTTGTTAATAAGTACGTAAAATAATTACGAGTATTTACTCTATTCGAATTGACGTATAGCGGTTAAATGTTTAATGTAAGGAGTTCCTCGCTTCGAATTCGGGACTATTTATGCGGTTTAAGTATAATTTCATTCCATTCTAATCAAACCATACTGTCGAGGCGTTTATTTGGAGAAAATAATGCAACTTTACGATCATACTTACCAAAAAGACAATTGTGGCTTTGGTCTTATTGCCCATCAACACGGCGAAACCAGTCATAAGCTCGTAAAGACTGCCATTCAAGCATTAGACCGAATGCAGCATCGCGGTGGTATCGCTGCTGATGGAAAAACCGGTGATGGTTGCGGCTTGTTAATGCAAAAGCCAGACAGTTTTTTTCGTGCTGTTGCTGAAGAAAACAACTGGCAGCTTGGACGAAAGTACGCCGTGGGTATGATTTTTCTCAATCCCGATCCTATCAAAGCAAATGCCAGTAAAAAAATTCTAGAAGAAGAGTTAGCGCGTGAAACACTGACCTTAGTAGGTTGGAGAATAGTGCCTACCGACACCGCTACTTTAGGTGAAATTGCTAAAGGTAATTTACCTGGTATTGAGCAAGTGTTTGTCGATGCGCCGTCAGGCTGGCGTAACCGAGATCTCGAACGTCGACTATATATGGCGAGACGACGTGCAGAAAAACGTATTAGTGATGAGCGGTTTTATGTCGCAAGTTTGTCGTGTTTGGTCACGATTTACAAAGGCTTAATGATGCCGGTAGATTTACCAAACTTTTATTTAGACCTTGCCGATATTCGCATGCAAACTGCGATTTGCCTATTTCATCAGCGTTTTTCAACCAATACCTCTCCCGAGTGGCATTTAGCACAACCTTTTCGTTATTTAGCTCATAATGGTGAAATTAATACCATTAAAGGCAATCGACAATGGAGTCGTGCTCGCACGCACGGTTTTAGATCACCCTTACTCCCTGACTTACAAGACGCTGCTCCTTTTGTTAACGAGAGTGGCTCTGACTCATCGTCATTAGACAACATGCTTGAATTATTCATGGCGGGCGGCATGGATCTTTACCGTGGCATGCGTCTATTAATGCCACCAGCTTGGCAAAGTAATCCTTTAATGGACGATGACTTAAAAGCTTTTTATGAATTTAACTCGATGCACATGGAACCATGGGATGGACCGGCTGGTGTTGTTGTTACCAATGGCCGTCACGTTTCTTGTAACTTAGACCGTAATGGCTTAAGACCAGCGCGTTATGTTATCACTCGAGATGGTTTTATTACCTTAGCCTCTGAAGTCGGTATTTGGGATTACGGCGAAGATGAAGTGGTCGAAAAAGGCCGCGTAGGCCCTGGTGAAATGTTAGCCATTGACACCTATACCGGTAAAATTTTCAACTCAAACGCTATCGACAATGAACTAAAAATTCGCCATCCCTATCGTGAATGGTTAGACAATAATATTCGTCGTTTGGTCCCTTTCGATCAATTAGACGCCAGTTTGATTGGCCAACGGATATTTACCGATCAAGAAATCGCTCAATACCACAAAATGTTTAACTACAGCTATGAAGAAATACACCAAGTAGT
This sequence comes from Colwellia sp. PAMC 21821, assembly GCF_002077175.1. NCBI lineage: Bacteria > Pseudomonadati > Pseudomonadota > Gammaproteobacteria > Alteromonadales > Colwelliaceae > Colwellia > Colwellia sp. PAMC 21821. Next base: position 1,559,781 of record NZ_CP014943.1, read on the forward strand.
AAAAGCATTAGCGGAAAACGGTCAAGAAGCAACAGGCTCGATGGGCGATGACACGCCAATGGCTGTATTATCGAGTCAACCGCGTTCGCTCTATGATTATTTCCGTCAACAGTTTGCGCAAGTAACCAACCCACCTATTGACCCATTGCGTGAGCGTTATGTTATGTCATTAGGTACTTGTATTGGCCGTGAACATAATGTTTTCAATGAAACCACTGGCCATGCCGACCGTATCTTATTTGCTACACCGGTATTAATGTACACCGGGTTAAAGCAGTTACGAGAGCTTGATCCCCAACATTACCGCTCAGATACCTTAACCTTGAACTATGATCAAGAAGAGGGTTTAGAAGCCGCGGTGTTACGTTTATGTGATGAAGCCGAAACATTAGTAAGAGATAAAAACACTGTAATTTTAGTGTTATCTGATCGTCAAATTCATAAAGGCATGTTACCAATTCCTGCGGCAATGGCTGTTGGTGCGGTACAAAAGCGTTTAGTCGATAAGCAATTACGTTGTGACTCTAACATTATTGTAGAAACAGCTTCAGTGCGTGACTCACATCAGTTTGCCGTCCTATTCGGTTTAGGTGCCACCGCGATTTATCCGTTCTTAGCTTACGATACGATTGAACAATTGGTTGAACAGAATCAGATTAACCTTACTGCTCGCGAAGCCGTAGTCAATTACCGGGAAGGCATTAATAAAGGCCTGCTGAAAATATTATCGAAAATGGGTATTTCTACCATCGCCAGCTATCGTTGTGCGGGACTATTTGAAGTTATCGGCTTAAATCGTAACATCATGGACCTTTGTTTCCCTGAATTGCCTAGCCGTATTCAAGGCGCTGACTTTGCTGACATCGAACAAGACAATATTAACCTTGCTCGCAAAGCTTTTATGCCACATCAAAAAATAAGCCATGGTGGGTTACTAAAATACGTGCACGGTGGTGAATATCACGCTTATAACCCTGATGTAGTCAGCACACTGCAAGCCGCTGTACGCAGTGGTGACTATAGTGATTACAGAATATTCGCTGACCACGTTAATAAACGCCCAGCCGCCGCATTACGTGATTTACTTGCACTAAAAGACGACCAAACGGCGATTGATATTTCAGCCGTTGAACCCGAAACCGAACTATTTAAACGCTTTGATAGTGCTGCCATGTCTATCGGTGCGTTAAGCCCTGAAGCACATGAAGCACTCGCAATTGCCATGAACCGCTTAGGTGGTTTCTCAAATTCTGGTGAAGGTGGAGAAGACGAACGACGCTTTGGTACGGTGAAAAATTCACGTATCAAGCAAATTGCCTCAGGACGTTTTGGCGTTACACCTTACTATCTAGTGAATGCAGATGTGTTGCAAATTAAAGTAGCACAGGGCGCAAAACCGGGTGAAGGTGGTCAATTACCGGGTGATAAAGTTACTCCTTTGATTGCAAAACTACGTTTTTCAGTACCTGGTGTTACTTTAATATCACCTCCTCCGCATCACGATATTTATTCTATTGAGGATCTGGCCCAACTGATTTTCGACTTAAAACAAGTCAATCCTAAAGCGGTTATTTCAGTAAAACTTGTTTCAGGTCCAGGTGTTGGCACTATCGCCTCTGGTGTTGCCAAAGCCTATGCTGACTTTATTACTATTTCAGGTTATGACGGCGGCACAGGTGCCAGTCCGCTAACCTCAGTTAAGTATGCGGGTTGCCCTTGGGAGCTTGGTTTAGCTGAAGCACATCAGTCATTGGTAACAAACGGATTACGTCACAAGGTTCGTTTACAGGTTGATGGCGGGCTTAAAACCGGATTAGATATTGTTAAAGCCGCTATTTTAGGTGCTGAAAGCTTCGGTTTTGGTACAGCGCCTATGGTGACACTTGGCTGTAAATTCCTGCGTATTTGTCATTTAAATAACTGTGCTACAGGTGTTGCAACACAAGATGAAGTGCTACGTGAGCAATTTTTTAAAGGCTTGCCTGATCAAGTAATGAATTATTTTAAGTTTATTGCGCAAGATGTTCGCGAAATTTTAGCCAGTTTAGGTGTTGAAAGCTTAACGGCTATTATCGGTCGTACAGACTTATTCGTCCCATTAGCGGGTATTACTGCTAAGCAACAAAAACTAGATTTACGACCAATTATTGCACCGGTAGTAGCAGGTGATGATACTGCGTTGCATCAAACTGATACCAATGAGCCTTTTGATAAAGGTGAGTTAAATCAGCGTTTACTGTCGCTTGCTTCTGATGCTATTGCCCACAGTAAAGGTGGTGAATATCGTTTATCTATTCAAAACACTGATCGCTCAGTTGGTGCTTCATTATCTGGCGAAATTGCCCGTAAACATGGCGATCAAGGCATGGCTGCAAACCCAATTAAAGTATTTTTAAATGGTACGGCAGGACAAAGCTTTGGTGTCTGGAATGCTGGCGGCTTAGAAATGACCCTAACCGGTGACGCTAATGATTATGTTGGTAAAGGAATGGCCGGTGGTAAATTAACCATAAAACCGCCTAAAGGTGTAGAATATTTAAGTCATAAAACCATGATTATGGGTAACACTTGTTTGTACGGAGCAACCGGCGGTAAGCTTTTCGGTTGTGGTCGTGCGGGTGAGCGCTTTGCCGTCAGAAACTCTGGCTGTCATGCTGTTATTGAAGGTACTGGCGATCATGCCTGTGAATATATGACGGGTGGTATAGTGACTATATTGGGCCATGTAGGGGTTAATTTTGGTGCCGGAATGACCGGTGGTTTCGCTTATGTTTTAGATGAGCAAAATGATTTAGATATTCGCCTAAACAATGAATCAATTGAGATGTTAGCCATTGATGAACTCAATATTCATCAAGAACATCTACGTGGCATTATCAACCAGCACTTAGATGAAACGGGCAGCTTAAGAGCAGAAGAAATTTTAAATAATTTTGACACTTATGCACCAATGTTTAAGTTGATTAAGCCAAAGGCCGTTGATGTTAAAACCCTATTAGGGCATCGCAGCCGTTCATCTGCAGAACTTCGTGTTCAAGCGCAATAATAAGAACACGGATTGGAGAAGCTAGCTCATGAGTAAAAATATATACCAATTTATCGACGTAAAACGTATCGACCCGCCTAAAAAAGCGATCGAACAGCGGAAAATTAATTTTGTCGAAATTTATCAACCTTTAAGTGAAGATCAAAGTGCCGGTCAAGCCGACCGCTGTTTAGATTGTGGTAACCCTTATTGTGAATGGAAGTGCCCAGTGCACAACTATATTCCGCAATGGCTAGAGCTGGTTACTGACGGCAAAATAATGGAAGCAGCTGACCTGTGTCACGAAACTAACAGTTTACCTGAAATGTGTGGCCGTGTTTGCCCACAAGATAGACTCTGTGAGTCAGCTTGTACCCTTAATGATGACTTTGGTGCTGTTACTATCGGGAATATTGAAAAATATATTACTGATACTGCTATAGCACAAGGCTGGAAACCTGATCTATCCCAAGTTATTGCCACTGGTAAGCGTGTCGCCATTATTGGCGCTGGCCCAGCGGGTATAGCCTGTGCTGATGTATTAACCAGAAACGGGGTCGAAGCCGTGGTGTTTGATAAGCACGCCCAAATTGGTGGTTTGCTTACTTTTGGCATCCCATCTTTTAAATTAGAAAAGGACGTTATTCAAACGCGTAGGGAAATTCTTGAAGGCATGGGGATTGAGTTTCGCTTAAATATTAATGTCGGTGTTGATATCAGTTTTGCTGACATCAGCAATGAGTTTGACGCGGTATTTTTAGCCCTTGGCACGTATACCGACATGACCGGTGGTTTCGAAAATGAATCAGCACCTGGTGTTTATAACGCACTAGACTTTTTAATTGCCAACACGCAAAAGCTCATGAAACTTTCACAAGAAGATGGCAATGCAAACGCCAAGCCTTATGTTAACTTTTCAGGTAAAAAAGTTGTGGTATTGGGTGGTGGTGATACCGCGATGGATTGTGTCCGTAGCTCTATTCGCCAAGGTGCCACTGAAGTTACTTGTGCTTATCGCCGCGACCAAGCAAATATGCCAGGTTCGCCACGCGAAGTACAAAATGCGAAAGAAGAAGGTGTAGATTTTCAGTTTAATATTCAGCCCATCGATATCGCGACTGACGATAACGGCGATGCTTGCGGGGTTAAATTTATTAAAACACAACTGGGTGCAGCTGATGCGAAAGGTCGACGCAATCCAGAAGCGATTGAAGGCTCCGAGTTCATCATGCCAGCAGATGCCGTGGTTATTGCTTTTGGCTTTATGCCAAGCCCACCACAATGGATGAAAGATGCTGGAGTTGAAGTTGACGCCAGAGGTCGTGTAATTGCTGCCGATAACACCAGTTTTGCTTTACAAACTAGTAAAGAGAACATCTTTGCCGGTGGCGACATGGTGCTAGGTTCAGACTTAGTGGTAACCGCGATTGACCAAGGTCGCAAAGCGGCAATTGGCATACTTGATTTTGTTATGACAGCCCAAGAAAAAGAAGCATAAATAATATCAATTGATATAACTCACTTTACAATGTGGCACTCGCTGCATTGTAAAGTGATATCAATAAGAAAATATCCCTAGCAGTAACATCCATTCTCTAGCTCAAATATTTCAGTGTTTTAAATAATTATATTATTTAATCCAGCGTCAAACCTACTGATCCCCTAACTTCATAAATTATCTCAATTTCTATAACTAGATCTATACAGGACAAAATAATGAATCATCTGGTATTAGCCTATCAGTAGAGCTTGATGCTAACTTAAATTCGTTAAATTATTGCTAGATAATTGATTTCGACCATTGTTTTTAGCCTGATACAGTTTTTCGTCTGCCAGCCTGATCCAATCATCGATATCGGCAGAGAACTTAGCGTCAGCCGTAATAGCACCAATTGAAATGGTAATGCCTACAGTGAACTGACCGTTATTTTCGAAGCTATGCTGTGCTATTTCTTCACGAAACTCTTCGAGTTTTTTTAACACGCCATTTTGATCATCAGATTGTGCAACAATAATAAATTCTTCACCACCAAAGCGAGCAACAATATCGCTACGACGATCAAATTTCCGTTTCATAACATCGCTAATGTAGGCTAAGCAGTTATCACCAATTAAATGACCATATTCATCATTCAATTTTTTAAAATGATCCAGATCTAACATCGCCACCACCATCGAAGCATTATTGCGCGACAGTATCGCTTGTAGTTCACTAAATTTATTTTCCAAATAACGACGATTATATAAGCCTGTTAAACTATCTTTGTTGGCTAACTCTTTCAGCGCGATATTGGCTTTATTAAGCTCTATTGTACGTTTATTTACTTTTTCCTCTAAAATAAACTGTTGTTTTAATAATATTTTTTTCGACTGTTGTAATTCATCATATAAAGTCAAAAATTCAGTGGGTGCATCATAAGGTATTGCTTTATACCCTGCCTTACCATCACCGTGGGCAAGCTCTTGTAAAGCGAATGCTAAAGGTTTATTTAATGTGTTTGCAAATTGATTCGCTAATAAAATAACCAAAGCAAAAATTAAAAATAATGAAATAAAAATGGTTAAGTATTGTTGCTCAATTAGCTTTAAGATTTCTCTATGTTCAAATAGAACAAAAATTTTCCAGTCATTATTCAACGTTACTTGGCGATACAAGTAACGAATATTATTAGAGCTATTACTATTTATCATCAAGAAGTTATGTGTCATATCAGGTTTTTCAACACTGTACTTAAATTTAGAAAATGTCGACAATACTAAGTTGGAGTCAGCATATATTACATTGTCATTAGCATCGGTTAGCACTACGTCAATCTCTCGATCGCTCGCGGCAGAACTATTTATTTGATCGAATAAGTTGAGGTTTAAAGACCCCTCTACAATCCCAGTCGGTTGGGCATTATTTTGGAAATAAATTGGGGCACTAATAGCAATAATAGCATCAGCGCCAAAGCCTCTACCAAGGAAAACCGGCGAGACATAAACCGATTGATTAAAGAATGCCTCAGTAAAATAAGACCGATCAGCAACGCTTGCGCCACTTTTTGGTATACCTTTCATTAATGAAAGAGGTGAAGATGCCACGATATTCGCCTCACCATTGGCAACCAACATAGTGAGAAAACCTGGGTATAGCTGATGAATTTTAACTAAGGCATCATTGTGTCTACTCGGTTTAATTACAGATAATTCATTCGCAATTTGGGCAACGGCCTTTTTGTGGTCATCAACATAATTTTCGACAATGCGTCCTAAATATTGGCTACTAATATCAAGTTTATCTTCAACTTGTTGCTGTTGTATTGCATTTAAATTACGGCTTAAAAACAAACACACACCAATCACAAAAAAAGCCGACATAATCCATAATATATAGTGTAAGTATTGTTTCAGGTTTTTCACTAATTTGGGTTGTTGAGACTTTACCCAGACATTCAATTTATCATTGAATACAAAAATTAAGATAACGCCTAAAGCAGTATAAAATACCGCATTAATACTCTGTTTAAATAAGGAGAACACTAAGTACTCTTGCGACTCCGTAGTATTCAGCCAGATGATCGCCGCGGTCATTGGCATGCCTATAATCAGCCAATATAAAAAATCGGCTGTGGTTAAATACCTGCCTCGACTTCGCATATAGGAGACAAAAAGTGCTTCACAGCCGAAGGTTAAAAAGCCATAAGGATGACCCCAAATAATCAACAGCGGCGCGACACAAATCACAGCACAAAGTAAGGTTAATGTGGGACGGAGATAAGCTGCGGCAATAATAAACGCCAAATTACCAATAACTAATGAAACACTATAAGCAAGCTCTATAGGGTAACTATTAAGTAATGCGCCGAGTAGACCTAAAGCTAACGCTAAGATGACAGAGCGAGTTTGATTAGGTTCGGCCTGAACGATTTCTTCGTCAAGCGTTGGAGCAATCTTAATAGGCACGATAGCCATATATTATATAACACTCCAATCGTTATTAAATTGCTATCAAGTAAACTGAAGAATTAAGGCAGCTTTAACCTTACAGTAAAGTCTAATGGAAGCCACAGTAGAGCTTTGATGACAGCGCGTATATTATTCATATAGTGATTGTTTATAGTGCATTAAATACAAAAGCCCTGTCAATGTTATTGCAGGGCTTTGTAGCGATAGAACTTTATTTTAAAGATTAAACCATATCGGCAAATGGGTTCTTTATCGGTAGCAAAATTTTATTAGTGAAACCAGTAACACTGATATCTTCATCCGTAATGGTAACGTCATCATCCATCAGAGTGCCATCACCGAAACGATAAATTATTTGAAATTCACCGTTATCTGCTTGAGTTTGATATTTGATTCTAGCTTGTTCTACAACCTTAGCTTTCTCATGGTAACTTTCCATGGCATCACTACCGTGACGTTTTTCTATCATCGCCAAAGTTACGGCTGGTGAAAATAAAGTCGCAGTGGCGTTATTACCACCAAAGCCTTTCGAGTTAATAAATGCCACATCCATGTTGTCACAATACCAATGCTCAGTAGCGATATTTAAGCGTTCGTTATAAACGTCATCAGCCACTTTATCAATGGTGGTTATACCGGGCATAATATTGTGAGCAAACACACCTAGCGCCATCGCGACCTGATCGCCACTTGCTGGACCAATAGTGTGGCCAACAAAAGCTTTTGGTGCAGCTACTGGCCAATTATTAATATCAAAACTTTTTGCGACACGGTCATAAATTAATGATTCAGTAACACGGTTTTGTGGCGTACTTGAACCATGAGCCAAAATAAAACTACGTTGTTGTACTGATTCAGCACCGACAATAGATTTAGCCAATGCCACTGACTTCGCCATGGTAATATAATTACCTGGACCAGGCGCAGTAATCGACTTTTTAATACCATCAGCATTGGTAAAAACGTCAGCCACTGAGCCTAAAACATTAGCACCAAGCTCAAGGGTTAACGCATCATCCATTATCACAATAAACTGAGCTGCTTCACCGATAGTAAAGCCACAGTTATTACCGAATGGACGACTGGTTCGGCGATGATCAGCAACACCATTACCATCTATTTTTTTCAACCCTTCTTCATTGGCTAGTGCACTCATATTGCCAAAGCCTTCGACAACTTCCGGCGTAACAGCACAGTCATTACTACCAACAATCGCCAAACGAATGCGACCTGCTTGAATATCTTGTACGGCCGCTTTTAAATTATATAAAAACGTTGCACATGCCCCCGTAGAGGTAAATGTTGTACCGACACTGCCCGTAACATAAGCATTGATAAAATCAGTCGACATGGTATTTAAACCTAGCGCTAAATTTTTTGTTGATACACGCTCGCCTTGTTGACGGCTTTGCATCATGCCACCAAAACCTTCTGCCTGGGTTTGACCAAAAACAGAAGCTGAATAAGTGCCAATTTCATCCGGGCTAATTCTGTCAACAATTTCATTCCAGCTATAACCTGTAGAATGAATAGCATCGGCAGCGCCAAAAATAGTCGCTTGCAAACCACGCGGTTGGTAGCGGCTATTATATAAACTAGCGGGTTTAAAGCCGGTCGGGAATTGTCCTGCGGCTTTTATTGGGTTATCACGAGTTGAGTCATGTTTAACTTCAATTTCACCGGCAATTTCTACACGAACGCGTTTATCTTCTAATTCGGTAATTTTCCATGAACGAGGCAACGGGCTCGGTAAATCACGAGCACGGGTTTCGAAACTAATACCGTTTTCACCAGTATCCATGGTGAGTTTTTGCTGCCATGGCGTGGCGTCAGGGTTAAAGTGTTCATTTTCAATCTTACGGATCAAGGTTCCGGCTAAAATTTCTTCGCCAAAACGTTGTTCAACGTCAGACTTATCGACAACATTGCCTTCAGCGTCAACTAAATGGCCGTCTTGGCTGGTTAATAAATTCATTAACGTGGCTAAGCCGACAAATGTTTCTTGGCGAGCTTCAGTATTTAATTTATCAATAACAATACGGCGAAAGCCCTGATGAAATGATGTTCTACCAGCAGCATTAATGCCACCCATGCCAACTATAATCGGTAACGCAGTCATGAAAAATCTCTTAAAATTAAAGCAAATATATTTATATAGCTCAGTGTAAGAGTTATCTCAAAAAAATAATATGTATAAATAGCCATAAAACATGTCAATATAGCCAAATCATTTAAATAGTATGAGATCAGGTGTGCTAAAAGCGAAACAAAAACGCAATAAAGACCATACAATTAACATAGCCTTGTTGCTCTATGACCATATGTTATCTACCAGTGTTAGCTTACCCGTCGAAATGCTGCGAGCAGGTGAAGCCGTAGCGCTGCAAGAAAATCGTAATGCGCCACGCTTGTCGATTGAAATGGTGGCTGAAACCATAAAACCAATATCTACTCGTGCGTTAATTAAATTACTGCCCGATACTGATATTGACCATGCACAGCGACCCGACTTTGTATTTATTCCAAGTTTATGGCGCAATCCTAGACCTACAATCGCTAAACAACCAAAAATGTTGCGTTGGCTCAGCGATATTTGGTCAAACGGCTCAACGTTAATTGGCAGTGGTACTGGGGTTTGCTTTATGGCTGAAGCAGGGCTTTTAGACCATCACCCTGCCACAACTCATTGGCATTATGTTGAACAATTTAAGCGCGATTATCCAAAAGTAGATTTAAAACCAGATTTTTTTATCACGCAATCTGAACGCACATACTGTGCTGCCAGCTTAAATGCCCTAGCAGACATTGTGGTACATATTATTTTTCAAATTTACGGCCAAAACGCTGCTCAACAGGTAGAGCGCAACTTCTCTCATGAAATCAGAAAACCTTACGAGGAACAACGCTACTTAGAAGGTGGAGTCGATCGACACCCCGATGAATTAATTAGCCAAATTCAATTTTGGTTAAAAACGAACTTGAACTCTGAATTAACGCTGAATGATATTGCCAAGCAATTCGACATTAGTCAGCGCTCATTTACCCGCAGATTCAAGCTTGCTACTGGCATTAACGCTACGCAATATTGGCAAAAATTAAAGATACAAACAGCAAAAGAGTTATTAGCGGCAAGTAATTTATCGATTCAAGAAGTGGCGTTTCAAGTGGGGTATCAAGACCAAGCAAATTTCACTCGGCTCTTTAAACAAACACTAAGCATAACGCCGAAAGCATATCGCGCTATGGTGAGAAAGAAGTTATTTAGTAACGATTAAGCTTTTACTTATAGGGTTTTTTATATGATTTTTGCGCAAAATTCACTGTGTAAAAAGCTGATGAGTTTCACCACCGATGGATTCGCGATACTGTAAAATATAGTCTGTGATTCACGACGTGTTTTCACTAAGTTATCTTGGCGTAATCTCGCTAAATGCTGAGATAAGCTTGATTGACTTAAATCGACAAAATTATTCAGTTCATTAACCGACATTTCTTTTTCACCTAAATGACATAATATTAATAATCGATTTTGATTACTCATCGCCTTCAATAAATCAGCCGCCTGTGCCGCATTATCTCGCATTTCGTTTATATCAATTGCTGCTAACTCGGCCATTAATCACTCACTATTATTTATCATAAAAAGTTACGTTAGGGTGGAAAATCATCTCTGTTTTATTTCTTGTTGGATATTACATTAGATACTGCTAATATAAAAGTATATTACATTTATCTAATATACCTTTGCTGGTATATAATAGACTAGGAAGCATTTTGAATTATCAACGCATATTAAACTTCGCTATTGAAAAACCGAAAGTAATCTACAGTATAGTATTGCTAATAACACTGCTGAGCTTGGCGATGTTACCGAAAATTGTAATCGATACCGATCCAGAAAATATGCTTAGCCAAGAAGCGCCTGCGCGTATTTTTCACAATCAAATAAAAACTGACTTTTTAATGCGCGATATGATCGTCGTTGGCTTAGTCAGCAATAACACAATTTTTAGCCCGAACACCTTAAGTATTGTTGAGCAGTTAACAGACGATATTCTGCAAATAGAGGGCGTTATCAGCCAAGATTTACTGTCGTTAACTGTTGTAGATAATATTCGCCAACTCACAGACGAACAAGGTGCTAGTCAAGGTATTCAATTTGAATACCTGATGAAACAAGCGCCAACTACCGCACAAGCTAGCCAAGAAGTTCAACAAGCAGTAAAACGCTTACCGATGTTAAATAACACCTTAGTTTCAGGTGACGACAAAGCTATCGCTATTTATGTGCCTATTATTGCCAAAGACCAAAGTTATGCTATTGCCGAACAAATAAGAGCCTTAGCCGCTAACATTACAGCCGTTACACACAATGACTTAGCTTTTCACATTACTGGCTTACCTGTTGCTGAGGACCAATTTGGCTACGAAATGTTTGTACAAATGGGCGTTGCCGCGCCACTCGCTGGCTTAGCTATATTCTTTTTACTGTGGTTTTTCTTTCGCAATATTGCGCTGATCATTGCCCCTATGGTGGTTGCCATGGCAACGGTATTGATCATTATGGGGAGCTTAATTGGCTTTGGCTTTACCGTGCATATTATGTCGTCGATGATCGCGATATTTTTAATGCCTATAGCAGTAGTCGATTCCGTGCATATTTTATCGGAATTTGCTGACCGTTTTAAAGCCGGTGACGACGCATCTAAAACCATTAAAAAAGTCATGGGTCATTTATACAAACCTATGCTATTTACCTCAATTACCTCTGCGGTTGGCTTTTACTCTTTAATGTTAACGCCTATTCCGCCAGTAAAAGTGTTTGGCGCCTTTATCGGCACCGGTATTCTATTGGCTTTTGTTTTAACCATTACTTATATCCCAGCCTACATTACACGCATGAAACCTGAAACCTTAGCCAAGTTACAAAAGGCTATTCAGTTAATGGAACAAAAGGGTCGATTAGCGAACAGCTTAGAAAAGTTGGGCGCATTTTCAGTTAAACGTACCAAGCTTATTTTAATTACTTTTATCGCCTTGTTTGTGGTTAGTGTGGTTGGTGTTAACCGTATTATTATTAATGATAACCCGGTCAATTGGTTCAAAGCCGATCATGAAATTCGTATCGCCGATAAAGTGCTTAATGAACATTTTGCCGGTACTTATGACGCATGGTTAGTGTTTAGCAACAACAACAACAACAACCTACAGCAACAAGATGCCTTAGCCAATTTTAATACTATCCTAAATGCGGCAAATAACGGCGCAACGAAAACGGCCATATCTCTAGCCTACAATCAGTGGCTAAATAGCGATGAAAATGAAAAAACTAGCTTCTTCACGCAAGATTTATTGATCCAACTTGATGACTTTAGTTTTAGTGCCAGCGCCCAAGAGCAACCTTGGCTCGAACAGCTTTATAGTGTTAGCGAGCAAGCCAATAATGCCCAAAAAATATTTACTGACCCTGCCATGCTTAATTGGTTGGCTAAATTACAAACTGCCTTAGTTAATAACGGCGATGTCGGTAAAGTAAACAGCTTGACCGATATTATTAGCACCGTGAATCGTGAGCTTAACTCAGGCGATGATAAAGATTTCGCGATTCCAAATAGCAGCAATGGTGTCGCACAAACCTTGTTGCAATTTCAGTCTTCCCATCGTCCACAAGATTTATGGCACTTTGTTAGCCCTAATTACCAACGCACGCTTTTATGGCTGCAAATGACCAGCGGCGACAACCAACACATGGCAAACGTGGTAAGTTGGGTAGACAACTACATCAGTGAAAATCCACCACCTATCAGCGTTCAGCATCAATGGGCCGGTAAATCATACCTCAATGTTGTTTGGCAAGACGCGATGGTTAGCGGCATGATCGACAGCTTACTGTCGTCATTTGTTATCGTTTTTATCATGATGATGCTGTTATTTAGGTCGATTAAATATGGTATTTTGGCCATGCTACCCCTGACCTTTACCATCACTATGATCTATGGCCTGGTGGGTTGGCTAGGAAAAGCGTATGACATGCCTATTGCTGTGTTATCAGCTTTAACCTTAGGTTTATCAATTGACTTTGCCATACATTTTATTCAGCGCGTTCGTGAACTTGAAACTGAAAAACAAAGCCTTAGCGCCGCATTAGCCGCTATGTTTCAAGAGCCAAGTCGCGCTATTACTCGCAATGCAATCGTAATAGCGATTGGCTTTACACCCTTGTTGTTATCGCCACTTATGCCCTATATCACGGTAGGTTTTTTCTTAGCGAGCATCATGATTTTATCGGCATTAGTGACCTTGGTGTTACTGCCAGCACTGTTAACGCTGTTCGCTAAGCGCAGCACACTTAAAGCCGATAAAAAAATACAGCATTCATAAGGACAATATAATGACCATTACCTTTAGCAATCAAATGATGAAAGCCGTAAAACACAGCAGTAAAGTTGTGCTGACGCTGAGTTTATTTTTGGCCAGTCATGTTAATCTACATGCTGAAGTAGCACCTAGGTTATCCAATGAAAACGCTACTCTTAATGCAACTCTGAACGCAACTCTGAATACAACAATAAACACTACAACAAGCAAAGTTAACAACATAATCGACCAAGCGAACCTAGCTGCTTATTACGCCGGCGAAGATGGTAGCGCTGAAGCACGAATGATTATTGTCGATGAAAACGGTAATCGCCAAATGCGACAATTCACTATATTACGTAAAGACGTACACGATCTTGGCGATCAAAATATGCTGGTGTTTTTTTCTCAGCCAAGTAATGTAAAAGACACCGTTTTCCGAGTCGAAAAACAACTTAAAAGCGACGACAACCGTTGGTTATTTTTACCAGCACTCGATCTGGTAAAACGTATTTCAGCGGGTGATAAACGCACTTCTTTTGTCGGTTCGCACTTTTACTATGAAGATGTTTCAGGCCGTAACCCTAACGAAGATAACTTTACCTTAGTCAGTGAAGACAAAACCACATACACCATTTCCGCCATACCAAAAGATCAACAAAGTGTTGAATTTAACAGTTATACCGTCAAAATTGATAAGCAAAATTTTCTCCCAACGGAAACAATTTATTTTGATAGAAATAACCAGGCTATGCGTAAAATGACCGTACTGCTGGTACAAGACATTAATGGTATTCCTACCGTGATGAAATCACGCATTACTAACTTAAGTAATAATAGCTATACCGAAATGCAGTTTCGAAATGTGAAATATAACCTTGGCTTACCCGATAATATTTTCAGTGAGCGCAGTATGCGCACGCCACCGAAAGCTTGGTTAGATTAATCGATAATGCTTTATCTTAAAGGTGAAAATCATTAATAATTTAGCGCTAATTAACGCCCTATTGCTCAATATCTCCTTGTTACTTGTCAGTACAAGCGCGAGTGCAAGCAGCGAGAATAACGATGACTGGACCGACGCTTGGGCTGAACAGGCACCTGCTTCGCCATGGCAAGTCACCGGTTTTGTTGAAGCTGCTCACGGGCAGTTTTTACAAACTAATGTTACTGAAAATAACGCATCGCTGAACGAGCTTAAAGCAAGAGTAAATATTGATTATAGCCACGAACTGTTTGATGTAAGCGGCAAGTTAGACAGTTACTACGATGGCGTATTAGCAAACACTATTTTCCAAACCCGAGAGCTAAGCATTAGTGCAAGTCCCTTTAGTTTTGTCGACATAAAAGCTGGCCGACAAGTATTAACCTGGGGCACGGGGATTATTTATTTCTCAATGATTTATTTGCGAAAGACTGGCAGTCATTTTTCTCTGGTCGCGCTGATGAATACTTAAAAGCTCCCTCAAATAGTATTAGAACTAACTGGTTCTATAACGCGGTAAATTTCACCTTAGTATGGACACCAGAATTCACTCACGATAACTATATCAACGGCGAGCGCTTCTCGTTTTATTCGCCTCAAGCACAGCAAATAGTGGCGCCTGCAAACGGTTTTTCCGTCGACAAAACCAACAAAGCACAGTGGGCTGCTCGCTTAAATACCCGCATTAATGATATCGAAGTTTCACTTTATGGTTATCAAGGCTTTTGGCCTACGCCTGAAGGCACAAAGCAATCTGCAACTAGTGCTATGCAAAGCCAAGCCTACTTTCCAGCACTTAATACTTGGGGTGTCAGTGCAATAACCCCGTTTAAGGGCGGTATTTTACATCTTGAATACGCCAGCTATAACAGTATTGAAGATAGCGAAGGCAGCAATAATATGATCGCCAATGGTCAGCACAAATTCTTAATCGGCTTTGAGCGTGAGTTAGCAAAAAACCTAACCGCTAACATGCAGTATTATCTCGAGCGCACTAAGCACTATCAAGCACTGGTTACAAATAGCCAATCACCAGAGCAAGTGGTTGCTGAAAATCGTCATTTACTCACTTTACGCTTGAGCTACCGCGCACTAAGGCAAACGCTTACTTACTCAATATTTGCCTTTTATTCGCCTAGCGATAAAGACGGTTACCTTAAGCCCTCAGTTAACTATCAATATAATGACCAGTGGTTATTTAGTGCCGGTGCCAACGTATTTTTTGGCGAAGATGAGTTTTCATTTTTCGGACAGCTCGAAAAAAATACCAATGCATGGCTTCGCGCGCGCTATCAATATTAATTTCACGCGCTTCATAATGGCTGAAATTTTATAAAGCTACGCAAGATCAGAAAAATTAAGCCGAGGTCAATAAAATGCTAGTTTCGCTATTAAGCACGCCTTCAATCATCCGCACTTGCGCTAATACATGATCAAACTCAATGAGGTTAATGGTTTGCAGCTCGGCGACTAAATCCCACGAACCATTAGTGGTATGTAACTTAGTTAATTGTGGCAAGCCCTTTAAAGCCTTGATAACTTGTGTGGTTGAACGCCCTACCACTTCTATCAGCATAATGGCTTTTACCGATCCTGCCTCTATCGCCTCATGTGCTCTTACCGTAAAACCTAGAATAGCCCCTGACGATACTAAGCGCTCAATGCGATTTTGTACTGTGCCGCGTGATACTTTTAACAGCTTAGATAAATTAGAAACTGACGCTCTGCCATCTTCACGTAATAAAGAGATTAATTGCTGATCCAATTGATCATGCAGGTAGGGTCTTTTATTTATACTTAGACTTAGACTTGAACTTGAACTTGAACTTGACATAATGACAACGCAGCCTTACAAAATGATAAAAAATAACACATAAACACAGTATAAATGACATGTTAACTAACAAAAATAATAATTACACTATCGGCTTAATTTCGTAGCAATTGAGATAAGTTCGTTGAGCATTATAAACCCACAAGCACCGCATAGTGTCATCATGATCAGGCCACATCATTTTTTGCCCAATCCTCAAACGTTGGCAGATAATAGTTTTCAGGCAACTGAGTTAACTAAATCAGCCAACCAGATCGCCAAAATGGCTTATAAAGAGATCAGTCAAGCTCAAGTTACCCTTGAAAGCCATGGCATTAACGTGCATATGTTTGAAGATGAAAGCACGAAAACGCCTGATTCCGTATTTCCAAACAATTGGTTTTCAACCCATAGCGGTGGCCATATTGCTATTTACCCTATGTATGCTAAAAATCGTCGCTTAGAACGACGCAGCGATATTATTGAAATGCTGAAACAAAGCTATCGTGTGCAAGACATTGTTGATTACTCTGGATTAGAGCAAGACAATATTTATTTAGAAGGCACTGGTGCTATGGTACTTGACCATCTTGATAGAGTCGCTTATGCCGTGCAGTCAAAACGCGCTAACTCGCTAGCGCTTGAACGTTTTTGCACACACTTTAATTACGAGCCCATGCTGTTTGACGCCTGTAACAACGCTGGCGAAAGTGTGTATCACACCAATGTTTTAATGTGTATTGCCACCGAGTTTGTTTTAATGGCACCTGAGATGATCAAAAATAATGCCCGTAGAGAAGAAATAATTCAGCGCTTTCAAGCCTCTGGTCGCGATGTAATCGAACTTGCAGAGTCGCAAATTTCTCACTTTTGCGGTAATGCAATTGAGCTGACAACCCATAACGGTCGCATATTGGCCTTATCAACTACAGCCTTTAACGCTTTAACGGCTGAGCAAACTCAATTAATAGCGCAAAGTGCAAAGCTTGTGCCTATCGACGTTAGCACTATAGAGCTCGCGGGAGGTTCAATTCGCTGCATGATCGCGGGTATTCATTTATCACCGCGCTAAACGATACGCTAAAAGTCATATTTAAAAACCCAGCCAATCGGTTGATGCCTTGAAATTAATAGCTCAAGGTTTTTCTTAAATAAACGACTAGTTTCGCTATTCGTCGCTATTTAGTTAGCGAGCAGAAAATAGCCCCAACTCACCAATAACAGCAACCAGGGTAAAATACCTAATGCGCTAATACTGCTGCTTGAAGCTTGTTTTTGTTGGCTATTTACCAATGATGACTCCGTTGTTTCAGTTTTCACTGCAACAGTCTTTTTACGTTGCTTGTCTCGCTCGCGAGACTTTACCTTTTGTTGCTTCTTATATTCGCTAATACCTTTTTCGATACCTTGAGCAATTAATTTGGTTTGCTCTTTAGTTTGTGCTTTCTTTTGCGTGCCTTTGGCGATGCGTAATGCTTCACTTTGCACTTCAGTTGAAACTTTAGGGGGAATTTGAGCTGTCAAAAATAATATTCCTGCACGGTGATGTTATTGTTATATAATGCCATTAATCGTGGAAAACTTTAACCACAAAGTTTACTCTTGCTCTAGCAAACTATGAGCAAGTACCTTACAAATACCGATAGAATAGAGAAAAGCATGAGCGATTTACTAAACACGGCAAAAAACCAAATTACCCAAATGTTATCAATGCAAGATGCCATGAACTCACGCGTTAGCGAAACTTGGCGAGATAACAATTACGAATGGTATCGTGCCATTTGGGTTGAGTGTGCAGAAATGCTAGATCACCATGGTTGGAAGTGGTGGAAACACCAAGAAATTGACGTTGCTCAAGTACAGTTAGAATTAGTGGATATTTTTCATTTTGGCTTAAGTTTACGTTTAATGTCTGGCGACTCAGTAGAAAACATTACCCAAACTTTAGCCACTGAATTAACTCAGAGTAGCGGTCAACAAGACTTTAAAATCGCCTTAGAAAGCCTTGCCTCTGCAGCCGTAGCTGATAAAGCATTTAATGCGGTTGCACTTGCAGATTGTATGCGTTTAATGGCGATGGACTTAGATGAACTTTTTCGTCAGTATGTTGGAAAAAACACCTTAAACTTTTTCCGTCAAGACCATGGTTATAAAGAAGGCAGCTATATCAAAATATGGCACGGTGAAGAAGACAACGAAGTGCTAGCCAATTTGGTGACTACGCTCGACACCAGCGCTGACGACTTTCAGCAACAGCTTTATAGCGCATTAGCAGCTAAATACCCAGAATAGCCGCCAATAAGTATCATATCTAACCGTTTGAAATCAATGAGTTAATAATATTTATAACGAAAGTTACTATTATTAACTCACTAACGAACTCATAGTTCCATCTCTGGCTCATTTTTTGCTTTATCAAGTTAACTAAGATAAACGTCAAGAAATTGAACTGCCGGAGATGTATATGGAACTTATTCTATTTGCCATGATCAGCCTAATTGTTATTGTTGGTATGCTTGCGAGCCGCTTAAACGATAATAGTTTCCCCTTTCCTTTCGATCGTAAAACTGCCCTGTTCACTCCAGCAGAAAAAAACTTTCAAAACCTTGTTGAGCAAGCAATGGGCTCAAGATATCGTATTATCAATCGGGTTAAGCTTGCTGATATTGTCAGTATTCGAAATGGTGTTTCAAAACGAGCTGGCCAAACCGCATCAAACAATGCCAATAGTAAGTATTTAGATTTTGTGATTTGTGAGCGCGATAGCATGAAGTTACTTGGTGTAATTGATTTAGTCGACACCCAAGGTAAAGGCTACAAAGTTAAAAAAGACTGGTTTGTTAGCGGTGCGCTTGAAGCAGCGGCCATTCCACATATTCGTATTAAAGTTAAGCCAAATTATACTATTGATGAAATTCGTGCTTGTATTAACAGCCGTATATTAGGAAATAATGCCCCTTCACCAAAAGTGAAAGGACGAATTATCCCTGCACCTTTAGTTAAAGCTCGCCCAAGGTCATCGGGAGTATTGTCTCCTTCAGCGGCGCAAGCAATGTTGGCAAAAGATACACCTGCCTTGGCTGGACAGCTTTCATCTGCTCAAGTTGCTGCACTACCGCACTAATAAAAATTATTTCATTTATTGGCATTGGCATAGAAATTGGCATTGTTGACTAGATAAAATGTAAAGCAGACCTATAAGTCTGCTTTTTTGTTGATACGGATAAAAGATTTTACGAGCAAGTCGCGCTATAATCCGCGCATAAACTCTGGCGCAATGTGGTCGTCAAAATATTTACAGGATTAAAGTTAATGAAAGCAGGCATTATTGGCGCTATGGAGCCAGAAGTTGCAATTTTAAAAGCAAAGCTAGAAAATTGCCAAACATCTACCCATGCTGGATACACATTTTATCAAGGGCTATTGAATGGCTCCGACGTGGTTATTGTGCAATCGGGCATTGGTAAAGTAGCCGCCGCACTAGCGACCGCCATACTTATTGATAAATTTCAACCTGACTATGTGGTTAATACTGGCTCTGCAGGTGGTTTTGAACAATCACTTAAAGTAGGCGATATTGTTATCAGCTCAGAAGTTCGTTACCACGATGTTGACGTGACCGCTTTCGGTTATGAAATAGGCCAATTACCAGCTAACCCACCGGCTTATATTCCTCATCCAGAACTTATTGCTGCAGCAAAAGTGGGCATAAGTTCGCTTGAAAATGTACAAACGTTAGTGGGCTTAATTACTACTGGCGATACCTTTATGACCAAAGATGACGATATTGCTAAAGCTAGAGCCAACTTCCCTACTATGGCTGCTGTAGAAATGGAAGGTGCGGCCATAGCCCATACTTGTCATCAGTTCAAAACCCCATTTGTGGTTATTCGCTCAATGTCTGATATTGCCGGCAAAGAGTCACCAACCTCATTTGAAGCATACTTAGAAACTGCCTCAGTTAACTCGTCAAAAGTCGTCACGAGCATGATTGAAGCCCTGAAAGGAAAGTCATTACACTAATGGAGCATCTGAGTAATATTTTAACCAGCCCTTATTTGTATTCTTCTGCCGTCACCTTGTTATTGTTGATCGCATTAAAAGCAGTAATTGCGCGGTTTATTACTCAGCAACCGTTAGCTTTTTTCAATTTTTATTGTCAGCGCTTAGCCGATAAAGTCAATAAACAGACTAACAGTTCACGACAACAAAATATTTCAGGCCTCATTGCCGTACTTGTGACTTTAATCCCCTTACTCGCTATTTTATGGCTATTTGAAGTGTTTATTGAAGTGCAATGGCTTTGGCATGCGCTATTACTTTACTTTGCCCTAGGCAGCTTTGGCTTAACTAAAACCAATAAAAATATTGCGCGTGAATTAGTCGCCAATAACAACTACCAAGCCAAACAAAAAATAGCACCGCTATTGTTGCGCGACACCGATCAACTATCACCGTTAGGTATCAGCAAAGCCTGTATTGAAATGCAAGTGTTACGAAGCTCACAGCTGTTAGTGTGTGTTGGATTTTACTTTCTTTTTTTTGGTCCGTTAGTGGCATTAGCCTTTCGCTTATTGTTAGAAATGCATTACGCATGGAATATCAAAATGTATCGCTTTGTACACTTTGGCGCGGCGGTTAACTATTTTGTTAAATTACTACAATGGTTGCCGTCACGATTATTGGCTTTGCTACTTCTAATCGGCACTGTTGGCCAGAATACGTTATTATATTGGCGCTTAATACGGGGCAAGTTCTTTCAAGCGGACAACGGAATATTGTTGCATGTACTTGCTTTAGGGTTAGAAATAAAACTCAGTGGCGTAGCCATGTATAACGGCAGTAAAGTCCGTAAAACTAGCTATAATGACCACGCTAGACAGCCGCAACCTACTGATATTATTCATGCCAGTAAACGAATCAATTACGCACTATATATCTTAATTTTATTAGTGATGTTACTCGCCGTAACCTCCTATGCTCTTTCTGGTATGGTTAAATAATATGAGTCATAAATTGCGTTCCTATTTACCCGCAATTAAAAGCCTTTGCTAACTTACCGATTCAGGTAAACTATTAGCATTAGCGTAAAAATACGTTAAACCAGATATTAAGGATTTTTCATGAAATTTATCAAGTCAGCATTAGTTATTCTATTAAGCGTTTGTGCATTTTTAACTTTTGCAGAGCAAACCACCACTATTTCACAGCAAGCACTTTTAACCTTAATGGCCACACCCGCTAATAAAACCGTGGTGTTAGATGTGCGTACCGCCGAAGAATTCGCCGAAGGACATATCGCTGGCGCCATTAATATCAGCCACGAGCAAATTAACGCTAACCTTAGTAAAATTATTGGCTTAAAAGATCAAACTGTTGTCGTGCATTGTCGCTCAGGTCGTCGAGCTATAAGCGCAGAAAATGATTTACGCGCAGCAGGCTTTAGCGACCTTCGCCACTTAGAAGGCGATATGAATGGCTGGCAATCAGCTGACTTACCCCTGGTAAAATAAGCAAGTTCACCCATGTTAGAATTACTTTATTGGCTTGATCTCTTCGGCGTTATTGTTTTTGCCTTTTCAGGGGCATTAATGGCCGGTCGTTATCAACTCGACCCTTTTGGTGTTGCCGTACTGTCTGCGGTTACCGCTATTGGCGGCGGCACCATTCGCGATGTAATTTTACAAACGCCAGTATTTTGGGTCAAAAACCCAATATATTTGTATGTTATTCTAGCGACTGCCGCATTAACTATTATCTTTATTCGATGCCCTAAACGCATACCCAAAAGGTTTCTATTAGTTTCTGATGCTTTTGGTTTAGCATTGTTTGCTGTATTAGGCACTGAAAAAGCCTTAACCTTAGGTGCTGCAGTTCCCGTTGCTATTTTATTAGGCATGGTGACAGGCGTTGCAGGTGGCATGATCCGCGATGTACTTTGTAATGTTATTCCAATGATATTACGACAAGAAATTTACGCCACAGCTGCTATTTTAGGTGGTGCATTATTTACTTTACTCACCTATCTAGACCTTCCTGCACATGTTGCCATTATTGGCTCAATATTAGGCGCATTAGCGTTACGCTTAGCCGCTATTTATTGGCGAGTAACCTTGCCGGCCTTCGATATAATTGAAAAAGAACCAAGTAATAAAGATTTATAAGTAAGCGTTAGATAGCAAGTTCATTTGAGGCAAGTACCTTGTCTATCGCTTGCTGAAATTGCTCAACCAACTGCTGTTCGATATCAAGGCTGAGCGCAAAATAATATTTTTTTGGCGGAAAGCGGTAAATAATTTCAAAATTAGCGGGATCAAGATCAGATGATACTAAGGTCTCACGCCAGCCATCTTCGCCAAATATCCATAAATCTATCCGTCCAGAGCTTAACATCATGCTCAAGTTTGTTGAGTGAGAAAGCAAGACGATTCTTTCCAGCGGAACGCCTACTTCTTGTAGTATCTCTTCACCTACATCGCCCCTTACGGCACCGGTGATGTAACGAGTCATATCTTCTGGTTTGCTGATCGTAATTTCACGTGTTTTCAACGCGATCAAAACATCACTTTCAGAGGCAATCGGCCCAACCCATTGAAAGCTTTCCTCTCGTTCAGGCGTTCTAATTGTACTGAACAAAACGGTGTTGGGACCCTTTTGAGTATTTCTAAAGCCTCTGGCCCAAGGTTGAACTAATATATGCTCGCGTTTTACTGGGCTACCCGCATTCGCCGAAGCAGCTAAAAGTAAATCTACCGCAGGCCCTTGCAACTTTCCATCTCGAATATAATTAAATGAAGCACTACTTTCAGTAATATAAGTCAGCTCATTAAGTTCGACCGCGAATACCGAGCAACTATTAGTCCATAAAAAAAGTGCGACTATCGCGCCAATAATCGATAGCTTATCAAAAAATTGCTGCATACAACTCCAAGTCACAAGGAAATTTAAATGTTGATATTTCAACCTAAAATCTATTCAACATTCGAGATAAAAACTGTAAGCCGTGGTTTGAAGAAGTGGACGATAAATTGGCCGAAGAAGTGGACGATGCACACTCATTCTAGCCTGGCAATTTGGTCATCCCATAAGCAACTTTAAACTGCCTCAGCATCTTGTTATAGATGTTGCAATATCGCGGGCTTTGGCGCTAAGTTTAGCCAATATTTATTGACTTGTAACGCTTACATCCTTTGAAATCATTGTGCCAGACGAAAGTAATAAATAATGAGTTTATTGCAGCCAATCTAAAATCCCTTGAGATGCGCAGGGAGAACTTATCAGTTTATGAGCTAATTAAATTTGATCACCTACAAGTCGTTTCGGATCAAGCAGTTTGCTAAGTTCAGCTTCACTTATGTCAGTAAGTTCGATGGCTACATCTAACACGGTTCTTTTTTCTTCATACGCTTTTTTAGCAATTTCTGCACTTTTATCATAACCAATTAAATGATTTAACGCCGTTGCCAAAATAGGATTTTTTGCCAAGTTTTGATTAATCATCGAGTGATTCACTTGCATATTTTTAATCACTTTATCGGCAAGTGCTATGCTGCTTGTGCTTAAAAGCTGAATACTTTGCACTAAAGTATGGCCAATTAAAGGTAGCATAGTGTTGAGTTGAAAATTACCCGATTGCCCTGCTAAGGTAATAGTCGTGTCATTGCCAATCACCTGAGTACAAGCCATTAATACCGCTTCTGGGATCACAGGGTTAACTTTGCCTGGCATAATGCTGCTACCTTTTTGTAGTTCAGGTAACTGTAATTCATTTAGACCATTTAACGGTCCACTGCTAAGCCAACGAATATCATTACTCACTTTACTCAAACTAACAGCGGTAGTTTTGAGTATTCCGCTTACATGCACCGCAGTATCTTGGGCACTTATTGCCCGGAAGTAATTATCCGCAGGTCTAAATTTCAGTGCGGTTTTTTGCGCTAAAATACGCGTTACAATTTCTGAAAATTCTGGATGTGTATTTACGCCGGTACCGATTGCAGTGCCGCCAATAGCCAGTTGCAATAAACTAGATAGGCTATTTTCAAGCTGTTCATGTACATAACGAATTTGGCTGCTCCAGCCGCTTATTTCCTGCGCTAAACTCAATGGCATAGCATCCATTAAATGCGTTCTGCCAGTTTTTATCGTGTTAATATGTTTATCAGCTTTTGCCTCCAACGTAAGACATAAATGTTGTAACGAAGGTAATAATTCTTCAGAAATAAGTATTGCGGCACTCAGGTGAATACATGACGGGATCACGTCATTTGAGCTTTGGCCCATATTCACGTCGTCGTTTGGGTGAAGGCTAACTTTATGCTGACTATCTCGTTCGACTATTGAGACTATCACTTCATTAATATTCATATTGGTGCTGGTGCCAGAGCCGGTTTGAAATACATCAACGGGAAACTGGTCAACGTGAAAGCCGTCAACAACTTCTTTGGCTGCTAATTGAATAGCAGCCGATTTTTCGGCATTAAGTAGTCCTAACTCTTGATTAGCTTGCGCACAGGCACTTTTTATTATCGCTAAGGCCGAAATAAATGCGCGCGGCATTTTAAGCTCGCTAAGGGTAAAGTTACTCAGCGCTTTGGTTGTTTCACTGCCATACAATATATCGGTTACTTCGCTACTCTTTGACTTTTTATGGCCGTATTTTTTTTGCATTTCGTTACCTTTATCTGGGAATATTTTCCTATTAGTTTTCACCTTCTGCTTTTGACACATATATTAATAAAAATCGCTCATAAAATATGGTACTTATAGACTGATAATGAGAATTTAAAATTATTGCATTCTCAATATTACGAAGTACTAATCAGCATCTGTGTGAGACGTTGGTTTATGAGTATGACATTTTTATAAACCAACGTATTTTCGATAATAATAGCAATAAAGTTACAAAAGCATACTTGCACTGTCTATTTATTGAACATCAGAGTGTTTTCCACCTCTGCAAGATACTCCGCATTATTTAATTGTTCTTCATCATATTCAGGGCATGCTTTTATCTGTTCCAAATTCAGATTACAGGTAGCTGTTTTATCTTCCCAATTCAAAGCTTCTAATTGCTTTGGCGTGATCAGTACTTTTTTACCACCAGGTAGCCAATCACGTGTATCCACCACAACGTAGCGCAGAGACCAATTATAAGTGTCACAAATAAAGTCTTTGATATATCCTTTTTTACCATCTAAAGCATTTATACCGTAATGCGTGATCTCATTAGTTGAACGCAGATGGTTAGTAATTTTCGTCTCATCATTTTCTGCGTTATCTGTTTTTAAAGCAGCTTGTTCAACTAAAGCCATAGGATATGCATATTCTCCCCATGCTCCTCCGCCTAACCAATAATAGCCATAAGCATAATAATCAAAATATGTTTTCTCAAATTCGCGAGAAACTGTTTCAAGTTCATCCATTTGAGGACTGTTTTTCACCTTCTCTTTGGTTATAGACACATTAAGCTGCTGTTCTTCAATATTGAATTCAAGCAATGATATTGGGCTTATCAAAGTTTTTTCACTTAATGGTACCCAAGGCTGGATATCAACCACCATAAATCTGATGGTCCAATACCTATCATCAAAATAAATATCATTCACTTGTCCTATCTCACCATCTACTGCATGAATAGTACTTCCGTTTAACTCTTTCAAATTGATTAACATGACTTACTCCATATTAGTTAATTAGATTTATCGGTAAACTTTCACAAGGTAACTGCATTATAATTATCATACATCGATTATAAATCAGACAATCCTACATCATTTTTTCTGTAAAGCTTAACAAAACAGTTCCTTTAATTTAATTTGAGAACAAACTGAAATTGTAGATAAAAACTCATCATACTAACAATAAAGTTAATTAAAAACAGAAAGTAAAGAAACTATTTTAAATATAATATTTTAATTACAGGTTAACCTATAGAAACAAAAGCGGCTTTAAAAATATTATTGACCGCTATATTTTCTTTCATCCCCTACTCCTTGTATTGTGCTAACTTTTAAAGATATTATAATTATCAGCAAGAAAAATTTATCTTTCACATACAATTCAGCAGTTAAAACAACTTAATAACTAAATAGTATTATTTTGGCTACTTAACAGCTTTTTTGACCAAAATCATCATGGTACTAAAAACTTTATATGGTAGAGTCAAAAAGTGAAAATCGACAGCAGATAAGCATGGGAAGTAGAACTAATCTAAGTTCGTTGTGCATTGTGGGCATTTGGACGCTTTTACATTAATAAGGGAATAACAGAACTGGCAACTCTTTGTTGCTTTACCTACTTTCTGTGATTCCGCGTCTTTGATACGATTAATACCTTTAACCAATACAAATGCAAACCAAGAAACGATGGTAAAACTAAAAACACTATTTATAAATAAGCCATAACTGAGCGTTACAGCACCATCTTTATTGGCGACATCTAAGGTAATATAGGGACCGCCTTGTGCGCCACTTTTTAATACAAAAAATAAATCAGCCATATCTACACCGCTGGTGAATAAACCGATAGTAGGCGCAATAATATTAGTGACCAAACTGCTAGCAATCGTAGCAAAAGCACCACCTACTACAATACCAATGGCCATATCTAAAACATTTCCTTTAAGGGCAAATGCCTTATATTCCGCAAATATTTTTTTCATATCCTCTCCAAATAACTTATTTACAGTGACTATATTTTCCTGAAAGCACGACGCTATTTGGGTTTAGGTACAGTAAAATTTGCATAAATGGTGGTGGCAGTACCTGCAACTAGAGACAGCATAGCAATACCAAACATGGCATTGCTTTGGGATTCAAAAGCCATAATATATATGCCTAGCGCGACAAAAAACAAACCAACTGTCATGAAAACTTTTGGGTGTAATGTTATCAAACCAGGCGACTTAGCATTTTTGGCAGTTCGAGGTGTGGCATGCGCAGAAGCTTTTCTTTTATGCTTATTTGTCGGCATAGCCAACTCCTTAAGTTAGCACCCAACAGCTGGGGTGCTTTTTCATACCAATTTGACTAATTAAGTGTTCTACTTTTGTATTTTAACCATTAAAAATGAGCAGATAATTAATCAACTTGGTATCACATATAAATCAACTAAATTCACATGAAATAATCATTATTGTGAATTCATTAAATAACGCTATTTTGGCCCGGCTAAAAACCAAATAATCAAACCAATAACGGGAAATAACAGCACGACTAAAGCCCATACAATTTTCTCTGCGGTCGATGCGCCTGATTTTAAAATACTAAGAATCGCCCAAATCGCGATAATTAAATGAAGAAGACCTAAAATACCTGTAAACATAAGTTATATCCTTAAGGGTTATTAAAAATTTATGACGATTTAATACTTATCTTAGAGCATAGTTAATAATCTTACTTTAAACTTAATAAAAGTAGCTACTAAAATACAGATTTATTAACCTTAACTTTTAACATAGCAATATTTATGAATATAATTTAGGGCATAAAAACTCAAAAAGGCTGTGCTAATAAATTCATAAATACAGAGTTAATCTCAGTCTTCTATACATATACATCTTGCTTTACATGCGCTTGAGATGCTAATAATATTAAGTAAGTGTTCTGCACAACAAATATTAAATAAGGGATAATCTTGTCAAAAAGATCGGCTCCTGTCAGCACTAAAGGCCAAACTAGCTTACTATTCGCTGCACGTCCTAGAGCGGTTTGTAAGCATTTATTCGAACTGCTAGGTTTGATGGGCTTACTGGTGCTGGTGCCAATGAGTGTTTCGCTCGCAAGTGGACAATATCCTGTAGCGCTGGCTTATTTGGTTGTCGCGATGATTTGTGCCTTTTGTTACGCGATTAGTCGACGTATTAAGCGGGTGCAGCAACTGCAACGTAACGAAACATTAGCGGTTGCCGCACTCGTATTTATTAGCTCTTCCCTGCTATTTACCCTACCGATGCTGCAATACAACATGTCGTTTATCGACGCCTGGTTTGAAACTGTGTCAGGTGTAACTACCACCGGACTGTCGACTTTAGCGTCAGTGGAAGATAAGCCGGCCGCATTTTTGTTTGCTCGCGGATGGATGCAGTGGGTCGGCGGTCTAGGTGTCATTGTATTAGCGTTAGCAATTCACACCCAACCCGGTATAGAAACCAAAATGTTTGGTGCTGACGCCGCTGACGTAGACTCCCATATAGGCGGTACTCGTGGTCATGCCAAACGTATTTTAGTGGTCTACGCCGTATTAACCATCATAGGTATTGGGGCGCTACTTGGTGCTGGTAGTTCACTTATTGACGCGATAGTACATGCTATGGCAGCCGTTTCTACCGGTGGTTTCGCCAACCGTGATGACAGTTTCGCCTCTTACGGCATGAGTGAGCAATGGATTGTCTCTATTATCTCAGTGCTAGGGGCGATTTCACTACACTTATATTATCGACCAACAATAGCCTCGCTACGCGCCAGTTTTAGAGACCCTCAGTTCAGATGCCTGCTATTGTTTGTCGCGTTTTTACCCTTAGCCGTATTTGCGCTGGTTTGGCTAACGGGCGGTGAGGCAACCATAGGCCAAACCTATTTCAATACAGTATCCGCTATTACGACCGCAGGTTTCGCGTCATCTGATATTTTGCCATTCGGCAGCGCTGCCATGCTGTTAATCTGTGCCTGCATGTTTGTCGGCGGCGGCATCGGCAGTACAGCAGGTGGTATTAAAATTTATCGTTTGCTAGTGTTATTCAAAGCAATGCAAATGTTTTTGCGTCGCGCCAGTAGTGGCGTTCACTCGCAGCTACATCTTCGCCTTGACGGCAAACGAGTAGACTATTTAACCATCGAAAACGTATTAGCGATCATCTGTGGCTATTTAGTATTTCTTATTGGCAGTTGGCTTATCTTTCTTGGCTATGGCATGCCTCCCATAGAGTCTCTTTACGAAGTTACATCAGCATTGGGTACGGCCGGTGTTTCCAGCGGATTAACTTCTGCAGAGTTGCCGACGCCTCTAAAGCTAGTATTGATTTTTAATATGTTATTAGGACGAGTGGAAACTGTTGCCATTATTGTGCTGCTGTTCCCATCAACGTGGTTTGGTAAAAGAAGGAAATAAATAAAATGCGTATGGTAATTATAGGTGGCGGCTCTCTAGCTTCTCACTGCGCTGCAGCCTTAACGGAACGTGATCATGAAGTGGTTATTATAGAGAAAGATCAGGATAAAATTGATCTTTTAAGCCAATATATCGACTGTGGATTTATTCTCGGTGACGGGGCAAAACCTAAATTTTTAGAAGAGGCTAGCCCAAAAAACACCGACGCGCTAATTTGCCTTTCGGATAGCGACACCGACAATTTACTTGCCGCCCAAGTGGCAAAAACCATGGGTTTTAAAAGAGTCATCGTTCGAGTTGAAGATGACGAACTCGAGCCGGTTTGTCACAACCTGGAGATGGAAGGCGTAATTTTCACCAACAAACAGTTGACCAGAGAAATAGTCAACATGAGCGAATTGTGCGATGGCATGCTCAGATCCGCTTATTTAGATGGGGAATTGCAGTTTGTCGAGTTAACATTAGATGACAACTGTCCAAAAGCGCTCGCAGATGTTGATTTACCCAAACGATGCCACTTGGTAACGGTTAATAATGGTGAACGTTGCCGCATACCTGCAGAAGTTGAGTCGCTAAACGCTGGCGACAAAATGCTGTTTGTATCTAGCCACGAAAACTTGGCTGAATTACGAAAGAGCTTAGGCTTAGACGCTTAATGATCAAGCAAGCCAACACTCGCAATAATAAATAAAACCATTACAATGCGATGATTTAACTACAGGCTATTTCATTGAAACTCAGTAAAAGATTACAGCGTATTGAGCAAATGGTTACAGCCAGCTACACCCACATATGGGATTGCTGCTGTGATCATGGATTTTTGGGTGCCAGCTTGTTGTCTCGACAAGCTGCCCAGAACATACATTTTGTAGATATAGTACCGGAGCTGATAACAAGTATAGAAAGCAAGCTCCAAAGGTTTTATCAACATGCCAATGCTAATTGGACAGTACACTGTATTGATGTAGCAAAGTTACCCTTGAAACAACATCAAGGAACACACCTCATCATCATTGCGGGTATTGGTGGTGACTTGATGATCCAGTTCATCAATGACATTCACCAAAAGCATCCCAACGACAATATTGATTTTTTACTCTGCCCCGTTAACCAACAATTTGCACTGCGTCGAAAATTAATATCTCTCAACTTCAGCTTAAAAAATGAGGTTTTAGTAGAAGATAATCGCCGCTATTATGAAGTTATTTTGGTTTCATCAAAAAGCGATAACAATAGGATAATTAGCCCAGTAGGTCATGACATTTGGCAAGCAGGTAACGAAAAACAAGCACGTGTAGTTAAACTTTATTTAGAAAAGACACTTAATCACTATAACCGAATTCAGCAAGGTGGCACTGAGAATGTTGATGAAATTATTAGTGCTTATCGCGGTAAAGTCTAAGTTCTGAGCGAGTATTTAAATTATGCGCTAAATGCGACTTTTTGAAGTAAACGCGGTTAAGTAAAAATACAACCTGCCCCTCCCCCTAACGACAGTAATGAATATAAACGGACCTAAAGAGCCTACTCAACAGAGAATAGCTTGAGTAGCCCTTGTCGAATAGCTAAAGGTCCATATTGATTAACTTCGTTATTTACATGAAATCAGGGTTTGCTGTTTACAAGCTTCTTCAGCTTGCTCAGTTGAATCACCATCAATACAAAAATCTAACCGTAAAGTTCTTTTTTCTGCAGCAGGTTCAGTCAACGTAGACGTTGGGGTCCAATGCCATTTTTGCAGCATTTTTCGAGAGGATTTACCTAGTTTCTTTTTAGGCACAGCGCTAATAATTTCTACACTTTCAGTTTTACCCGATGCTGAAATTTCAAAAGATAAAACAGCGCAGCCTCTGATCCCAGAGCGTGCAAGCTCTATTGGATATTTGGGCGTGTTTAGGTTTTTACGTTTCCACATAACGTTATTTGTCGGTTGAAGCTCGGTAACTTGCACATCCGCATAAATATTCTTAGCTGAACTACTGGCAGATACTGTTATAAAAGCAACAGTCATTAGGGATAAAATTTTCATATACATTCCTTGTTTGAATTTTATAAATAGATATTTTCATCTACCTTGAGAGTCTACGTTTATATTAAATAAACTGATATGTTATTTTCTGGCATTAATCATCAAAAAGCACTTTTACTTTGACCGATTGATAATCCTAGTATAGCGCTTCTCATTTTTCAAATTTACGATAGCTGTCCCAATTAACTCTATTCGTTAACGAGTTAAACTTAAAGCGAATTATTTTACTTAGACTAGATAAGCAGGTAATCTTGCCCCGCTAAAAATCATTGAATCAACACTCAACATTTCCCCTGCCGCAAGGCTAGGCACGATCAACCATATTTATTTGGTTAATTAGTAAGGTTTACATAAAGTGACTCAACAGATACAGAAACAAAAATATAACATTAAAACGATACTGACCTTTATTATTCCGTCGCTGCTCGGTTTATTATTATTCATGACACCCATCAGCTATAACGGCGCTATTACGATTCCTATCGCAATAGCGGCAAAGGTGATACAAAGCCAATTTGCAGAAATACTACCGTTAATTGTTACTTGTATCGTTGTCTTTATGGCTATAATGTCAGTACTCAGTAAAGTCATTAAACCTAAGTTTGTTCAAGAATCCCCCTTTCTGAATAGCTTGCTCAATGTTTCACCTTTTTGGTTAGTGGTGCGTATCCTAGGCGCAGTATTCATTGTACTGACCTATCTAAAAGTGGGCTCAGAAGTCATATACTCTGCTGATGCTGGTGCATTAGTACTTAACGACTTATTACCGGTGCTTTTTTCAGTTTTTATTCTAGCTGGCATGTTACTGCCTTTATTACTCAACTTTGGTTTACTTGAGTTTTTTGGAACCATGCTGACTAAAATAATGAGACCTATCTTTAACCTTCCAGGCAGAAGCGCAATTGATTGTATGGCTTCTTGGTTAGGTGATGGCAGCGTTGGCATATTAATGACAGCCAAACAGTATGAAACACGTTTTTACACAGAACGTGAAGCTGCTGTTATTGGTACAACATTCTCTGCGGTCTCTATCACTTTCAGCTTAGTGGTTATCTCTCAAGTACAACTTGAGCATTTATTTATACCGTTTTACTTAACCGTTTGTCTTGCCGGCTTTGTTGCAGCCATTGTGGTACCAAAACTTCCGCCACTATCAAGAAAGAAAGATTTATACATTGATAACACTCCACGTCATCCAGATGATGAAATGATCCCACAAGGTCATGGCGTAATGTCATGGGGCTTTGAACAAGCACTTAATAAAGCTGCACAAGCAGGAGGCGTTAAACATGTTCTGCAAGAAGGCGTTAAAAATGTAGTCGATATGGTCTTTGGTATTATTCCAGGAGTTATGGCTATAGGTACTATCGCATTAGTACTGGCTGAGAATACACCAATCTTTGATTATTTAGGTATGCCATTTATTCCATTGCTAGAGCTCTTACAGATCCCTGAAGCGGGTGTTGCTTCAACGACTATTGTGGTCGGCTTTGCGGATATGTTCCTACCATCCATCTTAGCAAGCTCGATAGAGTCTGATCTAACACGTTTTGTGATTGCGGCCTTATCCGTCACGCAATTAATCTATATGAGTGAAGTCGGCGCACTACTGATTGGCAGTAAAATCCCAGTAAACTTTTTTGAGTTATTTGTCGTATTTATTCTACGTACTTTGGTGACATTGCCTGTTATTGCACTTTCAGCACATATTTTACTATAGCGCTAACACGCTAAAGAACCTTCAACTTTAAGCGTTGCCATTATTTGGAGCTGACAATTAAAAAGTAACCTACGACTTTAATCCCGATCATTGAAGAAATTTTGAAGAGCACTTGAACGGTTTTAGAGTTGTGTAAAATCCGAATTTTTTTATACAATTCGGATTTACACAACTTTCTAACACTCTCATATTATCGATAACATTAAACCTAAAGAAGAAAGGTAACTAGAGAGTTAATTAGGACACCCATTTTAAATTTAAAAATAAAAATGATGATAAATAAACTAGTCGTGACTAAAAAATACTGCTGGATTGTATTGAAATAAAGCGATTAGCTAAACTAATAAGTTGTTTTCTGGCGGTAGTCATCAAGAAAAATCTTTTTACTTAGACGGGTATTGTAACCCTAGTAGATAGCTTGTTATTTTTCAATTAACTATGCCTGACCCAATAATATTGTGGATGTCCCAGTAATAGTACCAGTAATAGTAGATAGGTTTTAATAATGAATTATAAACCACGGTAAGTCGACACTATGGCAGGAATTTTGCTTTTGAAGTATGGTTACTTAACCTTCGACTGTGAATAAAAAGTTTTACGTACTAATAATCGCGTTTAAAAATATGTTTTCAAAGGAATTAATGATAATGAATAAAGAAAAGAAGCAATGGTTAATTTATGTTGGCCGTGTAGGATATGCAGCTAAAAGCGTAATATATGCAGTGCTTGGATTTCTAATAGTTTATTCTGCATACTATTCTACTGGTGTAGAGCATATTTCTAAAGATGTGGTCTTTAGTAAAATATTAGGAACTCCTTTTGGTTATATTTCCTTAACCGCATTAATCATTGGATTAATCTGCTACGTTGCATGGCGTCTCATCCAAGGAGTTTTAAACCCAAAAAACCTGACCAATAAACCAAAGGATCTTATTCTTAGATTTTTTTACTTTATATCAGCAATGCTTTATTGCTCAGTGGCTTATACTGCATATTCAGCATTAACTTGGACCAGTAAAAGCGGCAAAGGACAATCTTTATCCGCAAAACTCATGGGGCACGAATGGGGAATATGGTTACTAGGCGCTTTAGGACTAATTGTGATCTGTTTTGGTTTTATTCAATTAAAACATGCCATTAAAATAGATTTTATGGATAAATTCGACAGTTCAAAAATGTCAGGTGGCGAAATAAAAGCAACTAAGAAAGCTGGTCGCTATGGCTTTGCGGCTCGAAGCCTTATTTACTGGATAGTGGGGTACTTTATTATCTACGCAGCCTATAGTAAAAATCCTGATGAAGCTGGGGGATTAGGCAAAGCCTTATCAACACTTTTAGAGCAACCTTTCGGTGTATATCTACTAGGTACTATGGGTTTAGGCATGGCTTGCTTTAGCATATTTTGTGCACTTGAAGCACGTTATAGAACTATTTAATGGTTACTTGAATTTTAGTTAGCGATCCTTTTACCTATATTTCAATCAAAAGGTAGTTAGCGTTCTATCAGCGAAATTATAACTCTATGTACATTT
Source organism: Colwellia sp. PAMC 21821 (assembly GCF_002077175.1). Classification (NCBI taxonomy): domain Bacteria; kingdom Pseudomonadati; phylum Pseudomonadota; class Gammaproteobacteria; order Alteromonadales; family Colwelliaceae; genus Colwellia; species Colwellia sp. PAMC 21821. The sequence continues at coordinate 1,594,300 of NZ_CP014943.1, forward strand.
AATTCCCTATAACCTAGAGTTTAGTTCTTTCACCTGTGTATGAGCCACGGTATACACCTGATTCGTTAATGAAAAGAATATCGCCTGTTATACCTTTCTTTATACTAGAGTCAATAGCATAAACTTCACCGTTTGTTAATCGCGTTACTTCTTTACCTGACGTATGACCTACAACTATTTTATTAACCTTCAAAAGCGTTAGCACTTCATTTACGTCCTTACTTGAAATTGCATCAAGTAAAAAAGTTTTGAAATATCCTCTGTACCAAATGGGGCTTAATTTACTATGTAATAAAGAATACTCGCGACTGTTTTCAATTTCTTGAGCCGTTAAATCGATACTCTTTCTATACATATCATTGATGGTTTCTAAATCGTAATTATGACTTAAAAATTCTTTTGAAATACCGCCATGAACATAAACAACATCGTTAATCTTAATAATCGTGGACTTTGCTCTTAACCAAGCACCTAATATAGTATGTTCATTAAATAGTGATTGATATTCAACCTCGAGCAATTTAGCCGTATGATGGTATATCCCGTTTAGCCATTTCAAATTCCCATGTAAAACCATATACTCATGATTACCCAGTAAATAATGAACTTTACCACCACTATCTTCTGCTTGTTTTTCTAAATTATAAATAAACCAAAGTACGTCAAGAACTTCGGCGCCTCTATCAAAAATATCTCCTGCGATAACAAAATGTCCATCTCCAAATGACCAATTTAAGTTATCATCAATAATATTATTTTTTTTTAGAATATTGATCAAAATACCATACTGACCATGAATATCACTTATCGCTGCAATTTCAGGTATATTTGTAAAAATATTTTTTTCATCCGCATAGCTTACTGGAAAAGTTCCTTTAGGTAGGCTACGCACAATTACTTTCCCTGCAACAATTGATTTTTCAACCAATTCATTCTGTTCAATAAAAATATAAGGGCCGTCATCAAATGTCTTTGTTAAACCGAAAGATAAATCAAATAATCTAATTTCAGATAAACCATATTTATTATCTCGAAATTCTATTTGCCCCAAAAAGTACAAGCAGGCAATGAGTACCAGAGGTAAAATGATAATGTAGTACTTTATTTTTTTTGGCATTGCCACTCCTCATTAATTTCTTTGTACTACAAAAATTACTGTGTCCTACAAACTCGTGTGTACAGTTTGGATTTTTTGCTTTCTATTTGCAAAATTAAGGCTAATCCTAAAACAGTGTTAGCCTGGGATGTACCCAAATCAATGAACAACATGAAATTTTGATAAGTTTAATATTGCCTATAATCACTGACGCGTTTCTTTGTTAAAAATACAATTACTGGGTAAAAATTAATAATTTTTCCAAATCGACATATTATACGATTGTTAATGGCCACGACCTAGCTTACTAACTTTACGACTTTATTTGACAGTCACCTTTACGAGCATTTTATCAATAAATTTTTCCGATGAACATACATAATTAAATGTAACTGGCTTCAGGATAACCTTTCATCTATCAGAGACATTCAGACTAGCTATCCATTCATTCTCTTTAGCAATAAGCCTGAGCTTTGATAACACAAACAAGCTCTTACATTAAGCACTATTGCACATGTATAGATATTATTTTTGTAAGGGGGGACATCTTAAAAATAACATTAGCAGCTAATTCTTCCACTTCCTACTGAGTCCAATATTTACAATTTATTGTAAATATTTCAGAGAATATCATTTCACAAAAATAAAAAATAAAATAACTGAATTAATTTCAGTGACTTAAGAGTTGGCACACATGTTGAATAACAGTTATCACTGTAATAATTAATTTCGACGTAAATTGAATGACTTATTTTTAAATAACTTATTCAAATATCTCGAAGCAAATGATAACCAATTTGGAGTATTAACATGAATAAACTAATCTTATCTACAGCCATCACGGCAATGTTTTATCTTCCAGCATGCTCAAGTCAAATAGATAAAATTGGCAGTGACTTCGCCAGTTTAGATAACGACAAAGATGGCTACATCTCTAAAGCAGAAGCCGATGATGACGACATTTGGGATCATTTTTCTAAAATAGATACTGACAAAGATGGCAATATTAGCCGTGTTGAATTTGATAACTACGTAAAATTACACACAGGTGAAGTTGCTGATAATGCTGAAATTACAGATTCTGCTTTCGAGTCAAAAATAAAAAAATTCGATCGTATCGAAAATAGCTTTGCTTCACTAGACAATGATAGCAATGGCTACATTTCAGTTGAAGAAGCTGATGACGATGAAATCTCGAAACATTTCGGTTACATCGATACCAACAAGGACAATGTTGTTAGTGAAAAAGAATTTAATTACTATATTAATAAATATGGTAAAAAAGTAGCTGAAGACGATGCACTAGAAGTAATAAAAAAGTAAATAACTTACTGTAAAGATTAGTAATTTATTTATTAATTTGAGTTAAATCTATTGTTTGATATTGAAAACGCCTTTTATTTAAAGGGCGTTTTGTTACAACTAAAACCATTGAATACGAGTTAATACGAGTTAATACGAGTTAATACGAGTTAATACGAGTTAATACGAGTTAATAAATTTATTATAAAATACGCCCTAAGATTCTTACAACTTAAAACCTGATACAAAACTCGACTATAAATAACCTGGAGATACCTTCCAGTGATAAATTTCATTCTTCATTTTTTATCCTGACGTATACTAAAGCCTCCTACCCCTTAAAAAAGACAGCTTGGACATCCCCTATGAATTATAAAATATAATAACACGTGTTACACCAGCCTATAACTAGTACTCCTTGCTTGGTTTATTGATATAAAACGGTTAGGTAAATTGCACTTAAATAGTAGCCACTAGGTATAAATCACGAGGGTATGATAGATGTCATTATTAGGTCAAAAGTGTATTAATCTTGATGATTGGCAGCAATACTTTTTCAACTATCACGAAATTGTCACAGCTCCTTACAACTGCCTGTCTTATGTTACTAATTCCTGTTAAGCAGATGGTTTTAAAAGTAATTGGCTAAGTATGCCTTGGCTAAAATAACGCGACTATAAAGACATCAACAGCTAGCAATACGTTTTGCACTTCTTGTTTTTTAAGTTCATTTAGTAAAGGTTTTGAATCAAATTCTTTATCGCTAACCTCTAAGGTATAACTTGATTTAATAACAGAAATTACTACCGATTATTCAGCTAAAGTAGTCACTGAGAAACCAAATAAAATACTTCAGCATACAAACTGCATTCTTTTAAAACGTATTACAACTTTCTGTATTCTAAATAATAGTAAAAGCTCATCGCTGCTACTACTTGCTTTACTAAGCGACAAAACCAAACATCCCGTTTAAGTCACAAAAGCGGACCTCCCTCTTTTGTGACTTAGGTGGAAATACTCAATCTAGTCATAAGTCCGTTATTCTTCTGATATACACATACTGTTAATTAATTCAATTTGTTGGTGAATTTCGCCGGTATTACTTTCTTGTTCAGCCATCGCTAGGTCTAGTTTGGCAGCATTACACTTATCGTCTAGTTCTTTGTTAATCAGATGTGTTTGGTCTTGTTGTTGCTGCCTTAAACCTTCAGCACCGCTGTATTGGTCTCTATCTTCAGGAGCTCTGTCTTTTTGGTATGGTGGTGGTTGGGTCGCGCCACAAGCGGTTAATAAAACTAGAAGAGAAAGTGACAGGTATTTATTTAACATGATTTAATACTCCTTGTGCCTAAAGCACCATATTATGGATAGGTTTGAGTAAAGCTAGCACCATAAATTTACAAAAATTAATTTAATTGTATGATATTAATATCACACAATCTCAAATAACTATAAATTTTTTTACTTAAGAAAACATAAAGCTATTCAACTCTGATTAAGTTCGAGAAGCAATTAAGCCTCAATCCCCCAACCATCATTAAAGCCTTTAAACTTTGCCGCAAGCAATTCAAACTCAGCTTCTTGCGCCACTATGGCTTCGTAACTTGGTATCATGGTCACCGTACAGTTTAAATCCCAAACATTAGGTAACTCGTCTGGTTCTAGCGTTACGATCATCTCTGGTGCTTTTTCAGCTAAATGCTCGACCATAGCTTTCGCTTGTAGTTCTTGTTCAAATAACTGAAAAAACACTACGTTGTGCATTTCATTTAAATTAATGCCTGCAGCTTGCATTTCAGCTAAAACTTGGCCTGTTTCGTCGTCGGGAAAGGTCATATTACATACAATTTATAAAAAACAATGCCTTATTATATACCCAAAGCCATTCAATATGCTCGTTTGGTCGACAATTATAAAGTCGATTATACTAAGGCTATTATTTTGAGGGTTTGTCATATTCCGCCAGTAATAATTAAGACTACTAAATGGTCTATAAAACAATTGTAGCGCTAGTACTTATAATTAATTGGCAATATTAATTGGCAACATTAACTAAGCTGCAAATATTTTGCTGACAAGCCAGTTCATTTTGCGGTTCTACTCTTGGACAGTTATCCATTTTGATGGTGTGTGTGGCTATTTTTTCAGCTGTGATGCACCAATAATATTACTGGCTAGCTTACAGTCAGTATTTTTGAATTTAACTGTCACTATCTTACATTGTGCTAACGTTACGCAAGTTAAGTTATTAATTAGCGTATTTTCAAACGCTTGCATTATTTCAGCCTCGCTTTGCTTTGGCATTGTTTCAGCCGCGGTTTCTGCCTTAGCATAAGCATTAAGATTATTGCGTTGATCAGTTTTTTTCTGATTTAACTGAGTCTGTTGCGCCAATTGCGCTTTCAGTACGGTGGTGGTTTTTTCATTTTCCGACAGTAAATAGCCTAAGCCAAGTAAAATGACCATAAAACAAATCATCGTAAAAAGTGTAATAGCTAACCATTTTGCCATTATACAAACTCTCCTTTATCGTTAATAACTTGGCTAATATTTTGACCGCGAGGATAATCGCGCAACATACTATCAACCGCGTTGCTAATTTTTTTCTGCATTTCTTGGCTATTATCTTGTGCTTTAAAGCCTAAAGGATAAACACTTCGCCAGACCGAGCGCTGACTTTTCGGGTCTATTATATCTAGGATTAAACTCCCTGGGCGGAGCTTTGTTTCTAACTCTACGCGGGAATTTTTTCCTCCATTTAAGCAATAACCACAGTATTTTACTTGTTGATTATATTTATTAAGTTCGGCAAGGTTCTGATTAAGCAGGTGATAAGCAATCATAACATCGGCATTTTCAGAAATTTTATAGCGAAAGCCATTTTCGTCAAAGCCTTGTTCAATAGCCAGTTCGATAGTGTTACGGATAGTATCATTGAGGTTTTGTAAATCACCAAAAGCGGAATTACGTCCGTAAGTGCTATAGCTTTCAACGGTCGAAAAATCAAAGCCATCTCGAAAAGACGTAGTAGCACTGTTAATAGATGAACAAGCAGCAAGGCAGATTAGTAACGCTAAACAGCTAAGTAATCGACTATTTATCATGGTGACTCAAACAAGAAATAATGACACTAGATTACCTAGCTGTTTTTAAATTACAACTTTTCCAATATCAACGTTACGTTTTATATCGATACCCATGCGGCTATAACGTTTGATGACATAAATATTAGCGCAATGCAGTAGCAATTATCGAAATGGCTAAGGGCGTCTATTCAACCGCTATATATCGTATATTCTGTCAAAAAAAAGCCAGTAACTGGTACTGGCTTTTTGCTCAAAAACGCATTTACGAAGTAAATTTACTTCACTGTTACTTTAGCAAATTTACGTTTACCTACTTGGTAAATGGCTGTTGTGCCGGTATTAATCACTAATTTATTATCAGTAATTTTTTCGCCTTCAATTTTAGCCGCACCTTGTTTGATCATACGCATAGCTTCTGAAGTACTGGCGACTAAACCAGCTTCTTTTAATAGGTTTGCAATGGCTATTTCACCATTTTCAGCAACGATATCCATTTCTGCGATATCGTCAGGCATAGCGCCTTTTTGAAAACGGTTAATAAACTCTTGATGAGCCGCTTCTGCTGCAGCTTCGTCATGAAAACGTTCGATTAACTCTTTAGCTAAATCAATTTTGACATCACGAGGGTTTGAACCTGCCGCAATTTGCTCTTTATAACCATTAATAACATCAATCGGCTTAAAGCTAAGTAGCTCGTAGTAACGCCACATTAAATCGTCAGAAATTGACATTATTTTACCAAACATATCGTTTGGCTCATCGGTAATGCCTATGTAGTTATTTAATGACTTAGACATTTTCTGTACGCCGTCTAAACCTTCTAATAACGGCATCATAAGTACGGTCTGCGGTCGTTGACCTTCAGACTTTTGTAATTCACGACCCATTAATAAATTAAACTTTTGGTCGGTACCGCCTAATTCAACGTCTGCTTCTAATGCAACAGAATCCCAACCTTGCACTAACGGATACATAAATTCATGAATGGCAATAGCTTGGCCGCTGCTATAGCGTTTTTTGAAATCGTCGCGTTCCATCATACGAGCAACAGTTTGGCGAGAAGCAAGTTTTAACATACCTGCAGCACCAAGTTTATCCATCCACGTAGAGTTAAATGCAATGGTAGTTTTCTCGGGGTCTAAAATTTTAAATACTTGTTCTTTATAAGTTTCAGCGTTTGATAAAACATCTTCTTTGGTTAACGGCTTACGCGTAACGTTTTTTCCACTCGGGTCACCAATCATGCCAGTAAAGTCACCAATTAAGAAAATAACTTCATGGCCTTGCTGCTGAAACTGACGCAACTTATTTAGCAATACGGTATGACCAAAATGTAAATCTGGTGCTGTTGGATCAAAACCCGCTTTAATTTTTAGCGGCTTTCCTTTTTTCAATTTTTCCAACAATTCGTCTTCAAGCAGAATTTCTTCTGCACCGCGTTTTATTTCTTCAAACGCTTGGCTTACATCTGACATTTACTTAGGCTCCAACAAGAGTTATAAACCAAACAGATTAATAAACCAGTTTGGTTGATATTTATAATTAATTGTCGAATTCTACTGTACTTTTAACGGTGGTGAAAACCCTATCATTGTTTAGCATGATATTATTTTGTTATAGTAGACGATAGTTTTCGTATTAACATTTCTTTTATAGGTCTTAGCTTTTTGAAAAATATAAAAAATTTATATTTTGCCTTACCAAAACAGCACCAGATAATTATTACTTCATGTGCTGCCGTGGTACTGATTTTATTAATGGTACCGTTAAAAAGTAGTAAGCAAGTAACGTCGAGTACTCATGGCGAATTTATCGTCGGAGAACGCTATCAAGTAGCTATGCCAGAGCAAACAAGTGGCATTGTTACGCCCGATAATATTCAATTACCTATTCAGCCCATCGAGCCAGTAAATATTATCCAAGAGCCAACTAGGGTTCTGCCCAGTAATATTGAAGAAGACGCGGCTCAATTAGACTGGCATTCAGTCAAGGTAAAAAGTGGTGACTCGCTGGCAAAAATATTTAAACGCAATGGCTTAAACGCCACCACAACCCATAATGTGATCACCGCTAAAGGTGATGACAGTGAGCTACTGAAAAAGCTCCGTGTTGACGACATTATGCGCATAGGTAAAGACAGTGAGGGTAACTTAGTCTCACTTGAATATCCGCTATCAAAATACGAGACGTTATTCGTCAATTTACAAAATCAGCAATACCATGCTTACAAAGAAAGTAAAACGGTAGAAGTTCGAGAAGCTATTGCACACGGCACAATTAAATCTAATTTTTGGAATGCTGCATCTTCGGCCGGTTTAAATGATGGACAAATTATTAGCCTAGCTAATGTATTCGGCTGGGACATCGATTTTGCCATGGATATTCGTGAAGGTGACAGTTTTAATGTTATCTATGAAAACCAATATGTTGAAGGTGATTTTATTGGCACTGGCAACATAGTTGCGGCAGAGTTTATTAATCAAGGTGAATCTTTTCAAGCTATACGCTTTACTGACGGTGAGTATTATTCTCCTGATGGCAGAAGCATGCGTAAAGCATTTTTACGGGCGCCGGTCAGCTTTCGATATATTAGTTCGAACTTTAAACGTAAGCGTTTTCATCCAATACAAAAACGCTGGAAATCACATAACGGTACTGATTACAGCGCTAAGCAAGGTACGCCTGTTGTAGCCGCTGGTAATGGCAGAGTTACCCATTCAACTTACAATAAATACAATGGTAATTATGTTTTTATTCAACACGGTAATGGTATTGTGACTAAGTACTTACATTTTTCTAAACGCGCCGTTAAACAAGGTGAACGTGTTAAACAAGGTCAAGTTATCGGTTATGTTGGTTCAACGGGCATGTCAGAAGCGCCGCATTTACATTATGAGTTTTTACTTAACGGTGTACATCGCAACCCTAGAACGGTGAAACTGCCAGATGCAAAACCTATTAGCAGCAAATTTAAACAAAAATTTGATGCGATAGCAGCTCAACGCATTGCAGAATTATCAAGTTCACGTCACATGATGCTTAGCATGCAACCAAGCAATAGTAGCGCACAATAATATGAATAATAAATTACGCTATATTGGCCTAATGTCCGGCACTAGCGCTGACGGCATTGATCTGGCTTTGGTTGAATTTGACGGTGAACAACAGCAACAAGCTAACGGGGCGAATTTACTCGCCAGTTATTATCAAGCTTACGATAACAACACTCAGCAGAAAATAATGACTTTGTATAACGCAAGTGCCAATGAAATTGACCGTGCTGGTAGTCTCGATATGGAATTAGCACAACAATTTGCTCAAGCGGTTACAAAATTTTTACAGCAAGAAAATTTAGCTGCAGCGGATATCACCGCCATTGGATGTCATGGTCAAACTATTCGGCATCGCCCGGTTAAAAATCAACAAATAACAACGCCTTTTACCTTACAAATAGGCTGTTTACAAACCTTAGCATTACTAACTGGTATTCGCGTGGTAGGTGACTTTAGAACGAAAGATATTGCCTTAGGCGGCCAAGGGGCGCCACTGGTGCCTGCTTTTCATCAAGCCATTTTTGGCTCAACTGAAAAAGATGTTTTTGTGGTCAATATCGGCGGCATTGCAAACATCACCTTTCTTCCCTCAAATGCGCCACATAAAACCATCGGTTTTGACACTGGTCCCGGCAATGCGTTGATGGACTATTGGTTTGCACAGCATCAATCAGGCCGATATGACGCTAATGGCCAGTGGGCTAATTCAGGTAACATTTGCCATAATCTACTACAGGCAATGTTAAGCGACCCTTACTTCGCTCAACCCGCGCCTAAAAGCACCGGGCGAGAGTATTTTAACACGCAATGGTTGGCACAATTCACGGATAAAAGCACATTACCTCCTGCGGATATTCAAGCAACATTAACCGCATTAACCGCAGAAAGTATCACACAAGAAATAGAGCAATTAAGTACGAAGTCTGACGTATACCTTTGTGGTGGTGGTATCGAAAATGACTACTTGGTTTCACTATTAAATCAAAAACTTACCAAGCATTCAATAGTGAATACTCATACAAAAAACATAAATAGTGATTCATTAGAAGCCATGGCATTCGCTTGGTTAGCCTTAGCATTTGATAAAAAAATTTATGGCAACATCCCAGCTGTAACAGGGGCTAGCAAGCCGGCTGTTTTAGGTATTAGCGCCCAACCTTAAAAATAACTAGATATGAATATTTTTCTCTCTATAATAAAGCGCTCACGTTGAAAAAAAGCACGTTATCTGCAGAATATTTGAACTATTTCAAGAATAGATATTCTAAGTAAATAACATAGTTTGCTTAATCGAAAGCACAGTTCGATGTTCGACAACAAACGAGGAGGAAACGATGGAATTTAACGACATACATATCGGTATGAAATGCGGTAGTAAAAAAGGTAGCGGTACAGTTACTTGGATCGATGGTTCAACCCGCACTATTTATATGGCAAATACTGATAGTAATAACAGTTTTGAAGTCGGCTTTGAAGAGATTATTGAAGATCCTCAAGCGCACAACAAAGAAGATACCTACTACTAAGTTTTCTATTCGGCTTACCTAGTAATGAAAGCTCCCTCGGGAGCTTTTTTATTGCCCACGTTTTATTTACGATACCAGTCGCTATAATTCTCCTTTACATGTTTTAGCAATTTCATTAATTAAGTGATCTACTTTTTCATGAGGAAAAATGGATAACTACAAGGCATAAAATGTAGTCAGTAGTTATGCTACTTATAAATTTTATAACGCCGTAATTATTTATTTTAACCTTTAAAAATGAGCAGTTAATTAATCAACTGGTTGTAATACCAAATGTAATAAGTTATTGACCAATTTTAAGCGAGGATAAATTGTTCAAGAATAAGGCGTTTGATTGAGTAATAGCTGGCTATTGGGATTGAAAACAACGCAGTTATTGACGATTTAAACCGCCTTAAAATGATCGATTATTTATTTCAATTGGTATAACTAGCGTTTATAAGTATTAAATAAATAACGCAGTAGTTGGCTATTTAAACCCGTATAAGTGTTCAGATAATAAGTCAGGCTGGGATTAAATGTGATCCATAAATTGAATCTGTCGGTATCTATAAGCAGTAACTAGCTTAATAGTAATTACAATTTTATACATAAGGTGGCCTATTGTAGGCTTAGAAAATAGCCCAACATGCATTAGGTATCAATATTAGGCATATACATTAGATGTCTATGATATTAGCGCGTTATTCATGACCGAATTATCCGGCATTACTAATAAGCTTATCTATGCAGCTATAATGATTAAATGAGTAACGCAGTAGTTGACTATTTTAACCCGCATAAATAATTAGATAATTAGTGACAATGGTATGGGTTGCAATTTAAATCCAAGGAGCAATGATGAATATTTTGATCACAGGCGGTAGCGGACTGATTGGACAAGCACTGATCCAACATTTGAATGCCGAACGCATTATTGTGTTAACGCGTAGTCCAGAAAAAATAACAAAGTTACTCCCTGACAATATTGAATTAATCACAACCATTGACGATGTAGACTTTAATGAACTTGATGTTGTAGTCAATTTAGCCGGTGAAGCCATTGTTGATAAAAGGTGGTCAAGTGCGCAAAAAGCTATTATTTGCCAAAGTCGCTGGCAAATAACCCAAGACTTAGTAGAAAAAATACAAGCCGCGACCAAACCGCCTCATAGTTTTATATCTGGAAGTGCTATCGGCTTTTATGGTCGTCAAGGCGCTGTAGCAATCGATGAGAGCTATCAAGATATACATGACGAATTTAGTCATCATATTTGTCATAAGTGGGAGAAAATAGCGCTACAAGCTGAATCTGAACAAACCCGCGTTTGCCTGATAAGAACGGGCATTGTTTTAGCCAATAACGGCGGTGCTTTAGAAAAAATGTTACTGCCATTCAAACTTGGCCTTGGCGGTCCCATCGCCAGTGGTGAGCAATTTATGTCGTGGATACATATTGATGACATGGTTGCGGTTTTATTAGCGGCCATTTACCAACCTTCATTGTCTGGAGCTATTAATGCCACTGCCCCTATGCCAGTGTGCAATCAGGAGTTTTCAGAAACCTTAAGTGCCGTACTTGGACGACCTTGTATATTTAGGGTTCCTGGTTTTGTATTAAGAATATTAATGGGAGAATCAGCAGATTTAATTTTGTATGGACAGAATGTTATACCAAAAAAACTGCTTAGCAATAACTTTAAGTTTCAGTATCCCACTTTAGAAATAGCCTTAAAACAACTATTGATCCCAATGTGAATTACTTATTAAACAAATCTTTGCTACAAAAATCATACTGGTTAAATTAAGAATAAATATTCAAAAGCACATTTTTATTGTTCTAGACTAATATAATACCAAATGTAATAAGTTATTGACCAATTTTAAGCGAGGATAAATTGTTCAAGAATACATGTTTATTGTTCCAGACTAAACATAAGTACCTGCATATATGGACCCACTCCGTTTGCAAGACATTTAATCGTTATGTAAGAGAAAATCATTGCTCTCATATATCCGGCCTGTTTATGAAGGATTTTTACCTTCTGGCCCGATGGTTGTTTGCGCTCACACTCCTCATCATCCCTCCGGCTTTTTTATTAGCCAATGCAGGTACCAGGTTTTGTGCAAGCCAGTCTGACTATCTTACCATCCGATTAATTTATCTTTTGCAACTGAAGTAAAAGGGTTTTACTGTTATCTCATCACTGAAACCAATCTAACTTGCTTCAGTTTTGAGCTTTATTTATATAGCCGGGCGATAACTTTCCCCCTTAGCCATTATTACCCAAGCCATTCTTGCTATTTTATTCGCCACAGCAACGCATGCTTTGTTGTGTCCTCGTCGGGATTTTAACGCTTGTGCCCACAAACTAAATCGGTCAGTTTTGTTTTCACTGTGCCTTAATACTGCCCGGGCCCCGTGGATGTATAGTGTTCTTAAATAACTATTACCGCGTTTACTTATACCGAGTAAGGTGGCCTTTCCACCCGTTGAATGCTGCCCAGGAACAAGCCCAAGCCATGCCGAAAAATGTCGACCATTTACAAAGTCTTTTCCATCTCCTGCAGCTGCATAAGTAGCGCTAGCTGTGATTGCTCCAATACCTAATATTTCATCTAAGCGAACACATATTTCATTTTCTTTATTCATCGTGTTTAAGCGAACTTCACACGCTTTAAACTTCACTTCTGTGACTTGAAATTCAAGCCATAACTCATTAAATATCTCCCGACTTAAATACGTTAACTCATTTGTCGCATCCTCTAAAATATCCGGCAGTTCATTGCGAATTGCAGAAATACCTTTATTGATGACAATGCCATATTCTCCTAACAAGCCTCGTATCTGACTTGCTAATGCTTTACGTTCTTTCTTTATGCGTTCACGTTGTCGATGGAAGTTTTGAATATCTTGTTGTTCTATCGATTTAATTGGCACAAACCTCATGGTCGGGCGTTGCGCTGCCTCTGCAATACCTTCGGCATCGTTATAATCATTTTTATTGCCTTTAACGAAGGGTTTTACATATTGAGGCGCAATAAGTTTTACTTGGTGCCCCAATTCAATAAATTTTCTAGCCCAGTAGTTCGCACTGCCACAAGCTTCCATTACAATTAGGCAAGGCTCTAATGTTGCCATGAAACTCAACACTTGTTTTCTTCTTAATTGTTTCTTTTTTACAAATCGCCCATTTTTATTCACAGCGAACATGTGAAAAATTGATTTTGCAATGTCTAAACCGATTGTAGTAATCTTCATGTTGATCCACTCCGCTTTTATAAATGATTGTTATCACTTTCATTTTGGCCCTAAAGAGGCCGGAAATAAAGTTGGAGTGGGTCCATACCATTATCCCTGCAGGCAAGGCGTTTTATTGATTAGGGCATGGATGCCGGTAAGTAGAACAATGCAGGAGCAATTGTCGAGTAATAGCGGGCTATTGCGATTGAAAACAACGCAGTTATTGACGATTTAAACTGCCTTAAAATGATCGATTATTTATTTCAATTGGTATAAGTTCTTGTATCAACATAAAAGTTTACTTAAGCATTTGTACATGTGCTTATATGGATGTAAGTTATTAATGTAATGCAGAACCACTTACGAGATAGCTAGGAACGGCGATGTGAATAAAGCAGATATAAGCGTTTTAGACTACTCTAAGATGATGGGTTATTTATTTCAATTACTATTATATTTTCTCACTGAATATGCGCCTTAAAAAATAGGGAAATTTGACTAGTCTACAAAAATTTTCCTATATCGAGAACTTTTCTACAAAATGTTTTTGCCTTCCTCTGGATCCCTTGATTCATTAGCTTGCTTGCGTAAATCATCATTATCGCTGCTAGTATCATCACTAACTTCGGTAATCGTCACCTGCGTAACACTTGGATTTACAGATTGATTTTTTTGATTTTGAGTGTGAGCTTCAGCATTAACAATCACCCGTTCTCTCGCATCATCAGGCATTGAAATGCCATTTTCTGTATACGCCAATACCACTCTTTTCATTAAAACCGATGCTACTTTCGCCTGGCTATTCTGCTCATTATTAACCCAGAAGTATAAACGTAAATTACAGGTTGATGAACCAAGTGAGTCGACAAGAACTTGTGGCTCAGGTTCTTGTAGAACTACATCAAGCGTACTCATAATCTCAAGAGCGATTGCTTGTGCTTGGTTTACGTCCGCATCATAACCAATACCAATTACAAAGGTTCCGCGCATGTTAGGGTTAGCGGTCAGGTTTCGAATCGCATTTTTATAAATAGTAGCATTAGGCACTTGAATGTGATCACCGTTAAAATCAACTAAGGTAGTAGCTCGTGAAGTCATTTTTTTTACCACACCTAAATAGCCCTCAACTTCAACAATATCGCCTAGCTTAAATGGTCGCTGAACACTCAAAAGTAAACTGGAGAGAAAGTTTTCTGCGATATCTTTAAATGCAAAGCCGACAATAAGACCAAGCACACCTGTACCACTTAATAGTGCTACGGCAAATTGTGTTAGCCCAGCTAACCTCATTAAAATGTATAAACCGACCAAGATCACAGCAAGACTTATTATTCGACGTACCACCACTAAAATAAGACGGCTGCCATTACGCTTTTGTAATGGACGTGTAAGCATGGTTGATAAGGGTCTTGCGATAATAAAAAAGACCGAGAATATAACTAATCCCAATATAATTGTTGGAAGTTTTTCAAGCGTATGCTGAAACATTATCGATAATTCATTAGATAATTGGGTAAATTCCATCTTGTGCACTCTCAATAACTATTAGGTTTTAATTTGACTATAAGCAGAAAAGATCACTACCTAAATACAAAGCGATTAATATTATTAGTATAAGCAAATTTAATGCCTACTATTTGTAACCATTATTCATGATAAATACATCGAGTTACTCGCATATAGCAGCGATGGAAATACTTAGATTTTAAAAATAATAATAGCGGGTCATTACATACATAAATTATAAGCTAATTGACGTGAATTTATGCTACTTGGCAATAATCGCAGTTGCTCTACTTAATACAGTAATAAGCATGCCTAAACTTCCGGTGTTGATCCCACTAAAAAATTAAATAAAATCGCCCTTGAGCAGATTGCGGATTTCATTTCTTACCAATGTAATATTTACACCTTTAAAGTAATTTTTACGCCCATTATGCCAACAATATGATCACATTATACTTCTCTTCCACTGTCACGAGTTGCCATCAAGTGAAACTATTCATTAGTTTAATTAGCGAGCATAAAATGAGAAAAAGGTGTTACAAAAGTACTAGCTTCTTATCGTAAATTTAATACTTTACTCATGTAGCTTTACTGACGTATATTTAATTTATATATTGATTTTTGTCTTTACGTTACTAAGCGACTATAAAAGGCTCATATGTATCATCATTGATTTAAGAACGATAACTACTGATGATTATAGCCAAGAAAAAAGTATACCTCTACTTGCTTAAATAAGTGTTTCAACTAAACCATAATAGATGTGAGCCCCAGTAAAACAAAGGTACTTTTTTCTCAATCTAATAATGCGCGCCAAGTATTCAACAAATCAGCCCGATTAATATTATACTAAATAAGTGTAACCGATAGTTTTGGAACGAATATTGTAATACTCATGAAATAACCAAAACGCCATAAAATAAGCGATCTAAAATGAACGAAATAAATGACGATGAAGTGCCTAAAATTGTCTCAGCTGATGGCGAGCCACTTTTCGAAGAACATACTGCAGAGCGAAGTAAAGAACGTGTAAAAGAGAGCGGCGAATATGTGCCCGTTATAATTAAACGCACGGACGAAACCCTACGCCATCCTGATGATATTTTGGAGAAAGCAATAGAAGAAGGTCTTGAACAGTTAGTTCGACCAGGTTTATCACTATTTCTCTCCGCTATTGCTGCAGGTATGATCATTTGCTTTACCGTCATGGCAGTGGGTGTTATGACGACGATTGTTGGAGACCTAGATTCTGGCTTTAATCGTATTTTGGTAGCACTTGTTTATCCATTAGGCTTTATTTTATGCATACTCAGCGGTACTCAGCTATTTACCGAGCACACCGCTACCGCTTTTTATCCAATACTAGACAAACGCGCTAACTTAACCGTTATGCTTAAATTATGGGCGATTGTAATTTCAGGCAACTTATTCGGTGGATTAATAAGTGCTGGATTACTTAGCGCTGCAGACGATGTAATTCATGCAGCAGATGGCTACCTTGTTATCGCACAACACATGTTAGCTTACGAATATAGTACTTTGCTTGTCAGTGCAATTCTCGCTGGTTGGCTTATGGCGCTTGGTGCTTGGACCATTTTATCTACTTCTTCAACAGCCAGCCAAATTCTGTGTATTTACATTGTTACCTTTGTCATTGGTGTCGGTGGTTTGCATCACTCTATTGCTGGATCAGTTGAATTATTCGTTGCTCTTTTTACATCAAACGCCATTGCTGTAAGTGATATAGCTGTTACAATTGTAGTGATATTATTAGGTAATGCTTTTGGCGGAAGTGTATTTGTTGCATTGCTCAATCATGGGCACATACGCGCACTCAACAAATGATCTATGCCAATGATAAGTTAACAATAACGAGCATAGTGAACATATCAGTAAGTGAGCATAAACTCGCGAAAAACCTTTAAAGATCAATGTCGATTAAATCGTAGTTAAAGATTATTTAACTGTATTTTCAGCGTCTATTGTTTAAGAGAAAAAGCCTTCAATGCATAATGAAAAAAATTGTATTAACGAAGTATTATTTTGATCATTTGAAACAAAAAAGCCCTGTAAAACAGGGCTTTATTTATTTATTTTTAAACATTTATCATTTTGTCTTTGATCAGAACGGGATGTCGTCATCAAAATCAATGGTTGGTTCTTGAGGGTTTACTTTCGGTGCATTCTGTTGAAAGCCACCTTGTTGCTGTTGAAAACCACCAGACTGTTGTTGAGGTGCAGACTGTTGTTGGAAACCACCCGATTGTTGTGGAGCTGACTGCTGTTGTGCTGGTTGTTGAAATCCACCACTTTGTTGAGCAGGTTTATTATAAGCTTGTTGTGGCGCTGCTTGCTGATTGTATCCGCCACTTTGTTGTGGTGCAGCAGCTTGCTGTTGGAAACCACCTGATTGTTGAGGCGCTTGTTGATTAAAACCACCTGCACCAGCACCGCTGCCACCACGTGAATCTAACATCTGCATAGTGCCGTTAAAACCTTGAACTACAATTTCAGTGGTATATTGGTCTTGGCCTTGCTGGTTTTGCCACTTACGTGTTTGCAAAGCACCTTCAATATAAACTTTAGAGCCTTTCTTTAAATATTCACCGGCGATTTCAGCAAGTTTTCCGAACATGACTACACGGTGCCATTCAGTTTTTTCTTTTTGTTCACCCGTTTGCTTGTCTTTCCAACTTTCAGAAGTTGCAATAGTAAGGTTAGCTACCCCACCACCGTTAGGCATAAAACGTACTTCAGGGTCTTTCCCTAAGTTACCTAAAATTATTACTTTATTGACACCAGCCATGAACAAAATCCTATATTTGCAGTAAAGTATTACTTTACCAATTTAACACTTTCTGAGCGTCAGCTCGCTCAGAATATTTATTTTTAATAACGATAAACAGATTCTATCATTAGATGTAAAAAATTACGCTAGATTTACGTTTTTTTTATTAAATATTTTATCCAACTTAAGCAAATTACGATGCACATGATTAGCGTTATTTTAAGAGCACTCGCTGGCTTTTAGTGCGCTCAACCATTCATCTTAATGATGTTCAGTCTGACAATACATTCCTAGTATTTATAATACTGTTTAGGCAAAAAAGTGCTCTTTCATAAGACTAATAGTCTCATCTGAAATTTTTTGCGACTTTTTAGTTTGATGGTCAAAGTGCACCATAACAGCGGTACCCGACGCACATTTTTTATCTTCCTGCCATGCTTCTTGATACACATCAAAAGAGCTATTGCCAATGCGGCTAATAAATGTTTTTAATTCTACATCAGCGCCATATTGTAATTCAGCATGAAATTCAACGGTGGTTTTAGCTAAAATTAACTTCCAATTTTTTAAACTTAAATCAGGGGTAAACCATTTAAAAACAGGATCTCTAGCGCCTTCAAACCATTGTGCAACTACGGTATTGTTGATATGACCTAAACCATCAGTTTCACAAAATCTTGGCTTTATATTTTCTTTAATCATTATGATTCTCTACTTTTTTTTTCGAAATATTTGTATTTAAATCACAAAGTGTATACTTTTAATAGGTTGATTTATCGTGACTAAAACAACCGTGGTAAATACTTTGTAAATAAAATTTATGACAACATTCTACAGAGATTTATCGACAAGGTAATTAAATTAGTGGCAGTTTATTGTATGCTGAGCTCGGATTAATAATAAGAATATAACCATGACAGATTTTATTGAAGTATACCCTAATGCACTTAGCCGAGAGTTTTGTGAAAAATTTATTCAAGATTTTGATAACAGCAAACATAAAGTACCTGGAAGAACGGGTAACGGCGTTGATACCACAAAAAAACTCAGTCAAGATATTTACCTCAACCAACATGCTGAATTTCAGCCGGCATTGCAAACCATTTTACAAGCCTGCGGCGAGCATATTACCGATTATATTGGCAAATATTTCTTTAGCTTAATTGGCGGCATTTCATTAACCGTTCAACACCCTAAAACTAAACAGCCAGTCGTATTAACAGTCGATAACTTTGAAGAAGTTGGCAAACCAAATTTATTTAATTTGATAAAGTATTTGTTCAATTTGGCGCCTGTAAATGGCCAGCGGTATGAGCAAGGCAAAGGGAACTATGGCTATTGGCACTCGGAAATATTTCCACAACTGGGTGAGAATAAAGCGCTGCATAGAGTGCTACTGTTTATAATTTATTTAAATGACGTTGAAGAAGGTGGCGAAACAGACTTTTATTATCAACATAAAAGTATTAAGCCTAAGGCCGGCAGCATGATTATTGCTCCGTGCGGCTTTACTCATACACACCGAGGTAATATACCAATTTCATCGAATAAGTATGTGCTAACGTCTTGGATGAGCTTTAATCCGGCCCAGCAAATATATACCTCAAGTTAGCAAATGATTTTTCACGTGCTCAGCCATTGGTTATTAACACTTTTTGAAAAATAAAGTTATACCAATTTCATTAACTAAGTGTTCTACTTTTTAATGAGGAAAAATGGCTAATGACAAGGCATAAAATTTAGTCAGTAGTCATGCTACTTATAAATGCTATAACGTTGGCGGAAGTATTGAGCTGTCAAACTCATTTTAACGGAACTAATTAATATTTTATGGATAAAATAATTATATGTATTGCGGCTCTTTTCATGGGTCATAGCTTTGCAGCACAACCGTTACCGGTATTAACCGTTGCAAGTGAAGAATGGCAGGAATATACCAACGCTGATGGTACAGGTACATACTGGGATATCGTAAGAGCGGTGTATGGAAAGCACTATCAATTGGAATTTATATCAACTAGCTGGAGTCGTGCGCTAAATTTAGTAGAAACGAGACGTGCAGATATACTTGTTGGCAGCTATAAAGACAAAAATCGAAAGCTGCTTTTTCCACAGCATCATCTAGATATTGAATATCCGCTGTATGCTATTTTTGATAAAAACGTTCATAACATTAAAGGTATTGATGACTTAGCTGGCCTAACTGTAGCGGGTAAAAAAGATTATGGTCTACAAAAATTTTTACCCAGCAGTAGTCATTTTTATGGCGTAGGCTACATTGATAATGTGGCTAAGCTGATTGAAAAAAAACGCGTAGATATTGCCGTTGCCTATCAAATCAATTTATATTTAGCAGACCCCGACAACCGTTATAGTCACCAGGTCATAGGGACTGAAGAGCCTTTATATCTAGCTTTTAGCCATTCAGCTAAAGGTGAAAAACTTAAAAAACTTTATGACCAGCAAATTATCAAGTTAGTTGCTGATGGCACATTAAAGCAGTATTTTCTTAATATTGACGAATACCAACATGCCCAACTCGACACGATATTACCACCAAAGCCTTTCTTACCTGTGCAAAAATAAAAAAAGCATAATGAAACATTATGCTTTTTAGCCGCTAAGCTTGTAAAACTTTGTATTAGAACTTTTTATTGAAACTAAATGCTAAAGAAAACGTTTTAGCAATCTATCTACTTGCGTCATACGTAGTCTTTTCAGAAGTTTACGAGGCTTTTCAGGGTAGTTTTGCACACTTTCAATCTCAGACGCTTGACGTATGACTTTTGTATTTTGGGTAATACGCTTAAACTCCTCAGCAAATTTATTCGCTATCTCACCATTTTCGTCATCAAGTAAGATACCATTTTCCAAATCTAACGCCCAAGCTCTTGGATTAAGGTTACTGCCCGTCAACAAGTGATATCGTTCATCAACGACCAAGCCCTTTAAATGGAAGCTGTTATTATCGTGCTGCCATAAACGCAGCGATAAAGTGCCATTGTCTAAATATTTTTGACGTTTAGCTAAAAAGCTCGCGAGTAAACGCTCATAAATATAAGGCACAATTTCAACCGTTGAAAATGTTGCTTCATCGGCATTATAAAAGTCGTTGGCTTTTTTATCACCTACGGTCAAGGTGACTTTAACACCTCGTTTTAACGCGGCATCTAGGTCTCTTAATAAAGGCTTGGGTAAGTTAAAGTAAGGCGTAAAAATAACTAATGTATTACGACTGCTGCGCACTAAATCTCGGATCACCCGGTTTAATTGGTTACCCCTGCGACCACAGCCAACAAACATCGAGGCTTGAATATTAGTAGATTCAGTACCAATTTCACTGGCACTGAAAGGGCGATATTTTGACGATTTTAATAAGCGAGTTAAACGAAGAATATTACGTTTTACTACCTTGTTGTCTGGTAACTCCCCTTGGTTTAATAGTGGGGCCAAGTTTGAATCAATGAAGTAGCGCTGGAGATATTGGCAAAAATTATCAGCTAAGGCTTGGTTATTTAAGCGATAGTAGCGATCAAGGCGGTATCGCTCTGCTTGTTGCAGGTATATATCATTAATACTGGCGCCAGAATAAAGCAGCACGTTGTCGATCACCATGCCTTTTAAATGCAACACACCGAGTAATTCTTTACGCTTAACGGGCACACCATAAATATTAATTGAAACTTGATGCTGTTGTTCAAGTGCTAAATAAAGATCACGATTACCACCCGATGCTTTGTCACCAATCAATCCACGTTGTGCACGGTGAAAATCTACAAACAAACAAATATCTACTGTGGGAGTTTTTTGCTTTGCTTGATATAAAGCGGCTAATACTTCTCTGCCAGCCGCATCGTCTTGTATATAAAGCGCAGAAATATAAATGCGTGATTTTGCCTGGGAAATTTCTGCCAAGAGTAGCTGTTTAAAATCAGCGGCACTGTGGGCAATGTCTATATCTGAGGCTGCAATACCAGCAGTAGAATTAACGGTTACCATATTATCGGATATCCGCTAGCACGATGGCTAAATTAAGAGTTTTATTTTTATTCATTCAATCTGGTTATTTATTTCTTTAAAGTAAACTGAGCTAATTGTACCGCAAGATCTTCTGCGAGTTGAGAAATATTAATGCCAGTATGTGCAACACTTTGGCTTTACAGGCTTAACCTATCATTAAACTTAACTTTATTATGCTTTATTATGCTTTTTTTGCTTTAAAACAGAATATTAAGGTGTTGTTCAAGGTTTATAGCCACTTTAACAACACCTTCTTTCTCGAGTGAAGCAATTATATTTTCGCGGCTAGCTCTGCTGCTTGCCTAATAGCTCGTTTTGCATCAAGTTCTGCAGCGACGTTCGCCCCGCCAATCAAATGTGCACTTATACCTTGGGCTTCCAGCTGATGATAAAGGCTGCGTTCAGATTCTTGTCCCGCACAAATAATAATGTGATCTACTTTCAAGGTTTGCTGTTCTCCATCAACAGAAATCACTAAACCATCATCATTAACCTCGTCATAAGTAACGCCAGCTAACATTTTCACACCATTTTTTTGTAAGGTCGCGCGATGGATCCAACCCGTAGTTTTACCTAAACCTGCGCCCACTTTTGTGGCTTTACGTTGCAGTAAGTAAATTTCACGACTTGGCGCTTCTTGTACAGGTGCACCTGATAAACCACCATTTTCTTGGTAGTTTTTATCTACGCCCCAGTTTTGTAGCCACTTTTCAGGATTTGTAGTCAACGACTCTTCTTCGACTAAAAACTCAGCCACATCAAATCCAATACCACCGGCGCCAATAATGGCAACGCGCTTACCTATAGGTTCTTTATCGCGTAATACTTGAATATAAGATTTTACTTTTTCGTGATCGATACCTTTGATATCAAGCGCTCTGGGTACAATACCTGTTGCTAATACAATTTCGTCAAAGCCTGCAGCGGCTAATTGTTCTGCACTTTGCTGCTGATTTAAATGTAGCGTTATGCCCAACAGTTCAATTTGCTTATTAAAGTAACGTAAGGTCTCAAAAAACTCTTCTTTACCCGGTATTTGCTTGGCATAGTTAAACTGGCCGCCAATTTCACTACCACGGTCAAATATTTCGACATTATGACCACGTTGAGCGGCATAAACACTAAAGGCTAGTCCTGCGGGCCCTGCGCCAACCACGGCAATTTTTTTCTTGGTGTTTGTTTTTTCAAAGGTTAATTCGGTTTCATAACAGGCGGCAGGATTAACTAAACATGACGCGCGTTGCTGCTTAAATACATGATCTAAACACGCTTGGTTACACCCAATACAGGTATTAATTTCATCACTTTTATTTGCCGCGGCTTTAGCAACAAAGTTTTCATCGGCTAAAAATGGCCGTGCCATCGACACCATATCGGCTTGGCCTGAAGATAATATTTTTTCTGCGACTTCAGGGGTATTAATGCGGTTTGTGGTAATTAATGGTACCGATACCTCTTTTTTCATTCGCTCGGTGATCCACGTAAATGCTGCACGTGGCACTGATGTTGAAATAGTTGGAACACGCGCTTCGTGCCAACCAATACCGGTATTAATTAACGTTGCGCCAGCGGCTTCAACCGCTTTAGCCATAGTCACCACGTCTTGCCAGCTGTTGCCGCCGTCAACTAAATCAAGCATAGATAAACGGAATATTATAATAAATTCATTACCGGCACTTGCCCGTACAGCACGAATAGTTTCAATGGCTAAGCGCATTCTATTTTCAATGCTGCCGCCCCATTCATCGGTGCGTTTATTGACTTTGACACAGCTAAATTGGTTTATGAGGTAACCTTCAGAGCCCATAATTTCCACACCGTCATAACCGGCTCTTTTTGCCAGCTTAGCCGAATGGGCAAAGTCTTTAATCGTGCCTTTAATTTGGCGCACTGACATAGCTTTGGGCGTAAAAGGGTTAATCGGTGACTTAACTTTACTGGCTGAAACACTGAACGGGTGGTACGAATATCTGCCTGCATGTAGTAACTGCAAACAAATTTTTGTTGGATATTTATGTACGGCTGAAGTGATTTTTTTATGCTTGCCTACGTGCCAAAATTTGCTTAGCTCACAACCTAAAGGCGCTAAACGCCCGCGTAAATTTGGGCTAATACCACCGGTAACAATTAAACCTACACCACCTTTTGCACGCGCTTCATAGAATGCGGCGAGTTTATCAAAGCCACCCTTTTCCTCTTCAAGACCGGTATGCATTGAGCCCATTAAGGTTCTGTTAGCTAAGGAGGTAAAGCCTAAATCTAATGGCGCTAATAAATGTGGAAAGGCAGCATTATCATTCATGTTAAGTCACTTTTTGGTTGTTATACCCATCTTATTTATTATCTGATCATTTATACTGGTTACAATGATCAACTACTGTGTTATTTATTTAATAATGAGAACAACTAGTTATTAAAATAAATGCCTTGTATTTGACCATTTTTCCTACGTATAAAGTGGATCACCTAATAAATGAAACTGGTATTATTCTAATTTATAGCAATGGTGTTATCTAAAGCTAGTTCATATTTTTTGGTCGAGCTTATTAATATATAAAATATCTGCTCGTAAGATAAAACTCAAGCTTTATTTTGACACCTGTCAGATAGCAGCAATAATCGGCTGACATCTAGATTGCACAAAGCACTAGTTTACTTTCGATATATTCTACGTATGCTGCGTTATAGCAATCGGTTACAACAAAAAAGAGAAGTGTTATCTACATCGACAAAAATATCATCATTGACCAAGTCACTGAACAATTACAAAAAGAATTAGCGCTCGCATTAGTTGCTGCAAATAATGCTCATAAGGCAGCTACCGACGATCAGTCTGTCGCTGAAACACAATATGACACTTTGGCAATCGAGCAAAGCTACTTGGCAGAAGGTCAATCTAGACGGGTCGATGAAATTAAATACGCCATCAAACGTTTGCAAAATATCCCTTTAGCAGCGTTGAAGCCTAAGCTAGAGATAAATATTGGTTCAGTTGTGCAGTTAGAAAGAGATATTGATAAACAGCAGTGGTTTTTTCTGGCGCCAGTCGCTGGCGGTTATCGCTGTAAATTGGCCATGCAGATTGACACTATTACTATTGTTGTTATAACGCCAGAGTCACCTTTGGGCGCTGCGATAATGGGTAAAGTCATAGATGATGAAGTCAATATTAACATAGCTGAAAAAAGTATTACTGACTTCATTTCTATGGTGATTTAAATTCCATTTTTGTTCGGATTAAACGCCTATAATCAAGCTTAATTATTGATTAAGCAAGGCTTTGATACTCGCTAAATCAACAGTTTTATCGTCTACCTTCAAATACGCAACAGCTTCGTCATGCATGATAGTCGCTTCAATAACGCCGGGCATTTCACTGAGTTTTTGCGCCACTTCACGTGCTTGTTCATCATTAATAATTCTGGTTGAAAAGCTATACGCCTTAGATTTTTTCAACGGCTTCATGCCAAAGGTTAACAACAACCACACTAGCGCAAATAAACCGGTGACCAGAAATATAGTTTGCTCGCCAAATTCACCGGCAATAAAACCACCTAAAATACCGCCAGCAAATGCGCCTAAAAACTGGCTACTAGAATAAATACCCATCACACTACCTTTAACACCGGCAGGGGCAATGCGCGACAGTATTGACGGCATGGTCGCTTCTAAATAGTTAAAGGCGGTAAAAAACATCATCACTAATACAATCAAAGTGGTCATGCTCGTTGGTAGATACCAAAGTAATAATAACGCTAACGTTAGCAGCGCAACAGCAGCACTGAACATTTGCGTTTCTTTTTGCTTTTTCAACCCAATAATCATAAATGGCACCATCAGAAAAAATGAGCCTATTAGCGTCGGCAAATAAAGCTGCCAATGCTGTTCAAGCGCTAAACCATTAGCAACAAATTGCTTAGGTAACGTTACAAAACACGCGGTTAACGCCATGTGGAGAATGAACACTCCCCAATTTAATCGTGACAGTTGTCCATCACGAATTAAACTGCCTAGCTTTGAAGGCAGTGCAACATTGTCACCTTTGGGCGCGGTATTAATTGAATTAGGTACGATAAATTGAATGGTTAGCATGGCAAAGATTGTTAATATCGCGATAAACCAGAACAAGCCACTTAAGCCAAATGCTTGCGCGACTATCGGACCAATAATCATAGCAACAGTAAACGAGAGACCAATGAACATGCCGATAGTTGCCATAACCTTTGGGCGCTGTTCCTCACGGCTTAAGTCTGCCGCTAATGCCAATATTGCACTAGCTATCGCGCCTGTGCCTTGTAAAGCTCGACCAAACACCACGCCATAAATAGTGTCTGACATAGCAGCCACAACACTACCGATAAAAAATATAACCAACCCGGCTAAAATTACCGGCTTTCGACCGAATTTATCCGATAAAATTCCCATAGGAATTTGTAACATAGCCTGCGTTAAACCATAAGCACCAATCGCTAAACCAAGCCAAATTGGGCTGTAACCGATAAGTTCTTCACCATAAATGGCAAAAACAGGCAAAATCATAAACAAGCCGAGCATCCGCAAGCCGAACACTGACGCCAGCGATAACGCGGCCTTTTTCTCAATACTATTTAAACCGGATGCACTCATGAAGATTTTTAACTCTTAATTTATTGGGAGCGGGAATATAAACGGGCATATCTTAACACGCCTACCGAATGAACATAAACAGAGATTTTAGATGAATTTGGATTAAAAATTGTGCGATAATAATCGGTTCTAACTTTATGTTCGGCTAAAAACAACCTTGAGTAAAATTGACTGTAAAAACAACCTTGTTTAGGAGGGATTTTAAAGTGAACTATTATGTGCAATGTTGCTAAAACGTAAGGTAATTTACAATCAGTCTGATCTTGGCATACAACTCTTTCGTATAACAATTCTCGGGCGTTAAACTGGTCACAAAGTCATTATGAAGAAAATTGAAGTCAGGGGTGCTCGCACTCATAACTTAAAAAATATTAATGTAGATATTCCTCGCGATAAACTAGTTGTTATTACCGGTCTTTCCGGCTCAGGCAAGTCTTCATTAGCCTTTGATACCCTATACGCTGAAGGACAAAGACGCTATGTAGAATCACTTTCTGCTTATGCGCGCCAGTTTTTATCCTTGATGGAAAAGCCTGATGTTGATCATATCGAAGGCCTGTCTCCTGCTATTTCCATTGAACAAAAATCGACTTCGCATAATCCGCGTTCAACCGTGGGCACTATCACCGAGATCTATGATTATCTGCGTTTACTTTATGCTCGAGTTGGTGAACCGCGTTGTCCGACTCACCACTTACCACTTGCAGCACAAACTATTTCCCAAATGGTTGATCGAGTTTTAGAACTCGACGAAGGTACTAAGGTGATGGTACTAGCCCCAGTGCTACAAGACCGTAAAGGTGAGCATGTTAAATTATTAGATAATCTTGCTGCGCAAGGCTACATTCGCGCCCGTATTGACGGCGAAGTTTGTGATTTATCCGATCCACCAACATTAGAATTACATAAAAAACATACAATTGAAGTGGTGGTTGACCGTCTGAAAGTACGTGAAGACATTCAATTACGCCTTTCTGAATCTTTTGAAACCGCACTCTCACTTACCTCAGGCACAGTAAAAGTCGGCTTTATGGATGACCCCAAAAGAGAAGAGTTAGTTTTCTCGGCTAATTTCGCTTGCTCTAAATGTGGCTATAGTATGCAAGAATTAGAACCACGCTTGTTCTCATTCAACAACCCAGCGGGAGCATGCCAAACTTGTGATGGTTTAGGCAACCAACAATATTTTGATAAAAGCCGCATCATTACCAACCCAGAATTAAGTTTAGCCGGTGGCGCTATTCGTGGTTGGGATAAACGTAATTTTTATTATTTTCAAATGTTGAAAGCCTTAGCTGATCATTATGAATTTCCCTTAGAGCTTCCATTTAGTGAATTAGATGAAAAAACGCAACAACTGATTTTAACAGGCAGTGGCAAACAAGAAATTGAATTTAAATACATGAATGACCGTGGTGACATTGTTATTCGCAAACATCCGTTTGAAGGTATTTTAAATAATATGGATCGCCGCTACCGCGAAACAGAATCTAACGCGGTGCGTGAAGAATTATCGAAATACCTGAACAGTCAAAGCTGCCCAGATTGTAAAGGCAGCCGATTACGCTTAGAAGCACGTAATGTATTTGTTGGTGATACACCATTAACAGAAGTAGCTGAATTTGCCATTGCTGACGCCTTAGCATTTTTCCAAGG
The DNA here is from genome assembly GCF_002077175.1 of Colwellia sp. PAMC 21821. Classification (NCBI taxonomy): domain Bacteria; kingdom Pseudomonadati; phylum Pseudomonadota; class Gammaproteobacteria; order Alteromonadales; family Colwelliaceae; genus Colwellia; species Colwellia sp. PAMC 21821. The sequence goes on from NZ_CP014943.1 coordinate 1,622,182, forward strand.
GTTAGAATTAACCGGTCAAAAAGGACAAATTGCCGAAAAAATTCTTAAAGAAGTTTGCGACCGTTTAGGCTTTTTAGTGAACGTCGGCTTAAATTATCTTAACTTGTCGCGCGCTGCAGGCACATTATCAGGTGGTGAAGCACAGCGTATTCGCTTGGCTAGCCAAATTGGTGCCGGCTTAGTGGGTGTAATGTACGTTTTAGATGAACCGTCAATTGGTTTGCATCAACGTGATAACGAACGCTTATTAGAAACCTTGATACATTTACGTGATTTAGGCAACACCGTCATCGTGGTCGAACATGACGAAGATGCCATTCGCGCTGCCGATTATGTTATTGATATTGGCCCTGGTGCTGGTGTACATGGTGGCCATATAATTGCCGAAGGTAATGTCGATGACATTCTAGCTTGCGAAGACTCACTTACGGGCCAGTACTTGTCAGGTAGGGAGCGCATTGAAATACCAAAAACCAGAATACCTTTTGATAAAAACAATGTAGTTGAGCTTAAAGGCGCTACCGGCAATAACTTAAAAAATGTCGATTTAGTTATTCCAAATGGCTTAATGACCTGTGTAACCGGCGTTTCCGGTTCAGGTAAATCAACCCTGATTAACGATACCTTGTATAAGCTGGCTCACATTGAATTAAATGGTGCAACCACACAAGAGCCTGCGCCACATAAAGAGATTATCGGTTTAGACCTACTCGATAAAGTTATCGACATTGACCAAAGTCCGATCGGGAGAACACCGCGTTCTAATCCGGCTACTTACACCGGTATTTTTACCGCTATTCGTGATATTTTCGCGGCGACGCAAGAGTCACGTTCGCGTGGTTATAAGCCAGGTCGCTTTAGTTTTAACGTGAAAGGTGGACGCTGTGAAGCTTGCCAAGGAGACGGTTTAATTAAAGTTGAAATGCATTTTTTACCGGATGTTTATGTGCCTTGTGATGTTTGTAAAAGTAAACGTTATAACCGTGAAACCTTAGAAGTAAAATACAAAGGCAAGAGCATTCATGAAGTCTTAGATATGACTATCGAAGATGCTTTTGAGTTTTTCTCTCCTATTCCAGCGGTTAGACGTAAGCTGCAAACCTTAATGGATGTTGGCTTGAGTTATATCAAACTTGGACAATCAGCCACAACATTGTCAGGTGGTGAAGCACAACGCATTAAATTGTCTAAAGAACTCTCAAAGCGAGATACCGGTAAAACCTTATATATTTTGGATGAACCGACCACAGGCCTGCACTTTCACGACATTAAACAATTGCTGCAAGTCATTCACCGCTTGCGTGACCATGGCAATACCATCGTAGTGATTGAGCATAATCTAGATGTAATAAAAACGGCAGACTGGATTGTTGATTTAGGCCCAGAAGGCGGTGGCGGCGGTGGTGAAATATTAGTAACCGGTACACCAGAGCAAGTAGCTGAACATAAAGGCTCGCATACCGCGAGATTTTTGAAACCACTACTAGCTAAAGAAAAACTGTCTAAAGCAAAACGATCTAAATAAGTCATTCGCTAAAGCTAAATTAGTATAAACATCAATGATGGTGAATGCCCAAAGGCTTGTTTTTTGTAACAAGCCTTTTTTGTATCTAGCATCTGATAGAAGTTATGTTTAATATGACTCATCTCAATTGAATTAAACTCTAAAGCAGTAAGTTAAATGACTAATAAAAAAAACAATAATGGGCCTTGGCAAAACCCGCTGATTTATTTACTGGCCTTTTCTAGTGGCTTTTGCATTATGGGTATAGAGCTACTAGGCGGGAGAATATTAGCGCCATTTTTCGGCAGTAGCGTTCATATTTGGGGCAGCATCATTACGGTATTTATGCTGAGCTTATCGTTTGGCTATTTAGCTGGCGGCAAACTATCAACTAAAAATGCATCTTTAAATCGTTACGGGTTAATTTTCATCTTTGCGGGTATTGCTGTTTTGCCCGTGGCATTTTCTTCAGAATGGGTAATGGAGGCTATTTTCCTAGCTGTTGAAGATACCCGTTATGGCTCTTTACTCGCGTCAATGGCCCTGTTCTTTGTGCCAACCGTGATACTGGGTATGATTTCTCCATACTCTGTGCGCTTGTTAGTTACTGATAAAGACAAAAGTGGCCAAGTGGCTGGTTTCCTCTATTTTGTGTCAACACTGGGCAGTGCTTTGGGCACCATTATTACCTCTTTCTACTTGGTTTTACTGTTCGAGGTTAACGATATTATTATGGTGTTCAGTACTGCACTTATTCTACTTGGTATTAGCGCGATGATCTTCAATCGTCTAAATCAACAGAAAAAAATCAGTAACGACAGTTCGGTTAACGCACAGGAAGCTGCACATGAATAAATTATCGATTACGCTCCTGTTTGGGATAGTCACTAGTTTGCTCATAAACGCGGCCTTAACAACACCAGCGATTGCCAAAACTATTCACAGTGAACGTTCGTTATATCGCAATATATTAGTCGAAGAAAAAAACGGACTACGCTGTTTAAAATTCAATGTTAGAAGCACGAAAACTCAGCAAAGCTGTATGTTAGTGGACGACCCACAACGTTTAGTTTTTAACTACACTAAAATGCTATTTTCCAGCTTATTATTAAACCCTAACCCAGAGCGTATTTTAATTATTGGTTTAGGCGGCGGCACTATGTCGAATGCCTTACATCAAATTTATCCAAAGGCGACTATAACCAATGTTGAAATAGACCCGGCGGTAATTAAAGTCGCGAGAAACTACTTTAGCTTCTTCGAAAACGACCATATTACGGCTGTGGCACAAGACGGGCGTATTTTTGTTAAACGTGAGTCGATAAAAAAACAGCAATACGATTGGATAATTCTCGACGCCTTTAATGGTGACTACATACCTGAACATTTAATGACGCAAGAGTTTTTGCAAGAAGCGAAAAGCTTACTCAGCGAAAATGGTGTGTTAGCGGCAAATACATTTTCGGTCAGTGATTTATACAATTACGAGTCGGCTACTTATAAATCAGTTTTTGGCGATTTTTTCAATGTTCGAAATAATAAAAACAGTAATCGCATTATATTAGCCAGTACAAAACCCTTACCTACTAACGATATTATAGCGGCGCGCGCGATAGAATTAAGTGAAAAGTTATCACTTTTTGATGTCGATATCACTGAGATAAGCCGTCAAATGTCCTCAACGGCGACAAGTCAAGATTGGCCAAAAGGTTCACCCCTTTTAACCGATCAATATTCGCCAGCAAACTTATTGAATTTAAAAAACTAGCATAGCCCGATGATCGCAAAACGGGCTAAACTACAGCCGATTTCTCCTACAACCTATGTTATCTAACACATATGATTAGAGAGCTGTTTTATAGCCAGGAAAACGGAAAATATAAGCCATAAACCAAGTTAATTCATAAACTATAATTTGAATTTTTATGGCTTAACTTTTCTTTTTCAAGCTTAGGCGTTTTTTACCCGTTGATGTTGTTGCCGGTTTTTTCACATCGATACGCGTTAATGTACGTGAAGAAGCAGGTGATTTAGACGCTATAGTTTTACTCGCGTGCTTAATATCAGAGATGTCGACTTTTACTGCATCATTTTTAACATCTACTTCCGTTAAATCAATTTCACTTTCATCTAACTCAGTAACGTCAGTAAAGTCATCATCAAGTGAGGTTTTACGAGAGTGTGACACGGCCGCATTTATCTCAGTCATTTCGCTTTGTGTTAAGTCGCGCCATTCTCCAGAACGTAATTTACCTAATTCAACATTCATAATGCGCGAACGCTGAAGCTCAATCACTTCATAGTCTAAGTATTCACACATACGGCGAATTTGTCGATTCAAGCCTTGCGTTAGAATAATGCGAAAGACAAACTTACTGTCATGTTTCACAACGCAGGGTTTGGTTATTGTACCTAAGATTGGTATACCTTTTGACATACGTTCAATAAAACGTTCACTGATTGGCTTATCAACTTTCACGATATATTCTTTGTCGTGAGCATTTTCAGCACGTAATATTTTATTCACTATATCACCGTCACTGGTGAGGAAAATCAAGCCTTCTGAAGGTTTATCTAAACGGCCAATAGGAAATATACGTTTAGTATGGCCAATAGCATCAATGATATTGCCTTTTACATGTCGCTCGGTTGTACAAGTAATGCCAACTGGCTTATTGTAAGCAATATAAACACGGTCAGTGTGATTACTGGCACTGGCTTTAATCTCATTACCGTCAATGCAAACCCTGTCACCCAACAAAACTTTAGTGCCAAGTTCAGGTACTTTGCCATTAATCGTCACGCGATTATTTTCGATCAATTTATCAGCAAACCGACGCGAGCAATAGCCCGAGTCACTAATGTATTTGTTTAAGCGTTTTTCGTAACTTGACACTGGCTATCCTAAAAAAAGCAGTAAATAACTGTAATTTCGAAATTTGATTAGCGCTATTTTACCTAAATTTAGTCACACTGTAGAGTAATGTTATAAATAGTTATAAAAAATCGTTCAATAGGGCTTAAATATCAACATAATTGCTCATAACGTAATAGTCTTATGTTTTAACTGTTGTATCGTATTAAGTATTAACGCCTTAAAATATTCACAATTAAAACATGCCTGACAATGGTAAATAAAAATATGCAAAAACTAACTTTTGAGCAACTTCCCCAAGACGGTTTTGCCGGATTAATTGAACGTCATTTTGTTATTAATCAAAATTATTTTGGTCGTTCAAAAACATTAGCCCTGCCTGGTTTGGGTAACTTCGTTTATTTATCTGATGCAAATTTTTTGCCTTTTGGTGAAACACATATGCATGGCCACAAAGAAGTTGATGTTATTTCTGTTATGGTTGCTGGTGAAGTTGAACATCAGGGTTCATTAGGTCATGGCGAGCTTTTGACTGCAGGCTCGGTGCAAGTGCAACGTGCTGGCGCTGAGGGTTTCCGCCACAATGAAGTCAACCCCGGTGATCAACAAAATCAAATGATTCAACTTTGGGTGCTACCAGACGAATTAGGCGAACCTGCTGGTTATAAGGTTTATCAACCTAAGTCTGGAGAACTAACAAAAGTTTACGGCGGTGAAAAAAATCAGCAAAGCACATTTAATAGCACTATTTCCATTTCAGTTAGTAACACTGTCGAGCAACAAAACATTACTATTTCTGGCGAAACATTAGTTTATCTTTGCCATGGTAAAGCTAACATTAATGGTGAGTTAATAAATGCTCGCAGCCTTATACACGACAAATTTGGTATCACTTTTACGGCATTAACCGCCGGCCAAGCGATATTTATTTACCCTTCAACACAGTTAAACTTAACAAACAAAGAAAAGGCAACGTTATCATGAAAATAATCGCATTTGGTGCAAGTACAAGCCGTCAGTCAATCAATAAGCAGTTGGCGACCTATGCTGCCAATTTAGCCACTGAAATACAGGAAAATACAGTCGTTGAGATACTCGATTTAAATGATTTTGAATTACCACTTTTCAGTCAGGATAAGGAAGCAGAATTAGGTCAACCTGAAGCAGCGAAGGCCTTCTTTAATAAGCTCGGCGAAAGTGACGCTATTATCATTTCATTTGCCGAACATAACGGGAGTTACAGTGCGGCCTATAAAAATTTATTTGATTGGACCTCTCGTATTGATCAAAAAGTTTTTCAAAATAAATCTATGCTATTTTTGGCAACATCACCAGGACCGGGTGGTGCAAGTAGTGTGCTAGCAGCAGCTTCAAGTTCAGCATTTTATTTTGCTGGCGATGTAAAAGCGTCGCTATCAGTACCTAGCTTTTTTGATAACTTTGATGTGGAAAATACTAAGTTAATAAATGATGAATTACAGCAAAAATTGACCGATGCAGTTAAAAGCTTAATGACATAAGCTAAGGTCTATCTAAGCGCTAAAAATTGCCTCGCAAGCTTTAGCGCTATCCCTTCTTTTTACCATTCTCGCTTAAATTGTCGTTCACATTCTCGTTAACATTGTCGGTAACATTGCCGTTAACAATAACGTTTGGCTGTTTAGGCTTACTTTCAACAGTAACTTTCGCACCGCGATTGCTTACAGAAATAGAGCCACACGCCGCTATATAAAATATGACTATTGTTACTAATAACACCCTCTTCATTCTATCTAATTTCATAGATAACTCATTAACTCGCAACAGAAACGTTTATTTTAGCCAATTGACGATCATGATATGTAGCTAAGACAATAATTGAAACAATTGCCCCTAATAATGCTAATGCCATGTCCGACTGCGTATCCCAAATATAACCTTGTGTCCCCAAGAAGGCTTCAGCATTTTCACCTGAGGCGACAGCAACCCACCATTCTATTAATTCATAAAACGCGCTAAAGGCTAAGCAAATAGATACAATAATGACATTTAACCATGCTTTACCATTGACTATATTTTTACGAATTAGAATCTCGCGGGCAAGTAACGCGGGTACAAAACCTTGGAAAAAGTGGCCTACTTTATCGTAATTATTTCGCTCAGATCCCATCCAATTAGCGATGTTATCGAAAAGCGGCACTTCCGCATAAGTGTAATGACCACCTACCATCAGCACGATGCAATGCAGTAAGATAAAATTATAAAGTAAACGCGTAAGCGGGAAGCTTCTCAAGCTTATCGCCATCAGCACCAAACCAATAATCGCCGGTAATACTTCCAAAAACCAAGTAAATTGATCTTTTGGTCCAATTCCCGACCAAATCAAGACAACAAAAAAGATCGTTAACCAGAAGGCCTTTAACATTTTATTCACCATTTAATAAATCACATGTTCATCAATAGCGGTAATCACTATTGATTTTTATATTACCAAGTAGTGTAAATGATATAACTACCAAAAATGAAAGAGAAAAACCAGAAATTCGAAACCTAGAGCTAAATTTTTCTGCTGACCACAAAGCAAATTTTCGGTGTTTATTAGCACCAATAACTAACAACAATATTGCGGCAAATATCATTAAGTAACCTAGCGCTGCATTCATACTTGGCGCTAAGGTCAAAGGTGAGTAATAGACAAAAACAACACCAAAAAATAAACGGCTTAAAATTTCAACAACATGAAAATATGTTTGTTGGCTAAACTTAATTATACCGGTAGCAAAAGTCTGAGGGTTTTTGATCATCACCAAACTTATCACCATCATCAGCAAACCAAAAAAACTTAATAGCCACACTTTACTTAATCTTCCGCTAACCAAAAAAACGTTATCGCAAGGCGTTTATCTCTTTTCTCTTTACCAAAATAGCTACTGGCGCTATGCGCAATATTACCTTTAAACAAAATGAGGCGATTAAATTTATTCTCAATCGCGACATCTTCATACCAAGCCCCCTTGGGTAAGCTCTCTGTTTTAAGCGCATCAACTAAGTTTACATATGGCGCTTCCACCAAATTGCCGCCGGCAGCACCGTTACTATATTTAAGCCGATAAAAACTAGTACCTGAATGCGGCTGAGGGTTTTGACTTAAATAAAGTACTGCGCCGAAACGACATAACTTTCGATTATCAACATGGGGTCTTGCTTCACCCTCTTCAGCACCCACTAAAATGGCGGTATTGCTGTCAACCACCACACTGTCTGATTCGGCCACCCAAAACTCAGCTTTATTAACTTGCGATTTAGCCCACGTTTCAACCAGTTGTAAATCACTCTTACTTAAAGCGTTTTTTGATCGCATTCCTGGCCAAAGCTCTTTCGTGTACGGAGAACCGAGCTTCCATTTCTTTTTGTTAAAACATTTATTGGCTAATTCAACAGCCTTCTTTTGTGGGAAGAAGTCATCTTGAATCCAATAATTCACCCCTAATTCTGGCTTTTCATAAGGTAATGTTGGTGAATTATATGGAATTTCTGGTAATGCCGTATTGTCATCATATTTTTCATACATACGAATTATTATCTATATCCTTAGCTAAATTTAAAAAACGATGCAGCAGGTTTACAACTTGTAATAATTACCCTTAGGCGCAGCACCAAATAAACTCATCGCTGCTTGCATATCATCTTGTGGATAATTAGTAATGGCAAGTTGGTGGCTTTCAATACAATCCCATCGCTCAATAATCATAAATTGCTCGCCATGCTCATTGTGCTTTAACAGTTCACAGGAAAGACAACCTTCTGCACCAGAAATATAAGGTAAGAGTGCTTTTAGAAAAGCATACAGTTCTGCCGATTTTTGAGCTGCAGCGGTAAATTCATTAACTCGGACTATACTCATAGTAACCTCTTTAAATATAATGATTTATTTTAATATTTTTAACCAAGGGCTTTTCTTAATGTTTATTATTCAACTCACTTTTCGCTGCACTTATCCGCGTTAAAACTCATTGTTAAAACCACGGTGTTAACTTTGTTTATACCGTGGTTTTCTTTAACGATGTAAGTAAATTAACAACTTCATCTTTATTATATAATACGCCACAATTTTCGGTAAACGCAGTCAATTGCTCAGTACTTGGAAAAGTAAAATAATCGCCTGCCTGAGCTTGAATATCTGTTGTTAATTCGCCACTATTTTCAAGTATATTAATCGCTTGTACAATTAATTGGCAACCGCCTATATACAAAGACAACACATGCCAGAGATATGACTTGTCTTGCTGAACTGTCAGTGTTGAATTAGCAATAACTCGGCCGGTATCTATCGTACTGTCATCTATAAAATGTAAACTCGTCGACAGTTGCGCATCGCCATTTAACAAGGCCCAAAACGTGGCCATAACACCCCGGTAGTCTGGTAACTTTCCAGAGTGCAAGTTAATAACACCGTGTTTTGCCAAGCCAATAATGGGCTTCTTCAGGATAACCCCGTAACGAATAGAAATAATTAAATCGGCTGCAAGCGACTGAATTTTTTCTATGCCCTGCGCTGAATTAATTTCATTTAAGGTTTCTATTTTAATACCGCAGTGCTGATGTATTTCAGCATAGGTTTTAAATATTAGCGACTTTTCTGCACTATCTGGCTTCTGCTCTAGCGCCCGATAAACATCGTGTTGTTCAAATTGCGCTAAATCCAGTAAGGCTTGAGGCCGTGTGGTATTACCGCCCACTTTACTAGATAAAAACACGGTAATATTATGCGTTTTCAACGCTGGCAATAATAAATTTAATGCTAAGTTGCTAGCGATGTCATTATTCAGCAATAAAACAATGTTCATGGCGACAATTCCTGTAGCTGTTGCTTATTCATTTTGGGTTAAAGACTGAATGAAGGCTAAATGTGTAATCAAACCTTCATTCCCGTCGATGTTTCCCGATTTATTTATTCGCTTAACTGCTTCATCATATAATATCTACAGCCAGTTTTGGGGTAGCCTTGCTGCGTCCATTGTACTTGATAACCGTGTTTTTCATAAAAGGGCATAGCTTGAAAATTTAAGGTGTCGAGTAACGCTTTATTACAACCTCTTGCCTTGGCTGCCTGCTCCATTTTATGCAATATTTTGCTACCTACCTGCTGTCCTCGCAAAGTATCTGAAACCCATAAAGTGTTGATCATCAGCCAATCACCAAAAGTTCTTCCCGCAGCACCGGCAATAACGTCACCATTTTCATCGTTTAACTTCACGGCAATCGCTTTACGTTCACTCACTTCCCAATGCGCCCAGTTAAATTCAGCAATTTTTGCATCTAAAAAGGCAATCAATTCTAATTCAGGGTTTTCTATAACTTCAATTTTCAAGGTAGCATTCTCATAAGCTATTTTTGTAATAGTTTTCTATAAGCTATTTAATAACATCAACTCTTTTGGGTGCGGCTTCATATAATATGACTCGGTAACGTAATCATGCGGGAAGCGTCGAAAATGGTGGCGTAATAATGTTATCGGTACAATCAATGGCAGTAAACCATTACGATATTGGTCAATAATATCGACAAGCTCGGCTTTATCGTCAGCACTGATTGAATTTTTTAAATAACCTTGCAAATGTTGCAAGGTATTCACGTGTCCTTTGCGACTAGCTCTTAACTTTAATAGCGTCATCATTTTTGATAAATATTGTGGCAATACTTCGCTAGGCTCTTCACCGTGAGCTTGTGCTAACCAATGACCTAGTTCTTTTGCTATTGATTGACTATGGCTCATAAAAATATATTTATGCTGGGCATGAAAACGGTTTAGCGTTTGTAATGAAAACCCTTCTGCTGCAAGCTTTTGCCAACGCGCATAAATAAACACTCGCTGAATAAAGTTTTCACGCAAAATAGCATCACCTAATCGACCTTCTTCTTCGACCGGTAAATCAGGGAAGTTTTCCATCAACTTTTGTGCATAAATACCAACACCGATACGATCTGGCATATCACCTTTATAAAGTCTAACGCGCTCCATCCCGCAACTAGGAGAGTCTTTCTTTAAGATATAACCACTGAGGTTTTGTTGCCACGGCTTTTGCGCTTCAGCACAATCTTTAAGGCGGTCAGTGACATCTAAATCTGGATTTTTTGAACCAACACAGTGTACTTTTTCATCCAGCAAGACCAATCGAATAGTTTCGCGAGGAATACCTAAGCCAATATCCACTTCTGGGCAAAAGGGAATAAAATCGAAATACTCACTTAAAGTATTATTAATATATGAGTTGTTCTTGTGGCCGGAATCAAATCTCACTTTATGACCCAATAAACAGCTACTGATGCCAATTGATATTTTGTTATCCATGCTTAATTTCCCTAATACTAAATTTTTATATTTTGTTTAGATTCAGTATAACTAAAAGCCTAATCAAGTTAATCATTTAAATAATGTTTTAGTTTTACCCTCCTGCTTTAACTTCAGCGTAGAAAAATATCCTCATACTGCACAGCCATGGGTGCCTCGAAAGACAGGATGTCTGAGAGAGGCCTGAACATAAAAAGCCCGGAAGTTCCGGGCTTTTTCTACAACGGCGGTTAGAACATTAAACGTTATTTTTCAAAATAAAATTTAGCACGCTTATTATCGTAGTTACCCACTTCATTCATCGTTTCAGCATTATACAAACGACCATTAACCATGGTGTAAATAACTTTATCAGATAAACGAATATCTTTACTCACGTCGCCATCAACCACTAATATATCTGCCAATTTACCAACTTTTATCGATCCTAACTGGCTGTCTAGACCTAAGGTGTGTGCTGGTGCCATGGTTGCCGTGCGAATGGCATTTAATGGTGTCATACCACCTTGTGCCATCATCCACATTTCCCAGTGCATCGCTAAACCTTCACGTTGGCCATGACCACCAGAATTCACCACCACACCTAAGTCTTGCAACTCTTTCGCTACTTTCGCAACATTAATGTGGTTGTAATGATGATGTGGTGCTTTGGTGCGTCGCATTGAGCGCGGATCTAAGAACTCGCTCGGTACATACTGACTCAAACGTGGATGTTTCCATACCTCTGTTGTGTCATACCAAAAATGCTCGCCTGAAATACCGCCATAGGCTACGCCCATCGTAGGCGTGTAGGCCATTTCAGATTGCGACCATAATTGCTTAATATCGTCATAAATTTTCGCGGTCGAAATTGAGTGCTCTAACGTCGTATGACCATCAATAATCATAGATAAGTTGTGTTGTAGTAGCGAACCACCTTCTGGTACCACTAAAATTTGGGCTTCACGCGCTGCTTGGATCATTTGTTGACGTTGATTACGACGCGGTTGGTTATAGCTTTTAACACTAAAAACCCCTGCCTTTTTCAAACGTTCGATATGAAATTTAGCATCATCTAAACTATCAACATGCGAGGTATAACCAGCAATAGTCGCACCGTATAAAATACTGCCCGTAGAGAATAAACGTGGTCCAACAATATCACCGGCTTTTTGCATTTCGCTAGCAGCAAAGAATTCAGTGGTGTCGTTCGATGGGTCATGAACCGTTGTTACCCCTAAGGCTAAACCAGCGTAGTTTTTCCAGTTTTGTTGTGGAATAATTTCATCACTGCCTTGCGGACCATGGGCATGGGCATCAATCAAGCCAGGCATAATCGACTTACCGGTAACATCAATAATCTTGGCATTTGACGGAATACTCACTTGCCCTTTTTTACCGACGGCAATAATTTTATTACCTTCGACAACCACAACACCATTTTCGATTATTTGCTCACCTTCCATAGTGATCACTTTACCACCAACAAAAGCGACACGACCTGAAGGCTTATCAGCTTTTGCTTTAAAACCTAAATAGGTTTTAAGTGGCTCAGGTGTTGTTTCTGCTTTTTTCTGCTCTTCGTCACTATCAACATCGTTGCTTTCAAGGTCAGTTTTCGCAAGTGCTTTGGTGTCCGTTATATCAAATAAACCGCCAACACTTGCTTGGTATAAATCTGGCCCTAAGCTCCAGTAAAGCTCATTAGACTCACCATTCCAGTTAATACCTTCGCCAGCGCGTAATGATAATTTTTTCACTGGTAAGTTTTTTGCTTTCGGCCCAATATCAATCACTTGTCCACGCTCAACAAATGGCGTTACAAATACTTTAAAACGTTCAGCAAACGCTAAATATTTACCGTCAGGTGATACTTTAAATTCGGTAGCAAACTTACCTTGATAAAGCGTTTGCTCCTTCTCAGCATTTGATGAATTATTTAAATTAATTTTCACCAGTTGTGGCTTTTCACCGTTACGTAAAACATAAATACGATCGTTTTTAGCGCCAAAATGTGGCAATAAGCCAGACTCTGTTACCCGCTTAGGCGTTCCACCTTTAACACTAACGGTATAAACCCCTGAGTTTAATCCCCACGTTGGGTCGGTGATGTAACCGCCAGAAACTTTGCGAAATACCACGGTTTTTCCGTCTGGAGAAAAGCTAGGTTCTATGTATTTACCTGGTTCTTCGGTTAATAAACGGCTCTTACCACCTCGCGATGATACGGTGCGAATTTCACCGAGTTCTTTATCATTCCAAGTGCTATAAACTACCGTTCTGCCATCACGAGAGAAGCTAGGGTTCAATTCAAAATGGGACTTTTGCTTAGTTAAACGCTTCGCTTTACCTTTGACTTTGCCATCCGCAATACTACGGACATAAATATGGCCCATTGATTCGTAAACAACTTTACGACCATCCGGTGATATTTCAATATCACGGAGCATTTTCACGTCAAAGTTATCTTGATCAATATCTTGTTGAAAGCGCAACGCTGTTTGGATTTTTTTCTCAGTTTTTACATGAAACGGGATAACCGTTGTCTTTTGGCTTTCAAGATCTAGTTTGTTGATTTGTCCGCCAGACCAAAACACCATACCAGCGCTATTTGGCAACCACGCCATATTAGGATACACACCGTGAATTGCCCATGTTTCCTGCATATCGCGGTCTAAGTTTTCAAAAATCAGGCTTTCTTTGCCACTTTTTAAATCGTAAAGGTAGAGATTAGATTGGAAATCGTCACGGCTAATATAAGCTAAGTACTTACCGTCAGGTGATGGCACAGGTCGTATTGCGCCACCTTTGCCAGAAACAACGACTTTAATTTCACCGGTTTCAAGTTCAAGGCGCTTAATTTTATAAATGCCTTTTTCTGAATCTTTACTGTAATGGAAGGTTTTTCCTGGAGTAGCATCTTGTGAGAAATAAACGTATTTCCCGTCATGTGAAAATGCCGGTTCGCCTAAATCTTTCTGCTCATTCGGACGTTTAGTTAACATTACGCCATTACCACCGGTTTTGTGGTACATCCATACTTCGCCAGCTCCCAAAGAACGAGAACCGGTAAAATGTTTACGGCCGACAAGATAGTCTCCGTCTGGTGACCAAGCGGGGCTATTTAATAAACGAAAGGTTTCTGAGCTAACCGCTTTGCCAGCACTGCCATCTGCTTTCATAATCCATAAATTATCACCGCCATCTTCATCAGAGGTAAAAGCAATATGTTGACCGTCTGGGCTAAAGCGCGGTTGCATTTGCCAAGCAATATCTGTCATTAACGCTGTGGCTTCACCACCATCAACTGGCAAGGTATAAATGTCACCAAGTAGATCAAACACTAAAGTTTTACCATCTGGGCTTATATCAACATTCATCCAAGTGCCTTGGCGAACATCAATTTTTGCTGTGGTGAATTCACCTTGTGGGCTATTAACTGACCACTTTTCAGCTTTGGATTTTTCTGGTGTTTTCGCCGTATTTTCTTCAGCAAAAGCTTGATGACCGGCACCTGCGACTAATGCAATGCTAAGTGCTAGTGAAGAGATCCGAGCGGTAAATCTAGACATATATTCAACCTAATCAGCTATGTAATTTATTTTTATAACCTTACTACAACACATCATTATTGAAAACTTAAGTCGAATGCGACAAATAGTCGCTATTTGCCGTTCAATACCCGTTACATAACGCTAAAAGCATTGTTGTCATCAAGAAGATATTATGCAGAAAAAATAGACAATATTTTTATTTTTCAGTATGGTATGTAAGTACTATAACTGTTCTCGACTGACGACTATTCGCATTTCGAAATAGACCAGTTTTAAAACAATAAAAACAAGGACTGATTTTTATGAAAAGACTAGAAGAAGCACAAGCAAGTTTAATAACCACATACTCGCTCTACAATGCCGCAAGTGAAAAAAAGTTGCCGGCAATTGATGCTAACGATACTGAAACCTTGAAGACTTTGTTAGAAGTTATTCAAAATCGTGAAGCCATTGCTTACGTTCAAAAAGTAAAGAAAAGCATTCCCACTGAAGTCACCGAACTTAAAAGATTACTCGCTGATGTTATGCTGTTACTTGATGGTGTCGATATTAAAATTCTTAAAGCAAAAAGCAAAGTTACGGCAAGCGCTGAATAACGCGCTGTTAAATTAAGTACCTTACTTAAAGCTCGCTACTTTAGGGCTTAATTTAAAATATAAATTTATAGAAATATAAGTAATCAACTTGGTATAAAGTTATCTACACAGGCTTATTTATATCTGATGGATAGTAAATAAGCCTGCATTATCATATCAATAATAAATATAATCGCTCAATACACCTTGCCTGAACAGAACAGGCTTTATTGCGTTTGTGTGGGTGATTGATAGCCCCAGCGTGGCATAATCGATTGTTCGATATTTAGATGATCGAGTATTCGACCAACCATAAAATCAATCAGATCATTAATCGACTCAGGTTGATGATAAAAACCAGGAGATGCCGGCATAATGGTTACGCCCATTTGAGATAACGACAACATATTTTGCAAATGTATCGTTGAAAAAGGTGTTTCGCGTGGCACTAAAATTAATTGCCCTCGTTCTTTAATGACCACATCCGCAGCGCGTTCAATCAGGTTGTCACTCATCCCTTGGCTAATGGCCGCAAGCGTGCCAGTAGAACACGGACAAACCACCATAGTTTTCGGTGCAGCAGAGCCAGAAGCTACCGGAGAAAACCACTGTTCTTTGCCAAAAACAATAATTTGCTCAGGCTTTGCATTAAATTTCTCAGTAAAAAATTGACTAGCAGCGTCGGGCGAACTCGGTAACTTTAAGCCAACTTCGGTATCAAAAACCACGCGAGCAGCGCTAGAGCATAATAAATATACTTGATAGTTTGCTGCGACTAAACATTCCAATAATCGCAGCGCATAAGCTGAGCCAGAAGCACCTGTGATGGCCAAAGTTATTTTCTGCTCAAATTCGCCATTGTTATTAATTGTCATTGCTTTATTTTGCACACATTCACCTAAATTGGGTAACGTAAATTAACGGTTACCCTGTCTATACTCATAACATTAATGAATTGTTCACTAATAAATTCTTTACAAATAAATTCTTCACTAATAAATAGATTGCACTGGCTATTATAGCTTAGAAAGTGCCGATAACAGTTTTTCATGAATACCGCCAAAACCGCCGTTACTCATCACGACAAGCGTATCGCCTGCTTCGGATTTTGCCACAATATCGGCCACCATTTGGTCAATATTCTCACCGACAAAACAAGGTTGAGAACAGTCGGCAATTAACGCATCAACTGACCACTGCACTTGCTCACCTTGATAAACAAATACCATATCAGCGTCAGTTAGCGATTTTGCTAGGGTGTCTTTATGTACACCTGACTTCATGGTATTCGATCTGGGCTCTAGTATCGCTATTACGCGTTTGTTGCCAACATTGGCCCGCACACCCGCTAATGTTTTAGCGATCGCGGTCGGATGATGAGCAAAATCGTCAAAGACTCTTACTTGATTAACTTCACCTTTAAACTCAAATCGGCGCTTAGTATTTACAAAGCTTGCTAACGCTTCAATGGCTACCGCTGTTGGTACACCAGCATGACGCGCCGCCGCAATCGCCATTAAACCGTTATCAATATTAAAGTCGCCAATGAGCGCCCAATTTACTTGTCCTTGTTTTACACCTTCAAAACTGACGATAAACTCACTGCCATCAGCAATACATTTTTCGGCATGCCAACCAGATAATTTATGCGTTTCGTCGACACTATATTCAGTCGGTGTCCAACAGCCCATCGCCAGTGTTTCAGTAATGGCTGATTCATTTTTTGGCGACAAAATAAGGCCATTGCTTGGCACCATACGAATTAGGTGATGAAATTGACGTTGAATGTCGCTGATATCATCAAAAATATCCGCATGGTCAAATTCCATGTTATTGATCACTAAAGTATTAGGGCGATAATGGACAAACTTAGACCGTTTATCGAAAAAAGCCGTATCGTATTCATCGGCTTCGATAACAAAAAATGGCGCATTACCTAAGCGCGCAGAACAATCAAAGTTTTGCGGTACGCCGCCAATCAAAAAACCCGGCTCCATGCCTGCATATTGCAATATCCAGGTCAGCATAGAACTGGTGGTGGTTTTTCCGTGTGTACCCGAAATAGCTAACACCCAGCGGTCTTTCAAAACATTGTCTAATAACCACTCTGGACCTGACGTATAAGGAATTTTTCTATCAAGCACATATTCCACCATAGGGTTACCACGCGCCATGGCATTACCGACGATGACTAAATCAGGCTCGTCATCTAAATGTTCCACTAAATAACCTGACTTTAATTCGATACCCAATTGTTCGAGTTGAGTACTCATTGGTGGGTAAACATTAGCGTCACAGCCAGACACTCGAAAGCCCATTTGCTTGGCAATAGCGGCAATACCGCCCATAAAGGTGCCACAAATACCTAATATATGAAGATGCATAAAAGCTCATTTTGTTAGCTCTTACACCACATTTGCTAGTGCGAGCTTAGGTTTAAATCAGAATGGCCTCAATATACCTTAATCCACCAAAAATACATATTGCAAAATCAATGCATTTTGCCCACTATCAAGGTGATTAACACTAACGGAAATAATTACTGCCTCCTGAGGAGAATTAAGCCCATTAGTATTACCATTAGCAGTATTTGAGGGAGTTCATGAGTCAGGCTATTCTGCAAAACATCCATATTTATCCAATTAAATCTAGCGCCAGCATCGAGCTTTCAAATAGCTGGGTTGAAGAGTTTGGCTTAGCCTTGGATCGTCGCTTTGTTGTTGCGAGCCCAAATGGTGAGTTTTTTACCGCTCGCACGCAGCCAACTTTGTGCTTAATTCAAGCGAGCCTAACGTCAACCGGACTGATGGTTACCGCGCCCAATATGCCGACATTGGTGATTGAGTACCATAGTCTTTGCCAAAGTTATGTCCCGGTTAATGTATGGCAAGACACAATTAAGGCACAGCAATGCCATGACAATATAAACCAGTGGTTCAGTGACTATCTTAACCAACCTTGCCAATTACTATTTTTCGGCGCAGACTCGCAGCGCTTTGTTAAAAACAAAAATAGCCAAGTGGGCTTTGCAGATGGCTACCCTTTATTGCTTATTTCACAAGCATCGCTTGATAGCTTAAATAGCCAATATAAACCTGATACTGAAAGTATTGCCATGGCGCAGTTTCGGCCAAATATCGTCGTGAATAACTGTGATGCATTTGCAGAAGATACTTGGCAGCATGTTCGCATTGGTGAAGTAGAATTTGAAATAACAAAACCCTGCACGCGCTGCATTTTTACCACGATTAACCCTGAAACCGGCGAAAAACATCAGCAGCAAGAACCTTTAAAAACACTAAAAAACTATCGTCAGTTAGCGAATGGCGATATTTTATTTGGGCAAAATTTAGTGGCGCTTAATCAAGGTCAAATTAAACGTGGTGATAAAGTTGAAATAATCAAACGCCAAGTCGCCCCAGTGTTTGCTGTAAGAAATAAGTCCAATATAAATATCACCAATAGTGACACGAAACCCCAGCTCAAAAAGGAGCCTGTCTTGAGCAAAAAGAAGAGTAAACCGTTAGTGACATTTAGTAGTCACAATAAAACTATTACCGGCAACAACATCCAAACTCTCCTTGAACAAGGTGAAGATGCAGGCTTAATACTGCCATACTCATGCCGCGCAGGCATGTGTGGTAGTTGTAAAGTAAAATTAGAACAAGGTGAGGTAGAGCAACTTTGTCAAGATGGTTTGTCCGACGAAGAGCAACAGCAAGGTTATATTTTAAGTTGCAGCTGCACACCAATTACCGATGTTGTGATCAGTCATCCACCACGACAACGTCGTCATATAAATGACGACTAAATAGAGCGCATACAATGAAGTTGAATTGTGATTTAGGTGAGTTTAAAGAAAATAACGATGCCGATATTATGCCATTGATTGATATGGCCAATATCGCCTGTGGATTTCATGGTTCTGATCCTTTAACGATTAAAAAAACCATTAAACTTGCCCAGCAACATCAAGTCATTATTGGTGCTCACCCTAGCTATCCCGATGTAGAAAACTTTGGCCGTCAGTCAATGAATTTATCGCAGAATGAATTAATCGCTAATGTGCAATATCAAATTGGAGCCTTACAAGCACTTTGTTCAGTGGAAAATACCCAACTTGATTATGTTAAACCCCATGGGGCGTTATACAACGACATGATGAAAGACTTGAAGATATTTGAGCAACTTTGTCTGGCCATAGCACAGCTAAATCAACACAACAGCAAGCCACTATCTTTAATGATACAAGCAGTAACCGACAGTGATAAATTTGATCAGATAGCAAAAAAACATCACATTTCACTCTATTATGAAGCCTTTGCTGATCGCCAATATTTAGATAATGGTTTGTTAGTGCCTCGTAGTGAAATTGGCGCCGTATTAACCGATAACCAAACCGTGGTAAGTCGCTGCCAAGCCCTGCTTAATAAGCAACCTTTACTCAGCCAAAATCAACAACCTTTGCAGTTTCACATTGATGCCTTATGCGTGCATGGCGACACCCGTAACGCTTTAGAAATGCTTAAAGCGTTACGAGCAAGCATTAATAATGCACAAGGTCAGCGTTAATACGATGAGTAGTTATCAATACAGCGATAAAAATGACGCTAAACAAAGTGCAAACTTTACTATCGACGTAGTCGCCGAAAATGCTTTACTGCTAAGTTGGCAAGCAAAAATATCGCTTACCCAACATAATAAAATCATTGCATTACAAGCCATTATTGTAAAACAACTGGGCGAACAAATTCTAGAAACGGTGGCAAGTTATCATTGTTTAATGCTTTATTTTAACCCTGAACATAACACTAGCACGCAAGTGATCGAAGCAATAAAGTGTATCGCTAAAACTCATAACGTCAGTTTAGAAAAAGAACACGGTGAAACAGCAAACGTTAAAAGCCTAAATAACAATTGCATCAAAATACCGGTGTACTACGATACTGAACAAGAATGGGATTTAGCCGACGTTGCAAAGCGCTGCAATATGTCGATAGAAGACGTTATTAAACAACACAGTGCTGAAACTTATCATGGTTTTGCCTTAGGTTTTACGCCGGGTTTTTGTTACTTAGCTAGCTTACCCGAAAGCCTGCATTTACCAAGAAAGTCCTCACCGCGCATAAAAGTACCTAAAGGTGCCGTCGCTATTGCTGAACAACAAAGTGCTATTTATCCGATTGAAAGCCCCGGTGGTTGGCATATTATAGGCCAAACGCCATTACCTATGTATGAAAGTAAAAATGGCCAGTTCAATGCCACCATTAACGTTGGGCAAAATGTACAGTTTTATGCCATTACCAAAGCTGAATTTATAGCACTACAACAAGGTTTACCGGCATGAGCCAACATTATCTTGAAATTATCAGCATAAATGGTCAGGCAAGTATTCAAGATCTTGGCCGCCTCAATGCACAGCATTTAGGATTTAGCGCCAGTGGCGCCGCCGACGAATTCGCTTTTCTTAGCGCTAATAAGCTTATTAACGATAAATTAACGGCCAATGACATAAGTGTCGCGCAGGACAATAAACAACGTCATTGTGCAACCATTGAAATTACGCTTGGGCAAGTCAGTTTCGAAGCCAAAGCGGCTTGCATAATTGCGATAACGGGAGCAGATTGCCAAGCGACAATTAATAATGTCGCCGTTAAACCCTGGCAATGTTACCAACTAAAAACTGGCGATATACTTGATTTTGCCATGCCCAAAAACGGTTTGCATAGTTATCTGGCGGTATTCGGTGGATTTACCTGCCAAAAAGCACAACAAGCCTGGTTAGGAAGCTACGCTCAAACGAACAATGAAATGGCTTTAGGTTTTACAGGCGAAAAATTAACGGTTGGCAGTAAACTGTATTTTTCAGTCCAAACAAAAGCGTTAACTCAGCTAGCATCAGCGCAACCAAGTAAGCTAAAAGAAGCAAACAAGCCATTTACCGCACCCACTCAGTTTTACGCTCAGCAACATCTAACCATACGGATGATGCCCAGTAGCTTATTTTTACAAATGAGTAGCGCGCAACAACAACGATTTTTGAGCACCGAATATATTATTTCACCTGATAGCAATCGCATGGGTTATCGTCTTGGCGTTTCGCATTCACAATCCTATACACCAACGTTACCCAATGCATCAGTCAACGAAAAAATACTTTCTGAGCAATTACGCAGCCGTTGTTTATTATCAATGCCAGTGACTTACGGCATGGTGCAATTTCCTGATAACGAACAACCTATAGTATTAATGAAAGAGCGACAAACCATGGGGGGTATCCGGTGCTTGGTACCGTAATGCAAACTGACTTATTTAGATTAAGCCAAATGCGTCCAGGCGAAAAAATTAACTTCACTTTAATTAACCATCAACAAGCCCAACAACAATTAATGGCATTTTACCAAAAGTTCCGCTCATAATTCTTATCAAGGCACGTTTCAGAGCTTTAATCGAAGTGTTTAAAGGTAGAATGGCGATCAATAAAAGATTAGAATAACGCCCGCTTTACGATTTAGTCTTACGCAGGTGTTTTTTTGTTATTAATGATCGACAATTACGACTCTTTTACTTTCAACCTAGTCCATTATTTTCAGGCGCTAGGACAGCAAGTTAAAGTGTGTAGAAACGATGAAATAAGCTTAGATGCAATCGAAGCGTTAGCGCCCCAATATATTGTTATTTCACCCGGTCCTTGCGACCCAGATGCTGCCGGCTTGTCACTCGCGATAATCGAAAGATTTAAAGGTCGCATTGCCATACTTGGCGTTTGCTTAGGTCATCAATGCATCGCCCAGCACTTTGGCGCTAAAGTCATTAAAGCGAAGAAAGTTATGCACGGTAAAACCAGTATCATTAACCATAATGAACAGGGATTATTTGCCGCTTTAAAGCAGCCATTAACGGTCACGCGATATCATTCGTTAATTGTAGATATAAACTCTTTGCCTGATGAGCTAGAAATAACCGCTTGGGTCACTGAAAATGGTCAGCAAGAGATCATGGCCTTACAACATAAACAATTAGCCATCGCCAGTGTGCAATTTCATCCTGAATCTGTGTTAACAGAACAAGGTCATCAATTATTACAAAATTTTATTGACCAATATGCAAATCAAATAGATGATAATAATAGCGCCTAATGAAATAAGCTAACAGGCCGATAACTTAGCTAACCTCACAAATTATAAACTAATAACGAAAACCAATAATGAAGTCCTGATGCAAATATTTGAAAATAATAAATTAGTTAAGCCTATTTACAGTCGTGTGCTCAGTCTCGCGATCAGTAAAGATTTTGCCAATCAAAAAAATGGCAAAATAAATATGTCTCAGCATCAAGACAGTGAGCAGTTTAACCGCCGACGAGAGTTATTAGCGGTAGAAGAAGAAGCACACAAAAATAAAATTATCCAAGCGCACGGCCAAGAACACTTTAAAACACAGGTGAAAAATAAATTTTTTAAGCGTGTCGATATCCAAGTTAATAAAGAGTTTGATAATAAAGAAAATCTCTACTTGAATGTGCTAAAAATAGAAGATGCCGCCCCTTCTATTATGGAAATACTGGCAGTAAAAGCAGCCAGTATTAATCGCATTACACCTTTAGCTAAATCACTGCCTTGGCTTTGTAGTGAATTAATTAACTTGGTTAATAAACCCCAATACCGTAAACGCTCTGACATACAAGTAACTGAGCCAAACTTAGCGCTAAGTTATGTTGGCTTAGATAACCTTAAATTGGTTATGCCAACATTTATGCTAAAGCATTGGTTACCCACTAGCACCTCACCTTATCCGCTAATGAAACGTAAACTATGGAACGATAGTTTATCTATTGCGCTAGCGTCTCAGTTATTAGCCAAAGAACAAGGTCTAGATGAATTCACTGCCTTTACAGCTGGCATGTTAAGCAATTTAGGCTTATTAGCAGTCACCCGTGGTTTTTTAAATACTTATAGCAGTCTCTATACACAAGAGCTAAAAGCAGCTTATGACAGTAAAGATAAAAAACTACACGACATATTAGTGACGCTCGATACCGCACCAGAATTATTACTAGAACAACTACTACTACGCAGCAGTAACGTGGCTGCAGATATGGTCGAACTCATGCGTTTTGATCGTTTACAAATTACTGAGCCGTTATTTGATCTTGCCTACGCAACTGACATAAATCACATGTGTCCAATTGCTAAGTTAGTCACTAAAGCCAAAGCTTATGTTGCGTTTAGAGGCTTAGCAAAAGAAAACCTCATCAGCACAGAAGAAGCAAAAATATTGCTAACCGCAGGTCGATTGACAAAAAATGACATAGCCTTATTAAAGAAAAGCGATATTGATCACATAAAGCTAATTTTTAATTAACACTCGTCACAATTTCAGTCCAATGTACGGACTTATTTATATCAAATCTTATCTGGGTTAGGTCCACTTAGCCCTATCAACCTTGTCTAAAGCTGAAAAATAGCCATAAAATCACCTAAAATGCTCAAAACAATAATTTATTTTTGATTAATTATGAAACATGGTCTGTTATTACAGATCAGCTTAGGTGACATAAGAATCTCATTACTAGCCACAGTGTAGAAAAACACAGCAAACATAGTTATGCAGTAATACTGAATAAAAACGGAGGAACCTTTATTTTACAAGGGCTTCAGCGCATTTTGACAAGACACTGGCTATTTTTTCTGTCATAATCCGTGCCTATTTTTAATAAGTCTGTATTTAAATAATAGCTGACTCATTAATACATTTAGTTCTGCTAGCGTTAGCGCTCCAAACTAATAAACAACTTTTGATTACAATATCCTAAATATAAGAGGAATTTACAATGTCTAACCATTTCCCAGTAAATCGTGAATTATTTGATGATGTTATGGTACCTAACTATTCACCATCTGCAGTTATCCCCGTTCGCGGTCTAGGTTCACGTGTTTGGGATCAACAAGATCGTGAATTTATCGATTTTGCCGGTGGCATTGCTGTTAACTGTTTAGGACATTGTCATCCTGCATTAGTTGGCGCATTAACAGAACAAGCTAATAAAATTTGGCACTTATCAAATGTTATGACTAACGAGCCAGCATTACGTTTAGCGAAAAAATTAACTGACAGCACTTTTGCTGATAAAGTTTATTTTGCTAACTCAGGTGCAGAAGCAAACGAAGGCGCTTTAAAACTAGCTCGTCGTTGGGCACTTGAAAACTTTGGCGCAGAAAAATCTCAAATCATTGCTTTTAAACAAGGTTTCCACGGTCGTACTTTTTTCACAGTTACTGTTGGTGGTCAAGCGGCTTATTCTGACGGTTTCGGCCCTAAGCCTGGCGATATCGATCATGCTGAATACAACAACTTAGATAGTTTAAAAGCGCTTATGTCTGACAAGACTTGTGCCGTAGTAATGGAACCATTACAAGGTGAAGGCGGTATAATCTCACCAACTGATGAATTTGCTAAAGGTGTGCGCGAACTTTGTAATGAACATAACGCTTTATTAGTTTTTGATGAAGTACAAACCGGTGTTGGTCGTTTAGGCGAGCTTTATGCATACATGGGCTTAGGTGTAACACCTGATATTTTAACCACAGCTAAAGCACTTGGTGGTGGTTTCCCAATTGGCGCTATGATCACAACAACTGATATTGCTAAGCACCTTAAAGTGGGCACACACGGTAGTACATACGGCGGTAACCCATTAGCTTGTGCTGTAGCAGAAGCTGCATTTGATACTGTGAACACACCAGAAGTATTAAATGGTGTTAAAGCCAAAGCAAAACTTTATGTTGCTGGTTTAAATGCCATTAATGCAAAATACAATGTATTCAGTGAAATCCGCGGTAAAGGCTTGTTAATTGGCGCTGTATTAACTGACGCATACCAAGGTAGAGCAAAAGAGTTTTTAAATGCCGCTATGGACGAAGGTGTAATGACACTAGTCGCTGGCGCTAACATTATACGTTTTGCTCCTTCATTAGTTATTCCAGATGAAGATATCGCTGAAGGTTTAGCGCGTTTCGAAAAAGCGGTAGCTAAACTAGCTAAGTAAGCCTTCCTTTATTATAGCGTTCAAATACCGTTGACTATGACGGTGTTTGAACGTCTCATTGAGAGTTTTCTATGATTATTATTCGCCCTATTCAAAGCAGTGATTACGATGCACTTCATCGCATTGCTGTGGAGTCAGGACACGGTTTCACCTCACTACCGGTCAACGAAAAACTGCTGAAAAATCGCATTTCTCACGCGGAAGCTTCTTTCAACAGCTCAGTTACTGAGCCAGGTAATGAAGGTTACCTGTTTGTTATGGAAGACACCAAAACGGGTGCAGTAGTTGGCACGAGTGGCATTGAAGCGGCTGTTGGTCTAGATGATGCATTTTACCATTACCATTTAGGTAAGGTCGTGCACAGCTCTCGTGAGCTTAATATTTACAACACCGTTGAAACATTATCTTTATGTAATGACTATACTGGCGCCTCTGAAATTTGTACTTTATTTTTGAGCGAAAGTCACCGTAAAAACCGTAACGGACGCTTGTTATCGCGTTTTCGCTTTCTATTTATGGCCGAGCACACCGAACGTTTTGCTGAAACGGTTATCGCAGAAATGCGCGGTGTTTCGGACGAAGATGGCGCATCTCCATTTTGGAAATGGTTAGAAGAGCATTTCTTTTCGCTCGATTTCCCCACGGCTGACTACCTTACAGGTATAGGTAAAAAAGTATTTATTGCTGAATTAATGCCTAAGTATCCAATTTACGTTAATTTGTTGAGCAAAGAAGCGCAAAAAGTTATCAACAAGGTACATCCAAAAACAGTACCCGCATTAAGATTACTTGAAGCTGAAGGCTTCTCACGTCGTGGTTACGTTGATATTTTTGATGCCGGCCCAACGGTTGAAACGCAAACAGCCTTAGTGAAAACTGTACGTCAGAGCCAAAAATGCCAAGTCATCATTGGTGATGTCGTAAACGATAATAAATATATTATTTGTAATGACAAAGTTGCAGATTTTAGAGCAACGCAAGCACCCATTTTATTACGAGAAACCGCCAAACAAGTGGTGATATCACAGGCGGTTGCAGATGCGCTAATGGTTATTGAAGGAGACTGGGTGCGCCTAGTTTCAAATTAAGCATTAAGCATTAAGCAAAACTAATTACTCGCGATACACGCGCAGAGGAATAAATAATGTCACACAATATACAACTTATTAATGGTCACTGGACAGCCGGTTTAGGCCATGAAATTTTCTCAAAAAACCCGGCTAAAAATCAAGTAATTTGGCAGGGAAATACCGCTTCAGCAGCACAAGTTGACGAAGCCGTTATGTCAGCTCGTGCAGCATTTGACACTTGGTCTAATATGCCGATTGAAGAACGTATTGCCATCGCCGTTAAGTTTGCTGAGTTATTAACTGAACACAAAGAAGCATTCGCCACAACTATCGCGCTTGAAACGGGTAAGCCACTTTGGGAAACCCGTACAGAAGTCGGCGCTATGGTAGGTAAAATTGCTATTTCGGTACGCGCAAATGAAGAGCGTACTGGTACCGTTGAAAACCCTATGCCAGGTGCAAAAGCGTTTATTCGTCATAAACCTCATGGTGTAGTTGCTGTTTACGGGCCTTATAACTTCCCAGGTCATTTACCAAACGGTCATATTGTTCCAGCGCTAATTGCCGGTAACACCGTGGTATTTAAACCGAGCGAATTAACACCAATGGTTGCTGAAGAAACCTTAAAACTATGGTTGAAAGCAGGTCTACCTGCTGGCGTTATCAACATGGTGCAAGGTGAAGTTGAAACCGGTAAAGCATTAGCAAATCATCCACAAATTGACGGTTTGTTCTTTACAGGTAGCTCAACAACGGGTCACTTCTTACATGAACAGTTTGGTGGCCAACCGGGCAAAATATTAGCGCTAGAAATGGGCGGTAATAACCCATTAGTCGTTAAAGATGTTAGTGATGTAGATGCCGTAGTACACGACATTTTACAATCAGCATTCATCACAACTGGTCAACGTTGTACTTGTGCTCGTCGCTTATTTATTGAAGCGGGCCCACAAGGCGATGCTATTTTAGCTAAATTAGTCGCCAGTACAGAAGCGATTAAAATCGGCTACTTTGACGATGAAGACCAGCCATTTATCGGTTCAATGATTTCTGAAAAAGCGGCATTAAGCTTAGTAGCTGCTCAACAGCAATTGCTTGAACTTGGCGGTGAATCAATTGTGATGATGAAGCACCTTGAAGAAGGCACAGGCTTTATCTCACCAGGCATAGTCGATGTAACAAACATCTCTGAAATGCCAGATGACGAGCACTTTGGTCCGTTATTAAAAGTGTACCG
Organism: Colwellia sp. PAMC 21821; assembly: GCF_002077175.1. NCBI lineage: Bacteria > Pseudomonadati > Pseudomonadota > Gammaproteobacteria > Alteromonadales > Colwelliaceae > Colwellia > Colwellia sp. PAMC 21821. The sequence continues at coordinate 1,649,355 of NZ_CP014943.1, forward strand.
TTATACTGATTTTGACGCAGCTATCGATGAAGCGAACAATACTTCATTTGGTTTATCTGCCGGCTTATTAAGTGACAGCGAAGCGCTATATACTCACTTTTTCCGCCGTATTCGTGCCGGTATCGTCAACTGGAACAAGCCAATTACTGGCGCCAGCAGTGCTGCACCTTTTGGTGGTATCGGCGCAAGTGGTAACCACAGAGCCAGCGCATTTTATGCCGCTGATTATTGTGCTTACCCAGTAGCATCGGTTGAAGCTGAAAAAGTGTCATTACCCGCGACGCTTAGCCCTGGTTTAACGATTAAGTAAACAGAAAAATTTACGCTTAATGAAATACTACTGCCCATTAAAAAAAGCTGGGATCCGTCCCAGCTTTTTCAAGAATATCGATCAAATATAGTCGCTAACCCTGAGTGTCTATCCATCACGCTATCCTAAATATTATCTTCTTAACGAGAAAATACCTGAGTTAAATACTTAGCTATTGAATAAGTTAAAAACCTTTTTGAAGAATAAATAGCCTTGCATATCACTCAACCGATTTTAGTATTCGACTTTAGCAATCGACAAAAATTTAATTTATACATTTAGGAAATACCCATGACTCCCGTTAAAAATTTATTTAACAATATTTGGCAAAACTACTTAGAAGTTACACCGTCAGCTGACAAAGTACATAAACTTTTAAGCACTGGTGACGAGCTAATCAACGACCACGTTGCTTACCGTACCTTTAATATTGCTAAAGTTAATATCGCTAAAATTTCAGCACACTTGCTTAACTTAGGTTACAAAGAATGTGGTGAATATCATTTTGAAGCCAAAAAACTCTATGCAAAGCACTTTGAGCACACTGACACTAATTTACCGAAAGTATTTATCAGTGAACTATTAGTAGAAGAGTTTTCTCCACGTGTACAAGCCATCATCGAAAAAATGGTCGCTGGTATAAACGAAGCGGATATTAACGTTGAAAGCTTTTTATACTCAGGTACGCATTGGCAAGTGAGCCACCAAGAATACTTAGATTTACTCGCCGAAAGCGAATATGCAGCATGGGTTGCAGCCTGGGGCTACCGCGCTAACCATTTCACGGTAAGCATTAACCACTTAACAAACTATGATTCAATTGAAGCCGTGAATGAAGCCGTTAAAGCCGGTGGTTTTACGCTAAATACTACAGGTGGTGAAATCAAAGGTGATGAAGCCGTTAAATTAGAGCAATCTTCTACTATGGCCGATCACGTGTTAGTTGAGTTTTCTGATAAAACCGTTGCTATTCCAAGCTGTTTTTACGAGTTTGCCAAACGCTATCCGATGGAAAATGGCGAGTTGTACACGGGGTTTGTGGCTGCTTCTGCCGATAAAATCTTTGAAAGTACTAACGCTGCTTAAATAAACGATAAACCAGTTCACCAAAAGCTACATGGGTTTTGGTGAACTTTAACTTTTTTCTTGCCTTTTACCTTTCTTTAACTCCAAATCGACGCCATATTGTAGTAACCTTTATACTCCATTTTTTGATGTAGATAACAAATTGACTGACTTAGAACTGGCCAACAGTGTCTTAAAAGATGTAAAAAATCAACAGCGTACTAGCGCCGCAAAAACCATCCAAGCATTATTAGATAAGAATGCTGATCTTAAAGAAAATTGGGGTGCTATAACAAGACTAGCCATATCGATAGGTGAGTTTCAATTAGCTGTACTGTGCAGCAAAAAATATTTAGCTATTTCACCAAAAGAAGCAAAACGCATTATTCAATGTGCAGCAATATTAGCAGAGTGTAGAGAAATAGAAGCAGCTATTGAACTTGTAAACCCGCTGCTGCAAGAAAAAAATACGCCCGATGTACTGCACTTTTTAGGCACAACTCATAGCCAAATTGGCAATATCGAACTCGCTAAAAAGTACCTAGTCGAACTCGTTAAAGTAGCGCCTAAATCAGCGATATCTTGGTTAACACTGGCTGCGATTCATCAGTTTTCAGAAAATGATGAGCTTTATACTCAAATTACCGCCGTACAACAGCAGCTAGAGCATGACAAAAGTGCACACAATGCGCCATTTTGGTTTGCCTTAGGTAAGGCCGAACTAGACGTAAAAAATGAGCAACAGGCCTTCGACTACTTCTCGCGTGGTTGCCGTTTAATGCACAATGACAAGTCTTATATCCCTAAACAACACAGTCAATTTATTGATGATATTATCAGTCATCAAAATGCCGAATATTTAGCGACGCTGCCCAGTTTAGAGCAAGCTGAAAGCTGTCCGCCAATATTTATAATCGGTTTACCGCGCAGTGGCACAACTTTACTACAACAAATGCTAAGTGCGCATAGTGCTATTGGTCAAGGCGGCGAATTAAAGTACTTAAGTTATTCAACAGCTGAAATTGGTCAGGCTAAACTTAATAAGTTAGCCGATAACGAACCATCAGATAACTTAGCAGTTTTTAAAAAGATACACGCTGATTATCAACACTTGCGCGCGCAGCAATTTAGCTTAGACAAACCTATGGTCGATAAAACATTAAGCCTTAATCATCATTTAGGTTTAATAGCTAAAGTTTTCCCAAGCGCTGCGATTATTCGCATTACCAGAAACCCAGCAGATAACGCTTGGTCTTGTTTTCGTAACTTCTTCAATCAAGGTTTGGGCTGGAGCTACGACTTAGAGAATATTGCTGAGTTCTTTCATCATGAAAATCGTCTTGCTAAGCATTGGCAATCATTACTTGGCGAAAGAGTATTAGAAATTAGCTATGAAGATCTAATTAATCAGCCTGAAGCTACACTCACAAAATGCCTAAGCCATATTGGCTTAACATTTGAAGAGTCAATGCTAACCTTTTACAAAAACAATGCGCTAGTGCAAACCGCCAGTGTAGGACAAGTTAGAAAGCCTATTAATAAAGCTTCAATGAATACTAACCTTTCCGTACAAACGCGCTTAACTGCCTTTAACGAGCGTCTGCAGAAACTAGAAAACGCTTAACGGAGTGCGAGAGTTATACTAATATGACTCTCGCTTCTTGATTGCTCAACCACCACTACTTAGACGACTTAAACTACTTAGACACGCTATTATTTTTCGCTAAATCCGTGATAGAAGTTCGATATTCACTGCGATCTAAAGTTCTTAACATAGCATCTGCATTTTCACCATGCTGTTGAACGTAGGCCAAAATACTTACCCCATTACACTGCACATTCTTAGCGATAAATTGCTTGCTATAACCTGAAGATTTAATATTGTTATGCATTGCTGCACGATTACCGGCTAATGCGGTCATACATAATTGTGTAAAATTTGATTCATCTGCTGCTACCATTTCATTCGCTTGGCTCATCGTCGATGCAGCACCTAATATAAACATGGCTAAAACTATTTTTTTTACAGTCATTTAAATTCTCCAAAGAATAATTAATTAATCGCTTGCTAGAAAGGCGATATAGCCTTGTTCATATATAGTGGCGTAAATTATAAAAATAGTTGTAACAAGCAGACTGACAAATGTAAGTAAAAAACATTATATGATGACAGCAGACGTAGGATTATTTAACAAAAAGTTAGGTTAACTGGCTGTAATTAGACTTATTTACTCACGGATATTACAGCTCAAGACCGGATACACCCGCTTACATTTAGTAATCTATAGACATAAAAAAACCTCGCTAGGCGAGGTTTTTTAGGTCAGGGATTTAACAAATCCTTAATTAAAACTCAGCAGATACGCTTATACGCACGTAACGTGGTTTCTGGAAATCAGTTGGTAAACCGTAAGTCGGATTCGCTTCACCGCGGTAACCACCAAAGGCACCATCATATGAAGCAATACGTTCATTAACTTCATTGAGTTGCGTTGCTTTATCATTATTAGTCACGTTAAAGATATCAGCGCGGAAAGTAATTTTACTCTCATCAATGTAGTAATCGTAAGTTGCAGAAAGATCTAACGTCCAAGTATTAGACGTTCTACCTTCAGAGCCACGAGTTACTAACTGACCATCTTTAACAAATGATTCTGCACCATATAACGATGCAAAAGCATCAGTAGGATGTAAACCAAAAGCGTTTAGCGGGCGACCAGTAGTGAAGTTAAAATTTGCGCCTAAAGATAAATCTTCTGTAACCGCATAAGCACCATTAATTTTTACATTATGACGACGGTCGTTCGGTAGATTACCGTTTGCGCCATCAGTTAGGCCAGGTTGGTCAAAGTTAGTTGTTAAACCAGAATCATTTTGATCGTTGTCTGAACGAACAAAACCTTCATTGTTACCCCAGCTATGAGACCAAGTATAAGTTACGTTTAATAGCCATTCGTCATCCCAAGCACGGTTCAATGTTAAATCAACCGCAGCATATTGACGCTTAGCTTCTGGGTAACCTAATTGGTCAGCTGTAATAGTGTATTCTTTTAATTCTAAAGGACCATCACCATCAGGGTCAGTCGTAATCGTTACATCTTGGCCAGGGTTAGTTAATACATAGTAATGGAAACCAGAACAAAGCGTACAACCACCATCTAAAGAATCGTCGAAACCTTTATCGATAGCAACATCTTCCAACGAACTACCCAAATCACGGTAAGTTGCTTTAACGCCATAGCTCCATGAATCATTAATAACTTGCTCATAACCTATCATGAACTCATCTTGATACATTGGATCTAAATCAGCATTAACTGTTTCTTTGGTATCTTTTAATTGACCATCAGCAAAAGTAGAAATAGCACCACCACTTCCTGGCACTACATTAGGCGTGAAGTCTGCATTGATGCTTTCTACATCAAAGTTTTGGCGTGTATATAATTCATCACCGGCTAAACGTACGTTAGTATTAGTTGCAACTGGCAAGAAGTAACGGCCGTAGTTAGCATAAACTTTACTATTACCATCGCCTTTAATGTCCCAGCTCAAACCAAGACGAGGAGCTAATTGATTAGTAACATCAACGAATTTATCGCCAGCTTTATTATAGTTTTCAAACGATTCGTTACGTAAACCAATACGAGCAGTTAAATCATCAGTCACTTGCCATGTATCTTCAATATAAAACGCAGCACTTTTAGTTTCAAAGTCGCCTTGGTTTACATAATACTCTTCTCGCACAGTATCACAATCAAGCTCATTATTTGCTAATTTAGCTGAATCACAGTCTTCATATCTGTAAGCTACTCCGCCCGCACGTTGCGTATTTTCAGTGGCTTCCAATTCTTCATAATCGATACCAAATCGCAATGTATGGTCGTCATGAACATACCAATCAACATCAAAACGATAAGCGGTACGTTTATCATTTTGAACTGATGGAGTACCTAAACCATAAGAGCCGAATTTCTTACCGCTTCTTCGTTCATAAATAACTGGCTTGTCACCCAACGGGCTTGAACCAACATTTAAGTTACTATAACTGGCTTCATTTACTGAGTATTGCGCACTTACTGTTAAATCGTCAGTTAAAATACCTGTATATTTAAGACCCCAAGTTTTACCACCACGCTCTAAATAATAATCACCAAAATTTTCTCCTTTGGTATCAGAGTCCGCGTCATATCCAACTTCGTTAGTATCAAGATCTGAGCCGTTATCCCAACCAGTAAACTCTAAAATATGCTCATCTGTTATATACCAGTCAATTTTTGCAGCATATAAGGTATCACTTGCATCACGACTATAAAAACTAGAAGTGTTTGCATAATCACGTGTGCGATCTTCTTGATTCAATAAACCAAAAAAGAATAATTTATCTTGAATTAATGCGCCGCTGGCCCATAAATTGTAATTAGTTGAACCAGTTTTATCTTGGTTGTTAACTACGTAATATTCGCTGTCTGCTTCTATAATATTATCAGCATCGGTGCGCTTAACATCTGGCGAATGTGCTTGCCATGAGCTAGGTTCCCAAAACGCACTTGCACCAAATTTAAACTCGTTTGAACCACTTTTAGTTGTTGCATTAACAACACCACCAGTTGAACGGCCAAACTCTGCTGAGTAACCACCGGTTTTAACTTCAAAAGTTTTATACATTTCAAATGGTAATTCTGAACCGCCTAAACCGTTACGGAAGTTAGTCGTGTTTATACCGTTAATGTAATAAGTGTTTTCACCAACTGATGAACCACCAAAAGAAGCATTTTTACCAAAATCAGAATCACCAGACACTGTACCTGGAGCAAGAAGAGCTACTGAAGCAACGTCGCGTGCAACCGGTACTTTGGCTAAATATTCTAAATCTACAACTAATTGCGACTCACTTGATGAAACATCAATAGTTGATACAACAGCACCAGTAACACTGATACGCTCAATATCTCCAGTTTCTAAAGTAAAGTCTGCACTTGTGCGACCAACAGAGCTAACTTTTAGCTTTTCCTGTTTAACCATTAAAAAGCCATCTTTTTTAGCTTCTAATGAATAATTACCGGCTGGTAATAGTGGGAACTTATAATTACCTTGGCTATCAGTCTCTATTGTACGGGTTAAACCAGTATCAATATTGATAATAGTAACCGTTACACCTGAAAGTACATTACCAGAATTACTTAGCGAGGTACCAGCAAGTAAACCATCGTTTGCCATTGCTGGCATTGCTAAACCTAACGATACTGAAACAGCTACTGCTGTTACCGAACGTTTGAATGTTTTAGAAAAATTATTTCTCATGATTGTGTTTCTCTCCGAGATTATATTGTTTTTATTTTGTTACTATTATCTATTATAAATGTTTCATAATGTTACTAGCTGTAACATTTTCCCTATCTTTACTTGAATTGAAAATATATTCAAGCATTTAATTGTTACATTGAATACAATATACAAAAATTAAAAGTAGAGTAAAAACAATTTATTAATATAGAACAAGAAAGTAACGCAACATTTATATAACATATATGCAATATTGCTTAATTTTTAACGCATAAATTAATGAAAAAGCAATTTTTATGTCTGCTGTAGATGTTTCATTTTGTGAATTACTTCATATTGAATCTATATTTATTGGCTTAACGTAGGAAATTTGACTGTTTAAAAACGAAAAACACACCAGTTATCTTCATTATCGACTTCGTATCTGAGGTCACTTTGCTTTATATACTGATATAAACTCTTTCTGGTTTTAAAAGCCGCTTGATCAGCACCTTAATATGCGAGTAAAGTAAGACAACGATAAATAGTACAGATACAAAGATGGTCACCGATACTGATGGTTATATTCATGTTGTTGAATATTTAACTGCTCATTTAAACTTATTTGAAAATAGTATCAATATTGAGAATGCAAACAGCTCGGTATTAGAAGTTATTGAACAAGAAATGAGTGAAAAAATTATTGCTTTATGCAATCAAAACCAAAACTTAACCTTTAAGCAACGAAATACTATTATTAGAGAAGTTGATGCGATAGTTTATGACTTACAAGAAATATTATCGGGTGTAGTCAATAATTCGGTAAATAATGAGCAGCTAGCGTTTATTAAAGAGTTTGCTATTTTAATTAAAAATTTATTTGATACAGAAATTAACAATCAATTTATACGCTAGTCATACTATTGGTCGTTTAAAACGCTCGACCATTTTTTTCCTATAACAACAAGTAGAACTATGTCATCTGAATTACCGCAAAACCATTTATGCACCGTTACCCTTTTAGGCAACTTGGTTAATAAGCCTGATATTCGCTACCAAGCTAACCCTGTTGTTGCTTTTGCTGAATTTACGTTGGCAACGCATAGCCGTTGGTTTGATAAAACCAGTAACAAATTTAAAGAATGGACCAGTTATCATACCGTAAAAGTTATTGGTGACATTGTTGAACGTGCCCTGATTCACGCTGACAAAGGCGATATCATACTGCTACAAGGCTATTTAATTAATAGTAAAAAGAATAATCGCGAAATTATCCACGCGAGTTACGCACAAACTTTTCCAAAGGGCTATGCTCAATCTATTAATCAAATTCATTGTAGTGGTAATATAGTTTCTGATATTAAGGTTATTACCACTGAAAACAATAAAGAATTAACCGAAGTTATTATAGAGTCTCAGCAGCATATATTTTCCGCCATTACACATAAATACCATATGGTCACAATTCAGCGCCCAGTCCATATTTGGGGTAAACAAGCACTTTATCTTGCTGAACACGGAACAAGAAATGATCAAATAATAGTTGACGGAAAATTAAGCTATCTTAATAATAAGGATAAAAACCAATTTATAGATGCGCAACAAGCTGTTTTAATAGCAAAGAATTAAGCTTAAACTCCCTCTAACTAATTTTTTAAAGGAATATGCTGTTTTATGGACAAAAGTATCTGGTTCAATCGCTGTAAGTTATATTTTATTTTTACATTAATGGCTATGCTTAGCCAAATTTCTCATGTTGCAGCACAAATTGCTAACGAACTAGAATTATCGGCAATAGCCAGTCTTGATAAAGCAGTTTTAGCAAATGATCAGTGGCAAAGCGTGTTACCTGTTTCAGGCGACGAAGATCAATACTTTGTAGCTACAAAAGCGGGTAAAATTTACCATTTAAACCATAACGAAATAGCACAAACTGCTTTTTTCGATCTAAAGTTAGCGTTAAAAAACCCTAATATTATTGCCTTAACCGCTGTAACTTTAGATCCAAACTTTCATTATCGTGATCGAGATGGATATCAAACTTTTTATACAGCCCATACTGAAACAAGTAAAAAAACCAAGTCGAAGTTAACCCCCAAAAATACTGAAATTATCGCCCCATACGATGCGGTTATAATACGCTGGCAAATAACAGGGCTACAAAATGAAACACCTCAACTTAGTCAACAATATGAAGTTATGCGTATTGCTATTATGCAACCTCAAGAACATATCCAGCTGCTAAGCTTTAATCCTTATGTTGAATCTTGGCACGATGATTTTGGTTTACTTTTTATAGCCCTTGCCCTCAATGAAACATTAAAGAGTGAGGCACTGTACGCTGGGAGCATTCTGCGTATAAAACCCGAAAAATACGGTTTACTAAACTACACTATTCCAGTTGATAACCCTTTTACAAAAACAGATGATATTCGAAATGAAATTGTATTTATAGCCGGACACAAATCAGAGCATTTTGATTGGATAAAGAAAAGCACCTACAGCTTCCTTATACAACTTAACCAACAAGACGTAAATATGCTAGTAGAAGCAAAAATAGGTGATGATTGGCGTAAAGCTATCCCACAAGCACAGATAAAAAAGAGCTTACCTGTAGCGACTACAAAGCATAAAACTATACTCTATCACGGTAGAGAGCTGAAAACCTTATGGGGTAAAGCGTTACAGTTACAAGAAACAGAAAACGCTTGGCAATTACAAGCAATAACATTAAATTCAAGTCTTGATAGTGAAGATGAAATTCAAGACATCCCCTATAAACTGATAAAAGAAAATCCTAGTGAGCAATCAAAATTCAGTTTGCATCAAAACCACAATGGCGAATTGCTACTGCTCGAACATAACCAGCAACGCTTATACACCATCAATATACCTATTATTGCTGAGACTAAAAACGCAACTAATGAAGTATCAATAAGCAGCTCAAATACTAAGAGTATTTTTGCTTTCTTGTTTGTCATGATACTTATTTTAGCCAGCTACTTCTTGTTTTTGAAAAATAAAGGCGTTGTGAAAAAGAGCTTCTTGCAACGTCAATGGGCTAATTTTGAATTAGATGTTGCAGAAAAATCGTTATCTTTGTATAAACGCCACGCTAAAAATGCAGACAAAACCATCGATATATCGTCACTTACCCGAAGTGAACTGTTACTAAATGATGAGGTTATTTCAACGGTTAGTGACGACTCATTACAAGCCTTCCCTGAAGATGCAGAAGATATAATTCTGACATTATTTGCGAAAGAGCGCCGATTAAAAATGAGTAATGAAAAGCAAAGAAGCATTCAGATACGCTTAACCGATGATCAAAAAAATCATTACTTATTTTGCCTTTATTTTCGCGTTGGAAATATTCGCCATACCAGACTTACATACCAAGAAGTGACTAATAAAGCTATTGATTGGCAGCAGTTTTTCGCACAATATATCAATCAAAATATAACCGTTAAACGAAAAAATAAAGTTAATTTACCTCACGAAATACCATCACCTAGTGAAACAAAAGAAACCTCAACTGTGCCTAAAACTCAACCAGAAACGCACGAAGATAATTCGACACTCGTAACGTCGCATAGCAACAATACTGACTTACCAACGAATAATACTCAAGATGGCTATTCTGACCCTGATAGTAAGCTTGTTGAAGCTTTAGACAAACTGATTATAATGAAAAAACAAGGTTACTTGAGTGAAAGCGAATACAATGTTGCTAAAACAAATATTTTACAAGAATTAACGAACGATTAGTGCTTTTATTTTACTCGACATTAATTTGACTCTCATTGTCCTATTAAAAAATAACAATGATTTATACTTAACCATAAATCATTGTTAAGTAAGGTCACTTAGCACTCGTTAATGCCAATGCATTAGAGTGCTAACACCTAACTAAGATTTTATTTACGTTAGCCTGTGATAAAATATATTCCATTCATACAAAACCAATGTCATACCGAAGTGATTAATTATCTACTCAAATTAAATTTTCTCGTAAAACAGTAGTCACCTTCGATGTAAAAAGAGCCTAAATAAGCATAAAGAGCCCGCAAGTGTTTAAAACAAAATCAGCAGTAAAAGTAACCGTTATCGCGACCCTAATATCAATATTGTTGGCGATTACCTTGGCTACACTATTGCTAGGTAACTATGGCGCTATTATTCAAAACTATTTGAACACTATCATTCCCAATACCCTATTTGGCGCTTTATTATTTGTATTAATACTGACTCCAGCAATGGCTGTTGGATTGCCAAGACAAATTGCCGCATTAAGTGCTGGTTTTTTATTTGGTGCAAGCTTAGGTATGGTGCTAGCAACAATATCTGCAGTTTTGGGATGCCTAGTAACCTTGATCTTAGCTCGAAAATTTTTTGCGAATATCATTGAGCGAAATTACCCACAACAACTCGCAAAAGTAAGCCATTTCTTTAGTCATAATACATTCTTAAAGGCGCTGATTATTCGACTTTTACCTGCGGGTTCAAATTTTCTGACTAATGTACTAGCAGGCACAGCACGCTCACCAGTAAAACCCTATATATTAGGGTCGGCACTGGGCTTTATTCCACAAATGACAATATTTTCATTAATGGGCGCAGGATTACAGGTCAATGGTCAACAGCAACTGATTATCAGTGTTATTTTGCTTGTTATCGCATTGTTATTGGGTGGCTACCTGTATCGAAAAACTCACAATAAGTTAACCTTGAATTGAAGTGCTACTGAATTGCATTAAGTGCGCCTGATAATCTTTAGATAAGGTCGCATTGGGCTTATATTTAGGACTTTAGCTTCTCATAGTGAGTAGCAGTATATTTACCATTTGACGGCATAAATACCGACCTACAATCGTCACTTCACGACATCTGTTTATTGGTTTTGCTTTGTTAAATTTTTGCCAATAAAAAAGAGGCCGCAGCCTCTTTCTTAAATCACTTACTCGCTTATTTTAAGGTTAATAAGTGATTTACAAGATTAATGTAATCTTGTTCAAAATTATTTCTATCTAAACCTTGAGCATCTACGCGGTACTTGCCGTTAACAATAACTGCTGGTACACCCGTTAAAGCGCCTTTGCCAGAAAAGTAGTCTTGGTGTTTCTTCATCGCATTAGCTTTACTTACGACACCAAAGCTTTTCATTAACTTATCGAATTGCTCACCATCTGCACCATTAAGTACAAATACGTTACGAATATCTTTTTCAGAAGTAAATACCGCTTTTTGAACGTGAATGTAATTAAACATTGCACCAACCATTTTTTTCTCTAAGCCCATTTGATGAGCAACAACAACGGCTTTACTCAGCATTTGTTGTACTTTAGGCGAAGCAGCACGTAAGAAGTCGACATGGTTCATTTCGAACTTAGCATTTTCTGGTATTGATGTTTTTAGCTTCTGCATAAAAGGTTCAAACTGAAAACAATGAGGGCAATAAAACGAGAAAAACTCACGTACTTCTTGTTTCGCAGTGACTTCCTCACTGACTTTAGTGTAATGCTCGCCTTCAGTATAATTTGCTGAGAATGCGAATACTGGTAATAACATTAAAGCGAATAAGCTCACTAATTTTTTCATAAAATTAAAATTCCTAATCAATAATAAATCAAAATAATTTTGCTGAACTTACTTATACTTAATAAGGTAATAAGCTCAACGGAGGCTGTTGCAATGCTGACATTTGCTCTTTAAGCATCAAAATTTGTTGTTCCCAATATTTTTCAGTATTAAACCACGGAAAGTTATGAGGAAAAGCAGGATCTTGCCAACGTTTACATAGCCATGCCATATAATTAACTACTCGCATAGTACGCAATGATTCAATTAAAGGCAATTGATTGGTCTCAAAGCGATGAAATTCATCGTAGCCCGTTAATATGGTATCTAACTGCAATAACTGCTGCTGACGATCACCACTGAGCATCATCCAAATATCTTGAACTGCAGGGCCCATGCGACAATCATCAAGATCAACAAAGTGTGGTCCTTTATCCGTCCATAAAATGTTACCAGCATGACAATCGCCGTGTAAACGAATCTGCGACTTAGGTTGGTACTGCTGGCTTGCGATGGTGATCACTTGTTCTAAAATAGTGAAAAAAGGCAGCGTCAAACTCGCGGGAACAAAGTTAGACTTTTCAATAATAAGTTGTGCTTGCTGCAGCATTTCTTCACTAGTAAATGTTGGTCGTTCTTTAAAGTCTTTTTTAGCCGCAACCGCATGAATACGACCTAAAAATCGGCCCATCCACTCTAATTGGTCTAAATTATCGACTTCGAAAATACGACCACCGCGGCAAGGAAATATAGCAAAGTGATAACCTTCATGATTAAACAAAGACTCACCATCTATTTTCATCGGAGCCACTAACGGCAGTTCGCTTTTGTCTAATTCAAACGAGAACTTATGCTCTTCTCTAATTTGAGCTTCTGTCCAGCGTTGCGGTCGATAAAACTTGGTCACATATTTAGTTTTATCCATATCATGAAACTGATAAACGCGATTTTCATAGCTATTTAACGCCAGCAAGCCGCTATCAACCGTTAAGCCAGTGCTTTCTAGGCCATCTAGAATTAGGTCTGGCGATAGCGAAGTAAAATCAAAGACTGACATTAGCGTTTATTAAAGAAGCGGCTTTCATGTTCAAGCTTAACCTCATCCGTGTCTGATACTAATTCAATAACAAAACTTATATCTGTCATATAACCTTCTAGTTCGTATGGGTCAACTGAAATACTGATCGGTAAAGTATACACTTTAGCCGCTTTTACAAGCACTTCTTGTTCGCCATGCCATTTAGTATTATTAATACCTTTGATTGACAAGCGATAGCGGTTGTCTTTTTGTGATTTATTAAGAATTTTCAAGGTATATACATTCTCAATATCACCATTAAAGTTTTCTTTTGCTAATTCATTTCTATCACGAATAATGTCCAATGATACTGGCGATCTGTTGGCCATTTCAAAAACCAATGAACTGGTCATCACAATCAATACCAGAGCATAACCAATGAGTTTACCCCGAACAAGATGTACTTTTTTACCTTCTAATTCATGCTCAGTGGTATAACGAATTAACCCTTTGTCGTATCGCATTCGCTCCATAACATCATCACAGGCATCCACACAGGCACCACAATTAATACATTCATATTGTAAGCCGTTTCGAATATCGATACCCGTAGGGCATACCTGCACACAGAGATTACAATCGATACAATCTCCTAAACCTACATCTTTTGGCACATCTTTTCGGGTCCGTGGTCCACGATTTTCACCACGTTTTGCATCGTAAGAAACGGTTAACGTGTCTTTATCAAACATGGCTGACTGAAAACGAGCATATGGACACATGTGCAAACACATAATTTCTCGCATCCAGCCCGCATTACCATAAGTACAAAAAGCAAAAAACCATACCGTTGCAGCTAAAGCAAATGAGGCATTAAAAGTGAAAAAATCAACAAACACTTCACGCATCGGGGCAAAATAACCCGCAAAAGTAAGCGCCGTTAAAATAGAAAAGAAGCCCCAACAGAAGTGTTTTAGTGCTTTACGCCAAAATTTATTGATATTCATCGCTTGGCTATCGAGCTTTTTCCGCTGATTCGCTGTACCTTCTATTTTTTCTTCAAACCAAATAAATATGAAAGTCCAAACGGTTTGTGGACAAAGGTAGCCACACCAAACTCGCCCTAAGAAAGTGGTAATAAAGAACAGTAAAAAGGCACTAAGAATAAAAAGCCATGCCAGCAAGGTAAGATCTTGTGGCCAAAGCGTGACACTCCACAAGGTAAAGCGTTGTTCACTAATATCAAACAAAATAGCTTGATGCCCGTCGTACTGCAACCAAGGTAAAACAGCAAATAAGGCTAAAAAGAAAAAATTCATTTTTTGGCGTAGCTTTTGAAATACACCTTTTACTTTACGGACATAAATTTGATCGCGAGGTGCATAGGCATCGCTTTTAGCGGGTTGATGAATTTGAACATTTTTAATCGGAATATGCTGACTAACTTTAATGTCTTTATCTTTTGTTTTCAAAGCGGATCCTTTATGTCGGTAATACCAGATAATTATAACGGATTAGCCGCTGTTACCCATCAATAAAATAGCAAAATATTGCTTTGTTAGTATAAAATTGATTACTCTAGAGCTATTCACATGACATTTCGTCTACAAAAACAATAATACTATGTGTGGTTGCTTCAATAACAACAATTAATTGTTAGTTATTTGTGCGCCCCGAAGATTATAAGGCAAGGTATGAAAAAATTATTGATCTTGATCGTGGCTGGTGCGATATATTTTCATTTTTATCCCAATGAAAAACTTAACAACTGGGTATTTGAACAAAAAGAATTTGTGCTGAGTCACTTTTCAGATGCTACGGATACCAAGGTGCGCCTAAAGTCAGATAAAATATATCAAGACTTAGCGAAAGATTTTGGCCAATTTAACAGCCAAGAAAAAGCATACGTCGCTGAAATCACTAGCAGTCGTGAAAAAGTAAAAAGCTTTAACGAGCAATACTGTAAAAGTAAAAAACAAACACCAAAATTACATCGAGATAATTTAACTAAGGTGTGCCTCTCAATTAGCAAATATAGTAATTTATTGTAGTAATAGATTATCGTAATTGATGATATTAATAGATGGTAGTAAATTTAATTGCTACCAGATGAGCCTTAGCAGAGAATCAAGACGATTAGGTTCCTAATACCAATTGAAATAAATAATCGATCATTTTAAGGCGGTTTAAAATTGGTCAATAGCTTATTACATTTGGTATAACTAATCGTCTATACGCGATAATCGTATACGTTAAGCTGAAATCTTAGCTAATAATTGTGCAAAATTATCTGCGCTTTCCTGCTCTAAAGCATGCGCTGTTCCACTAATCACCCAACGTCCATTAACCATTACGTCTAATACCGGATTACGCTGGCTAGCAAATATCACGCTGTCGAGTAGATGAAGGTCGTCGTGGGCAAATAAGCGTAAATGGCTGTCATCTAAAACCAATAAATCAGCCTGCTTGCCAATAGCGAGTGCACCGGTATTACTATTGGTACTTTGTGCCCCGCCGGCAGCAGCTTTTTGCCACAAATTAAGCCCGACAGACTTTTGTTTGCTAGTGGCTAGCATTGCACGTTGCTGCTTACTTAAACGTTGCGCATATTCAAGCCAGCGTAACTCTTCGATGGGGTTGACCGAAATGTGGCTATCAGAACCAATAGCAAAAGTGCCATTTTCCATCAAGAATTCATTGGTCGGGAATATACCATCCCCTAAATTAGCTTCTGTCGTAGGGCAAATACCGGCGATTGCTTGACTAGCAATAATCCCCTTGCGCTCTGCTTCATCAATATGCGTGGCGTGAATTAAACACCAATATTGGTCTAAATCGGCATTGTCGAGTAACCATTGCACAGGTCTTTGGCCATAATGAGCTAAACAGTCATCGACTTCTTTTTGCTGCTCCGCAATATGAATATGGATCGGGGCTTGTGCATCAAGTGCTCGAACATGCTCAACAGCCGCTAACAATGAGCTTTTATCAACTGCACGCAAAGAATGCGGTGCAATACCCACATTACAATTAGGCTGTAATTGCGCCAGTTCAAAACAATCACTGACTAAGTCATTAAATTGTTCAACTGAATTAATGAAACGTTTCTGACCTTCAGTCGCGGCTTGTGGGCCAAAACCACTAAAGCGATACAAGACCGGCAATAATGTTAAACCAATGCCTGATTGCTTGGCAGCTGCAAAAATAGCTTCTGCCATAGTGGCCAGTTTTTCATGGTTTTGGCCGTCAATATCATGATGCAAATAATGAAACTCAGCAACACGGGTATAGCCCATTTTCAACATTTCAATATAGAGCTGTTGTGCAATGACTTGCGCATCTTCTGAGGTTAGTTGCCCCAAAAATTTATACATAATATTACGCCAAGTCCAAAAGCTGTCTTGGCCTTCACTGCCTTGCTCACTGAACCCAGCAAAAGCACGTTGAAAAGCATGAGAGTGACAATTCACCATGCCCGGAATTACCACGCCATTTGCTCGCTCTGCGCCGTCAAGATAACCCGCGGTAATATCGGTAATAACGCCGTGTTCAATGGTCAAGGTTTGCTCGCTCGCCCAGCCATCAGCTAATAATATTTTTTTAGCAAAAAGTTTCATCAATACCTACCATTAATTCGTAGCGTTTTTATTTGAAGTTGCAGCAAAAGTTATCAGTGCTTTCACTAACGCTTCAAGTTTAGGTTGAACTTGCATAGCAAGAGTTTCGTTATATGTCATGGCTTGCTCATTCATATAAGTGAACTGCGAAAGTTCTAGCTGAATAGCATGAAAGTCATTATCAGGTTGGCCGAATGCGCGCGTAATATAGCCACCTTTAAATCGGCCATTACACACCATAGTATAAGGAGCGTAATCTAAACCGACCAAGATTGAAATTAATTCAGCCGCACAACTTTTACCGTCAGCATTGCCAAAATTAAAATCAGGTAATTGACCTTGAAAAAATCTCGGCACATGTGATTGAATTGAATGTGCCTCAAGCAACACGGCTTGACCGAATTCGGCTTTAATTGCCTGCATGGTCGACTTTAGAGCCTGATGATAAGGCTGCCAATAGTTTTTAACACGTTCGGTTATTTGTTCAGCAGTAGGCGCACATCCCTCTTTATATAAAGGCGATAAATCAAATGCGGTAGTAGGACAAAGCTCAGTATTATTAGCACCAGGATATAAATCAACACCATCAGGATCACGGTTTAAGTCAATGACATAACGGTTATATTTAGGAATTAATATATAAGCGCCAAGCGCTTTTGCAAAAGAATACAAGCGATCCATATACCAATCAGTATCGGCAACTTCACGGCCTTTCGCTGTCATAACCTGTGCAATATCTTCCGGTATTTCTTCACCATTGTGTGGCATGCTTATAAGCAAAGGCACAGAGCCTTTAATTAAGGTGTAGCTGTCTAACATTCATCCCCCTTAGATTGTATATACAACTTCATTAAAGTTAATTTACCACCTCAGTAATAAAACAGGAAATTATTTCTCGCTTTAGCTAGTCATTCGTTTTGTTAATATTTTCAAAATCAGGACATATCCTCAGCTAAATCAAAGGTGGCCGAAGTGTTGATACTGGCAGTAAAACTTCTTAAGATAAGATAAACATTTTATAAAAAGTGTTATCTAAAATGATGCCAATCGATTTTATCAATCATAAAGTACAATATTAATCACTTTATTTAAATTAGAACTTATTCGATAATAGCCACATATCGAGCAACACCACTATTTTAGAAACTATAAACGGAGCCATTATGTTAGAAAATAAAGAGCAACAAAAAGTCCCTAATGTTACTTTCACATTAAGAGCAAACGACGAGTGGACAACGCGCAGTAGTGATGAAATTTTTAACGATAAAACTGTCGTAGTTTTTTCATTACCTGGTGCTTTTACACCTACTTGTTCATCGTCACATTTACCACGCTACAACGAATTAGCACCAACGCTATTCAAAAACGGCGTTGATGAAATTATTTGTATGTCAGTTAATGACACGTTCGTAATGAACGCTTGGGCAGAGCATCAAGACGCCGACAATATTAGTTTTATTCCTGACGGTAACGGTCAATTTACTGATGCTATGGGCATGTTAGTAGACAAAGCTGATATTGGTTTTGGCAAACGTAGCTGGCGTTATGCGATGCTAGTTAAAAATGGCATCATTGAAAAAATGTTTATCGAACCTGACTTACCAGGCGACCCGTTTGAAGTTTCTGACGCCGACACTATGTTAAAGCATATTAATCCGTCAGCATGTCAAACATCAGCTATTACCGTTTTTAGCAAGCCAACTTGCCCATATTGCAAAAAAGCAAAAGCATTGTTAACTGAAAAAGGCTTAACATTTGAAGAATTAGAAGTCGGTAAAGATGTTAACTTAACCATGTTTAAAGCGATCACTAACTCAGACACTGTACCGCAAGTATTTATCGACGGAAAAAATATTGGTGGCAGCGAAGCTTTAGAAGCTCACTTTAGTTAATACGCAGTGAACAAAATAAGCTAAATTTAGCTTAACCACTAAAAAACGACGCAATAGCGTCGTTTTTTGTTTTAGCTTTTTAACTATTTAACTTCGCCATGGTAGAATAACGTTTAAAATTGCTAAGGCCGAACATATGGATAATCAACCCTACAACCCATTGCACGGGTTAACGTTAAAAGTTATCGTGACACAATTAGTCGAACACTTTGGTTTCCCTTACCTTGGCAAGGAAATAAAAATTCGTTGTTTTACCGATGATCCTAGTATTAACTCAAGCTTAAAATTTCTTAGAAAAACTCCATGGGCTAGAGAAAAAGTTGAGGCGCTTTATATTCAAAACAAAAGTAAACTCAGCGATGAAAACGAACCTGCATGAATTGGCATTAATATATAGCACAAAAGTATTTATCAAAATGGCATTAAAGTGCCAAACTGCTGACATACAACCAAAGAATTTTTTCATATGACAAAAACCCATCATTACATTTTAACTTGGCAGTGCCCCGATACTTCCGGCGTGCTAGCAAAAGTCAGCCAAAGTTTATTCAAACACGGCGCTTTTATTACTGAAACTAGCCAATACAGTGATCCCTATACTGATACATTTTTTTCTCGTATTGCTTTTGATGACCGAGAGCTTACCGTCAGTTTTGATGAGTTTAGCCAAGCCATTGAGCTGCTAGCAAAACCTTTAAATATGCACTATCACCTGCGAGAAAGAGATAACTTCCCGAATGTAGTAATTGCTGTTTCTAAAGATGATCACTGCTTAGTTTCATTGCTAACAAAATGGAAAGCGGGTGCTTTACCCGTGAATATCGTTGCGATCACTTCAAATCATCAAGACTGCCAGGCGCTTGCACAATGGCATAATGTGCCATTTCATCATCTACCGGTGAATAAAGAAAATAAAGCACAGCAAGAACAAGCCTTACTCGATATTTATCAGCAATATAATGGTGATTTACTGGTACTTGCTCGCTATATGCAAATATTATCGGATGAACTGTGTAACAGCTTACGTGGCCAAGCCATTAATATTCACCACTCTTTTTTACCCAGCTTTAAAGGCGCAAAACCTTATCATCAAGCTCATAAACGTGGTGTTAAAATTATTGGCGCAACAGCACATTACGTGACAGCAGACCTTGATGAAGGCCCAATCATCGTTCAAGAAGTTAAACCTATCAACCATGCTTTTACCATTGAGCAAATGGTACATTTAGGTCACGATTTAGAAGCAACAGCTTTGTGCCATGCTGTAAAAATGCATGTCGAGCAACGCATCTGTATCAATAAAGATAAAACCGTTATTTTAAATTAAATTTAATCTGAACGTTCGCTGCTAAGGCTTACTTTCAAGCTGTTTTATTCAGTTAACTCTGCTACATTGGAGCACAAATATCTAGTCAACATTTGTGCGCCAATATGATCCAATATCAAATATCTCCTTGCAACCCAAATAGTCACTTATTTGAGGTTTTATTATCTTTTGAAAGTACCCCTGGACAAAGCTATACCTTAACTTTACCTGCTTGGTTACCTGGCAGTTATATGATCCGCGACTTTGCCAAGAACATTACCGAAATTTGCGCCAATGACAACAATCAGCAAGCTATTAGCTTAAGTAAAATAGACAAACAGACTTGGACATTACAAGCAAGCGATGAACAAGTTCAGGTACGCTATCAAGTATTTGCTTTTGACTTATCAGTACGCACCGCTTATTTAGATAGCCTGCGCGGTTTTTTCAATGGCAGCTCAACATTTCTGCAAGTACAAGAGTTAAGTGAGTTGGCATGTGAACTAACGATACAACCATCAAAGTTAACTGAACATAACCAATGGCGAGTAGCGACGGGACTGCCAAGAGCGCAAGGCACAGAAAAATATCAGTTCGGTCAATACATTGCCGATAATTATCAACACCTAATCGACTGCCCAGTAGCGATAGGTGAGTTTGACAGCACAGAATTTACTGTCGAAGGCGTGGTACATCACTTAGTTTTCACCAGCAAGCATTACGGAGATACTGAACGATTAGCAGCTGATATTAGTAAGCTATGCCAACACCACATAAGTATATTTGGTGAAGCGCCTTTTAAAGAGTACTGGTTTATTACCCATTTACTTGCCAATGGTTTTGGCGGTTTAGAGCACAAAAACTCGACCATTTTACAGGCCAGTCGTTTTGACTTACCCAACCCGCAACAATCATCGACGGAGCGTTCTGAAGATTATAAAACCTTCTTAAGCTTATGCTCACATGAATATTTCCATGCTTGGAATGTTTGTCGAATAAAACCGAAAGAATTTGTGCCCTACAATTTAAAGCAAGAAAGCTATACTAAGCAATTGTGGGCATTCGAAGGGATAACGTCTTACTATGATGACTTTTCACTTTATCGCACGGGTTTGATTGATTTCGAACAATATTTAGCCATATTAGCGAAAGCAGCCACACGAGTAAACCGAGGTGTAGGTGAGTTGAAACAAAGCGTAACCGCTTCAAGCTTTGACGCTTGGACCAAGTTTTATCAACAAGGTCCTGATGCCGTTAACAACATTGTAAGTTACTACGTTAAAGGCTCTTTAATTGCACTTTGGCTAGACTTAACTATTCGCAGTAAATCGAATGGCCAGTATAGTTTAGACACATTAATGCGAGAGTTATGGATCCATTTCGGACGCACGAATATCGGTACCAGTGAAGAAGACTTTATCAACATTGCTAACCTGCTTTGTGGCGAAGATATTTCATCAACATTTAAGCACTATTTATACAGCAACGAACGCATAGATTTAAGCTCTGAGCTGGCAAGTTATGGCGTAGAACTGCAAAAACAAAAATTCAAAAAATTAAATAGTGTAGAAACGACTTCTGCAGTGCATTACCACGCCTACTTGGGTGCGCAATATAAAGCACAAAACTTTGGTTTAACAATCACCCAAGTACTAGAAAACTCACCTGCCGCAAAAGCAGGCTTAGCGGTGAACGATATTCTTATTGCCGTAGACAAAGTCAAAGTTACAGAGCAATCACTGCAAGCACTATTTGATCACCTCCCCGCTGACAGTGAGCTAGCTTGCCATTTCTTTCGTGATGATCAGTTACTAAGCTCGACAATAACAGTGACTGACTCACCACTAGCTGGCATAGCGTTTACAGTCATCGATGAAAAATTAGTGAAACGTTGGAAGGATATTATATCGACCGAATAATCTATACTTGTAAACTCATGCGTACCGTATTACTGACAACATTTAGCGAATATACTCGTCATTATTATAGTGCGCATTATCGAGTTATGGTAAAAATTAACTTATTATTAACTTATCCGAGATTCGCTTAACTTCTAACTTAAGTAAGTACATTATGATTAATTTGAAACGTATCCACCATGTGGCTTATCGATGTAAAGATGCAAAAGAAACCGTTGATTGGTATCAAAAACATTTAAACATGGAACTCACCGTTGCTATTGCAGAAAATGAGGTGCCATCAACAAAAGCGCCAGATCCATACATGCATATATTTTTAGACGCTGGCATGGGCAATGTTTTAGCATTTTTTGAGATCCCCAATTCTCCTGAAATGGGCCGCGATGAAAACACACCACAATGGGTGCAACACATTGCCTTAGAAGTTGAAGATGTTGACGCTTTAGTTGCAGCAAAAAACGATTTGCAAGCGCTTGGCTTAGACATTTTAGGCCCGGTTAATCATGGTGTATTTAAATCTATTTATTTCTTTGATCCAAATGGTCACCGCTTAGAATTGGCGGCAAATACCGGCACAACAGCGCAATATGACGAACTTAAACGGGTAGCATCGTTAATGGTTGAGGAATGGTCAAAAACCAAAATAGCGCCAACTCATGCCGCTTGGTTACATGAATTAGACGATTAAGAGTTTGAAATAGCACTCGTTTTTCAGAATTTTGTAAGACATTGACCATTTGAACTTAGCGTAAAAAAATAAAATTACATTTATTAACATAATTATTACACTTAAAAACAAAGACTTGCTGAAAATTTGATTTTAGTACAACAAATAAACGAAAAAAACAGCTTGATGCTTTATCAAACTAACGTAAAGTATGGGGCAGCTACATAGGTAGCACTACACAAAACGGATAATATTTGCACGGAAAGCAATAAGCGTTAATTGACGCAGCACATAATTTAAAACATGGATTGTTTACTAAAGCTTAGGATGAGTATTGCAGTATTTTGCCCAAGAGGGTATCAGGGAAAGCCTAAAAAAGCGTCAGGACGACCGAAAAAAATAAAATTACGCACGGAAATAATAATAACAATAAAATTGGAAATTAAAAAATTCACAGGGATCGTAACAAAAGGCTAGGACAGCCACTTAAGAATCGGGACTATACATGTTGGCATATGCCACATATTTCTCCAAAAGCGACGTTAATAACGTCGCTTTTTTTCTTTCTATCGCTGTTTAGCGTGGAATGTCGTAAAATAGCCCTAATTGTTCATTATTTTAAGTTATTACTATGTCTCGTACGAAAAAATCACGCAAGCCGGGCACCGGCTCTATTGGCATCCTTAAAGATGACAAAAAAAAATTAGTAGAACCGAAGCCTCGCAGAGCAAAAAAAGCGAATGGTAACGAAGCGGGAAATCGCCAAAAAGAAGCCACACCAAAAGTCATCAATAATCAAAACTCCCCTAAAAACAAAGATCCTCGCATTGGTAATAAAACTCCAATTGATTTAGGTAAAAAAGTTGCTGCGCCGATTAAAGCTAAACCCGTTAAAAAGGTTCAAGATAACTCACCTATAGCAGCCATTCGCGTGGTCGAAACCGGTGAGACATTGGAAGCACAATTAAGTCGCATAGAACAAGACCCTAGATTGCTTGAAATACTTGAAAAGCAAGATGCTGACATCGCGCTAACACCAGAAGACGTTAACTATTTTAATACGCTAATGGAACAGCATGAAAAAATCAGTGAAGAATTAGGTCTAGATGATGATGAAGAAATTGTAGCGCCAGCTAAAAGATCGGACTCTGAAGATGATCTATGGGACAAGTTTGATAACAGTGATTTATCAAAATTTGAATAGGTATCGATAATGCTATCAAACCCTTGGATTTATCTAGCTTTATTAGCCCTTGTTATTATTGGCGTATTAGCCGCAATAGCCACCAAGCTGTTACGCCAATTGAAACAACAAACACTTGAGCAAGAGCAACAAAAAGCCGATCAACAACTTGCATTGCAACAGCATGATAAAAAAATAATTTCGAGTGTTGTTATTATTGTTCGTGCATTGAAAGAAGAGCAATGCGATATTGCTGAAGGTTGTTGGCGCTTAAGCGTTCTGCTTGACTCACTGAAGTTAAGCCAAGACCTAAATGTGCAATTTCCAGCGATATTCAAGTTTTATGAAGCCATAAAGCATATGCCAATTTTAGCTGCACGGAAGAAGCTAGATAAAAAATCTCGTATGAAACTAGATTTCGAGCGAATGAAACTAGAAGCAGAAATGGTAGACGATATTCGCAAAGATATCGAACTGCTACACCAATATGCTAATGAGCGTAATAGCATGCTAAGTGAAGCTTCTGCTTAATACTTTTAGTTAACCTTCTAGCTGACCTAAACTAAATCGACAATCGGCGCTGAAAAATACCATTTCAGTGCCATTGCCATTGTTATCTTCACGGGCTAAATCTACCCATTGATAATAAACATTGCGATGTACCTTTGCCTGTAAATTTCGTCTAACGGTGACAAATAAACCGCCATCATCAGTAATTTCTAATGGATGTTCAGTATTTAAGATAAAGCTGTCATCTAAATTGGTCGTCACTTGCATCTGAGTCTTTTGCTCATCTAACCATTGCCATTGTGTTAAAACAAAAGGTGCGTCTTCGACGACAATACCGACCTTTTCAACCGGAGTTACTAAAAAGTATTTATCTTCTTCTTTTTTTAACACTGAGGCGAATAACTTTACCAAAGACAAACGTTTAAATACTGTGCCGTTGTAAAACCAACTACCATCCGACTTTATTTCTAAATCGATATCACCACAAAAAGGTGGATCCCATAATTCAACCGGTGGCATTTTCTTAGCATTGCCCTGTTGAGAATCAGAAATTTGCGCAGAAATTTTTTCTAATGACATAATAATCAACTTAAATAAGTAGCTTTACCTCATATTAGCAAGTTAACAGGAGAAGTTGAAATAGCTAAATCATTACCCACTGAATTATAAATTCAGCTTTGGTAGGTTTAATTTAAAAAAATGAAGTAAAACAAAATATTTTTCTTGTCAATTAGCGCATAAATGCAATATACTCCTCGCGCCTTATCACTGGGCGCTTCAAGTAATATCAGTGGTGGCTATAGCTCAGTTGGTAGAGCCCCGGATTGTGATTCCGGTTGTCGAGGGTTCAAGTCCCTTTAGCCACCCCATTCTTTCCTTTTAAATTAAAGCCTCTGGACAATACCTTACTATAATTAGCACTTTCTGATGAATGCTCCTGTGCATATTCTGTGAGTATTTGAAGCTAATTAGGTCTAATTGCTTACACGACTATCCAACTTCCAGCTCATATATTCAACATCGACCAGAACTGATTAACTTTGCCTGTTTAGGGAATTTACTGTCCATTTCCTGTGTTTTTTATTGAAAAGTGAAATATAGACTAAGATGAAAACGTCAGGAGAGTGCGCTTAGCTGACGTTATCTAGTGATTGTTCTTTAGGTCAACAGCTAGCCATTAGGTGAAATTAGCTTTTGAGTTACTAACAGCAGCTCAGAGCCTATAGCAGTAATTAATCGCCGCAATAAAGAGCTAAGTAACAGTTGTCCATCTCAGGACGTGTTGTTATGCTGCCGATACTGCACTAATGGCTTTTTATAACTCACCCGAAAATTGCTTGATATCATTAATTACAAGTAAACCTTCTGCACTGACATGAAGACATGAACATTTCCACCATTTATATCAAATTTAAAACATAGCACTTGTTCAAACATTTCAATTACATTAGGAATGTTGTGAAAAAAACTAGTTATATCAATATATTGGGATGTTGACAAAATAAAGATAAAAATATATAAAGATAACGCTATAAAGGACAAGGAAAGTTGGTTTTATTTATGAATGGATACAATTATGCACCGTATAGTTCCCTTTTTGTAAAATCTACCTTCCTCTATGGTGCTACACCGACTGACCCGCCTAAAACACCTCGTCAAATTTGTCTAGAAGATGTTGATATCAGGTATACGACTTGTAGAGGGGTAGCTAGTGCCTACTACTCGACATTTCTATCTACAACTTGCAGCGGACAAGGTAGCGTGTCAGTTAATGGTGGAGTACCTATTTTTAATGGAACTATATCTGTTGATCAATATAATCAATGTAAAGATATAGCTGAATCTCGAACAAATAATGCGATGGATGTTTGTAGCGTTCTAAAAGCAGTTCAGACAGCATCTTGCCCTTAATTTAGCTAAAGGTGATTAATGAAAAAATTTAGCAAAAAGTTGCTTTTAGGGGGAGCCGCACTCTCTTTGATTTGCTACACCTATTTCAGTGGAAATTGCTTATCATGTGCCGAAATAGAAGGCACGGTTGATAACAGCAAAACTCTTTCTGCTGAATCTGTTGTAGCAAAAACAAACTTAACTAAAGAGAGTGCCTCTACTATATTGATTGAAAGTAGAAGTGAAGAAGCTTTGATATCGCAATCAATAAATCAAAAAATTAGAAATTTGCCAAAAGAAAAGCAATATTCTGATGATTGGTGTATCGCTGACACAGAGCTAAATGAGAGAGATTTTGCTTATGCGAAAACACAAGTAAATGATTGGAATATTTTACAGGGTGAATCAAGGGCTAAGAGTCCTTATTCGTCTTATGTAGAGGAGTCAGGTTACCCCAATAATAGCCTGATTGTTTCTTATGAAGAGTTACCGCTTGCAGAGTTGAGAGAATTAGCTGTTAAAGGCGATAAGTGGGCTATGGTTGCATATGTGCAAAATCCCTTTGCAGATAATAAAACTAAGGACGAGATTGCTAAAGAGCTTTTAATACAGGGAGCTTCTTATTACGCTCTAGAACACTTAGTTCTTAGTTCGATATCTGCCGCGAAAACAAGTTACCGCAAAGGTGGAGCAGATAAAGAGACTCTTGAACATATTGTTGAGGCTGTAAAGTACGTATATTGGGGAGCAGAAAACTATAACCTAGGAGGTGTTGGCCCTTTTGTTTCTAATATTTCGCGAGAGCCACTAAAATCTAATTTACCAATGGAAATTTTGTTGCCAACTTTGGAGAATGAGATAAAAATTAGTTATCAAGCGCTTGCGTCTTGGGTTCAAAGAGAGCGTGAGGAGCGTGGCTTAGATGTACCAGATGTACCTAAGGCCGTAAAGAATGAATATGCTAAGAATATAGCTATTAGAAAACAAATATCTAGTAATGAAATAGAGTTTTTAAGTGGATTAAATATTACTAATGATAATTCTTTCGGTAACACATCTTGTGTAAATGAATACTTAGCTCACCTGAATAAACATGCAAATTGAACAAGTATATTTACAGATATATCTTTGAGGAGTAGACCGATACTTTACTCTTACAAACTTTAGGCTGTTTGTAAGAGTATTTTGTTATTTGCATTAGTGTGATTACTGGACTTCCCCGCTTTCACTAGACAGTGTGTAAATGCTTTAAATAATGGATTGAAAATACTTGTAATTTCAAATAAAAATCAAGGAAGTTGTATTATTCCATGGCGTAACATACAAATGTGGAGACGTCAGCACTAATATGATGCCGACAACCCAACACCTCTAATCGAGATAGGTATTGCAAATAACCCCATTACCCCCTAGGCGTGAATCTTTTAATGAATTGGTTCCTGATGCGGTAGGTATTTCCTAGTAAAATCCATACAAGAATTTAAGGAGTCCTGACTGTTTAGCTGCCCATCAAGATGAAAAAGGTTCACGTATTTTGACTGCCAAAAGTAGCTCAAAATGTAATTATTCTTAACGACCGCTGTGTCGGATCACTTGTCGCTAGATATACCAAGGCTATCGTCCGCTTTCGTATCTAAGGGAACATAAATCTGCCTAATTTTGAGGACTAATTTAGGACAGCAAAGTGGCAAAAATAGACCTCTCCAATATTTAAATAATTATAAAATACATGCCCAAACGCCCAACATGCCCGTTTGTAAGGATTGGCTAACTAATAAAGTTAGCCTGCATTTTATATTTAATTAATCATCAAATATAAAACCAACAATTCCGCCAATGGCTGCTCCAATTGCTATACCCTGTGGCCCAAATCTCGCACCGATAGAAGCACCTGTAGTTGCTCCTTTCATGGCGCCATTTGATATGACGACATCGTTTGAAATATTGTCACTCATTTAATTATTTTCCTTAGTTTTTTTTAGTTCATACTACAGCCGAATATTTAATACTTCTGCCAGTGAAAATTATTTTAGGTAAGTAAATCATTACACTTTAGATGTAATCGCGTAATGACCACTGAGTTTTAATGAACCACTTTCTGTAGCTAAGCCCTGCCCATAAAAGGACGTGTTGGCCATTTCATTTATAGATAAAAACAAACAGGTGCTGTAAACTGGTATCATTAAGTGACCATTAGGGCTAGATTATGCAATCAAAATTTTCAGAAGATGTCATTCCATTATCAGATCTTAAAATCAATCCGGGTAAGGTAGTTAATCATGCTAAAGATTCACATCGACCGATATTAATAACAAGTCGTGGCCGTGGTATCGCTGTCGTTCAAGGCTTAGATGATTATGAAAAAGCGATTGAAGAACTCGCTTTTACTAAAGCGATAGCTAAAGGCATGTTAGATATTAAAGAAGGTAATAAATCTAGTCTCAACGATGTTAAAGCAAGGCTTGGTTTAACATTGTGAATATTGAGTTTTCAGAATCTGCTATATATGATTTAGAGGACATCAGAATATATTACACGGAGCAACAAGTACCGCTTGTTGGCGAGAGTTTTATTTCTGCAATAATCGCTCATATTGAAACATTACCTGCTAACCCTAAAATAGGCAGACAGGTGCCTGAGTTTGCCATGTCATCAATCAGAGAGTTAATTCACTCTCCCTTTCGTATCGTTTATGTATTAAACGATACGAATATTCAAATAATCAGGGTGTGGCGAAGCGAAAGACTAATGCAATTACCATAAAGTAATCTGGTGCTATTCTGTGAGTTTACCAAACCAATTGATAACGTTTTATTCCAAGTTATAACATGAGTAACAAACTTAGGTTCTAACGTTATACAGCTTAATCTAAGTAAATCCTATACCGACATCAGGATTGTGATTCCGGTTGTCGAGGGTTCAAGTCCCTTTAGCCACCCCATTTCTTCTTTTCCCTTTAAAAATAAAAAACAGTTCATTACCGACAATCTTCTTTTTGGTTTGTGTTTTACAACTTTGCTTTGTTTAGTTTCTTTACTGAACTATAAGTATATTTTTCATCCTCATATGGCAGTAAAACAACGGTTGATTAGCCAATAAATTAGCGTATTCTAAATAGTTCTGTATTTATTCGTTTAGGAACATCATATTGAAAAAAGTTACGCTAAGCATTTTTATGCTCTCTGTGCTTGTTAGCTTATCTGGTTGTATTGCGGTTGCTGTTGTATCCACTGCAGTAGGTGTCACTACATCAGTTGTTGGTGGTGCTATCGACGTTGTAGACGCGGTAACTCCGGATATAATTGACGATGACGATGAACAAGAAGACGACGTTCAATAATGCAATATTCAATTACGCTGACAAGCCATTGTTAGTCGTAGTCAATAAACCCGTTCCTCTTTCACGGCTTTATAAACCGCTATGGCGGGCTTAATATTTTCAGCTACGATTAACGCCCAAGTTAAACACTTATCACATGTGCTATCTTCCTAAAATGGTCACTTATCATGCTTACCCATTCCTCGAATACTCATACCAAGCTAATTAATTAGCGGCTCATTTTTAATGGTTAGAATGTATAACGCCGTAGTTATCCATTTACCCTCATAAAAAAGTAGCACTCTTAATTAACTAGATTGGTATAAAACAAATTTGGCTAAATCGATAACAGCGGCTTTAATTAAGATATATGTCATTGCTCATTTGAACTTTGTTTATATCTGCTCGGTTTCAAAATTCAGACAATGGCGAGTGGCGAGTGTCGAATTCATATTATTCATGAGCAAATTAGAACTGAAATATTATCGCTCAACCCGCGCCATGCACATTAATGGTAATTTTGCTTTTGCAAACTAAGTTCAAGGAAAAATGATGAAATTTAAATATTTTGCTCTCTATGGCTTAATCGCTTTACTTGGCGCTTGTAGTCAAACACCTAAAGTGCCCGATCAGTCTAGCCCATCGAATCGAAGCCCTTCGATAAAAACAAGCGACCCAAGTATCTTTAAAACAAACCAAGCCTGCATTAATATTATTAAAGAATTTGAAGGCGTGCGCCTCAAAGCTTATAAAGGCCTTTCGGGTGCTTTTCTCATTGGTTATGGCCATATGCCTGGTGTCCATAAAGGGATGAAAATATCGCAAAAACAAGCTGAGAAGTTGCTTAAAGAAGATTTAAATCGCTTTGAAAGAGACGTTACCCGACATGTGAAAGTACCGATAACTGAAAATCAGTTTAGTGCCATGGTTTGTCTCTCGTACAATATTGGAAGCGGTAATTTTCATAAGTCGACAGTACTGAGAAAAATTAACAATAATTTACCAACAGAAGCAGCTGATGCCATTTTAATGTGGAATAAAGTGAATAAAAAAGTAAACCCTCATCAAGTTAAGCGTAGAGAAAGGGAAAGAGCTTTATTTATTATGCCTTAAACAGACATACATAATATATAAGGGGTAAGTTGCGCATCACCACAACTTACCCCTTATTTTGTAAAATCACACTATTATTAACCGTTCAATAGAGTCATTAAAATCGAAAACTTGAGTTTTAAGCTTACGCTATTTTTAGGTAATCTTTGATGATTTTCGCACCATTATCGGCCTGAATTGGTTTAAAAATAAAACCAGAAATACCCAGGCTTTCACAGCTCTTAATTAACGTTTGGTCGGTTACTGAAGACAACATGACCACGGGTACATTGCTGCCGTTATCACGAATTTTAGCTAAGGCTAAGTCACCATTCAATTCACCCATCACGACATCCATAAACAGAAAATCAGGATTTTGTTCTTGCACCATAGTTACTGCTACCGCGCCGTCGTCGGCTTCAATAACATTGTTATAGCCCAACTGTGATAAGTAACGTTTTAGAGCTTTGCGGATCATGCCGCTGTCATCCACTAAAAGTATTTTACTTTCTAGTGGTAATGCTGTGGTGTAAGGGTTACTAATACCCGTGCTAGCTTCTCGCTTAATGCCTATCGATTGATATTCAACATTACGGATCAACAAGTTAAAATAATAACGACCAACACCATCTATAGAAATAGGCACAGTAATAACTTCAGTTACACCCGCTAAGTATTTCTCCATGTCATTAACATTATGAACAAAATAAGGACTAGAAAATTTATAATCTAAACTATAACGGCCATGTAAATCGGTTGAGCGACCCACTATTGTATTACCCCATTCTGCTAGGGCATTACTTAACTCTTCATTTATTTCAGTAAATTGATATTTTTCTTCAAACATATGTTCACAAACAGAATTACCAATAGCAACGGCGGTTTCTGGGTAATGATGCATCATGATTACGCCATCTAAACCACCGGTAACTTCAGAGCATACGGCATAGCCTTTAAAGCGAAAGTCATCAACGTTATCTACAAAAGCTTCTCCAGCTTCGCCAACCAAGTTTGTCATTGCTTTTAAACTAGCAAGTGATTCATTGATAAATGGGTATAAAATAACTTTATATAGCGCTTCTACTGACATGATCATTCCTTTTTTATGATTAATGCTAAGTCAATTTTGCTCGAACGATACTAAGCTAAAACAGTTAATACAAATTTAGCTGAAGTCGTGAGTAAAATCATCTTGTATAACAAAATACTCTTCATATTCGAGACAAGTATTCTTTCAGTATGGACAAAAAATCGAAATTTACCTAGCTAAAATATACACTACAACAATAGATTACGATCGATAGGAAAGAATTCAGTCGCGGCATTAATTAATGACTGTGCGGTTAAAGCTGTAACGCCATAAACATGAGTTTTTACACCGTCTCGTTGCATAATTTTTCTGAGTAATAAGTCAAAGTCACCATCACCAGAAAGTAAGATAACAATATCGACTTCAGGTGCTGCTTCCATAACGTCAACCGCTATACCCACATCCCAATCGCCTTTTGCAGAGCCGTCTCGTCGCTGAATAAAAGGCTTGAGTTTTACATCGAAACCAATGTGTTTTAAGGCTTTTTGAAATTTGTGCTGTTGATCATCACTGCGTTGTATTGCATAAGCATTAGCCAAAACAATTTCACCCTGCTGGCTGATTTCCTGCCAAAAGGCGCGATAATTAAATTGCTGTTGAAAAGTATCCCGTGTGGTGTAATAAATATTTTGTACATCCACAAATATAGCAATTTTGGGTGATTTTGAGCTATTTTGCATAAAATTCCTTTTGACTAAATCAAGTAAGATTTGCCATCACTTCAATTATTTCGTTATATTTCATTATGGTACTTGGTTTACGTGTTTTTAACAGTTAATTATTAACATCGAAAAACTACCCATCGCCAACAAGAATGAAGTACGAGTATAATAGCTATTAAAGTATTAAGTTGAGAACCTAGCTAGAATAACTCTAAACGGATTAAGAGATGAGTTTCATGTTAGGTATTACAATCGACAGTCAAATAAAACTGAGTAAAACATGATGTTAGCCATTCGTAAATTATTTTATTTATTATTACGTTTACCGATAAAGTTGTTGGTGCGTTGCAAAGTTGTTGCCGACGAAATAATTAATTCAGGTCAATTGACCACTGAGCAGCCGGTATTTTATGTACTGCGCCATCAATCAGCTAGTGATGTTTTATCGCTGCGTACCGCCTGTAAAAAAGCTAACTTACCTGATCCCTTAGCGCCGGTAAATGTTGATGGCGAAACCTTCTCTCGTTTATTGTTTTTAGAAAAACCCAAGGCTTTATTTAATTGGCGAAAACCGCAAAAAACCACGGCAATAGCACAAGGCTTTGAACTACTTAATGCTCACGCTAATAATGAAGAATTAGATGCTCAACTAATTCCTGCCAATGTTATTTGGGGACGCACCCCAACAAAAGAGAAAAACAACACCAACGTTGGTGCGCTGCTAACCGATCAAGAATCGCCGACCTGGTTAAGAAAGTTTTTTATCGTATTATTTTTAGGTCGCCATACCATGGTGCGCTTTAGTGAAGCTATTTCATTTCGCCACATGGCAGATAAACATGGCAGTGATGAAGCCAGTGCACGGAAACTAATGCGTATTGCGCGTTTTCATTTTCATCGTCAAATTATTGCGGCCACCGGGCCTAGGCTTATGCATCGCCAGCAGATGTTCGCTAATTTGATGGTTAATCCCGCTATAAAACGGGTGATCAGTGAAGAAGTGAAAAATAAAAACATCACTGAAGCAGAAGCGAAGAAACAAGCTTTAGCAATTATGGACGAAATTGCCGGCGATTATCGTGATGTTACCGTACGTTTCGGCGAACGAATTCTCGGTTGGCTATGGAATCGACTGTATAACGGCATTGAAGTTAATAAAGCTGAACGGTTAAGAAACTTAGCGCAAGAAGGTCATGAAATAATCTACGTACCTTGCCACCGCAGTCACATGGATTATTTACTCCTGACCTATGTTATTTTTCAACAAGGCTTAGTAACCCCGCGCATTGCTGCCGGTATTAATTTAAATTTCTGGCCTGCGGGCCCTATTTTTAGGAAAGCAGGTGCCTTTTTTATTCGCCGCAGTTTTAAAGGCAACAGACTTTATTCGACTATCTTTCGTGAATATTTAAGCTTACTTTTTGAACGTGGTTATTCTGTAAAATATTACTCGGAAGGTGGCCGAAGCCGAACAGGTCGTTTACTTTCACCTAAAACGGGTATGTTGGCGATGACTATTCAAAGTATGCTGAGAGGCATCGACCGACCGTTAACCTTAGTGCCGGTTTATTTGGGTTATGAACATGTAATGGAAGTGGGTACTTATCACAAAGAATTGAGCGGTAGCCAAAAGAAAGGTGAATCGATATTTGGCGTGATTAAAGCGATTCGCAATTTGCGTAATTACGGTAAAGGCTACGTTAATTTTGGCGAACCCATCAATATTAATCAGTTTTTAAATAATCAGGTTCCTGACTGGAAACAAGCAATAGACCCTATTGACCCACAAAAGCCAACATGGTTAAACCCCTGCGTTAACGTGCTTGCACAGAAAGTTATGACCTCAATCAACCAATGTGCCGCGTTAAATGGCGTTGCCTTAGTTTCATTAATTTTACATGCGACAGAAAATAAAGCACTGACTAAAGCCGAGTTAATAAGTCAACTTGATTTTTTCATCGATATACAACGTGCTGCGCCTTACCACACCGAGTTAACCATACCAAATGAAAGCGGCGCAGAGCTTTTAGCGCATGTCATATTATTGAATAAAGTGACCATTAACCAAGACAGTTTTGGTGACATTATTTCTTTAAGCGAAAGCGCAATATTAGAGCTACGCTACTATCGCAATAATATTATTCACACCTTTATATTACCGTCATTGGTGTGTCGTTTATTAGAACGTAATGCAAAAATTAGTCAAGATAGTTTGCTCGGTCAAACTCAGCGTTTAGTCGCATTATTGCAGACCGATTTATTTTTATGGCAATCAGTAGAAGACGTAGAGCACCAAGTGCTCGCCGTTTGTCAGTTCTTGGCTGAAAAGGGAATTGTAAAACAAAGCAAGTCAGGGGCTTGGTCATTAAGCAGTGACGATGACAATAGAGCGAAAATACGGTTAATCGCAGAGTGTGTTAACGAAACCATGCAACGATTTGCCATAATAACATCATTGCTTGGCCAATTAGCTCCGGTTAAAAAGTCTGAATTAAATGAAAAGGTTGTTGCTATCGCTCAACGTTTATCCGTACTAAACGACATCAATGCGCCTGAATTTATTGATAAAAAGGCACAATCAACCTTAATTACAGCAATGAAAGATCACGGTTATATCGTATTAGATGACGATGATAAATTAGTAGATAGCAGCACATTAAGCTTATTAAAAAGCTCGGTCAGTAATTTAGTCGATATCGAAGTTCTGCAAAGTATCGTGCGTTAATTTTATAGTAAAGATTATTAACAACTAACTAACTAACTAACTAAGAAGACAGGCTTATAATGGTGATAAAGATTATAACGCCTGTTTTTTAAGCAACACACCAATACATAATGTTGATATAGGCGTTTTAAAGATAATTCCTCATCAGTAGCGCTGTAAATCGATGCAGATTTATTTCCTGTTCCCTTTATTACTGACTGTTTATCTTCAGCATGTTTTTCACACGCTAAGCACTGTCTGATGGCATTTTATATACCTTAAAATAAAACGTAAAGTATATGCTCAAGTACCTAAATACATAGCTATAATATAAGATATAAATAACTTATAGTGTCAATATAAAGGGCTTTTAATAATAATTCATCACTATTTATATTCAAATAATTAGCATATAAATTCACTTTATTGTTGACTCAGAGGCGTTTTACAGATAATTTTCCCGACCGCTTTAAATAATGATTTTCATTAATGACATGTCGTCTTATAAAAACTCAGTAGAAGTTTGCGATAGAAGTTCAAGAAATTCAAAGTAATATTCTGAAGGATCAGTAGCGCACACTTTGAGCATTAAAAATATATGACTGAATTAGCTAGCAGTATTTAGCTAATAGTAATGGTTTGATGAAATAGGAATAAGCAATGAATGATATGAGCAAAAAATCCCAAGGTCTTTATCGCGCCGAGTTTGAACATGACAGTTGTGGCATTGGCTTTGTAGCCAACCTAAAGGGTAAAAAATCTCACGATATTATTGAAAATGCACTCACCATGTTGAGTTGTATGGAACATCGTGGTGGTAC
Source organism: Colwellia sp. PAMC 21821 (assembly GCF_002077175.1). Lineage (NCBI taxonomy): Bacteria > Pseudomonadati > Pseudomonadota > Gammaproteobacteria > Alteromonadales > Colwelliaceae > Colwellia > Colwellia sp. PAMC 21821. The sequence goes on from NZ_CP014943.1 coordinate 1,685,259, forward strand.
TGGATTCGACGTAAAAAGTGGCGACGGTGCCGGCATTCTTATTCAAATCCCTCACGAATTTTTAAGCCAAGAAACGGCTAGCTTAGGGTTTACCTTACCAGACGCAGGAAATTACGGCGTTGGGATGATTTTTTTCCCACCTGAGCAAGCGCAGAGCGACGCGTGCAGAAAGACATTAAACCAAAATATTACTGATCTGGGCTTAACCTTATTAGGTTATCGAAATGTCCCGGGTGATAACTCAATGTTAGGTGCTGCTTCACTTGAAAGCGAACCAAACATTGAACAAGTGTTTATTGCCAAGCCAGAAGGATTATCAGCTCAAGCGTTTGAGCGTAAGCTATTTGTGCTGCGTAAATACACCTCTCATCAAATTAATGACACTATTGCCAACGAACGTGACGAATTTTATGTCACCTCAATGTCATCAACCAAAATTGTTTATAAAGGCCAATTTACGACCCAACAAGTTCGCCAATATTATCTTGATCTACAAGACGAGCGAACTATCTCTGGTTTGGCGATGTTCCATTCTCGTTTCTCAACTAACACTTTTCCCGCTTGGCGTCGTGCACAACCATTTCGTTATATCGCCCATAATGGCGAAATAAACACTGTTCGCGGTAACATTAACTGGATGAATGCCCGTGAAGCATTGTTTAGCTCCGTTAATTTTAGCGACGCTGAATTAAAAATGTTAACACCCATTTGTAATAACGATAACTCTGACTCTGCCAACCTAGATATGGCCATTGAGTTATTGGTACTAAGCGGACGTTCGCTAGCACAAGTTATGATGATGATGGTGCCTGAAGCTTGGCAAACACAAACCGATATGGATGCCACTAAGCTCGCATTTTATGAGTATTATGCTTGTATCATGGAACCGTGGGATGGCCCTGCCTCGTTATCGTTTACCGATGGTAATGTTATCGGCGCGACACTAGATCGTAACGGTTTACGTCCTTCGCGTTACTTGTTAACCGACGATGGTACGTTAGTCATGGGGTCTGAAACAGGTACCTTATGCGTTGATCAATCAACGGTTGTTGAAAAAGGTCGCTTGCAGCCAGGTAAAATTTTTATTGCTGATTTAGAGCAAGGTCGTATCATCAGTGATGACGAAGTAAAGCAGCAAGTAAGCTCGGCACAGCCTTATGGCCAATGGCTAGCGAAAAATAAAATTGAGTTAGATAAGTTACCTGTACCTAGGGCTTCTATCGCACAGCCGCCATTAACTGAGCTACGTAAAATACAAAAAGCCTTTGGTTATACCAGCGAAGACCTTAATTTAGTGCTTGCTGGCATGGTTGGTACGTCTAAAGAGCCGCTTGGCGCTATGGGTACAGATACACCATTAGCCGTGCTCTCGCATCGCCCACAACAGTTATCACATTACTTTAAGCAGTTGTTTGCTCAGGTGACTAACCCACCAATCGACCCAATTCGTGAAGAACTGGTGATGTCATTGCGTGGTTATATCGGTAAGTCACTTAACTTACTTGAAGAAACAGCCGCCCATTGTCATAAGGTTGAAATTGACCAACCCGTGCTAACCAATGAGCAATTACGCAAGTTGCAGTATATTGATAATGACCATCTGCAATCAAAAACGATCAGTATTACTTTTAAAGCCAACGGCCAAGCCGGCGCGCTTAAAAAGGCACTTGATCGAGTTTGTTTATATGCAAAAAATGCCGTTGAAGATGGTTATGCCATCTTAATATTAAGTGATCGTGAAGTTGATAGTGACCATGTCGCTATTCCGTCAGTTTTAGCGACAGCAGCGGTGCATCATTATTTAATTCGTGAAAAGTTACGTTCTTACGCAGATATTATTCTTGAATCTGCTGATATTCGTGAAACACATCACTTTGCTACTGTTATTGGCTATGGCGCAGCAGCCGTAAACCCATACCTAGCACTAGAGAGTATGTATGGTTTACGTGATGAGGGCGTACTTGATACTACGTTAACCAACGAACAAATTGCCGACAAGTACACTGCCGCTGTGGGCAGCGGTTTATTGAAAACTTTTTCTAAAATGGGTATTTCAACGTTACAGTCTTATTTAGGCGCACAAGTTTTTGAAGCTTTAGGCATAAACTCTGACGTTGTTGACCAATACTTTACTGGTACTGTCAGTAGAATCGAAGGCTTAAGCTTAGATCAAATCGCTCAAGAAGCGCTTTTACGTCACCGTGAAGGTTTCCCTGAGGCGAGCCGTATCGCCATTGAGAACCTATTACCCACCGGTGGTGAGTACTCGTGGCGTCATGATGGCGAACGTCATCTATTTAGCCCTACGGTTATTCGTTTACTTCAGCATTCAACAGCGAGTAACGATACTAATCAATTTAAGCAGTATACAAAAACCGTTGATGAACAAAGCAAAGAAGCCTTTACCTTGCGTGGCTTACTTGAGCTAAGCAGCGATCGCCCTGCTATACCATTGAGTGAAGTTGAACCGATTGAAAATATTTTTAAACGCTTTGCATCAGGCGCCATGTCATTTGGCTCAATCTCTTGGGAAGCACACACAACTTTAGCCATTGCCATGAACCGTATTGGTGGTAAGAGTAACAGTGGTGAAGGTGGTGAAGACCCTATTCGTTTTACGCCGTTAGAAAATGGCGATTCAATGAATTCACGTATTAAGCAAGTTGCTTCGGGTCGTTTTGGCGTAACTAGCCATTACTTAACGAATGCTGACGAACTACAAATAAAAATGGCGCAAGGCGCAAAACCAGGTGAAGGTGGTCAATTACCGGGTGATAAAGTAGATGCTTGGATTGGTAAAACACGTGGTTCAACACCAGGTGTAGGCTTAATTTCGCCACCACCACATCACGATATTTATTCTATTGAAGATTTATCGCAACTGATTTTTGATCTTAAAAACGCCAACCGTGACGCTCGTGTTAATGTTAAATTGGTTTCTGAAGCCGGTGTAGGTACTGTCGCATCAGGTGTGGCCAAAGCCTATGCTGATGTAGTACTTATTGCGGGTCACGATGGCGGCACAGGTGCTTCTCCATTAAGTTCAATTAAACATACTGGTTTACCGTGGGAACTTGGTTTGGCTGAAACCCATCAAACCTTGGTACGTAATAAATTGCGTAGCCGTATTACCGTACAAACTGATGGCCAACTTAAAACACCGCGCGACTTAGCCATTGCAACCCTGCTTGGTGCTGAAGAGTATGGCATGGCAACTACAGCACTTGTGGTTGAAGGCTGTATTATGATGCGTAAGTGTCATTTAAATACATGTCCTGTTGGCATTGCAACACAAGATAAAGGCTTACGTGATCGCTTTACGGGTCGTGCCGATATTTTAGTTAACTTCTTTACCATGATGGCGGAAGGTTTACGCGAAATCATGGCTGAACTTGGCTTTAATAGTATCGAGCAAATGGTTGGTCAAACTCAGTGTCTTAAGCAGCGTAAAGACGTTGACCATTGGAAATACAAAGGTGTTGATTTAACACCGCTATTGCACAAAGTAGAGTGCGATGAAAACGAAACACTATATCAATCCATTAATCAGAAACATCTAATTGACGATATTATTGATCGTAAGATGATAAAAGATGCCAAAGCGGCACTTGATAGTCAGCAAAGTGTTGCACTTGAATATGATGTTATTAACACCGATAGAACCATAGGTGCAATGATTTCAAATGAAATATCTAAAAAGTATCAAGCTGAAGGCTTACCAGAAAATACTATTAAAGTTAAGTTTAACGGCTCAGCAGGTCAAAGTTTTGGTTGTTTCTCAGCCAAAGGCTTACATTTTGAACTTGAAGGCGATGCCAATGATTACTTTGGTAAAGGGCTTTCTGGGGCAAATCTTGTGGTATACCCGAGCAAGCAAGCTAAATTCTCAGCCAGTGAAAACATATTAATTGGTAATGTTGCGTTCTTTGGCGCAACGTCAGGCAGTGCCTTTATACGGGGAATTGCAGGTGAGCGTTTCTGTGTTCGTAACTCGGGTGCAACCGCTGTTGTTGAAGGCGTTGGCGATCACGGTTGTGAATACATGACCGGCGGTAAAGTCGTTATATTGGGCTCAACGGGTCGTAACTTTGCCGCAGGTATGTCTGGTGGCGTCGCTTATGTACTTGATAAGAACAATGACTTTGCACCTAAATGCAATATGGAAATGGTAGCCTTAGAAACAGTAGATAGCGCTGCAGAAAGTCTTGAATTAAAAGCACTAATCACCCAACATTTTGATGCTACAGGCTCAGATGTCGCGAGTGATTTACTAAAAGATTGGGACAACAGTGTTAAGCGCTTCGTTAAAGTAATGCCTATTGATTACAAACGAATGCAAGGTTACATGAATGACGTGCGCAGCAGCGGGAAGTTTGAGTCAGAGTATGACATTGCCGTTGAAGCATTCGATATCCATTTAAACAACATAGCTAGCGCTAAAGCTTAAGCTGCCAAGGAGAATATATTATGGGAAATCCAACAGGATTTATCAACGTAGGTCGTGCCTTGCCAACTGAACGCAACGCAGGTGAACGTTTAATTGACTGGCTTGAAGTCTATGAAGAAATACCACTAAAAGATGTCGAGAAACAAGCTTCTCGCTGTATGGATTGCGGTGTACCTTTTTGCCAATCAGCAAAATCAGAGTTTGCCCCAGTAGTAGCAGGTTGTCCGGTGAACAACGTTATTCCTGAATGGAATGACTTAATTTACCGAGGACGCTGGAAAGACGCGATCGAGTTATTGCATAAAACCAACAACTTCCCTGAGTTTACTGGTCGAGTATGTCCAGCACCTTGTGAAGGCGCTTGTGTACTTGGTATTAACGCTGACCCTGTTGCTATTAAGCTGCATGAAAAAGAAATTATTGATCACGCTTTTAAAGAAGGATGGGTAGTAGCTCAACCACCTTCAGCACGTAGTGGTAAAAACGTTGCGGTTATTGGTTCGGGCCCTGCAGGCCTTGCTGCGGCAGCACAGCTGAATAAAGCAGGCCATATGGTGACTGTTTATGAACGTGCCGACCGTATTGGTGGTTTGCTCATGTACGGTATCCCGAACATGAAGCTACAAAAAGAATTAGTGCAGCGTCGCGTTGATATTTTAGCTCAAGAAGGCATTGTTTTTGTCACTAATACAGAAGTAGGTAAAGACATTAGTGTTGAGCAACTCGAAACAGATTTTGACTCAGTAGTGCTATGTATTGGGGCTACGGTACCGCGCGATTTACCTGTTGAAGGCCGTGAACTTAACGGTGTGCATTTTGCCATGGACTTCTTAAAAGCGAATACTAAAAGCTTGCTGGACAGTGAACATAAAGATGGTCAGTATATTAATGCTCAAGGCAAAAATGTTGTCGTTATAGGTGGCGGTGATACGGGTACTGATTGTATTGGTACTTCATTGCGCCATCAGTGTAAAAGCGCCATACAGCTAGAAATAATGCCACGTCCACCAGAGAAACGTGACGAGAATAGTAACCCTTGGCCAGAATGGCCAAAACGCTTGTTAGTTGACTACGGTCAAAAAGAAGCGATTGAGATGCAAGGCCAAGACCCACGTCAATACTTAGTAATGACTAAGAAAATTGAAAGTGACGGCCAAGGTAATGTTAAAGCAGTTCATACTGTCGATATTACCTGGGAGCGCAATGACAAGGGACAAATGTTCCCACAAGAAGTTGCCGGTAGTGAAAAAGCTATTCCTGCTGATATCGTCCTTATCGCAATGGGCTTTATGGGCCCTGAAGGCGGCCTAGTTGAACAATTTGGCCTTGAACAAGACAATCGTACTAATATTGCTGCAGAGTACGATAAATTTGCTACCAGTAAGCCTGGCGTGTTTGCCGCGGGTGATGGTCGTCGCGGTCAAAGCTTAATCGTTTGGGCCATTGATGAAGGTCGCCGTTGTGCTCGCGAAGTAGACACTTACCTAATGGGCAGTAGCTACTTGCCATAACCAATAGCTTAAACAGCTACATATTAATAATAAGCCCTACCGTTGTCATTTCGGTCGGGCTTTTTTATTATTTGCTGATTACAACAATACCAAGTGACTTATACCAATTGAAATAAATAATCGATCATTTTAAGGCGGTTTAAATCGTCAATAACTGCGTTGTTTTCAATCACACACGCCCGCTATTACTCGACAATTGCTCCTGCATTGTTCTACTTACCGGCATCCATGCCCTAATCAATAAAACGCCTTGCCTGCAGGGATAATGGTATGGACCCACTCCAACTTTATTTCCGGCCTCTTTAGGGCCAAAATGAAAGTGATAACAATCATTTATAAAAGCGGAGTGGATCAACATGAAGATTACTACAATCGGTTTAGACATTGCAAAATCAATTTTTCACATGTTCGCTGTGAATAAAAATGGGCGATTTGTAAAAAAGAAACAATTAAGAAGAAAACAAGTGTTGAGTTTCATGGCAACATTAGAGCCTTGCCTAATTGTAATGGAAGCTTGTGGCAGTGCGAACTACTGGGCTAGAAAATTTATTGAATTGGGGCACCAAGTAAAACTTATTGCGCCTCAATATGTAAAACCCTTCGTTAAAGGCAATAAAAATGATTATAACGATGCCGAAGGTATTGCAGAGGCAGCGCAACGCCCGACCATGAGGTTTGTGCCAATTAAATCGATAGAACAACAAGATATTCAAAACTTCCATCGACAACGTGAACGCATAAAGAAAGAACGTAAAGCATTAGCAAGTCAGGTACGAGGCTTGTTAGGAGAATATGGCATTGTCATCAATAAAGGTATTTCTGCAATTCGCAATGAACTGCCGGATATTTTAGAGGATGCGACAAATGAGTTAACGTATTTAAGTCGGGAGATATTTAATGAGTTATGGCTTGAATTTCAAGTCACAGAAGTGAAGTTTAAAGCGTGTGAAGTTCGCTTAAACACGATGAATAAAGAAAATGAAATATGTGTTCGCTTAGATGAAATATTAGGTATTGGAGCAATCACAGCTAGCGCTACTTATGCAGCTGCAGGAGATGGAAAAGACTTTGTAAATGGTCGACATTTTTCGGCATGGCTTGGGCTTGTTCCTGGGCAGCATTCAACGGGTGGAAAGGCCACCTTACTCGGTATAAGTAAACGCGGTAATAGTTATTTAAGAACACTATACATCCACGGGGCCCGGGCAGTATTAAGGCACAGTGAAAACAAAACTGACCGATTTAGTTTGTGGGCACAAGCGTTAAAATCCCGACGAGGACACAACAAAGCATGCGTTGCTGTGGCGAATAAAATAGCAAGAATGGCTTGGGTAATAATGGCGAAGGGGGAAAGTTATCGCCCGGCTATATAAATAAAGCTCAAAACTGAAGCAAGTTAGATTGGTTTCAGTGATGAGATAACAGTAAAACCCTTTTACTTCAGTTGCAAAAGATAAATTAATCGGATGGTAAGATAGTCAGACTGGCTTGCACAAAACCTGGTACCTGCATTGGCTAATAAAAAAGCCGGAGGGATGATGAGGAGTGTGAGCGCAAACAACCATCGGGGCCAGAAGGTAAAAATCCTTCATAAACAGGCCGGATATATGAGAGCAATGATTTTCTCTTACATAACGATTAAATGTCTTGCAAACGGAGTGGGTCCATATATGCAGGTACTTATGTTTAGTCTGGAACAATAAACATGTATTCTTGAACAATTTATCCTCGCTTAAAATTGGTCAATAACTTATTACATTTGGTATTAATTAGCTGCTCATTTTAATGGTTAAATGAATAAATACGGCGTTATAAAATTAATAAGTAAAATAACGACTGACTACATATTATGCATTGTCATTATTATGATGTAAGAACATCTAACGATACGGCAGCCAATATTCCGTAAGCAAAGCAGGTGTTGGAAATTTAGCCTAGATTATAATGATAGATTATTTAGTCAAATCTCTATACTAGCAACATCACTCATTATCCGATCATTCCTACCAGTTCACGCCATTCCGGCGGCTAATGAACAACATTAACCTACCCAGAAAATAAAAAAGACGCCGAAGCGTCTTTTTAAAGGGTGTTTCTAATATCTGCTATTAAGCGATACATTCTTTAAGGTAAGCGCAGATACAACACCAGCACCCGAGCCAAGTTTATTAATCTCTTAATAACAAAAAAGACGCCGAAGCGTCTTTTTAAGGTTTGGTGTCTAAAAATTATTAAGCAATACTTCTCTAAGGTAAGAGCAGATACAACACCAGCACCCGAGCCAAGTTTATTAATCTCTTAATAACAAAAAAGACGCCGAAGCGTCTTTTTTAAGGGTGTTTCTAATATCTGCTATTAAGCGATGATTTTAGATACAACACCAGCACCAACAGTACGACCACCTTCACGGATAGCGAAGCGTAAACCTTCGTCCATCGCTACTGGGTTGATAAGCTCTACAACAAACTTTAAGTTGTCGCCTGGCATTACCATTTCAACACCTTCAGGAAGCTCTACAGCACCTGTGATATCTGTTGTACGGAAGTAAAACTGTGGACGGTATCCTTTGAAGAATGGCGTATGACGACCACCTTCATCTTTACTTAACACGTATACTTCAGATTCGAATTTAGTGTGAGGTAAAATTGAACCAGGTTGACATAAAACTTGACCACGTTCTACGTCTTCACGCTTAAGACCACGTAAAAGAACACCACAGTTCTCGCCAGCACGACCTTCGTCAAGAAGCTTACGGAACATTTCAACACCTGTACAAGTCGATGTTTGTGTATCACGGATACCAACAACTTCTACTGAATCGCCAACTTTAACGATACCACGTTCAACACGACCTGTTACAACCGTTCCACGACCTGAAATTGAGAATACATCTTCGATAGGCATGATGAATGCACCGTCGATTGCACGCTCTGGCTCTGGAATGTATGTATCTAATTGGTCAGCAAGTTCAATGATTTTAGCTTCCCATTTCTCGTCGCCTTGAAGAGCGCCAAGTGCTGAACCTTGAATTACCGGTAAATCATCACCTGGGAAGTCATATTCAGAAAGAAGTTCACGAACTTCCATTTCTACTAATTCAAGTAATTCATCGTCATCTACAACATCACATTTGTTCATGAATACGATGATGTAAGGAACGCCAACTTGACGTGATAACAAGATGTGCTCACGTGTTTGTGGCATAGGACCATCTGTAGCAGCAACTACTAAGATAGCACCATCCATTTGAGCAGCACCCGTGATCATGTTTTTGATGTAATCAGCATGGCCAGGACAATCTACGTGGGCATAGTGACGTGCCGCTGTATCGTACTCGATGTGAGAAGTATTAATAGTAATACCACGCTCACGCTCTTCAGGAGCATTATCGATTTGTGCGAAGTCTTTAACTTCACCACCGTGTACTTTAGTTAATACTGCAGAGATAGCAGCTGTTAAAGTTGTTTTACCGTGATCAACGTGTCCAATAGTACCAACGTTAACGTGCGGTTTATTACGTTCAAATTTTGCTTTAGCCATTTTTCAATTACCTTAAAGTTTATTAAAAGCCCGGCCAAAAGACCGAGCCAGACTTTCAAAAAGCCTTACTAAGATTCAATTATTTTGTCGGCAACTGCTTTTGGTGCTTCGCTATATTGCTGAAACTCCATTGCGTATGATGCGCGACCTTGAGTTGCACTACGTAATGCCGTAGCGTAACCAAACATTTCAGATAGTGGCACAAGTGCATTCACTACCTTCGAACCAGCTGGACCTTCGTCCATGCCATCGATCATGCCACGACGACGATTTAAATCACCGACAACATCACCCATGTTTGCTTCAGGCGTTATAACTTCAACTTTCATCATAGGTTCAAGGATCACCGGTGATGCTTTTAGCACCCCCTGTCTAAAACCTATTGATGCAGCGACTTTAAACGCCATTTCGTTAGAGTCAACGTCATGAAAAGACCCATCGTAAAGCGTAACCTTGATGTCTAATAACGGGTAACCCGCTAAAACACCACTGTCCATCTGCTCTCGACAACCCTTTTCAATTGATGGGATAAATTCTTTTGGAATAGTACCACCAACAATTTCGTTAACAAACTCAAAACCTTTACCTTCTGGTAAGGGTTCCAATTTCAACCAAACATGACCAAATTGACCACGACCACCTGATTGACGAACAAATTTACCTTCCACTTCTACTGATGAACGTATGGTTTCGCGATAAGCCACTTGTGGATTACCGACATTACATTCAACGCCAAATTCACGTTTCATGCGTTCAACTAAAATATCGAGGTGTAATTCCCCCATACCAGAAATGATGGTTTGACCCGTATCTTCATCAGAGACTACTCTAAATGACGGATCTTCTGCGGCCAATTTACCTAACGCAATACCCATTTTTTCTTGGGCTGCGACAGTTTTTGGCTCAACTGCTACAGAAATTACTGGCTCAGGAAATTCCATACGCTCAAGTGTGATCACGTGATTCGCATCACATAAAGTATCACCTGTGGTGACATCTTTAAGACCGATAGCCGCAGCTATATCACCTGCACGTACTTCTTTAATTTCCTTGCGGTCATTCGCGTGCATTTGCACAATACGACCTAAGCGCTCTTTTTTGCCTTTCACAGGATTGTATATACTGTCGCCAGTTTTTACTACACCTGAATATACGCGAAAGAACGTTAATGTACCGACAAACGGGTCTGTCGCAATTTTAAATGCTAAAGCAGCAAATGGCGCTTTATCATCGGCTTCGCGACAACCTTCAGTTTCGTTTTTGTCATTATTAATACCTTTTATTGCTTCAACATCTGTTGGTGCAGGTAAAAATTCTATGACAGCATCAAGTACTGCTTGTACGCCTTTATTTTTGAAAGCTGAGCCACAAGAACAAAGGACAATTTCATTGTTTAGCGTACGGGTACGTAGCGCAGATTTTATTTCTGCTTCGGACAAATCGCCTTCTTCAAGGTATTTATCCATTAGCTCTTCAGAGGCTTCTGCAGCTTCAGAGACAAGATTTTCATGCCAATGATCGGCTTGTTCTTGCATCTCTGCTGGAATATCTTCATAAGTGAAGGTCATTCCCTGGTCACTTTCGTTCCAGTTAATGGCTTTCATTTTTATTAAGTCGATAACACCAGTAAAGTCTTCTTCAGCACCAATTGCTAAATGAATAGGTACTGCATTGGCTTTCAAGCGAGAATTAAGTTGCTCAACAACAGCTAAGAAGTCTGCACCTGTACGGTCCATCTTATTAACAAAAACTAAACGCGGAACAGAGTATCTCTCCATTTGACGCCAAACAGTTTCTGTTTGTGGTTGAACTCCTGAAGATGCACACAATACTAGTACAGCACCATCTAATACACGTAAAGAACGTTCTACTTCAATCGTAAAATCTACGTGACCAGGGGTATCAATAATATTGATATGGTGATCTTCAAATTGTGCTTCCATCCCTTTCCAGAAACAAGTAGTAGCCGCAGAGGTTATGGTTATACCACGCTCTTGCTCTTGCTCCATCCAGTCCATAGTGGCTGCGCCATCATGAACTTCACCGATCTTATGTGAAAGACCAGTATAGAAAAGTACCCTTTCTGTTGTTGTCGTTTTACCGGCATCGACATGAGCACAAATACCAATGTTACGGTAACGCTCAATAGGGGTTATACGTGCCACAATTTCTTCCTCTTTCTGAGATTTTTCCCAGATTATAAAACAGTTGTGGCTATCACTTTGTATCTTTACAGATACTCGGTGATAACCACGGCAATACGCTTGCTACTATATTACTAGCAATTTTTGCTAGTAAATAGTATCTACCAACGGTAGTGAGCGAATGCTTTGTTAGCTTCGGCCATACGGTGAACGTCTTCACGTTTCTTAACCGCTGAACCTTTGCTGTCAGACGCATCTAACATTTCGTTAGCTAGGCGCTGAGCCATTGATTTTTCACCACGTTTACGAGCTGCTTCAACTAACCAACGCATGGCTAGTGCATTACGACGCACAGGACGAACTTCAACTGGAACTTGGTAAGTAGAACCACCAACACGACGAGACTTTACTTCCACTTGTGGGCGGATGTTGTCTAACGCTGTTTCGAATAACTCAAGATGAGATTTCTCAGTGTTTTTCTCAGTTAAAATGTCTAATGCACCGTAAACAATTTTTTCTGCAGTAGATTTTTTACCATCAACCATAAGGATGTTGATGAATTTTGCTAAAAGTTCGTTGTGGAACTTAGGATCTGGCAATATTTTACGTTGCCCTACGACGCGTCTTCTTGGCATCTTAATTCTCCGTTATATTCAGGATAAACCCAAAATGTAATATGTTATTTGGCCTTACTTAACGTTTCTATTCTTTTACTTATCTTTTGATAAGTACAGAAAGGGAAACTTAAGATTTAGGTCGTTTAGCACCGTATTTAGAACGGCCTTGTCTTCTATCGCTTACGCCTGAACAATCAAGTGCGCCACGAACGGTGTGGTAACGCACACCTGGTAAATCTTTAACACGACCACCGCGAATCAAAATAACGCTATGCTCTTGTAAGTTGTGACCTTCACCACCGATGTATGAAGTTACTTCGAAGCCGTTAGTTAAACGAACACGAGCAACTTTACGTAATGCTGAGTTAGGTTTCTTTGGTGTAGTTGTATACACACGAGTACATACGCCACGACGTTGTGGACAAGCTTGTAACGCTGGAACGTTACTTTTAGTTACTTGTCTTACACGTGGTTTACGTACTAATTGGTTAATAGTTGCCATTAAATAGCTCCCGATTAGTTAAATTTGTGTAAATTCCAATCAATGGGGAAATTTACACCCTTATAAACGTGAAAATCCGCGACTCTAGATTCAATACACAAAGGTACGGAATATAGGGTCGCGGAATTCTATAGGTCAAGCTTTAACCTGTCAAGCTTTACTCGCATTAGACAGGTTAATCATCTGCTTTTTAACCGATTTATCTTTATCATTTACTATGAAGATAAATCTGCATTTAAAGCATCTGTTAATGCTTGCGCTGCGTCGTCAGCTGATACTGTTACTTCTTCTACCGGAACGGCGTTTTTAGCACGCGCGCGTTCTTGATGGTAAGAGTAACCTGTACCTGCTGGGATTAAGCGACCAACAATAACATTCTCTTTCAAGCCACGAAGTTTGTCTTTCTTACCAGCTACTGCTGCTTCAGTAAGTACACGTGTCGTTTCTTGGAAAGATGCAGCCGAGATGAATGACTCAGTTGCTAATGATGCTTTAGTAATACCCATCATTTGCATTTCGTATTCAGCTGGTTGCTTGCCTTCAGCTTCTAACTCACGATTAGAGATGTTTACACGCGCAACTTCCAGGATTTCACCTTTAAGGAAATTACTATCACCGGCATCTAAGATCTCACACTTGCGGATCATTTGACGTACGATAACTTCGATGTGCTTATCGTTAATCTTAACACCTTGTAAACGGTATACTTCTTGTACTTCGTTAACAATGTAGTTAGCCACTGGTGCAACACCACGTAAACGTAAGATATCGTGTGGAGACTCTGGACCATCGGCAATAACTTCACCTTTAAGTACAGATTCACCTTCAAACACGTTTAATTGACGCATTTTAGGGATCATCTCTTCGTATACTTCACCACTTGGTTGAGTGATAAGTAAACGCACTTTACCTTTAGTCTCTTTACCGAAAGCGATAATACCTGTTTTCTCAGCTAAGATAGCTGGAAGCTTAGGTTTACGTGCTTCAAATAAATCGGCAACACGTGGTAAACCACCGGTAATATCACGAGTTTTTGACGATGCTTGTGGAATACGCGCTAACGCATCACCAATACCAACTTCTGCACCATCTTCAAGGTTAATAATCGCGTTACCTGGTAAGAAGTACTGTGCTGGAATTTCAGTACCAGCGATCATTACATCATTACCTTTAGCATCAACTAACTTAACCGCTGGGCGCATTTCTTTACCTGCAGTGTTACGTTGACCAGCTTCAGTCACGACAATACTTGATAAACCAGTAAGTTCATCAGTTTGACGAACCATAGTTACGCCATCGATAAGCTCAACGAATTGAACCTTACCACCAACCTCAGTAATAATTGGATGCGTATGCGGGTCCCAATTAGCAATGATGTCGCCTGCGGTAATTGCTTCGCCATCTTTCTTATTCAAGATAGTACCGTAAGGTACTTTGTAACGTTCTTTCTCACGACCAAGCTCATCAATTACTGTCAGTTCAGATGAACGTGAAGTAATCACTAAGTGATCTGCTGAGTTAGTTACAAACTTAGCGTTTTGTAGTTTCAGTGTACCTGTGTTCTTAACTTGTACGTTGTTTTCAGCAGATGCACGAGATGCAGCACCACCGATATGGAACGTACGCATGGTTAACTGAGTACCAGGTTCACCGATAGATTGTGCTGCCACAACACCAATCGCTTCACCTTGGTTAATCATATGACCACGAGCCAAATCACGACCGTAACAATGAGCACAAATACCAAAATCTGTTTTACAAGTAATGATTGAACGAACTTTCATTTGATCAATTGAGTTTTCTTCAATGAAATCACATAAAGCTTCGTCAATAAGTGTATTACGAGGTAATAACACTTCATCAGTACCAGGTTTAACAACATCTTCAGCTACAACACGACCAAGAACACGTTCACGTAACGGCTCAACAACATCACCACCTTCAATCAATGGTGTCATTTGTAGACCGTCTAATGTGCCACAATCATGTTCGGTAACAACCAAATCTTGTGCAACATCAACTAAACGACGAGTTAAGTAACCCGAGTTAGCTGTTTTCAATGCCGTATCAGCCAAACCTTTACGCGCACCATGAGTAGAGATGAAGTATTGTAATACGTTCAAACCTTCACGGAAGTTAGCGGTGATTGGTGTTTCGATGATTGAGCCATCTGGTTTAGCCATCAAACCACGCATACCTGCAAGCTGACGAATCTGAGCGGCACTACCACGAGCACCAGAATCCGCCATCATGTAGATTGAGTTGAAAGAGTCTTGCTCTTCTGGCTCACCATCACGGTTTATTACTGTTTCTTTTGATAAGTTGTCCATCATCGCTTTCGAGATTTTCTCGTTGGCAGAAGACCAAATATCAATAACTTTGTTGTATTTTTCACCCTGAGTTACAAGACCTTGCTCGAACTGAGTTTGAATTTCTTTAACTTCTTCTTCTGAATCTTCGATGATGGTGTATTTCGCCGCTGGAATAACCATATCGTCGATACCAACTGAAGCACCCGCGATCATCGCGTAGTGGAAACCTGTGTACATAATTTGGTCAGCAAAGATAACAGTATCTTTAAGACCTAAGTTACGGTACGCATGGTTAATCAGTTTTGAAATTGGCTTTTTACCTAGTGGCTGATCAATAAGATCATAAGGCATGCCATCTGGACATACTTGCCATAAGATCGCACGACCAACAGTCGTATCGCGAAGCTTAGTAATAGGCTCAAGTACACCTTCAGCATTACGCACATGTTCAGTAATACGAATTTTTACACGCGCATGAAGTTCAGCAAAACCTGTACGGTATGCTTTTTCAGCTTCTTTGATGTCGGTAAAAATCATACCTTCACCTAAACCATTTACACGATCGCGTGTTAGGTAATATAAACCTAATACAACATCCTGTGATGGTACGATGATAGGGTCACCGTTCGCTGGAGAAAGTACGTTATTCGTTGACATCATCAACGTACGTGCTTCCATTTGTGCTTCGATTGTCAACGGTACGTGTACCGCCATTTGGTCACCATCGAAATCGGCGTTATATGCCGCACAAACCAACGGATGCAAATGAATCGCTTTACCTTCAATCAATACAGGTTCAAACGCTTGGATACCCAATCTATGAAGTGTTGGTGCACGGTTAAGCATAACCGGATGTTCACGAATTACTTCGTCAAGTACATCCCAAACTTCAGCGCCTTCGCGCTCTACCAATTTCTTAGCAGCTTTGATTGTTGTGGCTAATCCACGCGCTTCTAATTTACCGTAAATAAATGGCTTGAATAATTCTAGTGCCATTTTTTTCGGTAAACCACATTGATGCAAACGTAATGTAGGACCAACAGTAATTACAGAACGACCAGAGTAATCTACACGTTTACCTAGTAAGTTCTGACGGAAACGACCTTGCTTACCTTTGATCATATCGGCAAGTGATTTAAGAGGACGTTTGTTAGAACCAGTAATTGCGCGACCACGACGACCATTATCTAGCAATGCATCAACAGACTCTTGCAACATACGCTTTTCGTTACGTACGATGATATCTGGTGCTACTAGGTCAAGAAGACGTTTTAAACGGTTGTTACGGTTAATTACACGACGGTATAAATCGTTTAAGTCAGACGTTGCGAAACGGCCACCATCCAAAGGTACCAACGGACGTAAGTCTGGTGGTAAAATTGGTAAAACGTTCATGATCATCCACTCAGGTTTGTTACCTGATGCTGCGAATGCTTCCATTAATTTTAAACGTTTAGTGATTTTTTTACGCTTAGTTTCAGAACCAATCTCAGGCAATTCTTCACGCATTTGCGCTACTTCGCCATCAAGATCAATCTGTTGTAATAACGCAAGTACCGCTTCAGCACCCATAAGGGCGTCGAATTCGTCACCGTGCTCTTCTAACGCATCAAGATATTCTTCTTCAGTTAGAATTTGGCTTTTTTCTAATGTCGTCATACCAGGTTCGGTAACAACATAAGATTCAAAGTAAAGTACACGCTCTATATCACGTAACGTCATGTCTAATAATAGACCGATACGTGATGGCAATGACTTTAAGAACCAAATGTGAGCAACTGGGCTTGCTAATTCGATATGACCCATACGGTCACGACGAACTTTAGTTAATGTAACTTCAACGCCACATTTTTCACAAATTACACCACGATGCTTAAGGCGTTTGTATTTGCCACAAAGACATTCGTAGTCTTTAACTGGACCAAATATACGCGCACAGAACAAACCATCTCGTTCCGGCTTAAAAGTACGATAGTTAATCGTCTCAGGTTTCTTTACTTCACCAAATGACCATGAACGAATCATGTCAGGTGAAGCTAGCCCGATGCGAATTCCATCGAACTCTTCTGTTTGATTTTGTTGCTTAAGAAACTTAAGTAAATCTTTCACACACTCTCTCCTGTCGGAGTTAAATACCGGAGAGAACAGTTATCTGTTCTCTCCCTGTACTGACTTATAGCAGCTGCTAAGTGTCAGCAATGTAGCTTAAGGTAGCCTAGTCCTGATCTAATTCGATGTTGATACCCAACGAACGAATTTCTTTCAACAATACGTTGAATGATTCAGGGATGCCCGGTTCCATACGATGATCACCGTCAACTAAGTTTTTATACATCTTAGTACGACCGTTAACATCATCAGATTTAACCGTTAGCATTTCTTGCAAGGTATAAGCGGCACCGTATGCTTCAAGTGCCCATACTTCCATCTCACCGAAACGCTGACCACCAAACTGTGCTTTACCACCAAGAGGCTGTTGCGTTACTAGCGAGTATGAACCCGTAGAACGCGCATGCATTTTGTCATCAACTAAATGGTTCAGTTTCAACATATACATGTAACCAACAGTCACAGGACGCTCAAAGTTACGACCAGTACGGCCATCAGTAAGCGTAAATTGACCACTTTCAGGCATATCAGCAAGTTTAAATAAGTCTTTAATCTCTTTCTCACTTGCACCATCAAATACTGGAGTAGCAATTGGAAGACCTGCACGTAAGTTACCTGCTAAGCGCATAATTTCATCATCAGAGAATGAATCAATATCAACTTCTTGGCGAGACTCACCTAAGTTGTAAACTTCTTTTAAGAATTCACGTAATTTGTGAATTTCTAATTGAGCTTCCAACATACGGTTAATTTTCTCACCAATACCACGCGCTGCCATACCTAAATGTGTTTCTAGGATCTGACCAATGTTCATTCGTGATGGTACACCCAACGGGTTAAGTACAACATCAACTGGAACACCGTGCTCATCGTAAGGCATGTCTTCAACAGGTACTACGTTTGAAATAACACCTTTGTTACCATGACGACCGGCCATTTTATCACCTGGCTGGATACGACGTTTAACAGCTAAGTAAACTTTAACTATTTTCAATACGCCTGGCGCTAAATCAGCACCTTGAGTGATTTTACGACGCTTAACTTCATACTTCTTATCAAAGTCTGCTTTAATGTTGTCGTATTGTTCAGCGATTTGTTCAAGCTCTGACTGTTGACCTTCATCAGCCAAGTTTTGAACTAACCACTTATCACGAGACATACTGTTTAGATCAGATTCATTTAAACCTGACGCTAATAACAATTTCTTCGCACGAGCGTATATACCATCTTCTAAAATACTGAACTCATCACCCAAGTCTTTCTTAACTTGTTTAAGTTGCATTTCTTCGATTTCAACAGCACGAGCATCTTTTTCTACACCGTCACGGGTGAAGATTTGTACATCGATGATAGTACCAGACACTGAGTTAGGGACACGTAAAGAGCTGTCTTTAACATCAGCGGCTTTTTCACCAAAGATTGCACGTAAAAGTTTTTCTTCTGGTGTTAATTGTGTTTCACCTTTAGGAGTAACTTTACCCACTAAGATGTCGCCACCATTAACTTCAGCTCCAATGTAAACAACACCCGCTTCATCTAATTTAGATAATGCAGATTCGCCAACATTTGGAATATCAGCAGTAATTTCTTCACTGCCAAGTTTAGTATCACGAGCGATACAAGTTAATTCTTGAATATGAATCGTAGTGAAACGATCTTCTGTAGCTACACGCTCAGATAACAACATTGAATCTTCAAAGTTGTAACCATTCCAAGGCATGAAAGCGATACGCATGTTTTGGCCAAGTGCCAATTCACCCATATCTGTAGAAGGACCATCTGCTAAAACATCACCACGAACTACAGGCTCAGCCATACGACACAATGGACGTTGGTTGATACAAGTATTTTGGTTTGAACGGGTGTATTTAGTTAAGTTATAAATATCAATACCCGCTTCACCAGCGTGCATTTCATTTTCATTAACTTTAACGACGATACGTGAAGCATCAACGTAAGTAACAACACCGCCACGTTTAGCAACAACTGTTACACCAGAATCAACCGCAACAATTTTCTCCATACCCGTACCAACAAGTGGTTTATCCACTCTTAATGTAGGTACAGCTTGACGTTGCATGTTCGAGCCCATCAAGGCCCGGTTAGCATCATCGTGTTCTAGGAACGGAATAAGTGATGCCGCTACTGAAACGATTTGTTGTGGTGAAACATCCATATACTGAACTTGTTCAGCAGACATTAGTGTAAATTCGTTTTTATGACGACAAGCAACTAAGCCTTCAACCAATTTACCATCGGCATCAACTGCAGCTGTAGTTTGTGCAATAACGAAATTACCTTCTTCAATTGCAGAAAGGTAATCTATGTCATCTGTCACTAAACCATCAACAATTTTACGGTAAGGAGTTTCCAAGAAACCGAAATCGTTAGTACGTGCATAACACGATAACGAGTTGATCAAACCAATGTTTGGACCTTCCGGCGTTTCAATTGGACAAACACGACCATAATGCGTTGGATGTACATCACGTACTTCAAAACCTGCACGTTCACGTGTCAAACCACCTGGCCCTAAAGCAGAGATACGACGCTTATGCGTCACTTCTGACAATGGGTTGTTTTGATCCATAAATTGTGACAATTGTGATGAACCAAAGAATTCTTTAACGGCAGCAGAAATCGGCTTAGCGTTAATTAAATCTTGTGGCATGATCGCATCTAAGTCACCAAGACTTAAACGTTCACGAACAGCACGCTCAACACGTACTAAACCAACACGGAATTGGTTTTCTGCCATTTCACCAACAGAACGGATACGACGGTTACCTAAGTGATCGATATCATCAACTTCACCTTTACCGTCACGAATGCCGATCAAAGTTTTCATTACTGAAATGATATCTTCTTTAGATAATACACCAGTACCGACATCATCAGCATTGCCAACACGACGGTTGAACTTCATACGACCAACTGTTGATAGGTCATAACGTTCTAGTGCGAAAAATAAGTTATTAAATAACGTATCAGCTGCATCTTTTGTCGGTGGCTCGCCAGGACGCATCATACGGTAAATTTCAACTAGTGCTTCTAAGCGGTTAGTTGAGTTATCTACGCGAAGTGTGTCTGACATATATGAACCAACATCGAATTCGTTCATATATAAAGTAGAGAGTACTTTGTGTCCCGCTTGGCTTAATTCAGCTAGTAATTCTAGCGTAATCTCAGCATTCGCTTCAGCGATTACTTCACCAGTAGACTCATCAATGTATGCTTTAGATAGTACTTTACCTACAATATACTCTGCAGGTACTTCTAAAATTTTCATTTTCTCTTTTGATAAAGAGCGAATATGACGTGCGGTAATACGACGACCCTGTTCAACTAAAACATCACCTTTAGGGAGTTTTATGTCGAAAGTAGCTGTTTCACCACGTAAGCGTTCTGGAATTAAATCCATTATTAGCTTATCGCCTTTAATCGTAAAATTAGTCGTATCGTAGAAGATATCTAAAATTTCTTCAGTTGAGTACTCTAAGGCACGCAAAATGATTGACGCCGGTAATTTACGACGACGGTCAATTCGAACAAATAAGTTATCTTTTGGATCAAATTCGAAATCTAACCATGAACCACGGTAAGGTATAACGCGAGCGTTATATAACACTTTACCTGAAGAATGCGTTTTCCCTTTATCATGATCGAAAAACACACCTGGAGAACGGTGTAATTGAGAAACAATAACACGCTCAGTACCATTGATGACAAACGTACCGTTGTCAGTCATTAATGGTATTTCACCCATGTATACTTCTTGTTCTTTGATATCTTTTACTGTGCCTGCCGCCGCTTCTTTATCATAAACGACTAAACGTAATTTAACGCGTAATGGCGCAGAGTAGGTGATACCGCGGATTTGACATTCTTTAACATCAAATAACGGCTCGCCCAAACGATAGCTTACGAATTGTAATTCTGAGCTACCAGAATAAGCTTTAATTGGAAAAATAGAATGAAATGCAGCCTCTAGGCCTGTTTCACCTGTTGGATCAATATCAATAAACTTACGGAAAGATTCGAGTTGGATTGATAACAAGAATGGATAGTCCATTACTTGCACACTTTTACCAAAGTCCTTACGAATACGTTTCTTTTCAGAGTAAGAGTAAACCATGGGGTTCCTCAGCTTGCTGGTTATGGCCGATCTGCCTTCAAAAAAGACAGGATATTGCAGTGATACTTCTTTTATCAAGTATCAAATAATGCACTGTTTTGGTTTAAAAAAAAACCACTTTCTTTAGCGCAAAAAGGCCGGTGACGTTTAAATCACCAGCCATTGCCTTTTCAGGCAAATAATCTGTTTAAAAACAGATTATTTGATCTCAACAGAAGCACCTGCTTCTTCAAGAGTTTTCTTAAGCTCTTCAGCTTCAGCTTTGTCAACGCCTTCTTTAATCGCTTTAGGAGCTGATTCAACTAAATCTTTAGCTTCTTTCAAGCCAAGACCTGTAGCGCCACGAACTGCTTTGATTACAGCAACTTTCTTCTCGCCGAAGCTAGTCATTACTACGTCAAATTCAGTTTTCTCTTCAGCAGCTTCAGCTGGGCCAGCAGCAGCAACAGCAGTTGCAGCAGATACGCCAAACTTCTCTTCCATTGCTTCGATTAGTGCAACAACGTCCATTACTGACATTTCAGCAACTGCGTTTAGGATATCGTCTTTAGAAATAGACATTTTAAATTTCCTGTTTTTTAATAAACAGCCTTTGGCTGTTTGAAATAACTATAAATACAAAAAGTGCGAATTGTGCTCTGCATATGTTTAAGTAATAGCAGAGGAAAACAATTATTAAGCAGCTTCTTGCTCTTTCTGATCGCGTACTGCAGCAATTGTGCGGACAAGTTTGCCTGCAGATGCTTCTTTCATAGCGCTCATTAAACGTGCAATTGCTTCGTCGTAAGTAGGTAGCTTAGCTAACATGTTTACGTCTACTGCGTTACCTTCAAATGCTGCTGCTTTTAATTCAAATTTTTCGTTAGTTTTAGCGAAATCTGTGAATAAACGTGCTGCTGCACCTGGATGCTCGTTTGAAAATGCAATTAATGATGGACCAACTAATGTGTCAGAAACACATTCAAAGTCAGTACCTTGTAATGCACGACGTGCTAACGTGTTACGGATAACTTTCATCCATACGCCGTTTTCACGTGCTTGCTTACGTAATACAGTAATTGCTTCAACTGAAACACCGCGTGAATCCGCGACTACAGCTGATTGAGCGCCATTGGCAGCTTCTTGAACTTCAGCAACAATTGCTTTTTTGTCATCAAGATTGATAGCCATTGGCTTTACTCCTGGTTCACCGGCAAAATATAACCGGTATTTACTATCCCTAAGCCAATTAATATTCGCTTAGGCCGTTACGGCGAGGACCAGAATTAGGAAATACTGGGTAATCACCATCTACGTAGGAAATATTAAGCTTTCAACGAAGAATCGTATCAGCTCCTACGGTCTTTGACGGGGTTGTCTATAGCAAATAAATGCTAATAGTTAGACAACACCTACCAAAATTTAAGGGGCGAAATTATAGTCTACAATTTCGCCCTTGTAAAGTGTCGATTTTCGACACCCTACAGAAAACTATACTGTCAAGCTAGCTTGGTTAACGGCAACGCCGGCACCCATAGTAGTTGAAACAGAAATTTTCTTAATGTACTGGCCTTTAGCATTAGCTGGTTTTGCTTTTTTAAGCGCTTCCAATAATGACTCAAGGTTTTCCTGCAATTTAGCATCGTCGAAATCAGCCTTACCAATAGTAGTATGGATGATACCGTTTTTGTCATTGCGGTAGCGAATTTGACCCGCTTTAGCGTTATTTACAGCAGTAACAACGTCAGGTGTAACTGTACCAACTTTCGGGTTAGGCATTAGACCACGTGGACCTAAAATCTGACCTAGTTGACCAACAACACGCATAGCGTCTGGTGTAGCGATTACAACGTCAAAATCCATTTTACCGGCTTTAACTTGCTCTGCTAAGTCTTCCATACCTACGATGTCTGCACCGGCTTCTTTCGCTTTATCAGCGTTAGCGCCTTGTGTAAATACAGCAACACGTACATCACGACCAGTACCGTTTGGTAACACAGTAGCGCCACGAACGTTTTGATCAGATTTACGAGCATCTATGCCAAGGTTTACTGCAACATCTACGCTTTCGCGGAATTTAGCAGTAGCTAGCTCTTTAAGTAAAGCGATAGCTTCAGCGATGTCATATTCTTTTAATACGTCTACTTTTTCACGGATAAGACGAGTGCGTTTTGATAATTTAGTCATTGATTAGTCCTCTACCACTAAACCCATTGAACGAGCAGAACCCGCAATGGTACGCACTGCAGCTTCCATAGAACCAGCAGTAAGATCAGCTTCTTTAGTCTTAACAATTTCTTCAAGTTGTGCTGTAGTAACAGTACCAACTTTATCAGTGTTAGGACGACCAGAACCACTCTTAACACCAGCAGCTTTAAGAAGTAAGTAAGCAGCAGGTGGAGTTTTGGTTTCAAACGTGAAAGAACGATCAGCATATACAGTAATAACTACTGGAACTGGAGCGCCTTTTTCCAAAGAATCTGTTTTTGCGTTAAACGCTTTACAGAATTCCATGATGTTCACACCGTGTTGACCTAGTGCAGGACCAACTGGTGGTGACGGATTTGCTGCACCAGCAGCAACTTGTAGCTTGATTAAAGCTGTGACTTTTTTAGCCATGGTTTTAATACCTTTAGTATGGGTTCTAACGCTGATCATTAAAATCAGCTCCCCGTTAACAAAAAATCGATTTTCTCTTCATCAGATAAAATCGGCAGCGGATTATATATTATTCAAAGGTCGTTGTGCAAGATTAGATTTATATTTGTATAAAAAAACATCGCGAAGCGTTAGTACTGCACCTAAATAAGGAAAATTTCTGGGCTTTATGTAAAATTAAAAGTCACTTAATAAAATTATTTACAGGGAGAAAGGAAGGAGGACTAAATAAGAAGTGAAAAATAAAATCTATACAAAGCTCAAATCTTTCCTCATTCTTTCCTTCCTGTTAATTATTAATCAGAGTCTAGAGATGGACAAATGTCATTCTAAAAATTGCACATAACTCGTGCGCTTTTCATTGATTTCACATTCACATAAAAAAACTATTCACAGGGAGAAATGAAGGAGGACTAAATGAGAAGTGAAAAGCAAAATCTATAACCGATAAGAGCCTTAAATCTTTCCTCATGCTTTCCTCCCTGTAAAATATTAATCAAAGTATCTACAGAGAACAAAGAACAAATATAGGAAGTACTAGACATAAAAAAGCCAGAGTAAAAACTCTGGCTCTTTAGGATTTAGTAAGTACTTGATACTAGCCTTTTTCGACTTGACCAAATTCCAAATCAACAGGTGTTGAACGACCAAAAATAAGCACCGATACTTTAATACGGTTTTTCTCGTAGTCCAGCTCTTCAACAACACCGTTAAAGTCAGCAAATGGACCGTCAATAACACGTACCACTTCGCCTGGCTCAAATAATGTTTTAGGTTTAGGCTTATCTGTATCTTCTAGACGCTGTAAAATTCTATCAGCTTCTTTTTGTGTAATAGCAGCCGGTCTTTCTTTAGTACCACCAATAAAGCCTAATACTCGTGGCACACTTTTAACTAAATGCCACGACTCATCGTCTAATTCCATATGAACTAATACATAGCCTGGGAAAAATTTACGAGCGCTTTTGCGCTTTTGCCCAGCACGCATTTCAATAACTTCTTCAGTTGGCACTAAAATTTCGCCAAACTTTTCTTCTAAGCCATGAATGCCAATATGCTCTAGTAATGTTTTTTGTACACGACCTTCGTAACCAGAGAACGCTTGTACTACATACCAACGTAATTTAGGATTATTGTTTTTTTCAGGCGTATCTGTAATTGTAATTTCTTCAGTCATGACGGTACCTTAACCTACTTTTAATCCAGTAATTAATCCAACTACCCAGAAAAGAACTGAATCTAAACCCCAAAGCAATAAAGACATAATTAATGTTGCCACTAATACTATACCCGTTGTTTGCACTGCTTCTTGACGTGTTGGCCAAACCACTTTACGTACTTCTGTACGAGATTCTTTAGCGAATGCTACAGCAGTACGACCTTTAACTGTTTGCATAGCAACAAGACCTGCAATAACAATAGCAGCAACTACAGCTAAAGCGCGAACAAGAATTGACTGTTCAGCAAAAATGTAATTACCGACAACTGCGCCAGCTAAAAGTAAAACAATTACGCCCCACTTTAAAAAATCAAATGAACCACTTGGTTCAGTTTCAGTACTTGCATTCATATCTACTACCTGTAATTACGTGTCTAAGCTAAGACAAAGCACCTCGATAAAATCGAGGTTAAAATCTAAAGCCCCTATTATTTAACTAATAAGCACTTTACTAAAAAATGGCAGGGGTAGAGAGATTCGAACTCCCAACCGTCGGTTTTGGAGACCGCTGTTCTACCAATTGGAACTATACCCCTTCAATTTGTACTTACACTTACCGAGTGATTCTTAGTTGTTTGGGAATTAAGAGTGACTCTAGAAGTGAGGCGCTATTATACTTAGTCAATCATTTTACTCAAGGGAAATTTACAAGATAATCTTTAGTGGTCATAGGGCATGAACTCTATGCTGATAAAATTTTAGCTAATGACACTAAAAAATAACAATATTCACAGCCCATTATATGTTTAAGCACATTAGCAGACAAACATAAAAATTTAGTTTTATTTTCCAGCTGTCACTAAAATACCGACAGTAATAATCCGCTCCTCTACCATTTCTCGAACATATAATTTAACATTATTAAGTTCCGCAACGGCATTAATAGCGGGTGCAATAATAAGATGAGATTTTATCACCTGTTCAAGAGTCTCTTCTGCACCACCTGTAATATCAATATTATAAGAATGTGCTATATCGATGATATGGGTATTACCTTTAACCATTAACTCTTGCGCAGGTAACTCATTTTTTTCACCATCTACTTCCCCTGAAAAAACACAGTCGACAAATGCTCTAGTAATAGGTTTAAGCACGATAAACAACTGATCTTCCGCCTGTAAAAGAGTCGAACCACGCGGTGCGATAATGTTATTATCACGGGAAATCATCGCCATAACTGCACTCTCAGGTAATGCCAACTGAGATATACGATAACCAACGGCCCGCGATGTGCTGCCTAAAGTATATTCAACAATATCGGCATCGACATCGCCCAGCGCGGTTATTTCTAATGTCGCTGCTGGCGTCACTGGTGGAGGTAAGGTTAACTTTAACTTTCTTGCCATCCAAGCCAAGCTAGAACCTTGTAAAGTCGCCGAAATTAATACCACAAAAAACACGACATTGAAAATAAGTGCCGCACCCGGCAAACCGAATATAAGCGGAAAGATGGCCAGAATAATGGGCACAGATCCTCGTAACCCTACCCAAGAGACCAAGGTAATTTCACGGAGGTTAAAACCAAATATCGCTAAAATTGGTACAACAGCAAGTGGTCTGGCGATGAAGATCAAAACAAAGGCAATGATTAGTCCCTCAAGCCAAACATCAAGTAAAGATGTGGGCGTGATCAATAAGCCCAACACAACGAACATGGTTATTTGGCTTAACCACGCTAAGCCATCGTGGAATAAAAAAGTACTTCGTTGAAAAACAAATCTGCTGTTGCCAATAACGACGCCTGTAATAAAAACAGCTAAAAAACCACTACCGCCTATATTTGCAGTAATACCAAAAGAGAGTAAGCCACAAGCTGCTACTAATACTGGATATAGCCCTGCCGCCACTAACTGAATTCGATTGATAAGTCGTAATGATAGCCAGCCTACGGCTAAACCAACAACTGCGCCTAAGCCCATTTGTGATAAAAACATCACCAACAAACCTGAGCCAGGCTTCATCTCGTTAACTAAAACTTCTAACAAACCTACCGTTAGAAATATTGCCATAGGATCGTTTGAAGCACTCTCTATTTCTAGGGTAGCTTTTAATTTTCCATTTAAATGAATGCCGGCATTACGCAATAAGGAGAAAACGGCAGCAGCATCCGTCGACCCAACAATGGCACCTAAGAGCATGCCTTGTAGCAAAGGGATTTCTAAAATATATGCTGCAGCGTAACCTGTTACTGCACCAGTAATAAGTACCCCTAAGGTAGCGAGGGCTGATGCAGGCTTCCAGACTAATTTAATTGCTTTTAAGGGGGTTTGTAGGCCGCCGTCAAATAAAATCAAGGCTAATGCGAGTGTTCCCAAAGAGTGTGCTGCTTTAGCATTATCGAAAAGAATACCGCCAGGACCATCTTCGCCCGCCAACATCCCGACGATTAAAAATAGCACGAGCACAGGTAAGCCTAAACGGGCTGATAATTTACTCGAAATGATACCCAGTAAAATAAGCACTGCGGCCAACAATATTACTTGATCAATAAAAAACATATATCACTCCATTGAGAATGCAGAGGGGAAGCCAGCATGATAACGAGATAGTCCTTTATGTTATCTAAGTATCAAAATACTTTAATTGAGTAAAGTAATAAATATGGATTAGCATTTGACTATGGTAATAATTAAATATGAGTAACTGACTATCTGTTTTTGAAGATCAAAGTAGATACTATCACTCTATTTTATCAAACTATGATACTTAATAATGTTTCATTTTGTTTGTTTAATATCAAATTTTTATATATTAAACGTTATACCAATTGAAATAAATAATCGATCATTTTAAGGCGGTTTGAATCGTCAATAACTGCGTTGTTTTCAATCACACACGCCCGCTATTACTCGACAATTGCTCCTGCATTGTTCTACTTACGGGCATCCATGCCCTAATCAATCAAACGCCTTGCCTGCAGGGATGCAGGTACTTATGTTTAGTCTGGAACAATAAACATGTATTCTTGAACAATTTATCCTCGCTTAAAATTGGTCAATAACTTATTACATTTGGTATTAGTCTAGAAGGTGCGCCATGCTGTCGACGCCGTAAAATTTGATGCTGATTATCTTTTAGAAAATACCATCAGTATTTTTAATACGATCAGGCAGAAAACTGTTAGACAGTCGTCTAAAAAATACGCATCACCTTTTTTAAGGGTGTTTCTACTATTTTCTATCAGCGATACATTCATTAATGTAAGAGCATATACAACACCAGCATCTACCCCGCCACACTAATCGCTTAAAAACAAAAAAGACGCCGAAGCGTCTTTTTTAAGGTTTGGTGTCTAAAAATTATTAAGCAATACTTCTCTAAGGTAAGAGCAGATACAACACCAGCACCCGAGCCAAGTTTATTAATCTCTTAATAACAAAAAAGACGCCGAAGCGTCTTTTTTAAGGGTGTTTCTAATATCTGCTATTAAGCGATGATTTTAGATACAACACCAGCACCAACAGTACGACCACCTT
Source organism: Colwellia sp. PAMC 21821 (assembly GCF_002077175.1). Classification (NCBI taxonomy): domain Bacteria; kingdom Pseudomonadati; phylum Pseudomonadota; class Gammaproteobacteria; order Alteromonadales; family Colwelliaceae; genus Colwellia; species Colwellia sp. PAMC 21821. Next base: position 1,713,908 of record NZ_CP014943.1, read on the forward strand.
CACGGATAGCGAAGCGTAAACCTTCGTCCATCGCTACTGGGTTGATAAGCTCTACAACAAACTTTAAGTTGTCGCCTGGCATTACCATTTCAACACCTTCAGGAAGCTCTACAGCACCTGTGATATCTGTTGTACGGAAGTAAAACTGTGGACGGTATCCTTTGAAGAATGGCGTATGACGACCACCTTCATCTTTACTTAACACGTATACTTCAGATTCGAATTTAGTGTGAGGTAAAATTGAACCAGGTTGACATAAAACTTGACCACGTTCTACGTCTTCACGCTTAAGACCACGTAAAAGAACACCACAGTTCTCGCCAGCACGACCTTCGTCAAGAAGCTTACGGAACATTTCAACACCTGTACAAGTCGATGTTTGTGTATCACGGATACCAACAACTTCTACTGAATCGCCAACTTTAACGATACCACGTTCAACACGACCTGTTACAACCGTTCCACGACCTGAAATTGAGAATACATCTTCGATAGGCATGATGAATGCACCGTCGATTGCACGCTCTGGCTCTGGAATGTATGTATCTAATTGGTCAGCAAGTTCAATGATTTTAGCTTCCCATTTCTCGTCGCCTTGAAGAGCGCCAAGTGCTGAACCTTGAATTACCGGTAAATCATCACCTGGGAAGTCATATTCAGAAAGAAGTTCACGAACTTCCATTTCTACTAATTCAAGTAATTCGTCGTCATCTACAACATCACATTTGTTCATGAATACGATGATGTAAGGAACGCCAACTTGACGTGATAACAAGATGTGCTCACGTGTTTGTGGCATAGGACCATCTGTAGCAGCAACTACTAAGATAGCACCATCCATTTGTGCAGCACCCGTGATCATGTTTTTGATGTAATCAGCATGGCCAGGACAATCTACGTGGGCGTAGTGACGAACTTCTGTATCGTACTCGATGTGAGAAGTATTAATAGTAATACCACGCTCACGCTCTTCAGGAGCATTATCGATTTGTGCGAAGTCTTTAACTTCACCACCGTGTACTTTAGTTAATACCGCAGAGATAGCGGCTGTTAGTGTTGTTTTACCGTGATCGACGTGACCAATAGTACCAACGTTAACGTGCGGTTTATTACGTTCAAATTTTGCTTTAGCCATCTTAAAATACCTCTGGGTACATTAAATAAATTAATTTATTGTGTAAAACATTGATTAATCTATAGAAGGTCTAAAGAAGAAGTGGTGCTGATAGGCAGATTCGAACTGCCGACCTCACCCTTACCAAGGGTGCGCTCTACCAACTGAGCCATATCAGCATTTCTCTATAAAGACTGGAGCGGGTGGCGGGAATCGAACCCGCTTCATCAGCTTGGAAGGCTGAGGTAATAGCCAGTATACGACACCCGCTAATCTATCAGATTATCTCTGTTAAAATGGTGGAGGGAGGTGGATTCGAACCACCGAAGGCTGAGCCGTCAGATTTACAGTCTGATCCCTTTGGCCACTCGGGAACCCCTCCAAATTTTATTTTTCACATTACAAGTAATGTATTAATGGTGCCGACTGCCGGAGTCGAACTGGCGACCTACTGATTACAAGTCAGTTGCTCTACCAACTGAGCTAAGTCGGCACTACATTAAGTGATGCGAATTCTAGAGTAATGTTTTCTAGCTTGCAACAGCAAAATGCAAAAAAAAGCATGTTTTTATGCGTTTGATGGTTTTTTAAACACAATCGTAATTATTTTGCTGTGCGCACTCGTGCTTAACTGACTTGAAAACAACTTAAACCGTGAAATACTAGCTTAGGCTCTAGCTGGCAAGTATCAGTCATTAAATTTGCAATTGCTTGCCCATTACCACCTGTGATCAACACTTTGTCTAGTATCAACTGGCTATTTGCTTGAATAATGGCTTCTTTTATTGCGCCTATAGTCATCGCCCAACTACCATGATTTAAACAATTTGAGCTGTTCATACCAAATGACAGACTAGCGCTAGTTTTGGGCGTAGCAATAATTTTACTCGTCCGCGTTAATAAACTATCAAAAAGAGTTTGCACACCGGGCATTATCCAGCCGCCACAATGCTGACCGTTTGCATCCAAAACATCAACCGTTGTTGCAGTACCGGCATCAATAATGAGTAGGTTTTGTTGTGGGTATATTTGCTTCGCCCCTATCATAGCCAACCAACGATCAACGCCTAGCCGCTCAGGCTGTAGATAGGAGGATGTTACACCAAATGCTTTTGCCGTACTGTGTACTTGCACAAAGGCAATGTTATTAAGGGCTGCCCACTTTTCTATCGAATCGTGTACTGCGTTTCCATGAACGTTGGCAAGGATAACGGCGCTGACTTCTGAAAATTTTCCTTGTGACAATTGCGCTTGGAATGATTGATAATCAAGGTAGACAATATCAGAGAGTGTTGAAGTATCCTCTGTCGCTTGAAAGACATATTTTACTTGAGTATTACCAACATCAACTAACAGTCTCATAATCCAGTCCTTAAACTAACTTCACCACCATATACGGGGCTAACTTGACCATTAACCTCTAACATTAATGCACCTTGGGCGTTTATACCACGACAGATACCGCGGGTAATTTTTTCACCGGTAATTAAAGCAACAGGTTTATTGAAGTAGAAGTCGTGTGCTTGCCACTGAGCAATCATAGTATTGATACCCGTTTCACTATGTGTTTTTAAGCGCTTTAATAATGCTGCAATTATGCTAGCCGCTAAAATATTGCGATCTATATCGACCCCAATAGCACTCGATAAATCTATCCAAGGTTGGTCGACTAGCGCCGCACTTTTTTCTGGCATTTTAATATTTAAGCCAATGCCAATAACACAATGGCAAGGCTCCATTGCCTGACCTTCGAGATCAATTAAAATACCCGCAAGCTTTACACCGTTGAAGTAGATATCATTTGGCCATTTCAATTCAACATCTACATCATACAAGGCTTTTATCGCATCACTAACCGCCAATGCGGCCACAACACTTAAGCCCATAGCTGCTGACATGCCTTGTTCTAAATACCAATACATTGATAAATAAATATGTGAACCAAAAGGTGAAATCCATTGCCGCCCTCTTCGCCCTCGTCCAGCACTTTGATATTCGGCAATACATACCTGCCCTGGAGTATTTTGGTTTGGTAAACGACGCATTAAATAGCTATTGGTTGAATCTATTAAGCTATGCACTTCAACTTTTGCATGGGTATTTTGTTCAGTTAATAGCTCGACGATACGCGTTTCATTTAGCAGCTCAATAGGATTAGCTATTCGATAACCTTTTCCCGTTACACTAAAAATATCAAAGCCAATTTCTTGCAAGGCACTAATATGTTTTGAAATAGCCGCTCGACTAACGCCCAGTTCTTCGCCTAAAGCTTGGCCTGATAAAAACTCACCTTTAACCAGTTTCTTAATCAACTGCTCACGAATTGCTTTCATTATTTACACCCTGTGCTGGCATGACTTAACTCACCATCTACGCCGATAAACCTAACTTCTGGCACTAATTGAATGTTAAATTTAGCCTTAACTTTTTTCTGAATATGGACCGACAAAGCCACAATACTTTCACCTTGCTTACTTTCATAGTTAATGACCACTAAGGCTTGGTTTTCATGTACACCAACACCGTCACGACGAAAGCCTTTAAGGCCTGCTTGCTCTATCAACCAGCCTGCAGCCAATTTAACATCACCATTATCTTGTAGATAATGAGGCATATGAGCATATTGTTGATGCAACTCGTTAAAAACATCTTTACTGACGATGGGGTTTTTAAAAAAACTACCGGCATTTGGGTGCTGTTTAGGCTCAGGTAATTTGGCTTGGCGAAGTTGTATAACTTTTGCCATTATGGCTTGAGGTGTCACTGGAGAGACAAGTTCATTCAACCCTTGATAGCTATCGACTGCTTGCCAAGCTTTAGGAAGTAAGAAGTGCACGTGCGTAATAATACCAGTACCATTTAATGCTTGTTTAAAAATACTGTCGCGATAACCGAATTGACACTCAGCATTGGTAAAATCAACCTGTTTTTTCTTAGCAAAATCAAACCAAGTAACACTGGTAATAAAGTTACTCACCTCAATGCCATATGCACCAATATTTTGTACCGGAGCCGCACCAACACTACCAGGGATCAAAGCCAAATTTTCTAAACCGTAAATACCACTATTAATACAAAACAAGACAAATTCATGCCAGTTTTGTGCGCAAGCCACTTTCACTTGAAAGTTATCATCGCTTTCAATGACTTCAATCCCCATAAGGTTGGGTTTGATAATCGTGGGCGCATTATCATGACAAAATAAGGTGTTGGTTCCTTCGCCGAGAATATAAGACGTTGAAGCTTTTTCAATGGATATTTCAGCTAGCTCTTTTATAGTCGATGGAAAAATAATTTCAGCCGTAACAACTGGTAAATTAAAACTATTGAACGCTTGTAGGGAGAAGTTGGTACGTATTTTCATAACAGTGACTATTGAAGATTTGCGCTATTATACGCAAAAACAGCCGGGGCATAAACTGGTTTGAGTTAAGTTAACCGCGCTTTCTCGCAGCAAGCTTAATAATGTTATTACGGTCGTTATAGTATTTATTATGATATTTGTCGGTGTCTATGTTTTCACTGTGGTTAATCACCACGCCCTCTATGGGTGCGTTAACTTGTTTCAGCATTCTTAAGCCTGACGAAATCTGCTCCCGCTTAGTTTTATTACCGTGCACAATGTAGATGACGCTATCAACTAACTTCGAAATAATAACCGCGTCACTAACAGCATGGACAGGTGGTGTTTCAATAATAATACGGTCATAAAAGTTACCAAAAACCTTTATCAGCATATTAAAGCGCTTCATGGAAAGGAAAGCTAACGGATTAGCAGGTGTAACACCTGAGGTCAAAATATCTAATTTGACATTTTTATCGCGGATAATACACTCATTAATTTGATGAGTTTTAGCTAATAAATTAGAAAGACCAGGGCGATGCTCATTCAAGTTCATATTCTTAGCGATTGTTGGATGACGCATATCGGCTTCAATGAGCAACACTTTTTCCATTTCACTGAACGACCGCGCAAGGTGCAGCGCAACCGTTGACTTCCCTTCATTGGGTACGGAAGACGTTATGGCAATGATTTTAGGTGCCGTTTTTTCACTGTTAAATAGTAAAGCTGTTCTTAACGTTCTTATCGCTTCAGTAAAGCGGTTATCCGTGCTGTAGGTATCTTCTTGTCGTTCACGTGAGCTGGCTTTAATTTTTGGTAATACGGCAAGGATTTGTGCCTCATTAAAATTATCTAATTTACGACGAGAGTTTAATGTATCCATTAATAGCTCACGCATGATAATAATGAGAGAGGTCAAGGCAATCGAAAGGACGAAAGTGAAGGCAATGATCAATATTTTATTAGGCGCAATTTGGCTTTTAGGAATTGTCGCCTTATCAATAAAGCGTACATAAAAATTAGAATTATAATTACCCATAGCATCAGCTTCTTTCAAGCGCACTAAATAATTATTATAAAGCTCCTTGTTGGTGTCAACTTCACGAGTCAGCTGGGAGAATTTATTTTGTAAACGGCTTAAACGCAGATAGTCTTTTTTGGCAATTTCCAAGCGTTGTTTAGTTCCGTTAACCCTTTCAACTGCACTAAAGTACTCTTTTTCAATTGATGTAACAATATCGTAAACTTGTTGGGTAATACGCTTTTGTAGCGAGATTAATTCAGCATTAACCGCAATTTTTTTCGGATGTTTAGGGCCGTACCGTTGCGACAACTCAAACATTTTACGTTCAATTTTTTCTTCTTCTCGGCGCAATTGCATTAACGTAGCATGGCTACTAATTTCATGTAGATCACTTAACTTTTCAATATCACCTGCGTACTTTTGTATATCTTGATATGAAATCGCAAGATCATCAGCTAATTTAGCCGCCTTCAATGTTTCAGATGTTAACTCGGTTAGTTGAGACCCAACCAAACCAACCACACCGTGAATATCAACAATTCCTTCAGCTTCTCGATATGTTTGCAAAGACAGCTCAGAAATTTGTAATTTTTTCCCCAGCTCTTCAAGTTGATCAACCAACCACTGAGAGGTCGTTTCTTTTGAAGCACTATGAATTTCATCTTGATATTGCAAGTAAGTAATACCTACCTGATTCGCTATTTTTTGAGATAGTTGAGCGGAAAAAGACACATAAGATATTTTTACCAACTCGGTCCCCGCAATAGGAACGATAGTTAATTTTTTCTGAAACTGGCTAACAACATCACTAATTGACGGATTTGACTGGCCCTGACCCACTTGGGCAAGAATAGCTAATTTATCGTTATATTTTCCACTATTGAATTCTTCATGATGAACCAGATTCAGCTGAAATATTACGCGTTCAGCAAATTTGCGTGAGCGTAATAACTCAAATTGTGTTTGGATTTGCTCTTTCGTAGCATTTGATTCATTAAAGGCGTCATTAATAGACAACGTGTTAGCTGGCTTATTAGTACCAATTTGTAAAATTGCTGTGGCACTGTATGAAGGTTTAAGTAAGGTAAGATAAATGGCAGCTAAGAAAGTCACCACTAAGGTAAAGCATAAAATTTTCCATCGACGCGACCAAAGCGGCGTTAAAATTTCTTTTAAGGCAACGTCTTCATTAATGGAAATAAAATTTTTATCTTCTAGTGTCTTCAAAAAAAGCTTTGCTCAATTTCTATGATATCGTCTGGTAAAATCGCACTGGAAACATTAGCGTCAAATACCGCTTTTTTACCATCCACTAATCTAGTGATGTTCCAAGACGACTTCGATGCTCTCGCTGCTAACCCGCCGGCGATTGCTATGGCTTTATCTAGTGTTAAATCTTCCTGAAAGGGGTAACCGCCGGGGCGTTTTACTTGTCCATGAATAAAAAAAGGTCTGTACATTACAATAGAAACGGTTACTTGTGGGTCAATTAAATAATCACCGCGTAGCCCGTTTGCTATTTTATTCTCTAAAATTTTTGGCGATAAGCCCGCTACTTCAATATCAGATAAAAATGGAAATGAAATAACGCCCGACTTATCAACTTTAATCTTCGTGGTTAAGTCGTCTTCACCATAGACCGTGATCTGAATCTGATCTCCAGCACCTAACCTATAATCATCTCCTGTTGCTTGATCGAGAAAAAACAACAAGCAGAACATCAAAAATCGCATATTTTTATTCCATTTTTCAACAGCTAAATCAAAGCACTAAATTCTAATCTTTATATTTAAAGCCAATCTATTGTGTAAATAATCAATATTATCGGCTTTGGCTTCCAATGACTTATAGTGATAACTCAATTGTAAACTTACTCTTTCACTGTGCTGAAAATCTAAGCTCAAGGTTGAAAATATATAATCCTCAGTTTCAGTCGTTTCAGGACTAATAAATTTTTCATTATTAAGGCCAACCGTAACTAAAGCATGCCAATTTCCGGTGAAGGCATGTTTAATATCTATTTGATGGCTTTGAGATAAACGGTAACGACTCAGTAATCGGTAACTTTCATCAAAGTGACGATTTGACCTAATATGCACTTCGCTAAAATCTGAAGGACGCCAGATATAATCAAAGCGCCACTTAAAAGCATGGTCAGCGTTTAATCGCTTATCTTCAAATTTCAGTTGTTGGTAACCCACCAATAAATTAAGCTCACTTATCACCGTGGTATACCATTTAACGCCAACTAAGCCGGCAAGGCTATCTCTGTTGATAATGGGATCATTCGGGTACTGGGTCTTTTTGTAGTCAACGTCAAAGGCAAGAAAGGTTTTACCGGATAACAGATAATCAAAGCTCGATTTAATATTAAGTATCTCAGTATCTAACCGCTTGGTATCTGTGCGGCGAGTGGTAAATGCACTTTCACTATAGGTAACGTCAAAATTTAATTTACCTTGCGACTCCAGCGTGCCGTATTCGTAGCCAATACCCGCACCTTGATTTTCTTTTACGTCACCCTTTGAGAGATCTTCAGCCTGACCTAGTGATAAGCCCGTACCTCTATAGGTGTAACTATTCAACCAAAGTGCTGAAATATGAAGACGTTGATTTTGGCTAAGCTTGAATTGATATTTTGGCGAGATGCTAAAGTCGCTATGATCATCGTCGGAAAACTTATCAAAAAAGTGCGAGGCAATGCTTGCGTCAAAATCGAATGCTGATTGTTGGCTTTTTGAGGAAAAAGCTAAATCGGAAGACAGGGTAAAGTAAGCCGTAGTTTGTTCTTGACTAGATTGATATAAAAAATTATCTATATAGCCAGCTTCAGACGCTACATTGAGCGCAACATTATTGTCTGATTCTGCCAATACTGTACTACTAAATGCACAATAACTTGCGCACACAGCCACAAGCCGTGAAAATTTCATATCTAAAAATTGCCTATTTTTATTATTATACGGACAATTAAACTCATCCGATTGACATTTTAGCCGTTTATGCTATCCAGTATGCACAAAAACTAATTCTATTGAAATCATTTTGTTATTGTAAATAATACCAAGTTGATTAAATCGGCAGATCGATATTTTAAAACCAAAAAAGCAACCGTTGCGGTTGCTTTTCATTTAAACACTGTCAAAACTGATTAAATACTTTTGGTAAATGCTTTCGATTTACGCTGAATATTATACATTTTTTGTTTACCTTCTGGCAGCTTATCAATGGCTTGCTCAACATAGCCTTGTTCAATAAACCAATGTGCACTCACCGTAGTTAAAACAAAAATAGACGCAAGACTTTGTATTTTAGCTTCCTGCTCGAGTGCTTGAATCAGCCGAAGTCCACGGTTACCACCACGATAGTCAGGGTGAATAACTAAGCAGGCTATTTCACCTGTTCTAGCCTCAGGATATGGATAAAGTGCGGCACAAGCGATAATAACATCTTCTTTTTTAATCACGGTAAAGCGATCAATTTCAATTTCTAGCAACTCACGAGAACGTTTAACCAGCACGCCTTCCTCTTCTAGTGGCGCAATTAACTCTAAGATACCGCCAACATCATCAATACTGGCAGCGGATAATTGCTCCTGATGATCTTTGGCTATCAAGGTTCCTGCACCATCACGAGTAAAAAGCTCTTGTAACAGCGCACTATCACTAGCGTAACTAACGCTATGACAACGTTCAACACCTTGCTTTCCACACTGTATAATTGCTTTTAACAACAGCTGTTTTACATGGTCTTCTTGTTCAATAAGCAATTGGCTAACCGTTGCAACACCACAACTGCGAATCAAGGCGCCCTCTTTATCAAGTAGCCCTGCTTGTTCCGTCAAGGTGATCAGCTTGTCCGCCTTTAACGCTATTGCTGTTTGTGCTGCTACATCTTCTAAAGCTAAATTAAACACCTCACCAGTAGATGAATAGCCGATCGGTGACAATAACACGATAGAGCCAAAATTCAGCTGAGTATTAATACCTTCAGCGTCAATTCTCCGCACTAATCCGGTATGTTTAAAATCAATACCATCGCGCACACCTATCGGCTTAGCAATCACAAAATTACCTGTACTGACCCGTATTTGCGCGCCATGCATAGGTGAATTAACCAAGCCCATGGTTAAAAGCGCTTCAATATGAATACGTAATGAACCGGTGGCGTCTTTTACCGCCAACAAAGTTTCTGCATCAGTAACACGAACATTACCTTCAATTTGTTGCGGTAATGCTTGAGCAGCTAAGCGTTCTTCGATTTGCACACGTGCACCATGCACCAAAACCAACTTAACACCTAGGCTTCTTAACAAAGCAATATCGTGAATGATATTAGCAAAATTAGGATGCTGCACGGCCTCGCCACCAAACATTAAAACAAAGGTTTTACCACGGTGCGCGTTAATGTAAGGCGCAGCATTTCTAAACCATTTAACATTATCTTCATTACTATTCATGACATTTAATCACTACTATCTATCACTAAATTCAATATTGACGTAAAAAAGCTAAACTTCTTCGGCGCAACGATTAACAATATATTCCATTGCTACTTCATCATCAGGGTCTTTATGCGGACTTTGCTCACTGTCTTCAATGATATTGTCGGCCAAAGAATTTTTATCAATTAAGTTAAAACCTAGTTGTTCAAAGTAGTTTGGAATATAAGTCAGTACAATAATTTTCTGTAGTTGAATTTGATGAGCAAATTCTAACAAATATTGCACTAATGCTTGGCCTTGGCCTTGGCTATGTGCGCTTTTATCAATCACAACTGAACGTATTTCAGCGAGTCCCGTTTGATAGATATAAAGTGATGCACAACCCACCACAGCACCGTCAACTTCTGCAACAACAAAATTTTGTACGTCATGAATAATATTATCGCGACTACGCGGCAGTATTTCGCCACGTTCAGCCCAGTAATCAACTAACGTTGAGATACTGTCAATGTCTGACATTCTTGCTCTGCGAACCGACATAGCAGCCGCACGTTGCGCATTTAAACGTTGTTTAACTTGTTTTAAGGTTAAGTTAATTTGTGTTTTACTTGGCGCGCCTAAAACTTGCGTATTCAAAGTGTCTTGATTGTCAGATAAAAGATTACCTGACTGCACTTCTGCTAAGGCTTTTTCAACTTGCTGACGCGAAGTGCCACCGAGTGCGCCACGTTTATCTAAACAAGACTCTATGGATAAATGTTGATAAACATCTTGCTCGATTCTGTCACTAAATTTTTGTAATTCCGCTATGGTGAAGTCTTCCAATGCGTGGCCAGCGTCGATAGCAGCCAGCACAACTTCACCGACAATATGATGCGCTTCACGAAACGGAATATCTTTACTGACAAGGTAGTCAGCAAGCTCAGTCGAGTTAGCATACCCTTGTTGAGCCGCCGCTAAAGTGCGGGCACGATTTACTGTTAAGCCTTCAGCAACGAGCACCGCCATTTGCATACATTCTTGCCAGGTATCAAGGGCGTCAAATAAGCCTTCTTTGTCTTCTTGCATATCTTTGTTGTAGGCAAGCGGTAAGGCTTTCATTGTCATCATCATACCGGTTAGAGAGCCCATTACTCGGCCCGCTTTTCCACGCAGTAATTCACAAGCATCAGGGTTTTTCTTTTGCGGCATTAATGACGAACCTGAGCTGACTAAATCGCTCATTTCAACAAAACCGGCTTCACCTGAATTGTAGAACACCAAGTCTTCAGCAAAACGCGACAAATGCATCATGCTGATACTGGCGGTCGATAATAATTCAATGACATGATCACGGTCTGAAACTGCATCTAAGCTGTTCAGTGTTGCACTGCGAAAACCAAGATTATGAGCTAGTAGCTCACGATCAATAGGATACGCCGTACCTGCCAATGCGCCTGAGCCCAATGGTGAAGTGTCAGCACGATATAAAGCGTCTTTTAAACGACCAATATCACGGTTAAACATTTCAACATAAGCCAAACACCAGTGACCAAAGGTAATAGGTTGAGCACGTTGCAAATGGGTATAACCTGGCAGCACGGTATTACGTTCACGCTCAGCAAGGTCTAACATTGCTTGTTGTAAATTTACCAAAGCGTAAAGTAAGTCACTACCGGTTTCTTTGCACCACAGTTTTAAGTCGGTAGCAACTTGGTCATTACGGCTGCGACCGGTGTGTAACTTCTTACCTAAATCACCGGTTTTTTCGATGAGGTTAATTTCTACCCAACTGTGAATATCTTCAGCATCCGACAATAAAATTTGCTTCGGATTTTCTTCAACTGACGCCTTTAATTCTAATAATGCCGCTTTTAATTCTTGAAATTCTGCTTGGCTTAGCACATCAACTGTAGTTAATGCTTCAGCCCAAGCAATTGATCCAACAATGTCTTGCACTGCCATACGATAATCAACAGGTAAAGAGTCATTAAACTTTTTAAACTGTACACTCGCTTGCTCTTTAAACCGTCCGCCCCATAATGCCATGGCTAAATTCCTCTACCTTTTTTTATTTCTTTTCAGTTAATACTGAGTCTGCCTGTTTAAGTGCGGTTATTCTACTTGATAAACTGAACAAACGAATAAAACCTTCTGCATGTTTTTGGTCGTAAACATCATCTGCACCAAAGGTAGCAAATTCTTCTGAATATAAGCTGTTTGGCGAGCGACGTTGCGTCACTTGTGCCATACCTTTATACATTTTAACAACCACATCACCGGTAACTTTTTCTGCAAATGACGCTGCTGAAGCAAGTTGCGCTTTCGCAAGCGGCGTAAACCAACGACCGTCATAAATTACGTGTGAGAATTCATGGCCAACAGATTCACGATATTTTAGTGATTCTTTGTCTAATATTAAGGTCTCTAAACCTTTGTATGCTGCCATTAAAACAGTACCACCTGGTGTTTCGTAACAACCACGCGACTTCATACCGACTAAACGGTTTTCAACAATATCGATACGGCCAACGCCATGGGCAGCGGCTTTTTCGTTCAAATACATTAATGACTGATACGCTGACATTGGCTTATCATCAACGGCAACTAATTCACCGGCCTCAAAGCTCAACATCACTTTGCCAGCTTCGTCTGGTGCGTCCATTGGATCAACCGTCATGGTCCACACTTCTTTTGAAGGCTCACACCAAGGGTCTTCTAACTCACCACCTTCATGTGATATATGCCACGCATTTGCGTCACGGCTATAAATTTTAGTTAACGAAGCTGCACATGGGATATTACGCTCAGCTAAGTAGTCTAATAAGTCTTCACGTGAAACCATGTTCCACTCACGCCATGGCGCAATAACGGTTAATTGTGGCGCTAAAGCCGCAAAACAAGCTTCGAAACGTACTTGGTCATTTCCCTTACCGGTACAACCGTGACAAACCGCATCAGCGCCAACTTTTAAGGCAATTTCGATATGGGCTTTGGCAATCACTGGACGTGCCATTGACGTACCTAATAAATATTGTCCTTCATAAACCGCACCGGTTTTGATAATAGGATAAATATAGTCTTTAACGTATTCTTCTTTAAGGTCAACGACATAACATTCTGAAGCACCTGACGCGATAGCTTTTTCTTTAATACCAACAAGCTCTTCTTCGCCTTGTCCAACATCAGCACAAAAAGCCACGACTTCACAACCGTCATAATTCTCTTTTAACCAAGGGATGATTGCAGAGGTGTCTAGACCGCCTGAATACGCCAATACTACTTTTTTAATGTTTTTCTTTGCTGCTAATGCCATGATTTTATTCCTTCACAATTTTTTATCATCAGTCTAGTCAATAATGAAAAATTGACTAGACTGAAAGGTATTTTTTAAATTTAATTTGATTCGGCTGTTTTATAAAAACAGCGTGATTAATCTGCTAATAAGCTAACTAACACCGCATTTTGCGCCCACATACGATTTTCAGCTGACTGAAACGCCACTGACATTTCGCTGTCGAACAACTCGGTGGTAATTTCTTCCTCAAGATGTGCAGGTTGGCAATGCATAACAATACTTGCCCCTGCTTTAGCCATCAGTTTATGGTTCACTTGATAAGGTTTAAAGGTCGCTAAAATATCAGCAACATTGGTGTTATCACCCATAGATATCCACGTATCTGTGTATATTGCGTCTTGTTGCCCTAATGCTGTTATATCCGTGGTTAATAATAGTTTACTACCTGATACTTGGCTAAATTTTAGCGCTTGAGCAAACATTTTATTTTCAGGACCATAACCTTCTGGACAGACGATAGTAAAATCAACACCTACGATGGCCGCCATCAGCATTAATGAGTTCGAAACATTGTTTGAATCACCAACATAGGCGAGCTTTACTTTTGTAAGGTCAGGGAAGTTTTCCGCTAGGGTTACAAAATCTGCTAATGCTTGGCACGGGTGATATGCATCACACAAGGCATTAATAACCGGGACACTACCATGCTCAGCCAATTGTTCTATCGAGCTATTATTAAAAACACGAGCAACAATTGCGTCGGCATAGCATGAAAGGTTTTTTGCATAATCGCTGACACGCTCACGCTCACCTAACTTGCCATTTTGTTGGCCTAAATACAGCGCGTGACCACCTAATTTATTAATGCCAATATCAAAACTAACATGCGTTCTTAATGACGGTTTTTCAAAAATCATCGCGACTGACTTACCCGCTAAAGCCTTACTGTAACGTTCTGGCTTCTGCTTTATATCACGCGCTAAAGCAATGAGGTCGAGTATTTGTTGTTTAGTTAGCTGATCATCAGCTAAAAAGTGTTCAATGTTCATCAAAATTATATCCTGGGCAAAAATGCGTTAGCAACGTGTGGTATCAAATTAACTACCACTAGGTTGTATACGAGTGCCAATACTGGCACCGTTGAGCAATTCGACAATTTGCTCTGGCGATTGCCAACTGGCAACCGCGATACTTCGTCGTAACTTATTCGCCGCTTGTAATGCTGCATTGACTTTTGCGGTCATGCCTCCGGCAATAACACCGCTATTAATAAGTGCTTCGGCTTGCTCACCATTAAGTGAACTTAAATATTCACCCGTTGCGCCTTTAACGCCATTGACATCAGTTAACAATAACAACTCAGCATTGAGTAGCTGGCATATTGCAACGGCGGCGTCATCAGCGTTCACATTGACTAACTCACCATTTTCCAATGCTCCAATGGATGAGACAATAGGTAAAAAGTTGGCTTTTAATAACGTATCTAATAATGCGCTACTAAAAGGCTTAGGTACACCGACTTGTCCTAAACCTAAGGGGCTTAATTGACACTGTACCATTTGTCCGTCAGTCAGCGACAAGCCTACAGCGGGTAATTTTAAACTTGCCGCACTCGCGACAATCGCCTTATTAACACTTCCCGCAAGTGCGCCACTAATAATCGGCATTTGCGCTTTCGGCGTTACCCGTAAACCGTGCTTCTTCTCGGTAACAAATCCGGCTTGGGTCAGCATTTCATCAACGACACAACCACCACCGTGCACAATCACTACCGGTTGCTCTTTCAAACTAGCAATTACTTTTAATAGCGCGGTTAAAGCCGATGTATTACCTTGGTTGTAGCCATCTAAAATAGCCCCACCAATTTTTATCACAACAGGCTTTTTCATAAATCTCTCCCTGGCATCAACAAGCTATATTCACTCGGTAAACCTAAGCTAATATTAGCGCATTGTATTGCTTGCGACGCGGCACCTTTTAATAGGTTATCAATGGCGCAACTGACAACTACAACGTGCTTATCTTCGTCTACCTGCCAATGTACATCAGCAAATGGCGTATGAGCGACATTGTCAATTTTAGGCCAAGTATTCACTATTCTTACCAAAGGAGTGTTTTGATAGGCTTGTATAAAGGCTTCATCGACTTGTTGACTGGTCACTTCAGGCTTTAACTGTAATGTTATCGTCACTAATAAGCCACGTTTATAAGGCGCTAAATGCGGATTAAAGATAACCTCAGCATTGGCTTCTTGGCTAATTTCAGGCTGATGTCTGTGTTGTAGAATATTGTACGGCGTTAAGCTCACTTCACAAAAACTGGTGGCTAAAGATGCTTTACGACCCGCCCCCGTAACACCACTGATACCATTAACAACAATTAACGAGTTTTCTTGATGAAGTGCATTACTGGTGATGGGTTTTAACGACAATAGGCTCGCGGTTGGATAACAACCCGGCACAGCTATGAGATCACTCGCAGCAATTTCATTGGCTTGCCATTCAGCTAAACCATACTGAGCTTGTTGAAGTGCTTTTAATGATTGATGTTCAAAACCGTAATGTATTGGGTATTGCGTAGCGTCTTTTAAGCGAAAGCCACCAGACAAATCGAAGACTTTAATACCTTGATCAATAAAGGCTTGTGCCCATTGAGCACTGAATTCATGAGGGGTGGCGAAAAAAACCGCATCAATACCATGTTCAGATGAACTAATATGTTGCTCAAACCAATGCGGCGAAAAAGAATGCAGGGGTACTGCACAAATCCCCTGCCAGCGAGCATGCAACTGTTCAAAAGTTTTACCACTAGAAGTGCTATTTTCAGACACTAACAGATGTTGAATTGATATTTTATTGTGTTGCGTTAACAAACCAATTAATTCAGCACCTACATAACCACTTGCACCAATAACTATGACGTTCATTTGCTTACCATTATATTTACGATTAGAAATTACAACGGCTATTGTTATTAACACGCAAATTTTGTAATTCTATTCAACTTTGACTAATGACCTTCTAGCGATTAAAACATAACACCTGCTAGAAAATTATGACTACTAATACCTAATATTTACTCTATCGTCGTCGGTTAGTTGAATTCATTACAAACATTTTCATAGTGTGATTAAATTAGGCTATTTACATTGTGAATGTTAAAGTATCACCATATAACTAGTTATGCAACTAAATAGCATAACTACCCATGAATTAATTTTAGGTTGTTAAATATAATGAAAAATACACATCAAAAACTGCCCAACTTTACCCAAGCTATTACTCAGCTAATCGCACAACCAAGTATCAGTTCATCACAAGCTAGCTGGGATCAAAGTAACGAAAGTGTAATAACCTTACTAGCAACTTGGTTTGAAACACTTGGCTTTACTATCACTATCCAAGCAGTTCCAAAGGTTAAAGGTAAATTTAACCTGCTAGCTAAGTTGGGTACTGGCGACGGTGGCCTATTACTCGCAGGCCATAGTGACACAGTACCATTTGATGAAAATCGCTGGTTATCCGATCCTTTAAAAGTTACCGATAATGATAATAAGCTGTTTGGTCTTGGTAGCTGTGACATGAAAGGCTTTTTTGCTTTTATCTTGCAAGTTTGTCAGCAAATAGATTTAAAATTATTAAAGAAACCACTATATATTTTAGCCACTGCGGATGAAGAAACCACCATGGCAGGCGCGAGATTTTTTGCTAATAGCGGGGTAATTAAGCCTGATGTAGCTATTATAGGTGAGCCGACAAACTTAGTACCCGTGATTATGCATAAAGGCCATATGTCGCATAAAATTAGTATTAAGGGTCAAGCTGGCCATTCAAGTAAGCCTGCCAGTGGCGTCAATGCTATTGAGATCATGTACCAAGTCATTAGCGAATTATTCAAACTGAGAGAAAAGCTTAATCTTAGTTATCAAAATGAAGCTTTTGATGTTCAAACGCCAACAATGAACTTAGGCGCAATTCATGGTGGCGATAATGCCAATAGAATATGTGGTCATTGTGAGCTAGATATTGATATGCGTTCTTTACCTGGCATGAAAGACGAAGAGTTAGTTTCTTGGTTATCAAAAGCATTGCAACCCATCGCAGAAGAATATCCTGGGCGCCTAACCATTAATGAACTTGATCCAAGCTCTCCTAGCTTTCAGCAATCAGTTGACAGTGACTTAGTTCTAACCGCTGAAAAGCTTTCAGGTCATAGTTGCTGCGCAGTAAACTACGCGACAGAAGCGCCTTTTATTCAGCAACTGGGTTGCCAAACGATCGTTTTGGGGCCAGGTTCGATTGATCAAGCGCATCAGCCTAATGAATATTTAGCCCATAGTGAAATTAATAAAACTGAGGTATTGCTGACTAAATTAATTCATCATTATTGTTTTTGATCAGCCGAAAAAGGGGCTGCGTTGATGCAGCCCTATGTCTCACTAAAATTTGACTAGTCGCTAATGAAGTTTAGCGGATGCGATTCCAAAGCTTTTGGTTCACCTTTTTTGTGAAGAATTCTTCTGGCTGCCAACAACGCGGCAATAAATCCAACTCTTTTCGTTCGAGGTAATTTGATGATAACAACTCTAAAATTTCATTTAGCCTTTCCTTATTTATGCTAGAAAACTCTCTCGCCGTTTCTACAAAATAAAGATTATTAGTTTTTTTAACAACTAAATCATGACCATGACCAATAAATGTTAACTGCCTAGTGGCTATCCGGCAAATGGGTTCATTCGGTACATCAGGATATAGTTGGGTCACAATCGCATATTCGTAACGTGCGTCTTGATCATTATCATTGGGGATGTAAATAACGCCAAATCCTTGCGGAAAATCACCCGTTATTTGATATAGGCTGTCAACAACGCTTCGGCAACAATTGCCGCGTTCCGCGTTCTGGTATAGGGCTTGATAAACTTTAGGTAATAATTTGTAGTTATAGTTATCTTTGGTAGATAAAACTATAGCAGTATATATTTGTGGTATTTTTAAGAGATTACCAACACCTAGCTTGGGTTGAATACTGCTCTTTAATAGTTGTTTTACAAATCGAAGTTTATTAGTTTCGACTTTATTAAATGTGTCTCTCTCTTCTTTAGAGTTACCAACATATATTACAACACCGATGCCATTAATCAGGTACTTAATAGTTTCTCGATAATTTATCTGCAGTAAAGTTTTACGCTCTTCTACTGTTAAAGCGCGAAACATGCTTTTCTTACCGTCGACGCCATGCATTATTTTCTGTGCATCGGGATGGTAATTACCAATATCTTGTAAAATAGCAGCCATCAGCATAGGAATTTTTACATGATCGACGAATTCAAGGTAAGCCGCTTCGTTCTCGGTCCGTAATTCTTTATAATTATAATCTGAAATTTTAGATAACTCTTTAGCGAGATACGCTCCTGATGAAAGAGTTTTTAAACAGATTTGATCGAGTAACCTTAATACCAGCACACCTCTGTATAAGGGTTTATTGCGCTCATTTGCAAAGGCAACTTTGCTCCCTTCTGTTGGAGATATTAGCTGAATAGTCCCCAATAGCTCCGCAGATTTTTTGTTAGTTTCTGCACTGGTTTCGCCTTCACAAAGCTCGATAATATCACGACATATCAGCTGTAAGTGTTGCGCGCGACTATTGCTTTCTAAACGTAACTCTTGCAAGCTATCACGCTGTTCACATTCAAGATTATCAAGTTTCGCTTTGCTTCGGTCGTCATTAATTTTAGCTAATCTTACAATATCTTGATTAAGTTTTTCGAGTTTTTGGTGTGAGGATTGTTCTAGCTCGTAATAGGTAATAGCTCTTTCTAATACAGAGTCTTTTAAAGTACTACGCCCATAAATTTTACTTAATAAAACTTTTACTTTAGCAGTAAAATTTGTATCACCAGTTAAATGTTTCGACATGAATTCCGTTCATATAAAGAATACCAATAGGTATCATGCTAAAAGGGAGCAATTTTTTAGCCATTGCTTGAGTGTTAAATCACGTTATTTAATTATTCGGAACAATAGCAACATTAAGCAAATTAATTTAAATATCAATATAAATGTAGCTAATTAAATGTAATTTTACAAAATGTTATTAAATTAGCAACACTTGATCGCCACTCCGCATTAGAACATACTGATTATACTCTGATGCGATAATAATTTATCAAACTGGCAATTAAGGATAATGATGGCTTCAAACAACTTTAAAGAAACACTAAAAAGTGTTGGTGCTGCTTTTTTTGGTGTTCAAAGTGATAAAAATAGAGAACGCGATTTTACCCAAGGAAAATTTAGTCACTTTATTATTGCCGGCTTAATTGCCGTGGTATTATTTATAGGCTCGTTAATTGCTATCGTTAGTCTCGTTTTACCCAGCTAATTTCATTTTATATGCCGCTAACGTTAAACACGAATAACGGTCCAATTTATCAGCTCATGCTTGTGAATCGCTCTTTTATAGTTAATAAAGTGCTAGAAGCTCTGACACTTTATTGCGTTTATCACCTTTTTGGCTAATCGTTCGAGACACTTCTATTGAATGTTGGTTTTTAGCATGTTCATAGATCTTTCGCGTCCAGATAGTATCGTGGTTACTGATTAACACGGATATTTTACGATTTTTTGTTACTTCCTCGGCTGCATTAGCCAAATCTGCTTGTTCATCTAATCCAAAGCCATTACCTGAATAGCTGGTAAAACTTGCTGTTTTACTTAAAGGCACATAAGGAGGATCGCAATAAATGACATCACCAGTCTTTGCATGCGCAAAGGTCTGTCGATAACTATCACAAATAAATACCGCCTTTTCCGCTTTTTGAGCAAAGTAGATAAGTTCAGCTTCAGGGAAATAAGGTCGTTTATATTTTCCAAATGGCACATTATAGCCACCAGACTTGTTATATCGGCAAAGACCATTGTAACCATGACGGTTCATATAGAGAAAAACTAAAGATCTAAAATAAGGATCTGAGCTTTCATTAAATTCTTTACGTAATTGATAATACTTTTCTGCTTGGTTATTTTCAGGCGAAAAAAAACGTCGCGCATCAGCAATAAATTTCTCAGGTGTGCGTTGAACAATGCGATAAAGGTTAACGAGGTCTTGATTAATGTCACTGAGTAAGTATTCGTCATAATCGCTATTAAGAAATACCGACCCTGCACCAACAAAAGGTTCAATTAGACGGTTACCCGTTGGCAACATAGAATTTATGACATCGGTTAGCGCGTATTTACCACCCGCCCATTTTAAAAACGCTCGATGTTTTTTCTTCATGGCACCTACAAACTCTAAAATTTAACATCAGATGCTTAACACCTGAAAAGTAAGCGGGGATTGTATCCTGAATCAGCCTTTATTGGGAGAGCATAAATGCATTGATTTCGTTATTAATAACCCTAACGGGCTTAATCCATGGTTGCCGTGATGATAACGATTCAGGTAGTTGTGATAAGGCAGATTGTGCGGCTGATTTATCAGCATACGTAGCACTAGTAATCACCATCAGTGCTTTATCATTTAACAATCGTTGGTAGATATGATGCTCAATCGTAACTAAAGCTTTTAAATAGGCATTCGGTAATTTCAAATCGCTAAATGCCGCTAACTGAATTACGTAACCTGTTTTATTAGCGTAGTAATCATTATTTATGGGTAAAAGACCTGTTGTGTTAATCGGCTTTTCTATTGCTTTAACTTCAACCTTTTTTAATACCGGGTTAAGTATCATATTTTCTACAGATACAGTGTTTACTGTTTCTGTTGATATGGCTGACATGATGTCGCTTGGCGATGCAGGCAAGGCTTCATCTTGCTTGGTTAATTCGGCTATAGGTGTAATTAATGATGCGTAAATATCATTAGGCATGGCTGCAAAACCAGCACTAGCGACTTGTCTTGCTGGCTTAGCTGTGTCTGCCGCATTTTCCGAGCTATTTGATAGCACCATAGTTTGTGGTTTCGCTAGCACTTTTGTTAAGGATACGGCTTCTTTATTGTTTGCGACTATAGATTGAGCAAAATTGAAGTTATCGAGCTGTAATAAGTTAATAACTAAAACCGTAAGACCAACTAAAAATAATAAGGCGCTAATTAGCCATTTATTTTGTTTTAAGAAATGCCATTTTGGTTGGGTATTTTTAAATAGAGTTGATGACGTTGACAGTAATTGTCCCGACTGTGCCGATAATATTGTCAGTTTGTTATCAAATAGACTTTTATTCACCGCGACAGTTTTTCCAGCTTGTGCTGATCCAAACATCACAATATTAACCACCAAATTAGCTTTTTTAGCAATGGCCGCTAATTGTGATAGTTCGTGCAAAATCTGTAATGATAAATGTTGAGCACTATTAAGTATAATACTAATACTCTGCTGCGATTTTTTGGCTAAATTAATAACACTAACCGCTAAAGAAATCTCAGGATCAAATAATTCACCCGTATATAATTGTTCAATTATACGGCAACGAATTTGAATATTATTAAACTGCGAAGAAAGTGAAATATAAGCAGCATTGTGCTGCTCGGGTAAACTTGCCAAAAATTGGCTAGAAATAGGAGCGTTTTGCTCTACGCTTTCATCAATAACCAGAATGGCTTGTTTTGAAAAGCGAAGAATATAGTCTATGCGTGCTTGAGCACTAATTTTAGTGACACTTGTATTATCGTTCGATATGCCAATATTATTTTTTAACGCCGACATGCTTCACCTATTCTGAATATAATTACAGAATTTGCTGAAGGAGCTCCACACTAACGTCGTCGTTAATTTCAGATTGACCTATAGCCGTCGGGAGAATAAAGCGAAGTTTACCGGCTAAATTCTTTTTATCGCGACGCATATGGCAAATAAATTCATCAAAACCCATATTCTCTGGTGCAATTAACGGTAAATCAAATGCAGACAGTAAAGTTTCAATACGACGAAGATCTGACACTTCAAGCAAATTCATTGTTACTGATAACTTAGCAGCAAGTACCATGCCAGTAGCAACAGCTTCGCCATGTAACCACACACCGTAACCTTGATCCGCTTCAATGGCATGACCAAAAGTATGTCCTAAGTTCAATAAAGCACGAACACCGGCTTCTGTTTCATCTTCAGCAACAATATTGGCCTTGCACTGGCAACAGCGCTCGATCATTTGCATTAAGATCTCAGTTTCACCAGCTTTAATAGCATTAGTATGCTTCTCAAGCCAAGTAAAAAACTCACCATCACCTAAGATACCGTACTTAATAACCTCAGCCATACCGGCATTAAATTCTCTTACGGGTAAAGTAGCTAGGCTAGCCAAATCGATAAAAACGGCTTTAGGTTGATAGAACGCACCTATCATGTTTTTACCTAATGGATGATTTACAGCTGTTTTACCACCTACAGATGAGTCAACTTGCGACAGTACTGTGGTAGGTATTTGAATAAAATCAATACCACGCTGATAACACGCAGCAGCAAAGCCAGTTATGTCACCAATAACACCACCACCTAATGCGATTAAGGTCGTATCTCTACCATGATTACCCGCGAGAAGGTGTGACATTATCCGTTCAAAATTTGCTAAGCTTTTTTCAGCTTCACCATCAGGCAAAATGATTTCATCGAGCTCGAAATCCCTAAGGCTATGCTGCATTTGCTTAAGATAAAGTGGTGCAACAATGTTATTACTAACAATGCACACACGCTTAGAGCGGATATGACTAGACAGCAGATCACTATTTGATAATAGTCCGCTGTCTATATAGATTGGATAGCTGCGCGTGCCAAGCTTAACGTGAAGTGTGGTCATAGATATCTTGTTTAAAAGTCTAAACGTTCTACTATTTTACTTGCTACAACTTTCGCACTTTGATCGTCCGTCTGCACGATAACATCGGCAATTTCTTCATATAACGGATTACGTTCAACTGCTAAGTTTTCAAGTACAGTTCTAGGTTCTTCATCAGTTTGCAGTAGCGGACGACGTCTGTCTCTTTGCGTGCGAGCCACTTGTTTATCAATTGTTGTTTCTAGATATACCACAATGCCGCGAGCTGATAAGCGATTACGTACTTGAGCGCTAATTACAGAACCACCGCCTGTAGCCAAAACAATCCCTTGTTTTTCACTTAAGTCTTCAATTACTGATTCTTCTCTTAAGCGAAAACCTTCTTCGCCTTCAAGATCAAAAACCCAAGCGATATCTGCACCAGTGCGACGTTCTATTTCTTGATCGGAATCAAAGAACTCTAAATGTAGCTTATCCGCTAATTCTCTACCAATGGTGCTTTTGCCTGCGCCCATTGGGCCTACAAGGAAAATGTTACGTTTTTCTGCCATTAGATTAATTAATACTCGTTTATTTATTACGTGAACAGGTAAGAGGGAACCTCCCTCGAAAATTTCAAGGGCGCAATTATCGCAATTGTTGGGTACAAATTGCAAGCATGTAAGATGAAAACACCACCTTACATGCAAATTAACTTAAAATCTTTCCGTAACTATGCGTGGTGTAACGAATATTAGCAGTTCTTTTTTCTCATTGAAGTTACTACTATTCCTAAACATCCAGCCAAAATATGGAATATCACCTAAAACGGGCACTTTTGACACTGAACTAATAATTTGTTGTTGGTAAATACCACCAAGTACGATGGTTTCACCATTATTAACTAAAACTTGTGTGCCTATTCTCTGTGTATCTATCGCTGGTGCCGTGCCATTTGAAACATCTGAGACTGTATCTTGCGTTACCACTAAGTCTAATATAATTCTATCATCAGGGGTTATATGAGGCGTCACTGTTAAGCTCAATACTGCCTTTTTAAATTGTGTAGATGTAGCACCACTAGAAGCCGCTTCTTGGTATGGAATTTCAACACCTTGCTCGATATACGCTTCTTTTTGGTTTGCAGTAGTAATACGTGGACTGGCAATTATTTCGCCTTTATTTTCTTTTTCCATCGCACTTAATTCAAGGTCAAGAATAGTACCGTCAGCTAAACGAGCCACTTGAAACGCAATACTACCCGCAGGACTTGCGACCGGTAAATTAACATTCAATCGGTCACTTAACGATGGGATTGTTCCGTTTCCGGCACTTTCGGCACCTGACAAAGAGCCTGATGTAGATGAATCTGAACCTGTGTCTGTTACACCCCAACGAATACCTAGTTCTTCGTTGATATTATCTTTTACCGTTACCATACGAGATTCGATAATAACTTGGCGAACCGGAATATCTAATACCGAGACCATACGTTTAATATCTTCGATACTTGTTGCTGTATCTCTGATTAGCAAGGTGTTAGTTCTTTCATCAACACTGACACTGCCACGTAGTGATAAAATACTGTTGTCTTCATTTTTAATTAATGCGGCAAATTCAGCCGCTTTTGCATAGTTAACTTGCACATATTCTGAATATAGTGGCGCCAGTTCTTCTACTTGCTGCTTCGCTTGTAAGTCTCTAGCCTCTCGAGCTGCTAGCTCGTCACTTGGGGCAACCATAAGAATGTTGCCTTCCATGCGCTTGTCTAAACCTTTAACTTTTAGAATAATATCTAAGGCCTGATCCCAAGGAACACCATCTAATCTTAAGGTGATATTGCCTGCTACGGTATCACTGGTCACTAAGTTAAAACCATTATAATCAGCAACAATTTGCAAAACAGTACGAACAGAAATATCTTGGAAGTTTAATGATATTGCTCTACCACTAAAAGTTTCTTCTTCACCGAGGTATCCGTCCTGTTGCACTTTAGCCTCAACTGTTAATGAAAAGACATCATTAAACTGTTGATGTTTGTATTCAAACGGTCCATCAATATCAACCACTAAACGCGCGTTCTGTCCTTCTTTAAACGTTTCAATACCGGTAACAAGCGTACCAAAATCTGTAACATCTAATTTATAAATGTAATCTTCTAAAATCTCAGTATTGTGAAATTCGATATAAAGCTTACCTAGTTTATCACTGACATCGACCGCTACTTTACTGTCAATAAGCTTAACTAAAAGTTGTGCTTCGTTCTGTTGACCGCGTTTAAAATCAATATTATCTATCTGATTAATAAAGCCATGCCCCAACGGAATTAACTGCGTTACCGTTTTATTTACTTGTCCGGTATTTAACGTTAAAGAAAATGTATTATCTTTTTGAATAACATCAAAAATAGATAAGTGCTGCAAATTAACATTAGCAACAACTTTGCCTGCTATTTTTTGCACCGTGATATCTTTTACACCGGCGTGCTCAATCAGTGTCTTAGCGACATCCGGATTAAATTGCTCAGCATCAAAAGTAATTCTAACTTGAGCTGGTGTCATAGATGTTGTCACTTCAGGTGGCGCAACTATGTTATCTGATAGCTCAAATACCAATTCAATTTCATTATTTTGAATGGTGTTGTAGGTAATCCCTGTTAATTCGTTCGCCCACGAGAAAGTGGATAACACGCATAAATAGGCGGCTGTAATTAACTTCATTTTTTTGCAATGTGTCATAAGATTATCGTTTTTCATTTTATTAAATAGCAACATTACTTCCTTTGCCCCTCTGCACTTGTCTCCGTCATGGTAACGACAGTTTCACGTTCCACCCAGCACCCAGCGCCATCTGGGATTAACTCTAATACTTTTACATTATCTTGGCTTACTGTGGTAATTTTACCGTGATATAAACCAACATAGCTTCCAACGGCAACTCTGTGTAAGGTATTGTCAGACGCCTCAACCAGTGCCCATGTAACGCCTAATTCACCTAATGTGCCACGCATGACTAAATCGCTCAGTGAAAACTTTTCTAAAGGCTGTTTTCTTCGACGCGGGTCGGGGCTTAAACAGCCTGACATTTGTTGAATTTTCTCTTGAATAGCTTCAGGCTTAGGCACATCAAACGGGCTTCGTAGTACATCAGCCGAATAATCAAAATGATCAAACACTCTCACTTCAGGCATCGGGTCTATCGTGCTAGAAGTACCTGATTGTACATCCACAATATGTTGCTTCAAGTCATCAGTGTCACTAAAGCAACCCGTTAACAATACAGCACTTAATAAGATTAACTTTTTCATTATTCAGCTGCCTCCCGATAACGATATGTTTTAGCTTGCAGCTTCAACTTTAAGTCGCCCGAGGCTTGCTTTTGCAAATTAATGTCAAAATTATGCAGGGTAACTATGCGTGGTAAACCAGCAATTCGACTAACGAATTGTCCAAATTCATGATAAGAACCAAGCACTTCAATATCGATAGGTAACTCGATATAAATTTCTTGCTCTATTTCTGGCTGCCAATTTAATTTAACAAAATCAAGCCCGGTGGTTGTACCGACAAAAGTAATGTCATCTAGCAAGCCAGGAGTTTCATGGCTTTCAGGTAAACTTTTCAACTGATTTGCAAACATAGCTTCAGCTTCAATCATTTGCGCTTCAAATAGCTCTAAATTAGCCGCTATATGATACTTAGCTTGGTATTGTTGCTTTAAGGTAGTTTCCTCTGCTGTTACGCGTTCAAGCTGCTTAATTTGGTCACTGACCATTAACGCATAACCCAGACCTAATACCAATATAACCAAAAATATTGATAAAACAATTTTAGCGGCCTTAGGCCATTGTCCAATATTATCAAGCTCTAAGCCATCAAATTGCTCCATAAATTCCGATAAGTCAAAATTCATTATGGCGCTCCTTGCGTTGTCGGTTCGTTTAAGTTGATTAAACCTTTAATTCGAACACGCATTTTAAAGTCACTTAATAATTTACTTTTTGCATCATTAGAAGTTATCGATTCAAGTATCGCATCTTCGAACAAATCAGAACTTTCTATCTCTCTGATCATATTAGCCAGATGGTTATTCGATTCACTTTTACCGATAATATTTAAGCTATTATCTTGTTTTTCTAAGCGCGTAAGATAGATACCATTTGGTACTATTTTTGCTATTTCGTCTAAAACTTGTGTGGCTACATTGCGACTTCGTTGCAGTTGTTCGACAACACTGGTGCGTTTTTCAAGTTCTTTTTTCTTTTCGTTTAACGACTTTATCTTCGAAATGCGTAAATCAAGTATTTGAATTTCATTTTTTAAAAACTGATTACGGCTATTTTGGCCATCAATTCGCACTTGGTAAAACTGATTCACTGAAAATACAATAATAAAAGCAACTAATGCTACTATGGTTAATACCGTAAAATATTCTCGTTGCTTGGCTTTTTCAGCTTCTTCACGCCATGGTAATAGATTTATATATGCCATGGGGTAAAACTCCTTAATGCTAAACCGGCGGCCACCATAAAGCGTGGCGCTGTGCTGGCTAACTCTTCTTGATTAATATTGCTAGAAATTTCCATACCTGCGAAAGGGTTTGCTATGACGGTATGAATACCCAATTCTTCGGTGAGGAGTTGTTCAACGCCTTCCACTGAAGCACTACCACCTGAAATAACCAGATAATCAATTTTTTCTTTACCGCTAGTCGTCAGAAACATTTGTATGGCTCGACGAATTTGCTGCACAAGTATCGTGTGAAATGGTGCTAAAACTTCGAAGGTGTAATTGGGGGGTAGATCATCGCTTAACTTCGCTACTTCTGCTTCTTCAAACGATTTATTATAATAAGAAACAATGGAGCGAGTATATTGTTCACCACCGAAGAGTTGGTCGCGACTGTAAATATGCTTACCGGCTTCTGTAACCGAAAATAATGTCATTGTCGCGCCTAAGTCTACGGTAGCTATCACTTTACCCGCGGCGTCATCTGGTAACTGGTTTAATGTTAAGTCATACGCACGACTAATAGCGTAAGATTCGACATCAATCACTTTAGTTTCAAAACCACCCGCTTCTAATGCAGCAACTCTAGCTTCAACAGATTCTGTGCGTGCTGCACTAAGTAAAACATTGATTTTACTTGGATCCGATTCATTAATATCGAGTGATTCAAAATCTAGACTGACTTCATCAAGTGGGTAAGGAATTAAACTATCGGCTTCAATTTCTATCTGGCTGGCCAATTCTTGTTCGGTTAACGCAACATCCATGTAAATTATTTTTGTGATCACCGTTTGCCCTGATACAGCCGATGCAGCGTGACTGACAGACGAGGAGATTTTTTTGCGAATTTTGGCAACCACTTTACCAACGGCATCTATGTCCTGAATTTCTCTATCGACAATCGCACCTCTTGGCATCGGTTCAATAGCGACAGTTTCAAGAACATATCCGTTTTCGTTTTGGTTCAGTAAAACGGCCTTAATAGAGTGAGAACCGATGTCAATTCCAACCATTAAGGAGGTCTTTTTTTTCCATAAACTACTTAACATAGAATCCTACTAGAACATTTTATTATAATAATATTAGGTATAAAGTTCGTATAAATACATTTATTACATGCTTTTACAGGATATACTAGTACTATTACGTCAATTTTATAACTTTTATCGAGCATTTTTTTGTGTTTTCTATAAAAAACCTGTTAAAAACGGGTGCTGTGTTGATATTTATCGGATTTTTGGCTCTTGCTGGGATCTACCTATCTATGCGCGCTAATTTACCCAGTGTTGAATCATTGAAAGATCTACAATGGCAAACACCCATGCAAATTTTTAGTGCTGACGGTAAACTCATTTCCCAATTTGGTGAAAAAAAACGTATTCCGTTAACGTTAGATGAAATGCCGCAGCAATTAATTAATGCGATATTAGCGACAGAAGACGACCGTTTTTATTTACATTTTGGTGTTGACCCTATTGGTATGGCTCGCGCCATTATGGGCCAATTAACCGGGCAAAATAAAGGTGGTGCAAGTACCATCACTATGCAAGTTGCACGAAACTTTTTTCTATCTCGTGAACAGACTTATGTCCGTAAGATTCGTGAAATCTTTATTTCTTTTCATATTGAAAGCCTGTTAACAAAAGATGAAATACTCGCGCTTTACATGAATAAAATTTCCTTAGGGCATCGCTCTTTCGGATTTGGAGCTGCAGCTCAGGTTTATTATGGTAAAGACGTTAAAGAACTGACCTTAGCTCAAATTGCCGTATTGGCTGGCTTACCTAAGGCACCTTCAACCATGAACCCTATTAGCCGTCCTGATCGAGCATTACAGCGAAGATCTGTGGTCTTACAGCGCATGTATATCTCTGATTATATCACGGCTGAAGAGATGTCAGCCGCAAATAAAGAGCCTATTACAGCGATTAAACACGGTGCTGAAATTGAGTTAAGCGCGCCTTATATTGCGGAAATGGCCCATCAAGAGATGGTTGACCGCTTTGGCAAAGAGGCTGCATATACCGGTGGTTACAAAGTATTTACCACCGTAACCTCAACGCTGCAATATGCTGCTCAACAAGCGGTAGTTAATAATATATTTTCTTACGATCAACGCCATGGCTATCGCGGACCTATTAGTACACTACGCCCCCTTGATGACCAAGCAAAAACGATTAGTACAAGTGATTCGAACCAAATTACGATTGCACCAATAACTAAGGAAGAGATAATAGCCGCATTAGCTCCGCTCTCAAGTTATCACTCAATTGAACCTGCGGTTGTTACTGCTATATTTGAACGTGCTGCGAAAGTGACACTACAAGATGGTTCAGAGGTCGATATCAATTGGCAAGGATTAGCTTGGGCACGCGCGTTTATTAATGATGATAAACAAGCGACACCTCCAACGCTTACGAGTGATATTTTGGCACTTGGCGATATTGTTATGGTTGCTCCAGCGGAGGTTGGTTATCGGCTAAGTCAATTACCAGAAGTCAGCGCGGCATTGGTCTCCCTAGCACCAGATAATGGCGCTATCAAAGCGGCTGTAGGTGGTTTCAGTTTTCAGCAAAGCCAATTTAACCGTGTTACTCAAGCAAAACGTCAAGTAGGCTCTAACATTAAACCTTTTATCTATTCTGCAGCGCTAGACAGCGGTTATACTTTGGCCTCTATCGTCAATGACGCCCCTATTAACCAATGGGATAGAAGCTCTGGTGTGGTTTGGCGTCCTAAAAATTCGCCACCGGTTTATAGCGGCGAAATCCGATTTCGTTTAGCATTGGCGCAGTCAAAAAACGTAATTGCTGTTCGTTTACTTAGGGAGGTCGGCTTAGATAAAGTTATTCCTTATTTAGCCCTTTTTGGTTTTAATCCCGAGGATTTACCGCGTAACGAGTCCTTAGCACTTGGTTCTGCCTCTTTAACACCAATGGAAGTTGCGACTGGCTTCGCGACATTTGCCAATGGTGGTTTTTTAATAAAGCCTTACTTAATTGAGCGTATCGAAGACTCATTTGGCCAGGTATTATTTCAGGCGAATCCAGCCATTGCATGTGACCGTTGTGACGAGACTATTGAAACATTACCAAAAGCAAACAATGTCAGCAGTGACAGCGTTGAGTTGGTAACTTCTGAGCATGAGGCACTAGCACCAATACCAATCATTAAAGCCCCGCGTGTTATTAGTGCTCAAAATGCCTTCTTAATGACCGAAGCACTTAACTCTGCAATATGGGGTGCCGACTGGAATATAAAACCTTTTTGGCAGGGCACTGGTTTTCGTGCACGTGTACTTAAGCGTAAAGATATCGCTGGTAAAACAGGCACTACAAACCAGGCAAAAGATGCATGGTTTTCCGGCTATAGTCGTCGGATAGTCACAACATCTTGGATTGGTTTTGACAATCCCAGTCGTAACCTAGGCCAAACAAGCTACAACAGTAACCTGGGTAAAGATCAAACCACAGGTAAAGAATTTGGTGCTAAATCCGCACAACCCGCTTGGATCAGTTTTATGAGAGAAGCACTTGCAGATCTGCCGGTTGAACACTTTGAACAACCTGAAGCGCTTATGTCTGTTCGAATAGATAAGTTATCAGGAAAATTGACGACTAAAACAGATCGCTCAAGCCGATTTGAGTATTTCGAATTAGGAACAGCACCGACTGAATATATAAGCCAAGATATTAGCAGTGAGATTCTTGATGGTAGTGATTCAGATATAAGTACTGAAGATGGAATATTCGATTAAAGCGTATTTTTTTAACTTTCGCACAGGTTTTTACAATCACATATATCCTCGCTAAAAGTTTAACAATCGCTATTAAAAGTTTCGTTAGGTAAGTATGCGAATGACAATTTTGTGTTCATTCGCAATTTATAACGACATTTTTTAAATTTTTTTTCAACTTTACAAAGTAATAACAAACTCATTTTCTTGACCATCCAGTCAACTCAAGCAGAACAGTAACCACCTGTTATTGTTAGTTATAATTACATAACACAGAACATACCCTCTTTAGTAGCATGGTTATTAATACAGCGCTTAATAATCTCAAGCGTGAAAATACTGAAAGTAACTATGAAAACTTTCACAACGAAAGAAAAAAAACTTTCGTTTTGCTCATCGATCACCTAAAATTGCTGTCCAAACTCGGAAAACCGAAACTAATCATACAAAAAATAGTCATACCTTTAGGAGCGAATTCGCAATGGCAGCTTTAGAAAACTCAATCGATTTATCTTCATACGGCATCAGTAATGTTGCTGAGATAGTTTACAATCCTTCTTATGAGTTACTCTTTGCTGAGGAAACAAGATCCGACCTCACAGGTTTTGATAAAGGCATTGTCACCGAACTCGGCGCTGTTTCAGTAGACACCGGAATTTTTACAGGTCGCTCACCGAAAGATAAGTATATTGTTCGTGATGATACAACTCGTGATACGGTTTGGTGGTCAGATCAAGGTAAAAATGACAACAAGCCAATGACACAAGAGACATGGACTAGCCTTAAAGGTTTGGTTACTGAGCAGTTGTCTGGCAAGCGTTTATTTGTTGTTGATACTTACTGTGGCGCTGATGAGGCTACACGTTTAAAAGTACGCTTTATTACAGAAGTCGCTTGGCAAGCTCATTTTGTTAAAAACATGTTTATCCGTCCTACCGATGCCGAGCTGGAAACTTACGAACCTGATTTCATCGTAATGAATGGCGCAAAAACAACTAATCCGAATTGGCAGGAACAAGGCCTAAATTCTGAAAATTTCGTTGCCTTTAACTTAACTGAACGTATTCAGCTAATTGGTGGTACTTGGTACGGCGGCGAAATGAAAAAAGGTATGTTCTCAATGATGAACTACTTACTGCCGCTAAAAGGCATAGCCTCAATGCATTGTAGTGCCAACGTTGGTGAAGATGGCGATACAGCCGTTTTCTTTGGTCTATCAGGTACGGGTAAAACAACTTTATCAACCGATCCTAAACGCCAACTTATCGGTGATGATGAACATGGCTGGGATGAAAACGGTGTATTTAACTTTGAAGGCGGTTGTTACGCAAAAACCATCAACTTAAGCAAAGAAAGTGAACCTGATATCTACAACGCTATTCGACGTGACGCCTTACTAGAAAATGTAACCGTTGACGCGAAAGGTAAGATTGATTTTGACGATAATTCAAAAACTGAAAACACTCGTGTTTCGTACCCTATTCATCACATAGATAATATTGTTAAACCTATATCTCGTGCTGGCCATGCAAAAAAAGTTATTTTCTTAACCGCTGATGCTTTTGGTGTATTACCGCCTGTTGCAAAATTAACACCTGCACAAACAGAGTATTACTTTTTGTCTGGTTTCACAGCGAAACTTGCTGGTACTGAACGTGGCATCACAGAACCAACGCCGGCATTCTCAAGTTGTTTTGGTGCAGCATTTTTAAGCTTACACCCAACACAATACGCTGAAGTACTTCGCAAGCGTATGCAAGCTGTTGGCGCCGAAGCTTACTTGGTTAATACCGGTTGGAATGGCACAGGCAAACGTATTTCAATTAAAGATACGCGCGCGATTATTGATGCTATTTTAGATGGATCAATTGATGATACCCAAACTCAAGTATTGCCATTATTCAATTTAGATATTCCAACCAGTATCAACGGTGTTGACGATAGTATTTTAGACCCACGTAATACTTATGCTGAAGCATCACAATGGCAAGAAAAAGCAGAGGGCTTGGCCACTCGCTTTGTGAATAACTTTAATAAGTTTACTGATACGGATAACGGCAAGTCATTAGTCGCAGCTGGTCCAAAGCTATAATCAAAATATTACTGCACTAAAGTAAAAAATTAAAAAGCCGTCATATTTATGACGGCTTTTTAATGCGCTATTGCTTTAAGAACCACTCACTTCTAAACCTTTTACTATCAGTACAAGTTATACCAAGTTGAATATTAGCTGCTCATTTTTAATGGTTAAAAAGAAAAAGTAGATCACTTAATTGGTTAATTTGGTTAAGTTGGTTAAGTTGGTTAAATTAATGGTATGACTAACCATGGCTTATAGGTAAACACACTTTAGCCTGCAGCCCACCTTCAATTCTATTAGACAATTCTACTCGACCGCTGTGGGTATCAACAATACGTTTAATAATGGCTAAGCCTAAACCACTCCCTTCTGTGCCTCTTGCGATATCTCCTTGTGTAAAAGGTTGAAATAAACGTTCGATATCAACTTCAGGAATACCGGGCCCTTCATCACAAACACAAAAGCAAACTTCCTGCTTACGTTTGTCAAATGACGTAGTCACCGTAACTTTACCATCAGAATAACGTAAAGCATTTTGGATTAAATTGGCCAGAGCACGCTTCATTGCAACGTAACGCAATGGAACTTTGGGTAAAGGTTCCGCATTAAATATAATCTCTCGCTCTAAAATACTTTCAGACTGCACCACCTCGTCTATCAAAATATTAATATCATCTAACTCCGCTTTGTCTTTACTGTCGTGGCGAATATAATCAATGAACTGATCAATAATGGTATTCATATCTTCAATATCGCCTTCAATGCCCTCTTTTAGAAATTCATCTTGTTGGGAAATCATTTCAGTTGCTAATCGAATGCGAGTTAAGGGTGTACGTAGGTCATGCGATATCCCTGCCATCAATAAATTTCTGTCATCTTCAAGCTGCTTAATGCCTTTCGACATGCGATTAAAAGCCCGGGTTACTGCAACTATTTCAGTGGTACCTCGCTCCGTTAATGGCTCAGGAAAGTCACCACGGCCAACATCAAGGGCAGCATGCTGTAAAGCACTGAGTGGACGATTAAGTTGTCGAACAAAGATCCAGCCCCCATCACACTTAAAATACCTAAAATTATTAACACGAAAATCAAAGGTGAAAAGTTTTCTTCTTCTAAACCATTAATAGGGATTTTAACCCAGTAATCAGGTGCTTGCGGTGGGCGTATCCAAAATAAATACTCTTCACCTTGAGAGATCCTAACTTCCGCGGGGCCACCTAATAGATTAGACATTTCATCAGAGCGAAAGGCATAATACACCGCATCTTGTAAACCCAATTTCATTGCGGCAGCTTCACGATAAACGCCAATGCCGGTTTCTCGCTGAAATGCTTCCCCCATTGCAGGGCTTATCGCTTCATCGTCAATATCTATAAAAACAACTCGGACCTGCTTTGCCAGCAGTTGGTTCACTTGCTGGGCATTGGGTTGAATTATATATATCGACATCGATATAAATGACACCACTTGGTTTATTAACAGCAATACACCAATTAAGAGTACCGTTTGACCAAAGGCACTGCGCGGCAATATTTTCATAGACTTCTACTACGTTAGAATTATTTTCTGTGCATTTTATACCATTAGCACGAATAATTTGCCCAACTTTACGGGTTAATCCAGCCAAATACTGCGTGTAAAGTAGAGCAACCTTATGAATATAAGTGGTATCAATAAAATTATGCTACAGACTTTCCTTCAGGTACAAACACATATCCTAAACCCCAAACGGTTTGAATATAACGAGGTTTTGCAGGGTCTTCTTCTAGCATACGACGCAAGCGTGACACTTGAACATCAATACTTCGCTCTAAGGCAGAGTAATCTCTGCCGCGCGCTAAATTCATTAACTTATCTCGCGATAATGGCTCACGAGGATGCGTAATCAAGGCCTTTAACACCGCAAACTCACCGCTCGTCAATGGCATATTAATATCGCCTTTCACCATTTCACGCGTGGCAAGGTTCAACTGATATTCACCAAAAGAAATTATATTTTCTTCTTGTGATGGTGCACCGGGCGCTTCTTGCACACGTCGACGTAGCACGGCTTTAATACGTGCTAATAATTCACGAGGATTAAAAGGTTTTGGCATGTAGTCATCAGCGCCAAGCTCTAAACCGATGATACGGTCTACTTCATCGCCTTTCGCCGTTAACATCACAATTGGAATGTCATTCGAGTTTTGGCGTAAGCGGCGACAAATAGATAAGCCATCTTCTCCAGGTAACATTAAGTCGAGCACTAACAGGTGAAAGTTTTCGCGCTCAAGCAATCTATCCATTTGCTCAGAATTTGCCGCACTGCGAACCACAAATCCTTGCTCGACTAGATACCGCTCCAATAAGGCGCGTAAACGCATATCATCGTCTACTACCAAAACTTTCGGTGTTTCATGTCCCATACTATTCGTTCCACTTTTTATTTTTAAACTTGGCTTAACTATAAGTCATATTACTGCAAATATATAAAACTGTTCTACGTCAGCTTGATAGCATTTGTTACAAATTATGTTACACGTTCGTTCAGCTAATTGAATTACTTACTTTGGCTAAATATTGTGGGAGAATACGCGCATGAGAATTTGGCAGCACTTTCACAAAGTACCCTTGCGTGTTTTACGTATCAGTAAAAGGCGTAATATCATCCGCATTAAGCGTAGCATGATTAAAGTGAAAATTGCCTTAGCTCAAGAAAAGCTCGAAACCAGAGCAATGCTAAGTATTTACAAACGCTACACCAAGCGAGATGCAAGTCCTGAGGAAATGCGTATTGCCAACCAACAGTTTGTTGATATTTTAAAAGGCCTCGGCATTGGTATTTTCGCTATTCTGCCTTTTGCCCCAATTACTATCCCTTTAATGATAAAAATCGGTCGCTGGGTCGGGGTCGAAATTCTGCCTAGTGCATTTGTAGACGACAAAAAAACACCTAAACTTTAAACTTTAAAGCTAAAAACTATTTCAAATAATGAATAGCTTGATCGGTAACACACTGAGTAAAGCTTTTTTGGCGTTCACTTCTTGAAAGCCCAGCGATACTTTCAGTCACTAAACCCATTTTTTGCTGCTTTTCTTCTACAGATAAGTGTAAAAGTTGCTCATGAAAGCAGCCCTTCAAGCCATAATTTAATGCCGTATCAGATTTAGGTGACTCATCACCTAAGCAAGATATTAGCTTTTCAGCCAACTTATTTTTATCTAACTGGGTGATCATGGCTTTAATGGTTAAATTTTCATCTATTTGCTTTTGCTGTTGGCAGCTGTAAAGCATATCTGCAACCGCAACAATGGGGATAAGCGCCTCATGCTGGGCACCAAATCGTGCTTTTAGCCATTGATTCATATCCAGTGAATGGCTCTGCGTAGCGTGCAATGGTGTACTCAGAAACAAAGTGAATACACTCGACAATAAAAAATAATCATAGCTATTTTTTGGGTTAAAAAATTTGATGGTCATACGGTACCCTTAACATGTGACTGAACTCGACTTTACCAAGCTTATATTTAATCACCCAAAGTTAAAAACTCAATATTGAGTCATTGTGGTAAAGCTTAAAAAGCGTCCAAATTTTGCTATTGCTGACTAACGTGGTTAAATGACGATAAATAAGGTCTAAATAATGTTGTCTATATCGTGATACAAAACTTTAAAATATACTTTTTTCTTTTAACAATCATGACATTTTCTAGTCAGTTATCCGCTACTAATAATGTTAACGTAAATACTGATTCGAATACAATTGAGTTATTAGACCAGCATTTAAAAAATGAAATAGGCAATGTTGTTTACGTAGATTTTTGGGCTTCTTGGTGCATTCCATGTCGTAAATCATTTCCTTGGATGAATAACCTAAAAGCGCAGTATCAAGCACAAGGCTTAACCATCATAAGCATTAATCTGGATCATAGTCGTGAGTTAGCTGACGAATTTTTAATGACAATACCAGCCAATTTTCCGGTTATTTATGATCCTAAAGGCTTAATTGCTAGAAAGTATAAACTAAAAGGTATGCCAAGCAGCTTCATCATTAATCGACAAGGCCAAATTGTCAGTGGCCATGTTGGTTTTAATCAAGAGAAGCAATTGGCTTACGAAAAAGAAATTCAAACGCTATTAAGCAGCAGGCTTTAATAAGGCCAAGCTATCCTATTAACTTATAATAGCCATACCTTCACCGTTAATTTATTCAGTAAAAGCAAAAAGCGAGCTTATAGCTCGCTTTTTAAATCGTTAATACATAACTTAACAATAATACGATAACTTAAAAACTATATTTATAGCCTAAAGTTACACTGCGAGGCTTACCTGCCATAATTGAACCATGTGCACGTGTTGCCATGTATTCTTTATCAAGTAAGTTATCTACATTAAATGTAATTTCTTGATTATCTGCAATATTGTAATGCGCAGCTAAGTCAACCACAGTGCGACTGTCAATGGCTTCACTCGCAACAACACTACCTTGACCTGCTGTCGTACGCATTTTATCCATGTAACGTACTAGAATATCACTACGCCAATTTTCACCTAATAAGCCGACACTAAATTGTAATTGGTTTTCAGGTACATAAGGTAGTTCGTCACCAACAGCAACATTACCCCATGTGTCTAAACCTGAGTCAAACGCATTTTGAAACTCGGTTTCGGTAAATGTATAAGTTAAATCGACAGGAATTTTTATTGCACCTGCGGTAAATTCGTAACCAGTTTTAACTTCTAAACCCGAAACGTTGACTGCACCAGCATTATATTGGTTGCCGATAAGTTCTTCATCACAACCTTGGCTAGCCGTACAGTTACCATGCATATTTTCGTAATCAGAATAGAAATATAAAACTTCCGCGCTTAATGCATCTTTATTAAAGCGTAAACCTAGTTCGTAGTTAATGCTTTCTTCGTTTTCTGACTTATCATTACCTGGTGCTGGCGGCGCGAAGCCTTTTTGTACTCCACCAATAACCACTAAATCTTTGTTCACACGGTAAGTAACCGCAAGTGAAGGTAATAAAACCTGCACATCGTTGCTAACATCTTTTGTTAACGGCTCATTTCTATCAATAACGCCTTTTGCCCAATCTTTACGCGATATGGTCATATCTTCAAAGCGCAAGCCAGCATTAATAATAAAGTCACCTATGGTGAATTCATCATGTACAAATAAAGCTATAGCCTTTGCTGAATCTATACGATTAGAATCAGTACCTTGAATGCCTGCTTCAGTCAGGGTCATTTCATAAGCCGTATTATCTAAGCTGTACGTATCAACCCATTGGAAACGATCCATATTATCTTCATGGTAACGTGCACCAAATTTAACTTGATGGGCGCCAAAGTCTGCATCTAAAACGGTTTGTATACCTTGTGATTCGTAAACTCGACTGTTAGCTTTCACTTCAACACTGATATCATTACTCGCAAATGAACCGTTATCAAAAGCCGCAGCGTCATCAATACCGCCACTACTTAGGCTATTACCATTCACTTTATTCGTTTTATACCAATTGCGACTGAACTCATTATAGTAAGCTGACGTACCTAAAATGAAACGTTCTGACAATTTAATGTGATGATTCACTTGAAACTGTTTATGACTCGTATCCATGTTATCAAGCTGTGATGCAGAGTAACGCGTATATGGGTTAGCGTTAAAATCACTTTCAGTTAAGCCCATATAAGTTTCATCTGAGTTTTCATCTGAATACTTTAATTTAAACTCTAACTCCTGATAATACTTTGCGTCGACATCACTGTTGATCAACACTTTTGCCATAATGTCATTTTTTACGAAGCCCGTGTCATCACCGGTATGATTAACATTTTTAAAACCATCAGCTTGGTAGCGAAATACTTCGACGACTGACGATACATTTTTTCCTGCACCA
The DNA here is from genome assembly GCF_002077175.1 of Colwellia sp. PAMC 21821. Taxonomy (NCBI): domain Bacteria; kingdom Pseudomonadati; phylum Pseudomonadota; class Gammaproteobacteria; order Alteromonadales; family Colwelliaceae; genus Colwellia; species Colwellia sp. PAMC 21821. The sequence goes on from NZ_CP014943.1 coordinate 1,753,072, forward strand.
CCCACATAAGCATGAGCTTTAGCAAAGCCGTCTTCACCGGCACTTAAATTGACTTGCCCTGCAAGCGCCTCATTCGGAATACCGCGAGATACCATGTTAACCACGCCGCCTGTTGTGCGAGGTCCATACATGGCACTTGATGTACCTTTTAGTACTTCAATTTGTTGCATACGACCCGCGGTTGGGAAGTAATAAGCAGAAGGAGCTGAATATGGTGCTGGCGCAGCTAAAACGCCATCTTCCATAATGGTGACTTTTTCACTTCGGTTCTGGCCAGTTCCACGCATACCAATGTTAGGGCGCAAGCCGTAGCCATCTTCTTCTAAAACATAAACGCCAGGAACCGATGTTAAGGTACGCATAATATCGGTAAAATCGAATTTCTCTAATTCTGCCTGAGAAATCATGTGAGCACTGCCTGGTACATCATTAACCGACTGAGCATTACCGAAAATAGCTAAATGTTCCATGTCATCATCTGCAACAGCAGTATTTAACAAAACACTAACAACAGATAAAGCGATCAAAGCGGGTTGAAAAAGAGAAGAAGTTCGCATGCCTAAGCCTATAAAAGAAACAATAATTTTAATTGCCCGCATTTAATCACGAAACTAAATAGGAATCAATATCATTTGCATTATTTATCATTCCTAATTGATATATAACCCACTCATCAATATCACCGGCTTTTGTCAGTCAAGACTAACGCGTCATAATAGAGCTAATAGCTTCGTTAACCTGCACGACATTAAACTTATCTAGCACCATTTTACGACTGTAATCAGCCATGCTTTGCCATTGCTTTGGATGTTCAATAAACCAAATCATACGACTCGCTAATTCATCTACATTACGTGGCGGCACTAGCCAACCATTTACGCCATTAATTACCGTATCTCTGCAACCTGCAGCATCGGTAGTGAGTATCGGACGCCCTATGCTCATGGCTTCCAATACCGTTCTAGGTAAACCTTCATGATAAGATGGTAGTGTATAAATATGACAGGCCTCAATAAAAGGTTTAACGTTAACTGTTTCACCTAGGTATTCTATATGCCCTTGTGCTTGCCATTGTGTAACCTCCGTAACACTGATTTTATCTGGCGAGCTATCATAGGGGCCCAAAAGCTGAAACTTAGTATCTGGGTAACGTTGTTTCACTATTTTAGCGGCGTCAGCAAACTCTCTTATACCTTTATCGCCTAATAACCGGGCAATGAGGAGAAAGGTAGTGTCTTGACGAGGTAAAGCTTGTTGTTGGTACTCTGAAACATCAACCCCAGAACCAAAAACTCGGTAACATTTCTTAGACTCAGCCAAGCCTAACGCTATGAATAATTGTCGATTGTCTTGATTTTGAAAGATGACACTTTTTGCGTTAGCCAGCGAATATTTATATAAGTGCTTAACAATAAAGTTTACCGAATTACGCGTGAAAGAACCTTTCTCAAACGCGTATCCGAGTCCGGTGATCATGGCATGAAAATTTTTGAAACCAATCAAACGAGCCGCAATACCGCCCCAAATAATCGGTTTAATCGTATAGGCAAGTACGTGATCAGGCTTTAGAATTTGTAAGGCCTTTTTTATCTCAAATAGCGTTCTAATATCGGCAATTGGATTTAAGCCGTTGCGCTCAACAAGATAAGGTCGAAATGTAGCCCCTAGCGCTATGACTTCCCTAACAACATCGACTGAAGCGTCTGCCGTCATCACAGTCACCTCATGCCCCGACTTAATAAAAGCACTGATTAAAGGCCCTCGAAATCCAATAATGGAGTTTGGGTAAGCCCCAATAATAACTATCTTCAAAAATACGACCTTATAAGAGAGTACAACGAATTAAAAACCAAGCTTTATACTCATAGCCATGTTTCACAGCTATAGAATCAGCCTGTATCACTAATATTTACATACTAAACGGTTTATTTTTTTACGCTCACTTGGCACTAAGCTAATAACATAACTACATGCTGCGTAAATAATACCTGTAAGCCCACAAGCAATAAATAATCCCAACCAAGTGGCTGATATATATTCTGATACAACGAATGCCAAAGCTAAGGTCAAAAATATTGCGGGTAAAGAATAGCGTATTAATTCTCGATATAAATGCCACATATTCAAGCGAACAACACGATATAAATAAATATTAACCATGATTAACTCTCCCACAAATAAGGCAAGTGCCGTGCCCCATGAAGCGCCAATCATACCCATTTTTTTCACTAATATAATTGAAATAGCAATATTAGCCATCGCAGTTACAAGTAATAATAAACTGCGCACTTTATGCTTGTTCAAGGCTTGCAATACCGCATTAGTAGAGGTTTGAGCCAAAACAAACATCAGTGGCACCATAGAAATTAAGGCCACCCAATACGCTTGTGAAAACTCGGCCCCGACAAATAACTGGATAAATAATTCACCAAAGGCAGCAAATACCACAAAAACATAACCCAACACTATCATTTGATATCGACCGATAATGCAAAGCTGTGCCATTAGCGTGGTATTCGACACATTTTGATTGACCATTTGCACAATTTTCGGGGTAAATATATTCGAAATAGCACTGGCGAAGGCGATAAAACTGAACAGTAATTGACTGCCAATATTAAAAATACCTAATGTTTTACTATTGGTTAACGTGCCAATAATTAAGTTGTCTACACGCCAGTTAATTTGGTTAACAACAACATTGAGGGCTATAAAAGATGAATAAACAAATATCTCTTTCAACGTAGCTTTATCAGGTAATTTTGCCTTAAATTGAATATCAATAAATCGCTTAATATAAATAAATCGAATTAGGCTATGCAGCAGATTAGTAATGGTATCAATAATGACAATTGCCAAAACGCCAAAGCCTAATTGTAAGCAGACAACAACAGTTATACAGCGAGCGATAAACACCAGTATTTCAGTGCTTTTTTGAAACCGAAAGCGTTGATAAGTACTAATAATACCAGTAAGAGAATTACTCATTAAAGTAATAACCACGTTAACTAATAGCACTAAAAATGCCGTCTGCAATAGTTGAATTTCAACGAGGGTCATTGAGTGTTGAAATATAGTGGGTAATTTAAACCAAATGATCAGCCCAATACCGATAACAAATAATGCTAAAGCGCCATATAACACAATAATACTACTAATAAATTCTGATTCTTTAGCTTTATCGTTATTGGCCTGATAGACAGATAAGAAGCGAATGGTGGTATTCGCCAAGCCAAATTCTAAAACGATTAAATAACCTGCTAATGCAGAAACCAGACTATAAATACCATAATCGCTAACCCCTAAGTGGTTTATAATAAAGGGGATTAAAAGCAAAGCGGCAATATTTCGTATAGCTATTGAACAATAACTTAATAATACGCCATTACGCCTTTCACGGCTTAAGTTTGTCATCTACGTGTCTTTTCTATACGTGTGATAAACGATCAACATTAAAATAAAGTAGCTACTATATTTACCTAAGTTTTGTAAGCTAAAGCAGTACAAGAGAAATACTATAATGGGCAACCAAGCTAAGCGAAAAATATAACTACTAGCCACACGATTTCTTTCTGCCCGAAAGCCATAATAAATATAAGTGGCAAACAGAGCGAAACCCACTAAGCCAAAACTTATCATAATTTCAAGTAAAGTGTTGTGCGGACCCACCACTTCAGTAAAAAGCCCGGCCTGCAAAAAGTCATGATTGTAATAGGCTAAGTAACCATTAATGCCGGCGCCAAACAGCATAAAGTTATAAGGTAGCTCGAAGAAAAGTGTTATGTACGCTTGTAAAATATCACTACGAGAACCCGTTAAATCTGATAAATTATTACCACTAAACCGAACAAAGATATCTAACTCACCAATAAAAGTAGCTCCGCTGAACCAATACAGACAAAATAAAATCAGCAGACCATTCAATAAAATAAGCAAGCGGACAAACATATCCCCTATCGCCGAACGAAAATAAAAAATGAAATAAGTCAGTAAACTCAGCGTAGCGACAATAAAGAAGCTTCGAGATACGGTTAATGCCCCAAAGGTTAACATCATCAAAATGATCAGTAAGGTTGATCTCGGTATTTTTTCTCTTGGGACAATCGGCAAGTAAAAATAAATCAGTAGCAGACAAAGCAAACCAAAATTATTTGGATCACCCACGCCACCTGAAAAACGAGAAATGGCATTGAGTGAATGGGCGTTAGAAAGCACCAAATAATGCTGTGTTAAGCCGAATAAAGTTGACGTAATAACCCCGCATAAAAGTGCAAAACGTAATTGCGAAAATGAGCAGTACTTATTTTGATCGAACAATAGCAAAGACGTGAAAATAAAGAAAATTGACCAACGCACGGTTACAAAAGAAGCCATTGAAGGGTTATAAATAATGTGTGCCAACTCGTAAACCAATACCAACAACATTAACAATAATCCTGGCTGTGAATATTGAGTTTTTGCAACATGGGTCAGCAAGTATCGACCAAACATCGCCAAAAAAATACAGGTCAATAACGAAATTGAGATATAAGATGACTGAGTAAACACTTCGCTACTAGGCAGCAAAAAAAATGCTAGCTGAATACTGCGTCCAAATGGCAAGACGAATGCACAGACAACACCAATTAACACCACAAGTAATAACAGCAGTGCACTTGAGGTGATTGCATACAGTACGATAAGTAGAGCACAAAGCCCAATTTCAATATTAAGTAGCCGCGCTAACTTATTTAATATCATTCGATATCACACGAGCAATAAATATCCGCTAATTGCGTTAGCACGCTTTGTGTAGAGAATCCTTTTGCATCAAATGCCTGAGTAATATCCTCAGAGGTTAAGTTAACGCTAGGTAGTTTATTTAATTGCGCAAGCCAAGGCGACAGGTCTTCAAGCGGGTGAAATGAAATGAGTGCAAGACCCATATCTGACGCTTTCACTATAGTATTTGAAATTAAACAGGGTAAACCTGCGGCTTGCGCTTCTAATAAAGCCACGGAGATACCTTCAAATAACGACGGCATAATAAAAGCATCTGCACTTTGCAATAAATGAGGAATTTCCGGTGTTGCCGATAACAAAGTAAAACGAGCTTGTAAATTTTCGTGTTTAATTTTTTCGGCAAACTCCGCTTTTAATGGCCCCTCACCAACACAGACAAAATGTATCTGTGGATCTAACGCGTTATTCTGCGCGAGCTGCAACAAGAATTGATGGTTTTTCACTAATGAAAAGCGCCCTACATGTAGCACTAATTTTTTATGCTTAGGCAACAAAAACTGCTTTTTAATATGACAACTATCGTGCGAATGCGTTAAATATCGTTGCACGGAAATAGCATTGTTAACCACCGTAAAAGGCTTGTGGCCGTATAAAAATTCTCCCGCTTGTTTTCCGCACGCTAAGTGCACATTACTTGCCCGCGTAACAATCGCTTTAAACACCCCCATAAATGGCAACAAAAACTTATTTTCAACTCCACTGGTATGCGAATGACAAACGCGAACCTTTACGCCCTTTCGTTTGGCAAGCCAGAGTAATACACCATTTTTAAAACTATTATGCACATGCACAACATCATAGCTTTGCCCCGTTGATAGAATGTTATTCAATGCCTTTAAGTGCTCAAATGGCTTTTGCTTGATGGTAGGGATAATGTGAATCTTCCCCCCTAATGCCAAAATTTCGGCTCTTAACGGACCATCATTAAAACTAATAAAATCAAATTGGTACTTATGGGTATCTAAATGGCGATACCAGTTCATCACCACGGACGATATTCCGCCTAAGGTAAGTGCAGGAATAACTTGTAAAACTCTAATTTTTTTCATGGCGTGAATAGGCGTCCAAATATCGCTGACGGGTAGCAGATAAACTATAGCCACGGCGTTCAAATTGTTGATCTATTTCAACCTTACCCAAAGAGGAGATCAAGGCCTGTCGTTGAATTACATCTGCCCATGCCTCAACTGGAGAACTCAAATCAATATATCGACAAAGCCCTAAACCAATATCCGCTTCCAAAGGAATGCCCGCCGACAGCACACAAGGTATACCAGCAGCTTGCGCTTCTAACGCTGCCACTCCAAGCCCTTCGCTTTTTGAGGTCATCACCATGACATCAAATAAAGACAACAACTGATCAACGTCAGCTCTTTTGCCCCAAAACCTGACGTTATTTTCCAAACCTAATCGTTGAACTTTCACTTGCAGCGCTTCGTTTAATTCACCATCACCAATTAAGTGTAAACAAAAGCCGTTATTTTTTTGCGCTAAACTATGCATAACATCCAACAAAAAATCATGATTTTTAACCGTATAGAAACGACCTACACAAACAATATTAAGTACTTTTGTATTCAGTTCGTAATGTAATTTTTCATCTTCAATAACATCTTGTTTGTGTCTAATTTTGCGAAAATCAAAAGCATTAGGCACAACGTCAAAATGGGCTTTGTCGCCGTATAAAAAACTGCCGGCATCAGTTGAAATCGCAAATCGGCTAGTCGCAAATATTGCGCTTAACTTTCTACCAACTAACAACATAATGCTTGTTGATAAATTATCTGCACCGGTGCAGGTATTGCGGGCATGGGTTATTCGAGCTGAAATACCCGCGATAAAAGCAATAAAGACACATAAGCCAGAATAGTAAGAGGTATGAGCGTGTAGCGCAGTGTACTGCGGCTTTACTTTTAAAAGTTGATACAATTGCCAAAGATTTTTTACCATGCCATTTCGCGGGCTATCAATCACGTGAACCTCTCCACCTTTAGCGATCACCTCATCGGTAAAGTAACAGTGTTCGTTGGTCATAATAACAAAATCATTCACCAATACATTAGCATCTTGGCTACGAAATAAATCCATTATGCGACTTTCGGCTCCGCCAAGATTTAAATTCATAAATACATGCAAAACGCGTTTCTGCGTAGTGTTCTTCAACATATTAATGCCTTAGCCTTTATAAGTTAATCTAACTAGAGACATGAGCAAAATTACGTTAGCAGCAAGCACATTAAAATCAAATGCAAAATTAATACGGCTAAAGTGAAGCGTGAGCTTAGATAAGGCAGATGTTTTTTTGAAATAGCAGCAACGTAATAAATAATATAAACGAACAACAGCGTGCATAAGAAGACTTAGATATGAAAATCAATTTGTTATTATTGTACTGTTCAATTTACTCCTGTTATATTGGAAAATAAAGTCAAAAAGCGAAAACGGAACATTGCAGCTTTCGGTTTTCTGATTGCTGACTAGTTATTATGTATAAAATAATCAAACGCACTATAGATATATTAGCCTCCTTATTAACGCTAATTATACTCTCACCTTTATATCTTATTATTACCCGTAAAGTCGCTAATAACCTAGGTAGGCCGGTTATATTTAGCCAACAAAGGCCAGGTTTGTATGGCAAGATATTTACCATGAAAAAATTCCGTTCCATGCGTGATGCGCAAGATAAAAATGGTGTTCCATTGCCCGATAATGAGCGCTTAACCGATTTTGGTATCAAGCTTAGAAACTCAAGTTTAGATGAACTTCCAGGGTTATTTTCGGTATTAAAAGGTGATATGAGTTTGGTCGGACCTAGGCCCTTGTTGGTTGAATACTTGCCACTATATTCCAAACAGCAAGCAAGAAGACATAACGTTAAACCCGGTATTACAGGCTGGGCGCAGGTTAATGGACGAAACGCGATTAGCTGGCAGGAAAAGTTTGAGCTCGATGTGTGGTATGTCAATAATCAGTCTTTATGGTTAGATATTAAAATTATATACCTCACGATTAAAAAAGTTTTCTCGCAAGCTGATATCAGCGCCAACGGAGAAGCGACAATGAACAAGTTTACAGGTCAACAATGAAAAAGAATCAAACCTTAGTCATTATTGGCGCTGGCGGTCATGGCCTTGTAGTCGCTGATTGTGCAGAAAGTATCGGCCACTACAGTGAAGTTATTTTTCTCGACGACTGTTTAGACAAACTTAAAGATAAAAGCCACTGGCATATTGCTGGGCCTATCGCCAGCTGGGTTGAATATGGCGAAAACGTTGACTTTATTGTCGCCATTGGCAATAACACGTTACGAGCAAGTTTATTGCAGCAGTTATCTGCCGAGAACTGTTGCTTAGCGACATTAATTCACCCGACAGCCTTTATCAGTAAACATAGCTATATCGGCCCAGGCGTGGTTATTTTTGCCAAGGCTGTGGTCAATATCGGCGCACGTATCGACGAGGGTTGTATTATTAATACCGCTGCCACTATCGATCATGACTGTCATATCCAAGCTTATTGTCATATTTCTCCTGGGGTTAATATCGCTGGTGGTGTTAATGTTGGCAAATTATCTTGGTTAGGTATTGGCAGCAGTGTTGTCGAATATATAACTATTGCCGAAAACACCCATTCTGGCGCGGGGGCGGTGATAACAAAATCAACCCAGAGTAATAAACTTTATCTGGGCGTACCTGCCCTCCCTGTTCGTTCACTTATTTAATTTTTGTAGGATCACCTGTGCTCAATACGCAACTTTCCCCATGGCCAAGCTTTAGCGAAGAAGAAATTACAGCCGTTAGCCAAGTATTACAATCTAATAAAGTTAACTACTGGACCGGCCAACAAGGGCGAGAATTTGAAAAAGAATTTGCTGCTTACACCGATAATAAATATGCCGTAGCGGTTGCTAATGGCACTCTGGCGCTAGACCTTGCTTTAAATACTGTAGCTATTGTTGAAGGTGATGAAGTCATTGTTACTTCAAGAACTTTTATCGCGTCGATAAGTAGCATTATTAACGCTGGCGCCACGCCTATTTTTGCTGATGTTGAACTTGATAGCCAAAATATCAGTGTAAGGACAATCAAAGCCGTATTAACAGAAAAAACCAAAGCTATTATTTGTGTTCACCTAGCGGGATGGCCTTGTGAAATGGACGACATAATGGCGCTAGCCGAACAAAATAATCTCTATGTTATTGAAGATTGTGCTCAAGCACACGGCACAAAATATAAAGGCAGATCCGTCGGTAGCATAGGACATATTGGTGCTTGGTCGTTTTGCCAAGACAAAATAATGACTACAGGTGGCGAAGGCGGCATGCTCACCACCAATAACGAAACACTGTGGCGTAAAGCTTGGGCTTTTAAAGATCATGGCAAGTCCTATGCCGCTGTTTATGAAAAACAACACCCTCCAGGTTATCGTTGGCTACATGAAAGCTTTGGCACCAATTGGCGACTAACAGAAATGCAATCGGCTATTGGCCGCATCCAACTCAAGCGCATGCCCACTTGGACAAAAATTCGTAATGAAAATGCTGAAAAAATATTTCAAGTCTGTCGGCAATACCCTTGGTTAGTTGTGCCAACAGTGCCTGACTATATCGTTCATGCCTATTACAAATGTTACGTCTTTGTCGATAATGGCAAAGTCCCCGAGGGCATCTCTCGTGACGATATTATGAATATTATCAACGAGTTCAACGTGCCTTGTTATTCTGGAAGCTGCTCTGAAGTGTATAAAGAAAAAGCGTTCGATCAGACTGGTCTTCAGCCTAAAGTAGCATTGAAACATGCTCAATCTTTAGGTGAAACTAGCTTAATGTTTTTAGTTCATCCCACACTGACTGAAATTGAAATGAATACGGTTTGCCAAGGGCTGAGTCAAGCGCTTGATATTATTAGTAACAAGACATAAAACCATACATTTACAGTCATTCATTATACAAATGTTAAATTAAGTAATGACAATGTAACAATATGTTGCCAAAATACCTACCAAAGATCGTTAATGCAGTTTTTGTATTAAAAACGACGCGTAGTAGAGTATATTTTCATGGTTAGACCAATTGATTTAATTCCGAGTCCTATTAAGTTGTTACTGGCATTAGCCTACGACTTATTCTCTCTTGCTGTCGCATTCTATTTTGCTTACATCATCCGTTTAGGCATTGATAACATTGAGCTCTCTCGGTACGAAAACATTGCCTTTATCACTGTGGCGATATCAACCTTGGCATTATTCTACCTCTTCGATGTTTACAACTCTTTCGTCCGATTTTTCAACGCTAAAGCCTTACTAAAAATACAGTTCTTATTAATTATTGGCTGTATTATTTTCTACCTATGTAGCTTTATTTTTGATGCTTTTATTCCACGTTCTGTGCCAATCGTTTTTTTTGTTATTGCGAGTATACAAATTGCTGGCGCTAGGGCCTTAGTAAGCCTAATTTCTAGAAAACACTTGTTTGATGAACGTGAAGGCGTGGTTATTTATGGTGCTAGTAGTGCAGGTAGGCAACTAGTGCACGCTTTATCACTAGGTAAAAAATATCAACCTTTGGCTTTTTTAGATGAAAAAAAACGCTACGTCGGCCGACGAGTTTTAGGGTTAAAAATTCACTCCCATCACAATATTGCCAAACTTATTAAAAAGCATGGCCAGTTCAAAGTGTTGATTGCGATTCCAACCGTTGATCCGGCTCGATTGAAACAAATCGTAGCGTATTTAGAGCCTTATGCGCTTGAGCTTTTGATTGTTCCTGACATGTCTGACATTGTTTCTGGCAAACGTAATATCGATGAATTAAGAGAAGTATCTGTTGACGAACTATTAGGTCGTAAACCCGTTGAGCCCATTGCTGAATTATTGAGCGCAAATATTACTGATAAAATTGTGATGGTTTCTGGTGCTGGCGGCTCCATCGGTAAAGAACTCTGTCGACAGATTGTATTAAACAAACCTAAAGCGCTGATATTACTCGATGTTAGCGAAGCATTACTTTATGAAATACACCAAGAGTTAAGTGAAACGTTAGCAGAAAAATACAATAGTTTGCACGTTGAACCCCTGATCGGCAATGTGCAAAATGGCATGTTGATGAGCCATATTTTTAATAAGCACAAAGTACAAACCATCTACCATGCCGCGGCTTACAAGCACGTACCTATGGTAGAGAACAACGTAATAGCCGGTGTAACCAATAACGTTTTAGGCACTTATGAAATCGCACAAGCGGCTATTTATTGCGAAGTTGAAACCTTCGTACTTATTTCTACGGATAAAGCTGTACGACCGACCAATGTGATGGGGGCCACCAAACGCTTAGCTGAGCTGGTGTTGCAAGGTTTTGCCAAAAAAGAGCACAATACACGCTTTATTATGGTGCGTTTTGGTAATGTTTTGGGTTCATCGGGATCGGTGGTGCCGCTATTTAAAAAACAGATCAAAAGCGGTGGTCCAATTACCATTACACACCCTGATATCATTCGTTACTTTATGACCATTCCTGAAGCTGCACAATTAGTTATTCAAGCAGGTGCAATGGGCACAGGCGGAGATGTTTTTGTTTTGGACATGGGTAAACCAGTAAAAATAGTTGATCTAGCTTACAAAATGACGCATTTAATGGGCTTAACTGTTAAAGACGCCACGAACCCCAATGGCGACATTCCAATATTTTATAGCGGCCTGCGCCCTGGTGAAAAACTTTTCGAAGAATTACTGATTGGCGATCACCCTAGAAAAACCCAACATCAACGTATTTTTACCGCCAATGAGCGATCATTACATTACAGCGATGTCGCAAAAATTATTCACCAACTAAAATCGGCTATGTGTGATGAAGACGAAGCCCAAATTCGTCAAATCCTTATCGCTGCGCCACTAGACTATCAACCGAAAAATCGCGCAAATATCGCAAAAAAACCAACCAAAACGCTGGTAGCCATTTAGCATAAATTTATTTTCCGAGCTTGTTTACAATAATTAAATTCACGCTTTAAGGCTTCAACAGCATTAACCAAGCTTTAGTGTAATCAGGTAAGTGCTTATTGGCTTGATGGTAATCTTCCCAGCCGTAATAGCTATCTGCTAATAAATCGAGCTGAAATAAATTATTATCAAATGCGCCACCTTGATCGGAGAGTACGCCCAAGCGTGAGATATTTTCATTTGCTTGTGCGTAGCTCACCATAAACAACTTACCTAAACCAAGTTCAGCCACATTTCCGGCAAAAGAAACTTGCGGCGTGATCGCTATTTTACTGTCGAGCGTTTCTCCATAGCCCATAATGCTTGGCACTTCTGAAAAATACCAGTAACGTGCCTGTTCACGCTTACCTATCGCATAGTCATAAGCAATGCCATTATTACGATGAACATTAAAATAGCGTCGTTTGCCATTAACATCAACCACACCTGTACCTTGCAATAACACATCATGCAATGCTTCTTCGGTTAGCCAAATTAATGCCTTAGCTAGTTTTTTATCATCCAAAACGCCAGCAATAATATCTTGTCGAGTATATTTATTACGGGTAATGGTTAAATCATTATTCGCTTCAGTAAGTGTTAGGCCTAATTCATCATAAGGCAATGAATACAGTGCCTGATTATAGACTTGGGTTTTTACATCACTGGCAGTTAATAATTTAGTGTAATACTTAGTTAAAAATATTTTGTCACTGGGAATAGCATTTAGCATGCTAGTTTTTCTAGCATTCGTGCTTTTGATAGCAATTTTTCGTGCCGTGGCCGTATCAGGAGTCCAGCGATAAAAATCAAAGTTATCCTTTAAAAAACGTTGATCATGCAACCGACTTTGGCGCTTTGCTCGCACATCTTCGCGATATGTTTGACAGATAAACTCGAGGGTTTTTTCCACTTTAGCGAGTGTTACGCTTTCATCAAATACTTTGCCTGCATGCACAGCAAACTTATCTTGTGGAGTATGAGTTATATAGTGTTGAGTTTCTTTTGCAACATCACACAAAGCACTGGCTTTAAAGCTTGCCATTTTTCCTAGCTCAGGCGCTTTATCGAGATTAAAAAATTTAGCCGATGCATCGGCAGAATGATGAAACGTGAGCAAAATAAAAGTGAACAAAAACAAACAAAACTGCATAAGGAAAAGTCATTAAATTAAACGTGCCACCATGGTATGACAATCAGAAAAGCTACGCTAGCTTGCTCATTCAATAATTTATAATAAAATGAAGTTGCTAAGTTTTTACATACTAAAAATTTGTTTACAGTTATAGTCTTTTATTCAATGTTATGAGATATTTGCACTTAATATCAAAATATAAATTCATAAGATACATTGATATAAACTCATCAGGATGATGCAAAGTAGCAAGGACAGAAAAATATGCGCTTAAAAGGGAAGTTAATTAAATGGCATGCAGATAAAGCTTTTGGTTTTATTGCACCCAATGGCGGTGGCAGCCATGTTTTTATACATAAATCTGCTTTTACTAATAAAAATAGAGTACCGAAAGTTAGTGAAGTCATTACTTTCTCAATCACAAAAGATCACGCCGAAAGATATTGTGCTTGTGATGCAACCTTTGCAGGTGAAAAGCTAAAGCGAAAACAGCCGAAGAAAATCAGTAAATTCTCTATTTATTTACCCTTACTATTTTTAGCCACTATCATCATCACTTATACCCTAGGTCATTTACCGCAAAAAATAATGTATCTGTATATCGGGTTAAGTGTCATCACTTATCTAACCTACGCCTTCGATAAATCAAAAGCACAGCGCGGGGTATGGCGAACATCAGAAAGTACACTGCATCTGCTTGCTTTAGCGGGCGGTTGGCCAGGTGCTGCCTTGGCACAACAACACCTAAGACATAAATCCTCGAAGCAAGAGTTTCGAAATATTTTTTGGCTAACAGTAATGCTGAACTTGGGCATTTTAATATGGCTGCATACTTCTTTAGGCACTCAATATTTAACATTACTGACATGACGGGGCTTTGAACGAGGTTATTTCAGGGGGTATACAAGAAGATAATACCTACTAATTCAATAGGTATTATCTTTTATGCTAGCTAAGTGGTGCAAGCAGCGAGTTTAAAATATCATCAGTTAAACTGAGTTTATTATCACTCACTTCTTCAGACAATAACGCTTTTGCTAGCGCAGCTTTATTCTGCTGTATTTTTTGAATCTTTTCTTCTATTGAATTTTCAATAATATATTTATAAACAAAAACAGGTTTGTTTTGCCCAATACGATGCGCTCTGTCTGTGGCTTGGTTTTCTACCGCAGGGTTCCACCATGGGTCAAAATGAATAACAGTATCAGCTGCCGTTAAGTTTAAGCCTACGCCACCTGCTCGTAAGCTAATTAAAAATACCGGCACTTCACCGCGTTGAAATTTATCAACCACTTCTTGTCTTTTGGTCGTAGAGCCGGTTAATTTAACATAACCAATGCCAGCATCTACTAGCTCTTTCTCTATTAAAGCGAGCATGCTAGTAAACTGAGAAAAGATCAGTATTTTACGGCCTTCATCAATTTGCTCAGGCAGCGTTTCCATTAAATAATCAAGCTTAGCAGATTGGTTTACTTTTTTAGCGCCCTCAAGCGACAATAACTTAGGATGATTACACACTTGTCTCAACTTCAGTAACGCATCTAACACTTCTATCTGACTGCGCTTTAAACCTTTATCCGCAATAATATCTTTTAAGCGACTGTCCATTGCTAAACGTACCGACTCATAAAGCTCAGCCTGTTTACCTTCGATACGAAGGGTTTGAATAATCTCAGTTTTTTGGGGTAATTCTTTGGCAATTTTATCTTTAGTTCTGCGTAAAATAAACGGTTTAATACGCCGATTTAATAACTGCTTACGCTCTTGATCACTGTGCTTTTCTATCGGTGTTCTAAACAGCTTAGTAAATTGTCTTTGTCCGCCTAAAAACCCCGGCAGTAAAAAATTAAATTGCGCCCAAAACTCACCTAAATGATTTTCCATAGGCGTACCCGTTAAGCACAACTTATGCTGCGCTTTCAGTGACATAAATGCTTGGTATAATTTAGTTTTGGTGTTTTTTATATAATGGGCTTCATCAAGAATAAGGTAATAAAAATTTTGTTCAGCATAATGCTCTAAATCTTTAATAATTAGCGCATAGCTGGTAATGATGATATCAACCGGCGTTCCACCTTCTTCAATACTTTCAAAGCAATCAAAGTGTTGCTGACGTTTACTACCGTGCAATACCTGATAAGACAGTTGCGGGGTAAATTTTTCTATTTCATTCGCCCAGTTAAAAATAACACTGGTGGGCGCAACAATTAATACCGGCTTATTTAATCGACCTTGTTGTTTTTCAATTAATAAGTGCGCCAAGGCTTGAATAGTTTTACCCAAACCCATGTCATCAGCCAAAATACCGTTTAATTGATACTCTCGTAAAAACTGTAACCAATTTAGTCCTTGATGTTGGTAGGTTCTTAACGTGGCGTTTAAACCGGTCGGCACAGGCACAGTGGTGACTTTTTGAAAGTCTTTTAGTTTATCGGCCAACGCTCTTAACTTGCTGGTTCCTGTGGCGATCATGCCTTGGTCATCTAACATCGATAACGTTTGATGACCCTGAAAGCGCGAAAGCTCCATAGTGCCATCTTTATTTAAGGCATTGGGCATAAACAGCTCAATAAATTGTTTTAATATGGGCTGCACGCTTTGATAACGCAAGGCAACAAAGTCACCATTATCCAGATCAACATAAATAGGTGAGTCTGGTGCGATCAGCTGCTCTTTATCACGATCAAGTAATGCTGATTTAGGTAATTGTTCTATAGCCCCAAGCAAAATAGGAAACGCCGGCATTTTTTTACCATCAATGGTTAAGTTCAACCCTAATGAGAAAAAGTCGTGGTCATCGGTTTCAATAACTTCGGCATCAAAGACACTATCCGTGCTCAGCGCCTTATAATAAAAATTATCAGCAAAGCTAATATGCCAACCTAAGTCTTTAAGTAATTGTAATTCTTGATGTAAGAAGTGATGCCAGAAAAATCGTCCTTGCATTAGCATAGAAAACTTAGGCACTTTGTCTTTATTTAAGTAATCTTCATTGGTAAAAGTGTAACGCTTGGGCTTAGGCTGAGCGACAAATTTTAACGTGGTCAGTTTATCAATAACCATTTGCTCAAAGGCTAAGTCTCGATACAGCTTTATCTTGCTATCAGTCAGGTTTGATGGTGATACCGTAAGTCGCTCATTATGCGGATTAACTAAACTGCCTTGATAAGAAAAATTAACCCGAACATTACCAGATTGCGGATTAGCTTCTGCAGGCGTTGTAAAGTGCAAATATACTTCAGGTTTTGTCAGTTCTTGTGAATATTCTGTTTTTGGCTTAGGTAAGCGCTGTACCGCGTCACCCAATGACATTGACAGCTTACTCATGATCCAAGGTAATTTATCTTCTTCAAAAATGGGGGAATTGAGTAAGTCTGCTTCAAAATCGCATTGAGTATTGGTGTTAATTTTTCCAAAGCAGTTTTGCGCTTCATCGTAATAACAAAGCGGTTGCGCTTTAATAATAAGCACACTGCTTGAAGGCTTTTCGAAAACAAGCTGTAAGGTGTGTAATTGATTTCCCAGTGCTAGCCACTGCCATTGTGCCTCTATTGGCTCACCTAAAGTAACCGCTTCGTTCAAGTCGAAGTTAGTATGCCAAAAACAGCGATTGGTTTTTATAATACGTTCAAATAAATCAAAATACTTAATGTTATCGCCAAACTGATTAGTACGCATAAGCTCAGTCAGTACATCAACATCTTCGTTATTAGCATAGGCACTATTAATTAATGAACTCGCCGTATGCTCGCTACCAAGCGAATGACTCCAGCCGCCACTATTTTTTGGTCGAGCCGATTTAATCCCTAAGGTGAAGTAATCATCGTCGTTATAGCTATTCGGCTTTAAGAAATATAATAATGATTTTTGTTGGCTATTAGGTTGATATCTACTGGGCTGAGCTTGAAAGCGGTTAAGCCATTTATCAATGACTTTTTCAGATGATGCCGTGTTATTTTGATCAAAGTGTTCATGAATAAAACACTGCGCTAAAGCTGCACCATGCTTACAATCTCGACCAATATAACAATCACAATAACTGGCAATATCATCATACTTACCTTCGAAAACTAAACGCGTTAAATAACTCGACTGGTTAGAGCGCTCACTAGACACTACACCACGAATTGTTTCACCATCAAGGGCGCAGGTTTTAATGCCTTTAGACTGAAAAATTCTCGTGCCTTTTTTCCATTCATTTTTAGTAAAGTGTTGCTCAAGCAATTCAGGGGTAAAGGTGTTTTTAGCCATAAGGTTTTAATTATTAAGAACTCAAATAGATGGATAAGTTGAAAAGTCAGGTCGTTATCTCTTCTCAATAAGATGAAAGTATCAATAGAATGACAAATATCAATTACAGCAATATAACCTGTTACGGTTTGCAGCTAATAGCGGATTACTCATATTTCATACGAATAATACCACTGAGGCTTACAACCTTCAATGCAGCTTATTATCCCAATGCTAAAAAACGGTCTAAGCAGCTTTGAATCAGGCTGTAAAACATTATACTAATTAAGTTTAGTAATTGAACTATGATAAATAAAAATAAATACCTAAGAACCAGACACTTGATTGAGTAATAGCTGGCTATTGGGATTGAAATTAACGCCGATATTAGGTATTTAGGCCAGCTTAAAATGATGGATTATTTATTTCAATTGGTAGAGATCAGAGTTTCAGCGATTTCACTAACTAAACAGGTAATAAATACGCTAAAATAGTCAGTTATTACCCTAGCTTTGAGCCCTTTATATTAATGTCTTCTGTCACAACGCCAGCCAATTTTACAGAACTTGGCCTTATTCCACCTTTGTTAGCGCGCTTAACGGAGCTAGAATATCAACAGCCAACGCCCATTCAAGCGCAAGCTATTCCAAGTGTCTTAGCCGGACGTGATTTAATTGCCGGGGCAAATACCGGTTCGGGTAAAACGGCCACCTTTGCATTACCTCTTTTGCAAAAAATTCAGGAAAAACAATTATCGAATAGTGAAAAAAACACTAAAGGTAACTACGTTACTGGCCTTATTTTAGTGCCTACTCGTGAATTAGCTAAGCAAGTGGCAGACAGTATTAAATCTTATGCCGTACATTTTAACGGCGCGATTAAAACAGTAGCAGTTTTCGGTGGTGTCTCAGCCAATACGCAAATGCTAGCATTACGCGGTGGCAGCGATATTTTAGTGGCTACCCCAGGACGATTACTCGATTTAATTTCAAGTAATGCCATTAAACTCGACAGGGTTAACACCTTAGTACTTGATGAAGCCGATAGAATGTTAAGTTTAGGCTTTACAGAGGAATTATCTGCACTGTTAGCTTTACTACCAAAGAAAAAACAAACCTTATTATTTTCAGCAACGTTCCCTGATCAAGTAAAAGCGTTAACACAAGAGTTACTGAATAATCCTATTGAAATACAAGTACAAAGTGCCGATGCTAGCACCTTAGTGCAGCGAGTATTTACCGTCAATAAAGGTGATAAAACCGCGGTATTAGCGTATTTGATTCAGCAACATAAATGGCGACAAGCCCTTATTTTTGTTAATGCTAAACATCATTGTGAACACCTAGCGGAAAAACTCGCTAAACGTGGCATTACTGCGGCCGTGTTTCATGGCGATAAAGGTCAAGGCGAACGCAGCCGAGTACTTGACGGATTCAAATCAGGCGAGATTGACGTATTAATAGCCACAGATATTGCTGCCCGCGGTTTAGACATCGAAAAACTGCCGGTCGTGATCAACTTTAACTTACCCAGAAGTCCATCAGACTATATGCATCGTATTGGCCGAAGTGGCCGAGCAGGAGAAGTTGGCTTAGCAATATCATTGATCGACTATGAAGATTATCATCATTTTAAAGTGATAGAAAAGAAGCATAAAATCCGTCTTGAACGTGAGCAAGTCGAGGGTTTTGAAGTCGATGAAGCTATAAATGACGCGCTATTAGCCGAATTAATAGCTGAAAGTAAACCCATGGCAGCGCCAGAAGGTAGCGGCAAGAAAAAACGCAAAAAGAAAAGCACCATTAATGCTGATATTTGGGCCGGTCATTCCGATACTGAATAACACTTGAAGTTTCATGTTGCTTGTTCCTTAACAACTAAATCTTCATTAATATTAAACTAAATTCAAAGCTACTCGCTTTCGATACTATTTAATTAAAGAGAACTCATGTTTGCCAATATTGCTCTACCTGCCGCCGACGAAATTGTCGAACTAATGGCGCGTTCATCTCAAGATGAAAGACCTTTTAAAGTTGATTTAAGCGTAGGTGTTTATAAAGATGCTAACAACAACGTGCTGTTGATGCAGGCGGTAAAAGCCGCTGACCAGCAACTTGCTAATGCTGGACGCAACAAAAGTTATGTTGGCTCAAAAGGTGATCTTGAATATGTGCAAATATTACAAGAGTTAGTGTTTGCAAACCAAGCGGTTGACGGCTTTATTAGTGGCGTGCAAACAGCAGGTGGCAGTGGCGGATTACGCGCCATTTTAGATTTAATTAAGCTGGCCAATCCTGAGGCCAAAATTTGGGTAAGTGACCCAACCTATGCCAACCATATTCCCACCATTAAAGCCGCAGGTTTGGCCTATGAGGAATACCCTTTTATTGACCATAAAACCATGACGCTTGATGAACGTGGCATGTTCAATACTCTCGAAAAATTAGGTAAAAATGACGTTGTGCTACTTCATGGCTCTTGCCATAACCCTTCTGGCTTGCGTTTAACTTTGCAACACTGGCAGCAAATAGCTCAGTTAGCGCAATCAAATAACTTTTTACCCTTAATCGACACCGCATATCAAGGCTTTGCCGATGGTTTAAATGAAGATGCTGCAGGCTTAATTACTATCGCCAATACGGTTGAGCGCTTAGCCCTTTGCGTGAGTTGTTCGAAAAACTTCGGTTTATACAGTGATAGAGTCGGCGCGGCTTATATTCTAAGTCCAACACAAGCAGAAGCAGACAAAGCCCAAGCTCAACTCGCGATTATGAGTAAAGCCACTTATTGGGTACCACCGTCTAACGGCGCTGAAATTGTAAAAACTATTGTTAAAAATCCTGAATTTAAAAAACTGTGGTCGGACGAACTTGCAGAAATCAATGTTAAAATTAAAGGCATAAGAGCAAAGCTTTGCGCGGCATTTCGCCAGCACTCAGACGATAATTATTTTGATTATATTTTATCTCAAGAAGGCATGTTTGCTATGTTGCCAGCAACAGAAACAGAAATGGAAATACTGCGCGATAAGTATGCCATATACGGCTTGAATAACGGACGCATTAATCTTGCTTCTATTCCTGAGCAAAAGATAGATTACCTTGTAGAAAGTGTTTTAGCTGTCATACGAGTTAATAAGTAACACATAGTATTTATGTAATTTCTTTCAATTATCCTTGCCGTCATAATTAATGAAATGATAAACGGGCAAGGCTTTATATGCTGAGTCAATGAAGTGCAACTACTAGAAATAGACTGTTTAGGCAAAAAACTACGTTTAGAAGGTTCAATGGCCGGATGGCAAGCGCTATTTTGGGACAACCAATGTGTCTCACAAATTAATGCTAATGCTGACGGTGATGAATTTTCACATAAATTTTCGTTACAAAGTGAGCAAGGCGAGTTACCCGTTGAGCTTAATGGCACATTGCAATGGCAACCTTTTGCGCTGCAATTTCAGCTGCTAGTTAATAACGAACCGGTGCACGACAATACTCTGCATGAAAAAGACATAGAACAGCGACAAATCACTCCAGGGGAAAAACAACCGATAAAATTTAGTTTCGTCGGTATGGCTGGTCTTGGCTTAAAGTTATTTAAAAGTGCCAAGGTAATTAAAGTGCTATTTGCGGCCGGAAGTTTAGCGGCTTATAGTTGGTTATTCTCAATTGAATTTGCCATTGCTCTTATTCTTTGCCTTGTCTTTCATGAATATGGACATATCAAAGCAATGAAATATTTTGGTTTAAAAACTAAAGGTATATACCTCATTCCGTTTGTCGGCGGTTTAGCGCTCAGTGATGACAAAATCAATACCCGTTGGCAAGATATCGTTATTTCAATTATGGGACCCTTTTTCGGTTTAATACTGTCTCTCGCCTGCTTAATTGGCTATTGGGTAACCGATCTAGAAATACTCGCCGGTTTAGCGGTATTTAATGCCCTACTCAATTTATTTAATTTATTACCTATACTGCCGTTAGACGGTGGCCACGTACTAAAAAGCATCGCGTTTTCAATCAACTCTAAAGTAGGTTTAGTGGCTTGTGTTTTAGGTGCTGTACTCGGTGTTTATATCAGTTATTACTTTGGTTTAGCCTTGTTAGGCTTTTTACTCGCCCTTGGTAGCATTGAAATATTCTTTGAATATAAACGCCGACACTTAAGCGAGTTACTGCCACTTAATCGTTATGCGCAAATAGTCTCTGCGTTATGGTATGTCATTACCGTAGGTGGTTTAAGTGCCATTATTTATCTGGTTGGTCAAACAGGTAATGATGCACTTTCAGTGCCACTGAAAATATTAGGTAGTTAATCGTCTGTCTTAATTTTCAAGCTATAAATCAGCTGTAGGCCGGCATTTATGCCGTTAAATGTAGTTGATAAAATCGAGTTAACCCTAGCAACTCAGTCAATATTAAATAACCAGGAATAGTGCGTGATTTCAAAAAAAGTTAGAGAATTATTCGTCTCTTTAATGGCAGCAACCGATGATGCATCCGTTGCTTATGATATTGAAACGGAACAATACAGCGGTTTTTTCAATAGCACCGTTGTTGATAAGTATATTGAGTTAGGCGCACTTGAACTTGTTGAGAATGACACGGGCGCGACCATTATTTTGCTTAATAATCGCGATGATTTTTTAAGTTCATTCGCTGCAGGCGTAAGAGAAGCAAAGAACGGTAGTGATCAATCGTATGCCGACTACAACGCCAACCCCTTTGCCTTTTCTGTCGGCTTTGAGCATTTTCATCAAATATCGAAGAAACAAAGACAGTTAATCGGTTATATCTGCCATGGCTTTGAAAGAGATGATACCGGTTTAGTACATCAGCAATAATGCTATTACGTACTGTTATCATTTAGGCTTTTGAGATATTGTTAATACGTAACTTTAGTGCAACTGCATTATTTTTACAGTGACAATTATCAGTGCTTTTGGAAGAAATCATGTGGCGTATAACTTTATTTATTGGCTTAGCCTGTTCAATAGTGCTGAATATTTATCTGTTTATTCAATTAAACATACGCACAATCGAAACCAAAATTCAGCAACAGCCTCTTGTAAATTTACCGCAACGTGTCGTACACATAAAAGCAGATAATAACCAAAATAGCCTTTTTGAGCAGCCTGAATACGCTCAACAGATCGCGAACAACATTAAAAAGGCCATTAATGAGAGAGACTATTTTAACGCGAGTTATTTAATGAATACCTTAGCTAATGATCATGAAATGGCATTGCCTGAGGTGAGGCTATTTTGGTTACAAACAACCGTGACCTTAATTAAGCAGAAGTTGTATACAGATGCTGAAAATTCGATCAGTGCTTATTTAGCATTCCAGTCTGACGACAGTGACTTTCTTTATCAACAAGTTGACTTGTATTGGCAACAGCAATTGCCTTTAATGGCGATTAAGCTTGCCTATGAAGTGCAATATCATGTGTTTAATGAAGTTGAAAAGCGGAATGCACTTAATTTTGCCAGAGATCTTGTTCAACAACAGATTGACGTGCTAATAAACAACAACCACTGGCTTGAATTAAGAAGACTGATTGAAGAGGCGACTTTATTTGATCCCGATAACCTTAATTTACAATGGTTTTTTGTTCGCGCACATTACCAGCTGGGCGAATTTGACTATGCTCGCAATGCTATTGAGCCTTTGCTCACTCAGCCCAATTATAAAATAAAAGCGCAAGCCCTATTAGCCAAAATTGAAACCGCGTTAAGAAAACCTCAAAGCATTCCGTTAAGCCGTCAAGGCGAACACTTTATTGTGCAAGCTAACATCAACAATACTTTTAGCGTCTCATTAATGTTGGATACTGGAGCCAGTATTTCCTTGTTATCAGAACCGGCCTTTGAAGCATTAAGACAATATTCAGAAGTTGCTTATATTAAAGACGTCAACCTGAATACTGCTGGGGGAGTAGTAACCGCCAGTATCTACCAAGTAGCTGAATTTTCTATACAAGGTTATAGCGTTAGCGACTTTGTTTTTGCCGTAAGTCCTTATATTAGTGCAGGTAATGATGGTTTATTAGGGATGAATTTTTTAAAAGCATTTGATTTTCACATTGACCAAAGCAACAGTTTCTTAATTTTAAAGAATAAATGACAAGCTAATTGTGCTGTTAATTTTACATTTAACGCATTAATCTTACTTGTGGTTATTCATTCCGCTACTTATGACGCTACTTATGACGCAACTTATGACGCTATCTATGTCGCTAGCTATGCCGCACTGCAAGGTATAAAACTTTAGTGAGACTTTATTGGAATATCATTTAATAATGGCTCGCAAATAAATACAGGTACAAATCACTTACCTTCAAGCCGTGCACTTAAACATGTCACTTGCTCTGTTAATGAAGCTACCTGTTGCTCTAATTCTGTTACACGCTGGGCTAGTTGACTATTACTCTCTGAGGGTGTGCCCTGTGTTTCACACTCACTGAGGGGAGCGCTCGATGGTGCTATATAACTTTCATCAATCTCTGTGAATAAATGCACGTAGCGAGATTCACGTTTACCTGGCTCTCGTTCTAGTCTTTTAACCAGTATTTGGTTATTTAGGTTTTGTAATTGAGTCAACGCCAGTTCCACTTCACTGACATCGACAAAGTCAGCTAGGCGATTAGTTCGCGTTCTTAATTCTCCGGGAGTTTGCGGGCCTCTTAAGAATAAAACACAAATAATGGCTCTTTGCTGAGCTGTAAATTGTAAGTTGCCAAATTCAGTATTACAAAAGCGATGAAAGTATTTATTTACTCGACTGGAAGCTTTGTGATCGATCATTAACTGATTCATTTGTACCAGTTCATCAACAACATTTTGCAGATCATTTTCGGCAAGCGACATCACAGGTTCGCGGTTACTTTTTTGATTGCAACCTGCCGTAATGGCGTTTAATGAAAGCGGATATTGTTCGGGTGTTGTGGTTTCTTTTTCTAGCATCACGCCAATAACACGGCATTGCTCTGCGGATAATGACATCATATTCAAGGCATCCTTATTAAAGCTCTATTTATATCAAGCTATCAGCATCTTTACTATGTCATTACGCTTAATAACGTGTAAAAAATATAGCCTAATGATGTGCTTAACACTGATTTTTACATTATTGCACTGACGTCATTTTTATTTCGAACTTATCTAAGTGGCCCGAATTGACTGTCCCGGTTATTTTATTTTATGTTGAGGACGATAGTGTAGATGTTTGATATTTTATAGCTTCAGCAAATGGGGCTGGACGCCCAATAAAGTAGCCTTGAACCTTATCAACACCAAGCTTCCTTAATGTATCAAGTTCTTCCTGCGTTTCTATCCCCTCAGCAAGAATAATGCAATTAATGGCTTTAGCAAAACCGCATAAGGCCTTAGCTAATAGGTATTTACTGCGCTCTTTATTGATATTTTGCGTTAGGCTGATATCAAGCTTAATGATGTCCGCTTCAAGCTCCAATATATGTTGGAATGATGAAAAACCTGCACCTGCATCATCTATCGCCAAGCGCAAACCTCTATCGCGAAGTGGCTTCAGTGCTTCTCGCAAGGCGTTATAATCTATTATCTGTGTGTGTTCAGTGACTTCAAGGACTATTCTTTTACAATCAACTTGTTCAAACGTTTTCGCTAATGCGCCTGATAGGATATGTTCCGGTGAGGTATTGATTGATATATAACAAGCTTCATCAAATTTATCGATATATTCGAGCGTGTTGCGTATTGCTAGCATTTCGAGTGACTCCCCTAGACCAAGTTGGGCAGCTTCATTAAACCAAACATCTGGTGTTCTGTATGGCTCAGTAAAAAAACGTGACAGCGATTCAAAACCCGAAAGCGTATTAGTTGTTAAACTGAATATGGGTTGAAAATACATCTCAATTTTATTGCTGTTAATTATATGTTCAATAGCGGCTTTCGCATCATTGTGTAGTAACTCAAATTGGATCTTTTTTTCAATGAGTTCTGTCGCGATTTCAGAAATAAGCTTTAAAAAAGCTAAGTCTCTATCGTTCAAGCTATTATCTGCATGCGATTTATAGCAACAAAATGAACCGTACACTTCGCCATCAGAAAGCGTAATAGGTACTCCAAGATAAGAACCTATATTGAGCGCTTCAGTTGCCGGCATCACTTTAGTAATGGGGTTGTTTTTTGCATCATGGGTGATTGGGTCTAGTTTATTATCAGCAATTTTTTTACAATATGTTTCGTCAATCGGGCTAGCGAGCCCTGCCTGTACAGTGGTGTTTGTAGCGTCTTTATCAACTATTTTAAAAACGAGCTCGTCACTCATAAATTCTGAAATAAAAGCGACTTCCATGCCTAAATGTTTACGCACAAGGGCAAGCAAATTTGACAACTTGCTGCTAATTGAAGCATCGTCATTTGGATCAAAAATGTGATCAACGAATAGTCGGCTCATACTATATCCCTGTATTATAATTTATTGTTGTTATCAAATAATACTATTTATAAGAATCAAAAGTGTCAAGTTAAGGCGCAATGATGATCATATCGAGATGCTTTAGCTAAAATGCTATGTTCATTGATTTATTAAATATAGCAACGCTTTAATGACTAAACCCGGTTCATTGGATTAAACGGCTTAATCCCCAGATAGACAATATTATAATCGTTAAAGCGATCATGGTTTTGGTTTTATGCTTACTTATAACCCGCTCAGCTTGGTTACCTGCGTAATACACGACAAGCGCCAAACCAAAATAACGAATAGAACGCGAAATAGCAGAGGCTATTAAAAATAAAGTCAGCGAATATTTAGTGGCGCCAGCTGCAAGCATAGCGATTTGAAACGGTATCGGCACAATGCCTAAGGTGATCACAAACCAAAACCCTTGGTCATGCATTTTTTGTTTAACATTTTCAAATTGTTCGGGATTGGAAAAAGTATTTATAATCCACTCGCCAGCGCTATCAAATAAATAATATCCCATTGCATAACCTAATAAAGCACCAACAATACAGCCCAATGTTGCCATTAACGCAATAAGCCATATTTTCTCACGGCGTGCCTGCATTAGCGGCACTAATATCGCCTCTAAAGGAATGGGTACTATGGTTGATTCTAAAAACGATGCGATAGTAATACCCTGAAGCATGTTCTTAGAGTCTATAAACCGACGTGTTTTTTGTTTGAGCTTTTTCTGCATTGACATAAAAAATCCTTTTAATCGCAGGCTTAAGGGAATAAGCGATAATATTTTTCTAAAGTAAAGATGCAGTTCTAACAATATTGTTTTGCACTACAAAATACCGATGGCTAGCCCATGATGATATGTATGCTAGTTATTTTTCATATTGAATAGCATTAACGTACCAAATTTTTTCACCCGCTGGCGTTTTAACCACCACTTCGTCATCAACTTCTTTCTTTAAACATGCCCGTGAAATCGGTGAATCAATTGAGGAGTAGTCGTTACGTCCATAGATTTCTTCGGGACCAACTATGCGAAATTTTAATGTCTCATTCTCGTCATTTTCTAAACTTACCCAGGCGCCAAAAAACACTTTGCCTTCTTGTTGTGGGCCGTAGTCGACAATTTTTAATTCTTCGAGTATTTTACGCAAGTAACGCACACGTCGGTCAATTTCGCGTAGGCGCTTTTTGTTATATTGATAATCAGCGTTCTCACTTCGGTCACCTAAACTTGCGGCCCACGAAACTTTTCGGGTGGTTTCTGGACGGTCTTCTCGCCAAAGTTTATTTAACTCTTGTTGCAGTAAAACATAGCCGGGTCGGGTGATTAATTTTGTTTTCATATAGAAGTAGAGTAATTTCGATAATTGAAGATGAATAGCAGCGCAGTGATATTTTGCAAAAAACACGAAAAATAATACACTCATTAAGTAGTAATAATATAGTGAAAAATATTGCTTTGCTAGGATGTATTTATTGAGACAACGCCAAATAAATTTATTTTATAAATAATTACAGGCATCAATCTACAACCACAAAGCTATCCATAACGTTTTTGATTATCAAAAATTTTAATAATCAATGCAACGCTTATTACTATCACTCTAAACCTGCCGTTAGAATGAATAAACTTACGAAGAATCGTGTAACAGTCATCACGCTTTCGCAATATTCCTGTCGATAACTTAACAGACAAAGTTTTGTATAAAAATCAACCTGTCACTTTCTTGCAAGACCATGTAATATTTGCATTTTTATAGAAAACATTACACATTAGTTCTAAAACGCATAAATCCCCCTTAAATGATAAGAAAAATATAATATTTAAAATCAATAACTTAAAATACTGCCCCATCTTGGCATATACCTTGTATGAAGACTATTGAACCAAGAAGTTATATTCCCTATTTCACTTGTTATAACTTTTTAAATTACCGAAGTATTAAAGATTTAAACGGAGACTCTCATGAAAAAGACATTATTAGCCACTCTTACAGCTACATCCCTTATAGCAACATCAGGCTTAGCTTCTGCCGATCAATATTCTGACGTTGATCATCAAGGTATCTATGTGGGTGCGGGTTACGGATTACTCAAAGTCGATAGTGACGAAGGATTTGATGAAGACGACAATGCTGCCAATGCCTTTGTGGGTGCTCAAATTAATCAAGCATTCTCAATTGAGGCCGGTTATATAGATTTTGGTCGCCATGGTAACCAAGTATTTAATACTGAGGTTGATGGTTACACTTTAGCGCTTAAAGCCGGCTTACCAGTTAATGATCACCTAACAGTTTATATGAAAGGTGGTCAACTATGGTGGGACGCAGATATTAATGCGATTGAAGGTAGCAATAATGTTGATGGTAACGATTTTTTTTACGGTGCAGGGGCTTCAATAGCACTTACAGAAGGATGGGATTTACGCATTGAATACACACGCTTTGATATAGATTTTGAAAGAGATGAAATTGGTATCTTATCCAACATTGAAAGTTTCGATACTGATGTGGATTATGCAAGTATCAATATTCAATATACGTTTTAAGGTGATTGAAATATATCAACTTAAATCTTAGAGTTTGATGTTACCTTCCTCCCCTTAAATTAGGTAACCTTTGGGTTGGCACTTTGCCAACCCTTTTTTTATGTCTATAATTTATGTCCGATAGATATACTTAATCTCGTAGAAACAGGTTAATCGTAAAAAGTGTCTAGTATCAACCTTTAACAGGTCCTAAAATGCATACTCTTTAGACAGAAAACGTTTTCATCTAACTAATACAACTACAAACAGACTGTTTGAAGCCCGTTATAATTTAGCGTTGACATCGACTTATTCCTTGGTACAACAGCACCTCTGAAAAACTTAGAGAGAAGCTTAGTATTTTTAGTCAAAAAAATTCTGATTCAAAGGAAAATGTAATGGTCCTGAATCTTATAGATTTTTCATATCCTCCCTTTTACCCGCCATGTACTTTTTACAATCCGACCTGTAAATAAAGATAATATCTTTAAAAAAAAGTGCAACAAAAACAAAAAAATAATATACATATACTTATTAATCAATGCCTTATGCTTCTGGCATGGTTATAGCTTTAGTATCATTGACTTAACATAAAGGAGAATTATATGAAAAACTCAATTCGTTCAATTATCGCGTTAACATTATTAACAGTTGGTTCATCAGCAGCTTATGCTGAAAATACATGGAAAGACACTTCAAAAGACGCTTGGTTAGATGGTAAAGCTGAAAGCACTTTGTTATTTAACACGAATCTTAATTCTTTTGACATTAACACTGATGTTAAAAATGGTGTTGTAATTCTAACAGGTAAGGTTGAAAGCGACGTTGATAAAGCGTTGGCAGGAGAACTAGTTGCCAGCCTAGAAGGCGTAAATTCAGTCGATAACCGTTTAACTGTGATTAATGATGAGTCGCACAAAGACAGTAAAATGCTCACCGCATTGACAGACTCAAAAATTGAAACCGTTGTTAAGACAAAACTATTGTTTGAGTCAGAAGTCAGCGGCACAGATATTGAAGTAGAAGTAAAACAAGGCGTAGTGACGTTGTCTGGTAAAGTTGATTCAGATGCTGCAAAACAATTAGCCGTTACTTTAGCTAAAAATACAACTGACGTTAAGTCGGTTGTTGATAAATTGAAAATTTCTAAGCATTAATTTTTGCAATAGTTAGTTAAAAGCACACCTAAGGTGTGCTTTTATTTTTTTGAAAAATTCAAGTTGTAATAAACCGCTAACTATTATTATAGTGCGAGTTAGGTTTAGATTTAATATTCTTTCGATATTAATTTATTTCATTCTCAAAAAAATTGGCAGGATTGCATGGCTTCACCAACGCTCTCTCAAGATAATGTATACCCGATAATATCTAACTTAACAAATACACTGGAAGTACCCAAAAGTGACTCTCAGTTAACTTTATTACTTGTGCACAGATTTGAAAATCAACTGAATCATTGGAGTAATATTTTTGGTGCTCATTTTTTAATACAAACAGCTAATGATGGCTTAACTGCTCTAAAGGCTATATTAAACGGCAACGTTGACATAGTCCTGTCATCGACACAATTAGCTCAATTGACTGGTTTAGATGTTTGCAAATTTGTTAAACAACATAAGTCGACAGAGCATATTCAAATGATATTTGTGAGTGAGCATTATAGTGAATTGGAAGAGGAGAAAATGCTATCTTTAGGGGCTATTGATTATATTGCCTCAGATACTCTACCCAAAATATTATTTAGCCGTGTTAAAAACCATATAAAACTGGTTAAGCACACTAAAGAGCTTGAACTGGTTTCAAAAATCGATGCTTTAACCGGTATCGCTAACCGATGGTGTTTTGATAGTCAGTTAGCACTCGACTGGCAGGCAGTAATGAGAGGAGCAGGAGAAATATCGATAATTATGATAGATATTGACCACTTTAAACATTATAACGATGAGTTTGGCCATGTAAAAGGTGATGAATGCTTAACCTTAGTTGCCCAATGTTTAGTTGCGACTAAAAAGCGCACTACAGATCTTGTTGCTAGATTTGGGGGCGAAGAGTTTGTTATTTTGCTTCCATTTACCAACCTACTTGGCGCTAAAAAAATAGCCAAAAACTTAGTTAAATCGGTTAATGAGCTAAATATTTCACACGCGACTAAAGCAAAACACCCTAACGTTACGATTAGTGCAGGTGTTGCAAGTTATTCACCAACTTTTAAAGATGAAAAAAAGTTTGGTATTACAGACTTTATAAATAGAGCCGACGTTAAGTTATATAAAGCAAAAACTTACGGTCGTAACCAATTGTGTTGTTAATGAATAATTGAGGGGAAAAATTTTGCAGAACTATTTGAAAGTATTTGATCAGATATTTAAAAAAAACATTAAAAGCCGGCCGAGAAATCCTTATGTTCAATTAGGTCAATATTACTGCTGGTACAATCAGAAAAGCACACAATACTTTCAATCTGATAGCGCTGAATAATGCATTAGGCCGAGCACTATTATTTCCAGTATATGTATATGTATAAAGACTATAGTACAGATACTCTGTAACTAAGTAATATTAATAACGCAGTACTTAATATTACTTAGTTACAATGATTTATAATAGTATAGTGAGTAAGGCCTTTCTGAACTCATTCAAAAAAAGCATCAATCTTTAGGTAATTTTTTTTTCACCCGACCTATAACCTTTAGAGTTGCAAAGGTCATAATACTTAATGCAATAGCAATTTCTATACGTTCTAAGCCAACCGCAATACCAATAGCGCCAGTAGACCAGATAGCGGCCGCCGTTGAAGTACCGCTTACTTGCGATGAATCTTTTAAAATTGCACCACCACCGATAAAGCCAATACCTGTAACAATGCCTGCAATAACTTTAGATTGAGCGTCTTGGTCATTAAATATCGACATTGCAAGAATAGTAAAGGTACAAGCTGCCATCGATACTAAAGGAAAAGTTCTTAAACCCGCGGATCTACTGCTCGCTTCTCTTTCCCATGCAGTCATAAAAGGTAAGACTAATGCAATTAAAAGCTGCATTAGATTTTTCAATACATCATCCACATTAATGTTAAATAATTCCATCATCTATTTACCCTATATTATATTAATCTCACTAATACTCTGAGCATTTATACTGCTTAGCTCAACCAACTGTTGCAAATAAAAGTAGACCACCTAATGAATAAAGTTGGCATTATACCAACTCGGTCCTCGCAGAATCGAGTATTAAGGTTTGTTATTTATGACACTACCCGAGTTTTCTTTTTGTTACAATATATTGCTACGGACTTATGTTTATCCAAAAAAATACCGCGACAGCGCGCGGTATTTTAATGTTAATTATGCTAACAAATTAATTAGGCTTGGTTTGGAATAATTTGAATTTCTACACGACGATTCAATGCTCGGCCATTCGCGGTGGTGTTGTCAGCAACCGCTCGAGATTCACCGTATCCAACAGTTTGCAGTCTACTCGCCATAATGTCTTGGTTCGTTAAATATTGCTTAACACTACCGGCACGTTGCTCAGACAAATTTTGATTAAATTCAGCTGCGCCTTGACTATCAGTATGGCCTTCAATACTTAATAAGGTTTTCTCGTATTTATTTAACACCCGTGCAATATCATCCAGTGTACTGTAGAAACCAGAAGTAATATAAGCTTGACCTGTCGCAAATGTAATATTGGCAGGCATAATTAAACGCAGATTATCACCTTCACGCACTACTTCAATACCAGAGCCTGATAATTCGTCACGAAACTCTTGCTCTTGTTTATCCATATAATCACCAATCGCAACACCCGCAAGCGCACCGATTGCAGCGCCCCAAACAGCACGTTTATTTTTATGATTACTCGTCGACTTGCCGATAACTGCGCCGGTAATAGCGCCAATAGCAGCACCTTTTTCTTTGTTGGTGCTTGCACAACCGGTGAATGCTAAAGTCAAAACAACGACACTGATGATGGATTTTTTAAACTGCATAGATACGACCTTAAAAAAGAAAATAATACAAAATGAATAACTTGTTTTCATCATACCAAGGTTAAATGAATGGCCGATGAACGCGAGAACCTGATTGTATCAATTAACTACGAAGATATAACCTTTAAAGATCAATATGTACTTACCTTCAGTTAGTATGGGTATAGTGCCGAGCAATTTTCGAGATTCACTCATGGCTATAATCATCGTTTATGTAAAAAATATAGAACATCGCTAAGTTGTTCGTCATGTCCCCGCAATATACCTTACGCCAGAGACATAAACACCACGACAAGCGTGGTGTTTCATAATAAGAAAAATTATAAAGTTAGCGAGTAACTATACCGTAAAATATACCGTTAACTATACCGTAAAATATACCTATTCAAATACGGTATCAATCGCTTTGACTTCAACATTTTTACTGGGTAAAACAAGTTTATAGCTCTCAATAATGTTATCGGTTGCTAACAATTCAGCCGACTTTTCAGCATTATACTTCAATGGTGAAACTTGCTCTGACAATAAACGTTTTTTCATGTCTTCGCCGTCTCCAGAAATAAACACATAGTGAATATTATCGGTTTGTAAGTTGGCTTTAATCACTCTATTCACATCGGCTAACGATAGCGTTGCAAATTGTTCTCGTACATATTTAACAAATTCATCGGTTTGATAAAACTCACTATCAAGTGCATAACCTAACTGCTGATCCTGACTCGCTACAAGTTGCGGCGCATAGTTAGTTAAATAATTACGAGTCGCTTGAAAGTCTTTTTCGCTCATACCATTTTCAATCAATTTGTCCAATTCGTATAACGCCGCACGTGTTGCAAAATGGGCGTCATTATTTGAACGTAATGGTCGTAGCCATACTTGAAAAATTTGACTTGAACGGCCTAAATTGGCGTCGGGTTTTGTTTGGAACATACCACGTGGAAAATACTCAATATAAGCATAGTCACCGTAGTTCATCCCACGTTCTTGGCGTATTTGTTGATATAAGTAACTATTCGAACTTCTGTGCTCGCCAAAGTATGAACGCACTAACCATAGCGCGGCCCAATCTTTGTCATTACGAATAGTCTCGATTGGAAAACCGAAAGACACAGCGGTTGATTGTGCATTTTTTTCAACAATAGTTGCATGATGACCTTTTAGCACTGGCGCTTTTGCAATAGTTAAGCGTTTTTCATCACCAATGGGCAACGTTGTTAAATCACTAAACATTTGCGCTTTTAAATCACGCGATAGCGCACCGGTAATGCCAACATGCAATTTAGCTTGCGTGAGCTGTGTGTTATAAAAAGCCTTAATATCTTCAAGGGTAATTGCGTCTAAATCAGACAAGTCTCCACTGTTAAAATGCCCGTAAGCGTGGCCTTGATAAAGCTCGCTATAAAGCACTTCTTTACCTAGCTCTTCATCATTAGAAGCTTTCAACCCTGATTTAATGCCATCAATTAATTCTTTTTTCAGGCGTTTAAAATCATCTTCGCGCCAACCCGGGTTTAGCAACTGATCACTGATTAATTGATACCACGTTTCGGCATTGTCTTTATGGACACGGCCGGTAAACGACAGCATTTCTTTATCAAGTTGTGACGAAAACTGTCCAGCTAACGGGTATAAACCTTGTTGAATTTCTTTATAGCTACGCGTTTGAGAACCACCTTGGGTTAACATACGTGCCATTAAGGCTGCGACGCCTTTTTTGCCAGCAGGATCAGCAGCCGCGCCAGTATAAAACAGAAAGTTTACATCAATTAACGGCGAGTCATTCGTTTTGTCTAATACCGAAAATTGAGCTTTATTCGGTTGAGATTTTTTTATATTAAGCTTTGCAACCGCTGCGTTTAACGTAACTTCTTGTTCAAAACCCACCACCTTATCTAAAGCTGATAACGTTACGGTTGTGCGGTTTTCATCAATAAAGTATTTATTAGCGATACGTTTAATATCGTCAGCAGAAATATTATCGAAGCTGTTATATAAGTGGTTGATGGTTTCAGGATCACGATCAAAATGCATATAGCTAGCAAGTGTTGATGCGATTGACTCTGAAGAATCTAAACTATTCACAAAGCTATATTTTAAGTTAGATTTTAAATTATCAAGCTTTTCAGCAGATACCAGCTCTGTGCGCGCTTTGGCATAGGTGCGGTTAATAGCATCACGCACAGTAACTAAATCTTTTTCTTCGTTAACTTTAATAAATACGTGACGTAAACCGGCATCTTTGGTTGCCGGATTATAGTTAAACATTTGACTCGCTAACTGCTTATCAACAACTAACTCTTGATATAACGCCGAGTTACTTGAAAAGTACAATTGGGATATTAAGTCTAATGCAGCACGATCTTTTTTCTTCGGTTGCCAGTCTGCTCCCTTATATGACACTAATAACCAATGCCCCGGTAAGCCGTCAAATTTTTCATGGACATATTTCGGTGCTTGTTGTTTTGGCTCTGGCGTAATATTGCTTACAAAGTCGCCCTTTTGCCAATTACCCCAATGTTTTTCTACCATCGCCATGGTTGCTTCTGGCTCTACATCACCAACAATAACTAACGAAACATATTCTGGTTTATAAAACTGTTTAAAGAATTTTTCACCATAAGCTGATTGCTCAGGCATAGCTTCAACATCTTCAAAAAAACCCATGGTGGTATGTTTATAAGTATGGGTATCAAAGGCTTCTTTGCGCACTGCTGCGAGTAATTTTCGTGTTGGGCTGGCATTATTTTTTAAGTATTCACCCTTTACCGTCAAGGCTTCAGTTTTAAACTGAGCTTCGGTGTAAGTCAGGTTTTTAAAGTGATCGGCTTGAATCTCTAATACTTTATCTAAGTGGCCTTTAGAAAAGTCTAAATGGTAGTTGGTGTAATCGTTGGTGGTATATGCGCCGTTATCAACACCGGCATTTTTAAATAAGTCAGCATAAACGGCTTGAGGATATTTCTCAGAGCCTTTGAACATCATGTGCTCAAAAAAATGAGCGAAACCTGTTTTACCCACTTCATTTTCATCACGAGCACCCACTGACACAGGAATTTGCACAGAAACTAGATCGGGGTAATCGGTTTTCACAATCAATACACGCAAGCCATTTGCTAACTCTTTAAAAACGTAGTTTTGGCTGAATACCTTGTTATTATTAGTTTCAACCGCTGCATTTTGAGCTGTTGAACTTTGATTAGTTTGAGTAACCATGCAAGCGGAGAGTGTGAAGCTGGCGACAATGACTGCCGCTAAATATTTTATTTTCATTATCGAGCCTTTTGTTGTTATGCTGCTATATTATGAAATTGTTAATGTTTTTTCACTACTTTAACATATTATTTACAAAAAACTCTGTAATAAAATCCATACTTCCTCAGACCCAACAAGCGCTACATCGAAGCAAAGATAAGAGAAAATACGATGAATAATGATTTTAAAAATAAAACGGTCATCATTACGGGCGCCTCTGCTGGTGTTGGTGCGGCAACAGCAAGAACTTTTGCGCATTTAGGTGCAAATTTAGTCTTAGTGGCTCGCGGGCAAGCAGCGTTAGATATAATTACCGAAGAACTTGCCTCATTAACATCGGTCATCAATATTGCCATGGATATTAATGATGCAACTGCCAATGAGAATTTATTAATTAAAGCCGCCCAGACATTCGGCTCAGTGGATGTTTTGGTTAACAATGCAGGCTTTCATCAACGTGGAGAAGTAGAGAGAAACCAAGCGAATGACTTAGCGAAAATGGTTGATGTTAACTTACGTGCACCAATCCAATTATCGTGTTTAATGCTGCCATATTTACGCAAAGCCGGTGGTGGTGCCATTGTTAATGTCGGTTCACTCGCGGGTAGAACGCCGTTACAAGGCGCCGCAACTTACGCGGCGACAAAAGCCGGTTTGCGAGCATTTACTTACTCTTTAGCTGATGAATTACAAGGCACTGGGATTTATGTTGGCGTAGTTTCACCAGGGCCTATTGATACCGGCTTTATTATGTCAGAAATAGATAAAGTAGAAGATATTGTATTTTCACAACCCATGAGCAGTGCCCAACAAGTTGCCGATGCTATTGTGAGTGTGGCGCGCGGCGAAGCAATTGAAATATCATTACCAAGAGCCATTGGTTGGCTAACCACCGTTTCTTACTTATTTCCAAAACTTAGAAGAGCATTACGGCCAGCACTTTATCGCAAAGGCCGCAAAGCAAAAGAACAATACAAACAACGCAATGCTAAGCCTTAATCATTATTCAAGCCTAGTCAGTTTTATAGCTTTTACAGTTTGAGCTTACTTAGTAAAGTTATTAGCTTCCTTATTAGCTAGCAAGCGTGTCAACACTGGCGTCTGGCAGACATCAAGCACAGGTGGTGGTTGCTTAAAAAAGAAGGCATTATCGCGTTTTATACGCTCAGCTAATTTAGTGGCAAATAATTTGCTTTCGGTATTTGTCACTTGTAGATGAATCTGCTCATCCTCGGGAACGTCGACCATCATTTGCATCGACAGTATTGCGGTATGAGCAGTACTAGGAACTTCGGCATCTCCCTCGATAGTTGCCGTTCGAGTTATCGCTTGCACATGATTCATACCATAAATAACCCGACCAAATATGCTCATAATACGATCTAGATACCTAGGCGCTTGGCCATTAGTAATATAAAAATGGCTAGAGCCTGAATCTGCATCGTTGCCACGCGCCATAGCAATAATGCCAGGACAATGTGTTAACCATGCTCGGTTTTCACTTGGGTTGTGCGCGACAGCGAAGCCATCTTTAAAACCTGTTTGTTCGGCAAATAAGTCCTTATTTTGGACTAAAGTAAACGACCAGTCTTTATCTGTAGGCCATTCTCCTTCAAGCGCTAATAAAGCGACTGAACTATCGGCAACGCTGTCTTCTTCGGGCCCCGCCTGTGCGACAAAGCCATCAATAACCCGATAAAATTTATTGCCATCGTAATGGCCACTTTTGGTTAAGCGCAAGAACTGTTCAACATGCTTTGGAGAAAATTGTGGTGCTAATTCAATAACAACTTTACCGTGGAGTAAGGTTAATAACACTAGGTTCTCAATGGCAACCGTTCGCCATTCATTTTCTTTATTAACGCTTTGAGCTGCTATTTTTGTTGTGATTTTCTTTTCAACATTTTGCTCGGCATTTACCGAAGTGCTTAACGATATGATTAAGCAGCCACAAACTATTATCTGGCTTAAAAAATTATTCCGATGCTTCATGAGATCCCTACATTATTATTTTTATATAGCTAGGTTACCAATTGTTCAATATTCCATCAAAAATAGCAAACGAGAAGATTTTTTTTCTGCTCTCACTGCATGTAACATAATATCTGACAAATGAAATATTGGCGCAATCGCAGGCAATTGATACCATAAGTAAAATTAAACTAAAATCACTACCCTTAACATTGACGGAGTTTTTGTGAATAAGAGTTTTATCACCAATTTTTTGGCCCTAATTGCTATTGTTATTGGCTATATTGTTGCGAATAATATTATTTTCACCATAGGTTTATTTGCCTTATCTGGCGCGATAACCAATTGGCTTGCCATACACATGCTGTTCGAGCGCGTGCCTTTTTTATATGGCTCAGGCGTTATTCCCGCACGCTTTGAAGATTTTAAAATTGCCATTCGTGCGTTAATGATGGAGCAATTTTTTACCGAAGAAAACATTGACCGATTCTTAGCTGGCAGCGATAACCCCGCTACGGTCATTGATCTTGCACCTGTTATTAATAAAGTCGACTTATCGCCGGCCTTTGACAATTTAGTCAGCGTAGTTGAGCAGTCTTCTTTCGGTGGCATGCTAGCCATGGTGGGCGGCACTGAAGCCTTACAACCTATGCGTGAACCCTTTATAGAGAAAATGCGCGCTTCGGTTATTGAAATCAGTCAAAGTGAAGAGTTCAATGCCATTCTTCGTGAAGAATTAGAACAGCCGAGCATCATGGCAGGCATGCGCGATAAAGTCAGCGATATTATTGAAAAGCGGCTAAATGAATTAACCCCACAACTGGTGAAAGAAATTGTGCAAAAAATGATTCACGAGCACCTAGGCTGGTTAGTAGTTTGGGGCGGTGTTTTCGGTGGTGTTATCGGCTTTATCGCAGCAATTACCACTAAATTTTAATTACTGTTATCCAAAGGTCGTTAGTCATAAGTTACTGACGACCTTGTACAAACCTCCTGATTAAAGCGCTAACTCTTCTGCAACGTTGACGAATTACGCGAAGTAAATACCCACTTTGTCGATGAGTCGGCCTAATTGTAGAATACAAAAATGACTAAAACTTCCATTATGTGAAATTCAACTGACGTTCAACTTAAGTATGGCAAGGTAAACATAGAAGTCTAAAATTTAGTAATTTCAACTTATTCAATATCCTAACTGCATTTGCTTATTCATTAAGCGACTATAACTAGGAGTTATCATCTAGATTTTTTTAGGCTATTTACTATGGAATATTTTGATTTTTGTGCTTTAATTTTAGCCTGATAGCCGTTATGCTTATGCTTTAATAACAGGGTTTAATGCAGCGACTCCAAGCTCGGAGTTTATTCGCTCAACTCCCTCTCTTCGTCAATAAGGTATACCCAAAATGTTTGGTAGTTTATCAGCGTTGCCTGCGGATCCTATTTTAGGCTTGTCGGCTAAATATCGTGCAAATACAAATCCTAAAAAAATCGACTTAGGTGTCGGTGTCTATAAAAATGAAGCTGGGCACACCGCTGTGCTCAATTGTGTTAAAGCCGCTGAAAAACATCGACTTGATACCGAAGATACTAAAGTTTATATCGGCCCAACAGGTTCATCACTTTTTAACGAAGAAATGGCTAAGTTAATTTTCGGTCATCATAAAGTGTTGCTTGAAAACCGTGCTCGTACTGTTTCGACTCCAGGTGGCACAGGCGCATTACGTGTCGCTGCTGAATTTATTAATTCTTGTAAAGCAGGCGCTACTATTTGGATAAGCAATCCAACATGGACAAATCATATTGGTGTATTTGAAGCCGCAGGATTAAATGTTAAAACTTATCCTTATTATGACTATGAAAACAAAAGCCTTGATTTTGACGGTATGCTTGCGGCTTTAAAAGAAGTTAAAGCCGATGATGCTGTGCTACTTCACGCTTGTTGTCATAACCCTAGTGGTATGGATTTAACAAAAGAACAATGGCAGCAAATTGCCGAAGTAGCTAAAAATGTTGGTTTCTTACCTCTAATTGATATGGCATATCAAGGTTTTGGTGAAGGTCTAGAAGAAGACGCTTACGGTTTACGCTTAATGGCTGATTCCGTTAAAGAGATGATCGTTTGTAGTTCTTGCTCAAAAAACTTTGGCTTGTATCGTGAGCGTATTGGCGCATGTTCAATTATCGCACAAAACACGCACAGTGCTGACATTGCAAATTCAGTGATGCTCAAAGTTGTTCGTTGTATTTATTCAATGCCGCCAGCCCATGGTGCAGCGATAGTAGAAACCATTTTGCTTTCAGACGAGTTACGTGCGCAATGGTACACTGAGCTGCAAGAAATGCGCGATCGCATTAACAGTAATCGTACACTATTAGTTGATAAGATTGCGGCGGCTGGTGTCACTCGTGACTTTAGCTTTATTGCTCGTCAAAAAGGCATGTTCTCTTTCTTAGGACTAACGCCTGAGCAAGTACAACAATTACAAGATGAATACAGCATTTATATGGTAGGTTCAAGCCGTATGAGCATTGCTGGCATTGCACAAAGTAATGTCGATTACTTAGCGCAATCAATCGCGAAAGTACTCTAAAATCACTACAATATATTGTAAATAGTGCTATGTATTAACCTAATACATAGCACATTCAGCAATATGCACTAATGACTTATATCCCTATTTATACAAGGTATTACTATTGTGGTGTAAGTCATTAAATTAACTTATCAATAGAAATCACCAGAAACACCGTTATTCTACGTACTTAAGTATTCACTAAAAGAGTGTCAATATGCTCTGACCTACGTTGCTTGACCACAAAAAATAACTTCATCTTTAAAAACACTTGCCTAAATATTTATAAAAATTTGCCGCGATACTGCTAGCTAAAAGTTGACTCAGTTTCAATTATCAGAATATGTGCTACACATTAATGAATGAAATGGGTATGAGTTACTTTAGTCAAACAACGAGTCAGGTTGGTGTTATATCACTCAAGTGTTATTTTTAAGTTATTGGTTATACTTGTTAAAAGTGTATTATTAACTTATTAACTGGTTACCTGTATTACAACGGAGAGGTCGATGTCAGAGAATAAGTTTGAACAAGAATTTACTGAAAATAGCTTTTGGGATAAAACTAAAAATTTTGCTAAAGTTGCGGGGGAAATTGTTTTAGAGCCGGCATTAAAGCTTTATTATTCTGCTCAAGATGCTGATACGCCAAAGTGGGCGAAAAGGACTGTTTACGGCTCTCTTGGTTACTTTATTTCACCAATAGATGCTATTCCAGATATTACCCCTATTGTTGGATATTCTGATGATCTAGGTGTACTAGTCGCCGCGACAGCAGCTGTAGCCGTGTATATTAAGAAAGAGCATGGAGACAAAGCAAAGGAAACCCTGAAGCAATGGTTTGGTTGAACAGAACATATGCTTTAAATCCGAACGCTATTATCTTGTCGAAATAAGTCCAAGGAATATATTGATGATAAAACCCAAAGCAATCGATCATATCGTATTACGCACAGCACAATATCAAGCGCTTATAAATTTCTACTGTGATGTTTTAGGCTGTGTAGTTGAACGCCAATTACCCGATGATATTGGCTTAACTCAGCTCAGAGCAGGATCCTCACTTATCGATATTGTCGATGTAATAAATGGTGAACTTGGTAAAGTTGGTGGTCCTGCACCTAAAAACACTGGCAATAACGTTGATCATTTCTGCCTACAAATAGAAGCATTTGACGAAACAGAGTTAAAGTCCTACCTGAAAGGCAAAGGGGTCGAAGTGGGTGAATTTGAAGAAAGATATGGTGCTCAAGGTATGGGACGCTCACTCTATTTAAAAGATATTGCCGGCAATAACATCGAGCTACGTGCCACTGTTTAACAGACCTATCGCTTAATGCGCTAAGCAATCATCTTATAAGGGGTTGATATAGTTGCTTTTTCGTTAATTGCGCTATCAATTTCAACGACAGTACTTATCGCTACAATGTTGTATTGCCTCTAAAGATCAAAGATCTACGCTCTGTATAAATACACACAAAACCCAAATGGTACGAATAAAGCTTAAGTTTAAATTTGTGCTTTACTTAAAGTAATATAAACATATATGCTAATTAACAAGCGCAACTGAGAATCCACTCACAGATGATTTGACGTGGTCTAATTGATTCGACTACCTCAGTTAAGACATAATTGACTTAACTGGAGATATAAATGAAAAACCGTAAAACTTATTCAAAAGAATTCAAACTAGATGCAATCACCCTCGTTAGGGATCAAAACTATCCTGTAGCTGAAGCTGCTAGAAATCTAGACGTCAGTGCGCAAGTGCTTGGCCGATGGATCAAAGAAGCTGAAAATGATGATGGTCATGCTTTTAGAGGAAATGGAAAGCTTACGCCAGAGCAAGATGAAATCCGTAAACTTAAAGCCCAAGTCAAGCGCCTAGAAATGGAGCGTGAAATATTAAAAAAAGCGACGGTCTTCTTTGCAAAGGAAACGAAGTAATATATTCGTTTGTTGCCCAACATAAGAAGATCTGGCCCGTGATACTGATGTGTCGCGTATTGGGTGTAAGAAGTAACAACTATTATAGTTATCAAAAAAGAAAGGCTCAAAAGCCCATTGATACAACGCATCAAGAGATGTTGGAATGGGTAAAAGACATCGCTAAGTTTAGCGACAATACTTATGGCGCAAGACGTATTCAAAAATCCTTAAATGCACTTAGTTACCCTGTTAGCCGCAGAAAAACAGCGCAGTTAATGAAAGAGGCGAATGTTTGGGTGCGTTATAAGAAAAAATATAAAGCAACGACAAATAGCGAACACAACAAGCCCATTTATGCGAACGAACTTGAGCAAAACTTTGATGTTCAACAACCTGATCAAGCGTGGGTGCAAGATATTACCTACATCTGGACTTCAGAAGGCTGGCTATATTTGGCGATAGTAATCGACCTATACTCGCGTAAAGTTGTTGGTTGGAGCATGGGCACACGGATGAAAGCTCAACTTGTTTGTGATGCGCTCACGATGGCAATGTGGCAACGAAAACCTAAGGCAGGATTGATAGTACATTCAGATCAAGGCGTTCAATATGCGAGTCATCAATATAGGCGAATACTCAGGTTACATGGCTTTGTGGGCAGCATGAGTAAGAAAGGTTGCTGCTGGGATAATGCGGTAGCAGAGAGCTT
The DNA here is from genome assembly GCF_002077175.1 of Colwellia sp. PAMC 21821. Lineage (NCBI taxonomy): Bacteria > Pseudomonadati > Pseudomonadota > Gammaproteobacteria > Alteromonadales > Colwelliaceae > Colwellia > Colwellia sp. PAMC 21821. The sequence goes on from NZ_CP014943.1 coordinate 1,795,605, forward strand.
CTTTGGTAGCTTAAAACAAGAGCGCGTACATTGGCGTAACTATCAAACCCGTTATGACGCTCAACAAGATGTGATGAACTACATAACGATGTGGTACAACAGCAACCGATTGCACTCATATCTGGGCTACCAAAGTCCAAATGTGTATGAAGGCAAAGAAAGAGAATTGAAAAAGGTAGCTTAACGAACTTAACTGGGGTGTCTGAATTTAGTTGACCAGGTCAATTATGCGCAGCTAGCTGCTCTAATAACTTGTTTAAAACGGTTTCAATACTAAACATAAATAACGATCAGAAGTGCAGTACATATCATTTTTTGATGTGGTTCTAAACTGGGAGGTTAATATGGATAGACACGGAAGAATTACGTTTACTTGGGAGGATAATCTTTTCATCTCAAAAGTTGAAGGGCCATTCAATGAGCTTGGTTTAACATACTACTCTTCAGAGATAAAACAATCTGTAATATCAAAAGGCTTTAAACAATGGAGAAGGATTGAAGTTTGGGATGAAGAATCAATAGCTTCCCCAGAAACCTTAGACATTGGTAAAGAGCTATATGACTGGTGCAAAAGTAACGGCTGTGTTTTGGAAGCCATTGTTATAAGTAACCATATACAAAAGCATATAGTTAAAGATATTTTCAAAAGTAAAATTCAAATATTTCATAGTATTACAGAAGCTAAAGCTTGGTTGTCTGCACAAACAGGTAAATCCGTTACGCAGAACTAAATCCAACATAATTTATAGATATGCCATTTAATAACCATATAGCAAAAAACTATACGGTGAACACGATATTATGGCGCGATATAGCATGGAAATTTTTCAATTCAACTGTACATTGAATAGGGTGGTGCTAAGCTAATTAATACCGATAGAATTAAATGAGTTATCTATTATCGATGATAATAAATATCAGGACTTAAGGCGTGTAATTACACCTTACATTTCCAAGCCAGTAAATCGATACCGGTGTGTAGCAAGCAAGTATGATTGCGCACAATGACGACGTTTATTATGTTGACCATTTAAGATAATCACTACATGAATCTATACGGAAAAAGTAATTGTTTGAACATTTACTTCCTTAGCTCTTCAAACGATAAGTAAAAGTCATGATGATAAAACTCGTTATTGGGTTTATCTCAAATCAGCAACATTTGAATAAGACATAAATTTAGTAAGGTTGTGATTACCGATGGTAAATTTTCAAGGCTACACCTTTGTAAAGGAGCAGCAAGACATTTCAAGCTCAGTAGAAATATTGATTGTAAAAAATGATAAAGAGCAAAGCTTCTTAATTAAACGCCTAAAAAAAACTAACAATTACCAAACACTAGTTCGCTTTAAAAAGTTTTTATCATTACATAGTCAATTGTCTATCAAGCAACTAGTTGTGCCGATTGAGGTTTATGACGATCCGGAATATTGTTATGCATTATTTCCATTTTCCCCGCAAACTCAATCCCTGTCTGAGCTGTCGTCAACTGCCCTTTCATTAGACAGTAAATTACAAATTGCGATTAATATTTGCCAGCTCTACGCCCAATTACATCAACTCGGTTTTATTGTTAACAATATTTGTCCAGTTCATATTTATATCGACGAAAATTTTCAGCCACGACTTTATGATTTAAGTTTTGCGACAAAAATTTCAGCACTACATAAAAAAACCGCCAATATTAGTGTTGAACGGCAATATTTAGCGACCTTAGCGCCTGAAGCCAGTGGCCGAATGAATCGTGCTATTGAGGTTTACTCTGATATTTACTCTATTGGTGCCTGTTTATTCAACTTATTTACGGGTCGATTACCTTTTATTTATGCTGATGAAATGGAACTCGTTCATGCCCATATTGCTAGAAAACCCGAGCGCGCCACCGAATATAATTCCGACTTACCAGAAGTCATAGCCAATATCCTTGCACAACTATTAGAAAAAGAACCATCGCAACGCTATCAATCGGCTAAAGGGATTAAAGCTGACCTTGTTCATTGTGCAATTGATTTAAAAAATTCAGCGAAGATTCGACCGTTTACACTCGGTAAAAAAGACTTTAATAATAAGCTCATTTTTTCTGCTGAAATTTTTGGACGTAAGCAAGAACAAGATACTTTATTAGATGCTTTTCATTATGTTGAGCAACATAAAAGTAGTCAAATCTGTGTGATCAGTGGCTACTCTGGCACTGGGAAGTCACGTCTTATTAAAGAGTTATACCGGCCCATTATTGCCAAGCATGGATATTTTATTCAAGGTAAATATGAGCAGTATAAAAAAAACACCCCCTATTTCGCGTTAATTCAGGCGATTACCGAGCTTGTTGAACAACTGTTAGGGGAAAGTGAAAAAAGCCTTTCTAGCTGGAAAAATATCTTTCAAACCGCATTGCAGGGTAATGGTCAATTGTTGATAGAGCTAGTGCCCGAATTAGCACTAATTATTGGTGCACAACCGACACTCACTGAGTTGCCAGCCGAGGAGGCACGCAATCGTTTTAACTCAACAATCGGTAATTTTTTACAATCATTTGGTCAGCAAAATAGCATTTTGACTATTTTTATTGATGACTTGCAATGGGCTGACATCGGCAGTATTCAATTATTACAACATTTAGTTGAGGCTAGCTACAGTACGCATTTATTTATGATCACTGCTTTTCGTGATAATGGAATATTGGCTTCGCACCCATTAAATCAACTATTAGCAGAAATTAAGAAAACCAAAGCTTTTAATACCCATATTAAATTACTGCCACTAGATGCCTGCGCAATCGGTCAATTTATGGCATCAACACTTTCACTATCAGTTGCATCCATTCAGCCCTTAGTTAATATCGTGTTTGAGAAAACTGATGGTAATCCATTTTTCATTAGAGAATTTATTAAGTCTTTAAACGCACAAGAAATATTAACAAAAGATAAAAATAATCAGTGGCAATGGGATGAACAACTAACTCACAAACTCGCAGCAACAGATAATGTAATTGAATTAATGACCTTGCGGCTAACCCATATTTCAAGCGCCGGTCAAAATATATTACATCACGCGGCATGCATCGGTAGTTCAGTGCCTATTGATTTATTAATACAAGTGGTTGGCATCTCTGAGGAAGAAATTGAGCGAGAGTTAAGCCCGTTAATTACTGATGGTTTATTAATTGCCTATTCCCAAAAGCAGCAAATGGAAGCATTAGAGCAAATAAACTTTTCGCATAATAAAATACAACAAGCCGCTTATTTGCTAGCCAACCCATTACCAAAGTCGCTTATTCATTACAAAATTTCACAGTATTTTATAGCGGATATAAACTCGACCACACTAGAAAACTCATCAACTGAAGATAATATTTTTGATTACATAGAGCATGTTAACTTAGCTTCTGCTTTGTATATTGAGCAAGGAAATGAAAAATTACTCGCTCACTTTAATAAAATTGCCGGTGAAAAATCTTTAGAGGTAAATGACTACGATAGTGCGCTCTATTACTTTGAGCAGGCTGAAGCCTATTTAAGCAATCAACATTGGCAAGATGAATATAATTTAAGCTTTAGCATCGCATTAGGCAAAGCAAATGTGCTGTACTTTATACAAGACTACAACCAAGGTAATTTGCATTTTAAGCAGCAAATATCCTTTATTACCAACCTTATTGACCGGGCTAATTTCACAAAAACTCACGTGTTATCACTTGTCGCACAAAACGAGATGCAAACAGCCTTAGATCTAGGTATTGCGACATTAAAAGCGATTGCTATTGTTCTCCCTCACACGGACGATAAGCTGAATTATTTAGCTATAGAACAATATTACCAACTTGACAGCATTGCCGAACTGGCAAATTTACCCATCATGACTGACAAGCGTCAATTATTAGCCTTGGAGATTCTAAACGCTATTCAAACGCCAGCATACTTATTAAACACGTCAGATTATATGCGTATTGCTTACACGTCGCTTGAGTTATGCTTGACTGCTGGGCTTTCGGCGCTCAGTGCAAAAGTGTTTGTCACCCATGGGTTATTACTCTGTGGTGTATTTAGTCGTTTTAACGAGGCTTCAGCCTTTGCCGCTTTAGCCGTAAAGGTGAATCAAAAATACCCCTCTGAGCCTATCTATATAGAAGTAGAGTTTACCCAAAAGTCCTCAATTTCTCATTGGACATCTCCCCTGAGTCAGACGTTAAAACCTTTAGAGAAAAACTTCTACCAAGGCATTGAATGTGGCAGCATTGCCTATGCTTTTCACTCCGCATTAATTCATAGTATGCATAGTTTATTCAGTGGTGAGAGCCTGATTGAATGTCAAAAAATAATGGCTCGATATGCAGTATTAATGAAAAGCAAAAAACAGCCTTATCAGCTAATGATAATGCAAATTTGGCAGCAGTTAACAAATAACTTGCAAGTGGAAAACGCCCAAGTCAACAATTTGCAGGGCAAGCACTTTGATGAGACATTACAACTGCCTCAGCTGATGAAAAGTCAAAATGTCACTACGCTATTCGCTTACCATTTAGCGCGTATGATTCAAGCTTATTTATTTAATAATATTACTCAGGCTCATGTGCAAATGTTACACGCACAGACTTATAAAAATTCAGTTGTTTCTTTATATCACTTTGGTGAATTTCATTTTTATGCAGCGCTAATTCGTGCTCAATTTTGCCGTAAGAAAATATCGGATCAACAAAGTGCCAGTTACCTTGAAAATTTCGCACAAATAAATGCCAACCTTGACTTAATTGTACAATGGGCCGAGAACAGCCCAGCAAACTATCGTCATAAAGAAAAACTGATCCGTGCTGAATTACAGTTTTTGGCCGATGACAGCAACGCATGGCAAAGCTATGATCAAGCCATTGAACTGGCAAAACAACATTCTGCGCCCCATCACTTTGCACTGGCAAATGAACTTGCTGGTAATTATTGGTTAGCTGCCAATAAAAAATCAATGGCAACAGACTATTACCAACAAGCTTTTGACAGTTATCAAATGTGGGGTGCCAATAATAAAGCCCAACAATTATTAACTTTACATCAATCACTTTTAACAGTGCAAAGTCATCGTCGAGATAATCTGCCAAATTATCAACAACATAAAAACAGCCAGGTCCTTGATCTTACCTCTGTACTTAAAGCCTCTGAAACCTTAAGTGGTGAAATTGATTTAGCGGCCTATTTGCATCGCATGATGGTCATTATCATCGAAAACGCAGGTGCTCAAAATGGTGCTTTATTATTACAAAGTGAAGGCATTTTAAAGCTCGAAATCGCCTTGTCGAGTGATGGCATTGCCAACACGACACAGCAGATGCTGCCTTACTCTATTATAAATCTTGTTTCTCGCACATTAAAAGCACAAGTATTAACCCATAATAATGTTCAAGAGCATTTTTTATCTGATCCTTATTTTGAAGAGCGTCAGCCAAAATCAATTCTCTGTTTTCCCAGCATCGTCAAAGGCAATTTACAAGGTGTTGTCTATCTCGAACATTACGATGTCGAAGGTGTATTTAGCGATGAGCGGGTGAATGTTTTGCAATTTCTTGCCGATCAAACGGCTATCTCGTTTGATAATGCAAAGCTTTACCAACTCATACTAAATTACAGTCGCAATCTCGAAAATCAAATTTACGATCGTACAAAAGAATTAGCCGAAGAAAAAATTAAAGCGGAGCAGGCAAGCCAAGCTAAATCTAATTTCTTAGCGAATATGAGCCACGAAATTAGAACGCCAATGAATGCCGTTATAGGCTTAAGTCAATTAGCTCTGCGTACTGAGCTATCAATTAATCAACAAGATTATTTAGAAAAAATACAAGACTCTTCAAAATCACTATTAGTCTTAATTAATGATATTTTAGATTTTTCAAAAATAGAGGCTGAAAAACTAACACTAGAGTGTATCGAGTTTTCTCTTTATGAAATGCTACAACGCGTGGTGAATGTTTGTTCCTTTAAAGTGCATGAAAAGGGTTTAGAATTTGTAATTGATATAGCGCCTGACGTACCAAAAAGATTAGTAGGTGACCCGCTGCGTTTACAACAAGTTATTGTCAACTTGGCAAACAACGCTTTAAAATTTACACATGCCGGTTCAATTCATATCTGCATTGAAAAATACCGTGAAGACAGGCTAACAAATTACCTAAAATTTTCAGTGCATGATACGGGTATAGGCATGAGTAAAAAACAGCAACAAGGGTTGTTTCAATCATTTACCCAAGCCGACGATTCAGTGACCCGCAAATACGGTGGTACTGGTTTAGGCTTAGCAATAAGCAAGCAATTGACCGAGCTGATGAATGGAGAGATATCGCTAAAAAGCGAACTTAACGTAGGCTCAACATTCAGCTTTACTGCGGCATTTGAGCATGCAGAAAACATAGCTGAAAATATCCCAGCCGTTAATCGTCACATGCTAACCAACTTAAAGGTTTTAGTTGCTGATGATAATGATATTGCCAGAAAAGTATTAATTGAAGCTTTATCTTATATTGAAATTTCTGCCGATGGCGTAGAAAATGGTGCACAGGCTTTAGATGCCGTGTTATCGGCGGAAAAAAATGGTGCGCCCTATGATATTGTAATGATGGATTGGAAAATGCCTAAAATGGACGGCATTGAAGCAACTAAAAAAATACACGCACAAGCGAAAACAAAGCTTCCTCATATATTAATGGTTTCTGCCTACGATAAAAACGAAGCAAAAGCTTCAGCCATTAACGTGGGTATTGATGATTTTATTGAAAAACCTATTAATCAATCGGTGTTAGCTGACGCTATTATTGCATTATTAAATAAAGAAGGTGAGCGTATTACCGTGGAAAACGTCCATTTAGAAATGTTTGCGCCTAATTTAAGCGCTTATACCGTATTGTTGGTTGAAGATAATATGATCAACCAACAAGTGGCGAAAGAGTTTTTAGCCGATACAAAAATTACCGTTGAATGCGCAGAAAACGGCCTTATTGCCCTAGAAAAAATAGCTTCTCAAACATTCGACTTAGTCTTGATGGATATTCAAATGCCTGAAATGGACGGGTTAACGGCGACTCAAGAGATTCGTCAAACTTTACAATTACCAGATTTGCCCATTATTGCCATGACCGCACATGCGATGAAAGGTGATATAGAAAAAAGTCTAGCTGCAGGTATGAACCTGCATCTAACCAAGCCTATTGACCCTGAATTATTATACAAAACCCTGAGTCAGTATTTGATTAAGCCCAAAAGCGCCCTACAAAAGAAGCCAGATAACAGGGTAAAATCGAGCGAAACAAAAGCAATATTAACCAAACTTCGCCTAGAAACCATTTTAGCGGTTGATGAAGCTGTTAAAAAAATTCAGGGCAAAGAAGACCTTTATACTGAAATTATTCATGACTTTTGGTTAAATTATCAAGTGCAGTCACAAGCAATGGTGCAATGTTATAAATCGGCGCAAATGGACATACTTTATCGTAGTGCGCACTCGTTAAAATCAGCAGCACAATATATAGGTGCTTTTGAGTTAGCGACCTGTGCGAACGCTCTCGAAAACGAAATTCATCATCAAGGCTTACATATTGAACTTAAACTTAACAAAGTTATCAAACATTTAGACTTTATTATTAGCCAATTAAATCCTATTTATAATCACGCTACCCTTGCAAAAACTGATCAAGCATTTGATATCAAAGCAGCTAAAAAAATTATAGAAAAATTAAAACCTTGTTTAATATCTGCTAATATTGAAGCAGAAGATATTACGAAAGAGTTAATGGCTATTGGCCATGAAACACTTTACCACCAGTACATAGATAACATCCTAAAACTGGTCAATAACTTTGACTTTGATGAAGCTTCAGCGGCATTATCAGTCTTGGAGCAAAAAATAAGCGACGTAAAGTAGCTTGGGTATGGAGGTAGTAAACAATGCCGCAGTTCAACATGGAAGAACGCCGTAGAGCAAATGAACAACGTTACACTATATTGTGTATAGACGATGAAAGCGTAAACTTAAAAGTGCTAGCATCTATTTTCAAAGACCATTATAACGTTGTGGCATGTAAGAGTGCTAAACAGGGGTTTCAGCACGCTTTACAAGAAAATCCTGATATTATTTTATTGGATATTCTCATGCCTGATGAAGACGGCTTTGAGCTAATGATAAAACTAAAACTACACCCGAAATTGACCAATATTCCCGTGATTTTCATTACCGGTTTACAAGACGTGAAAAATGAAGAAAAAGGTTTAAAGCTGGGTGCTTGTGACTATATTCAAAAACCTTTTACTTCTAGCATTGTTCGGGCACGGGTTAATACTCATCTAGAAATCATTCGCCAACGTAACTTATTGAAAAAATTTGCATTATTCGACAGCTTAACCGAATTGCCTAATCGACGAAAATGGCTACAAGATAGTACGGAAGGTTGGTTACTCGCTCAACAAGCACAAAGTGCTATGGTGTATGGCATTATCGATGTAGACCACTTTAAGAAATATAATGACCATTATGGACATCATCAAGGTGATTTGGTGCTGCGCAAAATTGCCAATACCATTAAACGGCAGCTATATGATTATGATGGCGCTATTTTTCGCTGCGGCGGAGAGGAATTTTATTTTTACTTCCCAATGACAAAAAACTATACAGCGTCAACCGTATTGTCGGCTTGCCTTAATAGTATAACTGATCTCGCTATTCCGCATCACGCGATTAATAATACTTGCCAAGTTTCGGTAAGTATTGGCGCAGTGCAATTAATTCCAAATAAAAATATCAGTATTGATCAAGTTCTTAAACAAGCTGATGAACGGCTATATGCAGTAAAAAATGACTCACGAAATGCCTTCAACTTATTAGCGCTTGATCAACACAATCAGCAAATTTCTCTCGACACGGCCTAGATAAATTGAAAACCACTCGGCTTCGCGAAGACAAATTAATGGGAAAAACTACAAATTTTAGGTATAGTGCGCGCCATTAATATTGACTATATCAATTGAAAAAATGCTCAGTTAAGTCGTATCTAAGACCAAATTGATTAATTAAGTGATTTACTTTTTCATGAGGAAAAATGAAAACTAGTGAATCAACTTGGTATCATAGTGACTCAAAAAAGCTATGTAAAATAAGGCCACATGGATGTTACAGTGGAACGACTCTGGAGATGTCGCCGAGCAGAAGCCTGTTTAACGCAGTGTCCTGATTCTAAGCCCTTTTTTAAAACGCTAAGCTGACCGATACATTATTTCAATTGGTATTACTATTAGCTGTTATTTACTCAGCAGCAAGGATAAATTGTGACAACTAAAGGTAATCTTTTCATTCTATCTGCCCCAAGTGGTGCAGGTAAGTCGAGTTTAATCTCCGCCTTACTAAAACAAACATCGCCTAGACCCATGCAAGTTTCTGTTTCACACACAACTCGTGCACCTCGTCCCGGTGAAGTTGATGGCCAACATTATCACTTTGTCAGCAAAGACCAATTTAAACAATCGATTGCTGATAAACACTTTTACGAGTATGCGGAAGTGTTTGGTAATTTTTACGGCACAAGCGAAGTAGCTATAGATCAGCAACTTGCACTAGGTGTCGATGTTTTTCTTGATATTGACTGGCAAGGGGCACAGCAAGTTAGAATAAAAAAACCCGACGTAACAACTATTTTTATTAGCCCACCATCGAAACAAGAATTAGTAAACCGATTACGTGGTAGAGGCCAAGACAGTGAAGACGTTATTCAAGCCCGAATGGCCGAAGCACAAGCGCAATGTTCACATTATCAAGAGTTTGATTATATTATTGTCAACGATGATTTTGAGCAGGCATTAACAGATTTAACTACTGTGGTGAACAACCAACGCTTAAAGCGCAGTCAGCAAGCCTGCGAACACCAAAGTTTATTTGACGAATTATTAACGTAGAGTGCTTGCTTACTTGCCTGTGGATCAAGTAAACTACGCGACTATTTTATAAATTTAATTGTTGGAGTGACCAAATGGCTCGCGTAACTGTTGAAGATGCCGTAGAAAAAGTCGGTAATCGTTTTGACTTGGTGTTAATCGCATCTCGTCGTGCTCGTCAAATTGCTACGGGCGGTAAAGAACCATTGGTAGACCCTGAAAATGACAAACCAACAGTAATTGCTTTACGTGAAATCGAAGCAGGACTAATTACTACTGAAGTAATGGACCGTTCTGATAAGCATGAGCAAGTACAACAAGATTCTGCTGAATTAGCAGCTGTTGCAGCAATTGTTGGTGGAAACCAATAATTATTACTAACCTTTAACGTTAGTCGTAACATTCAAAACGCGTAAATTACATCACTGTGATTTACGCGTTTTTTATTATCTCGCTTATTTTATGGCAAAATATCACGCAAGTGCGCTAAAACATTGGCATAGCCGTAAAATAAACGTATTCTAATCTATCATAGCGAAAGTCATCATAAAGGAAATGTTGGGTGTACCTTTTTGAACCACTAAAAGAACACGTATCAAGTTATCTGTCAAAAGTACAAATTGACCTGTTGAAACAGGCCTATATTGTTGCGCGTGAGGCTCACGATGGCCAAATGCGTTCTAGTGGTGAGCCATACATTACCCATCCGGTAGCTGTTGCACTAAATCTAGCCAAAATGCATTTAGATCACGAAACGCTAATGGCGGCTTTACTGCACGACGTGATCGAAGATACACCGGTAACTAAAGATCAATTAGCTGAACTCTTTGGTCATACGGTAGCCGAGTTGGTTGAAGGTGTTAGCAAACTTGATAAGTTAAAATTCGATAATAAAGAAGAAATGCAAGCGGAAAACTTTCGCAAAATGATCTTAGCCATGGTGCAAGATATTCGCGTTATTTTGATTAAGCTTGCCGATCGCACTCATAATATGCGGACCTTAGGTGCATTACGACCAGATAAGCGTCGACGCATTGCCCGTGAAACATTAGATATTTATGCGCCAATCGCCAATCGCCTCGGTATTCACGATGTTAAAAACGAGCTAGAAGAATTAGGTTTTGAAGCGCTCTACCCCATGCGTTCTCGCGCCTTAAAATCAGCGATTAAACAAGCGCGTGGCAATCGCAAAGAAATTATCAATAATATCCAAGAAGAAATAACCAACCGGTTAGCGGAAAACGGCATTAAAGCACAAGTGCTCGGCCGAGAAAAACACCTTTACTCTATCTATCGGAAAATGCGCAACAAAGAACTCATGTTCAATGAAGTCATGGACATTTATGCCTTTAGAATTATCGTTGGTGATAAAATAGATGACTGCTATCGCGCTTTAGGTGCCGCCCATAATTTATATAAACCGATTGAATCACGATTTAAAGATTATATCGCCATTCCAAAAACCAATGGCTATCAATCACTGCATACGTCCTTAATTGGCCCTCATGGTATTCCCGTAGAAATTCAAATTCGTACCAACGACATGGACCAAATGGCAGATAAAGGTGTTGCGGCGCACTGGTTATACAAACAAGATAACGAAGATACTGGCACGACGGCACAGATGAAAGCACGCCGTTGGATGCAAAGCTTATTAGAATTACAGCAAAGCGCTGGCAGTTCATTTGAATTTATCGAAAATGTAAAATCGGATCTGTTCCCAGAAGAAATTTATGTTTTTACACCCGACGGGCGTATTGTTGAATTACCGATGGGGGCAACTGCAGTCGATTTTGCTTATGCCGTGCATACCGATGTGGGTAATTCATGCGTTGGCGTAAAAGTTGAGCGTAAACCTTTTCCATTAAGCCAACCATTAGATTCAGGCCAGACCATTGAAGTAGTTACTTCTTCCGCTGCAAGACCTAACGCTACTTGGCTTAATTTTGTTGTTACCGCAAAAGCACGCTTGCAAATTCGCACCTACTTACGTTCGCAAGAAAAAACAGAATCGCTTGCCTTGGGCAAACGCTTACTGAGTCATGCCTTAGGTGCAACAAAACTAGTCGATATTGACCAAGCAAAGCTGGCTCAAGTGGTTAAAGATACAGGCAATAAATCCACTGAAGAATTACTGATCAATATTGGACTCGGCAATGCGCTTAGCATAGGTATAGCTAAACGTTTAAAAGACGAATTTACCGAAGAGTCAGAGCTAAAACCCACCATGATGACTAAAAACAAAATGCCCATTAAAGGCACCGAAGGTATGATGGTGAGTTATGGTAAGTGTTGCCGACCTATTCCTGGTGACTCTATTCTGGCTTATTTAAGTCCAGGCAAAGGCTTGATGGTGCATCAACAGGGTTGCAGAAATAATAAAGGTCATGAGCAAGGTAGTTTGTTCCCTGTTAGGTGGGACACCGATATCGATCGCGACTTTATTGCCAAATTACGTATCGACATTCTCAACCATAAAGGAGCGCTTGCTGCATTAACGAATGTAGTGGCACGCTGTGGTTCTAATGTACATACGCTCAATTCAGGTGAAAAAGATTCTGGACTATATCTCATTGATATGGAAATTACTTGTCGAAATAGGGTTCACCTTGCCGACATCATTCGAAAAATTAAAGTCATGGACTATGTTCAACGCGTTGTGCGTAACAAATAGCAATAGGAAAAACGATGAAAACAATTATTAATACAGATTTAGCGCCTAGCGCAATAGGGACATACAGCCAAGCGGTAAAAGTGAATAATACCGTCTATCTTTCAGGCCAAATTCCTTTAGTACCTGAAACCATGGAAATTGTTTCAGACGACTTTGCCGAGCAGACACAGCAGGTATTTAAAAATATTGTTGCAGTATGTGAAGCGGCTGGTGGCAATATAAATGACATGGTAAAAGTGAATATATTTTTACAAGATCTGGCCAATTTCGCTACAGTTAACGAAATTATGAGCCAATATTTTCAACAACCTTACCCGGCACGTGCGGCAGTTCAAGTTGCTAGGTTGCCAAAAGACGTGGCAATCGAAATTGACGGCATTATGGAATTACCAAATTACAGTTAATGCTTAGCACCATATTTTACCGGCAAGCTAGATTGATAAAAGCTTGCCAACATTTAACACAACTTTAGAACAAGTATATGACACCGGATAGACTACAAAGAATCAACAGCATGTTAGATCAACGCCAGCCTGACTTAACCGTATGTATGGAAGGCGTGCACAAAACCCATAACTTAGCCGCTGTCGTTCGTACAGCAGACGCCATTGGTATCAGCGATGTTCATGCCGTATGGAAAAATGAAACCATGCGCCTTTCTGGTGGCAGTGCTGCAGGTAGTCAAAACTGGATAGATGTACATGATTACAGTAAGACCGAAGATGCAATCAACGAATTAAAAAAACAAGGCATGCAGGTATTGGTCACTAACTTATCAGATACTGCGGTCGACTTTCGTGAAATTGACTATACCAAACCAACAGCTATTATTCTTGGACAAGAAAAATTTGGCGCCTCGGCAAAAGCACTTGAAATGGCCGATCAAGATATCGTTATTCCAATGGTGGGTATGGTGCAGTCATTAAATGTCTCTGTTGCGTGTTCTGTCGTGTTATACGAAGCCCAACGCCAACGTCAAGCGGCGGGGTTATATCAACAACCAAGAATAAGCCATCAACGTCGTCAACGGATATTATTTGAAGGTGGCCATCCAATTTTTGCAACGGCCTGTCAGCGCAAAGGCTTACCTTATCCTGAAATCGATGAGGATGGACAAATTGTTGCATCAGAGCAATGGTGGCAGCAAATGCAAATGACCCAAGATGCTTGGGAAAAAATCGACGACGAATAATCCATAAATTTACAGCAAGGGAGCCTGCGGTGTCTCGCCAAACGGAAGCGTTATCTAATTTAGCCCAAATTCCAGTCACCACCTTAAAAGGCGTTGGCCCTGGTATGGCAGCTAAGCTAGAAAAAGTAGGTTTAGTCTCACTACAAGACTTACTATTTCATTTACCGCTTCGCTACGAAGACCGCACACGTGTTACTGCTGTTCGTGATCTCATGCCCGGTATATTCACCAATATTATTGGTGAGGTCACGCAAAACGAAATCATACAAGGCAAGCGTAGAATGATGCTAGTGACTATCAATGATGGTACAGGCAGCATCAATCTACGTTTTTTTCATTTTTCAGCTAGCCAAAAAAACAGCTTAGCTATTGGGCTTAATATTCGCTGTTATGGTGAAGTTAATCGCGGTATGCGTGGTTTCGAAATGGTGCATCCAGAATATAAAGCGCTAGATCAAGATCAACCTTTAACGCCGACAGAAGAAACGCTGACCCCAGTATATTCAACTACCGACGGTTTACGGCAACTATCTTTGCGTAATTTAACCGAGCAAGCATTAATCCGCCTACAACGTGGCCATGTAGAAGAATTATTACCTGCAGAAATTAGCCATCAACAATACTCTTTAGCTGAAGCATTAGCCTTAATTCATCGGCCTCCGCCAGACACCTCCGTTATTTTAATGGAAGAAGGCAAACATCCGGCGCAGCTTAGACTGATCAAAGAAGAGCTGTTAGCCCATAACCTCAGTATGTTGAAGTTAAGAGCCGCTAATGATCATCATCCCGCTGTAGTTTTGGCAACAGATACACAGCTAGAGAAAAGCTTTTTAGCGTCATTACCATTTACACCCACAGGGGCACAAGCAAGAGTTACTGCAGAAATACGTACTGACTTACTAAAACCCGTACCTATGATGCGTTTAGTGCAAGGTGATGTTGGTTCAGGCAAAACACTGGTTGCAGCATTAGCCGCGTTAACCGCTATTGGTCAAGGCTTTCAAGTTGCCTTAATGGCACCAACAGAGATACTGGCTGAACAACATGCGATTAATTTTCAAAAATGGTTTGAGCCACTTAGCATTTCCGTCGGTTGGCTGGTCGGTAAAACCAAAGCGAAAGCAAGACGCAATGCCTTAGAGCACATTGAAAATGGCAATATGCAAATGGTTATTGGTACCCATGCCTTGTTCCAAGAGCAAGTAATATTCAACAAACTCGCACTGGTTATTATTGATGAGCAACATAAGTTTGGTGTCCATCAGCGTCTATCATTACGTGAAAAAGGTGCATGGCAAGGTAATTATCCACACCAGTTAATTATGACTGCAACACCTATTCCTCGCACTTTAGCCATGACAGCTTATGCAGATTTAGACACCTCAGTAATTGATGAATTACCCCCTGGGCGAACACCTATAACCACGATAGCATTGCCAGATAATCGTCGAGATGATGTTATTGAACGTATTCGTCAAGGTTGTACAAACGACAACCGTCAAGCTTACTGGGTGTGTACCTTAATTGAAGAGTCTGAGGTTCTGCAATGCCAAGCTGCTGAAGATACTGCTGTGCACTTGCAAGAGCAGTTATCCGAGTTAAAAATAGGTTTAGTACACGGTCGAATGAAAGCCGATGAAAAACAAGCCGTAATGGAGCGCTTTAAACTTGGCGAACTCGATGTGCTAGTAGCCACAACCGTAATAGAAGTTGGCGTTGATGTGCCCAACGCCAGCCTAATGGTTATTGAGAATCCAGAACGATTAGGTTTAGCACAACTTCATCAATTGCGTGGCCGCGTAGGTCGTGGTTCAGTGGCGTCTCATTGTGTCTTAATGTACAAAGCTCCGCTGACTAAAACCGCGACCAAACGCTTGAATGTGCTCAGAGAAAGCAACGATGGCTTTGTTATCGCGCAAAAAGATCTCGAAATTCGCGGGCCTGGCGAATTGCTCGGTACCAAGCAAACGGGTTTAGCTGATTTAAGAATTGCAGACCTACAGCGAGACGCTCACTTAATACCTGAAGTGCAGCAGCAAGCTCACTTGATATGGCGACAGTACCCAGAAAAGGCCAACGCACTGATCAATCGTTGGCTAGCAAATCGTGAAAAATATTCTAACGCTTAAAGCTGGCAACGTTAGCGATTATACCCAGTTGATTAATTAGCCCATGAGAGAGTAAGTATCAGGCGATAAAAAACAACAAAAACAGCCCTAAATATCACGTGTTAACAACCTTTATTAAACCTGAGTTACGTTTAATATCTACCACCTTGATCTGAAGTGTTAATTAATCTAAAAAAATGCGGTAAACTAGCAGTAATTTTAGTTTATAGCGAAACCATGATGTCTGCACACGATCAAAATCATCCAATTAACAACGACAATAGTGAAGAAGCTACTACTCACTTTGGTTTTCAAACCGTCGAAAAAAATGAAAAAGAGTCGAAAGTTGCCAGCGTATTTCATTCTGTTGCCCAGCAATACGATGTAATGAACGATTTGATGTCATTTGGTATTCATCGCTTATGGAAACGTTTTACCATCGACGCCAGTGGCGTACGTCCAGGTAACAAAGTATTAGACTTAGCCGGTGGTACCGGTGATTTAACGGCAAAATTTTCCCAACTTGTTGGCCGTGAAGGTAAAGTTATACTTGCTGATATTAATAGCTCAATGCTGAATGTTGGTCGCGATAAATTACGTGATCGCGGCTTAGTACAAAATATTGAATACGTGCAAGCAAACGCTCAATATTTACCGTTTGAAGATAATACTTTTGATGTTATCACCATAGCGTTTGGTTTGCGCAATGTTACCGATAAAGATATGGCACTGCGTTCTATGTACCGTGTACTTAAGCCTGGTGGACGTTTATTAGTACTAGAGTTCTCTAAACCTGAACATGAATTAGTGAATAAAGCCTACGATTTTTATTCTTTTAATATCTTGCCTAAAATGGGTGAGTTAGTGGCAAAAGACGGTGACAGCTATCAATATTTAGCAGAATCTATCCGCATGCATCCTGATCAAGAAACACTGAAAAACATGATGGATGATGCAGGTTTTGAACAAACCAGTTACAAAAATTTAACTGGCGGTGTTGTCGCGCTGCATAAAGGTTATAAATTTTAATCGTATGCGTCAGACTATCAGTCAGCAACTTATGTTTGCTCAGGCCTTAAGCGCACTGCTAGAAACCGTTATTAATCAGTTTCTGCGCTATAACTTACACGGCACAAAGGCATTAAAACCTTTATCTGGGAAAACACTGACGGTAAAACTTGCAGAATTACCGTTTCCATTAAGCTTTACCATTAGCCATGAAAAAATACATGTAACGACCAGTGATGAACATAATGACTGCTGCATCATTACCAGTATCAGCACGTTAATTGAACTCAATAAAGAGCAGCAACTTACTGATTTAATCAAAAACGATAAACTCGATATTCAAGGTGATCTAAAAGTAGCTCAGCGTTTTTCCGAGATTGCACAAACACTTGATATTGATTGGCAAAGTGAGTTAGCCAAACGCATTGGTGATATTCCTGCCTACAAGTTAGGCGAGCTGGGTCGCCAGTTAGTAAAAAAATTAAACTTTGCGTCTCAACAAATACAAGCCGATGCCAGCGAATGGCTAGTACACGAAAAACGACTGATGGTAACAGCAGCTGAAATATCTTATTTTAGTGATGATGTTGAACAGTTAGCGCAAAAAGCTCATGTTTTAAGTCAACGAATTGAGCAATTAATCAATCAACAAAGCAAAAAATCATAAGGTCCTGCGGTGAGTAGTAAGCGTTTATACAAAATAGTAAAAACATTTCTTCAGTATGGGCTAGATGAGCTTGTGCCGAAAAAGTACCTGCCGTGGTACATAAAAGTTGCACGCGGCTCATTGTTTTGGCTTAGAAACAAACACAAAGATAAAACCAAGGCTCAGCGTGTTCGACTCGCTATCGAGTCACTAGGTCCCGTATTTGTTAAGTTTGGTCAAATGCTATCAACCCGCCGAGATTTATTACCCGACGACTTCGCGCGAGAACTGACGCTATTACAAGATAAAGTGCCGGCATTTTCTGGCGAGGCTGCTCAGAAGATAATCATAACGGCGATTGGCGCGGAAATATTTGCTGAACAGTTTAAAGATTTCGACTTAACCCCGTTAGCATCGGCTTCTATTGCCCAAGTACACACGGCGACCCTACTACAAAAAGATGGTGAGCAAGAAGTGGTGCTGAAGGTGCTACGACCTAATATCGAAGAAACTATTTTAGCTGACATCAACGTCATGTCACTGTTTGCCAAAATTGTTGCCCGTTGGTTTCCCGATGGGAAGCGTTTACGCCCCGTTGAAGTCGTAGCAGAATATAAAAAAACCATTATAGAAGAGTTAGATTTAAATCGCGAAGCGGGAAATGCCATTCAATTAAAACGCAATTTCAGCCAAGGACGAGCCAGTGACAAAGTGCTTTACGTCCCTGAAATATATAGTGAGTACAGTTCTAAAAACGTCATGGTAATGGAGCGAATTTACGGTATTGGTGTCGGTGAAGTCGAGACTTTACAAGCAAAAAATATTGACATGAAACTGCTTGCTGAGCGCGGTGTTGAAGTGTTTTTCACACAAGTATTCCGTGACAGCTTTTTTCATGCTGACATGCATCCAGGTAATGTTTTTGTCGATGCTACAAAGCCACAAGATCCTACTTGGATTGCGATTGATTACGGCATAGTCGGTACCTTAAATCGCGAAGATAAGCGTTATTTAGCAGAGAATTTTGTCGCATTTTTTAACCGTGACTATCGTAAAGTAGCACAATTACATGTTGATTCAGGCTGGGTACCCAGTGAGACCAGTGTTGACGAATTTGAATTTGCTATTCGCACAGTTTGCGAGCCAATATTTAATAAACCCTTATCTGAAATATCGTTTGGTCAGGTTTTAGTTAATCTTTTTAATACCGCTCGCCGCTTTAATATGGAAGTACAACCTCAGCTTGTGTTACTTCAAAAAACACTGCTCTATATTGAAGGTTTGGGCCGTCAGCTCTACCCTGCTTTAGATCTTTGGCAAACAGCCAAACCATTTTTAGAAAACTGGGTAAAAGAACAAATGGGTATTAAAGCCGTTTATAAAAAGGTCAAAGAGAACTTACCTTTTTGGAATGAAAAACTGCCAGAAATTCCTGATTTGGTCTACGATTACTTAAAAACTAATCGCGAAGCTCAGCGTCAGCAATTAATGTCACTGAAGCAAATTCAGCTACAGCAGCAACAACACAGCAAGCAAATGACAAAACTGGTCGTTATAGCCACACTCGCCATTTGTTTGACCATTAGCTTTACTTAAATAGTTAGCAACTTGCTATCTATAGCGCCAATACTTAATACTTAGCGATAAGCCTAAGTGCTAAAATAGATTAATTAAACAGGAAAAAACATGACTAACAACGAAGTTTTACATCATATTCGTTATATATTTACCCTAAGCAACGAAAAAATATCAGCTATTTTTCAACATGCTGAGTGTCCGAAAACCGAAGCAGAAATTAGCAATTTTTTCCGTAAAAACGGTGAGCCATCTTTTACGCGTATCGCTGATAACCATTTAGCGAGCTTTCTTGATGGTCTAATAATAGAGTATCGTGGAGCAAAAGAGGGTGCGCAAGCGCAGTTGGATCAGTCAGTAAATAACAATATTGTTTTTAATAAAGTAAAAATTGCTTTAGCGTTAAAAGCTGAAGATATTATCGCTTTACTCGACTCTGCTGAGTTAACCTTGAGTAAGCATGAGCTGAGTGCTTTTTTCCGCAAACCTGAGCATAAGCACTTCCGCACATGTAACGATGACACATTACTGAAATTTTTTAATGGTTTACATTTACAAAACCGACAAGCTATTTTAGCAATCAAAGAATAAAATAATTACCGTAGGGCTAGGTTTTCACAGACCTAGCTTCCATGCTCTTCAACTGACTTAGCTGCAATCGCTTCCTTGGTCACTTCGGTCTCTGCAACCACACGATTTCGGCCACTATCTTTTGCGACATATAGCGCAGCGTCTGCTCGGCTAATCCAAGCTTCTGCCGTCTCGCCAGCGCGATATTGAGCAACGCCGATAGAAGCAGTTGCAGAGATATTTTCAGCAAAAGTAGATTTTTCGATAATAATCCGTAATTTTTCAGCTATCTGTTTAGCTTCAGACAAGTCGACTTTCAACGGTAGAATAATAAATTCTTCACCACCATAACGATAGATATCATCTAGAGATCTCGTATGTTGTTTAATTAAGTCGACTAACTCCACCAGCACAATATCGCCATTAGCATGACCATAGTTATCATTAATTTTCTTAAAATGATCTAAATCTAATAACAGTAACGATACTTTCGAGGGTTCTCTTTTTTGATCCGCTAGAATTTTTTCAAGTTGTCTATCTAAAGCTCGACGGTTACCTGACGAGGTTAACGGGTCAATGCTGGCTAGCAGTGCTAATTTTTCATTTGTTTTATTATAATTATTAAAAATAACATAAGAAAATAGAGCCGTTAAAAACAGTGTAAACGTAATAGTTAAGAATTCTAAAACCCTAGAAACGGGAAATAATATGATGGCAATGAGCAAAATAGCAATGAAGCATATTATGCCGGCCGGCCGAGCAGGTAAGATATAGTAAAAAGCGATCATACAAGGGTACAACCAAAATAAATGTGACTCGCCGCGAATAGCAACAATAGTCACAATAGCGACAGCAAAGAAACTAGAAAGCCAAGCTTTGGCGGTATCAACTCTCCTAGTACGATAAACAAAAAGAAAAAAAGCAGTCGTCACAATCACAAGTGAGGCATCAATAGCCGCCATGACCATGTCACCATCAATCCAACGTAAATACACAAATGGTGAAATGGTAATAACCGCAAACGCACTGAGTATCAGTAACATTTTTTCTGTTGTTGATCGTTTTGTCATCGAATCTTCCTAATAAGCGGACCTTTCCTAAGATTGATTAATACCTATTGATATAACTCACAAGGTAAATATAGAAAAATCTAGCTTGAAATTCAAATAGATAATATGACGCTAATGGCAGTTTATATTATTTCTTATGCTTTAGCATCTCACGTAAATTTGCGACTCCCATCTTGGCTGTTTCTTGCTTTTTCTCTATGCTCTGTTTGGTTTGTGTCAGTTCCCAGCTTAAATCATCTTGTGGTAGCTCATGTAAAAATCGACTCGCTTCAGTGCGAGACACTTCACCAAACTGTCTGCGCTCTCTTGCATAAGTAAAGATTAACTCTCGTTGTGCACGGGTAATACCTACATAAGCTAAACGGCGCTCTTCCTCTACATTCCCCTCATCCATACTGGTTTGATGCGGCAATAAACCTTCTTCCATGCCAATTAAAAATACATAAGGAAACTCGAGACCTTTAGAGGCATGCAGTGTCATTAATTGTACTTGATCAGTATCTTCTTCATCTTCATTTCGCTCCATCATGTCGCGTAAGGTAAGTCGTGTAACCACTTGCGCCAAAGTCATTGGCTCTTCATCGTCTTCACCTTCGAGCATCTGTGTGACCCAACTAAACAATTGTGTGACGTTCTTCATACGCATTTCTGCCGCCTTTGCGCTCGGTGAAGTGTCGTACAGCCAATCTTCGTAGTTTATTTCGCGCACCATTGAGCGTAATACAGCTGATGTTTCACCGCGCTCGGCATGATCAGCTGTCTCTACCAACCAACGTGTAAACCGTTGCACACTGATCAATCCGCGACCCGTTAAGTGTTGCTCTAGCCCTAACTCGAAACTGGCTGCAAACATACTAATTTGTCGCATATTGGCATAACTGCCCAATTTTTCTAGCGTTGTTGGACCAATTTCTCGTCGTGGTACGTTCACAATACGCAAAAAAGCGTTGTCATCATCAGGGTTCACCAACACGCGTAAAAACGCCATCATATCTTTTATTTCAGCGCGCGAGAAAAACGAGGTACCGCCATTAATTTTATAAGGTATTCTGTTGGTCATTAACGCTTTTTCAAGCAAACGTGATTGATGATTACCACGATACAAAATTGCGTAATCTTTGAATTTACTTTTGTTTAAAAAGCGATGTCCAATTAATTCACCGACCACTCGCTCTACCTCATGATCTTCATTCTTAGTTTGCAATACACGTAATTCAACACCGTAATTAAGCTCGCTGAACAACGCTTTATCATAAACATGCGGGTTATTGGCAATTAAGGTATTGGCACACTTTAGAATACGCCCGCTAGAGCGATAGTTTTGCTCAAGTTTAATCAACTTAAGATTAGGGTAGTCTTCACCTAATAACACTAAATTTTGCGGTTTAGCACCACGCCATGAGTATATTGATTGGTCATCGTCACCCACAACCGTTAATAAACCTTGCTCGCCGGTTATTTGCTTCACTAATTCATATTGGCTAGCATTTGTGTCTTGGTATTCATCAACCAGCATATACTTGATTTTTTGCTGCCAGCGCGTACGCACTTCTGGATAATTGCGCATTAATAGCGTTGGAATTAAAATTAAGTCATCGAAATCTAGCGCGTTGTAGGCCTTCATATGCTTTTGATACATGGCATAAAACTCAGCATATTGCAGGGCATCTGCATCACTGGCTTGTTTAATGGCGGCATCGGGCAGTAACAATTCATTCTTCCAATTTGAAATCATCATTTGCAGCTTGCTGATTAAGTCTTTATCACCATCAAGCTGCTCTTGGGTGAGCTCTTTCAATAACGCTAAGCTGTCTTGGTCATCAAATAGGGTAAAGCCGGGTTTATAGCCTAAAGTTTTTAATTCTCGGCGAATAATGTCTAAACCCAAAGAGTGAAACGTACATACCGTTAACCCCCTTGTTTGCGACTTATCCATCATTTTAACTACACGCTCTTTCATTTCACGTGCCGCTTTATTGGTAAAGGTTACCGCAGCGATATTCTTCGCTTTATACCCACAATTTTGAATTAAGTACGCAATTTTCTGACAAATAACCCCAGTTTTTCCACTGCCCGCTCCCGCTAATACTAAGCATGGACCTTCAACATATTTTTTTGCTTCATTCTGACCTGGGTTTAATTTCATTGCGGTGTTGTAACTCAATTGATGGATAAAATAATCGGGGGGAGATTTTACCTGTTTTTATAGCAAGACAACATCAACTTTCACCTAGGGGAGGTAATTTTTACAAGCTTTACTAGAGATATTATTATCAATATTACTGATATTGGTTACAATAACGCTATAGTTTACCAATTAAGAAGCGGCAGATGATAAACGCAAAAAAAATAGAAGAAATAGCCAAACAAGTCACTGATTCAATTCCTGCGGGATTAAAAGATTTTGCTAACGAGATGGAAGATAAAACTAAAGTGGTTTTGCAGCGTAAACTATCTCAACTTGACGTTGTTACGCGTGAAGAGTTTGATGTACAAACGCAGGTGCTAATCAAAACACGCGCTAAGTTAACTGATCTTGAAGCGAAAGTTGCCGCATTAGAAGCCAAGCTAACCGCACCATAACTCCATTGCTTAAGGCCTTAAATAAAAGGCCTTAAACTTTAGTTATCTCATCTAATACGCATAGTTTGTAGTTTTTTATAAGACAAGCAACGCCATAGCCATTCCAATGGACCAAAAGCATAGTTATTTAACCACCAACGTGAAAATAACAACTGGAAGATAATAATAGCGAACACTATCAACATTTGTGGCGCGCGAGAGATCTCACCAAAATAGCCACCTGCATAGCCATAAAATAGGGTCGTTAAAATGACTGAATGCATAATGTAATTGCTTAATGCCATTCTCCCCAATGGGGTAAATATCGCTAAACGTCTTTGCCACTTTTCGTGAGTGAGCAAACGCATGATCAAGCCAAAATAGCCCACGGTCATCACAAACTGGCCAATAAAGAATAACATTTGGCCAACCCCTTGTAATAACATTACTTGATTCGCAACCGGATGTTGCGCCACTAAAAGCCCTCCGGTTTCCAGTACTGCACCTAGCCCAACGCCAACATAGGCCATAACTTTAAAAGACGCAGCGTGCTGCTGATAATTTTTCATAATACCACTGGAGACTAACCAATAGCCTAAAATAAATATCGGCAGCAACATAGTAAAAGAAAAAGGCAGCGTAAACATCAGCATAAATAAAGCAAAGTCCAAGCGAAACTCAGTAGCCTGCCAATAACTACTTGCTGTCAAAGCCGTAATTTCTTTATCTACTTCATGTTGCATTTCAGCTTGCTGATCGACAATCGCTTGCGCCTGCTGTTCGATTAATCCTTCAGCAGTCAGCTCGCCTGATTCTATCACTAAGCCATCATTATCCATTTCCATTGACTCAGCGTTTTCTTCTGCCATCACTGCACTGACATCATCCGCTTGTACAACTTTTATTGCAGACATTACTGATTCTTCAACCAGTAATTCAGTTGCTGTTGCCTCAGCTAAGGCTTCACTCTTTTGTTGTGATAATGTTTCATTTGCTAACTTTATTGCCTCAACACGTTCTGCTACTAGAATTTCATCTTGCCACTGAGTCGTTAAATCGTCCGTATCGTTAATGAGTCCAAACCCTATACCGGCCAATACCGATATCACAAGAGGGAGAGATAACCAAACTACGGAAAGTTTGAAAAATGATTTAGGATTATCATATTTTTTGAAGCGCGGCTTTTGAAGCAGTGTTAACCAGCCTAAAAGTAACAGGCCTGCAATACCATAATCATGCAGAATATCGCCACTCCATAAAAACACCATGTGCAATAAACCCAAGGCGGTTAAAGCCAACATGCGGCGTGTAAACCAAACACCAAAAGGCCGTTCGGCCTCTTTCGCCCTGATCAGCATCACCGCAAAGCCCATGCCAAACAACAAAGCGAATAGCTTATAAAATTTACCTTCGACAAAACATCGAATCAGCCAACCAACGGCATGATCTAAACCGGTTAAACTGACATCTTGACTACCTAAGCTTGTCATAGCGCGATTAAACCACTCAATATTCATCAAAAGAATACCAATAAGTGCTAAGCCGCGAAGTATATCCATTGCATCAATACGCTCGGCGATTGTAATCGGTGCAAAGTTTTCTAAGCTAGGTTTCGGTACCGAGTTTGGTTCTGCTGTATCAGCATAAGCATCTGACATTTAACGTCCCTTTTTTTATTATTTTTTATCTTTAGCAATATAGATTATTTCATATAAAAAAAGCAGGTTTAATCCGAGATTAAAGCTGCTTTATGTAACAAAAAATTATAAATTACAGATAATTAAGTAAGAAAGGTTTGATAAGCCTTGTTATCTGTTTCTTCCTGCCACTCATAATCTAGTGCTTTTAAGTGGGAAAAGAAGTTAATTTCCAGCGCTTTTTTCACTTCAAAGCCGGCTAACACTTGGCCAAATGCGGCACCATGGTTTCGATAATGAAACAAGGTAATATTATAATGCTCACCAAGCGTATCTAAAAACTTCTCTAGTGCGCCTGGGTATTCAGGAAATTGAAAACGAAAAATCCGTTCTTTTGCCGACAATTCATTTTTACCGCCAATCATGTATCTAACATGTAATTTGGCTAATTCATTTTCTGTAAAATCAGCTAAATCATAACCTTGTTGCTGCAAGCTTTCGGTTAATTTCTCTCTGTCATTAACTTCACCTCCCAGACGCACGCCAACAAAAATATTGGCATTTTGTGCTTGGTTTGAAGCATCAGGCTTGTCAGCATAGCGATAATTGAATTCAGTGATCACTCGTCCTGAAAGCGCCTTACAAAAATTTCTAAAGCTGCCTTTTTCTTCCGGTATTTTAACCGCAAATATCGCTTCTTTCTGCTCGCCTAATTCACAGCGCTCAGAAATGTAGCGCAAAGTATGAAAGTTCATATTAGCGCCAGAAAGTATCGCCACTAGCGACTCATCACCTTGACTGGTTTGGCAATATTTTTGCAACCCCGCTAAAGATAACGCGCCCGCCGGTTCAGAAATAACCCGCGTTTGCTCAAAAATATCTTTTATTGAGGCACAAATTTCATCGGTAGAGACTGTGATCACGTCATCACAGTAATGCTTAATCAAATTAAACGTATGCTCACCGATACGCTTAACCGCAACGCCGTCGGCAAATAAGCCAACTTGCGATAAATCGACGGGTTCACCAGCCGCTAAAGCCGCTTTTAAACAAGCTGAATCTTCTGCTTCGACACCAATCACTTTAATATTAGGTTGTAATTGTTTTAGGTAAACCGCCATACCTGCCAACAAACCGCCACCGCCCACGGGAATAAACACTACATCGGTGTTTGGGTGTTGCTGTAACAGCTCTTTAGCTACGGTACCTTGGCCTGCAATAACATCGCTATCATCAAACGGATGGATCACGGTTTTATTTTCTGCTTGTGCATATTCCATTGAGGCTTGTTGCGCCTCGTTAAAGCTCTTGCCAACTAAACGCACTTCTGCGCCATAACGTCTAACGTTATCCACCTTAATATCAGGTGTCGTAATGGGCATAACAATAGTCGCTTTAATGCCCAACTTGTGCGCTGCTAAGGCTAAGCCTTGCGCGTGATTACCCGCAGAAGCGGCAATAACGCCATGCAAGCATTGCTGCTCAGACAAGTTGATTAATTTGTTGTAAGCGCCACGCAATTTAAACGAATGTACTGGCTGTTGATCTTCACGCTTCAGAAATATTTGATTCCCTAAACGTGATGACAACTTAGTTAATGGTGTTAATGCCGTTTCAACCGCAACATCATAAACTGGCGCCAGTAGAATTCTACGCAAATAGTCTAAACCTTGCGTTTGAATAGCCTGCGCTTGCATTAATGCTGTTTGTTCAGCATCAGTCATTGCTATCACCATTGTAATTGCCGTCTAGTAATTCACGATTACGTACAGCACCTTTATCGGCACTGGTGGCTAACATGGCGTAGTTTTTCAAGGCGTAGCTGATTGGACGAACACGACCAACGGGTTTCCAAGCGTCTTTACCTTTAGCGTTCATGGCATCGCGACGTTGGGTTAGCTCTTCTTCACTTACCTGTAACTCTATAGAGCGGTTAGGAATATCAATATGAATAATGTCGCCCTGCTCTACTAATGCAATAGTGCCGCCACTACCTGCTTCCGGAGAAACATGGCCGATAGATAAACCTGAAGTACCACCCGAGAAACGACCATCGGTTAACAACGCACAAGCTTTACCTAAGCCCATTGATTTTAAATAAGTGGTTGGATACAACATTTCTTGCATGCCTGGGCCACCTTTAGGGCCTTCATAACGAATAACAACCACTTCGCCTGCCACTACTTTTTTATCTAAAATACCCGCTACAGCAGCGTCTTGGCTTTCAAATACGTGTGCAGGACCAGTAAAGACTAGGTTATCGTCACTAACCCCTGCAGTTTTAACCACACAACCGTCAACCGCAATATTACCGGCAAGAACCGCTAAACCACCTTCTAACGAAAAAGCGTTTTCAATGCTACGAATACAACCATTCTCGCGGTCGTCATCTAAGGTGTCCCAACGGCAATCTTGACTAAACGCTTTAGTGGTACGAATACCTGCAGGTCCTGCACGGTAAAACTTTTTAACGGCTTCGTCGTCAGTGACTTTAATATCATATTTAGCGATAACATCAGCGAGTGTTGTACCTAAAACATTCGGCACATCAGTTTTTAATAAATTAGCGCGTGATAGTTCACCTAAAATGGCAATTACACCGCCAGCGCGATGCACATCTTCCATGTGATATTCTGGCGTTGAAGGAGCAACTTTACATAATTGCGGCACAATGCGTGATAACTTATCCATGTCTTCCATGGTGTAATCAATTTCCGCTTCTTGTGCTGTTGCTAGTAAATGTAAGATGGTATTTGTTGAACCGCCCATGGCAATATCTAAACACATGGCATTGTGTAGCGCATCTTTACTGGCAATATTACGCGGTAAGGCTGACTCGTCATTGTCTTGATAATAACGCTTGGTTAGCTTAACAATTTCTTTACCAGCACTTAAGAATAACTGTTCACGATCGGCATGTGTCGCTAGCATAGAACCGTTACCCGGTAATGCTAAACCTAACGCTTCGGCTAAACAGTTCATTGAGTTCGCGGTAAACATACCAGAACATGAACCACACGTTGGACAGGCTGAACGCTCAACTTGGTCACTTTGTTCGTCAGACACTTTAGGGTCAGCGCCTTGGATCATGGCGTCAACTAAATCAAGTTTAATAATTTGGTCTGACAGCTTAGTTTTACCGGCTTCCATCGGGCCACCAGAAACAAAAATTACCGGTATGTTTAAGCGCATAGCCGCCATTAACATGCCTGGGGTAATTTTGTCACAGTTTGAAATACACACCATGGCATCTGCACAATGGGCATTCACCATGTATTCAACCGAGTCAGCAATTAAATCACGTGACGGTAAGCTATAAAGCATGCCGCTATGACCCATAGCGATACCATCATCTACCGCAATAGTATTAAATTCTTTCGCGACACCACCAGCTTCTTCAATAGCGCCAGCGACCAATTGTCCCATATCTTTTAAATGCACATGACCCGGTACAAATTGGGTAAATGAGTTAACGACAGCAATAATAGGTTTGCCGAAATCACCATCTGTCATACCCGTTGCACGCCACAGTGCTCGAGCGCCAGCCATATTACGGCCTTGAGTAGAAGTTGCTGATCTTAATTTTGGCATGACCTTAGTCCCTATATATTTATGTATTTCGCTTTCAGTTAGCGTGAGAAGTATTAAAATTTATTTTATAAGTTCACTGACCAGTGAACTTATAAAATAACATTTAAGTCGTGGTAATTACTGCTTGCTAATTGGCAAGAGCTACAGCTAGTTCGGCTCAATTTCAAGGCTGAAAGTGTGCAACTTATCGATAAAGGTGCGTTACCTAGCAAAGAAATTGAGTGAACTAGCCATAAAGCCGTACGATTAAACTTCGTCTAACCAGCCTTCAGGTACTTCAGTAGTGCCATCAAACATACCAAAGAAGGCGTCTTGAAGTGCTTTAGTAATAGGTCCACGAGAGCCATCACCAACAGCAATGCCGTCAACTGATTTCACCGGTACCACTTCAGTTGCGGTGCCACACATGAAAAATTCATCTGCAAGGTATAACGATTCACGAGAAATAGATTCTTCACGCACTTCGTAGCCTAATTGCTTAGCAAGGAAAAACACCGTATCACGTGTTAAGCCTTGTAAGATTGAAGCCGTACCCGGTGGTGTATAAAGCACACCTTTTTTGATTAAAAATAAGTTTTGGCCTGCGCCTTCACTTACCATGTTATTAATGTCTAACGCAACACCTTCTGCATAGCCATGACGAGCAGCTTCTGTCGAAATTAACTGTGAAGACAAGTAGTTACCACCAGCCTTCGCTGCCGTTGGCATAGTGTTAGGAGCAAGGCGATTCCAACTTGAAACTCCCACTTCTACACCATTTTCAATAGCATCAGCACCTAAATAGGCTTCCCAGCTAAACGCCGCAATCATAACGTCTGCAACTGCGTCGATTGGTGGACGAAGGCCCATGCCAATATCACCTAAAAATACTAACGGACGTAAATAGGCTGATTTTAAATTATTCTTTGCTACCGCATCTTTACACGCCTGAACAATTTGCTCTTCGGTAAAAGGAATGTTCATACGGTATATTTTTGCTGAATCGAATAAGCGCTTAATGTGCTCTTCTAAACGGAAAATACACGTACCTTTATGGGTATTATAAGCACGAATACCTTCAAATACTGACGAGCCGTAATGTAGAGCATGACTCATTACGTGAACCGTAGCATTTTGCCACGGCATGAGTTCACCATTAAACCAAATTAGTTCTGCGTTAACTTTTGCCATTTTCTTTTCCTAAATTTTATTTCGTATTAATCAGTCAGCTTTAAAAACAACTTAACTGATTAAGTATTATTAATTTTCGTCGTTGGTTTCAATCCAGCATTACGCAATGCGCTGCTGCGATACGCTATTGTCTACCTTGACCTCTTTGATGTCGATCAGTTTATTAATTTGATCGACCAAAAGTTCAATCGGACGTTCACTTCTAACCATTAATTCAATAATGCCTAGATTCGTACCGGTATTTACTTTGGCATTCATGCCACTGATTAAAAAGCCACGATAGCGAGTCACTTGTAAAATTCTTTCAAGCACCACCTGCTTATCATCCGCTGTTATCGTTAGTTGATAATTATTCATTTAGGTACTCTCCATCATTTTATCGTTAGCGGTATTCGGTGGCACAAGTGGCCATACGTTGTCTTGTGCGTCAATTTTAACTTGTAACAAATAAGGTCCGTCATGCTCGAGCATTTCTTCAATGGCAGCGCTCACTTCTGACTTTTTAGTGATCATTTTCGCTTTAATATCAAATGCATTGGCTAACATAATAAAATCAGGATTATCCGCTAAATCTGTTTCACTTAATCGGCCATTGAAAAATAGGTCTTGCCATTGACGTACCATACCTAGTTTGGCGTTATCAATTAGCACTATTTTAACCGGTAATTGAAAGCGCTTAATGGTTGATAGCTCTTGTACGTTCATCATAAAAGAGCCATCACCTGAAACAGCAATAATACAATCTGTTGGCCGACTCACTTGAGCACCAACGGCTGCCGGTATACCAAAGCCCATTGTGCCCATACCAGCACTGGTCAAAAAGTTACTTGGATCATCAAAAACCATGTGTTGTGCAGCCCACATTTGATGTTGACCAACATCAGTAGTTACACAACTATTTTTTGGCATTTTGTCGCTAATTTCTTTTAACACTGCTGGAGCAAAAATGGTCTCACCTGGGTGGTTATAGTCCCAAGCAAAATCTTCATTCATCTGCAGACAAACCTTTCTCCAAGGTTCGATAGATAGCGGAATGGCTAACGCAGGTAAGTTGACCTTTAAGTCCCCTAATATTGATGCATCGGCGATTCTGCGTTTGTTAATTTCTGCGGTATCAATATCAAAATGAATTACTTTAGCATTGGGGGCAAATTCATTTAACTTACCGGTAACACGGTCATCAAAACGCGCACCTACGGCGATTAATAAATCACATTCTTGCACGGCTATATTGGATGCTTTGGTACCATGCATGCCCAACATACCCATATAGTATTTGTCTTCTGGGTCAATGGCGCCTAGCCCTTTTAAGGTTGAAACGCATGGTAAGCCTGTTACCTTGGCAAAATCGCGTAATTCATCAATAGCATTGGCCATACCAACACCACCACCAACATATAAAACGGGCTTCTTAGCTTGGTTTAATAGCGCAATCGCACTACCCACATTCGCTGGCGGTAGCTTAACTTTATTTTGTAAATTCACTAAATCATCAACACAACCATTAACGGCTGCAATTTGAATATCTTTTGGAATATCAACCAGTACAGGTCCTTGTCTACCTTCTAATGCAATGGCAAAGGCTTGGTGTAATACGTCGGCTAAATCATTAATATCGGTTACTTGAAAAGAGTGCTTAGTACACGCTAATGATAAACCAAAAATATCAATTTCTTGGAATGCATCTGAACCCATAGCCGCCGTAGCGACTTGACCAGTAATAGCAACAACTGGAATTGAATCAGCCAAGGCATCAGCAAGGCCAGTGATCAAATTCGTAGCGCCCGGTCCTGATGTAGCTAAACAAACACCAACCTTACCTGAAGCTCTTGCATAACCAACGGCAGAAAATGCAGCGCCTTGTTCATGACGACACAAAAAGTGTTCTACATCACTGTCGTAAAGTGCATCGTAGATAGGCATGATGGCACCACCTGGATAGCCAAACACATGTTCAACTCCATGCTGTTCTAGCACGTTAAATAATAAGCTCGCGCCGGTTAATTTCTTTTCAGTCGCCATGTGTTTGTTTAACTTTTTAATAACATTTTATTCATAAACCATTCACTTACATGAAACGCATAAATTTATTGTAATTAACAAGTATTCTCCAAGGTTAATAATGTTAGTGCGAAACGCGCTGTTTAATATTTTAATAACGACAAACCCCCCGGTCCTTGCGAAGCGGGGGGCTTGTTATTTTAAGATTTTTTTACTTTTCTTTAGCTCAACAAGACCCCCGCGACGATTTATGAATCACCACGATGAGGACGTTAATAATGACTAAGATATAATTTTGCATATTTATTTATATTATCTGTAATGTTATTAATTTGAGTACTAAGAATTTTCAGCCTATTTAAATTAGTACCATAGCTCTAATGTTAAGCGCAAGTGGTTTATTAGTGTTTTTTTAGTAAAAATAAATTCTCAGTTATAATGACAACTTGCTCTATCAGATATTAGTCACTTTATTTTTCGCACAATACTGTTTATTTAACTACACTTGCGTAAATAAATATGAAAATAAAAATGGATTTTTATGACATTAGCCTGTGTTTTTAGTCGCGCTCGGGTCGGACTCGAATCGCCCTTAGTTACGGTAGAAGTGCATTTAGCCAACGGATTGCCTGCATTTAATATTGTCGGCCTGCCTGAAACCTCGGTTCGGGAAGCAAAAGATCGCGTACGCAGTGCTATTCTCAATTGCGGATATGAATTTCCAGCCAAACGCATCACGGTTAATTTAGCACCTGCTGATTTGCCAAAAGAAGGAGGCCGTTTCGACCTACCAATTGCCTTAGGCATTCTAGCCGCAGCTGCACAGCTGCCTAACGCGGATTTGAATCAATATGAATTTGCCGGAGAATTAGCCTTGTCTGGTGAGCTGCGCGCTATTATTGGTGAAATCCCCATGGCAATGGCATGCAAACAAAGTGGCCGAACACTGGTAATACCGAGTGAAAATGCCGAACAGGCTAGCTGGGT
Organism: Colwellia sp. PAMC 21821; assembly: GCF_002077175.1. NCBI lineage: Bacteria > Pseudomonadati > Pseudomonadota > Gammaproteobacteria > Alteromonadales > Colwelliaceae > Colwellia > Colwellia sp. PAMC 21821. The sequence continues at coordinate 1,828,295 of NZ_CP014943.1, forward strand.
ACCGCACGTGAAAATATTAAGCCTGTCACATTTAAACCAGCTCTTTCCTCATTTTTTAAAACAACAAAGCTTGCCATTAGTTCAAGCAAGAGCCCTACAAGAATATAAAACTGAGAGTGTGAATGATATTGCCGATGTTGTCGGCCAACCTCTAGCCAAGCGGGCACTAGAACTTGCTGCAAGTGGCGGCCACAATTTACTGTTTATTGGGCCTCCAGGTACAGGTAAAACCATGCTTGCCAGTAGATTACCCGGCATTTTACCTCCAATGACCGAACAAGAAGCCCTTTCAAGTGCCGCTATTCAATCTATCTGTCACAAAAATATCAATCCTGAGTCATGGCTAACTCGACCATTTCGCGCCCCACATCACACAGCATCGTCTGCCGCACTTGTTGGCGGCGGCAGTCATCCACAGCCAGGTGAAATTTCTTTAGCCCATAACGGTGTGCTTTTTCTCGACGAGTTACCCGAATTTGAGCGTAAAGTGCTCGACGTATTACGTGAACCAATGGAGTCTGGTGAAGTCACCATTTCACGCGCCCTAATCAAACAAACCTTTCCTGCACAGTTTCAATTGGTCGCGGCGATGAACCCAAGTCCCACAGGATTTTACAATGACAAGCGCAGTACACCTGAGCAGGTTTTACGTTATCTCAATCGCCTTTCAGGACCATTTTTAGATCGAATTGATATTCAAATAGAGGTTACAAGATTACCGCGTGGGATGTGGGCTAACGATGAAGGTAAAGGCGAGTCAAGCAGTACGATCCAAAAACGGGTCAGTATATGTCACCAAAAACAAATTTTACGCCAAGGCAAGCCTAACGCACAGCTTGGCAGCGCTGAAGTAAGAACGTTCTGCCAACTCTCAGCTGATGATAACGAATTTTTAGAACTCGCCATTGAAAAACTAAACTTATCAACCAGAGCACATCATAAAATACTTAAAATTTCCAGAACACTCGCTGACATGGAAGCCTTAGAGCATATTGAACACAAGCACTTAATTGAAGCGTTATCGTATCGCGCTATGGATAGAATATTACGCCATTTGACCGACGCTATTTCGCTGTAATTTAGGGTGTCACCGGATTTATTGATCCGATTGATATGACTTGATTGCCTCAAAAAACGCCTGAATCAAAGGTTTATCCCTGCTCTGGTTCAAACAGCAAACCCCGAGGTCAATAGGTTCAATTTCTCCAAAATTATCTAAATACTGCACGCGGTCTTTCACTGGACTATTTTCAACCACGACTTGCGGCACAATGCCAACTCCACATCCCAAAGCCACCATACTGACTAGTGCTTCATGACCTGACACTGTTGCGTAAATTTGGGCTTTACCTTGTTGTTTCTTTCGAAACCAATATTCAAACCTTTTACGCGCGGGGCCGTGCTCTGGCAAAATAATGGGTATGTCAGACCAAATAAAGTCTTGCTGTATTTGCTGCTGTACACGGCATACCATCGTTGGCGCAATAATTGACACCGGTATGGTAGCCAGATGATGGAAGGTAAAAATACGTGAAAGTTGTTCCGGCTTAGCGGCAATAGCAAAGTCTACCGCTTGCTTTTCCACTTGCTCAAGTGCATCGGCAGCATCGCCAGTTGTTAACATAATTTCAACCAACGGATGTTGTTGTCTAAAACGCTCAAGCAACGGTGGCAAATGACTATAAGCTGCGGTAACCGAACAATAAATATGTAATTTACCTTGTAGCTCAGCTTGTTTTTGATTCAGCGAAAGTTGCAACAGTTGCCACTGTTCAAGTTGTTGCTCTGCAAAATTATAAAACTGTTTTCCTGCCTCACTCAACACCACTGTACGGTTATCTCGATGCAATAATGGATTGCCTAATTCAAGTTCTAGCCTTTGGATCACTCGACTTAAGGTTGAGGGGCTAACATGGTGAAGCTCAGCAGTTTTGCCAAAATGTAATGATTTAGCTAAATCAACAAACATCCGCAATGACTTTAATTCCATAGTAATCGCTTAAAAGTAAACAGTGACTAGAAACTGTATTGCATATTTTGCAACACTGCAATGCAAATATATCATTTTAAGCAATGACATATTTTCGCTATGATAGCTTCAAGGTCAACAAACTGACCAAACAACTAATTTCCTTGGTCAATAGCCAAGTTCAGGAGAGCAAAATGTCTAACTATTTCAATACATTAAGTTTACGCGAAAAATTAGCGCAATTGGGTAAATGTCGCTTCATGCAACGCGAAGAGTTTAGTGATGGTTGTAATTTCATTAAAGATTGGAATATTGTTATTGTTGGTTGTGGCGCACAAGGCCTGAACCAAGGCTTAAACATGCGTGACTCTGGTTTAAATATCTCTTATGCACTTCGTGATGCTGCTATTGCTGAAAAACGTCAATCTTATCAGTGGGCGACAGAAAATGGTTTTACGGTAGGTAATTACCAAGAATTAATTCCACAAGCTGATTTGGTATTAAACTTAACACCTGATAAGCAACATACTTCTGCGGTTAATGCCGTTATGCCACTAATGAAGGAAGGCTCTACTTTAGCTTATTCTCATGGTTTCAACATTGTTGAAGAAGGCATGCAAATTCGTTCAGACATCACCGTTGTTATGGTTGCGCCTAAATGTCCAGGCACTGAAGTTCGAGAAGAATACAAACGTGGTTTTGGTGTACCAACACTTATCGCTGTTCACCCAGAGAACGATCCACAAGGTAACGGTTGGGCCATCGCAAAAGCATACGCGTCAGCAACTGGTGGTGATCGCGCTGGTGTTTTAGCTTCATCATTCATCGCAGAAGTTAAGTCAGACTTAATGGGCGAGCAAACTATCCTTTGTGGTATGTTGCAAACTGCCGCTATCTTAGGTCACAAGCAATTGTTGGCTCAAGGTGTTGAAGCTGGCTATGCACGTAAATTATTACAGTACGGTATCGAAGGTGTTACTGAAGGCTTAAAGTATGGCGGCATCACTAACATGATGGACCGTTTATCAAACCCTGCAAAAATCAAAGCATTTGATATGTCACTGGAGTTAAAAGAAATTTTACGTCCTTTATTTCAAAAGCACATGGATGACATCATCGAAGGTCGCTTCTCTGCAGGCATGATGGCAGATTGGGACAATGGCGATGCTAACCTATTAAAATGGCGTGAAGAAACTGCTGAAACATCTTTCGAAAAAGCACCAACATGTGACACGGAAATTTCTGAGCAAGAGTATTACGATAAAGGTATTTTCGTTGTAGCTATGGTTAAAGCCGGTGTTGAATTAGCCTTTGATGCCATGGTAGATTCAGGCATCATTAATGCTTCAGCTTATTACGAGTCGTTACATGAAACGCCGTTAATTGCTAATACTATTGCACGTAACATGTTGTACGAAATGAACGTTGTTATTTCTGATACGGCTGAATACGGTAACTACTTATTCTCGCACGCTGCGGTTCCTTTATTAGAAGAATTTACCAGCAAACTAACCTTAGAAGAATTAGGCGAAGGCTTAAAATCTACATCTAACGGTGTTGATAATGCGCGTTTAATCGAAGTTAACGAAGCTATACGTAGCCATGGTGTTGAATCTATTGGTAAAGAATTACGCGGTTACATGACTGATATGAAACGTATTGTGGAAGCTAACGCTTAATAGCTAAAACTGAACAATTTATTACAAGCGGTGTTGGCACATTTAGCTGGTACCGCTTTTTTTATGTCGCACGTTTTATCGCGCACAAATTGATTAAGTAAAAAGGAAAACTCATGACAGAATTTAATAACGTCACTATCTCAACCGTAGCAAGTATTTATTTTGATGGTCAAGTGACTAGCAGAAAAGTGACTTTTGCCGATGGTTCGTTTAAAACCTTAGGTATTATGATGCCGGGTGAATATACCTTTGCAACGGCTGAAAAAGAATTGATGGAATTTCAACAAGGGATTGTTAGCGTATTATTGCCTGGCAGTGATACTTGGCAAACCATTACCGCTAATCAATCTTTTAATGTTCCAGCTAATGCATCATTTGATATTAAAGTCATTGAATTGGCCGATTATTGCTGTACTTATATTGCCGAGTAATCCCCTTACTTGCAGGTACAGATAATATCAACCGTATAAATGAACACTAAATTATTGCGCTAATCGGCTCTTTTTAAGATCGGTTAGCGCAGTTTATATATCCTTTTCCCTTTTTGTCCGTGCACTGCGAATACTTTCCCAAGTAAAAGTAAAAATCAATTCAACTCATCTGATATAGATTATAAAACTGAAGCGCTGACATTGTTTTCCTGCAGTTTTTAGCCTATCAATAGTACTACAGGGCATATTTACCAAGAGTATTAAATAAAAGTTATAGTTAATATGTATTTTTTGTGACTTTTTAAGCTTACCTGTCGTCTATATCTACAAACGTCATAATTGCCTTTCTTGAAAGGAAATCGTAATCATTTATTTAAAGGACACTAAAATGAAAAAAACACTAATTGCCAGTGCACTGACTCTAGTATTAATTACAGGTTGTGCCTCTAATGCTACATTATCTGAAAGTGAAATGATGAAGCAATTTCCAACATTAAATCAAGCCAGCCAACTTTTAGTAAAAGCTGAGCAAGACGATTTAGCCTTTTATGCACCAGAACAAATAAAAGCAGCACAACGCGCCTATGATGATGCGTTGAAACAAGCTAAAACAGGCAAAAACTCAACGGATATTACCGCAAAAGAAACCGTTGATAGAGTGAACGCCGCGATAGCACAAACCAACAAAGCGAAATACGTCTTTGAAGAAGCATTTAATGCCCGCAAAAAAGCACTTAGCGTTAATGCTGACAAGTTGGTACCTGAACGTTTTAATGATGCAGAAAAACAGTTTAAGAAAATGCTTGCTTGGTTTGAGTTAGGCGAAGATGAGCGTGCTAAGCGTGATATCAATGAATTAAAAAATCAATATTTAGCCATTGAACTTACTGCGCTAAAAACTAACATGTTAAGTGTGGCTAAAAACACGATCAGTTCAGCAGCTAAGCAAGACTTAGATGATGTTGCTCCTATATTATTTGCTCAAGCGCAAGATGAGTACCAACTTGCTTTGAACACTTTAGAAGCCGATAGATCTAACACGCAAAAAGCCAATGTGCATTCTAATCGAGCCATTTGGCTAGTTCAGCGAGCTCAAGGTATTGCTGAAATGAACAAGTACTTCAAAGACGCTAAGTTTACTGAAGAGCAAAAACTAATTTGGTATCAAGAACAACTTGAATATGCATTGTCTCCAATTGCGACAAGCTTACCTTTTAATCTGTCTAATAAAGAAGTTGTTGCTTACGCACATAAAACATTAACACAAACTAGCCAGCGTACTGATAATCTCAACAGTGAGTTAGTTACCTTGGAAGCTCGCGAAGCCCGCTTGGCTCGAGATAAAGACCAAGCCATTTTGTCTGCACAAATGGAGCTTGAGCAAGAACAAAAAGCAAAACGTGAAGACAATGCAAGATTTGCAGGCGTACAGTCATTGTTTAATGAGGAGGAAGCAACGGTATACAGACAGTTAGATAATGTATTAATTCGTGCACAAGGTTTTGCGTTCAAGCCAGGTGGCAGTGAAATTGAATCATCTAACTTTCCTTTATTAAATAAAATTAATGATGCTATTAGCCGATTCCCTAATTCTAAAATAGTAGTTTCTGGACACACAGATTCAACCGGTAGCGCAGAGCTCAATCTTGCACTCTCTAAAAATAGAGCGCAAACCGTCGCAAACTTTATGAGTCAAGTCGGCAATATCGATGTTAACCGCATTGAGTCAACAGGCTTTGGTAAAGGAAAACCTGTTGCCAGTAATGAAACGGTTGAAGGTCGTGCGCAAAATAGACGCGTAGAAATTTTAATCATTAACTAGTTGGCGAACGGGATGTTGTTTTCATTAACAGCATCCCGTTTACTTTTTGGAGAACATAAATGAGTTTTGACGAAGACAAATTGAGAGCAATGTGGCAAGAAGACACACCTCAATCTGACGAAGATGAAGCATTAAAAAAAGTATTGTCGACGTCGTCAAACATAACGGCAGTGAAAGATGTAACAGGTCTTTTTGTTGGCTGGATTTGGGTAGTATTTCTAGGGTTTGGTGCCTCAATGTACTCGGCAAAACGCAAACTTGAACTTCACAACCAGCAAAAACAAAAATTATTAAATAGAAAGTCACCCGAAAACAATAATAATACCGGAGAAATATAATGAACTTAGATGCTTGGAGCCAATCATTCAGTAATGCACTGTCTGGCTTTTGGACTGAAATAGCGGGTTTTTTACCTAATCTTATCGCGACTATAATTGTTATATTTATAGGCTTGTTCATTTCTAAGGTGATTACAAAGTGGGTGGCTAAAATTTTAGAAAAACTTGGTTTTAATACCCTTTGCCAACAACTAAGTATCGACAAAGCCCTTAAAACACTCGGGCTAAAATTAACTCCTTCAGAAATGATTGGCAGATTACTGCATGTCTTTTTTGTATTAATCATACTTGTAGCCGGTGCAGATACCCTAGGACTAGATAGATTTTCAGCCATCCTCGATGAATTTGTTCTGTACTTGCCAAAACTTTTGGGTGCGGTTGTTATTACACTTATCGGACTGTTTATCGCCAACTTAGTGAAAACACAAGTTGAAAGTTCGCTTGATAGTTTAGGTGTTGAATATGGTGCTGCAGCAGGTCGTGTACTTCAACTACTGGTGTTATTTATTACTTTTTCACTGGTGACAGGCCAACTAGAACTAGAAATGGCCTTACTTAATACTATCTTTACTGTACTCATTGCCAGTTTAGGTGTCGCATTGGCCTTGGCTTTAGGCTTAGGCACTAAAACCATAGCGAACAGTATTGTTTCGGGCATTTATGCTAGAGAGCAATTATCGCCAGGTGACGAAGTAGAGTTTGATGGTTTTATCGGCAACGTGGTAGCTGTTTCAACGGTAAATACCTTGATTGAAAATAAAGCCGGCAAACGTTTGAGTATTCCGAATCAGGATTTACTGACACAAAAATATCTCACGACACAAATGAGTGAGCCAGTTATTGCAACTAAAGCGGCTAAACCAAGTAAAACAGCTAAGCTAAGTAAAACAACTAACGAAAAGTGAGTTATTAATGACCAAATCAGAGGGCGACAATATTCGTGTCTCTGATCGTTTGTCTCAAAAAGATGATGTTGAGCTTGTTCGTATTGCACGCTTGCAACTTCCTTATGTGACAACGGCCTATGAAGTGCTTTTTCATCGTTATCATCACAAGCTTATAAAAGTCTGTTATCGGTATTTGGGCTCGACACAAGAAGCGGAAGAGGCTGTTAATGACACTATGCTTAATGTGTTTAACAATCTTGCTAAATTTGAAGACAGAGCCAGCTTTAAAACTTGGGTTTATCGGATTGCACATAACCAAGCTTTAACAAGGCTTAGGAAGAAGCAGCTCGATTTAGTCGGGCTCGATGAAGCTGAACATGTCGTCATGGATGACACACCAGGTAGCTTAACAGAAGGCAATGAAAGCATTGAACATCTGTTAGCTCAATTGAGCATAGAAGAACGCTCAATTGTGGTGTTTCGAATTGCTGGCGATCTTGATTTTAGTGATATAGCTTTGGTGGTTGAGGAAAAACTAAGCACGGTAAAAATGCGCTATAAACGTGCGTTAGAGAAAATGGCTGTCAGTGCTCGCTCTGAGGATCAAGAGATATAAAATGCTTTAATCAACTTGGTATTAAAGCGCCAAATTATGTGATTTTCTATACCGGTAAAATTGAGCGTCGTATTTAAAAAAAAGGGAAATTACGACGACGATGGTATAATAAAAAATTTCAAATAAACCTTAGGTTAGAGCATGAAAAATAAGTTCAAATTGAAAACATCCGCTATATTTTTTAGTACACTTTTTACGCTTGTGCTCATAGATAGTGTTATCACGGGTGATACTTCAGGGGTATTGATACCAAAGGTTGAAGCAAAAGTGAATGCAAGCATGAAAAGCTTGCCTGATTTTTCCAAAATTGTAGACGTGAGAGAAAAAAAAGAAGCTTTCTTTGCAACATTGTATCCAATTATTCAAGCAGAAAATAATCACGTATTACAGTTAAGAAAACTCATCAACATGTTAAGAAGTATTCCTATAGCCAAACTAAGTGCTAAACAGCAAGTTTGGTTACTTAGTATTTCTAAAAACTATAAATTAGCAAGTGAGTACATTGATAACGACACGTTTGATGAGCTACTCAAAAGAGTCGACTATGTACCGCCATCTTTGGCCCTAACTCAAGCAGCCATAGAATCTGGTTGGGGAACATCAAGATTTGCTAAACAAGGTAATAATTTATTTGGTCAATGGTGTTTTTCAGAAGGCTGTGGCATGGTGCCATCGTCAAGAGAATCAGGCAAAGGTCACGAGGTTGCCAAGTTCGCCTCTATTAACCTGTCTGTTCGTAGCTATATCCTCAACTTAAACACCCATGACTCATATAGTGAGCTCAGACAAAACCGGGCATTTTTACGTCAACAAGAGGCGTCATTTACTGGTGTTACGTTAGCAAAAACACTGACAGAATATTCCGAAGAGGGTAAGCAATATGTGGCGAAAGTAACGGAATTTATCAAGCAAAATAAACTTCAACGCTTTACTGCAGCATTTGAAAGCTCGCTTGAAATAACGATGGACTAATAGCTACGAAATAAAAGTGAAATTAACTGCATTCAAACGGTGACTTTTATCGATATTATCGCATCTATATGATTAAGAGTTAGTACCCTCACCCCATTGACTTATCTCCTTGGTATAAATGCATTAGAGGTTGCTATAAATCGGTATGAGTTAAATTTTAAGCCCTGATATTAGGAGAGAAACATGAGTAAACTAAATAGATACTTGATTTTAGTATTATCGATTTTATGTCTGGTTATTGTGCTTCAGAATATGGAAACTGTCAGCATTTCATTTCTATTCTGGGAGTTTTCAATGCCTCGAGCTATTCTCATTGGTATGATGTTAGTGATAGGACTGCTTATTGGTCTAATTTTAAAAAGTAATCGTAAGTAATATTCAAATAGGTAGAAAGTAATGATAAAGAAAATATCTGTATTGGTTTTCATCTGTGTTGTATTTAGCCAGCAAGTACTCGCTTTAGGCTTAACCATGTCAGAGCGTCAGCTCAATAGTATTTTAGATTTAAGGTTTCCCATAACGCAAACTTACATGGAGTATTATTTAGAGGCCACTGAACCTTATTTAGCACTATACGCTACAACTCAATCTGTTGCGATTACGGCCAAAATAAATGTCATAAATAATGGCAACCGTCTTATTGCCAACACGACATTTAAAGGTCAAATTTTCTTTGATAAAGCTTCGAATTCGTTGAAAGTGAGTAACCCTTTAATTACTAAATTTGAAATTATTGAAAATACCTTTCCAAAATCTGAAGCATCGATTAACGCTATCAAAAATACTATTGGACAACACTTGCCTATATCAGTGTTAATTGACTTTGATCACATTAGTAATGAACTATTTCAATTTTCACCCAGCAGTTTACGCATAGTAGCAGAGGGTTTAAGAGTAGAGTTTTAGTGCTGAGTTTTACCGCGTGATACTTTTTACTCAACGTGCGTTATGACTTTATTTCGCGTTACGGTGACACATATTTAGTATGAAAATCAGTAGTGTTATTACTATTAGTTTGATTAATTAAGTGATCTACTTTTCATGAGGAAAAATGGATAATGACAAGGCTTAAAATATAGTTAGTCGTTACGGTACTTATAAATTTTATAACGCCTTAGTTATTCATTTTAATCATTAAAAATAAGCGGCTAATTAATCAACTTGGTATAACTTTATACTTAGTTAATACTGCGCCATTATTCTAGTTACTACAACATCACCATATCGTCACGATGAATAACCACTTTACTTGGACAACAACCAAGCAGAGCCGATATCTCGTCACTTTTACTGCCTTTAATTCGCTTAAGATCTCGAGCATTATATTGGCTGATACCTTTTGCTATATATTGACCGCTTTTAGCATCGTAAATATCGATACAATCGCCAACATCAAAGTCTCCAGTGATATCTGTCACTCCTGATGGTAACAATGACGCACCTTTATTTTTTAACGCACTCACAGCGCCAGCATCTAATAACACGGTGCCATTGCTTTTTAAGGTGTGTTTTAGCCAATGTTTGCGTGCCCGTGTTGCACTTTCTTTCGCAACAAAGTGGGTACCAGGGTTTTCACCACGTAATATTTGTTCAAATACCTCACCACGACTGCCATTTAAGATATAGGTTTCAATACCATTTTCTACCGCTTTGTCTGCCGCTTGAATTTTGGTTTTCATCCCTCCGGTTGCAATATGATTATTGGTAGCGCCAGCCATGGCATAAATAGATTCGTCTATTTTAGCGATAATTGGAATTAACTTAGCTTGTGGATTTATACGAGGGTCTTCTTCAAAAACACCATCAACATCACTAAGAATAAATAAACTATCGGCTTCACTAACCACGGCCACCAATGCCGCTAAATTATCATTATCGCCGACTTTTAGTTCTTCCGTTGCTACCGTATCGTTTTCGTTAACAATAGGAATAACGCCATTTTCTAATAATATTCTTAAGGTGTTTCTAATACTAATATATCGTTGACGATCTTTTAAATCACCATGAGTTATCAATAACTGACTACAAGGTACATCAAAAAAACGCTGCCAATTCGCCATCATCTTCATTTGCCCTACCGCAGCCATTGCCTGCTTTGTGGGAATTGATGGGTTAGGAGAGCCATGCGCAATTAAACCTCTACCAGCAGCAACACTGCCAGACGAGACCAAAATAACTTCTTTGCCTGCTTGTTGGCATTGCGTAATAAAGCGCGCAATGGCAAGTATGTACTTACCACTACAACCTTTGGCATCAGGTGAAACCAATGCACTGCCAACTTTTATTACCACACGATTAAATTGCATCACGAACCCTCTATTTTATATCTGTTTAGCTTGCCTCGAAATGCAGTAGTTTTGCAATCAACTTTTACAATTTTCTCATGTTTTATAGAATTAGTGTGCTTAAACCACTATTTTACTAAGTTAAAATTACAATTTATGCATTAAAAACACCTAGTAATAAATTTATGATGCGTTTTTATCCAACTTACTATCCCCCTGCAAAGACACAAGGGTTTTGAACTTGCACTGTTTATTATTAGGAAAAACAGAATTTAAATTAGGCTTTCATAGCTTTCGTGACAATTGAACCCTGCACTATAAAAAAATCTCAGCTAAATTTCTTATCAACTGTCAGCCAAATTTTTATCGATTTTTGCTGAAAATAAGCTAAAAACCCATTAATATTATAGCCAGTAATTATCGTCTTGATATTTTTGGTTGTTTATATGCTACATTTTTTACCTGGTCCCATTATTGCCTTCTTCTCTGTTATTTTATATTTCGCCAACACCATTTTATGGTTGGTACCCATATTGGTTTTTTCGCTGTTAAAAGCCTTAGGTCCAATCGCTTTGTGGCAAAAGTTCTTTAGCTATTTGCTTGATCAAATGGCCAGTAACTGGGTGTTATTAAATACGTTCATTCAAAAGTTATTCACTAAAACCAAAATTAATGCCTCGGGTTTAGAAAAGTTAAAAATGAAAGACTGGTATTTAGTGATCAGTAATCATCAAAGCTGGACCGACATTTTAATACTTCAACGAGTTTTTCACGGTAAAATTCCATTTTTAAAGTTTTTTCTTAAAAGAGAGCTAATTTATGTACCGCTACTGGGTTTAGCATGGTGGGCACTCGACTTTCCGTTTATGAAACGATATAGCCAGCATTTTTTAAAGAGAAATCCACATTTAAAAGGCAAAGATATCGAAACGACAAAAAAGGCTTGTGAAAAGTTTAAATACAAGCCTGTCAGCGTAATGAACTTTATTGAAGGCACTCGCTTTACACCACAAAAGCATAAAAAACAGAACTCTCCTTTTCAAAAATTATTAAAACCCAAAGCTGGCGGTATTGGCTTTGTACTGGAAGCAATGAAAGGCAATCTTAGTAAAGTCGTAAACGTAACTATTTACTATCCTGATGGTAAACCGAATTTTCTCGACTTTCTTTCTGGAAAGATAAAACAAGTATATATTGCCATTGAAACTCAAGAGATTGGCGAATCCCTCAAAGGCGATTATGTTAATGACCGTGCTTATAAAATACAGTTTCAGAAGTGGGTTAATCAGCTTTGGCTCGATAAAGATAAAAAAATGCTAGAGCTTGAAGAGCAGTCAAACAAGGATATTTCATGCAGGTAATAATCACCTCATGGTTAACTGAGCAAGGCGTTCATGCATCATATATCGCATTAAGTGAAACCATTATTGCCTGTCTATTAATTTTTCTCTTATGCAGCATTAGTTTCTATATTGCGAAAAACTATGTGCTTGTACTCATTCATAAACTGACCACTGCCTCAAAAAACACATGGGATGATGTTTTATTTGACCAGCAAGTTTTTTCGCGCATGTCGCTGTTAGTTCCTTTTATATTATTGTTATTACTTACCCCACATTTACTAGCAACAGATACCTTACTCGCCACCGTACTAATAACTTTTGCTAAAATAGGCCTATGCTTTCAGATAGCACGCAGTATTAGCTCAGTACTTAATGTTATTAATAATCTGTATAGGCAAACAGCTACTGATCGTCATCTGCCACTAAATTCAACCTTACAAGTCATTAAACTTGTTGTGTATTTAGTGGCAACGATATTGGCAATATCGCAAATATTAGACCGTTCACCACTCTACTTACTTAGTGGCTTAGGTGCTTTAACTGCAGTATTGATTTTAGTTTTTCAAGATACCATTAAAGGCTTAGTTGCTAGTATTCAAATATCTGCTAATAAAATGGTTGCCCCTGGAGATTGGATTGAATTACCTAAATATGGCGCTGATGGCGATGTTATCGAGATTGGGCTAAATACCGTAAAAGTTAAAAACTTTGATAATACTATCACCACAGTACCCACTTATGCCTTAACCAGTGGCTCATTTAAAAACTGGCGGGGCATGCTAAGTTCAGGTGGTAGAAGGGTCAAACGCGCGATTGTTATTGATGTCGGTAGTATTCGTTTCTACAATCAAGCGCAACTAGAAGCACTGACATCAGTGCAATTGATTAGCGATTACCTAGCTGTAAAAAAAGCTGAAATTCTAAAGCAAAGCAGTGAAGTGATCGTCAATAGTGCGATAACAGCCTCAACCATTAACACCCGGCAATTGACCAATATTGGTACCTTTAGAGCTTATATAAGTGCTTATTTAAAACAACATCCCAAAGTTCATCATGAGATGACCTGCATGGTAAGACAACTACCTGCAACAGAGGTAGGTTTGCCGCTAGAATTATATTTTTTCAGTAACGACCAAAACTGGGTTAATTATGAAGCAATACAAGCAGATATTTTTGACCATTTATATGCAGCAGCGCCACTTTTTGGCTTAAGAGTATTTCAACACCCCAGTGGCTACGACTGGCAAGGTGCAAAAGCTAACGCTGACGCATAACCCCTTCTTGCATGGTAGAGGCAACTAACAAACCTGCTCGGTTATATATTTGGCCTTTTACGAGGCCTCGACCGCTGCTCGCTGACGGGCTATCAATACAGTAAAGTAGCCATTCATCTATACGAAATGGTCGATGAAACCACATAGAATGATCAATGGTTGCTAACTGAAAATTTGGCTGCCAAAAGCTAACGCCATGAGGAAACAAAGCGGTTGGCAAAAAAGAAAAATCTGAAATGTAAGCTAATAAATAGGTATGAATACGAAGATCATTAGGCAAACTGCCATTAGACTTTATCCACATTTGACACTTAGCTTCCGTTTTTTCTGGTTTTAGCCAGTTATACTGCTCTACTGGTCTCATATCTATCGGTTTTTCAGATAAAAATTTGCCACGAATCTCTTCAGGAATAAATGCTTGGTTATCAAAAATGAAATCTGTATATGACTTTAACCCTTCCGGTCCAGGTACTGATGGCATAATATCTTGATGATCAAAACCCTTCTCCAGTTGCTGAAATGAGGCCGTCATATAAAAAATTGCCTGGCCATTTTGAATGGCATTTACCCGTCGAGTATTAAAACTGCGACCATCACGAATGTTTTCAACCTGATAAACAACGGGCTTAGTAGCATCACCTGGTCTTAAAAAATAGGAGTGTAATGAGTGTACGTTATGGGTTACTGCCACAGTTTCTTGTGCTGCCGACAGTGCCTGCCCCATGACTTGACCACCAAATAGGGCTCTAAAGCCTAAATCTTGACTTTCACCACGGTAAATACCTTCTTCTATGACTTCTAGTTTTAACAACGCGGAAAGATCTTTTAATACCTGACTCATACCAAACTTTACTCTACTTAATCGTAACGAATTAACATTATTATAGCCTGCTATGATATCAAAAATAACGCTATAAATCTTTTTAAGCCGTTATTTCAGAAGGATTCTCACTATTAAACTGGCCGACCAGAAAATTAAAATATGACATAATACTCTTTTAATTGTTGATATTAGCAAAGATCTAAGCTATGTTGCTGCCATCAGACGTATAATATGGACATGAAATACGCACTATTAACGTTGAAAAAGAGGCCATTGTGCACGCAGTTCTTGAACGAGAAATATTACTAGAAAGACGCCAATATACCGCAGAGCAATCTAATCTGTGGGATAAACTGTCACTTGCGCAGAAATTTGCAACTAGCAGTTTGACACAGTTCGGTTATGATCTTTCTTTTATCCGTAGCAGCAAATCTGGCAATATTGCGGTTTTGTTATGTGATAGTAATGCAGCAACAATTTCTGATGATGGTGAAATTAATACCTCGCCAAATATTATCGTCAGACTTTAATTCAAGCCGTTATCCAGATATCGAAAGCCGCTAATCATAGCGGCTTTTTTCATTGCCATTGAAAATGGTCTTCTATTCTACCAATTGAACAATTGAAATTTACCAACTACGTTAATTAAGCAACTTTATACGCAAGACAGCGCTCAAATATCAGCTGCATATTTTATAATTATTCAATAACCCTTAGTAGATTGCTTTGTGTAAAAACCATGATAAGAAAATGAGTGATACTATGACTGATTCGATACGCAATGATATATAGCATCGATGTACCCTATTCCAAGCAGTTAATATTTAATTGCACTGATTAATTATACCGAACAATTGGACTGAATAATTGAACTGGATAGACATTTTATTGAATAACTTACCTAGTACCTAGCGATTATTATACCTTCTGTTGCTATTCCTTATCAGCATTACATTGACTTAACCGAGAGAGAAAAACATAAGGATCAATATCTTGAATATTGGGCGAATCAATCGCAAAAATCACTTTAACCGAATAATTCCCTAAATTAGCAAAAAAACGGGTTTTTATTGCCTGCTGTATCCTAGTAAATTTCACATGAATTTGCTCAGGGGTTTGATGTGGGCACAAGAATAGGTACTCACCTTCAATGATAACACCGGCATAATCTTCCTCATCAATATTTTCATTGATAATAACGGCAAGCACTTGACTGACATCGGTTAAAATTTTACGGTTAAAGTGAAAGCTAAGCTCCTGCCAGTTTTCAACCTTCAAATAGGCCACAGAAATATTATATTGATACTTTCTTGCCATTTTATATTGCTGTTGATACCAGCGCTTCGTTTGAACCGGTTGTGCTAAATGATTTTGAGGTAATTCTATTTCATCATAGCTACGATTCAGTTTCTGACGGCGCACTTGAAAACGGCAGAAACCTATGAAAATAACACTACAACTTAGTAATGAAGCGAGTAAAATAATCAGCATCTTTTGTTGATCATATTTTTCACTGAACTCCAAACTCAGCTCACTTTGTTCCGCTAAATTTAACGCTAATATTTTTGCTTTATTACTGGCAGATTTAGCGGCATTGGCAAATGAGTTATTATCACTCACGTTCGGATATAGCGTTTGATATAAAGTTAAATAATGCTTTTGTGCTTCGATTGCTTGCTCAAATTTTTTCTGTCTGCTGTAGTAATCTGTCAGCAATAAATACAGTTCTATTTGTTGTGGGGCAAGCACTAAACTTTTAGCCAAAGACTGAGCTGAAAGCAGCATGGCATCGGCGGCTTCAGATTGCTCCAAGGCATACATAACTTTGACTAAACTAATTTGAGTTGATAACTTCACGCGCACCAAATTGTACTCAGTAAAAACCGCTTGGGCTTTAAGCAAGCGCACTTTTGCCAGCGTAAACTGCTGTTGTTGATAAAGAACTTGCCCTAACCCCAGCTCTGCGTAGGCTTCACGTATATTCAATTTGTGTTGCTGTGCAAATTGCAATGACTGCCAAAAAGCATTATAAGCGTCATCATATTGTTGTAACTGATAATAGGCCTTTGCCACTAAATGGTAGCTTTGGGCAATACCTTCTGTTCTCGACATATCTGTACGCAATTTTATTGCGCGGCCAAGTAGCTCGACAACATTGTCATATTCAGATAAATAAAAATGCGCTTCGGCAATAATTTCTAATAAGGTGATCTGATCTACATTTTGCATGTTTTGACTAAGTAAGCTTTCAACCTTACTCAATTCTTTGACCGCCAAGGCATAATCAGCACTTAGCGCATAAGCTACAACCGAATAAGCCAGTGCCTGCAAATGATAATTCATATTATTTGCTTGCACAGCTAATCGAGCGGCCTTTTGTGAGGTCTCTTTTAACTGAATATAATTACCTTGAGCATAATAACCACGCGCAATTTTCAACCGTAAATCTAGTTGAATATCGACATCAATATTTTCGATTTCGCAACCATATTGTGCAAATTGAAAGGCCACAAAAAAGTTCCCGCGATTAAATGCAACATCCGACAATATAGAAAAAGCTTTCGCCACCTTATTATCACCATACTGATTTCGATTGCTTACTATAGCTTGTGCAACGTCAACAACATCTTGAGCAATCAATAACTCTTTATCTTGGATATAATAAGCATCAAGCAACTGACGATAGTTTTTATCGCTATTGAGCGATTCGGCTTGTCCGTTTAGCATTATGCAAAAACTGATTAAAATACCTAGCAGCAAGTGCTTCATTGAATATTAGCTTCCATCTTATGTATTAAGGATTGTTGATATTTCATAGAGATACTAAGTAAATTAAATTGCAAAAAGCTTTGCCATTCTAGCTCGTTTTACTCTTTCTCGGCTTACTGGCAACTATGCTGTCGAATTTTAAAACACCTAGTTGCGTGGCTAAACACTAAGTAAACTACTGTAAAAGTGATTTAAGAACAACATCTGCAATAAATAAATTTCTTAATATTTAGTATGTTAACGTAAATAACTCTTAGGGATATTAAAAATGGTTTACAAATAGAATACTTTGCCTATAATCGGAGTTGAGCTGCTAAAGCTCGACAAGGGCAAATCCAATGAAAATTGGAGACGCAAAGTTACCGATCTAAGGGGAAACCTATGATAGCGGAACTGCCAAATTTAGATATAGTGGGGGCTTATCTTAATTTATCGGTTAGTCATCATAATCTCTGGTAGCTTTGCGTGCCATCCTTTGTTTCTGCACTAATTTACTTCTGATAACACTTTCTGTTTAGCCTTTTGTTCTGCAACATAATTATTAATCACGGTTTCTAACATTGATAACGGCATTGAACCGTTTTTCAACACTTGGTCATGAAAATCTCTCAAATCAAAGCTTTCACCTAACGTTTGCTCCGCCATTTTACGGAGCTTTTTAATCGTTAATTCACCCATTTTATAAGACAAAGCTTGGCCGGGCCAAGAAATATAGCGGTCAATTTCAGTTTTAACATTGTGCAGTGACAATGCCGTGTTATCGGCTAAATAGTGCATTGCCTGCTCACGACTCCAGCCTTTTGCGTGCATACCTGTATCAACCACAAGTCGACAAGCGCGCCACATTTCATAAGTTAGTCGCCCAAAGTCACTATAAGGATTTTGATAAAATCCGGCTTCTAAGCCCAAATACTCTGAATATAGCCCCCAACCTTCGCCAAATGCCGAAATATAAGTATTATTCCTAAACTTAGGTACGTTCTCCATTTCTCGTGCAATGGAACTTTGTAAATGATGACCCGGTACGGCTTCATGCAAAGTTAACGCTTCTAACACATATAACGGTCGGCGATCTAAACGATAGGTATTAACCCAATAGTTGCCGGCTTGGTCGTCTCGTGCAGGGCCAGAATAACGTCCTGTGGTGTATTTAGGCGCTATATTGGCTGGTACTTCAATCACGCCATATGGCGTTCGTGGCAGAGTTTTAAATAACTTAGGTAATTGCGCATCCATTTTTTTAGCAATAAATGAGGCTTCTTTGAGTAATCCTTCAGGAGTGGTTGCGTAAAATTGTTTATCGGTACGCAAAAAATGCACAAAATCAGCAAAAGTTCCGGTAAAACCTGATTGCTTAATAATGGCCTCCATCTCAAGCTTTATTCGCTTCACTTCTTCTAAACCAGTGTTGTGTACTTCCTCTACTGAAATCGGCAAAGTCGTATAATGCTGCAACCGGTTTATATAATAATCTTGGCCATTAGGTAAAGAACTCGCAGCAATATTTGTTCGCGCGTTAGGTTGATAACGATGCACCATATAATCAAAGTATTTTTGATAGCTTGGGATTACAACATTCACTATGGTTTCAGAAGCTTGTGCCTGTAGTGTCGACTTAAGTTCTTGACTGAAATATTCAGGCATTGTTAAAAATGGCTGATAATAAGTGCTTGAGCTAGCCTCTGTTTTTATAAAAGCTTTAATCGATTCTTCAAAACCTTTTAAGACAATTTTCGGTTGAGTTATGCCTTCTTCGATTCCTTTATCCATCCAGTAAATTTGTTGAGTGAAATATTCAGGTAAAGCGTTTAATCGAGCCAGATAATCGCGATAATCTTGTTCAGTTTTAAAGCTGGCTTGGCTTTTAATGCGACTGATCCAAACGTGGAAACCTGATTCAGCAGTAAGTGGCATGTAATGCTCTTTGTTACTATAGCTATCCAGTTGATTTTTCATTGTATACGACAACACCGCATGATTAATTGCATCTGCTTGATCAAGACTTTTGATGTTAACCTGCTCTAAGCGATGATATATAGCGCGCAAAGCTTGATGTTGTTGCTTGAGCTTATTCGGGGATAAATCAGGTAATTGGCTGTTAGTTTCACCTACAATATCCTGGTTTAATGGACTTTGATGATCTTTGTAGTGTTGATAATCTATAATAACCTGCTCAAGGTTCTCGCTCTCTGACACTGAAGGAAATTTAGCCGACTGACAAGCCATAACAAAAAATAGAACAAATACCGTGATTGAAAATACCTTCATGACAAAATCTCAAATATTAATTTAAATAGCTAACTTTTAAATACCATAACAAAACTTAAATTTTTATAAAGAAAATTTTGCTTTATCTTGGCTATTTTCGGATTGCGCTCAAATGGTTAACTTGAGCTTTATGATTAATACATTTTATGATGGCACTATGACTCGAATTACTAGAGAATAGCTTACCCGCTATTTTAGTTAATCCCCTAGGTTAAAGGTTGGAATATTGAAGTATCATGATTCCATAGCACAAGCTGAACAAAAAATGCACGCCGCCATAAAACAATTGCAGTTATGGCATATAGCCGCGACGCCAATTAATTACGCGGTAAGTTACGAATATCTCAATAAACAATCAAAAACACTGAATGCCGCGATTGAAAAACAATTAGCTAGCGGGAAAAAGCTTGATAACTTTTTTTTAGAAGAAATATATCGTCAGTATGTTTTAGGACAAAGCGCCTTTCGGGGTGAGCTGATAGACGATCTTGATGAGGTTTTAGTCGATCTACAAAGTAACAGTAAACAATCGTCACTGAGTACAAACCTCCTAGTAACTCAATTGGATGAAAATATTGCCAGCTTAAAATCTACTGATAAGCGTGAAATAATTAACGCTATTAAACAAATACGACAAACGACTCAGAAATTTAAGCTCGAACAAGAAAAACTGGCTGAGCAACTGCTCGTATCTCAAAAATCCACTCAAGCATTACGCTCAGAATTGGATGATGTAAAAAAAGAAATTTATTTTGACGCTTTAACAGGGCTTTATAACCGTAAAGCCATGACAAAACATTTAGATCTTTGGTTATCTACTGATCCAAATCAACATGTCGCGGCAATTGTTATTAATATTGATCAGTTTTCTCAAATGAATGAAAATTTAGGCCCTATGCTCAGTGATGTATTGTTAACAAAAATTGCTAAAAAAGTAAGCGGTTATGTTGGTGAAAGTGGCTTACCGGTAAGGTCTGCAGGCGATGAATTCTTAATTTTACTGCCTGATGTTAAAAGAATGATAGCTGGTGAGGTTGCTGAAAAAATTAGGCAGAGTGTAGAAAAGTTACGCTTTATCAGCAGTAAATCAGGTACTCGATTACCACAAATGACGCTCAGTATTGGCGTTAGCGATTACAACGTCGCGACAAGTGCGAATGACATCATAAACCAAACTCGTGCACTGATTAACGATAATACTCATATCCATACAAATCACGTTAATATTGCTAAAAATTAGTTAACTAACGGTCAGCTCATCAATTAAAGCCTGTAAGTTATTTTCTGAAAATACTTTTATGCCGTTTGCTCTCAATATTGCCGTAGTAACGCCTTGCCCTGCTATTTTCTGTTGACTAAACTCACCATTATATATACTTGTACTGCCGCATGAGGGACTTGATTCTTTCAACAATGCATAGCGTATATTATGTTTTTGACAGAGTATTAACGCCTGATTAGCGCCGTGTTCAAAAGCATATGTAACATCTTGACCCGTAATGGTTTTAACAATAATTGTTTCGCCGGTAACTTGAATCTCTGCAGGTGCTCTTGGCGTATTTAACCCTCCCGCTAATTCCGGACAAATAACCACTAAGCGATTATCTTCTTTCCAACGCTTAAGCGTGGTATTTGTTAATAAATTGTCACCACCGTCATACCTGACTTTATTACCTAAAAAACAGCTACTAATGAGTATTTTTTCCAAGAGGTTGTCCTAATTTATTCATCGCAAGCCAATGTATCACTAACTAATGTATCGCTAACTAATGTATCGCTAACTAATTTTTCGCTAAACCAAACAAGTCTTTTATAGAGAAAGCCATATAAGACGGCGTTAATGATGACTTAAATAATCCAATTGTTATCATTTATTTATCGCTGCGGTAACTTCAGACTCATTTAGATAGAAGCAGCTTAATTTCCTGCAATCCGTCAATGTCTTGATCGGTAATACACTCGAGCCAGCAGGCATGACTGTATTCTTCAAAGTTTAATAAAAATTCACCGGCACCATATTTTATTCTTAAACAATACAGATCAGCTCCTTCTGCAACTTCTAGCGTTTTTGCCGATGTTACGCTTAAGACATGATCAATAATTGCCGTTTTATCATCCATTGTCCACTCCACATTAAATCGCAATTGTAGTGTGGTTGAGTTTATTTCCTCGAGATTAATAATTTCTATATTATCTTTTATCTGCATACCGTTTCTTCTTAGTTTGAATAAATGAAATTAATTGTTTAAAACTTAGGCTAGCTCAGAAAAATATTAGATAAAATATCATCGGAGTAAGATCCTAAAAAAAGCAACGACAACAGTTTACTTTTTACATATAATCAATTGAGGATACTTTAAAATTATTTACCAAAGAGAGATTATATCTATGAAAAAACTTACTTTAGCCGTTGCTGCTACTCTTATGATGGCTTCACCTGCATTCGCTGGCGACGCAGCTGCCGGTAAATCTAAAACTGCCATGTGTTCAGCCTGTCACGGTGCTGCTGGTATTTCCGCTGTTCCTATGTACCCTAATCTTGCTGGTCAAAAAGAAGCTTACCTTGCCAAGCAATTAAAAGATTTTAAATCGGGCAACCGTAAAGATCCAGTAATGGCACCAATGGCTATGGCATTATCTGACGAAGATGTTGCTAACATTGCAGCATACTACGCTAGCCTTAAGTAACATTAAGTTATGATAAAAAAAAGCGCTGTTAGGCGCTTTTTTTGTCTGTAAAATTTGTTATTTCATTTCAGTTCAGCTTTGATGCTGCTTAATTAACGATAAAAATGGTTCGCCATAACGGGCAAGTTTGGTATCGCCAATACCACTGACATTAAGCATTTGTCTTGAGGTTAATGGTTTTACTCGTGCTAATTCAGCTAAGGTAGCATCGTTAAAAACAATAAACGGCGCTATATCTTCAAGGCTGGCGATTTCTTTTCGTAATGATCTTAATTTCGAAAACAGTATCCTGTCATAAACTTTTTCACGTTTATTACGTTGCCAATAACTCGCTTTTTGTAAGCGAGGAGCGGCCAGCATTAATGGCTCTTGTCCTTTCAAAACAGCACCTGCCGCCTGTGTTAAACATAAGTTTGACTGGGCTGCGATATCTTGTTGTAAATAGCCTAAGTGAATTAATTGCCGCACTATTGAAAACCAATAGCCAGGCGTTTTATCTCTACCAATACCAAAAGTCGATACTTTATCATGAGCCAGTTGGATAATTTTATCATTGAGTTCGGCTCGTAAAACCGCCACAACATGCTCAACATCACCATTTCCTTCGATACGATATACACAAGACAGCACTTTTTGCGCCGCCTCTGTGGCATCGAATTGACTCGGGGGATCTAAGCAAATATCACAATTACCACAGCTTTTTTCGGTAAACTCCGCAAAGTAATTTAAGACCACTCTACGCCGGCAAGTTTGAGCATCAATAAAGCCACGCATCGCCTGAAAACGCTGTAATTCTACATTGACTCGCTGCTCGTTTTCACCTTCACCAATACGCTTACTTATGCGCTCAGCGTCTTTCTCATCATAAAGAAAAAGTGCTTCTGCCGGTAAGCCATCTCGGCCTGCTCGACCTATTTCTTGATAGTAAGACTCTAATGTTCGTGGTGGCTCATAATGTATAACAAATCGCACATTAGACTTATTAATACCCAAACCAAAAGCCACCGTAGCCACTACAATTTGCACATCATCTTTGGCAAATTTATCTTGGATAATATTGCGAATTTCAGACTCTAGCCCAGCATGATAAGCCGAACAATTAATGCCTGTTTCTGCTAATCGTTTTGCTAGTTTTTCAACTTGCCAGCGACTATTACAATAAATAATCCCGCACTCATCTTTTCGCTTTTTGATATAACCAATAACTTGTTGCTCACCCTGATATTTCTCTGCCAAAGTAAAACGAATATTGGGCCGATCAAAGCTATCAAGGTGTATATAGGGGTCATGTAAAGCTAATTGTTGCAGAATATCTCGACGAGTGGTGACATCAGCCGTTGCGGTTAATGCCATTACAGGTACATGGGGAAATTTTTGTTTTAGCTGATGTAATTGCGTGTATGCAGGGCGAAAATCATGGCCCCATTGCGATATACAATGCGCTTCATCAATAGCAAAAAGACTGATTGTTAATTGAGATAACCCTTGGATAAAATAATAATTCTTTAATCGCTCTGGTGCGACATAAAGTAGCTTTATTTCGCCTTGACCTAAACGCCTAAAAATATCGTTGATGGTCTCGGTATCTAGAGACGAATTAACATAAGCAGCTGAAATACCTTGCCGAACTAAACCATCAACTTGATCTTTCATTAATGCTATTAATGGTGAAACAACAATGGTAACACCAGGCATCAAGGTTGCTGGCAATTGAAAGCACATTGACTTTCCGCCGCCTGTTGGCATTAACACTAAGCTGTCGCGGCCTTGAAGTGCATGATTGATAATTTCTTCTTGGCCAGGGCGAAACGCCTGATAACCAAAATGATGTTTCAGGGATTCAGTTAATGTTGTAGGGGAAATGGCTTGCAACAGACAATCTTTATTAAATGAAATCAACCGACATTTTAACGTAGTAAAGGCTTTGTGCGGAGATTTATTTTCAATATAATAGTAATTATTATGAGTTTCGCTTACATCGCTAAAAGGACATTTATGATACACGAAGAATATTTTAAACAGCTTGCTCAATATTGGAGCCAAGAAATGCCGTTTAATAAGTTATTAGGGCTAGAGGTCACGCAGTTTAATAGCCAAGAGTCAACGGTCAGTATTAAGTGGCACGACAAGCTTATCGGTAATCCAGAACAAAGAATTCTTCATGGTGGCGTAACCGCCTCAGCGCTCGATCTTGCCGGTGGCGTTGTCGCTGCAGCAAATATACTTTCTCAACTACCCGAATTATCGCCCAAAATAATCTCACAAAGTTTAAGTCGCTTAAGCACCATTGATTTACGTACCGACTTTATAAGGCCCGGGAGAGGTGAGATATTTATTGCCACAGCAAAAATTATTCGAAGTGGCAGTAAAGTAGCGGTAGCTCGCATGGAGATGCACAACGAAAACGGCGTTCATATTGCCTTTGGTACTGGCACATACATGGTCGGATAGTATAGATATTCACGATATTAATATGCCATTAGGTGATTAATGTTATTATCTCGCTTTAAAACCAAACAAAACTGTAAATTTATTCCATGCCAACATCTGAAAAATCCGCCTTTCGTGGTGGTATTATCTTCGCTATTAGTGCCTATACTATGTGGGGTATTGCTCCGTTATATTTTAGACTGATAGATCATATTAACGCGGAAGAAATTCTTATCCATCGCGTGGTTTGGTCGACGGTTTTATTAATGCTAATTGTTTTACTGACCAAAAGGTGGGGCAATTTTATTGAGACCATTTCTCAGCCAAAAATAGTGCTGCAACTGACCATATCAGCGACTTTTTTAGCGGTAAATTGGTTTCTTTTCATTTGGGCAGTGAATAATGATCATTTGCTTGATGCCAGCTTAGGCTATTATATTAATCCACTTTTCAGTGTTGCATTAGGCGTTATATTTTTAGGTGAACGTTTACGCCCCTGGCAGCTATTCGCCGTTGGTCTGGCATTTATTGGCGTAATGATTCAGCTCATTATGGTTGGGTCGTTACCGATAATTTCATTAACCTTAGCCGCCACTTTTGGCACTTATGGCTTATTACGTAAAAAAATGCCTTTAGATTCATTTGTCGGCTTACTGATAGAGTCACTTATGATGCTACCAATAGCGTTAATTTATTGGTTAATGTTTTTAAAAACCAGCACGACCAACATGTTTGATAATGCCATGTCATTAAATATGCTCTTGATTTGCACTGGTATTGTCACCACTGCTCCATTGCTCTGTTTTTCCGCAGCGACAAAACGTATGACGTTAACTGCTTTAGGATTTTTTCAATACATTGGCCCAAGCATCATGTTTATTTTGGCGACATACTATTATCAAGAACCACTATATTTTGCTAAATTAATCACCTTTGCTTGTATTTGGACCGCACTAGCAATATTTAGTTTTGATTCAGTAAAAGCCAGAAGACATGCAGGAAAGGCAGCAATTACGCCGCGTTAGTGGAGTGTTCAAAGCGTGTCATACACGACACGCTTTGTTTTTGTACTTTATTGTTTTGCCATCTTCGCCATTACTTCCTGTATGACCTGCATAACTTACGTCCATGTAAGAGAATTTATCACGACATTAATATCCATTAGCCTTGGAAACTATTTACAGTGTTTCCAAGTTAGCATAAGAAACCA
Organism: Colwellia sp. PAMC 21821; assembly: GCF_002077175.1. NCBI lineage: Bacteria > Pseudomonadati > Pseudomonadota > Gammaproteobacteria > Alteromonadales > Colwelliaceae > Colwellia > Colwellia sp. PAMC 21821. Next base: position 1,854,099 of record NZ_CP014943.1, read on the forward strand.
CTAACCATTTACAACCGACATCAGCAAAGTTAACTTGAATGCGACTTTGTGGGCCACTGCCTTCGTAGTTTAAAACCACACCATCACCAAACTTTTTGTGGCGAACATTTTGGCCCAATTTAAACCCCGAATTACCAAAGGTTTCTAAGGTTAGAGCTGATGAGAACTTCCCTGTTGTTATTGGCTTTTTCACCTGACTTTGTAAGCGAATTTCTTCTGTACAGGCTTCTGGTAACTCTCTCAAAAAGCGACTCGCTTTATGATTTTTTTCCTGGCCATACAGTCGACGGCTTTCGGCGTGGCATAAATATAATTTTTGCATTGCCCGAGTCATACCGACATAACATAATCGGCGCTCCTCTTCTAAGCGGCTAATATCTTCAACCGACTGCTGCGAGGGGAACATACCTTCTTCTAAGCCCGCAATAAACACTAATGGAAATTCTAAACCTTTAGCCGAGTGCATAGTCATTAATTGCACCGCTGGTTCATGATCGTCGGCTTGTGACTCACCCGACTCAAGCGCAGCATGGGTTAAAAATGAGGTTAATGGGCTTTGTTCTTCTTCAAGCTCAGGATCTACTTCAAATGTTTGACAAGCCGTGACTAGCTCATTTAAGTTTTCTATACGGGCTTCAGCACGTTCACCTTTTTCCGCTTGATACATAGCTTTCAAACCTGAATGCTGAATAACATGGTTTGCTTGTTGGTCAAGATTCAAATGACTTGAATCGTCTTCTAATTGATCAATAACATTAATAAATTGCTGTATAACCTTGGCACTGCGACCTTTAAGTTCCTTATTCTGAACCATATGCTGACATGCTTGCCACAAAGTACATTCCAAACTTCTAGCACCATCGCGTACTAAACTCAGCGTTTGATTGCCAATACCACGTGTTGGGGTATTAATTACTCGCTCAAATGCCGCGTCGTCATCACGGTTATTCAGTAAACGTAAGTAAGCAAGCGCATCTTTGATTTCTTGACGTTCAAAAAATCGTAAACCGCCATAAATTCGGTAAGGCAATTTCGCTTGAATCAACGCTTCTTCCATTAAGCGTGATTGTGCATTGCTGCGATATAAAATAGCGACATCATCAAGTGAGCCATTTTTATTTTTCCAGTCGGTGATCCGACCCGCAATAAAACGTGCTTCATCTATTTCATTGAATGCAGTATAGATAGATATTTTTTCGCCCGCATCATCTTCGGTCCATAAGTCTTTACCGAGGCGATTACTATTGTTAGCAATCAGTTGATTAGCCGCATTTAGAATGTTGGCAGTTGAGCGATAGTTTTGCTCAAGTTTGATCGTTTTTGCACCGTCAAAATCTTGTAAGAAACGCTGAATATTTTCAATTTTTGCGCCACGCCAGCCATAAATAGATTGGTCATCGTCACCAACAATCATGATATTACCGCTTTTTTTACCTAACAAGTTTAACCAAGCATATTGAATAGCGTTAGTATCTTGAAACTCATCTACTAACACATGCGCAAAGCGTTGTTGATAATGCGCTAATAACTCAGGATTATTTAACCAAAGCTCATGAGCTCGAAGTAATAACTCAGCGAAGTCGACTAAACCTGCGCGATCACAAGTATCTTGATAGACGCGATAAACTTTAACAAAAGTTTCTTCGGTAACATCATGTTGGCTATCAATATGATGTGGCCGTAAACCTTCATCTTTTTTACCATTGATATACCAAAGAAATTGCTTGGGTGGCCAACGTTTTTCATCCAACTCTAACGAGCGAACAATGCGTTTAACCATGCGAAGTTGATCATCAGAATCGAGTACTTGAAAGCTTTGCGGCAATTTAGCTTCTTGGAAATGCATGCGTAATAACCGATGCGCTAAACCATGGAAAGTACCTACCCACATACCATGCACATTGCCATCAACGGTTTGTTCAACGCGTGCACGCATTTCGGCCGCGGCTTTATTGGTAAAAGTAACCGCTAAAATACTATGAGGTGATGCCTGTTCAACCTTCATTAGCCAAGCAATACGCTGTACTAAAACTCGCGTTTTACCGCTTCCAGCGCCTGCAAGCACCAACATATTTTGTAGTGGCGCAGCAACAACATCTCGTTGTTTATCGTTCAACGATTCAAGTAATTCAGAAACATCCATAGCAAGGTAAAATCAAAAGCAAAAATATGTCGCTATCATAGCAAGTTAAGCACTATTTTGATAACGCTATCCTTATTACAAGTAAGCAATTAAATTATATCAAGGCTATATGTGTCAAATTTTGACAGCTAATTTTGAGTTTAAATAAACAAAGACAAAAATTTATGGCAATATTTTTGTCAGCTGTTCAATATGTTCAAGGGCAAGGGTAGGCAATATTTTCAAGGGTTTACCGACTTGGTATGGGTTTAACCAAGCAGTTTGGCAGCCAGCATTAATAGCACCAAATACATCATTTTTACCACAGTCGCCAACATGGAGTAATTGCGCATGAGGAATCTTCAGCGCGGCACAAGCTTTATCAAACATATCGCTGTCAGGTTTTAATTTATTATCAGTAGAAGCATTAAAATGTTCACTAAAGTACTTAGCGATACCAATTTTATTGGTATCAACATTGCCGTTAGTAATCGCCACCAAAGGTACTCTGCGCTTTAAGTAGCTTAAAAAATCGTGCGTTTGTTGCGGCAAAGTAAAATTACTGCGCTGCTCAACAAAATAATCTAACGCCATTCCTGCAACTGACCGTGCCTCAGCATCAGTTAAACCTAATGAAAGTGCGCCGAGGTAATAGCTTTTTTCTCGCAACAAGCCAATATCGTGCACAAGCGCAGGAGATTGTTCAAGAACTTGATGACGAAAAGACCACCAAAAACGAAAATCAAAGCTATGTAAGTTACTATCAAGACCATAATCGCCGAATATACGCTTAAAATAGGCGATCATCTTGGTATCGGTCGCCAACATGACCGGTTGGTTACTATACAAGGTGTCATCCAAGTCAAAGCTGATCGCATGAAAAGGTTGTAAACGGCGATAAAATCTCAAAATATATTTACCTAATAAAGATGCTGATGTAAAAGTTTTGCGACCAGTTTTTTAAATTGGCTCAACAACAAAGTATCCATACGGGGATCAAAATGCTCAGCATCTTGGCTGCTAATAGCTAAAAAGCCAATATCTTCTTGATTATGCGTAAGTCGCACTAACACGACAGATCCTGCGCTTGGCTCAGAGAAAATCAATTCTTGTTCACTTTGTTGCAAGCGACCAAAATAATATTCGTCTTTACTTAATCGGCTTTCAATAATTTCAGCACAATCATTGTTAACTAATGAACTGTGATTAATTGCTGTTGGCTTTACTAGCCATAACTTTAATGCATCTAACGACAACAATTGAGTGGTCGCCTGGTGCAAACAATCAAGTAACTCTGCTGCTGTTGTACAATCGAGTAGACGTAAATATAGGTCGCTATACAAGGTAAACAATTGCTCATTTTGGTTTGCTATCACCATTAACTGGGTGATTTCTTCTTCCAAATTATGAATTTTTAAGCGCTGTTGAGATAATTGACGTTCGACTAAAGAAATAGTGCCACGTTGGTGATCGGGTAGCCTTAAGCTGGTAACAAACTCCCCCTGACGATTAAAAAACTCAGGGTGCTCTTGCAGGTAACTAACGATTAACTCATCGGTTAGCTTTATTTCGTCATCTGACATTAGGTTTTGATCACTTGATTGCATAGATTTATTATTGTCTTGATTCATAAGTTTATTTGCCCATCGAACACATGCACGGCGGGACCTGTCATTTTTACTGAATTCCCGGGGCCTTTCCAAAAAATCTTCAATTGCCCTCCGGGTAAATCCACTAATACTTGTCTATTTAGTTTCTTTTGCATTTGCCCAACGACTACGGCAGCACATGCGCCACTGCCACAAGCTAATGTTTCAGCTGCACCACGTTCATAAACACGTAGTTTGATATATTCGGGTGACACGACCTCCATAAAACTAATATTGGCTTGTTGAGGAAAACGCTCATGTAGCGACAGCGCTTCACCCAATATAGCTACCGGCGCTTCTTTAACATTATCTACGGTTAAAACGCAGTGCGGATTACCCATTGAAACAACACCACAAAGTACGGTTTCATCTTCACTGCGAAGAATATAAGTACCTTCTGCTTTTTGCGCAGTAAATGGAATTTTTGCCGGTTCAAATTGGGGCACTGGCATATTGACCGAAACGTTGCCGTCACGCTCAATAAACAAAGTCATTTTTCCTGATTGCGTTGAAACCTTAATTTTATGTTTATTAGTTAAACCTTTTAAACGCACAAACTTTGCGAAGCATCTTGCACCATTGCCACATTGCCCTACTTCACTGCCATCGGCATTAAATATGCGGTAGTGAAAATCTAAATCAGGATCATACGGCGGTTCAACAACTAGCACTTGATCAAAGCCAACACCAAAATTTCTATCGGCGAGTTGCTTAATTTGCTCACTGGACAAAAAAACATTTTGTGTCACATTATCGAGCACGAGGAAATCGTTACCTAAACCGTGCATTTTAGAAAAATTTACTAACATCGACACTTAATCTCACACTATAAAGGTAACAAGCTTTCACCTTGCCACAACTGGCTTAAGGTTTCGCGTTTTCTGACTAAATAGCTTTCGCTGCCGTCAACCATAACTTCAGCCGCACGTGGCCGACTATTGTAATTTGAACTCATGGTAAAACCATAAGCACCGGCACTGCGTATGGCAAGTAAATCGCCTGCTTTAATTGCCAACGCTCGGTCTTTACCTAAAAAATCACCGGTTTCACATATAGGACCAACCACATCGTATTGTGCACTCGCTACATCATCACGTCGTTCAACTGGAATAATGGCTTGCCAAGCTTGATATAAAGCTGGTCTTATTAAATCATTCATTGCCGCATCAACAATGGCAAAATTGCGGTCTTCACTTACTTTGATATATTCAACTTCAGTCACCAAAATACCTGCATTGGCCATTACAGCCCTGCCTGGTTCATAAATAAGTGTTAAATCACGACCGGTTAACTTTTGCGCAATAGCTTCAGCGTATTCTTTAGGGTGAGGCGGTTGTTCGTCATCGTAACAAACACCTAAACCACCACCGACATCAATATGCGATAGCGCAATACCTTGCTCGGCTAGTTCATCAACTAACTTTAATACCCGATCAAGTGCATCTAAAAACGGTAAAATTTCGGTTAGCTGTGAACCTATATGGCAGTCAACGCCTTGAATATTAATATGCGATAATGTCGAAGCGTATTGATATAGCTGAGGAGCTTGCTCAATACTAATACCAAATTTATTTTCTTTTAAACCGGTTGAAATATAAGGATGAGTGCCTGCATCCACATCGGGGTTTACCCGTAATGAAATAGGTGCAACTTTATTCAGGCCTTGCGCAACAGATTGTATGCGATCTAATTCAGCAGCTGACTCAACATTAAAACAGTAAATACCAAGGTTTAGCGCGAATGTAATTTCATCTGAGGTTTTCCCTACACCTGAAAACACCACTTTTTTCGGATCGCCACCCGCTTCAATCACTCGCATCAACTCGCCTTTAGAGACAATGTCAAAGCCAGATCCTAAGCGTGCCATTACATTTAATACCGCTATATTGCTGTTTGCCTTAACAGCATAACAAACAAGGTGCGGTCGCTCTCCAGCCGCTTGATCAAAAGCATGCCAATGGCGTTCAATGGTAGCGCGTGAATATATATAAAGCGGCGTGCCGTATTGCTTTGCTAGCTCAGCGACCGGACATTGCTCAGCGAATAATGCATGTTGTTTACGATTAAAAAAGTCCAATGTCGTTATTCCTAATGCTCTAAATTGGTTATATCACTGTTTTTATCAATTTCTTGGCTTGTTTTTGGTAAGTTCTCTTGCTGTTGCTCAGGAGTTTGGTATAAAGGGCCTTTAATGCCGCAGCCTGTTATGGTTACTAAACTAAGCAAACTGAAGAAAATAATTGCAATTTGTTTACGCATAATTGATTTATTCGATTTTTTTCCCATGATAGACGTTTTATAATCCCTTGACCAATAATTACCAAGCAAAGATTAAACAATCTTAAAGCGTAGGTAAAAAGGAACAGTTAATGAATGATAGTCAATACAATTTAGCCGCAGAAAATATCTTACTTGCGGTAGAAGAAGCCATCGAAAATTGCGGTTACGATATCGATTATGAAGGGGTTGGCGGGATGTTAACCCTGACATTTAAAAATGCCAGTAAAATCATTATAAACAAGCAAGCACCTTTACATGAAATTTGGGTAGCAACGAAATTTAACGGCCACCACTTTCATTTCGAAAATGACCAGTGGTTCGATAAACGCGGTAGCGATGAACTATGGCAGTTTTTATCTAGTGCGGTCAGTAAACAAGCAGAAGAAAACATCGTACTTTCTGCGCAATAAATATTAATTAAGGTAAATTACATGACGCAACAAACCGTACGAATTGCAACACGAAAAAGCGCACTCGCACTGTGGCAGGCAGAATATGTTAAGGCGAAACTTGAGCATTTTCATCCAGGTATACAAGTTGAATTAGTACCGATGACCACCAAAGGTGACATTATTCTCGATACACCACTCGCAAAAGTCGGTGGCAAAGGCTTGTTTGTAAAAGAGCTTGAAGTGGCCATGTTAGAAAATCGTGCTGATATTGCCGTGCATTCAATGAAAGATGTCCCTGTAGAATTTCCAGAAGGCTTAGGTTTAGAAATTATTTGCCCACGTGAAGACCCGCGTGACGCATTTGTGTCGAATAACATTGCTAGTTTAGCTGAGTTGCCACAAGGCGCCGTGGTTGGAACTTCAAGTTTACGTCGTCAATGTCAAATAAAAGCATTACGTCCAGATTTAGATATTCGCGATCTCCGTGGTAACGTAAACACGCGTCTTAAGAAACTTGATAATGGTGAATATGACGCCATTATTTTAGCAGCAGCGGGGTTAATTCGCTTAGAAATGCCAGAGCGTATTCGTGAATATATTGCCCCAGAAGTTATGTTACCGGCAAATGGCCAAGGCGCTGTTGGCATAGAGTGTCGGGTTGATGATGCAGTCATTAAAACTTTGTTAGCACCACTTGGCTGTGAAGAAACACGCATTCGTGTTCTGGCTGAGCGGGCAATGAATCGTGCGCTTGAAGGCGGTTGTCAGGTACCCATTGGTAGTTATGCCGTGCTAGAAAATGAACAGATTTACCTACGCGGATTAGTAGGTGCGGTCGACGGCAGTGTAATATTAACCAGCGAAGTGCGAGGCAATATGAGTGAAGCCGAGCAATTAGGGGATCAGTTAGCTGAGAACTTATTGGCTAAAGGTGCCGACAAAATACTACGTCAGGTGTATGACCAAGCATAAGCTTCTTTGATGAATATCGCGCCCAGAATATGCTGGGCGAAACGGTACAAAAATGTTTGAAGCAAGGTGGTTATCAAAGCTACTTTCATTCATGTTTTGATGTTAAAACAATGCCACCTTGAGCAAACTCATACTCCAAGAAATAAACCAACTCACCCTATTTATAGCGCTTATAAGTGTCAAAGCAGTAAATTTTCCATAAGCTAATATCTCATGTTCTAAACATTAAATTTATCTGAGTATTAACTGAGTATTAACTGACTAAAAATGCGGCTGAGTAAGAAAAGAGTGATAGCGTCTTAGTACATAGTTTCACTCTTTTGAAAGTTATTCGCGTGGTTAGAAAAATTATTCATATAATACCAACCTCAGTTATTATCTGAATATTTATACGGGTTAAAACGACCCACTACTGCGTTATTGATTTAATCATTATCGCTGCATGGATACAGTTTATTAGATAATGCAGGAGCATATTGTCCTGAACAACTCGTGATTAAAATAAATGCCTTGTATTGGGCCATTTTTCCTACGTATAAAAGAGATCACCTAATTAATGAAAATGGTATAAGATTATCAAAGCATGGCATCAACAGCAGATAAATTGTATCTTAATCACTAGTAACGTTTTATTAGAATTCATAGTAAACTTAATTTAGGTACAAAATAGGCACTGGCAAGCACAATATCTGTGGACGTTGGCAAGTAAGATAAGTGCTCTAAAGCAAAATAATGGGCATCAGTCGAATGATAAATGCCAAAATGCCAGTTCCAAGCAATCATTAATGCACTTGTCAGTGAGTAAAGATTAAGCAACATCGAGTCATATAAACAACTTACTTTACCTAATAAATTGAGTGTGCGTAGCGCCAACATGTAAGATAGGATCAGTTCATGAGCGATAAAAAACAACCCAAGCAATCGAAACCTGATAAAACGTCAGCTGACAGCAGTCATCCTGAAAGTCAGACAGGTTTAACGGCTTCAATCGATATGAGTTCATCGCAGGAAGCGTTACCGAACCAACCTGCCTCCGTTGATAGTGCTGAAAAACCTTCAGAAAAGCCTAAAAATAAACCGCTTGATAATGCCCCTGACAAAACCAAGCTGACTGCCGATGAAAGCATAAGCCAGAAGCCATCATCGAACAATACTAATGAAAAGAGCGCCTCACCAGTGAAAAACACCGCCTCCAACACATCAAAAAAATCGACAACAGTCAGTTCTGAATCGTCACCAGAAAAAAGTGCAGCGAGTAAAAATAAGAAACGTAAAATATCTAAAATAGCTGTAGTCGCATTAATTATCGCGCTAATAGCTATTCTCGCCAGTGTTGGGCACTATTATTGGAGTGAGCAGCAAAAAGCCCAATATAGCCTGAAACTTAATGATATTGTCGAGGATAAGCTTGGTGCCAATCAGCAGGAAATAGCCCAGCAGCTGACACGAAACGCTCAAAATATTACCCAAAATATCACCCAACTGCTTTCACAAAGTAAACAAGCAAATGCTAGTGAATTAAACGCCTTGCGCAATAAGCTTGAGCAAGGTAATCGCCTTGAACAGCGCAATCAAGATACTATCGCACAATTACAGCAAAAAATTGCCAGTTTAGGCCAAAATCAGCCCAGTGACTGGTTATTACAAGAAGCCGAATATCTTATTCGCGTTGCTTCTAGAAGCTTATGGTTAGAAAAAGAACCTGGCACCGCTATTAGCTTACTAAAAGATGCAGACTTGCGCATTCAAGAGCTAAATGACCCACAATTTTTAGCTCTTCGTCAAACCATTCAGCAAGATATTGCCAAACTACAATTGCTCCCTAAATTAGCAACCGATGATGTTATTTTAAAACTGATGGTACTTGACCAGCAAATCAAACAATTGCCATTAGCACTCTTTGAGATTCCAGAGATAAACCAAAGTGAAACTACACTTGAATTAACTGATAACGCCACTGACTGGCGTGAGAACTTGGCTAAGACATGGCGCAAGTTTACTGATGAGTTTTTCACAGTTACCCGCAGAACAGGTAATATTGAGCCGTTAATGTCGCCACAATTTCAACAAAACTTACGTGAAAATTTAAGTCTAAAATTACAAACGGCTATTTGGGCGGCAAGTAAATCAAAAGGTAATATTTACCAGCAATCACTTAACGATATGCAGCGTTGGATTGGTGAATATTTTGACATGACAAAACTTGAAAATAAAATTTTCCTCGACACTATCGATTCGTTAAAAACAGCCACTATTACCGCTAGCTACCCAAATAAGCTTGCCTCGTTGCAAGCTATTCGACAATTACTGTCAGACCAAGAAACCTCAATAAGCACTTTAGAGAGCAACAATAACGCTGCATCACCACAAGCATCTAAAGACGAGCCCGCAAGCGCCGAGCTAAGTGAGGACTTATAATGAAACGACTATTATTATTGCTGATTTTATTTCTTGGGGTAATCGTTATAACACCAATGTTAATTGGTGAAAAAGGCTATATTCTGATCTCAATTGGAGATTCAGCCATTGAGACAACGGTTATTACCGCCATAATCACGCTAGCGCTGTGCTTCTTTGCATTAGCACTTATCATTAAATTTTTCCGTGGCGGGCTAAGTTTTAGCTTTAAAGCTTGGAACAAAATTGCTTTTGCCAGTCGCCGACGAGCACTTAAAGACTTCAACAAAGGTATCGCTGCCTATGTTTTAGGTGATTATAAACAAGCAGAGCATTTATTGGCTAAATCTGCTGATGCCTCAAATTTTGAACATATAGCTTATCTTGTTGCGGCCGATGCTGCACAAAAACAAGCATTAAAACCAAACACAGATCATTATTTAGGCTTGCTTGAACAGACAACTAGCACTTTTAAAGACGCTGGATTAGAAGCGGTGTTAATTAAAATAAAATTATTGATCGGTCAGCAAAATTACCAACAAGCACGCACTGTGATTGATGAACACCATAAGCATATTGGACATGACGTTCGACTGCTTAGATTAGAAATAGAGCTAAGTTTAATTGAGCAACGTTTTGATCATGTTATCAAAAAACTTCATGCGGCTCAGAAACAAAAATCGATTAGCGCACAAACGATCACTTTATGGCAGCAGCAGGCGTTTTACGGCGTTTTTAATCAACAAATTAAACAGCACGATAGTCATCCTTTGCTGGAATATTGGCAGCAACTTCCGAAGAAAATTAAACAAACAGAAACGGTCGTACTGGCTTATTGTCAGGTGTTAGCAGAAAACCAAGTTAACGAACCCTTAGCAAAGTTATTATTACCGATAATAAAGAAAGGCAATGCGATTAGCTTATTAAAAGCGGTCAGAACATTACCCATTACGCAAGACGATAGTCTTATGGCAGCAGCGCAAAAACATTTACATAACGAGCCACACAATGCTACTTGGTTGTCTTTGGTAGCTCATTTTGCTACGGCTTCTCAACAATGGCAGCTAGCAGAAAAAGCATTTAATAGTTTAGTTAATCTTGAAGATAAACAATACGATAAAACTGACTTACTGGTTTTTTCACAAGTACTTGAGCACCAAGGCCATCTAGACAAAGCGAATCAAGTACTTAGAAAAATTCACGCTTAGCGCTGAAGTTAATAAAGCTAAAAGCCCTATTTAATAATGGTTATATCCTAATGGATTAAACCGCCATTAAATAGGACTCTTGTCCTTTATGCTTTTGAGTTCTTTGATAAGCACCCTTACCTTTTTTAGCGATAATTATTTGCTGCTTAAACAACGTTGACGTTACCACTGCCGCTAAGAAATTATCTTTAATTACGCCTCGACCCAATTCACAAGCACCTTGATTTTTATGGTGTTTTTTAACTTTATTCTTAGTCATATTATCCTACCTTTTATTTCGTTCGTTAAGTTAAATTGCTACAAAACTATTGCTTCGTAGCGAAAACGCGCAGAGTATATACTAATCAAAAAAATATGCACAAATATTAAATATAATTAACAATTTCTTTTTGGAACCGTCAGTATTTAAAGTAAAAATCTATGACAAAAAGCAATAAAACAATAAAAATTAAAGCAATTGCCCGCCATCATGGTTTATTCATTACTTTAACCGGCTTTATAGCTTTGTTCATTGTAGCTTGGCTGTGCAGTTATTACTGGCAACAGGCCCGTTTCCCTTTACTCTTTATGGTGCTCACTTGCGTAGTGACTATTTTTATCGGTTTACTAAAATTAGCTGAACCGGCTTACAGCTTAATAGTGACACCTGAAGCATTAACTTTTCATCATCGTCACGGCCAATGGCAATTTAACTGGCGGCAAATTCGCAATATTCATAGCGTGACAAATACAGTCGGTATAACGCGTGAAGAACTGAATTACGTCGGTATCAAACTAACTTCAATAGAAGCGATAGCGAACAGCATATCATTACGCTTAGCAAACCGAATGATACACGAGCAAAAACCCCTTATTCAATACTGCATTAAGCAGCAATTAATCACCTTTGAAGAAGGTATTTTAAATTTTGAACCTTACGTTTTAAAAGATGGTACAGTCATAAAAGGGCCATTGGCCGCTTTTCTGCATCATAGTGAGATATTGCACCAAGCACTTGGCGGTCATCTATTTATCTCCGCGAGTAACTTAAATGGTTCAATTGATGACTTTGTATTTTTGGCAAATACTTATTTAGCTAGTGCAAAAGAAGCCTATTATTAACTTTTAGCTTGGATTTAGAGCGAATAAAATTACATTCCAAAATGGTCACTAATACCACATTCGAGACATTGAATTGATAGTAAATATGCGTCTAAAAAGGACAGCTATCTACCAAACAGTAGGCTAAATTAAAGAGTGCGAACATGCTTGCTTGGTGAGCTTTACTGGTATTTTAGCGCTTTCTTGTTTGACCGATTCAGATAAAATTTAAAGCTATAGTAAAGTGCAGCGCTCATTTTCAAAAGGCCGCACTTATGCTTAACTTAATCTTGTTTTACTTCTTTGTTATCAATGTTTTTTTTTCGCCGGGTCGTATTTAGCGAACCAGCCCATAATATTATCGGTTTTAGCGATCAAACGGCTAGGACGTGAGGCGATATAATGTGGGGCATTTGGCACTCGAATAAGTGCCGTATCCACACCTAACATTTTAAGCGCAGTATAGAATTGTTCAGCTTCCCATGCCGGAGTTCTATAATCTTCTTCTCCCACCATCAGCAACGTTGGGGTTTGTACTTTATCCACATAACGAATGGGCGAAAATTTTAAGAAGGCTTCAGGGTTAGACCAAGGGTCTTCACGTATCCAGTGCCGTCTTACATAAGGTGCTATATCGCCAGCTAATGCCATTGTCATCCAGTTTATCACTGGCTTTATAGAGGCCGCAGCAGCGAAACGTTTAGTTTTGGTAACTATCCAAGCAGTTAAAATTCCTCCGCCAGAGCCTCCTGTAACAAATAAGCGTTTATCGTCTACATATTTACGTGCAATCATTTCATCTACCACACTCATTAAATCGTGATAGTCATTACCTGGATAAGCACGGTCGATTTCAAGTGCAAAGTCTTCACCATAACCTGTTGAACCTCGTGGGTTAGACCAAACCGTTACATAACCTTCAGCCGCGTAACGCTGCATCTCACTTGCAAAGTAAGGGCCGTACATGGTGTATGGGCCTCCATGTATCTCAAGTATCATAGGAAAACTACCATCAGCTTTAAAATTAGGAGGGAAAGCCACCCAAGCTTCAATTTCTTTACCATCATGACTAGATTTTACTTTGATCTCTTCAACTTTTGCCATTTCAAGATAAGGCAGCAAATCATCGTTCAATTTGGTTAATATTCGCTGTTTTTTACCTTTATAATCGCTCAGCCCAACTTCAGCTGGTCGATCAGAAAAACCTGCCATATAGGCAATTTTTGCTTTTGAATGACGACTTATAGAGAAACTGCCATTCGCATAAGGTCTACCAATGGAGCCACCACCTATTCCTGTAAGAATTTTTGACACTCGACCTTTTAAATTAACACGATACAAACTAATAAGCCCATAATCTTCAGACGAAAATATGAGTGATTTACTATTAGATTCCCATTTAACTTGACCTATGCTGCCTTTAAAATTAGTGGCTAACTCTCGTTGATTAGTTCCATCAGCATTCATTATGTACAGGTCGTTTTGTTGATAGGACAATACCTTGTCATCATAACCAATGTAGGCGATATTTTTACCATTCGGTGAAACCGTCGCACCGCTATCTGGGCCATCACGGCTAGTTAACGCCGTAATCGATAAGTCACTCAATTGGATGGCATATATCTCGCTTTCAATGAAATCCATATCGCGATCAGCTGAGGTATTGCCTGTGACTAAAACCGTATCATTATCTAACCAAGTCGATGTGTTCATATCCGCATCGCCATGGGTTAACTGACGAGGAGATCCGCCCTCAACAGGTAGAGTAAACACTTGGTTAGTACCTTCAGGTAAATAACCTGCACCATCAAATCGAAAGGTGAGATCGTCAAATACTTTAACTGCATCATTCCACTTTGCACCTTCGGGTTTGGTAACCGGCGTTGAAAAACTAGGTTTTTTACCTTCTATAAACATATTAAAAGCAATGTGCTTACCATCAGGTGACCAAGTGGCGCGTGAAGGAGCACTGATAAATTGGGCTAAGCCAATACTTCGGTCTGATTTAAAATAATATAGCCTTAATTCAGGCTTACCTTGTGGAGCAGTAACGAAAAGTAAGCTTTTTCCATCCGGGGACCATCGAGGTGAATGAGAGGGAGCTTCTCCATCAACGAGTGGAAGGTGCATTCCATCATCAATATTAATCAGCCATATTTGGCCTTTGTCTTTGTCTTTCATTCGATCCATAGAATGACGGACATAGGTAATTATTTTACCATCGGGTGAAATCTGAGGATCCGTTGCATATTCCATATCAAACACCCGCATTGCGCTAAAGCGTTTAGATTTAGTGTCGTTTTCGGTAGCGAAGCTATTCGTTATTACCAGCAGTGAGGATAAAACAATTAATACTATATGACTGTATCGCATTTTGAATGTCCTAGTTGTTATATGGATGCGTAATGCATACCTATAACTATAATATCTAAGAATAGATTTGTAGCTAGTAAAATATCAAATGGGGTCTATGTAATAAACTCACATCGCCCATGATAGTGGCTATGACTATAATGCTAAAATTAGGGTTCGCTTACATAAAGGTCGTGAATATATCGTTCGAACACGGTTATATTTTACTGAGTATCAAGGTTCTGGTTCTATTATGATTTATTAAATAGCCAAACTAAAATACTAAAGATGATGGAAAATTAAACACATATTAATGTGGAAAAAGTAAACAAGTGGATGAACTATCATAGAACAGTTCAGCTTCCTTCTAAGAGGCTGAACTTCTATTATACCCGTTCCACCTCAAGATGCAGATTTCAGCAAGTCGAGAAAGGGCTAGGTACAAGGCATGGATTGAAGAGAATAGTTGTTCTATTGTCGAAATCCATAACGCCGGAGATGACCCTTTATCGGCTTGCCCGTAGGGAGTTAAGCTAGAAAACCAGTCCTGCGTTGCAATACTTGATAAGGGAATAACCATTATCTTCGTATCGCGCCTTGTTCTAATTTCCTAGCTTAACTCTGAAACTGCACCTTGAAGTGGAGCGGGTATATGTAAACATTTTGATTTTAGAGAGAATGTAAGCTTGCTATAAAGCGTGTGCTTTTTTATCTTAACCATTAAAATCAGTAGGAAATTAACTAACTTTGTATCGCATTAGATAAACGCAAAAGCATCCGCATACATATGTTCAATTAATGCGCCTTGCTTAACAAAGTCGCCACGAACGGCTGCAACCATTTCAAAACGACCAGCTAAATAAATGTCATAATCTGCTAAGTTGTTAACTTCTGCCATGACTACCTTATGGACCATGCCCGAGCGACCTTGCCAATCAACATGCGGTGCTTCAATCACCGGGATAAATTTCCCGTTAGCTAATTTAGTAATCATCGCGGCTGTTTCTTCTAGTTCATAGCATGCACTAGGCTCGCGTAAGCCCCAATAGACTAAAACTTCACGTTGAGACTGCTGCAAGGCTAAATGTTCAAACATAGATTTAATGTATGAAAAACCTGTACCACCAGCAATAAGCAGTAGCGGGCGTTCACTTTTTTCGCGTAAATGCGCATTACCAAAGGGCATCTCGATAGTCACTTCAGTGTTGGCTTTTATGTGCTCAATCACTTGCATCGGATAACTATCTGAACCAAAAGCCCCTATTTGCAACTCAATTAATTCAGCGCCTGGAGCACTTGCAATTGAAAAAGGTCGCTTGTCTTCGTCACTCATCACAAAATTTAAGTATTGTCCGGCAGAGAAATCAACAGGTGTACTCGGCTTTAACAGTGCCTTATAAACATGCTCCGTTAATGGCGTTAACGACGCTACCTGACATGTAATCACTTTCATTTATCTTTTACCTTATTCTGCATGCTCGCTATTTGGCCGCAGTATTATCAATTTGAATTATTAACGTCGTTTGATATATTGAGCTCATCCCAAATATCATCAACATGGTCTTTAATCGCTTGGGTCATTTCAATAGGTTCGCCCCATTCACGATTAGTTTCACCTGGCCATTTATTTGTGGCGTCCATACCCATTTTTGAACCTAAGCCTGACACAGGTGAGGCAAAATCTAAATAGTCTATCGGTGTGTTTTCAATTAACACCGTATCGCGACTCGGATCCATACGCGTGGTCATAGCCCAAATAACGTCTTTCCAGTCACGGGCATTAATATCATCGTCACAAACAATCACAAACTTGGTATACATAAATTGGCGTAAGAATGACCAAACCCCCATCATGACGCGTTTAGCATGACCCGCATATTGCTTTTTAATGGTCACTACCGCTAAACGATAAGAACAACCTTCTGGTGGTAAGTAAAAATCTTGGATTTCGGGAAACTGCTTTTGCAAAATAGGCACAAACACTTCATTGAGTGCTACACCCAATATTGCTGGTTCATCTGGCGGACGTCCGGTATAAGTGCTGTGATAGATTGGATCTTTTCGATGGGTAATATGCGTTACCGTCATGACGGGAAAGTCATCAACCTCATTATAATAGCCAGTATGATCGCCATAAGGTCCTTCTGGTGCTACTTCATCCGGGTCAATATAACCTTCAAGTACAATTTCGGCGCTCGCAGGTACTTCTAAATCATGACTAATACACTTAGCTACTTCGGTTTTACTACCGCGCAATAGGCCGGCGAAAGCATATTCTGACAAGGTATCTGGCACGGGTGTAACCGCACCTAAAATGGTGGCAGGATCGGCACCTAAGGCAACAGCAACGGGATATTTTTCACCTGGAAAAGCTTTTTTAAACTCTTGAAAATCTAGCGCGCCGCCTCGGTGAGATAACCAACGCATGATCACTTTATTGCGACCTAATAATTGATTGCGATAAATACCAAGATTTTGACGTTCTTTATGTGGGCCTTTAGTCACGGTTAACCCCCAAGTAATCAAAGGGGCAACATCACCTGGCCAACATTTTTGGATTGGAAGCTGAGTTAGATCAACCGCATCGCCTTCAAATACAACCTGCTGACATAATGGTTTTTTAATCACCTTAACCGGCATGTTTAGCACTTGCTTATACAGCGGTATTTTACTCATGGCATCGCGAAAACCTTTCGGAGGCTCAGGTTCTTTTAAGGCTGCTAACAGTGTACCAACATCGCGTAAGGCTTTGACATTATCTTGCCCCATTGCCAAAGCTACACGCTCTGGTGTACCAAACAAGTTGGTCAATACTGGCATACCGTGTGGTGTGCCATTTTCGTCGGTTGGATTTTCAAATAATAATGCCGGACCGCCTTGCCGTAAGGTGCGGTCGCTAATCTCTGTCATGGTTAAATCAGTAGAAATTGGCTGACTAATGCGCTTAAGTTGGCCTAATTTCTCTAATTGAGAGATGAAATCTCTTAAATCACTATATTTCATATTAGAATTTGATGAAAAATTTGTCGTACATTATAACGGTAGAAAGCCTAAAGTCCCTAATTGATAGCAATATCATCTTAATTATTATGCTTTATACCAAATGTAATAAGTTATTGACCAATTTTAAGCGAGGATAAATTGTTCAAGAATACATGTTTATTGTTCCAGACTAAACATAAGTACCTGCATCCCTGCAGGCAAGGCGTTTGATTGATTAGGGCATGGATGCCCGTAAGTAGAACAATGCAGGAGCAATTGTCGAGTAATAGCGGGCGTGTGTGATTGAAAACAAAGCAGTTATTGACGATTTAAACCGCCTTAAAATGATCGATTATTTATTTCAATTGGTATTATATGCTTTCAAGCACCATCCGATAGTAGCTACAAGAAAATAACGTTGTACCCAATATAAAAAATGCCAGCAATTGCTGGCATTTTTAGACAATATTTAAATATGCATTACTGACGTTTCATTGAATCAAAAAATTCATCATTAGTTTTGGTCATGGCCAATTTATCGATCATGAACTCCATTGCGTCGATTTCACCCATTTCATGGACGATTTTACGTAATATCCACATTTTTTGTAATTCGTCAGGCTTAGTTAAAAGCTCTTCGCGACGCGTACCACTGCGGTTGAAATGAATAGCTGGGAAAACACGCTTTTCAGCAATTTTACGAGAAAGGTGTAATTCCATGTTACCTGTACCTTTAAACTCTTCGTAGATAACTTCATCCATTTTAGAGCCGGTATCAACAAGCGCTGTCGCTATAATGGTTAAACTACCACCTTCTTCAATATTACGTGCTGCACCGAAAAAACGTTTTGGACGATGCAAAGCATTAGCATCAACACCACCGGTTAATATTTTACCTGATGATGGAATAACAGTGTTGTAAGCACGTGCAAGTCGAGTAATTGAATCAAGTAAAATGACTACGTCTTTTTTATGCTCAACTAAGCGTTTTGCTTTTTCAATAACCATTTCGGCTACTTGTACATGACGATTCGCCGGCTCATCAAAAGTTGAAGCAATAACTTCACCTTTAACCAAGCGTTGCATTTCTGTTACTTCTTCTGGGCGCTCGTCAATAAGTAATACCATCAACTCAGCGTCAGGATGATTATGGGCAATACTTTGAGCGATATTTTGTAGTAATAATGTTTTACCCGCTTTAGGCGGAGCCACGATCAAACCACGTTGACCTTTACCAATCGGTGAAGCTAAATCTAATACACGTGCGGTAATATCTTCAGTTGAACCATTACCACGCTCCATAATCATTCGATCGGTTGGATGAATAGGCGTTAAATTTTCAAAAAGTATTTTATTACGAGAGTTTTCAGGACGGTCAAAGTTAACTTCATTAACTTTTAATAGTGCAAAGTAACGTTCGCCGTCTTTTGGTGGGCGAATTTTACCGGTAATGGTATCGCCTGTTCGCATACTAAATCGACGTATTTGGCTTGGTGACACATAAATATCATCAGGGCCCGCTAAATAGGAAGAATCCGCTGAGCGTAAAAAGCCAAAGCCATCTTGTAGAATTTCTAAAACACCGCTACCAAAAATATCTTCACCACTTTTAGCGTGGGCTTTTAAAATAGCAAAAATAATGTCTTGTTTACGGTTACGAGCCAAATGCTCCAATTTCATTGATTCTGCGAGCTGTACCAGTTCGCTGATCGACTTTTCTTTAAGTTCGTTAAGATTCATAGTGGGGGTTTCTTAGACTATTTAGGTTGTTATGCTGTGCCGCTTGGCTATTTAGGATGTTTGAGTATGGTTTTTTTGAAATGTTTTTTCTTTAAGCGTTAAATTTAGCATTAAAAAGTAAAGCAGTAAAGGATCACTTAATTGATCTTAAGCTAAATAACAAAAAGGCCCGATAAATCGGACCTTTTTTTATAAATTGTTATCAATAAACTCTTTCAATTGAGTTTTTGATAATGCGCCAACTTTCGTATCAGCGACAACACCATCTTTAAATAGTAACAGTGTAGGAATACCACGGATACCATATTTAGGTGGGGTGTTAGAATTTTGATCAATGTTTAATTTACCGATAGTTAATTTACCAGCATATTCTTCAGCCACGTCGTTTAACAACGGCGCGATCATTTTACATGGACCACACCATTCAGCCCAAAAATCAACAAGGACTAGACCCGATGCATTGATTACATCAGTGTCAAAACTATCATCAGTTAACTGAACAATTTTATCGCTCATTTATATCTCCATTAAAGGTGGCCTATCGCCAATTAGTTAAGATTATACCTTCATCACAATGAATTACCAACATTCATATATAACAGTTATGGGTATTTAATTTAATTCATATATAACAGTTATGGGCATTTAATTTAAAATTCAACTAAACCCATCATTTTATTGTCGCTTTTACGTTAATCTAATTTTTATTGATAGCGTAACCTGTTAAGCTATCGGTATGAAAAAAACACACTTAACAGAAATAAAGTTCTCTGAACTTAAACTCGAGCCTACCGTAGTTAGCGGCCTCGAAACTATGGGCTTTGAATATTGTACTGAAATTCAAGCAAAGTCTCTTCCTATACTCATGACAGGCAAAGATATTGCCGGTCAAGCACAAACTGGTGAAGGTAAAACCATTGCCTTTTTAGCCGCAACCTTTCATCATTTATTACAGAAAAAAGATGTTAGCCACAACCAACCGCGTGCCTTAATTATGGCACCAACTCGTGAGCTTGCTATCCAAATTCATCGCGATGCCATTGAAATGGCAAAAAGTACCGGCTTACGTCTTGGTTGTGTTTATGGTGGTGAAGGTTACGAAAGCCAACGTTTAGAACTTGAACAAGGTGTCGATATTTTAATCGGCACTTGTGGTCGCTTACTCGATTACTTAAAACAAGGTATTTATAACCTCAGTAATATTGAAGTTGTGGTACTTGATGAAGCTGACCGCATGTTCGATTTAGGCTTTATAAAAGACATTCGTTATATGTTTGGCAAAATGCCGGCAGCAACTGAACGTTTAAGCATGCTATTTTCTGCCACGTTATCATTTCGTGTTAAAGAATTAGCTTTTGAACACATGAACGACCCTGACAGTGTTGAAGTAGAACCTGACCAGAAAACTAACATTCGTATATCTGAAGAATTATTTTACCCATCTAACGAAGATAAAATGTCTTTGCTACAAACGCTAATTGAAGAAGACTGGCCAGATAAAGCCATTATTTTTGCCAATACTAAACATGTTTGTGAAAAAATACATGCTCACCTTGAAGCTGATAACATTCGTGTTGGCATGCTTACTGGCGATGTTATTCAAAAGAAACGTTTGAAAATTTTAGAGCAATTTACCGATGGCCAACTAGATGTTTTAGTGGCTACCGATGTTGCAGCCCGTGGTTTACATATTCCAGCAGTAACTCATGTTTTTAACTATGACTTACCGGATGACTGTGAAGATTATGTTCATCGTATTGGTCGTACAGGCCGAGCCGGTGCTACTGGCCATGCCATTAGCTTAGCATGTGAGCAATATGTTTTTAACTTACCAGCCATTGAAAGCTACATCGAACATGATTTACCCGTGAGTAAATATGATCATGAAGCGCTATTAACCGATTTGCCTAAGCCGAAGCCACGTCCACGTCGTCATAAGCCTCATAATGGTGGCCAAAATCGTAGCCGAAGTACCAGCAATAGGCCTCAAAGGAACAGTTAGTTCATGACGACCACTTCAATGGAGACTTTATCACCTCTGTATGCCGTGGTCGATTTAGGCTCTAACAGTTTTCATATGTTGATCACTCGACAACTTGCCGATAGCGTGCAAGTTGTTGACAAAGTAAAGCGTAAAGTACGTCTTGCTGCTGGCTTGAGTGAAGAAAACATATTGTCTGAGCAAGCCATGGCAAAAGGCTTAGAATGTTTAAGCTTTTTTGCCGAGCGCTTGCAAGATATCCCCGAACAAAACATTCGAATTGTCGCCACCGCCACTTTAAGACTCGCTAAAAATCGCGCAGATTTTATTGTCAAAGCTGAGGCAGTTCTAAACCATAAAGTAACTTTATTAAGTGGTATTTCTGAAGCTGAGCATATATACCTTGGCGTAGCCCATACCAGTGTTAGTGCCAATAAACGCTTAGTTTTAGATATAGGCGGTGCCAGCACTGAGCTGATCGTTGGTCGAGGCTTTAACGTTAAAAAAGCCCATAGCCTTAACTTAGGTTGCGTCACCTATAATCAACAGTATTTTTCCGACGGCACACTCTCCGATGAAAATTTTTCTCGAGCAATATCTGCGGCTGAGCATGCTATTGCACCAATCAAAACAGATTTTTGTGATATTGGTTGGCAATGCGTACTTGGTGGCTCAGGTACCATGCAAGCCTTAGCCGAAATGTTAATTTATCAGCATAAGCCCAGTGTAATTACGTTAGACTTTCTTTATAAAGTACAAAAGCAGCTGCAAAACTTTGATAATATTAACCGTATAGATTTACCTGGGTTATCCACGGAAAGAAGTCCAGTTATTGCCAGTGGGTTGGCCATTTTAATTGCTTTATTTCAGCAACTTTCTATCAAAGAATTAATACTTTCAAGTGGTGCATTGCGTGAAGGGCTGTTATACGAAATGTTGCCCAATAATCGCACGACTAACATACGCCAACGTACTATCCGCGCTTTAAGCCAACGCTTTCATATTGATCAACAACATGCCGAAAGTGTTAAACGTCAAATTAATACTATATTTAGCCAACTCAAATCATCTTGGGATTTACCTGACGGTAATGCATTAGCGCTATTATTGGCTAGCGGAGATTTGCATGAAATAGGCTTGTTATTGGAATATAAATATCATCAGCAACACAGTGCCTATATTCTTACTCATGCCGATTTAGCCGGTTTTAATCAATCAGATAGGCAATTGTTGGTCAGTTTTGTTTCACTCTATAAGGGTGATATCAATTTATCACTTATTGAACAACAATCAGCTGTAGATGATGCAAGTGCTAAAAAACTATTAATTATCTTGCGCTTAGCAATAAAGTTGTGTCGTCGTCGTAAAGACGATGAATTACCAAACTATCGTATACGGTTAAAAGATAAAGCCTTAAACCTATATTTACCAGAAGCTTGGCTAATGCAACATGCGCTTATTCATGATGAATTAAAACAAGAAAATGACCATATTTCTCGACTAGGTTATAGCTTGCATATTGAATGTGAAAAGTAATAGTTCGACTGAATCACAAGACCTTAAAAAAATCATCTAATACCAAATGTAATAAGTTATTGACCAATTTTAAGCGAGGATAAATTGTTCAAGAATAAGGCGTTTGATTGAGTAATAGCGGGCTATTGGAATTGAAAACAACGCAGTTATTGACGATTTAAACCGCCTTAAAATGCTCGATTATTTATTTCAATTGGTATAACTATTGACTAAATTTGATGCCTTGTATTTATTCATTTGTTTTCATAAAAAAGTAGACACTCAATTAGTTAAATGGGTATAACGGTACTCATTTTTAAAGTGCTTAATATAAAAAGGCCGCGATATTCAACGCGGCCATTAGATGAAGAGATTTTCCAAGTTTCTAAGTACTTATGTTTCTGTTTAAGCGCTTTGCTCTTCTTTTAACCAACGGGCTACCTGCTTAGCAAAGTAGGTTAGAATGCCATCAGCACCTGCTCGTTTAAACGCTAATAAACCTTCCATTACACAAGGTTTTTCGGCTAACCAGCCATTTTGAATTGCCGCCATATGCATAGCATATTCACCACTGACTTGGTAAGCATATGTCGGTACTTGAAAGTTATCTTTTACCCGGCGAACAACATCTAAATATGGCATACCCGGTTTGATCATCACCATGTCCGCACCTTCCTGAATATCTTGTGCGACTTCATGTAATGCTTCATTGCTGTTGGCGGGATCCATTTGATAAGAGAATTTATTGCCGCCTTTAATATTACCTGCTGAACCTACCGCATCACGAAAAGGGCCATAGTAGCTGGAAGCATACTTGGCAGAATAAGCCAGTATTTTGGTATTAACAAGATGATGATGTTCCAGTTCTTTACGTATTGCACCTATACGCCCATCCATCATATCCGAAGGGGCAACGATGTCAGCACCGGCTTGTGCATGTGATAAAGCTTGTTTGACCAAAATATCCTTAGTCACATCATTTAGCACATAACCATTGTCATCAATAATACCATCTTGCCCATGAGTGGTGAATGGATCCAAGGCAACGTCGGTGATCACCCCTAAACTTGGGAATTTTGCCTTTACTGCACGAACTGCACGCTGAGCTAAACCGTCAATGTTATAAGCTTCTTCAGCCAGCAATGACTTTTTATCTGTTGGTGTAACAGGAAAAATGGCAATGGCAGGTACGCCTAATTCAACTAGCTCCTGACATTCTTCTAATAACAAATCGATACTTTTGCGTTCTACTCCAGGCATAGACTCAATAGCTTCGCACTGGTTTTCACCCTCTAAAACAAAAACTGGATAAATTAGGTCATTAACCGTCAGTTGATGTTCTGACATTAAACGTCGTGAAAAGTCATCAGAGCGCATACGACGCATGCGGCGTGCTGGGTATTGTCCAAAGACGTTATTCATACTCATTTCCTATAATAATTTAATGTAAATCATACCAATTGAATTAATGCATGCTTGCTTGCTACTGAAGCGCTAAGTTACGACTTCAACATCTTAATTGGCATTACTTGTACTTGATCTCGACCAGCTTGCTTGGCTTTATAAAGTGCTTTATCAACACATTCAAAAATAATTTCAGGCGTCACATCTTTCTCTTGCTGATATGTTGTAACACCACAACTTACGGTTAATCTAATAATCTTTTCATTATTATAAATGTTTTTCTGTCGGATACTTTGACAGATTTCTTCTGCTAAGGCTAAAGCCCCTTTTTCATCTGTTTCAGGTAAAATTAAGCAAAATTCCTCGCCACCATATCGACAACCAACATCAGAACTACGGCGCAGTAATGACTTAATCATACTAGCGACTTCCACAATACATTTATCACCGACCAAGTGACCAAAACTGTCATTAACGTTTTTGAAATGGTCAATATCAACCAAAATAAGGCTTAATGGTGTTAAGTTACGACGACTCCGTCTAAACTCTGCCAATATTTTTTGATCATAGTAGCGACGATTATAAAGTCCCGATAATTCATCAAGCGTATTTTTTTCTTTCAGCTCTTGATTGACTGCCTCTAATTCTTGTAAGGCAATATTCAGTTCTAACGTTCTTTCTTGTACTCTACTTTCAAGTTGTTCTTGGCTTTCGTCTTGCAAGGCGGACAACTCTTGCTGTGCCAGATTAGAGGCTTGGGCACTCGCTGTCGCCTGCTGTTGAGCAAGCTTTTCATCACGTAAATGGCAATAGTATCTATGTCCCATCAAATAAGTCACCATAATCGCCATAACCCAAAAACTTAACATATCCAGGCAATTAATCGCTTGCGTAGAAAAACTAAGGTAATAAAGTAAATAAGCGATAGTATTGAAGCTTAATTGCACAATAATGATCAACGAGAATATTTTAGATAAGGCTTCGTCGTCTACTTTAATAGTTTTGCTGACATACAGTAACGCAAGCAAGCTCATACTGATGGGTATTTGCGTTAATAGCCAAGTATAGCTGTGGCTAAATACAAAACTTAAGGGCACCGTAAACATCATAATAATTGCTAAGCGCAGCAGTAATTGATAACTGTTTTTTTCACGCTTTTTTAAGGTGAATAATTTAACCGTAAAAATAAAAAACAACATGTTAGACAAGTTGCTCAGTAGCACGCCTTCAGCATTGAGTAGATGAATACTATGAGTAAATAATGCTAGCAGTGAAATTCCACCCGCAACCAAAATACCTAATGATTTTATGGTAAAAAATAAGGCTAAAATTGCCATACTGTAGCTGCGTAAGGCCTTAGCCCAGGCAAAGCACATAAGAGATAAGATCAGACTACTACCAATAAATATATGCTGTAAATGTAATTGTAATATCAAAATGGGTTGTTCGAGCCCAGCTATACCTTCGGCACTAGCCATTGCCGACATTAACAAGGGTATAAAAAGCCAAATACTGGCACTAAATAAGTTACGCATTGCTGACACTTAAATTAAAAACTTTGACACTATTGAGACTAGTTTGTTTGATGATTTCCTGCTCGCTGTAGCCCAACAATTCGGCTAATACAGTGACAATATAAGGTAAATAGCTCGGTTCATTACGGCTACTTTTAGGTTTTGGACGAATGTTTCTTGGTGTTAAATAAGGAGCGTCTGTCTCAATCATCAGCCGATCTAGTGGAATTAACGATACAATATCGCGTAACGACTGACCGCGACGCTCGTCGCAAAGCCAACCCGTAATACCGATATACATATCAGCGGCTAAACATTGCTCTAATTCACTCTGGTTGCCGGTAAAGCAATGTGAAACCATAGCGGGTACAGTCGCTAAGTGAGGTTTTAAAATTTCAAACCAAGGCTCAAATGCATCTCGTTGATGTAAAAACAACGGTAATTGAAGTTGCTCTGCCAATAACACTTGCTGAGTAAAAACAGCTTTCTGGTTTACTTCACTAGAGAAATTTCGATTAAAGTCTAATCCACATTCACCAATCGCTTTAACACAGCTATTTTTCGCCAAGTCGGCTAATTGTGCTGTAAAGTTTGTTGCTGCATTATCAGCGTCATGCGGGTGAATGCCTACAGTACTGTATAAATAATCTGGGTAGTGCTGGCAAAGTGCAATCGCTTGCTTACTTTCTTCAACATTAGTTCCGGTCACTAACATGGCATTAATATTAGTTTGCTTAGCTCGGGCTAAAACCTCTGAACGGTCTTTTTCAAAACGCGTATTGGTTAAGTTAACACCTATATCAATCAAGGAATTATAGACTCATTATTTCAGGCGTTTAACGCGAATTTTTTTACTTGAATTGGGTAAGTTCTTCTTCAAATATACCGCATTCATAAAACCTTTTTTAAGTACGACATCATCACCCACTGTCAGCTTAAGGAATGCACTGTCTGTTTGCTTCCATTGTTGACCATTTTTAAAAGTAAAATTCCATCGACCATAAGGATCTTTACTTAACTTCTCAATCATAAAAACTACTTGAAGATCTTCTTCAGCGACGGGAGGTTTTTTTAAATGCTCAGCACCAAAGTCTGCTGCTTTTAACGCTGCAGGAGCCATCAGGGCTTTAGCTTTAGCCGTTGGTACACTCTTGCTAGGTTTAGTCACTACAGATTCTAGGATTTCAGCTGTGGGCGTTACAACTTTGGGAGTTACAGCTTGTGCAGCTAAGTTGTCAAAACAGATTAAGCGCGCAGAGCTTTCTTGAATATTTGCGCATTCAGCTAAGCTGGTATTTAGCGTTTCTGCTTGTGTAGCAAATGAAAACAAAGTCAAAATGGCTAGCGATATCAGATAATTATTTTTCATTATTGCTCTTCCTTTGGTGCAGTTTCTTCATCATCATTTTCTTTATAATAAAATGAAGCGATAATAATACCTAGCTCAAATAATAACAGCATAGGCACAGCTAACATGGTTTGAGAAATAATATCGGGTGGCGTTAACATCATACCAACAACAAATGCGCCAACCACTATATAAGGTCGCTTAGCACGTAAACTATCAGGGCTTGTCACGCCGGTCCAGCATAGCAATATAATCGCAATAGGTATTTCAAACGCCGCACCGAAGGCAAAAAAGAGCTTTAAAACGAAATCAAGATAACTACTAATGTCAGTTGCAATGGTAACGCCTTCTGGCGCTACAGATGAAAAGAATGCGAAAGCAACCGGAAATACCACATAGTACGCAAATGCAATTCCACCATAAAACAATAACGTACTACCAAACATTAGCGGTGCAATTAAACGTTTTTCATTTTTATACAAACCAGGTGCAATAAACGACCACAGTTGATACAAAATATAGGGCATAGCAATAAATATAGATAAGACAATGGTGAGTTTAAAAGGCGTAAAAAAGGGTGACGCTACATCGGTAGCGATCATTTGTGTCCCTTCAGGCATAACAGCCAAAAGTGGTTGCGCAACATATTGGTAAATATCTTGTGCAAAGTAAATCAACGAACAAAAAACAACTAACACACCTAACACTGCATGTAATAACCGTGTTCTGAGCTCTAATAAATGATCAAATAATGTGTAGTTTTGCTTAGCGGCTGAACTCATTTAATTTGCTTTTCATCTTTATTATCAATTGGCGGTTCAATTTTCTCAGAAGAACTGATTGATTGATCGGCTGTTTGATAAGGGTTATTTACCATTTCGGCTGCTTCTTTAAGCGATTTCACTGAAGCTTCAATTTCTGGCGACAGATCTTTCATGCCTGATTGTTCAGCTTTCTTTAAATTAGCGTGCAACTCTTGAATACGCAGTTCTTCAGTAAGTTCGTTTTTAACGCCCTCACTAAAGCTGCGCATACTGGTTATCCAGCCACGTACAGTACGAATTGCAACGGGCAATCGCTCGGGCCCTAATACGACTAAGCCAATAATAGCGATCAATAGTAGTTCCCAAAAGCCTATATCAAACATTAGACTTTATCTTTTTCTTTTTCAGCCGTATTGCTCTTTTCTGCTGTTTTATCACCTAAACTGTCATTATGAGCTGAATTTTCTTCTGTAGCTTCATCTTTTTTTGCCGGCTCATCAGATACAGCGCCTTTAAAACCTTTGATTGCGGAACCTAAGTCAGTACCTAAATTACGTAATTTCTTAGTCCCAAATAACAACACAACAATCACTGCAATAATTAATAATTGCCAAATACTTATACCGCCCATAAAAAACCCCTATAATTTAATTGATTTCATTATAAAGTTTATAGAAAAAAAATCACCAACTGATATGCTAAATGATGAGGTAAAACAAAATTTGATCAAAATGTATTGTAAAAATCAGTGTTATTGGCATTTTTGCCTAATGTTATTTTACTTTGCATTTGCAAATTCAGCACAAGCCTATACTTCACAAGAAGTAAAAGAGCCTGTTGAACAAAAAGAAGATCACTGGATGCAAGGATTGCATGAAACGGTTTCTGACTCCGTTTATCTATCTGCGCAATGGTTTGATAGTTTTTTTATCGCAAATGAGAGTGAACAACAAAGTCCAAAAACAACCGCAAAAATTAGTTTTGCTTGGTTGCCGAAAAGTCGTGACTGGAGTGAGGTCAAACCGCGCTTTCGTGTGCGAGTTAAATTGCCTCACTTTCAAGATAGAGTCAGTGTGGTATTCTCTGATGAAACAGATGACGAACTTAATAATCTCCCATTAGAATCGGTAAATACTAAGTCTCGGCTTGAAGAAGAAAAGTTTTCTTTAGCACTAAACTATACCCAAGAAAAAAGAGATGACCGCTTAATGAACTATCGCTTGGGTATTTCAGGTGGTGATATTTTTGTTCGAGCAAAACATAAACGTCGTTTCGATATTGGTGCAAAGCAGGGTTTCTTATTTGAGCCGTCATTGTATTATTATCTAGATGAAGGCCTTGGTGCTAAATTATTACTAGAATACGATTATCAATTAAGCAAAAAATCACAATTTCGTGTTAATTATAGTATTCGAGGCTCAGCAGACTTTAGTGGTATTCGTTGGAAACATGGTTTTTATAAGTTACATCAAATCAATGAAACCACAGCATCAGTGCTAAGCTTGCAAGTTGAAGGTGAACGTAATGGTGAACGAGGCTTCGTTGTTGATAAGTATACTTTAGGCTATCGATATCGCTTTAATGCCTTGCGAGATTGGTTGTTTTTTGAAATCGAGCCTTTTTTAGAGTTTCCAGAAGAGGAAAATTACAGCACAACGCCAGGTATTGCCTTACGTATTGAAGGTTTCTTTCACAAAGGCTAGTGTTATTGTTAACGGTCTCAAAAAGTCGCCTAAGCCCGATGCATTGCTACAACATTACTTATGCTCTTAGCTTGGACTATTTTTGCGGGCCGGCTAATATGGTAACCCTGACCAAATTCACAACCGACAGTTTGTAGCTTCTGCAGCATGGCTTCAGACTCAATACCTTCGGCGACTAATCTATAGCCAAATTTTGTCCCCAATTCATGCAAAGCTTTTACCAAAGATAGATTTTTATCATTGTTATTTAAAGTGCGAATAAAACTACGATCGAGTTTAATAAATTCAAACGGGTAGTTATGTAAGAAATTAAAAGACGATAAGCCGACTCCGTAATCATCTAGAGCGAGTTTAACGCCAAATTCTTTCAATTTACGTAAGCCTTTAAGTGCTAACTCAGTATGTCGAGCAAAAGCTGATTCATTAAATTCCAGAATAAGTCGCTCAGGCTCAACTGTGTTAACACTGATCAATCCCATCAATTTAGTTAATTGATTAGCTTGAATTAAATGCCGTCCTGATAGGTTGACGCCTATATAAGCGTTTTCATATTCTTTGGATTTTTTCCAGAGTTTTAATTGTAAACAAACTTCTTCAATTACCCAGGTTTCTATATCCAAAATCATACCGGTTTCTTCTGCCATAAAAAGAAACTCGCTTGGTGTTAATAGCCCTTTAGTTGGATGCTGCCAACGTAAAAGCACTTCAAAGCCTAGGGTTTTAGTGGAGGTTAAATCTGAAATTTTTTGATAGTGTAATTCAAACTGTTTGCTTTTAATGGCTTGTCTTAATTCTTGTTCAAGCGTCATACTAGCAATGATTTTTTCCCGCATACTATCATCAAAGAAAACATATCGCCCGCGTCCTAAACTTTTTGCTTGATACATGGCCGCATCAGCATCGCGCAGTATTTCATTAGCATCTTTATAAGTAATACGACTTTGAGCAATACCAATACTGGCATTTGAATACAAGGTATGACCATCTAGCTCAAAGGGTTGTGCAATAGATGTAATGATACGAGACGCTATTTCTTCAATATCGTCAGGTGACTGTAATGAGTCGAGTAACACGACAAACTCATCTCCACCTAGTC
This sequence comes from Colwellia sp. PAMC 21821, assembly GCF_002077175.1. Taxonomy (NCBI): domain Bacteria; kingdom Pseudomonadati; phylum Pseudomonadota; class Gammaproteobacteria; order Alteromonadales; family Colwelliaceae; genus Colwellia; species Colwellia sp. PAMC 21821. The sequence goes on from NZ_CP014943.1 coordinate 1,884,598, forward strand.
GGGCTAAAATATCATTATCACGAACGCAATCGCGCAGGCGGTGCGATATTTCAATTAAGAATTGATCACCCGCATGATGGCCTAACGTATCATTAATCATTTTAAAACGATCTAAATCAATAAATAATACCGCAAATCTATGGTTAGGATGGCGCTTTAAATGCCGCATAGCGTAAGTTAAACGGTCTGAAAACATAGCTCTATTAGGTAGCTGGGTTAAAGCATCATGATGAGCTTCATGATATAAACGTGCTTCTGCTTTTCGACGTTCTTCAATTTGCATACGTAAATTAAGATTGGTCGCTTGGAGCTCTTGAGTGCGTTTATTTATTATTTTTTCCAGTGCCTCATGGCTTTGTAACGCTTGAAGTTGCACTTTTTGTCGTAAAATCTCGATCGCTATATGATGGCTAACAAAGCGCATAAGTTCGAGATCTTTAGTCTGGTAAGCATTTTCATCTTGGTAATGCTGAATAGCAATAACACCAAAAACTTCACCATGGTCAGTGAGCGGCGCAGCGAGCCAAGCCCGCGGTAATTCATGCTCAGGATAATGTTTAGTAAAGGCGCATTGTGTAACGTCGCCTTGTGCCTCTAACGTGTAAACCATGCTATCGCGTAACAGTATTGGTTTACCGGCTTTTATGGTCATTTCCGATAAGCCGTCGCTAAGCGCATGTGTTTCCGGTTGTGCTAGTTTTTCATCACAATAATATGGAAACTCTAATTCGCTTTTATCATCAGATAACAAGGCAATATAAAAGTTTTCTGCAGGCAGTAATTTAGTTACTTCATGGTGCAGCGCTTGATAAAACTTATCTATTGCTTGGGATTTTGCTGTTAACTCAGAAATATTAAGTAATACTTGATGGGCCTTAACCGCTAGCTGCCTTTCAGCACTTTCACGCTGTAATTGTTGGTTGGCTTCGGTTAATTTAACTGTCCGCTGACTAATCTTAGATTCTAATAACTCTCTATTACGAACACGATCGATTGCCTTCATTAATTGCTCAGCTATTAAGACTAAAATTTCACTGTCACTTTTAGCAAAACTCAGCTTTACATCGAAACTTTGCAAGGCAATAACACCAACAACCTGTTCGCCTCGCTTTAACGGTACGCCCAACCAATCTATACATGCTGGGTCAGATAAAAATATCTCATCGGCTTCAGCAAGCTGCATTATTTTACGGGCCGAATAATGTGCCATTTTTTGGCTGAGTAAGACTATACCGGTTAAACTTTTGCGCCAGTTTGATAAATCAACCGACTGATGACTCGCGACTTCACCCAGGTTTTGGCCATAGGCTAATTGTAATTCGTCAGATGGATTTAATAGTGCGATATGAAAGCTATCAGTTGCAAATAAAGTTTTGATGACGGGTTTTAGGGCACAATAAAACGCATCCATATCGGTAACTGAACTGGCTAATTCTGACAGTTGCAATAAACCCGATTGCATGGTTTTAAGTTGTCGGTACTTTTTCAGTAAAGACTTTAACTTAGGAAGTTGGCGTATCGCTTGACTAGTTTCCGTCGCCCTCGATCCCATTTTGGAATTCCGTTTTTATTATTAGTATTATTTTTATACGACTAGTCTAACAAAATAAATTTGAGAAGCTAGGTCTTAGCCCAACTTATTCAGTCTAATTATGTAAAAAAACTCTATTTGGCAGAAAATATAAATAAAAAAGCGATGACATTGCCATCGCTTTTTGTAGATACCTCAAGCAATTAACTTGAGTTTTAAGTTATTTAAAAGTTATATGAAGCACTAATGAACAAGTTACGTCCTATCACATCATAAATACTTGGCACTGTTCCCATGTCATTACCACCTAACACTTCTTCAGGCTCAGTATCAAAAACGTTTTTCACACCGCCATTAACTACCCATTGATCGTTAACATGGTAAGAGGCAGAAACGTTATGATAAATTACATTGTCAGTAGAGAATTGCTCTCCGTAATATTCACCGTCCATACCACGAATAAATTGAGCACTATAAAGTACGGTTAAATCTTCGGTTACGTAACCGTAAACTGATAAGTTAGACTTAATGTCAGAATAACCACCAATATTGCCATCAATAGTGCCGGTATAATCGGTATCGTCTTGCTCAAATTCGATTAAGAATGTGGTATCAAAAACAACTTTGAACAGGTCATGGCTATAGCTAACGTTCCAATCAACACCTGACGTTTTTTGCGAGCCAATATTAGTTAATTGAGCGCTTAGATTAGATAAATCACCACCAGAAGTAATGTTGACCGCTGTACATGACGCTTGAATACCGCTAAAACAGGCATCTAATTCTTGTTGAACATCTACGCGACTAATCGCATTGGTAATATCAAATGCCCAATAATCTACTGTCGTAGAAAGGTTATCAGCTAACTCCCAGACAACACCAAAAGTAAATGACTCACTTTCTTCAGGCTGTAAGTCTTCATCACTGGTGTAATTAACTTTAATTTGTGCATCTAGCTCATTACCCCACGGATCACTTAAATAGTCGTAAGAACCGCTGTCACCACCATAAAGCTCACTTACACTTGGCGCTCTAAAACCTGTAGCAGCTACTGAGCGAACCATAAATGAGTCATTCACACGATAAGTAGCACCAAGCTTCCACGTTATTTCACCACCAAACGTTGAGTATTGGTCGTAACGTGAAGCAGCTTCAAATGTTAACGCTTCAGTTACAGGTACTGATACTTCACCATAAACTGACTGAACAGAATAGTTACCGTCTGTTGCAAACTGTTGTGCTGCAGTACTCTCACCTTTTTGAGTCACTTCATCAGGGGTGTAATAACCACTTTCATGACGAGTTTCGAAACCAAGGGCATAACCAATATCGCCTTCAGTTACGCCACTATAGCCAGCGGCTAGTGTAAATTGCTCATTGCCGCCTTCATTCTCTTCATTATAGATAATGCCTTCTGACGCTAATGTGCTTTTATCAAAACCTTCACCACTGAACCAAGCGCTTTGGTCTTTGTAGATACTGGCTTCCATATTGCCCGCATGAATTGAGTTCTGAACGCTATCTTTAGAGTCATTTCGACCGTATGTTGCAGAAATATCCCACATAGCGTCATTTTCTAAATAACCTTTTAGGCCAATCGATGCGCGATAAGTATCAGTTTCTTGTGAATAGATGCGTGGACCTGCATCATTCATACGACGACGGTAATTTACTTTGTCACCAATGACAAGATGATCATCTGCGTCAGCTATCTTTGAGTTGATTTCATCATATGCAGCTTGAATGTTGTCAAGATGAATAGTGTTCAACTTATTAGTAACTAAATCTAAATTCGCTGGTTGTGGTGCTAATTGCTGGTTAGATTCTCGGCGTGTATACATAAAATCAACGCTAAGTTCAGTATCTGAATCTATTTCAGTATTATAAGCACTAAAAACGCTTAGTAATTCATTTGGCGTTTGCGCATAGCTATCAACAGTGTAATCGTATGATGTATCTCTAGCCATCAAACCACCTGATGCGTCTGATGGATCTACGACTAAACCACCGATAGAACCTGTTGGAATAAATGAAGATGCACCCGGCTCAACAAAATCACGGTCTGACTGTATAATCTCACCACGATCAGAATACTGTAAGCCTAAAACTAAATTACCGCTAGCAAGCTCTAAACCATGTAAAATACTGAGACCTTTACTGGTACCGTCACCCTTATCGGTTTGGCTACCATCAACGGTTACTTCTGTACCAACAAAGTCTTTTTTAGTAATAATATTGACTACACCAGCAATAGCATCAGAGCCATAAACGGCAGACGCACCGTCTTTAAGAATTTCAATATTTTTGATCATAGCCACAGGAATTGTGTTTAGGTCTACGGCTGAATCAGCACCTGTTCCTGATGACACCATACGGCGACCATTTAATAAGACCAACGTGCGTTGCACGCCCATTCCACGAAGGTTAACTGTTGCTGTGCCGCCTGAACCGTTATTGCTGGTAGCGCCTAAGTTCATGCCTGCAGCAGTAGGTTGTGCAGATAAAATTTCTTCTACTGAACTGTAACCACTTTGTGCAATAAATTCTGATGATATTACTGTTACTGGGCTTGCTGTTTCAACATCAGTACGATTGATGCGTGAACCCGTTACTTCTATCCGTTCAACACTGACTTCTTTCTCTTCAGCAGCACTTACCTGACCAGCAGCAACTAAAGTGCTTGCTGTGCCTACGAATAAAGCAACGCGAATGGCATTACTTAAAAAATTTTCTGAATACATTTAATTCTCCGAACATCAATTATTAACTTTTTTATAAGCTGGCTTTATATCGCCTTATTCCATCTTGCGACAAAAGTTCAGTGAGGTTTGTTATTTAATGTTGGAGAGTTGTTACCTTTACTCTAATGTTGTTAATCTAGGTAAAATCGTTACACTTAATTTACATTTAATCGACTGTTTTATAACCTGTTTTTGATTTTATAACTGCGATTTGATAGGATTTTTTTAGTCAGTAGGTCTATTTTATACGGAGGGAACTGTCAAATATAAGGTATTTTTAAATAATACCCTGTTGATTAATGAACTACATAACGCCGTAGGGGTTACTTTAAGCCGTATAAATGATCAGCTAATGATGTTAAGTAGGCATAAGCTAAAATTGTAAAATTTATCTATCGAGTAGGGTGAGGCATTACTGACTCATCCCTCTCACAGAACCGTACATACGGACCTCGTATACGGCTCCTGCATACTTCACATCACTATAATTTGTGACACAATATTAATGTGAAAGCTAATATCATGCGCTATATGGGGATAATTCAAATCTAACGTGGTGGTAACATTCAATGCAGGTCTTGGCGTTCTAGCTCACTGGCAATCTACCAAAATTATCTACAAATACTTCCCGTATACAAGCATATTCATCAGTTAACACTATTCCTAGCCCACCGAACATACGACTCCTGTTGATCAGACAGCTTGTGTATCCACGAAATAGATAAATCATTCATTACAGTCTTAAAGCATGCTTCCCCCCTTCGCAATCCATTCTAGCTTTTGACTAGAATTGATCCTATCAAACACAATGCTGATAGTCGGCTTGGTTTTATCCTCCACACCATTACTGGCTTTCATCGGCCTAGCCTTACTCACTACTACGGGGTCATCTGCCACCTCACACTCGCAATACTCTTAAGTCGCCTCTTGAATAATACGTCCAACCATTCTTGAAATGAATCATCTTTGATTGGATACAATGCCAGGCTTCCCCTGTTACTGCACTGACTCCCTGATAGAAATCCCACCCTCAAGCACAGCATTGGTCTGACTAAGTATAGGGCTTCGCGCTATTATGGACGCTTACCCACCAATACCGCCGAAACAGGTTACGGTTAGTTGTGTACCTCTATCTTCCTATGGCTTCCTTCAGACCCCACCGTTAGCCAGTGACGCCCTTGCCATTCGGATTATCTTCCCCTTAGTCGGGGTGATAAGGCTTCTTTCAGCCTATCGGGTTTGCCAGCTTCGCTGGGCAAACATAAAAAAACCGGCAGAAGCCGGTTTTAAATAAATTGTTTTGAAAGCTATGCAGCCATTGCGCCTTTTAACTTGGCTAGCGCATTTTTTTCTAGCTGACGAACACGCTCGGCTGATATTTCATACTTATTTGCCAACTCTTGTAAAGTTGTTTTATCGTCATGTAACCAACGAGTACGAATAATATCTTGGCTACGGTCATCTAAACCTACCAAAGCATTACTTAGCCTTTTATTAGCATGTTGCTCCCAATTCGAATCTTCTACTTCAGTAGCAAGATCGGATTGTTTATCTTCTAAATATTGCGCAGGTGAATAAGTACTAGCACTCGCATTATCGTCATCATCAGTTGATAATTCAAATGCTTGGTCTTGGTTACTCATGCGAGATTCCATTTCCAGGACATCTTTAGTCGTAACACCTAGTGTTTCGGCAACATTATTTACTTCTTCATGACTAAACCAACCTAAACGCTTTTTATTTTTACGTAGGTTAAAAAATAATTTGCGTTGTGCTTTAGTCGTCGCAACTTTAACGATGCGCCAATTTTTAAGCACAAATTCATGAATTTCCGCTTTAATCCAGTGTACTGCAAAAGATACTAGACGAACGCCGACTTCTGGGTTGAAGCGCTTAACCGCTTTCATTAAACCGATATTACCTTCCTGAATTAAATCAGCTTGCGGTAAACCATAGCCTGCATAACCTTTAGCAACATGGATAACAAAACGAAGATGCGACATAATTAATTCTTGCGCCGCTTTTAAATCATTTTCAGAATATAAACGAGTTGCTAGCTCTTGCTCTTTTTCAGCTGTCAACATTGGAATACTATACGCTGACTGCACGTATGCCTCAATGCTGCCACTTTTAGGAACAGTTAACGCCATTGATTGCATTGATTCACTCATTTAATAACTCCTCTATCTAATCTAGCTCGTGATAATAGCATATTTACCCAAACCACCTCAACATACACATTTAAGCGATAAATAAAAATAATGCAGAATGGGGGGGACTAATGACCGATCATCACGATTTTAATAAAACAACATTAGCTTAGAAGACAGAGGTAAACAACACTCTCTTTCAATTTTTTTGTCAATAATTTGTTAAACTTTGTCACCGAGATTGAAATTTTCATTAATTACAAGGTGATAGAGCAAAGGCAGCGTTTACATAAACGCTAAGAACTAATCTGCTGTTGGCTCAATGGCACGAATATGTTGCCTTACAGAAATAAAGCTGCCTAATAGACCCAAACCAACTGCCGTCGACTGTAGTATTAATAATTCATTAAATGATAAGCCCATCAAAACGAATTGGCTTTGATAAAGGTCTGTTAACTGACGTAATGCTCCAGAAAGGTAGTTGGCTAAAATAGCGACACAAATACTTGCTACAAAACCACCGAGCACGCCGTACCATACTCCAGCATATAAAAAGGGTCGCTGAATAAAACTGTCTGTTGCCCCCACCAACTTCATCACCGCAATCGCATCTTTTTGATTAAGTATTGCCAGGCGAATGGTGTTACCAATAATTAATACCACAGATAAACACAATAATATCGCTATACCGATCACTACATCTTCAATTAACGCCGCCATTGCTTGTAATCGCGTTAACCATTCCAGATCTAGTTTTCCTTGGTCAACGCCACGTTCTTGCTCTAACTTAAGCAATAATTCACGTGCGGCCTGGGCTTGACTAAAACGCTGGGTAGGCGTGACCAATAAGGTTGCTGGTAACGGGTTTTCATCTAAATATTCTAATGCCTGGCCAAAGCCAGAGTTCACTTTAAATTCGGCTAACGCTTGTTCAGCAGAAATATATACAACATTAGCCACTTCAGGATAAAGTTGAATACGTTGTACGAGATTTTGTGCCGCTTTGTCAGGTGTTGATAGTTGTAAAAACAAGGTAATTTCTGAGGCAGAATCCCACTGTTCGGTAACCGTTTGCGTATTTTTTACAAACAAATGTAAGGTGGCAGGCAAAGTTAAGCTTATACCTAAAACCAGTACGGTCATTACCGACGTAAACGGTGTGCGCCATAAATCACCTAGGCTGCCTATCGCTTGCTGAAGATGTCGAAGTACTCTAGCCGTAAAGCGCCCAGTCCAATTTAACTGTTGCCTATTATTGCGTGTATCATTAGCTGCCATTACGTTCACCCATTGATTGTAAGCCATCAACAATACCATCGGTGATCATATGACCTTGTTTTAAAGTCAATGTGCGATACTTCATACGTGCAATAAGCCCTAAATCGTGGGTAGCAATCAAGACACTAACGCCCATTTCATTAAACTCTTCAAATAAACGAAGAATATCCAATGACAACTTAGGGTCTAAATTACCGGTAGGTTCATCTGCTAATAATATCGGCGGTTTATTAACAATTGCCCGAGCAATACCAACACGTTGCTGTTCACCACCTGAAAGCATATTCGGAAAACACTTTAATTTACTGGTTAAGTGCACTTTATCAAGCGCGGCTTCAACTCGTTTACGGGTTTCTTTATGACTATAGCCTTCAATAATCAGCGGCAGTGCCACATTTTCAAATACGGTTCTGTCCGCTAATAAATTATGATTCTGGAAAATCATCCCTATACCACGACGAACATAAGGTATTTGTGCGTATTTAATGGTAGATAATTCAGTGCCATTAATTTCAATACTGCCTGCACTCGGCTTTTCCATCATACTCATGAGCTTAAGCAAAGTACTCTTACCTGCACCAGAGTGACCCGTTAAAAACGTCATTTCGCCAGGGGCAATAGTAAAACTCACTTTTTTCAGTGCGAGAAAACCTCCTGGATAAGTTTTACTTACGTTATTAAATCGGATCATAACAAATCTTATTTTTCTTTTGCTTCGTGAGTAAACAATGCATCAATAAAGTCATTGCCATTGAATGGTCTTAAATCATCAATGCCTTCACCAACCCCTAGATAGCGAATTGGAATGGCATGCTTATCTGCCACAGCAAAAACAACGCCACCTTTTGCGGTACCATCAAGTTTGGTAAGGGTTAAACCCGTTAAACCAACGGCTTCGTTGAAAAGTTTTGTTTGGCTAAGCGCGTTTTGTCCGGTGCCAGCATCAAGCGTTAACATCACTTCATGAGGCGCATTAACATCCAGCTTTTTCATCACTCGAACCACTTTTTTAAGTTCTTCCATCAAGTGACTTTTATTTTGTAAGCGTCCAGCAGTATCAGCAATTAATACATCAACACCACGTGCTTTTGCAGCACTGATGGCATCAAATATTACCGAAGCACTATCAGCGCCGGTATGTTGGGCAACAACCGGAATATCATTGCGTTCACCCCAAACTTGCAATTGCTCAACGGCCGCTGCACGGAAGGTATCACCCGCCGCCAACATAACTGACTTACCTTCGGCTTGAAATTGCTTAGCTAGTTTACCTATGGTCGTTGTTTTACCCACACCATTAACACCAACCATCAAAATAACAAAAGGACCGTTATCAGATTTAATCACCAGAGGTTGGCTAACGGGTTCTATAATTTTTTTCAGTTCGGCTTTCAACAAGTCATATAAAGCCTCCGCATCTTTTAAATCTCGACGCGACGCAGACTCGGTTAAAGAATCAATAATTTTCGTGGTAGTTTCTACGCCCACATCGGCGAGTAATAAATGTGTTTCGAGTTCTTCAAATAATTCTTCATCAATTTTTTTACCGCTAAATAAACTGATAAGACCGCCGCCTAAATTTTGGCGGGTTTTTGATAGACCTTGCTTTAAGCGCGCAAAAAAACCGACTTTGGGCTCTGGCTCTGGCTCTGGCTCTGGCTCTGGCTCTGGCTCTGGCTCTGGCTCTGGCTCTGGCTCTGCAGGTAATTCTTCAATAACAGCACCATCAAGTGCAACCACTTCTGCCATCGAAGGTGAATTAATTTCCTCGATAACATCTTCTTCTTGATGAGTTGAGTCTGATGTTAATTCCGTTTCAGGATCAGCAGCTTGCTCAACTTCTTCAATTGCGTTATCAACAACATCCTCAACAGCTGAGGCCGCGTCTTCTTGTTGCTTTTTACCCAGACCTAACCAGGAAAACATACCTTTTTTCTTTGACATAAATGTATTTACAATCTTAATGGGATGAATACGTTTACTACTAAAATCATCTGACTAGGATTCGCTCTAAGTAGAACAATTCATTAGATCAAATTGGTATTCATGAGTAAACAAGGATAAAATTGTCGATATAGTATCACCTAACCTGCCGACAAAAAACAAAAGCTGTTTAAGTTATGAGCAAAGTCAAAAAACAATCTGATAAAAATGTGCCAAAAGGCCAAATTCGCATCATCGCAGGTCAATATCGCGGTCGAAAATTACCGGTATTAATGGCCGATGGTTTACGCCCAACAACAGATCGTGTTAAAGAAACAGTCTTCAATTGGCTGATGCCCTATATTCAAGACTCTATTTGCTTAGATTGCTTTGCCGGCTCTGGTGGACTAGGTTTTGAAGCCATGTCGCGCGGTGCGAGTACTGTTACCTTAGTAGAGTTGAATAAATCTGCAGCACAGCAGCTAAAAGACAATAAGACACTCCTCAAAGCAGATAGTATTCAAGTGGTTCAGAAAAATGCCTTAGATTTTTTGCAAAGTAACCAACAAAATTACTCGTTAGTGTTTATTGACCCGCCTTTTAGAAAAGGTTTAGCTCAACAAGCCGCGCAATTATTAAGCGATAAAGGCTTAACTGACGATGCTTTGATCTATGTAGAAATGGAAACTGACCACAATCAACAAATCATGCCAAGCCATTGGCAGTTACTAAAAGAAAAGATTGCCGGACAGGTTGTCTACCGACTTTATCAAAATAGCCCCGTCTAGGAGCTAAAATAATAATGCATTAGAAAGAGGCCGCAGCTTCTTTTATAATCATGCTATTGGGATACAGGCTTGGGTCGTAATGTTAAATCATGAAAATCAAAACTAAAATCTGTCGCCCAAGACACTGCCTTCATGGTGACAAAATTGATACTACCATCAGGGTTTAAATTAAAGTTCACATAAGCATCAGCTTCTAAAGTGCGATCATGCCAGCGGACGATAAAGGTATTGTGTTGATAATGCTCTAATACGCCACGCAACGCAGGGGTGTTAGAAAACTGCATCACTAAATCTTCATTTATGAAGCTAATGGCGACTTCACCATACCAATTATCCACATAATTTTGCGCATAACTTGCTAATGGCAAAGAAGGTGTTGAGTTTTTATCGACTTTGGCCGCCACTTTAGCCAAATGAGATTTTTTCTTGGCGATATTTTTTTCCTGCAATAGCGCATAATGCTCAACCCAATCTTTGGCTGGTAACTCAAGGTATTCGGTCAAAATTTGTTGAGATAACGCATTAAAAGCAAAGCCTGATTGTTGATTGGTTAAAATCACCATGGCTAAGTTTTCTTCTGGCACCATCACCACTTTTGACACCATGCCTAATATGCCGCCGGTATGTCTTACCACTTTTACGCCGTGATAATCTTTAACAAACCAACCTAAAGCGTAGGCATTAAAGTGTGTTTTATCTTGATCAGTCACTTGTTGTGAAACAGGTAACAACGTACGTGCTTGCCACATCTCACGACTTTGTTGTTCGCTAAAAAGTCTTAATGCTTTATTACCATCAACGCCATATTGTCCGCTATTTAGCTGTGTTTTAAGCCATAACGACATATCATTAACGCTTGATGCAACCGAACCCGCAGAGGAAAACTTCTCTAAGAAGTTGCCACCAACAACATGTAACTCACCTTCTAATGGCACATGGGCACGCGCCACGTTTTTATTGCTTGGGGGAATTAAAGAAAATTTAGCATAGGTATTGTTCATGCCTAAAGGATCAAAAATTCGTGCTTGAATCACCGCTTGCCAAGGTTGGCCCGTAAGCTTTGCTATGATCTCACCAGCAATAACATACATGAGATTATCGTAAGCAAACTCACTTCGAAAACTCGACACTTGTGGTAAATGCTTCAAGCCTTTAATCACATCTTTATTGGTGAGTGTGGTTTCTGGCCAGATCATTAAATCGCCAGCACCTAAACCTAAGCCACTGTTATGCGATAGTAAATCGATTATAGTAAATTCTCGTGTTACATAAGCATCGGGCAGTTGAAACTCTGGAATAATATCAATAACTTTGGTTTGCCAGGTCAGCTTGCCTTCATCCACTAAGCCGGCCAGTAGTGCAGAGGTCATGGCTTTAGTATTTGACGCTATGCCAAACAAGGTGTCTGCATTAACTTTTTCTTTACTGCCATGCTTAAGCACCCCAAAGCCTTTGCTTAGTAGCACTTCGTTATCTTTAATAATTGCAACGGCTATGCCGGGCACTTTAAAGGCCGCCATCGCTTTATTGACAGAGATTTCAATGCGTTCAATTTTATGACTTACATTTATCTCTTGTGCACTTACGCAGCTCAGCATTGAAAGGGCTATTACAGCAACATTGAATTTGATATATCCAAACTTCATCTGACTTCCTCTATTCTTTTTTGTTTTTATTAAGGTTGAAGCATCTTGTTTTATAACTACTGAATAACCTAAAGCGCGTGACGCTGCCCTTTAATATCGAGCAACTCAGCGGAGCTGAAAGAGGTTTGCGGTAGAATATAGTTAGCAAAACTCACTAAACTATTATTACTTAAATGTTGTTGAAAAAGTGACTTACTAATGTACGATTTTGGAATGTACTGCTTTGCTAACTCACTAAATTCAAGCTCATTAAAGCTCAATAGATCAATCGACTTGGGCGCTAAAATACGCAAAAACTCTGGCGCTAGCGAAATTAAGTTAATATTGGCTTGAATACTGACATAACTGCTATTCGCTTGCGGCGTAATATGAATAGTTAAATATTGCAGGCCTTTAATAGCATTAATGGAATAACCAAAGGGTTCGAAGACAAAATCATCCAATATAAACCCCGCTAAAAGTCGATCTAATTGTAAAAATGCCCTAATTTCATGAGAATTCAAACCAACCGTGGTAAGTTTTTTAGATGCTTTTTGGCAAATTTGATAAGCGATTAGCTCGTATGTCTTATCTTCTTTGCTCACTTGAAAGCTATTATCTTGATGAAAAATATAATTATGATGACCGTCTAATTCACCAAAGCGAAACGCTTTACCTTCAACATATTTCCCCAACAAGGTAATATCATCGCCAAAACTACTTAACTGAGCATGAGCAAAATATTCATTTTTTCTTTGATAAGTTATCTGCTGGATTTTATTCATACCAAGTTGCTGAATAAAATATTCCACCGAATGTACTAAGCGGGTATTGCCACAGGTCAGTATTAATAAGCGATCATGCCAAACAAATAAACTCGATTCTGACAACAGAAACGCTTTACAGTCATCATTTTTAATCGTCGATAGTATTTTCGCATTGCAACACTGTACAAGGGCTAGCCAAAAGTCATCAGCTAAGTCATCTAATAATGAAACCTGCTTTGCATCGATGATAATTTCAGCTTTTTTTTCTGAGCCTTCAAAAAACAATGAATATATCCTTGTTAAAATACAACTTATGACGAGTAAATATATCCACTACATAACGCCAAACCACAAAAATTTACATTAACATTGGAATAATATTTTTTGGTATTAAGCGTTAATTTCAATACCTAAATTTGATAAGCCTTCTTCAAGCACCATAGCTTTTGCTTTTACACAACTCGCTTTGTTCTCACTGGCAGAGGATAAGAAGTCAAATAGCTCATTTTGCGTGGCAACTTCCCATTGCATTAAAGGGTGTTCAGCAATTTGTTGTGGCTCAATCACTATTTCATCTTCTTCAGGCGTGATTTCGTCAATTTGCTGGGCTAAGCTCAGCTCAACATAATAGCTAACGCTGTTTTCTGACAATTTACTGACGTTAATAAAGCCATCACTTTCGGGGTCTTGCATCGCTTGAAACAATGACATCAATGCCATAGCACTATCAAGCGCAGGAAAAACGCCTAAAAAGTCAAAAGCATCTGGATCAGGTACTTGCTCTTCAAGTTTAGTTATTTGGGCATCGTAATTAATTTTGCAACGATTCGCTTTATCTAGCCATTGCCAAATAAGGTCTAGTTGATTTCTCAATACCTTATAATCACCAAACTCGACATGCTCAGCGAACATTTGATAATTAGGTAACATGCGCTCAAGTAACGCCGCACAAAATGCCACCTGTTGCCATTGACTTAATTTATTTAAAGGTAGGTGAATCGCCACGTATAGTCTCATTATCAATGATAAAAAATAGAGAGGTATTATATACCCAAGTGACTTAAAGATGCGAGTTTCATAGTCTTAAAGCGTTATGCTCTGGGTATATTTTAATTGAGGGTGTTATCTAACAAACAGAGACATCAAGGGGCATATTCCCCCCCCAGAGGTGTTTATTACTACCATATACAACAATCCGACAAAGCTAGCCGTTTACTTGCTTATTTTAGCCAACTGCTTTTGTGCATATTCAAAGCGCAAACGGTACTCAGTTAATTTATCTTCTAGCTCATTAACTTGTTGTACAAGCTTGCGATTTAGCTCAGTATTTTCATCACGAAGATACTTAATTGTTTCGCGTGCTTTGTTGTATTCTACTTCTTGTTTTCCTTTACTTTCTTGATGCAAAAGCCTATTTTTCGCCGTTCTTGCTCTGTCAGCGGCTAATTCGGCTTCCACAGCCGTTAGTAGCTGCTGCTTTTCATTTAAACCATGCTCAATTTTAGCTAAATTTTCTGTAACGGTTGCATGTGCAAGCTGTAACTCAGAGAGTTTAGTTGATTCAGTCGCTAATAAAGCAATTTTGCTTTCAAGTTGATGAGTTAACTCTGTCGCCGTTTTATCAACTTGTCGCTGCAATTCAGAAAGCGCGGCATTGTTATCGGCTAAAGCTTTCTGATGCCCGGTCACTATTTGATTATGGTTTTCATTTTGTTTTTCAATAGCTTGTTTAAATTTAAGCTGTTCATTTTCAACCTGTTGTTCAAGCCTACTAATTTGTTCAACTTGCGCTTGGGTTGTCTGATCCAGATTTGTTATGCTTTGTTGAGCACTCTTATGCTCAATGGCAATGGTTGCCAACTCGTTTGTTAACTCTGTAATTTTCTGTTTTTGCTGCCCATAGGTATTATTATACTCATATTCAGCTTGCACAAGCGCTTCTTCTAGCGAGGTTTTTTCTTCACTAAGTTTAGATGTTATTGCTTGCTCTTTTTCTACTTGTATCTCTAATGTCTTAACCGTATCAAGCACTTGTAATTGCTGCTTATTAACTGCTTTGAGCTCGCCTTTAACATCGCTAAGCTCATTCTCAAGGGTCTGCTTGTGACGCTCAGCATCATGCATTTGTTTAATTATTTGCTCATTATCATCAGACGATTGTTTTAAAATTTGCGTATTTTTTTCTTGTTCATTAAGCCACTTATCATTAATTTTCTGTTTTTGCGTTTCATACTGTTGTTGAGCAACAATGCCATTTTGCTCTATTTGTGCAATAGTTTGCTCTAAATGCTTATTTTTTGCTGTTAGGTCAGTATTTTCGTGTTCTTTGTGGGTTATATTTTCTTGCTGCTGATCTAATAATGTTTGCTTGGCTTCAATGTCTGCTTGTAAATCCGAAACTTTTGCATTCAATAGTCCAGCCTGTTGCTGCTCATGCGTCAACTGCTCATTACTTGATAATAATTTATGCTCTTGCTCAGCTTTTAAATACTCAAGTTCGCTCGACACTTGGTCAAATTTAAGCTGTAAATCTGAATATTGTTGATTTTGAACCGCTAAGGTGGCCGCTTTTGCCTTGTCGTTCTTGGCTAAAGCTTCTTTTTCTGTTGCTAAATCTTTGAGTTGTTTAGTCGCATTTTCTGCTTCAAAACCCACTTCTTTTAATAATTGTTGCTGTTGGCTGTTTTCTTGATTAAGCGTTGAGACTTGTTTCGATAGCTGCGAATTTTCAGCAAGCTTATCTTTGAGAACTTGTTCTGAGTCGGTTAATTTTGCACTATTAAGATTTTCTGCGTTGGAGAGATCTTCTTGAAGTTTTGCTAATTGGCTTTGCTGAGATATTTGTTCTGCTTTTAGCGCGGCTAGCTCAGCATTATTGTCTTCGAGGCTTTTATTAGCTTGCGACTGTTCAGATTTATGTTGTTCTTTAAGTGCAGTAAAGAGTGGATGTGTGGTAATAATTTCAGGGGTAATTTCAATATTATCGCTGTAACTGGTCAAAAGTGCTGTGATTTTATCTTCAATTTGTAAATAAATATCACCCGCTAAGTTTTGGATGTTTTCTTCAATATCACTTGGTAATTTTTTCTGAACAGTCATACGGTATATAT
The DNA here is from genome assembly GCF_002077175.1 of Colwellia sp. PAMC 21821. NCBI lineage: Bacteria > Pseudomonadati > Pseudomonadota > Gammaproteobacteria > Alteromonadales > Colwelliaceae > Colwellia > Colwellia sp. PAMC 21821. Next base: position 1,900,511 of record NZ_CP014943.1, read on the forward strand.
CCCTAACCCTACATCAATTAAACAACGTCAGCCAAAATCATCCTAGCAGACGTTTAATTTATATTCATCAATTAATACCGATCGGATCAAATATTATACAAAAAGTCATAAAATACTAAATTTAAGACAAAAAAAAGGACCTACCGGTCCTTTTTAAATATCAGTTACTTAACCATTATTTTTCGGCTTCAGCAGTTACAGGTGCAAAACGAATAGCGCTTACTTTTGCCGCAGATTCACTTTGATTACGTAATTGTGCTAAACGATTTACTTGGCCTATAGAGCCTAACATTGCGTGAATTGGAATAAATAAACCACGCTTGTGGAAATCAAGCACTTGTTCGTCACTTAATGCTTGAACTTTTTTCTCGTCAACGCTGTATAAGCCAACAAGCTTCTTAGTTTCACCTGAAGCAAAATTAACATTTAGTTCAAGCTCTAACAATAAATCGTTATCAAGTAATTCTTTTATGAATTTTTCGTTCATAACTTCATTATCGTATAAACGACCTAAAGAATCTTGTACACCTTTAAAGAATTCTGTGTCATTGCCTTCGGCGTCAAACAACTCATGCTCTTTATCTTCACCAACAAATTTGCTGTCTAGATCAACACATGCGGTTAATGTCTTTTCTTTTTCAGGGTCTAAACCTAAAGAAAAAGGAGACATTGAAATACTTTGCGGAACATATACTGCTTGCCAAGAGTCTTCTTTATGGTATAAATTTTCACCAGCTTCTAAACCTAGCATAACAACACTACGGTAACGCTCTGTGCCTTGGTCTTTAACAAGTACAATAGGGTAACTTGTTGCCGCTTGAGAATACTCAGGCGCGGTAATTGGTGCAATATGCTGATTAGATACGTTTGATAAATCACGCTTAGCGGCGATTTTAACTTTCTGATGAGTTTCTTTTTTAATCGGGGTAATGTTAGCCATGAATAAGGTCTCTTTTTACTGCGTCTTTAATCGTTGTCGTTTTCGACACATGTTGTGTTGTGATAATAGTAATGGAGACGTGTGTTGAAGCTTTCAATGGTATAATTAAAATTATCTTCAGATAATTTTAATTATACTCAAGCTATTTCATCATGATCATGAGTTAAATTCATTTAATAACAGAAAGTTAACATATGAAAATTACAAAGTATCTTTACGCTACAGTAATTATTATTAGCCCGGTTATTTGGGCTTCACCAAAAATAGCCGTGACTTTTGGCGAGTCAAATGGTTTTGTCCGTGTACAAATTAAAAACGAAACATTTGAACCCTTAGCCTGTTATGTCGCGATTGATGGTCATAAAGTTAAATTTCAGCTTCAAGTGAAGTCAACCTCCCGCTGGATTAGCGCTACTGACAAACGCTTTAACTACCAAAACTTTAGCACTTGGTGTGACTATCTAGAAATTCATCCTAAATATAAAGCTTATCAAGTGTATTGAGTTTTATTCTCAATACACTTGAGCGATCACGGTTCAACATAACTATTGACTAATTTCGGAACAGTAAAAGCGGCTACATTTGATTTCCTGCCTCAGTCAACGAAGATATTATCAACAATTGAAGCTGTCAATTTACTGCCATCTGACTGTTCAACTTAGTCATTTTCGATGTGCTGGAATATACACCTGCATGGGGATTATCCTTTTCTTAATTTAATTACCCTCGTTTTAAATACAACAGTGAAAATTAAATAAATTTATGATGCTTCAGTTATTTGTTATGATCTATTTACTATGAATAAACGTAGTATGGATTACGTTTGCAAAGGAAAAAAATATGCTACAAGTACTGTTGGTTGATGACGACTCTGAATTTACTGAAGTCGCATGCCAGATAATAGAATTTCTTGGTCATGATGTTTGTGTAGCATCGAATCTTAAAGAAGCTGAAGAATGGCTTAATCAACAGAAATTTGATCATGTTTTACTCGACTTTATGTTGCCCGACGGTAGTGGTCTACACCTTATCGATTTTTTGAAACAAAATCACCTCAGCCCCCATGTTACCTTGATTACTGGCCATCCTTCCGTTAAAGGCATGCTTGCAGGGTTGTGTGGCCCTAAAGTTAGCTACATTGTTAAACCATTACAACGTGAAGATATAGAAGCTACACTTAATATAAACAGTAAAAAACCAAAGAATAACAATAGTAAAATGCCAACACTGCATTTTGGTTGCCTCGTCGGTGAGTCAAAGCCTATGCAAGAGCTATACACTATGATTGAACGCGTTGCTAAAACATCGGCTAATGTTATGTTAATGGGTGAAAGTGGCGTCGGCAAAGAAGTCGTAGCCAACGCGATACACGCATCTACTGGCGCAACTGACCCTATTATTGCGACCAACTGTGGTGCTTTATCAAAAGATTTGATTAGTAGTGAACTCTTCGGTCACGAAAAAGGTGCTTTCACAGGCGCTGTAGCGCGTAAAGAAGGAGTGTTTGTTCGAGCTGGCAGCGGTACACTTTTTCTTGATGAGATAACCGAAATGCCGATCGATATGCAGCCAAATTTATTGCGGGTGCTAGAAAATAAGCGCGTTATTCCTGTTGGCGGCACGCAAGAGATTGAAGTTAATTGCCGAGTGGTATCTGCCACGAACAGAACAATGGCAGAGCTAGCCGAGGGTAAAGTGATTCGTGAAGATGTTTACTACCGCTTAGCGGTTTTTCCAATCAATATTCCACCTCTTAGCGAAAGAAAAGAAGATATTCCACTACTGGCAGAAGTATTTTTACAACAGCTTAACAATGAAAACAACGCCACGTTTAAGTGGACACAAGAGCAACTAGATATTTTGAAAAACAATAGTTGGCCAGGTAATATTAGGGAACTTAGACACGCTATTCATCGTGCATTTATCATGAGTGACCCAACAAACCAAAGCATTCAATTACCCACTAATTTTATCTCGCCGTTTGCCTCAGCGGCTAACACGTCATCAGCCGTAGCTGCCGGACAAACTATTGAAGATCTTGAAAAAGAGCTCATTCGTGTCACCCTTGATAAAGTCGATGGTAACAAAACTCAAGCGGCTGAAATGCTGGGCATTAGCACCAAAACACTGTACAACAGGTTACATGCTTATGGTGACTTTTCCGCTTAACTCCAGAGCAAGTAAAATAGCTTTTATCGACTAAATTCTCATGAGGAAGTGAAAATGAATCAGAAAGAAAGTGATATTAATCAATTAATACATGATACCCGAGCTCCTCTGAATAGAATTTCTATGCAAGCAGAATTGATCAAAATGGTAATTGAAAACGATATGCCTAAAGAAAAAGCACTCGCGGCTGTTAATAAAATTATTGTGGCTTGTCAAGATTGTAGTAATAGTCTGCAAGACGTTGCTGATTTTGCTCAGCGATAATGAAAAGTATTCTAATGCAAGCTCTGAATAAATTGACTTTGGCGGTATTGCCTAACCGAAAAGCCAAAGTTATGCCCATTAAAATACTTTTTGAAAACTCTGTGTTTAGTTGGGTCGTCATTACAACCATCATTGTTTTCATAATAATAATCAACGGCTTTTTAGCAATGAAAACCATTGAAGACTTATCAGCTACGCAAAGCAGTTTATATAATACCAGCGACGTTATTGGTGAATTAGACGATTTACATAATGTGGTGTTAATGGCTGAAACCGGCCAACGTGGATATTTACTTACCGAAATACCAGAGTATTTAACCCCGTACGAAAATGCATTAGATCGTTTAAGTGAGCAACTTAATGACATAGAAAAATTAGACTCTGAAGTCCCAGGGCAAAAAAAGCGAATAGAATCTCTCATCGTACTTGTTGAGCAAAAAATAATAGAATTAATACACACCGTTGAATTAGCGCAAGCGAATGAAGAAAAACATGCACTAAAACAGGTAATGTCAGGTAGAGGTCGCAATTTATACAAAGAGTTGAGAGCACAACTAGAAAATATAAAATTGCTTGAAATAAACTACCGTAACACTTTGTTTGCTATACTTGCCACGGTAGAACGTGAAGCAAAAGTCACTTTTGGTATTTCAGGCATCACTAGCACTTTACTACTACTAGGTTTGGCATTTTTCGCTCGATTGAATTCCAAAGGTGAAGTAAAATATCGCCTGCAACTTGAGCAGCAAAATGATATATTAGCGGAAAAAGTCGCCATGCGTACCAAAGAACTCACACTGTATTCAGATGAACTATCGCGCAGTAACCGTGAGTTAGAAGACTTTGCTTTTGTTGCCTCGCACGACTTACAAGAACCCTTGCGAAAAATTCGCGCTTTTGGTGATCGACTGCAAACAAATTACGCGCAATTATTAGATGAAAAAGGCGCTGACTACATTAACAGAATGAAAAATGCAGCAGAACGGATGTCGAACCTGATCAACGATTTACTCGAATTCTCTCGCATTTCAACTCGTGGAAAGCCCTTTACAAACGTGCATTTACAGCAGGTTATTACAAGCACTATTGAAGATCTCGAAATCAGTATAGAAGAATCTGATGCACAAATACAACTAGCTGACTTACCTGTAATTAATGCTGATTCAAGCCAAATGAATCACCTTTTCATTAACTTAATATCTAATGCTATTAAGTTTCGCCGAGCCGATGTTAAGCCATTAATTGACATAAACTATTGCCAAGAGCAAATAGCACTAGAGCAATGGCATATTATTACCGTGAAAGACAATGGTATTGGCTTCGAACAGGAGTTTGCCGACAAAATATTTGTCCCATTTCAGCGATTGCATGCCAGAACAGAATATAAAGGTACTGGTATTGGTTTAGCAATCTGCAGAAGAATAGTAGAACGACATGGTGGTAATATTTCAGCAACCAGTGTATTGGGTGAAGGAACACGATTCAGGATAGAAATTCCTGTTAATAACACACTAATTAACTTAATCAGAGATAATACTAATGCTCAGCAATAAAGCTAAACCTTTCACCATTTTGATGGCTGATGACGATGAAGATGATCGTATGCTGACCCAAGATGCCCTACAAGAAAGTAAAGTACGTAACACGTTATATTGTGTAAAAGACGGTGTAGAGTTACTTGAATACCTTAGAAGAGAAGGGAAATACACGGATCCAGCATGCTCACCAAGACCTGGGTTAATTCTCCTTGATTTAAACATGCCAAGAAAAGACGGTCGAGAAGCACTGAAAGAAATTAAGGCAGATGCAGAATTACATAATATACCCGTAGTTATACTCACCACCTCAGGGCAAGAAGAAGATAAAATTAAAGGCTATAATTTAGGTGCAGCTTCTTACATCACTAAACCAGTTAATTTTGAAGGATTAGTTGAACTCATGAAAGCACTGGGAAAGTATTGGATAGAGTTTGTTGAATTACCCCATGAATAATTCACTACACCGATAATTAGCATGGATAATATGTCTAAAAAATTCGCCCGAGTATTGCTTGTTGAAGATGACGAGGATGACTATATTCTTACTAGTGATCACCTCAGTCAGCTAGAATCGCATAGCTTTGAAATTGACTGGGTAACCAACCCCAATGAAGCACTTGAGCAACTCAATCTTGGCAAGCATGATATTTGTCTCCTCGATTATCAGCTCGGTGCTTACAATGGTCTAACCGTGTTAGAAAAAGCTTCAAAAAGCGGCTGTATAATTCCAATTATTATGCTGACAGGGCAATCAGACGACACTCTCGATCAGTCTGCACTTGCTGCTGGCGCAGTTGATTATCTTGTAAAAGGAGATATTACTACATCAAGATTTGCCCGTGCGATAAGATATGCTTTAGCACGACAAGAGATTGAAAATGAACGGGTTGAACGGATAAACGCCGAAACACAAAATCAATCAAAAGACAGATTTCTCGCTCATCTCAGCCATGAACTTCGCACACCTTTAACTTCAATACTTGGCTATACCGAAATATTACTCAACGGCAATAAAGCACCAAATGCAGAATCTGAACTCAATATAATTTTAAATAATGGCCAACATTTGCTTGGCCTGCTTAACAATGTACTCGATTTATCAAAAATAGCGGTTGGTAAACTCGAATATAACTTTTGCAAAATTAACTTAGATAGTTTTATTGCTGATATTTTTTGCTTGATGCAAGTACATGCTGCAGATAAAGCGCTAAAATTAGTCATGCGAGGACAAGACCCACTGCCGTTGGTAATACACTCAGATCCTTTACGCCTTCGCCAAGTGCTAATTAACTTAATTCATAATGGCATTAAATTTACCGAGCAAGGTCAAGTCGAATTAACCCTTTGGACTGAATTAATTGATAATAAAGAAATACTAAGTTTTAAAGTCTCAGATAACGGCCAAGGTATTCCCGAGGATATGTTAGATAATATATTTAAACCTTTTGAGCAGGTTGAAGATTATATATCACGAAAAGAGCAAGGAGCTGGTTTGGGTTTATCAATTTGTGCTGAATTGATTAAACATATGGGTGGTACGATTCAAGTTCAATCTCTATTGAACAAAGGCAGTGACTTTACCTTTTCCATAGACCCCGGCAATATTGCTGGTCAAGAACGAGCTTTACTTGATTTTGAGCAAGAGCACTCATTAAGTGAAAACCTTTCACTTGCAAAGTTGCGGGGGCACGTATTAGTTGTTGACGATATTGATGATATTCGTCTGCTGATAGGTCGTATCTGTCAATCTTTTGGCCTAAAAGTTACCTATGCTTCTAATGGTATACAAGCAATCGAAAAATTCAAATTGGCGAGTTCCCAAGGCTGGTGCTTCGATCTCGCTCTTATGGATATACACATGCCAAAATTGGATGGTAAACGAGCGATAAAAGAACTGAAAGCTTTAGGTTTTGACCAACCAATTCTGGCGGTGACGGCTGCAACGATGAAAGGTGTAAAGCAAGAATTGTTAACCCTTGGTTTTAATCAGATAGTTGCTAAACCAATAAACAAAACCGAACTACACCAAAACTTGGCAAACTATCTCAAGCTTGAAAATCCAGCTAAAGCAACACTAGCACAACCAAGTTTAATAACTGACAACAAACTCAACTCAAAAGAGCAAAGCACGCAACGAATTATTGTAGTAGAAGATGATGCAGACGCCGCTGATGTTACTGTTCTATTGCTTAAATCTCTAGGGATTGAAGCAGTAAAAGCCCAAACAGCAAAGCAATGCCAAGATTTGCTCAAAAATGAGCGTAATTGGACTAAAATATTACTAGATCTGCACCTACCTGACGCCAACGGCCTAGATTTAGCCTCTAGCATTAAACAATCTCATCCTGATATAACCTTAATATTGGTAAGTGGTGCAACCGTAACGGAACAGAAGTTAAGACAAGCAGGAATAGATAAAGCCATATTAAAACCGATTAATATCGAGATCCTTAAGAGTCTAAGATAGCTCTTCGATTTTACTCCCTTTGTTACCCGCTATACCCTAAAATAATTACTCGGTAACGTGTAATTATTTCTATCAGCTAAAAAACCTCAATTGACCTCATTATCACATAGAAAATTAAACACTAAAAAACAACAGCTTAAAAAAATTTGAATATTGGTATGCATCTAGCTTATATATAACTAACTAATTCAGAACTGATCGAATAATGCATTAACAAGGTAAAGTTACTAATTTGTAAAACCGCTTGTTTATCCAATAAATTTTTTATTATCGACAAGTGATCTATTCAATAACTTTATAAGTATATGTAATTGTGAGAACGATCAGTTAAAAGAGGTACTACTATGGATATTTTTGCCGCGTTAAGCAGTGATCATGAAAAACAACGATTATTAATGAAACTGTTAGTTGACACTTCTGGCGATTCAGCAAGTCGTCGAGATTTCTTTATCGATTTAAAATTTCAGCTGAAACAACATTCGATTGCCGAAGAGCGTCATTTTTACATGCCTTTAATGAGACTTGATGCAACTATAGAGCTTGCAAGACATGCAATTGCTGAACATCACGACATTGACGAATTTATTGCCAAGTTAGAAGAAACAGATATGGACTCGCCTGTTTGGTTAAAAACAATGAAAGCATTACAGCATAAAGTACTGCATCATTTGGCAGAAGAAGAAAGAGAATTTTTTCAGCTCGCTGGGAAAAAATTGACTGCTACACAAAAAACAGAATTAGCAACACAATACCAAGCAGAGATGGCCCGTTGATTAAAAAATTTAAAGGAATTACGTCTTGTCTACCTATTAAAGAGCAACAAGGCAAAAGTGGCATAGCAAATTTAATACAGGTTTTTTCTAATAACCTAAATCTGAAAACTATGCTGACTCGGTCAAAAAAACTACTGATATCAAGTGCTTTTATTGTCAGTTTTAACATCAGTGCAGAGCCTGAAAATACAAGTTCAGTCCTTACGTCGATATTCGACCAACGGTCAGACTCTGTTAGTCAGGCCATGTCTAACCCCTTTGCTTTCTCTCAACATAGATTAAACTATATATTACCATTTACCTATGTAAGTGATCCTAATACGCTCAGTGCCAGCGGATTAAATACTGAAAACGTTGATCACCTTGAAGCTAAATACCAAATTAGCGTTAAATTACCGATATACCAAAAAGATAACAGTACGTCGGGCTTATATTTCGGTTTTACCGCTGTTTCATACTGGCAAGTATACAATAGTGAAGCATCGAAACCGTTTAGAGAGACCAACTACGAACCTGAGTTATTCTATTCTTGGAGAAATGAACTTACCTTAGCTGGTTTTAAATTCAATCAAATACGTGTTGGCATGAGTCATCAGTCGAATGGACAAAGTGATTTGCGCTCGCGAAGTTGGAATAGACTATTTGCATCCGCTATGTTTAGCGATAGAGATTCGTTTTACCACATTAAAGCTTGGTACCGAATTAAAGAAGATGAAAAAACTGATCCCTTTGATTCAACGGGTGACGATAACCCAGATATCACCACATTTATGGGCCATACTGAATTTGGTTATGGTACAAAACTTGGCGAATTCAATGTCATGGCACTAGTCAGAAATAACCTAAAAACCAGTGATAACAAAGGTAGCGTTGAGTTAAATCTTTCTTACCCAGTCAGTGCAAGATATGACATTTTACTGCAATACTTTAATGGCTACGGTGATTCCTTAGTAGATTATAACCGTCATCAGCAACGTATCGGTTTTGGCATTCAATTAAAATTTATCTAATGAAAACGAGTTGATTAACTAACTCAACTCAATAAACAATCGAAAATAGGAGTAGTCCATGTTTATCGTTAAATATTATCTTGGCGCAGCCATGTTATCTTTTGCGGCAATATTACTCAGTAACGATATATATTTTAACGTCATTTTTGCTTGGATTGGATTATCTTTATCCTTAGTAAGCCTAGCTTATATTTTCGATTTACCTTGGATTTTTAGAAAAAAAACTAATGGCACTATTCCTTTTTATATCCGATGGATTTTTATTCCTTTTCTATTGGGAACTCAACTTTACAACGCTTGGGCCCGAAAACATGACAAGGTTCCTGCTATTCAAAAAATTGAGCAAAACCTGTTTTTAGCGTGCCGGTTATTTCCGTCAGACATAGATTACTTAAGAACAGTAGGCGTATCGGCTATATTAGACGTAACAGCTGAATTTGATGGCCTTGATTGGACTGCTGAAAATGAAGAACTAGATTATTTTAATTTACCGGTTTTAGATCATAAAAGCCCAAAGTCTCACGATCTACTCAAAGCCATTAATTGGATCGAAAATCATATTTCAAAATCTAATGCAGTGGTTATTCATTGTGCTTTAGGTCGAGGCAGATCGGTGTTGGTTATGGCAGCTTATTTGTTGAGTAAAAATAAATCACTCACCGTTGCCCAAGCATTAGAAAAAATACAGGGCATACGCTCTACCGCTGGGTTAAATAAAGCCCAATTGCGATCGCTTGTACAATTTAAAAAAGACGATTTATTTAACTTACAGCAACCGATATGGATCATTGCTAATCCGGTCTCTGGCGGAGGGAAATGGCCCGAGCATAAAGCAGAAGTTATTGAACGCTTATCACCCTATTTTGTTATACATATTTTAGAGACTTCAAAAGAAGTTTCCGCAGCTGATTTAACGCAGAAAGCCATAAAAAATAACGCTAAAACCATTATCGCCTGTGGTGGTGATGGTACATTGACTGAAGTGGCAGGTGAACTAGTACAAACTGAAATAATTATGGGGATTTTACCTATGGGTACAGCTAATGCGCTGGCACATGTACTTTTTGGTTTCAGTACCAAATTAATACCTCTTAGCATAGCTTGTGATGCAATTATTGAGGGAAAAGCTACAAAAATTGATAGTGCGAAGTGCAACGATAACTTAATGCTACTGCTAGCGGGGTTAGGTTTTGAAAACAAAATGATCACCAGTGCAGACAGAGCACAGAAAGATGTCGGTGGTCAATTCGCCTACCTACAAGCATTGTGGCAAGCGATTAATAAAAATGAAATATTAACGTTAGAAATTCAAATTGATGATTTGCCGGTTAAAACTATTGAAACAACGAGTCTAGTTATTGCAAATGCCGCTCCTTTTACCACTATATTAGCGCAAGGTGGAGGTGAGCCAAATATTAAAGATGGCTTACTCGATGTTACTTGGATACCGCCTCAACCGGATATGACCGATAGTGTGCTTAGCTTGGCAGAATTAGCCATTTCAGGTCTATCTGAAGAAGCTAGCCCGATGCAGAGTGAACACATACGCGCTAAGAAAATAGCCATAAATGCTAAGCATGAACTTGAGTATGTTATCGATGGTGAAGTTTTCTCTGCAAGTAGTTTACACATTGAAATTATGCCGAAGTCATTAAATATTCTCAGCAACTAACGTACCCGTAACATCATGCTTCTGATTTGCGTTTAAATTTACTTCGGACAAAGACAATATTGCAGTCATGACATATGACTCTGTAATATTTACATGCTTCAGTAACAAGTACTGCCACAAAAAAATACAAGCAATTGTTTTAAAACGGCTTTATTGGTGGCACAACTCTTGATTGTAGTTTTGTACTAGTTTAACAATTACATCACATTAAAACAGGTAACCAATGAATAATATCATGATACCAATTGAATCAGACGATGATGACATTCAATAAGATGTTATTAGTATGCATAAATTACTTAAGGCCAATTGAAGTAACTACAGCTAAAAACGTAAACCAAGATATATAAGGATAAAAGTGAAGTTAATAGAATTAGATAAATTTTGGCCACTAATTAATGAAAAACTGCAAACCTGGTTTGAAGCAGGGATTCAACATCTTCCTAATATAGTTGTGGCCATTTTCATCGCGATTGTATTTTCTATTCTCGCGAGAATTGTCGGAAAAGTTACGCAAAGAGTATTACGTAAAGCTCTAGATTCTAAGCAAATAGCTGATTTGCTGTCATCGATTATAAAAGTTTTAGTGTTACTCTCAGGTATATTCGTCGCATTAGATTTTCTCGGTTTACAAGGCACAGTAACTTCACTATTAGCCGGTGCCGGTATTATAGGTCTCGCCATAGGCTTTGCATTCCAAGACATGACCGAAAATCTGATTGCAGGCATTGCCATGGGCATCAGAAAACCATTTCAAATAGGTGATATTGTTAAAGCAGAAGATATTTTTGGTACCGTAAAAACCATTAATTTACGTAATACGCTAGTAGAGACATTTTTCGGTCAATTAGAAGTTATTCCTAACAAAATACTCTTTAGGAATGTATTAACCAATTACACAATTAATGGCATCAGACGGTTAGAAATTCCGGTAGGTATCTCTTATGCGGATGATCCTGAGGTAGCCGCTGAAGTTATTGTAGCAGCGCTTAACCAATGCGACTTTATTATCAAACAAGAAGAAACTGCCGTTTTCGCTGAAAGTTTTGCAGAGAGTAGTATCAATTTACTAGTTTGGTTTTGGATAGAATATCCTGGAGAAACAGGGTTTATGAAAGCTAGGCATGAAGCGATAGTAAAAATTAAATCATCTTTAGAGCAGGCTGACATATTAATACCATTTCCGATTAGAACGTTGGACTTTGGTGCTAAAGGTGGTGAGAAACTAAATACTATGCTGAGCCAAAAAGATGTTCAAAAGAGCAGTGCAAAAACTGCTGATGATAACAGCGGTGAAAGTTCAACTGATAACAATAGTAAAAGTGCTTAATTGCGCCATACTCTACTAAAGATAAAAGAACGCTACTATAATATTTTTTAATCACGACAAGTTAACAACCCAAAAAGGAACGCAAAATGAAAGCTAAAACATACTATGCAAACATAAAATCAATATTAACTGTATTGTTACTCAGCACCGCTTTAGGTGCCTGTGCCACGATTGAAGGCGCTGGAGAAGATATCGAAAGTGCAGGTGATGCCGTACAGGATGCTGCTGATGGCTAAAGCTAGACTCAACAAAACTACTTAACTGAAATTACAGCGCCAATTAATCACTGGCGCTTTTAGTTTACTAGTTTCCAATTTAGCTGAAACTTTGACTATCAATGTAGGTCTACTCGATTAGGTCTTTCAACAGTTACTTTTATATCAACCTGCTCGCGTTAAGTAACTGTATCGCACTTTACTATAATCTAAGATATACGTAGCAATTTATCCAAGGAAATTGAATATGAATGATAAGAAAAGCACGGGTGGTAAATGCCCTGTAATGCACGGTGGTGCTACTGAAAGCTCGATGACAAACATGGAATGGTGGCCGAAAGCTTTAAACCTAGATATTCTTCATCAGCATGACCGTAAAACTAACCCGATGGATGCGGATTTTGATTACCGAGAAGCAGTTAAAAGTCTCGACATAGCTGCACTCAACAAAGATTTACACGAACTAATGACTAATAGCCAAGACTGGTGGCCTGCTGATTGGGGGCATTATGGCGGCTTGATGATCCGATTGAGTTGGCATGCAGCAGGTACCTATCGAACCGCTGATGGTCGAGGTGGTGCAGCAACCGGTAATCAACGTTTTACACCAATAAACTCTTGGCCTGACAATGCAAATTTAGACAAAGCACGCCGCTTACTTTGGCCGATCAAAAAGAAATATGGCAACCAACTAAGCTGGGCAGATTTGATTTCGTATGCCGGCACCATCGCATATGCATCTATGGGCTTAAAAACTTTTGGTTTCGCATTTGGCCGTGAAGATATTTGGCATCCAGAAAAAGACACTTACTGGGGTTCTGAAAAAGAATGGCTGGCGCCAAGCGACAGCGAAAACAGCCGTTATTCTGGTGAACGCGATTTAGAAAATCCATTAGCCTCAGTAATGATGGGATTGATTTACGTTAACCCTGAAGGCGTAGATGGTAAGCCCGACCCACTTAAAACTGCTTACGACATACGTGTTACCTTTGAGCGTATGGCGATGAACGATGAAGAAACAGTTGCGCTAACAGCAGGTGGTCACACAGTAGGTAAATGTCATGGTAACGGCGATGCGTCGAAACTCGGCAGAGAACCAGCCGCCGCAGATATTTCAGAACAAGGTACCGGTTGGAATAACAAAACTGAACGTGGTATTGGTCGTGATACGGTAACAAGTGGTATTGAAGGTGCATGGACAACTTATCCTACTCAATGGGATAACGGTTATTTCTCTATGCTACTTAAACACGAGTGGGAACTGAAAAAGAGTCCTGCAGGTGCTTGGCAGTGGCAACCCGTTGACATTAAAGAGGAAGACAAACCTGTTGATGTTGAAGACCCGTCAATTCGTACCACGCCAATAATGACTGATGCGGATATGGCCATGAAAATGGACCCTGCTTATCGTGAGATTTCTGAACGATTCTTTAATGATCCAGCATATTTTTCCGATGTTTTCGCACGAGCATGGTTTAAATTAACCCATCGCGATATGGGGCCAAAAGCCCGCTACATTGGTTCAGATGTACCGCAAGAAGATCTTATTTGGCAAGATCCAGTCCCCGCAGGTATGACTGATTATAATGTTCAATCAGTAAAAAATAAAATAGTTGCCAGTGGTCTAAGTATCAGCGATATGGTTGCCACAGCTTGGGACAGCGCTAGAACTTATCGCCATTCCGATAAACGTGGTGGTGCTAACGGCGCTCGAATTCGCCTTGCGCCGCAGAAAGATTGGCAAGGCAACGAACCTGCTCGCTTGAATAAAGTACTATCAACACTTGAGGGTATTGCACACACCAGTGGTGTAAGCATTGCTGATGTTATCGTATTAGCGGGTAATATTGGCATTGAGCAGGCAGCAAAAGCTGCAGGCGTTGAAGTAGTAGTTCCTTTTTCCCCAGGACGAGGAGATACGACTGATGAGTTAACTGATGTTGACTCTTTCGAAGTACTCGAACCACAACATGATGCTTATCGTAACTGGCTCAAAGCTGATTATAAAGTTAGCGCTGAAGAGTTAATGTTAGACCGCACACAGTTAATGGGCTTAACCGCTCATGAAATGACCGTGTTAATTGGTGGTATGCGTATGTTGGATACTAACTACAATGGCACTAAGCATGGGGTATTCACAGATAGTGAAGGTGTATTGTCGAACGACTATTTTGTGAACTTAACTGACATGAACTATAAGTGGGTGCCTGTGGGCGATAACTTATATGAAATTCGTGAACGAAAGTCAGATCAAGTCAAATGGACAGCGACACGCGTTGATCTTGTTTTTGGTTCAAACTCTATTCTTCGTGCTTACAGCGAAGTTTATGCGCAAGATGATAACAAAGAAAAGTTTGTTCACGATTTTGTCGCCGCATGGGCGAAAGTTATGAACGCTGATCGTTTCGATTTAGCATAGTTTTTTACTAGCATTGAAGTCTAATAACCTTTGCGTCGCCGTAACATCGACGCAGGGGTTTTATACCAATATCACTAATAATCAAATCATTTATTCAGATATGAAAACACTCTTTCCTTTGACATACCCTCTATATAAAAACCATTAATCCATTGATCTTTAATGCACAATTACCGAACCTCACTATCTAAAGTTAACTAAAACTAACTAAAATGTATCTTAAACACTAAACCAATTTAGTATTGTGGGTAATTTTATTTATTCGGCGCAATAACTCAGTGTTATCTTCATCGCTCAATGATTGTTTAGCTTGTTGTTGCTCAATCATTCTTGTCTGCGCTTGCACAAAACTATGATGTTCTGCTGTTTTAGCTTGAGTTTCGAGAACATGTAAGGAATCTAGCATCTGGATAGTAACCGCGAGGTTCGTTTCACACTCCTGCCTTATTTGGTCAAAGGCCGCATCTGCTATATCAGTAAAAGTTAACGATTTACATACCAATCGCGGTACGCCATCAATAAAAATATTGGTATAAGGAAATGTTTTACCCGCTAAACTACACAACACTGAGCTGAGTTTGTCGATGCAGGTTATTGCGGTATATGGGTCATTAATACCTGGTGACAATGCTCTTAAGGCAATTTCTACTAATTGGTGTACCGCAAATTCAGGATCTTGCACCGGTGTTCTGCAGGCTCCAAAAACAATATGCTTGATAATGCTTTCACTTATATCTTGTTTAACCTTATCACTGCCATAAACCGTGGCAATAGTTGAATTTTTAACAACAAAATCACCTGCTGAATAATGCAGCTGAATAGTACAGTGCGATTTCGAAGCTAAAGTAAGTAAACTTTCTTTATCGATAAGTTGTAGGTAACCACTTGAAGGTGCCGAAACTTCAAGCTGTTGCGTGCCTCTATTTTTCTCAAATGCTAAAACACCTTCACGGGTTAAATTTTCATTCGAAATTTCTGGAAATAATTTCCCTATAATTTCTTGTAATTCACAATACACACCATCAATAACCACATCTGCCTGAATAGATTGGGCAACATGATGAATAAAGTAAATCAGGATCCAAACACTAAAACAGGTCATAGCAATAGCAACAGCTAGTGTTATTCCGGGTTGAAAGGCATAAGGCGCTTTAAAGCTGATGGCACAAAATATAGCGATACAAAAGAGAAAAGTGGCAATAAAGCTACCCAGGACAAACTGCGTGCCTTTGTCCATCATAAAGTTGCGCATTAAGCGCGGCCCAAATTGTGAAGAAGCTAGCGTTAATGAAACTATGGTGATTGAAAAGGCAATGCTGGTTACCGTGATCATAGCGCCCGCTATAGTCCCTAATAATGAGCGAACGGCCGTTACATCTGTAGTATATAAGAACGATAAAGCCCCCTGTTTATCCTGCATGTGAGTTACGTCTATGTATATGGTGCCAGCAGCTAATAATAGAGAGAAAATCATCATTAAACTTGGTATAAACCAAAAGCTGGATTGAATTTTTTCAAACAAAGGGGCTAATTTAATATTCATATTTAATACCTGTTTCCATGGTGAATAGTTATCAGCCAAAATCGTTTTACTACCATACGTTGACCACTATTTTTTTGTTATTGAGAATATACCCAGTTTAGCCCGACCGATAAACATTTAATAATAAAAACATATTTTACAAAATGTTTTAACTTGCCTAGATTTTAATACTAAAAAATTTATTATCTCATACTGCTCTCTACATCAGTTTATCCAAGCGAACGTCTATCTTCTCTTCAAGTGTAAGTATTAGCATGATAAAACAATACGCCTACTTATTCTCTGGAGGGTAATGCATTTCACAAAGCAATAGTTCAGCTCATATGTAACACATGCATTATATTAAAAAAAATGAATGTTAATTTTGAATCAAACATTCATTGGTTACATTCATTAATTTCAATTACGACGAGTCATTTATTTCACATTTAAATTAAATCCTATTAAAACAACAAGTTAAATTCTGGCACGACCATTGCTATATCATCGTTAGTGTTAATACGTGACTGGGTAATCTTTAGCATAAGAACACTACCTGGGAAAACATACAAATTTAGGTAATTTATATATGATAAAGAGATTTAACAAAAAGCATGCAATATTGTTGACGAGCTTGTTGAGCATATCAACATTGCCATTTGCAGCACATAGTGCTGGAAGTCTATTAGCTGGTATTTTAGACCCTGTAGTTGAAGTACTAGCGCCAGTTATCGAGCGTAATAACGAAGTTATCATTCAAGGTGATAATGTATTAGGCCTTAAAAAAATTATTGGTGACGTAGGTGGGCTTATAACGCATGAATTATCATTAATAAACGGGATTGCTGTAAAAGTTAGTGATACAGAGTTAGCCGCCTTAAATTTACTTAATGGCGTAATTACTATAACTAAAAACGAAGCTGTTTTTAGCGCCAGTGCGCTTGATAACTGTAAAGTTTACGGTAGTCATGTAGTTGAAATGTCGGCGAATAAAATTCGTTGGAATATCTATAATGCTAAAGAACAACAAGTAAACTTTAACCAAATGACCTTCAATTGGCCATTAGCATTAGGCAATATACGCACCGTTAAAATCAACGGCACCGCTGTATTTGCTAATGTTACTGCAGAGCAAAATGGTGAATTAGTGCTTGATGCAGCAGATATCCCTGCCACTGCGTTTTTAGGTTCTTATGAAGATGCTACCGTTGAATTGGCATTTACCAATAATGGTACTGATAGTTACAAACAAAACGACTTCTCTATGGGTGTAGGTTTTGCTGAAAATTGTGACCGTAAACTTGTAAAAGGCTACGAAACACAAAGCATTGATGGTGATAGTAACACTTATTACGTAAATTCTATCGGCGCCGATGCTTTGCACAATCAGGGCATTACCGGTAAAAATGTTACTGTAGCGGTAATCGACAGTGGACTTTGGGCTGCCAACAGTGCATTAAGCCGTAATACCTCTAATAAATCTCGAATCAAAGCAGCATACGACGCTATAAACGATACTGAAGTACAACCTAGTAAAATGACTGATGAAAATATTCACGGTACTCACGTTACTGGCATAATTGCCAACAGTAAAAGAGCCGTTGAACATGGACAAACGAGTAGCCACTACCAAGGTGTAGCGCCTGACGCTAACTTAGTGGTTGTAAAAGCTATTTATGAAGACGGTCACAGTACATACGCTGACGCTATTCGTGGCTTACAGTACATTGCGGATAATCACAAAGCGTTAAATATTCGCGTAGTCAACCTGTCATTTGGCGCACAACCGCGTTCAAGCTACTGGGAAGATCCACTTAACCAAGCAGTAATGGCATTATGGGAAAAAGACATTGTTGTCGTTACATCGGTAGGTAATACCGGTCCAAGTGCAATGACGGTAGGCGTACCAGCTAATGTACCTTATGTTATTAGTGTAGGTGGAATCAGTGATAACAATACTTTAGACACTAGTGATGACAAAATGCTTTCATTTTCATCGCAAGGTCCAACGCATGACGCTTTTATCAAACCAGATTTAGTTGCGCCAGGTGGTCATATGTTTAGTTTAGGTAATTCAGAGATGTATACCGCCGCTAAATTTCCACAGTATTTAATGGCTAAAGATCGCTATATGATGTCAGGAACTTCACAATCTTCAGGTGTGGTAACAGGTATAGTTGCATTAATGCTGCAGAACAACCCAAACCTTAGTGCTAATGATGTTAAGTGTAGACTTATCACTAGTACTACTATGGCCCAATTGGAAGACGGTAAGCTTGCATATAGTCCATTTCAACAAGGTGCTGGTAGCGTTAATGCGGTAAAAGCGGTTGAGTCAACACAAACGGGTTGCGCTAATAACGGAATGAACATAACAGCTGATTTGAGTGGTGACCAACACTACATGGGAGCAGCTCGCGAAGACACTGATGGTAACTACTATATTGAAGGCTACGACTTTGAAGTTTGGGAAGAAGGCTTTATCTGGCGTGAAGGCTTTATCTGGCGTGAAGGTTTTATCTGGCGTGAAGGTTTTATCTGGCGTGAAGCGTTAAATACTGAAGGCTTCATATGGCGTGAAGGTACGACTTGGAGCGAAAATTTCGTTGAAAACGAAGGATTTATTTGGCGAGAAGCACAAATTGTTCAAGAAAGCTTTTCGATTCAAGAATAAATAATAACGTAAAAATATGACCCCGCTTCACTTAAAGTTGTAGCGGGTTTTTTATTTCAAGCGTGTATATCCTTGAAATGACTTTCCATACATTAACTTCCCCCCTCGTAAATAGTTAATACTTACTACAAACTCATAGGTAATTCTCTAAGTAAGTCTAAAGTTTGGAGTTTTACACGCTTTGAGTTAGTCTATTTACAGATTAAAATATATGTAATTAAAGTATGCTCAAAACCACTGTTTGCTCCCTACTATTCTTTTTTGTTCTTTGTTTTAAGCTGCACGCTGAAACCAAGGCAAATTTCATCTTTTCTTCTGCAACACTTAATCAGCAACTTTCTCAAAAAACTATTCGGCAAGTATTTCAAGATAGTACTGGCTATTTATGGGTAGTAACCCAAGAAGGCGTAGCTCGATACGATGGTTATGAACTGATTAAATTTGTTCATGATCCTCGCAAGTACAACTCCATAAGCTCAGATAATGTTCGTGCGATAATTGAAGATAACAAAAATCGTTTATGGATAGCCACGGACGGTGGTGGATTAAACCTATTTGATGCAGCAACGCAAAGTTTTACTGCCTGGCAAAGCAATACTACTTCTCAAGCCTTACCTTTATCTAATCGTATAATGAGTATGATGTTAGATGAAAATGGCGATATTTGGCTAGGTTACAATAGCGGTAATTTTAGCCGCTTTCAGCCCGACACCATGACTTTTGAACATTTCAACACACAAGACTTAATCCCAGAACTCAATAAAGAAGCATTTATAACCTCTTTTGTAGAAGAAACCAACTTCATCTGGCTCGCCACTGATGGCAATGGATTGTTAAAACTAAATAAAAAAAATAAGCAATTAGTACGCATGCATACTGGCTCTGTTTCACCCTTTTTTAGCGATCGCTTAAGTAGTCTATTTATAGATGTGCAACAAAGGCTTTGGGTAACTAGCGTAGACGCAGGTGTGGCAGTAGCCGATCCACAAAGGTTAAGGTTTACATCTTGGCAACATCAAGAAAATCAGAAGTCTAGCGTCCCTGCTAATCACGTTTACACCGTATTTCAAGATAAGCAACAACGCATTTGGATAGGCACTGAACAAGGCGTGGCTATTTGGAACGGCAGAAACAATTTTGATACATTTAATACTGATAATGGCCTAAGCAATAATTTGGTTTTATCAATATTACAAGACCCATCTGGGTTAATGTGGTTTGGCACTTATAATGGTTTAAGCAAAAGCTCTGAGGTGCCTTTTAAACATATAGATTCTGGATTAGCGAATAATACTATTTTAGGCTTTGCTGAAACAAAATCCTCAAGTGGGGAAGTAGCAATTTGGGTAGCAACTTATGGTGGTTTAACGCGCTTAAACAGCGATGGCAATGTACAACAAATTATTAACAAAGACAGTGTTCCGGCATTAAGCGATGCACGGGTGATGACCGTGCGAGGTGATGGTAATACGCTATGGTTTGGTACTCGAGGGGGAGGGCTAAGTAAGCTAGATGTTGACACACAGCAAATCACTAATTATATAAATGACCCTGACAATCCCCACAGTTTAAGCTTTAACAGCGTAATTAGTATATTCCAAGACGAAGCCGGCAACATATGGATCGGCACATTTGGTGGAGGTTTGAATTACTTGCCTGTGGGCAGTGATAAATTTATCCACTACCGTAATGATGAAAATAACCCACGAAGCATCAATAGTGATTATGTGCTTGCAGTATATCAACTGCTCAACGGAAAAATCGTTGTTGGTACTACCGTTGGAATTAATCTGCTCGATCCTGTTAACTTAGACTTTGACCACATTGAGCATCAACCAGATAACGTTGATAGTTTATCTGCACCAATGGCATGGGCTTTTTATCAAGACTCTATGGCCCAGTTGTGGGTCGGAACTCAAGGTGGAGGGCTAAATAAATGGCTGCCAAAGGACTTTAATGCACTAAACAATAGTTTCACACACTTCGATAGCTTAAGTGGATTGCCTAGCAGCCATATTTACTCTATTCAGGACGATGATAATGGCAACCTTTGGTTGAGTAGCACCGCAGGATTAACAAGATTTAACAAACAATCAGGAAAATTAAGGCATTTTGATAGCTACCAAGGCTTAAAGGAAAGTGATTTCAACTTTGGCGCAGGTTTCAAAGATAGTAACGGGAATATGTACTTTGGCGGCAATGCTGGCGTAGTGCGTTTTCATCCTAACGATATTAAAGATAACCAAGTTGTACCACCGGTAGTGTTAGTTCGAGTAAAAAAACTCAACGAACAAGTATGGTTCGATGTACCGTATGACGACCTTAAAGCTTTAGAACTAGATTACAAAGACTACTTTATTTCTTTCGAATTCGCTGCCCTCGATTATAACGCCCCTGGTTTAAATCAATATCGGTACAAATTAGATGGGCTAGATTCAGATTGGATCGAATTAGAGAATAGGCGTTTAGCAACATTTACTAACTTACCTTCGGGCGACTTTACCCTTAGAGCACAAGCCAGCAATAACCAAGGTTTATGGAATACTACCGGTATTTCACTGCCCATTACGGTATTGCCGCCACCATGGAAAACCGTTTGGGCATATAGTTTGTATACCCTTGTAGTCATTTTAATTTTGCTCTATTTCATTTGGCGATATAGACAAAAACGCTTACTTGAGTTGCAACAACTCATCAAATTAGAAGCAACCGTAGAAGAACGCACTAAAGACCTTCGACTTGCTAACGTTCAGCTTGAAATCAGCATGCAAGAAACTGAAAAAGCCCGACAAATTGCCGAACAAGCGAGTAAAGAAAAAAGCGATTTCTTAGCGATCATGAGTCATGAAATTCGAACACCGATGAACGGTGTGTTAGGTATGACAGAAGTGTTACTTAGC
This sequence comes from Colwellia sp. PAMC 21821, assembly GCF_002077175.1. NCBI lineage: Bacteria > Pseudomonadati > Pseudomonadota > Gammaproteobacteria > Alteromonadales > Colwelliaceae > Colwellia > Colwellia sp. PAMC 21821. Next base: position 1,922,404 of record NZ_CP014943.1, read on the forward strand.
TCAGACCTTAAACCTAAACAACAACATTTTGCACAATTGGTTTATCGTTCAGGTCGTTTATTACTAGATTTACTCAATAACATTTTAGATTTTTCTAAATTAGAAGCTGGTAAAGCAACATTAGAGTCAGTGCCAACCGACCTAGAAGCACTCGTTGAAGAAGTGTGTGATTTATTTAGTGAGTCTGCATTTAACAAGGGCATTCATGTTAATGCTATTTTATCGCCCGAACCATTACCTCTCGTTTATGCTGACCCGGCTAGATTACGCCAAATTATTGCAAACTTAACCAGTAATGCGATTAAGTTTACTGAGCGTGGTGAAGTTAATGTCAGTGTTAAGCGCGTTGTATGCTATCAACCGCATGAAACTCAGCTAAGCGACACAGCACAATACAATGGCTTTGAAATCAGTATAAAAGATACCGGTATTGGTATGGCGCCAGATCGCCAACAAAAAGTATTTGAAATGTTTACCCAAGCTGATGCATCTACCACCAGAAAATATGGCGGTACAGGGTTGGGTTTAGCTATTTGTAGACAGTTAACAACATTAATGGGTGGTAACATTGGCGTGCAATCGAATTTAGGCGAGGGCAGCCGCTTTAGTCTCGAAGTCGATTTACCCATTGTAGGAAACCCAGTTATTGAACATGAACCCATGGCTGATTGCCCAACAGTGCACTTAGTAAGCCTTAACGGTGGTTTAGGTACAGCAGTTGCTAATATGTTGCTCAAGTTAGGAATAAAAGCAGTTCATGTACAACGGGTAAATGCACAGTTAGCCTCAGCCAAAAATGGTTTGTGGATCAGCCTATCAGAGCACGAAGCTGCAATTAAACATGCGAGCATTCCCCTTGAGCGCTGGATTTGCTTGTTACCTTCATCACAATGGCAAGAGAACGACCAACGTAATATCTTGCCATTGCCGGTGCATTTTAGTGGTTTACGCAATAGTTTATATGGCGCCTTAGGAATTGAAAGCGCTGAACAAAAATCAGGTACCGACGATCACCGTAACCATCAAACATTTAACGCTAATATTTTAGTGGCAGAAGACAGCCTAACGAATCAAGAAGTGGCAAAAAGCATGTTAGGTATGTTGGGTTGTGAAGCTTGGTTAGCTGACAACGGTGCGGAAGCGGTTGAGCAAGTAAACTTAAAACAGCCTGATCTGGTGTTAATGGATTGCCAAATGCCTATTATGGACGGATACAAAGCAACAGCAGAGATAAGAAAAAACTGGCCAGATATTCCTATTGTTGCACTGACAGCTGGCATGGGCGACGACCTGCGCCAACAGTGTCTTGAATCAGGCATGAATGGCGTTATGACTAAGCCGTTTTCGTTACGAGAACTTGAGCAAACACTCCTAAAATACTTAGCCGTGTCGAGCCTCCCTTTAGCCAATGACCATGATAATACAGCTGATCCGAGGATAGAAATAGAGCCTACTCCAAAAGCTAACGCTGGTGTTAGCGAGCTAATAAGCGCTGAAGATATTGAAAGTGATGAAGACGAAACTGTGTTAATTGACATGGCAGCTGTCGATACGCTTTTGAGAATTAGTAAAGGTACCGGCAACCCTGTATTTAATCGTGTATTAGACGGGTTTATCCAGGAGGCTAATAAGTTAATTCAACAGTTACTAGCAGAGACAGAAAGTGCTGAGGTAGATTTACATCAAATAGCAGAAATTGCCCATGCGCTTAGTTCAATGTCTGGAAACTCTGGCGCTATAGCGTTATATAAATTATGCAAAGATTTAGAAACATCAATAAAACAAAATCAAGCGAAAGATATAGTGAGCATAGCGCAAACCATACAAGCGACTTATCTAACGAGTTGTGCGGAATTAGAGGCATTTAGAATAGCTTAACTGATGCTAATTATTCATTAACTGCACTGTTTATAAGCAAGAAAATCGGCAAATAGTGCAGTAGTCTACAGCTTTAATCTTTGGCAATGTCGAATATTAGTTGTTGATATAGATTAGTCGTTAACTTCAGCGCAAGGAGCTTAATCCCTGGGCTGAAGTATACAACTAGACGAGGAAGTAGTTGGCAAAAAAAGTTAAGTTAAACTCGAATCTGTTGCAAAATTTTGCGCAATGTTGGTTGGGTTACATTAAGTAACTGTGCTTTTTGTTGTTGGCTAATCTCTTGTTTCATAACAATTTCATGCAATGTAACTTCAATGGTTGACCAAAGTGTAGTATTGCAATGTGCGGTTAACAGTTGCTGTAACATATTATCGCATTCACTTTCTAGCTCACCTAGCGGCGCTAAACTGAGATCTAAGCCTTTAAGTTTAGTATAGCGACGACGCAAAGTAGATTCTGACTGGTCTAATTGCAGAGCTACTTGATACAAGCTTCCCCATTTAGCTAAACATACACTTAACCACTGTAATTCTAACCAAGCACTTACCGGAAATAAGCGTACTTGCTGCAAGGCGATAGCGATTAACTGATTAATTAAATTAGCTATATCGGGCTGATTCATGAAGCTAGCATCTGATTCATTAACACTAACCAAATGACTGGCTGAACCTAAATGGCTACCTGTCTCTGTAAGATATTCTTGTTCTTGAATATTTAAATGAGCGACATCAACTAATTGTTTATCACAAAGAATAGCCGCACGCATGATAATGTTTCTTAACTCTCGAACATTGCCGGGCCATGAATATGCTTGCAATATTTTTATTGCCGCTGGGGTAAAGTCGATAATCTCTTTACTGTATTGTTGGCTGAATTTGACTAAAAAATGACGACAAAGTAACAAGGCGTCATTTCCTCTTTTATGTAATGGAGGTAAATTAACGGTAAACACATTAATACGATAGTAGAGGTCGGATCGAAATCGCCCCATGGCCACTTCATCTAATAAATTTCGGTTAGTCGCTAATACGAGTCGAACATCAACTTTGCGCACACGTTGATCACCCACAGCCACATAAGTTTTTTCTTGTACAAAACGTAAAAGTTTTGATTGAATATCGAGTGGTAATTCTCCGACCTCATCTAAAAAAAGAGTGCCACCATCGGCTTGTGCGATCATGCCAGGTTGGTCACTTGTTGCGCCTGTAAACGCGCCTTTTCTATGGCCAAATAATTCACTTTCAATTAAATGTTCAACAATAGTACTACAATCTAAGGTTATAAAAGGCTTTTCTAGCAAAGCACTATGATTATGTATTTGTCGCGCAATAATTTCTTTACCGGTACCTGACTCGCCAATGATCAGCACTGATGCATCAGTGGGCGCAACTAACTGCACTTGCTGCATAACGTTACGCATTGCTGCAGATTCAAAGAGCAATTCATGTTGATCGCCCATAGTTTTATGAGCAATAACCGATCTGCGTTGGTCATTTTCAAGCAGAATAATGCGATCAATAGCGGTGGCTAAGTTGGGTGTAACTTGCTGTAATTGTGCATTGTACTTTTCAGCGTTGCTTTGCTCGCTCAGTGGCCATCGTAATAATATCATCCCCAAACATTGATTACGGGTAAACAATGGCACGATAGCTTGGCAAAATAATCCAATGGGCTGCAGCGGCGCATCTATTAAGTTCTTCAAACTATCGACGTTAATGTTTGTATTGACCCAGTGATGTACGCTTTCCACATCTATATTTTTCTGAGCTGTACTGCAAGATGAGTTAATTAATTTCTGGTTTTTAACTTGGTATAGCCCAGCATATTCGCAGTGCATTCCTGCCGTTAGTGTTTGGCAAATTTGCTTTGAAAAAGTTTCGAGTGAATGGGTATTACCAATTAATCGAATTAAATCCCACTGTAAGGAAAGTAATCTAAAATCATCTTCAGGCGCTTCTGAAAACTTGCCACTCATACGGTCTAAATTAGCAATGATATTGGCGTCAAATTTTGGTTCCCAAGCCACCAACTTGCCGCCACCAATACTACGAGCGGCTTGCAAAGCGGTATTGGCTCGTCGAAACAGCTCTAAAGGTGATTGTTCTCCCAGCTGCTCTTCTGAATTAAGTGTTGCTAAGCCAAAACTAAAATCTACATTCAGCTTTTTCTGAGTAAATGACTTATTAACCAACATTTGCCTTACTCTAGCTGCTAGTGCTTGACCTTGCTGTTCATTGGTCTCAGGCAAATTTGCCGCAAAAACTACACCGCTATAACGACTAACAAAATCAGCTGTGCGTAATAAGTCAGTTAAACTAAGCATAATTTCACTCAGTACTTGGTCACCTAACTCACGACCATACTGTTGATTAAATTTAGCTAAATCATCAGGATTAATAAGTAACAAAGTGACTGGTTCATTATGTACTGCGAGCTGCTCTAACCATTCTTGACTCTGCCACGTTGCTACTTGCCGCATAATGAGTAAATTTTCATTATTGCGCAATGAACCAACAAACCCATCAACTATTATCACGGTATTTTCCAACTGAATTGGAAAAGGCGGCAATCTAGTCATCGCGCCAGAACGCTCGAGGTCAGCAAAAATATTTTTCATACGCTTTTTGGCGGTATCTGACGGTATTTGTAGGTAAGAAAGTAGGTCTTTACCTATTGCAGAAGTACAAGAGTCACCCATTAATGCCGACAGTTCAGCATTAATTTCAGTTATGCTTCCTGCTGAACTTAATGTAATCACTAATTCGCCTAAACATTCAGACAGTAAGGCAAACTTATGCTCTGTATGTTGTTTAGCCCGAAAAATGTCATCCTGCCGTACTAGTAAAGATAAAATAGGCAGTAAAGCTTGTTCATTTCGCCAATCGATAAACCAATGTTCTTTTAATGATAGCGTTTGGTCGTGCTGCTGCGGGTTCTCTGCTAGCCAAAATACTTGCTGGTCTTGTAGGTTAAATCGTTTAATAAGCCTGTCAGCATGTGAATTATTTTGGCATACGACTAATATTGATGACCCAATGTTATTATTTTTCGACAACGACAACTTTTGCAACTGCATGCCTGAACTAGTAATGTGCTGTTGTAATTCATTTAACATGTCGGTGTATTCACGACTTATCTCAAGGTCACTATCAACATAAAGCACAATATTATTTTTATCATGAGTTAAAGCGTTGGTGTTTGGCAGTTTATTCATTATTTATTTTGCATAAGATGAGTAAAGTTTTGCTTTAACAGCGGTGTCACTTTTTCAGCATTCAAAGGACGAGAAAACAAATACCCTTGCAACAATAAATGTTGAGTGTTTTTCAATATTTCTAATTGTGCCGGCTCTTCTATACCTTCGGCAATTACCCCAAGATTCAAACTTTTAGCTAAGGCTAAAATTGCTTCTACAATAGCAATATCATCGGGTGCGGAATTAACATCACACATAAAAGAACGATCGATTTTGAGAATATCTATCGGGAATTTTTTCAAATAACTCAACGAAGAGTAGCCGGTACCAAAATCATCAACCGCCAAAGTTACACCTAAATCTTTTAGCTCTATTAAGCGGTTAATATTTTCTTCAGCGTCACTCATAATTACCGACTCGGTCAACTCTAACTCGAGTAAATGCGGAGGTAAGTTATATATATTGAGTGTTTGCGCGACAATTTGAGTAAAGTTTGCTTGCCTAAACTGGTGACCCGATACATTAACGGCGACTCGCACTTCGTTACCGTTGTCTAGCCATTGTTTAGCTTGCTTACAACTCTGTTGAAGTACTAAGAGCCCTAGTTCATTAATTAAGCCGGTTTCTTCTGCAATTGGAATAAACTCATCGGGTGGAATTATGCCTCCGGCTACGGGTAACCATCTTACAAGCGCTTCAACACTAACAATATTGCCTGTTTTTGCACAAATTTGCGGTTGATAAAAAGGAAGTATTTCACCTGATTTAAGTGCCATACGCAGATCTTGTTCGAGCTGTAAAAGCGCGGCCGCGGTTGCATTCATTGAGTCACAGTAAAACTTAAAACAACTGCGCCCAGCTTCTTTGGCGGAATACATTGCTGTGTCAGCATTTTTTAGTAATAGTTCGGCAGTATCACCATCGTTGGGAAACATCGAAATACCAATGCTGGGGGTGATCACTACTTCATATTGCTCTAACTTAAATGGTTTAACAAAACTTTGAATAACACGTTCAGCAACCAGCATAGCTTCATTGGCATTGCTCAACTTACTTAAAAAAATGGTAAACTCATCACCGCCAAAACTCGACAACTGACCGTTGCTCATAAGTTCTTCATCACCAATTTGGGAAAAAACATCACTATCTCTCATGTTTTCTTGTAGCCGATGAGCAACTTTGCGCAGTAACTTATCACCAATACTATGCCCCATGGTATCGTTGATTCGCTTAAACCTATCTAAATCTATGTATAACATAGCCGCCTGATAGTTGTTGCGACGAGCCATGGCTAAAAAGCGTTGTAGATCTTTTAATAACAAGAGCCTATTAGGCAATCCTGTTAACGCATCGTAAAAAGCGAGTTTATGTAGTTCTTTTTGTTGTGACATTTGGTCAGCGAAGGCTTGGCTTGCGCGTAGTATGTACTTTACTCGCTCACCTAGTATTTCCCATTTAATCGGTTTCGCAATAAAGTCTGTTGCGCCAACGGAATAGGATCTATGAATTGAATCTAAATCGTCCGACCCGGTCACCATAATAATGGGAACATGCTTTCCACTTTCAAGGGCACGTATGTGCTCACACACTTCAAAGCCGTTCTTAAGTGGCATAGATACGTCTAGTAAAATTAGGGCAGGCAGGTGTTTTTCGAATTGCTCAATAGCGCGTTGGCCATTTTCAGCTTCAATAACCTCTATGCTGTCGCTGGCAAGTGTTTCTTGCATGATAATTCGAGCAGTGAGGTCGTCATCACTGACTAATATTTTAATTTTCGAATTATTTTGCAACTTAAACACCTCGAATATCTAACAAATAATAATTTATATTGTTTGCATTTCCAGCTATAAAATTAGGTGTTTAACCTAACGTCTGTTTTTACAATAGTATTAGGAGCTTTCGCACTATGGTCATCCAATGCGGTTTACCGTGTAATTATACTTTGCAGAATATTAAAAAATGTAAGAAACATTGTTAATTTCAATATATTTCAGAAAGTTATTAGATCAAAAATAGCATAATAAGCTATTTATAACATCCACTTTTGTAGAGCAGATTTGCAATAATGTGACATATTCATATTATATGATTAAAGAAGTGGTGCTTATTGAGGTTAACGATTGCTTCGAATATGACATCAGCATGAATTTCGAAGAGTTATTAAAGTTTTTTGAACACAATATATTATCGTTCAAATAAAATTTATTAAGCTCATACTTTAGTTAAGTTCACAACAAGTACTATGCAATTTCAACCTGAATTATACTTATGATATATAAAAAATAAAAAGCCCCTGTATTAACAAGGGCTTTTAGTCAAATTGGATTATAGCTTAATTGAAACTATAAATTAGCAATCTTCATCTTCTGCATTTAGACTTTCTTTTGCTTCTTCACAAGCATCTTCAATAGCGTTGCCAGCATCTTTTTTAATGCCACCAAACTTGTTGCTGATACTATTTCTCATATCACTGACTTTTTCGCCGGCATCTTCCATCATATTGCCTGCGTCAGCTTTTAATTCAGTAACTTTCTCGCCAGCATTCTCTTTCATTTCACTGACTTTTTCGCCGGCATTATCCATTACCTTACCAGCGTTTTTTTTGATTTCAGTTACTTTTTCGCCAGCGGCTTCAAGAGCATTACCGGCATCTTCCTTTATTTTACTGACTTTATTACCTGCATCTTTAACTACTTTTTCAACTTTATCTCCGGCTTCTTCTGCTTCTTTTTCACTACAAGCAGTTAAGCCAAATGTTGCTACAAATATAATAAGTGTATTTGATAGCTTTTTAACAAAAGACATCTGTTTTCCCTAAATTTATGGTGATTTACCACGAATTGCATTGGCGAGTAATGAAATAACCAACAATACAACGAAAATAAAAAATATAATTTTGGCAATACCAGCCGCTGCACCAGCTATACCACCAAAACCAAATATTGCTGCGATAATCGCAATAACAAAAAAAGTAAGAGCCCAGCTTAACATAATATATTCTCCATTTATTAAATTATAAACTACTACTGATCTAGTAAGCGATTTTCGCGCCAAGTAAGAACATAAACATAACCAATTGAAAATTAAACACTAACCATAAGGCTGTTTATATTTTACATCATTAATAGAAAGTTAAATGTAATATTTACAGACTAAGCCTAAATAGCTTACATCAAAAAAATATCGCACATGAATCAGCTAGATACATAATTAACTATATTTAATTATGTCAAATAATCAACATTTATCTAAGTTTATCAACAAGCTCATTATATTTTATCCAGTTACTTTAAAGTCCTCGTTTATTCATATTCATAATACACTGATTTTATTTGATTTAATAAAAAGTACGTAAAACCTGGGCATTTACGTCTACAATTTAAAAATTAGGATAAAACAATAGCTGACCTCAAAATATTTAATGTAAGGAATTAGTGAAATGATAACAAATCCTGTGGGTTGGTTTGAAATCTACGTTAACGACTTAGTTCGAGCTAAATTCTTTTATGAGTCTGTGCTCAACACGAGTTTGGAGTCCTTGGGGAACATCACTAATGAAGATATTGAAATGTTAGCTTTCCCATCAAATTTTGATGTTTATGGCGCTGGAGGTGCTCTCGTAAAAATATCTGGTATTAAAGCTGGTGGTAATAGTACGCTTATTTATTTTTCCTGTGATGATTGTGCCGTCGAAGAGTCCCGACTTTTATCGTCTGGCGGAAAAATTCAACGATCAAAAATGTCCATTGGTGACTATGGTTTTATCACACTTGGCATTGATACTGAAGGTAATATATTTGGCCTACATTCACTGAAATAGCATTGATATATAACCACGAATACTCATAATTTTTTTTAATAGTGCTATTTTAAATGAAAAATCAGCATAAGAGCGATAGCAATAAAGACAGCCTATCTAGATAGGTTTAATATAAAAAAGCGCTCAACTTTTATTGAACGCTTTACTTATATCTACTTACTAAACACTTTCTTTACTTTGATGTTGAACGATTAATCATTATAGATTTAACGTTAACAAATTCTTTTAAACCAAAGCCACCATGTTCTCGGCCATAGCCACTATTCTTGACCCCGCCAAACGGGAGATTAGGGCGCGCCAAACCATAACCATTAATGTTAACCATACCGGTATTAAAGTGCTTCACCGCAAGTTCTATAGCGTGTTCCTCGTTTTGAGAGAAAATACCACCGCCTAAGCCATAGCGAGAATCATTAGCAATTCTCATAGCATCTTCATCATCATTGGCCTTGATAAGCGCAGCAACTGGACCAAACAATTCGTCATCGTATGCTGGCATATTCGGGCTCACATTTTCTAAAATAGATGCAGGATAAAAGAAGCCTTTTCCTTCAGGAATTTCACAACCACAAATTACAGTTGCACCACATTTAATAGATTCGCTCACTTGCTCGTGTAATTTTTCACGTAAATCTTTTCTTGCCATAGGCCCTAAGTCTGTATCATCTGCTTTAGGATCACCTAATTTGAGTTGCATCATGGCTTGTTTAAAGCCCTGTTTAAATTTATCATAATTTTTTTCGGTAATGATAAAACGCTTTGCAGAAACACATGTTTCTCCGTTATTAATAACTCGCCCTTTGACACAAGCTTCTATCGCTAAGGGTATATCAGCATCGTCTAAAACCATATAAGCATCGTTGCTACCTAGTTCTAATACTGTCTTTTTACTATGTTTAGCTGCTTCTTCTGCTACTAACTTACCAATTTCATCGCTGCCAGTAAAAGTAACGCCCTTAATATCATCATGACTGATTAGCTTATTGGCTGTTTCGCCATTAATAAGCAACGACTGGTATGCATACTTTGGAAATCCGGCTTGTTCGTAAAGCGATTGAATTTTTTGTGCCATACCAAAAACGTTTGACGCATGTTTCATCACTGTCGTGTTACCGGCAACTACATTAGTAATGCTATATCTTATTACCTGATACAGCGGAAAATTCCATGGTTGAATTCCTAAGATCACGCCTATTGGCTGATAAGTTACTAGCGCTTTCCCCTGTTCATAATCACGCTCTTCATTAGCTAAAGCTTTCTCCGCGATGCTCGCCGTATATTTGCAAATTTCAACGCAAAGCGCCACCTCTTGCTCACCTTGGGATTGAACTTTACCCATTTCGTCAACCATCAGTTGAACTAACTCTTTCTCATTATCTTTTATAACTCGTGCTAGTGAATTAGCTAATTTTACCCTTTCTGCAACGTCGACAAGTTTCCATTTGTTGAAGCATTCGTTAGCATTTTCTACAGCTCCCTTAGCCTCGTCATGCGTCATCAAGGTATATTCTTTTATCTTTTTCTCAGTAAAAGGATTGATCGTTTCTATTGAATTACTCATTAGTTTTCTGACCTCTTATTTGCGTTTGTTAAACAAAGTATTGCAAGGCTAAAGCCACTTTTGCATAACAGTAACTAATTGAATACATTACAAATAAATCAAACACCATTCACGTTATTATATAGTTAGATGAATAATCATGAAAAATATTCATTATTAATTGTGAAATTTACAGGTCGGGATTTCGTAGTAGATATGAAGTAGGGCTAATGATTCTGTATTTTATAAGTTAGTTGTCCAATTGTGATTTAATCTAAAAATTTATAGCGCTTGTTGTCATCAAATTAAATTGACTATTATTTAAATTTTTAAACATGAGCATCAGTTCAAACGTTAGCCCTTGATATAATTAACGCGCACAGAAGTTCGCGTTAATTATATATTTTCATTTCAATTAAGGTTTAACGTGATATTTATATGTATCAATTAACAAGAACTCAAGCTTTAAACTATTATTTGAATGTCTCACTAATGTTTTTACTCCCATTAAAGAGCTCAGTTAAAGTGTTTTCTTTAGACGGATTATTAACAATAAATAACAGTGCTTTCGCTACGTCTTCACGTGTTACTGTAGCATCGCCTTTTTGTGCGGGCCTTTCTGTTGTGAATTTACCTTTAGCATCATCATTGGTTAATGTGCCAGGGCGAACAATGGAGTAATGTAGCCCACTGCGCATCAAATGTTCATCAGCCACATGTTTGGCAATTAAGTAAGGCTGTATACTTTCAGGTCCTGTTGACGGTGCGTCAGCGCCTATTGAACTAACCAATATAAAGTGCTTCACCGCATTTTCTTTTGCATAATCTGCTGATCGGCAAGCCGCCCATAAATCGATCAATATCGTTTTATCTGCCCCTGTTTCACCACCGGATCCAGCAACAAATACTACATTGGTACACTGCTTAAAAGCGTGCCCGAAATTCCCAGTAAGATCAGCTTCAATAACATGTAAATTTTTATCTGTGATATCTGATAATTTACTTTTATCACGAACAAGCGCAACCACATCATTACCATCATTTAGCATAAGTTGAGTAAGTTTTTTTCCAATTTGACCACTTGCACCAATAATTAATGTTTTTTTCATTTTATTTCCTTGCGTTATGTATCTACGACATCTATTTACCACTTAAATTTAAATAACGTCGTGATTTAATAAAACTTAATAATGCATTAACCTTAGTCCAATCAATACCAACATAATTACATTGGCAATGACACCCATTAAGAAGAAGTAACTGCGAGGGCTCGGATTTTTTTCGGTTGCAATAGCATAGTACAACACCATATGGATAATTCTCGAGGCAACATAAACCCATACGCATATCGCAAAAATGGGGCTTTGAAAGTTAAGAACAAAGGCGAAAAGCACGGTACTTACGAATAGTGTACTGTTCTCTAGTGTGTTGTGATATGTACGATGGGCTCTAAATATAAAGCTATCGTGAGATAAGTTTTCGTCCATTTTCCCAGGGATGGCATTTGGTTGCTTTGCCTTGCTATAGGTAGCCACCGCCCACTGAACAAGCACCATCACTAAGTATAGGTAAAACCCCAAATATGCCGAATTACTCACTGCAATCATTATCTTTCCTTATTATCTATTTGTGAATATTAAAAAGCAATTATCATACCGAACATAACTAACTGATATTAACATATATATAGTTCTATCATTATTAATGTCATATAGAAAATACAATCACAGTTGTAAAAAATACTTGCATACTTTGGTACAAATAATTACTCCTTAAACTCCAATTTTCTATCTTAGACTTTCAATATAATTCAAGTAAGGACCCTATTTATAAGCACCATGTTATTCTACAAAATTAATTATTATGCTAGGTAAGCAGTAAAATTTGGAATAATAGTTATCAAATTAACGATAACATTGATTATAGTCGGTTAGGTATTCTAAAAGCAGTCGTACAATCTAAGCTATCTATTTTATGCTGGGAATGGAACTCTCATCGTTTACTCAATGAATAAAATTTGTTCAACAGTTAGCAATAAAAAAAGGCCTGTAAGGCCTTTTTATTTTTTAAAACTGACTAGCTAATAACTAACAATCAGTGTCTTTAGCATTTACGCCTTCTTTTGCGTCTTCACAAGCATCTTCAATGGCATTACCAGCATCCGTTGCCATGTCACCGACTTTATCGCCTGCGTCTTCAACGGCGTTACCAGCGTCATGTACCATTTTATCTACTTTTTCACCGGCTGTTTCAGCTTTGTCGTCACTACATGCAGCTAATCCAAATACTGCTACGAATGTGATAAGTGTTGTTGATAATTTTTTAATAAAAGTCATATTTATTTCCCTAAATTTTTGGTGATTTACCACGAATGGCATTGGCGATTAATGAGATAACCAACAACACAACGAAGATGAAAAATATAATTTTGGCAATACCTGCTGCTGCTCCTGCTATACCACCAAAACCAAATATCGCTGCAATGATCGCAACGACTAAAAATGTAAGTGCCCAGTTCAACATAGTATTCTCCTTTGATTTGTTTAGTTACAAACTACCACTAACTTAATGCTTTATTCGTGCCAACTATATAAAAAATATAAGTCATTGATAAAAATGAAATATAATTAATACCACGTCATTAATACATAATGCAATTTTTAGTTCATTGAAATATTTACAGACTAAGTCTGTATAACTTTCAGCAAAGAACAGTCACAAATGAACATCACAGAAAGATATTAAACAATTGAACTTATAAGTTCTTTTAGACAATATTAGCCAACTATCGAAATAAAAGTAAACTTAAACTAATATCTATATTACTTGATCTCAAGCTATTTGAAATTTTCAAAAAGAACGCTCAATTGAGCGTTCTTTTTGTCAACACAGATACTACTTCAAAACCTGGTCAGTACTTATCTCAATTTACACTGTGAACAGCATCATTTTCTATCTTCCTTATTATCAAACACGATAATAACTTCAACTTTATCATCGGTCTTGAATTTTTTTTCTAATAGCTTTTACTACTGAAAACAAAAAAATGTCTGGTTAATTTAATTCTCTGAGCCAACAAGTTTGAATTTAATACCATCTGCAACATATGCAAAATAAGACAAAAAGCCAATCCAGAGTAAGGTTGTACCCAGCATTTCTAAGAACTCTTCTACTACTTTAAATGTATGTGATACAAAATAGGCGCGCTCTATTTCAAAGTAGTCTTGAACTAATTTGTAGTAAGTGTCTACTTCATCTAGGCCTTCAACAAAATCAAGACTTTGAGCTACTATCCAACAACCAAACCCTAAAAAAAGATATCTAAACAGGTTTAATTTCCAAAACTCCATCCATAAAAATAAGGCTATAGCTAAACCGCACAATGCGAATATAGGGGCAATAAAGGTATGCCAAGAAAAAGAAGGGTTTTGCAATAAAAGGCCTACCACGTCGCCTTGCTCGCTATTACCACTTTTGGCCATTCGTTCTAATACACCACCCAACTTTTCATGGATTGCAGCAAAATCATCTATACCGATGAAGAGAAAAAACAAACCGATCAATATCCAGCCGCAAGTTTTAAAGGTAGAAATATGACGTTTTTGAACTGCAGCGATTAATAATACTGTTACTCCTAACAGTTGCGCTTGAATAGACGAAAACCAAGTAGGAATAGAATTTTCTCTAGCAACATTCCATATACGACGAAATTGTTTGTCACCCAAGACATCCATATAATTAAAAATATAGTCTAAAGCGACCAGGGTAAATTCAGAAAACAGACAAAACGTAAAAACAATTTTAATCCATTTTTGCATATTTATTTCTTTGATATTATCTTCGGTCATGATCTCTGTCAGCCCTTAATTGTTATAAAAATACAAGCCATCAAGTGTCGATTGATTGTAATCTAAGTTCTTCTTTTGTCAAATAAAACACTTATAAAACAAAAAAAAAGAGTACTCATTTGAGCACTCTTTTTACAACCAAAAAACAACTTTAATACTTCAGATGTTTTTCATCTGTTGCTTATTATTTACTTAACGCTTGTACCTACAACCACTCCGGTATTAGGTAATTTACAGCTAAATGAACCCTTAGTACCGCTCATGCCGTTTAATAACCAGCTATTGTTTAGGTTAGATTTATTATCATCTTTGCTGTTTGATGAACTGTCATCATCATCTTTAGATGAACTGTCATCATCATCTTTAGATGAACTGTCGTCATCATCTTTAGATGAACTGTCGTCATCATCTTTAGATGAACTGTCGTCATCATCTTTAGATGAACTGTCGTCATCATCTTTTGATGAACTATCGTCGTCATCTTTAGATGAACTGTCGTCGTCATCATTGTTCACTTTACAACTATCAACATCAGCTTTAGATGAACTGTCGTCATCATCTTTTGATGAACTATCGTCGTCATCTTTTGATGAACTATCGTCATCATCTTTTGATGAACTATCGTCGTCATCTTTTGATGAACTGTCGTCATCATCTTTTGATGAACTATCGTCGTCATCTTTAGATGAACTGTCGTCGTCATCTTTTGATGAACTGTCGTCGTCATCTAAGTTAACGTCACAACTTTCTACTTCATCTGGTTCGCTTTCGCCTTTGTTATTACCTTGTGGTGTACCACAATCGTCAGAGCCATTCATCGACTCATCTGAACACGATAAGTGAAACTCTGAAGTACCAGAAGTACCACCGCTAAGTGTAACGACAAAGTTATTGCCGTAAGCATCTCGGTCAACTGTGAAGTTGATCAAATTACCTTTCTGCAAGTTTTCAAAAACTTGACCTGCAGCTGTCGTTACCGTTGTGCCATTTTCACCATTCCAAACCATTGATAATTCGGTTAATGGCTTTATGTCACTACAACTAACAACTTGGCCTGGCAATGTTGGTGTTTCACGTACTTCTACCGTTAAAGGTACAGTATCTTGAGCACTACAAGCTATGCCAGAAGGCATAAGGTTACCGGTTACCATTAACGTGTTGTTAAATACATTATCTACACCAGGTAAAACAAACTGAGTTCGAGTTAATTCAGCACTTCCACCTTGGGCTGCTAGATCAAGCTTTCCTAAAGGTCCAAAGCTATCTGATGCATCATCAACAAAACGTTCAGTACTGTTGTTTACAATGGTGTAGTTATACAGCATTTCAACACCAGCAGAGATCGATTGACCACTTTTGGTATCCATGGCAACTAAGTCAACTGCACCATACTGGTCACCTAAACTTAACGGTAATGAACATGAAGTATGCATAGCTACTTTTTGTACTAAGTTACCCGTAGCGCTAAAGATTTCAATAATGGTATTTGAATCAAAATCGTTTTCATTAGCTGCTGCAGACGTTGCAGTAACAACATCACCGATAGTTACGTTGGCCTGAACAGTATCAAGGAATACTTTAGCCTTGCTACCTGTTTTACCGTTGCTAACTTTGATACGAACGTTGTCACCGGCTGTACCACCGACGATACATTCAGCTTTACCACCTTGTGTATTGCTAATAACACAATCACCACCAAGGTAACGTAAACTCACGTTAACAGGCTTGCTATCACAAGAAGCATTAGTTGGCATTTCGTAAGCACAAGTTTCTGCAGTCGCGATAGGGTTTGTTGGTGAGTTACATACTAACGCAACACCATTTTCACCCGCTAAACCGTCCAGTAACCAGCTATTTAAAAGACCTGCTTCATTATTTTTACTATTACCTTGCGGCGCACCACAGTCTTCAGGGCCATTCATACCAGAATCAGAACATGACATATGAAAACGTGAAGTACCTAAGCTATCACCGTTAGCGTTGAAAACTTCCCAATCAATGTCATTACCAGCACCGGCAAAGCCGCTAATAGTAACCACATCGCCATTATTAATATTACTACGGGTCGTTAATTCTGAATCATCAGTTTTTCCGTAATAAGCAACAATGTTTACGTTATCTTGACCATCCCAAACCATTGATAATGTGTCTAGTGGCTTAGCGTCACTACAAACAAAGTTAACAGGTTGAAGTGTTGGTATGATTGCACAAGTAGCATTAATATCTAAGCTACACTGCGCTAGAGGAGCAACAAAACCTGCATCTACATCTATATTTTGCTCACCAGATCCTAGCGTGATACAACTTGTTGTACCCATATCACCGTCAAAGTTCTCTGCATCACTGTCTATGGTTTCATCAATACCTACATTAGCATTAGTAAAACTTAAACCTGATGGAGCAGTAAATTTAACTCTATAATTGCCTGGGACTAAATCAGTAAAATTGTACATACCTGTTGAATTGGTATAAACAGACGTTACTTCATTACCAAAGATATTAAAGACAGTGTTGTTGCTGCAGTCAAATAACTCAACCATTACAGCATCTAAACCATTTTCGTTGTTTAGAACACCATTGCCATCGCTATCAAGCCATACTTGGTCACCCAAACTAGCCGGTAAATAAGCGCCTGCATCCAATGTAAGATTTTGGTCGCGTACACCTAAGTCGATACACTCACTAGCACCAGTATTTGGGTTAGCATCACTATCTACTTCAGTGTTCATACCGGTAAAACGTGGACTAACTATGTATCCTGCTTGAGTCAAATAAGCTATATCAAATTGAACCGCATAGCTTCCCGCAGAAAGACCTTCAAAGAAGTACAAGCCACTCGCGTTGGTATTAGTAGTCATACCGGTTGAAGTCAATATGTTGTTTGCATCACACATCATCAGTTCAACAGGTACACCTGCTATACCATTGCCTAATTCGTTAATATCTTGAATACCGTTGGCATTAGTATCATTCCAAACTAAGTCGCCAATACGTGATTCATTAACTGAACGTATGCCAGCATCAATATTCGTGTTGTTTTCACCTGAGGCTAAAGTAATACAACGTGTTGTACCCATAGTGCCATCTTGGTTGAAGTGTTCTGCATCACTATCAATTCCATCAGGACCAACAACAGCAGTAGTAAACTCAAGGCCAGCACTGGTAGTGAACTTAATCGTATACTCACCTGGTTTTAGGTTATCAAAGTTATATAAACCATTACTGTCAGTAACCGTTGGGATTACCAAGTTACCATTAATGTCAGTAACCGGACTGTTACTACAACTTAATAATTCGACTTGAATGCCTGCAGCACCAATTTCATTTTCAAATAAGCCATTACGGTCAGTATCATTCCAGACTAAATCACCTAAAGAGGCTGGAGCAATTACACCGGCATCAACAGATAAGTTAGCTTGATTAGTTAGCACATCTACGTTGGCTGTTCTACCTGATATCGCATCTGCATCACTATCAAAGGTAGTATCAACACCTTGATTTTGAAGCGTATATACATAACCGTTAGGTAGCGTATATTCTACACAGTAGTTACCCGCAATAAGGTCTGAGAAAAGATAAAAGCCATTACCGTCAGTAGTGGTTGTTGTTATTTCAAATTCATCACCTGAAGTACAACTTGCATCACCATCAATATTTTGAATTAACGCAACGCTAACACCTGCAATACCAGCACTACACTCAGCACCCATATCACCAGCATCGCCTACAACACCATTACCGTTAGTATCAGCACATTCCTGAATACCATTACCGTTAAGGTCTTGCCATACGCGGTCACCTAATGAGGCCATTGAGCTTACAAGCCCTGCATCAATAGTTAGGTCATTGTTACCCGCTACAACTTCTATTGGGTTTTGGTTTGCATCTACGGTTTGACAAGTGCCATCAAGTTGATCAACCACATCGCTATCGGCAGCATCGTCACCACCCATGTTGTCTGCGGTACATTCATAGCCTGCTGGTTTAACTACAGCGATACAATAATTACCCGGGGTAATATCATCAAATAAGTAAAAACCATTGCTGTCTGTAGTTTTTGACGTAACAAGCATTTCATTGCCTGTACCACAAACACCGTCAGAGCCAGTAGATAATAAGTTTACGGTTACACCAGCAATACCTGAATTACATTCTGCGCCAGAATCGCCAGCATTACCTAAAATGCCATCTGCAGGGAAGCTAGCATTGTTAGCACCACCATCAGTACAGTTTTGAATACCGTCTAAATTAAGGTCATTCCAAACACGGTCACCAAGTGCTGCTTGTAAGCGCACTAAACCTGCATCAATAGAAAGGTTATTTTCACCTGCTAAAAGATCAATAGGGTTTTGATTATCATCAAGGGCTTGACAGCTACCATCACCTTGGTCGACAAAGTCGCTATCAGCAAAATCGTTACCACCCATGTTATCTAAAGTACATGCGTAACCAGCAGGGGTAACTATTGATACACAATAAGCACCAGGATCAGCATTTTCAAATAAATAAAAGCCATTAGCATCGGTAGTTTCAGTAGCAACTACCATTTCGTCACCCGAACCACAGTAACCGTCAGAGCCAGTTGATAATAGATTTACCGTAACGTTAGCAAGACCAGAACCACATTCTGCGCCTTCATCGCCTGCATTACCTAGAATGCCATCGGCAGGGAAATTAGTATCGTTAGCGCCGCCATCAAAACAGTTTTGAATACCGTCGGCATTAATGTCTGACCATACACGGTCGCCAAGTGATGCACTTGAACCAATTAAGCCAGCATCAAATGAAAGGTCTTTGTCACCAGCGGCAACTATAATAGGATTTTGATCAGCATCAACGGTCTGACAAGTGCCATCTCCTTGATCAACAAAATCGCTATCCGCTAAATTGTTACCACCCATGTTGTCGATAGTACATTCAGTGCCAGCAGGTTTAACTATTGATACACAATAGGCTCCAGGCTCAACACTATTAAATTTGTAAAAACCATTAGCATCGGTAGTTTGAGTAGCAACAAACGCTTCGTCGCCTGTCCCACAGTTGCCATCAAAACCAGGTTCTAATAGATTAACAGTAACATTAGCAACACCAGCATCACATTCTGCACCAAAATCGCCTGCGTTACCGATTATGCCATCGGCAGGGAAGTTAGCATCGTTTGCGCCACCATCCGTACAGTTTTGAATACCATCAGCATTAAGGTCAGACCATACACGATCGCCGATCATAGCGGTTGTTGCCGGGATTGAGCCTAAAGTTCCTTTTGACTCTCCTTCAAAATCAACAGTAAAGTCACCAGTAAAGTTGGAGCTTTCAATAAGATGTTCAACCGCTACCACTCCAGAAGGATAAAAGTCTTGCAGTAAACCGCCAGTAACATTAAAGGTAAAATCAAAGTTATCATTGTTAGTTGATGAATTATAAAAGCCAAAAGCGCTTACTTCGCCGGTCAGTAACTCACCAGTAACAGTACCTAAACCTGGCACAAAAACTTCACCATTAATGATTAGATCATGGCCTGGAATACCACCAATAAGTGCACCAGTTTCATCAACTCTGATATTAATCGTAAAGTTTTCATCTCCGCCAGGAACAGGAGTAATAGGTACTGATGGAGGAGCCGTGAATAAAATAGATACCGGGAATGAATTGATACTGAATAAATTATTTGTTTCGAAATAAGTAGTACTGACTGTCTGAGCGTTATAGCTCATAAGTGGCTGTTCAAGAGAATTATTCAATAATTCAGCTGTTGATATAACGGGTACCGCTAACGACATCAACACCACACTATTGGTAAACCATTGGCAATGTTTTTTTCGTAAATTGATCATGTGTAACTCCAAAAAATGGCTCAAAATAAAATATTTTCAATCTATTATTTCAAATAAAATTGCTAACAGTAACTTAACTAATACTTGGTAAGCTTAGTGAAAGGATTGAATAATACTTGAATCGAGAAATAGATGAGGGAGATTACAGTTAGATAAATACTGCTTATACTCTCCCCCTATTAAAGTTTATTTATTTTGCTTACGACGAGCAAAACCAGCTAAGCCGATAAGGCCAGAGCCAAGTAACCACATGCTAGTAGGTTCTGGAACAGAAACTGATGTTTTAGGAACTCCTGTATCTGCCTTAGCTGTATAACCCATACCAGTGCCAAAGTCATTAGACCAATCACCATCAAAACCTGTGTCAGACATAATAATACCACCGACACTACCGAATAGATCTTTAGCATCACCACCTGTCACATCAAATAGAAACTCTAAAGGGCCTCCACCACTTAAATTATCAGTAAAACCTAGCATAGTAAGGTTACCAGTCAACATAGTATTGCTAGAAAAGCCTAAGCTTGTAATAATACCTCCAATAGTGAATATACCGTCATCACCAAGCACACCAGTATTAGAAATAGAAGTAGTTAAAGTAAATGAATTCTCTTCTATAATAAAAGTATTCCCTGTGAACAGTTGATCAGCAGTACCAATTGCGGTGAAAATTCTAGTTGATGCATCATAGTTTATTTTTAAGAAACTTGACAAAATATCTGGATTTTCTTCTAAATCCAGACCAATCAAGCTAGCTTGGCTCGACACACTCATACCTATCAGCATAGCGCCCAATACAACACGATTCCATATACTATTTTTTACTTTTTGAACAACGCTTTTATTATTATACATTATCAGTCTACCTAATTTAAATTTTAAATTTAACAGCTATTGAAATCCAAAAATTCAGTAAATATTTTGTAAAATTACTCTTTACTTACTTTACTCAGTATTTCAACAAGCTCTTAATCCACTACTAGTAGAGATAATGCACAAAGCATACCAGTTACAAAAAATGACAATTAGAGCTTACAATTCAACAACTTAACAAGCGCACATCAATACTAACCTCTAATATTCGATAAATGTGTAAAGTTTTCTGACAGGTACTCTAATTTTGTTAACTCCGCTAAATTGTAGTGTTTGTAATTTATAAACACAGTAATTCCATCCTATTATTCTACTATTCTCAAAGGTTTTGGCTGTTCTAAAAGTAACTCCTGATGATTATTGCTAATAAATACCTAATAACATAATTTCAATACACTTTATTAACCATTAACTTCGATTAATTATATATTGTTAGTCAATAGTGTCAGGTTTTTTTGCAACTTGTTTATAGCCTATAGCATATTAACTTGTTATGTTTTTAGTGTGTTAATTACGAGCAATAAAAAAGCAGCCTAATATAAGGCTGCTTTTTTTTGTTTTTACTCTATTGCCAAGTATATATGGCTTTGAACACTATTAACTTTTAATTATTAGCCAAAAAATTTAAGTTCTGAAGAGAGTAATAAAGATTCTAACCTTGGGGTGATCGCTTCACCCTTTATTACTCACCGACAAATTCCGCTCAATAAAGCGTTGCTCTATTCAACGGTCACGCTTTTCGCTAAATTACGAGGTTGATCAACATCAGTACCTTTAATGATGGCAACGTAGTAAGACAATAACTGTAATGGCAAGGTGTAAACAATAGGGGCTATTAAGTCGTCACACACAGGTACGTTAATAACCTTCATGGTGTCGTCGCTACTAAAGTTCGCACTGGCATCGGCAAATACATACATTAAACCACCGCGAGCACGTACTTCTTCAACATTAGATTTTAGTTTTTCAATTAAATCGTTTTTCGGTGCTACAACAATAACGGGCATTTCTGCGTCGATTAACGCTAATGGACCATGTTTAAGTTCACCAGCAGCATAGGCTTCAGCATGAATGTATGAAATTTCTTTCAGCTTCAACGCGCCTTCCATGGCGATAGGATATTGGTCGCCACGACCTAAAAATAAGGCATGTTGTTTATCAGCAAAATCTTCGGCTAAATCTTCAATTGACCCTGCTAGTGCTAACACTTCTTCTAATTTATTAGGTAATGTCATTAACGAGTGAGCAATTTCGTTTTGCTTTTCTTGTGACATTCCGTGATGTTGACCAATAGCTAAGGTCATCATTAATAAACCAACAAGTTGTGTGGTAAAGGCTTTCGTTGAAGCCACACCTATTTCAGCGCCTGCTTTAGTCATAAAGGCTAAGTCAGATTCGCGAACTAATGAAGAACCAGCAACATTACAAATAGTTAAGCTAGCGCGGTAACCTATTTGTTTCGCTAAGCGCAGCGCTGCCAAAGTATCAGCAGTTTCGCCTGACTGTGAAATAGTCACTAATAAAGCATTTTTAGGTACATGAGATTGACGATATCTAAATTCACTGGCAATTTCGATATTACATGAGACACCCGCCAGGGCTTCTAACCAATAGCGCGCCACCATACCTGAATGGTAACTGGTACCACAGGCGATGATTTGTACATGCTCAATTTCTTGAAAAATAGCATCAGCACCTTCGCCAAAGGTTTGGATATCTAACACATTACCCAATAAACGACCTTCTAAGGTGTTACGAATAGCCGTAGGCTGTTCATAAGTTTCTTTTAGCATGTAGTGGCGGTATTCACCTTTGTCGCCAACATCGTGGCTAACTTCAGATTCTTTAGCTTCACGCACTGCTGGCTTGCCGTCAGTATCAAAAATGTTGACTTCAAAACGGGTAACTTCAGCAACATCACCTTCTTCTAAAAATGAAAATTTACGGGTAACCGGTAATAGTGCCAGCATATCTGAAGCGATAAAGTTTTCGCCAACGCCGTAACCTATCACTAATGGGCTACCAGAACGTGCAACTACAACACGGTCTTTGTCACGTGTATCAACCACAACAGTACCGTAAGCGCCTTCTAATTGCTTAACAGTAATTTGAACCGCACTTAACAAGCTATCGGTAGACTTTAATTCATGGTGAACTAAGTGAGCGATAACTTCAGTGTCAGTTTCAGAGGTAAATGTATAGCCTAAACCCTGTAAACGAGTGCGTAAAACATCATGATTTTCAATAATACCATTGTGTACCACCGCAATAGTTTCTGACGAAACATGCGGATGCGCATTCGCTTCACTTGGTGCACCATGAGTTGCCCAACGTGTATGCGCAATACCAGTGCCGCCCGCTATTGGGTTAGCATGCAATGCATCAGCAAGTTCTTGTACCTTACCTAAACGGCGCGCGCGCTTAAGTTGGTTATTATTATCAATTATGGCTACACCAGCAGAGTCATAACCACGGTATTCTAGGCGTTTTAAGCCTTCTACTAAAATGTCTGCTACATCACGTTGTGCGACAGCACCAACAATTCCACACATACTCTTTGTCCTTATTTTAACTTGCGATAACGAGGTTAACGCCTTGTTTAATTATTTCACTTCGCACGTCTTCAGGCATGTCTGCATCTGTTATCAACGTGTGAATTTTCCCCCAAGGTAATTCTAAATTGGGAATTTTTCGATTAAGTTTTTCTGAATCTAACATCACAATAACTTCACGTGACAATTCAGCCATTACACGGCTTAAGCCTAAAAGTTCATTGAATGTTGTTGTACCGCGCGCTAAATCAATACCGTCGGCACCAATAAATAGCTGATCAAAATCATAAGAGCGTAATACACTTTCTGCCACTTGGCCTTGGAAAGATTCCGAGTGCGGGTCCCAAGTACCACCGGTCATCAATAATGTCGGTTCATTTTCAAGCGCATGCAAATCAGACGCAATAGCGAGTGAGTTTGTCATAACCACTAGACCTTGTTTAGCACTTAATTCACGAACTAAAGCCGAAGTGGTGCTACCGCTGTCTAAAATAATGCGATTGTGATCGCGGATCAGCGATGCCGCCGTTTTTGCGATCATTATCTTTCGTTTCGAAACTTTTTCTGTTTTTGGCTGGGTAATTTCATGCGGCAAAGGCACGGCACCACCATATCTACGCAGTAGTAAACCACTGTTTTCTAGAACCGCCAAATCCTTACGGATAGTAACTTCTGAGGTTTCAAACATTTTTGCAAGGCTATCAACACTTACTTCACCTAAATTACTTAACTCTGCAATTATGGTATGACGACGCTGCTGTGTATTTCGTTTTGACATTGCTTTCGTTTTACTCTTAAAAGTTTCGTTTTAAAACTTATCTATTAGAACAAAAGCTGAAAATAAAAACAATATTTATCTAAACACTACTTTTTTATTAATGCTTTAAAGGCCAAATAATATTGGTAATTAGGGTCTGTTTGTAACTTATTTGCCGCTAAGTTAAGTTTTTCTAGCGTGCCAGTGTCTGTATTGATATTCGCAGCAATGTAACTTTCTCGGCGAGTTTCAGGCAAAACATGTACAGAGATTAGCGCTTCGGCATTTTGCTTCTGCTCTGTAAAATAGTCGGTTAAAATATTTGGCTCGGTATATATTAGGTCTACTTTTCCTGATAAGAAAAGTGCTATCCCGTGTTTTAATGACGAGACCACGTAAAGGTTAGTTTTTTCGCTAAAACCTAAATTCATTAAGGAGTTATGACCATAGCTATCTCGTATTACAATGATAGTTTTTGATTTCGCGTCACTAATCGTTCGAATGCTGTTTTCAGGCTTACTTTTCAGTGATATAAAACCACGTACCAGTTCACTTACTTTAATCAGCCAATGAAACTTATCTTCTCGCGCTTGTGTGCGAACCATACTGACTATAAGGGTGTTTTTGCGGTTTAATACCGTTTGATAAGCTCTAGACCAAGGAAAAAAATCAAGTGGGGCTTCTAGTTGACTAGTCTGCAGCAGTAATTTAAGAATTTCTGCACTGGGACCTTTTATTTCATCATTTTCTTGATATTGCAGCAAAGGGTGCTCAGCTGCAACAGCAATTAAATCTGGTTCAGCACGAACACTACTCATAAATAAAATATTTATGAGTAGAATGCCAAGTGAAAATAGCTCGATAAAAGGCCTTTTTATCATGCTATTGTCTACTTTTTAGTCGGTCGTTTCCAACCCGTAATATTACGCTGCTTACCACGCGCAACACTGAGTTCATGATCATCAACATTTTGAACAATAACCGAACCAGCAGCGGTTGTTGCCATTGCACCAATAGTAACGGGTGCGACTAACGAGGCATTTGAGCCTATAAACGCACCTGCGCCAATAATAGTTTTAGCTTTATTCACACCATCGTAGTTACAGGTAATAGTACCGGCACCAATGTTAGCGTTAGCGCCTATTTCTGCATCGCCCAAATAACTTAAATGCCCAGCTTTTGCCCCTTCACCTAAGGTGGTTTTTTTCATTTCAACAAAATTACCAACATGGGCATCACGCTTTAATACAGAGCCAGGGCG
Organism: Colwellia sp. PAMC 21821; assembly: GCF_002077175.1. Taxonomy (NCBI): domain Bacteria; kingdom Pseudomonadati; phylum Pseudomonadota; class Gammaproteobacteria; order Alteromonadales; family Colwelliaceae; genus Colwellia; species Colwellia sp. PAMC 21821. The sequence continues at coordinate 1,947,966 of NZ_CP014943.1, forward strand.
AATGCGAGCAAACGGTCCAACTGAGGCCAATTCGCCAATAATAGCACCTTCAATCATAGTGTTTGGTTTAACTTCTGCACCTTGGCCAATAGTACAGTTTTTCAAAATACAATTAGCACCAATAATCGCATTATCTGCAATATCAACATTACCTTCGAAAATACAGTTCACGTCGATCACCACTTCTTGGCCAACAGTAACGTTACCACGAATATCAACACGGCTAGGGTCACGTAAAGTCGCGCCAGCAATCATTAACTCTTCTGCTTTTCTTCTTTGATAAGCGCGCTCTAAACCGGCAAGTTGCACACGGTTATTTGCGCCTTCTACTTCAATTTCGCTATCAGGATGAGCCGTAGCTATTAATTTACCTTCTTGATGACAGGCAGCGATAATATCCGTTAAGTAATATTCGCCTTGGGCATTATCGCTTGATAAATTCGCTAACCAGCGTTTTAAGTCACCGCCATTAGCTAATAAAATACCGGTGTTAGCTTCATTCACTAATAGTTGCTCGGCTGTGGCATCTTTTTGTTCAACAATGCCAACTACTGTGCCTGAACTATCGCGCATAATACGACCATAGCCTGCAGGGTTAGCTAAATGTACCGTTAATAACGCCATGCCATTGTCAGGCTTAGCGGCAATTAAACGTTGTAATGTACTAACTTTAGTTAAAGGTACATCGCCATAAAGCACTAGCACATCTTCATCGTCAGATAAAAAGGGTGACGCCATATCAACCGCGTGGCCTGTGCCTAATTGCTCTTTCTGTTCAACAAAGGTTAAATCGTCACCGGTAACTTTAGCTTTAAGTACTTCGCCACCAAAACCGTAAACTAGATAGATATTTTCACTATCTACTTGGCGCGCTGCGTCAATTACATGAGATACCATTGGCTTTTCAGCAACGGGATGAAGAACTTTAGGTAAAGCAGAGCGCATGCGAGTGCCTTTACCCGCAGCTAAGATAACAACAGAGAGAGCCATAATATTTCCGGTTTTGTGTATAAAGTTACTTATATCAACTTGATGAATGAGCATAACCCCATAAAATTGATAACGTATACGAACATTGTAACGTTAAATTAAATGCTTCTCTATTAAAATTATCTTAGCAGCTACCTCGAATGATTACTTTCTTATGTACAATAAAAAACCTTTGTGGGTATATCGCACCTCGTCAGTAATTGGGTGTATAATGAGGCCAACAAAAATACGACTTTTGATTGATCTAGGATCCTATATAAATGACACCCATTGCTGAGCAAATAGCCAAAGAAATCGATGTAAAAACCAGCCAAATAAATGCTGCTATAAACTTATTAGATGAAGGTGCAACGGTTCCTTTTATTGCTCGTTATAGAAAAGAAGCTACCCAAGGGCTTGATGACAATCATTTACGCCACCTTGCGCAACGCTTAGTGTATTTACGCGATTTAGCCGATCGTCGAAAAGTTATTATCAGCAATATTGAACAGCAAGGTAAATTAACGCCAGCCTTAGCCGCCGAGCTTAATAATGCCGACAACAAAACCCGTTTAGAAGATCTCTATTTACCCTATAAGCCAAAAAGAAAAACCAAAGGACAAATTGCCATTACCGCGGGTTTAGAGCCGTTAGCCAATAAAATTTATAATAATTGGCAGCTTAACCCTGAGCAAGAAGCCAAAGCCTTTATCAATAAAGAGCAGGGGTTTAGTGACGAAAGTTCAGTACTTGAAGGCGCACTTTACATTCTGGTTGAACGTTTTGCTGAAGACGCTAACTTGATCCAAAAATTACGTCGACATTTACTTAAGCAAGCTCACTTGTGCAGTAAGTTGATAAAAGGTAAAGAAAAAGAAGCGGCAAAATACCGCGATTATTTTAAGCATTCAGAATTACTAAAATCGGTGCCGTCGCACCGCATGTTAGCGATGTTGCGTGGTCGTAATGAAAAACTATTATCGTTAAGTATTGATACAGACCCAGGGCAAGAAGGCGCATTTTCTAGCGCACAACAACTGATCACCGAACATTTTAATTTACGCTTAACGGGCCAAGCCGCCGCAGAGTTTTTAACTAAAGTGGTGCTAACCACATGGAAAATAAAACTCAGCCAAAGTTTAGAAACAGAATTATTAGGCCAATTACGGGAACAAGCAGAAATTGAAGCGATTAAGGTGTTTTCGCGCAATTTAAGCGACTTAATGATGGCAGCGCCAGCCGGTGCTAAAACCACGTTAGGTTTAGATCCCGGCCTAAGAACTGGCTGTAAATTAGCTATTGTTGATGCCACGGGTAAATTATTACAAACGGCGACTATATTTCCGCATGCACCGCAAAATCATTGGGATAAATCGGTACGTACTTTAGTGAATTTATGTCAGCAACATAAAGTAGAGTTAGTGGCGATAGGTAACGGCACGGCGTCGCGCGAAAGTGACAAACTTATCGCAGATGTTATAGCTAAGCTAGAAAACAACAAGCCAACCAAAGTGATTGTGAGTGAAGCTGGCGCATCGGTATATTCTGCCTCAGAATTTGCTGCAAAAGAATTTCCTGACTTAGATGTGTCAATTCGTGGTGCAGTATCGATTGCTCGCCGCTTACAAGACCCACTAGCAGAGCTAGTTAAAATAGACCCTAAAGCCATAGGGGTTGGGCAATATCAACACGATGTTAGCCAAAGCCAACTTAGTCAAACCTTAGACAATGTTATTGAAGATTGTGTAAACGCGGTCGGTGTTGACTTAAATAGTGCTTCTGCGGCTTTATTATCGCGAGTTTCGGGTTTAAACAAAACCATGGCAAATAACGTGGTGAGTTTTCGCGATGAACATGGTCGATTTAACAATCGAAATGAATTAAAAAAAGTCGCGCGTTTAGGGCCAAAAGCCTTCGAACAAGCGGCTGGATTTTTACGGATACATAATGGTAATAATCCGTTAGATTTCTCAGGAGTTCACCCTGAAACCTATAGTTTAGTAGAACAGCTGTTAAAACAACTTAACACTGACATCAGTCATGTTATCGGTAATAAAGCTGAGTTAGAAAAAATTAATGTTGAAGCGTTAATGAGCGATGCTTTTGGTGAGCTAACGGTTAAAGACATTATTAGTGAGCTAGAAAAGCCCGGCCGTGATCCGCGTCCAGAATTCAAAACGGCAACTTTTCAAGAAGGAGTTAATACCATTAACGACCTTAAAGTTGGCATGATACTCGAAGGCGTTATCTCTAACGTGGCGAATTTTGGCGCTTTTGTCGATGTGGGCGTTCATCAAGATGGTTTAGTGCATATTTCATCACTAACCGATAAGTTTGTTAGTGACCCACATGAAATTGTCAAAGCTGGTGAAGTGGTTAAAGTTAAAGTTACGGAAGTCGACCCACAGCGTAAGCGCATTAGCTTAACCATGCGTTTAGATGAAGCAACACCTCAAGTTAAAAGCCAACCGTCAGAAAAGTCGCAGAAAACGCAACACAATGACAAGAACGCTAAGCCTCTACATAACAAAAATAAAGCTAGAACTTCGCAACCTAAAGTAGACAATAATGCTGCTATGGGTAACGCCTTTGCAGATGCTTTTGCTAAGTTAAAGAAATAAGCTAGTGATTTAGCTGTCAGTTTTAAGTTGCGGGCTGACGGTAATGCAGGAGCAATTACCGAGATGTACTAATGCCGTGAAGCCAAGGATGGCTAGGAACGGCCTGAACATAAAAAAGGGGAAGCTAAAAGCTTCCCCAAAAAAACCTCGGTTGGGAGGTTAACTAACGCAAAATTGTAAACTAAAGTACGTATTTAGCTGAAAATTGTACATAGTCTGAATCAGCATTTTGATCTGCAGATTCAAAGTTACCCACTTCTAAACCAAATGATAAATCTTTGGTATAGTTTTTAAAGATGTTTACGCCCCAATGTCTTCTATCTGAGTCTGAAACTTCTGTCGTAGTTTTACCGAAAAATGCGGTACTACGAATATCATCATTCCAGAAATGACGGTAAGCGACCATATATGACGTAGTTTCTTCTACTTCTTCACCCACCAAATCGCGAGCAGCGACTACACCGACATAACGTCCGGTTTCACCACCATGTAATTGAAAACGAATGTCATCTTTACCAAAAGTATTAATTTTACCCGCAATACCATAACCAAATGCTGACTCAGAGTTACCACCAACCGTATTCAACTGGCGAGCTAAACCGGCAACAGAAACATTACCCCAATCACCTTTAAAGGTATATTTAGCAATAACATCAGGTATTTTATCTTGGGTTGGATCACCTTTATCTGACTCAGGGTTTTCTATCGCAACTTGGAAGTTACCTTGAGTATAACGAACTTGACCTTGTCGAATAAACGCGGCGGCATTTAACGGGCCTGCAAAATCAGCCGCTTCAGCTAAAGCACTGGTATTGACAAATGTTGACCATGTTTGACCAACTAGAATATTTTTATATTTAATAAACGCATGACGTAATCTTGGGTTTGCTGAATTCGATACGATTTCATTACCGCCACCACCATGAAAATCCATTTCGATAAAGCCAGTTATATCACCATGAACATATTTCATGTTAAAACGAGACTCTGTTGCACGAAAACTAGTTTGAGATATATCGCCTACCGTGCCCGCACCAACCCAATAATCTTTAGTAATACTGTTAATATTACCGTCAACATAGCGCGTATCTAATTTGATATAACCACCAAAAGTAATGGTGTCTTTATCAGACAATTTCATTTCATAACCGGCGCTTGCGCTGCCAGCCATAGCTAAAAGACCTGTTGCTAATAAAAGCTTTTTCTTGTTAAACATTTTACTTTCCCCGTGTGTTATTAACCTTAGAGCAACAACAACTATGCCCTGGCGGTGTTTTTATCGATTAAGTATTAAATAGCGTATTTATTATTTGTAATGACAATAAACCGATATCATTTTTTTTATATTTTTATGCTGCGTAATTCATTGTAATAATTTGTGATTTTAATATTTTTCTAGAAATTTCTTTATTTTGATTGACTGGAAATTTATCGACAAATTTAATCATGTCTGCACGCGCAAATTCACCTAAACAGCCTGCAAGCTTGGCATTAATGGCGTTTGATAATGTTGCCAGTTCAATGGTCGAATTACTTAATTCAACGTAGACGTTAATAGCATTACCTTTATCTTCGTGAGGCACACCAAAAACAATAGCCTGTTCAACACCTGCTAATTGCTCAATAAAATGTTCAATTGTTTGGTGAGCTATACGATAACCACTGACTTTATGAGTAGCAGAAGCCTGAGATACTAACCAAATATAATCCTGAGCAATTACCGGTACGGCAGCTTCGTTAACTAAATTTTTATCAACAAAATACAACCAATCGCCGTTGTTAGATTGCAACCAAGATAATTGCGCTTGTTCTTCACTATGATTCAGCATATTGGTCATATCACTCTCTACTTTCTCTCGTTGTTCGAATATTGATCAACGCTTTTTATGATGCCATTAACACTAGAGAGTCATGGATGATTTAGAAATTAGACCTAAGTCTAAAATGAGCAATAAATGCGGTAGACTTTAGTCTATATAAATTAAAATTAGAGAATTAACGAAGCTTAGCCGTTAGTTATCGCAATGAATATCCTGCTGGTCGATAATTTTGATAGGAAAGAATGTAGAGATGGTAGAATATTAATAATCCTATTTTTATAGCTATTAAAGACAAGGTTATTCATGGTTTCAAAAATAAAATCTATATCTTCAAGTGCAGTTTTAGCCTGCTTAGCTTTTAATGCTAGTGCCGAGTCACTCAACATTGAAAAATATCAACAGGCTGAACGCCAGTTAGAGAAACACACCGAAAAATTAGTTTTTGGTACAGTAGAACGTCCAAGCTGGACTGAAAATAATACGCTAATTTATCGCAGCCAAACCGAGCATGGTAAGCAATTTTTTCTGATTGATGTAGAAACAAAAGCCAAGCGCTTAGCCTTTGATCATCAAAAGCTTGCTAGCGCATTAGCCCGTATTACCGAACAAGAAGTTAATCAGGAAACGCTGCCTTTTAATCGCTTTGATATTATCGCCGATAAACTTATTTCATTTAAAGTAAAAAGCGAGTCATACCAATGTAATATAGAAAATTATTTATGTAAATTGAGTAAAAATGCCATTAAGAGTAATGAACTAGTTGCGCCAGATGGTATGCAGGCGGTTTTTATTCGTGAACATAATTTATGGCTTCGTAACCTTAACGATAATAGCGAAAAACAGTTAACGACTGACGGCATAGAAAACTTTGGCTATGCAACAAATAATGCCGGTTGGGTTCGGGGTAAAAAACCGGTAGTAAAATGGTCTCCAGATTCTAAGAAACTAACCACTTTCAAACATGACAGTCGCAACGTTGGTGAAATGGGCATAGTGTCTACCGCTGTAGGCCACCCTAAAATAGATGTTTGGAAATACCCATTACCGGGTGATGAAAATATCTTCAAAATTCAGCGAGTGGTAATAAATATTGAGCAAGCGAGCGTTGTTGTGCTCGATATGCCTGCAGATGACCACAGATCGACCATAACCGATCATGTTGCTGGCCGAGATGGCAGCTTACTCGATATTGACTGGTCGAGTGATAGCAGCCACTTTGCCTTTGTTTCTTCAACTCGTGACCACAAAACTGCAACACTAAAAATAGCTGATGCTATTACGGGTAAAGTTCGTACTGTTTTTACTGAAACGGCGCAAAGTTTTTTCGAGTCAGGTGTTAGTAGCATTAGCTGGAAATACCTAGATAAAAGTAATGAATTTATTTGGTTTTCACAGCGCTCAAACTGGGGACATTTATACTTAATTAATGCTGAATCTGGCGAGATTAAAAATCAGATAACAAAAGGTGATTGGACCGTATTAGCCTTGCTCAATGTTAATCAAGAAACCGGCAAGTTGATTTTCTCAGGCGCAGGAAAAGAAGGTGGAGATCCTTATTTTCATTATCTTTACAGCATTAATAAAGATGGTTCAGATTTAACGCTATTAACCCCAGAGAAAAAGCACCATCGTATTACCTTAAGTCATGATGCTGAATACTTTTTAGACCAAGTATCGACACCAAATCAACCAGAAACCAGTTTTATTCGCAGTACTAGCCGTAATTCTGGTTTTATCGTCGAACAAATGGATATTAACAAGCTTACCGCTACAGGTTGGCAAGCACCAACTTCATTTATTGTTAAAGACCGTAATAATGAACATAACATCTACGGGTTAATGTATAAGCCTAGTGATTTTGACGCCAGCAAATCTTACCCTGTAGTGAATTACTTATACCCTGGACCTCAAGTAGGTAGTATTCGTGGCCGTCACTTTAGATCGGCTAGAGGCGATAACCAAGCCATCGCTGAACTAGGCTTTATTGTTATCGAAATTGACGCGTTGGGTACACCTGGACGTTCAAAAAGCTTTCACGATTTTTATTATGAAAATATGGGCGATAGTGGCATTCCTGATCAAGTAAGCGCGATTAAACAGTTAGCAAAAAAATATCATTGGATAGACAGCACACGCGTAGGTATTTGGGGGCATTCAGGCGGTGGTTTTGCTTCAACACGCGCTTTATTAACTTATCCTGACTTTTATTCAGTCGCTGTTTCACAAGCCGGTAATCATGATAATAGAAACTATGCTGATGAGTGGGGTGAGAAGTATCATGGCGTATTAGTGAAAAATGAAGATGGCACCACTAACTACGACAGCCAAGCAAATCAATTAGTGGTTGATAATCTTAAAGGCAAGTTACTTATCGCTCATGGCACAACAGATACCAATGTACCGCCATATAACACCTTAATCGTCGTTGAAGCCTTAATTGCTGCGAATAAGGACTTCGATATGCTGATGCTACCAAATCGAGGTCATGGCTTTGCTAGAGAGCCTTACATGATGCGCAAGCGTTGGGACTACTTCGTACAACACCTAATGGCCTTAACACCACCAAAAGAGTTTACTTTTCGTGAATAATGACTCGGTTTAACGGCACTTATAAATAAACCGATATTGTAATGATACCGGTTTATTAGTTTACACATCTACCGTTGTCTTCGAGTACAAATATCTTCTAAATTAATTTTTTAGGCATAAAAAAAGGGCATAAAGCCCTTTTTTAAATATTGATGGTTTTTTATTGGCGAATGCCTTCAATATGTAATATCAAATCTACTTTGCCAAAATCTTTTTTAAAGCCAAACTCACCCATAGTAATAGTTGATGTGCCGCTAAAGCCAGCACGGTAACCGCCCCATGGATCTTTACCTTCACCTATTGTAACAGCGTCAATAACTAAAGGTTTAGAAACGCCATGCATGGTAAAAGTACCTGTAATGGCAAGTTTACCGTTACCTTTATCTTCAACTTTGTTGCTAACGAATGTTGCTTCAGCAAATTTACTAACATCTAAAAAGTCATCTGAACGTACATGCTTATCACGTTTAGCATGATTTGAATCAAAACTTGAAGTATCAATCGTTACGTTTACTTTAGACGCTGATATATTTTCTTTGTCATAAGAAAAGTTACCTGAAAAGTCGTTAAATCGACCAGCAAGTACACTAAAGCCTAAATGGCTTGCTTCAAAATTAATTGAGGCATGTGCCCCTTCTGTGTCAATGACATAATCAGCTGCTGAAGCAGGCATAAATACTGCAGAAGTTAATAGAGCGCTAGCGAGTAATATTTTTTTCATATCTATTCCTTTAATTAATTGTTTACCTAAATACTATATTTTAGTCATACGTTTAAGCGTGTTATCTTTGTCAATAAAATGGTGTTTTAAGGCTGCCAATGCATGTAACAAAGCAAAAATTATCATGGCGTATGCACCGTAATAATGTACTAGCCCTGAAATGTCTTCTTGATTTTTAATTGCTAATACAATGGGTGACACGTTAAACCAGTCAAAAACAGCAATGGCTTTTTCATTGGCACTGGTGATTAAAAAACCTGAAAGCAAAACAGTGAATAGTGTGACGTACAATACAAATATCATTGAAGCCGACGCTTTTTTCTCAATAGCAGTATGCGTTAATATGCCCGAAGGAGAGCCTGCCAAACGACGCCAAAAGAGTCTAAAAAGCGTAAAAGCTATTAATAATATACCAACACTTTCATGCCAATGCGGTACTACTTGATACCATTGGCTGCTGTAATCTAGATCTACCATCCAATAACCTGAAGCAAATAATACAATCACCGTTAATGCCGAAAGCCAGTGTAATAATTTACTTAATAAGCCATATTGCTGCGGACTATTCTTCCACAATAATTTATTGCGAATCATTGTTTCTCTTAAGAGTGACTGTTTTATTCAGTTTAGCCACTCTCTTATAATATACCTAGTCATTTTGGCGCATTAAAGTGCATTTGGTCGCAAAGTTGTACCTTTCATGTAACATGACTGGCATTACGCACGATTAGTAGTAGCTATGGCGTAGTTTATTAAGATATTTAGGGCAGACTTATTACAAACTATTAAAAATAACATCATTGAGGTTTTAGGTACAGTACTGAGCTTACTTTTTAGCAGGAACTAATCAACAGGAGATATACCTAATAACTTTATTAGGTATATTCTTATCTCAGAATTTTACGTTTATTGGTAACAATTAACCTTCAGATAAATATCATACATTGACAATATTCAGACAATAAAAAAGCGACTATTTACCGAAGTAAAAGTCGCTTATTTGATCACTAAAACTTAGTGTTAGCTAGTTATCTGCTTGAAGCTTGTATGACACGTAATTGTGCGACAGCGCGAGCTAATTCAGTAGCAGCTTCAGCATAATCGACGTCGCCGCCATGATCATTTAAGTGCTTCTCTGCTCGCTCTTTTGCTTCTAGTGCTTGTTGTTCATCTAAATCGGCAACACGTATTGCAACATCTGCTAGTACGGTAACGTTATTAGGTTGAACTTCGAGCATACCGCCAGAAAGATAGATAATTTCTTCTACTCCATCTTCCTTAACGATTCTTGCCATACCAGGTTTTAGTGAGGTCAGTAAAGGTGCATGACCAGGCATAATGCCTAACTCACCTTCACTACCTGTGATCTGTAATGAAGAAATGCTACCAGAGAATAATTCCTCTTCTGCACTTACAACATTTAGATTAACAGTTGGTATTGCCATTTTGACCTCCTAATTGGTGACTACATTACTTATTCAGTAACAAGCCACCAGCCTTCATTACATGTTTTTAGCTTTTTCAGCTGCTTCTTCAATAGAACCAACCATGTAGAAAGCTTGCTCAGGTAAATCATCGTACTCGCCTGCAAGTAATCCTTTAAAGCCACTGATAGTGTCTTTAAGTGATACATACTTACCAGGAGAACCGGTGAATACTTCAGCAACGAAGAACGGTTGAGATAAGAAACGTTGAATCTTACGTGCGCGATTCACTGCTAATTTATCTTCTTCAGATAACTCATCCATACCTAGTATGGCGATGATATCTTTAAGTTCTTTGTAACGTTGTAATGTTGATTGAACACCACGGGCAGTTTCATAATGCTCGATACCGACCACTAATGGATCAAGTTGACGAGAAGTAGAATCTAATGGGTCAATAGCAGGGTAAATACCTTGCGAAGCAATATCACGACTCAATACAACAGTTGCATCTAAGTGAGCAAAGGTTGTAGCTGGAGATGGATCGGTCAAATCATCTGCTGGTACGTATACCGCTTGGATTGAAGTGATTGAACCTTTCTTCGTTGAGGTAATACGCTCTTGAAGTACACCCATTTCTTCAGCAAGTGTTGGTTGGTAACCAACAGCTGATGGCATACGACCTAACAATGCAGATACTTCAGTACCAGCAAGTGTATAACGGTAGATGTTATCTACGAAAAATAATACGTCACGACCTTCGTCACGGAATTTTTCAGCCATAGTCAAACCAGTAAACGCAACGCGTAAACGGTTTCCTGGAGGCTCGTTCATTTGGCCGTAAACAAGCGATACTTTATCAAGTACGTTTGAATCGTTCATTTCATGGTAGAAATCGTTACCTTCACGAGTACGCTCACCTACACCAGCAAAAACTGAGTAGCCGCTATGCTCGATCGCGATGTTACGAATAAGTTCCATCATGTTAACGGTTTTACCAACACCAGCACCACCGAATAAACCAACTTTACCACCCTTAGCGAATGGACATACTAAATCGATTACTTTGATACCAGTTTCAAGTAGTTCATTAGACATCGCTTGGTCAGCATAAGCTGGCGCTGCACGGTGAATTGACCACTTTTCTTCTTCGCCGATTGGGCCAGCTTCATCGATAGGCTCACCCAATACGTTCATAATGCGACCCAAAGTACATGTACCTACTGGTACTTGGATGTTATTACCTGTGTTTTCTACGTTCAGACCACGACGCAAACCGTCTGATGAACCCATAGCGATAGCACGAACTACACCACCACCTAATTGCTGTTGTACTTCTAGTACTAAGCCTGAAAGGTCACCTTCAGTTATGTTTAACGCGTCATATACCTGAGGTACAGCATCTTGTGGGAATTCTACATCCACAACTGCGCCAATGATTTGGACGACTTTACCTGTACTCATGTTTAATCCTCTAATCTTGTGCTCTTATTTACTAAAAAATAAACAAAGAACCTTTGCTTATACCGCTGCTGCACCAGCACAAATCTCACCCAATTCTTGAGTAATACTTGCTTGACGCGCTTTGTTGTATACCAATTGTAAATCATCAATTAAGTCACCCGCGTTATCAGTTGCAGATTTCATTGCAACCATACGAGCGGCTTGTTCACATGCGAGGTTTTCAACCACACCTTGATATACTTGAGATTCAGTATAACGAACCAATAAATGTTCAAGTATTGCTTGAGCATCTGGTTCGTATATGTAATCCCAGCGATGCTTAATAGCGTCATCATCTGACTTAGGCAAAGGTAAAAGTTGATCGATTGTCGGTTTTTGCGTCATCGTATTAACAAATTTGTTATACACGATGAACAATCTATCTATCTCACCATTGTCATAGGCATTTAACATCACCTTTACACTACCAACTAAGTCAGTAAGTGAAGGGTTGTCACCTAATCCCGAAATTTGTGAAACGACTTTAGCGCCCATATTGTTGAAAAATGAAGTAGCTTTAGAACCCACTACAGCAAATTCAACTTCAGCGCCTGCTGATTGTTGTTTACCAGCATCAGCAAGTACTTGTTTAAACAAGTTAATGTTTAAACCACCACACAAACCACGGTCTGTTGAGACTACGATATAACCTACACGCTTGGCTTCACGTTCTTCCATATATGGATGACGATATTCTAGATTACCAAGCGCGATGTGACCGATCACATTTCGCATATTTTCAGCGTATGGACGTGAGGCAGCCATGCTATCTTGCGCTTTACGCATTTTGCTAGCTGCAACCATTTCCATTGCGCTGGTGATCTTCTGTGTATTTTTTACACTTCCGATCTTCGATTTTATCTCTTTACCACCGGCCATGACTATTCTCCGAAAAGGTTAACTAAATTACCAAGTTTGAGTAGCTTTGAAAGCTTCAATCGCTTTCGCTAAACCAGACTCGATATCTTTGTTATAGTCGCCTTTTTCATTGATTGTAGCCATCAACTCAGCGTGTTCATTGTTTACGTATGAACGCAATGCATCTTCAAAATCAACGACTTTGTTGATTGCGATATCATTTAAGAAGCCTTTTTCTGCGGCAAATAATGATACAGCTGTTTCAGCAACTGACAATGGGCTGTATTGCTTTTGCTTCATTAATTCAGTAACACGTTGACCATGCTCTAATTGAGCACGTGTAGCGTCATCTAAATCTGAGGCAAATTGAGCAAACGCTGCCAATTCGGCATATTGTGCTAATGCTAAACGAATACCACCACCTAATTTCTTGATGATTTTAGTTTGAGCAGCACCACCAACACGTGATACAGAAATACCAGCATTAACAGCAGGACGAATACCTGAGTTAAATAGGTTAGATTCTAAGAAAATCTGACCATCGGTAATTGAGATTACGTTAGTTGGTACGAATGCAGATACATCACCCGCTTGCGTTTCAATGATAGGTAATGCTGTTAAAGAACCTGTTTTGCCTTTAACTGCGCCTTTCGTGAAACGTTCAACGTATGCTTCGTTTACACGAGCAGCACGTTCAAGTAAACGACTGTGAAGATAGAAAACGTCACCTGGGTAAGCTTCACGACCTGGCGGACGACGTAAAAGTAATGAAATTTGACGGTAAGCAACTGCTTGCTTAGACAAATCATCATATACGATTAATGCATCTTCACCACGATCTCGGAAGTATTCACCCATAGTACAGCCAGAATATGCTGACAAGTACTGTAGTGCAGCTGCTTCAGAAGCACCAGCAACAACAACGATAGTATTATCTAACGCGCCGTGCTCTTCTAAAGAGCGTACTAAGTTAGCAACGGTAGAGGCCTTTTGACCAATAGCTACGTATACACACTTAATACCGGTGTTTTTCTGATTGATGATTGCATCTAATGCGATAGCAGATTTACCAATTTGACGGTCACCAATGATAAGTTCACGTTGACCACGGCCGATTGGAATCATTGCATCGATTGATTTAATACCTGTTTGAACAGGCTCATCAACAGACTTACGATCGATTACGCCTGGCGCCATCATTTCAACTGGAGCAAAACCATCGTTTTCGATAGGTCCTTTACCGTCAATAGGTTCACCAAGTGTATTAACAACGCGGCCTAATAAGCCACGTCCTACTGGTACTTCTAAAATACGACCAGTACATTTTACTTTAACGCCTTCAGCTAGATCCGCATAAGGACCCATAACTACCGCACCGACCGAATCACGGTCAAGGTTTAACGCGATAGCAAAGCGATTGCCAGGAAGTTCAATCATCTCACCTTGCATTACATCTGCAAGGCCATGAATACGAATGATACCATCTGTTACAGAAACGATAGTACCTTCATTTCGAGCTTCACTAACTACGTCAAACTGTTCAATACGACTCTTGATCAGTTCAGCGATTTCAGTGGAATTCAGTTGCATACTCTGTTCCCCGTTAGGATTGCATTATTGTTGCTAAGCGGCTCAATTTACCTCGTAATGAACCATCTATTACCATGTCACCAGCTTTTATTACTAAGCCAGAGACTACGTTTGCATCAATCTTACAATTAAGTTTTACTTTTCGAGCCAAACGCTTTTCAAGCGCAGCGCATAATGTAGTTTCTTGTTCAGCTGTTAATTTAACAGCTGAAGTTACATCCACAGACAATGTTTTCTCATGTTCCGCTTTTAATTCGAGGAACTGAGCAACAACCTGTGGTAGCACCAATAAACGTTGATTTTCAGCCATTACTTTAATTAAGTTTTGGCCATTGCTATCGAGTTGAACATCACAGACTTTCAAAAATATGTCTTGTGCTTGTTCTACCGACGCGCCACCAGAAAGATATTCTTTAATGGTGGCATCGTTAGCAACTTCTGCAGCAAAAACTAGCATTTCTAACCAGCTTTCTATTGCATTTGCTTCGATAGCAAAATCAAACGCCGCTTTAGCGTAGGGACGAGCGATGGTTGTCAATTCAGACATAAGCTCATTTCCCTCTAAAGTTCAGCTACAAGTTTATCTAAAATGTCGCTATGTACAGCGGCATCAATTGAACGCTCAAGAATTTTCTCGGCACCAGCAATCGCAAGAATAGCCACTTGTTGGCGCAGTTCTTCTTTTGCTTGGTTACGTTCAGTATCAATTTCTGCATGACCAGAAGCTAAGATTTTTTCTTTCTCAGCTTGTGCTTTAACTGCAGCTTCTTCAATTATTTGAGCTTCACGCTTTTTAGCAGCTTCTACAATGCCAGCTGCTTGCGCTTTAGCGTCTTTTAATTGTGCTGAAGCTTTCTCTTGAGCAAGCTCAAGATCTTTAGCGGCACGGTCAGAAGCAGCAAGACCATCAGCAATAATTGCTTGACGAGCTTCGATGGCACCAATAATTGGTGGCCATACATACTTCATACAAAAAATTACGAATACGATAAATGCGATTAATTCACCAACTAAGGTCATATTAAGATTCATTTATGTATCTCCTATTCAAATTCGCGTTTAAATTAAGCTGGAACACCAACTGCGAATAATAGGTATAAGCCAATAGCAACACCGATCATTGCGATAGCATCGATAAGACCCGCTACGATGAACATTTTAACTTGAAGTTGAGGTGCTAATTCAGGTTGACGCGCAGCAGACTCTAGGAATTTGCCACCAAGTAAACCAAAACCAATCGCAGTACCAAGAGCACCTAGACCGATTAATAAAGCAACAGCGATATATAACATATTTATCTCCGATTATTTAAGTAAAGTTATAAAGTTAAAAAACTAAGGTTGAAACTGTTATTCATGCCCTTGTTACCTTGTGAGTAACAAGGGCAAAAAATTTAATTTTTCAGGCATCCTGCCTTAAACCCCGAGGGGCCGAATAAATTCGTGCTAATTTGTTTCCTACAAATTAGTGATCTTCGTGCGCTAGACTCAAATATAGAATCGTTAGCATCATAAAGATAAACGCTTGTAATGGGATAATTAACAAGTGAAAAGCAGCCCATAAAAAGTGTACTGGCAACTGGAACACACCAATTGTCGCAATTAACAAGAATATTAATTCACCAGCGTACATGTTACCAAACAAACGAAGTGCTAGTGATAACGGACGAGCTAGTAAAGTAACCATCTCTAAAATAAAGTTAACTGGGTAAAGCGACCAATGACCAAAAGGTTGAGTCGTTAACTCTTTAATAAATCCACCGATACCTTTTACTTTAATTGAGTAGTAAAGGATAAGAACGAATACACCTAATGCTAAAGCAAAAGTCATATTAGGATCAGTTGTAGGTACTGCTTTCATGTAATGCACACCAAACAACTCAAAAATACGCGGTATTAAATCTACCGGTACCCAATCCATTGCGTTCATTAACAGTACCCAAACAAAAATGGTTAATGCTAATGGCGCGATAACAGGGTTTTTACCATGAAAGGTACTTTTAACACTGTCATCTACAAACTCAACGACCATTTCAACTGCACATTGCAACTTACCGGGCACACCGGTACTTGCTTTTTTGGCAACTGAACGAAACAACATGATAAATACCAAACCTAAAAACACCGACCAACCAAGTGTATCTATGTGAACGGTCATGAAACCTTCACCGACAGACAAATTGGTTAAATGGTGTTTAATATATTCTTGGCTGGTAATTTCCGCACCTGAAGACATATTAATTATCCCAATGATTAAAGTTTAAACAAAAATGGTGTTAATAACGGCAAAGCCACTACTAAACAAAAACTGCTGAAAAAAGCTATTGGCTCTATCGCTAAAAATTTGAAGGCTAGCGCAAACAAAACGGCCGTTAATACTATTTTCAATTTTTCGCCACTATAAAAAGAATCTAAGACCTTTTCTGACGATCTTGCTCCGGCATATTTAAATGCTTTATGAGCAAAGATAAAATTAGGGATTATACTTATTGCTCCACCCGCTAATACTGAGTGTGCAAAAGATAATCCCCAAATAAAATATGTTGCTACACTGCAGGCCAAAACGATGATTATCGAAATCAATATTTGCTTAAAGGCAAACTTTCTTCCTGGTTTAGCTAACTCATTGTGAATAAATAAACTCACCAGAAACTCCATACGACATTTTTCGTAATGCTTACAGTTTTTTGAAGAACAATATTCATCTTCAAAAAGCCGACGCAAGTATACTTAATTACAGGATGAATGCAACAAAATAGGGCAATGATTGTCGTCATTATCTGCTATTTAATACCACTAAATGAATAAATTACGACTAAGGTATGATGCATTACAAAAACTTTCGCATTGAATATATTTAGTGGTTATAAAAACAGCAATAAAATTTGTCATTTTAATGTCAGCAAAATTTAATCTTTAAAAGTACGCTATGGCAAGTTATCTAAAAAGAATTAAAACGAGAAACAATACCGTCAAGTTCAGATAAATCACTGTATGAAATAACTAACTTACCTTTACCTTTTTTATTATGATTTATTGCAACGTGCGAGCCTAATTTTTCAGATAAACTTTGCTCTAGCGCTTTAGTATTCGGATCTACCGGTTTTTCTTCAATTTCTTTGGCCGGCTGTTGTACTTTTTTAATCAACGCTTCTGTTTCACGAACGTTTAATTCTTTCGCCACAACAATCCGAGCGGTATTGGTTTGAAGGTCATTATCTAATGCTAATAAAGCACGCGCATGACCCATTTCAATATCGCCATGCTCAAGTAAGGTTTTAACTTCACTGTTAAGATTATTTAAGCGCAGTAAATTAGTTACTGTGGTTCTTGACTTGCCTACTGCGTCAGCCACTTCTTGGTGTGTTAACTCAAATTCAATTAACAAACGCTCTAGTGCTATGGCTTCTTCCATGGCATTTAAGTCTTCACGCTGTATATTTTCGATTAAAGCAATAGCAACCGCTGCTTCATCAGGTACATGTTTTATTATGCAAGGGACGGTATCAAGCTCAGCAATTTGAGCTGCACGCCAACGACGCTCACCGGCAATAATTTCGTAACTATGTTCACTCACAGGACGCACAATAATAGGTTGAATAATACCTTGAGATTTTATCGAGTTAGCTAAGTCGTCTAAGGCTTCTGCCGACATATCTTTGCGAGGTTGGTATTTGCCTGGGTGTAATTGTTCTATTGGTAAGTTCTGTAATTCAGCATTTTTATTTGCCGATTCAGATTTATCATTATTATCTGCTGAATCATCTGATGGTTTAGTTAATAAGGCATCAAGACCGCGACCTAGACCTCTACGTTTAGTTTGACTCATGATATTCCTTATTACTACTCAGTAGTTGCTTGCGGTGTAGGTTGTTTTTTTTGTTCAGCACGGCGTAAAATTTCTCCGGCTAAGGCAAGATACGCTTTAGCGCCCGTAGAAGATTTATCGTAATACATTACCGGCGCGCCAAAGCTTGGTGCTTCTGCTAAACGCACATTACGTGGAATAACCGTACGATAGACTTTATCGCCAAAATGACGCTTTAATTGCTCAGAAACATCGTTAGCTAAACGATTACGAGGATCGTACATCGTACGTAAAATACCTTCAATATGCAGTTTACTATTCACGACAGTGGTTAACTGCGAAATAGTATCCATTAATGCCGTTAACCCTTCTAGTGCATAATATTCACATTGCATTGGCACTAGAACAGAATCTGCAGCGGTCATGGCATTAACCGTTAACATGTTTAAAGAGGGTGGACAGTCTATAATTATATAGTCGTAGTCTTTTCGAACTTTTGATAAAGCATTCTTCAAGCGATGTTCGCGAGAATAAACTTCCATCAGTTTAATTTCAGCAGCCGTTACATCACTATTAGCGGCAATAAGATCATAAACACCAGCCGTATTTCTACAGACCACATCATCGAACGGACGTTCTTCAATCAGTAATTCATAACATGTTGCTGGGACTTCATATTTATCAATACCGCTACCCATAGTAGCATTACCCTGTGGGTCAAGATCGATCAATAAAACTTTACGTTTTGTTGCCGCAAGAGAAGCAGCCAGATTGACCGAAGTTGTCGTTTTACCGACACCACCTTTTTGATTTGCAACCGCGATTATTTTTCCCACAAGATCCTCAATTACTTCTCTGGTCAAAAGCTTATTATTATTTATGATTTAACTAATTCAATTAAATGGCGTTTGCCTTCTAATTGAGGAACGACAATAACATAACTGTTTGTTACCGATATATTACTGGGTAATGCTGATATTTCATCACTTGGATAAATACCTTTTAATGCTAAAAATCGACCATGTTCAACACTGACTAAATGCTCACACCAAGTGACCATATCAATTAACGATGAGAATGCGCGACTTAGTACGCCATCAAATGGCTGTTCAGGATGATATTCTTCAACTCGAGATTTAACCGGTGTAACATTTTCGAGTTTTAATTGAAAAACAACTTGTCTTAAAAAGGTAATTCTTTTACCCAAACTGTCTAATAATACAAAATTACGCTCAGGATACAAGATAGCCAGTGGGATGCCAGGTAAACCTGGCCCTGTTCCAACATCAATAAATGATTGCCCTTTAAGTAACGGGCCAACCATTAAGCTATCCATAATATGTTTTATGATCATATCTTTAGGATCGCGTATTGAGGTTAGATTATATGCCTTATTCCATTTATTTAATAATTCAACATACTGGATAAGTAATGAAATTTGCTCTGTTGAAACCTCTAGCGAGGTTTCTTTGATCAGAGCAACGAGCTGTTCAGATAATGTCATAAGGTGAAATCTTTCATTTATGCTGACTCTTTAAGCAATTTTGCGTAATAAGCCATGTTTTTTCAGATAAACCAATAATAACGAAATTGCTGCTGGAGTAATACCAGAAATACGCGATGCTTTACCGATAGTTTCAGGACGGGCATCAGAAAGCTTAGCAACCACCTCATTTGATAAGCCCGATATTTGGGTAAAATCAAAATCAATTGGGATCAAAGTATTCTCATGGCGTTTCTTTTTAGCTATTTCATCCAGTTGTCTATCGATATAACCCGCATATTTTATTTGTATTTCAATTTGTTCCGCTGCTTGCTTGTCAGCAAGTTTAGGTCCTAGTCCTTCAATTGACACTAAATCGTCATAACGAACTTCTGGGCGGCGAACAAGATCTTCTAAACTATTCTCACGGCTTAATGGTGTTTTCAATAATTTATTCACTTGCTCTACAGCAGGGTGATCCTTCTGCAACCAAGTTGAACGTAAACGTTGACGTTCTAATTCAACATTTTCCATTTTTTCGTTAAATCGTTGCCAGCGCTGATCATCAACTAATCCAAGATCTCGACCTTTCTCTGTCAGGCGAATATCAGCATTATCTTCACGAAGTAATAAACGATATTCTGCACGAGAGGTAAACATGCGGTAAGGTTCTTTTGTTCCTAATGTTGCTAGATCATCAATAAGAACGCCCATGTAAGCTTGATCTCTGGTTAATATCAGCTCTTCCTTGCCTTGTACTCTTGCAGCCGCATTGGTAGCTGCTACTAGCCCTTGTGCTCCAGCTTCTTCATAACCGGTAGTACCATTGATTTGTCCAGCAAAATATAGGTTTTCAACGAATTTACTTTCAAGTGTCTGCTTTAAATCGCGAGGATCAAAGAAGTCATATTCAATTGCATAACCAGGGCGAGTTATGTGGGCATTTTCAAAACCTTTGATCGATCTAACAAGATCCATCTGAACGTCAAATGGCAAGCTTGTAGAAATACCGTTAGGATAGATCTCATGGGTATTTAAGCCTTCAGGTTCAACAAATATCTGATGACTATCTTTTTCAGCAAAGCGATGTATTTTATCTTCTATTGATGGACAATAACGTGGCCCTATACCTTCAATAACACCAGTATACATAGGCGATCGATCTAAACCGCTTTTAATTATTTCATGTGTTTTTGCGTTGGTATGCGTGATAAAACATGACACTTGTGCTGGATGATCGTTAGCTGAACCCATATACGAAAATACTGGACGAGGATCATCACCTGGCTGTTCTGCCATCACTGAGAAGTCAAGTGATCTAGCGTCTAAGCGTGGTGGTGTCCCGGTTTTTAAACGATCTATTCGAAACGGCATATCACGTAATCGAGCAGCAAGGTTTACACTGGCTGGATCGCCCGCTCTACCGCCTTGGTAATTATTCAGGCCAATGTGGATCTGGCCTGCTAGGAAAGTACCTACGGTTAAAACAACGCTTTTAGCTTTAAATTTCAAACCCATTTGGGTTGATACACCAACGATCTTATTATTTTCTAAAATTAGATCATCACAAGGCTGTTGGAATATTGTTAAATTTTCTTGGTTTTCTAAATAGTTACGAACAAAATTACGATACAAGTTTCGATCCGCTTGTACACGAGTAGCTCGCACTGCTGGACCTTTGCTTGCATTCAATGTTCTAAATTGGATCGCTGCGTGATCGGCTGCTGTCGCCATTAATCCACCAAGCGCATCAATTTCTTTTACCAAATGTCCTTTACCAATGCCACCTATGGCAGGGTTGCATGACATTTGTCCCAACGTATCAATGTTGTGGGTCAACAATAAAGTTTTACATCCCATGCGTGCTGCTGCCAGTGACGCTTCTGTTCCAGCATGTCCACCACCAACAACAATTACGTCATAAGACTCTTGATACCACATAAATTAATGACCTTAGATTATTTCTATTTAAAAATTAAGAGCGATATTTTACCGTTTTTTTTAGCTCAGGGGAATGATCTAATTTAGGAAAAGATCTAAGTACGATCCTTAAATAATATATAAAGATCTATTTAAAGATCTTATTATTATTACTTATTAGGATCCTTGTTTTCTGTTGATAAGTCACTTTTACAATTATAAAACATATACTTACTAGTGGTCTATTGTTGTGATCAAACCTTGATCAACTCCGTTATAACCTATGATCAAAACAGCTACTTATCCACAAGGAAATTAAAGTTGAATTCTATACACTGAATAATAATAGAAAATTAATAGGTTTTACCCATAGTTATCCACAGTAGGCGTTTTTATAGGTAGTTATTGTGAATAACTTATGGGTAAGTACGTTATAAATGATCTTTGTTTTCATTTAACCACATTTGAGATCGCTCTTCTGGATCTATATCTTCGCTCATATCTAATGTGATCAACGGTAAAACCTCGGTACAACCCTTTGATAATAATAATTTATTTATATTTTTTGCAGCAAAACAAAAGGTATCATAATTCGAATCACCGATGCCGATCGTTAGAAATCTCACTGAGGATAGATCTTGATCACTATTTTCAAGATCTCTAGCAAAAGCTTGAATATTGTCGGGGTAGTCGCCAGCACCATGAGTCGAGGTACAAATTAGCCAAGTTTGTTTTTCGCTCAATATTTGTGCAAAGTCAGGTTGAAAATGTAGTTCTACTTGATGGCCAAGGGCTGTTAATGTTTCTTCACAAGCTTCAGCAACATATTCTGAACCCCCTAACATACTGCCAACAATTACTTGAAATGAGCTCATTTATTGTTCCTATTACTAAATTTAAACGCTGTAAAAATCATCGATTAGTGCTATTTACCGATACAAAACGATGAAAATATTTCGCTTAACAAGTCATCATTGGTGAATTCACCGGTAATTTTATTAAGTTCTTGTTGGCAAAATCTTAGCTCTTCTGCGAGTATTTCACCGGCCACATAAGATTCAAGCTGTTCTAAACCTATTTCTAAGTGTTGATGAGCTTGTTCAAGAGCAACTAAATGACGTCTTCTCGCCATAAAACCACCTTCAGTGCTACCTTGATAACCCATGATATGTTTAAGGTGCTCAGTTAGCTCTGTAATGCCTGCGCCTGTTTTTGCTGACAAGGTTACCGTAGGTATAGCATTTAACTCACTGAAGCCGGTTTTAGCTTGGCTAATGTCAGCTTTATTTCTAATAACGGTTAACCCTATATTACTGGGTAGTTTTTCAAAAAATTCTGGCCAAACCGCTTTTGGATCGTCTGTTTCGTCGTTTGTAGAGTCAATCATTAATAAAACACGGTCTGCTTGTTTGATCTCTTGCCAAGCGCGTTCAATACCTATTTGCTCTACTTTATCGGTACTTTCTCTTAACCCCGCGGTATCAATTATATGTAATGGCATCCCATCAATATGAATTTGTTCAGTTAACACATCTCGTGTAGTGCCTTCAATGTCAGTAACTATTGCGCTTTCTTTACCGCTAAGTGCATTTAGCAAACTCGATTTTCCTGCATTAGGGCGACCCGCAATGACCACGCGCATACCTTCACGAATTATACTGCCTTGCTGGGCTTTATTTTTTACTTCTGCAACTTGCGCTATGATCGCTTTTAAATCGTTTACGACTTTTTCATCAGCAAGAAAATCGATTTCTTCTTCAGGAAAGTCTATAGCGGCCTCAACATACATACGCAGGTGTATGGTGTCGTTTACCATTTGATGTACGAGTTTAGAGAAGTCACCTTGTAGTGAATGCAAAGCACAACGTGCTGCTTGTTCTGAACTTGAGTTGATTAAATCGGCAATGGCTTCTGCTTGGGTTAAATCGAGTTTATCATTAAGGAAAGCTTGCTCACTAAACTCCCCAGGGCCTGCCATACGCACTTTAGGTAGTGCTAGAACCTCTTTTAGCAACATATCTAAAATCACTGGGCCGCCATGGCCTTGTAGTTCTAGAATATCTTCACCGGTAAATGAATTTGGTCCTTTGAAGTAGAGCGCGATACCTTGGTCTAAGGCTTGGCCCTTATGATCTTTAAAGGTTAAGTATTCAGCTTTTCTTAATTCAGGCACTTTACCTAAAATAGCTTCAGCGACATTTTTAACTTCAGGCCCAGAAACTCTGATGATACCAACCCCGCCTCTGCCAGGAGCTGTTGCTTGTGCTGCGATGGTTTCTTTATGGCTTGTTGAAAAAGCTAGGTCTGACATGACATATTCTCAGTAAACGTTAAATTCTTTAATTGCCGATATTATAAACCGTTAATTACTTGCATGTAATGCGCACTGAGTTTTTGTTTGATTTTTTCAGTAGTACTCAGCTGATAAAGATACTAAACCATTGAATTTTGCTTATAAAAAAAGGCAGCCTAAGCTACCTTTTTGGAGATACAAATAATGTTATTTCGCTTTAGTCTTTTCTTTTTCTTTTTTCTTTTCGATGCCCGAGAATATTATCTTCATTTGTACAATTGAAATAATATTACTGACTAACCAGTAAAGTACTAGTCCTGATGGGAACCAGAAAAAGAATACCGTAAACATTACCGGCATATATTGCATTATTTTCTGTTGCATTGGATCTTGCACAGTCATAGGCTGCATTTTTTGCATAATGAACATACTAACGCCCATTAATACTGGCAAAATGTAGAATGGGTCTTGTGCTGATAGATCTTGTATCCACAACATAAATGGCGCATGACGTAATTCAACACTTTCCAAAAATACCCAATATAACGCTAGGAATATTGGCATTTGAACAATTAACGGTAAACAACCACCCGCCGGATTTACTTTTTCTTTACGATAAAGCTCCATCATGGCTTGTGACATTTTCTGCTTATCATCACCAAAACGTTCTTTTAGTTGAGTCATTTTAGGTTGCAAGGCACGCATTTTAGCCATTGAGGTATATTGCGCTTTCGTTAATGGATACATACCACCTTTAACGATAAGGGTAATAATGATTATTGCTACACCCCAGTTAGTCACAATTGACTGAATTTTAATAAGTAACCAGAATAATGGTTGGCTGATCATGAACAAAAATCCGTAATCAATAGTCAGATCAAGGTTTTCTTCGATGCTTTCCAGTACATCTTGATCTTTTGGACCAACATAAAAAATTGCAGACGTTGTAGCTGTGCTGTTTGGCTCAATTGTGATTGCCGGAGCTTTAAAACCAATTACTGCATCTCTGTTACTTGAGTAGCTAGTATATAATTGATTATCAGCTGATTTTTCAGGTACCCAAGATGAAACAAAGTAGTGTTGCAACATAGCAACCCAGCCACCTTGAGTTGTTACATTTAAGTTTGCTTCTTCAATATCAGAAAAATCGTATTTTTCGTATACGTCTTCAGTTGTCGAGTAAGCAGCACCTTTGTAAGTCGGAATTAAGCCGCTACCCGTGTCAATCAAGGTTGTTTGCTTAAGTTGCGCATACATTTGCACACTTGCCGGTGTGTTAGCATTATTTTGAATTAAGTATTCAACATTAATGGCATAACTGTCGTAGTTAAGCGTAAAACGCTTAGTTACCGACAAGCCTGCATTATCAACATACTTTAAATCAATCACTAGTGGTTCATTAGCATTCGCTTGATATGAAACAGCTGATGTTTGATAAATAGGTCGACCTGGAATGATTCGGTCTAAACCTTGTGCACCGGTTAAACCACTTTGTGCCACATAACGGTCACGGTCGTTGCGTAAGATAGTAAACGGGATACCATTACCTTGTTCAGTATCGAACTTAAGTAATTTAGCTTCGACAATGTCGCCACCGTTAGTATCAATTTTGAGGGATAAAACATCATTTTTTACGGTAATTAGTGTCGCACTAACTACTTTTGTTTCATTGCTGATAGACGTTGCTGTAGCTGATGATTCAGGAACAAATTCGCCGTTATTATTGCTTGGTATTGTTTGTTGAGTTACTGCTGGTTGCTCAATAACTGGAGCATTGTCCGTTTGCCATTGGGTAAATAGCAAATAGGTAACAACCATAAGCGCAATAAAAAGAAAACTGCGTTGGGATTCCATAATGTCTTATTTCTCTTTTTTTGATAGTGGCACGGGATCATGTCCTCCCGCATTGAGTGGATGGCATTTTAGTATACGTTTGCCTGCTAACCAACAACCTTTTATCACACCAAAGCGATTAATTGCTTCTATAGCGTAAAAAGAGCATGTTGGATCAAATCTACAATGGGGTCCGAGCAATGGGCTAAGCCAGCGCTGGTAAGCTTTTACTAATGTAACAGCTATTTTTTGTGGCGTTGAATTACTTTGCGCCATATTTTTTCCAATTGCTGATTAATTTCTTTGTTTTCGAGCTTGTCAGTACCAGATTTCACCATAACGACTATATCTATATGGGGGAGGTTATGTTGATTTAAACGGAAGCTCTCACGAATTTGTCGTTTTATACGATTTCGTTGTACAGCTAATTTAACCCGTTTTTTAGCAATGGCAAGGCCAAGACGGTTATTATTATCAGAATTTGGAGTGACGAGAATTGTGATGTGGCTAGAACCAAAACGCAGAGGTTTTGAAAACACAGCTTGAAATTGACCGGGAGTCAACAGGCGTGACTCCCGATTAAATTCATAAGTAACCATAGCGGTTACTATTCCTTTAACTTAAGTTGCAAGTTAAAAGATTAAGCACTTAAGCTTGCACGGCCTTTAGCACGACGACGTGAAATTACTGCACGTCCGTTTTTTGTTGCCATACGAGCACGGAAGCCATGGTTACGCTTACGTTTTAATACACTAGGTTGAAATGTTCTTTTCATTACGCTAATCCGTCTGTTGTTGTTGCCCTGGCAAAACAGCCTTCATGAGCACACTGGGTCTAAAAATGAGGCGAAATTCTATATAGAGAACGATACTTTGTCAATGGTTATTAATCAGCTATTTTCAAAAGATCGTTTGCGGATCGTCCTGATCTAAAAAATATCCACAGTTTTATAACAATTTTACTTTTTCCCATCTAATAACCTTGTTAATTTTAAGTAATAATTAAATAGTATATTGAAATATTTTTAGCATTATTTTGCTATTAAAAATAAGCAAGAAGCCTTGTTTTATTGAGTATTATAAAAATAATTTCAAATAAAAGCCATTTATTGAAAAGTCAATATTGATGTTGTGGATAACTATAGTGATAATAGGGTAATTATATAAATTAATTTATTTACTCTTCTTTTTTTTATCGTGCTTATTTTCACGTTATTAAATAAATTAAAGATACTATTTATCAGGAGTCGGTTGTTGGATCATACACTTTGGCAAAAATGTTTGTCTGTTCTTCAAGAAGAATTACCCGCACAACAATTCAGTATGTGGATTCGTCCACTACAGTGCGTGATTACAGACAATATTATGACGTTATATGCGCCAAATAGATTTGTCCTAGACTGGGTTAGAGATAAGTATGTAAATCGCATTAATGAGCTGGTAGGGATGCAAGACAGCGCAAATCCTCCACTATTGCGTTTTGATGTTGGTAGTATTCCAGCAC
This sequence comes from Colwellia sp. PAMC 21821, assembly GCF_002077175.1. Classification (NCBI taxonomy): domain Bacteria; kingdom Pseudomonadati; phylum Pseudomonadota; class Gammaproteobacteria; order Alteromonadales; family Colwelliaceae; genus Colwellia; species Colwellia sp. PAMC 21821. The sequence goes on from NZ_CP014943.1 coordinate 1,974,900, forward strand.
AAACGACTAATATTCAAAATAGTATTAGTCAATTACAACCTAATATTCGCCCTAGTAATAAAGACACCGCAGTACCAGAAAGTAATTTGCCAAAAACTACCAATGTCAGAGTTAAGTATACCTTTGATAATTTCGTTGAAGGTAAATCTAACCAATTGGCTCGCGCAGCGGCATCCCAAGTAGCAGATAATCCTGGTGCAGCATATAATCCATTATTTATTTATGGTGGTACAGGTTTAGGTAAAACGCATTTATTGCACGCCGTGGGTAATGGAATTTTACTTAATAAGCCTAATGCCAAAATTGCTTACATGCATTCTGAACGTTTCGTGCAAGACATGGTGCGAGCGTTGCAAAATAATGCCATGGAAAAATTTAAACAATATTATCGTTCAGTTGATGCCTTGCTCATTGATGATATTCAATTTTTCGCAGGAAAAGACCGTACACAAGAAGAATTCTTTCATACTTTCAATGCTTTACTTGAAGGTAATCAGCAAATAATTTTAACCAGTGATCGTTACCCTAAAGAAGTAGACGTTGAAGATCGTTTAAAATCACGATTCGGTTGGGGTTTAACTATTGCCATTGAACCACCAGAGCTAGAAACACGTGTCGCGATCTTAAAGCGTAAAGCACAAGAAAGTCATATCAATCTCGCTGACGAAGTGGCATTTTTTATTGCCAAACGTTTACGCTCAAACGTGCGTGAATTAGAAGGCGCCTTGAATAGAGTGATAGCAAATGCTAATTTTACTGGCAGGGCTATTACTATTGATTTTGTTAGAGAAGCGCTACGAGATTTACTAGCTTTACAAGACAAGCTAGTCACTATTGATAATATTCAACGTACCGTGGCAGAATATTATAAAATTAAGGTTGCTGATTTACTTTCTAAACGAAGAAATCGCTCAGTTGCTAGACCTCGACAAATTGCAATGGCATTATCTAAAGAGTTAACTAACCACAGTTTACCTGAAATTGGTGATGCTTTTGGCGGTCGTGATCATACGACTGTATTACATGCTTGTCGTAAGGTAAAATCTTTACGTGAAGAATCTCACGATATTAAAGAAGATTATTCAAATTTAACAAGAACATTGTCATCATAATAATAAGTAAGTTAAAAGTGAGTCAGAAATGAAATTTTCATTGAACAGAGAATTACTATTGAAACCATTATTATTGGTTTCAGGTGCTGTAGAACGAAAAAGTACATTACCCATTTTAGGTAATATTCTCTTTGACGTAAGTGGGCAATCACTTACGTTGACAGCTACTGATTTAGAGTTGGAGATGGTGGCTTATGCGACTGTAGACAATCATTCAGATGACGGGAAAGTCACTATTCCTGCTCGTAAGTTACTTGATATTTGTAAAAGCTTACCTGATGACTCTATGCTAACTTTTGAAACTGATAATGATGTTATAAAAATCAGTACGGGTCGCAGTAAATATTCACTCTCGACCTTACCATCTGATGACTTTCCCAATATTGAAGAATGGAAAGGCGATGTAGAATTTAAACTATTAAAGTCTGAATTATTACGTTTAATAGAAAGTACGCATTTTTCGATGGCGAACCAAGATGTTCGTTATTATTTAAATGGTATGTCGATAGAAACAGAAGGTCATGAAATACGTTCTGTTGCTACTGATGGACATCGTTTAGCTATTTGTAAAATTTCAAATCCAGATCTTGAATTGCCTGCTCGACAAGTCATTGTGCCACGTAAAGGTATACTCGAAATTATTCGTTTATTAGATCCTGTTGACGAACCGGTACAGGTTTTTCTTGGCTCGAATCATATTCGAATTATTGATAGTGAATTTTCATTCACCAGCAAACTTGTTGACGGCCGCTTTCCTGATTATCGTCGAGTTTTACCACGTAATGGCGATAAAATTCTTAATGCCAATAAAGATGTACTTAGACAAGTACTGTCACGCGCTTCTATTTTATCTAACGAAAAATTTAAAGGTGTTCGTCTTAATTTTGGTAGTACAGAGCTAAAGATAACGGCAAATAATCCTGAGCAAGAACAAGCTGAAGAAGTGATTGAAATTGATTTTCCTTACGAGGAAGTCGAAATTGGTTTCAATGTAAGCTATGTATTAGACGTACTAAATGCTATTAAAGAAACAGATGTAAAATTCACCTTAGCCGATGCTAACAGTAGTGTCGTTATTGAAGGTGGAGAATCTGGAGAAGCTTTGTATGTAGTAATGCCAATGCGCTTGTAAGAATGAGTATTGGTAAATTAATCATTCAAGATTTACGTAATATAGAAAGTGTATCGGTAGAATTGCATTCAGATTTAAATTTTATTATTGGTGATAATGGCAGTGGAAAAAGTAGTTTACTAGAAGCCATTTTTTACTTAGGTCACGGAAAATCTTTTCGTAGCTCAAAAGTAGAAAATTTGCTTCAACATAATAAGACCAGCTTTACTGTTAGTGCAAAAACAAACAAAGATTGTCAGATGGGGGTTCGTAAGATTTTCCATGGACATAGTGCAGCAAATACTGAAATTAGAATTAATGGTGAAAAGCAGACCAAGTTTTCTGTATTAGCAAAAAATATAGCTGTGCAAGTTATTACACCCGAGAGTTTTAAAATATTTTTCGGCGGGCCTAAGCAGAGAAGAAGGTTTGTAGATTTAGGATTGTTTCACGTGAAACATTCATTTTCAGATCACTGGAAAGAATTTTCACGAATACTTAAACAACGTAATGCGTGCTTAAGAAGTAAAACAGCAGGAAGCACTTTAAATTATTGGACAGATGTTTTTATTGACAGCTCTCAAGTAATTGCAGATCTTCGTGCTGGTTATGTAGCAGAGTTGACTAATGAGTTAAGTTATTGGCTTAAAATAATGTTACCTTCAGTATCTGATGAAATTGTTATTCAATACTTACAAGGGTGGAATAGTAAGAAAAGTTTGTTTGATGTTTTACAGCAATACAAAGATAAAGAACTAAGCTACGGCTACAGCTTATTTGGAGCACAAAAATTTGATGTACGTTTTTTATTAAATGGGGCATCAATCGATAATCAATTATCAAGAGGCCAACAGAAGTTGTTTTTACTGGCGTTAACTTTTGCACAAGCAAAACTAATAGAAAGAGTTAACCTAGTAAAACCAATTTTATTAATTGATGATGTTGGTGCAGAACTCGATATTCACTCTAGAGCATTATTAAATAATGCAATAGCAGAAATTGAGTGTCAGGTTATTGTAACCGCAATTGATAAAACAGCAGTGGAACAACTCGTTCCACAGAAAGAAAACTATAAAATGTTTCACGTGAAACATGGCAAACTATCAGTAATGAGTGAGTAGGCTAGAAGCTATGACAATAGAAAATGAATATGACTCGGCAAGTATAAAAGTACTTAAAGGCTTAGATGCAGTTCGCAAAAGACCAGGGATGTATATAGGTGATACCGATGATGGCACAGGTCTTCATCATATGGTATTTGAGGTGTTGGATAACTCAATTGATGAAGCTCTTGCAGGTCACTGTAGTGATATTGTTGTTAAAATTCACTTAGACGGTTCGGTATCTGTAAAAGATGACGGTCGTGGAATACCTACAGAATTACATCCAGAAGAAGGTATTTCAGCAGCTGAAGTTATCATGACAGTACTTCATGCTGGTGGTAAATTCGGTGGTGAAGACTCTGGCTATAAAGTTTCAGGTGGTTTACATGGTGTGGGTATTTCAGTAGTAAATGCGCTGAGTAGTAAATTGAAACTGAATATTCGCCGAGATGGTAAATTATTTGAACAGTTTTATCATCATGGTATTCCTCAAGAGCCTTTAAAAGTTGTTGGCGAAAGTGATAAAAATGGTACTGAAGTAAGATTCTGGCCAAGTGAAGATACATTTACAGATGTATTATTTCACTATGACTTACTTGTTAAAAGAATTCGTGAACTATCATTCTTAAACTCAGGTGTTTCAATTAGACTTATTGATGAGCGCGAAGCTGGAAAATCAGATCACTTTAAATTTGATGGTGGTATTCAAGCATTTGTTGATTATTTAAATACTAATAAAACGCCAGTGAATGAAGAAATATTCTACTTTGATTTAGAAAGAGAAGACGGCATCATTGTTGAAGTGGCGATGCAATGGAATGATGGCTTCCAAGAAAGCATTCATTGTTTTACTAATAATATTCCTCAACGCGATGGTGGTACTCACTTAAGTGGCTTCCGCACAGCATTAACACGTACGCTTAATAGCTACATGGTTAAAGAAGGTTTAAATAAAACGAAGAAAGGTGGCAGTACTGAAACCAGTGCTTCTGGTGATGATGCTCGTGAAGGTTTAACTGCGGTAATTTCAGTTAAAGTACCTGACCCTAAATTCTCTTCTCAAACTAAAGATAAACTTGTTTCTTCAGAAGTGAAAACTGCAGTAGAACAAGCAATGGGCGAGAAATTAGGTGAATACCTATTAGAAAAACCTTCTGTCGCTCGTACTATTATTATGAAAATTGTTGATGCTGCTCGCGCACGTGAAGCAGCTCGCAAGGCAAGAGAGATGACACGCCGTAAAGGTGTATTAGATATCGCAGGTTTACCGGGCAAGTTGGCTGATTGTCAGGAAAAAGATCCAGCACTATCTGAACTCTATATTGTGGAAGGGGACTCTGCTGGCGGATCAGCCAAGCAGGGACGTAACCGTAAAAACCAAGCAATATTGCCATTGAAAGGTAAAATTCTTAACGTTGAAAAAGCACGTTTTGATAAAATGATATCTTCTCAAGAAGTCGGTACATTAATCACAGCGTTAGGTTGTGGTATTGGCCGCGATGAATATAACCCAGAAAAATTACGTTACCATAGCATCATCATCATGACCGATGCCGATGTCGATGGTTCTCACATTCGTACATTATTACTGACATTTTTCTATCGTCAAATGCCTGAAATAATGGAACGTGGTTATATTTATATTGCTCAACCACCACTTTATAAAGTGAAAAAAGGTAAGCAAGAGCGTTATATAAAAGATGAGAACGGTTTAACTGAATATTTAACAACGCTTGCTTTAGAGAATGCAGAAATACATGTAAATGAATCTGCACCGGCGTTATCAGGCTTACCTTTAGAGAATTTAGTAAAACAGTTCCGTAAAACACACGAAACTATTAAGCGTGTTTCTCGTTTGATTCCTGCTGATATTCTAGAGAAAATGATCTACGGTGACGTTATTGCTACAGAAGACTTTAACAATAAAGACAAAGTTGAATCTTGGACAGCAAACTTACTTAAGCAGTTATCTGACCAAGACGGCAATGGTTCAATTTATACCGTTGAAGTTAAGCAAGACCCAGAGCGTAATGTTTTCTACCCAAGCTTTAATGTGCGTAAGCATGGTATTGATACAGTATATGACTGTGACTATGAATTCTTTGATTCTAAAGAGTTTGCATCAATTCAAAGTTTAAACAAAGCAGTTAATGGCTTAATGGAAGAAGGTGCTTACGTTAAACGTGGCGAAAAAATTAAGCAAATTACTGAGTTTGAAGAAGCGTTAAACTGGTTAATGGCTGAGTCAAAACGTGGCCAATACATTCAACGTTATAAAGGTCTAGGTGAAATGAACCCAAGTCAATTATGGGAAACCACCATGGATCCAGAATCACGCAGAATGCTACAAGTAACAATTGAAGACGCTATTGCAGCTGACCAATTATTTACTACCCTAATGGGTGACCATGTAGAACCGCGTAGACACTTCATTGAAGAGAACGCACTTAAAGTAGCTAACTTAGATGTCTAGCCTTTAAAATTGTATAGATAAAAATGCCCGATCATCAGATCGGGCATTTTTTGTTTCTAACCTTGTATATTTGAGTAAATAAATTCAAAACATCTAAGCAAGGACACTAGGCTAATAAAGCGACAAACGGTATAATTAGCCTTATTTAATACACTATAACCATAGATTCGGAATGTTATGAGTACCTTTAATGTAAAGACCTTTCAAGGACTAATATTGCAACTGCAAGATTATTGGTCGCGCCAGGGCTGTGTCATAGTTCAGCCATTAGATTTAGAAGTAGGGGCAGGCACATTTCACCCGATGACATTTTTACGTTCTATTGGTCCTGAGCCAATGAGTAGTGCTTATGTGCAACCATGTCGCCGTCCAACCGATGGTCGCTATGGTGAAAACCCAAATAGATTACAGCACTATTATCAATTTCAAGTCATGCTAAAGCCGTCTCCAGACAATATCCAAGAGCTATACCTTGATTCGTTAAAAGAGATGGGTATTGATCCACTTGTGCACGATATTCGTTTTGTTGAAGACAACTGGGAATCGCCAACTTTAGGTGCTTGGGGTTTAGGCTGGGAGATTTGGCTAAATGGTATGGAAGTTTCGCAATTTACTTATTTCCAACAAGTTGGCGGTTTAGAGTGTGCTCCCGTTACCGGTGAAATTACTTACGGCTTAGAACGTTTAGCTATGTATATTCAAAACGTAGATAGTATTTATGACCTTGTATGGGCTGATGGTCCTATGGGTAAAGTACTTTATGGTGATGTATTTCATCAAAATGAAGTTGAGCAATCAACTTACAATTTTGAACATGCTGACGTTGACGCATTATTTAAAACGTTTGACCAGTGTGAAAAAGACAGCCAAAAATTGATCGAAGCTGGCTTAGCATTGCCCGCTTATGAGCAAGTGATGAAAGCCTCTCATGCTTTTAACTTACTTGATGCTCGTCATGCAATATCTGTAACTGAACGACAACGTTATATATTACGAGTAAGAACCTTATCTAAAGCTTGTGCTCAAGCTTATTATGCAAAACGTGAAGAACTTGGATTTCCGCTTTGTAAAAACAATTCAGCAAATGGTAACACGACTAAGGAACAATCATAATGACTACAGAAACACTACTGATTGAACTAGGTACTGAAGAGTTACCACCGAAATCATTAAGAACCTTAGCAACGACATTCTTCGATCAGATTAAGTTGCAGTTGGACGATGCTAAACTTACTTATTCTGATATCCATTGGTATGCAACGCCAAGACGTTTAGCGGTAAAGGTTGATAACTTAATCGCTAACCAGGCTGACAAAGCCATAGAGAAGCGTGGACCAGCGGTTAACGTAGCATTTGACGCTGAAGGTAACGCGAGTAAAGCTGCAGAAGGTTGGGCGCGCTCAAATGGTATTACCGTTGCAGAAGCAGAGCGTTTGGTAACAGATAAAGGTGAATGGCTACTTTATAAAACTATTGAGCAAGGCAAGCACGTTGAACAGTTAATTCCTACTATGGTTAACAATGCCATTGCAAAATTACCTGTACCTAAACCTATGCGTTGGGGCTCAGGTAGGACTCAATTTATTAGACCAGTACATACTTTAACTTTGATGTACGGTTCAAGTATTATTCCGGGTGAGTCTTTAAACATTCGCTCTAATAACTTGGTGACAGGTCACCGCTTTCATCATCACGGCGTTGTGGCATTAAGTCATGCGAATGATTATGAAAGTGCCTTAAAAGCAGCACATGTTGTAGTTGACTACGAAGCACGTAAAGAAACTATCCAACAACAAATTAATGCAGCAGCAACAGAAATTGGCGGTATCGTTTTACCTGACGACGAGTTACTAGAAGAAGTAACTTCATTAGTTGAATGGCCAGTTGTATTAACCGGTAGCTTCGATGAAGATTTTTTGAATGTACCTGCAGAGCCATTAATTTATTCGATGAAAGATCATCAAAAATACTTTCCAGTGACTGATACTGAAGGTAACTTGTTGAATAAATTCATCTTTGTGTCAAATATAGACAGTAAAGACCCAAGCCAAGTTATTAAGGGAAACGAGAAGGTAATTCGACCAAGATTAGCTGATGCTGAGTTTTTCTTTAAAACAGATAAAAAACAATCACTTGAGTCAAGATTAGAGAGTTTGGAGTCTGTATTGTTCCAAAAACAACTGGGAACGGTAAAAGCTAAGTCTGAACGCATTGCTAGCTTAAGTGAATTTGTTGCCAATGTAATTGGTGATGATACAGCTATGGCTCATCGCGCCGGTTTACTCAGTAAAACTGATTTAATGTCAGATATGGTACTTGAGTTTCCACAAGTGCAAGGCACCATGGGTAAATATTATGCTCAGCATGATGGTGAACCAGCAGCGGTTGCCCAAGCACTTGAAGATCAGTATCGTCCTCGTTTCGCGGGTGACACACTGCCAGAACAAACCATAGGTTGCGCTGTAGCGATTGCTGATAAAGTAGATACCTTAGTCGGTATATTTGGTATTAACCAAGCACCCAAAGGCGATAAAGACCCATTTGCTTTACGTCGTGCGGCTATTGGTTTAATCCGTATTATCATCGAGAAAGACCTTAATTTAGATATTGCTGATTTAGTGGCGAAAAGTGTCGAGCTTTATCAAGACAAGCTAACCAACCAAGACGTTACTAAACAGGTGCTTGATTTTGTTTTTGGTCGCTACCGTGCTTATTATCAAGATCAAAATATTAGTGTTGATGTTATACAAGCCGTTTTAGCGAATGCACCATCAGCGCCATTAGATTTTAATAAGCGTATTCATGCCGTAACACACTTTAAAACGTTATCGGAAGCAGCAACATTAGCGGCTGCTAATAAACGTGTTGGTAATATTTTAGTCAAATTTAAGGGCGAGTTGTTTGAATCGTTTAATCAAGATTTAGCCTCTGAAACTGCTGAAATTGAGCTAGCTACAGCATTTTCAGTCGTAAAAGCTAAAATAGAACCATTAATGCTTGCAAAAGATTATCAAGGAGCATTAACTGAGCTATCAGCGTTGAAGCAAACGATTGATAACTTTTTTGATAATGTTATGGTAATGGCTGATGACGAACAGGTTAAAACCAACCGTTTGACGTTACTAAACGAAATAAGAAATAGCTTCTTTGCAATTGCGGATATTTCATTATTACAGTAATTAACTGTGATAAATTAGGAGTAAGTTACTTGAAAAATTTTAATTTTAAATTTGTTTCACCAATTATATTTTCGTTATTATTATCTGCATGCGGAGGAGGAGGAAGTTCAACTCCAGCCGACACCACTCCGAATAAGGCACCGATAGTGAACGCTGGCGGAGATGTAACAGTGGATGAAAATACCAGTGTTACTTTAGCAGGAACGGCCACAGATGCAGATGGTTCAATAGCAACATATAGCTGGTCGCAAGCATCTGGAACTGAAGTAGGGTTAATAAACGCAGATAAAGCTACAGCATCTTTTATGGCCCCTGATATCAATGAAAGTGAAACCTTAACTTTCACGCTAACGGCTACTGATAACGACGGCGCAAGTGCCAGTGATACGATTTCTATTATTGTAACTAGGGTTAATAATGCTCCAACAGTAAACGCAGGCGAAGACTTAACAAAAGATGAAAATACTAATGTTACTTTAGCTGGAACTGCTATAGATACTGATGGTTCAATAGCAACATACAGCTGGAGTCAAGCATCTGGAACCGAAGTAAGTTTAACAAGTACAGATACGACTTCAACCTCGTTTATGGCTCCTGATATCAATGAAAGTGAAACGTTAACTTTCACGTTCACGGCTATTGATAACGATGGAGCAAGCACCAGCGATACCATTTCTGTTAGTGTGATTAAGGTTAATAAGGCACCGATAGTTGATGCAGGTGAAGATGTAACTGTTGCTGAAAATACCAGTGTTACTTTAGCGGGAACAGCTACAGATACAGATGGCTCAATAGCAACATATAGCTGGTCGCAAACATCAGGAACCGAAGTTAGTTTAACAACTACAAATACGGCTTCAACATCGTTTATAGCCCCTGATATAAATGAAAGTGAAACGTTAACTTTCATTTTCATAGCTACTGACAATGATGGCGCAAATACCAGTGATGTCATTTCTATTAGTGTCACTAAGGTTAATAAGGCACCGATAGTAAACGCAGGCGAAGACTTAACAGTGGATGAAAATACGAATGTTACTTTAGCAGGCACGGCTACAGATACAGACGGCACAATTACAAAATATAGCTGGGCACAGACATCAGGTACTGTAGTTACCTTAACAAGTACAGATAACGCTTCAACCTCATTTATAGCGCCTGAGAACAATGAGACTGAAGTGTTGACTTTTAGCTTAACGGCTACTGATAGTGACGGTGATACGGCATCAGACTCAATCAGTATTGAAGTGTTAAATATAGCTCCTGGGGTTTCGGGGCAGGTTACTTTTGAAAGAATAAAACACTGGGAACGCAAAGAAAGTGAGACTTCAACTCTCTTTGGATTAGATCCAGATAATGCAGAAAATCAACCAGTTAGGGCTGTTGTTGTTAACCTTAAAGATTTTGAGAATAATACACTGTCAACCGCAATAACTGATGATAGCGGGAATTACTTATTTTCCTTGCTAGAAAGTGATAAAGATAAATGGTTTTCAATCGAGGTGGTTTCTCAACTTGAACCTGACGGTAAATTTAACAATGGCTTTTCCATTTCTGTTAAAGACCCATCGACGGGGGTAAATATAGAAAATCAAACAAGCTATATTTATGCAACAGAGCAATTTCAATACGTAGATAAAAGACATTATCAGGACGTACTTCTTTCTGCTGGTTGGAATGCAGTCGAAAATAAATTTGAAGTAGGAAAGGTTGACGCACAGCCCTTTGCAATTTTAGATAGTGTGTTTAAGGGGCTACGTTATTTAGAGTCTTTCGGGGTTGAATTTAACGAACCACTGTCCCCACTCAACATAACTTGGACTATGGATGATTGGGATGACCTTGTGCTCGAGAATTTTTTTGATGCAGTTGATGATGGTTATATCTCTATATCTGCGCCATACAGCGAGCAAGTTATTATTCATCTTTTCACTCACTTTTTTGAAGTTAAGGTTTTGGACCGTGGCGACACTCTAGGAGGTGGATATTCAGTAGGGCATATCGTCAATTTTTCTACAGCTTTCTCAGAAGGGTTCGCAGCAGTAGCAGTTCCTGCTGCCGTGCTTGATGACTGGAACCTTAAAGCGGCAAACAACAAGGCATATGATTCCATTTTGGAGATTGAACCTATATATGAAATAGCGAAAGAAACCTATCAATTTGATAGTTTATTTAGCAGCACCGACCTAAATGGTAGGGAATACACTTATGAGAAGTATAAAGTTATTTCTCCATACGAACACTCCTCGGTAGCTTTATACATGCTTTCTTTCCTTTCTGATAGACCAAGTACTGAACGCACGATCAACCTGTATAAAGAAATAGGCCCTCAAGGACTGTTGAATGCTTTGAACAATATTTCGACTCAACCCGCGTTGTTATCTCTTTATAGCCTGTCCACTGAACTAAAAGCGTTATATCCTGATTTCAATTTAGAAATAAACAATTTGGAGGAAAAACTCGCCTTTTCAGCGGCAGATATGTGGGGCTCAAATCGTACAGCTGTTGATGAGCAATTTAAAATGTATGCTTATAACAACGACCTGTTACCAAGCGAAACATACTTACCCATTTACCAGCCAATGGAGTTAAATAATATTAGTACTCTTTGTTTCAATGGCGGATTTGCACCTAACAACCAATATCGTCCTGGTACGATTAGGCATGCTAAGTTTACATCCTCGAGTGGTGGAACGTTTACTATAAATATAGATAAAGCAGTTGATATAAAAGGGAACTCACACCTTTATTCTATTGTGGTTAAGGAAAATGGTAATGATATTCCGGGCACTACTATTCTGTATAGTAATAGCGGAAGCAGTATAGAATTTGCAGCAACTGCAGGGCAAACGTACGTCATTCAAGTTTATGGTAATAACTATTCACAGAACGTGTTCAATATCAATGAAACCCTCTGCACAGATATAGAAATAACAACTAGCATTAACTGATACTTTGGAGACTGGCTCGCTTAGAAAATTGAGCGAGCTAGTCATTATTACAACAGCAACGCTTACCCAAAAGTTAAAGCCGTATGAAACTAAATGTGTGTTCATTAATCAAAAGTCATCTCTAGAGCACAGTGTAAATTCTTACCTCCCATGACCATAAATGTATTAAATACGAGTAACAAACTATTGATGTTAAAATTTTATTAAAATTAATATTATCTTTTTGTCTCAAAGTAAGTCATTAGCAAAAATGCTGCTCATTAGAAAATTATTTTATAACATCACTTGCTGTTAACAAATTTTAATTTTTGACGGAAAAATCGTTCGCTAGCTCAAGTGAATTCGAGATTATATCTTTCTATCTAAATATTAAATAATGGTTTTAGGGAGTGTTTGAATGATAATAAACAACTACTTTTCATAGCTAGATAAGCAAGTTATACCAATCTGCACAAAGATGTGATCTAATGCTATTTATTTTTGAAGCAGATACCACGTTTTGGAACAACTCACCTCAGTAGATTTACTCAAGTTATCACGAAAGGAACAAAATGGGCGAAAGCGTATGCGTTTGCTTGCTGTCTCATACTTTTTAGATGGTCTGAGCAGAACCGATATATCAACGACATTAAAAGTCGCTCGTTCAAGTGTTAATCGTTGGGTCACTGCATATTTGTCAAAAGGCTTGTCGGGCCTTGATAGTGTTAGCCCGAAAGGAAGACCGTCCATGCTTTCTCCAAAGCAACTCAGCCAACTTGCTCAATACGTTGAAAATCAGAGTTGCTCAGCTGAGGGAGGTCGACTTATGGGGCAAGACTTTTGTACCTTTATCAAAAAAGAATTCGACATAGATTATCATCGAGATCATGTATATAAAATACTGAAGAAACTAGGATACTCCTGGATAACAAGCCGCTCCAAGCATCCTAAGCAATCACAAAGCGTCCAGGACGTTTTTAAAAAGCTTCCAGATGGAAACGATCCTTAACATCCCCTTTAATATTAGCTTAGATAAAGTTGATGTTTGGTTTCAAGATGAAGCACGATTCGGCCAGCAAAATACAACAACAAGGTTATGGGCGAAAACGGGTAGTAGACCTAGAGCAGTAAGACAACAACAGTTCGAATATGCATACATGTTCGGGGCTGTTTGTCCTTCGACAGGCGCTACAGAGGCATTGATCTCACCTGTAATGAATAAAGACGTTATGAAAAAGCATTTAGAACAAATATCACAGGCGACACCCGAAGGTAGATATGCTGTTGTAGTAATGGATGGCGCTGGTTGGCATACGGAAGACACATTTGAAGATTTAAAAAATCTAACCATGATCAAGTTACCCCCTTATTCCCCAGAGTTAAACCCAATTGAGCAAGTGTGGCAATGGCTAAGACAAAACTGCTTGGCCAATAGATGTTTTAATGGCTATGAAAATATAGTTGATGAATGCAGCAATGCTTGGAATATCTTCAGAAGTGACATAAAAAGAGTAATGTCGTTATGCAATCGTGACTGGATTAATCTGATTTAATGCTTATGCAGATTGGTATAAGACAACAACAGTTCGAATATGCATACATGTTCGGGGCTGTTTGTCCTTCGACAGGCGCTACAGAGGCATTGATCTCACCTGTAATGAATAAAGACGTTATGAAAAAGCATTTAGAACAAATATCACAGGCGACACCCGAAGGTAGATATGCTGTTGTAGTAATGGATGGCGCTGGTTGGCATACGGAAGACACATTTGAAGATTTAAAAAATCTAACCATGATCAAGTTACCCCCTTATTCCCCAGAGTTAAACCCAATTGAGCAAGTGTGGCAATGGCTAAGACAAAACTGCTTGGCCAATAGATGTTTTAATGGCTATGAAAATATAGTTGATGAATGCAGCAATGCTTGGAATATCTTCAGAAGTGACATAAAAAGAGTAATGTCGTTATGCAATCGTGACTGGATTAATCTGATTTAATGCTTATGCAGATTGGTATTAGACATAAAATCGCCAGCCAAATACCCAATTAAACAAGTTTGTATCACAACCCTTTTTTAATAATATATTGAAAAGGTATCACTTTAACTTGTTGATAAATTAGTTGATGTTCCATGAATCGGCAGAAGCTAGGGATATCCCTTGATGTTGATGGATCGTCAGCATTCACCAATAGGGTTTCACCGGTGGACATTTTACGGATTTTTAAACGAAGCATCATCACAGGTTCTGGACAACGAAGCCCAACCGCTTCTAATTTGTGGTCTGTATCTGGTAAAGGGCTATTGATCATTTTTCACATTGCTAATAAATAATGTTTGGCGCTAATTTTAAAGCCTATTTGTAATGAAGCAACTATAAATTAAGCTAATTATTTACGTTACTTTTTATATTTAACCTGAAACCTATGATAGCAAGTTCAAATATGGATAATTAAGTTGATAATTTTGCTGAATAGACTTGCTTTGTAATGTAAGGAGTGAATAATTGATCTACTGTTATTTTTCCAAGGTCATCAAATGCCGTCAGGTTGCTTCCGATTTATCAAAACCATCATATTAACGAGTCTATTTGCTAGTATTTCAACATTTGCAAATGATGAAAACCTACAGCGTAAGACTTTTCTGCAAGCCGATAAGCAAGTTTGGAACGACAGTTCTGCCACTTATCAAAATTTATATAATCAACTGCACTATTACCCGCTACAACCTTATTTAGATCAAAAGCGGTTAATGGCTAAAATGAAGTTGTCTTCAGCGTCTGAAATCAATGACTTCCTAACAAAATATGAAGGTACACCGCTTGATTGGCCGCTCAGAAAAAAATGGCTAACTTATTTAGCTAAGCGTAATAAGCCGGTACTTTTTCAAACATTTTTCAAACCCACGAGTAATGTCGAGCTAACGTGCCAATATTATAGTTTTGAATTACAAACGGGTGTCGCGGCCAGCCGAGTTTTACCGAAAGTTAGCTCACTTTGGATGGTGGGTAAGTCACAACCTAAAGTTTGTGATCCCTTGTTTAAAAAATGGCAACTAGCGGGATACCGAACCAATGACATGATTTGGCAACGTATTGTTTTATCGGCTGATGGTGGCAAGCATAGCTTAATCCCATATTTAACTAAGTTATTACCTGAAAAAGACCAGGCTATGGCAAAGCTATGGCATAAGGTACGTCGCGATCCTGCATACATTAGTGAATTGTCTAGGTTTAGCCATAAAACAGAACGTGAAGCTGAGATAGTCACTTATGGATTGAAACGTCTTATATGGCGTTCACCTGAACAAGCACTTGATACTTATGCTTTGGCGAAATCACTTTTGCCATTTACCCAGCAGCAACATCAACAAATTACCTTGAAGTTCGCCTTGGCGTTAGCCAGTAAAAACCATGCTGATGCTGCTAATTGGTTAGAGCAAGTTGATGAGAAGTTATTCAGCAGTAACTTAACGCAATGGTATATAACCGATGCGCTGCGTGATCAAAATTGGCAGCATATAAAAGATAAACTATTAAAATTACCCAAAACAGTGCAGCAGAGCTTACAGTGGCGTTATTGGTATAGCAGAAGTTTGTTGGCTACCGATGACTTAGTACAAGGGACTAAGCTGTTAAATGAACTTGCACAAAGTCGACATTACTATGGTTTTTTAGCCGCTAGTTACTTAAATAAAGCCTCTAATTTCCAAAATATGCCACTGGTTGTCAGTGCTGATGAAAAAGCTTTAATTGTTAAAAGTCCAGAAGCAAAAAGAGCGTTCGAACTTTTTGCCATTGGCCGTTTTCATCACGCTCGATTAGAGTGGAATTACTGGTTGTCCAAATTAAACAAACGCGAAAAATTAGTTGCCTCTAAAGTCGCTAATGAACTGCAATGGTTCGACCGGGCAATATTTACCTTAGCCAAGGTCGGTTATCTTAATGATGTAAATTTACGTTTTCCGCTTGGCTTTGAAACCGACATTAAACACTATGCGGATAATGAAAAAATTAATCCGGCATGGGCATTTGCCATTGCGCGGCGTGAAAGCTCGTTTATGTCTGATGCGAACTCGCCAGCAGGCGCTAAAGGCTTAATGCAAATAATGCCAGGTACGGCAAAACAACTTGCTCGCAAGAAGGTCTCTAATCAATATTTATTTAAAGCTAAGAATAATATCAAATTAGGCACGAAATATTTACGGGACTTACTCGACAAACATCACGGTAATCAGGTACTTGCTACTGCTGCATATAACGCAGGACCTTATCGAGTAAAAAGTTGGTTAAAAGACGCAAAGCCTTTACCAGCAGACGTTTGGATAGAAACAATACCGTTTAAAGAAACCCGAGAATACGTTAAAAGTGTTTTAGCTTATCAGCAAATTTATCAACACAAAGTAGGGCAGACAGGGTCTTTATTTGACCAAATTATCGCGATGAACATAAACGAGTAGCGTCGAGCTAAGCATTATAATATTGCGCTAAACACGGTATAATTAAAATCAAAGAAATTTAGAGAGTTACCAGATGAATATACTAGCAAACCAATACCCAGCTCACGTTGCTGAGTTACAAAAACGCACTAAAGCCGTCTTGAAGAGAGAAAATCTTGAAGGCTTAGTTATTCATTCTGGTCAAGAAATTAAAGCGTTCTTAGACGATAACAGCTATCCATTTCGTGTTAACCCTCACTTTAAAGCTTGGCTCCCCTTGGTTGATGTTACTAATTGCTGGTTACTGGTAAATGGCACAGAAAAACCGACGTTAATTTATTATCAACCGGTTGATTTTTGGCATAAAGTTATTGGCCTAGCGGATGACTATTGGAATGAGTTTTTCGATATAAAGATATTATCTAAAGCCAGTGAAGTCGATAAGTTACTACCTTATGATAAAAAAGCCTTTGCTTATATTGGTGCGCATATTGAAGTTGCTAAAGCATTAGGGTTTGAACATATTAATCCTGAGCCGCTGATTAATTATCTGCATTTTCATCGCGCCTATAAAACTTCATACGAGCAAGAATGTATGCGCCGCTCTAGTGCCATTGCAGTTAAGGGACATAAAGCAGCAAAGGCCGCTTTTTTTGATGGCGCCTCAGAATACGATATTCAACACGCTTATTTAAAAGCTACACAACATGTTGAAAGCGAAACACCTTACGGCAATATTGTTGCGCTAAATGAAAACACGGCAATTTTACATTACACCGCTTTAGATCGTGGTGTACCACAAGCACACCGTTCTTTTTTGCTTGATGCTGGCGCTAATTTTAATGGTTATGCTTCAGATATTACGCGCACTTATTCTTTTAAACGTGATCGCTTTGCTGAGTTAATTGCTCGCATGGATAGTTTAATGCTAAATGCTGTTGATGCGTTAAAACCAGGGCTAAGTTATGTTGATTTGCATATCGCAACATATCGCGAAATAGGTAAGGTCTTAAAAGAGTTTAACTATATAAATGTTGATGTAGATACCGCAGTGGAAACGGGCATTATTTCAACCTTCTTCCCACATGGCTTAGGGCATCATCTAGGTTTACAAGTTCATGATGTTGGTGGTTTTATGGCAGACGAACGTGGTACCCATGTTAATAGTCCAGAACCTCATGCCTTTTTACGTACTTCACGCGTGATAGAAACTAATCAGGTTTTTACTATTGAGCCGGGTTTATACTTTATCGACTCATTGCTTGCTGACTTAAAGCAATCTGCTCATGGCAAAATGGTGAACTGGCAGGAAGTTGATGCTATGCGTCCATTTGGCGGTATTAGAATAGAAGATAATATTATTGTGCATCAATCACACAATGAAAATATGACGCGTGATTTTGACTTAAACTAAGTTATATACGTGTCTAAGCCATACCAAGTAGCGGCACAAGAGATTATTGATGAAACAATAGTCACGCGTAGTCGCTTTATTTGCTACCTTCAACCTTGTGCTAGTACTGCAGAAGCTAAGGCTTTTATTAAAAGCTTACAAGTGTTGCACCCACAAGCTAATCACCACTGTTATGCCTTTATTGCCGGTCGCCCTGAAAACAGCCAATTGTATGGTTTTTCTGATGATGGGGAGCCGTCAGGCACTGCGGGTAAGCCTATGTTGACTATGTTGATGGGCAGTAATATCGGTGAAATTTGTGCCGTTGTTGTACGTTATTTTGGAGGCACCAAACTTGGCCCCGGCGGATTGCAACGGGCGTATGGCGGCAGTGTAAAGCAAGCATTGGCGATTTTACCGACAAAATTGAAAATTCCTATGGTACGCAAAACACTAGCGTGTCAATATACACAACTGAATGATGTTTTGTATTTTATTGGTCAAATTGGTGGTGAAGTTCTCCAGCAAGACTACAATGAAAATGTAGTGCTTACTCTCGCATTACCTGATGAAAAACTTGAGCTTTTCCAACAGCAAATACAAACAATGTCTGCTGGGCAGTTAACGCTTCAACCCATAACTAAAAAGCAATAATAAACTACTGTGCAATTTAAAAATATCATCCGAATACTAGGGTTATTAGTCGCGTTACTGAGCGTAACTATGCTGCCGCCTGCATTTATCTCTCTGCTCTATCGAGATGGTGGTGGTGTCTCATTTTTAATGTCATTTATTTTTTGTTTAGTTGCGGGTTTGCTGTTTTGGTATCCTTACCGTGCCGAAAAAAGCGATTTAAGAGCGCGAGAAGGCTTTTTAATTGTCGTACTTTTTTGGGCTGTTCTGGCGAGCTTTTCGGCGGTGCCGTTATTGTTATTAGAGCAACCCAACCTTTCCGTTGCCGATGCCTTCTTTGAATCTTTTTCTGGCCTCACCACCACAGGGGCAACCATATTAACCAAAATTGACGGCCTACCGCACGCGGTGCTTTGGTATCGACAACAACTGCAATGGTTAGGCGGTATGGGTATTATTGTACTGGCGGTGGCTATTTTACCTATGTTGGGTATAGGGGGAATGCAGTTATATCGTGCTGAAACTCCTGGCCCTGTGAAAGATTCTAAAATGACCCCGCGCATCGCTGATACCGCAAAGCATTTGTGGCTAATCTATGTGACATTAACCATAGCTTGCGCGATGAGTTATTGGGCGGCAGGGATGAATTTATTTGACGCTATTTGTCACTCATTTTCTACTATCGCTATTGGTGGTTTCTCTACACATGATTTAAGCATGGGCTATTTTGATAGCCCTTTAATTAACTTTATTTGTGTGTTTTTCTTGCTGGTTGCTGGCGTAAACTTTGCGCTGCATTTTGCGGTGGTTAATAGTCGTTCGTTACGTAGCTATTTTTATGATTCAGAATTTAAAGCATTTTTGAGTATTCAAATAGTACTTATTTTAGTGTGTTTTATTGTGCTGACGAGCTTTAATGTTTACCAATCAGGTTTTGATAATTTCGAACAGGCGCTTTTTCATGCTGTTTCAATTAGTACAACAGCAGGTTTTTCGGCAACATCTTCAGGCGAAGTGACATTTTCTAACTGGCCGACGTTATTACCTATTTTACTTATTTTCTCTAGCTTTATTGGTGGATGTGCTGGTAGCACAGGTGGCGGCATGAAAGTCATTCGGGTAGTACTGCTTTATTTACAAGGGGTGCGAGAGCTAAATAAATTAGTGCACCCGAAAGCGGTTTTTACCATTAAATTAGGTAAAAAAGCCTTGCCCAATAGAGTTGTAGAAGCCATTTGGGGTTTCTTTTCAGCTTATGCGGCTGTTTTTGTTATTTGTATGCTATTGCTCTTAGCGGCAGGAATGGACGAGTCTTCAGCATTTACTGCGGTTGCGGCATGTTTGAATAACCTTGGCCCTGGTTTAGGGCAGGTTGCGGCAAACTTTGCTGATATAAATGATTTTAGTAAATGGGTGTTGATTGCTGCTATGTTGTTTGGGCGCCTAGAAATTTTCACTTTGCTGGTATTATTCACACCAGCATTTTGGAAAACCTGATTTATATTTCCTTCATCTTAAAAGCAGCAAATGTCGCTTAGAAAAATGTTATAGCATCGAGTTGGAACAAAGTTTCAACGTCATTAATATAGCGCTTGTTCACTAAAAATAGCACTACATGGTCTTCTGCTTGTATTCTGGTGTCTGAATGGGCAATTAACACTTCGTCGTCGCGCACGATGGCACCAATGGTGGTGCCGGGCGGCAATTTAATCTGTTGAATAGTTTTACCCACTACTTTAGATGACTTTTCATCGCCTTTAGCCACTATCTCTATCGCTTCAGCCGCACCACCTCGTAAACTATATACATTATCAATATTACCACGGCGTACATGGGTTAATAAGGCTGAAATGGTCGCGTGCTGCGGCGAAACCGCAATATCAATATTACTGCCGTGTACTAAATCTATGTAAGCGCTGCGCTGGATCAATACCATGGCTTTGCGTACACCTAAACGTTTAGCTAATAATGATGACATAATATTTGCTTCGTCATCATTCGTTACGGCAATAAATACGTCAAACTGATCAATATGTTCTTCCATCAGCAATTCTTGATCAGACGAGTCACCGGTAAATACTAAGGTGTCGTTGAGCTCTGAGGCTAAATATGCTGCACGTTTAGGGGAATGTTCAATTAACTTAACTTGATGGTTTTTCTCTAATAAACGGGCCAACCCTGAGCCAATATTACCACCACCGGCGATCATGATTTTTTTATAGGGTGCTTCTAATTTTTGCAGTTCGTTCATTACCGCGCGAATATGAATTGATGCAGCAATAAAGAATACTTCGTCATCGGCTTCGATAACTGTAGTGCCTAATGGGCGAATAGGTTTACCGTTTCGATAAATTGCTGCCACCCGGGTATCAATATTAGGTATATGCTCACGCAATGTTGATAAGGCATGGCCGACCAATAAACCACCGTAATAAGCTTTAACCGCCACTAAACTTACTTTACCTTCAGCAAACTCTAAAACTTGCAGTGCGCCAGGGTAGTCAATAAGTCGAGCGATATCACGTGTCACTAATTGCTCAGGGGCTATTACATGATCAACAGGGATGTTTTTATTTTGAAAAAGTTCTTTTTGATATTTAAGAATTTTACTTGAGCGAATTCTGGCTATTTTATTCGCCGTATTAAATAAAGAGTAACAAATTTGGCAAGCAATCATGTTGGTAGCATCATCATTGGTCACTGCAACAACGAGCTCAGCATCTTCAGCGCCAGCTTGTTTTAGTACATCAGGATGAGACCCGTGACCAACAACAACGCGCAAATCCATTTTGTCTTGTAATTCACGCAAGGTTTCACTGTTGGTATCTATTAGCGTAATGTCGTTTTTTTCACCGACAAGGTTTTCTGCTAATGTTCCACCAACTTGCCCAGCACCAATAATTATAATTTTCATTTAAGATTGCTTTTATTGTTGTTTTTTAACCAATTTGGCGTAGTAAAAACCGTCCATCGAGTTTTCGTTGGTCAATATCTGCCAACCAATATCATTTACATTGCTGGTTATCGATACATGTTCAGCATCAGAGTTTTCATCAACAAATCTTTGAACTTGTTCACTATTTTCTTCTGGTAATACACTACATGTTGCATACAGCAAAGTACCACCGGGTTTCAGTAAAGACCATACATTTTTTAAGATATCTTGTTGTAAGTCAGTTAATACTGCAATGTCTTGGCTTTTACGTAACCATTTAATATCAGGGTGGCGGCGAATTACACCGGTACCAGAACATGGAGCATCAAGTAATATTCGATCAAAGAGTTGGCCATCCCACCATTTTTCAGGTGTAGCGGCATCACCGGCAATCACATTTGCTTGCAGGTTTAAGCGCTGCAAATTTTCATGTACACGCAACAATCGAGACTCTTCAATATCAAGTGCCGTCATCGCTTTAATTTTTGGGCTAAATTCAAGGATATGGCAGGTTTTACCGCCAGGGGCAGCGCAACAATCCAGTACATTGTCATTAGGCTGACAATCCAGTAAAAGCGCAGCTTGTTGTGCAGCACCATCTTGAATTGATACCCAACCTAGTTGAAACCCCGGTAGTTTGTTCACGTCGACGGCTTCAACTAATCGAATAGCCGATGACTTTTCATCAATATAGGCATGTTCAATTTCTGCATCAGCTAATAGCGTTAAGTATTGTTCAACACTGTTATGCAGCGTATTAACGCGCAACCACATGGGGGGTCTGTCCATATTTGCGATGAGGATATCTTGCCAACTATCAGGGTAGCCAGTTTGTAATTTCTTAATAAACCAAGAAGGGTGGTTATATGCGATAGCGGCAGGGAGCTTGCTAATGTCGGGCTGAATATTTTGCGCTACTAATTGTGCTTGCTGGCGTTGAAAATTTCTTAATACGCCGTTAATAACACCTTTCAAATGCTCACACTTTAAGGGTTTGCAGGCAGAAACTGTTTCGTTAAATGCGGCGTGGTCTGGTATACGGGTATATTTAATTTGATACACCCCAACCAATAATAAAAAGTGACCCACACGTTGTTTGCCGATAAATGGCTTTTTAATGAAATCACGAACATCATTTTCAAGCTCAGGCAGGTGTCTTAATACGCCATAGCAAAGTTCTTGTAGAAGGCCTTTGTCTTTAATATCTATTTTTGCGATTTGTTGAGGCAGTTCGTCAGACAAACTTCGCCCTTTATCAACAACGGCAAAAGTACAGCGAGCGGCGAGTGCTCTAAGGTTAGCGGCCATAATTAAGTTAACTCTTGTTGAGGTTGTATAGGCCCATTGATCGATTGGCCTTTAGCAAACCAGTCGGCTTTGCCATTAAGTATGTCAGCTACGGCTAACGCTTTTTTGCCTGGAAGTTGTAATATTTCAAGCCGTAAAGCATTTGTTGTTGTCGCAACCACAATGCCTTGCTTGTCACAGCTTATAATCGTGCCGGGTTTTTGATTATGCTCAAGCTCAATAACACTGGCTTGCCACACTCGAATACGATGCTCTTTACTGTTTTCATTAAAAGTAAATTGCGCGACAGGCCATGGGATATAAGCTCTGATTTTACGATCAAGTACAGTAGCAGGCTGCTGCCAGTTTAATTCTGCATCAGCTTTATCAAGCTTGGCCGCGTGTGTTGCTTGCGCATTGTCTTGAGGCTGACGTTTATATTCACCTGAAGCCATCAATGTTATTGTTTCTAATAACGCTATTGGGCCTAGCTCAGCTAACTTATCGTACAAACTTGCGCTAGTGTCTTGCGCTGTAATGTCGCAAGTTGCGGTTAAAATCATATCACCGGTATCGAGACCTTTATCCATTTGCATAATGGTAACGCCCGTTTGTGGGTCTCCTGCTTCTAAAGCACGTTGAATAGGAGCTGCACCTCGCCATTTAGGTAAAATGGAACCATGAACGTTAATACAGCCTAATTTGGGTGTCTCTAAAATAACGGTTGGCAGCAGTAATCCATAAGCAACCACGACCATAACATCTGCTTGATAGCTTGCTACGGTTAGTTGTGACTCTAACGTTTTAAAGTTCTCAGGCTGCTGTACGGGAATATTATTTTCTAAGGCTAATAGTTTAGTTGCACAAGCTGTGAGCTTTTTACCACGTCCTGCTGGTTTGTCAGGCGGGCAATAAACCGCGACAATATTATGCTCTGATTGCAACAGTGCCGCTAAGTGTTGAGCGGCAAAGTCAGGGGTACCAGCAAAAATGATGTTTAAAGGTTTCGTTACGGCGTTGGGCAAAGGTATTTCCAAAATGCAATTAAGTTATATTGTTATTCGAGCAAAAAATTAAGCGTTGGCTTTGTCTAAGCGCGCTTCTTTTTCTAATTTCTTTTTGATGCGCTGACGTTTAAGTGGCGATAGGTAATCCACAAATAGTATGCCGTCAAGATGATCCAGCTCATGCTGAATACAAATAGCTAATAGTTCTTCACCATCTAAGGAAAATTCTTTGCCATTTTCATCAAGGGCGGTCACCGTAACATCAACACTACGGTCAACCTTTGCATAGCAACCAGGTACAGATAAACAACCTTCTTCATTAATAAGTTTGTCATCGCTTTTGCGAGTGATAACAGGATTTATTAACACGTAAGGGTGTTCTTTATTTTCTGAAACATCCATAACGACAATTCTTTGGTGAATATCAACTTGGGTTGCTGCCAAACCGACACCATTTTCGTCATACATAGTTTCAAACATGTTACTGATAATAGTGCGAATTTCATCGTTAACTTCAGTTACAGGTTGTGCTTTTGTTCTTAATCTCTCATCAGGAAATCGTAATACAGGTAAAATAGCCATAATTTATCAAAAGAGTTCGCGAAAGTTCGCATAGAGTGTTATGTTTCAATTTTAGCCATTAATTATAATTAATCATAGTGGTTTAGGATAAAACCTACTAATAATAGGCAGATTAACATGCTAATAAGAATATTTTCGTTGGTACTTGGCGTTGTTATGTCAGTATCTTTACTGGCTGATGAGCTAACCATTAAGCCAGATGCTCCTAAATCTTACATCGTTAAGAAAGGAGATACCTTGTGGGATATATCAGGTATATTTCTCAATCAACCTTGGTTATGGCCTAAGTTATGGCGCCTTAACCCTGAAATTAACAACCCGCATTTAATTTATCCGGGTGATGAACTTCGTCTAGTTTTTGACGCACAAGGCCAACCTATGTTGGTTAAAGGTAAGCCTGAACTTAAATGGTCACCTAAAGTGCGCAAACAATTAAAAGATCAAAACCCGGTCAGTACTTTACCTTTAAACACCATTGCACCTTATATTCGCTACGATAGTGTGAAAAGTTTAGCTGAGTTAGAAGGCCTACCTAAAATTATTGGCAGCGATGGAGGGTATAAGTCGAGTATAGACGGCTTTAAAGTTTATATTAACAGTGACCTTATCGTTGGCCAAAGTTATGGCATTTACCATAAAGGGGAAGCTATTGTTGACCCAGAAACGAATGAAAATTTAGGTTATAACATTAGACTTGTTGGTACCGGCAAAGCATCACAAAGTGGCGACATGAGCAAGAAACAGCCAAGTACTGTTTTTGTTGATGGTGCAAAACGTGAAATTCGCTCTGGTGCCTTTGTTATACCGGTAAATGAAGGTCAAAAGTATCCTTCAATATTTACTATGCGAGCTGCCACACAAGAAACAAAAGGCCTTATCGTTAGCTCCGCAACTAAACTACGTGAATTTGCTAAATTTGATGTGGTGATGATTAATAAAGGCAATAGCCAAGCGGTTCAGGTTGGCGATGTGTTAATGGTAAACAGGAAAAGCCCAGCGGTTGTCGAAACAGATGATGGTCCGCAATATACCAAAGATACTTCTCGTTGGAACAAACTCGCCAATAGCAACTATTCAGATTACGATATGCCGTCTGAAATTATTGGCCAAGTAATGGTATTTAAAGTTTATGACAAGGTCAGTATGGCGTTAATTCTTCATTCTGAAAAACCATTACGTGTGCTTGATGGAGTCGCCGCACCGTAACCTTAGAGTTGGCCACTCTTAAGGAGAAGCAAGTGGCAAATAATATAAATAGCAGCGAAAAAAAGGATTTAACGTCTGCACATTACTGGCTAGCAGTGAAAGCAATTCCACGACTGGCCAGTCATAAAAAAATTGCTTTAGTCGAAAAATATGGACTAACCGCTCTATTTTCTTCAACTGCTGAATTAACTCAGTCAGGTTTAACAAGTCCTCAGCGACTTGCTATTTCTTCACCTGACTGGGAACTCTTCTCGAAAATTATTTCTGATTCACAGCTCTGTCAAAGTCAAATTGTGCCTTTTGATGACCCAGTATACCCTCAATTATTAAAAGAAATTTATGATCCACCGATAGTGCTTTTTGTGCGCGGTAATATCGATTTGTTGTTATTACCTAAGATGGCGATTGTGGGGAGTCGTAACGCTACAATTTCAGGCCGAGAAATAGCCCATAAACTGGCAGGGCAATTAACAGAAAAATTTGTTGTCACCAGCGGTATGGCATTAGGTATTGATGCACAAGCACATTTAGGTGCTTTGCATAATCAAGGATTTACCATCGCTGTAGTCGCAACAGGGCTAGATTTAACTTACCCGTCTCGACATAGAGAACTACAAAAAAATATTATTGAACATAACGGTCTCATTATTAGTGAATTTGCGCCAGGTGTGGCCCCTAAGCAAGGGCATTTCCCAAAACGAAATCGTTTGATCAGTGGCTTAAGTTTGGGCGTAGTGGTGGTTGAGGCGTCATTGAAAAGTGGTTCTTTAATTTCAGCGCGTTGTGCATTAGAACAAGGTAGAGAAGTATTTGCCGTGCCAAGTTCTATTTATAACGTGCAGGCAAAAGGTTGTCACTGGTTAATTAAACAAGGAGCTAAACTTGTTGAGGACATTGCCGATATAGAGGAAGAGTTCGAAGATATTGTAAAAGATGGTCTAAACTTAAATAGAAACAAAGAGAAAGATAATTCAACAACAAAAAGTACTAAACAGGACTTGTGTAAAGATCCAATGTTAGCTAGTGTGGGATATGAAATCACGCCTGTAGATTTAGTGGTTTCTCGTAGTAAACTACCCATAGATGTAGTGCTAACTCGTTTAACAGTACTTGAGCTCAAAGGTCTGGTATCTGCGGTGCCAGGGGGCTATATTAAATTAAATAGGGGCTAGTTATGTTTGATATCTTGATGTATCTTTTTGAAAACTATATTCATAGTGAAGCCGAGGTTATGGTTGATCATGAATTACTCACCGACGAATTAACGCGTGCTGGTTTTCACCAAGATGAAATATACAAAGCGCTTGCTTGGCTAGAGAAACTCGCCGCCTTGCAAGACACTGAGACTTATCCTTATTTAACTCGAGTAGGTAATCAATCTATTCGAATTTATACATTACAAGAAAGCCAAATTCTTGATGTAGAATGTCGTGGTTTTTTAATGTTTTTAGAGCAGGTTAATCTATTAGATTTTACCACCCGTGAAATGGTGATTGACCGAGTGATGGAACTCGATACAAAATTCTTCTGTATCGATGATTTAAAGTGGGTGGTGTTGATGGTGCTATTCAATGTGCCTGGTAAAGAAAATGCCTACTCTCAAATGGAAGACCTGATTTTTGATGAGCAAGAAGGTCCTTTACACTAGCGCTTTTCATACGCGTAACTTGCCCGAAAATTACGCTACAGTTCATCCGATAAAATATGACATAATAGCCATCTAATTTTTTAGGTGTCTATTATGTCAAATCCGGAAAAACCACTATTTTCACGTCATGAACATGCCTTAGAAAAAGCCAATGAAGTATGTCCAGATTGCGGTGCGAAGCTTGTCATCAAACACAGTAAGTCAGGTTCTTTTTTTGGCTGTGTTACTTACCCTGTTTGCCTACACACTAGAGCCGTTGTTGAACATGAGCGAGTTGACGACAAAATATTGGACGGCAGCGAATGTCCTGAATGTAGTCATGAGCTGGCGGTAAAACAAGGTCGATATGGCATGTTTATTGGCTGTACAAACTATCCTGAATGTCATTATATTGTTGCGCAAGACAACAATGAACTTGAGCAAAAAAATATTACTTGTCCACAATGTAAAAAAGGCAACTTACAGTCAAAAGTGAGTCGTTTTGGTAAAACATTTTATTCTTGTGATCACTATCCAAAATGTAAATTTGTCGTTAATCATGAGCCAGCCATTGGCGAATGTGAAAAATGTGGTTTTGGTTTATTGTTGAAAAGACAGATGGCGGCAGGTGAAAAACTACAGTGTGCATCTAAACCGTGTAGTCACTTTCAGAAAAACTCATCCGATTGATATAAAAAAACCAGCAATGCGCTGGTTTTTTTACCGATATCATAAAGCTTTAATTTAATTTGCTTTGGTATGCAGCTACATAAGGTTTAAGTTCATCGAATACTGCTATTGGCAGAATGTCAGCTAATAACGTTAATCGCTCAGCTAATTGTTTTTCAGAATTACCCGAGACATTAATATGGCCCATTTTACGGCCGGCGCGTTTGCTTTTGCCATACCAATGTAAAGTGGTACTTGCCACATTTAAGATTTCATTAGGTACTTCATCTTCACCCAGTATATTGATCATGGCTGATGGACGAATGAGCTCAGTACTACCAAGTGGTAAATCACATACAGCGCGTAAATGGTTTTCGAACTGGCAGGTATCAGCACCTTGCTGAGTCCAGTGACCAGAGTTGTGTACGCGAGGAGCAATTTCATTGACCAGTAATTGATCACCAATCTGGAAAAACTCAATGGCTAACACACCAATGTAATTTAACTCTGTTGCTATGCTATCAAACACTTTCTTGGCTTGTGCTTGCAGGACTTCATCTACCTTGGTGGCAATCGAGACACTTAAAACACCAGTAGTGTGATGGTTTTCGGTTAATGGATAAACGACTGTGTTTCCTTGGCTATCACGAGCACCCACTAAAGAGACTTCACGATCAAAAGGCACCATTTGTTCAGCAACTACAGCATGTTTAACACCTTGTTCACCGCCATCAAAAAACGCTTTAATATCAAGCCAAACTGCTTCCGCGTTTGTTTTATCTTTTAATCGCCACTGACCTTTACCATCATAACCAGCCAAAGCACTTTTTAAAATTAGCGGGAAAGATAAGTTATTTAATGCTTGGTCAAAGTCTGCTTTTGTTTCGATTATTTTATGCTTAGCATTTGCTACATCACATTTTACTAATAGGTCTTTTTCTAATCTTCTATCGCCGCCAACTTTAATCGCTTGGCTTGACGGACGCAGCTTTCCAGACGCCTGACAAAGGGCAAGAGTTTGATGGTCAATATGCTCAAATTCAGCGGTGATAAAATCTGCGAACTCAATACCTTGTGATAAGTTACCAAAAGTCATGTTGGTTGAAAGCGGGTCAACAACATTACCAGAGCCAACATCAAAAGCTCGTATATTGATATTTAACGGCTTAACAGCCAATGCCATCATACGAGCAAGTTGTCCTGCACCTAATACTAAAACATTCATCTCGCTAGCCTTATTCTGCAGGATTTGGATTATCAAGAATTGTTTGTGTCTGCTCTGTTCTAAATTTTTCAACAGCGGCTTGTACTGTAGGGTCGAAAGTACCAATAATCTGGGCAGCCAACAAACCAGCATTCGCTGCGCCTGCTGTGCCAATGGCTAAGGTACCAACTGCAATGCCTTTTGGCATTTGTACTATTGAAAGTAACGAGTCTTGGCCATTTAATGCTTTTGACTGAACAGGAACACCTAACACAGGTAAACTCGTGTAAGCGGCTGTCATACCCGGTAAATGTGCTGCTCCACCGGCACCACCAATAATAACGGTAATACCTCTATCTCTCGCACTTTCTGCATATTCAGCAAGCAAATGAGGTGTTCTATGTGCTGAAACAACTTTTGTTTCATACGGAACATTAAATAAGTCTAACATTTCAGCAGCATGCTGCATGGTGGGCCAGTCTGACTTTGAACCCATGATAATCCCAACTTTCATACGCTTAGTGCCTTTTGATAATGTGATTTGAAACCTACGTTATAGCTAGCGGACTGACTTAACGATTAGGTGAAATATAATTTGAGATTATAACGTGTTTATAAATATTCTGAAACGAGAAATCTGTCACGTGATCTTTTGAATGAAAAATACTTTACTAAGATATAGACCAAAGGATAATTTTTTAATTGTATTTTTGGCGTATGATAATTTTTATTTATAAACGCCGAATGTAGCTAAAATGTGATGTGATAAAAACGGATCAATCATTTAGTCCGCTTGTTATTAAAGGTCATTGCGCTAAACAGAAGAGGAAGGTCATGAGTAATATATATAACCAAGGCTTGGATAAAGTCGCGGCGAATAGTCAGCCACTTACGCCAATTAACTTTTTAAATCGTACCGCGGATGTCTATCCAGACAAAGTTGCGATTATTCACGGCAAGCAACAGATTACTTATCAGCAATACCGTAAAAATGTTCGTCGCTTGGCGTCGGGACTTATTAAATTTGGTGTTAAACCAGGACAAACAGTTAGTATTATGGCGGCTAACATTCCCCAATTTCTCGATGCACATTTCGCTGTACCACAAATAGGCGCGGTACTTAATGCTATCAATATTCGACTTGATGCAGCGAATATTGCTTTTATATTAGATCATGGCGAATGTGATGTATTGCTAACGGATACGGCATTTTCATGTGTTATTGAAGAAGCACTTGCGCTTTCATCGCGTAAACCTCTAGTCATAGATATTGATGATATTGAAGGCCCTGGCGGCGATAGGCTTGGGTCGATGGAATATAACGAATTACTTGCTCAAGGTGATGAGAATTTTAGCCAATCTTTCGTACAGGATGAATGGCAAGCATTGGCATTAAATTATACTTCGGGCACTACAGGTAATCCCAAAGGCGTGGTTTATTCGCATCGTGGCGCTTACTTGAACTCTATCGGGCATAATTTTATTTGGCCAACAAACAACAAAACAAATTACCTATGGACCTTACCCATGTTCCACTGTAATGGTTGGTGTTTTCCTTGGACCATAGTGGCTGTTGGAGGTACGCAAGTCTGTTTGAGACAAGTAGAGGTAGAGGCTGTTGTTAATGCCATGATAGATCATAAAGTTACTCACTTTTGTGGTGCGCCTATAGTACTTAATATGATTTTAAATGCAGATGAAGAATTGCTAACTAAGTTACCTAAAAATATTAAAGCCATGACTGCCGGCGCACCACCACCAGCGGCCGTGATTAAAGGCATTGAAAGCCTTGGTATTGAAATCACACAAAGTTATGGCTTAACTGAAGTTTATGGTCCCTGTGTCGTTAGCGAATGGAAAGATGAATGGAATGACAAAAGTGATGATGAACGAGCAGCGTTAAAAGCCCGTCAAGGTGTTCGTTACCCAACACAAGAAGATGTTGATGTGCTTGACCCTAGCACTATGGAGCCAGTACCTGCTGATGGCGAAACTATGGGAGAAATAATGTTTCGTGGCAATACCACCATGAAAGGGTATTTGAAAAACGAAAAAACGACAGAAGAAGCTTTTGCTGATGGTTGGTTTCACTCAGGAGACTTAGCGGTTAAGCACCCTGATGGCTATATTGAGATCCGCGACCGTTCTAAAGATATTATCATTTCGGGGGGGAAAATATTTCATCAGTTGAAATAGAAGGTGTACTTTATATGCACCCTGCTATTTTAGAAGCGGCAGTTGTCGCCAAAAAAGATGACAAATGGGGTGAAACACCCTGTGCCTTTGTCGGTTTAAAGAACGGACAAAGCATTACAGAACAAGAGGTTATACAGCATTGTCGTGATCATATGGCAGGCTTTAAAGTACCAAAAACCATTGTTTTTAGTGAGTTGCCTAAAACCTCAACTGGCAAGGTACAGAAGTTTGTATTACGTCAGAAGGTTAAAGACTTGTTTGAATCTACGTAAAAATCGATATTTAAAAGGCTAACATTTGTTAGCCTTTTAAATGAGTAAGTTATCAATAACGAATTATTTTAAGTGCTCATCTAAGAAGTGTAAAACCTTCCTCATGTAAGCTTTTTGGTTATCTGGGTTATAAAAACCGTGACCTTCTTTATCAACGACGAACCATTCATAATTTTTATTGTTTTTGTCTAACGCTTCACGTAAACGTTCAGCATGCTCGAATGGTGCACGTTCATCATCTTCACCATGTGCTAACAATAGTGGGATCTCTATTTTTTCTACATAGTTAACAGGTGACATACTTTTTAACTTTTCACTATCAGTACCTAGTGCCATTTTTAAATAGCTTAGTCCTGATCTTCTATCTTTAATATCACCTTCCTCAAACATAAGCTCTAAATCATAAATGCCGGCATTTGCGATAGCGCATTTATACGTTTTTGGGTAAAGTGCAGCACTTTGAATCGCAGAGTAAGCCCCAAAGCTTGCACCCATAATACATGCGCTATTTTCGCTAGCTTTATTGTTTTTTATTAACCATTGGTAAGCATCGTAAATATCTTGTTGGATTAACGTTCCCCAAGCTTGATGACCCGAAATTTCAAAGTTGCGACCATACCCCCCCGATCCGCGGTAGTTTACTTGTAACACAGAATAACCGTTTAATGCTAAATACTGCACGGTGCTTGAAAATCCCCAATAGTCACGAACACCATGTGGACCGCCATGGACCATAACAACTAATGGCGCTGGCTGGTCTGTTTTTGATGTCTTAGCTGCAGTAAAATAACCGCTTATAGTTGTGCCATCAGTAGCCGTTAACTTAATGGGTTCCATTGTTTGTAAATCTTTGCTTTGAATATCAGATGAATATTTAAAAAGTAAGCGAGCCGTATTTTTATTTTTATCGAATAGATAAAGGCTACCTGGATCTATATCCGAAGATACAGAGACAATATAGAAGCTATTATCTCGAGTGCGGCTAGTGATGTTAACTTTACTATAAGGAAATGACTGTAATAGCATTTTGAATGTGATCGCTTCTTCATTTTTTTTGTTAAGCATAATGTAAGCAGGATAGTCTTCGTCGACTCTTATAGCGTATGCCGTTTGTTCATCCGTAGACATTTCTATATCTGTTATATCAACAGCCTTGTCAGTAAAAATACTGGTATAGGAATAATTTTCTAAATTGAGTTTAAAAACGCCATGGCGCTCTTGTCGATAGTTATCGATAGTGTACAAATACTTACCAGATTCACTAATCGATAAAGGGGTTACTTTATCGCCTACTGTGCCCTCAGGTAGTATTTTCCAGCCATCTTTCTCTTTTAAATAAATTTTAATGTCGTTGTTTTTGTCTAGACCTGAGACGATTACTGGTTTGTCATCGCTATTAGCTAAAAACGTAGCAAACGATATGGGAGCTTTACCGTAATTTTTTTTAACAATACCGTTATAAACATTAAGTTTTAGTGCTGAAGCCATTCGCTCTCCTGTATTACTCATAGGAGTTGAACTGACTAATATATGTTTATCATCATCGGGAAGAGTATCAATAATCGTTCCCCAGCTTAATGTGGCTTCTTTCTTTCTAAGGCCTCTAGCGGTTTGACTATCGCCTGCTTGCATACCAAATATCATCTCACCTTTGTTTCCATCAAGGTTCACCGCATACAACTCGCCATAAGATACGGGTAATTCCCTTGAATAAATACGCTTAACTAACTGAATAACTACACGCTCATTATTTACCCAATAAAATTTGCCGGGTTCATAGTTAGCTCGAAAAGAGACTGTCCCAACAGTCTTCATCGTTTCACGCTCTAAAAATAGCAGAATTACACGGTCTTCATGACGTACAGATAGTGCTAGGTGCTCACCATCAGGAGATATTTTGGCATTATTATATTGAGAATGATCAAATAGGTTTTCCCAATTATTGGCTGATAATGTCGGATTAATTAAAAATCCTAAAAGAATTAACAAAAAATATTGTGCTAACTTCATGGTAATTTATTCCCTTGTCTTACATAAGTTGTTTCGAAAGAAGTAGGAAATATAGCCAAATAAATATTATTCATTGAGATAAGTCCATTTTGTATTTATACCGTTCCTTCGAGATAAAGATTGTGAAAAATTTGAATTATATTTTTTAATAATCATAAAACTATTAATTAAAACAAACAAGTAGCGAGTATTAATCGTGATTTTTTTCAAATTAAATACAGAACCTGTAAAAAAACGTATAATCACCCTCTAATTATTTTCATTCATTGGCATTAGCTACACGTTATGACTACAGCGTTAGAAACATTTCAACAGGGCGGTATTTTAGCTTACCCAACAGAAGCCGTATTTGGCTTGGGCTGTGATCCTGATAATGATGAGGCGATTAACAAACTATTGTCGATCAAATCAAGACCAGCAGATAAGGGCTTAATATTACTTGCGGGTAACTACTCACAGCTTTTACCTTATATAGATGACAGTAAAATACCTCAAGATAAACGCTTTGCCGTGTTATCACGCTGGCCTGATGGCATTACGCAAATTGTGGCTAAAAATCCAGACACCTCTAATTTATTGACTGGCCGTTTTGACACTATTGCAGTTCGTGTTACTAGTCAACCAGACGTAGTTGCCCTTTGTTTAGCAACTAATAAACCTATTGTTTCTACCAGTGCTAACTTAAGTGGCAAACCCCCAGCAAAAACTTGGCAAGAAATTCCTAACGAACTTGCTGATAAAATTGATTTTATTATTAAAGGTAAAACCCTAGGCTTTGATCAGCCTTCTACTATTATTGATGCACTATCTGGAGATGTTATTCGCTCATGAGCACTATAAATATCGATGTTGTTGTAGAATTTTTAAAAGCGTTGCAAGATCAAATTTGTTCTGCGCTCGAAGCCGCTGACGGTAGTGGCAAATTTATTGAAGATAATTGGGTGCGCGCAGAAGGTGGTGGTGGTAGAACTCGCGTGTTAACCAATGGGAGTGTTATTGAACAAGGAGGGGTGAATTTTTCTGTAGTGTCTGGAGATAAATTACCACCATCTGCAACCGCACACCGCCCAGAATTGGCGGGTCGAAAATGGCAAGCTTGTGGTGTTTCATTAGTTATTCATCCGAAAAACCCTTTTATTCCTACTTCTCATGCCAACGTAAGATTTTTTATTGCTGAAAAAGAAGGTGAAGCACCGGTATGGTGGTTTGGTGGCGGTTTTGACCTCACACCATTTTATCCTTTTAAAGAAGATGTTGTACATTGGCATCAAACCGCAAAAGATATCTGCCAACCTTTTGGTGATGATGTTTACCCTGAATATAAAAAGTGGTGTGATGATTATTTCTACTTAAAGCATCGCAATGAAACACGTGGTGTGGGTGGTTTGTTTTTTGATGATCTTAATAAATGGGGTTTTGAACAATGCTTTGATTATATCAAAGCAGTAGGTACTGGTTTTATTGACGCATACGTACCTTTGATGGAAAAGCGAAAAGATACCCCATTTGATGATAATAACCGTCAATTTCAATTATATCGTCGCGGCCGTTACGTTGAATTTAACTTAGTTTTCGACCGTGGCACTTTATTTGGTTTGCAATCAGGCGGCAGAACAGAATCAATTCTAATGTCGATGCCACCATTGGCTCGTTGGGAGTATAACTTTCAAGCTGAGCCTAATAGTGCTGAAGATAAACTTCAAGACTACTTAGTGCCACAAGACTGGGTATAGACTGCTGTCAGCTTGAGCCTAGAGCCTACATTATATGTACACTGTTTGTGACGTAAACCATTAGCCAGACATAATTGCTATATAAAGCAGTAACTCCGTTACTGCTTTTTTGTTTGCATTGTTTAACAACTACGTTAATCTAACGCTAAACACTTAAGCTAGTAACCTCATGGATCAATATCGCGTATTTGGTAATCCAATTGCCCAATCAAAATCTCCTTTTATACATCAGCAATTTGCTGCGCAATCAAAACAACTTATGAACTACCAAAGTGAGCTGGTTGCATTAGATCAATTCGATGTAACCGTACAAAAACTCATAGCCAACAATGGTAAAGGCGCTAATGTCACCGCGCCATTTAAAGAACAAGCATTTGCACTTTGCGATAAACTAAGTGAGCGGGCTAAACTTGCAGGCGCTGTTAACACCTTGATTTTTTCACAAGGCAGTATATATGGTGATACAACCGATGGTATTGGCCTGGTAAGTGACTTATTGCGACATCAAGTTCAACTGCAAGACAGTAAAATTTTATTATTGGGTGCTGGTGGTGCTGCAAAAGGTGTTGTGCAATCTCTATTGGAGCAGTCTCCTAAATCGTTAACTATTGCTAATCGTACATTAAGTAAAGCCCAAGCTATTGCTCAGCAATATCCGAATGATACTATTCAGGCGATTACTTTCGCTGATACTGAACAAGCTACATTTGATATTATTATCAATGCGACTTCGGCAGGGTTGTCTGGCGATAGCCTGCCAATTTCTGATCAAACCATTAAACGCTCAAATACTTGTTACGACATGGTCTATGGCAAAGACCCAACCGCGTTCTTAAAGCAAGCGCAGCAACTTGGCGTTGTACACATTATCGATGGTTTAGGTATGTTAGTAGGGCAGGCGGCAGCAAGTTTTCAGTTATGGACCGGCATTAACCCAGATGTTGACCCCATACTTCAATCGTTAAGAGCACAATTAACATAACCAGTTAAGAGTATAAGCAGATGAACCAAGCCATTTTATTTAACGATGATTTACATTTTAATAAGCAGCATGATGCTTGGTCTTTTACGGGGCAGGTGTCTGGGCAGAAGATAACGATCTATTTTCATTCTATGCAGTTAAAGCAATTAGCGGAAATTGATAATTGCACTAAATATGATTTAGAAGAAGTAACAGAGCTCTGGCTCGAGAAAAACGAGCCAGAAGATAACGAAATACATATAGATATGCGGTAGTCGGTATTGTTAGCTATATATCAGCCAAGTACTCTTCTTTTAATTCAACATAGTTTATCGCTGACTGTTTGAGAAAGTTTGCTTCACTTTCTTTTAACACTCTGGCTTGCTTGACTGGGTTACCTACATATAAATAACCGCTTTTCAGTGTCTTGTTAGGAGGCACTAAACTACCCGCACCAATAAAAACATCATCTTCAACAATAGCACCATCCATAATAATAGCGCCCATACCCACTAATATTCGATCGCCCAAAGCACAGCCATGTAGCATACACTTATGACCGACAGTAACATCATCGCCTATAACTAGTGGATTACCATCTGGGTTACTTGCGCTTTTTCGAGTGACATGTAAAACAGTACCATCTTGGATATTGGTTCTAGCACCAATGGTAATTTTGTTTACATCGCCTCTTGCAGCAACTAAAGGCCAAATACTTGTATCATCACCTAAGGTAATGTCACCAACAAGCACGGCAGTTTCATCTACATAAACAGCATTACCTAATATAGGCGTAATGCCACGATAGCTTCGAAAATTATTTTTATGCATAAATAAAAGATTTTAAAATGATTGATGCAGATATATTAGCAAAAATTAGCCATTAAATAGTGTTCTTCAGATAATAGTTTAATTCTAATCTACTAAAGCAAGACTAATGGGATGAGTAGAAGCAGATAAAACCGTGCGATTAATCAGCGTATTGAACATTAAAAACTCAATCACAGTAAGGCTTGTACAAATAAAAAGCAAACAAACATCTTTTCGCAATTTAATTGCATTTAGGTGTTGACGTGAGGCGAGAAATCTCTAAAATGCGCTCCAGTTCCAAGGGGTAACCCCAACGGGCTGTTTTAATAAGTTATCTAACGCGGTTTAGGCCAAATTGGTTAACGTAATGTTTTAAAAGGTTGGTTTTGAAAGTTTTAAAAACTTTTAAAATAAATTCAAATAAAACGTTGACATTAAAACTGAGTTGCGTAGAATGCGCATCTCGCTTCAGGCAAGGCCTGCAGCAACGAAGCAAAGCGAATGAGATTTTGTTTCGGTTAGTTTTTTACTTCGAGTTTAAACTAACGTTCTTTAACAATTAGTTATCATGCAATTTGTGTGGACACTCACATTAACGTTGATTTTACATAGTTACCTTCGGGTAACAAAAAAACAGCTTAATATGATGTCACACAAAAATAAGTATCATTTAGGTCTTCGGATTTAAATAATACGTTTTATGTAGTTTTTACCTTCTTTAGTCGGATAGGTAAGAACACGACAGAATTCATTGAGCAGATGTCTTTTCTTGGTTCACTTCGGTGAGTTAAGGTGAGCATCACAAACGATTTTTAATTGAAGAGTTTGATCATGGCTCAGATTGAACGCTGGCGGCAGGCTTAACACATGCAAGTCGAGCGGTAACAGAGATAGCTTGCTATCTGCTGACGAGCGGCGGACGGGTGAGTAATGCTTGGGAATATGCCTTTGAGTGGGGGACAACAGTTGGAAACGACTGCTAATACCGCATAACGTCTACGGACCAAAGGGGGGGACGCTTCGGCACCTCTCGCTCATTGATTAGCCCAAGTGAGATTAGCTAGTTGGTAAGGTAATGGCTTACCAAGGCGACGATCTCTAGCTGGTTTGAGAGGATGATCAGCCACACTGGGACTGAGACACGGCCCAGACTCCTACGGGAGGCAGCAGTGGGGAATATTGCACAATGGGCGAAAGCCTGATGCAGCCATGCCGCGTGTGTGAAGAAGGCCTTCGGGTTGTAAAGCACTTTCAGCGAGGAGGAAAGGTTAGTAGTTAATAACTGCTAGCTGTGACGTTACTCGCAGAAGAAGCACCGGCTAACTTCGTGCCAGCAGCCGCGGTAATACGAGGGGTGCAAGCGTTAATCGGAATTACTGGGCGTAAAGCGTGCGTAGGTGGTTTGTTAAGCAAGATGTGAAAGCCCTGGGCTCAACCTGGGAACTGCATTTTGAACTGGCAAGCTAGAGTTTTGTAGAGGGTAGTGGAATTTCCAGTGTAGCGGTGAAATGCGTAGAGATTGGAAGGAACATCAGTGGCGAAGGCGGCTACCTGGACAAAGACTGACACTGAGGCACGAAAGCGTGGGGAGCAAACAGGATTAGATACCCTGGTAGTCCACGCCGTAAACGATGTCAACTAGCCGTCTGTAGACTTGATCTGTGGGTGGCGTAGCTAACGCGCTAAGTTGACCGCCTGGGGAGTACGGCCGCAAGGTTAAAACTCAAATGAATTGACGGGGGCCCGCACAAGCGGTGGAGCATGTGGTTTAATTCGATGCAACGCGAAGAACCTTACCATCCCTTGACATCCAGAGAAGAGACTAGAGATAGACTTGTGCCTTCGGGAACTCTGTGACAGGTGCTGCATGGCTGTCGTCAGCTCGTGTTGTGAAATGTTGGGTTAAGTCCCGCAACGAGCGCAACCCCTATCCTTATTTGCCAGCGAGTTATGTCGGGAACTCTAAGGAGACTGCCGGTGATAAACCGGAGGAAGGTGGGGACGACGTCAAGTCATCATGGCCCTTACGGGATGGGCTACACACGTGCTACAATGGCAAGTACAGAGGGCAGC
This sequence comes from Colwellia sp. PAMC 21821, assembly GCF_002077175.1. Lineage (NCBI taxonomy): Bacteria > Pseudomonadati > Pseudomonadota > Gammaproteobacteria > Alteromonadales > Colwelliaceae > Colwellia > Colwellia sp. PAMC 21821. The sequence goes on from NZ_CP014943.1 coordinate 2,013,840, forward strand.
AATACCGCGAGGTGGAGCGAATCCCACAAAGCTTGTCGTAGTCCGGATTGGAGTCTGCAACTCGACTCCATGAAGTCGGAATCGCTAGTAATCGTAGATCAGAATGCTACGGTGAATACGTTCCCGGGCCTTGTACACACCGCCCGTCACACCATGGGAGTGGGTTGCAAAAGAAGTGGCTAGTTTAACCCTTCGGGGAGGACGGTCACCACTTTGTGATTCATGACTGGGGTGAAGTCGTAACAAGGTAACCCTAGGGGAACCTGGGGTTGGATCACCTCCTTATCTTGAAGTAAAACAGCTTAATGAGAACCTCGGTTCTACGAGTGTCTACACAAATTACATGATAACGAATTAGAAGAAGAAAACGTAAACCCTAGTATAATAAGGGGCTATAGCTCAGCTGGGAGAGCGCCTGCCTTGCACGCAGGAGGTCAGCAGTTCGATCCTGCTTAGCTCCACCACTTATTATACAAGTATCGATGTTTGATACGATGCAGGTCTGTAGCTCAGCTGGTTAGAGCGCACCCCTGATAAGGGTGAGGTCGGCAGTTCAAGTCTGCCCAGACCTACCAATTCTTCGTTACTCTGCGTTAGTTCGCAGCTCGTGTAGAAAACCTACACGTCGCTACCAACTGCCTTGATTAACAAAGAATACATTTACTTCTTCAAAAGAATTGAATGACCAAACTTAAACTATCAAAGTTGATAAGTTAAGTTTGGTTTTTTAAACCAAGATTTATACCGAATGCGCGTATAAGTTTAGTTCTTTAACAATCTGGAAAGCTGATATAAATACCGGTATTTATATGATGAACACGGTGTCGCGCTGTTGTTCATAAATTATAAATACCAAGCTGTTATTAATGGGAATATCGCCTGTTAATGATGGTGATTACGGGTCCTCCTCGGAAACGTAATCAACCCGGTAGTAAATTTACTTTTACGAGTTAAATTTATTACCACTCTTATTCAAGACACACTTTGTGTGCGTGAAAATGTCAGACTTTACAATTGCTGTGGATTAGTCTCCGCGGTGTACCAAATAGGAAACTACTTGGGGTTGTATGGTTAAGTGACTAAGCGTATGTGGTGGATGCCTTGGCAGTTAGAGGCGATGAAGGACGTGTTAATCTGCGAAAAGCTTTGGTGAGGTGATAAAAACCGTTATAGCCAAAGATATCCGAATGGGGAAACCCACCCGTCGTAAGGCGGGTATCATTAAGTGAATACATAGCTTAATGAGGCGAACCGGGAGAACTGAAACATCTAAGTACCCCGAGGAAAAGAAATCAACCGAGATTTCCTTAGTAGCGGCGAGCGAACGGGAATTAGCCCTTAAGTGGTTTGTAAGTTAGTGGAATCTACTGGAAAGTAGAGCGATACAGGGTGATAGCCCCGTACACGAAAATAAACTTATCATGAAATCGAGTAGGTCGGCACACGTGAAACGTTGACTGAACATGGGGGACCATCCTCCAAGGCTAAATACTCCTAACTGACCGATAGTGAACCAGTACCGTGAGGGAAAGGCGAAAAGAACCCCTGTGAGGGGAGTGAAATAGAACCTGAAACCGCATACGTACAAGCAGTGAGAGCTAGATTTAGTCTAGTGATTGCGTACCTTTTGTATAATGGGTCAGCGACTTATATTCTGTAGCAAGGTTAACCGAATAGGGGAGCCGTAGCGAAAGCGAGTGTTAACTGCGCGTTTAGTTGCAGGGTATAGACCCGAAACCCGGCGATCTACCCATGGGCAGGTTGAAGGTTGAGTAACATCAACTGGAGGACCGAACACACGTATGTTGAAAAATGCGGTGATGACTTGTGGGTCGGAGTGAAAGGCTAATCAAGCCGGGAGATAGCTGGTTCTCCCCGAAATCTATTTAGGTAGAGCCTCGCACGAACACCATTGGGGGTAGAGCACTGTTAAGGCTAGGGGGTCATCCCGACTTACCAACCCTTTGCAAACTCCGAATACCAATGAGTGATATGCGGGAGACACACTACGGGTGCTAACGTCCGTTGTGAAGAGGGAAACAACCCAGACCGCCAGCTAAGGTCCCAAAGTACTAGTTAAGTGGGAAACGATGTGGAAAGGCATAGACAGCTAGGAGGTTGGCTTAGAAGCAGCCATCCTTTAAAGAAAGCGTAATAGCTCACTAGTCGAGTCGGTCTGCGCGGAAGATGTAACGGGGCTAAACTAGTCACCGAAGCTGCGGATTTGAACTTAGGTTCAAGTGGTAGGGGAGCGTTCTGTAAGCCGTTGAAGGTGAGTTGTAAAGCTTGCTGGAGGTATCAGAAGTGCGAATGCTGACATGAGTAACGATAAGGGGAGTGAAAAACTCCCCCGCCGAAAGACCAAGGTTTCCTGTCCCATGTTAATCAGGGCAGGGTAAGTCGGCCCCTAAGGCGAGGCGGAAACGCGTAGTCGATGGGAAACAGATTAATATTTCTGTACTTCTATATATTGCGAAGGAGGGACGGAGTAGGCTAGGTGAGCACGGCGTTGGTAGTCCGTGTGAAAGTATGTAGGCGGTTATCTTAGGTAAATCCGGGATTTCATTTAAACGCTGAGATACGAGACGAGACTCTACGGAGTTGAAGTCATTGATGCCATGCTTCCAGGAAAAGCTTCTAAGCTTCAGATATATAGGAACCGTACCCCAAACCGACACAGGTGGTTAGGTAGAGAATACTAAGGCGCTTGAGAGAACTCGGGTGAAGGAACTAGGCAAAATAGTACCGTAACTTCGGGAGAAGGTACGCTCTCTAATGTGAAGCCCTTGCGGCGTAAGCATCGGAGAGTCGAAGTAACCAGGTGGCTGGAACTGTTTATTAAAAACACAGCACTGTGCAAAATCGAAAGATGACGTATACGGTGTGACGCCTGCCCGGTGCCGGAAGGTTAATTGATTGGGTTATCTTCGGAGAAGCTCATGATCGAAGCCCCGGTAAACGGCGGCCGTAACTATAACGGTCCTAAGGTAGCGAAATTCCTTGTCGGGTAAGTTCCGACCTGCACGAATGGCGTAATCATGGCCACACTGTCTCCACCCGAGACTCAGTGAAATTGAAATTGCGGTTAAGATGCCGTATACCCGCGGCTAGACGGAAAGACCCCGTGAACCTTTACTATAGCTTGACAGTGAACATTGCTCCTACATGTGTAGGATAGGTGGGAGGCGTTGAAACTTTGTCGCTAGATGAAGTGGAGCCAACCTTGAAATACCACCCTTGTATGCGTGATGTTCTAACCTAGGGCCCTTATCGGGCTTGGGGACACTGTCTGGTGGGTAGTTTGACTGGGGCGGTCTCCTCCTAAAGAGTAACGGAGGAGCACGAAGGTTGGCTAAGTACGGTCGGACATCGTACGGTTAGTGCAATGGCATAAGCCAGCTTAACTGCGAGACAGACACGTCGAGCAGGTACGAAAGTAGGTCATAGTGATCCGGTGGTTCTGTATGGAAGGGCCATCGCTCAACGGATAAAAGGTACTCCGGGGATAACAGGCTGATACCGCCCAAGAGTTCATATCGACGGCGGTGTTTGGCACCTCGATGTCGGCTCATCACATCCTGGGGCTGAAGTCGGTCCCAAGGGTATGGCTGTTCGCCATTTAAAGTGGTACGCGAGCTGGGTTTAGAACGTCGTGAGACAGTTCGGTCCCTATCTGCCGTGGGCGTTTGAGAATTGAAGAGGGCTGCTCCTAGTACGAGAGGACCGGAGTGGACGAACCGCTGGTGTTCGGGTTGTTATGCCAATAGCATTGCCCGGTAGCTACGTTCGGAACTGATAACCGCTGAAAGCATCTAAGCGGGAAGCAGGCTTTGAGATGAGTTCTCACTGGAGCTTTAAGCTCCCTAAAGGGTCGTTGGAGACTACAACGTTGATAGGTTGGGTGTGGAAGTGCTGCGAGGCATTGAGCTAACCAATACTAATTACCCGTGAGGCTTAACCATACAACACCCAAGTGGTTTTAAGTTGTATGAAGTTTGACAAAGTGTAGGAATACACACATCACGCATAACAATTGTGTGAATAAGAGATTAAGAACAACAAACGGTATTTACAGCTTTCTAAGATTATTAATTGTTAATCACTTGCGCAGGTAAGTGACGAATTGACAAAGCCGCAAATGAGCGTGACACGGAGTTGAGTTTACTCAATGAGTATCTAAGCGATTGCAGCAATGCCTTCAATTTGGTAATTAACAAGCAAGTTTTTGTCTAGCGACAATAGCGACATGGCCCCACCTGATCCCATTCCGAACTCAGAAGTGAAACGTGTTAGCGCCGATGGTAGTGTGGGAGTTCCCATGTGAGAGTAGGACATTGCTAGGCTTCTTTTCAGAATACCCAGCTTCGGCTGGGTTTTCGACCCTGTGGAGGGGTTCCCGAGTGGCCAAAGGGATCAGACTGTAAATCTGACGGCTCAGCCTTCGGTGGTTCGAATCCACCTCCCTCCACCATCATTCTAAAAACCCGTAACGAAAGTTACGGGTTTTTTTTCGTTTGTTTTTTCGTTTTTATAACTAATACCAATTGAAATAAATAATCGATCATTTTAAGGCGGTTTAAATCGTCAATAACTGCGTTGTTTTCAATCACACACGCCCGCTATTACTCGACAATTGCTCCTGCATTGTTCTACTTACGGGCATCCATGCCCTAATCAATCAAACGCCTTGCCTGCAGGGATGCAGGTACTTATGTTTAGTCTGGAACAATAAACATGTATTCTTGAACAATTTATCCTCGCTTAAAATTGGTCAATAACTTATTACATTTGGTATAAGTTTTTAGTTTATATAACGAGTTTCAACCCCTACAGTCCTTTTGCTTTCCTTTTTCTATAAGGTCTTTTAGGTAGATTAGTTTTTAAAAGTTCCCCCCACCTAACCACAGCGAGTTTTACTTAGAAATTAAATTCTTACTATTAAAAACGGCAGATATTTAATCAACTTGGTATATGCACTACCATTGCACAAAAGCCGTCTATACTGTATTCTGCACCGCCGTTTGACATTGGCTCAAACCACCAGCGAGAAGAGTATATTCTATGAGTTTTACCGAGTTAGGTTTATCTGCCCCCATTCAAAAAGCGATTGCGGAAAAAGGTTACGATACGCCTTCACCTATTCAAGCCCAAGCTATTCCTGCTGTGCTTGCTGGTAAAGACGTTATGGCTGCTGCACAAACGGGAACAGGTAAAACTGCAGGTTTTACTTTACCAATTCTTGAATTACTTTCTCGCGGCGATAAAGTGCGACCAAACCAAGCGCGAACTCTTATTATTACGCCAACTCGTGAACTTGCGGCACAAATTGCAGAAAACGTAGAAATGTACGGTAAGCACTTACCTTTAAAATCAACCGTAGTTTTTGGTGGTGTTAAAATTAACCCTCAAATGCAACGTTTACGTGAAGGCGTTGATATTTTAGTTGCTACACCGGGCCGACTATTAGATCTCTATAATCAAAATGCTGTTCGCTTTAATCAATTAGAAATTTTAGTTCTTGATGAAGCTGACAGAATGTTAGATATGGGCTTTCTTCGTGATATTAAGAAAATTTTATCATTGCTACCAAAAACGCGCCAAACGCTACTTTTCTCAGCAACGTTTTCTCCTGATATTCGTGAGCTTGCAAAGCGCATGGTTAATGATCCTGTAGAAATTTCAATTAGCCCAAAAACTACTACGGCTGAAAGAGTTGAGCAATCGATCTACTCGGTTGATAAAAACAGAAAAGCAGCGTTGTTAACACATTTAATTCTAGAAAATGACTGGAAACAAGTTATCGTGTTTATGAAAACTAAACATGGTGCAAATAAATTAACTAAACAGTTAGATGCTGCAGGTATTCAAGCCGCTGCTATTCATGGCAATAAAAGCCAAGGCGCCAGGACTAAAGCGTTAGCACAATTTAAAGAAGGCAAAATTAGCGTGCTAGTGGCAACTGATATTGCCGCTCGCGGTATCGATATTGACCAATTACCACAAGTGGTCAATTTTGAATTACCTAATGTGCCTGAAGATTACGTTCACCGTATTGGTCGTACAGGCCGAGCAGGTTCTAGTGGTCATGCCGTATCATTAGTCTGTGCGGATGAAATAGATTTACTTAATGACGTTGAACATGTGATACAAACACACATTCCAAGAGAAATTGTAGCAGGATTTGAACCTGTACACGCCTTACCTGAATCACGTAATTTACGTGCTTTAAAACCTAAAAAACCAAAGAAATTTAAATCGGAAGGTTCTGAGCATAAAGATGGTCAACGCTCTGGTGATAATGCTCGAGGTAATAAGCCTACCGGAAAAAATCGTCGTCATATAGGTAATAGCTCAGCAAGTAACCCTTATGGTAATAGTGATGGCAATGGTGGCGGTCGCCGTCGTATTAATCCAACTAAGTAACAATTGAAACAACGGCTAAATTTAATTTAGCCGTTGTTATTTGCATGGGCGCTTTATTTTTGCGCTAACAGTTTATCGAGATTGTTAGCAAATGCTTGTCGATCACCCTGGCTGATAGGTGGTGCTCCACCTGTTTCTATACCGCTAGAGCGCAGTGTATCCATAAAATCACGCATGTTAAGCCGTTGACGGATATTTGCCTCAGTGTAGAGTTCACCTCTAGGATTCAGTGCTAAACAACCTTTTTCAACCACTTCTGCAGCTAAAGGTATGTCTGCCGTTATGACTAAATCATTGGCTTCGGCGCGTTTAACAATTTCATCATCGGCTACATCAAAGCCAGCGGTAACTTGCACAAAGTTAATCACCTTTGAAGGTGGCACTTTTAAATAATGATTTGCCAATAATGTCGTGGGTGTTTGTGTGCGCTCTGCTGCTCGAAACAAGATCTCTTTAATGACTACCGGACAAGAGTCGGCATCAACCCAAATTTTCATGCTTTACCTTTAAATACTAACAATAATATAACTAGTGGTAATGTAACGCTAAATATCGTGTAATGTAAGCTCTGTTAAGCGCTAATTACCCATAAGTACACATACTCTAACTAGGACGAACAATGAACCAACCACAACGCGATATAACCTTAAGATTTTTAGCTGAGCCACAAGACGTAAACTTTGGCGGTAAAGTCCATGGTGGTGCGGTAATGAAATGGATCGATTTAGCAGCTTACGCCTGTGCAGCAGGTTGGAGTGGCCGTTATTGTGTGACCGCATATGCCGGTGGCATTCGTTTTATAGCGCCGATTCATGTCGGCAGTTTAGTTGAAGTTGAAGCTAAGGTTATTTATACCGGAAACTCTTCCATGCATATAGCATTGGAAGTTAATGCTTGTGATCCTAAGTCGTTAAATCGTCGGTTAACTACACACTGTATCGTGATCATGGTTGCTGTTGATCAAAACGGGCAGTCTGAACGTATCCCTGAATGGATACCAAAAACAGATGCAGATATAAAGCAGCATGAAAGTGCAAAAAAATTAATGGAAATGCGTAAACAGATCGGCGAAGAGATGCAAATTTTTGTAGAATAGCGTTACTCAATAAACTTGTTCAGGATTTCATGTGTTAGAGCCAGATAAAATTAAACAAATATTGCAAATGGATGATGCACAACGAGCCGCTTACTTCCTCAATGAGGCAGTAAGCCAAAGCGAGTTATGGATTTTAACCGATGAGCACGGCTGTGTAATGCTCAACACGGAAGATGAAGATTGTGTGCCCGTTTGGCCTAATAAAGAGTTTGCTCAAGCTTGGGCTACTGATGGTTGGGAAGCTTGCCAACCTGAGGCTATCTCTTTAAATAAATGGTTTAGTCGTTGGACTCATGGTTTAACTGATGATGAACTCGCTATTGTGGTATTTCCAAGCCAAGACGAGCAAGGGTTAATCTTTTACCCTGACGAACTTGAGCATGAACTTAAACAAAAACAACACTCGATTAATAAGCGATAAATAAGCATGAGTTTTTCGTCCCTAGCATTAGATAAATCATTAACTGATGCTGTTAAAGCCTTAGGCTATGATCAGCCAACGCCTATTCAGCTGCAGGCCATTCCTGCTATTTTAGCCAATAAAGACATTATGGCGGGAGCACAAACTGGCACAGGTAAAACCGCTGCGTTTGCTTTACCTATTCTGCAACGCTTAGGCGAGAATATTCCTGCTGCAAGACCTATAAGAGCACTTGTATTAACCCCGACACGTGAGCTGGCTCAGCAAGTGTATAAAAGCTTTGTTAGTTATGCTGAAAACACCGAGCTTAATATTGCCGTTGCGTATGGCGGCGTTAGTATTAAGCCGCAAATTGAAGCCATAGAGAAAGGTGCTGACATACTCATCGCCACGCCTGGCCGTTTGTTAGATCATATAGTTACAGGCAGTGTGTTATTGATTCATCTCGAAACTATTGTGTTTGATGAAGCCGACCGCATGTTAGATATGGGCTTTAAAGATGAAATAGACCGAATTTTAAATCGGCTACCGCCCAAGCGTCAGACATTACTGTTTTCAGCCACTTTTGATGATGCTATTTTCAAACTCAGCAAAACTTTACTTAATGATCCTGAGCTTATTGAAGTTAGTGAACGTAATACCGCAGCTACAAAAGTCGAACAAATTGTTTATACCGTGGACAGCGATCGCAAACGCGAGCTAACGTCATTTCTAATTGGTTCTAAAAACTGGCAACAAGTGCTTATTTTTACTCGTACAAAAATTGGCGCTGATGAACTCGCGAAAGAAATGTCTAAAGACGGCATTAAAACTCAATCGATACATGGTGATAAATCACAAGGTGCGCGTGATAAAGCCTTGGCTGAGTTTAAAGCGGGTAAAACTAGGGCGTTGGTCGCCACAGATGTTGCCGCACGAGGTATCGACATTAGTGATTTACGTTATGTTATTAATTACGAACTTCCCTATATTGCTGAAGACTACATTCACCGTATTGGCCGAACAGGACGAGCAGGTAATGAAGGTTTAGCTATTTCTTTAATGAGCCCGTCAGAAACGTGGTTGTTGGAAGCGGTAGAAAAAGTATTAGACACACGTTTAATGCAACAATGGCTACCAGGCTACGAACCCGATCTAACCAAAAAAGACGCCCCCGCGAGAAAGAATACGTTAGGGCAACAAAAGAAACACGGCCGACAAAAAGCCTTTGGTGATAAAAACAAGGCTAAGCCTAATAAGCCACGTCGTCGTTAATATAAAACGTGAGAAAATTTAAAAGTCGAATTAAAAAAATTCGGCTTTTTATGTTCAGGCCTCTCTCAGACATCCTGTCTTTCGAGGCATTAGTTCATCTCGGTAATTGCTCCTGCATTACTCTAATGACTTACTTCCCTGTAAGAACATGCACGTCGAAGAACGGTATGTCACGATCACATGGCCGTTCCTAGTCATCCATGACTCCACGGCATTAGTACATCCATGTACGTCGATGTGAAAGAGTGACGAAAACGTTAAAGGGTAAATAAATAAGCGACCAATTCGTTATATTCTGCAAAAAAATTACTACGATCTAATGATTTACTATCAATTAAATACTTACCGTTAACCACCATGGTTGGCACGCTGGTCAGTAATAAGAGAAATATTCAGTTAACTCAGGTGTTGAAGTTTTCTTTTCCGCCACTACGCGATAGTGTTTCCCTGCTTCGAAGGTGGTAGAAAAACTCGTAAAACTGGTAGCGAATAAAAGCGTTATTGCACATGTACCGATGGTTTTTATTAAGTTAGTCATACCTTTCCTTAACAATCTCATAGGTAGACGCAACATAAACCAGAATGTTCTCAGAAAATGTAAAAAATAGTGTCAATAGCTTGTTATTGCAGGCTTATTGAATATTGTTAGCTTATTTTTAATGACTTTATTGGTGACATAGTGTCTTAATAGAACAAGGACATGCAAAAATAAGTATCAGGCAATGAAATTACCAATTTTTACTATCATCCTTCTACTCTTTACTTGTTTCAATACTTCGGCAAGTGAAGCCGCAACTGCGACAATTTCACTGACGGAACATTGGGTTGGATATGCTGCTATTGCTATCTTCGTTGTTGCTTATATTGTCGTAATTTTTGAAGAACAACTGCACATGCGAAAATCAAAACCTATGCTGTTAGCGGCGGGCGTTATTTGGTTCTTAGTGGCTATTGTTTACCAACAAATGGGAGATAATCATTCCGCTGCCGTCGCAATTAGGCATAACTTTCTTGAATACGCTGAGTTATTTTTCTTTCTACTAGTGGCGATGACCTATATCAACTCCATGCTTGAACGTGAGGTTTTTGATGCCTTGCGAGACAGACTCATTATTAAAGGTTTAAGTTATCGTAAGTTATTTTGGTTAACGGGGATGTTGGCATTTTTTATTTCTCCTGTTGCCGATAATTTAACAACAGCACTGATCATGTGCGCGGTTATCTTAGCGGTTGGAAAAGATCAGCCTAAATTTATTGCTATTGGCTGTGTCAATATTGTTATAGCAGCAAATGCTGGCGGCGCCTTTAGTCCGTTCGGCGACATAACAACCTTGATGGTTTGGCAGAAAGGTCTGGTCGAGTTTGGAGATTTCTTCAAATTATTCCTGCCTTCATTAGTCAACTACTTAGTGCCAGCATTTATTATGCAATTTGCTTTGCCTTTAGGTAGGCCTGCAGCAATATCATCAGCGCCAGTACAAATCAAAAAAGGTGGCCTAGTTATTGTTGGCTTATTTTTGCTGACCATTATTACTGCCGTTAGTTTTCATAATTTTCTAAATATTCCGCCAGTATTTGGCATGATGACCGGACTAGCATATTTAAAATTATATGCTTATTACTTGCGTGAATTTAACAATACTCATATTGATAAATCAGACTTACCGACCAGTCATTCTGTCGAAGATGATTTTGATATTTTTGATAAAATTGCCAAAGCAGAGTGGGATACCTTGTTCTTTTTCTACGGTGTGATTTTAGCGGTAGGCGGTTTAGGGTTTATTGGTTATTTAACGTTAACATCGAATTTTATTTACGGTGAGTTAGGGGCAACTACCGCAAATATTCTCGTGGGGCTATTGTCAGCCATTGTTGATAATATTCCAGTAATGTTTGCTGTATTGTCAATGCAACCGGATATGAGCCAATGGCAGTGGTTACTGGTGACATTAACGGCTGGGGTAGGTGGTAGCTTGCTGTCTATCGGCTCAGCAGCTGGTGTGGCGTTAATGGGGCAAGCACGGGGGCAATATACTTTCTTTAGCCATCTTAAGTGGACACCGGTTATCGCTTTAGGCTACGTCGCCAGCATTGGCATGCACTTTTGGCTTAACGGCTAGTTTATGCTTGATAACTCAATACTAAACAGTGATATTAAAGCTGCTTAGTATTGAAATAAATAGGCCTATGTTAAGCACCAAATTTGTGCTGACTGATGAGCCCTTTTACGCGTGCTATCGTTGTTGTCGGTATCATCGATACTTTGTCTTATATCCTCATTAACCGTGGCCCATAAATAATAACTATGTTCAGTGATGCCACAAACAATATTGGAACAATTGAGTTGATTTATCTTATTATGTAACTGCAGGGGTCTCGCGGGACCATTGTGGCCTAACCTATCTATATTTCCTTTGGTGTAGTCAGAAATACACATTGCCAAATCGCCATTGTTATAATAAACCGTGACTTGTCTTGCTAATCGATGCAAGTTTTCCATTGGCTGGTCAAGCTCAAAAATATTATCATCAACATCAGGAGCACACATAAATATGTGATGAAATAATTGAGGTAAGTTTTTCTGATTATTCACCTCATGTAATGAATTTACAGCATGTTGTAAAACATAATTACCCATTGAATGACACAGTAAATGTAGTTGTTGACCACATTCCTTTTTTTCGGGGTCTTTATCTTTAGGTCTAAGAGTCATGAGAAAGTCACGCAACTTAAGAAATCCACGAGCCACCGCTATGCCAGAATCTTCAGCATCGCTGCGGTCAGATAAATAAGCTTTGTTTTTCATCATCTTACCATTTGATGGCCAGGTAAAAAGAAACACGCTGGTATCTTTTAAGTCTTCAATATCTTGTGAATGGCGGTTTAACATTAATTCTAACGCCATAGCAGAGGCTAACGCTTCAAACCAATCAACATTAAAACCATGAATGAAAACGACCATATCTCGCTTTAATTCCATTTGTTTTTTAAGCGCAATAAATGCCTTGGTAGAAGCAAGTACAGCATTTGTATCTAGTGAGGAGTCTTCTGGTTCTTTAAAAGCGCAGGTAGTATGTTTTTTTCTTAATTTATCTTCAATATAGCTAGATAAAGCCTCGCCATCGCCACTGCGCTTATGAACTTTATTACTCAGGAAGTGTTTTATCTTATTGAGGCTAACATCGACCGAAACTCGGCCAAAGCGTAAATTATTTGATCGATCTGAGCTAAAGTCTTGTCCGTAACTGTCGGGAGACCAACGATCACCAATATGGTTTCTGTTAGTGGCATAATATAACGTTAATGTAAGCATAGGAGCATCCTGCAGAATTGAACTTAACTACGATAATTGTAGCGAAGTTTTTTTTGCTAACAAGTAAACAGGATGTTTATCTAGATTTTATGCGATGAATAACTTTCGTTATCAGGCTTGCTTTGCCCAGTTCTAGTGCAGCATCATCATAATTACTATTTAATATTTTAATGCGCATAGAATAAGTTGCACCATGGCCCCAAGGCCACCAAATAACAGCTAGTGCGGGTGTTTCTTCAGTCGCTGGCTTGGTAAAAATCAGTTGTTCTTTGTTAAGATTAGCTAACTCTCCAAGTTCAGCTTTTAGTGATTCTGGCGCTTTTCTAATGTTTTTTTTATGCCACTCTTCACTCAATAACCGACGTAAAATAGTTAATATACGGTCTTTTTTTTCCCATGAAAATTCAGCTAGTAAAGCCGATTGTTTTTCTTCCCAACGCCAGGTAAGTTCATCACCTAAAGGTGTGGTTATTGTACTGAATATAGTGTCTTGTTGGTTTTTATTATATGACACAAAAATTCCTTTGCTATTGAGTGGTTTAAGTAGTTTTATTGAAAATATATTAGCACATTATTGCTACTTGTTAAGACCTGTCGATAATATTATCAAGGTTAAACTTGTCGATGCATTTTTTACAAATACATGACTTTCCCGCTAGTTGTTGCGGTACTTGCGCCAGTAATTCGTGCTTAATTTCACTTTTTACACACCAACAAGGTGTACTGCTGTCTACAGCGCATAAGTTATCTTTTTGGCACAAAGGGCATTGGCTGGTATTAATGTCAGGCATTGGCATTATTTTTCCGTTATTTTATTATCCTTGAAAGTAGCATAACTTCACGAACAGTAAAATATTTAGCTGTATTATCAGGTGTAATGCTAGGTTGAATGTATAAATAAATAGTTTCAAGTGTTAGTGCCACAGTTTGAAATTGTAAAACCAAAGTATAAAGTACAACCCAAAAGTAGTTTTTTAGTATCAACAGGTGGTGGATTAAATATAAAAAACACTAAAAAACTGCTTTCAGCGCTACCACTGTCCATATCTGATAGTCAGGTAATAGTCATAATCGCGTCTCGTATTAATCGTGATATCGAGCATATTAAGTTATTTGCAAAAAATAGACTGGGGGAGCTAGTTTCCCACTGGAAGCGCAATAAAGTATTTATTAATGAAAGAGTGGTAAGAAATTGTCCAGCCTGTAACTCTGAATCCTGTGCGCCTGTTGGGAGTGATAATTTACCAAATATAGTGGCTACATTTGAATACTATAAATGGAGCAAACCCTTAGATAACTGCCCAATGACGCTTCTGGATCCAGTGGATTTCTTAGTTCGGGGATATTAAGCTTGGTTACTCTTAAAGTTTATAGAGCGATACTCCTTACCTTAATTTTTAAGTATGGAGTATCACTAACTTTATCTTAGACGTTGCAATTATCAATGTTAAATTGACTGCTATGACAGCTTGTCGCTAATAAGATTATCGATTGCCACTTTGCCTGCGCCTGAAAAACCTAGTGACACACTAGCAGCAAGCAAAGCTAGGCCAAACTCATAGCCATTATTAGCCATAAATAAACCATTTGCGAAGTGGACTGAAAAAATTGCCACAACCATCGTACCTGCTAATGCCATAGCGGCAGGTCTAGTAAGAAGCCCTAGAAGTAAGAACAAACCACCAAAGAACTCAGCGCTGCCTGCTAATAAAGCCATTATAAATCCTGGCGCTAAACCTATTGACTCCATCCATTGCCCTGTTCCTTCAAGTCCATATCCACCAAATGCACCAAATAATTTTTGCGCGCCGTGGGCTATAAAGATAATACCAACGGGAATACGTAGTACCAGTGCGCTAAACCCAGCTTGAGACGTAACAAGTTTTTTTAGTAATGCTGTCATGATGTGCTTCCTTTTTTCAATATATAGTAATTAGTTAATTAGGATCTTCTTTCGAAGAAGTTGAGCCTATTATTCATTACGGGGCTGAAAGATGAAATTTGTTAATTTAGTATGGAGCATTCTATAAAAGCGAACAAATATGATAGTGGGTGATTTGAGGTGTAAAATTCACAACCTCATTCTGATTTAACGAATGACTTGTTATTATTTTTGCTATGTCTATTCAGGTATAAGAGTGCTATTTTTTCCATACGACTAGTTTAAAACAATAGGAACAAAAATTATGGCGAAAGTATTAAACGGTGTAGAACATGATCTTGGTGGCTTATTTGTAAAACGAGTATTACCTAATAAAGAGAAAAAGATGGTAGGCCCTTTTATTTTCTTTGACCAGATGGGACCAAGTGACTTTCCTGCAGGAAAGGGGATCAATGTAAGACCCCATCCACATATTGGCTTGAGTACACTGACTTATCTGTTCGAAGGAGGTATTTTACACCGCGATTCACTCGGGAATAACTTAGAAATACACCCCGGTGATGTTAATTGGATGACAGCAGGTAAAGGTATTACGCATTCAGAGCGTGAAACCTTCGAAGTACGAGCAAATGCGCATAGAATTAATGGGTTGCAGTGCTGGATTGCACTGCCTGAGCATATGGCTGAGATTGAACCTTCATTTACGCATGTTAAAAAGAATGAGTTACCACATTTTATGCATGAAGGCGTAATGATGCGACTCATTGTCGGCGAGGCCTATGGTATGAGCTCTCCTATAAAAAATTATTCACCGATGTTTTACATCGATATTGCAGCAAGTGAAGGTAGTCAAATTGAAAAACCACACCCGACACAAGAAACCGCGATATTTCCTATAAGCGGTAAAGTAGAAGTGGGCGGTGTTACATACGGTGAAGGCGAATTTGTATTATTAGATGAAAGTGACACTGTTATCAACGTAGTTGAATGTGGTCGCTTTATTATGCTTGGCGGGGATAAGTTTGATCCTGTTCCACACTTATTCTGGAACTTTGTTTCATTTAGCGAAGCACGTATTGAGCAAGCGAAGAGTGACTGGGAAAATGGTCATTTTCCAACAGTGCCAGGTGATAACAAAGAGTATATACCTTTGAAAACTAGAGTTCCTACATCGTAATCATGCAGAGCAAGTATGTCACATGAAAGGTAGCGCTATTGTATATATGTATATATTTAGCGCTACTTTATAAATCTTAACGTATTCTTACCTATGTACAAATTATCACGTAAATTTCAAGAGCAGCTTATTTTAGCTGAGCTGGTTATCCCACCTAAAATTAGTAGCCCCTGCTAAAGATAAGCCCCTGCCTGTAAATTGATAGAATAAGCACGCAGATATGGCCTGCAATTCCACGAACCGACTATACACTTCTACGATTTTTAGCTACACATGATGGAATAATAAAAGTCATATCGCTACAGCTTCATAGTTCATTAAAAATTGAAACTATGCTCTTATAAATATTGCTAATAAACATCCACTATAAACGTGTAATATTGAGGGTAAATTATCTGCTTAGTTAGTTGTTGGATGTAAATAT
Organism: Colwellia sp. PAMC 21821; assembly: GCF_002077175.1. Classification (NCBI taxonomy): domain Bacteria; kingdom Pseudomonadati; phylum Pseudomonadota; class Gammaproteobacteria; order Alteromonadales; family Colwelliaceae; genus Colwellia; species Colwellia sp. PAMC 21821. The sequence goes on from NZ_CP014943.1 coordinate 2,029,830, forward strand.
ACAACGGAAAGGAAAGTTAAAATGCTACGAATAACCTTAGAGCAATGGCGTATGTTTCAAGCGGTGGTGGAATACGGTGGCTTTAATCAAGCATCGCAGGGCGTATTTAAAAGTCAATCAAGCATTCACACTGCGGTAGGTAAAATAGAAGAATCATTAGGGGTAAAGCTCTTTTCAGTGGAGGGCCGAAAAACAGTGCTCACTGAGGCTGGAAAAATGATTCTACGCCGCTCAAATTACCTGATTGAGGAGGCTAAAAAGGTTGAAGCCATAGGTGTAACTTTAAGTCGAGGTATTGAAAGTCATTTAAAAGTTGCGGTTGATGAAATTTTTCCTCGTGGTCTGCTCTATAAAGCTCTAGAAACCGTGTCGGAGCAATTTCCACTAGTTCAAATAGAGCTACTAGAGTCTATTTTAGGTGGTGCTAACGAAATGCTAACTAACGATGATGCGGAAATAGCTATAGCACCAAGTTCTTTGGGGGCAGGAGTGAGCGAAAGTTTATGCCATATAGAGTTTTGTGCGGTGGCAAGCCCCGAGCACCCTCTGCATACTATTAATAGAACGCTTACCCTAGAAGACTTAAAAAGCTATCGGCAAATTGTGGTTAGAGACTCATCTCGCTTAAATGAGAAGAATAAAGCGAACGAAGGTTGGCTTGAGGCTAATCAGCGCTGGACTGTTAGTCATATGCAAAGCTCGATTGACATGATCATTAAGGGGATGGGATTTGCTTGGTTACCACTGAGCTTAATTACGGAGCACATAAATGATGGCCGCTTAAAGCACTTAGCATTTGATAAAAATAACGAGCGTACTGCCCAACTTTATCTCTCATATAAAGATATAGACAGCCTAGGCCCTGTGGCTCATTATTTTTTAGAAGCGCTAAGAAGACTTTGCGATAGTTCGGTTCAAAAATAGCAAAGATACTGAATCAATTTAGGTTGATTAAATTTATATAAGTTCTTTTAAATAGAACGATAAGTGCTGAATTAAGAAATTTCAATCGTTTAAATGAAAATATAAAATGGTCTTCATCAACTAGATAGGAGACCTAATTATGAAATATATTAGAAAAGCAGAAGATAGAGGCGTTGCAAACTTTGGTTGGCTAGAGAGTAAGCATAGTTTTTCTTTTGGTAATTATTACGATGCTAAACATATGGGGATCTCGGTACTTCGCGTTATCAATGACGATATGGTTATGCCAGGACAAGGCTTCGGTAAACACGGCCATCAAGATATGGAAATTCTCTCTTATGTAATGGAGGGCGCGCTTAAACACGACGATAGCACTGGCAATAGCTATGTAGTTCCCGCTGGAGATGTTCAGCGCATGAGCGCAGGGCGTGGTGTGATGCACTCTGAATTTAATGCATCTGATACCGAGAGAGTTAAATTTCTTCAAATTTGGATACAACCAAATATTAAAGGGATTGAGCCTAGCTATGAGCAGAAAAGCTTGCCGCAAAAAGGTAAGCTGACTTCGCTAGTGAGTCCTAATGGTGAAGATGGTTCTTTATCGATAAATCAAGATGCTAGTATATCTCGTTTAGTCTTGGATAAAGGTGAGGATATTGATTTACAAACTGCAAACCGAATTGGTTACTTACACATTGTTAAAGGACAACTAACCGCTGAAAATAAACCTTTTCAGCAGGGAGATGCATTTGCTGTTGGAACCGATTACACAATTAACGTAAAAGCGGATGAGCCACTTGAAGCTTTATGGTTTAATTTGCCTAATGTATAAGCTTTTTACAAAGGTTGTGGGCAGTTTAAACCAGAGCTAGGATCTATGGAGCGAATATAGTGGAACTATCAGTATTATTACTCATCGCGTTTGTTGTGCTGCTGATAGGTATATCTAAATCGGCATTTGCTGGGGCACTTGGTGTTTTTGCAGTGCCTCTGCTCATGCTCCAGCTGCCCGTTAGCCAAGCTATAGCTATTATGCTTCCTTTACTTATTATTGCAGATGCGATGAGTATAAGGAGCTTTTGGCTTAAGTGGGATGTATCGTTGTTAAAACGATTAATACCTGGCGCTATAGTAGGCATCACCTTCGCTAATTTAATTATTGACTCAATTAACCCAAGCTATTTGCGCAATATTATTGCGATACTTTGTATTGTTTTTGCCTTGAAAAACATTATATTCAAAAATATTGAATTAGCATTTCTCAAAAGTACATTTGGTGCTTATTTAATGTCAGCAAGTTCAGGGATTAGTAGCACGCTTGTCCATGCAGGCGGCCCACCTCTAATCATGTACTTTACCGCTATAAAATTACCACAAGCTAAATTTGTAGCGACTGCTACCGCATTTTTTGCAATTATGAATATTGGTAAGTTAATTGGGGCGTTAAGCTTTGGGTTACTAAGTCTAGACATTACCTTAACTGCCTTGGCATTTGCACCTCTGGCATTTTTAGGGAATTGGATAGGGGTACATATTAACAAGGGGCTCAATAAAAAACTTTTTTTCAAAATTATGAATTACATACTATTGTTATTAGGCCTGTGGTTAATAATCAATTGAGTAAAAAATATAAATGGGGTAGTCAATGAAGCATATTTTTATAAGTATTCTTTGCTGCTTTGCCGTTCTTTCATGCACAAGCAAAACAGATGATATTAATACTAGTGAAGCAACTCAAAATATTACTTTTAGTTGTGACCAAGGTGGAATCATTAAAGCGCTATATTCAGCAGATGGTAGTGAAGCTATCTTAGACATCAAATTGGTAGCGCAGCAGATCGATGTCAAAAATATACCTCTTAACCAAACTATATCAGGCTCTGGCGCTCGTTATATTAATAAAAAAAATAGCGTTGTAGCGTATGAGTGGCACACTAAAGCGGATTTTGCATTATTGAGTATCACCTTGAGCCCTGATAGAACAATAAGTGTATCATGCGACCAAAATTAAATTATTATATAGAAAATTGCCAATAAATTTACGGCTGCTAAAAGCACTAGTAAAATTAATACTATAAGAGAAATTCTTCTGTCTCAAAAGATACGATTATTTGTTACCTTGATGATCTGCACTTTATTTGTGGGGTGTTCAAACTCGCGTTTTGTTCATCAAGTTAGTCCTTCTGTAAATATAATAAAAGGATACAATGCCTTAATTTTACAGTCGTTTACTTCATTGAATACTGCAACCGTTGAAGAGTATTGCCGCTCGCTAAGCGATGATACTGACTATTACTTAGTTGATCGTTTGCACTGTGCAAATGAACTTCTAAGTAGAAGGGATTTGTCATCGAAGCAGCAACAGTTTGCGCTATTTTCATACAATGACAGTTTACATAAAATAATAAGAGCTCAGCATTCTGGTTTATTACAAAGTAAAAAAATAACAATTAGTTACCATACCTTTGAACAGTTTACATTTGCACAAGACATCACTGCACTTGATATCCGCTTAACTCCCACTATTTTCGGCGAAATTGGCATACCAGTAACTATTCAGCGTGATAATACCAGTAACTATTCAGCGTGATAATACCAAAACGGGGTTAGATAAATATTTACCACTTGAAGGTATTTTAGAAAGTGCCAGTATTACATTATCTAATATTGAAACTTTTGAAGATAAAAAGTCGCTTCATATAACACTTCAAATCAACCATGACTTTAGCAAAAACCAAATAATACTTGGTAATAATAACTACACTATTCGACGCTCGCCAAGCAGTGCTTATCTCTCATTAATTGAACAAGCCGACATTGATGAATATAGCTGGTTGGGCTTTGTATCTGCTGCTAAAGCAGAAAAACGTAGAGGTATATTTGCAATCAACGGGCTTTCTGACACAAAGATACCGGTGATCATGATCCACGGATTAAATTCAGACCCGCTGATTTGGCGACACCTCACTATAGCAATGTTGAATGATCCAGCGTTAGTTGCAAAGTATCAAATTTGGCATGTGTATTACCCATCAGGACCGCCTCCTTTTTATAACGCAGCACGTCTTCGTAATAACATTCGAGAATTGTTACACAATATAGGTAACCCAGAACTTAATAAGCAAGCCGCAGTCATTGGACATAGTATGGGCGGTTTAGTGGCCAATTTACTGACAACAAAAACTAATTATGAGTTATGGGACGCCACATTTAAGCAACGGCCTGAATATGTTGTTAGTAAGCAAGATACTATTGTGAAAGATATTTTCACTTTCAATCCTATTTTTGAAAAAAATACCGTGTTTTTCTTAGATACGCCTTTTAAGGGATCTGATGTTGCTAATTCATTTATTGGACAAGTGGGATCATTTCTTATTTCACTACCACAAGATTTTACACAAATTTTTAAACGCTTCTTTGACCGAGTTGGGCCAGACATCCTTACTGAAAAAATGAGACCTTTTCTCATTAATTACGGACCAAGTAGCGTGCACGTCCTTCGACCGGGACATCCATTAATGGACGCACTATATAAATTACCGATAAGCGGTGAAGCATACGCAATAATTGGTTCTAATAGTGGGGTATTAGATTGTGACCAAAACAATGGCTGTAGAAATATTTCAGATGGTGTGGTGAATTATGACTCTGCTAATTATTTACATGCGAAAGAACGCATCATTGTAGAGTCATCGCATGACTCATTTAAAAGTGCTCAAGCGATTGAATTTATTTTGAGTAAGTTGAGGACTAAATGAGTTACATGTGCGTTTGTCTCAAATAGACCTCAATTAACTTTTTACTGATAACTACAAATTATTTTTTGTAGTAGGGCATTTGTTTTGTATAAGTTTAAGCTCTAATACCTTCACCTAACTTATCCAAATACCTTTAAACGTTTTTCAATAGGTTCAAATGTTTTTTCACCTGCGGGAGCATCAATACCACCAAATACCATCTGAGCAATGAGCTTCCAATTTTTATCTATACTCCATTCATCGGCAACTTTTTTGTCAATTACTGGGTTATAGTGCTGTAAGTTTGCTCCTACATTTATGCTAGCCAACGCTGTCCAAATAGCATATTGGTGCATACCACTACTATGATCAGACCACTGTGGAAATTTATCAGCGTAAGGCGCAAATTGCTCCTGTAAATGCTTAACCACGGTTTCATCTTCATAAAATAATATGGTGCCTGCACCTGCTTTAAAGCCATCAATCTTTTGTTTAGTAGGCGTAAACTTTTCTTCGTCATTCACTATGTCACGAAGTACATCTTCGGTAATTTGCCAAAGTTTATTGTGCTCTTCACCGAACAATATAATGACACGAGCTGACTGCGAGTTAAATGAAGATGGTGTATGTAAAACGGCGTGTTCAACTAGTTTCTCAATTTCTTCCTTTGAGACGGGTAAATCTTTATTTAAACCGTAAATCGAACGACGAGTTTCTGCTAATGTTTGTAGTGTTTGTAGATTTGACATTATATTTTGTCTCCTTCGTTTATTAATTAATGGGCTATATTTACTGCTTGTTACTGACTTGGATTTATTAATTTATATCTTAAAGGCATTTAGCTAAGGTGAAAATTAGTAATATAAGGATTAATAGTTCTATTAAATAGAATGAAAGTGGTAGAACTAACACTCAGGTATTATTTGGCACGTGATAAAAGTGCAAAGTTATTAGAAAAAATACAAGCAGTTAAAAACAATTGTAGCGACTTATGCTGAAATATAATTAAGCGAGCAGATCTCAGTATTAAAAGTAGGCTCTGGAATGATAGTAAAGTTAGTGCGCATCTCGCAATTATTCCGACAGCAAGAAATAAAGCAACAGAACGTTTCTCAACTGATGAGAAAAACATTAATGCGTTAGTTGCATGGCAATATATCGCTCAATTTCATCCAGCTTTCGAGATTATTGATAAACCAATCCATACAGCAATATCAGCCGAGCTATTCATTAATAAACAAAAAGATATTGTCACAAATGGCATTGGCTGATACTAGTGTCAGGCATTGGCATTATTTTTCCGTTGTTTTATTACCCTTGAAAGTAGCATAACTTCACAAACAGTAAAATATTTAGCTGTAATATCAGGTGTAATGCTAGGTTAACTGTATAAATAAACAGTTTTAAGTGCTAGGCTATCTAGAACATCAACAGCCCTTGCTATACAAATAAGCATTCATCTTGAAATTATATATCGCCGAAAAGCCAAGCTTAGGTCGTGCAATTGCCGCCGCACTGCCGAAACCTCAAAAAAATCACCAAGGCTATATCGCACTTGCTAATGGCGACGTAGTGAGTTGGTGCATTGGTCATATTCTCGAACAAGCCAATCCCGAAAACTACGACCCCGCATTTAAAAAGTGGCAAATGGCCCACTTACCGATTGTACCTGAGCAGTGGCAACTAAAGCCTAAGGCACAAACTCGCGCGCAACTTACCGTTTTACGTTCGCTGGTTAAGCAAGCCGATGAGATTATTCATGCTGGCGATCCTGACCGAGAAGGGCAATTACTGGTAGATGAAGTTATTGACTTTTTTAAGGTTTCAGCGAAAAAGAAACAAAATATTAAGCGCCTGTTAATCAGTGACTTAAATTTGCCCGCAGTGCAAAGGTCGTTGGCTAACTTACAAAGTAATCAATTATTTATGCCGTTATCTATCTCTGCTTTAGCGCGTTCTCGGGCTGATTGGTTATATGGCATAAATATGACTCGGGCTTATACCTTGCAAGGGCAAAAAGCGGGTTTTAACAGCGTATTATCTGTCGGCAGGGTACAAACACCGCTTTTAGGTTTAGTGGTGCGGCGCCAACAAGAAATAGACAGCTTTGTCGCGAAAGACTTTTATGATGTGCACGCGCATTTGCAAACTAATAATCAAGAACAATTTATCGCTAAATGGCAACCCAGTGAAGCTTGTCAGCCTCATATGGATGAAGAAGGACGGGTACTTAATCGTGCGTTAGCTGAAAACGTCGTTCGACGTATTGGTCAGCAAACCGCTGAAGTTAGCGCCGTTGACGAGCAACAGAAAAAACAGGCAGCCCCTTTACCCTATAATTTATCGTCATTACAAATCGACGCGGCAAAAATATATTCTCTAAACGCGAAGTTGGTGCTAGATGTTTGTCAGGCCTTGTATGAAAAGCATAAGCTGATCACCTATCCCCGTTCAGATTGTCGCTATTTACCAAAAGAGCATCACGATCAGGCTAAAGGTATTATTGCCATGCTAGCCAATGCAGACGAAACCTATGCTAAGTTTGCGCAAGGTGCTAATAGTTCGTTAAAAAGTAAAGCATGGAATAACGCTAAAGTAACCGCGCATCATGCTATTATTCCGACTGAAAAATCGTCAAATAAATTAACCTTAAATCCATTTGAAAAGAAAATATATTTTCTCATCGTTAGGCAATATTTAGCGCAGTTTTATCCGGTGTATCAATATAACCAATCTAAGATAGAAGTAATGATTGCCGGTGGGAAATTTTGTGCTAATGCTAAAACACCTCTTGCCCAAGGTTGGAAAGTACTATTTCAGCGTGCGAAAAATAAGCCAGATAAAGTCGAGCAAGAAAGGGGCGAGCAAAGTGAAGATAACTTTGAGCGCCAGTTAACGCATCAATCATTACCTAAATTAGTAAAAGGTGAGCAACTACTCTGCCAACATGGCGAACTAATCAGCCGCATGACACAAGCGCCGAAACATTTTACCGATGCTAGCCTGCTAAGTGCCATGACCGGTATTGCTCGGTTTGTTAGTGATGTTGAGATAAAAAAACTGTTACGAGAAAACGACGGTTTAGGGACAGAAGCTACCCGTGCTGGCATTATCGATTTATTATTTAAACGAGACTACTTACAGCGTCAAGGTAAAAATATCCACGCGACAGTTATTGGTACATCGCTAATTAACGCCTTACCTATTGCCGCGACCATGCCAGATATGACCGCGCATTGGGAAGCCACTCTAACCAATATTAGTGAGAAAAAAAGTCGCTATGAAGATTTAATCAGTCCTTTAACATCAACGATAGCCGAGATGATCAAGCAGTCTGATCAGCAATCTTTTGCACAGTTACCCAAAGTGGCTTTTAAGCGAAAATCGAAAGCTAAAAAGTCCACAACGTGGAAAAAAAAGCCAGCGAAGTAATAACTACAAAACGTCTAATATAAGCGCCTAACAACTGTGACTAGCAATGAATAAATAACGACTTCATAAAATCATAAAACACGTCAGTTTTTCGTGTTGTTAAACTATTTTGCGGGCGTAAAAACCATACTGGGGCATCACTCTGCGCCATCACTTTAGGCATAATTTCAATTAAAGAACCGTCATTTAACTCATCATTAATCGCTATTCTTGATTTGATAGCAATACCATGACCTGCTATTGCGGCTTGCGTCATATTGTCTGAATTTGAAATAGTAAAACGTACTTTTGCATTAAAGCTCTTTATCTTGCCTTGCTTATCAAATAACTTTAATTGCCTTTGCCACGGTAAACACACCCAATAATGCTCGCCTAGTTGGGTTAAATTATTGGGCATACCGTGTTTTTCAATATAGCTTGGCGCGGCACAAAGTATACGAGTGTTATTAACTAACTTACGCGAAAGTAAGCCTGAGTCATTTAGTTGCCCAACTCTTATGGCAACATCTTGAGCGTCATCAACGACATTAACAAAGTGATCTGTGATTAAAAAATCAAGTTTTAGATCAGGAAAAGCATCTTCAAACTGCGTCAGTTTTGGCATAACGTATTTGGAAAAAACCCAAGGCGGCATCGTTACTCTTAATAAACCATTCACAGCTGAACCGCGAGCGCCAATACTGTGCTCGGCATCATGTAGTGCTTCAATAATAGCACCTACTCGAGTATAAAAAACTTCACCAGCTGGCGATAAACGCACTCTGCGGCTATCTCTAAATACTAAAACGGTTGAGAGTTCGCGTTCTAATTTACTTAATCGATGGCTGACTGTCGCGGGCGATAAACGTTGTTCACGCGCGGCGGCCAAAACACCTTTATTTTCTACTACGGCAATAAAAGTTTCTAAATCGCTTATGTTATACATCACAGCGCCATTATGTGTTTTTCAATGTTTAATATTTTCGAATGAAGCTTTCAGTTTTGCAATGTTTATTTAAATAACTAAAACACTATAATGATGGAAAAGTTTAATTACCCAGGTTTTATCATGAGTTTAAAAGCACAAATAGACGCTTATAACGTGCAAAAAGAGGCCAAATTACCGGCTGAAGTTTTAGCATTAATGAACACCACTAACGAAGAACTTATTGCCCTGCATGTTAAGGATAACGCCTTACAAGTTGGCCAAAAAGTTGAGAATTTCAGCCTCGTTAATCACCGTGGCGATACCGTAGAGTTAAGTAAGTTATTGGCCAATGGCCCGGTAATAATAAGCTTTTATCGAGGTGCTTGGTGCCCATACTGTAATTTAGAGTTAAAAGCATTGAATGATTATTTACCGCAATTTAAAACGCAGAATGCTCAGTTAGTTGCTATTTCACCACAGTTGCCTGATGAAACATTATCAACCGCACAAAAGAATGAACTGGAATTTGATGTACTGTCAGATGTCAGCAATACCATCGCGAACCAGTTTGGCTTGTTATTTACGTTAGATGAGCGTATTCAAAGTTTATACAGCGGATTTGGTATTGATTTTGAAAAATATTACGGTGACAAAAGCTTTAAATTACCGCTGCCGGCGACTTATGTAATCAATCAAAACGGCATTATCACCTACGCATTTGTCAGTGAAGATTATACTTTACGTGCAGAACCTGAAGATGTACTCACTAGCCTAAAATTGGAAAATATTTAATGTCAGCTTTACAATCACTCAAAATCCTTACGCTTTCACTGTTAGTAGGTGCAAGCCTTTTATCTGGAGTTACTATGGCTAATGAAACACCAAGTAAACCTAAAGTGCTCATTTTTGATGTAAATGAAACTCTGCTTGATTTGACCTCAATGCGAACCTCTATTGGTAAAGCGCTTGGCGGACGTGAAGATTTACTGCCACTTTGGTTTTCTACTATGTTACATCACTCGCTAGTTTCTACCGTAATGAATGATTACCACGATTTTGGTCAAATTGGTGTGGCTTCATTATTAATGGTGGCGCAAAACAACAATATTGAGATCACCAGCGAGCAAGCTAAAACAGCGATTGTAACGCCACTTTTAACGCTACCACCGCATGGTGATGTAAAAGATGCTTTAGCGAAATTAAAAGCACAAGGTTATAAGTTAGTCAGCCTAACCAATTCTTCAAATAAAGGTGTAAAAGCACAGTTTGAAAGTGCAGGTTTAACGTCGTATTTTGACCAGCGCTATAGCATTGAAGATATAAAAATTTACAAGCCAGATCTACGCGCTTATGAATGGGTATTGAAAAAGCTTAATGTAAAACCTGAAGAGGCGATGATGATAGCTGCACATGGCTGGGATGTAGCTGGCGCAAAAGAAGCAGGTCTGCAAACCACCTTTATTGCTCGCCCAGGTAAAGCGCTTTATCCATTGGCGAAAAAGCCTGACCACGTTGTGAAAGACTTAACTGAATTAGTCACTCTACTTAAGTAATCAGGACTATAATGTAAAGCGAAGCAGCCAATGTCAGAATAATATTGGCTGCTTTTTTAACTTATCTCAATGCCGTATTTTCTATGATGCTGAACAGAGATTTAGGATCATATAGTCGTTCACACCATCCATGGTTTCACGACATTCACACTTCTATATATCTATTTATATCTATCTATATCTCGATGCGCAAGCGTGATGACCTTTGTAAAAAAATCCAACGGGTACTAGAGTGTTTTGGGGCTAGCCATAAATACCTTAAAGGGTAATGGAGCCTCTAAAGCGCTATCGTCAATGGCTAAATGAGTGAAACCTGAATGCTCGAAAAAAGCACTTAATTGCTCGTTATTTAACTCATCTTCGGCTAAATTCATTGCTTGATAATAAGCTTTATTTTCTTCTGTTTCGCAATCTTGTGCATCCACAAACAAACTCATTGGCATACTAAGCACTGAGATTGATTGAACTTTACTGTAATGCTCGGCAATTTCTTTCAGTAAAAACTTAGCAACACCTTGCTTGCGAAATGCAGGCAAAACACTAATCGCTTCAATTAATATATGATCTTTGGCTTTAGCATCTACTTTTACTTGTAATTTTTCGACTAAATCAGCAGCAATATTTTGTTTTTTGAAAAACAAGTTTAAAGGTACTTCCCAATCAGTAGCATCTTGCTGACTAAGTAATTCGTAGCTTTCGTCAGCGCCACGGTGCTTATTTAAAGTCATTATTTCAATTTCTGCTTTGGCAATAACTTGGTCATCGTCATTCTTGACATTAATTTCTTGTATTAATTGCCAATCAAAAGCACTTTTAATTTCTGGTTTACTAAATTCTATCGTTAAGTTCATGGTATTTCAGTGCTTGTTTAACGGTGAAGTATTACACCTTAACAAGCGACTGCCTTAAGTTGTTGGTGCAGTAAAGTTAACTTAAAGCTATCGTTATTACTGCCAGTTTTCATTGTGGTGCGTTTATACCATTAGGATGGCCTTCATGCCAGAATTTGATGTATATCGGGGATTAATCTTTACCCTGTGTTCAGTAAATTAAAGAACATACTTACTAGGGAAGTCATATATTTTGATAGCCGTTATTAACTAATCTATATTTAGAGGGAGTGTTATAGCGCCATAAAACGTTACTGTTAGTCACTATAATCTATACAATGAAAGCTAAGGTGTTCTACATTTATCATAATTATGCCTTAGGTAAGTTACTTACCTTTAAATATAAAGGGGTTAACTATATATGGCTGTTTATCCATATATGCTAATATTTAAATCATTAATTTCGTGGCATATTTATCATCATGAATGAGTTGAGCAGTGCAGGTAAAATAATGGAAAAAAATAAAATCCTTATTGTCGAAGATGATGCAGAAATATCGCGTTTAACTGCCATGTATCTAGAAGTTGAAGGTTTCGATACCCTGGTTATCGGTGATGGCGCTGCGGCTATATCGGCAATACAAAGCTATATACCAGACTTGATTGTCCTAGATTTGATGCTGCCGAACTTGTCTGGCATCGAGATTTGTAAGCAAGCAAGGATTTTTTATGACGGCCCTATTTTGGTGTTAACCGCCTGTGATGATGATGTTAGTGAAGTCAGTTTACTTAAATTAGGCGCCGATGACTTCTTAACGAAGCCATTAAAACCGCACGTATTAGTGGCCAGAATAGAAGCGTTATTACGCAGAGTTAAGCCGCAACCGGTCCCAATGAACAATAAACATAGTCGGCTTGGTATTGATGTTGATAGTCAAACGGTAACCTTAGACGGGAGCGAGCTGACTTTAACCAGTGCAGAATATGAAATGCTAGTTATATTGGAAAAAAATATAGGTATGCCAGTTTCCAGGGATGATTGTTGTCATATGTTAAGAGGTATTGATTACGATTTTAGTAATAGATCAATAGATATGCGTATTAGTGGTTTACGGAAAAAATTTCACGATGATAAGTTGCCATATAAATTCATTATTACTGTAAGAAACAAAGGTTATATGTTACTCAATGGTTAAATTTACCTCCCTCTCAATTTTTACCCGCTTATATTTAATCATTGCAATAGCCATGGTTTTTAGTGGCACTGTATCAGTGTTAATCATTGAAAAAATTCATGTGCAAGGTGCTATTGATGACTATGTGAAGTTTACTGATAAAATTTATGCTGATTTATTAAAAGAAAAAAAGATTGATCATAATACCTCTTTGCAAAAGCTAAATAAGGACGTGCATAAGGTTGAAGGCTATTTAATTAGTTGGAAAATAACACTTAACAAGGATACACCTTGTCATGATTGTGAGTATGTCGCTCACTCTGGCGATGTAGAGGTTCATAAAAACAATGAAAATCAATGGTTCGCAGTATATAAGTTGCCAGATGTAGCAGCGTGGTTAGTTATTTTTGAAAATAATATATTTAATTTTGAATCGGACGATGATAGTGAAGAAAAAAACTTTTTTAGCGAATTAACCTTTCACGATATCGAAGATATGACACAGCTGATGATAGTATTCTTTACTATCGCAATGGCAATTTATTGGCCTGTTAGAGCCATAAAACGTCAAATTGAAAGCTTGATTAACATACATCATCAATTCGGTGCAGGCAATCTGCAAGCTAGAGCCAACGTCAAATTAACCAAACCATTAAATGAATTGGCGAACAGTTTTAATATGATGGCAAGTGCCATTAACGATACGGTTAATGAAAACCAGGTATTTGCCCAAGCAGTGCCTCATGAAATGCGCACACCTTTAAGTAGGATCCAACTAGCGGTCGGCCTATTAAGTCAAAACAATGAAAATAAACAACAAGTGGCACTATTAGACAATATCGATACTTATATTGAAGATATGAGTGTGCTAATAGATCAAGTTGTGTCTTTTTCTAAATTAAATACCTTAAAAGAATTTGATGAAGCTTCTTTATATCAAAATATTGCCTTGGGTGAATTTATTAAAGCAAGAATTGAAGCGGTAGAATGTACCCAAAAACTTAACGTGACTTGTGAGCTTAATGACACTCTGCATATTACAACGAACCCTGCTTATTTGAGGTTATTAGTTGATAATCTTTTAAAAAATGCCTGTATTCATGCGAAACAAAATATGATCGTAAGCTTGGATGAATCCAATGGTCATATTGAATTGAGTGTTGCAGATGATGGTGATGGCATCCCTGAAGAGTTTCTTGAAACCATATTTGTCCCATTTTATCGATTAGATGTAAGTCGAAGTCGTAAAACCGGCGGTTTAGGGTTAGGGCTAGCGATATCAAAAGCAGCTTGTACGCGTATGGATTGTAAAATAACCGTTGAGAACATCCCCACTGCAGGAGCTAAATTTACTTGCCGGTTTAGCTAGTAAAACAAAGTATACATAAATAATAGCGCTTATTTCTACCATATTCACGATATGGATAGTTGATAAAATAAGGCTATTTTAAAATCTGCACCCCTTCGCTTACAAATGCTTACAAACCCACTTTTTGCCTTACACGCCCTTACTTTGTTCATGTTATCAAACGGGTATTATACCGTTAACTAATTTTTTTAAAAAAAGCTGTCTTTAACAAGTCACTAAGTGACTGCTGGCTTTTATTTTAATTTACCGAACTGAAAAGCTACAAAAAATATAGTGTGGAAGTCGGTTTTTTAGTGATGGAATTTAAGTTAATACATTTGATAATTGATTGTCAAGAACAAGAAAATACAACTTTGGATTGAATGGTTAATTCACAAGTTAGTTATTTATATCATTGTGTTACCAGCTTATTTTACTTTCACTTTACTAATCACCTCCGCTTTATACCCAATATTTTAAAAATGGAGTTATACAATGTTAAATATAAAAGTTACCCAAACGCTAAGGAGCAAAAAAATGAAATATAATTGTTTAGCAGCCTTAATGCTGACAACACTTATCAGTGGTTGTGGCAGCGATAGTAAATCAGCACCAACACCCGTAATACCTGAAGTGCCGGTATTGGAAGGTAAAGTGAGTTTTGTACTTGCATCGGTTGACGGTGGTTCATGTACGTTACTTGACCCCGCACAAAATATGACACAATTGGCAGGTCCATCAATTACGGCTGAAGGTGTTGCTTTGTTTGAAGATATTGCACCTGATACGGGTTTAGTCATGGTTGAATGTACTGGTGGCTCGTATGAAGACGAAGCAACAGGCGATATCAAGACCCCAGGCGTGCTGCGCTCATATGTTAATATTACCTCTTCAGAGTTTACGGCAACAGTTTCGCCACTTACTGAAGTAGTAGCAAGAATTGTTGACCATTACGAATTAGATTACACGGATTACGCTACAGTATCGACAAATGTTGCATTCGCTTTTGGTTTGCAAGACGTTGACTTATCTACCTTAGCGCCATTAGATACTAACACGAAAGATTTGGATGGAAGTCCTAGTAGCCACTATGGTTTAGTGCTGGCGGCAATATCTCAGTTACAAGTTGATCTTGAGCTTGATACTGCTGAAGAAGTCATACAAGAGCTAGCATCTGGTCTGGCAAATAACGGCTTATTTACAAAAGCCAATATACGAGGATTGTATTTTAGTGCCATTGAAAATACCTTCAACAACCCAAGAATTGATCGAAATGACAGTGATGATGAGTTATTACATAAGTTTTTTTATAGTGTTGCGTTAGCGCCAATAGCTTCACAAGTAGAATATGTACATGCTGATCACCCTGATAGTGTTAGCTTTGAAGCTAATTCGATGATAAATGCATTTGAACCTGCATTGTTTGATATTGTTGGTACGCATTTAACATTGCACATGCGAGCTACGTTAGGCGGAGAAGATTGTCGTCTACGTGATGTTCAACCTATAGTTGAAACTAGCAAAGATACTGATTCTTTTATCATGTATGCAGAATGTCCAGAGCAAGCGGCAGGTGAGGCAGATTTTCAAATTTTTGATCATGACGGTCGATTAGAAAATACTACCACGATAACGGTAGTTAATGCAGCGGATACTGATGCCATAGCTTCTTATAATGCTAAAAATCGATTTAAAACAGCAAGTAATAGCAGTGTGTCAGCTACACCGACTGGCAGTAGCTTTATACTTGGTACCGTTACGGGTCAAGCACCGCTAATTAACGCGAGTGTTGGCTCAGCGCATAATTACAACAGTGCTTCACTGGTTACCTTTCCAATTGAGGGCGTTACCGTACAATTAGTTGACGCGGCGAATCAAGTGATAACATCTACTGTCACTACGGAAGGTGGTAATTACCAATTTAACAATGCCCCTGACAATACCAGTGTAAGCATTGTGGTATTAGCCGAAATAAAGAAAGCTAGAACTATAGCAAATGTTGGCGCTGAATATAATTTTGCCGTACGCGACAATACCAGCACGACAAGCCCTAAAAAATTGTACCAAATAGCAACACCGCTTTTCACCACGCAATCTTTTCTTTTTAAAGACCTCGTTGCTAAAGTTGGCTTCACAGATAGTGGCCAAGCGATCAGCAACGAAGCTCGAGAGTCTGCGCCTTTCGCAATTCTTAGGTCAGTTAATACAGCGGTTAATTCACTAGAAAAATTAGATGCAAACGTTAGTATGCCAGACCTTAATATTTATTGGTCAGCTAATAATGTTGGTGCCAACGGTGATGAAAACTTAGGACAAATTGGTACCTCACATTACCAAAAAAGTGGTTTGCAGCCTGGCTTATTTATATTAGGTAAAGCTGATTCTGATACTGATGAATTTGATGCTGGTGTATTAGGTCATGAATTTGGTCACTACTTACAAGACAAATTATCTTATGCAGATAACCCTGGTGGCTCTCATAGAGGTAATGAATATAAAGATGCTAGCTTAGCGTACGGTGAAGGTTACGGTACGGCTGTTGGTGTACTTTTATCAGGTGATCAATATTACTGTGATGTAGCCGGAAATTCTCAAACAGGCGGTTTTTGCTGGGATTTAAAAGATAAAAATCTAGCTGGTGATGTTAAGGGTTTTTATTCAGAGAAATCAATCATAACGCTTATGTATCATATTGGTTTGATTGAAGGCAAAGGTGTTGATGCCTTTTTTGCGGCCATGACCGCAATGAAAACCACTATGCATTCTGCAACGATATTTAATTTCTTACATCATTATTTAACAGCAAACCCAGATGTTAGCGCGCAAGTGAACACGCTAATGGCTGAAAATAATATTAAAACTAGCGATATTTTTGGTAACTTATCGCCAAATGCACTGCATGACCCAGCTATATCGGCATCAGTCAATAAAGGAAATTCAACAACAGGTGCTAATGATCTAGAAGTTTTATACCTAGAATTGCCTTTAATCGCGGTTAATAAGCCATTACGCACAGAAGCACCAGTACTGTTAACACCTAATGCTCCTACTTTTTGTGTAAACAGAAACTTGCCGGGCGCTAATATTCATAACGGACTTGGTATGCGTCAACGATTTACCTTTACCTCAAATTTTGACGGCTGGGTAACATTACGCGCTGAAAACCATTTAGGCCATATGATAAGCCCACAAGTAAGCTATTTCGATATGCGTGAAGAGGGTGGCTTAGCATTACCTAACTATACCTACACTGAAGTAGGTGCTGCTAATTATCATGGAATAGTACAAGTTAAAACCGGTAAAAAATATTCACTTACACATAAAATGTTTAACCCAAGTGGTATTTTAAATGGTAGCGAGTGTGGATTTAAAGTTACGTTATCAGCATCATTTTACTAAATCATGATGAAGCTAATAACGATTAGAAATAAAGCCTCTATGTGCATTTGCACATATGGGCTTATTCCTGTTTATTCCGCCTTATTGGCGATGACGTTATTAACTGGATGTGAAAAACCAGATAATAACGTCGTGTCTGTAAGCCAGAAAGTTGAAGAAGTGCCTGCAAAGCTAAGTAAAGCGTTGGTAAAAACTTCAATTATAATGGATCATGCAAATAAAATTGAAGTTTTTGCACCCACCGTTGAAAATGAACGGCACGGTAAATGGCTTGGTGGTATTGCACCCCATAATAAACGCGCGTCTAAAGTCGATACTTACTATCGTATCAAGGCAGCAGATAAGCCAAATCATTTAACAATGACCTTGCGTTTTGAAGGGATATTTGCCGATGATGCAAAAATAGCTTTTAGGCCTATTGATGGTGCAAAATTTAAATTACCTGATCAGCAATCTGTTTGGCGATTGAAGCCAGGTACTGCATCAGAAATAACATTTACTTTAGTGGTGCCTGATAGTGCAAGTTATCTTACACTTGATACCATGCAGAATAATCAAGGGGCGGCCAGAGCATTTGTGTTAAAACTGCCTTAGCCGCAAGCGTATTTTTATTATTTACATGACTTTTACACTATGCCTGTAAAGTGTAAAAGTCATTAATAAAGTAACGCTTCCTAGAATCAGTATGGGGTTGACGTTTTAGAAGAAGGAGTGGATCAAGTATAGTAAAAATCATCTTTTCTTAAAAAATTATTAGTCTGCAGAATATGCATTATAATTAATATTTCTTTCGATATTAGGATGAAACAAATGCAAAAAATATCTACTTGCCTTTTTGTAACGATAATTTTTAGCGCTTTATTTTTCACCTCAGTCGTTATTGCTAAAGCTAAACCTTCAACATTGTATTTTGACTTGGGAGAAAATAATGGCTGGGTTCCTTACCGAGCAGGAAAAAGAATTGACCAAGAAGGTATTTTATCTGAGTTAGTACTACTAATAGAGGCATACTCAGGTATTAATTTTGAATCGGTTAATTGGCCTATGAAAAGGGCAGAGTTTGCACTTAAAAAAGGCATTGTTGATTTTGACTTTGTTTGTACGGCATGGTTTGAAGGTGGCATTTATGGCAATCAATTTGTTATTAGCGAACCGTTATTTGAAATACATCAGTATGTGATAACACTCAAAGGTAATAAGCATTTATACCCAACAATAAATAGTACCCACACAAAGACAATTGGCACTATTGCAGGTTACTTTTATTTCGATGATGATGAGTTTGTTCGTGCGGATTTTCGTGATGAAAAAAGTCTAGTCTTAGCGCTAAAACATCAGCGTATTCAAGCGATTATTCTAGAATATGAAAGTGCGAAGTACTGGGCTGAAATTCAAAAAATAGATGTTGATTTCGCTACAAAACATACTACCGGTAAGCTAGTCATTCGACTTAATAAAGCCAAGCAGGCACAACTTCCAGCGATTAATCTTGCGATAGAAAAAATAAAAAAAACAGGTCAATTACAAACAATTCTGAATAAGTATGGCGTTGAAGCACAAGTGTTTTAATATTTAATCGTATTAAAGTCTCAGTAATAAGGTTGATTAATACACTAGGGTTGGCCTAGCTACTTTGCCTTTTTTGCGACGAGTATTTATGCAACTTGGTAGCAAACGAGAAATTCAATGTTAAATCGGCTATCTGTCTGTGATTTATATTCGTTTAGCTCAAAGTAATACCAAATGTAATAAGTTATTGACCAATTTTAAGCGAGGATAAATTGTTCAAGAATAAGGCGTTTGATTGAGTAATAGCGGGCTATTGGGATTGAAAACAACGCAGTTATTGACGATTTAAACCGCCTTAAAATGATCGATTATTTATTTCAATTGGTATAAGTTTAATGATTCTACGGGAGTAATTCATGGTAAATTCCATCGAATAATAAACAGTTTAGCTAAAGTACAGTCGGTTATTACAGCTCTAAATCTGTTTAATTTGTCAAATAATACCAAACTGTCCTAAACTTTATCTTAGAACTCGAAAAGAGCATTTTATATGAAAGATTTTTACGGTCTTAATCTAAAAAACTTATTGGAGAAAGCGCCTGTTGGAGTCATTATTCATCGGTGGAATACTTGTATCGTTTATGCAAACCCTACGGCCTTGCGTTTATTTGGCCTGACTATTGATCAAATTATTGGTAAGGATACTTTCGATCCTAAATGGAGTTTTGTGGATGATGCAGGAAAGCAGCTTCAGCTTGAAGATTATCCTGTTAACAAAATAAAACGAACTCAAGAACCGATACAAAATGAGATCATAGGTGTTGTGTCTAGCACACAAGAACAACCGCGTTGGCTGATGGTAAATGCCTATATGGAAGGCGATCTTAACAGTGACAATCGCTCAATTATTGTCTCTTTTAATGACATATCAGATTTCAAGCAACTCTATTTTTTCTCAGACATAGTCGAGAATACGCAAGACATTGTTATTGTGTGCGAAGCCGATAATATAAAATACCCGACGGGGCCGAAAATAATATATGTCAATAAAGCGTTTGAGACATTAACCGGCTATAAAAAAGACGAAGTTATCGGTGAAACACCACGTATTTTACAAGGTGATTTAACCGATAAAGAAGCAATGTCGCGCATTAAAATAGCATTGACAAATAATCAAGCAGTCACGGAAACGCTATTAAATTATGATATTAATGGTCGCCCATATTGGATTGAAATGAACATAATCCCGTTAAAAAACAAGTACGGGGAAGTCACTCATTTTGGCGCAATCGAGCGAGATGTCTCAGAGCGAAAATTTCATTTAGAGCAATTACAATTTAGAAACCAAGAATTAAAAGCACTAAAAAGTGAGCTTGAACAACTTGTACAAGAAAGAACCGTAGAGTTGCAAAAAGCTAAAGAAAAATTAGAAAAAATTGCCTTTTTAGATCCATTAACTAATATCCCTAATCGACGATTTTTTATTGACCAAACTCATCGACTTATTAAGTCTTGCAACCGAAGACAGTTGTCGATTGCTTTTGGTCTGCTGGACATAGATGACTTTAAATTAGTCAATGACACACATGGCCATGATGCTGGCGATTTAATTTTAAAGGAATTAGCAAATTACTTGCGTGTTTTTTTTAGGGCTGACGAAGCCTATTGCCGATACGGCGGAGAAGAATTTGCTTTTACAGTAGTCATTGAAAGAGCTGCTGATCTAGAGATCATAACCGCTAGACTAATTAACGGGATTCGTGACCTTAAAGTGTCAGTTAATGGCCATGATCTATCGGTAACGGCCAGTGCTGGCTTTAAGCTGTGTCATCCCAGTTATGGTGTTGATTTTGAAAAGGAAATGAAACAGGCTGATGTTGCGCTTTATCAGTCGAAGAAAAACGGTAAAAATAGAGCCACAATTTTAAAGTAGTTTGTTCATTACTAAAGTAATAACTAGATCAGATGATTCTACTTTGCGTTTGGTATGAGCCAGTTAAACAGCTGACTTTGACCTTGTCCTAGGCTCAGCATAGTTTTAGCATAGGAGAGCATTCCTCTTTCATTAGTAAACTAGCGTATATTAACGAATTGAAAACGCTTCTATCTAGCGAAAAAGGCGTAGTCAGCGCTATTTGTCGTTAATGTCGTTGCATCTTGAACCGACATTATCTACTATTTATTGTTACACTACGCTGAATTTTATAAGGCTTCACTTTTCCTTTTCTTAGACAGGTGATAAACCAAAAACCTATAAATCAATGTCTGTTGAATAGACTAAATAGGTGGTTTATGCTTCTTTTCTCATCATAATATTTGCAGTAGGTTTATGAATGCTAAAACAATTTGTCCGTGCGTCTTTAAGTTTAAGTTTAATTTTATTAATTAGCATTACGCAGAGTGGGCTAATATCCAGCGCTGAAGCCCAAGAGTCAAATCTTGAAAGTGATATTGAAACTGCCATAGAACGTGTGCAGCAAACCACTGATTTAGATGAGAAACAACGAAAAAATACGTTGATCAAGCTTGAAGACGCACAAGACATGCTTGCTAGTGCAAAAGAGCAACAGCGCTTGACTCTAGATTATGAAGACCGGGCGGCGAGCGCATCCCAAAAAATAATCAGTATTCGACAAAGTAACCAAGCACTGCGTGAACAGGTCGTGCAAATAGATAAAAGCCAGTCGGCTGAAAAACTCGCAAATCAATTGCTTTTACAAAGAGCAGAGCAAAAAAGTCGGCTGTCGCTACTTTCTGAAAAGCAAAGTGAGCAAACTATACTTAGCTTGCGAGCTAATAAAATTGCAGAGCAATTAAGTGCTGCGCGGGCTGACGAAACGGCGATAAATCAAGCGATAGCAAAGCAACCAGCTGAGAATATAAGTCTTGATGCAAGGGCTAACTATCTTGAAAAACACGCCAATGCACAAAAGCTCGCAGCGACTATTAAAGCACTTGAAAGCGAAATAGCGACCATTCCCGCTAGGCAGTCGTTAGTAGAGGCAGAATTAAGCCAGCTTAGAACCCAAAGTACATTTTATGAAAAACAAATTGCCTTACTGCAAGCTTACCTAGCCGATAATCGAAAGAGTGAAGTACAAAAGACAGTAGAGCGAAGCAGTGCCGTGTTAGCTAAGTTGAAACAACAACCAGCCCTTGAATCCCTCGCCAGTGAAAATTTAGTATTGGCCAATCAACTGCAAAAATTGCAAAGCCTTGCGCCAGAAAGTGAAACCAATGTGGCAATTTTGCAAAGGCAACTCGTTGAGGTTCAGCAATCTTCTGAAACGGTTGATAGAGTTTTAGCGACGGGTCGTGTAACCGATGAATTGGGGGAGTTGCTGCGAAGACTACGGGCTAGCCTACCTGTGGCAACAGTCCTTGAACAACGTAATGAAAAGCTTGAAGAGTTAACTATACGCCAACAGCTTGATGTAATTTTGTGGCAAGATCGGTTGAGAAGTCTAGCTCATATTCCTGATGCAGCAGAGCGTTTACTGCTTGAAAGTAGCCCTCAGTTGATTAAAAAAAATCAGCGCAATAAAAATACTGATCCTAATTTATTCACCGCGCTTGAGCTTGAAAAAGCAGAAGAATTGACAACATCTAGACGTGATTTAATACGTAATTTAATTGACGCATCAAACACGCAAGCTGATCGAACTACTGATGAAAAACTTGCTATTAACAAGCTACTCATTGAAAGTTCAACACTTAGTGCGCTTCTCGAACGGCGATTAATTTGGCTACCGTCGTCTAGCTCAGGCATTGCCGGTAACTTTGGTGTCAATATTTTAATCGGCCTTGAGTGGTTCTTTTCACCTACAGCATGGTGGAACTTAGTCAACGACCTCTATAATGGTGCTATATCGTCACTTTTTTTATTGTTGCTATTTGTCACTATACCGCTATTAATATTAGCGAGCCGTCGCGCTATTAAACGGGCTTTATGGTCGTTATTTGAAAAGGTGGGTGATGTAGACCATGACACTTATTATAGTACGCCCTTAGCGTTAATCTTAACTTTCGCGCTAGCTTTACCCTTACCCGTTTGTTTGTTCGCTGTCGCGGGCATGATCTCAGAAGGTGCTCAACCATTGAGCTTCTCTATCGCTATTGCTACTGGACTAGCTGCTGCGTCATCTTTAAGCCTAATACTGTTGTCTTTTCGCTCAATGTGTCGTGAAAACGGCATGTTTGAGAAACACTTTGGTTGGAGTGCCAAAGCACGGCTCAAATTGCGCGCAATGCTTTCATGGTTTGTCTGGCTAGAGTCGATTACCGGCTTTATATTTGCTACGGCTATTGCAAGCGGCGAAACTGAACTGAGATACGGCATCGCAATTTTAGCATTTATTATCAGCTCTATCGGTATTGCGGTATTCAGTTATCAATTTTTTCAACCTAAGAGTGGCGTGGCTACCAGCATCGCGGGCGAAACCCCGGCAAACATACTCACTATTATTGCCTTTCCCATCGCGGTGATAGCACCTTTTGCAATAGGTTTAATGCCACTGTTTGGCTATTTTGATACCGCGGTGGAATTGCAGTCTAAGGTCTTCATGTCAGGGACCGTTTTGGTCATGTCCGCAGTAATTTACGGTATTATATTGCGCGTTTTTCTGGTGACATTTCGCCGATACATGGTTCGAAAAGAGCAAAAGGAAGCCGAAGATTTGGCGATAAAAAATGCCGAGCCAGAAGTAGAGTCAAGCGTGGAAGCAATAGCTATGCCTGAGGAAAGTAAGAGCATTGATGAGGACGAAGTAAAACGCCAAAGTCAATCAGCCATCCGATGGTTCACTGGTTTGTTATTGTTAGCTGGGCTCTGGTTTATCTGGATGCCGCTGCTACCAGCACTTGGGATTGTTGATGACATTATAGTCTGGCAACAAGTAAAAATAGTCGACGGTGTAGAGCTCTCAAGTGGCGTTACCCTGTGGAATATTATTTTGTCATTGGCGTTTGTAGTCGGTGGCTTTTTAGCGGCTAAAAATATACGCGGCGTAATGGAAATAGGCTTTTTTGAGCGTTTTGAAATGGACGATGGTGCGCGCTATGCCATTATGTCTATTTTGGGTTATGTCATTGTAGGTAGCGGCATAGTAATTGGCTTTTCGCAGCTTGGAATTGATTGGTCAAAGTTACAGTGGATCATAGCCGCGCTTGGTGTTGGCTTAGGTTTTGGCTTGCAAGAGATTGTGGCAAACTTTGTTTCTGGTTTAATTATCTTATTTGAACGCCCCATTCGTGTGGGCGACTTCGTCACCATAGGTAATTTAAGTGGTACTGTCAGTAATATTAAAATTCGCGCCACGACAGTAACCGACTTTGATAACCGTGAAGTGCTATTGCCAAACAAATCTATTATTACCGAAAATGTCACGAACTGGACATTAAAAGACGCGGTTACCCGTATTGTGGTTAAGGTTGGCGTGGCTTATGGAACTGACATCGAAAAGGTCACCGACATACTCATGCAAGCAGTAAAAGATCAAAAAGACGTGCTGGAACTACCATCTCCGCAGGTATTCTTTTTAGAGCATGGCGATAGCTCGTTAAATTTCGAAATTCGTGCTTTTGTAAGTCAACCAACAAATCGTTTGCCGCTGACACATTTAATCAACATAGCCATCAACAAAGCACTGGCAGAAAATGAAATTGCCATCCCGTTTCCACAACGTGACTTACATCTGGTTTCGGGCAAGCTGATTGAAAAAACTGAAACCGATTAAATGTTTAGCTATTGATCGGTTGATTAATATATCTCGAATTAACAGTTAGCTTTAGATATTAGTGCAATCACTGGACTTGGAGGATAGTGCTTTAGTTCAGTGAATTTAAGCTTGGGATACTTATTCTAATATTTCTTAAAGCCAAACTTCGAAATTTTATCAGGCAAAGATAGAACCAGAAGCCTTCAAATATAACTTTGTCTGCTTCTCATTTGTATTGTTATGTGTTCGAAACCTTAAAACTAAAACTAAAACTAAAACTAAAACTAAAACTAAAACTAAACCGCCTGCCCACAAGCCACACCACTGCTCCACGCGAACTGAAAATTAAAGCCCCCGAGCCAGCCGGTTACGTCAATTGCTTCACCAATAAAATATAAGCCTTTGGCTTTTTTTGCTTCAAAGGTTTTAGATGAAATTTCGTCGGTGTCAACGCCGCCTAAAGTTACTTCGGCTGTTCTATAACCCTCGGTGCCATTGGGTTTTATCTGCCAGTTATGGAGGTATTGACCTAGGTAGGTAATTTCGTCGTTACTTATTTGGTTGATGGCTTTATCGGTTATATCTTTTTGTTTTACTAACGCTTCAATAAAACGTTTAGGTAATACGGTTGCTAGCATATTTTTTAATGATTTTTGTCCGCTGGTTTCACGCCATTCATTGATTAATGCATCGATGGGGGTTTCAGGCAGTAAGTTAATCGTTACGGCTTGTCCTGAGCGCCAAAATGATGAAATTTGCAATATCGCGGGGCCAGATAAGCCACGGTGAGTAAATAATATGTTTTCTTTAAAAGTAGTGCCGTCTTCACTGGTTACTTCGGTGGCAATGCTGATGCCAGATAATCCATCAAATTTTTGTTTGTCGTGATCGTGCAAAGTAAATGGCACTAATGCGGCCATTGTCGGTAAAACCTTTAAACCAAATTGCTCAGCTACTTTATAACCTATTGGGCTGGCGCCTAATTTCGGCATGGTTAAACCGCCAGAGGCAATAACTAATGATTCACATTGATAACTTTCACCTGCGGTAACCACTTCATAACCGGAATCATTTTTGTTGACTGATATGACTTCGCTGCGCATTGCTACATCAACACCGGCCCATTCACATTCGGTCATCAAAATGTCAACAATGTCTTGTGCACTGTTATCACAAAATAATTGCCCTAAGGTTTTATGGTGATAATTAAGGCCATGACGGTCTACTAGTTCGATAAAATCTTGCGCGCTATAGCGGCTAAGGGCTGATTTAGCAAAATGAGGGTTTTGGCATAAGTAGTTTTCAGGGCTGGCGTTTTCATTAGTGAAATTACAACGACCACCGCCAGAAATTAATATTTTTCGGCCAGGTTTTTTACCCATATCAACAACGGTAACACTTCGACCACGATAGCCCGCGGTTGCTGCTGCCATTAAGCCTGCTGCGCCAGCGCCAATAATAACTACATCTGAAAATATCAATGAAATAACCTAGTTTATGCTTTTAATGGCGGCATTATACTTGAGTTAGCAAAGTAGGGCGATAAGTTAAAGTTAGCGATAATATTTTGAACTAAAACGCTCATAAATTGAAAGTTATGTAAGGAAAGGTAGGGTTAAGTAAAGAAGTGCAAAGATACTGTGAATCGCCGAACTTAACCCTAAAATACCGCTCTACAAAGTGCTTTTTTAGCTAATTTTAAGCTATAAGCATCAATTAACTGGCAGTAGATCTCTGCTCAGTAGTAGCAATTAACTTTATTGGAAAAATATATGCGCTTTACATCCAACCTCTTTTCAACTATTTCACCTTCAAAGGTACTGCTACTTTCATCAGCGTTAGCCCTTGCTGCTTGTGGCGGTAGTAGCGACAGCTCAAATGTCGGTTATGTTAAATTTTATAACAGCTCGAAAAATGCTCCTGATATTATTCTCACGCTTGATCAAGATCTTGAATCAGACGATGACGATGATGCAGATAATTTTGAAGTAACCTTTAATGGCGTTGCTTATACTGAAGCTTTAAGCGTGTTCGAAATTGACACAGACAGCTATTTTTACGAAATGGGTTGGCAAGATGAAGACAGTAGCGACCGTGATGACCTGGAGATAGTGGCAGAAGGGCAAATTAAAGTTTCCACAGATACGATTCAATTATTAGTACTAACTGATGATATTACAGCGCCACAAGTTGAGACCTACAGCATTGAAGTGCTTGACGATGATGAAGACGAAGATAATGATTTATTCAACTTACGTGTGTTGAATTTACACCCTGATTCGGCTGGCGTTGATTTTTACATGTCAGAGTCAGATGAAACCTTTAATGAAGCAACATTAGTAGGCCAATTTAATTACAGACAGCTATCAGAAAATCTAAAATTTGATCAAGATGAATATATTTTCTATATCACTAAATCGGGCACGCAAGAGGTATTGTTTACCTCAGACGACATCGATTACGCATACCCTGCACAATATGTGATGATAGTACGTGAAAACACCGGCTCAGGTACGTCGCCATATGCTATGGATAGAATGTCTAACTCGTCAATTACCGAATATTTAGACACAGACTCTGAAGCACAGTTTAGAGCTTATAACGCGATTAGAGAACACGAATTAATCCCTAATTACACTGGCACATTAGATATTTATATTAATGGTGTTGATGATGAAGCGGAAATTTCAGCGCTTGAAATTGGTAGCTTCAGCGAGACTAAAATTCAGCATAAAGGCGATTACAGTTTAGATTTATTAATTCCGGGTACTACTGAACGCCTTTTAAGTAATCATTTATTGAGCTTGGCTGAAAACACCAATAAAACCGTATTCTTTTACTTAAATGAAGAAGATGTTGATTTAGATGGCGACGGTAATGTTGATGAAAACAATGACGGTATTGTTGATGAAATTGAAATAACTATTAAATCGCTTGTTGTTGCAAACAGTACGCGGGAAAGTATCTACGATCATCAAATTACCATGATAGATTTAGTCGATAGTGATGACTTTAACTTTGTTAAATTCTATTTTGTTCGTAATAATGAAACTATAGAAACTGCTTTGTATAACCGCAGTGCAGTATACACTCAGCCGGAGTCAATTTACTTACAAAACAATACTTATCAAGTGTTTGCTATTGCCGAAGTTGATAGCAGTGAGGTTATTTTATCAAGCTTTCAATTAACCCTTGATGAAGACTCACATGAACTATTTTTAATTGTTGAGGCTGATGACGATTCGCCAACAGGCTATCGCATTGAAATGATAAAGCAAACTGAGGGTGAATAACTTACCTCAAGTGATTAAGCGTTAACTAATTTGATTAATTAAGTGATCGACTCTTTCATTTTTAATCAACAAAATAAAGAAGGGAGCCAATGGCTCCCTTCTTTGATAAACAACGGTTAACTACATTGTTTAAAGTCGTTTGATAATTGTTTCTGCATTACTTACTTCAAATTTTTGCGGCTGCTCAACATTTAATGTTGTAACAACGCCGTTTTCAATAACCATAGCGTAGCGTTGTGAACGCAAACCACCAAAAGCTGCTGTGTCCATTTCAAGACCTAAGGCTTTTGTGTAGCTACCATCGCCATCAGCAAGCATCATTAGGTTTTCAGCATTTTGTGCTTTGCCCCAAGATGACATAACAAATGCGTCATTTACCGCGACACAAATAATCGCGTCAACGCCTTTGGCTTTAAACTCGTCAGCTAATACCACGTAACCTGGTAAATGTGTTTCCGAACAGGTTGGTGTAAACGCACCTGGTACAGCGAACATAACGACTTTTTTGTTAGCGAACAATTCAGACGTTTTGTGGGTGACCATATCACCATCTTTTAATTCTTGTAGTTGCCCGTCAGGCATATTTGCATTTAATGAGATCATAATATTTCCATTGTCATTGGGGTTAATAGGATGCCGGTATTTACCGGTTTCGGGTAATGCTTATCATGTATACACCAGCTAAATAACGCTGATTATTAGTCTAGAATAAACTTAGTCTTAGCGCACGTTAATGCTGAATAAAGTCTTTAATTTTTTAGCAAATGTTGCCCTGAAATTATTGGCATAACGTGATCAGTTGTTTTTCGGAATCGCTTGATTTACATAAACATCAAAGCGATTTTTTTTCATATTAATGCTAGTTGATGGTGTTTTACCTGCAAGTGGCGGCGCATAGCTTGGGCGTTTAACTACAACGCGATATTTTGCGAGGGCAATCGCTGGCGCGAGTAAGTTGTCGGCATCAAGATCTTCACCCACTAATGACTGAAACACACGCATTTCTTTTTTAACAGCCGCAGACTTTTCTCGATGCGGGTACATAGGATCGAGATAGATTACATCTGGCTGCTGCGCTAAGTCGATATTTTCAATCAATGATGAGCTAATTAAGCTCATGCGATCGGTTATATCATTAATTTCAGTGCTTAGTTTCGCGCGCTCTAAGCCGTCTTCAAGTAAAGCAGCAACAATTGGCATACGTTCCATCATGGTAACGTTACAGCCTAAGGTGGCTAATACAAAGGCGTCACGACCTAAGCCTGCGGTAGCATCAAGCACATTGGGCGTAAAACCATGTTTTAAGCCAACGGCTTTGGCAATGTCTTGGCCTCGGCCACCACCAAATTTACGGCGATGCGCGGTAGCACCATCAACAAAATCGACACAAATAGCGCCGAGTTTTGGCTCATCAAGTTTACTCAGTTCTAGGCGCTGCAAGTTAACTTGTAAAGCAAACAGCAACTTTGGATAGTTTTTTATCGCGGCAATATCACCGATATAATCCAGCTGCCATTTTTTAGCAATTTTTTTCGCTTTGTCGACGTCAACCGCATCAACATAGGCAACGGCCACTTTATTCAGCATCGGCTATTTCTTCTAAATGAACATGGTTATCGCCAGTCGCATAAGCAATTAAACGACTTAACTGACCTAAGGATAAGTCGCCTTGTTGTTGCCAACTATTAAAGCTTGCTTGAATTGCGCTTAAGCTTGATTTTGTTTGAATGCCGCCGGTAATAATGTCATGTGCGCGAAAATAAGCTTCTACATCTCGGCTCAGTAAAAAAGTATCTTTGCCTAAAGCACGTAAAGCATAAGGTCCGGTGTTACCGCCTAAGCGCTGGCCGTGTTTTTTCAAATACGCCCATAAGCCGGTAATATCGTCGCTTGGCCATTTTGCAATAAACTCAGCAAAGCTATGACCTTGTTGTTGCTGTTCAAAAATCATTTCGGCGTTGGCTTTAATGGTTTTTACTTTATTAAAGTTACGAATGATTTTTGGATCTGCAGCTTTTCGCTCCATCATTTCTTCTGGCATCATTAAGACTTTTTCGATATTAAAATTGAAAAAGCTTTCTTCAAAGTTTGGCCATTTATTTTGCACAACGCGCCAAACAAACCCCGATTGAAAAACCTTTTTACTGAACTCAGATAAAAATCGGTCGTCGGGTATCGCTGCCAACAAGTGATCTTGTTTACCTGGGCCTAGCAATATATTGAGTTTAGCCGCGCCACCTTTTCGGGCAGCGGCGCGTTGATAAATATCGTCAAGTTTTTCTAATGCCATTGTTATTAACCTGTGATGCCGCTATGACGTAATAATGCGTCAATTTTAGGCTCACGGCCACGGAAGGCTTTAAATAGTTCGCTTGGCTCTTTTGAACCGCCCATTTCTAGCACATTGGTTAAAAAGTCATGGCCAACACTTTGGTTGAATATGCCTTCGTCTTCAAAGCGAGAAAAAGCGTCACTTGATAAAACTTCTGCCCATTTATAACTGTAATAACCAGCGGCATAACCACCACCAAAAATATGGCCGAAGCTATGTTGAAAGCGGTTAAACTCTGGCGCTTTAATTACCGCGTAGTCTTCACGCACTTGATTTAAAACCTGCTGAATCTCATCACCTTTTTCAGGAGAGTATTGTGCATGCATTTTAAAATCAAATAAGCTGAATTCAAGTTGACGGATCATTTGCATGGCCGATTGAAAGTTTTTCGCCGCTAACATTTTGTCGAGCATGTCTTGTGGTAAGGGCTCATTGGTTTGGTAGTGACCAGAAATAAAGGCCAGTGCCTCTGGCTGCCAGCACCAGTTTTCTAAAAATTGACTCGGAAGCTCAACGGCATCCCATGGCACACCGTTAATACCAGATACACCGGCTGCGTTAATTTGCGTCAGCATATGGTGAATACCATGGCCAAATTCGTGGAATAAAGTCACCACTTCGTCATGGGTAAACAAAGCGGGTTTATCACCAACCGGGCCATTAAAATTACAGGTTAGGTAAGCCACTGGGTATTGAATATCACCATTGGCTAATTCACGACGGCCAACACAGTCGTCCATCCATGCGCCGCCACGTTTTTTCGAACGGGCGTATAAGTCTAGATAAAAACTACCACGAAGTTGTTGTTTGCTGTCTATAACATCAAAAAATTTCACATCTTTATGCCAAGTATCAACGTCTTTACGTTCAGTGACATTTAAACCAAATAAGCGATGTACAACTTCAAATAAACCAGCAACCACTTTGCTTTCAGGGAAGTAAGGACGCAGTTCTTCATCAGAAATAGCGTAACGCTCTTGTTTCAGCTTTTCACTGTAATAGGGTAAATCCCAGGCTTGTAAATTACTTTGGTCAAAGTTTTGTTTCGCAAAAGCAGTTACTTCCACTAAGTCCTGCTCACCTTGGGCTTTTGACTTAACCGCTAGGTCTTCTAAAAAGCCAATGACTTCACCGGTATTATTGGCCATTTTTGTCGCCAATGATTTATCGGCAAAACTGTCAAAACCTAATAAGTTAGACAGTTCATGACGTAAAGAAAGTAATTCAGACATAATAGGGCTGTTGTCGTATTCACCGCCATTAGGCCCAATTTCAGACGCGCGGCTAACATAGGCGCGATACATTGTTTCGCGTAACGCTTGATTGTCACAGTAGGTCATTACCGGTAAGTAGCTTGGAATATCTAAGGTAAATAACCAACCAGACTTTTCTTGTGACTCGGCTAATGCTTGTGCTGCTTCTTTTGCACTTTCAGGTAAACCGGCAAGTTCTGCTTCGTCAGTAATATTAACGCTAAAGGCTTGTGTAGCATCAAGAATATTATTACCAAAGGTAGAACTTAGCTCAGATAGGCGCGTAGAAATTTCACCGTAGCGCTTTTTGTCTTGTTCATTTAGGGCAATACCCGAAAGTTTAAAATCTCTTAAAGCGTTGTTGATCACTTTTTGTTGCGCGGCATTAAGGTCTTTAAATGCATCGCTTTCGCTTAATTGTTGATAGGCGGCGAACAAACCTGCGTGCTGACCAACAAAAGTACCGTATGCAGATAAAAGCGGTAAGCAAGACTCGTAAGCTTCGCGCAATTTCTCGCTACTCACGACCGAATTCATATGTGATATGGGTGACCATAATTTACCTAAAACATCGTCTACTTCATCAACGGGCGCTACTAGATTAGCCCAAGTGAACTCTGTATTGTTCGCTAACACATCGGCAATCGTTGCTTTACAATTGTCGATGGCTTGCTCAACCGCAGGTTTAATGTGTTCTGGCTTAATTTTAGAGAATTGCGGCAGTGATGTAGTTTGTAATAATGGATTGGTCATAAAATTCGCATGTTTGCTAGATGATGGTGTAGATGTAATGGCAGATCAGTCGATAATCAAGGTTTAGCGGTCACTATTTGACTGTTGATGTACAAAATTGAAATTTAATTGCTAAATATCGTGTCACTTGTTATTGCAAGTCGCATGCTAAAATCCACTATGTTGGCAGTTACGCTTGAATTTTGGGTTTTTAAGTCCAATATAATGAAAGATAATCACACAGGAAAAAAAATATGACACAACATTTTGACTACATTTCAATTGGCGCTGGTAGTGGCGGTATTGCTTCGGCAAACAGAGCAGCTCGTTTAGGTAAAAAAGCGGCAGTTATCGAGGCTAAGCATATTGGTGGTACCTGTGTGAATGTGGGTTGTGTCCCGAAAAAAGCCATGTGGTATGCCGGACAAATTGCTGATGCTTTGCATTACGCCAATGATTACGGTTTTAAAGCGCCATTACAAAGCTTTAACTGGTCAAAGCTAGTTGAAAACAGAGAAGCTTATATTGAACGCATTCATGCCGCTTATGCACGTGGTTTTGCCAGTAACGACGTTACTGTGATCAATGGTTTTGCAAAGTTTGTTGATAAAAATACCGTAGAAGTTGATGGCGTGTTATATACCGCTGACCATATTACGATTGCCACCGGTGGACGCCCAAGTCGCCCAAGTATTGAAGGTGCAGAACATGGTATTGATTCAGATGGCTTTTTTGCGCTAACAGAACAGCCTGAAAAAGTTGCAGTTGTTGGTGCTGGTTATATTGCCGTAGAGCTTGCTGGTGTGTTGCATGCTTTGGGTAGCGAGTCACATTTACTGGTGCGTAAAGAGAAGCCGTTACGCGGTTTTGATGAAATGCTAAGCGACACATTAGTCGAGCAAATGGCCAAGCATGGCCCAACATTACATACCATGAGTGTACCAACGCGTGTTGAAAAACATAGCGATGGTAAATTAACCATTCATTTAGAGAATGGCAAATCTATTGGCCCGGTCGATTCTTTAATCTGGGCAATTGGCCGTGAACCAGCCACTGATAATATTAATATAGAATCTACCGGTATTAAGCTCGATGAACGTGGTTTTATTCCGACTGACAAGTATCAAAACACCAATGTAGATGGCATTTATGCCGTGGGTGATAACACTGGCCGTGCTCAGTTAACGCCTGTTGCTGTTGCTGCAGGTCGTCGTTTATGTGAACGTTTATTTAATAATAAACCAAACGAGCATTTAGATTATTCCAACATAGCAACGGTTGTATTTAGTCACCCGGTTATTGGTACGGTTGGCTTGTCAGAAAAAGAAGCTATTGCAGAGCATGGTGAAGACCAAGTTAAGGTCTATAACTCTCAATTTACGGCACTGTATCAAGCGATCACTGAAGATTACCGTGACCCAACAAGAATGAAATTAGTTTGTGTAGGTAAAGAAGAGAAAATAGTCGGTATACATAGTATTGGTTTTGGTAGCGATGAATTACTCCAAGGTTTTGCAGTCGCCATGAAAATGGGCGCAACTAAGGCTGACTTTGATAACACTGTTGCTATTCACCCAACGTCTGCCGAAGAATTCGTCACTATGTAGGCTTTAAGTATGTAGGCTTTAAGTCTGTAGACGTTTAACTATGTAGTTATCTGGCAAGTCAGCGTGAGATAATAAATATTTGAAAGCCACCCGCTTAATTTTATTCGTTAGTTAGAATAGAAATTATCGGGTGGATTTTTTTATGCGGTTAATTGCCTAATTTATGTTTATGGCGCATTAAAGAAAACTTTAAAACAGGTATTATCATCATCTGAAGTGACTGTTACTTTGCCATGGTTTGCCTCGGTCATAGCTTTCACAATGGCTAAGCCTAAACCGGCGCCTTCACTGTGCCGTTGCCTTGACTTATCAGGTCGATAAAAACGGTCAAACAAATAGGGTAAATGATCTGAGTGGATTTTATCGCCAGGGTTGCAGATTGAGATACAAACCTGGCCACTGTCAGTTTTTTGAGTATTGACTACTATCGATAACCCTTTTGCTGTGTATCGAATAGCGTTTGAAAGCAGGTTTGATAACAATTGGCGAAAATGCAGCTTGTCACAATAAAAATTTAGCTCGTCGCCTTGCTTTACAAAGGTAATATCGGCCTCTTCAGCAAGGGCATCAAAATACTCAAATAAGGCCTCTATTTCAGACTGGCTATTCAGTATTTGTTGTTTTGGCTTTATTAAGCCATTTTGAGTTTTAGCTAACCACAACATATCTCGCACCATGTTGGTTAACCTATCAAGCTCTTCTAAGTTAGAAAATAGCAGCTCTTGATATTCTTCTGACGCTCTAGGCTTTGACAACCCAACTTGAGTTTGCGTGATAATGTTAGTTAACGGTGTTCTTAATTCATGGGCAATATCGGTAGAAAAATTCGATAATCGTAAAAACTCACTTTGCAGCCTATCCAGCATTAAATTAAAAGACCGCACCATATTAAATAATTCGATAGGGACGTTAGTTTCGTCTAATCTAATTTCAAAATTGTTGGTTTGAATATCATGCATTTTTTTACTCAAACCGCGTAAGGGATTTAATCCTTGATAAACCGCGAACCATCCGGCAAGTAATACCAGCAAGCTAGCGCCGAGCATAATTACCCCTAAACTTTGTCTAAATTGCGTTAAAAAGTGGCTATGAAAACTCATATCAATGGCGACAGTCGCATTATAAATTGCTTGAGGCGTGTTATAAGTTGTCACTAAGACGCGATACGAAAATTTGCCCACTTGTTGCTGAGTAACATTTTCAATATCAAAACCGATTTCCGACGGATTTGTATTACTGAAATTACTAAAGTCTCGCGTTGAATTTGCATATATAAAGTCGCCTTGTTGGGCGTTAACTTGATAATAAACCCCGTGATGACCTACTACCGCTTTAGATAAAGCATCGACTAACTGCTCGTCACTTCTGTGACTTTGCGATAATGCACCTTCGATGGAGGCAGATATAACTTTGAGCTCATTAACATCTTGCTGAACAAAATGATGGCGAATAGCGCTGTCTATAAGCACACCGAGAAAGCTCAAGCTGAAAATTGTGGTTACGGCAACAAATAAAACCACTCTAAAGGTCAGTGATAGAGGCCTTTTGTTAACTTTCATTAACTTGAACCTCCAACTTATAACCCATGCCTCTTACCGTGTGAATGAGTTTAATGTCGAAACCTTCGTCAACTTTTCCTCGTAATCTGCGAATGGCAACATCAATAACATTGGTATCGCTGTCAAAGTTCATATCCCACACTTGAGATGCAATTAAAGAGCGCGGTAGAACTTCACCCTCGCGGCGAACCATTAATTCGAGCAGGCTAAATTCTTTATTACTTAATAATATATTTTTACCGGCTCGTTTTACTTTGTGCTTTAAAATATCGATTTCTAAATCAGCGATTTGTAGCGTGTTTTCAATTTTTGGTACACCGCCTCGGCGAATAAGTGTTCTTACTCGGGCTAATACTTCTGAAAATGCAAAGGGCTTAATAAGGTAGTCATCGGCACCCAGTTCAAGGCCTTTTACTCTGTCATCGACGCTATCGCGAGCCGATAAAAACAGCACAGGGCTTTGGTTACTTGCTTCTCTAAGCGATTGTAAAATCCGCCAGCCTGAAACGTCAGGTAGCATTACATCTAATATTATGACGTCAAATGCTTCAGTCATCGCTAAATGATGACCGTCTAAACCATTACGTGCTAATGACACCTGAAACCCGGCTTCGGTTAAGCCTTGTTTCAAATAGTCACCTGTTTTTTGTTCGTCTTCTACAACCAGTAATCGCATGAAGTTTTCCTAAATCATAAATATTTATACATTATGGCGTAACTGCGTAATCAGCAACATGACATAAAGATTACAACTTTGTAATGTTTGAGTCATGTTATTGACAGGTATCATCTTTATACTGCACCTATATTCTGAATAAGAGGAGTCCGTTAATGGGCGACATTAATAAAATACAGTCATCTTTGATGCCCCGTCGCAGATTTGTCCAAGGACTTGTCGCAGGGGGAGTGCTAGCGGCGTTTCCGAGTATTATTCATGCGGCTTCATCGTTATTTACAGATACCAATACCGGAAGTCCACCAGAGCTTAGCGGAAAAGTTATTGAGTTGGTTATTGGCGAATCACCGGTTAATTTTACCGGTGTTGTTCGCATGGCCACCACTATTAATGGCTCAATACCGGCTCCTACTCTGCGACTTAGAGAAGGTGATGACGTTACTATTAAAGTAACGAATAAATTATTAGTGCCTAGCTCTATTCATTGGCACGGCATCATTTTACCTTATCAAATGGATGGCGTACCGGGTATTAGTTTTAAAGGCATTATGCCTGGCGAAACTTTTGTTTATAAGTTTAAACTACAGCAAAGTGGCACATATTGGTATCACTCCCATAGTGGCTTCCAAGAAATGACCGGTATGTACGGCGCACTTATTATAGAACCAAGAGAAACCGACATTATTAGCTCAGATAATCAGCATGTTATTCAATTGTCTGATTGGACTGATGATGACCCAATGGCATTGTTTCGTAAATTAAAAATACAAAGTGATGTGTTTAATTTCAGCCAACCTACGGTACCTGAATTTTTTGCTGATGTGTCAAATACCGGTGTAGCTAATGCCTTGCAGCGTAGAAAAATGTGGCATGAAATGCGAATGAACCCAACCGATTTGGCCGATTTATCCGCATCTGCGATGACCTTTCTTATGAACGGTAGTACGCCGATGGCTAATTGGCGGGGGCTGTTTAAAGCTGGCGAGAAGCTTAGATTAAGATTTATTAACGGTTCTAGTAATAGCTTTTTTGATGTCAGAATACCCGAGCTAAAATTAACCGTTGTGCAAGCTGATGGTCAAAATGTTGAACCGGTAACTGTTGACGAATTCCGTTTCGGCCCCGGTGAAACGTACGATGTAATTGTTGAGCCTAAAAACGATGCTTATACTATTTTCGCTCAAAGTATGGACCGTTCAGGCTATGCAAAAGGCACCTTATCTATAGCGCAAGGTATTGATGCACCGACACCGGCATTAGATCCAGTTGAATGGTTAACGATGACTGACATGATGGGCAACATGGGTAATATGGATCATGGCGCTATGGCAGGTATGGACCATGGTGCTATGGCCAATATGAAGCAGTCAGGTATGGATCATGGCGCAATGAAAATGGATCATAGTCAACATGGCGCAATGGCAATGGACCATAGTAAGCATAATATGTCTGGTAACCCGCTTAGCGTTGCGAGTTCGAAAGTGCGTCATGCCAAAACAGAATATGGCGCATCAGTGGATATGCGTGTTGATATGCCCAGAACAAATTTAGACGACCCAGGTATTGGGTTGCGTAAAAATGGTCGCCGTGTACTCACGTTGGCTGATCTACATTCATTGGATGGAATTGCGAATCATCAAGAGCCAGAAGCTGAAATTGAGCTGCATTTAACCGGTAATATGGAACGTTATAGTTGGTCTTTTGACGGCTTAGAATTTGGTAAAAGTACGCCGGTACATATGCAACACAATAAACGTATACGGGTTATTTTACAAAACGATACCATGATGACACACCCGATGCATTTACACGGCATGTGGAGCGATTTAGAGAATGAGAAGGGTGATGTGCAAGTGCGTCGTCATACTATTCCCGTGCAACCGGCACAGCGGATTAGCTTTTTAACCACACCACATGATGTGGGGCGTTGGGCGTGGCATTGTCATTTATTATTCCACATGGATGCAGGTATGTTTAGAGAGGTGGTTGTATCATGAGAAATTTAACATCGTTTAAAGCTTTTATCAGCGCGCTGCTGTTTTGCCTACCTTTAGTAAGCGTGCAAACATTTGCCCAAAATGAAATGTCGGATATGGCTGGCGCGGATGGTGAAAAGCCGCAACCACAAAGCGGAGACGCGCCCAAAGATGCTAGAGATCCACATGCATACTCGGCAGGTACAACGTTAACTGAAGGCCCTTATGCTTTAGGTGAGGAGCATAGGTTAACATTGGCCGATGAACATAGCTTTTATACACTCTTAGGCAACAGGCTTGAATATAATGAGCAAGCTAATGCTGGCGTATTCGATTTTCAAGCTTGGTACGGCACCACATTTGATCGATTAGTGATTAAAACTGAAGGTGATATTTCAGAGGGTGAGTTGGAAGAAAATCAAACCGATATATTATGGGGGCATGCCCTTACTGGATATTGGGATACGCAATTAGGTATTCGCGTTGACTACTATAAAGAAGGCAAAAATCGTCAATGGCTAGCGTTTGGTGTACAAGGATTAGCGCCTTATTGGTTTGAAATTGATATGACAGCTTACCTAGGCGAAGGCGGTAATACAGCATTGACCTTTGAAGCAGAGTACGAGCTGTTACTGACACAAAAATTGGTTGTACAGCCGCGTGCCGAACTGACCCTGTATGGTAAAAGTGATGTTGAAAATGGTTTAGGCAGTGGTTTATCAAGTAGTGCGATTGGTTTTCGAGTACGTTATGAATTCACTCGTCAGTTTGCACCTTATGTTGGCGTAGAGTGGACTAATACTTACGGAACTACAGCAGACTATGCAGAACAAAACGGGCAAAGCAGCAGTGAAACAGAATTTGTTGCTGGCGTAAAATTTTGGTTTTAATTTTTTAATAAATAGAGGTAGTAATGAAATTATTTAATACAGTAGCGGCTTTTTTAAGCCTAGCATTAGCATTTACAGCATCGGCACATGTGTCAATGACACTGTCATCACCTGAGAATGAGGCTATGTTGATGCAAAGCCCTGAAGAGCTTGTTTTGACCTTTAGTGGTGACGTTAGATTAGCTAAAGTTTTACTTACAGATGCAAGTAATAAAACAGTAGATTTTAACTTTAAGCCAAGTGCACAAGCGAGTAAGCAGTTTAATTACAAATTACCGACCTTAAGCGAAGGACAATACACGGCTAAGTGGATAGTCTTAGGTGGTGATGGCCATAAAATGACCGGTACTTTTACCTTTATGATTGGTGGACATGGTATGCATCAAGAAATGAAAAAAGAAATGCCAGCTTCGCACAGCCATAATCACTAGGACGCTAATCAATGGAAATAAGTTACTGGTCAGTATTATTACTCTTATTAAAGTTAGTAATTTATGTTGCGAGCGCAGCATTGGCCGGTACCTTAGTTTTACGTTTACTTAATCGAAACAGTAAAGCTAGCGCCGATAACGTTGCGAATTTCAATACCTATTTAAAGCGTGGAGCCTTAGTTTGTTTAAGCTTAGCGTTAATTGCTTCTATATTACAGGTGCCAATTGAGGCAGGGGCAATGGCTGAATCAGGTATATCTGGTATGACTGATGCCTTTATGTTGGAAATAGTTTGGCAGTCAGTAATTGGCGAGCAAGCTTTGTTAAGAATACCTGCTTTTTTGCTCGCTATAGTTGCGGTGAGTACTTGGGGTAAATATAACCCCTTATTTAATACGTTTAATGTTTTGATGACATTAGCGGTACTGCTTGCCATTATTTATAGTTTTACATTTACTGGCCACAGTGCTGAAAAAAGTCTTTGGATAAAAAGTATATTAGTGCTGCATGTCTTCGCAATTACTTGTTGGGTTGGTTCATTATTACCACTTTATAAAAGTTGCCAGTTACTAGCAACTACTGACGTAAAGCGTTTAATGCATCAATTTGGCCAGCTTGCCATTATTATTATCGCATTACTTTTAGCGTCAGGCATTACCCTAATTTTACAATACTTAGATACAGTGGCAGAGTTGTTCACCTCAAATTATGGGCAATTAATCTTACTTAAATTATTATTAGTCAGTGCAATGCTTATGTTAGGTGCGTGGCATAAGTTATCGTTGGTACCTCAGATCACCGAAGCACATCATGTGCTCACATTAAAGCGTTCTATTTCAATTGAAATATTAATCGCACTCACTGTATTAATCATTACCAGTATATTTACTACGCTAGTTGGACCACCAATGTAGAAAATAAGATCTTAAAGCACACAACCTAAGTCACTTTAAGCTACCTAACACGTTAGCCTAAAGTGACTTTTTTATTTGCTTAAGCTTATATGCCATTCATTTAGTTATTAACGCACATTGGCGTTACTCACATTCATTAATAACGACTGTTGAGTTTTTATTCATCTCGGATTGATTAGCAATTAAAAACTATATTTTTAAGAAAAATATATTCATCGAATTCAGCTAGCCCTTGCCAAATATAGCTTATGTTTTTTTGTTATTTCTAGGTGTCATATTAGGGTGAAAATAGTTTAATAATTGTCTGGTAATGGTGCGGTTTTCTGGTAATCTCTTAGCTCGCTTATTTCCATTGTTCGTTAATTGAACAAGTAAATCTAAGCTTGGACATTTATTTATCCACATAATATAAAAATAATAATAAATATGTGAAAAGGATTTATGACTTACCTTTTTCCCTATAATACAAGCAGTTAAAATACACTTGCCGTAAAGTTCGCCAGATCTTTAGGGTCTTTTCCTATGCTTTTCAACATACTTATCCACAATTTTCGCTATTTTTGTGACTAAATATAATGAATAGCTAGAGAGAATTTGCCGATTATGGCATGCTTAGCCCATCTTTCTCCCAGTTATAAAATTATCATGCCAACTTCTGACCAATCACCGCTTATTTTAGTCGATGGTTCATCTTATTTATTCCGCGCATATCACGTGCCATATTTGCAAGCTTTATCAACATCAGACGGTCAACCTACAGGAGCTATTACTGGCGTCTTGAATATGATCAGAAGTTTGAAAAAAGATTATCCCAACGGCAATATTATCGCGATATTTGACGCTAAAGGAAAAACCTTTCGCAATGACATGTATGCTGACTACAAAGCAAATCGTCCACCAATGCCAGATGATTTACGCACCCAAATTGCGCCAATACATGACATTATCACAGCCATGGGTTTACCACTTTTAGTGATTGATGGTGTTGAGGCGGACGATGTTATTGGTACGTTATCGCATCAAGCAACAGCATTGGGTATTGAGACGGTGATCTCTACCGGTGATAAAGATATGGCACAGTTAGTTAACCCGCATGTGCGCTTAATTAACACCATGACCAATGTAGAAATGGATGAAGCTGGCGTTATTGAAAAGTTTGGCGTTCGCCCAGATCAGATCATCGACTATCTTGCCTTAATGGGCGATAAAGTTGACAACATTCCGGGTGTTGATAAATGTGGCCCTAAAACTGCCGTAAAATGGTTAACTGCTTATCCAACCTTGAAAGAAGTAATGGAACATGCCGATGAAGTTAAAGGTAAGGTCGGTGAGAACCTTCGAACGGCTTTAGCTCACTTACCACTTTCTTATGAACTAGCGACGATTAAGCTTGATGTAGTACTTGAGCAAAATGCTGCTGAATTAAAACCAAGCGCACCTGATACAGATACATTAAGAACCTTGTATCAAAAATACGAACTTAAGCGTTTGTTAGCTGATTTAGATGCCGGCGATAAAAAAACTGAACCGTCAGATACTGTGAATAACGATGCAGTTGCAGACTTGCCAGCGGCTATTGAGAGTGAATATGACATTATTCTGGATAAAGCCAGCTTTAATGTTTGGCTTGAAAAGTTAAAATCGGCTGAGCTATTTGCTTTTGATACTGAAACCACCAGCGTTGATTATATGAAGGCTAAGCTAGTGGGCTTATCATTTTGTATTGAAGTAGGTAAAGCTGCGTATGTACCATTAACACATGACTATATTGATGCTCCTGAGCAGTTAGCGCTTGATTGGGTACTTGAGCAACTAAAACCTTTATTAGAAAGTGATACGTTATTTAAAGTAGGGCAAAATTTAAAATACGATGCCAATGTGTTAGCGCATTACAATATTGCTATGCAAGGCATTAAATTTGACACCATGCTGGAATCGTATTGCTTAAATAGTGTGGCTACTCGCCATAATATGGATGCGCTAGCGGATAAATATTTAGGTTATAAAACCGTACATTTTGAAGATATTGCAGGCAAGGGCGCTAAACAGCTAACCTTTAATCAAATTGAGATTGAAAAGGCAGGGCATTATGCCGCTGAAGATGCTGATATTACCCTACGTTTGCATGAAGCCATTTATCCACAATTAGCAAAAATAACTTCGCAGCTGTCGGTTTTTGCTGATATTGAAATGCCTTTATTACCGGTACTTGCACGCATGGAACAGCATGGTGTGTTAATTGATTGCGATATGCTAGCAGAGCAAAGCCAATCTATTGGTGCGCGTTTAGCTGAGTTAGAAATTGAAGCACATAACTTGGCCGGCAAAAGCTTTAACTTGAGCTCTCCTAAGCAGTTACAAGTTATTTTGTTTGAAGAGTTAAAAATTCCTGTTATTAAAAAAACGCCTAAAGGTGCGCCTTCAACGGCTGAAGAAGTACTGCAAGAATTAGCCTTAGATTATCCATTACCTAAAGTAATTTTAGAAAACAGAGGGCTAAGTAAATTAAAGTCTACTTATACTGATAAATTACCGTTATTGGTTGGTGCTAAAACTAATCGTGTTCATACCTCTTATCATCAAGCGGTAACCGCAACAGGGCGTTTATCTTCAACCGATCCAAACCTACAAAACATTCCAATTAGAAGTGAAGAAGGGCGTAAAATTCGCTTGGCTTTTATCGCGCCGCCTGAGCATAAAATTGTCGCGATAGATTACTCGCAAATTGAATTACGCATTATGGCGCATTTATCGGACGACCCAGGCTTAGTTAAAGCGTTTTCAGAAGGTAAAGACGTACATAAGGCGACAGCC
Source organism: Colwellia sp. PAMC 21821 (assembly GCF_002077175.1). Taxonomy (NCBI): domain Bacteria; kingdom Pseudomonadati; phylum Pseudomonadota; class Gammaproteobacteria; order Alteromonadales; family Colwelliaceae; genus Colwellia; species Colwellia sp. PAMC 21821. The sequence goes on from NZ_CP014943.1 coordinate 2,072,838, forward strand.
GCTGAAATATTCGCTGTGCCGTTAGATGAAGTAACTACCGATCAACGCCGAAGCGCGAAAGCGGTTAACTTTGGTTTAATTTATGGCATGTCGGCATTTGGTTTAGCAAAACAATTAAACGTTCCTCGCCATACAGCGCAAGCTTATATGGATAAATACTTTGAGCGTTATCCTAATGTTTCTCAATACATGGAAGATACCCGTCAAAAAGCGACCGAAACAGGTTATGTGGAAACCTTATTTGGCCGCCGACTTTATTTACCTGATATTAACGCAAAAAATGGTATGCGCAAAAAAGCCGCTGAACGTGCTGCTATTAATGCACCAATGCAGGGAACTGCAGCTGATATTATTAAAAAAGCGATGTTAGATGTTGATGCTTGGATACAAGAGAAAAACGACCCAAGAATCAAAATGACCATGCAAGTACACGATGAATTAATATTTGAAATCCACCAAGACATTGTTGAAGCAACAACAGCGACCTTGGTTGAGATAATGAATAATGCCATTACCATGAGTGTGCCGCTCATTGCAGAAGCCGGCATTGGAGATAACTGGGAACAAGCGCATTAGATATTAGTTTTAAATCAATTTTTGAAATTAATATCGTCGTCGTACGTTCTTATTAAATAACACCGAATGATCCCTTCATGGTGTGTTGTTTTTTAGGCCTCTACCCAGAGGCCTTTTTTTTGGCTGAATATAGAGTTAGCAGCTTATATTCTTAGGCATTTGGTGCTGTGGCACTAGTAAAACTATACTTATGTTATAAATTTACCAAATTATGTAAAAAAACTACATAATTAGCTTTACATGCTTAGAGTCGTTACTCTATAATGACCTTGTTCCCAAATTGAACACTTGTTGTGATAATTTGTATTTTAAGCTTCCCCATATAGCTTTTGAGTCGATAATTTATTTTTTCGGCTCTTTTTTTTGCCTGAAATAATGTTTTTAAATGCTCACGGGAATAAGTTGGTTTTGCTTGAAATGTACATTTTGTAATTATATTACAACGTGGCTGTGTTAATGTGTGTTAGGCATTGGTACTGAACGTTATTATTTACTTATTTTTATGTGAAAGCATCGTTAAGCATAAGTTTAAATGTTCAACTAATGCAGCGCAGTGATCAAAATCAATCAACGAAATTTCTTTATCACTATGAAAGATCTGAGCGGTAATAACCCCAATCGGTGTTTGTCCAACTTTTAAAGGGCAGATTAATACCGAACCTTCGACGATGAACTCGGCTATTTCTCCAGTAATATATTGATACCACTGCTTTTCCTGCCGATCTTTTATTAATATTGCTTGGTTATTATCCATGGCATAACTAAAGACATTATTACTGCGAGAAAGAGAAAATCTTACGTTTTTATCTATAAGCTGACTAGCGATGTCGTAAGTAAAGCGAGACTTTATGGCCTTTTTATCATCAATAACTAAGAGAAAACTACAGTGTTCAAAAGCAAAGATTTTTGCCATAGATTTTAGTGTCAATCGGATAAATTCTGTTAGATCGGTTGATGTTTTAAGTAATTTGTTGAGCTGTATATATACACTGAGAATGTCACTGTCTTTATGTGGGTTAGGCTTTAAAACTTGATACTTATTACCTTTAAAGTCACTTACCTTTGGTAGCGGATTAATATGTTTTATTAATGCCGATGCACCATAAGACGTAAGTAATTTAGTCGCTCTTTCGCGCAGATGTTCTATTTTTAGTACTAATTGCCGAACGTTTAAACCGGTTAATTTCGCAATATCAGCTAAAAGTTGCTGAAACTCCTCTGCGCTGCCAGTAGGGTTTGCGATGGAATTACTCAATTTGTCGGCAAAATATATTATTTGAATTTCAATAGTTCTGCTTTTAGGTTTATCCATTGCTTTTAGGAGTAGGTCACTCAAGCTCCAAGTTTTTACAAGCTCTGTACTCAATTGGGAAAAATCACAGCCAATTTCACTTAGGCACTTTTGGCGAAAATTTTCAGAAGTCATATCTCCGTGTGATATTAACTTTTCAGCCGACTTACCACCAACAATCCAAAAAGCTGTTTCACCAATTCGATAAAGCATCGCTGCTAAATAAAGCTCTTCTTGGGTGTCTTCTGCATACTGTGGCGCCATCATTTTCGCTAATAATCCGGCATAAAATGAATTGGCCATTGATTGTGTTAATTGATGATAAACATCGGCATTAAGCTCTTTATTTGCCAGTAACCCTTCAACTAACTTAGAAGTCAGACAGATGTTTTTAACCGCCCGAATACCTAAAACTACTGATGCTCGAGATACAGTATTTACTTTGTTAATACTCAAGTGCTGAACGCTGTTGGCAACTTTAAGTAAGCAAGATGCAAGCGCCTGATCGTGTAAAATAGCTTTACTTAACTTAGGCAAAGACGACTTATCGTCATTATTAAACTTATCCAGCATTCTGGCTGTTGAAGTGATGGCAGGTAATTCACTTTTTGCGATTATATCAACCCAGTGTTGAATTGAAATCTGCGGTGCGTCTTTCATCTCTTTGCTCCGAGTGGATAAATCATGTTTTATTTTTAGCCATTTTATCGAGCGTAACACATATTTTTATAAAATTATTGTTAACAGATCTGGGATTTTATAATCGTATCTTTTGATGTACGTAAAAGTAATCGCACTTTTATCGTGTAACGATGTCCGACACTTCATGATAATTTTGTGTTGTAAATTGCCAAGCTTGAACCGTTAAATAGATGTGCTTTGGCATGAAAAGTAAAATTCGTGATCTTGTACTATTTGTAATAGCATCATTTTTAATACAATATCAATGCTAATCTATTGTACTTATTGTCTATTTAGTTAGTATTGAACTAGCTAAACATAATCGATTTAAATAAAAGGGGAAGGTTTTGAATAAATGGATGCTACCGGTGTTATTAACGTGTTTAACGGCATGTGAAAATACTACAAAATCAGAAAAACAGATGTCTGCTACAACGGTTGCAGGGATAAACTTTGTAGAAAGTGTGGGTACGAAAAAAGGTAAAACGGTCATTCCTTATCAAAAATATGTGCTTGATAATGGTTTAACCTTAGTGCTGCATCAAGATAAGTCTGACCCTCTTGTACACGTCGATATGACCTACCATGTAGGCTCTGGTCGAGAAGATATTGGTAAGTCTGGCTTTGCACATTTCTTTGAGCATATGATGTTTCAAGGCTCAGAAAACGTCGCGGATGATGAACACTTTAAAATAGTCACCGAATCTGGCGGTACCATGAATGGTACGACTAATAGTGACCGGACAAATTATTTTCAAACCGTGCCAGCGAACCAACTGGAAAAAATGTTGTGGCTCGAAGCTGACCGCATGGGATTTTTAGTTGACGCGGTAACCCAAGAAAAATTTGAAATACAACGTGAAACGGTAAAAAACGAACGTGGCCAAAGCTACGAAAATCGACCTTATGGATTATTACGTGAGCGGGTTTCTGAAGCTATGTATCCTTTAGGGCACCCTTATTCGTGGCAAACAATAGGTTATATTGACGACTTAAATCGCGTGAATGTTAACGATTTAAAAGCCTTTTTCTTGCGCTGGTATGGTCCTAACAATGCAACATTAACCATAGGCGGTGATCTTGATGTTGTTGAAACTTTAGCCATGGTTAACAAGTACTTCGGGAGTATTCCTCGTGGTCCTGAAGTAAAAATGCCGATAAAGCCAAGCTTTACTATTGAGGCTGATCGCTATATTTCGATGGAAGACAATGTGCACTTACCTTTAGTGTATATGTCGTATCCAACCGTAAGTGTTAGACATAAAGACGAAGCCGCGCTGGATTTATTGTCTAGTATTTTGGGTGGTGGAAAAACCTCATTACTTTATAAAAACTTAGTTAAAAATCAGTTAGCTGTTCAGGCTTCAGTAAGTCATCCTTGTGCAGAGCTTGCTTGTACTTTCAATATGTTAGCTCTACCACATCCAGCTTCGGGTAAAACATTGGCAGATATGGAAATAGTTATTCGTGATAGCTTGCTTGAATTTGAAACTCGTGGCGTTGAAGACGACGACTTAATCAAAGCCAAAGCTGAAATGGAAGCCGGTTTTGTATTTGGTTTGCAAAGTGTAGCGGGTAAAGTAAGCCAATTAGCGGCTAATGAAACCTTTAAAGGTAATCCGAATTATATCGAACAAGATATTGCTCGTTATGCCAATGTTACCAAAGCTGATGTGATGCGTGTTTATAAAAAATATATTAAAAATAAACATGGTGTGATCATGAGCATAGTGCCGAAGGGGCAAACAGCGCTGGTTGCAGCACAAGATAACTTTAGTCCTGAAGCTCGCGTTATCCCCGAACTTGCTTCTACCTCTGAGGACGATTTACAGGTTCGAAAAGCTAAGGATAATTTTGATCGCAGCATAATGCCAGTAGCAGGGGCAAATAAAGCCGTTGATGTACCTGAAATGTGGCGAGAAACGTTTAATAACGGTATTAAAATACTAGCAACACAAAGTAGTGAAACACCAACCACTTCAATATTAATAAAAATTCCAGCAGGGCATTACTTTGAGAGTAAAGACAAGGCAGGTACAGCCGCGCTTTTAGCCGCAATGTTAAATGAGTCTACGACTAAACGTAGCGCTGAAGACATGAGTAAGGCACTGCAGAAGTTAGGTTCCTCTGTTGGTATTGCTGCCGGAAACGACTATTTAGCGATCAATATAAATGCGCTAACCAAGCATATAGATGCCACGTTAGACCTTGTGTATGAAAAAATCACTGAGCCAGCATTTTTACCCAGTGAGTTTGACCGCAATAAAAGCAACGCGATTCAAGGGGCGATTAATGGTAAAAAAGATGCTGGTTATTTAGCATCGAATGCTTATCGTCAATTACTGCATGCAGATAATATTGCCGCAACCTCGAGTGCGGGCTCAGAAGCATCATTAGCTAATATCCAATTAGCCGATATTAAAGCGCTGTATCAACAGCAAATTAAAGCCAAGGGCAGTGAAATAATATTAGTTTCTGATTTAGACAAAGTAAAAGTGTTGAAGTCACTCAGTATATTTAAGGCACTGACTGGCGAAGGCAAAGAGCTGATATTAAACCTCCCTGAATCGAATGCTAAACGTGGCGTTATTTATTTAGTTAACAAAGACAATGCTGCGCAGTCTGCTATTCGTATTGGTAAGCGTTCACTTACTCAGGATGTTACTGGTGAGTACTATCGTGCTTACTTAATGAACTTCCCGTTAGGTGGTGCATTTAATAGCCGTATCAACTTAAACTTACGTGAAGATAAAGGCTATACCTATGGCGCACGTTCGTATTTTTATGGTGATAAATTCTCTGGTACTTATACCGCTAGCGCAGAAGTTCGTGCAGACGTAACCGACAAGTCTATTGTTGAGTTTGTAGAAGAAATTAAGCGCTACGCTGAGCAAGGAATAACGGATGAGGAGTTGGCCTTTATGCGTAATGCTATCAACCAAAAAGATGCATTAAAGTATGAAACCCCCGGCCGTAAATTAGGCTTTTTAGCGCAAATTTTAGAGCATAATTTAACGGCTGATTTTGTCAAAGAGCGCAATGACATTGTGGCGAATATTAGTAAAGCAGAAATTAATGCCTTAGCGAAAAAACACTTAAACTTAAGTGAAATGTTAATGGTAGTGGTTGGCGATGCTAAAACCTTGAAACCGCAATTACAGGCACTAGGTTACCAAGTTATTAATTACGAAATTTAACGTTAAGCAACGAAATTGAAGGCTGCCAATCGGCGGCCTTTTTATTTTTTGTCGCGCTTTTATGATTAATGTTTTTGTACTTCACAGTTCTTCGATGGTAAATTTTCCTATTTAAAAAATTTCACCACCGAGACACAGAGGCGATGCCCGCTTCACCGAGAAGTGATTTCAATAGCAAAAGTCAATTGTACTTGTGATGTGTTACCTCCTGCAGTTCTCATTATTTTCTCCCTGTGAATGATTACTTTTTTTACCGAGCGGAAATAATGAGGCAGTTATTGAGGTATTTAAGATCGGGAACATTTGGCTTTAAGCATAAAAATTGCTTTATATTTGCCATATTTTACAAAAAAAGTGAATAAGCCGAACGGTTTTATAAACGCTAAAGAGAATAACGCTGCCAGTGTATATGCCCTGACAGCGCTTATTTATGTACTAAAATATAGTCTACACTATGGCTTACTTTGATATTTTGCCGGTGTGGTTTTATTCGGTAAAGTCGCTTTGATAAACTCACGAATATCTTGGTTAGATGCTTCTAAGTCTTGGTAGCGAAGATACATCATATGGCCACTTTTATAGCCTTTAAATGACAATCTATCTTTCATTTTTCCACTTGGGTCAAGTTGCGATAAGGTATATTTAGCATCAAAATAATTAGTCGCACCGTCGTAGTAACCCGATTGAATCATCACGTTTAAATACGGATTTTGTGCCATGGCTAAACGTAAGTTTTTACCTGTGTTGTTATTGGTTCTATCCCACGGATGCACGTTACCAAACATATTATATTTAAGATCAGTTTTGTAATTAAGCTCTTCACGTAAATAGTAATTTATGGCGGGCGTAAAGCTGTGTAACCAAGACGTTAGCTCGGCGTTGTAATCGGGGCGGCTGCCAGTCACTTTTTCATCAATACCTAAATAACGCGAGTCTAAGCGACCCACGGTTTGTTCGCGGTTACGCAGTATTTCTTTCCAAAAGTAAGACGCTTCAATATCTAAATTATTACGCAGTACTTCTTGCACCGATAAACCAGAATATCGTGCCACTTGTTTAGCGATGCGCTGTTTTTCATCTTCAGCAATAAAGCCACCTTTGGCTAGTGCGGGTAGATATTGCTCAAGGGTGAACTTTTCAATTTCTGGCAATATTTCTAATAAATCTTGGTTTTGTAAATCGGCAGACAGTGCTTTGTGATACCAAGCCGTTGCTGCGAAATATGGTAAGCGATTAGCTGCTTTTACCGGACCGTCACGTTTGATACCTATGTCGGTAGGAGACACTAAAATTACACCGTTTAGGTACATCCATTGGCGAGATTGTAATTCTAACGCTAAGCCTGAAACTCGCGTGGTGCCATAACTTTCTCCAATAAGATATTTTGGTGATTGCCAACGATTATTGCGCGTAACAAAAGTGTTAACCCAATCAGCCAAGTATTTAACGTCAGCATTTACACCAAAGAACATGTTCTTTTGTTCTTCTTTTGACGGCATATTACCTTCTTTATCCGGTAAAACGCGCGAATAACCGGTGTTGACAGGATTCACAAATACAATATCAGCGGTGTCTAAAATTGAAAATTCATTGGTTTTTACGCCGTATGGCTGAAGAGGAAAACCCTCGCTATCAACATTGAGTACTTTCGGGCCGGTATAAGCTACGTGCATCCAAACTGAAGCCGAACCTGGACCGCCATTAAATGATATGAGTAAAGGGCGTGCGGCGTTATTTTTTACTTTCGAACGTTGGTAATAAGTATAAAAAAGGCTGGCGATTGGGTTGCCATCTTCGTCCCAAACGGGTTGTGTGCCAGTGGTGGCCGTGTAATCAAATTTTTTGCCGTTAACTTTAGTACTATGACTACTGGTTTTGCTTTCATCGATAGCAATTTTGCGTTCAAATTCTGCATTTGCTAAGGGCGATAACAATAAGAGTAGACTTGATAAGGTTAAAAGATGTCGAAATGTCATCACAATGTTCTCAGTGTTAGGGAATTTTTTAGTTGTGTATCTAGCGTACGACAGCATGAAGACAAAGTCATATTTAAAAGTTAGAACGAGTATATATAGCGATTAATGACCTAGCGACTAATAAAACAAGGTATGTTAAATCGAACCACCTTAGTACTGTTTCTTTAAAACATGGGTTATCGAGTGCGTCTACTGCCTTATCCCCTAGAATTAGGCTGCATCTTCAAGGGGAGAGAATTTTTCAGTAGGCCTTTACAACAAAAATGATTAAATAACATTTAGCTTAATGGAATGCAGCCCAAGCTAAATGTAGCCTAAGGGAAATGTCGCTATGTGCAATGGTTTAGATAAACAATAATCAGATGTTCACCTGTTATGGATGAATGGTTTTTTGCTAAATCGGTTATTTTTACTAAATGCTGGGCAGGTAAGGTGAGCGTTTTTTGTGTGTTGTGGTCGGTAAGTTCGGCATCTTTGAATAAACTATAGATAAAACATAAGTCGCTATTTTCAAGTGGATGATTTTTCGTGCTTGTCTGGCAGTCTAGCTTGGTATTAAAGGCTGAAGTGCGGGCAATAATATTAAAGTCGGTTATTTCATTACTGTACAAGTTGCCAACGGTTTTGTTTCCGCCATCAAAAGTCGCAAAATCAAGCAGTTTGGTTAATCGATCAATTTTACTGTCATTGTGTTGTAGATTAATGCCATCGCCTTCAATTAAAATTAGGTTACGGGTGTAATCAGTGAAATTAGAAAATATACCGTCTTCAACCACACTTGCCATACTTAAACGCCAGTTGAAATTATCTAAGGTTCCACCAGGATTTATTGCCATTTCGACCGTCTCGCCTTTGCCGTTTTTCCATGGCACGGTTTTAAATTGTGTTGGTTGAATAATTTCGATCATGTTAGGTATTCCAAATAAATAGGCGCATTTTATAAAGTGTGTAAATCATAGCGCGAAATAACTTAATATGCCTGCGTTAGTCATGTTTAATTAGTCGTTTTTATACGCTAAAGACATAACTTGTTACGTATTTTAACCATTTGTTATAACAAAGTAATTGCCTAACAAAAATTGCATTGATAGCATGCGCACTTTCCTGATCTCATTGTACCAAGTTGACTAATTAACTTGGTATTACGCTCTATTTAATAAAAGGATATTATTGTGTTTAAAAAATCTTTAATTGCACTTTCTCTACTGGCATTACCTTTAACTGCCGCTGCAAACTGGTCAGCTGGCGCGGGTTATGCCAACATCTCTGACGATGACCTTTCATTAGGTGTTATCTATGGTGCTGTTGCTTATGAATTTGCTAAAGAAGGCAGTAAGTTTTCTTTAGTGCCTGAATTGCGTCTTGGTACCGGTATATCTGATGACAATATCAGTGGAGCTAAATTAGAAGTTGAAAGCTTCACCGCACTTTCTGTTCGTGGACAATACAACTACGATAATGGCTTTTATGCCTATGTTATGCCGTCATATGCAAACTTAGATGTTAAAGCAAGTTTTCGTGGTGCGTCTTTTAGCGACGATGAATGGAATTTTGGTTTTGGTGCTGGTGTTGGTAAAAAACTGAACGATAAAACTAGCGTTGAAGCCTCTTTTGAAAATTACGACGGAACTGATGTAATTACCGTTGGTTTTAAATACGCTTTTTAAGCGTTTGGTTTTTTTGTATTACTTAAAAGGGAAGCCAATGTGCTTCCCTTTTACATTAAACAACACTAAACAATACAATTGCAGGCTAGCTTAATCACCCAACAAATTCAAGGTACTGATATAGAAATTAGCATCGACCTTAAATTTCAGTTTCACTGTTTCATGGTTATCTTTAGTTCGTTGTTCATCAATGCTCATTTTTTCCCATTTAGTCGAAGGCGATAACCACATGGCTTTGCCGTCAATAAATACCCGTACCGGCATATTAAAGCCCTCGATAACATTACTCCAACGATATTGCATTTGGTTATTTTTAATAAAATACTCTAGGGTTGGAATGCGAATGTCACGTAGGTATTGGTCAAACACCTTGCTTAAATCTTTGCCCGATTGATCACTGATATAACTTTCAACTTGCGCTGTTTCTACCACACCATGATAAAACGTTTGGTTTAATCCGCGTAAAATACTACGCCAAGTTTCATCATTATTGATGATTTGGCGAATAGTGTGCAACATGCTGCCACCTTTGTCATACATGTCACCTGAGCCTTCTTGATGTAAGCCATATTGGCCTATAATCGGGCTTTTATTCTGAATGTTTAAGCGCTTGCCTCGAATATATTCAAAGGCTTTTTCTTTATCATAGTGATACTCCAAGAATAAACTTTCTGAGTAACTGGTAAAGCTTTCGTGTATCCACATATCGGCAATGTCATTGTGGGTAATGTTATTCGCAAACCATTCATGACCCGACTCGTGCACAATAATAAAGTCAAATAGCATCCCCGCGCCTGTTTGGCTGCGATCACGGCCTAAATAGCCATTTTGATAACCATTGCCATAGGTTACAGAGCTTTGATGTTCCATGCCCAAATAAGGCGCTTCAACAAGCTTAAAGCTGTCTTGGTAGAATGGATAAGGGCCAAACCAATATTCGAATGCTTGAATAGTCCGCTTAGCATCTTTGAACTGTTTTTTGGCTTTGTCGATATGGTCGCGTAAAACATAATAATCCATGTCGAGCTGACCTAACTCTCCTTGATATTGCTCACCAAAATGCACGTAATCACCGATGTTAATGTTGATACCATAATTATTAATTGGGTTGACAACTTGCCAGTGAAAGGTTTTGGTTTTGCGAAATTTATTATGCTGAACGTTAACTAAGCGACCGTTCGATACATTCATTAAATGCTCAGGTACTTCAACACTGATCATTGCTCCTTGATCTGGTTCGTCGTAGGCGTGATCTTTATTTGGCCACCAGATACTGGCGCCTAAACCTTGGCATGACGAAGCAATGAAGTCATTACCGTTATCATCTTTGCTCCAGGTGATACCGCCGTCCCAAGGTGCGCGAACAGCTTCATGAGGCATGCCTGAAAAGTGCATCGTTAGTTGGTACTCTTTGCCAACTTCTTGTGCTTGGTTAATGCTAATAAAATACGAGTAACCTAATTGTTCTACCGCTAATAAAGTACCGTTTTGCTCCACTTTTGTGAGCTGCATTGGTGCCTGTAATTCAATTTGTAGACGCTTCTTCTCTGACAGCACGGTGTACTTCATGGTGTTGGTGCCAGAAATACTTTTGTTTAAAGGGTCTACACTAATATCTAACTCATAATGGCTTAAATCCCACCATGCTCTTTCAGGCGTTATGGTGCCACGAAGGATATTTTGATGGTGATCATCGATTACACGTTTAGGAAATAAATCAGCCGTAGCTTGGTTGCCTGTTATTAGGCTAAGCAGCAGTAGTATTGAAACAATAATTTTGAGGTACATAGGCGATAATTGGCAGTAGTTGGTAATAGCAAGCATGAATATAAAAAGCAGCGATTAACGCTGCTTTTTTACATAATAAACTTTACGCGCTAATTAAATAGCGAGCGTTATTATTTTAAAGATGACATGTATTGCGACAGCGCGGCAATTTCATCGTCAGTTAAATTAGCCGCAACACCTTGCATCATGCCATTAAGGTCATTATTACGTGAACCGTTACGAAATTTTTCTAATTGAATTTTTAAGTATTCAGCATTTTGGCTAGCAAGGGCAGGGAAACCTGCACTAGGCATGCCCTTACCGTTAATACCATGACAAGCAACACATGCGGTAACTTCCATTTCAGCGTTACCGCCTAAATAAAGTTTTTTGCCTAAAGCGTCAGCGTTGCCCGTACCAGCGGTTATTTTTTGGCTGGCATAAAATGCGGCAACGTCAGCCATGTCTTGTTCGCTAAGTGCCATAGACATGCCACCCATAACAGGGTCAACACGGCCTGATTTACCACCCGATGTCATGCCTAATTTGAATTCGGTAAGCTGTTTAACTAAGTAACTAGCACTTTGCCCAGCCAATTTAGGGTACATAGGCACAAGGCTATTACCGTCAGCGCCATGACAAGCAGCACACATAGCTGATTTGCCTTTACCTGCTTCGGCATTACCTTCAGCTGCATTGGCTGTAGCGATAGCACTTAATCCTAATAAAACAGTAATGATAAATTTTTTCATTGGTTTAGTCTCTGCTTGTCGTAAACACGATAAATGGTTTACTTCTAAAATTTGTTAACTAGATTGCTTTGCATTCTACACGATTTTAGTGATTGTGAAATAATGACGTTAAGAAAATCAAACAATTGTTTAGTTGTTCGGCATGAGTTCGTAATGCAAATACAAGAAGGGCAGCGATATTCGCTGCCCTTCACATTAATTTATAACGTTATAAATTTTCAATAAATTTATTTCATTGATGCCATATATTTGGCTAACTCGTCCATGTCGCTAACAGAAAGCTTTGAAGCAACACTTTGCATCATGGTGTTGTAATCGTTATTACGCTCACCTTTTTTAAAGCTCATTAACTGTGCTTTTATGTAGGCTTCGTTTTGGCCAGCAATGGTTGGAAATCCTGCTTTGTTCATGCCTTTACCGCTCACACCATGACAAGCAACACAAGCCGTGATTTTACGCTTAACGTTACCACCAAAATAAAGCTTTTTGCCAATATCAGAGCCGGCTAATTCTGCAACAGCAACTTTTTGTGTGGCATAAAAGCTCGCAATTTCTAACATGTCTTGTTCACTTAATGCTGCAGCCATAGGTCCCATAACTGGATTCTGGCGAGTACCTGCTTTAAATTCTTGCAACTGTTTTATGATGTAATCAGCACTTTGACCCGCAAGTTTCGGATAAATAGCTACAGGGCTGTTGCCATCGGCGCCGTGACAAGCTGCACATGTAGCCGATTTTGCTTTACCAGCAATTACTTCAGCCGTTACAGGAGCTGCAGGCATCACTCTACGCGATACCACGTTTGCAACCGCGGCAGGGTCGGCAAAGTAAGCCGCCATATCAGCAATGTCATCTTCAGTCATGTTGCCAGCAAATTGGTTCATGGCGTAGTTAACACGATCTTTATGTTTGAAATTCATTAACTGTTTAGCAATGTATTCAGCGTGTTGATTAGCTAAATTAGGATAAATTAAAACTTCACTGTTACCTTCGCGACCATGACAACCGATACATGAGGCAATGTTACGTGAAGCATCACCTAATTCGTATAAACTTTTGCCCGCTGCTGGGTTTGGTACGTAGGCCACTGGTGCTGCACTACCTGAAGCACCAGCGTCTGCTGAACCTGCATCTTGGCTGCCACCGTCATGTGGTAAATCAGCAAAATATGCGGCAAGGTCAGCCATATCTTGTTCAGATAACGGTGCTGCCATTGGACCCATTAATGGGTTTTTACGATCTCCAGATTTAAATGCTTTTAACTGTTTGACAATATAATCAGCATGTTGACCGGCTAAGTTAGGGAATGTATCGCTAGCGCCAATGCCATTTGAGCCATGACATGCCGCACAAGTCGCTGCCTTAGTTTTACCAGCGTCAACATCGCCCGACGCAGCTACAGCAATATTAATACTTAATAGTGTTAAAAATAACGAAGTTAAAATATGTTTCATAACAAAACTCTCAACATGCTTTTGTGTTTATTATTGAATGCATTCAATAAGCTTAAAAATCGGCAACATCATACACCATTAAAGCACTTTAGAGGGATTTTTAGCTAATTTTTTTACCAAAAATTGAATACAATTGCATCTTTAATGTGAAAAAACGATATAATGCGGTTTTTATTTATATTGTTGGATCTAAATCTTGTCATCTACAGCCATTCATCTTAGCAAAGCGACTTTTACCCTTAGCGCACCCGATATCCGTCGTTTACCCGCAGATAGTGGTATTGAAGTTGCTTTTGCAGGTCGCTCTAACGCCGGTAAATCAAGTGCGTTAAACACATTAACTAATCAAAGAAGCCTTGCGCGTACCAGTAAAACACCGGGACGAACTCAGCTTATTAACATTTTTGAAATTGCCGAAAACAAGCGTTTAGTCGATTTACCTGGCTATGGTTTTGCTAAAGTGCCAATGGAAATGAAGAAAAAATGGCAAAAAGCACTTGGCGAATACCTAGAAAAGCGCGAGTGCTTGAAAGGCTTAGTCATATTAATGGATATACGCCACCCACTAAAAGATCTTGATATGGATCTTATTCAATGGGCTGCAGACGGCGAATTACCCGTTTTAGCGCTATTAACAAAAAGCGATAAGCTGTCTCAAGGTAAAGTGAGTGCGCAAGTACACTTCGTTAAAAAAGAATTAGCAGCACTAAACGCTGATATTAAGGTACAGGCGTTTTCGTCGTTAAAACGCACAGGCTCAGAGCAGGCTGATAAAGTGATTTGCGACTGGTTCCAAGATGAGAACATTCAAGCGTTAAATGAATCAGACGAAGCGCCTTTAATCGAAGAGTAATTGCAATATAATTGCAACATGAATGCATTCAAAAACGCCTCGAATTATCGGGGCGTTTTTATATTCAGCATACCAGCCAAAGCGTGTAACTACCTTGTTATACTCATAAACTAATTGCTCGTGACGTCGATACCTGCAGTGACTAACTTTTCATAATTCACATGTTTGTTAAAACGCTGCATTAACAGTTGTAATTTTGGGTGAATATATCGTTGGCAAAAAGGTCGACTCGGTGCGGAGTATAGGTAATCGGTTAACGCGACTTTATTGGCTTTAAAGTCTTGAAAGGGTAATACTTTAGTAATTACCTTTTCGTCAAAGTCAGATTGTAATTCACGCAAAATATCATTGCTTTTTTCTGCTTGTTCAACACTATATGTATAAATAGCAGAGCGATATTTGTTACGCATTGAGTGAACAGCAGTACAAGCATGTGTATGTAAATGAATGCTGATCAAATCGACTAATGAAATAACATTTGGCTCAAAATATACTTCAATGGCTTCAGAAAATTGCGTATTTGTACCAGTAGAGCTTATCCACCCTTGATTGATTTTTACAATCCCATTTAATGATGCAAATACGCCTTCGGTACACCAATGACATCCGCCACCTAACCCAACTTTGCTTGTTGTCACTGGCAGGTTATTTTTCAGGTAGCACCCAGTCGGCGCGTGGAAAATGGCAAGTGTAGCCATTGGGCACACGCTGTAAATAATCTTGATGCTCAACCTCAGCTTGCCAAAAATCGCCAACAGGCTCTACTTCAGTAACCACTTTTCCTGGCCACAAACCAGAAGCATTAACATCTGCTATGGTTTTGTCAGCGATAGATTTTTGCGCTGGGCTAGTGTAATAAATTGCTGAGCGATATTCGCTACCAAGATCGTTACCTTGTCTATTTTCTGTTGTAGGATCATGTATTTGAAAGAATAGTTCTAAAATTTTTCGATACCCGATCACAGTATTATCAAAATACACTTCAAGGCCTTCGGCATGATTACCGTGGTTTCGGTAAGTCGCATTTTTAACATCGCCACCAGTATAACCAGCAGACGTTTTAGTAATGCCTGGTAACTTACGTATTAAATCTTGCATGCCCCAAAAGCAACCACCGGCTAGAACAGCTCGTTCAATGGTCATATTTTATCCCTCTACTTGTGGTAAATAGGCTTCATACCCTTCAGCGATCATATTGTCACGATGAATAAATTTTAGCGAAGCCGAATTAATACAATAACGTAAGCCGCCTTGTGCCACAGGACCATCGTTAAATACATGGCCTAAGTGACTATCGCCATGAGTTGAACGAACTTCTGTACGCACCATGCCATGAGTATCATCAGTAAGCTCATTTACATTTGTGCTTTCAATGGGCTTACTAAAACTCGGCCAACCACAGCCAGCATCAAACTTGTCAGCAGAGGCAAACAAAGGCTCGCCTGAAACAACATCGACATAAATACCAGGTGCAGTATTTTCTAATAGTTCGCCAGTCCAAGGGCGTTCGGTGCCGCTTTCTTGGGTTACACGATATTGTTCAGCGGTTAACGCAGCAACAGCATCGTTTGATTTTGTATATTGTGACATAAGCACTCCTGAGTAGCTTGATGGCGATTAATGACTTATTAATGCAATAAATAAATGAAATATTATCCTGATCAATACTGCTTAACAATAGACCGGAAAGTTAAGGATTAATTCACTAATGTATTGAATCTATATTGAGCAATAATTCGATATAACAAGGTTTAGGTGAGGTAAACCGGCCTAAAAGCACAAACCTGCTATATTTAATAGGCGATTATCGCAAACTCGAGTTTACTTAGAAGTGAGTTGTTTCGTAGGCCTTGTCGAACTTTCAACAAGGAACATAAAATGAACTTCAAATTAACTATAGTATTACTAGCCACTATTGCTTGTTTTAACGCAAATGCCGAAAATTGGAATAAACAACAAACTGAAGTATGGAATATTGTCTTGGCTTCATATGAAGATATCGACAAACGAGATATCAATTGGACCGATAAATGGGTAACCCAAGATGCCATGGTATGGGGCAGCAGTACGCCAATGCCTCGTAGTCGCAGTGCGATAAAACGTTGGGAAAAATTCAGCTTTGAAGATGGAACAATTAACAACGTTGCAGAATACAGCCCGACCGCAATTGTTGTTCATGGCGACACAGCGGTTACTCATTATTACTATTCTAATGGCACTACGTCTAAAAAAGGAGACCAAAAAGTTACTCATGGTCGTTGTAGTGATGTCTTAGTTAGAGATAACAAAGCGTGGAAATTTGTCGCTTGGCATTGCGCAGAGGAACCGAAAAAGCATTAATTGATTAAGTAATGGAATCAAAATTAATTTTCGGTAAGAGGGGGTTACGACGAATTTCAGACATAAAAAAACCGATGGCTAAAGGGGCCATCGGTATAGAAGCTTGGGGAAGCTAAATTCAAAATTAATACAACAGGTGTTCTAACGAGAACAAGTTCATTATAGAGCAAGAACTCTAAAAGTAAAGCCTTTACTCTAAAATAATTAATTTTATTCAGGATTACGCAAATTTTGGTGTGTAGTGCGTCATAATGAACTATTCGTTATTTATGACGGGAATTTGAAGCATAATCTACAATGATTACGGGAAATTTTATCAGGTATTATAAATCAAGAGCTTTAATTTATTGATCATAATTTATCTATAAATAAGAAAATAAATGAATAAGAGTTTCACTTTTTTTAAAGATTAACAGGTCTAATAACTGTCAGGTATTTTTACAATACAACACTCTTTAGAAAACAGGCTTTTTGTAAATATAATCATTTTCAAGCGCTTATCAGAGCTGGTATCAATTATGCTTTATACACATAACTGATGAATATTCTGCTGTTAAGAATAGTAGCAATTTAATTAAGAGGTATAAGTTGCTTAGATAATTCCCTTTGTCTGAGGATCTATAATGAAATATACAAAAATATTAACGGTGTTAGGTTTAGCCCTAAGCCTTAACAGCCAGGCAGCGCTAATTGATCTGACTGGTCAGGGTTATGTCACTTATGGTGATTTCAACTCTTATTCACTACCTATTGCCGGAATAAATGTTCCTTCTTCACCTGGTCAAATTTCTAACTTAGTTGTAGTGGCTACTGGCTCTAACGGTAATCCAATTAATACTAATTTTTCTGGTATGGACAACGCGTATTCAACCCCTTCAGGCGTTAGTGGTTCTAATTTTTTTTCCACGGGCGGAACATCAGACCCTTCTCAGGTGAGTTCTTTTTTTGGTGACAATGCTGCTACATGGGACACTTCTCTTATCGCACTTGAGGCTTTTCTGGCCGGGGAAGACATGGTGTTTTTTTTCAACAATAACAACTTAAACGGGGCGAATTTACAAAGCCTAGCCGGTTGGGCACAAGTGAAGTTAACCGACAATAATGGTGATGAGATAGGGGTGTTTGATTTTACTAATAACAATGGAGCATATGGCCTAGTGAGTGAGGGAGGTGGTGGAACCTTTTTCGGTGATCCGGCTGATTACACATCAGATGGCTCTGGTCCAATTATAGGCAACAATGCTGGAACCGACTATGTCCTATCAGGAGGACCGATATGTATTGATACAGGTACAACTCCGCCAACACCAGTATCTTGTAATAGTCCTCTTGCTGATGAGGGTCCTATCAATCATAATTTAGGAGCCGATAACGCTGCATACGCAATAGTTGCACCAGAACTAAATTCTTTATTAAAAGGGTTATTTGATAGCGCTTTGAACTTAAATGACTTCACTATGAGTATTGACCTTCGCTTGGGTTGTGACCCCGGTTTTGGGAACCCTAACGGTAACGTTGGAGATGAAATTTGTACTGGAGCAGTAAGTGGGTTTGGCAAAAACATTAATAATGGTTTTGAGCAATTATTTATCGCCTCAGCCACGTTCGAGTCGCCTAATACACAAATCCCAGAACCTGGTACATTATTATTGCTAGGTGGAGGTTTATTACTGCTTTGGCGACATAAATTAATATCTTAAAGGCTAGATTTTCAACCAAGAGGTAAAAATACAAGTAAACTGGCGTCAGGTTTATTCTAAGGGATTACACCCTTGGTTATTGCTAGGCGTCAGCTTATGTCAAAAAAGACCAAACAGTAATCTGTGGTTAGGAATAGACGTTTCAATAATTAAGTGTTTTCTGCATCGATAGTAAATTCGGATTAAAAAATAATCATCCTTGAGAATTCATAGTTGCTTATTCATTCTCATCAATACCAAATTCAGTTATTGCTTGTTGCCACTCAACTGATGCTTTGAATAGGCCTACTTGCTCTTCTATAAACGCACTTAATTTCGGGTTTGTTATTGGTACAGAAACCGAGCGATCGAAGGTAATAGTTTTATATTTACTTAAATGAACTTGGTCTTGAATTTTCTGCTTATGGACTAAATAGTGCAGCGGAATTTTACCGGATACGATAAAATCTATTCGCTTGCGTGCGACCATACCGACACTTTTTTCTAGTGATAAAGTATTGAATGCTACTACTGTTTTTTCACTTATTAATGCTTCTACTTGATCGTCAAAAAAACCAATAACTTGGCTAGTTTTCATACCTGACACTCGTTCTTTTGCAATACTTTCTAATTTATATTCTTTAGAAGATAAGATGACATTAGCACCCTTAAAGACGGGTTGACTCCAGTAAAAAAACTGCTTATTAGGATCAAACCATTTGTGTGATACAAAAGGCACAATACAATGATTGCTTAAGCGCAACTCAAGTAATAAGCGAGCTCGAGGTAATATTAAAACCTCAAAGCTATATTTCCCTTGTGCTTGTTTATTTAAGAAATCAGTAAAGGTATATACCAAACCCACTCGGTTTTTTTCGTCTATGATGAAGGGGCCAGAATGATATGCAGAGCACACGTACAATTTATTAGCAAACGTGCTGTGGCTAAATGTCGAGAATAAGACTAAAAGTAGGGCTAATTTTAATCCCCGCAGCCTAGTATTTAATTCTATATACCTGCGATAAATCATGAGAAAGCGTTCCTTATTTACTCAATGAATACAGTTAATAATTTTTTATAAATTGATTAAATCTTTGATAAAGATAGCTCCTCCATTCAGCAACTGTCAAATTTTCCCTTTTTTAAGATACTTTCAAATGTTTAATTATTTCTTGATTAATTCTAGGTTCTATGGAAGATCCACTTGAGTAGTCGTCTTGATTTTAGTGCGATAGTCGTTGAGTTACTTGTGATGTTAATGTGAATTTTATTTTTTTAGATACAATGCAGCGCATGATTTTTTCTAGTACTCGATACAATTACTCGTTAACATAGCTTTAAATAATAAAATATCTCAATCAATACCTCAATTGGTATAATTACCCAAAGTTAATTTATGTATAAACTTTTCATTTGTTTTACATTTCTCACGCTGCTTTCGTTTTCCTTTTTAACAAAGGCTGATAATGCTGAGAGATGGCAATGGCACGATCAAATATTTAAAAACTATACGGTGGATGAAGGGCAACCTCACGGCGCTATTGTCACTATTTGTGAAGACAAAATGGGTTTTATTTGGTTGGTGACAATTCAAGGTTTAGTCCGCTTTGACGGAACAAATTTTGAGAGTGTACCAACCATAGTTAACGACAATGAATTTAGCATCAGAGGTATGGTCGCTGACGCAGAAGGTATGATGTGGTTGTCGACAAGTTTAGGGCTAATTCGTTTTAATCCTTACTCTAGAGCATTCAAATTATTTCGTATATTTCCTAATCAGATACCTGCTGTAGGAACAATTTCTATAGAAAAAAACACCAATACTTTGCTACTTTGGATAGCGAGCGAGCATAGTATTTTTAAATTTAATACGAAAACATTGGTCAGTGAGGTATTTCTAGAACCGATATTTTTAGCGATACCCAACTTAAGAGTTTTTAGCATTATTAATGCTAAAAACAACACCGTGTGGGTCGGTACGAGTCACGGGCTATATTATAAAAAATCGACTGAAGATACATTTTCACCGTTTGATTTATCGACATTTTTACCAGAAAGTCTGCGTATTTCTGCACTATTACAAACCAGTGACGATAGCATTTTGGTGGCAACACCCCAAAACGGACTTTTAAACATTGATACTGAATTTACGGTAACAAGTTCCTACGCCACCAAAGAGTGGTTGTATTCGCTTGCTGAAGTATCCCCAGGGGTAATTTGGCTTGGCAGTTACGGTAAAGGTGTTATTGAATTAGATATTGCTAATAATAACAGTAAAAGAATACGCCATAATCGTTTGCTTGATACCAGTTTAGCGAATGATGAAATATGGCAAATATACCGCGCAAGCAATGGCTTAATATGGCTTGCAACCAACAAAGGCTTAAGTTTATATAACCCTAAGCAAAGTGCTATTAAAACAATATATGGTGATATTGGACGTGATAACGGAATTTCTGATGTCAATATAAATTCACTTGCTGAAGATAGCGAAGGCAATGTATGGCTTGGCCTTCGTGAAAAAGGTGTTGATATTGTCAACCCTAAATCTGGGCTTATAGATCATATTGCGGTTAAGCCTGAAAAGCCCGATAGCTTTTTACCTGCTGGGGCGGTTGAAACACTAACAGTGCAACCATCAGGCTATAATTTTATTGGTAGCAACTGGGGTATTTATCAATATTGGCAGTCTACATTACAACGATTAGATACCGGCAAACGAAATAGTAAGGTCTACACAGGGACACTATTTATTGATAATGCTTATTTATGGGCTGGCGGAACTGATGGTTTATGGCGTTTTTCCCTAGATAAAAAGGGTCTAACGCAAGCAAAAGAGATCAGTACAGCCGATAACAAGTTGACCGATCAACGTATTACCATTATTGGTAAAACACCTGCAAAAGAAGTTTTAGTGGGTACATGGCGTGGTTTAAATTGGCTTGATGAAAACGGTAACATTACTCATCAGCTTCCTCAAGCTAATCAAGCAACACCTACATTTGATCATTATATATCTTCGTTTTTTTATGATAAAAATGGCCGATTATGGGTGGGTACTGAAGGCGCTGGTATTTATGTAGCGGAAGAAAAAAATTACCCTGTGCACTTTACACGTATTGATAAAAAACAAGGACTTTCAAGCAATGTTGTGCGTGCAATGCAGCCAGATAAATATGGCAGAGTATGGGTTAGTAGCATTGCAGGTATAGATGTAATTGACCTTGAAAGTTTTACGGTAACACCGCTATCAGCACATGATGGGAAACTGCTTGCACCATACTATCGCCAAGCGGCGATTCAAACCTCGTCATCTGAAATTATGTTTGGTGGCAGTGGCGGCATAACTATCATTGAGCCCAGTCTTTGGCAGCAAGATAATAGCTTTTCACCTTTAGTGATCATAAATAGCATCATAGGTGAACAGATATACACAGATCCCTTGTTACTGCAAAGTAGCAAGCAGCCATTGTTAGTACCTGCCGATAAAAACAAAATATATATTGAATTTACGACTCTTGATTTTATCAATAGTAAATCAATCAAGTACCGTTATCGTTTATTGGGCTTAAGCAATGAATGGAATATCACAGACTCAGCACATGGTGTAGCGGCGTATACCACTTTACCGCCTGGGAGTTATCAGCTAGAAATCCAAAACTCTAATCACTTAGGGCTTTGGAGTACTAAATCAAAGTTTTTACATTTTGAAGTTTTACCCTTTTGGTTTCAGACATTTATAGCTAAATCACTGTTTATATTTCTCACTTTGACACTTATTATATTTATTATTCGTTTACGTACTTCAAGACTTAATCGACGAAAATTATTTCTTGAGGAGCAAGTTAAGCGACGCACATTAAGCCTGGAACAAACCACTAAAGCGTTAGAGAAGAAATCAGCAGCACTTGAAAAAGTCAGTGTGACAGACCCACTAACGGGCATTAATAATCGTCGGTTTTTAGAACGTAATATGCCGGGAGAAATAGCATTAACTCTCCGGAAATATCACGATTTAGCCACCGAAAAGTTATCAATTGATGGTGCGGATTTGATCTTCTTTTTAATAGACATTGACCACTTTAAAAAAGTTAACGACCAGTATGGCCATCAAGCAGGAGATATTGTTTTAATTGAATTTACGCATCGCTTGAAAAAAATAGCTCGCGAAAGTGACTACCTTATCCGCTGGGGCGGAGAGGAATTTTTATTTGTGGTAAGAGAAACATCGCGTGATTTGGCCGCAAAGTTGGCAGAACGTATTTGTCAGCAAATTAAGCAAAATCCTTTTGTTATTAATCAACATATTGAATTTTCATTAACCTGTTCAGTGGGCTTTGTACCCTTTCCTTTTTGTTGCCATAACCCGGAGGAAGTTACTTGGTCAGATTGTATTGATATTGCAGACAAAGCGCTTTATACCGCAAAACACGCAGGCAGAAACGCTTGGGTTGGTACTAAGTTAAAGCAGCCTTTGTCGGCAAAAAATATCGATATTAATGTCTTAAATTTACCGTTAAATATTGTCGATTTAGAAAGTAACTTAGCGCAATCACATGTAAATTCTACATGGCAAAAAATACAAAACTTTAAGCCGTAGTAAGCTGCTTCAGCGAGTTAATAATTATATAAGATGGGCAGTAAATATTAATGACATTCAAGTTTAGTCATTTGATGAGCGTTAAGCGTGAGCCGATTTGATTCAAGATAATTTACCTTGTTCAAAACGGCTCACACTGACTTTTTAACGTTTTATTATTACTAAAGCTCTATAGATTTTGCTGTAATAATACCTTGTTGGTCTATAGTGCCTTTAATTTCAAGCTGATCATCAATTGCAACTACAGACCAAAATAGTTCAGCTGAAACCCTTTCATCGTCTACTTTAAATTTAGTGGTTTGACTCGTTAAGACCTGATGACCTGAAACGATCAGTGTGTCTTCATTTATAGCTTCAACAATACCTTTAAACTCCGTGCGGTTATTTTCACTATCACTACTGTCATCATCGTCGTCATGTTCTTCTATTTCAACCTTTTGGGCGACATAAATACCGTCTATCAACTGACCTTCTGCTTCGACTAACATGTCATTTTCGAGTTGTTCGAAAAATGTTGCTTGGCTTACGTCATCACCACTTGTTCCTTCAAACTTTGTATTTGCGTCGGTAGTAACCGTCACACCAACAAGGCTAAAGCTAAAGTTTTCAATGTTACTTACTTTACCCTTTAGCTCAACTTCAGCGTTTTCATCTGCATTTTCACGCTGCACTTTAGTGGCTATATTTTTTCCTTCACTATCTACAAAACCTTTCAGCTCTACAAAGTCACCAATGGCCAAATCGACTAAATCAAAGAAACGTTCGTCGTCATCTGACTCATCTTTCATTTTGGTTTGGTTGTTTATTTCAAACTCGACACCTAATACCGTTACTGTACTTAAATCTAAGTTAATGGCTTCAATAGCGCCTTCAACCTTTAAATTTGTTTTGTTTTCGATACGAATCTTCTTCGCGACTAAAGCACCATCGGCGTTGAATTCACCTTTAATTTTAACGCTAACATTTACCTTTAAAGCACTGGCATCGCCATATTTAAATTCGGTATTGTCATCAATAATAATCGCGATGCCATCAACTTTGAAGCTACTCGAAGATTCAAAATCTGTGATAAAACCTTCTACATGTCGGTTATCGCCTTCATCATGGCTTTCATTTTTATCTTTAAGCTTTATTTCACTGATCACTAATACGCCAGCGGTTAAGGCTGAATAATCACCTTTAACACGAACTTGTTGTCCATCAGCTAAATCTGCTTCAACAAAGTCTTTAAATATTGCAGCGCTATAATCGATAGTTAAGCCCTTTAACTCGAATGTTTTATTAACGGTATCTAAAGCAGTAATACGTGCTTGGATTTTTAATCGAGTTTGTTCGGTTTCTTTTTCTATACGTGTGGCGTATAGGTCGCCATCGGCATTGAAGTAACCACTAATTTCCAGAATGTCTCCAGGATTAAGGTCTGCCAATACAAGGTTTTCAAAACTTGTTAAGTCATCAAACACAATGGTTTGGCCGAGTATTGTTATGGTGTTTGCAAATAAATCGATACTCTCCACAGGGCCTTTTAATTGTTCGTCATAATGAATAGCGCTGGCATTACCTGTGCTGCCATCTTCATTTACTTCGCCGGAGAGTGTTACAACCATACCTACCTGTAAATCGGTTTCACTTGCACCATCGTTATCATCTGTAGTGATCGTGGTTGCATCCGTTTCGTATTCAACCCCATTTACAAAGACACTACCAAACCCGGTTATAACACCTGTAGTTGCCGTTGTCGTTGTAGTAGATTGCGGTGGTGTTGGTGTTGGCGCTGGAGTTTCTGCTGCGGAGTCACTTGTTGATGAACCACCACAGCCGGTTAATACAGCTGCTGTAATTAATGATAAAATGAAACGGTTTGACATGTTGTAATCCTCAGAAAATTAATCATATAAAAAGCGGTTGATAGCTTTAGTTAGATTGATAATTTAACGTAGGAAGATGACTATGATATGAGTGTTTTATCCTTTATAAACAGCATGATAGACTTTCTTCTAGAAAATAGGTACTGATTGAAAATCAATAACTACGATTGTTTTATCTTCAAGTCAGTGAACGACGAGTAAGTAAAAACAATTTATCAATGTGAGGAAAGGTTAACAGGGACCATAGAATATAGCCATAAAAAGCACATAAAAATTGCAGGTTTTATGTACGTTTTATGGGGATTCGATCATGAATGTAAGCGTGAAATCATGCTTAACTATCCTTCGTTTTGTCTTTATCAGCATCTTTGGGGAGATATTTATAGCCATTGAACATTGCAGAAACTAATGCTGTTTTTTCGCGACGTTCAGCAACAATTACGCCAATAATATGCAGGGGAATTAGCAATAATAGGCAATAAAAAACATAGACATGCGCGGTAATAAACGGTTTTCGTATCTCGCGCATGGTTTGATAAGACGCTTCATCTACATTCACTTTTGAATAAGGTTTTATCGCGGCTAAATTGTCTTTATCAATAGCGATACTTTCAACAAAATAGTTGCCAAAAGGAGGATAGTAAATATCTGTACCTGCGATTACCAAGCCTGAAATCATTTGCACAGTCATTAACGACAACAGTGCTAATACCATTAACTTACCGGCAGGGTTGTGACCTTTGTACGCCAGCTTCTTACCTTGCTTAAACTCTTCTAAATCAGCTTTAAAGCCTTTGTTAAAGGGTAAGATCTTATTCCAGCGTTCATAATTTTTTCCAACAAATCCAATAATCAATCGAAAGATTAAGTTGCTGGCAAACACATAGCCGACAAACACATGGATTGTTTTCAACAACACTTTACCGTCAGTGCTAATGCCAAACATTTTGCCATTTAAGATAATAGTACCGATAGCGATGAGCAATAAAATGGCGACTACATTTATCCAATGGAAAAGCCTGATTTTTCTACTCCAGACGAAAACCTGCTCTCTGGTAATATTCATATTAACTCCTTTTATCTAATGGGCTTATGTGATCATATTATAACGTGGGTTATGCCTTTAATGTAACTTGGTGACACAGAAAAAAGTTGTTCTATGTCATTAAAAGTTCAACTACTTCAGCGGGATTTATCACATTATTTAATAAATTCATTAATTATCAATCGTACTTTACGACCATTATATATTCACATTCCAATATGTAACAATTTACCTTACACTCTAACTATCTGACATTACTTGATATTGTGCTATGGCTGCTGACCGGTTTATACCTTATAGAAAACAAGACATTGTTGAAATGTGTTTGCGGGAACTCAAACTCGATGATTCAGCATTATCATTTCGACAATTTTGTGACTTGTTGTCGAATTCGCTTCATGTTGAATATCATCAAACGTTAGAGTCGCTAAAAAACGACTATGCACCATTTGATCCCAATGCGGATACTAAGCAACTTGAACCTTATACACCTGAGCAAAAAGCCCAGTGCCAGGCACGCTTTGCAGAAAATTTTTCCAACGTTTTAAATGCAGCCAATTTTGAAAAAATTACTGAGCAAGATTTACAAGATGCCTTGACCGAAGAGTCTTTATTTAAAGTTAGATTGGAAGTTGAGTTTGATGACTTCGAACAAGTGGTTTTCTATCGTCGAGGCGAGTCGCAATTAACTGAAACCATTACTTCGCTGTTTGGCCTGCGTAAACAAACCCTTAACTTTACTAACTATGACCGCGTTGCCATATATATAACCTTTAAAGATAAAGCGCATTTTGACGCGAAGAAAAAAGCCTTGTTTGGCTTTGAGCCCGGTTCAACCATAGTTAAGCTTTTTCAGAATGTACCCAAAGCCGATTTAGAAATGCTATTCCCGAATAGCGAAGTACGAATGCGGCCTATTGATAAAGCGTTTATTGGCGCTTCTGCTGTTGTGGGTGGTGCAGTAGTGTTGGTGACTAAACTAGGTGCTTCAATTTTGTTATTGGCGGCATTAATGGGGTTTTGGATAGGTTGGCACAAAGAAGCGGTAGAGATGACCCAGCAACATTTTATTTCTTTTGCGATTGGGCTAGGGGTTTTTGCCGGCTTTATTTTTAAAGAATGGAGTAAATTTAAAAATAGAAAAATTAAGTTTATGAAGGCGCTATCTGACAACTTATATTTTAAAAATCTTGATAATAATGCCGGCGTATTTCATACCCTGATTGACGCCGCGGAAGAAGAAGATTTTAAAGAAGCCATATTGGCTTATAGTTTTTTACTTAATTGCCAAAATGGTTTAACGGCAGAGGCGTTAGACGAACAAATAGAAAACTGGTTTAAAGAAAAGTATCAATGTGAGTTAGATTTTGAAATTGCGGATGCGTTAGGCAAGCTTGAGCGAATGCACTTAGTTGAATTAACCCAGGATGTGTATACCGCCATCGCTTTAGATGAAGCTAAAATAATATTAGATACCCATTGGGATAATATTTTTAACTACGCTTAGTTTCATCTTTTTAAGTAATGCAATTTGATTGATATTAGGGGCCTGTTAAAGGAGTGTCGGGCAAGGCGAATTCTAGTGTTCAGTGCCATGCATTCCTTGTCATAAAGTTTACAACGGCTTTATCTCAGGTTTACTGGTTAGCACCTGCGCATAATATTCCAGTAACAGCGCACGTAGTCTTAATAGTCCTTTACCTTTATTCACGGTTTTCCACGCTAGAAACAAGTCGATACTTTGCTGCTGGTTTTGGGTTTTCAATGCCACCAGTTGTCCTGAATCTATATAGTCCACAACTCTTGCTTTTGGCAAGAAACCCACGCCAATACCCGCAACAATAGCTTGAATTTTTTGTTCAACACTCGCGACATAAAAATGTCGACTTTGGTCAATTAAATTAGCTGACCACGGCACGGAACTTTTCGATGAGTCATGTACAATCACCGTACGATAATCGGCAATATCGCTATGGGTGATCGGCAGCGTAAAGTGGCTTAATTCATGATGTTTGGCCGCGACTAATAGACTATCCAATTCGCATATTTTTAACGCCCTAATGCCTGCTTGGTTCGGCACTGGCGAAGGCACGCCAATAAGTAAGTCGACTTTATCTTCTATTAACGCTTCCCAAGTGCCATTCATGACTTGCTCGCATATATCTATTTCAACGTTAGGGTGCTCATGCAAAAATTGCTGTAAGCATTGCATGATTGGCGCTACAGCAATAATGGAGTCGAAAGCTATTCTAATTTTTGGCTCCCAGCCATGTGCCAGCGTTTGTGTTTGTTCTGTCACTTTACTAACAGCCGCTAAAATTTTTCTCCCTTCTAGCAATAAATGCTTACCCGCGGGCGTAAGCACAGAACGCCGTCCTTGCCTGACAAATAAAGTAACTGATAATTGCTCTTCAAGTTTTTGCACTATATATGACAGTGCAGAAGGCACTTTATTTAATTGCTCAGCTGCAGACGCAAAACTGCCTCGATTATCAATAGCGTCAAGTACGAGGAGTGCTTCTAAAGAGAGTGGTGAACTATTCATTATTTTGTCTTTTTAGTATTGTTCAAAAAATTTGAATGAATTGAACAAATTTCAGGGGTTATTCAACAATAACTCAACTTGTAGAATAATCACATCTAAAACATATAGCGAAAGCGAGAACATGATGAACAATTCAATTATTAAGAACATATTAAAGACAGATAACAGTGTTTCAACCTTACCCCTGCGTATTATTGCTGGAATAATTTTTGCCGCACATGGCGCACAAAAATTATTTGCGTGGTTTGGTGGTTACGGGTTAGACGGCACAGGGCAATGGATGGAATCAATAGGTTTAGGGCCCGGCTACTTAATGGCGCTAACGGTAGGCAGTGTAGAGTTTTTTGGTGGTATATTACTGATCTTAGGCTTATTAACCAGACCAACCAGCGCAGTGCTGGCAATAACTATGGTGGTTGCCATTATTAAAGTACATTTAGCGAATGGCTTATTTATGGCGAATAATGGTTATGAGTTTGCTTTAGCGTTGTTAGCAATGAGTGTCGCTTTAGCTATTCATGGTGCGGGTAAATACTCGGTTGATCAGACGTTCAGTCAAAAGCTTTAAACAATTTAACAAGAAACACCCGTAACATCATTATTTTACGGGTGTCTGCAAACAATAAAGAATGTAGGAAAACTCGTGATTAAACATTATCCATTTCAGCAGCTTGGTACAGCTAAATATAGTTGGTTGAAAACCCATCATCATTTCAGCTTTGCACACTATTACAACCCAAGAAGAATGGGCTTTGGTTGCTTACGTGTTATCAACGATGATTGGATAGCACCTAATACTGGCTTTCCAGAGCATCCACATAAGAACATGGAAATTATTAGCTTTATTCGCACGGGCGCTATTTCACATCAAGATAGTCGAGGTAATCAAGGCGTAACTTCTGCAGGCGAAGTGCAAGTAATGAGTGCAGGTAAGGGCATATTGCATTCAGAGTATAATCGCAGCGAAAAACCGACGACTATGTTTCAAATTTGGATAGAGCCGAATAAACAAAATATAGCGCCGCGATGGGATAGCATGGCTTTTCCTAAAGCTGTAAATAACACAAGCTTGCCTATGGTTGTCTCGGGTTATGAGGATGATCGTCAGCACGCTTTATTTATTCAGCAACAAGCACGTATTTTTGCTGGGAAAGTAAAGCAAGGTAGCGAGCTAACTCATGAGATAAAGCATCAAGTCTATGTTATTGCCTCGCGAGGTAAATTTTCGGTGGTAGACAAAAAGCAAAGCGTTAATATGTCAAAAGGCGATGGTGCAGAAATCACCCAAACAAAGTTAATAACGATCCGCGCAATAACAGATTGTGAAATCATTATTATTGATGCGCCATAGTGCCAAACTACGATCGTGATTCAGTTTATGCCAATACATCGCTTGTTAAAATGCCCTTATTTACCAATTGCTGCAAAATTGCATGGCATTTTGTACGAAAGGTATCACGTAATAAGCGTACTGCTGGTGTTATTGATTGTCGGCTTGGACAAATAATCCATAACTCAGTGGCTGTGGGGTGAAAGTCAGGTAAAACATTGACTAGTTCCCCCGAGAGTAGGTGACTGGCAACGTCTAATGACGACTTCGTCGCGAGACCATGTCCAGCAACACACCAACGTCTTACAAGGTCACCATCGTTACCCGCACGATTACCTCTCATTTTAACTTTAAACTTTTCGTCATTATGACTAAAGTGCCAAACATCGTGAATTATGTCGCTAATTTGATAGAAAAGCCCGTGATATGTCACTAAGTCATGTGGGTGTTTCGGTATACCTTGTCGTGCTAAATAATCCGGACTCGCACACAACAAGCGTGGGACATTACAAACTTTAAAGCCATACATATTTGAGTCGGTGGGCGAACCGTAGCGTAACGCGATATCGATTGAATCGCGATAGAAGTCGATATTGCTATCACTGAGGTTAACTTTCAAGCTGACCGCGCTGTGGTTTTGCATAAACTCATCCAGCCAGGGAATGACAACATTACGGCCTAAATCAGACGATATGCCAATACGTAGTTCGCCATCAACAATATCAAGGTCATCTTTAACGTGCTGTTTTGCTTTATTAAGCATGTCTAAGGCTTGCTGACAATGCGGAATATAACGTTCTCCAGCGCTACTTAAACGTAAGCTACGCGTGGTGCGGATAAACAAGTCAGCACCTAGCGCCCGTTCTACTCGTTTAATCGCGGCACTTGCTGTAGCGGTTTGCATGTTCAAACTTGCTGCAGCGTCTGTAATACTGCGAAATTTTGCTACTTTAAGAATAACCTGAAGGTCAGCTAACTGCATATTGTCAAATTTATATTGATAATGATTCAATAATTATGCTGTTTATCTACAGTAAATCAAGCGCTATTATGTACCCAAGTTAAAGCGTATGTACGCACACAGATAATAAATAAGACAATAAACAAGCCAATAAATAAGCGAGAAAATGATGAAAGCAATTGGATATACTCAATCGTTACCGGTAAATAACGTAGCGTCGTTAATGGATATAGAAATACCACAACCGGTTGCTAGCGGCCGTGATTTATTAGTGAAAGTATCAGCAATAGCGGTTAATCCGGTCGATTACAAAGTGCGCCTAAAAGCACAACCCGATAAAGGCGAATATAAAGTATTAGGTTGGGATGCTGTGGGCGAGGTGGTTGCTGTGGGTGAAGATGTTACTGAATTTTCGCCGGGTGACGCCGTTTATTATGCCGGTGATATTACTCGCCAAGGCAGTAACGCAGAGTACCAATTAGTTGATGAACGAATTGTCGGTAAAAAACCAAAAAGTTTATCTGTTGCAGAAGCTGCAGCATTGCCATTAACGGCGATCACCGCATGGGAAATGTTATTTGAGCATTTAACGATTAAGCAACAAGCGCCAACAAGTACTGATAAGTCTAACGAAGTACTCTTAGTCGTTGGTGCTGCAGGTGGTGTGGGATCTATTTTAGTGCAATTGGCGAAAGCAATTACCGGTGCAACCATTATTGCCACGGCATCTCGCGAAAGCTCTCAAGCGTGGGTCAAGGAATTGGGTGCCGATTTTGTTGTTGATCACAGTAAGCCGCTAAAGCCTCAAATTGATGCTTTAGTTGACAATGGGGTTATCGGGCAGGTAACACATGTCGCCAGTTTGAATAGTACCGCGGCATATTTTGATACTTACATTGAATTGTTAGTCCCGTTTGGAAAAATAGCGATGATTGACGATCCTGAAACACCATTAGATATTATGAAAATGAAACCTAAAAGCTTATCGTTTCATATCGAATTTATGTTTGCTCGTTCAATGTTTAATGCCGCTGATATTCAAGAGCAAGGTCGCTTGTTAAATCGTGTCGCTGCGCTTATTGAACAAGGTTATATTCAAACCACAATAGGTAAAAACTTAGGCACCATTAATGCGGAAAACTTAAGAGCAGCGCACCAAGAGTTAGAGTCTGGTAAATCAATAGGTAAGTTGGTTCTAGAAGGCTTTTAAAGCAGCTATAGTTGAGACGAACAAAGCTTATTAACAGCTTCCAAATGTTAAATTTATACTTTTTAGCGGGTTAGTTAATTTAGAATCACAGGTGAAATTAATCCATCACCTGTGATTTAAGCGAGGGTTGGCTCGATTCAAATTTAGTACAGTTTATTACAGTCTAGAAACTAAAAGGGCAATAGGTCATTAATCTCACGATATTGTGTACAAATTTTCGTCTGAAGCATTGAAAAACACCAACAACAGCATTACTGGTAGCACGATACTTTCTTACATTGTGATATGCTATTTATAAGTTAAATACAAACTCATAGAGATGGACGACCTACGTGACTTTACTTTTTATTTATTTAGCCATTGCTATTGGAGTGTCTTTTTTGTGCTCGATACTAGAGGCGGTTTTATTATCGATAACGCCTAGTTTTGTAGAGCAAATCCAAACCATTAAGCCAAAGCATGGCGCAGTTTTAGCAAAAGTTAAAACGCGTTTAGAAGAGTCTCTTGCCAGTATATTAATTCTTAATACGTTTGCTCATACTATGGGCGCTGCAGGTGTTGGTGCACAAGCCATTGGCATATTTGGCGAAAAGTGGGAAACCCTAATTGCGGTGCTGCTAACCTTGGTTATTTTGTATTTTTCAGAAATTATTCCTAAAACGTTAGGGGCAACATTTTGGCGTAATTTGGCCATACCTTCTGCTTTTGTAATTACTTGGTTAGTAAGAATTGTTTACCCACTTGTTTGGTTATCAACGCGGTTAACACGTTCGTTCCATAAAGGTAAAGACAACGAAATTACCCGAGAAGAAATTATAGCCTTAGCGTCACTAAGCTATAAAGATGGCAGTTTGTTCTCGCAAGAAAATGAATATTTATCAAACATACTAAATTTACGCGAATTACACACCGGAGATGTGTTCACACCTCGCACTGTAGTGCACATGTTACATCAAGACATAACCGTAACCACTGCATTAAATCATGAAAAAACGAGTCAATTTACTCGTATACCTGTTTACGGAAATACTATCGATGATATTACCGGCAAAGTAATCAAAGGTGATTTGTATGAAGCTGAGCGCAGCGGGCACGGCGATGAAGCCATTAGTAAGTTTGTTATTCCGCTAACTGCGGTATCTGAAAAACTACCTGTTCAGCAATTATTAGATATGTTCATTAAAAACCATATCCACATCTACTCAGTTGAAGATGAATATGGTCAAACATCAGGCATTGTTACCTTAGAGGACGCCATTGAAACGCTGTTAGGGCGTGAAATAGTTGACGAAAGCGATGCCGTAACTGACATGCAAGCATTAGCGCGTGATAAATATCGCGAACGATTAAGAGAACTTAAGCAGAACAATAGTGATTAATCCTATATAAACGCCTATTTTTCGATAGTTCAAAGACCTTGACGACTATTACTATGATCTCGTTTGAATATTAATGGCTATTTTTAGGTTATCTGCCGTATCGCTAGATGATTATTTATTTATTGTGTGAACCAAAAGAAAAACGCTTACGTATTATTTCTCAAGATATTAAGGAGAAGTATACAATGCGCACAATAATTTACATATTTGGATTACTGTTATTAACGGGTTGTAGCAGCCAATATCCGAATAAAGATATTACCGGACAAATCTTCCCAGCCGTTGTTGGTTCTACATTAGAAAAAACATCACTGTCTATTCCAAGCGATTTAACTGATGACTTAACACTGCTGTTGATTGGTTACGTGCAGAATTCACAATTTGATATTGACCGTTGGTTAATTGCATTAGATGTGACGGAAACCAATGTAAAAGTTTATGAAGTACCGACTATTCAAGGGTTATTTCCTGAAATGTTTAGCACCGTAATTGATAATGGAATGCGTGCGGGTATCCCAAAGCCGTTATGGCAAGGGGTAGTGACTATTTACGATGATGGTGAAAAAATTCAGGCATTTACCGGTAACGAAAATGCTGCCAATACCAGAGTTGTGTTGTTAAATAGTGAAGGTGAAATATTATATTTTTATGATCAAGGTTTCGCGGTAGACGCACTGAACAAGTTAAGGTCGGCATTAATTGCTAACAAGTAATAGCGAAAATAAAAACCTATCCTCTTTACGTAAGCATTTAACCTAGCTTATGCAGAGGACTTGGTTTGTTTGTAGATACCGTTTGTAATGGATAAAATTAAGTTACATTTGTGATGACTACTGATAGGTAAAAGTAACTTTATCCATTTTAGCTATTAAACCTTGCTGTGAAGGTATAAAGGTTACGCGATCTGTTTTCGCAACAGCGTTGTTGAGAATAATTTCAACATCGCCTTCCATCACGGTTTTTCCGTTTTGAAACGAGGCATGGCTCGATTTAGTTGATAAATTACCCTTAGCGAAGGCAATTCTAACATTGCCTGTGTATATGTGGCGCTTACTGTCGGGCGATATTTCTTGTGATTTTGCAGTGATTTGCATTTCATTTGCAGACGCGAAGCCCGATAAAGCACTTAGAAATACAGCGGTTGAAAGCGTTACTTTTTTAATTAATTTCATCTTGATTCTCCTACCTAGATTCATTAAATACTGCTTAAGCTCACAGACACCTTACTAAATTTTTAACGGATTAACATGGTTAATTTTCAACATTCATAATAACTTCACAATCGAAATTTGGCTGATTAACTTGCAGCGCTTGTTTTAAAAGAGTTAGCGGTAGCCTCCATCGTTTCACTTATCGATGAAGCATCAATATAACCACATTAATGCGTACTAGTTGGTTTGATGGGGTCGTTGCGTAGCATCATTTAAAGTCATTGCTATTGCCAATGATACTTTAGCTTTGCAGGAGTATTTTTATCGCTAATATACGTTTTTCAGCAAAATGTTGTAATGGCTAATGCTCAAACTTACCTTGCTTAAGGTAATTAATAACTTGCTCGATAACTGCGTCATTTCGCATCATAAATACATGAGTGGTTGGCATTTCAATGTGATCATTCATGCCCTCAACTTTAGTGCTTTCGACAGATACTTTACCATCATCAGTATCTGGAATAAGTGAAGATAACAGTAAGTTTATGCTTTGAGTGCCGGCGATAATACCGACATCAAAATTAGCTTTACCTAATTGATTAGGCACGCTTAGTGCTCCAGTACCTAATTGCATACCCGCATCGCCATTCACCAAATGAAAACCGGGCATATTGCCAAGCTTGTCGACAATTTCAGTACCTTTGTTTGGTGGTCCTAACATCACCACTTTATTGAGGCTTTTGATGCTATGGTTGCTCAGAAACTGCCGCACTAAAATACCGCCCATAGAATGAGTAACAAAGCTTACGGGCATGCCTTCGCATTTGGTTAGCGCTTCTGCAATAGTTTTTTCAGCTAGCTGTTCTATAGGGTAAGCACGCGAAGGATAGTCGATGTTTAACACTTTATAGCCTTGCTCAGTTAAGCGCTCTGCCATTTTGTCCATTGAATGTGCTGAACGTGCTAAACCGTGCAATAAAATAACACATTCTGTTGTTGGCATATTCATATCTTTCATTTGTCATTCCAACGGTTGAAGCTAGTTTTTTACGAAAATTAACGAGGTTTCAGACTCGATAGCTTAATAAAATAAACATCAATTTTAATGTTAAAGCATGAAGTTATAAAGCCCAATATATGAATCTTATTTTGGGCTTTATAAATAGCTTACAAAACTAATTCTACCGAAATAGGGCAGTGGTCGCTAAGTTTTTGACTAAGTTCACGAGTATATTTTGGTTCGAAAACTAACTGGTCAAATGAATTCTCGACATACCGTGCTTTTGCTTTTGGATCAAAAATTATATGGTCGATATAGTCTTTGTAATAACCGCCCCAACATTTAGACTCTGCTTTAATTGTTGGAGCCCAAAGTGCTTCTGCACCCTCGTCATCAATGGTTTGCCATAAGCCTTGTACTTCACTGTAATTTAATGAAATATCTTTTACAAAACGACGATTAAAGTCACCTAATAATATAAAAGGGACGCCTTCTTTCGCACGTGCATCAACCCAAGCTTCTAGTGGTTTAGCTTGCTTAGCAAGTTCAGCACAGGCCGTTTTTGCATAGGCTTCTTTTTCATTCGTGTTGGGCATTTTAGCTATGCTAGTTTGGTCAAGTGCTTTATCAAAACAGCCTGATTTCATGTGTACAGCTAATAAACGCACACTTTTACCGTCTTTAGTTAAGGTAACGTCCATGCCTCGGCGTGCAAGGCCTTGATCAAGTTCACGATATTCAACCGCTGTGGCTTTATAGCCGCTGCTTTTTCTTACCGCTACGCCAACACGTTGTACCCAGTCTTTGGTTGTGAAGAAATAGTCGTATTCATCACCAAAAACTTTTGCTGCCCATTTTGCACTTTCCACCTCTTGCAAGGCAATGACGTCAGCGTCTAATTCTCGCGCATAACGCGCTAATTTTTGATAATCAACATCTTTGCGCTGATTATATTCATGAGAGCCCAACCAGGCGATATTCCATGAAGCGACTTTTAAGGTTTCAGCAAAAGCTGATGTGCTTAAAAGTGTTAGTGCGATGATAATAAAACTAATAAATTTTGTCATGACGTTATTCTAGATTGTTCATTGGGCAGCTATAGTAACCGCTGTTAAAGCAAATTCAAGTAAAGTGTGTAGTTTTTAGGAGCTAGCAATACTGCTGTATTTGATTTTGTATTGATATTTATCGGTGCTTTTAGTTAACGTTATTTTACGATTTAAATTATAAAGGGGTTAGTAGCCCCTTATTTTGAGAAACAGCAATTTAAGTCATTTAATCGTAGCCTGAAAAATTAAAGCTGACTAAATTTGTCGAACTAGCTTATGACCATCATGTTCACACCTAAGCCTAACGTTGGCTTAACTAAACTTATGATCTTTTATCATGCTATTATTTTTTTAAACGATAACTACCTTTGCGCAACATATGTATGGTCCAAATCAAACCCGTGAGGGTTAGCCAAAGTGTAATAAAAGCAAAAATTATAATTTGAATAGTGTTGAAGTTACCTACGCTGCCATAATCCATAAAGTGTAACATGAAGAAAAAATCGGCGAAGCGTTTGTCGCTATTGCTGTGTCCTACAATCTGCCCTGAGCCTTGTTCAACATAAACACTAGTTTCTAAGCTATCATCGAAATTAATTTGCCAACTGGGGTTTTTATGTTTAAGAAAGTCTGCAATGGGAGGTGCGATTAATGTGACTGAATCAATGCTACCTGGACCAGTATAACTTGCTTGGGCAATAGCAGTGGCGAGCGGTTTATCAATGAAGGTTAGCTCGCCTGTGATGGCATTAACGATATGATAACTATTGGTTAAATGACGATATAGTCCTTGTTGTTGCGTTAACAAATAATAAGGCTGAGAGAGAATATTAGTTTGATTAAGCTCAACAGTGTCAGGATACTTTTTCAGTATATTTTCAACGGGTAACAAGTCTTTGTTTGCGGTGGCTGGCTGCGTTGATATTATCGTTTGGCGATAAGCATTACCGCGTGCTTTTTCATGATCAATAACATTGAATGTTAAGCCACTAATTACCCATATAATTACCTGTAAACCGATAAGTAACGAAGCCCATTTATGAATTTTTCTGACCCAAATAATCATGACTTATCACCGACAGATAAATTTGCATCTTGATGGGGTTTGTTAGCGGTATTTCTGCGTTTATTACCGCGTTTCTTTCCAGAATTTATTATCGGTTTTATCACTTTAAAATAAGTCAGCACTAAGCCACTTAGCGCTGCAAATAATGCGAATGAAGCTATGAAAAATAATAACCAATTACTGGCATCTTCGTCGTCGCCATAATCCATAATATGAAAGCGGAACATCCAATCAAATATATACCAAAATTGGTGACGTTTGTTGACCACTTTGCCGTTATTCGCCGAAATATAAAACGTTGGTGAAGAGAAATGATCAAAATCTACCTGCCATACCGGCAAATGTCGTGCACTTAACGCAAAGGGTGGAGTTGATGAAATTAGTTCAGCATTGATAACGTCATCATCGCCAGAATAAAGGTGCTTTGCTAAGGCAATTGCCGTAGTTTTATTTAATGGCGATAACACTTCCCCACTGCGAGCATCGACGATAAATTGCTGCTTATCAATGCGAAATCGATAGACTTCTCGGTCGATCAGTACGCCAACACTTAAATTTTTCGCACGTGGATATTGTTGAAATAATTGTTGTGAGGTGTAGGTTAAATTCTCTGGTTTAATTTTACTTTGATGGGTTATTACCAGGCTATCACCATGAATATAGTCAATATCAAAAAATACCATGTAAGCACCAGTGACAGACCAAATAATAAACTGCGCACCAATAAATAACATCAGCCATTTAT
The DNA here is from genome assembly GCF_002077175.1 of Colwellia sp. PAMC 21821. Classification (NCBI taxonomy): domain Bacteria; kingdom Pseudomonadati; phylum Pseudomonadota; class Gammaproteobacteria; order Alteromonadales; family Colwelliaceae; genus Colwellia; species Colwellia sp. PAMC 21821. The sequence continues at coordinate 2,111,020 of NZ_CP014943.1, forward strand.
GAAGTTTATGGCTAAGGTTAAATAGCTTGAAAGGCTTTTTTATTATTGTTCTAGTGCGAGCACTTTTTGAATTAATGGTACGGTTCTCCAAAATAAACATTGGTTGGCATAGGTCTGTAGCGTTTAGCTGTAGTACTAAACATGTAATCTAGCGCTGAATTTAATGACTTATTGACCTTGTATCTTTACTATATAATATCGACACTAGACTAGTAATAGCAACTTAATCACGTAACAAATATTTTACAAAGTTAGGTATGATATTGATATAGTTGCTGTAGCATTTCCAGAAAAAACACATAACAGTCGTCATACGGATCAATCAACCATAAATAAACCGTAAATTAGTTATCATAAAAGCGAGCAACATCATGGATATTATGACTGAAACCCTGCCAATTGCTATTCAAGTTAGTGATGCTTTAGTTGCCGAAATAGAAAATATTGCCTCAGTTAGCAATAAACTTGAAGCTCAGTTGAATTTTCATACCATGACAGCTAATTGGTATAGTGATGAAGCTAATATTTTAATGATTAATTTTTATCTTATATCTATTTCTGAACTTAAAAATGTAACCACGCATGTCGGTAGCGTAGATTTAGAATCGCTTGCTGATGATGTACTATTACATTCAAAAAATAGTTTACTAGACTGTCATGTTGCCATTACACCAGCAGAGTCTGTATTGATAGAGCAACAACCAAAACTATTATCGGGTTACCTCGCTAAAAAGCTTACTAAAGTGCTGAATTTAATTGCTGACAGACAGAAATTTGTACATATTTAAAATTATTAAATACTATTTTCTATCTTGTAGGTCATTAAAATTAAGCCTCTGTGATAAAAATTGTTATTAATAGCGTTAATTTTTAAATAAAATTGAACTAACCTCGAATAACACGCTCTTACTTAGCAAGAGATTCTCCCCTCGATTTTGTTTTTATTATTGTTTCTATTAGTGTTTATATATTGTTATACGCTCCTCACTTGAGGGGCGTTTTTTTTGCCTAATAAAAAGTGACGTACTTTTAGCAAGGTTTTCGCGAGTTTAACTATAAGATGAAATTATTTTTAATTAATAAAGTTAATAAAGCCAATAAAATTAGTGGCTTAAATAACAATATACCAAGGTAAGATAATACTGTTCAATTTTATTTAAAATTAAAATGAACTAAACACGAATATGCTGCTCTTACTTAGCAAGAGATTCTCCCCTCGGTTTTGTTTTTATTATTGTTTTATATTAGTGTTTTTATATTGTTATACGCTCCTCACTTGAGGGGCGTTTTTTTTGCTTTAATTTTCAATCAAAGCCACCTAATCGACATAAAGTCTTTTGATAAAAACCATCTTTTTAATACACAAATAACAAACTGCAAATATTTATGCTTTAACAACCCTGAAAATATAGTGCCTTCAGCTATCACAACAATCGTCCTTATTTACATTGATAGTTTTAACCTATCGATATGATAAATTCAAACGATTGTTCCTATGTAAAATGTCAACGTATCATTCTCCCAACTTAACAAGCACTCATATTTTTAAACAAGTGGAGATACACATGTACAAATCAATTATCAATTCAACTATTCAACCATTTAACGCAACAGCATTTAGTAAAGGCGAATTCGTCGAAGTATCAGAAGCAGATGTTGCAGGCAAATGGGCGGTATTTTTCTTTTACCCTGCTGACTTTACTTTTGTATGTCCGACAGAGTTAGGCGATATGGCTGACCATTACGCACAGTTGCAAGAAATGGGCGTTGAAGTTTACTCAGTATCAACTGATACACACTTTACTCATAAAGCATGGCACGGCAGTTCAGATACTATCGGCAAAATTCAATACCCAATGATTGGTGACCCAACAGGTAAAATTACTCGTAACTTTGGTGTCATGATCGAAGACGATGGCTTAGCACTACGTGGTACGTTTGTTGTTAACCCTGAAGGCGAAATTAAAATTGCTGAAATACATGACCTAGGCATAGGCCGTTCAGCGAAAGAATTAGTGCGAAAAATTCAAGCGGCACAATATGTAGCAGAACATGACGGTGAAGTTTGTCCAGCAGCATGGCAGCCAGGTGCAGAAACATTAACACCATCTTTAGACTTAGTTGGCAAAATCTAAGTTAAGAAAAATTGCCGCGATATTACAATCAATATCGCGGCACACGCTAAATAAAAAAATCAAACAAACCTTAAATCTTATTCATCATTGTTCTTGAGGGAATAAACCATGTTAGATACAAACTTAAAACAACAATTAACTACCTATTTGCAAAATTTAACATCGGCTGTTGAATTGTCAGTATTTTTAGGTGACGACGTAAAATCAAAAGAATTAAATACCTTGGTGGCAGAAATCGCTGAGATGTCAGCGTTAGTAACGATTGTTGAAGCAGATGCAAGCAACGAACGCGTACCATCAATGTTAGTAAAATCAGTTAAAACCGGCGGTGAAATGCGCTTTGCGGGTGTGCCCATGGGGCATGAGTTTACCTCACTGGTATTAGCCTTATTGCATAGCGGTGGACACCCAATAAAACTTGATAAAGCGGTAATCGAGCAAGTGGCAGCATTAGAAGGTGACTATAGCTTTGAAACCTACATTTCTTTAAGTTGTCAGAATTGCCCAGACGTAGTGCAAGCTTTAAATATGATGGCAGCAATTAATCCACAAATTACACATGTGATGGTGGATGGCGCTTTATTTCAAGAAGAAGTATACAAGCGCGATATTTTATCAGTACCTGCGGTTTATCTTAATGGTAAAGCGTTTGGACAAGGCAGAATGACAGTAACCGAGATTTTAAATAAAGTAGATACCAATGCAGGCGCGAGACAAGCTAAAGCCATAAACAACAAAGAAGCCTTTGACTTATTAGTTATTGGTGGTGGTCCTGCTGGCGCAGCGTCAGCTATATATAGTGCTCGTAAAGGTATTCGCACCGGAATAGTTGCTGACAAATTTGGCGGTCAGCTTCAAGACACCATAGCCATTGAAAATTTTATCTCCGTCAGTGCGACACAAGGCCCTAAATTAGTCGCTAGTTTAGAAGCGCATGTGAATGACTACGATGTTGATATTATGAATAATCAACGGGTGAAAAACATTATAAAAAGTGATGTTGAAGGTGGCTTAATTACCGTTGAGTTAGAAAATGGTGCCACCTTACAAACACGCTCAACCATAATCGCAACAGGTGCCAGATGGCGAGAAATGAACGTCACTGGTGAGCAAGAATATCGTGGTAAAGGTGTGGCTTATTGCCCACATTGTGATGGACCTTTATTTAAAGGAAAATCAGTGGCCGTAATTGGCGGTGGCAATTCAGGTATTGAAGCGGCGATTGATTTAGCCGGCATTGTTGAACATGTTACTGTGTTGGAGTTCGACTCAGTATTACGAGCAGATGCGGTATTGCAAAATAAAGCTCGCTCGTTACCGAATATCGATATTATTGTGAATGCACAAACCACAGAGGTGTTAGGTAATGGTAAGCATGTAACTGGGCTTAATTACCTTAATCGTGCAACCAACAAGCAAGAAAACGTCGAACTTGCCGGTATATTTGTACAAATTGGCTTATTGCCAAATTCACAATTTTTGCAAGGAACCGTTGATTTAACTGATCGAGGTGAGGTTATTATTAATCAAAAAGGTGAAACCAATATTGCTGGGGTTTATGCCGCCGGAGATGTAACAAATACGCCTTTTAAGCAAATAATTATCGCCATGGGTGGCGGTGCAGCAGCAGCTTTAGGGGCATTTGATTATTTAATCAGAACACCAAATCCACTTGAAAATCGTGAAAATATTGAAAGTATGAGCGAAGTTGCCGCTTAATTTTTGAGAAATAATTTGTGCGTTAAAAACGCTATTGTGCATAACAGTAGCGTTTTTTTATAAGCAATTTTTTGTAAACAGAAGAATAAGTTGTATTAAATTTATTAGCTTATTAGCTTATTAGCTTATTAGCTTATTAGCTTAAAACAAGGCTAATCGAATAAGCCCTTTACCGCTTGGCGAATTTCATTAACAACGGCGCTAACACTTTCCATTCGAGCATAACCTGTACGGCAGAGTAATGCTATTTCACGATTTGGTTGTGGGCTTTCAAAAGGAATATAGTGAATATGCTTTTGCGGGGCATAGTTAATCGTTGCCAACTGCGGCAATAGTGTAATACCCATATTACTTGCCACCATATAACGTAAAGTTTCAAGGCTGGTGGCTCGAAAGCTATGATCTTCCTCAGCACCGGCGCTAAAACAATAACCCATAGCTTGATCTCTTAAACAATGACCATCTTCTAAGGTGAGAATTTTTTGATTATGCAGATCATCAAAAGTCACTGTCGATCTGTTAGCAAGTGCATGTGATGGAGACGTTGCCATCACCAAAGGCTCAGTGAATAAATCATATCGTTCAAAGCGCGCCATTTCGGGTAGCCAAGGCAGAATTAAAATATCGAGTTTGCCTGTTTCCAACTGTTGCAGTAAATCTTGAGTTCTATTCTCATGTAAATAGAAGTTTATTTTCGTTAGATTGCTGTTCAGCGTTGGCATAATATGCGGCAGTATATAAGGCGCTAACGTGGGGATTAAGCCGATATGCAAGTCACCCGACAGTGGATCAAGCAGGGCTTTAGCTGCTTCTTCAAAATTATTTGCCGCGTTCAATACTTGTTGGGCTTGTTGAACTAGCTTTTCACCAGCGGGCGTTAGCATTACATTGCGAGGCTGCCGCTCAATTAATGTTAATTTAAGTCGCTGCTCTAACTTCTGAATTTGCCCACTCAACGTTGGTTGACTAACAAAACAGGCATCAGCAGCATGGCCAAAATGTTTATATTGGGCAATGGCCGTAAGATATTCTAAGTCACGTATTTTTATCATAGTTAAAATCTATGGTTGTTAGGGGTTTAATAGTTAAATTATTTTATCTTAAAAGATGAAATTCAGCCACTGTGCTCTATTATGCTAATTAATAACTTAATGGTATTAAATACAACAAGGTAACAACACTGCAAAAATATACTTGTGAAAATAGAAGTAGTAAGTTTAAAGTTTGTTTATTTATTTTGATATTTTATTTATTTTACAAGCCAATTGGATTTATACCCATAGATCATTTTGAGCGGTTAGATCACTGTTCGCATCACCAGTATTCACTACGCCTTTTGGCTCCACAATCATAATTTTACATTCAGCCTTAGCGACGGGTTTATGTTCAACACCTTTAGGGATCACAAACATTTCGCCAGGCGATAAGGTGACAAGTCCATCTCGAAATTCAATAGTAAGAACGCCATCAATGACAATAAAAACCTCATCTGTTTCTGGATGGTCATGCCACACAAATTCACCTGCTACTTTCACTAATTTAAATTGATAATCATTCATTTCAGCGATAACACGCGGTGACCAATGCTCAGAAAATTGGCTAAACTTATCTTTAAAGTTGATTACTTTTGACTTCATCTTAGCTCCTAGGGCTTAATTTAAGCTTTTAATATTACATAATTCTCACGTTTGATAAACTACAAATTTTTCACTTAAATAAGAAAAGCTATTGTTTTAAAAGTGTTTTTAATTATTTGAAGTAAAATAAACAGAAAGTTATTATTAAAATTCACATTTAAATTTACAAAACTGCTCAATCTCTCCGCAATAATTTCTTGCGTTTCCATAAAGCCTGTATAGAATAACAGTAATACTGTGTAAAAACACAGGCTTACTCTTCAGTCGCTTAAGGAATAAAAATGCGCCCTTTAACACCTAGACAACAGCAGATATTTGATCTGATCAGAGCAAAAATTTCGGATACGGGTATGCCGCCAACTCGTGCCGAAATAGCGACTAACTTTGGGTTTAAATCGGCCAATGCAGCAGAAGAACATTTAAAAGCGCTAGCTAAGAAAGGCTATATTGAGATGTTACCTGGTACTTCTCGTGGCATTCGTCTTGCAGAAGAGTTTATTGAAGAAGATGGTTTACCCCTTATCGGCCGAGTCGCGGCAGGTGAGCCAATTTTGGCACAAGAACATGTTGAGCAGCATTATAAAATTGATGGCAGTTTATTTCATCCTCCGGCAGATTATTTATTGCGCGTTAATGGCGAGAGTATGAAAGATATCGGCATTTTAGATGGCGATTTGCTCGCTGTTCATCAAACCACTGACGTACAAAATGGCCAAGTTATTGTTGCTCGTGTTGAAGACGATGTTACGGTTAAGCGTTTTAAACGTGAAGGTAATGTGGTTTATTTACATGCTGAAAATGAAGATTTTTCGCCAATCAAAGTCGATTTAAAGTCACAACAATTTAACATTGAAGGCCTAGCTGTAGGGGTTATTCGCGCAGCAGATTGGATGTAAATAACCATGCGCCCACGGTAGATTTTTTGCGATTCACCTAATCCATATCACGCAGATTTAATGAGTGTTTTTTTTAAATAGCTTGTTTAAATCTGCATGTTCCTTTCGTTTAATCGTTTTTCTAGCACCAGATGTATTTTTGTCCTGAACAATTCTATTATTAGCCAATAAATAACGCTAGTAGCCTGTTTTTTATACAACTAATTCTGTGGTTGAATATTTATTATTCAGCACAACAAACACCCTCTGAACAAAAAATAAACATTGGATTAACCCCAGTGAAAATGGACGTATCACTCTGTTTAGGGTTATTACTCTATTGTATTTATTGGTTTTTATTTTACATGCTTTTGAAATTTTAAATTGACCCCGATCAAGTTTTAAGTAATTCTAGTCTAGAAAACGTACAAACATAACAATAGGGCGCAATTGACAGTAGTTGAATAATGCGTCACTTAAATAATAATAAATGTATGCGCAAAATAGTCGGCCTTCATCGTGAAGTCGTGTTGTTTTGCCTTAAAAGGGTGAAGGAGATGTCGAGTGAAAAGACGTAACCTAGGTTTGCTGTTGCTAGGGGGCTTGTTGTCGAGTTCGGTATGGGCAGATATGTCGCTGAACTTAACCAAAGGTGTTACGGAAGTTAGTAGAGACGTATACGATTTACATATGTTGGTTCTCTATATCTGTACAGCTATTGGTGTTGTGGTATTTGGTGCTATGTTTTGGTCTATGGTGTTTCACCGTAAATCAAAAGGCTTTAAACCAGCAACCTTCCATGAAAGCACAAAAGTAGAAATTCTCTGGACGGCTATTCCTGTCGTCATTCTAATCGCTATGGCTGTTCCTGCCACTACCACGCTCATTGATATGGAAAATAACGATGATGCAGATATAACTATTCAGGTAACCGGCTCTCAGTGGAAATGGCATTATAAATACTTTGATCAAGACCTTGAGTTTTATTCGGTACTTTCTACGCCACGTGACCAATACGAAAACCAAGATGGTACTTCAGCAGAGAAAGGTGAAAACTACCTGCTAGAAGTTGACCGTCCTTTAGTTATTCCAACCAATAAAAAAGTACGTTTTGTTATTACCTCTGATGATGTTATCCATGCTTGGTGGGTTCCAGCATTTGCTGTAAAACAAGATGCTAACCCTGGTTTTATTAACGAAGCTTGGACTAAGGTAGATGACCCTGGTGTTTATCGCGGCCAATGTGCTGAGCTATGTGGTAAAGATCATGGTTTTATGCCGATAGTTGTCGAAGTGAAATCTGAAGCTGATTACGCCATTTGGCTTAATGAACAGAAAGAGTTGAAGGCTAACGCGGCAGCTGCAGAAGCGGCATCGTTAAATGCTTCAGTTCCTTTAGAAGAATTGATGCAACTAGGTGAAACAACTTACACCGCATATTGTGCAGCGTGTCACCAAGTTAGTGGCCAAGGCTTACCACCAGCATTTCCAGCGCTTAAAGGTAGTGCTGTTGCGACAACAGGTCCTGCTAGCGAGCACATAGATATTGTTTTCAATGGTAAAGCTGGCACCGGCATGCAAGGTTATGGCAAGCAACTGAGCTTAAAAGAAATCGCAGCTGTTGTGACTTATGAGCGTAATGCTTGGGGTAATAATACCGGTGAAGCTGTTCAAGCTGCCGATGTTCAAGCAGCTTCTGGTAGTGCAGCGGCAGGTATTATAGATACTGTTGAAGCAGCGGTTGAAAATGTTACTGAGACAGTTACAGAAGTTGTGGCTGATATTATCCCTGCAGAAGATTTATCAAAGGTTTATAGCCAAGATGAATTGATGACGATGGGTGAAGAAGTCTACATGACTGCTTGTGCTGCTTGTCATCAAGCAAGTGGTGAAGGCATGGCACCAGTATTCCCTGGGCTTAAAGGTAGTGCTATTGCCACAGGTGATGTTGCAGTGCATTTGGATATGGTGCTTAACGGTAGCAAGAAAAATCCAGCGATGGCGGCTTTTGCTAGCCAATTAACTAAAACGCAAATTGCTGCGGTTGTCACTTACGAGCGTAATGCTTGGGGTAACAACACCGGTGATTTAGTCCAGCCAGCAGATGTTGCTGCTAGCGCGAAGTAGGGAGGCGTTAAAATGACTACAGATGTAATTAATGATCAATCCGAACATGATTCACATGACGGTGAGCACCATGATCATAAAATGACCGGCCTGAAACGCTGGTTATATACTACTAACCACAAAGACATCGGTTCGATGTACTTATGGTTCTCATTTATCATGTTTTTAACTGGTGGCGTTATGGCGCTGGTTATTCGTGCTGAGTTATTTCAGCCAGGATTACAGATAGTTGAGCCTGACTTCTTTAACCAAATGACCACCGTTCATGGTCTTATTATGGTCTTCGGCGCGATCATGCCGGCCTTTACTGGCTTGGCTAACTGGATGCTACCTATGATGGTAGGTGCGCCAGATATGGCATTGCCACGATTGAATAACTGGAGCTTTTGGATTCTACCCTTTGCTTTTGCTATTTTATTGTCGACTTTCTTTTTAGAAAGTGGCGCGCCAAACTTTGGTTGGACCTTCTACGCACCATTATCAACAACTTACAGTAACGGCAGCACAGCGTTCTTCGTTTTTGCGGTACATATTATGGGGATTTCCTCAATTATGGGCGCAATAAACATTGTTGTAACCATTATGAATATGCGTGCTCCAGGTATGACTTACATGAAAATGCCATTGTTTGTATGGACATTTTTCATCACGGCGTACTTGTTAATAGCGGTAATGCCGGTGCTCGCGGGTACCGTCACTATGGTGTTAACCGATACCTATTTTGGCACCAGTTTCTTTGATGCCGCCGGTGGTGGTGACCCTGTAATGTTCCAGCATATTTTCTGGTTCTTTGGTCATCCTGAAGTTTACATCATGATCTTGCCTGCATTTGGTATTGTGTCTACTACCATTCCAGCATTTTCACGTAAACCTCTCTTTGGTTACAGTTCAATGGTTTACGCAACTGCATCAATTGCATTTTTGTCGTTCATCGTTTGGGCGCATCACATGTTTACCACGGGTATGCCGCTCTTTGGCGAATTATTCTTTATGTATTGCACCATGTTAATTGCGGTGCCAACAGGCGTTAAAGTCTTTAACTGGGCAGCGACCATGTGGCGCGGTTCAATTAGCTTTGAAACGCCAATGTTGTTCTCTATTGCTTTCGTGATTTTGTTCACTATTGGTGGTTTCTCTGGCTTGATGCTAGCGATGACTCCGGTTGATTTTCAATATCATGATACTTACTTTGTTGTTGCTCATTTCCACTATGTATTGGTTACTGGCGCGCTATTTTCTATTTTTGCTGGCGCTTATTACTGGTTACCGAAATGGACGGGTTACATGTACAACGATACGTTAAGTAAGTGGCATTTTTGGTGTTCACTTATCTCAGTAAACTTATTGTTTTTCCCAATGCACTTTTTAGGTTTAGCAGGTATGCCTCGTCGTATTCCTGATTACGCTTTGCAGTTTGCGGATTTTAATAAGTGGGTGAGTATTGGCGGTTTTGCCTTTGGTATTTCGCAGTTAATCTTCTTGGTATTGGTTATCAAGTGTATTAAGGGTGGCGAAAAAGCGCCAGCGAAACCATGGGATGGAGCTGAAGGTTTGGAATGGACAGTGCCTAGCCCTGCGCCATACCATACATTCGAAACACCACCAAAAATTGATTAATTGGAACTAAAATGACTAACGGTGACTCGCAAAATAATTTATCAAAGCAAGCGCAATCTAAAACGCATGATGCTTCAGTGAATAAAACAGTAAAAAAACTGATGTTGATTGTTTTCGGAATGTTTGGCTTTGGTTTTGCGATGGTGCCGTTATATGACGTGTTTTGCGATATCACTGGGTTAAACGGAAAAACATCGAACGTTGCAGCAAGTTATAACGCTGTAACTATAGATACCGAACGTACGATTACCGTGCAATTTTTGACTCGAACCGCCAAAGGTATTCCTTGGCGGTTTGAGCCAATGATTAATGAAATAAAAGTGCATCCAGGTGAGCGCAAAACCGTTAAATTTTACGCCAAAAATGAGTCTGTAAGCGATATTGTCGGGCAAGCTGTGCCGTCAGTATCACCAGGGCGGGCAGCGGTCTATTTTCAAAAGATAGAATGCTTTTGCTTTAATAACCAACCGCTAAAAGCCAGTGAAGATGTTGAAATGGGATTGCAGTTCTATGTTGATTTAGACCTACCCGATGATGTATCTACCATAACCCTATCTTACACCTTGTACGATATTACAAGCTCAGTTGATTCTTAAGTGCTTGGCACTTAAATGAGGGGAACAACAATGACGACAAAAGAATACGAAAGTTATTACGTACCAGCACAAAGCAAATGGCCAATAGTGGGTGCAGTTGCGCTGTTTTTAATTGCAGTAGGTGCTGGCAATTATGTAGCAAATTTAAATAATCCTGAAAGTGTTGGCGGCGGCTGGGTTCTACTAGCGGGTATCGCACTGATTATTTATATGGTTTTTGGCTGGTTCAATAATGTTATTACCGAGTCAATGGCTGGAAAATATAGTCGACAAATGGACAATTCATTCCGCCAAGGCATGAGCTGGTTTATTTTTTCAGAAGTCATGTTTTTCGCTGCTTTCTTCGGTGCTTTACTTTACGCACGTACTTTTTCAGTACCTTGGCTTGACGGCGCAGGTAACAATGCCGCAACAGCGGCAATTTTATGGCCTGACTTTACCGCAACTTGGCCATTGATAAAAACACCAGATGGCACTGAAACAACCGCAATGGGTTGGTACGGTTTACCGTTAATTAATACTATTTTACTGTTAACCTCCTCAATTACGGCACATTTTGCTCATGTTTCACTAGAGCAAGAAAAACGCGGTTTATTGAAGTTTTGGCTGGGGCTAACCGTGGTTTTAGGTGTGGTGTTTTTGTTTTGCCAAGGCCTAGAGTATGCACATGGTTATGCTGATGAAATGAAACTGTATTTAGACAGTGGCATATACGGCAATACCTTTTATCTACTGACTGGCTTTCACGGTATGCATGTGACCTTAGGGACAATTATGCTACTGGTTATGCTTATTCGGGTATTTAAAGGCCATTTCACACCGAAAAACCACTTTGCATTCCAAGCCGCAAGTTGGTATTGGCATTTTGTTGATGTAGTGTGGGTAATACTGTTTGTTTTTGTTTATATTATCTAACGATAAACAGAATTAAGTCAGTTATTTAAGGTACGGTATTATAAATATCGTACCTTTTGATTATTTAGAACGGACGTGGATTAGGTGTGATCACCCCAGTGAATATACCGATAACAAGTAATAAGATAATAACCACCGATGTTATTACCCGACGACCGATAAATTTAGACATAGGTGGTTTATCCGGGTCATTTTTATTCATAATGAATAGCGCCCGAAACAGGTTATAAATCATAAAGGCTAATAAGCCGACAACAATAATTTTAATTAACACAACATTCTCTCTTTTATAGTCTGTTTTTAGTTAGTGAACATGCGGTAGTCTATGAATTCGGTATCACTTCAGCACAAGTTAAAACAACTTAATTGGCCAATGGTTATATTTACCATGCTAGTATTTTCAACATTAATCAAGCTTGGATTTTGGCAAATTGACCGCGCACTTGAAAAAGAGCAACGTCAACATCGTATTAATGAATTAAGCCAACGCGATGCATTATCTTTAGCGCAAGTATTAACGCTTCAAGGTTTGCAAGACGGCATCAACGATTTACCTATTCAACTAACGGGCAACTTTATTGGAGATAAAGTATTCCTCCTCGACAATCAACCAGACAAAGGACGTTTTGGCTATCGTGTATATCAAATTATTGAAAGTAATGATGCCGCCATACTCGTTAATCTGGGCTGGGTTCAAGGGGCAATTGATCGAAATATACTGCCTGAAATTACACCTGTTATTGGGCAGCATACTCTTACGGGCCATGTCCGCGAAGTGGAAGTGGGTATTCAATTACAAGCACAGAATTTAACCAATCCATCATGGCCATTAAGAGTTCAGCAAATAGAATTAGATAAGTTTTCACAATTAATTGGCAAGAAACTGTTGCCCTTTGTCGTTTACTTAGATAAAAAAGAGACTATTGGATATAAAAAAAATTGGCAGCCCATTGTAATGCCACCAGAAAAACATCGGGCATATGCCTTTCAATGGTTTAGTTTAGCATTGGCTTGGATCAGTTTAATGATTTGGGCAGCAATAAAAATGAGTAAAAATGAATCGTCAGAATAAGTAGCAATAATCTGAAATAAGTAGATTAGAAAAATACCGAAACCGAATAATAAGAATAAAAGGCTGAGTTGTATGAGTTCTTCAGAGTTAAATAAATCGCGCCGCAGTATGCTAATTCTCCTAGCGGTATTTATCATTCCCATTGTGCTTGCTAAATTGGCATTGAATCAACAATGGTTCAATTATGGTGTTACCAACCAAGGGCAACTTATCGAGAATGAATTAACCTTAGCTAAACTTGGGCTCAATGTTGATGACTATGATCATCAATGGATAATGCTATACACCTTGCCAGAAAATTGTGATCAACAATGTGAAAAAACCTTAATGAGTGTTAACAATACTTATATTGCTCTAGGTAAAGAAATGCCGCGAGTTAAGCTTGTTGCGTTAACTCAGCAAGATTTACGCGCAGAACAAACAGATAAAATTCAAATTAAGAAGTGGCATATTCAACCAATGCCCACTTTAGCAAAAACAGTAATATCGCAGTCTCAAGTGCTGATAGTTGACCCTTTAGGTAATGTAATTCTCAGCCATGTGCCACCAGAAAACACCGAACAATTGTCTCAATTTGGCAAGTCTATATTGGCCGATTTTAAAAAGCTGTTGAAATATTCAAGGATTGGCTAAATGAAAACTCAAAGCTCTTCCGACATTAGAAAGCTTGTTTTTGTTAGCATTTTATTAGCCATAGTGGTGGTGAGTTTAGGTGCTTATACCCGTTTAACACATGCTGGTTTGGGGTGCCCAGACTGGCCAGGTTGTTATGGCTTACTTGACGTACCACAAACTAGTGAACAAATTATTGCTGCTGAGCAAGCCTTTCCTGATCGGCCAGTAGAGCCTCATAAAGCCTGGAATGAAATGATCCATCGCTATTTCGCTGGCTCATTAGGTATATTGATCTTAATTATTGCCTTAATGTCGCTTAAGCGCCGTTCGCAGGGTGGTCCCGTTGGTTTGCCTATTTTTCTTTTGTTGGTAGTGACCTTTCAAGCCGCGCTTGGTATGTGGACGGTTACCATGAAGTTGATGCCTGTGGTGGTAATGGGGCACTTACTTGGCGGGTTTACCACCTTATGTTTACTGCTATTACTGTATTTACGCTTAAGTGATTACCGGGTGCCCGGTGGCGACCTCGCCTTGAAAAAATATGCAAAATTTGCCGTATTAGGTATTTTTATTTTGGCTGGACAAATAGCCTTAGGCGGTTGGACATCATCCAACTATGCTGCGCTGACTTGTACCGAACTGCCCATATGCCAAGCAGGATGGGCAGATCAGATGAATTTTGAACATGCCTTTGATTTGATCCCTCCAGAGAAAGACAGTTATGAATTTGGCCATCTTGATCACGCATCACGTGTGACAATTCATGTAATGCATCGCTTAGGTGCTATAGTAACTACGCTATATTTATTATGGTTGGTTATTAGCATTTATCGTAAGGCACAATCACCATTTTTTAAGAACGCAGCATTGAGCTTAGGCTTTATTCTTAGCGTACAAGTTGGTTTAGGTATTAGTAATATTTGGTTCTCACTACCACTGAGTGTAGCGGTGAGTCACAACGTGGTAGCGGCCATGTTAATGATGTCATTAATTACCATGACATATAGTTTAAAACGGAAAATTTAGGGGCATATTATGAGTCAGAGCAACACAGTAGAAGCGAGTCATAGCGCACCTAGTACGCCTATTTGGCGAGACTATTATGAAATTACCAAACCACGAGTAGTCGCTTTATTAGTATTAACCGCTCTAGTGGGTATGTGTTTATCTGTACCAGGCGTTATACCTTGGCATGTTTTGGTGCCTTCGATGATAGGTATTGGCTTTTTGTCATCGGCAGCTGCTGCGATTAATCACATTGTTGATGAGCGTATAGATAAGGAAATGGGGCGCACTTATAATCGACCATTACCCAATGGCAGGCTTACCGCACGCAGTGCTACGATTTTTGCTATTAGCCTAGCGGTAACAGGCTTTATAGTTTTATACACGTTAGTTAACCCGTTAACGGCTTGGCTAACGTTTTCCGGTCTAGTCGGTTACAGCTTTGTTTATACCATGTATTTAAAGCGAGCTACGCCGCAAAATATTACTATTGGCGGATTAGCCGGTGCTATTCCTCCTTTGTTGGGCTGGACCGCAATGACCAATGAAGTGCATCCGAATGCGTTGTTATTAGTATTACTGATATTTACTTGGACACCGCCTCATTTTTGGGCATTGGCGATACATCGTAAAGACGAGTACGCTAAGGTCAATATTCCAATGCTACCCGTAACGCATGGCGTAAGCTTTACCAAAACGCAGATTTTACTTTATACCGTTTTACTGTTTGTCGTGGGTTTACTGCCATATTTAGTCGGCATGAGTAATTGGTTATATTTGATTGGCGCGGTGGTGTTAAATTTAGTGTTTTTTGCCTACGCTTGGAAATTAAAATTTAATGCTGATGAAGAAACCGCAATGGATACCTTCAAGTTTTCTATTGTGCATTTAATGGCATTATTTATTATTCTTTTACTCGACCATTATCTTTTACCGGTAACAGGCTAATGAATAAAATTGTTACGCTGATTGTGGCATTAGGTGCGCTTGCAGCAGGTGTGATGTTATTTAGTCAGCTAAGTCAAAAAGCACCGGTTGAATTTGCCTTACACTATCAACAAGCAAGAGATATTAAAGCGTTTGAATTAACCGATCATCTTGGCGAAAAATTTAACAATGAGTCACTAAAAGGTCAGTGGAATTGGGTGTTTTTTGGTTATACATCGTGCCCAGATGTTTGCCCAACAACACTGCAAGAAATGAACTTTATCTATGATGATTTAAAAGCGATAGCCCCAAACAACCAAGTTTTATTGGTTTCTGTTGATCCAAAACGTGATACACAAGAAAAGCTCGCCAGTTATATTGGCTATTTTAATCCTGAGTTTAAGGCATTACATGGTGACCATGGTGCGTTATTTCCATTCGCGCGTAACTTAGGTTTAATGTATGCGATAACTGAACCTGATATAGCGCAGCAATCGAATAGTGATGCTATAGATAATCACGGAGCAACGGTGACCAACTACTTGGTTGATCACAGTGCTTCATTAGTCTTGATTAATCCTGCTGGCAAGGTAGAAGCTATTTTCAAACCAAAACAGGCGCTGGGTGAAGTTCCTGTGATTGAAGGTGATAGGCTCGTTAGTGATTTTGAAAAAATAGTCGCTTTGTATTGAGTTAAAGGTTAAGTGATAGAAAGATGATAGGTCTGCAGTACGTTAATATAGGCGAATGTTAACGCCTAAATGATGGTATAAATGACGTCCTACCATCTTAAATTAACGTACCGACTTATACCAAACAGACTACTGTATTGATCACCTTAAAATGGTCTACCTATTCAATTTCTGCGTTGTGTTCAATCCCAATAGCCTGCTATTAACCAATTATACGCCTTGAACTTTAAAAGTGATCTTCATTGAATGAAGATCAAAAATTCTCTTTGGTATTAATTATAGCGGATACCATTCACGATTTTCTTTGAGAATAAACCAAGGCTTTGAAAACCAATAATAGCGTCCAGGCTCACTAATGCTCGGTGCAGTGCAATTACATCTTACCCGGCCAGACGGTAGGGGTGCGCTAAAATCTATGGTAAACAAGTCATCACTTTGCCATTGAATTTTCTGACGGCCTAAGCCAGAGATATAACAATGCAATTGATCAGGCTCAAAGTCGTCAACAACAATATTAATACTGAATGAAGTAGACTCGCCTTGCTCAAAGATGGTTTGTTGATTTTTACCTTCAAGATGAATATTAAAGGGCAATGAATCGAGCTTATCTCGCAGGCTTGATAATTGGTCGTATGGTTGCGATGCAGGGAAACGCGGGATACTGGTTAGATCTGTATTTAAGCCAACAGGCCCTGATTGTTGTGAGAATGCGACAAAGTTATTTTCAAGTACCCACTGCTGAACTTCAGGACTAAATTCACCATAGGGGTAAGCGAAATATCGCCAGCTTTGGCCTGTTTCTGCTTCAATTATCTTTTCTGCTCGTAATAAAGACTCAGAGTTTTTAGCCAACCAAGCTTGGGTGGTCATACCCAAAGGTGTGCGTGCTAATGAATCATGGTGCATACCGTGATTAGCGATAATTACCCCGTCGTCTGCCATGGCTTTTAATTGCTGCCATGATAAAAAGTGTGACGTATTTTGCCCCACCATGCCCGGGTTTATAAAAATCGTAAAGGGAAAGCCGTGTTTATCTAAAATAGGCTTACCTTGAGTTAAAATGTCTATATAGGCATCGTCAAAGGTAATAACTACTGTTTTATCAGGTAAAGATTTCTTTTCCTTAATGGCATCCACTAACGTTGATAAAGCAATAACCTTAAAGTTGTTGTCTTGCAGAAACTGCATATGCTTATCAAATTGCTTGGGAGCAATACTGGTACTGGCCGGAGTGTCTTCGCTAACGTGATGGTACTGTAATATAACAGTGGAAAAACTGGTGAAATGTAGGCAATAGCACAATGCTGCCAACAGGCGATATTTCATGGTAATCTTCCTGCAAAATAGTAGACTTTAAACGCCTGCGTAAAATAACGTTTTTTCTTCTATAGATACAGTGCATTTACCCATAAAGGTCAGATTTTTTGAAATTTAATGATATAGAACGTCATAAGCAGCTATTTATACTGGCTTTGCCGATGATTTTATCCAATATTACTGCACCATTATTGGGTTTAGTTGATACCGCCGTTATTGGACATCTAGAATATTCCTATTATTTAGGCGGCAGCACGGTTGGGGCCATGATCATCACGGTCATCACTTGGCTGTGTGGGTTTTTACGCATGTCGACCACTGGGTTATCAGCGCAGGCATTTGGTCAAAGTAATAATGAGCTCAGTTTTTTAATTTTACTGCGCGGGATGATAGTTGCGTTCAGCGTAGGCTTAGTCGTTATTTTATTTCAAAATTTCTACCTGGATCTTGCGCTTTCTTTAGCGGGTGGGTCAGAACAAGTACAATTTTATGCCCGAGAGTATAGTGCTATTCGAGTTTGGGGCTTACCAGCAGCATTAGCTAATTTAGTGATTATGGGCTGGTTACTGGGTAATCATAAAGCGAAAGTGGTGATGTGGTTAATTATTGCCACCAACTTGATTAACTTAGGATTGGATTTACTGTTCGTTATTGGCTTTGCATGGCAAGTTAAGGGTGTAGCTATGGCGACGCTAATAGCAGAATACAGTGGCTTAGTCATCGGATTAGGTTTTGTATATAAAAACTTTAAGCAAAAGTTTATGGGGTTGTTCTCAGGCGTACAACAAATGTTTGATGCTGTGTTAGAGCGAGCAGCCTTATTAAGCTATTTTAAACTGAATCGAGATATCTTAATAAGAACGTTATGTTTAGAAATATGCTTTGTTTTTATGACCTTTCAAGGGGCGCGACTCGGTGATGATGTGATTGCTGCCAATGCCATATTAATGAATTTTTTAATGTTAATATCGTTCGGTTTAGATGGTATTGCCAATGCCGCAGAAGTGATGGTGGGTAAAGCAAAAGGAGAAAACAATCAAAAAAATATGTTTGTTAGTGTCAATATAGCGCTATTTTGGACAGGAATATTCGCACTCGCTTACAGCTTACTGTTTTATTTCGCGGGCAACTATTTCATTCTAACTATCTCGAATATAACCGCCGTAGTTGACTACGCGCAAAAATATCTTTTTTGGATTGTAGCGCTGCCGTTACTGGCCTGTTGGTGTTACTTATATGACGGTGTTTATGTAGGGTTGATGCAGGCACATATTATGAGAAACAGCATGCTTATTGCGACATTTGGCTGTTTTTTTCCAGTGTGGTGGTTATTACAAGACTATGGTAATCATGGTTTGTGGGCTGCATTTTCTGTATTTATGCTTGCGCGTGGGGTTACGTTAGCTTGGCACTATCAACGAAATAAACATGCTTTTTAAGGGGGTTAAGGTTTTTTGAGGTTTGTCTATTAAGGTTTAGTACGATTAAAAATATGGTACAAACGATTGGCAAATAATCCGACGTAACCATAAATAGCAAACAAGCCGCCTATTGCAAGAAATACAATGCCAATAATCTGCCAAATATGGCTTTGATAAAGTCCTAAAAATATAAAGCAGGCACCGATAGAAAAAAGGCCAAGTCCTCTGAGAAAACGCTGCATACTGCGTTGAGGATCTTGGCCAAGTTTTTCTAATAATGACATTGCTAACTTACGCTAAATTTAGCTTAGTAATATGAGTGCTCACCACGTTCGTGTTCAGTCATATCTTTAACACCTTTAATTTCATCGCCCATCATGTCGATTAATTGCTTTTCAATGCCGTCTTTAACCGTTACATCAATTTGTGCACAACCGTTACAGCCGCCACCGAATTGTAATACAGCATAACCGTCTTCAGTGATTTCCATTAGCGTACATTCGCCGCCATGGCCAGCAAGTTGTGGGTTTACTTCAGCTTTTAAGAAGTAATCAACACGCTCAAATAATGGCGCGTCATCACCAACTTTACGTAACTTCGCGTTTGGTGCTTTTAGCGTTAACTGTGAACCCATTTGGTCAGTGGTAAAATCAATTTCCGCTTCTTCTAAATACATTTTACTGTCAGCATCGATGTAAGCCGAAAAATTTTCGAACTTTAGTTCAATGTCATCAGCTTCTACAGCGTCAGCTGGACAGTACGATACACCACATTCTGCGCTTGCTGTACCCGGGTTTACAACAAATACGCGGATACTAGTACCTTCAGCTTGACCAGAAAGTAGTTTTACAAAATGTTCTTGTGCAGTTTCTGAAATGTTAACCATCATACTATTTTACTCTCAATACTGGTGTTGAATTTTCTACTGGGATTGAATATTTCAATACCCGACTATTTTACTCAAGTATAACCATTTTACTCTTCTCTGTCATTTGGTGCTAGTACTAGATGGCATAATTTATATACACATAATATGAAAAGCTAAAAACTGAGCAGATAAATTGCTTATTGTGGCAAGATAACTAGTTCAAATGCCATAATTTTGTTATTTTATCAGATAATCAAATAAGGAAAGCTTGTATGTTGTTATCGCTGTATCGAATTGTAATATTTTGTTTAATAAGTGCCTCGTTTACTGTTTTAGGCGCTAATGTCAGCACATATTTACCTAATGGTAGCGTTTATAATAAGCAAGTACCGACGCCAGAATCTACATTGGGTTTTGGCATAGGAGAACGTCATCCTCGTCATGACCAAGTACTAAATTACTTACAGCAAGTAGCGGCGTCTTCAACTCGCGTTAACATTGAAGAAATGGGACGAACAACACAATTTCGCTCGCAAGTTTTACTTACCATCTCGAGCCCTGAGAACCTTAAAAATATTGATGAAATATTATCACGACGCTCAGATATAAACACTTCAGCTAAAGATCCGATTGTGGTGTGGTTAGGCTATAGTGTTCATGGTGACGAAATTAGTGGTACCAATGCCGCTATGGTGGTTGCCTACCATTTAGCTGCCTCGCAAGACAAAGCCGTTACCGACCTGCTCAACGATACCATTATTGTGATCGAGCCGAGTATTAATCCTGATGGCATGGATAGGTTTGTAAATTGGGTGACGACTCATCGCGGCATCTCTGAAAATTCAGATCCAAACCATATTGAACATCATCAACAATGGCGCACCGGTCGCACTAACCATTTTGGTTTTGACTTAAATCGCGATTGGCTACTATTGTCGCAAAAAGAGAGTCAAAATCGCCTGCCTTATTTTCATCAATATCAACCTAATGTATTAGGTGACTTCCATGAAATGGGTGCAAACGGTAGTTATTTTTTTCAGCCAGGCATACCCACGCGCACTCATCCTTTGACTCCGGCTAAAAACACTGAATTAACGAAGTTATTAGCAACCTATCATGCCAAAGCGCTTGATGCTAAAGATCGCTTATATTACAGCGAAGAAAGTTTCGATGACTTTTATTATGGTAAAGGTTCAACCTACCCAGATATTAATGGTGGTATTGGTGTGTTGTTTGAACAAGCGAGCAGTCGCGGCCTTCAACAAGATACTATTAATGGTTTATTAACGTTTGAGTATGGAATTCAAAACCATGTATTAACGTCTTTATCAACCATTGAGGGAGCGTGGAAAAACCAAGATAAATTCAAAAACTATCGGAAAGACTTCTTTAAACAAGCTGAAAAACAAGCCAGTGATGAAAACTTTAACGGTTATATTTTTACTGAAGTTGCAGATAATTATCGCCTACAAGTTTTCTTAAGTAAGTTGCAGCAACATCAAATTAAAGTATACCCACTTAAGCAAGATTACAAGATTCATGAGCGAAAATATATTGCCAAGCACAGTTATTATATTCCGTTAGCGCAGCCGCAATATCGCTTGATTAAAGCACTATTTAATCAACAAAAAAACTTTCAAGATAATACATTTTATGATGTCTCAGGTTGGACATTACCACTGGCAATGAATATAAAATTTGCTCAGGTTGGCAGCACTTGGGGATTGAAAACTCAGGATGAACCTTGGCAACCAAATACAGAAGCAATCACCGAAGTAAGTGATACGGCTTACGCCTACGCATTTGAGTGGCATGACTTTTTAGCGCCTAAACTGTTAAACAAAATAACCAAAGCTGAGATCAAAGCAAAAGTAGCCACTAAAGTCTTTTCAGCGACAGTAAATGGCGAAGTTAAAACTTTTAATCAAGGTACTATCATTGTACCTGCGGGTATTCAAACGCAAGATAACTGGCGAAGTATCCTGACTGAGTTGGCCGCTAAGAACCAAATACCGCTGAACGCGCTAGATACTGGCTTAACCGCAAAAGGCATTGATATTGGCAGTAACTCATTCCGCTTGGTTTCAGCACCTAAAGTATTATTAGTTGGTGGCAAGGGCGTATCACAATATGAAGCAGGAGAAATGCTTTACTACCTTGATAACCTGCTAGAAATACCTGTTAGCGTAATTGAAATGCAAAGGTTAGCGGCAATTGATTTAGCAGACTACAGTCATATTATTATGGTTGATGGTAAGTATGCTGCGCTAAATACTGAGGTACTGGGTAAATTTAAATCATGGTTAGTCAATGGTGGGGTAATCTTTGGTCAAAAACGCGCGGCTCAATGGTTATCAGCAAATGAATTACTAAAAATTGATTTTGTTAGAAAAGATCATATTGACCAACTGTTTGATACCGTGAAATTAACTTACGCTGATAAAGAGCAACTCTCCGCTAGAAAACGTATCGCAGGCGCTATTTTTCAAGCTGAATTAGATATTAGTCACCCACTTGCTTATGGTTACCAGCAAATTGAATTGCCGGTATTTCGCAATAGCACTGTGATTATGGAGCAAACAGTGAAACCATTTATTACTGTAGCGAAATACAGCCAAGCACCTTTGCTCAGTGGTTATGCAGATCAAAATTTGGTTAATCGTTTAGCGAACAACCCAACGCTTGTTGCGCATAATGTTGGTAAAGGTCGCGTTATTGCTAGCACTGACGATTTAGTGTTTCGAGGTTACTTTTTAGGCAGTATGAAAGTCATTGCTAACAGCCTATTTTTTGCTAAAGCATTTAGCGCCAATTTAGCTGAATAGCTGAATAGCTCGATAGTTATTAGTTGGGAATAGCCAAACAAATACTGAGGAGTGTAATGCTTTGCACTCCGTTTTTTTTCAATAGTTTACAAATTTCATTTGCGGTTGTGCCTGTGGTGACAACGTCATCAATCAAAATAACATTGGCTGGAAACTTTATCGCTGAATTTATGTTGAGACTAAAGGCATTATTCAAATTTTTCCGGCGCTCAATACCAGACTTTCCTACCTGACTTTCAGTCAATTTTTCACGAGTGACAAGCTCTGTTTGATATTCATACTGAAAATATTGAGCGAATTTTCGTGCAATAAGGTGCGCCTGATTAAACCCCCGCGTTTGCCACTTTTTTAAATGTAAGGGCACAGCCACGATAGAGGTGTTATCGGACGTAAAATTGACTATGTCGGCACTAAGATATTGCTGCCAATGATTAATCAGTAAATAACTGAGTAACTCAGCCAATTCTGTTTTATGTTGATATTTTAATTGGCTAATCCAAGTATCGAAAGGCCAAATATAGGGGGCGATGGCTAATAGATGATCAAAATGTTTTATCGGAATAAGTTTTGTAATGGCAGGCCAAGACAATAAATCATAAGGCACGTGTTGGTAATTAAAATAGGGTAAATCTGCTTGGCAGAATTGACAAAGCAATGGATGATTTTGGCAACTGCTGCCACATAAGCTACAGCAGCTTACTTTTAGTTGGATATTTTTAAACTGTTGGCGAAAAATTTGTTGTAAAGATAACATTATCTCGCGGTTGATCTTGCTGCTAAATTCCATTTTCAGCACCCTTTAGTTAAACTATGCGCATATCCGTTATCGAGCAAACGAAGCATGACAGAAAGCATGGCAGAAAGAATGAAAATAGCGAGCCAAGGTCAAGGCATACCCTTAGTATTTATTCATGGCTGGGGCCTCAACTCAGCTGTTTGGCAGCCTTGCTTAGCGCAATTACAAACTGATTTTGAAGTTATTACCGTTGATTTACCCGGCTTTGCTACAAATAACTTAGTTCAACTAGCACAATATTCGTTAGTCGAAATAGCGGACGCTATTATCGATGCGGTTGGTAAACCTGCGGTTTATATCGGTTGGTCTTTAGGCGGATTAGTCGCTAGCCAAATAGCCATTAAGCATCCAGAGCACGTGTTAGGGTTAATTACTGTCGCGAGTACGCCACAATTTATTGAACGAGATAATTGGCCGGGCATAAAAGCAAGTGTTTTGGCATTATTTCACCAGCAACTTGCTAAAGACACGACAAAAACCATCAGTAACTTCTTGAAAATACAGGCGATGGGCAGTCCGCATATTCGCCAAGATATTAAGACCATTCGTGACCTAGTGATGCAGCATGAACAACCCACGCGGCAAGTATTAGACGATTCATTAAGTTTATTAGAAACATCGAATCTGACTGAACAATTATCCGGTATTAATCTGCCATTTTTCAGACTTTACGGTAAATTGGATGGTTTAGTACCCAAGCAAGTTATTGCATTAATTGATGAGCTAGCACCCAACAGTCAGCGTTATGTATTTGAACAAGCGTCACATGCACCTTTTATATCTCATCAGGCAGAATTTTTAACTATAGTGAATCATTGGCTGACGGAACATGTGAACTAAAGAGTAAAGGTTTACTTTTTAGTGTTTTTGGTTAATAATTGAACAGGTAAATGCAAGTAACAGATTAGGAGAGTTTTATGGAAATTCAATCCGCTTTTAATGCTGGTGTTCAAGGTTTTCAAAAAGCCAGTGAGGATGCATATAAAGCTGCTGAAAATATAGCAACTAGTGTAGGCATAACTCCTGAGTCGTACGGTATCGGTCAAGATAATAATAATCAAATTTTGAATTCGGCGACACAGAATCCAGAGAACGCAGTAAACCTGACACAATCAGTGGTTGATTTACGGGTAGCAGAGTTTCAAGCAAAAGCGTCTGCGAACGTTATTGAATCTGCTGACGAAAATTTAGGTACACTATTGGACGTTCGAGTCTAGCCGTTATGAATATCACGCCACAAAGCAATCAGCTACCCGTACAAACTGCCGTAAATCTGCAGACCGATAGCTTGCGCCGCGATAATCAGCAAAGAGAAATCATTACAAAGCCAGAGCCGTCCAGTCAATCAGCTGCTGAAAAAGGCGTTGCCTCTGACAAAGAGCGTGGTCGTACGCCAGCACAAAATAATCAGCAAGTAGATTTCGCCAGTTTACGCAAGCAAGCGGAACTAGCAAATAATGTTATTGGCAACGGTACTGGTAATGGTACTGGCAATAATGAACGTTCAGGCCAAGGCTCTGAACAAGAAGCCAATAACCAAAATAGTGATGGCTCTGCTGAGTCAAAACAGGGACAAGAAGCGTCAAGTCGTACACAACAATCTACTAATGAAGAATTTGCAGAAAAACAAATTATTCGAAGTTTAGAAAGTCGTGATAAAGAAGTGCGTAATCATGAAAGAGCCCATGCATCCGTTGGTGGCTCACTTACCGGCGCACCGACTTATGCTTATGAAACGGGTCCAAATGGTAAAAAGTATGCCGTTGAAGGTGAAGTCTCTGTTGACTTAACCCCTGTACCTGGCGATCCACAAGAAACCATTGCGAAAATGAACAAAGTTCAGGCTGCTGCGTTAGCTCCTGCCAACCCATCATCACAAGATATACGGGTTGCTGCTACGGCGTCTAGCATTATCTTAGAGGCCCAAGCCGAGTTAGTTAATGCCAGTGTTGAAAATGAAGAGTCTAAACCTAAGCTAGGTAATTTATTTCGTGATAAAGAAGTGCTACTGCAAAGTGATGAGAGCCTTGAAAATAATGAAAGTAGCAAGGCTTTTGACCGTCAAATTGCACAAACCTTATCAGCACAGGAAGCGGTTGCTCCCAGTAGGCCGATAACGGTTGATCAAAGGGCTGGACGTATTGAACAATTTTATTCAAATATCAATCAAGCCTATGAAAAATCAGCAAGGCATCAATTTGAATTAACCGCTTAGCTTAATCAGTACATCAATAACTAAAAAGCCTGCAATTGCAGGCTTTTTTACTTTCAGAACAAAACGGGGTATTTAATTGTTATAATTAAATGCCGTAGTTTTCACGATATTTTTTAATGCTTGCTAAGCTATCAGCCATAGCAGGCTGCTCTTCCAAGTAACTAATCAAGTCAGCTAAGGTTACGATAGAAATCACTTTAGTATTAAAGTCGCGCTCTACTTCTTGAATAGCCGAAAGTTCAGCTTGGCCTTTCTCTTGTCGGTCTAACGCTATAAGTACGCCTGATAACTCAGCACCATGGGCTTGAATAATTTCCATCGACTCACGAATCGCCGTACCTGCGGTGATCACGTCATCAACCAGCATCACTTTACCTTCAAGTGCTGAACCGACTAAGCTGCCACCTTCACCGTGTTTTTTAGCTTCTTTACGGTTAAAGCAATAAGGCATATCAATATCGTAACTATCGGCAAGGGCAACTGCCGTCGTTGTGGCAATTGGAATACCTTTGTAAGCCGGGCCGAACAACAAGTTGTAGTCAATTTTTGAATCTTGTAATGCTGCGGCGTAAAAACGGCCTAAACGGGCTAAATCACGACCGGTATTGAATAAACCTGCATTGAAAAAGTAAGGACTGGTTCGGCCTGATTTTAACGTAAATTCGCCAAAACGTAATACTTGTTTAGCTAAGGCAAACTCGATAAATTCGCGTTGATAATCTTTCATTATTAGCTCCTGTCAGGCTTAGTTTAAAGCGGCTTTTTGTATATCAAATAGTTCGTTAATGCTGTTTTTAGCCAAGGCTAGCATTTCTTGCATTTCGTCGAAGCTAAAAGGTTCTTCTTCTGCTGTACCTTGCACTTCAATTAACTTACCCGTTTCTGTCATGACGACATTCATGTCAGTATCTGCAGCTGAATCTTCAACATAGTCCAAATCAGAAACTGCTTCACCTTTGTAGATGCCAACAGACACAGCAGCAATCATGTGTTTAAGTGGATTATTGTTGATAATACCTTTAGCACGCATATGGTTTAACGCATCGACTAACGCCACACAAGCACCAGTAATTGACGCAGTACGTGTGCCGCCGTCAGCTTGAATTACATCACAATCAACCGTAATGGTGTTTTCACCCAAAGCCACTAAATCAACCGCTGCACGTAATGAACGAGCAATTAAACGAGAAATTTCTAACGTACGACCACTTTGTTTGCCATTGGCAGCTTCGCGACGCATACGAGTATGAGTTGAACGCGGTAACATGCCATACTCAGCTGTTATCCAGCCTTTGCCTTGGCCTTTGAGAAAACGGGGTACGCCAGTTTCAACCGTTGCGGTACAAATAACTTTGGTGTCACCAAACTCAATAAGTACTGAGCCTTCTGCATGAGCTGTAAATTGACGAGTAATAGTTACAGGACGAATTTGCCCTAAAGTTCTGCCGCTTGGACGCATGTTGAATTTCCTATCGTAGTATAATTGCTGCGCATTATAATCGTTCGACTGGCAATTTGACATAATGACCTCACAAGTATTTTGAAATATAGTTAATTAAACTAAGGTCATACTACTATGCGTTTGTTGTTAATTGCCTTTGAATGTTATCGAAATTGAGAGGATTTATGAAATTTCAGCTATTTATTGTTTTGTTTTTATCAAGTGTATTTATGTCTAGTCAAGCAAAGGCCCAAGAGTTTGCGAGTAACGCTGCTATCGTACTAGTCAATAACTTACCGCTTTACAGTAAAGTTTATGATAATAAGCGCGACCCGTTTAAAGACGCACAAGCAGCCATTACTTTGGCGCAAAAAACTGATCGTAATGTGTTAATTGAAATTGGCGGAAACTGGTGTACTTGGTGTCATAAAATGGATGCCTTTTTAGAAAAAAACCCGAAAATATATCAAGCCCTGCATGATAATTATGTGCTGCTTAAAATCAGCGTTAGTGACAGTAATGAAAATGAAGCTTTCATGAAATCATTGCCACCAGTACAAGGCTATCCTCATATGTATGTGTCAACGAGTACTGGCCAAATGTTGTTATCAAAAGATACCGCTGAACTATTAGATGATTTGGAGTACTCTGCTGAATACTGGCTGACATTTTTAAGAAAATGGCAGGTAAAAAATAATAAGGAACATGCCCATGATACAAGTGCAAAAGGCTAAAACCGTGACTCGAAAGAAGACGGTTCGCAAGACAGTATCGCAAGTTACATCGTTTTTTGATGAAAATTTTCGTACCCCATCCTGGTTACAAAAAAAAGTATCGCGACGTAACGCGTTAAAGTCAGCTGCTGGCGCAACTATGGTTGCCGCTATGCCATTAAAGGCTTGGTCTGCGTTGGCTGGCGATGAATTCTCCCGTGTTTTACAAACTGACCCTTGGTTAACGCTTGATGCCGTACTCGCGCATTTATTACCCGCATCACCAACCGGCCCAAGTGCAAAAGAAATTCAAGTCACTCAGTATTTATATAATGTTGTGTATCAGCAACCCACCGATAGCGCAGAAATTGAATTTATTTATAAAGGTGTTGGTTGGCTAAATGGTTTTAGTCAGAGCCAATTACAGAAAAATTTTGTCGGTCTGACGCTTGATGAAAAAGAAAAAACACTACGAGCAATAAGTAACTCACGGGCGGGTGAAAATTGGCTAAGTAATTTAGTCAGTTATATTTTTGAAGCGATGCTTTCACCACCAAGTTATGGTGGTAACCCTAATGGTATTGGTTGGCAATGGTTAGATCACCAAGCAGGATTTCCGTTACCTCCAACGGGCAAGCGATATTACGAATTACCCGGCAAGCAACCTATTGTGATGAGTAACAAGACCGCGCGGGCAAATAAAACAACTACTCAGGTGGTTAGTCACCAGCAATATACTCGCTCGCAAATAGGAACTAAAAAAGCATGAAATATGATATTTGTATCGTGGGCAGTGGCGCCGGCGCATCACCAGTAGCCTATACCTTAGCTAACGCTGGCGCTAAAGTATTAGTGTTAGAAAAAGGCGCTTGGTTAACCGAAAAAGAGTTCTACAAAGATGAACTCGCGATTAGTTTGCGTGATGCTTACAACCCCAAGCTTGAAGACGAACAACATGTTATTGAAGAAGAATATGAAAACGAAGCGGGTGAAAGTTACTGGCAAGGCGAGGCAACAAGTGAGTCAGGTTGGAGCTTTTGGAACGGCACCGTAGTCGGCGGTTCATCAAATTTTATGAGCGGTTATTTTCATCGCTTAAAACCGGTAGATTTTCGTTTAAAAACTGAATTTGGCGCGATTGAAGGCGCCAATATAGAAGATTGGCCGATCAGTTATGACGAGCTTGAACCTTATTACGCGATGGTTGAAAAGGTGGTTGGCGTATCAGGCAGAGTTACTGAACATCCGCATCAAGAGCCTAGATCGACAGACTTTCCTTATCCTCCGGTAGCTGAACACGCTATCTCATCGTGGATAGATGAAAGCGCGGAAAAAATTGGTTATCACACAGTACCTGTGCCACGAGCGATATTGTCACAACCGGCGATGGGCCGAAATAGCTGTGAATATTCAGGCTATTGCAGCAGTTACGGTTGCTCGTCTGGGGCAAAAGGCAGTGGCCGAGCGGCGCTATTAAATCATGCGGTTGCTACAGGCAATTGCACCATTACACCGCATGCGAAAGTTTATAATATTGCTACAGATAGCCAAGGCGAAATATCGGGTGTGCATTATTACGACAAAGCAGGGCGTAAAAAAGTGGTTCAGGCTAAGTATTACGTTGTTGCTTGCCAAGCTGTAGAAACGTCTCGTTTGTTACTGGCATCGAAAGGTGAAAAATTTCCTAACGGTTTAGCTAATAACGCGGGGCATGTCGGTAAAAATTTAATTTTTAGCGGCGGTGGCACTGGCCGTGGTGACTTTTTTTACAAAGACTTAACGGCAGAAAAAAAAGCGCAATTAACCCAAGTAGGTCCATTTATAAACCGCGCATTGCAAGACTGGTATCAAATTGACGATAAAGCCTTTAACGGTATAAATCGTAATGGCAAAGCCAAAGGCGGCACGATAGATTTCTTATTCTACCAAAACCCGATATCACGCGCGCATGGTACGCAATGGCAATATGATGAAAGCCAAGACAGCGAAAAACTACTTTGGGGTGAAGAACTTAAGCAGAGTATGAAAGCTGAATTTACCACCTACAAAACCCTACGTTTTGAAGTGTTTAATGACTGGCTACCAACCGATAATTGTTTTGTAGATTTAGACGATGAAATTACCGATAAATGGGGTGATAAAGTTGCGAAGATACGTATTGGCGCACATAACCACGACTTAGATGTTGGCGAGTACTTGGCTGAAAAAGCAGAAAAATTACTGGGTGAAATGGGCGCAACAAACATTTCATCATCGGTCAGTAGCGCCCCGGCATCAAACTTAATGGCTGGAGGTTGTCGTTTTGGCAACGATCCTAAAACCTCAGTGCTGAATAAAAACTGCCAAGCACACGAGGTAGATAACCTATTTGTTACTGATGCCTCGTTTATGCCAACCGGTGGTAGCGTGCCTTATACGTTTACCATTTACGCAAATTCATTTCGTGTTGCTGATCATATTAAAGCACGTTGGCAAGAAAATATAAGTTAAGCTCGAGCTATAAATTCAATTCGATAAGGTTGGTTTTATAGCTAGTTTCATTTAATCGAAACCACTTACTTAATAGCCACTTTTCCCCTGAAATTACCGGTAAGCTTTGATGCAAGGATAGGGGCAAAGGAGCTAATTGCTTACTGACATTGTCAAATACAATCAGTTGCCCTACATGGCCATTTATTTTTTCGTCAATACGCGGGAAATAAGTTTCGCCGCCTTCTGTCGCCGGTGATAAATAACAAAGCACCGTTCTGACTCTCTGCCCACCGTCTTGCATGGCTAATTCAGAGCCAGGATCTTTGGGATGAAAAAAATCATAATGTGCTTTATATTCATTACCTTCCTGATAATAAAGCATATTACTGATTTCACCATGGGACATGGGTAAGCCAATGAGTGTCGCAATGCGCTGTTCAATATCTAGCAATACCCAATCGCTCAATGTTGGGACCAGTTGACTGAATTGATTCGTTCTAACAGGGCTTTGTATTTTATCTCCGGTTGCTGCATTCACCACCATCGAAGGCTCGAGTGATGCT
Source organism: Colwellia sp. PAMC 21821 (assembly GCF_002077175.1). NCBI lineage: Bacteria > Pseudomonadati > Pseudomonadota > Gammaproteobacteria > Alteromonadales > Colwelliaceae > Colwellia > Colwellia sp. PAMC 21821. The sequence goes on from NZ_CP014943.1 coordinate 2,141,583, forward strand.
TTCGATCTACATTTAAGCCATGCGCATTCAAAGGCATTGAGAAAATTGTCACTAGTTGCTAATGATATGTCGGCATTGAGATAATCTAAATGATGCTGGCTATGATCCGCGCGTTTAAATGCCTGATAATCTGGCTTGATATGCGGGTTTTTTTTATTACCTACACCTACAACTAAACCCAGCTCACCTAATAATGCCCTAATTTCGTCAACTTCTGCATGTGCGAGTAATAAACTTTGCGCAACTTCAGGGCGTTTATTTGCATAAGCTAAATAAACGCAGGTGATTATCGCGGGTAATTCTTGCTCTTTATAGGCCTGCTCTAAATAAGTATTAAAGTCTAAAGTTAACTCCGGATGAAAATATAACAGCATCGCCATCTTGTAATTGGCTAAAGGAATGATCTCGCCAGCTAACTGTAATAAAAAACCAATGCCTTTATTGGCATCTTGCTGCATGAGGAAATCGACTTTTGTCAGCAGGGCTTCGGGGACTTTTTTATCTAATAGCGGTAAAAAAATTTCATTTAATTTACTAAACTCACCAGCAGCAAAGTATAAGCGGCATTGTTGCAATTGCTTGGAATGATCTGAATTTTCGATATGCATATTTACAAGGTAGCCTTAAACGTTAAATATCTTTAAAAATGAGTCATTATCATCATAGCTTTTCAATCGCAGTAATTCATCGAATTTATAAATGTAAGTGATTATTTATACGATTTTGGCTTCATTAAGCACAGGCGAGTTTGCCGCTTATAAAGGAGTAAAATGGATATTTATCAGAGTAAATGCCAATTGATAAGGTATTCACATGAATAAATGACCGGATAGTAGATACCTCATCTCAGCTAGGGCATAATCCATCACATTGTTAATTTTAAATATTTAGGAAATTCTATGATACATAGTATGACAGCATTCTCACGTCATGAAATAAAAGGCGATTGGGGTAATGCCGTATGGGAAATTCGTTCTGTTAATCAACGATTTCTTGAAACATATTTTCGACTTCCTGAGCAATTTCGCAGTATAGAACCGGTATTGCGTGAACGATTTCGCAAACAACTAAATCGCGGAAAAGTTGAATGTAACTTACGTTTTAATGCTAATCCTTCAGCAAAAAGTAACGTAACATTAAACGCAGAGTTAGCCGCAGAATTAATGAAGCATGCTAATACTATTGCCGCTTTATCAGATAACTCAACTGTAAATCCCGTAGAAATTATGCGTTGGCCTGGTGTTATGGAAGCTGAAGAAGCAGACATGAGCACTATACAAGCCGAAATATTAGCGGGCTTTGACCAAGCATTAAAAGACTTTATTACTTCTCGTACCGATGAAGGTGAAAACCTTAAAGTCCTTATTGAACAGCGATTAGACGGCATTATCGAGCAAGCAGATATTGTAAAAGGCCACATGCCAGAAATTATTCAATGGCAACGTAAACGCATTACCGACAAGTTCGCTGATGCTAACATTGAACTTGAATCAACACGCGTTGAACAAGAGTTGGTATTACTCGCGCAAAAAATGGATGTCGATGAAGAAATTGACCGTCTATTTAGCCATGTAAAAGAAACTCGCAGCATTTTGAAAAAGGGCGGCGCACAAGGCCGTCGTTTAGACTTTATGATGCAAGAATTTAATCGCGAAGCGAATACCTTAGGCTCTAAATCTATTAATGCTGACATTACTAATTCAGCGGTAGAGTTAAAGGTTTTAATCGAACAAATGCGCGAGCAGATTCAGAATATTGAATAGTGTTTTTGTGTATTCATGAATGTACTGATAAGTAATTAAAGCCTCGTTATTCGGGGCTTTTTTGTATCTGGTTGTTTTCATTTGTGCATGTAAGTTGTAACATTGTTGGTGGGCAATACGGTGGGCATAATAAAGTGCTAATAACTTACATGGTGGGCAAATGTCTAAATCAATAACAGCTAAGCAAATTCAAAGTTTTATAAAAGGTGGGCCCAAGCGCCATCCAATTGGCGGTGGTTTATATTTGGTCGTGAGAAACTCTGCGACACCTTATTGGATGCTTCGTTATACGGCTTACGGCAAGCGAAAAGAAATGACGCTAGGAAAATATCCAGATTTATCACTTGCCGATGCTAAAGCCGATGCAGCAATTAAAAAACGTGAAATTAATCTAGGTACGGATCCTCTGATTACTCGACAACGCATAAAAGAGCAATCGATAAAGTTAGTAGATGATTTATTTGAAGATTGGTATATAAACGACATCGCTAAGCGACTTAAACATCCAAATATCCCAAAACGTGTTTATACAAAGGATGTAAAACCATACATAGGTAATCACCCTTTAGATCAAATTAAACCACTTAAAATTCGTGAGATTATTCAGAGCATATCAGACGCAAGACCTACTGTTGCTAATGATGCGTTAATGTATCTAAAACAACTTTTTAGGCACGGTATTAAATTAGGGCTAATTGAGCATAACCCTGCTGGCGCTTTTACAGTATCTGATGCTGGAGGAGTAGAGCAAAGTAGAGATAGGTACTTAACAATCCCTGAAATTACTAAGGTTTTTCAGGTTTTTAAAGAGAATATTACGAAGTTTAATCGAGATAATTATTTAGCTTGTGCTTTATTAATCACATTAGGCGTAAGGAAAAGTGAACTTTGCTGTGCTAAATGGGATGAATTTGAATTAGATAAAGCGCTTTGGCACTTACCTGAAGGCCGAAGTAAAACAGGGGCACCAATTACCATACCACTGCCAATACAGGTTCTTGATTGGTTACATGAATTAAAAGTACGCGCTTGTGGTTCAGATTATATATTTCCAGCCCGTCGATCATCTAAAAAACCGCATATGGGAAATGATACCCTAAATAGAGCTATCTCATCATTATTTGGTCATGAAGCCGGTCGTAAAGTACAGCCTGCTAATCTAATGGGCGATATAAAACCATTCTCACCTCATGATCTACGCCGAACATTTCGAAGTTTAGCGCCAGCTCTAGGTATTCCAGGGGATATTGCTGAGCGTTGTCTTAACCATAAGTTGAAAGGAGTTGAAGGTATTTATGACCGCTATGATTATTTAGAGGAACGATTAGCTGCGCATACTAAAATAGCTTTTTTACTTGAAGACATAATAAATGGTAGTGCGAAATGATGATTAATTTAGAGGATGAACTTACGTATTTAGATTGGTTTTCTCTAAAGAATTACGAAGTATTGAGAGAATTAAATCTTAAGGATTTCTTTAATGAGCTGTCCTTTCGATTAAAATTATTCGAAAGCTTATATGATGACTTTTCGTCTATAAATATTTTCCCTAATTGTCCTGAGTGGCAAAGTATTTTAGCTGGAAATATCCTGGTAACTAAACAATATGATGAAGATCCTAAATGTAAGTGCATTAAAAGTACCTATGGGATCTCTGTAGTTTCCAAAGAAGATCTTGAAATGTATTCTTCCACCATTGAACTGAGCCAAGAGCTGGCAGAACCTAAAGAAGACCCCTTTATTCCTCATAAGTGTCATGTATGTGAAGATTTCAGCCTCAATTTTTATGATTCAGAAACTGTGTTTGATGAATTATTATTGAAAGTCGATTTACGTTCAAATACGGACAAAGAAATCCATGCAGGCCTTGATTTAATTATCCGTGAATTTAGAAGGAAAATGCATACTCTGGAGCCTGATAATAAAGTTACAGGAGTAAGCGAAGCTTATATTAAAACGGCGATTGTTAATAACTTGATACCGTATATTGATCTTCGTTTATGGGCTGTTTATTGTAGTTCGCTAGGGAAGCCCATGGTATTTTCGGGTGCAGATACAAAGGACTTCATCCCGTCATTATTAATTGACGTTGAATCTAAAAAAGTCAAAAAGGTTAGTATATCTTCAATAAAAAAAATGCTGTTTCCAACTGATGTTGGCTATGAAGAGAAGTCAGATAAATATGTCACTAGTGAACTTCCTGATTTATTAAATCGTTATTTAGATGACGGCCATTACCGAAAGGCGAAATATTATATTCATAGTAATGATTTTACCAACCACATGATAGTTAAGGATCTTTTTTAATTTATTTTTGTTTTTAGTATGCCCGAAATTATTTTTTTAAATATCGGGCATACTGATAATATAGCAAACATTAATATTGCCCCACTAAAACAGATGAACCTATGTGGGAACAACATGAACCAACTACTCCATTCCAAGCAAACCAATACTTCTTTAAATTCTGATTTATGTTACGACAGAATTGTGAAAGAAGCCGAGCGTGAAAAAATTACTGCTATTAGCAGATCTCAAGCATTTCAACTTGAACGAAAAGGTCAATTTCCAAAGCGGGTTAAGCTTTCTTCTCATTCGGTGGGTTGGCGCCTAAGCTCGCTACTTGATTGGGTTAGTTCAAGAGAAGCCGTTTAGGAGGGGTCATGTCTAATTTTAAAATATGCAGTTTGATAGCTGAAAGACATCCGGTTGATAGATTAATACGTTACAAAGAAATGATACATCGTACTGGCTTCAGTCGAATTACATTGTATAGATGGTCTAACTCAATCAGAAATAAAAAATCATTTATACCACCAGTAAGGAAGAATGGTCGAATTATCGGCTGGCGAGAAAGTGATTATCAAAATTGGCTTAAACAAGAGTTGAAATAATAAACAAGGGCAGTTACCTGTCCTTTTTTACAACCTGTAATGTAACACTTTGAAACAATACAGGTGATTTTGTCTATCAAAAAATGAATTAAATAAAATGAAAATCACAGTAAATACAGCTTATACAGAGAATTTCATTAGATCTTTAGCAGCAGGATATTATTAATATTATGGCTTATTACTTTCGGGTTAAAGATTTTATTTACCAAGAACAGATATGGAAGGTAATGCATTTCAAACAAGGTGCCAACGATACAATAACTGAAAAAGGATGTAATCAACTAAATCAAATGTTAAGCAAATATTCAAAAGTATTTGTTAGCCGATTTGATGTAAGAATATGTTTAGAAATTAAAAATAATGAGCTTATCAGTAAATTAATAAAAAAGCTTAGAAGCCAAGTCAAAACAAAGTACAGATGCTTAATGGGATTTATATGGGTCAGAGAGCAAACTGATAGTTGTGAAACACCGCATTATCATTGCGCTATTTTTCTTAATGGCCATAAAGCATGGAAACCTTTTGGGCTTGGGGAAATTATAGATCGTATTTGTGACTCACTACTTTATCTCAGTCCATTTTACCCTAAAAATAATGGTTACATGGTAAAACGAAATAATAGTAAATCTATACAGAGAGTTATTTACCGAATTAGTTACTTAGCTAAAAATGAATCTAAAGGTAATAAACCTGCAGGCATTAGTGATTATCAAACAAGTCGTTTGAAAGTTTAAATAAATTAAGGATATTTTACATGCCAAGAGGTGGTAAACGAGAAGGCGCTGGAGCTCCTAAAGGCAATCAGAATGCTTTGAAGCATGGGGGACGTTCAAGAGTTTTGTATGGAGTACCATTAAATAAACATTTAACAGAGTTTGAATATAAGGCTCTTTGTATGATGCAACTTTGCAATTTAAAAGAAATTGATGAACTCAATGGTGGTTGGATATCACCAATATATCAAAACCATAAAATACGGTATCAAGGAGCCGTTATCTTTAGAGAAACGCGAAGTAAAACTAAATGCATACAAACGATTGAACTACGTAATTTTTTACGCTTAACCAAAAATATTAATAAATTATATAAGAAGTAATCATATGAATAAATTAAATAGAGAGTTAGTACCCAATAAGCAGGTACTTTCTTTTGGTGAATATCACTCTTCAACTGATGGGCGTTTTATAAGCGTTACTAGGGGGCTTGCAACTCAAAAACAAAAACAACAATGCTATAGAAAATTCAAAAAAGAATTAGATAATAGAGAAGAGAGCTTAAATTATATTCCATTTAAACAGAGTAATAGCTATGAGTTGTGGTATAAAAATGAACTGATAGGACTATGTCAAAACTCATCAATTATTAGGGATTGGATCTCTGAAGCTACAATGGATGAAGATGAATTACCTCAAAAGAAAAATAGTAAAACGTTATTCTTATTTTGTCACTTAGAAGCTGTCTTTATCTTAAAGCAGCATAGAAGTCATGATCAGGCTGAATATTTTGCTGGTTGTATAAGAGAAGCTGAACAAAATAACTTATTTGCTTTGCTTACTCATCAAAAGCCTAACCAGCTAGAAGTTGAAACTATCGATATTTGTTTTCATTCTGAATATACAACTAAAGGTGGAGCTAATTTTCATAATCAGTTATTCATGAATTATGATGGTCCATATATGGAACTGACCTTTGAAGATCTAGGGTATAAGATACAATTAAGTATTGATGCCAGCTTTTAGCTATTGTTCGATTGATAACCTCCTGATCAACATAACTTATTTAAATAAAAACAAAAAGTTAAGTGCTAACCAAATAATCAAACAAAGAGGGTTAGGCACTTATGATGTTATTTTTCAATTGCTTAAGTCGTTGATCATGTTTGTGATCAGTTTTCTGATCATAAACATGATCAATAGTGTTATTTACAATTAAACATATGGAAAATAGCGATTTATTGCTTATAAGAAGAGAATATAAATTATTGCTTTTAAAGAATTAAAGCTGTAAATTCTTGCCGCCTAGGAAGAATAACTATCAGGAAGATAAATTGAAAAAGCTATTATTTATAATATTTATATTTTGTTCACCAGTACATGCAAGCCTCATCACTTATAATTTTTCCGGACAGATAGATGACACTAGAAATTTAATCGCTGGGATTAGTGATGGAGATACTTATCAAGGTGAGTTAACTTTTGATAGTAATGCGCTACCCTCATATTACGATGGAAACTATGCAGAATATATAGTACTTACCCAAGCAACCTTTCAAGTAGGAGTGCACTCTTTTGATATGGCACCTACAGCAAAAGTAGAGCCGAATTATTACGGTCCTAAAAGATCAATTCAAATATTTAATGATGTTAGTCATGACCGTATATATTTCACTTCTGGAATTGATTTCGAACATGGTGTGAGTTTTGGATCTGGAAATACAGGTATATCATTTAGATTAAATATGTATGACTGGAGCGGTGTTGCATTAAATAACATTAATATCGATACTCTGCCCGCTTTTTCTCTAGACCAGTTTAATTCTAACTTTCTCGAAATAATCGCAGAAGACTTTTCAAATCAGTCGAATGACTTCATTGTCAGAGCCACCTTAGAAAACTTACAAGTAACATCAGTGCCAGAACCATCAACAATTTGGCTTTTGATAAGTACTTTTTTGGGTTTGATTATATTTAAGAGCAAGAAAACTGAAGTATTATTAACTAAGCTGTGATTCTAAAATCGTTTTAGCTTAGCTTAGCTTAGCTTGGTTAAGTTTGGATGTTCCATTAGTATTTTTAGGCTTTCTATTAACTAGCCTTTACGACTAAAGTGACTTAATTAAGAAAAACGAAACGAATTTAGCTATGTTGATGTAATAAACATGAAATCAAAACGTGTCGATATAAGTTGATTTATTCGACATATAACCTTTACGTGTCGATCCTATCAACATATACTATTTTCATGTCGAAACAGTAAGGATGTATAAACATGTCATGGCAAGCTGAAGTTCCGTTTAACAATATGCCATTGTTACCACCAGCCAGAGATAATGTTGAATCTATTAATATTCTTAAAGCGTGTATTCCTGCTCGTGCTGCACTTGCAGAGTTAAAACAAGCTGGCGAGTTATTGCCAAACCAAAGCTTATTAATAAACTTACTGCCATTGTTAGAAGCTAAAGACAGCTCTGAAATAGAGAACATATTCACTACAACAGATAAGCTCTTTCAGTTCTCACAAGAAGATAATTTAGCTGACCCTGCTACAAAAGAAGCGTTAAGTTATAGAACTGCGCTTTATGAAGGTTATATAAACCTAAAAAAACGTCCTCTGTGCACCAATACCGCCATTGAAATTTGTTGTACGCTAAAAGCTGCAGCTATGGATATTCGCAAAGTTCCAGGCACTGTAAATAGTAATCAAAATACCCAAGAAATTGTTTATACCCCACCAATCGGTGAAACAGCTATACGAGACTTATTAACCAATTGGGAAAACTTTCTTCATGCAGAAGATGATATAGACCCATTAGTTAAAATGGCTGTTAGCCACTATCAATTTGAAGCTATTCATCCGTTTCACGACGGTAATGGTAGAACAGGGCGAATAATCAATATTCTTTACTTGTTAGAGCAAGAGTTGCTAACCCTGCCTATTTTGTACTTAAGCCGGTATATCGTGCAGCATAAAGCTGACTATTACCGCTTACTCACCAGTGTTACATCGGATGCTAATTGGGAAGAGTGGATTATTTTTATTCTTAATGGCGTAACAGAGATGGCGCGTTGGACAACCAAAAAAATAGCGGCTATTCGCACACTGATTGAAGATACAAGTAAGTATATTCAAGAGAAGCTGCCCAAAATATACAGTTATGAATTGGTACAGGTTATTTTTGAACAGCCTTACTGTCGTATTAATAACTTAGTTGATCGCGACATTGCTAAACGACAAACTGCCTCTGTGTACTTAAAGCAGTTAGCGGAAATAGGCGTGCTAGAAGAAATGCAGCTTGGCAAAGAAAAGCTATTTTTTCATCCTAAATTAATGCGCTTAATGTCCCAAGACGATAATAACTTTCAGCCTTACGCTTAAAAGCTAGATAACGAATTTAATAAAGAGATATTTAATGAACCAAACTCCTAACAATCTAGCGACTTTTTGCTGGTCTATTGCTGACCTACTTCGTGGCGATTTCAAGCAATCTCAGTATGGCCGTATTATTTTGCCCTTTACGTTATTACGCCGTCTTGAAGGTGTATTAGAAGCAAGTAAAGAAGCCTTGTTGGCTGAGAATGAAAAAATTCAAAAAATGAATTTGCCAGAAGAAGCGCAAGAACAATTACTGTTAAGAGCAACAGGAGGTTTGAGCTTTTTCAATACTTCAAAAATGGACATGTCGAAGCTTGGTGAAGCCGATATTAAAGCTAATCTTGAAAGTTATATTCAAGCTTTTTCAAAAGACGCTCGCGAAATTTTTGAATATTTCAACTTTGCTGAATTTATTGCCCAACTTAATGACGCAGATTTACTCTGGAAGGTTGTACAAAAAGTTCGTTCTACAGATCTAAGCCCAAAGGCTATTTCAAACCACGACATGGGTTTAACCTTTGAAGAGTTAATACGCCGTTTTGCAGAAGGCTCTAATGAAACAGCCGGCGAACACTTTACTCCTCGCGATATCGTACGTTTAACCACTTCATTAGTATTTATGGAAGATGATGACGCCTTAACTAAACCTGGCATTATCCGCACCATTTATGATCCAACCGCAGGTACCGGCGGCTTTCTATCATCTGGTATGGAATACGTGCATGAATTGAACCCGCAAGCGGTTATGCGTGCTTATGGCCAAGAGCTTAACCCAGAAAGTTACGCTATTTGTAAAGCCGATATGCTGATTAAAGGCCAAGATGTTACCAATATAAAGCTCGGTAATACTTTATCGAATGATCAGTTGTATGCTGACAAGTTTGATTACATGTTATCTAACCCACCTTTTGGCGTTGATTGGAAAAAAATAGAAACAACCATTAAAGATGAAAATACGCTAAAAGGCTTTGATGGTCGCTTTGGTGCAGGCTTACCCAGAGTGTCTGACGGTTCACTATTATTTTTAATGCATCTTCTAAGTAAACTAAGAGATAGTAGTGATGGCGGCGGACGGATTGGTATTATTCTTAATGGCTCCCCGTTGTTTACTGGTGGCGCAGGCTCAGGTGAATCTGAAATCCGTCGCTATATCCTTGAAGCTGATTTACTCGAAACTATAGTCGCACTACCTACCGATATGTTTTACAACACAGGTATCGCTACATATGTGTGGGTATTAAGTAATAAAAAATCAGCTGAACGTAAAGGCAAAGTACAGCTGATTAACGGTGTAAACCTTTGTGGAAAAATGCGTAAATCGTTAGGCTCTAAACGTAATGAAATGAGTGCCGATGACATTGCTACTATCACACGCAGCTTTGGTGCTTTTGAGGTGGTTGATGCCATTACCCTTGATGAATTAGGGCTAAATAAGCCGGCGGAAGTCAAAAGCAATCGTGGCCGTCAATCAGCCAATCCAAAAACCGAAGCCCCTAAAACCTTCGCGAGTAAAATATTCGACACACACGAATTTGGTTATCGACGCATCACTATCGAACGCCCATTACGTGAAAGCTTCCAATTTAGTGACGAACGTTTAGCCGAGTTACGCTTTGCCGCTAAACCTTTATACGCGCCAATGAAATGGCTTTATGAAACGTATGGCAATGCTTGGTCTGATAGCGAAGCTTGTTCGCAAGCGCCTGCGGCTGATAAAAGTAAAGAGTACGGAGTATTAACTGAGCATGAAACAGATATTCGTAAACACTTAAAAGCACATTTCAGTGATGTAAAAGAAGCGAAAATAAAAGAATTATTAGACCAAAAACTATGGAACTCGCAGCTACTTGTTTTATTAACTGCGCGCCAATTACAAGTGCAAATAGGCACAAAACAGTGTGACGACATGAATACCTTTGACGCTGTACTAAGCAAAGCATGTAAAAATGAGTCTATTAAATTAGACCCAAAAGCGAAAAAACAAATTACTATGGCAGTAAGTTGGAAAAATCCTGAAGCAGAAAAAGTGGTTAAAAAAGTTCACAGCAATGCTGCCGCCAGCCCTTTTTATGGTTTATTTGCAGAAAGTGGCGGCGCAGGCAATGGGAAAAAAGTTGTTGAATACAAAGCCGATGGTGATTTGCGTGACAACGAAAACGTAGCGCTTGACCAATTACAATCGGTTAACGACCTCAACGAAGCCTACTTCACCAAAGAAGTACAACCCCATGTGCCTGATGCTTGGATAGATGCCAATAAAAAAGACGAGAAAGATCAAGAGATAGGCATTGTTGGTTATGAAATTCCTTTTAATCGTCACTTTTATCAATACCAGCCTCCGCGTGACTTAATCGCTATTGATTCTGATTTAGATGCGGTTTCAGCTGAAATTATGAATTTGCTGCAAGAGGTGCATTCGTAATGCTAGGGAAGTACCAGGCATACTCTGAATACCAAAACTCTGGCGTTAGATGGTTTGGTTTAGTTCCTAATGAGTGGATATCATCCCGACTTAAGTTTGAATCTTCCATAAATATGGGACAATCACCTAATTCTGTTGATTGTAATCAAGACGGATTAGGTTTGCCCTTTTTACAAGGTAATGCGGAATTTGGTATTAAGTCCCCAACTCCTAAACAGTATTGTGATGTTTCTAGAAAGGTAGCTCAAAAAGGTAATTTACTATTCTCTGTTCGTGCCCCTGTTGGTGCGTTAAACCTTGCTGATCAAACATATGGAATTGGTCGGGGTTTATGCGCTATTTCAAATAATGAAAGTCTAACTCCAGACTTTTTATGGTGGCTTATTCCTGTAGTTCGATCGGAATTAGATTCTGTTTCTACAGGTAGTACATTTGAAGCAGTAAGCGCTGAGCAAGTCGAAAATGTTGTAATTTATAAGCCTTCTATCTTTGAGCAAGAAAAAATAGCCAGCTTCCTCAACCACGAAACAGCCAAAATAGACACCCTGATTGAAAAACAACAACAGCTAATTAAATTGCTAAAAGAAAAACGACAGGCTGTGATCAGCCATGCCGTCACTAAAGGAATCAACCCTAAAGCCCCCATTCGGGACTCAGGTGTTGAGTGGTTAGGAGGGGTGCCAGAGCATTGGAAAGTGTGTCGTATAAAACAAATAGCTAAATTAGCGAGTGGGCATACTCCAGATAAAAAGAAAGAAGAATATTGGGTTAACTGTGAAATACCATGGGTATCTCTAAATGATTCGACACAGCTTAAGCAAGTTGATTACATTACCGATACATCTTTCTATTTAAATGAAAAAGGTCTTGAAAACTCCTCAGCTAAAAAGCTACCTAAACGATGTGTTGTATTTACGAGAGATGCGAGCATAGGTTTAGCCGCAATTACCACGAGAATTATGGCTGTTTCCCAACATGTGATAGCTTGGGTTTGTAATGAGAGTGAGACATATCCTGAATACTTATTATTAGTATTTTATGCAATGAAAGATGAATTAGATAGGTATACCGCTGGCGCGACACTGAAAACTATTGGAATGCCTGATGTAAATAAGTTGACTGGAGCATTCCCTCAAATAGAAGAGCAAAAAGAAATTGCAGAATATACATTTAAGCAAATGAATAAATTTGATCTTTTAATTTCAAAATCAGAAAAAGCTATAGAACTTATCAAAGAGCGACGCACAGCTCTAATCTCTGCAGCCGTCACGGGAAAAATTGACGTTAGGCACTTTGTCTCAAAGAAAGGGCAAAGACTTAAATCATCAAGTCAAGGATCTATCAATGTCAGATAATCCGGTGCAAGCATCAATAGTCACGCCTATTCCAGCCGCTGCTGTTGAGCCCCCTAAGCAATTAACGCTAACTCAGCGTATTGACGCTGATGAAGGCTTAAAGGCTAAACGTAAATTACTTACCGTGGTTTCCCTTATCTTATTAGCAATTACTTTTTCAGGCGCAAAGGTAGTTGATGCGAACACCTTTATCATGAAGATTAGCTTCACTAATCAAAGCGGCATTGCTTACTTACTGCTTTTATCTATAGCTTTTCTCATGATCCGTTACTACAACTACGCCCGCCCATATCATGATGAATTATATAAAACATGGACGGAACGAATGCTCAATGATCGATATTTTTATTTGTATCATGATGAAGCAAACGAAAGTGAGGGGTTAATTACAAAGTTGTATCCTGAAAATTTAATAAAAGATATTGATCAACAAGATTGCCGTGGAATAAAGACAAAATATCGTTGCTCTGCTTTCTTTGGCAGAAACCTTGAATACACTTGGTTTAGTGGTGATGGCCCAGGTTATGAAAGTTGGGCAACAGTTAATTTAATGCGCATTAAAAGTGACGAGATTAAGAAAAAAGATAAACAAGAAGATAAAAAGGTTACCAAAAACAGAGTCAACCTCAAACCATATTTTAAGGTTTTATCTTATGAACTTCGCTATCGTGCCGCAAGGTTTTTCACGCACCGTGAAAACTTAGATATTATATCGCCATATTTTTTAGGCTGCTTTTCAATATTAAGTTTTATTTTCAATAAAGAGATTATAGAAATTTTAAAAGGATTTAGTTCGTGAACACTGACAAATGGAAATCAATTTTAGGCTTCGTCGCTTTAGATAAATACCCTAATTTACCCTGCCCTTATTGCCATCAAGAAACGTTAAATATAGATGAAAGTAGTCTAGTTAGTCGTGAAGTATCTGAAAAATACAAGCAAATGGCCTCACGCCACTTTAACTTAGAGAATGATAAGCAAAAAGTAAAAGGCATAGCACAAGAGAAGCTCATTGGGAAAATGCTGGAAAGTAACTCCCTATTAGGTGTGTGTGGTGCTATTGGTTACGCAATATATCAAGTGGCAAAACCAAGTTATCACTTTTGTAAGTTTACAGCCTTCATGGCTTGTGCCAGCTGTAATGACAATGTTGCAGTAACAGGCTTGTCTCAAGAGCATACAAAGAAAACCACTAATGAAACACAATTACCTGCGCTGTATAAAGTAGAGCAGTTTTCAATACCTGTGCCCATGTTTGAGATTAGCCTTGAAGTTCCAGTATCAATACAGTTTGAACTCTTGGGAGCGTTTAGTTATTTTCATATTGATACCAATCTATCTGCCAGTAAATTAAGACGAGGAATAGAAAAATACTGTAGTGAATTAGGTATGAAGCCGAATACTCTTGCTCGGCAAATAAAAGAACTGGAAACAAAATACCCAATAGAAGCTAATTTTTTAAACACATTACGTTTAGTGGGTAACGAAGGTACACATTCTGATGGAGTAGATGAAGATGATTTACTGCAAGCATTTAATATTGTTGAAGAGATACTCGCTATATTTCCTCGTTTAGCTAAATTAGAACGTTTAAAAGAACCACAGGCACACTTAGAGGAAAAGTTTGATAAGAAGAAAGCCCGAACTGAAACCAAAACATTAGAGCATGAGAAATAACGGAGCCCGCTATGACTGATAATTTAATACCCGAAGCACCTAACGGTGAGTTTATATTATTTAATAGTGCAGATGGCGGCACTAAGGTTGAATGTCGTTTCGAGTCTGACAGTTTATGGCTTACACAAGCATTGATTGCAGAGCTATATCAAAAGGGTGTGCCTACTATTAATGAGCATTTATCTAATATTTATAGTGATGGAGAAATTGAACAAAACGCAACCATTCGGAAATTCCGAATAGTTCGCCAAGAAGGATCTAGGCAAGTAACAAGAGAGATTGAGCACTACAGTTTAGAAGCTATTTTGGCTGTAGGATATCGCGTTAGATCAAAAGAAGGTGTGCAATTTAGGCAATGGGCGACCAAAACCTTACAAGAGTATTTAGTCAAAGGTTTTGTGATGGATGACGAGCGTTTAAAGCAGCCAGAATCTAGTCCATATTTTGAAGAATTACTTAATCGTATTCGCGATATTAGGTCATCAGAAAAGCTTTTTTGGCGCAAAGTATGCGACATTTATGCAACAAGTATTGACTACAACGGCAAAACCCAGCAAAGCGTGAACTTTTTTGCTCAAGTACAAAATAAAATGCATTGGGCCGCACATGGCCACACAGCAGCAGAAATAGCTTACCAGCGTATTGATGCCGATAAACCGCACTTAGGTTTAACAAACTATGCAGGTAAAGATAAAGGCAGAGAGCCGACCCGTAAAGAGGCGATAATAGGTAAAAACTTCTTATCGGAGGTAGAGCTTGAAACATTAAATCGTTTAGTAACGTCTTATCTTGAGTTTGCTGAGCTGCAGGCGCGTAATGGCAAGTTAATGAAGATGGCTGATTGGGCAAGTAAGTTAAATGATTTTCTTAAATTAAGCGATTTTGATGTATTGACCCATGCAGGTAAAATATCGGCAGAGCAGGTAAAACAAAAAGCTAAGCAAGAATACGATAAGTTTCGACGAGTCATTGACTTAAAGCCAACTCAAGTTGATAAAGACTTAGCTGATGCTGTGAAAAGCTTAACGGATACAAAAAAGTCAAATCCTGAGCTAAAATGAGCCAATAAAGATAAGGCTAAATATGTGATATCGTAAAGACTATATAACTTTAAAATTCACTGAAATAATTGATGGAGCAAGGAATGTTCAAAAATTTAATTATCTTAATATTTTTCTCGTTTTGTTGTCTTGGAAAAGAGCCGGTTAATGCTATCGCTTTGACTGATGAAAAAATTATTCTTAACGTGCCTACGCCGCTTATAGGAGTGACGGCTGTTGATGACTTCTCTTCTGCAATTGAAGAGCCGAATGCCAGTGCTGGCGGTGCAATGGAGATGCAACGATATTTTACCGTTACCGTATTGGCTAAACTAAAAAATTGCCAAGCGAACACTCGAACGGTATTTCAAACATGGTATACGGGCCATGGCCTTATACCATCTCAAGAAAAAATTGATGAATATTCTATGGTCATTAGAATTTGGGACAAAGACAAAAACGGTATTTTTGAAGCTAAATATGAGTTGAATCAAGCTGAATCTTATGTACGGTCCTCCTTAGATTATTATCAGAAAAGTGGTAAAAAACTACCAATAGAAACTATTACGGAGATGATTGAACATTATCAGTTATCACTGTTGTGGCAGACGTTATCGGAGGCGATGTCATGCGATTAGCCTTTTTTATTTTCTTTACTCTCACTTTATTAAGTTCGTATACATTACAAGCGAAAGAGTGGCGTTTAGCAGTGTGCTACGGTAAAAACGCGACTGAAATTGATAAAAAGTACCGTAAAGTGATTAGTGATACGGCAGCAAGAGTTTTTGCAACAGTTGACGATGATGCTGAACTCGCATTTATGGCGAGAGGGTGTGAAAAAGAGCCGAACTTAGCCTGTTATGCAGATAGCAGTGCTATATATTGTCGAGAAGAGCCATTAGCACTTATTACTAGAGTGTCTGCGTGGCTAGCCGCTGAAGCTGCATTTATGTATTTATCTAATGATAAAAAAGTAACTGTATTAAGTGAGGTACCCAAATTGAGTTGGGTAGATGCACTGTTGTTGGCTGATGCTGAAAAATACGATGATGATAAGGTATTTACCCACAGGGAAGAGTCTATTATCGCTCGTAGAGATTTAAGTGCAGATGATTTAAATTCAATTTACTCCTTAGTTGTTGATATATATTCACACGTAAATAATGCTATTAAGCCAGACGCAAAAAACATTATATTATCAACGGCTATAGATATTTATAATGAAATAAATGATTATGCATTTTCATTTATATTAGGGCATGAAGGCTATCATTTTAATGGTAATATTTGTCCGGTAATGAGTAAGTCTGTTATTGAAACTAAAAACGTATGGGCTGAAATATACAAATTACAACTAAAACCAGGCTTATTCGATAGTAAGGTAACGTTAGATAAGCATGAGTTAAATGCTGATTTATGTGGCTTTAAATGGTTGGGGATGCAGGACGGAAATTCAGGAAAGGCAAATGAATATGTTTTGTCAGCGTTAATTAAGAGAGTCGCAATTGATTTGTTAGCTGCGCCAATATTGACGGGGTCATTGAATGATTTTGATGTTAATGAATTAGGCGATGATGCTCCTAAAGTCAAATTAGTAGACGGTTATCTTTATCCACAATCTAGACTTTTATTGGCTTCTGCAACATTGAATTTGCCTGAAAAAAAATATCCGGCTGTAGTTAAAATATGTAATGACACAGCGAAAGCGATCGTTACTATGATTCAGCATTCGGTTCAAAACTATCCTAAAACAACCGGTGATATTCCAGACTCAGTTTTGACACAACTGCCCATAGGTGTAGAAAAGGCTTGGAATGGCGGCGAGTGGACTGATGAAAGTTATTTGTGCAATGTTGGAGGTGAGGAATGAGTGTTTTAGGATTCTCAGCGAGTGATCTTATCAATATTTTACAGCTTGGAATATCTGGTGTTGCATTTGTTTTTTTAGCGATGAGCTACACCTTGTTACGCAAAGAGCAAGAAAGAGAACAAGAACCAAGAGATAAGATGTTAAGTTCAATTCGGCAGTTTTCAATATTGAGCTTTGCGTTTGCAATACTTGTTGCGGGTATTGGTGTTTATGACAATAAAACTCAAGCATCCGATTCAATAACTGTTTCATGTCAAAACGCCTTAGATAGAGCTGAAGTATTATCAGCGACTAAAAGTGACTATAATTTAGATACTCTTCATGAGTTATTAACAAATACTATATCGAGCTGTAAGTAATTAATGTTAGTTATTAAGCTGTAATAGATAAAAGGATTTACATGACCAAAAAAACTTTAGAAGCACACGAATATTCATTAAAAGGTGTTTTTTGTGATGATTACTCCTTTGAGATACCAGGATACCAGCGTCCGTATTCATGGGAAGTTGAGCAAGCGGAAACATTAGTTGATGACTTATTACAATTTTTGGCTGAACAACCGAAAAATATTAAAGAGGCCTCTCCATATTTTTTAGGTAGTATTGTACTGATTAAGCCTGATGGCGCTTTGTCACAAGTGGTTGATGGGCAGCAGCGCTTAACTACCTTAACTATTTTATTGTCAGTAATTCGTAGCTTAGTTTCATCTAAATATAGCGCCGGCTTGGAGAACGCTATATTTCAAAAAGGTGACCCAATACTGCTCACAGAAGACAAACCTCGTTTAAAAACAAGACCAAAAGATCAACAGTTTTTTTTAAAATACTTACAAGAAGCTGGTGGATTAGCAGACTTATTTGCAACAAACATTACTATGAATGATAGCCAAAAAAATATGCGTAAAAATGCTATGGCGATGCATTCACAATTAAAAGGCCTTGAAGAAGAAGCTTTAATTAGATTAACTCAATTTTTAATGCTTGGATGCTTTGTTGTATTGGTTACTACTCCTGACGTGGATTCCGCTTATCGCATTTTCTCAGTGATGAACGATAGAGGTTTAGATTTAAGTGCAACAGATATTCTAAAATCTTTAATCACCGGAGCTATTCCTGAAAGTAATGATAAACAAAGTTTTTATACCAATAAATGGGAAGACTTAGAAGAGAATATAGGTCGCGATAGGTTTAACGCATTATTTTCTCACATAAGGATGATTGAGCTACGTGCAAAATCTCGTTCCAATATGGTTTCTGATTTCAAAGCACATATAAAGCCAGAGCAGGATTCTATAAGCTTTATTGATAATAAGTTAGCGCCATATACACAAATTTATAGTGAAATTTTAGATCAAAACTTTAGTAGTCACAGTTTTGAAGCAGAGATTAATCGCAGCCTATTTTGGTTAAGGCGCATAGACAATAGCGATTGGGTCCCTGCAGCGATTTACTATATGGCTAAATATCGAAGTGAGCCAGAACGATTGGCTATCTTTTTAGATAGTTTGGAAAAATTAACCTCAGTGTTGATGATAAATCGCATTAGCATTAACTACCGTATCGCACGTTATACTGATATTTTGAATGCTATTGACAGTGATAACGAGTTTAGCGCTGATTCTAAACTCTTTTTAACCGTCGATGAAAAGCAAGACGCGATAAAACAGTTGAGTGGTCCAATTTATAAGTTGAGCAAAATTAGAGTTATGGTGCTTTTAAGGCTTGACTCCGAACTAAGCGATAATATGGCTCAGTACAATCATTCCAAGATAACTGTTGAACATGTTATGCCACAAAATCCAACTATGGATAGCTTATGGAAGCAGTGGTGTCCAAGTGATGAGGAGCATCAAGAGCTTGTTCATTGTTTAGGTAATTTGGCCTTACTTTCAAGAAATAAGAATAGTGCGGCTAGTAACTATGAATTTGATAAGAAAAAAACGGCCTATTTTAATCCAGTAAATGGTCATACTTCGTTTGTTCTGACTAATCAAATAATTAAGGAACTTGATTGGAAGCCTAAACTGATTAGGGAGAGGCAATCAATGTTGGTAGAAAAGCTGATATTGGCTTGGGACCTGAGAAGTGAAAGTTTACAGGACGTGGTTAATGGATAAGGGTAACGAGCATACATTCCAAAACGATATGATTCGCCAGCTAGTATCCAATGGCTGGTTGCTTGGAAAACCCGAAAACTATAACCGCGAGCTGGCGCTTTACGAAGAAGATGTATTGGGTTTTGTAAAAGATACTCAGGACGCTCAGTGGCAAAAGTTTTGTGCACTTTATCCTGCTAAGCCTGGTAATAAAAAATATCCAGAGCAAAAATTTTTAGAACGGGTGGCCTCGCAATTAAATAAGGCTGATCCTAATGCTGCTAATAAAGAAATGCGTACTTTTGGTACCTTAGGTATTTTACGGCACGAAATTCGTGACCGTGGTACGCGTTTTAGTTTATGTCAGTTTAAACCAGAGCATGACTTAAACCCTGACACTTTGGCTAACTATCAAAAGAATCGTTTACGTGTAGTGCCTGAGTTGGTTTATTCCCCTTGGGCAACTGACGAGCATGAAGCTGAAAACGGTGTAAAAGCGAAAAAATGGCGCATTGATTTAGTATTATTTGTAAACGGTATACCTGTAGTTACACTAGAGCTGAAATCAGAATTTAAACAAGCTGTACAAAATGCGATTAAGCAATACAAAACTACTCGGTTTGCGATAGATCCGGTTACTAAAAAGTCAGAGCCTTTATTAACTTTTAAACGTGGTGCTTTAGTGCATTTTGCTGTTAGCCAATATGAAGTATATATGGCTACGCGTTTAGAGGGTGATGATACTTTTTTCCTGCCATTTAATAAGGGTACTAGTGAAGGCGCTGCTGGTAACGATGTACCAGAAAACATCAATCAATATGCGACTGACTATTTATGGAACGAAGTATTACTACCAGATAATTTATTAAATATTCTTGCTCGTTTTGTACATCTAGAAATTGAAGAGAAAGAAGACTGGGAAGGGCGAAAATATAAGAAAGAAACACTGATTTTTCCTCGCTACCATCAATGGGATGTTGTCAGTAAGTTAGTTAATGCTGCTCGCAATGAAGGCCCTGGACAAAAGTACTTAATTCAACACAGTGCAGGCTCAGGGAAATCTAATTCTATTGCTTGGTCGGCTCATCAATTATCGGCTATTCATACCGCTGAAGGTAACAAGCTATTTGACTCTATAATAGTTGTTACCGATAGAACAGTACTTGATGATCAGTTGCAAGAAACCATCTCACAATTTACGTCTGTTGAAGGCATGGTAGGTAGAATAAATCGCAATGAAGGTGATGGCTCTAAATCAGAAAAGCTTGCCGGCGCTCTAGAAAGTTCACAGCCGATAATTGTAGTAACTATTCAGACCTTTCCTTTTGTTCTAAAAGCCATTGAGAACAGCGTTAGCTTAAAAGAACGTAATTATGTGGTAATTGCTGATGAAGCCCACAGTTCACAAACAGGCAGTACGGCTCGTCAGTTAAAAGAAGTATTGATGATTGATGGCTCTTTGGGAGAGTTGGAAGGTGATGAAGAGCTCACCACCGAAGATATTTTAGATGCCACAGTCGCTTCACGCCGTGCTTCAAAAAACTTAAGCTATTTAGCGTTTACCGCAACGCCTAAGCCCAAAACACTAGAATTATTTGGCCGTTTACCTAAACCTGATGAAGCCCCCTCAAAGAGCAATAAGCCGGAAGCCTATCATGTTTATAGTATGCGCCAAGCGATTGAAGAGGGCTTTATTCTCGATGTGTTAAAAAACTACACTAACTATAAAATCGCTTATAACCTAGCCATGAAAATGGCTGATACTGATTCAGAAGTTGAAAGTAAAAAAGCCAAAGTAAAACTTAATCAATGGGTACGCTTGCATGACTATAATATTAGTCAAAAAGTACAAGTGATTGTTGAGCACTTTAAAAACAACGTGATGGGGCTATTAGGTGGCCAAGCAAAAGCTATGGTAGTGACCAGCTCTCGTAAAGAGGCAGTGCGTTATAAGCAAGGCTTTGATAAATATATTGTTGAAAATGGATATGAAAAAATTCATGCAATGGTCGCGTTTTCTGGTGAAGTAGAATTCACTGATAAAGACCCTGGCTGCGAAGCGCTTGTAGATCTTAAGTTTACTGAAAAGAACATGAACAATAGTCTCAAAGGCCGAGATATGCGTAAGGCCTTTGATAGCAGTGATTACCAAGTGATGATAGTTGCTAATAAATTTCAAACAGGTTTTGATCAGCCAAAACTCTGCGCTATGTATGTTGATAAAAAATTGGGTGGAGTTGACTGTGTACAAACATTATCTCGTTTAAATCGCACTTTCCCTGGTAAAGCTGAAACGGGTACTTATGTCTTAGATTTCGTCAATGAACCTGATGATATTCTTGCTGCATTCCAACCTTATTATAAGACAGCTGAATTAGCCGATGTATCTGATCCTGATTTGATATTCGACCTACAGGATAAGTTAAAAGCTGCAGGTATTTTCCAATGGCAAGAAGTTGAACAGTTCTGTGATGCTTTTTTTGTTAAGAGCAAAAGCAACGCAGCTATAGCTAATATTTGTAAACCCGCTGTTGAACGCTGGCAAAAGCGCTATAAATCTGCAATTGAAGCGTATAAACAAGCGAAAAAAATGTTCGAGCGCACTAAGAAAACTGGTGATACAGTGTTAATAGCGAATGCTGAAAATACCTTTAAAGACTGTAAGCAAGAAAAGGACGCTTTAGACATATTTAAAAAAGATTTGGGTACCTTTGTACGTTTCTATGAGTTTATGTCTCAAATTGTTGATTACGATGACAAGGCGCTAGAAAAACTATGCCTTTATGCCCGTAACCTCAGACCTATGCTACGAGATGTAGCGCCTGAAGAAAACGATATTGATTTAAGTAATGTGGTGATGAGTCATTACCGTTTATCAAAAATTCGCCAGCAAGACATAACACTTAAACAAGACTCACCAGATTACAAATTAGAAACAGGGGATGCTCTAGGAACGGCAAAAGCAAAAGATCCTAAAGCAGAGTTTCTATCGCAAATAATAGCCCGATTAAACGAGTTATTTATCACTGATATGCTGACCGATAAAGACATGGTGAATTATTTATACACCATTAAAGATAAGGTTAGAGAGAATACATCAGTGATGAAACAGATAGACAATAATACAGCTGAACAAGCAATGCTTGGCGACTTCCCTAAAGCGTTAATGGACGCCATTATGGATAGCGGTGAAGCACATGAAAACCAAATGATGCAGTTGTTATCTAACCCGGATAAGGCTAATGGCTTTTCTAGGTTGGTTTTTGATTTGTTGAATGCACCTCAAAATAAAAGTGATGAAACGTTGCATCACAAACTTAAATTAACTTAAATCATTAATATTATGATTTTTAATTATTATTAGGCTCTACTCTAAGAGTGAATAGGAATTGATATGGATTGGAATACAGTATTAACAGCGATAATGGCTGGTGGAATCGTTGGACAATTATTAACGCTTTTTTGGGGGAATAAGTTAACGATTCATCGTGAGTTCAGTCGCTGGATAGAGACCGAAAGACTTAAAGCTTATTCGGAGTTATTGACTATAGTAACTCTCATACCAAAAAGTGGCCCTGAATTAGATATTTGGACATATCAAATAAGGGATGTGTCGCAACGAATTCACCTATTATTTGATGGAGGTGTGGCTCCTCGAGAATTTAAGCGTGCATTAGAATTAATATTTAAGTTTTCTCAAGAAAAGAAGGACGACAAAGCTAGTGAAAATTGGTCCGAAGAATTTAGAGTTGCAGTAAGAGATTTAAGAAAAGAAATGTCATCGAATATTAAGAAATAAACTATTTAATTGGTATTATCATGATTGCAAACCAAAAGTTAGACCGTGAAGCATTTAACGATATCTTTGAATTAATTAAGGAAAGAAGTTGGGTCAATGATCTTCAAGAAGAGTTGATGAATCTATGGGACTTTTGTGAATCAAAAGTACAAAGAGCGCTACTGAAAGAATTAATTTTAGAAATTTATGTTTTAGATAACCAAAACGAGAAGTTGGCATGCCAAGCAATTAATGAACAGTTTGTTGAGTGGGGGCTTAAAGCTGAACGTACACTTATCGTAGGTGTTGCCGATGTTGGAAAGCCAGATGGTTCCTCAGTAGGAATACAACAATTAAAATTAAAAATAAAGCCAACAGATGAGTGGGGTAACAGGTATATCACACATATCCCTGAAGCTGTTGGCAAAGTTAAAAATGGAGATTCGATAATTATCTTTGATGACTTCATAGGAAGTGGCGAAAAAATGATAAAAAAATATCAATGGTTATGTGATGTACTTTCGAGTGACCTCGTTGGTATTGATTACTTATCATTGGACTTTTATTTTGTCGCTTTTTCAGGTATGAAATTTGGTTTGAAAAATTTGAGTGATACTCTAAAAAAACCAATATTTACATACAAATCTTTAGATAAGGGGATCAGTGAAAAAAATAATAAGATGGAAAGTAAGGCTAAAATAGAGGAAATGTTGTTACTTGAAACAAAACTAAATGAAAAATATCAGAATAGATTAATAGGTGATTATTCTCTTGGATATAATAAAAGTGAATCATTATATTATTGGGAAAACTATAGTTGCCCTAACAATGTATTCCCAATTTTTTGGTGGCCAAAATTAAAAGATGATAAAACTCATCATACTCTCTTTGAAAGGGTGGATTAGTGTGGATAATCAAGAAAGAATAGCAATTAAAAATTGCATTAATTTGCTTTTAGATCTCAAGTGGCATTATATTTACGAATTTCATGAAAAATATCGTTTACTACCAGGAACAATTATTAAGGCTGTAAGTTTTTTGGAAAGTAATGGATTAGGAGAGGTTAAGGGAGATAGAGTAAAGCTTTCTTCAAAACTCAGTAATGAAAAAATATTTATTCTTAATCAAATTCAAAAAACAAAAAAGCCTGATTGTTTAATTAATCATAGTCTTAGTGTTTGATTTATGGTAAAAATATTCTGTTGAGGTTTTGCTCTAGCAATATAAGGTGTATTCGCCTTTTTCGATTAGGGGTTGTTTAACCACTAATAGGTCTGATCACTTAAGAACGAATAAAAGACACTATTCGCTCTTAAGTGATGAGAATTATCACTACGTGACAATGTCTCAAAGTGAAAATTTTATAGTAGAGCAGGACCTCAATATTTATGCATTATAACAATGACTTTTCAATTTTCATTCAAAATTTAGGCTTAGAAGCTAGTCATGAGACACGAGCTATTGTCTCTAGTATTATTCATGCATCAGAGAACCACTATAGAAGCTTTAATATTCCAAAGCGTAAAGGTGGGTATCGAAAAATTGATTCGCCTTATCCTACACTGAAGCATCTACATGGCGTGATTTTGGATGTTTTTCAAGACAAGCTTAAATGTCACAAAAATAGCTTTGCATTCATGAAAGGGAATAGCGCTATTGGTCATGCAAAGCATCATCTTGACTGTGAAGAGTTATTAACTGTTGATATAGAAAACTTCTTTCCAAGCATTTCCAGACAAATGATTTTTGAAGTACTGCACTCTGTGGGGATGAAAACGAATGATTCAAATTATATTTCATATATTTGCACATTAAGGAACAGTTTGCCGCAAGGTGCGAGCACAAGCCCTATCTTAAGTAATGCTGTATTTTATCCTATTGACATAATATTAGAGCAGATTGCTTTAAAGTTTGATTTAAAATATTCAAGGTATGCGGATGACCTAGCATTTTCGGGAATAAATATTCCAAGAAACCTTCCCTCCTTGATTGAAAAAATATTAATGAATCGAGGATTTAATTTAAACAAAAGTAAAACTAAATTAAAAATTAAAGGGGCCCGGAAGATAATTACAGGTATCTCAATATCTAGTGGGAAGCTTAAAGTCCCTAGGTCCTTCAAAAGAGATTTAAGGGCTAATGTGTTTGAACTTGAAAAGTTTAAACATAACTTATTCGAAATGAATAATTTTGATCCGTTAATATATGAAAGAACTATCGGGAAACTAAATTATTTACTGCAAGTTGAACCTGAAAGTAAATATGCAAAAATAAAAATAAAGCTCTTATTAGAGTCTTATAAAGATTTTCAACTGAGTTGACAGTATAAATTAGTTTTAATAGTTATCAATTGGTGGGCTATTTGGTGGGCTGTAAATGTGTTTGTTTTATGCTTTCTCTTTAAGTTGTTGATTTTAATTGGTTAAGTGTCTGTGCTCTACATTCAAATACAAAACATAGAATAATGTTTTAGCACGTTCCATTTTTATAAGTAATTCATTGTAAAGTCTCACTTTTGTGGGGCTTTTTGTTTTTAATAACTTTCATTTTTTAGCACGCCTAGTCATCTAATATTTATTCAAACTTGATGTTAATGTCGATTTCATAAACATGTTCGGTCGACGTGTCGAAATTATACGATTATCTATACATGAGTTTATTACATGTATAGATAATTAGATTTTCTATACACAATGATGACAATATTGAACGTCGAAAACGCTCTACGCTATTAATTCTCGATGATCGCATGCAGTAATATTTAGCAAAAATCTCAAGAGAGTTTGAACCACTTTTGTATACTAACGCATATATAACAATGAGTTCAGGCTTCACCTGTTGAGCATATCTTTGCAGCACTATCTATTACTAAAACTACAAGTGGTTTTGCTGTCAGTATGAACTTTAATTCATCACTACTAGTGAATAATGGTTGAATGACTACCAGTAGGAAGTATATTCACTAATAGTAGTGAATATTTCTTGCTAATGTTTAATACACCAATATAATCACTATTAATGGTGAATAATTAGGTGCTATTAGTATGGCTAATCGAGTTAAAGTTTCAGACATGCCTAACTCTGTATATATAGAAGATGCAGATGTACTAGGTAAGCTAGTTAAAGCAAAACGAACAAAGTTGAATATGAAACTGGCAGACTGTGCAGCTCTATGTGGAGTCGGCATAAATACGTTATCGCGTATTGAAAACGGAAATGCTAATTGCACTTTGTCCGCAGTATTTTCGGTCTTACAAGGGTTAGGCATAAAACTAACGACAAGAGAGCTACTCACTCCTGAGTCTAATTCTTTAGCTGATAACGAATGGGTTTAACTGATGAATGATAAATTTACAGCCTACAGCCTACAGGTAAAATTTGCAGATAAAGTTATCGGTAAACTATCACTGAACAAAGAAATAGGTTTGCCCAAACTAGAATACAATAATGATTGGCAACAACGTGGTTTTTGGTCATTACTTTGCCAATATCGACAATACAATTGGCTACTGATTAGTGAAAAATAGTGTTTGTTAGATCTAATGAGTTTTTTTAATAATTTTTATTTTCTGTTTGTTTAACTTTTATATACTATTTAGAGTCAAACAGGCATAACGTTTGATGACTAAGTGGAAAACGGAGTAAACATGAAAGTTATATTCTCACATGGCAAAGAAAGTGGCCCATGGGGCAGTAAAATAACCCAACTTGCTAACATAGCCAAAGCGGCAGGTTGTAGTGTCGATAGCATTGACTACAGCAATATAGCAAGCCCCGATGATCGGGTAATTAAGTTGAATACTTATTTAGCAAACGAGCTCGAACCTTATATTTTAGTCGGCTCAAGCATGGGCGGTTACGTTTCATTAGTCGCATCAGCAAGTAACCAACCACTGGGCGTATTTTTATTGGCGCCAGCTTTGTATATGCAGGGTTATCAGCAGCAAAACTATAATACTACGCTTAGCAATATTGAGATTGTACATGGTTGGTCTGACGATATTGTGCCTGTAGCCAGTTCTATAAAATATGCTCAGCAGACGCAGTGTACCTTACACCTTATTGATGGAGATCACCGTTTAAATTCATCTATTACACAAGTTATAGCGTTATTCGAGTCGTTTTTATTAGCAACTAAAACTCACCATGGTTAGTTCTATAAGTTGCTTGCGCATGCTTATCAAACTCAGATGAAAAGACACACGCGCCATCATTCTTTTGAAAGCCTAAACGAACCCCGCCAATACCGGCAAACAGATCAATAAATTTAAAGCTACTATCTTTGCTTGGTTTCAAGGTAAGGTTTTCAAAACTAAATCGTAAAAATTTTCTCGGTTGGTAAAAAGCTGCTTAGCGCTGAGCAAGTCGATAATTTGAGTTTTTAATTCATTAGCGGGTGCTAAATCGGCATTACAAAAAAATTGACTGTCAGTGGCAATGGCATGTATCCACTGATCAACTACAGCAATGCATTCAGTGCCTTCAGGTTTATGTAAATCGGCAATGGGGGGATAATAACTCTTCAACTTCTAACAACAATTTACTGTACATGTATTCCAACTAAGATCTAATTTATATTAATACTATTTCTTTAAACGCAACCTAAAAACAGTCTATTGATTATCATCAATAAGCTTTCTTTTTTGACTGGTTGCTCTGTTTTTTAGTGCTTAGCTGAGAGAGTATGGCAAAACAGTGGAAGCAGCAATACTTTTCATTATTTGTCTATTAATGAGATCTGTTATTTGGGGGAACTTTACAAAGTTTACTTAATGTAGAGTGTAGTAAAAGTAACGATGTAAAGCATTGTGGATAACGTTCAACCTTTCACTTAAAAAGCTGACTCACAATCGCTTTTGCACTACGACTTATTATTTAGCTACAATATCTTTATCACTAAGCCAACAAAAATATTGTCATGAGCGATTTCATTCCCGAGTTAAGTAAGTTCAGCGCTGAAAATGAAAATAATAAACCGACAAGTGCGCTGTCTGCTTTGTGGATAAAAATAGAAAAACATCAGAAGCGTAATGC
The DNA here is from genome assembly GCF_002077175.1 of Colwellia sp. PAMC 21821. NCBI lineage: Bacteria > Pseudomonadati > Pseudomonadota > Gammaproteobacteria > Alteromonadales > Colwelliaceae > Colwellia > Colwellia sp. PAMC 21821. The sequence continues at coordinate 2,169,603 of NZ_CP014943.1, forward strand.
TAATTTCACTAAAAAAAGAACAAAATTGTTTGAACAATTTAAACAGGAAGCACAGCCTTCTGAACAAAAATTAGCTGATGCTATTACTGCGCAAGTTGAGCATTTAATACATTTTCTCTCAAAAAAATCATTAACCGATAAGCAAAGAAATGAGTTGTTAGAGTGGATTTCATCTGATATCGATTATTTAGCTACACATCCTTTCTCTGAAGGTATTGATGTTGCTGATTTACGCGAAAAAATAAATATAGAGTTGACGCTATTAGCTGAAACTTTAGACCAAACGGTAGATGAAGAAAGTATTGCCGAATTAGCTAACATGTTAGATGAAATGTTTGACGGTGAAATGCAGTTTGATCGAGAGGAGTTAATTGAGCTGATTAAAAACCCGGCTTTGATTCAAGAGCATGTTCAACGTTTTCATGAAAAAATGCATGAAGAAGCAGCGGCAGATGATGATGAATATAATGCAGAGTTTAATGAAGAATTTGATGAAGACTTCTTTGAAGATTTTGACTATCAGCACTATAGCGATTTTTCAGAGAGAGAAAATAAGCATGAGCTAGGCATCCTCGAAAAATTATTTAAAGGCAGTCAATTAAATAAAATGTATAAGCGCCTTGCATCTAAGCTACATCCAGATAAAGAAAGTGATGCAACTAAGAAAGCGATTAAGCATGATTTAATGCAGCAGCTTGCTAGTGCAAGAGAAAATAAAGATGTGTTTACACTACTAACGCTTTACCACGAACACATTGACGACGACTCTTTCAATTTTGATGCTGAAACACTGACAGCAATTGAAGCTTTGCTATCGAAGAAGGTGAGTGAATTAAATACTGAGCTTAGGGAGTTAAAATCAGCGGATACACCTGAAGCTATTGTTTGGGAACACTTTAATGGTGGGAGCAATAAAATAACCACAGAGAATATTGCGATACATACCGATCGAATAGAAGATGAAGTGGTGTCTATTAACCAGTTTATTGTCAGCACTACAACGTTAAAAGCGCTGAAAACAGAGTTGAATTCTCGTATTAAAGATCGTGAAGCGTCATCGTTTTTTAATTTTAATGGTGATTTAGCATCAATGCTAGGCGTGCCATTTTAGGCTACTTAGCTGAAATGTTTGTTTTGCTAAAAATAGCGAACTAGCTAGCTTTCTTTTTACTAGCTTTTGAGCTGTGCATTAAAAACAAAAAAACCAGCTGAGTGCTGGTTTTGAGTATCTATACTAGATAAAACTATTGCGCGATTTTTACGCGAATTTTATTATTTGCAACTTTAGTTTCATGCAGATTTTTTAAAGCGTCTTTAGCTGCTTTTTCATCTGGCATGACAACAAAGCCAAAACCTTTTGATTTCGCCGTTGCTTGGTCTAAAACTAAATTACATTCAGTGACAGTGCCATGAGCAGAAAATAAAATACGGAGTTCTTGTTCGGTTGTTGAACGAGAAAGGTTGCGAACTAAAAGTTTCATAATGGACCATTAATGTGTGATTGCGAGCACAATTATCTCATAGTTTTGCAATAGACCAAGTTATTTTCTGCATTTGAGGAAAATAAGTGTATTAGGCCGCTATAAAATTAATTGCTGTAGTGACATATCTTCATTGCGTTCGCTAATTTGAGCTAACAGTAATTCTGCGGTTGCAATCGCGTCATTTAACGCATTATGGGCATAGTGATTGGGCAATCCGTACTTTGCTCGCAGCGCGGTAAGCCTCAACTCTGAAGGGTCGTAAGCAACATCGCGTTTATCTAATCTTTTTTTAGCGACAACTAACGTGTCTATCATCGGAAAAGGTGGTGCCATACCATAGAGTTCTAAACACGCTTGTTGTAAAAACTGTCGTTCAATACGAGAAAAATGCACTAACATGACTTTGCCGGCGAGTCTTTTTAGTAAGTTTTCAACTACGTCGGCTAATGGTTTGCCTTGATCTTTTTGGTCATCAGTTATTTGATGAATAGTAACGTTATCGGCCTTTAAACTGCCTTGAGTTTGAATAATTTGGTGATAACTCGTCCCCAGTATAATTTGACAATGATTTAACTCCACACAGCCGACACTGAGCAATTTATCTTGTATAGCGTCTAACCCTGTTGTCTCGAAATCTACCGCTAATATCGATGTTTGTTCAAAAGGGGTACAAAGCGCAGGAAAAGGGACCTTAAGAAAATCATACAACGGGCCCGCAGGTGCTCGCTTGAGCATACGTTTTCGTTGTGCTTCGTAGCCGACTAGCCAGCGAGTTAATAAATGATGGTTTAACATGATAAATGGCTATCGCTAATAAGTAGATTGACGGCTGTCTTGCATGGTTTTTATCACTTTAAAGGCATCTTTTAAGTGTTCACGCTCGAGTTTTGAAATATCTTTTGGTGATAAGTAGTTATTGGGCTGTTGCCCTAGTTGCATTTTTTTCGCTTGATGCATCATACGTAGCATGCTTAAAAATTCATAGGCGTCAATGAGGTTTGCTGCCGATGATTTTGTTAATGAAGGGCTTCCTGCTGCTTGCTTAAGACGTTCTATAGTATTAACGGATGAAATTCCCTCAGACAATGCATAAATACGGGCGAGATCAACGATGGGGGCAATACCGTTATGCTTTAAATCTAGCGTGGCTTTATTTTCACCATTTTGGATTAAAACAAAATCACGGAAAAACCCCAATGGTGGCCTTAAATTTAAAGCATTGCGTGATAGGTGTGCGATGAATAACGTGCTACGTTGCGTGGTTTTTAACATTTTTACTCGCACTTGTTCCAGTAAGCGACTATCGCCATAAACCGTGGTTAAGTCGAAAAAAATGCTGCAGTGCATTAATGCTTTTGGTTCAGGGGTGTTAATCCATTGGGCAAAATATTGTGACCATTGTTTTTGTGTTTGGCACCATTTAGGGTTAGTGGCCATGACATTCCCAGGACAGTAAATAAAACCACATGCGGCTAAGCCATCAGAAACAAAAGTGGCAAGGTCTTTAAACCAGTAATTGTGTTGAGGTTGCATGTCGTTAGAGATGATCAGGGCATTGTCTTGATCTGAGTGGGCAAACTGCTCTTGCCGGGCTTGCGAACCGGCGGCTAACCATGCGTAAGGTACAGGTGGCGGGCCTAATAATTTTTCTGCCATTTCAATTAATCGAATGGTGAATGCCATGGTAATCGCACTAATGCTTTTACCAACATGATCCGCGGTAGTGCCCAATTTTGCCATACGTATTTGCAATTTAGGTATCATGCTACTAATTTCGGTTAATTCGCTGACTGACTTTGCCTTATGAATAACACTGGCAATATTTACGGCATTCTGACCTTCATTGTTCATTAAGTCAGTAACGGTGACCATGCCCTTTAGTTGATTATTGGCGGTAACAGGCAAATGATGAATATGCCTTTGTGTCATCATCATTAAGGCGTCATAAGCGGTACTTTTAATGTCAATGGTTGTCATGTCATCGGTCATGATGGTACTAACGGGCTGGTCAATACCTAAACCTTGCGCGACACAGCGACGGCGAATATCTTTATCGGTTACTATGCCTAATAATTTGTCCTTTTCTACAATCACTAAACACGAAAATCCCTTGTCGGTCATCAATATTGCAGCTTGTTGAATGGTGGTGTTAGGACCTATGGTGACAGCAGGGCTGTGATAAAAATTTGCAATTGAGCTATTGAGTAATGAAGAATTAAGAATAGCGTCTTCATTCACTTTCAGCATTTTCTTATTGAGCCTTTGCTCAGAAGTTTGCTGAAAAAATGCAATGACATCAGGGTATGCTTTGACTAATTGCTGAAAGCTTTTGTAATTGATGCTATAGAGTAAAGTATCTTCATCGGAGATGACGTTGTTGCTGATATGTTCATCATTACTAAAGCAAAAAACTGTGCAGATATCTCCTTCACCGTATTTAGCCAATAACTTATCGTCTTTGCTAAAGTAACTTAGCGCCCCCTTGCGCAAGATATAGATATTTTCTTCTGTGACCCCTTGCGGTTGAAGCGATTGACCACGACGCACGTAACTTATGCTAACTTCTTTAACTACTTGTTCGATGATTTCACTCGGCAGTAAGTCCATAGGTGGAATCGCTTGAATAAATTCGCTGATTTCGCTTAATGCTGAGTCCATAACAATATCTCAAGTAAGTACATTCACTATATTTAGGGGATTTGTGCTACTTAAGTCAACTGTTTCACCTGTGTTCTAGACTAAAGTTTAATATGAGCGCCGAAATAATATTGCTAGTGTGTAGCCTAGAGTAGGTTAAGTATTCATTTATCCAACGTTGGCTTTGTCAACTGGTCGAATTAATAGTCAACCTCTCTTAAACAACAGGTGATACCAATTGGAAGAATAATCTATTTGGTATATAGCGTATAAAAATCATAAAACGCTGTGCTTATTAAGCTAATTAGGTTTAATAGGAATAATTGCTAGGAGAGAATGATGGAAGGTAATGCAACATATTGGTCAGAGAATCTGCGCCTAATATTTATAAGTCTTGCTATCTGGTTCGTGGTTTCATTTGGATTTGGTTTGCTTCTTGTCGAGCCATTAAATGAAATTCGATTAGGCGGCTATAAACTAGGTTTCTGGTTTGCACAACAGGGCTCAATTTACACATTTGTCGGTTTAGTTTTTTGGTATACCAAGAAAATGAACGACCTTGATAAAAAATATAACGTGGAGGAATCATAATGGAAGAGCTTAAACTCTATACATATATAGCTGTATTCGGTTCTTTCGCCGTTTATTTTGGTATCGCTTGGTGGGCTCGTGCGGGTTCAACTAGTGACTTTTATGTTGCTGGTGGTGGTGTTACACCCATGCAAAATGGTATGGCGATTGGTGCCGATTGGATGAGTGCTGCGTCATTTATTTCAATGGCAGGTATGATCTCATTCTTAGGTTACGGGGGCTCTGTATTCCTAATGGGTTGGACCGGTGGTTATGTATTATTAGCCATGCTACTTGCACCTTACATGCGTAAGCACGGTAAATTTACTGTACCTGAATTTATTTATGACCGTTATTATTCAAAAACTGCGCGTATCGTGGCAGTCGTTTGTTTAATTATCGCCTCATTAACTTATATCATTGGTCAAATGAAGGGTGTGGGTGTTGCTTTCTCTCGCTTCTTAGAAGTTGATTATGACTTAGGCCTTTACATCGGTATGTTCGTTGTTTGGGTTTATGCTGTACTAGGTGGCATGAAAGGTATTACATACACGCAAATCGCGCAGTACTGTGTATTAATATTCGCTTATACCATTCCTGCTGTGTTTATCTCGCTACAATTAACTGGTAACCCAATTCCACAATTAGGCTTAGGTTCTACATTAGCTGATGGTAGCGGTGTTTACTTACTTGATAAGCTAGATATGGTTGTAACTGACCTTGGTTTTAAAGAATACACCACAGATAACATGGGCGGCACAGTAAACATGTTCGCTTATACTTTATCATTGATGATTGGTACTGCTGGCTTACCTCACGTTATTATGCGCTTCTTCACGGTTCCTTCAGTTAAAGCAGCACGTCAATCAGCAGGTTATGCATTAGTATTTATCGCGTTGTTATACACAGTTGCTCCAGCAGTTGGCGCTATGGCTCGTTTAAACTTAATGAATACTATTGAACCAGCAGCCGGTCAAAATATGGAATATGCTGAGCGTCCTCAGTGGTTCAAAGACTGGGAAAAAACCGGTTTATTACAATTTGAAGATAAAAACGGTGACGGTAAAGTACAGTACAATGCAGATGCAGCAACCAATGAAATGATTAAAGTTGACCGTGACATTATGGTATTGGCTAACCCTGCAATCGCTAACTTACCAAACTGGGTAATTGCTTTAGTTGCCGCGGGTGGTTTAGCTGCCGCGCTATCGACTGCTGCTGGCTTACTGTTAGCTATTTCATCCTCTATTTCTCATGATTTAATGAAAGGTATTTTAACGCCGGACTTAACTGAGAAGAATGAGTTGTTAGCAGGTCGTGTTGTGATGACAATATCGGTTCTGGTGGCTGGTTGGCTTGGTTTAAATCCGCCTGGCTTTGCCGCAGGAACGGTGGCGCTAGCCTTTGGTTTAGCAGCATCTTCGATCTTCCCAGCGTTAATGATGGGTATATTCGCTAAGAAAATGAGTGGCACTGCAGCAGTTTGGGGTATGTGTTCAGGTATCGGTGTAACTATGCTTTACGTGTTCCAACACAAAGGCCTTATGTTTATCCCTGGTACGTCTTTCTTAGGTGATATGGGTCCAAACTGGTTCTTCGGTATTTCACCAAATGCCTTTGGTTCAGTTGGCGCATTTGTTAACTTTGCCGTAGCATTTACGGTATTAAGATTTACAGGTCCAGCGCCTGCTCATATCCAACAATTGGTTGAAAACTTCCGTACGCCACATGGTGGTGTTTCGGCTGCACATGACCATTAAGTAGGTAGTGAAGGTATTTTATACCTATTGCATAAAGGCTCCACTTTGGAGCCTTTAGTTTTTCTCATTAAGCACAGATTTTAAAACGAATAAACTTTGTAGTAACTGCACCAATGCAGTGTTGTAGAATAACGTTTACATTTGAATACTAAAGAGGATGATCATGAACCGTCATACAAAAGTAGCTTTAATGGTGGCACCGTTTCTTATTCTAGGTGGCTACATAGCGTCAGATTTTTACCTTGAAAATAAAGCCGATCAAGAAAGAGTGTTTAATATGGTGCCCTTTGGCCATTGTGATGTTATTAATCAAAAATGTATTTTGAAATCAGGTAAATTTGAAGTCAATATTTATGATGAAGCAGGCACTACAACATTAAACTCTACTTTTCCGCTTGATAGCGCAACATTTTTTTTAGTTGATAGTAACAATCAAGCCAGTGCTTATCCTATGGGCATGATTGACAGCCCTTATTATTGGAAAAGCCCAACACCCTTACGTAATAACATCAGCAATAAAGGCGATAAGCAAAAGTTACGGGTAATTGCGCACATTAAAGGTGGGCAATATATTGCTGAATTTCATAGTCAAACGGTCAAGTAATATGGCTTTTTGATGAGATAAAAGACAATTGATGACATGTGTGAATAAATGCATATAATCATTTAATTAATAAAGTTATAGAGAAATTAGATGTTTCCAAATTGGCAATTAGCAGGCTTAAGTTTTGCTTATATAGGTTTGCTGTTTTTTATTGCCTATGTTGGAGACAAATATCGACATAAATTATTGCGCAAAAGCCAAGCGGTAATTTATGCACTCACCCTAGGAGTTTATTGCACGTCTTGGAGTTTCTTAGGTACGCCGGGACAAGCATCAACTAATTTCATTTCTCATATCCCTATTTATCTAGGACCTATATTACTGTTCATATTTGCGTGGCCATTTATTCAGCGCATTATTCGGGTTAGTTTAAAATTAAACCTGACATCAATCGCCGATTTATTAGCCGCACGTTTTGGTAAATCACACAATTTAGCCATTTTAGTCACCATAGTGGCACTCATTGGCACCATGCCTTATATCGCCCTGCAATTAAAAGCCATTGTTTATACCTTCCAACAGTTACAAGCAGAGCAAAGCTTAGCCAATTGGCATTTTGGCCTTGTGGTTAGTTTGGTATTAGCAGGCTTTACCATTGTGTTTGGTGTCCGTAATATCGATGTTACTGAGCGTCATCCAGGGGTTATGCTAGCTATTGCTTTTGAATCGCTAGTTAAGCTATTTGCGTTTATCGCTGTGGGTATTTTTGTTACCTATGTCTTGTTCGATTCGCCGATGGAAATTTGGCGACGTTCATCTGCAAGCCTGCAACTTGATCAACAACTTAACTTTCCTAATGTTATGTCAATGTTTGCCATGCTAGTGATAACAATGGCGGCATTTTTATCTTTACCACGACAATTTCAAGTCATGGTCGTTGAACTAAAAGATGAAAAAGATACTTGGCTTAGTCGCCGTATTTTCCCACTTTATTTATTAGTATTTGCAGTTTTTGCTGTACCACTAGGCTTAGCGGGAGATTTATTACTCGGCGATACAGTGCCATCGGATGCTTATGTATTATTTTTACCTTGGTATCAACAACAGCCTTGGCTAACCTTATTTACCTTTTTGGGCGCAATATCTGCTGCTAGCTCTATGGTGATTATTTCTTCTATTGCCTTGAGCACTATGCTCAGTAATGAAATTGTTTTTCCTTGGTTATATCGGGCTAATAAAAATCATGACACTGATTATGACAAGTTTCGTTTACGCTTGTTAACTATTCGTAAAGTATTAGTTTTATTCGTTATTTTATTAGGTTATGGCGTGTTTTTAATGGCGTCGCCAGATACATTAAGCTCTTTAGGTGAAATAGCCTTTGGTGCTTTTGCTCAATTAACCCCAGCATTAATCGCCGCATTTTATTGGCGAAGAGCAACTTTAACGGCCGTTTATGGTGGCATTGTTATCGGTTTTTCTGCCTGGCTGTTTCTGAACTTTATTCCACAGTTCGGTGTTTATCCTCATCCGTTTGAAGGAGGGTTCCTACCCGCTAATTCAATGGCAAGCTTACTGTCTTTATCGGCTAATATTATCGCGATGTGGCTGCTTTCCCACGTAAGTCGTCAAAGTGTGCAAGAGCGCATGCAAGCGTCATTATTTATGGAATATCAAGCACCAAAAGCTTTACAACTACAGCGCAATAAACAAATTAATTATCAAGAACTTGAATTATTAGTTTCGCGATTTGTTGGTGAGAAAAAAACCATCACTAGCTTTAAACAATTTCAGCGCTCAACAGACAAGGCTCAAATGAGTAATGTTGCGTATAACCAGAAGTTATTGCAACACACAGAAAATACCTTAGCGAGTGTGATGGGGGCATCGTCAGCCCGCTTAGTTTTATCATCGGCATTAGAAGGGCGAGATATTGCTTTAGACGAAATTGCCGTACTGGTGGAGGAAGCTTCAAGCCAACGCCAGCAATATAGCCAAGATTTATTACAAAGCGCGATAGAAAATGCCAGTGAAGGTATTTCCATCGTAGATAGCGATTTAAACCTTGTTGCCTGGAACATAAAGTATGTTGATTTATTCTCTTATCCAAGCGAGTTAATCTTCCAAGGTAGCCCGGTTAGCGATTTAATTCGCTTTAACGTGGTACGTGGTTTATGTGGTGTTGGCAAGATTGAAGAGCAAGTGAGTAAACGCCTAGCGCATTTACGTAATGGCAGCCCGCATAGCTCTGAGCGAGAGCATAGTGATGGTCGAGTGATACGTATTGAAGGTAACCCGCTGCCTGGTGGTGGGTTTGTTATGTTGTTTTCAGACATAACCGCTTTCCGACAAGCTGAAAGAGGTTTGAAAGAAGCGAATGTTGATTTGGAAACTCGAGTACTTGAGCGGACAAAAAAACTCGAACAAACCAATGACGCTTTGGCTTTAGCACGTGAAAAAGCTGAGCAAGCTCATGTCAAAAAAAGTTTATATTTAAAAGCGTGTAGCCATGACTTAATGCAACCTTTAGAAGCCGCACGTTTATTTACTTCGGCTTTATCCAGCCAAGGTAATTTAACGGCCACCCAACAACGACAAGTCGATAATATCGATCACTCTTTAAAAGTTGCTAATGATCTAGTCGCTGATTTAGCCGAAATTGCCCGTATAGAAAGTGGCAATATTAGGCCGAATATAAGCAATTTTTCAGTGCAGTCTTTATTTGATGATCTTGCCAAAGAATTTTCTGCCAGTGCTGTAGACCTTGAAATTGAATTTCGTGTGCATTGTAATTCTAAGTGGCTGCGCTCAGACCGAAATTTACTGCGCCGCATATTACAAAACTTAATCGGTAATGCTTTTCGTTATGCCAGTCCAGGCAAGGTGTTATTAGGCACGCGCGTGAAAGGCGATACTATTGATATTCAAGTGCTGGATAATGGTCCTGGCATCCCCGCGGATAAGCAAGTTATGGTCTTTGAACAATTTATTCAATTAGATAATCAACGAAGTTCATCTGCGGGTGGACTAGGTTTAGGCTTGAATATTACCCAAAGCTTAGCTCAACTGTTAGGTCACCCTTTAGCGCTTAACTCGATACTAGGTAAGGGTTGTAAGTTTTCTGTTGAAGTAGAAAGAACTCAGGCTCAGCAAGAAGTGCTTGCGGTAAAATCTGCCGTTAATATAGGGTTAAGCGATGTGACAGTGATGTGCATTGATAACGACCCAGATGTGTTGAGTGGTATGGTTGAACTGTTATCAGCATGGGGTTGTAACGTATTGGCCGCTGATTCTTACCAACAAGCACTTTCAGTTTATGACATGCATAAGAATGATATTGAAATATTGTTGGTTGATTATCAACTTGATGCCAATTTTAACGGCATTACGTTAACTAAGAAACTAAGAAAGTTAAGTCGACACCATGTGCCTGCAATTCTAATTACCGCCACAACGGACAGCGATTTAGAAGAAAAAACCTTAGCAGCCGATATCGGCTTTATGCGAAAATTAATTAAACCTGCCGCGCTTCGAGCGATGATGAGTGCCATGTTGACGAAGAAGCTGCAAGCCAAATATTTGCAATAACAATGAATTAAGTAACACTGTTTTTGCCAAATTGTTTGTTGACGAATTATTTGTTGCCGAATTATTGGATGAAAACGAGTATTAACTGTCTTGTAATTGCATATCGCTAAGATCAAGCTGACCAATAACGATAACCGCTTGTGTACGGTTGCGCACATCTAACTTACGAAATATAGCGGTGGCATGTGCTTTAATCGTTGCTTCTGATACATGTAAATCATAAGCAATTTGCTTATTTAGCATACCTTGAGCAAACATCATTAAAATTCGATATTGCTGTTGCGTTAAGCTCGCAACGCGCTCAGCAATGTCGTTATTGTCTTGCATAGGCGCCGATTCATTATAAGCTGCTGGCGTCCAAATATTACCTAACAATACTTGTTGAATAGCATTATAAATATCTTCAACGGGCGTAGATTTGGGAATAAAGCCTGAAGCGCCGTAGCCCATCGATTTATGAATAGTTTCGTGATCTTCATGAGCCGATACCACTACAACCGGTATTTGAGGAAAATGATTACGCACATGTATTAGGGTATTAAAGCCATGAGCACCAGGGATATGTAAATCGAGCAATAGTAGGTCGCTGTCGGGAGTATCTCTAAGGTGTTGTTCTAGCTCAGCGATAGTTTGTGCTTCTAACCATTGTGTTTGGGTTAATTTTAACTTTAATGTACCCAATAATGCTTGTCTAAATAATGGGTGATCGTCAGCTATTATAATTTTTTCTGGCTGAATCATGTTATTGTTTCCTTAAAATACCCAAGTCTACTTTAGACCCAAAAAATCCCATGCTAGTCTAGTGCGTTCAGCGTTAGATTCTTATTAGACTTTAGCCTAATAAGAATAATACTAAGTTGATTAATTAGCTGCTCATTTTTCCACATGAAAAGTAGATCGCTTAATTAATCCGGTTGGTATAATACCCGTTTACTTTTAAAAAATGTTTAAACTGATATTAATCATAGCCTATTTCAGCCAAAATAATATTGCTGTATTAGCGTGACATCGATATATCACGCTAGCTATTATTTAAGACTTTTCTGGAATATTAGCTAATACAGCGAGTAATAACTGCCAATATTGCTCAACGGTAGCTATTTGCACCTTTTCATCAGGTGAGTGTGGAAACTTGATGGTTGGTCCAAATGACACCATATCCCAATCTGGATAAGCGGTTTTGAATAAACCACATTCAAGACCCGCATGAATAACCATGATTTCAGGCACTTTATCAAATAATGCCTGATAAGTGTCACGCACTGTTTGCATTAAAGCTGAGCTAGTATCAGGTTTCCAGCCCGGATAAGCACCAGAAAATTTAATATGCGCGCCAGCGAGTTCAAACACAGATTGCACCATAGTTTGCGCATCTAAGCGCCCATCGTCATGCAAGCTACGAATCAGGGTCATAGCGACAAACTTATTGCCCTTACTGCGCATAACACCTAAGTTTAATGAGGTTTCAACTATGCCTTCAATATCATCACTCATGCGTAAAACGCCGTTAGGACAGGCGTTAAGCGCACGTAAAATGATGTTTTGGGTGTCTAGTGTCCAGCATTCATCAAAAGTTTCAGGCGAAATCAAAAGCATATCGATATCGGTTTCGATAGCAGCTAAAGCGTGACGCACGGTCGCTAAATATTCAGCTAGTTTGGCTTTTAAAGCGACAACCTTTGAGCGACTGATCACAAAGCTCGCATCAGCTTCACGCGGTATAGCATTGCGTAAACTGCCGCCATTTAATTCTGTTAAACGTAAGCCTAACTCGTTGCTGGCGTCGAGTAAAAAGCGCACCAGTAATTTATTAGCATTGGCGCGACCGGTATGAATATCTACACCAGAGTGACCGCCTTTTAGGCCTGAAATTGATAAGTTAAATGACTCAACATCATCATTAACTTCTTCATTGGTAATTGCAAAAGTCGCTTCACCATCAATACCACCAGCGCAACCCATGTAGACTTCGCCTTCCTGCTCGGAGTCAGTATTGATCAGTAAATCGCCTTCTAACCAACCAGCTTCGAGGCCAAAAGCGCCGGTCATGCCAGCTTCTTCGTCAATGGTAACCAGTACTTCTAGCGGACCATGAGCAATATCATTACTGGCTAATACCGCTAGCGCAGAAGATAAACCAATGCCGTTATCTGCACCTAAAGTAGTGCCTTTAGCCGTTACCCAGTCGCCATCAGCTTCGGTAATAATATATGGTTTGATAGGGTCGGTAAGAAAGTCATGCTCAGTATTGGCATTTTTCTGCGGTACCATATCCATATGAGCCTGTAGTATTACGCCCTTTCTGTTTTCCATGCCGGCAGTGGCTGGTTTTTTAATAATTAAATTGCCAACGGCATCTTCTTTAACACTTAGCCCCAGTTCTGTTGCCCCAGACTGTATCCAAAGTGATATTTCTTGTTCGTGTTTTGAAGGGTGTGGAATGCTACAAATTTTATCAAATATGTGCCATAACTTTTGCGGTTGTAGTTGTGCTAAGGTGCTCAATGCAGATCCTTTATATTTTAGCCTGAAGTAAATCTAAGAGGTTTATATCGTGGTGACTTTATTTATCGGCCATTAAAAATTGCCATTGCTCATTAAAATCGCTGCTAGGTTTCTTAGTGAAGTCAGAGCGAACATATTGATTAATTTTACCTTCAGCGTAGGCCATTAAAATATTAGCTAAAGCCAATTCTGAAATAGTAAAACCTTTGCCTTCTCGGAGCTTTCGTTCACGTAAAACTTGTTTGAATTGTGATTCAAGTTTCTCAAAAAATTGATTAACCCGTGCACGTAAACGTTCGTTTTCACCCATTAAAGCATCACCGGCAAGAATTCGGCACATACCAGGATTGCGTTCAGCAAAAATGAGTAGTACATGCAAAATATGATGGCAACGAATAAGCGCTTCTTTGTGATCGCTTAATATGAGATTTACACGAGAAAAAATTGATTCTTCAATAAATTCTATTAAACCTTCAAACATCCGTGCTTTTGACGGAAAGTGACGATAAAGTGCCGCTTCGGAAACGCCTACTTCAGCGGCAAGCTTTGCTGTTGTGATCCTTTGTCCTGCACTGGTTTCTAGCATATGCGCAAGACATTCTAAAATTTGTTGTTTGCGATTTGGTTTTTGAGTCGCCGGCATAAAACTGATTCTCTATTTTTATTATATTTTCAGCAGTCAAAACAATTGGAGGAATGAATTATTCCAATTGTTTTGGCGACTAAAAGATTATCGTGATTGTATAGCGTTACTTAGCTGATGTTCAACAATGAAATCAGCCGTTCCTAAATTATTTTTTTAATCGCGCACTTTGTAATGTGTCATGAATATGTTGCACTAATTGTTTGGCAAGTTCACTTTTACTCATCAAAGGCAAAACCTTTTCATCGTAGGCCGTAAAAACGGTTAAAGCGTTATCGTCACTATTAAAGCCTTGGCCTGCTTCTGCAACGTTGTTTGCCGCGATCATATCGAGTTTCTTACGCGCTAATTTTCCCTTTGCATAATGTTCTACATCTTGCGTTTCAGCAGCAAACCCAACGGTAAAGGGTTTGTTTGCAAGCGCCGCAACATCAGCCACTATATCTGGGTTCTTGATAAGATTAAGCTGCATAGTGTCTTGTGATTTTTTTATTTTTTCACTGGCGATATTATCAATACGATAGTCAGCTACCGCAGCACAGGCGACAAAAACATCAGAATTAGGAGCATGTGCTAAAGCTTGTTGATGCATTTCTACTGCACTTGTAACCGCTATTTTTTGACAATTATTCGGTGTGGTTAAGTTCACGGGGCCAGAAATTATTGTCACTTCTGCGCCTAGACTTTGCGCCGCACTGGCTATAGCAAAGCCCATTTTCCCTGAACTATGATTGGAAATATAACGCACAGGGTCGATAGCTTCGCGTGTTGGCCCTGCGGTAATTAACCATTTTTGCCCGCTTAAAGGCTTTGGCTCAGCTGGCTTAATGCGACTCACATTAATATTTTCTATGGATTGGCAAGTTAAGGCGACTAACTCAGGCACGTCTACCATTCGACCTAAGCCAATATCGCCACAAGCTTGTTCACCCGCACCAGGCCCAAATATGCTGTATTGCCACGTTGTTAAGGTTTTAATATTGTTTTGCGTTGCTTGGTTATGCCACATTTGTTGGTTCATCGCCGGTGCAACGGCAATCGGCGCTGCTGTCGCTAAACAAAGTGTGGTTAATAAGTCATTAGCCATACCTGCCGCAATTTTGGCAATAACATCAGCGGTTGCTGGTGCAATTAAAATAAAATCAGCCCATTTCGCCAACTCAATATGGCCCATCGCTAATTCTGCTTGGGTATCTAATAAGCTGTCAGAAACTGCATTCGCAGAAACTGCTTGTAACGTTAATGGCGTGATAAAAGCTTTAGCGCCCTCGGTCATTACAACACGCACATCAGCACCTTTTTCTTTTAATCGGCGCACTAACTCAGGCGTTTTATAAGCAGCAATACCGCCACTTATGCCCAATAGAATTTTTTTACCCTGAAGAATCTGCATAAACTGCTAATCTTAATAACCACAATGAGCGATAAGATAGCATTATTCGCGCTTTTTTTAAAATCACTTTGCAAGGATGCACTTATGTTAAAAGACTGGCCAGACGGCGAAAAACCCAGAGAGAAGTTATTACACCATGGTGCTAAAAGCTTAAGTGATGCTGAATTACTGGCGATATTTTTGCGAACCGGCGTAAAAGGCTGTCATGTAGTAGACCTAGCGAGAAATTTATTGAAAACTTTTGGCAGTATTTCGCAAATATATCAAGCCGAATTGAATGACTTTTGTCAGCACCATGGTTTAGGGGTTGCAAAGTACGTGCAATTACAAGCATGTTTAGAAATGTCGACCCGTTATTTGGCCGAACAAATGAATATGGGTCAGTCGTTAACGTCGTCACTCAGTACGCAAAACTTCTTAAAATCTGAGTTGCGTCATGAAACGCGAGAGATATTTGCGGTACTATTTTTGAATACCCAGCATCAAGTCATAAAGTTTGAACGACTCTTTCAGGGCACTATTAATGCGGCGGCAGTTTACCCGCGAATTGTTGTAGAGGCGGCAATAAAGTATCAAGCGGGAGCGGTTATTCTGGCGCATAATCACCCTTCGGGTATCGCAGAACCCAGCATGGCAGACAATCAGATCACCAGTAGATTAGAGCAAGCTCTTGCTTTAATTGATATAAAAGTACTTGATCATATAATAGTTGCGGGTTGCCATTGTTATTCGTATGCTGAACATGGTCGAATGATTGAACAATGAATTAGTTAAGTGTTGTAAATAAGGAGTCACTATGAGCGATATTGACAAAATACAAGATAGCGAAGAAAACGAACGTCGGCGATCTTTCCGTCTAGATATGGAAAAAGAATTAATTGATATTGTTTGGACTGACGACAATGGCGATGAAAAAAGTAAAAAAATAGTATGCTTAGATTTTTCTCGCGGTGGCTTGAAGGTAGATTGTGATTGCGAAATAGCGGCCAATACCCAAGTAATGATTATATTTAAAGCAGCGAATCCGAATAGCCAAAAACTGTATGGCAAAGTTATCCGTTGTATCAAACAAGACAATGGCTGGTTTGAAGTTGCGATGCAGCTGACAGATCTTGCTTAAGCTAGCCCTTAATTATTGAACTATAATAAAGTGGTTGTTGTATTTTAAGTAGTAAACAAGGAATTACCAAAATGATGATTTTAGTAGGCGGGGAAAAAGGCGGTAGCGGTAAAAGCTGTCTAGCACAGAACTTAGCTGTGTATTTTGCCCGCGAGAAAAAAGCTATTGTATTGATGGTTGATTGTGATCCGCAGCGCACTACGTCTGATTGGATACAAGCAAGAAATTCTGATCCGTCACTACCTGCGATCAATTGCATTCAGCTGTATGGTAAAATTCGCAACGATTTATTAAGTCTTAATCAACATTACGATTATGTCGTTGTTGATTGTGGTGGCCAAGATAATTTAGCGTTAAGGGCAGCGATGTCAGTGGCAGATCATGTGATTATTCCATTAAGACCAAAGCGTCGTGACTTAAAGACAGTGCCGCATATGGAAGACATGCTTAGCACCTGTAAAATGGTCAATCCTAAAATGTTAGCGTCATTTGTTATTACCCAATGTCCTTCGTTACCTAATCAAGCAGGTCGCATTTTAGAAGCTAAAGAAGTGTGTAGCTCATTCGGCATCAATGTTTTAAATGCCGTAACTTACAGTCGTAATATTTATGATGACAGTGAAGAAATGGGTTCATCAGTGCTGGAAATTGAACCTGATAGTAAAGCGGCGATAGAAATGATCGCAATAGCGGAAGAGCTATTAGCGATGAAACCGGACAATTCCCATGAGTTTAAGTGATTTAAAAAAATCCAAGGACGGTCCCAAGAAAAAGAAACAGTTCACGGTTGATGAATTTATTGCCGACGCTGAAAATTATGCTCAAGGTCAGCCAAAGATAGTCAGTCGGGAACACGATGAATTGACCTTACAGCAAGCTGTTTTGGCCGCTAAGGAACACGTTGCCCGAAAAACACAAAGTGGCAGTGAAGTGGGGCGTCGTTTTCGTCCTGCAACATTCACTTTGAGTGAAGCGGCCATCGAGCAACTACAAGAATTGGCTATTGATACACAATTAGCCAAGTCCCATATTATTCGCATTTTAATTGATGAATTGTGTAATAAAGATCAAAAAGAAAAATTACGAAAATTATTAGACTCTAAAATAGGCTAAAAATGCGGGATTATTATTCGACTAGGATGATAATACTGCATGAAACGCTACATTTATGTTAATTTTACCAGTTAAGCTATTGAATTATAGTTATTTTCAAAACTATTCACTTTTAAGGTGATTAATACTGGAATTCATTTTTCACTTTCACTATAATATGCCACCTTTTTCAGGATCCCGAGGCGACGGTCTTGGGGAAATACAGCACGACCTGAAATTAATTTTGGAGTACTCATTATGTCTAAAGTTTGCCAAGTAACAGGCAAAAAGCCAATGGTTGGAAACAACCGTTCGCACGCAAGAAACGCGACTCGTCGTCGTTTTTTACCTAACCTTCAAACTCACCGTTTTTGGGTTGAGAGTGAAAATAGTTTCGTTAAATTACGTTTAACTCCGAAAGGAATGCGTATTATCGATAAAAAAGGTATTGATGCAGTTTTAACTGATATCCGTGCCCGTGGCGAAAAAGTTTAAGGAATTGCAATGCGCGATAAAATTCGTTTAGTTTCTAGTGCTGGCACTGGCCATTTTTACACTACAGACAAGAACAAAAAAACTATGCCTGAAAAAATGGAGATCAAAAAGTTTGATCCTCGCATTCGTCAGCATGTTATGTACAAAGAAGCTAAAATCAAGTAATTGATAGACGCTTATTTAAAAGCCCGGTTTATACCGGGTTTTTTATTGCCTAAAGAAAAGTTATCAGCTGTATTTGGTTTAATGTTTATGGCGAGTAGAACTACGTTATATGTTCATGTTTAGCTAGGCTTAGCTGAGCATTTTAGTCAGATAAAAAGCAAGGTATATAATAAAAAAGAGAAACCGCTTAATGTGGTTTCTCTTTTAGTTTTTAGACGCATGAATGAAATGGGTCTAATTATGTCTGCTGTTGTTTAATCCAATCCATCGTTAATTCTTCTAGCAATGCCATAGGTAAGCTGCCATTTTTTAACATTTGATGATGAAACGCTCTGATATCAAACTTATTACCAAGCGCTTTTTCCGCCTTAGCGCGTAGTTGACGAATTTTAATTTCGCCAATTTTGTACGATAACGCCTGTGCTGGCCAGGTGATATATCGGTCAATTTGGCCAACAACATCAGCCATGCTTAAAGCGGTATTCTCGGCTAAATAATCAATCGCTTGTTGGCGAGTCCAACCTTTAGAATGAATGCCTGTGTCGACCACTAAGCGACAAGCACGCCATGCTTCATAGGTTAAACGGCCAAAATCACTATATGGGCTTTGGTAGAAGCCCATTTCTTTAGCTAAACGCTCAGAGTATAAGCCCCAGCCTTCACCAAAGGCCGAGTGATATAAGGTTTTACGAAATTCTGCCATCTCAACTTCTTGGGCAATAGCGCTTTGAAAATGATGACCGGGTTCAGCCTCATGAAAAGTTAATGCCTCTAAGGTGTATAGCGGTTGGCTTTTTAAGCCTTTTGTTTCTATATAGTAAACGCCGGGTGTAGTGCCACTACCATCAGAGGCAACATAGTAGGCACCGCCGTCTGGGCTCGGTCTTATATCAAAAGTTGAGCGGGGTAATACCGAAAACCACTGAGGTAATTTAGCTGCCATTTTACGAGTGATATAACTCGCTTTCTCCATCATATCCATGGCACTTGTAGTATAAAATTGCTCGTCGGTCCGTAAAAACTCAATAAAATCTTTAAATTCTCCCTTAAAGCCTACGGCGTTAATAATTTCCTGCATTTCTTGCCGAATACGCTTAACTTCAGCTAACCCTGTTTGATGAATTTCATCAGCTGATAAATTAGTGGTGGTGTAATACTCGATTAAGTATTGGTAGTAATCATCGCCGCCTTCAACACTACTAATACCGGCAGTGGTCCGACAGTTGGTCATATACTCTTGGGTAAAAAAGTCATAAAAGGCTTGGTACTCAGGCACTACAGTATCTTTAATCAAGGTTTTTACTTGTTGGCGATATTGCGCTTGTTGCTTGGGTGATATTGCTTTTGGCATATTTAACATGGGGGCGTAAAAAACACTGTCTTCAGCATGGGTCACTAAATGCTTACTAATTGATTTATCGTAGTTTTTAAAGCTCTCACAGTAATGTGTATGGCCTTGAGCGACGGCCTGCTTAAGATCAACAATGTGTTCTTGGTTGTAACGAGGGTAATCTGCCAGACTGATCAGGTAGTCACGATAGTCTTGTTCGGTTAAGAACGACATGTTGGCTGGAGCACCAGCAAAATAACTATGAAAGCCAGCATAGTAGGTTAACGGATAAAGGTGATCTTGAAATTGATAACTTTTCGCTTCCGCTTCACGTTCATATTTGAATAAACGATAGGTCACCTGATCCGCTGATGTCAGTTTATTCACGTTGATGCTGTTAACACGCACTAACAATTCATTATTGTATTTTGACCGACGATCACGACCATTTTTTGATACATCAGGCAACTTACCGTTCAAACGAAATGCGTCAGGATCTTTTCGAAAGAAAATTTGTTCTTTATTGGCGCTTTGCCAATGGTCATCGAGCAACTGTTGAAATTGCTCACTTGCTTGGTTGGCAAATGTGCTGGTGGCACTGAATAAGCCACTGAGCACTAACGCGGTTATACTTAATTGTTTTAGTTTCATAAAAAGCCTTGATTTTGGAAAGCTGATATTGGATTCATTATTATTTGTTAATAGTGTAAAGCTATGTACTAATAAGCTCAATTTTTTCGTATCATGCAGATAGTTGAAAGTAGGGAGGCCTATCATGGTGAAATTATCAAAAACGGGTTGGAATAATGTCATCATCTTTGTTGTTATGGGCTTTATTTTATTGATTAACGTCACTAATAAAAAGATCTATTCGTCAGATGAAAGTAGCAATCAAGATATAGCGCTAGTCGGAACACAAAATATTATTTTAACGCTAAACATTAATAATATTGTCGCTATTGAGCGCATAGGTCGCACTTGGCGGGCAACGCCGACCAGTATCTCTGGACAAGCATTAGCACAAATGATGATGTCTTGGCAGGAAAGTAGTGGTCAGGGAATGGCGCAAGCACCAGAAGTTGATCGCCAATTTTCCCTTGACGTTTTGCTTGATATTGCTGGAAAAACACAACCATTACAGTTAAGTTTCTATGCCACAGAACAACAATTATTAATATTTAATCACACATCACAACAGTGGCTTGTCATGCCAATCGCTATGTACGGGCAATTATTTCCTCAAGAAATTTTTGTCAATTAACTAACGTAGCCATGTTCATCGAAAACCCTGAAGTAGAGGTAATAAATTTATGAGAAAATGCGCAATTTTATCCATGGACAGTTTAGCTGATTTTGAAGCTTACGATTGTTTAATTGACGAGCCTATGTTGGCTTTAGGATGGCAAACTGAACTGGTTTCATGGCGTTGTGCTAACGTAAATTGGTCAGATTATGAAGCGGTTATTATTCGAAGCCCTTGGGATTATCAAGACGATATGGAAAGCTTTCTGAGCGTATTGTCAACTATTGAGCAATCAACCGCGCGGCTAGAAAACAGCTTGAATGTGGTTGAGTGGAATATTAATAAAAGTTATTTAAAAAGCCTAGCTGCAGACAACGTAACTATAGTACCGACGTTATGGCCAGAGACTTTTGATTCTAAAAATATAGCAGAATATTTCAGCCATTTTGCGACCGAGCAAATCGTATTAAAGCCGCGGGTAAGTGCCAATGCCGATAATACTTTTTGGCTAACAACAGATAATTATCAAGATAAAATGGCTGATTTAAGTCAAGCGTTTGCTAGTCGAGAATTGATGGTGCAACCTTTTATGGCAGCAATCTGCCAAGAGGGGGAATTTTCATTGTTTTATTTTAATGGCAAGTACAGCCACACAATATTAAAAACCCCAGCACAAGGTGATTTTCGTGTACAAGAAGAGCATGGTGGTGGGTTATTAACGGTAACACCTGAGCCGTCACTATTGGTTGCAGCAAATAACACAATGCAAGCCATCAGTAAGCTACATGGTGAGTTGCTTTATGCTCGTATTGATTTTGTACGCCATCAAGACACCTTTGCTCTGATGGAGGCTGAATTAATTGAGCCATCGCTTTATTTTAATATGGATGAAGCCGCGCCACAGCGCTTTGTCGATGCTTTCGTAACACGCATGGCATTAGGTGAGCCTAAATTAATAAACGCTGAATCCGACGCTGAAAATTCATCTCGAGGAAAATCTTAATATGCCTGAATTACCTGAGGTAGAAGTTTGTCGATTAGGCATTACACCCCATATAGCTGGCCAGAAAGTTAGCCAGGTTATTGTACGTAATGCCAAACTTCGCTGGCCTATCCCAGATGAAGTGCATAGTGTGGTCGGTAAAACTTTAGAAAAAATAGAGCGGCGTTCAAAGTATTTATTGTTAAGGTTTTCAAGCGGTACGCTATTATTACATTTAGGGATGTCGGGCTCAGTGCGTATTCTTGAGGAGCACATACCTGCGGCTAAGCATGACCATTTTGAAATGCTTTTTGATAACGACAAAATGTTAAGGTTGAACGACCCACGCCGTTTTGGTGCGGTATTGTGGTTTCCTGAACATCATGATTTACAAGGGTTATTAACAAAATTAGGACCAGAACCGCTCACGGAAGATTTTACTTATGGGCACTTATTTTCCAAGGCCGGTAATCGTAAAGTACCGGTTAAAACCTTTTTAATGGATAACCATGTGGTGGTAGGCGTAGGTAATATTTACGCTAATGAAGCATTGTTTATCGCGAGTATTCATCCTGCTACTTTAGTTAATAGTATTAGCGAAGAAAAGTTTAATGAGTTAACCGATATTATTAAACAAGTATTAGCAGCCGCTATTGAGCAAGGTGGCACGACCTTAAAAGACTTTACACAGGCTGACGGTAAGCCGGGCTATTTTGCCCAAAAGCTTTTTGTTTACGGACGCGCAGGTGAAAAATGTGACGGTTGCCAAACGGTACTTGAAGAAATTCGTCAGTCTAATCGCAGCTCAGTATTTTGCCCACAATGCCAAATACAAGTAATACCGAAAAAAGTAGCAAAAAAAGCAGTAAAACAAAAAGTAAAAACTGTCATAAAGAAAGCGACAGTTAAAAAGGTAGCTAAAAAAGTCGTTAAAAATAAATAATGCTAATTTTACTCACCATGACATCTACTTTTACTTTATACGCAATAAAAAACGGTTTTAGCCAGTAGAAATGATCAGTTGCTGCGTGATATCGGCATAATGAGACTACTGAAAGTACTTCGACAATAGCTAGGCTTATAAATTGAAGAGATTTAATACTTAGCGCTTTATTGAATGGTTGGCTGGGTTAGCTATTTTGTTATTTTGTATAGGTAAACAGGCGACTTATAAAAGTCATCAAGCATGATCACAGTATCAGGCTGAAATGTTGGTAAGGCAAAATTATTACTGATAAGAAAGTCAATTTTTGGTTGCTCTAAAAGTAATTTAGCCTGAATTTTTATCATGGCTTGCGGGTATAAATAACACACTATCACCGATGCAGCAGGCAGACTTGCGTGATAAAAATTTTCTCGATGCAAGGTTAGATTACTTAAACCAAATATCTGCTTAAGGACTAATGAGATAAGCCATGGCAGTATAGACATTTCATAACCAATGACTTGTCTTTGTCGATTGTTTTTGGCTATGGGTATAACGAAATTCCCCCAGCCACTGCCTAAATCAATAATTGCTCCAGTACCTGTTTTATCGACCAAGTCGCTCATCACTTTATAGGCCTTTCTTGAGCTTGGCATAGGTGAAATACCTAGCTTAACGCTACTGTATATTAGTGATCCCGTAATAAACATTGCAGCTAGTAAGAGTAAAATATCAAAGATTATCAAGGTATAATTCCGAAACCAATGGTGTATACCAAACGAATGAATAAATGCTACGGATCAACGTTGGCTCGATATTTAGTACGTTAACTGCAATTTTTAGTAAAGTCGACAGACGAATAAACATTCCAACTTTACGCTCGGGAATTAACTTTTAATCTTTTAGTCGGTTATTTATTTCAACCCTCTGTATTTAAAGATTTAAATATCAATTGGCGTTGCGGTTTTCTCCAAATAAAAGCTGATATATTTTACTCTGTTTGGCAATATATACAGCGTTTAACAAAGTATCGGTGCGCTAAAGCTATTTACTCACTTTCATTCACTGTACAATGATGTTTTACGTATAACGGTTATACTGAATTGCGACAGCTATAAAGTGAGCGCAATAAATAAGATCAGATAACCCTATAAGAGTTAAATAGTTTGATGAAACCTTACGAAAGCATTGCCGAATTAGTTGCCAATCTAGAATTAGAAATTAAAGCAATTAACGACGAAATTACTACCCTGAAAACTGAGCCTCAAAGCTTTAATGAACAAGTTATTTTTAAATATATTGAAACGGGTAGTACCGGTAAAACAAAAGACTTTGTGCGTTCATTAGGCGTAAAGTCTGAGCGTGGTTCGTTATTCTCCTCGGGTGATGTTAGCAAGCTAATAAAAGCTGGCAGCGATGATATTTCGTCAGAGTTACTTGCTATAGCCCGAAAGGTCGCTAATATGAAGAATAAGAATGGCAAGTTGCGTTAATCAGTTATAATGCACTTGGCTTAAAGTAGCCAACTAAATTCAAATTCTGATTTGTAATGGTGATAGCAAGTCAGAATTATATTTTTCACCGAAGATAAAGAGAATAATATGAGCAAAGGTATAGTTAAGTGGTTTAATGCAGACAAAGGTTTCGGTTTTATTACTCCAGAAGATGGCAGCAAAGATTTATTTGTTCATCATTCAGAGATCCAATCTGGTGGTGAATACGCAACTTTGGCTGACGGCCAAGCAGTTGAGTTTGAAGTAGGCCAAGGACAAAAAGGTCCATGTGCAAATAAAGTAGTTGCTGTTTAAGCGCTAATCCATAAGTAAGCGAGTGCGTTAACGCATTCGTTTACTTATACTTTATCGATAGAAAAATCTGAACATCCCCTCTTATCCGAAATAATCATAACAGCTATATATATGTTTGCTGTTTTAGTTCTTCGAGCACTTAGCTTAACACTCAATTCAACACTCAATTAATCATTTAATTAAACATTTAAAAGTATCGGCTAATACCCCGTTGCTCAATTACTTAACGCAGGTATTATACTAAACAGATTCATTTATTGATCACCTTCAAATGGTCTACTATTCAATTTCAGCGTTGTGTTCAATCCCAATACCCCGCTATTGCTCGGCAATATGCTCCTGCATTGTGCTACTGGCTTACATCGATGTAAGAATCTATCACACGCCTTGAACTTGAAAAGTTATCTTCATTGAATGAAGATTAAAAATTTAATCCGTTTGGTATTATTTAGTTTTACGCATACTCTTATCAAGTGCTTGTTTCACAATAGGGTGAACAAACTGGCCAACATCGCCGTTATGCAAAGCTACTTCTTTAACTAAGGTCGAAGAGATAAAAGAATTTTTTTCCGCGGGCGTTAAAAATACAGACTCTAAATCGGGCGCTAAACGTCGATTCATATTAGCCAATTGAAATTCATAATCAAAGTCAGAAACGGCACGTAAACCACGAATGAGTACTTTTGCTTGATGTTCTTCGGCAAAATCTATCAATAAACCTGTAAAGCCTACTATAGTCACGTTCGGTAAATGTTTTGTCACTGCTTCTAGTAAAGCTACTCGTTGAGCTAGATCGAAGTGCGGTTGTTTACTTGGACTAGCGGCGATACCAACCACTACCTCACTAAATAAGCGGCTTGCGCGTTCTATTAAATCGGCATGACCGTTAGTCACAGGATCAAAGGTACCTGGGTAAATTGCTTTAACTGACATAAATATAGCTGACTTCAAAAGAGTAAAAATCTATTGTAATTGTTGAAGCGGCTAAATTCAAAGTAATCAAATAATTTAGCTTACACTCTGCTGTTTTAGTTTCTTTAACATGGCCGTCATTTGGTCATTAACCATATTTAATCCTTGGTAAGGGCGGATCATTACTTTGAATTCAGTTATTTCCCCGTGCTCATTCCAGGTGATCATATCAATACCGTTAATGTCGATGCCATTCATATGTAATGAAAATTCTAATACGGCTGAGTTATCACCCAAAAATTCTCGATGGTATTTAAAGGTACCATT
Organism: Colwellia sp. PAMC 21821; assembly: GCF_002077175.1. Taxonomy (NCBI): domain Bacteria; kingdom Pseudomonadati; phylum Pseudomonadota; class Gammaproteobacteria; order Alteromonadales; family Colwelliaceae; genus Colwellia; species Colwellia sp. PAMC 21821. Next base: position 2,195,126 of record NZ_CP014943.1, read on the forward strand.
TAAAAAAGTATGAAAGGCTGCCGTTAGGTACATGCTGACCATTTTCTTCCCTTTTATAGGAGTATGGATCACCGGTGAAAATAGGGTAGCGTCATCAGCAAGCAGAGTTGACACTTGATCAACGGCTTTATTTTTTATCAATTCATGCCAATTATTAAGCATTTTAGCGTCCTTTTTGATTGGTTTTTATGCATGCAAAGTTAAGATGCAATTAAATCTAACAGGTGTCAATATCAAACTTACTTAAAGTATTTACTCGAAATGCTTTAATGTTGGCTGATTTTGATAGTATGATAGAAAAATATCTGTCCACAAATACAAGAAGTAGTATTCATGAAAACTAGGGATAAAATAATTCAAGCCAGTATTGTATTATTTAATGAACAGGGTGAGCGAAATGTTACCACCAATCACATTGCCGCTGATCTTGGTATTAGTCCCGGTAATCTTTACTACCACTTTCGTAATAAAGAAGACATTATACTTTCAATCTATGAAGAGTATGCGCGTAATCTTTTAATCGAAACCATGCCGGAAGTAAGCCCTGACGTAAAACCTCTTGATGCCATTATTTTATATATGGATGTGGTCTTTCAGGCGATGATGAAGTTTCGTTTCTTCTACAGTAACTTACCTGTATTACTCGCGAAAAATCCTTTATTGCATGACAAGTATGTTGAAGTACAAAGCTTTATTGCCCAACGCGTCAGTGAGTTATTACTTTCGCTGCGTGAAGCTAAAATGATGGAGTTTTCCGACGAAGACTTACCCGATATTGTCAGTATTCTGCGTTTAGTAAATACCTTTTGGTTAAGTTTCTATCAAACACAAAATAATGATAACGAAATTAACGACGCGGTATTCTATCAGGGCGTGTTGAAAATATTAGTCATTATTCATCCATACATAAGCGAAGGGGCTAAGAGTGAGTTTTTAGAGGCTCGTGCCATGTACCGCCAACGCTGCCAAGATAGTTTAAATGTGGCATAAGTTGCTGATCAATAACGAGTAGCAATAGTAACAGCAATGCATTAACTTTAAGACTGGTAACCGTTTAACAACGCTTGCCAGTTTTTTTCGCGCCATTGAAAATCAGTTATTTTATGACTTTCTTTACGAAATGATCTCAGTAATCTAGCCATGTTTTTTTCTGGCCATTTAATTTGATTATTTCGCTGTTCGCCTTGGTCAAAGTCAATTAACCAAACTTTATCTTTATCATCAATTAAAATGTTATGTGCATTTAAGTCATGATGATAAATACCTTGTTGATGAAAAGTTTTAATGACCTGGCCAATTTTCTGCCAAAGCTGTTCATCAATTTCCTGCTTACTGAGTATACCCACCAGATCAGTAGCGTTTTGAATGCGTGATGACAGTAAATCGGCACGATAAAATAAGCCATGTTTACTAACACGAAATGCGATCGGTTTAGGCGCAGGTAAGTCTAATGCTCGCATCGTTTTAAGTAGATCAAACTCGCGTGCAGATCGGGTCTTTTCTATGCCAGTATAGATATAGTGGTCGTTTACAACTTTGCCAATTAAACCGCCACGATAGTAATGACGCAAGACCCAATTTTGTAAAATGCCAGCGGCGTTTTCAGTGGCAATAAACCAAGTTGTACCGCGGCCTTGAGCACTACCTACGATGGCATTTTTGGCTTGCCAATAATCGCCGTTAAGCATTTCAGGGGCAAAAACGCTAACGTCATCGCTGTCATATCGACAATAAACATTGCCTTGTTGAAAAGTTTTTTCATTACAGGGTTTTACAATTGCGGGCTTGTTCAAGATAATAGGCCTATATTATAGTTCTGCTCCTATTGTGGTGAATCCTTTATGCTGGGTCAAATATCTGCTCCGAAAAATTTATGTTTATTGCGATTATCAGCCATCGGAGACGTATGTCATGCCGTTGCGATGGTGCAAAATATTCAGCAACAGTGGCCAGACACCAAAATTACGTGGGTGATAGGTAAAATTGAAGCGAGTTTATTGCAGGGATTATATGGCGTTGAATTTGTTATTTTTGATAAACGCGCAGGATTAAAAGGTTACCGTGACTTAAGGCAAAACCTTAAAGGCCGTAAGTTTGATGTTTTACTGCACATGCAAGTGGCGTTAAGGGCGAGTATTGCCAGTTTATGTATTTCAGCGAAAGTAAAAATTGGTTTTGATACCCAGCGCGCGAAAGAAGGGCAATGGTTATTTAGCAATAAAAAAATAGCAAAGCAAAAACAGCCGCATGTGCTCGATGGCTTTATGGGTTTTGCAAAAGCACTCGGTTTAGACGCTGCTCCGCCGATGTGGAAAATGCCTTTAGCGGATAGCGACCAGTTATGGGCCAGTGAAAAACTCAGTGCCGCTAATGAAACGGGTAAACCGATTGCGGTTATTTGTCCAGCCGCAAGTAAAGCTGAGCGTAATTGGCATGCTGAAGGTTATTCACAAGCAGCTGAATATTTAATTACACGTGGTTTTAAAGTCGTAATATGTGGTGGCCCAACGACCATGGAAAAACTACTTGCTGAGGCGATTATTAGTCGAAGCAAGCTGAGCCAAGGCGAAAACGAAATACAAAACTTGGTGGGTAAAACGAGCTTAAAACAGTTATTGGCGGTATTAAAATTAGCGCATTTAGTGGTTGCACCTGATACAGGTCCTGCTCATATGGCGGTTACCGTTGAAACACCTGTTGTGGGTTTGTATGCTCACAGCAATCCAAAGCGAACAGGCCCCTATTTATATCCCCAATATGTTGTAAGTGCATATGCTTCAGCGATACAGCGACAATATAAGCAAAGTATTGAGCAATTACCTTGGGGCACTCGTGCTAAAGGTAAAGATCTAATGATGCAAATCAGCATTGCTGAGGTAAAGAAAACGATTGATCGGCTTATACACGATAACTATCCCGAATTACTGTAGATCACAGCAAGAAATGAGTGTGAAAAAGTATGTTACCGGCTTTTTATTTTCACAAGACGCTAGCCATGTGGTGCTAATTGAAAAAATTAATCCGCTATGGCAGCGTGGATTATTTAATGGTATTGGCGGTAAAATTGAAGCTAATGAGCGTTCAGTCGATGCCATGGTTAGAGAGTTTATTGAAGAGACAGGCGTGATAACAGATACCGTAGATTGGACCTGCTATGCGAAAGTATATCGACCCAACTCATATGATGTAGACATGTATTTTGCATTTTCCGATCTCGCTTTTAATGCTAGAACGGCTGAGCAAGAACAAGTACATATTATTAAGCTGAGTGAGTTGCCAGAAAATATTATTCCGAACTTACATTGGCTAATACCTTTAGCTTTAGACAAACAAGCTGATTTCACCACGCCGGTGTTATTAAAAGAAATGAATGAAGAGCGCATTAAAGCGTGATTGTCTTTTTACGAACGTTTTACAATCATGCTGAATTTATCAAGACTTATGTTTAATAAAAACAGCATCAAAAAATAAAAATAAAATCAAATGAAGAAAACAGCGATAAAAAGTAGAAAACTGCACAAACTCATTGGCCTTACTTTAGTGCTACCTATGGTGGGGTGGACACTGACCGGTTTAGTTTTTTTTATTAAACCCGGATATCAAGGTGCCTATGAACAATTATCAGTAAAAAAATATCCTCTGGGTCAATCGCTGACAATAACACCTCAGGAAAACTGGCAAGAAATTAAGCTAGTTCAAACAGTGTTAGGTCAGCACCTTTTAGTGAAAGCTAATAATAAAAGTGAGCATTTAGATCCGGTGTCAATGCTTGTTAAGCCCGAACCAACCACATTAGAGTTTACAACACTGCTAAACGATGCCTTTGCTAGTAATAAAGTGCGCTATGGCGAAATAGTAAGTACCAATGGCTTGTCAGCACACACAAGTACAGGCGTCGATGTAGCACTTAATTGGAAAAGCCTTCGATTAAGCCAAACAGGGCAAGATACTCAGTTAATTAATTTACTTTATCAAATACACTATTTGCAATGGACTCCCTTCAAAGCGCTAAACCAAGTGTTAGGGATAGTCGGATTAGTGTTACTGATTTCATTAACGTTTTTAGGTGTTAGGATCTATATTAAGCCGCGCTCTTAACCCTCAGCATTTATGACTTAAGTAAGGCTAGCAGTGTCGTGATAGATTTTGTGGTCGCTCCTTGATTCGCTTGCACAACTTTATAGCTATTACTGCCTAATATTTGTGCGCTGGTTTCATCCGTAAATAAACGCAGTACTTCGGAAGCTAAGGCTTTTGACATATCTTCATTTTCAACAAGTTGTACTATGCCCTGTGCAGATATTAGTTGTAGCAAAATCTCTTTAAAGTTACTCATATTTGGGCCGACGATAACGGGTTTTTGAAATAATGCTGGCTCTAAAGGGTTATGGCCACCAATATCGCTAAAACTTCCCCCCATAGTGACCACATCAGCTAAAGAGCAGGCTGAAAGTAGTTCACCTAAAGTATCGATGATCCATACCTGGGTATTAAGTGAAACTCGCTGATTCTGGCTGCGTTTTAGTACATGATTACCAGCGTCTTGTGCGAGTTTAGTGACTTGTTCAAAGCGTTCAGGGTGTCGAGGCACAATAATCAACAAGGCTTCACTGTCTTGTTGTTTTACATGTGAAAATGCTTTTAATGCTAGTGCTTCATCGCCGGGGTGTGTACTAGCGATTAGCCAAACTTTTCTTTTTTCGGTCATTAAGCTATTTAATTCACGCTGTTTAGCGACAACATCATTATTTAACGAAACATCGAATTTTAAGTTACCTGATAACTTACACATTTCAGGGGTTGCCCCCATCGCTACATAATTATCTTGGTTAACTTGGCTTTGGGTTAATATTCTGTCAAAGCTTTGTATTGCAGGGGTGATCAACCAAGCGAGCTTTTTATAACTACGCATTGATTTATCGGATAACCGGCCATTAACTAACAGCAGTTTAATCTGCTTATTTTTACACTGTGCGATTAAATTTGGCCATAATTCCGTTTCCATAAAAATCATAGCTTTGGGCTTTAAGCGTTTTAAAAACAACGTAGTGGAAATAATATTGTCTAGTGGCAGATAACAATGCTGTACTTTATCGGCAAATAATTTTTGTACTTGTGCTGAGCCGGTTGGCGTAAAAGTCGTTACTGTGATTGGCAGATCAGGATTACAGATGAGCAGTTGCGAAATAAAAGGTTTTAAAGCAATAATTTCACCAACACTGGCCGCATGCACTACAATACCTTTGGGTTCGAGATTTTTTTCAAGTATACCCAAACGCTCAAGTAGCCGTTGTCTATAGGCTGGATGATTAATTGAACGTAGTAGTAACACGACTAAAAGTAGCGGTGTTAACAGTAAAAAGAATAATCGGTATAAAACTAAAGCGAGAGTAAAACGCACTTAATGAGCTCAAATATCAATACAGTATGCTTAATAGTATACCTAAAATCTTGCTTAAAAAAATCAAGCAAGCTATAAAATAACTAGGCTAAGTGTTTTGTTTCGATAATTATTTTACTTAGCGAGTGACGTCACTAATAGTAAGTTCAGATGTGCAAAGGTCTTTAGGTTAATTTATGAAATTTTTTCGACAAAATGGATATAAAAGCATTAAACATTCAGTATTGAAATTTATTTTCTTTCTATTATCGTTTAGCGTTACTCAGCAAGTAGTCGCTCAGTCAACCCTGGTCAAAGCAGAGGAAAATTTAGCGCAAACGATAGCCATAACAGCGCCTGATAAGTTTACATTATCTGCTCAGCTTATAACGGGTTCAGCGATGGCGGGTGGTGTATTGGTGTTGCATGATTGCCAAAACTCGGTCAAAGATTTTCAGTCTTTGTACTCGGCCATAGCAGAACAAGGTTTTTTCGTTTTAGCACTCGATTTACGCGGTTTTGGTGCCAGTGAAAGTGAGGTTTATTCGCATAAAAATATACGACAGCAAGCTGATGATATTGTCAGTTATCAAGGTCAATTAGCCGCGTTGATGCTGCATTGGCAAAAGGATGTTTATAAGGCTTACCAGTATTTACAAACCAAGATGAATAATCATCAACCGATTAGTATTGTGACCAGTGGTTGCAGTAGTAACCAAGCGATTTATTTAGCGGAAAAAGCGCCGGTAAAAAGTTTGGTGATGTTAGCGCCAGAACTTAGTTATGCAGATAAAGAGCAATTTAAACATTTAGCTGATATGCCAATTTATCTGCTCAGTGCTAAACATTTAACCGAAGCCATGCTTAATGCCCAAGAGCTATTCGAGTGGAGTGGTGATAGGCATTCTGTTTTACAAATATTTAAAGGTAACGGCTCAAGTTATAATTTATTAAAACATCAGTCTTATCTGAATGAAAATATTGCCACTTGGTTGCAAAGTACCTTAAAAGCTAATTAGCGTTTGAAAATAGTATCGAGAATAATCGATGAGTTTGTTCTCGCTACGCCTTCAAGTGAACACACCATGTTGAGCACCTCACTTAATTTTTCTAAGGTGCTGGCTTGTATGGTTACCAATAAGTCGTATTCACCACTGATCGAATAAATATGACTAATTTGATGGACTTTTCTTAAGGCTAAACAGATTGTTTTTCGCAAGTTTGGATTTACTTTTAATGACACATTTGAAGAAATTAACCCGCTAGTATATTCACTTCCTAACACCACGCTGTATGCTTCAATAACATTATTGTTCTCAAGCTTATTGAGTCGATTTTGTATGGCCGTTCTTGAAACGCCTGTCGCTCTAGCCATGTCAGAAACACTAGCACGGGCATTTAGTCGCAATATGGATAATAGCTCTTCATCTTTTTCAGTTAACAATGGGTGTACCTAGCGGCAGAAAGCAAAAAATAGCCTTACATATTACACTTTGACATGTCCATATGTCAATTTGACTATAAAAAATGACGATTTATCACGTAATGTCACTTTGCTTACGAAGTCGTCTAGGCTGATAATACGACTATTGAAAGACAATAACTTTTTAAGGAATTACCGTGACCGATTCTGCTAACACAAATAATTTTTATGCTCATTTAACTTCACAAATAAACCAAGTAAAAGAAGACGGTTTATATAAAGCTGAACGTGTAATCACTACAGCGCAACAACCACAAATGGCGGTTAATACTGGCGAAAATGTAGTAAATTTTTGTGCTAACAACTATTTAGGTTTAGCGAATCATCCGTCATTAATCGCGGCCGCTAAACAAGGGTTAGATGAACACGGTTTTGGTATGGCCTCGGTACGTTTTATTTGTGGTACTCAAGACATCCATAAAACCTTAGAACAAAAGCTAAGTACCTTTTTAGGCATGGAAGATACTATTTTGTATTCGTCTTGTTTTGACGCTAATGCCGGTTTGTTTGAAACATTATTAGGCCCAGAAGACGCTATTATTAGTGACTCACTTAACCATGCCTCAATTATCGATGGTGTGCGCTTATGTAAAGCCAAGCGCTTTCGTTATGCAAATAATGACGCCGCAGAACTTGAAGCACGCTTGATTGAAGCGGATGAAGCCGGTGCGCGATTTAAGTTAATTGCCACTGATGGTGTGTTTTCTATGGACGGGGTTATTGCTAACTTGAAAGCAGTTTGCGACTTAGCCGACAAATACAATGCCATGGTCATGGTTGATGACTCTCATGCCGTTGGTTTTGTTGGTGAACAAGGCCGTGGTAGCCATGAATATTGTGACGTAATGGGTCGTGTTGATATTATCACGGGTACATTAGGTAAAGCGATGGGTGGTGCCTCAGGGGGTTACACAGCCGCGAAAAAAGAAGTGGTTGAATGGTTACGTCAACGTTCTCGTCCTTACTTGTTCTCTAATTCATTAGCCCCAGCGATTGTTAATGCTTCAATTACCGTAATTGACTTACTAGCTGAAGGTGGCGAATTACGTAAAACACTAAAAGACAACGCGGCGTATTTTAGAACGCAAATGGAAGCAGCAGGTTTTACCTGTGCTGGCGCAGATCATGCGATTATTCCTGTTATGTTAGGTGATGCCAAAGTAGCCAGTGCTATGGCGGATCGTTTATTAGCCGAGGGTATTTATGTTATTGGCTTCTCATTCCCTGTTGTCCCTAAAGGTCAAGCACGTATTCGTACCCAAATTTCTGCCGCACATACCAAAGCTGAATTGGATAAAGCCATTGAAGCCTTTATTCGCATTGGCAAAGAAATGAAAGTGATTGAGGGCTAAACATGAAATCATTAGCAAAATTAAAAGCTGAACCAGGCATTTGGATGACAGATTCGCCTAAGCCAGAAATTGGCCATAACGATCTGTTAATTAAAATTAAGAAAACCGCTATTTGTGGTACCGACATTCACATTTACAACTGGGACGAATGGTCACAAAAAACCATTCCTGTGCCTATGGTTGTTGGTCATGAATACGCTGGTGAAGTGGTGGGTATTGGCCAAGAAGTGAAAGGCTTTGCGCTAGGCGATCGCGTGTCAGGTGAAGGCCATATTACCTGTGGTCATTGTCGTAACTGTCGAGGTGGTCGTACTCATTTATGTCGCAATACCGTGGGTGTTGGTGTCAATCGTGCGGGCTCTTTTGCTGAATACCTAGTGATCCCTGCTTTTAACGCGTTTAAATTACCGGATGAAATTTCAGATGATTTAGCGGCTATTTTTGACCCGTTTGGTAATGCTGTTCATACGGCTTTGTCGTTTGATTTAGTCGGTGAAGATGTGTTGATCACCGGTGCTGGCCCAATCGGCATTATGGCAGCGGCAGTGGCAAAACATGTCGGTGCTCGTCATGTTGTTGTTACCGACGTTAATGAATACCGTTTAGACTTAGCGCGTAAAATGGGCGCAACACGTGCGGTTGACGTAACGAAAGAAAAACTGGCCGATGTGATGGCTGATTTAGGTATGACCGAAGGTTTCGACGTTGGCATGGAAATGTCAGGCGTACCAATGGCATTTACTGATATGTTAGCCAATATGAACAATGGTGGTAAAATTGCCATGTTAGGTATTCCTGGTGAAGATATGGCGATTGACTGGAGCAAAATTATTTTTAAAGGTTTAACCATTAAAGGTATTTACGGTCGCGAAATGTTCGAAACTTGGTATAAAATGGCCAGTTTGATTCAATCTGGCCTAGATTTAACACCAATTATCACTCATCACTTTAATATTGATGATTTTCAGCAAGGTTTTGATATCATGCGTTCAGGACAATCGGGTAAAGTAATTTTAAACTGGGAAAAATAATGGCTAATAGCGAAGAAAATTTTAAACATATGCAAATCAGTGAACTGCATAAAGTGTTAACTGATGAAACACATGTGGTGGTTGATATTCGCGATCCAGCCTCGTTTCAATCGGGGCATATTCCTAACGCTATACATTTAAGTAATGACAGCTTGCCTGATTTTTTGCGTAGCGCTGATTTTGACGCTCCTGTTGTGGTGTGTTGTTATCACGGCATTTCAAGTCAACAAGCGGCGCAGTTTCTGATTAGCCAAGACTTTACCGAAGTGTATTCTTTGGATGGTGGTTTTACTGATTGGCAATTACAACATCCGGATGTTGTTGAACGCTGATGTTGGAACAAGAACTGCGACCATTGGTGAAAGTAACGCAACATAATATTGCGTTACTTTTTTGCAATTATCTGCAAACAATTCAGGTTCAAGCGCAGGTTAAAAGTGAAGATGCTGGTTTTGTTATTTATTGCCAGCTCGATAAGCATGACTTTGCTCAACAAGAATTTGAGCAATTCATCGCTGAGCCTTATCAGGCGAAATATCAGCAAGCGGCATGGCAAAACGGCGATGTAACTGCGGTTAATTCGACTTCGCCCGCATTATTAAGTAGTTTTAAAAGCCAGTTTTTTTCTCACGCGGGTATCGTAACCTTAGTGGTATTCACTTTATGTTGGCTGGTTTTTATTGCGAGTAGCTTAGGTTGGGGCAATGCCGTATTTCATCATTTACAATTCTATCCGCAGCTAAGTGTCGATGCAGTTTTACAAGCACCTCATCGATTAATAGGCCCCGCTTTTTTTCACTTCTCGTGGCTACATATTGTTTTTAATACCATGTGGTGGTGGCAATTGGGTGGTTCGATAGAACAAGTCATGGGGAAATTCAGTTTAATCAACTTATTGGTTATATCTGCGTTAGTTTCTAATGTCGGGCAATTTTTTGTTGATGGTCCTAACTTTGGTGGCTTGTCGGGTGTGGTATATGCACTTGTTGGTTATGTTTGGTGGGTAGGCTGGTTGTTGCCTGAAAAAGGCCTGTCACTGTCGAAGCCTATTATCGGCTTTATGCTGTTTTGGTTATTATTGGGTTATACCAGTTTAATGCCGATTAATGTTGCGAACACGGCACATTTATTAGGTTTAGTCAGTGGTTGTATACTTGCTTATATTCAAGTTTTAAAAGCAAAGAATACATAAAGTAAACGTAGTAAATTTGTTTTAGTTTTACAGCAATTGAAGTTAATATTTCAGTTGCTGTTGGCTAAGCAGAGTTTAGTTATCTAACCATTGAGTAAATAAAAGCTTTTTAATTAAAGGCTTGCCAGTTTCTTTTTCTAGTAATTCTTTTACTTTATCTTCACATAAACGCTGAATTTCATGACGACCATTTATTGATTTTACTTTTGACTCAGGTTGCTGACCAATAATATTAATAATGGCATCTCGCAGCAGCGGAGCATGGTGTTCAACAATCTCGTAATTTGACGCGTCTTCGATCATCAGTTCAACTGTTAAGCGAACATAGCCCATTTTTTTCTTAACGGCGACGTAGTTAGTAACGATAGAGGGTTCAAAGCCAAAGTAAGCGTAATCTGCCGCTTTAGCAAAAGTCGAACTTAGCAGTACTAGTATTAATATAATTGATGTTTTCATACACTAAAACTCAAATTAGAAAATAAGTTAACTATTTATGATCAGAATTTAAATAGATTGATTGCTATTAAATGATAACGCGAATTTTGATCATGCGCTGATTTATTTAGCTATTTTTTATCAGGTTCATACGCTTAGCATAATAATTCCTTGTATCAACAGCTGATTTGAAAGCAAGGAGTAAGCTGTATTTTTGCCATGCTAAACGCTATCATACGTCGCTTTTCGTTAAATAGTTACGATGTTGGTTTATACAGATATTTCATGTTTCGTAATTAGCACCGACAATCTAAAAAGAGCTACGCGTAGATTATTAATAATTTACATGTTTTTGAATGTAGTACATTCATTTACCCGAGTTGAGGTTAAATAGTTTTCAGGTATGACAACAGAACATTCACTATTCCCTGTGCAAATGAACGCAAATTGGCAGGCGCCAGAAAGCGTTAAGCTTACGAATCGCTTACGCGATTGGTTGCTCGATCCTAGTTCATTAACCGCTCGTCTCAAGTCTCATAGTCAGCATTTTCGTGTGGAAGTCCTCGGGCAAAAAATTGAAGCTTGTAGCGCAGCTGAAGCTAATACTGACATTATCACCGGTGAACAGGTATTAGTGAGAGAAGTGCTGCTGTACTGTGACGAAATTGCACAGGTATTTGCGCGAAGCTTATTACCGTTAAGTTCATTAACGGGTGCTCAACAGCAGTTAGCACATTTGGGTACGCAGTCTTTAGGGCAAGTATTGTTTAATCATCCCGACTTGCAGCGTAAAAAAATTGAAATAGCTGCATTTGAACAAGACTCTAGTGTTGCTAACCTGGCTAGTTATTTAGCGCTTCAAACCAGTGAAGAAACATTATGGGGTCGTCGTTCGGTTTTTGTACTTGATAAAAAGCCGTTAATGGTGGCAGAAGTATTTTTACCAGGCGCCGTTGCATATCAAAAATAAAAGGGTATTACATTGAGTGAGTTTACGCAAAAGCTAACGGCGATAAAGCAAATTACCCGTATGGATAAACCTATAGGTACATATTTATTGCTTTGGCCCACTTACTGGGCATTGTGGATTGCCTCCGATGGTTGGCCGTCGTTGCATATGTTAGTGATATTTAGCTTAGGTGTGTTTTTTATGCGCAGTGCTGGCTGTGTTATTAATGATTATGCTGACCGCAAAGTTGATGGTGAGGTTAAGCGTACTCAAAATCGTCCGTTAGTTACAGGTGCGCTGTCGGGGAGTGAGGCTTTACAACTATTTGCTACCTTCCTTCTGCTTTCCTTTGCTTTAGTACTGACCTTAAGTGATTACACCATAATGCTTTCTGTTGTTGCTGTTTTCTTAGCAGCCAGTTATCCGTTTATGAAGCGAATTACGCATTTTCCCCAAGTGGTATTGGGAGCCGCGTTCAGTTGGGGGATGATCATGGCTTTTGCACAAGAGCAAGGGCAGATACCTAATGTGGCATGGCTATTGTTCTTTGCTAACGTTATATGGACTGTCGCATACGACACTATGTATGCCATGGTCGATCGAGATGATGATTTAAGAATTGGTATTAAGTCAACCGCGGTTATTTTTGGTGAAAATGATAAACGCATTATTTTATTTTTGCAGTTAATGACCTTAGCATTATTATTTACCGTTGGTGATATTCTAGCCTTTGGCTGGCCGTATCAGCTGTCACTTGTTATTGCTGCGGGTTTTTTCTGTTATCAACAAATATTAATTTCCGAACGTGATCGTGACCGTTGTTTTCAGGCATTTTTAAATAATCATTATGTCGGTTTAGTGGTATTTATTGGCGTGACGGTGGAATACTTATAATAAAGGTCAACTCGTTTATCTTTATTAAGTTGATGTAAAAAAGCGTATATCGACGGTTAGCTCGCTCACTTCATCTTTAATTGTAGATTAACAGTCTGATCTGATATCTGATGAAAAGTCACCCGTTTACTATTGATATTTAAGACGAGTTTTTACAATACCCGAAAAAGGTGTCGGCTGCGTGGCATTTATTTTTAATCGTTATATAGCTATTATTACAACCCATCTTAGACCATTTTTTTAATTGTATGTGCTTTAACGAAATGATCTAACTTATAGGTTTGTATTCCCTAGGTGAAGCTTCCATAAGTAGCACGGGATTATCATTTTGGCTATGCCATGCATTGCAACGGCAGACAAAAGACGTTTGGCGATTTTTAGGCAACAAAAAAGGATGCCGAAGCATCCTTTTATAAAAATACTAAAAGTAAGGGAATTACTTTTTAGCTTTAGCTTTAGCTGCTTGCATTTCTTTTACTTCAGCAATAACTGTTTCTGCTACGTTGTTTGGACATGGAGAGTAGTGAGAGAATTCCATAGAGAATTGACCACGACCTGATGTCATTGTACGTAATGTTCCGATGTAACCGAACATTTCTGAAAGTGGTACATCAGCTTTAATACGAACACCTGAAACACCCGCCTCTTGACCAGCGATCATGCCACGACGACGGTTTAAATCACCAATAACATCACCAACGTGATCATCAGGCGTAAACACATCAACTTTCATGATAGGTTCGATTAACTGAGCACCAGCTTTTGGAATTGACTGACGGAAAGCACCACGAGCAGCGAGTTCAAATGCAACAGCAGATGAATCGACAGCATGGAAACCACCATCGTATAATTCAACTTCAACGTCAAGTACAGGGAAACCAGCAAGAACACCAGTATCCATCATGCCTTTGAAGCCTTTTTCAATAGCTGGGAAGAATTCTTTTGGTACATTACCACCAACAACTTTTGATGAGAATGTAAAACCAGAGTTTGGCTCACCTGGACGGATGATATAATCAATTTTACCAAATTGACCAGAACCACCAGATTGTTTCTTATGCGTGTAGCTATCATCAATTTCTTGAGTAATAGTTTCACGATAAGCAACTTGTGGTTTACCAACAGCTAATTCAACACCGTAAGTACGCTTAAGAATATCTACTTTGATATCTAAGTGAAGCTCACCCATACCAGATAAGATTGTTTCACCTGAATCTATGTCAGTTTCAACTTGGAATGTTGGATCTTCAGCAACCATTTTACCGATAGCAATACCCATTTTTTCCGTTGAACCTTTATCTTTTGGTGTTACAGAGATAGAGATTACCGGCTTAGGGAATACCATAGCTTCTAGGATGATTGGGTGTTTAGGATCACATAGAGTATGACCTGTTTGAACGTTACTCTTCATACCAACAATCGCGATGATATCACCGGCTTGTGCTGAAGTAAGTTCGTTACGGTCATCGGCTTGCATTTCACACATACGGCCAACACGTTCAGTTTTACCTGTTGCAGCATTAAGAATCGTATCGCCTTTCTTCAATGTACCCGAGTAGATACGTACGAAAGTTAAGGTACCAAAACGGTCATCAGTGATTTTAAATGCTAACGCTTTAAATGTTTCATCAGCAGAAACTATAGCGTACTCACCATTTGCATTACCTTCTTCATCAGTAAGAGGTTGTGGATCAACATCTGTAGGAGACGGTAAGTAATCAACAACGGCATCAAGTAATAATTGCATGCCTTTGTTTTTGAATGCAGAACCACAGTATGTTGGGAAGAACATGATGTCACGAGTACCTTTACGGATACAGGCTTTAATTTGTTCTTCAGTAGGTGTTAATTCACCTTCTAAGTAATCCATTAATAAATCTTCATCTGCTTCTAGTGCAGTTTCGATCATTTGCTCACGATACATAGCTGCATCATCAACCATATGAGCTGGAATATCTTCAACTGTGTAGTTTTCTGGAAGACCTGTTTCATCCCAGATGTAAGCTTTTTGAGTTAAAACGTCTACAACACCTACAAAATCATCTTCTTCACCAATTGGTAAAGTCATAATAAGTGGGTGAGCACCTAGTACTTTTTTAACTTGATCTGTTACACGGTAAAAGTTAGCACCTAAACGGTCTAATTTGTTAACGAAGATTAAACGAGATACTTTAGAGTCATTCGCATAGCGCCAGTTTGTTTCTGATTGTGGTTCAACACCACCAGAACCACAGAATACACCAATACCACCATCAAGTACTTTAAGTGAACGGTAAACTTCAACGGTGAAATCAACGTGACCAGGAGTATCGATAACGTTGAAACGGTGATCTTTCCAAAAACAGCTTACCGCAGCAGACTGTATGGTAATACCGCGCTCAGCTTCTTGTTCCATGAAGTCAGTTGTTGACTCACCGTCATGAACTTCACCTGTTTTATGGATCTGACCGGTTAATTTAAGGATACGTTCAGTTGTCGTTGTTTTACCAGCATCAACGTGAGCGAAGATACCAATATTTCTGTATTTAGCTAAATCTGCCATTACGTTACTCTATTTATGAAAATGAATTGTTGAAAATTTGCGCGCGAGTATAACATTACTTAACTAAAATCGACATAAAAAATTTTTAAGTTTGTAAATTTTAACTAAACAAGGTGTCTAATTAAGGTTCAGATATCTGTTTTGTCATTTATAGTTAAATATGCCTAAAACATGAAATGTTTCTCTGCTTATATATAGGTATTTTTTTATAGGTATTTTCTGCTTATATATAGGCAGTAAAGTCGACCTTCAAACTAAGTTGTAAAACAGACAATAATTAATGAATATAAAGTTAATTAAGCCGCTATTTATAACGATGCTCTAACACCAAATGCAAACCATAATAAAACCTTAAAATAAACAGTTGAAATTACCGCCAGTCTCTGTATAATTCGCCTCCACGTTGAGCTCGTCTCTTCGTGTTTTAGTTAATGTATTCGCTTTTATAGCGAATAATTAACATACAGCAGCTCCGATATGGAGTTGAATGGTAAATATAGCGATACTCCCCCCTTTTATATAAAAAGGTGATGGGCAGTATTTTGTTGTTCTTTAAAATGGGGATTTGTCTTAATGTCAAATCAAAGAATTCGCATTCGTTTGAAAGCGTTCGATCATCGTTTGATTGATCAATCAACAGCTGAAATCGTTGATACTGCTAAACGTACTGGCGCACAGGTTCGTGGTCCAATTCCACTTCCTACACGCAAAGAACGTTTCACTATCTTGACTTCACCACACGTTAACAAAGATGCACGTGATCAGTACGAAATTCGTACTCACAAACGCATGATTGATATCGTAGAACCAACTGAGAAGACTGTAGACGCATTAATGCGTTTAGATCTTGCAGCTGGTGTTGACGTTCAAATCAGCTTGGGTTAATAGGAGTTTTAACATGACTATAGGTCTAGTTGGACGTAAAGTGGGTATGACTCGCATCTTCTCTGAAGATGGCGTATCTACTCCTGTAACCGTCCTAGAAGTTGAAGCGAACCGTGTTGCTCAGGTTAAAACTGTTGACAACGATGGTTATTCAGCGCTTCAAGTTACTACGGGAAGCAAAAAAGCTAACCGTGTTAACAAGCCAACAGCCGGTCACTTTGCGAAAGCTGGTATCGAAGCAGGTCGCGGCCTGTGGGAATTCCGCTTAAATGCGAATGAAGGCGAAGGTCTTGTAACTGGCAGTGAAATCACTGTTGAGTTATTTAACGACACGAAATTAGTAGATGTAACTGGCACCTCAAAAGGTAAAGGTTTCCAAGGTGGTATTAAGCGTTGGAATTTCTCAATGCAAGATGCAACTCATGGTAACTCACTATCTCACCGTTCAAACGGTTCGATAGGTATGTGTCAAACACCAGGTCGTGTTTTCAAAGGCAAAAAAATGTCTGGTCACATGGGTGCTGCGAAAGTAACTACGCAAAACCTTGAATTGGTTCGTGTTGATGCAGAACGTAACTTGCTCCTTATTAAAGGTGCGGTTCCGGGTGCAATCAACGGTAGCGTAATCATCAAACCAGCTGTTAAAGCCTAGTCCAGGAGATTTGTGATGGAATTAGCATTAAAAGACGCTTCAGGCGCTCTTGAAGTTTCTGAAACAACTTTTGGACTTGAGTTTAATGAAGCTCTTGTACACCAAGTAGTAGTTGCTTACGCAGCTGGTGCTCGTGCTGGTACTCGTGCTCAGAAGACTCGTTCAGAAGTTAGTGGCGGTGGCGCAAAACCATGGCGTCAAAAAGGTACTGGCCGTGCACGTGCTGGTACTAGTCGTGGTCCAATCTGGCGTACAGGTGGCGTAACATTCGCTGCTAAGCCACAGGATCACAGCCAAAAAGTTAACCGTAAAATGTACCGTGGTGCGATTAAAAGTATCCTTTCTGAGTTAGTTCGTCAAGAACGCTTAGTCGTGGTAGAAAATTTTGCAGTTGAAACACCAAAAACTAAAGAATTAGTAGCTAAACTAAACGCTTTGGAGTTAAAAGACGTATTAATCGTTACTCCAGAAGTTGATGAGAACTTGTTCTTATCTGCACGCAACTTATATAAAGTTGACGTTCGTGATGTAGACGGTATTGACCCAGTTAGTTTAGTTGGTTTCGAAAAAGTTTTGATGACTGCATCTGCAGTTAAGCAACTTGAGGAGATGTTAGGATGATAAACGAAGAACGTTTACTGAAGGTGCTTTTAGCACCAAACATTTCTGAGAAAAGCACAATGGCGGCTGAAGCAAACAACACAGTTGTTTTCAAAGTTGTTACTACTGCTACTAAAGCTGAAATCAAAGCTGCTGTTGAGAAACTTTTCGAAGTTTCAGTTGATGGTGTTCGCACATTAAATGTCAAAGGTAAAGTTAAACGTACTGGTGCTCGTTTTGGTCGCAGAAGCGATTGGAAAAAAGCATACGTTACACTTGCTGAAGGCAGCGACATCGACTTCGTCGGCGCGGAATCATAGGAGTTTACGAAAATGGCTATAGTTAAATGTAAACCTACTTCTCCGGGTCGTCGCCACGTTGTTAAAGTGGTCAACACGGAGTTGCATAAAGGTAAGCCTTACGCACCATTATTAGACACTAAGTCTAAGTCTGGTGGTCGTAACAATAATGGTCGCATTACTGTTCGTCACATTGGTGGTGGACATAAGCAGCATTACCGTATTGTCGACTTTAAGCGTAATAAAGATGGTATCCCTGCCAAAGTAGAACGTTTGGAATATGATCCAAACCGTAGTGCAAACATTGCACTAGTACTTTACGCAGATGGTGAACGTCGTTACATCTTAGCCCCTAAAGGCTTAAAAGCTGGAGATTCAATCCAGTCTGGTGTCGATGCTCCTATTAAAGCGGGTAACACTTTACCACTTCGCAACACGCCATTAGGTAGTGTTGTACACGCAATCGAACTTAAGCCAGGTAAAGGTGCTCAAATCGCACGTGCTGCTGGTACTTATGCTCAGTTAGTTGCGAAAGACGGTGCTTATGTCACTTTACGTCTTCGTTCTGGCGAAATGCGTAAAATTGAGTCAGATTGTCGTGCTACTTTAGGTGAAATCGGCAACGCTGAACACATGCTTCGCTCTTTGGGTAAAGCTGGTGCTTCACGCTGGCGTGGTGTTCGCCCAACTGTTCGTGGTGTTGCCATGAACCCAGTTGACCATCCACACGGTGGTGGTGAAGGTAAAACATCAGGCGGTCGTCACCCGGTATCACCTTGGGGTGTACCAACTAAAGGTTACAAGACTCGTTCTAACAAGCGTACCGATAAATTTATCGTACGTCGTCGTACTAAGTAATAGTACTTATTAAATAAGAGGAATCACCATGCCACGTTCTCTCAAGAAAGGTCCATTTATTGACCTACACTTGTTGACGAAGGTAGAGACAGCGGTGGAAAGCGGGAATAAAAAGCCAATTAAGACTTGGTCCCGTCGTTCAATGATCATCCCTACGATGATCGGATTGACCATTGCCGTCCATAATGGCCGTCAACACGTACCTGTATTTGTAACTGATGAAATGATCGGACACAAATTAGGTGAATTTGCACCAACTCGTACTTACCGTGGCCATGTCGCGGATAAGAAAGCGAAGAGATAGGGGAAATAAGATGGAAGCTATTGCTACACATAAATTTGCCCGTGGCTCTGCACAAAAAGCACGTTTAGTTGTGGATCAAATCCGCGGCTTGCATGTTGAAAAAGCACTTGAAATCTTAACATTTAGCAATAAATCTGCTGCTGTTTTGGTTAAAAAAGTACTTGATTCAGCTATTGCTAATGCAGAACACAATGAAGGTGCAGACATTGATGAGCTTATCGTTAAAACTATTATGGTTGACGATGGCCCAACAATGAAACGTATTAAGCCTCGTGCGAAAGGTCGCGCGGATAGAATCCTTAAGCGTACAAGTCACATTACTGTGATTGTATCTGATAACTAGGAGATATTAGAATGGGTCAAAAAGTCCATCCAAATGGTATTCGCTTAGGTATCACGAAACCTTTCGCGTCTACTTGGTTTGCAAGTAACAAAGATTTCGCAGCTAATTTACACGGTGACCATTTGGTTCGTGAATATTTAACTGAAAAGCTTAAGCGTGCTTCATTATCAAAAATTGTAATTGAACGTCCAGCTAAATCTATCCGCGTTACAATCCACACGGCTCGTCCGGGTGTTGTAATCGGTAAGAAAGGCGAAGATGTTGAGAAACTACGTTTAGCGGTTTCTAAAATTGCTGGTGTTCCTGCTCAAATCAACATTGCTGAAGTGCGTAAACCAGAAATGGATTCGCAGCTTGTTGCTGACAGTATTGCTAGTCAATTAGAACGCCGTGTAATGTTCCGTCGTGCGATGAAACGTGCTGTACAAAATGCTATGCGTCTAGGCGCAAAAGGTATTAAAGTACAAGTAAGTGGTCGTTTAGGCGGTGCAGATATTGCACGAGCTGAATGGTATCGTGAAGGTCGTGTTCCATTACACACTTTACGAGCTGACATTGATTACTCAATTGCGCGTGCTGATACCACTTACGGTGTTATCGGTATTAAAGTATGGATCTTTAAAGGCGAAGTAATTGGCAACATGCCATTACAAGCAGAGCAACCAGCTGCTAAGCCTAAAAGAAAACCTAACCGCAAGACCAGTAAGTAGGGGAATAAGTAATGTTACAACCAAAACGTACTAAGTTCCGTAAGCAATTTAAAATGCGTAACCGCGGTCTTGCACAAGTAGGTAGTTCAGTAAGCTTCGGTACTTTCGGGTTAAAATCAATGGAACGTGGTCGTATGACTGCGCGTCAAATTGAAGCGGCTCGTCGAGCAATGACTCGTCACGTGAAGCGTCAAGGTAAAATCTGGATCCGTGTATTCCCTGATAAGCCAATTACTAAAAAACCTCTTGAGGTTCGTATGGGTAAAGGTAAAGGTTCAGTGGAATATTGGGTATGCCAAATTCTTCCTGGTCGTGTTCTTTATGAAATGGAAGGTGTTTCGGAAGAGATTGCACGCGAAGCGTTTGCTTTAGCGGCAGCCAAACTTCCGTTCAAAACAACTTTCGTAACTAGAACGGTGATGTAATGAAAGCTAGTGAATTGAAAGAAAAAAGCATTGAAGAGCTAAACGCTGAATTGCTTGAGTTGTTACGCGAACAGTTTAACTATCGCATGCAAGCAAGCACAGGCCAATTAGCACAAACTCATTTGCTAAGAACTGTACGCCGTAATATCGCGCGTGTGAAGACTATCATAACTGAGAAGGCAGGTAAGTAATGAGCGAAGCAAAAATTCGTACACTACAAGGTCGTGTCGTCAGTGACAAAATGGATAAGTCTATCACTGTCCTGATCGAACGACGTGTTAAACACCCAATGTACGGTAAGTACATGACGCGTTCAACTAAGTTGAAAGCGCATGATGAAACTAACCAATGTGCACCTGGTGATTTAGTAAGTATCCGTGAATGTGCACCAATTTCTAAGTCTAAATCTTGGACATTGGTAAGCGTATTAGAAAAAGCTTAATCGCTTAATCTAAATTACGATACTACTTTGAAAAGGCTCTGCTTCGGCAGGGCCTTTTTTATGTCCGCAACAAAATAAATTCACGCTAGTTCTATACCTTATATAAGGTTAATTTTGCATTGATATTAAATAGGGAAATCGCGCTAAGATAACCGTCCGATATAGATTGCTTGTTTATTGACCATCCAGTTTCTAGTGAAGTGGTTATTTTTTAGCTAAATAAAGTATCACTTTTAAATGACTGGTGTTATAATCTCGCGCCCGCTCGTTGTGAGGGGGATTTAGAAGGCAGTGACGGGTCAAATTTCTGGCCTTGAATTTAATCTTTTATAAGATAATTTAGCGGAGACATATTAAATGATCCAAATGCAATCACAACTGAACGTAGCTGATAACAGCGGCGCTCGACGTGTACAATGTATAAAGGTTCTTGGTGGTTCGCACCGTCGCTACGCACGCATTGGTGACATCATTAAAATTGCAGTGAAGGAATCAAATCCTCGCGGCAAAGTTAAAAAAGGTGATGTCCTTACTGCAGTAGTGGTGCGCACTAAGAAAGGTGTTCGTCGTTCAGATGGTTCTACCATCCGTTTCGATGAAAATGCGGCTGTAATGTTAAATGCTAACTTACAACCAATTGGTACTCGTATTTTCGGTCCTGTGACTCGTGAACTTCGTAATGAAAAATTCATGAAAATTGTTTCACTTGCACCAGAAGTACTATAAGGAGTCACGATAATGGCATCTAAGATTCGTCGTGATGATGAAGTAATCGTACTTGCAGGCAAAGACAAGGGCAAAACTGGTAAAGTTACCAAAGTTCTTGTTGAAGACAGCAAAGTATTTGTTGAAGGTATTAACTTAATCAAGAAGCACACTAAGCCTGTACCACAGTTACAGCAGCCTGGTGGGATTGTTGAAAAAGAAGCACCTTTAAATGTATCCAACGTTGCGATTGTTAACCCAGCTACTGGCAAAGCAGATCGTGTTGGTTTTAGAGATGAAGACGGCAAAAAAGTTCGTTTCTTCAAATCTAACAACGAATTAATTTAATTGGAGTAAACGATGGCGAAACTGCATGATTTTTACAAAGATACAATTGTAGCCGAATTGCAAAAGCAATTTGACTATAAAAGTGTCATGCAAGTCCCTCGGATTGAAAAGATCACCCTTAACATGGGTGTTGGTGAAGCTATTGCTGATAAAAAAGTACTAGAGCACGCCACAAATGATCTTACTGCAATCTCAGGTCAAAAACCTGTCACGACAGTAGCACGCAAATCAGTTGCGGGCTTCAAAATTCGTGAAGGCTACCCTATTGGCACAAAAGTAACTCTACGTGGCGAACGTATGTGGGAATTTTTAGAGCGTTTAATCTCTATTTCTATTCCTCGTATCCGTGATTTCCGTGGCTTGAATCCTAAGTCATTCGATGGTCGTGGTAACTACAGCATGGGCGTACGTGAGCAAATCATTTTCCCTGAAATCGAGTACGATAAAATCGATAAAATTCGCGGAATGGATATCACTATCACTACAAGTGCGAAGGACAACGAAGAAGGCCATGCATTATTGGCTGCCTTTAACTTCCCATTTAAGAAGAAGGTGTAGAGTTATGGCTAAAACGTCAATGAAAGCTCGTGAAGCTAAAAGAACCAAGTTAGTTGCACAATATGCTGAAAAGCGTAGTGCACTAAAAGCTATCATCTCTGGTGTTGATTCTTCTGAAGAAGAACGTTGGGATGCAGTATTGAAACTTCAAAGTTTACCTCGTGATTCGAGCAGTAGTCGTCAACGTAACCGTTGTAACATTACTGGCCGTCCGCATGGTTTCTTACGTAAATTCGGTTTAAGCCGTATTAAATTACGTGAAACTATGATGCGCGGTGAAGTTCCAGGTCTTAAGAAAGCTAGTTGGTAATTCACGGGAGTAAATGGTTATGATGACTGATCCTATCGCGGACATGTTTACACGCATCCGCAACGGTCAATCTGCAGCAAAGACTGCAGTAAAAATGCCATCTTCTAAGGTAAAAGTTGCACTTGCCAACTTACTTAAAGAAGAAGGTTACATTTCAGAATTTTCAGTTTCAGGTGATGCAAAACCTGAGTTAACTGTTGAATTGAAATATTTCGAAGGTAAAGAAGTAATTGAAGTGATCAAACGTGTTTCACGTCCAGGTCTTCGCGTATACAAAGGAGCTCAAGAGCTTCCTAAAGTATTAGCAGGCATGGGTATCGCTATTATTTCTACTTCTAAAGGTCTAATGACTGATCGCGCCGCTCGCAATGCGGGTCTTGGCGGTGAAGTTCTTGGTTTCGTAGAGTAAAGGAGCAGAATATGTCTCGTGTTGCAAAAGCACATGTCGCAGTCCCTGCAGGCGTTACTATTACGTTATCAGGTCAAGACATTACAGTTAAAGGTCCAATGGGCGAGTTGTCGCATACGATCCATAGCGATGTAGTTGTTTCTCAAGAAGAGAGCAATATCATCACTAATATCGTTGCTGAAGCTAAAGGCGCTTGGGCTCAAGCCGGTACTGTACGCTCTTTAATCAATAATATGGTTGAAGGTGTAAGTAAAGGTTTTGAAAAGAAATTATTGTTAAACGGTGTTGGTTACCGTGCTAAAGCTGCAGGTAAGAACTTAAACTTATCTTTAGGCTTTTCACATCCGGTTGACCACGCAATTCCTGAAGGAATTACTGTTGAAACTCCTAGCCAAACTGAAATCATACTGAAAGGTGCTGATAAACAGTTGGTCGGTCAAACTGCAGCGAACATTCGCGCATACCGTAAACCTGAGCCTTATAAAGGTAAAGGGATTCGTTATAGCGATGAGAATGTACGTCGTAAAGAAGCTAAGAAGAAGTAGGGTAATACTATGGATAAGAAAACATCTCGTTTGCGCAGAGCTAAACGCTCTCGTGCAAAAATTAGCGAGTTGGGTGCGAATCGTTTAGTTGTATTCCGTACTCCTCGTCATATTTACGCGCAATTGATCGCACCAACAGGTTCTGAAGTAATCGCAGCAGCGTCTACTTTAGACAAAGAAGTTAGTGCTCAGTTAGAAAAAACAGGCAACGTTGAAGCAGCTACGGCTGTAGGTAAGGCAATTGCAGAACGTGCAGTAGCTAAAGGCATCACTAGTGTTGCTTTTGACCGTTCAGGTTTCCGTTACCATGGTCGCGTGAAAGCGTTAGCAGATGCAGCTCGCGAAGCTGGTCTTCAGTTTTAGGGGTTGATAATGGCTAATCATAATCAAGAAAACTCACAACAAAGTGATATGGCTGAAAAGCTAATCGCAGTTAACCGTGTATCAAAAGTGGTTAAAGGTGGTCGTATTTTCAGTTTCACAGCACTTACCGTAGTTGGTGATGGCGCTGGTCGCGTTGGTTTTGGTTACGGTAAGGCGCGTGAAGTGCCTGCTGCAATCCAAAAAGCAATGGAAAAAGCACGTCGTAACTTAGTAACCGTTGATTTGAAGGGTACTACTCTTCAGCATGTCGTTATCGGCAAGCACTCTGGTTCAAAAGTTTACATGCAACCAGCTTCTGAAGGTACAGGCATAATCGCCGGTGGCGCTATGCGTGCAGTACTTGAAGTTGCAGGCGTACAGAACGTATTGTCAAAAGCATACGGTTCTACTAACCCAATAAACGTAGTTCGCGCTACTGTTTCTGCTCTTGCGAATATGCATTCGCCTGAAGCTGTTGCAGCAAAGCGTGGCAAAAGCGTTTCAGATATTCTGGGGTAATTGAGCATGGCTAAAACAGTTAAAATAACTCAGTTAAAAAGTTCTATCGGTCGTTTACCGAAGCATAGAGCTACATTAAAGGGTCTTGGTTTACGTCGTATCCGTCATACAGTAGAGTTAGAAGATACTCCATCTGTACGCGGTATGATTAATCAAGTATCTTATATGATTAAGGTGGAGGATTAATAATGCATTTAAATACTTTATCTCCTGCACCAGGGTCTAAGAAAGCCAAGAAACGCTGTGGGCGTGGTATTGGTTCTGGCATAGGTAAAACAGGCGGTCGTGGTCACAAAGGTCAGAAATCTCGTTCTGGCGGTAGTGTACGTCCTGGTTTCGAAGGTGGTCAAATGCCATTGAAACAACGTTTACCTAAGTTTGGTTTCACGTCACGTAAATCTTTAGTTCGCGCTGAAGTACGTTTACATGAACTAAACAACATCACAGGTGATGTTGTCGATATCTTTGCCCTTAAAGATGCTAACTTAATAACACGTAATATTGTCGCAGTGAAAATCATGCTTTCTGGTGAAATCACTCGTCCAATTACTGTACGTGGTTTAGGTGTTACTAAAGGCGCTCGTGCAGCTATTGAAGCTGCAGGCGGAAAAATCGAGGAATAGTACAGGTTATGGCTACACCAGGAATTGATAATAAAGCAAAGGGCGGATTGTCTGAGCTTAAACAAAGATTGTGGTTTGTATTCGGTGCACTTATTGTGCTTCGTTTGGGAACATTTGTGCCAATCCCTGGTATTGACGCCGCTGTATTAGCTCAGTTGTTCGAACAACAAAAGGGCACCATTGTAGAGATGTTTAACATGTTCTCTGGTGGTGCACTTGAGCGAGCCTCTGTATTGGCACTTGGTATTATGCCGTACATCTCAGCTTCAATCATTATGCAATTGCTTACGGTTATGCACCCGGCAATGGCAGAATTGAAAAAAGAAGGTGAAGCTGGACGACGTAAGATCAGCCAATACACCCGCTACGGCACTTTAGTTCTAGCGACTGTACAATCAATTGCAATAGCAAGAAGTTTACCGGGGATGATGCCAGGTCTAGTAATGGACGCAGGTTTCGGATTCTACTTTGCTGCGGTAGTAAGTTTGGTTACTGGTACCATGTTTTTAATGTGGTTAGGTGAGCAAATTACTGAACGTGGTATTGGTAACGGTATCTCTATCTTGATATTCGCAGGTATAGTAGCTGGTATGCCGTCAGCTGTTGGTCAAACAGCAGAAGCGGCGCGTCAAGGTGAATTGCACTTATTAGTATTGTTGCTAATTGGCGTAATTATATTTGCTACGACTTTCTTTGTAGTATTTGTGGAACGTGGTCAACGACGTATTGTTGTTAACTATGCTAAACGTCAGCAAGGCCGTAAGGTTTTCGCTGCCCAAAGCACGCATTTACCACTGAAAGTTAATATGGCAGGTGTTATTCCACCAATTTTCGCTTCAAGTATTATCTTGTTTCCAGGCACGCTTGCGAGCTGGTTTGGTCAAGGTGAAGGTATGGTTGCTGATTTCCTACAAGAAGTATCTATTGCTATTTCTCCAGGACAGCCGCTATATGTAATGTTACTTGCAGCAGCGATAATATTTTTCTGTTTCTTTTACACGGCTCTTGTTTTCAATCCGCGTGAAACAGCAGATAACCTGAAAAAATCCGGTGCGTTTATTCCTGGGATCCGTCCTGGTGAGCAAACGTCAAAATATATAGATAAAGTGATGACTCGCTTAACCTTAGCTGGTGCGATGTATATTACCTTTATCTGTTTGGTACCTCAGTTTATTATCATGGCATGGGACGTTAATTTTTACTTTGGCGGAACATCACTACTTATTATTGTAGTTGTGATAATGGACTTTATGGCACAAGTACAGACCCATTTGATGTCTCATCAATATGACAATGTACTTAAGAAAGCAAACCTTAAGGGCTATGGTCGTTAGACTGAGTCATTAGGTAACGGAGTATATAAAATGAAAGTACGTGCATCCGTAAAAAAGATTTGTCGTAATTGTAAAGTTGTTAAACGTGCTGGTGTTGTTCGTGTAATTTGCGAAGAGCCAAAGCATAAGCAACGTCAAGGCTAAATCTTTAAGCAGTAGCATTATGCAGATAAGTCTGTATAATGCCGCTTCGATTTGCAAAGAAATGCGGCTGGTTGAGTATCCTAACGGGCTTTTCAACTGGTAAATTTTAATTTAAAAATAGGAGATGTGTTTAGTGGCCCGTATCGCTGGCATTAACATCCCTGATCGTAAGCATGCAGTAATCGCCATTACTGCGATCTTCGGTATCGGAGCAACACGTGCGAAAGCAATTTGTGTTGCAACTGGTATTGCAGAGTCAACTAAGATCAGTGAATTGGACGAAGCTCAAATTGATTTGCTTCGTGCAGAAGTGGATAAATACACCGTAGAAGGTGATTTACGCCGTGAAGTTTCAATGAACATTAAACGTCTTATGGATTTAGGTTGTTACCGTGGCATTCGCCACCGTCGCAGTCTTCCATTACGTGGTCAACGCACTAAAACTAATGCGCGCACCCGTAAAGGTCCTCGTAAGCCAATTAAGAAGTAGAGGAACTAAACAATGGCTAAAACACCTGTACGTACGCGTAAACGCGTAAAAAAACAAGTTGCTGATGGCATGGCTCATATCCATGCTTCTTTCAACAACACAATCGTAACTCTTACAGATCGTCAAGGTAACGCCTTATCATGGGCGACTGCTGGTGGTTCAGGTTTCCGTGGTTCACGTAAATCTACTCCATTTGCTGCGCAAGTAGCTGCAGATCGTGCTGGTAAAGCTGCACAAGAGTTTGGCTTGAAGAATATTGAAGTGTTCGTTAAAGGTCCGGGTCCAGGTCGTGAATCTGCTATCCGTGCTTTAAATGCTGCTGGTTTTAAAATCACCAACATTACTGACGTTACACCTATTCCTCATAATGGTTGTCGTCCTCCTAAGAAACGTCGCGTTTAATCGTACTTTTTTTAGGATAGTTGGAGAAAGAAAATGGCTAGATATTTAGGTCCTAAGTTAAAGCTTAGTCGCCGCGAAGGTACAGATTTGTTCCTTAAAAGCGGTGTTAGAGCAATTGACACTAAATGTAAAATCGAAACAATACCAGGTCAACATGGCGCCCGTCGCGGTCGTTTATCTGACTACGGTATTCAACTTCGTGAAAAACAAAAAGTTCGTCGTATATATGGCGTACTAGAAAAACAATTCCGCAACTACTATAAAGAAGCGGCTCGTCTAAAAGGCAATACAGGTGAAAACTTGTTGCAACTTTTAGAGAAACGTCTTGATAACGTAGTATACCGTATGGGCTATGCAAGCACTCGTGCTGAAGCTCGTCAACTAGTTAGCCATAAAGCTATCGTAGTTAACGGTGTTGTTGTTAATATTCCATCTTTCACTGTTAAAGCCGAAGATGCAGTTTCTGTACGTGAAAAGTCTAAAACTCAAGCGCGTATTATCGCTGCTTTAGAATTAGCTGAACAACGTGAGAAGCCAGTTTGGGTTGAAGTAGATAACAAGAAACTTGAAGGCGTTTTCAAACGTGTTCCTGATCGTTCTGACCTGTCTGCCGAAATTAATGAACAGTTGATTGTTGAACTTTACTCTAAGTAAAGTTGCACTTTAAGAGAGGACATAATGCAGGGTTCTGTAACCGAATTCCTTAGACCACGATTGGTTGATATCGAAACTGTTAGCGCTACTCGTGCTAAAGTAACTTTAGAACCATTAGAGCGTGGTTTTGGTCACACTTTAGGTAATGCGTTACGCCGCATTCTTTTATCTTCAATGCCAGGTTGTGCTGTAACTGAAGTTGAAATTGACGGTGTACTTCATGAGTACAGCAGTAAAGAAGGTGTGCAAGAAGACATCATCGAAATACTGTTAAACCTTAAAGGACTAGCTATAAAGTTAGAAGGCAAAAATGAAGCTGTTCTTACCTTAACTAAGTCCGGTGAAGGCCCTGTAACGGCTGCCGATATCCAACATGATGGTGATGTAGAAATTGCAAACCCAACTCATGTAATCTGTCATTTGACAGGTGATGGTTCTATCAGTATGCGTATAAAGGTTGAAATGGGACGTGGTTACGTTCCAGCTTCTGCCCGACGCGATGCCGAGGAAGAAGATCGTGCAATTGGACGTTTGTTAGTTGATGCTTCATTCAGTCCCGTTGTAAGAATTGCCTATGATGTTGATTCTGCACGTGTTGAACAGCGTACAGATTTGGACAAACTGGTCTTAGACATGGAAACTAACGGTACGTTAGATCCTGAAGAAGCAATTCGTCGCGCTTCAACAATTTTAGCTGAACAGCTAGATGCGTTTGTAGAGCTTCGTGATGTAACTGAAGTTGAACCAAAAGAGGAAAAACCACTGTTTGATCCTATTTTGCTTCGTCCTGTTGATGACCTTGAACTTACTGTTCGTTCAGCAAACTGCCTAAAAGCAGAAGCAATTCAATATATTGGCGATTTAGTACAGCGTGCTGAAGTTGAGCTTCTTAAAACACCTAATTTAGGTAAGAAGTCTTTAACTGAAATCAAAGACGTTTTGGCGTCTCGTGGTTTGTCTCTAGGTATGCGCCTAGAAAACTGGCCACCTGAAAGCATAGCTGATAACGACTAAGTCGATCATCGTTTTTTTAATAGTTGAGAGAAGGATTAACTTATGCGCCATCGTAAAAGCGGTCGCCAGTTAAACCGTAATAGCAGTCATCGTAAAGCGATGTTCCGCAATATGGCAAGCTCTTTAGTAAAGCACGGTTTGATTAAAACGACTGTAGCTAAAGCTAAAGAACTACGTATGGTCGTAGAGCCATTGATTACATTGGCTAAGACCGACAGTGTTGCAAATCGCCGTTTAGCGTTTGCTCGTACACAAGATAAAGAAGTAGTAGGTATTTTATTTAACGAACTTGGTGCACGTTACCAAGAACGCCCAGGTGGATATACTCGCATTTTAAAATGTGGTTTCCGTACTGGTGATAAAGCGCCTATGGCTTACGTTGAACTTGTAGACCGCCCAGCAGTTGAAGAAGCCGCTGAAGTAGTTGAAGAAGTTAACGCAGAAGCATAATTTAGTACTCGTACTAAATTTATTCTGACGGAATTGAAAGCGGAGCCTAGGCTCCGCTTTTTTGTTTCTATTATGTCACTTTATGGCATAACAACATCAGCTAAAAGTTTGACCCGTCAAGTAATACCAATTGAAATAAATAATCGATCATTTTAAGGCGGTTTAAATCGTCAATAACTGCGTTGTTTTCAATCCCAATAGCCCGCTATTACTCAATCAAACGCCTTATTCTTGAACAATTTATCCTCGCTTAAAATTGGTCAATAACTTATTACATTTGGTATAATACCCATTTGATAAATTAAATGTTCGACTTTTTCATGATCAAAAATGGATAATGATAAGGCATGAAGTTTAGTCAGTAGTTCTTCTACTTATGAATTTTATAACGCCGTAGTTATTTAATATCACCATTAAAAATGAGCAGCTATTTAATCAACTTGGTATAATATCGCGTATAACAATTGTCCATCTTTAATAAGGCTGAATCATTATGTCGTCACGCAATCCTATTATCGCTGTTACTGGTTCATCCGGTGCAGGCACTTCTACGACAACAGAATCGTTTGAACATATCTTTCGAACCCTGGGGATTACTTCCGCTACGGTAGAGGGAGACAGCTTTCATCGCTACTCACGTCAAGAAATGGATATGGAAAAGCGTAAAGCAAAAGAGCAACAACTTAAAATAAGCTATTTTGGTGATGCAGCTAATGACTTCGACGCCTTAGAGAAACTATTTAAAGACTACTCGGAAACAGGCAAAGGTAAGATGCGACGTTATTTGCATACATTTGATGAAGCTGTTCCTTATAATCAAATGCCTGGGACTTTTACACCGTGGGAGGAGTTAGGCGATGGCACTGATTTGTTGTTCTATGAGGGACTACACGGCGGCGTTGTAACCGAAAAAAATGATGTTGCTAAGCATGTTGACTTACTTATAGGCATGGTGCCGATTGTAAACTTAGAATGGATACAAAAAATAATACGTGACACCGACAAACGGGGTCATAGTCGAGAAGCTGTGACGCAAAGTATTGTGAGAAGTATGGAAGATTATATTTCTTTTATCACGCCCCAATTTTCACGTACGCACATCAACTTTCAACGCGTTCCGACCGTTGATACGTCTAACCCTTTCAGTGCTAAAGCGATACCGACGTTAGACGAAAGTTTTGTTGTTATTCGTTGTAGAGAATCAAGTCAATTAGATTTCCCTTATTATCTAAGTATGATTGATGGCTCATTTATGTCTAGAATGAACACCTTAGTAGTGCCTGGCGGTAAAATGGGTTTGGCGATGGAGTTATTGCTTACGCCGTTGATTAAAGACTTAATGCTAAGAAAAAATGAAGCGAACAAACAACTAGACTGGATGAGTGATTTGTAGCTGTAGATGACCAATGTCATAGTTATTAAATTGTCACTTCTCCTATCGTCCTCTTTCATTTCTCCCTGTGAAATATAATCTTATTTAGTTACAGGGAGAACATACCAAGTCAAGAATGAGGGGGGATTTTAAAAATTGCATTGGAGTGGATATAAAAGTAAATTGATGCGCCAGTGAATAAGCGTCATTATTTGAGGTTTTCTGCTTAAATGCCGTTAGGGTAAACAGCACGTTACCCTAACAGCAGAATGACTGAAAAATAGTTATATCTCAATAATCTCGAAATCGTGAGTAATATTAACCGACTTATTAAGCATCAATGCTACAGAGCAATATTTATCAGCAGATAAACTTACCGCACGTTCGACATGTTTTGCGCTTATTTCTTTACCTTCAATTACAAAATGCAGATGTATATCAGAAAATAATTTAGGCACTGAATCAACACGTTTAGCTTCAATTTCAACTTTGCAGCCTTTAATGTTTTGGCGAGCTTTTTCCAAAATACTGACCACATCAACTGAAGAACAGCCCCCTAAAGATATCAATACACTTTCAAGGGGACTAGGTGCTAAAGCACCAGCGTTTGCATCTAATACAATCGTGTGGCCACTTTCAGATGTGCCCAAAAACATTTCTTCGCCGATCCATTTTACCTGAGCTTTCATTAATACTTTCCTGTGTTCGAAATTAAAGTCAATTTTAGCCATATATAATGACATTAGCTAGTAGTCAAAATGAAGCTTTCTGTTCAGCAAAAAAATTGCTTTCAGCTAACAGCTATTTCATTAAATAAGTCGTCTGCATAAAAGGAAAAATTAGCTAATTTTACGGTATATATTTACTCAATATTATTCAGGACAATACTTTCCTTACTTTCTATTACGCTCAACCACTACTGAGATAATGCTTAAATGAAACATTGTAGATAACTATTCTAATTGGCGTAAATGTTTCGATAATTAATGAGATTGTAAAAGCACATTAATCAGCTTAGAAAAGAAAAAGTTTATCGTTTATTATTTGTCAATAAAAGTATGGAAAATGTTTATATTTCACTGTAAATTTATCGCAACAATAATTATTTTAATATTTCAAAATCAAAGGTGAAAAAGTTGCGTCTCAATAAATATTTCCGATTACACACTCTAGCTATCGCTATTAGCACAACAATTCCTTGCGTATCAACATTTGCAGCTGACGCAGAGGTTGTTGATGAAAATATAGAGTCAATTGCCATACTTGGCTCTCGTGTCTCAAGTCGAACGGCAACTGAATCAAGCTCACCTGTTGATATTATTTCTAGCGAGTCATTAACTAAAGGTGGCTTTAGTGAATTAGGTCAAAGCCTGCAAGCGATGGCACCGTCATTTAATTTCAGCAGAACACAAGTTTCTGATGGCTCTGATTTATTTAGACCTGCCACTCTGCGTGGTTTACAACCTGATCAGACGCTTGTGTTAGTAAATGGTAAACGTCGACACAATCAAGCGATATTTGGCTTAAATGGAACAGTTGGTGCTGGTGCTGCGGGTACTGATATGAACTCTATCCCAATGTCAGCGCTTAAAAATGTACAAATATTACGTGACGGTGCTGCTGCGCAATACGGCTCAGATGCTATCGCGGGTGTTATTAACCTTGAACTTAAAGATACTACCAATGTTACCTCAGGTTTTATTCAAACAGGCGCTACGGGAGAAGGCGATGGTGACGTTTTAGCGGCAGGCTTGAATACGGGTTTTGATTTAGGTAACGATGGCGGCTTTATTAATTTAACGGCTGAGTACAGAGATTACGACGGCACCAATCGTGCTCAAAGAGATACAGGTGGCGGATCAAACACAGCACCAGGCACATTATCTGACAATGTTCGATGGGGTCAAGGAAACGCTGAATCTACATTTAAATCATTCTTTTATAACGCAATGATACCACTAGAAGGCATGGAACTTTACGCTTTTGGTGGTTATTCAAATCGAACCGCATTAGGCAATGGTTTTTACCGTAGTTTTAATGAAGCTGAAAAGAATGTGCCGCAAGTATACCCTGACGGTTTCTTACCGCAAATCGATAATGAAGCTCAAGATATATCTACAGCTGTAGGCCTTAGGGGAGAAATTAATAACGACTGGGGTTTTGATGTATCTGCCACCTATGGTGAAAATGAATATGACTTCTATTCTCAAAATACCATTAACGCTTCATATGCTGCAGAGTATCTAGCAAATAATTCTTCTGCAAGTGAGCAAGATATTGCCGCTAATGCTGGCCCGATAGCAGGGTATTCTGGAGGGTTTAGATACGATCAATTAACTTTCAATGCCGATATCTCAGGTTCAATTGATATTGATCACGGCGATAACCTGTACGTTTCGTTTGGTGCTGAATATCGTCTAGAGAACTACGAAATAGTTGCTGGTGAAGAAGCTTCTTATGCCTGTGGCGCAAGCAATAGTGCAACGTCATTCCCATCTGTCATTGACAGTAATGTTTTCGCGGGCTGTGGTTTCCAAGCGTATCCTGGTTTACGACCAAACGCTGCAAACGAAGCTGATCGAAACAGTTATGCTTTGTACCTTGATCTTGAAAAGCAAATTACTGAACAATGGAACTTAGGTGCTGCATTGCGCTTCGAAGACTTCTCAGATGCAGGCAGTAAATTAATTGGTAAATTATCATCTCGTTATGAGCTTACTGACAGTTTAGCTATAAGAGGGGCACTTTCTACAGGCTTTAGAGCGCCGTCTCTCCAGCAAAGTGCTTATACTGCATATACAACTAACTTAGGTGAAGGGGGCGTTTTACTATCGTCATTCACTGCAACCGCAGGCTCAGCATTTCCAGCAGCGCTAGGGGTACAGGGATTGAACCTTGAAACCTCAAAAAATATAAGCCTAGGTTTGGTTTATGACGTTAACAGTGCGCTGTCAGTTTCTTTAGATGCTTACCGCGTAAAAATTGATGATCGAATTACACTCGGCAGCTTACAAAATGCCGATGACGTCTCATTTAACCCTGAAGCAGTAGCTGCGCTAAACGCTACAGGTGCGGTTCAAGGTAACTATTTCTCAAACGCAGTTAACTCAACTACACAAGGGTTAGATGTTGTTATTACCTATCAAACAGAGCTACTAGCGGGTAATTTAGACGTAACGCTTGCGGGTAATTTAAATGAGACAGAAATTGATAGTGTAAACTCACCTGACGGTATTCCAGAAAGTGTCGCGCTAGATGACTTACAACGTAGTTTCCTAACAGACGGACAACCGAAACAACGTGCTACGTTAACTTTTGACTATACAAGAGAAGCATGGAGTGGGGTAGTCAGAGCTAACTATTATGGCGAAACTGACATTATCTATTTTGGTAATGATCATATTGGGTTACCAGGGTTTTTATCACCAACGGGCAGTTTTAAACCAACCAGTGTTGTCGAGTCAGCGGTTCTGATAGACGTTAATTTAGCGTATCAACTTTCAGATAATTTACAATTATCTGCCGGCATCAATAACCTGTTTGATAAAACACCTGATGAGCTTGGTGAAGATGAAGCGTTAGACTTTATTACCAATGGTGCTTTTAAATATCCGGTAAGAGCGCTACCTTATGGCTTTGATGGCATGACTTATTACGCGCGAGTCAACTTTAGTTTTTAATCTCTAAATCTATAATTTATTAATCTTAAAGCACTACTTGGTAGTGCTTTTTTTGTTTAAAAAGTACAAAAGGGCTTAGCAAAGGGCTTAAGAAAAGAGGTTAGAAATAAATAAATTGATATGCGTTTGTCAGAGGTACATTGTGTAAATATGATGAAGAAAGTGGCCCACCCGACAGGACTTGAACCTGTGACCTCACGCTTCGGAGGCGTGAACTCTATCCAGCTGAGCTACGGGTGGTCATTGTCTTGGGACTTGTTATTGCGCACTAGTAAGTTGTAATTTCTTAATATTAATATTCCAATACTTGCAAAATAACACCAAATAGTAGCATGCCTATGTTTTCTATCCTTGTAGAATCTCCGCTATCGCTAGCTGAACTATACACAAAAATTGAAAAGATTTAAGCGCGGCAAATACTATAGATTATCGCTGTTTATGTCTAGAAGATTACTGAATTTATTACGTAAAGAATTAACTTGTTAATAAATTTATTAAATTAGCTAAAAAAACAGTATTAATCTCTTGGTATAACAATGAGTTTGGAGGGTTATTCTAGTGTAACAACAAGCTAGGAGTAATCATTTATTGTTACCTCAATTAGGGAAAAAGATGTACTTTCGTCATGAAGATGCCTAAAGTAAAGGATATAATATCTTTTATCTCAATACCCTATAAGTAAACACTTGGCTATGAAATTATTCGCACTTGTATTCACCTTTCTACTTATCTCAATGTCTAAACTAGCATTGGCTCAGTCATACGATACAGAGGTTGTCAGCGCTGAACTATATATCGACACGATAGAAAGAACCGGTAAGCTGGATTATAAACGAAGCTTGGGTCTTGCTTTTAAAAGTAGCGGCTACTTAACGTTATTAAGTGTAGATGAGGGACAGAAGTTTAAAAAAGGTCAATTGTTAGCATCGCTAGATATTACAGAATTGAAAGAGAGAAAAAATTCACTTTATGCACAATTGACACAAGCAAAGCGAGAAGTGAAACGCATAACTCAATTAATGGATAAAAAGTTAGCGTCGGAACGTGAAATGGATACCGCTATTACGCGAGTTGAAATTGCTCAAGCTGATTATCAAGTATCATCTTATAATTTAAAAAAAGCCCAAATATATGCACCATTCTCTGGTGTGGTTTTGTCACGTAATACAGAGCTTGGTGAATTACAAAGCCCAGGGGAAGAAGCTTTGAAGATAGCTAAGCTTGAGTGGATAGTGAAAGTTGCCTTAACAGGTCAAGAAGTTAGCGAAGTACGATTAAATCAAAAAGTCAGCGTATCGCTAAGTCATATGGGTATTGTTGAAGGTGTTATTAGTAAAATACCTGCTATGGCTAGTGCTAGCAGTAACTTATTTATTATTGAGGTTTTACTGCCGAAATCTAACATCACTGCGGGCATGATTGCAGGCCAACTTGCCGGTGTAAGTATTGCTTCTGAAAGTGACAAGTATGTTTATCGTCTTCCCATAGCTGCACTTGTTGCTGTTGATGATTCAGGTAAAGCCATTGTTATTGCTCAATCACAAGATAATAATTCCGGTTATAAACAACACAGTTTTGAGGTGTTTCAGATAGACAATGACTATGTTTACTTGAAAGCTGATCGCAATGACCAACCATTGAAAATAATCACTAAAGGTTGGCAAAACTATTCAGTGGGTGGGAATTAGTCATTATGCATCTCCCTCGCATCGCAATAAAAAATGCCCAGTTTACCTTTACTATTGTTGTACTTTTAGTACTTGTTGGCATCGTTTCATATTTTCATATGCCTCGTTCTGAAGATCCTCAATTTGATATTCCAATTACTTTACTCGAAATTATATATCCAGGTGCTTCACCTACAGATATTGAAACATTAGTGGTTGACCCTCTCGAAGAAGAGTTTGCCGAGATTGAAGGGATTAAAAAAGTTGAATCACAAATTAAAAATGGTGGTGCCCGCATTGAGGTCACCTTTTTATATGGTAGCAATCCCAATGCTGCTTACAACGAAGTTAAGCAGGCAGTATCAACGGTAAAACCAACCTTGCCTGAAGGTGTGCAAGATGTCTTGGTATTAAAAGCGACCCCAACGAGTGTTGCTATTATTCAGTTGGCACTTTGGAGTGAAACAACTGACTATAAAAGTATGGAGTTTTATGCGAAACAACTCGAAAAACGCCTGGAAGCTATTGAAGCAGTAAAAAAATCTGATATTTGGGGTTATCCAACCCAAGTGGTCGCCGTAGATCTAAACCTCGCGATGTTGAAACATTATGGTATTAGCATCGCAACCGTTAATGGCTTACTGCAAAAACGTGCTGTTAACATCACACCAGGCTTTGTTGACGCTAATATTCGCAGATTTAATGTTAAAACCAGTGGTAACTTTCAAGATATTGACGAGCTTAACAATACAGTGGTCTTTGCTAACGAAAATGCCGTTATTCGTTTAAAAGATGTTGCGCAGGTGAGTTTTTCTAACAGAGAACCTAGCTATTTAGCCTACTACGATGGCAAGGCGGTTATATTTTTGACGGTTGAGCAAAGATCGAATACCAATATATTTGCGCTTACTGAAGCCATTGACACAGAAATTTCAGCGTTTAAACAGACGCTGCCAGACAGCATTAAAATAGCGACACTTTTTAAACAATCAGACGGAGTTGAAAACCGCGTTAACGGCTTTTTTGATAATTTGTGGCAAGGTTTAGTGCTCGTGGGCATAATGTCGCTTATATTCCTTGGAGTACGGGAAGCTATTGTTGTTATTATTGCAATTCCCCTTTCTTTCTTAGTCGCTATTGGTTGGTTAGACTTTGCCGGCTTTGGCTTACAACAAATGTCTATTGTTGGTTTAATTATCGCTTTAGGATTATTAGTTGATAATGCCATTGTTGTTACAGAGAGTATTCATCGAGAGAAGAAAAACACCGCTAACTTGGCTGAAGCTGCTGCCTCAGGCACCAGCAAAGTGGGTTGGGCTATTACCAGTGGTACAGTCACCACCATGCTAGCTTTTTTACCTATGTTGATGTTAGCGAGCGACACGGGTGATTTTGTACGCTCTATGCCAGTAACCGTTGTATTGGTGCTGCTGGCATCTTTATTGATCGCATTAACATTAACGCCATTACTCGCCAGTAAATTTTTCACTCAAAAACCCAGCAAAGTTAAAGCACTGCAACATTATGCCAATATATTTGCAGAGCGACACTATGTGCGTTGGCTAGGTCGCTTAATGACGGCAAAAATTATCATGTTAGTGATTGCCTTTATCGCCTTATTTGCTATGGCTTCTCTCTTTGGGCAGGTAGGCGTAAGTTTATTCCCTAAAGCCGAGAAAGCCATGCTGTTAATTGACGTAGAAACGCCGGCTAATTCATCATTAGATTATACGCATGATGTTATGCACTCGATGACAGCATTTATTGAAACTCAACCCTATGTTGAAAAAATTGCACTTAACGTGGGCAACTCTAATCCTCGCATTTATTACAACGAAATCCCTAAACGTGGTGTATCAAGTTATGGTCAATTGCTGTTGGTATTAAAAGACTATGATGAAAAAGAGGTTAATACTTTAGTTACTGACTTACGAACAGAGTTTTCAAACTGGCATCAAGCAAAAATTACGGTAAAAGAGTTTACGCAAGGCCCAGTAACAGACCAACCTATCACTGTTAGATTGATCAGCGAGTCGTTGTCAGATCTTGAGCGTGTGGCGGGTGATTTACAAACTCAAATGTTATCAATACCAGGGATTATTAATTTAGATAATCCTATTGGTGTAGCCAATACTGAACTAGCATTAGCGATAGATTATGATAAAGCTGCGTTGTCAGGCATTGACATAAATCAGTTAGATAATAGTATTCAAACGGCACTTTCAGGAACATTCGTTGGTCAATTTAATGATAGTAATGGTGAAAACTATCCTATTCTAGTGCGTCGACCTAAAAGTGATTTATCTAGTCTTTCCGATATCACTATTGTTAATCAACAAGGTGAGAATATTCCTTTAGGTCAATTTGTAGAGATAAAATTACAAAAAGGACGGACAGGTTTCTTCCATTATCAAAAGCTACGAATGGCAAGGGTGTCGGCGGATGCTGGCCAGGGTTATTCTGTGCAAGCAATAACTAGCGAGGTAGTCAATTACCTTGATAACTACTCATTGCCAACAGGCATGTATTACATTTTAGGTGGTGAGGAAGAGTCTAGACAAGAATCTTTTGCCGGTTTGTCGCAAATCATGCTGATAACAGCGATTGGTATTTTTGCGATTTTAGTTTTGCAATTTAAATCATTCTTGCAGCCATTAATCATTTTTACCTCGA
This sequence comes from Colwellia sp. PAMC 21821, assembly GCF_002077175.1. NCBI lineage: Bacteria > Pseudomonadati > Pseudomonadota > Gammaproteobacteria > Alteromonadales > Colwelliaceae > Colwellia > Colwellia sp. PAMC 21821. The sequence continues at coordinate 2,234,162 of NZ_CP014943.1, forward strand.
TACCTTTCGCCATGGCAGGCGCTGTTTTTGGCTTGTTTTTGACAGGCTTATCATTTTCTATGATGGCTTTTATTGGTTTAATCAGTCTATTTGGCATTGTGGTAAATAACGCCATTATTTTAATCGATACGACTAATAGAAACTTATCGACAGGGCTAGATAAAAAACAAGCAATATTAACTGCCAGTTCAACGCGCTTCACACCGATATTATTGACAACCATTACAACTATTGGTGGCTTACTACCATTAACACTTTTTGGTGGTAGCTTGTGGCAGCCTTTAGGTGTAGTTATTATTTCTGGTTTATGTATATCGGCTATCGCGAGTTTTATTATTGTGCCAATACTTACTGAACTATTTACAAAAACAGATACATCAGTAGACGTAAAAGAATAAACCATGGATTTTATTGGCTTAATAGGTTTTTCTTTAGCAGTTGCAGTATATACCTTATTTGCATTACTTATTATTGCTGCCCGTAACCGAAGCTTGGTTGCTCGCGCGGTATTATTTTGTACCTTGGTAACCTTAACCAGCAATTTAATCGCTGCGCTGCAAATTAACTTTGGTTTTAGTCTGCAATGGGTAATGTTAGCAGATGGCTTTAAAGTTGCTTGTTGGTCGCTTTTAATTATTCTCTTTAATACCGAGCATCGCAATATAAAAGCGCTGGTGGGTAATTACTATGTTCGCCAGTATGTCGGTGTTTGGTCACTGCTGATGCTAGGCTGTTGGTTAGCAAGTTACTGGTTAGACTCCGCCTACGAATATATATTCCTGCTGTTTATCGTGCTTAATTTATGGATGCTGGTATTACTTGAACAACTTTATCGCAATGCCGACCTGCAGGTGCGTTGGGCTATTTGGCCCTTAGTCGTCGCGCTTGCAAGTGTCGCTATTTTTGACTTTGTACTCTATGCACAAGCAACTATGGTCGATGGCATTGATTTTGACTTTTGGTTTAGCCGCGGTTATTTAGCTTTATTCGTAGCACCACTTTTATTGATCAGCATTCGCCGCGTTAAAAATGGCGAAGTACGTATATTTGTATCTCGTAACGTCGTATTTTACAGCTCAATGTTGATGATAGCAGGCGCTTACTTACTTCTTATGTCATTTACTGGCTATGTTATTAATTATCTAGGTGGAGAGTGGGGAGACTTAGTTAGCATTGGTTTTTTAATGCTCAGTGGCATAGTACTTGTTGTTTTACTTATTACAGAATCTTTGCGCCGTAAGGTTAAAGTCTTTATTGCAAAAAACTTTTTTGCCAATAAATATGAATATCGTGATGAGTGGTTAAACCTAATTGAAAAAATTGAAACCACCAGCGGTGAAAGTCACTACCAAATGGCAACTCAAATTATGATGTCTAAAGTTGAAGCCTCTCGTGGTGCAATAGTTAAAAAGTTTTCTAATCAACATTATCAGCTCCAATATAGCAAGGGCCTTGAGATCCATGAAGAGTTGGAAGAACACTTGTTAGACGTAGGGCAGTTTTGCCATCGTAAGGGTTGGATTGTTGATGTTAATGAATACGAAAGCTTTCCTTTACTCTATCCTGATTTGGCGTTAAATATTGGATTATGCCGAGCGAAACACATTCAAATTATTGTGCCAATATTTATTGGGAAAGCATTTTACGGATTATTCTTACTTGCTGATGAAAACGAGCTCAAACGATTAAACTGGGAAGACAGAGATTTACTATTTGCCATATCTAAACAGCTAGGTAACTTTATTTCTCTATATGAAGCTACTGATAAGTTAAGTGAGTCAAAGCAGTTTGACGCATTTAATCGTATGTCAGCTTTTTTGGTACACGATTTAAAAAATGTTCAGGCGCAATTAGCATTAATTACCGCCAATGCCGAAAAGCATCGTAATAACCCTGAATTTATTGATGATGTTTTTGAAACGGTTGAATCAGCAACTCAAAGGCTTGAAAAAGTATTATCTCAACTGAGACAAAAACAAGTTGAACAGTCCGCTCATAGCGAAACAGACTTAGCTTTAATTATTAAAAAAGTCGTCGAACAGTGCAATTTAAGGTTGCCAGCGATTGAGTTTGAGCAACAAGGTAGTTGTGTTACTTTAATTGATAGCGAATCTTTTCAATCGGTAATACACCACTTAATACAAAATGCACAAGAAGCAACAGCCAGCGATGGCTTGATAAAAGTGTCTATTATTGAGAAAAAACGTGCGATTAGAATAACTATTGCAGATAACGGCTGTGGCATGGATGAAGAATTTATCAAATATCGACTATTTCGCCCTTTTGATACTACCAAGGGCAATGCTGGTATGGGGATTGGGGTATTCGAAGCCAAGCAGTTTTTCGAAAACATGGCAGGTATAATTAAAGTTGCAAGTACGCCTAAGCAAGGTACAGTTTTTACTATAGATCTGCCATTAAGAAAAGCAGGCGCAATAAGCGGTCAAGATTTACTATAAGGGTTCAATAAATATGGAAAAGCTGTTAATCGTAGATGACGATAAGGGTATCCAAAAGCAATTAAAATGGAGTTTATCTGATTACGACGTTGCACTTGCAGGTGATCGTGAAAGTGCGGTAGCTGCTGTTCGTCGCTACGAGCCTAAAGTGATTACCTTAGATTTAGGGTTACCACCAGACGAAGCAAATGCCTCTGAAGGGTTAGCCGCTCTGCAGGAAATATTAACGATTGCACCACATACAAAAGTGATTGTGATAACTGGTAATGATGACCGCACAAACGCGCTGGCGGCAATTGATGCTGGAGCATATGATTTTTATCAAAAACCAATTGAGACAGACGTTATAAATGTCATTGTCGCAAGAGCATTTAGTGTCGCAGCCATAGAAGAAGAAAATCGTAAAATGCGCGCTGTTACCGGCAGCGATATTGGTATTATTGGTAACAGTGAAAGTATAGAACGCCTGCGAATGATGGTAAAGCGTATTGCGCCAACGGGGATTACAGCGCTTCTATTAGGGGAAAGTGGTACAGGTAAAGAAGTAACGGCTAATGCTGTACATTTAGCTAGCGATCGAAAAAACAAACCCTTTATTGCGATAAACTGTGCATCTATTCCTGAAACATTATTAGAAAGTGAGTTATTTGGATTCGAGAAGGGCGCTTTTACCGGCGCGCATCGTACTACCAAAGGAAAAATTGAATGTGCAGAAGGCGGCACATTGTTTCTAGATGAAATAGGCGACATGCCTTATAGCTTACAAGCTAAATTGTTACGTTTCTTACAAGAAAAAAGCATCGAACGACTTGGCGGGCGACAAGAGATTCTAGTCGACGTGAGAGTTGTCTGCGCGACGAACCAAAATTTAGAACAAATGGTAGCGGATAAAACCTTCCGTGAAGACTTATTTTACCGTGTCAGTGAAATAACCTTAAATATTCCACCATTGCGCGATCGAGACGAAGACGTGATAATCCTTTCACAGTACTTTCTACAACATTATGCTACAGAGTATAAGCGTAATGTTAAAAGCTTCTCTGAAGATGCTTTAAGCGCTATTAAAGGCCATAAGTGGCCAGGTAATATACGTGAATTACAAAACAAAGTGAAAAGTTCGGTTATTATGACCACAGGCACACAGGTAACTGCAATAGACTTAGGCTTCTTAGATCATCAAGATAAAAGCTTTGAATTGTCCTTAAATTTACGCGTAGTGCGCGAGCAAGCCGAATCAATTGCTATTCAAAAAGCCTATGCGCTATCAGAAGGTAATATGTCAAAAGCAGCTGATTTACTGGGCGTAACCAGACCTACACTTTATTCATTAATAGAAAAGTATGAATTAAAAATTAACGCATAAATATTAATCCGCAAACATTAAGCTTATTTGGATCTAAAACATAAAAACCGCCGTAATGGCGGTTTTTGCTTTTATGTAGGTCGGACTTTAGTCCGTCACCTAATAAGCGAGTGATCAACCATATAAGCAAAAAATATTATCATGGTCTTATGTTTCGAGCGTGCATTTATGCAGTAGATGGTTAAATTTCATTTAACTTGATGGACTAAAGTCCAACCTACAAAGGGCCTGCGGGTGATCGTATTGTAGGTCGGACTTTAGTCCGTCAACCTATAAACGAGTGATCAACCATATAAGCAAAAAATATTATCATGGTCTTATGTTTCGAGCGTACATTTATGCAGTAGACGGTTAAATTTCATTTAACTTGATGGACTTAAGTCCAACCTACAATGGGCCTGCGGGTGATCGTATTGTAGGTCGGACTTTAGTCCGTCAACCTATAAACGAGTGATCAACCATATAAGCAAAAAATATTATCATGGTCTTATGTTTCGAGCGTACATTTATGCAGTAGACGGTTAAATTTCATTTAACTTGATGGACTTAAGTCCAACCTACAATGGGCCTGCGGGTGATCGTTTTGTAGGTCGGACTTTAGTCCGTCAACCTATAAACGAGTGACCAACCATAGAGGTAAAAATAATATCATGGTCTTATGTTTTGAGCGTGTATTTATGCAGTAGCCGGTTAAATTTCATTTAACTTGATGGACTAAAGTCCAACCTACATGGAGCCTGTGGGTGATCGTATTGTAGGTCGGACTTTAGTCCGTCAACCTATAAACGAGTGACCAACCGTAGAGGTAAAAAATATTATCATGGTCTTATGTTTCGATCGTGTATTTATGAAGTAGCCGGTTAAATTTCATTTAACTTGATGGACTTAAGTCCAACCTACAATGGGCCTGCGGGTGATCGTATTGTAGGTCGGACTTTAGTCCGTCAACCTATAAACGAGTGATCAACCATAGAGGTAAAAAATAATATCATGGTCTTATGTTTTAAGCGTGTATTTATGCAATAGACGGTTAAATTTCATTTAACTTGATGGACTTAAGTCCAACCTACAATGGGCCTGCGGGTGATCGTTTTGTAGGTCGGTATTTATGCCGTCATCTTGAAGGCTATAACTTTACCTATACTGTAATCTGTGCAGGAAAAGTTATAACAATAGGGAATGCTATTTTTTGGTATTCTGATTTGTATCTGTATAGATACGGCTTTTATGTTTCAGCATTTTATCAACATAACGGACCATTTTTATTTTTTGTTTAATATTACTTTCCAGTACTTCCTCTACTTCTCGTAATATTTCTTTAATGCTTTCTACTTTTTCTGACGAATTTACCACCACTTGGTTCGGCTCAGTGCTAGACAATTCCGCAGCATTTAACGAGCCAGTAAGCTCAACTTCCATCTCTATTGCTACTTCATTAATAGCATCAGTATCAATGCTTTCTAGTTCTTCTAAAAAACCAAACAAAAGTAACCTGTCGACAAAAATATTTATTTTACGGGGTACACCTAATGTTTTGTCATAGATCAGTTCAAATGCAGAATTTGAAAATAAATCGTCTTTAATACGTCCTGCCTGATGTAACCTGTGATTTATATATTCTTTAACTTCTTCTTTTGACAACGGTTTTAAATGTGCAGAAGCGATAATGCGTTGTCGAAATTGCTCCATATTAGGCGCTTGTATAATTCCTTTAAGCTCTTCTTGTCCAAGCAAGAAACTTTGAATTAACGGTTTGTTATCCAACTGGAAGTTAGAAAGCATACGTAATTCTTCAACCGTTTCACTCGGCAAATTTTGCGCTTCATCAACAATCAGTAACGCTCTTTTTCCTTGTTGATGTAGATGAATAAGAAACTTTTCAATACCTTGTAGTAAATCTGCTTTGCTATTGCCTTCAACGGTAATACTAAACTCTGATACGACTAACTCAAGTAATTCTTGTGGGTTAAGTTTAGTGGTAACAAGCTGCGCTGCTACAATACTTTTATCCCCTAAGTTATTTAGTAAATTGCGGGCGATAGTAGTTTTTCCAGTACCTATTGGTCCTGTGACTACTATAAACCCTTCACCTTGATCTAAGCCGTATTGAAGGTAAGACAAAGCTCTTTGGTGATGGCTTGATGCAAAAAAGAATCTTGGGTCGGGACTTAATTGGAAAGGTCTTTCTTTAAAACCATAGTAATTTTCATACATACTGCTAAAAGCCTTTGGTGATTTTGGCGCTTACGCGACCTTCTTCATAATTGAGTGTGAAATTATCAGAGCTTCTATTTAGAAAGCTCAATGCTAAATTAAAAGACAATGCGCTATTTATCGATCTATCGTAGCCTACTTGGTATCGTCGATAGCGATCTGTTCGCTCGAATTCAGTATCAATTTGTAAACTCGTTTCTGTATAAGATACATCAAAACTCACACTTGAGCGCCCACTAACTTTCCGCTTTACATTCAAGCTTGCGCCACTTAATTGATCCTCGATACGACTGTCGAGATTCTGACGATTTTGCTGATTCGTATTAAAACTAATCGTGGTGCGAGGTAGCGCAAGTGTAGAGCTCCAGCTAAAAGTTTTATTAAGTGAATAAACGTTGTCTTCAATTAAAGTAAAAATTTGAATTGGAGATACCTGAAAGTCTTGATTATCGGGGTCAATAACCTCGCCAGGAACTATGTTAACATCATCCTTTAGTACACAATCCTCGATAGAAGTAAGAGTAATATTAGGGCACAAATAAAACCCAGCGATGCTTGATACAAAATTATTTCGGGTAAAAGTCTGAATATCTTCAACATAGCTAATTGTGTTTGTTAAACGTCTATTTCTATGAGTTAAGTTTAGCCCATAGCTAGTGCCGTAAAAACGCTCAGAAATATTTGCTGTTAAATTAGTACGAATAGATGGTTGCCATTGAACCGCAACATTCACATATTCTTTCTGCTCATCACCATCAAGATCTTGCTTATGACTAATGGGCTTATTATATGAAGCATCTACACGAAGTCGTGGTGTGATTAACCCGCGTACACCTAATCCGTATGAGTTTGACTCGATTGAAGTATTTGAATTACTTAAATCCCCGCTATTATCTTCGTTATAATAACGAACAAAGGGGTTAACTTTATAATCAGTAATTAAACCTATTATAGCTTCACTTTTACTTTGATTTCCATTCTGGTTGTTATTTTCTAACTCTTGATAATTATGCGTTATTTCCCAGAACGTATGCCGTGCTCCAGTGCCATTTGTACTACTAAGCCTAAAAACCAAACCTTCTCTATTGCCAATATTATCTTCCGAAATAGTTTGGTTATATTCAACAGACGAATTTACAACGAAAGCACTATTGTTAATATTATACTCAATACCACCATTATATCTCTCCACTTGCACTGTGTCGGCAGACACGATATCAGCTAAGGCATTTTGACTAAGGCTCCGAGATTGATTTGAGATATTTATCCCCCGAAGAGCACAATACCATTAGGCCATAGTTGTACCCGCAGATCACTTGTTACAGCGTGATAGTCTTTATCAAGATCATGGTCATGGCTGTAAAGTGCATAATTACTTTGCGATGAAAAATTTAGTTCCGCATTCTGAGCTTTATAACTAGATTGTAAATTAAGCCCAGTTTGAGTTACCAAACTGGACTGTTCATTGTTTGCAGACAAACCAACATTATCTGAGTATGTTTCATTAATAGTAATGCTGGGATCAAATTGCCAATCACCCGCAAAGGTGACGTAAGGGCAAGCTAATGCGAAAAAAACAACACTAAGTTTAATTTTCGTTACCATACCCATAGCCGTAATAGCCATACAAATCCTTATGAGATCTTATTGCTTTATTAAGTACTAGCCCCAAAGCTAAATCTTCATTGAGGTGTTCAGTTGCTGCCTTTATATCAGCAATAGAAGTCTGAGACTCCTCAACAACAATGAGCGCTTGCCCCATTAAATTTGCTAATACCAGCGTTTCTGTTACGCCAATTAATGGCGGGCAATCAAAAATAACGATACGGTCAGGGTAACGATTTGCCAATTCATTGGCAAATGTTGCCATCTTTTCACTGGCTAATAATTCGTTAGATAAATGATGTAATGTACCTGCGGGTATTAATTTCAGCTTATCAATATCTGTGTCGTAAATTATATCGCTAACTTTATCTGACTTTCCTAATAAATAATCAATAATACCAGGATGTTCATCAATCCCTAATTCACGTGAAATACTCGGACGTAGCACATCAGCGTCGATAAGCAGAACTGTTTTATCTTGCTCCAGTGCGATACTCAGCGCTAAGTTTATTGCAACAAAGGTTTTACCTTCATTTGGTTTCGCACTACTTACCATAATTAAATTACTGTGGTGAAGTGTTTTAGAAGCATTACCAAAAGCATTGTGCAATAGCTTACGCTTAATTTGACGGAATTCGTCTTTTATACTTTTTCGAGTACCGTTATCTATTAAGTAGCCGCGGCTGGCTAAACTTATTTTATCAAGTGTTAATATATCCTTAGGGCGAGAGTTAACGGTATTGTTGTTAATCTCATCTTGTAGTGAAGGTTGTCCAGCCTTAATTAAAGATTCGGTATTTTTCTGCTGTTGCTTTGCTAGCGCTTTTTCGATGATACTCATAAATTATAAAATCCCTCTAATCGGCGCTAATATGACATTTGGCGCTATGGCATAAAGCATAAAAAATGCCAATAATATGAATAACAGACTGTTAGAAATGATGAATAATATTGTTTTTCTTCTGTGCCAACGCTGCAATCCAAGGTTCTCTGTCGCTGATACAATACCAAAAACAGGAATACCAGTAATTTTTGATACCTGACTACTAGAAGTCACCACTGGGTTAATTTGACTAAATAATAGCGATAAAGCACCACCAACGCCAAAAGCAAATACAGTAGAGCCAACTAAAAATAGAATACGTTTTGGTCCTACAGGTTCAGTAGATGCTCTTGGAGGATCAATAACCCTAAATTGTATTGGGTTGGTTGTTTCATCCGCTTGCTGTGCTAATTGTGCTGTTTCTTGGCGATTAAGTAACTCTTCATATTTATTTTTAGTAATTTCATAACCGCGATTCAATGAGGTTAATTCAGCTTCAATTTCAGGTAATATATGAATTTTACTTGCAAGCTCTTTAACTTGCTGGCGGTAATCATTCGCTCGTACAGTAGTAGATGCCACTAGACTTTCTAGTTGATTTACTTGAATTTGTAATTGTTGAATAACAGGATTCTGGCTTGATGCAAGTTTATTACTATCGCCATTGTTAGCGGCATTTAAATATTCATCAATTTCCTTAGAACGTTGATTATTTAAGTGGTCAAGCCTGCGCTTAATTTCTTTGATATCCGGGTGCATCTCTGTATAACGCAATTGTAGCGAATCCAAACTAGCTGCTAATTCAGAAATACGGCCATCGTAAGTAGTTTGAATACTATTAGAGTTCATAATGTTATTTTGCGCATTATCGTTACTAGACGGGGAAGAAGTCAATTGTGACCTTGCTGATTTTAATCGGGTTTCTTGTTCAAGTAAATTCAACTCTGTTATTTTTAGTTGCTCTTTTACAGTATTCAGCTTTTGATAAAACCCGCCATATTGGTTAGGTAAAACCCCACTATATCTTTGCTTGAAATCAGTTAATCTAGACTCAGCCGCTAATAGTCTATTTTCATAATCTTTGATTTGCGTGCCAATAAATTTTTGCGCAGAATTTGAATCACTTCGATTTTCACCTAAGGTATTCTCAATAAAGACTGTTATGGCCGAGTTTACGACATTTTTCGCCATTTCGGGGTTTTTATGTTTGTATGTAATAGTAAATATATTATCGTGCCTACCGCCGGTTTTTCTAATAATTATATTAGACTTTAATTCATCAATTAAAGACTCATATGCAGCAGGTGTAGCAGCTTGTACATCCAAGTCTGTCATACGTGTAATTCGCTCTAGGTTTGGACGACTTAAAAGTGTTTTAACCATCAAACGAATTTGTACTTGGGGGTTTGTCTTAACTGTTAACCCTTTTAACAACGGACCAAGTACCGATTGAGTATCAACATATATTCGGGCATCCGACTCATACACATTATCAAGTTGTGAAATATAAATCCAAGCAAGCGGGCAAATCAGCCAAGTTGACACAATAATAAAGCGACGCTTAAGCCAAATCCCTTTAAGATAATCTACAATTTGTTCTATAATTTCTTGCATTCCTGACCTCTAAAACAGGTAAATAAATTTATTACTCTTAAAACCATGTTTCAGGTATCACAATAATATCGCCAGGTAAAACATCAACGTTAGCCAATATTTCACCATTTTTAATTAAGTCTTCAATAAATATGTTGTATTGTTTTTGTAGACCATTCTCTATTCTAACTAATATTGCGCCGTTACCATTGGCAAACTCGGTTAAACCACCAACACGGATCATAACGTCTAATAACGTCATGTGTTGGATATAATTTACCGACTGAGGCTGAGAAGCTTCACCAATAATACGAATTTGTTCACTAAAGGGGCCAACAAAATTATTTACAGTTACCGTAACTACTGGCTCACGTAGATAGGTCCCTAGTATTTCTTCAATTGAGCGAGCAAGTTCTGTCGGTGTTTTACCTGAAACGGGTATGTCTTCTACCAGAGAGGTAGTAATCATACCATCAGGGCGAACTACAAACGTGCCCGAAACCTCTGGGTTGCGCCAAACAAAGATATTGACCACATCGCCAGCACCTATTAAATATTTGTATGAGTCAACATCAACAGTATTTGACTGATGGAGTTTAGCAGTGGGTAAGGTAGATGTACTACATCCAGTTACAATATAACCCAGTGCAAGAAATAAAATCGCTTTAAATGTAGTAGTCATGCGTTTTTCCATGGTAATAACCTTTTTATTTACAACCGTTTTTTGTATAAGCAATCAGATTGTATTTGATTTTGACATCCGATGCACATTATTTAATTTATGTAATTGGATTGTAATTGTAGTATTTTAAATAGTCTAATCTTTACATTTAGCAGTGAATCAATTCTAATACACAACTTAAAAAATAAAAGTAACTAATACTGGTCTATTTTTGTCACCAGAAAGGAATTTTCTAACCCTATGTCTAGCCCTAAATTTCGCGATTTATCTGCGGGTAGCAAGTCTCTAGTCTTAATCGAATTTGTCTGCTTTGCTGGCGCACTTCTGCTTAGCATGTATTTTAATAGTGTATTCCATTTTGTGGAACACAATATTAATAATATCGCAACAAATGTTTTGTTTATCCAAGCAGTAGTTTTTGCGTTAATTGTTCAGCTATCTTGTTTAGCAATGGGACTTTATGACTCAAAATTAAGAGAAAACTTACGCGGGGTAATGAGAAGATTACTAGTATCAGTAGCCATTGGTTTTTTTATTGTTTCTTTGCTTAACCCCTTTTATGGGTCTGATGCTTTAGCTATTGAGTTACTCGCTGCAGCATCCTTAATTAGTTTGTTCATAGTAAGTGGTGTTCGCTATTTAACTTTACAAATTGACTTTTTTGGTTTCAATAAACGCATTATTTTAGTCTTAGGTGCAGGAGAGCGGGCTTCAATTATAGAGAAACGTATGCGCCGTGATGTCGACCGTCAAGGTTTTTTTATGCACGGATTTGTTGTTATGAATGGCGATGCCGACCATGGTATTGTCAACGAAAATAGAATCAATTTAGACAGCTCACTTGTCAATTATGCTTTAGAACATCAAATTGATGAAATTGTTGTAGCCAATGACGAACGTCGTGAAAACTTGCCAGTAGATGAGCTTTTTGCCTGTAAAATTAGAGGCGTTGAAATCACTGAAATTCTTGACTTTATTGAGCGTGAAACTGGCCAGATAGCGGTCAATTTAATTTATCCAAGTTGGGTTATATATTCTAATGGTTTTGCATCAGCTAACCATTTACGTAACACTTTAGATTGGGTTTTTAATGCCAGTATGGGCTTTTTCTTATTTCTTTTTACTTGGCCTATCATGCTTATTACTGCACTTTTGATCAAGCTTGAAGATGGTTTAAAAGCGCCGATTTTCTATTCTCAAGAGCGTGTTGGTCTAGATGGCCAAGCCTTCAATATTGTTAAATTCAGAAGCATGCGAATTGACGCTGAGAAAAATGGTGCACAAATGGCCTCGAAAGACGACGATAGAACAACACGAATTGGTAAGGCCATTCGTAAATATCGTATAGATGAATTACCACAAATATATAATGTAATGATAGGTGATATGGGATTTGTTGGCCCTCGACCTGAACGCCCACAGTTTGTTCAAGAGTTAATCAAGAATATTCCATATTATAATGAACGTCATAACGTTAAACCTGGTTTAACGGGCTGGGCACAGCTGAAGTATCCATATGGTGCAACAGAAAAAGATTCTTTAGAAAAGCTAAAATATGACCTGTATTACATTAAACATCGTAGCTTTTTATTGGATTTACTTATATTGATTAGAACAGTTGAAATAGTTTTGTTCGGCAAAGGTCGTTAGTACTATCACAGTCATGATTTTAAGTTCAAGTACATTCACTTGAACTTAAAATTTTATACCACTTCTACCAAGTTCAGTGATTATCGATTCTTTCTCATGAAAAGGTATATCACCTAATTAATCCCATCGATATTAATCCTCTGAATTACTTTAAATTAATTAGTTTAAAATCATAGTAATACCAAATGTAATAAGTTATTGACCAATTTTAAGCGAGGATAAATTGTTCAAGAATACATGTTTATTGTTCCAGACTAAACATAAGTACCTGCATATATGGACCCACTCCGTTTGCAAGACATTTAATCGTTATGTAAGAGAAAATCATTGCTCTCATATATCCGGCCTGTTTATGAAGGATTTTTACCTTCTGGCCCCGATGGTTGTTTGCGCTCACACTCCTCATCATCCCTCCGGCTTTTTTATTAGCCAATGCAGGTACCAGGTTTTGTGCAAGCCAGTCTGACTATCTTACCATCCGATTAATTTATCTTTTGCAACTGAAGTAAAAGGGTTTTACTGTTATCTCATCACTGAAACCAATCTAACTTGCTTCAGTTTTGAGCTTTATTTATATAGCCGGGCGATAACTTTCCCCCTTCGCCATTATTACCCAAGCCATTCTTGCTATTTTATTCGCCACAGCAACGCATGCTTTGTTGTGTCCTCGTCGGGATTTTAACGCTTGTGCCCACAAACTAAATCGGTCAGTTTTGTTTTCACTGTGCCTTAATACTGCCCGGGCCCCGTGGATGTATAGTGTTCTTAAATAACTATTACCGCGTTTACTTATACCGAGTAAGGTGGCCTTTCCACCCGTTGAATGCTGCCCAGGAACAAGCCCAAGCCATGCCGAAAAATGTCGACCATTTACAAAGTCTTTTCCATCTCCTGCAGCTGCATAAGTAGCGCTAGCTGTGATTGCTCCAATACCTAATATTTCATCTAAGCGAACACATATTTCATTTTCTTTATTCATCGTGTTTAAGCGAACTTCACACGCTTTAAACTTCACTTCTGTGACTTGAAATTCAAGCCATAACTCATTAAATATCTCCCGACTTAAATACGTTAACTCATTTGTCGCATCCTCTAAAATATCCGGCAGTTCATTGCGAATTGCAGAAATACCTTTATTGATGACAATGCCATATTCTCCTAACAAGCCTCGTACCTGACTTGCTAATGCTTTACGTTCTTTCTTTATGCGTTCACGTTGTCGATGGAAGTTTTGAATATCTTGTTGTTCTATCGATTTAATTGGCACAAACCTCATGGTCGGGCGTTGCGCTGCCTCTGCAATACCTTCGGCATCGTTATAATCATTTTTATTGCCTTTAACGAAGGGTTTTACATATTGAGGCGCAATAAGTTTTACTTGGTGCCCCAATTCAATAAATTTTCTAGCCCAGTAGTTCGCACTGCCACAAGCTTCCATTACAATTAGGCAAGGCTCTAATGTAGCCATGAAACTCAACACTTGTTTTCTTCTTAATTGTTTCTTTTTTACAAATCGCCCATTTTTATTCACAGCGAACATGTGAAAAATTGATTTTGCAATGTCTAAACCGATTGTAGTAATCTTCATGTTGATCCACTCCGCTTTTATAAATGATTGTTGTCACTTTCATTTTGGCCCTAAAGAGGCCGGAAATAAAGTTGGAGTGGGTCCATACCATTATCCCTGCAGGCAAGGCGTTTGATTGATTAGGGCATGGATGCCCGTAAGTAGAACAATGCAGGAGCAATTGTCGAGTAATAGCAGGCGTGTGTGATTGAAAACAACGCAGTTATTGACGATTTAAACCGCCTTAAAATGATCGATTATTTATTTCAATTGGTATAAGCTAATTAGAGTCTTTATTACCAAGGGCTTTAAACTGATACATGTCTGTTAAGTAAAAAGTGCGAGTACATCGTAACTCGTATCAATACCACCTTAACTAAAGAGTGGGGGCGTTAATGCATAGTTCCATAAATTTAATTTCATCAAATGGCTCTGATACAGAAAATCGCCCTAATTGAAACTTGTTAGCGCTTAATTGTTGATTGATAAAATAGCGGAATGTAAAGGCAAGTTGATAACCTTGACGATCGATTTCATCAAACATGTATCTGCTATAAGTTGATGCGTTACCTACAGGATAAGAAATAGAAAGTACTTTGTTGGTCAAGTTTTCCTCTAACAGCATTTTTGCATGAAATAATTCATGCGAGAGTTCTTCGGCACTTAAACTAGAAAAAATTCGATGTGAATGCGAGTGAGCGCCAATGGTCATACCTGCAGACTCCATTTCAGCTAAATTTGCCCAACTCATAAATTCACTTTCATAATTCTCTAAAGTTAAGCCAGTAATGTGACGTAATTCTACTAACTGCTCTTCTATAGACGTTGATGTAGACTTGAACTGACTCAGCACTACTCGAATGTTTTTATTTATCGTTGCTTCAGATAATGCGATTGTTTTATCCCATGAAGGCAACCTAAGCTCATCTAAATTACATTGTTTTATATGCCAAGAAATCTCATCCCACCACGGGACCACTTTAGACTCTATTAGCCCTGTTGCGACAAAGAAGGTTGCAGGAACACTCATTGCCCGTAAAATAGGGAAAGCCAACTCGTAGTTATCTAAGTAACCATCGTCAAACGTTATGTAAGCAAGTTTATTATCGACTACCTGACCATTATTTATTAAGTTAATAAAGTGAGCTTGAGTTATAATCTCAAAATTGTTTTTAATAAAATAAAGGTGTTTTTCTAAGTCTTCCGCGCTACATGAAAAAACATTAGGATCATATTTACAAGCATCTGCATCGCCTATGCGGTGAAAATTAAAACAATAAACACCATTTTTTCGATAATTCCATAACGTTTTCGTCATACCTAGATGACGGAAGATTCTAGTTTTAATTTTACTAAACAGCATGCGCTATTTCGCAATAAAAGTAGGTTTGGGTAATATATAATCACGATATTGATGAGGACTTCCTACCTCATTTGCCTCAGCGGCTTTAATCATATTGAACATTTCCCTACTATTAACGTAATGCAATTGGTGACGGGCACCATCGTTATATTTGGCTTCTAAATAAGAGAACATATCATCGACAGGCTTTCCTAATAGAACGTCCATATCCCTTTCCTGTGTGCCATGGGTATGAACTTTAATAAATACCCAGTCAGGTTTACCTTTAACATGTACATTGGCTTCTACCCATAAATCAACGCGCTTTTCGGTAGGCTCCATACCTTTGCGAATATCAGAGTTTTCAATTTGAGGGAAAATGCCTTTTTTTAATTTTTTCCAGTTCAACATTAATGGGCCATTAACGATCATAAGATCACCCCATGGACTTCCACCAACTTTAACATCAACCCCTGTGTTATGAGATTTAGGTTTAAGGGCATCATCCTTAGCGTAATAGATACTGTTTATTGTTTTTGGTTGTGTACCATGAGGCGCTGAAGGGTAAGTAAAGTCAGCGTAACAACCGGTTTCTTTTAAGACAATTAGCTCGTCGTTCACGCCACAAAGCTTACCGTTATGGCCTGAATTATCTAATGTCCAGTTACCATGAATAAAACCATACATTAATTGCCCTGTTTCTGGGTGATGAGATAAGGCACCATGGTCGTTATGTAGCACATGACAAAACTTGGTAATAGAGGCTCTAAGGTTATCCGACGTATCATCATCATGATGCAGGTGAACTTCTATTTCACCGAAGCCTTCGCGGCATAAATTAGCTATTTTATCTAAATGTTCTACACGATATTCTTCTTCTGGATAGAAGAATGTATGTTGTGGGTGTATACCATTAGCATCAGCGTGCTTACTTGCCATTGCAGGGTACTCAGCACACCAACGATCAACACGGCTACGCTCTATATCAATACTATTCGGCTTACCCCATTGTGGCTCGTAATGGTCAACAAAAGAGAAAATTATATGTTTTGTATTTGCTTTGTTGTGTAAAGGCTTACTCATTTGCTGCTTAATATATTGTGGCAGCCACTCCTGCATGTTTTTCTTTTTTAAAATAAGAAAAAATAGATATGAAGCTAATATAAATAAAAAGAAAAATAAAATGATCACTAGCGAGTTGTCCTTTGCCAAGTTCCTTGAACGTTGGAACTAAAATATTTAATAAATCCGCGCATTAATGCCAGGTTCATTGCTACAAAAAATGCTAAAAGTGCTATTAGCGTGGAAGTTTTTTTACCCTTTGCTTGTCTTTTTATGCCATAAAATGCCATAAAATAAAAAACTACTTGTCCAACCAGTATAACCTGATAAAAAATACTATCGAGTAGCATAACATTGGTAATTAGTGCTAACAACATCAAGTGTGGTACAAACCAGCGGCATACCTTGTGGCTAATATATGCAATAAAACGCCACCCTAATAAGGGATTTAAAGCCCAAGACATCTTGAAAAAAGCTTGATAGTTACCTAAACCAATACGCACTCTTCTACCTTCTTCTTCGGTAAGATTAGGCGCAATTTCTTCAATAGCAATAGCTTCAGGGTCATAAACCAATCGAAAGCCTTGCTTAGCCACATTCATCGCAATTTGAAAGTCATCAACAATAGTATTAGCCGGTAATGGAATAAAAAGTGACTTTCTAATAGCATAAATAGCGCCATTGGCACCTTGCAATGCATTCAGCCTAGATTCATGGAATTTTAACACTTGCTCATAACGCCAATATACATTGTCTTTATTGTCACCTGTGTCGCCATCAACTAAGTGAAGTTCACCACACACTGCGCCAATGTTATCGTTGTCAAAGTGCCGAGTTAATTGTTGGATTGTATCCGACTGAAAGTGTGTATTAGCGTCAGAAAATATGATAATTTCGTCAGCTGTTTTTTCAACCAAGTCATTTAAAACACTCATTTTTCCGCGGTTTTCTGTAAAAATATGTATTTGTAAATTATCACTGTCAAATGCTGATAATATTTCAGCCGTTTTATCACTACTACCATCTGAACCAATCAATAACGTTAGCTTTTCTTTTGGATAATCTAGGGTTAATAGGTTCTCTACTCGGGCTTTGATACAAGACTCTTCATTATAGGCAGCAATAATAATGGAAACTGCAGGATAATCTTCTACCTCTAACGTGCGACGTTGGCGTCTGCGCCATAAATACTTGGTATCGCTAAAGGCCTGTGCAATGCCACTAAAAGTAAACAAAACTAACGGATAAATAAAATAACTATAAACAATAATTGCGACGCAAACCCAAAATAACGCTTCCATTAAATGTTTGCTCCGGTATTTTTTTTCTCATACGGCTTAGCGGGTATACCCAACATAGTTGCGCCTTTATTTGCATTTTTTGTCAGTACAGCATTAGCGCCGATTTTTACATCGTCGGCTACGGTTAACGCGCCAATAATTTTCGCACCTGCACCAACAAATATATTGTTAGCTAGAATAGGAGATTGGCCTTTTTCATCGCCAATAACTACGCCGCTTTCTAGGGTAATATTATGACCGCCAACCACTTTGGAATTAATAACGATACCAACAGGGTGCATAATAACAAAGCCAGCAGCAAAATCAGCGCCACTACCAATAACGCAACCATTTAAAAATTTATTAGCCCATTGAAAAAAGTAAGCTAACAAGCCAAGTCGGTGGGTTGCACACCATCGCATACACCTATAAAGCACATTAGCGCTTGTACCGTCAGCCATGCAAATTCTAAGCATACTTACATGTGCACCGTCATCAGCAAAAATTTGTTGTTTTCTTTTTAAATCAGCCTTTAAATCACGCATCTTAATTATTATCTCGTTTAACTAGCGACAATAACTGCGCAGCGTTATGTTTCCATTGGCGCTCTCTTTCAATATAAGCACGAGCATTTGCTCCTACGGCTTTATGCGCTTTTCTGTCATTAACAATTTCGAAAACCTTGTCTATGCAGGCTTGTTTATCGCCGGCAGGAAATAACCAGCTTGTTTCATTGTCTTGAACAACTTCGGCAATAGGGCTAAAGTCTGGGGCAATCATGCCTTTGCCCATAGCCATAAATTCAAATAGCTTCATTGGCGAGCCATAGTCATTTGAATCGGGTAATATACCTAGATCCATGGCTGACAAAAAGGATGAAACTTCATGATGCGGCACTTTACCAGGTAAAATAACTTGCGATTCAACACCTGCTTCAATAACCCTATTTCTAATGCCCTCAAAAGCGACACCATCGCCTACGAGTAATAATACTAATTCTGGTGTGTCTTTCAATCGTTGGCAGGCTAAATCAACAAACCAGTCAATACCATGCCAATGAACAAATGCACCTACATAACCCAATACGATTTTGTCTTCAATGCCGAGTTTACTTCTTAACGCTGAGCCTGAAGTTTCATCAATAATAAACTTGTCTAAGTCTGCGCCATTAGGCGACACAACAGAAGGTGCAATTTCGCCATAAGCTTGTTCTGCCACTTCCTTAAAACGTGTTGAAATAAATACCAGTCCAGTAGCGTTTTTAAAAATCCAGCCTTCTATTTTTTCTGCTAGCTTTTTAAAGGTTAATAAACGCACACGTTGAACTTGGCAAGAGTCGTTAATTTCTAACACTATAGGTAAATTATGCCTTTTTGCCCACCAAACACTGGAAAACATAAATAAAGAATAACGCTCGTAAATAAGAGTAATTTTTTTTTCTTTAACGGTTCTACGTAAACGAATGACGGCAATTAAATTAAACGCAAGCTCAAAAATTTCGAAAACAAACTCTGGTACATGTTTAGTAAGATCAGAAAGTAGTGAAAAGCTACTTTTTCGGGTCGGCGCTTGCTGAACTTGCTCAGTGCTCGCGCTTACTTCTTCAGCTTCAGGCTCAGCCCCCGGTAAAGACAAAATGTCGACATTATTATTTAACTGCCGTAAGCCTTTAACCACCCCACGGATATGCACGCCTTCAGCGCCTCGTCCACGGGTTCTATGATGAAATAATATGTTCACTAGTATTTATTCTCCAGCGCTTTAAAGCTATAACCTTGTTCAAGGCATTGCGGAATTAGTATGTCAAGTGCATCAATGCAGCATTCGTCGTCATGTAATAGAGTAATATCACCAAGTTTAATAGGGTTTTCTATTAAACGTTCAGCAATTTTATTGGCAGGCTGTTCTAAATAGTCGTTTGAATCTCGACTCCAGTGCACAGCCGTTATTTTTTTCAATAACAGTGTTAATATTAAGTGCATATCCTAACGTCCTTGAGGTGCTCTAAATAATGTACAAGGTTTGTCTGTAACTTTTTCAATAATTGTATTAATTTTCATTTTTTAGCACCTGACATTTCATGAAATTCAGGATGACTATAAGAGTGATATGCGATGGTGTGAGCGCGATCATGTATCTCATTAAGTAAATCTAAATTTTTTCTGCTCGACTACCCAATATAAAAAATGTCACTTTAATTTGATATTTATCGAGTAAATCTAATAAAGGCTCGATAACGCCGGGAACAGGCCCGTCGTTAAAGGTTAAATAAAGTACTTTTTCTTGTTGATTTTTGCTCAATAAAAATAACCGTTCGGACAATTTAATCGCCCTAAGAAGATATTTTAATACAACGAGCATTAAATCATAGTTCCATTACTTGGGTATAATTACATTGTAACAGTAACAATTAAGAATCATACCCTTGAGTGTCAACATTCATTAAGATTTTAAGCAGTTGATGTTTGTTATTTCCCCACGTAAATTGTTGGCTATGTTGTTGTATTTTTACCTGATCCCATTCTCGTGATAAAATATAATCCAAGCCTTTTGCTACGGCCGAGTCACTTCTGGCTGAAATTACCTTGCCACAAATACTTTCATTAACAACTTCAGGAATACCACCAACATTACTGACCAAAACAGGTGTACCGCAAGCCATGGCTTCAAGTACTACATTAGGTACGCCTTCGTTATAACTCGGCAATGCTAATACACGGGCTTGGCTAATAAGTTCAGGTAATTGGTTGTGATCAACACCACCTAATAAAACTACTTGGTTACTTATCGATAATTTTTCTGCTTGGCTGGAAATTTCATTACGTAAATTACCCGGCCCAGCATATAACAATTTAAGGGTAGGGTGTTTTTCACTTATTGCAGCAAAGCCTTTAAGTAGCTCAATTACCCCTTTTTCTTTTTTTAAATTGCCAACATATAAAATATAATTATCAGGTTTGTTGTTAGATACCGCATGCTGAACTTGAAACTTTTGGTGATCAACGCCGTTGTAAATAACATGTATTTTATCTTTGTTTATACCCATCGCTATCATTTCATCGGCAAGGGCTTGCGAAACTGACAAAATACCTAAAGCTCTTTTACTGGCATTAACTATTTGCTTAGCGCGTGCGGGTATTTTGCCATGGAGGTTAATGTCACTACCATGGACCTTAAAATAAAAGTCACACTTAAATAGTTTACTGATCCAACTCGCCGCTACGGCTTCAGGAAAAGCCCAACTAGCTAATATTTTTTTGGGTTTTTTACGCTGCAACCATAAACCAGAGTGCAGCATGATAGAGACAAACATCATGGCGCTATAAAATCGGCGACCAAATTTCGGCAGGTAAAAATACGGCACGTATCGTAAGTGCTCTGTTTGTTTAATATCTTTTCTATGTGCAAACCAATCAGGAAAGGCAATAGGCACCAAAACACTTTTATTAAAGTCATCATCGAGTTGAGCAAATTGTTGTCGGTTGAATGTTGCTCGATTGGGCTCCCATGGTAAAGGATATAAATTAGTGATTATGACCAACGATGGTTTATTGATATCAGACTTCACAAATAGTTACTCTGTGCTTGCCACTAACGGTTAACGGTATGTCATCAACCAACTTAAAAATGAGCTGTAACTCGTTTTCAGCGTACTTGTTTATCTCTTTGGCTATGTCATTTTGGTTTTGTTCAGTAAAATGCTTATTGGTAATCAATAAAATCTGTAAGCTAGATATTTCGCTTTGCCTAACTTGAAATTTATCAATGCCGTTAAATTCTTTAAATAAATGTGGAAAAAGCTCACCAGGAATTGATTTACCCGACGCCGTTTTAATAATATCAAGTTTACGACCATCAATGCTGCTCATAATAGGCAAAGGATTATTACACCCGCAAGGCTCGCTTATTAGCGTGGCTCTGTCACCATTAACATAGCGAATTAATGGCATACCATAATTATATAAATCGGTAACAACCAAATCGCCAGACTCGCCGGTTATCGATTGCCCTGCATCATCAACAGTTTCTACTACTAAGTGGTCACTATTAATATGGAGGTTTTTGTTTTCTTGGCACTCTGCCGACATAAGCATAAATTCACGGCAACCAAAAGTGTCATAAACTTCACAATTAAAAGCTTTTTCGATAACTTCTCTTTGAAAATCATGCAATGGCTCGGCGCCCGTAAGCATTGTTTTAGGAGAAAATACCGATATTTTTTGTTCAATAATATATCGAGCTAATTCATATAAAGGGTTCACATAGGAAACCATTGCAGTGGGTTTATAGCTATTTATTTCATCAATATAGGTATGCATGTTACTCGTGTTCATGGCAAAAGAGTTAAGCATTTTTCTATTATAAAATCGATGGTACAACCTGTTTTTTATACTTTTTAGCAATGTTGGTTGACCAATGTCAGCGCCCCAAAGGTATAGCGTTTTTTGCCCTAAACCTGCGCCTAACCAACCATAACCGCGCCACATAATAGCTTCTCGGCGTGTATTGCTTTCAACATCAAGCTCAAAACGAAATGGTTGTCCGGTAGAGCCACCAGTCGCTTTTTTAATGTTCTGTTCAGCGTTAGTTGCGACAATGGCTTGGTAATGTTCAGTAATATCATTCTTAGTAATTAATGGTAACTTAGCAAAGTCCGACATAGAGTTAATGTCAGCAATGGAATGTATCCCAAATTTTGCCCAATGCGATGGATAGAAGCTGGTATGTTTAAATGCATGTTCAAGTAGTTTTTGTAGCTCACGCCACTGATGTTGTTTTAACGCTTCAGGAGACCAAGTTAAATGTTCTTCATAATTGGTGATATGCTCAACAAGGTTTTTACCTTTAACAAGTTCATATGTCGGCATTAAAAAATGACGAAAAATTGAGGTATACATCAGTAGAAAACTTCCTGTTATTTAAAGTAGCGTTAATCGATTGAATTTAACAAATTAAGTATATGAAAGTAACACTTTTATTGATGATACACTCACATTATAATGACGTGAGTGTATCATCAATAAAAAAGCACTAATTGTTATCGCTTATATAAAGCTATTAGCACAGTTAAGTATAAGATTAATTTGCAATGCCCTCATCTTTAAAGTGGTATTTATACTCATAATTTGATGGGCTAAAGCCTGAGGGATTTAGTCCATCAAAGTCATAAGCCATAGCCCAAAATTAAAAAAAAGTGTTAAAATCGGCTATTGTAGGTTTTATGTCAATCAAGCACGAATTGCATAATTAAATCATCAGACATACAGTATCAATGAAGTTAGCGGTAAGAATTAGTGGTAACGACCAAACTCAATTGTTTTTCCAACCTAATTATTTAAAAAATCTCAACATATATGTGGATACTATTATCTGGTTGCGTCAAGCCTTTAAACTATCTCGGCTAAATTACACCTTATAAGTCTGTAACAGTACTATGACGAAATAATATGCTTAATAGTGCTTGTTATCTAGTGCCTTAAGATTAAACCCTTGTGACTGCCATAAAGGAATTAAAGTTCTCAGTGCTTGAATACAACGAGGGTCATCATCATGAAATAGAACTATATCACCCGCCTTAATGGGATCGTCAACAAAACGCTTAACAATATCGCTCGGCTGTTCTTTGCGAAAATCCATTGAATCTCGACTCCAGTGTACCGCGGTAATTTTTAATCGAAATAATTGAAAGAGTAACTTTATATTCCACCTGCCCTGAGGCGCACGAAATAAAACACAATTTTCGTTAGTAATTTCATTTAGTACTTTGTTGGTAGTAAAAATCTCAGTCAGTTGTTGCTTCAATGATATCTTATGAAATGGAGGATGGTTATATGAGTGATTTGCCAATGTGTGGCCACGACTATGTATGGCTTTAATTATTTCCGGATGACTTTTAGCACATCTACCCAAGATAAAAAATGTAGCTTTTACCTGAAATTCATCTAATAAATTGAGAAGTTCAACAGTTATACCTTGAACAGGTCCATCGTCAAAAGTTAAATAAAGTGTTTTTGATTTTTTTCCTCCATCGATCAAAAAAACACTGTCAGGTAACAGCTTAGATCGAATGAAATAGCTAATTTTATTTCGCATTAAACATTTAGCCCATTGAAAAATGAAACAATATAAAAACATTGTAACAGCAATTAAAACTTTGCCAAAATAACTTTACTGTTCAAATTAGTTAATTAATAGTGACTCAATAAGTTGGCGTTTATCATCTTTCTGGGTAAAGTTTTGGTCATATTGCTTGATGTGATTTGTATCTCAACGCTGTTTGTGTATAAATTTTAATGCCAGCACTGCAGAGATTTTATCGCGAATTTTTATTAATTTACCACAAATTTTTTCGTCTAATACACCAGGTGTGTTATTAACATTTGCTACTAACAAGATCGTACTATTAATATTTACAGTTTTTATTTAGGGGCTATTTATTTTCCGTTAAATAAGAGCTGCATTAGCTTGAATTTTAAGACAACTCTCATATGAATAACAAGTGTAATGGTAATCGTAGATGTAATAAGTATTACAAAGCCTAGGAATAGATCTATATCGTACTTCACTAATATCAAGGCTATCAGTACGACTATTATATTATGAAATAAATAAACACTATATGATGAATTTGAAAGAAATAACCACATTTTGGATGGCGTATTCGCAAATAAATAAAATATTTTAAATATTATAGATGAAGATAGCCATGCGATTAAACTTTGCGAATAAACTCTTAATAAATCATTAATAAATAGGCTGTCAAAATTAACTACAAATCTTAGTGTGTATGCGATAGTTAAAAGAGTAAATAAAGAGAAAATGTTAGCTGAGCTAAATTTTTCTAATAACTTTGGAGAATTAAAAAGTAAAACACCAAAAATAAAATAAGGTAAATATGATATTACTTGGTACATATCAATGGCATTAAAATACGTTGAATATAAAGGAAAGCCTATTTTATTTAGCCCAACAATAGCAATAGAGCATAAAGGCAATAACAACATCAATATTTCAATGGGGGGCTTTTCAAGTACTGTAAATTTGTGACAGATTTTTTTTATTGAATCACTAAAAAGGTAACAGACAATCCCTGATACGAGAAAATACAGAAGTAAATTAATCAGAAACCACAGGTGCGATAACCAATTGCCTGATATAAAAAAGTCATAGAAAGAAAACAACTGTTGATTAACAGTACTGAGTATAAAGCTTTGTAATAAGTTAAGTATAAATATTGTGACTAATAAGGGCACGAGAATACGCTGTAATTTACTACTGATAAAGGCTCTAACAGTTTGTCGTTGCAACATCATTAAGCAGAAAAAACCTGAGATAATAAAAAAAGCAGGCATTCGAAATGAGTGTATAAAAGTAATAAAATAACTAAAAAATGGGTGTGTAGTATCACTAAAAACCAGCCAGTTTTTATTGGGGCTGTACACTTGTGATGAGTGAATAAAAATGCCCAACATCATTAGAACACTTCGCATAGCATCCATGTAATAAAATCTCATGGGGTTTGCCGTCAACATAAAGTAACTTTTTTAATAAACTTCACACACTTTTTCATTGCATGTTTCACTATTATAATCCTACTTTTAATGCCATATAAACAGCAACTATAATTACCCAACAATAAAGCATAGACTTAATAACCATGTCCTTGCAAAAAAGCATTTTTAGTTCAGGCCTTAACGTAAACAATCTAATGTGGCTTGCCGTTAACATACCTAAAAATATAAAGAGTAATAAAGTGAATTGGCGACTTAAAAAGAAGGCCGTGATCATAAAGCCTAACATTGAAAAGAATAATGCCTGATTTATTTTTACTTCAGCAGCGTAAGCTATTTTAGATTCATCGCTAATATCATCACCGGGTAAATTGGCAAACTCTTTTATCACCTTATAGGAAGCTAGCATACAAAGTATTATAACGCCGGCCCAAAGTGAATACCCGGGAATGCCCATCTCACCTGCAACATGTATATAAGAATTATGTGCAACAAGTTCATGATGGTCCATGAAATTACCTTTGCCAACCCCAAATATTGGATTGTTTAATAGCATAAGTATGCCAGAATACCAGGCCTCTAATCGACCGTTTGCAGACGACTCTGAGGAAGACATACCGCCAAACTTGGCTAATAAAGTGGCAACTATAGGTGCCATAATTATGGCAAATAATATTAATCTTGCTCCAGCCTTTTTAATCATATAATAACTGCAAATTACGCCAATTACTCCTAGCAAAGTGCCTCTTGAGCCGGTCATCCAAACACCGTAGCAAAGCAAAGCAAATATTAAGGGCATTATTACTTTATTTAATGCGCCTTTTTCACTGTAAAAGTAAGCTAAAAATGCAATATTCATAACTAAAAACATACCTAAATCGTTAGGATCACCAAAAAAACCTAAATAAGTAATCCGCATTTCAGATCTACCTACGGAAAATGAGTCACCTAAACCGTACCCAAACGTACCATCAAAAGATTGCTGTTGAATGTAACCGTTGTATACCATAATTAAAGCGGCAGCTATTGATACATACATCAGTAATTTTTGTCGAGAAATAGAAGTAATTAAACTGCTATACAAGAAAAATGGGATAATTGAAGCCACAAAAAACTTTTGGGCTTCCTCAATGCCTCCCATGCCCCAGCCATTTAAAAATGCTGAAATCATAATTAACGGTGTAAATCCCAATAACATATAATGTTGAGGCAATATTGTGATCGGCCTTAATGACGTTAAGGTAAATAGAAAGGCAAGAATTGCAAAAACCTTGATCACTATATATTTTGAAGTTTCATAACTAAATTCATGCGGGCGAATTAATACAGCAATGGTGTAAAGCACCAGAAAGAAAAATGCTAAAGTTGCATTTTTTTCTTGGGTCGGGAAAGTATGTACCATAATTATTTAAAAATCCGTAATTCTATTTATTTTTTGTAAGTCATATTTATCTGACTGAAGTTATCAATTTTTTGTTATGATTTATGGCAGTTTTAATCAGGTATTATGCATTGCTGTTTACTGCTTTCTATTGGCCAACCTTTGCCTGGCGACCAGGCTTTTAGTAAGCAACCATCCCTATATGCAACAAGCTCCATGTCCACAGAAAGCTTTGAATAATTATAAGTAGGACCGTTATGCGGAAATTCTACCACTAAATCGACCAAGGTTGCATCACCTAGACCTGCATGTGCGATAAATCGAGCGTCGGTTACGTTGTAGTTACCGAGATAGCGAGTAGCTAAAATTTGTTTTGAAGCAGAGTCTTTAATAATAAACTTAGTATGATAACCATCCGTATTTTGATTTAAGCCTCTTGCCCTTAGCTTAAGCCAATGGTTTGCATTGGCATTGTTTTTGTATAAGCGTAACCCTTTAACATCACCAATACCATTACTTAAAATAGCTACATCTAAAAAACCATCGTTATTCCAGTCAGCAATATTTCCCCATGGGCGAAAAACGTCTACACCCGCACCACCATTTTTAATTAAATTTTTGATTGTAGTAAACGTACCATCGCCATTGTTTTTAAAAAATCGAGGGCTATTTTTATAGCTTTGAGACATAGTCATAAAATCTATGAAGCCGTCATTATCAAAGTCACCAGGGTATATACCTGCGTAAGTTGTCCAGTAGGTGGTATTTCTTAAAGAACCATCTGTCCACGAGCCACCACCTGCTTTTTCGGTAACATTAGTAAAGGTACCATTACCATTATTTCTCTGTAAAGATAGATAAAATTCTTTATCTTTAACTTTAGGTCCCCATTGTCCGCTGCCAAATAATACATCCATATCACCGTCATTATCGTAATCAAGCGATACTTGCATATTGCTTGTTGGTCCTCTTTTACTTCGAATGAAATCTTGTTTTGTGCTTGTAAAAGCATAATTAAAGGCATCGAAATCACGAGCAATTGGGTTATATCGCCAATATCCGTAGGCTTCTCCACTGACAATATCAGGCCAAGAGTCACCGTCAACATCAGCGACTAAATAAGAACTCGATTTAAAGCCAGGTGATATATCGTTCAGCAACTCTGGAATTATAGTGCTATTAGTTATGGGATCATATATGCGCCTTCGAAGAGGAGAAGCCGTTGCAGAGGCTATAAGCTCTATTTTACCGTCGCCATTTATATCTAATGCAGTGCATCTGTTCTTACCTCCTCTACATCCAGTCACTTCACTTTTATAAACGGGTGGAGATCCAACTGCTATGCTACTCAAAAGAGGGTATATCACCGAATTACCTCCATCGGCATCCGAACCAAAGAAGTCCGGTAATCCCGACTTCTTGCCAGTAATATTACTAAATATATAACGAGACGTAATTCGACCACTACTTTTCTGTGAATACTTACCTTCAACATTGGAATAATATGAAAAAGTGTTCTTACAGTGACCATTTAACGTTTCATGCAACCACATCTGGCTACTTCCCGCGTTGTCATTATGTGTGCCAACAAATAAGTCTAAACATCCATCATTATTTACATCAGGCATTCCTATCCAGAAAGGTTGATGGGCAATTGGTCCGTAATTTATAGCCTTTTCGGTAACATCTGAAAACGATAGTTTACTGTATGAAGAATGAGTAGACGTAAATACTTTTGTGAGTTGGTAAAAAACGGACTGCTTTACGGGAACTTGGCTATTTTCTGGGATTATTTCAGTTACTTTCGTCGGTATTAAGTTATGAAGAGCATTTTCTTTTACCCACTGCCATGTTCTGATTGAATTTGATCTATGCTGCCAATTAAATAAACGATAAACATTTGAAAAAACGTCAGCACATTGAACATGCGCCCATCCTTCAATTAACTTATCAATACGCGACGCTAATTTTAATTGCTTTTGGGCGTCAGGCTCAAAATAATAAGCGGTTGCTAAAACGAGCACTGTTTCAATGTTATGCGTGTCAGAATAGTATGGCCAAAAGTTATTACTCGTAATGGTTTTATCATCAGCCCATTTACTGGCAAAATAAACTAAATCAGTTTCTTTTGCTGTTTTATTGCAGCTTTTTGTGTGAGTTTGCTTAGCTTTACTAAAAGCAGACTTTCGCTGGTATTGGTTATTACCCATATAACGAGAGGTAAAACCATGTTCCTCAACGGCATTACCTAGCCTTCGCAGCATTTCAGGAATTTGTTTATTCTTAGTTACCCAATAACTTTGCCATAAAAAATCGCTAATATTTTCACTCATCCATGGCGAAAAAGCACGATCATTTGCATTGCTTAAAGGTGCACTTTTTTCGCTATTATTACCCTCATGAACATTATAACTATGTTCGAAGCCGCCAGACTTAGGCCGCCAATTATTTGCTAAATCCCAAGGCTTTACTGTTTGCTGCATATCGGCGAGCGAAGCTATTCGTTGGGTCAAATGGTCTAGTATTTTACTACTACCCGTCATTTCATAAGCAGAAATTTCAGCTAAGCCAGCCATACCTGCACCACGCTCTGTAAAACCTTCGTTTTCTTTATCATAGGCATCTCTACTGGCATATTGATTCCAGCCCAAGTCACTTTGTAACGCCATATCAATTATTAACGAATTATCCCACTGACTATTATCACCTACTAAAGCCCAAGCCAATTTTGCTTGTTGCGGTGCTATATATTTACCATCGGCACAAGCAACACCTTTCCAAAGCCAACATCCTCTTCCTCCTGCTTTTGCTGGCGTAGCGTCATCGTTACGGACCTTAGAAAAATAAAACTGTTTACTCAGAAATGCTTCTTTTAAAAACTCTACCCTACCTGTTGTTATATAAACTTTAAAATAGGCAGACGATCGATCAAATAACCAGTTTGCACCACTGGATTTACTAAAGTTTAAATTACCAGACCAACGGTTGAATTGTGCTAACTGGTATTTTTCAAAATTATCATCTATTGCGGGCGCAGGTAAGTATGGCGGTATTAAGCCGGAAAGTGATAGATAGTGTGTATCATGTAGGGCAAAAATTCTAGGGTATGGCATATAGGCTTTGGTTTCATCTGACGTTGCCCAGCCATTTTTATGTGCTATTTCGGTTAAATCATTACGCGTATTTCGACCTAAATTGGTAACCGAAAGAATAATATCGCCATGGCGCATATCAATATTTTGTAATTGAATAGTAACTGAGCGAATTGAATTGTCTTGCCAATGCCACTGTAAACCCGGCTTCGCAAATATAGCTTGTTCAATACCATTGATTGAAACGTTTAATTCACTGGTGTTTTTAACCACACCTTGCGCTAGGGGTAAGCCAAAAGTAACGAGTTCATTATCCTTTGGGACTATCTGGCCATCTGCAGTTAATCGAACACTCGTATTTAAAATACTAGAGCTTAAATTATTAGCATTGTGTAGGCTTTTTGAATTCACAGGTAATATTTTTTCAGCGCTAGTGGCAGGCGGTTTTGGTAAAATAGTGACAGTTAGCTTATCTTCTGCGCTTGCACCTTTATTGTCAGTTACCTTTAATGAGAATGTTAGGGATTCTGCAGCAGCTACCTCAGGGGCAATAAAGTTTGTTACTTTACTGCTTGGAGATAAAATACTTACATTCGTGCCTGAAAGTTGCTGCCACAAATATTGCTGTATTTTACCATCAGAGTCGTAACTGTTAACACTACTAAGCGCTATGGTAGAGCCGCTAGCGGCACTAAAGTTTTGTTGCGTATGTGCAAAAGGGTAAATGTTGTCTGAAGCTGGCGTAATGGTCACGTTTATAAAACTGCTTGCGGTACTACCTTGGTTATCGATTACCGTTAAATTAAATTTCAGTGTCGTTATTTTAGAAAAATTAGGCGCAACAAAGTTAATGTCGCTTTCGCTCAAGGTATTTATTACTACAGGGTTACCCGATGTTTGTTGCCATAAATAGCCTGCTATTTCGCCATCAGGATCTTTACTTTGCTCGCCGTAAAGTGTAACTAACTCGCCAGCATATACGTGTAAATTTTCACCGGTAACCGCAATGGGTTGTTGGTTTTTTGTTGGTTCAATTTTTATCGGTTCAGCAATAGGTAATGATATTTCTTTATTATCACAAGCGATAAGGCTAAACAGCAACAGCGTAAATAAAAGTTTTAGGTTGATGAATTTCAGTGAGGAAACAAGCATGAATTAACTAGCCCTAATATATTACTTTTTATGAAGACGTTGAATAATCAATGCTTTGATTGAATATTTTAATCAGTATAATGATAACTAATCTATTTACCAACATTTCAAATTAGAAAGTGAACAACCCAGACTTTACTCGAGACCCAATAATTTATAATTTAACTTCGTTATATGTGATTATGGGCAAAGACCAAACATAGACATTATCAATAAAGCCTCTTACTCTTGATTTTATGATGATTAAATATCACAAACGTGAGTAATAGCTAGTGTCGTACGATCGGAGCGTAGATGTGATATCTCCTGTATATCAAAGCCAAAATACAGCATTAGAACCCAATATTCAAAATGAAATACTGCAAGCAAAAAAGTGGCAGGTACTCATAGGTACATTCCTATTTGTGCTTATATTATCGTTAATTTTGGTATGGGCCAGAGATAATGTTTTTCAGAGCCAAGCTACTATTCAGTTTTCTACTATGCAGACAACTAATGAGCAAGCTTCAGCTACACCGAACGCAGATAGTTTACTGAACTTGCAACGTCTAACTAGTAATAGACTATTAAAAGCCGTTAATCGCAGTATATTGGTTAATTACGGTATACAAAGTAATGTGCAATTACTGAATGAAATGCTAAGTGCAGAGCTCCAAAGCGGCCAAATTATCAACTTAAAAGCAACAGGTAATAAACCGGAGCTATTAAAACCCATTTTGTCTACCTGGTTAGCAGAATACCTGAAGGCTTTTAGTGCTGAAAGTAACAACAATAATGCTGACAGTATAGTAAAAATAACCGCCATGCTTGCAGCGTTAGAGGAAAAAATATCACAGCAAAAAATAGCGTTAGTTACCTTCAGCCAAGATAATAATATTGTATCGCTTGAACGTGACGAAAATAGAATTTTAAATAAAGTAAATTCGATTGAAAAATTACTACATACGGCAGAGCAAGACTATATAAACCATCAAGAAGTCGTGAACCGTATTAAGTATGCTGAAAAAGAAAATAGCTTGATTATTCACCCTAAAGACGAAGTAATTCTAGGCTCAATAAGTCAAAATATAGCTGCACTTGAAGATCAACTCAGTGAGCTGTCTGAAAAATACACCCGAAAATATATGGAGAAAGATCCTCTGATAATATCGATGCAAAAGTCGTTATTAAACTTTCAAAATCAGCTGGCAGAAAAAAGCTTATTAAGCCAAACAATGTTTATAGAAGAGTCTAAAAACAATTTACTGGTAGCAAAAGCTAAGGTAAGTCTATTAACCGAACAACTCGACACATTCAGTGTACAAGCGCAAACGTTTAATCATAGTTTAAAAGAATATGCGCGTTTAAATACTGCCTTGGAGCAGTTAGAAAACCAAGCGCAAAGCTTAAAAAATAACTTGCTAGCGCAAGAAATGCAGCAAGTAGTAAATCCCGAGTTTAACGTGCTTGAGCAACCTTTTGTGCCTAGTTACCCTATAGCACCGAATAATAAAAGAGACTCTTTAATTAGCGTGGTGGTATCGGCTATTATTTCGCTCTTGGCGTTGTTTTTATTTAGTTTTATTGTACGGCAAAAGCAGGCATCAACCGTTTTTACGAACTATACTGTGGTGCCCAATGAAAGAGGCGATAATAGGCAGCTTCTTAATCAACAATCGACAGAGTTGCTTGTAAATCAGGCTGAAAACAAAACTCAAAATGAAGCTGAACAAGGGCTGCTGGAACAAAAAGTAGCTATTGAGCACTTTCGGTTATTAAGCACTGCAGAATGTCAAAAATTACTATCTTATTCTAGTAAACAAGGAAAACTTCTAATTTTGTTAGTCTTAAGTGGCGTTAATATTAAAGAGTTATTGCAAATTAAGCTAAAAGATTTTGATCTAGAAAAAAACACCCTTAAAATTGACGGGGAGTTCGTCAGAAATATAGCCGTACCACAGGGCGCCAGTTTACTCATTGCTCAAGTGATACAGTATAAAAGCACACAAGACAGAATTTTTGATGCAGATTATTCTGTTGAAGCACTCTCGCATTTAATCATTAATAGTGCCCATGACGCTGAGCTAAATGAGCCAGATAGTATAAGCTTAGAAGACTTACAGCATACCTATCTTACTTTTTTATTGGAGCAAGGGGTAAAGTTGAATGAACTGGAGAAAATAGCAGGATATATTAACCCTGCTCAGTTGTCGCTTTATCGTAAAGCTACAAATCAAGAATTGCTGGAAAATACTGAGTTGCTCACCATTTATCCTATTCATTAAAATAAGTCTTAAATTATTAAAAATACTTACCTTAATCGCGTTGTTTTCTATATTTAACTGAAAATAACGCGTCCTATTATTTATCTTTCTTTTAAAAACCTGCTCTTAATTTTGGGGGGTAAGCGCTCAATTAGATGTTTTAGCAGTATTTTTTTAATACCTTTATCAAGTAATAAAACCCAACAAATAACTACAATAAACGGGAAGGCTAACGTAGCGGATAGGAGAAACTCTAACCAAGTGTTAACAGCCAAATACTCTAGTAATTTACTGCCGGCAATACCCAAACCAACAGTTAATAATACAGACTTTGATAAACACCAATAAAGCCCTCGCATATTAAAGTTATTATATTTTTTAAAGAGAAATATCTTGGCAAATACATTAAAAATAATACTGTTAATTAACCCACCTATGGCCAAACCAATTAGACCATATTTTAATCCTAGAAGAATGCTTAAGGTAATGTTGAATATTACAGCGGCGATAGTGATAACCGATATATATTTATGATTTGCCTGCGCAAATAAAACCGTGTTCGCAGAACTGCTAAAAGCAGAAAACAAAGATGAAACCACGGCTAAATACAATAAATTAACCGCGTATTCAAATTCTTGCCCTACCCACAATAGAATAAACACTTTCGCAAAAATAAATAATGACAAAAATAAAACCGTTGAGCAGAATAAATTAATGCTGGTTGTTTGAATAAATAACTTTTCCATGTTTTCATTACGGGCAGCTTTTTTATTAAATAAAGGCGAAAAAACCCCTGTAATAGAGCTAACGAATGCTGCTGTATGCATAATTAAATTACTGGAAATGCTGACCAAGGCTAAAGAGGATAAATCAAATAATTGGGTAATAATTAACGGACGAGATTTTGTGCCAACAGTACTAGCAACACCGTTAACAACTAAGTGTTTTGAGTAAGCAAATAAGTCAATAATTTCTTTTTTGCTGGCAAGTTTAAAGCTAAACCTAAGATCAGAAAATAAGCGTTTAGCATAATAAATTTTTATGGTGTTGGTTAATACATCACTAGCAAGTGTTGCGGCTACAGCGCCCCAAATGTTCATGTCTGACAGGAGAATAAAAACCAAAACAGCTTTTACAATAGCGTTTAACGACGATATATTTGCATCAATATCGAACCGCAACATACCAGAAAAAATACCATGAAAAGGGTTCATCATAAAGCCCCAAAGCACTTTAACCGACAATACTAATAAAATATCAATTAATGTAATTTGGTCTATGCCTTCAACGCCAAAAATAGCGGGTACTGAGGTTAAACCGATTAAAGCTAATACAGAAAAACCGCCTAAAACAGTAAAAAGTACCATGCTGGTTGAAAAAATCACATTTACACGTTTTTTATCGTTTAACTCTAAGGCTTGTACTATTTGGCGCTGTACTGCTTGAGGAAAGCCTAAATCTACAACATTAAACCAGCCCAATATAGATAAAATTAATAGCCATAAACCATAGTGGGTACTACCTAGTTCATTAATAAAAAAGGGCGTTAGTAAAAAAGAGGTAACGACGATAATTCCACGTTCAAGAAACCGAAAAAGAGAGCTAGTGAGTAATTGTTTTTTCATTGAATGGAATGCTTAGCTTGTATAAAGTGATTGTAAGAAAGATAAGCGTTTTAGCTTATTTTAATTATTATGATAGTAATAAGGCTTTATAACATTTATTGACTCATAAATCGTGAAAAAAATAGATGCCTGACTTTATTAAGCACTTTGCTTAACAATAGTTTTGCAGGGTTTTTAACAACGGTTACCGACAACATAGCCCGCGCATTCGCATTAAACTGTGCTTTATAACTATTATTTAAACCGCCCATCATAAAATCGTAATACTTTTTAGGGCAGTTTGTTATAGACCAATAATGCAGAAACAACCCCGGTGACAGTTTGGCAAAATTTTCTTCGTCCCAGCCACTTTGATAAAAATGATACGTGTTATCAATAACTAAATAGTAATGAATAGCAATGGGTTGTTCATCTATAAAAACAGCGCTCATGGCTATTGAATCGCTATCTTTATCGCGTAACGTCTTATGAAAATCATTAAATTCAGCTGCCGAAAACGCACCCGTTTTACCTTTGTTGTGCCAGCGATGTTGGTGATAGCTTTTTAATAATTCCCATGCATTATTGTATTCTTCAGCAGTAAGCCAACGCACAGTTGAATTAAGTTTAGCCAACTGATTTTTACAGCGATTAATGCGTGAACGGGTATTTTTACTTAGTTGTATAAGTTGCCACTGTGTATTATCAACAATATATTGTGCGTAATGGCGTTGGGTTAAAGCCCCTTTAATATAGGGTAATATTTTAGCAATATGGGAGTCTGCGAAAACAGCTTTAACAACGCATTGGTCAAAATTAAGTTTATTAATTTCATTTACTAGCAACGGGTAAACTGTTTGTTCATATCCTTCTTTAACAAAACAATCTAAATATTCAAGCGCGGCTTCAGCATACTCGGGTTCACCTTGGCCGATTAAATGCAATGTTTTGGTAAAGGGGAATAATTTACTCTTTTCTATGAAAAATGGCGCTAAACAAACTAAGTTATCGCCTTGGTAACAAGCGAACGACTGTAACTGCCAATTTTTCTGCCAATAGCAGTTATACCAATTACTTAGCAAGTAAGAATTGCCGAGCAACACCTGTTTTTCATTTGAACGTTTAAGCTCTAAAAATAAAGCTGTTAACTGATCATACGAGGTGATCAGGAATAAATGTATACCACCTCTGTTAGTAATTGATTTCATATACAATATGTTTCTTTTGTTTAAATTTTTTGGGAATATTTTAGCCACGTTAATATTTAATATCACTGACCGCAGTGCTTTTCCTAAATCGTCAACCAACATACAGATATTAGGTAAATTCAATTAGCGTATTACTTTTTTAGCAAGAATGTTTGTGCCGGCAATAAAAAAAAACTGTTTGTTATTGTTGCAACGGTTCGGCTTGATAGAAAAAAGGTCAAGAGTAAAGCCGAAATAAACAAAGCAATTAATGCAAGGATATTAGACGTATTACTTAAAAATTGAATTATCCCTATGTAAATGGCAACTTTAACAAAAAAACCATGCCAGACATATACAAACAAAGAGTTTTGACCACGTATCGTAAATGCAGACTCTTTATTTGGCATGAGCATTAGAATCGCAACAGATGAGATAAACGAAATAAAATATAATAATGAGCGAATAATAAAGGAATACCAATCCATATTACCGAGCTTTTCATATGAGAAGCTACCAAATAACCATTGATGAGGTAAGTCTTTAAACCACCAAAAAACTATAAGATTGAATATAAGCATTGCAAAATAAAACACTTTTGGAATTTTGATTAGGTACTTATTTGTTAGAAACGCCGAACCTAATTTATACCCTAAAATGAAAAATGGGAAAAAATAAAGTGTTCGAGAAATACCTAAGAAATAACCAATAGTTCCAATATATCCCGCAGATAAAGAAATTACGATACTAATCAATAATGGATATTTAAACTTCATGATTATTGGAAGGGAAATTTTCCAGATAAACATACTAAATAAGAACCAAAGAATCCAATACGGCTGCCAGTTTAAAGTGTATTGACTTATTGACTTATTGACTTATTACTTATTAGATTGACGATTTCGTATAAAATAGTGAAAACTAAAAATGGGACTATTAAGGTTCTTATATTTTTTGTCGTTTGTTCATCAGTCATATCTAATTTTGTTAAAACCCCTGCCAAAATAATAAAAACAGGCATGTGAAAAGAGTAAATAAACATATAAATAGTTTTTATAAAATCGTTTTGATTGATGAGTGGTTCAATGAGGTGACCAAATACAACAAGAAAAATCATTGTAATTTTCACATTATCAAAAACAGTATTTCGTACCACTTTATTCCCCTATAAATTTTAAGTTTAGACTTCTCACAACTTTTCATGTAATACATACTTTTAAATAGCTATGTGTAACTAAGTAAAAAGAGAACTTGCACTATGTATTTAGAGGCTATGCCTGCAGGCGACATAATTAGAGCAATTGTTATATATTAGTTTAAGCTATGTCTAATTATGCCAACCTGCGAAAATGTACTTACATGAATTACTTTAGGTCACTTAACGAGCAGATGTCTGCTCTATTTAGTACTAATTGTGATTTGAATTAAATCTATATCTTTCAGTAATTTTATGGATCCTTCAATTGATAAGTGCCCACCATCTCTATATATAAAAGTATCTTCTGTGTACACCTCGCATGTTTCATCTCCACATAAATAATCTTGTAACCAAATTACTTTAGATACTTTTTCTATTTCTTTTAGAAAAACATTTACAAATTTTTGATACTGTCGGTAGTCACTATAATCAACTTTGCAGCTTTCCCTCAATAATATGCCTGGGCCATGTTCTCTCTCTAAGCATTCACCTACATTAAAACCAGTTTTAGGAAGCGGAGAGAAAACAATTGGTGTGATTTCCATTTTCTTTAGCTCTAGAATTGTCCTCTTAAAAGATTTTACTAATAGCTCATAATTTGCTTCAGTTAAGCCATTATGTGTTAAATAATTATATCCGTTAGGTTTTAAATAGTTATTGAATTTGGAGCTAAGTACTACATGGGTAATACCTTGATGACTTTTTATATAATCTAAAGCTAGATCATTAAACTCTAAACATTTTTTAGCCCAAACTGAATCATGTACTTTAGTTATTGGAGCTAGTCCTACTATAGGGCCACAAGAATTTTTTGTGATTTGCGTTAACTTCTTATTCTTAATTGATAAGCCAGGAACTAAATGCATCGCATAGCTATCACCCCATATAACAACGTTAGGCTCTTCTCCTATAGTACAAGCACTGTACAATTTTTTATTGTCGTCAAATGAACCGTTACACACTTTGCTTAAACCACGATTAACTCTTTTGATATGAGTGAATTTATTTTCGATATTAGAAACTGTATATGCAGAAGTTACTGGAATCATTAGCAAAATAATTGTTGCTATTATTGCTACCTTCCAACTAGAAAATAATTTTTTAAATTTTCCAATTCTAAAAGGAGTTTCTACATACCTAAATTGGATGTATCCGAAGAGAATAGAAGAAATTATTAATATTATTTTTGTGCTTGTTGGCACATCACCTACATAACTTAAGTAGGCAAAAGCAAATAACGGCCAATGTACTAGGTATATGGAGTAAGACCAATCACCAGCTTTCTCAATAAAACGTATAATAAAATGTTTAGGTAACCAATCTTGCTTGCCGATTAAAATTATCATTGTTGATATAACGACAATAACTGACTCAATACTTGGATGCTCATTATTAATGCTTATAGAGCAACTAAAGCAAATAAAGATTAATGATACTACTTTTAAAAACTTAGGTACCTCAATCTCAGGTTTGTTTAACATTACCCAAGCACATAAAGAACCACCTAACAGCTCCCATGCCCTTGTAAAAAGAAGATAAAAAGCCCATTCGGACTTGGATGAACCGGATATTCTCCACAAAAACGGGGCATCTTGGTTTTCACTATATACCCATGAAAAACACCAATATAAACTTATTACTGTAAGTATTGTAATACCAATTAAACGATAATTTTTGGGTAAAAGGTAAAGTGTGATGGGGAGTAAAAAATAATACTGCTCTTCTAAAGATAATGACCAAATGTGCAGTAAAGGTTTTCCTTCAGATGCATTTTCAAAATAACCAACTTGTGAAGGAAGTACCATATTGGCAGTGAATGTCAATGCCCCTATTAGTTGATCTAAATATTCAATCCATTGCTTGTTATTCAGAACTATCAAACAGAGTAAAGTGGTAAAAAATAACGTGCTATACAAAGCAGGAAGAAGCCTTTTAGCTCTTCTTAAATAAAACTCTGAAAAGAGAAAAGAGTTATTATCTAGTCCTTTTAATATAATGGATGTAATTAGGAAACCAGAGAGGACAAAAAAAACATCTACTCCAAGGTACCCTTGATTTAACAAGCCTAAATTACTGTGATACAGAACAACAACTAATACCGCTATACCCCTTAAAAATTGTATATCTCTTCTCAATTTTCAAATCCCTTCATAAAATATTTGTCTTTGCATTGTTATGTATTAAAAGTGATTACGTAACTAAATAATTTTAGCTAAGACCTTTTTGTTAGGTAACTCAGAATTATTGTAAACAATAGGCAATAAAGAATGTACATGCTAGCGCGAAAATTATATTAAACTATATATGTTGGTATCGCCAGCGACCAAATTTAAATAGGCGAACAGTCCCGTCAGTAAATAAAGCATGAATACCCCACTTTCGTATCAAAGTGCGCGGTTGGTACCGCTCATAACAGCCATAAAATACTAAGCCAGCATTTAACCTTACTTCAAAAGTTTAACTGGGTTAAAAGTGTTTTATCTCCGGTATCAGCAAACTCATTAACATTGGGACAAATTTATG
Organism: Colwellia sp. PAMC 21821; assembly: GCF_002077175.1. NCBI lineage: Bacteria > Pseudomonadati > Pseudomonadota > Gammaproteobacteria > Alteromonadales > Colwelliaceae > Colwellia > Colwellia sp. PAMC 21821. The sequence continues at coordinate 2,273,693 of NZ_CP014943.1, forward strand.
GGCTTTTAGCAATGATTACGAAGGTAATACTTTCTAAAATAAAACAATTAGTGAAACACCGGGCAGAAAAGATAAAAAACAAGCTAACCTTGAGTAAAGGCTAAGCGAGCTTAAATAAGCCCATAATACTAATAAATGAACGTTTGTCATTATAAATATTAATTATTTGTTAAATATAATTCAATATGCTCATGACTTAATGTAGGCTAATAATAATTATAGTTTTAAGAAGAGTAAATAGTATGAAAACAGTATTAACGTTTGGGACGTTTGATGTATTTCATGTGGGACATGTCAATATATTACAAAGAGCGGCAGCATTAGGAGATACTTTAATTGTAGGTGTTTCAACGGATAGCTTGAATTTTGATAAGAAGGGTAGAAATCCTATTTACAATGAAAATGATAGGATGAAAATTATTAATAGTCTTCGTTATGTAAATTTATGCTTCCCAGAGACTTCTCTAGAACTTAAAGCTGAGTATATTAAACATTATAACGCTGATGTATTGGTAATGGGGATGATTGGAAAGGTAAATTCGATGAATTTAAGGATATATGTGAAGTTGTCTATTTAGAGCGAACACCTTCTATATCTACAACGGAATTGATTGAAATAGTTAAAGAACGATAGAGAAACAGCATGGATTATCGACAAATAAGGCTTCGTGGTGGGACGTTACATGAAAAAATTTCGCGTAAATTTCATAAATTACTTCCACACGTAAACAAAGCCAACGGCGACTCTAAAAATAGAGTGATGTTCTACTTCTTTAAAAATGTGCACATACCTATATTGATTCCGTTATATGTCAAATTAAAACAATCACACCCAGAAGTTGAAATCTGTTTTGGTTATAAATCATACGCACCGAAAATAAGAGCTGGTTTTTCTACTGAAGAACTAAAGGTTTTGAGGTCTTATGGAGAAAAAATGTATATAAACCCCAGCCATGCTGAGGCTCGGGTTACGTTTGTAGCAGACGCGGTTTATGACTGGGTTTTCGGTTGCGGTAAAATCGTAAATGTTGGTCATGGAATATTATCTAAAGGACAATATTATTTAGATACAGAGTTGGCTCGTCGCGAAGAAAGAGCAGATTTGGTATGCGTACCTGGTCAATATCATAAAGAAGCTCTACAAGGTGTTATAACCACCCCTGTTATGGTAACAGGTATGGCTAAGTTAGATAATTTATTTAATGGGTCTATCTCACGATCTGACGTCGAAAAATCGATTGGTCTTCAGGGGAGTAATCGAAAGTACATATTGTTTGCGCCAACATTTAATGAGGAGCTATCAGCTATTCCTTTTGTGAAAGAAGATATTGCTGATATTATTCCAGAAGAAAATTTTAGCTTAATTATTAAGTTGCATGGCTCTACTAAAAATGAATATGTAGTGATGTATGAAGAGTTAGCTAAAAGGGATGATAGGATTATTCTTGTGCGTGATTTAGATTTGACGCCCTTAATTATATTAGCTGATATTATGATTTCTGATGTATCGTCAGCGATTATGGAGTTTGCATCAAAGGATAAACCTTTAGTGCTATTCAATAGCCCAAGACAGAAAACATATCAAAACTACAACGAAAATAGCATTGAATACAAATTTCGTGATTTGGGTATTGAAGTAAACGATTTAAATGGCATAAAAGAGGCTGTAGAACGAAGTATATTAAATCCGCTTGAATTCTCTAGTAAAAGAATTGAGTATACTAATTTGCTTATTGCAAATAAAAGTAAAGCAGATGCTTGCGCTAATATAATAGAAGAAAGTCTCCAGCGTTTTTTATAGCATATAAGTATTATTGAAAATAATGAGTGACCAGCCACTGGGTTAACGCTTAATGGCTGGATAGGCCCTGTATCAATATTCAGGTTTAGCTGGTTTTTTGATCTTCCTGATTTTTTAGGCATCAAATAACTAGAGTTTTATAATTCTACTAACTGTTTAAAAAGTGCTTCTGAATATGGAGTGTCTGTATTTAATGGGGGGTTGTGGAAGCGCAATTTTAGTTCTTGGTATTCAGTTTGATACATATCAGTAACACCATTATTTTTAATTTCTAACAACCTTTCTATTATCTGTGTCCAATTCATGCATGAGGGACGAAGGGTAACTTCATCATAATTAAAGTATAGTTCCCTTTCTTTCTTTAAGTATGTTTCCATATCAAATGGAGCAAATATAATAGGCTTATCTGATAATAAAAAATCAAAATAAATGCTTGAATAATCAGTAATTAAACAATCATAGTCAGCTATAGTTTCGTATATATCTCTTCCTAAATCAAAACGTATAGTTGATGATTGTTGAATTAATTTTTTTAAATCCTGAGGAGGTTTATTCACAGGGTGCATTCTTAGTACTAACTCTATATGATTACTTGCTAGCAGAGTGTCTATAGCCTCAAAGTTAAACCCGTATTTAACAAAAAGATCACACTCTTCACCTATCTCACCTCTAAATGTAGGCATGTAAATACACTTGAATTTTTTATTTTTTATACGCTGAATTGGTGGAAAAAAAGCATCGTTTCGCGGGAAGCCTGTGAGCAACGTTTTTTCCAAGGGCATCCTAAAGGCTTTTGCAAGTACTTTTTGTGTAACCGGACTAGTCGCTATTAAGTAATCATAGCTATTATTAATGTATGGCGTCATTTTGTTTTTAGTTTCTTGTTCAAAAGTGTCATACATAATATTTTTCAATGGTATGCCATGCCATAATTGTATAACTTTAGCTTTTTTACCAATCGATGGGGCAAACAAGTCTGAATGTGTAGATTGACAAACCAGCACTAGGTGCGCATTTAATTGAAGCCAAATACCTTTTAACGATAAAAAATAATGAGACTCATAGCCTAAGTCATTTATTTCTCTTACAATTTCTTTATCTTTAGAAATCCAAATAGCTCTAATATTTTTTTGATGCTTATTTACATAGTCGAATAAATAACGTGAGTTATCGCTATAGTGTTCACCAAACCAAGAGCCAAAAACCCATATTTTTTTATTTTTGGGTAGAATACTTGCGAAATAATAAATGGCTAGCTTCAAAAATAAAAATAGTTCGTGTGTTATGCGATTCATATGCTCTCTAATTTAATCAGTTTATTATAATAACTTTAGGTTAATGGGGTTATATGGCGACCATCATTATTTTACTTAAGTTAGGTAGTTTTATACAAGTTACTTTAGTTTTTTTAGTAAACGCCAATAAAGAGGTGTCATTATTTTATATAGAAAATTATTTTTAAATTTAATATATTCCCAATGTTTAAGAATATTAATATAAATTAAACTTTTTATAACAGCGCGAGATGCTTTAACGCCATTGTTCAGAATATCTGATGAGCATCTCATTAAGGGGAAGTATCGCGTTAATATTGACACTTCATCTCTTTCAATACTTTTAACATAATTTTGAGTATGTGTTTTTTCTCTGTGTATAAGAACTTCATCCAATTCATGGTGTTCACCATATTGTAAATTTCTGGCGCATAGAGACCAATCCCAAGCATGAAAGATTTTATGTGGCATGCTTTTTTTTAGGTGCTCGGTTCGAAAAAGACCATACATACGTGAATTATCAGATGGAGATTTTAGGTACTTAGCAATACGCACATTTGTATCGCCAGTAATAGGATAAGTACCAGTAGAAACACCCTGAAAAACGCCATTTTCATCTTCAAAATTACATTTAGATGAAATTAAGGTGCAGTTTTTATTTTCACGCAAATATTGTATCGATTTATTTAAAAAATCAGTATTCCAATAATCGTCGCCAGCCAACCATGCAAAATAAGGTGTTTGGGCATTATCTAGTACAAAATTGAAATTCTTAAAATAGAGGTTTTTAGATTGGCGAAAAACCTCTATTCTCGGATCATCAATACTGTCTAATATGCGTGTAGTTTCATCTGTAGACCCATCGTCTGAAATGATAAGTTTCCAATGTGTATACGTTTGAGCTTTTATAGAATCTATCGCTCTATTTAACGTAGAAGCATTATTATACAGTGGCATGCCGATGGTAATTTCCGTAGAAGACAAGATACCTCCTCTTATATATAAGTTAGAATGAATGAGTTAATAAGCACTTATTTATTACAAAACAATTGATTTATTCTATTTTTTTGTGATATTTCTCGTTCGAAAATATCTTTGGCTAAATCAAAACCAAAGTTTTCTTTTACAAAAACACGTGCGTTAGCTTCAATTTCGTGGCGCAGTAGTGGTTGTTCTAAGTATTTCAGACATGCTGTTATGTATTCTTCAGCCGTATTTGCAATGATAAAGTCTTTTTCATGCTTTCCTTCTATCCCTTCAGCACCAATGGTTGTTGAAATAACTGTTCGGCCATATCCCATCGCTTCAAGAATTTTAATACGCGTACCACCACCAAAACGTATAGGCACTATAACTATATCAGCCTGCATGTAGTAATCTTTTACGCTTTCAACTCTGCCTGTTACTGTAACGCCTTCTATTTCATCTAGTTTTATTACTTCTTGTTCTGGCGATGAACCAACAATATATAATTGAATACTATTGCCTGATTTTTCTTTTAAAGTGGGTAATACTTCTTTGCAAAAAAATTGTACGGCATCTACATTAGGGAAGTAACTCATAGCGCCCAGAATTAATATGGATTGAGTGCCATAGCTTTCCGGTAATTTCTCAGGAATGTAAATGGTGTTTGGCATGGCTACTATTTGGGCTGAACTATTAGGTAATGTCTGTAATTTTTTCTTGTCAATGTCAGAGCAAACCCACACTGAATCAAACGATTTTACATACTTACGTTCATGCTTAGCGGCTAATTTGCTCTCAATAAGCACGGATAGATATTTTTGAAAGCCTGATTTATTTCGAGTGATAGCTAAACTTCGTCTTTTGGCAATTGACTCTATATCGTCATAATCTACGGTTGAATATTCTATTTTACAGTTTAGTGCCTTTAAAACGAATGGGTGTAACCAAGCAACTCCAATACGAAAGAAAAGACCGTAAGAATAATGTTGTTCTTTGATTTCAGATAATACAACCCTAAATTTAGCGGTGTTAGTTGCAATACTTAATGGAATAAGTAAAAGATTTGCAATACGCCATATTACATAGGAACCAGGGATTTTTTTAAATTTTTTGGGAGTGTCACTATAAAATGGCACAGATAGCCAAGTGACTGAATTTACGTTTAAACCACTAAAGTTTAAGGTTGTTTTTTTATTATTTACAATTATAACATCAACTTGATATTGCTCTGTAAGAAGGTTCAAGTTTCTGTATGAACGCTGCTGTATGCCAATACCATACCTATCGGGAACTACGGGTGTAACATAAAGAGCTTTTCTATTTAATTTCATTTTTATTTTACCGTTTTATCAAATAGGCATATGATTCTACCAATTAAATAATAAATTTTTTGTTCTAATCCTTGTGATTTTCCACCAGCGGTCATACAAGTTTTGTACATAAAGAAATACTTTAATTTTGGGTGTTTGTTAAATAGCGATTTGTGTTTTTTGAGTAGTTGCCTGTGGCCAATAAAAATTTTGCGGCCATTTGATGAAATATTACCGTGACCCTCTCTGCGCAAAAAAGCTAAAGGCGCTTTCAAGAAGCCAATATGCTCTTCTGCAATAACTAGCCTAAGTGTAATGTCATGATCTTCAGAGCATTGTATATTTGTGTCAAAGCCATTTACTTTTTCAAAGGCACTTTTTTTTATTAGCCATGAAGTGGGTACAACATGGCTCGAGACTAATAAGTCTTCGATAGTCAGTTTTGTTGGTTTGTTATCAAAGGTTGCAATAACCTCTTGGCCAATAAAGGTTTTTATAGCTGTATGGCATGAACTGAACTCAGGATTGTTTTGTAGAAACTCTAATTGTAGCTCCAGTTTTTCAGGTTCCCATTTGTCATCAGCATCCATAAACGCGATATAGTCACCTTTAGCACTTTTAACGCCTGTATTACGTGCTTTAGCAGGGCCTCCATTTTGCTCTAAGCTGATAACTTTTAAGTCTTCAAATTTACTTAAGAAATTTTCAGCTTTAGCGCCACAGCCGTCAATAACTACAATGATCTCGAGCGGTAAAAGCGTTTGGGCTTTAATTGAGTTATAAGCTTCTTCAAAAAACTCTTCTGCATGATAAAACGGTATAACAACACTTATAGAATAGTTCATTTAAACTCCTTATTAATAAAGAAGTTAATAGATTTTTCTTCAGGATCTTTCACTGGATCCCAAACGGGCTTTATCATTGTTTTTATTTTGGCGGCAACGCGAGTAATATTGTTAGCAAGACCTATAGGTATATGCAACCAACGACAATACAAGAAAATTCGACGTCGAAATACCCAATGGTACATTGCTTCTTCTGCATAAAATTTATATCCCCAGCGTTGCTCAAACAGTCGAGAGGCTTGCCAAGTTAGGCTTTTTTTCCAACGAAAGAAAAAGAAACGCATATCAGCATATTCCATACGTGTACCTAAATTATCAAAGATGACAATTGAATTCGGCTGAGAATATATTTTAAGCCCCATTTTCTTTATTTGCATTGCAATATCAATGTGCTCTCTAATCACCATTTGAGGTAATTCAAGTTGCTTTAATACTTGGGTGTTAAAAAGTACACCGTGAAGTTCAAACATTTCTGATTGGGTGATTTCTTTTGGAATATCTTGTGGAAGCGCACGCCTAAGATGCTTTTTTTCAATAAGATAGTCTTCACCATTAATGGTTAAATAGGTAATTTCATTGGTGAACAAATGATTACGCAAAGGCGCGCCTATATCTACACCTGCTTTTTCCAATGTTAATGGGTTAACAACGGCAACGTCTGCACGCTCTGCTATTTCAAGTAGAGGAGGTAACCAGTTGTCTGTAACATTAGAATCATTATCAAGAAACATGACATAGGGTGTTGTAATATCGCCTCTAACCTTCCTTACTGCCTCCATAGGAATGATTAAGCCCATTTTTATTAGCTCTGCATTCTCTTTAGTGGCGAGTAATTTTTTTAGCTGTTTTTTTATTGCTGCAGGGTAGTCAAGATCGAGCACTTTTAAATAAAAGGGTTGTGTGGTGACATTGTATAAATTTTCTATACATTCAATAACACCAGAATATCTGTCTCTTGGGGTAATAACGACGGTTACTTGTACGTTTTCCATTATTTATTTTCCATATGTGTTTTATTAAATAACGCGCTTAAAAATTTCAATGTATTTATCAACCATATTCGTAAGAGAAAAATTTTCAACTATGCGTTTATAGCCGTTATCACCATATTGCGTTCGTAATGTTGTTGAGTTTATCAAAGTTTCTAAGGCTTTTTCTAATGCTTTCGGTGAAGCAGGTGGGACTAAAATTCCGGTTTCTTGTGAAACTACAATCTCTTTAATACCACCCACGGCTGTAGCAATTACCGGTTTTGCTTTGGCACCAGCTTCAGCAAAAACTAAACCAAAGGCTTCTTCTATTGAGGGTTGTATAAATATATCGCAGGCCTCTAGCCACGTTGGTACATTTTTGATTTGGCCGAGAAAGGTAATACTTTTATCAATATTGTGTTTTAGCGCTAAATCTGTCAGTACTTTTTTCTCGGTAGGCGAGCCTTCTCCAGCGATATAAAGGTGTATATTTACATTGGTGTTTATTAGGTTCGCCAATGCGACTATCGTATCTTGATGGCCTTTAATTGGGCCTAAATGACCAATACTCAATAGTGCTATTTGGTCGGTAGCTATATTTACTTCATTACGTGCGTTATTAATTGAAACTTCAGTGGGCTTTTCGCCAATGTTTGCACCACCATGCACCACATGGCATTTTTCTTTAGGCAAGCCTAAATTATTGGTTAGCAATGAAAGTCGGTCATAAGAAACTGCGATATATTGTGAGGCAAATAATTTAATTAATTTATTGACCGTATTAGGTTGGTATTTCGATAAGTCGGAACGGTGAAAAGTTGCAATGGTTCTTACGCCACAGGTAAAGCCCGCAACACTTGCATATAGTTGACTAAATTCACAATGAGCGTGAATAAGGTTAATTTTATGCTGTTTTATTATTCTTCTTATTTGAAGGACTAGTTGCCAATTAATACCCTGTGCTTTTTCAATAACTTGTAAATTTGGGATGTTAACCCAGGATTCGGGTTTAGAAAAACATAACGGAACAGTATATATTTTTTGTGCGATTAATCCCGATACGGTATCAGAAAACCTTGTTGTTCTGCCGCCTTTTTCTAGACTCTGAACAACTTCCAAAACTCTTATTGGGGTAGTCATTTATTTATACATCCTTGGCATAAATTGTAAATATAATATTGAACATATCAATAGTGTTGAAACTCAATTATCATTCTACCTAGTTTTATAAATATATCTAAATTAATTCAAGAAAATAACTATGCAAGACAAAAAATTAGGGTTAAAAGTTGCTCATATAGTGGGCAGTTTGAAGGTTGGCGGCGCTGAACGTTTTGTGATCGACCTGTGTCGCACACAAAAGCATAACGGGCAACAACCGATAATTATTTCATTGGGCCAACCTGGAGAGCAACTTGAAGCTGAATGTGCGGCGGAAAATATAACTTTTTTTAGTAGTAGTCGTTCTGCTATTTTCAAATTAATTCAAGTATTCATTCGTTTCAAAAAAGTAGATGTTCTGCATATACATAGTCCTCATGCTTTAAAGTTTCTTCAGGTGGTTATTCCTTTTTTCAAAGGAAAACTTATTTACACCCGCCATGGCGCGGCTCCACTTAAAGCTGAACATTGGAAGAAGTTGCATGTGAAAGTTCAGTCTTGTTTTAATGCAATTACCTTTGTGTCACAAGAAGGCATGGAAAACTTTAAAAAGCAGCACCATTTACCTGAGGTTCCTCATTCTGTTATCGATAATGGCGTGATAATTGATCCCATAAGAAGCATTACCCAAAGTAGTAAAAAGATAAAGCTAGGCTCAGTAGGGCGAATGATACCTTTAAAAAATCAATTAGGTCTATTAAAAGCGGTTAATATTCTTGATGTTGATTTGCAAAATAGCATTGAACTACATTTTTTTGGCGACGGGGATTGTTTAAAAAGCTTAATGGCTTATAAGGAACAAGCGATACCAAATGTGGCGGTTACTTTTCATGGCATGGTTAATGACAGAGAGATAATATATTCAAACATTGACGCACTAGTTGTTTGTTCAGAAACTGAAGGTTTGTCGATGGTTATTATTGAAGCTATGGCGAATAGAATTCCTGTTATTGCAACGAATGTTGGAGGCAACCCTAAACTGGTTGTAGACCAGAAAACCGGTTGGCTATTTGAATATGACGATAATAATAAGCTAGCAGAAATTATTAGCAGTATAGAAAACGATAAAGCGATTTTAGAAACCTTAGGGCTTGAAGCCTTTAATTATATAAGTGCTAATTTTTCGATACAGTCATCTGCGGAAAAGTATTTAGCACTTTATGAAAAATAGCACCAAGTCACTTTTGAAACCTTTAAGCCAAGCATATTTTATATTTTGTTGTTTTATGTGTGCTTTGGTTACGTTGTTACCTTGGTGGCCGGCTAATGGCATACTCACTATTCCTAAATATGCGCTATTATTTGGCCCCCGCTGGTGGTTATTGCTTTGTGTTATTGGCTTGTTCGTTTTTTGGCGTTATTTGTCAAAACGACAGTGGCAGTTTTCTGCTTTATTACTTTTGTTATCGCTTAATTATTTAGACTTTCAACTGCCTAGCGTAGGTTCATACTTTTCAAGTTCAACTTCAACTTCAGAAATATCAATATTAAGTGCTAATATTGGCGGTGGAGGGTCAAAGAAAGAACTTGATTTTATTGGCTTTAGTAAAGAACCCGACATTATTTTATTGCAGGAAGCTAGAAGAGTAGAGCTTGATAAGTTATTTAATGATTATGATTTTAAGGAGTGTGTTTCAGGCTTATGCATTTTTAGTAAATACCCATTCAAACAAGTTAAAGTGCTTAGTAGAAAGCTATTTCAAGGATGGGGGATCTTTGCCGTTTTTTATGAAATTGAAACTCAGTTTGGCTTGGTTTCTTTAGCTAACGTGCATTTTGAAACGCCTCGCTCGGTGCTTATGGGCTTAATACATCGTACCTTTGATTTTTCATTGGCGAATACAATAGAAAGTAATCGACAATTTGAAGCCGAGTTAGTCAGCTTGTGGTCAGAAAATAAAAGTCACACCCTAATTGCGGGTGATTTTAATATGCCCGAAGATGAAAATACTTATCAGCGAAATTTTGCGCATTTAAATAACGCTATTGGCACCAAAGGTATTGGCTTTAACGCCACCAAACATACCGTGTGGCACGGGGTAAGAATTGACCATATTTTATATTCTGACGACTTTACGTTAAAAACTGTTGAAGTTATTGATGCAATAAATGGCGATCACCGGCCAGTATTTGCTACTTTTAGTGTAGGTAATACCAATTAAGTACAGTCTTAGTTTGGTTGGTATCGTTAATATAAGGATTTATGATGTTAAAGTTAGCGCTTATTGCTGTTTATATTGTTTTATGTGTTTTTTCAAATTGTAGCGCTAGCGCTGAAAATAATATTACATTTGATGTTAGTAGCATTAAAAACGCATCAGTTGAAGGTTCGTTATTTTTATTGTTACCTATGCCAAATCAGCGCATTTCTTTGGCCAGTAAGTTTTCGCTAACCGAAAATAGCAACCCGATTAAAGCTAGCTATAAGGTGATTAATACTTGGCCATCGTTGAAAAAAGAGCAATTTATTCGTTTGCTGTCGATTGAGGTTAGTGCCTTACAGCATAGCGCTAAAACAATGACTCTTAATTGGGATAGTTCAGATAAAGCACTTTCTGTTCAGCAGATTAATGCAATTGAAAGTAATGTAAGCCAGCTTGTTTATCCTTCAAAGCCGTGGTTGGTGCAAAGTATATTACTGCACCCTGAACAAGCTGTAGACAGTGATTGGTATACAGAGCCGCAGAAAAAATACGCCTACTATATAACGAACCAAGCCTTATTAACTAAAAAAGGTTATCCCGCTCGCAAAGCAAGCCAATGGTTGTATGACCGCCCTCAAGCTATTTATCAATTGTTTTTAATGTCTGGTGAAAATGAATGGCTAACTAAAGCCAATGAGCTTACAGATTTTTATATTAATAATATTGATGAAAGTGGCTTATTCGTACTGAAAAAAAGCTTTGACGCGAAATATTTAATGCCCAAAGGCTTGTTGTATCGGTATTTACTTAGCGGAGATGTTGAAGCAAAAAACACCTTAAAGCGAATTTTTGAGCGTTCATTTGATTGGAATGAAAGCTATAGTTTAAGGAGTGGGTTTTGGACTGAACGTAACCAAGCTGCAGCGTTAAATGTTGCTGTTTCGTATTGGGAACTAACCAATGATACCGGCGCGCTAGCTCGTATCAATGACATTATTGATGCCACTGTGAAAATGACGTTTAACCCTGGTAATGATTGGGCGTTAAGAGGTTGCCCTCAACATGGCTATAAATCACATGAGGGTTGGGGTGATGATACACCTGCATGTTCGCCTTGGATGATGGCTTTATTAGGTGATGCCTTGTGGCGCTTCTATCAACTAACGGGTGATGTGCGTTCAGCGTCATTAATTGATGCCTTTGGCGACTTTGTTTTAAATTATGGTATTTATTATGGTAATGCCAGAGTTAAGAATATTGTTATTCCTAAATATATTGTGTCAATTAACAACCCTAAGCAAGAAGAGTTGAATCAATGGACCGATCCGCAACATGCTTGTGATGTCGCCGCATTACTGGGTAAATCTGCATATATTAAGAAAAAAAATAATCAGGATAATTTTCTCGTAAAAACTTTATTTAATGCATTATTAGAGCAATGTGCAGGAATGTATACTAGATTAAAAAAAGCACAAGAAAACGAACGTGAGAAAAACTACTGGGGTCTTAAGCCGCCGCGACGTTTTGGTTGGATGTATTCAACAACCAGTGATTTACCTTGGTTAAAAGCCGAATTGTTGAATGATTATTAATATTCAAATAATTTTACCTAGCGAGTACTTGGTTTACAGGCTAGGTTTTAAATGCCAATTGTTTATGTAGGCCAATTGTTTATGTAGGTCGGACTTCAGTCCGTCAACCGTTCAGCGGGCAACAATGCCACGTTGGGCAATTGTTTATGTAGGTCGGACTTCAGTCCGTCAACCGCACAGCGGGCAACAATGTCACGTTGGGCAATTGTTTATGTAGGTCGGACTTCAGTCCGTCAACCGTTCAGCGGGCAACAATGCCACGTTGGGCTACTGTTTATGTAGGTCGGACTTCAGTCCGTCAGCTGTACAGCGGGCAACAATGCCACGTTGGGCTATTGTTTATGTAGGTCGGACTTTAGTCCGTCAGCTGCACAGCGGGCAACAATGCCACGTTGAGTTGTTTTTTATGTAGGTCGGACTTCAGTCCGTCAACTGTACAGCGGGCAATTAACTTGATGTGCCGCTAACATTACAGCAAATTACGGTATGGTTTTGGGGCTTTACATAGATTAAACGGTTAAATTTCATTTAACTTGATGGACTAAAGTCCAACCTACAGAGGGCCTACGGGTGTTGATGTTATGTTGGGCTATTGTTTATGTAGGTCGGACTTCAGTCCGTCAGCTGTACAGCGGGCGGTTAACCTGAGGGATTAAACACTGGTCTGTCAATAATCAGTTCTAATTTAATTGGCATTTAAGCTTATAATTAATTTTTAGGGATAATCACTGGAGAGGGATATGAACAAAAGTTTTGCTTTATTATCGAGTTTTATACTATTTTTTATTGTCGGTTGTTCAGATTCTGAACAGGCTTATAGCGGTGCTAATGATGGTGATTCGCTGCAACCGTTAATTAAAGTAAATACACAAAACTTCGACGAGTTTCCGTTTCATGATGTGCCTGAGTGGCGCTATGATACTGCCGAATATCAAGGGCCTTACTCTGAGTCTGGTGAGTACTATCAAGAGCAAAACATTATCGCCCCAACTGCGTTAAGAAACACGGTGCCCATTGGTAAGGGTGATTGGCTTGTTGCTGAGCTTTATACTCGAACCGAAAAACCTATTGTGCTTGATTATATCGATGTTGTTGCAGATCCATATAATGCTAAAAACCAAGTGTTAAAAATTAGTACACCAGATCATACTGATGGTGTCGTGCTACGTTCTAAAAACCCGCTTCCCCCTAAATACCGTATTAGTTTAAAAGTTGGTTTTGCAAATTATGGCGATGAGTCAAAACTGAATGGTTATAACGATGGAACCGAAAGTGCTGGGCCTTGGAGAAAGTTATCAAGTGTTGGTCATAACGGTTTTTACTGGTTAGCTATATTAGATAGTCCACCTAAGCCTCACAATAATATTTGGATACACCATCATCGAAAATTTGTGATTGATAGTTGGAATCGAAAAAACTTTAATCATACGGTTAATGTGATTGCACTAGACGGAAAAAGTGAGACGCATCAAGCGTTCGGTAAAAAGTTTATTAGTTATGTTGATGGTAGTTGGCAGAAAATATCTGATGTACCTGTTGATTATTACTTACCTGATGAATGGTACACCGTTACCTTTACACGTACGGCTTCATATTATGAATATGCTATTAAAGGTCGATTTAAAAATGCCGGGCAAACTATATATACCGATAGAATAGATTACCGTGAAAACTGTATTTATCATTACAATCAAACACCAGAAGAATTAGTGCCTAATTGTATTGATAATCGCCAACAAGTGTTCTCGGGTAAAAGTTTTACCGCATGGCCCAGTGGCAGTGCGTATCCCGAATATTTTATGTTTGGCGAACCTCATATCAATTATTATGAGGGTAGCGTTTTAGTTGATGATATTACCTTAGAGGTTTTGTAACTCAACTTCGCAATTACGTTGCTTACAAGGTATAAACTTCCAATGTAGCTTTGTCTGATTAATATTCTTGATCGCCGTTGTTAATCGGGCGATTTTAAAGGCGGTAAGTGACGAAAATAGTTGCTTGTTAATTTCATAACTGGCAACAACCACTGCGGTTTCACCTGCATTGAATATTTTATGTATTTTCTGGTTTCGGCGACTCTCTTGCCCAAAAGACTTCCAACCACTAGGGATTAAGTCATTCTCGTAATAACTTGGCTTACCATCTAAATCTTTCCCATTAAAAAAATAGGTAAGCTCAGTGGTGTTGTCATTTGAAGATATATTGTTCATAACAAATGCATAAAAATGAATTTGTGGCTTTATTTCAAACTTAGTATCGCTTGTTAATTTATCAGCGGCAGGAGCCGGTATTAACATTGTGCTGAACGTTGTTGATGACAAAGCCAGTATGAATAATAATACGGCTAAAGATGGCTTATTTATGCTGCGTTCAACTTGGGTTGTATTTACATGTGAAGTTGTTTCAGGCTTGGAATCCGGTTGTTGGGCTGTTAAATCAATATCAGAATTTTTGTTGCCCCACCAAAACAAAATAAACATAAAAGGAATAAACAAATACCAACCAAAGGTATTATGATCTTCCATTAAACTACTTTCCATATTGGTGTATTCACCAATTAGTATGAGTGCCGTTATTCTTATCCAGTTTGTCAGTAGAGCCCCAACAATAGCGAGGGTAAAAAAAGCTACTGCTTTTGTGGTGTTTTTAATATAAAGAAACCTAAATAGCGAGCTTATCGCTAAAGAGACGATCATATACCTTAAGCCACTGCAACCATCGGCTATTTCAAAAACGCCAGCAGGAATGGTTACAAAGTTACCTTCTACATATGTGGGCACCCCTGTAAAGCTCATAAAGTAGGTGACTACGCTGACAGATATATCTTGCAGTATATTGGTAAGCATGCCCCAAACGGGCATGATGAAAATTAGAAATATGCTAGGGAAAACTATGTATCTGTTTAATTGATAAAGCATATTAATACTAGACACTAGCACTGCTAAAAGAGAACACCAATAACCTAAACTTATTTGTGCATTACTCGTTATAAATAATGCTAAACAAGAAAAAACAAAAATTAACGTTGCGGGAAGCGATAAGGACTTTCTGAACGTTAGCTTTCCTGATTTTTGCAGTACATAAAACAAGTATAGTGAAATAATCGGAATCAAGTATGCGTGAGAGTATGTGCCATCATCAAAACTATGTCGCCATAATGTGACTAGAATAGGAATATTTAATAATGAAACGATAAAAGATATCAGCAAGATGCCTAAAAGAGGTGTTTTAAATAAAATGCTAGCGCTTTCAATTTTTTTATTCAATTTTATCTACTTTATTTATTATATAATCAGGAGAAGAAATGAAAAACTTGTTTAAAAGTCAGCACTACTGTTTATTACAATAATATAACTTTTTATTGAAGTTTGTTCGGTATAACAATGTAAGTTAACAATGTTTTAATGTTTTGTCTTTATTTAAAGATGAATAATCGGTTATATTTAATAAATACAACAAGTAATGATTTTTACAGATTGATTTTTATCTAAACAATCACGTTAAATTTACGCTTAACTTTGTTTAAAAGTTCTTGAGAATTTATTTGCTAGACTACTTTAATTCGTTGAAAAGTGCATACTACGAATAATAAAATAATTAATAATAAAACACAGGGAGTTGATAACTTGAAACTCAATCAATTAGCAACGTATTTTGGGATTGCTGTTTTTGTATCTGCTTGCGGTGAAAGTGCAACTTCACAAGAGCATATTGCTAAAGCGAAGTCTGCAATAGAAAAAAATGAGTTAAGTAGAAGCGAAATAGAATTAAAAAACGCATTGAAAATTGATGGAAAAAACGCGGAAGCGAGATTTTTACTTGGTCAGTTATATTTATCACAAGGCAATAGTTTAGTTGCTGTTAAAGAATTAGAGCGAGCGCATTCATTAAACTACGACGTTAATAAGGTTGTGCCTTTATTGGCTAGGGCTTATTTATTAGCTGAAAGTTATGAAGAGATATCAAGCCTGTCTGAAGATGCTAAAAACTTAATGGTTGATAGTAAGATTAAGTACTTAGCTTTTAAGAGTATTGCTGCAATACTTAGCGAAAAAATCGAAGCGGCTCAGAAAATTACCCTGCAAATAACTTCACTGTCTGAATCTAATTCCTATGCACTTTTAGCTAATGCATATATGAATTTTGCCGAAAATAATAATGATGAAGCGCTTTCTTTAGTATCAGAAGCTTTATTAGCTGATCCTAAAAATGTTGATGCGTTATTATTAAAAGGACATATTTCTTTTGCTTTAAATAAATTTGATCTTGCCGTAGAAAATTATAAGCTATATGAAAGTTTTCAGCCTAAAGTAGGTGTAACTAAACTATATATAGCCAACTCATTATTACGTGACAATAAATATGATGAAGCTGAAAAATATGCCGATGATATTCTTGCATCCATAAGTGATCAACCTATTGCAAACTACGTAAAAGCCGTTGCAATGTTCGAAAAAAAGGATTTTGCACTTGCAAAGTCGCATGCAGAAACTGCGCTTAATCAAAACTATAATTTACCGGCGTTAAAATTAATTGCCGGCACGAGTGCATTCAATTTAAATAATTATGAAAGTACTTATCATCACTTAAACGCTATCGCAAAAAAAATGCCCGCAAACCATTATTCAAGAAAAATACTGGCGATAAGTCAACTTCAATTAGGGTTAATTGATGATATCAATGAAACACTGATAGGTTTTAACCCGACTACTTCTGAAGAAGTGAGCTTTTTATCTAATTTAAGTTACCAACTTGCTGAGCTAGGGGCCATTGACGAAGCTAAGGTTATAGCTAAAAAAGTTAATGAAAGTTTAACAGAATCGAATGAAGATCAAAGTATTCGTGGTGGTATTTTAAAGTTAATGTTAAATGATCCTTCAGGTATTGAAGATTTAGAATTAGCGCTTGAAGAAAATCCGAGTCTTGAAGATGCAGAGCTTGTTATTGCTTATGCAGCATTACAAACAGGTGATTATGATAAAGCGCTTAAAGTTGCTAATAAGTGGCAAGAAAAACAGCCTGATCTTGCTGGTAGTTATAATATGCTTGCGGCTGTTTACATTGCGCAACAAAAAAATGACTTAGCTACGCAAGCCTTACAAACCAGTTTACTTAAAGAGAGCAATAACTTATTTGCGCTTACCGAGTTAGCGAAGCTTAACTTTACTGAGGGTAATAAAGAAGAAGCTGAAAAGTTTTCTCAGCTAGCGGTTGAGCAATATCCTAATAATGCTAAGGCTTTGCGCTATTACTATGCGTCAAAACCTGGTGAGCAAGCTTTAGCTAAAATTAAGCACGCTTATCAAGAGAGTAGTGATAATATTGTATTAAGTTTGTTATATGTTGATGCACTTATTAATTCAGGTGATTTGACAGAGGCGTTAGTGGTTTCAAATGCGATTAAAAGCAGCGTTAAGACCCCGAAAAAAGCTTGGTTACAACGTGTATCTATTTATAAAAAGCAACAGAACGAGCTGCAATTAATAACTACCATTGAAAAATGGTTGCAGGTAAATCCTTATCACATAGAGCCTGTGTTACTGCTTTCTGAATATTATATTAAACAAAAACAAGCAAACAAAGCTTTACAATATTTAGATAAAGCTTTGTTAGAACATCATCAAGACAACCTGACTTTAAAAGTTGTCAAAGTACAAATATTATTAGATACAGGTGATGCCTATGAAGCCAAAAAACTTTATCAAGATCCTCAGTTCGATAAAATTAAGCCAGCACTTAAATCAGGCTTAGAAGGGCGTATTGCTTTTATTGAAAAAGACTTTGAGGAAGCCGTTAAAAAGTTAACTGTATTTTACAAAGCTTATCCTTCAAGCCAAAATGTAATATTACTCGCGCTAGCTCAACAAAGGGCAATAAAAGCAGAAGAAGCTATAACTACTTTAGAAATATTTCTTGAAAAAAATGACTCCGCTGACCAAGTTCGTGCTCTTCTAGCTAACTTTTATCTTCAGGAACAACCTGAAAAGTCGATACCTCTATATGAGGAGATGTTATTAGAGAATCCAAGCAATGTTGTTTTTCTTAATAATTTAGCTTGGCTGAATCTTGAAAATAACAATGTAGAATTAGCATTGAAGTACTCTGCCGAAGCAGCTAAATTAGCACCTAAGCACCCAAGTGTTCTAGATACACGAGGAATGGTGCTACTTAAATCTGGAGATAAAGAGACAGCATTAAAATCTTTGGAACATGCTTATGAGCTCTCAAAGGGGAGTGATATAAATATTGCACTCAATTATGCAGAAGCACTTATTTCAAACAAAAAAAATAAGTCTGCACTTTCTGTTTTAAATCGTTTAAATATTAGCGATCCAAAGCAAAAGCAAAGGCTAAAACAATTAATAGCATTAGCAAACTAAGTTTTTATAACCAGATAACTCGCCAGTATTTATGATCAGGAAGTAAGTTTGTAAACTCAATATTAACTGCAGGTCGGTAGATTTATTATTTACTTGACCGGCTAAGCTTAAATGCAAACTTATGACTGCAGAATAAGTTAATAAATATATGTTTATTTAGTAATTATGAGCGAAAATCTGGACGTTTGCACAATCAAAAAATTTAAGGAATTTATATGTATATCAGCAGTAAACCAAAACTCGCTATTTCAGCTTTGTTATTATCAACAGTGTTGCTTGGGTGTAGTGATAGTAAAACGCCAGCGGAATATTTAAGAGAAGCTAAGGTTGCCTTTAATGATGGAAAAGACAGTACAGCTATTATCAGCTTAAAGAATGTTTTAAAATCAGAAGGAAATAATGCAGAGGCGCGGTTTATGCTTGGCTCCGTTTATGCACAACAAGGTTTATGGGAAAGTGCAGAAAAAGAATTATCACGTGCGAATGAAAATGGCTATGTAGAAGGTGATCTAATTTCTCTGCTAGCTAAGGTTCAGTATAACTTAGAAGATTCAGCAGCTATTGAAGACTTACTTGCCAACAGCGAACGATTAAGTGCTAAAACCAAAACAGAAGTAAAATCTTTTTTGGCAATGGCGTACTTGAAAGAAAACGATATCGCTCGTAGTAAAAAAGTCTTAATTGATTTATTAGCAACAGGTATTGATTCTAAACATATTCAACTAGGTAAGGCTTTACAGCTTTGGTCGGAAGATAAGGCTGAGCAAGCACTCGAGGTTGTTGAAAATTTATTATTAGACAACCCTAACTTTCCAGAAGCCCTAGAATATCAAGGTTATTTTCTTTTCACGGTAGGAAGAGCTGATGAATCTGCTCAATCCTTTAATTCATATCTAAATATTCATCCGCAAGCTAATCAAATACGCTTGCGTTATATGATGTCATTAGCTAAAGCTTCAAAATTCGAAGCAGCAGAAGAGCAAGCTGATTACCTTTTGGAAATAAGCCCTATTAATCCTTTAGTAAATCAAGTTAAGGCGCAAAGCCGGTTAATTGAAGCTGAATACATACTCGCCAAAAAATTTGCAGAAATTGCACTAAAAAGCCAAGATGATCTTATCAGTGCTAGCATTGTTGCAGGTTACAGTTCTTATAAACTAGGTCAATTAGAAATAGCTTATAGCCACTTAAAGAAAATAAAAAATAGATTATCCATGTTGCATCCAGCACGAAGATTACTGAGTGCAATAAGTATAGAGATAGGCTACGTTGATGAGTCCTATGAAGACATAAATAATGCGCCTAGTGATGACCTAGATGTTGAGCTATTGTCTGTAACTTCAAGTCAGTTATTTAAACAGGGTGAAATTGAAAAGGCTGGCCATTTATTGGAGAAAGCACAAGAGCTTGACCCTTTAAATAGCCAGTTGGCCTACCAAAGAGGTCTGCTTAAAATGGCCGAAAACGATCCAGAGTCAATCCGTTTTTTTGAACAGGCGATAAAGAATGATCCTGAGTTTTCACAAGCTATTTCTCTACTCGTTATGGATCATTTAAAGAAAAGTAATTTTGACAAGGCGTTAGAAGTTGCCCGTTCTGCAGCAGCAAGTAACTTTGTTTTATCTAAAACTTTAGAAGGCGTTACCTTTAAAATGCAAGGTGACCTTAAGTCAGCAGAGCAAGCATTTAATGATGTGTTAAGTAAAGATCAAGAAAATGTACTCGCATTATTTAATTTAGGTAATATTGCAGAAAGTAATAGTAATACCGAGGCAGCTGTTGAGTTATATAAAAAAGCACTTATGGTTGATGGTACAAATGCGCCAGCCATAAATGCTATTTATCGCATTGGGCAAAACGACAAACATAATGTACTAATAGATAAGCAACTTACAGATTTAGCAGAAAATAAAATGTACTCTCCTGAAGTAAGTATAATTCTTGCTGGATTTTACATGCGTGATGATAAACATGATCAAGCAAAATCAGTGTTATCTAAATCATTACAGAGACACCCTGACGACTTTTCATTGAACATAGTCCAAGCCAAAGTGCTGGCGTTACTTGGTAAGGGAGAATTGGCGTTAGAAAAATTGGATCGAATGATTTTTACTTTTCCACAGGCGTTGCAGGCAAGAAAACTTAAAGTTGCTATACTTAATGCTAGAAAAAATAACTTTGAAACTATTCAAGCACAAGAGCTCATAGTGAAAGAGGCACTAGGAGGGGAGGATGAAGTTTTAAACTTAGCCTTCTTGTATCTGCAAAATAATAATGTAGAAAAAGCAAGGCAATTACTAACGGACTTGCCTGATATGTCTAGTACTTCTCCAAAATATAATGTAATTATGGGGAAGTTTTCTATATCGAAAGCAGACTTTTCTCAAGCAATTCGTTACTTGAAACAGTCTTACGAACAAGTACCTTCAGCCCCCATTCTTTTGGATCTAGTTTACGCGATGCAGAAATTGAATATGAGTGATGAGGCGTTGGCGCTAATTCTTGCTTTTGAAGAAAACAATGAGTTAACTGTTGAACTAATGCTGCAACAAGCTGAACTATATTCTTTAAAAGAGCCGGAAAAGGCTTTAGCAATATACGAACATTTAGCAAACAAAACTAATGGGCATTATGTAATGTTAAATAACATTGCTTATGTACTGATGTTACAGAATAAGCTTGAAGAAGCACTGAGCTATTCAAAAAGAGCACTTGCGAAAGCGGAAAAGGTACCTGCCGTTAACAATACACATGGTCTGATATTGTTTGAAAAGGGAAATATTTCAGAAGCTATTAAATACCTCCAAAAAGCTTATGAAACAGATTTAACTAATCATAACTATCTTGTACATTATATTCAGGCATTATTTGCAGATAAGAATTATAGTTTAGTAGATAAGCTTTTAATAAAGATTGATAAAAATATGCTAAACAGTGATTCATTAAAAAGGTTAGCAACAATTAATTTGGACTGAATAAAGTCAGTTAAGTAATGAAAAAGCTATTTAAGTGTCAGGATTTTTTACAGTAATGTGTTCGTGATGTTTCGAACTAAAATAAAATCCTTTTTTATCAGTAGCTTGTAAAGTTGGCACGATGGGTGCATTATATTTAAAGTATATAGACTGCTAATTTTTAGTTACTCAAACTAGATAACTAAGTTACAGAAGCTTTTAATTTAAATGGAGATATAAAATGAAAAAATTATTAACATCAGTTGCCGTACTAGCTAGTTTGTCAGGAACTGCAGTTGCTGATCAACTTACTTGGGATGCTACTTGGGGTGCAAGCACTTCAGCTGGCGTTCAGTTCCCTATTAGTGAGTTTGTTATTGCGTACAACTCTCAATCTTTAGTAACAGATAATGGCGACGGTGTATTAAGCGCTGGTGATACAATCCAGTCTTTTGGCGGATTTGGTCCAAATGGTTTTAACTCATTTGCTAGTGGCTTAGAGACTCAAGGGTTAGGCGGTTTGGATATGAATAACATAGGTAGCTTTTCACCTAATCCATTTCCAACTATGCCAGGTTACGGTAACGACTACGCATTTACATTTTTCTTTAATGATTTAATGGGTACTTTTAACGGTTCTGATTTCGTTTATAATTCAGGTACTTTGCAGTTTGGTCTTGTGTCTCTTGTACCGGCTAACACAGGCTTATCAGCTGGCTTTCATAACTTATTTGACTTGAACATTAGTTCTGGCGGTCCTGTAACTGCTGCTGGACAAGTAAAACAAGTATTTAACGGTACTGTTGGTAACTTTGCTAATAATGCAGGTAGTGATTTTTCAATTACTAATACAGGCAAAACTAAGACTTTAGCTGATTGGGCTGCCTTAGGTGATGTTCGTTGGGGAAGTAACCAAACGGTAACTGCTGGTTTTGCTGGTTTCGCTTCTACTCCACTTGATATTAAATTTGATAACAATGGACAAGCTGTTCTTGCAGCAAACCATACTGGTCGTTTTAGTATGCAAGTTCCAGAGCCTACTACCATTGCTATTTTAGGTTTAGGTTTATTAGGTATGGCTGGCGCATCACGTCGTAAAGCTAAATAAGCTAAAACTATAAAAGTTATACTTTAATTAAAACCGCCATATGGCGGTTTTTTTTTATCTTTAGAATATTAATATTATGTCGTATTGATGTATTATTTATTTGGTAATGAATAGCCAACCGATTGAATTTACACATCTGCTTTCTCAGTAAGTAATACCAAATGTAATAAGTTATTGACCAATTTTAAGCGAGGATAAATTGTTCAAGAATACATGTTTATTGTTCCAGACTAAACATAAGTACCTGCATATATGGACCCACTCCGTTTGCAAGACATTTAATCGTTATGTAAGAGAAAATCATTGCTCTCATATATCCGGCCTGTTTATGAAGGATTTTTACCTTCTGGCCCCGATGGTTGTTTGCGCTCACACTCCTCATCATCCCTCCGGCTTTTTTATTAGCCAATGCAGGTACCAGGTTTTGTGCAAGCCAGTCTGACTATCTTACCATCCGATTAATTTATCTTTTGCAACTGAAGTAAAAGGGTTTTACTGTTATCTCATCACTGAAACCAATCTAACTTGCTTCAGTTTTGAGCTTTATTTATATAGCCGGGCGATAACTTTCCCCCTTCGCCATTATTACCCAAGCCATTCTTGCTATTTTATTCGCCACAGCAACGCATGCTTTGTTGTGTCCTCGTCGGGATTTTAACGCTTGTGCCCACAAACTAAATCGGTCAGTTTTGTTTTCACTGTGCCTTAATACTGCCCGGGCCCCGTGGATGTATAGTGTTCTTAAATAACTATTACCGCGTTTACTTATACCGAGTAAGGTGGCCTTTCCACCCGTTGAATGCTGCCCAGGAACAAGCCCAAGCCATGCCGAAAAATGTCGACCATTTACAAAGTCTTTTCCATCTCCTGCAGCTGCATAAGTAGCGCTAGCTGTGATTGCTCCAATACCTAATATTTCATCTAAGCGAACACATATTTCATTTTCTTTATTCATCGTGTTTAAGCGAACTTCACACGCTTTAAACTTCACTTCTGTGACTTGAAATTCAAGCCATAACTCATTAAATATCTCCCGACTTAAATACGTTAACTCATTTGTCGCATCCTCTAAAATATCCGGCAGTTCATTGCGAATTGCAGAAATACCTTTATTGATGACAATGCCATATTCTCCTAACAAGCCTCGTATCTGACTTGCTAATGCTTTACGTTCTTTCTTTATGCGTTCACGTTGTCGATGGAAGTTTTGAATATCTTGTTGTTCTATCGATTTAATTGGCACAAACCTCATGGTCGGGCGTTGCGCTGCCTCTGCAATACCTTCGGCATCGTTATAATCATTTTTATTGCCTTTAACGAAGGGTTTTACATATTGAGGCGCAATAAGTTTTACTTGGTGCCCCAATTCAATAAATTTTCTAGCCCAGTAGTTCGCACTGCCACAAGCTTCCATTACAATTAGGCAAGGCTCTAATGTTGCCATGAAACTCAACACTTGTTTTCTTCTTAATTGTTTCTTTTTTACAAATCGCCCATTTTTATTCACAGCGAACATGTGAAAAATTGATTTTGCAATGTCTAAACCGATTGTAGTAATCTTCATGTTGATCCACTCCGCTTTTATAAATGATTGTTATCACTTTCATTTTGGCCCTAAAGAGGCCGGAAATAAAGTTGGAGTGGGTCCATACCATTATCCCTGCAGGCAAGGCGTTTGATTGATTAGGGCATGGATGCCCGTAAGTAGAACAATGCAGGAGCAATTGTCGAGTAATAGCGGACGTGTGTGATTGAAAACAACGCAGTTATTGATGATTTAAACCGCCTTAAAATGGTCGATTATTTATTTCAATTGGTATTAATATTCAATGAGGATTATAGGGTTTTGCAGAGGGTAGGGTAATTTCAGCGACATACCCTAGATTTTATACAAAAAAACCGCTAATGCGATTTTTTATGTATAAATTAAGGTTATCAAAAGTTAATTACTGTCTTTTAATAATTCTTTAACGCGCCAAAACATAAAACGTTGTAACCAGTTTCTATTACCCCAAGGGCGCCAAGTTTTAATTAAGTTGTTTCGGTAGGCGTCAAAATGCATACCATGGGGTGCGTGAATAACGTCACCACGTTTTAGCAATATTTTTAATACATTGGTGCACAATGTTCCTGCTGCAAGAGATATACCCATGCAGGTTGATGGCACCTTCTTCTTAAGAAAGTTAACAGATGCTCTATCAACTAAATAATGGCGTTGCTGAACTGAAGGGGAAACACCGATAACAAAGCGGATAATATTGTCATTGAATATTTGTGCTTTTTCTTCTTCACTGGCATTTGCTGCTGCATCAACAATGGCAAAATATTCATCAAAAGACATTTTGCCAGGTATAAAGACTAAAAACGCGGTTCCCATGCCCATTGGGGCAGCTGTAATTGCTGGAATACCCATTTCGTAACAACGGCGAAATACTTTTCGTCTAATTTCTAAAACAAAAATATCAAGACTATCTACGTAGATATCAACACCTTCTAAAAATTCATCAAGATTTTCTTCATTGATACCAGCGTTGAAGTTTTTAATGGTAGCTTCAGGATTAATACCTCTTATTGTCTCTTCCATAACAGCGGCTTTAGCTTGTCCCAAAGTTGACATGTTAGCACCAGCTTGGCGGTTAAAGTTGGCAACATCATATTCATCAAGATCAGATATATGAAAATTTCCAATACCTAAGCGTGCTAATACTATGGTGTGATCACCCCCCACACCACCTAAACCACCGATAGCAACTTTAGTGTTTCTAAGCTTTTGCTGTTCTTCTTGAGTAACCCAGCCAATATTTCGAGAGAATGCTTCTTCATAATTAAACATGAGGATCCTTATTTATTAGAAAATCAATTTTGTAGATAACACTAAAAATAGTCTTACTGTTATAAAGCTAATATAAGATTGTATTATTTGAGTTGACTACTAATTTCTTTTTGAATTATTTTATAAAGGCATTTAAATCCAGGGGATAAATTTTCCATAAAAATAGATGGATTAATATAGTATGCTGCCCGTAAGCCATGGTAATCAATAGCTTCACCCAGTTGTACAAAGTTAATACCTACAAACCTCATACTACGTGCTAGCCTTGGTTCCATCATAACATAAACATGTTTAACTCCAGTGTCGGTGCTCATTGTAGCTGCCGCCATATAAAGCCCAATGGCGATAAATGGAAAGCAACGAAGTTCAGTTTCTGAGTAGGTTGGTACGTTAATCGCACCCACGGCAGAGCCTTTGAATTTATCTGTTTTACGTCGTCTAAAATCAGCTTTAACCGCGAGGCGAGATATTTCAGCTATTTCTTCGCGTGGAAAGTTACTTGGGTGTAATTCTGTATTTTGGATAGCCTCCATACAGTACTTTTCTATGGGCAGTAGTTCAGTTTCGTTTGCTGATTTAACTACTCGTACACAGCTGGTATAAGTATTAGAAGGCTTGTGTTTGATCATTGAAAAAATGGATTGGGCGTCAAACTCATCTTGTTCTTTGCCTTCAGCTTTAACTTTTTCAAAGGCTAATTCTTCGCAATAAACATTATGACGAATGCGGAAAACCTCGTCACGTAACTCGTCGTTTCCTGCAAATTCTGGTTGTAAAAATTGGGTAAAATGTTCTGCAATCTTCATTGCATCATTATTAACTTTAATTGATGCAATACGTTTTGTGATCCCCCAATTACCGGGGCGTTTAGTAACTTCTTGCTCCAATTCATTATTTTCTCATTTTATTAGCATTTTATTAGGTTAAACACATTAACCATTTATAATTATTTATTTATAGCTGTATAATTAATTTAGCATTTTATGCATAGATTATGAAATAAATTTGTTAAGTATTTTTAATAACTGTTTAGCTACCATGTCCAGTTTTCATAGGCACAATTTCCATAGCAGTGTGATAGCCGACATCAAATAATGCTAGTTTCTTCTCTTCACTCATACCAAAGTCTACAGCGGAAGATAAGCCCGCATTAATAATTATAGTGTTATGCCAAAATTCGTTATTGATATACTCACGAGATATCGTCGTCATGAAAGTACGAATTAGTAGCGTTACATAATTTATAATAGGAAACATTCCATCAGTTTTTAGCTCATCATATTCATGTTCACCACGCAGGCGAAAACACAGTACGGGTGTGCCATCCATGGCCCAATCTCGGTGCAGGGCATCTTCTGATAAAATACTGCCATCGACCATCAAATGATTGCCAAATTTTTTAAAACTAAATACAAGCGGTATCGACATAGAAAAACGTACAGCCAGCGACACCTTCATGCCTGGAGTTCTTTTACGATCAAAAATAACAGGACGCCCTGTTTTTACATCAGTCGCTACAATATGTAGATTGCAATTAAGGTCATTAAAAGTTTTACCATCAAGATGTTTATCGACCCATTGTTCAAAAACATCACCAGAACTTAAGCCACCATTACGTATTAAGCTTATTATTGAGAAACCTTTAAATTGATTATAGTCAGTGGTTAGCGCTATCTTTTTCATTTCTGTTATCGAAAGCCCAGCGGCGTAAAAGCTGGCGATAATACTGCCTCCCGAAACGCCAACAATGTGAGAAAAGTCGATATGTAAATCTTCTAATGCTTGCAGTACGCCAATATGAGCGGGTAAGCGTGTCCCTCCGCCGGCTAAAATAGGCACTATATCTACCACTGATCGATCTCCTTTTTTTATTATTATTTAATTATGGGCAAAAATATAGAAATCGCTAGTAAACAATGTGCTAAGTTCAGTTAAAGTGTACTTTTTTAAAAGAGTTAAGTTATGAAGCGTTTATTACAAATAATGATGTTTTTTGTGCTGATATATAGCTCAGTAGCCTTTGCTAACTTGGTTGATACCGTTAGCATGGTCAAGCCGTCTGTCGTTGGTATTGGTATATATACCCCAACAGGTCGACAGAAAAACCAACTTTTTGGTACTGGTTTTGTTATTGGTGATGGCACTTATATAGTTACTAATAATCATGTTATTGATAAAGAGTTAGATGATGATTTATTACAAAAGCTAGCTGTTTTTACCGGTAAAGGGCCTGCAGCTAAAGTTAGGTTGGCTAAGTTGATTGCGACTGACGAAGAGCACGATTTAGCTATTCTAAAAATTGAAGGTCAGCCTTTACCAGCATTAACTTTAGCACAAAGTAATTTTCTTCGTGAAGGCAGTAGTATTGCATTTACTGGCTTCCCTATTGGCGCGGTACTTGGGCTTTATCCTGTTACACATCGAGGTATTATTGCTGCCGTAACACCAACTATTATTCCGGTTGATGACTCAAGACAAATAAGTATTGCCATGCTTAAACGGTTAAGAGACCCCTATTTAGTGTATCAATTAGATGCCACCGCATATCCGGGGAATAGCGGTAGTGCGATGTATGATGTTAAATCGGGTGAAGTTGTCGGTATTATTAATAAAGTTTTTGTGCAGGAAAGTAAAGAAACAGTGATCAGTAAGCCAAGCGGTATTACTTATGCCATACCTGTTAAATATCTACATGCGCTACTTAAAAAACATAATATAAAGCGTTAGTTAGCTTTGCAGTGTCAAAAAATTTTACACTTTTAAAATACAAAAATTAGCTTAATCTTCAGCGTTTAGTTGCTGGTTAAGCATGGCTGCTTTATGGCTAAGTAATTTGGATATGGGTACTAGCTCGATATTATTTTTCTTAAGTAATGGTAAAAATTGACGTAATGCACTGATGGTTTCAGGATGTGGGTGAGCAATAGCCACCACGGTTTGATAACGTTTAGCATCTCGAATTAACTGTTTGAATTGTCGACGAATATAGTTATGCTCTAATTTATTATCGAGAAAAATATGACGATGTAAGCTTGGCACACCAAAACTTATCGCAACTTGTTCCGCTTTGCTGGCGCTGGTTGTTACACTGTCAATAAACACTAAGTTTCGTTCACGCAGAAACTGCATGGTCCAAGCCATGGGTTGATATAACTCGGTTAGTTTGCTACCCATATGGTTGTTAATACCCAAGGCGAAAGGAATTTCATTAAAAGCGTTGGTTAAGCTTTCGCGAATACCATTTTCGTTCATTGTGCTGGTTAATGCGCCAGGCCCTAATTTTTTACCATTTTTGGCTTCCATGGGAATATGCAAAATAACATCTTTGTTTTTCGCTTGTGCTTTTAACGCGAGTTTTTTGCCATAAGGGGTATGGGGAAGAATGGCATAGCTGATATTGCCAGGTAAATATAGCGCTTGTGCATCGCTTTTTCGATAACCAATATCATCTATAATAATCGCTACTTGTGCTGTTTGAGCATAAAGTAAAGTCGGGAAGAGTAAGCTTAATGTCAGCAGGAATTTAGGCAGTAATCGAAGCACGGTAAATTGTTCTTATAAGAAGTCGTTAGGTAGAATAGCAGTTCAGATGTTCAAAATCGACCTGTTCACTACATAATGTAATTGAATTTATAAACAAGATTACTTACACCAGAGTTTTGGGTTAACAGCTATGCCTGTGTGTCTAATTTCAAAGTAAAGGCCTGAATTGGTTTGGCCGCCACTTTGTCCAACTAAGGCTATTGGTTCACCTGCTTCAACACGATCGCCAACAGATTTGAGTAAGGCTTGATTATGACCATATAAACTCATGTAACCATCACCATGATCAACAACGGTGACTAGCCCGTAACCTTTTAGCCAATCGGAGAATAAAATAGTGCCATTGTGAATAGTTTTAACTTCTCGGCCAATGGGAGCTGAAAGAAATACCCCTTTCCATTTTAAATAGCCTTGCTTGCTTGAGCCAAAACTATGATTGATCCTTCCTTTAACAGGCCAACTGAGCTTATGTTTTAATTTACTTAATCCGACTAAATTTTTTGCCTCTTTAGCCTTTTTTGCTTTCTCTGCATCAGCGGCCATTTTTTTCAATAAGCTTACTAATGCCGATTCTTCACGTTCTAACTTGGCTAGTTTTTGTTGTTCGGTCAGGGCTTTTTTATTTAGCGCTTGTAATGTTTGTTTTTGTTTTGCTTTCGACAGCTCGAGAATTTGTTTTTGCTGGCTTTGGGTTTGCGTTAATTGGCTTAATTGCTCGGCTTGTTGCTGGTATTGTTGAGTTACGTCATTTAATTGCGTAATTGTACTTTTAAATGCTTCAATTTCTTTAATACGCGCTGTATTAAGGTATTGATAATGGGTAATAGTACGCTGCACGCTACTGGGTTTTTCTTGATTAAGTATGAGTTTTATATAATCGTGATGACCAGTCGAATAAGCCGCTCGCAGTTGCTTAGCTAATATTTGTTCTTGTTGTTTTTTAGCGAGTTCGAGTTGCTTTTTTTCTGTACTTAGCTGGTCTAGTTTCTTACGTGTGGTTACCAACTCACTGGTGGTATTGGCTAAATTTTTGGCAATTTTTCCTATCGCCAAGTCATCAGTTTTCAACTGTTGCTCTAGGTCACTAATTTCAACATTAGTGCTTGAAAGATTTTGTTTTTGTTGATTAATAGCTTGTTGAATATCAGAAAGTTGCTGATTTGTTTTTGCATTGTTATTGGTGTCTGCTTGCGCAAAAGTATTAAGCGATAAGCACATCAGAATTAGCCCAATAAAAAAAACATAGCCAGTGTTATACCGGCTACGTTTCAATATTGGGTTGTAGATATTCACGTATACAAACACGTTATTGTTAAGTTAACTTTAATAAGTTACTTCCTGTCATTTCTTCGGGTTGTGCCATATTCATTAATGATAAAACCGTTGGGGCTATATCACTAAGCGCGCCAGTTTTTGCCATTGTTGCGTTTCTACCAACATAAATTAACGGAACCGGTTCACAAGTATGCGCGGTATGGGCTTGTCCTGAAACGTTGTCCATCATTTGTTCTGCGTTGCCGTGGTCAGCGGTAATTAAACACTCACTGCCCGTTTTGTCTATGGCGGTAACTATTCTACCAATACAAGCGTCGACAGCTTCACAAGCTTTTACGGCAGCATCGAAATCACCGGTATGACCCACCATATCACCATTTGGATAATTACAAACAATAAAGTCGTGATCGCCGCTTTCTATGGCTGCTACTAACTTGTCGGTTAATAGGGTGGAATTCATTTCTGGCTGTAAATCATAAGTGGCGACTTGTGGAGAAGGGACTAATATGCGTTCTTCACCTTTAAAGGTATCTTCTTTACCACCGCTGAAGAAAAAGGTTACGTGCGCATATTTCTCGGTCTCTGAAATTCGCAGTTGAGTTTTGTCATGTTTCGCAAGCCATTCGCCTAATACGTTGTGAAGTTCGACCTTTGGAAATGCACAGGGTGCATCAATATCAGCCGCATATTCGGTTAGCATGACAAAACCACCGAGTTTAGGTTGTGCTTGACGCTTAAAACCTGAAAATTCTGGGTCCGTAAAACAGCGGGTAAATTGACGAGCGCGATCGGCTCTAAAATTCATAAATATCATGGCATCGCCATCTTCTACCTGAATTACATCACCTTTTGCGTTGGTAATTGCTGAAGCTTTAACGAACTCGTCATTTTCATCACGTTCGTAAGCTGCGTGCAAAGCGTCAGTTGCTTTGTTGTATTGGTATTCGGCCTGACCTGAAACCATTAAATTATAAGCTGATTCGACGCGATCCCAACGTTGGTCTCGGTCCATAGCATAATAACGGCCAATAACTGAGGCGACTTGTCCACATCCTAGCTGAGCAAATTTTTCTTGGGCTTTTATCAGTGAAGCTTCAGCGCTGCGCGGTGGCGTATCGCGACCATCTAAAAAGGCGTGTAAATAAATCGCCGTAGCACCTTTTTCAGCCGCCATTTCTAACATGGCAAAAATATGGTCTTCGTGGCTATGAACGCCACCGGGAGATAATAGACCAAAAACGTGTATCGCTTTATTGTTGCTTACGGCATTTTCTACTGCGTTAGCTAGCGTAGGGTTACTTTGAAACTCTTTATCTTTAATCGCTTTGGTAATACGAGTGAAGTCTTGATACACAATACGACCAGCACCCAAGTTGACATGACCAACTTCAGAGTTACCCATTTGTCCGTCAGGTAAACCAACCGCCATGCCAGAGGTTTCAATCAGCATATTGGGCTTATTCGCCATTAAGTTATCTAATACTGGGGTATTGGCATGAAAAATAGCATTTGATTCTGTGTTTTCTCTATATCCCCAACCATCTAGAATAATAAGAACGGTAGACTTCTTGTTTGGCATCACGGCTTCCTTTATACGAGCAAAGATAGATAAATTAATACGAGTTAAAGATAAATGAAAATAATTTTCAGCTGCAGTATATCAAGACACGAAGTGAATATCTTCTGTCTGTTTAGACAAAATGTTTCAGTTTTAAGATCAAAATATAGCGTTAAGCGCCAAGTTATTTCAAAATTGTGTTTTTCTATGAAAAGTTCAGTTTGGGTTTAGTTTATTAGCCTGTATACTGTGGAAAATTTTTAGTTAATTAGAATATAAAACTTATGGATCAACTTATTACTTTCGCAATGAGCCAGCCTTTACTTAGTGGAGCTTGGTTAGTTATTGTTTTAATGATTATTGTCATTACCATTAAAATTCAAATGTCGCCTATTAAGCAATTAAGTACACAGCAAATGACTTTTTTAATTAATAGAGAGTCTGGCGTTGTGGTTGATAGCCGTAGCGAAAAAGACTTTAAAGCCGGTCACATTGTTGATGCTGTGCATCTTGGTAATGAAAAAGTCACTAAAAATGACTTCACTAGTCTTGAAAAACATAAAGATAAGCCCATTATTATAGTATGTAGTGCTGGACTTAGTGCAAGCAAAGTAGCTAATCAACTAGCAAAAGCGGGTTTCACTCAAGTCAGTATACTTAAAGGTGGAATGAGTGCTTGGTTAAGTGCGGGTTTACCAGTAACTAAGTAGTAAACAATTAAACAACGGATTATCATAATGGCAGTTGATATATATACTAAAGCGACTTGTTTTTATTGCATGAGAGCGAAAGCCTTATTTGCAGATATGAACGTTGCTTACAATGAAATAAAAATTGACGGTGATGCACCGCTGCGTGACAAAATGATCAAACGCAGTCAGGGCGCTTCAACCGTGCCCCAAATATTTATTAACAATGCCCATATTGGTGGTTGTGACGATTTATTTGCATTACATGCGCAAGGCAAATTAGCTTCACTTTTAGCCTCAGAGTAAAAGTGAAAATATCTTAGAATAAAATGCCAATAAATAATGGCGTAAATATAAAGGAAGAACAACATGGCTGACGAAATTCAAAACGGCGCAGAAGCGACTACTGAGCAACAAGCACCACAATTTGCTATTCAACGCGTTTACACAAAAGATATCTCATTTGAAACACCAAATTCACCGGCAATTTTTCAAAAAGATTGGAAACCAGAAGTACAGTTAGATATTGATACTAAATCAACTAAACTGGCTGATGATACTTATGAAGTGACGTTATCATTAACGGTTACTGCTACGGTTGAAGAGCAAACTGCTTTTCTAGCTGAAGTACAACAAGCCGGTATTTTCACCATTGGTAATCTTCCTGAAGCGCAGTTAGCGCATACCATTGGCGCATTTTGCCCAACAACATTATTCCCATATGCTCGTGAAGCCGTTGCCAACTTAGTTAGCCGTGGGTCATTCCCACAAATTAACTTAGCTCCGGTAAACTTTGAAGCATTATTCGCAAATTATGTACAACAACGTGCAGCACAAGCGAATGCAGAACAAGCATCTGCAAGCACAGAAACTCACTAGTTTATGAGCCCTGTTCTTGCTGACATTTCAGTTATTGGCGCTGGATCTTATGGTACCGCGTTAGCAATATGCTTAGCGCGTAATGGCCATAAAACACTGCTTTGGGCACGTGATGAAATTCACGTGGCTGAAATGGCGAGTACGCGTGCTAATGAAAAATATTTACCGGGTAGCAAGTTTCCTGAAGCATTAGTGATTAGTAATGATTTAGCAAGCGTAGTCGGCGCCAGTAAAAATATTTTATTAGTGGTACCTAGCCATGTTTTTGGTGAAATGTTAACGCAAATAAAGCCTTTTTTGAGAAAAGATGCCCGTTTAGTTTGGGCAACTAAAGGTTTAGAGCACGATACAGGGCGTTTACTGCAAGACGTAGCGCGAGAAATTTTAGGTGACGATATATCGTTAGCTGTACTTTCTGGACCTACCTTCGCAAAAGAAATGGCAGCAGGATTACCAACAGCGATATCTTTATCGTCAACAGACGATGCCTTCGTTGATGACATATCAAACTTATTACACTGTGAACGCACTTTTCGTGTTTACAGCAATAAAGACTTCATTGGTGTGCAACTAGGCGGCGCGGTTAAAAATGTTATTGCGATTGGCGCTGGAATGGCTGATGGCATTGGTTTTGGTGCTAATGCACGCACTGCTTTAATTACCCGTGGCTTAGCCGAAATGACCCGTTTAGGCTGTGCGTTAAACGCAGAACCTTCAACATTTATGGGCATGGCAGGATTAGGTGATTTAGTGCTAACTTGTACCGATAACCAGTCACGCAACCGTCGTTTTGGTTTAGCTTTAGGTGCGGGCGCAGGCGTTGAAGAAGCAATAGCAGATATTGGTCAAGTGGTAGAAGGTTATCGCAATACCAAAGAAGTCTATATGCTGGCCCAGCGAATGGGCGTAGAAATGCCTATAGTAGAGCAGGTTTATCAAGTGCTTTATTGCGGTAAAGATGCCAGATTAGCTGCTGCAGATTTATTATCACGAGATCGTAAATTCGAATAATTGCTAATAAACGCTAATTTGACGGCATAAATGCCGACCTACAACAGATAATCTCAACCTATTTCTGGCTTATTCTTCGATTAATTTATGCCATAAATTGTAGGTTAGGCTTTAGCCCATCAGATTTATTTCGCTAATTTATATGTGATTTTTGTTTAATTAAATATAGATTTGACGGCATAAATGCCGACCTACAACAGATAATCTCAACCTGTTTCTGGCTTATTCTTCGATTAATTTATGCCATAAATTGTAGGTTGGGCTTTAGCCCATCAGATTGATTTCGTTATTTTATTTGTAATTTATATGTGATTTTTTTGTTTAATTAAATATAGATTTGACAGCATAAATGCCGACCTACAACAGGTAATCTCAACCTGTTTCTGGCTTATTCTTCGATTAATTTATGCCATAAATTGTAGGTTGGGCTTTAGCCCATCAGATTGATTTCGCTAATTTATATGTAATTTTTTTGTTTAATTAAATATAGATTTGACGGCATAAATGCCGACCTACAATTATTTAAATCTTTCTCTATACTACACCGAATTTTCAAAACCTAATTGGCGCCATGCTTCATAAACAATTACAGCTGTCGCGTTGGATAAATTCATACTACGGCTATCTTTTAACATCGGGATCCTGATTTTGTCTTGATCTGGGATCTGCTGTCTAACATCTTCTGGTAAACCGCCTGTTTCAGAGCCAAATAACAAATAATCTCCGGCCTGAAAGCTGATATCACCGTAATAGCCGGTTGATTTTGTGGTGACTGCTAACACACGCTTAGGTTTTTCAGACTCTACAAAGCTTTGATAATTTGCATGACGTTTTAGGGCGGCAAACTCATGGTAATCTAAACCCGCTCGGCGCAATTTTTTATCTTCTAGGTCAAAGCCGAGTGGCTCAATTAGATGTAATCTAAAGCCAGTATTAGCACATAGGCGGATAATATTGCCAGTGTTGGGTGGGATTTGAGGTTGAAATAAAACGACATCTAACATAGCAAGTGCTTAATAAATTGTATAATTAAATGGTATTATACAGGCCTTGAGGCGAATGCTTAAGCTTTGCTTTTACAATCTTAAGTAATATTTATCAACAAGGAGGACTCAGTGCCGGAAAACAAGATAGATTCCAACCAATATGCATACTTGGTTAAGTTGGCAGCTTTTGCCGCTACAACAACCGCCATGATACTAGTGGTGTTGAAGCTCTATGCTTATTTTGTCACTGACGCTAGCGCGATGCTGGCTTCGGCCACCGACTCGATTTTAGATTTATTTGCTTCAATTATGAATGTAGTTATTTTACGTTTCGCTTTGGCCCCTGCCGATAAAGAACATAAATTTGGCCATGGTAAAGCGGAAAGTCTAGCAGGACTAGTACAAGCCGCGTTTGTTCTCGGCTCGGCATTGTTACTGGTGTTTAATGGTGTTGATCGCATTATTAACCCTCAAGAAGTTGTTCGCACGGAAGTCGGTATTGTCGTGTCAATTATCGCCATTGTGATGACGTTAATGTTGGTGATATTGCAAAAATATGTCATAAACCAAACCAAGTCTGTCGCCATTAGCGCTGATGCTTTACATTACCAATCTGATTTAATTCTGAATTTAGGTGTACTTGCCGCACTGTTTCTAAGCCAAGGTTATTGGTTACAGGCTGACGGGTTTTTCACCGTTGCAGTCGCCATATTTTTGTTGCTTGGTGCCGGTAAAATAATTTGGACGAGCGTCCATCAATTAATGGATCATGAGCTTACCGCTGAAGAGCTTAGCATTATAAAGAAAATTGTTTTAGCACATGAGGGTACTCATGGGCTACATGAGTTAAGAACGCGACAAGCAGGGCCAGATCGTTTTATACAATTTCATTTAGAATTAGATGGTGAGTTATCTTTATTAGAAGCTCATACCATTGGTGAGGCTATTGAAGTTGAAATTATTGAGGCGCTAGCCCCTTGTGAAGTTTTTATTCACCACGACCCTTTGTCAGCGGCCAATCATCAGGCGACAGATGAAATAAAACGAGTATAAATAACTAAGCCTAAGTGAAATTTCAGCATGACTTATTGATGTTGCTTAAACCACGCGATGGTTTGATCTATCGCGCTATCACGGTATTTATCTAGTTCAAAAAAAAGCTCGTGGTAGGCGCCAGCTATAATAACGGGTTTACCTTCTGGGCAAGATTTATAATTGCTTTTATAAAGCCGTTGGCAAAAAATGGCTTGCGCATCATTATCTACAATGTGTTCGCTACCGGCTTGTAACATTTGTATCGGTAGCGACAACTTATCAATATCAATGAGTAAATTGTCTGAATTTATAATAGCTTGCTCTAACCAGTTAAATGTTACACCGCCAAGTTTTAGCTCTGGCTGTTCGTGATACAAGGCTTGAAAACGCTTAAAACGTGGCTCTGAATGCATTAAACGATTTTCAGTAAATGTACTTTTATTGATATCGTTTTGACCGAAAAAATACCATGGCGTGTCAGACAGCAAACGGTTTATTGTTGAGCCAGTTTTAATTAATGATTTCGCTAGCCAATTAGGCGTACCACCACGTGATATTGCTATCATTGGTGAGCTTAAAGTAAGTGCTTTAATATTATTTGGATAAAGTTGTAAATACCTTAAAGCAATTGCTCCGCCCATTGAGTGTGCGAGCATGTAAGCGTTTTTGTTTTGTTGCGGATGCAGCTCAGGTAACACAAGGTTAAGCAATTGATGTAAATCTTCAGCGTATTGATCAAACTTTTCGATATAACCTTGTAAGCGGTTAGGTGTTAAACGCGCTGAAAGTCCTTGTCCACGATGATCTATGATGACACTATCATAGCCCTGGTTGTCGAGGTCAAATGCTAGCTCTTGGTATTTCAGGTAACTCTCTGAACGGCCAGGTACAATAACAATGTAAGGCTGTTCAGGTCGTTTAAAATTAGTCGCATAAGCAATACTTTTGTTGTCGTCGGTTGTGAATGACGCTTGCTGAACTGATTGCCAGAAGGTTGCAATAGCGATTGCTTTTTCTGTTGTAAGTGCTCGCTTACTTTCTGCGCTAATGTTATTAGCCATTGCTGGAATTCCTAAAAATAGCCAAAATAAAACTAGTGGATAAAATTGCTTATAATTCACTATTTTTGCTTATCTCTAGCGGTAATTCAATGATAACCGTTAGACCATTTTGGTTATTATTTTGCGCGCTAATATTGCCGTTGTGCGCCACAATGGCTTGTTTGGCTATCGCCATGCCTAAACCCGTGCCGCCTGTAGCCCGATCACGCGCTTGAGCAACGCGATAAAAGGGTTCAAACAACTTAGGTAAGTCGTCAGCGGGCACACCAGTGCCTGTATCTATGATTTCAATAATGTAATTCGCACTTTTTTTGCTTAAATTAACACTTACTTGATGATTGTTATGGCTATAGTTTATCGCATTGATCAAAATATTATTAATGGCGCTAGACAATAAGTTTGGATCTGCTTGCAGTAACGCTGGCCCTTGTGATTCAAAGCATACGCTAATCGACTTTTCATTCGCGATATATTGCGCATCTTCAATGCAAAGGCTTAATAGCTGATTAAGATCTACTGACATTAGCTCCATTTGGCTAATGGTATTCTCCAACCTTGATAAGGATAATACATTTGAGATCATATCATCGAGTCTAGTGATCTCAAGTTCACATCGTTGTAAATGTTTATGTAACAAAGCCTCTGTTATATTATCCTGTTGAGCAAGCCCTAGTGCTATTTGTAATCTAGTCATTGGTGAGCGTAATTCATGAGAAACATCGGCCATTAGCCGTTGATGCGAGCCAATATTTTGCTCTAGCTTTTCAGCCATTAAGTTGAAACTTACCGCGCAAGCGCCAATTTCATCATTACGTTGCGCAATTAAGGGGATGCGAGTACTAAACTCACCATCACCAAAACGTGCCGCCGCTTTTTGCATAGCAATTAATGGTTTGGTTAATGAGCGAGTAAGTAGCCACAGCAAAAAGGAGCTGATAATGATCGGAATAGCTATGCGCAGCCATGTTGGCATGCGTTGTATTATGCTACCAAAGCGAGGCTTTCGGTCTCGACTTGCTAGATATAATTGATAGGGAGTACCAGCAATATCAATCGCTATTGGCCCTGTCATACGATAAAACTCAAATTTTATAGTGGTTATACTATCGAGGTTATTCTCGGTTAAAAATTCTTCTAAACTCGCGATTTGCCATCTGTCAGAAGAAAGCACTTCATTTGTGCGGGCGTTTTTTAAAAGTAATTCACGGCCTTGTTTTTTCGACAAAACTGACAGCACTTTTTCGGTTGTGGCGGCTGGGGTGAGTGTCAATTGTTGTTTAACTCTTTCCATTCTATCGATATCAGAATGATGAGTCGGGATAATAAAGCTTTTAGTTCTAAACTGTTCAGAGACTAATCTTGTGATGCCAATGGTTAAAATAACAATTAACCAAAAATAGATAAATAGCTTAGCGCCTATTGAAGAAAATTTGCTGGGCAATTTAAACATTAATTTAACTCTCCAGCTAAGAAGATATAGCCAGCGCCACGAATAGTTTTAAGTTTGTCGCTCGGGCTAAAAGGCAGTAATTTACGTCGAATATTACTGACATGCATATCTATACTGCGGTCGAAAGCACTTAACTTACGTTTTAAAACTTGCTCTGAAATTTCATTTTTACTGACAATTTCACCTGGTTTTTCCATTAAATGTTCAATGATTTGGTATTCAGTACCTGTAAGCTCAATAAATTGGTCGTGACAACTCACTTGTCGGGTCGCATGGTTGAGTTTTACGCCGTTAACGAACAATGCTGACGTTTGCTCTTTACTGTTTTTTACTATGTCTATTCGTCGAAGAATGGCGTTAATACGCGCGAGTAATTCGCGGTGTTGAAAGGGCTTAGGCAAATAGTCATCAGCGCCAAGTTCTAGGCCTAATATTCGTGAGGCATTATCACCTTTAGCGGAAAGCATTAAAATAGGGGTTTTATGATTACCACCTAAGGCTTTTAATACTTCAAAACCGGTTAATCCTGGCATCATAACATCTAATAAAATTAACGAAATTTTATTATCAAAGGCTTTTTCTAGCCCTGAAATACCGTCATGGCAGCTGACTAATTCAAAGCCTTCTGTAGCGAGGTAATCCGTGAGTAATTCAGCAAGTTCTTTGTCATCATCAATTAATAAAAGTTTATGCTTGTTCATTGTTATTCCCGCTAATCTTATATGTCTAACGAATTAATTCATTTGTCCGATGAGTATTATAATAACGTATAACTTAAAGGCCGATTGCTTTCTTTACAAAACATTTACGTTGGTTTGCGTTTCTTTTCGTTGCACAAATTATACTGGTGTTGAATTAATTGAGGAACTAATTATGCAAATACAAAAACTGTATTCAAAAATAAAACCATACGCAGCTATGAGTGTGCTTGTGCTTGGTATCAGTAGCCTTAGTGTTAATGCTATGGGCCACAAAAATGACAACCATAATCCTGAGAAGAGTCAACAGCAGGGCGAAGGTCATAACAAACAACATGCAATGATGAAAAAGCATTTGCATCGTTTAGCTAAAAAGCTCGATCTAACGTCAGAACAACGCAGCGAATTAAAGGTGATTTTTGCTGGAATAAAAGAAGACAGGATAGCGCAAAAGCCGGATCTTACTGGCTTTAATGAGCAAGTAAAATCTTTGTTACAAGTCAGTAAATTTGATGAGAATAAGTTTGAAGCTATCTATGCAGAATTTCAACCGACTTTTCAAAAAATGGCGATGGACAAGGCGAAGATTCGCCATGCAATTATGCAAGTCTTAACACCAGAGCAACAGCAGAAATATTTAACTATGGGTAAACATCGTTAAGATTTAATTTAAAAGACTAAACGAGAATATTTTAGACATTTTGCTTTCTACCGCTCGGCCATTTTCTTTGGCGGGTAGAAAGCGCCACTTTTCCATCGCTTGGCGAATGTTATTTCGAAAGTAGCTGACTTTATTTTTAGTTTCAAACTGTATGTCTTTCACCCGACCTTTACTGTCTATATTAAACTCCACCATTATCTCTAATTCGATACCTTTTCTTTTTGCTGACGTAGGATACTTAGGTTCAGTTGAGTCTACTAATTGCGCTGCTACAGTTTTGGTCTGCAAAGCTTTATGTTCAACGCTATTATTGCTGAGCTTACCTTGACTAAAACGTGTATTTCTTAATTGGGCGTGATTGTCAGCTTGCTCTTGGTAACTAAAGCCATATTGTGTTCTGTTTAAGGCCGTTATTGCGTTTTCTCTGGGGATCACAGGCTCATTTAATAGCGTGCTAATTTGCTGGGAATATGAGTTTTCTTTTGTTGAAGTCAGCTTCGAGTCAGTGCGTTCAAATGCTAATTCAGAATTAGATTTCGTTTTTGCTATTTGGGCTTGCGGATTAACCGGTGTCATCTTTGTTAATGCTGGATGGTATTGAGCCGTATTGTTTGTATCAACTGCATTCATGTGAACAATAGGTAAGTCGTTATAATAATCGCTATTTAGTGGATTACTCTTTACATTTAGCGACGTTATCGGAGCTTTTCCCGCGATGCTAGGTGTTACTTTTTGCATTTTTAATGAGGCCGATACTTTATTAAGCGCCGCCGGTTCGCTAGGTGCTGACTTATCAATCGCTAATAAACGCTTAGCAAGTGAATTGCCAGTCGTTTGTTGAAAAGTTAGGGGAAGATGCGATATGGGGCTTTTAGTCAGCGTTGCTGCAGAGTTATGTAATGAAATGCTACCTGACTGTAAATCAATAATGGGTAAATTTAATGAGTATTTTGAAAATAAAAATACAATGGTCAATAAGATGGTGAATGAAGCAAGCCACTTACCTGAATCGGTTGTTTTTGTGCAATGTTGTTGCTTACCTAGTAAACGAACAACCCGTTGTTTTAAGTCACCACCCGAAGCGGCCATAGCCATGTTTGGTATCGTGTGGTGGCGATGCTTTTCACATAACGATGCAGTATCTGCCAACGTATGTGCATAGGCAAGTGAACTACCGCAGTGTTGCACGGCAATATCATCGCTACAATACTCTCTCTCGTTTCGCATTTGTTTTGAAACCCAACTCACCGCGGGATGAAAAAACAATAATATTTCCACAAGAGTTTGAAAGAAGTTGACCAAATAATCGTGACGTCGAATGTGCGCTAACTCGTGCAATAACAACATATCTAATTGTTGTGGGGTTAAGCCCGACAACATGCTAAATGGAATAAGTACTACGGGCTTTAGCCAACCTATTGCCATTGGCACATCGGTTTTGCTTGAAAGCAGTAGGGCGACGTTTCTCGTTAAGCCGACTTTAGCGATCAGGACATCGAACCGCTTTTGCAGGGTAATATCGACAGCCGTGCAGCCCTGAAGGGGTAATTTATTAACATTATACAGTTCAATTATTAATTTAAGTGCTAGCACAATAACAATTGCAAGCCACACCATTGCCAGTGCAGGTAAATATTCTAGCCATTCCATATACCAAACGTTCGCGGATATTTGTTCCAGATAAAAATTTTGGTCAAGTAAGGGCAAAGCATGCACAAAATTAGTCGCTTGACGATAATCAATATCGTAAACAATAAAAAAAGTGATGATAGGTAAAATAAGGTTAGCGAGCATCGCTATTGAGCTTAAAGCGTAGCGTAATTGGGATTTTTGATAGGATATGAGCGACAGTAAAGCTTTTAATACCACTGCAATTAGAACTCCTTGCCATATAAAATGGATAAGAGTAATGGCTAACGCAGCTAATAATGGACTGTGTATTAAGCTTTCCTGAAACATGCCTATTTAAGTTACCTTTTGAGTATTAGTTATTTATGATTGTTGTTCTAATTCATTGAGTAACTGTCTAATATCTTCAATTTCTTCTTTACTGGTGGAGTTATCTAACGCACGCATGACTAATTTAGATGTTGAACCGCCAAAGGCTTTTAAGACTAAGTCTTTTAATAAAGACGATTGCGTAACCATTTCACTATTTGCGGGGGCATAAACATGTGCTCGGTTGCTTTCATCGCGAATAACGAGGGTTTTTTCATGCATTATTTGTAGTATTTTAAGTACAGTAGTATAGCCTGTTGTTTGCGTTTGGCTAACTGTTTCATGGATTTGTCGAACCGTTGCAGGTCCCATTCTCCAAAGAATATTAAGCAAGGTTAGTTCCGCCTCTGTAGGCTTAATATTTGATTTATCTCGTAACATTGAGATTCCTTAAGGCAAATTTATCTAGAATTATTATACCAAGCGGATTATTTATTTTTCACTCAATGAGAATTAATCAATTTGGTATTGTATACGAAAATAGTCGTATCTTATTTCTCTATCCTAGCTTGAGACGAATAAATGAGCAATAGCAATTGCCCAATAGTTCCATTTAATTGTTAATAAAATAGTCAAAAGTGTTTATATTCAGTGACTCGGCAGTGTTAAGTCAGCGCCAATATTGTTTGACGTGAGCGCAATGGGAAGTTTGTAAATATACCGTCTACTTGAAAATCAAGGCATTGCTTGATTTGATCTGGATGATCGACAGTATAGACCCAGACTTTTAAACCTCTGCGATGAGCGTCATTAATGATTTCTGGATTCACACACTCAATTGAAAGGTTTACCATACTAACCTTTAATTGTTGGCAAAACTCAGCGTAATTAATCGGGCAACAAGCGATTAATGCGGCGGTGGTAATTTCAGGCAAATAATTTGCCACATAAGCAAGTGCGTGATGATTAAATGAAGAAATAACAAGTTGTTGAAACGTTATTAATTTACGTGCTTGAGCATGTTGAATTACTGCTTCGAGCTTTCGCATTTCGTTGGCTAGCTGAGCACCTTGTGTTGCAGACTTTAGCTCAATATTGATCTGGCATTGGATATTAATACATTCTAAAGCTTGCTTTAAGGTACAGATATTGTACTTGGCGTTAGGTGAGGTGTGAATAAGTTCATCGAGTGGTAATTGATTAAAATGGACCTTTTCTTTGCCATTATCGCCGTTACTGTCTTTAATTTTAAGGTAGCTGTCGTGTAGGAGAATAAATTCTGAGCTGGGTTGATGAAATTGCACATCAAACTCAATAGCGTCACAACCCTGTATTAAGGCTTGTTCAAAGGCTAGCAGTGAATTTTCAGCAAACTCACCACTAGCACCTCTATGTGCAATGACTTTCATTTTATAAATCTCCAGCACTGAGATTGAAAGTCATAGGGTATAAATTACGCACTTTCATCTGCTTTAACTAAATCTGCATAATGTTCACCAAGGCGAGTAACGGTTTCTGGCCCTGCTGCTTGGTTAAATTTAACCATATTTGGCGCGAAAGTTGTAACCACCGTAGAGCCTAATTTAAATCGGCCCATTTCAGCGCCTTTTTCTAGCGTTATCGCACTGGCGCCTTCGCTAGGATATTGCCAACGAAATACATCTTTACCCGCCGGTGGTGTGATAGTACCGCCCCATACAGTTTCGATGCTGGCGACTATTGTTGCACCTACCAATACCATTGCCATTGCACCATGTGCGGTATCGAAAATAGCCACGACTCGCTCGTTTCTGGCAAATAGGTTAGGAACATTATTTGCCGTTAACGGGTTGACTGAAAATAAATCGCCGGGTACATAAATCATTTCACGTAATGTACCGGTTATAGGCATATGAATGCGGTGATAATCTTTTGGCGCAAGATAAATACATGAAAATTCACCGTCTTGAAAAGGCGCTGCCGTTGCTTTATCGCCACCAAGTAAAGTTTCTAAGCTGTAATTAAAGCCTTTTGCTTGAATAAGTTGTCCTTGCTCAATAGGGCCTTGTTGACTTATTGCGCCATCAACAGGATAACAAACGGTATTTGGATCATCGAGAATAGTACGTGCGCCGTCTTCAAGTTCACGGGTGAAAAAGTCATTAAAGGTTTTAAAATCAGTGGCATTTTTTAGTTTAGCTTCTGCCATATTAATATCATACGCTTTAATAAATTTACTGATGGCCTTAGTGGTTAGCCAACCGGCTTCTGCGGCAGCAAATTTACCGACAAGTCTTGAGATGGCATGCTTTGGCATCATATATTGCAGAGCGATTTTTATTTTATTAACTAACACTATTATTCCTTAATTTTTATATTGTCTGTTTAATCATTAAAACGCGAGGTCAGGGTATTATCACCTAAACTGGCTAATATTTTTTGGAAACTGGCTAAGCGTTCAGGGAAAATTTTACCTTCGTCTTTAGCGGCAATTAACGCACATCCAGGATCGTTTTGGTGCTTGCAGTCACGAAATTTACAGGTGCCTAAATATTCGTCAAACTCGATAAAACCATTACTGACTTGCTCGGG
The DNA here is from genome assembly GCF_002077175.1 of Colwellia sp. PAMC 21821. Taxonomy (NCBI): domain Bacteria; kingdom Pseudomonadati; phylum Pseudomonadota; class Gammaproteobacteria; order Alteromonadales; family Colwelliaceae; genus Colwellia; species Colwellia sp. PAMC 21821. Next base: position 2,318,387 of record NZ_CP014943.1, read on the forward strand.
CGATAAATGCCATAAGCCAAATTCTCTTATGCCTGGTGAGTCGATTAAATCGCCACCTTGTTCAAAATGATACAGTCGAGCAACAGTAGTCGTGTGTTGTCCTAACCCTGAGTTTTCTGAAACAATTTTCGTCACCACACCTAGTTCAGGCATTAAGGTGTTAGTGAGTGTTGACTTACCCACACCAGATTGACCAACAAAAACGCTAGTATGTTGGCTAAGCTGCAACTTTAACTCAGCAATGCCTTCGCCGGTTTCGTTACTCATATAAGTGACTTGATAGCCAATTTTACGGTAAATATTTAATTGATTTTCAATAGCTTCACGGTTGCTATCATCGAGTAAATCAACTTTGTTTAATAAAATCACCGGGGTAATACCGGTTTGTTCTGCTGCAACTAAATATCGGTCGATAATGTCAGCATTAAAGGCTGGTAATACCGATGAAACAATCAGAATTTGGCTTATATTGGCGGCAATATGCTTAACACCGTCATATACATCGGGACGGCTGAGAACAGAGTCTCGTTCGTGTACCGCTTCAATAACACCTGAGATACTGTGTTGAGTTTCTTTTCCTTTACGCCAAAGGACTTTATCGCCACAGACTAAAGAGGCAATACTGCGGCGTAAATTACAACGGAAAATTTCACCCTCGCTGCTTTCTACATCGGCATGTTGACCGAAACGGCTAATCACTGTACCTGTTTCAGTCGCCGCGAGTTCGTCATCTTGCCACTGCACTTTTTCAGTAGATTTACGTAACTTCTTACTTTGGTTAGCTTTGATCTGTCGCGCTTGACCTTTAGTCAGTTTTTTGGCTTTAGCCACAAGTTAGTCTCATTTTTATGTTATCTCAGTATTTGGGTATTAATCTGTTAAGGTTACCGACAAATAATTTTAATCATGCTACATTTTGACGTATTATATACCCAAGCATTGCATAAATGCATGTGTAATCGAGCCTTTTAAAGACACTACGCCAAGTAGATGATTTAATAAATGGGTCTGACTTGATGAAAAGTAGTTAACGTAGGGAAAACAATGAACGCGAATGATAGCAATTTAATTTGGTTAGATTTAGAGATGACAGGCCTTGAACCTAAGACTGATGTTATCTTAGAAATTGCGACAATAATTACCGATAGCCAACTTAATGTTTTAGCTGAAGGCCCCGTGTTTGCTATTCAACAAAGCGATGACGTGTTAAATAATATGAATGCGTGGTGTATTGAACATCACGGTAAATCAGGGTTGACACAAAGATGTCGCCAAAGTACCACGAGCTTAGCGCAGGCAAGTGCTAAAACGTTGGCATTTATAAAGCCTTATGTTACTAAAGGTAAGTCACCTATGTGTGGCAATAGCATTGGACAAGATCGACGTTTTATTAATAAGTACATGCCTGAATTTGAAGATTACTTTCATTATCGCAATTTGGATGTCAGTACCATAAAAGAGCTGGCGCGTCGTTGGAAGCCTGAAGTGTTAGACAAGGTGGTAAAAACCGGCGCCCATTTAGCGATGGATGATATTCGCGAGTCTATTGCGGAAATGAAAATTTATCAGCAACACTTTTTTAAGCTTTAAAAGCAAAGCTTAACCACATTATCGCTTATAAAAAGACGCCATCGCGTCTTTTTTCGTTTTAACTATTAAAAATGAGCAGTCAATTAATATACTTGGTATAAATCAGGAAAATTTCACTGGCATAAAATTAATGGCTTTATAAGTCCACTAACTTGTCCGTCACGTTCTAGCTAATCATAAAAAATACTTGCAGGTCTGACCAGTATGGTTAACAATAAATAGTCATTGTGCACACATTCATCAAGGATATTTATGGTTAATCGCTTCAGTCGGGTTGTTAATAATATTAAAAAATTACCGAAAGTCAGTCATTCGTTTTTCTTGACGAAATTATTCTGTGCTCAGGTTAAGTATGCCCGCACGTCAAAGGTCACTCTGATTGAAATAGAGCAGCAGCAAGTGAAATTGTTGATGGTCAATCGCAAAAGGGTGCAAAATCATATTGGTGGAGTGCATGCTATTGCCGCTGCACTAATAGCTGAATCTGCCACCGGTATTGTCTTTGGGCTGAATTTACCAGATAGCTGCCTGCCATTATTAAAGTCGATGACCATTAACTATCAGCGCAGAATGCAAGGTGACTTGACTGCAATTGCAACCATTTCAGATGAGCAAATAGCACTTTTAACGCAAGAAAAAGGCAATATGGAGATTGCGGTAACTATTACTGATGAGTCAGGTGAACAACCGATTGAGTGCCTGATGACATGGGCTTGGATCACCAAAAGAGCTAAAAGCTAGGATACCATCTACTTGGTTTATTTTAGCGATACACTTTGCTCTATGTCATACCAAGCTGATGAATAATTGAGCTAGGTATGACGCATAAAGTTAAACTAAAAATATTCAACTGCCATTTTTAGTTTAATTTGACTGATTAATCGCGTTTTTTTGTCATAAAAAAAGTGACTGTTTAATTAGTCAAATCGCTATTAGTCGTTGCTAATTAATGTTAAATCCATACACTGTCATACAGCAAAGCCGTTTCATAATTTTGTAAATTTCGCTGAACAGGTTTGCCTATTTAAACTGCCCATTATGTGTTTGACTTGTTAGGAAATTACCTCGTTCATGGATTCAATACAGCCACTATATCGTCAACTAACTAGCCGATTTTATTTATTAGCCTTAAGCTTCTTCTTACTTTTTTTTGTGGGGTTTTCATTATATTTTCAATATGTTCAAGATTTAGTTGGACTTAAATCTCAACAATTCCCTGCCATTGAACAACATAGTCAACGGCAATTACTTCTGAATAAAAATGATCGATTACTAAATAACATTATCACCAGTCAATCCCCCACAAGGTTTGATGAAGATTATCAATCCTTGAAAGAAAACTTGAAAAACATTACCAAACTAAGTCAATACAATAGGCTGTTATTAGAACAGCTAACCCATCGTTTGCAAATACAGGCAGAAAATATCTCGAGATTGAGTGAGAATAATCTGAGAAATCTTCAGCTTAAAGATAGTGTTATTATACAGCTGACTCTAGTCGCTGACAGTTTATCTAATTTAATCACTGATCAAACAAGGCAACAAAAAGTATTATATCGTCAAATTAATCAAGAAAAATCTACTGCCAGAATCGCGATTGTTAGGGCAAAGGAGCTCAGTAGTCTGGTTGATAGCTTATATATTAATCGTGAATTACAACAAGGAATAATTGATACTTTAGTGATGTTTAATCAGGTTGATTTGCAATATGATTTAGTAGAATTTGATTATATTCAGCAAAAAATTCAGAGTGTTATAAATTATTTTTTGGAAAATTCGAACGATACAACTAATAAAACTATCGATGAAAACGCATTGATTGAGCAAGTAACTGCCCTTAACAAACTATTGTTTAACGAGCAAAATACCTTTGCAAAATGGCGTGGCCAATTACGTATGGCAGCTGACTTTCAAGCTGTATTAATTAAACAGAGAGATGAGTTAAGCCCATTACTTGATAAACCACTTGTCTTGCAGCCGCTGAAATCTTCGAATGTTGAGCAGCAGTTATTAACATTGTTGGCAAAAGGTAATATTGATTTGCAGCCTAAACATTACGTCTGGTTTATAGGGTGTGTTTTTGTTCTGCTTGCTATAATTTTTATCAGCTTGATTTTTAGTCTGCGAAGAAAAGTTCAGCGCTTTGGTGTGCAAAGCACCGATGTCGTTGAAAAGTTTGTGGCTACGGGAGAAGTTTTAGTAAAAGTACCAGGGGTTGAAGTCACACAAATTATTAATTCTATCAAACAGCTGTCTAAACCTCTACACAGTGAGGCGGACTTTCAAGAGCAGCAAAAAAATCATCAAATGTATACTGCGCTTATGTCTCGACATACAGGCAAGGTTTTTTGGCAATTGCCTACGTTATCGAAAAAGCAGCAACAACAATTGCGTGCTTTATTAGGTATAAAATTCACTAGCAAACATTGGCGTAAGTGTTTTAGTAGAGTAGATGTACTTGCAATTTTGACTCTTGCGCGCCAAGCCAAAAAGAATAATAGTGTCGAAAGAATATCCTTAATCAGCAATCAAAAAAAAGCTATAGCCTTAACTATCGAATACATTGAGGGCGCATGGTGTGGTAGCTTATGCAATGCAGAAAAAAATCGTGCTCTTAAAGATGAAAAAATACAATTGCAGGAACAAATTCAACAGCAAAATCAGGCAGATAAGCTTGCTATTATCGCTAATAGTAAAGAAGCATTATCCCTAACCAATAATGTCCTGATTTTAAGGCAGATGCTGTCATTAACTCAGGGTGATGAACCGCTTGTCTATCAACTGTTGCAGAAACTTGTTCGTTTGAATGAACAGTATAAAACCCGAGCACAATTGCGTGTTGACCACTTTGTTTTAACTTTATCTACGGTGTCATTGGCCAATGAAATGCATACCGCATTGACCAATGTTAGTTTGACACAAGTGAAAAACAACAATCATGTCTATTTAAATATGGCAGATAACTTGGCTGCTACAGTTACGCTTGAAAGTGAATTATTTCAATCAATGATAACTACAATATGCCAAGAAATGTTAACTGATCAATATGGCGTTGAGCTTAATGTTAATCTGCAAGTTGTTGATGTAAATAGCGCTCAACAAACGGTAAAAATGAGCTTTGTAATTAATAAAGCATCACATGTTCAGACATCACAACGAGTGATTAATGCATTAGCGCTTAGTGACGAAATAAGTACTGATTTAGGTGCTACTACCTATCATTATTTGCAAGATTTAGAGCTAGTCTTCAATGTAAGCAATAAAATTAGTGAATCCTTGGATTTAGGAGGTAAATTTTCTTTTACTTTACCATTTGCCGTAGCCGGAGACTTGAGCCAACCAAGTAAAGACAAGGCAGTTAAACTGGCAAAGTGTTCGATTTTAGTGATTGCGACTGACAAACTAAGTCGAGAAAGAATTTGTCAACAGTTTAGTGATAGCAAAGCTTTAGTAGAAACGATGCAAGACTTATCGTTATTTCAACGACAAATTAGCATAAAGCACTTAACGAAAAATCGCTTAGATGTTGTTATTTTATCGCCCGAAGTGTATTACTCAGATTACGACTTAATCACCCAACATTTAGCTAGTTTACCGGCTAAAGTACAACCTAAAATAATGGTTATTCAACCATTTAATTGCGGAGCATTAAAAAGAACTGGTTTTTTTTCAGTTTCCAATCTGCCTTGGTATACCGATGAACTCATTACTAGAGTTGCTCAGATTTTAACTGAGACTAACAATATTAATTTATCTGTTGAACCGGAAATATTCTCACCGTATAGATTTTCCCCTTCGCTAGTGGAAGTGTTGCTTGGTGTATCAGAGCCCAATAAATATGGTGTTTTGATTAGGATATTGCATTGGCTAGGTTTACAGGTGACCTTGGCTTCTGGGCCAGCGCAGCTTGAGCGTCTATGGCTGTCGGGGCGATTTTCAGTCGTTATTTCCGAATTCCCGGCCTTTGATTTCAATACCATAGATTCATTGAACGCTGTACGTGGTGTTTTTGCTTTGCAAAAAAATAGTGATAATAAACAAGATTTTTTCGACGCACTTAATTTGCCAAAGCTTTGGTATGGAGATTATTTAGCGCCCGCATTAGATATTCAAAAGTTAACACAGCAGCTGTCTCCTTGGTTAAAGTCAGATATTAGCATGGGTGAGGGTGCTGATTTTGTAACCCCTAGACGACAACAGCGTCAGCAAGCGGATAAGATAAATACAACACAAAGTCCTTCATCTGTGAAAGCTGATGTTATTTCAGAACCAGTTTTGAGTATGGCTGAGATTGAGCAGCCTTTTGACTTCCCTCTAGATTTAGAGCCAGAAAGTGAACTTACAGGTGATGCTTTTGATTTAAGTAAATACGCACAAAACCAAGGCTCTGCTGAATTAGCCGCTTTTATGATAGATGAATACTTAGCTGATATTAGTGCCAATACCCAAGCGTTAAGCAAAGCTATTGATGAGCAAAATTATGATTTGGCAGAACAAATTTTACAATCGTTAATCAAACTGGCAAAAGTGATTGCTGCCACACCTTTATTAACGCAATGTGAGGAGCTTAGCCAAATGATAATAGCAAGTCGTACAGAGGGTGATTTATCCCCACAACAAAAAGAAGCATTGCAAGGTCAGCTAAATCAACTCAAACTATGTTTAGTACAGTTAACTGAATTTGCAGAAGCGATATGAGTGTAGAATACCACCAGCCAAAAGATAATATTGAAGATATTGCTAGCCCTTGTGTGCGTAATTGTTGTTTAAATGAGCAAGATGTTTGTTTAGGCTGTTTTCGAAATATTGATGAAATTATGGCATGGCGCCAACTTGATGTAGCTGCAAAGAAAGACGTGCTTAATAAGTGCCAACAACGTCTAAAACTGCACCTAAAATAACAGCCTGAGACCAAGGTATAAAATGGAAGAAGTTGAGAAAAATACATTAGCACAACTCGACCAACTCAATGTTTTAGTTATTGATGATAACTTGCTAGTGCACAGTATTCTAAAAGAAAGCTTATTTGCGCTTGGCATAAAGGAAGTGCGTTGTGTACAAAATGCCTACTATGGCATTAGGTTGTGCGATGAAATGTATTTTCATATTATTATTTGTGCATTTAATGTTAAAAGTGACAAAGATGGTTTCCATTTATTAGAAGAATTAAAGTTTAGAGGTCATGTAAAAAAAACCACGGTATTAATTTTCCTCAGTACAGAAACAAATGAATCATTAGTTAACTCTATTATTGAGTTACAACCCGATGACTTTTGGACAAAACCGCTAGCAATTAACAAAGTACGAACTCGTTTCATTGCGATATTAAAGATCAAACAAGTTCTGTTTAATATTAATAGTGCGATAGATAAAAAATCTTACGCCAAAGCACTCTACTATGCCGATCGTCACCTTAATAATGAAACGCTTGCACAATACCACCCTAATATTAACCGTATTAAAGGTGAGTCGTATCTGGCCTTGCGCGACTTTGCAGAAGCAGAAAAATTTTATAGCCAATTATTTAAACAATATAAGTATTCTTGGGTATATTTAGGTTATGCCAAAGCCTTATTAAAACAAGGTCGTTTAGATGAAATTAGCGACATGATAAAAACCTTGATTGATAAGCCAGACACGCGCTTTGGTGCGCACGATATGATGGCGCAGTATTTCATTGAACAAGAAGAATACGAACAGGCCTACGAAGAAATTAAAAAAGCCATGGCACTTGCGCCGAGAAATATTGAGCGTAATAAAAAGTCATGGGATTTAGCGCGCTTAACTCATGACCATAAAGGGCAATATGTAGCAACGCGAAACATCGCTCAACAAGCAAAAAACTCTATTCATGATTCTCCAGAACTTATACTAAATGTCATTAGATCAGGCATTGACCTAGCCTGCGCGACTCCAGATGAAAGCGCCAATGAGATATTGCAACAAACCGATCGTTATATCAGACAGTTTGAGCATGATCGGCACGATGCGAACCTTTTTAAGCAACAATTAATTGTTGTAAAAGCCAGATTACACAACGTACGCAATGAGCGAGATAAAGCGACAAAGTTGGTTGAAAATCATATGTCACTTCAGCCCAGTTCCGTGGTAGAAGATAATTTAGATCGCGTTAAAGTATTGCATGAGTTGGGTATGCGTGAGGACGCTATAGATTTGCTTGAAGCCATTAATAATCAGATTGCTGGTGATTCCTTGAATAGCCAAGTTGTTAGGCGTTACATAGCGCAAGAAAGCGAACAGCGTGAAGAAATACACTTTACCGCCAAAGAGCTGAACAGTATGGCCGTAGAGCATTTTCAGAAGAACCGCTTATTGCCGGCGCTCGATGCCATTAAACAGGCATTAAAGCTCAGTCCAAGTAATCTCAAACTGCTGTTTAGTCAATTAAAAATATTGATAAAAATTAAGCAGGAGGAGCAAGATATACCGGACCACATAGTCTTGGCAGAGGGAATTATCGCTATGCTTTCAAGCCAAAATCTTGAAGGTAAAAGCTTGGTGGCTTTTGATGATTTGTTGATTAAGTGGCAAAAAGTAACCAGTGAAGGTTAGCCCTAAATACTCGTGATTTATTCGTATGGATATTAAGCGTCCCGCGGCATGCCTTTTTCAACCGAGCGAATTAACCGTGCGGTTAAACGCAAATTTTGATCTTTAACAAGCGCTTGTTGTTTTAATTTTTGCTGGGCTAATGCCCATTCTATATGTTCGGCCACCATAGCCTCTGTATTTGGCAGTTTTTCCGTTAATGCGATGACATTGTCCTCAGAAAAATCAGCGTTACCTAAAGCAACGGCAATATTGCGCTGCCAGCTTTGAAAGCCAATACGGCGAATAGGCGAACCTTCTGTCTTATTTAAAAATATGGCTTCGTCCCAAGCAAATAATGTCAACAGTTCTATATTGTCTAAGTTCTGTCGAGGTTTAAAATCATCTTCACTGCCTAGTTTTGCGAATTTGTTCCAGGGGCAAATTAATTGGCAGTCATCACAACCATAAATTCTATTACCAATTAACGGCCGAAACTCTTCCGGGATCGCCTCGCGCAACTCTATTGTGAGATATGATATGCAGCGCCTTGCATCGACAACATAAGGTTCGACAATTGCTTGGGTTGGGCAAATTTTTATACAGGCCACACACGTACCGCAGTTATTTTCTGCTTTAGTGTCAGTTATTAAGGGAATATCAACCAGTAGTTCACCAAGAAAAAACCACGAACCGGCTTGCTTGTTAATCAGTAATGAATGCTTTCCGACCCAGCCTAAACCTGCTTTCTCGGCAAGGGGCCTTTCTAGAATTGGGGCGGAATCAACAAAAGGGCGGTAGTTCAGGTTTTCACAATGGGCTTTAACTTTTTCACCTAATTGCTTTAGGCGTTTACGCATTAATTTATGATAATCGCGGCCTAAAGCATAGCGACTGATATAGGCGTGATCCCGACTCTTTAAAATACGAGCAAACTTAGCATCGGTAGGTAAGTAATCCATGCGAACGCTGATCACATTAAGGGTGCCTTCCACTAATTCTTTTGCTCTAGCACGCATTAAGCCATGACGGGCCATATAATCCATATTGCCATGATAGTTATTTTCTAACCAACGGGTTAACGCGGCTTCGTGCTCAGATAAATCAACATCGCTAATACCTACTTGTGAAAAGCCAAGTTCTTGACCCCAAAGTTTGATTTGGTCGGTTAAATTTTGATAATTAATAACAGGTGTTGTCATAGCGGTAGAATATTAAAATGATAAAGGTGATATTGAAAGTGCGACAAGGTTAACACATCGCGATAATAAGGTTAATTCAAGCGGACGACTGGGATGAAAGTATTGCTAGAAAATAGCCGTAATAAGCCGATGGCAAGTGATATTATATCGCAGAGAATATGGAGGATTAATTCAATCGACATGTATTTTGTCATTAGTGACAAAGGGGTTATCAGTTTGATTAATTAAGTGTGCTACTTTTCATGAGGAAAAACGGATCATGACAAGGCATAAAATGTAGTCAGTAATTATTCTACTTATAAATTTTATAACGCCGTGGTTATTCATTTTAACTATTAAAAATGAGCAGCTAATTAATCAACTTGGTATAACTGTATTCAAAGCGCTGCAGCTGATATTATTACAAACACTTAAGGTTAGCATGCTGACAAAATAGTGAGCTATAGCGCCTAAATTGAGCTGCTAATTAATGGTAATTGTGCAGCAGATAAGATACTTTAGAAGTAATAACGATACGATGAATAATATAGTGATAAAACAAACCTTTATATTAGCCGATGAACGGGCAACAATCGCTTTAGGTAAAAAATTAGCAAATATTGTAAAAGTTGAGCTTAAACAAGGGGTTATTGTTTTTTTAAATGGTGACCTTGGTACTGGGAAAACCACGTTAACCCGGGGGTTTGTTCAAGGTATGGGCCATGTTGGTAATGTTAAAAGCCCAACTTACACCTTAGTTGAACCTTATGATTTGCAAGACTGGCAAGTTTATCACTTTGATTTATATCGTTTAGCAGATCCTGAAGAATTAGAATATATGGGTATTCGAGATTACTTTAATAGCAATTGTTGTAGCTTCATTGAGTGGCCGGAAAAAGGTCAGGGTATGCTGCCAGAGCCTGATATGATTATCGATTTAGCCTATCATGATGAGCAGCGTCAAGTTTCATTGCAGGCCAAAACAACATTAGGTGAGCGCTTGTTATCAATTTTAGCGCCGTAAACCATTTTATTAATCGACAGTTTTCAGCGAAACGTACACAAGTTAAACAATATAATAAGAAAAACAGTAGATAAAAAAAGTTATTATGGGGTAATAAACACAATGCGTTTAGCAAGTATTGTAAAAAAATTAACGGTGTTAGTTACGCTTTGGCTCGCCTTAACAGCGACTGTTAACGCAAGTAATAGCATTGAGAGTGTGCGGATTTGGCCAGCGCCAGAAAATACCCGCATTGTTTTTGATCTCACTGAAAAACCAGACTTTAAATACTTTTCATTAAAATCTCCACAGCGCTTAGTTATCGACTTTAAAAATAGCCGGAACAATGCGGTATTAATGTCTGCAATAAAAGCGGATCGCCGAGTTCAGAAAATTCGAACCAGCAGATCAAAAGAAAAAGGTACTACACGTTTAGTACTCGAATTGGCGGAAGACTATAAAGTTTCAATATTTCCATTGGCGCCTGCTGGACAATATAGTGACCGTTTGGTTATTGATCTTTATGATAAAAATAGTCAGCCGATTGCGACCCATGATAATAGCCAAGGTAAACGAGACATCGTCATTGCTATTGTCGCTGGTCACGGTGGTGAAGACCCTGGTTCAATTGGCGCTGCAGGTACTTATGAAAAACGTATTACGTTAAACATAGCCCAAAAACTTGCTAACTTAATCAATCAGAAGCAAGGCCTAAAAGCGGTGATGATCCGCAGTGGTGATTATTATGTTGACCACAATCGTAAAACTGAACTGGCGAGAAAGTCGAAAGCTGATCTACTTATTTCCATTCATGCGGATGCCTTCACGTCATCACAGCCTAATGGTGCATCGGTGCTAGTTCAAGCAACACGCCGTGCTGATTCAGAATTTACCCGCTGGATTCAAAATAGAGAAAAAAACTCTGAGTTATTAGGTGGTGCTGGAGAAACGATCAGAAGCACTAAAGATAATAACTTAGCGATTGCCCTTGGCGACATGAAAAAAGAATACACCATGGCGAGTAGTTACGATTTTGCCGAGCATGTTGTTAAACAGCTAAAAAAAGTGACCAGACTACATAAGCATAAACCTGAACGATTAAGTTTAGCGGTGTTAAAATCTTCAGATATCCCGTCAGTATTAATTGAAACTGGCTTTATCTCTAACCCAGAAGAAGAAAGACGACTGAATAATAGTAATCATCAACAGAAATTAGCTAATGCAATATACATTGCCGTTGATGATTATTTCTCTCGAAATCCACCTGACGGTACCTTAATGGCAGCAACGCGTACTCGCGAGCACAAGGTCAGCCGCGGTGAATCGCTTTCTGTGGTTGCCCAACGTTATAAAGTCTCCATCAGGCAATTAAAATCAGCCAATAACCTCAAATCTAATGTCGTTAGAATTGGCCAAACACTAAAAATACCACAGGCAGATTAACCCTCGCATGACCATTGCAATATTACCCGCTCGCCTCGCTAACCAAATTGCCGCAGGCGAAGTGGTTGAACGCCCAGCTTCCGTTGTTAAAGAACTCGTAGAAAACAGTATTGATGCTGGCGCGACCACCATTAGAATTGATATTGAAAAGGGCGGTGCAAAGCGCATTCGTATTATCGATAATGGCAAAGGTATTGCCAAAGATGAATTAGCGTTAGCCTTGAGCCGACATGCCACCAGTAAAATTAAAGACCTTGACGATCTCGAGGCGATTAGTAGCTTGGGGTTTCGTGGCGAGGCGCTAGCCAGTATCAGTTCTGTTGCTCGCTTAACTTTAACCTCTAAACCTGAAGCACAAGAGTCAGCTTGGCAAGCGAATGCCGAAGGACGGGATATGGCGGTGTCGGTAAAGCCGGCGGCGCACCCGAACGGTACGACAATAGATGTTAGCGATTTATTCTTTAATACCCCGGCCAGACGTAAATTTTTACGCACTGAAAAAACAGAATATGCTCACATTGAAGAAGTGATCAAACGTATTGCCTTAGCCAATTTTGATATTAGTTTTGTACTTACGCATAACCATAAAATAATTAAACAATTTAGGGTCGCTAATTCAACTATTCAGCGTAGTAAACGCGTTGCGCAAGTTTGTGGTCAAAAGTTTATTGATAATGCGATAGAAGTTAACTGTGAACATAATGGCCTGCATTTACATGGTTGGATTGCCCAGCCGAGTTATTACCGTAATCAAAATGATCTAAGCTACAGTTACGTCAATGAACGAATGATGCGCGATAAACTGATTAATCACGCTATTCGGCAGGCTTATGCTGACTTACTGCCTAGCGACAGTTTCCCCGCATTTGTATTGTTTTTACAGCTTGATTTTCGTGAAGTGGATGTGAATGTGCATCCGGCAAAGCATGAAGTTCGTTTTCATCAAGGGCGCTATGTACATGATTTTATTTATTCTGTTTGTAATCGCGCATTAAAAAATGACCTAGATCTCAATGACAATAACAGTCGTGTCGATAGTAGCACTGGCGAAATATATTCTGCTACGAGCGATGAGGAAGTCCATCAACAAGTTGACACTCAAAGTGCCAGTTTTATTACCCCGTTAAGGGCTAGCGCTGATAGTGAACAGCAATCAAATTCTTCAGCGAGTTATCAATCGGCAAGCAATCCGGCTGAGTATCACAATGAGGGTAAAAACCCGCGTGGCAGTGCAAGCTTTTCGCGCGCCAGTGGGCAACATTATTCCACAAAAATTCATCCCCAAGCGAGTAAAGCCTACAGCGACTTAATGACCCCCCTAGCCTTGGATACACAAGTTACCGAGCCTAAGTTAACGCCTGTAGCTGACACCATAACAACAGAAGCAAGTATCTCTGCTTTAGTGACTGAAAATGAGATAACTGATACAACAAAAATTTTATTTTGGCAGGCGCCACATTATTTAGTATTTCAACAACGCGAAACCTTACGTTTATTGTCAGTAAAGAAACTTGATCAAATACTAAAATTACAAGTTATCAAACAACGCTGGCATGAAAAGCTGGTTAGCCAACCCCTATTACTGCCAATAAAAATATCGGTTAGTGAAAAAGTCGCTACATTTGTGCAAATAAATGAAAATCAATTTCAGCATATTGGCATGGACATTCGTCAGCTAAATGCCGGTACATTACAAATCCGACAGTTTCCTGCTTTGCTCAGAAATAAAGATATTTCGAAAAGTTTTGATAAGCTAATTAAACAGTTAGATGTTGAAAATAGTGACGATATACATGCAGAAATTGACTGGCAAATGGCGTTAGCTGCACTTATGTTAAGTGAAGAAGGCACTCAGGCTTATGCGTTGCAAGTTTGGCGAAGTGGAGAAAGTCACTTTAATTGTCAATTTGAGCAGCAACTAAGGTTGAATTCTGTCGCTATCGACCTCACATCTTCTATAAATCAGATAGAGTAAAATATTACCGTAATGACTAACGTGGCAAACCATCAAAACTTGGACGTGAAACAGCCGCCAGTTATTTGTTTAATGGGGCCGACTGCATCAGGTAAAACGGCTTTAGCCATGGCTTTATGTGATGCGCTACCCTGTGACATTATTAGTGTGGATTCAGCATTAGTCTTTAAAGGTATGGATATTGGTACGGCAAAACCAACAGCAGATGAATTAGTTGCATATCCACATCAATTGATCGACATTAGAGATCCAAGTGAAAGCTATTCTGCCGCAGACTTTTGCCAAGATGCGCTCAAAGCCATAGCGAAAAGTCGAGCAAATGGCCGTATACCTTTATTGGTCGGCGGTACTATGATGTATTTTAAGAGCTTAATTGAAGGTATTTCACCACTGCCTGAAGCTGACAAAAATATTCGTAATGCCATAGCGTTAGAGGCGGCTGACAAAGGTTGGCTAGCTATGCACGAAGAGCTACAGCGCATTGACCCAGTTTCAGCCGAGCGTATTCATCCTAATGATCCGCAGCGACTGGCTAGAGCAATAGAGGTATACCGAAAAACTGGTAATACTTTGACACAATTGACTGAAGTAAAAGGTGATAAAGTTAGCGGAAATGTTTTACAGTTTGCAATAGCACCAAAAGAACGTAGCGATTTGCACGCGAGAATTGAATTACGTTTTAAGCAAATGATAGCGCAAGACTTTGAACAAGAAGTGATCGCCTTGAAACAGCGAGGTAATTTACATCTTGATCTACCGGCAATTCGCTGTGTTGGTTACCGACAAATGTGGCAACATTTAGCGGGTGATTATGATCGAGATGATATGATCTTTAAAGGTATTTGTGCCACACGTCAATTAGCTAAACGGCAGTTGACTTGGTTACGAAGTTGGCAAGATTTACAATGGTTGCATATGGAAGACGAAAATAATTTAAAACTTATTTTATCGGCAGTAAGCAAACTTTAAACATTGATGTATAATTAAGTTAGTTGAGTATTTACCAGCTAGTTTTATTGATTAATTTTAATCTAGTATTTAATTTTTACTAAAAATAACAAAAAGGGACAAAATAATGGCAAAGGGGCAATCTTTACAAGACCCATTTTTGAATGCGTTACGTCGTGATCGTATTCCAGTAGCAATTTACTTAGTTAATGGCATTAAACTACAAGGGCAAGTAGAGTCATTTGATCAATTTGTAATTTTACTTAAAAATACCGTTAGCCAAATGGTATATAAGCACGCTATCTCAACAGTAGTGCCAGCGCGAGCAGTAACCACTATGCCAGCCCCACAAGCGAATCAGGATTTAGAAGATTAATGCAAAAAACTAGTATTGTATGGAGTCGCTCATTTGTTTGATAGATATCAGGCAGGTGAGCAGGCGATACTTGTTCATTTAGATTTCCCAGATGATAATACCCGCGAAGACATTCAAGAGTTCGAAATGCTTGTGGATTCTGCTGGTATAACCGCGTTAAATACGATTACAGGTAAACGCAATACCCCGCACCCGAAATATTTTGTTGGTACAGGTAAAGTACAAGAAGTTGCTGATGCTGTGCGTATGTACGATGCGAACATTGTTCTGTTTAATCATAGTCTGTCGCCCTCTCAAGAAAAAAACATTGAAGCTTTATGTCAATGTCGTGTAGTTGATCGCACCACGTTAATTTTAGATATATTTGCCCAACGAGCTCGCACCCATGAAGGTAAATTACAAGTAGAATTAGCGCAGTTGCGTCATATGAGTACACGACTGATACGCGGTTGGACTCACTTAGAGCGCCAAAAAGGTGGTATTGGTTTACGCGGACCAGGCGAAACACAACTTGAAACGGATAGACGTTTATTACGTGACCGTATGGTGAGTATTCGCAAACGTTTAGAAAAAGTTGAGAAGCAACGCCAACAAGGTCGTCGAGCAAGAACTAGAGCCGAGATCCCGACCATATCATTAGTGGGTTATACCAATGCTGGCAAATCAACCCTCTTCAATAAAATTACTCAGGCTGGGGTCTACGCAGCTGACCAATTATTTGCCACTTTAGATCCTACTTTACGTAAAATTGAAGTAGATGATGTTGGTCGTGTTATTCTTGCTGACACAGTAGGATTTATAAGACATCTGCCCCATGACTTAGTGGCAGCATTTAAAGCAACGTTAACCGAAACAAGAGAAGCAGAGTTGTTGCTTCATATTATTGACATTGCCGACGAGCGTCGAAGTGAAAATATTGAACAAGTAGAAGAAGTTTTAAAAGAAATAGAGGCGGGCGATGTCCCACAACTATTAATTTGTAATAAAATAGATCGGTTAGATGATGTTGAGCCGAGAATTGACCGTGATGATCAAGGATTACCTATTCGTGTTTGGCTGTCAGCACAGCAAGGTATAGGTATTGAGCTTTTATTTCAAGCACTTGCAGAGCGATTAGGTAAACAAATCATCAATCATTCACTCTGTTTACCACCCAGTGCGGGTAAACTTCGCGGCCAACTTTATCAGTTGAATTGTATTACAGACGAACATTATGACGAGCAAGGTAACTGTCTATTAGATATAAAGTTACCCGTGAGAGAGTGGAATCAGTTACTAAAACAAGACGGATCAGAAATAGAGCACTTTATTCAAACTTAACAGACTGATATATTACGTGAAACGCAGTGTTTTATCGTTTTATAGCAGTTAGCGCACCAATTTTTTTATAGCGGAGAATAGCATGGCTTGGAATGAACCGGGGAATAATGAAAAAGATCCCTGGAAAAATAAAGGTGGCAAGAACCAAGGCCCACCTGATTTAGATGATTTATTAAAGGATATCGGCAATAAATTTGGCGGTATATTCGGCGGCGGAAAATCAGGAGGCGGATCTGGAAAAAGTTTTTCTAGTATCGGTATCATGGTCGTGCTTGTTATAGCTATTTTGGCTTATGCCTTTGCTGGTTTTTTTACCATTAAAGAAGCTGAAAAAGGTATCGTTTTACGCTTTGGCCAATACGCTGGTACGGTAGAACCAGGTTTGCGTTGGAAATGGACGTTCGCTGAACGTATTATTCCCGTTGATATGCAAACCACACGTAACCTTCCTTCTTCGGGCTTTATGCTGACGAAAGATGAGAATGTTGTGCGTGTTGAAATGGAAATACAATACCGCGTTGTCGATTCACGTAATTACGTTTTTAGTGTTACCAATGCCGATGAAAGTTTAAGTGAATCACTGGATAGTGCTTTGCGCTATGTTGTTGGTCATGCAAACATGGACGACATTTTGACCAGTGGTCGAGAAGCGGTTCGTCAAGCGGTTTGGAAAGAGCTAGAAAAAATTATCGAACCTTATAACTTAGGTTTGATCGTTGTGGATGTTAACTTTAAGGACGCGCGTCCGCCAAACGAAGTTAAAGATGCCTTTGATGATGCTATTTCTGCGCAAGAAGATGAAGTTCGTTTCTTACGTGAAGCTGAAGCTTATGCTCGTGGTATTGAACCGCGTGCCCGTGGTCGTGTTAAGCGTTTAGAGCAAGAAGCTTTAGCTTATAAAGCGCAAATACTACTTGATGCTGAAGGTGATGTGGCTCGTTTTAACAAGTTATTACCTGAATACAAAGCGGCACCTGAAGTTACTCGTCAGCGTATGTATTTAACGTCGATGGAAAAAGTATACAGCAACACCAGTAAAGTTATGGTTGATGTTGACGGTGGCAATAACATGATTTACTTACCACTAGATAAAATTATGCAGCAGCAATCTGGCGGTCAACGTGTTAATGAACAATCATCATCACCGACGACGATAAACCAATCGTCAAAAAGCAATAATACTGCACCAACATTATCCGGTCGTAACGACCGTTTCAATAATGGGAGAGACTAAGCCATGAAGAATTTTCTATTGGCAATTATTGCCTTAATACTTGTGCTAACGGTTTCGTCTGTTTTTGTGGTAATTGAAGGTCAACGTGGTATTGTTTTCCAATTCTCAAAAATTAAACGTGACGGTGAAACCGGCGATATGAAGGTGTATGAACCGGGATTGCACTTTAAATTTCCGTTTATTAACCAAGTACGTAAACTCGATGCACGTATTCAAACCTTAGATGACGCGCCAGATCGATTCGTAACATCTGAAAAGAAAGATTTGATGGTCGACTCATTTGTTAAATGGCGTATCGTTGACTTTTCTACTTACTATTTACGTACAACAGGCTCAATTGAGAATGCTCGTGCGTTATTGAAGCAGAAAGTTAACAACGGTTTGCGTACCGAAATTGGTACACGCACCATCAAAGATATTGTCTCTGGTGAACGTGATGACATTATGGCAAAAGCATTAGAAAGTGCAGCAAGTAGCCGTGAAGATTTAGGTATTGAAGTGATTGATGTTCGTATCAAAGCTATTAACTTACCTACTGAAGTCAGTACCTCGATTTACGAACGTATGCGTGCTGAACGTACCGCTGTGGCGAAAGAACATCGTTCACAAGGTCAAGAGCAAGCTGAAATCATTCGTGCAACTATTGATGCTAAAGTTACCGTAATGTTAGCGACAGCGCAGAAGAACGCACAAGAAGTTCGTGGTGAAGGCGATGCCTTAGCAGCGAAAGTTTATGCTGACTCTTATAGCCAAGACGCTGAATTTTATAACTTCTTTCGTAGCTTAGAAGCTTATGAGAAAAGTTTTAGCTCGAAGAGTGATATCTTAGTGGTTAAACCTGATAGTAACTTCTTTAATTACCTAAAAGATGGTAAAAAAGCGAAGTAACACTAAAGCTTAACTTCTAATTTAAAAGCCATGACATTGTCATGGCTTTTGTGTTTTTATAAGCGAGTAATACCAATTGAAATAAATAATCGATCATTTTAAGGCGGTTTAAATCGTCAATAACTGCGTTGTTTTCAATCCCAATAGCCCGCTATTACTCAATCAAACGCCTTATTCTTGAACAATTTATCCTCGCTTAAAATTGGTCAATAACTTATTACATTTGGTATAAAACCCGCCCGTTAAGGAAAATTACATGTTATATACGCTGATAATGGCAGTCGCTATTGCGTTAATTATTGAAGGGCTGATCCCGGCACTTTTCCCCAATAAATGGCGCGCTTATGTTTTAAAATTAGCCAATGAACCTGTGAGTACTATCCGGCAAATTGGTGTTTTTTTAATCGTGATTGGAGCAATTCTATTTTGGGCAGTAAATTAATTCTGTTGCTAACTCTGCACTATTACTAGCTTTTTTTTTATCGCATTAAAAATCAACAATTATTGCTTGGACTCAATATTGATATTTGATAGAATCCCCGCCTAATTTTCTTACCAATATGTGAACATGGGTAAAAACGTCGTAGTTCTAGGCACCCAATGGGGTGACGAAGGTAAAGGTAAAGTCGTCGACTTACTTACTGATAAAGCAAAATATGTAGTGCGCTATCAAGGTGGCCACAATGCGGGTCATACACTAGTCATTAACGGTGAAAAAACCGTTTTACACCTTATTCCATCTGGCGTATTACGTGATAACGTAAAATGTTTAATTGGTAACGGTGTTGTTCTTTGTCCAAAAGCACTTATGACAGAAATGGCAATGTTAGAAGAACGTGGCGTACCAGTACGTGAGCGTCTTTTAATTAGCGATGCATGTCCGTTAATTCTTCCTTACCATAATGCATTAGATGCAGCTCGTGAAAAAGCGCGTGGTAGCAAAGCTATTGGTACTACCGGTCGAGGTATTGGTCCAGCTTATGAAGACAAAGCTGCTCGCCGTGGTTTACGTGTTGGTGATTTATTTTGCGCAGAGTCATTTGCGGTGAAATTAAAAGAAATTATGGAATACCATAACTTCGTATTAACCGAATACTACAAAGCTGAGCCAGTAAGCTACGAAGAAGTACTTAGTGATGCTATGGCCGTTGCCGAAGTCATTAAAGGCATGGTGGCTGATATCTCAGAAATGCTAGATCAAGCGCGTAAAGCGGGCGAATCTATCATGTTTGAAGGTGCTCAAGGTACATTGCTTGATATCGATCACGGTACTTACCCATATGTAACGTCGTCAAATACAACTGTTGGTGGCGTTGCGACCGGTAGTGGTTTTGGTCCTCTTTACTTAGATTATGTACTTGGTATCACTAAAGCATACACGACACGTGTTGGTTCGGGTCCATTCCCTACTGAATTAGATGACGAAGTGGGTCATCACTTAGGTACTGTAGGCCATGAATTTGGTGCTACAACTGGCCGTGAACGTCGTTGTGGTTGGTTTGACGCCGTTGCCATGCATCGTGCCGTACAAGTAAATAGCATAAGTGGTTTTTGTTTAACTAAGCTAGACGTTTTAGATGGCTTGAAAACATTAAAAATATGTACAGGCTACAAAACAGCTGAAGGCGACATTATTACTGTGCCACCAACAGCCGCTGAAGGTTATGAAAAAATTACCCCAGTGTATGAAAAAATGCCAGGTTGGAGCGAAACAACTGTGGGCGCAACTTCTATTGATGCATTACCAGCCAATGCTATTGCTTACATCAAACGTATTGAAGAAATTACCGGTGTACCTGTTGATATTATTTCAACCGGCCCAGACCGTGTTGAAACTATGATTTTAGTTAATCCGTTTGACGAATAACTTAATCTCATTGTTTTAAGTACTTTTAAAAAAACCACCTTCTAGGTGGTTTTTTTATGTACAGGATGTACGGTATATCGCGGGTATACGGATGCACAGGGCCTGTATGTATAAAGTAGGGTCAGATACACATTAATTGATATTGGTGGCTTTGGTCATTGTAAAGAGTGAATGTTGAGCTCAGAGCTTGACCATGTTGCTCGCTTTAGAGGGTATCAGGCAACTAAAATTTAATGTGTATCTGACCCTACTTTATTTGCTCCTACTTTATTTTGGAGAAAGCATAGAAGGTCTTCCTTTGAGCCTAACACTATCAAAGCCCGACAAGCCTTTTGTCAAGTAAGCAGTGACACAAGGATTAATACCAATTGAAATAAATAATCGATCATTTTAAGGCGGTTTAAATCGTCAATAACTGCGTTGTTTTCAATCACACACGCCCGCTATTACTCGACAATTGCTCCTGCATTGTTCTACTTACGGGCATCCATGCCCTAATCAATCAAACGCCTTGCCTGCAGGGATAATGGTATGGACCCACTCCAACTTTATTTCCGGCCTCTTTAGGGCCAAAATGAAAGTGATAACAATCATTTATAAAAGCGGAGTGGATCAACATGAAGATTACTACAATCGGTTTAGACATTGCAAAATCAATTTTTCACATGTTCGCTGTGAATAAAAATGGGCGATTTGTAAAAAAGAAACAATTAAGAAGAAAACAAGTGTTGAGTTTCATGGCAACATTAGAGCCTTGCCTAATTGTAATGGAAGCTTGTGGCAGTGCGAACTACTGGGCTAGAAAATTTATTGAATTGGGGCACCAAGTAAAACTTATTGCGCCTCAATATGTAAAACCCTTCGTTAAAGGCAATAAAAATGATTATAACGATGCCGAAGGTATTGCAGAGGCAGCGCAACGCCCGACCATGAGGTTTGTGCCAATTAAATCGATAGAACAACAAGATATTCAAAACTTCCATCGACAACGTGAACGCATAAAGAAAGAACGTAAAGCATTAGCAAGTCAGATACGAGGCTTGTTAGGAGAATATGGCATTGTCATCAATAAAGGTATTTCTGCAATTCGCAATGAACTGCCGGATATTTTAGAGGATGCGACAAATGAGTTAACGTATTTAAGTCGGGAGATATTTAATGAGTTATGGCTTGAATTTCAAGTCACAGAAGTGAAGTTTAAAGCGTGTGAAGTTCGCTTAAACACGATGAATAAAGAAAATGAAATATGTGTTCGCTTAGATGAAATATTAGGTATTGGAGCAATCACAGCTAGCGCTACTTATGCAGCTGCAGCAGGTACTTATGTTTAGTCTGGAACAATAAACATGTATTCTTGAACAATTTATCCTCGCTTAAAATTGGTCAATAACTTATTACATTTGGTATAAAATCCTTTGTGTCGATGCACGCAACAATAATTTATAGCCTATGGTATATCACGATCAGCAGACGTTAATACTAGGGCATCAATGCTTGAACAGATAAATCCACCATCACTTGTTATCTCAATCTGCATTAAAAACCAACCAGGTAGTTTTGGATATCAACAGGCCGATACAGAAAATATTTCGCTTGTAGACTATTTTTAGGACAATTTCTGTGAACTGTTGCTATGTTCTGGTATCTGTCATGAAATGATACAAACGTGAATCAATGCGAGTAAGAATAAGTGCTATAAGCATTAACTTGATCATTAACTTACTTATAATTTGATAAAACATTCTAATCGCTATTTATCTATGAATAGTTAGTTATATATGTAGAATATTCACCTAGCTTATATGAAATATAAAATTCTTAAAGCTATATTAATTATAGCTTGTAGCTAATTAATATATACAAAATAGCTTGAAATTAGCCAGCGCATTGCAATAACATGTAAACAACAATAATAGCTTCAACTAAAACTCAAAGATAAGACGCACGAGTTAAACTCATCTAACACAAGGAATAGACATGACAGATCTTCGCCAACAAGCACTTGATTATCATCAATACCCAACGCCGGGCAAAATTAGTGTTGAATTAACGACGCCAGCTGAAACAAGCAAAGATCTCTCACTTGCTTATAGCCCTGGTGTAGCTGAGCCTGTTCGTGCCATTGCTGAAAACCCAGATGATGTTTACAAATATACCGGCAAAGGTAATACCGTTGCCGTTATCACCAACGGTACTGCTATTTTAGGCTTAGGTAACTTAGGGCCAATGGCGGCTAAACCGGTCATGGAAGGTAAAGCTTTATTGTTTAAACGCTTTGCAGGCATCAACTCATTTGATATTGAAGTGAAGCATAAAACGGTTGAAGACTTTATTAGTACTGTTGCCAATATTGCTGACAGTTTTGGTGGTATCAACTTAGAAGATATCAAAGCACCTGAATGTTTCGTGATTGAAAAAGCACTAATTGAACGCTGTAAAGTACCCGTATTTCATGACGACCAGCATGGTACGGCGATTGTAACGGCTGCAGGTATGATTAACGCACTAGAAATTCAAGGTAAAGAATTACGCAATGCCAACATTGTTTGTATGGGCGCGGGTGCTGCCGCAATCGCTTGTATGGAGTTGTTGATTAAATGTGGCGCACAACGTGAAAAGATTTATATGCTCGACACTAAAGGTGTTATTCACACTCGTCGTGACGATTTAAATGAATATAAAACGTTATTTGCTAACAATACCGATAAACGCACCTTAGAAGACGCTATTGACGGTGCTGACGTGTTTGTTGGTGTATCTGGGCCTAATGTATTGTCAGCTGAACATGTTAAGCTGATGGCCGCTAAGCCAGTAATTTTTGCTTGTTCGAACCCTGATCCAGAAATTAAACCAGAACTTGCTTTAGCAACGCGTGATGATTTAATTATCGCGACAGGACGATCAGATTATCCGAATCAAGTAAACAACGTGCTATGTTTCCCATTTATCTTCCGTGGTGCTTTAGATGTTCGTGCTCGTACCATTAATGATGAAATGAAAATTGCCGCTGTTCATGCCATTCGCACCTTAGCAAAAGAACCAGTACCGGCTGCAGTATTAGCCGCTAGTGGCAGTGACAGCTTAACCTTTGGTAAAGATTATATTATTCCTAAGCCGATGGACTCACGCTTACGATCAGCGGTAGCCATTGCGGTTGCCCAAGCCGCTGTTGACTCTGGTGTCGCCGCCTTGCCAATGCCAGATAATTACCAAGGTTAATGGTCACGCGCTAACGCTCTTAAACAAGTAGCATTAGATCGAGAGTGAAATAAAAGGGAAGCTTATTGCTTCCCTTTCTTTTAGGCACTTTTTAACTTAAGCATTGGTGACGTCAAGCATGGGAATAAATTAATAAGAGTCAATATGCTTGGCACGATTTGCTGCCGTGGTTAATAAATTGCTATTATTACAGCTATTGCCAATATAGCCACGTTATATCGTGCCTTAAAGTAAGCCTCGATATTTAGCGTAAATAATGTCGTTGTTTGTTAGCCAGTAAGCCACTTTTGGAATATCAATGGATAAAGAAATTAAAGCCTATCTCGCCGATTCCGACCTATTACTGAATGCCGTGGGTGAAGGTATTTACGGTTTAGATACACAAGGGCGAGCTATTTTTATTAATCCTGCCGCAGAAGCTATGACCGGCTGGTCTTGCGTTGAATTATTGGGACAAAATATTCATCAGTTTCATCATCATAGTTATAGCAATGGTGAGGTTTACCCTGCTTGTGAATGCAAAATATTTAATACCGCGCTTGATGGTATTTCTCGACAGGTTAGTGGTGAGGTGTTCTGGCGTAAGGACGGCAGTAGCTTTCCTGTTGAGTACACAACGCGGGCGGTTTATAAAAACAACCATATTATCGGCGCTGTTGCGGTATTTCGTGATGTTAGTCAGCAACAGCAAATTGAATTGGCACTGCGCAGTGCTTTGGAAAATGTACAATCGCTTACTGAGCAACTTCAAGCTGAGAATACCTATTTACAGAACGAGTTAGCGCAAGAATGGTCGTCTGCTGGTTTGGTGGGTAGAAGCCCAATAATCACGAAAATGTTGTCACAAGTAGAATTAGTTGCACAAACTGATAGTACCGTCCTGATATTGGGAGAGAATGGTACAGGTAAAGAATTGGTTGCGCGTAATATTCATGCCTTAAGCCAACGTAAAAATTCTACAATGGTAAAAGTTAATTGTGCTGCATTTACCCCTAGTTTACTTGAATCTGAGTTATTTGGTCATGAAAAAGGCGCATTTACTGGGGCAACCGAACGACGCAAAGGCCGTTTTGAATTAGCGAATGATGGTACGTTATTTCTTAATGAAATTGGCGAATTATCCATGGAAGCACAAGGCAAGTTACTGCGGGTATTACAAGAGCAAGAGTTTGAAAGGGTCGGCGGAAGTGAAACTGTTAAGGTCAATATACGGGTTATCGCAGCCACTAATCGAGATTTATCGGCGATGATTACCCAAGGTACATTTAGAATTGACTTGTTTTATCGGCTTAATGTTTTTCCGGTTACTGTACCGCCGCTGCGTGATCGACAAGAAGATATTCCATTGTTATCACAAGCGATTATAAGCACACTGAATAAAGCGTTAGGTAAAAACATCAGCGCTATTAGTAACCGTAGCTTAACTCAGTTAATGCAATATCAATGGCCGGGTAATATTCGAGAATTACAAAATGTACTTGAACGCGAGATGATTTTAACTAAATCGACGATTTTAAATTTTAACTTTAAAATATCGTCAAAATCACTTGCTCCTCCGGTTATTGAAACCTTAGCACAACTAGAAGCACGCTATATCTTAAGTGTGTTAAAAGCCTGTAAATGGCGTATTGGCGGTGAAATTGGTGCCGCTAAGCAGTTAGGATTACCTGAAAGTACACTACGCTCTCGTATGAGTAAATTGAAAATTGTACGGCCTAATTAATATTTTTCATTCAAAATGATATTTAGGCACGATATATCACAAATACACGATATATCGTGCTTATTGGTGGGCACTGCGAAGCGTTGATACATTTAAATTAACCTATTAAACAATGAGTTAATTTAAATGTATAAGTTGGTTCATATTTTGCTATTGGCAACTATCCTAACGTAGTTTTAGTAGTAAACCATGAAGTTTGATTTTAAAGCAGAAGATTTGATCATTAAGCCGTACAAATCTGAATCCTCAGTCTATGTTCGTAAACAAAAAGGTCGTTATCAACGTATTCGACAATTCACCGGCTTAGTCTTTGTTTTATTGTTTGTCTTGATACCTTGGCTTAATTTTCAAGGCAATCAGGCTATTTTACTCGATATTGGTCGGCAACAGTTTCATATTTTTTCACAAACATTTTTTCCGCAAGACTTTATCATTTTAGCGGGCTTATTGATTGTGAGTTGCTACTTACTTTTTTTTCTAACCACATGGCTTGGGCGAATTTGGTGCGGATATACGTGTCCTCAAACTGTATGGACCTTCAGCTTTATTTGGGTTGAAGAATGGTTAGAAGGTACTCGTAATCAACGTATTAAACGTAATGAACAGCCATTAACGTTAGATACATTAGCGAGAAAATCTGCCAAGCACTTTATTTGGGGGTTAATAGCTTTTTTTACTGCGACAACGTTTATCAGCTATTTTTTGCCCGCCCGCGAACTGTATCTTGATTTACTAGCATGGCAATGGGATGGGCTGACAACTTTCTGGGTGCTATTTTTTGCTGTTTGTACATACGGCAATGCCGGTTGGTTACGTGAAAAAATGTGTATTTACATGTGCCCGTATTCACGCTTTCAATCAGCTATGTTCGATAAAAATACCCTACTAGTTGCTTATGATAAAATGCGTGGTGAAAACCGCGGTGCGCGTAAACGTAACCAACAGCCAAAAGACCTAGGTTTGGGCGATTGTGTGGACTGTAACCTGTGTGTGGAAGTGTGCCCAGTGGGTATTGATATTCGTAATGGCTTGCAATACGAGTGTATTAACTGCGGTGCTTGTATTGATGCCTGTGATCAAACCATGAGCAAGTTTAATTACGCCAAGGGTTTAATCAGCTATACCAGTGAAAATGCACTCCAAGGTACCAAGGTTCAATTACTACGACCTAAAATTATCGGCTATGGTGTGATGTCGTTATTAGCGATGGCGTATATGATTTTTACTATTCAAGTGCGGGTGCCGATTGAGTTTTCTATTTTACGGGACCGTGGCACGTTATTTCAGCTCGATTTTCAAGATAACGTGACGAATAGTTACTTATTGAAAATTACTAATAAATCAAAAGTTGATCGGCAATTTAAGATCACGGTTTTGGAAAAAGTTGTGAGTTTAAGTGTTGACGGCAACGTGATGATCAAAGCCGGGGAAATCGCCAGTGTGCCTGTACATTTTACGATGACCCCGGAAAACATCAGCCAACAAATTACGCCAGTGACTCTGACTGTTGCCGTTGATAATATGCCGGATATTAAGGTTGTTAAACCAACCAAGTTTTTTTCAAATTAATTAACTAGTGGCTCGTTATGATGAAAAAAGACCTCAACGTGAGGTCTTTTTTAATTAAATCATGCAAAGTTAATTACGAAGAAAAAAATACGCTAGAATGGCGTTACTTGGACTATGAGTAGAGAAAATGAATAAAGAACAAAGCATGACTAAACCAATCAAACAAAGCATATCGAATATTGCACTCGTGGTCGAAGATTACGACGATGCGATTGAATTTTATACCAAAAAATTAAATTTTGAGCTCATTGAAGATACTGACTTAGGCGCTGGCAAACGTTGGGTACAAATATCTCCTCCAAATTCAGTTGGCACTAATCTCCTGCTGGCTAAAGCCAGTAATGCTCAGCAACAACAATCAGTCGGCAACCAAGCGGGTGGGCGAGTATTTTTGTTTCTACAAACTAATGATTTTTGGCGTGATTATGAAGCGATGAAAAGCCAAGGCGTTGAGTTTACTGAAGAACCCCGTATTGAAGCATATGGCACAGTAGTTGTATTTAAAGACTTGTATGGCACTAAATGGGATTTACTGCAGTTGAATAATGCTGGCGGGTAATGGCTGATAAAGTATTAGCTTTATTGATTGAAACTACGCAATATTAAATAACGGACCAGAGCTTATACCAAATGTAATAAGTTATTGACCAATTTTAAGCGAGGATAAATTGTTCAAGAATACATGTTTATTGTTCCAGACTAAACATAAGTACCTGCATCCCTGCAGGCAAGGCGTTTGATTGATTAGGGCATGGATGCCCGTAAGTAGAACAATGCAGGAGCAATTGTCGAGTAATAGCGGGCGTGTGTGATTGAAAACAACGCAGTTATTGACGATTTAAACCGCCTTAAAATGATCGATTATTTATTTCAATTGGTATTAGTGGCAAAACTGTAGATCTACATCCATAATAGATTAAATTTTATACTTTAAGAATGGTCGCAGCATGGAAGCAAATATAAAAATCAACACCGTTATACGTATTTTAGGTGGGTTAGTCTCAGTGCTATTTTTATTCACGGTTTATATTTCATTGTTTTCAAATGGTAAAATGGCTGTAGATATGGGGATTTCTGGTTTTATTTTTATACTACTTGTAGCCCCTGTCTGCATTTATGGTTACATTTCAGGTAAAATATTAGATAAGCTGCCAACTAATTTAGTCGATGTCATTAAGGGAAAGATATTGAGAGATAAGGATTAAGACTAAGTATATAAATACCTAATTGACTCATTTAAAATGGGCTCAACAATTTTTTGGAATAAAAAAGGCGCATTAAGCGCCTTTTGTCATTGATAAACCCAGTGTTTAATTACCCGATTAATCTTCTGTTTCTTCTTCAATTTCTGTTTCGTACTCGCTAAAATCCGTTACACCTTGGGCTTCTAAGGCTCTACGTACACTGGCGGGTAATTTTTGTGTGTTGTCTTTTGCTAAGTCACTATCGTCTGGCAAAGGCTGGCCAGTAAAAGCATGTAAAAATGCTTCACATAATAGTTCACTGTTGGTCGCATGACGCAAGTTATTGACTTGTCGACGTGTACGTTCATCAGTGAGCACTTTTAAAACACGTAAAGGGATAGACACGGTGATCTTTTTTACTTGTTCACTTTTCTTCCCGTGTTCGGCGTATGGGTTAAGATACTCGCCATTCCACTCTGCCATGAATATTCCTCAAACTTAAATGATTACGAAAAACTTATATTTAGCTTGTCTGGTATACCAGTTAGCGATAAGTTTATTCTTACTAGTTGATTTTACTGGTTGTGGGGCGTGAGTCAATAACGAATGTGTAGAAGTTTAGATGTCTAAAGTTCTTGACCCCAGAACTTAAACCATTTAGATTGATAGACGTCCAAACATCTAAATAGAAAAGTACCAATACTGGAGTACACATGAGCGAGA
The DNA here is from genome assembly GCF_002077175.1 of Colwellia sp. PAMC 21821. Classification (NCBI taxonomy): domain Bacteria; kingdom Pseudomonadati; phylum Pseudomonadota; class Gammaproteobacteria; order Alteromonadales; family Colwelliaceae; genus Colwellia; species Colwellia sp. PAMC 21821. The sequence continues at coordinate 2,347,179 of NZ_CP014943.1, forward strand.
AAAAATTTGCCACTACCGCTGTTCGAGCGGGCATTAATAGTGACCAACAACACGGTGCTGTTATTCCAGCTATTCACCTTTCAAGTACTTATGCATTGAAAGGTTTTAATGAAAAACGTCAATTTGATTATTCACGTACCGGTAACCCAACACGCGCCACTTTTGCGCAAGCTATTGCAGAGTTAGAGCAAGGGGCTTTAGGTATTGTTACCAGTACGGGTATGTCAGCAGTACATCTTATTTGCCAATTACTGAGCCCGAAAGATACGGTTGTTATTCCACATGATTGTTACGGAGGTAGTTTTCGCTTATTTACCCATTTGGCAAAACGCGAGCTGTTTAATTTAGTGGTGGTTGACCAAAACGATCAAGCGGACTTATCACAAGCTTTGGCGAAAAAACCTAAATTAGTATTAATTGAATCGCCGAGCAACCCTTTGCTGAGGTTGGTAGATATAGCGGCCATAACAGAACAAGCCCATAGCGTGGGGGCATTAGTTGCGGTGGATAACACCTTTTTATCACCTGTTTTACAGCAGCCACTTTTACTGGGCGCCGATATCGTTTTTCACTCTACAACTAAATACATTAATGGACATAGCGATGTGGTTGGTGGTGTTTTAGTTACCAAAGAACTAGCGTTAGGTGAAGAACTTGCTTGGTGGGCAAATTGTATTGGCATTACAGGTTCAGCGTTTGATAGCTTCTTAGCGTTACGTGGTTTGAAAACATTGCCGATCAGAATGAAGCAGCATCAAATAAACGCTAATGCGGTCGCCGCATTTTTGCAGAAACATTCGGCTGTTGAAAAAGTTTATTTTCCAGGCTTAGCTGATCACCCACAACATGCTTTGGCTCAAAAACAGCAACATGACTTTGGTGCCATGATGAGCTTTGAACTTAAAGGTGGTGTTGAAGCCGTTAAAGTCTTGTTCGATAAACTAGAATTTTTCACCTTGGCACAATCATTAGGCGGTGTTGAAAGCTTAATCAGTCATCCATCGACCATGACCCATGCCGGGATGGAAATCGAAGCCCAATTGGCTGCCGGTATTACCCAGTCATTAGTTCGAATTTCAGTAGGTATTGAAGATATAGATGACATGCTTGCTGACCTTTCTCAAGCGCTTGATGCAAGCCAACTGTAATTCAGTTTGATGCGGTGCTTAGTCTTACTCATTCGCAAGAAGGAGACTAAGCACAAAGTAAATTTTTAAATCGGGCTGATAAATACAGTGGCCCTTGGTAATAAAATGATTGATTCTAATGCAGCGGTAACGCTCAGCCCTTCAAAAAATAAATTGGTCAAAGTTGGCTGCAATGTTCATAAGTTTGGTGGCAGCAGTTTAGCGACAAGTGCATGCGTTGAACGTGTGGTTGAAATTATTCGTCAGCATTGCCAGCTAAATGACATTATTGTGGTGTCTGCCAATGGTAATACGACTGATGCATTATTTAAACTTTATCAAATTGCCGTTGAACTCCAAGAAGTTACCTTGCTTAGTCCTGAAAAAGCAGGGGCGAGTAAAGAAGTAAGTTCCTTAAATATGCCGTTACTTGAGGCTATTGCAGCACTAGAGACTGCACAGGCAGCGTTAATTGATGAGCTATTAAATGCCAGTAGCGCCGCGAGATTAAAAAGCTTACTGAGTGACAACATTGGCCAAATATCAGCAAACTTACTGAGTGATCCTGTGAGTTATGAAAATGACTTATTAGCTTTTGGTGAGGTTTGGTCAGCAAGATTGTTATCGTCAGTATTGAGTGAAAGTGTTTGCCCTAGCTATATGTTAGATGCGAGAGATTTTCTCTTACTAGAGGATGAAAAAAATTGCGCTATTGACTATAGCACGAGTGAAAAAGGCTTTGCGAAGCGTAGACAACAAGAAAAATTGGTCATAGTAACTGGCTATATTGCGCGGAATAAACAACAGCAAGCTTGTACTTTGGGCCGTAATGGCAGTGATTACTCAGCAACCATAATGGCAGCATTGTCTGGTGCGCGTAACGTAACGCTTTGGACCGATGTTGATGGTATTTACAGTGCCGACCCACGTATTGTGCCGTCTGCGAGAAAGTTGCACCGCCTTCCGAATGCAGTTGCCAATGAACTTGGCCGCTTAGGCAACCCTGTACTGCACGCAAAAACCTTACAACCATTAACCAATCATAATACCCATTTGCATGTTGCCAGCAGTTTTGCCCCCGATATTAGCGGTAGTGAAATAGGTAAGTTTGGCCAAATAGCAAAACAAGAGCTGTCAGTCACCAGTTTGAACGATTTAATATTAGCAAAATCGACCAGTTTCTTAGCTAAGTCAGGAGAGTTAGCGGTGACTGAGTTCTCACCGATTTGTTCTAACCTTGACGAAGGCTACATAGTTGTAACGCAGGAGCAGCAAAAGTCGGTTAGCCAATGGCTAGCAAGCCATGACACTGAAGTCACTTTTAAGCCCGTGGCGATTATTGCCATTGTTGGTCATAGCGTGGCAAAACAAGGTGATATGCGCGCGCGATTTAAAAGGGCGCTTAAACATCAGCAAACCTTACATTTTTTACATTCTTTTAATGAACATAGTTATATTGCCATTTTACCTGAGCTTTGTTCCAGTGAAGTGCTAAACAATGTACACGCGGATATGACCAAAGACGCAAAAAACATAGCGCTTGTCGTCGCAGGTTTAGGTAATATTGGTCAACGATTTTTAACCATGTTACCAAAGCAAATTGCACGTGTTTCAGGCTTAGAAAATGTTCATTTAGTTGGCTTAGTCGGTGCGAGTAAAGCGTTGATAAATACCGATGGCATAGATGTAGCGAATGCGCTGGAGCATTATCAACAACAAGCGCAAAAGTATGATAGCGAACAATTATTAGCTTGGTTAACTAGTCATCCTTATGATGAATTGATTATTGTTGATATCACACCCAGTGAAGCTTTTAGCCATTTGTATCAAGAGTTTTTTGCCCGGGGTATACACGTTATCGGCGCGAACAAATGGGCCGCGTCTTCGAGCACTGAAAACTATCAACAACTGCTCAGCACCGCTGAAGACAATAAGAGTATTTGGCTGGGAAATACTACGGTTGGCGCTGGTTTACCTATTAATTCAACGATTAAAGAATTGTTGAATAGTGGCGACAAAATATCGGAAATTTCTGGCATATTTTCTGGCACGTTATCGTGGTTATTTCAGTATTACGATGGCGTAACACCATTTTCGGCACTGCTAAGTGATGCTTTATCGCAAGGCATTACAGAGCCAGACCCACGCGAAGATTTATCAGGTAGAGATGTACAACGTAAGTTATTAATACTCGCTCGTTCTGCTGGTTTTGAGTTATCGTTAGCTGACATTGACTGTCAAAGCCTAGTACCAGAAGACTTGCGTGATATCTCATTAGCAGAATTTCTTGAACGAACGTCAGAGCTTGATGAAATGTTTTTATCACGTTTAAAACAGGCGCAAGATAACGCTTGTGTTATTCGTTTTGTCGCCAGGTTTATAAGTGAAAACGATCAGCTGACAGCGAAAGTGAGCTTAGAAGAATTAAGCGAAACTGATGCCTTTGCGCAGTTAACCCCTTGCGATAACGTCTTTCAAATTAAAAGTGATTGGTATCAAGATAATGCCTTGATTATTCGTGGTCCGGGCGCAGGGCGTGATGTAACGGCGGGTGGTATTCATGCCGATTTGGTGACTATTTGTCAGCAATTAAATCATCGTTATCAGCAAGTTAAAATTAAAGGATTAAACTAAAGGATTAAACTAAACCGGCATATAAATATCGAAGATAAATTTACGAGCTGGTTGATTCAATGACTAGCACTTATCGGCGTTTAGAAGTAATCAAGTGTTGATGGATATATTAAAACCATCAACACTTTATTGTGCAATATTTTGTCAGCGTTCTGTCGCTAAATCTTAAAAAGATTTACCAATGCTAAATACTAAATTTTCGTCACTTGTCGAGCCAGATAATTCTTTTGAGTTTGCGACAATGGCAATACCTACATCAAAACCAGACACTTCTGTGCCGTAGCCAACTTCTAGGTAATCACCGTCAAAATCTTTACCCCAAGTACCATAAAGGGCATAAAAACCTTCATGTTCAACTTTAGCCGTTAAAAAGTCATAGTCTTGGTCTGCACCCGCTTCTACTTCCCATTCACCCACGTTATAAGTAAACGAGAACATTCCGTAGCTTAACCCTAAGTTTACTTCATTATAAGAGGTGTCGAAGTCACCTGTGTATTGGTAACTAGTAAAACCAACGTTATAGCCTAAACCACTGTCAAGTTCGCCATTGTAACCGCCATATATATCGACTTCTATGCCGGCTTGTACGTCAGCTCCCCATGCACCAATATAAAAGCCACTATTTTCATAATCAATACCAGCACTAGCGGAAGCGGTATCTGTTTGTACTACGCCACGAAAGATATATTGTGATACCACGCCAACATTAGCACTTAAGCCTTCTATGTCAGTAGCAGATGCAGCAGTTGAAGCAAGCGCAGAAGTCGCTAGGAGCATCGAAATTGATAAAGAGATAATTGATTTTTTCATGTTTTAGTCCACTAAGTTTTTATAATTGTTGTAGCTATTGCAAAGACAATGCCTGTATGACCGATTTTATAACAAATAATATTATATCAATAGCTTATGGTTGTTATTATTTATTTTGAGCTTAAATTTAATCGAAGGTTTGTGCTGAAGTGGTGCAAATACAGTCGCTTATGTTCAAATAAAGTGCACCGTTTGTGCTGAATAATTAAATACAATTATGGACGATTTAGCCAAAAGATTAAAATTTAAACGTTATCTTGCGATGTGCATTACATTTAATATCTATTTTTGTCGCTGATCTCAGTCGCAAAATTTGTACAATTAAGTTAAAGTAGCGCAAATTTTGTCAAGGTAATTACTATGTCTGATTTTCTTATTGCTCCATCAATTTTATCTGCAGACTTTGCTCGCTTGGGCGAAGAAGTTGCAAACGTACTTAGCGCTGGCGCTGATGTTATTCATTTTGATGTTATGGACAACCACTTTGTGCCAAATCTTACCTTTGGTTCAATGATATGCAAGTCACTACGAGATTACGGCATTACGGCTCCTATTGACGTACATTTGATGGTAAAACCTGTCGATAGCTTGATCCCTGATTTTGCTAAAGCAGGCGCTGATATTATCACTTTTCATCCTGAAGCTAGCGATCATATTGATAGAACATTACAGCTAATTAAAGATCACGGTTGTAAAGCAGGTTTAGTGTTAAACCCTGCAACACCGCTGCATGTTTTAGATTTTGTAATGGATAAGCTTGACGTTATTTTATTAATGTCAGTGAATCCGGGCTTCGGCGGTCAATCGTTTATTCCAACTACCTTGGACAAACTGCGTTTAGTACGTGAGAAAATTGACGCCAGTGGGTACGACATTCGTTTACAAGTAGATGGCGGTGTTAAAGCTGACAATATTGCTGACATAGCCAAAGCCGGCGCCGACATGTTTGTTGCGGGTTCAGCTATATTTTCAAAGCCAGATTACAAAGTTGCGATTGATGAAATGCGCGCAGCACTCGCGACAGTGAAATAATTAACAGTTAATTAATCGTGTAAATAATTCAGAAAAATTGAAGGATAAAAAATGAGTAAACCTATTGTACTAAGTGGCTGCCAGCCGTCAGGCGAGTTAACCATTGGTAATTATCTTGGCGCGTTAAAGCAATGGGTCAGCATGCAAGATAGCCACGAATGTTATTACATGTTGGTTGATCAACATGCGATCACTGTTCGTCCAGAGCCTGAAGCGTTACGTAAAGCGACTTTAGATGGCTTAGCGTTATATCTAGCCTGTGGTGTTGATCCTGAAAAAAGTACTATTTTTATTCAATCTCATGTGCCAGAACATGCCCAATTGAGCTGGGTATTAAATTGTTACACGCAAATGGGTGAACTAAATCGCATGACCCAATATAAAGATAAGTCTTCAAAATCTGAAGCTAATATGAACTCTGGTTTGTTTACTTATCCGGTATTAATGGCAGCAGATATTTTATTATACGGCGCAAACAAAGTGCCAGTGGGCGATGACCAAAAACAACACTTAGAATTAGCGCGCGATATTGCGACACGTTTTAATAATTTACACGGTGAAACGTTTAAAGTGCCAGAACCTTATATTCCAGAGTTTGGTGCCCGTGTTATGAGCTTATTAGAGCCAACGAAAAAAATGTCAAAATCTGATGCTAACCCAGGAAACTTTATTGGTTTATTAGAAGATACTAAGAAAATAACTAAGAAAATTAAACGTGCGGTAACTGACTCTGACGAGCAAGCCAATATCTATTTTGATGTAGCTGAAAAGCCGGGTGTATCTAACTTGTTATCACTTTTATCATGTACAACCGGTAAGTCAGTAGCTGAGCTTGTACCTGAATATGAAGATAAAATGTATGGTCACTTAAAAGGTGATGTTGCTGAAGCCGTGGTTGCTTTACTTGCGCCTATTCAAGAGCGCTATCATCAATTTCGTAACGACCAAGCGTATTTAGATGAAGTTATGCGCAAAGGCGCTGACAAAGCCTCTGCACGCGCCAGTAAATTGCTTGCTGAGGTTTATAAAGCGGTTGGTTTTATCGCCAAACCTTAATAAAGCTTGTACTGCGAAAAGCCTAAAACTAAAAAGCCTGAATTTATTCAGGCTTTTTAGTTTTAGGCTTTTCGCTTCAGAACACTGGCTTTAAAGGCCTTGTTTCAAGTACATAATTTAAAAACACCTTATTTCTAGTACCTTATTTCAAGTAAATAGCAAAGTGCAATATATCGCTATTCTTTACTGTCTTCTTCTGCGCTTTTCGTGGCTTTTTCAAATAACTTACTCGCGTCATTTACAAACGTCTCAACATCGCTACTTGGCGCGAATATGAAGGCTGGCGACATTATGGTGGTGTCGAACTGTGGGCGCGGATTAAAGTCCGGTTGCTTACTCATTTGTATTATAAAACTGCCGCCAAATAACAGCAGTATCAAACATGAAGCCACAACATTTCTACGACGTAAAGTCATGTGAAAGCCGACATAGCAGTTAAGCCAAAATAATCCAAACGCTAAAAGTAACGGAATAATAGATAACAACCAAAGCATTGAAAAGTTACTAGAAGTATTAAAATGCACAATGTTTTCAAAAATATCACTGAGCCACATCAAGTTGAAGAAGATAAAGCTAATGCCCATTTGGGTCCAAAAACGCGCGTCGTGTTTGGTTAAATGCGACACTAATGCAATACCTGCGGGCCATAAGGCAAAACCTAAGGTTAAGCCGATGGTTGGCACTAGCATTTGCGTTAGGGTAACTTCGTTAGCATTGTTTAAATTAATGATCCAACCACCAATTAAGGCAAATAAAGTCATGCTCAGTGCAAGCACTACTGGGTGGCGCGCTAAGTTGATTAAGCTATCGAATGGACTGATGGCAATACTTTCTGAAACCGGATGGTTAGGGAAAACAAAGCGTACTTGGCTTTTGCCAATGGTGATAATATCGCCAGAGCGCACTTGGTGTTGAATAACGTTTTCTTTGCTGTCTTCAATAAAACTACCATTAATAGAGCCTTGATCATCCACCAACCAATGTTCGCCATTAAAATGCAGTTGTAAGTGCTCAGGGCAAACATGTGGGTCACTAATAATAATGTCGTTATCGTAACCGCGCCCGATGGTAATGTTATTTGGCGCAAACTTATGGCGGCTTAATAATTTGTGGCCATGACTAAGTTCTTCGATAATTATTTCCATGAAACCGACTCCATAAATTTAGCTAAAAAGGCTAATGAGGTTTCTTGTGCAACACCAGAAATAGTAAAATGGCTGAGCAACGCGTATTGTTCGTGATCTATCGATATGGCAATGTACAGCACATCGTAAAGTGCAGGGAAATCTTTATAAGCGCGGGTACAAAACACCGCTTTATTATTGATATTACTGGTTTGAGGCATCACAAGGTCATGGTGACATTGATATTCAGTCACATCATCTTTACCGGCAAGATTACCCGGCGCAACTTGATTCAATTGACGTTCAAAAATATGATAAAACTTAGTGCTACCAATTTTATCTGACTCCATATAACGGTATTCCATTTCTAAAGAACCGGTAAAGAAGTCAGAAGAAATATAAGTATTTTCATCTAAATCGCAATTAGCAACGGCGGCCATAATTTGGGCATCCGCTTTGTCTGAGTTCGACTCGCCCCAACAACGCACAAAAGGTACATCGATGGTGGGAATTAAACCTCGACCTAATTGTTTTAGTTGCCAATTACTGTTCAAAATAGTGGTAATTAGCTTTTCTTGATTTTGCATCAGCTGGGCCGCCATTTGTTGCTCAATGCTTGTGGGCGGGCTCTGTTTATATTGTACGTACAGCGCATGTAACTTGTCGTGCGGTACTAAAAAGCCGATTTGATTACCCGACGTGGCAACATTAATACCGACAACTTCGGTATTTTTGTTAACAACCGGGCCGCCACTCATACCTGAGTTAACCGAGCCAGTAAAATGAATGCGGTCGTTAAATGATTCATTCTTTAAACCATTATACGTGCCCGGTACCACTATCATGCCTAAATCATGCGGGTTACCTAATGAATACAATTCTTCACCTTTGGTCGGTGCTTGCTGAGCTATCTGAAAATAAGGCATTTCAGAAGTGACTTCACGTTGCACTATAGCGAGATCGTTAATCACATCAACGCTCTTTAAGGTCAGTGCCGCTTTATTACCTTTGTTGTCTAAATATTCTATGGTGTATTTATGAGGATGACGCGCAAAACCTGAAATAACGTGATAGTTAGTGGCAATAAGGCCATCACTGCTAATTTGAAAGCCTGAACCAATAGATGACTTTTCGCCACTGGCTTTGTCGATTAAGCGAATTTGATAAAGCGAAGGGGCCAATTGTTTAAAAATTTCCTCGGCCTGCTCAACTGCGACACTTAGGGTACTAAAGCACATAAGTAACAGAGCAAAAATAGCTTTCATTGAATATCCTTTTTTATTATTACTTTAGGAACTGTTTGATCTTTAGGCAAAGCAGAACTTATCTGATGACCATTGTGCCAGTGTAATCAAATTTGTCATCTTTTATCCGACAAAATGACGGTTTTGTCTGTCGCGTTGCAAAGTTCATAGCAACGAAATGAAAAAGCGTATGGAGAATAAGCATTTCTGGGACGAGAAAGTTAGCATAAAGCGGCATAAAGTGATCAAGCAAATACACCTCCTCTTTAAATTAGTCTAGCGCTCGATGAGTTATGCAATATTTTCGTTCGAAATTTATTACATAACAAACTGAAATTAATAAGCTTGCTTTATAGCCTGTGATGAAAAAGTAATCATATAGATATAGGCTAAATTCATTTTATCTGTCTATTATTAAGTTAATGCGATTATTGGACTTCATCTCAATATGAAATCAAAAAAAGTTGTCAGTGCCTTAAGCCATGAATATGTTATTAATGATCCACTACACCAATTATTTGATGCAGTGAATGCTATTTCTGTTCAAGGGTACGACGAGGAACGACGTGTAATTTATTGGAATAAAGGTAGCGAATTACTTTATGGCTATAACAATGAAGAAGCGATAGGGCAAAAAATAGAAGATCTTATTATTCCTAAAGCAATGTCTGATTTCGTGATTGAAGCACATAAAAATTGGATAAAAAATGATATAGAAATACCGGCAGCAGAGCTTACTTTACTTGATAAATCAGGTAATGATGTCTGTGTTTTTTCAAGTCATGTAATGTTTATAAATCAATATAATAACAAGCAAATGTATTGTGTTGATATCGATTTAACAGACGTAAGGCAAGCGCAAGAGCAAGCAATATTTAAAGAGCATATGCTTGAAACTATATTTGAGGCTATACCCGATTTATTTTTCTTGATGGATTATCACGGAACTATTATAGATTATCATGCCAGTAATAAAGGTAGCCTGTTCGTAGCACCAGAGCAGTTTATCGGTAAAAATATGGCAACTATTTTACCTGCAGAAGTTACTCGAAAATTTCAGCGCTATATTGACAAAGCTTTAAAGCAAGAAAATATGATAAGTTTCGAATATGAACTTACTTTACCTCAAGGCATCGTTTATTTTGAGGCAAGAATAATCCACCTGCCGACATATAAACAAATCATGATTATTATTCGTGATATTACCGAACAACATAAAACCGCAGAGCTTATTCGTCACCAAGCTTATTATGACAGCTTAACTTTATTGCCCAATCGCTTTTCTGCACTCGACCGATTATCAAAAATACTGCTTGATGCACAAATATATGATGAGCAAGCCGCGGTGCTTTTTCTCGATTTAGACGACTTTAAAAAAGTGAATGATTCATTAGGTCATGAAGTTGGCGATAAACTTCTGATTGAATCGGCCAAGCGGTTACAGCAGGTATTACGAAAAGTCGATACGGTTGGTCGCTTAGGTGGTGATGATTTTATTGTTTTATTACCGGGATTAAATGATGCCCAGAGTGCGTTAGTTATTACTGAAAATTTACTTAAAACTTTTAGAGAGCCTTTTAAGGTTGAGGGTAGGGAATTAATACTGACCTTAAGTATCGGCGTAGCTATGTACCCTGAAAATGGTAATAGTGCTTCTGACTTGTTACGCAATGCTGATACGGCAATGTATCAAGCAAAATCTTTAGGGCGCAATACTTACTCATTTTTTACCAAAGAAATGAATGTCATTATTCAACGCCGTTTTGAAATTGAACAACAAATGCATGGAGCGTTAGAACGTGAAGAGTTTGAATTATATTATCAGCCACAATTTGATGTAAAAAGTGAAAAAATTATTGGTGCCGAAGCCTTATTGCGTTGGCACAATCCAACGCTTGGCAACGTTACACCAGAGGAGTTTATTCCTATTGCTGAACACACGGGCCTTATTGTTCTAATAGGTCGCTATGTTATAACACAAGCCTTGTGCTTTTTAAGTGCATGGCAAAATATTGATCAACAAAAATACACGATGGCAGTTAATTTATCTCCACGTCAATTTAGAGATTCTAAGCTACTGAGTATTATAAAAAACAGCCTGGATAAGGAAAATATTAACCCTAAATATTTGGAGCTTGAAATTACTGAGGGGTTATTAATGGGTGGGCAAACTTATGTTAGCGACGCCTTAGTTGAAATAAATGGACTGGGTATCAAGCTATCAATGGATGATTTTGGTACCGGCTATTCTTCGATTAGTTATTTAAGACAATACCCTTTTGAGGTATTAAAAATTGATCGAAGCTTTATAAGCGGGATAACAGTCAGTAAGGCAGATTATGACTTAGTTAAAGCCACTATTGCCATGTCACATAGCTTAGGATTAACCGTTGTTGCAGAAGGTGTAGAAACGAAAAAACAACTGAAATTATTGCACGAGTTAGGCTGTGACTCAGCACAAGGTTTCTATTTAAGTAAACCAATATCGGCCAAACAATTACTTGATTTTTCAGCCTCATTTTTATAATTAGTAGGCCTGGTTTTTACCTTTGTCATTCAATGTTTAACGAGTGGCACTATGTTTTTTTTTGAAGCATAAAGAGTAACAGCTATCATTTATGATTGGTTGTGATGAAAAACACTGATTTAAACCATAATCAGCGACGTTCACCACTGTCCATTATTTAATGCTCAATTCACGTTAATATCGTGCTGTTTGTTTGCACGCCAGCGCAAATATTCTATCAAGTTTAAGGGGTGTTTAAGTGAAATTTTTTGCCCTATATTATGATTTTAAAATAGCCAGATAAAAGCGTTAAATATACATGTGTTGGTTTTTTATCCTTGATTATAAAAGAATTAAAATATCGATAGATAAAAATAATTAGTTTTTATCTATCGATATTACTTGTTGAAAGCTAGTTATCAGCATACGCTATTACTAACCCACTTTAAGGCGCAGTATTGAAATTATGGATAGCATACAAGCAAAGCGTTATTTACTTAATAAATTAGAAACAATTGAATATTTTCCATTTGGCGATGATGTCAGTGTTTTTAAAGTAAAACATAAAATGTTTGCGACATTAGCGTTAGGTAAAGGGACTGAAAAAGGAACCGGTGGTAAAATGGCCGGGCATTATTGTGTTAATTTAAAGTGTGATCCTGAAGAAGCTGTTATGTTGCGCGATATATTTAGTGCAGTTATACCTGGCTATCACATGAATAAAGCACAGTGGAATACGGTGATATTAGATGGTTCAATTCCACAAGGTGAGATTGAGCGCATGATTGATAATTCTTATATGTTGGTAGTGAGCAAGATGCCTAAGAAAGATCAGGCTTCGCTTTTAATGCACTTATAGCATCGTATTTGTTGAAATTTTAGTTAGCTGTAGAATAGTCGATAATTTATGTTAATTGGCATAATTACCCGTTTGACGAAGTTTAACTTTATATTATTTATGTGTAACTTCGATACGACAAAATTCAATATTAAGGAACTAATAGCCTCTACAGCAGGTTATTTGTTGCCTTAATTAGTTTTTTCTTCCAGTGCAGAGCGCTTATTCACCTCAGGTATCTTGTTTAAATGCTTGCTGGTAAATCATCAATGGTGGCAAGTTATTAACTGACACTTTTACCTTACGTTGGCAAAGTTTGATCTTAATTTTATTTTGAGACGTATATTTTGAGACGTAAATTTTACAACGTAATATAATCGTGCTGATTGATAAAAATAAAACTTAATTCACGCTTGTGGTTAATTTACCGTGATTAAAATAGGAGTGTTTACCATTGTTAGTGAATAAATTATTGGGCGTGATATTTGATCTAGATAATACCTTGGTTTCTTCCACCTTGAATTTTCAGCAGATAAGGGCTGATTTGGGTTGTGATAACGATATCGATTTATTAGATTTCGTTGATGCTTTGCCAGAAGAACAGCGTATTGTTGCCCATAATTTAGTCGTTGAATATGAAATTAATGACGCGCTGAATGCAAAAAATCTTCTTGGTACTGAAGAACTCCTCGCACTGTTAGCTCAGTTAGATATTCCTTGTGCTATTGTCACACGAAATTGTCGTGAAGCGGCATTGATCAAAATGCAAAATAACAACATTGATATTGAACTGCTATTCACAAGAGCAGATCATAAAGCTAAACCCGCACCCGATGCTTTATTGCATTTAGCTCAGTTGTGGCAAGTAAAGCCTGAAAATTTATTATATGTTGGTGACTACTTATATGACCTGCAAGCCGCAAAAAATGCTAATACTATGTCATGTTTAGTTACACATGGCGAAACGCTTGAATATGCTAGCTTGGCCAATATTGTAGTAAACGAGCTTACAGAGCTAAGTGATGGTATTACTAAAGTTTTTGCTGGTGAGCCTGCCGATTTTTCTGGTTAGTAATCATATTTTATAAATGAATAGGCAAGCATAATGCGAGTTGCACCTTATGTACTTTTATTCTTTCCTCTGCTCGCCGGCGTTTCCGCTGCCAGCAACGAGATGCAGCAAGCGCTTATTACTGACAAAAAAGAGTCTACCTTTATGATTGATTTTACCGAGCAACATAACCTTGAAAATTGGCGCATAACTAATGATGGAGTTATGGGAGGAAAATCCCAAGGGCATTTTTCATTACAAGGAAATAAAGCGGTTTTTGAAGGCAATATTTCGCTGGATAATAACGGCGGCTTTAGTTCAGTATTTCGTTCGATAGAACCTTTGTCTAAAGGCCTTAAGACTGTAACGATCAATGTACTAGGTGACGGATTGACGTATCAGTTAAGAGCGAGCGTAACACTTGATGGTTATCGGTTGGCTTATAAACAGCACTTCAATACGGTTGTAGGTCAACAAGAAGAATTAACCTTTATACTGGCTGATTTTCAAGCATCGTTCAGGGGGCGTAATATTTCTAACGCACCCGTTTTATTAGCAGAAAACATCATCGAAGTGGGGTTTTTAGTGACAAGAAAGGCTGCAGGACCGTTTTCATTAGCGATTTCAAGTGTGGCTTTTAAATAAGCCAGTTCGACATTTTTTCAACAACAGGCTTACCAAAACTACCAATTAATGACTTCACCCTGCCAATCGAGATAACTTGCTGTTTGGTCTAATGGCGCTTTTTCAACAATATCTAATAGCTGTGTAGCGACAAACTCTGAGCTGAAAAGCTTATTAGCTGGGACATTCTTTTGGAATGGTTTTGATAGTGGCGTATCTGTTGTCCCTGGGTGAAAAGCAATTAACTTAATGTTTTTCGCTCTGCGGGCTAACTCTATTGCCGCGGTTTTAACCATCATGTTTAATGCCGCTTTTGATGCCCTATAGCTATACCAACCCCCTAAACGATTATCACTGATACTGCCAACTCGGGCACTAAATAGCACGAATTTGCAGGGTGACTTCCCTGTCAATAAAGGGGTTAACTTTTGTATCCACAACATTGGCGTTAAGGTATTTGATGTTATAACTTCCATAAATGCTTGGGCGTCAAAATCTTCTAAACGCTTTTCTGGTTGAATAGTGTCATTATGCAGTATGCCATTACAGACAAATACGCGAGTTATTGGCGCATGATCATGTTGTGCTAATAACCTTATGGCTTGGTCTATAGACTGTGGTTGGTAGTCTTTAAGCATAATTTTGGTAACATTATCTGCTAGAGTTTCGCTAGTTACTGACTCATTATCCACTAAGCCTCGACTGATCAATAGTAAACCTGTGCTTTCTGAAGTCTGTATTTGTGTGGCAATGGCTTTACCAATATTGCTATTTGCGCCGATGATCAGTGTTTGTTCGGTTGTCATAACATGTTCCTGAAGTACAGTGAGTGGTTTTAATGTTAAATACTTTGGCGAGTAACGCTGAAATTTGATGACGGTATTTTGCTAAACCTAAATATGCCCAGTGGCTAATGGTTTTAATTATAGGCCAATTTAATGGTGCAACCCAAAAGCCTTTACCTACTATAGTCCAAGCCCTATGTGTAACCTCAAGCCCAAGTAAAATTTGCCCGTTGTAGTACCCATGCAATATTTTCATAGCGGCGTCAAAACTAACGCTAGGGTAGCGTGTAGAAAAATCGCTTTGGTGTATATCCACTAAGTGAATAGTATTTTCTTTATCATGCTTTTTTAGGTGCGCCATTTCAGTTGCACATAGCGGGCAGTTGCCATCATAAAAAATTGTTAACATGAAATTATCCCCGTAAGGTTTATATCACCTTAGCTTATCTTTAGCTTATCTTTAGCTTATCTTTAGCTTATTTTTAGATTGTTTTTAGGTCTTGCCATCGATTGAAATTTTTGTCGGTAATATACCTGGCTTAGCATAACTTAAACGTGAGAGTCGCTTACTGGTATGGTAACTGTCGAGCCCTGAAACCATTACGGTGTTTAATGATTCAATATCAATATAACCGTCCGTCCTAATCGCTGCGCTATCACAGAGAATATCGGTTATCTCGCCAATGACTAACAAAGTATTATTTAGTCGAATTGGCACTATTTCGTTAAGCTTTAAAGCATATTTTAGCTGGCTTTCTTGTACGAATGGCGCATCTACATTGTCGATAAAGTGTGGCGTTAATCCGGTTTGTTTAAATTCACATTCGTCATCACCATAGCGTGCCGATGTTTGATGAGCAGCCTGCCAAAAATCGGCATTAACCTGATTAATGGTAAACTGTCCTGTTTGCTGAATATTTCTTAAGGTATGTCTTTCTACGCTGTCAGGACGTGAAATAAATCCGACTAAGGCCGGAGCTGCGCCAAGATGAAATACGGAGCTAAAAATTGCCAAGTTATTAATGTTTTTATCATCGCGAGTACCAATAAGGTTGGCGCTTTTAAAGCCAGACAAGCTATTAATAATCTGAACTCTATATTGTGGATCCATTTTTAGCAGTTCTTCGTGATTAATATATTTCATGTAAGTAATGTCTGGTAAGTTGTATCTTATATTCCATTACGTAATGGATAGCATTTTCGATCACCTCTGTGTTTTGGCTTAGTGAGAAGATAAATTAATTTTATGACTTCAATTAGCTTTGTCACGTGGCTTAGCGGTAGTAATTTTTACCGTAATTAAAAAGCAGTTTGAAATTCAACTGCTAATATTATTATTTAATAGCTTATCGTATTAAATGTGTACCATCTTAGCCCATCATAAAAGTGAATAGGAAAAAACCAAAGATTGAAAAACTTCTCTGAAAAACACTCACTAGCATCTTACATAACCGTGCTCATTATTATTGGTATTGGAATAGCTTATTTTTATTTACAACATCTTGGGCATCAGGAAAAAACCTCTATTACAATTGCTGTTTCTAAAACCCCACTGTCTGCACCTTTTTATGTTGCTAAAGCGATCCATGCTTTTGATGATACTTGTGTCAAAATTGAATATGATCAGGTGATAGGAGGCCATGCCGCATTTGAAAAAGTGATGAGTGGTAAGGTTGATTTTGGTACCAGTTCTGATTCTGTTATTGCTTTTCAAAGTTTAACTACACATAAGCCGTCCTTTGTAACCCATGCAATGTTTGTGCAATCAGATAATGACGTGAAATTAATTACTCGCGCCTCTGAAAATATTGAATCTACAAGTGATCTCAAGGGAAGAAGAGTCGGAGTGACTAAAGGCACATCCAGCGAATATATTTTAAGTACCTTGTTAGCGATTGAAGGCTTAACTATTGAGGATATTGAGTTAATCGACTATAAGCCAGAACAATTACTACAGGGCTTTAGTAATGGGGAGGTTGACGCTATTCTTCCTTGGGAGCCTTTTGCTTTTCAAGCACGACAACTGCTCAATAACAAAATAAAAATTCATGATACTAAAAGCTTAAGTACGCTGAGCTTCAATTTACTTTCTCAAACAGCAAATAACCAGCTCGTAGAAAAAGCACAATGCGTGATCGAAGGTTTACGACTGGCCATTGACTATATTGTCTCGAATCCTAAAGAATCTAAAAAAATAGTGGTAGATGAACTTCAAGTAGACCCTGCGTTTATTGAGTGGGTATGGTCTGATTATATTTTTAAGCTTAGCTTGAATCATTCACTGATATTAAATATTAAATCTCAAGCTATTTGGGCCATGGAAGCAAAATTAGGGGAGTATAACAGTGTTTACAATTCTGAGCTTTTTGTTGATAGTAGGGCGCTAACAAAGGTAGAACCAGGATCTGTGAATTTATCACTGTAAATAAGGATATTTTATGAAGTTAAGCTTACAGCAGCACATATACTCTTTTACACTCAGTAGCTGTTTATTTTTTATTGTACTTGTTATCAGTATTCTATGGTCAATTCATGTGGTAAATATTGCCTTAGAAAGAGAAAGGTATGCCAATAAAATTGAGAATCATGCCAATATTTTAAAACAATTTATTAGTAGTGAAAATATATATGCTAGCGACTTTAATACCGATAGTTGGTTGGTTTTAGATCGTGAATTTAGTGCGTTATTGAGACTACCCCCAAGTTTGACGCCACAACAACAAACCATTCAAAATAGTATTGAAAGTCAGAATAAAAATGTACTGCGCTTATTTAATGCCATCAATAAAAATAAATTAATAAATGCAGATGACAAAATAAAAACCCATTTAAAAGTGAGATTAATAACACAGTTAGAAGCGATAAAAGCCGACTCGATGCAGCTATACAGAACCGTGCAAGTCGATGTAAATAATGTTATTCGACAGCAGGTTATACTTATTTTATTTATATTGTCTCTGAGCCTTTTAATTTTAGTTTTTGGTGCTTTTAAGTTAGGGAGAATATTTAGAACCTCACTTAAAGAAATTAAATTAGCTTTTGCAAAAAATCGCAGCGGAAACTTCCAGAAAATACAACTGACTAATAAATCGGAAGAGTTTGACAGTATCGCTAACGCATTTAACGACATGAACAAAGAGTTAAGTGAAACCACTATTTCTTTAGAGTCAATGACTCAAATTGTCGCAGAAAGAACCCAAGTACTTGAACAGTTATCTAATACTGACCCGTTAACTGAAGTGGCCAATCGCCGAGCGCTATTTGAACGAGGAAATGCTGAGTTTTCTCGTTTTCAACGCACTAAAAACAAGTTTACGGTTATATTACTAGATTGTGATCTATTTAAAGATGTAAACGATCAATATGGCCATTCATTTGGCGATGAGGTTTTAAAGCACCTGTGCAAAGTATGTACTGGAGAAATACGCAATATTGATTTTTTTGCTCGTTATGGCGGAGAAGAATTTATAATTCTTTTACCTGATAGTGAGCTAAGTGGGGCCGTAAAAACCGCTGAGCGCATTCAAATATCTTTAGCAAATAATGGTATTACATTTCAAGGTAAAGATATTGGTGTGACTTTAAGTTTAGGTATTTGTTCGGTTAACGACCAACATAGTAACTTTGAAGACGTAATAAAAGGTGCAGATATTGCCATGTATAGAGCCAAGGAAAATGGCCGTAACAGAATCGAAGTTATAGAGGTTGACTCGTTACGTGATGCAGCTACAAGTGATGCTGTTACTGAAGACAGCATCTAACTTTATTTCAACGCGTGTTGATCTTCCCCCGATAAAACGGACCCATTTTACCTGGTTATGCATTGTGTTTGTTATGCATGCCGTTTGATATCCATACTGTTTGATAAGGAGACAACATTAGCGCTTGCGTTAACTCGGTTATTTCTTCGCCGCTAATCAATTCTACCCAGTCTTCTGTAACGATTAGGTTAAGCTCACTTAAGGGTAATGTGACAGGTTTATCTGAAATATTACTGACACAAAATATGCTTTGTTTTCTATT
This sequence comes from Colwellia sp. PAMC 21821, assembly GCF_002077175.1. Classification (NCBI taxonomy): domain Bacteria; kingdom Pseudomonadati; phylum Pseudomonadota; class Gammaproteobacteria; order Alteromonadales; family Colwelliaceae; genus Colwellia; species Colwellia sp. PAMC 21821. The sequence continues at coordinate 2,366,033 of NZ_CP014943.1, forward strand.
CTGGCTTTGTCGCCAGAAGCCAAATAATTTTAAGCCTAAATGGAGCGTAAATTGGGTGGCATTGGGATGAAATGCTGGCTGTTTTATGCGCTTACTTAATAATGACTTTAACGTTGAAAGCACTTTTGCATGATGTAAGTTATTATCCGCTAAGGCCAGTTCTAATGCATCTTCATCCCAGCGGTGTCGGTTAATCGAGCGATTATTGTGGGTATTAGCAAGTTTGTTATAATCGTTTTGTGTCCCCAGCATACTGTGAATATAAATCCCTGGAATACCTTCGAGGGCAAACATAATGGCATGTGCACAAATAAAACGTTCAAAATTCCACTGATCTTTACCTTTAACGGTGCCTTGCAGTGCATCATAAAGCGCCACATTCATTTCATAAGCTTTTTGCTCGCCATTGTCTGACGTTCGCCATGAAATTTTACCGCCAAAGCTTTCGACAGTTTGCACTAAATTATCAAGCTCAGCGTCACTTAATAAGCCTTCAGCTGGGCGTAAGCCAATACCGTCATGCGAGGCAATGAAGTTGAAATACATAGTACCGTCTTGCGAAGGTGGCATACTCATAAGCCAGCGCTTTAAATGCGTACAGTTACCGGTCAGTAATGTGTTGATGAGCAAAGGAGGCAACGAAAAATTATAAATACCATGCGCTTCATTTGCGTTGCCAAAGTAGGTTAAATTTTGGGTGTTAGGGATATTGGTTTCGGTAATGATAATAGCTTTGGGGTCTGCAGACTCAATTAACGTGCGTAATAATCGCACAATTTCATGCGTTTGAGGTAAGTTGATACAATCGCGACCGACAATTTTCCATAAAAATGCAATGGCATCAAACCTAAAAATTTTAACGCCGCTATCAAGGTACTGCCTGATGATGGAAGTAAACGCTTTTAATACTTCGGGGTTACGAAAGTCAAAATCTACTTGGTCGTGACTAAAGGTACACCACACGAATTTTTGCCCCTGACCGGTAACCACCTCTTTTAATAAAGGCGATGTTCGTGGTCGAACAACGATAGATAAATCATCGTCTAATTGTGCGGTAAAGAAAAAGTCATGGCCTTGTCCTTCCCCTTTTATAAAATTGTCGAACCATGCACTGCGGCTTGAGCAATGATTAATCACTAAATCTGACATCAGTTGATAATGTTGACTTATTTCAGTGATATCTTGCCAACTGCCTAAAGATTCATTAACCGAAGAGTAATCGATTACCGAAAAGCCATCATCAGAGCTGTAGGGAAAAAATGGCAAAATATGCACACTATTGATAGTGGCTTTCACATGATTATCTAAAAACGTTTTTAATGTATGTAACGGTTGATGACCTGTTTTTATAATACTGTCACCATAGGCGATCAACACAATATCAGTTTCCGACCAATGATTAGTAAAAGGCTTTGGTGGCTCCATATCGCCAGATAATTGCATAATATCAATCAGAGCATCAGCAATGTTATGTGTTGACTCTTTAAGTGTTACATCTTGATAAATAGTCGAAAGCTGTTGAATTAATTTGTTTTTTAACGGTTCACTCTGCGCTGACATAGTCGACAATTCCCTTAATTTTGATTAAATTCTTGGTTATCTAGCTCTACTGCTTCTTTTAGTTGCGATAAAATATCAGGAATAGCACTAATAACGCGATTCCATGAAGGAATAAATGGCGTTTCCATTGGATTTTCTAAGAAAGTATTGCCCGCCGTTAAAATATTTTGCGCAAACATTTCAACCGCTTTTTCTTCACTATGAATATCGAGTTCAAGCCCATTCATCATTGCGTCATTTCGGTAGGTTTCAACGTAATCTAAAGCAATACGATAGTAAGTTGCTTTTAATGTTCTAAATTTTTCAGCGCTGAACGTTTCACCTTGAGTAGCGAGCTTACGAATAAAGGCTTTACTGATATCAATCGACATTTTTGACAGACCGCCAGCCGTATTATCTAAAGACAAGTCCTGATGTTTATGGTCGTAAGTGGCGGCAATATCTACTTGGCATAAGCGGTTTGGTGAGTAGTTGCGATACATTTCAGATAATACGCCAATCTCTAATCCCCAGTCACTTGGAATGCGAATATCACTTAATACATCGCGACGAAATGAAAACTCACCGGCTAAGGGATACAAAAAGCTGTCCATATACTCAAGATAATCACAATGGCCAACGGTTTTTTTCAGGGCTTTAATCAATGGCGTAACCAATAAACGAGAAACACGGCCGTTAATTTTTCCACCAGCAACGCGGGCATAAAAACCCTTGGCAAATTCATAATTAAACAATGGATTAGCCACTGGATAAAGGAGTCGGTCAAGTAACTCTTTTTCATAAGTTAAAATATCACAGTCATGCAGCGCAATAGAGTCAGCTTTACCTGAAGATAAAATATAGCCCATGCAATACCAAACGTTTCGTCCTTTACCTAACTCTTTGGGTGCTAAACCTAAGGCTTGTAATTTCGCATCTATTGCTTGTAGTCTTGGGCCGTCATTCCATAATACGCGGTGATGTTGAGGTAACTGGCCAAAAAATGATAACGCGTGTTTGTATTGCGCTAAATCTGCGCGGTCTAAGCCGATAACTATTTCTGATAAATATTTAACGTCTTTAATTTTACTTATAATATCTGGTAAAGCCTTACCCTCTAACTCGGAAAATAGTGACGGTAAAATTAGCCCTAATGAGCGTGATTTTGAGAACGCTAGTAACTCATCGGCCATATTTTCTGGCGCGCGTTGAGCTAAGTTATGTAACGTGGTAACGGTTCCATTTTGATAAAAGTCAGCCATGATTTACCTCTGATTAAATTGAGTGTGAACTTTGTTGTGCAGCCAGTAGTTGCTCTGCCAGGAGTTGCTGTATCGATTCTGCCCAGCCTTTGGGGCCATATGCTCGGCTTTGACTAGTTTTATATTGTCGATACAATAGCGGGAAATCATGAACGGGTGAGCGTATTTGCACAGCTATGTCTGCCGCGTCTAACATGGGCGTGTCATTTTCACCGTCACCTAAGGCAATGGTGTAGACCGAACTGTTATCGTAATGCTCTCGATATTTCTCGGTTAACCAAATAAGTGCTTGGCCTTTGTCACAAAAGCCTCCCACATGGATAAACCTTCCGCCATGAACGACGCTAGCGCCTAATTCAACTAGATGTTCTATAAAGGCTTTTTTTGTTACCTTATCACCCAACCATTGTATTGCTTCACCGTATTGTCGCTGCTTTGCTCGTTCAGCTTGTGCTAAATTTAAACCCGTTATGCTGCTTAACTCTGCGACCGATAACGATGTAAATCCTCGATAATACTGACTATATTCACGACTAAGCACCGAAAGTAAATTTAGCCAATGCTGCCTAGGTAAGCAGAACGATTTAACCCAATAGTTACCGATAATCTCGGTATCTTCGGGCTGTGAATTAAAGGTGTTGATTGGGATGAATATAGCGGCGCCATTCTCGATAATAAATGGCGTATCAAGTTTGAGTTCAGCATGAATTACTTCAAGTTCAGCAAATGTTTTACTGGTATTTAAAATCACCGGAATGTTGGCACTGCGTAATTGTTGCAGTGTTAGATCAGCAGCCGTTGATTGATAATTGTAATGGTCAAGTAATGTGCCGTCTAAATCGCTGAATATAATGGCTTTTTTAGTAGTCATACATCTTTCACTATCGGCAAGTTTGTAATGTTTCTAGCGTAATCTAGATAAAAAATAGCATCAGCGGACTGTGAAATAGTATTACATGCTTGCACGCTAAGCCTTTGAAAATATTGCGTGAAATTTAGAATGCCAGCAGATTTCATTATTTTTGAATTCGCTAAACCGATATTTTTGTCTTTCAATTTTTGTTCTTGCTCTAAGCGCCATTTATATACGCAATCGAATGAAGGCGCCTGTAGTGCTAACCAAAAATCCATCTGTTCATATAACGGTTGGTAATTAAGTTTTAGCTGCTTATTGACATAATTGCGCCAGTCACCGTTAGCATCGTGCTTGAGTTCAAGTTCATTGACCGGGGCTTTTAATTGTTCGTCTGTTTGTGGTTTAACACCCCAGCACCATCCTTCTAATAAAATAATATCTATCGGGTATTCAACTGCTTGCCATTGCTCTTCAGGGAAAGGTTCGTCAGTTGCTTTGTTGAATCTTGGAATAGAGAAGCCGGTACTTTTTGTTTTTAACTTTTTTAAAACCCCTTCTAACATGTTCATGTCATGGGTGCCAGGCACACCTCGAGTTGCTAATAAGGGATGAATATCATGTGCTAATTGTTGGCGTTTTTCGCCTGTGAAGTAGAAGTCATCTAACGACATTACAACAACATTTAATTGATGTGCTTTTGTCAGATATTCGGCAATGAAATCAGTGAGTGTTGATTTACCACTGCCTTGACAGCCATTAATACCGACAAAATAAGCATTACTACTTTTTGTAAACTGGCTAAAAATTCGCTCGGCGAGAGGTTGGTAATAGTCTTTCGCTGTTTGTCTAAATTTTTCAGGTAGTTTGTGTTGTTTAATAAAAGTTGAAAGCATAATTTTCACCGTAGCTAAGTATTAATATCATTATACTTTCAACTCTTATGCCACTATCTTTAATGTGTTATTTTTGATTGTAGGATGTTGTAAAATAATGAATATTTTGTTTTCCGGAATGATTGCTGAGAAATGTTAAGCTGGGCATATGTGCACCATAGAAACTAATTGCTCCAGATTGGTGCAATTAGTTTCAGTATTTATTCAATAGCGCTAACGGAAAAGTGGTCATTGAGGAGGCAAAATAGGTTGGTGTTAAGCCAGTTAGTTTAAGTGATGTACTCTAACCGATGAAATTGATAATTGCCTTTTTAATAAACTTACTGCGATTGTTTTTAAGCGAGTGACGGTTCTGACATAGATACAGTGTTTCATCTACCGAGTGCGTTAACGAATGTATTTTTAGGTCTTGAGGTTTACTAAAGGCATTGGCCGCATGTAAAGGTAGAACGGTAAAACCAAGTCCGCGGCTAACAGGCTCAAGAATTAAGCTAATTTGATTTGAAAAACCTCGGTGCTCAAGCTGGTTAATATGCTCAAATTGGGTATAGTTTTTACTGAGTAACAACTGAGCATGATGCTGGCCATCAGGATGCCCTATAAAGCCGATTTTTGTCAGTTGTTGCCAAGTTATAGTCCTGACTTTATTTGAAGTAACCAGCACCAATGGTTCAACAGCAACTTTTTGACTGACAATATTCTCTGCTTTACTCAGTTCAGTGACCAAGCCAATATCAATTTTACGTTCAGCTAAGTCTTGTTCTATATTTTTATTTGGCGCAAATTTGTAGTCGATAGCTAATTGACTGTGTTGTTGCTGTATATCGAGCATATAAGGATATAACTTTAAGCCAATACTGCCCGGCGAGGCAATTTTTACCGTGCCAGCATAAGGATTATCTTGTTTGATTGATTTTTCTAACTCGGCTGAACTCTGTAATAAATTTTGCCCTTGTCGGTTCAGTTTTATACCTGCGTCGGTAAGGGAAAAAGACTTACCCTCGCGGATCAGCAATGGCGTGTTTAGTTGCTGCTCTAGTTTTTTTATCTGTTGACTGACCCCTGACTGGGTCATAAAAAGCAGATCGGCAGTTTTAGTGAAGTGGCCAACATCAACTAATGTGCAAAATGTTTTTAACCATACAAGATTTATCACAACAAAACGTACTCATGATTATAATTAATGATAATTTTTCATAATTTATAATGTTACCTATAATTTGTCCATCAAATTAAAAGCGGTGATTAACATGAGCAAAGCATATCCAAGAACATTTTCACATATTGGCATTTCAGTACCGAGCGTCGAAAAAGCAGTTAAGTTTTATACTGAAGTGTTAGGTTGGTATTTAATTATGGAACCAACAGAAGTTGTTGAAGACGACAGCGCCATCGGACTTATGTGTACGGATGTATTCGGTGCTAATTGGGAAAAATTCAAAATTGCCCATATGTCGACTGGCGACCGTATCGGCGTAGAGTTATTTGAATTTAAAAATCAGCAAAATCCAAAAAATAATTTTGAATACTGGAAAACTGGTGTTTTTCATTTTTGTGTGCAAGATCCAAACCTTGAAGAGTTGGTGGAAAAAATCGTTGCTGCTGGCGGTAAAAAACGTATGGCAGAGCCTCGATACTATTACCCGGGTGAAAAACCTTACCGTATGATCTACATGGAAGACCCGTTTGGTAACATCCTAGAAATTTATAGCCATAGTTATGAATTAACTTATGCCCAAGGTGCATACCAATAATGTAAACTGCTCTGTTGAACCAAGCGTGTTGAACCAAGCGTGTTAAACCAAGCGTGTTAATAGACTAACCGCTTGGTATTAATATCCATCTCATCATCATTTCTTCTGATCAAAAACAGCGGCTACATTTAATCATTAATACATGAAACTATTAAAATAATGCTCATATATGGCTGATTTTAGGGTGTATAAACAGTCCATTTCATTAATAAAGTGATTATAAAAATAGATACTATTGAACTTTTTTGAAAATTGAACCGTATATATTGCTAACAATACAAGCAATTTATATGAGTAATAAACCAGGGAGGTTTATTGTGCAATCAAGTTCAAATTCAACCACCATTTCGCCACCGATGATTATTGGTGTTGCCAATACCAATCATTACCTCGTTGGTATCGTCGATTTAAATAATAATCTTGTCGGTCTAAGACAAGACTCAGCCGAAGTAGTCGGTTCAATAGTCGAAGCAAAAGCGTATTTACGTGGTAATAATATTTTTTCTGCATTGCTTGAGCTAGACTGCACTATTGATGACATGTGTGGTCAATCAAAGAGTAACCGTTATAGACAAAGGATTTTATGCTAATGATGAAAAACAATAATGTCGCGTTAAGCGATTTATTACAGGTGTTTAATCTCGTGACTACCCAAGGTAGTAAAACTGATGGTAATTATGAATTTCAAGGCATAAAAGCTTGGCATGATTTTGATGGATATACTTGTTTTTTAGGTTACAAGGATTTGACCTTAACCTTGTTGTTCCACGGTCGTTACACTTTTGATTTTCAGCAGCAAGAAACGATGGATGCATTTTTAGTCAAGATAAACAAACTTTTGGCATTAGCGTCATGAACAGAGTTAACCCCAAAGTACTGTTGCATAGCAAGTGGACCAAGCTGAGTGTTGAAAATCGTGAAAAACATTTTGTGATTACACAGGTAGAATTTGATGAACAGAAAAATGTTATCGAATGTTTAATCACTGCGGTCATTAATAATAGTGAATACGCTATAAACTGGCGCGATTTAAAAGAACCTAAACTTTGGCGCTTTGGCTGGCAATAAATTTTGCTTGTTTTATTTATGGCGGCTATGAGCACTTTGCAGATATTTCAACGAACCTGACCCCGCAGCTGGTTTTTCAACGAACCTGCCCCCGCAGTTGTATGCTTTCAATCAAGGTAGGGTCAACTATGCTTGCTAGTGTGTAAATGAATAATGTTTTGAATCGAACAACCAGATATATCACTGCTATATAATTTCATCCTGCTTAAATCTGCACCGAGTATCAGTCAGCAAGCTCTAAAATCAAGAAAACACGACTTGTTACATCGGATAGGCATATTGGTTTATTTTACCTATACTCCTAAAGGAAAACATGGCTGTGGGTAACCTTAATTTTTTATGTAAATTCACTGCTATTCTTAGAAGTCATACACATTTAAATATAATGTTACTCATTGAAGTATAGAATTATTATGCTTGTTGAGCCAGGTGTGATAGTAGAATTTAAATTATATGTTGGAGGCTTCTAATATGACAATTTTAATGGAAATGCGAAGAAGGAATGTTTTTAAAGTTGCAAGCGTCTATTTAGTAACTTCATGGGTGCTACTTCAAATCATATCCGTGATTGCCCCAGCCTTAAATCTTCCTCCGGCTTTTTTAACTATTTCTGTAGTTGTATTAGGATTAAGCTTTCCGATCGCATGTATATTTGCATGGGCTTTCGAATTGACCCCCGATGGTTTAAAACGCACCGATGGATTGGACGAAAGTGAACTTTCAGCATCATCGAATGACCAAAAACTTAACTACGCCATACTAACAGCGTTAATAATCGCCGTTTGCTATATAGGATACGATTTCATATTTAACAACATCAAAGATGATCCATTGTCATATTCTTCGGAATTAGTAGAGTTAAATGACAAGGCGCCTGCTGCAGCAATAAATAAAACCAGAAACGCTGCCGCGGATGGGACAAAAGAAAAAATATATTCACTGGCAGTGCTGCCTTTTATTAATATGAGTGACGATAGCTCTCAAGAATATTTTGTTGATGGGCTTACCGAAGAATTACTAAATAGTCTGGCTAGGGTCGAATCGCTTAAATTAACGGCGCGCACCAGTAGTTTCGCTTTTAAAGGACAAAATATTGATATTCGAGAAATAGCCACAAAACTAGATGTTCAATATCTAATCGAAGGCAGTGTTCGTAAAAGTGGTGAAGATATTCGAGTATCGGTTCAGTTAATAGAAGCCAGTAGCGGTACTCACCTTTTATCAGATACCTTTGATCGAAAACTAGTTAACGTGTTCACATTACAGGAGGAGTTAAGTGAGCAAATAGCCGCTGCATTGAGGCTGACATTAGTCCACGATGATGATAGATACAAAAGTACGGTAGAAAAATTAGACTACATAGCCGTTGAAAAATTAGTAACTGCTCGCGGGCTTTCAAACGATCATTCAGAAGAATCATATATCAAAGCCATAAACTCTTTAAAACAGCTAATGAAACAGTACCCTAATTCAGCCTCAGCAAAAGGGTTATTGGCCTATATGCAACTTGGACTCACTCGTATTGGAGAGCCTATTTCATCGGCTGAAGAGCAAGTTGAACTAGCCCAACAAGCACTAGATATAGATCCTAAGAACGAAGATGCGTTAGTTACTCAAATGATGATTTTTGAAGATTACCCAAACTCATTTGAAAAGGCTGAAGAGACTTTATGGCGACTAATAGGCTTATATCCTGCTCGTTCTATATATTTTGAATATATGACAAAGTTTCTTCTATATACGAAGTCTGCAACTTGTGAAGAGATTCAATCTTTCCTTCAAGATTATGGTGATGGAAAGATAGCTAAAACACGCCAAGTACAATTCGAATTCGCGATGCTTGAATGTTTAAATCCTGAAGCTGCATTAATTAAGCGAGAAAGTATCATTGATAACTCCATTACTGCCTTAGCAGACTCAGCAATATTTGAAAATAATTTTTTCAAAGCAAAAGAAGCAGTTCGGACCAATCGAAATCCACGTAATATTATTATGTTTATATTTTTTCTATACCATTTAGGTGAATTCGAAGATGCAGATAACTTAGGTAAAAAAATCAATCCCAATGAAGATGGATTTTGGAGTACTTATTATGTCATTACGTCTTATATTTATGATCGGGTCTTGTTAGTTAAACCAATGGATAAGTTGGATTTTATCACTGGAGACGGTCGGAATCGATCTGATTTAAAATTTTCGTTAGGACTAGCCAAACAAGCAGCAAATGAAAATAGGGTTAAAACCCTAAAAGAATACATAAAAAACGTCCCGGAATTCCCTCAAACAATAGCTAACATCGACTATTCTGCAGGTTTAATGCTACTGCATTATCATGCTGGTCACATGCAGGAAAGTAAGGAAATAGCCGCTCTAGGTTACCAAACGCTTGACCAATATAAGCAAAAATCAGCCAAATCATATCAATATCACAGGTTTGGTTTTTACTCATTTTTGTTTGCTCTATACAGCGAGCAATTTTCGGAGGCGAAACTCATATTAGAAAATGATTTGTCCGAAGAGAAAGTAGAGTTTTTCGGGTTAATGGGGATTGGGTTTGATAAATTTATGCTGTCACCGTTGGCCGAACAAGAAATTGTTCAGGAATACTACAAACGCATAGAAAGGCATCGTAAAACTTCAAGAGTTAAATTCGAATTAGACTAGAAGACTAGGTCTTAACCACTACACTCATAAAAGCAATGTTATTAGCCAGCACAGGACAAGTACCTGCGGGGACAGGTTCGTTGAAATGTCTGGTATATATGAACATTAGTTTTAGTTATCAAAGCACTGAACGTCCGCAATGTCGGATAAGCCGCCTTTAAAGCCTAAAGATTGAACGACAGCAATGGTGGCATAGCAGTCTATTTTCCAACCTAAAAAAGGTAAAAATGGACTTCTTTGTGGCATGTTTGATCATTACCCTCCTTTTTTTAATGACGAAAAGGTCGGCCCTTACCGTTATAAAAATAAGTGCTAACGACGACATATATTCAAGTTCTTCTACATATTGTTGAAATTTTATGGCCAATCTAAAAACTATTATGTAGTTAATTATGATGATGTTTCGTGGTAGGTATTGAGTTTTAATTACTGGCAGTTTTAATGTAAGAAGATGGAAAATTGATGTAATTATTCATTAATGCTTGCAGAGATAACGTATGCTATTTGTAATTCTTCGTTCCTGTTGATTTAAACTCTCCTGATTGACTGACTGACTGATTGACTGACTGATTGACTGACTGATTGACTGATTGACTGATTGACTGATTGACTGATTTAAAGATAAAGACGATTTCATCTTTCCTATCTATGTTTGCTAAGTACACCAAAATATAAAAGCAATTATATGAATTATGACTACTAGAGATGTCAGGTGTAGGCGCATTTGTAAATAACCGTGGTTTTCAGGTTCCACATGATCAAAGTGGTATTCACACAACAAAATTAGTAAATAAAATTTCGCAAGCGCTACAAGTGCAATGTAGTGGGGTAATAGCAGTGTAAAAAAAGCGAGTACACTGAAAACATTACTACAGAGTTGCAATTTAATACTCTGATTGTCGTTATGTTTTCGCCATAGGGTGCCGGCAATAAAGCTGAGAATAATTGCACTGTAAAAAATAAACAATTGCACCGCAGAAATATTGAACAACTCCTCGTTGTATGCGCTAAAGGCAAATGTTAGTAAAAAGGGAGATAACCCTAAATATCCTAAATATTGTTTTGTTTGCATAGTAATACCTTGTCAATGCTTGTTGATTTATATACGGGTTTCATCAGCAGATAGATCATATAATTATTTACAAACTAATCTTATTTTCATTCTTGTACGTATAAGTAATTAGGATGCTTAAAAGGCTTAATTATGAGAATAAACGCTGCATTATGGAGTTTAGTCGGGTTCAATATCGCTTGGTTTGGACTGGTTTTTATTGGGAATTCATTTATCCCTATTGCTGGTATTTTACTTGGCGCCCAGCTTTGGTACTTTCAAACAACTAAAAACGAATTTGCGTTAATTTTCCTGATTGCTACTCTGGGTGTTTTGCTAGATTTTGCCTTGGTATATACAGGTGTTTTTATTTTCCCAGACACCAAGGGTATTCCTTTTTGGCTTATAACTCTTTGGATTGTTTTTGCCGGAACGATAAGACACAGCTTGGCGTTTCTTAATAACTCGAAAATATTACAATTTTTTATAGGTGCGTTATTGGCACCTTTAAGTTATATCGCTGGCGCGAAATTATCGGTGGTTTATTTAGTACCATCTTTAGGTTTTGGGTATGTATTGCTTGCCTGTTTGTGGGGGCCGTTTATGGTCGTTATTTTCAGTATAAGTCGCTGGTTGCTCATATTAGAGGAGGAAAACCATGTTAGTTAGTTTTAAGGGTATTCTTAACGTTGTAACGTTAGCCTGCTTATTTTCATTGGACGCTATAGGCAAAGACGTTAACGAAATTGATAGCAAAAGCATCACAAGCGAGATAACTTGTCGCGTTGGCGAGTCAACATCACTTATGGCTAAAGACTTAACTGGGCCTTTAATCGACCAACAATTTACCTTATTGGGCAAAGCTAAATTTTCAGTGCTATTTTGGGATATTTATGAAAGTTCACTATTAACTAGTGATGGCCAACCACCTTTTAGTCATTTATGTCAGCACGCATTATTTGAAATCGATTACTTAAGAGATATCAGTAAAAAGGAATTATTAGATAATACGATTTCGCAGTGGCGACATTTATCGCTTAATGAAGACGAATATGTAGATTTTTTACCTTTACTAGAAAATATATGGCTAGATATTAATGAGGGCGATAGATTGTCAATGCTAAGCCAAAGGGATAAGACCATATTTTATTTGAATCGGAAAAACATAGGTGAAATCCAAAGTTTAACTTTTGCTAAAACATTTCTGGGTATTTGGTTAGACAAAAACACCAGTGAACCTAAATTACGACAACAATTATTAGGAGATAGTATATGAAGCAATATGTAAAATTGGCGGTAGTTTTTTGCTTAGCGTTCACTCTTTCAAGTTGTACCGCTCCTTTAGACGACTATCAAGCAACATCGCCTAAACTCGATATTCAACAGTACTTCTCTGGAAAATTAATTGCATGGGGAATGGTACAAGATTACACCAGTAAAGTTACGCGTCGCTTTTGTGTCGAGCTTGAAGGCGAATGGCAGGGTGATGATGGCTTATTAAAAGAAGTGTTTTACTTTGATGATGGTGAAATTACCTATCGAGACTGGCAATTAAAGAAATTAATGCAAGGACAATACTTAGGTAGTGCAGCAGATGTTGTTGGCGAGGCTACTGGACAGCAAAACGGTTTTGCCTTTCAATGGCAATATGACTTACTGGTACCAATAGATGGTGATGAAATTCAGCTTTCACTTGATGATTGGATGTATCAGATAGATGAATACCGCGTTTTCAATCGTACTAAAATGAAAAAATTTGGTGTAACCGTTGCGGAACTAACGCTATTTTTTGATAAACAACTACCTGTGAAAAGTTGTCAGGAAGCTATTTAATATCATGAAATATATAGTGATTATATTCATAAGAACCATTTTTATACCGCTAAGGTACGATAATAAAATTAATTGATGTTTTTTTGATCTTTTTTATCTTCAATACGTATGACTAATATATGCACAAAATTATCCACTCGCTGTGTGTTCCCCTTGCCTCTTTATGAGGCTTTTTTTTGATCGTTTTTTGCCTTTGCAACGTATAACCATTATCTAACCACTAACATTAGTTACTTTAATCTTATGGCTACAATTAATTTACCTATTTTTCCGTTACCAATATTTTTATTGCCGCAAGGGGTCACTCGACTGCGAATTTTTGAAAAGCGTTATTTAAAAATGATATCTCAGGCCATGAAAAACCAAGGCTTTGTGATTGTTACGCATGACAATGATGAAAAAACTGATACCGAGCAAGTGGGCAGTTGGGTAGAAATTATTAACTTTGACCAGGGCCAAGACGGTATATTGCTGATTGATGTTCACTGTAAGTGCTTAGTTGATATTAAAGCTATTAGCCAAGATCAAGATAATTTACATCATGGCGATGTTACGGTTAAAAATCATTGGCCAGATACTGGCCTAGACCAAACCACCGATAAGTTAGCGGCGTCGTTAAGTAAACTTTTTAGTGAAAATACTGAGTTAAGTGCACTGTATCCAAAACAGCATTTTGAGCATGGTGATTGGGTGGTTGCGCGGTGGTTAGAAATATTACCGGTCGAACTTGCGGAAAAAAGTTTATTTGTTAATAAAGACTCATTTAATCAAGCGAAGCAGCTTTTAGAACGTATTATTTTATCTGAAGATAAAATATAAACAATAAAGTGATCTAACCCTGTTTGTGTTGCGTATTGGCGACTATAAGTAAAATAAATGGGTTAAATCATGCAGTCGTTACATTTAGAAGTGCATTCAGTGTTGCCAAGTCATAAAACAGATGCTACATGTAGTAACATGACTAAAGCTACCTCTAGTAACATGACTAATAAAATCGATCATCCCCAACTTTGTCAATGGCTTAAATCAATAGCTGATGACAGAGACAAACAAGCATTTACTGAAGTGTTTAGTTTTTTCGCGCCCAAAATAAAACGCATTACCCAAGGTAAAATTAGCAGTGAAGCCCTGGCCGCTGAAGTGGTACAAGACACCATGACTAACGTATGGCGAAAGGCACACTTATTTGACGACAGTAAAGGTGCGGCAACTACTTGGGTTTATACCATCATGCGTAACGTTACTTTTGATTTGCTGCGTAAAATGAAAGCGAATAAAGAAGATAATCTCAGTGATGACATTTGGCCACTGGCTGAATCTGCCAATATTGAAGAAGAAGTGTTTAGCGATCACATACAAAGTCGTAATTTAAAAGGCATAATTGAAACTTTGCCAGAGAATCAGCAACAAGTGGTAAAAGGTTTTTATTTTATGGAAATGTCACAAGAGCAGCTTGCTGTTCATTTAAATCTACCACTTGGCACAATAAAATCTCGACTCCGGCTCGCACTCGGCAAACTGAAATTGAAATTAGGAGAAGACCATGATTAAGCACCACCCTGCATTTGCGTTGTTAAAAAGTTTTGTGGATGGTGACTTACCAGCTTCGCTTGCCGCGGGCATAGCGATACACGCTGACATGTGTCAACTTTGCCAAGGTAAAATAGCGCATTTAACCGAGCAAGTTGCGGAAGCCAGTTTTGAGCAAGACTTATTAGCTCAACCTGCTGTTACTGATAATAAAATTTCACCTGAAGTTTCAGAAATGAGTTTTGATGAAATTATCAATCAAATTACTGCTACTGATGATATTGAGCCTGTTAAAGTTATTCCAGAGGAACGTTTGATCAGCTTTAAAGGTATGGAATATACCTTACCTAATACATTGCGAAATATGGACTTAGGAAGAACGGCTCAAATAGGTAAGCTCTCTCGCGCGCGCATAAATTTAGGTGAAGGAGAAATTCATACTAATTTATTGCATATCGGCCCTGGTGGTTCAATACCTGAGCACACCCATAAAGGCTTTGAACTGACATTATTGCTAGCCGGTACTTTTGCTGATGAACAAGGTGAATATGTAGCTGGCGACTTTATCATGCTTGATAAACGCCATCAGCACCAGCCAGCCACTGAACATGGCTGTCTCTGCTACACTGTTGCCAATGATGCACTACACTTTACACAAGGTATAAATAAGCTACTAAATCCTATTGGTGCTTTTATTTACTAGTCGAGGTGGCTATGTATAAAGATTTTGGTAAAGAAGATGTTGTTATTGGTATTAGTGCTTGCTTAATCGGTGAAAAAGTAAGATTTGATGCCAGCAACAAACCGTCAAATTTCTGCAACAAAGAACTCGGGCAACATGTAACTTATAAAGCTTATTGCCCTGAAGTAGCCGTTGGTATGCCAATACCTCGGCCAACTATTCGTTTGATTAAAGATGAACAAATAATAAAAGTTTCCAGACCCGACGGCTCTGGTGATGTAACTACTGCCATAAAAGCTTATGGAAAAAAAATAGCATCTATTTCTAAAAACCTTAGCGGTTATGTCTTTTGTGCCAAAAGCCCAACCTGTGGTATGGAACGGGTAAAAGTATATTCACCTTCGGGCGATCCATTGCAAGCCCAAGGTGTTGGTGTGTTTTCACGAGAAATAATGAAGGCTAACCCGCTATTACCTTGTGAAGAAAATGGCCGTTTAAATGATCCTATTCTTAAAGAAAATTTTGTTGCTCGTGTTTTTGCTTATCGTCACTGGCAAGCTGTTGTTGAATCGGGTGTTAGCAAGCATAAACTGACCAGTTTTCATGCCCAATATAAGTACACGCTAATGAGCCATGATCTTATTGCATACAAGCAGCTAGGGCGTTTGTTGGGGAGTGCTGATATTGCTGTTGAAGAAATGGCCGCGCAATATATTTCTGGCTTAATGACCGCATTAAAGCTTGTTGCAACACGGAAGAACCATGCCAATGCGTTGTCTCATATTCAAGGCTATTTCTCTAAGCATTTAAATAAAGATCAGCGTAAAGAATTATCACAACAAATTGATGCTTATCGTGAAGGTTTAATGCCGTTAATGGTGCCACTGACCCTGATTAATCATTACTTATTAGAGCATCCTAAGTCTTATTTAGCTCAACAAGCGTACTTAAACCCTTACCCTGAGTCGTTAAAACTAAGATACGGCTATTAACCCATTTAATTATTAAGGAATGTCCTTGTTACTTTGGTTTCGCAACGATATTAGAATTCACGATAATCCTGCCCTAGATTATTTCCTCGAGCAAAATAAAGGCGCTGAGACGGCTAAGGCGATCTTTTTTGTCAGTGAAAAACAATGGTTAGCTCATGACTGGTCTGCAATAAAAATTGATTTTATTAAGCGTCACGTTAATGCGTTGGCTGAGCAGTTGCTGTCGCTAAATATTACCTTAGAGGTTGTGCATTGCGATGACTTTTCGGCGCAAATTTCATTTTTACAACAATATTGCCAGCAGCATAATGTTAGTGAAGTGGTGGCGAATCAAGAACTAGAGTTTAATGAAAAGCAACGGGATAAGTCTTGTATTGAGCAAGGTATTCCGCTGCGTATGTTTGAAAGCGATGTCATTGTCAAAAAAGGCAAAGTGTTAAACAAAACTGGCGAGATGTACAAGGTATTTACCCCTTACAAACGCGCTTGGTTAACCTATGTAAAGCAACACGGTTTTGATTATCTTGGCAAACCTAGCACAAGGGTTTCTAAGCAGCAGAGTGATGAAGTAAAGCTAACGTTTAAGGCGCCTTTAAGTTGTGCAGGAGAATCTGATGCATGGCCTTTAGCTGATCAAGTTGAACAACAAGTTATTCCAGAATTCTACGAATACAAAGTCGCAAGTTATGGCAAAAAACGTGATTTTCCCGCCATTAAAGCTACGTCTGGCTTATCACCCTACTTAGCGATAGGTGCTATTAGCCCTCGTTATTTACTGTTGTTATTTATTCAGCGTTTTCCTGATATTTTAGTTGCCTCAGACAGTGAGGAGTTTACTTGGTTAAACGAACTAATTTGGCGAGAGTTTTACCGTAATTTAATTTTTCACCGACAAAATCTCTCTAAACATCAATGCTTTAATCCTAAGTATCATGGCGTTGTTTGGCCTAATAATAATGAGCTGTTTACACTGTGGTGTCAGGGTAAAACCGGTTACCCGCTGGTCGATGCTGCAATGAGGCAACTTAATCAAACAGGGTGGATGCATAATCGATTGCGTATGGTGGTAGCAAGTTTCTTAACAAAGCACTTACTGATTGATTGGCGCTGGGGAGAAAAATACTTTATGCAGCAGCTTATTGACGGCGATCTTGCTGCAAATAACGGTGGCTGGCAGTGGGCAGCAAGTACCGGTTGTGATGCACAACCTTACTTTCGGGTATTTAACCCGATAAGACAAAGCGAAAGATTTGATCCAAAAGGCGAGTTTATACGTAAATTCATACCAGAGCTGGCGCAGTTGCCTGATAAAGAAATTCACTTTCCTCATCAGTATATTGCTAAAGAAAAATTATCACTTTATTGGCCGGCAATAGTGGATCACAAAGAAGCTAGATTAGCGGCACTAGATTTTTATAGATAGCTAGTTAACGACTTTGAGATATAAGGTATCCGATGGCTAAAATTCACATGCTTTAGTCGAGTGGATATATCGCCAAATATGAAGAGTATTTATGTCAAATCAAAAGGTTACGATTCCTGCTGACTTAAACAGCCCACCACAATATTCACTGTGGTTGGTTAAGTTTATCGAGACTTACCAAAAGCTCTCAACTGATAATTTACACTTGTTAGCGGACGTTTATCACCAAGACATCGTATTTATCGACCCAATGCATCAACTTGAGGGTTTTGAACAACTAAAAATTTACTTCAATGAACTTTATCAAAAGCTTAGTTATTGTGAATTTACTATTGAGCAAGTAATAGCGCAAGATTCAGAGGCTGCTATTTATTGGAAAATGAGTTTTCAGCATCCTCGATTAAACTCAGGAAAAGTCGTCAGTGTTCAAGGTAGTTCGCATCTTAAAGGCTGTGGCGATAAAGTTATTTACCATAGAGATTATCTTGATTTAGGCGCTATGCTGTATGAGCAACTGCCTTTTTTAGGACGTGTCATTCGCTGGCTTAAAAGCAGGGCGGTAACAGAATGAATAATCGGCGTACCATTCTCATTACCGGTGCTACTTCTGGTATCGGTGAGTCTTTATTACATCGCTATATTGCCAAGGGCTATCAGGTAATTGCTTGTGGTCGAAATGAAGAAAAGCTTCAACAATTGGCTCAGGGGAATACTCATGTTATCCCACTTGCTTTTGATATGACTGATACCGAACAAGTCTGCAAAGCCGCCAATAAACTTAACGAAATAAAGCACATCGATATTTTAATGCTTAATGCCGGCGATTGTCGTTATATCGACAACGCTAAAGCGTTTGATGGTGCACTGTTTGCCAGTGTTATTGCTACAAACTTGCAGTCTTTGGGTTATATGCTCGAGCGTTTTCTGCCAAAAGTAGCTAGCGGAGGACAGGTGGTATTTGTTAGCTCTAGTGCCACTATTCTGCCTTTTCCGCGGGCCGAAGCTTATGGCGCGTCTAAAGCTGGAATAGATTATTTAGCTAAAAGCTTACGTTTAGATTTAAAAGCAGAAAATATAGCGGTTACCTTAGTTCATCCGGGTTTTATCAAAACACCATTAACTGACAAAAACGACTTTCCTATGCCGTTTTTACTCACCAGTGAGCAAGCGGCTAGTCGTATTTATCAAGGGGTTAGTGCTCGAAAATCTTATGTGCACTTCCCAAAAAGATTAACCTTAATAATGAAATTTATCGCACTGCTACCTGACTTTATTTGGCAGGGCATTGCGTTAAAAAGTGAAAAAAATAATAAAAATGTAAGGAATGATAAGCAATGAAGCGAATTGCCATTATAGGTGCAGGTGTGTCAGGTTTAACTGCCGCTTATTTGTTATCGAAAAAGCATGATGTCAGTGTTTTTGAAAAGTCGGCTCATATTGGCGGACATACTGCCACGGTTGATGTTGAGTTAGCAGGGCAGCAATATGCTATTGATACTGGCTTTATTGTTTTTAATAATAAAACCTATCCTAACTACTTGGCGTTACTGGACGAAATTGGCGTTGGTAAGCAAGAAACCGAAATGAGTTTCTCGGTACATAATTCAGATACCGGCATGGAATACAATGGCCATAACCTGGACACGTTATTCGCTCAACGACGTAATATATTCAATCCAAAGTTTTGGTGGTTGGTTAAAGAAATTCTTAGGTTTAATAAGTTGTGCAAGCAAAGTTACCATGCGAAAAACTATGATCAGAGCTTAACTTTAGGCGAGTTTTTACGAGAAAATGAATTCGGTTACTATTTTGCAGAACATTATATTTTACCGATGGGTGCAGCTATTTGGTCTAGTTCATTGGTACAGATGCAAGAATTTCAATTTCATTTTTTTGTTAATTTTTTCCATAATCATGGCTTGTTAAATATAGCTGATCGACCGCAATGGTATGTTGTGCCGGGTGGTTCAAGAAGTTACTTAGCTCCGTTGTGTAAGCCATTTGCCGATAATATTCATCTTAATGCTGATATTCGCGCTATAACGCGAAACAATAACGAGGTGCAGCTATGTTTTGCTAATGGCGATGTACAAACCTTCGATGAAGTCGTACTAGCGTGTCATTCAGATCAAGCTTTGGCGCTACTTGGTGATGATGCTAGCCAGCAAGAGCATGAAATACTGGGAGCTATACCCTATAGCGAAAACTCAGTCGTGTTGCATACCGATATTAATTTATTACCCAAAAGAGAAAAAGCATGGGCGAGTTGGAATTACCAGCTAAGTGCTGATAGAACCAAACCTGCCAGCGTTACTTACAATATGAATATTCTGCAAGGGTTGAGTTCGCAGCATACCTTTTGCGTAACTTTGAACCAGCGTGACGATATTGAAGCCAGCAAAATATTACGTGAGTTTACTTATCATCACCCCGTGTTTTCAACTAAGTCGATTAATGCTCAACGACAACGTCTAACAATATGTGGTCAAAGCAATACTCATTTTGCGGGTGCATATTGGTATAGCGGTTTTCATGAAGACGGTGTACGTAGTGCGGTAGACGTTGCGCAACGATTTGATTGTTATTTAAAAGAAACTGAATTGAAAATAAACAATGGTTGAACCTTTATCACATAGTCGTATTTATCGGGGCCAAATCAGGCACAGACGATTTACGCCTAAATCGCATAGCTTTAGTTATAAATTATATATGCTCGCGCTAGATGTTGATGAAATGCAAGCCGAGCAAAGCCCGCGAGGGATATTTGGTTTTTCTTGGTTCAACTTGTTGAGGTTTAAACAGAAGGACTACCTTAAAGGTGAACCTAAAAGTCTTAAGCAACGTATAAAGAATAAAATAGCCACGTTATCGGGCGCTGAAGATATAAGTCGTATAATTATGCTCGTTCAGGTCAGATGCTTGGGACTTTACTTTAGTCCGGCAAATTTTTATTTTTGTTATAACGGTAATGATATCTGTACGCAAGTATTGGTTGAAGTCAGTAATACGCCATGGAATGAGCGGCATTATTATTTAGTACCGTTAGAAAATAGTGTTAGTAGTAACCAAGATTCAACGTCGCATATTACGGATAAAAATTTTCATGTGTCACCATTTATGGATTTAAACATGTGTTATAAATGGCTTATTAAACCGCCAATGGTTAGTCGCTCACAATTATTGGTGCATATAGAAAATCATCGTAAGGGTGTTGAAGACGCCGGTAATATTAAAATAGACCGGAAAATTTTTGATGTAACCATGAATTTAACCAAAGCGCCATTCACGGCGGCGTCATTATGGCAACTCTGGCTTAATATACCGGTAATGACATTAAAAATAGTGTTGGGCATATACTGGCAAGCCATGAAGCTATTTTTGAAGCGCATACCATTTGTTGGTTATCAAAAAAGTAAAATAACAAAACCAAAATCAGGAGATTAGTGTTGGAAAACGTATCAGGGATAAAAATAAAAAAACAAGCTAACTGGTTAGATAAACGTTGCCGTAGTTTAGTTTTCTCAGCTTTTGCAAAAATTAACTATGGTCAAATTGAATTAGTTGATAATGCACAGCGTTTTCTTTTTCCTGAGTTTGCTGAAAATAAATCCTTACTTGGTCGTATCAATATACATGACAGCAGCGTCTATCGAGATTTTGTTAAAGGTGGTTCTATTGGCGTAGCCGAAGCTTATATTGCTGGAAAATGGAGTAGCCCAAATTTAACGACTGTTATTCGTATATTTGCTCGCGCTCAGCAGGAAGTCGATAGTCTTGAAAAGCAAAAACCTTGGCTAACTAAGCTTAAATATGCCTTGCTTCACCGTCGAAATCGCAATAGTCAGACAGGTTCAAAAAAGAATATTCTTGCGCATTACGATTTAGGAGATGAACTTTACAGTCGCTTTCTTGACCCTGAAATGATGTACTCATCAGCTATTTATCCTAACAAAGATGCAAACTTAGCGCAGGCACAAATACACAAAATGTCGACTATTTGTCAGCGTTTGGAGTTAACCGCAGATGACCACTTATTAGAAATAGGTACAGGTTGGGGCGGGTTAGCTATTTACGCCGCTCAGCATTATGGTTGTAAAGTTACCACGACGACTATTTCTGATGCACAGCACGCATATGCTAAAAATCGCATTGAACAATTAGGGCTAACAGAAAAAATTACGCTGTTAAAACAAGATTATCGTGACTTGACTGGTGAGTTTGACAAACTGGTTTCAATTGAAATGATAGAAGCCGTTGGCTTTGAATTTTTACCTAGCTTTTTTAAGCAGTGTAATGAAAGGTTAAAGCCAGGCGGAAAATTATTAATTCAGTCAATTACCATTGCGGATCAGCGCTTTGAGCACTACAAAAATAATGTTGATTTTATTCAGCGTTATATCTTTCCAGGTGGGTTTTTGCCCTCTATTTCTGTGTTGACAGGGCATCTGACTGAGCATACTGAATTAGTCACAGAGTCGATAAGTGATATAGGCCTAGATTATGCAAAAACGCTATCTCATTGGCGCGAAGCATTTTTAAAGTCTTGGCCTGAGCTTAACCCTTTTGGCTATGATGAAGAGTTTAAGCGACTTTGGCTTTACTATTTTGCTTACTGCGAAGGTGCTTTTCTTGAACGCTCAACCAGTACGGTACACTTAGTCGCAAGAAAGTAGTGGAGTTATATTACCCCAATGACTAAATTTCAGTTATTGGGGTATTTAATGTATCCAGTGTTTAGCTTCGTTCGCCTGAGGTCGAGATACTTTTTACTGATATTTTATAACGATTGTTCATTGAGTAGCTTGATAAAGTAATCTACATTAATGGGTCGGCTAAACATGTAACCTTGTACTGAGTTACATGCATTGTCTACCAGAAAACTCAATTGCTCTTGGGTTTCAACACCTTCTGCTGTAACACATAAATTTAAGTTGTGTGCCATCGCAATAACCGCACGTACTATCGCTTTATCGTTATCGTCAGCAACAATTTCTTTAATAAATGTACGGTCAATTTTTAAATAATCTAAAGGTAATTTTTTTAAATACGACAGTGAACTGTAACCGGTACCAAAGTCATCAACTGACACACTCATACCAATCGTTCTTGCTTTACTTAATAATTTTTCTGCTACGGAATAATCATCAACTAAAACATCTTCTGTTACTTCTAGCTCTAATAAACAGGGATTAATTTCATTATCGTAAATACAAGCGCTTAAGTATGAAAACAACGTGTCATCAGCAACTTGAGATGGAGACAGGTTCATTGATATTTTAATATTAAAGCCGAGTTCACTTATTTCTTTGGCTATTTGACAAGAACGGCTAATTACCCACTCACCAATCGCAATAATCAAACCACTTCTTTCTGCGACTGGAATAAAGTCATCAGGATTTATTAAACCTTTAACTGGATGGTTCCAGCGGATCAATGCCTCAGCTTTGTTGATACAATTAGTTTTAATATCGATAATAGGTTGCAGGTACAGTTCAAATTCGTTGTTCTTGATTGCCTGCCTTAACTCTTGTTCTATTATTATTATATGGTGTGAAGCATCTTTCATTGATTGTGAGTAAAATTGGATCGAATTTTTTTTATTTTTCTTACCGTTATAAGCGCTTAAGTCGACAAATTTCATCAATTCTTCAACACTTTGCGCATCTTTTGGGTAATTGGCCGCACCAATGCTAATGCTGACATTAAAGCTTTCTGTTGTTGTCGAGTGAAACGGCTTATTGATACTATCAATGATGCGCTGTATCGCCAGTTTACAGGCTTTTTGGCTATCGATATTATTAATAATTATTGCAAACTCATCGCCGCCAACTCGCGCAATAAAATCTGAAGTTTTTACCGCAGCGCTGATACGCTTGCTTAACTCTATTAGCAGTTTGTCGCCTTGGTCATGGCCATAAAACTCGTTGTGCCGTCTAAATTCGTTAATATCAATATACAGTAAATAAAACGGTCGATTGGAAGCTATGTGTTTCTCTAGCATTTGCAAAAAAGAAAATCGATTTGGAAGTTCGGTTAACATATCTTGCAGGGCAAGTTGCTCATTTCGCTGCACTAAGTGCTTTATTGTACTGATGTCGTTGGCGAATATTATCCAATTCTCTACTTCATTGAGCTTATTTTTAACGGGATAAAAGCCTACCTTAAGCCACTTGAGTGTCGATGGCGGGGATATCCAACATAATTCACCATCCCAACTAGAGTTAGTTGACAAAATTCGTTCGTATTCAGGCAATTGGTTTTGCATTAACCTAAGAATAATCTCAACGGGACGAGCAGACTCTGTAGAAACGAGTGAGTCTTGATCAAAAAGTTTGAGTGCCGCTGAGTTTTCAATATTTGTGGTGAAATCAGTACTGGCAATTAAAACGGCAAACTCTGCATTTTCAATGACTTTCGTGAGAGTCTTTAATATATTACTTTGCTCTGGTGGCTGTTTTAAAATAGACAGTAAGCGGGTATGCAAATACTCATTTTTTAAAAAAAGTCGATCGTAGGACAATAAAACTTCACGAGCTAACTGTTTTGTTTTTTGCTGAAATTCGAAATCTTCTCGTTGATTGGTTATGACTAGAAGATTGTGTTGTTCATGTTTTATGGCGATCGCTTCTAAATACAGTTCTTTATTGTTTTGAGTTATTTCGGTCCATAAGCCAGAGCGTAATTTACCATTCTCACTAGCTTGCCATATTGATTTTGCATCAAAAAGGAAGTCGAGTAAAAATGGCGTATCCTCATTAATCGTAAATGGCTGTTGGTTACTCGATTTTGGAAATAAATCACTTGCCCACTCACCTTCGCCTTCCATCCATTTTACTGTGCCAGCGTTAGTGTCGGTAACTTCTAAAACAATTTGTTCTAATGCATTTATGACTTTATTAAGTAGCGATGTCATCTTATTAACTCCTTAATAATAGCTTTGCTAAGCCGGCAAACATTTCTTCTACATTTGCCCCGGTTTTAGCACTGGTCGAAAACTGTAGATCAAATAAGTTTTGATAAGACTTGTTTTCATTGTCATCCATATTCCAAGTGGCAGGTAAATCGCTTTTATTGATGGTCAATATTGCCGGACAGTTGGTGACTTGCTGAGCAAGGGTGTGGATGTCTAAACCTTCATGTAATGAAGTTGTACGTGTTTGATCAACAACGATGATATAACCCGCAGCACCACGTAAGTACCTTTCTTGGAAAGCGTTATAAGTGTCATTACCTTCCATGTCCCAAATCATGAACTGTACTTGTTCATTCTCTATAGAGATGGTTTTTTTGTCAATTTTTACACCAATGGTCGTAAGATACTTTTCACTAAAAATACCTTCTACAAATTGTTTGACTAAACTTGTTTTTCCAACACTGGAAGCCCCTAAAAGGCAGATTTTCTTTTGAATCAAAGCGTCATCTCCATGTTCGACAGCTTGCTGGTTTTGCTTGGCTTTTAATTCTCGCTAAGTATCAATTATATAAGCACGATAAAGTATGAGTAAAATACTACACCTATTTACAAAGGAGTCACCCTCTAATTTTTTTAATCATTATTTATATGGATAACTTAATCATTATTTATATGGATAACATTGAACATAACGGTTCTTGCCGTACTACTGATATCGGTAATTTCTATTTGGCCCAAGCCTAAAACGAACATTTTATCTTTATTTATACCTTTGAGTTGTAAAACATCGGCAGCATTGTTTGCTCTTTTGAGACTAATCACATTATTTGCAGTTTTATTGCCGGTATTATCACTGCTGCCCAATATTAATAAGCCAAAATTGATGTTAAGTGCTTTGGCTATTGGAGTAAGTTGCTGTGTATATTGATAAAGCCGTTGTAATGACAGTTGCATTTCGGGCGTGATGGTTTCAACAGCAACCGGGAAATTTAGCTGGAGTGAAGCAATTCGGCCAATAAGGTCATCAAATATTTGTTGCTGTATTTGCTGACTTTCTAACATTGGCATGGCTGATGCCAGTGTTAATTGTTCGGTGCTTAAGTTTTTATCGGGCGTAAATCCTGCTATGGCTAACGCATTGAGTAACTGTTCTGTTTTTGTTATCTCTAAACTGCCCGAAAGTTCAAGCATATCGTTTTGCCAAGTAAAGGTAATATTTGGGTATGCTTTAATTATACGCTGCGCGCGTTGGCGCAAAATTGGCGGATCAAAAGAGTAGTAATTTCGTTCATTGAGATTGAACAATGTCGCATTCATTTCATTATTATTAAGCCAGTCAGTAATATTCAAGGCGTCAGGGTCGCGTAAAATATCTAATGTTATATTATCAAGACTGTGTATTTTAAGTTGTTTGATCATGACGCCGGGCTGGGCGTCTAACTGCATTATTTTTTCGTGAAGTTGAGTGCTTTTTAGCCAGTTATAGCTTTGGTATCCTGCGTATAGCAATATGAGTAAAACTATTCCCCAGGCAAACCAAGGTGTTTTTTTCTTATCGGGGGTTGCTGTTTTCTGCTCTGATAATAAGCAGTCACGCAGTTGGCTGTCGGTATTTTCAAACTGTTGGTTATCGCCATTAAAGCTCTTCAGTTCTTCAATGTACAAACTATGGATGTTTTCTACCGTTAACTGTAATTGGTCACTTATACTTTGAGGGGGATTTCCGCTTACGGCGGCAACAACAAGCGCACTTGGGCCTGGTTTTATCAGTAAGTTAAAGTTTTCGGTACTGACCGATTGTAATTGTTCTTTGAGTCGATCATCGTTAGTTATAAATGAGTCACCTACAAAGTCATTAATAGCTGTTAGCATTGCCGATACGACGTCGGCATCACTTTTGTTTTCATTATCTAATGCGACGGTATTTAAAAGTAAGCCGGTTTCTCTATGAATAAGAAAAACATGTTCGACTCGATAAACAAAGGTTTGAGAGGCAGCATACTGTGCGTAACTAACGCCACCTTGTCGAGCTCTAATCCGCCATTTTAGCCCTTTTATTGTCAGACTGTTTTCCAATAGCTGATTAGTTTTTTCCATAAAGTCACTGAGAAAAGCAGCAACAGATTTTCTGACTAAACTACCAACAATGGGATATAAAGAGATAACCATTTGCTCACTATTGTGAGCAACAGATATTTGTACTGAGTCTTCGACAAAAGGTTGGAGTACTTTATCTACTGATTTATCTTGTTTTTGCCTATCACGTAGCGCCTCGGTAATAACCTCGGCTACTATTTTACGCGCATCTTTTTTTATACTATCTGTAATTCTACTATTGTCTCTACCCAGCAGCAGAGTGCGAACTATTTCTAGTTGTTGCGCTGACTCAGCTTCTTTTGATGCATCGGTTGGCATTATAGTTGGTCATCTTCTAAGTTAATCGCCATGGTTGCCAGTAATTTAGCCAGTGTTTTTCTATCGGTTTTTGACGAACTAAGCGCATTTGATACTGTTTCAAGATGGTTTTTCAATTGTTCCAGTTGTTCATTGAAGTTATGCGAGAGTGTTTGGCTGCCACTATCAAGTGACTGTTCCATCGTTTTAAAGTCTTGCTGGGTCGCGGTGGCAAACATTTCATGTTCAGACGCTAAATTGGCAAGATCTTTTTGAATAACCAATTCATTATCATCATGGGTTTTATCTAAGTGCTGTATTTGTCGCTCAATATCAGAAAATCGTTGGTTGATATTTTCCTGCATTTTATCTAAGCGCTGGGTAAAATTAATGCTTTGTGTATTGAGTGCGTGCTCCAAATCACTACGCGTTAATGCAATTTGTTTTTTTAATTGTTGCTCGGCAACGCCAAATACAATTTGTCTAAGCTGGTCAAGCTCATCAACAGGCGCTTCGTTTTGTTCTGGTTCTTTTTTAGTGTTTTTATTGTTAGACATCTACTACATTCCATTTTAATTAGACTTTTATGATAAATTTAGTGTAACGCAAAATTCTAAAACATCCTGTTTTTCACGTGTTTAGTTATTTAAAACCGTACTTATCTCAACATTATTACACTTGTTAATGTTTGTCTAGAACTCGAATGTAAAGTGGCTGCTTATTCTCTATTATCAGCGCAATGGTCAGCTGAATAATTCACCAGTAGATTTATTTTGCGATCTTAATTTTCATAGAAAGCTATTGGCTGCTAGCGCGAGGCTAAGGAATGTAAAGAATCGTAAAGTGCTGAACTAAGTATACTCGCGCTGACTCTATGGTATAGCAAGTCGATTAATTGAGTTGTCCTAAAGCACTTATCGGACGACGAAACCCTGACAAATAAACTTTACTGTGGAGTCATTTATGCAGCATGATAATCAACGAAATACGGCAAAACTGCCCGTTATTCAAACAGAAATTGTGGCTTTATTTCTGTTACTGGTTGCGATTGCCCTGGTAGTATAAATAAGCGTTAATTTTAGATTTACGCTGTTAATTCAAATATATTTGCAGCTATACGGCAATCTGCAGCTATACGGCAATCTGCAGCTATACGGCAATTTAAGTCGCATATAAAACCAGATAGCCCCTCACTCTCTAATGGGTTGTCATATTTATGCTATAAAACTTTCATCGTCCGTTCATATTTCTTTTACCTTACTGTCATTTTTAGTGATTAGCATGCTCGTGTTGTTAGTGCATGTGCATTAGCAAAACTATATAACTAAAAATAACACTAAAGGAAGCATTATGAACTCGACATGGGTTTCACTTTCAGCTTTGTCATCTTTTTTACTCTCTAGCGTCGCCGTCGCTGGCGTTTTACCTAATGTACAAAAAGACAGTCCGTGGTTTGTTGATGGCCAGCAAGCAGTCATGGCTAAAACTAAACTAACAACACGCAATAAAGCAAAAAATGTCATTTTATTTGTCGGTGACGGTATGGGGCTTTCGACCTTAACTGCAGCACGTATCTTAGACGGACAAAATAAAGGTCAATCGGGTGAGGAGGGCTATTTAAGCTTTGAAGCGTTTCCTTATTCTGCACAAGTTAAAACCTATAATGTAGATGCACAAACACCCGATTCAGCCGGAACGATGACGGCGATGATGTCAGGTGTTAAAACGGATGTTGGTGTCATTGGTGTAGATGAAGATATTGAGCGCGGTGATTGTTCAACAGTAAGTGGCAATGAATTAGTCACGTCACTAGAGGTTGCTGAAATTAAAGGTTTGTCGACGGGTATTATTTCAACAGCGCGTATTACTCATGCCACACCTGCGGCAACTTATGCAAAATCAGCTGACCGTAACTGGGAAGATGTTTCCGATATGCCAGAACCCGCTGTAACCGCAGGATGTGTAGATATAGCTACTCAGCTTATTGATTTTGAAAAAAACCTCGAACAACGTTTCCCCGGTGTTGATGTTGATGGCATTGAAGTAGCATTTGGCGGTGGTCGCCGCCACTTTTTACCTAAAGATGCGAGCTTTAACAGCGCTGATGCTGTAAGTGCTATTGAGGGTGATCGTACTGACGGCGTAGATTTAACCGCTAAATGGCAAGCGCAATATCAAAATGGTCAATATATTATTGATCAAGCCGGTTTTGACGCGATCGATGCTAGCAGCACTGAGCGCGTGTTGGGCTTATTTAATGAATCACATATGCAATATGAAGCTGATCGCAGTAATGATATTGCCGGTGAACCTTCACTCACTGAATTAACCAGTAAAGCGATTGATATTCTCGATAATAATGAAAAAGGTTTTTTCCTCGTTGTTGAGTCAGGACGCATTGATCACGGTCATCATGCGGGCTCTGCGTATAACGCTTTAACAGATACCATCGAATTCGCTAACGCAGTGCAAGCTGCTATCGACAATACTAATCCTGAAGAAACATTAATTTTAGTAACCGCTGATCATAGTCATGTATTTACTATCGCCGGCTATCCTAAACGTGGCAATCCCATCTTAGGCAAAGTGGTTAATGTTGGTGCAACTGAGCCTGCTTTAGCGGGAGACGGAATGCCATATACCACGGTGGGTTATACCAATGGTAAAGGCTTTAGAAATTTGGTCAACGAAACAGATGCCGATCTTACTTATAGCGCTGATGCAGTGGCTGGGCGTCAAGACTTAACGATGGTTGATACTACTTCAACAGGTTTTCATCAAGAGGCCACTGTGCCGCTTAGCTCAGAAACCCATGCAGGTGAAGATATAAGCTTACATGCTTCAGGGCCAGGAGCTCATTTAGCGCAAGGCGTCATCGAGCAAAGTGTCGTGTTTCATATCATCAATCAATCTCTTGGCTTAATTGCTAAATAATCGGCTAATCGAAAGGAATTAATTATGAAATCAGTAAAACTTTTATCTTTAGCCGTATTGGCTGCATTAGCGGGTTGTGGTGGGGACGACGGTAGTAATGGCGCTGATGGCAATAGTGGTATTAATAGTCTAATTAGCCAAACGTTACTAAATGTTGGTGATGCACAATGTCTTAATGGCGGTGTTCAAATTGACTCAGGTTTAGATGATGATGGCTCCGGCGTATTAGATGTTGGCGAAATCGACGCGACAGAATTTGTCTGCTCGCCAACATTAACGCAAGCGCAAGGCTCGGCATTAACCGCTACGACAAACAACTTATGGTATGAGCAAGGACAAAGTGTTTTAGCGCAAGCTGAACTTAATGCTCAATCTTTGATGAATACCAAAGGTAAGGCTAAAAACGTTATTCTCTTTGTTGGTGACGGTATGGGTATTTCTACTGTGACTGCTACTCGTATTTTAGCAGGGCAACAACTCGGAAAAATGGGGGAAGAGCATCAACTAAGTTTTGATAAATTCCCTTTTTCTGGTTTTGCAAAAACGTATAATGTTGATGCACAAACGCCAGATTCTGCTGGCACCATGACCGCGATGATGTCAGGGGTGAAAACAGATGTTGGTGTCATTGGCGTATCTGAAGCTATCAGCCGAGGTGATTGTTCTACGGTATCAGGGAATGAGCTAGTAACCGCATTAGAACTGGCAGAAATAGCGGGAAAATCAACAGGTATTATTTCTACCGCTCGTATTACGCATGCCACACCAGCGGCGACTTATGCTAAATCTGCCGATAGAAACTGGGAAGATATCTCTGATATGTCAGCAGCAGCTGTTTCGGCTGGTTGTATTGATATTGCCGCACAACTTATTAGTTTTGAAAGTGATATGGAAAGCCGCTTTGCTGGCGCCGATGTTGATGGTATTGAAGTCGTATTGGGCGGTGGAAGAAGACACTTTTTACCCAAAGATGCATCATTTAATAGTGCCGATGCGGTAAGTGCCATAGAAGGTGATAGAACGGACGGCCGCGACTTAACCGCAGAATGGAAAGCGCAATATCCAGCAGGTAGTTATGTTATCGACCAAGCAGGCTTTGATGCGGTTGATGCTAATACCACGGCAAGACTCTTTGGTTTATTTAATGAATCTCATATGCAATATGAAGCGGACCGCGGCAACGACATTGCCGGTGAACCTTCTTTACGCGAGATGACCAGTAAAGCGATTGATGTGCTGGATAATAATGAACAAGGTTTTTTCTTAATGGTTGAGGCGGGTAGAATCGATCATGGTCATCATGCCGGCAGTGCACATGGCGCGTTAACCGACGCAATGGCTTTTGCCGATGCTGTAAAGGCGGCGGTCGATGCAACTGACCCCGAAGAAACCTTAATTATTGTTACGGCCGATCATAGTCATGTTTTCACTATGGCAGGCTACCCCAAACGTGGTAATCCTATTTTAGGTAAAGTGGTTGGGGTTGGTAGCACTGAGCCAAGCTTAGCCAGTGACGGTATGCCTTACACCACATTAGGTTATACAAATGGTAAAGGCTTTAGAGATTTAGGGGCAGAAACAGATGCGGATGCAGGCTATAGCGGCGACGCTGTTACTGGGCGTGAAGATCTCGCTATGGTAGATACTAATTCGCCAGGTTTTCATCAAGAAGCCTTAGTGCCAATGGGCTCTGAAACTCATGCCGGTGAAGATGTTGGTATTTATGCCCAAGGGCCTGGTGCGCATTTAATTACGGGTACTAATGAGCAAAGTGTTATTTTCCATGCGATGGACTATGCCGCAGATTTGGTCACAAAAGCTGAGCAAGCGATAAACTAAGTGTTTGCTGTTCTCTATTGTTAGGTCGGGAAGTTGTCGGATTAAAAAATGACAACTTCCTTTTATTTATATCAATTTGATTAATTAAGTGATCTACTTTTTCATGCGGAAAAATGGATAATGACAAGGCATAAAATTTAGTCAGTAGTTTTTCTACTTCTAAATTTTATAACGCTGTAGTTATTCATTTTAACCATTAAAAATGAGCGGCTAATTAATCAGCTTGATATTATACCTAGGCTGCCTCAAGACATTAAAGATTTTATATTGAAGAGTCTGGTGATT
Source organism: Colwellia sp. PAMC 21821 (assembly GCF_002077175.1). Lineage (NCBI taxonomy): Bacteria > Pseudomonadati > Pseudomonadota > Gammaproteobacteria > Alteromonadales > Colwelliaceae > Colwellia > Colwellia sp. PAMC 21821. The sequence goes on from NZ_CP014943.1 coordinate 2,397,945, forward strand.
ATTAATTAAAAATTGGTTTTATTATGAAAATTATTGTCGCATTATTATTCACGATATCTTTAAGTAGCAACGCCAGTGAGTGCGAAATTTCACCCGATTTGCTCAGCGCTTACTATCAGCTGAGCACTCAGCCCTCTAATACCACAGCGATTAAAAAACCTGTTCCGCAATTATTTGAATTACACCGCGAGGCTAAAGTGGTGTTACATCGTAATATAAGCAAGGGTGTTGATGAGCTGTGGACAAAAAATGGTCATCGATTGTCGCTAAGTCGAGTGTTTGAAAAATATCAGCATGTGATTGAATATCAATCCAATGAACTGAGATATCAACCACAATGGCAAGATGTGTTTCAGTTAGTCGTGACACCTGAGCTAAAAAACATGCAATTTGTCGAACAGAAAAATACCGGTTGTCTGCTTGAAGAGCACTATATATTGAAAGATAAACACAAAGAGTATCAACTGACTTGGTTACCAAAACTACGCCTAGTAAAATACTTTCAATTAAAGGACGTTAAGTTCACACGACAATGGCAGTTAACAAAATATCAGCCCAATGATGTAGAGAGGTTGTCGCTATTTAAACAATATTCAACTTATCAAAGTACAGATTATGCTGATATTGGTGATAGTGAAGATGTACCCTTTTTAGCGAAGATGATTAACCAAGGTTTTTCTGTGCCTGTTCACCATCATACAGGCCCAGTGAATAATGAGCATCGCCATTAAGTGCTAGCTACCGCTGTATATATGCTTTTTGGTGAAAGGGCTTTGTGACAAGGTTTTATTTTCGGGTAATTCGATAGTACCACTCAATAAGTATATAACCTTCTCGCCTTGCTCTGCTAAATCTAAAACGTGTTGCACATTAATTAATATGTTTGAGGCTATGTCTTGAGGATACTTACTGGCGTCACGTCTAATATATTCGATCAGGTCAGTATTAACTTCTTTGTCATAAAAAACGGCATCGGCAAATTGCATTTCGCGATGAGCATTAAGGGTCAAGTCGTCTGGATTACCATTACCGGTATGTATAAAAACAATTTCACCCTTGGGTGGTGGTGTTTGTGTTTTTAAACTGGCAATTAACTGTTGTTCAGCCAACGTTGTTTTACCCGATAAAATAGCTTGTCCGATACTGCCACGCAAAGTGCGCTCCCAAAAAGTACGACGGTCACGAATACTTTTTACCCGCGCTTTAACATGATCTCTAAATTTAAAAGAAAAATCAGCTAACTTGCCGTAGCTATTGGGTAATGTTTTCTCGATTTGCTCACGTAACATTCGCAGGAGAATAGGGGCACTACCAGAACTCGACATTGCTATAATAATAGGACTTCGATCAATAATGGCTGGTGTTATATAGGTGCATAGTTCCGGTTGGTCGACTACATTGGTGAGTAATTTTAATGCTGTGCTTTCTGCAGCTACCGCGCTATTGACTTCACTACTGTCTGTTGCAGCAATAACAATATTAATGTTGTGAAGATGGCCAGGCTGATAATTATGTTTGAGCCAAGTTAATTGATGCTCATTTACTAAACGCTCAACACTACTATTAAGCGTTTCAGACATAACAGAAATGTTAGTTGTCGATTTTAATAGTAACTCTATTTTACGAGCTGCTACTTCGCCACCACCTATAATCATTGCGTTTATATGTTTGGCATCTAGGTATATGGGGAAGTACTTCATTATTAATCTCTAACTCTGGCGTTATGTTGAATTTTAGCAATACAGACTTTACTAAGGGTGTTGTCATAAAAGGTTATTGTCATTAAAAGGTTATTAGTGCTTTGCTAATGGCTAAGCCATTACTATCACCATATATATATTGACCAGGCGTAAAGCTTAGGTTGGCAAAGCTAATAACTTGGTTAACTTCACCTTTGCCTAGCTTTTCAGTTTTAATTGGGCAGCAGCCAAGTGCTTTTACTGCGATGGGCAAGGTAGCTATGGTACCCGCATCACGAATACAGCCATTAATCACAATGGCCTGCCAACCATTTTTTACGGCTAGCTCGGCTAACATGTCACCGAGTAAGGCATTAGTGATACTTGCTTTACCATCAACGACCATCACTTTATTACTGCCATCAGTAGCAACAAGCTCTTTAACTCTGGAATTATCGTTATAGCAGCTAACGGTAACAATTTCGCCATGGAATATAGTATTCCCACCGTAGTCTTTAAAGATAGGAGCAGCCAAAGAAAGCTTATCAGCATGGTCGTCGAATAAATCGGGGAGAAGATCTAGCATTTTAATCCTTACAGTGTGAATAATTAAAGTAGGCGACTGTGCTTATATAAGTGTTAACTACTAAGCTGGCAATGTTCATTAAGACATCAAGTTTATCGCAATTATTAGATTAGTATATGGCTAAAGTGGCTGTTTTGTCGCGGTAGAGAATGATAAACTAGCAAAAAAATTTTAATGAGAAGAAACATGCCCTGGATCCAGCTTAGATTAAGTGCTGATGAAGAAACTGCCGAAAAATATAGTGATTGGCTCAGTGCATGTGGTGCACAAGCCGTTACCTTTATTGATGCTAAAGATACACCTATATATGAGCCTCTACCTGGTGATGAAGTTATCTATTGGAATAATACCGTCGTGATGGGCTTATATGATGCGGGTCATGATATGGATAAAGTCTTGAATTACTTAAAAGGTATTCATCCAGATAAAGCCAATATGGCATATAAGCTTGAGCAACTTGAAGATAAAGACTGGGAACGCGAATGGATGGACAACTTTCATCCAATGAAGTTTGGCCAACGTTTATGGGTATGCCCTAGTTGGCGTGAAGTGCCAGATCCGAGTGCAGTTAATGTTATGCTCGACCCCGGCTTAGCCTTTGGCACCGGAACACATCCAACCACCGCTTTATGTTTAACTTGGCTTGATGGCTTAGACCTTGAAGGCAAAACCGTCGTCGATTTCGGTTGCGGCTCAGGTATCTTATCATTAGCCGCGCTGAAATTAGGTGCGAAAAAAGTTATCGGTATCGATATTGATCCACAAGCACTACAAGCCAGTTTAGAAAACGCAAAACGTAATCAATGTGAAGACCGTTTAGAATTATTTCTTCCTAAAGACCAACCTGAGTTTAAAGCTGATGTGGTCGTGGCAAATATTTTGGCCGGACCATTACGTGAACTTGCACCCGTCATAATTGAGTATGTTGCTAGTAAAGGTGTGCTTGCTTTGTCTGGAGTTTTAGAAGAACAAGCCGAACAATTACAAACCATATATGGTGAATTTTGCCAGATGGACCCGATTACTATTCAAGACGAATGGGTACGTTTATCAGGTGTTCGTAAATAGTTGTACAAAACACCTTAAAAAGTGAGCAGCTTTTGTTATCAATTTGTACAAAAACTGCTCGCAATAACACTTTATAAAATGTCAATATGAAAAACGTGAAAAAAAGCACTTTTTGTTCAATTTATATCCTTTTCAATCCCAAAAAAAACACGTAAACTTAGCGCCCTTTTGAATAGTAGCTCAAAAAAACAACAGCGTGAAGATAGGTCCATACACTTTAGCAAGCAATACCATGCTTGCACCCATGGCGGGAATTACTGATCAACCTTTCAGGCAATTATGTTGTCAGATGGGGGCAGGGTTAGCAGTATCAGAAATGATGTCATCTAATCCTAAGGTGTGGAATACCGGTAAATCTCAACGCCGTATGTTGCATAGTAAAGAAGCAGGTATACGTTCCGTGCAAATTGCCGGTTCAGATCCTGAAGAATTAGCTTTTGCTGCTAAGGTCAATGCTGATAATGGCGCTCAAATTATTGATATTAATATGGGTTGTCCGGCAAAAAAGGTAAATAAAAAATTAGCAGGTTCAGCGTTATTGAAAGAACCCGCGTTAGTCGAGCTAATTATTAAAGCTGTGGTGAATGCGGTAGATATTCCTGTAACGTTGAAAATTCGAACTGGCTGGTGTGAAAACACTCGCAACGGTATTGAAATAGCCAATATTGCTGAGCATAACGGAATACAATCACTTGCTGTGCATGGACGTACTCGTAATGACTTTTATAAAGGCAATGCCGAGTACGAAACCATTAAAGCAATTAAGCAAGCGGTGAATATTCCTGTTGTTGCTAATGGCGATATTACTTGTGCGGAACAAGCGGAACAAGTGCTGAATTACACCGGGGCTGATGCCATTATGGTTGGTCGCGGTGCCCAAGGGAGACCTTGGATTTTTCGAGAAATTAATCATTTTTTGAAAACGGGTAGGCATTTGTCTGCTCCTTCAACGGAAGAAGTACGTTCAATTTTAATTGGGCATGTAATGGAATTACACAAATTTTACGGTGAATTTATGGGTGTACGTTTTGCCCGTAAACATGTTTCTTGGTACATGCAAACGCATGAACAAGGAAAATCGTTTCGTTCTATTTTTAATGCACTCGAGTCAGTTACTGAACAACTTGACGCATTAACTATGTATTTTGATAATTTAACTTTAGAAAGAGTCTGAACTTTATGTTTGAACAAAATATTTCCTCTCCATTTATTACCGGTGATCTACAAACTCAGACAAAGGCCTCGCCTTTACGCACACAAGCGAAAGTAGCTATAAAAAACTACTTGTCACAGTTAAACGGTAATGACGTTGATGATATGTACGACCTTGTACTTTCAGAGATAGAAGCGCCAATGCTTGAAGAAGTAATGCAATATACGCGTGGTAACCAAACCCGCGCTGCTAACTTATTAGGTATCAACCGCGGTACTTTACGTAAAAAGTTAAAAAAATACGGCATGAACTAAGAAATAAGGCAGGTTAGCCTGCCAATTAAAAGCACCCTCGGGTGCTTTTTTGTTTTTAGGGATGTAAAAGTTATCCAAATAGTCAGCTTTTACATCCGGCTAACAGTAAATAAGCATAACAATGATAATGGACGCGATTTAGCGTATTTCAACGCTACGGACATGTGTCATAAACCAGACAACCATTTAATTTTAATTTATAGGTAATTAGAAAAACCATGGATACACCACGCCCTATCAAACGTGCACTATTAAGTGTTTCAGACAAAACCGGTATTGTTGAATTTGCTCGCTCGTTATCAGAAAAAGGTGTCGACCTTTTATCAACAGGTGGTACTGCGAAGTTATTGGCTGAAAATGGCATTAAAGTTACAGAAGTATCTGATTACACAGGTCATCCAGAAATTATGGATGGTCGAGTTAAAACCTTACACCCAAAAGTTCATGGTGGTATTTTAGCGCGTCGTGGTATCGACGAAGCCGTGATGACTGAAAATGATATCAGCGCAATTGATCTCGTTGTAGTAAACCTTTACCCATTTGCCAATGCCGTTGCTGATGAAAATTGTTCATTAGAAAATGCCATTGAAAACATCGATATTGGCGGGCCAACTATGGTGCGCGCCGCCGCTAAAAATCATAAAGATGTGACTATTGTCGTCAATGCTCATGATTACGACCGTGTTTTAGCTGAAATGGCGGTGAACAATGGCTCTTTGGTTTATCAAACTCGTTTTGACTTAGCCATTGCTGCCTATGAACATACTGCTGCTTACGACGGTATGATTGCTAATTACTTTGGTAAAATGTTACCAGCATATAACAGTGATGAAGCTGTTAGCGTTGAAAAACAAAAATTCCCACGTACTTTTAATAGTCAGTTTATTAAAAAGCAAGATTTACGTTACGGTGAAAACTCGCATCAAGACGCAGCATTTTATGTTGAGGCAAGTCCTGAAGAAGCTTCAGTTTCTACGGCAACTCAACTACAGGGCAAAGCCTTATCGTATAACAACATTGCTGATACTGATGCCGCTTTAGAATGTGTTAAAGAATTTGATGAGCCAGCATGCGTTATCGTTAAACATGCAAATCCATGTGGCGTTGCTATTGGTGATGATATTTTAGCGGCTTATGAAGGCGCGTATAAAACAGACCCTACGTCTGCATTTGGCGGCATTATTGCGTTTAACCGTGAGTTAGATGCAGATACAGCCCAAGCGATTGTTTCTCGTCAATTTGTTGAAGTTATTATCGCTCCAAGCATTTCTGATGCTGCTGCAAAAATTGTGGCGACTAAACCTAACCTGCGTTTATTAAAATGTGGTCAATGGGATACTAAAACTACAGGCTTTGACTTTAAACGCGTTAACGGTGGGTTATTAGTACAAGATACTGATCAAGGTAGCGTGACAAGTGATGACTTAACGGTAGTAACTAAACGTCAACCTACGGCTGAAGAAATGCGCGATTTACAATTTTGTTGGAAAGTAGCGAAATATGTTAAATCAAACGCTATTGTTTACGTTAAAAATAGCACGACTATCGGTGTCGGTGCTGGCCAAATGAGCCGAGTATATTCAGCGAAAGTAGCTGGTATTAAAGCCGCGGATGAAAATCTAGAAGTGGCTGGTTCGGTAATGGCGTCTGATGCATTCTTCCCATTTCGCGATGGTTTAGATGCAGCTGCTGAAGCCGGCATTACTGCGGTAATTCAGCCAGGTGGTTCAATGCGTGACAATGAAGTTATTGCCGCAGCAGACGAACATAATATTGCGATGGTATTCACCGGCATGCGTCACTTCCGCCATTAAATCGGCTGAATGAATAAACTATGCTCAGGTCGTGTTCTTACCTGGGCATAGTTGTTCCGAAAATCGAAATATACGTGTGTATAGCGCAAAATTCATATGTAGACACACGTAATTAAGTTTAAATGCCGTTTTTTGTCGATAAGATAAGACTTTCGGCACTGAACATCTGAAAGAAATCTGCTATAACTAGCTTCTATAAAAATTTACTAGTTAATGGAAGATAACAATGCATACAACAGCTCAAACGTTCAAAAAAGCTTTTACCGCGTCAATCGTGTCTGCAACTTTATTATGCTCTGGTTTTGTTAACGCTCATCAAGATGCACATCATCAAAGTCAGCTTGAACAAGCTATCGCTGGAGATCACCGCTCTGCAAATAACAAAGCACGTGATGAATACCGTCATCCGAAAGAAACGTTAGAATTTTTTGGATTTAATCCGTCAATGACCGTAGTTGAAATTACACCTGGCGGTGGTTGGTATACCGAAATTTTAGCGCCAGCAGTAAAAGGTAAAGGTAAACTTTACGGTGCTCAATACCCTGATACTGGCGAAGATAACTATTACAGTAATTCACGTAAACAATTAGTTGAAAAATTAGCGGGTAACGCTGTTTTTAGTGAAGTGGAATTGACAAACTTTGTGCCACGCCAAGCAAGTGAACTTGCCCCCGCAGGCACCGCCGATATGGTACTGACATTTCGTAATTTGCATAACTGGCGTGATGAGGGTGTAGAGCAAGCTTTTAAAGATGCTTACAAAGCATTGAAAAAAGGTGGCGTGCTAGGAGTGGTTGAACATCGCTTACCTGAAGGCGTAGATCCGAAAAGCGCAGTTGGCTATGTATCGCAAAGCAAAACTATTGAACAGGCAAAAGCGGCTGGTTTTACATTGGCAGCTAGCAGCGAAGTAAATGCAAACGCAAAAGATATGGCTGTTTATCCAAAAGGTGTTTGGACTTTACCACCAGTTTTACGCTTAGGCGATGAAGATAAAGCTAAATATATGGCGATTGGCGAAAGTGATCGTATGACATTAAAATTTGTAAAATAATATTGAATCGCTATAACCTGAGTTCGATAGGTTATAGCGACTTAACCAACTAGGAATTAAAGTTAATGAATGTTTTGGTAATTGGTAGTGGCGGTCGTGAACATGCTTTAGCATGGAAAGCTGCACAATCATCTTCAGTAACAAAAGTATTTGTTGCCCCGGGTAATGCAGGAACAGCTACAGAAGCTAAATTGGAAAATATCGCAATATCTACTGGCGATATCCCAGCCTTAGTCGACTTTGCTAAATGCAATCAAGTGGCTTTAACTATTGTTGGACCTGAACAACCGCTTGTCGACGGTGTAGTTGATGCTTTCCAAGCAGAAGGCTTAATGATATTCGGACCAAGTGCAAAAGCTGCACAACTTGAAGGTTCTAAATCATTTACTAAAGACTTTTTAGCAAGAAACAATATTCCAACCGGTAGTTATCAAAATTTCACTGAAATTGAACCTGCACTAGCTTATGTTCGAGCACAAGGTGCCCCTATTGTTGTTAAGGCCGATGGCCTTGCTGCTGGCAAAGGCGTTATTGTTGCAATGACACTGGAAGAAGCGGAAGACGCGATTCAGGATATGCTGGCTGGCAATGCTTTTGGTGACGCAGGACATCGCGTAGTGATTGAAGAATTTTTAGAAGGTGAAGAAGCCAGCTTTATTGTCATGGTTGATGGTAAAAATGTATTAGCATTTGCTACTAGCCAAGATCATAAGCGTGCTTACAATGGTGATAAAGGACCAAACACGGGTGGTATGGGTGCATATTCTCCAGCACCAGTTGTTACTCCTGAAATTCATCAACGTGCGATGAATGAAGTTATTATGCCTACCGTTGAAGGTATGGCCAGAGAAGGCGCACCTTATACTGGCTTTTTATACGCAGGCTTGATGATTGATACAGATGGTACGCCGAAAGTTATTGAATATAATTGTCGCTTTGGTGACCCTGAAACTCAACCAATTATGATGCGATTAAAATCTGATCTTGTTGAGTTGTGTATGATGGCTTGTCGTGGAGAATTAGACAAAGCAACGATTGATTTTGATCCACGTCCAGCCGTAGGCGTTGTAATGGCGGCAGCTAAATACCCAGCAAGTTACCCAAAAGGCGATGTTATTTCGGGCTTAGATACGAATAAAGCAACCGATCGAAAAACATTCCATGCCGGAACAGCTGAAAAAGATGGTGCTATAGTAACTGCAGGTGGTCGAGTATTGTGTGCAACAGCATTAGGTAATAATGTTACGCAAGCGCAACAAGCAGCCTATGAATTATTGCAGCAAATTTCTTGGCAAGGTGTTGAGTATCGAACAGACATCGCTTATCGAGCGATCGAACGTGAACAACGTTAATTGATGTCATGAAAAGTTGATAAAAAAAGCCCAGTAATTACTGGGCTTTTTTGTAGAACTTGTTCTGTGCTATATGTGTTATGCCAATTGAATTAGCAAGTGAGCAATGATTAATGTTCTAATTTAGCCAAGGTTTCTTTCTTAGCACCACCCGCGACAGCTGCAGCAATTGCAGAATCCCTATCAAATCCTGAGTCAATAGCCGCATTCACAATACCATTATTATGGCTATCAGAACTTTGAAGAACGGCAGCTTTAACTACAGTGTCGGCTTGATTAGGAAATAAAGCTAAAATATCTTTAACTATATTCGTTGCTTGCTCTGGAAGTGCTGTAATAGCCGCTGTTAAAATATTTAAAATTTTGCTTGGGTAACTAGACACAGTGTTATTTACAATATTACTGCTGTCGTAGGGTTCAGTACGTATAGCTACTCGAACAATATTTTCAATTTCAGTTGGATTAAACCGAACAGCAGTGTTAACTATTTCTTGAGCATACGCAGGTTCAGCTGTTATAGCTATTTCAACTAATTCACTACTCGGAGCTACTTTAGCTTTAATAGAGTTCTCTATTACATCACAAGCTAAAACGGGCTGTGCTGATAAAGCGCCCAACATAATTTGTCGATACTCTTCAGGATAGCGAGCGAAAGCAACAGCCATAACGACGTCTACTTTTTCTGGATAGCGTGAAAGTATTGCATGGACACTACTTTGTATTGTTCTATGTTTCTTTACTTGTTGGTTTAATATCTTAGCTATTAAACGTTCCTGTTTATATTCGGCAACATCCTTCGCCACAACCGTACTACTAATGCCAGCAAGCATTAACAAGATGAGTAATTTTTTCATTTGTTATGCTCTCTGCACAAACATCGTGATAAATTCCACTATGCTTGAAGGTTATTATTGTTATGTACAAATCAATATAGAGTATAAATTACTATATATCTCCTGTTTATTTGTACATAACAATAAACATTTTTAGGTAAACTGCTAACCGACTGCGGCTAACTACACACTTATTAGTCTGTAAACTAGTCGATTAGTTCAATTAAAAAGCAAACAAACACTTTTTTGAAATTAAATGCACTTTAGGTGTTGACGTGAGGCGAGAAATCTCTAAAATGCGCTCCAGTTCCAAGGGGTAACCCCAACGGGCTGTTTTAATAAGTTATCTAACGCGGTTTAGGCCAAATTAGTTAACGTAATGTTTTAAAGTAGGGTTTTGAATCTTCTGAAAAGAAAGTTTAAAAAAACGAAATAAAACGTTGACATTAAAACTGAGTTGCGTAGAATGCGCATCTCGCTTCAGGCAAGGCCTGCAGCAACGAAGCAAAGCGAATGAGATTTTGTTTCGGTTAGTTTTTTACTTCGAGTTTAAACTAACGTTCTTTAACAATTAGTTATCATGCAATTTGTGTGGACACTCACATTAACGTTGATTTTACATAGTTATCCTCGGATAACAAAAAAACAGCTTAATATGATGTCACACAAAAATAAGTATCATTTAGGTCTTCGGATTTAAATAATACGTTTTATGTAGTTACTTTCTTCTTTAGTCGGATAGAAAGTAACACGACAGAATTCATTGAGCAGATGTCTTTTCTTAGTTAACTTCGGTTAGTTAAGGTGAGCATCACAAACGATTTTTAATTGAAGAGTTTGATCATGGCTCAGATTGAACGCTGGCGGCAGGCTTAACACATGCAAGTCGAGCGGTAACAGAGATAGCTTGCTATCTGCTGACGAGCGGCGGACGGGTGAGTAATGCTTGGGAATATGCCTTTGAGTGGGGGACAACAGTTGGAAACGACTGCTAATACCGCATAACGTCTACGGACCAAAGGGGGGGACGCTTCGGCACCTCTCGCTCATTGATTAGCCCAAGTGAGATTAGCTAGTTGGTAAGGTAATGGCTTACCAAGGCGACGATCTCTAGCTGGTTTGAGAGGATGATCAGCCACACTGGGACTGAGACACGGCCCAGACTCCTACGGGAGGCAGCAGTGGGGAATATTGCACAATGGGCGAAAGCCTGATGCAGCCATGCCGCGTGTGTGAAGAAGGCCTTCGGGTTGTAAAGCACTTTCAGCGAGGAGGAAAGGTTAGTAGTTAATAACTGCTAGCTGTGACGTTACTCGCAGAAGAAGCACCGGCTAACTTCGTGCCAGCAGCCGCGGTAATACGAGGGGTGCAAGCGTTAATCGGAATTACTGGGCGTAAAGCGTGCGTAGGTGGTTTGTTAAGCAAGATGTGAAAGCCCTGGGCTCAACCTGGGAACTGCATTTTGAACTGGCAAGCTAGAGTTTTGTAGAGGGTAGTGGAATTTCCAGTGTAGCGGTGAAATGCGTAGAGATTGGAAGGAACATCAGTGGCGAAGGCGGCTACCTGGACAAAGACTGACACTGAGGCACGAAAGCGTGGGGAGCAAACAGGATTAGATACCCTGGTAGTCCACGCCGTAAACGATGTCAACTAGCCGTCTGTAGACTTGATCTGTGGGTGGCGTAGCTAACGCGCTAAGTTGACCGCCTGGGGAGTACGGCCGCAAGGTTAAAACTCAAATGAATTGACGGGGGCCCGCACAAGCGGTGGAGCATGTGGTTTAATTCGATGCAACGCGAAGAACCTTACCATCCCTTGACATCCAGAGAAGAGACTAGAGATAGACTTGTGCCTTCGGGAACTCTGTGACAGGTGCTGCATGGCTGTCGTCAGCTCGTGTTGTGAAATGTTGGGTTAAGTCCCGCAACGAGCGCAACCCCTATCCTTATTTGCCAGCGAGTTATGTCGGGAACTCTAAGGAGACTGCCGGTGATAAACCGGAGGAAGGTGGGGACGACGTCAAGTCATCATGGCCCTTACGGGATGGGCTACACACGTGCTACAATGGCAAGTACAGAGGGCAGCAATACCGCGAGGTGGAGCGAATCCCACAAAGCTTGTCGTAGTCCGGATTGGAGTCTGCAACTCGACTCCATGAAGTCGGAATCGCTAGTAATCGTAGATCAGAATGCTACGGTGAATACGTTCCCGGGCCTTGTACACACCGCCCGTCACACCATGGGAGTGGGTTGCAAAAGAAGTGGCTAGTTTAACCCTTCGGGGAGGACGGTCACCACTTTGTGATTCATGACTGGGGTGAAGTCGTAACAAGGTAACCCTAGGGGAACCTGGGGTTGGATCACCTCCTTATCTTGAAGTAAAACAGCTTAATGAGAATTCTCTTTCGAGAGTGTTCTACGAGTGTCTACACAAATTACATGATAACGAATTAGAAGAAGAAAACGTAAACCCTAGTATAATAAGGGGCTATAGCTCAGCTGGGAGAGCGCCTGCCTTGCACGCAGGAGGTCAGCAGTTCGATCCTGCTTAGCTCCACCACTTATTATACAAGTATCGATGTTTGATACGATGCAGGTCTGTAGCTCAGCTGGTTAGAGCGCACCCCTGATAAGGGTGAGGTCGGCAGTTCAAGTCTGCCCAGACCTACCAATTCTTCGTTACTCTGCGTTAGTTCGCAGCTCGTGTAGAAAACCTACACGTCGCTACCAACTGCATTGATTAACAAAGAATACATTTACTTCTTCAAAAGAATTGAATGACCAAACTTAAACTATCAAAGTTGATAAGTTAAGTTTGGTTTTTTAAACCAAGATTTATACCGAATGCGTGTATAAGTTTAGTTCTTTAACAATCTGGAAAGCTGATATAAATACCGGTATTTATATGATGAACACGGTGTCGCGCTGTTGTTCATAAATTATAAATACCAAGCTGTTATTAATAGGAATATCGCCTGTTAATAATGGTGATTACGGTTCCTCCTCGGAAACGTAATCAACCCGGTAGTAAATTTACTTTTACGAGTTAAATTTGTTACCACTCTTATTCAAGACACACTTTGTGTGCGTGAAAATGTCAGACTTTACAATTGCTGTGGATTAGTCTCCGCGGTGTACCAAATAGGAAACTACTTGGGGTTGTATGGTTAAGTGACTAAGCGTATGTGGTGGATGCCTTGGCAGTTAGAGGCGATGAAGGACGTGTTAATCTGCGAAAAGCTTTGGTGAGGTGATAAAAACCGTTATAGCCAAAGATATCCGAATGGGGAAACCCACCCAACGTAAGTTGGGTATCATTAAGTGAATACATAGCTTAATGAGGCGAACCGGGAGAACTGAAACATCTAAGTACCCCGAGGAAAAGAAATCAACCGAGATTTCCTTAGTAGCGGCGAGCGAACGGGAATTAGCCCTTAAGTGGTTTGTAAGTTAGTGGAATCTACTGGAAAGTAGAGCGATACAGGGTGATAGCCCCGTACACGAAAATAAACTTATCATGAAATCGAGTAGGTCGGCACACGTGAAACGTTGACTGAACATGGGGGACCATCCTCCAAGGCTAAATACTCCTAACTGACCGATAGTGAACCAGTACCGTGAGGGAAAGGCGAAAAGAACCCCTGTGAGGGGAGTGAAATAGAACCTGAAACCGCATACGTACAAGCAGTGAGAGCTAGATTTAGTCTAGTGATTGCGTACCTTTTGTATAATGGGTCAGCGACTTATATTCTGTAGCAAGGTTAACCGAATAGGGGAGCCGTAGCGAAAGCGAGTGTTAACTGCGCGTTTAGTTGCAGGGTATAGACCCGAAACCCGGCGATCTACCCATGGGCAGGTTGAAGGTTGAGTAACATCAACTGGAGGACCGAACACACGTATGTTGAAAAATGCGGTGATGACTTGTGGGTCGGAGTGAAAGGCTAATCAAGCCGGGAGATAGCTGGTTCTCCCCGAAATCTATTTAGGTAGAGCCTCGCACGAACACCATTGGGGGTAGAGCACTGTTAAGGCTAGGGGGTCATCCCGACTTACCAACCCTTTGCAAACTCCGAATACCAATGAGTGATATGCGGGAGACACACTACGGGTGCTAACGTCCGTTGTGAAGAGGGAAACAACCCAGACCGCCAGCTAAGGTCCCAAAGTACTAGTTAAGTGGGAAACGATGTGGAAAGGCATAGACAGCTAGGAGGTTGGCTTAGAAGCAGCCATCCTTTAAAGAAAGCGTAATAGCTCACTAGTCGAGTCGGTCTGCGCGGAAGATGTAACGGGGCTAAACTAGTCACCGAAGCTGCGGATTTGAACTTAGGTTCAAGTGGTAGGGGAGCGTTCTGTAAGCCGTTGAAGGTGAGTTGTAAAGCTTGCTGGAGGTATCAGAAGTGCGAATGCTGACATGAGTAACGATAAGGGGAGTGAAAAACTCCCCCGCCGAAAGACCAAGGTTTCCTGTCCCATGTTAATCAGGGCAGGGTAAGTCGGCCCCTAAGGCGAGGCGGAAACGCGTAGTCGATGGGAAACAGATTAATATTTCTGTACTTCTATATATTGCGAAGGAGGGACGGAGTAGGCTAGGTGAGCACGGCGTTGGTAGTCCGTGTGAAAGTACGTAGGCGGTTATCTTAGGTAAATCCGGGATTTCATTTAAACGCTGAGATACGAGACGAGACTCTACGGAGTTGAAGTCATTGATGCCATGCTTCCAGGAAAAGCTTCTAAGCTTCAGATATATAGGAACCGTACCCCAAACCGACACAGGTGGTTAGGTAGAGAATACTAAGGCGCTTGAGAGAACTCGGGTGAAGGAACTAGGCAAAATAGTACCGTAACTTCGGGAGAAGGTACGCTCTCTAATGTGAAGCCCTTGCGGCGTAAGCATCGGAGAGTCGAAGTAACCAGGTGGCTGGAACTGTTTATTAAAAACACAGCACTGTGCAAAATCGAAAGATGACGTATACGGTGTGACGCCTGCCCGGTGCCGGAAGGTTAATTGATTGGGTTATCTTCGGAGAAGCTCATGATCGAAGCCCCGGTAAACGGCGGCCGTAACTATAACGGTCCTAAGGTAGCGAAATTCCTTGTCGGGTAAGTTCCGACCTGCACGAATGGCGTAATCATGGCCACACTGTCTCCACCCGAGACTCAGTGAAATTGAAATTGCGGTTAAGATGCCGTATACCCGCGGCTAGACGGAAAGACCCCGTGAACCTTTACTATAGCTTGACAGTGAACATTGCTCCTACATGTGTAGGATAGGTGGGAGGCGTTGAAACTTTGTCGCTAGATGAAGTGGAGCCAACCTTGAAATACCACCCTTGTATGCGTGATGTTCTAACCTAGGGCCCTTATCGGGCTTGGGGACACTGTCTGGTGGGTAGTTTGACTGGGGCGGTCTCCTCCTAAAGAGTAACGGAGGAGCACGAAGGTTGGCTAAGTACGGTCGGACATCGTACGGTTAGTGCAATGGCATAAGCCAGCTTAACTGCGAGACAGACACGTCGAGCAGGTACGAAAGTAGGTCATAGTGATCCGGTGGTTCTGTATGGAAGGGCCATCGCTCAACGGATAAAAGGTACTCCGGGGATAACAGGCTGATACCGCCCAAGAGTTCATATCGACGGCGGTGTTTGGCACCTCGATGTCGGCTCATCACATCCTGGGGCTGAAGTCGGTCCCAAGGGTATGGCTGTTCGCCATTTAAAGTGGTACGCGAGCTGGGTTTAGAACGTCGTGAGACAGTTCGGTCCCTATCTGCCGTGGGCGTTTGAGAATTGAAGAGGGCTGCTCCTAGTACGAGAGGACCGGAGTGGACGAACCGCTGGTGTTCGGGTTGTTATGCCAATAGCATTGCCCGGTAGCTACGTTCGGAACTGATAACCGCTGAAAGCATCTAAGCGGGAAGCAGGCTTTGAGATGAGTTCTCACTGGAGCTTTAAGCTCCCTAAAGGGTCGTTGGAGACTACAACGTTGATAGGTTGGGTGTGGAAGTGCTGCGAGGCATTGAGCTAACCAATACTAATTACCCGTGAGGCTTAACCATACAACACCCAAGTGGTTTTAAGTTGTATGAAGTTTGACAACATTCGAAAGAATGACACGTACATAAAGAATTGAATAAGAATTCGAAAACAAAACGTATTTATCATCACTGAGACAATGTCTCAGTGATACAGCTTTCAAGATTGTACCCTTTTTGTCTAGCGACAATAGCGACATGGCCCCACCTGATCCCATTCCGAACTCAGAAGTGAAACGTGTTAGCGCCGATGGTAGTGTGGGAGTTCCCATGTGAGAGTAGGACATTGCTAGGCTTCTATTTAGAGAAACCCGTAGCTGATGCTACGGGTTTTTTGTCTAAAACCTTATGACTTAGCTAATTTTTAAGTTAATTAATTCATAAAGTTTTTTGTCTGATGACAATAGCGACATGGTCCCACCTGATCCCATTCCGAACTCAGAAGTGAAACGTGTTAGCGCCGATGGTAGTGTGGGAGTTCCCATGTGAGAGTAGGACATTATCAGGCTCCTATTTAAGAAGCCCGACTCGAAAGAGTCGGGCTTTTTGCTGTCTGCCTTTAAAACGTTTGCAGTATCGCTAAATTTCTATTAATTTGATTAATTAAAGGGACTTTATTGCTACGTTGCTACGTATAACGTGGCTTCCTCATTAGTAAAATTGGTCTTATACCAAATGTAATAAGTTATTGACCAATTTTAAGCGAGGATAAATTGTTCAAGAATAAGGCGTTTGATTGAGTAATAGCGGGCTATTGAGATTGAAAACAACGCAGTTATTGACGATTTAAACCGCCTTAAAATGATCGATTATTTATTTCAATTGGTATTACGCTAACTTAAAGGTAATTGTGTTATGTCATGGCAACCCAGTATGAATTGGCAAGATGCTAAAAAAAGGGCACAGGTATTAGCCCAAATTCGGTCATTCTTCTTAGTGCGTAATGTCATAGAAGTAGAAACACCTTTGCTTTCCCATGCAACAGTTACTGACGCGCATTTAGATGCTTTTGTTACTCAATATAACTATTCACCAGAAAGCCATTGTGATCAGTCTACGGCTCTATATGCTCAAACATCACCAGAGTTTGCTATGAAGCGTCTTTTAGCAAGTGGTTATGGCTGTTGTTATCAAATTTGTAAAGCGTTCCGTCATGAACAACATGGTCGTTTTCATAATCCTGAATTTACTATGCTGGAATGGTACAGGATTGATTATGACCATTTTCAGTTAATGGATGAAGTGGAGGCTTTGTTAAAGGTTATTCTCGATTGCCAACAAGTTGAACGTATCAGCTATCAAGATCTGTTTATGACACAAGTCCATATTGATCCTTTAAATACGGATAAACAGAAATTAATTGAAGTTATCTCAAAGCATAACAAGTTGAGCGATTGGTTAGAAAGAGAAGATTGTATTGATACATTACTGCAATTTATCATGGCTGAGTTAATAGAGCCTAATATTGGCAGTGATGTACCCTGTTTTGTTTATAACTTCCCAGCAAGCCAAGCGTCATTGGCAAAGGTTTGTAAAATTGATCCACGTGTAGCAGAACGGTTTGAATGTTATTTTAAAGGTATTGAGCTCGCGAATGGTTTTCATGAGTTAACAGATGCTGAACAACAAAAATTACGTTTTGGGAAAGATAACGACTTTAGAGCGAGCTTAGGCAAAGCTCAGCATGCAATAGACGAAAATTTTATCTCAGCACTAGAGCACGGCTTACCATCTTGTGCTGGTGTAGCACTCGGTATTGATCGATTGGTCATGCTTGCTATATCGGCAAGTAAAATAGATCAGGTTATTACCTTTGCAATTACGGATGCATAACTTATGTACGTGTTGCCAGATTACTTTGATAATTTTACTACAGTGGGCAGTTAGTTAAATTAGTATTAACTAACTATTCTGTTACAGGCTCCAATCTATTTATCAATTAAAGTACTTTATATTTAGCTTTTTCCCTGCGTATAAAGTAGATCAGTAAAATCATAATGTTGGTGTTGATCAATCTGGCATATTTAATTCTTTTAATTTTCTGGTTAACGTATTTCTTCCCCAGCCTAAACGTTTAGCCGCTTCTTGTTTATGTCCTTGCGTGTGCTGTAAAGCACTCTCCAATAATACTTTTTCAAATTCAGGCAATGCTTGCTCAATAATGTTACTTTTTCCTGTAGATAATTCAGTGTCGACCCATTTTTTCAGGCTATCTTGCCAACTACCATTTGAATCTTTCACAGTAACGGGCTTAACAGTAAGCTCGCTAGGTAGGTCTGACATCAAGATTTCTTTACCACTAGCCATAACGGTAAGGAATCGACAAATATTTTCTAATTGTCTAACATTTCCGGGCCATTCGCAGTGTTCTAAATATGACAAAGTACTTTTATGTAAGGTTTTAATTTCTACTGTTAGTTCATTTGCTGCTTGTTTCAAGAAATGCTGTGCTAACTGACTAATATCTTCTTTTCTTTCTCGCAGGCTTGGTATTTGGATCCTGATAACATTGAGTCGATGAAATAAGTCATCACGAAAGTCACCACTCGTGACTCGTTCTTCTAAGTTTTGATGGGTAGCAGCGATTATGCGTACATCTACTTGAATCGGAGAATGGCCACCCACACGATAAAATTGTCCGTCAGCTAAGACTCTAAGTAGCCTTGTTTGAATATCCAGTGGCATATCACCTATTTCATCTAAGAATAGTGTGCCTTGATGTGCTTGTTCAAAACGACCATGTCGCACAGCATTAGCGCCAGTGAATGCGCCTTTTTCATGTCCAAATAACTCAGATTCGATTAAATCCTTTGGAATCGCAGCCATATTCAGCGGTATAAAAGGTGCGGCTGAACGCGGGCTGTGCATATGCAATGCATGTGCAACTAACTCTTTACCTGTCCCTGACTCACCATTGATTAATACACTAATACTTGAACGTGATAGCCTGCCGATAGTCCGAAAAACTTCCTGCATTGATGGTGCAGCGCCGATAATACCAACAGCGTCTACTGAGGGTACTTTCTGCTGTGTCTTAGATTTTAATTCACGCGCATGTGTTAAAGCTCTATTAGCTAGGGTGACAGCGTCTTCAATATCAAAAGGTTTTGGTAAATATTCAAATGCACCACCTTGATAAGCATTCACGGCACTATCAAGATCCGAATGAGCGGTCATGATAATAACCGGAATATCAGCAAACTGATCATTGATTTTTCCTAATAGTGTCATGCCATCAATATTTGGCATGCGAATATCAGAAATAATTACCTCAGGTTGAGTGTGTTCTAATGCGATTAAAAGATCTTCTGGATTATGAAATGTGCCCACGCTTATATTGGCATTTGACAGGGCTTTTTCTAGCACCCACCTGATTGAGCTATCATCATCGACGATCCATACTTGTTCGGTGACCATTATTTTATCTCGCTTTCAAAGGGTATTAAAATAGTAAACTCTGTATGCCCAGGTCGACTTATACAGGATAATTTTCCGTGATGTTGATGGATAATCGTTTGGCATATTGAAAGCCCTAAACCAGTGCCAGATGCGCGACCTGATACCATAGGATAGAATAGGGTGCTTTGAATATGTTCAGGAATGCCGGGTCCATTGTCAATTATGCTGATTTCAGCACAAAGCTTTATACGTTTACCATTGATGGTTTTATTGCTTGCTGCTCTTGTTCTTAGCGTAATTTTACTTGCACCATCTAATGCTTGAATGGCGTTATGTACAATATTAATAACGGTTTGCTGAATCTTATCTTGGTCGAAAGTTAATTCGGGTATTGAAGGGTCATAGTCCCGCGCTAATATAATATTTTTAGGGTTATCAAACTTTGTCAGTTGGAAAACTTTTTCAATAACGATATGAATATTTTGTAATTTCATAACGGGTAATTGGTTAGGACCCAACAGTCGGTCAACTAAATTTGTTAACCTATCAGCCTGTTCTATGATCATCGCGGTGTATTCTTTTTGCTCGACGTTTAACTCTAAATCTAATAATTGCGCTGCACCACGAAGACCACCGAGCGGATTTTTAATTTCATGCGCAAGACCGCGGATAAGATCACGAGCAGACTCCCATTGTTGCTGTTGAAATGCTTCAGCACTGATATGTTTTTGATGATCAATTTGTTTGAATTCTAATAAAATATGGGGATGTTGATCAAAGGTAACGGAAGAGGCGGTGATTTCAACGGTGATTTGTCGCTGATCAAAAAATTCAATTGTAACATCACTATCGCTAAACTCTTGACCTGTGGTGAGTAACTGCTGCAAGCGAGCGTTGTTGATTGGGGTGTTGTAAAATACTTGTTCGATGGGCAGTCGGTATAGTTTACTCAAACTTTTCACCAGTAAGGCTTCTGCAGCGGGGTTTACATAGCAAATGTTAAGTTCATGATCTAATACCACAACGGCCGTTACCATTTGGTTAGGTAAAGATTGTTGGTAGTGTTTTTTTATTTTTTTTAAATTTACAACGTTACTAGACATTACCTTTCCTTGCACTAAAATGGTGCGTTAAGTAACGAGTGTAAATAAAGATGGTGCAATATGCACTGAATTATGGGCTATTTTGCCTTGTTAACCGATATTCTGTGCATATAAAACGTTACTGGGAGAGATGTTGCAATAACCTTGCCTTTATCGTCAATTAAAGACATTTTTATTTGGTGCTCACCACGATCAATATTTCTAAGTACAAACATCGAGTGTGTTTGTGGCTTTTTATAGGGCTTGTCGTCCAAATATAACTGTATTTTAAGACCACGTTTGAATATAGGCTTAATTCGACCTGAAACATATGCAGAGCCAGTATTATCCCTAACAGTTGCATTGTTTTCGGGTTGAACTATTTCTACTTGATAATTGTTATCAATCGCTTTTGGTTTAATATCTAAGATTGAAGTATCAATTGAGGATTTAACCGTGTTTGGTTCTTTGATATCGACTTCTTCAGCACCAGGCTTAGGGCTATCTGAGAAAACTAGCACACCTTGCTCGTTTCGCCATACATAAACTTTAGCAGAGCCAGCAAACACAGACAAAGCTTGCGTGAGCAATAGAAAGAAAATGCAAAAACGTGCAATGTTAATCAAAAGTAATAATCCTGTTCCGTAGGTTTAGTGTTAATTACGTATAATCTATCCAAATTATTACAAATGTACCACAAAAAAAGCTCACCGAGGTGAGCTTTTTTTATTTCTGCTATTTGAAATATCTACACGCTGTAGTACATATCAAACTCAACAGGATGAGTCGTTTGATTTAACAGCTCAACTTCTTTACGCTTAATACCAATGTAAGCATCGATCATGTCTTTATCCATAACGCCACCTTCCGTTAAGAAGTCCATGTCATTTTCTAAAGAATCTAATGCGTCAGTTAATGAAATAGCAACTTGTGGAATAGCTGCTGCTTCTTCTGCTGGTAAGTCATAAAGATCTTTGTCCATGGCATCGCCA
This sequence comes from Colwellia sp. PAMC 21821, assembly GCF_002077175.1. Taxonomy (NCBI): domain Bacteria; kingdom Pseudomonadati; phylum Pseudomonadota; class Gammaproteobacteria; order Alteromonadales; family Colwelliaceae; genus Colwellia; species Colwellia sp. PAMC 21821. The sequence continues at coordinate 2,419,304 of NZ_CP014943.1, forward strand.
GGATGGATTTTGTTTTTAATACCGTCAAGGCCAGCCATCAACATTGCTGAGAAACCTAAGTAAGGGTTCATCGTTGGATCAGGGAAACGTACTTCAATTCGCATTGCTTTAGGCGATGGAACAATTGGAATACGAATTGACGCTGAACGGTTACGAGCTGAGTAAGCAAGCATCACTGGTGCTTCAAAATGTGGTACTAAACGCTTGTATGAGTTAGTAGAAGCATTGGTAAAGGCATTTAATGCTTTAGCATGTTTGATGATACCACCAACATAGTAAAGTGCCATTTCAGATAATCCGCCGTACTTATCACCCGCGAATAAGTTTACACCGTCTTTAGCTAATGACTGATGAACGTGCATACCTGAACCGTTATCACCTACTAATGGCTTAGGCATAAATGTTGCTGTTTTACCGTAAGCGTGAGCTACGTTATGAACAACATATTTGTATATTTGTACTTCATCTGCTTTTAAAACCATGGTATTAAAGCGACAAGCGATTTCGTTTTGACCGGCTGTTGCTACTTCATGGTGATGTGCTTCAACAACTAAGCCCATTTCTTCCATAACTAAACACATAGCTGAACGTAGATCTTGAGAAGAATCTACCGGTGACGTAGGGAAGTAACCACCTTTAACGCCAGGACGATGTCCCATATTGCCTTCTTCGTATTCAGTACCAGAATTCCAAGCCGCTTCTTTATCATCTATTTTATAGAATGAACCACTCATGTCAGTATGGAAACGAACATCGTCAAAAACGAAAAACTCTGGCTCTGGACCGATTAAAACTGTATCTGCAATGCCAGTGCTACGCATATAATCTTCAGCGCGTTTAGCTACTGAACGAGGATCGCGGCTATAGCCTTGCATCGTTGTAGGTTCAAGAATGTCACAACGAACATTTAATGTTACTGCTTCAGTAAAAGGGTCAAGTACTGCAGATTCAGCTATAGGCATCATCACCATGTCTGATTCGTTAATACCTTTCCAACCTTCAATAGAAGAACCATCAAACATTTTACCGTCTTCAAAAAAATCTTCCGTAACTTGATGATGAGGAATTGAAATGTGTTGCTCTTTACCTTTTGAATCAGTAAAGCGTAAGTCAACAAATTTGACGTCATGTTCTTTAATTAAATCTAAAACTGCGTTTGACATTGAAAGTCTCCAGTGTAGTTAGTGCTTAAATGTTGAAAAACTTAATTCTTTATTGTCTGTGCTTAAGCGAATACTGTGCCAAAGCTAAAGTCATTGAAATATATAACTTTAATATTATTTATTAATTTAGCTTGCACCACAACCGTGCGTCTGTTGCTGCATTGTGGTGCGTATGCTCTAATTTAATCATTGGCAGTATAACAACAGAATAATATTTTGTTATTATATTTTTCTATCATGGTGTCTTTGCTGAGACTTCTGCTGTATAATACGCGCCCAATTGTAGCCCTATTTCGTTAAATTGCTTGAAGTAGCAAAAAACGATAGTAACAGCGAGTAACGCCTGTGTTAGATAAATTAAGAAATGTGGCAATTATTGCTCACGTTGACCACGGAAAAACCACTTTAGTTGATAAATTACTTGAGCAATCAGGTACGCTAGACGCCCGTGGCGGTCTAGAAGAACGTACGATGGACTCAAATGATATCGAAAAAGAACGTGGTATCACAATCTTAGCTAAAAACACGGCTATTAACTGGAACGGCTACCGTGTAAACATTGTAGATACTCCTGGCCATGCTGATTTCGGTGGTGAAGTTGAGCGTGTAATGTCAATGGTAGATTCAGTGTTACTTATTGTTGATGCGCAAGAAGGCCCTATGCCACAGACGCGTTTCGTTACGAAAAAAGCGTTTGCTCAAGGTTTAAAGCCAATAGTTGTTATTAACAAAGTTGATAAGCCTGGCTCTCGCCCTGATTGGGTAATGGACCAAGTTTTTGAATTATTTGATAACCTTGGTGCTACTGATGAACAACTTGATTTTAAAGTTGTTTACGCTTCAGCAATCAATGGTTGGGCTACGCTTGAAGAAGGCGAAACTGGTACAGATATGACACCACTTTTCGATACTATTCTTAAAGAAGTGCCTGCACCAACAGCGGATCCAGACGGTCCATTCCAAATGCAAATTTCTCAACTTGATTACAGCTCTTACTTAGGTGTAATCGGTGTTGGCCGTATTACGCGCGGTAGTGTTAAACCAAACCAACAAGTGACTATCAAATTAGCAAACGGCGGCGTACACAATGCCAAAGTTGGTAAAGTATTTGGTTACTTAGGTTTAGAACGTCATGATATCGAAGAAGGCTTTGCCGGTGACATTATCGCCATTACTGGTTTAGGTGAATTGAAAATATCAGATACTGTTTGTTGTCCTACAGAAGTTGAAGGCCTACCTGCATTATCAGTTGATGAACCAACAATCAACATGACTTTCCAAGTAAACACTTCACCATTTTGTGGTAAAGAAGGTAAGTATGTTACTTCACGTAATATTAAAGACCGCTTAGAAAAAGAATTAATTCATAACGTTGCTTTACGTGTTGAACAATTAGAAGATGCTGATAAATTTAAAGTATCGGGCCGTGGTGAACTTCATTTAGGTATTTTAATTGAAAACATGCGTCGTGAAGGTTTTGAATTAGCGGTATCTCGTCCAGAAGTTATTATTCGTGAAATTGATGGTGAACTACAAGAACCATACGAAACAGTAACCATTGATGTTGAAGAACAGCATCAAGGACCTATTATGGAAAAAATGGGTGTTCGTAAAGCTGAACTAACTGATATGGCACCTGACGGTACTGGTCGTATTCGTATGGATTTCATCATGCCAAGTCGTGGTTTGATTGGTTTCCAAACTGAATTCATGACATTAACATCAGGTTCAGGCTTAATTTATCATACATTTTTTGAATACGGACCTCACAAAGGTGGCGAAATTGGCCAACGTAAAAATGGTGTAATGGTTGCTAACGCAACAGGTAAAGCATTAACTAACGCTATCTTTAACTTACAATCACGTGGTCGTATGTTGATTGGACACGGTATTGATATTTATGAAGGTCAAGTTATTGGTATTCATAGTCGCGATAACGATTTAACCGTAAATGCCCTTAAAGGTAAGCAGCTAACAAACGTTCGTTCATCAGGTACTGATGAAGCACAAACGTTAACGCCACCTATCATAATGTCACTTGAACAAGCATTAGAGTTTATCGATAACGATGAGCTAGTTGAAGTAACACCTGAAAGCATTCGTATACGTAAAAAATTCTTGAAAGAGAATGATCGTAAGCGTGAAGGTCGTTCACCTAAATAACTTAATAAGTTAATTGCGAAAACAAGCCACCTGAAGAAATTTTGGTGGCTTTTTTGTGTCGACTAAACCAGAAAAAAGGTCATTGAAGACGCCGTTTGTGTAAGACATATCTCAAATATCTATTAGTAATGTGCTTAATAATTATTAATGTATTCAATAAAATCATTTAAATTCAATTGACTACTGCTTATTTTTTGTTAAATTATCTGTTTTTAAAAAATTTATTATTTAATCGTCCCCTCCTACCTTTTAGAAAGTTTATTAACTGCTATATTTAGGCTATGTAATATCAAGTTATTTAATTATTTCTAGATTTCATACTAATTTCATTAATTAAGTGATCACTTTTATACGTAGGAAAAATGGCCCAATACAAGGTGTTTATTTTAATCACAGGTTGTTCAGGACAATATGCGCCTGCATTGTCTAATAAGCTGCATTATCCATGCAGCGATAATGATTAAATAAATAACGCAGTAGTCGGTGGTTTTAACCCGTATAAATGCTCAGATAATAAATGAGTGGGTATTACACCTTGTATTTATCCATTTAACTTCATGAAAAATGAAGAGCTCTGAATGAGTCAATTGGTAAAAGGTTAATCGTATGTACCTTAGGAGGCAATAATCATGGAAGCAAATAAACTAGCAAGGCTAAACTGCCTATTTGAGAAAGCTGTTACCAATAATACAAAATTATTAGAAAAGCACGAACTAGATGAACTATACAATGAATTTATCAATGACGGGCGAGAGCCCATAAAAAGTACTATAGTCGCGTTTCCTAAAGGAGTAAGGCGCTCAGCTAGCTAAAATAATATTCATAATTAAAGAAAAAGGATAATTTCTTCATGTCACCAGAACAACTGAAAACGTTACAAAAATTAAGTAAGCTATTTGAAGAAGGCGCTGCTAACCCTAGCCATATTAAGCAGTTATCGTGCTTATTAGCTGAAATCAATCAATTATCGAACTGGCCAGAAGAAAACTTAGAGCAGATTTATTTCTCACGTTAAAATATTTTTTATATCTAATAAAACCTAGCGACTCTTTGATTTGCTAGGTTTATTACTGCGTTGTTTATACCCTGTCACCCATTAAAACACACAGAATAACGTGCGATATATCAGTTATTATCTTAGATATAAGTAACTGAAAGATAAAATTATTGAGATTATGACTACCGTTATTTTATACATTGCCTTAATATAAATATAATGGCTCTAACTAGTAATGTATATGCACCCAAAATTAGAAGAATTAAAACACCATCGATATGCCGGACCTGCGCTTGGCTTTTTATTATTGTTTATTGAAAACTTTAAAACTGAACGCATTCATGTCACGGCTGGCTATTTATCTTATGTTACCTTGATGTCATTGGTGCCATTAATTGTAGTGATGTTGTCTATGATGACCGCTTTTCCAATTTTCTCCGAAATACGTCAATTAATTGAAAATTTTGTCTATTTGAATTTCGTGCCAGCCTCTGGTGATGTAGTACAAGAGCATATCACTGGCTTTGTTAGTAACGCCTCTAAAATGTCAGCAGTTGCAATAAGTGCATTATTTGTGCTTGCCATGATGCTAATTTCCGCAATTGATAAATGTTTAAATAAATTATGGCGCGTAAATGAAAAGCGTAGAATGATTACATCTTTTTCAATGTATTGGATGGTGTTAACTCTAGGCCCAGTATTGGTCGGCAGTAGTTTGGTGATTAGCTCCTATATTATTTCGTTAGTATCGATAGGGGACTATGATTTATTAGGCATCACCAATATATTTGTCCGAGCGCTACCTTTAGTTGCTTCTACAACGGCTTTTTTCATCTTATATATGGTCGTACCAAATAAAGTGATTCCGGCAAAATTTGCTATTGCTGGAGCTATTTTAGCAGCCGTTTTATTTGAAATAGCTAAAAAAGCGTTTGCTATTTATGTAACACAATTACCTTCTTACCAAGCCATCTACGGCGCGCTATCCAGTATTCCTATTCTGTTTTTATGGGTGTATTTGAGCTGGTTAGTGGTGCTTGTTGGTGCATTGTTTACCGTATCATTAGAAGATTTCGATAACGAAAAAAAAGCTGAGCAATCTAAGCAAGATGCGGATTAAAAAATAATTATTTCAATCGTATTAAACCGAATAGATTTTATATAAGGAACAGTATATGTCTAGAATGCTTTATCCAAATATTGCGGTTTATCAGCAAGAATGGCTTGACGTCGGTGATGGCCATCAACTTTATCTTGAACAGTCAGGTAACCCAAACGGTATCGCCGTTGTATATCTTCATGGCGGCCCTGGTAGTGGTTCATGCAAAGATCATCGACGATATTTTGATCCCGAAAAATATCGGATAATTTTATTTGACCAACGCGGTTGTGGGCGCTCTAAACCATCGCCTAGTATAAGGGAGAATACCTCAGCTCATTTAGTTGCTGACCTTGAAGTCATTCGCAAGCATTTAAGTATCTCGCGTTGGTTAGTGTCTGGTGGATCATGGGGTCTACTTTAGCGTTGCTTTATGGCATTGAATACCCAGAAACTGTACTAGGTTTTATTTTAAGAGGTATTTTTCTCGGCACACCGGCTGAATATCATTGGTTGTATGGACAGGATGGAGTGGCAGGTTTTTTTCCTGAATACTATCGTGAATTTACAGCGCAACTTGATGAATCTAAAACCCATGATGTTCTGCAAGGCTATTATGATGTACTTACGGGTACTAATGAAATAGCCGCTACGGCAGCCAATAAAGCTTGGTGTTTATGGGAGTTAAGACTGTCATCAATAGAACACCACTCTATTGATATTCAACATATTGAAGATCCGCATCAAGCGTTATGTAAGGCGAAAATATCTAGCCATTACTTTATTAATAAATGCTTTATTGATGACGGTTTTATTTTAGCCTCCATTGATAAAATTAAAAGCATTCCAGCCATTATTCTACACGGACGCTATGACATGGTCTGTCCATTGCGCAGTGCCGATATGTTGGTACAACAATGGCCAAACGCACAATTACAAATCCTCCCTAGGGCAGGGCATAGCGGTTTTGAATCACAAACTATTGATGGTTTCTGCCAAGCAACAGATACGATGGCAAACTTTATTGCAGAACAGAGTACAGAGTAAATGATAGCATTGATGCAAAGAGTGACCGAAGCAAGTGTTAGCGTCGATAATAACGTTGTTGGTGAAATTGAGCAGGGGTTATTAGTACTATTAGCGATAGAACCAGAAGATACCCAAGCAAAAGCAAAACGCTTGGCCGAGCGGGTCGCGGGCTATCGAATATTTTCCGATGAAAACGGAAAAATGAATTTAAATGTTAAGCAAATTGGTGGTGAAATATTGGTGGTTTCACAGTTCACTTTAGCCGCGAATACCACAAAAGGCATGCGACCTAGCTTTACCAGTGCTGCACCAGCAAAGTTGAGCGATGAACTGTATCAGTATTTTTGTACACACTTACGCAGCCTTGGCTTTCGTGTACCTACAGGGGTTTTTGGCGCAGACATGCAAGTGCGGTTGTTAAATGATGGTCCGGTAACTATTAATTTACAAGGTTAATGTGGCTAATGCCGGTTAATTAGCACTCATGTGTTGGTTAAAAAATTTCCGCCACCTCAGGTATTGTACTGAAGGGAGGTAGGTAGCTTTTGAACGTTTTTTTACGTTATCTATCATCCAGTGTTTTGGCAGTAAATGAATAACCACATTGAGATAGCGTGGTATATGAAAATAAATAATATGGTGTGAACTTTGTAGTTGCCTTAAAATAGTCAAGCAGAGGTTAATTTCTTGGTCATCAAGGTCAGGTAAGTTAATCGTTAAACACCCATTATCCTGCAAGTTGTCTATCAGTGCGGTTAACAGGTCAACTCTGCTTTGAAAGCTTTTAGCGTGATGTTGATAAACATCACAAATGTGCCAGTCAACAGCTAACTCAGTTGCGCATTGTGTTTGTTGCAGCCAAGCTAAAGCTTCGCTATTCTCAACCACTATAGGATGTTTCATTGGGTTAAAGTAGCGTTGAAAGCAAGCAATAACTGTTTGAGAAAGTTCAATGCTTATCACGTGAATATCTGGATGTAATGTACTTAAAAACCGACTTAAATTGCCTCCCCCAAGACCAAGCTCTATTACTTTTTTGGGTTTAAAAAACAATAAAGGTAACAACGCCGCATAGTGATGCGGAAGGGTTAATTTTTCAGGGCAACGTAAATGCATAACACTTTGGATAACATCGTCAAATGCTAACCAGCGATAATGTTCATTTTCGCTAATGGTTATTTGGTCTGCCGTGTTACTGAGGTAAACTAGTCGACCTTGGTTAACATGTTGAGTAAGTTTCACGTGTTGTTAAATTCCCGAAATAATTATATTTCACTGGTATAAGATTAATTATAGACAATGTACAAATGTAGATCGCCGAAAAATGAAGCTGAACTAGCCCAGTATTATCAACTACGTTGGCAAAGTCTTCGCAAGCCTTGGCAACAGCCAATTGGAAGCGAAAAAGATGACTTGGAAGTGCAATCATACCATCGTGTCATCGTTGACGATATGGATAACATCATTGGTGTTGGACGGTTGCATAAAAGTGGGCAAGAGCATGCGCATATTCGTTATATGGCTATAAGTGAAGAATTACGAGGCAGAGGGCTTGGCAAGTTACTTATCAACGAATTAGAGCATGTAGCGGCACAAGCAGGGATTAAAACTATTGAGTTAAATGCTCGCACCAATGCTATTGGATTTTATCAGTCGTTAGGGTATGTCAATAAAGGTTATTCACATACCCTTTATGAAAATGTAAGCCACGACAAAATGATTAAAAGCATATCGTCAACAGTTAGACATTTATCTCAAATTGCCGATGACTTACAGCAACTTTGGCATCAAACAATTCCTCTTAGTAAAGCGATGAATATTAATATTTGTTATTTTGATCAAGAAATACTACTTACTAATTGCGAACCCAGTTTTAATAAAAACCTGCACAACACCATGTTTGCAGGCAGCATATATACCTTGGCAACCCTTACCGGTTGGGCTTGGGTATATTTTGCGTTGCAGGCGCAATCACAGCAAGCTGATATTGTGTTAGCCGAAGGGAATATTCGTTATATAGCACCTTTGGGTGGTATTGCGCATGCTCAAACCTCGTTAAATCTAGTCACGGGCAGCGTAGCACCTTTGTTAGATGGCAAGAATGCTCGCTTTAATATCGACGTTGAAGTCTGTTGTGGTGATAAAGTTGTAGCACTATTTACAGGTTCATATGTCGCTATGGCCAAACGGTCATAGTTGGTTTGAAGAGATAAAGCGCATTTAAAAATGCAAAAAACCAATCAGGTTATAACTCAGTTATTATGACCATAAATTAATCAATAATAAGAACGGTCAGTATGTATAAATTAATGCTAAGTTTCATGTTTTTCAGTCTATTTACAAGCTCGGTATCGGCATCAAATAATGAGCATAATGAGGTGCTTGATAGCTTTCACCAAGCTGCTAGCGAAGCAAACTTTGATAAATACATGAGTTTACTTGCTCAAGATGCTATTTACCTTGGAACTGATAGCGGGGAACGCTGGAATAAAAACGAATTTTCTGCTTTTGTTATGCCTTATTTTAATCAAGGTAAAGGCTGGTTATACGTGCCCATTGAGAGAAATGTAACGCCGACTCAAGCAAGTAACATTGTTTTTTTTGATGAGTTACTAGAAAATAAAAACTATGGCCGTTGTCGCGGAACTGGTTTGTTAATTAAAACGCCACAGGGCTGGAAAATACTACAATATAATTTATCTATTCCAGTGCCGAATGCTATTGCCAGTGAAGTTGTCGAGTCTATTAAAGTATATCGAAAAACACATAAATAAAGTCAGACAAATTATCATCGTTGTGTAATGTAATTTTCGGAGAAATTTCAAATATGAGTGTTAGTATTATTGGTTGTGGTTGGTTAGGGCAGGCTTTAGCGAAACGTTTACTCGCTAGCCATACCGATATTATGGCTAGTTATCAATCACCACAAACCGGTGAACACCTTAGCGTACTGGATATACCTGCGACTCAACTTATCTTACCACTTGTTGATGACGTATTGCGTAGTAACCACCTGGATAATTTGGCTGGTGTAGAACCGCGTTTATTTCAAAAAAATGTATTAATTATTGCGATACCGCCCCAATTAAAAAAAGGTCGGTTAGATTATCCTTTGAAAATTCAACAACTGGTGCATTTGGCTGAATTAGGTAAAACTCAACACATTATTTTACTGAATTCGACTGCCATTTATAACGGTTTAGCTGGGCGAGTAGATGAAACCAGTGAGCTTGATGTAACCGCCGAGAAAGTAGGCAGTTTGCTGGCGGCAGAGCAAGCGGTTAAAAAATTCTCTAAACGAGTGCATATTTTGCGACTTGCAGGCCTCGTTGGACCTAATCGTCACCCAGGGAAATTTCTCCAGGCAAAACGTATTTTTGAAAATGCCAGTGCAGCAGTGAATTTGGTGCACCAAACAGATGTTGTCAATATTCTAGAAAAACTGATCCAACTCGATAGTGCTCAGAGCAAACAAAATATTTATAATGTTGTTAGTCATACTGACAGTAATCGACAGCGCTATTATCAAGTAGCTGCGCAAGCTTTAAGTTTGCCTGTGCCTAAATTTGCAATTGAGCAACAGCAAAACGAGGGAAAGAAGATTATTGGTGCAACATTACGTGGTGAATTGTCTTACGATTATGTACATGACGATTTGCTTTACTGGTTAAAAGACGAAAATCACGAGTTAGACAATATTTAAGGTCTGACTGCTGAATAAGTTAAGGTTAAAATGCTATGGCGAATAATGTCATTACCAAGCTATTAAAAACAATATATCAATATAAAATGATCTTGTTGTTTTTTGTGCTGTGGGCACATGTGTCCTTGTTAAATTTATTTTTTGTAAACTACAGTGGTCCGGTTTTTCTTTGGGAGCAAAATAGTCAGTTTTTGACGATTCAAACACACTTTTTAATAGCGCTAATAACGACTTTTTTCTTTTTAGCAGTGACAAAGTTAAGACTGATGAATCGTAACAATTCCTCCAAAATCAGTGATAAAATATGGCTCACTTGTTCCGTGCTTTTATTAGCATCAATAGTTTTTTTACTGATCTGAATTGACTGATATTTAACTTTATACCAAATGTAATAAGTTATTGACCAATTTTAAGCGAGGATAAATTGTTCAAGAATACATGTTTATTGTTCCAGACTAAACATAAGTACCTGCATATATGGACCCACTCCGTTTGCAAGACATTTAATCGTTATGTAAGAGAAAATCATTGCTCTCATATATCCGGCCTGTTTATGAAGGATTTTTACCTTCTGGCCCCGATGGTTGTTTGCGCTCACACTCCTCATCATCCCTCCGGCTTTTTTATTAGCCAATGCAGGTACCAGGTTTTGTGCAAGCCAGTCTGACTATCTTACCATCCGATTAATTTATCTTTTGCAACTGAAGTAAAAGGGTTTTACTGTTATCTCATCACTGAAACCAATCTAACTTGCTTCAGTTTTGAGCTTTATTTATATAGCCGGGCGATAACTTTCCCCCTTCGCCATTATTACCCAAGCCATTCTTGCTATTTTATTCGCCACAGCAACGCATGCTTTGTTGTGTCCTCGTCGGGATTTTAACGCTTGTGCCCACAAACTAAATCGGTCAGTTTTGTTTTCACTGTGCCTTAATACTGCCCGGGCCCCGTGGATGTATAGTGTTCTTAAATAACTATTACCGCGTTTACTTATACCGAGTAAGGTGGCCTTTCTACCCGTTGAATGCTGCCCAGGAACAAGCCCAAGCCATGCCGAAAAATGTCGACCATTTACAAAGTCTTTTCCATCTCCTGCAGCTGCATAAGTAGCGCTAGCTGTGATTGCTCCAATACCTAATATTTCATCTAAGCGAACACATATTTCATTTTCTTTATTCATCGTGTTTAAGCGAACTTCACACGCTTTAAACTTCACTTCTGTGACTTGAAATTCAAGCCATAACTCATTAAATATCTCCCGACTTAAATACGTTAACTCATTTGTCGCATCCTCTAAAATATCCGGCAGTTCATTGCGAATTGCAGAAATACCTTTATTGATGACAATGCCATATTCTCCTAACAAGCCTCGTATCTGACTTGCTAATGCTTTACGTTCTTTCTTTATGCGTTCACGTTGTCGATGGAAGTTTTGAATATCTTGTTGTTCTATCGATTTAATTGGCACAAACCTCATGGTCGGGCGTTGCGCTGCCTCTGCAATACCTTCGGCATCGTTATAATCATTTTTATTGCCTTTAACGAAGGGTTTTACATATTGAGGCGCAATAAGTTTTACTTGGTGCCCCAATTCAATAAATTTTCTAGCCCAGTAGTTCGCACTGCCACAAGCTTCCATTACAATTAGGCAAGGCTCTAATGTTGCCATGAAACTCAACACTTGTTTTCTTCTTAATTGTTTCTTTTTTACAAATCGCCCATTTTTATTCACAGCGAACATGTGAAAAATTGATTTTGCAATGTCTAAACCGATTGTAGTAATCTTCATGTTGATCCACTCCGCTTTTATAAATGATTGTTATCACTTTCATTTTGGCCCTAAAGAGGCCGGAAATAAAGTTGGAGTGGGTCCATACCATTATCCCTGCAGGCAAGGCGTTTGATTGATTAGGGCATGGATGCCCGTAAGTAGAACAATGCAGGAGCAATTGTCGAGTAATAGCGGGCGTGTGTGATTGAAAACAACGCAGTTATTGACGATTCAAACCGCCTTAAAATGATCGATTATTTATTTCAATTGGTATTAGTTTGGTACGAGCATATCAAGCTGTGATTCAACTGTTATATTGTAGCTCATAAAAAAGCCTGACTTTTAATGTCGGGCTTTTGCGTATTTAGGCACTTTATAGGTATTGTATAGTGAGAAAATGGATAGCGTTAAGGCTTATTATGAATACCTGCTGTTGCAAGCCATTGCTTAAAGTCGAGCAAGTTTGCTGGCAGAATAACCTTGGTTGATGGCTGACTTAAGCCTTTCATTTGTTGCAGGTATTGCTCACTTAATTGCATATCTAATGCTTGCTGACCACCGGGTTGTTCAATGGCAGCAGCCAATTTACTAATAGAGTCGCCGGTCGCTTGAGCAATGGCTAATATCTCTGCTGCTTTACCTTCCGCGGAGTTAATTCTACGTTGCTTTTCACCTTCAGATAAGTTAATTAATTCTGTCATTTTCCCTTCTGAGCGATTTATACGACTGGCTCTATCCCCCAAGCTTTTTGCTAAAATAGCACGTCGTTCACGCTCGGCATTCACTTGCATTTCCATGGCATTACGCACAGTAACGGGCGGTGTAATATTTTTAATTTCGTAGCGATGGACTCTAATGCCCCAGCTTTCTCCAGCTTTATCAAGTACCTCAACGACTTTAGCGCTAATAATGTCACGTTCTTCAAAAGTACGATCTAGCTCTAAGGTCCCGATTACCGAGCGTGTTGTAGTTTGGGCGAGTTGCATGGCGGCGAAGCGATAGTCAGTAATACCGTAGCTGGCTTTTACCGCATCAATGACTTGAATGTAAATAACGCCATCGACCTCAACATTAACTTCATCCATTGAAAAGCACTCTTGCGGCGGCACTTCTATGGTTTCTTCTTTTAAGTCTTGAATAAATGCCACGCGATCAATAAAAGGTAACAACAAATGAAAGCCGGCTTCTAAGGTGCAGCGATATTTTCCTAAACGTTCAACAATATAAGCTGATTTGGTGGGTACTAAACAAATAGCTTGGAAAAATTTATAGGCAAGGTATAAAAAGATAAATGCCCAAACAGCCAAAACGGCTAAATCGAGCGTATTTCCATCGAGTGCTATCATGATTTTGCTCCTTGAATGTTTTGCGTTACTTTTTCCATACCCTGAAAAAAACCTTCTAATTTAGCGACTTCAGTTGGCACGATAGACACGTCAGCCGTTTTAAGAATATTGCCTGTTTGCGAGATAAATTGTTCTAATAAACGCATTTTTATCGCTTGGTCACCACTAGGTAAAGCCGCTGCTTTAGCAATTAAATTAATACCTTCTGCCGAAGCCTGAGTAAGAATAGCTATTTCTTGTGCTCGACCGTGAGCTTCATTGATTTGTTTTTGTTTATCACCCTCAGACAGGTTTATTGCTTCTTGGCGCTCACCTTCAGACAAGTTGATAGTCGACTCTTTTTCCGCTTCCGCAAGCGTAATTTCAGCACGCTTTTGGCGTTCAGCTTCCATTTGCTTTTCTAGCGTATGAATAACATTGTCTGACGGTGTTATGTTACGCACTTCATAGCGTAAGACTTTAATCCCCAAGGATCAGAGGCCTTGTCAATTTCACGCACTATAGTTTCATTTAAGGTGTCGCGTTCAGAAAAGGTTTGACCCAAGTTTAATTTACCGATCTCTGATCGCATCGTGGTTTGCGCTAAGTTAATGCTTGCACGACGATAATCTTCGATACCGTAACTGGCTCTTTCACCGTCCATTACTTGAATATAAACTAAACCGTCGACACTAATTTGCACGTTATCGCGTGAAATACAGCTCTGCGCCGGTATATCTAATACTTGCTCACGGGTTTCATGACGATAAGCTACGCGATCTACAAAAGGGATTAGAAAATGTAATCCCGGCGGTAAAACAGCGCGAAATTTTCCTAAACGTTCAATGACACAAATTTCTTTCATTTGTACTACCAGTACAAGTTTTAAAACGATAAAGAGTACTGCTAGTAATACAAATGTAATAGTCGCTAACATAGGTATTCTCCTATTTTATTTAGTATTGTTTGAATTGACTTAAATGGATTAATTAAGCGCGTGTTATTTACTGGCTTCAACCACTAATGAAATGTTTTCTTTGCAAACGATGTCGGCTTGGCTACCTGCTTTGATAATAGACCCGTCGCCTAGTGCTGTCCAAGTTGTACCTTGATATTCAACTCGACCTGGATGTGTTCCAGGGCCTATTTGTTCAAGCACGAGGACTGATTTTCCGTAAATATCTACCTCTTCATAAATATTTTCAACGACAGTTTCACCAGGGAAGTATCGTTGTGTAATAAAGTAAACTAGGATCAGTAGGAAGGTTGCGACGATAAACCAAGTGGTTAGCGTTAATATCCAAGTATCAAGAATTTCTTGTTGTACGCCAATAGCGACGATTAATGACGCTATGCCTAAATTGAGTAAGATACCACCGGGCACGAAAATCTCTAGACAGGCAAATAAAATAGCCAAGATAATCCAAGTTTCAAAAAATAGTATGTATTCCATTACCATCTCCAAGATATGAGTACTGTTAATCTAAAGTTAACAGCGATTCCTTCAAAGTAGCAACTACGACATATTATGTCAAGCGTGTTGCTTTACTTACCTTTGATGCTAATCGGTGAATGCTTTATGCAGTATGACGATACACCGTACTTTTTTGCATATAAAAAAACCGGCTGATGCCGGCTTCTCTTTATTTTGATAGGTTTTTAATGCAACGCATGAAATTCATACTTTGAAAATTAAGCACCTGCTCCTTAAAGTGATAAGTTATCTAAAATATCATCTTCTACTAAGTTGGCTAAGGTGACTTTTAGCTTTGGTGTGCGCGCCATTTCACGTTTTATAGCAAAGTTGGCTTCGGCATTACGTGCCCAGCTGCGACGAGCAATACCATTATTAACATCAAATAGTAACATTGATTTTAATCGGCGCTCTGCTGCGTCTGAGCCGTCGAGTAGCATACCAAACCCCCCATTAACCACTTCACCCCAACCAACGCCGCCACCATTGTGGATTGAAACCCAAGTTGCGCCACGGAAACTGTCACCAATAACATTATGAATCGCCATGTCGGCCGTAAATCGGCTACCATCGTAAATGTTTGACGTTTCACGAAATGGTGAGTCAGTGCCACTAACATCGTGATGATCACGACCAAGGACAACAGGGCCAATTTCACCGGTATTAATAGCATCGTTAAAGGCTTTTGCAATTTCCATACGACCTTGCGCATCAGCGTAAAGAATACGCGCTTGCGAGCCAACCACTAACTTGTTTTGCTTAGCGTCTTCAATCCAGGTGATGTTATCTTGCATTTGTTGCTGAATCTCTTCTGGCGACTCTTGCATGATTTTTTTCAGCACGCTTGCAGCAATAGCATCGGTTTTGTCTAAATCTTCAGGCTTACCCGAAGCACAAACCCAACGAAATGGTCCAAAACCATAGTCAAAACACATAGGTCCTAAGATATCTTGCACGTAAGAAGGGTATTTAAAGTCAATGCCATTTTCTGCCATAACATCGCCACCCGCGCGTGATGCTTCTAAAAGAAAAGCGTTGCCGTAATCAAAAAAGTACGTGCCGCGTGCGGTATGTTTGTTAACCGCATCAGCATGACGTTTTAATGTCGATTGTACTTTTTCTTTGAATACTTCCGGTTCTTCACGAATCAATCGATTTGATTCTTCATAACTAATATCGACAGGATAATAGCCACCTGACCATGGGTTGTGCAGTGAAGTTTGGTCTGAGCCTAAATGAATATAAATCTCGTGTTCGTAAAAGCTCTCCCAAACATCAACGATATTGCCAATATAGGCAATTGAGACAACTTCTTCGTTCGCTTGCGCAGTTTTAACGCGTGCAACAAGTTCATCCATGTTATCAATTAACTCGTCAACCCAACCTTGCTGATGGCGCTTAGTTGCTGCATTTGCATTAACTTCTGCACAAACAGTGACACAGTTAGCAATATTACCTGCTTTAGGTTGCGCGCCACTCATGCCGCCTAAGCCCGCAGTAAGGAATATTTTACCTTGCGTTTTTTCACCCTTGTTGAGTACTTTACGAAAAGCGTTCATCACAGTAATGGTTGTGCCATGTACTATGCCTTGTGGACCAATGTACATAAATGAACCTGCGGTCATTTGGCCATATTGAGTGACACCTAAGGCGTTAAACTTTTCCCAATCATCAGGTTGAGAGTAGTTCGGGATCATCATACCGTTGGTAACAACTACACGTGGTGCATCTTCCGACGACGGAAATAAGCCCATCGGGTGACCAGAGTATAAATGTAAGGTTTGATCGCTTTCCATCTCACTTAAATACTTCATGGCTAATAAATATTGTGCCCAGTTTTGGAACACCGCACCGTTACCACCATAAGTAATTAGCTCTTCAGGGTGCTGCGCCACGGCTGGATCTAGGTTATTCTCAACCATCAGCATAATAGCAGCAGCTTGCTGACATTTTGCAGGGTAGTCAGCAATTGAGCGTGCTTTTAAGTGATAGCTAGGCTTAAAGCGATACATGTAAATACGGCCAAAGTCTGTTAACTCTTTTGCAAATTCTGTTGCTAGTTCCTGATGCCACTCTTTTGGAAAGTAGCGTAGCGCATTTCTTATCGCTAACTGCTTTTCAGCTACAGAAAGAATGTCTTTACGCTTAGGCGCTCGATTAGCGTCAGCAGGGTATGGCTTAGCAGCAGGTAGCTCACTAGGAATACCCTGTTTTATTTCATTTTGAAAATTAATGGCTGTTTCCATGGTTATTAACTCCCCTTATTATGCATCAAAGCTAACGGTAAATGCTTGAGATCTAACTAATGCTATCATGGCATCAATATCAGGTTTTAATAGTCTATCTTCTTCAAGTTTTGCCACTTTCGCTCTGATCACTTGGAAGTTTTTCTCAATAATGTCTGAACATTTATTAGGGCGTCTAAACTCAATCGCTTGTGCAGCATACATAAGTTCAATCGCAATAATTTTTTCTAAATTGCCTAAGATCTGATTAAACTGTCGACTTGAAATACTGCCCATAGACACATGATCTTCTTGCCCCATTGATGTTGGTACACTGTCAGCAGAAGGTGGAAAACAAAGCGATTTGTTTTCGGTTACTAACGCCGCGGTAGTATATTGCGGGATCATCATGCCTGAATTTAAACCGCCTGAAGCGGTTAATAAACGAGGTAAACCATGTAAACCTTCTAACAATAAGTAACAGCGACGGTCAGAAATATTACCCAGTTCTGCACTCGCAATCGAGGCATAATCAAGCACCATAGCTAAAGGTTGGCCGTGGAAGTTACCACCCGAAATAGCTTCTTCACTGCTGATAACGATAGGGTTATCAGTGACAGAGTTCATTTCAATTTCAGTGAGTTCATTTAAATGCTTATAGGCGTTACGAGATGCACCGTGAACTTGTGGAATACAGCGCAGTGAGTATGGGTCTTGCACACGTCCACAGTTGGTGTGAGATGACATGTTTTCAGAGCCAGTAAAGAACATTCTCATGCGTTCAGCAACTTCTAAATTACCCGGGAACGGTCGAGTAGCGTGCAGTTCTTCTCTAAACGGCGACTGACTACCTTGCATGCCTTCGATGCTCATTGCACCGGTTAAGTCAGCTAAATTTAGCAAGTAACGCATCTTAGTTAAGCCAGTGATAGCGTGCGCTAAAATAAACTGTGTACCATTAATTAACGCTAAGCCTTCTTTTGCGTGTAATTCCATTGGCGCTAAACCATGCTCTTTTAGTGCTTGTGCGGCTGGGATTATTTTGTCAGCTTGTCCTGCTTTGCTTTGCCAGAACTCGCCTTCACCGAGCAACGGTAAAAATAAATGTGACAGTGGCGCTAAATCGCCTGATGCGCCTACAGAGCCTTGCTCTGGAACAACAGGGATAAGGTCAAGTTCTAGAAACGCTAACATTCTTTCAACTGTTTCTAAACGAATGCCTGAAAAACCTTTGCTTAGTGCATGTACCTTGGTGATCAACATCAGTTTTGAAATAGCTTTGTCAATCGGTTCACCCACACCAACTGCATGCGTAATTAGTAAATTCGTTTGCAGTAAATTGGTTTGTTCAGGTGTAATTTGCGTATCACATAACGGCCCGAAACCGGTATTAATACCATATACAGCGACATCGGATGCCGCCATTTTATCAACTCTTGCACGACTGATATTAATTTTATCTAACGCTTCTTGGCAAAGTTCTGCTTTGATACTGCCGTTGGCAATACCATTAACAATATCAAGATCTAGATGGTCGATACCGTATTTAAATGTCATCTTAATGCTCCTAAACTAAAAAACTAAAAAATTAAGTGGCTAC
Source organism: Colwellia sp. PAMC 21821 (assembly GCF_002077175.1). NCBI lineage: Bacteria > Pseudomonadati > Pseudomonadota > Gammaproteobacteria > Alteromonadales > Colwelliaceae > Colwellia > Colwellia sp. PAMC 21821. The sequence continues at coordinate 2,437,853 of NZ_CP014943.1, forward strand.
CTAAGCGGTATTTATTACCCGGTGCCGTTAATATGGCTAAGCTGACAACACCTTGACTTGACCAGGTACGACGCTTGACCTGTAAACAAGGGGTAGTATTGCTAATAGCCAATAATTGGTTGATTTCATCTTTCGCTAAGACAGCCTCCACTTCATGTGTGGCTTCTGTTAGTGGCGCTTCTGATGATAAATATTCATGGGGTGTTATTTGTGTAAAGTCTTGCTTGAGATAATTAGCGACTAATTTGGGATTAACAAAGCGTTGCTCTAATTGAATAGGTGAATTATTTTCAAAGTGTAGTACGCTTGAGAAGTAGGCTATGTCACCGGCTTTAAGGGACAATAATATTGCTATTTCTTCATTAACTTCAACGGCCTTTAAGGTCAGTTGCTCAGCATGATATTGATGCCCACGGTCATCTATCTCATCTGCTATATTTCGGATTTCTAATAATGAAGACTGGGATTTAAAGGTCGCAACAAAAGTGCCAGAACCTTGTGAACGCACTAACAATCCTTGCTCTGTTAGCTCTTGTAAAGCACGACGTGCGGTCATTCTACTAACAGAGAACTGTTCCGACAGTTCATTTTCCGAGGGCACTTTACTATGTTCAAGCCACTGTCCTGACTCTATTTTTCCACAAATATATTGTTTTATAACTCTATATTTTGCTATTTTTACTTGTGTCATTGTCATGCCTAATGCTGGATAATGTGTAGAGTAACTCTTAACTTGTATATACAATCTCACTTTTATAGCGCGAGGTCAATAGTTGTATATACAAGCTTGCTTGTTAATTTGCTATCAGTTAGAGTTAATTTATTAATAAACGCTAATCTTCTTAACGCCATGGGTTATTCGTCATGGTGTTTATCAATGTAACGTTAAGATTAGTCATTAACCGATAATTTGGAATTTTTATGTCGACTGAAACACAAACTTGGCAAACGCTTTGGACAAATGTCAATTTAGCTACCATGACCGAAGGTGCAACAGGTTACGCCAGTATTGAAAATGGTGCGATAGCCATTGCCAACGGAAAAATTGCTTGGCTGGGCACTAAAGCCGAGCTACCTAGTTTCGATGAAAAAAAGGTGCAAGTAATTGATGGTAAGGGCGCTTGGCTAACCCCAGGTTTAGTCGACTGTCATACCCATATTGTTTATGGTGGCAACCGCGCTAATGAATTTGAAATGCGCCTTGAAGGCAAAAGTTATGAAGAAATTGCCAATGCCGGCGGAGGTATTGTTTCAACGGTTAAAGCTACTCGTGCAGCGAGTGAGACTGAGCTGTTCAACAGTGCTTTAAAACGTTTAACAACATTGCACCAGCAAGGCGTTACTACCATTGAAATTAAATCAGGTTATGGTTTAGACACCGATAATGAAATTAAAATGTTAAACGTCGCCAAAAAACTTGGCCACACATTACCTGTAACAGTACTTAAAACATTTTTAGGTGCCCACGCCTTGCCTGTTGAGTACAAAGACCGCGCGGATGCATATATCGATTTGGTCTGTGAAGAGATGATCCCTAAAATATCGGCAAAAAACTTGGCTGATGCCGTTGATGTATTTTGTGAAGGTATCGGCTTTAGTTTAGCGCAAACCGAGAAAGTGTTTAGCGCGGCAAAAGCGCATAATTTGCCTATAAAAGTACATGCTGAACAGTTATCAAACTTAGGGGGGACTGAGTTAGCCGCAAAATACCAGGCACTTTCTTCAGATCATATTGAATTCCTAGACGAGGCTGGTATTAAAGCGATGAAAGAAGCTGATATGACGGCAGTTTTGTTACCGGGTGCCTTTTACTTCTTGCGCGAAACTCAATTACCGCCAATGGAGCTGTTACGAAAACATGGGGTAAGTATGGCTATTGCCACCGACTCAAATCCTGGTTCATCGCCGATAAGTTCTCTGCAACTTATGCTGAACATGGCTTGCACATTCTTTAGATTAACACCTGCAGAAGCGCTTGCAGGCGTTACATGCCATGGCGCTAAAACGTTAGGGCTTGCTAAAAGCAAAGGGCAGCTGGCGATAGGCTTTGACGCCGATATTGCTTGCTGGGATATAGAGCAACCAGCCGAGTTATGTTATCAGTTTGGTGTTAATCCTTTGACTCACTTAATGCAAGCAGGAAAAATGGTTATTTAACGCATAATTTACTTGGTGCGTGGTTACTGTACAAAAGCTAGCGGATTGATTAGTCTAAGGAGATGTTGTCGGTTTGGGTTTTGTTATGGCTAGCTACAGTGCTGCGCGCCTTGTTATGTTTTCTTTGTTTGCAATCATTTTAAGCTTCAGTTTTATCTCCTTTGAAGCCAGTGCTGCGAGTGAGTCTTTCTCATTTATTGAGTTTAATATTGCCTTTGTTTTAGGCTTAAGTTTACCGGTATTATTAATGGTATTTATCATTAAACCTAGGCCGGCTATTAAAAAACGTTTACCTGTTTTGTTGACCATAGCTTTACTTGGTTTGCTGTATTCCTTGAATTTTCACCCTCAAAATCACCTTTATACTAGTTTAATTTTTGGCTGCTTAATTTTCCAAATAATCAGTTATTGGTCGTGTAATTATCATCTTGTTGGCAAAACCTTAAGTTCCAGCTTTAGCCTGAAAAATGGGCTTTTCTTTGGACTCTTTTGTATATACATATTTGCACTTTACTCAGCCGTAGTAAGTGCTTCAGTTGCTTGGCTGCTTATGGCGAGTGTGCAAGTTATTATTACGCTGATCTATATTTGGTTATCTCGAAATACCAGTCACGAAGTTAATATTCGCTCATTAACTTTACTGGCCATTAATATCGTTTTTGCCGCGGGCATTTATTTTTGGCTAGCAGGGAACTTAGCATTAAACTTACTTGTTGCGATTAGCGTGACAACGTATTTGTTAGCCATGGCGAATGGCTGCTGGCACATAATTACTACTTTAATTACGCGAGAAAACGATCACAAGGCGCTGTCGACTCGACCACAGGTTCAGGTGTCTTACGACCCAACAACCAACTTGCCTAACTATCAATATGCCTTATCTTTTTTTGAGCAAAGTATCGTCAACAACGATTCTGCCCGTTATGCGGTCATTATCTTTAAACCTATAAATTTTCAACAAATTAATGGTGTGTTAGGTCATCATAATTCAGATATTTTACTGTTACAGCTGGCGTATTGCTTACAAAAATCGATTGAAAGTAAAGATGAGTTACTGAACTTTTCAACACCAGAGTCGCCGGTTAGGCTTGCTCGCTTGCAAGGACTTCATTTTTTACTCGTGATGGATGTGTCACAAACCAAGCACAGTGAAGATCTTATTATTGAACAACTTTGTAAAGAGCTTGCGCTTGCTGTACCAGGACCGATGAGTTTTAAAAGTTTTTCGTCATTTTTTAAACTAGCTTTTGGTGTTGCTTTTGTTGGTCAAAATAGCCATAACCTGACTGAAGTTATTTCCTGGGCTGAAGACGCATTATTGCAAGCTGAAAAACAGCAAAAATTAGTCGGCTTTTTCAATCAAGAGATCGCTATTTTTAATCAGCAACAATTGCATAAAATGGAACAGCTCAAATATGCCATTCAACATAATACGTTGCAGTGGAGCCTTCAACCTCAAGTGAAAGTACAAAGTAAACGCCTTATCGGCTTTGAAATGCAAGTCAGCTGGCAACGCCAAGATGATGAGATTTTAAACCTTGCTGATATGATGGTGATTGCTGAACAAAGTGGTGATTCTTATACCTTGAGTCGACAAATAGTGAGTCAGGCCTTTAAGGCGATAGCCGAGCTTCAGCACTTAAATATGTCGATACCCGTTGCGATTAAGTTACCGGAGAATAGTTTATTAGAACCTGATCTTATTGATTATATTGAACAACAAGCAGAGACGCATAACGTTGATTGTCAGTGGCTGATGGTGGAAGTTCAAGAGGCAATATTGCTAATGTCTTCACCCCAAGCTAAAGCGAGTATTGATCAGCTAAAATCACTCGGGGTTAAGATTTCTATTGATCAATTTTCAGGTAGTTACGAAGCCTTAAGATATATTCGTCGCATGGCGGTGAGTGGCATTAAAATAGATTGTTATTCTCTCGCAAAAGCGACAGCAGGCTCTTCTGATAAAGCCATCATCAATGCGCTAATTACCTTAACACGCAAAATGGATCTACCATTAATTGGTACTAATATTAATGTCATCGCAATCGAAGAAATGTTTATTGCAATGGGAGGGGAATTTGGTCAAGGGCAGCGCTATAGTGCAGGAATAACCCAAGAAGAATTACCATACTGGTTAACAGCATGGCAAAAACAGTATCCTGATAATGCTTAACTAGTCGATATCTAAGGGATCTGGAGATAAAATGACACCCGTATTATCTGCATAAATATGATCGTCAGGTAAAAATGTCACGCCAGCAAAGTTTATAGCTAGATCGCTTTCACCAATATTACTGGTGCTTGCGCCAACGGGAATCGACAGTAAACCTTGAATACCAATATCAATATCTTCTAAAGCGTCAACGTCGCGAACGCTGCCAAAGCAAATGATGCCTTCCCAGTTATTTTTCGCCGCTTGCTCTGCAATATTAATATCAATAAGCGCCCGGCGTGTTGAGCCTCCACCATCAATAACCAATACTTTACCCGTGCCGTCAGTTTCGGCTAACTCGGCGATCAAGCCATTATTCTCAAAGCACTTTATGGTTACAACTTTTCCACCAAACGAGCTTCTGCCACCGTAATTACTAAATACTGGCTCAAGTACATCGATTAAATCAGTGTAAATATCACACAGTTCTGAAGTGTTGTATTCCATTGTAAGTATTTCCTAATAGCGTTCATTCTTAACTAGTATAACGGCTGAATACATAGGCACAACCGCTAAGCCATTATAGTTACTAAATAAATATTGAAAGCGTTGTTACTTGTAATTAGTTAAAAAACATTATTTAATAGCCAATATTATCTTCTAATAAGAGTTGTATTTATGGCTGATCGGGAATTTGCCCATAGCTTAATTTATTCTACAGAAACTCTTATTTTTAGCATACTTGCCTTACTTCTCCTTGCTTATTATCGTGGTTTTGGCCGTACTTATGTCAAATTTTGGCTGATCAGTTTATCGGCTCTAGCTGTTAATCAGCTGTCGCTTACCTTTGAGAGTATTTTTAACCAACAAGAAGTCGGTAGCTTCATCGATATTACTATCGCGTTATCACGGCAAATTAGTAACTATTTATACTTCTTGTTTTTAATGCTAGGTATTTATAGTGCGACGAAACAAAAGAAAATATCATCTCAAGTAATATCTATAGGTGTAATCGCCGCTATTGCTATCGGTACAGTAGCTGCATTGCTTTATGGTTTTGACAGTAATAGTGTTTTTAATCGGTTTTACTTGCGTGAAAGTCTAGCTGCTTTCATTTTTGGCTGTGGATTTATTACCACAGCATGCTATTTATTCTCCTCTAATATCAAGCACTTTTCTGGAAAAATTTTATTAATTTTCTGCTTCTTAGTCGGTGCTCGATTTGTTGCATTTTCATTCGCATCGGTTGTGTCTTTGACCGAAGACTGGTTTCGACACTTAACCGAATGGTTGATTTATGTCGATTTGGGTATTCATACAACGTTAGGCTTTATTATACTTATATGGATGCAAGGTGCGGAAAGGCATATCGCTGATACAGCCATTAATCGAGCGAAATATTTAGATAAACATGATGCCTTAACTGGCGTATTAAATCGTGAACAGGTACTTGAAAAATTAACCAACGAAATTAAAATTGCCGAAGATGATGGGAAAAAGCTTTGTATTTACTTACTTGATATTAAACGTTTTAAATTCGTTAATGACACATATGGTTTAAAAGTTGGTGACTTGATTTTAGGTGAAACCGCTCGTCGACTGAATCATAGTTTACTCAAACCCAAAGTGGTGGGGCGTTTGAGCGGTGACTCATTTTTATATGTAATTGATTATGACAATGAGCAGCAACAATTAACGGCAGTAGATCACATTCACGCGTTAATTACGCGACCTTACCAAGTTGCTCAGCAAGAAGTTCACTTACAATGTAGTGTGGGTTATTGTGATTTCCCGTCGGATGCGAATAATGCCGATGACCTGATTCAAAAGTCGAACTTAGCGATATTTCAGGCTCGAAGTCATAATATTCAAAGTGTTAAATATGAAGCTGGCATGCAGTCACATGGCCGGCACTTACTCGTAATGGCAAAAGAAATTCGTCAAGCTATCACGAATGAAGAGCTAGTTTTACATTTTCAGCCACAGTTAAATTTGAAGAATAATCGTTTAGAGGCCGCTGAAGTCTTAGTGCGCTGGCAGCACCCTGATAAAGGTTTATTGGCACCAGGACAATTTTTTGATGATATAGCAGCTCTCAACCTCTTTAGTGAGTTAGATAACTATGTACTGGATAAAACCTGTCAAACGATCGCTAAATGGTACAAAACTTATAGGCGGCGCGTGCCCTTAGCAATAAATATTACCGCTGATGAGTTTCAAGCCACAAACTTTATTCGTAATATTAAATTATTGTTAAAGAAATATGAAATTCCGCCAATTTATCTTGAGTTAGAAATCACCGAAAATGTCGTTATAACGGATATTGAGTTAGTGATGAAAACCATCATAGAATTGCAAAATATGGGGATCAAAGTCTCGATTGATGATTTTGGCACAGGTTATTCGTCTTTAGCTTATTTACGACGGTTGCCGATTGATAAAATAAAAATAGACCGCAGCTTTATTCAAGAAGTGGCGTCTAATGACTCTGATTTAACCATCGTAAAAACCATGATTGAATTATCACATGGTCTGGGTAAACGGGTGTTAGCAGAAGGGGTTGAAACAAAAGAGCAGCTGCAGTTATTACGCAACATTGGCTGTGACGCCGTACAAGGTTATTTTATTAGTAAGCCGATAAGTGAAGAAGAGTTTACTAAGTATTTAAAGCGTAAGTAATTTTAGTTAACTATGCCATGTAAACCTTGAACTAAAAAAGCTAACTTTCATATTAGTGCGTTGTATTTACTACTTAAGTATTTATTACTTAAGCGCTTATTACTTAACTTCTTTAATTTCTATTGTTGCCTCTCGACTGTTTGCTGCGCTGGCGCTTTGAATGTAACCTTGCCAACGTTGTTGATACTCCACACCTAATAGCTGTAAATAATCGCCACTATAAATATTGCTATGGTTATCATCAAAAATGAATCGGTAGCCATGTTTGCCCACCGATTCAATCTTTAGCAGCTTTACTTGTTTCTTATGATAGACCTTAGGCGTTAAGCCTGTTGCTTGGCCCTTGTCGTCGGTTGGAGCAAACACGCGTAAATATTCAAAGCTTAAATCAATAGCCTTATTGCTATCTTGCTTCGTACTTTCAAGCTCATTATTAGCGAAAAGTACCGACAAACTTGCGGTAGTGTTATTGATCACAAAGCGGTTAACTTTACTCATGTTTAACTCCTAGCTCTATATTTTACGTTATAAAATAAAGCGACTTAGATCTTCATCTTTAATCAGGTCAGATAAGATATTAGCAACAAAGTCAGCATCGATGAGAATCGTTTCACCTGCACGGTCATTGGCGGTAAACGAAAGCTCTTCGATTAAGCGTTCCATCATAGTGTGTAAACGACGTGCACCAATATTTTCAGTGCTTTCGTTAACTTGCCATGCAGCATTTGCAATGGCTTGAATGCCGTCTTTACTAAATGAAATATGCACGCCTTCAGTGGCTAGCAAGGCAATGTATTGCTCAGTCAACGAGGCATTAGGCTCGGTTAAAATGCGCACAAAATCATCAGTAGTTAAGGCTTTTAATTCAACACGGATCGGCAAACGACCTTGCAGTTCTGGGATCAAGTCAGATGGTTTTGACATTTGAAATGCACCAGAGGCTATAAATAATATATGGTCAGTTTTGATCATACCGTGCTTAGTGCTAACCGTAGAGCCTTCAATTAACGGTAATAAATCTCGTTGCACGCCTTCTCTTGAAACGTCAGGACCTGAGCTGTCACCGCGTTTACAAATTTTATCTATTTCATCAATAAATACGATGCCGTTTTGTTCAACTTGATATATCGCTTTTTCTTTTATGTCGTCTTGGTTAACAATTTTAGCCGCTTCTTCTTCTTGCAATGCTTTTAAAGCATCTTTGATTTTCAGCTTACGTTTCTTTGTTTTGTCACTCGACATGCTTTGGAACATGTTTTGCAACTGCGAGGTCATGTCTTCCATGCCCGGAGGTGCCATGATTTCAACACCCATCTGTGGTGCGGCTAAATCGAGTTCAATTTCTTTATCGTCAAGTTGACCTTCACGTAGCTTTTTACGGAAAACTTGGCGAGTAGAGCTATTCTCTGGTTGTTCGTCATTACCAAAGCCGTCACGGGCAGACGGCAATAACACATCTAAGATACGCTCTTCAGCCGCTTCTTCGGCTAAATGTTTAACACGCGCCATTTCTTGCTCTTTGGTCATCTTAATGGCCATATCAGCAAGGTCGCGAATAATCGTTTCAACTTCTTTACCGACATAACCCACTTCAGTGAATTTAGTTGCTTCAACTTTAATGAAAGGCGCGTTGGCTAACTTTGCTAAGCGTCGGGCAATTTCTGTTTTACCGACACCAGTAGGGCCGATCATCAGAATGTTTTTAGGGGTAACTTCAGCGCGCAACTCTTCATTAAGTTGCATTCTACGCCAGCGATTTCTAAGGGCTATGGCGACCGCACGTTTGGCGTCGCTTTGACCAACAATGTGGCTATCTAATTCGTGAACTATTTCACGTGGTGTCATATCTGACATATTAATTCCTTACAAATTGGCGGTTATAGTTCATCAATCACGTGTTGCTGATTGGTGAATACACAAATATCACCGGCAATTTTTAATGATTTTTCAACAATTTCTTTCGCAGAAAGGTCGGTGTTTTCAAGTAATGCTGTGGCGGCAGATTGTGCGAAGTTGCCACCACTACCAATGGCAATGAGGTCATTTTCAGGTTGCACAACATCACCATTACCGGTGATGATCAGCGACGCGGTTTCATCGGCAACTGCCAATAACGCTTCAAGTTTGCGCAGCGCGCGATCACTTCGCCAATCTTTAGCAAGTTCAACGGCCGCTTTGGTCAAATGACCTTGGTGCATTTCTAACTTGCTTTCAAAACGTTCAAATAGGGTAAAGGCATCGGCTGTGCCGCCAGCAAAACCGGCAAGTACTTTGCCATTGTATAAACGGCGTACTTTACGCGCATTGCCTTTCATTACAGTGTTGCCAAGGGAAACTTGACCATCACCACCTATGGCAACTTTGCCATTACGTCTGACAGAAACAATAGTAGTCACAATTAACCTCTTACATATTGCCAACTGAGATAGTCGGCTTGTCTAATGTAGATTAGATAAGGGGTAGCTTGTGCTTTTTCAAGGGAGCGGCGGTGAATAATAACAAGTAAGAGATGAATAAACGTGGGGATAGCTGTCAGTTTTTAGCTGTCAGCTATCAGTTTTACTATCATTTTTGCTATAGGTTTTGATGTTAGGTTTATTAATCCCAGCCCCATATTTTACAGCCGTGTACTGAGTTATTTTTTAATTTGTGTTTGTCTTTTTCTGCTTCACGCTTTTTCACGTATGGGCCTAAGTACACTTTATACCAGACTGATGATGTACCCGTGGCTTTACTGACTTGTGCCTCTAAACCGGTGAAAGCTATTTTTGCTTTTAATGACTCGGCTTGTTTACGGGTTCTAAACGAACCACATTGCATTTTATAAGGGCCTTTTTGGGTGACCTCATACTCGCCAACTTCAACTTCTTTGCTTTTTAGGTCGTCAACATATGTCCACTTTTCTTCGGGAAGTTCCGGTAGCTCTGTTGTTTTCTGCTTAGCCTTGATTATTTTAGGCGCAACAACGGTGTCAGGCTTTACATCTTTAATACTCCACAACATATAGCCAAAACTGGGTATAGCGACAATAAGAAAAGCGGCAATTAATTTCACTTTTAATGAGGTGCCTTCGGCCGGCTGCTCATTTTTTTTATAGGGACTTTGCTTTTTATTTTTTGCTCGAGAGCGGGAAACGTAATCTTGATGTGCCATGGAAAAATTTATACCTGAAGACTTTCGCCAATTCTAACCAACTGGTAAGGAAAGATCACCCATTGAGTGCATTAATTGTATAAAACACATTCTACGCTATCTCCTTTTTCTCTGCTAAATAGATTTTTATTTTTACAGGGAGGAAACAATGAAAAAAGAATGAGTAGGAATAAGGGGGGGTGAAGATAAGTTTTTAGCTGTCAGCTGTCAGCTGTCAGTAAGTTAAAATAAGTTTTAATATCGGTTTTGCGGTGCTTTTCCTTCTTTAGTTTCCTGCTTTTCTCCCTGTTAAATATTTTTTTTGTACAAGGAGGAAACAATGAGAAAAGAATGAGTAGGAATAAGGGGGGTTAAAGATAAGTTTTTAGCTGTCAGCTGTCAGCTGTCAGTAAGTTAAAATAAGTTTTAATATCGGTTTTTCGGTGCTTTTCCTTCTTTAGTTCTCCTGCTTTTCTCCCTGTTAAATATTTTTTTGTACAAGGAGAAAACAATGAGAGAAGAATGAGTAGGAATAAGGAGGGGTGAAGATAAGTTTTTAGCTGTCAGCTGTCAGCTGTCAGTAAGTTAAAATAAGTTTTAATATCGGTTTTGCGTTGCTTTTCCTTCTTTAGTCCTCCTGCTTTTCTCCCTGTTAAATATTTTTTTGTACAAGGAGGAAACAATGAGAAAAGAATGAGTAGGAATAAGGAGGGTTGAAGATAAGTTTTTAGCTGTCAGCTGTCAGCTGTCAGTAAGTTAAAATAAGTTTTAATATCGGTTTTGCGGTGCTTTTCCTCCTTTAGTCCTCCTGCTTTTCTCCCTTATTTACCAGCTTAAGTCTACTGGGTCGATATCAATTGACCATCTCACTTTTGATTGCCATTCATTATTGGCACTTTGATGAATAAGTCTAAATACGGCTTGGTGTAGTTGTTTTCGCGACTTGGCTTGCAAAATTAAGTGGAAGCGAAACTTACCGGCCTTTTTCTCCATCGCTGCAGGCACAGGGCCAGCAAACTGACAACCTTCAAAAGGGACTTCTGTCATTGCACGCAAAAACTTTTCTGGATAAGAAGGGTAATTTGCTTCGGCTCTAAACAAGGCCTGAAAACTAAACGGTGGCAATAAAGCTTGTTGGCGCTCTATCAGCGCTTGTTTTGCAAAATGTTGATAACCATTATGAACCAAGTCTTGTAATAACGGGTGATCAGGGAAGTTACTTTGTACCATCACTTTACCGGGTTTACTTGCTCGACCGGCTCTGCCTGATACTTGTACTAAAAGTTGCGCCATATGTTCAGCCGCGCGAAAGTCATAGCTAAAAAGTGCGCCGTCAACATCAAGCACTGCTACTAAGGTAACATCAGGAAAATGATGGCCTTTCGCGAGCATTTGCGTGCCAATCAATAGTTGATGCTCTTTATTGCCCACTTCTGTTAATAACTTCGCTAACGCGCCTTTTTTACGTGTGCTGTCTCGGTCGATTCGTACGGTAGAGTAATCAGGAAATAGCGCACTGATTTTTTCTTCTAATTGTTCGGTACCTTGTCCTATGGGTTTAATGCGTACGCTACCACAACTAGGGCACTGTGGAGGTATACGCTTTTGACTGCCGCAATGATGGCAAATCAGCAGCCCTTGGCCTTGATGTAAAGTGTAAGGTTTATTGCAACGTTGGCAGTCGGCTACCCAATGGCATTCTTGGCAGTTAATAGCTGGCGCATAACCACGGCGATTGAGAAAAATTAAGGCTTGCTCACCACGGGCAAGGGTATTTTTAATCGCTTGTTTTAAGGTGCCGGAAAGACCATGTTCCATTTGCTGTTGTGCAACATCAATTAAGGTGATCTTTGCAGTTGAGGCATTACCAGCACGTTTACGTAATCGGTGATAATGGTACTTTCCCGATAAGGCATTTTGCAGCGATTCAAAGCTCGGTGTTGCACTGCCCAGGATAATAGGGATATTAAGTTGTCTGGCTCTTAAAATGGCAATGTCGCGCGCATGATAGCGAAAACTATCTTGCTGCTTAAATGAGGCATCGTGCTCTTCATCAACAATGATCAGGCCTAAATCATGTAGCGGTGTAAAGATAGCTGAGCGGGTACCAATAACAATGGCGGCAGTACCACGTTGGGCTTCTAACCAGGATTGCAGGCGTTCTTTGTCATTCAAGCCTGAGTGATGCAAGCTAATTGGCACATTAAAGCGTTGCTCGAAACGACTTAAAGTTTGTGGTGTTAGGCCAATTTCAGGTACCAATACTAAAACCTGCTGACTTTTTGCCAATATTTGTTCTATAGCTTGTAAATAAACCTCGGTTTTACCACTGCCGGTTATCCCGTCGACTAAGTGACAAGAAAACTGCGATTGCATTTCTTTTACCGTGGCAACAATAATCGCTTGTTCAGCTGATAATGCCAGCCTATTGTCTTGCTGCAATGCTTGCTCTTGCCACTTAAATTCAGCGACTTCACGGGGCTTACTATAAATAAATTGTTTTTTCTCTAGCGCATTAAGTTGCGCTTTATTAAAACCAAGCGTTAATAACTCTGACCATGTCATGCCTTGGTGTTGCTTCAGCATAGTTAATAATTCAGCTTGTTTAGGCGAGCGTTTCGCTGTGGTTGCTTGCTCTTCTTCGCTTAAATCTGTTTTTGTTAACCAAATGTGTGGCAATTCAACATCAGGCTGTTTTATTTGACGTAATAACACGGGTAAGGCTTGCTGAAATACATCGCCAATCGGGTGATGGTAATAATCGCTGCAGCGCTGAATAAAATTAAGCAGTGTTGGTGAGAAACTAAAGTTATCAGTTACTCGGCTAAGTACTGACTTTATCTTTGCTGGCGCATATTCTGTACTTTCATCTATCGACAAAACAATCGCTACCACTTGGCGAGAGCCAAAAGGCACAATCACGCGTTCACCTAACGTTATAGCTTTAGTATTTAATTCGGCAGGTACTTTGTAAGTAAACAACTGGCGCATAGGAACCGGTATTGCGACTTGCACGTATATATCTGTTGAAGTTATTGCCAAAAATACTGTCATATAGAAAACCAAATGTTGTGCACATTCTACTGCTAAATAGCACAATGCCAAGCTAGAAAATTATCCTATTTATGTTTTTATGAAATAAAGCCAAAAATGCTCAAATTTTTAGCAATTTTTATTGCTATGGGGGTGATGATCCTATAACATTCGCCTCCATTATTTTTAACTCGTATGGTGCTTGGCAGCAATAATGACTGATCAAGTGGCGATACGGCCTTAACAGAGGTTTCCCATGAAAGACGGTATTCATCCAAATTATGTAGAGTTCAAGGCAACTTGTTCTTGTGGTAACGTTATAACAACTCGTTCAACTGTAGGTAAAGACTTACATTTAGACGTATGTTCAGAATGTCACCCATTCTACACTGGTAAGCAAAAAGCTGCTGAGACTGGTGGTCGTGTTGATAAATTCAACAAGCGTTTTGGTGCTCTTAGCAAGAAGTAATTCTGCTAATATACCAGATGAAAAAGCACCTTTAGGTGCTTTTTTTTTATGTTAAGCACGAGCGTTTTGCTTCGTTCACTTGGCTTTGGAAGAGTAGCAGTGTCAAAAATCAAGCAAAATCCATATATAACAACTTCACACTAATATTTTTTACTATAATTATGTTTACTTTTCTTAAAAATTTTTCACTCATGATGTATAAGCGAGCTTTAACTTAAATACTAACGTTGGCGGTAATAAAGTTAATCACCTGTTCACTTTCTGGGGCGTTAACTTGAAGCGCTTGAATGGATAGATATTTATCTCTAAAAGGCAAAGTTCACATGATATTTATTTATGTTTACCTTCGCTCTAACCACTATTTTAAATCTCTTTCTTGGTTAATTTTAATGAAATAATTCTTTTCAATTTTCATTTTGCTTAAGGGTAATTTCTGCTACATTAGCCCTCTTTATTTTCGAATAATTTTATAACGCTATTGAGGGAAAATTTTCTTTAATTAGCAGAGATTATCGCCAAGCATTTAAGGTGTGATATGGCCGATCGCAAGCCAGCCAAGTTTAGCAGAAACAACCAATTTCCTCGAGATAAACAAATTGACGAGTTAAAGGTTCCGCCGCATTCATTAGAGGCCGAGCAATCAGTGCTGGGTGGTTTATTATTAGATAATGAAACTTGGGATCGCGTAAGTGAACGTGTTGTCGCACAAGACTTCTACAGTCGCTCTCACCGCATTACCTTTGAAACGGTTGGTCGGTTAATTGAGTTAGGTGAGCCCGTCGATTTAATTACCTTATCTGAAGCGCTGGAGAATGATCAAAAGCTTGATGATGCTGGCGGTTTTGTTTACCTCGCCGAAATGATGAAAAATACGCCCAGTGCCGCCAACATTACTGCCTATGCAGATATTGTGCGTGAGCGTGCAGTAACGCGTGAAATGATCAGCGTTGCTAATGAGATTGCTGAAGCCGGTTATGATCCTCAAGGTCGCAGTAGTGCTGACTTACTCGATTTTGCCGAAACTAAGGTTTTCGCGATTGCAGAGCAACGTGCGAATAAATCTGAAGGCCCAGAAAATATCAGCTCAGTATTAGAAAAAACAGTCGATCGAATTGAAAAGCTTTGTGCATCACCAACGAACGGTGTCACAGGGGTTTCAAGTGGCTTTACTGATCTAGATAAAATGACCGCAGGTTTCCAAAAGTCAGATTTAATTATTGTTGCTGGTCGTCCGTCTATGGGTAAAACGACTTTTGCGATGAACTTGGCCGAAAATGCCGCCATGACCGAAGACAAACCAGCGTTAATCTTCAGTTTAGAGATGCCCTCAGAACAGTTAATGATGAGAATGCTCGCCTCGCTTGGCCGAATCGATCAAACTAAAATACGTACCGGGCAATTAGAAGATGAAGATTGGGCTCGCTTATCATCAACCATGGGCTTATTAATCGAAAAAGGTAAAATGTTTATTGATGATGCCGCGGGTTTAACACCGACAGACGTGCGCTCGCGAGCTCGACGTATTGCGCGTGACCATGGCGGTATCAGTTTGATCATGATCGATTACCTACAATTGATGCGCGCACCACAATTTTCCGATAACAGAACCTTAGAAATTGCTGAAATATCAAGATCATTAAAAGCCTTGGCAAAAGAATTAGAAGTGCCGGTTGTTGCGCTATCTCAGCTTAACCGTGGTTTGGAGCAACGTGCTGATAAACGTCCAATTAACTCGGATTTACGTGAATCAGGTTCCATTGAGCAAGATGCCGATTTAATCATGTTTATTTATCGTGATGAGGTTTATCACGATGATTCTGAATACAAAGGTATGGCTGAAATTATTATTGGTAAACAACGTAACGGCCCAATAGGACGAGTACCTTTGACCTTCCAAGGACAATTTTCTCGTTTTGATAACTATGCTGGCCCGCACGTTCTAGGTGAAGATTAAGCTCTAATGGCATTACACACAGCAACAGCAGTTATTGATTTAGAAGCGTTAAGCAATAATTACCGACTTATACGCACATTATCACCAAATGCTAAAGTGTTAGCGGTGCTTAAGGCTAATGGTTATGGTCATGGGTTAGAGCTCATTGCTAAAGCACTGCCTAATGCCGATGCTTTTGGTGTCGCACGTATTGATGAAGCGCTTGCCCTTAGAGCCGCAGGCGTTGTAAAGCCTATCGTGTTGCTCGAAGGTTTTTTTGACCAAGAAGATATCGACACGTTAGCTGCAAATAACCTACAAACCATCGTGCATAATGAGCAACAGCTAGCGGCTATTGTTAATGCTAATTTAGATGCACCATTAAAAGTTTGGCTGAAAATTGATACGGGTATGCATAGACTCGGTATTAATCCTGAGCAAATAACCGACTTTTACCAAGCATTAAGCCAATCCAAAAATGTACAACAACCCATTGTGTTGATGAGTCATTTAGGTTGCGCAGATGACAAAGCTAATACAGCGACTACGCAACAAATTACCTTATTTGATGAACTCACTGCTAACTTGCCGTTAGAGAAAAGTTTAGCTAACTCTGCTGGTGTTTTGCTTTGGCCAGAAAGTCATTATCAATGGATCAGACCAGGCTTATTGCTTTATGGTGTTTCACCCCTATCAACAGATGCTGGTATTGACGGTATTTCGCCGGTGATGACCTTGCAATCAAGCTTGATAGCTGTGCGTGAAATCGCCGCAGGAGCAGCGGTAGGTTATGGCGGTAATTGGATTAGTGAAAAAAACACCAGAATAGGAGTAGTTGCTATTGGCTATGGTGACGGTTATCCCCGTCATGCTCCGAATGGCACACCTGTACTGATCAATGGTCGACGTGTGCCATTAATTGGCCGGGTATCGATGGATATGATTACGGTAGATTTAGGCGCTGAAAGTGAAGACAACGTAGGCGATATTGCTACGTTATGGGGCAAAGGTCTAGCCGTTGAAGAAGTGGCTGTATTTGCGACAACCATCCCTTACGAGCTTTTATGTAATATTACCCGCCGGGTGCATATTCAGTTAGCCAAGTAGTCATAGTTGAGTGCAGTTGAGCGCAGTTAAGCATAGTTTAGTATAGTATGAATAAATTACAGTGGTGATCCACAGCACACTGATAATGATACTTTAAAAATATTATCAGTGGCTTATGCAATAATTTATTAGCCCGCATACGGCGTTAAATTAGCTAACGCTAGTATAACGCTATGACTTTTTTATAAACTTTCCAGCTCGTCTGCTAAAACTTGTTTAAACGTTTCTATTGGCTGGGCTCCCGCAAGGGCACTTTTGCGATTAAAAACGACGGTAGGAACGGAAGATATGCCGACTTTTTGCCAATATGATTCTTGCCCAATAACGTGTTGAATAGCTTGGTTGTCATGCAACTTAGCCATTGCCTCTTTAACATTTAGTCCAACAGCTTCTACTTCTAGGGCTAATATTTCACGATTAGAAACATCTTTTTTCTCAGTAAAGAAAGCAGAGAATAATCGCATTTGTAACGCCGTTTGTTTGCCTTGAGTTTTAGCGTATTCAAGTAAAATATGAGCGTCACGAGTATTAATTATTTTCATCCCTTCAAAGTATTGGAAGTCAAAATCAACAGTTTTTCCGTGTGCTGTCATCTCAGCTCTAAATTCGGCACTACTTTCAGGGGTAGATCCATATTTTCGCGCTGAATGTGCGCCTAATTCTTCACCTTCTAATGGCATGTCTGGATTTAGCTCGAAGGGTTGCCATTCGATCTCTACTTTATCTTCCAACCCTAATTCGATAATAGCTTTATTTAAGTTACCGTAACCGATAACACACCACGGACATACGACATCAGAAATGATATCTATCTTAATTTTGTTACTCATATTATTTCTCATTAATAGCATATTAGCGACGTAAGAGTGTTTGGATAAAAGGCTGCCAAATCATTGTGAGATGATTTGGCAGCCAAACAGATTTGCTAAATTATTTTACCGCTTTTTTCCAAGGAAATTTATTGAACGGTTCGTCAACCACTGTACCCGCTATGTGGTTAGTATAATTGCTGATCACTTTTTGAGACAACCCTAAAATAATTTCTAATAGTTGTTGCTCGCCGTAACCTGCCGCGTAAAAATCGGCTAGTTCTTCAGCTGATATATGACCACGATTACGAACAAGAATTAATGTTGTATCAAGTAAAGCTTGTAGCTTTGCTGTTGGCATTGGCTGTTCATCACGTAACGCTTGAATTAAAGCAGCGTCTACTTTCATAGAGTGTGCAATTGCAGTATGAGCAGGAACACAGTAGTTACAGGCATGCTCAACATTAATACCTTGCCATACAACGGTAAGTTCTTCTGCATTGAACGACGTATTAAGGAAAAGTTCATGTAATATTTGATAAGCATCTAATACATTAGGTGCGCTAGCTAAAACACCGTGTAAGTTAGGTAACATACCGTATGCGCTAACAGATTTTTCTAAAAGTGCTTTGCTTGCTTCTGGTGCTGATTCAAGTGTGTGTGTCGTTAATGTAGTCATGGAAAAGTACCTCAATAATAATATGGTGTAACAACAAGTCGGTGTACAGGACATTGGTTGTTTATAGTTTTAAAAGATAACAACCAGCTTAAATATTTGTACCGGTCGGTAAGTAATTGGTAGATATTGTACCGATCGGTAATTTAAAGTCAACAACTAACCTGAAATAATTTATCAATTGAAAGTTTTAGTGTTTAGTCATTTAATTATTTGGAGGGTGCATTAAAAGAAATCGACGTTAAAAGTACAGCATGCGGAGTACGAATGACTTGAGTGGGCTTTTGTTTAATGTAAAGGCAGCGGGGCGAGAACGAGTGATCACTTATGGTAATTTAAACTCACTATTAAGCATAAGTGAGTATGAATTTTAAACTTTGTAAGGCTATTCTATGATTATTGTAAGGTAGTGCTTGGTTTAGCGAGGTTAATATGGCTACTAAAGACACCGGCTAAAATAGTATCAATAACAAACGCTAATTCTGTTGATGTTACTTTAGAGCGAGCCATTGCCGCAGTGCCTTTTAATGCCGTATATAAGCTCAATGCGTTACCTGCAGCATTTTTATTTAAACCGAGTGAGATTGCTTCTTTATCGCTGGTAAAGAGATCGGTAAATAAAGCTTTTGGCGCGGCCTCTATGTCGATAAGTAACTTTGCCGCTGCTTCCGGTATATCACCGCCGGCCACTTCAGATTGGCACAATACAAGGTAACAACCTTTTGGTTGCTCAGTGCTACATTGCATCCCAACAATCGACATCATATAGTTTTTTAAACGTGTTTTTAATGGCATGTCTGGCGTAAATAAAGCATCTAGGTGCACTTTCATATTATTCTCAATATAGTGCTGAGTCGCTTTAATAAACAAAGTTTCTTTATTGCCAAAGGTACTATACATGCTGGGCTTGTTGATATTCATACTTTTAGTTAAGTCGGCTAAAGAAGCACCAACAAAACCTTTCGCCCAAAATACCTCCATGGCTGCTTGCAATGCAGTTTGCTCATCAAATTTTCGTTTGCGTCCACTAACCACAACAATCACCCCTAATTAACTTCAATTCCTATATTGTACCTAATGGTATGTTTGAGTTCAATATAACAAAAAACTTTAATGTAAAACTAAATAGAAAATAGTGCTAAATATTAGTTATAACGGCTGTTATCGCTAGTTTAAGCTAGCCTGAAGACATAGTTCATTCACCGCTAAGCGTAACGACTAGTGTTCTTGGACCACCATAATCGCGGTGCTCGCCAAGATAAATACCTTGCCAAATACCTAAGTTCATTTGGCTATTTTTTAGTGGAATGCTGACACTACTTCCTAACGTACTGGCCTTAATATGCGCTGGCATATCGTCGGGGCCTTCATAGGTGTGACGATAATAAGGGGCATTTTCAGGCACAAATTGATTAAAATGACGCTCCATATCATCGCGAACGGTTGGATCTGCATTTTCATTAATCGTGAGTGATGCGGATGAGTGCTTAATGAAAAGGTGTAACAAGCCAAATTTAACGGGAGAAAACTCAGCTAACCCCCGCTCAATATCTGCTGTAATCAAATGAAACCCCCGTGAATAAGGTTTTAGTGTTAACTCTATTTGCTGCCACATAATTTATATTACTCCATTGTGTTGACTGTTTTATTCTTTCACATGACGTACATGTATGTAAGTCATTAGCGTAATGCAGGAGCAATTACCTAGACGGCTGAAAACGGCTAAGAACGACGACATGGATGTTCTTACAGGGAAGTAAGTCATTAGAGTAATGCATGGAGCAATTACCGAGATGGCTAGGAACGGCGACGTGCATGGATGCACTAATGCCGTGAAGCCATGTTCTTACATGGATGTAAGTCATTAGAGTAATGCAGGAGCAATTACCGAGATGGCTAGGAACGGCCTGAACATCGTCATTCTTTCACATCCATGTGATCATGACATTGCCGACATGGATGTTGGTACTTAGTTTTTGTCTGGAACAAAAAAACTGACCGTTCATCGACGTGCATGGATGCACTAATGCCGAGAAGCCATGGATGGCTAGGAACGGCCTGAACATAAAAAAGCCTCGTATTAAACGAGGCTGATAATTGGTTTTAAGCTGTGCTATTTATCGAAGCTAAATTCGATATATGCATTACCAAATTCTGATGTGAGCGGAATGATAACAATTGGACCATCAGCCATGTGATGAATAGAGTGATTAGGGCCCGAGACTACCATGGGCGTTGCCATATCGAATTCTATCCCTTTTTCACTCAGCATACGTTTTGCGCCACCGGTAACCATATTGGTAATTTCACCAACTAAATCAGTAATCTCATCATTGACTTCATCAGGGCCTTCACCGACCATTTTTTTCATCGTAGCGAGTGCTAACTTACTTTCAAAGGTTATAGATAAAGAGCCTTTAGTTTGCTCGCTCACCATGCCGATTAACCCTGAAACATCACCTTTAGCGATTTCATTATTTTTCAGACGAGGTTTTTCAGGGATTAGATCCATTTGCGCCATGGTGGACATAACGTTAAGCATCGAGGAAAGAAAGGGGTTAATAAACTCTGCATTCATGAATGTTATCCAAAGGCCTTTTTAATGTAGTGATTCAAATTTGCACATCGATGAACAAAATTTAAATATGACTATATTAGTTATTATTTTTTATTTCATTAATAATAACTGATCTTTTGAAAGTTAGGCTACCTTTTATCTGCTTATCACTAAAATTAACGGTATTGACTTGTTTAACGTTACGCTCGGTTAGTAGGCTATTAGTTATTTTGAGACCTATTAACGCATGATGAAACTCAGCTTCTTGATAAATAAAAATATTACCCTTACTTACCTCAAGACCTACCCAATTTAATGCGATGGTTTGATCTTGATAATGCAGTTGAAAACGCGCTTCAACATATTGGCGAATAAAATTTTCGTAATCTGGGTGAGCAACTGAGAAATGGATCTGTTTAGCGTCGGCAATTGCATTGTCAATATCATGAGCGGTTATTTGATGGATAACTTCAATCGATTGGCTTCGCTCATTAAGCGACAAATCAGTGATGCTAAAAAAGTAACGGTGGGCAACCGCATTTGCGGCTAGCCCACACAATAGCAAAACAAAAAAGCGTTTAGCTAGGTTTAACGACATTATTGCTGTTCAACCTCTTCCTTTTCTTCTTCGTTTTTATCTTCTTTTTCATTAGTGCTTTTTAATTCAACATTATAGTCGCGCATCATGTCTTCTTTCTTGCGCTTGTATAAATCAAAGCGAGATTTAATTGGACGTGCAGGCCAGTAGTTGTTGCTTACATCTACATCAGCCGTTTCCCAGTTAGGGTCAATTGCGATACCCGTTAATTCTTTTTCACGAACAAGTAATTTAGATACTACCTTGCTGTTACGACGCCAAATTTCAGCCGGTATTGTTACGCGTTCAGTGGTATTGTCAGCATAAGTTAGTTCTAAAATAATCGGCATAACTAGGCCACCTTTATTTTCAAAATCAACAATGTAGAAGTTTTTTTCGTCAACAAGTAGGTCTTTTTGCCATTGCTCTAGCTTTGCATTACTTTTGTTATATTTGTTACGTGCTGCATTGGTAGCAGTAAACTTATCATGCTCATTGTAAAAATCTAATAATTCAGGTTTATCGTCTGTTCTAACCCACTTATCTTTATTACGAACTTTACTGATGAAATCAGGTTTTTCGTTGTCTAGCGCACGTTCCCACGCTTCTTCTGTATCTGGATTTTGACTATTTGGACGATACAAATGAATATTACCTAAGGCAATATCAACATGATCTGTGGTGTAGAACCAACCACGCCAAAACCAGTCTAAGTCAACGCCTGAAGCATCTTCCATCGTACGGAAAAAATCAGCAGGGGTAGGGCGTTTAAACTTCCAACGTTGTGCGTATTCTTTGAAAGCAAAATCAAACAATTCACGGCCCATAACGGTTTCACGTAAAATGTTTAATGCCGTTGCTGGCTTGCCGTAAGCGTTGTTACCAAATTGCAAAATAGATTCTGAGTTAGTCATGATAGGGACTTGGTTGTCACTTTTCATGTAGCTGGTAATATTGGCAGCATCGCCGCGGCGAGATGGGTAGCCTTCTTCCCATGCTTGCTCAGCAACAAATTGTAGAAAAGTATTTAAACCTTCATCCATCCAGGTCCACTGACGTTCGTCAGAGTTAACAATCATTGGGAAATAGTTATGGCCCACTTCATGAATAATAACGCCAATTAGGCCGTATTTAGTTCTACGAGAATAGGTTTTTTCACCGGTTTCTTTATCTAACGTCGGGCGTGGGCCGTTGAAAGTGATCATCGGGTATTCCATGCCGCCAACAGGACCATTAACAGAGATAGAAACAGGGTATGGATAAGCAAAAGTATACTTATCATACTGTTCCATTGTATGGATTATCGACTCAGTCGAATATCTTTCCCATAACGGATTACCTTCATTCGGGTAGTAAGACATCGCCATAGTGTCAGTTTTACCGGCTTTATAACCCTGTGCATCCCAAATAAATTTACGACTTGAGGCAAAAGCAAAATCTCGTACGTTTTTAGCTTCAAATTCCCATGTTTTGGTTTTAGTGGCACGAGATTTTTCGTTTTCTAAAGCTTCATCAGGCGTAATAATTAATACTGGCTTATCAGCTTTCTTTGCTTTTGCTAAACGATCACGCTGAGTTTTTGTTAATACGTCTTTCGGATTTTGTAAAACACCAGTCGCTGCAACAACATGATCAGCTGGAACAGTAATGCTAACGTCATAATCACCAAATTCTAAGGTGAATTCACCGCTACCAATAAACTGCTTATTTTGCCAACCCATTACATCATAATAAGCCGCGGCACGAGGAAACCAGCTAGCAATTTCGTAAAGGTAATTATCGTCTTCTTTAAAGTATTCGTAACCAGAACGACCGCCTAAAACTTTTTGCTCATGTAACTGGTAATTCCAATTAATATTAAGCTCTACGCTATCACCTGATTTAAGTGCTTTTGGTAGATCGATTCGCATCATAGTGCCATTAATAACATAACTTAAAGCTTTACCATTAGAACCGGCCACCTTAGTAATGTCGTAACCACCTTGAAACTCGTCTGTTTCAATCACATTTCGCAGGCCACTGTAAGTAATTTTTTTACTTGGGGCTGTACGGGTAGTTTTCGCTCCAGCATCGTCTGCTAATTTATTTTGGTCTAATTGTAACCATAAATAACGTAAAGTATCAGGAGAATTGTTAGTGTAATCAATGGTTTCGCTACCTGACAAGGTTTGTTTCTCGTCGTCTAACGTAATATCAATTTTATAATCAACCTCTTGTTGCCAATATTGATGGCCAGGTGCGCCAGAAGCTGTACGGTATGTATTGGGTGTTGGTAAGTTTTCTTCCAACTGACGAAATTTATCATCACTTATACTATTTTTTGCTAAAGCGTTGCTACTAACAGCTACACATAAGCAAATTAAGGCAGATTTAATTGAGTGTTTCATGACTTTCCTGCTGAATTTGAATCGAATAAATTTTATTATTAACTACTCTTTATAACATTTTTTTAACTAATTGGTTAGGCTGTATAATTGGAATATGCGATAAATTGTTGAATAAACACGTTGAGTTGTTACTTGGCTATACTGACGGGCTTAATTAAGGGCTTACGAGTATTTATTTGTGACCTTACCATGAGGCGTTGCTCAAGATTGAGCTTAACGGACTTGTTTTTAATATCATCAGTTATTTGAACATTTTTTCTGTTTAAAACTTATTTAGTGAGTGTTTACCTTGCATATAAGGCAGAGTGGCAAGTTATTGAAATTATTGGGTTTGTTTTAGTTGCTTTAGTTGTTGAAGTTGTTGAAGTTGTTGGAATTGTTAAAGTTGGTGAGATTTTAATGTATTTTAGGAATTACACTTTACAATAGCAGCCTTCGGCCTCTTTAATAATGAGGTTGGCATCATAGCCTTTGATAAAATTATTTAATATGGTTTGTGCGTACCCTGAGGTTTGTGAGCAGGCTAATCCTTCACCGTAAGGGCCAAAATATACAATCTCTCCACTGTTATTTAAAATGGCGACTGACGGCGTTGCAGGCACAAGCATATGATCTTTAATGTTAATATTTTTAACGCTAAAATTATTAGCTTCAGCCATATTGTTGATGTCTTGAATATGCGCTTCGCTATATTGCTGACATTGACAATTAGGCTGATAAAAATGCAAAATTGTATTGTAGTCTGTGGGCTCAATATACTGCTTGAGTGAATTCGCAAGTTGTTGATGCCCAACATCACTTAATTTATTGTCAAAATTGAAACTAACTAATTTACTATCAATAAAATAGACAAATGCTGCAACCGTTACACTTAGCCAAATAAAAAGCACAGATAATTGAGTTGTAGTCATATGTTTACTTAAAACGGGCAATATTACTTCCCATATCAATAGCACTTTGAGAGACCTTAAGCGATTCTTGGTCTAATATTTTTATTTTATCAATATCACTTTGAACTGTGCTTTTCAGTATTTCTACGCTTCTAGCTATATCGCTAGTGGTTAATGCTTGTTGCTCAACAGCCTCTGCAACATTTATCGATACAGCACTTGCTTGCTCTACTAAATTAGACGCTTTAAATATTTTACCTTCAGCGTTATTAGCACTATCGATAACAGATTGAACTATTTTTAAGCTGCTGCCCATAGAGTCAGTGGTAGATTGTGAATAAGTTTGAAGGATACTTAAGGTAGCGCCAATTTTATCTGTGCTTTCCTTTGTTCTATTTGCGAGTGCTCGCACTTCGTCAGCAACTACAGCAAACCCTCGGCCTTGCTCGCCAGCTCTTGCTGCTTCAATTGCGGCATTTAATGCTAATAAGTTTGTTTGATCAGCAATGCTGGTAATTTCAGACAAAACATTAGAAATTGCCTCAGTTGAGTTAGCTAATTCAGTCACTTGTTCACTGGTTTTTTCCAGTGCAACCGTTAAGTTTTTATTGTGATTATTAATCTCAACAATGTCTTCATTAGTTGCTTGGGTATAATCATTAGCTTCTTGCATTTGATTACTTAATAAGTTTGTTTCTGCAGAAATTGATGTCACCGTTACTGACAATTCTTCTGCAGATGCTGCGATAGCATCAGTTTCCAGCTGCCTTTGTTGTGACGAATTATCTAAATCTACTTTCGTTTCTATAAGCTTTTGCGCGTTATTGTTAAGTTCTATTACTTGCGTTTTTACACTGCCGATAACTCGAGATAATAAGGCGAGTAAATCATTAAATGATAATAATGTAGTATCTTCTTGTGCATCTGTTTTTATATTTAAATCAATAGCGTGTGAATCTAAAGTCAGCTTTTTGGTCACCAGGGCTAATTCTTGTCCAATTCTATTTACCTTTGCCATCATGTTGGCGATATAGCCGGCAATAAGCGCTTCTGCTGAAGCATAAACGGCATGAATTACAACCGTTGAAGAGGCGAGTCTATCTTGGGTGAATACAAAAACACCGAGGTTATTGGTTTGTAGAACATAAAAAGAAACATGGTGTATTAATACAACTAAAAGTGCGGTAATAAATACTCGCCAATCTTGATAGATAATTAAAAAGGCCATCAAAATGAATACTTCAAAATGGGCTTCTATCAAGCCGTTTGTTTGATGAATATGCAATGCGGCGAATATCATCAGGGCGATTGCAGAAACATGCCGGGTAATCGCTAAATTAGGCGCTGTTTGATTAAAGAAAATGGGTACTAGTAATGCAGGCAAACCAATTATAAAGGTCGGTAAATATGAATTATAATAGAAAGACAAAAATAAACTTTCGATGAACAATGCACTAAGTAAATATATAAAGATTTTGTTTGTTTTATTCATTTTGACCCTAGAATGGAGAAAATAGGTTTATTATTAATAAACTTATGCGTTACCGTTAAGATTATCAGTATATTAGCTTTTATGGAATTTATTATAGCTCAGTAATATTGGTTACTAGCGGCATGAAAGTTAGTAAATCACTGCAATATTTTTGCTCATCGAGCAAACTATCAACAGGAACAACGCTATCACCTTATAAACCAACCTAGCAGAAACGTGATACTCAATATCTCCTTGTTTTAGAATATTTACTGACTATAAGCTTAATAACTTTACTGATTGTTTTTACAGTAATAAAATAGCTGTAGCTTCGAACTCTATTTACTATGTATGCCAATACTCTTTAACAGTAAATAGTATTTTTTATAAAAGGATTTTTATGTTTTCAAAATTTCTAAAATCAATATTGGTTTTTAATCGTTCACAAAATCAAGCGCCAAACTTTATGCTAGTCTATTTTTTAATATCGCTGGTTTGGCATTATCAATTTTTCATTACTTTTGTGGGCAGCAATGGCGATTTTAGTCATAGATTAAATGCAGCTGTAACGGAAAGCTCATTTCAATATGGCCTCGTTTTCTTCTTCACTTTGACGTGGTCTAATTGATTCGACTACCTCAGTTAAGACATAATTGACTTAACTGGAGATATAAATGAAAAACCGTAAAACTTATTCAAAAGAATTCAAACTAGATGCAATCACCCTCGTTAGGGATCAAAACTATCCTGTAGCTGAAGCTGCTAGAAATCTAGACGTCAGTGCGCAAGTGCTTGGCCGATGGATCAAAGAAGCTGAAAATGATGATGGTCATGCTTTTAGAGGAAATGGAAAGCTTACGCCAGAGCAAGATGAAATCCGTAAACTTAAAGCCCAAGTCAAGCGCCTAGAAATGGAGCGTGAAATATTAAAAAAAGCGACGGTCTTCTTTGCAAAGGAAACGAAGTAATATATTCGTTTGTTGCCCAACATAAGAAGATCTGGCCCGTGATACTGATGTGTCGCGTATTGGGTGTAAGAAGTAACAACTATTATAGTTATCAAAAAAGAAAGGCTCAAAAGCCCATTGATACAACGCATCAAGAGATGTTGGAATGGGTAAAAGACATCGCTAAGTTTAGCGACAATACTTATGGCGCAAGACGTATTCAAAAATCCTTAAATGCACTTAGTTACCCTGTTAGCCGCAGAAAAACAGCGCAGTTAATGAAAGAGGCGAATGTTTGGGTGCGTTATAAGAAAAAATATAAAGCAACGACAAATAGCGAACACAACAAGCCCATTTATGCGAACGAACTTGAGCAAAACTTTGATGTTCAACAACCTGATCAAGCGTGGGTGCAAGATATTACCTACATCTGGACTTCAGAAGGCTGGCTATATTTGGCGATAGTAATCGACCTATACTCGCGTAAAGTTGTTGGTTGGAGCATGGGCACACGGATGAAAGCTCAACTTGTTTGTGATGCGCTCACGATGGCAATGTGGCAACGAAAACCTAAGGCAGGATTGATAGTACATTCAGATCAAGGCGTTCAATATGCGAGTCATCAATATAGGCGAATACTCAGGTTACATGGCTTTGTGGGCAGCATGAGTAAGAAAGGTTGCTGCTGGGATAATGCGGTAGCAGAGAGCTTCTTTGGTAGCTTAAAACAAGAGCGCGTACATTGGCGTAACTATCAAACCCGTTATGACGCTCAACAAGATGTGATGAACTACATAACGATGTGGTACAACAGCAACCGATTGCACTCATATCTGGGCTACCAAAGTCCAAATGTGTATGAAGGCAAAGAAAGAGAATTGAAAAAGGTAGCTTAACGAACTTAACTGGGGTGTCTGAATTTAGTTGACCAGGTCACTTTACTGTTTTTTATCGTGCGTTTGTTGGTGTTATATTCCGTTAAGAAAGCCGACCAATATATCGAGGCAGACGAACCTATTGAAGCTAAAATAGGCAGCGACCAGGTTTTCACTGAGAATAAAGACGTAGTGCGTTTATTGGCGTTATTGGAAGAAACCAAAGCACAATTAGCCAAAGTAAAAATACGTGAAGCTAAAGCGCAAGCGGATAAAACCGCGACAATAAGTAAAATGCTGGCGGTGCAAGCAGAATTAGACATTGCACAGGCTGATATTGCGATATTAAGTAAATCTAATGAAGATCTCAGGACTAAGCAAAAATTATCAGCTTAGAAATGAAAGTGACAAAATAGCAATAAAAAACTCAGTGAACAGTGCATATATGCGTAAGTAATATACATTAAGAGAAATATTCTAATTAACTCTAAAAAATTAATTGCCAATAAATAAATATTGAGATAAAAATACGAACTTAACTATATTGATATTTAATTAGAGTTTATTTAAATGGCTACTTTAGCATTGTCACAAAAAAGTTTTAACGTGGATAGAAATTTTTACGATGATAGAAACTATCCTCGTGGTATGAAGCGTTCGGGAGATTTTACCTTGGCTGAGGCTGAGTTATTAGAAAAGTTTGGTGTTGCATTGATGGCACTTTCTTCGGGCACACGCTTGCCTGTTACGGAAGAAGAGCAACATTTTGTTGACGTTTGTCGTGGTAATACGACTGTGGGTAACACAATTGAAAGGGCTTGGTTAAAATATCAAAACATAATTTTAACCCCGAAACAATTCCATACTTTGTTTGGACGAACTAAAATTGAGGCAGACGAAGAGATTGAGTCAGACCCTGATGACTTAGACTAACCCGCTGCTCTTAAACTACTTTAGTGAAGAGAATGATGAGAATGATGAGAGTGATGAGAAGTCACGTTTGAAAACTTAGTTGGCCTAATGATGAATTGGGCCAACCATGCCTAAATCAGTTACAGGCTCAACTCTAAACTAAATGAGGACTAAACCGTCTTAGATAATATCGATGTCATTATATTCACTCAGTTGAAGTAGTTAACTTGGTTGAAAACCATGTTATAAAAATAGCTATCAGCTATCAAAGGTGTCAGAGCATTCACTTGATATTATTTCTTTTGTTTAGCATCCCCAAAGCCTTTATAATTGGCGAATATTCCAGTTGTACCATCTACAGCTACATTCGCATTAAACTTAAAGGTTTTTTATAACTTTATGATCTCACACAAACTTTCCATTGCTCCTATGCTAGATTGGACTGATCGTCATTGTCGTTATTTTTATCGGGTAATGTCTAAACAAACCGTGTTGTATACCGAAATGGTTACCACGGGTGCAATTTTACACGGTAAAGGTAATTATTTAGCGTACAACAAAGAAGAGCATCCATTGGTGTTGCAGCTGGGTGGTAGTGACGTAAATGCGATGACTGAGTGCGCTAAAATTGCTGAGCAACAAGGTTACGACGAGATAAACATTAATGTTGGCTGTCCGTCTGATCGTGTGCAAAACGGTAAGTTTGGTGCTTGTTTGATGGCGGAGCCGCAATTGGTTGCTGATTGTGTTGCTAGCATGCAAAACGCGACTAGCATCCCAACCACGGTTAAGTCGCGTATTGGTATTGATGATTTAGACAGTTATGAATTTTTGCAGCAGTTTTTAACCACGGTTAGCGCTGCCGGTTGTCAGCATTTTATTATTCATGCGCGCAAAGCTTGGCTGAGTGGCTTAAGCCCTAAACAAAATAGAGATATTCCGCCACTTGATTACGATCGGGTTTATCAACTTAAACAAGATTTTTCAGCACTTGATATTTCAATTAATGGCGGTATCACAACCTTTGAACAGGCTAATGATCATATGCAACACATTGATGGGGTGATGATTGGTCGTGAAGTTTACCAAAACCCTTATATGTTAGCGCAAGCTGATAATGAGATTTGGCAGGCGGGCACTGAGGTTAAATCACGCCAAATGGTGCTTAATGAAATGGCCGAGTATATTGACCGCCATGTTGTCAGTGGAGGCCGTGCATGGCATGTGGCAAGACACATGTTAGGTTTATGTAATGGTTTAGCGGGCGCAAAACAATTTCGTCGTTACTTAAGTGAAAATGCCAATGCTGAAGGCGTTGGTGGTGAAGTGCTGCATCAGGCTTTTGATAAAGTTTTACAGCTTAATCCAACTATAAGTTCAATCTAGTAGAAAGGTCGGTTCAGAGCGTTAAATTAAACAGTTTAAAGTCTGAACATTAACCCAAATTACACATATTTTAATGTCCCGATATCGAAACGTTATTTCTCGATTTCGGGATGCTCTCATCAGTTCTTCGGCTTTAATAGCAAGTTGATTAATTAACTGTTCATTTTTAATGGTTAAAATGAACAACGACGGCGTTATAAAATTTATCAGAAGCATAACTAGTGACTACAGTTTATGCCTAGTCATTATCCATTTGTCCTCATGAAAAAGTAGATCTCTTAATTGTTCAAATTGGTATAATAACATTGACGAAAAATCTCACTATAAATTGGTAAATTTAACCACATCGTTGTCATAACACTAATTACTGTGATTGTTTTCACAAATCTATAAAATTAAATTTAACTTAAAAACAATGAGTTAGTGTTTTTATCGAACCTTGGCACAACCTTTGTAAGTGTTTACGCAACTTAACTAATACCACGTTAAAAATAAAGCGCGATAAACGGCTTAAAAGGATTGATACAATGCCAAGTTTAACCATGTTATTTACTCTGTTTATGTTACCCGGTGTTTGTTTGCTGGCGACTTCGTTTATTGTCGCTCGTTTAGAACAAAGTAAATTGTAGAATATATTTGATGACGAGGTTTATGGCACTTAAGTCATAAACCTCGTCAGCTAAACTTCATACTATCCCATATCCCATCCCTCATATCTTATATCTCTTCCCTCATACCCCATCCCTCTAGATAAATACTGTACTTTCACTTAGATCTCGGCTAATTTTGCAATATATCTGTAAGCCATTGGTAATAGGGCGAGTTTATGACGTATTTTCAGCAATTAATTTCCTGTGTAGATTTGCACGCTATGCTTGGTAGTAAAGATTTGGTGGTACTTGATGCGAGCATTCCTCCTGTGGGAAACATGGCTGCGCCAGAATACAGTTGGCCAGATTTTCGTATCCCAGGCGCTCGCCGTTTCGATTTAAATGAAGATTTTTCAGACTTATCTAGTACATTACCCCACAGCATGCCAACAATGTCACATTTCGAGCAAGCGGCTAAAGCATTAGGTATTAACCAGCAAAGCCAAATTGTGGTTTATGATGATTTAGGTTTGTTTTCTGCAGCGCGTGCTTGGTATATGTTTAGATCGATGGGACATAAAAATATTGCGGTATTAGACGGCGGTTTACCTTATTGGTTAAAACTTAAAAAACCTGTTGCTGAATTACCGTCGGCTATCAACGAAACTAAAAAGCAATCTATCGGAAATTTTATCGCTAAAGCACAGTCCGATTTCTTTTGTGACTGGCGTGACGTTGAAGTTCAAACACAATCGCAAGAAGAACTTATTCTTGACGCTCGCGCTAACCGCCGCTTTAAAGGCTTAGATGCTGAGCCTCGTGCTGGTGTGAGAAGCGGTCATATGCCTAATGCGAAAAACTTGCCTTACAACGATTTGTTAAAGCAAGGCTTGTTCAAATCATCTGAGGAATTAACCAAAATATTTACAGATATTAATGTCAATGAAAAAGCCATGATCATGAGTTGTGGCTCAGGTGTTACTGCCTGTGTGTTAGCGTTAGCGGCAGATATAGTTGGGCTTAAAGGTGTGCGTGTATATGATGGTTCATGGAGTGAATGGGGCACCTTACCCAACACAGAAGTTGTAACCTC
Organism: Colwellia sp. PAMC 21821; assembly: GCF_002077175.1. Lineage (NCBI taxonomy): Bacteria > Pseudomonadati > Pseudomonadota > Gammaproteobacteria > Alteromonadales > Colwelliaceae > Colwellia > Colwellia sp. PAMC 21821. Next base: position 2,469,685 of record NZ_CP014943.1, read on the forward strand.
TCGCTAATAATAAATAAGTGTTAATGCGTACGCGCCTTTCTTTTTTCTGATAGTCATTGCAATAAAAACCCTCACTCAGTGCTGAGTTCATTATTCAATGGCTATCAACCTTACGGCTTCGATTATGTCGTCATCAAATTCAGTCATCCACCCCCTAACTATTTAGCCGTAATTCTTCTTCTTTCCCTAAATAACTTAAGCTAAACCTATTGGTCAATTTCACTATTTTTAGTGTAGATATTGACCAAATAATAGCTTGACATAATATGTCTTGTTTTTTGTTTTCAACTGGTGTTTATTATAAAGATAATAATAACAGTGGCTTAAAGTTTTTTATCTACTTGGCACAGCACTTGTAATAGTAATGATAGTTACCAACACGTTGAGTTAAATTTTTACTCTTCATGTTACTCACATAAGGATATTAATAATGAAACTATTACAAAGTAAACAAGTATTAAGCACCGTTTTATTATCTTGTACGTTGCTATTTACGATCAACGCTTCTGCACAAGAGGCTTCTTTAGAGAAAAGTTTAGCAGCAACGGTACAGGCACAAGGACAAAAAGTGCTGCATGATTTATCAGCGGAACTATCGCAATCAATCAAAGCTGAGTTAGATCGTTTTTCAATGCGCTATAGCACTGTGGAAACTCAAGAGTTAGCAGCGGTTGTAGAGCCAAAGAAAGCTAATCCACAAAAACAACAAACTTCAACGTATTAATAGGAGAAATACCATGGGCATGTTTTCAAGATTCACTGACATTATTAACGCCAACATCAACGCTATGTTAGACAAAGCAGAAGAGCCGGAAAAAATGATCAAGTTGATCATTAATGAAATGGAAGAAACACTCGTTGAAGTGCGTTCGGCAGCCGCAAAATATATTGCAGAAAAGAAAACGGTTATGCGCAATATTCGCGAAATGGAACGTCGGGTTGAAAATTGGCACACAAAAGCTGAGCTTGCTTTAAATAAGGGCCGTGAAGATTTAGCCAAGTCAGCACTAGTTGAAAAACAAAATTGTACACAAAAGCTGACTGAGTTTAATGCAGAATTAGCGCAAATTGATGAATATTTAACGGCGGTTCAGCATGACAACCAACGTTTACAAGATAAGTTAACTGAAGCAAAGCGCAAGCAAGAGGCTTGTTTAATTCGCCAACAATCAGCAGAAGTACGTTTAAAAGTTCGTGAGAAAGCCGTTATTCATAATATTGATGAAGCCATTAATAAGTTTGAACGTTATCAACAAAAAATTGATCGTGTTGAAGCAGAAATTGAAGCCTATGATATGACGTCGTCAAAAGATTTAGATAGCCAATTTCGTGCGCTAGAAAATGATGAAAATATTGAGCAAGAGCTTGAACAACTAAAGCAAAAAGTAGCTAACGGTTAATAAGTGAACGCGTAGGTATCAACATGGCATCGTCGTTATGGATAATTACTGGTGTTATGTTTATCGCGCCAGTAATCGGTTTATTTATTGGCGCATTGTTAGTGTTTATTTTTAATATAAAATTTAAGCGTTCCCAAGGCGGGCACGAGGAGTAAATCATGAGTTTCGACCGAGAGTATTCAGTTCATAAAACCTTAACTAAAGACCTAGTACATAAAAAATTGTCAGGGGTTTGTGGCGGTATTGCCAGGCATTACAACTTACCTCGATTAGCGGTTAGAGTGGGTGCGATTGTTGCGTTATTAATGTTTCCTGTTGCGACCGGTGTCGCTTATTTAGTCGCCACGTTGCTAATACCTAATAAGTCTTAAGTGTGTTTTTTTAATTTAATGCTGGGGAGCAAGGTATGTCATTTTTTAAATCATTATGTTTAGCTATATTTGCCACAATTTTTTTAACTTATGTATTAGGTGTCAGCTTTATTGAGTTACTTGATGTTGACATTTACATGGGAGAACACATAGTTGAACCTTTAAAAGCGATTAGCGTTTCAGCATTGGTGGTAGTTATGCTGGTGCTAGTTGCGATAGCTATAGCGATGAGCGTATTTGGTTCATTGATTTTTGTTGCTATGCTGGTGATAGGTAGCGGCGCTATGTTATTGATTGGTGTTTTTTGGCCAATATTTTTAATCGCCGGTGTTATTTGGTTATTAGCTCGAGATAAACGCCCTGTACAATGTTAGTTTGGGTTTAATAACGCCAGAAAATTAAGCTGAAAGTAATAGGCTATTACGCTCAGCTTTGGGTAATAAAAATAGCACCTGTTACAAACAAAGTTATTTAAAGAAGCTCGCTAAAATAGATTTACATTCTTGAGTATTAACTAAACGTTTAAATTGCTCTGCTTCACTTGCCATTACTTGTGGCAAAAGCGCTTGGGTATTTGCTTTCATTAGTTTTCTGCTGGTAAGTAATGCGTCTAACGGTAATTTAGCGATACTTTGAGCGGTATTTAAAGCGGTTGATAGCAATGTGTCTTCAGCGCAAATTTCATTAATTAAACCATAATCTAGTGCCTGTTCGGCGGTGAAAATTTTGCCTAAAACTAACAGTTCAAATGCACGGTTGTGGCCAATGCGCAAAGGTAATAATAAACTCGAACCTGCTTCAGGGCATAGGCCTAGTTGGGCAAAAGGTAATTTAAACTTGGCGTTGCTGGCGGCATAAACCATGTCACAATGTAAAAGTAATGTGGTGCCTATACCAACAGCTGGCCCAGCCACTGCGGCTACTAAGGGTTTTTCTAATGCAGCAAGCGCTTTGATCAAATCGAATGCGGCTAAGTCGCCACTTTCACTACACTTAATAAAGTCATGTAAATCGTTTCCAGCACAAAAACACTTTTCGTCACCTTGGATCAATACACAACGAATATCATCTCTTTCATTAGCAAGGGTAAATAAACGGCACAGTTCGATATACATGTCGTTGTTTAGGGCGTTTTTTTTGTCGAGTCGGTTAATACTGATAAGGAGAACACCATTGTGTTCATTTGAAGTAATTAAGTTATCCATTTCGTTCAAGCTTGGTTACAATAGTGATGTCGAATCATAATATGGATAAAAAAGGATGTATAGCAGCTTATGAGGAATGTATTTTTAGCCATAACTTCACTGATTATATTAGTGAGTAGTGTTTTTTCCAATGTTGGGTATGCAAGCGATAACACCGAAATATTAGTTGAAAATGGTTACGCTAGGGAAAGTATTCCTGGTACAACAATTTCTTCAGCTTATATGACGATAAAAAACTTATCAGCAAAAAATATCCGCCTTATCGCAGCATCAAGCGTGGTCAGCGAGCGAATTGAGATTCATCAACATACCATGGTCGATGGCTTAATGCGTATGCGCCAACGCGATTATGTCGAAGTTTCAGCTCACAATATTACCGAATTTCAGCCTTCTGGTTATCATTTAATGATTTTTGATTTAAAACATCCCATAAAGGCGAAGGAAAACATCATCATAACTTTACATTTTGACGATCAATCTCGCATTGATGTAAATTATACTGTTCAAGGTCTTAAGCAGAAAAAGCACCACCACTAGGAGTCGTTATGAAAGTTAATATTTCAACAAAGGCAGTTATTTCAGGATTTTTAGCGCTATTTTTTGTGCTTTATTTACTTGGCGTTTATTGGAGCTTTGAGCCTGAGCAATTTGATATTCGTACTGAAGTGACTAAAGCCGCAACGGCAGAAAATGTTACTCCAGTTGTGGGTTATGCCACTACAACAGCACTTATTCGCGTCACTGAAACTCTATTGAATAAGCCCGGTGGTTATTTAGCTAATGACGCGCTGCCACCATCAGTGTTTTTAGATAACATTCCTTCATGGGAGTTTGGCGCACTGGAAATGATCAGAGATATGTCGCTAGTGATGCGACAAGAGTTTAGCCGCTCTCAATCTCAGTCAGCAGAAAATAAAAATTTAAAAGTAGCACAACCTCAGTTCAATATTGATCACACCAGTTGGGCTATTCCTAGTGCCGAGGGCGAATACAAAAAAGCAATTAAAGAGTTATATGCTTACAGAACGGCATTGACCCAAGTAAATAATCAATCAGCTCAGTTTTACGCGCGTTCTGATAATTTACGTGGTTGGATACAAGAGGCAACTAAACGCCTAGGTAGTTACTCGCAACGCTTAAGTGCCAGTGTTGGTCGTGAACAAATTAATGTTGACCTAGCTGGTGATAGTACGGCAAAACAATCAACATCAAGTGCAGCAAGCATGCAATTGAAAACAAGTTGGTGGGCGATCGATAATGAATTTTACGAGGCGCGTGGTGCTTGTTGGGCTTTGTTGCATTTTTTAAAGGCGATCGAGGTAGACTTTAATGATGTGCTAGCACAGAAAAATGCTAAAGTTAGCGTTAAACAAATTATTCGCGAACTGGAAGCAAGCCAAGAGCCAATGTGGAGTCCTATGGTTTTAAATGGCGACGGTTTTGGTATGCTCGCTAATCATTCTTTAGTAATGGCTAATTATATATCACGTGCAAATGCTGCACTGATTGATTTAAACGACTTATTGAGTCAGGGATAATAAAACATGAAAAAAATAGCGCTAGCGGTAACACTTGCATCGATTTTATCAACTAATGTACAAGCTGATGCTTTAGGTATTTACTTGGGTGGCCAAATTTGGGACAACCAAGCTTCTGGTACTTTTGGCGATGGCAGCTCACAAGTTGACTTTAATTTAGTTGATGAAAAGCAAAACAGTTTTTTCATCGCCTTTGAGCATCCATTACCATTAATTCCAAATATACGTATTGCTTCAACTGCTTTGGAGACAAAAGGTAACAAAACACTAAATACTGAATTCGAATTCGAAGGTGAGACGTTCAGTCAAGGTACCAATGTTAATGCTGATTTTAACGTCAGCTATGTTGATTACACACTTTATTATGAATTATTTGATAATGACTTAGTGTCATTTGATATCGGTTTAACTGGCCGTGACTTTGACGGTGACGTAACCGTTTCTGCAAGCTCTGGCGCTAATTCACAATCAGGCTCTGTTTCAGTTACTGACATCGTACCTATGTTATACGCTAGAACTAACGTGGGTTTACCTTTAACGGGCTTTAATTTATATGCACAAGGTAACTTTTTATCAATTGATGATCACACGCTTTATGACTATGAAGTAGGCGTGAGTTACGAACTTATTGATAACCTGGCTATTGATGTAAATATTAATGTCGGTTACCGTGCAGTTAAGTTGGAGCTAGACGACTTAAACGACCTTTATACCAACATAGAATTTGATGGTGTATTTCTTGGTACGACCATCCATTTTTAATGGTTAAGTAGCATGTATTAAAAAAGCAGGGCTGAGAGATCAGGCCTGCTTTTTTGTTATCTGTTTTGTGAGTTTTTTAAATAAAGTATTCAATAATGCTGCGTAATATCAATAGAATAAATAATCCACCTTGCTAATCTAGTCTAATATCTAACATCTAACATCTAACATCTGTTATCCACTATCGAATATCTATATCGCCTGCAGGACTGTTCTCTGTCAAATGAGTAATCGCTCCGACAATCCCCCAAATCGTTACATCCATATAAAAACATGCCTTCTCAGCATTAGTAAATCCTTTTACGCTGATGCAGATACTTATGCTTAGTCAGGAACAATAAACATAAGTACCGAAGATATTTATCCTCACTTACCATAGATCATTGATCTAATCCTCTGACCTAATTCAATGGTTATAACTCAACTTTTGAGGCACTATTGTGTCTTTTACGATGAACTAATAACAGTGGTAAGAGTATTAACATAAACCAGCCTAGTGAACCCGACCCCGAGCTGGCCTCTTTCTTATCTACAATTGAAATCGAAACAACCTTGGTGTCGGAGTTGCCGTTAATGTCACTGACCGTAAATTGAAACGATAGTCTTTCACTCTCGGACACTTGCGGTGCTTGGAAGCTCATCGTGTTAGCATTTTCGCCGAAACTGACCGATGTACCAGTATTTTGTGTCCAAACATAGGTTAAGTCGTCTCTATTACCATCAGAAGACATTGAACCATCAAATGTGACTGAACCACCTTCAGATACCGTTGTAGGACCTGTTACAACAGCAACAGGGGCGACCTCTGCCACGCCAAAACTAAAAGTAGATGTTTTCGTGTCACTACCTAATGTGTTGGTCAGGGTCAGTACATTATCGGTACCAGCTCTAAACGGAATCAGATCAAACCCTACAGAAAGAGCGTTTGTTGACAGACCAACCGCACGGGTAATTGTCCAGGTAATGGTATTATTTGCAACAACACCCCCATTATTTACATTAGCGATTTCTTGATCGTCACTGATCGAAGCTGACAGAGTATAAACTTTGTCAATATTCGTTAAGTTAGGAGCAATATTAAAGCTAATTGAGTTGGTTATACCTGGCGTCATCGCTTGATTACCTGCCGCTAAATCGTCGGTAACCACGACTTTTACATCTGGCGCACCTTGTACAATGCTCCAAGGTATTTTAATACTTTCAGCATTCGTGCTTGTTAACAACATTAAGCCGTTTACGTTACCGACATCGCTCCAGTTAAAGGTCAGGTCAAAATCATTTTCACGCTCTATGATCGTTGTCGACACTGAATTACTGATTGAGCTGTCGTCAAGGTAAGTTGATGAAACAGTGACTGCTACATTGTCCGACGCACCTTGGCTTGAAGCCGTGAAACTATCTACTGCAACGAAATAAGTGCCGGCAGGTAAATCAATAAAGGAAACCGCTTCATTTGAATCAGAGCCACTACTTTCTGCAATAGTGTTCATCGAGGAGTCTAGTACACGTAAATCAACATCAGGAGCAGCAGATGATATTTTGAATGTTGCGTACGGCACTGTGTCGGCAAATGTTACTGTTGTAGAGTTAGTGCCCTGATCAGGTACAGACAAAACTTCTTCTAACACCGCTTGTGACTGATATAACGTTGAAGCTAGTCCAGATAGTGTTTTTGAACTCCAATTAGCATAGGTGATCTGTCCGGCTGAGCGATTAGCAACAATGACAATTTTACTCGGTAAATTATTCTCAGCTACTTTCACTAGTACAGGTAGTCTAGCATCTGGCGTGTTTTCGGCCGTTAAGGTAATCCCACCAAAGTTCCATACGTCTACGTCAGCTTGGCTAACATCAGCACTAACGGTAATCGTTTGTTTTTCACCCGCGTTAATATCGAAACTTGTAGGTGTCACGGTTAATGTCATTTTATTGTTAGCAGAATTAGCTGTCGCAGCTGTAACAGTCCAACTTGCGTCTTTGGTCGCTATAAATGTTCGGGTCCATGAACATATATCAATACATTTTGTATTGCTCATCGAAGGTATATTTAACGATGATGGAACACCAGCCATACTCGGATCAGCTTTAAGGTAGTTCCCATTGGTCTCCTCCATGATTAAGCCAGAATTAGCTGCCAAATTCACACGAATACTACCAGACCCCATATCAAAGGCATCGGCTGCAGTTGTATTGTCCTCTTTGCGCACATCGGTAACGGCGGTTAACATCAAAGCGGATCGAATATTATCTGGAGTCCACGTTGGATGCGCTGATTTTAACACCGCTGCAGCACCTGCAACATGCGGGGCCGACATAGACGTACCATTCAAGAATGAATAGTCGGCTGGCGATGTGCCTGAAACATCATGCCCGTATTGCTGATCTGAATAGGCGGCATAAATTGAAACACCCGGTGCAGTTACCGAAGGCGTCATGATATCTGGCACAGTTAAATTTGGCCCACGAGATGAGAAACTAGCCATATTGTCAGCTTGACCAACATTGAGTTTTAGTGCCGGATCTATAGACAATAGTATTGTCGGATTTGCAGTTATATCTGCTAATAAATCAGCACCAGAATTTTCAGAAATCATCACCGATGGAATTGAGGTGGTTTCTAACTGTCCCATTATAATTGAACTATTTCCATCTCTATTGTTATAAATAACAACAGCAGATGCCCCAGCTGAAGTGGCATTGTTTACTTTAACTAAGAAGTCACAATCGCCACGTTGAATTACCGCTATTGAGTCCTTGAATGTATCTGGAATAAATTCTTCGCAACCGTCTTCGTTAGTTGCATTCACATTGATTGCTGCGATTGGCTTAGCTGATATAACGCTACTAATGAGCGGACCCGTACCATCAGTAAAAGAGTAACTTGTCGTATTAAAGGTAAGAAAATTATTTAATGATCTACCATGAGTTGAAGCGCCTACAACGGTATACCATGGCGCATTTTTAACTGTTGAGAATGCCTCTGGGCCGCTGTTGCCAGCTGAAACCGCTGAAAATATCCCAGCTTCTTGGGCGGCTAAGAAACCTAACTCGGCTGAACTTCCCCAAGGGTCTCCACCGCCACTAATTGAATAGTTTATAACATCAATACCATCCACTATTGCATCATCAAGTGCCGCAATAATTGCTGAAGTCGGGCAACCAGTATAAGTGTCACCTTCGTCTCCAGGGCTACATATTTGATAAGCAACAATATTCGCATGTGGCGCTACGCCAGAAATTTGTTCAAATGAGAAAGACTCATCAACGATACCATCGCTTTCCGTAGCACCATTTTCACCGGAAACTAAAGCTGCATTTTTGATAATATTCCCACCAGCAGTACTTGCTGTATGAGAACCATGGCCGCCGTAGTCTTCACCATTTTTTGCCGGTGGTGGAGAGCCAAATACGGTGGTATCATCATAGGCGTTGGTAATTACCGCGTATGAACGAACACCAATCAACTTGTCATTACACATTTCAACAAAATTGCCTGCACAATCACCTACATAATTACCTGCACCCCACGGGTTGGTGTGGTCGTAACCATCACCACCGATATCAGCAAATGAAGCGTGGTCTGAGTTTATACCGGTATCAAAGATGCCAATGATTACCCCTTCGCCCATATTGACCGCACCTTGGCCTTCGCCGCTCCATACTTGAGTTGCCCCCACATGAATCGGCCCTGTGTCGGTATCAACATATTCCATTCGCTCACGTTCAATGTAAGCAACATCATCCAGTGTAGACAAAGCCTTTGCTTGTGATTGAGTTAAGCTCACAGCCATGCCGTTAAAGGCATTTTTATAACTATGAATAAGGTTAAGTTTCGCACCTATTTTACTATTAGCTTGAGCAAGAAAGTTTTGCTGCTTATTCTTTAAAAAATTTGAATATTCAATCGTGGCCTTAGATGAAAAGTCTATGCGTAAAGAATTTCTAACTTGTTGAGCACTTAATTGACTCGTTGATAATTGCGCATATAAGTCTTTTTTTACAACTTTAGGTGTAGTGGCTGGGAAACCTTGAATGCTGCCATCGTACGTGGCAATGGGCATGTCTTTTAAACGCACAATATAGGTATGTTTACCGGGAGCTAAATTTTCTTCGGGATTAAATTTCCTCTTAATATTACTGACTACAGTACTGCCATGACTGGCAGTTTTAATTTTTTTTGGTGTATCCGTTTTTAGTATCTGGCGTGTGTTATCGATATTTGCCATTGAACTGAGAGTGACTGTCATTAAGGCTGTCGATACTGCGAATGCGATTTTTTTTCTCACGTATACCCCCTGAATTTTTAATGCGAACTTCATATGTAGCTGATGTACTTATTGATAAATCTACATTATCAAAAGCTTTATATCTATTATTAACGGCAAAATTAATTATGCCAATTTAGTGTAAAAAAGGTGCGTTGCTTAAATAGTTAACCAGTCAACTCAATGTGAACAAGCAGCCATTAGCGTTAGATTAAAAAAGAAACCCTTTATTTATCATAGACCATGCTTTTGATTATAGCGGTGATTTAATTTTTCAGTATTATTTTTATAATATATTTATCATTTAATATTAATATAAATTTACAGCATAAAATGTGAAAAATAGCATTGTCGACAGACAGAATAAATATTGGCAAATACCGGCAGTATTAGTAAATTTTCAACTCGCATTAATATAAAATTAAATGATAGGGCGCAAAGCGTTTCTCAGAGATTCAAAGGTAGTATGTTAGCAGAAGCGGCAGCTATTATTAGATATTAGAAGATTATAAAGCCAATGCAAAAGTGCGCTGTGCTACTCAAGTCGCTTATGCCAATTTCGAGTTTTATCTCATCGCTGTGGAAACTTTTATTCATGTTTGTGTGGATACGCGATTTATTATTCTGCTTTAAGCCAATCAATATTATACAAAGAGCAATTAACGACCACTTGTAATATGTAAAATATTTGTATCTTATGTTATTTTTATGTAAATAAAGCCTTGAAGTAAAGTTCAAATAATGTCATAAAATGTAATATATTCTTGATGTTGAGGGTTTGGAAAACCTTCAACATCAAGAATATAACAAAATTGTAATTAACAAATAAAGGATTAACATGAGCTTTAAAAAAACATCTATCGCCACTTTTGTCGGTGCCGCACTTGCAACAGGCGCGTTAAGTGCCTCTGCTAGTGATATCAATAATGCAATATCATATAAATCAGCTGAAAATTTAATTGCGAGCACTAAAAAGCAATATGACAATACGGTAACCAAAAGCGGCATGCGTAATCAGTTCGATGCACAATTAGGTCAAACCACATTTCAATGGGCAGGGAAAAATACGGTACTTGTAAACATTGGCGCAATTTCTGCCGAACATCAAAACACTTATGCAGCAGATTTTTATTTAGAGCAGCTTACGGGTCTTACATCAGCAAAACAAAGTTTAGCAAAGCCAGTTTTAGCTAATATTCATGACACTGGTCGTGGCGCTAAAATAGCCAAATACAAACAAGAGATTGCTGGTGTAGAAGTATTCAATCGTGAATATAACATCATGATGGATCGTGAATTTAATTTAGTAGCATCTTCGGGGTACTTGGTAAGCAACAATGCGGTTAAATCCGTGTCTTCTTTTCTAAAAGGTAAGGAGGATGCGTTTGGTGACGCGGCTAATTCTATTAGTGCAGCATATGCAGCTATGGGTGGCGATAGTAAGTCGGTCACATTAACAACTAAATCATCATCCAATAAATATGAAAAGTTCGCTGTAACGAATACTTCTACAAATAAAGTTTTACTAGGTGAACCTCGCGCTAAAAAAGTATTTTTTGAGCATAAAAACAAATTAGTTGCATCTCACTACGTTGAAGTAGAAACAGGGGCAATTGATAGCCGTAATTCAGAGTATTTTGGTTATGTTGTTGCCGCTAAAACTGGCGAAGTATTGTTTAAGAAAAACTTAACTAGCCATGCTGCGGACTTTAATTACCGTGTCTATGCGGACGCCGAAAGCAAAAAACCTTGGGATAGTCCTCACGGTGAAGTGATGCCGGCACCTGCAGGTCAAGATGTTGATGCATACTTAACTACTGAGTATATGGAAGCACCTTTAGTTATGCTTAGTCATGGACCTATCAGCACAATGGATCCGTGGTTAGCTGACGACGCAACTATGTCGACCGGTAATAACGTTAATGCTTATGTTGATGCAATTGCACCTCAAGGGCTTACGAACGGCGATTACATGGCAGAAGTAACTAGCGCAAATACTTTTGACTATAAGTACGATGATACAGAAGCCGAGTATTCAGTTAATAACCGTAAAGCAGCGATTGTAAACTTGTTTTATATGAACAACTACTTACATGATGATTATTATGATCATGGTTTCGACGAAATGTCTTATAACGCGCAAGAATCGAACTTTGGTCGTGGTGGTGAAGAAGGTGACCCACTTAACGTAGAAGTACAAGATAACTCAGGTTTCGATAATGCAAATATGTCTACACCAGCAGATGGTGGTTCGCCACGTATGCAAATGTTTTTGTGGGATACCACATCTGCCGTAAATGGTGTTGATTATGGTGTTACTTCAACATCTCATTCAGAAATTGGCCTCTTACCTAATGTTGGTTTTTCAGTATTCGGTCCAGAGGTTTTTAATATCACAGGCGACTTAGTTCGTCTTGAAGATAGCACCGCACACGTAAATGATGGCTGTGAATCAGCTGTGAATGCCACTGATTTAGTTGGAAAAATAGCCGTTATTGATCGTGGTTCATGTGGCTTCGTTGATAAGGTAAATAGTGCACAAGCGGCTGGTGCCATTGGTGTTCTCATTGCGAATAATAAAGATGGCGATGATACTTTTACCATGGGTGGAGCTGATGCTGAGATTACTATTCCTAGCATGATGATTTCTCAGGATGCAGGTGTTGCAATATATGCAGTGTTGGATAGTAATGAAACCGTTACTATCGATATGTTTAAAAACAACCTAACGCGTGCATTTAAAGATAGTTCATGGGATAACGCAATTGTAGCGCACGAATGGGGTCACTATATTAGTAACCGTCTTGTAGGGAATGGTTCAGGTTTAAGCAGCTTGCAAGCTCGCGCTATGGGTGAAGGTTTTGGCGATTTCCATGCCTTACTACTTACCACTGATGAAGCGGATAATTTAGTGCTTGGTAATGAAGGTTATGCAGGAGGGCATGGTGCAATTACCTATGTATCAAGCTTTACAAATGGCATTCGTCCTTTTCCATACTCAACGGATATGGAAATCAATCCATTGACATTTGAAGATGTAGGCTTGTATCCCGAATTAGTACATTCGCCTGGCTCTATATGGGCAAATATGTTGTGGGAATCAACGGTCGCAATGATCAATGATAAACGCCATACATACGCAGAAGCTAAAAATTTGATGAAAGATTATCTTTTAGCCGGTTATAAAATGATGCCAATGGCACCAACATATACTGAAGCGCGTGACGCAATTCTTTCTGCAGCATATGCGAATAATCCAGAAGATTACAAACTTATCCTCGCTGCATTTGCTAAGCGTGGTATGGGGCTAGGTGCGATTTCGCCAAGTAGATTTGATCTTACTCATGGTGGTGTTATTGAGTCGTATAAAACTGAACTGGATACATTCACCGTTACCGAACATACAATAAACGCTAACTATGAAGGTCTAATGACAGGGTATTGTTCTAATGACAATATCCTAGATAAAGGCGAGACCGGTACTGTGAGCTTTACTATCAAAAATGGTGGTAATGCAGGATTAACGGGTGTTACGGGTACTGTAGTAGTTGAAAGTGGACATGACGTAACTTTTGCTGATGATGGTGTAGTGGTATTAGGTGATGTAGCAATATTTGGCACAGCTACAAGCTCGCCAGTCGAGTTTACGCTTAATGGTGCGAGTACAGGTGATGAATTAGTACTTAAGTTTGTACCTGATCTTGAAGATGGTATGGAAGCTTCAGAGTATCTGCTAGCAACGACAGTTAACGTTGACTTTGTTAAACGTGAACTAGTTGGCACTTCACAGTATGAAGATTTAAACACTTTATCTCGTTTAAATGACTTTACTGAAACCGTTTTGCAAGGCGGTGACATGGCTACAGGCACTTTCTTTTTAGATCAATGGGATGCAGATGACGGACTAATTGCTGCAACAGGTCATAGCTTTACATCTGACGTAGCATATCAAACCCGCACGATGTCAGTTGGCTTTGACGGTGATTACTCTATTGAATTCTGGCACTTATACAATATGGAAAGTGGCTATGATGGAGCCGTTGTTGAAGTGAGAGTTAATGGTGGTGACTGGGCAGATGTAGAAAGTATGGGAGCAGTTTTTGAAGGTGATGGTTATACCGACACTGGCCTTGAATTTACAGAGGCAGCAATTGCTGGTCGTGATATGTTTTCTGGTGTTAATTCAGGCTGGGAAACGATTAACTTTGGTGAAAGTTTAAATGGTAACCAAGTACAGTTTCGCTTCCGTATTGCAACGGATTCGGCTTATGTACCTGATCCGATCTCTGGGTTTGCTGCCGGTTGGTATATTGATGATATAACCTTTACTAATATCCAAACGAGTATTTTCACTGACGTAATTGCCGGTGATACTAATGCTTGTGATAACCGTTTACCTACAGTTAATGTTAGTGATGATCAACGAGTTAAAGAAGGCACTAGCGTTAACATGACGGCTGAAGGTATTGATCCAAATGACGATGCGCTTACTTACACCTGGACACAGGTTTCTGGTACAGCGGTAACCTTGACAGCTGCAGATACAGCCGCTGTAAGTTTTACAGCTCCTGAACAGTCTGCAGGTAGTGAAACACTGGTGTTCAACGTTGAAGTAAATGATGGTACAGGTTCGGCAAATGGTAAAGTATCTATTACCGTTGATGACGTCCCAACACCTTCCCCAGCTGTAACACCTAAGATTAAAAGTAGTGGGTCTACAGGTTTAATCGCTTTATTATTGTTACCATTGGCGTTATTCCGTCGTCGTAAATAGTAGTAAATAAGACAATTAAGTGAATAGTTGGCTGCTTGTTCAGCCAACTATTTTGTACTTACTATTTATCTATTATATTATTTTTAACCATTCATTCGGGGTAGATGTTTTAAGTCACATTTCGTGATAAGAACAAATCTAAATATGGGATTCATAATGTATCAACCATTGTTAATATCGTTAAGCTTGATAGGCCTTTTAAGTTCATGTTCAGATAATACTAAGGAACAGTCATATCAAGATACTAATAAAAACCAAGGTTTAGGCGCGCAGAATTCTGCAAAGTCGGATAATTCTAAACCGGTTTTAGAACATGTTAACCCAGCAGAAAAGCAGCTAAGTATTATGAAGTTAGAAGCAATTGAAAAAAATAAAGCTGTAGCTAAAAAATTAAATTATCAAGATAAAAGTATTCGCTCAAAACATTTAACGTTTAATAAAGAAAAATTTGAATTGCTCTCTCCTGTCGCAGAAAAAGGCGCTAAACTATTTAATCTATCGATCCATGAATACGGCATAATGAAAGGTAGTATTGTGGTGGTGGTTGATAATACCTCGCCGTTTAAAGCAGCTTATTTCTCAGAAGTTTTGATCACCAAAATTGCTAAAGACACCTATCGTTTAACGCCAGATACTAAGCTGGAATTGATGAACCTGTATAAAACTCTTAATAATATGCCTGAGTTTAAGGTAATAGAAATGGAAATTGATTACAGTCCCATCTTACAAGAGGAATGAACGTACGTGGAATACGTTACTTGGAATGTACTAGCATTAGTTTGCCAATAAAGTTGTGTAAATTGACAAACTAATCTGTAAATCTATTTATATTTAACTAGTGTTTTGTGTGATTTAAGTACGGTTGCAATTTTACATCATCAAAACTATAAGTAGTCATACAATAATCACAAGTCATCGAAACACTGCCTTGCTCGGCAATAATACTTTCTAGCTCACTTGGCTCTATTTGAGAAATAGTGCTTAAACACTTTTCTTCTGAACAACTGCACTTATAGCTTACGGCTTGGGGGTCAAACAAACGAACTTCTTCTTGATGATATAAACGATACAACAAGTCTTCAGTAGCTAATGAAAATATTTCTTCAGGCTTAATGGTATTGGTTAATTGGCACAAGTGCTCAAAATCGGCTTGTTGTTGCTCTTTTTCGCCAGCGTCAGGCAGTAATTGAATTAACGTACCTGCTATTTGTGTGGTTTCTTCATCGGTAAATAGCCAAATTTTAGTGGGTATTTGTTCTGAAACTTCAAAATAATGCTCTAAACACTCAGCTAAGGTATCTTGCTCAAGTGCGACAACTCCCTGATAAGGTTCGCCATTTTTTGGACGAATAGTAATGACCATATTGCCCTTACCGATAAGTTCTTTAAGCGTTGTAGCTTCAGATTCGCTTGCCATACGAGCAATGCCACGCATTTCTTGATGATTATTCCCATTAACGGCCAAGTAACCTATGGGACCATCACCTTGAAGTTGTACGGCAATTTCACCTTCAAATTTTAACGTTGCTGTCAGCAGGCATGTTGCTGCTACCAATTCACCTAATAATTGCTTAACGCCTAATGGGTAATCATGTGCGGCAACAATGTCTTGGAACGTTTGGCTTAAATTCACCAATTCACCGCGAGCATGTAGGTTGTCAAATAAATAGCGATTTAAGATATCTTTTTGCATGGCCACTGTTTATATCCTTTCTTTTAAATGCCGAATTTGTCGACGTTGTTTCTTGTCAGGTTTAGTGTCACTGGCTGGGCTGAGGAGAATACCCTGCTGGCGTGCTAAATTGTTTTTTTCTCGTGTTTCAATGCTTTCGGTTGTTTCTTGATAAAGAGTTTGGGCAAAGCTAGCATCACGGCGTTTATCAGCCAAAGCGATAACAATGACATGCTTTTCTTCAAAGCCTTGTCGTATGGTGATGCGATCACCTAATGCTACCGCTTTGCCAGACTTACTGCGTTGGCCATTATAAAATACTTTACCGCCGTCAATCATTTGCTTTGCAATCGCACGGGTTTTATAGAACCGCGCCGCCCATAGCCACTTGTCTAAGCGGGTTGACGTATTACTTAAAGCCTCATTAACCTTAGGATTTACCATAGTTTTACTTATACTCTATGTACACATTGGAATTTGGCAAAAGTTATCACAACCGTAGTGTTTACGCTAGTTAGAATGCATTTCTTTACAAATATTTAACTATTTATAGTTAA
This sequence comes from Colwellia sp. PAMC 21821, assembly GCF_002077175.1. Lineage (NCBI taxonomy): Bacteria > Pseudomonadati > Pseudomonadota > Gammaproteobacteria > Alteromonadales > Colwelliaceae > Colwellia > Colwellia sp. PAMC 21821. The sequence goes on from NZ_CP014943.1 coordinate 2,486,229, forward strand.
AAAATAATATGACGTCTTGTTGCCAAGCGTTTGGTCAAGTATCATCAAAGTGAATTGAAATTTACAGATAATAAAAAAATTATAAAAAATGACATTATCGAATAACCTAACAAGCGCGTTTGAGCAGTTGCCTAAGCTACCGCAACAAAAAATCACCCAAGTCATTATTGTGGTGTTGCTTTGCTATATTGCCTATTTGTTTGCACAAATAACTTGGCTTGGGCTTTCAGATTCTGAGCAAAAAACGCGTTTAACGCTAAATGGATTATCGTCTGTTTCTGCTGCACCAAAAAAAGAAGTTCAGGTTGAAGCTATTCAATCACTTAATCTCTTTGGTGTTTATTCTCAACAGAAAGAGGTTGTTGAAGAGGTTGTTGAAGACGCACCTGAAACGCGACTGAACCTGATTTTAACCGGGGTTGTGGCCAGTAGTGACAAAGCTACTGCAGCAGCCGTTATACAAAGTGCTGGCAAACAAGAAACTTACAGTATTGGAGAGAATATAAAAGGCACTCGCGCGAGCTTAGAAAACGTTTTTAACGATCGGGTAATATTAAAGGTTTCGGGCAGCTTTGAAACTTTAATGTTTGAAGGTTTAATTTTTGATAAAAATGTCAAGCCAGTTCAGCCACGCTCTAGCAAGTCAGTAGGACCACAATTAACAAAAACCTCTGACGAAGATTCGTCATCGCCTAATATTGTCGATCAACGAAATAACAAAGCACTCACTCAAGTGGCTACATCACTACAAGAAGAGTTAACGAGCGACCCTGGTAAGATTACCGACTATTTAAAAATTTCGCCTAAACGAGAAAACGGAAAAATAACCGGTTATCAATTAATGCCAGCAAAAGATCCAACTTTCTTTCAAAATGCGGGTCTTAAGTCTGGTGATATAGCGGTACAAATGAATGGTTTCGATTTAACAGCGCCGCGCGAGGCGGCTCAGGCACTTCAGTCTTTAAGAGAACAACGCGAAGTTTCGCTGTTACTTGACCGTAATGGTGACATGACAGAAATACTTTTCAGTATAGATAATTAGAATAAAAGGAATAATAAATGCGCAAATTATTAAGCGCACCTTGGTATAAACGTAGTCTTACCGGGGTTGTTACTGCAGTTTTACTCAATAGTGTTTTGCTCTCTACCAATATAAATGCCGCTGAATATTCGCCAAATTTCAAAGGCACAGAAATAGCGGAATTTATTAATATTGTTGGCAAAAATTTAAGAAAAACCATGATCGTCGATCCTAACGTTCGCGGTAAAGTTAATGTACGAAGTTATGACTTGTTAACTGAAAAACAATATTATCAATTCTTCTTAAACGTGCTAGAGGTTTATGGTTTTTCTGCTGTTGAAATGGACAATAATATTGTCAAAATCATTCGTAATAAAGATGCAAAAACCTCTTCTATCCCGGTAGTTGGGAATGAAAACCCCGGTGCTGGTGACGAAATGGTTACCCGCGTTGTTGAAGTTAAAAACGTAACCGTACGTGAACTTACACCTTTACTACGTCAATTATCAGATCAAGCCGGTGGTGGTAACGTAGTTAACTATGATCCTGCCAATGTTATTATGTTGACTGGTACTGCTGCGGTAGTTAATCGTTTAGTGCAAATTATTGAACGAGTTGATAAAGCCGGCGACCAAGACGTACAGATCATTAGTTTGAAATATGCATCTGCTGGCGAAATGGTACGTATTGTTGAGGCCATGAACAAATCGGGCCAAGGTAAAAGTGCTGGAACACCGACCTTTTTAATTCCTACCATTGTTGCTGACGAACGCACCAACAGCGTTATTGTTAGTGGCGAAGTAAAAGCGCGTGAACGCGTAGCAAGATTAGTTTCGCGTTTAGACAGTGAGCTAGAATCGAACGGTAACACGCGGGTTTATCATTTAAAGTACGCAAAATCAGAAGACATGGTGAAAGTGCTGCAAGGCGTTAGTGAATCTATTGAAGCTGACACATCAACAGCAAGTAGCACATCGCGAAAAAGCAAAACCCGTAATGTCAGTATTGATGCTCATGAAGATACTAATACCTTAGTTATTACCGCACAACCAGACATGTTACGCTCATTAGAAGCGGTTATTCGCCAGTTAGATATTCGTCGTGCTCAAGTACTTATTGAAGCTATTATTGTTGAAATATTTGAAGGCGACGGCATTAATTTAGGCGTGCAGTGGTATCACGAGTCAGGCGCTATGTCGCAATTTACCAATGGTGTTACGCCAATAAGCTCTATTGCAGCAGCAGCTGAAGCTGCCAAATCTACGCCTGGTACATTAGGTTCTACCGTTACGTCAGAAAGCGGTGCTGTTACAGTTAATCCTAATCAACCCGATACAGAAGGTGATTACAGCCTAGCTGCTCAAGTACTAGGTTCAGTTAGTGGCACATTGTTCGGTATTGTGAAGAACGATTGGGGCGCAATTATTCAAGCGGTAAGTAGTGATACTAATTCGAACTTACTCTCTACGCCAAGTATTACCACGCTAGATAACGAAGAAGCTTACTTCATTGTTGGTCAAGAAGTGCCGATTATCACTGGCGCGCAAACCGGTAGCAATAACAGTAACCCTTTCCAAACAGTTGAACGTCAGGAAATCGGTATTAAATTGAAAGTTACGCCACAAATAAACGAAGGCAGTGGTGTACAGTTAACTATTGAGCAAGAAGTCTCTTCAGTAAGTGGTGCAACGGGTGTTGATATCTCAATCAACAAACGTGAAATTAAAACCACGGTAATGGCAGATGATGGTGCGACAGTAGTGCTGGGCGGATTGATTGATGAAGACGTTCAAGAAAGCGTACAAAAAGTACCTTTACTTGGCGATATACCGATCCTAGGTCACTTGTTTAAATCAACCAGTAATACCAAGCGTAAACGTAATTTGATGGTGTTTTTACGACCGACTATTGTTCGTGATGGCAAGTTGATGAATGACTTAAGTAGAGAGAAATATAACTACATTCGTGCGATTGAACTTCAAAAGAAAGAAGCGGGTCTTGAATTAATGTCGGATGAGAAACTGCCTATTTTGCCGACATGGAATGATCAACTGTCATTACCGCCGTCGTTTGATGAATACATGAAAAAGCGTGATGAAGAAAAATCGTCGGATGAAAGCGAATAGCTATGAGTGATATTGATCCGCAAACACAAGCTTTTGTTGTTGCAAGTGAAAAAGCTGCAAGTGAAAAAGCCGCAAGCAACAAAGCTGCAAACGAAACGGCTAGTGATGAATCATCATCACTAGCCGTAAGTGACATTTTAAAGGATGAAAATGTTCGCTTCCGACTACCTTTTGGTTTTGCCAAACGCCAGAGTGTACTGGTGGCAAATGAAAACGGTGAGTTGCGTTTAGTCTGTACTGAATCACTCAGTGCTGATATTTTGTTAGAAGTTCGTCGTGTACTAAAAGCACCTTTTACGCTAGATATAAAAAGTGCAGAAGAGTTTGAGCAATTGTTAACGATTGCTTATCAACGCGATTCTTCAGAAGCCCAACAAATGATGGAAGATATTGGCAACGAGGTCGATTTATATTCACTTGCCGACGAAATGACAGAAACCGAAGATTTATTAGAAAACGAAGACGATGCACCGATTATTAAACTAATCAATGCTATGTTAAGTGAAGCTATTAAAGAAAATGCGTCTGACATTCATATTGAAACCTTCGAACAAGCACTGCAAATTCGCTTTCGTGTTGATGGCGTATTACGTGAAGTGTTAAAACCAAATCGTAAATTAGCTTCATTACTCGTTTCTCGTATCAAGGTTATGGCGAAGCTCGATATTGCGGAAAAACGTATTCCACAAGATGGCCGCATTTCTTTAAGAATTGCAGGTCGAGCGGTTGATGTGCGTGTTTCAACTATGCCAACCGGCCACGGCGAGCGTGTGGTTTTACGCTTACTCGATAAAAACTCTACCCGATTAGATTTGCAAGACCTCGGCATGACCGACGGTAACCGTGCGCGTTTTTCTGAATTAATTGAAAAACCTCATGGCATTATACTGGTAACCGGGCCTACAGGGTCAGGTAAAAGTACCACTTTATATGCAGGCTTAAGCCAAATTGACAGCAAAGAACGTAATATATTAACGGTTGAAGACCCGATTGAGTACGCGATTGAAGGTATTGGGCAAACTCAAGTTAACACCAAAGTTGATATGACATTCGCACGAGGTTTACGCGCGATATTGCGCCAAGATCCTGATGTAGTCATGGTCGGTGAAATTCGTGATTTAGAAACTGCTCAAATTGGTGTGCAAGCGAGTTTAACGGGGCATTTAGTCTTATCTACTTTACATACTAACACTGCTGCCGGCGCCATCACGCGCATGGAAGATATGGGTGTTGAACCCTTCTTACTTTCATCAAGCTTATTAGGTGTTTTGGCACAACGTTTAGTCAGAACTTTATGTCCGCATTGTCGCGAGTGTACCGCTACATCGGCTGAAGAACGCAAGTTATTGCAACTTAGCGATGACGATACCGCGCCAATATATAAAGCTGTTGGTTGTGAAGAATGCAACTTTAAAGGTTATAAAGGCCGAACCGGTATTCATGAACTGATTGTAGTTGATGAGAAAGTCCGTGAATTAATTCATAACGGCAAAGGCGAGCAAGTGATTGAAAAATTCATTCGAACATCAACACCAAGTATACGTCGTGATGGTTTTGATAAAGTGATGCTGGGTGAAACAACCATAGAAGAAGTATTACGTGTGACGCGCGAAGACTAAACAGTCGCGCTTCTCAGATAAAACAGTCGCATAACCAGGTAGTAAACTTGGTACTGAACTAGGTTAGATAAATTGTAAATTATGGCAGCATTTGATTATCAGGCAGTAGACAGCCGAGGCAAAAACAAAAAAGGGGTTATTGAAGGTGACACCCCTAGGCATGTGCGTAATTTACTGCGCGAACAGGGTCTAATGCCCATTGAAGTTACGCCATGTTTGCAAAAAAGTAAGCAAGAAAGTAAAAAGTCTTTCTTTAGTGGTGGTAAAAAAATATCAGCATCGGAGCTAGCATTAATCACACGGCAACTATCAACCTTGGTTGAATCAGGCTTACCCATTGAAGAGTCATTAATGGCCGTAGGTGAGCAGTGTGATAAAAACACCTTAAAAAGTATGGTGATGGCGGTGCGTACTAAAGTCACTGAAGGATATGGCTTAGCTGAAAGCATGGCAGAGTTTCCTCAGGTGTTTAATCGCTTGTTTCGTGCCATGGTTGCAGCAGGCGAAAAATCGGGCCACCTTGATAAAGTATTAGACCGTTTAGCCGATTACACCGAAAAGCGCCAACAACTTCGCTCTCAGCTCATTCAAGCCTTAGTTTACCCCGTTATTATGACGGTAGTGGCCACTGGCGTAATCGCCATTTTGCTGACTGCCGTAGTACCAAAAATTGTTGGCCAATTTGAACATATGGGGGCTAACTTACCCGCTACCACTAAGTTCCTAATTGCCAGTAGTGACTTTTTACGTGACTATGGCTTAGTTATTGTTGTCATTGTTGCTGCGCTAATGCTTCTTTGGTCACAATTGTTGAAAAAAGACAGCTTTAGGTTTGCTTATCACAAGCGCTTTCTTGCTATACCTGGCATAGGTAAAGTGGCAAAAAGCGTCAATACCGCAAGATTTGCGCGTACCTTGAGCATTTTAACCGCGAGTGCCGTTCCTCTATTAGAGAGTATGAAAATTTCTGGTGAAGTACTCGACAATTTATACATTAAGCAAAGCGTTAAAGAGTCAGCTGACAAGGTCAGAGAGGGAACCAGTTTGCGGGTCTCTTTAGAGCAAACTAAACTGTTTCCACCAATGATGCTACACATGATAGCCAGTGGTGAAAAAAGTGGTCAGCTTGAACATATGTTAGGGCGAGCTGCCGATAACCAAGACCGTGAGTTCGAGGCTGTTATTAACATATCATTAAAGGCATTTGAGCCGGCATTGATGGTGGTAATGGCAGGTATTGTATTATTTATCGTTATGGCTATTTTACAGCCAATTCTTCAGTTAAATACGTTAATAGGAAATTAGAAATGAAAGCAGTAAGAAATATTCGAGGTTTTACCCTTTTAGAAGTGATGGTTGTTATTGTAATTTTAGGTATTTTAGCCAGTATGGTGGTACCTAACTTAATGGGCAGTCAAGAGCGCGCCAATATGCAAAAAGCCGTGTCAGACATCAATGCTTTAGAAACGTCTTTAAGCATGTATAAAATGGATAACTATAAGTACCCAAGCACAGAGCAAGGCTTAGAAGCATTAGTGACTGAAACTGATATTGAGCCAATGCCACGCCGTTTTCCAGAAGGCGGCTATGTTAAGCGTTTACCGAACGACCCTTGGGGCAGCGAATATCAACTACTAAATCCGGGTGAGCATAGTGCAATGGATGTTTTTTCTATGGGACCAGACGGTGAACCGGGTACAGACGATGATATTGGTAACTGGAATTTAGGCGATTATCAATAATCAGTTTTTGTTGATCATTGATTACTGACATACTATGACGCTAAATAATGACCATTTGTCGAAGCAAAAGCATCGAATTCAACAAGGTTTTACCTTAATTGAAGTGATGCTAGTCATTGTCTTGATTGGCGTGATGGTCTCTGCGGTACAATTTTCATTTTCGGGTAATAAACCTGAACAACTATTAGAACAAAACAGTGCCCGCTTTGCGGGCATTTTTGACGTTGCAGCAGAATACGGCCTGCTAAACAATGTCGAGCTAGGCTTGTTTATTGAAGAAAACAGTTATCAGTTTCTCGGTTATGACGGCGTCAGTTGGTCTCCCATTGCAGATAACCCTTTATTCGAAGTTTATACTTTACCTGAAGGTATCGAAATAACCTTGCAGCTTGATGATCTACCTATTGAAGCGCCTCAACTTTTCGATTCTTCAGTATTAATCAATGAAGATGAAGAAGAGAGTTTTACTGACGATGCGGAAAAGAAAAAAACTATTCCGCAAGTCTATATGCTTTCTGGCGGTGATATTACTCCCTTTAGTTTAACGTTTTCATTGGCAGACTTCGCTTTTGATGGCGATGAAAATATTAGTTTTAAAGTTTCTGGCATTTATACCACACCACTCACGATAGAAGGGCCATTAGTGAATGCGGACTCTCGTTAATTTTAGTGTGAATTTCAGCGTGAATAAGCTACAAAAAGGCTTTACCTTAATTGAGGTTATGTTGGCGATGGCGGTGTTTTCAATTGCGGGTATTGCAATTTTAGGTACGGCAGACACAAACGCGAGAAATTTAGGTTATTTGGAAAGTAAAATTATTGCGAGTTGGGTCGCATCCAATCAACTAGTTGAAGTCACTTTAGATACCTCGTGGCCACCAAAAAACAATAAAAAAGGTAAAGTAGAGCTAGCAGGGCAAGAATGGTTTTGGCAACAAAAAGTAGTGCAAACAAATGACAAAGACATGCGTGCTATTGTAATGGAAGTGCGACTTGATGAAAAAAAAACAACGTCATTAACCAGCTTAATGACTTATGTTTCTAAGCAAAGCCAATGAAATCAGCCTTCATCAATCATTCTGCTTTAAAAGGTAGGGCGAGCGTTATGTCGAAGCACAGTCAAGGCTTTACATTACTTGAAGTACTCATTGCGATAGCCATTTTTTCGGTGATCAGTATGGCCAGTTTTAGTATTTTTGAAACTGTACTCAATAGCGACACATCGACCAAAGCTCGCACAGACCGAATTAATGAATTACAACGCGGCTTTTTAATCATCGAACGTGATATGTTACAAATAGCTCGACGAAGTGTGCGTTTAAACGGTGAAGCACCCCTGACAGGTTTTTTACACACGGACACTGAAAGCTATACTACCAGTGAGCAAGCAATAGCATTTGTTCGCCATGGTTGGACTAATCCGGGCTTGTTGTTACCTCGTAGTGATATGCAATCAGTGGCGTATCAATTAAATGAGAATATTGTTGAGCGTGTACATTTTAATTTTGTAGACGCCGTTTTAGGTGAAGAGCCAAAAGTAAGACCATTAATCTCTCAGGTAGAAAGCTTAAATTTTGAATTTTATGATGGTAAAAAATGGCAAAAATCATTGCAAGAAAACACGGTGCCTATGGCCATTGCAATTGAACTAGACACAAAAGATTATGGCGTTATTCGTCGCCAATTTATCGTTGCTGGCGATAATCTGCAAGGTAAGGACGAAAGCCGTGATTAGCATTTGTACAGGAAAGCATAGACCCAAAGGCGTCGCGCTAATTACTGTTATGCTTATTATTGCGTTAATTGCCATCTTAGCGACGCAAATGACCGCGCGTTTACAATTACAAATGCAACGCACCACTAATATAGGCTCAAACCAACAAGCTTATTGGTATGCTATGGGCGCTGAAGCGTTTGCAAAAAGAATATTAATACAATCTTTTGAAGCTGATGCAGAAGTGACTCATTTAGGCCAATTGTGGGCGCAAGGAGAAAATACTTTTCCCGTCGACTTTGGTCAGATCACCGGTGAAATAACGGATCTAAATAGCTGTTTTAATCTAAATGCGTTACGAACCAACGATGATGACGCCAGCGGTAATAGTAATAATACAACGATAAAATCGCCAGCAAGACTTGCTTTTGAAGAACTGTTAATTGCAATCAGTATCGAAGGTGTTGGCAGTTTTGAAGCAGAATATATGGCTGATGCCTTAACTGACTGGTTAGACGCGGATGGCAGTATTTCAAGCTCAGGTGGCGCTGAAGATAATGATTATGCAGCGAAAGAATTCCCTTACTTAGCCGCCAATAATTATCTTGCCAGTATGGCAGAGTTAAGGATTATTGAGCATTTTACTGTCAATGTTATCGATAAGTTAAAAGACTACGCTTGTGTTTTGCCTAATACCAACCTAAATCAGATAAACATTAATACCATTGCACAAGATCAGCCTGAAATACTTGTAGCCATGTTAGGGATAAGTCAAAATGAAGCATCGCAAGCATTATCTTCTCGTGGAGAAGAGGGCTTCAAAAGCGTCGATGAATTTTTTAGCTTAAGTGAGTTGAGTAAAGCTAATATACCAGCAGAAAAAAAACAATTATTTACTGTTAAAAGTGAATATTTTAAGCTCAAAACAACAGCAAGCTTTAATAACAGTTACTTTGCTTTGAATTCCATTATGAAAGTAGACAATAAAAATAATATAAGTGTGATCAGTCGCATTATAGGACGAGAATAATGGGTGAAACCTTATTTATCCGTTTAGGCAGCCAAGCTGAAAATAAAATTCACTGGCTGATTAAAATCAACGGACAAGAAGATATTATCGCAAGTGGTGAATTACCCAATGCGCGCGAGTTAGCACAACTAACTGAAAAATCCTCAGCTCGAGAAGTTGTGGTTTTTGTACCCGCGAGTGACGTTGCCATTAAAAGCTTGAAAGTACCTGGCTCATCTCAACGCGCTATTCGTTTAGCCGCACCATACATGCTAGAAGAAACGCTAGCACAAGATGTTGAAGAGCTGTGCTTCACTTTTAATGACACTAAACACGACGAACAGGGTAATAACTGTTTTGTAGCTGCGCTTGAACGTAAGCAATTAGAGCTTTGGTTACAGTGGTTGGCCGATGCAGAGATATTTTGTAAATTAATTATCCCTGATGCGTTAGCATTGCCGTTTGATAACCAAAATAGCAGTGCAGTCATGCTAGGCGAACAAGTATTAATTAGGCTTGGCGAATGGCAAGTTATGTCGTTTGAAGCTAATGCTTGGCCCATTATTGCTAAGTACTTTACTGGTACCGGTGAGAGTAAAAATGCCATTATGGCCTACTCATCGTTATCGCAAGTGCCCGCTGATATAAATGTTGAGTATTTACCCGAAGAACTGCCATTAGCTATTTTGGCGAATAATCACTCGCGTAAATTCAATTTGCTACAAGGTGAGTTTCAAATCAAAGAAAAGCGCTCAGCAGCCAGTGTTAATTGGCTTTGGGTTGCAGGTATTGCGTGTTTCGCTTTGATGATTAATTTTACCCTTAAAGGCGCAAAACTCTATAACTTATCTCAACAGCAGTCAGCTATTGAAGCCGATATTATTGAAAATTATAAAGCGGCATTTCCTGAAACTAAACGGGTTAAAGTGTCGACTGTTCGCTCACAGTTACGCCAAAAATTAGCCGAAGTTGGCAACAGTGATGAATCTGCAGGATTTTTATCATTGCTAGTTAAGCTTGAGCCCGCTTTGGCCAGCGTACCTGAAATTAAACCCCAAACGTTAAAGTTTGACGGCAAACGCCAAGAAGTGCGTATGCAAACAATCGCTAAAGATTATCAATACTTTGAAAAGCTAAAAGTTGCCCTTGAAAAAGCAGGGTTAACGGTTAATCTTGGTGCTCAAAATAATCAAGGTGACCAAATCTCTGGCTCATTTAGTATTACAGATACCGCATCAAAGGGGCGCTCATGAAGACTTGGTGGCAACAGTTAAATATTCGTGAACAACGTTTGGTATTGTTAATGTCGGGAGTTATTTCGATATTTATTTTATATGGTCTTATTTGGCAGCCGCTGAATGAAAACATTGCTCAGCAAAAGTTAAAAATAGAACGCCAACAAGCCTTATTAATGTGGGTTGAAGAAAGTACACAACGCTATCAACAAGCAAAGCGTAATAGCAGTGGAAGTTCAGGCGCAAGTTTGTCGAGTATCGTTAATCGCACGTCCAGAGCTAATAATATAATCATCACACGTATGCAGCCTCAAGGTGATGATCTACAGGTGTGGATTGATGAAATCTCGTTTAATCAGTTATTAACTTGGTTAGAAAAATTAGCCAGTAGAGATGGCCTGCAAGTAAAGAATATAGATCTTAGTTTAGCTGACCAACAAGGTGTGGTCCGTGTTCGTCGATTACAGTTAGGAAAAAATTAATGAAAAAGAAGTTTGCTTATACAGCAATTTTTTTCACCGCGTATTGTGTTTTTGTTCTAGCGTTAATGCCTGCAAGTTGGTTAATGGCGCAAATTAAATTACCTAAAAATGTCGCGGTCTCCGCTATTGAAGGCACTGTTTGGCATACCCGTATTTTACAAGTTATGGTGGACGACGTTGTTATTAACCAAGTGCAAAGTTCTTTATCGTTAATGTCGGTGTTAATGCTTGACCCTAAACTTGATATTACCTTTGGTAACGCTTTAGTCAATGGTCCTGAGGGACAGCTGACCATAAGTGGGTTGTTGTCAGACATGGTGGTTGAAGATGCAGAAATTAACCTTCCTGCAAACACGGTGGCCAAAAGACTTAACTTAGCAATTGATATTATTGCCCATGAACAACTGCAACTTAACATTGAGCGTTTTATTATTGGCGCGCCAATATGTAGCGAACTACAAGGTGATTTGCGATGGCAAAATGCCGCCGTTACTGCATTCGAAGAAAAAGTTCAGCTCGGCGGGCTTTCGGCCAAGTTAACGTGTGATAAAGGTGAACTTATTGCCGATATCGACCCTAATAACAACTTAGGGCTAAGCTATCGTGCAGAGTTAAAGCAAGGTGGCCGTTTAGCGGGTAATGGTTATTTAACGCCTGCAGCTAAATTTCCTGAGCAATTAAAAGCAACATTAAGCTTTTTAGGTAAGCCTGATAATCAAGGTCGTTATCGTTTGAAAATATAGCGTTCAAAGCGAAAAAAAAGGCAACAATAGTTGCCTTTTACTGTATTGCTGCCGCTATAAACTTATGCGGTAGAAACGTTTACAGCACCCGCATGCTCAAGTATGTCTTTAATCTTATCTTTGTTATCGTCGGTGTAATTGATACCAATTAACACTGAGCCCTTACTAATAGCATCTTCATAATACTTAAGTTCATGCTCAGGAATAAAAGCACCAATAATAGCACCAATGGTTCCACCTGCAGCAGCACCGGCACCACCGGCAGCTAATGCAGCAACTAATGGGCCAGCGATAAGTAAGCCAGCACCACCGGTCGCTACGGTACCCACAGCAGTAAAACCAGCAACTACAGCCGCTAATATACCAGCAGAAGCTGCACCAATAACACTACCTTCAGCGGCTTTGCTGCCTTCATCTATGGCAAAGTCGTCTTTGGCGTATGAGTCGTTAGCGACTACGCTAATTTCACTATTCAGTATGCCAATCTTTCCTAAACGATGAATAGCTAAACTGGCTTTAGATGAATTTTCAAATAATCCTGTAATTACTTCACTCATTATATTTCTCCATTTAGTTAACTTATTTGGTATTAAATACTTGTATTGCGTATAAGTAGAAGCAAACTTTGCACCAAAGTTATTAAAATTAAAGTTGTTTAAAATTAGTGAGTTAAAGGTTTAAAATAAAGCTGCGGTGGTTAGAAGTAATCAGTATTTGTAAATAATTCATGATTATCTGTAATACTTTCATAAAAGTGCATGTTTTTAACTGCTAACCTGGAGTATTGGCCCATGTTATAAGGGGTTGACACGCTGGCGCATTTTTTGCTTTTCAGTAGGAGTACTTTAGTTTTAGTACTATTTACCACCTAATCTGAAATTACAGGAGAACAGCTATGAACAAAGATACTTTTGAAGGAAAATGGAAACAAGTGAAAGGTGAAGCCCAAAAGCAATGGGGTGATTTAACCAATGATGACATGGACGTAATAAACGGTCAGCGGGAAAAATTAGCAGGTAAGCTCCAAGAGCGTTATGGTAAGTCAAAAGAAGAAGCAGAAAAGGAAGTTGATCGTTTCTGCAAGGATAACGATTGCCAATAGATTTAAGCTTAAATTTATTAGTTAAATTATAGCTTAGAGCTGGACTGACAGATCCAACCGTCTGTCAGTCCACTTTATAATAAATTTATTAAACCTGAACATTAAAAAGAGATTTACTATGGGTTACCGGCACGACAACACCTGTAACTATTTAATTCCTGCCCACCTAAATAAATATAATTCTGTAAATCAACAGCATATATTGAGAATAGACTTTTCTGAACTCTTCTTACTTAGTTCTACAAACGCGATCTTTGGTGGTACTTTAAACCAATGTTATCGCTTTCATGTTTAAATACCTAGCTTCAGTCTGAAACGATTAATCTGAACCTATCACGCTTTTAATTATCGCTAAGTGGTGTAAATAAATATCAGTTATGTACATAGTTTTTACTCAGCCTACTAAGTTCGTAGACTAGTTTTTTATCTGTTAAGCTCAGTTTTGATTATTGCCATCTTCAATATCTTTAGGTGCTTCAAGCCCAGGTATGGAGTGTTCTACTTTGAGGCTATAAGCCTCAATAAATGCGTTTTTAAGTATACCGTAAATAGCATCCAGAACAGACACACTAGGATCGTCAAGTGATCCCTTAATGGGCAAACGTGTTGCAACTAAGTCTCTACTGTCATTTTCGAATAAGCTAGCTAATGCCCCCCCAATCAAATCAACTAAAAGTAAAACAGGATTATCACCATCTTCAACCACGTCTTCATGCCAAGAGAAAACATCTAATTCATATATCCCCGCTTTAACGTAACCGTTAAGCTCACCATCAACAGACTTTAATTCGCTAGCCATATCAATTTGGCCTGCTTCAAAATCAAAAGGGGCATAGTACTTAATTATTTCATCAATATAAGCCACCGGAAGCTTAGCCATTTCAAGGTTGATATCAAAAGTTGGCTTTGTTGTATTAGGGTCAAAGCTTGCGTTTAGCACAAGTTTAGTGCGGTTTTGTATATCGCCTGTCATATCAACTTTAGCAATGGTGCCCGGACCTTTAGCGTTGGCTATATTAGTGACATTGAGCTGAATATTTTGTACCGCTAGCTCAGCGCGTTTTAGTTTTGACTTAGCGTCGATGGTAAAAGTGCCACTTTTTATGGTCAGCTTATTTATCGTAAAAGGACTAAGGTTTCGGGCTAAGCCTAACCATGTTTTTTCATCGGTAATAGCTTTCGACTCAAACACTTTATCTTGAGGTCGGTCATATAAGCTGACCACTGGCTTTACTAAAACTATAGCAGTAACCAAGTGACCCTTTAATAGGGCACTCCACAATATTGAGATATCAATACGCTCTGCAGTAAATAAAGGTAAATCTTGCCCGTCACCGGTCTGACGAATATTAGCCTGATGTATAGTATAGGAACCCATAAAAATAGCTAAATCAACATCGGCTACTGTGCCACTAACACCATCAGTTTGTTCAATGGTTCGGTTTACATACCAGGTAACTAAGCTTGGTGCTGAAATTCTAACAATGAGTAAAAGAAGTAACACGGTGGTAATGACGACAGAAGATATTTTAATCGACTTATTCCAATTCATATTTACATTCCTTTTACTTAGTGATTAGCAATTATTTTTAGCCATGACTCAAACAATATGGATGATACTGGGCATGTAGCCCAATAACATTAGAGAATATTCAGTAGTAAAGCTTTAGTTATTCCTACCTTTAGAACACTCCAATAGGGGGTAATCATATAGTGGTAAAATAGGCGAAATAACGATTTTTTACCGTGTTATTGGCTTAAACTGATTTAATAAATACAAATAAATTTGTGCTACATCTTTATCCACTACGTTTCGATACTACTTAGTAAAGTATTAAAGCAAATGCTATACCAGCGATTTTTATAACGCATGGTTAAGTTATAACGTATTGATTTTTGGTTTTTTTTAATCTATGGCAGGCACTATCTAGAGCATGTATACATCAAATTATGTAATCGCTGGAGTAATAATTTAGTTTTTTTGTAATCTTTACCCAAAAGGTGAGTAAATGTGATGGTTCTGGTTGTGAGTAAACCGTACAAATTTTGTTTCAGAGAATATTGTAATGATTGCAATATTCAGTTGACCGCAGGTCAATGCAACATAAGAGTCATAAGCAGTTGACACCTTATATAGCCTAGCTTTATGTGTAATTTTTATCAATTACATTAATTTAGGTGGAATTGATACAAATTACGATTAAAAACGTATATCACAAAGGGTGGTATTTAAATTGCTAACAACTACGCAGAGCTACATAAAATTGTAAATAGACTACGAAAGTAACAGACGATAAAAATAGAGGTTTAACTAATATGAGTTCAGACAATAAAGTTATGCACCCAAAAGAGTTTTCGCTAGCAAACTGGTGGCAAATAACCAAGCGCGTTATGCACAAGGTTGAGCAAGACAATATGTCACTTATCGCTGCGGGTGTGGCGTTTTATTTTTTATTAGCTATTTTTCCATTATTAGCAGCCTTAGTGTCTATGTATGGCCTTTTTACCGATCAAGAAACCCTTATTCAGCATATGAATCTTTTGGTTGGTGTTATACCAGAGCAAAGTCGGGAAATATTAGAGGCTCAGGTTGAAAGTATTCTATCGACTGATGATAGTGCATTAAGTTTAGGCTTTTTATTTAGTTTTTTATTGGCTATTTGGAGTGGTGGAAAAGGCTCTGTTGCGTTAATTAGCGCATGTAATATAAGTTATCAGGAAAGTAAAAAACGTTCATTTTTCAAAATGGTGCTAGTGCGAACATCACTTACACTTGCAACCATATTAACAATGCTCTTGATGCTACTCATGATTGTAGTTATTCCATTAGCGCTCAGTGTACTCGGCGAAACAAGCGAATCATTATTAGGCTGGATCACTTGGCCAATATTGTTAATTGTATTTAATTTTTCGCTTGCCAGTTTATACAAATACGCACCTCATCGTGCATCAGCTAAATGGCGTTGGACTACGCCAGGCGCATTTTTAGCTACCTTATTTTGGCTAGTAGGATCGTATTTTTTCAACTTGTACATTACTGACTATGCCAGTTATAACGAAACTTATGGTTCAATGGGTGGAGTAGTCATTTTATTAATGTGGTTTTATGTCACCGCTTTTACTATTTTACTGGGTGCTGCGATCAACGCATCTACAGAGTTACAAACTGAAGCAGATACCACCACTGGCACTGACAAACCTAAAGGAGAAAGAGGGGCGTATGTCGCTGACAATGGCCCTGAAGACTTGTAGAAATAAATGATTTATCGATAGGTTTGTGTTGTGAAATATATATGTTGTTAAATATATGCGTTGGTTAGCAACTTACTGATAAATTGATATTATATTGAGAGTAGTCAGAAATTTTTGTCATAGTGGTTATCAGTAACTACTATAAACCACGATAAATAACTATAAATGACAACTATAAATGGCAAAGATGAGTAAACTACTCAATATGTGTAGCTAGGTAAGTAATAGTAAGGGTATTAATTGTTACGCTTACTATTCTTAATTTCTGTTAGTAAAACACTGTAATCGGTAATTGACGGGTAATCATGGAATACATTGCTGGCTTTTTTGCTATCTGGATTTGCTACCGCCAATAACTGCCCAATGCCATAGGTTTTTGCCGAATCAAGTATAACTAGGCTGTCATCAACAAAAAGTGTGCTTTTTAACGCAAAACCATGTTTTTCTTGTAAACGTTGCCAGAGCACTTGCGACTCTTTCGTTACCCCAAATTCGTGCGTAGAGTACAGCGTATCAAAGTACTTATCTAATGATGTACGTTCTATTTTTAGCGATAAACTGTCAGGGTGAGCATTGGTAACAAGCACTACGTCACGGCCTGATGACTTTAGCGCGACTAGAAAATCATGGGCGTCAGTGCGTAATTGAATTAAATGCTGTATTTCACGTTTTAAGTCGGTGATCGACAATTGTGTTTGCTCAGCCCAATAATCTAGGCAGTACCAATCTATTGTACCTGCAACTTTTTGGTAGTGAGTCATGAGTGATGCTTTAGCCTCAGCCAAACTTACGCCGTGCAATTCGCTGTAGCGTTGTGGTAAATGGTGTAGCCAAAAATGGTTATCAAAATGCAAATCGAGTATCGTGCCATCCATATCCAGTAAAACAGTTGAAATTTTTGACCAATCAAGCATAGATTTTTCCCTAGGAACACGTTTATTATAGGTTATCGAAATTAGATAAATTTTAGCGAGATTGCTATTATACCCAAGCATCTTGGTTATGTATTCAATGTTATCGTGCTATGGTTAAACTTTAGTTTTTCTATAATAAATATCACTTAAGTTGTTGCAATAAAGGGCGTTATGACAACAAAAAAAGTACTACCTCAAATTACAGCACGCAAGCAGGTTGCTAAAAGTCGTTTATTTGCCATTGAGCAAATCGATTTAACCTTCTCTAATGGCGAAAAGCGTGAATATGAATGTATGTCTGGCAAAGGCAGAGGAGCAGTGATGATCGTTCCTATGCTAGATCAACATACCATGTTACTGGTGCGAGAATACTGTGGCGGCACCCATACTTATGAGCTCGGCTTTCCAAAGGGGCTAATTGATGCTGGCGAAAGTGCGGCAGAAGCGGCTAATCGTGAATTAAAAGAAGAAATTGGCTATGGTGCTGAAAAATTAACATCAGTCCATACCGTTGCCATGGCCCCAGCATTTTTTGATGCTAAAATGACTATTTTTCTCGCAGAAAATCTCTATGCCGAAAAGTTGCCCGGTGATGAACCAGAAGCGTTAGAAATAGTACCTTGGCCACTAGCAAATTATCGTCAGTTATTGCAAGAGCAAGATTTCAATGAATCGCGCAGCATTGCCGCTTTGTTATTAGTAAAAGATCACTTAGGAGGTATTTTATGAACCAAGAAAGGTTACTGTCTATAGCACTCGAAAGTGCCAAAAAAGCGGGGCAAGAAGTCTCTCGTTATTATAAAAATGGCAATTATACCGCCGAAATAAAAGACGATAACAGCCCAGTGACGAGTGCTGATATCGCTGCAAATGATATTTTAATGGATGAGTTAAAAAGATTAACGCCCGATATCCCCATTATTTCTGAAGAAGTAGGGGCATTAGACCTTGCCCAACGAAGTAAATGGGCGCGCTATTGGTTGTTAGACCCTATTGATGGCACCGGTGAGTTTATTGCTGGCAGTGGCGACTTTGCGGTTAACGTGGCGTTAGTTGAGAATGGTTGGCCAAGTATTGGTGTTATTCATGCGCCTGACCATCAATTAACGTATTATGCGCAAAATAATTTGGGTGCCTTTAAAGAAAACGATTCAGGTAGTCATAAAATACAAGTGGCGCATTATGATGGCCAACGTCGTATTAAAGTGGCGATCAGCCGTCGCCAAGATATTAACTTGATGGGTCAGTACTTAAATAGCGACTATGACTTCGACCATGTCGCTTTAGGTAGTTGCTCGCTAAAAAATTGCTTAATTGCCGAAGGCGGAGCTGATTGTTATTTACGTGTTGGACCAACAGGTGAGTGGGATACCGGCGCAAGTCATTGTATAATAGAGCAAGCTGGCGGTAGTATTATCGACAGTGAATTTAATCCGTTAACTTATAATCAACGTGAGACTTTGATGCAGCCTGATTTTTTATCGTTAGGGAATAAAGAAATTCCTTGGCAAGATATTATTAAACAGCATAAAGCAACACGTAAAATTTAATAACAACCTAAACCATAAATAACTCGTTATTTGTTTTGGGTCTAAATACCAGGTGAAAACCTAACAGACATGGAGTACATAATGCGCCAAACAGCTTTAATTTTAATTACCTTACTTGCGATTTCGACAAGTTTACCGGCTTTAGCTGCATGGAAGCTCGACGATTCAAGTTCTCAACTTAGCTTTATGTCAGTTAAAAAAGAGACTATTGCCGAAAATCATAGCTTTACAAAACTTTCAGGAAATATTGACGAGCATGCACAAGTTAATATTAGTGTTGATCTAGCCAGCGTAGATACCAATATTGCTATTCGTGATGATCGAATGAAAAACTTCGTTTTTGAAACGAGTAAATATAGCGCAGCAAGTTTCACTACCGCGCTTGATAAATCATTACTTAAAAGCTTAAAAGTTGGTCAAGAAAAAAAGCTAAGTATCAGTGGTACAGTCGCTTTTCATGGTCAGCAACAACCGGTAACTATTGACGTGAATGTGGTTAAGTTAAGTGCAGATAAAATATTGGTGAATACGATAAAGCCATTTTTTATTCAAGCGGATGCTTTTGGCGTAGTAGCCGGCATTAATAAACTTAAAGAATTAGCTTCTCTACCGAGTATCAATTATGTCGTGCCGGTAAGCTTTTCAGTAGTATTTACTCGTTAAGTAAATACGGTATTACTCTTTATTAAAGGCACTTAATCAGTGCCTTTTTTATGGATAAAATATAGTGCTTACAGAGTGTTTATATAGTGTTTATATAGTGCTTATATATTGATTAAATAGTGCTTATATATTGATTAAATAGTGTTTAAGCGCTTTCTTCAGCGTCTTCTACAAATTGATCTGCGGGCAAAATATTAACCGTTTCATGTAATTCAGAGTAAACCAAAAGCGCGGTGCCTTGTTTTAATTGCTGATGTACTTGGGCTATTTTATCGTTTAGCGATACATCTTCACTACCATATTCAGTACCTTCTCTTAGGACAAAATTTTCTATAATGGCACTTAAGGTCTCGGCAGTTAATTGTTCTAAAGGAATAATCATAAATAGCTCTTAAAAAACTCGGGTATACGTTGCTCTAGCCAAAATTGTGGCTTAAAGGGATTTTTACCACTAATGAAACCAACATGACCGCCGCGAGTACTCACTTCAAATGTAATCTGTTTCGGCAAGGTCGTAATAGCGGTGGTATTTTCATGACATAAAAATGGGTCATCGGTCGCGTGAATAATCAAACATGGGGTAGATATCTGTTTAAGCACATCTCGACCACTCGCTTGTCGATAATAGTCGTTTGCATCAATAAAGCCATTAATAGGTGCGGTGACCATTTGATCAAAATCACGAATAGAGCGCACTTTATTTAAATGGTTTCTATCTATATTACTCAGTAAATTGGCATTTATTTTTTTAACCGTACTTGCTCTAAGCATATCAACTAAGTACTTTTGATAAACACGAGAAAAACCTCGGTTAATTCTGTTGCTGCAACTTGATAGGTCAAGTGGAGCACAAATAACACAAGCAACTTGATAGATGTTCTCTTTGTGCTCAGCTAAATATTTTGTTAATACATTACCGCCAAGTGAAAAACCAATAATGGCTTTTTTTGCTTGTGGGTAATTACTAGCAAGGTATTGGCTAAAGAAGTCTACATCACAAGTTTGGCCGCTATGATAGGATTTAGCCATGCGATTAGGTCGACCGCTGCAACCACGAAAATGCATTAAAACACCGACCCAACCTTGCGCTTTAATGGCAGATAACATGCCTTTTGCATAATGGCTGTTTTTTGAGCCTTCTAAGCCATGTAATACTGCAACAATAGGGCGAGAACATGTTGGGTTGACCTGTTCGGTCCATGCCAAATCTACGAAGTCACCATCGGGTAACTCTAACGTTTCAGTCGTAGTGTCAATAGTGTGACCACGCCTGAAAAACTTAGCGGCAATGGTTTGTAAGTGAGCGTTTTTTAGCCACCAAGCTGGGCTGAAAGAACTTTTGGTAAACATAACGAGGTAATAGCGTGTAATACAAAAGTTTATTGTACGTTAAAATTTAGCTATTGCCCACCGTTTGGCAATGCCTGAACTCGGTACCTATTATTGCTAATAAAGGTCGTTAGCAATAATGGCAAAAAGCTACGTTATTTTATATCGTCATTAATTTGTTTTAAGAAGTAATAAACGTAAAAGCTACAAATGCCTAGTACAGTGGCTAAGCCAATAAATGAAATTATTACGACGGGGTCGTTCAATAGCATATCTACAAAATTCATAACTTACTCCAATAAGTCTCTTTGTTAGGCAACTATTATAAGTAATAATCAAGTACCGCTTATTGATGTAGATCACGTTTAACACTTCTTATGATGTGGGATGGTTACGACGTTAGCGCTTTAATTTTCAGTAGTGCGAAGAATTGATATTCCAATAGATTTGGCAGAACTTTATACCAATTTGAAAGCTAAAAAAAACCCGCTAACGTTTGTGCGGGTTTATTTTATATTTTAGGATTTTTTAGGCGTTAGCCTTAAGGAATTTGTCTTAACTTCAATTCTCTTTGTTCGACTATTTTCCGATAAATAGCATCTGCTTTTTCACGGCTAGCTTTAATTTCGTCAACGGTTAACTTATGCTCGTCCATGTCGCGACTTTTTTCCGCCATTCTATAGGCGTTTTTAGCGGCAATAATATTCCAAATATATGACATTTCTGTGCTTTTAGCGACGCCTTTGCCTTCAAAATACATTAAGGCAAGGTTAAATTGTGCAAGGGCATAATTTTGATCAGCCGCTTTTTGGTACCAGCGTGAGGCTTGTAAATAATCACGCTGCACACCGCTGCCGTTATAGAGCATTACGCCTAAGTTGAACTGGGCGCGCGGTAAGTCTTTCTTGGCCGCTTTCTCCATTAATGCATAAGCACTTTTTAAATCTTTTTTAACGACTTCGCCTTCACTGTAAAGCAAAGAAAGATCGAACAAAGCTTCTGAATAATTTTGTGATGCGGCTAAATGAAATAACTCTACTGCCTTGCTGCTGTTTTTAATTACGCCGTAACCGTTTAAATAAATCAATGCCATTTGATATTGCGCCGGAGCATATTCTTCGGCAACTAAAGGTTCAAATTCAGCAATCGCGGCTTTAAATTCACCACGGTTTAGCTCATATATACCTAAATCTAAATCGGCGCTATATGCAGAACTCTGAGTCATTAGGGCAAAGCTGAGTGCTAGTAAGGTCAATTTTTTCATTATAATGTCCTATATTCCAGTGTGGTCGCCATTAAATGCAGTGACAAATGTCTTGCTGCAATATATTAAGTGTAGCAATAAATTTATAATGCTTGTGACATTATCTCTTCAATTTGTTCTTCAAGGTCAAGCCATTGCATTTCATTTGCCTCTAGCGCTTGTGTAAGCTGTGCTTGGCGTTTTAGTAATTCAGTAAGTTTAGCTTTGTGTTCAGCTTGATAAACCTCAGTATCGGCTAGATTAGCTTCAACATCTGTTAACTCATCTTGATTTTGTTGTACGAGTTTTTCAAATTTATCGGCTTGTTTACGTAGTGGCGACGCTTTTTTACGTAATTCTGCTTGTTCTTTGCGTTGTTGTTTTTTATCGACTTGTGGCTCGCTGACCACTTTGTTAGCTTTTATTGTTTGTTTTTTATCGTCGTTTAACCATTGTTGGTAATCATCAATGTCGCCGTCAAACTCTGTTACGTGTCCATTAGCCACAATATAAAATTCATCAACACAGGACTCTAATAAATATCTGTCATGGGCAATCAGAATAATAGCGCCATCAAAGTCTTGCAGCGCTAACACCAAGGCTTGGCGCATTTCTAAATCAAGATGGTTAGTCGGTTCATCTAATAACAACAGTTGTGGTTTTTCTAAGACAATAAGCGCTAATACTAAGCGTGCCTTTTCACCACCCGACATCGTGCCGACTTTATCTAACGCTTGGTCGCCACTAAAACCGAAACGACCTAAAAATGACCGTGCTTGTAACTCGGTTATATCCGGTTTTGCACGGGTTATATGCTCAATGGCACTGCTGGGTAAATGCAATTGCTCTAACTGATGCTGAGAGAAATAGCCCACACGCAAATCTTGCGCGCAATAACGCTCGCCTTTAAGCAGTGTTAAATCACCGGCAAGTGACTTTATTAATGTTGATTTACCGGCACCATTGCGGCCCAGTAAGCCAATACGGCTGCCTGGCACTAATGTCATGCCTACATCATTTAAAATAATGGCTTCATTACTGTAACCACATTGGCTCTCAGTTAATGCCAGTAGTGGGTATGGCAAAGTATCAGGTTGTTCAAAGCTAAAGGTAAATTGGCTATCAACATGTGCTGGCGCCAAATCAGGTAGTTTTTGTAGGCGCTTTAACCGACTTTGCGCTTGTTTAGCTTTACTGGCTTTAGCGCGAAATCGGTCAACAAAAGAGGTTAAATGTGCGACTTCTTTTTGTTGCTTTTGATACTGAGCATCTTGTTGGGCTAAATGCTCGGCGCGTTGGCGTTCAAAAGCACTGTAGTTACCAGAATAAAGTTTTGCCGTTTGATGCTCAATATGAAGAATTTGTCCGATAACATCATCCAAAAAGTCACGGTCATGCGAAATAAGCACTAAGGTCCCGGTGAATCTTTTTAACCAACGTTGTAGCCAAATAACCGCGTCTAAATCTAAATGGTTGGTGGGTTCATCAAGTAGCAATAAGTCGGCACGACTAATCAGAGCTTGAGCTAAGTTTAAACGCATTCTCCAACCACCAGAAAACGACTTTACTGGGTTTGCTAGCTGCTCTTGCACAAAACCTAAACCGTGTAATAACTCGCCTGCGCGTGCTGGTAAACTGTAGCCATTAACGGTATCAATTTGGTTGATAATTGTTGCTTCAAGTGTGCCGTTATCGTCGGCGCGCGCTTGTTCTAATTTTGCTTCTAACTGGCGAAATTCAATATCACCATCCATAACATAATCTAAAGCAGAACGGTCTAGCGCGGGTGTTTCCTGCTTAACGGTGGCAATTTTCCAGCTTGTTGGCATAGAAAGGTTGCCCATATCTGCTGGTAGCGCACCTAACAAGCTCGCAAATAAAGAAGATTTTCCACAGCCGTTCGCCCCAACAAGCCCAACCTTATGATTTGGATGTATAGTGAAACTTGATGATTTTATGAGGTATTTTGCGCCTCGGGCTAAACTTAAATCTGTAGCTATGATCATTTATCGTGTCTCATTTTAATGCAGGTCGCTATTGTCGCTTTTCCTTAGGGGGTTGTTCAAGGTAAAATAGAAGCACTGAGCATATATCTTGCTAAAATTAATTAAAAACTAATTAAATATTAAATAAAATTGGGTAAATAAGTGAAAAAACGATTTATAGCAGGAGCAACCTGTCCAAAATGTAAAGAAATGGACACCATGGGGCTAATTAAAGAAAACAGCGTTGAGACAGTAACCTGTGTAAGTTGCGGCCATCAAATGTCTCAACCTGAAGAACATGTAGTACAAGAAGTTAGACCAAACGAGCAAGTCATTGGTATTTTTAAGCAAGAATAAATATGTTAGCTAAACGATTTACCGTTTAGCTAACTAAAGCTTATTTCTAACTTATTTCAAGCATTAACTTATCGAAAATGCCCTTGACCTGAAAATATGAGGTAACTTGGCTATTTATGTTCACAGTTAATAAAGTAAATGGGCTAATGCTTAAGTTTTGAAAATTATGATTTTAGGCTTCTTTTCATCAATTTCGAAAACTTGTTTGCTACCATCTTGTTTTCTAGTCACTGTGATTTTTAATTTTTCTTCATCAGCACTTTTACCAAAAAGATTTACTTGATATTCCAGTGTGCTATTGGCGTTGTCTAATGAAAAACGGCCCATAACAACGAGCTGAGTCGCCGGTTCGTTTGGCGCATGATGAGACATTACTGGCGAAAGCATTAGCCCCTTTAAGGCTAGCTCAGCAGTTTCATCTTTTAACATAATGTTGCTTTGCACTGTTTTAATGATAGCAGGGCGATGTAATGCAAACTCTTCTGAAGAAAGCTTACCGTCTTCATCGTCATCAATACCTGAAAATGCTGAAACAGGTACTGAAATTACCATGTAAACCCCATCTTCTTTTATGTTTAAAGTACCTTGCTGCGCAACCATTACATGAGCATATAAAGCTGAAGAGAAAAGAAAATTGAATAGTATTACAAATATAATTTTTGGTAAAAGAGGATTTAATTTCATTTCAAACATCCGGTTAGTCTACTGAGCAAGCTCGCTAATAAGGCGTGCGTGTAATTATTATAATTAAAGCCGGTGGTCATTTATCGGCTTTAATTTTTAAGCGTTTATGGTGGTGGCATTCCACCTGTAACTTCAACTTCGCCTTTTACACAGCGTTGAAAGTACGGGTAACTATCTGTAGCAAAGTAATGGTATATACCTTCTGGAAACTCAGGTGTAACACCTACTCGACCATTACATTCATCTAAATCGCCTGAGCCAGCAACATATTCCCAGTCTTGTGCGAAAGTGCCTAGTGAATATATATCTGTGGAAGGGCGTGAAGTGCTAACCTCACTTTTTAATTGATAACTACCGGTTAGTAACTTAATTGATGATGTGGCATCACTGGCAATACTATAACCGTAACGCGCATAAATAGGAAAGCCATCAGCCGCCCAGCCTATAATGGTCATGGCAGTGTCACCGCCACCTTGCTTAGTTATAAAACCTTCTGGCATTCCATGATAATGGTAAGTGCCACCAGGTTGAACATGAGCATTGTTGTCGTCGGTGCCAAAATTAAAGTTTGAATGACCTAATGCTTCAATACTCCAATTGCCACTGTTATCTATTAGGCTACAGTTGTCGCCTGAGTCGTCGCAGCTACCAGCCGTACCCGCATCTATTTTTACGCCATTAAGTACATAACCGGTAACACCGCGAGGGCCACCTAGTTCTGTAGCTGTTGTTGATTCTTCTGGTGATAAGGTAAGGTTTGCTGAAATGTCTTGAGATGAAATAGCATTGGGATTACCTTCATTTGGAAACTCTCCAACCTCATGATCGGGTATTCCGTTAGCACTTAATAAACGCTCACTATCGCTACAGCTCCACTGCGACATGCTGTCGTCGAGCACATAAATAGAATCATTGTATTCGTTATAATTGTAGTCACATAATACCCCGCTAGTAGAGCTTTCGGATACTTGTGAAACGACTATTTCAACACTATCAACTTCGCTATTTAACTGGCTATCATCAACGGTTAAATTAACCACATAACTCCCCACAACATCAGCAACGAAAGTAGGGGCAATGTCTGTTTCATTCGATAATGTAGCAACACTGCCATTAGGTATGCTTGAAAAACCCCAAGAGTAACCTAGAGTATCACCTTCAGCATCACTACTTAGTTCGCCAGAAAGCGTAACGGTACTATTATTGAATACTGACTGATCGCTACCAGCATTAGCAACGGGGGCGGTATTAGTTGTAGTTGTGTCAGTATCAGTACTCGATTCACTATCTGAACTGCTGCCACCACAAGCGGTTAATGTTGCTAAGGTAGATAGTAATAAAAGCTTCGCTATGGCTGATGTGGATGTTGAGCTTTTCAACGTATTAATATTTTTTTTCATTGTTAACGTTACCTAAATCAAAGTTGGCTAGATTGGCGTTATCATAAAATTAAAATGTGCAGGAAATGTGCAAAAAATATGGAATATTTAGGAAAATGAAATTTAAAATAATAAATATAAAACCCAATAAATTGAAAAACGCTTGTGCTAAAAATTTAAAGCTAGTTTAAGTATAAATAAGCTAGCTTTGAACTTTATTAATATATTAAGCACGAATATTAAGGACAGGTACTAAGCAGTGGTATTAATAATGGAATCACCTTCTTCTAAGTCAAATTTTTCGAATACCTGAGCTAATATCGACTGTTTATCTTCATCGCTCAGGCTATTGCCATTATTTTCTGACAAGGTTTCTTCTAGAATTTCTGCAAGATAATCAAGCATCGAGGTTATTTCGTCGGCACTTTGTTTTGGAGGTGGAGGTGGTCTACTACCTTCTGAAACATTGGCGAGTTCACCTATGCTTTTGGCGTCAAAACCTGCGCTAGATAAAGCTTTTTCAAGTGCAGCGCCCGGTTGAATATTAGCTTGAGAAAATGTTTCAATAATACTTAAAGCGTCTTCTTGGCTAAGATTATCAGTATCAAACTCAGATAAGGTGTCAGAAATTAATGACTGCTGTTCTGAAGTTAAACTTTGCTCTGACCTAAACGGTGGTGGTGGCATTGAGCTGTTTAAATTAGTTGTATTAATCAATTTACTTCTCCTTAGCGCTTTTTTTTAGCAGATGGACGGTGGTTTTTAAACTCAGTTTTACTAATAACACCATTATTATCGCTGTCGATTTCATTAAAAATAGTTTGATGATCGCCATGAGGTAATTCTTGCTGAGAAAACTCGTCAAAGTCGACTTCACCGTCGCCATTAACATCTATTGATGAAAAAGCCGGTGGAGGTCCTGGTCGTTCTCTATTTTGTTCTTGCGCTTGTGCCGGAGTTTGACTAAATATAACGGATAGAAACGTTATGGCTAATACGGTTTTTGATTGCATATTCATAATGTGTTGTTAATCCTTATCCTAAATTAAGATATAAAGTTACCAACAGAAAATGCAAAAAATGTGCAAACAAATAGAAAGATTAGTTAAATTTTGTAACTCATTCTTTCATTAAAGGATTAAAGGATTAAAGGATTAAAGGATTAAAGGATTAGAGTACTAAGCGATAACCCGTACCATACACCGATTGTATCCAGTTTTTACCATTACTAATGTCACTGAGCTTTTTACGTATTTTTTTTATGTGACTATCAATGGTGCGATTATTGACGATGCGATGATCTGAGTACATATTTTGCATCAGGTGATCTCGGGTAAAAATACGCTCGGGTTTACCTGCTAAAGGTTTTAGTAGCTGAAACTCAACAGAAGTGAGTGATACTTCGTGATGATGAAACGCCACAGTTAATCTATGTTCATCGAGTATCAGCATGTCTGAAGTATTGTCGATAGTTTGCGTTCGCCTAAGTACCGCTTTTACTCGGGCTACAACTTCACGCGGGCTAAAGGGTTTGCAAATATAGTCATCAGCACCTAACTCTAAACCAAGTAAGCGATCTATTTCTTCAACTTTAGCGGTCACCATTAAAATAGGGACATTTGAAAATTGTCTTATCTCTTTGCACAAATCTATGCCATTTTTACCGGGCAGCATTATATCGAGCAAAATAGCTTTAGGTTGATTTGATTTAACCCAGGCAATAACTTCATCACCATGGTGAATTAAGTGCGTACTATATTCAGTAAGTGCAAAATAATCTGCTAGTAAATTAGCAAGTTTAATTTCATCTTCTACGATTAATATCGAATTGGGCATAGGGTTTCTCTAAGCTAAAGGTAGGGTAATAATAATCGCTAAACCACCCAAAACAGACTTTTCAGCACTAATTTCTCCTTGATGAGCGATAACTATATGCTGACAAATAGATAAGCCTAAGCCAAAGCCACCCGTTTCTCTATTTCTCGAGTCTTCTACGCGATATAAATATTCGAATAAATGTATTAGGTGCTGTTCATCAACGCCAATGCCATTATCTTCAAACCTAAGAGTAACAGTGCCCTTGTCATTTCCTGCTGAATTTTCTGCTAACTTATTAACGATTACTGAAACCTTAAACTCACTTGCTTTAGCGTACTTAATACAATTATTAATTAGATTTTCAAATAATTGATAGAGCCTAGTTTTATCAGCATAAATCATAACTTCTTTGGCATTTAATTCAAGCAGAAGTGCAATGTTGGCATCTGATAAATAGCCACGATACTTACCAGCTTCGCTTTTTATTAATTGCACTAAATCTTCATGTTGTTTGCGATAGCCCATGCCGCCAATGTCAGTACTCGTTAGTTGATTCAAATCATCAATTAAGCACTGTAAATGTTTAACTTCATCATTAGCAGAAGCAATATTATTATGGGTTAAGGGCCTTACTTTATCGAGCATAGCTTCTAACTCACCGCGTAATATGGCAACAGGCGTGCGCAACTCATGCGATATATTGGCTAACCAGCGTTTTCTTGCATTTTCATTTTTAGCCAATGTCAGTGCCAACTCATTAAAATCTCGGCTTAACTCACTGAGTTCGTCGTTTCTATTTACCTGAATAGATTGCTGATAATCGCCTTGGGTAAGTTTATGCATACCGCGGGTAATAAGCTTAATTGGTTCAACTATATGTCGGGCAATAGGAAAGGTAACCAGTGCAACAAGGCTCATCATCAAAAAGGCAATTAGCCATAAATATTCTTGCTGTTGCTCAATAAAATCAACTTCATAGCCCTGTGTTAGCTGATTCCGTTTTGAAATCGCAAAAAAACCGACTACGCTTTCATCAACCTTTAGGCTAATTTTTGTATACTCTAAAGTGGGTAGGTAAATACCGGCAATTAATGTTTCGTTAATATTTAATAATGCATAATGTGCGTCACCTTTTGGTGGACGAGGAGGAAATTTATCTAAACTATTATGACGAGGAGGAGGTCGATTCTCAGGCTGGTGCGGTTGAAAACTCGGCTTAATAAATGGTTTTCTGTCGTCATTAGCAGGTTGGCTATTTTTTTCGATATCAAAGTCAGTATCTGCAAGTTGTTGAGAGATTAATTTATGAAACCTGCGATGTTTACCGGCCATTGAAAGCCAATTATTCTCAATTTTGTATTCATCAGTTAACTGAGTTAAAACCGGTTGTAATGTTTCTACCTCTTTTGAAATAACATATTCAACCATACCCTTGTCGATGCTCCACTGCATCAAGGATACCAAAACGGTCACCAATACCAAGCTAAAGCTGAACAAAAAGAGAAACAGTTTATTTTGAATTTTCATAGCACACTAATAATCTTAAATTTAATAAATAATGCGGTTTAAACCACTACTTTCACGAACTAATACACTAAAAGCCATGCCATATTTACGTCACTTTTACGCCAACATAACTTATGCACAAAACATAGGATAACAATACAATGTGCAAAAAATATGCATTATTTATATTAATATCGTTGGTGTCGTTTAAAAGGAGAGATTGACTAAGCTTATAAGTCTAACTATCAGCATTATTTTTTAATGCCAATAGGTGATGTACGTGAACGTCCATTTTCAAGAGTAAACAATGATGAAGCCTGCACTTCAGCTTTGCCTTTTATAACGTAGGCTGAGCCTTTTTATTCACTCAGCCCAGCAGATGCAGCAAAACACAACGCTGACGTAAATAATAGGGTTGGGAGCCGTATTTTAATCTTCACTGATTGCCTTTTACACTTATAACCAACGACGAACGCTCGTTTGATATGTTTTATATTTATTAGCGAAAATTTCTGTTAAATGACGTTCTTCAGCCAGTGTTTGTTTATATAGTGTATACAAACCAATTAACAGGCAAACCAAAGTAAAAACAGAAGGTAATGCTAAGAAAAAACCTAATTGCGATAATGCCACGCTAACAAAAATGGGGTTACGTGAATACTGAAAAAAACCATCGGTAATTAGTGCTTCTGGCCCTTTAGGGTCGATGCCTGAACGCCATTTTCGCTTCATGCTAAAGTGGATGATAATAGTCAATAAAAAGCCGATAGTTAACAAAACATTGCCCGTTATTAGAATAACCGCATGGTCTAAACTTGGTAAAATACCCAAGTAATTATCAAGGTTGGGGAAAAATAATCTGAACAGGCAAACCAGCCATATCGTTACTCTAAATAAACGAAATGTCATATGATTCCACCAGCTAGAACAAAAGCGTTGCCCTGGGAAAATCAACTCAGTATTGGATTTTTTTTGTGAGAAAATTACTCTCACCGTATAAAAAATGGCGACCGAAGAGTAAAAAACGGCTAGATATAAACGGGTAAATTCTATTATTGCAGAGGTGTTATCAGGAGAAATCATGGGTTGTTTTTACATCCTTGCTTTTTTACTATCCGTGAAATAAATGCCGGATTATTATTGTTATTATTATGCCGATATCGAACGGGTAGGTCGTTGTACTAAGTTACCAGAACAGTTGGGAGATACAAAGCGGTAAATATTATCGCTGCACTGCAAGCAAAAAGTACATTCAAAACTACCAATGAAAGCATCGTGTGAGTGCGCTGGCAAATCTTTATCACCGCACTCACCAATAGATTTCAATATTAACCGTTGAGTTGCATTTCGCTTCTCAACGATGTGTAGTTAATATTATGATATTGAACTAAGGCGTTTTACGCGTTTTTTAACTCTTCCAATAAGTCGTGAATTTCCGCTTTTAATTCTTTATCAGCAATTTTATTACAACTGATTTTAGCTTGTTCTAAATACTCAATTGCGCCAGGTTTATCATCTAATTCAACTTTTAACGCCGCGATTGAAAAACCAATAGAAGAGCGGAAATCTTTATCGTTAATTGTTTCAGCCTTAACTAAAGCTTGCTGATAAATAGTAATGGCTAGGGGTAAGTCATCGGTAAAGTCAGCCAGTGTTTCCCATTGAACTGGGTGGTCTTTATCGGTATTTTCATTTTCCTCACAAAGTTGTTTTAACTCAGTGTAAAAACCATCGAATTTGGCTTGGTTTTGCTCTTCAGCAGCCGCCATTAAGTGATCAGTGAGGAAAAGCACTCGTTTGTATATTTTGGTGTTCATGCTGCGGCCTTTTTCAGTATCTTTCAATTTTTGTAAACCAATAAGTGAGATTATAGTGCTTTATAGCGTCTAATCCTAAACTTGTTTAGCCAGCGGCAGGGCACTTCGGGTAGCTTAATTGTTGAAAATTAAAATACGTTAGTGTCGCCATTCGGCTTTGACTTGTTAGCTTTAGAATAGCTCTGTGCGTTAACCTATGAACTTAACTTATCTTTAGTTCATAGTGCTTAGCGCATAGAAATTAATAGTGCGGTGGTGGTGGCTCTATCTCATCTTTGCCTTCGTGATCTGGAGTGTTGTCTTTAATTCTATTCGCGATTAAGGCGACTTGAAGCTTTAGCTCTGCAAGCTGACTTTGATGTACGGTTATTTCATTGTTTAACTGATCGATGAGATCATCTTGAAATGCGTTGCGTGTTTCAAGCGTTTCAATTGCTTTAGTTAATTCGTTAACTGATTTCACTGTTTATTTACCTGCCATAATTCGGCGTATCCTGAAGAGCTTTCAGTGATTACTTGGTTATTATCCCTAAAAGCGACACTATAAACAACTGCTCCAGCAGGTCTAATATCATCGCGTGGCAAAACTCGCCAGCTAGTTAAACGCTCACCCGTAGCAATATCCCATATACTTACCTTACGTGAAGGTGCGCCCGTTAATAGCTTAGTGCCATCAGGAGAAAACTGCACAGCACTAAAAACTTCTTGGCGATTAAAATATTTTAACTTAGAAATTAACTTACCGGTTTTTAAATCCCAAATATTTGCCGCCTTTTTACTGTCGGCGGTAAAGGCGTAACGGCCTTTGGCGTCAAGTGCCACCATAGTTACGCGGCTAGGGTGGTTAAAACGATAAATTACTTGTCCTGATACGGTATCCCATACATAAGCAACAAAATCATTAGAGCCAGAAAGTGCAATTCGGCCATTAGGTAACATATCAACAGCATTAATTTTTTCTTGGTGGCCCAAAAACTCTAAACGTCGACCGTTGGCAATCGTAATGTGCACGACTTTACCGTTACTTTGCCCAATCAGCAGGTAGTCACCATTATTTGACACGGCAACATCGCGAATAGTCGACTCTGTTATTGACCAAAAACCTTCTGACAGGCCATTTTCTATATTCCATAATGAAAAGTCATGGCGATTGGCGGTTATTGCATGGCTATTATTATCGGCAATATCGGCTACCAAGACTAAGTTATCTGCGCTATTTTGCTGTTGCGACCAGTTATATTTCAGGGCGTTATTGTCTAAGTCCCACAAACTAATGCCGTGATGAATAGATGAAACGACACTAAATTTAGCGTCATTAGATATATTTGCAGCGTAAGCTCCCTCTACCGCATGCTGCCATCTTTGCGCTGGCTCTTGGCCTACCGGCTGACAAGCTGCTAGCAAAGCTAATAAAAACAGTAGTTTGGCTTTAATAAGTGTTTGGTTACAGTTTAACAAAATATTAATACTTTTTTCTTAGGGCATTTATCGTTAGTATAAGCCGCATTGTTTAACAATTCACACATATTTAAATGACTTAGCGGGGATTTCTGGCTAAGTAGTAAACGGAGATGTACATGAAATTTTTTAAACCGACGTTAGTCGCTATTGCTTTATTATCAGTTATGGGTTGTCAAGAACCAGTTAAGCAAGAAGAACAAGCTGCTGCGCTTGATACAGAAATACAAAAACAAGCCTACGGTTTAGGTGCTTCAATTGGTATGTACATGGAGCGTAATTTAGAAGAGCACGATAAATTGGGCTTAACGTTAGATAAGTCACTTATTATCCGTGGCTTTACCGATAGCATGGACGGCAAGTCTCAAATAGAGCAAGAAGACATTCAAGCGTTGTTGATGAACTTAGATCAAGCAATGAAAGCAAAGCAAAAAGAGCAAGCAGCTGTTAGCTCAGAAGCAAGCTTAGCTGAAGGTCAGGCATTCTTAGCAGAAAATGCTAAAAAAGAAGGCGTTAAAGTTACTGAATCTGGTATTCAATACGAAGTTATAACAGCAACTGACGGCGAAAAGCCTGTTGCTACTGACACAGTAAAAGTTCACTACGTAGGTACTTTCCTTAATGGCGAAACTTTTGATAGTTCTGTAGAGCGTGGCGAACCAGCAGTGTTCCCACTTAACCGTGTTATTTCAGGTTGGACTGAAGGCGTGCAGTTAATGTCAGTGGGTTCTAAATTCAAATTTACAATACCTTCAGACCTAGCTTACGGACCAAATGGCAACCCGCCACGCATCCCGGGTCACTCAGTATTACAATTTGATATTGAATTATTAGAAATTCAAAAGCCAGAAGCAGCAGCACAAGTTGGCGATCAGTAGATAAAAGCTTTTACTGCTTTTTAAATATAAAAACCAACCGTTTAGGTTGGTTTTTTTATCTGCGCGATTTAACTATATTTTTTATCAATACCACACTCTTGCGCTTAACCGGCAATATCCTTAATAAATATTAAGCGTCTACAACAATAACTTCACCGTTAATAAAACCATCTACTGAGCGTTCAAAAGCTTTACCCACTAATGTACTCGGTACAGGTTGGAAACCAGGCATCATCTCACCGTATACATCCCATGCTTCAGTTAACACCGTTGGGTTAACTACATTAATACGCGTGTTTCTTGGCATTTCTAACGATACTATTTTAACAAAAGTATCAATAGCGCCACTGGTTGTTGCATCTGCAATGGCAAATGGAATTGGTTTTTTATTTAAAATACCGCTAACTAAAGTAAACGACCCACTATCAGCAATATACTCTTGGCCAATTCTAACTAAGTTAATTTGCCCCATCATTTTACTCATTACAGTTGTCATCCACTGTGCTTCAGTCATCTCACTAAAAGTAGCGTACTCACAAAAACCAACGGTATTAACTACAGCATCGAATTTGCCAACCGTTTCATACAAAGCTCGAATAGACCGCTCATCAGTAATATCAACAATATGGTCAACATGGCCAGAACGGCCCGCTGTAATCACTTTGTGCTTACCTAAACCTGTTAACGCCGCTTGACCCATTTTTCCTAACGCACCGATTAAAATAACTGTTTTCATTTGATTCTCACTGTTAATTACTATCAATTTGGTTGAATTGATTTGATGGATAGATAATAAAGATATCTACAAACAATTAGAAACAATGAGTTTTTGTTAGTGATACAAGAGATTATGGTTATGTGTTAATTTATCAAAAGATAAAGTTAATAATGGCAAATACATATGAGTAAGTTAGACAGGTTAGATCTTAAGCAACTAAGGGTGTTCCAAGCCTTAATACAAGAAAAAAATGCATCAAAAGCGGCTAATCAACTAGGCCTTACCCAACAAGCGGTAAGCGAGCACTTAAAAAAATTGCGCGATGTTTTCGACGATAGACTGTTTCTGAGAAAAACCAATGGCTTTGTGCCAACGCCATTTGCTGAAAACTTAGCTATTGGTGTCGACAAACTACTACTTGAGTTTAGTGCGCTGCTATCCCCAACAGTGTTTAACCCTGAAACAATCGAGGGCACTTTTGTTATTGCTGCGACCGATTATGCTCAACAGGTAGTATTACCGGGGTTAATATCTCAATTAAGAAAGAAATCGCCTAAGTTAAAGATCATTGTTCGTGACTTTGAATTAGATAAAGTGAATGAGCTAATGGAGAGTGGCAAAGTTAATTTAGCCATAGCATTTCCTGACTATATTCCTGACAGCTACCCCATTATAAAGCTTTTTGAAGAACATCACGTATGCGTTACCTCACCAAAGGCATCAATAGCGAATAAAACGCCAACCCTTGCTGAAATTGCAAGTTACCCCAGTATTATTGCATCTCCTTCACGACCAAACTTTAAAGGCTCGATTGACGATTGGTTCAAAAAGTTCGGTTTAAAACGAAATGTTGTTGTATCTGC
Source organism: Colwellia sp. PAMC 21821 (assembly GCF_002077175.1). Classification (NCBI taxonomy): domain Bacteria; kingdom Pseudomonadati; phylum Pseudomonadota; class Gammaproteobacteria; order Alteromonadales; family Colwelliaceae; genus Colwellia; species Colwellia sp. PAMC 21821. Next base: position 2,521,436 of record NZ_CP014943.1, read on the forward strand.
ACCATGTTTCTCAATTGTACCCATGTATTTAGAAACCACAGACTCAATCGCTTTTTTACCATCACGAGCCATAACAAGCTTAGATCTAATCGAAATTGCGCTTGAAGAATCACCTGACAGTTTTGATGTTATCGCCGCTTGGCATCCTCGTTATAATGAAGATGCGTTGCAAAAGTGGGTGGTATCATTGTTAAAGGCTGAGTGAGTAATAGCGTATAACGACAGTTAATTGCACCTGTATTTAAAAAGAGGGGTTTGAAGCTTTAGGTAATAAGTAAATTATTGCTCGCACATTGCTTACATTTCAACGAACCTGACCCCGCAGGTGTGACCCCGCAGGTGTTAATGACGCCGTTTTAACGACGTTAAGTGTTACTGTCGGCGGCATTTTTCAATATATTTTGTAATTTTTACACAGCGTACATGAACTATTTTTTAGCAATAATCCATACGGCATGAATAATGCCGGGCAAAAATCCAAGTAAGGTTAGGATAATATTTATCCAGAAATGCTTACCAAAACCAACTTGTAGAAATACGCCTAAAGGCGGCAGAATTACTGCAAAAATTAAACGAATAATATCCATAATAAACTCCGATGTGTATGTTGTTTCATTAATTAATAACTCATTATGTTGAGCTATCTGACTTATTGTTTTAAGGATAATGGTTTGTCATCCTACAAACACTAACAGTGAATATTGCAATAATTATTCCTAGTCGGCTTCTACGGCCTCTTTTTGTTGATTATTCTGGCTTAACCACCATTCTTCCATAATACGTACATTTTTCAGGTTAGATTTATAAAACAAGTCGGCTACATCGCCAACAAAAGGAATAACGCCTAACAGAAAATCAATCGCAATATTTTTTAACATGGTCATTCTAAGGGCTAATGGCACTTGTATTTGCTTAGCCATGTCAACAATGGTGAGCGATACACCCACCATAATAAAGTCTCCCACAACAGGGATAAGGCCCACCAAAAAATCTAATCCTAAGGGAATACCTACTATAGGAATGCGAATTTTAGAGTCGGCCATATTAGCTAACTTCTGGGCTTTTAAAAGGGCTTTAGGTGCTTGTGCGAACTCGTTCATTTATTTCCTTCATCGTTTACAACTTTATTGATTATCGCCAACGAATTGATGTTTCCTACCATTCAGCGATCATGGTTAATATTCGGCTAAGCTTGGAGTTAAGGTTGAAGTTAAGGTTAGAGCTAAGATTAGGATTAGTTGGGGATATTAGCCAATAAATATTTCTCAGTTTTGACGCTATAACTCACCCTACAACATCAATACCTACGTCAACAGGTAACATTAAAGCATCTTTACCAAGAGAGTAATATTATTAGATTGTGATTGCTAATTTGCGGCTCAGCAAGCACTAGTCGCCAGTAATTATATTTGAAATCAATAGTCTTCAAGCATTATTTATTTGCAAGCTGAGAAGTAGCGAGTAAACTGTTGTATAAAAATCACTCAAAAACAAGGATCGATTTTGAAACTACTGACTTTTATTTTACTCTTTATTTACTCTACATTGAGCTTCGCCCAAGAAAATACCCCCATTGAAGCACTTGGCCAAAATGAAGGCTATGCGATTATTGCTATTTATAGTAAAGGCTATGCCGAGAAAATTGTCCTTGAAGGGGCTGGCTTTGGTAACACACATACTTTTGGCCCCTTAGATTATGAGCAACATTTTAGTGTCGTAAAACTAAAAGCGGGGACCTATCATTGGGAAAAGGTACACAGAAAAATAGGACAGTCGCTCACGCAAACCACACGATTTGATGAATTGGATTTAAGTTTTAATGTTGAAGCGGGCAAACTTAACTACACGGGGTTGTTAATGTTTGAAACGGATAATAATCAGTCTTCCGCAAAAATATTAAATCGCACCAGTATTATTTTGTCGATCACCAAGCAAGATTTTCCGCAGTATTTAAAGCAATTTTCGGTAGTAAATGGTATCTACCCAAATGACCAATATATCGGTTTTTTCCTCAATAAATCTAAGCCTGTACAGCAAGGAGAATAAAATGAAATTTTTACTTTTTGCTCTTCTCATGGTGCAATTTAGCTGCTTTAGCCAGACGACTAGTGACATAAAAGAACAGTCTGCACGTTCAAATAACACGGCAATAAAAAACTTTTTTATGAAAAGTGACTTCTCAAATTTTAGCCTCAGCCCTTCGGGAGAGTTTGTTGCTTTTGTTAAACAATCTACTGAAAAATACAGTGTTTTTTTGGTAAATGTAAAAAGCGGCGCAGAATTTGAAATTCTACGTGCCGAGCAATTTTCAATTGAACATGTCCGGAAAGAAAACTATATACGGACAATAAAGCATAAAAATGAAATTACCAATATTACGTGGCTAGGTAGCCGTATTATTGCCGTTAGAGAAAATTCTAAAGGCAAATTTCGTCGTTTTAAAATTGTAAAGTTAGATGTTGCCCAAGATGATGTTATCGTCGATAAAGTCAATTATTTAAATCATGACGGCTATTGGATAGACCCTGTTGTTAGCAGTAACAGTCGCGCTATTTTTGCCAAATATAAAGCCAATGATGAAAATGACATTGGCTATCATGTCGATTTATACCAATTACAATTTAAAAATAAAAATTTAGATGGTCAAACACGTAATACAAAACGCTTGAATCGTGGTGGTGCAAAATTACCACATTGGTTAATTGATAAAAAAGGCCATCGCACTGCAGGTATTCGCTATGTTGAAAGAAAGCCTGAGCTATTTATTCGCAGCGGAGGTCGACCTCAATCATACCGCTGGAATCATGTTTGGACCGGCAATAAAGGGGATTATTTCCTGCCGGTTTTATACGATGAACAAACGTCATCATTGTATGTATTGACCAACCATAATAGCGACAAAAAATCACTGCAGATATTCGACTTATCAAGCCATAGCATACGAGAAACGGTTTATGCACACCCCAAGTATGACCTAGACGGTGTAATGATAGCCCATGATTCAGTTAAGGTTTTAGGCGTTCGATATATTGAAGGTGGCATAGTAAATCAGCATTATTTTGATGATAGACTGTTAACGCACAAAACGGTTTTGGCTAAGCAATCAGCTGCCGACAACATTTATTCTATAGACGCTGCGATAGACAATGATAATAGATTATTCAGTGTTTCAGGCAGTGATAATAGTGGTGAAGTTTTCGTTTACCGCGAACAGACAAATGATTATAAGTCGCTCGCGGTGCTTAAGCCTTGGCTTAAAAATGTCGCTTTACAAAAATCAAAAGTGCTGACCTTAACAACGGCTGATAAAAGTACGATTGAAGCCTTTGTTACCTTGCCAGAAGCCATTACTAACCCGCCACTACTGGTTATTCCCCATGGCGGCCCCATTGGCGTAAGTGACTCGCGGTATTACTCCCCCGAAATACAAGTGTTAGTCAACGCAGGGTTCGCCACTTTACAAGTAAACTATCGTGGCTCTGCAGGATATGGCAAAAAGTTTAAGCAAGCTGGTATGGGGCAGTGGGGACAATTAATTGAAGATGATATTGAATTAGCCCTGGCACATGTTAAAAGTAATTTTGCTATTGCTAAAGACAAAGTGTGCATTATTGGCGGCAGTTATGGCGGCTATTCAGCACTATACAGCGTTATTCGCTCACCTGACTTATATCAATGTGCCGCTTCTTTCGCAGGAGTAACTGACCTTGCTTTATTGTTTCAACGTTCAGATGTTGAAAACGATGATGATATACAAAGTCAATTAAGAGAAATTGTTGGTGACCCCAAAATAGAGCAAGAGAAGCTATTTACCTACTCACCTATATATCACGCCAGTAAACTCACCAAGCCGCTTTTTATCGCTCACGGCACCGATGATAATGTGGTGGATATTGAACACGCGTACCGATTAAGGTTTGCTCTAAAGGCCTATAAAATTAAGCATAAGTGGTCAGTATTAGACGGCTTCCGACATGGCTTTGATACCCCCGAGCAAGCCGACTATTATTACTCACAATTAATTCCCTTTTTAAATAAGTATTTAAAAGATCAAGATGTGGAGTAATGGGCTTTAGAGAAGCCGTTATTTCTGGTTTTAGAAGTACTTAACTTAAGATGAGAAAAAGCGAATTTTAATCGATTAAAATTCGCTTATTTATTTTCTGGCATTTATCCGCTACGAGACTTATACCAAATGTAATAAGTTATTGACCAATTTTAAGCGAGGATAAATTGTTCAAGAATACATGTTTATTGTTCCAGACTAAACATAAGTACCAGCATCCCTGCAGGCAAGGCGTTTGATTGATTAGGGCATGGATGCCCGTAAGTAGAACAATGCAGGAGCAATTGTCGAGTAATAGCGGGCGTGTGTGATTGAAAACAACGCAGTTATTGACGATTTAAACCGCCTTAGAATGATCGATTATTTATTTCAATTGGTATTACTAGAGTGTGATGGTATTTATCGTCGCTATTTATTTTAGGCAATAAAAAAGCCTTACCGAAGTAATATTTAAATGTTCACTAAGATGTTGTAATTATTGAGTTTAAAGTTTTTTGTTTTTGTTCGGGATTCTTTGGGGATGCCTTGGTGATAATCTTAATTCATTAAAAAATTATGCTAGCTTAGATGCACAATTATAATTTAGGGCTATTAAGCAGTTTTTAGCCCTGATTTATTAATAGGATGAAACCATGTCTTTTTAGGTTGTGTATCGCCTCCTCAATGTGATGAAGAGGTGTCCAGTAAAATGGTGAACTTCATATTCGGTTTAGAAATTTGTTAGGTTTGCTCTGTTAAATATATTGTATTGTCGATAACTCTAAAGTTAAAGGCATCGAGTAAGCGGGCTGATCTTGGAGTTACATTTAAAACTCCTTTGCAACTCACTAAATGTGAACATTCGTGAGCATGTACAGCTTGCCAGTAATTATCAAGAGGTAACTGAATTACAACGTTTTTATCTACTCCTCTTACTAGTGATTTTACAGTTATTTCGCCATACTCATCATCAGGTAAGTGTTTCATTTTACTCACAAGCCCATAAGCTTCATATTCCTTAATCGTATACTTTCCCTTGTAGTACGAAGAAGCAATCTCTAAGAACTGGACTTTTGATGGCTTGAAAGAAAACTGCTTCGGTAACTCTTGATGATCACTTTCAGATCCAGCTAGAGTAATAATTATATTGAATGACCTAGTTTTATTTGAACCACTTAAACCACATAATGCATCACATAAATTCGCACTAACCCCCTTATCAATAACTTCTTCGAAATCATATACATTAGAAGATTTCTCATATTGTTCAATCGAGTTAGAAAGCGCTTGAAGACTTCTAGATAAATTATTAGTTACAGATCTAGTAATGGATACATTATCTTCATCAACTTGGCTACTATCATAAAATTGAATTGGGGCAATAAGGTTAACGATAAAGCTTCCAACTTCTGTTTGCCCAAGCCTCAATTGATTTAGATAGTCTTGAACGTCTTTGCTACGTTGACCAGAAAAATGTCTTTTTTTCTTAAATGTTGATAATGTTGAAGCTAATAATAAATCTCTAGCTTTTTCTACTAGTAATACACCATCATCTATCGGAATTGAACCCCCTTCTACATCATCATGTACAACACGTACCTTAACTAAATCGGAGTAAAAATTTGTAATATCAACTGCAATATCTTGTAAAGATCTTTTCTCATATTCAGCTAAAGCTTTTAATGCATCATAAACCCTTTGTTGATATGCTTTAATATCAACAGATAAAGGCTGTATTACCTCAAAGTCATAAGATTCAGGCTCTTCTCTGTGCCAAATTAATGCATGCTCAAAAATGTTCCCATCTCTTATCCATCCTTTAGACTCAAGATAATCAGATAGTCCATTTGGACTTATTTCTATTATAAATTTATTATCAATTATAGAACTCATGCTGCGACCCCTCTAATACTTGCCAACTCCATGAGTTCAATTAAACTTTCTGCAGTCAATAAGTTAACCTTGGGTATGTGTAATGTTACAGTTGTATCATTGCAACTATCTGGCAATTCTGACAGTGACATCCAATAACAGCAGTGTTTTAGTTTTGTATGATCTTTTTCGTGGGATAGCCAACCATCCGTTTCTGTTGGTACAGCCAAAACAAATAAATACCTAGGACATAATAAGTCATCACCACGTAAATCATTATAGTTTTTAATCGATAATTGATATGTAAAGTAGTCATCACAACCATTATTTTTTGCAGTGCATTTAAGCTGAATTTCTAATTGTGGATTTCGAATACCAGCACTAAAACCACGACCTTTTAAAATCAAGTCAACGCTATCATCATCAACATCAGGTATTGAGGACCTGAAACCTACTTGTGCGGCTAGAGCTCCAACGAAGGCTCGGCTAAATAACTCTTTTCTTTGATTAGTATCCATAGCTCATCTGATATATGTGAAAAACCTAAACGCCTCATTCAGAGGCTCAATATTGTTAACTAAAATTAGCGAGGCATGCGCAATAGCCAGCTGTATCTAGTCCTGCTTAATTGATTTGCTATGTTTTTTTTCTTCTTTATCTAAATTATCAATACGCTCAGGGTTACTGTCGCTCCAATTATCTGCAAAGCCTTTACTTAAACTTCCGATTGCTTGATCAATAAACTTAGCAATCTTTATATTAACTTTAGTTTCATTATTTTCACCGTCTGTATGACTTTCATAATCCCAGAATTTTGCGCTGATTTTTGTAGTTATAGCTTCACCTGCCATTGTTTTAACATTTATTTCTAAAGGCACAGAACCTAATAATACAATTAAAGGAACTGCCGTGGCTGTTGATTTATACCACGGAGGGTCAATTAACAACGCATTATCTTCTAAATAAGATAATGCAATATCGTATTCTTTGTTTGCGAGTTCATAGCTAATCGAGGCTTTTGAACGATTGGGATTTTTTATTGAAATTATGTGGTTTTCATCAATGATTGGAAAACCTATTTCTTCAAGGTTTTCAATTAGCTTCTTGACGGGTTGATCATACCTTATATAACCACCCCTTGTTTTAATGTGTTCCACTAAGTCTCGACTGTACTTTGATATTACGTCTAATGCTTTTTGTTCAATGGATTCATCTTCTAGCTTTGCAATACCATTTGCTAAAACAATCATTAGAGTTAATGTCGAGTTAGAGGATAAAACAACAGGAGAGTCTTTTTTTTCTATAAATGTACTATTTGCAAGCCATAAAACAGCTAACTCTGCGGGACTTAATTGCTTGATTTTGTTCATTTGATCATCCATGAACGATTAAACTCCGATTGAAATATAGCAGACTGTTATGAATGATTTTCAATAATACTCGACTCATAACCCTTAATTAATTGTAGTTAATATCCCACAATTTCAGAGCTTTAGAAACTAAAATATAATATTTTTGTTAAAGTTTAAGGGGTACTTAGAAGTATCAGTAAAATCCAGTAGTCCCACCACCATTATTACTAATAATATTAATATACTTTGTTGGATACTGTTATTCATTTTGATTTCTGAAACCGCCCAGTATTATGACATGATTAAATTATTAGAAAAAATGAATGTAATTATTATCAATGTCTAGGCTCGTAACTTGTTAATATAGATAGTTAGTACAGTTATTTACAGAACTCCAAGTTAGAACAAACTACGTTCGTTCTTTCTAAACGCCAACTGAAAAATCTAGTGACAATCATTTGACCTTGAAAATAAACACCCTTAATACTTTGTATTATATTTCCGTCATAAAACCCAAGTTTACACTCGCCAGTTTCGCTATCGAAAGATGTATCATAGGCTAGCTTAATTGGTTGATCTTTACGTTTACAAAACACGCCACCCATGGCAGTAATATAATCATCCCATTTACTTTCATCAGCGGCTATTCGCGCTTTTTCTAATACTAAATCTATACCAAGTGATTTTCTTAATCGTCTTAATTCACGCCACACCGTCACAGAAGCGCCACCAATTTGCTGAAACTGACGAATGCACCATGTAGAAGCCCAAGCATCAACACGTTGCGCTGCAGTGATAGGGTCTTCACCATAAACGCCTTTATCAAGGCATTTACCATCTATATTCTTTGAAACGTATTTCGCAACATAGCCGGTAGCTGAACCTTTCTTTGGGTCAATTAATTTAAAGTCGCAACGATTTTCAAGTGCTCCTCTTTCATCACCATCTTCTTGCAGCGCGTAATGGCTTATAACGCCTTTTACGCGTTCTACTTGCTTGGATTCAACAAAAAGAATTAAATGCCAGTGGGGAGTGCCATCATGCTGCGGTTCAGCAATTCTGAATCCGTAGGGTTTAATATTTTCTCGATTCCATTGGGCGCGAACCTTTGCCCATACATCGCATAAATATTGGTTAGCTTGATAAGGCGTGAAGTCTTGATATTTAGGATTAGGTTTGCCTGATTTTGCAAACACAGCATGATACTTAGAAGGGCAGGTAATGGTAATAAAAATACCTACGTGATCGTGCGATTTTGATAAATCTTCAAAACCACGTAAACGTAACATTAATTCAGCTTTTCTTATTTCTGGGTTTGATACGTTTAAATCTGATAATTCCTTTAGTGTAAATTGCTGTCCAACGTCATTCATTACTGATATTGAGCTAAGTAATTCATCGTTACGTGCTCTTTGCTGTTTTCGATTGTTAACGGTTAAGTCACTGGCATATATTTGAGCATGTTTACTGACTAAGCCTAACTTAATGGCCGCTTGTTCGTAGGCTTGCTTGAACACTTTTCTAAGGCTGGGAATCCACCATCGTTTATCACACATGCGTTTTATAGCGCCTAATTCTGTTACGCCTTTTTTCGTAAGTGATATTTTTTTAAGTCCAAACGATTCAACATATTCTGTTAACAGTGGGTAGATATCGCTTGTGTTCGTTACGGAAATTTCCGTTAACGGAATATTGGATTCCGTTACGTTAACGGAATTTGAATCTTCATTCGATTCTGTTAACGATTTACTTCGTCCCTTAACATTATGATGAAGTGCTATTCTTCTACAGCGTTCGGCACAGGCAATCGCAATATATCGAATTTCGTCTTCGTTAACGGTTAATGTCAATCGAAGCTTTTCAGGTAAGTAACTAACTAAGCTTTCTGTCATGGTACGAATATAAGTATTTTTTTCGTAACGAGTTTTTAGCTTATTTGCCTTATCTAACACATGCTTTTTTAATACGTCAGGTAATTTGTTCAAACAATTAAAGGTAAACTCTACATCTCGTCTATCAGCGGGGCAGGTGTGCCATTCAGTTGAAAGGAATTTATCGTCTTGATAAATAGCTGCGATTTTATTTAGTTGAGTTTCAATGTGTTTATTCTGCATCGAAACACTCCTTAAAAGTTTTTATACCAAATTCATTGATTGAGAAACGCTTATATTCAATCGCCAAAATCGTAATTGTTTTACCAGAAATAAGCCCTTTAGCTTTTAAGTCTCTCAAATCACCTTTTTTGATTGAAAGCTCTTCGTTACGGTTGGTAATGATTTGGCCAAATGTATTACCAAGCTCAATACAAACATCAGCATTTAAACCGTTATAAAACCAACGCAAATAATTAAGGTTATTAGATGTGTAGTTAGGCATAACGGCTATCCGTTTCTAATAAATTATTTAAGCCTTGTTCGATAAAATTGTTGATGTCAGAAAGACGGTATTTAACTCTGCGGCCAATTTTTACAAATGGTAGAGGGTAACGTGCAGTGCAGCGCCAAACTGCTAATGTACCAATGGTGACACCTAAAATATCTGCTGCTTGCGTGGGGGTTAGTAAATTTTGATTCATTTGATACCTCGAATATGTATTAGTATTAATTTCGAGGTCACTATGATTTTGTTAGCTTGGTGTGTAACTGCGCGTGACAGTGAGAAATATCTTTATCACAGTGAGAAAGATATTTTTGCTTATTTATTCTTAGTTTCGGCTAATAGCCATTTATAAATGGTTTTGCTGGCTTGGTATATCCCAGTGAAGTGAAAGTTTTGAGTTTTACCATAATTAAACACTTTTTCTGTAATGTCTTCGGCAGCTTGATTAGCGTTTCTGTATGCTTTTTCGTGAAATAATTGCAAAGCATATAAACGAGTATTTTCTTTTGCTTGCCATCTTTTTGACTGACCGAGTTTAGCCGCTTTACGGGCGGTAGTGCTTTTTACTTCTTTTTGAAATGCTTGGCTTTGTATTTCACCTAAAAAACGTTCGGAATTTATAACTTCTAATAACGCCAATTCTAAAAGCTTTTTCCCTGCGTTGGTGTGACCGACTAAAAAAGCAGAAAGGGCGTATCTAATATATTCGATTAGGTTTGGTGAAATACTGTCGAGCTTTTCAATCAAACTTGAGTAATCAGGCGTTTTTACTGAGCCACTGTTACTAATATTAAACTCTACTAATGCGGCCACACTTTCATCTAATAACTTTGCCATTACCTTTTTGTTAGGTAAATCACCGCCGTTGCGTTCAATAATAGGTTTGAAAAATAATGCCGTAATGTCGACTAATTCATCAACAAACATTTTTAGATTCGAAGTTACTACGACTTGCATATTTTTTACTGAGCCAAAAGTTTTTAATAACTCTGCAGCTTTATCTTCAGCTAATAAAATTTTTGATAGCGATTGCTTTATTTCTTCAGGGGACATTTTCATTATAGTTTTTTCTTTTATTACCTAGCTGATTTCTTGTTGCAAATGAACAGAATTTAGAAATGAGGAGCATGTTTTATTGGTCGTTTTTTTGAATTCTCTGACAAACTTTATCTCGCTTTGCTAACAGTTCTTTATTGCTACTTCCCATTGCCTTTAATATTAATTGATTACAGGCTTTTTCGTTGGCGTTTACTTTTATGGTTGATGTGCTAGAGATGGATGCGACCATAGGTTTGTATTTCACAGCAGCGTTACAGTACATACGTTTATATTGAGCTTTTGTGTTATTAGGTTTTTTAAGTCTTGATAATTCGTTACAAATGTCTGAAAAAAGTGATTTGGCTTTGATAGTACATGAAGAAAACCTTATGGTGTTTTGCTGATAAGTAGCGCAAACGGAATCATCTTTAATGCGCCATAGTTGGTGCTGAAATGAAATTTTCTCATTTTTGTATTCAATGACTATTGGGGTAATATCTAAATTTACGCTTTCTCTGTAATGGCCATTTATATCGGTACTTAATGATAATAAATAAGCTGAAAGTAATGAGCTGATCGGTTCCATCCGAAATCCTTTTTAATTTTCTAAATAGTCCAATACTGATAGGCATTCATCTTCAGATAGTTTGCTGATTTTTTCAAGCAGCAATTCTTTAGGTGTTAGATTTCTTTTTAGTTGGCCACTGGCAATTTGCAATGCATCAGTCGCTTTTTGTACACCAGCTCTAATTGTATCACCAGATAAGTGAGCATAAGACTTGGCCGTTGTCGAAATATCAGAATGGCCTAGGCTTTTTGATATAGATAAAAGGTCAACACCTTCTAATGCTTGCCAGCTCGCTAATGTTTTTCGCATCGTATGCGGTGTGATTCGCTTAGTTGCATCGGTGCTATCTAAACCTGCTCGTTCTATTATTCTTTTCCAATAACCTGAAATATCACTTTTAGTTGATAAGTGGCCTGTTTTGTTACCTCGTTGTTTGGTGGCAAAAACATAAGGGGAATTATCAAAGTCTTGTTCGTGACTGATTAATCGTCTTTTAAGGATTTCTATTGCTGGCGTTGCTAACTGAGCATGGTAAACCGTTTTAGTTTTTGTTTTCGTATGTGGGATAGTCCATACACCGCGCTCAAGATCTAATTCGTCCCATTCCATACTATAAACATTGCCTTTACGTTGGCCTGTGTAAATTAGTATTTGAACAACATCTTGGTAAATTGGCTTCTCTTGATTTAATGAATCAAATAAAGCGGCAATTTCTATTTTGTTTAAAAATCGAGTTCTTGATTCGATGCGAACCTTAGATATACCAGAAAAAGGATTACTTTTAACTAGTTCATGGCTTTCGGCAAATTTAAACATAGCTCTTAATAGCGCAATAGAGGCGTTAAAAAGTCCAGCGGTTAACTTTGCCTTGATATCGTCAGTTATACGCAAGGCGATCGCGTGAGTTACTTCTTTAGCGCGATATTTACCAATGCGAGGTTTTACGTGTAGTTTCCATGTGCGACTAAAGTCTTCTAGCGATTTAAGTCTACGCTCACCCACTTTTATTCTAGCTCTGAAGTTTTCTTCATATTGTTCGTATAGATCAACAGTGGTTAAGTTTTGTAGCTGTTGCTCTCTTTTTTGTGAGGTTGGATTAATACCATTTTCAAGCAGTAGTATTTTCTCTCTAGCCTTTTTCCTCGCTTGTTCAATAGTATTGGCAGGAAATCGTCCCAAAGTAACCCTGACATATTTGCCATCAATCTTTTTAGCTACAGAGAATGATTTAACCCCAGAGGCCGTAACCCGTAAGGTTAGTTCAGGTATTTTAGTGTCTCGGTATTCTGCGCGGCCTTGTGTTGGAAGCGTGATTTTCTCTAATGAAGCAATTGTGAAGTTAAAGCGACTAGACATTTTTAATCCGTTATAAATGCTGGGGATACTCTGGGGATACTTTAAAGGTGTATTTCGGTCAATTTCGGTTAAATTGCATTAATACTAAAAATTAAAGAATCGCGCTGTAGCCCTTGTAAATTAATGTCCGTTAATCTTATCACATTATTTCAGGCAATAAAAAAGCCTTACCGAAGTAAGGCTTGAAATGCTCGCTGTGTGGTCTAGTAAACTAGCTTCTTTTTATTTATTTCTTTATTTTTATTATTGTTTTTCTTTAGCGCGGGACATTTATAGCAAACGCCTTTTCTTGGTGCAACAACTTTAATAGAGCATATATTCCACGAACTTTTTCGTATAAGCCGTGTTAAAACCGGCTGCTATCAAGCCGGTTTTTCAGTTCTGAAAGCATATCAAGTGCAAAGTTTAATTTTCAATCGGTTTACATTTTTTTAAAATAGGTAATTAAATGTAAAAAACTGTTACCTATCAAGTTGTAAGGTATTAATGGTTAAATTTTATAAAAATGGCTAAAAAATATATAATCTGGTGTACCACTTTCGTGGTTTTATAATCTCATGTCCTATTTCTTAAGGTCTTGGTGGCAAAACGTACAAATTTAATTTTAAAAAAAATTAAATTATTTTTAGTTAAATAGATATAGATAATGAATGTGCTGTTTTATTAAGCTAGAGCTATTTTGTTTTTTATAACATTGGTTGTCGTATTTTAGGTGATTTTCGCCATAGCTTTTTACTTAAGGGCATAAAATCACGGTTAATTTGTAAAATATTTCAATATGAATGCCATGAACGACCGTAGATTTGATTTGGGAGATAGATCAATAAAATTTGAAGTGTTAGAATGCGCGCATATTATAGCGGAGAAGACTTTTCATGACTGAATTAAAGAACGATACGTATTTACGTGCGCTATTGCGCCAGCCTGTTGATTACACACCTGTTTGGATGATGCGCCAAGCTGGACGTTATTTGCCTGAGTATCGTGAAGTGCGTAAAGGTGCTGGCGATTTTATGTCGGTTTGCCGTGACGCAGATTTAGCTTGTGAAGTTACTATTCAGCCATTACGTCGTTTTCCATTAGATGCTGCCATTTTATTTAGTGATATTTTAACGATTCCTGATGCTATGGGCTTAGGTCTATATTTTGAAACAGGTGAAGGGCCTAAATTTGAACGCCCAATAACGTGTAAAGCTGATATAGATAAAATTGGTATTCCAGATCCTGAAGGCGAATTGCAATACGTTATGAATGCAGTTCGTACTATTAAGAAAACGCTAAACGGTGATGTACCGCTTATTGGCTTTTCGGGTAGCCCTTGGACCCTTGCCACTTATATGATTGAAGGTGGCAGTTCAAAAGCTTTTACTAAGATCAAAAAAATGATGTTTGCAGAGCCACAAACTTTGCACTTGTTACTTGATAAGTTAGCCGACTCGGTAATTTTATATTTAAATGCCCAAATTGCTGCTGGTGCTCAATCGGTAATGGTATTTGATACTTGGGGTGGTGTTTTGTCACCTCGCGATTATAAAGAGTTTTCTTTGCAGTATATGGCTAAAATTGTTGATGGTTTAACTCGCCATAACGATGGTCGTAAAGTACCAGTAACATTATTCACCAAAAATGCTGGCATGTGGTTAGAAGATATAGCAGCTACAGGTTGTGATGCTGTAGGTCTTGATTGGACAATCGATATTGAAAATGCCAAAGCACGCATTGGTGATAAAGTTGCTTTGCAGGGCAATATGGACCCGTCAATGTTATACGCGCCATTGCCACGTATTGAACAAGAAGTATCGAAAATCTTAACAGGCTTTGGTGAAGGTGGCACAGGCCATGTATTTAACTTAGGCCATGGTATACACCCTGATGTAAACCCTGACCATGCCGGACACTTTATTGAGTCAGTGCATCGTTTGAGCAAGCCATATCACTTATAAGTTTTAACGCACATGAGGTATTAACTATCTCTGGTGTGTTTAAGCACAATGTATTGAATCAAAGGAGCTTTAGGCTCCTTTTTTTTGTGCTTAAATATTACGAAGACAAATTGCATTTATGAGCAGGGCTATTTTAGCCGATAGCGTTGCGCGGGTAACGAGCAAGCTTTTATAAGTTGTTATCCAGTAGAGGTTATTATTTTTAGATTAAGGTATGCTTAAAGCAGATATAGATTCTAAATGGACAATATGATGACGTACAAAAAAAACCTTTTATCTACCTTGGTGATCACTTTGTTACTTAGTGCTTGTGGCAGTAGTTCAAGCGAGAGTGAAACAGATAAAACAACAAAAGCTGATGAGCCGAAAGTAGAGAATAGTCAGGGAAATAGCCCTGAGCAAGCAGCGACTGAGCTTGTTGCTACGCCAGTTAAAAGTGGTGATAAAATAACAGGTCATGAGATGGAAGACTTAAAGCACAAATTAAAAGATGAATTTAGTGGCTGGCAACGCGGGCGTGTTCAGTTCTTAAATTTGGAAGGTGGCTTTTACGGTATTATTACCGACTCAGGTAAAAAAATATTACCGATGAATATGGCCAAAGAGTTTGCTCAAAATGGCGCGGTTGTTCGTATTAAAGGCAAAGTAAAAAATGTGATGACTATTCAACAATGGGGCACACCGTTTACGATTACCGAAATAGAACTTATAACACCAGGTACTAAAGGCAATAGTGCGGATATGTAATGCTAAGTAGGTTTTAGCAACAAGTTAGCGACAAATTAGCGGTAAAGTGAATAACGTTAAGGTTTTTCCGCTGTTGCTAACTTGAATTTGATACAGGTTTCGGTATTGTTTTTCTGTTATATCTTCAACAGTTAACTCACTAAGTAATGCCGACAATTGTGGTGTTGTGTTGCTGTGACCCACCACTAACGTGTTTTCTTTTTGTTTGAGTAACTGTTGTGCAAACTGGTTAAGGTTTGCGGGCGAATATTGCTTTATTGCCAGTTTTTGCTGTTTAGCAAAGGGGGCGGCTGTCGACATAGTTCGTTGGTAGGGCGTGCTGTATACATGCTTTATGTTTGTGTGTTCTAGCATACTGGCAATTTGCTTTGCTCTTAATTTTCCACAGCGTGTAAGTTTAGGATCGTCTTTTACCGCTTGCTTTTCTGCATGGCGAACTAAGTAAATACTAAAACTGTCTTGTGCAAGTGTCGGTAAAACAAAAAAGCACAGTGCGACCAATAAACTATATTTCATAAACTTTCCGTTTGGCTTTAATAAACACAATGTCGATAAAAGGGCAGCTTAGTAACTAATGCTGCCCGGTGTTATATTAAAACAGTCTGTTTAGCCCATTTAAGGCTGCTACCCTGAAAGCTTCTGCCATTGTTGGATAGTTAAAGGTAGTTTCCACAAAATACTCAATGGTATTGCCACCATTTTTTTGCTGCATAATGGCTTGACCGATATGAATGATCTCGGCTGCGTTTTCACCAAAACAATGAATACCTAATATTTCTTTGCTTTCACGATGAAAGAGTATTTTTAAAGAGCCAACTAAATTATTAGATATTTGTGCGCGGGCTAAATGCTTAAACTGCGCCCGACCCACTTCATAAGGTATTTTGGCTTCTGTTAGCTCTTGCTCGGTTTTACCGACAGAGCTAATTTCTGGAATAGTATAAATACCGGTAGGAATATCAACGGTAAGTTTAGCTTTACCATCGCCTTCTAACATTGCGCTGGCGCAAATTCGGCCTTGATCAAACGCGGCACTGGCTAAACTTGGATAACCAATAACGTCACCCACTGCAAAAATACCTTCAACTTCAGTTTGGTAAGCGTCGCTAACTTTTAATTGTCCTCGTCCATCTGCTTTTAAACCGGCATTTTCAAGTTTTAAGTCAGCGGTGTTACCGGTACGCCCATTGGCAAATAATAAACAGTCGGCGCGCATTTTTTTACCTGACTCTAAATGCACAATAACGCAGTCTTCATTAGTTTCTACGCGTTCAATTTGCTCACCGTGGCGAATAACTACGCCGTTGTTCCACAGGTGATAACTTAACGAGTCTGACATTTCGTCATCTAAAAAGGATAACAAGCGATCACGGGTATTGATCAAATCGACCTTGACCCCTAAGCCGCGAAAAATACAGGCATATTCACTACCAATAACACCAGCACCGTAAATAATGATTTGGCGCGGAGAATGTTCTAGCGACAATATGCTGTCGGAGTCATAAACCCTTGGGTGAGAAAAGTCGACATCGTCAGGTTGATAAGGGCGAGAGCCTGTGGCAATAACTATTTGTTTGGCGGTAATCGTATCGATTGTACCGTCTGTGCGTAATACTTGAATGGTATTTGCGTCAACAAACGAAGCTTCACCGTAATAATGCTCTACTTGGTTACGATTATAGAAGCCACTGCGTAAATTAACTTGCTTGCGAATAACCGCAGATGCATGGCCTAAAATATCTTGAAAGGTAAGTTGTTTAGCATTTTGACCGGCATTAAATAGCGGATTGGAGTTGTATTCAATAAGTCGGCTAACTGATTGGCGCAATGCTTTTGAAGGAATAGTGCCCCAATGCGTACAACCTCCGCCAACATGATGGTAGCGTTCAATAATAGCAACACGCTTATCTCGTTTAGCTAAGTTCATGGCAGCGCCTTCGCCACCAGGGCCTGTGCCTATTATGATGGCGTCGAAATCATAGCTTTTAGTAGAACTTTTGCTTTTCTTAGTCTCAGCTTTTGCTTGTTTACTCAACGGTTAACCCTTTAATTCCTGCTTCAATGGTAAAAATTTTAGCAGGAATTAAATCGAACGTAACTGTTTTTATGCTAGTTTTTCTACCATATTCTGCCAGCTTCGCTGTTGTTCAGCTAATCGTCGCTTAATTTCTTGGTATTGGGCCACGACATCTGAATTCTCGACATCTGCCATTAATTGATCACGCTTAGTGGCAATTAACGCTTTGCGTACAGCATAAAACTCGTTGATTTTATGGATAAGTTCATCATATTCATGCTGCAATCTTTCTAATAATTGCTCGGCGTCAGGGTGGGCTGCTAGCTTTTGCTGACTACGTAACAAGATCATCGATAAACGCGCTTTTTCGATTTTAACTTCAGGTGTTACGCGTAATTTCGAGGTTAGCTTTAAATGCTCACAACCTTTAATTAGCCACTTTGTTGGGTCAAAATGCCACCAACGAATACCATTACGATAGTCGTTTTCGAATATATGATGGTAGTTATGGTAGCCTTCACCAAAAGTAAAAAAGGCTAAAACGCCATTATCGCGTGCGGTATTTTTATCTGTGTAGGTTTGCTTGCCCCAGATATGTGCTAACGAGTTGATAAAAAACGTAGTGTGATGGCTTAGCACTAAACGTAAAAAGCCAAGTAACAACAAGCTGTTGATCATATCACCGTGCCATAAGCCGAATAAAATCGGTACGCCGAAGTTCATTAATATGGTCAGTAATAAATAGTGTTTATGCTGCCAAACAACAATAGCGTCTTTTTGCAAATCGCGAACGTTGTTGTAGTCATTATATTTAGCAGGTTGGTGATCTCTTAGCATCCAGCCGATGTGCGAGTGCCAAAAACCCATTTTTGCCGAATAGGGGTCAACATTATTTTTATCGACATGTTTGTGATGAATACGGTGATCTGAAGACCAATGTAAGGCGCTGTTCTGAAGCGCAAATGCACCACCTAAGGCGTAAATTAGTCTTAAAGACCAATGGGCTTGATAAGTTCTATGGGACCAAAGGCGATGATAACCCGCCGTGATTGACATGCCACAATAGATAAAGCAGATAATCGCGGCGGTAATTTCTGTGCCATCAAAGCCATGAGTAAACGCACGGTAAGGCACTGCGATTGCAGCAAATAAAAAGGTAATGCTAAATACAAATACATTTAACCAAATAATAGGTGGTTTTTTCATTAATTATCCATCTAGGGGCTAAGCACCGAAAATTATTTCGGTGTACACATGTACGCTATTCTATCTTTACTCGATGCTGAGTCAAGTGCTGATGATGAATTTTTCGAGATATTAACCGTTAATACTTTTGTCATCACAACGCGTTTAGCATCAATTTACTAGCATTGTTAACGATTTTAAGTATCATATCAGCCTAGTTTTAGGGTGAAATAAATATTAGGTGTATTGGCGATGAGCGGTATTCGAGCACTTCAAAAAGAAAAAACGCGTCGTCAATTAATTGATGCAGCTTTAGGGCAACTGAGTAGTGAACGAAGTTTTTCTAGCCTTAGTTTACGTGAAGTCGCCAAAGAAGCTGGTTTAGCGCCGACTTCTTTTTATCGCCATTTTTCAGATATGGACGAATTGGGTTTAACTTTAGTTGATGAAGCCGGTTTAACCTTACGCCAGTTAATGCGACAAGCTAGGCAGCGCATTGAAAAAGGTGGCTCTGTTATCCAAATTTCTGTCCGTACTTTTATGGAGTTTATTGAAAATAACGGCAATATATTTCGGCTGTTATTACGAGAACGTTCAGGCACATCACCAGCGTTTCGTGCGGCGGTTAATCGCGAAATTCGTTATTTTACTTTAGAGCTTTGCGACTACTTACAACAAGCTAATAAGCTTGATGCTGAAATTGCTTATTTGCAAGCCAATGCTGCCGTCACTATTGTTTTTAGCGCCGGCTCTGATGCTTTAGACTATGATAAAAAAGACTTAGCCCAATTAGCACAACGAACAATTAAACAATTGAGGTTTATTGCTCGTGGTGCATTTGAGTTTAGCGGCCGAAATGAAAGCCGTAACGAACTGCGCAGTAATAAAGCTAAAGGCGTGACAAAATAACGCCTGTTTCTACGTGATGGGTATAAGGGAATTGGTCGAATAGGGCAAAGTGCTCTATTTTATGAGTTTTAACCAGCTCTGTTAAATTATCACGCAGTGTTTCAGGGTTGCATGAAATATAAATAATGCGCTCAAAACGAGACACTAGCTCAACACTATCAGGATCAAGACCAGCTCGCGGCGGATCAACCAGCACGGTTTGGTAATTGTAGCTGGTTAAATCAAAGCCTTCTAAACGACGAAATACGCGTTCGCCGTTCATTGCCTGACTAAAGTCCTCACTCGCCATTCTTACAATATCAACATTGTCTAATTTGTTAGCGGCAATATTAATTTGTGCCGATTTTACTGACGTTTTTGATATTTCTGTGCCTAATACGCGATCAAAGTTTTGTGCTAAGGCGATACTAAAATTACCATTACCACAATAGAGTTCAATTAAATCGCCACCGAGGTTTTTAGTCGCTTTTTGGGCCCAAAGTAACATTTCTTCATTTACCTTGGCGTTGGGTTGAGTAAAGCTGTTTTCAACTTGTTGGTAATGAAACTTCTCGCCATTTACCGTTAAGGTTTCCATCACAAAGTCTTTGTCTAATACCACTTTTTGCTTACGCGCTCGGCCAATAATATCAACGGGCGCTATGGCAGATAAACGTGCTTTTAATTGTTGGGCTTGTTCAATCCATTGTTCGTCTAACTGCTTATGGTAAAGCAAGCTAATTAACACTTCACCACTGAGTGTTGATAGGAAATCAACTTGGAATAAGCGTTGGCGTAATACATCATTATGTTTTATGTCGGCTAGTAATGCGGTCATAAATTGGTTGATTAGCACACTAGCAACTGGGAAGTCTTCTACCTTGTATTTTTCTTTGGTCTCACTATTAAACATAATGTAGTAGAGATCATCACCTTCATGCCAAACTCGAAACTCAGCTCGTTGACGGTAATTTAAGGTAGGCGATGGATATATTTCAAATGTTGGCAAGTCAAATTGAGCGAAAGTGCTTGAAATACTTTGCTGTTTTTCGTCAAGCTGCTGTTGATAATTATCGGGATGAATATGGCTAAACATTGAAATACCTTGTTGAAAGTGGACATCGCTACCTGATGAGGCGGAGATTCTAGCGAGAGCCCAATTTTTGTCTACTAAATAATGGCTGTATTCTAGAAGAATTCGCTTTTTAAGCATAGCCCTTAGTCAAACAAAACGGTTTTATTCTCAAAAACCGAATGATATTTAGCCCAGAAGTGGTGTGGAATGTAATTTCGAATAAAGTAATAAATGAGTTTGTGCGAGTACTTGCAAGCAGGTGTTTGATACTAAGCTGTTTACATTAACGATGACTGACTTATCAGCAGATAAAATTTGTAGGTCGGTATTTATACCGTCATATTCACCCACCTAACACCTAACACCTAACACCTAACACCTAACACCTAACACCTAATATCTAACATCTAATATCTAATATCTAACATCTAACATCTAACATCTAATATCTAATATCTAATATCTAACATCTAACACTTAATACCTAACATCTAATAAGCACACCGTCATTAATCAGGTTAAAGCTAACGTTAATTAACTTTAACCTGTGCGCTATATGCTATGTGTTTTGGCTAAAAATTTAACCTAATATAAGGTAGCTTTAGTATTTACCCACAAGGTTGATAAACCAGCCTTTATACTCGTAGTCAGTAAGTTTTAAGTCGTCACTAAAATCAGTAAAGTTGTAACCAACACCCACTTTAAAGTGTTTGCCTATATGGCGATCTAATCCTACAAGCCAGCCATTACGCGTTGAGTTATCTTCAACAACTTTTAAGGTACGAAACTCTAGCAATGCATCCCATTGTTTTACGATATGGTAGCGAGTTTGTAATGCAGAGAAGTTAACCGTGCTTTTAAATAATTCGCCAATACCACGACCTGAGCGTAATTCACCGGTTCTGCGACCCAGTTTCGCGGCAAACTCCCATACAGGGTTGTAACGATAAGTGCCTTCTAAAGTATAAATGTCTGACTTTTGATCGGTACCAAAGTTAGTTTGTGCTAAACCTCGTAAATCGTAAAGGTAGGTGTATTTACCTAATAAATTCCAGCGGTTGTTATCAAAAGGACGATAAGCAAATCCGACACTCGCTTCAGTAAATGTGGCATTAGCATCTGGGCTTATTTGGTCTTCAGTATCAGAATAGTTATATTTAGCTGCTACGCGCCATGAGTCGTTCACTAAATAGTTTAAACGGTTAGTGGTTAGCCATTGCGTGCGTTCTTCAGCACCTTGGTCTTCACGGTACTCTAGCTTAGTTTGCCATTGCATATCTTTGTCACGAAAGCCTAACGAAAGACTTGCAGCGTCACGCTCTACGTTGCCAGCAATTAATGTTAGTTCACCGTGTTGTAACGAGCCGCCTAAATTCCAACCTTGGCTGAGCAAGTAATTCACACCAAACACATGCACAAAACCTGATTCATTTTTTTCATTAATGGTTTGGGTTTCATTAAACACGTTCAGGCTGTCTGTAACTCTTGAGCGATGACCAAACGTAAGGCCATTAGTATCGTTCGATGCTAAAAGTGGGCTCGTAGTGTCGGTTGACCAACTATAACGACTGTAGAGGTTGTGATCGCTATTGACTTGGTAATCAATATCAAGCGCTGCAGTATCACCACGATGGCCTGTTGCGTATTCTGCACCTATGCTAGAGCGACTCTCAAGTATGTACTTACCACCTAAGGTGATTAAGTCGTTGTTTTCATAACCGTCGTCAGCATCAATGGTGCCTTGGGCAATACCGTAAAGTTCAAAGCTTGGTGTTAAACGTTGACGATAACCAAGTGCAGCTAATAAACCGGTTTGAGATTGCAGGTTTTGTTGCTCTTTTATTTGTTTAATTTCGGCGCTGATATTACCGCTGTTATCAAGATTTTGTTGCACAAATAAACTGATTTCTTCGCGCGCATTATTACCTGATTCTTGCTTAGTTATGCTAGTGCTGTAATGACCTGTTTGGCTATACTGCCCGCTAACTTCAATGCCTTGTTCGGTAATGTCTTCGGTTAAATCACGGCGAGCAATTGAAAACCCAGCGCCGGTGTTTTTGTGCCATGCCGCTGCGGTCAGTTCTTGCTCGGTGTAACCTAAAGCTTTTAGGTTAGCTCTTGCTTCAAAACTTAATGCATCGCCTGATTTATCATTACCTGTTAGCTCGTCGTCAATAATATTCATTTGCTGGAAGGTTAAACCGCCATTGTCTGAATAAAATATCGGTGCCTGGTTGTTGCGGGTATTGCTGTGCTCAATTTTAATATAGCTACCTTTACCGGCTTGCAATGTTAGGTCGGCACCCGCAAGTTGATAGTCGTTACCTGCACGATTTTCGTCGACATAGCTTAAACCTACGGCAATATGATCGTTAAACCAATGTTTAGCACGGCCACCTGCGGTTAAGTGGTCAGCACTAAAGCCATTAGGTAAGTATTCGTAATCAACTAAAAGCAGTAATTTATTACCGTCGAGAGGTTGGTCACGAATAATGCTGTTTTGACTATCACGCGAGAAACTCAATAATGGGCGCGACAATATTATACGCCCTTGTATTTCATCCACTTGGTAATCAGCGTCGCGGGTTAATTCAATACGGTCAACGGTTAAACCGGTATCTGGGTTTCTAACTTCTATCGCTAATTTGTCAGAGCCCGCTAATATGTCGGTATGTTTTAAGTAATAGATACTACCGCCTGTACCTAAAAATTCACTGTGACCTAACGCGGTTTGCGCTTCTGAGATAAAGGCTTTTAATTGGCTTTTTTCTTGACCATAAGCGTTTGACTCGGTTGATTTCCAGTTCAGCGCCGCGCCGTATAAACTACGATTGTATTGGCTGTATTCTGTGTCGGTCATGCCGGTGTTGTAATTACCCCATAAGGCGAGTGACTTGTCCCAGTCAACACGCACATAAAAACGTCCTTGGGTGTCAACGTCACGCGTGGTGGTTGAGTCGTCACCGTAAACGGGATAATACTTATCAGGGTCTAAACGGCGGAAAATATCGACCGGGTCTTTATCTAAAAAGCCATTAAAGAGTTGTGATAATTCACGCTCTTGGGTATCAGCATGGGCTGTTACCAAATACTTACCTTTGATTTTACCTTTCAAATAAAATGCGAGACGGCCTTCGATAAGCAAGTCGTCATCGTATCTGTCGTCACTTGCAAGAGGCTCTATATTGCCGGTAACTTTGTTTTCACTGATATTAATATCAGCAAGCGCCGCTAAGAACATGTACTTTCCTGTCACATCGACTTTTAAGGGTTTAGTTACTGTGCCTTTTTCACCACTAATGGTTAGGTCAAATACATAGCTGCCGATAGGTAATAAATGTTCGCTGGCAAACTTTCGCTCTAAATCTACTGGGTAGTTTTTGCCATTAATTTCAACATTGTAACCTTCAGGAATATCTTGGCCAAAAATACGAACTCGACTACCTGTAATGGGAATGTTTTGCTTGATCAACTCATTAGCACCAAAGGTCGTGTTTGCAGAACTGGTTGCAGAGGTTATATTGGTCGATGTCACTTGTGCCGTTTCTTGGCTATTGAACTGGCTTTGTGTCGAGCTAGTTGCCTGAAGCGATTGTTGGTTGTTACCTTGGTTAAGGTAAGTACCACTGTCGTACGCCTCAGGTGAAATCAGTTGTATTAGTTTGCTTTGCGTTTCATCCATGTTGCCTTGAGCATCAAAAGCGCGTAATACATAACGTAAACTGTCGCCAGCGATCATATTGCTCAACGTTGAAGGCGTTACTTGCCATGAAATTTCGCCATGGCTGTCAAGATCGGTTAATTCGCTACTAAAGAGTGGCGTAATTAAATCAACATCGTTACCTTTGTAGACCACTAATTCTAGATGTTCTATAAAAGCAGGGTAGTTGGTAAAGTAATTAAACTTGGCGTCGTAATTATTAATACCATCAAACTTTATCGCTTGCGGGGCGCTAATACTTAGCCTAGGTGCAGTAATGGCTGGATCTTCTGTTGCCCAAAAAATACCCCCCAGTGGCATTCTAACCAAAAAGTTGCCACGCACTTGGGTTTTGGCTTGCTTTACTGCGGGTATTTCTTCTCTAGCCTCATGACTAAGGGCTAACTCAACACGGCGATCAGCTGGGTCATTTTTATTACGCGAAGCTTGCTCGCCTTTACTGATAATTTCAACACTAAAGCCCTGAGCCGTTTTACAAGCTGCCGGCGGGCATATAGGTGTTTGTTGCTCAGTTTCAATTGTCGTATCAACCGTGGTGGTTTTTTCTGTATTAGCATAAGTGTTAGTAGCACTAGTAATTAATAGCGCGGTACAGCAATAAGCTAATGAATGACGTTGGATAAAGTTTCTCATTATTTATCCTCCTTCATTGAATTCTCGGTGTCGATTTTTTGTATTTTAATAGTCAGTTTTTCCCAAGCTTGTGCAGGCATTCGTGTTTTTAATTGCTCGAATACGGCTTTCGCACGACGTAAACCTAAGGCAAGGTTGTAATGTTCTACTCCACTACTGTCAGCAAAACCGGTAATGGCTAAATAGCCTTTTTCGGCACTGGCGAGTTGCTCAGCTATGCTATTTAGCAGCGGTTGATATTCTGCTTTTACGGTGCTTTTGTTAGAGTCGAAAAGTATGCTTCCAAGCTTAGTCTCGTTCGCGATATTAATGATCGGTGCAAAGTTGCCATCGACTTCTTCAACTAAGTCGACACTAAAAGCAGGGCGAAGATCTTCACGTATTAACGGCAATAACCATTGATAGGTGTTGTTGGCTCGCTGATAAGCTAGGGCTTGAGTATGCGCTTGGCCAATAATTTGAATTGTGCCGCCTTGATACTGATTAATGGTATCTGACATTTGCGTTAACCAAACTTTATGCTCAGCATTTAACTCAGCACTGCCTTCATTAAACAGTAAATCACCGAGTTTGATTAAGGCGTGTTGCTCACCGCCATCAAATTGTTGCTTGGCCAGTTGAATGGCAAAATCAAAACGCGTGGGTAAACCTTGAGTAATGCGTTTAACTCTTGGGTTTTCACTGACAAAAGTACTTTCTGGCGGCAAGGTGGCTTTATCAACTTTCATATAGAAGTTACGACCACGCGCTAAGTTAGGAACGTCAACAGCTTCTAGATGGAAACGTCCGTGTAAGTCAGTTTCTATATATAAACCTTCAACGGTCGCCACTCTAACACCGGGAATACCAATTTCTTGAATACCGTGGTTTTGTATAATAAGGTCAACTTGATAATGCCCGTTAGCTAACACCGTTATGTTGCGCTCAATGCGTAAGTCTTGTGCAGTCAGGCCTTTTGCCACTTCTCCCGTAGGATTTGATTCGCTATTACCTTGGCTACTCATCGTAATATGAGTACCTTCTGCGGTGGTTAAGACTAAATTATCACTAAAAGCTAAGTCGCGCAGTTGCTGACGAATTATTATTTGATGGTTATTGGCGTTATCAGCTTCACTGCTGCGACCCGTTAAATCACCTAAATCGATACCATGATTAAGTGGCGCGCTTGCATCATCTAATTGGCGTTGGCCATCTGCATTAATGATGAAAGTGCTGTTGGCGACATAACTGCTTTCGCTGATACCGCCTTGAATAAATAACGCTGAGGCATTGGCGCTGTCTTGCCAATTATCGCTGTCTCTATCGTCAAACACTTTGCCTAGAATAGTAACTTCTTCAAAGTCTGGATCTGCACCAACGATAACCGTAGCCGTGGCTTCGTTACCGATAGGCGCACTGCCAAGGTAGGGTGAAACACGGTTAATATGTTTACCACGAGCAACACCGGCACCTACGCGCAGAATATAAATAAACTCAACACTAGACTCTGCCGGTACGTCAATACCTGAAACCGTTAACGGTTGGTTGCTGGTTAATTGCATGGCGCCGTCTGCATCGTTGGTATATGCCGAGTTTTCAACATAAGTAAAACCGGCAGGCAGATAATCAATCAAGGTCAGGTTTTCAACATCAACTTCGCTAATGTTTTCAATTTGAATGCTATAGCGTATTAAGCCACCAATGAGTGTTTGCTTGGTGTTAGCACTCTTGGTTAAGCGGATCATGCTTGGGTTTACACCAATTTTATCAACAGCAATGTGGTTGTTGATCACATCAGGATCACCTTGCGCCAAGGTAAATGCCATGTAATAAGTGGTGTCATCACCTATTGCCGGTGCCATCGCAGAATTCGATAATGCAAATGGGTTTTGAAGACCTGTAGGATCTAGCACTCCTGCTTGTGGCAATATTAGGTTCGAATGGCTTGGCTGATATTCTTCTTCAGGTGCTGTTACTACTAAAGTAAAGGTGTCGTTGTGTTGACACGCAGGATCAGCCCCTAAGAATAATAAGAAGAAGTAGTAACCGTCATCACCGGTAATTTGGTTCTGCTGGTTAGGCAGCAAACAAACATCAGGTAATGCGGTACCGTTACTATCCACCATGGTAACTAAGGTATTAGCAACAGGAATACGAGTAAGAGAGTCGTAAACTACGCCACTTGGGTCAACAGGTACTGGAATATTAACCGATTCATTCGCGGGTATTGACGATGTTGTACTGAAAAAGGTTGTGCCGTTTGGTGTAATAAAGTCAACGGTATAGTCACCTTGTGGTAAATTTTCTATTTGAAAGAATCCGTTTTCATCAGTTACGACGGTTGCGACAATATTACCATTGGTGTCAGTGACTTGTATGGTCCATCCAATAAGTAATGGCTCACCTTCGCTCATCTCATCATTGCGATCACTATCTATCCAAACGGTGCCTTGCAAGCTACCTGCAGGTAATTCAAATGGTGTTGGATCATCAGTACCACCGCTAGTGTTACCTGGGGCGCTGGGGTTGTCGCCACCGGTAGTTGGGTTATTACTTGCGTTAGTACCACTATCAGATAAGTCATTAACTTCTACACCACCTGAAGAGGTACCTAAAGCTTGTGCTTGGTTGGTTATTATACCTTTTGCTTCTTCTGCGCCAGGGTTCAGCTCAAGAGTAAAGCTAATATTAATACTTTGCCCTGGCATTAATCGACCACTAGTTCCATCAAATAAATTAGTTGGGAAATTAGCATTTAAGTTTGGCGTTTCTTCAGCTGTAGAAGCGGTAATTTCTGCGGCTTCACTGATACTCACATAAGCACTACCAAACCTTGAACTAACATCATCAATAAGCTGGATATTAGTTAGCGGAACGTCACCATTGTTTTGAATAACCAAAGCAAATGGCACGTCAAAGTTACCGACACTACCATTTACGGTAGGTACTATTTCACCGCTAACCGTTTTAGCAACACCTATGGCAGGGGCTTCAGTAAAAGTAACTGGCGTTGCATCGTTATCGCTGCCGTCACCATTATCACCAGAAGTATTACTACCATTATCCGAGTCATCATTTACATCTGCGCCACTTGGGCTTTGTGCTGATGCTACAGCCGTATTGTTATATGGACCAAGATTTTCGCCCGGCGTTACAGTCAACTGCAATACAATGGTATCTTTTGCTGCAACAGCAAAGCTTTGGTTGGCTGCAAAAACGTTAGTGTCGCTTTCGCCATCAAAATCAGCATTAACACTTAAGGTGTTTGCGCTGAGTGAATTAACGCTAAAAGTTGCTGGCGCAGGGAAGGTTGCGCGCAAGTCTTCGACAATTTGCACGTTAGTGAGTGAGATATCACCGATATTCTCAACCACTAATTGGTAACTTAAGTTATAACTACCGTCACTATTATTAACAGGCTCAGCGACTAATAATTTAGCAATACCAATGGCAGGTGCTTCAGTAAAGGTAATAGGTGTTGCATCATTAAATCCACCATCTCCGTTATCGCCTTCAGGGTCGACACCGTTATCTGACGTGTCGTTAATACTGCTGCCACTTGGGCTATTACCTGATGCTTGCGCACTGTTGTTATAAGGGCCTAAGTTATCGGCTGGCGTTAACTCAAGCACTAACGTAATAACATCACTCGTCCCTAGTGCCAAGCTTTGGTTCGCTGCTAATAAAGTAGTGTCACTATTACCATTAAAGCTGGTGTTAACCGCGAGAGAAACACTGCTCAATGACGTAATCGTATAGATACTTTGATTTTGGAATGTACTCATCAAATCATCAACAACTTGCACATTATTTAATGCGATATCACCGGTGTTTTTCAGATTGAAAGTATAAGTTAGTGCATAAGTACCATCACCATTATTGCTGACATTGGTCATGGCTTTCGCAACGCCTATGGCTGGCGCTTCGGTAAAGGTTACGGGTGTTGCATCATCATTACCTCCGGCACCATTATCGCCTGAGGTATTACTACCGTTATCCGAGTTGTCAGTTACATCATCACCACTTGGGCTTTGACCTGAGGCTGCGGCAGTATTGTTATATGGTCCTAGATTAGCCCCCGGCGTTACGGTTAATTGCAATAAAATAGTATCTTTTGCTGCCACAGCTAAGCTTTGGTTGGCAGCAAAAACGTTAGTGTCGCCTTCGCCGTCAAAATCAGCATTAACACTTAAAGTATTGGCGCTGAGTGAATTAACGATAAAGGTGGTAGGCGCAGGGAATGTTGCGCGTAAGTCTTCGACAATTTGTACATTACTTAGCGAGATATCACCGATATTTTCTACCACTAACTGGTAACTTAAGTTGTAGCTGCCATCGCTGTTGTTCACAGGCTCTGCAACTAATGCTTTGGCTATGCCAATGGCCGGTGCTTCAGTAAAGGTAAGCGAGGTTGTATCTGCAAAGCCACCATCACCGTTATCGCCAGCCGGATCATTACCATTATCAGACACATCATTGAAAGTATTACCGCTAGGGCTAGTTCCAGAGATGGTGACACTATTATTGTATGGCCCTAAATTATCTGCAGGTGTAATGATAATAGATAGGTCAACAATTGCCGTGCCGTTTGCAGCTAACGTTTGAGAAACCGCTAAAAGGCTGGTGTCGGTATTACCATCAAAGCTACCATTAACATTAAGCTGTGCGCTACTTAAATTAACTACGCTAAAGGCGCTTGCATTAGCGAATATGCTGGCAAGGTTTTCATCGATTTGCACATCGTTAAGTACGATATCACCGGTGTTTTTTGCATTAAACTGATAGTTAACTTGATAGCGACCATCACCCAGATTGTTAATGTTTGATATAGCCTTAGCAATACCTAAAGCAGGTGCCTCGCTAAATGTTACTGGCGTTTTATCAGCATCAGTTGTACCCGCTTCATTATTACCTGAGGTATTAATGCCGTTATCTGATATATCGCTGATATTATTGCCCGCAGGACTTTGTGCGGTCGCTGTTGCGGTATTTTCGTACGGCCCTAAATTTTCCCCTGGCGTAACGGTTAATTGCAGCAAAATAGTATCGCTGGCGGCCACGTCTAGGTTTTGATTCGTGGCAAAAATATTAGTGTCGTTTTCACCATCAAAAGCAGTATTTACACTTAAGCTATTTGCACTCAGCGAAGTAACTGTAAAAGCCGTTGGTGCAGGAAAAGTTAGACGTAAATTTTCAATAACTTGGACATTACTTAGCGTAATATCACCGATATTTTCTACCACTAATTGGTAGCTTAAGTTGTAGCTACCGTCGCTGTTATTTACGGGCTCAGCTACGAGTGATTTCGCTATACCAATGGCTGGCGCTTCAGTGAATGTGTAAATTGTGGGATCATTTTCACCGCCACTGCCGTTATTGGTTATTGGGCTGCTACCATTATCAGAGTCGTCGTTTACAATATTACCGCCTGCACTGTTAGCACTGGCTGTTGCGGTATTACTGTATGGACCTAATGTGGAGCCAGGAGTAACAGTCACTGGTACTAAAATGGTGGCAGAGGTATCAAAGGCAAGATCTTGGCCGGTAGCAAGTAAATTACTGTCGCCTGTATTTAAGCCGTTAAAAGCATTATTCACACCAATATCAGCGCTGCTAATAGTGCCAACCGTAAAGTTAGCACCTGCAAACGTGGTTGATAGTGGCTCTGAAACTTGCACTGAATTAAGCGGTACATCACCATTGTTACGTACAACAATGCTGTAAATAAGGCTATAACTACCATCTTCATTATTGGTTACAGGTCCGCTAATTTCTTTAGCAATACCTATAGCTGGCGTTTCTGTAAAAGTGACAGGTGTTGGAGTGGCTAAACTACCATCGCCATTATCCCCATCGGCATCAGTACCATCATCAGAATCATCACTAATTACTGCACCACTTGGACTTGTGCCATTCACTTTTGCGGTATTATTGTAAGGGCCTAAATTTGTACCCGGCGTAATGGTGACAGTAAGATCGAGTGTGGCAGAAGATGAGGCCAATGCACCAGAAGTTAATGTTTGATTCGCCGCAAGTAAGTTTTTATCACTATCGCCATCAAAGTTCGCATTTATGGTGAAGTTGTTACTGACAATATTATCAACTTGAACCGTTGCAGGTGAAGGATAAGTAACAGTGAAATCTTCAATAATTTGCACCGAGTTCAACTCAATATCACCGTTGTTTTGCACTAGCATTGCGTAGGTTAAGGTATAACTACCGTCATTGTTGTTCACGACTGATGAGCTAATTCTTTTCGCGATACCTATGGCAGGTGATTCATCAAAGTTTACTGTAGTGGCATCATCAGAACCGCCCGCACCGTTGTCACTTTCTGGATCACTACCTGCATCAGATACATCGCTAACGCTTGCACCACTAGGGCTATTACCACTTGCTGTAGCACTGTTGCTATAAGTTGACGTACTACCAGGCGTTACGATGACCTTAACCGAAATCGTTTCTTGAGCGCCAACACTCAAGCTTTGGTTCGCTGCCAGTAAGTTTGTATCCCCATTACCATTAAAGTTACTATTAATGGTCAGTGTACCTGCTGTGCTTTTAGCATCAACCACAAAGATAGCACCACTAAAAGTGGTACTTAAATCGTCTACAACTTGTACATTGGTTAAGTTAATAGCCCCTATATTTTTCACTACCATGTCGTAGGTTAAAGTATATGTGCCGTCACCGTTGTTGGTTGGACCTGCGCTGATACTTTTTGCAACACCAATAGCTGAACCTTCAACAAAAGTAATAGGGGTTGAGTCCGCTAAACCACCAGAGCCATTATCAGTTTCTGGATTGCTACCGTTGTCAGAAATGTCGGTAACACCTGCACCACTTGGGCTGGTCGCACTTGCCGTTGCACTGTTGTTATAGGCGCCTAAGTTATTTCCGGGCGTTACGGTAACGGTTAATGCGATTGTTTCGCTGGCGCCAACGGCTAAGTTTTGGCTTGGCGCTAATAAGTTTTTATCGCTATTGCCATTAAATGCATTGTTGATGGTGAGCGTACCGGCGGTGCTTTTAGCATCAACCACAAATGTTGCACCGCTAAAGGTAGTATTTAAATCGTCTTCGACTTGAACATTGCTTAAGTTAATAGCACCTGTATTTTTCACGACCACGTTATAGGTTAAGGTATATGTGCCATCACCATTGTTGGTAGGGGTTGCACTGATAGCTTTTGCTACACCAATAGCTGGGTTTTCAACAAAGGTTACTGGCGTTTTGTCAGCCAAACCACCCGAATCATTATTGGTTTCTGGGTTTGTACCATTATCAGAATCATCAGTAACACTTTCACCACCTGGACTTTGTGCTGAAGCAACCGCCTGGTTTTCGTAATTCCCTAAGGTAGTGCCCGGCGTAACAGTAACGGTTAGGCTAATGGTTTCACTGGCACCCACGACTAAATTTTGACTCGAATCTAATAAATTTTTATCCGTATTGCCATCATAGGTACTATTAATCGTAAGTGTACCTGCGGTGCTTTTAGCATCAACCACATAGCTAGCACCACTGAATGTGGTATTTAAATCATCGACGATCTGCACATTATTCAGCGTAATATCGCCGGTGTTTTTCACCACAATTGAGTAAGTCAGGCTATGTGTACCATCACCATTATTGGTTGGGCCTGCGCTGATAGCTTTAGCTACACCAATATCAGGGGCTTCAGTAAAAGTTACTGGCGTTGGATCATCAACACCGCCACTATTATTATTGGTTTCTGGGTCAGTACCATTGTCAGATATATCGTTAGCAGTTGTGCCACCAGGGCTAGTACCGCTTGCAGTAGCATTATTGCTATAACTTAAAGTAGTACCCGGAGTTACGGTAACGGTGAATGTTATTGTTTTGCTCTCGCCAATGGCTAAATTTTGGTTTGGTGCTAATAAGTTTGTATCATTCCCGCCATTATAATTATTGTTTATGCTGAGGCCATTTTCTGCACTTTTAGCATCTACTACATAATTCCCGGCACCAAACATGGCTGTTAAATCATCGACTACCTGTACATTAGCTAAAGCTGTTTTACCGGTGTTTTTTATGACCATTGTGTAGGTTAACGTATGCGTTCCGTCACCGTTGTTGGTTGGACCATCGCTGACCGTATTCGCAATATTAACCTTTGGTGATTCGACAAAGGTAATGGGGGTAGGATCTGCTAGCCCACCGCTGCCGTTATCAGTTTCTGTGTTTGTGCCGTTATCAGAAGTGTCGCTCGCAATACCATTTGGGCTGTTTGCATTGGTAGTCGCGCTGTTGTTATAAGTTAAGGTAGTACCAGGGCTGACGGTGACTTGTAAGTTAATGATACCGCTAGCACCGACAATTAAACTCTGGCTGGCAGCTAAAAGGTTGGTGTCAGTGTCGCCGTTGTAGCTGTTATTTATGGTGAAATCAGTACTCGTTGGTGTGCTTACACTAAAGCTATCAGCGCTGGCAAAAATAGTAGATAAATTATCAACTACTTGTAGATCAGTTAGATTTACGTCACCGGTATTTTTCACAGCAAATTGGTAATTAAACGTAAATGTACCGTCGCCATTATCAACTACTGGTCCATTAACTGACTTTGCTAAGCCTAATGCAGGGTCAACAGCAAAAGTGACTGGCGTTGGGCTAGCATCATTACTTGGACCGTCATTGGCTGGATCTGGGTCGCTGCCATTAACGGAATTATCACTAGCGGTATTCGTCACATCACGGGCACTTTCGGCATTTGTAACAGCACTGTTATTAAAGGTACCAAGATCGTTGCCCGGACTTACCGTAACAGCAATATCTACCGTTTTTGTAACGCCAATTGCGAGTGTCGAAGACGTCGTATTATTGATTAATGTTTTATTGGTAATGCCATCAAAGCTGCTATCAACCGTAAAGTCGGTACTGGTAATTGAGGTAACATCTATATCACTTGAAGCAATAGGGCTGAAAGTAGCCGCAAGATCATCGGTAAGCTGAATGTTAGTTAAAGATACATCGCCGCTATTTTCCACATAAAAACGATAAACAAGATCAAAGGTACCGTCAGCAGGATCAAAGGTATTGCTGATTAACTCTTTTGCTACGCCAATAACCGGTGTTGATGTTGTTGTTGCTACGCTCATTGCGGTTTGTGTGCGGTAATTATTTAAAGGTGCGCTTGTAGAAGTAACAGGATTGTTGCCTGTGCCGGTTGTAATATCGGCAAAGTTACGTACGTTTTCAGCTGCCGCACCCGTTTGTTGTCCGGCATAATCAATATCGGTATTCGCTGTTAAGGTTGAACCGGGTTTAACAGAAGCTTGTAAGTTGGTATCAAAGGTTATCGTTAATGTTGCCGCAGGGTCCATGGCAAAAGTGCGGTTAATACTCAGCAGGTTACTGTCTGCGCCACTAACGGTAAAGTCAGTTGCACTTATTGTGGTTGTTAGATCTGTATTATCAACTACACTGCCAGTGCTTAAAACATCCAATGAGGTAATGTTTTCAACGCCATCAGGTAATTGAATTTGCCAGTTGCCGCTGTCACCATCTTGAATTTGAAATGCTTGAGCTAAACCGTCGTTTGTTAGTACTAAAGTCCATTTAAACGTTGGTGTTTCATCGGTACGGTTATCAACGGTGCTAGGTGTTGTTGCACTGGTCAGTGATAGTTTTGGCTCAACGACTTTAGCTAGTATATTACTCGAAACCGAGTTTTGTACGGTACTTAATAATACTTCAAATTGATTTGATAATATTACATTTTGTTGGTTTGATAATTGGTTTTTAACCAAAGCAGAAAACTCAATAACAATATATTCAGTATCGCCATCAGCATCACTGTTTGTTACGTTACCTATATCAAAATCAACAGAATTTTCTGATGTGCCTAATGTAGGAGTTATTACACAGTTGGGAGTTACAGTATTTTCAGGATCTGGTTGAGCAGATGCTCCCGTACATAGACCAGCACCTAAACTTGACGTTAAATTTCCGTCGCTAACTAATGCAATAAAAGCGCTACTAGGGACATAATCAAGACCTGCAGGTAAATTATCTCTGATAATAAAGTTGTCAGCGGATCCTTCTGGTACGGAAACCACTAAACGATATTTAATCTCTTCACCAACTGAAAGTAGTCGTTCTGAACCGCTCGCACCTGAACCTGCTTCACTGGTATGAGTGAAATTAGTGCTAACAATAGATTTTACTGAGGTGGTTAATTCAACCGTAACGGTTGCAGAAGCGGTAGTTTGATAGCTTTTTTCAGTGCCTGGACTTGAGTCGGATAAAGTACTACCAGCCCCTTGTAAACTGGTCCATTTCAAGGTCGCGTTGTTGGTAATATCTTGACCTGGTGAAGCTGCAGTTGAAACATTCGCTTCATAAGTAAACACACAGCTTTGATTGGCTGCTAGTTTATCAATAGTGAGTTTAATACCTTGGTTAGCTGTATCAGTATCGTCAAAACTTTTGGTCCCTGCTGCACAGGCTCCATATGCTGCGCTATTGGTTTTATAAATTAATTCTTGGGGTAAAATATCATCTAAGGTAATATCAAAAGCACTCGCGTCAGCACTTGCCGGAGCGGTAATGGTTAATGTGTAAGTTATAGCGTCTCCGGCATCACCACCTGCGTTACCCGCGCTTTTGTCTAGGGTTAATGTCGGGTCTACACGCTTTAAGTTTAGTGCGGATGAAGTATAAGTACCTGTGCTGTCAGTATATGTAGCGCTATTGTCAAAAGTGTCATTGCCTGCATCGACTTTAACAGCATTAATTTCAAGTACGATATACTCTACATCAGCGTCATCATCGCTATTGGTTACTGTGCCTAAATCAAAACTAGGATCATCACCTGCAGTAAAAGAGCCTGCAGCAATATCACAATCAGGCGTGGCACTAGCACTTGCTAATGTATATGGACAAACACCAGTACCTGGGTCTGTTGCAATACTTGAGCTTAAGCCAGGCCCAACAAAACCAATTTTCGCACTACCATCATTTTGATAAATTAGCTCAGGTGGTAATAAATCTGTTAGGTTGACTGTGCTGTGAACACCTTCAGGTATAGCGGAAACAATATGAAAACGTGCTATTTCACCAATGGCTAACTCATTAGCGGTACTATCCACTTCTGATGTAGCAACTAATGTTTTATCAACACTAGGGCTGATACTAGTTACTGTAATTATACTTTCTCGTACAGGGAAAGCAGCTTTACCTTCACCGGCGGCAAAGGTCATTTGAGCAGTGTTGACTATGTCAGTATTAGCGGCAATATTGCTATTAACATTACAAGAAAATGTCAAGGTTGCGACAGCTGCTGCAGCTAAACTTCCTTCATTAACTGATGTATCGCTAAGTATAAGACCATTAACTAGATCTCCTGAAAAAGCACCACTACCTCCAGCTCCAACCAATACAGGGGTAGTACAAGATGCTGAGTCAAGCGCACTGCCAAACACATCAGTTACTGTTACATCAAAAGCATCAGCTCCACCGATGTTTTCTAACGTTATTTTATAGTCAATTGGATCACCAGCATCTAAATCTGTCGTATCACTGGTAATCTCTTTTGTTACTGTAACATCAGGCGCTCGAACCGTTATTTGTGTCACTGTGTTATTTTTTGCGTTATCAACGGCGGTATTATTGGTTTCGGCGTTTAATAAGTTAGCCAGGCTTAAACCATCAGCATAAGGCTGGTTGCTAGCAACCGCATAAACATTGACAACAATATTCCTTGAATTCGCGGTACCAGTATTAATGTTGCCAAAGTCAATGTTAATACTGTTTGAACCGCCATCGCGGGTAACAGTAAAGTCACCATTATATTCAGACGAGGCATCATATTCTATAAAGTTACCCGCAGCAGCTGACCCAGGATAAGCGCTTGAACTTGTTTGTGTTGCTGCTGGAAAATCTGTAGCGGTAAATACGGGAAGGGGTAATACATCGGTCAGTATAACGTTGTTTGCATCACCTGAGGGTATTGTCATCGTTAGCTGAAAATGTACAACATCACCAGGCTTCACCGTGCTTGAGCTGATAGTACTTTTGCTGATAGTAACATCATCAATGGTCACCGAGGCACTAGAGCCTTCAGTACAATTTTGTGCTCCGCTAGCATCACTAAGGCCGTAAGTTGCGGTAACGCTATTGTTGATAGTGTCACGCGTCAGTATGGGGTCGCCATTGTCATAACTTTGATCAATAACCGCGGTATAGGTTATTGTACCGTTTTCAGCTGGGCCGATTTCACCTCCAGCATCGGTAATAGCCTTTAATATATTTGCATTTTCAAAAGTTGATGAAGTACCAGGAACTAAATAAGGAACTGCTAATGTAGTAGTAGCACTTACGGCACCATTATGTACAATTGATAACTGAATTTCATTACTACCAAGATCACTGTAACTAATACCATCCTCTAGAATATCAGTTACGGTAAAGGCACTAATACCATCAATATACTCAGAAGTTTGATAGGCGTATGTATAAGTAATAGTAGAGCCAGGCGTACCACTCCCGCTAGCACTTTTTCTTAACACCAAATGCTTTGCAGAGTTAATTGCAGAATCGCTATTACAAGTCATAGCGTTTAAGGTATCGGTAATATACACATCGAATTCTGCGCGGATATCCTCAGAAATGCCATTTGTACCCGTTTCTGATGTACACGTTATATTAATATCAACTGCATTGCCTACACCGGTATCAGATTCTAGGGTCGCCTCGTCTGGCGAAATACTACAAGTCGTAGCGCCCACAATATTTAAAGGACCAACGTACTTAACATTGCCTGGTAGCGTAATTGTTGGAAAAGTTACTGGCGCGACTGTAGCGGTTGAAGCAATATCCGCAATTGCAACAATCGGATACTTCCATGCTGGACCCGGTGGATTTTCACCTTCTGGTTGTGTGTCTGATATCGAATATTTAATTACCGTGGGCGTAAAGTTATTGGTATCAGCAGTACCAACGATAGTGTCTTCGCCTTTTGTACCCGTGGCTGTATCGCCAAATTGGAAGCCTGGTACTATGCCGATGGCATTAGTTTGTAATATATTGGGTTTGGCATTTAAATTGACATTAAGACAAACCTCTACATCTAAAGGCTCCTGAGTACCTGAAACAGAACCAACAGGTATAGTAAGGGCAACTAAACTTCCACCCTCAGTTCCGGTAAAAGCTGAGCCAGAAATAGGATCGTTTAAGGTACCAGTCGCTGTATAGGTTTGGTTAGACACTAGTTCTAAATCAAGACCACTAAAAGTAGCTGACTGATAGGTTATCTTCTGCTAACTGCAGCAAATAATAAGGGCCATAGCCGATATCTGCTGACCCATTGGTAAAATTAGCGTTAAAACAGAATTGCTCACCAATAAATGATTCAGCAGGAGACGAATTAGCTACAGTAGGCAGTGATGCAGCAAAAACTGAGGGAACACTGATTAAGAAAAGAAAGATTACTTTGGATAATAGCTGAAAAATTTTATTAGGCATTGCATTCCCATAGACAGGTTATAATTATTAGTTGTTGAACTTCCATGTTGAAACACTTTTTAACACTTTATTTCAAATTGATATTTTTGTCACTACTTTTTAATAAAAAAACAATATAAATCAATGCGTAAAAGTAATATAAGTACTTTAAAAGGTGATGTAGATAATATTCTACATTTTCGGTTGTAGCATGAAATATTGATAGTAAGTGGAATAGACTAGTGTTAAGAAAACAAGTAGTCAGAGTATTTAAGGAAAATATAGCAGAATCAGTATCAGTATCAGTAATGATGCACCAGATATAAAAATGCCGCTCAATTTTAAGTGAGCGGCATTAACAATGATTTAAGGCTTGGTGGTGCTAGATAATAGTCAAAAAGTTATTCAACAACCTGTTCTGGTCGTTCTTTTGCTTCTCGAACTTTTAAAGTTCTTTGTTGAAACTCACTGTCATTTAAAGACGCAACAGCTTGTTCAGCATCGCCTGCTGATATTTCAACGAAACCAAAGCCGCGTCTTTTTCCAGTATGTTTATCTTTCATCAATCTTACAGACTGAACTTGACCATACTCAGAGAATAATTCTCTTACTGCTGCTTCATTGGCTCTATACGGTAAGTTACCAACGTAGAGTGTACTGATGCTTGTGTCTGCTTCTTGTGCATTTGTTTCGGCTTTTCCAACTAAGGGCGCGATAAATGCACAAACAAAAGCAACAACTGCAACGCTCATACTGGTAAGTTCAAATACAGTACTGTTAGCTAAAAAGTAAATAGCGACAGAAAATACTAACGCAACAATTAGCGTTAATGCTTGGGGAGACTTCATAATGGATACCTAATTATTATTTTATAAAAAACTTAAATTGCAATTCTATGTTACCCACCTTTTGGTAATGTGCAAGAATAAGTGTGATTTTTATGCAATTTATTCAGGTAAGTATCTTTTGGGGTGTCCAATTGTAAAAAGGTGCGTTATGTGAGTTCCTGATAAAGTTGCTACTCTATATAGTACTTATAAATCTCTTTGTTTTACATAATCTGACGTTCACCATGATTTTCGCCTAATAACTTACTTTTTAGCACAATAGGGTAAATCGAATTTGAAGCTATACTTGAATGTCGATTAAGTCTTTAACACATCAGGTGACTTTCGTTTATTCACTATATAAAGGGGAGCCACTTAGTTAATATTGATATTAATGCAAATGCGCCCATATAAAGCCTAATTTGAGAGA
Source organism: Colwellia sp. PAMC 21821 (assembly GCF_002077175.1). Taxonomy (NCBI): domain Bacteria; kingdom Pseudomonadati; phylum Pseudomonadota; class Gammaproteobacteria; order Alteromonadales; family Colwelliaceae; genus Colwellia; species Colwellia sp. PAMC 21821. The sequence continues at coordinate 2,560,955 of NZ_CP014943.1, forward strand.
ATGAAAGTTATAAGCCAGCCACCAATCGACATTAAATTCAGTACAGGTAAGTAACTAAGCGCATGTGCTGAATGCTATTTAAACGGCTATAGCTCAATAAAAATGCTACCTGTGCAAATAAAAAGCAAACAAACATCTTTTCGCAATTTAATTGCATTTAGGTGTTGACGTGAGGCGAGAAATCTCTAAAATGCGCTCCAGTTCCAAGGGGTAACCCCAACGGGCTCTTTTAATAAGTTATCTAACGCGGTTTAGGCCGAATTGGTTAACGTAATGTTTTAAAGTAGGGTTTTGAATCTTCTGAAAAGAAAGTTTAAAAAAACGAAATAAAACGTTGACATTAAAACTGAGTTGCGTAGAATGCGCATCTCGCTTCAGGCAAGGCCTGCAGCAACGAAGCAAAGCGAATGAGATTTTGTTTCGGTTAGTTTTTTACTTCGAGTTTAAACTAACGTTCTTTAACAATTAGTTATCATGCAATTTGTGTGGACACTCACATTAACGTTGATTTTACATAGTTACCTATTTCTTCGGAAAGAACGTAACAAAAAAACAGCTTAATATGATGTCACACAAAAAATAAGTATCATTTAGGTCTTCGGATTTAAATTATACGTTTTATGTAGTTTTTATCTTCTTTAGTCGGATAGGTAAGAACACGACAGAATTCATTGAGCAGATGTCTTTTCTTGGTTCACTTCGGTGAGTTAAGGTGAGCATCACAAACGATTTTTAATTGAAGAGTTTGATCATGGCTCAGATTGAACGCTGGCGGCAGGCTTAACACATGCAAGTCGAGCGGTAACAGAGATAGCTTGCTATCTGCTGACGAGCGGCGGACGGGTGAGTAATGCTTGGGAATATGCCTTTGAGTGGGGGACAACAGTTGGAAACGACTGCTAATACCGCATAACGTCTACGGACCAAAGGGGGGGATGCTTCGGCACCTCTCGCTCATTGATTAGCCCAAGTGAGATTAGCTAGTTGGTAAGGTAATGGCTTACCAAGGCGACGATCTCTAGCTGGTTTGAGAGGATGATCAGCCACACTGGGACTGAGACACGGCCCAGACTCCTACGGGAGGCAGCAGTGGGGAATATTGCACAATGGGCGAAAGCCTGATGCAGCCATGCCGCGTGTGTGAAGAAGGCCTTCGGGTTGTAAAGCACTTTCAGCGAGGAGGAAAGGTTAGTAGTTAATAACTGCTAGCTGTGACGTTACTCGCAGAAGAAGCACCGGCTAACTTCGTGCCAGCAGCCGCGGTAATACGAGGGGTGCAAGCGTTAATCGGAATTACTGGGCGTAAAGCGTGCGTAGGTGGTTTGTTAAGCAAGATGTGAAAGCCCTGGGCTCAACCTGGGAACTGCATTTTGAACTGGCAAGCTAGAGTTTTGTAGAGGGTAGTGGAATTTCCAGTGTAGCGGTGAAATGCGTAGAGATTGGAAGGAACATCAGTGGCGAAGGCGGCTACCTGGACAAAGACTGACACTGAGGCACGAAAGCGTGGGGAGCAAACAGGATTAGATACCCTGGTAGTCCACGCCGTAAACGATGTCAACTAGCCGTCTGTAGACTTGATCTGTGGGTGGCGTAGCTAACGCGCTAAGTTGACCGCCTGGGGAGTACGGCCGCAAGGTTAAAACTCAAATGAATTGACGGGGGCCCGCACAAGCGGTGGAGCATGTGGTTTAATTCGATGCAACGCGAAGAACCTTACCATCCCTTGACATCCAGAGAAGAGACTAGAGATAGACTTGTGCCTTCGGGAACTCTGTGACAGGTGCTGCATGGCTGTCGTCAGCTCGTGTTGTGAAATGTTGGGTTAAGTCCCGCAACGAGCGCAACCCCTATCCTTATTTGCCAGCGAGTTATGTCGGGAACTCTAAGGAGACTGCCGGTGATAAACCGGAGGAAGGTGGGGACGACGTCAAGTCATCATGGCCCTTACGGGATGGGCTACACACGTGCTACAATGGCAAGTACAGAGGGCAGCAATACCGCGAGGTGGAGCGAATCCCACAAAGCTTGTCGTAGTCCGGATTGGAGTCTGCAACTCGACTCCATGAAGTCGGAATCGCTAGTAATCGTAGATCAGAATGCTACGGTGAATACGTTCCCGGGCCTTGTACACACCGCCCGTCACACCATGGGAGTGGGTTGCAAAAGAAGTGGCTAGTTTAACCCTTCGGGGAGGACGGTCACCACTTTGTGATTCATGACTGGGGTGAAGTCGTAACAAGGTAACCCTAGGGGAACCTGGGGTTGGATCACCTCCTTATCTTGAAGTAAAACAGCTTAATGAGAACCTCGGTTCTACGAGTGTTCACACAAATTACATGATAACGAATTAGAAGAAGTCCAAACATCTAAGCTTCGGACAACAATTCTTGAAAGAGAAATAGGTCTGTAGCTCAGCTGGTTAGAGCGCACCCCTGATAAGGGTGAGGTCGGCAGTTCAAGTCTGCCCAGACCTACCAATTTACGCTTTTTACGGCGTTGGAATGATACTCGTGTAGAAAAGCCTACACTTCGCATCCTTCCGCCTTGTAAAAAACGTAAATCTGAAGTTTTAATCTGATGTTTCCCATTCGGGGCTATAGCTCAGCTGGGAGAGCGCCTGCCTTGCACGCAGGAGGTCAGCAGTTCGATCCTGCTTAGCTCCACCACTTCTTCAAAAGAATTGAATGACCAAACTTAAGGTATCCTTCTCGAATGAGAGTGATAAGTTAAGTTTGGTTTTTTAAACCAAGATTTATACCGAATGCGTGTATAAGTTTAGTTCTTTAACAATCTGGAAAGCTGATATAAATACCGGTATTTATATGGCAAACACGGTGTCGCGCTGTTGTTTGCAAATTATAAATACCAAGCTGTTATTAATAGGAATATCGCCTGTTAATAATGGTGATTACGGTCCTCCTCGGAAACGTAATCAACCCGGTAGTAAGTTTTTACTTTTACGAGTTAAATTTGTTACCACTCTTATTCAAGACACACTTTGTGTGCGTGAAAATGTCAGACTTTACAATTGCTGTGGATTAGTCTCCGCGGTGTACCAAATAGGAAACTACTTGGGGTTGTATGGTTAAGTGACTAAGCGTATGTGGTGGATGCCTTGGCAGTTAGAGGCGATGAAGGACGTGTTAATCTGCGAAAAGCTTTGGTGAGGTGATAAAAACCGTTATAGCCAAAGATATCCGAATGGGGAAACCCACCCAACGTAAGTTGGGTATCATTAAGTGAATACATAGCTTAATGAGGCGAACCGGGAGAACTGAAACATCTAAGTACCCCGAGGAAAAGAAATCAACCGAGATTTCCTTAGTAGCGGCGAGCGAACGGGAATTAGCCCTTAAGTGGTTTGTAAGTTAGTGGAATCTACTGGAAAGTAGAGCGATACAGGGTGATAGCCCCGTACACGAAAATAAACTTATCATGAAATCGAGTAGGTCGGCACACGTGAAACGTTGACTGAACATGGGGGGACCATCCTCCAAGGCTAAATACTCCTAACTGACCGATAGTGAACCAGTACCGTGAGGGAAAGGCGAAAAGAACCCCTGTGAGGGGAGTGAAATAGAACCTGAAACCGCATACGTACAAGCAGTGAGAGCTAGATTTAGTCTAGTGATTGCGTACCTTTTGTATAATGGGTCAGCGACTTATATTCTGTAGCAAGGTTAACCGAATAGGGGAGCCGTAGCGAAAGCGAGTGTTAACTGCGCGTTTAGTTGCAGGGTATAGACCCGAAACCCGGCGATCTACCCATGGGCAGGTTGAAGGTTGAGTAACATCAACTGGAGGACCGAACACACGTATGTTGAAAAATGCGGTGATGACTTGTGGGTCGGAGTGAAAGGCTAATCAAGCCGGGAGATAGCTGGTTCTCCCCGAAATCTATTTAGGTAGAGCCTCGCACGAACACCATTGGGGGTAGAGCACTGTTAAGGCTAGGGGGTCATCCCGACTTACCAACCCTTTGCAAACTCCGAATACCAATGAGTGATATGCGGGAGACACACTACGGGTGCTAACGTCCGTTGTGAAGAGGGAAACAACCCAGACCGCCAGCTAAGGTCCCAAAGTACTAGTTAAGTGGGAAACGATGTGGAAAGGCATAGACAGCTAGGAGGTTGGCTTAGAAGCAGCCATCCTTTAAAGAAAGCGTAATAGCTCACTAGTCGAGTCGGTCTGCGCGGAAGATGTAACGGGGCTAAACTAGTCACCGAAGCTGCGGATTTGAACTTAGGTTCAAGTGGTAGGGGAGCGTTCTGTAAGCCGTTGAAGGTGAGTTGTAAAGCTTGCTGGAGGTATCAGAAGTGCGAATGCTGACATGAGTAACGATAAGGGGAGTGAAAAACTCCCCCGCCGAAAGACCAAGGTTTCCTGTCCCATGTTAATCAGGGCAGGGTAAGTCGGCCCCTAAGGCGAGGCGGAAACGCGTAGTCGATGGGAAACAGATTAATATTTCTGTACTTCTATATATTGCGAAGGAGGGACGGAGTAGGCTAGGTGAGCACGGCGTTGGTAGTCCGTGTGAAAGTACGTAGGCGGTTATCTTAGGTAAATCCGGGATTTCATTTAAACGCTGAGATACGAGACGAGACTCTACGGAGTTGAAGTCATTGATGCCATGCTTCCAGGAAAAGCTTCTAAGCTTCAGATATATAGGAACCGTACCCCAAACCGACACAGGTGGTTAGGTAGAGAATACTAAGGCGCTTGAGAGAACTCGGGTGAAGGAACTAGGCAAAATAGTACCGTAACTTCGGGAGAAGGTACGCTCTCTAATGTGAAGCCCTTGCGGCGTAAGCATCGGAGAGTCGAAGTAACCAGGTGGCTGGAACTGTTTATTAAAAACACAGCACTGTGCAAAATCGAAAGATGACGTATACGGTGTGACGCCTGCCCGGTGCCGGAAGGTTAATTGATTGGGTTATCTTCGGAGAAGCTCATGATCGAAGCCCCGGTAAACGGCGGCCGTAACTATAACGGTCCTAAGGTAGCGAAATTCCTTGTCGGGTAAGTTCCGACCTGCACGAATGGCGTAATCATGGCCACACTGTCTCCACCCGAGACTCAGTGAAATTGAAATTGCGGTTAAGATGCCGTATACCCGCGGCTAGACGGAAAGACCCCGTGAACCTTTACTATAGCTTGACAGTGAACATTGCTCCTACATGTGTAGGATAGGTGGGAGGCGTTGAAACTTTGTCGCTAGATGAAGTGGAGCCAACCTTGAAATACCACCCTTGTATGCGTGATGTTCTAACCTAGGGCCCTTATCGGGCTTGGGGACACTGTCTGGTGGGTAGTTTGACTGGGGCGGTCTCCTCCTAAAGAGTAACGGAGGAGCACGAAGGTTGGCTAAGTACGGTCGGACATCGTACGGTTAGTGCAATGGCATAAGCCAGCTTAACTGCGAGACAGACACGTCGAGCAGGTACGAAAGTAGGTCATAGTGATCCGGTGGTTCTGTATGGAAGGGCCATCGCTCAACGGATAAAAGGTACTCCGGGGATAACAGGCTGATACCGCCCAAGAGTTCATATCGACGGCGGTGTTTGGCACCTCGATGTCGGCTCATCACATCCTGGGGCTGAAGTCGGTCCCAAGGGTATGGCTGTTCGCCATTTAAAGTGGTACGCGAGCTGGGTTTAGAACGTCGTGAGACAGTTCGGTCCCTATCTGCCGTGGGCGTTTGAGAATTGAAGAGGGCTGCTCCTAGTACGAGAGGACCGGAGTGGACGAACCGCTGGTGTTCGGGTTGTTATGCCAATAGCATTGCCCGGTAGCTACGTTCGGAACTGATAACCGCTGAAAGCATCTAAGCGGGAAGCAGGCTTTGAGATGAGTTCTCACTGGAGCTTTAAGCTCCCTAAAGGGTCGTTGGAGACTACAACGTTGATAGGTTGGGTGTGGAAGTGCTGCGAGGCATTGAGCTAACCAATACTAATTACCCGTGAGGCTTAACCATACAACACCCAAGTGGTTTTAAGTTGTATGAAGTTTGACAAAAGTGTAGGAATACACACATCACGCATGACAATTGTGTGAATAAGAGATTAAGAACAAACGGTATTTACAGCTTTCTAAGATTATTAATTGTTAATCACTTGCGCAGGTAAGTGACGAATTGACAAAGCCGCAAATGAGCGTGACACGGAGTTGAGTTTACTCAATGAGTATCTAAGCGATTGTAGCAATGCCGTCAATTTGGTAATTAACAAGCAAGTTTTTGTCTAGCGACAATAGCGACATGGCCCCACCTGATCCCATTCCGAACTCAGAAGTGAAACGTGTTAGCGCCGATGGTAGTGTGGGAGTTCCCATGTGAGAGTAGGACATTGCTAGGCTTCTATTTAGAAGAGCCCGATTCGAAAGAGTCGGGCTTTTTGCTTTCTAGGATTCCAAACTTCAGCTATCAGTTTTAAGCTGTCAGCTGTCAGTTTAAGACATAAAAAAAGCTATAAGTTTTGAGCTGTCAGCTATCAGCCACAAGACATTAGTGATTGCTATATTTTTACTGACAGCTTTAAACTTAAAACTATTTCAATAAAGTAGGGTCAGATACACATTAATTTTTAGTTGCCTGATATCCTCTAAAACGAGCAATATGGTCAAGATCTGAGCTTAATATTTCCTCTTTTACAATGACCAATGCCACCAAAATCAATTAATGTGTATCTGACCCTGACCTATCCCCACAAATAAACGATAAGAATCAATAAAATAATTTAAAAAGCAGGGAACATTCATGACGTTTAGTGATCAGATCTATCGCCAAACAAATACAACCAGGAAACGCCATGAATGTCCGCTCTATTTTGAAGAAAACAATTACGCTTGTCACCCCTAAAATGCACGCCCGTCGCAGAACTTCATTAATAAGTTCAGTTGATAGCTTATTAAATGGTGCCTCAGCCACGGTGACTAACCTTGGTAGAGGAATAAATTCTAAAGCAAAAGAAAAGCACCGGATAAAACGCGCTGATAGATTGTTATCTAACACCAATTTACAAAATGAGTCCTTTTCTATTTACCAAGAACTCGCCAAATACACGGTTGGCAAAGCCAAGCGGCCGATTATCTTAGTCGATTGGTCCGATTTAGATGAGTATAAAGGCCATTTCTTACTGCGCGCTACTTTAGCGTCACATGGAAGAGGTATATGTGTTTATGAAGAAGTGCACGACATTAGCACTAAAGAAAAACCCCAAACGCACATTAAATTTTTGAGCCATTTAGCAAAGGTTATCGATAAAGACTGCTGCCCTATTATTGTCAGTGATGCAGGATTTAAAACACCTTGGTTTCGATCGGTATCAGCTAGGGGCTGGGATTATGTAGGAAGAGCACGTTTGCCGAACTTCTATAGTTTAGATGATTCAAATTGGCAGAGCATTACCCATTTTTACAAACGGGCAACCACCTGTCCGACGTCTTATTCTGGGACCATTGCCAGAAGCAATCCTTTGAAATGTCGATTAGTACTTTATAAGCAGAAAAAGAAAGGAAGAAAAGATATGAATCAACTAGGTGCACCGAGGAAATCAAAAACCTCAAAGACTTATAGAAAGTCAGGAAACGACCCATGGCTATTGGCTACATCGTTGCCACAGGGGAAACAATTAGCAAAACGAGTCATGAAAATTTATCGTTTACGTATGCAAATTGAAGAAGGATTTCGAGATATGAAAAGTCATCAATTCGGGCAAGGATTTGAGTACAATAAAACAACTAAAACGAGTAGATTATCCATACTCATTCTATTATCAAGCATTGCGCACTGGTTATTAATGGCGATAGGATTAGCGACAAAAAATGAGAATAAACATAGGCAATACCAAGCTAACAGCTTGAAGAGTGACACAATACTATCGCTGCATTTTATTGGACTGCGCGTTGTTGCGGACAGGTATGCAAAGTTAACGATAAAGACGTTTTTAAAAGCGGTCAGGCAGCTCCACTTATTTGGTGGAGCTTATATCATTGAGAGACTCTGATATTTTGTGGGGATCGCTCAGTATCTGACCCTACTTTATAGAAGAGCCCGATTCGAAAGAGTCGGGCTTTTTGCTATCTGGGATTCCAAACTTCAGCTATCAGTTTTAAGCTGTCAGCTGTCAGTTTAAGACATAAAAAAAGCTATAAGTTTTGAGCTGTCAGCTATCAGCCACAAGACATTAGTGATTGCTATATTTTTACTGACAGCTTTAAACTTAAAACTATTTCAATAAAGTAGGGTCAGATACACATTAATTTTTAGCTACCTGATATCCTCTAAAACGAGCAACATGGTCAAGCTCTGTGCTCAACTTACCCCTTTTACAATTACCAAAGCCACCAAAATCAATTAATGTGTATCTGACCCCACTTTATACGAAAGTGACGGGCTTTTTGCTGTCTGGGATTTAAAAAATTGAAGCTATAAGTTTTGAGCTGTCAGCCACAAGACATTAGTGACTACTAGATTTTACTGACAGCTTTGAACTTAAAACTATTTCAAGTATTAGTAAATCCCTGCATGTCAAAAGCTCGCTTCACAAAGTAGGCCCTTTGCTGTCTTATTGATTACACGGAATAACGATGAATGTAATAGGAGTTTTGTTAATTACGTGGTCTATTTTAACCGATATAAATGATCAGATAATTAGTGATATTAAGATTAATGGCAAAACGGTTATTTTTTAACGTCCAACAGTTTTAAATTTCTGATATATATCGGTTTAAAGCAACAGGTATAGCAGGAATTGTGGCCTATTTTATAAATAAAACTCTCGTTATAATTTCCTATATTCTATTTTTGCATAAAAAAGCCGTTTCTATTCTTTTTCTTTAGAAGTTAATCAGTCTATCCTAGCGGTATTAATTAGTTATGGGTGTAAGTTGATATGTTGCCGGAACAGCAAAAATTAAACCAAACAATGCTAGATACCAACCAATTGGCATCTTTTAAGCAAAGCATAAACGATCTTTCTCCGCTTCAATTAGCGTGGGCTAGCGGTTATTTAGCCGCAAAAGCTGAAAATGTAAGTACTGTTGCAGTTCCAGCTGCAGTTGCAAGTGCAGCGTCACCAACATTAACTATTCTGTATGGTTCACAGACCGGTAACGCTAAAGGCGTGGCTAAAGGTTTGGCTGCAAAAGCTAAAGCAGAAGGTTTGAGTGTTGAATTAAAAAGCATGGGAGAAATTAAGCCTAAAGCGATTAAAAATATTACTCACTTATTAATCGTTGCCAGTACCAACGGCGAAGGTGAAGCACCTGATGATGCCATAGCGTTACATGAATTTTTGGCGTCTAAAAAAGCGCCTAAACTAGACCATTTGCATTACAGTGTTTTGGCTTTAGGTGATACAAGCTATGAGTTTTTCTGTCAGACAGGTAAAGACTTCGATCTTAATTTAGAAAAGCTAGGAGCAAAAAGACTTGCTCCTCGAATTGATTGTGATGTTGATTATGATGCCGATGCAAATACTTGGACAACTACAGTAATCACACAAGCTAAAGCATTACTTGAAAGTGAGATTGTCGCGAGTAATGTAGTGACGTTAGCAAGTGTAAATAACGCCGAAGAGCTTTACACAAAGCAAAGTCCTTATGTTGCTGAATTATTACTTAGCCAAAAAATTACCGGCCGAGATTCTGCTAAAGATGTTCGACACATCGAAATAGATTTAGGTGAATCTGGACTAACTTATCAAGCAGGTGATGCTCTAGGCGTCTGGTTTGATAACTCTGTTGCACTAGTAGATGAACTTATTACAGAACTAGGGCTTGATGACCAAGATAAAGTTGCCGTCGCAGATGAAAGCTTAACAATTGCCGAGGCATTAAAAACAAAATTTGAAATTACACAAACTTCAATACAGTTTGTCGACTTTTGGGCTAAGAAAGCACAAGCCGAAAATTTATTGGCAATTTTAGATGATAAAGCAGCACTACGTGAGTATGCGGCTAATCATCAAGTTGTTGACGTTGTTAAAGCTGCACCATTACCGAATGAAACAAAGCTAAATGCTCAAGAATTTGTAGATGCGCTACGTAAAATAACCCCAAGGTTATATTCTATTGCGTCTTCTCAAAGTGAAGTTGAAGAAGAAGTGCATTTAACTGTTGGACTAGTTCAATACGAAACGGATGATGCAAATCGACAAGGCGGCGCTTCTGGATTTTTAGCTAATGGCATCGAAGAAGGCGGAGAAGTAAAAGTGTTTATTGAACACAATGACAACTTCCGTTTACCGGCTAACAATGAAACCCCTGTAATTATGATTGGCCCTGGTACGGGTGTTGCTCCATTTAGAGCGTTTATGCAAGAACGTGAAGCGACAGAAGCTACAGGTGATAATTGGTTGTTTTTTGGAGACCAAACCTTTACACAAGATTTTCTTTATCAAGTTGAATGGCAAAACTATTTGAAATCTGGTTTGTTATCTAAAATTGATTTAGCATTTTCTCGAGATCAAGCTGAGAAAATTTATGTTCAAGACAGATTATTAGAAAACGCGGACGAAATATTTGCATGGTTAGAGCGAGGCGCACATATCTACGTTTGTGGTGATATGAGTCGAATGGCTAAAGATGTTGAAGCTGCGTTGCTAACTATTATTGCAACCAAAGGTCAACTATCTGAAGAACAGGCAACTGAATACTTAAAAGATTTACGTGACGTTAAGCGTTACCAGAAGGATGTATACTAATGACTGACTTGACTAATAAAGATCAGGCAAACGGCCCTTTAATTGTCGAAGGTAAACATGCCGATAATGAAAGATTAAAAGCGGAAAGTAATTACTTACGCGGCACGATAGCTGAAGATTTAAAAGATAACGTAACCGGTGGTTTTACGGCTGATAATTTTCAGTTGATCAGAACACACGGTATGTATCAGCAAGACGATCGTGACATTCGAAATGAACGAGCTAAGCAAAAGCTTGAACCATTACATAATGTGATGCTGCGTGCTCGTATGCCTGGTGGTATTATCACGCCAACGCAATGGTTAGCAATTGATCAGTTTTCACGTGAAAAAACCAGTTATGGCAGCATCCGTTTAACGACTCGTCAAACGTTTCAGTTTCACGGCGTATTAAAGCCTAACATTAAGTTAATGCATCAAACATTGAATGAGTATGGTATCGACTCTATTGCTACGGCAGGTGATGTAAATCGTAATGTGCTTTGTACAACTAACCCGGTCGAGTCTGAGTTACATCAGGAAGCTTATGAGTGGGCTAAAAAAATTAGTGAGCACTTATTACCTAAAACTCGCGCTTACGCTGAAATCTGGTTAGACGGCGAAAAAATTGAAGAAGGCAAAGATGGTAAAGAAGTAGAGCCTATTTTAGGGCCAAACTATTTACCACGTAAATTTAAAACTACGGTTGTTATACCACCGCAAAATGATGTTGACGTTCACGCTAATGATTTGAACTTTATTGCCATTGCTAAAGACGGCAAGTTGATCGGTTTTAATGTGTTAGTGGGTGGTGGTTTAGCCATGACCCATGGTGACAAGTCAACTTATCCTCGTAAAGCGGATGATTTCGGCTTTGTTGAGTTGGCGAAAACTTTAGATGTAGCCGCCGCTGTAGTTACTACTCAACGTGATTGGGGCAACCGTGTTAATCGTAAGAATGCAAAAACTAAATACACTTTAGACCGTGTTGGTGTAGATACCTTTAAAGCTGAAGTTGAAAAGCGTGCAGGTATTACTTTTGCTGAAAGTCGTCCTTATGAATTCACGGGTCGAGGTGATCGTATTGGTTGGACGGAAGGCTTTGATGGTAAAAACCATTTAGCGTTATTTATTGAAAATGGCCGTTTACTAGATAAACCTAATTTACCTTTAAAAACCGGTATGGCTGAAATAGCGAAAATCCATAAAGGCGATTTTCGAATGACCGCAAACCAGAACTTAATTGTAGCTGGTGTGGCAAGTGAAGATAAAGCTGAAATAGAACGTTTAGCCAGAGCACATGGCTTAATGGACGATGGAGTTTCTGTCCAGCGTAAAAATTCAATGGCCTGTGTTGCATTTCCTACTTGTCCACTGGCAATGGCTGAAGCCGAGCGCTACTTACCTGGCTTAGTGACAGATGTAGAAGCAATATTAGCTAAACACAATGTAGCCGATGAAAGTATTATTTTACGTGTTACGGGCTGTCCGAATGGATGTGGTCGTGCGATGTTGGCTGAAATAGGTTTGGTCGGTAAAGGCCCTAGTAAATACAATATGCATTTAGGTGGTAACATTGCGGGTACACGTGTACCTAAAATGTACAAAGAAAACCTGAATGAAGAAGATATTTTACTCGAAATTGATAGCTTAGTGGCGCGTTGGGTTGCTGAGAGAAATAATGCTGAAGCTTTCGGTGATTTTGTCATTCGTGTAGGTATCGTTGACGAAGTAAAAGTCAGCAAACGGGATTTTCATGACTAATATTATTAAAGCGAGTATACCGCCTGTGATCAGTAATAAATTCCCTGCATCTTTACCAGAACCTTGGTTAAAGCAGTGGAACGAACTATTAGAGAAACAGTCTGCAACACAGCGAGTAGAGTGGGCGATGGAGAACTTACCATCGCAATTTGTTTTATCATCCAGTTTTGGTATCCAATCTGCGGTGATGCTACATATGCTGACCCAGATTGAGCCTAATATTCCGGTATTAATTACTGATACGGGACATTTGTTTCCTGAAACTTATCAGTTTATTGAAAAAATGACTGAGCGATTGAATTTAAATTTACAAGTATTCAGTGCTAAAGAAAGTGCAGCATGGCAACAAGCTAAGTTTGGACAAGAGTGGGCAACAGATGAAGACTCTTTAAAAGCATATAATCGACGTAATAAAGTTGAACCGCTAGAGCGTGGTTTAAGTGAGTTGCAAGCGGGTACATGGTTTTCAGGTGTTCGTCGTCAGCAATCAAGTCATCGTGAAGGCTTATCAGTCGTAAGTATTTTACGTGGCCGCTTTAAAGTACACCCTATTATTGATTGGACAAACAAAGATGTTCACCAATACTTAACGGCGAATAACTTACCTTATCACCCATTGTGGGAAGAAGGTTATGTCTCAGTGGGCGATGTGCATAGTACACGACCATTATCGGCAGGCATGGATGAAAGTGACACACGCTTTTCTGGCATGCAAAGAGAATGTGGTTTACACACCGACGGTGATGGTATTTAAACTATTGCGATAAAAAGAATGCGCGCGTCGCATTCTTTTTTGTCATTTAGCCCAGCCCTCAACATTCACACCTTAGTTTCTATCGATAAATATCTTATTTTGTATTAGCCCTCAATAATAAAATTTTCAGATAATTGCGTTTTTACTGCGTTTATATAACTCACATCTTGATTGTCAGCAATTAAGTGCGCGAGTTCTGTGCCAATGGGGGTAAATTTATAAAAGGTGAGAATACAGGCCGATTTTTTAGCTGTGAAGCTAAGTTGTTTGCCATTATAGTTAAATTGCAGCTTCTCCCCCTTTGTAAGCGAGTGACTTTCTGTTTCTTGTTCAAACAATAGATGATTATCAGCCAATGTTAATATATCAGCGTAGCTTAACCCTACTTGGTTAAGGTCAAGACGCTGTTGTCGCTGCTTATTAAAGAAATTAAATAATGTAGGGATTTGATAAGCGCCACTGATCACGCGGATATTTTTTTTGCGTGTATCTGTCATCGCTAAGCTACAAGCTTTTGCTAGCAGCTTTGCTTCAGTGATGCTCATGGTTCTAAATGTTTGAAGCGTTTTCAATGAAAAAGAACCTGGTTGGGATACTTCGCCAGCTAAGATCTTCGCCCATAACTCTTGCATGCTTTTATTGCTGATACCCTCAGCAAGTGTCACAAACGAACTAAACCAATCTTGGTCAGCTCTGTCGGTTATCGTCTCATCTGAGCAATATTGAATGGCACGTAAGACTATCGCTTCCATATTTTGCTGTTTACGTAACTCGTCGATATTTTTACGTCGATAAGCCCTATCTTCCAAAGGGGCTTGCTTGTTTTCAGGTAAAAATGCAGCGTTGAGTGAGAATTTTTTCGCCAACACTAATAATTGTTTTTGGGAAGAAGCATTAGCGGTGGCACTCGCATTACTTTTTGATCTGATCGCGGGTTCGTCATGTTTAGCTACATCGCGTGTGCTGTTTTCCACGGGATGCTCAATTATGTTGTTTTCATCAGTCGAATTCGACACCAGATTTATCCTTTAAAACTCTTAAATGCTGTAAATGCGAGCATAATATCGCCAAAAATTAATTATAGCGCAAATTTAAATTTTACTCATAACCTTAAATTTATAAGCCTATATCAATATCATTCACTATTTTATCATCGCCGGAGGATAAAGCGTTCGGTGGCGATTGTTGTAATATTTAATCATTAGAACATGTAGTTAGGTAGGAAAGTAGCTTATATTTTATTGTTATCTCTGTGTATAACTGAAACCATATCACCAATGAAATGAGCATTACTTTACAAACAGTAAAATATTATCTTTAATTTATAGGTGTTTAAGTTTTATTGCGGTATTATTTTTGTATATACAAAAGATTTAATATCAATAGTACTCGTTAATAACAATATTATTAAAACGAAATGTTGAATAATCTTAGTTCGACTTTTATTATGTATTAAATATGATAACAATTTTTAAAGAAATTGCTGATCAAAAATTATGCTAGTTGTTGTTTACTAGTACCTTGAGGATGATATGCAAGTTTCCGAAAACACCAACGATGATTTTTTGTTTATCGATGATAGTGATGAAGATGAAATATTTGATTCAGCTATAAAAGATACTTGGAAAGTCTTAATTGTCGATGATGATCCTGAAATTCATTCAGTAACTCAACTTGCCTTATCGGATCTGATCGTTTTAGGTCGACATTTAGAATACGTGCATGCCTATTCCGGTCAAGATGCTTGTAAACTTATTGAAGAACATGAAGATATCGTTCTAGTGCTACTTGATGTAGTTATGGAAAGTGATGATGCTGGACTCACTGTTGTTAAACATATACGTGAACAATTAAAGCGAGTTGATATTCGTATAGTGTTACGTACGGGACAACCAGGCTATGCACCTGAAGAAAGCGTAATTAAAGACTACGATATAAATGATTACAAAACTAAAACTGAATTAACTCGCCGTAAATTAGTGACCACGGTTTATGCTGCCATTCGTTCATATCAACAAATTGACTCAGTTACTAAAAATAGACAAGGCTTAGAAAAAATTATTGGCGCTGCTGCGAGTTTATTAGAGCTGCATACGGTGCATGACTATGCGAATGGCGTGTTAGCTGAATTAAAAATGCTTGTTGATACGAGTAACGGTATTTTTTGCGCGCGTGGACAAGGTATTGTTGAAGGCGCTGATGATTTAAGTTTGTATATCCTTGGCCAAAGTGGTTTATCTGAAGCTAAGGTGAAACAAAAACTGACCACATTTGACAATCGAGATGTAATTAGCCAAATCACCAGTTGCTTCCAACAAAAGCAGCATTTTTTTGCTGTGGATTCTGCATCATTTTATCTAGCCAGTGGTGGTTTTAGAGCCGTAATTCATTTAGAACTAGATCAAGCCTTAACAACCATTGAAATACAGCTTATTGAAGTTTTCCTGACAAATATTGCTACGGGTTATGAAAATGTTCATCTATTTCAAAAACTCCGTAATGCCGCTTATAAAGATTGGTTAACTGAATTACCAAATAGATTAGATTTCGTTAATTTATTAGATAACTTTTGTCAAAGTGATGATGATTTAGTCAGCGCACTTATAGACCTTAATCATTTTAGTGACATAAATGACGGGCTTGGACAAGATGTGGGTAATCAACTTCTGATGGCAGTATCTGCACGCATTCGAGCATTAAGTGAGGACAATCAACTAGCTCGTATTGGTGCGGATGTTTTCGGTATTATTGGTCCCAAAAAATGGGTGAATCCTGAAACATTAACGGCGCTCTTTAGTCAGCCATTTTCCGCTGGAGAACAAAGCTTACTTATTAGTGCAAGTTATGGTTTTTGTTCAAAAAAATCAGCTGGTTCTCGTGGTGTAAAAGTACTTAATCAAATTAATATTGCGCTTAATTTAGCCAAAAAATCTCTGCATGAGCCTTATGTTTATTATCATCAAGAGATGGAAGATAAAACACTGTGGCGTTTAAGTATGATAAGGCAGTTGCGAACTGATTTTGCTGATAATCGTCTGGAACTGTTTTATCAACCGCAATTAAGCTTAACAACAGGTAAAATCATTGGTGCAGAAGCTTTACTGCGCTGGAAAACCGCAGATGGTAAATTTATTTCACCTGCGGTATTTATCCCTTTAGCTGAATATTCAGGCTTAATTATTGATATTGGCAATTGGGTTGTCGATCAAGCGTGTCAGCAGTTAAATAAGTTGGCAGCGAGTCAATTTACCGATGTTAGTATCTCGGTTAATGTGTCTATCCCTCAATTTAAACGCGAAAATTTTGTTAGTACCGTTATTGAAATAGCACAATCGCATAAAGTTGATACGAGTAAATTAGAGTTGGAAATAACTGAAAACGTATTAATGGATGAACCTCAGATTATTATTGACGCTCTAGTGAAACTAAAAGCAGAAGGCATTAGTATTGCGCTTGATGATTTTGGGACTGGTTTTTCGTCATTAAGCTACTTACAAAAATTGCCTTTAGACCGATTAAAGGTTGATCGTGCTTTTGTTAGTGATATTGCCGAGCCGGGCGGTTCAATTATAGCCGATACCATTATCAATTTAGGTAAGCAAATGAGCTTGAAAGTCATTGCTGAAGGCATTGAAACACTAGAACAAGAAGCAGAACTCAAGCTCTTGGGTTGTGATGAAGTTCAGGGTTTTTATTATGCTAAACCTATGCCGTCTGATGAGTTCTTTAGCTGTTTAGAAAAAATAAACCGATAGCGTCTAGGTGAGTGCTATCGGCATTACTTTCTAGCTTAACCCTAGAAACCTAGCTTAAATTGAGTTTACACGTTTTACTTAAAGCACTTGTTCCACAAGTGCTTTTTCTTTTGTGCGAAATTCGACATTTAGGCTTGGCGCGAAAGGCATAAACAAGGTTAGCAATAAAGAGCAGCAGGCAAATCCAGCGCCAATATAAAATACCCACGAAGCATTCACTATCCAAACCATGCCAAGTAAAGCCGGGATAACCACGGCTGCAATATGATTAATGGAAAAGCTAACGCCGGCACTTGCGGCAATATCTTCGGGTAAGGCTATTTTTTGAAAATAGGTTTTTATTGCAATCGCCAGTGCGAAAAATAAATGGTCGATAACATAAAGCACAGCGGCGATATTAGCATTCTCGACTAAGCCATAAAGAATAAATAGGATAGTTAGCCCTATGTACTCAAACTTTAAAACATTACGTTCGCTGACACGTCCAATAAATTGCCCGATTTTGGCGGCAAATAACCAGTTAAATACATAGTTAATCATAAATAGTGCGCTGACATCGGCGACACTATAATTGAATTTTTCTACCATTAAAAAACCAGCGAATACGACAAATATTTGTCTACGAGCGCCGCTAAAGAATGTTAAAGCATAAAAGAGCAGATAACGTTTTCGTAAAATTAATCGACGTGATTGTTCTACCGGTGGAGCAAAATATGGAAATGATAACGCTAGTGCAATAGTAAAAATGAGTGCGATGCTGCCGAACAGTAAATAGGTGGCTTGATAGCTCCATGCGAATTGTTCCATTAATAGCCATATTCCACCAAAGGCAAGTAACGAGGCGATCGATTTTACGGATAAAGCTCGACCCAAAAAATGTGCGGTTTTGTCTTTGCTGATCCACTGTAAAGTGAGGGACTGATTAACAGTCTCAAAATAATGAAAACCAACCGACATAATGACCGTGGTTAGGTATAAGCCAATGACCGACGGGAAGTAGCCAGTCGCCGCAACACCCAAGCTAGTTAAGCCAAGTGAAAGTAGTGCTAACCTTTGTTCTTTAATAAACAGTAAAACATAAATAGCGGTAAAGGCGAGGAACCCCGGCACTTCTCTTAAACTTTGTAATATACCTATTTCTACGCCGGTAAAGCTGGCTTGTTCAATAACAAAATTATTAAGCATTGCCATCCAGACCGAAAATACTAAAGGCATAATAAATGCCATTGCGAGCAGTAAATTTTCTGGTGAACGTAACTTCGCATTTAATGGCATTTTAATTTCAGTTTGATGGTATTGACAGCGGCAGATTATTATATGTTAATTGCGGATAAAACACACGATTAGCACAGTGAGATTATTGCTGATAAAGACTCAGTTTTTCATGCTAATAAAATAATAATCAGTTAATTAAGTAACACTTGAGGCATTTATGGATATTAATAAAATAGCAGAGCTTAACTATCAGTGGGTCGAGCGAATGGGGTGGCACAATAAAACCACCTTGGAAGCATTAGCTTTAGTTGCATCGGAAGTTGGCGAAGCTATAAATGAATGTCGCGGTGAAAAACCGACGGATGATTTTGCTGAAGAACTCGCAGATATTGTGTTGAGAGTGCTAGATATTGCGCATTGGCAAGGTATAGATATGGAAAAAGAGCTACTGGATAAAATGAAAAAAAATGAACAAAGAGGTACTCGAGGCCGCATTAAGTAAGGGGGTGAAATAAATTAATACACTTAATTAAAACGCTTGTTTAAAAAAGTTTGCTTTCCCTTTCCTTTCAAGGCAAACTCATTGACACTTTATTTCTTTTACTCGTTAATTAAATATATGAGTAAGTTAAATATTCACACGCTCGGTAGTAGTCTATGATTACGTATTACCAGTCAATCGACCCACAAAAAGTCAGGAGAGTAGGCATGTTATTTCAAGGCAAAAGCCTTTCTGCCAAGTTGTTAGATGATGGCATTGTCGAATTTAAATTCGATGCACAAGGCTCAGTTAACAAATTTGATCAGGCAACGTTTAAAGAATATATCGCAGTTGTTGATGCGATTAATAATTGCAGTGAAGCAAAAGGGGTTTTAGTTACCTCTGGTAAGTCTTCTTTCATCGTTGGTGCTGATATCACCGAGTTTTTAGAAATATTTAAAAAACCTGAAGATGAGTTACTGCCTTGGATCAAACAAGGTTCTGATGTTTTTGACTCATTTGAAGATATAAACCTTCCGACCGTTGTCGCTATTAATGGTTTTGCCTTAGGTGGCGGTTGTGAAATGAGTTTGGCTTGTGACTACCGTATTGGTGATACGTCGTGTTCAATCGGTTTACCAGAAGTAAACTTGGGTCTAATCCCTGGTTTTGGTGGAACTGTGCGTTTACCTCGTGTTATTGGTGCTGATAATGCCATTGAGTGGATGTCGACAGGTCGAACGTTTAAAGCCGAACAAGCGATGGCCGTAGGTGTACTTGATGCCGTAGTTGCTCCAGAACATTTGCGCGAAGCCGCAATCAAGATGCTAAATCAAGCGATTGCAGGCAAACTAGATTGGCGCGCTAAACGCCAACCTAAATTAGAAGCATTAAAGCTTTCGCCAACAGAAACAATTATGACCTTTAATACCTGTAAAGGCATGATAGCAGCGAAAGCCGGTAAGCATTACCCAGCACCAATGGTGATGGTTAAAACGATTGAAGCAGCCGCCAGTTTAGGCCGTGAAGGCGCAATGGCATTGGAAAATGCTGGTTTTGCAAAATTAGCGAAAACCGATGTAGCTACTGCTCAAATTGGCCTGTTTATGGCTGACCAAGTTGTTAAAGGTAAAGCTAAAAAAGCGGGTAAACAAGCCACTAAAGCTGTGAATAAAGCGGCAGTATTGGGTGCAGGCATTATGGGCGGTGGTATTGCTTACCAGTCAGCTTATAAAGGCACGCCAATTATCATGAAAGATATTAACGACCAAGCGCTTGATTTAGGTCTAACAACGGCTGCTGGCATTTTAACTAAGCAAGTTGAACGCGGCCGCATGAGCGTTAAGAAAATGGCTGGCGTACTCAATAGCATCACACCATCATTAAGTTATGACAGTGTTAAAGATGTTGATATTGTCGTTGAAGCGGTAGTTGAAAATCCAAAAGTTAAAGCGATGGTACTGGCTGAAGTTGAAAGTCATGTGAGTGAAGATACTATTGTGACTTCTAACACGTCGACTATTTCAATTGATTTATTAGCACAAGGTCTTAAACGCAAAGACAAGTTTTGTGGCATGCATTTCTTCAACCCGGTAAACAAAATGCCATTGGTTGAAGTTATTCGCGGTAAAGAAACTTCTGATGAAACTGTTGCTGCTGTTGTGGCTTACGCCGCTAAAATGGGTAAATCACCGATTGTTGTTAACGATTGTCCAGGTTTTTACATTAACCGTGTTTTATTCCCATATTTTGCAGGCTTTAGCCAATTAGTACTTGAAGGTGCTGATTTCGTCGCAGTTGATAAAGTGATGGAGAAACAATTTGGTTGGCCAATGGGCCCGGCATATTTACTTGATGTTGTGGGTATTGATACTGCTGATCATTGTACAGGCGTTATGTCTGCTGGTTTCCCAACCCGTATGTCTAAAATTGATAATGACCCAGTAAGTGCTTTATATAATAAAGATCGTTTGGGTCAGAAAAATGGTAAAGGCTTCTACGATTACGGTAAAGATAAGCGTGGTCGTCCAACAAAAGTAGCAGCTCAAGTAGCTTATGACCTGTTTGCAGGTGTAAGTACCGGCGCTGAGAAAAAAGACTTTAGCTCGGATGAAACTATCGCACGTTTGATGATCCCTATGGTGAATGAAGTTGTACGCTGTTTAGAAGAAGGTGTAGTAGATACTGCAGCTGAAGCTGACATGGGCTTGATATACGGTTTAGGCTTTCCTCCATTTAGAGGCGGTCCAATTCGTTACCTAGAAACTCTTGGATTAGATAACTTTATTGCGATGGCTGATAAATACGCGCACTTAGGCGAAATTTATCAAGTTACTGATGGACTACGCGAAATGGCGAAATCTGGTCAGTCATATTTTACAACCGATGTTAAAACAGCTTAAGCGAAGGAGAAAATCATGAAAGAAGTCGTTATTGTCGATTGCATCCGTACCCCAATGGGGCGCTCAAAATCCGGTGTTTTTCGTAATGTTCGTGCTGAAACTTTATCAGCACATCTAATGCAACAACTCTTAGTTAGAAACCCTAACTTAGACCCTGCGTTAATTGAAGATATTATTTGGGGTAACGTTAAGCAAACTAAAGAGCAAGGTTTCAATATTGCTCGTAATGCGCAACTGTTAACTGATATTCCAAAGTCTACCGGTGCTGTTACCGTGAACCGTTTATGTGGTTCATCGATGCAAGCACTTCACGATGCAACCACCAATATTATGGCCGGTCAAGGCGATGTATTTTTAGTGGGTGGTGTTGAGCACATGGGTCATGTACCTATGATGTATGATGTTGATTTTGACCCAGCACTGAGCAAGCATATTTCACGTGCCGCTGGTAACATGGGCTTAACAGCTGAGTTACTTGGCATGCAGCACGGTATTACTCGTGCTGAGCAAGACGCTTTTGGCGCTCGTTCTCATCAACGCGCTCATAAAGCTATGCTTGAAGGGCGTTGGGCGAATGAAATTGTGCCAACTTTAGGTCATGACGCTATGGGCGCTTTAACGCTGATTGAGCATGATGAAGTTATTCGTCCTGAAACAACTATTGAAAGTTTAGCGGGCTTACGTCCGGTATTCGATCCGGTAAATGGTACGGTAACGGCAGGTACTTCTTCTGCGCTTTCTGATGGCGCTTCTGCAATGTTAGTCATGTCAGCAGAACGTGCAAAAGCGATGGGCTTAACACCACGCGTTAAAATTCGTGGTATGGCTATCGCAGGCTGTGATCCATCAACCATGGGCTTTGGTCCAGTGCCAGCCACTAAGAAAGCATTAAAACGTGCCGGTTTAACCTTAGCTGATATTGAACTTGCTGAATTTAACGAAGCATTTGCTGCCCAAGCCTTGTCTTGTGTACGTTCATTAGGTTTAGAAGACAAAATGGATGACATGATTAACCTTAACGGTGGCGCAATTGCTTTAGGCCACCCACTAGGTTGTTCAGGTACGCGTATTTCAGGTACGTTAATTAACTTAATGGAAGCGCAAGACGCTAACATTGGTTTAGCGACTATGTGTATTGGTTTAGGCCAAGGTATCGCAACGGTATTTGAACGAGTGTAGCGTTTATTCAATATGCTTAGTTAAGTTTTTTATTTAATTAAATAAGTTAGCGATATGTATGAAGCCCAACCATTGTTGGGCTTTTTTGTCTGTACTCATTGGACCTTATTCTCGTGCCGAAGTAAAAAGTATAATCTTAGGATTGATTATTCTCAACGCGATACAGCACCACTTCAGAATTTCCTAGCTGTGCGTCAGAATGAATATACGATTTAATATATGCCATACCGAGTTTTTTCATTACCGCAATTGAACCAAGGTTATCTTTTACGGCTATAGCACTAAAGCTTTTATTTTCTTGCTGTTTAGCAAGTAATTGTTGAATGTGAATCGCGGCTTCTGAAGCTAAACCTTTGCCCCAAGTAGACTGTAAAAAACGCCAACCTAATTCAATGTCATGCCACTTAGGATTGTCGGAAAAAAAATCCATTGGACGCACTAAAATCCAGCCAATATCCTCTTGAGTATCTATTACAGTAACTTTCCATAATCCCATACCTTTTTCGATGTTTTTATAGGCACTGTGTCTTGGGATAAACACTTGGCGAATGTCTTCGCGCGAGGTCATGTTACCACCGTTGATATAGCGCATAACTTCCGGATTTTTATCTAGCTGAAAAAGAAATTCGCTATCGCTTTCATCAATAAGCTGATAACTAAGTCGTGCTGAATTTTTGATTTTCATGTTTGCGCCTTTGATTACTTTTTAAGAGCTTAATCATAATGATTTATTATTATGATTTCATGTGATTTATTAGGCTTAACTCAGTTGATTCGGTGGACATCGATTATTGCCTGCCATATGATTGATAACAATATATTAACAACTTTATTTGTTTGGGAAATTATGATTTCTAAAAAATTAATACTAAATTCTGCTGTGTTAGTCGCATTGTGTGGCTTATCGGGCTGTAGTCAAGATACAACAGCGACTCCGGCTTCGGTGAAAGTAGCAAGTATAGGCGATGAAAGTACAATGATAACTTATCCAACAACGAAAAAAGTGGCTGTTGTTGATGAATACTTTGGCACAAAAGTAACCGATAATTATCGTTGGCTAGAAGACGATATGAGCGCCGAAACTGCTGCATGGGTCAAAGCACAAAATAAAACGACTTCCGCATATTTAGAGCAAATACCTTATCGCGATAAAATTAAATCACGTCTTGCGGCTTTATTAGATTATGAAAAAGTAGGTATGCCGTTTATTGAAGGTGACTATAGCTACTTTTATAAAAATGATGGTTTACAGAATCAATATGTTTTATATCGTCAAAAAGGTGATGCAGCAGCGGAAGTTTTTCTAGATCCTAATACTTTTAGTGAAGACGGCACGGTTTCTCTAGCCAGTATTGAGTTTAGCGAAGATGGCGCTTTGGCCGTTTATTTAATTTCTGAAGGCGGAAGCGATTGGCGTAAAGCACGTATTATTGATACGAAAACTAAAGCAGTGCTTGAAGCTGAATTGGTAGATATTAAATTTAGTGGTTTATCTTGGTTGGGTAATAAAGGTTTTTATTATTCTAGTTACGACAAGCCTAAAGGTAGTGAGTTATCAGCGAAAACGGATCAACATAAACTTTACTATCACGAGCTTGGCACCGCACAATCAGAAGATAGCTTAGTTTTTGGTGGCACAGACGCACATAAACATCGTTATGTTAGTGGTGAAGTGACTAAAGACGGTAAATATTTATTGGTATCTGCAGCGGTTTCAACTTCAGGTAACAAGCTTTTTATCAAAGATTTAACCAAAACAAACTCACCATTGATTACGGTTGTTGATAACACTGACTCTGACACTTATATGGTCAACAGTAATGGTGATGACTTATTATTTGTCACCAATATGGCTGCACCTAATAAACGTGTGGTTAAAGTTAATGCGTTAAAACCAGCACCAGCAAACTGGCTAAATGTTATTCCTGAAACTGAAAATGTTTTATCGGTTTCAACCGGCGGTGGTTACTTATTTGCTAAATATATGAAAGATGCCACATCTTTTATTCAGCAATATGACTTAACCGGTAAGAAAGTTCGCGATATTGCATTACCTGAAGTGGGTACAGCTGGCGGCTTTAGTGGTAAAAAGTCACAAAGCAAAATTTATTACTCGTTTAGTAATCAGAAAATACCTTCAACCACTTTTACTTTAGATGTTGCAACGGGTGAATCTGTTGTACATATGAAATCGAAAGTAAATTTCGACAGCGATAACTTTGAGTCAAAACAAGTTTTTTACAAGTCTAAAGATGGTACGAAAGTACCGATGATCATTACCCATAAAAAAGGGCTAGTGCTTGATGGTAGTAATCCGACTATTTTATATGGCTACGGTGGCTTTAATGTCAGCCTGCAGCCGCAATTTAGTTCAACCCGTGCAGCATGGTTAGAATTAGGTGGCGTATATGCTGTAGCTAATTTGCGTGGCGGTGGCGAGTACGGTAAAAAATGGCACAACGCGGGTACAAAGCTTAAAAAGCAAAATGTCTTTGATGACTTTATTGCTGCCGCAGAATATCTGATTACAGAAAAAGTAACTTCTTCAGACAAACTTGCGGTAATGGGCGGATCTAACGGAGGCTTGCTAGTTGGCGCAGTAATGACGCAACGTCCTGAGTTATTTAAAGTGGCATTACCGGCGGTTGGTGTATTAGATATATTGCGCTACCACACATTTACCTCAGGTGCTGGTTGGGCTTACGACTATGGTAAGTCAGATGATAATGCCGAAATGTTTAACTATTTACTAGGTTACTCGCCGGTACATAATGTTAAAGCGGGCACGCATTATCCCGCGACTATGGTAACAACAGGTGATCATGATGATCGCGTAGTGCCGGCGCATTCATTTAAGTTTGCTGCTGAGTTACAAGATAAACAAGCTGGCGCTAATCCAACCTTAATTCGCATTGAAACAGATGCGGGCCATGGAGCCGGTACGCCAATCAGTAAAACCATTGATCAGTATGCCGATATTTACGGTTTTACTTTATTTAATATGGGTGTGAAAGATATTTAACTCTTAGTGCTAATACCCTTTGTACCAAGCCCAGCAGTGCTGGGCTTTTTTACGCTAGTTAATACTATAAGAATGCTATAAGCGGTTACGTAATAAACTTCTAAGGGTTTTAAAAATGGCTAAATCACTGTGTCTTTGATGCTGCAATACGTCAACATTCGCCTGCCAGCCGATCTCTTCGAACTCTAAAGGTAACTTTACTATCTCTGATGATTTTACTGGATCGGCGGCGACATGGTTTGGCAATAAACACCAACCATGTCCTTGTATTACTAACTCTAACAATAAAAAGTAATTGTCGGCAAACCAAATATCAGGACTTATTTTTAATTGAAAGCTACTGGTTTTCGTATTTCGAGAGCGAATAAGTAACTGGCGGTGCAGCCTTAATTCATCAATGTTTTTACATTTAAGCTTCGCCAATGGGTGGCTTTTGGCAACATACAAATCAAACTTTACCGAACCAACACATTCAAAATCTAAATAACTTGGCATGCCGAGTTCGCTAAAAACAATACCAATTAACGGCTGTTCAGTATTTAACATGTCAATAATATCGAAACTTGAGGCGCTTAAGAATTCCAACGTTACATTAGGGTATAGGATTTGAAGCTGGTCAATGGCTGTGGTGATATTTTTAAACGGTATACCCTCATCAAGTGCAATAGTAATTTCGTTGGGCGTATTGTCGTTTAATGCAAGCGCAGAGCTTTGCAGGCGTTGATGCTGATTTAGTAATGCTTGAGCATGCGATAATAATTTTTTACCCGCTAGCGTTAATAAAGGGTAACGGCCTGAGCGATCGAACAACGTTGTATTGCAGTCTATTTCGAGATTTATAATATGTTGACTAACAACGGATTGCGCTTTATTTAATTGCCGTGCTGCGGCTGAAAATGACCCAGTTTCTACTGTTGTTACAAAAGCTTGGAGTTGATCAATACTAAACATATCGCTTTACCAGATACAAGCTGACTGTAATGTATCTTTATTTTGAATGAAAATAGCCTTGTCGTCACGAATTATAGAGTTAAATTATGAAAAAAACTGAGAGAGTATTTCAAGCTGTATTTTTTGAAGTTTGCATGTTGGCCATTATGGTACCTTTATCGGCCATAATTACCGGTTTTAGTGCCGGAAAAATGATTACGGTAAGTGTTGCTTTATCTATTTTTGCTATGTTGTGGAATTATATATACAACATAATTTTTGATAAGTTAATGGGCGAAAACCGTATTGACAGAAGTATAGTTGTTAGGGGCTTTCATGCCTGCTGTTTTGAGTTAGGTATGGTGATAATTACCTTGCCGGTATTAGCTTGGTATTTAAAAATATCTTGGTTAGCTGCGATTACCTTAGAGGCCGGGTTTTTAATATTTATACTAGTTTATACGTTTACTTTTAATTGGCTATACGACCGCTACCAGCCCTATAAAAGGTGGTTCAGCAAAGAGGTATTACTTTAAATATAAATATAAAGGCATTTACTGAGAGATGCTTAGCTTACTTTTTTCTTGGATAAATTGGTTATTATAAATGTTTGCCGAGTTATTTATTCAGCATAGTTTTATCTGTAGTTATGGATAGTTATAGACAGTTATAAG
This sequence comes from Colwellia sp. PAMC 21821, assembly GCF_002077175.1. Lineage (NCBI taxonomy): Bacteria > Pseudomonadati > Pseudomonadota > Gammaproteobacteria > Alteromonadales > Colwelliaceae > Colwellia > Colwellia sp. PAMC 21821. Next base: position 2,587,815 of record NZ_CP014943.1, read on the forward strand.
TGTTCACAATCGGAGTCATTAAAAAAGCCTGACGATTGTCAGGCTTTGTACTTGTATAACTGCTTGGGATATTTAAGTTATTTACTTAGCAAAGGTATTTTGCAACGGTGGTACAACTTGCTTTTTACGGCTCATTACACCCGGTAACCAAACTTTATTATCAACTAAGCTAATATCGTAAGCTTTTTCAACGATGCTGGTATCGTCACTTACTACGAGAAGTTCTGAACCTTCTTGCATAATGTCAGTAAGCAGCAACATTACGGTATGACGATTACCTTCTTCTTTAACGGCTTGTAAGTCAGCATGTAAATCAGCTTTCATCTCATCAAACAAGGCTAGGTCGATAACTTCTAGTTGGCCAATACCTACAATGTTATCGCTCATATTGAAATCTTTAAAGTCACGTAATACTAACTCACGTACTGGTGTACCTTGTACTGAAGATTTAACCGTGAACATTTCCATGCCCAAACCTTTGTAATCTTCAATGCCGGCGATTTCAGCCAAAGCTTCAACACATTTAATATCAGCCGTAGTGCAAGTTGGAGATTTAAAAATAACGGTGTCAGATAAAATAGCGCACATCATAGCACCAGCAATGTTTTTAGGAATTTCAACATCGTGAAAGTCATACATCATTTTAATAATAGTATTGGTGCAACCTACCGGACGAACCCAAATTTCTAGCGGAGTAGAAGTGGTAATATCACCTAATTTATGATGATCAATAATGCCTAACACTGTGCATTCATCAATATCGTCAGGGCCTTGTATGCGGTCTGAGTGATCAACAACATAAATACCGTCTGTATCAGCAAAGTTTAACTTAAGCTCAGGTTTTTCTAATCCAAACTTCTCTAAAATAAAGGCAGTTTCAGGTGAAAGTTCACCTAAACGTGCGGGTTTTACATCTTCACCAATCGTTGTTTTCAAATATGAAAGCGCGATGGCTGAGCAGATTGAATCTGAATCTGGTACTTTGTGACCTACGGCATAAGCTGGCATAAATTGCTATCTCCAAGCTCTGCTAAGTTAATAACGGAGCGAATAAATGAGTTCTGTCTAGAATATGGCGCGTATTCTAGCAAAATTTCTTAGTGTTAGCCTAGTGACTATTTGCACTCTTTTCGTACAACTTTAGTCACTAAGGCTAATGGTTAAGCTTAATGGTTAAGCCGAGTAGTTAAGCCTAGTAAGTATGCCTAGTAGTTAAGCTTAGTGGTTTTACCCCAAAACACTTTATAAGAAAATATGGTGTAACCAATAATCATCGGCAAAACGACTGCTGCACCCACAAAAATAAACCATAATGACTCTCTAGAGCTTGCTGCTTCAAATATGGTTGTTTTAAAGGGGACTATGTACGGATAAAAGCTGTAGCCTAAACCACAAAAACATAGAATAAATATCATAACTGCGGCTGTAAAGGGGAGCCAGCAACCAAGATCATTTTCCATCGGCACTTTGTCTAAATAGCGATGTACGGTTACAAATGTAAAGCCAAGTAATAAGGTGATTGGCACCAGCATTATCGCTTGTATTCCGCCTAACCATTTATCCATAATTTGTTGGTCAATTAATAGATTAGTTAAACATACAGCGACAATACCAAAGGCCATAAGTACATTGGTATATTTTGCCCATTTTGCAGCACGGCGCTGTAACTCACCTTCGGTTTTCATTACTAACCATGCCGCACCGATAAAGCAATAACCTGCCGTTACACAAATAGCTGACAAGGCTGAAAAGCCCAGAGATAACCATGTATCTTCAAACGAGGTGATGTAGCGACCCAACATGTAGCCTTGTGATAATGTTGCTAATAAAGAGCCAAACTTAAAAGCATACTCCCATTTATTTTTATCAGCACTTAGCGCTTTGGTGCGAAAGTCGAACGAAACACCACGTAAAATTAGCCCAGCTAACATCAAAGCGGTCGGCAGATACAATGCTTGAAATATGAGAGAGTAGGCATTAGGGAAGGCAATCAATAATAAGCCGATAGCCATAACGAGCCATGTTTCATTGGCATCCCAAAATGGCCCGATTGAATAAATCATCATATCACGTTGTTGAGGGTTGTCTAAAGGTAGTAATACCCCAACGCCCAAGTCGTAACCATCAAGTATCGCGTAAACTAAAAACGATAGGCCCATTAAGCCAACGAAAACGATTGGTAGCCAATCTACTGTTGCGGATATCATTATTTTTCTCCTTCGTCAGCTAAGGGGATATTAGGTTCGATAGACGAGCCTGCTTCAGTCAATGATGCATTTGATTTTTCTAATATTACTGCTCGATTCGCCATAACAAATAAAGTGCGAATGTAGGCAATCAGTAAAAACACATAAATAACTAGATACAAAGTTAAAGACATGGCTATATTCTCAGGCGGCGTAGTCGTAACAGCGTCTTTGGTACGCAATATGCCAGTCACTAAGAATGGTTGTCGGCCAATTTCTGTAACATACCAACCAGCTAATGTTGCTAGCCAACCGGAAAATGTCATGGCAATACCTGTTTTTAATAACCAAGGTGGGTAGCGTTTTTTGATGACATACTGGTATGTTGCTAGCCAAGAAAATATCAGCATCAATATGCCAATGCCTATCATTATCCTAAAGCTGAAAAATACGGGGGCAACAGGTGGGTGTTTATCAACAAAGTCATTTAAGCCTTTGATTTCGCCTGCTGAGTCATGAGTTAAAATGATACTGGCCATATTGGGCACTTTTAATTCAAAGCTATTTTCTCTTTTTTTCTCGTTAGGTAAGGCAAATAATAATAACGGAACATTGGCTTCGGTGTTCCAAGCTCCTTCCATAGCCGCAACTTTTGCAGGTTGGTTTTTAAAAGTATTTAAACCGTGTAAATCACCTACAAAAATTTGTATTGGAATTAAGACTGCGGCCAAGACCACGGAAAAATTTAGCGCTTGTTTTACTGACTTTTTATTATCGCCTTTGATCAGGCGATAAGCAGAAATACCCGAAATTAGAAATGCAGTGGTTAACCCTGAAGCGAGCAGCATATGCATAAAACGATAAGGCATAGAAGGGTTGAAAATAACCTCAAGCCAGCTCGTAACATGGGCTACACCGTCAATCATCTCAAAGCCGGCTGGCGTATGCATCCATGAGTTGAGTGATAAAATCCAAAATGCCGATAAAGTGGTACCAAAAGAAACCAGTACGGTGGCAATGGTATGGACGCGATTAGAGACTCGGTCCATCCCAAACAGCATAATTGAAAGGAATGAGGCTTCTAAAAAGAATGCCGTCATTATTTCATAGCCAAGTAAAGGCCCCGCTATATTTCCAACGGTTTCCATATACCCCGGCCAATTAGTACCGAACTGAAATGACATAGTAATGCCACTGACCACGCCAATACCAAAGGTTAAGGCAAATATTCTGACCCAGAACCGATAAACGCGTAACCAACTATCGTCTTGGGTTTGATTAAAGCGAACCTTGAAGAACAACAATACCCAACACAAGGCGATATTGATGGTAGGAAATAAAATATGAAAACTAATGTTGGCAGCAAATTGAATGCGGGAAAGCATGAAACTTGTGTCGTTAGCAAGAGCTGATGCATCTAACACGTGATGTACTCCATTTAATTAAGTAAAGTGCTTGTGTAAACGACAGACGCTTTAGTCCTGTCGTTTTAATTCTTTTAGCCATATTCTATGTAATAAAATAATGGCAATTTTAATAGTTTTTATCGTAGTAATAGCCTGTCTTTTACATCTAATATTTTACTAATACCTTCACCCAACTTGAGTAAAGCGGACAGTTTTTCTGAAGACATTCCTTGCATCTCATTAGTCCAAAGCGTCACCATTTCCATCAGGTCATGCATTTGTTTAACGCGCATTTGTGCGTATTCATCTGATTCATTGCTAGGCTGTTCCATTAAGGCATCACGCAGTGTTGATAAAGTTGGGTCTAACTCGCGCTTTCTGCGTTCAACAACTAAGGTGCGAGCAATCTCCCAAATATCACTAGGTGCTGAAAAGTACTCTTTTCTGTCGCCGGGAATATGGTGGAGTTTAATTAAGTTCCAGGCCTTAAGCTCTTTTAAGCCCATACTGACATTCGAACGCGAAATTTGTAGAGCTTCACTGATTTGATCGGCATTAAGAGGCGATTCGGTCAGGACAATAACGGCGTACATTTGTCCTAGCGTGCGGTTTAAACCCCAACGCGAGCCCATTTCGCCAAAGTGCAACACTAATGATTGAGTCATAGCTGTAATTTTCATATTTACTGTTGTTTCTGTATTTTCAGTAATTTGTGAAAATTGTAGTCTTTTTTTGATCTAAGTCAAGCTTTTACCAAATATAAAAGGGGAGTTATGGCGAGTTTTAGTACTTTTTTTAACGTTAAATTACGGGCGAAATATAGAAGATTGAAGGTAGTTGATAGGTTAAATTCTTACTGAACTGAACTGAACTGAACTGAACTGAACTGAACTGAACTGAACTTGCACGTGGTTAAGCCGTTAAAAAATTAATCATATAAATAAAAAAGGCTACCAGAGTAGCCATTTTAATAAATGAAAGTTTTACCGATATAAGCGTAATTTATCTGTTAACTAAAATTGGTGCTAAGCTCTTCGATTGCTTCGGCATTTTTATTCACTTCAATACTTTTATTTGATACTTCAGCAGCCAACTGAGTGTTACGTTGAGATATATTGCCGATATTATGAATGCCTTGAGTGATCTGCTCAGCAACCACACTCTGCTGCTCTGAAGCCGTAGCAATTTGCGCTGTCATATCATTAACATTTTGAATATTATCAATAATATTTTGCATGGCTTGCTTAATAGCATTAGATTCAGCAGAACATTCATCTGCATTGGTTTTATTGGACATCATGACTTGATTCCAAGACTTCAATGTTCGCTGCAATTCAGAAACAGATAGCTGTATTTGTTCAGTCGCACTTTGTGTTCTACTGGCCAAGGTTCTTACTTCATCAGCAACCACGGCGAAGCCTCTACCTTGTTCACCTGCTCTTGCTGCTTCTATTGCCGCATTTAAAGCCAGTAAGTTTGTTTGATCCGCAATACCTTGAATTTCACTCATTACAGTCGATATTTTATCAACATCAGTCACTAATTCAGTCGCATTATTAGCGGCATTTTCAACATCAGTGGCGAGTTGGGTAATTTTATTTTCACTGCTCTCTATGGTGACAATATTTTGTAGACAGTCGGCTTGGACTTGAGCCACTTTATCATGTGCTAAGGTGGTACTTTCGCTAACTTCGCTTATCGTTGTACTCATTTGGGTGATAGCGGAGGAAAATTGGCTAATATGCTCATTTTCTTCTTTGATGCCACTGAGCATTTCGGTTGACGTTTGAGCAAGTTCGTCGGCAAGTTTTGCTAGTCTTCTGCCTGAGTCGTTACTGCGTCCAAGGACTGTTTTTATTCTAGCTTTGTATAATTCTGCCGGGTAATTAATGATGTTGAGAATACCTTTACCTAGATATACATGTCGTGACGGGCTATCAAACATTGATTTTGTTTTACCAAGGTGATTGGGGATTTTTATGAGTTCTTCGGCAAAAATAAATATGATTAGCGCAAGGCAGCCTAATAATATTAAAGTGGATGTTATTGTACCAACGAGCATCCAATCCATCGATATCGCTGCTATAACACAAATAAGTGCCACAAATCGTTTGAGGGGGATATTGGCATGTAAATCCAATATGGGTTTGTCGTGGTTTAGTTTATCGTAAAGTAATTGTGCTTGAACTTTTTGTTGATCACTTGGAAATGCTCGAACAGATTGATAACCGGTAATTTGCCCCTTGTTAAAAAGAGGGGTTACGTAAGCGTCCACCCAATAGTAGTCACCGTTTTTACAGCGATTTTTAACCATGCCACGCCAAGAGTCACCACGTTTTAACTTTTCCCATAGATCTTTAAAAGCTGCTTTGGGCATATCAGGGTGGCGTACAATATTGTGATGTTGGCCAATTAATTCTTCTAAACTATAGCCGGCTATTTCACAAAATTCAGGATTAGCATAAGTAATGGTACCGTTTAAATCGGTGGTAGAAACAAGTTGCTCTTGCTCGGTGAAAGTACGCTCAATAGTCGTGATATGGCTCATAATCCCATCGTCCTTGTGAAAATTTTGCTAGGATATTCATCGTACTACTATAGATAACGTTAGTCACTTTTTATAATGTACGGCTTTAAAATGTAACAATAAAAATTACGACTGACTAATTCAAATGGGGCGTAATGCATACCAACTTAATTTAATGAGAGAAATTATTAAATTATAAATCCATAAAAGCTAGAAATAAAAACACCTAGCATTCTAGGTGTTTTTTGGCTGAAACTTTCAGTGCAAGCTTAAATTCATTTGAGGTTTATTTGTAGTAACTTAAGCAAACTTCTACTTCATTTTTTGATCCCATGATAACTTCAACGCGTTGATGAATATCTGTTGGGTCCATATCCATAATCCGTCCTTTGCTCGTCATGGCTAAGCCACCAGCTTGTTCAATTAAAAAACTCATAGGGTTAGCTTCATACATTAAACGCAATTTATAAGGCTTTTCAGGGTTTTTATTATCGGCAGGGTAAGTAAATAAACCTCCACGCGTTAACACACGGTGAATGTCTCCGACCATAGCCGCAATCCAGCGCATGTTGAAGTTTTTACCGCGCGGGCCAGTATTACCAGCGAGTAAGTCGGTAATATAATTTTGCATTGGGGCTTGCCAAAAACGTTGGTTAGACATATTAATAGCAAATTCTTGGGTATCTTTTGGTACTTGTACATTACGTTCGACTAATGAGAAGCCGCCGTGCGTTCGATCTAACACGTAAAAGTGAGTACCATTGCCTGTTGTCATTACAAGCATAGTTGCCGGACCATAAAGTACATAACCAGCACAAATTTGCTTATTACCAGACTGCTTAAACATGTCAGGATCACTGGCATCCATATCAGCGGGTGCTTCGTGAATAGAAAAAATAGTGCCAATTAAAGAGTTAATATCAATATTTGAACTGCCGTCTAATGGATCAAATGAGACTAAAAACTTGCCATTTTTTTCACCGGCGACAGAAGTATCTTCTTCTTCAGAGGAAATGGCTTTAACCAAACCTGACTCTAGAAGAATGTCTTTAAATAAATCGTTGGCTACAACGTCGAGTTTTTTTTGCACTTCACCTTGAATATTTTCATCAACGGTAGAGCCCATAACATCGCCTAGATGAGCTTGGCTAACAAGGAATGAAATTTCCTTTGTTGCCGCTAAAATGGTTTCTATTAATGAAATTAAATCTGCTGGTACATTATCTTCACGTAAAGCGGGAGCTAGTCGTTGCATTGGGTTACCTAATTACTTTAGAGTCATACTCTTATGACGGAGTATATTGTATTTAATTTTCAATGTTATGATGTATTATCAAGTCATCAAAGTGCCAATTATTATCAATTTGACTAATTAAGATGTCTGCTTTTTCATGCTAACCATTAAAAATGGACAGATAATTAATCAACTTGCTATTAGGCGATTATAACAAGAATAGGGTGATTTTTAGTACCTATAATCATTTTAATTTTAGCTCAGGGGGAGTTTTTATAACTCACTCGATTTTACTTAAAACAGGGATATTAAATGAAGTTTTTCATTAAGCTATTAGTGTTGTTTTTTTACTGTGGGTTGTCAGTACAAGTGCAGGCGAAAGCAGAAGAAAGTTACGCTGAATTTATTAAAAACATGCAGGTTCAACAAGGCTATTTTTCTTTTTACCTTGATGATAAAACAGGTAAAGTATTTTTAGAAATTGAGACGTTTGAACAAGAGTTTTTATTTCAAAGTGGCTTGCCACACGGTATAGGTTCAAACGATATTGGCTTAGACCGCGGTCAACTTGGTGACACGAGATTAGTTCGCTTTGAAAAAGTAGGTGACAAAGTGTTTTTACGCCAACTTAATACTTATTTCCGTGCCAATACCGACAATAAGCTGGAGAAGCAGGCGATAGATGAAGCATTTGCCAGCTCAATTATTTGGGGCTTTAAGGTTAGCCATACTGCAGCAGATAACAGCAAAACCTTAATTGATTACACGCCGTTTTTATTATCAGATATTCATAACTTGTCTGAACAATTACAGCGCAGTAAGCAGGGCGATTATAAAATTGATAGTTCACGCAGTGGCGTTTATAAAAAGCGAACGAAAGCTTTTCCACATAACACCGAACTAGAAGCCACGGTTACTTATACGGGGTCGAAAGCAGGTGCGTATTTACGATCAGTTACACCCGATGCCTCAGCCGTTACAGTTAATTTACACCACTCGCTGATCAAATTACCTGATGATAATTATCAAACGCGAAAATTTCACCCTTATAGTGGCTTTTGGCAGCATTCCTATGCTGATTACGCCAGCGCAATCGACCAGCCACTGATTAAACGCAATATTCCTCGTCACCGTTTACATAAGAAAAATTCATTATCGACAATGAGCGAAGCCGTTGAGCCGATTATTTATTATTTAGATGCTGGCGTTCCTGAACCGGTTAAGACGGCATTGTTAGATGGCGCTCGTTGGTGGGATCAAGCCTTTTCTGCTATTGGTTATAAAAATGCTTTTCAAGTTAAGTTATTACCCAGTGACGCTGATCCTATGGATGTTCGCTACAATGTTATTCAATGGGTACATCGTGCAACGCGAGGTTGGTCTTATGGCTCATCCGTTATTGATCCCCGTACCGGCGAAATAATTAAAGGCCATGTAACGCTAGGCTCTTTGCGTGTTCGCCAAGACTATTTAATTGCTTTAGGTCTAACGTCACCGTTTAATCATGCTGATACTGATACCAGCGCTATGAAGGAAATGGCTTTGGCGCGCATTCGCCAACTATCAGCTCATGAGGTTGGACATACATTGGGCATAGCGCATAACTTTGCTGCCAGTGTTAATGACCGAGCGTCAGTTATGGATTATCCTCACCCATTAGTTACCATTGATAATGGACAAGTTAATTTAGCTAACGCTTATGCAGAAAATATTGGTGATTGGGATAAGTTTGTTATTGCCTATGGCTATGCTGATGTTGCAACTGACCAAGAAGCACAGTATTTGACTGAGTTGGTCGCAGCAACTCAGCAAAAGGGCTTAGCATATGTTTCTGATCCTGACGCAAGGCCGCAATCAGGTGCGCATGCTACTGGTCACTTGTGGGACAATGGCAAAGATGCTGCTAAAGAATTGATGCGAGTATTAGATGTTAGAGCCCTCGCATTAGAAAACTTTGGCTTAAACAGTATTCCTATGGGCACACCTATGTCTGAGCTTGAACAGGTATTAGTGCCGATTTATAATTTTCACCGTTTTCAGGTGGAAGCTACTGCAAAATTAATTGCCGGTGTTGACTATGGTTATCAACTGCGCAGCGAAAAATTTACTAATCAACAACAAATGGTGGCAGGTAACTCTCAACAAGCAGCACTTGATGCTTTACTGGTTACTCTTTCAGCAAAAACATTAACACTGCCAGCTAAAATTACGGCTTTAATACCACCCAAAGCCTATGGATACAGCAGAGATAGAGAGAGTTTTACTAGTCAAACAGGCATAACATTTGATCCTATCAGTGCTGCAGAAGCAAGTGCTAAACAAACCTTGTCGCTTTTACTGAATGCTGAACGATTAGCGCGGTTGCAGCAGCAAAGTATGCTTGATGAAGAGATTCCATCAGTAGCATTTTTACTGAACAAAGTGGTAGATAATTCCGTGAAGTCTGCGCCGAAAACCGCAACACAGCTGTTGGTACAGCAACGGATAAATCAGCAATTGGTCGAGCATTTAATTGCACTCTGGCATAGCAAGGCATTAGTGCCAGAAGTAAAAGCTGAAGTTTATGTGACATTAGTTGATTTATCACAATGGTTAACTGATAAGCGAAGCACGCGGAAATACAAAGGTGCTCATGCCCACTTCCAATTATTAGCGCAGCAAATTAATTACAGCCTAGGGCATGATAAGTCGTCTGCTCCTGCATCTAAAATAACACTACCGCCAGGTTCGCCTATTGGGAGTTATTAAATACCGTCTATAAAAGTAAATCAGTTATATGAGCCATTTTTAGTGAATAATTAATCATGGCTCATCAAGAAAATACGCGGTATTAAAATGCACTTCAGTAAAGGCAATAACATGACAGAAAACAAAACATTTAAAGTCGCACTTTTAGGCGTACCATTTGATGATAACTCTTCATTCGAGCGCGGGCCTGCATTAGCTCCAAGTAAGATTCGTGAAGTGTTAAATCATGGTTCATTAAATGGAGCTACAGAGTTAGGTGTGAATTTGCGCGAGTCGAAGCAATGGCTTGATGCTGGTGATGTTAATATAGCGCCGTCTGATGATTTCATTGTTGAAATAGAACAACGTTGTGATCAGCTATTATCTGAAAATACCCGGATATTAACTTTAGGCGGTGATCACAGTATTAGTTATCCTGTTCTAAAAAGTTATCGCAAATTTTTTGATAAAATAACCATATTACATATTGATGCTCATTCTGATTTATATGATTCCTTCAAAGGTAATCGTTACTCAAACGCCTGTCCTTTTGCCCGAGTGATGGAAGACGGTTTATGTGAGCGCCTAGTACAAGTTGGTATACGAACGTTAAACTTGCATCAAACCGAGCAAATAACAAAATTTAATGTCGAATCTTTAGAGATGAGACATTGGCCATTATCGCAGCCGTTAATATTTGAGCATCCTGTGTATCTGTCACTTGATATCGATGGTATTGACCCTGCTTTTGCACCCGGGGTTTCACATCGTGAGCCTGGTGGTTTAACAAGCCGTGAAGTGATCAATCTTATCCATCAAATAAATACACCACTTGTCGGCGCTGATATTGTCGAGTTTAATCCTAATAAAGATATCGACAATATGACCGCTCAATTGGCTGCAAAGCTAGTGAAAGAAGTTGCCGGTAAAATGCTTATTGAGCTCTAGACTTTGTACCCTTTATTTTAGCAAGAATAAAAGAACGGCGCTGAACCGGAAGGTATTCAGCGCCGTTGTGCAAAGAGCACTTAGTGGTAAGTGAACTGCGTAAAAAGTTTATCTGTTTGGTAAAGTTAAATATGCTTATAAGCGCTGTGCTTTCATGTTCGTGTGCTCAATATTCGGTTGTTCTGTTTTATAATCATGCGCTTGTGTAAGGTTATCATTTGGTAACGGCTTCTTCGTCCGAATAAGCACCACCAGGTTACCAGCTAAGATAAAGAATAAGCCTGCAAAGGTATATGTAGACCAAGCAAACCCTTCAACAATCGTTGAAATGATAACAGCGACCGCTGGAAACATAATCGAAGCATAAGATGCCTTGTGAGCACCAATATTATTGAGTAATGTTAAGTAGCTAGCAAACGCAATAACAGAGCCAAAAATAGTCAAATAAAGTAATGAGCTAACGTAGGGGAATGTATAGTCAAAGTTGAAGTTTTTACCTTGAATAACAACGACTACCGCCATAAAAATTGCACCGTATGCCATCCCCCATGCCATTGCAGGTATAAGTGGTAATTTCATTTGCTGATTCTTCATTGACAACATGTTGCCTGTAGATGCGATCAAAGTCCCCATTATGCAAAGCCCTAAACCTAATAAGGTCTCGGGACCTAACTGAGTGTCACTTATTTGAGGCCAAAATAGTGTCACAATGCCTAATAACCCCAACGCACCGCCGACATAGACTTGTTGTGTTATTTTAGTGCCATACCAAATTCGAGCATTGAAAACGTTAAAAAACATGATCATTGAAAAGGCAATGCAAGTTAATGCCGAATTAATGTGTTGTTGTGCAGAGTAGAGAAAATAGTAGTTGAAGCTAAATAAAGTGATGCCAAAAAGGAAAAACTGCAAATGATGGCGCAACGAAAACTGTAAAGTTAAGCCTTTAAATTTACAGTAGGTAAATAAAATAATAGCCGCCAAACCAAAACGATAGACAATAGAAACCTCTGGTTCAACACCACCTAATTGGTAATTGATTGCTATCCAGGTAGATCCCCATATCAACACGGTAATTATGTATAAAAATGTGTTGTTCATTTTAATCCCTTAGCGGTATAGCAAGCGAAAAATTCGCTGTGAAAAAGTAAGTTATATCCATTTTATTAATTAAGTGATCTACTTTTTTATGAGGAAAATTGGATAATGACAGGGCATAAAATTTAGTCAGTAGTTATGCTACTTATAAATTTTATAACGCCGTAGTTATTCATATTAACTATTAAAAATGAGTAGCTAATTAATCAATCGCATATTGCCGCAGATGATTGCTTGCAACGTTCTAGCTTCGGTTTTTATGTTGCTTATGTTGTTTATTAATGAATAAGAAGCACAGCAAAGTGTCCATGCGACGACATAGTACTGCACTTTTGTATACGGTATTTCCGCGATAATGCAATATCGATATCTTTGCTAAGTATTCACCGTAAATTCAATTTAGGTTTCAACTTCAACAGAACTTTCTGCCGAAACTGCCCACTCGTCATGCATAGACATTTTACCGATTTTTTGTTTTAATAACATACACAGAAAAATAAAAATGCAACCTATACAGTTATGCGATTAGTTGACAAGTCTGCTCCCGACTTCTTATATCAACAAGTGATCGACTTTGTTGAATATCAGGAGAAAATTGGTGCCATAAAGCCAGGTGATAAACTGCCAAGTTTACGTAAGCTTAGTCGACAATTTGAGATTAGCGTGCCGACAGTGAAACAGGCATATCTTGAACTTGAGCGTCAAGGTGCTATTTCAGCACGCCCACAGTCGGGTTATTATTTAAAAGCTAGACAAGCACGTACGTTATTACCAATGCGCGCTAAATGGGCTAGCTGCGAGCCTGTTGAAATATCATGCCGCAGCTTAATCGAACAGGTTTATGAAGCCGTGCACATGCATGATTCAGTTGCCTTAGGTATTTCCAATCCGGTACATGCACATCCTCCTGATAAAACACTTGCGAGAATGATGCGCTCGGTGCTGAGCCGAGTTTCTGAAAAAGCCGTGAGTTATGGTCCTATTAATGGCGATCCTAAATTACGCATGAATCTAGCTTTTCGTTATCAAGAACATGGTGTTTTGGTTAACCACGAAGATTTAATTATTACTAATGGTGCACAAGAAGCTCTATCTATTGCATTACAGTGCGTTGCCGAACGAGGTGATATTGTTGCTGTTGAATCTCCTTGCTACTTCGGCCTAATTGAACTTATTGAAAGTCTTGGAATGAAGGTTTTAGAAGTTTATACCTGTACAGAAGAGGGCGTATGTGTCGCCGAATTAGCTAAAGTTATTGAGCAACATCCGGTCAAAGCATGTTTGTTTTCAACTGCGATTAGCAACCCGTTAGGGTCAATGATGCTTGATAATGAACGACAAGCAATGGTCAAGTTGCTGGAGAGAAATAACATAGCGTTAATAGAGGATGAAGTTTATAGCGATTTGTATTTTACTGAGCACCGACCTGTGCCGGCACAGTTATATTCAGAAAAAGGTTTAGTATTAACGTGTTCATCTTTTTCAAAAACAGCGGCACCAGGTTATCGCGTAGGTTGGTTGTTACCCGGTAAATTTGAAGAAAAAGCTAAGCGTATTAAAAGGGCGCAATCGTGTTCTACCTCCATGTTACAGCAATGGACATTAAGCGATTACTTAATGAGTGGTGAGTACGATAGGCATTTACAGGTACTTAGAAAAACCCTGCGCTATAACTGTGAGCGAATGCGTGCGTTAATCGCACAGTATTTTCCAGAACAAGTGTGTATTTCAAAGCCTAAAGGCGGCAGTGTTTTGTGGGTTCGTTGTCGCTCACATGTTGATACCAGCCAGTTTTTTAAACAAGCCATTGCTCAGGGGGTAAACTTTGCACCGGGAGAAATTTTTTCACCTTCTGGAAAGTATAAAAACTATATGCGCATTAGCTACGGTGTGCAGTGGAGCGAAAAAATAGACCAAGCTATACAGGTACTTGGTAAGTTAGTTCATGATTATCCTGAATCGTAAAAACACTAGGAAAAAGTACCAGTGACAGAGCACAACGGAAAAATATCTTTAACATTAATATTACCTTTATTAGCCGCGATAATCGCGGTTTCTCCTTTAGCCATTGATATGTATTTGCCTGCCATGCCAGAGCTTGCTGAGTATTTTTCGACAAAAATGCCGTTGGTGCAAAACAGTTTAAGTATTTATTTATTAGGTTATGCTGTTGGGCTCTTAGTTTTTGGACCGATGGCAGACAAATACTCTCGTCGAACGTTAGTTATGATTGGCTTATTGGGCTTTATATTGACAACGTTGGCATTAACATTGGCACAAAACATTGAACAATTTATCGCCTTACGATTTTTCCAAGCATTCATCAGTAGCGCTGCGACTGTAGTTGTGCCTGGAATTATTCGACAGCTTTACGGTAAAGATACTGCAAAAGGATTATCGTATGTCAGCATGATCATGATGCTGGCGCCAATGATAGCCCCCAGTATTGGCAGTATATTGCTGCTGGATAGTTGGCAAATGATATTTTATGTCTTGGCGGGGTATGCGTTTATTGTTTTTATTTGCAGCTATTTTTACTTACCTGATGTTAAAACCGCTAAAACAACTGCGACTTATAGTGTAATTAAACGTTATAAAATTGTTTTTAGTAACCGTGCCGCCCGTTTCGATTTATTGACTATTATGATGGTGTCGTTAGCTTTTTTCAGCTATATAACCGCTATTCCATTTGTATATTTAACCATATTCAAGGTGTCTGAATTTGAGTTTAGTGTGTTATTTGCTATTAATGTTTTGGCTTTAATGTGTGCACACTTTATTAATACAAGGTTGGTCGGCCGAGTAGGCTCTCGAAAAATGTTACGTTTTGGTGTCACACTAGCAGGCGTGGCGGCAACAAGCTTATTGATAGCTAATATATTTACTTTACCTCTACTATATTATGTCTTGGCAATTTTACCGTTAATGGGCAGCTTATCGATGATTTCGGTTAATGCTGACGCCTTAATTTTACAAGAGTTTGTTGAACATACCGGCACTGCTACAGCAGTAAATGGCACTTTACGTTTTGGTATTGGCGCGCTTGCAGGGCCTATTTTAGCTGTGTTTTATGATGGCAGTACCTTACCTTTTGTACTTTTGATGGCAGGGTCTATTTATCTTGTTATTATCTGTCAGTTAATACGAAGTCGGCAGAATAGTTCGATTGAGGAAGTATAAAAAATTATAGCCAGATTTTTAATGGCTTATGGTTAATGGGGTATGGCACGATTAAAAATTTAAATCATAATCATCATTGCCTGATAAGGTTAATCGTCAATTTTAGGGAGGGTCTGATCTTCGGCGGCTTTTAATGCCACTTGCTGTAAGCGCCACTTTTTTCGCTCTGCGTAGTAATGATCCCACACACAAGGGTTACATGCACCACCACCACAACAGTCGTCATCGGCTGGAGGTAAAGGTTTTTCTAGTAATTCAGTCATAAGGTTTACAGCGTTATTCTATTGTTAAATTTATTATAAATAAAAAAAGCTCTGCACGCAGAGCTTTTTTTCAGATAACAGCTTTAGTTTTATTCTAACTCAGAAAGCTTCTTTTCAAGGTAGTGAATATTAGCTCCACCATTGATAAAGCCTTGGTCACTTAAAATGTCTTGGTGCAAAGCAATGTTGGTTCTAATGCCATCAATAACCAATTCACTCAATGCATTACGCATACGGGCAATAGCAACATCACGGTTATCACCCCAAGTGATCAACTTACCGATCATGGAATCGTAATGTGGAGGCACTGAGTAATCTGCATAAATATGCGAATCCCAACGAACACCTAAGCCACCTGGAGAATGAAAACGCGTTATTTTACCAGGAGATGGGATGAATGAACGTGGATCTTCAGCGTTGATTCGACACTCAATTGAATGGCCCGATATTTTAATATCGTCTTGCGTATAAGACAGTGGTTGGCCAGCAGCAACACGAAGTTGCTCTTTGATCAAATCAACACCAGTAACCATTTCAGTTACAGGATGCTCTACTTGAATACGCGTATTCATTTCAATGAAATAGAACTCGCCGTTCTCATATAAAAATTCAAAGGTACCCGCACCACGATAGTTGATTTTGATACAGGCATTACAACAGCGCTCACCAATTTTCGCACGCATTTCAGGTGTTATACCAGGGGCTGGCGCTTCTTCAACTACTTTTTGGTGACGACGTTGCATTGAACAGTCGCGCTCACCTAAGTGAATTGCACCACCTTGACCATCGGCCATAATTTGAATTTCAACATGACGTGGGTTTTCTAGGAATTTCTCCATGTAAACCACATCATTATTGAAAGTTGCTCGCGCTTCAGTTTTTGTTAACTGAATAGATTCAATTAAATCTTCTTCATTGCGAACAACGCGCATACCACGACCACCACCGCCGCCAGAGGCTTTGATGATTACTGGATAGCCAATGCGTCTACCGTGCGCTAAATTTGCTTCAGCATCTGAAGTTAATGGGCCATCAGAACCCGGTACACAAGGCACGCCAGCGGCTTTCATCGCTTTGATTGCTGAAACTTTATCACCCATCAAACGGATACTTTCCGCCTTTGGTCCAATAAATGCAAAACCAGATTTTTCTACTTGTTCTGCAAAATCAGCATTTTCCGCAAGGAAACCATAACCTGGATGAATCGCTACAGCGTCAGTTACTTCTGCTGCAGTAATAATAGCTGGAATGTTTAAATAACTATCCATCGCCGAAGGTTTACCAATACAGATGGTTTCGTCGGCTAATAATACGTGTTTAAGACTTTTATCGGCCGTTGAATGCACAGCAACCGTTTTAATGCCAAGCTCTTTACAAGCACGTAATATTCTTAAGGCAATTTCGCCGCGATTGGCGATAACAACTTTATCTAACATGAAAATACCCTTAATGGTTGGGCTTATTCAATGATGAATAGCGGTTGATCAAATTCAATAGCGTCTTCGTTTACCGCTAAAATTTGTTTGATTACACCTGATTTATCGGCTTCGATTTGGTTCATCATTTTCATCGCTTCTAGGATACATAAGGTATCGCCAGAATTAACGTGCTGGCCAACTTCAACAAATGCAGGTGCATCAGGAGAACCGGCAGAATAGAAAGTACCTACCATTGGAGAGCGAACAATATGCCCAGTTACTACTGGAGCAGCAGCTTCGGTTGCAGCAACAGGAGCGGCAATTGGCGCAGGAGCAGGCGCTGCATGCATCATCGGAGCCGCGTGCATAATTGTACCGCCACGGCTAATGCGTACTGATTCTTCACCTTCAGAAATTTCTAATTCGTTGATGCCAGACTCTTCAACCAATTCAATTAACTTTTTAATTTTACGAATATCCATTTGAATACCTTTTTTATCATTATTAAATTTATGTGTGAAACTTAAATGAACAGTGCCACTTAAGTGTTTATTTACTTTTCCCAACTGGACATAATTACGACTACGTGAGCAATAATTTCATCCGTTTGGTGTTATTTGTTTTTTTCTAACCAATTTGTTGCAGCAGCCAAGGCATATTCATAACCTTTGGCTCCTAAGCCGCTAATAACGCCGACGGCAATATCGGATAAATATGAATGCTGCCTAAATGACTCTCGCGCATGCACATTGGATAAATGTACTTCAATAAAGGGTATGTTAACTGATAACAATGCATCCCTGAGCGCAACACTGGTATGCGTAAAAGCAGCAGGATTTATTATAATAAAGTCTACCTTTTCAAAACTTGCATGAATTTCGTCAAGTAATACATGCTCAGCATTTGACTGTTTATGACTTAGCTCTACATTTATTTCATTGGCAATGCTTGCTAGGTTTGTCATAATTTCAGTTAACGATAATGAACCATAAATAGTAGGCTCACGCTTTCCCAACATATTTAAGTTAGGACCATTTAGAACTAAAATGTTAAACTTTGTAGTCATCTTCGGTAAAAACACCATAATTGATATGCAATAATAGCATCATGTCACATTTAACTATGTGATTGAATTAATTTTGACGAAATTTCAAAATTAATCTCATTTGACGATTATTATAGTGTTTTCGCAGAATATAGCAGCAAAATACTGGTCTAATCACTTGCAAGGCAAAATAAAGAGAATTAATGTTAGGTAAGTTATGATAAGTTTACTAAAATAAATGTTATAGGAATTTTAATTAATTCAGGGATTTAACTGATAACGGGATAAGTAAGTTATTATTTAAATGTTGTCGTGTCGTATTCTGTTAATTACAAGGATGAAAATATTAAAACCATCTTTATTCATATTGTTGCCGTTATTTTACTTTTTAGTCCACGAGTTAATGCAATAAATGTTATTTCAAATATAACGGCCGAGACTACAACGTTGTCTGTTACACAACTGCGACGAATTTACTCTATGAGGCAGGTCCATTGGCAAAATGGTATTCCTATCGTAGTGTACGTTCTTGCAAGTAAAAACCCGCTACATCAACAATTTTGCAGAGAACAATTACGCTTGTTTCCTTATCAACTTGATCGTATATGGCACAAACTAACATTTTCGGGCTATGGTGTTGCCCCTATTGAAGTCGCTGATGAAAGCGAGCTTATTCATGCCGTAAAATCGACTAAAGGTGCTATTGGTTATGTGGAAAATTTATTGGAGGTCAAGGATGTTAACATCATTAAAATTGATGATTAGACCAGAAAGATTATCAAACTATCATCTTATAACGCTGCTGAGCATGTGCTTATCATTAAATTTGCATGCTGCTGAAATTAAAAGTCAACCGCTACAAATTCATGGTTTTGTTGCACAAGGTGTGATTGATGCCAATAACAGTAATTTCATTAATACTGATGAAAGCATTTCTTTAGAGCTAACTGAAGTCGGTATCAATGCATCGTATCAGCTCAATGATGATTTTCGCATTGCAGGTCAAGCTGTCTATCTAAATGGTGGTAAGAGGTATCATGCAGGGGTGCGTCTAGATTACTTACTGTTGGAATGGGACGCTATTCATAATGAAACATGGCGAGCAAGCTTTTATGTTGGGCGTGTAAAAAACAATCATTGGCTATACTCCAGTACACGCGATATTCCTTTTGCCCGTCCATCAATTATTAATCCACAAGTTACGTATTTTGATGGCTTTCGGGATGTGGCTGTAGGTGGTGACGGTGCAGCAATTAAGCTAAGTTATAATGATGATGCCTTTGGTGAAATAGATTTCAATTTTAGCCGAGGTAAAAGTGCTATTTCAGATGATCAGGCTGATATTATTCATGGCAAGTTTGCGCTAGGAAAAATCGACCATGATCTTGATGCGCAAGCAAGTATTTATTGGCGTCCTGCATATTCCCAGTGGCAATTTGGCGTTTCTGTGAATAACTCATCATTTAGCTATAATCAAGCGGAGACTGATAATTTTTTTGATAGTGATTTTGTTTTTGAATTTTACACCGCGAATGCACTCTATGAAGGTGAGTTTTGGCAATTTAGTGCCGAGCTGGTACAAGAAAGACAAGTATCAGATGGATTTTATTTTCCCGAATATCATCGTGATGAAATAGGACAAGGTTACTACGTGCAAGCGAGCTATAAGGTAGAAAAAGATCTATCTGTAATGCTGAGACATGAGAGGTTCTATGTTAATAAAGACGATAAAAACGGCTCTGAATTAGAACAAAATTCGGGTGGTTTAATCCCTGCATATTTTGGCTTTCATAATGATACTATGATTGGCCTTTCATATGACTTTTCAAATAATTTTCGGGTGAATGCTGAATACCACTGGATGCAAGGCGCAGCTCGATTATCTCCCGTAATACTGCCAGATCCTATCGCGAACGATAGTAAAAACTGGCAGGTCTGGGCTATTCAATTTATGTATTGGTTTTAAACATGAAAGCGAACTTTGTCAGTGTTAGTGTCAAACTTTTTGTTCTGGTGGTGAGTGCTTTATTACTATTAAGCTTAGCAATTTCTATATTATCCGTTTCTCGGCTTGATCAAGAGTTCTCTGAATATCAAAGTAATAAATTACGTCAAGGTAATACACAGTTTGAAACGCAAAGTAGAATTGTTAGTGACCAGGTGCGTAGTTGGTTAGAATCATTCACTGATCTGATACAATTAAAAAATCAACTTGATTTTGATCGCGCAGCGCGTGCTTTGGAACAACAATTTGATTCACTGCAACTCAATTATAATGTCGAAGCATTGTGGTTAGTGTCAGATGATTTCAAGCCTATTTATCAATCAGCACCTTTAACTAATGAAGTGCTTGCTAGTGTAAAAAATGTGAGTGAAAGCTTCTCTCCAGACAACTATTTAAGTTGTGTGCAACAGTGCCAGCAACTTGTGTCGATTCCAATATTGAATGCGCGTGGAGAAATGGCCATTGTCACTATAGCTATTTCTTTTGTTGATGTGATATATGCCATCAATCAAGCGTTAGAAAACCAAGTGGCGATTGTCGCCTTTGATAAATCACAAGATGTGACATTAGCGCAGGCTGATATTATTAACTCGTCTGCCAAAGAATTGATGCATGCACTTTTTAGGTTAAATCAACCCTCTGATTTATTGTCAAAAGTAAAAGAAGACGGTTTACAGGTAGAGTACCAACAAAATAGTTATTTAATTAACATGTTGCCGCTCGCGTCTTCACCATCTCAAAATTTTTATATGGCTCAAGTTGATAATGTCAGTTCATTTACTGAAAAATATCAAACTTATCGCATGCAGTTTATATTGTCAGCGTTAGCTATTTTTATCATTTTAGCCCTTTTGGTGCATTTTGTTGCCGGGCCTTTTACTAAAAGACTATTAATACTTTCAGACATATTACCTTTACTGGCGCGCAAGAAATTTGACCAATTTCGCGCGGTTAAAATACCCCAATCTAAAATTTTTCCTGATGAAATAGATGTGCTAATTAATGCCACAACTGATTTAAGCTACGAATTAGAACAATTAAATATTGAAGTAACACAAAAAACTAAAGAATTAGAAAATATTGCTATGTATGACCTATTAACTGGGTTACCCAATCGCAATATGTTGAACTTCCAATTACGTAAACAATTAAAAAGTACGGCGGGTAATAACCTCAATTTTGGTCTTATTTTTCTTGATTTAGATGACTTTAAAAAAGTTAATGATAGTCACGGTCACGGTGAAGGCGATAAATTACTGGTTGAGGCGGCGAATAGAATAAACCTGAGTGTGACTAATATGGGAATGTCATGTCGATTTGGTGGTGACGAATTTGTTATTTTATTGAACGAGAATACCTCAAATGAGCAGGCTGAAGACCTAGCTAAAGCGATATTAAAAAGCTTTCAAAAGCCTATCAAAGTCAATGGTGCAATGTTTTATGTGACTTGCAGTATTGGCATCGCGATGACTGAAGGCAGTAAGATACAAGCGAGTGAGTTGGTCAGTCATGCCGATATTGCCATGTACGAAGCGAAAGATCACGGAGGTGATCGCTACTTCATCTATCATGGTGATATGTTTCAACGTGTTGCGCATAGAGTGATGATGGAAGGGGAAGTAAAACAAGCGCTTGCTAAAGGGCAGTTTAGTTTAAGTTTGCAACCTCAACTTGTGGCGAAAACCAATAAAGTGCATGGTTTTGAGGCCTTATTACGCTGGCAACATCCTGAGCGTGGAACGGTCTCACCAGATGATTTTATTCCGCTATTAGAAAACTCTGAACATATGATATCTCTAGGCTATTGGGTTATTCGACGCTGCTTTGAGTTATACGTTCGCATGCGGGATATTGGTTTAAACGATGTAATAATTGCGATTAATTTATCTGCAGCACAGTTTACTGACGTTAACTTGCAGAGTTATTTAGAAGCGTTACTGAAAGAATTTGACCTAGATGCTGAAAACTTTGAACTTGAGTTAACCGAACACACGTTAGTTAAAGATATTGATAAAGCCATAGTCACAATGGATGCGCTGCGCTTATTAGGCTTTAGTTTTGCGATTGATGATTTTGGCACCGGCTACTCTTCTTTAGCTTATTTAAAGCGAATGCCAGTTGACGTGATTAAAATTGATAAGAGTTTTGTTGTGGGTATGTTAGAAAACCATGCTGATTTTCAAATAATTATGTCAACGATTGCCATGGTGAAAAACTTAGGGCTGACTGTCATTGCTGAAGGGGTTGAGACTAAAGCCCAATTACGCACCTTGACTGAAAATGACTGTGATCTTATTCAAGGTTATTATTTCGCAAAACCCATCCCTGAAGTAGAGCTATTTGATTTTATTGGTCGAGAAATTGTTAATGGCAACTGGAAGGTGTTGGCGAATTCAAACACTATTATTAATTAACTTAGTCACCGATGATAATTTTTTTAAAAAAAAGCGCCTTGTGGCGCTTTTTTGTTGTAATAACAATGATCAAATTATTCAGGCGAGGTAGTTATGGCAAAAAGGTTTTATCCACATGAGCTGTAAATTCATCCGCTGCCATAAAACCAGTAACCCTGCGCTGTGGCAATTCATTACCCTCTAAATCAAAGAATAAAATTGACGGCAAGCCGAAGATGTCAAACATAGACATTAACTCAATACTGTCTTTGGAACCGGTGTCGGTCAAATCTATTTGTAGTAAAACAGAACCGGCAAGTGCTTGCTGAACATTTGCTTCAAAAAACGTGTACTCTTCAAACTCTTTACAAGCGACACACCAATCAGCATAAAGATCTACCATCACAGTTTTACCTTGCGCATTAGCTTTTGCAATGGCTTGATTCATCTCGGTTAAGTTCTTAACATGCACAAAACCGTTTAGTTCAGTTTGTTGTGAGACTGAAAAGTTAGTGGCAGGATAAACTAGCTGATAAGCTTTGTTTGCGCCGATAAAGAAAACTAAAAAGATTAAAATACTACGCAAGCCAAACCCAAAAGTCTTAGCTGAGTCTTGGTTTACCGTATAAAAGTAACCGGCGGTCGCTAGAATAAGCGCTATCCAAAGCACGTCGATAACCATCGCAGGTAAAAATCGCTCTAGTAAAAATATCGGTACGGCCAAGAGTAATAAGCCAAAAATATTCTTAATCACGTTCATCCAGTTACCCGCTTTAGGTAATAACTTACCACCCGAACTACCTAGTATTAGTAAGGGTAAGCCCATACCTAAGCTGAGTGCATAAAGTGCAGATGCGCCCAACAGTATGTCACCTGATTGCGAAATGTATAACAGCGCACCGGTCAATGGCGCTGTAGTGCAAGGAGAAGCCACTAAACCCGAAATAGCACCCATCACTAAAACACCGAAATAAGATCCGCCTTTTTGATTACTACTCACTTGATTCAACTTGTTCTGCCAGCTGCTAGGTAGAGCCAAATTAAATATACCAAACATAGAAAGTGCTAAAAAGATGAATAGGGTGCTTAAGGCAATAAGTACGACGGGGTGTTGGAACATCGCTTGAAATTGCGCACCGGCAATCGCTACCACAATACCGAGTAAAGTGTAGGTGACAGCCATACCTTGCACATAAGCAAAAGATAGGGCGAATGCTCGCTTAGTTGACAGTTTTTCACCTTGGCCAACAATAATGCCGGTTAAAATAGGATACATAGGGAAAACACAAGGGGTAAAAGATAACAGCAAACCACCAATGAAAAATGCCACTAGCGTTAACCAAACACTATCACTTTTTAGCATGTCGACTAATTGATGTTGTTCGCTGCTGTTTGCACTTGAATTCGTCGTGTTGATAATTGTTGCAGGGTTGCTTGAGTCGGTAGCCGTTTTATCGGCATTATTGCCGCCAAGTGCTGATAAAATACTGTCGGCATTATTGGCAGTGCCAGAAACTAAATCGACTTTACTTAAATCAAGTGTTTTCTTTGTTGGCGGATAACACAAGCCTTTGTAAGCACAGCCTTGATAACGAATAGTAATATTTGCATCACTATTGGCTTGAGATATATCGATAGTAAAGGCTAATTGGCCGGTAAATATTTGTTGAACACCAAAGAATTCATCTTCATGGTGTTCACCTTCAGGTAGGTTTACTGGCACAATAACAGCGTTTTTAGCTGTAAATTTAAATTGGTGACGATACAAATAATAACCGTCAGCAATATTAAAGCTGACTTGTAATTTATTTTTTTGTTGGTGAAAATCAAAAATGAAAGCATCATCAACTTTTAAAAACTCGTTGTCATTACTAAAGAGTGATGAAGGAGAGCTAAAAATTGATTCTTGAGCATTTGCCAAGGGCGATATAGCAAAAGTTAAGCAGGCCAGCATTAACCAAAAAACAGTAACAACTTTTTTCATAACCGTTATTTTAAAGACTCGATGATCCAGTTTAAATAATGATGATCACCTTGCTGGATGTTCAAAGTGATAACTACAGGAATACTGTATGGTCGAACAATAATATATTGTCAGTTTACGCTAAAATTTTTCATTGAGTAAGGTGTCAGTATAATTGATGTTCACTGATCGAAAATACCTAAAAAGCTAGCTTGCTTGAAAAAGACCCGTTAATCCCCATATTAGTTTCATTAAAGAATTTTAGGAGTTGACATGTTTCGCCTGTTATTTGTATTTTTTATTATTATTCCCATTATTGAAATAATTGTCTTGATGCAGGTTGGAGCCGTGTTAGGTGTTTGGCCAACCATTGGTATTGTTATTTTAACTGCATGGATAGGGGCTAAGTATGTTCGCCAACAAGGGCTTGCCACTTTAAACTCAGTACAAACAAAAATGGCCCAAGGGCAAATGCCCTCAGATGAAATTGTCACCGGTTTAATGTTATTAGTGGCCGGTGTTATGCTAGTAACACCTGGCTTTGTAACTGACTTTCTTGGTTTGAGTTTATTAATCCCCGCGGTGCGTCAAGCTATTGCAGGCAGTGTTAAATCACACATAACAACCAACAGTGCTAGCCAACAAAGTTTTCAGTTTAATGGTCAAGGCAATGTTTATGAACATGATGACGTTTCCGACCAGCAAGATAATCCGTTTCAAGGACATATTCAACCGCCAAACAAAGGTAAAACTTTAGACGGTGAATTTGAACGCAAAGATTAAAAAAATATGCCGGTGGGCTTGTGAAGTTTTATTTAATCCCCATCTTACTTTTACTAATTAATAACAACAAAATTAAAATTCTTAATTTTTTATTAAATTGAACATCTCAGGAGAAAAAAATGAGTATTCGTCCATTACACGATCGTGTGATCATCAAACGTAAAGAAGTAGAGTCAAAATCTGCCGGCGGTATCGTATTAACAGGTAGTGCGGCTGAAAAATCAACACGTGGTGAAGTAGTTGCTGTAGGCAAAGGCCGAATTCTAGAAAACGGTGACGTGCGTCCGCTAGATGTAAAAGTTGGCGACCAAATAATCTTCAGTGAAGGTTACGGCATGAAAACTGAAAAAATTGACGGTGAAGAAGTTCTAATTTTGTCAGAGTCTGACATTTTAGCCATCGTTGAATAATTAACAATTTTCCACTCATTTTATTGTACTGATTCACTTTGGTACAAAACAGAATATAAGGAACCATGAAAATGGCAGCAAAAGACGTATTATTTGGTAACGACGCCCGCGCAAAAATGCTTAAAGGTGTCAACATACTTGCAGACGCAGTAAAAGTTACATTAGGCCCTAAAGGTCGTAACGTAGTGTTAGACAAATCATTTGGCGGCCCAACGATCACTAAAGATGGTGTATCAGTTGCGAAAGAAATCGAATTAGAAGATAAATTCGAAAACATGGGCGCACAAATGGTTAAAGAAGTTGCTTCTAAAGCCAATGACGAAGCAGGTGACGGTACAACTACGGCAACTGTTTTAGCACAAGCGATTGTAAACGAAGGTTTAAAATCAATTGCTGCAGGCATGAACCCAATGGATCTTAAACGTGGTATCGACAAAGCAGTTATTGCTGCAGTTGAAGCACTTAAAGGTTTATCACAAGAATGTAACGACACCAAAGCCATTGAGCAAGTAGGTACTATTTCTGCTAACTCTGATGAAACTGTTGGTAAAATTATTGCAACCGCAATGGACAAAGTAGGCACTGAAGGTGTTATTACTGTTGAAGAAGGTCAAGCCCTAACAGACGAGCTAGACGTTGTTGAAGGCATGCAATTCGACCGTGGTTACCTTTCTCCATATTTCATCAATAACCAAGAAAGCGGTAGTGTTGAATTAGAAAACCCTTTCATCTTATTAGTTGATAAAAAAGTATCTAATATCCGTGAATTGTTAACGACACTTGAAGGTGTTGCTAAAGCGGGTAAACCACTACTTATTATTGCTGAAGACGTTGAAGGCGAAGCACTTGCTACATTAGTAGTGAACAACATGCGTGGTATCGTGAAAGTTGCTGCTGTTAAAGCACCAGGTTTCGGCGACCGTCGTAAAGCCATGTTACAAGACATCGCAACATTAACAAAAGCGACTGTGATATCTGAAGAAATCGGTATGGAGCTTGAGAAAACGACTTTAGAAGACTTAGGTCAAGCTAAACGTGTAGTTATCTCTAAAGACAATACAACGATCATTGACGGTATTGGCGAAGAAGCTGAAATTAAAGCTCGCGTTGCACAAATTCGTGGTCAAATTGAAGATTCTTCTTCAGATTACGACAAAGAAAAATTACAAGAACGTTTAGCTAAATTAGCTGGCGGTGTTGCGGTTATCAAGATTGGCGCAGCAACAGAAATGGAAATGAAAGAGAAAAAAGCCCGTGTTGAAGATGCATTACATGCAACTCGCGCAGCGGTTGAAGAAGGCGTAGTTGCTGGTGGTGGTGTTGCACTAGTTCGTGCTGCAGACGCCATTAAAGACTTAGAAGGTATTAACGAAGACCAAACACACGGTATTAACGTAGCTATCCGTGCAATGTCTGCTCCTTTACGTCAAATCGCAACTAACTCAGGTGACGAAGCCTCAGTAGTATTAAACCAAGTACGCACAGGCGGCACAGGTAACTACGGTTACAATGCTAGCAATAGCACTTACGGCGATATGTTAGAAATGGGTATTCTTGACCCAACTAAAGTAACGCGTAGTGCATTACAGTTTGCTGCCTCAATTGCTGGCTTAATGCTAACAACAGAAGCAATGATCACCGATGCACCAACGAAAGATGCTGGTGGCATGCCTGATATGGGCGGCATGGGTGGTATGGGCGGAATGGGCGGCATGATGTAATAGATTTTAAATCTATAACTGAAGCTTTAACCGTTTAAACGAAAGCCTGAATAGTGATATTCAGGCTTTTTTATTGTTTATTGAGAGTCTGTAATAAGCTCATTGCCGACAGTGGAGTGCATCTCAGAATGCTAATTGATGCTACAAAACGGTCAGTTATTGAGAGCCAAATTCTCTCCTACAACGGGACCTCTTATTTATGTTAATTTATTAACGTAAACTAACTGTACGACAGCGGCTAATTAAACTTTTATGTCTCAATATTTTTTACAAATCTGATTCACTTCTTCTTGTTCTACTACCGATTTTTCGTAATCAGAGCGTTCAAAATTGCTACAACCTGAGAGAAGAATGCTAACTAGTACTAGAGTATATTTATTCATTATGTATTCCTAAGCGATAAATTTGTATCTTGTAAATCGAGCGCTATACAGTCTGATGATTTAGAAACAACCTGTTCAATTAAAAACAAGTGTTACTCGTAGCGTTTGAGAGCACCTTATTTTAGTGCCCTCAGTTGAATGTACTAAGCGTCTACGAAAATAACTTCGCCATTAATAAAGCCATCTACTGAACGTTCAAAAGCTTTACCTACTAACGTTCCTGGCACAGGCTGAAAACCAGCCATCATTTCACCGTATACATCCCATGCTTCAGCTAATACCGTTGGGTTAACGACATTAATACGGGTATTTCTTGGCATTTCTAACGAAACAATTTTTACAAAAGTATCAATTGCACCGCTTGTCGTTGCATCAGCAATGGCAAATGGAATGGGTTTAGTATTTAAAATACCACTGACTAATGTAAATGAGCCACTATCAGCAATGTACTCTTGTCCAATTCGCACTAAATTTATTTGCCCCATCATTTTACTCATCACCGTAGTCATCCATTGTGCTTCAGTCATTTCTGTAAATGTAGCGTATTCACAAAACCCAACCGTATTCACTACGGCATCGAAATGACCGACCGTTTCATATAAGGTTCTTATAGATTGTTCATTGGTAATATCAACAATATGGTCAACATTACCAGAGCGTCCTGCTGTAATAACCTTGTGGTTGCCTAAACCTGTTAATGCCGCTTGCCCCACTTTTCCTAACGCACCGATTAAAATAACTGTTTTCATTTGATTCTCTCTCTTAACTTCTATCAATTTGGTTAAACTGATTTGATGGAGAGAGTGTAAACACCATGCTAAACAAATTGAAACAAAGAGTTTTTGTTAGTGATACAAGAAAATATGGTTATGTGTTAGATTGCCGCATACAGTAGGCAAAAGTAATGGCAGATAGATATGAGTAAGTTAGACCGATTAGATCTTAAACAATTAAGAGTATTTCAGGCCCTCATACAAGAACAAAACGCATCAAAAGCAGCCAATCAGTTAGGCTTAACTCAACAAGCTGTAAGTGAGCATCTAAAAAAGTTACGTGATGTTTTTGATGATAGATTATTTCTGAGAAAAACGAATGGCTTTGTACCAACGCCATTTGCTGAAAGCTTATCTATAGGCGTAGACAAACTTCTAAATGATTTTACCGCACTTTTATCACCGAAAAGTTTTGATCCTAAAACAATCACAGGCACTTTTGTCATTGCTGCGACCGATTATGCCCAACAGGTTGTATTACCGTCATTAATATCTTTGCTCAGAAAAGAATCCCCTAAGCTGATGATAATAGTTCGTGATTTTGAGTTAGACAAAGTTAATGAGTTAATGGAAAGTGGAAAAATTAATTTAGCAATCGCATTTCCTGACTATATTCCAGATAACTATCCAACCGTAAAGCTTTTTGAAGAACATCATATATGTGTTGCCTCACCCAATGCATCTATCGCACATAAAAGCCCTACTCTTGCTGAAATTGCGAGTTACCCAAGCATTATTGCTTCACCTTCACGGCCAAATTTTAAAGGTTCTATTGATGATTGGTTCAAGAAGTTTGGCCTAAAACGAAATGTTGTAGTATCTGCACCATGCTTCTCTATCGTACCAATGTATTTAGAAACCACCGATTCAATAGCTTTCTTACCTTCACGAGCGATAACAGGCTTAGATTTAATAGAGATTAAACTTGAAGAATCACCTGATAATTTTGATGTTATCGCTGCTTGGCATCCTCGATATAGTGAAGATGCGTTACAAAAATGGGTAATATCACTGTTACAAGTTGAGTAATAAATTATTTCATTTACCAATTATATGTGCAGATAAGGTAGTCATTACACATGATGACCTATAGAAAAAAGTTTGCCAACATCAACTAAACGAACTTTAAAATCTAGCCAAAGCAATTAAATGAATGTCGGGAATGGTGGCTAAGCAAACAGGGAGTAGTAACAATTTTAAACTCTGTGTTGGAATAGTGGTGAACTACGATGAAATTTTAAAATACAGTTTATTTTATTATTTTTCAATAACTTAATTAAGCCATTTGAACGGTTGGCGTATGATGTGGGGTATCCCACTTTGTGGATTATATTTTTTATATAAGTATCAGTTTGACGTGGTCTAATTGATTCGACTACCTCAGTTAAGACATAATTGACTTAACTGGAGATATAAATGAAAAACCGTAAAACTTATTCAAAAGAATTCAAACTAGATGCAATCGCCCTCGTTAGGGATCAAAACTATCCTGTAGCTGAAGCTGCTAGAAATCTAGACGTCAGTGCGCAAGTGCTTGGCCGATGGATCAAAGAAGCTGAAAATGATGATGGTCATGCTTTTAGAGGAAATGGAAAGCTTACGCCAGAGCAAGATGAAATCCGTAAACTTAAAGCCCAAGTCAAGCGCCTAGAAATGGAGCGTGAAATATTAAAAAAAGCGACGGTCTTCTTTGCAAAGGAAACGAAGTAATATATTCGTTTGTTGCCCAACATAAGAAGATCTGGCCCGTGATACTGATGTGTCGCGTATTGGGTGTAAGAAGTAACAACTATTATAGTTATCAAAAAAGAAAGGCTCAAAAGCCCATTGATACAACGCATCAAGAGATGTTGGAATGGGTAAAAGACATCGCTAAGTTTAGCGACAATACTTATGGCGCAAGACGTATTCAAAAATCCTTAAATGCACTTAGTTACCCTGTTAGCCGCAGAAAAACAGCGCAGTTAATGAAAGAGGCGAACGTTTGGGTGCGTTATAAGAAAAAATATAAAGCAACGACAAATAGCGAACACAACAAGCCCATTTATGCGAACGAACTTGAGCAAAACTTTGATGTTCAACAACCTGATGAAGCGTGGGTGCAAGATATTACCTACATCTGGACTTCAGAAGGCTGGCTATATTTGGCGATAGTAATCGACCTATACTCGCGTAAAGTTGTTGGTTGGAGCATGGGCACACGGATGAAAGCTCAACTTGTTTGTGATGCGCTCACGATGGCGATGTGGCAACGCAAACCCAAGGCTGGATTAATAGTACATTCAGATCAAGGCGTTCAATATGCGAGTCATCAATATAGGCGAATACTCAGGTTACATGGTTTTGTGGGCAGCATGAGTAAGAAAGGTTGCTGCTGGGATAATGCGGTAGCAGAGAGCTTCTTTGGTAGCTTAAAACAAGAGCGCGTACATTGGCGCAACTATCAAACCGTTATGATGCTCAACAAGATGTGATGAACTACATAACGATGTGGTACAACAGCAACCGATTGCACTCATATCTGGGCTACCAAAGTCCAAATGTATATGAAGGCAAAGAAAGAGAATTGAAAAAGGTAGCTTAACGAACTTAACTGGGGTGTCTGAATTTAGTTGACCAGGTCAATATACTAAATAAAAGCTTAGTTCTTTAAAGCTAATCTTTATAGTGGCAGTTAAAATGGCTTAATGAATAATCATTAAGCCATTATTTATCAGTTGTTATAGATTGGATTAACTGATTTTTTCTATTCGCTTTTGAATTGCTTTTTGTAAGCTTTTGTCTGAAGACTCCTGAACTAAGTCTTTATATAATCGTATCGCTTTTGATTCTTCGCCCTGCGATTCAATGATATTAGCGAGTCTAAATTTAGCCCAGTTTTTTGAAGGCATGGAGGCAGAAACATTCGCTTCATTAAGGTATTGTGTAAAAGCATCTTTACCTTCATCAAAATTACTATCGCTTAGTATGCTTGTTCGGCCTA
Organism: Colwellia sp. PAMC 21821; assembly: GCF_002077175.1. Lineage (NCBI taxonomy): Bacteria > Pseudomonadati > Pseudomonadota > Gammaproteobacteria > Alteromonadales > Colwelliaceae > Colwellia > Colwellia sp. PAMC 21821. The sequence continues at coordinate 2,619,261 of NZ_CP014943.1, forward strand.
ATTGAAAGATAGCACTATATTTTGCATCCTGCTGTTTCTCAGTAGAGGTCGCCATATTGGCAGTTTTACGAAAATAAATTAAGGCCTCATTGAAGCTTTCGTTTTCCTGATAGTAAAGTCCAAGTTGATAATATAATTCGGGCTCATTGACAAAATTTAGCGCTGCCATTTTTATTTCTTCATTAAATTTTATCGTGTTTTCCATTTTTCCATGAACTTGTATCAAGGCAATAGTACCTGCTAACGCATTTATTCCTTTTAACACTTGAGCATGTTGCAATGCTTGATTTATATCACCACCAAGCATGCTTGGTGCATTAATATGAAATCTAATTAAGGTACTGCGATATTCAATATTTTCTGGTGCTAGCTCAACAGCGGCTTTAAATGCTTTTTTTACTTTTTTAATATAACCAGTCAAACTAAAAATGCTGCTCGCTTCAGCTTGTTCCGCCATAATTTTTGCATAGGTAAATTGCACCTCCGCATTTTTAGCGTCGAGTTCAATTGCCTGCTTAATATATTCTTCGGCCTCATCCCACTCTCCACTTTTTGCAGCTATTAGAGCAAGATAAAAAGGCTTTTGATAACCTTTATCGCTTTGCTTTAACAGTATGCTTTTAGCTAATGGTAAGTTTCCATTTTCGAATGCAGTTATGCCTTGCTCTATGCTGGCGTATAAAGGATGACTTACCATGCATACGAGTAGTAAAATTAATTTTTTCATTTGTAAATTCCATTTTTTATCTATTGTAGAGTGTCACGTAAATTGAACTATCACTCATCTAATCAGCGGTACTCGTTTTGACCTGCCTTACTTAACCATTACTAAGAATACTTAGTTATTAATTGCGTTATCCTCAACCGTTGGCCAGTTCCATGCGTACCAAACAATCGCCACTGAAATTAAAATCTCTATTGCGGTTAAAAATAAGTAAAACACCCAAGTTTCTGTCAAATTAGTCGCAATAAGCATAATGATATAAAGCGTGCTCAGTATTATGTTGAGCCAGCGATTGACTTTAGGCTTAGCCACTAAGGTGAAAAATATCATCACACTGGGTATTGCTATTAATAAAGCCACGGCAAAAAACTGAGATTGCGTTTCAATTGTCGCCTGAACTTCCATCGCTTTTGCTAATATGCCAGGTACATAAATCTGTATATAGTCGCCATAGACATAACAAAACATAACCGCAATCCAAAGCGCTGAAATTTTCAATTTTACGTTTATTTGAAAGTCTTCAAAAACTTTTTTTGTACTCTTTATAGAACTCATTTATAACTCCGTTTCTCATTTTTTATGCCCCATTTAACAGGTTAAAAGTAGTGGTTAATATTATTAGTGAAGGACAATACCCATCTTTTTTATTAACACTTCCACAATGACAAGATAACTAAGGGGCGTTATTGCAACTTGTCCGTGATTGATTAAATAATAGGTTTTATAAGAGCTTATGTCGTCCGAGACTAGAAGCGCGGACACTTTTTTAGGTGTATTTGTAGATAATGAGGTAGAATTCAACGCTTAAATATTCAAGTGTGTAAGAAGGTATGAAATTTGACAGATCCTATCGTAATGATTATCAGCATGGTTATGCTAGGACAGGTATTGTTAAGCGTTCCGATTCTTCTGAGCCGAGCAATGAAGTCAGCAATTTTTTTACCTTTAGCAATGTTTTTACTTGCCAATAGCACTATAGCACTCGTGCCAGTTGTTAATGCTCAATTTCCTGACTTGAGTCAATTGTACAGCGCGATAGTTTTTCCTACGCTTTTTTTGTTGTGTCCCTGTTTATGGTTTTATCTTGAAGGGATAACTGCTGAAAAACCTTGGCAGCTAAACCGTAAACAAACACGCCACTTTGTGCTTTTATGGCCAGCCTTAGTCACCAGTGTGATGATTATGCTATTGCCGAGAGGTGTGTATACAGACATATTTATTGACGATATTGACGCGGTTACTCCCTTAGCTATCGCCACCGTTATAGGTTTATTGGTCATGATGATGCTCTGGCTTGGGCAATGCATTTATATCATGGTGCGCATTATTTACCGTTTAATTACTTATCGTAAACAGTTAAAAAATGTGTTTTCTAATCATGACGATAAAGCACTTAACTGGATGAACTGGCTATTATTGATTGCGATTAGCACATGGCTATTTTCTTTGGCTACGGTGTTTTCTTCAAACTTGTTTGACAACTTCTTATTTAATATAAGAACCGAGAGCTTTCTTTCATTACTACTAGTCTGGAGCTTGGCCCACTTTGGCTTGCAACAAAAACCCGGGTTTACTGGCTATAGTGAAAGCGTCGATATTACGGCTCCAAATAAAGAAACTCAAAACAAAGTAGTTCAAGAAAAAGAAGCTCAAAATAATGAGGACAATGTTGAAATGAGTTCTCCAATGAAGTATCAACGTTCAGCGCTTGATGCGGTGCAATCAAGTCGTATTGCAGATAAAATTAATAACATTATGAGCAATGAACAGTTATATTTAGATTCAAACTTATCACTGCAAAAACTCGCAAACCATTTAGCTATTTCGCCCAACTATATCTCACAAACGTTAAACGAAACGCTATGTACAAACTTTTTTGATTTCATCAATAAGTGGCGTATTGAAGCCGCTAAACCTAAAATATTAGCCAATCAAGACAGTGTGCTACATGTCGCGCTTGAGGTTGGCTTTAATGCGAGATCTTCTTTTTATAAAGCCTTTAAGCAAGAAACTGGAAAAACTCCAAGTGAGTTTCGTAAACAAAATAGTTCATATTGAAAACCACTAAATATGTGCACACATTTATCTATAGAACTTAACGAGTGCTTTTGATGAAAGCAACTAAATAACCCGACAATAAGAAGCTATTTTATTGAAGGGTGGCAGGAAATATAAGTAATATAAGCTAATGATAGAAGGATAAATATATTATTTTGTTTTTTTAGCCTGCGTGATAAAGTCGTTTAAGTAGTCGATATGCTGTTCATCTTTGCGAATACCGACAAAAATCTGTTTACGAATGCCACTCTCTCCAAAACGAATACTCTTGATAGGCATTGTCTTTTCATACTCATCGACTAACCAACCAGGTAAGGCGCAAACACCTCTACCAGCAGCCACCATTTGTAACATGATCTCTGTGGTTTCTATGTATTTATGTTTTTTTACTGAACATTTTGCTGGATTGAGAAATTGACTAAAAATATCGAGCCTTAAAGGTTCAACAGGATAACTAAAAAGCACTTCATCGTTTAGTTGCTCAGGCAATACAAAACTTTGATTTGCCAGTGGGTGAGACGCAGAAACGACGAGTCTATGTTCATAGTCAAAAACAGGTATGTATTCTATTTTAGGTTTAAAGAGTGGGTCAGGTGTAATAAGTACATCTATTTCGTAGCTAAGCAAAGCACCTAAAGCACCGAACTGGAATTCTTGCTTCACGTCCATATCAATATCTGGCCACTGCTCTAAATAAGGCTTAATTACTCTGAGTAGCCATTGATAACAAGGGTGGCATTCCATGCCAATGCGTAATGACCCCATTTCACCTTTGGCAATCTGGCTAAGTAATAACTCGGTGTGTAAAAATTGAGGCAACACCCTATTAGCCAATGTTTGAATGCGCTCTCCTGCAGCGGTAAGACGCAGGTTTCGACCCTCTTTTTTCCAAATTTGTGTAGCAATTTGGCCTTCAAGTTTTTTGATACTATGACTTAATGCAGATTGAGATAAGTGTAACGAATCAGCAGCTTTAGTTAGGGTGCCATGTTCTTTTATTGCGGTTAGTATTTCTAAATGCATCCTTTCTAACACCGGTTAACTCCTTTTTTGCTGTTTATCAGCTTTAATGATGAACGATATTCATTGATTGATGAAATAATATCATTTTATTAATCAAACAAGTTTTTTATAATGGGTATAGGAATAAATAATGGCGACAATACGTTTTCTTGGGTTTTGCCAGCAGTAAACTGCTTGGAGATTCTAAAACTGTTGTATAACGTAACGTCTGAATATTGTAGGCGGCAACGGTACCTTGATTCGAAAGTAGGGTTTTTGCCGCGATTAAAAATAGCATCATAAAAAAAGAAGTCATCGTTAATGTATATCATTGAATTTATCACGAATAATATCTCAACCCTTTTTGCATTGATTACCACAGGTGTATTTGCAGGGATTTTAGCTGGCTTACTCGGCGTAGGCGGCGGAATCGTCATCGTACCTGTATTATTTTTTTTGTTCCAGAGCTTTGGGGTATCACCAGAGACTGCAATGCTAGTTGCAACCGCAACTTCATTGGCGACTATAGTACCAACGTCTATTAGCTCAATTCGTTCCCACCACCAAAAAGGGAATGTTGATTTTGACCTACTCAAACGTTGGGCGGTATTTATTCTTATAGGTGTATTGGCGGGAAGTTGGTTGGTCACTCGCGTTGAAGGTACGATACTGACATTACTGTTTGGCGTGATAGCGGTATTATCAGCACTTAATATGTTGCTTAGAACAGGTAAGTCGGCACTGTATCAAAAGCTACCGGGTACAGCAGGGCAAACGATCATGGGCACATCGATTGGTTTTTTCAGCTCTATGGTAGGGATTGGTGGCGGTACCATCTCAGTACCATTGCTCACTCTCTATAATTATCCTGCTCATAAAGCCATTGGCACGGCTGCGGCAATAGGGTTAATTATCTCCTTGCCTGGTGCATTAACCATGTTAACTTTAGGTAGTACACCTGTTGATGCTCCTGCGGGGACGTTTGGCTTGGTAAACCTAGCAAGCTTTGTTTGTATTGTGCCGCTAACCGTATTATTTGCTCCTGTTGGGGCTTCATTGGCAGCAAAGTTAGACGCAGTAAGACTGAAGAAAATCTTTGCCTTCGTACTACTTTTTACCGGCTTACGCATGCTAGCGCAGCTATTTTTGTAAGACTCTCGCTTCTTAGCTCTGAACTTTAATCATTTAACTTACAGCTTATAACTTACAGCTTACAGCTTGAAGTTCAGAGCTTGAAGTTCAGAGCTTGCAGCTCTGAACAAACCTATTATTTAGCGAGCTCTTTTCGAATAATTTCCGCACCGGCACTTAACGCGTTTAATTTCCCTCTTGCTACCTCGCGAGGTAAAGGTGCCATGCCGCAGTTAGTGCAAGGATAGAGCTTATCGGCATCTACATACTTAAGTGCTTCTCTAAGGGTTTTGGCGACTTCCTCTGGGGTTTCAATAGTGTTACTTGCAACATCAATAGCACCAACCATTACTTTTTTACCGCGAATAAGTTCCAGTAAATCCATTGGCACATGAGAGTTATGACATTCTAGCGAGATAATATCGATACTAGATTTTTGCAATTTAGGAAACGCTTCTTCATATTGTCGCCACTGTGAGCCTAATGTTTTTTTCCAATCGGTATTGGCTTTGATGCCGTAGCCATAGCAAATATGTACCGCGGTTTCACACTTTAGTCCTTCAATTGCTCGCTCTAAACACGCAATACCCCAATCATTAACTTCATCAAAAAACACATTAAAAGCAGGTTCATCAAACTGAATTATATCTACCCCTGCGGCTTCTAATTCTTTAGCTTCTTGATTCAGAATTTTGGCAAATTCCCAAGCGAGTTTTTCGCGACTTTTATAATGGTCATCATAAAGTGTATCAATCATGGTCATTGGGCCCGGCAAAGCCCACTTAATAGGCTGACTAGTTTGCTGGCGTAAAAGTTTGGCATCTTCAACAAAAACTGACTTAGGGCGAGAAACTGGGCCAACTACTGTAGGCACACTTGCCTCATAACGATCACGAATTTTAACCGTTCTACGATTCTCAAAATCTACGCCGGTAAGGTGCTCAATAAAGGTAGTTACAAAATGTTGGCGCGTTTGCTCACCATCACTGACAATATCAATGCCTGCTTGTTGTTGCTCATGCAATGACACCAGTAAGGCGTCGTGTTTACCGTCAATTAATTCATCGCCTTGTAATTTCCAAGGTGACCATAGCGCTTCAGGCTCTGCAAGCCATGAAGGCTTAGGCAAACTGCCTGCAGTTGATGTTGGTAGTAATATTTTTTCTGTAAGGGTTTTGTTAGCTCTAGTTTTGTTGATAAGTGTTGTCATAATAAATACCGTTGTACCTTTTTATTCATTTAGCTGTGTTATTTAAAGCGCGTAACTAGCAGACCACTGCTGGAGTACTTTTTGATAAGGTTTGATGAAGTGCTCTTCAGCAAATTTACCCTGTTTAATCGCTAACTTACTGCGCTCTTCTTTGTCATAAAAAATTTGCGTTAATGAATGATCTTGGTTCTTTAAATTGGGTTGATATACATTTCCGGCCACAGCATTGGCATTATAAATTTCAGGTCGGTAAATCTTTTGAAATGTTTCCATGGTGCTGATGGTACTTATCAATTCAAGGTTACTGTAATCATTAAGTAAATCGCCAAAGAAAAAGAAAGCTAAAGGTGCAACACTCTTAGGCGGCATAAAGTATCGAACTTGTAAGCCCATTTTTTTGAAGTATTGCTCAGTTAACGATGATTCATTAGGCTGATATTCAAAACCCAATAAAGGATGTTGATTGCCCGTTCGAAGATAAGTTTTGTTATCAGAAACACTTAAACAAATCACAGGTGTTTTTTTAAAGTGCTTTTTATACGTGGTTGAATTGACAAAATATTTGAAAAGCTTGCCATGTAAATCGCCAAAACCATCTGGAATGCTAAATTGAGTTTGGCCTTTATTATGTTCTGACAACAACACACTAAAATCATAATCTCGTACATAAGAAGAAAAATTATTTCCTACAATGCCCTCAATGCGTTCGCTGGTTTGATGATCAACAACCGTAGTTTTTAATACTTCAATCGACGGAAAAGCCTGTCCGCTGTGCTCAATATCTATATCAACAGAAATGATTTCAAGCTCGACAGAATAACGCTCGCCTTTGGGATTATCCCAATAGGCGAGGGCATTGAAGCTATTGTCGATCATCTTTAGCGCATTGCGTAAATTCTGTTGGCGGCTCTCACCTCTAGCCAAATTAGCAAAGTTAGTTGTAATGCGTGTATTGTCTGAAGGATGATAGTTCTCATTGAGACAAATGTTCTTAATCGTAAAAGTAAAATCTTGATTCATGATGATTTAGTATCCAATTTCTGTAATAAAACCTGAATGTATTTCATGCTCTTTTTGAGCTTTGCAATTTCCTTTTCTGATTTTCTCTGTCAGTAGTCTGCTACAGTTTTTTTGGTTTATGCCTAAAGGCTTAATTGAAAACCAGCTGTAATAATGTCTAAAGTTAAAAGCAGAGTGTGTTTTATACGTGGTTAGTTACATGAAAAAAATTGATTTTATTTCATGAATCTATGATTTAAATTCATGAGTTTGTGTTTTTGTAAGTTTCGATAGTTAATGACTATTATTTCGGGAGGGGAGGGCGAGTCCACATTTCGTCTAAATCTGATTATTGATCAGTACTACTCTTGAGAATAATTATATTCTTTTGGAGTTATTAAAATGTGAATATTACCGCACGCCTTATTTCTTCGATAATAAGTTGAGTGGATAGGTAACGTTAGGCTGTAATGGTTGAGTAGATGTCGCTAATAGTAGAAGTCATTATTGATGTAATTGCCGGGAGTGAGTCAAGAGTAGTCAATTATGTAACTATTCAGGCTGCATGGGTGAAACAAATAAAATTGCTTTGTCTTTCATTTAATAGTGCTGGAGATGCACTAAATATGTTGGATTGAGTCAAAGCACTTAAGCTAAAACTCAATCCAAATATATATGTGGTTACCTATTTTTAATTTTGAGAATAAAGTTTCTTACAAAACTTTATTCTCAGGGAATAACTACGCCGTTTCCTGCGGCGATATCTTCATAAATATTACATAGAGCACCGGAATTAAAATTAAGGTTAACAGCGTTGCGAATAGTAAACCAAAGACCAATACGACTGCCATAGACTGGAAGAAGGCGTCAAAATACAGCGGTATAACACCTAAAACAGTGGTGAGTGTGCCCATCATTACAGGGCGCATTCTGCTGCTGGCTGAATCTACTACCGCGTCGAATCTTGCTTTACCTTGCTTTATTTCTACATCCATTTGGTCTACTAATACAATAGCATTTTTAATCAGTAAGCCAGACAGTGAAAGTAAGCCTAATATACCCATAAACTCTAGCGGTATTTGTGTCGTAACTAGCCCAACGACCACGCCAATCAGTGCTAGCGGTACCACTAACCAGATAATTATCGGTTGTTTGATGGCGTTAAACAGCACGACCACAATGAGCACCATGGCTAATAAGCCTAGTGGGATAGTAGAGCCTAGCATTTCATTAGACTCTTTTGACTGTCCGTACTCACCATCCCATTCCAGCACATAACCGTCGGGTAATGAAATAGCTTCAATTTGAGGTTTAATTCTATTGAAAACTTCGGATGCAAGTTGGCCCGATACCGGATCTGCTTGCGCCTTTATCGTCCATATTCTATCTTCACGTTTTAAAATTCCGTCGCGCCAAATGGTTTTAAAGCCATCGGTCACTTGCGCTAATGGCACCGTTTTTCCGGTCAGTTGGCTCAGCACTTGAATGTTACTAATATCGGTTATCTGCAAACGCTCTTTTGCTGGTGCTCTAACAATGATCGGGATTAGTTCATCACCTTCACGATATAGCCCTACTGTTTGACCGGTAAAATTTTTCTGTAAGGCATCAGCAATGGCTTTGCGATCAACCCCTGCTCGTTGTGCATTCACTGCTGAGTATTGCGGTTCAATTACTCTAACTCGTTGTCGCCAAGTATCCTTAATCGATAGCGCGCCACCGTCTTCAACCATAATGGTTTTGGCTTTACTTGCTAGGTCTCGCAGCACCGAAGGGTCTGGTCCTTTAAAGGTGGCCTCTATTTTGGAACCACCTCCTGGCCCCATAACAAAGCGCCATACCTTGCCTTGGGCATCAGGAAACGACTGGTCAATGTAGTTTTGTACTTGCGGTAACATCGTATCAAGCTTTTTGTAATCATCGACTTTGGTCAGTATTTGCCCGTAAGAGCTGTTGGGTGACTCACTACCGTATATCAGCATAAAGCGAAGGCCACCACCACCAATCAATGTTTGTACACCTTCAACACCTTCAAGCTTTTGAATATAGGCTTCTAATTGCAGCATATTCTTTTTGGTTTTTTCAATATCGGTGCCTTCAGGTAGCCAAAAGTCGACGACCATCTGCGGCGTGGTTGACGCAGGGAAAAAGCCAGATTTAACGAATTTAAACCCCCACATTGAGGTGGCAAACATACCGATAACAATAGCTATGGTTAACCAACGATGATGCAGTGCACCCGTAATAAGGCGCTGATAACCCGACATGAGTATATTTGGTTTTTCTTGGCTTTTTTCAACACTTTTGTCTTGCTTAAACAGCATATAACAAAATAGCGGTGTTAGTGTTACAGCGAATAACCAACTGTATAAAAGTGATATTAAAATCACCCAAAACAAGTGTCCAGTAAACTCTGCGGTATCGCCTGGCGCTAAACCTATGGGGGCAAAGGCGACTATACCGACTAACGTCCCGCCCAATAAAGGCCATTTAGTTTGTTTGACGACTTCAGTCGCTACGGCTAATTTCTTCTGGCCTTTCTTGATGCCAACAAGCATGCCTTCAGTGACTACAATCGCGTTGTCTACCATCATACCCAAGGCAATAATCAGTGCGCCCAATGAGATACGGTGCATGGGTATGCCACTTGCATCCATAGTGGCAAGGGTGGCAAAAATGGTCAGTAGTAATACCGAGCCAATGACAATACCTGAGTTTAAGCCCATAAAAATAAGCAGGGTAACCATGACAATGATCAGGGCAACAATGACGTTGACAACAAAGTTATCTACTGAGGCCTGCACAACTTCGCCTTGATGATAATATTCATGCACATCAATACCAATGGGTCGGCGGCTTTCTGCCTCAATAACCTTAGCGTCAACCCGATCATAGACCTTAACAACATTGGTACCTAAAACGCTTGCAACGCCAAGAGAAATAGCCGGTTTACCGTTATATCTAACCAGCTTGGTGGTTGGAGATTGAAAACCACGATAGACGTTGGCAATATCTTTTAAATAGATGGCTTTACCGTCACCGGTTGCGCTAATTAATAAATTTTTGATGGTATCAACAGAGTCGATTTCACCGGTAAGGTCGATAAACACTCTTTGCTCGCCAATTTGCGTGTTACCGGCGCTAACCATAGTGTTCTGTTTGTCTAGAATTGAGTAAATATTATTAATTGATACACCCAACGCGGCCACTTCTTCGCGGGCTATTTCAACAAATATTCCTTCTTGTTGGACTCCGGTCATGGCAACCTTCGCTACACCCTCAACCTGTAATATATCGCTCTGCAGGTTTTTTGCGTAAGCATGAAGCTCGTCAGGAGAATATCCCTCTGCGGTCAGCAAGTAGCTTAGCCCATAAACATCACCAAAATCATCTAATACTATCGGTGTTCCTACGCCCGGTGGCAGCGATGATTTGGCATCGTTAATTTTATTTCTGAGCTTGGTCCATATAATTTGTAATTCTGATTTTGTTTTTGAAAACTCAGACTTAATATCAACTTTTATTTCGGATTTACCGGCTGAAGAGGTAGACGATATTGAGTCAACTTCTTGTAATTCTTGCAGGGCTCGCTCTAAACGTTCAGTGACTTCTTCTGCTACTTCTAACGGACTTGCACCCGGGTAAGGCACGAATATTTGAGCGGTACGTATGATGAATTCAGGATCTTCAAAACGTGCCATATTTTGATAAGAAGAAAAACCAAAAGCTATGGTCAAACAAATAATAATGACGCTAATGAGTTTATTTTGAATGGTTAACTTTGCAATATCCAAAATAGCGCTCCTAAGATTTAGACCAAGAGCTAACAATCATGCCCTCGGTTAAATAATTTGCACCTGCACCGACAATAGTTTCACCTGCATTTAAGCCACTGGTGATAACCAACTCTTCACCAATACCGTCAGCAATAGTGACTGGAGCTTTGTTAACTTGCATTGAATCAGTGGATACTTTCCATACGTAGTGCTGGCCATTTTCTTGGAAAATAGCAAATGTTGGCACAGCAACGGTGTTAGCTTTTGACGGGCTAGAGAATTTAATTTGCAGGCTTGCATTCATGCCTGGCAAGATGTTTAAGCCTTCGGGCGCAGTAAAAACGAATCTAACTTCATAAGTTTGGCTGGCGCTATCAGCTTCAAGATTTGCACGTCTGTAAGTTGCATGAATAGGCTCATTAGGTGCCGCATCTAACAGCACAAAAGCTTGTCTGTCGGTTCGTGTATTAACGGTGGCAACAATTGAGGCAGGAATATTCACGATTGCCTCCATTTGTCCTTTGCCAAACAAGGTTAAAATATGTTGGCCTGGTGTAACATTCTCCAGTACTTTAACGGGTACTGCAGCTACTATTGCATCATAAGGAGCAATAAGCGTACTGTCGGTTATGGCTTTTTGAGCTGAATCATAAGTGGACTCAGCGACTTCTTTTTTTGATTTTAGTTGTTCTAAGTCGCGGGCAGATATTACGCCTGTTTTTGACAGGGTAGTGCCGCGAATAAAGTCGCTTTCAGCGGCTTCAAACTGAGCTTTGGCAGAGTTTAACTGATTAACAAATCCGCGTTTCTCTAACGACGCTAATTCATCGCCTTTGGCAACATCTTGCGCCGCAATAACATTCAATTTTTCCAGTTTACCGCCAACTTGAAAATTTAGCTTTGAGCTATGAACAGCATCGAGTGTCGCTGGGTAAGTAAACACTCGCGATTCGTCGGCACTTGCAATGGTAATCAATTTAACCGGGCGCGGCGCGGCTGCAGTTTTTTCTGCTATCGGTTGTTCGCTACAACCGCTGATAAAAGCGAGTGCAGCTACACTTAATATGAATAAGCGCGATGAGTTAGATGTTATTGTCATATTGAATTTTCCATTTTGATAGCCGCTTAAGTAAGCGACTAGTTTTACAGTGGTCGACACTAGCAACCAAGGTTTAAAAAAATGAGCGTATGGTGTTAACTACCATATCTACACCTATGCTAATGAGAAAGAACCCCATTACTTTTGTCATGGCTAAAATACCGTTAACCCCCATAAATTTGACGACTTTAGTCGCGGCGCTTAATACTATCCAGCAAATAAGTGCAGCCGCAGCAATACCGACTATAACAACGATGTAGCCATATAATTCGTCTTGCAAAGTCTCGGCGGTATTTATTCTTGCTGCCATGGCAATCACAACAGATATAGCGCCAGGGCCACTCATAGAAGGCATTGCTAGCGGCATAAATGCAATATCATTTGCGGTTGTTTGTTGAGCAGTGCTACCCGGCATGGATATTGGCGCAGGAAACAGCATTCTAAAGCCTAGATAGCCAATAATGAGTCCGCCCGCAATACGAAGAGAAGTGAGCTCAATACCAAAAAATGCGAGTAATTGCACACCAAATATTAAAAAAACGCTCAACAGCAAAAACATATAAAGCGTGGCTAAATTGACTGCTTTTTGTCGTTCTTGCTTACTAAAATCTTGGGTAAGCGATAAAAACATCGGCGCAGTCGAAAAAGGATTAGCGATTGGAATAAGTGCGGCAACCACGAGTAAAATATAACTTAAAAATTGTAGAACTTGTTCCATTTTTTGGCACCTCAACTACGGGCTTTAGGTTATTAAAGACCATAAATAATAAATTATCCTGAAATTATTCATCAGTATTAAGCTGAATAGTCGAACATACTCTACCTTACCTTTATATTAATAGAGGTTAGAGTAATAGCTCTAGCTCAAGGGATTGTACACCAAGCAACTTTACCTATTCTGTAAGCGATTGTAATCAAACAGTCCAGCTTTATAAGGGTGCTGTTTTTTATTGTCTGCATGTACGGCATCGCTATGCTGCCAAAAGTTAGGATCGGTTCTGCGTATGGCATAGTTGTCCATTAATTTTTGATAGTCAGCGGTTGTGCTCAATGCCATTACAGATTTAACGTAATTATTTAATTGTGATTCGCTCACATTAACGAATACATCAGGGTAAGCGCCTACCAAGCCACTAGTAACCGTAATGGTATCTTGCTCAGGTAAACGGTTTTCATCTTCACCTAACAAGCTTGTTATATTACTGTGGGCATTATTGCGCAGTACAGAATAGTAATGTGTTTGTTCTTCGCCTTGTATTGATAAAAAGGTAATTTGTGGCATTAAGGTAACGGGGCCGCCAACTAAGTGCTGCAATTTATCAAGCGCTTTACGATGACTTTTTGGGGTACTTTTATTGACCAAATTATTATCCGTCACTAATACCGGTTTTACCTTTTGTTTTAATAACTGATAGAGCTCCTGTTTAGGCTGCTCTGTTTGATAATTTATACCTGAAGGTTGAGAAAACAATTTATGTGGAGCCATCAAGTATTCTTTTTGACTGTCAGATACGCCTTGATACCATTTGTTTAGTTCGGCTTTTCGGGTTTCAGGCGGTAATAATGCCAGAAAGTTAAATTCACCTTCTATTCGCAAAAAGTCCATATATAAACGGGTATTTAATTGATGACCAATATTGCCATATACGTCAAAACCAGCGGCTAATAGGTAGTGAATACGTTCTAACAAACCATAGTCAATTACCCAAGATGTTTGAGGAGGACGACCGACTAAGCCTTTAACCACGGTTGCTGAGTCAATATGGCGAAAAATAGTTAATGCAGCATTAGTGTTGTCGCCGTCACCTGCCCAAATTTGATCTGTTGTTAGATGCTCGCCATTAGGGAATGCTTTATTCATTCTTGTGGCTTTAGTGTGCATATACGAGCGCTGAAGCTTAGAGTACTTCAACCAGTTAGTAATGATATAGGCATTGCTTTCTGCAGCAGAAGGTAAGGCTAAGTCATCTTGTTGTTCGCTATAAAATGCCGAGTGATCTTTGGCATTTTTTTCATTTGGATTGACAAAGAATACCCAAAAATGATCGTTAATTACATTCAATGCGACTTGCCCTCTACAAACAGGGCTTTTAATGAAATTCATGATGGTAAATTCTGCTTCTTCTAGCAAAAATTTATAACGAGAAATAGAGGGTATTGCTTCAAAAGCTTTAAAAGGGTTTGAAGCTACTTCCGGCTGATATGAAGGTAAAGTTTTTACTTGGTAGTTATCTTGAAAAAATAACTGCGTAAATGTTATTAAACGGTCATTGTTTAATGCATACGGCATGTGAGTTTTTTCTAATATGCTGCCTTGCTCGCGCCATAAACGATAATAAACTCGCTCAACACCGGGATCGTCATAAGGTCGTCGGGTGGCAATAACGTCAATGGGTTGGCCAGGTGGCGTTCTAGAACGTACGACTTTAAAGAATTCCCCTGCAGGCAATTCAGAAAAATAAAGGTGAGCGATAAACCAATGCTCGTATAAATATCGACTGACGAGTTTTTCTTTTAAAGAGTCACCGTTTAAGTAGTTTTCCCAGGTAGCTATTTGGGCAATATAATTGTCTTTTAATGGTGGCAGTGGTGCCATTTTTGCACCGTTACGTAACCAATCTTGCAAAATTTTATCTTCAGGCTTTGATAGTGCAGGCAAGCCAAACGGCATACCCCAATCTGGATAGTTTTGCGCGTAATTATCCATTTCAACGTCTGTTGGACACTGCTGCTCTCTATCTAACGAGAAGTTAAATTGCTTAGGTAATATTGTACCTTTTGGCAGAGGGTGCTGTTGTTTAAGTGAGAGTAATCTCGACATTACGCTTGCTTGCTGATTAAGAGCTGGCGACTGTTGACGTTCGTTGAGTACGCCATAAAAACCGTTGTTACGCCATGCCTGAGTGCTGTCATTATCTACAAATAAGCGCTGTGGTGTAGCGGCTAGGAGTCGAGTTCCGTCATACACTAAATCTTTGTTTGCACCTCGGTCTATACCTTGTGCAGACGATAGTTTCAATTGACAAGGTGCGTCGTAACAACCATGGCAAACAACACAGCGCTGTTCAATAATTGGCTGTACTTCATCATGATAAAACTCGGCTTGAGGTGAGTTATTTACTACCATACGTGCTTGAGGTTCTGCTATGCCGAACATATCATCAAATTGGCTATTGGCTATCATGGCGCAGCCGCCTAAAATTGTAATGATAGTTATAAGTAAAGCAGTTTTAGACTTCGGAAAAAATTTCATAGCAGAGAAAATACTTATTAGGTTGATGTAATGTGACAATAAAGCCCAGTATTATAAACGAAATATCAGGCGCAACGCTACCTACCCAAGATTAGCTGAGAGGCATGATGAGTTAATACGAGTCTACAATATATTAAGATCATGTTTTAAAGTGGAATATCTATTATATTAACGATCCATTTTTCAAAGTTTTCCGTCTAAGCTTTAACTAGAAACTGGTGTGTTATCAATGTAGAGTTAACTTTATTTTTATGACTTATCCACTAAAAATTATCTACTAAAAAGTTAATTCCTATGACACCAGAAAAGTTTACAGAAGCTGCACAGCAGTTTTTAGCACGAAGAGTTTCCGGTACAAAAACTTACCGTTTAGCTGATGTAATTAAACCGCTAACAATTGAAGAGGCATTAGCGGTTCAACAGGAAATAATTAAGCTTCGCCCTGACGTTGTAGCAGGTTGGAAATGTTTATTACCGTTGGCAGAAGACAAGCTTATTATTGCGCCAATTTTCAGTGAAACCATGCAAAAGGGTGAGCAATGTTGGTTAATGAAAGATAATGCTAAGGTTCGAATTGAACCTGAAATTGCCTTTGTACTTAGTAAAGATTTACCTGCACGAGATGAAGAATACTCTGAAGCCGAAATAGATGAGGCTATTGGCAGTTGTCATATGGCGTTAGAGTTAATACAAAGTCGTTTTGCCGAAGACTCAGATGCATTGTTCCCTGAGCGCTTGGCAGACTGTTTAGCAAACCAAGGGTTATATATTGGTCCTGAAATTGATAGAACAACAGCATTTTCTGCTAGTAAAATTTCGCTTTTTATAAGTCAAACTGAAAAAAGTGGTGAGTTAAGCGAGCAAATATTTGATGGTGTTCATCCTAACCCATTACCGCAACTTCCGGTTTATTGGGCGATAAACTTTATGACAAAACGTGGCACTACCTTTAAGCAAGGCGAAGCATTAACAACAGGTTCGTACGCGGGTGTAGTTGAATTAGATTTTGATAAAAAAACGCACATTGAATATGCAGGTATTGGTAAGTTCGACGTTATTTTTAAAGAACTAATTTAATCATCGACTTTTCATAACATAGTAAACGAGGAAATCGAGTTACCTGCAATGCCGTTAACTCGATTATTTAGCTCGCTTATCTTTATCAGTAAACTTAATGAAAAATATTTTACTAAAGCTAAATTAACGCGAAAGATTTGAGAATCGCTAAACCAATGCTGACGGTAAATAATGACGCCACTGTGCTCATCACAATAATATTGGCAGCTAATGTTTCATTACCTTTCATGGCTTTTACCATTATGTAGCTTGCCGCAGCTGTTGGGGTGCTAGACATTAAAAATAGTATACCCAAATCCATTGATGAAAAACCACTCGCATAACCGATAGAAGTAATGATAATCGGCGTTACAATCAGTTTGGCGATAACCGCGACTGAGGCGACAACTTTAGTGTCTTTCATATCAGAAAACGACAAACTAGCGCCAATGCAAAGTAGGGCTAAAGGTAGGGTAAGTTGCCCTAAATAATCTCCTGTTTGCATTAATACAGGATGCACCGGTATATGCCGTAAGTTAATAATAATACCGAGCACAATACCTATGATGAGTGGGTTTTTAGTGATACTGACCATCATTGCGATGAAATTAAGCTTTTTATCCGTTAGCGTTGTCGTTAAGGTGTAAATAGACAAAATGTTATACACCAGCGACAATACTGACATAACAATAGACGCTTTAGCAATGCCTGCTTCCCCATATAAATTGACACAAAGTGCTAAACCGACAATCGCTAAATTTCCACGAAAAGCCCCTTGCACATACACGCCTTTATCTCGCGGGTTTTTAACAAAAACAAACGCCGTTAGCGTTAATAGCAAAAATACCAGTAAAGTGGAAAGCGACGCGGTCGCAATAGTGCCAGGGTCAAATACCGTAGCGATATCAGTTCTTATCATACTCATGCCAAGCAAAACAGGGAGTGATATTTTAAACACCAGTATTGACGATTGATCGACAAATGCTTTACCAATTACACCATAGTGCTTAAGTATGCCACCTATCACAACCATCATAAAAATAGGGCCGGTAACAGAGAAAGATAAATTGAGAGTAGATAGAAATTCAGTTAGCACAGTTGGCTCAGTTATTTAGGTGGAATTAAGAAAGTGCACAGATTAACCAAAAGTGCTTTGTTTGTATGGCACTACAGTGTAGCGATTAAATAACTGTTAAATTAATAGTCTTGGCTGTGGCATGTTCTAATCTAGATCCATTCAGGACTTTATTTGCCTGAAATATTGCAGAATTCATAGAGTGTAAAATAGAAACGAAAGTAGCTGTTCCAGTGAAAGGAACATATTGAAGTGTTTTAGGTATATACTGAAGTAAATAAAGAGGACGAAATCATGACTAAATTTATTACATGTTTGTTGAGCTTAGCTATCGTTATAAGCCAAACACCGGCAGTACAAGCCGCACAAGTTGAAGTTAAATGGACAAATCCTGATAAATATACTGATGTTGATGCTGGCGAAGAGCACCGTCAACACTTTAAAGATAGAACTTTTAAAGCGTTTGAAAAACACTTTGCTAAGTTGGCTGAATCATTACCTGAAAATCAGAAGCTTATTTTTGATATTACCAATGTAGATTTAGCTGGTGATGTTAATTTTGGTGGAATAAAGCGTATTCGTATTGTAAAGGATCTGTTTTTTCCACGTATGGAATTTAGTTATCAATTATTAAATGCTGATAATAGTGTGATTAAAAGCGAAGAGGTTTCCCTAAAAGATATGGGATTTATGATGCATAGTGGCTTGAGATATCGAAATCAAACCTTAGGCTATGAAAAAGCGATGCTTGATGATTGGTTTAAAAAGAACTTTGAAAATGACATGGTTAAGTAGCTAGGCTGCTTAGGCATAAAAACGCAGCTAAGCTGCGTTTTATGTTTCAGGATCAGCGAGTTTAGCTTTGTTCGAATTTAGCTAACACGGTAAATAATTGCTCAATCTTTTTTACAATATCGATCAGTGCTTGCTGATCTGAAGTTTTCTGCCAATAAATTAAATCATTCGCTACTTCTTCAACATAAGGTTGAAAAGTATTTGCTGAACATTTAAAGCCAGCGTCTTTGGTAAATATGGCTGCAAAGCCAGCTTGTTTAGCTTCACGTAGTGTTGTTAACGTGGCGTCTGCTGTTAGTGATTGTTTTAAAATTATCGAAATATTATCAATTAATTGTTTGTGTACTGCTTCGCTCATAATGACTCATTTTCGTGTTGTATTTCCAATGGCGTTATTATGCCAAATTGATTCGGTTTTTGTTAGTCCTGCTGCCATTTCTCTGACAAGTTTCAATTTTAAATAACAGAACAATAGCCGCACCGATAACAAAACGGTTAATATTTTTAATTCTGTGTATTTAAATAGGGACTGTTATGTCAAATTTATGGGGGTTTTGTTTGCTTCTCCGGCTATTTCTCTAACCAGTTTCGGCATTAAATACCCGGGTAATATCGCCATCAACTCCAATGTGATTTTTTTTGCTTCAGATTCGCTTAAGTCGAAATGGGCCACGCCTTGCACTTTATCAAATAAATGTAAGTAATAAGGCATAATGCCGACATCAAATAAGCGTTCACTTAATTCAGCTAATGTATTGGCGTTGTCATTTATACCTTTTAACAATACGCTTTGATTAAATAGTGGGATTCTAGCGGCAAGCAAAGGTTCAAGGGCTTGCGAAACATTGCTGTCGATTTCATTGGCATGATTAACATGAAAAACGATCACAGGTTTAAGCCTGGTTAGACTTAATGCCTTGACTAAAGCAGGGGTTATTCGCTGAGGAATAACAATCGGTAAGCGGGTGTGAATACGCAAACGGGTAATATGTGGAATTTTTTCAATTTCAGCAATAAGCCATTGTAGATGTTCGTCATTAGCCATTAATGGGTCGCCACCACTAAAAATAACTTCGTTGATCTCTACATGACTTTCAATATAGTCGAGCGCTTGCTGCCATCTTGCTTTGTTAGGGCTGTTGTCAGCATAAGGAAAATGGCGACGAAAACAGTAGCGGCAATTAATCGCACAACCTGTTTTAACCATCATTAACACGCGATGTTTATATTTATGCAGTAATCCTGGTGCCACAGTGTCATGTTCTTCCAGTGGATCTTCATTATATCCCTCAGTAATTGAGAACTCTAAATCCAATGGCATGACTTGCTTTAGAATAGGGTCGTTAATGTCGCCTTTTTTAATGCGAGACAATAATGGCCGCGGGACACGGACCGGAAATAGTTTACGAGCAGCAAAGTGCTGTTGATAGTTTTCTGGTGAAATATCGACCAACTCTAATAAGGTTTTTGGATCGGTAATTACATTTGCTAATTCTTTTTGCCAAGAAGTGTGCAATTTCTCGGTGATTTGGGTTATTATTTGCGGCATTTCTATATTCAATTTTTAACCTTTACGTGTACAGCGTGAACGAGCGAGCATAATAATTATGGCTAATTTTAGCACTAACCAGTTCAAAGCTGGACTTAAATTAATGATTGATGGTGAACCTTGTAACATTATCGATAATGAAATCGTAAAACCAGGTAAAGGGCAAGCATTTAACCGTATTAAAATTCGTAAGTTAATATCTGGCAAGGTATTAGAGAAGACTTATAAATCAGGTGAAAGTGTTGAAGGCGCTGATGTAATGGACGAAGACTTAGGCTATTTGTATGCTGATGGCGAGTTTTGGCACTTTATGAACAACGAAACCTTTGAGCAAGTTGCTGCCGACGAAAAAGCGGTTGGTGATGTCGCTAAATGGTTAGCAGAAGGCGATGTTTGTACCATTACTTTTTGGAATGGTAATCCTATCTCAGTTGATCCACCAAACTTTGTTGAATTAGAAATTACTGAAACTGACCCTGGTCTTAAAGGCGATACCGCGGGTACGGGTGGCAAGCCAGCAACTTTAGCTACAGGCGCTGTTATTCGTGTACCGCTTTTCATTCAAATTGGTGAAGTGGTTAAAGTTGATACGCGCACAGGTGACTACGTTTCACGTGCGAGTAAATAGCCCTTTGTTATCGAGTTAACTTCATTTAGAAGTTAGATAAACTAAAAAGCTCACTTTGGTGAGCTTTTTAGTTTTCATATTTTGACTTTTTCCTGGTTACTATACGTGCTCTGCAGGCGGCACTCGTGAAGTGCGACCGTCTGGCCAATCCGTAAAAGGGAATGGGTAGGTTTCTGAATTAATCGTTAAAAATTGATTAATTTGGTAACTATAGCTATTTAAACTTTGCCCAAGCATTAATAACTGGCTATTAGGTTTATTGGTAAATAGCATAGTTATAAATTGGAAAATGGCGATTAGGGTAATAAAAAGGCGAATAAAGCCACTAATAAAGCCAAAACACAGCATGGCTAGCCCACGTTGCCAAATACCGGGGTTTTTCCATGACTTGTTTGTGGTTTTATCTTCGTCGAATAATTCATTTTCTAAATCAGCTCTCATACATAACTCCAAATTATAGTGTATTCATTCATTTGCTATACAGGTAGATAATGCAAAGTCGAAGCCATTATTTATATCTAAATTTATCAATGGTTTAATTAATTATTATTGTGCTAACATTGTTAATACAATAACTATTTAGTGAAAATCACTAACTTTCGACAAGAAAGTAAAAAGCCTGCAATTGCAGGCTTTTAGATACAGCAGTGTGTTTATTACACTAGGTTTATATTCAGTAAACTACTTTAAATGTTCATTAAAGTAGTTTGTCATCATGGTTTTTAAATGTAGCGTTGTGCCTTCACCTTCGCGAATACCGTGGCTGCGATTTGGGTACGACATAAAATCAAATTGGCGGTTATGTTTTATTAACTCATTAATTAAACGTTCAGTGCCTTGATAATGCACGTTATCGTCACCTGTACCATGTATAAGCAACAACTTACCTTGTAGGTTTTTAGCATGCGTTATGGGTGAGCCTTGTTTATAGCCTTCGGCATAATCAGTTAATAGTCCTGAATAACGTTCTTGGTAGATACTATCGTAGAGACGTTGATCTGCCACTGGTGCTAACGATATGCCTACTTTATAAAGTTCAGGGTAGCGAAATAGCATATTTAAGGTCATAGAGCCGCCGCCAGAATGGCCCCAAATACCGACACGGTCTAGATCAATATACGACCACCGTTCAGCCATTGCTTTTAGCGCGTCAGCTTGATCGCGTGATGACAGAATACCCACGGCGCCATAAATGGATTTACGCCATTCTCGACCTTTGGGGGTCGGTGTGCCGCGATTATCAATTGAGGCAACAATGAAACCTTGCTCCGTCAACATTTGATCCCAAAAGTAAGCATTACCACGCCATTTATCTTGCGCTGTTTGTCCAGCGGGCTCGCCGTAAACATAGAAAATAATCGGATATTTCTTACTCGCGTCGAAGTCAGCAGGGCGCATGATATAGCCGTCAAGCACGACACCATCTTGTGCGGTTACCTGAAAGAACTCATGGTCAGGTTTTGCTAACGTTGCCAATTGCTCATTGAGTTTTTTGTTGATCATTAACGGATGTTTTTGTTGATGTCCTTCGACTTTAATCAGCTGTTTTTGGCTAGGCTGAGTAAAACTAGAGTGCGTATGAATAGCCCACTGACCATCTGGCGACATTTGGTAGCCATTTGAGCCTGAATATTGCTCAGGTGTTATACGTTGGTTTGATAACGTACCATCAAGTTTACTGCGATATAAATAGCGTTGAGCGACATTTTCAGGTGACGCTATAAAATAAATCCAACCATTCTTCTCATCAATTGCTTGCAGGTCGGTAATATCAAATTCACCTTGGGTTAAGTTAACCATGTTAGCGCCATCGCGAGATACTTTGTAGATATGGCGCCAACCACTGCGTTCACTTTTCCAAATAAAATCAGTGCCATTTTCTAGCCATTTCGCGTCATCGTAAAAATCTAGAAAGTTTTCTTCTTGCTCGGTGAGTATCAGATCGACTTCACCATTATTGATATTCGTTAGATAAAGCTTGTTCGTATCTTGTTTACGATTAACGTGTTGAATGAGTACTTGTTCAGAATTACCAGACCAGTTCATGCGCGGCACATACATTTCACGTGAATTATGAGGTAGTTTTGCCCAGGTGGTTTGAGCACTTTTAAGATTAACAATGCCAATTTTAGCTAAAGCATTCTCTTCACCCACTTTTGGATAAGGAAACTTAGTTAAAGTCGGATAAAGCTCATCGGTATTGTTGATCATGATGAAGTCTTTACTGCCCGCCGTATCTAATTGCCAATAGGCGATATTTTTGCCATCAGGGCTCCAACGAAAGCCGTCACGAATAGAAAACTCTTCTTCGTAAACCCAGTCAAATAAACCATTAATAACGCCATTACCCGCATCGTGAGTTAATTGCGTTATTTTGCTATTGGTAAGTGTTTCTACATAAATATTATTATCAACCACATAAGCAACTTTGTTGCCATCAGGTGAGAATTTAGCAAACATTAAGCTGCTGTTTTTCACCGATTTACCGCCTAATTGACTCAGCGTATTCGTTGACAGATTTAATATCCAATAATCACCGCGGCTGTTTGAGCGCCAAACTTTTTTACTGTTGGTATAAATAAGGACTTGCGTACGATCGTCTGACCAAATGTAATTATCGATGTCTAATGGCTTTTCTTTGCCAGCAGGGATGAGCTGTTCTGCAAAAATGAGTATTTGACGATTTAAGGTGTTTGGATCGTAAAAAACGATATCTTTACCCATGCTTTCTGTTTTTTCTGCTGCTTGGGGATCGTCTTGCTTAATTATTTTGGTTTTTTCAGATTTTTCAATAGCAGTATAGCCACTGCCATCGGCTAACCAGCGAATTTGTCCAAGCCACTGTGAAGTAAATTCACTCTCTTTATATATACGTTCAACGGTTAAAGGCACATCGGTTACACTTCTAGTTGTGGCTTGCTCTGAAGTACTCTGGCAAGCGATTAATGACGTGGATAGTACGGTTAATGTGCACCACCGTGATATTTTTCTTATAAACATAGATAATCCTAAATTTTTCTATTACTTTAAGTTTTATACCATGGCAAGGCAAACGCATTCATCGCGAGTTTTTGTTAGTTCATCATTATTACCCGCTAACTTAAAGGACTTGCTATTATATGTTGAAAAAATCTAACTTGCCCCCACGTTAAGAGCACGCAATTTTTTTGAGGTTCGCTATGCTATCAGCATTGAAAATATCTGGATTAAAGAAAACCTATAAAGGTGGTTTTGAAGCACTTAAAGGGATCGATCTTACTGTAAACCAAGGAGACTTCTTTGCTTTACTCGGCCCTAATGGTGCAGGTAAGTCCACTACCATAGGTATTATCACGTCTTTAGTGAATAAAACTGCCGGTAAAGTTGAAGTTTTTGGCCATGATATTGATCAAGAACTTGAAACTGCGAAAAGCTTTATTGGTTTGGTACCACAAGAGTTTAACTTCAATCAATTTGAATCGTTAATGAAAATATTGGTAAACCAAGCTGGATATTATGGTGTTGAACGAAAAATAGCGGTTCAGCGTGCTGAAAAATATTTAAAGCAATTAAATTTATGGGAAAAGCGCAACGATGCAGCCCGTATGCTTTCAGGTGGTATGAAGCGTCGATTAATGATTGCTCGCGCATTAATGCATGAGCCTCAAATGTTGATACTCGACGAACCTACTGCCGGTGTCGATATTGAACTTAGACGTTCAATGTGGGAGTTTTTACGTGTGCTAAATAAACAAGGCATCACTATTATACTTACCACGCATTATTTAGAAGAAGCAGAAATGCTTTGTCGCAACATTGCCATTATAGACTCCGGTATTATCGTTGAAAACACGGATATGAAATCGCTATTAGCTAAATTAGATGTTGAAACTTTTGTTTTCGATTTAAAGCCGAATAGCGCACCTAGCGAGTTGGCAGAATTAAGTTCTAGAGTTATCGACGGTCACACCTTAGAAGTTGACGTTAGAAAAAGTCAAACCATTAATTCAGTGTTTACCGAGCTAAATAAGCAAGGCATTGAAGTGTTGAGTATGCGAAATAAGAGTAATCGACTAGAAGAGCTATTTGTAGGGCTAGTGGGTAGCGGTCAAGCAGCAAGCAAAAGCGCAAATAAGGAATAAATATCATGGCATCATCTAGAAATATCATTGCGCTTAAAAGTATTATGCACAAAGAAATACACCGTTTTATGCGTATTTGGGTGCAAACATTAGTACCACCAGCTATTACTATTAGCTTGTATTTTGTCATATTTGGTTCATTAATTGGCTCGCGTATTGGACAAATGGGTGGCTTTGATTACATGTCATTTATTGTGCCGGGTTTGATCATGATGAGTGTTATTACTAACTCATACTCCAATGTCGCCTCGTCATTCTTCAGTGCCAAGTGGCAGCGAAATGTTGAAGAAATGCTAGTGGCACCTGTGCCAAATTGGGTGATTGTTGCGGGTTATGTTGGCGGCGGAATGGCACGTGGTATGTTAGTGGGCGCTATAGTCACAATAGTCTCAATGTTTTTTGTTGATATACAAATACATAATATTTGGGTGATTATTGTCACGGTTGCACTTACTTCAGCTACCTTTGCTTTAGGCGGATTAATTAACGCTATTTTTGCGGGTAGTTTTGACG
Source organism: Colwellia sp. PAMC 21821 (assembly GCF_002077175.1). Taxonomy (NCBI): domain Bacteria; kingdom Pseudomonadati; phylum Pseudomonadota; class Gammaproteobacteria; order Alteromonadales; family Colwelliaceae; genus Colwellia; species Colwellia sp. PAMC 21821. The sequence continues at coordinate 2,644,250 of NZ_CP014943.1, forward strand.
ACATTTCTATTATCCCAACGTTTATATTAACGCCGCTAACTTATTTAGGTGGCGTGTTTTATTCTATTAGTTTGTTACCTGATTTTTGGCAAGGTGTCTCACAAATTAACCCGATTGTGTATATGGTTAATGCCTTTAGATATGGCTTTTTAGGTATATCTGATGTCAGTTTAACCTTGTCATTTGCAGTGTTGGGCGTTTTTATTGTCAGCTTATACACCATTGCTATGGTGTTAATTACTAAAGGTATTGGTTTAAGAAGCTAATATTCACCCTGCGTTAAATATTGAAATTATAGGTAAGTATGTAATGAACAACACAGAAATAACGGGTGACTCTAAAGCCATTGTAACCAATCAACCTGGTATACATGAAAAGCTGGCTGAGATTGTTAATAAACACATTACGCACCCGTCACAAAAGCCGATACAAGCGCATACTCAGCAAGCCTTTGATGAGATAAATGAGATTGTTCAGGCCTTTTCTGGCGAGATCATTCTCGATTCGTGTTGTGGTGTTGGCCAAAGTACACGTTTATTAGCAAAACAAAACCCCGATGCCTTGGTGATAGGCGTCGATAAATCAGCCCATAGAATTAACCGTAATGTTGATGAAGTTGAGCATGATAACGGTGCCGGAAAAGTTGATAATTATCACTTAGTACGTGCAGATTTAAATGACTTTTATCGTCTTGTTGTAGCCGCGAACTGGCCGGTAACTAAGCATTATATTTTATATCCAAACCCTTGGCCGAAAGCTAAACATATACAACGTCGTTGGCATGGTAGTGCGGTTTTTCCTCAAATTATTGCGGTCGGACAAGAAATTATTTTACGCAGCAATTGGCTACTTTATTTAGAAGAATTCCAATTGGCAGCAGATATTTTAACTTTCAAAGGTGAGATAACAAGGGTGAACGTTACTCAGCCTTTAACTCCTTTTGAAGCCAAGTTTCATGCTAGTGGTCAGCCATGCTGGCAATTACACATTCTTAAATAATACCAGCGTTACACTAATGACAATTATTGGTTAATTTAACAAAAAATTAGCCAATAATTGTATTGAAATAATATTGTTTTTAGCGGGTAATTATTTTTTTATATTGTATTTCAAATAGTTAAATATATGGCCTGAATATTGATATTACTTACTATATCAACGTGAAATTTAGGATGAATACCATGACTAACAATATAAAAAGAACTGTATTTATGATGGCTTTAAGCAGTTTGGCCATAGTTGAACTTGGATTAGTTTATATCGCGACTTTACTGAGTTAGCCTGAACCAATACATAGTGCTCGCATTATTTTACTGTAGAAACTTAAAACTAACTTCAGTTTAGGTTAGTTTTAAAGCACGGTTCATGATGAAAATAACGAGACTTTTGACTGGTTTTTTATTAAAGTGCCGATCTTATATAAATATCAGCTTGCTTAGGGCAAGTCGTTAATAGTGAATATGTATGACGGTGAATAAACGCACAGCAAAAGTTTCTGAAGAGTCTTTACATCGTATTTTTACCATTCCTGTTGCACCCAATTCTACACTGGGTCGCATAGAGAATGAGATATCTCAAAACTTGGCTGGCTTCCTAGGTGCACATATTGCAGCGACAGAACAAGCCTTAAGCGAAATTGAAAAAGATTTTGCTGACTCGCAGATCCCTGAAACTCCTGCTTTTGTTTCAGATCACATGCACCACTTACTTGATAAGCTTGTGTCACAGTCTGTTCATACCTCCAGTCCAAATTTCATTGGTCATATGACCTCCGCATTACCGTACTTTATTTTACCTTTATCAAAGCTGATGATTGGCTTAAATCAAAACTTGGTGAAAATTGAAACGTCGAAAGCATTTACCCCAATGGAACGGCAAGTGCTTGGTATGATGCATCGTTTAGTTTATCAAGATGAAGAGCCGTTTTATCAACAATGGATGCATAGTGCTAATCATTCACTAGGCGCATTTTGCTCAGGCGGCACTGTCGCTAATTTAACGGCACTTTGGGTTGCACGTAACAACTTATTAAAGCCGGACGGTGAATTTAAAGGAGTAGCGCGAGAGGGCTTGTTTAAGGCACTTAAACATTATAACTATGACGGTTTAGCTATCTTAGTGTCAGCTCGTGGTCATTATTCACTGAAAAAATCAGCAGATGTTTTAGGTATAGGGCAAGACAGTGTTATTGCTATTCCAACCGATGAAAATAATAAAATTGATTGCCAACTGCTAGAAGAAAAATGCCAGGAGTTGGCGCGTGAAAATATTCAAGTTCTCAGTATTGTAGGCGTTGCAGGCACAACAGAAACCGGCAATATAGACCCGCTTGATAAAATGGCTGACATAGCTCAACGCTATAATGCGCATTTTCATGTTGACGCCGCCTGGGGTGGCGCGACTTTATTATCGAATAAATACCGACCATTATTAAAAGGTATCGAGTTAGCTGACTCGGTCACTATTGACGCACACAAACAAATGTATGTGCCGATGGGGGCAGGGCTAGTAGTGTTTAAAAACCCGGCCTCTGTTGCTGCGATTGAACATCATGCGGAGTATATTTTACGCAAAGGCTCAAAAGATTTAGGGAGCCATACTTTAGAAGGTTCACGTCCTGGTATGGCGATGTTAGTCTATGCAGCTTTGCATGTGATCAGTCGTCCCGGCTATGAATTACTGATTAATAGCAGTATTGAAAAAGCTAATTACTTTGCGCAATTAATCGAGCAGCATGCTGATTTCGAATTGGTTACTAAGCCTGAATTATGTTTATTAACTTATCGCTATAATCCAAGTAGTGTACAAAAATTGCTGGCTAACGCTAGTGATGTTGAACAAGAAAACATTAATGTATTGCTGGATAAATTGACAGAATTCGTCCAAAAAAGACAACGTGAAAATGGTAAATCTTTTGTTTCTCGTACCCGTATTGAAGTAAAAAAATACCAAGGGCGCAAAACTTTAGTCTTTCGTGTTGTTTTAGCCAACCCGTTGACCACCCAAACTATTCTACAAGATGTATTAGCTGAACAGACGTTATTGGCACAAGAAAGTGAACGCTTTTTACCTTTATTGTTGTCGATGACCTAAACGCTTATTTTCAGGAAAAAAAAAGCGACTTACAATGTAGTCGCTTTCTTCTCTAAATGTGCAATGTAATAGTCATGCACTCATATTCTAGCCAAATGGCTTAAGCTAATTTAACTTGTAGATTATCGATTAACCTTGCTTTGCCACAATGTGCAGCTGCGAGAATAACTAATTCTTTATCGTCTTCACTTGCTGGCTGTAAAGTGCGAGCATTGCAAATATGAATATAATCAGTTCTCATCCCTGCATTATTAATATACTCAGCGGCTTTTCTTGCCAAACCAATAAAGTCATTATTATGTTGAATTTCTTTCGCTAACCATTGAATATTTTGACTTAAAGCTGCAGCGATTTCTTTTTCTGTTTCACTTAAATAGTTATTACGAGAACTTAACGCTAAGCCAGAGGGCTCTCGAACGGTTTCGACTGGTATTATCTCAATCGGCATAGATAAGTCTTCAACCATGATTTGAATGACTTGAATTTGTTGGTAGTCCTTTAGGCCAAAACAAGCAATATCGGGTTGGACTAAATTGAACAACTTACAAACAACGGTTGTCACACCACGAAAGTGCCCAGGACGACTTTCACCACAGTAGCTTTGAGAAACATTAGGCACCTCAACATAGCTTTGGTTATCTAAGCCTTTAGGATAAATAATAGCGGGCGTTGGTGTAAATAATAAATCACAACCAGCAGCAAGTAGCTTTTCTTTATCCTCAGGCATTGTGCTTGGATAATTGTCGATATCTTCATTGGCACCAAATTGCATTGGGTTGACAAAAATACTGGCAACCACTTTATCGGCAAGTAACTTGGCTTTTTCTACAAGGGCAATATGCCCTTTATGTAAGTTGCCCATGGTTGGCACAAAAGCAATTTTAAGACCTTGCTGTCGCCAGAGATTAATTTCGCCGCGTAAATTCGAAATTTTTTCAATTGTTTGCATGGTTATTCTACTTTCTACTCGATGTTGAAGACTGTTGTTTAAATGACAATTAGTTTCAGCTATTTAAAAATATGTTCAGGGCCAGGAAAGTTACCCTTGCTGACTTCGTCAATATACAACTCGATTGCTTTTTTTATATCGCCAGTATCGATTAAAAAGTTGCGTGAGAATTTTGGCATGTAACTACAAGAGATACCTAGGGCGTCATGCATGACTAAAATTTGTCCATCAGTATCTTTGCCTGCGCCAATTCCAATTGTCGGTATCGACACGGTTTCTGTAATAGCTTTACCCAAGCTACTTGGAATACACTCAAGTACTAATAACTGTGCGCCTGCAGCTTCTAATGCTTTGGCATGTTCTATCATCTCAAGGGCTTTATCACTCTCTCTACCTTGTACTTTAAAACCACCAAATACGTTCACCGACTGTGGTGTTAATCCTAAATGAGCACAAACAGGGATACCACGCTCTACTAGGCCTTTTATCGTTTCTTCTAACCATTCACCGCCCTCAAGCTTTACTATACTAGCACCTGCTTGCATTAGCTTGGTGGCATTGATATAAGCTTGCTCAGTGGTCGCATAGCTCATAAAAGGCATGTCAGCAATAATAAGGGTGTTTTCCACGCCGCGCTTTACACTTTGTGTATGATAAGCCATGTGGTCAATATCAACAGGTAGGGTGTCGTCATGGCCTTGTAAAACCATGCCTAGTGAATCACCGATCAATATCGCATGAATACCTGCTTGATCAAATATCTTTGCAAAACTGGCATCATAGGCGGTAATAGTGGTAATTTTTTCACCTTGTTGTTTCATTTTTATTAAGGTGGCGGTTGTTATTTTAGCCATATTATATTCCGTTGGTTATGATGCATCATTAATTTTGCTAATTTTAGAGTTGATATTCTAACCTAACTTACTGTGAATTTTTAGTCCATTATTATCAATCTGATTAGCCAGTTCTTGAATACTATCACAGTCAGGTAAAACTAAATTGGGTGCGATCTCAGCTAACGGAAGTAAAACAAACTCTCGAGACTTCAAGCCATAATGAGGAATTGTTAAACGTTCTGTGTTAATTATTTGCTGATCAAATAAAAGAATATCTAAATCTAGCACCCGAGCGCCCCATCGATTGTCCTTACGCACTCGACCGGCATTGTTTTCAATACTTTGTAGCTGCTCAAGTAATTCTATCGCACTTAAACTTGTTTCAAGCGCGACTACTGCATTCATGTAATCAGGTTGATCTTGCGGCCCCATAGGGCGGCTGTAATACAAAGAAGACACTAAAGTTACCTTGCATTGTTCGAGTTGCTTTAGCTTATCCAACGCAGAGCATATCTGCGCTTGTGGATCAGATAAGTTACTGCCCAAACCAATGTAGGTTAATGACATTACGCGTCGCTACTCGAACTTTCTACGCGAGGCTTTCTACGTTTTCGTGTTGTGCGTCGAGGTCCATTTTTATTAGGCACGATACTTTTTACCATAACTTGCTGTGTTTCGGCATTGCTCTCTTGGAAGTCTCCCCACCACTTGGCAAGTTCCTGAAGCGAAGAACCTTGTTCTGTATGGTTATCTGCAGCAGTTTCTATTTCGGCGCGCAGTAACAAAAAGTCATATCCGGCTCTAAATTTAGGATGTTCAAGCGCTTTAAATGCTCGTTTGCCATCTCGGCGGGCTAATTTTTCTTGTAAAATCCAAATATCTTTCATTACCGCTTGAAAGCGCTTTGGTATTGCAATGCTGCGTTGTTGCTCTGACATTACTTCACTTAAGGCACCAAAAAATGCATCTTGTGGCGTGAGTTTAGTTTCACGATTTAAGCGTTGTATGTGCTCTTGCATGGGGTACCAAAGCATTGCAGCGAATAAAAATGCTGGCGTAACTCGCTGATCATTATTAACACGATAATCGGTATTCTTCATCGCTAAAGCAATGAAATTGGCTAAATATACCTGAGATTTTTGATTAAGTTGTTGATCAACAGCTGGAAAAAAGTACTGAAATAAACTGTAATTTCTAAGAAGATCGAAGTTTTCTACCGCTTTACCTGACATAAACAGCTTTAAAAATTCTTCAAACAAACGCGCTGGTGGAATATTCGCCATCAGTGGTGCAAGAGATTTTATTGGTGCTTTGGTATCAGCATGAATTTCCATGTCTAATTTTGTGGCGAAACGAATTGCACGCAACATTCTAACCGGATCTTCACGGTAGCGTGTTTCAGGATCGCCAATTAAGCGGATTTGTTTAGCGTAAACATCTGCAACACCATTAGCAAAGTCATAAACTTTAAAGTCTTTAGCTGAGTAATAAAGCGCGTTTATGGTGAAATCACGACGTTCAGCATCTTCTTCAATACTGCCATATATATTGTCACGCAATAGCATGCCATCTTCACTTTGCTTAGACGTTTTTTGACAGTTTTTATCTTCATCGCTGTCGTGATGCCCCCTAAAAGTGGCCACTTCAATAATTTCGCGGCCAAAAACAATGTGTGCAAGACGAAAACGGCGACCAATAAGTCGACAATTACGAAACAAAGCCTTAATTTGCTCTGGGGTTGCGTTGGTGGCAATATCAAAATCTTTAGGCGTTAAACCTAAAATTATATCGCGGACACCACCGCCCACTAAATAAGCGTCATAGCCGCCTTTATTTAAGCGATACAATACTTTTAAGGCATTGTGACTCATGTGTTTTCTTGATACAGGGTGCTGATCACGAGAAAGTATAATTGGCTGTTCAAATGATGGCTGTTTAGAACTGTTTTTTCGTGCTTTTCCGAGTACTTTTTTACACAAGTTGATGACGCTTTTGATAATGGTGGACCCCAGTTTTATCATTAAATTTCTCGCGCAATGATATAACAGTGTAAGGGAAAAGAGAATGAAAACAGTGTGAAAAAACGGCTTATAAAACTATTTCTTGTGATTTTGGCACTTGCATGATTGACCAGTGGGTGATCGCCCAGCTTAAAAGTTCAGTGACACTGGCGTATTTTAATTCTTTAGGGGGTTGTTGACCTAAGAATGTTAAGGCTGATAAGAGGGTAGGTATTGGATTTTTTTTATCAATTTCAGGCGCGTTATTTTGTTTGCTTAATTTAAAACCTGCTGCGGTTACCGCTAGTGGAAAGTGGCCAAACTTAGGGGCGGTATGTTGCAATATTTGATAAAAACTTAATTGCCGCGCTGTCGGTTCAAGCAAGTCACAACCGCGGATAACATGGCTAATATTTTGATAGATATCGTCAACGACTACCGCTAATTGATAAGCAAATAGGCCGTCTTTTCTTAATACAATAAAATCTTCTTGAGCAAGTGCTGTGTTGCACGTTACTTGGCCTTGAATAAGGTCATTATATTGTGAGATACCCAAGCTATTAATTACGCGAATTGCACTGCTATTTTTGGGGTGCGCTAGTTGTCGGCAATGGCCTTGGTAGATGCCACCTGCTGCTTTAATTTGAGCGCGAGTACAACAACAATAATAACTTAGATTTTGTTGTGATAACTCGGCCAATACTTCACGATAAACCCGACTTTGCTGACTTTGGTAAAGTACATCTTCATCCCAATGTAGACCAAAAAGTTCTAGTGTTTTAAGGATTTCAGCACTTGCACCTGCTTTTTCTCGAGGAGGATCAATATCTTCAATTCTGACTAGCCATTGGCCGTTATTATGTTTTGCGTCTAGATAACTTGCCAAAGCCGCAATGAGTGAACCGAAGTGTAAAAAACCGGAAGGGGAAGGAGCAAAGCGACCACGGTATTGTTGAGCAATATCGGGTCGCAAATATTTATTAAGTTCCAACAAGTTAGAAGGTGTTAGCCTGCTAATTGACGTTCTTTGATTTCTTGTAAAGTTTTACATTCAATACAAAGGTCAGCCGTTGGACGGGCTTCTAAACGACGGATGCCGATTTCGATGCCACAAGAGTTACAAAAACCAAAATCGTCATCTTCGATAAGTTGTAAGGTTTTTTCAATTTTCTTGATCAGTTTACGTTCACGATCACGTGTACGTAATTCAAGACTGAACTCTTCTTCTTGAGCCGCTCGGTCAACAGGGTCAGGAAAGTTTGCTGCTTCATCCTGCATGTGCGTTACGGTACGGTCTACTTCTTGACGAAGTTGTATACGCCACGCGTCTAGAATTTTCTTGAAATGTTCTAGTTGCGCAGCGTTCATGTATTCTTCTTTGGACTTTTCAACGTAAGGGTTAACGCCTGCTAATGCTAAAATACCCAATGTTTTCTGTGTTGGCATGGTAATTCTCCTAATGCTACTAGACCTAAATCGATGAATATAGGTTACTTCATGTAACTTCATCGCTTGGTTGCAACCGCCAATTTATATAGGCTTAAAATATCCCACATATATTGTGTTAGCTCATACGAAATTCAAGGCTGAATTGATAAATAATTACGATAAAAATGATAAATATTTTTTAATTTAAATCGCTGTCTAAACTTTAACCAAGGTGACAATAAATTTTGAGCAAGCTCTTTTAGCAAGTTTATAGCCCTCCCGTCAATCATTATCGTCGCTATTTATTTGTTGTCGTTAAAGTATTACCGGCGCTTTATTGGCTAAAGTGACAATAAAACTGGTTTCCGCTTTTTGGAATATAGCTTTGTAAGCTATGATTTCAACGCCTTGTTGGCTCGCTTCACGCAATAATGTTGTGTATTTGGCATCAATATGTTCTGCAGGTTTTATATCATTGATACCAGAATGAAGTATGGCAAATAAAAGTACGGCTCGGTGACCTTTTTCTGCCATCGCTATTAACTCACGTAAATGTTTTTGCCCACGTAGCGTAACTGCATCTGGAAAATAGCCTTGATCTTCTTCTAATAAGGTAACACTTTTGACTTCAATAAAAGTTTCACGGCCGGCTTTATCTACAAGGTGAAAATCAATTTTACTATTTTCTTCACCATATTTTACTTCACGGTTTAATGTTTCAAAACCTTGTAACTCTGTAATAGTGCCATTTAAAATAGCTTGTTCCGCCAATTGATTTGCGCGAATGGTATTAACACAAATAAAATGATTTTTGTCAGTTTGTGTTAATTCCCAGCTAAAGGGATATTTCCGTTTAAGGTTGTCAGAAGTGCTATACCAAACTGTATCATCGGGCACAGCACAGCCAGTCATAGCGCCTGTATTTGCAACATGGATTGTACAATCACTTCCATCTTCTAAGGTAATGTCGGCAAGAAAACGTTTGTATCGTTGAATTAAGCTGGCTTTTTTAAGGTTAATTTCCATTGAGCTAAATATGTTATAAATTTTGCTTATTTTACGTTATACAGCGTTGAACTGCTAATTGCTTAGCAGATCTCTTATTTACTTTCAGTTACCTAGGTTGGCTGAGGTTGATATTTTTTGCCATGTACAAATCGTCATACTTCAAACCTCCGTTGCCATAAGGGTGTGACTTTGGGCCGGTATTACAATTCATTAAAAAATAAATAAGCGGTAATTCTCTTGCCATTCTAAATGTGGCATTTGAAAATACTTTTGTTTGTTTGGGGAACTCATCTCCGCCTTGAATGTAGAGATCATACTTTTGTCCGTTGTCACTTATTGAAGCATTATTAACTACATACCATATTTGATACCAAGTGCCTGGTATTAAAGGTTTCGCATCTTTTTGGCTCAGTGGGTTGATAATATTAGCGTAGCCTTGCTGCACTTTTACCATTAGCGCGCCAGTATTGACCCGGCCGTTAGATTCAGTTTTATCGCTTACTCTAATCGTAGGCTCAAAGGCATTGTAATCGTTGAGTTCAATATCCATTGGCTGCATATTACTGAGACCAAAAGCATGGTTATTAGGAAATGATTCAACATTTATTCGGCTATAAAAAGTATAGGTTTCTCCTACTTCTACTGGTTTGGGTAACTTTTTATAAGTTAAGGCTTTTCTGTTGCCTATAATATTATCTTCAGCTGGCTTTTTAATGAGGTATGAGTTTGCATGCTGACTTTCACGCCTTTGTTCTGTTACTTGAGGATTAGCTATTTTAGGTGAAGTGTCATTTTTAGTATCTGCTTTAGTCCAAGCTTGAGCGCTGTTTATTTGTTCAAAATTGTCTATTAAGATCCAAGCGTTTCCTTGTGCTTGAGAATAACTTGATAAAAATAGCAAAATTACCATTAATAAATAAGTAAATTTATAGTGACTCAAGCGCATTTATTTGAAAACCTTATTTTGAAAATATTATAATATAAAAGCTTAAAAATATTAATCTATTAAAGCTTTATTGACTGATCTAATATTTAGTATGAACCGAATCAAAAATCCTGTTTGGTCAACTAAGTGTTTAGGTTAATTATTTACTTATGTAGTGTAAACTATCAGCTTAAAATAAATGTAAAGGCGATAACATGACAACAGTTAATTCCGCTCCAGTTTCAATAACGTTAACAACAACTAATAATGCACAGGGTTGGCAGCAAGATAAAACACTGCAAATTTCTGAAGATAATATTGCTATTTATTTACCTCAAGATGCCGCTTATCGCTTACGAAAAATTCAAATGGCAGCGCGCAAAATAGAAAAATTAGACATAGAACATGCAGCTTTAGCAGGCGATGCATGGGATGAAGCGAGTCAGTGGGCATTTGCTTTAGGTTTTAGCTGTGTCAATAAATTAGAAAACATCAGTTTTTGTGGTGAACCAGCCTTAATCGAGCGCTTGAACAATAAATTAGCTGTTTATGCTTGGAGTCGTGACTTAACGAATCAAACACCTGCTGAGCTTTACCCATTAAAGTTGGCACAATTAGCCTCAGACTATATTAAAAACCTTGCACCAGAGCATGTTTCTACTCGCCTTATTCAAGGTGAAGCGCTGAAAGAACAACAATGGATGGGTATCTACAACGTTGGTAAAGGCAGTATTAACGAACCATGTTTGCTTGAGCTTGATTTTAACCCTACTGGTGACAACAACGCACAGGTAACCGCATGTTTAGTTGGTAAAGGAATTACTTTTGACAGTGGTGGTTATAGCATTAAAAGTAACGCCGGTATGTTTGATATGAAATGCGATATGGGCGGTGCTGCGGTTGTTGCTGGCGCGTTAGCTTTGGCAATGAAGCAAGGTTTGAATCAACGAGTTAAGTTGTACCTTTGCTGTGCAGAAAACATGATCAGCCGCGACGCTTATAAACTTGGCGATATTATTACTTATAAAAATGGCGTAACTTGTGAAATTGCTAACACCGATGCAGAAGGTCGTCTTGTACTTGCTGATGGCTTAATGGCGGCAAGTGAAACAGGCGCGCCAATGATTATCGATGCGGCTACGTTAACGGGCGCTGCAGTTGGTGCAACAGGTGGTGATTACACGGCATTATTCGCACTTGATAATGACGCAGCAGCAAAAGCACAAGCTTCAGCAAAAGCTACCGGTGAAGCAATTTGGCAATTACCTTTAGAGCCTTGGCATCAAGATAAATGTCCATCGGTATTTGCTGATACGGCAAATAGTCGCACAGTAAAAGGTGGTGGTGCTGGTGGTGCAAGTAATGCTGCAGGATTTTTATCACGCTTTGTAGATAATGGCGGTGCTGGTTGGTTACATTTTGATTTAGCAGGCGCGTATAACGGTGCTGAATCTGGCTTATGGGCCGCGGGCGCAACTGGTCTTGGTATTGCTACTATTGCAGATTTGATATCTAACCATTAGCACCCTGATAATAACGCATTGATGAGGATGGCGGAGGTTACGAGCCTTGGCTATTCGCAAGCGGTGGCAGTGGTGTAAAAAGCTGAGACTGATCCCGCTATTTGTTAAGTGCCCAGCAAAAATATATATTTATGCCTTGATGCTGATCTTCAGTTTCAAGGCATATTGCATTAGTCGGTCGTTATTTATGCTGCCAACTTGCAGGGAAGCTAAAGATCTATTTTTACAGTAATCTGTGCAACTATCAAAAACTGAAATAATATTTTCGTTGGTATTTAAAAGGTAAAACCATGATTAATTATACTTACGTGGGATATTACATTTTGTTTTCATTGGTTTTAGCGGCTGTTGCATATTTTGTATTGCAAACTAAAAGTCCTAAGCCTCTAAAAGATGCATTATTCATTTTACTTGCGATGGTTTTTCCACCGTTAGCGTTAATTATCTTTTTATATACTTTTTTTAAAGCACCCAAATAATCGCTATAAAATTACTTCCTAGCGATGGTTGATAAATTTTAGTATTGGCTTTAATTGGCTGATATTGGGCTATTGTTGATTTTCTAAACTTGTTAGCTGCGTTGTAAATATTGTTCTAACCAAGATTTTGCACTGTTGATATCGCTAAATACGTAAAAGGTAATATTACAGGCTTGATAAATTCTTCGTAGTTGTAATTGTTGAATATCGGCAGTGCTGCTATCAATTAAAACACTCGCGTTGGCGACTAACCCCTGTTTTACACGGTATTTATTGACCTTGATTAGCGCTTCTTCAGCTTCAGGTGAAAAAACACTGTTACCATAAAAAGCAATTAATAAGCCCCAAGGTTGACCAGAAAATTGATCACAAGCGCTGTACATATCCTCGATGTATTTTTCTGTTACGCGGTCATTAAATGGACCAAAGGCTTCTACTTGTAAAATGTTCGATCGCGATGCTATTGAATATTTATCTTCTACTATGGTTTCCATTGTCCAACTCCATTTCAAACAGGGTGCTAAGTGATAGCAGTATTTTTCACTCTTGCCAAGTAAGCATAGATTTAAATTATTGCCAGTTTTATTTGTATATAAAATAACCGTTAAATGTTTATTTTCCAAGTTTTAACTGGCTCATATCTTACGCCTTTCTCAGAAGAATATGAGTGATACAAGCTAAAGCTCGTAATACTTAATCGTTGTTTAAACGCTATTTCTTGCAGGGGGATGTTGGTGTTAGGCAATGAAAATTTTGCTTTACGATATAAGCTTAGATGCGGCTGATAACCGTTGTTTTTAATCGATATATCGCAATTTAAGCTTAATTCCACCATCGTTTTATTTACATAAATTAACCAGTCAGGGCATACCGTTGGCATAAGATGTAATACTTGAGCGGTTTTGAAATAACCCACCTTTGACAATAGCAAAGACAAGGTTTTAGTGTTTTCAACTAAAGGCTTTAGTTGTTGTTGAATCATGTTGTGCTGCTGGCTAATTAATTGCTCTAAATTCGCTTGTTGATCGTCACTGACTAAACCGAGAAAGGCCAAGGTTACATGAAAGTTTTGCTTATCAATTGCTCTAAAGGGTAACGGTAAATATTGCGCTCGCCATTGAGCAATTTTCTCTTTATCAACGCCTGAAATATCTAAGGCAAGAAACATGCGTTTATTCATTACTACTCCTTTCCTTAGATACATAATAAAAGTGATTATTGTTTTAGCTATTTACAATTTAAAAATGCTTTTAATTGCTTAGACATAATTGTCAATTAAAGCTACAACCTTGATATGTTAACATTACAGCCATAAAACTTTAAATTTACAACAACGCTATATAATTTATGACGCTAACGGCCAAAAAACTGCCTATCGATGATATTAAAGATGATGTTATTGCGGCATTAAATCAGTATCAAACTTTATTGTTAACCGCGCCTCCAGGTGCGGGGAAATCAACTTGCTTACCGTTATGGTTGTTAGATTTAGCTTGTTTATCGGATCAAAAAATATACCTTTTGCAGCCTCGGCGTCTAGCGGCAAAAAATATTGCTTGTTACTTAGCGCAGCAACTCGGTGAAAGTGTTGGCCAAACTGTGGGTTACCGGTTACGTAATGAAAGTAAAACTTCAAAAAATACCCGACTAGAAGTTATTACTGAAGGTATTTTAACGCAAATAATTCAACACGATGCAGAACTGTCTGATTGTGGTTTAGTGGTTTTTGATGAGTTTCATGAGCGTTCACTCAACGCCGATTTAGCTTTTGCGCTTACGCGAGATATTCAACAAGGCTTGCGAGAAGATTTAAAAATTCTGCTGATGTCAGCCACCTTAGCGACAGAAGCGATAAATCAACAACTGCCTGATGCGATAGCGCTAGAAAGTAAAGGCCGTAGTTATCCGGTTGATATTAGTTATCAAGCGCCGAGTAATACCCGGTTTTGGCGTCAGCATGCGTTATCAGTGTTGAAATCTGTAGTAAACACACACCAAGGTTCGATATTAATGTTCTTGCCCGGCACTGGCGATATTCGCTATTTAGCTGAGCAATTACAGCCATTTATGCCTGAAAATATGGCGTTGTGCCCATTGTATGGCGAGTTATCATTACAACAGCAGCAGCAAGCTATTGCTCCTGCGCCACGAGGTCATCACAAATTAGTGTTAGCAACCAATATTGCTGAAACTAGTTTGACTATTGAAGGTGTCGATTTAGTTATTGATGCTGGTTTGGAAAATGTTGCTATTTACGATGCGCAAACACTGAACAACAAATTAAGCCAACGTAGTATTGCAAAATCGTCAGCCATTCAGCGAGCAGGTCGAGCAGGGCGCTTACAAGCGGGTCATTGTATTCGCTTATATAGTAAAGAAGACTTTGAGCGCAGAAATGAGCAAAGTGGTAGTGAAATTCAACAAGCAGATTTACTGCCCATGCTAATGGAAGTCGCAAGGTGGGGAGCAAATGCTTGTGCACAACTGCCGATGATCGAATTGCCCAATGCTAAAAATGAGCAATTAGCTTGGCAGGAGTTAGCCAACTTAGGGTTGGTGTCAGCGCAGCACCAGTTAACCGCAGACGGTAAATTGGCGGCGGTTTTTCCTTGTCATCCACGATTTGCGAAAATGTTGTTAGCGGCAGCACAGCTTGAACAAAGTCAAAAAGTTGAACACTTATTAACCCTAGCTTGTTTATATGCGGCTTTATTAGAAGAACGCGACATTTTTAGTGCAGAGCAGCGGGTAGATAACTGCGATATAACGCAGCGGATCATACAGCTTTTACAGCAAGCGAAAAGGCCACAACATCAACGAATAATTCAACAAGCTCAGCGTTTATATCGAGTGGCGAACCAGCAACGTAGTCACATTAACAATAATAAAACTGCTGACAGTGCCAACGCCACAAAGCGCTTTTGTAATAATGCTACACAATTGCCGCTAGAGTGCAGCGGCTTATTATTGATGCTCGCTTACCCGGAGCGCTTAGCTAAGCAAAGAGACCATCAAGGTCATTACTTAACCGCTTATGGTAAAGGATTAGTCATGAGTAACAATGATGCTTTAGCTGATAAAAAATACCTTGTTGCGGTGCAATTTTTTCAGCGTCAACAAACCTTATCTATCGCTTTAGCCGCCGAGATTAGTTTATCGCAAGCACTTAATTGGCAAGTGGCCGCAGTAGACAGCAAAACACAGCTTCATTTTGATAATAAGCAAAATCGCATACGTTGTGCTAATCAACAAGTGATTGGTTCACTCGTTATCAGTGAAGAAAACACCACGCAACAACTTTCGGCCGAGTTGTTAGTTGAATGTTGGTGTCAACAAATTCGAAAACGCGGGCTCAGTTGGCTTAAAATTGACGAACAAACACAGCAGCTGTTATTACGCTGGCGCTGGCTAAATCAAACGCAAAGTCACTTAGCTTTTGCAGATGTAAGTGAAGCCTATTTGTTAACTAGTTTAGAACAATGGCTAGGGCCGTATTTAGCTGATATAACGAGTAAAGCGCAACTTGATAAACTTAATTTAGCTGAAGTATTACTCAGTCAGTTAAATTATCAACAACAGCAAGTATTTAACCAGCTTGCCCCCAGTTACTTTACCGGGCCAACGGGGCGGAAATGTAGAATTCGATACAGCTTAGAGCAAGCCCCCATTGTTTCTTTACCTATGCAGGAGTTATATGGCGTGAGTACTACGCCATCAATTGGCGACAGCAATCATAATAGCCAAGTCGCCTTGATTATCGAACTTTTATCGCCAGCACAGCGCCCCATTCAAATAACCCAAGATCTAGTGGCATTTTGGCAGGGTAGTTATCGCGAGGTGCAAAAGGATATGAAGTCAAAATATCCCAAACATTTTTGGCCAGATGACCCCGCAAATGCAGAAGCAACAAGAAAAACTAAACGACATGTTAAAGGCTAAGTGAGCAACATTTCGCCAATGTAAGCTCACTCGCGTTGGATTATCAGATTTGAATATTACTTACTGTATTTGTTGTTGAATAAATGCCCTTGTGTCATGCAATAAGTCTATTCGGGTAGGCTCATTTACGTACATCATATGACCACCGTGATAGTATTTGTATTGAATTTGTTCAGACTTTATTCCATGACGATTTAAGGTGTATTCAGCATCAAAAAATGGTGTTACTAAGTCGTAGTAGCCAGAAGCAACAAACACTTTAAGCGTAGGGTTAATACGCAAAGCCTTTGATAAATCGTGAGACGTGTTGACGTAAGTGGGCTCCCAAGCTTTATTTTTTGGTGCGGTGCGCCAACTCCACTGACTCGACAGTTCATCATCTGCGGGTGATAAATATGTGCGATTCCAATCGACACCCAAATCACTACGAATATAGCTCATTAGTGCTGAGTTGAAGGCCGATGAAATGGCGCGACTGGCATCATAATCAGGCGTTGCTTTTAAATCATCAACTTCGTCTACCGTGTAACGTGCGTCTAGCAAACCTATCGATAAACCTTTGTCTCTTAAAAGCTCTTTAGCAAAATGAAAGCCTTGAATACGTAAGTCTGCTCTATCAATATACGTTGGTGTAAGGCCAGTAAAATAGGCTAATCTATCGTTAATATGGTTTTTAGTTGCTTCACTTATGGTATTGCCTTTGAATAATGCCGGCATTAACTCATCAGTGGCAAATGCCCGTGCTTCGGTAAGAAAATTAGCCAAATTTTCAGGTTTTGGTTTGACTTTATCATGATAAACAGCGGCGGCTGCCATCGTTGGTAAATAAGTAATATGAGAGATTAAATTATCTCGAATATAAGGGCTCGAGCCTTGATAATCTAATGCTTGCGAGATAAAGATGATACCGCTTAAGCTAATTGATAAGTCGTGCTCTAAAATTTTAGCGACCGCTGCTGCACGAGTTGTGCCGTAACTTTCGCCCAATAAAAAGCGAGGAGAATTCCAACGGCCATTTTCGGTGATCCAAGTTCTAATAAATTCTGCCATCGAAGCAGCATCTTCATTCAATCCCCAGAACTCTTTACCTTCGTGTTCCCCTAAGGCGCGAGAAAAACCGGTACCAACAGGGTCAATAAACACTAAATCTGATACGTCGAGTATAGATTGAGCTGTATCTAAAATTGGGTAAGGAGCCGCGCCGGGAAATTGCGCATCGCTAGGTACTTTTACGCGTTTGGGTCCAAATGCGCCCATGTGTAACCAAGTAGAAGCCGAACCTGGTCCGCCATTCCAGATAAAGGTAACGGGTCGATTCTCTCCTTTCTTATTATTTTTTTTGGTATAAGCAAAAGTAAAAATACTTGCGGTTTCTTTACCATGTTTATCTCTTAAGTAAGTTTCACCAGCTGTTGCCGTATAATTAATACTTTTGCCATTAAAGCGACCTTTATGTTCACTTATAAATTGTTGCGCTTGTGGTATGGGGTTGATCTCTTTTTGCTCTTTGACATTATCTGCGGCATAAACAGCACCACTAAAAATCATAAAAAGGTTAATACAGATGAGTCTGAAGTGGGATTGAAATGACATAGGTGCTTCCAAATTTAATAATATCAGTTATTTATAGGGGAGGTACGTATGATTGTCAATTTATAAGGGAGAGTTTTAGTGGTTAACTTTTGTTGCGAACTCACAGTCGTGGTGGCTTGTTTTAGCTGATTTTTAAGCCCGATCTGGCTTGAAAATTCCAAGTCAAAATGCGCTATAAAATTAGCTTTACCTGAGTCATGACAATTACATTATAACCTCGAATATCAAGCCAACACCTGCCTATTTGCTCTAGGCTAAATAAGCTTTTTAGTTCTAGTGACTAAAAAGCAAATAAGTGAACCTAAAGTGACCAGAGCAACACCTTGCCAAAATGAACCTGTTAGTGAGATAGATAAATACACAGAAGCAAAAAGCGTAGAAAATACGGGAGTAAAATAAGACAAGGTTCCTAATAAAATCATATCTGCACCGATTAAGGCTTGATTCCACAAGGCATAACCGGCTCCTATTACGATACCAGAAAGTAACAAGGTTAAAGTAGAAGGCAAGGTGAACTGTAAGCTCGGTTCAGTACTGAAGATATATTGTACCCAAAGCGTTATAGCGGTTGCGCTAAAAAAAAGTGTAATCGCGTTTTTCCCGTTACTGATGTTTTGTGTTACTACACAATAAATCGCCCAAATTATGGCTGCTGAAAAGGCCATGAAATAGGTCAGTGGATTGTCTGAAATATTGCTCATTAACGTGCTGACTGATATACCTTGGTCGCCAGAAATACACCAAGCCACACCGGTAAATGCCAATAAAATACTGGGATAAACTAAAATGTTTATTTTTTTATTACTGAGTACAACACTCAAAAGTACAGTAAGCGCAGGCCATAAGTAATTGATAATAGCCATTTCCATCGCTTGATGCCGACTATTAGCCATGCCTAAAGATAAGGCAAGGCAGACTTCATAAGTAACAAATAATCCACCACCAATAAATAGATAACGTTTTGGATAATGCTTTATTTTTGGTATTCCCATAACAGACATTAAAAAAATAGCACTAACGGTGTACATCAAAGCTGCCCCGCCAATAGGACTAAATAGCTCAGATAAATCGCGAATTAAAGCCGTTACAGCACTCCAAAGTAGAATGGCGATAACACCATAAAGCGTGTACTTATTTTTATTAATAAAAGACATACAGAATAAAGGTTTTAATGGCATATGAATTAGGCGAACACTATCACGGTTTAGGCAAATAGATGCAATAGGCTAAAACAATTTTTTGGCCATTTTACAGCTGCTTCAATGTGTTACATAAGTTTGTACATTAATGTCCCTAACCCTACTCACATCAGCCAGATAAACCTATTAGCACATAACAAACTAAGAAAAGCACTATTTATGAAATGTTAAACAAACCAGCATACTTAGCACTACTTTACGTTTTAGTTAGCAAGTCAACAAAACATGAATCATTAATTTTACGGTTTTATAGTCAGTTAATGTTGTTTAAATTTTTATAAATTTTGGTCTTTTAGAATTTAAAGCTACAAAAATTGCAAAAATTAAGGCTTAGCTCTAAAGTTTTAAAGGGAGGGGCGATTAGGTTAAGTCAGTGTTGTGTGTTTAATGCGCAGA
The DNA here is from genome assembly GCF_002077175.1 of Colwellia sp. PAMC 21821. NCBI lineage: Bacteria > Pseudomonadati > Pseudomonadota > Gammaproteobacteria > Alteromonadales > Colwelliaceae > Colwellia > Colwellia sp. PAMC 21821. The sequence continues at coordinate 2,663,618 of NZ_CP014943.1, forward strand.
TTAATCGATATTTTAAAACAGTATCAGCACTTTTAACGATCACTTATGCGATCTATCTAACGAGGTCTAACTAGGAACTGTTTAACATGGAGTTTGATAAGAATAAAAATATATCGCCATTTAATAAATTTCCCGGGAATCCTCATGATATTGAGGAATATCTGCGGGCTATTTTTAATAATGCAGGAGATCCAATATTCGTCAAAGATGAAGAGTTTAAATTTATTCTGGTTAACGACGCTTTTTGTCGCTTTTTTGAGTTGCCTAGGAGCCAAATAATCGGCTCAACACTTGCTGAAAGCTTTCCACCAAACGAGATGGAACATTTTTTTGAAATCGATAGACAAGTACTAGAAAAAGGGCAAGAAATATTATGTGAAGAGACACTTTCACCAACAGGTGTTGAACCTAAAAGAGTCATGACAAGAAAAAATCGATTTATCGATGCCAAAGGTAATTATTTCCTTATTGGCGTCGTTCACGATATTACCAAGCGCAAGCATATCGAAGAAAATTTAAAGCGCGCGGCCAGTGTTTTTAGTCACGCACATGAAGGTATCATGATTACTGATGCGGAGGCGACAATCACCGAAGTCAACCATGCTTTCAGTCGAATTACTGGCTATACGTCAGAAGAAGTCCTAGGTAAGAATGCAAGGATTCTTCAGTCAGAGCGACACTCGACAGAGTTTTATACTGAAATGTGGCAAATACTACTAGCTCAGAACTATTGGGAAGGAGAGGTTTGGAATCGTCGTAAAAATGGCGAAATTTATCCCGAAAAACGAACCATCAGCGCCGTTAATAATGCTGAAGGTGTTGTGCAACATTACGTTTCATTGTGTACTGATATTACCGAGATGAAAGTGCATCAAGATCAATTAGAGCATATTGCTCATTACGATCTACTGACTAACTTACCAAATCGTGTTTTACTCGCAGACCGATTATCTCATGCTATGTTGCAGTGCAGTCGCCACCAGCAGGCACTTGCAGTGGTATTTCTAGATTTAGACGGCTTTAAACATATTAATGATACTTATGGTCATAATGTCGGTGATGAGTTGCTCATTGCCGTCTCCGTTCGTATGAAAGCGGCCTTACGAGAATGTGATAGCTTAGCGCGTATAGGCGGTGATGAATTTGTTGCTGTAATAGCAGATTTGAGCGCAGAGGCAGATTGTGAGCCAGTATTAGAAAGGTTATTGTTAGCCGCGTCAAAGCCTGTCACCGTTGGTAGTGTGGTATTGAACGTCTCAGCGAGTATAGGGGTTACTTTTTATCCGCAAGATAATGTCGATGCTGGCCAGCTCATGCGCCATGCTGACCAAGCCATGTATGCCGCTAAAGAGGCAGGTAAGAATCGCTTTCACTTATTTGACACCGCGCAAGATGACGCCATTAAAGTGCAGCGAGAGAGCTTAGACACTATTCGTGTGGCTTTAGATAAAGGATACTTTGTACTCCATTATCAACCTAAAGTGAATATGAAAACCGGTATCGTAATAGGTGTTGAAGCCTTAATTCGGATGCAGCATCCAAAACGAGGGCTCTTAAATCCAATCGAATTTTTACCTATTATAGAAAATAATCCGATGAGTATCGAAATAGGGGAATGGGTAATCGATACGGTACTAACACAAATTTCTGAATGGCAAAAAATGGGCCTTAAAATACCCGTTAGCACAAGTGTAAATATTGCAGCAGTACAATTACAACAGCCTGACTTTGCACAAAGATTAACAATACTACTCGCCGCTCACCCTAATGTTGAACCAAGTCTTTTAGGATTAGAAGTACTGGAAACTAGTGGCTTAGATGATGTACATCATGTCTCAAAAATTATGAATGCTTGTTTAGCGCTTGGGGTACAGTTTGCCTTGGATGATTTTGGCACTGGCTATTCGTCCCTCACTTATCTGAGGCGATTACCAGCCAACTTAATTAAAATAGATCAGAGCTTTGTGCGAGATATGTTAATTGATAATAATGATTTGGCTATTGTTGAAGGCGTTATAGCCTTAGCGAAATCATTCAAACGTGAAGTTATAGCTGAGGGAGTTGAAAGTATTGAACATGGCTCAGCGCTATTGAAACTCGGTTGTAATTTGGCACAAGGTTATGGTATCGCCCGACCGATGCCAGCGAGTGACATTCCTGTGTGGGTTAATAATTGGCAACCTGATGCGCGTTGGCAGTTATAAAGCGCAGAAATAAAATATGTTGAACGTCTATCAGATATTAAATAAGTGTAATGGAATGGCAAAACGCCGTGTTCAATTATTGATAATTGAACACACTGATTATTCTAGTTCAAGAGATAATTGTTTTATTATCCCGTTATACAATGTGCATCAAAGTAAAGCTCATCAAAGTAAAGCGCATCAAAGTAATAGGCTTATTATTAATTTAACAGAAAAAATCGAAGTTATTCGTTATCTTCTAAGGCTTTTTTAGCTTTAATTGATTGAGCAATGCCTTTAAACTCGTAAGTTGGGTAAATATCCGTTTCGAAAATACCCCACGCTGACTTTTCAATGGCTAAGTTAAGTGTTCGTAAATCTTTTGGAGCAACTTTAAGGGTAATTACTTGCCCTAAACCCATCATGACATACCATGAGTCTATTTCCATGCCTTTGGGCGGGAATGACTGCCAAAATCGGTTCTCATCCATTTTCTTTTGCAGTTCCGATAAGCTTTTATCTTGTTGGTGTTTAAGTACCACGGTGACTAATATTTTATCAGTATTAATGGTGTATTCTTCAGCGGCTATTGAGCTTTGTACAAAACCGGTAACACATAAGATAGGAATGATAATAAATCTAAGATATTTTTGCATAATAATACGCTGCTGTATGAATGAAATTTTATCTTCGCACGGTATATGTAAAATAAACAGAAATTTAAAGTGAGTTAAATTTAAGCTGTATAGCCCTTGTCGAAATAAACTGTTTTTTAATTTTTAAATTATGAAATATTTGTTGTTAATGTTTGTCATTTATCTATGCTATATATGTGAATAATAATACAGGATTTAGGTGGTGAATAAAGATAGACTGAGGAAATGGAAGTATATGGAAATTAACGACAATAGGAGATGAAAAACATGACACATGCTAAAAATATAAAATCAAAGCTTTGCTTAGTTGCATCAGCAATCGCTTTATCTGGTTTATCAGCAACGACATTCGCCACTAAGGCTATTGCTGAGGAAGCTAAAATTGACCAAGATATAGAGCAAATTAGCGTAATTGGCTCTCGACGACTTGGACGCAGTATTGAAGACAGCCCAGTGCCCATTGATATTATCGACTCTGATTCAATTATGAACACGGGCCTTACCGAAACCAATCAAATTTTAGGCACTTTGTTGCCAAGTTTTAACTTTCCACAGCCTTCTATTACCGATGGTACTGATCATGTTAGACCTGCCCAATTAAGAGGTTTAGCGCCAGATCATACCTTAGTATTAATTAATGGTAAGCGCAGGCACAGCAGTGCTTTACTGAATTTAAATGGCTCTTCTGGTCGAGGCTCATCCGCTGTCGATATGAATGCAATTCCCGCTAATGCCATCGAAAGAATTGAGGTTTTGCGTGATGGTGCCGCGGCTCAATATGGTTCAGACGCCATCGCTGGTGTCATTAATATTGTCCTGAAAAATGCCGATAGTGGCGGCTCAGCGTCCGTCACTTATGGTGCTAACGTCTCCACGATGGATGGTGTACCAGATTTAAAGTCAGTTGATATTGGTAATAATGGCAACTTAGCTTTTACGGAAGGTGGTGATCGAAAAGTTACCGATGGTCAAACCTTAACATTAAGAGCTAACGCAGGTTTTGCGCTTGGTGAAGACGGCTTTGTTAATGTCTCAACTGAGTTTCGTGACCGTCGTTCAGCAAATCGTGCTGACTATGACAAACGCGAAAACTATGCTCGACTTAACGATGACAGTTTAGACCCGCGTGAACTCACGGTAAATAGATATAACCATACTTTTGGCAATGGCGATGTAGAAGATTTCGCGCTTTTTATTAATAGCGGTTATACCCTTAATGCCGATGCAGAGCTTTATGCTTTTGGCTCGTACAGCGCAAGAGACGGCGAAGGTGGTGGTTTTTATCGCCGCGCAAATGATTCGCGCAATGTGCAAAGCATTTATCCAGATGGCTTTTTACCGGTGATCACGTCAGATATTGTTGATTACTCAGGTGCTGTCGGCGTTCGTGGTTATATCAGTGATTATAATTACGACTTGTCAGTGGTCTACGGTAAAGATGAGTTTCAATTTGGTGTTATTGATAGTTTAAACACTTCATTTGGTCCTACGAGCCAAACTGAGTTTGACGCCGGCACGTTAACTTACGATCAATTAACATTGAATGCTGATTTTAGCCGAGAAGTTGACGTTGATATATTTGACAGTAGCCTCAATGTTGCTTTTGGTTTTGAATATAGAAATGAAGGTTATCAAATTGAAGCGGGTGAAGCGGCTTCATATGAGCAAGGAACTTTTGGCCGTGGTGGTGAAGTTACTGACCCAGTAAATGGTCCTTTTGGTTCAGCAGGCTCGCAAGTTTTTCCAGGTTTTACGCCTGAATCAGCTGGCGATAATAGTCGACATAATGTCAGTGCCTATATTGACTTAGAAGCAGATGTTACGGAAATGTGGAATCTTACCATAGCAACGCGCTATGAAGACTATTCTGATTTTGGTTCTACTGTTAGTGGTAAAGTTGCCAATAGATTCACATTGAGTGATGAGTTTGCTGTGCGTTTATCGGCTTCAACAGGCTTTAGAGCACCTTCTTTACAGCAACAGCACTTTACCTCGATTTCTACCGTTTTTGTTGATGCAGTACCAACCGAAACAGGAACGTTTGCGCCAAACAGCGATGTAGCTTTAGCGCTAGGCTCTCCAGGCTTAGACGCTGAAAAATCGGTTAGCGTTGGTGGTGGCATCACTTGGACACCGGTTAGTGAGTTTAGCTTGTCGGTAGATTACTACCACATTGATATTGACGATCGTATTGTCTTATCGAATAACTTATCAGGCCCTGAAGTAGAAGCCTTACTAGTTGGTACTGGTGCTAATCGTGCACGATTTTTCTTGAATGCTATCGATAGTACGACCAAGGGTGTTGATGTAGTGGCAACTTACTCTATGGATATTCAAGATATGGGCAATTTGTTACTTAATGCAGCCTTTAACTACAACAAAAATGAAGTGACCAATATTATTGATCCTCCTGCGGTATTGCAAGGTGCTGGATTTGATCAAGGGAACCTTTTTTCTGGCAATGAATTACGTCGCTTTGAAGTTGGCTCTCCAAAAAGTAAATTGAATTTAAGTGCGGTATGGAATAAAGATAGTTGGTATGCCACCTTAAGAGTTACTCGTTATGGTGAAACACAAGATCCGTCTGAGAATCCTGAGCTAAATGAAGTATTGCCAGAAAAATGGCTGACTGATCTTGATGCTAGTTATGCGGTAACAGACAATGTTAAATTGACCTTAGGGGCAAATAATATTTTTGATGTTTACCCTGATACAACACGTGAATTGGTTGATGATGTTTCCACCTTTTCTAGGTTGTTTGCGTATTCAGGCTTTTCTCCATTTGGTTTTACTGGAAGATATGTCTACGGTAAAGTTAGTGTAACTTTTTAGCCGCTACCTAATAGCTTGAGGAGCACTCGCTGCTCAAGCTTTATTTTTACTTACTTTCGCTAAAAGAGTCAAGACTGAAGTTGCTAAATTGAACAGTCGACTATTTTGCATTTTACGTTATACTGCCGCGCTCAAACCTAGTATTTAAATTAAAGTATTTCATTTAGCGGAGTTCATCATGCACGATCTGTATTACAAAGGCCGTATCCATACCAGAGTAAACCATGTAAAAACAGGTTATAACACCAAGCGTGCTGTTAAGTTGGGTACAGAAAAACATCCGTTAACCTTAGTGGTTGCTAGTGAAGAAAAGAAATTAGAATTAGCTGCCGTAGTCGCAGAGAATGAATTATTTGCCAATATTACGGTAGATAGCACTGCTGATGAGGATATTCTTGAATTGACCGCGATTCTAAATAAGCCAACGACCACGACCTTTGAAAAAACGCCAAACCGTAATGATCCTTGCTTGTGTGGTAGTGGTAAAAAATATAAAAAGTGTTGTGGCTAATTAATCAACTCTTGTTATAACAATAACTTATTTTCAAATAGACTTACATGACGCTGCTCACTATTTTATGAGCCGCGTTGGTTAAGCTTTTCTTTATTTTACACCTTAGTGATTAGCTTTCTATTGTGTACATTCAAAACTATAGGTCTACACTTTTAGCCGCTAACGGCCAGCTTGTTAGTGTTTTTGTCTTGTCCTAACTGTGGCTATTTAATTGTGCTATTACTGCCATTGCTTGAGTCACTGTATTCTTATCACCGTCTAACCAATGAATGTTAGCGCCGTTACGCTCTAATCGTCGCAGCCAAGTATCTTGTTTTTTTGAAAATTGATGGATAGCTGAGTTCAGTTTCTGAAAACAGTCATTTTTGCTTAATTTTCCCTGTAAATGTTGCGCAATGTAGCGATACTCTAAGCCATAAAAATATAAGGTTTCCCAACTAACACCTTGAGCATGTAATTGTGCTACTTCTTCAATAAGGCCTTGTTCCATGCGTTGCTTTAAACGCAGGGTTATGCGCTCACGAATGACTTCTCTTGGCCATTTTATAGCAAATATAAGTGGTTTAAGGGCAGGGAAGTCATTAATTGTATCTTTAGCAGCTAGCTCTCCCTGTGCTATTTCAATCGCGCGGACTAAGCGATCACGCTCGATAAGGTCTGTGGTGTTGTGTAAATTTGGTTTCAGTTGCATTAACTGCTGAGTTAATTGCTCATGGCTGAGCGGAGCGAGTGTTTCTCTAAGTGATTTATTCTCAGGCACTTCGATTAAACGATAACCTTTTAGAATAGAGTCAACATAAAGCGCTGAGCCGCCAGCCATAATGGCAAGTTTATTTTTATCGCTAATTTTTTCATAGGCATTGATAACATCTTTTTGAAAATCAAAAATGTTGTATTCGTAACCGGGATCGACAATATCAATTAAGTGATGCTCAATTTCTTGATATTCTTCGAGATCTTTACCACTGCCGATATCTAAACCGCGATAAACTTGCCTTGAATCGGCTGAAATTACTTCACCATTTAGCATTCTAGCGAGCTCGACCGCGAGTTTGGTTTTCCCTGACGCTGTTGAACCAAGCACAACGAGCATGTTAAATGCAGACATAGCTAACCTATAAATATTGATCAAAATTAATGGCTGAATTATATCGTTAATTTTTGCTGGTGACGACCTAACTCCTTGCTTTAAAAATTATCGTTTGGGATATAGTCTTAGCTAGATTATTATATCGGCTTAATCGCTTATCTAAAGGCACTTTAATAAAGTATTAAAAAAGTATGAATAAAGTATGACAGCCAAAAAAAATGTTTCATCAGCGACCCAAAATTCAAAAAGTGATAAATCTAAAGCCTCACAAGCACCAGTAGGAAATAGCGATAGCCGCTTAAAAAGAATCCTACGTTGGTCCTTTTGGTTTATGGTTAAAATGTCGGTTCTTGTCGTATGTGTGCTGTTTTTTTATAGTATTTATCTTGACGGAAAAGTGCGTGATAAGTTTGAAGGACAACGTTGGCAAGTACCCGTTCAAGTTTTCGGCGCTATTGAAAGTTATAAAGTAGGAAGCGAGTTAACGCTTACTAACTTGCGGCAGGCCTTATCAGCAAATCGATATAAAAAAGTCACTACTGTGCTACGCCCTGGCGAATTTGCTTTATCAACGAATCGCGCCATTATTTATCGTCGCGCATTTGACTTTGGTGCGGGTATGGAAGCGGCCACAAAAGTTACCCTTGATGTCGCCAATGGTAAAGTTAAGGCGTTGTATTTAAATGATGAAAAAGTTGAGCAATTACGTTTAGAACCACTGTTAATAGACCGTATTTTGCCTGAAAGCAAAGAAGATCGGGTGTTAGTTTCATTGCAAGCTGTGCCGACAAGGCTATTAGATACCTTGTTGTTAATTGAGGATCGCGAATTTTATTTTCATCATGGTGTTTCTCCTTTGGGGATTTTAAGGGCACTATACCAAAATTTAATGGCAGGTCGAACGGTGCAGGGGGGCAGTACGTTAACGCAGCAACTAGTTAAAAATATGTTTTTAACTCGCGATAAAACCTTATGGCGTAAAGCCAATGAAGCGATTATGGCGCTGATATTGGAGTATCGATATAGCAAAGACCAATTACTAGAAGCGTACATAAATGAAGTCTATTTAGGCCAACATTATGCTAATGGTATTTATGGTTTTGGGCTAGCGGCAGAGTTTTACTTTGGTAAGTCAATTCAGTCACTTAATTCAGAACAAATGGCGATGATTATTGGCCAAGTAAAAGGGCCAAGTTACTATGACCCATGGCGCTTTCCAGAACGCACAATTAAGCGTCGAGATTTAGTCCTCAGGTTAATGTATCAGCAAGAAATTATTTCTCAAAATGAATTTGAGCGTGCAGTAGAATCGCCTTTATCCATTAGAAAAAAGCGCCGTGTAAAACAGCAAAAATTCCCTGCTTATCTACAATTAGTTAAAGCTGAACTGTCACGGCATTTATCCGAATATCAGCAACAATCTGGTGTCAGAGTGTTTACCGGTTTTTCAATCAACCAACAGCTGGCAATGCAAGCAAGTATTGATGAAAAATTACCAACGTTAGCGCAACAGTCAGCCGCTGAATTACAAGTCGCGATGGTAGTGTCTGATTTTAAATCAGGCGTAATTCGTGCTTTAGTCGGGGGCAAAGAGGCCGGTTATGCTGGTTTTAACCGTGCGCTACATGCTAAGCGACCTATTGGTTCGTTAATAAAACCTGCCGTATTTCTTGGTGCTTTAGAGCGTTACCAACGCTTTAATTTAGCTACGTTAATTGAAGATAAAGCGATTACGCTTTCAAGTGAAGATGGCCAAGCTTGGCGACCAAAAAATTATGATGGCAAGTTTAGAGGCCAAGTACATTTAATTGACGCCTTAGTATCAAGCCTGAATGTGCCAACAGTGAATTTAGGTATGCAATTGGGTTTAGATAATGTAGCACAAGCCATTCATTTATTAGGCTATCAGGATGATATTGTAACTCGACCATCTATGTTGTTGGGCTCATTAAATATGTCCCCCATGGAGATAAACCAACTCTACATACCTGTTGCTAATAATGGCGTTGCAGAAAAGTCACACGCGATAGAGCGTATTGTTAGCGGCCGTGGTGAAACTTTATGGCAGTTTAAAGCTTTAGGCCAACAAATTATTTCGACACAAGCGGCTTATTTACTCGATTTTTCGTTAAATAAAGTCACAACGTCAGGCACGGCGCGTTCGTTAACTTGGCGCCTTAAAGATAAAAATATCGCGGGAAAAACAGGCACAACCAATGATCTACGTGACAGTTGGTTTGTTGGTTACGACAATGAATTGTTGGTCACCACTTGGGTAGGTAGAGACGATAACAAGCCAACTAAGTTAACCGGTAGCAGTGGCGCACTGGTATTATTTGCTGAATTTATGCATAAAACTGGTGCGGTCAGTCGACGTGCCAATGTGCCGACAAGTGTTGAATTAGTGCGCTTTGATAACAAAAGTGGCCGAGCGGTCACTCAAGCCTGCGACAATTCACAACTACTTCCAGCTGTCACCACAGGTTTAATTTATGAAACAGAATGTGAAGAAGCGCCGACAAAGAATAAAAAGAAATCTTGGCTAGAAAAATTATTTGGCAATTAGTTTTATAGTGAATTCAATTGCTAAGCATTTGGCATGTGATTTTCGCTATTTTGTTAGTTGAATAACCCCTCATACACACTATGGTTAAAAGGTAGCCAATTATTTATTGCCGATAATCAATGGCGGCGTAATATATAGCTATACTAAAAAGTGCAAATATAAGAAGTACTTGTATGAGAGGAGCATAATGAAACATAGATTAAGCTTTGGTTACTTTACATTACTCGCTGAAAATATTGTTGAAGTCACTATCGACGAAGGCATTGAGTTGTCACTTGAAATGGTAGAAGAGTGTGATGTGTTTTTTAAAGCACATATTTTTGGTAGTTTTGGCATGCTTATTAACAGAATCAATGATTATACTTATAGTTATGAAGCGCAATTATCCATAGGCTCTTATGAGGGGTTAAAAGCCATTGCTTTTGTTTATTACTCAGATAGAAGCAAAGTCATTGTAGAAGAGTTAAATCTAACTCGCGCATATGATAAGTGGAATAGTTGCAGTTTCTCAGGCTTAGAGCTCGAATGGCAGCAAGCATTTCAATGGTTAAAGCATGAATTAATAGGTAACGAACAACCCGCAAGCCAAGCATAGAGTTGTATTATTTAAGGAAGAATATTTTTCGTACATTGTAAATAAATAATGAAAAATACAAAAAAAAAGCAAACCGATAGGTTTGCTTTTTTATGTTTAGCTCTCTCTGACATCCTATCTATAAAACACTGTGCGTCTCGGTAATTGCTTTGCGCATTACTCAAAGATTTAGTTCCTGCAATATCATACACACCGAAGAACGGTGAAACACACTCGCATCAATGTGTATTAGTGACTATGTTCAGGAAGAACGGTATGTCACGTTCACATCGATATGTCTTAGTGACTATGTTCAGGAAGAACGGTATGTCACGTTCACATCGATGTGTCTTAGTGACTATGTTCAGGAAGAACGGTATGTCACGATCACATGGATGTGAAAGAGTGACGATGCTTAGTTGAGAGTTAACCCCATACAGGTTAATAAATTATTCAATTTATTTTTCTGTCACATATTCAAATATTTTAAATACTCGGTTAACACCGCTGACATTGCGAGCAATATCGACGGCAACGCTCGCTTGTGCTTTAGTGACTAAGCCCATAAGAAACACTTCACCATTTTCTGTGACCACTTTAATATTGGTAGCATCTAATTTTTCAGTGCCAAACAAAGAGGTTTTTACTTTTGACGTTAGCCAAACGTCATTCGTTTTTGTGGTAAAAGATGTCGTGTTACTTATGCGAATTTGGTTATGAAGTTGTTTGACACCATTAACCTCATTTATCGCTTTTATCGCTTGATCACGCAAATAGCTATTAGGCGCTTGCCCAATAACCAAGACACTGCCGTTAACACTAATCACTTGTAAGTTGGTATTGTCACTTAACGCGTCGCTTTTTCTAAGCTTTGCCTTCGCATCAATTTCAATTTTTTGGTCGTCAATTTGATTACCCAAAGAGCGGTTGTCGGTTGCAACACTGGCACCACCAACAACGCCAACAACAGCGGCAGCAACACACCCTTGAAGTAATACAGCAAGTGTAATTGTGCTGACAATTGATTTTATCGACATACTAGCCCTCAGTTTGCGGAAACAAAGTAGTATCTATAATGTCACATAAGCAGTGAATAACCACTAAGTGGACTTCTTGAATTCGCGCTGTGCGGCTTGATGGCACACGAATTTCAACATCATTTTCACCCAGTAGGCCTGCAATGTCTCCGCCGTCGCCACCCGTTAAGGCAATAATAGGCATGTCGCGAGATACTGCTGTTTCGATGGCTTTAATAACATTTCGAGAGTTACCACTGGTAGAGATGGCGAGCAATACATCACCATTGTTACCTAGCGCGCGCACTTGCTTAGAAAAAATTTCATCAAAATGGTAGTCATTACCAATTGAAGTAATGGTTGAACTATCGGTCGTTAAGGCAATTGCTGGTAAAGGCGGACGTTCAGTTTCGTATCTATTGAGTAGCTCGGCGGAAAAATGCTGGGCATCACCGGCTGAGCCACCATTACCACAGGCTAATATTTTATTGCCAGCTAATAGACTTTGTACCATCGTCATTCCAGCTTGCTCAATTGGCCCTGCCAATAATTCGCTGGCGGCAATTTTGGTTTGTATGCTTTCAGTAAAATTACTTTTTATCCGTTCTAACATGGTGGACTTAGCTCCGTTGTTTCAGTTCTTAAAAGGCATTGATTAAAAGGCATTCTTAAGCCAAGTAATTTCTGGGTTATTAATATCGCCTTGCATCGCGATAACATCGAATCGGCAAGGGGTATTATATTCATTTAATCCGGCTTGTTGCAGATAAAATGCCGCACATTGCTTAATTTTTTGCTGTTTTTTAATTGAAACAGCTGCGATAGCACCACCAAAGTGTGAATTTTTGCGGTATTTTACTTCCACAAACACCCAAGTGTCATTCTCAGTCATGATTAAGTCAATTTCACCACGGCGATTTTGAAAATTGCATGTCTGTAATAATAAACCATGTTGGGTTAAATAGTGAGCAGCTAATTGCTCACTATTTTTACCTGTGGTCACCGTGTTCGTTTTGTTAGTCCATAGCAAATTCTTGTACCTTGCTGCGGCTGTATTTGCCCCAAATTAAGCTACGGGTCAAAATGTTATCCTTGCCCAATTGCAATATGCCAGTTTGACCATAATGTCGGACATAAGTTTTATTTTGCATGGCAAAAATTTTATCAACTAACGCCAAACTGTCAAACCCCATGGCAAAAATGCTTTGTAAACTATCGCTGCGATTAGGCCAAAGTTTTTTAGCTTGTGCTGCTAAGGCTTTATTTTGTTGTTTACTGCGTAATTGCCAAGGCATTTCGGTAAATGTTAAGCCAGATAAATCACGATTATCACTTTTATCTATTTTAGAGCTGTGACTACGTGAACTTGCAAATACCGGGATTATATCGGCAAATGGGCTGATATTAACGTCAATATAAGGTTTTAAAAGCTTAGTTTCTAGTGGTAAGCCCACGACGTAAATCATATCAATATCTCGACGGTTACGTAATTCACTTTCAATTGAATACTTAATGTGGCGATTTAACTCTTTTGTGCGTTGCTGGCTGAGATCAACACCTAGGCTGGCTTTAAGTTGATTTTGCATTTTTGCATCACTATTAAAAAATACCGTTTCTGGTGCCTTACTTGTTATATGTTGCCATTGTTGGCTGAATGTCTGTGCAATACGTCGGCTGGCACTGTCTTGGTGGCTCAATATAATAGGGTACTGATACTGTTGACGACTGAGCGTTGTTGCCGCTTGAATTGCTTCATCTTCTGGTCGCATGGACAGCGCAACTTGGTGCGGCAGTAAAGTGGCGGATGTTGGTAAATTAAGTAAAAGCGTCGGGAGGGTTATCTCAGTTTGAGCTAAATAGCTGTTTACATTTTCCTTCAGTAGTGGGCCTATAACATAGTCGACGTTTAGCTCGATTAGCTTAGCATTTAGTGTCGTCATGTCCAAAGTTGTTGAATCAATAAAATGTAAGGTTTTACCGCTATCAATATCATAAGCTGCCAGAATACCTTGTTGGGCTACTTTTCCTGCGCGCTCTTGTTTACCTGACAGCGGAATAATAATGGCAATATTTTGATATTCATTGGTCATTGTGGCTTGTTGTTGACTTAAATTTGCAACAATATATTGTGCCGGATGCGTACTGAACTCTCGTTGCCACTGACTTAAGTAGCGTTGAAGTCTAGCATCGTCATTTCCAAATTTATTCGCAAAAGTGATCAGTTTGCTCCAGCCTTTAATGTTTGGCGGAGACATTTTTACTACCTGCTGAAGTTGCCATGGCGATAATTGACAGAATTGCTGCCAAATGAGTTCAATATCGCTATCAGTAGCTGTTGAATTACCAGCAAAGGCTCTTAAGTTTGCATCGAGTGCGACAATAGGCAGGTTACGTTGTGTTTGCACGTTGGCTAAGGTTTGAAAATAGTCCACGCGTTGAGCGAGTTGTGCTTCCTCTCTAATGCTATCGGCATTTTCCAAAGCGAGATAAGCCTCGGAAATTTTGGCTAAGGCTAAGTAGCTTTTAGCTTCAATAATGGCAAGTCGATATTGTTGTGTTGCTGATGGTGTCAGTACTTCAAGTTGTTTCGCTAACCAAAGTGCTTTATGTGGTTTAGCCTGCGCTAAATATAATTCACTGGCGTTTAATAACGACGTTACCGCTTCACCTTGCTGATTTGAAGAAACTTGTGATGAAGCTTGTGCAACTAATTGCTCAGCGGTTAAATTTGTTTCAAACGCTTGCGTAACTTCAGCTTGCTGATTAGCTGACTTGGTTGGTTTACTTTGCTTAGTTGTTGAACAACTGGCTAAAATAACCACTGCAGAAAATGCACAAAGGCCACTTTTATAAGACGAAAACCATTTAGTAAGTGTCAAAGTTAATAAATCCATACTTTTTAATAGTGCTTTATAATAAACTTCATCCTCTTCAGTCTCAACACAAGTATTTTATTATGTCGGATTCTCAAATTCTGCCCAGCACCTTATATATTGTTGCCACTCCCATCGGCAACCTAGGTGATCTTAGTCAACGGGCGCGAGATATACTCGAACAGGTTGATGTTATTGCCTGTGAAGACACTCGGCATACCCAACGTTTGTTATCGGCTTTTGCGATTAAAAATAAAACCATGTCGATGCATGATCACAACGAACGTCAGCGCCAAGAACAAATTGCTGCTTTGCTTAAAGAAGGGAAAAGTGTTGCGTTAGTGTCAGATGCCGGAACACCTTTGATCAGCGACCCAGGTTTTCATTTGGTGCGCCATTGTCGCCAACAAGGATTAAGTGTTTCGCCAATTCCGGGGGCTTGTGCGGCAATCGCTGCGCTTTCTGTCGCCGGCTTACCAACTGACCGATTCACATTTGAAGGTTTTTTACCGTCAAAAACAGGTGCACGACAATCAACATTGAACGCATTAGCCAATGAAACCCGTACCATGGTGTTTTATGACGCACCACGCCGCGCTATTGATACGGTTGAAGATATTGTTAAAACCCTTGGCGGTGAACGTTATGTGGTTATGGCGCGAGAATTAACTAAAACTTTTGAAACTATTCATTCTGACACCGCCGAAAATTTATTAACCTTTTTGCAAGCCGATCCCAATCAACTTAAAGGTGAAATGGTACTGATAATTGAAGGCAAAAAAATCGATCCAAATGATATTCCAGCCCATGTTGTAGCAACATTGAAATTATTATTGACAGAAATGAAACCTAAAAGGGCTTGTGCAATAGCAGCAGAAATTCATGGAGTGAAGAAAAATGCGCTTTATGAGTATGCTTTAGCAATGAAAGAGTAGCCTTTATTCAATAGTAACTGGTTTTATTGCGTATTCACTGATCTCTTGCCCTTTATCTTTTATCGCCTTAAAGCTTTCTCTACTTTTAAGTCTTTGTAGGTAAGCTTGTGTTTGTGGTTGATATTGCGCTGCAAGTCCGAGTAACTCTCCTAAATAAAGTGCATAACCTATACTGATATCAGCCATGGTAAATTTATTAGCGACCAAAAAATCATTATTTTCTAAGTGGGCGTTTAAGCGTTTTAACCGCGCTAAATACCAAATGGCATAATCTTGAACAACTTGTGGCTGCTGACGTTCAGGTTGTTCAAACTGGCTATAACGTAAAACTAATGTTTGTGGAAATGTTAGGGTAGCATCACTGCTAAATAGCCAATTAAGGTAGGCTCCGTATTCAGGATGCGTAGCTGGTAGGGTAAAGTCAGTTTGTTGATAACGCTCAGCAAGATATAACAACATCGCACTTGATTCTGTCAGCGTAGTATCACCATCTTTTAAAAAAGGTACTGTGCCTAGCGGGTTAGTTTCTAAAAATTTTTTGTCTAAAAAGCGCGGAGGAAAGCGCAATGAGTGTAGCTTATATTCAAGCCGCATTTCTTCTAAAGCCCATAACACCCGAAGTGAACGAGTATTGTGACAATGCCAAAGTTCGATCATAGATAGCGCCTAATTAATTTTTTGAAAATACTATAGCAGTCAAGCCCTAATAACGATATTTAATTTAGACCTTAGCAAAAATATGGGGTAGAATGCGCGCCGAGTTGACGAGACAATCGCTGCTTTATCGTTGTGCCGCTTATTTATAAGCGGTAGACAGATAGGGGGGAGGAAAGTCCGGGCTCCAATGAGCAGGGTGCCAGGTAACGCCTGGGGGGCGCGAGCCCACGACAAGTGCAGCAGAGAGAAGACCGCCGATGGTTACTTTTTCGAAAGTTTCACAGGTAAGGCTGAAAGGGTGCGGTAAGAGCGCACCGGATTGCTGGTAACAGTAATTGCAGGGTAAACTCCACCCGGAGCAAGACCAAATAGGGTTTCATGACTACGTTAACGCAAGTTATCATAGTATAAGCGTGGCTCGCGTGGAAACCGGGTAGGTTGCTTGAGCCTTAGAGCGATTTAAGGCCTAGACGAATGATTGTCACTTTTCTTCGGAAGAGATACAAAACCCGGCTTATGCGTCAATCTCACCAATTTTACAATAAGCCTCGATAGCAATATCGAGGCTTTTTTGTGGGTGATGTCCAAGTTATTCCTCCTGGTTTTCTTATTGTTTCCTCCTTGTCCTGAAATGTGAAAAAAAAATAATTCACAGGGAGAACAGAATGAGAACTGAATAAGAAGTGAAAAGGCGTTGGCTAATTAAAGCCAAATTAAATGTGATATCCGATGCTGTTTTGGGTTTTCATCCTAGTTATTCCTCCTGTTTTTCTTATTGTTCCCTCCTTGCTTGTCTTGAAATGAGAAAAATAAAATAATTCACAGGGAGAACAGAATGAGAACTGAAGGAGAAATTAAAAAAAATAAGGGTCTTTAACAGTCATGTTCAATGTAACGATGTGATAGTCGACAATAATTTCTTCAGTGTGTCCCTAGTTATTCCTCCTGCTTTTCTCCCTGTAAAAAATCAAATAATGCACCAGCAAAAAAATCAGATATATAAATGCCGCTAGATTGACTAGACTCATTAAATAGCAATCTAAGCTTGTAATTATCGAGGATATTTAATGGCTAATGTATTAATTGTTGGTAGAAGAGGTCGGTGCTATCGCGCGGCATTAAGAATGGGTCATAGCGTTTTTTTATGGAGCGACGGCCTTTTGCACGAAAGTCGAAAAGAAAAGTTGGCTGGTTGGATTGAAACACCCTTTAAAAGTTGCGAAAAGCGGCTTTTAACTTCTGATATCGAGGCTATTCGAAAATTTAATATCGAATTCGCTATTGCTGCGACAGAATCAAGTGTTGATATTGCGGCTATGATCCGCGAGGAATTCAAACTTACCGGTACACCGCTTAACATTACCAATATTTTGCATAATAAAAACGATATGAAGTTGGAAGCCTTAAAGCTCGATATACCCATTACAAAATTTCATCTCATTACCGATCAGGATGCACCTGAAGCGTTACTCGAAAAGTTAGGGTTGCCTCTGGTGGTTAAGCCTGTCGCTGAATCAGGTGCGACAGGTGTTATGGTGTTGAATAGTCTCAACGAGATCAAGTCACATGCAAAGCCTGGCATGCTGGCAGAAGCCTTTGTCGAAGGCGCTGAAGTCAGTGTGGAAACGTTTATTCATAATGGCCTGCCTATCTTTCACAATATCACCGAATACCTTCATCAATGGAAGAAATCAATCGTACCAGGCGCTTTTGAACAAGATTTAGCAGAAGCAATTATTAAAATAAACGATCGTGTTATTTCTGGGTTTGGCGTTAAAAATGGGATGACCCATGCTGAATTCTATTTGACCAAAAATGGTCCTGTCTTTGGTGAAATGGCAGTGCGCCCGCCTGGTGGCTACTATATGGAGCTTATTGAGTATGCCTATGGCTTCAATCCATGGAAAACTTATGTTGAACTTGAAACAGGATCGACACCAAAGCCTTTACCCGTTAAAGCGAAGAAATTTGCATGTGTTTTTATGGTCCACCCAGGGGCAGGCATTGTTGATGAAATTTCAGGCTTAGAACTGCTCAAGGAGCTTAAAGAAGTTGAACAATATAAGTGTAAAGTCGAACCTGGCTCTGAGGTTGGCGAGCGGGACAGTACCAGTAGTGAAGTTGGCCACGTACTTATGTCAGCAGATTCGAGAAAAATTTTGCTTGAAAAATTGCAGTTTGTTGAAGATCAACTGGTCATTAAGATGAAGCAATAGACCTTTACTTACTCCGTTTTAATATAAAATTTCAACGTTAAGTTTAGCAAATTGAACAATGCGACAAGGTAGCAATTAATGACTGTCAATTCGCATTAATTATTGCGTCATATTGTCTATTTCATGAAATATAAAATGATTAAAATGACACTCCAGTTCATACCTGAATAAGTAAACGCCTTATACTTCAATTAGTAGTGATTTGCTTATACTCAATGTTTGTTGAATGGCTATAAATGACCTATTCTTTCTAATGTTCATAAATAATATCTAATGCCTTTTAGATTTCCTACGCCAGTCCTATTGGTTAAACACAATCAATTACATGATAGGGGTTCAAAGTTAGTTGAGTCGTTTGAGTGAACTGGAAGTTTGTATTTTTTCTTTAAAGTCATATTCGGTTGATATTTAAGAAAATATTTTTTACCGCGATGTATTAGTGCTTCTGTTGTGCACTTCTCGGAAATTATTTCAAATAATTGGAGATAAAAACAATGATAGACCATAAAATTCCATCTTATTATTCGCACAATTTAAAACGGCTATGTAGCTTTTTTATCGCTATCTCTGTCGCCATTTCGGCTAATGCTGAAAATGTAAAAGTAACAAGCCACGAGTTCAACGCTAAGAGTATTGTTTCTGTTAATGAAAATTATAAAAAAGTTATAGCAGACAATGGTAAGGCGATATATATCGTCAGAATGAATGCACCTTCCGTCGCCAGTTATAAAGGTGGAATTGAAACATTCAGCGCAACCAACCCCGCAACATTAGGTGTTAAATCACTCAACGCCAACTCTAAAGCAAGTAAACAATACTCTTCGTTCTTAAAATCTAAACAAGTAGATTTAGTTGAACATTGTGAGCGCGCCTTTGGCCGTAAAATCGATGTGAAATATAAATATCAACATGCCTTTAATGGTGTTGCGATGGAATTAGATCAACAAGAAGCTAAAGCGTTAGCAACTTTGCCTAATGTTATTAGTGTCACCCAAGAGCGTATTGAATATCCTTTAACTGATGCTGGCCCTGCATGGATAGGTGCTGATAAAATCTGGCAAGGTAGCCATAGTAATAAACATCATGGCAAGCATGGGAAAAACCATAAAATGGGTTCAATGGGTGAAGGAGCCGTTGTAGCCATTTTAGATACCGGTATTAACCATGACCATCCTTCATTTGCTGATGTGGGCGGTGACGGTTACGATCATGAGAACCCATTGGGTTCTGGGAATTATATTCCCGGTAGCTATTGTGATACCAACCCATGGTTCTGTAATGACAAACTTATTGGTGCTTGGGATATGGTGCAAACGTCTGCCGATCCTAATTCTCCTGAAGACAGTGACGGTCATGGTAGTCATACTGCCAGTACCACGGCAGGCAACTTCGTAAAACCTGCGGTAATGTTTGCACCGACAGCTGATTTAAGTCGTGATATTTCAGGCGTTGCTCCTCATGCCAATATTATAATATATGATGTATGCGTTGATGGTTGTCCAGGTTCGGCACTATTAGCGGCGATTGATCAGGTGGTCATAGATTCAGCTAATCTTCCTAACGGTATTCAATCATTAAACTATTCAATTTCAGGCGGCGAAAACCCTTATAGTGACGCTGTAGAATTAGGCTTTTTAAATGCTACGGCTGCCGGTATTTATGTCGCCGTTTCTGCTGGTAATAGTGGTCCAGGTCCGGCAACTGTTGCTCATAACTCGCCATGGGTAAGTACTACCGGAGCAATGACTCATAACAGAAAAATAGAAAATGCCGTTGTGGATATGACCAGTGACGGAGATGCTTTAGCTAATATTTTTGGCAAGGGCTTTACCAGTGGTTATGGTCCTGCTCCTATGGTTTATGCGGGTAACTTTCCGACGGCTAATGGTTCACAAAACGATACAGCTCCAGAGCAATGTTTAGATCCGTTTCCTGCTGGGCATTTCAATGGCGAAATAGTAGTTTGTGATCGTGGTGAGATTGCTCGTACAGCAAAAGGTGCTAATGTGCTAGCAGGTGGTGCTGGCGGTTTTGTACTTGCCAATGCGGCGGCTAACGGCGAGGCTGTTGTTGGCGATGCTCACTTTTTACCCGGAGTACATTTGGGTTTCACCAACGGCGAAATCTTGAAAAATTGGCTAGCATCAAATGCAAGTACTATGGGTTCTATTCAAGGTTATTCACTCAATCTTGATGACGCTAATGGCGATATCACTGCTGGTTTCAGTTCACGTGGTCCCAATACCACGCTTGATATATTAAAACCTGATATTACTGCACCCGGTGTAGATATTATGGCGGCAGTTAATACGGACGGCGTCACTCCTTCTCCAGAATTTGCTTTCCTCTCTGGCACTTCCATGTCAAGTCCGCATAATGCCGGTAGCGGTGCTTTAGTCAGCATGTTGACTGACTGGACGCCATACGAAATAAAGTCGGCTTTAATGATGACGTCTAAATCTAACGACCTACTAAAAGATGATGCGATGACGCCAGCAGACCCGTTTGATGTTGGTGCAGGTAGAGTTCAATTAAACAAAGTATTACGATCAGGCTTAGTGCTAAGTGAGACTCCCGAAAACTTTTTGGCCGCTGACCCTGATGCGGGTGGAGATCCTCGCACTTTAAATATTGCCAGTATGCAAGAAAGTAATTGTGTGAGAACTTGTAGCTGGACGCGTGTTGTTACGCATACCGGTGACAGACAAGGTCATTGGAAACTAAGTGGTGACAGTGACACTATGCAAGTCAGTGTTTCGCCTAAAAATATCTCGCTTCGCCCAGGTGAAAGTGCCACGATTACAATCACTGCTGACACCACATTAGCGCCAACAGGATGGAATTTTGGTGAGTTAAAACTAGCAGCTTCGGGTCATCATTATGTTAACTTACACATGCCTATTGCCGTTAATACTAATAGAAGTTCATCGGCTAACTTATCAAAAACTGTCGATATGGCATCAGCGAAAGAAGGTGATGTGCTTAACTATGAAATTAAGGTAACAAACGGCCAATTGGTTGATGTTATTGATATCACTGACATGTTGCCAAATGGTATGAGTTTAGTTGATGGTTCAGTGAGCAGTACTATTACAAACGGCTCAGAAGCATCTGCTGTTAGCGTAAATGATGGTCAAATTGATTGGAGTGTATTGCTTGATGTTGGTGGTCTTGAGCTTCAACAATCACCGGCACCTTTTGGTTACTTTTCGTTAGCATCTTTTGGTGTAGCACCATTTGGTTGCCCAGCTAATTGTGATGATGGTGCATTCATTTTGAATATTCCACTATTTGACTACAATGGTCAAAGCTATTCCAGTGTAATTTGGTCGGTTAATGGCACCATTGAAGTAGGCACAGCAAGTGGTGCAGCTGCAAGTGCAACAAGCCAAAGCTTGCCCAATGCTTCAGCACCTAATAATATTCTTGCGCCGTTTTGGGCAGACTTAAATATTGGTGCTGGCGGTAATTGGTACGTAGCTGTGCTTGATGCAGGACCACAACAGTTCACTGTTTATGAATGGGAAAATGTCCCGTTTTTCGGAAATCCTATGACTTCTACTTTTCAAGTTTGGGTAGAAACGGGGACGTCAAATATTTGGTTTGTTTATGCCGATCTGCCCCTTCTTCCAGTAAATTTAACTGTTGGCATAGAAAACGATGACGGCACTGTTGGTGCGTCATATTTTGATAATGGCGCTGGAACAGCACCAGTACCTGGCGTAGACCTTAAAGTCGTAAGTTCTACAGGTGGTACCGCTACATTGAACTTCCAAGGCGAAATAGATCGTTGTCATAAAAAACATGACAATGTCAAAGTGAATGAAGTTCATATCAATGCGGGTGGTACTGTAGCAATGGCCTATGCTGCTACAACCTGTGAGACTAGAGGTAAAGGCAAGCGTGGTCGACAACATTAGAAAATTTATGCTTATAAACTAGTCAGAACAGTACTTAAGCTTAATACCGTTCAGTGAAATGATATTTCAATAACCATTGTTCGGTCTTCTTACTAATATAAAGGCTGCTGAATGTATTCAGCAGCTTTTTTTTAAAGTTTACTAGTTCATTTGATTTGCTGAAATAAAACCGCCATTCTTCACCACCCTCGTTATTAATATCATTATTCACTCGTACTACACTTAGAGAAAATGAGCACAATATATATTAAACTTACTAGAAGTCTATTATACCAATTGAAATAAATAATCGATCATTTTAAGGCGGTTTAAATCGTCAATAACTGCGTTGTTTTCAATCCCACACGCCCGCTATTACTCGACAATTGCTCCTGCATTGTTCTACTTACGGGCATCCATGCCCTAATCAATCAAACGCCTTGCCTGCAGGGATAATGGTATGGACCCACTCCAACTTTATTTCAGGCCTCTTTAGGGCCAAAATGAAAGTGACAACAATCATTTATAAAAGCGGAGTGGATCAACATGAAGATTACTACAATCGGTTTAGATATTGCAAAATCAATTTTTCACATGTTTGCTGTGAATAAAAATGGGCGATTTGTAAAAAAGAAACAATTAAGAAGAAAACAAGTGTTGAGTTTCATGGCAACATTAGAGCCTTGCCTAATTGTAATGGAAGCTTGTGGCAGTGCGAACTACTGGGCTAGAAAATTTATTGAATTGGGGCACCAAGTAAAACTTATTGCGCCTCAATATGTAAAACCCTTCGTTAAAGGCAATAAAAATGATTATAACGATGCCGAAGGTATTGCAGAGGCAGCGCAACGCCCGACCATGAGGTTTGTGCCAATTAAATCGATAGAACAACAAGATATTCAAAACTTCCATCGACAACGTGAACGCATAAAGAAAGAACGTAAAGCATTAGCAAGTCAGATACGAGGCTTGTTAGGAGAATATGGCATTGTCATCAATAAAGGTATTTCTGCAATTCGCAATGAACTGCCGGATATTTTAGAGGATGCGACAAATGAGTTAACGTATTTAAGTCGGGAGATATTTAATGAGTTATGGCTTGAATTTCAAGTCACAGAAGTGAAGTTTAAAGCGTGTGAAGTTCGCTTAAACACGATGAATAAAGAAAATGAAATATGTGTTCGCTTAGATGAAATATTAGGTATTGGAGCAATCACAGCTAGCGCTACTTATGCAGCTGCAGGAGATGGAAAAGACTTTGTAAATGGTCGACATTTTTCGGCATGGCTTGGGCTTGTTCCTGGGCAGCATTCAACGGGTGGAAAGGCCACCTTACTCGGTATAAGTAAACGCGGTAATAGTTATTTAAGAACACTATACATCCACGGGGCCCGGGCAGTATTAAGGCACAGTGAAAACAAAACTGACCGATTTAGTTTGTGGGCACAAGCGTTAAAATCCCGACGAGGACACAACAAAGCATGCGTTGCTGTGGCGAATAAAATAGCAAGAATGGCTTGGGTAATAATGGCGAAGGGGGAAAGTTATCGCCCGGCTATATAATAAAGCTCAAAACTGAAGCAAGTTAGATTGGTTTCAGTGATGAGATAACAGTAAAACCCTTTTACTTCAGTTGCAAAAGATAAATTAATCGGATGGTAAGATAGTCAGACTGGCTTGCACAAAACCTGGTACCTGCATTGGCTAATAAAAAAGCCGGAGGGATGATGAGGAGTGTGAGCGCAAACAACCATCGGGGCTAGAAGGTAAAAATCCTTCATAAACAGGCCGGATATATGAGAGCAATGATTTTCTCTTACATAACGATTAAATGTCTTGCAAACGGAGTGGGTCCATATATGCAGGTACTTATGTTTAGTCTGGAACAATAAACATGTATTCTTGAACAATTTATCCTCGCTTAAAATGGGTCAATAACTTATTACATTTGGTATTACGCAGCTCATAGTTCAAGTCGAGTCAAGTCCCCTTTGTTGTCCAAAATCGTTTTGTGTCTAAAATATATACAGATCGATACTTAAGTTATACTCAATGTTGCCGATACTTTTATATATGCTTTGATAAACTGAGGTAATTTTATGAGCGCTCCAATTAAAAACGATGCTACCTATAGTCAAGATGTTCGAACTTTAACAAAGGCACTGGACAAAACAGATAACAAACCAGTGGGGCAACAAGTATCTGAACTTGCGCATGATAAAAAAATTGACCAACCGCAAGACTCTATTTTTGTGAGTAGCAAAAAACAGCTTAATGCGGCAATTATAGAATCTTCACTGAAGTACAATACAACTGTTGGGGATCAACCGCTGTCATTGGTATTAAAAACGGCGTTACAAGGAATAAACGAAGCACTTAAAGCATCAGGGGTTGAAAACAATGTTGAAGAAGCCTATGAGTCGGGAGTTGATTTTAGCCCAGAAGCAACAGCAGAGCGAATTGTCTCTTTTAGCACTCAGTTTTTAGCTTCTTATCGAGTACAAAACTCTGAAATGAGTGAAGAAGAATCATTGACAGCTTTTGTTGATATTATCAGTAGCGGCATCGATCTAGGTTTTAGTGAAGCGAAAGATATTCTTGGTGGATTAAAAGTATTAGAGGGGGATGTTAGCGACAATATTGATAAAACCTATGCGTTAGTGCAATCGGGATTACAGGCATTTGTCGACGCGTTAAGTGCTAAAAAAGCAGAACAACTCGAGCCATAAATGTTATAAATATGAGAGTAGAGCAAGGGGGAGTTGGTATTAACCTAGCTATGTTTAAACTTACTTAACAGGCGCTTTGTATAATCAATAGCCTCTCGCTCAATGCGCCAAAGCGGATCAGGTTGGCCTTTCTTCGGCTTACTAAATATTGATTGAGCAAATTTAATGGCCTCTCGCTCGGTTTCGTTAATTTTGGAAGGCTTAGACTGTACAGTAGGCTTTTGTTCGATCCTGTCCTGCTCCTGCTTTAAATCGTCAATTGAGCTTTCAAATACAGCGGCAAGACATTTTAGTGATTCAGTCCCTGCTCGCTGCCCACCTTCAATTCTCTGGATAGTACGAGTACTTAAACCTGAATGGCGGGCAAGCTCTTCCTGTGACCATCCGTTTTCCAATCGACGTTGTTTAATATTCATCGTTTTATCCTATTGTTTTGTTCCTTTATGACAGGTTTATCAGCAAAAGCATACGACATTGTCACGACATTGCACGACATTACACGACAATGTCGGTATTTAACTGTAATAAAATTTCTAATATTTATATTGAAGGAAACTGGTCTTTTTTTGTTGAGTAGCCGTATTACCACCACGTTAATTAGATATTAATTAGGTATTAATTTTAAGGTGGTTTTTATGTCAATGTCTCCAGATGATGAATCAAGAATTATAGAAATGGCTTGGGAAGACCGAACGCCATTTGAAGCTATAGCGCATCAGTTCTCTATGCAAGAAAATGAAGTTATTAAATTTATGCGCCACCATTTAAAACCAAAAAGTTTTAAGTTATGGCGGGCAAGAGTGAGTGGGCGGATAACCAAGCATATAAAGCTTCGAAGTGACGAGGTAACAAGAGGTTACTGTCCTACGCAATATAAAAATCGCTAATGTCGAAGTTAGCTATCTGAACAATTATAAAATATTCTTTCGATTAATTATTTAATTTTAGCAAATAAAAACGGGCACCTATTGATGCCCGTTTTTTATCTAATACCACTAATTTGATTAATTAAACGTTAATCTTCTTCAACTAAAGTCATTAATGACGTGTTACCACCTGAAGCGGTTGTATCAATACTGACAGTTTTTTCAGTTAATAAACGTTGGATCAAATTATCAAAATATTCAGAACTGATCACTGGTAATATTGCACCTTGACGTTCCGCTAATTTTTCACTGATATAATGTTTACGATCACAGTTACTATCAACAACCACACCCGCTAATGCAGGGTGCGATAACATGGTTGATAAGTGACGTAAGCGGGCCACTTGAAATACCCCTGCATCGGCGCCGGTTGAAAGAAACTTATCTCTAAAGGCGATGGCTTCATCATAGTACAAGTCTGATACAACACTTATCACGGTATTACCCGTCGCTAAAGCCGTTACAATAGAAAGTACCCAGAAGTGAAAGCTCACATTTTTATCCGCAAAACAGATAATATTGCCGCGGTTTTCCAAATACAAAATATTAGACTCACCCGTTGGCCCAGGTAAGAATGTTGGCTTCTTCATGCGTTTTTCAATATCGATTAATTGTGCACGCGCTGATTTTAAGGTGCGGTTTAAATCGTCGGCTAAATCTTCAACAATATCAACATGGGCAATTTTTGCTAACAGTTGACGCACACAAGAAATACGGTTGTTAAGTTCGGTTAAACGCCATGCTTTTTCAGCCGCATTGGCTTTATCCATAAACAATACTGATTCTGCATCTGATTTTGCATCACCGTCTAGCGCTTCTACTTGTGAAGGCAATAAGTTAAATTGCTCAGCATCTGGTGTGGCTTTTTCTATCACTAAACGGGATAAATAATTTGGCCCACCGGCTTTTGGCCCAGTACCTGAAAGGCCTCGACCACCAAAAGGTTGCACGCCAACAATGGCACCAATCATGTTGCGGTTAATATATACGTTACCTGCACGAGACAATTTAGCGAGCTCGAACGCACGGTGTTCAATACGCGTATGAATACCCATAGTTAAGCCAAAACCTGTGCCATTAATTTTATCAACAACAGACTCTATGTCATTGCCTTTAAAGCGAACAACATGCACACATGGACCAAAAACCTCTTTCTTTAATACACTAATGTCGTCAATTTCATAAAGACGTGGCGCAAAAAAGAAATGTTCGTTTGCAGCAATGTTGTTGGTAATTTCATCGCCAATAGGGCATTGGTACAACAACTTGCCATGGTCTTTCATGTAATCACTGTGAGCATTAAGAGCAGAAAGTGCTTTTTGGTCAATTACCGGACCGATATCTGTGCTTAAGTATTCTGGGTTACCGACATGTAACTCAGCTAAAGCGCCTTTGAGCATAGTAATCACATCATCCGCGATATCTTCTTGTAAGAATAAAACACGAAGCGCAGAGCAGCGTTGACCGGCCGATTGAAAGCCTGAAGAAATCACATCATCAACCACTTGCTCAGGCAAGGCGGTCGAATCCACTATCATACAGTTTTGGCCGCCCGTTTCAGCAATAAGAGGTACTTGGTCGCCACCTCTGTCTGCTAAAGTTTGCGAAATAATGGTGCCCGTTTCAGTCGAACCCGTAAACATCACAGTTTGAATGCGCGCATCAGGAATAATAACGCTACCGACTTCGCTACCACGAGCAATCACCGCTTGTACTACGCCCTCTGGTAAGCCGACATATTTCATTAATTCAATGGTGCGCAGCGCAATTAAGCTGGTTTGCTCAGCAGGTTTAGCCAATACGGTATTACCGGTGGCAATAGCCGCGGCAACTTGACCTAAGAATATCGCTAAAGGGAAGTTCCATGGGCTGATACACAGCACAACACCACGCGCTTCTACGCGTTCGTCGGCCGCAATTTCAAGTGCTTGCTCGGCGTAGTAACGACAAAAATCAACCGCTTCACGCACTTCATCAATACCGTCTTGGGCAATTTTACCGGCTTCTTTAATACATAAAGCGATTAGCTCGTCAGTATGACGTTCAAGAATATCAGCAACACGACACAACAACGCGGCGCGCTCAGCTACTGGCGTTTGTGACCATGAAGTAAAGGCGGTTTGCGCCGTCTCTATCATCGCGAGCATGTCATCTTTACTATGGTGATGATGAAAGCCAATAATCTCTTTGTGATTTGCTGGGTTCATCACAGCGACAGCACCCGCAGGTAAGTCGTTACTCTTGATTTCGTTTGCTTCAAACCAATTATCTAATGAAACTTTTAACGGGGTAATAACATTAATATCCGTTAAGTCTAAGCCTTTAGAGTTATCACGGCCTAAGCCTTTTTTATCATGATATAAGGCAATAGGCTTGATGATTTGCTGGTTATATTTATCTTTTAAACGTTGAGTTTTTTCAACCGGATCTTCTAATAAAGACTCAACCGGCTGCGACTCATCAACGATAGCGTTAACAAAAGAAGAGTTTGCGCCATTTTCTAATAAACGACGTACCAAATACGCTAATAAGTCTTCATGATGACCCACTGGCGCGTAAATACGACATTGTATACTTTCCAATGACACAATTTGGTCGTACAACGAATCGCCCATACCGTGTAGACATTGGAATTCGAAACCTTCTTTATCATCACCGGCCAATTCAACAATCGTTGCGGCTGTGTAGGCATTATGGGTGGCAAACTGTGGGTAGATAGAATCTCTGTATTCTAATAATTTATTTGCACAGGCGTGATAAGACACATCGGTAGAAGACTTACGGGTGAAAACAGGGAAATGCTGAAGGCCATCTTTTTGAGCATTTTTGATTTCGGTATCCCAATAAGCGCCTTTAACTAAACGCACCATCATTTTACGGTTTACACGTAAAGTTAATTCACGTAACCAATCGACTACGAAAATAGCGCGTTTTTGATACGCTTGTAAGGCGATACCAAAACCATCCCAACCGGCTAAGTCGTCATCACTAAATACCGCTTCAATAATATCAAGCGAAATGTCTAAACGCTCAGACTCTTCGGCATCAACCGTTAAACCAATGTTATAGCTTTTGGCTTGCAAGCAAAGTGCTTTAAGTTTTGGCACAATTTCAGCCATCACGCGTGCTTGGTGAGTAAACTCATAACGCGGATGAATAGCAGATAGCTTCACCGAAATACCCGGCACGCGGCGTGGGTCATTTTTACCTGAAGCCCGTGCGACTTTACCAATGGTTTCTATTGCATCTTGATACGCTTTTAAATAACGGTTAGCGTCGTCCATGGTGCGCGCGCCTTCACCGAGCATGTCATAAGAGTAAACATAACCCTTTTGCTCTTTATCCGCTGCACGTTCTGTTGCCGCTACAATGGTTTCGCCCATCACGAACTGCTTACCCATAATTTTCATGGCATAGTTCATAGATTTACGAATAACCGGCTCGCCTAAACGACCGATAGTTTTTTTCAATAAACCAAAGCTGTCTTGTTTGCGTTTATCGGCATAATTCACCATAGCGCCGGTAATTAACAAGCCCCACGATGAAGCATTAACAAACAGTGATTCACTGCTGCCTAAATGCGTGCTCCACTGGCCTTGAGAAATTTTGTCACGAATAAGTACATCTTGGGTATGCTTGTCTGGCACACGCAGCAAAGCTTCGGCCAAGCACATCAAGACCACACCTTCTTCACTTGAGAGTGAATATTCGTTTAGTAAGGCGTCTATCGCACCGTTACCTGACTGGTCATTGCGAATTTTTAACACCATTTTACGCGCTCTTTCCCAAGCACGACTTCGGGCGCTGACGTTCACTTCAGCAAGGGGTAAAATATGATCTACCGCTGTATTCTCATCAATACGGTAGAATTCACGAATTTTTTGACGAGTTGGGCAATCTGAGACAAACGAACCATTAAAAAGCATATGCTTTTCCTCAAAATGACTAACGAATAGCTTGGTAAACGTTAGCGATAGTTACAATAGAAATAATTCGTGCATTCTAATGAAAACTTAACCGTATGTCCTAGTTAAATTTTAGTTTTAAGCCATTTAAAATAGCGCTAAATTACCTTATTTCCCTATAATGTATTTCAGGTTAAATGCTGCCAGTCAATTAGTGGTCACGATGTAGTAGTAAAGTGATTGTTTTTGCTAGAATTCACTTAAATATTTTCAACAATGTTGGTTGCTTTATATACTTGTCTAAAAACCCCTAATTCGCGCCCTAATTCGCGCCCTAAATCGCGCCATGAGTTGGCTAGTTTTATCAGGCAATTAATTTAAGTCGAATAGGTCATATCTTTAGTGTTGTAAATGCTGATGATGCTTTAAATAATTAAGGGTGTTCGCATAGTGACACTTGGTGGTCAAATATCTATTGTGTTACAATCTACGATTCCGCTTTCTCACTGCTCACATTGTTGGTTTTGTTTGTTAACTATTAAGTTTTATGGTTTAAAATAATTAATAAGTTAAGCTAAATACAACGTCACTTAAAATACCATGAAAAATAGCCAACCAATGCTCACATTATTACGTAATGTAAATATTTACGCCCCTAAGCCCCTTGGCATTAAAGATGTTCTAATTGCAGGTAATAAAATTGCAGCAATTTATGATCATGGAAAAGGGCAACTAGATATTCCTAAACAGTGGCACGTTAATGTTCTTAACTTTGACGGTGCGACGTTAACGCCAGGCTTTATTGATAGTCATGCTCATATTACCGGTGGCGGTGGTGAAGCAGGATTTGCAACGCAAGTACCACCTGTTGGCCTAACTGAGTTTACCCATGCGGGTGTTACTACCGTTGTTGGTTTGCTTGGCACTGATGATACGACGCGTAGTACTGAAAATTTATTAAGTCGAGTTTATGGTTTGCGTGAAGAAGGCTTATCCGCTTATTGTTGGACGGGAGGATATCACTATCCTTTAACCACTATAACGGGCAGCGCTAAATCAGATATTGTTTTTCTTGAACCGGTTATTGGTATTGGTGAATTTGCGATCAGCGATCACCGCTCTAGCCAGCCAACATTTGAAGAAGTGATCCGCCTTGCCAGTGAAACTCATGTCGCGGGTTTGATCACGGGTAAAGCCGGTATTATTCATTTTCATTTAGGTGATGGTGAAAAACGTTTAGCCTTAATTGAACAAGCAATTAGAGATACAGAACTGCCAGCGCGGGTGTTTAATCCAACCCATGTAAATCGCAATAAAGCTTTGTTTGAAGATAGTTGTAAGCTATTAACGCAAGGCTGTCATATTGATTTAACCGCATTTCCTGCTGGCACAGCTCAACCTGGTTGGGAAGCTTGCGACGCAATTGAAATGGCGATTGAAAGACAACTACCCTTAGAACAAATAACCCTTAGCTCGGATGGTGGAGGTTGCTTGCCTTGTTTTGACCCACAAGGTGAATTACTGCATATGGATTTTGGTCGAGCGAGTACGCTAGGAGAAACCTTAGTGGAAACTTTAAAGAAAGGTTTACCACTGGAGCAAGTTCTCCCTATGTTAACGAGCAATGTTGCTAATATTTTACGCTTTAAAAGCAAAGGGCAAATTGCCGTTGGTTTTGACGCTGATTTATTAGTGATGAATGAAAAATATGAAATTACTGATGTGATGGCGCAAGGTGTATGGCACAAGCAAAACAATCAGACAATTATCAAAGGTACTTTTGAATAGAGGTAAATATGTGTCCAGCTAAAACAATTGATGGTCAACAACGGGGATTTGTAATTCCCATCGGGGGGCAGAAGAGCGCGTTAAAGATCCTATTATTCTTCAACGTTTTGTTGAGCTATGTGGTGGGGAAGATGCATATATTGTTATTATTCCAACTGCTTCACAACTTGAAGAAACAGGGCCTAATTACGAAGATGTTTTTCATGAATTAGGCGTGCAAAAAGCAATTTCTTTGCCGATTAATGATCGTGAAGAAGCCAATAGTGATGAATACCTCGCTGAGTTGGATAAAGCTACAGGTATTTTTATTACCGGTGGCAATCAATTACGCTTGTCTACTATTTTGGGTGGCACTCCTGTCGCGCAAAGCATTCGTAAACGAAATGCTGATGGAGTTCATGTTGCAGGTACGTCTGCGGGTGCAGCCATTATGCCTGAGCATATGATCGCTGGCGGTCGCACGGGTGCATTACCTAATGAAGAAGGGGTTACTTTTGCTCCGGGCATGGGTTTAATTAATAAAGTTATTATTGATCAGCATTTTAGTCAAAGAAATCGCTTAGGACGTTTGCTCTCAGCTATTTCTTACAATCCATTTGCTTCTGGCTTAGGTATTTGTGAAAACACTGCTGCTTTTATTGACCCAGCAGGCGTTTTAGAAGTGGTTGGTCATGGTAGCATCACGGTAGTAGACCCTGCAGACTTATCGCATAGTTCAATGGCAGATGCGAGTAGAGGCGAAGCTATTACTTTAATCGGTCTTAAATTGCATGTACTTGGACCAGGCGCAACTTACTGTATCAACGAAAGAATAGCGACACCAGCAAGTTAAATTTTATGATAAAGCTCACCGAGAATTGGGTGGGCTTTATAATTTAATTACAACCACTTAAAGCAAATTTTAATTCCTCATTTCTCGCACAATAAAATATTTCCTCAAGTAGTATGTTCCCTATTCAAACCGTGGTATCTTTTCTAGACCGCGTTTAGTGTATCGGAATAATAAATAATAAATAATAAAAAATTCTCGTTAGAGTAATAAAAGGAAATCATGATGAAAATGCTCTCTTCCAACGTTTATGTTGGCCCTAATGTTTACGCTCATTTTCCTGTGATTCGCCACATCGTAGATATTGGTATTTTGGAAAATTACCCTTCAGTTAAATTGGGTACGGAATTTATTGACGGATTAATCACTAACCTGCCAAGTTTAGATCAGCACGGTTGCTCATATGGTGAGCCCGGTGGCTTTATTCGACGTTTAAAAGAAGACGAAGGAACCTGGATTGCCCATATATGGGAACACGTCACGCTCGAATTGCAATGTGTAGCCGGGACAGAAGTTACTTTTGGTAAGACCCGTACCACCGGTACCACCGGTGAATACAATATGGTATTCCAGTATAAACAACGAGATGTAGGCCTTGAAGCCGCCATTTTAGCGCGAAAACTTCTTATTTCATTAATGCCTGAAAATATTAAAGCCCAGCTGCAAACGACGCTTGAAGACGATTTTGATTTTCAACAAGAAATGGCTGATTTTATTCGCTTTGCACAACGCAAAGCTTTTGGGCCTAGTACACAATCACTGGTTGATGCCGCAGAAAAACGTGATATTCCTTGGTTACGATTAAACGAATACAGTTTAGTGCAATTTGGCCATGGTAAATATCAACAGCGCATTCAAGCGACTATTACCAGTGAAACTAAGCACATTGCGGTGGAGATTTCTTGCGATAAAGAGGATACCCATAACTTATTAAATGATCTTGGATTGCCTGTACCTCAGCAACGTATGGCGTACTCTGATGTACAAGCCGTGAGAATGGCAAAAAGTATTGGTTATCCAGTGGTGTTAAAACCGTTAAATGCCAATCATGGCCGTGGCGTTTCTATTGATTTAACGACCGAAGAACAAGTCATTACTGCGTTTGCTTTTGCCCGTGAACATGGCACAAGCCGAGCCGTTTTAGTTGAGTCGTTTTTAACCGGATTAGACCACCGAATGTTAGTAGTTAATGGCGAACTTGTAGCTGTCGCTAAACGTGTTCCGGGTCATGTTATTGGTGACGGCGTTAATAATATTAGTCAATTAATTGATATTATTAATGAAGACCCACGCCGAGGTGTTGGCCATGAAAAAGTACTAACGCAATTAGAGTTAGATACTCAAGCGCTGCGCTTGCTTCAAGAAGCCGACTTTACAGAAGCTACGGTATTACCTAAAGGCGAAATATTCTACTTACGTTCAACTGCAAACTTATCAACCGGCGGTACGGCCATTGATATGACCGACGTAGTACATCCAGATAATAAAACGATGGCTGAACGCGCGGTGCAAGCCGTTGGTTTAGATGTTGGCGGGGTTGATTTTTTAACCGCTGATATCACACAATCCTACAAAGATATTGGTGGCGGTATTGTTGAAGTAAATGCTGCACCTGGTTTTAGAATGCACGTAGCTCCAAGTGAAGGCAAGCCAAGAGATGTTGCCGGTAAAGTGATCGATATGCTATTTCCACCTACCTTACCGACGCGAATTCCTATTGCAGGTATTACGGGTACAAATGGTAAAACGACCACCTCTAGAATGTTATCGCATATTTTAAAAAATGCCGGACATGTGGTGGGTATGACCTCAACCGATGGCGTGTATGTTGATGGTCAGTTATCCGTGAAAGGGGATATGACAGGCCCAGTTTCATCACAAATTGTTTTACGTGATCCTGCGGTTGATATTGCGGTACTTGAAACTGCGCGTGGCGGTATTGCTCGTTCAGGTTTAGGCTATTTAGAAAGTGATGTTGCCGCTTGTATTAACGTCCAAGAAGATCATTTAGGGCTTAGAGGTATAGATACCCTAGAGCAACTCGCTGAAGTTAAACGTATTGTTGTTGAAGTGGCTAAAGACAGCGTCGTGCTTAATGCTGACGACCCACACTGTTTAAAAATGGCTGACCATACTAAAGCTAAACATATTTGTTATGTCACCATGAACACCGGCCATAGTTTAGTACGCGAGCATATTCGCGCGGGTGGTCGAGCCGTGGTATTAGAAAAAGGTATCAACGGTGACATGATCACCATTTTTGATAACGGCACTCACATTCCACTACTTTGGACGCATTTAATTCCAGCAACCTTGGAAGGTAAAGCGCTTCATAATGTGCAAAACGCTATGTTTGCAGCCGGCTTAGCTTATTGTTTAGGTAAGCCACTAGAGTCTATACAGCAAGGGTTGAGAACTTTTACCACCACTTTTTATCAAGCACCAGGCAGAATGAACGTGTTTGACGAACATAATTTTAGAGTGATACTTGATTATGCCCACAACGCAGATGGTGTGCGTTGTATGAGCGAATTAGCCAGCAAGTTAGAAGTTAAAGGTAAACGTATTACCGTGTTAGCAGGCCCTGGCGACCGTCGTGATGAAGACATTGTTAATATTGCGAAAGCTGCCGCCGGACATTTTGATATTTACATTTGTAAGGCTGATGATAATCGTCGAGGTCGTGCGGTAAATGAAGTTCCTGAAATGTTAGCTGCGGCGTTAAAAGGTGAAGGTATTAAAGCGTCACAAATACATTGTATTTCAGATGAAGTAGAGGCGATCAATAAAGGTCTTGAACTAGCCAATACGGATGACTTATTAATGGTTTTTGGTGATGCTATAACACGTTGTTGGAAGCAAATTATCAACTTTAATGGTGTTGGTGAGTCGGATCGTGAGGCAGAACAATCGCCACGTCAAACCGTTGTCTCTATGCTAGAAACTACAGAGCCAGACACTTTTGTGTTGGAAACAGGCATGAGAATTGTTACCGATGAACGTGGTGTGCGTTTGGTTTCTGAGCATGATGAAGACAGTGACTAAACTCAACTGAAAAGGGTTAACACTTTTGGACTTTCAAGCAAACTCTGATCAAGTTGCTGCTTTTTATGGCGCTATGTTTAATTTGGTTACTTTTAACAAGGCCAATGCTTTAAATATAGTATTCAATTACAAGCAACAGCTTGGGTATTTTTCGCTTAAAGGTCCTCAAACTCATATCTTAAAGTTGTTTGGGTATATATGAATAGAGAAAATATAACACTGAGCTTAGATGATAATCGTCGGCTGACCGGTAAAAATTTACTATCAGATCAGCCTGGCGCCATTATTGATGCCTTTGTCTCGGGTATTGATAAACTTATTGTGGTAAATATCTGGTCGATTTATGCTAATCGGTTACTCAAAGCGGTAAATTGGCCAAACGAAAAACTATACTCTCGTATCTTCGAAGACGGCATTACTATTGCCATAAGTGCTCCTTTGGATGCACTTTATGCTGCCTGTGATTTAAATGAATTGGCGTGGCAACTTACTTGTGAAGAGTTAACAAACACAGCGAATAAAGAAGAAATATCGGCAGCAATAACACGTTTGAAAACGACCATAGCAGAAGAAGTTAACCCTAAGTTACTCGAGTTAATTGAGCAGTCAAAAGCTAATAATATTGTTTACTTGGTTGACGATGATGAGTTTTCATTGGGCTACGGCACAACAGCACAATGTTGGCCAATATCAGCACTGCCTGAGCCATCAAGCCTAAACTGGTCGCAATATAAATCGATACCACTTGCTTATGTTACCGGCACCAATGGTAAATCGACTAGCGTGCGAATTATGTCGCAAATTATAGAGCAATCGGGAAAGTGTTGCGGTGTTACCTCAACCGATTTTATTCGTGTGGGTAACAATATCATTGATCACGGCGATTATTCAGGTCCTGGCGGGGCAAGAATGCTATTGCGCCATCCCGATACTGAAACGGCCATTTTAGAAGTTGCTCGCGGCGGTATTTTACGTCGTGGATTACCGATAGATAATGTTGATGCCGCTTTAATTACCAATATTGCTGAAGACCATTTAGGTCAATATGGCATTAATACCGTTGCCGCATTAGCCAAAGCGAAAGCCGTTGTAGCCAAAGGCTTGATGAATAATGGACAAAGCAGCGGCACATTAGTGCTTAATGCCGATGATGAATATTTAGTAGCGTTGGCGCCAGAACTCCCGGTGAATAAGTGCTGGTTTTCTTTGCATGAAAACAATACAACACTGCAGCAGCATAAACAAAAGGGTGGTGCTGTTTGTTTTGTACGTGATCAACAATTGATTTATGCCAATCACGATGAAGAGTCAATTATTATTGCTGTAAATGACATTCCAATGACATTAAATGGCGCCGCATTGCACAATATTCAAAATGCACTCGGAGCGATTGGCTTAGCTAAGTGCTTTAATATTGAAAATAAAGCGATTAAAGCCGCGTTATCTATTTTTGCTAGTAACAGTGAAGACAACCCTGGTAGAGGAAATCAGTTTAAGATTCATCAGGCGCAAGTGATCATGGACTTCGCCCACAACGTGCATAGTATGGAAGCCATGGCTGTTACCACGGCGAATATAAAAGCACAGCGTAAATTTTTAATGTTAAGTCATGCCGGTGATAGAACTGACACTGAAATCATCAATATGACGAAAACAGCGCTAAAAATGCAGCCTGACTTCATTATTGCTGCTGAAGTAGCGCCTTACTTACGCGGTAGAGAACTCGGCGAAGTACCTCAGCTAATTGTTGATACGGCGCTCGCCCATGGTATGAAAAAGTGTAACATTTTCACTTTTGATAGTCCGTTTTTAGGCACTAAATATGTTGTAGAACAGTTAGCTAAAGATGACTTAGCTTTACTTATGGTATTGTCTGAGCGCGACAAGATAACTGAACTGTTACTTGATAAATCTTCTAATACCTCTGTTTAATTCACCTCAAAAAATGAAATAATTGTAAGCTTGCTAATTTATCAGCAAGCTTAAACTTCCTCCTTAAATCAAATAGTTCATTCCTTCATTAATACCAATAAATTCCACTGATTTTATTCATTAGCAGCAATAAATTTTAATCTTTTATTAAAGGATTATTAACGTAGTTAGTTTGATTGGTAATATTTTTTGGTAATGGCGCTTAGTGGTTTTACTTTGTGCTGTCCTAAATAACTTTTTGTTATTTTTTCCTTGTTTTTTATGGGGTTTTATAGATTTAAAGTAGGGAAGGTAATTGATTGAATAGATGTTATTAATGATTTTTAAGTGTGTTTCATATGATTTGTTATTAATTGGTAATAGGCTTTTGGTTGTCTTTACTGCTTTTTTATTTTATTTGGTAATAATGGTTAATTGACATTGTAGTGTCAATTGGTTAGATTTGAATCAGATTGTGGTAAATGAATTTTACGTTTTAAACAATACAACTAAAAAACATAATAAGTGGAACTTGGGGAGAGTGACGTGAAATTGAATAAAATTAGTAACGTTCTAAGAGTAAATAGGTTTAATACTAAAGGTACGTCGGCGTTGTTAAGCTCTGCATTTGTTACCTTGTTAGCTGCACCTGTATATGCACAAGAACAATCAAGCACAAATGAAGCCGCTAAAGAAAGCAACATAGAGGTTATTGAAGTTAGTGGCATGCGCGGCACTATGACTCGCTCACTTAACGAGAAAAAAAATACCGCCGCTATTGTTGATGCAATTGCTGCTGCAGACTTTGGTGACTTACCGGGTTTATCTCTAGCCGATATTATTGAAAACATTTCAGGTGCTTCAAGCCATCGCTTAAAAGGTAGCCAAAACGAAGTCTCTATTCGTGGTTTAGGCTCTTATTGGGGCTATGCAACGTTTAACGGTCGTACTATTACCAATGCTGGTACAGGGCGTGCAGTAAACTTTAAAAAATTCCCATCTGACTTAGTTGATAAAGTTGTTATTTATAAGTCTCAACAAGCCGATTTAGTTGAAGGTGGTACGTCAGGCACTATTGAAGTTGCTGCATTACGTGCTATCGATTACGGAAAAAATGAAACGACTGTTGAAGCAACAGGAATTTATAATTCATATTACGGCAATGTAGATGGCGAAAATGTGAACCCTTGGGGTAACAAGTTTGTGCTTTCCACGGTGAGAAGTTGGGAAACAGAAGACTTTGGTAACATGGGTTTCACCTTAGGTGTTGTTTCGTCTGATGACTCAAATCCTGAAGAAAACTACGGTGGTAGTTCTCAAATGCAAGCCTGTGCACTTAAAGATTCTTCTGGTAATACAATTGTGCCAGATGAAAATGAGTGTGATGATGGCAACCAAGCGGTTTCTAGTGGTCGCCAAGGTCGATCGCCTGAATTAGGTAAAGATACAAATCTTGCTGATTTTGATCAAAGTTCAATTTTCTATGTACCAAATGATGCCTACTGGCGCACAGGTGAAGATGAAGATTCACGCACCAGCGTTGTTGCAACATTCCAATGGCAGCCTAACGACCAATGGGATATCAATTTAGATTACCAAAACTCTCGTTTAGAATATACCGAAGAACGTATGGAATTTGGTATTGATAACCGTCGCAGAAAGCTAGCAGACCATATTATTGCTGATGATCACACTTTGCTTTATGCAACTGGTGAAGCAAAGCCACAACTATTGGGTGAAAGCAGAAACCAAGTTGACGATTATGATGGTGGTGGTATTAATTTTGAATACTACCCAACAGATAATTTAAAGCTAGCTGCAGATTTTTCATATTCAAAATCATATCGCTATAGAGTTCGTCACCGTTCAAAATTCAAATCAGAAGACCGATATCAATACGAGTTTGACGCTCGTGACACCAATGTTCCTACCCTTACTTGGTTAGATAACGACCGTAATGGTCTTGGTGATGAGGGTTATAATGCATCAGAAGTGTTTGACCCAACGAGTGTACAATCATTTATTCGCTCAGACGGTGGTGCTTATGCAGAATATCGTCGTGCGAATGATGAACGCGAAGATAAAATTCTAGCGTTTAAATTTGATGGTGAATACACTTTAGATCATGATATTTTTGCTAGTGTTAAAGCCGGTGTTCGTTTTTCAAAAGAAAACTTAATTGATGAACAAACGAATGATGTTTCTTTACGATTAAGCGATGGCAGTCAAAAAACAGGTTCAACAGATACAGAAGATGATAACTGGGACGAAAATAACGTTGCAAGCCATAAAGCATTAACTGACGGTATTGTTGCTAACTGTTTTAATAATCACCAAAACGATAACTTATTTGACGAAGAAGGCGGCGGCGCTGGCGATTTCGTCACGTACGATGCTAAATGTTTTATTGGTCAAATGTTAGGTCAAATTCCAGGAAATAACGGCGATACCAGTTTTTATGATATTGGCGAACGAAATGACAAACGCGATGGTGCTGACCGTATCGTAGAAGAAAAAATCAGCGCTATTTATGCCATGGCTGATATCGATACACAATGGGGCGATTACCCTGTAACCGGTAACGTTGGTGTGCGTGTGGTTAAAACTGAAACACACTCTGACGGCTATGGTGACAAAGTTTTTATTACCACGGCTGAAGACGGCACCTTTAAAACTGAAATTAATACTTCAGGTGAAATTGAAGATGTAACATTAGACTCAAGTTACACAGAAGTATTACCCAGCTTAAACTTAACTTTTCAATTAAATGACGAGTGGTATTTGAAAACCGCACTTTATAGAGCTATGTCACGTTTTCAAATGAATGCTATGTCGGCAGGGGTAAGTTACGATATTTGTACTTCGTCGAGTGAAGATGAAAGTTGTAATAATAATTACTCTGAATCAATCTCAAG
This sequence comes from Colwellia sp. PAMC 21821, assembly GCF_002077175.1. Taxonomy (NCBI): domain Bacteria; kingdom Pseudomonadati; phylum Pseudomonadota; class Gammaproteobacteria; order Alteromonadales; family Colwelliaceae; genus Colwellia; species Colwellia sp. PAMC 21821. The sequence continues at coordinate 2,703,677 of NZ_CP014943.1, forward strand.
TGGTTCAGCAAATGGTAATCACATGAAGCCGTACCTGTCTAATAACGTTGAGGTCTCACTTGAGTATTACCCAAGTAATGATGCAGCAGTTACCTTAGCACTTTATAATAAAAGCTTTACGGGTGGTTATGAAACGGTACAAGAAAATCGAGATATTACGATATCACTTGATGGTGTAGATACAATATATCCGAATGTAACGCATTCAACAGTACAAACATCAGACGATTCTTCAACCATTCGTGGTATTGAGTTAACGGCTCAAAAACACTTTACTGAATTACCTGGAATATGGAGTGGTTTAGGTGCGAAGATTGCGTATAACTATGCCGAGTCAGATTTTGTAACACCAGAACCCGGTAGCCCAGGTTTAGTGGCTGATGCAAACTTATTTGGTTTTTCTAAAAACGTAGCGTCTGCTTCTGTTTACTGGGAAGGTGACCAACTTTCGATGCGTTTACTTTATAAGTATCGCTCAAAGTATTTTCAACCGAATAACTTACCATTCCCATCACGTTCACACCGTTATGTACAAGACAGTGATTACGTAGATTTTAACATCAAGTATAAAGTGACAAAAAAGGTATCAGTATCTTTGAAAGCACTTAACATATTAGATGAACCACAAGTAATGACACGCGGTAACGATACAACAGTGTCTGATTACTCTCGCTCAGGCCCTAAGTTTTATTTAGGTGTTAAAGCTAAGTTTTAATTTATAGTGAGTCATAATTAGGCCCTGTCTACGAATGTAGACAGGGCCTTTTAATTTTTAAATTAACTTGAAGCAACATTTAATTGAATCAAGGGTAAAGTTATTAAATAGAACCTGCTAATGACAGACGTTGACCTTAAAGCTCGCTATACCGTTAATGGTTCTGCCGTCGCTTGCTTCTTTTGTTCCAAGCTTGCCGCGGCCATTTTTCGGCCAAATAACTCCATTACATCGATATTTTTCTCTGGCGACTCACTCGCTTCATCTATCGCGTCTACCATTGCCTGAACGGTTGGCAGCGTCTTTTCAACTAGCTGTGTAATGTATGTTTCTGGTGTAGTGCCAGTATGCTTGTGATAACGATCAAAAAGTTCGACTGTTTCAGCTCGTAGCTCTATCTGAACATGTGAATTAGTAGCCATATAGTCCTCCAATTATGTAGTTCTCTACTATAGAAAGGGAGTATTAAAAGCTTTAGGGCCAGAGGTTTTCTTTTATTGGTGCCAGGCTGGATGTATGAAGTAAGCTAAATTGGCCCTAACTATAATCGGCCTGTGTTTTATTCTTAGTCAGATTAAAAACAACAACAGGTCGCTCAATGTCAACATATGATACTATCAATAAAATGGGGCTTAACGATGTTGAAAACATCAGTCACCATACGCTTAGCAGTAAAGGCAACGAGGATGTTTTAAAAGTATATTTAAAAACAGATGATGATTCAGTTTCTCCTGACAGTTGCTCCTTCCATTTTGAACGTACCAAACCAGGCTCAGTTGTAGACTCTTTAGACGGTAGTGATCCCTCCTTATTAGAAGCCGTAGAAGAGCTTAGCTTAATTACCAAGCAACAAAGTGGTTCACAATACCGAGAAAAATTACTGAATGACTTGGATAAGCTTGAATTGGTTTTAGCCTCAAAACTTAAGGAACTCAGAGCTGGATTAGACTTATTTGACTAGTCATCATAGTGAACCTTTTTAATCCTCTAGTATAGCGCTTAAACATAAGCTAAAATCACTTTCATCATCGCGCTAAAGTTCATTTATAATTTAAAAAACAATAGCTTGTAAAGTTATCAGTAGCTGAGCTTTTGTCATGCTTTATTCAGTCGAATATAACAACAAATGTTCCGATATTCTAATAGTGCCAATCGTAGAGATAACTGATTATGCTTGAAACCATACTGCCTTTTATGGCTATCTTAGCTATTGCAACTTATGTACAAACTGTGACAGGTTTTGCGCTTGGCATGATTGTGATGGGGGCGGTGACAATTATTGGATTGGTCCCCATTGCATTTACTTCAGTCATCATCAGTATAGTTTCGCTATTTAATTGCTTTTTCGTACTCAAAGGTGAATTTCGCACATTTGATTACTCGCTTGTGGCTAAAACGTGTATTGGAATATTCCCTGGGTTACTCATTGGTCTAATATTACTTGATTATATGAGCTCCTCATTTAGCGAGATATTACAATTATTGCTCGGGCTAACGATTATTATTGCAGGTCTGCTGATTATCTTAAAACCAGAGCCACTAAAGGAAAGATCGCAAGATTGGGCGTTTAGCTTTTCAGGGGTTGCATCTGGATTGTTAGCGGGATTGTTTAGTATGGGAGGTCCCCCTTTAGTTTATTTATTTTATCGCCAACCATTGCCGCTAAAAACTATCCGACTATGTTTATTAACTGTATTTTTAGTCAGTTCAGTAAGCCGAATAACGATGGTTGGTTTTCAAGGTGGTTTAAGCTGGGATATGCTTTTATTTGGCTTGTTATGTATGCCTGTTGTTATGGCGTTTAGTTGGGTAGGAAAACACTATCCACCACCGCTTAGTGCAAACAACATGCGCAGAGCCGCATTCACTTTACTGATTGTTATCGGGCTTGGTCTCATTGTCGCTTAATTTGTAAAAAATGACTGCTTTAGCTACCTGTTCAATGTCAGAAATAGCCCCATAATAACGAGCTAACTAATGGATCGCGTTGATGGCTCCTTCACAAAGTGAATTAATCCCCATTAAAGAATTGATTGTTACAAGGCTTTCCACTTAATGTACTGGCGAAGTAACGCAGTAGTTAGCTGTGTTAACCCGTAGGAATGATCAGATAAGATAAAGAATAGTTATTAATGTCGAATAGGGAATGATGAATTAGCCTGACCTGTAATGCTGTTTCAATAGCGGCATTTACCATACCGCTATTGAGTATTTTTTGTTATCAACGAGTAATATATAGAGCAACGGTAACTAGTGCGGCAAGAAATATCGTTTCAGTTACCATTAGAATAACAGGGCGCCACCCCATTGCCGCTAACTCTTTAAATGACGCTTTCATGCCTAAGCCAACCATGGCGACAATTAAACACCAGCGTGACAGGTCAACCATGGAGTCAGTGACTACCGGGGGACATAACCGCTGCTATTTACCAGTACTATCAACACAAAGGCAATTAAAAAACCCGGCAAAGCAACAGATGAGCCTTTTGTTTTTTCTTGGCCGGATTGCCTTGCGACTACAATAGAAATAATGAGTACAACAGGGACTAGCATCGCAACACGCAACAATTTAGTAAAAGTTGCAACATCACCAACATTATCTGAAATCATATAGCCGGCACCGACCACCTGAGCAACATCATGGATAGTTGCGCCCAGAAATATACCGCTTTCAGCCTCACTAAACCCCAGCACCGGTACTAGAATAGGATAGAGAATCATTGCAACGGTACTTAATCCTGTCACGCAGATAACAGTAAAAATAAGGTTTTTTTCTGACTCTTTGTCTTGTGGTAATACGGCAGATACTGCCAGTGCTGCAGATGCCCCGCAGATGCCCACTGATGCGCCAGCTAAAATGCTGTGAGCTTTGCCTAACTTAAGCCACCGACCAAGCACATAGCTGAAAAAAATGGTGGCGGGTACACCGATTAAAACAATAACAATTGGTGTAATACCTAAGCTCATTAACTGCTCTATGGTGATTCTGGCCCCAAGTAAGGCGATACCAAAGCGCAGGACGGACTTAGCTGAAAATTGAATTCCAGCAACGCAACTGCCTTCGGTGGACAAGTAGTTTAATGCCATACCCATTAACAAAGCATAAAGAATCGTTGGTCCGCCATGATGTTCCGAAACAAACTTAGCTGCCATGCCAATAACCAAGCAAAGAAGAAAACCAGGCATTAATGCTACAAATTTGCGCACTAATGGTGAGGTTTGGGTTAAAGACTGCTTTTGGGTGTGAGCCATGGTATCTCCGGAATCATATGGAAAGACTAATTTTTAAATCAGTTATTTATTATGCTTAAATTTAATCTAGCGGTGAGAAAACTAATGGATACAATGCTACTTTAACGGTTGGTCCAACAAATTCTCTTTGTTTAAGACTCGATTAAAGTGAACATAATTAATTGATATATAAGAAATGTACAGATAATGAGTTAAATTTATATATGAAAATATGAGCTCAAACTTAGTGAGTTATGAGAATTTAATAACATACATTACCTCTCTGGTTAAGGTTAAAAAAAGCTAATCTGAAGAGCTTTCTTTTCATGCGAGAGTACTTTGCTTGTTATTTGATATAGCTTTGTAAACGATTTACCTACCTGACAGGTATTTAGCTGCTCATTAGGTAGGTAAATAGTTCATTTTTGCTTAAGATTTAGATTTATTACGACTTCCACAAAATAGCTAAGTCATATTTGAAGCCGATAGTAAAAGCCGTTTCATCTTCAAAATTGTCATAATTTTTAGTCAGTACTTCAATATGTGTACGGAATTTTGGTGTAAATTGACGCTCAAGTGTCAAGTTGAAACCATCGTTACTCATTGATTGAAGCGTTGATACACCATCGTCAAAGTTATAGTAAGCGGCTTTTACTTTATATTTACTATTTATTTTATAAGCTAATGAAACGTCAAGCGTAGCAATTTCTTCTTCGTCCTGATACAAGGCAGCTAAATACAAGTCGTCGTTAATATGTTGGGCATAAGAAATCGCAACAGTTTCAACGTTATCGGCATCGGCAGCGTCAGTTGACTTGAAGCTTGCCGCTAAATGTAAGTCATTTTTATCGTAACCTAAACCAACAATTGACTGCTCTGCATAATCCACATCATTACCACTTTTGAATTTAAAGCCGGCCATAAACGTAATGCTGTCCCAAGAGTTTGCATAAGTCACTTGGTTAGGAGTGAAAAAGGCATCTTTACCTATTTGGTCATAAGCAAAAGGTGAAGCACGATGATTGAAAATATCTAGATACGTAGCGTGAAGTAAGTAATCTATCGCGCGGTCTTTACCAAAAGTTACTTTACCGTATGTACTACTAGATATGCCAACTGAGGCACGTCTAGCGGCACCAAAATCGCCGTTTTTAGCTATATCAAGGCCCCATTCACCATGTGCCATTGCTGTCCAGCCCCCACCTAACTCTGCTTCGGAGTAAATGCCGGCAAATGATAAGAAGTCTGTCACCTCAGTACGGTTATTATCTTCTTCATTAAAGTAGGTCAAACTTGGGCGAATGGTTGCGTAAAATTTAGCACTCATGTTTTTATCTGACTGGAGTTTAGATTGTGTTGCCGCTTGATTTTCTAAGTTTGTAATACGGTCTTCAAGCGAATCATCTGCCCATGCCATGTTTATTGAAGTGCCAAGGGCCGCTGTGATTAATAAGCTCGTACACAATTTTTTATTTGTTAAAGTCACTGTATTTCCTTAGGGTATTTTATAGTTATTTGATTGAGACTAAGTGTTTGACAAGTGTTCATGTTGTTTAATAATTCTCCATTTTTAAACATTATCAATACTGAGAAAGTCAGTGATTTTACGTAAGGTCCAAATTGTTCAGCTGAATGAGTCCAGTAATTTTTTGCTATGTCTGGTATCAAATTTGTTAAAGATCTGGTTCTAACGGCTATTTGCCAATGCGCAGTAATTTAAATGCCATAGACAAACGAACAGCAAAAATCTGTTTTACCTATAAACATTAAATTTCAACAGACAAAAACTGCACGTTAGGCAATATGCCGGTAGCTTTAACTAAATAACGGGCTCTTACGAGGGGATAATTATGACGTATAACAGCAATGAATTTGATGCACGAGATGTGATCAACAAAGATCGTAAACATATTTGGCATCATCTCACCCAACATAAGCCATTTGAAGAAAATGACCCTATGGTCATAGTTAAAGGCAAAGGTATGCGGGTTTGGGATGCTAAAGGTAACGAATATCTTGATGCAGTTTCTGGCGCTGTTTGGACTGTAAATGTTGGCTATGGCCGTACTGAAATAGCAGATGCTGTGAGAGATCAACTTGTTACATTGAACTACTTTGCACAAACAGCGGGTAACGTACCAGCGGCACAATTTGCAGAAAGATTGATTAGTAAAATGCCAGGTTTGAGCCGTGTTTATTATTCAAATTCAGGTTCTGAGGCAAATGAGAAAGCCTTTAAAATAGTGCGTCAAATTGCTGAAAAAAAATATGGTGGTGTGAAAAATAAAATTTTGTTTAGAGAGCGAGATTACCACGGAACAACGATTACTACCTTGAGTGCTACCGGGCAGTTCGAGCGTAAAAATCAATACGGGCCTTTTACACCTGGCTTTGTTGAAGTGCCGCATTGCTGTGAGTATCGCTCGCAGTGGGGAGAAGTCGCAGATTATGGTATACGTGCGGCGAATGAAATTGAACGGGTAATTTTAGAAGAAGGGCCTGAAACTGTCGGCGCCTTATGTCTTGAGCCAATTACCGCTGGCGGAGGCGTTATTGAGCCGCCTGAAGGTTATTGGGAACGTGTTCAGGAAATATGTAAAAAATACGATATTTTATTACATATTGATGAAGTTGTATGTGGTCTTGGCCGAACCGGCGAATGGTTTGGATACCAGCATTACGGCATTAAGCCTGATATGGTGACAATGGCTAAAGGTGTTGCATCAGGTTATGCCGCTATTTCTTGTACGGTAACAACAGAAGAAGTATTTGAAGCATTTAAAGAAGACGATGATGCTCGTATGGGATATTTCCGAGATATTTCTACTTTTGGCGGTTGTACCGCAGGGCCTGCAGCGGCTTTAGTTAATATGCAAATTATTGAAGATGAAAATCTACTGAAAAATGTTGTTGTTCAAGGTGAGTATTTGCGTGGCTGCTTAAATCAATTGATGGATAAATACGATGTTATTGGCGATGTCCGCGGAAAAGGACTTTTTGCCGGCTTTGAATTAGTTAAAGACCGAAAAACTAAAGAGCCAGTAGATGAAAGTTTACCTATTGCTCTGGGTGCTCACTGTATGAAAAACGGTGTAATTATTGGTCGTACAAACCGCTCGTTTAAAGAGTATAACAATACGATTTGTTTAAGCCCTGCACTTATTGCTACCCGCGAAGATATCGATATTATTATCAAAGCTATCGATAATGCTTTATCGGAACTCGCACCTAATGTTTAATTTGTAATATTAAGTGATGCGCCTGACATATTATTTTATCTATGTGACAGGCGTATTTTTATTTTTAATATATTGTAAAATATTTATCAGAAACTCCCTTTCCCGCTTATTTCATTCTGGCTCATTTGTGACATTTAAAGCAAATGATGCGTACCCCACTGATATATTAACTATTCTCCGTCTAAATTGTTTGATACATTGCTGCACTCATTACAAGCATTGCTATTTTTTTGAAAAAACCGTTGTCATTAATCTTTGGGTTAAATGACCTGTCTTGCTTGCCATAATAGTATGAATACGTCATTAAAATTTCATAGGATGTTCAATTACAAGAGATAGAGGCATATAAATTTTAATAAGGGTTTATCAATATTTAAAATTTACGTGATTATAATCGTCTTGTTAACCGCTTCAATCGATCAGCTACTCATATTGATTGATAACATTTATAATTAAAAATATAAAGGTAAACTATGTTTCAGTTATTTCATTTGACTCCCGGCCAAGGCGGAAGTTTGCAACAGCAGTTAAGGGAACAGATTGCAGCGGCAATACTGAATGGGAATGTTCCCCAAGATCAATCTTTACCTTCAAGCCGTAAATTATCACAGCAACTTAAAGTGGCTCGAAATACCGTAGTTTTGGCTTATGAGCACTTGCTCGATGATGGCTATCTAATTGCGCGCGAAAGAAGCGGCTACTATGTCAATCCTGATATTCTAACAGGGCAGGTTAAACTCGACTCGCTAAAACAAAAATCTACTCATTACGAAGGTTATAATCCCCCTAATTGGGAACAACATTTTAAACTTAATCCGAGTGATCAGATCAATATTGTTAAGCCACATGATTGGCAAAAATATGCTTACCCATTTAATTATGGTCAGTTTGATGCCTCGTTGTTTCCAACGGTTAACTGGCGAGAATGTTGTCGAGATGCGGTAAGCGGTCCGTCGATTAATGAATGGGCTGGTGATCGTATGGACAATGATGATCCGTTATTGATTGAGCAAATTAGAACGCGCTTACTACCCAGACGTGGAGTTTGGGCGTCAGAAGATGAAATACTGGTTACTGTTGGTGCGCAACAAGCATTATACATGCTGGCGCAATTGCTGTTAGATAAGGACAGTACCATTGGGCTTGAAACTCCTGGCTATGTAGATATATGTAACATAGCAAAACTTAACCCGTCGAATGTACGTCCTATTCCAGTGGATGAAAAAGGTATGTTTGTTGGTGAGCATCTTAAAGGCTGTGACCTAGTATACACCACACCAAGTCATCAGTGCCCAACAACGGCAACCATGCCGATAGAGCGGCGTTATCAATTACTTGAACAAGCAAGTAAAGATAATTTTATTATCATTGAAGATGATTATGAAAGTGAAACTAATTTTGAGTCTAACCCGATCCCTGCGCTCAAAAGTTTAGATAACCATGACAGAGTCTTATATATTGGCAGCTTATCCAAAACACTTGCACCGGGTTTGCGTTTGGGCTATTTAGTCGGCCCTGCTAAATTAATTCAGGAAGTGCGAGCGCTACGACGATTGATCGTTAGACACCCAGCCGCTAACAATCAACGCTCAGTAGCCTTGTTTATTGAGCGCGGATACCATAATGCGTTGACCATGAATATTAACCGCAATTATAAAGCGCGCTGGAGAGCTATGGATGAAGCTTTACGCAAGTATTTGCCAGAATCTCATATTCAACCAACGTTTGGTGGCTCTAGTTACTGGATCAAAGGGCCTGAAAACTTAGATGCCGACGAGCTACAAAAAAGAGCGATGGAAGAAAGTATCTTAATTGAGTCTGGAACCATTCACTTTATTGAAGATTCACCGCCAAAAAATTATTTTCGCCTTGGATTCTCTTCAATATCAACGGCACAAATTGACGAGGGAATCAAGAAATTAGCCGGGCTTATTAACTCAATGGTTTAATGGCTAAATCAATGCTAGTCGTCGTTTAATCTGAAATATATTAAAGTTTCTATTACCATATTAGCGTCAATAATCGACCTATTGAACTGCTACAATAGGTCGAGATTTTTGCAATTTATATTAAGTCACTCGTATTTCGCTTTTAGGCATGTTCAATTTTTTAAATGAATTTGTGGGCCGTAAATTGACTTTATGGGTTTTCGTCATATCTGTAGCTCAGTTTAAGTTTAAGCTTAAATATTAAATTATTTAGTGCGGTTGCTGGCACTTACCGCTTGAAAAATAATCACCTCATTATTCATTTTGCATGACTTAGCTAGCAAGGTATGGAACTGATCCAACGCTTCGGCTATACACATCGCTAAAATTTTTTTGTTTAGATCAATTCATATGCAAAATAAATCATACCTAACATTTATATATAGCTGTTTTTAAATTTCCCGTCTTATTTTAAGTTTCTGTATTTAAAGTCTATTTTTAATTTTTATTGCTTTTTAAGTGCTGGCTTCATTAGTGACTTTGATCTGGTTCTATTGCGATTAAGGCCATCATCCTATCTTGTTATCACGTTTTCGGTTCTTGCAACTTAGCTTCAAAAGCGGGTTCAGGTGACAGGAAGAAATATCAATTTATCAATTTATCAATTTATCAATGATATAACCAGAAGATAGGAGCGCTAATATGTTAATCGGTGTACCAAAAGAGATTAAAAATCACGAGTATCGCATTGGTATGGTACCAGCGAGTGTACTAGAACTTACCAGTCGAGGTCATAAAGTAGTTGTTGAGGCTAACGGCGGTACAGGTATTGGTTTTAACGATGAAGATTATCTAGCTGCGGGTGCAACTATTGCTAGCACTGCAGCAGAAATTTTTGCTGCAGCTGACATGATAGTTAAAGTAAAAGAGCCTCAAGCTATTGAACGTAAAATGTTACGTCCAGGCCAAGTGTTATTTACCTATCTTCACCTTGCCCCTGATCCAGAGCAAACGGATGACTTACTCGCAAGTGGTGCTACTTGTATCGCTTATGAAACCGTAACTTCGGCACGTGGCGGGTTGCCGCTTCTTGCTCCTATGTCTGAAGTCGCTGGCCGCATGTCAATTCAGGCAGGTGCCGCTTGTCTGGAAAAATCTAAATCCGGTTGTGGCATGTTACTCGGTGGTGTGCCGGGTGTTGAACCCGCTAAAGTGACTATCATTGGTGGTGGCGTTGTGGGTAGTAATGCTGCACGCATGGCAATAGGTATGGGCGCTCACGTTGTAGTCTTAGATCGTAGTGTAGATGTATTACGTCGTCTAGTGACAGAATTTGGTACTGCTATTCAAACCGTATATTCAAGTAAGGCTGCTTTAGAAGAACATGTTGTCTCTGCTGATTTGGTTATCGGTGGTGTATTAATTCCAGGTGCTGCTGCACCGAAACTTGTAACTGCTGATATGGTTAGACGCATGAAAGCTGGTTCAGCTGTTGTCGATGTTGCCATTGACCAAGGTGGTTGTTTTGAAACCTCTCATGCCACTACCCATCAAGACCCAACATTTATTGTTGATGAAGTTGTGCATTACTGTGTGGCAAATATGCCAGGTGCTGTTGCGCGTACATCAACATTAGCACTTAACAATGCGACCTTACCTTACATCGTTTCATTAGCCGATTTAGGCTGGGAAGATGCTATCCAACGTGATGAACATTTGGCCAAGGGTTTAAATGTTCATGCAGGTAAAATTACTAGTGAAGAAGTTGCGGTTGCATTAGGCCGTGAATACAGCCCTTACCGTCCAGGTAACGCATAGTCGATCAATTGTTACGAGTGGTAACAAAGGTTATCACTCTTTATAAATATTAAGGAATAAAATTATGGCTCGTATGACTCCAAGTGAAGCAATGGTAGAAACGTTAGTTGCGAATGGTGTAACTGATAGTTTTGGTATCATGGGTAGTGCATTTATGGATGCAATGGATATTTTTACCCCCGCAGGTATCCGCTTAATCCCTGTAGTACATGAACAGGGTGCTGGCCACATGGCTGATGGTTACTCTCGTGTGTCTGGTCGTCACGGTGTTTGTATTGCACAAAATGGACCAGGTATCACAAACTTTGTTACAGCTATTGCTGCAGCCTATTGGGCTCACTCACCTGTAGTTTGTATTACGCCTGAAACAGGTACTAACTCACAAGGTCTTGGTGGTTTCCAAGAAGCTGAACAGTTACCTTTCTTTGAAACAATCACTAAATACCAAGTAAGTGTTGTTAATAATACTCGTATGGCTGAGCTCACTGCTCGTTGTTTCGACCGTGCAATGCTAGAAAATGGCCCTACGCAATTAAACATCCCTCGTGACCAATTCTACGGTGATATCGAATGTGAAATTCCAACGCCAATTCGCATTGAACGTTCTGCTGGTGGTGCTGTTTCACTCCAACAAGCTGCTGAGTTATTAGCAAATGCTGAATTCCCAGTCATGGTTTCTGGTGGTGGTGTTGTTCAAGGCGATGCATATGAAGAAGCCATCGCTATATCTGACATGCTTGGTATGCCAGTAGTGAACAGCTATCTACACAATGATTCATTTCCTGCATCTCACCCAATGTGGTGTGGCCCTTTAGGTTATCAAGGCTCTAAAGCCGGTATGAATACTATTGCTAAAGCTGATGTTGTATTAGCACTTGGTACACGTTTAGGGCCATTTGGTACTTTGCCACAGCACGGTATCGATTACTGGCCAAAAAATGCCAAAATCATTCAAGTTGATTGTGATCCAAAAATGCTTGGTTTGGTTAAGAAAATTGATGTCGCAATTTGTGGTGATGCAAAAGCAGCTGCGCAAGCATTAATGAAATTACTGGCTGACTTAAAGCCTAAATGTATTGATAACATGGCCGAGCGTGCTGAAGTTATTGCCGCTGAAAAAGCAGCATGGGAACAAGAGTTAGATGAGTGGATCCATGAAAAAGATGAATACTCTCTAGAAATGATCAACGAGCAAAATGCTGAAGAAGAGAATTGGTTACACCCTCGTCAAGTATTGCGTGAACTTGAAAAAGCAATGCCTGCTGATGTCATGGTGTCTACCGATATCGGTAATATTAACTCTGTGTCTAACAGCTATTTACGTTTTGAACGTCCACGTTCATTCTTCGCGGCTATGTCATTCGGTAACTGTGGTTATGCGCTTCCAACTATGATTGGTGCAAAAGTTGCCGCACCTGATCGCCCAGGTATTTCATACGCGGGTGATGGCGCATGGGGCATGTCAATGATGGAGATTATGACTTGTGTTCGTGAAGACATTCCAGTGACTTCAATTGTCTTTCATAACCGTCAATGGGGTGCAGAGAAGAAAAACCAAGTTGACTTCTATAATCGTCGTTTTGTTGCTGGCGAACTTGAAAATCAAAGCTTTGCAGGTATCGCACGTTCAATGGGCGCACTAGGTGTTACTGTTGATAAGTTAGAAGATATCGGTCCTGCACTTAAAGAAGCTCTGCATCAACAAATGGTAGAACGTAAAACAACGGTTATCGAGATCATGTGTACGCGTGAATTGGGTGACCCGTTCCGTCGTGATGCCCTTGCAAAACCTATTCGTCATCTTGAAAAATATAAAGATTTCGTTTAAGTCACTCTACTCTGACTGATTAATCCGAAGGCTGCGAGCCTTCGGATTTTATTTCAGCTCTTAATTAATGCCAATTGAATGAGGCAAATGCTCAATTATAAAAAATATACCAGAACAAATGTTTATGGTTCCAGACCAAACATAAGGACCTGCATCCATGCAGGCAGGGTGATATTGGGAATTAAGTCGGTTTTTGAATGTAATGACTTCATTTGCACTAAGAACGTTTTGAATAGCTTGCTAACTGACAGCATTTTATTCAAAGCGATTTTTGTTATCTATATATTAGGTTAATAATTCATGAAAGCACTCAACAACATATTTAAACGAGCAAGTGAAGCACCTAAATTGATTGTACTGGCAGAAGGTGAAGACCCTCGTATTATAGAGGCTGCTTATAATGCAACGAGCTTAAAAATAGCTAAGATCATTTTACTTGGCAATGTTGCAAACATTAAAACTAAAGCTACTGCGTTAAACGTATCATTAGAATCTATTACTGTGATTGACCCGAGTCATTCTTCAAAAGCGAGCGATTATGCAGCAAAGCTGTATGAACTTCGTAAAAAGAAGGGGATGACAGAAAACGCGGCGGCTGAACTGATACAAAACCCACTCTATTACGCGCAAATGATGGTGCACCTTGGCGATGCAGACGGTTCAGTAAACGGCGCAGTATATACCACAAGTGATGTGGTGCGCAGTGCTATTCAGATCATTGGGATGGATAAATCGGCCAGCATGGTATCGAGCTTTTTTTTAATGATGTTATGCCAACCTTTTCATGATTTAAAAGGCGGTGTTATTTTTTCTGACTGTGGTCTCGTTATCGATCCAGACAGCGAACAGTTGGCTCAAATAGCGCTGTCGGCAGCTCGTAGTGCTAAAACACTCTTAAACGAAGAACCTCGTGTTGCCATGTTGTCATTTTCGACCAGTGGTAGTGCTAAACATGCTTCGGTTGATAAAGTAGTATCTGCAACTAAAATCGTAAAAGCCCTCATGCCTGAATTAGCGATTGATGGCGATATTCAGCTTGATGCCGCTATTGTAAATACTATTGCAGAGAAAAAGGTCGAAAATTCTGCTACCCATGGTCGTGCTAACGTATTAGTTTTTCCTAATTTAGATGCCGGCAATATTGGTTATAAATTGGCAGAACGTATCGGTAAGGCTGATGCCATAGGACCTATATTACAAGGACTGAGAAAGCCAGCGAATGATCTTTCTCGCGGTTGCAGTATTACCGATATTGTTAATGTAATTGCCATTACTGTTGTTCAGTCACAAACACGTTTACTGGAAAATTAACTTTATTTACAGCGTGTATAGTGCTCTTGCTCTTATCCTTTATGGTAGATCAATTTTAAGCTGGTATTGCAGCTTTCATCCAGCAATATACGGCTCTAAATAGTAAAAATAGGACATTTTAGCTACATTGGTTCTACACCGATAAGTATTTTGGCTCTAATGAAGCGATGGCAATCGGTTTTTAATGTAAGTAATTAAAAGTATTATTAATTTAAATATTAACGACTCAACATTAGGAGCTAATTATGGCGTTGCAGAGATATGGTTTTATTGTAAAAAGTGCAGATTTAGAAATGTTTAAGCATCACTCTCGTCTGGCAAGTGAAAATTTTGACATGTCTATTTCTGGCGTTAACAGTGTTGAACAGGCGCAATTGGTCGCCCAGGAAATGTTGACTAAGGGTATACAGTTAATCGAACTGTGTGGCGCTTTTTCAGCGGAAGATGCTCAACGTATTCGTGAAGCTATTAATGATCATATTCCAGTAGGATACGTTCAATATACTGCCGAGGAACAGGCGCGTCTTGTGCATGACTTAGGTTAAATACGCTTGTTCAGTTGATAAAATATGGGATGGTTTTAACCCTAAAATGCCCCTCTAGGCATTCAATGTTTGACCTGTGCGTATTGCATCAGCAAATTCATTACCGACCATTTTACTGGGCTTTAGCATACAAGCCTTCAACATATCGATACACGAACCAATCCTTTATGCTTGGCGCTAATGTCAGGCCTTAATTTTCGACTGCATTTCTTATTTATTCAAAGTCAGTAAATAATGGTGGAAACATTGACGTGACCACCAATCACTCTGCTGGAGTAGTTGTTCAATTAATGCCCGTTCTTTATTGTTACCATAGCAAGCTATAGGGTATGCACAATGACGTCGTAACTTATTATAAATCCCCTTACTCGCTTTATGGTAATCGTCATAAGTATTTATTTCATCAGATAACGGCTTAAAGGGTAGTGCTTTTCGACAGTCATCGGTAATTGGAAATATAGGAAGCTGGGGGCATAAATAATAAAGCAACCAACTTGCCGCAGCCTCTTGTACTGCACTACCAAAAATAGCATGTGCTGCCAACCTGACTAAATTTTTTGCCTGTTGGTCTGCTTCATCTGGTGCTAGGTGTTTTAATTCCTCCCATTTAGGTTGTAGCTCTGCTCTAATAAATAGCTCAAGCTGCGTCGCTATATCATGATGTGTTAACCCTAAAGTGGGCAGTTGCTTGGCTTGCCAAAGCAACTGGATATAAGTTTTATCGACCAGCGTACGTCCCGCGTTTAACCAGCCAAATTGAGAGGCATGTTCAAGGCTGCCGTACATAATCACAAGTAGGCCATTTTCACTGCTGCGACTGTCAAATCCACTACCAACAAGTGGAGAGGGAGTTGACCAACGACTTAATATATTAGGGAGCGTCATATTGCTACTCATAATGTTGAGTTAATTAATATTTGTTCGACTTGTTCGTGGGGTTATTTAAACAATATCGACATCTACTATGCGTTACTTGTTAAGCATTTCTTCCTAATAAAGCTGCACTATATAAAACTGAACTATATAAAGCTGAACTATTAAATGAACTTCTTTTGATAAACGACCACAGCCTAAAGCTTTATTAAGCCGTCTAGGAAATAGTTTTAGCGCAGAAAAATGATTACTTTAAGAGGGCATGTTTTGGTGTTTAGCTATAGTTTGGCTAGCATCCAATGATTTGGATGCTAGCCATAATAGCTTGAAATAATTAATTAATTACTGTTAAAACTAGTAGCCAAATAAACGCGGTAAGTACAGCGAAATTTCAGGTACAAAGGCGATAACAAACACGGAAAAAGTTGAGACAAAAGCAAAAGGCAATGCCTTAACGGTGACTTCTTCAAGCGATATATTTGAAATCCCGGAGGCAACAAATAAGTTTTCTCCTAGCGGAGGTGTGGAGAAACCTATTGAAAGACTACACACCATCACTATACCAAAATGAACGGGATCGATACCTAGACTATAAGTGACAGGCAAAAGCACTGGCGTCAGTATCATAATCGCAGCTAACGTTTCCATAAACATGCCAACAAATAGCAAGAATACAATAATAAGGAGCCAAATTAGGTAAATATTATCAGTCACACTGAGCATAGACTCAGCAACAATGCCTGGTATGTTATTTTCAACGAGTAACCGACCAAATACAGTCGCAGTAAACAGAATCAATAATACTCGACCAGAAAGCCATGTTGTGGTTTCTAATGATTTAAATAAATCTTTCCAAGTGAGCTCTCTGTGGACAAATACGCCGATAAACAGAGTATAAAAAATAGCTACTATTGCCGATTCTGTTGGCGTAAAGAACCCTGAATAAATACCACCTAAAATGACTAATGGTGCGAGCACAGACCAAATGCCCATTCTTAAGGAAGAACGTATATGTTTGAAATCCCAACCTTCATCAGTACCTTTATAACCTAATTTACGACAACGAAAGTAGTTAAGTGTTAACAAACTAATTGAAATGACTAAGCCAGGCAAGAAGCCAGCAACAAACATTTTAGTAATAGATACTGACTGGAATGCACCATGCTCAGCAATAGCAGATTCTGGTACGGTCAAACCAATGGCTGAAATGCCAAAAATAACCATAGGAATAGAAGGGGGAATAACAATACCTAGTCCACCTGAAGAGGCCGTTATAGCTGATGCATAGCCTTTATCGTAGCCACGCTTGACCATGGCAGGTATCATCAACATGCCTACCGCTGCTGTTGTAGCAGGGCCCGAGCCTGAAATAGCGCCAAAAAACATACAGGCAAGTACAGTAGCTGCCGATATACCACCGGTTACGGGACCTGCAAAACTTTCTGCTATCGTTACTAAGCGTTTCGATATTCCCGCCGCTTCCATCAAAGCCCCCGCTAAAATAAAAGCAGGTAATGCCATTAAGGGAAAAGAACCAACGGATGTAAATGCAATTTGTACTAATTTAATCGGGTTTTCATCGAGGTAAAGAAACGTCGAAAGTGCAGCGACGCCGAGTGATACTGTTACGGGAGCCCCCATCACCAGCAGGGCCAAAAACGTCCCAAATAGTATTAATATAATGCTTGACTCTGCCATGAATTGCTCCTGGGTTATTTGTTGACTTTATCGTCTTTTGTATCGATATCGAGTTCAGTCAACTCATCGAGTTCTTGAGATTCAGGGTTACGAACATCTATGCCCTTGACAAATTTGTAGTAATTCACTTGAATCACTCGGAAAGTCATTAAAGAAAATGCAATCGGTAAAACCATATAAATGTATTTCATGGGGATACCCAGCGTTTGCGATTTCCAAAATAGGTTCATTTTGTTAAAAACAAAATCGTAAGATAGATAAACGAAATAACAGTTAAACGCGATCCAAATAATATCTGATAGTACTTCTAATGTGGCGGCCAGTTTTGCTGGCATTAATTTGTACTGAAAGGTTACTCGGTTGTGCGCAGCTAACTTAGCGGCATAACTGGCACCAAAGAACACAAACCAAACAAACAAATATACCGATAGCTCTTCACTCCATGAGAATGAGTAGCCAAATAATTGTCTTGAAATTATTTGTGCGAATAGAATGGTGACAAATACAGCCAACAATGTTCGACATATGTAACTTTCAATATTATCGAGAAACTTAAAGATCATACGAATCATGACTGCTCCCTCTTAGGTAATATATGCACCTGTTGGTTTCTCACCAGGTGCATACTGTTTTAAAGTGATAAATATGTGTTTAAGTTTGTTACTTAAACTTTATCACGCCCTAATATCACCAATGCTTCGTTAACTTTGTCTTTACCACCAACACTTTTATAGAACTTAGGCCATACAGCATTAGTTGCTTTGTCGATCCATTCTTTCTCGCCGTTTGCAGGGTCAGTAATTATCATGCCGCGTTTGGTTAACTCGGCTTTGATTTTAATTTCACTTGCCACAAGGCTTTTCGCGCTGAATTCTGTTGCCGCTTTACCTGCGGCCAAAATAGCGGCTTGAGTTGCTTTGTTTTGATCTTGGAATACAGATTCACTAACAATGAGTGGTTCAATTGAAAATAAGTAACGTACATTAGTAATATACTTTTGTACTTCATCGAACTTCATTGCGTAAATAGTAATATATGGATTGTCCTGACCATCGATAACACCTTGTTGTAAACCAGTGAATGTTTCAGACCATGCCATAGGAGTAGGGTTAACTCCCCATGAGTTATAGGTTTCGATCATTATTTCATTTTTTGGTACACGAATGACTAATCCATCCAAGTCGTCAAGTGTCCGGATAGGTCGTTTAGAGTTGCTCAAAACACGAAAACCAGAATAAGCCCAACCAATAATTCTAACCCCAGCATCACGCTTAGTATTTTCGATTAACTCTTGGCCTAATTTTCCTTGGGTCAGCGTAATAGCGTCGTCTAAACTCTGAATCATATAGGGCAGGGTTAAGACACCAACTGATGGGGAAAAAGGCGTTACATTATTGATAGCTAAAATTGAAAAATCTAGTGTACCCATTGCGGCATCGTTGACGGTATCTTGTTCACTACCTAACTGGCCATTGAGAAAGAGTTTTGCTTTGTGTTTAGTATTGGCAGTGAATTCTTCTATAAATTTTTTGCCTAGGGCTTCTTGTGTTCCGCCAGCTCCATCGCCTACTGCAATATTAAACTTGGCTGCACTTACTGTATTTGCTGTTAAGATCAGGCTCGACGCCAGGATAAGTGCTTTTACTATTTTATTTCTTGTACTCATCAATTTCTCCAGAATTTTTGTTTTGCTCCCACTCAATGGGGGCGTTTGAGTCTATTTAGTATCAACATATGATTGAATTACAAATAAGACCGATGTCCTTCTTATCGTCAGGTTTGAAATCGCTTATAAAAATTTCATTTTTTGTTAACTTGGCAATACCCCCATATAGTTAACTTCGAAGATCATATTTATTAGGGCCAGCCTATTAATGTTTTTAGTACCAAGCTGAAATCTATATTTTGAGATATCTGTAGGGCGGTATCATCTTTTTGATAGGTGGTTATTTTTATTTAAAATAGTAAATTAAGCTTATCGTTGAAACGCTATTGGTTGGAAAATCGGTTAATCGCAGCCTAAATTTTTCGGCACCATTAAAGCAGTCAGTAGCTTTAATTACAAACAATGAATCGCTTTATTGATATGAATAATCCTTTGCAACTCATAAGTTTAATTATATTGCGTTAACGAGGAAGGTTTGCGGAAGGTTTAAACTAGGCTTTATATCTTAATCGCTACATGGAAATCTTATTAGACGAAGTAGGAAATGCATGGACGAGAATAGCGTATTACTAAAATGCGAGTCTTATATTAGGCCGCTTTTTCACCCGATAAAGTAGACCAGTAAATTAACAGAATAAGCATAATCTCCTGCACCAATCAGTCTCTTTAATGTGGCGCTATCATTCATTTATAAACTATTTAACATGCTATTAAATGTGAAGGTGTCGAGATCTCAAAAAAGTCATACAACACCTCCCAAATCATAGTTTTTCTGCTAATAGACAATATATTGCAGTTTCACTCAACGGCTAACCTCCTTAACTAAAATAGAGCAATATATGACAATACAACTTAAAGATAATAGTTTGTTTAAGACTCAGGCTTTTATAAGCGGTGAGTGGGCTAATAGTGATAACAATGAAACATTTCCAGTTTACAACCCTGCGACAGGAGAGCTTTTAGCGGAAGTCGCCAATGTAGGATTAAATGAAACCCGGCGCGCAATTAAAAGTGCGCATACGGCAATGGCCAGTTGGCGTGAACTCCCAGCTAAAGCGCGTTGTGATATTTTAGAGCGCTGGCATACGTTAATGCTCGAAAATGTCGAAGATTTAGCGTTATTAATGACGGCAGAACAAGGTAAGCCTTTGTTTGAGTCTCGTGGTGAAGTTGCTTATGGCGCTTCTTTTATTAAGTGGTTCGCTGAGGAAGGTAAGCGTGTTTATGGCGATACTATGCCAGCCACAAGTGATCGACGTAGTATCGCTATTAAGCAACCTATCGGGGTTGTTGCCGCAATTACGCCATGGAATTTTCCTAATGCGATGATCGCGCGCAAAGTAGCGCCTGCGCTTGCTGTTGGTTGTGCCATGGTACTAAAACCTGCAGCAGAAACACCGCTCTCAGCATTAGCGCTAGTCGAATTGGCCAACCGTGCAGGAATACCACCAGGACTATTTAGTGTTTTACCAACAAGTGATGCAGCAACGGTTGGTAATGAAATGACCTCAAATACAATCGTTAAAAAAGTCACCTTCACTGGCTCTACACAAGTAGGTAAGCTTTTGATGAAACAATGTGCAGACACGGTAAAGCGGACCTCGATGGAGCTTGGAGGTAACGCACCGATCATTATTTTTGATGATGCAGATCTTGATTTAGCTGTTTCTGGAGCACTAATATCAAAATATCGTAACTCAGGCCAAACTTGTATTTGTGCGAATAGGATTATCGTTCAAGCAGGCATTTATGATGCCTTCGTGAAAAAATTTGTTGCAGCAGTCAATAAATTTACTATTGGCAATGGTCTGGACGATAAGACTAGCCACGGCCCAGTGATCACAGCAAAAGCAACGATCGAAATTCATTCAAAAGTACAAAGTGCTATAGCTGAAGGTGCTGTTGTTGAAACGGGTGGTAATTTCAGTGAACTAGGTGAGTGCTTTTATCAACCTACAGTATTAACCAATGTAAATGATCAAATGCGAGTTTTCCGAGAAGAAATTTTTGGCCCGGTAGCGCCTATTTTTAAGTTTTCTACGGAAGAAGAAGCTATTGCTATGGCCAATGACACCGAGTTTGGCCTAGCCGCGTACCTTTATACTGAACATATGGGACGATGTTGGCGAGTATCAGAAGCGCTTGAATATGGCATGGTTGGGGTTAATGAGACCGCGATAAGTTCTGAAGTTATCCCATTTGGCGGTGTTAAAGAGTCAGGTCAGGGGCGCGAAGGTTCCAAATATGGACTAGACGATTATTTGGAAATAAAGTATATCTGCATCGGCGGTCTTCAGCGCTAATTGATGAGATATAAGACCAGCTTAATTATTTAGATGGTCTATTTTATAGGCAAAAGTGGGGTGTTTTAATCAGTAAAAATAAGCCGCTCACTTTCGAGGTTGATATGCTGAGTAAAACTTGCACGAATCAATATTAAAGGGAAGCGGGGGTATTTTGAACTGGCCGTATCGAAAGGGGATATCTGGCTCCGCCATTACCAAGATGCTTTTTATAGACTTAGAATAACACCTTGTTCTACAGGCATAACCTTTATGACCCTTTTTGTATGGAATAACGCATGTTAGATATAAAACTTGAACAACCCGATATAATGATTTCTGTGCGCGATGTTTTTGGCATTGATACTAACCTGAAAGTACCAGCCTTTAGCGCAAGAGATCCCCATGTGCCTGAGGTTGATAGTGCTTATCAATTCAATCCAGAAGTCACCCTCGCTATTTTGGCTGGGTTCAGTCGTGATCGTCGGGTCATGGTTCAAGGGCTTCATGGCACAGGTAAATCAACACATATTGAACAAGTTGCAGCACGCCTGAATTGGCCTTGTGTTCGCGTTAACCTTGATGGACATATTAGTCGTCTTGATTTAGTGGGAAAAGATACAATAACCTTGCGTGATGGTATGCAGGTAACTGAGTTTCAAGAAGGGATAGTACCTTGGGCATTACGTCGACCTACTGCACTTATTTTTGATGAATTCGACGCTGGCCGCCCAGATGTAATGTTTGTTATTCAGCGTATTTTAGAGCGAGATGGTAAATTTACTTTACTCGATCAAAATGAAGTGATTCAACCGCATCCAAGTTTTAGACTATTTGCGACGGCCAATACTATAGGATTAGGCAATAGTAATGGCCTATACCATGGCACTCAAATGGTTAATCAAGCGCAGATGGATCGCTGGAATATAGTAACGACGCTTAATTATTTGCCGACTGAAGATGAAATAAAAATCATATTAGCACGTGTACCTAGCCTGAGTAGCGAAGCAGACGAGCAACAAATAAAGTCTATGATCGCTGTTGCCGACATGACGCGTAAAAGCTTTGCCGCGGGCGATATTTCTACTTTAATGTCACCAAGGACTGTGATCTCTTGGGCAGAAAATATTGAGATTTTTAAAGATGTTGCTGTTGGCTTCCGATTATCATTTCTGAATAAGTGTGACGAAGCTGAGCGTCCTATCATTGCAGAATTTTTTCAACGCTGTTTCGACCAAGAACTGACAGAGTCTTGGGCTACTCAGGCCGCACAGGTAATGGCTGATGGCCAGCACTAATATCATTAACAGCTTGGGCAGTAATCTCCAACCTCGCACGGATAAATTGCAGCAACAGGTTGAAGAACTTTGCGGAGCAACGATAAGAGCAGCTTCTGGTGAGAAGCTTTTTCGTTTTCGTGGCAGACGACCAGAGATAAATGGGAAATCATCTGGGATCAGGGCTCCACATTTACAGCCAGATCTTCTCAAAGATGACTTTCGCTCATTTCGTGGTGCTGCCGATGGTATAGCCTTACGTTTGCAATTTTGTGATTTTGAATTGCATCAAAAGCTGATACCTGAAAGTGCTGTTGGACAAGTCATCTTCGAATTACTGGAACAATTACGAGTGGAGTCTTTAGTTGAGGATAATCATCCTGGTGCTAAAGCTAATCTCATTCATCGCTATCAAAAATGGTGTGAAAGTTTTTGTGCCTCAGAGATGATTGAAAATCATGTTGGCTTACTCGTTTATACTATCGCTCAAATTGTGTGGTCACGCTTATTTAGACTGCCCGTAAGCGAAGCAACTGAAGGATTAATTGAGCCTCAACGTATGATGTTGGCACCACATATTGGTACTTTCTTAGTTGGAATGCGTAAAAACTGCCAGGATCAAAAAAAATTTTCCGACAATGCTTTAGGTATTGTTGGGGTTATTGATGAAATTATTACAGGAATGGACGAAGGTGACGCAAATAAGAATACTAAATCAAAAGCAGATGAAGCGGTTGCTGGTTTCAATTTAATTCTTTACCCCGAATCAGGTTCTGATGGTGACCTTGCGGTAGCAGGAAGCCAAAGTAGAGGGCAAGCATATCGGCAATTGGTTGAGCAGCTTAAAAGCTATCAGATATATTCTAAAACAAATGATCGGGTTATTGCTGCTGAAAAACTTATTTTGCCACAACAGCTGATAAAACTGCGAGAAAAACAAGACAAGCGTATTGCCGGACAAGGCGTGAATATTGCACGTTTATCGAGAGAGTTTTCTAAAATACTATCAGTCCCTCGACTAGAAGGCTGGAATTTTGGCGAGGAAGAAGGCTACATTGATGCTCGCAGGCTTAGTCGGTTGGTGACTTCGCCAGACTATCGTCAGTTATTTAGACAAGAGCGTTATCAGCCCCAGAGTAACTGTTTGGTGACCTTCTTACTCGATAACTCAGGCTCAATGAAGGAACATATTGGCTCAATACAGATGTTGGTCGAAATTATGACGAGAGCATTGGAGCTTGCAGGTGCCAGCACAGAAATATTAGGTTTTACTACTAGAGGATGGCAAGATGGCAAGACCTACAAGCAATGGATGCGTAGTGGTCGTCCGGCTAATCCAGGCAGGTTAACCGAACTCGAACATATTATCTATAAAGATGCTGATACACCTATTAGGCGTGCTCGACATAATATCGCCGCCATGTTGAAACCAGAATTATTCCGAGAAGGCATTGATGGTGAGGCATTGTTGTGGGCTGCAGAGCGCATGAAAGGTCGCTCAGAAGAACGTAAAATTTTAATCGTATTATCAGACGGTTGCCCAATGGAAACAGCAACCAGCCAGAACAATGAAGAAGCGTATCTTGATAATCATTTAAGGCAGGTCAGTGCCATGTTAGAAGCCAGAGGAGATATAGAGCTATATGCCTTGGGTTTTGGCCTTGATTTAAGCCATTATTACAGTAATAACCTAGCATTAGACTTACCCGAAGTACTAGAAAACGGAGTATTTAAAGATATTTTACAATTATTATGCCGCCGCTAGTTATAAACGTTTACTACATTTGTATGCTGAATGATGCTGGCCCTAAAATTATGTCGATGTGGCCCTATAGCTATTTTATCGAATCAACTATGCTTGCCAAGCAAAATTCAATATTGTCTGAGCTCAGTTAATAATTAAATTATTATTGTGAAGGACTAAATTTAATTATTAACTTCGAGGGATTGTAATATTTATTGCGCTCCTTAGACGTTATTTATCCGCTTGACAGAACTGAGATATCGTTCTGCCTTTAAGCATTTTTGAGCTAAGTAAACCTAATTTTTTGAGCATCGCATTTTTTAGTAACAAAGTGCGCTTTAATGAGAATGTATAAATCATGTCTGAATATCCAACCCTAAATAAAATGGGCGTTACCTCAGTTGACAATGTAGACAGATATACTTTGCGCCATCAAGGTGACATCGATGTATTGAAAATTTACTACAAGCGTCCTAAAGGGTCATTTTTATCACGAACCAAAAAGTTTTCATTTGTGAGTGGGCGTAAAGCTATTCCATTAGAAGCGCGTAGTTCAAAAGCATTCGATAGTATTGTTGATTTTAGCCCCCAATTAGCGTCGGCGCTGAAAGAGCTAAAATGTTTAGATGCGAAGCGAAAAGAAAGTGATCCTATTGATCCAAAACAAAAGTTTATATCAGACTTAGATCATCTTGAGAAGGTCATGACTGAGAAAATGGATGATATTCGCCGTCAAATTAATGAGTTAAAGTAGCTAAACAATAACATGTTAGTTCAAGATAAAACGCACCTAAGTGCGTTTTTTTATGTCAAATATTAGATGCTAAAAATATTATTTAGCATGCCGGCAAGGCGTATACCTGCTTTAGATATTTGCTCATTTAATATTGGTGTATTTTTATATGCATATTTATAGCCTAATTCTTTATCTTCAGGAAAGTTATAAACATTTGATCTATAAGCTTTAGAATCTTTAGCCCAATCTAAGTAAACAGCGTTTTGCCATAACGTAATGGTATCTACAGATTGGTTATTTAAAAAATCAGCATACTCAGTGTAAGAAAGTTTTTGATTTTCAATAATTGATGAGTCCCATACCGCATGAAGTTTTGTTGGTTGCCCAAACCATTTTACGGTTATTTCATTGCCGCCACGGTCATCTCTGCGTCCAACATGCAAAGGTTGGTGGATATCACCGACAAAATGTATGTAAAAGGCTAATGCTTGCCATTTTTCTTTTTTGCTGACTGTTTTGTCACGAAGTATTTTTTCAAAATCTGACAGGGCTTTTAGTATGTCACCCGCTTTGTTCCGGTGTAGCCCTGTAAATTCCTCATCATCATCTATAGATATATAATGCCAAGGTTTAGCATAATCCCAACTTTCATCTGAACGGATAGTATCCGGCCAGTTTGCTAACTTGGCTAATGGGTCGCCATTTGTGATCTCCATAAGCGCTTTTTTAGCTGCAGGTTCTAGGTTATCTTCAGCTATTTTTGCAACTATACGATGTCCATTAGGACCAAGTGCGGAAGCTGTTTTTATAGGCAAATGCGATAATGTAATTATCATGACAGCCATTAAACTTTTGTTAATCATTTATAGTCCTTCTTTTCGATCTTGTATTACAGTTATTAAAATATTGGCTTAATCTAAGTAATAGAAAAAGCGTTTTAAGCGCTTAGCTTTATTGCGGTCAGATATCGACAGTGATCAACAGATAATGCTGATAAACTTCGTGGTTATCTTCCTCATATAGAAGGAAATATATCACGAGTTATCGAAATTTATTTTTGAAATGGAGAAAATAATAGTAAATGTACTCAGCGTTAATAGTGAATTTGCTAGCCACATTAGGGGTGTTGGTATGTTTTAAAATAGCTCATTATGGGAGGCTTATGAAAGGTGAACAGATGGGAAATACAAGTGTTTATCCAAATAATCATTATTGAAAAGTTCTTAAGTAATATTGATTTCTTCCATTCTCTTTCGCTTCATATAAATATTCATCTGCTACTTCAATAAGATTATCACTGGTAATTTTAGCCGTGCCAGACTTTAAAACAGCGCCCAATGACACCGACGTTTTAACGTTTTTCCGATTATTTATAATGTTAAAGTTTGCAACGCTCTTCACCATGTCGACACAAATTTCTTCAAGCTTTTCACTGTTTATACCATAGAGAATAAGTGCAAATTCATCGCCACCCACACGAAAACCAATATCTTCTGCACGCTGACATTTCGCATCGATAACATTCGCTATTCTTATTAGAACTTCATCGCCGATGCTATGGCCAAATGAATCGTTAATGGTTTTAAAATTATCAGCATCAATTAGAATTAAGCCTAAAGTGGCATTATCTCGAGTTGCTATGGCATTTAATCTTACTACTTCTTCTTGAAACGATCTTTTATTATGTAGTTTTGTCAATCCGTCGGTTATCGACTCATTGTATAGCCGGTTGATTAATAAGTAATTTTTATAGAGTGTTTTTTGCCCTATTACGTTAATGGTAAGACAAATACAAGCAACAAAACCCAAAATGACGAGAGCAAATATTAAATCGGCTAATTGTTGATTTAAATGAAAGTTTACAGCGGAAAATACAGCTAAAATAATGAAAGTCGCTATGGCGGCAGGCTTAATGGGCATCATTAAGAGTAAACAGCCAAACATTAATATCAGTACTAAACCCAGTTCGGAAAATGGAAAATTGTATATTTCAGAAAGGTAGTAAATTAAAGAGTGAGTTAACCCACTGCCTATGTAAACCAGTAATAATATCAGAAGGTTTGAGCGTATCGAAATAGGAGGAAAGAACCAATAAACAAAATTTAAATATAGTAAGGGTACTATGACTAAAATAAAACGGGTTGTTAAGGTTAATGAGTAAACTTCACTGGGAAATTTGATCACGTCCATAACAGCAAAAACGATATATAAAAGTAACGATGCCGTTAAGGCCCAACGTCTCATGCCTAAACATTGAGTCATCAAAAAATGCAAAAAATTATCTTCACTTTTTAAATTTTCGTACTCGTTTTTAACTTCTTTATTCATATAATATAAACTTAATTAGAGGTTAAGAAAGTATAGTTATTTTGTTTTTTTCGTGCTGGAATTATTAACAACGATAACGATTGATAAGTTAATAGTAGTGCCGCTTTATTTTAAGTATATAACTATTTTTGTCACTTTTGTTGTTGATGTTTAATTTAGACGCATAATAAGAGATGTGTTATAAAAAAATGCATTTTTGCTAAATATTTTAATCGCTTACTATCTTTGTCTAGCGAGAAAGCTTTTAAACTAGAGTCTGTCGCAAACTGACCGTGATTTTAGTTCACTCACTTAAATCTCATCTATTAAAGAGATTCGTTTAAAAACTTAGTAGCAAGCTATTTTATAGATAATTCAGCTAGTCTATTTCGCATATAAAATTATACATTGTAAAGGGGTGTAAAGGGTTAAGTAATGCGGCTTAAATACCTATGGACGAGTATAGTTAAAACAGTGTACGCAATAAGTTAGGAATATCGCTAGTTTTTGTTAGTTATTCCCTAGCCATATTGCAAACATCATTAGTCAATAGCTTGAAAGTAATGCAAACTAGCAAATAATTCAAGCGAAGCTGTTAATCGCTAGTTATTTTTTAGCATATTTCAATCAATTTAATCAGCTCCTTAAATGGGCGTGTATTTCTTCTGGATAGGTATTATGAATTTAGATAAATCGACAAAGCGTATAGCAAAAAAAGTTAAAAATGGTTTTCAAGGTTACCCTCAAATAACTTTGGCTTATTTTGGTGAGTCTGAAAATTGTGCAACGCAGGTAGTGGTTAGTTTTATTTTAGAGGCTGGTGCAGTCGCACAAGAAGAAAAGTTTTCTAGCGTCGGTGATGTGAGAAAAGACGAAACAATTCAAACAACATTAGTTAAGGTTATCGAGCGCGCAGAGGCTAAAACGGTAATAGAAGTTGCAGGAGTTGCAATAATTAAATAGTTTATTGAGTAAGGGGTAAAAATGAATAGTTTATTATTAACCCTTTATTCTACGCTTTAACTTTAACTTCAATTTTAATTTCAACTTCAATGAAAGTAAACCAGTCTAGAATGTTCGAATTTAATTGGTTGGTGAGCTATTCCACAGCTTTAAATGCTAGTCGAACAGAAATGAGATTGATTGTTTGTTTATTCCTTCAGTTGGATTTTTAGCGGTTATACCAAGTTGACTAATCATCAGTTAATCACAGTATTTTAGATTATATTGGTATTTAAGATTGATTCTGCCTGATTTAATCTCTATATTTGCCGCACTTTCACTCAATTTTTAATCCAGACATGAATGCTTTTAAACAACCTTTAGCCGTTAGCGCTGCTTTTGCTATAGCCAGTAGCTTCTCTACTTATACTTTTGCCTTTGAAAATGCAGAAATGCAAAGTGATACGGTATTACCTGAAGCATTAAATACTGGGTTTTCTGGACGTGTTCGCCTCGGTTATATCTCGATTGATGATGAAGTTAATGCACGTGAACAAAGTTCAGCTATTGGCGCAGAGCTAAGCTATAGCAGTGAAAGCTGGCATGGTATTAGTGGCACTGGCAGTTTATACACAACACAAAAATTATTCCATGATGATGAAGGCAGCTTTTTTGGCTCTGATGGTGATGGCTATGCTATTTTAGGACAAGCCTACCTTCAAGCTAACGTTGATAATACCGAAGTGAAACTTGGGCGCTTTGGTTTTGACTCACCTCATGCTGACACAGATGATGTTCGTATGGTGAAAAATACTTTTTCGGGTGTTTTAGTGACCAATACCGATATTACAGATACCACCATTTATGCTGCGCACCTAGCTAAATGGTCAGGCGTTAATAGTCATAAACCAGAAGATTTTACCAACATAAATAGTCATGATGGTGTCAACATTTTAGGTGTTGTGTATCAAGGTTTTGAAAATATTGCCTTACAAACATGGTATTACAACGCCAATGACTTAGCTGATTTTTTCTACGTAGAAGCAGCGGTTGAATATGATAACTTTTCCTTTGGTGCACAGTTTGGCAAACAATCAGATACCAGTGATAACGACACCGGACCTGATGGTGATGCATATGGCATTTTGGCCAGCTATGCCTTAAACGATTTTACTTTTACAACCTCCTATAACCATGTGTCGGGTACTATTATCAATGGTTTTGGTGGCGGACCGTTTTATACCAACGCCGCTGATCACACCATATCAGGTGTATTAGATCAAAATGCCCTTGCCATTGGCGTTGATTATAGTGGTATTGAAAACCTGACTATTGGTTTATTAAATGTTGCTTTTGATAAAGGCGAAGATGAAATAGATTTATTTGTTAGCTATGATTTTGGCAACGATATGTTATTAGATTTTACCTATCATCACTTACATGATGATGGTGACATGATTTTAGCCATGTTCAATGTTTATTTTTAATTTTACAGCTTAAAAGTACACAAGCTGAGTTGCGCTTTAAACAAAGTGGCAACTCAAGTTATTTAAATGCTTTTCTCAATAGCAACACCCTACGAGTTACCTGGCAAAAGAGTTTTCAGTAGTAATTTCACACGAAATTAAATACCTAACAGTAAACAGACTTACCTCTAGCAGAGGTTACTTAGTGACATTACGCTGATTATGTTATTATCTCGATTTATAGCTTAATTTAACATTTCATCATTATATTGCCATGACAAACCTTGCTCCCTGTTTTACGTTATTTTCTCAGTCGATCGACAATATAGTGCTGCCAGAAAAGTTTACATTCCCATTTTATTACCAACCACAGAAAATTGCCGTAGAGGCAGTTCAGCAGTTACAGCAGCAGCTTGAAAAGCTACCTCAGTGCTTAACAAAAACCAAAGCAAGTGAAGTTAGTGTTGGTAAAATGTTTGGTGTGTTAGTGGTACAAAATGGCCAAGGTAAAATAGGCTTTCTTAGTGCCTACTCTGGACAAATAGAGGGCGAAAATGCTGATATTGATTTTGTGCCAGCGGTTTCTAATATGCAGTTACAAGACTCTGCTTTTTTAGCTGAAAATAATATCATCAATAATATTAACGCGGAAATTGAGCAGTTAGAAAGTAGCCAACAACTTAGCGTTATTACTAATGAACTTAATGAAGCTACTGCGACCTATCAGCAACAACTATCGGCACAACAAAGCCTAATAGTGGCTAGCCGTCAGCAAAGAAAACAGCAAAGAAACCAAGCTGTTGGGCAGTTAAGTGCTGATAACTTTGAACAGTTAAAAGTCGAGTTAGCAGGGCAAAGCATTCAAGAGAAAAAACAACTGCAAGCACTCAAGCAAAGCGGACAAAATAAGCTCGAATTATTACAAAAAACTTTAGCGCAAATTACAGATGAAATTGCTAAGTTAAAAAAGCTACGTAAATCACGATCAAAAAATTTACAGAAAAAGCTTTTTGCTCAATATAATTTTCTAAATGCTGATGGCGAAGCTAAAGATCTAAGTGCTATTTTTGCCGAATTGCCTGAACGCACGCCACCAGCAGGTGCAGGTGATTGTGCCGCACCTAAATTATTGCAATATGCTTATCAGCATAACTTAAAGCCCATAGCGATGGCTGAGTTTTGGTGGGGTAATGCGCCAAAATCTGCCGTAAGACAGCACAAAAATTACTATCCTTCTTGCTACAGTAAATGCCAGCCTATTTTGACACATATGTTAGAAGGTTTACTTGTCGATGATAACCCGCTGTTAATTAATCCAGCACATGGCAAAGACTTAGCCATTGTCTATCAAGATTCAGACATGTTGGTGGTAAATAAGCCGGCTGAGTTTTTATCAGTGCCGGGTAAAAATATTGAAGATTCGGTTTATATGCGCATTAAAACACAATTTCCACAAGCATCTGGACCCCTTATTGTACATCGGTTAGATATGTCGACGTCTGGACTGTTAATTATTGCCCTCAATAAAAGGGCCCATAAAGCACTGCAGAAACAATTTATTGAGCGCAGCATAGAGAAACGTTATGTCGCTTTGGTCGCAGGGAATGTGGTCGAAGATAGTGGCACTATCGAGTTACCATTAATATTAGACTTTGATGATAAACCTCGTCAAATGGTTTGCTATCAGCACGGAAAGCACGCGCTTACGACTTGGCGAGTGCTTGAACGAAAAAATAACACCACACGATTACATTTATTCCCTAAAACCGGTCGAACCCACCAATTAAGAGTACATTGTGCGCACAAGTTGGGTTTAAACATGCCGATTGTTGGCGATGATCATTATGGCTTGAAAGCTGAACGATTACATTTACATGCAGAGTACTTATCGCTATCGCACCCGATTAATCATACCAAGTTAGAGTTTGAAGTTGCTGCTGATTTCTAGTGTTATATCCGAACTACAGCTATCCTGGTCTAAACTGCTAATGATGAAGTTTAAGGGCAAATAAGTGAAGGTTGTAAGTTCTATGAAGTTATG
Organism: Colwellia sp. PAMC 21821; assembly: GCF_002077175.1. Lineage (NCBI taxonomy): Bacteria > Pseudomonadati > Pseudomonadota > Gammaproteobacteria > Alteromonadales > Colwelliaceae > Colwellia > Colwellia sp. PAMC 21821. The sequence continues at coordinate 2,735,324 of NZ_CP014943.1, forward strand.
GAAATTATTTATACTAAGGTCAGTTTTGAGCCTCAAGCGAACATAATAGTACTCGATTAATACCAATCTGCACAAAGATGTGATCTAATGCTATTTATTTTTGAAGCAGATACCACGTTTTGGAACAACTCACCTCAGTAGATTTACTCAAGTTATCACGAAAGGAACAAAATGGGCGAAAGCGTATGCGTTTGCTTGCTGTCTCATATTTTTTAGATGGTCTGAGCAGAACCGATATATCAACGACATTAAAAGTCGCTCGTTCAAGTGTTAATCGTTGGGTCACTGCATATTTGTCAAAAGGCTTGTCGGGCCTTGATAGTGTTAGCCCGAAAGGAAGACCGTCCATGCTTTCTCCAAAGCAACTCAGCCAACTTGCTCAATACGTTGAAAATCAGAGTTGCTCAGCGGAGGGAGGTCGACTTATGGGGCAAGACTTTTGTACCTTTATCAAAAAAGAATTCGACATAGATTATCATCGAGATCATGTATATAAAATACTGAAGAAACTAGGATACTCCTGGATAACAAGCCGATCCAAGCATCCTAAGCAATCACAAAGCGTCCAGGACGTTTTTAAAAAGCTTCCAGATGGAAACGATCCTTAACATCCCCTTTAATATTAGCTTAGATAAAGTTGATGTTTGGTTTCAAGATGAAGCACGATTCGGCCAGCAAAATACAACAACAAGGTTATGGGCGAAAACGGGTAGTAGACCGAGAGCAGTAAGACAACAACAGTTCGAATATGCATACATGTTCGGGGCTGTTTGTCCTTCGACAGGCGCTACAGAGGCATTGATCTCACCTGTAATGAATAAAGACGTTATGAAAAAGCATTTAGAACAAATATCACAGGCGACACCCGAAGGTAGATATGCTGTTGTAGTAATGGATGGCGCTGGTTGGCATGCGGAAGACACATTTGAAGATTTAAAAAATCTAGCCATGATCAAGCTACCTCCTTATTCCCCAGAGTTAAACCCAATTGAGCAAGTGTGGCAATGGCTAAGACAAAACTGCTTGGCCAATAGATGCTTTAATGGCTATGAAAATATAGTTGATGAATGCAGCCATGCTTGGAATATCTTCAGAAGTGACATAAAAAGAGTAATGTCGTTATGCAATCGTGACTGGATTAATCTGATTTAATGCTTATGCAGATTGGTATAATATGTCGGTTTGAGCACATTGCTGATATTTCAACGAACCTGACCCCGCAGTTTGTGACCCCGCAGTTTATTGATTTTATCATATCTAAAGAAACTCCATATAAAGAAGAGTTTCATAATATTAAAATACACTCTGACAATAATATTGCCACTGTATATTTTGACTATATATTCTATGACAACAATAAAAAAGACAATTGGGGGGAATAAAGCTGGCAACTGGTACAAGCAATAAAAGGTTGGAAAATCCAAGCTGTTTCTTTTTCCATAAATAGGGATTAGCTTCTAGTGAACGGCTAACAAATAAGAATAGGTGTCGCGTAGCCGACACCTATTCGGGTGTTGGACAAGCCCGGAGCCTGCTTTATATAGTAAATAGCGTGATTGATTTTCAAGGTGGGTTGGCCTTGTATGTAAATACAAGGCGCACTGAGCCAAAGCGAAAAACCTGGGTGTTTTTCCGCTGTTAATTCAGTTATTTATGCATAGAATATTTATTTCCTCATGAGCGTTTGTTTACACCATCATCCTTTTCTTTCTTTCTTTATTAGCCAGCCCTAATGACGCCAGTACATAGCATCTGATGCTGACAGCACGGACAAACCCGTTTTGCTTTGGGTTTGGATGGTGTGATGCTTGGCGGTAAAAGGTGAGTAAACTCGGTTAATAAAAACTGTATCAATAATCGTATTTTCCTAGCGCCCGAGGATAAGAGACCATAGTCTCGAACACGCTGTAACCCTTTAGGTAATGCATGCTGTAATATCAGCATCAGAAACGTTAAGGTGGGTAGCGTACGTGTTTCAGTTTTTTTAGTGGTGCTATTTGTATAACGAAAGGTGACGTTTTTATGGTCATGGCTGATAATATCTTTGTCCGCTAATACACCACGATAAAGGTATCTTGAAAGGTATTTTAACGCAGGCAGACCATAGCCCACCTTTTTACAATGAACGACCCATTGCTTTGGCATGATGTTAATGTCTTTCAGCGATAACTCAGGATGTTGGTTAATTGCCTCAAATATGCGAGCTCGCCATACCTTAGCGAGTGCCTTCGCATTAAACAAATAACCCGGCTTGCCTTGCTTCCACTGCTTACGTTTTGCATCATAACCGCCATTGGGCACTATGATATGTATATGAGGATGCAGCTCACGTCTTCTGCTGTGGGTATGTAAAACACTCGTAAACCCTATTGTCCCTAACTTATTACGTCGTGCAAAATCTTTTAAGATTGACGCGCTGACACTAAACATTATTTGATATAGGGCTTTAGGTCGCTTGCGAGCTAACGCTCTTAACTCATAGGGCAAGGTAAAGGTTGTCATGTAATATTGCACAGGTAAGCGTTTTTGTTTTTGTCTTTCAAGCCACGTTGACGTTGTGCTTTGCTGACATTGTGGGCAGTTTCTATGACCACAAGAAAGCGCTTGGCTCTCATGATGCTCACAAGCTGAGCATGCCCATAATGATTGACCTTGTTGCCCCGTTTTACATGACAGCATGGCAAAAATCGCTTGGCGCATATCATGTGATAGTTGACGGCTATACTGAGTTTCAAGGGCTTGATGATGTTGACGTAGTAACGCGATAAAGGTGCTCATTTTACCGACCATGTAATGGTCAATTTATCTGTTAATTGATTTACCGCGCGTGACATATCACGTTGTTTAACTTTCGTGAGTTGTGTGTAGCGTGCCGTGGTGTTGAGACTTGCGTGTCCCAATAGATGCTGTAAAGAGCGTAAATCAAGCCCCTGTTCAAGCAGGTGCGTAGCATAACAATGACGCAGCGAATGTGGGCTAATGAGTTTTTTAATGTGGCAGTCTTGAAGCACACGTTTTAACGCTTTTTGAACACTGCCTTTATCCATAGGCGTATTCGTTTTTGTATGAGTTCCAGGAAAAATCAAACGCTCGTGGCGGTGAGTTTTCCAATAATCCCTTAGCGCTAAGAGGGTGAGCTCAGGCAGAGGTACCATGCGGTCTTTTCCTCCTTTGCCATCACGAACATGTACCAACATGGTCGATTTATCAATATCGTGTATGGTTAAATTAAGGCCTTCGCTTAAGCGTAACCCCATACTGTAAAGGGTCATAAAAAACACTTGGTAGCGAAGTTGCTTGGTTTGATTAATCACATCATCCACTTGCTTGGGTGTTAAAATATCGGGGATGCGTTTTACTTGAGGAGGCTTGACGATAGAAAGCCACTCCCATTGTTTATTGAGCGTATAGCGGTAAAAGAATTGCAAACCGTTACGGTCAAGTTTAATGGTACTCCAAGAATGGGTTTGAATGAGGTTGTTGAAATACAGCTTTAAGTCAGCCGTTGTTAACGTATCAGGTGACTTATCAAAAAAGGCTGTTATACGGCGTACAGCACGGGCATAAGCATCAATAGTTGAAGGACGTTTACCTTGCAGTCTTAAGTTGATAAGATGTTGTTCATAAAGAAAATTATAGTGTTGCTCTTGTGATGTATTCATGAGGTTATACTCCAATAACACACCGTCACAATGACGATGTTATTATTGAGTATGGAAGGTAGTTTCAAAGCTACTCTGCCGCAGAGCGGCTTCGTTCAACAAGAACATTAAACGGAAAATTTACAGTTGGCTGTTTTTCGTTCCTCAAATAATATAGCCAAGTATAATTTCCGCTTATGTAAGCGTTAGTTACCCTTTCTAATCTTGCGGAAACTTCTGCTTCTGGTGTAAAACTCGCATAATACGGATGGTTCCATCATCAACACAATAAGAAACGATCATTGATACTTCGGGGATAATTAAGATTCGTCCACGAAAAATATCTCTTTGAACACCCATTAACGGATGTTCAAGTAAATTTTCAACTTTAGACTCAATTATTTGGTCGGTTTTTTCTGCTGCGCTAGGGTTAAAATCAAATAAGAATTCAAATATCTTTTCACGGTCATTCAGTGATTCTTCTTCCCAAAGAATCATCTTTTATCTCTATTACGGATCTTGTTCTTTCTAACTTCCATCTGGGTTTTAGCTTCATTGTGTTCCATAAAATTAGCTTTACCGCTATCAAATTTATCAAATGCAGCATTTATTTGTTCTGTTAACCACAAATCATGGGTCATTGTTTTTCGTTGTTCTTCAGCTAAGCCTACGGTAAGCTCTCTACATGCATCGCTTAATGTACGCCCTTGGCTTTCAGCCATTAACTGCGCCAAGCGTTTAGTTTCTTCATCGACTCTAAATTGTATGCGAGTGTCCATAATATATTACCTTAAGTTCATTGTGTACTCACAAATGTTAGCACTAGTATTGCGCACAGGCAATTATAAGTCATTAAAACAGGACAAATAACAGTTGGCTTTTGCTCCTGTGTCGCTGATTTTAGCCAACATATTATTTGCTTCTTAATGAGGTGTTAGGTACTCAATAAATATGGTTTTTCCATTTAAAATGTTAAAAAAAATTATAGCTTTCTCTTTGGTTTTTAGTTTCCAAGTGAATGCAGCATTAACTATTAAAAAATCAGAGCCTAAAGATGATTTAGCTAGCTTTACTGTTACAAATAAAAGCAATCAATCTACTTTTAAAGTTTATTTTAATGATGAATTAGAAGGGCTAGCGTCTCAATCGCTTATGATTTTAAGTGATATCTATTCCAAGCTAGCATTCAACGCAGGTTTACAGCCGTCAGATATAACATGGGCTGAGGTTGCTTTTGTGACAGATGAAAAGTACATCCCTCCAAGAAAAAATGGTTCAGTTAGGTGGGCTGTAACCTCTAAAACTTCTGATAAGCTATCGAAAAAAACTATTAAGCAGCTTTATCTATTTATCGGTCATGAGCAAACACATTCGATTCAAAATGCCTTGTCATGTGAATCACCTCGGTGGTTTGAAGAAGGACAAGCTATGTGGAATGAATTGAAGGTGACCAAATATTGGAATGGCCAAATAGCCATTAATGAACGCTCCAGATATGAACTAGCTTACAAAAACCTTAAAGGTGACCTTAACTTGGAGGGATGGGGAGGTATTAAAGTAAAACAAGAAGCTTATGATAGACAATTAACAGAAGAACAAAAGCAAAAAATGAAAGAAAATCCCAATTATTCACCACCTGGGCCATTCAGCTTTGGCCCTGATGATATAATTAGTGATGAATCAAACGCTGAAGCGAGATATTTTTATTCTCTTACTATATTTGAATACCTTGAAAGTAAATTAGGTATGCATAAGCTTCAGCTCTTTTTTAAGGATGTCTATCAAATGAAGAGTTGTGAGTCAGGTAGTTTGACGAAACACATTAGACAAGAATATAAACTTGATATATCCAACTTTTTTGAAAAGAGTACCTAACGAAAAAATTGATTATGTCTGGCAATTCTGATGTAATTGTACACAATTGAAACGAAGAAAAAATTAGTGCTATATCTCATTTAAATTATTCAACAACTCAGCCGCTTTCTCTCTTATTTCTTGTTTTTGTTCAGGTGCCATTTTATCCCAATTACGAACGGGAAAACTCATTCGCTGGTTGTTAGAGAACTGGTCGTAATTATGATCAATAAAGTTCCAGTACAAACTATTCAATGGGCATGCATTGGCACCAATTTTTTCTTTCACGTTATATTGACAGCCTTTACAGTAATCGCTCATTTTATTCACATAGTTACCGCTTGCTGCGTATGGCTTTGTGGCAATCCAACCACCGTCAGCAAAAAGTGCCATACTGCGGGTATTTGGAAGCTCTACCCATTCAATGGCATCAATGTATATGCCTAAATACCACTCATCTACTTGGTTTGGCGATATTCCTGCTAGCAGAGCAAAGTTACCGGTGATCATTAAGCGTTGAATGTGGTGTGCATAGGCGTGATCTAGTGATTGTGTTATTGCACTTTTTAAGCACAACATTTTAGTTTCACCATGCCAAAAGAAGTCAGGTAAGTCTCTTTTAGCAGCTAAAAAGTTTTGCTCGGCGTAATCAGGCATGTTTAACCAATACATACCCCTAACGTATTCCCGCCAACCTAAAATTTGGCGTATAAAACCTTCAATTTGAGCCAGTGTTATAGCGCCTGCTGATTTTTCATAGGCGTTAAGAGCGGTTTCAATAACCTCCTTAGGACTCAACATTTTACAGTTAAGTGAAAAACTCAGCCGTGAATGATATAGACTCCAAGCGTAAGGTGAGGCGATAGTCATCGCATCTTGAAAATTACCAAAATTAGCTAATTGATATCGACAAAAAAAGTCTAACAACGACAAGGACTGCTCACGATTGATAGGGTAAGGCACAGTAGAAGATTGCTGACCAATAGTAGTAATTTTATGATCTTTTATTCGCTGCAAATATTTACTAGCGTCGTTATCGAAGACCAATGGCTTTGGAATAGCCTTAAGGTCAGACTTTTTAAATGACTTCCTATTATTCGCATCAAAATTCCACGCATCACCTTCAGGTTTTGCGCCATTCATCAGAATTGAAAAACGCGTTCGCATATAACGATAAAAGTTTTCCATTCGCACGTGTGTCGCTTTTTGAAAATGCTCGGGTAACTCTTCAAATGGTAACAAAAAGTGCTCACTATCGACTTCAACAACATTAAGTGAATGTTGATTTTTCATAGCGTTTAATTGTGCACGTAAACGATATTCATCGGGTCGTTGAAAGGTAAATATTTCGCTGCCATAGTTAGATGTTAAGGCCAGAATCAGCGCAGGAAGGTCTTGATATTTATCTGTGTCATCTAATGTTAAATAACAAACCTGATGCCCTTCATGTTCAAGATAACGTGCAAAATCAGCCATCGCAGCAAAAAAAGCCGTTATTTTTTGAATATGGTGTTTAGTGTAGTTAGCCTCTTGATGCAGTTCAGCTATTACATAAACAACATTGTCATCAACATGCTCAAACCAACTATGCTTAGCATTTAACTGATCACCCAATAAAAGTCTGAGCTGCTTGGCCTTCATAAATCACCCTTATAATATTAATCTACTGTTTCAATTTCTACGGAGCTAAACTTAGAACCACTGTTAGCTCAAGGTAGCTCAACTTATCATAACCTCGTCGTACACTTACTTTGCACTATCAGGCTTTAGTTTGTTACGTCTACATCGTTCAGAACAATAAAGTACTTGCTCCCAACACCCTTGCCATTTTTTACGCCATATAAAATCTCGTTTACAGGTAAGGCATGATTTAGCTGGTAAGAATAATTTTTTATGCATTGATGTTTTCTCCCACTAACCCATCGCTTTTTTGTCTTTTTTGTCTTTTATAAATAGCGATGCTTTACTCGATTTTTTAGTTCTACGCACATGCTTTGATAAAATACGTTGGCTTTCTTTGCTTGTGTCTATTCGCTTTTGAAAGCTCCACAACAAGTCGCGAGCAATTTTACCAGCTTCATTTATATCTATCATAGGCAACGGATAATCTACGCCTAATTGGCACTGATAAAGCTGTTGTTCCATAGGCGTTAAATCCCAAGGTGTGTGGATCATTTCATTTGGTATTTCAGATAAACTCGGCAACCATGTTCTGATAAATGTGCCTTGTGTATCTTTTTCTAATGACTGCTTTACGGGGTTATACACTCGAATAATATTAGTACCCGTTACCCCTGACTGCATTTGAAATTGTGGATAATGAATACCTGGCTCAAAATCTAAAAATAACTTCGCTAGATGAGTAACACCTAAGCGCCAATCAAGTAATAAATGGTGACATAGAAAACTAACTAACATTGCTCGCATTCTAAAGTTTATATAGCCAGTTTTTATTAGACATAACATACATGCATCGACTAACGGATAGCCGGTTTCACCTTGTTGCCATTTTATTAGTCGTTCTTCAATAGTAAGGCCAAGATGAACTTTAGGATAGGTTAACTCGCTGTAAGCTTTATTAACGGGGCGCCATTGCATTTGATGTTCGCTTTCAAATTTTTGTATAAAATGACAATGCCAATGCAAACGAGAAGCCACAGCATCAATAGAGCGTTTCCAGCCCTTTTCAGTTCTTTTCAATAAAATGCTTTGGTAAAACTGCCGTACACTGATATTTCCCCAAGCTAAATAAGGCGATAAACGTGAACAACTTTTACGACTTTCATGTGGTTTCGAAATATCATATTGATAGTTTTTTCCACGCTCAGCAAAGAATGATTGCAACATTTTATGTGCCCATGTTTCACCGCCCTTTAGCATAAACTTGTTCGGCTGAGTCCATGAAACAGGTAAAATAAATTCGGGCAAGCTCGCTAGTCTTTCAACACTCACTAATCCTGTTGATGATAAAACGGCCTAGCTCAATTCAGCTTTCATTACTTTTTGCCAATGACTATCCCACTTATTTCTGTTCTTCATACCACGCATTACTGCACCTGTGGCACTTTCAAACCAAGTAATATTCTGTGTTTTACACCAACTTTTTACGGCTTTGTCTCGGTTGAAGGTAGATAATAACCCTACTTCTTCATGGCTATATAGATTCGCCACTTTAAAGATTTTCTGAATTTCATTCAAGCCATCTATTGCATCACCATAGTAAACATAAATCTTAGTGTTAAATGGCGATAGCTGAATGTTGAGGTCTTGAATTGATTGCCAAATAAACCGCCAATGTCGCTCTTCATAATGAGGATCATCGATTAATAAAGGTTCAAATACGTAATATATAAGTGTTAATCCAGCTTGCGTAGATTCTGCAAGAGGTTCGTGATCGCTTAGTCTTAAATCACGCTTTAACCAAACAATGTTAACGCTGTCTTTGTGCACATTTTCTTGTAGTTTTTGGGCGCCATTATCTATCAGCATGTTAGTTGCCATTATTATGTTTGGCTTGTACTGGCCAATCTGAGGCATCAACAGAGTCTAGTGTTTGGCAGCTAGAAATTTCGATATTTTCTGTCCACGCAGCCTGATAGACTCGATCGGGATCAAAAATTTCGCTTTGTTTCTCTATATTAAAATGGCGACCTCCTCTAGGGTCAGCGCCAACACCGGCGATATATTGCCAATTGCCCCAATTAACCGCAGCATCATAATCTATTAAGCGTTCTTCAAACCAAGCGGCACCATATCGCCAATCAATACCTAATTCGTTAACAAGGTAGCTGGCAACAATTTGGCGACCTCTATTACTTAAATATCCTGTGAGTCGCAGTTCGTTCATACACGCATTGATTAAACTGCTAGGGGTATTTGAAAAACACCATTTATTAAATCGTTCAGCATAGTAGGTAGTAAGCGGTTTTTGCTCTGAAATGCCTTTAAATTGATACATTTTCGGCCCCACTTTAAAATGAAGCCATTGAAAGTACTCACGCCATAAAATTTCTAAATACAAACATTCTGTCGAACTATTTTTACCACTGAGTAGCTCGTATTGTTTAATATAATTAACCACTTGTCGGGCAGATATACAGCCATAACTTAACCAAGCTGATAACTTGCTGCTATTTTCCCATCCGGCTAAGCTATTTCTAACTTGTTTATAATCTGACGGTAAAGTGGATGCAAAGTACTGTTCAAGATGCTTTAAACCATATTGCTCGCCACCATTAAACTTAGCCCCCTGTTTATTTTCGTTAAATGCGACTACAGGCAACCAGTTAGGCTTAAAGTTTGACATTTCAGGCAGTGATTCAAACTTGTTTGGTAAAAATTCAATAGCAGGCTGCAGATCTATCGAACTGGCTTCAGGCAATAGTTTTCTAAATTTTGAATAACTCGCAGGAAGATTTTCAAGTTCAAAAGGCAATGATTTCTCGGTGAATAAAGTAAATTGTTCAACCAAATTAAAACTTAATTGAGGCAAATTTTCTCTGAGTTGGCTAATCAGTCTATTTTCATAAGTACCTGGTAAGCGAGTCGTAATAAAGTCTGTAATTTGATATTTATCACAAAGCTGACATAAGGTAGTTAAGCTATCGCCATATACGATATACAATTGCTGACCCATTGCTTTTAATTGTTGCTCAAGGTCATTTAGGCAACTTTGTAAAAATTGCCATCTAGCATTACCTAAATGTTTTGATTGAAAGTTACTCGCTTCAAACCACTGTTTATCTACAACATATACGCACAGTAATTTTTCAGCTTGGCTAGCCAAATTAAGTGCCGCATTGCCATTAATACGCAGATCTTTTGTCACCCAATACAAAGTACGCTTCATCGTTCAAGTTCTTAAGCTTAAAAAATTTTATACGAGCGAAGTAACAGAAGAGATCATAAAAGGGCGATACAACCCAATATGCTCATGCCCTTCGTCGGTAACCCAAGAGAAAATATGCCCAAGGGCTTACCGTTTGAACTCAGTGACTACCTACAATTAATTGAATTAACCGGACGTTGCATAAGAGAGGGTAAACCCGGTTTCATCGAAGAAAGCCTACCGAGCATACTCAACCGATTAAGCATATCGGCTGAAAACTGGTTAATCATCACGACAGAATTTAGAACTCAACTTCATGGCGCCATAGGTCACGAAGACGTGCTCAGTGATTATTGTGAGCATCAACAAATAAAGCGACGACAAAACTTAAGTCATTGCAATAAACTCTTTGCGTAAACACACGATTTTCCGATTTTATTGAAACACAACAACATAAATTCAACGCGTCATTACTTGAGGGTGATACTTACCAGAAAATTGATGTTTTAGTGCAGCTTGGAGCTAAAGTGATAATTTCGTTTCTATCTTTTGACAAAATCGCCATTTGATCATGACAATTAGCAAGATATTATAATATCGATGTTATGTGATTAGATTTTATTTAGAATGAGTGTCACTATTAACTAATTATGGCTCTGGTTTGTAAAACTAACCCACGTTCAGAGGCTAGCACCTCGTGGGGAGTCATTGTGTCTAGCAATATTATCGATACGGAGTGTTGAATGACTAAGTGTCCTACTTGTATTCAAAATAAACCTTTAAAATCACATCTTTTTGAGCTTTCAGAGCTTTGCAAGTATTTAGGTAACTCAGTTGAATTTACTCAACATGGCTCTACTCGAATAGTTAAAACATCAGTTATTGGCGACTGGCTAAAGCTTGCTTCCCATTTAAAAAAAGTTGATATGGAGTGGTGGCGTTATAGAGATGAAATGTCTGAAATGTATTGCCCTTCAGAAGTTGATGATGAGGCTTTAGATGAAGAACATTTTACAGAATACTCTACAGCTTTAACTCGTTTTATGTATGTTACAAATGCAATGGAAGAAGCTTATCGGTTTATAGATAAGGAATATCATTCTTTAGACTCTGTAATTAATATGCCTAAAAATAAAAGACTTAGGGAGCCAAGCATGAGATCTACCGTCGTTATTGACCTTATCCCTAAAGAATCTTTACCTGAAAATTTTTTCCATATAATGAGAAACTTAGAGATAACCTTTGGAAAGTACATTAAGCACTTCTCATTAACAGTCAATGGCATAGTTGATGTAAAGCAAACCGATAACAGCGCTGGATTACATTTTATTAGGAATCTAAGAAATCATATTGCTCATGGGGTTTTTCCAATAATAGATAATCCGGAATATTGGGGGGGAGAAGATAAAAAGAGAAATTTATTAAATTTACTTTTTCATGCATGCAGAGCAAGTGCGATTTATATTCAAACAATCCTTTTGAGTTTTAATGACGGTTTTCAGTCCCAAGACTATTTTTATATGAAAGATGTTTGGGATGAAGAAGGGGATTATTTTGAAAGTAATTGTAAGATTGAATTAGCGAAATCGTTACATTTGAACGGTACATATAGTTTTGCAGAACCTGTGGAACCATATTGCTAACAAGGCGTTTAAACGGAACTAAAACAGTTGGTTAGGTTTCGCTTCGCTACACATTATAACCAACAATTTTAGTCCGATTAACGCGGCGTTTTAGTTTTTTCAAAGCATCAAGGGTGCTTAAAAGGATTTAGAATATGTATAAAATAGTATTGTTACTTTTAATATTAAGTTGCTCAGCCTGTGTAGTATTACCAGAAAAATACCGCTCTCAAAAATATAAATGCGCATTATCGAGTGATATGAAGGTATTAAAGTTAGTTAATTTAACTGATGGTGATACTAGCTTTTATGAGTGGAATGATGAGTTATTGGCAATTATTACTATACCAACATCCGCTATAATTTCAGGTACATATGTTTTAGTTAATAATATCTACCATATCGGTGAAAAACAGATAAAGTGTAGCTAACCAAAAACTATAAGTCATTTCAGCAGGACAAAAAACAGCTGGTTTTTGCTCGTGCCTCGCTAATTTTAACCAGCCATTTTATTGCCTCTGAATGAGGCGTTGGTGCAAGGATTTGTGGTGAAATTTAGTCGAAAAGATATTATCTCTATTTTTATTGCTTTTTATTTTATATTTTTAATGTTTTATGGCTCAAGATCTTGGTTTTACCCTTCTAGTTCTATTGCTTTATCAATGTATGCATTTGTACAGCTAGCAACGATTTACTTAGCTATTATTATGTTTAAATCCCCAATTAGGTTAACTAAAACTAAATATGGTGAAGTTAAAAAACCGATAGCTATTCTGGGCATAATCTTTATATTTCCAGCAATATTTTGGTTACCCCTTTCTATTGGTTTACCAGTCCAAATTTCACTATTTCTATCGCCCAATGAAAAAATATTAACTACTGTTAGTTCAGTAGATAGCAGAAGTAGAAGATGTCATAATAAAATTGCATTTACGGATATGGATATTTTTTAAAATTTGGAATCTGTGTTAATAAAGATATTGTTGGTTCGTATCAAAAAGGTGATAAAGTTGAATTCATAGTAAATAAAAGCATACTTGGAATCAGAATTTATTCATTTAAAAGTACGGCTAACAACACGCCCTGAGGTGGACAACAAATATAATTAGCGTTCTGAGATGAAAAAAACTGGCCGCTATGACCTTACATCAGTCCCTGAAACATCGAGTGATTTGTAGTTAAAATTCACCCCTAATATGTTTATAAGTTAACAAAAGTTAATGTCGTCTTTGTTATCTGCTGCCGTAAACCACAACAAACACCTAATGTCCGCAATGTCGTGAAAGTAGCCATAAGATCAACTTAAAGCTTGGTAGCTTTAAATAATAAAATCTACTCTTCGTAGTTATTTCTGCTGAGTTATTCAGTCGTACAACCAGCTAACATAATATTAGTTCTAGTATGGGCTAATTAAGCTTTATTTATACGTAGCGTTTAGTGCAGGCGTTGATAGTACAATGTCTGTTAACAAAGACTCTTGCTGGCAAAATAATTTATAGAGTTGTAATTGATTTTCTGCTCTGACTAAATTGTGGCGGGCATAAGTGGTTTTAAAATATCGATCGCCATTTAAGAAGTCAGTTAAAAAACGGGTGCTGAGCATAAAGGGCATCAATTTGATGCCACATAATAAGCTCGTTCGTTCAATTTCACTTAGTGAGCCATTAAAACCTGCAACATAAGCACTTGTGAGTGCCGTTAGCATATTCCAATCAATTGACATATTATCGAGATCAGCACTATCTTCGGCAATGGATGCACAGCAAGTGCGTACCATGTCGCCAAAATCATGCATCAAATAACCTGCCATACAAGTGTCTAAGTCAATCACCGCGACTGGTTTGTTAGTCTCTGTGCTAAAAAGTAGGTTGTTAATTTTTGTGTCGTTATGGGTGACACGCAAGGGTAAGCTTTTCGTTGTTTTTACAATATTGTCGATAAAATTTTGCTGAGATTGAATAAACTGAATACTTGCTTGAGCGGCAATTAATAATGGCTTTGACGCGTTATCTATTGCTTGGTTAAGCTGTACTATTCGCATCGACAAATCATGAAACTGTGTAATGATTTCTGCTAGACTTTCGCTGTTAAAATCACTGAGTGCAGCTGTAAATTGTGCAAAGGCATTGGCGACAGTGCTTGCTTGCTCTACGTTAGCTATTGACTCAACAGTATAACAGTTGGGAATGTAATGCAGACTGCGCCAATATTGTCCTTGTACAACAACATGGTTTTTATTGTCTGTAGTACGTAGCTGGCAAACAGGCGTTAAAGCATAGCGGTTATTATCCGACTTAACCTGTAAGTGCGAACTGATCTGGTCGGCATTGTTTGTTACATTCAGTGGCGAAGTAAAAACCTGTTGATTTAAACATTGTAAAACAAAGGTTTTATCAGTGGTTTTTACTAAGTATGTGTTGTTTATTAGGCCATTACCCAATAAAGATATTTGGCAATCATCAATAGAATAACCAAATTTCGGTAATACTAAGGCTAATATTTCATTCGTTATGGACTGAGTCATGTTGGGTGAATAACTTCTGAGAATATGACGACATATAGGCGCCTAATGTTGTCTGTATGTTAAGGCATAGCTGATTATATGGGAAGTTTTCATTACTTTGATACAGTGTTGCTGTAAAGGTTGGCTGGTTATAATTGTTTCGTTAGGGGGTTGTTTAGTAAAACATAAAATTCATCGATGACCCGCTATGCTTAATGCGCATGTTTATGGGCTAATCGTTTTAAATTATTAATAGCTTTTGACGATGCGGTGTAAGCTAATACAATTTCACGGGTTGATTGCAAGCCAACTATAGGCCTGAAAACTACGTCACTGCGTTTAATAATTTCACTATGCGCGGGTAAAAATGCGCAGCCTAAACCAGCATGTACCAAGCCAAGTGCATAATCGATGGTTGTTATTTTTGCCCGTACATCAAGGCTAACGCCTGAGATCGCTAAAGTGTCTTGTAGGTGATCCCAAGCACTGCAAGGCGTACGCTGAATAAAAGGTAAGCCGTCTAGCTGTTGAATTGTAACGGTATCTTTAAGTGCTAATATATGATCATACGGTAGGGCAAGTAAGTAATCTTCATGCCACATGTCAATGTACTGCTCATTTTCATGGAGTTCATCTTTTAAAATAATGCGTGCATCAACATTTTCAGTATGTGGTACTAAAGTCAATTCGACAGAAGGGTTTGCGGAGGTAAATTCTTTTAACAATAAGCTCATGCGTTCGACACCTAAGCCGCGAGTAACACCTAGGTTGAAGGGGTGCTTATTGGTTTTTTCTGAAAAAACGCTTTTAATTGCGCCTGCTTGTCCTAACAACTGTTTCGCCAATGGAAATAATTTTTTACCTTGCTCTGAAGGCGTTACGCCACGCGCATGACGAATAAAAAGTTGCACTTTAAGTTGTTGCTCAAGTTGGGCTATTGCTGCTGATATTGAAGGCTGAGCGATAAAACATGCTTTTGCAGCAGCACTAAAACTTTTTAGCTCATAGACCGAAATAAAATACTTCAGTGACTTTAAATCCATAATAAACTTAGTTGGCTTAGGTATAGCTTTAAACTATATCAGTTAAAGGTAAATAATGTTTTAACTTTGGCTAGTATTTGCTTATTATTTTTGCACTTAATTATTTTTCAGCTTAACAGGTAATTTCATGTCTAATTCAAACAGTGCAAACCGTCCTTCGTTTAAATGGCAAGATCCACTTTTATTGGAATCTTTATTGTCTGAAGAGGAGCGAATGATCCGTGACAGTGCGCATCAATATTGCCAAGAAAAACTCATGCCAAGAATATTAATGGCCAATCGCAATGAAGTATTCGATGTTGAAATTATGCGCGAGCTAGGTGCACTGGGCTTATTAGGCGCAACATTGCCTGAAAAATATGGCTGTGCTGGCGTGAATTATGTTACTTACGGCTTAGTTGCTCGTGAAGTGGAGCGCGTTGATAGTGGCTATCGCAGCGCGATGAGTGTGCAGTCGTCGTTAGTTATGCATCCGATTTATGCTTATGGCAGTGAAGAGCAACGGATGAAATATTTACCTAAATTAGCGTCTGGCGAATACATTGGTTGTTTTGGCTTAACTGAGCCAAATTCAGGTTCAGATCCTGCCAGTATGACGACTCATGCCAAAGCGGTAGAGGGTGGTTTTCGCATGACAGGTAATAAAATGTGGATCACGAACTCACCCGTGGCCGATATTTTTGTGGTTTGGGGCAAACTTGATGGCGTAATTCGTGGCTTTGTTTTAGAAAAAGGCATGGAAGGGTTAAGCGCACCAAAAATTGAAGGTAAATTTTCATTACGTGCATCAATTACCGGTGAAATCGTGATGGATAACGTTTTTGTGCCAAGCGAAAACTTATTGCCGAATGTTAAAGGGTTATCAGGTCCATTTGGTTGTTTGAATAAAGCACGCTACGGCATTGCCTGGGGCGCTTTAGGTGCGGCTGAGTTTTGTTGGCATGGTGCGCGTCAATACACCCTTGACCGTGAACAATTTGGTCGTCCTTTGGCGGCAACACAGTTAATTCAGAAAAAATTAGCCGATATGCAAACCGATATTACCACCGGGTTATTGGCTTGTTTGCAAGTGGGTCGCTTAATGGATTCGGACCAATTAGCGCCAGAAGCCATATCGCTGATTAAACGTAATTCATGTGGTAAAGCATTAGAAATTGCTCGAACTGCCCGCGATATGCATGGTGGTAACGGTATTGCTGATGAGTTTCATATTATTCGCCATATGATGAATCTTGAAGCGGTAAATACCTATGAGGGTACGCATGATGTGCATGCCTTGATACTCGGTAGAGCACAAACCGGTTTGCAAGCATTCTACTAAAAATATTACACAGATAAGGCGTATTTGATACGCCTTTTATTTACCCATTATTTAATGTTTTTTGTTCCTAAGTCGCATTAATCAAAGTGGTATAAATCTTAAGCACAATAATAAAAATATTCCGTGGAGATATCATGTCTGATCGTAATCAGTTGGTGAAAGAAAACTTTATCAACTTTGTTCGCGCCCAAACCTTGCCTGACTCAACTTGCACTTTAACTCCTGAAGCTGTTGGACTCAGTTCAGCTGATGTCATTGATCTATTTGAAACGCAAGTGATGAGTCGACACCTTGATTTGCAATCACGGGTGATGCAGAAAAAAGGCCAAAGCTTTTATACCATTGGTAGCTCTGGTCATGAGGGTAATGCGGCTTATGCCAAAGCTTTTCGTCCAACAGATATGGCATTTTTACATTATCGTAGTGGCGCGTTTGTTATACAGCGTAGTAAGCAAGTGCCAGGACAAACGATTTTATATGACATGCTGTTGTCATTTGCGGCCTCAAAAGATGATCCTATTTCGGGTGGGCGTCATAAAGTACTGGGAAGTAAAGCGCTCTCAATTCCACCGCAAACAAGTACCATAGCGTCGCATTTACCTAAAGCGATGGGCGCGGCTTATAGCATTCCGTTAGCAAAACGTTTAGCGCATAAAGGTGAGATCCCAGACGATGGCGTTATTATTTGTAATTTTGGTGATGCTTCCTCGAATCATTCCACCACGCAAGGGGCGATAAACAGCACAGCTTGGGCCGCTTATCAGTCGATTCCTATGCCCATTGTGTTTGTCTGTGAAGATAATGGTATTGGTATTTCAACAGCTACACCGGAAGGCTGGATTGCCGCCAACTATGAAAATAGAGCCGGATTAACTTATCTTTATTGTGATGGCTTGAATATTTTAGATACTTACAAAACCGCAAAAGAAGCTGAACGTATTGCTCGAGAATTGCGTAAACCGGTATTTTTGCATATCCGCACCGTGCGTATTTTGGGGCACGCTGGCTCTGACGCTGAGTTTGTTTATCGTGATATGGCCGACATTACGGCAACAGAGTTTCAAGACCCACTGTTACATACCGCGCGTATTATTTTAGAAAACGAAATTTTAACGGCTGAACAGCTGATTGAAATTTACCAAAATGTAGAAAAGCGCATTGCTGTTATTGCTGACAATGCCGCTAGTAAAGCTAAGCTGACCAGCGCTGATGCAGTCATGGCTAGCATTATACCTAATGTGCAAAAAGCACGTAGTTCTTTGGTGGTTAGCGATGAAGCCCGTTCAGAAATATTCAAACATGAAAAACACAATCTCCCTAAAAAACAACATTTAGCAAAATTGATTAATTGGGCATTAATGGATTTGATGGCTGAATACCCCAATATTGTGATGTGTGGTGAAGATATTGGCAAAAAAGGCGGTGTTTATAACGTAACGGCAAAATTATGCGAACGTTTTGGCAAAAGCCGGGTGATTAATACTTTATTAGATGAGCAAACTATTTTAGGTACTGCCATCGGCTTAGCGCATAACGGCTTTTTACCGATACCTGAAATTCAATTTCTAGCTTATGTACACAACGCTGAAGATCAAATTCGGGGCGAAGCAGCAACATTACCATTTTTCTCAAATGGGCAATTTACTAACCCTATGGTGATTCGTATTGCTGGCTTAGCTTATCAAAAAGGCTTTGGTGGCCATTTCCATAACGATAACTCTTTTGCCGTTTTTCGTGATATTCCAGGTTTAATTATTGCGTGTCCGTCAAATGGTGCTGACGCGGTTGAAATGATGCGAGCCAGTGTGCGCTTAGCGCAAGAGCAGCAACGTATGGTGATATTTTTAGAACCAATAGCTTTGTACATGGCGAAAGATTTACATCAAGAAGGTGATGGGTTGTGGACCTTTGAATATCAACCTCCGACGTTGACAGACAGCAGTATCGATTTAGGCGTTAAGGTTGCCGGTTCTGGCAAACAATTGTGTATTTTAACCTACGGCAATGGTAATTACTTATCGCGCCAGGCCCAAGCTAAATTAGCCGAGCAGGGCATTGATGCGCGAGTTGTTGATTTACGTTGGCTAGCACCGTTAGATGAGCAAGGCATTTTGGCGCAAGTAAAAGATTGTCAGCATGTGCTGATTGTTGATGAATGTCGTCAAACTGGCTCAATTAGTGAAGCCCTAGTGACTTTAATTCATGAGCAAACAAGTAAATGTCCTAAAATAAAACGCGTTACCGCCAGTGACAGTTTCATTCCCCTTGGTGCTGCAGCCTATGAGGTATTACCATCGGTTGATAATATTGTCGATGCTGCGAAGGAGATTTGCCAATGAGTTCGTCAATAAAAAATACCGATAAAGCGCCCGTAAAAGTAATGAGTAATAAAAAGCAAAGAGCGGTAGTTATTTGCCCTGGACGAGGGACTTACAATAAAGAAGAACTAGGATATTTGCAGCGTTTGCATAGCGATAAAACCGAAATAGTTTCTCTAATTGATGATTTTCGTGACAGCAAAGGACAAATAAAAGTTGCTGAACTTGATGGCATGGAAAATTACAGCATGCGCACTCACACTGCCGGCGAAAATGCTTCCGCACTTATTTATGCTTGTGCGTTATCAGATTACCAAGCGATTAATAAAGACGAGTTTGACATTGTCGCGGTTACTGGCAACTCTATGGGTTGGTATATCGCCTTAGCCGTTGCTGGCGCTTTAAAGCCAAAACAGGCTATTGAGCTAATTAATACCATGGGTTCGATGATGACAAACGGTGTTATTGGTGGACAAATGATTTACCCCATCATTAACGATGAATGGAAAATTGACCAAGAGCAAGAACAAAAGGTGATGCAATGGTTAACACAGGCAAATCAGCCAAGTGATTGTGAAGTTTATATCTCAATTAATTTAGGTGGTTATCTTGTTTTTGGTGGTAACAAAGCGGGCTTAAAAGCGTTAGAGGCTCTACTGCCAGTGGTGCAGGAACGTTACCCGATGAATTTATTTAACCATGCGGCTTTTCATACACCGCTGCTGCATGATGTTTCAAAGCGAGCGATGGCACTGATGTCAGCAGAATTGTTTAATGCCCCTGAAATACCATTAATCGATGGCTTAGGAAAAATTTGGCAACCTTATAGCTGCGATGTTGAGCAATTACATTACTATACGCTAAGTACACAAGTAGTAGAGCCTTATAACTTCTCTAAAGCTATAGAGGTAGCCATAAAAGAGTTTGCCCCAGACAAGCTTATTATTTTGGGTCCAGGTGCGACTTTAGGTGGGGCAGTGGCACAGAGCTTGATTAGTCATGACTGGCTAAATTTAACCAGTAAAGCTGATTTTATAGCTCAGCAAAAACAAGCACCTTATATACTCGCGATGGGATTAGCTGAACAACGTAAAAGTGTCGTATTATAGGCTTTGAAGAACAAAATTAGCATTCGAGTATAAAATAAAATAGCTGAAAAAATATTTATTTTATACAATAGGCATAAGATATTTTCGTTTTGAGTTAAATAATGACCACAAGCCGTAAAAAAAATGAAGCAGAATTAATACTTGCGTTTAAAGCATTACTAAAAGAACAATGCTATGGCTCACAAAGTCAACTTGCTGAAGCCCTAGCTGAGCAAGGCTTTAAGAATATGTCGCAGGCGAAGATTTCACGCTTGTTGTCTAAACTGGGCGCGGTAAAAATGCGCAATGCCAGTGATCAAGTCGTATATATCTTGCCTGATGAGTTAGCCGTACCAAAATCAAAGCAAGCTATTCAATCTGTGGTGATCAGTGTAAAACATAATAATATGCAGATTATTTTAAAAACAGGTATTGGTGGCGCGCCATTAATTTCAAGAATGTTAGACAGCTTGGGTGAGTCGACCGGTATTTTAGGCACCTTAGCGGGTGACGATACTATATTTATCGCACCAACCAATGTTGATCGTATAGATGAAATAACCAAAGATATCAGTTTGTTATTAGGTGTTTCATCATCATAGTTTAATATTAACGGTTTAACATTAACGGTTTAACCGCTATTTATTTACTGCAATTTTAGGTAAATGGTTTTAAATTTTAAGCCTCAAGCTTTGAGAACTAAATCTAACTGAAAAGTTTTTAGGTTGGGGTTTCTCCCACCATATTGATTTTATGATGTATTGAACATAATAAAGTGTTTTAGAGATAAACCCTGATTTTCATGGGTTTATCTTGCTTCTATCAAATGCTTGCCACTTTTAGCTAAAGTATGGTCGATGATTATTTTTGCTTTAGTTCTTCAGTTATCGAGCTTTAAATACAAAGCGCGTTTGACTATAAAAAGGTTGGTCTGGTCGAAGTATTGTATTTTTTATATCGGCACCGGTATCACGGTTAGCTAACCTTTGTGGTTCAAAACAAAAACCGGAGTGTTTTTGATATACGCAGTTTTCTTTACCTGTTTGGCTACCATCAATATAATTAGCGGTATATAAAATCAAGCAAGGTTGGTCGCTATACATCGTTAATTCACGCCCAGAGCTTGGTTCAAATGCTCTAGCCGCAAATACTTCGCCACTGATAGCATTATCATTCGTTAACCAATAATTGTCGTATCCTTTAGCGATAAGCACTTGTTCGTCATCTGAGTTGATGTTTTTGCCTAAAACAGTCAATTGGCTGAAGTCGTGCGCGCTCTTTAGCACTGCTCTAATTTCACCTGTTGGATAAATGCGTTCATTCATCGGTAAAAAATACTCAGCGCTTAGTTGGATTTGATGCTGGTAGATATCACCTGAATTGTGTCCTGCGAGATTAAAGTAACTATGCTGAGTGAGGTTAATTATCGTGGTTTTATCAGTGCTGGCAAAATATTCTACGGTCAATTCATTATTATTGTTTAGGCTATATTTTACTTTAAAATCAACATTTCCGGGAAAACCGTTATCACCATCAGGGCTAGTGTGATGCAGTAATAAACTTGCATTTTCATCCGAACTTTCGGTGGATGCCTGCCAAAGTTGCTTGTTTAACGCTTTAAAGCCACCGTGCAGTTGGTTGTCACTATTATTCATCTCCAGTTGATAGTATTTGTCGTCAATAGACAATTGCCCTTGATCAATACGCCCAGCATAACGACCAATAATAGCGCCCAAATAATAAGGATCATTTTCATATGATTCAATATTGTCGTAGCCCAGCACTATATCGCTTGAATTTCCGTGTTTATCTACTGTTTCAAGCGCAACAATAATACCGCCATAATTACTGATTTTAACTTGCACGCCATGACTATTTTCTAAAGTGAAAAGTTGTGCTTTTTCACCACTGCGTAATTTGCCAAAATCGCACTGAGTGATCTTTGGGCTGCTAATGTAGGGAACCGTTGGCATATATGGATGACACTCATAAAAAATAGAAAGTCTATACTAGCAAGGAGCTTAAGACATTGTATAGTAAAGAATGTTAGCAAGAACAGGTGAAATTCGAATATAAAATGACAACAGTTAGCTAAAGCACCAACTGTTGATTTTTAATCGAGGGATTGCGATTTGTGGCTGTGGTTAGTGACTACGATTAGCCGCAATATGCGCCAGTGAAATCAAAGCTTGTTTATGCTCAGACTCAGGTAGCATTGCAATGGCATTTATTGCCTTATCGGCTTCTTGCTCGGCCTTTTTCTGGGTATAAACTAAAGAGCCCGTTTGTTTCATGGCGGCGAGTATGTCATCGAGGTGGTCCATACCATTGCCATGTTCAATGGCGTCGCGAATTAAGGCTTTTTGTTGGTCAGTACCGTGTTTCATCGCATACAAAAGTGGCAAGGTCGGCTTACCTTCAGCGAGGTCGTCACCAACATTTTTGCCCATTTCTTGTGCGTCAGCAGTATAGTCCATAATATCGTCAACTAACTGAAAAGCAGTACCTAAGTGTTTACCGTAATTCAGCATCGCTAATTCTGTAGCATCATCTTGCTTAGCGATAACAGCCGCTAGTCGCGTTGCTGCTTCAAATAATTTTGCGGTTTTGCAGTAGATAACTTTCATGTAGCTATCTTCTGTGGTGTCAGGATCATTACAATTCATCAATTGCAGCACTTCACCTTCAGCAATAATATTGGTTGCATCGGATAAAATATCCATGATTCTTAAGTTGCTTAACTCACTCATCATTTGAAATGAACGAGAATACAAAAAATCACCAACTAATACGCTAGCACTATTACCGAACATCGCATTCGCTGTTTCACGACCGCGGCGCATATTCGATTCGTCAACAACATCGTCATGTAAAAGAGTTGAAGTATGGATAAACTCTACAATTGCCGCGAGTTGTAAATGCTCTTCACCTTTATAACCAATAGCTCTTGCTGCTAATACGGTGAGCAATGGGCGCATACGCTTACCGCCACCATTAACAATATAAACACCTAATTGATTGATTAGCGCAACGTCGGAATGAAGTTTCGAAAAGATAAGATCGTTGACAGCGGTCATGTCTTGTTGAGCCAAAGCTTGGATATTTTTTATATTCATAGAGCGTAACAAGTTACCTTAATTGAGCATTATACCAAGTGAAATAAATAATCGAACATTTTAAGGCGACCTAAATATCCCATATTTGCGGTGCTTGCAGGCACTTTATGTTTAGTTTGGAACAATAAACATGCGCTCTTAAATATTTATTCTCGTTTATAACGGTTCATTTACTTAATTCAATTAGTATTTAGTGTTAGAATACTAGTAATTTCACGGGGTAATTTTACACGAAATTCATGACGATAGAAGTTTTGTGAGCAAGAAGTTTTTACTTTAGTAAAAATAATAATAAATCATTACTTTTATGCTTGCTCTAACCGATTTCTTCGCGTAGAATTCGCGCCCTATAATTTTAAATTTAAGCGTCGTCCATAGATGATGACGCAGTACGGAGTAGCTATGTACGCGGTATTCCAAAGCGGTGGTAAACAGCATCGTGTAACTGAAGGCCAAACAGTTCGTTTAGAGAAAATTGAACTTGAAATTGGTGCTGCAGTAGAATTCGAAAACGTTTTAATGATCGCCGATGGCGAGAGCATCAATGTAGGCGCGCCTTACATTGCTGGTGGTAAAGTTGTGGCTGAGGTTGTAAACCAAGGTCGCGCTGACAAAGTTAAAATTGTTAAATTTAAACGTCGTAAGCATTCACGCAAAGAAGCGGGCCATCGTCAATGGTTCACTGAAGTGAAAATTACTGGCATTAACGGCTAATTAGGAGCGATTTACAATGGCACATAAGAAAGCTGCGGGTAGTACACGTAACGGTCGTGATTCAGAAGCTAAACGCCTAGGTGTTAAACGTTTTGGCGGCGAAGCTGTTTTAGCGGGTAACATTATTGTTCGTCAACGTGGTACTCGTTTCCACGCTGGTAGCAACATGGGTATCGGTAAAGACCACACTCTATTTGCTTTATCTGATGGTAAAGTACAATTTGAAGTTAAAGGTCCTAAAAACCGCAAGTTTGTAAGCATCATTGCTGAGTAGTAATACGCAAACTTATAAAACCCTGCTGTTACGCAGGGTTTTTTTTTGCAGGTAATTTATAGTAATCCGTTACAAATTGTATAAAAAATGACATTGTTCAATCCAAATTGAAATAAATCATTTATAATATGTAGCAGAAAATAAAATTTTGGAGTGTTTTAAAACACCATGAAATTCGTAGATGAAGTAGAAATTCGCGTAGAAGCCGGCGACGGTGGTAATGGTTTAGTTAGTTTTCGTAAAGAAAAGTATATTGAGTTCGGCGGTCCAAACGGCGGTGACGGCGGTGATGGTGGCGACGTTTACTTAATTGCTGATGAAAGCTGGAATACACTAATCGATTATCGTTTTGAAAGATTTCATCGCGCGAAACGTGGTGAAAATGGCCGAAGCCGAGATTGTACGGGTAAAGGTTCAGAAGATCTTTACTTAAAAGTACCTGTAGGTACTCGTGCTGCTGATATTGATACCGGCGAGCAATTAGGTGATTTGACTCAACACGATCAAACACTATTGGTCGCAAAAGGCGGTTGGCATGGCTTAGGCAATACACGCTTTAAAAGTAGTACTAACAGGGCTCCACGTCAGAAAACTGATGGAACGCCAGGCGAAATACGCAATTTAAGACTTGAATTGTTGTTACTCGCTGATGTTGGCTTACTTGGTTTGCCAAACGCAGGTAAATCGACCTTAATTCGCAGTGTTTCGGCAGCGAAACCCAAAGTAGCAGACTACCCGTTTACTACCTTAGTGCCTAATTTAGGTGTTGTGCGTTTAGATGCTCAACGTAGTTTTGTTATTGCTGATATCCCAGGTTTGATTGAAGGTGCAGCTGACGGTGCTGGTTTAGGTACACAGTTTCTAAAACACTTAGAACGTTGTCGTATCTTATTGCATGTGGTTGATGTTTTACCGGTTGACGGCTCTGATCCGTTAGAAAATGCAAGAACCATTGCAGGTGAACTAGAAACACATTCTGCAGCACTGGCAGGAAAGCCACGCTGGTTAGTATTCAACAAGTTAGATTTATTACTTGAAGAAGAAGCGAAAGAAGTTACCGACCGCATTATTGAAGGCCTAGGGTGGGAAGGTGAGGTTCGCAGTATTTCAGCGGTTAATCGCAAAGGCACTGAAGATTTGTGTCAAGGCGTTATGAGCTTTATAGAAGCCTTGCCACCAGAAGTTGAAGAAGCGCCGATTGATGGTAAAACTGTTGAATTTAAATGGGATACTTATCACGAAGATGCGATTGCAGACTTGGCAGACGATCTTGATGATGAAGACTGGGATGAAGATGATTACGATGTAGAAGTTGAATATCGTAAGTAAATTTGTAATCTACCAGCGTTCGATTTAAGCCTTTATCATACGGTTAAGCGCTAAATAAAAGTGTTAAAAGGCGGTTTGTTATTTACATAATAAACCGCCAAGCTTTCAAGTGGTATCTATCAAATTCTATCAAGCAAAGCCTATCAAACTCTTTCAAGTAACGCCTATCAAATTCTATCAAGCAAAGCCTATCAAACTCTTTCAAGTAACGCCTATCAAATTCTATCAAGCAAAGCCTATCAAACTCTTTCAAGTAACGCCTATCAAACTCTTTCAAGTAACGCCTATCAAATTCTATCAAGCAAAGCCTATCAAACTCTTTCAAGTAACGCCTATCAAACTCTATCAAGTAACGCCTATCAAACTCTATCAAGTAAAGCCTATCAATCTATATCAAATAAACCCTGACAAATCCTCTAACTTACACTGAGCATATAGGGCATTTAGCCTGTTTTTTCATAGCGAATTGCTGCCATGAGTTATTTAAACCATCAAAAATATTCAGTTGATTTGTTGCCACGGGATAACCGGTTAAAAACTTAATCGCCTGTAACGCTTGCATGCCACCAATAATCGCTAATACGGGGCCTAATATGCCGATGGTTTGGCAATTATTTTCGGGCGCTTTTTTATTAGCAGGAAATAAACATTGATAGCAAGCGCTGTCAGCTATGTTTGGGTTAACGAACATATGTTGACCGTCAAAACCTGTTGCCGCCCCAATGACTAGGGGTTTCTTATGTTCTATACATTTTTGATTAATAAGATAACGGGTGGTTATGTTGTCAGTGCAATCGAGTACTAAGTCAACGAGGGGAAAATAGTAATCGGCAAGCTCTTCATCGAGCATTTCATCAAGCACTTCTATATTGGTACTGCTATTAAGTTGCTGTAATTTCTCTGCGCTAGTATCTGCTTTATTTTGGCCGATATCGGTTTCACTGAACAGTATCTGCCGGTGTAAGTTGGATATTTCAATGCTATCGCCATCAGCAACATAAATATTGCCAACCCCTGCGGCATTTAAGTAAAGGCTAACAGGATTACCTAAACCACCAACACCAATAATTAAGATGCTGGCATTTTTAAGGGCTTGTTGACCTTCTTCACCCAAGCCTTTTAACATAGTTTGACGGCTAAAGCGTAATTGTTCTTGATTGCTAAGCATGGTGTGTTGGCTCCGTATAATGATAACTATGTACAGCATTTGCTTTGAATTGAATAAACACGATTGCATGTGTGGTTAGCGCCATGCGTTTTGCTGACCACAGACTGATTTGAGCATAAAACTTTTGCTCACCGGCATTTAGCGTGATTAACGCATTGGTATTACTGTAGTCAATTGCACTAATAGTTGCCGACAAGTGATTTACAATTGAGCTATGTTCAGGCTTTGTTGTACTGATACTAATATCGCGTGCATAAATAATAAAGGGTAGTTGCTGGCCAATTAAGCGCGGGTTGCTGGTCTGTTCAAGTATTGGTGAATATATGCTGTGATTACTGCTTTGATTACCGCTCTGTAATGTAGGCAGTGAAAGACGGGTTAGACCGTAATCAGGTAAATGCTCAGCGATTGTTAACGATAAACTCGTTTTAGGGCTAGTCTCGCCTCGGCTATTTAAGTCATGAATAGCTTGGTGAATAGGGGCTGATTGACTCATTTTTCCTGCTGAAACTATCACTAATTGATCGGCGATATATTGTAATTCACTTAAACTGTGACTGACATAAAGCATGGGTAGCTTAAGTTGCTGCTGAATAGCTTTTAAAATGGTTAACATCTGTGATTTAGTGGTTTTATCTAAGGCACTAAAGGGTTCATCCAATAACAGTAATTTAGGCTCTGCTAATAATGCTCGAGCAATGGACACTCGTTGTTTTTCACCACCGGAAAGCTGTGTGACATTTTGATGCTGTAGTTTGGTTAGTTGCGTTAATGTCAGTACTTTATCAATGGTTAGTTGTCGGTTTTTTTGCCGCTTAGCGCCATAAGCTAAATTTTCATAAACCGTTAAGTGCGGAAATAAACGACTGTCTTGAAAAACTAAGCCAATTTGTCTTTTTTCAGCTTTAATAAAGCACTTGTTGTCGCTGTTTTGTAACGCTACGCCATTTAATGATAGTTGGCCATTTGCCCGGTGTTCAAGGCCGGCAATAACGCGTAGTAAGGTCGATTTACCTGAACCAGAGTCGCCATAGATACCGGTAATGCCTGAGATGCTAATCGTTTGTTCAATGGACACTGCAAAACTATTAAACGCTAATGTAAATGCCAAAGATAATTCTGAAGATATAGTTCGCTCAGGGTTTTCAGCGAGTGACTTTTTGTCGGCTATAGCTTTGATATAAGGTTGTTGATTTGAGTTGTTAACGTCAGGCATATCGCTCATCACTTTGCTAAGTCCTTTTGCTTACTGGTAAAATTGTTACCTAGCAGATATACAAAAGACAACAGTAATAATGACGCAATAAGTAGGCCTGCTGACAACAAATGGGCGTTAGCATAGTTAAACGCTTCAACATGATCGAATAAAGCGATTGATAAAACTCTTGTTTCTCCGGGAATATTACCGCCAATCATCAGCACCACGCCAAATTCACCTACGGTATGGGCAAAACCTAATACGGTAGCGGTAATGAAGCTGGCCTTAGTTAAGGGAAAAACGACACTAAAAAATCTATCTAGCGGACCTGCGCCAAGCATAGCTGCTGCTTCTAAGTGCTGATCGCCAAGTTGTTCAAAAGCCTTTTGCAATGGTTGTACAACAAAGGGTAGGGAATAAAGTACGGAACCAATAACAATAGCACTGAAACTAAAGGCTAATTGGCTGCCTGTAGCACTTTGCCATAACTCTCCAGGTAAAGAGGTCGGTGAAAACGCCAATAGTAAATAAAAGCCTAATACAGTAGGTGGCAATACTAAGGGTAAAGCGACAATTGCTTCAAAAAAAACTTTAAATCGACTTTGCCATTTAGCTAAATACCATGCCATCGGCGTACCTAATAATAGGAGGATAACGGTGGTAATCGCAGCCATTTTTAAGGTGGTGACAAGGGCGAGTAAGTCAGCTGAAAGATCAGTCATTTTTTGCCTTAACCTGAGTGTTATCTCGTGGTGATTTTACTGGCAAGTAGCCCAGTGCTTGTAATGTTTTTTGGCTACTAACTTGTAGTATAAAGTCACTTACTTGTTGGGCTAATTCAACTTGTTGACTAGACTTTACAATCACTAGCTGTTGGGCAATAGGTTGATAATATGCCGTCGGCATAATTATCCCCTGATAGTTATTGATGACTAATTGACTATACGCCACTATGCCTAAAGGGACGGCTTGACTTCGAACTTGTTGAAAGGTTTGGCTAATATTTATACCGGTGATTAATTGATTTTTTAACTTCGGCCATAGCGATAAATGTTGCAAGGCTTGCTGGGCCGCTTTGCCATAGGGCGCAGTATCGGGATTGGCGATGGCTAACTTACCGGTATAATGATTAAGCTCATTTAAGCTCTGTAATGGTTGAGTGGCAGACCATAAAGCAATTTGCCCATAAGCATAAGTTTGACGACTATGCTTTATTATCAGCTTTTCTTGTTCAAGTAATTCTGGTCGGACTGAGTCAGCGGATAGAAATAAATCAAACGGTGCACCATGTTTTATTTGCTGATAAAGCGTACCCGTAGCCGCACTGATAATTTGATAATTAATCTGATCTTTATTCGGTAAGTCAGCCAATAATATTTTAAGTGCAGGAGCAAAGTTAGCCGCTACAGCAATACGTAAAGGCTTGGTTTGCTTTTGTTGGTCAACAGCAAAAACGTAGCTAGTTTGTAAGGCTAGCCACATAATCGTAAGCGCAATGAATATTTGCGCTAACTTGGGTAAGTGCTTCAGCATTAAATTGGGCATAAGGACTTTCGATAATATTAATGCTATGTAAACTTTAGATGGGGCACAAAGTTACATGGTCGATGGCTAGCATCTAATTGTTCGACAATTAACTTGTCCCAAGCCGTTTTACAGGCATTGGTTGAGCCCGGTACTGACAAAATAACAGTGCTATTTGCCATGCCGCCAAAGGCGCGTGATTGAATGGTCGAGGTACCAATTTCAGCTAAAGAAATCGTTCTAAATACTTCGCCAAAGCCTTCAATATCTTTATCAAATAAAGGCAGTAGCGCTTCAGGTGTATTGTCTCGAGCTGTAAAGCCTGTTCCGCCGGTCGTTAATATAACCTGCACATTTTCATCAGCAATCCACTTAGAAACTACAGCACGTAGTTGGTAGACGTCGTCTTTTGAAATTTCTTTAGCGGCTAATTTATGGCCAGCAGCTTGTAATCGTTCAACGAGTGTTTGACCTGAGGTATCATTGTGCTCTTCTCGGGTATCTGAAACGGTTAGTACTGCGATGTTTAATGGGACGAAACCATCGCCGCAATGAATTGAAGAGATACTAGACATGAGATTTCCTTTGCAAAGATAATAATTGTTTTGCCTGTTGCCATTGCTCAGGCGTATTGGTGTTAAATAAACACTGATCGTTTTTAGGTTTTATCGCGTTATGCGGAATTTGCGCTAATAAACTTCGCACAGAAGGCCCTGATAAATTGCGTTTACCGGTAGATTTTTTAGAGGCAACTTGAGCGTGCTCTCGAAATAGTGATTGTTGAAAAAACTGTTCAACAAAAGCATTTACGGGTAAATACAGTGGCAGAAAATTATCAGTAAAATAACATGCGCGTTGACTCAATTCTCCAACTTGCTTTAGTGCTGCGAGCTCACCTGAGGTCATTAAAGGCAAATCAACGGGTAAAATTAGCAGTGATTTAGGTTTGAATTGTTCGATAATGCTTTGAATACCACCCAGAGGACCCATATTCGCCACGAGATCGTCAATACCTTTTTCACCACCACTGACGATCACGTGTGAGCTGCCAGCACTCTTGAGCACAGACTTGCTATAACTCAGCATGTCTTGTGTTTCGCGCTGTAAATTGGCTTTGTTTTCTCCCATACGGCTAGATTTACCACCCGCTAAAACCACCCCTAAGCAAGGCTGGAATAATGTGTTATCTACACTCATTAACCGCCCAACATTGCTAAGTTTTTTGTCGCTCCAGTGAGCTTGTCGTGTAAAAAGTGGGTTTGTTTTTTGTCGGTCAACATATTGCTGATAGCGGCTTTTAAAGGTTCAACATCATCAGTTTGCAAGTAGTCCTTTAGCGATAAGCCTTGTTCGGTAAATAAACATAAATGTAATTTACCAATGGCACTTATCCGTAAGCGATTACAGGTATTACAAAAATCTTTTGAATAAGGCATTATTAAGCCAATTCTACCTGCATAGTCAGGGTGAAAGAACTCTTGTGCTGGCCCAGCTGCTTTATCATTAATAACCGGTAACCAACCATCTAAGATCAAGTTTTGCTTTATGCGCGAACCTTGAACGTGTTGAGCATCGAAAAACTCTTTATTATCACCCGTTTGCATTAACTCAATAAAGCGTAAAGTTATTGGTGTATCTTTTAACCAAGCTAAATAACTGGCAATGTCGTAACCATTGTACTCACGCATTAATACCGTATTCACTTTAACCGTTGTATTACCTGCAGCAACCGCCATATCAATACCTTTAAGGATATGTTTTAGCTTATCGTGGCCAGTAATAGCATGGAATTGTCGTGGGTCTAGCGTGTCAATACTAATATTGATGGCATCAATGCCGGCATCTAGCCAAGCAGGTAAATGCTCAGGAAGTTTGTAACCATTACTCGTAATAGCGACCTTTTTAATACCTGGAGTTTGCTTACATCGAGCAATTATTTCAGGTAGGTCTTTACGTAAAGAGGGCTCGCCACCAGTGATACGGATTTTTTCCGTACCCATAGAAGAAAACGCTGAAGCTAAACGGGTAATTTCAGGCAGTGTGAGGAATTTTCTATCGTTATCACACTGATAGCCATCGGGTAAGCAATAGCTACACCGAAAATTACATACGTCAGTGATCGATAGGCGCAAGTAATAAAACTTGCGACCGAAGTTGTCTGTTAACATGTCACCTTTCCAAAGTCGGGAGGTAAACAAGTTTCCTTGTTAACCCTGGCAAACTCAAAAATTAAATTTGGTTTACGGCTAAAAGAGCATGTTGGTTGCATAGCAACGAATTTAGCTAAGATAGCTCGGCGAAAAAAATATTTTATATCATATAACTATAAGCATAGTATGATTGTTAGCACTATAACAGATAAAGACCTTGGTTATATTAAATGACGTTCAATATTGTCAATATTATTGGCATAATTTGTTCACCAAGTGAAGATGGAAATATTTAAAGCAAGCTGCCTCATGCGCTAGGCGATAGCTGAGAAATAGAAAATACAATAAAATTGGATGGTTTATTATGGTTGATTGTTGTGCTACGCCTGGATTAATGCCCTTTGAACAAGCACTAGAAACGATGCTTGCTGGTATTACCCCGATCACTGAAGTTGAACGTACTACCTTAACCGAAAGCCTAGGTAGAGTTTTATCGACAGATATAACTAGCCCAATTAATGTCCCTCCACATAATAACTCCGCTATGGATGGTTACGCTTTTGCTAACGCTAGTTTGGCTAAACACTCAAGTTTGATTTTAGTTGGCCGTTCAATGGCAGGGCAGCCTTATGAAGGTGCTTGTGGCAAAGGTGAGTGCATTCGTATTATGACAGGTGCAAAAATACCTGCTGATTGCGATACGGTAGAAATGCAAGAAAATTGTCAGGTAGTAGATAACAGCGTTAAGTTTGAAGTACAACGTGAGCTGGGTGACCATGTTCGCTATGCCGGTGAAGATATTAATAAAAATCAGGTGGTTTTTAGCAAAGGTCGGCGTTTATCTGCTATTGATATTGGCGTTTTAGCTTCACTCGGTATTCAAGAGTTAACGGTATTTCGCAAACTTAATGTCGCGTTAATTGCTACAGGTGATGAGCTAAAAGCATTAGGCGAACCACTAGGTAGCGGTGACATTTTTGAAAGTAACAGTTATGCGCTTGCCGGAATGTTAGAAAACCTCAATGTTAATGTGATTAATTTTGGCGTTATAGTTGATGATGAAACCGCTATTAGAGAGGCTTTTATTCAAGCCGATGCATTAGCAGATGCAGTGATTTCCTCTGGAGGTGTTTCAGTCGGTGACGCCGATTATACTAAACTCGTGCTGGAACAAATTGGTGAAATTGCCTTTTGGAAAATCGCAATGAAACCAGGCAAGCCTTTTGCTTTTGGTAAACTGCCCAACAGTGTTTTTTTCGGCTTACCGGGCAATCCTGTCTCCGCTATGGTAACCGCCGATTTATTAGCCATACCCGCGTTGATAAAATTACAGAACTGCCTGGCAGTGCCCTTAATAAAGTTAAAAGCCAAAACGCTGACAGATTTAAGAAAGTCCCCCGGGCGCATGGACTTTCAACGCGGTGTAATTTCTTATGACAATAACGGCGAATTAATAGTTACTAGCACAGGTAGTCAAGGCTCTGGTATTTTAACCAGCATAGCGTCGGCAAATTGTTATATTGTTTTACCTGCTGAGCAAGGTAGAGTTCAGGCCGGAGAAATAGTTAACATTCGTTTGTTTGAGCGTTATTTTTCCTGATGATTCACCTAAAGTGGTTTGACAAAAAACAGGGATAACTGTTGTTGAAAACTATTTATTTTATTCCTGGCACTATGTGCACTCAAGATTTATGGCTGCCTGCTTGGCAGCTACTGCGTCAGCAATACTCTCAAGATTATCAGTTAATACCTTTGGTGATCCCAAGTAGTGGCAGTATGGATGAGGTTGTAAGTTCACTTTCAGACCAAGTTGTTGACCATGAAGCAATATTAGTCGGCTTTTCATTGGGCGGCTACATTGCTAGTGCCATCGCGTTAAAGCTTAAAAATAAACTAAAGCATTTATTGATCGTGTCTAATTTTCCGAAAAATTTGCCATTAGCGGAAATTAAACAGCGTAAACGTACCATTGATTGGATAAATCAGCGCGGTTATTTGGGTATTCCCAATAAGCGAATTGATGATTTACTGCACCCAAATATTAAGCAATTTAACCCCCAGTGTTATCAAGATATTAAGCAAGTCATTGTCGCCATGGATCGTGAGCTTGGCGTTGACATATTATTACACCAGCTAAGTGTTTCGATGCATCGGCCAAATTTATTACCCTTATTAACTCAGTTAACCTTACCTGTGACGTTGCTTGTGGGCGATGAAGATAACTTAGTTGATCTTGTTTCATTGAGACAAGAGTTGAAACAAGAGTTGAGACAAGAACTACATGGCGCAAATAACATTGTGCTAAAAGAGGTCACTAATACCGGGCATATGTTACCGTTAGAATCACCGCAAGCTTTAGCGACAATGCTGTTGTCTTTATTGGCTAGTTAACCCTACTTTTCCTTATTAAACTGCGGATAATAATATAATTGCGTAAAGCTGTGTTTGCGTGAGCGAAAGCGTGTAAAATAGCGACAATTATTTTTTACGTTAGGACTTTGACGTTGAGCGACAGCAAATTTTCATCACTTAGCTTACAACCCGCAATTTTAGATAACCTTTCATCACTTGGTTACCATGAGATGACAGAAATACAAGCTAAAAGCCTACCGGCTATTTTAGCGGGACAAGATGTCATTGCCCAAGGTAAGACCGGCTCAGGTAAAACAGCGGCATTTGGTCTTGGCCTTTTGAATAAACTACAAGTTAAAAAGTTTAGAATTCAAACCTTGGTACTATGCCCTACACGCGAGTTAGCCGACCAAGTAGCGAAAGAAATTAGAAAGCTTGCTAGAGCGGTTCATAACATAAAAGTGCTTACCTTATGTGGTGGTACACCGTTTGGACCACAAGTAGGTTCATTGGAGCATGGCGCGCATATTATTGTTGGCACACCAGGGCGAATAGAAGATCATTTAGGCCGTGGGACTTTATCATTAGAACACGTGGACACCCTGGTTTTAGATGAAGCTGACCGCATGCTGGATATGGGGTTTCAGGCAGCTTTAGATAACATCGTTGCTAAAATGCCAAAGCAACGACAAACGTTATTATTTAGCGCTACGTTCCCGCAACAAATTCAAAAAATAGCGAATAGTTATTTGCAAACACCTGCTGTGATTAAAGTAGAGTCAAGCCATGAAAGTAGCACTATTTCACAGCACTTTTATCAGGTAGAAAATGATGAAGATCGCCTAACCGCTATCCGATTACTGCTACTAACTCATCAACCCGAGTCGAGTGTAATCTTTTGTAATACCAAAATAGAAACGCAGAATGTGGCGAATAAATTGGCTGCTTATGGTTTTGGTGTCGTAGCATTGCATGGTGATTTGGAACAAAGAGATCGTGATCAAACATTAGTGCGCTTTTCTAACAAAAGCGCCTCAATACTGGTTGCTACTGATGTTGCCGCCCGTGGTTTAGATATTGAAGCGCTTGATGCGGTATTTAATTACCATATTGCGCATGACAGTGAAGTGCATATACACCGCATAGGTCGCACCGGTCGTGCAGGCAGCACAGGTTATGCATTTTCATTATTTAATAAAAAAGATAGCTATAAAATTGGCTTATTGGAAGATTATTTAGAGCGAACTATTGAAGGTGAAGAGTTACCGAGTAGTGAAGCTTTAGAGCGAAATGTATTTACGCCAAAAATGACCACGATTCAGATCGATGGTGGTAAAAAACAAAAAGTCAGACCAGGCGATATTGTTGGTGCACTTACGGGTGAAAATGGCATAACATTTGAACAAGTGGGTAAAATTCAATTAGGCGCTAATTGGGCATATGTAGCGGTAGAAAAATCGGTAGCGAGAAAAGCGTTAAACAAGTTAACGCATGGCAAGCTAAAAGGCCGTACTTTTAGGGTTAAAGAATTAAAGTAAGTAGTTACTAAGTTTAATGCCATAAGTTATAAAAAATAACATCACAGGTGCCCAGCTGAAAATTGAGCATCTGCGGTGTTACATTATTAATTTTAATACCAACCTCCTTAATTTTTACAACTGAAAATTAACCTGTATCTTTTCAATTTTAGCGACATCAATTATCTTAACGTTACCGATAACACTGCGTTGTAAGCGTGCCGCGGTTTTATTTGCGCCGTGTTTTTGTGCGAAACTGATAATATCTTCGCCGTTACACATCACCTTCATTGCGAGTATTTTGTTTCGTAAATTATAAGAGTCAGCTGTTTTTTGAAACTGATTAACGTTATTAGTTAATGTAGATTTACAGACGTCAATAAGGGCTGTTTCAATATATTTATCCATGGCATAGCTATTAAAACTGACAATTGATAAAACTGAACAGGTGATCGCGGTAGTAGTGAATAATTTGAATGTGTTCATTTGGCTCTCCGTATACAATTAAAAATTTATTTACGCTGTGTACACTTTTAATAGTGACGTATTCGCGATAAAAAGTTGTAAAGAAGAGCGGACTGAATGTAAAAGTTAATCACTAGCAATAGTGGCTAGTACCTATGGTAATATTTTGTTTTTATAACATAAAATTTTTATAGTAAACCGGTTTGATGACATTAACTCTTACATCTATGGGTGAACTTTGAAACATTATCGTATAGACATGTTATATATCGTAAGATGGAACACATGAAATTTATGTTGGCAGCTAACATTTTCTGGTAATTTTATAAAATCAGGGTATGATACTGGTAATATGTACAGTCTTTACTGGCCTGAATTGGCATACTTTTATAATTTAGAGCTTAGAGCTTAGAAATTAGAATAGGTCTGCTTTTAGTTGGGCAGTAACGAATTGAATTTGGTAAATAGTAAATAAGGGATAACAATGGCAGTAGAGAGTCGATTTGTCGTCATAAGACAAGGTGTGGAGGTAGAAACATTCATGGATAAAAAAGCCGCAGACGAATATGATAAAATGCTCGATATGGCAGATAATTTATCTGAAATGTTTGAACAAGCACCTGTCGAGCTTTCTGAAAGTATTCGTGAAGAACTCAGTGTTTATTTAGCCCAAAATCGTGATGACGTGCTGGTAGCTTTACAAGCTAAAAAAGCTAAAGCAACGAACACTAAAGCCGTTGTTAGTAGCCCGAAAAAGACTAAAGCAGAAGTGGCCGATGAGGTTGTTGAAGCCGACAGTGTGAATACAACTGAGAAAGTAAAAAAGGCCAAATCGCCTAGCGCTAAAGCAAGTAGTAAAACTAAACCTGTGGTAGCTTAAGCTTATATTTAGATGCTGGTCAGCGAAAAGTTAGCTAGTGTTTAACCTTGTTTATCCCTAATCGAGGTTGTTTTTTTCATTTGTTATTGGTTAATTTTTTATGGTGGTGTTTTGGAATATCAGCTAATACGAAGCGCGCGGAGAAAAACTATTGCCTTGCAAGTAAGCAATGCACAAATTATTGTTAGGGCACCAAAGTTTGTCAAAACAGCGTACGTTGAAAGCCTTATACAATCTAAATTGTTGTGGCTAAAACAAAAGGTTGCAGAACAACAGCACCATACCTTATTAAACCCTACTTTTACTCAACAACTTAGCAACGAGAATGCTCATAACAAACCATCAATCTATATTGATGGTTTGCCGCATAATATTGTCATTGCTTACGGGCCACAAAATGTTATTCATAATAAGCAGGATCAAAGCTTAACCGTGGTGCTCAATGCTCGTTATGCATCATACAGTTTGCACTCAGAACTTACGGTAACGAAAATTAAAACGCAAATTGAAGGCTGGTTTAAAGCGCATGTTGAAGATTATATTCAGCAAAATCTTATAGGTTTTTCTAATAAAATGTCGCTATATGCGTCATCGTTTAAAGTGAGAAAATATAAAGCACGCTGGGGAAGTTGTAATAGTCGTAGCGAATTAAGCTTTAATTACTTATTGAAAATGCTGCCAACCTGGGTGGTTGACTATGTCATCATCCATGAGTTATGTCATATCAAACACATGGACCATTCGACAAAATTTTGGCAACTAGTTGCCGTATATTGCCCTGAATATCAAAACGCCAAAAGTTGGATGCAAGAACACCAACCTGACCTGAAATGGTCGTAACCTTCCTCTTGCATAACAGGCATAACAGGCATAACAGGCATAACAAAAGCTATCTCTTTCATATTTAATCAATAATTATTATGTCTAAGCTAATTAATCAACTTTTTATAAACTAATTGGCACGAGACCTGCTTGGTATATTTACTGCTTTGTGACTTAAAAAAATAATAAAACGATTAATGTCCAATAGCATCAATATATATGCAAACTGCCTTTTGATAGCATTGGCATAAGGGGATAAATATGAAATTAACTCACTATAGTTGGAAGGCAATATGTATTTATTTATTGTCTGCTGCTATGTCTATAACCTTTATTGAGCTATTAATAAATTTATAGCCAGCAAATACCAATCTCACGCATTATTTAATCCTATATATGGGTTAAATAAGCCACTATTACGTTAGTCATTACCGTTATATGGATGCCGCTTATTCGACGCCGTAGGAGCCTACTGTCCTGAACCATATGTTATTAACATAAATATCTTATATTTGCCCATTACTCATGCGCATAAAATAGGCCACTTAACTTAACTTAACTTAACTTAATCTAATAAAATTAAATTGATCGGGGAATATCTCACTTTCTGATTAATCCGTGAATGTTGGTATATCAACACCGCCTCATTTATCGTGCTTATTTTTGCAATAAATTTAGGTTTAAAGATGCCCTTTAAGTCTACTTTCAAACCATTAAAATGGAAAAAAATGTTGGGTTATTAGCATTAGCAATTAACAGCAGAACAAATTTAAGGTAAATTAGTTGTTAATAAAAAAATAATTAAGGAATAGCGCCAAATGAGTACAAATGTTCTTATTTGTGATGACTCTAACTTAGCCCGAAAGCAAGTACTTAGAAGCCTTCCCGATAACCTATCAATAAATGCGCAATTAGCCAAAGACGGCCAAGAAGCACTAGATATTTTACGCAATCAACATATTGATATTCTATTTCTTGATTTGACCATGCCAATTATTGATGGCTTGGGCGTATTAAAAGCATTGAAAGATGAAAGTATTAATGTACCTGTGTTTGTTATTTCAGCAGATATTCAACCTGAAATGCAAAGTCGAGTATTGGAGTTAGGTGCAAAAGCATTTTTGCGTAAACCTATAGAATTAGATACATTAAATGAACACTTAAGAAATCATGGTTTCCTATGAATGCATCTGACTTAACTGAAGATCAACACGACTGTTTACAAGAGTTGATTAATGTCGCTATGGGTCAAGCAAGCGATCAACTCGCACGTTATTTAGATACCTTTGTGTATTTAAAAGTGCCGAGTATAGAACAAGTGCGCTCAGAGCATTTATTTGACAGTCTTAACCATGACTTAAAAGCAATGGCAATTGTTAGCCAAGGCTTTTTTGGTTATGAAGGTATTCGTGGTGAAGCACTATTGATGTATCAACCGCTAGATTCAAACCGTTTGGCTGACTTACTCGGTTATGAAGCCGATGAACTTTCATTTGACGAGCAAATTATAGATTTAAGTTCTATTTTAACCACCACATTTCTAAATGTGTTTGCCAGACAAATAGACAACCAGATGTCATACAGTGCCCCAAGGCTATTATCTACTAATTTGAACAAGGTAAATGAGCACTTACAACAGCAATCTTTTAATTGGGATTATGCATTAAAAGTTAAAATTAGTTATCAAGTAACTGACTACTCATTTAATTGCGATATGGTGCTGCTTATTCCTGAGGAAGCTATTATTAATATTAAAACTGTTATTGATCGAATACTGGCAGACTTTTAAAAATGTTAGATACCCTTTGTAGTGATATTTTAAATCGCTTAAATACAGGAATCTTAATTCTAGATAAAAATTTTAATATTCTAATGTGGAATCGATTTCTGGAAGTGCATGCCAACAAAAGCGACAAACAAGTTATCGGCAAAAGTATTTTTGTTGTTTTTCCAGAGTTACCTAGAAAGTGGTTTGAACGTAAATTATCGAGTGTTATCCAATTAAAAAACCAGTCTTTTTGCGGCTGGGAGCAACGCCATCACCTATTTGAACTTTCCCATTCTCGCCCTATAACAACAGACAGTGACTTTATGGCACAAAACTGTACTTTTTTACCTGTTGAGGTAGAAGGAGAAGTTGAGCGTATCTGTATTTTAATTGAAGATGTTACTGATGTTTGTCATTACCAAACTCAATTAAACAAGGTTTTGCAGGAGCTGGCTTTATCGAGTCGTATAGATGGTTTGACCCAAACCTTTAATCGTAAGCATTGGGAAGAGTGTTTTGCTGCTGAGTTTTCTCGAGCTCAGCGCTATAAACAAGAACTCGCCTTAGTGATGCTAGATTTAGATCAATTTAAATTATTGAACGACACCTATGGCCATCAAGGTGGTGATAAAGTGTTAATTGATACATCAAAAGCTATTAATGAAATGCTTCGGATGGGCGATTTGTTTGGCCGCTATGGTGGTGAAGAATTTGCGGTGATATTGCCAAACACCGACCTAAAAGGGGCTGAAGATGTTGCAGAGCGTATTCGTAAAACCATTGAAGGTAATGCTATTCATTATCAAGACCAAGTCATTACTGTTACTGTCAGTATTGGTGTTGCTGTTATGGATGAGAGTGACGCCCGTTATGAAAACCTGATAAGTCATGCCGATATAGCATTATATAAAGCGAAGGGGGCAGGGCGTAACCGAGTTTGTTTAGCGCAAAAACCGAGTGTTTCATGAATATTTTAATCAAATATTCAATCTTCCTAACTTTTATACATATATTAGTTTTTTTTATTCATAAAAAGCAGTTGACAGAAAAATTCATATCAGGCACTTTATACCTCATGAATATTCTACAACGTCGCAACATTATTATTATCACCACTACCACCCTCACCGGGATGGTGGTCATTGGCTGACGTGTAGAATTTAGCAATTTTATAAAGCCCGTGACCATTTAGGTTACGGGCTTTTTTTATATTTAGGGTTTAAGGGGTAAAAATGCGTGTATTAAAATTTGGTGGTTCGTCTTTGGCTTCGGGTCAGCGCTTTATTGAAGTGGCGAACATTATCAAAAATAAAAGTCAGTCTTCTCGACTTGCTATAGTCGTTTCTGCGCCACAAGGCGTGACTAATCATTTAGTGGCGATGGCAGAAAATATCTCTAATGAAGAAAAACTGCAAAGTGACTTGTTGCATTTTAAACACGCTATTGAAAACATTATCCAAGACTTGTCGGCGAGATTGCCGAGTTTTAGCTCGCAACACAGTGAGCAAGTACTTGCGACGTGGGAACATCAATTAAGCCGATACTTGCATGGTGCAACATTACTGTCATTTTGTCCTGAACATGTGCGTGCACGTATTATTAGCATAGGTGAGCGTTTGAGTGTGGCACTTTTGCAGTCAGTATTGTCAGCCGATGCAATCGAAGTGAGTGTTATTGAACCCGAAAAATTCCTTCGCACCAATGATGTTTCGATGAATGCCGTGGCAGACTTAGTGTTATGTAAAGAAAGATTTCAGCATGTTTATAACGAACTTAACACGATTGCCCTTATGCCAGGTTTTATCGGTGTTGATAGCCTTGGTAATGTTACAACATTAGGTCGCAATGGTTCAGATTACTCTGCTGCGGTATTAGCGGTTTGTAGTGAGGCTGAGTATTGCGAAATTTGGACGGACGTTGACGGTGTATATAACGCA
The DNA here is from genome assembly GCF_002077175.1 of Colwellia sp. PAMC 21821. Taxonomy (NCBI): domain Bacteria; kingdom Pseudomonadati; phylum Pseudomonadota; class Gammaproteobacteria; order Alteromonadales; family Colwelliaceae; genus Colwellia; species Colwellia sp. PAMC 21821. Next base: position 2,776,756 of record NZ_CP014943.1, read on the forward strand.
GATCCTCGCCTAATAAAAGAAGCACAATTATTAGATTATTTATCTTACCAAGAAGCGATGGAGCTATCTTATTTTGGTGCGAGTGTTTTACATCCAAAAACAATCGGTCCTATTGCTCAGCATCACATTCCTTGTTTGATTAAAAATACCGGTAATCCTGAAGCAGCAGGAACGTTAATCGCTAATGAAAATGATCAGCAAAAGCGTGTTAAAGCGATTTCAAATTTAGATGACTTAACCATGGTGAATGTTTCTGGCCCTGGTATGAAAGGCATGGTTGGTATGGCGAGTCGTGTTTTTGCTACCATGAGTCGCGAAAACATCTCTTTAATTTTAATCAGCCAGTCTTCAAGTGAATATTGTATTAGTTTTTGTATTTATTCGTCTGATGCAGATAAAGCTGAGCAAAGCTTACAAGAAGAATTCGAATTAGAATTGTTAAACGGTTTATTAGAGCCGTTAACGTTAACGCATAAATTATCCATTGTGTCTTTAGTTGGCGATGGTATGCATCATCAACAAGGTGTTGCGGCTAAATTTTTCAGTTCACTTGCGCAAGCACGTGTGAATGTTGTTGCTATTGCTCAAGACTCGTCAGAGCGCAGTATTTCTGTGGTTATCGAAAGCAGAAAATGTACAGACGCTATGAAAGTTAGTCATCAAAACTTCTTTTCTCACAAGCCAACAATAGATGTATTCTTGGTTGGTTGTGGTGTTGTCGGTAGCGAGTTACTGGCTCAAATAGCCCGCCAGCAGGCAAAACTTACTACAGACAATATTTCACTGAAAGTTTATGGCTTGGCTAACAGTAAAGGCATGGTATTTAACAGTGAAGGTATCGATGTTGCTAATTGGCAAGAAAATTTAGGCCAAGAAGCTTTGCCGGTTACTGTTGAAAATATTAAAAACTTTGTTCGTGCAAACCATTTAATTAACCCGGTATTAGTTGATTGTACTTCTAACGAAGCACTTGCTTTGCAATATGTGGATTATTTAGAAGCCGGCTTTAATGTTGTAACGCCTAATAAGAAAGCGAACACAGATTCTTGGGAATATTATCAAGCATTACGAACGGCAGCTCAAAAAACTAACCGTCGATTTTTATACGAAACAACGGTTGGCGCTGGCTTACCGGTTATTGATACGTTGCAAAACTTGCTAAAAGCGGGTGATGAGCTGGTAAAATTTGAAGGGGTATTATCAGGTTCTTTATCGTATATATTCGGTAAACTTGATGAGGGTATGACTTTATCTCAAGCAACAACGTTAGCTAAAGAGCAGGGCTTTACAGAGCCTGATCCTCGTGATGACCTGAGCGGTATGGACGTAGCGCGTAAGCTGCTTATCATGGCTAGAGAAGCGGGTATGCCGTTAGAGTTAACTGACATCGAAATCGAACCGGTTTTAGCCGAGTCGTTCGATGCAAGCGGTGACGTAGCAACCTTTATGAGTAATTTACCATCGTTAGATCAGGCATTCGCTGAGCGCATCAATGTAGCTAAAGCAGAAGGTAAAGTGCTGAGATACATTGGTAATATTGTTGATGGAAAATGTCAGGTGGCTATTGAAGCTGTCGGCGTCGGTCATCCACTTTATAGCATTAAAGATGGCGAAAACGCGTTAGCGGTTCATAGTCGTTATTATCAACCGTTACCTTTTGTTTTACGTGGTTATGGCGCTGGTGCTGCAGTTACCGCAGCAGGTGTTTTTGGTGACGTATTAAGAACATTAGCATGGGAGCAACAGCACTAATGAGTGTTTCAGTATTTGCACCAGCATCAATTGGCAATGTTAATGTTGGTTTTGATGTTTTAGGTTTAGCAGTTAAGCCCGTCGACGGTACATTATTAGGTGATGTTATTACGGTTACCCATAGTAATGACGGCGACCAATTAGACGTTATCGGTAATTTTGCTAATAAATTACCAAGCGATGTTAAGCTAAATATTGTTTGGGATTGTTTACTTTTATTTAATAAAGAACTCCTTGCCAGTAAGCAAACTATTGCTGAAGTCAAAATTACCTTAGATAAGCGTATGCCGGTAGGTAGCGGATTAGGCTCTAGTGCTTGTTCTGTGGTGGCGGCAATTGCGGGTTTAAATGCTTTTTATGAAAAATACCATGAGTTTAGCTTTTCGGAGCAAGCACTGTTAAAAATGATGGGGCAAATGGAAGCAAAAATTAGTGGTAGTCTACACTATGATAATGTTGCACCATGTTTTCTAGGTGGTATGCAGTTAATGGTGCCAGACTCAGATATAATTGCGCGAGATTTACCACAATTTGATGATTGCTATTTTGTGATGGCATATCCAGGGATTGAAGTCTCAACCAAAGCGGCAAGAGATATATTGCCAACATCTTATTCGCGGGCAGATCTAATTAGCTTTGGACAGAATTTAGCGACCTTTGTCGATGCTTGTCATCGCGGTGATAAAACGCAGGCATTCTCGGTATTAACCGATGTAGTGGCTGAACCTTATCGCAAAACAATTTTACCTGGTTACAGCGATGCAGCGAGTTACTTAAGACAGGAAGGTTGCTTAGCTGTTGGTATTTCGGGTTCAGGTCCAACACTTTTTTGTGTTACTGACGATGAAGCGAAAGCTAAAAAGTTTGCCAACTGGTTAAGCGACAATTATTTACAAACATCATCGTCCGGCACAAGTGAAGGTTTTGTTCATATTTGTCAGGCTGATGCTCAAGGTGCAGTAAGTTTACCTTAGCGAAAAATTAATAGATTAAACCCTATATAGGAATTAAGTGTGAAATTTTATAATTTAAAAGAAAACGATGAACAAGTCAGTTTTGCTTGTGCGGTAAAGCAAGGTTTAGGGCGTAACCAAGGGTTGTTTTTCCCTGAAGAATTACCTCGTTTTGATAATATTGAAGCCTTACTTGCGCTGCCAATGGTTGAGCGCAGCGTTAAGGTATTATACCCGTTTGTGAGTGAAGATTTAACTGAAGACCAGTTAACTGAAATTGTAACTGATGCCTTCAATTTCCCAGCGCAAATACAGCCTATCAGTGAAAAACGTGCAATATTAGAATTATTCCACGGTCCAACACTGGCTTTTAAAGACTTTGGCGCTCGCTTTATGGCTAAATGTTTACAAGCGTTCAGTGAAAATAAAAAAGTCACTATTTTAACGGCAACATCGGGTGATACTGGCGCTGCGGTTGCCCATGCATTCCACGGTATTGATAACATCGATGTGGTTATTTTATATCCGAAAGGCAAAATCAGTTTACTGCAAGAAAAAATGTTTACTACCTTAGGTGGTAATATTCGAACTATCGCAGTAGAAGGCACGTTTGATGATTGTCAGTCGTTAGTTAAACAGTCTTTTGAAGATAAAGAACTGAAAGAAACTATCGGATTAAACTCTGCAAATTCAATAAACATTAGTCGTTTGTTAGCGCAAATTTGTTATTACTTTGAAGCAGTTGCTCAGCTTTATCGTCAAAAAGGTAATGATGCCTTAAAAGATATTGTTTTTTCAATTCCAAGTGGTAATTTTGGTAACTTAACCGCCGGACTATTTGCTAAAGCATTAGGTTTACCGATTAAGCGTTTTATTGCGGCAACGAATGCTAACGATACTGTACCTCGCTACTTACAAACTGGCGAATGGACACCTAATGACACGGTAGCAACTATTTCTAACGCTATGGATGTTAGTAACCCTAACAACTGGCCACGTGTTGAGCATATGCTACAAGCCGGCTTAGTTGAGCAAGATTGCGTTAGTTCAGTATCAATTGATGAAGAGCAAACTCAAATGGCTATGATCCAGTTGGCAAAACTTGGCTACATAAGTGAGCCTCATGCAGCAGTGGCTTACAGAGCATTGCAATATAATGCCACGGATACTGAATTCGGTGTATTTTTGGGTACCGCTCATCCAGCGAAATTTAAAGATATTGTTGAAAGTACTTTAGGCCAGCCAATAGGCTTACCAAAAGAGCTTGCCGATTGTGCTAGTGAAACTATTTTATCTACTACAAGTACAACTGATTTTGCCGAGCTTAGAGCTTACTTAATGGCATAGTAACTTCGCTCGTTAAAGGAATCTCAGGTTTATTATAAAAGGCAGTTTTTACTGCCTTTTTTTCGTTTGATTGTTCGCTGTAGGTCAACATTTAAGCCGTCATATAGTCAACCCAAGTTCATATGGCCGCTCAGCGCTTTGTTCCAGACAAATACTCAGTATCTACCCATGACATTCATGTATTTAATACCGCATAATATACCCACGATATTAAATACATGATCACTACAGAATATGACTCAGATAAAACCTCAATGGCAAAAAATAATTACCCATGAGCAACAACAAGATTACTTTCAACAATTATCTAAAGCAGTTGCTCAACAACGAACGGATGGCGAAGTAGTATTACCGCTTGAAGAAGATGTATTTACGGCATTTTCTACTGTTGATTTGTCAGATGTGAAAGTGGTTATACTTGGACAAGACCCATATCATGGTTTGGGTGCAAATGGTCAATCACAAGCGCATGGTCTAGCTTTTTCGGTCCGTAAAGGCATTAAAGTTCCGCCTTCGTTAGTCAATATATATAAAGAGCTTAGCCAAGATATAACGGACTTTGTTACACCAAAACATGGCTACTTAACGGAGTGGGCTGAGCAAGGAGTATTGCTGCTAAATACCGTGCTTACCGTTAAGCAAGGGCAAGCACATTCTCACGCGAAATTAGGCTGGGAAACATTTACCGATAAAATTATTGCTGAATTAAATCAGCATAATGGCGGTTGTGTATTTATGCTCTGGGGCAGCCATGCGCAGAAAAAAGGTAAAAATATTGATCAGCAAAAGCACCTTGTTTTAAGCGGTCCACACCCATCACCACTTTCTGCTTATCGCGGATTTTTCGGTTGTCGGCACTTTTCTAAAGCCAATACCTGGTTACAAACGCAAAATAAAACCATTATTAATTGGCAAATTAGCGATTAAAAAGTAGTGATTTTTGGTCACTTTAAAGAAAATCATTTCAATATAGCTAGATTACTAAAATTTATTTTCATATTTAGCTTTATATAAACTGTTATTGGTAAGTATGTTCATTATTATGTGATATTTTGGATTTATTTTGCTATTAATGCTGGTTTGTTGGTTTTATATTTTTCAAAAGTCGAATAATGCTAGTATGTTTTTATTATAGACGTTAAGAGCAAGCTAGTATGTCATTGGAAAGTTATTTTTTACCATTTCGGCACCATGTTATTGGGCAAAATCTTCAGCATAAAATTAATGGTCAAACGCTTGATATTATTTATGCCGATTGGACCGCCAGTGGTCGACTATATCAACCTATTGAAGATTACATTACCAATGAATTAGGGCCTTATGTCGCTAATACACATACTGAAACTAATTTAACCGGTAGTGCCATGACTCACGCCTATCACGATGCTCAACATGTCATTAAACGCCATGTAAATGCTTGCGATAATGATGTTTTGATCACTGCGGGTGCCGGTATGACCGCAGTGGTCAACAAATTCCAACGTATTTTAGGTTTGCGCATTCCTGAGCGCATGCAAGCGCAAGTTAGCTTTTTAGAAAATGATAGACCTGTAGTTTTTATAACGCATATGGAACATCACTCTAATCAAACATCTTGGTATGAATGCGATGTGACGCTTGAAATTGTTGATCCAGATAGCAATGGCTTACCTTCTTTAGAACACTTGGCGCAGTTGTTAGAAAAATACCAAGACCGGACAGTAAAAATAGGCTCATTTTCTGCCTGTTCAAATGTTACGGGTATAAAAACGCCTTATTATCAACTTGCTGAAATTATGCATCAACATGGCGGTTTATGTTTCGTCGATTTTGCTGCTTCTGCACCTTATGTTGATATTGACATGCACCCAAGTAACCCAAAACAAGCATTAGATGCTATCTATTTTTCACCTCATAAATTTTTAGGTGGTCCTGGCAGTTCTGGAGTGCTGGTATTTAATAAAGCGCTTTATAAAAACAAAGTGCCTGATCACCCCGGTGGCGGAACGGTTACTTGGACCAATCCTTGGGGTAAACATAGTTTCTTTAATAATATAGAGATGCGCGAAGATGGTGGCACACCAGGATTTTTACAATGCATAAAAGCCGCGTTAGCGATTAAAGTAAAAGATGCGATGGGGGTTGAAAATATACAGCAACGCGAAGCTGAAATAACTCATTATGTGATGGACAGTTTAGCTAAAAATGAACATGTTGTGATGCTTGAACCCAGTGTTCGTGACCGTCTCGCTATTGTTTCGTTTTATGTACCAGGCGCGCATTATAATTTAATTGTACGACTACTCAATGATAAGTTTGGCGTGCAAACTCGCGGTGGTTGTTCATGTGCGGGTACTTATGGCCATATTCTTTTAAATGTTGATCAAGATACTTCGTCAAAAATTACTCAACAAATAGATTTAGGTGATTACGCCGAAAAGCCAGGTTGGATACGAGCGTCATTTCACCCGACTACATCGGACAAGGAAGTTGCTTATGTGGTGGACGCGATAAATCAAGTGACTGAAAATATAACTGTCTGGAGCAAAGAATATCGCTTTAATCCAGCAACGGGTGATTATGAACACGGTAAACTCGATGTTGAATACCCAAGTTTATCTAGTTTTAAAGCCTTGCCAGAATGTTTACCAGTGGGTATTGATAATTTGATAGAGAAGCCTTCTATATTACGTAAAATATTTGGCTAATTGTCTGGGATATATCGGTTATTAGTGGCACTAATAACCGAGTTTTTTGCTAACAGCTGTCCGTTGCAATAAGAATGTATTAAGGCTTATTGAAAAATAATCATCATTTCTGCGGCTTCGCAATGACAGTCATGATGACATATCGGACAATCATAGCCAGCTAAGCTAATTTCATGCCAGCGGTCTGGGTGATCTTTAATTAAGATGCCACCGCATTTTGTAAAATATTTGACGGCACTATTGCCCGGGCTTGGTCTCCATAAATGGCTAACACCAGCCAGAGCTCCTTGTGCTTTAGTTGCGGAAATTGAGCGTTTTAAAAGTTCGCCACCAACGCCGTGGCCACGATAGTGCTCATCAACCGTATTACATTTGAAATAGCAAACTTGTTCAGCAGGTACTGGCCAGAGTTCAGTTGAGCACCATTTGTCTATCTGCCACTGTTGTGCAGCATAAGTAATTCTAAAACCGACCAATTTTTCATCATGATAAACAACAAAGCTAGCGTTAATGCCATTTTTAATGCCTTTATCATACCAAGCTTGCATACTGGTTTTATCAATATAACCCTCGCCATGTACCTCGGTAGCTAATTGAATAACAAGGTCAAAGTCAGCAGGTGTTAAGAGTTGATAGTTAAGCGTAATGGCCATAATGTTGTTTTTACTTAGTTAGTTATTACAGTATTGTACTGTTTTTTCTGAGATACTTTAAGCGCGCGTGTGCTTAAAAATAATTTAAAAATTTTGGAAGTGAAAATGTACGATCCTTTGCATGATTTATCACCGGGCTGTAATGAAGCCTACCCCGAAAGTTATTGGGCAAATGTATCAGGCATAGCGCCTGAACATGATGGCGCTGTTATTGCGGATCTTGATGTTGATGTTGCCATTATTGGCGCTGGCTATACCGGTTTATCTTGCGCATTACATTTAGCGCGTGAACACGGCATTAAAGCCCATGTCTTAGAAGCTAACCAAACGGCTTGGGGTTGTAGCGGTCGCAATGCCGGTTTTATTTTAAAGTCTTCTGGTCGAAAGTCCTATGGTCAAATGGCTAAACAATGGGGCGAAGAAGTTATGCGCGGCATTTACCAAGAGATGGCGGCGGGTGTTGATACCGTTAATTCATTGATTGGTGAAGGGATTGAATGCGATAAGCAAAGTGCAGGTTACATTAAGGTTGCACATAAACCGAACAAGTTAAAAGAATTGGTTGAGTTGGCAAAACTTCAGCAAAAAATGTTTGGTTATGATGTGGAAATACTTTCGCAAAACCAAGTGCGCGAACAATACATGGACGACCGTAATGCCTATGGCGCAATTCGTTATCAAGATGGTTTTGGTTTAAATCCGTTAAAACTTGCTTGGGGTTATCAAAAATTAGCACGCGAAGCTGGCGTTAAAGTACATTGTGCGTCCCCGGTTACTCAGTGGCAATCGCAAGATAACAAACAAAAACTGCATACTCCTAACGGCATTGTAAGCGCACAAAAAGTGGTGATAGCCACTAATGGATATACCCCAAAAAACTTTCACTCGTTAACAACCGACAGAACCTTACCGGTACTTTCGCAAATTATTGTTACAGAGCCATTAAGTGAAGCACAAATAGCCGCCTGTAATTTCTTAACCTCAAATGTTGTGATGGACACCCGAGCGCTTAAATACTATTACCGCAAGTTGCCAGACAATAGAATATTGTTTGGTGGTAGGGGCGCTATAACAGGTAAAAGTGCTGACGATCCCTATTATGCTCAACGCTTACTCTCAGTACTTAAAACAAGCTTCCCTGCACTGGCTAACATAAAATATAGTTATGCGTGGTCTGGCTGGATTTGTATGGCATTGGATGACTTGCCACACATATACCAAAATGATGAACAATCCGTATTTTATAGTATGGGCTATTGTGGCAGTGGCGTAGCATTCTCAGTACAAGCAGGCAAACGCTTAGCTGAGAAAGTGGCTGAAAAACCTGTGCCTAATTTACCTTTATACAATAAAGCGTTGCCAAAATTTCCCTTTGCGCCATTAAGACGCGTAGGGCAATGGGGCTATTTTCATTATGGCAAAGTTAAAGACCAATGGTTTTAGACCGAAGCTATAGCTCCACGCTTTAGCCCTTTGTACCAAGTTATATGGTTTTCGCTTAAAAGTATTAATCGATGCGATTAGTGCGATTGCCTTGCTTAAATGCCGTTATGTTGTTGGCGACTAAATTAAGTAAGGTTTGCTGTGCTTGTTGGCTGGCCCAAGCGATGTGCGCGGTTATTTTCAATTTAGTTGATTGAGCTTCTAAAAGAATATGATCTTTTGGCGGTGGCTCTTGCTCTAATACATCTAAAATTGCACACGCTAATTGGTTATTATTTAATGCATTTAATAAGTCATGGTTATTAATTAAAGCGCCTCTGGCGGTATTAATGAGTACAGCGCTACTTTTCATCGCTTTGAATACTTCTTCGTTGAAAAAACCTTCAGTTTCCGCGGTTTGTGGACAATGTAAGCTAATAATATCGGCTTGGGCAACGACTTGTTCAAAAGCGACTCTGTCTTTACGTATGTTCAGGGCATTAGGTCTTTCGGCTATTAATACTGTCATGTCAAAAGCGCGGGCAATGGTCGCCACTTTACTACCTAATGCACCATAACCAACAATACCAATGGTTTTACCGGTTAATTCATCGCTACCCACACCGTGTAAGCAAAATGTTTCACTCGTTTGCCATTGTCCATTACGGGTATTGTTATTGTGACTTTCGACTTGGCTGTAATAGGCCAATAGTTGGGCAAATACATATTGTGCAACGGAATTTTTTGCATATCCGCTGACGTTAGTTACCGCTATACCCAACTCACGTGCGGCAACAATATCAACATTATTATAGCCGGTAGCGGTTATACATATTAATTTTAAATGCGGTAATTTCTTTAGTGTGTCGCTATCAATAACTACCTTATTACTCAATATAATTTCAGCGTTTGCACAGTGTTGCAATATTTGGCTTGGTGCTGTTGTGGCATGTAAATCTAGTTTACTAACTACCTGATTAAGCGCAGATAAGTCAAGGGAAGGGCTAAAAGTTTGATAGTCTAAAAATACCGCGCGCATGTTGCTCACTCAAAATGAAAAATTTTGCTAAGTTTATATCACTTTATGCTGATGAGCGACCCAATAAATACTGATTTCTAATCAATATAGCCTAACCAGGGCGGCCATCAGTGCGCGCTTTTAATAGCATAGGCCCGTAAAAAACAATAAAAAGCGTAAAACTCACTATCCAAAGCGAAGCACTAATATCAATAAATAACAGGGTTTTTGTTGGCATTAGCCAAGGACCAAAACTGCGCAATATACTCGCTAGCACTATAGTTAAAAAAGCTAATGACATAAGCTTAGGGGCTTGTAATGGTCTGCCTGTATGGCCTAAAGACACCCGTGAGATCATCGCAAGAATTACACCACCAATACCACCAATAGTGAGTAAATGCCAAATATGATTAGAAGGAATTTTAGGGGTTAAATAACTCAGGCCAAGCAATATCAAACCAAAGGCTAAGACTTTGATTGTGAGGTGCAATGACCATAGTAATGGTATCTCTAGGGTGATCCAAGGGCGCCACCTGAACCAACGAATTGTTTGAAAAATGCCAGCAAAAATGAAAATTATACCGATATAAAAATTGTTCATACCAATAAAGGGGTGTAACAAGAGGAGAATAGTAATAAGAGCAAGTGAACCATTGGTCAGTTTATCAAGCCAAGGTAGTGCTGATGCTTTAGCTGTTTTAGTACCATTAGCGGTAAACATCGGGACTACACGGCCTGCCATAATTGAAATAAGCAATGTAACTAACATTACACTGGCGTAACCCGCAGTTTGTGGAGACACTGAACTTGGGTAATAAATACTGGCGTGCATTTGTACGTTAGCGATGGTAAAAAATGCCAATAAAGGCACGAAGAATAAATTCCGATATTGTTTAACTGCCAGTATTGGTTTCGCCAATATAAAAGCCACAGTGGGTAAAAATGCTAAATCGACTAGTGTGGTAAACGCTGTACCCAGTAAACCAGGGGACATAACAAGCACTCGTCCTATTAACCACAAAATAAATAAAGCGGTAAGCGTTTTTCCTTGCACAGCGGGTAATCCAGTCCATGTTTGTACTGCGGTTAAAAGAAAACCCGCAATAATCGCACAGCCAAAACCAAATATCATTTCGTGAATATGCCACCAGTAACCACCACCTAAAGGTTGAAAATTTAACACTCCGCTGTAAAGCAAAAGCCATATCAGCATGGTGAAAACACTAAATAAGGTGCCACCGAGAAAAAAAGGACGAAAGCCAAGCCTAAATAACGGCGCTATTTGTTGGGTCTTTTCTGTGTCGGGAACTTGCATCATAATGCAACCTTTACTATTTATGTTGTGGTGATAATAACGTCATAAAAAATAATAACTTTGCTTTAAATCAAATAATAGCGCGTTATTACACTCATTATTAATAGCGCTTAAGATACCGGTAATTCTAATTCAACAATTTGCTCTGAAATTAACTCAATTTTTTCTGCCATAAGGGCTTGAGCGTCATATAAACCACGATTGTAATATACTGCACCTAACTCTTCAGTAAAAAAGTCGAGTAAAAAATCAGCATCAAACTGCCCAAGCTCCTGATCTAATTCTTTAGTAAAATAACGTTGTAGTTTGTCGATCAATAGGGACTTTTCGGTATTAGTAAACTTTATCGGGGACATAAATGCACTTTCCTTGCATGAATCGTGTTCAATTAATTGGTAGTATACTCTGCATATGAAAACTTATTTAAGTAATAAACTGTGAATAAATCGTCGTTGAAACAATGGTGGCAAACCGACTGTCAATTTTGCCGTAAATCACGAATGATTATTTTGTGGTTGGTGTTGATGTTAATTGCTGATAGTTTGTGGTTTGGCTTGATTATTAATTAACAAAATTAAAAGGTAATACTATGACTTATCGTTGGACAGACTCACTTGAAATAGCACTTGATCTAATCGAAGAACATCCGGATGTAGACCCGCTGAAATTACACTTTCCTGAGTTAATGCAATGGGTACTAGCGTTAGAAAACTTTGACGATGACCCTAAACACTGTGGTGAACGCGTACTGGAAGCTATCCAGCTAGCCTGGATCTCTGAAGCTGATTAAGACACGGTCTAAACATCTTTAGCTGGCAATTAAAACTCAGCGATTGTGGGTTATCACTTTTCAAAAAGTGATATTTGGTTATACTGTGCGCATGATTATTATGATGATGAATATTCGTCATTCACTTAAAATATAAAGACCATACTTCACTATGACAACTGAAAAAAATCAACGTCCATTATATATTCCACACGCGGGCCCAAGTTTGCTCGAAACGCCATTATTAAATAAAGGCAGTGCTTTTAGTGAGGAAGAACGCTCTCATTTTAATTTAACTGGCTTATTGCCACCACGTTTTGAAACTATTGATGAACAAGTTGAACGTGCCTATATGCAGTATCGTAGTTTTGAAACTAATTTAAATAAGCATATTTATCTTCGCGCTATACATGACAATAATGAAACCTTGTTTTATAAGTTAGTTCAGGCGCATTTAGCTGAAATGATGCCCATTATTTATACGCCTACAGTTGGCGATGCTTGCGAACAGTTTTCAGATATTTATCGAAGCTCTCGGGGCTTGTTTGTGTCTTATGATCAACGCCACCAGCTTGATGATATTTTACGTAATGCGACAAAAAACAAAGTCAAAGTCATTGTTGTTACCGATGGCGAGCGAATTTTAGGTTTAGGTGACCAAGGTATTGGTGGTATGGGGATCCCAATTGGAAAACTATCACTTTATACTGCCTGTGGCGGCATTAGCCCAGCCTACACTTTACCTATGATGCTTGACGTTGGTACTAATAATGAAAAACTATTAAAAGATCCTATGTACATGGGGTGGCGTCATCCTCGTATTGCACAAGATAAATACGATGAGTTTTTAGATATGTTTATTAACGCGGTTAAGCGCCGTTGGCCAAATGTTTTATTACAGTTTGAAGATTTTGCACAACCCAATGCCACACCGCTGTTAACTCGTTATCGTGATGAAATTTGTTGTTTTAATGATGATATACAAGGTACTGCTTCAGTTACCGTTGGAACATTATTAGCAGCATGTCGTACTAAAAAAGAGCCGCTATCAGCACAGCGTGTCGCATTTGTTGGTGCTGGCTCCGCCGGTTGTGGTATTGCAGAGCAAATTATTTCACAAATGGTCAGTGAAGGTATTTCTGAGCAACAAGCACGTAGCCAAATATATATGGTCGATCGTTTTGGGTTATTAACAGATGGGATGCCTGGCTTACGAGATTTTCAAGAGCAACTTGTGCAGCAAAAGTCTGCAGTAGAACTCTGGAATACCGAAGGTGATTACGCTTCTTTACTTGAGGTAATGCATGGCGCTAAGCCGACTATTTTAATTGGCGTTTCCGGTGTGCCAGGTTTATTCACTGAAGCGGTAATTAAAGCGATGAAACTACACTGTAATACGCCGGTAATATTCCCGCTTAGTAACCCAAGCCGACAAGTAGAAGCTACGCCTGAACAAGTGATTAACTGGACGGAAGGTGAGGTTATTATTGCCACGGGTAGTCCGTTTGATCCTGTTGAATACAAAGGTGAAATTTTTCCTATTGCCCAGTGTAATAACAGCTATGTATTCCCAGGAATTGGTTTGGGTGTCGTGGCAGCAAACATTAATCGTATTACCGATGAAATGTTAATGGCAGCAAGCGCCATGCTAGCGCAAGCATCGCCATTAGCAAATACAGGTATGGGCGAATTACTACCTCCTTTAGTCGAAATTGCTAATTTGAGTAAGAAAATAGCTTTTGCGGTTGCTAAGGTCGCTTTTGAGCAAGGGTTAGCATTACCATTATCAGATGAACAACTGGTGGAAAATATAGATCGTAACTTTTGGACACCACAATATCGTCAATATCGTCGAGTGAGTATTTAACGGTTATTAATAACTAAAAAATTTAATGAGTTATAATTAGTTACCTTATAAACGCTCACATTGATGAGCGTTTTTTTATATTTTCTTATCACTCGTAAACTGGAACTAAAAGGTTAAACACTGACAAGTTTCGGTTGAAATATGCCTGCTAATAACTCTCAGACTAAAATGATAACCCTAGGCATTTGCTTTTAATTCGTCTATAATCGCGCCAAAATTTATACCGTATTTTAATTCTAATTTATTATAAGGGCTATCATGGCTATCGAACGTACTTTTTCTATCGTAAAACCAGACGCAGTTGCTAAAAACTTTATTGGTCAAATCTACAACCGTTTTGAAACTGCTGGTTTAAAAATCGTTGCTTCTAAAATGATTCATTTATCAAAAGAAAAAGCAGAAGGCTTTTACGCTGAGCACAGCGAACGTCCTTTCTTTGGTGCTTTGGTTGAATTCATGACTTCTGGTCCAGTAATGGTTCAAGTTTTAGAAGGCGAAAATGCTGTTCTTAAAAACCGTGAAATCATGGGTGCTACTAACCCAGCTGAAGCACTTGCTGGCACTATTCGTGCTGACCTTGCTGATTCAATTGACGAAAATGCAGCTCACGGTAGCGATGCTTTAGAATCTGCTGCACGTGAAATTGCTTATTTCTTCGCTGACGAAGAAATTTGTTCACGTACACGTTAATTTTAAATTTAACTATTAGGCTGTCTGATTAAGAACAGCCTCATGTAGTTTAAAAATTAATTTGAAGGATTTTACTGATTAATCGGTAAAATCCTTTTGTCTATTTTAAGACCATATAAAATTGAGTGTTTTTACCAGTGTACATACTACTGAGAACATTGACTTTTATTTAGTTTAAGTCCTTTAAAGATTTAAAATAGAGCCACTAAATTGTTTGTTTTGCACAAAAAGCGTACAATTTGTTCTGTAATTTTTGTAGTTTTGAGAAGCTTTTATCATGAGTGACGTAACCGAAGTAGTAACCCCAGTGAAGAAAAAAATTAACTTACTCAACCTAGATCATCAAGGTATGCGAGAGTATTTTGCTTCAATCGGCGAAAAGCCATTTCGTGCTGACCAAATTATGAAGTGGATGTATCATTTCGGCTACGATGATTTTGAGTTGATGACCAACTTAAATAAAAAATTACGTGAAAAACTGCAACGTGATACCGAAATTAAAGCACCTGAAATTTCAGAAAAACAAGTATCTAGCGACGGCACTATAAAGTACTCATTAAGCCTAGAAGGTGGTCAAGAAATTGAAACCGTATGGATCCCTGAAAATGGCAGAGCCACACTTTGTGTTTCGTCTCAAGTAGGTTGTGCATTGGAATGTACTTTTTGCTCAACAGCACAGCAAGGTTTTAACCGTAACCTTTCTATGGCAGAAATTATTGGTCAAGTATGGCGCGTAGCTAATGATATTGGTGCCACACGCATTGCAGGCACACGCCCTATAACTAATATAGTGATGATGGGCATGGGTGAGCCATTGCTTAACATGAAAAATTTGATCCCAGCATTAGATACCATGTTAAATGATTTAGGCTACGGTTTATCGAAACGTCGTGTAACGGTTAGTACCTCAGGTGTAGTACCGGCCTTAGATATGTTAAAAGAAAAAATTGACTGTGCATTGGCAATATCTATTCATGCGGGTAACAATACCTTACGTGACGAATTAGTACCGATTAACAAAAAATATCCATTAGAAGAGTTTATTGCAGCTGCCGGTCGTTATATCGACGGGTCAAAAGCTAATAAACAGGCGACAATCGAATATGTAATGCTTGATCATGTAAACGATAGTACAGATCAAGCACATGAATTAGCGCATGCTTTGAAAGATTTACCGAGTAAAATTAATCTTATTCCATTTAATCCTTACCCAGGTTCGCCATATAAACGTTCGAGTAATTCTCGTATTGACCGCTTCGATAAAGTGCTACAAAGCTATGGCCTGACAGTGATTACGCGTCGTACACGTGGTGACGATATTGATGCCGCATGTGGACAATTAGCAGGTGATGTTTTAGACAGAACCAAGCGGACAGGAAAAAAAGAGGTGAAAGCTGAGTCAATTTCAGTAAAGATGGTTTAATTGCTTTTAAATCAAAACTTACTAAGTGACAGCTCCTTAATTATGAAAAAATTATTACCGTTATTTATCGCGTTGCTAACGACAAGTATATTAACTGCCTGTGTGACGAAAAATTATGGCAATGATAAAGATACGCCGTTAATTGAAAATGAATCCAGTAATAATGAAATAGCCATGACCCGAATATCTCTCGGGTTAGGTTATTTAAAAATGGGTAATACCCAACAAGCTAAATTGAATTTAGAAAAAGCGAAGCGTTTTTCGCCTAACTTAGTACAAGTTCATACAGCGTTTGCTCATTATTACGACACCGTTGGTGAGCCAGTTTTAGCGACTAAAGCCTATGAACATGCACTAAGCATTAATGATCAAGATGCTGATACACTCAATAATTATGGTGTATTTTTATGTCGAAATGAAAAATATGCTGCGGCTGAAAAACAGATGCTGCGAGCGATAGCCATTCCTAGCTATATTTTAGTTGCACAAAGTTATGAAAACTTAGCTTTATGTCAACTCAAAGCCAATCAGTTCGATAAAGCCCAAACATATCTTGAAAAGGCGATAGCTCATAGTCCCAACAGAGCGAGTTCTCTGTTGCAAATGATGCGTTTGCAATATGCAAAAAGCGATTATAAATCAGCGCAAAGTTACCTTCACCGCTATGAAAAATCAACACGTCGATTTACTCCTGATGCCCTAGCCTTAGCGTTCAAAATCTTTGCTAACCAAGGTAATAAGCGTATTTCTGTAAATTATGGCAATATGCTCGTTAAAATGTTTCCAAACTCTTTTGAAGCAAAACAATATATTTTAAATGAACTTTATCAGATTGATGCGGACAAACTAGCTGAAGAATATCGCGCTTCACTTTCTGACAAAAGCACTAGAAAAAGTAAAAAGCGTGTGGTGGTATTATCTCCGAAAGTAACAACTTCGCCAGAGAAAGACAGTTTAAGTCGTCATGGTTTAAAGCCTATTATGGCTAATTCTGTTATGCCAACAACCGAGCAAGAAGCAGAATCGAAAGTAAAGTCGAACGTAAAGTCTGAAGAAATAAACGACGAAAGTAATGACACTGAAAGCTATAGACAACAAGTTGCGGCTAAAGAAGCGCCGATACAAAAACCGGCTATACAAACGCCAACTGATGAATTAATAAAGACTGAAAAATCGGCGGCAGAAGCAGCGGTTAAATCAGAAGTAAATAGAACACCTATGGTGTCATTACCTATACATGTTGTTATAAAAGGCGATAGCTTGTTCGCTATCTCTAAGCATTACAATATTGTAATGAGAAGTTTAGAGCGTTGGAATAAGTTACGCCGCCCTTATCTTTTAAAAATTGGTGATGTTCTCTATCTCGCAGATCCAAAGTCAGCGACTAAACGCTAAGAGAAACGCTTGATGAAGCAAGAGCTTAATACATTGAAAAATGAACATAATGACGCTGCAGAAATTGCAGAAGAGTTAGACGTAGTGGGTCCTGGGCTTATGCTCAAAGAAGCGCGAGAATTGCGCGGGTTAAGTGCAGAACAAGTTGCTGAAAAACTTAACTTTAGAACCCGCTTAGTACAAGATATTGAAATTAATAAATTTGACCGTAGTTTGCCTGAAGCTTTTAATCGTGGTTACCTTAAGAATTACGCTAAGTTGGTTCATATTGCAGAAGCCGATGTTTTAAACAGTTACGACCAATTAGCGGTAACACAGCGCGAATGTGCTGGCATGCAAAGCTTTTCTAAAGGCACTGCAAAACAAGCTGAACATAACATGCTAATGTGGATCACTTATCTGATTTTAGCGATATTATTTACAGCAACCGTAGTTTGGTGGCTTCAAACACCATCTGAGCAACCAGAGCCGATAGTGGTTGATGCCTTAGAGATGTCAGCGTTAGATAATAGTGCTATTGATCAAGTTAATGTAACTAATGAAAACAGTTCAACAGATGTAAGCACTGAGCAAAATGGCGAGTCCGTTCTTAGTGAAATTAACGCTATTAAAGCTGAAACAAGCGTAACTGCTGAAAATATCGGCAAAAAAGCTCTGGTTAAAGTTGAAGATATATTATCTAACAGTGACTTAAGCGACGCTAAAATTGGCTTGGAGAATGATAAAGTTGTTGAGCAGAGTGTATCTACTGTAGCGGCTAATGTGGTCTTTACTTTCTCTGGCGACTGTTGGGTTAATATATATGATGCTACAGGTGAAAGAATTGCTTGGGGCGTAAAAAAATCAGGCTATATAATGCGAATTTCAGGCCAAGCGCCTTTTTCGATTACTTTAGGAAAACCTGAATTAGTACAAATAGATTACAATGACGTCCCAGTTGATTTAGCTGTATATAATGCTGGGAATATTGCCAAATTTTCATTACCACTAGCGCCTTAATACGGTAAAGTTTTGTTTAATTAACGTAACAATATTGAAGTTTTATTATGTTTAAAGAATCTCCTATTATTCGTCGAAAGTCCCGCCAAATTATGGTCGGCAATGTTCCTGTTGGTGGCGATGCGCCTATTACGGTGCAGTCAATGACCAACACGCTAACCACTGATGTTGCAGCAACGGTTGCTCAAATTAATGCACTTGAAGCAGTAGGTGCCGATATTGTTCGTGTAAGTGTACCTACAATGGACGCTGCTGAAGCCTTTCGTGAAATAAAGCTACAAACTAATATTCCGTTAGTTGCTGATATTCATTTTGATTATCGTATTGCCTTAAAAGTTGCGGAATATGGTGTTGACTGTCTACGTATAAACCCAGGAAATATTGGCCGTGAAGACAGAGTTCGCTCTGTTGTTGAGTGTGCTCGTGATAATAACATCCCAATCCGCATTGGCGTTAACGGCGGTTCTTTAGAGAAAGATATTCAAGAAAGATATACCGAACCAACTCCAGAAGCCTTGTTAGAATCAGCCATGCGCCATGTCGATATTCTTGACCGCTTAAACTTTGATCAGTTTAAAGTTAGTGTAAAAGCTTCGGATGTTTTTCTTGCCGTTGGTGCTTATCGCTTATTAGCGAAACAAATAGATAATCCTTTGCATTTAGGCATTACAGAAGCCGGTGGTTTACGCTCAGGTTCAGTTAAATCATCTGTTGGGCTTGGATTGTTACTTGCCGAAGGCATTGGCGATACCTTGAGAGTTTCATTAGCGGCTGATCCTATAGAAGAAATTAAAGTCGGTTTTGATATATTAAAGTCACTTAAGCTGCGTAGTCGCGGCATAAACTTTATTGCTTGCCCAAGTTGCTCGCGTCAAGAGTTCGATGTTATCTCAACAGTAAATGCCTTAGAGCAACGAGTTGAAGACATTATGACGCCTATGGATGTTTCAATTATTGGTTGTATTGTTAATGGTCCAGGTGAGGCGCTAATCTCTGATTTAGGCTTAACCGGCAGCAGTAAAAAAAGTGGCTATTACCTTGATGGTATTCGCCAAAAAGAGCGCTTTGATAATAATAATCTCGTAGACCAGCTTGAACAACGAATTCGCGCAAAAGCTAAAATGCTCGATGCGAGTTATAAAATTGCGATACAAGAGATCGATTAATAAGGCTTAATTCATTACGCTATCGCACTGTTATTTACGTTTGATAGCAAACTGCCTATACTATGCGCGCGGTAAAATATGTTTGCGCGCGCGATAAAATTATTCTTTGTATAAGCAATGAATAGATAACTGAATAGATAAACACTAGCGAGAAAATGATACGTGAGTAAAGCACTACAAGCAATTAGAGGTATGAACGACTGTTTACCTAACGAAACAGGTATATGGCAAATGGTAGAAGCGGTATTGCGCCGAGTTGCCAGTAATTACGGCTTTGCTGAAATACGTATGCCGATTGTCGAGTCAACGGCTCTATTTAAACGCTCTATAGGCGAAGTTACCGATATTGTTGAAAAGGAAATGTATACCTTTGAAGATCGCAATGGTGACAGCTTAACATTACGACCAGAAGGTACTGCAAGTTGCGTGCGTGCTGGTAATCAACATGGATTACTGTATAACCAAGAGCAGCGCTTATGGTATATGGGACCGATGTTTCGTCATGAACGTCCGCAAAAAGGTCGTTATCGTCAATTTCACCAATTTGGCTTAGAGGCCTTTGGTATAGCAACACCAGATATTGATGCTGAAATCATTATGTTAACTTCTCGACTTTGGCGGGAACTTGGTATTAATGAATTTGTCACACTAGAACTAAATTCATTGGGTTCGAACGAAGAGCGTGGAAAGTATCGTGATGCGTTAGTGATATTCTTAACTGAAAAAGAACACCTTTTAGATGAAGATAGTAAGCGTCGTATGCACACCAATCCATTGCGCGTTCTGGACAGTAAAAATCCAGATGTGCAAGCCGCCTTGGTTGGCGCACCTAAATTAGCGGATTATTTTGGCGAAGAGTCTAGTGAACATTTTGCCTCTGTTTGTCAGCGTTTAGATGCGGCGGGCATAAAGTATGTGGTTAACGATCGTTTAGTGCGCGGATTAGATTATTATAATCGCACGGTTTTTGAATGGGTGACATCTAGCTTAGGCGCTCAAGGCACTATTTGTGCTGGTGGCCGATATGACGGTCTAGTTGAACAACTCGGTGGTAAATCAACACCAGGTTTTGGCTTTGCTTTAGGCATTGAACGTTTAGTGTTAATGCTGACCAGTTTAGAAAAAGCTAATAATATTAGAGCTCAAGTAGATGCTTACGTTATTATGCTAGGAAATGACGTTGAAATCACCGCTAACGGTTTAGCAGAACAATGGCGAGATTTAGTGCCAGATATTCGCTTACAATCTCACTGTGGTGGTGGCAATATGAAAAAACAAATGAAGCGTGCAGATAAATCGGGAGCCCAAATAGCATTGATTCTTGGTGAAGATGAAATAGCTCAAAAAACGGTAACCGTAAAATATTTGCGCGGACAACAAGAACAACAAAGTTTGCCACTTGATCAAGTGCCAAGTCTTTTAACAAATTTACTTTAAGGGTTAGTTTTGGATATACATCAAACAGAAGAACAACAAGTCGAAGCAATCAAAAGTTTTTGGAGTAACAATGGAAATGCAATTATTGCAGGTTTAGCCATTGGTTTTTCAGGGTTTATTGGCCTTAATTATTATAACGACCATAAATTGCAACAAGAGCTAAACACTTCAGAAGCTTATCAAACGATGATTGAAGCCGCGACTGAAGATAGCGCTGCCTTTGAAGCCGCGGGTAAAGCTTTTATTGCTGAGAATGACGCATCAAGTTACACCATGCTAACGGCGATTGCTTTAGCTAAAGAAGCTGCTGAAAAACAAGATTGGGAGCAAGCTCACACGTATTTAAGCACAGCTATCGACAAATCAGTTGATGACGGTATTAAAGCAATTGCTACCGTGCGTTTAGCTCGAGTGCAGTTACAGTTAGAGAAATATGAAGCAGCGCTAGCGACATTAACGCCAAAATTACCCGCTTCATTTGACGCTAGCGTTGAAGAAATTAAAGGTGATATTTACTTTAAACAAGGTAAAACAGAGCTAGCGCGTAATGCGTATCAAGCGGCGATTGATGATGCTACTGATGGCACTAACCCTGCTTTGCAAATGAAATTAGATAACTTAGCGCAAGTCATTAACTTAAACAAATAGAGAGTGGTGTAGGCATGTTTACCAGTAAACGCTTTAACAAAAGCCTTCTTGCTATCTGTTTTTTAGCGGTAGGTATTTCTGCGTGTTCATCAACCGATGATGAAGATGAAGATCTAAGGGTCGCCGAATTAACCGAAATCGAAGCATTGTTTGAACCCGTTGTAAAATGGGATGTAAGTGTAGGTGATGGTGTAGGGCGTTACTTCTCTCGCATACAACCTGTTGTTGCATACGGAAAAGTTTTTAGCGCAAGTCGTGATGGTGAAGCCTACGCATTTGATGAAAATACCGGTGAAAAAATTTGGTATGCCGACTTAAGCGACGTTGAAAATAAACGTGGTTTTTTCGACGATAAAGTACCAGCTTTAATTAGTGGTGGTGCTGTTGCTGGTATTAATAAAGTCTTTTACGGTAGTGAAAATGGTGATGTTATTGCCCTTGAAGCTGAAAGTGGCAAGTTGTCATGGCAAGGAAAAGTTAAAGGTGAAGTGATTGCTGCGCCAGCACTCGATTCAGGCAAGCTAGTCGTGAATACTGCTTCTGGTGTTATGAAGGCATTTAATGCTTCAAATGGCCAAGACGACTGGCAAGTTGAACAAGATGTACCGCCTCTGACTTTACGTGGTATTAGTGCGCCGACCATTGCGGGTGGCGGTGTTATTGTTGGCTCTGCTGACGGTTCATTGTCCGTATATTTACTTGAGCAAGGTCGTCAAGGCTGGACTGTAGATATTGGTGAAGCGGCTGGCTCTACAGAACTAGAACGTGTTATCGATGTTGATTCAACGCCATTGGTATACGGTGATAATATTTATACTGTATCTTCGCGTGGTAATTTAAGCGCAGTTGAATTACGTTCAGGCCGAGTGTTATGGCAGCGCCAATATTCATCATATAATGAAATATCGATCAGTGGTAATAGCTTGTTTTTAACCGATGTTAAAGGTCACGTATATGCTATAGATCGCAATAACGGTTTAGAGCTTTGGAGCCAATTATCGTTTACCAACCGTGGTGTAACGGGACCTGTTCCGTTTGGTAACTATGTTGTAATAGGTGATTTTGAAGGCTATTTGCATTGGTTAGATCAATCTACAGGTGAAGTAGTTGCTCGTCATCATGTCGACAGTAGTGGGATTCATGCTACACCAACGGTTGAAAATAACGTTTTGTATAGCCAAGCGCGTAACGGTGATTTAGAAGCGATTACTATTTCAAAATAAGATATTCGAGTAGCCAGTTAATAAATGTTGGCTAGTTAAATATTTAGGCTAAAATTATAAACGGCTCCAGTGCAAAATGTGCTGGAGCCGTTGTTTATTAATAAAACTAATATTATATTAGTTTAAAGAGAAATTTGAGGTGAACATGCTTCCTGTAGTAGCACTTGTTGGGCGACCTAATGTCGGCAAATCAACATTATTTAATAGACTAACGCGCAGTCGAGACGCCTTAGTTGCAGACTATCCAGGGTTAACTCGTGATCGCCAATACGGAAAAGCGGAAGTTGAAGAACATCCCTTTATCGTAATTGATACCGGTGGTATTGAAGGCAACGAGAAAGGTATAGATGCCCTAATGGCAGAACAATCATTAATTGCTATTGATGAAGCCGATGCCGTGCTGTTTATGGTTGATGCAAGAGCGGGTTTAACCTCTGCTGATGTAGGTATTGCTAGCCATTTACGTAAGCAAGATAAAAAAGTATTTTTAGTGGCTAATAAAGTTGATGGCATAGATGCTGACTCTGCGGTTGCTGACTTTTATTCTCTTGGTTTAGGCGATACTGTACATCAAATTGCAGCTGCACATGGCCGTGGTGTTACGCAACTATTAACGCTGGCTTTAACTCCTCATATTGAAGAACTTGGTAAACCCAAAGCTCAAGAAAATGATGAATTTGACGGTGATTATGACGAAACTGTTGATCACGAAGCGCTAGACCAAAAAAATATCGACGAAGCCCCAGAAGAAACTGACACCATCAAACTTGCTATTATTGGTAAGCCTAACGTTGGTAAGTCAACGTTAACTAACCGTATTTTGGGTGAAGATAGAGTTGTAGTATTTGACATGCCAGGTACAACACGTGACAGCGTTTACATTCCAATGGAACATAATGGCCGTCCTTACACCTTAATTGATACTGCAGGTATTCGTCGTCGTAAAAATGTTACTGATATTGTCGAGAAGTTTTCAGTTATTAAAACCTTACGTGCAATTGAAGATGCTAACGTTTGTTTATTAATTATTGATGCGCAAGAGGGTATTAGTGACCAAGATTTAAGTTTACTTGGTTTTATTCTAGAAGCAGGTCGCTCTTTAGTTTTAGCGGTAAATAAATGGGATGGTTTAGATGACCATGTTAAAGATCGTATAAAGTCTGAATTAGATCGTCGTTTAGGTTTTATCGATTTTGCCCGTATTCACTTTATATCGGCGTTGCACGGTACGGGTGTCGGTCATTTGTACGAATCTGTTGAAGAAGCTTTTGTTTCAGCGACTAAACGTATTTCGACTTCTATGGTGACTAAGATTTTAGATATGGCAGTGTTTGATCATCAGCCTCCTATGCATCACGGTCGTCGCATTAAACTGAAATATGCTCATGCTGGTGGCTATAACCCACCTATCATTGTAATTCATGGTAATTTAGCGAAAAATTTACCACTGTCTTACAAACGTTATTTGATGAACTACTACCGTAAATCATTAAAAATTATGGGTACGCCAATTAGAATAGAATTTAGAGAGACTTCGAATCCATTTGCAGGTAAGAAAAAACTAACCTACACCGAGCAAAAGAAAATGGCACGTGCAACACAAGGTTATAAGAAAGACTAAGTGGTTAATGTGTAATTGGTCGTAAGAATCTAAAATGAAAAAAGCTGATCATAATATCAGCTTTTTTTATATCTAAAACTTCCCTCTAACTTTTACTCATTCAATAGCTACTGATTGGATACTTTATATTCAGCGAAAGGGTTAAGTAATAATTGATAGTGGAATGATAATAGTGATAAATGATATTGCTTTAACCGTAATATTCCGCTAATGTTAAAATCGCTAAGCAGTTTATTTAACAGTATTATTTTGTATTTTTTCGTTTCATTTATGTTAAACCTTTTGGAAATTTATGTCTGATAATTCTACAAAAATGGATACGGTAGGCCGGTTAAATAACAATTTGGCTTTGTTGCACCCTGGATCTGTAGTGACACTAGATATGTCTACCCCCGCGGGCCAACGCGGTAAATTCAGGTCAACTTTTATTGGCTATTTGAAAAAAAACTATGTCTTAGTACAATATCCCGACAGCACAAAAATGGGCAGCTTTGCAAAATACATTGCACCAGGCATGGGTGTTACAGTGCGGGGATTAATTGAAGGTCATGAAGGTGCTGTAGTCGCGTTTGTGTCAAATGTTAAGCAATCAATTCAAATACCATCACGAATTTTAGTACTTGAATTTCCTAGAGAAGTTAGTTTACAAAATTTACGTGCTTCAATGCGTATTGAAACACATATTAAAGCTAAAACTAAGATAAAAGATGAATACTGGTCGTCAGTTATATCTGATATTTCTGTCTCAGGTTGCAAGCTAATGATTAATAACGGTGAAAAACTGACCTTAACAGATGATAAGCCAGTTGAAATTATCATTGAAGACTTTCAAAGTTTAAAAAACCTCAAGCTAGAAGCTGATATTTGTAACAGTAAAATCCAAGCGGGTGGTGTGATGCTTGGTGTTAAATTTAGTGACACATGTAAAGCTGAAGTAACTAAACTTTTACAGGAAGCGGTTATTTTACCAAGCTAATTTACTTCTACATCTATAACTTTAGCCTCTATTACCCCGTCTGAAACTTCCACTTTAATATGAGTGTCTATATTAATATCATTAATACTTTTAATCATTTTACCCTCAACATCACGGGTGATGCTGTAACCCCGAGCAATCGTGGCTAATGGACTAACCATATGAAGCTGTTCACATTGATGAGCAAAACTTTCTCGTTTAGCGCTTAATAAGCGCTGTTGTGCGCTAATAAGTTTCGCCTTGAGAATAATAGCTTGCTGTAGGTTTTGCTTTATTTGATTTGATGGTGAGGCATTGAGTAAACGTTGCTCAAGATATTTAGGCTTATGCTTAAGTTGGTTTAACTCCCGGTTAATAAGCCCATGTAACCGTATACTCAATTCATCAGATTTTTGCTGTTTATTTTGTAATTGCTGTTCTGGATGTACTTGGCTTAATCTATGGTTCAAACTGGTTAAGGTGTGAGTCGAACGTTTTAATTGTTGCTTTAGCGCTAAGTGCGCACGATTAAATAGCTCGACAATTTTATTGATACGCTCATCTACATCAGCAGAAACGAGTTCTGCCGCCGCAGATGGCGTAGGGGCTCTTAAATCAGCCACATAGTCAGATAACGTTGTATCTATCTCATGCCCAACGGCACTAATGGTGGGTAATATTGATTGGAAAATAGCGCGCGCAACTAACTCTTCGTTAAAAGCCCATAAATCTTCCAGTGAACCACCGCCACGACCTATTAATAATACGTCAACTTCATTGCGCTGATTAGCCAAGGCTATTGCATGTGCAATATCATATTTAGCTTGTTCACCTTGTACTAATACCGGATAAATAATAACTTTTAATAAAGGGTTTCTGCGGTTTAATACTGTGATGATGTCTTTTACTGCTGCACCGGTTGGAGAAGTGATAATACCAACCGTTTGAATAAATTTAGGTATAGCTTGCTTGTGATGAAGCTCAAATAAGCCCTCGTTATGCAGTTTGTCTTTTAATGCTTGGTATTGTTGTCGTAATAATCCTTCACCCGCTGAGTCCATTTGTTCGATAATCAGTTGGAAATCGCCTCTGGGTTCATATAATGAAACCTTTGCCCTTACTAATACTTGTTGGCCATTTTGTGGTTTTATTCTTACCCTACGATTATTACCTTTAAACATGGCACAGCGAACTTGTGATTTTTGATCTTTTAAGGATAAATACCAATGCCCGGAGCTTGCGGCAATAAAATTGGATATTTCTCCACATAACCAGACCGTATTTAACTCACTTTCTAAGATAAAACGTACTTTTTTGGTGAGTTCACTTACTTGTAGAATATGCTGTTGAGCCATAAATGCTTTACTTTTTCTATTGTTAAGAGGTACTAAAGGACTAATTACTACTTATTATATATTTGTTTAGACAATCATCGACAGTTTATTTTCGTTTAATTGCAATTTTAAGTTTACCTTAGCTGGGAAAGCGGTTAAAATTCTGCCGCAATATTTCCTCCCTAACCACTCATTTTAGAGAGATGTTGCGATGCTAAGAATTGCCCAAGAAGCGTTAACTTTTGACGATGTTTTACTAGTACCTGCTCATTCTACGGTACTGCCCCATACTGCCGATTTAAAAACCAAATTAACTCGAAAGATCAATTTAAATGTTCCTATGATCTCTGCGTCGATGGACACAGTAACTGAAGCGCGTTTAGCCATTACCTTAGCACAAGAAGGTGGCATAGGTTTTATTCATAAAAATATGACCATTGCTGAACAAGCCAAAAATGTTTCTCAAGTAAAGAAATATGAAAGTGGTATTGTTTCAGACCCAGTAACCGTTAACCCTAGTGCAAGTATCCTAGATACTATGCGTTTAGCGGATGAGCTTGGTTTTTCTGGTTTCCCTGTTGTTGATGAAAAAAATAAATTGGTCGGTATTATTACCGGTCGTGATTTACGTTTTGAAACTGACTTAACAAAACCAGTATCAGCATTGATGACCAAAAAAGATAAATTAGTCACCGTTAAAGAAGGTGCATCGCGTGAAGAGATTTTATGTTTGATGCATGAACACCGTATTGAAAAAATTCTCATGGTTGATGATGCCTTTACCCTTAAAGGCTTAATTACCGTAAAAGATTATCAAAAAGCGGAAAGTAAACCTAACGCCTGTAAAGATGAACTAGGTCGTTTACGTGTTGGTGCTGCGGTTGGTGTTGGTGCGGGTACAGATGAACGTATCGACGCGCTAGTGGCTGCAGGTGTTGATGTATTATTAATTGATACTTCTCATGGGCATTCCCAAGGTGTACTTGACCGTGTTGCAGAAACGCGCGCTAGGTATCCTGACTTACAAATTATAGCGGGTAATGTTGCTACTGGCGCCGGTGCTAAAGCACTGGCAGATGTTGGCGTTGACGCGGTAAAAGTTGGTATAGGTCCAGGTTCTATTTGTACTACTCGTATCGTTACGGGTGTAGGTGTACCACAGTTAACCGCTATTTCGAATGCGGTTGAAGCCTTAAAAGGTACAGGTATTCCGGTTATTGCCGATGGCGGCATTCGCTTTTCGGGCGATATTGCCAAAGCCTTAGTCGCTGGCGCACATTGTGTCATGGTTGGCAGCATGTTGGCGGGTACAGAAGAAGCACCCGGTGAAGTCGAGCTTTATCAAGGTCGCTACTACAAATCATATCGTGGTATGGGTTCTTTAGGTGCCATGAGTCAGAAAGAAGGCTCAAGTGACCGTTATTTCCAAAAATCAGATGGCGAAGCAGACAAGTTAGTGCCAGAAGGTATTGAGGGTCGTGTCGCTTATAAAGGTCCTGTTGCCGCTATTATCCATCAACAAATGGGTGGTTTGCGTTCATCAATGGGCTTAACGGGTTCAGCAACGATAGAAATTATGCGTACTAAACCAGAATTTATGAAGATTACTTCTGCAGGTATGGGTGAGTCGCACGTGCATGACGTCACCATTACAAAAGAAGCACCTAACTACAGAACAGGTTAGATACTGTTGAATTATTGCCGCCCATTTTAGTGTTGTAAGTGCTTAACGAGCAAATTAAGCTCGGCGCTACGGACTTGAATAAAACGGCAATACATTCAATTGCAATACATTCAATTGCAATACATTCAATTGCAATACATTCAATTGCAATACATTCAATTGCAATACATTCAATTGCAATACATTCAATTGCAATACTTTCAATTGAATGTTGATAGAAATTACAAAATAGATGAAAGAAAACCTTCATCTACAAAATTCAAATAGGCTGAGCTGTAACTCATCATGAGAAAAGCTCAGCCTGTTCATTTTATAGTTAAATAAAAGTAGGAAAACAACATGAGTAAAGACATTCATGATCACCGCATACTGATATTAGATTTCGGTTCGCAATATACACAACTTATCGCGCGTCGTGTTCGAGAAATTGGCGTATATTGTGAGTTATGGGCTTGGGATGTTACTCAAGAACAAATTGAAGGTTTTAACCCAACCGGTATTATATTAGCTGGCGGACCTGAGTCAGTTACTGAACATAATTCTCCTCGCGCACCTGAATATGTGTTTAATGCTGGAGTACCCGTATTAGGTATTTGTTACGGTATGCAAACCATGGCCGAGCAATTGGGCGGCGGTGTTGAAGGCTCTGAGCATAAAGAATTTGGTTATGCCGCGGTTGAAGTTATTGCCAAGTCAGCGCTCTTTAATGCTATTGAAGACAATGTTAGCCAAAACGGCAATGCTTTGTTAGATGTTTGGATGAGTCACGGCGATAAAGTATCAGCTATTCCTGAAGGTTTTGTTACCGTTGCACAAACCCCTAGCTGTAAATATGCGGCTATGGCGAATGAAGAAAAGCAATTTTACGGTGTGCAATTTCATCCAGAAGTTACGCATACTAAGCAAGGCTTGCGTATTCTTGAGCATTTTGTTGTTGATATTTGTCAATGTGAAAAGCTTTGGACGCCAGCGTCAATTATTGAAGACGCAATCGAGAAAATGAAAGTACAGGTTGGCGATGACGAAGTCGTGCTTGGCTTATCTGGTGGCGTTGACTCATCAGTTGTAGCTATGCTTCTACACCGCGCGATTGGTGATAAGTTAACTTGTGTATTTGTTGATAACGGCCTGTTGCGTTTAAACGAAGGACAGCAAGTTATGGATATGTTCGGTGACCATTTTGGTCTGAACATCATTCATGTTAATGCTGAGAATCGTTTCTTAGATCGTTTAGCTGATGAGAATGATCCTGAGAAAAAACGTAAAATTATTGGTAATGTTTTTGTTGAAATATTTGACGAAGAAGCCAATAAACTTAAGAATGCTAAATGGTTAGCGCAAGGTACTATCTACCCTGATGTGATTGAATCTGCGGCGTCAGCTACCGGTAAAGCGCATGTGATCAAGTCTCACCACAATGTTGGTGGTTTACCTGAGCATATGAAACTTGGTTTAGTCGAGCCATTACGTGAATTATTCAAAGATGAAGTACGTAAAATCGGTCTTGAATTAGGTTTGCCTTACGATATGTTATATCGTCATCCGTTCCCTGGTCCAGGTTTAGGCGTACGAATTTTAGGTGAAGTGAAAAAAGAATATGCTGACTTATTACGTCGCGCTGATCATATTTTCATTGAAGAATTACACAAGCATGACTTATACAAGAAAGTAAGCCAAGCATTCACGGTATTCTTACCCGTACGATCAGTAGGCGTAATGGGCGATGCACGTAAATATGACTGGGTTGTAAGCTTACGTTGTGTTGAAACTATCGACTTTATGACGGCTCGTTGGTCGCACTTACCTTACGATTTCTTAGGATTAGTATCTAATCGCATTATTAACGAAATTGATGGTATTTCTCGTGTGGTTTACGATATATCAGGGAAGCCGCCCGCGACGATCGAATGGGAGTAACTTTGTCTTAAACTGGTTATAACATTCAACTTCTGCGTTGGAAGTACTCACCTAGTAAACTAGGCTCCGTGCGACCGCCTTGAATTTGAATGTTCTTCCTGCGTTTAGAAGTTAAGTTTATTAGAATTTGAATGTTTATTTGTAGTTATGAACAAGTAATTTCTAAATGAAAATTATAAAACCCTGAGGCTTAAACCTTGGGGTTTTCTATTTAAAACTATCAAGGAAATCATGATGAATATTGAAAGATTAGAAACTAAACCTCGTATGAGTCGCATTGTTAAACACAATGGTACTATTTATTTGTGTGGACAGGTTTGTGCCGATGCTACTCAAGATATTACCGAGCAAACGCAAACCATGTTAGATAAGGTTGAAACCCTACTAATAACGGCGGGTAGTTCAAAGCAACATATGCTTTCTGCAACCATATATTTAAAAACTATGGCTGATTTTGCCCAAATGAATGCCGTTTGGGATGCTTGGGTTCCTGATGGTTATGCACCAGCGCGTGCTTGTGTCGAGGCGGCAATGGCAAGAGATGTGCTTTTAGTTGAAATAAGTGTGGTTGCTGCTGAAATACAGTAAGCTAATGATAGATTTAAATTAAATAGGCTCTATATGTCGACGTTACAGCAATCATTAAAAACTATCTTTGGCTTTGACGACTTTAGAATCGGCCAAGAGCAAACCATCACGCAATTGCTTAATGGCGATTCTTCATTAGCTATTTTTCCTACCGGTGCAGGTAAATCACTGTGCTATCAATTAGCTGCAATTAACTTACCGCATTTAACGTTAGTAGTGTCACCGTTATTGGCTTTAATGAAGGATCAATTGGCATTTTTGCATACTAAAGGCATTCCAGCGGCCAGTATCGATTCAACACAATCATTTGAAGAGAGCCAGCAAATTAACCGAGAGGTTCGCGCAGGTAAAATTAAAATTTTAATGGTGTCGGTTGAACGTTTCAAAAACGAACGCTTTCGTCAGTTTATTGAATCCATCGCTATCTCTATGTTGGTAGTCGACGAAGCCCATTGTATTTCAGAGTGGGGGCACAATTTTCGACCTGACTATTTAAAGTTACCGCGTTACCGACAAGAGCTTAATATTCCTTTGGTGCTTTTGCTTACGGCGACTGCTACTAAACAAGTTAAGCTTGATATGGCTAATAAGTTTGCCATAAATCAAGAGCACATAGTACAAACGGGTTTCTATCGCAGTAATTTAGACTTATCTGTCTTGCCGGTAGCGGAAGTCGCAAAAAATCAAACGCTAGTCGATTTAATTCGACAGCAAAATGGCTGCGGTATTATTTATGTTACCTTGCAACAAAGTGCTGAAAAAGTAGCTGACTTTTTACAGCAACAAGGCATATCAGCCAAGGCCTATCATGCCGGTTTTAAAGATGATGTGCGTAAGCAAATTCAGCAAGATTTTATGCAGGGGAAAACCCCAATAATCGTCGCGACTATCGCCTTTGGTATGGGAATTGATAAATCTGATATTCGCTTTGTTATACATTACGACTTACCAAAATCAATTGAAAATTACAGTCAAGAAATTGGTCGTTCAGGCCGAGATAAAGGCAATGCCGAGTGCTTTACCTTAGCTAACCTTGATGGGATTCACACGGTAGAAAACTTTGTTTATGCCGATACTCCTGAGCGTGCAAGTATCGAGTATGTTTTGCAAAACATACGAAGTGAGGTACAAAATAGCCAATGGGAATTACAAGTACTGAGTTTGTCAAATGCTAGTAATATTAAGCAACTACCGCTGAAAACCTTGCTGGTTCAGTTAGAGTTACTCGGTGTTATTGACGCTAAGTTTAGTTATTTTGCTGATTTTAAATTTAAATTTGTTACGCCAAAAGAGCAGGTTGTAAATTTATTTAATGCGGATCGAAATGAATTTTTAGCACAAGTATTCAGTTGTGCAAAAATGAAAAAAATCTGGGGTGAACCTGATTTCGAACTAATGCATTCTCGCTATAATGCACCAAGAAAAAGGATTGTTTCCGCCTTAGAATACTTAGCAGAACAGCAACATATTGTCCTGGAAACTAAGAAGGCCACTGAAGTCTTTAGTGTCAACATGGCAGCGTTAGACAATAGTGAGTTGGTCGACACGCTTACTCATTACTTTCTTGAAAAAGAACAAGCCGAGATAGCGCGAATAAGTAAGTTAGTTGCATTCTTTCAAAGTGATCGCTGTTTAACCCAACAACTCGCACAATACTTTGATGATCAACAAGCACCGATAAACTGTGGACATTGTTCGGTTTGCCGAGGGCAGGTGGCAACACTCCCTTATTCGAGTAAACATCAAGCAGTGAATCCAGACACTACTGGGCTTGCTATTTTGCAGCTGCAACAGCACTTTGCTGGGTTAAAATCTACTACAGCACAGCCTGCGGATATGTTATCTATTGACACTATTTGTCGATTTTTATCGGGTATGAGTGTACCGCTGTTTACCCGTGCTAAAGTACGGCAGCTAAGTTATTTTGGCGTTTGTCAGTATATGCGCTATGCAGAAATTAAAGCACAAGTCGTCAATTGCTTAAAAGTAAAAAGCTAGATCAAAAAAGGCACTTTCTCAGTGCCTTTCGTTTTTAATCTTGTGTCTAGTTTATAAAACTAAAACTAGAGTTCAAAAGTTAGTGACTATGGCCACAACCGCCTTCAGCATGAACATGACCGTGTTCTAATTCTTCTTCAGTCGCATCGCGAACTTCTAAAATTTCAACATCAAATTTTAAGTCAATACCTGCTAATGGGTGATTACCGTCAACCGTAATTTCGTCTTCTTGTGCGTCAATCACTATAACGGTTTGCTCACCATCGTCAGTAGTGGCTCGTAGTTGACTGCCGACTTCTAGATCTTCAATACCAGCAAACATAGCTTTTGGTACGGTTTGCACAAATCCATCTTCACGTTGACCATAAGCATTATCTGCACTAACTTCAACTTCGAATTTATCACCTGCCTCGTGATCAACTAACGCTTCTTCCAAGCCAGGAATAAGGTAGTTAGAGCCTTGAATAATGGCCAATGGGCTATGATCATATGAACTATCAATTAAGGTGTCTTCGCTATCAGATACCGCGTAATGCAGTACAACAACTTTGTTGTCGGTAATTTTCATATTATGTCCTATTCAATGTCTGTGTTTAATTTATAAGGTAAAGGTAATAAGGTTAAATTTGAGGTTTGTGCTTTAATTCTGAGTTCGGTAGCATCATCAATATCGTTCGCTAAAACGCCTTGAATATAGCTCTGTTGATCACTTGCTTGATAAGTGGCTAATACGTCACCGGCTTTTCGCCAATTTTCACCGAGTTTTTTCTCGATAATATCACCTACACTAGCCTCCATATCTTTGCCTGTAAGTGCAAATAGAGCGCGTTTGTTTTTACCTAGGTATTGCATACGCGCAACCGTTTCTTGACCTAAATAACAGCCTTTAGTAAAGCTAATACCATTAATTGCTTGCAGGTTTAGCATTTGTGGCACATATTCCGCAACATACTGCTGGGATAATAGTGGGAAACCGGCGGTTATCTCGAGTAAATTCCAAACTGCATCGTTATATACCGGGCAATCTAATGTGGCGGTAAAGGTCGATAATTTCGCCGCATTATCAATAACAAGGTAACGGTCAATATTGCCAGCAATGTAAACCAAGGTGGTATTATTTTCATGTATTACTGGCGATAGTGCGTCAGGTACTTGTTGAAATAACGCCGCCATTTTTACGGATGCTTGTTGGCCTGCAATCGCGAGATAAGCCAGTTCAGTGTCTTCTACAATTTCAACCTTTGCGAATACACCAAACTTTTTTAGCTCTGCTAATGATTGTGTGATTGAACTTATCGGCTGTATTAGGAAAAATTTATTGTCGCGCTCGAGTAAACGAAATGCAGAAAATACTTTTCCTTTCGCATTACAATGAGCACCATTGAGTAACTTTTCATTCGCCAGGCTAGCTACGTCACAGGTTACTTGACCTTGGAGATATTTAATTTGTTCTTCACCGGCTAACGTAATAGCGCCAATACTATTAAGGTTAATGGCAAATACTTCTGGTAATTCGTCATAACTTGGTAAGTTATTATTCATTATGTTCATCATCCGCAATAATGCTGAAAAAAGGCTATTAACTTCATAGGTGAGGACATTTATTCAAATTACAACCACATGTGCTATTTTTCTGCTACTTTAATACTACAAACCTAGCTAATTTTATGATCAATTCGTGGCTATTTTAACTTTGGTTTTGATAGAATACGACGATATTTTATTAATTAGGGTTATGTATGACATTAACAGACAATAAACCTCGACTTCGCTGGGCTTGTCGACGCGGTATGCTAGAGTTAGATGTACTTTTTATGCCATTTGTTGAAGAAGCGTACGATGAACTATCCATTGAAGATAAAGCGGCTTTTGAGCGTTTATTAGTGTGTCAAGATCCTGAATTATTTGCATGGTTTATGGGACACGAAACTTGTGAAGATAAAGAACTCAACGCCATGGTGCAGCTTATATTACAGCGAGTTAAGGTATAATATTAACATATCGCCTTCTGCGCATAGGGCGATATTTAACTTATTATTTTATGTTGGCTTTAGCTATATTGCTTTAACGATTTTTATTGGTTTTAAGCTCTGGCTTGGACTATTAATTACACTGGTATTAGTTTTGTTTATTTTTTTATTTCAGCAACTCCCTGTGCTAGTGATAAATAAATGGCTTAAGTTGTTTACCTCAAGTGAAGACAAAAACGCAACGAGTTTTGTTTTATCAGACACCGGCGAATGCCAATTTAGCGGGCAAGCAGCCCTGCAAATATCGGCGAATTCACAGATTAATTTGTGGGGTTATTGGTTAGTGTTCAGCGCGAATAATTTTGCTGATACTCAATACTTTATTTTTAAAGACAGCTTGTCTTGTGAAGATCAGGCGCGTTTGGCCCGCAGCATAATGCGGGCGCAAAGGTAACCTAAGCAAAAATCATCAAATAAACCTAAGGTTTATAAAGGATTAAGAATAGTTATTTCCGCTTTGGGTAATAGGTCCGGATAATCAAGCGTATAATGCAAACCTCGACTTTCTTTACGACTTAATGCTGACCTTATGATCAATTCAGCCACCTGCACTAAATTACGTAATTCTAATAAGTTATTACTGACTCTAAAATTACAATAATACTCTTCAATTTCACTTTGTAAGAGTTCAACTCGGTGCAAAGCTCGCTCTAATCGTTTTGTGGTTCTGACAATACCAACAAAATCCCACATAAATAATCGTAGCTCGTGCCAGTTATGTTGTATGACAACTTCTTCGTCAGAATCGGTTACACGGCTTTCATCCCAAGGCGGTAGCTGTATAGAGGGCTTTGTCAGGTCAAGATGTTTTTCGATATCAATGGCTGCAGCTCTTGCAAATACGAGACATTCTAGTAGTGAATTACTTGCCATACGATTAGCGCCATGAAGTCCGGTATAAGCAACTTCTCCGATAGCATATAAGTTTTCAATATCGGTTTGACCCTGTTGATTAATCATTACACCACCACAAGTATAATGAGCCGCTGGAACAACAGGCATAGGCTGTTTGGTAATGTCGATACCTAGGGCTAATGTGCGTTCATAAATTGTCGGGAAGTGCTGCTTAATAAAGTCACTTGATTTGTGACTGATATCTAAATACATGCAATCAGCACCAAGACGCTTCATTTCGAAATCAATCGCGCGGGCAACAATATCACGTGGGGCTAATTCAGCGCGCTCATCAAAGCTGGGCATAAATCGACTGCCATCAGGGCGAAGTAATATTGCGCCTTCGCCTCTTAGTGCTTCGGTTAATAAAAACGTACCGGCTTCAGGGTGAAATAAGCAAGTTGGATGAAACTGATTAAATTCCATATTGGCGACGCGACAACCGGCACGCCATGCCATGGCAATGCCATCGCCACTCGCAACATCTGGATTTGACGTATATTGATAGACTTTACTGGCACCGCCTGTTGCTAGAATAATCTTCTTAGCAAAAACGCGTTCGACATGTTCGTCATTACGGTTCCAAACATAAGCGCCTATGCATTCACGCTTGGCACTTATTTGGTTTTCTTGGTAAACCAAATCAATCGCGTTATATCGTTCAAACACCCGAATACGACTATGGTTCTTAACTTGTGATACGAGTGTCGTTTGTATCGCTTGACCCGTAGCATCAGCAGAGTGCAAAATTCTACGGTGACTATGACCGCCTTCTCGAGTTAAGTGATAGCGAATATCACCATTGGCAGCAGGAATATCTTTATCAAAATTAACGCCCTTATCAATCAACCACTCTAAACAATCTTTAGCGTTTTCAACCGTATATTGCACCGCAGCTTCGTCACATAAGCCTGCACCTGCTATTAAAGTATCGGTAACATGCGATGCAACACTGTCATTTTCATCGAAGACGGCTGCTATGCCGCCTTGTGCATAAAACGTTGAACCATCGTTAATTTGGCCTTTACTAAGGATGATCACGTCGGCATTTTTAGCAAGATGCAAGGCAAGTGTTAGTCCTGCTGCACCACTACCGATAATTAAAACGTCACAATTGTGTTGTTGATTCATATATTCTTGAAATTAATGTACAATAATTGATAACTCAATATTAGCTTTTATTGTAGTTACAGAACAGCATAAAACTATTTTTATAAATAAATTTTAATTTTTTTCAATATTTATCGAACTTTTTAACACAAGGCTAGTCCTACTTGTTGCGTTTGCTATGAGCCAGATGTAAACCAGATGTAGATAAGTTAAATAATGGTGAGTAGGAGATACGGCTCAAATGAGCGAACAGAACGTTGACCAAAAGTTGGTTGAGCGGGTGCAACGTGGTGATAAAAACGCATTCAACCTGCTGGTAATTAAATATCAACATAAATTAGCAAATTTGGTTTCACGCTATGTTAAAAACCATAGTGATGTACCTGATGTAGTGCAAGAAGCATTTATTAAAGCTTATCGAGCTTTACCAAATTTCAGAGGTGATAGTGCTTTTTATACCTGGTTATACCGCATAGCAGTCAATTGTGCGAAAAACCATTTAGTTGCCGGAGGTCGTAAACCTCCAGGCTCAGATATTGAAATTGAAGATGCAGAAATGTATGACTCTGGTGATGCCTTACGTGAAAATGCCTCACCAGAAAAGTTATTACTGACAAATGAAATAAAAGAAGTTGTGTTTAAGACTATAGAGCAATTGCCGGAAGATTTGCGTACAGCGATCAACCTAAGAGAGCTAGAAGGCTTAAGTTACGAAGAAATTGCAACGATTATGGAATGTCCTGTTGGTACGGTGCGTTCGAGAATATTTAGGGCACGTGATGCCGTAGATAAAAAAATCAGACCATTATTACAACAGTAACAAGTTAAATAGTCATTAACGTAGCAATAGTAAATAGTGTATTACCTGACAAAATTTTGTTTTTTGTTGAGTAATTAATGAAGTGTTAGAATTCTAAGGTGTCTTTATGAGTGAAAATAAGTTTGAGACAGTATCGTCGATTGTTGATAATTATCAGCAAAATGATGAATTATTTGAGGAAATGCTCAATGACTCACACTTGTCAGCGACATGGCAACGTTACCATTTAATGGGTGATGTAATGCGCGGTGAAACTTCTGATGTTATTAATCTTGATCTATCGTCGAAAATAGCCGAAGCGATTGCAGATGAACCAACGATTTTAGCACCTCGTGCTAGCAATAATTTTGCTGGTAAACTAAAAGCGAAAGTAGTGCAGTTTGCGAAACCATTTGGGCAAATGGCTATTGCAGCATCAGCGGCTGGTCTTATGGTCATGGGTGTACAACAAAATACTGCCGATACCGATACTTTGTTACCCGCAAGCCAAGTAGTTAAAACTATGCCGTTTGGTGGTATTGCAGAACCGGTAAGTTTAAACTTTCAGCAAACTAGCCGCACTAGCGAAAAACAAGCCTTTATTGAACAACAAAGACGTTTTCAAGCGCTATTATCCGATCATCAACTACAAGTAAAATTAAGTTCAGTTGATGTGAAAAACACTGCCCAACAAGATAAGGCTGAAGAATCAGCTAAATGAAATTAATATCTAGTCTGCTGCTATTGGTTACCATTAGCACATCAGTAGCGGCCAATGAAAACGAACCAGCCGAACCTTGGCTTGATCGTCTCGCCAAATCTCTACAAACACTTAACTTTAGCACTTCTTTTGTTGTCGTGAAAAATAACCAAGCTGAGCCTTATCACTGGTTTCATGGCGTCGATGACAGTGGCAACGAATTAGAAATTCTTTCTTTGCTAAATGGACCGCGAAGAGATGTCCTTCGAAAGCATGATGTTGTCAGCTATATTGAGCCAGAATTACCTCCTTATTCAGTCTCTTCACAACAAATAACCGGTCCTATTCCTGCTGTTTTACGTGAAGGTGCAACTCAACTTGCCCAAACCTACGATTTTCTTTCTGTCGGACGAAGTCGCGTTTTAGGGCGTCCTGCGCAATTAATTCGTATTGTATCTAAAGATGTCTATCGTTATGGACATTGGCTGTGGTTAGACCAAAAAACCGGTATGTTATTAAAACTTGCCTTGGCTAATCGTACCGGGCAATTATTAGAGCAAATACAGTTTACCCATTTAGATATTACAACTGATTTAAGTGAAAGTTTACTGCAATTGCAACAAACAACACTACCGGCCGTTATCGAAATTCCAGAAGGGTATCAAGAACAGGCCTTACAATGGCAAGTTAAATGGTTACCTGAGGGATTTCAACGACTAAATGCCAATCGTCATCGTATGTCTGCGACTAAAAAACCCGTTGAGTTTATGCTTTTTAATGATGGTTTAGTCGATGTTTCAGTCTATGTAAACCAGAGTGAAGAGCGGCAACGTGCAACAGATTATGTTATGGACGGTGCAACCGTTGTGTTGAATCAAGTGGTGAATGGTGTTGAAGTGAGCGTTGTGGGTAAAATACCAGCGAAAACTGCAAAAGCTATTGCTGACTCTGTTGTTTTAACGCCTAAGGCCACCCCATGATAGAAGAACAAGCCACCGTTGTCGCAATTGATCATGACAATGTCACCGTGACCAGTTTGATAAAATCGGCTTGTGGTGGTTGTCAGCAAGTAGATAACTGTGGCAGTGGTCAAGTCGCAAAAGCTTTTCCGCAAAAAAAATTGTCGTTAACCTTAAAATCATCATTAGCGTTAGAACTTGGCGACAAGGTTGTTTTAGGGTTAAATGAAAGCGCACTTTTACAATCAGCATGGCAAGTGTATTTATGGCCGATATTAGGTTTGCTCATTGCTTCTTGGTTTGGACAATGGCTTGTTATTAATACTATTCTGCCACATGAAATTTTCGCAATTATACTCGGAGTTATGGGTGGTTTCGGCGGTTTTACTTTAGCTAAAAGACAACAAATTAAAAGTGCAACATGCGCAAAACTCGCCCCTAAAATTATGCGTAGAGAAAACCAAAACATCATGATTACAGAAATCACTGATTGAATCGCAACAAAAGATAGCCCCAGAGCGCTAAATTAGCTAAAATCTCGCCATTATTGAATTAACTACAAGCTTATTTGACTTTCCATTTATGAAACATATTCGAAATTTTTCTATTATCGCCCATATTGATCACGGTAAATCAACGCTATCAGATCGCCTAATACAACATTGTGGTGGTCTACAAGAACGTGAGATGGAAGCCCAAGTACTTGATTCTATGGATATTGAGCGCGAACGTGGTATCACCATTAAAGCGCAAAGTGTTACCTTGGACTATAAAGCGAAAAACGGTGAAGTGTACCAACTCAACTTTATCGATACGCCTGGTCACGTTGATTT
Organism: Colwellia sp. PAMC 21821; assembly: GCF_002077175.1. Taxonomy (NCBI): domain Bacteria; kingdom Pseudomonadati; phylum Pseudomonadota; class Gammaproteobacteria; order Alteromonadales; family Colwelliaceae; genus Colwellia; species Colwellia sp. PAMC 21821. The sequence continues at coordinate 2,816,942 of NZ_CP014943.1, forward strand.
CTCTTATGAAGTGTCCCGTTCATTAGCTTCTTGTGAAGGTGCTTTGCTAGTGGTTGACGCTGGTCAAGGTGTTGAAGCACAAACAGTTGCAAACTGTTACACGGCTCTCGAAATGGACTTGGAAGTTATTCCAATTCTAAACAAAATTGATTTACCACAAGCTGATCCTGAACGTGTTAGTGAAGAAATTGAAGATATTATCGGTATCGATGCTACCGGTGCCGTTACATGTTCTGCGAAAACGGGTTTAGGTATTGAGGATGTTTTAGAAACTATTGTTGAAAATATTCCTGCGCCAGAAGGTGACCCCGATGCGCCGCTGCAAGCACTTATTATCGATTCGTGGTTTGATAATTACCAAGGCGTAGTGTCATTGGTTCGAATTATGAATGGCCAAGTTAAAAAAGGCGATAAAATGGTGGTTATGTCGACAGGACAAAACCATATAATCGACAAAGTTGGTATTTTTACGCCTAAACAAAAAGACACGGGCATATTAAAAGCTGGTGAAGTAGGCTTTATTATTGCGGGTATTAAAGAGATTCATGGTGCACCTGTAGGTGACACGATTACTATCTTTAAAAAAGAAGCTGACAAGGCTTTACCTGGCTTTAAAAAAGTGCAGCCACAAGTTTACGCCGGTATTTTCCCGATCAGCTCAGATGAGTACGAAAACTTCCGAGATGCTTTGAATAAACTTAGCCTAAATGATGCATCGCTATTTTTTGAACCTGAAAACTCATCTGCATTAGGTTTTGGTTTCCGTATTGGTTTCTTGGGCATGTTGCACATGGAAATTGTACAAGAGCGTCTTGCTCGTGAATACGACCTTGATCTAATCACGACAGCCCCGACCGTAAATTACGAAATTGCCTGTACCAACGGTGATGTTATCTCAATTGATAACCCTAGCGACTTACCGGCAACAAATAATATTGAAGAAATTCGTGAACCAATAGTACAAGCCAATATTTTGGTACCACAAGAGCATTTAGGTAATGTTATTACCTTGTGCATAGAAAAACGTGGTGTCCAAAAAGATATTATTTATCACGGTAACCAAGTCGCGGTAACGTATGAATTACCCATGGCTGAAGTGGTCATGGACTTCTTTGATAAATTAAAGTCGACCAGTAGAGGTTATGCTTCATTAGATTATCACTTTGTTCGTTTTGAAACAGCAGACATGGTACGTGTTGACGTTATGATCAACGGTGATAGAGTTGATGCTTTAGCCATGATCACGCATCGCGCAAACTCAGTTGCCCGTGGTCGTATGCTGGTTGAAAAACTAAAAGAACTGATTCATCGTCAAATGTTTGATATCGCTATTCAAGCGACCATTGGTAACAATGTTATCGCGCGTACTACGGTCAAACAGCTTCGTAAGAACGTAACCGCAAAATGTTATGGTGGTGATATTTCTCGTAAGAAAAAATTACTACAGAAACAAAAAGATGGTAAGAAACGTATGAAGCAAGTAGGTAATGTAGAAGTGCCACAAGAAGCGTTTTTAGCCGTGCTTAAGTTAGATAAATAATTATCCAATTTGACTCATTAAAAAAATAGTACACTTAATGAGTCAAATTAGTATTACTAAACAACAGGAATAATATGGCAGTTTACTTTTCAATATTTTTAGTCATTGTTACCGCGATTACCGGTATTATTTGGCTAGCTGATAAATTTTATTTAGCGCCGCAAAGGCAGTTAAAGCTGGCGGCTACGCAAGCACAATGCGAGGGAGAGTTAAGCGACGACGTTGTTGATAAAATTCTTGATGCACCTTACTTTATTGATACCCCCGTGCAAATTTTCCCCGTTATTGCTTTTGTATTGATATTACGTTCATTTATTTACGAACCTTTTCAAATACCGTCTGGCTCTATGATGCCAACATTACTTGACGGTGACTTTATTTTAGTTAATAAATTTAACTATGGTTTACGCGATCCTGTCGTACGTAACAAGTTTATTGAAGTTGGCCTGCCTGAACGTGGTGATGTTGTGGTATTCAAATATCCACAAAATCCACAAATTGATTACATTAAACGCGTGGTCGGTTTACCGGGTGATAGAATTATATATAAAAATAAAATTCTATATATCAAACCCGCGTGTTTAGCTTCAGACGAAAAATGCCCTGACTTTGAACAAGTAGAACAAACATTTAAAAATAAAACTGATTATAACGATCAAGGCATGCCTTTATCGCGTTACACCTCAACTATGGGTGAGAAAACCCATGACTTATTAGTTAATGAGCAAATACTGCCGCGTATACAGCATTATTTTAAGCAAGGTGGTACACAAGCGAATGAGTTTGCTGTCCCTAAAGGGCATTACTTTGTGATGGGTGATAATCGCGACAATAGCTTAGATGGTCGCTTTTGGGGCTTTGTTCCAGAAGAAAACTTAGTCGGTGAGGCGGTTGCGATCTGGATGAGTTTTGATTTTGATCGTGCACCTGATAGTTTCTTACCACGTTGGATACCAACAAGCGTACGTTTTTCTCGAATTGGCGGAATTGAATAACTGTGTTACATACTCCTGCCGCTATCGCACGGCTATCAAAAAAAATTGGCTATAGTTTTAAAGAGCCTAAGTTATTATTACAAGCGCTAACGCATCGAAGTGCTAAAGGTGCGCATAATGAACGTTTAGAGTTTTTAGGTGATTCTATTTTAGGCTTTGTTATTGCCGAATCCTTGTATCAAAAGTTCCCAAAACAAGCCGAAGGCGACTTAACACGCATGCGGTCAAGTCTGGTTAGAGGTGTTACTTTAGCAGAGGTTGGTCGCGCGTTTGATTTAGGACAATATTTGATTTTAGGGCCAGGTGAGCTTAAAAGTGGTGGGCATCGCAGAGATTCGATCCTGGAAGATGCCATAGAAGCTATCATAGGTGCCGTTTATTTAGACTCAGACTTGCCAACTTGTCAGGCACTTATTCTCAGCTGGTTTGAAAAACGCTTAACCGATATTAAACCCGGTAACGAACAAAAAGACCCAAAAACACGTTTACAAGAATACTTGCAAGGACGAAAAATTCCTTTGCCACAATATGATGTAATTAACACCACGGGGCAATCACATAATCAGCAGTTCACGGTACGTTGTACAACAAGCGTGCTTGAGAATGAAGTGATTACTAAAGGCAGTAGCCGACGTAAAGCTGAGCAATCAGCCGCTTTGCAGGTTTTAGCATTAATCGAACAAGTTAAATAGCTTGTTTGACAATTAAGTTGATAATTTAATCATGACTACAGAACAAACTCATTGCGGTCTTATTGCCATTGTTGGCCGTCCGAATGTTGGTAAATCAACATTACTGAATACTCTACTTGGCCAAAAAGTTAGTATTACGTCACGTAAGCCACAAACGACTCGACACCGTATATTAGGCATTTTAACTGAGGGTAATAATCAAGCTGTGTTAGTTGATACCCCAGGCCTTCATTCAGAAGAAAAACGTGCGATTAACCGCCTAATGAACCGTGCAGCCAGCAGTACCTTGGCAGAAGTTGAAACGGTAGTTTTTTTAGTGGAAGGTACTCATTGGACATCTGACGATGAAATGGTACTAACAAAAATAAAAAACAGTGGTGCGCCATGTGTATTAGTGGTCAATAAAATTGATAATATACAAGATAGAGACACTTTACTGCCACATTTACAGAAGCTAGGTGCAATGCATGACTTCGCTGATATTGTGCCAATTTCAGCCAGTAAAGGTGAAAATGTTGATGCTATCAAGAAGATTTGTTTCAATGCATTACCAGAAGGCGACTTTTGGTTTCCTGAAGACTATATAACCGATCGCTCAAGTCGATTTATGGCCTCTGAAATTGTCCGTGAAAAGTTAATTCGCTTTACGGGCGATGAATTACCTTATTCAACTACTGTGGAAATTGAACAGTTTAAGATTGACGATAAAGGTATCTTGCATATAAACGCGCTAATATTAGTAGAAAGAACAACTCAAAAGCGTATGGTTATTGGTAATAAAGGCGAGAAACTCAAGGTTATCGGCCAAGAAGCTAGACGAGATATGGAAAATCTATTTGAACGTAAAGTCTTTTTAGAAACGTGGGTTAAGGTTAAATCAGGCTGGGCAGATGACGAGCGCGCATTAAGAAGCTTAGGCTACGGCGATGATTATTCGGGTTAATTTTAAAATTTTCGACTCGTTACTTTTTTATATTATAGTTATTCAGGCTTAGCCCATACCAAAATAGGTGCTTGGTTCATTCATGAACTTGGCACCTATTGTTATTAATCTTCAAATTCTCGCTAAGTGATCAGTTCGTTATAATTGGACCAACTTGGATTGTAGATGCAAGAAATTACCCAGTCAGCTTTTGTTCTTCATACTCGACCTTATCGAGAAAACCAGCTGTTAGTTGACTTGTTAACTGAGCACGACGGTAAGCTGGCGGCGTTAAGCTATGTCGGCCACTCAACAAAATCGAGTCGTAAGGCGTTATTACAGCCTTTCTTACCGATTAGCGTTACTTTAAAAGGGCAGCAAAGCCTAAAAAGCTTGATTCGTGTAGAGCCGATTGGAAAATCTTTTCTTTTAAAAAAAAATGCTTTATTCAGTGCGTTTTATATTAATGAATTATTGGTTAAATTGCTGGGCGAAAATATTGCCTGTGGCGAGCTTTTTCAACAATATATAACTTGCTTAACGTCTTTAGCTGAGGCGAGTAATATTGAAATTTGTTTGCGAGAATTTGAATTGATGCTAATGGAAGAGTTGGGAATTTCTTTTGATTTTTCATTAGTATTTGAGCATAGTGCTCAGGGTTTCTATTATCTTCCAGATGAGGGCTTTATACCCGCTTACACACAGCTAAAGCAGCCTTGTTATGACCGACTGCATCTGCAAGCTATTGCACAGCAGGACTTATCGACACCCGAAGTACTCATCACATTTAAAAATTTGATGAGGCAGGTCATTAACCACTTACTCAATGGCGTGCCGTTGAATAGCCGTAAATTATTTAGTAAGAAAGCATAACCAAGCTTAAAGCTTAGCAGCATAGCTTTGAGAAATTTAAACGTTAAAATATAAACAAAAACATGATTAGGATTGAATATGAAAGATATTTTATTAGGCGTAAACGTAGATCATATTGCCACATTACGACAAGCGCGGGGTACTAATTATCCTGATCCTGTCTATGCAGCGTCTGTTGCAGAACATGCAGGAGCGGATGGTATTACCGTGCATTTACGTGAAGATCGTCGTCATATCCAAGACCGAGATATTTATGTATTAAAAGAAACGTTACATACACGTATGAACTTTGAAATGGCCGTTACCGATGAAATGTTGGATATTGCCTGTGATGTAAAACCGGTATTTTGTTGTTTGGTGCCAGAAAAACGTGAAGAACTAACCACTGAAGGTGGTTTAGATGTGGCTGGTCAACAAGATAAAGTTAATGCAGCAGTAGCTAGATTAGCTGGGGCAGGGATACAAACTAGTTTATTTATAGATGCTGATAAAAAGCAAATTGATGCTGCGCTGATCAGTAAAGCAACTTATATCGAAATTCATACTGGGCAATATGCTGAAGCAAAAAATGAAGAAGAGCAACAACTAGAGCTTGCTCGCTTAGTTGAAGGTATTGAGTATGCACATTCTTTAGGTTTAAAAGTTAATGCCGGTCATGGACTTAATTACTTCAACGTGAAGCCAATAGCAGCAATACCTGAAATAATTGAGCTTAATATTGGCCATGCCATTATCGCCCGTGCGGTAATTGATGGTTTAGATAAAGCCATTAGAGATATGAAACGTTTAATGCTTGAAGCTCGTGGCTTAGCGTAACTTAGCGTTTGAGAGGGTTAAAATTTGTCAGTTGTGGGAATTGGTACCGATATAGTTGATATTCGCCGTATTGCAAACATGGCTGACAATGCACAGCAACGTCTAGCGAAGCGAATTTTAACAACTAAAGAATACCAGCACTATTTAACGTTAAAACAGCCTGAACGTTTTCTTGCTAAGCGCTGGGCAGGTAAAGAAGCTGCGGCTAAAGCACTAGGTACCGGTATTGCTAACGGAGTGTCATTTCAACATTTTGATATCGTCTCGCTATCGTCTGGACAACCGACCCTTGAGCTCAGCGCAAAAGCGTTAACGCTAGCCGAAAGTTTAGGGGCAAGTACATGGCATATATCGCTTTCAGATGAAGTGAAATATGCAACAGCCTTTGTCGTGCTATCAAAGTAGTCCCCCTCAATAAGTATGATATTTAGCGTTATTTAATAACGCTAAAAAAATTATGACCTAGCAATAATATATGTTCTATACTTGAATGAAGCTGATTGAATGTATAATCCGCAGTTGTAGAGTTGGGAGTTGTAATGCAGACACAAAAATATCCTATTGTAGATAGGCGTCAAGAACCACCAGAGCAATCAATATGGTGGACTAAGCTCTCGTTGGCGCAAAAATTTTCTGCTAGCAGTTTAGGTAAATTTGGTTATGAATTAAGTTTTGTACGCAATGAACGTGGGCACAGTCTCGCGGTGTTAATGTGTGATTCAGGCGTTGCTGTGATCACTGAAGACGGTGATATTAATACCTCTCCAGATATAAAAATACGTTAATTTTTAATTACTGACAGCGTTAAAGGTTGGCTTTAAACTATACTGATTTCAGTTGTATTGACCTCAAGTACAACGGTTTATACTATATTTTTTTGATAAACTCTTCCGCATCCTTCAGTACTAAATCTATTTGCTCAAAAAACTCAAAAAATTCTGGCTGTAAGTCATCTAAGCCAATACCTCTTTTTAATTCCGTTTCAAGCTCATGCGTTACCTTGCCTAAGCTGGGTACACCAGAATAACAGCAAGCACCGTTTAGTTTGTGTATTAACACTTTTAGTTGTTCAATATCTTGCGAGATAAGTGCTTCAGAAATATTTGCTTTGGTTTCTGGTAAGCTATTAACTAAGCCAATAAACATGTCTTTGGCTAAGGTTTTTTTATGTCCTGCTCGTTGTAATGCAAGCTTCCAGTCAATAATTTGAGGTCTAGAACTGGTAACAGGTCCAGGCAGGGGTACAATCAGTTCAGGGCGATTAGCGAGCAATGTCGAGTCACAATACTCATAAATACTATGATGAAGCATACCTTCATCAATCGGCTTTGTAATAAATGAGTTAAAGCCATTGTCGAGTAATTTATCTTTTTCTTCTCCAAAGACGTGTGCGGTCACAGCAATTATTGGCGTGTGCTCATTAAGTGTTTGTTGACGAATAATAGACAAAGCAGAAATACCATCAAGTACAGGCATCTGTATATCCATAAAAATAAGTGCAAATTTTTCATTGCGGCATAAATCTACCGCTTTAGCGCCGTCAGTAGCTGTGGTGACATCATTTACTTGCTCAAGCAGTAATTCTTTTATTAATTTTAAATTGGCTTCATTATCATCTACTGCAAGGACCTTAATCGGAACTTTTTGCTCTGAAATTTCAATCAGGGTATTACGTTCTGGCGTTGCTGTTGGAACAAGTGTTTTACTTAAACGCTGTATTGTTATTGGTTTGCTGATACAAGTTTTAGCACCGCTTGAAATTAAGGCTTCATGTAAACTGGGTGAATTGCTGTTAATGGCTAAATGTATCGACGGAATAATATCTTTAAGGGTAAAAACAAATTTTTTCACGTCGTTTAGCGCTGATGGTGTCACATCGTGACCTATTAAGGCAAAGTCGAATGACGCTAGCATTTTTTTATTTGCTAGTAGATCGTCCATCTCACTTCGTTGACTAATACAAGTGAGTTTCATTTGCCAACTTGCCAGTATTTCACTTGTTGCTAAACGACTTGCGGGATTAGGCTCATAATACAATATTGATTTACCACTGAGGCTTTCTGGAATGGGTAACTGTACCGTTGGTATTGTGTTTAACTCACATTGGAATGTAAACCAAAAGGTGGAGCCTTCATTTTCAATACTTTCAAAGCCAATATTGCCTTGCATCTCAGATGCCAAGCGTTGTGAGATAACTAACCCTAAGCCTGTACCCCCATAAATGCGGGTAACACTTCTATCACCTTGACCAAAGGCTTCAAAGATTGAATTTTGTTGCTGACTTGGAATGCCAATACCCGTGTCTTGGACTGTGACTCTAATTTTGTAGAGGTTTTTGCCAATAAGGCTGCCTTCAAGGTTGATGTCTACGGAGCCCTTATCTGTAAACTTGATAGCATTACTGGCTAAGTTAACCATAACTTGTTTGATCCGCATGGCGTCACCGATGAGAGAATCAGGCAACTGAGGACTAACGCGTAATGATAATTCTATGTGCTTTTTATGGGCACTAGGTGCCAGTAAAGTTAAGGTTTCTTCAATGGATTCACGAATTGAAAATGGAATATTTTCAATAATCATTTTACCCGCGTCAAGTTTAGAGAAGTCTAAAATATCATTAATAATAGATAAAAGGCTGGCAGCAGAACGTTCGATAGTTTGTAAGTGATCGCGCTGTGAATCGCTTAAGGGGGTTTTTAATACTTGTCGAGTAAAGCCGATAACACCATTGAGCGGTGTCCGTAATTCATGACTCATATTGGCTAAAAATTCAGACTTTACTTTATTGGCATCCTGAGCTTTACGTTTAGCAATATCTAACTCGACGTTTTGTATCTCAAATTGCTCTAAACTTTCACGTAGATCTATCGTAGCCTGGTCAATGCTTCGTTGCATTTCATCTTGATAATCGCCCAAAGACTGCGCCATGGCATTTACACCATTTTTTAAAAAGTTTAATTCGCCAACAAGCTGACCACTGATACGGCTTTCTATTTTACCTTCTCTAATACGGTCAATGGCTAAGACCATTGATGATATCGGACGAGTGACGCTATTGATGAGCTTATAGGCAAAAAATGCGCTGATGATAAAGCCTGCAAGTAAAATGAAAAATACAGTAACTAGCAGATGTTGTTGAGCGTACTTAATCGTACTCTTATCAATTTGTATGGCGATATAACCAATAATATTCATGTCTAAGGCGGTATTATTAGTATGAGTTGTAAACTCGTCAATAATGGGCGCGCGATAGATGAGATAGTCACCGTGATCATCATACTGAATACGTTTGGGCAGACTTTGCCCTGCTTTGATTCGCATGGTGTGGGTATCACCGTGATAAGCACTGGTGACGAAAATTTGATTGTCGTTAGTAAAAATGGCTATGCTTTTGATAATGTCAGACTGACTACGATGGCTAAAGCCTATCAAGGTCCTTAAGCTATCTCTTTTTTTCGCTAATAAAGGCTCAGCACTACTAATGGCAAGGGGAGATATAATGCTAGTAGCACGTTGATAAATAAACTGATCGAGTTCGTTATAGCGACTATAAGATAAGTAGCCAGCTACAGTGAAGCTGATTAATGTGGTCGGAAAGATAGTAAGTAATATGACCCAATCTTTCAGGCTTTTTTTATGCATTTTTTGCTGAGCTTTAGTGTGAAATCTTTGGGTTAATAACGCTATAATGGCACAATTGAGACTAATACCAAATAGATAATCGTTCACCACAGCAGCTAATAAGTAATTTTTGCTGCTCTTTGATGGCAAACTAAGACAGTTATGGCAAATTTTTTTAAAGCAAGCCCCAAAAAAACGCAAATACAACAGCAGTTGACCGTTAATATTCGTCATCTTGATCAGCAAGGCTGTGGAGTCGCTTTTCAGGGGAAAAAACCAATTTTCATTGAAGGTGCGCTGCCCAATGAAACGGTTGAAGTTAAGCTGTATGAGCAAAAAAGTAAGTTTTCAAAAGCGAAGTTATTAAAGGTTATAACGGCTAGTCCTAATCGCGCAGAAGTTATGTGCCGTCATTATTTTCAGTGCGGTGGTTGCAACTTGCAGCACATGGACTATCAGTCGCAGTTAACTTATAAGCAAGATAAAATAACAAAGTTATTTTCTCGCCAAGCACTCAATGAGCTTATGCCTTGGCAGAACCCTATTGTTAGTGATCCATGGCACTATCGACGTAAAGCAAGAATTGGCGTGCAATATAATAAACGTGGGGAGCCCATTGTTGGCTTTCGCCAACGTGAGAGTAACCACTTAACTGAAATTAAATCTTGCCCTGTACTTGTTGAAGCATTTAATAATATATTTGCTGAACTAAAAGATATTCTAGCTAAAGTGTCAGGCAAAAATGCAATCGGTCATGTTGAGATTATTGCAGCCAATGAGAATGTGGTTTTGGTGCGTCAATTAGTCAAACTGACAGCGCAAGATAAGCAGTTGTGGCAAAGCTTTTCCAGTAAAAATGAATGGTTAGTTTACTTTGATGACGGTAAAAGCCTAACCCCATTAATGGAAGATAAAACATTATCTTATTCATTAACTGATGCAATAAAAATTGAATTCTCTGTCGATAACTTTATCCAAGTAAACCATCTCGTCAATAATAAAATGGTTGAGCAAGCCCAAACATGGCTTATGCTAAATGAAAACGATGTCGTATTAGACTTATTTTGTGGTTTAGGTAATTTCAGTTTACCTATTGCTCAAAAGGTATCTTCTGTTGTTGGCATCGAGGGAGTTATGTCTATGGTTAACAAAGCACAAGAAAATGCCCAAAAAAATGGCATAAGTAATTGTCAATTTTACCAAGCCGATTTGAACAGTGATTGGCAAAATGAACTTTGGGTGCAGCAGAAATATACTAAGGTATTACTTGATCCTGCTCGGGCTGGAGCCTATCAAGCATTAACGCAATTACTGACGTGTAAAGTTAGCAAAATTCTTTATGTTAGCTGCGATCCTGCATCTCTGGCTCGTGATGCAAAATTACTTATTGATCATGGTTATAAAATTGAAAAAATTGCCTTAATGGACATGTTTTCGCAAACAAAGCATGTTGAAACTATGGTAATGTTTAGCTTATAAGTGTTGGCAGGAAATTGAATCAGAGGTAGGGAGTTCCATGGTTTCTGTACGTAAGTCGCATCAAATGTCGCAAGCAAGTTTTGAACAATGGCTAGTTGCGCTTGAATTAGATGATGACAAAAAAGCGGCGTTAGAAAAGTTGTATCTAAAAGTCAGCGATTTATTTGATGACACAACGCCTTGCCGAATTAAATCTTTAGAGATGGTGGAAATTCTCTCCGCATTAAATCTTGATACCGACTCATTATGTGCAGCCTTCATCTGTCCTTTGTATGAATTCAAATGCATTAGTTTGGAATATATTGAAGAAAATTTCTCTAAGAAAATATACTTGCTTTGCAAGGGCGTAGGGCAAATGGAGGCAATTAAAGCCTTACATCAATCACAGTCGAGCCAAGTTAGCGCTAATCAAATTGATAATGTTCGCCGTATGTTATTGGCTATGGTAGAAGATGTTAGAGCGGTTGTTATCAAACTTGCAGAGCGCTTATGTCACTTACGTTTAGTGAAAAATAGCGATGAAGAAACTCGCGTATTAGCGGCTAAAGAAACCAGTAATATATACGCGCCTTTAGCTAACCGTTTAGGTATTGGGCAGCTAAAGTGGGAATTAGAGGATCTTTCGTTTCGCTATTTGCACCCCGATGTATACAAAAAAATTGCTAAGCAACTTGATGAAAAGCGTCTCGACAGAGAGCGTTACATGACCGATTTTGTTGATAATATCTCGCAGCAATTAAAGTCGTCGGGTATAAAAGGTTGTGTATATGGACGACCAAAACACATTTATAGTATTTGGAAAAAAATGCAACAAAAGTCGCTGGACTTTGAGCAGTTATTCGACGTGCGAGCGGTGCGCATTATTGTAGATGAACTTCAAGGTTGTTATGGCGCATTAGGTTTAGTTCATACCAGTTGGAAGCATTTATCGAAAGAATTTGATGACTATGTTGCTACGCCAAAAAGCAATGGCTATCAGTCAATTCATACGGTTGTTGTTGGACCAGAAGGTAAAACAATAGAGATACAAATTAGAACTCAGCAAATGCATGATGACGCTGAGCTCGGTGTCGCAGCGCACTGGCGTTACAAAGAAGGTAATGCTAGTGGTAAAACCTCAGGTTTTGATGAAAAAGTTAGCTGGTTAAGAAAAATTTTGCAGTGGCAAGAAGATGTCTCAGAAAGTGGCGAGCTACTTGATGAACTGCGCAGCCAAGTGTTTGAAGACCGTATTTATGTATTTACGCCTAATGGAGATGTGGTTGATTTACCAAGCGGTGCCACGCCACTCGATTTTGCCTATTATATTCATTCTAATGTCGGACATACTTGTATTGGTGCAAAAGTGTTTGGCCGAATTGTGCCCTTTACTCATACATTACAAACGGGTGATAAAGTTGAAGTACTGCGCAGTAAAACACTAAACCCAAGCAGAGATTGGTTAAACCCAAGCTTAAACTACCTTCATACATCTCGTGCGAGGGCTAAAGTTCAACACTTTTTTAGGCTACTTGATCGAGACAAAAACCTTGCTGCTGGCAAAGAAATGTTAGAAACAGCGCTAGGAAAATTACAGTTATCTTTAGCTAAGGTCGATTTGTCTGCGGCAATTGAGCGTTTTAACTTTACTACCAAGGATGATTTACTTGCTGCGATAGGCTCTGGAAATACTCGTTTGCTTCAAGTGGTTCATTGTTTACAACAAGAGAATGAAAAATCAAAACCTGAAGAAGAAATTGATCCACAAAGTTTAATCCGCCAACCTCAACAAGCTGACACACAAACCGGTGATAACAACGGCATTACTGTTTCAGGTGTTGGCAACTTATTGACCCACATGGCTAAATGTTGTCAACCTGTGCCAGGTGATGACATTTCAGGTTTTATTACTCAAGGACGGGGTATTTCGGTACACCGAGTTGACTGCGAGCAACTCGCAAACGCATTGAACCAACAACCAGAACGTGAAGTGGAAGTTCAGTGGGGCATAGATAACAAAAAAAGTTATCAAGTCAGTATCAACATTATTGGCGGTGATCGTCAGGGGCTTCTCAGAGATATCTCGACGATTATTTCCAATGAAAGAGTCAGCATTATTGGTATTGAAAGTAATACCGATAACGCCAAGCAAAGCATGAGCATGACAATTAAAGTAGAAATAGCCAATAACGAAGCCTTAACGCGATTATTAGCCAAATTAAAGCAGTTAGATGATGTTGCTGAAGTTAAACGATTATAGCTAGTAAGTTTAGCTATATTAATCATAAAAGTTGAAAAGATAGGCTTAGGTTTAATGATTGAGCAACGCAACCCTGAAATGGGTTGCTATTGCATTTTCAAGAAAATTTCTCGTCGATATACCCATCAAATCAAAGCAAAAAATGGGCTGATACCGCCACTATTTAACTATTTAACTATTTAACTATTTAACTATGTAACTATTTAATATCCATAGGGTGGTAACCTATTACGTGATTACTCCTTTGGATTAAACTATTAAATTCATCTCTAATTTCTTTCGATTTCTCTTCGCCTTCCTGTTTGTTGAATGCTTGCATCCACTTTATTCCTTCAGGAGATATTTCCCATTCCATCGATGAATAGCCTTCCTTTAAAGTCCATGCTGTCGCCATATCCCATTCACCACTTTGCAGCCTGACAATATAAGGAACTTGAGTGCCTGCAGTTTTAGACGCTGGGAAATAATGATCTTTAATTATTTCCATCGCGCGATCAGCTTTTCCGGGTTTAAAATCGGTATAAGTGATAGATAGATATTGAACGTTCTCTAGTTTTTTAGGTTTTTGTTCTGCTGCATCAATCATAAACGGCATTACAGTTAACAAAAAAGCTAAGCTAGAAATAATAGCCTTCTTCATAATTAATTTCCTTTTGTAAAGTTTATGTTTTTTACTGCATATTTAAATCACCCCACAAGCTTAGTACAAAAAACATACAATCACGAATAACCAATATCTTAAACAGAAGGAATGTAATATATTTGCCTACTATGATGAATAGGCTGTTACGTTAGTTTCACAAAGTAGTGAGTAGAGACGGCTAAGATAAATAGGTAAGATAATTAACAATGTTGAACGATAAACCCTCAATAGAAAAACTTCGTTGGATCATGTCTGAGTTGCGTAACCCTGAAACCGGTTGTCCTTGGGATTTAAAGCAAACTTTTACCTCTATCATTCCTCACACCATCGAAGAGGCTTACGAGGTAGTTGATGCGATTGAACAAGAAGATTTTACGGAGTTGGAAAAAGAGCTTGGTGATTTACTGTTTCAAGTGGTGTTTTATAGCCAACTTGGCGCGGAAGAAAAGCGGTTTGATTTTGACAGCGTGGTTAGCGCGATTTGTGAAAAATTAATCCGTCGTCATCCGCATGTTTTTTCCAGTAGTGATTTTCAATCTGACGCTGAAGTTAAAGCCAATTGGGAAAATGAAAAAGCTAAAGAACGTCAGCAGAAAAACAATGACAGCAATTTAAGTATTTTGGCTGATATTCCACGCAACTTGCCGGCATTGTCACAAGCAGCAAAAATTCAGAAACGCTGCGCGCATGTCGGCTTTGACTGGCACAATATTGATGATGTTTTTGCTAAAGTTGAAGAAGAAGTTTTAGAAGTTAAAGCAGAATTACATCGTGATGATACTGCATTAGCGGAAGAATTAGGTGATTTGATGTTCGCAGTGGTTAATTTATGTCGACACGCTAAGCAAGATCCTGAAGCGTTATTGCGCGAAGCTAACAATAAATTTACCAAAAGGTTTTATGGTGTTGAAGCACAAGTGAATAATAGTGATAAAAGCTTTGAGCAACATTCTTTAGACGAACTTGAAGCCTTTTGGCAACAAGTGAAAATTTCTGAAAAATCCAAATATTAATCCAAATATTAATTTAAATAAGAACCAATTATTAATAAAGTTTATTAAATAGCAACGTGAGGTAAAAATGAGTTCTCTACCTATATTAGTCGACAGCAAAATAACGCTCAGTAATAAAGTGGCTACCTTGACGTTTAATCGCCATGACGTCCGAAATGCGTTAACGGGCACGGCAATAGCCGATGATATTGTGAATACCGTCGAATGGATCAACCGAACACCTGAAATTGCAGTGCTGATTATTACCGGTGATGGTTCGGCGTTTTCTTCTGGCGGTAATATCAAAGACATGGCAGAGCGCGTGGGAGATTTTGCCGGTGACGTGCAAACCCTAGAAAGACGTTATCGAGAAGGTATTCAACGCATTCCATTAGCATTACATAAATTAGAAGTTCCGGTGATCGCTGCAGTAAACGGCCCTGCCATAGGCGCAGGTTTTGATATTGCCAATATGTGCGATATAAGAATAGCCTCAACAAAAGCTAAGTTTGGTGAAACCTTTGTTAACTTAGGTATTATTCCTGGTGATGGCGGGGCATGGTTTATGCAACGCTTAATTGGTTATCAAAAAGCGGCCGAGTTAACTTTTACGGGGCGTGTAATTGATGCTGCAGAAGCAAAAGAAATGGGTGTTGTATTGGATGTTGTTGAGCCTGAAAATTTAATCGAAAGAGTGAATGAACTTGCCAATGATATAGCGACCAAGCCTGTGGCTTCATTGCGATTAACAAAACGTTTAATGAAATTAGCACAACGTACTGAATTGCCTGATTTTCTTGATATTTGCGCGGTTTTTCAGGGCATGTGTCATAACAACCCTGAGCATTTAACCGCGGTAAATACCATGATTGAAAGACTGGCAAAATAAATGCCGCTAGTGATATTCAATGCGACTTATAAGGGTTAACTAAGACGATAACGCTTATTAATATCTAAGCGTTAAGCCAATGTTTTACATGTGTATTTACACTAGGTAATTAACCATGAAAAGCATTTATAAGCTTGCTTTAGTGGCATTATTTACCTTGTGTTAAAGCGCTGCTTAAGTGTTTAATGAAGTTATCGATATCCGCTTTATTAATATCTAGATGCGTAACTAGTCGCATAGGGTTGCCCATAGTTAGCAATATACCTTGGTGCTTAAGCTGTTCTACTATGTCTGTCACATCAACTTCTTCAGTGAACGTCGCGAATACCATATTGGTTTCAACTTGGGCTATGTTTACTGAAATGTTATCTAGCTGATTTAAAGCATTGGCTAAATACTTCGCATTATCATGATCTTGCTGTAGTTTTTCTGGATTTTGTTCTAGTGCTATTTTTGCTGCTGCGGCTATAATTCCGGCTTGGCGCATACCACCACCGACCACTTTTCGCCAACGCTTAGCACTTTTTATTAACGCTTCTGAGCCCAATAATATTGAACCTATCGGCGCACCAAGGCCTTTTGATAAGCAAATAGACATCGAATCTACGTGTTGGCAAATCTCTGTAATATCTACATTTAATGCACTGGCAGCATTGTAAACTCGTGCTCCGTCTAAATGTAATGCTAGGTTGTTTTGCTGAGTAAATTCTCGCGCTTGTGCCATATATTCCAACGAAAGCACTTTGCCGTTAATGGTATTTTCAATGCTCAGTAATGTAGTGCGAGCAAAGTGAGAGTCATCAGGCTTGATGGCTGCAGCCAGTTTTTTAAAACATAACGTTCCGTCTTTTTCGTTCTCAATCGGCTGAGGCTGAATGGAGCCTAAAATAGCTGCGCCACCACCTTCAAATTTATAGTTATGCGCTTGTTGACCGCAAAGGTATTCGTCGCCGCGTTGGCAGTGTGCCATTAGCGCTAATAAATTCGCTTGGGTGCCCGAACTACAAAACATGGCATTCGCAAAACCATGGCGTTTTGCCGCCCAAGACTCAAGTTCATTAACAGTAGGGTCGTCGCCATAGACATCGTCACCGACTTCGGCATTTGCCATCGCATTGCGCATTACTTTACTGGGGCGAGTTACTGTATCTGAGCGAAAATCAATCATGGTCAACCTTTTTAATTAACTTGGAATAAATAACTTGGAATAAACAAATTTTTAATAGCATGAAAATAACATTACTTCACACGCATGTGGTCATGGAAAAACCTTCATTCCAAATATAAAAAAGGCATCCAATAAGATGCCTTTAAGTCATAAGTGTTTAATGAATATTATTCTTCTTCAGGTAGTTCTGCGTTGTGATAAATATTTTGCACGTCATCACAATCTTCTAGCATATTGATGAATTTTTCGAAATTAGCCAAGTCATCTTCACCAGAAATTTCAGTATAGGTTTGTGGAACCCAAGTGATTTCTTCAACTTCTAGCTCAACATCAGCCATGTTTTCGGCAAACTCGGTTTTAAGTTTAAAAAATTCAGTATGAGGGGCATAAACTGTAATAATGCCGTCTTCTAGCTCAACCTCAGTAACATCGATGTCAGCCATCATTAAATTTTCTAATACCGTTTCATCGTCTTCACCTTTAAAGGCAAAAACAGCTTGATGATCAAACATGTGTGAAACTGTGCCAGATGAACCAATTTTTGAATAAGTTTTAGTAAAACATTGGCGGACATCTTTAATCGTACGATTACCGTTATCGGTTAAACAGTCAATAATTACCATACAGTTACCAGGGCCAAAGCCTTCGTAGCGTGACTCTACGTAATCTTCACCGCCGACACCTGTAGCTTTTTCTAATGCTTTTTCAATAACGTGTGTAGGAACTTGATCTTTTTTGGCTTTTTCAATGGTACGACGCAACGAAAGGTTGCCATCGGGGTCAACACCGCCATTTTTTGCTAGTACATAAATTTCTTTACCGTACTTTGAATAAACTTTAGTTTTTTGGCCCGCAGTTTTAGCCATTGATAACTTACGGTTTTGGTATGCTCTGCCCATCTGAATACGTCTCGTTGCTGATAATTAAAATTTCTATGCGCTAGATTCTAACGGGTAGCGCCGGCTATTTCTAGTACTTAGCCCATTTGAGCTTTCAAATTGTAAAAAAGCGTGCAAATATCTACCATAATTAAAGCTGTGATTTGCTAAAATTATTTTCCAGCTAGGCTATTAGTCATTATTTATTGGCATTGTGCTTATTGGCATAGCGCTTATTAGCACAGCGTTTATTGGCATAGCATTTATTAGCATAGCGCTTATTGGAATAGTATTAATGGAGTGGTGAGTTGAATATAATTTTTGTCGCTGATATTTTTGGCTTAACTGATGAGTTTGAACACTTTTGCCAGCAAACTATAACGCATGTTAAACAATTACTGACAGAAGCAGATTCACTTGCTGTTAAGTGCCATATGATTGGCCCGTATCAAAAACAACCTGCGCTATTTTCCTGTGAGCAAGATGCTTATCAATATTTTACTAAAAACATGACTTTAGACGGTTATGTTAAAAAGCTTGAACAAAAATTGTTGGCAGTAACTGGCAGTAAGCTATTAGTGGGTTTTAGTGTTGGCGGCAGTGCCATATGGCAATTGTACTCTCAAAATAATAATCAAAATAATAATCAAAATAATAATCAAAATAATAATCAAAATAATAATCAAAATAATATTGAAAAAAGTTTAGGTGCTATTTGTTTTTATAGCAGTCAAATTCGGCATATGACCCGATTAACTCCACATATACCAATAAGGTTGATTTTACCTAGTGAAGAGCAACATTTTTCAGTCCAGGAGCTACGAAAGTCGTTACAAAAAAATCCAGCTGTAACATTAGAACAAAGCGCCTACTTACATGGTTTTATGAATAAATTATCCGCTAACTTTCAGCCAAGTGGCTATCGTGACTATTGTAAAAAAATTGCTGAACTCTTGTCTCAGCAATGTTCAAAAAATATAAACGAACAGGTTAATGGTAAATAGATAATCCTAACTCTTGGGCTAGGCTAGCCACTAAATTTGTGCCAATAACTGAGTTACCAAAAGTATTTAAAGGAGGACTCCACGTACAAATAACGCCATAGTTTGGCACTATCGCAATAACACCACCGCCGACGCCACTTTTCGCTGGTAAGCCAATAGAAAAAGCAAATTGCCCCGACTGATCATACATACCGCTGGTTGATAATATCGCGTTAACGCGGTGAGCATCTCTTGGTGTACAAATTACTTTTTTAGTGAGTGGGTCAACACCTTTGTTGGCTAGAAATAATAAGCTGGTTGCCAACTGTTCACAACTCATTGCAACGGAACATTGGGTAAAGTAATGACTCAACAATTCGGGTATTTCTGACTGTATATTACCAAAACTTTTCATTAAATATGCTAAAGCAGCATTTCTATTGCCGTGGGCTAATTCTGACTGATAAACATGATTGTCGATGTATACAGTGTCATCATGTGCCAACTTACGTATAAAGCTTAAAAAAGCTAATTTACTTGAAGAAAAATGACTTGTTAATACGTCAGCAACCAACAATGCGCCGGCGTTTATAACCGGGTTTCGTGGAATACCTTTTTCCCATTCTAATTGGATAATAGAGTTAAATGGCTGCCCAGACGGTTCCATATTCACACGTTTCCACAAATCATCACCAATGCGCTTCATTGCCATGACCAAGCCAAATACTTTCGAGATGCTTTGAATGGAAAAAGGTTCTTGATAGTCGCCAGCGCCAGCAGTTTTACCGTCAATGGTCGTAACACAAACGCCCATTTTTTGAGCGCTAACTTCGGCTAAGGCAGGAATATAGTCGGCTACTTTACCTTGAGTATAAAAGCCTTGTTGCTCTGCTAGTAAGGTTTGTAATTTGACCTGCAAGTTGGAAATATCTTTTATCATATATAGCGGGCTTGTTTATCTGTAAAGTAGCTGCAATAAAGCATGAAGAGGCGTTCATTATGCATAAAAAATGATATATGCCCAGTGCTTTGTCTATCTAGATATGTTTGGTCCGGTAAAATTTTTACTGCAGAGTATGGTTACATTCGATTTTATAACAAAAAGGCACTTTATTTTAGTTGCTTACAACGTTAGCTAAATAGATTTATTGTAGATTTTATTTAGCTAAGTTGTTATTGAGTGAGGTGACATTATTCATAAAACTGCCAATATGCTCATAAGCTATCGTAATGAATAATGCCGTCTTGTTATTCAACGTCCCACTGACTAATTGAGATATGCTTAATTTCAAATATAAAGCTCATCGTTGAGTTGATTGTGCTGATAATATTAATAATCATGTCAAACTCCTGGCTTGAATAGTCAGCGGATTAATCAGATAACTCTATTGCAGTATCTACTTGTTCTGTAGGTAAAAGGCGTTTGAATTTTTGTAAATTTCCGACAGTAATGGGGTTATCATCAATTTCAACGGCAAATTCAAAATCTTTTAATGCTGCAGTTAGCTGACTTTTTCTAACTCTAGCAACACCACGGTTACTATAATTTAGAGCGGTTAAATAACGAACTTTACTACTTTGATGTTTTACAGATTCTAAACTGTCGATAGCTTCTGTACAGGCCAACTCAGATTTATCGCTATGCTCAGACTTAGATTGCAAATAAGCAACGCACAGATTCATTTTGTTGGCATAAAAACTTTTGCTTTTGTCACTAGCCGTTAATTTTTTTATGCCTGACTCTACTTTACCTTCAGTGAGGTCTAGCGTTCCAATTGCACCTTTGACAACGGCAACTTGAAAAATGGAATCGTCAGCTAAAGTAGCACAAGAAGTACTTAATAATGTGGCTAATAGTGTGCTTTTAAAAATTGATTTATTCATTTTGTTTTCTCTATATTAGTTTCGTATCAAGTTGATACAAGGCTAATATAGAGAGAACCCCGATAGCTGACAAACGATTAGAATACACCCATCAAGTGAATAAAATTCATTTATACTTCAATGATTTAAATTTTCAAGTTCAGGCATTGAGTTTGAGAAAAAATTAGAAACACTGATAAGACTCTTTGCTATAGCGAGCAGGTGAATAATGTCGATGTTTACCTTCACCATTAAATCATTAAGGATTAAATGGTGAAGGATTAAATAGTGAATGTCTCCTTTACCCATTTAGCGAATAAAGTTAGCTCTGCATGGTTGTCCATATTTTCATGTTGAATAAGATAATATTTATCGTTGGTATTTAATTCCTCGTCAAATAACTTGACCAAAAGTTGCTCACTGAACCAGGCTTTACTCATGGGTAATGGCACCAGTGCTATTCCCATACCTTGTTGTGCAGCTCTTGCGACACCAAACATGCTGTCAAATTGGATAATCTGCTTAGGGTCAAAATCATCAACACTATTCTTATCGGCCCACTGATGCCAAGACCATGGACGAGATCTGTGTAATATTAACGGCGTGGTTTTTAATGCCGAAAAACCTGAATTTTTTAACTTTTTATAAAGTTTTTTGTTACAAGCTGGCGCATAACGAATAGGAAATAGCTCTTGCACTATTTTTGCGTTCGGTTTGCCATTAGCCAGCACAATAGACAAGTCTGCCGATTGTGACGGCTCGCTACCGGATTTTACAGTTTCAAGCTGTAGGTTAATGGTTGGGTTATTTTCAGACCATTGAGATAAACGAGGAATAAATAATTCGCTGGCAAAAAACTCCGGCAAGCTAATGACAATAGTTTGGTTTTGTTGTTTATGCGTAAATTCGGATATGGTCGATTCTAACTGATTAATGAGTGGTTGAATTGACTGATAAAACTGTTTGCCTGCACTGGTAAGTTCAATGGTTCTGGTACCTCGATTGAATAAAACGATCCCTAATTGCGTTTCAAGTTGTTTTATTTGATGACTGACTGCTGAAGGAGTTAAGAATAATTGTGATGCTGCATGTTTAAAGCTTAAACATTTTGACGCTACGCAAAATGAGCGTAGGCCACGTATAGGTGTTTGTATTGACATAGTTAACATTTTTTAGTGAAGACAAGACTTAGTTGCAAAACTTAAGCCGTAATTTAACCTGTTGTTTTTATTTGTTTTATTTTAATTATTGGCCTTTTGGGGGATTTTGGGTGCACCATGGCAGTGTGTTTGCACCAAAATAATATGGCGGGTATAAAATAAAGAAAAAAAAGGACATCAAAAGATGTCCTTGAAATAAAACAAATTAACTATGTAAAAATGTTATGGAATCGGGGGAGATTCAAAACAAGTTCATCTTAAGGTCATTTTCTGTCGGCAGCAAACGAGATAAATTCATTTAATAGCTGAATTAATTTCATTTATTACATTTACTATATATGGAGAATATTTTAAATAAAAATTCTCTCTAGGGGTTTTCCCCTGCATGTACTAGGGACTGATCCTAATAGTAACTCGCATCCAAATCCCGTCCAATGAATGATGTAAATAAAACATTATTTCAGAGATGGGTGGATACAAAAGATGAAAACATTAATTAAAAATATGGCATTAACCATGTCAATCGCAGGTATCAGTCTAAACGCAACAGCCGCAGCTGTTATCGGCTCTCAATTAGAACAACAACTTCAAAATATGACTGCCTCAGATAGTGCAATGGTAGTGGTTTCTTATGATCAACTCGACGCACTAACTACGTCGCAATTACAAAACTTATTAAATATAGGCTTGGCGCAAGGCGTTCAATTTAAATCATTACCCATTATTGGTGTAATGGCGAGTCCTGTTCAGATTAATCAATTAGCCGCAATGCCAGGTGTGCGTTCAGTTTTTGCAAACCGTACACTTGAGTACTTTAACGCAGAAGCACGTGAGATAACTGGTGTGGAAAAGCTGCAATCAGACAGCTTTGTAGCTAAAAATGGTATTAAATTTACCGGGAAAGGCGTTACCGTTATTGTTAACGATTCAGGCATCGACGCGACATTAGATGATTTAGAATACGGCGCTAAAGTGGTTGAAAATGTACAAGGTGTTACCCACGCACAAGCTATTTCATTAACGGGTGTTGATGGTATGTGGATTGAAGGCCAACGAAATACCGATTTAAATGTCGGTCACGGGACGCATGTTGCCGGAACTGTTGGTGGTTGGGGCTCTCACTCAGACGGCAAATACAAAGGCGCTGCTACAGGTGCTGATATCATAGGTTACGGCTCTGGAGCTGGTCTTTCTATTTTAGACGCCTTGGGTGGTTATGACTATGCGATTACCCATATCTGGGATTTTAATTCTCCTATTCGTGTGATGAGTAACTCTTGGGGTTCAAGTGGTAAGTATGAGCCCGCAGGTCCTATTTCATTGGCGTCTTTTAAAGCCCATAAATTAGGTATGATTTCAGTATTTGCTGCTGGTAACAGTGGTGCAGGCGAAGACACACATAACCCTTATGCACAAATTCCATGGGGCATGTCAGTAGGTGCAGGTACTAAAGCTGGTGATTTAATCGACTTTTCATCTCGTGGGAAACGTGGCGAAACAGGTGACTTTACTATGCCAGACGGTTCACCTTGGACCTATAAAAACGAAGTGACAATTATTGCACCTGGTGTAGATATTATTTCGACTCGTGCTAAAACGAACATAGCCTCAAATGGTGGTGCAGCCGATGTTGGCGTGATAGAAAATGAGTACTTACCTTTTTATACTATGATTTCAGGTACTTCTATGGCAACACCGCATGTTGCCGGTATCGTAGCGCTTATGCTAGAAGCCAACCCGAATTTAACGCCTTTACAAATCAAGCAGATTATTCAAGAAACCGCCACCAATATGCCAGGTTACCAATCTTGGGAAGTAGGTGCAGGTCATGTTAATGCTTATGCTGCAGTAGCGGGAGCATTAGGCTATGACGAACAAAATAGTGCGACGGTAAACAATCTCAATGAATTTAATGCTAATGCCATCATTATTGATGATACTGCACCAGAAGCCTTTGAAGTGCTATTTTCACCAGTGGGTGAACCTGAAGTACATGTATTTAACGTTGCTGAAGATGCAGCTTGGATCAGCGCTTCGTCGGAAACACTGGCTAATTTAGTTAAGCTTAAATTAGAAGCGCCTGACGGCACGGTATATTTCGGTAACTTAACCACGCCAGTACTAAGCAGCACTATGCGTGTTTCTGCCCCTGCACAAGCTGGTGAATGGAAGCTATCTGCTTTCGGTATAACCTCACTTTCAGGTGTACAAGCAGACCCAACAGGAACCTCAAATGGCCCAGGTTTACCTGAGTATGTCAGTGGTGAAATTTCAATATTGACTTCTGGTGGTTATGAAGGCTTGGACGATATTGCCGGCCATCCAGCTGAAAAAGCGATTGAGTTTGCTGTAAGTGAACGTTTAGTTGATAGCAAAAACGACCGTGTTTATCGTCCAGATGCAAACTTAAAGCGTCAAGACTTAGCTAAATTCTTAGTAATGGGTCTGTCGATTAGACAACACCGTGATTTATTAAATGAACAAAAAACAGTGTTCACTGATGTAAGTAGTGAATATGCACCTTTGGTTGATGCGGTAACTACGCTTGGATCAGCACTAAAAGACCGAGTACAAAACCAATGGCCGGTAATGTTATCTCATGGTAGCGAGTTTGGTCCGCGCAACAATGTTAGTAAGCAAGAACTCGCTTATTCATTAGTGCAAGGTCTTGGTCTAGAAACGCAAGCATTAAGCTTCTCTGGTGAGTTAACGGTTGAGTTTAATGGTGAACGTGTTGCCGTAATGGACTCAGATTCTGTCACACCTGTGTTAAAAGGTTATGTGCAAGCAGCCATTGACATGTCATTGATGGGCGTACGTTTCGCACTAGAGCAAGGACCTTATGATTTAACACCGAAAGTTGTGGCTTACTTTGAGCCAGCTAATAATATTAAACGTGGTGATTATGCCGTGATTATTGGTAGAGCATATGACAACTACTTACGTTAATACCTAGCTATCGGAAGAAAAAACCAACCTGATAGCAGGTTGGTTTTCTCGCTACTAAATGAGTCTAAATACTTGCTAATTTTCTCATTTCAACGTAGTTTCTTGTAGAACGATGTATCAACGAACAGCGTAAATGAGTAGGTTCGTACCCAGAGGAAAAATCATGTTGCATATAAAAAATATAACGATCAAAGTGATGGCAGCAACTGCCATTTTGTTTAGTACCTTATCTTTCGCTTCTGAGCCTTTATCGGTTAATGTACAGGGTAACAAGGTAGAAGTTTTTATTCACTTGCCAGGTAATATCTCGGCTGACCTTACCTTACAGTTTGAAAATGCAGTCGGCCTCACAAAAGAAAGTTTAGGATTAACTGCTGAATTAATTGATGTTAGCTCTTTAGACATTATTGACCGCTTACCTAATGGGCTCAATATTTCTCCTGCAGCGGCCTTTCCAATGATGATTACTATTGAACCTAAGCCAAATACGGGCTTTTCATTTTCAGGTGTTGCGACAGTCGATCTGCATACTCATAACCTAGAATATACCGCAGGTACACCTTTACGTTTATTTAAAGCACCATTAAATGGTGAATTTAAAGATATAACTACAACTATGGGGTCTGGTAGTTATAGAGTGCGCGGTACAACTGGAAAATTCTCTCAATTCATTATTGTGGCAGATTTACGTGCACATTTAGTGGTGGTTCAACAAAAGCTTAATGATTTACAAATCGCGCTAAATGAATTTTCTCCGCAAATAAATGCCGCGGTTTATTCTGAGTTATTGCAAGATGTTAACGACATTAGTCAGTTGATATCTGCACAAGATTACACTATGGCAAGCAATAAGCTTAATGCGTTTAATCGCCGTATTAACGACAACCGTGGTATTAATATTCCAGATGTATGGCGCTCAAGTCGTGATATTCGTAATATTGCCGGCGAGTTGATGGCATTCTCAAAAACCTTGCGATTTAGTTTGCGTTTGATTTAGTACCGCGCATCCATTTGTACTACCAGGGGTATTGTCATGCCAGCAAGAATTACCGTTTGTTATCCTAACCAGCCAGCAGTAGAAAGTTTTCTATATGAAGATAGTGGTTACCGCTTAGGGCGCTCAAATGAATGTGAACTTTTATTAGATCACCCTACGGTTTCTCGTCAACATGCTAACGTTGCGCATACCAATAAAATTTGGCAACTTAAAGATGAACGTAGTCGAAACGGCACCAAAGTCAATGGTATTGCGATTACACAGTCGACATTACAAACTGATGCGTTAATTTCTATTGGTGAGTTAGATTGTTTATTTGAAACCAAATCATCTGAACAACTTGATGCAATTATTACCCATAATCAATGGCGTTTATCGAGTAGCCAATCACCCATTGAAATTCCTTTAACAGCGCATTTGCAACAGAACTTATCAGCACAATTGCAAAATATCATTATGTTAACCGGTACCCAGCGAGGCATAATTTTATTGGGTGACACTTTACAAAGCTTAAGTGTTAGCATTGCTCATGGTATGCAATTAGCCGATTTTAAATTAGCGAAATTTGAAGGTAGTGTTGGCGCTATAACACGCTGCTTTGAGTCTGGACAAGCAGTTATTGCAATGGATGTTACTCGCCATGAACTTTTAAGTGCACGTAAGAGTATCGAAACTAAACAAATTTCTTCGTTAGCTTGCATCCCCTTATTTTATGAAGATAAAGTTGTTGGGGTGGTTTATACTGACAGTAAAATATCTGATAAAGTATTAACTGAATTAGATATCGAAATTTTAAGTACGATGAGCCAGCAAATTCAAGCATCAGTTCAAGCAATCTTGCTACAGCAGTCGATTGATTCGTTGCAACGTATTCTTGATGTAAACGCGATACGGATATCAGGTAAAAAAGCTAATAATTTGCTTAATTTGTGCCATTAATTATTTATTAATAGCTAGGTTGTATGAGCACTCCTGAAAAACCAAAAATAACTAAATCTGTTGATGTATCGCAACAGACTACGCAAATTATTCAACCAGATAATTCACTCACAATAGGTGAGTGCCTAGTTGGACGTTTTATCATAAAAAAACTTCAAGGTAGGGGGCGTTACGGCTGTGTATACAGCGCGTATGATCAGCAACTCGATGCTGTTATTGCGATTAAAGTGCTTGATAAATCCTTTAGCCAGAATGCAAAAAATTTAACTGATTTTAAAAATGAACTGTTATTAGTTCGACAACTTAGCCACCCCAATATTATTCGTGTTCATGAGTATTACCAGCATCAAGATCTACATTTTTTAACCATGGATTGGATAGAGGGTAGTAGCTTAGAAGATGTTATCGCTAGTCAATCTCTGTCTGTCATGCAAGTTCAACGTATTATTGAGCAATTACTAAGTGGTTTAGCTTTTGCGCAGCAGGCTGGCGTAACTCATAAAGATATTAAGCCCGAAAATATCATGATAGACACCTCAGGCCGGCTCTTTATCGCTGATTTTGGCCTTTCGGTACTGAATAAAGAAAGTACCTCGGCAAGCGTGTTGGGTACACCGCACTATGCGCCGCCTGAATACCTTCAATCAGGTAAAATCAATGACAGCACAGATTTATATGCTGCTGGTATCGTTATTTTCCAACTTTGTTGCCAATGCTTACCGTACTCGGGGGATTCTATTGATGAAATTATACAGAATAAGTTACTCAATAAGCCTATTTTTACTCCAAAAAACACTGAACTTAATACGCTTAAATCCTGGCTGTTATCGTTAATTTCAGCTCATAGTGCATCACGCCCAGCAAATATCGCACAGGCAGAACAACAATATGTAGCGTTAACAAGTAACAAAAAGTCGTCCAGTAAAAAATCGCTATTTTATGGACTTTTTGCACTCTTGCTCGTTGGTGTTTTTATTACTCTTTGGTTTTATAATCTACCTAAGGCAATCAAGTCTTCGGCTAAAAGTCACTACGCTGTTGCCATCTTACCAACGTCGACCAAAGACAAAGATTTTGATGAAACATTTGCCAATTATTTAAATTATCAATTAAGTGAAATTACGAACTTACGAGTAATAGAACAGTCGAGACTTAAGCAATTATTAGCGCAACTCGGCATAAAATTGCCATTAGATGAAAACAAAATTGAGTTAGTTACTGACCTTCTGCAAGTAGATATGCTGATTAGCCCACAAACTTTTGTAGCGGGTTCGCAGGCGACAGAGATACAGTTTGAACTGATCTTTGTTGATGGCTTTAATATCCATCGTGAAACGATACTTAGGCAAAGTTTTGACGAGAATAACTGGCAAAGTACGTCGGTTAATTTTCTTGATAACTTTAAAAGTCGTTTGGCTTTAGAATCTAACGCCACACCTGTTTTGTCATATGATCCTAACCCGCTGATTGACTTGTTTGCCATTAAAAGTTTTATTGCACAAGGTGATTTTGACAGCGCACAACAAGCCCTCAGCCCAATATTGACTAAAAATCCTGAATCTGCGCAAACTTGGTTGCAACAAGGTGAACTTAATCTGGCCCAAAATTTAATAATTGAAGCGGAGCAAGCTTACGGTAAGGCTGCAGAGTTTAGCAGAGCTAATTCTTTTACGGCAAAACTAGCCAGTGCTCGGTTAAATGACTTAGCAGGTAAAGTTGAGCAAGCGCAAACCGACTACTTAACCTTAGTAAATGCCTTTCCTTATAACACTGAAATTAAAGTGATGTTGGCGGAGTTTTATTTTTTAATTGAGCAACATAAAAAAATGGAATCTCTATTACTCGACGTAGTGAACATTGATGCCAATCACCCTAAGGCATGGTTTATGTTAGGCAGAGCGGCATTTTTACAGGGAGATTTTGAAAAAGCATTAAATGAATATTTTGTTAAAGCACTTATAACAGCAAAGAAACTAAAAAATAAGTATAAAGAAGGTGAAGTATTAAATGCCTTTGGTGTAGTAAATGAGCAGTTAGGTGAAACCACATTAGCCTTTGATTATTATCAAGAAGCGTTAAAAATAAGAAAAATGGTCGGCGATTTGGCTGGCGCTGCTACGACGATGACCAATCTTGCCCCTATGCACCTTGCGATAGGCGAGTATCAAAAAGCCGAACAATACTTAAATCAAAGTTTAGATATTTATCAGCAGTTAAACGATCAAGAAGGACTCTCCAATACTTTCAATGAGCTAGGGAATTTGGCGGACGAGCAAGCTTTTTATCAAGTGGCTTTGGAAAATTATCGCCAAGCTTTAAATATTCGGGTCGATTTAGGTAATTTAATGCTGCAAGCAGAGAGTATGAATAATATAGGCTATAGCTATTTTATGTTGCTCGATCCTGAGCATGCTTTGGTTTATTGGCGACAAGCTGAGCAGTTATATCAACAGATTCAATTTCCAATCGGCATTATTCATGTTAGACAAAACTTAGGTCAATTAGAACTGGCAAAAGGTAATTGGCGTAATGCCTATCATCTTTTTAATAACAGCTTAGCTGATGCTAATCAGCTTAATAGTACCGAAGAATCTATAGTTGCACAAAGCTACTTAGCCAGATTGGCTTTTTTACAAGGTAACTTTCAATCGAGCATTACAGAATTATTGGCAGTTTATGAAGAGGCCGCTGATTTACATGACGTTAGAGCTATGGCGCAATTTGGACTTTGGTTAGCTGATTGGTCACTGCAGTTGGGTAATATTAAAAAAGCCGAACAATACTTGGTGAAAATTAGCACAATAATTTCGTCATCTGGTAATAAAGAATATAAAGCAACTTACCAGTTTTTAATCAGTCAAATTCAAACTAACGTTATACATTCAATACCAGTAGATGAGGAAGTTGTTGCCGACCACGCTCATCAAGTTATTTATATCCGTCAGTTAATACAACAAGCACGACAATCCTTGCGCGGTGGGAGTAAAGATATTCGTGTGAGTTTGAAACTGTTAGCTGAGATAGATTTTAGTCTTTATCAATATGAGTATATAGAGTATTTAGAGCTATTAGCTGTGCAACAGTATTATTCACAAGCCTGGACGGACTTAAAAAGTACCTTACGAGAAGCGGATCTTTTATTAAGAAAAATGGGCGACTATTGGCGCAGTTTTCAATTTGACCGTTTACGTGCGCAATTAGCGATTTCAGAGCAAAAAAATCCTGAAAGGTATCATGAAACTGTCCGTAAAAAGCTTAAAAACTTGATGACAAATTTACCCACAGAAATGTCCACAAGCTTTTTAAAAAAGCAAAATTATTATCAATTAACTGACTCGCTACAGGAATTACTGCGTTATGAGCAATAATACGGATATGACTAAGTTGGTGGCACAACTTAATGAAAAGCAGAAACAAATATCTCAACAGTTATATTTTGGCAATGAGCAAATGCGAGGTTTAGCCAAACGTGTTTGGCGAGTTCAAGAAGATGAACGCAAGCATATTGCCAGAGAATTGCATGATGGCGTGGGACAACTTTTAACGGCTTTGATCAATCAATTACAACAAGTGCAAAAGGGTGAGCCGACTATAGCACTGAGTGAAAGTATTGATTTAGCGCGCCAAGCCTTGTCTGATACTAGGGTGATTTCTCGCCTAATGCGGCCAAGAATTTTAGATGACCTTGGCCTAATTCCCGCTTTAGAGTGGTTAGTGAGAATAATGGGCGAGCCAGAAGAGGCCGAGATTGAATTTCATCATCAGATAAATGCCGATATAGATAGCGACACGCAAACCTTAGCTTTTCGTGTCATTCAAGAGGCCTTAACGAATGCTATTAAGCATGCCAAAGCGAAGACCATTATCTTAAATGTAATCGCAACAAGTAAACTGTTAATGATTAAAATAAAAGATGACGGTATCGGTATGCCTCAAGGTACAGAAGATAATCCTGATGGTTTTGGCTTAGGGGCTATGCGTGACAGAGTCAGTGCTTTTGGTGGCCAATTAACCATTAATTCATCACCTAATCAAGGTTGCGAAATCAAGGTTTTAGTGACAGGAAGAGAAATGTCATGATCAGCGTACTTATTGCCGATGACCATACTATATTACGCCAAGGTCTGGTCAGTTTATTAAGCAAGGATGAAAATATTCGCGTGGTGGCTGAGGCTGCAGACGGCGTAGAAGCGATTAAAAAGGCTTTGGATTTAAAGCCAACTGTGATTGTTATTGATATCAGCATGCCAGAAATGAATGGCATGGAAGCAGTTAAACGCTTGCATGAGCAATTGCCAGAGGTCAAAGTGTTAGTGCTTACTATGCATGAAGAGCAAGAGTATGTCATACATATGGTCAGAGCAGGGGCATCAGGTTACTTGTTAAAAGACAGTGCAAGTGATGAGTTAATTGATGCGGTTAAAGCCTTAGCAGAAGGTAAAACCTATTTTAGCCAATATGCCGCCAGTGTTTTAGCCACGCAATATAATAAACCCGCCGAAAGTTGGCAAGACCCTTATAAAAACCTAACTAATCGTGAACGTGAAGTATTTCATTTGATTATAGAAGGTAAAACGACAAAAGAAATCGCTCGTTCGTTAGATATTAGTGTTAAAACTGCTGAAAACCATAGAGGCAAAGTCTTAGACAAACTAGATGTCGCTAATGCTGCAGAATTAGTACGTTATGCCGCTAAACACCATTTACTCATGTAATACGATTTTACAGTTCTATAGCTAATTTTTTCCACATGAATCAAGTTATTATAAATCAGGTGTTTTACCTTATCCCTTCTAGGGGTTTATCCTGATTCTTTAGCGCCTTGTTGTTTGACATGCTAATGATGTCGAAACAACTTAGGTTACTCCCAATGCTTAAAACTACACTAAAAAATAAATTGCTGATCGCTGGCCTAATGGGGGCAGGTTTACTGTCTTCTAGTCTCTCTGCTAAATCTTTTGGACCTGAATTACAAGGCTTGATGTCAACAGCCGCAGTCCATGATGTCTTCGAAGTTATTGTTACATTTGAAGGTGAGGGTGCAATAAATACTGAACGTTTAAATATTATAGAATCTGCTGGTGTCATCGGCGGTGTTAGCTTTAAGCAATTACCAATTGTTGGTATTAACGCAACAAAAGCGCAAATTGAACAAATATATGCCTCAAATAAAGTGCGTTCTGTTTGGTATAACGCGCCACTTTCGTTAGAGAATGATGGCGCGACACAAATTACTGGCGTTGACCGTTTACGTGCTGACTCAACAATGAGAAACCAAGGTACGCCATTTTCTGGTCGTGGTATCGGTGTTGTCGTTAACGACTCAGGTGTTGATGGTACACACAGCGATATTAAATATCCAAACCACGTTGTACAAAACGTATTAGCGCAAACTAACTTACATTCATTGTCAGATATTTTACCGATTACTTATCAAGAAGACACAGCCAACACTGATATTGCTGGCGGCCACGGTTCACATGTTGCCGGTATTATTGGTGGCAATGGTGCGATGTCCATTGGTAAATACCAAGGTGTAGCTCCTGGTGCAAAAATCATTGGTTACGGTTCAGGTGCTGGTCTCTTCATTTTAGATACGATTGGTGGTTTTGATTATGCATTAACCCACCAATTTGATTATAACATTCGCGTTATATCGAACTCTTTCGGCAGTACCAGTGATACCGGTACTGATTTTAATCCTGATCATCCAACTAACGTCGCCACTAAAGCTTTATCAGATAATGGTGTCATTGTTGTTTTCTCTGCTGGTAACTCAGGTAGTGGTGAAGCGACTATCACAGGTAACTTTAAAAAAGCACCATGGGTGATCACCGTTGCAGCAGGCGATAAAGAAGGAAAATTGGCTGATTTTAGTTCACGTGGCGTCAAAGGCAAAGGCGGCGAAGTAATGGTTGACAATGAAATTTTTCATTGGGAAGACCGTCCAACGATTACAGGACCAGGTGTTGATATTATTTCTACACGTGCATCTTTATCGAGCTTAAGTGCGTTAAGTATTGGCGATGACAGTGAAGTCATGGCACCTAACCATGTACCTTATTACACTTCTATGAGCGGCACGTCTATGTCAGCACCTCATGTTGCGGGTATTGTTGCTTTGATGTTAGAAGCTAACCCGAACCTATCATGGCGTGAAGTAAAAGCAATTTTACAAGAAACAGCAACTAACATGCCGGGTCGTGAAACGTGGGAAGCCGGTGCTGGTTATGCGAACGCATATGCTGCAGTAAAATCTGTTGTAGATGAAAGCTTAAATTTTGGTAGTACAACAAAAGTTGAGCGAGATTTTAATGCTAAAGCACTAACGTCGGTTCAAGCAGAATACGGTGATACGGTTACCTTTAGTCCTGTAGGCGATAGTGAAGGGACTGTTATACCAGTGAAAGCTGATGCTTCTATGGTAATGGTACGTGCAAATATTGATGATAATACGGTTGGCTTATCATTAACTAGCCCAAGTGGTAAACGTTACGGTTCTAGTATTGCTTTACCTGTTTTAGGGCAAAATATTGCGGTAACGGCTCCTGCTGAGGCAGGAAACTGGATATTGAAAGCAAATGGTATTGGTGGTATTTCAGGTGTAACGCTTGACCCAGCGGGTGTTACTAACGGTTACGCGGTTCCAGGTGATATTGCAGTATCAATTAAAATTATTAAAACTGACGGCTATACAGGGCTTGGCGATGTGGAAAACCATCCTGCAAAATCATTTATTGAATATGCGGTAAGTGAAGAATTAGTTGATGCAAATGCCGATGGATTTGAACCTAATGAAACCTTAACACGTCAAGAATTAGCTGACTTTTTAACCTTAGGCGCAGGTATTCGTCAATCAAACTTAGCAACTACAAGTGCCTTTAACGATGTGAGTGGCCAATATAGTGCAGCGATTAATGCGGTTAATTCACAAGGTGCAGCATTACGGAATACGGCACAAAATCAAGCGCCGGTATTAACAGGCTCTGCAAGTAGTTTTAATCCTGAGCAAGCTGTTGATCGCACGCAAGTAGCGTACTCTTTGGTGCAATCACTGGCATTACAACCTTTAGCAGAAAGCTTTAGTGGTGATATAACAGCGATTTTTCAAGACCAACGCGTAGTACTAGCGGATCAAGCAGAAATTCCTGCTGAATTAAAAGGTTATGTTCAACTGGCATTAGATTTAGGGATATTAAATGCACACTTTGACATTCAACAAGGCCCCTATGATTTAGAGCCAACTATTATTGCTAACTTTAACGGTGACAATGTAGTAACTCGCGCAGATTATGCGGTAGCCGCGACAAGATTTTTTAATAACTATTAAGAGTTGTAGACCTCTGGAAGCAAAGCCCACCATTTTGTATTAGGTGGGCTTTTTATTAACAGCAATAACGTTAAAAGTATTTTAATAAAGATTAAGCATTATTTAATCTGATTGGTTTAACGATTCGCTGCCCAAGTTATAAGCAAATAAACAAAAGGTATAATCCCATGAAATTTAAATCTATAAACCGTTTACTTATTGGTTCAGTGTTGTCTTTAAGTTGTTTAGTGAGCTCGGCACAGGCTGGCTTGATCACTATTGGCGCGCTAACCAGTAATAATGATGGCTCTACTACCGTAATTAACGATACGCTAAATAATCTTGAATGGATGCGATGGAATGAATCAGCTAATTTTAATTATGCTGAAGCTTTATTGCAGAGTACGTCAGGTTGGACAATAGCTGGTGCAAACCAAGCTAATTTATTCCTCGATGCGTTATATAACGGTATTAGCCACGGATGCTCTGATAACACCCCAGATCTTTTATTTTGCACAGACAATGGTACTTTCACCAGTGCACAATACACCGCATTGTTGGGCGATTCTTCAACACGAGATTTAAGTAGTGCTGATGCAGCATGGTTCTATGATGACGAAATTACCGATGGTAAAGCCGGTTTTTTAAACTTAACCTCTGGAACAAGCAACCAAAAGTATAATACTTATGGCACTATTGCTACAACTGAAGAACATAGACTGTTGAGTGATGGGACGATTGGTTGGTTAATGTATAGAACAACGTCAGTGCCAGAGCCTACGACACTGGCTATATTTGCATTAGGCATTATCGCTTTAGCCTCACGTCGATTTAAGAAGCAAGTTTCACTGCAAGATTAACAAGCTTTGTTGTCTATAACTTTTATCTTAGATGATTAATCAAAGTTAATAGCTATCGAGCAGTTTTCATTAAGTTATTATATAAATAAAGAAAATAAAGAAAATAAAGAAAATAAAGAAAATAAAGAAAATAAAGAAAAAAAAGGACATCAAACGATGTCCTTAAAATGAAACAAATTAACTATGTAAAAACGTTGTGTGAATCGGGGAAGATCCAAAAACAAATCTATATTAGTGTCATTTAATAGCGCCGGCAAACGAGATAAATTCATTTAATAGATGAATTTTTTTCATTCGCTCAAGCAAGTTATGCGTTTTAATTTTTAATCAATATACGCTTACCTTAACTCTCTTCGCAATAATTTACCTACGGTTGATTTTGGAATTTCATCAAGAAAAACCACCTGTTTAGGTACTTTATAAGCAGTGAGTCCTTGGCGACAATAATCAATAATATCTTGCTCAGTGATACTTTGCTCTGCCTTAACAACAAAAAGCTTCACAGCTTCACCCGTTCTGTCGTCTGGCACGCCAATGCAAGCTGACTCTAATACACCTGGCATTTTGGCAACTTCAGCCTCAATTTCATTTGGGTAAACATTAAAGCCAGAAACATTAATCATGTCTTTTTTACGATCAACAATATGGAAAAATCCACCATCATCAAGCATGGCAACATCGCCCGTTTTAAAGTAACCGTCTGCTGTCATAGACTCGGCAGTTGCTGAGGGGTTATTCCAGTAGCCTTGCATTACTTGTGGACCCTTAACGCACAATTCACCAGATTGGCCTTGCTGCACTGTATTGCCACTATCATCTCGAATAGAGATATCAGTATTAGGTAAAGGTACACCTATACCTGAAATATACTCACTTTGATCACGATTACCAAAATTTAAGGTTACAACTGGTGAGGTTTCCGATAAACCATAGCCTTCATATAATCTAGCGCCGGTGACTTCTTGCCATTTATCTGCAACGGCTTGTTGCACTGCAGCACCACCACCAACACAAACTTTCAACGCTGAAAAGTCTACTTGATCAAATCCAGGTGTATGCAGTAAACCGTTGTATAAGGTGTTTACACCGGTGAAAGTTGTTGCACGCGTATTTTTCCAAACTTCAACAAAGCTTTCCATATCGCGTGGATTTGTTACTAAAACATTTTTAGCGCCAAAACAGAAATAAGCTAAGGTGTTCGCCATTAAAGCAAAGATGTGATACATCGGGATCGCAGTAATAATGATGTCATTACCATGGTCAATATGATTTTTAGTAAATTCTTGATATTGCAAAATATTGGCAATTAAATTGCCATGACTCAACATCGCACCTTTAGACAAGCCAGTAGTGCCACCTGTGTATTGTAGATACAATAAGTCATCGTGACTCAATGCCGGTTCAGACAACTTAAGCTTTTCACCTTGAGTTAAAGCATCGGTAAACTTAATCGTATCAGTCAAACGTTCGTCAACAGGTACACAAGGTAAACCTTTATTGACCAAGTCGTCTAAGTCGATAGTAATAATGTTTTTTACATCAGTTTTATCAAGTATGTCAGCGAGCATTTTGCTTGATTGAGCAAATATAATGATGGTATCAACTTGAGCGTCGTTAAGTTGATGTGTTAGCTCTCTTGCTGTGTACATGGGGTTTACGTTTACTTGCACCGCACCAACACGAATGATTCCCCACATAGCGACAGGGAAGCATAAAGTGTTAGGACACATTAGGGCTACACGCTCACCTTGAACAACATTGAGCTTATTTTGCAAGTAAGCGGCAAAGCATCTCGATAGCTCTTCAACTTGTTTGAAGGTAAGCTCGGCACCAAAATTACTAAAGGCGGTTTGCTGCTCATATTTAGTGGTCGTTTGATGAAATAAATCTATTAAAGAATCATAACGATTTAAATCGACTTCATGAGCCACGTTTTCTGGATAGTTTTTCATCCAAGGTTTAGTCATTTTATTTCCTTTAGCATTAGCTGCATTGATGCTTGAAAAATAGAGTCGTACAAGCAAAGTAGATTGAAACTCTACATTGAGTCAAATTTTTATTACTCATTAAGTCACTTAACAGGTCATTTAACAAATCACTTAACTAGCCAATTAACGAATAAATAATTTAAATAAAAGTTCATGTGTTTTATTACCAAAAGGTGGGAATAATAATGAGCCTAAGCTTATTTTTCCTCGTGACAATACTGATTTCCCATGCGAAAAAGTTTTAAAACCTTCACTGCCGTGATATTGCCCCATGCCAGAAGCACCAATACCTCCAAAAGGTAAATCATCAACAGCCACATGAAAAGCAGCGTCATTAATACAAACACCGCCAGCATGAGTATTTAATAAAACCTGCTGTTGAAATGACTTGTCAAAACTACAAATGTATAAAGCAAGCGGACGAGGTTTACTATTGATATAACTAATAGCTTCGTCAATGTTGTCATAGCCAATAATAGGCAATAACGGGCCAAAAATTTCTTGCTGCATAA
Organism: Colwellia sp. PAMC 21821; assembly: GCF_002077175.1. Classification (NCBI taxonomy): domain Bacteria; kingdom Pseudomonadati; phylum Pseudomonadota; class Gammaproteobacteria; order Alteromonadales; family Colwelliaceae; genus Colwellia; species Colwellia sp. PAMC 21821. The sequence continues at coordinate 2,854,249 of NZ_CP014943.1, forward strand.
CGGTCATGTCATCATTTACATCAGTTAGCAGCGTTAAAGGCATTTTTCTCGACGCACTATTATCACGGTCTTTTGATAAAGGTATTATCGTTGCCCCTTTTGCTTGCGCATCGGCTAATAAACTATCAAGACGAGCTTTTTGTGCATCATTAATGATACAACTGCAGTCATCATTCTCTTCAATATTAGGATACATGCTTTGATAAGCGCTTTGAAAAGCTTGGGTTAACTCTGCTATTTTGCTTCGTGGGCAAAAAATATAATCAGGTGCAACGCAGGTTTGTCCGGCGTTAAGGGTTTTACCTAAAATTAAACGGCTAACGGCAGTTTTTATATCTATATCGTTATCAATAATAGTGGGTGATTTCCCGCCTAACTCTAACGTAACAGGCACTAAATTTTCTGCCGCCGCTTTCATTACTAATCTACCTACGCCCGTAGAGCCAGTAAAAAATAAGTGATCAAAAGTTAGCCCTGAAAATGCAGCCGCCATGTCAGACTCACCACAAATAATCGCCACTTTATTACGAGGGAAAATATCAGTAATTAACTTGGCTAATAAAGTGTTGGTATTAGGGGTGTACTCACTCATTTTTATCATCGCAGTATTACCTGCCGCTAATGCTGTAGTTAATGGCCCCAAAGTTAGAAAAATAGGATAATTCCACGGGGCAATAATACCGATAACCCCTTTTGGTTGAAAAACCACTTCTCCCTTTGCCGGTTGAAATAAAATTCCGATGTGCTTCTTTTCGGGTTTCATCCATTTTTTAAGTTTCTTTATCGCATAGTTAATGCCCATCACAGTGGTGAGAATATCGCCTATTCTCGAGTCTGTAGCACTACGATGGCCAAAATCTTGACTCATGGCCTCAATAAAAGCTTCTTGGTTATCAATAATAATAGCTTTTAACTTTACTAAGTCGCTTATGCGCTCTTGATAGCTAGGATAAGTATTACTCGCAAAATATTCTTTTTGTTGTAAAAAAGTATCAGTTAGTGCTGTTTTTGTTGTTATTTCGGTCATTACTTCTTATCCTTTTTAGAACCTATCTTGAGTAACCATGCAATAGCTGGAATCAGCGTTAGCGCACCTAGCATGTTAAAAATAAACATGAACGTGAGCAATATGCCCATATCAGCTTGGAATTTAATCGGTGAGAATACCCAAGTAGCAACACCAATGGCTAAGGTTATACCGGTAAAAGCAACGGCTTTACCTGTTTGATTTAATGCGTAGCGATAAGTCATATATAACGACTTACCTTGGGTAAGAGCCTCTTTAACTTTACTGAAAATATAAATACCGTAATCAACACCAATACCAACACCTAAGGCAATTACGGGTAAGGTGGCAACTTTTACGCCGATACCTAAAACGCCCATTAAACCTTGGCTCATAATACTGGTTAAGAGTAGTGGTGTAATAATACAAATAACAATGCGACCACTTCTAAAAGTGATTAAACAAATAATAATAACGATTGAATATACCCATACCAGCATTTCAGTTTGTGCGTCTTCAATTACCATGTTTGTGGCGGATTCTATACCTGCATTGCCTGCAGCCATGAGAAACTCTATATCATCAACCGGGTTTTCAGCTTTAAACTCTTCGACAGCTTTTACAACATTGTCGAGAGTTTGTGCTTTATGATCATTAAGAAAAACCAGTACGGGCACCATTGAGCAATCTTTGTTCATCAAGCCTTGTGGTGTTTTTGACAATGATGCGTTGGTCATTAATTGGTTGCGATTTAAGCCGTACCATTTAAGTGATCCTTCATTCATACCAAATAGACCAAATTTAGATACGTCTGCAACAGACTTAACCGCTTGCACACCCGCAACGTTACGTAAATGCCATTGAAATTGATCAACCCACACTAAGTTCTGATATTGAGCACATTGCTCAACGTTTGTTTTTACCATGATGACAAATAGGTCGGTACTGGTACTGTAATTATCAACAATATAAGCATTGTCTAAGTTATAGCGTGAATCAGGTCTTAGTTCCGGGGCACCGGCGTCTAAATCACCTATTTGCATAGCTTGAGAGAAGTAAAGCCCCAAGCCGAAAAGGATTATGCCAACCGCTATGGCAATTTTTGCTAGTGGTGGTTTGGCAAAGTTTTTAAACAAACGTTCAACAATACCTGTTTTATGAGCCGTCTTTTGTGCGTATTTTAAACCAGCAGGTGAAACACCGATGTAACTCATTAGAATAGGCAGTGCAATTAAATTAGTGACAATAATAATAGCAACACCAATGCTCGCGGCTATGGCTAATTCTCTAATGACTTCAATATCAATCACCATTAAAGTGGTAAAACCGATAGCATCGCTCACTAGCGCAGTAATACCAGCAATGTAGAGTGAGCGAAAAGCAAGTTTAGCTGAATCAATTTTATTCGCGCCAGTAACGCTATGGTGAATAATTGAATTAATAATTTGTACGCCATGGCTAACACCAATAGCGAAGACTAAAAAGGGCACTAGCATTGAATATGGATTAATACCAAAGCCAAGTAAGTTTAAGATACCGAGTTGACAACATACGGCAAAAATTGAAAAAACTAATACCGAAACTGTGCTGCGAATACAGCGAGAATAAAACCATAATAATATAAAGGTAATAACCACGGCTAAAACGAAGAATGCGACAACCTGTAGAGCGCCATCGATTAAATCACCGACCACTTTTGCAAAACCAACAATACGAATAGTCACCGTGTCACTGCTGTATTTATCGCGTATTTTTTCTTCTAAAATTGAAGACAACTCGCGATAATCAAGCGGCAAGCCTGTTTCAGGGTTTATATCTTGTAAAGGGGCTAAAATAATGGCAGATTGAAAATTATTAGCCACCAGTACACCAATTTGGCCTGATTTGAATATATTCGCTTTCACGCGTTCAATCATCTCGTCAGAGCCGTCGTAACCGTCAGGAATAACTGCACCACCAACAAAACCTTCTTCGGTGACTTCTTGCCAGCGAACATTGGGAGTCCATATTGATTTAAGCCCGTCGCGACTTACGCCGGGAATATAGAATACTTCGTCAGTAACTTGCTTTAAGGTTTGTTGAAAGTCGGCATTAAAAATATCACCCTGATTAACTTCAACCACTATACGAACAACATTACCTAAGTCAGCTAGTTCTTTTCGATAGGTTAAAAAATTGTTGACGAACGGATGGTCGCCGGGGATCATTTTAGTAAAGCTAGCCTCAGGCTGAACTTTAACGGCTTGTATGGTTAACAAAGCGATACAAATGACAACGATTGCCATCACTAATGCACGATGACCAAAAACAAAGTTTTCTATCAGTTGTTCTAATTTGGTCGGTGAATGAACGGTTTTATTCTCTGACATAAGCTTGCCCTTACTTCTTAAGTAACCAAGTTGAAATGCCGAATTGTCCGGCGAGAACTAATGAGTTTTCTTGTACTAAAACACTAGAGAGAGCTGCACCTGATGGGTGCTTATTGATTTTTAATGTTGCAAGGTTGTCAGGTGATAAATCAACAATTAATCCGCCATGACCTACTAGGTATGCTCGGCCTTGCTCAGAGAAGTCGCCACCTAGTAAGCTTGCACTAGTCGGCAGTTTTTTGTGTTGCCAATCTTCGCCACCATCAAGCGATACCATTAAATTACCTTGCAGACCAAAAGCTACAAGCTGCTCGGGTTTTTCAGCGTTTGCAATAATGCCAAATAAGCTGCCGTAATAAGGCATAGCCATCGTAGACCATGTTTCACCTTGGTCAACAGAGTGAAAGCCCATGCCATTTTCGCCAACAATATAAAGCTGCCCATTAGTCGTGGAGACAATAGAGTTGAGGTGGAAGTTATCAGGGTTGTCGAGTTTTTTACTGATTAAAGTCCAAGTTTCACCCTTGTCTTTACTGGTCAGTAATGTTCCGTATGCTCCAGTAGCAAAAATTGAGTCATTAGCGGTTTGGGTAACAGATAATAACGGTTTGTTCGGCCCCGATTTTAATTCTATTTGGTTATCTTCAAGAGCAAAGACAAAGTCTTCAAGTAGGAAGGTTAGCTCTTCTAGTACATCTTCATCTTGTGTTTCGCTTATCACAATTTTTAAAGCTGCATGCTGCTTAGTGAGTTGTGCTATTTTCAACTTTGTTAATTCAGCGCCGGTAAATACTTTACGCCATGTGTTGCTGTTATTTTCAGTTTTTAGAATAACGCCATCATGGCCAACCGCTATTTTACTGCCGTCAGATAAAACCGTGACATTGGTGAGAGAAACGCTAACCGGTGATTGTTGCTGCTGCCAATGGTCTTTATTTTCCCAACTTATAATATGCCCACGCTCGCCAACAGCTAACACCGTATCTTTCATGGGTGTTATCGCCATTAAAACACTTTTGCTTGCTAACGAGCTCTGTTTTGCCGGTAGCTCAAGTAAATCTAAGCTTCCGTTTGCTACGGCGAGATTGATATGGGTTAACAAAAACAAATTTATCACGCCGAACGTAATATGAGATAAGCGCATAAAAATCCTAATAAGTTGAATATGTCTACTTACTAGTATTGATGAAAAAAAAATAATTGAGAGGTGTTAAACGTGCCAAATGATTATCTTTGCGACACAGGGTATTTTAAAAGGGCTTTTTTTAAGCAGATTTAGTCAAAAACCATGTAAGTAAAATTAATTTAATTTTATTATCTTCAATGCTTTAAATGATTATGATGGATATATGGTTAACCTAAAATTTCAATACTTTATGCTTTAGGGCATCTCGGAATACCCTATTATTTATTTTAATTGCTATTACCACTTTGGCGATAATCGCCTGGTGTTTGCGTTGTCCAACGTTTAAATGCACGATTAAAATTACCTACGCTTGAAAAACCAACCAAGTAGCCAATTTCACTCAAGCTTAAATGTTTTTGCACAATGTAATTCATCGCTAACTTTTTACGTGTACTTTCTAAAATTTCTTTATAGCTTGTGCCTTGATCATGTAACTTGCGTTGTAAATTTCGCAAGCTCATACCTAGATATTCTGCAATTTCAGTTTGTGATGGTGCTCCAAGTGGCAGTAATTCAAAAATTTTGCTTTTAATAACATGGCTTAAATCATTCTTATCAACTCTGGCCATAAAATCATCGAGCATTTTTTCATGGCTGCTAGTAATTAAAGGGTTACCACACATTAGTTTTTCTTTGGTTTGTTTTAAATCAAATACAATTGATGTATGGCTGGCGTTAAACTCAACTTCACAATTAAAAAAATCACTTAAGTAAGTAACATCATGACTTGGGGTTGGATAAGCGAAGCAAACTTTTAATGGTGCAAAATCTGTTGAAACAAGTTCGCGAGAAAATCTGATTATAGTAGCTAAAAATGTTTCTACTGATTCTAAAGGCAAAATGGGACGATTGGTTGACTCATAAGTAAAAACGTTCATGTCAAACACTAAGTGTTCATTGCGCTCATAATTAATTAATTGGCATGTATTAGATACAACGCGTTTATAGTGAGCAATTCGCTCTAAAGCGTCATATAAGGTATTAGATGACATCATGGCATACCCTAAGGCGTGAAACATGCCTGGGTGAAATTGTTCTGCTACTAATACAGAAAAATCATGGCGATTTAGCGCTTTATTGCAATATTCGAGTAAATTGTTAAGTTTTTCGGCAGCAATGCGAGATTCTTGATCTTTCATTACATCTTGCGAAATTTCACATTCTTTTAACGCTTTAGAGATATCAATGCCATGGGCGTCCATAACCCTTGAAACGGGGATCATCCAACCAGTCAATGTTGAGTAATAATCTTGCACTGCATTACCTAAATTTTTGAGGGTTTCCCATTCTACGAGATTTGCACGAAATGACAATAGGTTGGCGCATTTAGCGAAATATTAATTAAATCATTGGCGTAATGTAATTGTAAGACTACTATTACATTACGTTTTACTAGACAATAAATAGGCGAATAATATGCTAAATAATAACTATAAAATCAAGCCAATAGCCATGGTGGTTGCCTTGGTTTTGGGGACGTCGTCAGTAAATGCTGTTGATTTTAACCTAGGTGAAAACGAAGACATTTTATTGCAAATAAACTCTCAACTAGACATTGGCTCTAGCTGGCGACTTGGCGATGCCGATCCTAGATTTATTGGTAAAAGCAATGGTGGCACAGGTGGCACATCAACAACCGATGATGGTAACTTAAACTATGATAAAGGAGATGCATACTCGCAAATTATTAAAGGTGTGCATGATATTCAATTAAGTAAAGATAATTTTGGTGCCTTTGTCCGAGTGAAATATTGGTATGACTATGCTCTTAAAGATAAAGACGTACCACACGGTAATTCTAACAATGGCTACACACCCAATACACCACTGAGCGATGATGGCTTTGAAGATAATACTAAGTTTTCAGGTATAACGTTATTAGATGCCTACGTTTATGCTTCATTTGATGTAGGTGACTCTCCTGTTGATGTTCGTTTAGGTCGACAAGTTGTGAGTTGGGGAGAAAGTACATTTATACAAGGTGGCATGAATTCATCAAACCCATTTGATGTTGCTGCTTTAAGACGCCCAGGTGCTGATTTAAAAGAAGGTATTCTTCCGGTTGGCATGTTGTACGTTAACGCTGGTTTAACCGAAAACCTCAGTGTCGAAGCTTTTTATCAATACGAGTGGGAAAAAACTCAAATTGATGGTTGTGGTACCTATTTTTCAGGGGCAGATTTTGCAGCAACAGGCTGTAATTTTGTTTCAGTTGGTCCATTGGGTGATCAAGCCGGTTTAGCCGCTGGTTTAGCTGCTGAGCGACAAGCCGATGTGGAACCCGATGATGGAGGCCAATATGGTTTAGCTGCACGTTATTATTCAGAAGCTTTAAATGATACTGAATTTGGTTTGTATTACTTGAACATTCATTCGCGCCTACCGTTAATTAATGCCATTCGAACCAGTATTCCACTTGCTACGGGTAGTGCTACCCCCGTTTTTGTTCCTAAAGCTTTTGACCCTACCGGTGGAGCATTAGCGGCATTAAACCCAGCGTATAATATTGAGTTCCCTGAAGATTTAAAGTTTTATGGTCTAAGTTTCGCGACTAATGTTTCTGGCGTTGCCTTATCAGGCGAGCTTTCGTACAAACCTGATACTCCTGTGCAAATCAGTGGTCCTGAAATCCTAAATGGCGTGTTATCTGAAGCACCATTTTTACGTTACACCTCAAGAGTAACAGGTGTAGGTTACGGACAAGAATCACAAGGTTGGGATGAATTTGATGTTACCCAATTCCAAATGACCGCAATTCAGTTCTTTGATAATGCTATGGGAGCCTCACGTGTTACTGTTATCGCTGAAGTTGGTGTAATTTTAACCGACGGTGTTGAAGACTCGAACCAACACTATGGCAGAAACTCTGTCTTTGGTTTAGGCGATTTTGATGCTGGAGGCGGCATAAACTGTACTAATTTAGTTGCTGGAGGGAACTTGTCTGGTGATTGTAGCGCCGATGGCTTTACCACTGATAGTGCTTGGGGATATCGTCTTCGCAGTGTTTGGGAATATTCTGATGTATTTGCCGGCGTTTCATTAAAACCTACTTTATCTTGGTCGCATGATGTTAGCGGTTATTCACCAGATCCAGGTCAGCAATTTCACGAAGGTCGTAAAAACTTAGGCTTTTCACTACAAGCTGCATATCAGCAAAAATATACAGTAACACTGGGTTATAACAATTACTCAGGTGGTAGCCACAATATTTTAGAAGATAAAGATTTAATCTCGTTGGCTTTAGGCATTTCATACTAATTTAAACCTGCTATTTATGAAGGTTTAATAAAAGTTACTAAAAGAGAATTATAATGAATAAATATATAACGACAGCAAGTTTACTGATGTTAACTATGGCATCAAGCTCAGTTTTAGCAAAAGTTAGCCCAGAAGAAGCAGCTAAGTTAGGTACTACGTTAACCCCTTTAGGTGCCGTAATGTCTGCTAATGCCAAAGGCACTATTCCGGCTTGGACCGGTGGGTTAAATAGTAAAAACTCAACTAAAAGTGAAGACTCTGGCCGACCTGCACATCCTTTTGCAGCAGATAAGCCAATGATGGTTATTACCTCTACAAATTATAGTGAATATAAAAACAATTTGAGCCCTGGCCAAATTGCTATGTTTGAAAAATATGCTGATTATAAAATGCCTATTTATAAAACAAAGCGCACCGCGGCATACTCAAGTGACTTATATGAGAAAGTAAAGAAAAATGCTACTACTGCCGAGTTAGTACAATCGGGCAATGGTATTATAAATTTTGATACTGCTATCCCTTTTCCAATTGCTAAAAATGGCTCAGAAGTCATTTGGAATCATATAACTCGCTATCGAGGAGGCACGGCTAAACGCTTTTTAACCACGATCCCTGTGCAATCAAATGGTTCATTTGTGCCAGTAAAAATGAATGACCAACTGGTTTGGCCTGAGTTTTTAAAAGAAGGCCGTGATGCAGATAAAGATGACAATATTTTATTCTATTATCTACAGGAAATTACCGCACCTGCACGCTTAACGGGTACCGCATTATTAGTTCATGAAACGATTGACCAAGTTAAAGAAGCACGTAAAGCTTGGGTTTATAATGCCGGTCAACGTCGTGTGCGTCGTGCACCCAATGTGGCTTATGACGGCCCAGGCGCAGGTACTGATGGTTTAAGAGCGACAGATAACTACGATATGTATAATGGTGCGCCAGATCGTTACGACTGGAAATTAATTGGTAAAAAAGAGCTTTATATTCCATATAACTCTTATAACTTACTTGATACCAACGCAAAATATGAAGACATAATACAAGAAGGTCATTTAAATGCTGATTACTTAAGATACGAGTTACACCGTGTTTGGGAAGTTGAAGCAACCTTAAAAGAAGGCGCGCGACATATTTATGCTAAGCGTACGTTCTTCATCGACGAAGATACTTGGGGCGCATCAGTGATTGATCAATACGACGGTCGCGGTGAGCTATGGAAATTATCAGAAGCCCACAACATTCAGTTTTATGACGTTGATACACCGTGGATGGTTGCTGAAACCTTACATGACTTAAACTCTGGCCGTTATTTGGTTACAGGCTTAAGTAATGAAGAGCCAACGTTTATGATCTTTGGTGAAAAAGTTAAGCGAACTGATTTTTCTACATCAGCACTTAGACGCTTAGGTCGTTAATCACAGTACAACATAGCAAAACTTAGCTGATTAATATTGTTGAATTTATTTCAATAGTTTTAATCAGCTTTTTTTGTCACTTTTTTTTGTCAATTTTTTTTGAAATTTCAGAGGGTAACTCTATGTTAAAACGTAGTTTATTATTAGGAATTTTAACGTGTTCAGTATTAGCTTTTACCGCTTTAGCTAATACTAATGTCGAGTTAAAATCTGCCAGTAAATATACCATTGCACATCAAACTGAGTTACTGAAAAACTTACCTTTTAGCGATAAACTTGATTTTTCTTTGGCTGAGAAAGGTTTAATTAAACGACCAGAAAAGCTCATTATTAAAGACAAAGCGGGCAATGTTGTGTGGGAGCTAGGCAATTATCAATTTTTACTTGATAACCAAAATATTGACAGCGTAAACCCAAGTTTATTGCGCCAAGCTAAGTTAAATATGACTTACGGTTTATATCAAGTAATCGATCGTATTTATCAGGTCAGAGGTTACGATCTGGCTAATATTACTTTTATTAAAGGTGATAGTGGTTGGATTATATTTGATCCCTTATTAACCGCCGCTACTTCTCGAGCCGCACTCGCCCTTGTAACTCAAGAGTTAGGCCAGTTCCCCGTAAAAGCTGTGGTATATAGTCACGCCCATGCCGACCATTTTGGTGGTGTAAAAGGTGTAATTAGCCAAGAACAAGTTGATGCAGGTGAAGTAGAAATTATTGCTCCACGTGGTTTTATGGAACACGCCATTAAAGAGAATGTATTAGCAGGTAATGCGATGACACGTCGCGCTACATATCAATACGGTAATGCGCTTGCAAAAGGTGCGAAAGGCCAAGTTGATGCTGCCATTGGTAAAGGCATATCTACCGGATTAATCAGTTTAATTGCACCCACTAGAGTAATTTCGGCTGACGAAGAAACCATTATTGTTGATGGCATTGAAATGGTCATGCAAAACACTCCAGGAACAGAGTCTCCTGCGGAAATGAATACTTATTTCCCACAATTTAAAACCCTTTGGTTAGCTGAAAATGTAACTGGCACACTACATAATATTTATACCCTACGTGGCGCTGAAGTACGTGATTCGCAAGCGTGGAGTAAGTTTATAAATAAAGTTATTTACCGTTTTGCTCATGACAGCGACGTGATGTTTGCCTCGCACTCTTGGCCGAGATGGGGCAAAGAATACATTATTGAAGTATTAGAAAAACAGCGAGATATGTACGGTTTCCTACATGACAAAACCTTAAATCTTGCTAATAAAGGTGTCACTGTTAATGAGATACACAATCAATTATCGGTGCCTGACGTTTTAGCACATCAATGGTACAACCGCGGTTATCATGGCTCTTATTCTCATAATGTTAGGGGGATTATAAATAAATACTTAGGTTTTTATGATTCCAACCCAGCCAACCTTAACAAGTTAAGTCCGACTGAATCATCGGTTAAATATGTTGAGTTAATGGGCGGCGCAAAAAATGTATTAACCCAGGCGAGCAAAGCATTTAATAAAGGCGAATATCGCTGGGTAGCTGAGTTATTAAATCACTTGGTTTTCGCACAGCCAGACAATGAGCAAGCAAAGAACCTTCAAGCTGACACCTTAGAGCAATTGGGCTATCAAGCTGAAAATGCTGGCTGGCGTAATAGTTATTTAGCTGCAGCGTTTGAATTGCGCCATGGTATACCAACCACAGCTAAAGCCACGAAAGGTGGCCCAGATATGATCAGAGCAATGAGCAGTGAGCTTATTTTCGATTACCTCGGCGTGCGGTTAAATACCGACAAAGCCTTGGCTCATCAGTTTAAAATTAATGTTATTTTCCCTGACCGCAATGAAAAATTCTTATTAGAATTGAAAAATGCCCATTTAAATAATATTGAAAATGTACAAGACAAACACGCTGATTTAACCGTAACGATCAACCGAAAAGATTTAAACCTTTTATTGTTAAAGCAATTGTCATTTGTGCAATTGGTTCAATCAGGAAAAATGCAGCTCGATGGGAATGGTCAAGTGTTCGGTCAATTATTAATGATGATGGATGAATTTCCATTCTGGTTTAATATCGTCACGCCGTAATCTAATGAATTGGTCGATTGTTATAATAGAGGTGGTTTTTATGCAAACTCAAGCAAGCACAAGTAATGAATATGATTACGTTATTGTCGGTGGCGGCTCTGCGGGCTGTGTGCTAGCCAATAGATTAAGTGAAAGTGGCAAACACAGTGTTTGTTTATTAGAAGCGGGCAGCGATAACAATAGTATGTTAGTTAATACGCCTAACGCTTTTCCAATCTTTATGTTTTTGAAGAAATTCAATTGGAGTTTTAATGCTAAACCTAAACGAGATATTCGTAATGGCGAAGCACTTTTTGTGCCTCGTGGTAGAGGATTAGGCGGTAGCTCTGCAACCAATGCCATGCTTTATCTTCGAGGACAAAAACAGGATTATGACCATTGGGCTGAACTAGGTAATGACGGTTGGTCGTTCGATGATGTTCTACCTTATTTTAAAAAATCAGAAACTAACGAACGTGGTAACACAGAATTTCATGGTGGTAGTGGACCATTACAAGTAACAGACCGTCCTGTTTTTTATGACATTAGTAAACGCTATATTGAGGCTAGTGAACAAGCCGGCTTTAAGTTTAACGATGACTTTAACGGTGGCGATCAAGAAGGTGTTGGTTATTATCAGTGTACGATAAAAGATGGTAAACGTTGTTCTGCTGCACATGCTTATTTATTGCCGATTCTTGCCAGAGAAAATTTAACCGTTTTGACCGATGCACAAGTCAGTAAAGTGCTAATTAAAGATCAGCAAGCTTATGGCGTTAATGTTTTTATTAAAGGTGAACAGCGCATCATAACCGCCAACAAAGAGGTGATTTTAAGTGGTGGTAGTATTGCTTCTCCTCAGTTATTAATGCTCTCTGGTATTGGTGATAAAACTGAACTTAACCAGCATGGAATTACTTGTGTACATGAACTTAAAGGTGTTGGAAAAAACCTACGAGAACATGTTGATGCCTGTGTATTAGTCAAGAGTAAAAAAACAGATGGCTTTACTGCATCAGTGTCAGGTTTACTGAAAATGCTACCAGATGTTATTAAATATATCAGTAGTAAAAAAGGCAAGCTTGCCAACAGTATTGCGGAAGCGGGTGGTTTTATTAAATCGCATGATGGTATAGAAAGGCCTGATATTCAATTACACATGTTGCCACTGTTATATGACGATAATGGCAGAGATTTAAAACTTTTATCACAGCATGGTTTTTCATGTCATGTTTGCGTGCTTCGCCCAGAAAGCACGGGTACGGTATCGCTAAAATCAGCTAATTATAAACATGCACCAGAGATCGATTTTAACTTTTTTTCTGATGCCGAAGGAAAAGACCAAGCAGTATTAACTAATGGTATGCGTCAGCTACGTAAAATATTAACCGCGCCAGCATTAGCACAATATTATGATAACGAAGTGCATCCAGGTAACGCTTTTGAAACTGATGAGCAAATTTTTGCTAAAGCAAAAGAGCGTTTAGGTACGGTATATCACCCGGTAGGTACTTGTAAAATGGGTCATGATGAAATGGCTGTGGTCGATAATCAGTTAAAAGTTCATGGTATTGAAAATCTTCGAGTGGTTGACGCTTCTATTATGCCAACACTTGTTAGTGGTAACACAAACGCGCCAACAATGGCGATTGCCGAAAAAGCTTCAGATATGATTTTGGCTCATTAATTTAGGAAGGTACAGATGTTAAACGTAGTTATATATAGTCTAAAAGCTTTACTGACGGGTTTATGGATTTTCGCAATATTAGGTCTATTGTCCTTGTCACCGTTGCCAACAGAAGTTCAATTTTATGTTTCACTGCTAGCTTGTGTTGCTCTTTTAGTTCACTTTATTGAGTTTTTTGCCATGAAAAATAAATTTAAAAACCAAAGTGGCTTAGCAATGAACTTTCTACAAACTATGCTTTGGGGATTTGGTTATTGGCTGCCGATATTGAAGCACGCGGCTAAAGACTTAGATCAGAGAAAATAACTACGGGTGTATCATCAATATTAATAACGACCACATTTAGGAAACTGACTGTGGTTTTTTCTTGTTGTTAAAATCAATACCAAGCAGGTCAATTATTTAATCTATTAGGTACTTTTCTCAATAGCTCGAAGTGAATATTACCGCTTAAAGAAAGGGGTACATATTGAATGTAACCCCTTCTATCAATTAAAACCTATGACAATAATCTAGCACTATTCGAAACGTCCAAAAGTTATATTGTCGAAGTAGTTCACGGTATCAGCAGCTCTGCCATCCATAAAGTCAGGGAAAACTATCACCGAATCAATATTAATTGTTTCCGCTGAGCCAATGCGGCTAGTGAAATCAAAAGTAAGCTCTTCCCATTCATTAATCTTAGTATTAGCTACTTTAATTTCAGGTTGTGCCGCTGCGCCAACAGAGAACTTCAAAGCCACATCGCTGATCACAGACTTATAGACCATGATTTTAACAATGCTATTTGTAGCATCCATAGTGAAAGGCGTAGTATTCGCCGCTGTGGTTTCAGTTCCTGCCCATGGTTGACCTGCCATTCTAGCGGTAAACATAGCAACTGTAGTTGAATCGTTAGCTGTTGATGGTGCTGGATTAGCAACAAATTCTAATGCAGGATTGTCTTCATTTTCAAAAACAGCCCAAGTAAAGTCACTACCTAGTCCGGCAACTTCGAAATTATACGGGGTACCTTCGGCTACAAAAGTTTGTTCTGGAGCTTCTTGGGCTGCGGGGGTAGTAAAGTCATCAAAATAGAAAGTCCAATTAGCCGCATCAGCTTCAGCATCACCCATGACACCATTATCAAAAATTAGGGTGAGTCTGGTCTCACTAGTACTCACGGCACCTGTGAAATCAAAGCTTAATTCTTCCCAGCCTGAGCCCGTATGAGAGACCGTTCTTTCTGCATTTACGTCGTCAAATTTAACCAATACTGGCACAGCGCGTGATGACCAAACTTTCATTGTAATCATACTGTTTGCTGGGATTGCCACTGGTGTAGGCAATGTAAGGGTAGAACCACCCCAGGTTTCGCCAGCAAATTTTTGCATTTGTCCAACTTGAGTACTTGTATTAATGCCGGTTGACTGTGGGTTAGCAACAACCATTGCCATGCCGCCATTAAAATCACCAAATGTATAAGTGTCAGAGGCTGCTTCAAAGTCATTTACAACGGTAGAACCTGGTGTAGTAACGACTTCTGGCGCAGCTGGGGTAGTGAAATCATCGAAATAGAAAGTCCAATTAGCCGCATCAGCTTCAGCATCGCCCATTATGCCATTATCAAAAATTAAGGTAAGTCTACTCTCTCCAGTACTCGTGGCACCTGTGAAGTCAAAACTTAACGCTTCCCAACCTGAACCAGAATGCGTAACTGTTCTTTCAGCGTTCATATCGTCAAACTTAACGAGTACATCGACCGAACGTGATGACCAAACTTTCAGGGTAACCATGCTGTCTGCGGGGATTGTTACGGGTGTAGCCAATGTTAGGGTAGAACCACCCCAGGTTTCGCCGGCAAATTTTTGCATTTGTCCCACTTGTAGACTGGTATTTATGCCAGTAGCTTCTGGGTTTGCAACAACCATTGCCATGCCGCCATTGAAGTCACCAAAGGTATATGTTTCAGGCGCATTTTCAAATGAAACAACATCTACTGTAGCTACCGTACCTGCATCCTCAACCATAATGTTGAAGGTTTGTGCTGTATCGTCAGTTCCATCAGAAACAGTTAAGGTAATCGCTGTAGTGGCAACATCACCAGATGCTGGCGTACCTGACAATATGCCGGTTGCTGCATCAAAGGTTAACCAAGAAAGCTCGCTAGGTATAGTGGTCGACATGGTTAACATATCATTGTCAGCATCGGTTGCTATCAATGTATAAGTGTAGACTTCGCCAACGGTTGCATTGGTTATTGCTGTGCTGGTGATTACAGGTGCATTATTTTCTGCAATTGGCAAGGTAACTGAAATGGTAAAAGATTGCGTTACCTCTAGCGTGCCATCACTCACCGTTAATGTTATTGCATGGTCACCTGAGTCGCCTTCTGCGGGTGTGCCGCTTAATATGCCCGTTGCACTATCAAATGAAAGCCACGTCGGTAAATTGGTCGCTGAAGATGTTAACGCGTCACCGTCCACATCACTTGATACCAATGTATATGAATATAGAAAACCCGCTACCACCGTATTCATTCCAGTGCTAGAAATTACTGGAGCTGAGTTTTCGACTGGATCTGGTGCTTTTTTTGAATCAGAGCCACCACAAGCACTCAGGGCTAAGCCTAAGCTTAGGGTAATAATTGTTTTGACAAATTTATTCTTAGATTTATTCATTTGCTTTCCCAAAAATGAATAGAAGCTTCTTTATTGTTATCATTTAATTATTTGTATATTTATATGATTTATATAAAGAATATCTGCTATTGTTAGTGTAATTATAATTATGAAATAGCGAAGTTTAAGGTGTTCACATTGCAGTATCACAAGCGTAAAACTCGAACTAGGGCTGAAATTCACAGTACAGTATTTGACCACTTAAACCATGAGGATTCGGTGAAGGGGTATATTTATCTAGATGAAAAGGTGAAGCGTTACATAAACAAGTTGAGATGATATATCAGTTTATTGATAAGAAATTTTAGGTGACTAATTCGAGCTGGAATTTAAAAAAATGGTGTAATGTGATCACATGAATACAATTAAACGCGAAGGTTAATTTTGCGTGTTGAGGATATAGCTGAGGCTATTGTTGGGGGGTATAAGAAGAGGGCATTACTATCTCTGTTCTATAAGCGATGCAGATTTATTTTGAGGTTAATTAACTAGCTGAATTAATTCAACTATGCTTTTAGAAGAGCAGTGTACTTTATCCCAATGCACAAGTAGCTTATGCCACTTGTGCATTGGGATAAGGTAATTCGACTGTTATTATTTGATTATAAGGCGGTTATTTGAATAACGTTAACGAAAGAGACTTATGCTATACATTCACGCTAAAGTTGTCGATATGGGCACTGTTTTTCGGCTTTTCTTTAAATGTACAAGCAGAAATAGCACACGCAAAAATTCGCATTGTCACCGAGCATTTAGCGCCGTTCCAAATCAGTGATAATCATGAGTTGGTCGGTGGTATTGTTGGCATCGAAATACAGCAACTATTAGATAAAATTTTACCTGAAAACATTATCGAAGTTTTACCTTGGGCACGTGCATATCAAATTGCATTAGAAAGGCCAAATACTATTATATTTTCTATGGTTAGAACGCCAGATCGAGAAGATAAGTTTATTTGGATCGGTAAAGTAGCCCAAGTATCCACAGAGCTGATAGCTTTGAAAACTAGTCAGTTAAAGCCTATTGAACTACTGTCAGAGCTTAGTGGTATTCAAATTGGGGTTAAACGTTACGATGCCATTGCTAACTTTCCTGTTGATAAAAGATTTGAATTTGATAAGAATTTAGTTGAAATTATGAATACTTTTTCGACGCTGAAGATGTTAGAAAAGCGCAGAATAGACGTCATTCCGTCTAACCAGCCGGTAATCGAATTTTATTGTAAACAAAGCGGATGTAAAAATTCAGACTTTAAAACGATTTACACCTTAAAAGAGCTCTCAGAAGAGTTCTATCTAGCAGTAAGCTTAGGCACAGAAGAAAGTTTAGTTAAACAACTCCGAGCTGAATTTCCTACGTTAGGCTTCCCTGTTCAATAACAATTATAACTGTAACTTTGAACCAACCAGCCAGTGTAAATACTCAGCGCTACTATTTCGAGACTTATACTAGACTCTAGCTACGCACTAAAATCCATTTCAGTGCGGCATTGATTTACCTTTCATTCTACTTACTTGGGTTTAATAAGTAATAATGCAGTTTGCCGACCATTGAGATACCAGACACCAGATTGATCAAATATTGCATCTTCCTCGAGCATTATTCTAATTTTTTTTTGCCATGGCTCGATGTACACCGCATTGTTCAACTCAATAGAATAGGCGGTATTTAAATGCAGAGGATAGTCACCAGTGCCCATTACACCACCTTGAGAATCCCACATACCCAATGTTGTGCCTGCCGCATGACCATGATAGCCAAGAGGGTGAGTGTAAATAGTAGGTTTTAAGCCTTGTGAAATTGCGCTTTTACGAGCACGTTTTAATACTTCATTTCCGGTGCGGCCCAGCAAAAACTGTTCAGTAAACAGATCTTGCAGTTGATTGCCTGAGGCGAATGCTTGTTGCAAAAATACCGGCGCTTTATTTTCGCCAGTTTTAAGTACATAAGCATGTTGTTGGGTATCAGTGTTAAGTCGTAAATAAGTAATACCAAAATCTACATGCAGAAGATCTCCAGGGGTAATAATTTGTTTATCATAGCCATTAGTAAAGCTAGATTCATGATCAAATACGACCGCATCACTACGTTGTATCGACACACTTGGGTGGAACCAAGTTTGTAGTTTTAGCTCTCTAACACGCTCTCTAAGCCACCAAGCTACATCATCTGTTGTGGTTTGATTCGGTGTTATTACTTTATTTGAAAACGCTTCTGCTATTATGTCATGGGCTATTTTTACAATGCCTTTGTATGCCGCAATTTCAGCAGGGATCCGCTGTTCTAGCCAAGCAACAGCTAACGGCTCAGCCGAAACCAGTTTTGTTTTATATTGGCTGGGTAAATGGGCGAGTAAATTTTCTTTGTCGGTTGCGACAAGTCCATCAGCATGCGCCCAATGCGTTGACTGGTTTATACCAATAGTGTTGGGATTATATTTAGCAATTAAATCGACCAGTGCTAACCATTGATTCGGTTGTTTTGCTTTATCCCAAGCTTTTTCGAAAACACTACCAACCTTGTAAGGGGCTATCGCATGTGCGCCAACGCTACCATCTTTCTTACGGGCAAAAACAAGTATGGTGGTACGACGAGCTGATATCCATGTCGCAGGTAATAGGGTTTTAATAATGGGGTCTTCATTGTATTCGCGGCTGATAATAAGCCACATATCGATATTATGTTCATTCATCAACTTTGGTAGCAGTTGTTCGACACGCTGACTAGTTATGTGGTCGATAAATTCAGCTCGTTCGCGCATCGGCAATATCGAATCTGCTAAATTTGATGCGTTAGCGGGTAGAGTAAAGCTGATTATATTGATTAAGAAAACTATAAAGAGATAGCGCAAAATTAACTCCTATTAATAATTAGGCTGATATTGGTAAGCGTTAAGTTACTTTTTTTATAGATAATTTACCAGTAAACCTAAAATGTTTATCAAGTGAGGCATGGTATAACTCAGTAGTATTATGGCCATTTTAGATTTCGAAATAACACGCTATACAAAGCCTGAATGATCTTAATTAATGATTGGTTTAGCAAATCTAGCTTGCTTTTTTCAGTTGTCTAAAAGTACTTAGCAAGGCCATGCTTGAAGTTAATCTAGCTTGGCCTAAGCCGTGACCGTTGCTTTAAAACTTAGCGCCAACCCAAAGCCAAACTTTATCCGTGTCAACTTTTCCTGCAGTTGAATCACCTGCTGAATAAGCCGCGTACTTTATACCCGCAGTATATTTTTTCGCAAACTTCTTCGTGTAAATCGCGTTAATTTCGGTCCCTAAATCATCAACGCTCTCTGTTGCTTCGTCAGCAGAAAAATCATGTACGGCAACTGTCCAGCCGCCGCCAAATGCTTTACCCGAAATTGAGGCATATAAATCGACCAAGCCTTCTTGCTGTGTGCCTAAAAACTGATCTGACCAACCATTGAATTTATGCAGTGTCGCTAGTGGTGTCGAAAAACCGTACATTGCATCATCACTACCCAGTATTTCAGCGCCTAATTTAAGCGTTACAGTGTCAAAATTGTATCCAGCTTCAACAGCTATATAGCTTGCAGAATAGTCAGTTGCTCCACTTTCAAAGTCTTGAGTGGCAAATTCAGCATAATATGAAAGCTTATCTTTTTTACCTTTAAAGCTGACACCAAAAGTGTCTAAACCGTTTGACGTGCCTTCATCAACTTCTAATAAATAGCTGTAGGCTGTTAGTTGGCCAACACTGGTTTTGTAGCTAATGTTAAGTAGGTGATCTTTAGCATGCAGATCTTTTACATCGGCAAATATACGATTACGTTTATTAATATAGCTATAGTTTACTTTTATATTTTCTGATGCGTTATAGAGCAGTGTTGCGGCATCAAAGGTTTGTCTGTCTTGACGCCAACCAACATGGCCGACATAGCGATGATTATCTAAAGTTAGCACTTGGCGACCAAGTTTAGCGATAAATTTACCTTGTTTGTATTGCACATAGGCTTGGTCTAATTCTGTGGTTTCTGGATCAGCAATTATCGAGTATTGCGTATTGCTACCTACAGTGTCGTTATAGTCGTTTACGCCTGCTATTTGTCGAGAATCTTCAAACTCTACTACACCCGAAAAACCATTATAATTTACACTGGTGTAATTTAACCGCGTTCGTAATGTTAAAGCTGAGGCATCTTTACTGCTATTATCTTGATCAACTGCTTCATAGCGTAAGTTCAGGTCTATATTGGTTCTAGCTTGGTTTTCAAGCTCATTGTATGCGTTGGCGTTAACACAAGTGCCTGCTAATAAAATCAGCGCAGTTCGCGTTGAAATCTTTACTACTGATTGCATGGTTTATCCCTTAATTTTTTATTCTCAATGTAGGCTAATGAATTAAATAAAATGGTACATGACCGTAAGGTAGCAGCATTCATGCCACTATATAAAAGCTATGCTTATCAGTTTATTATGAATTTTTTGCTGTTAAATTAAGGTGTGGATTGTAATGTTTTGATGCAAGGCTGCCCCAATATAAACACTGAGTTTATTTGGCCTTTTTAGGGCTAGTTAGTGCTTTATATAAAAATGAATGGAGAGTTAACTTTTTCATCTGATTTTTGTCATAAAAAAACCTCAACTCAGTCGCCCAAATTGAGGTGTTTAAAGCATTGTATCTGTTAAATACTTAACCAAATATTTCTAGCTTTCCATCAGCTATACGTGTTTCGTATGTCTGAATGGCGAAGTCATCGTTATCTAAACAGGCACCAGAGTGTAAAACAAAACGTTGTTTTAATAATGGTGAGGCTACGTAAATATCGCCTTTAGTTTCACCAATTAACCCACGATATAAAACATTTGCTTTACCGAAGGGGTCAAAGTTAGAAACGGCATATACTTTGTCATTGCCAACCTGAAATAAAGCGACTTGCTCTTGGTTTGCTAATAACGCACAAACGCCTGAATTTTTCACTAAATCGCTTGTTGGGCAGATGGTTTGCCAGCTATTTTCTGTTGTCATGGTATTTTCCTTTCTCGTTCGTAAACTTTTTATGCAAGCGTTAAGTCAACTGCTTGGATTTTAACACCGTATTTTTTCTCTTCATCCTTAGCCGGACGAATTTGCTCACGCTCAGTAACGAATTCAATATTGCCATCGATAGCATCTGAGTTTACAAATTGGCGGAAACGTTTTAATTGTTCTTCACTTTCAATGGTGGTTTTCCACTCACATTGATAGGTGTCGACAACATTTTGCATTTGCCTTTCTAACTCATCATTAATACCTAAATGGTCATCTTTAACAATTTTTTCCATATAAGGTAAACCACCCTCTAGGTTTTCTAACCAAACTGAAGTACGGGTTAATCGATCGGCTGTGCGTACGTAGAACATTAAGTAGCGGTCAATATATTTAATCAGTGTTTCATCATCTAAATCAGTGGCAAATAAGTCACCATGGCGAGGTTTCATACCACCATTACCACTAACGTATAAGTTCCAGCCATTTTCTGTCGCGATTATGCCAATATCTTTACTTTGCGCTTCAGCACACTCACGAGTACAACCCGAAACAGCAAACTTAATTTTGTGTGGTGAACGCAAGCCTTTATAACGATCTTCTAATCGAATAGCCATGGCCATGCTGTCTTGTTGGCCATATCTACACCAAGTGCTACCCACACAAGATTTAACCGTACGCAACGATTTACCATAGGCATGACCTGTTTCCATGCCTGCATCAATCAAGCGTTTCCATATAGCCGGTAGTTGGTCGACACGTGCACCAAATAAATCAATACGTTGGCCACCCGTTACCTTAGTGTAAAGGTTGTATTCTTTAGCTACTTCACCAATAACAATTAATTTATCTGGTGTTACTTCACCACCAGGCATGCGAGGAACAACAGAGTATGTGCCGTCTTTTTGCATGTTGCCTAGGAAGATATCGTTGGTGTCTTGTAGCGAAACATGGTCTGGTTTTAAAATGTAGTCGTTCCATACCGAAGCAAGAATAGAGGCAGCAGCCGGTTTACATATTTCACAACCTAAACCTGAACCGTGTTTTTCAACTAACACGCCAAAGTTTTTAATTTGTTCGGCTTGCACAATATGAAATAGCTCAACACGGCTGTAGGCAAAATGCTCACAAAGATCTGTGCTGATTTCAACGCCACGTTTTTCTAGCTCGTGATCGGTAACTTTCTTTAATAAGGCAGCACAACCACCACAACCTGTAGCGGCTTGTGTTGAAGACTTAACTTGACCAACATCAACTGCACCACAATCAATTGCAGCAATAATGTCGCCTTTAGTGACGTTTAAGCATGAACATATCGTTGCGGTATCGGGTAAGGCATCAACACCTAATGTAGGCTTTTCACCTGAACTTGGTAAAATTAACCCGTCTGGGTTTTCAGGTAGTTCAATACCATTTAAGGCGTATTGTAATAATGAGTCGTATTCACTGGTATCACCAACTAATACCGCACCGATTAATTCTTTACCGTCTGGGCTAACGACAATTTTTTTATAAATTTGGTCAGGTTGGTTAGAGTAAACATAGCTTTTACATCCTTCGGTTCGCGCATGAGCATCGCCAATTGACCCTACGTCCATCCCCATTAACTTCAACTTAGTGCTCATATCAGCACCGGTGAATTGTTGCACTCCGCCAATAATGTTATCGGCAGTAACCTTGGCCATGGTGTAACCTGGTGCAACTAAACCGAAAATGAAGTTATTCCATAAAGCACACTCACCAATGGCGTAAATGCTGTCGTCAGAGGTTTTACAGTTGTTATCAACAACAATACCGCCACGTTCGCCAACCGCTAAGTCAAATTCACGTGCTAAGTTGTCGTATGGGCGAATACCCGCAGAAAATAAAATAACGTCAGTTTCTAAATGCGTGCCATCAGCAAAATTCATCCGGTGAACACATTCTTCGCCGTCGACAATTTCGCTGGTTGCTTTTTGGGTATGCACCTGAACACCAATGCCTTCGATCATTGAACGAAGTAAAGCGCCGCCGTCTTGGTCTAATTGAACGCCCATCAGTTGTGGAGCAAATTCAACTACGTGTGTTTGTAAACCTAATTCTTTAAGTGCGTTAGCGGCTTCTAACCCTAATAAACCACCGCCAACCACAACACCGACTTTACCGGCTTTAGCTGACGCTTGAATATCGTCCAAATCTTGAATAGTACGATAAACCAAACAATGCTCACGTTCTTTCCCTGGAATAGGTGGAACAAAGGGATATGAACCCGTGGCCATTACTAGCTTGTCGTAAGCGTAAGTTTCGCCAGCTTCAGTGGTAACCGTTTTCGCTGCTTTATCAATGTTAATGACTTTCGCGTTAGTGAAAAATCTAACACCAATTTCGTTGTAATATGCAGGCGAGGTCATAGCTAAATCTTCAGCAGTTTTTCCAGAAAAATACTCTGATAAATGAACACGGTCATAAGCTAAACGATCTTCAGCTGATAATACTGTAATTTCATAGCCTTCATGTTTAGCCATTTCATCAACAAAGTGATGGCCAACCATGCCATTACCAACGACGACGATTTTTCGAGGTTGTGTGTTCATATTTTCCAATCCTATTGCTTTAAATTACCGCTGTATTAGCGGAACTAGATAATGACTTAGTGATTGCAATAAACGAACCAGATGTTTTTTATCAATATATTCAATGGAATAGGAGTTTTTGTTCTTTCCAGGGGAGAGGTTTTGCACTATCGTGAAGAAGTTAGCGCACCAAGGGTGTGCGCTATAAGTATAAGCAGTAAGGAGGTAAGTTAACGTGCGCTAGGTTAGTTGGTCAAAGCTATAATCAGCCCAATAAACAATAACGCTGATACAGATTGCCAAAACAATATGGGGTTACGTTGTAATAAAGGCTGATTTTTATATTCTTCAATAGCGTTAAGTCTTGGGTTACTTAAATCAGCAAAGAATTCTGAAAAGGCTTGATAACGCAATTTTGGATTTGCTTCTGTTGCTTTTTGTAAGCTTAAATCTAACCATAACGGTAACTCAGGTCGAAACTGTTTAATGCTGCGATATTGCATATCTTTATAATCTTTAATCGTTACTTCAGCCCGTTGCATTGGTTTGTATGGCAGTTCACCTGAAAGCATTTCATAACAAATAACGCCCAACGAGAATAGGTCACTTTGATTATCTGCTTGCATGTGTAATAAAGTTTCAGGCGCAATATAGTTTAACGATCCGAAGGGTACTTCTGCTTTAATTGTTTCTTGGTTTTCATCCAGTGACGCAACAAATACGGTGCCATAATCAATTAATTTAATGTGACCATATTGATCGATCATTATGTTGTCTGGTTTTAAATCTCGATGCACTAAATCTAAGCGTTGAAACGCTCGTAATGCGCTAATAACTTGTTTCATTATATCGCGTACTTGTGCAACGTTTGGTTTGGGGTTGTCATGCAACCATTCACCTAAGGTTTGCCCTTCAAGGTATTCACAGACATGATATAAAAATTGGCTATTTTGTCTGCCAGGTAGAACACGCATTACGTTACCATGCCTAATGCGCTCGCCAACCCATGCTTCACGCATAAAGCCTTGCAAATAAATAGCATCGTCTGAAAAATTAGCTGATGGCGCTTTTAAAACATAAGGTTTATCTGTTTCAACATCGACTACCAGATACAAATGTGAACGAATGCTAGCGTGGATCACTTTTTTAACTAAGTAGCCATCTAGCTTCTGGCCAACTTTTAATGCCGGAGGAATTGCTTTTGCACTAAAATCACGTTGAATTTCGGCCAGTTTACGGTTGGGCACTGCCTTAACGTATACTAATAAACAAGTGACATTGTCATTGCTTCCACGTTCAAGTGCAGTTTCAACAATTTTTTTAGACAGGGTTTCTAAATCAGACTTTTCGGGCGATAACGGCAATGTATCAAAGAGTGCTTTAAAAATAGGTTTTGTTATATAGTCATGAATACCATCACAACTTAGCATATATAAATCGTGCAACTGTAAATCAACTTGATGCACATCAACTTCTAATCGATTGTCGGCACCTAAAGCGCGTGTTAATAAAGCCTGTTGCCCCATTTGTTTACGATTATGATCACGTGTAATGACTTCCAACTGGCGATGACGATATTTTGTTATTCGGGTGTCACCAACATGAAAGATATAACCCGTGGTTGATTTGGCAATTAGCGCTGAAAATGTCGTTAACCATTGCGGAGATTTTTCATCGGCTAAACCTTCAACAAAGCCACTTTGTGAATATAACCAGTTATTTAAGCTGGTTAATACTTTTGCTGCAGATTTTTGTGTTGACCATGTTTCAGGCGTGGCGAGATACTCTTGAATAAATTGAGTTACGGCAAGTTGTGAGGCCTCTGCAGCTTTATTCGCGCTGGAGAGTCCGTCAGCAATGGCCGCAACTGCGCCTTTAGCCCGTAACTCATGACTTTCAGGAACAATAGCAGCGAAAGCGTCTTGGTTTTCTGCTTTCAAACCTTTAGTAGAAAAACCGCCGATGCACAATTGCAGATCTGCAACCGTGCTTTGGCATGTTTGAGCTTTACTGATCATGTTTTACTAATGACCTACATTAATTAATTCTACAGTGCCATCTTCACGTACTTCGGTAATAGTACCTTTTGGCTCTTGCATAAATAGTAATGTAGTAAAGCCTATCACAGCAGTACCTGCTATCACCATAAAGAAGGTTGAATAATCAACCATGGTTAATACGGTTAAGTAAACTACAGCGCCGACGTTACCGTAAGCACCAGTCATACCAGCAATTTGACCCGTTAAACGACGTTTAATGAGAGGCACAGCCGCAAATACGGCACCTTCACCTGCTTGCACGAAGAATGAACAAGCCATTGCCGTTACAACCGCTAATGCTAAAGGCCATTCACCGGTGATTTCAGACATGGCGAAATAACCAACAGCTAAACCTGCAGTTAAAATTAATAAGGTTTTCTTACGACCATATTTGTCTGATAACCAACCGCCACCCGGACGAGACATTAAGTTCATAAAGGCATACGTTGAGGCTAACATCGCTGCGTAAACCATGCTTAATTCGAAGGTTTCAGCGAAA
Organism: Colwellia sp. PAMC 21821; assembly: GCF_002077175.1. Taxonomy (NCBI): domain Bacteria; kingdom Pseudomonadati; phylum Pseudomonadota; class Gammaproteobacteria; order Alteromonadales; family Colwelliaceae; genus Colwellia; species Colwellia sp. PAMC 21821. The sequence continues at coordinate 2,879,987 of NZ_CP014943.1, forward strand.
AATAACGGTAACATTGAAACCACGGCTAATTCTGAACCAAAAGTCGCAAAGTAAAGAATGTTTAATACGGCCACTTGTCTGAATTTATAACGGTGAATTTCTTCTACTGGCTTTGAAAATAAATGACCGTTTACTTTAATGGTTTGCCTTACTTCAATAGCAAATAAAACCACTAAACTTAGATAAGCAATGATGGCACTTTGTGCTGATAATAAGCTTACGCCAGCAGGTGATAATTTCCAGGTAAGTAAAGCTAAAGCACCGTACATTGGCAGCTTCATAATTAGTAACAGAAAGAAGTCACCTGTTGAAGTAACTTCCATTGCACCTGTTTGTTTAGGCTTGAAGTAGGTTGAACCTTTAGGGGTATCTGTTACGTTTTTATACCAGATAACACTGAAAATTAAGCTTAATGCACCGGTAAAGGCAACCGCGTATCTCCAGCCGTCTTCACCACCAAATGCTAATGCAAGCGTTGGTAAGGTCATGGCAGCAGCAGCCGAACCAAAGTTACCCCAGCCACCATAAATACCTTCAGCCGTGCCTAATTCGTTAGCAGGGAACCATTCAGATACCATACGAATACCGATAACAAAACCCGCACCGATAAAGCCTATTAAGAAGCGAGATAATGCCGATTGTTCAAAGGTAGTGGCAAAAGCAAACATAAAACAAGGGATACTACATACGGCAAGTAATACCGCGAAGGTTAAGCGAGGGCCGTATTTATCGGTAAGCATACCAATGACAACACGCGCCGGAATGGTTAACGCTACATTTAATAGCATTAATGTTTTTATTTCAGCATTTGTTAACCCTAATGAGTCAGCAATTACTGACACTAAAGGTGCAAAGTTAAACCAAACAGCAAAAGTAATAAAAAACGCTATCCAACTCATATGTAAGGTTTTCATCTTACCTTTGAAAGAAAATATATTGAGACTATCTTGACCGCTCATGCGACAACTCCTAAAAATTAAATGTTTGTTTTTTTATTAACGGATGACATTTTTTTTGTCTGTTAATAATAAATAATGAGTTTTCTATTAAATTAGTCGTAGAAATAAGTTTATTGAACAGTGAGTTGCAAATGTAATGCCATTCGTATGGTCATTATCTATCTTTATGATTATATTGGTTTTAGTGTTTTTTTTATGCGAGAAAATAACTGCGGAATGTTTATTTATGCACAATAGAATAACGATTACGCACACATTGAGTGCATAAAAAAAATAAATAGTCATAGCATTATTTAAAAAAGCCTCACCTAAGCAAAAGTTAGTCGTAACGGATAAATGCAATACAGTTCGCTATAGGCAGGATGAAATAAACAAATTAGGGATGAGAGGGAAGAAGGGTATTAGTGCATCCAACCATCGATGTTTCTAAGATGATCAAACATCCAATATTTTCGCTATCTATGGGCGGCTCCTAGCCATTTTTGATATTTCTCCTGCATTACGTTAATAACAGCATCCTTTTAAAAAATATGCCCCTGTAGCATTAGTAATACCAATTTGATTCATCAACTTGGTATAAACCTTTTACGTCGATATAGGGATTTATATTTAGTCAGGAACCGTAAACATAAGTTATTGAGTATTTATGCTCATTTATAATACTTAGCTTACTTAATACAACAGGTCATAGGTGTTTCGAATCTTTGTTTAATTTGTCTGATTTGGAATTTGGAAAACACTCAAGGCTGAAATGCCCAGTAGTAAATGAAAGCATCATGAAACAAGCACCTCTTATGTATATAACACTGCAGCCAAGCACCAGAACAGTGCATAAATTTATCTAATACCAATGTTATTCATCATTAATTTCATTGTGTATTTACATTAATTTCTTTTAATACAAGGAAGTAAAAGTAAATATATTACCCAAAAGTACATGGCACATTACCTGCATTTAGCTGTATAGATAAAGTTAAGTAGCTATGTGGATAACATTTCCACATTCGCAAATAACATAACTCTCAACTATGTGAGCAGTACAATGGCCAATACCGAAAGCCCAACAGCAGATATGCAAAGAAATCAGCATTGTGAATCGATTACTCAGATCAAGCCCTCGTTGGTGATCATTGGTAACGGCATGGCAACTGGTCGGCTATTAGATGAAATAATTAAGCGCTCACCCAATAAATATCAAATTACCGTGATCGGTAAAGAACACTTTGGTAGTTACAATCGCATTATGTTATCTGCCGTTTTAGCGGGGGATGCCACTATCGATAGCATTATGCAAAAACCACCTGCATGGTATAAACAGCACAATATTAACTTCTTAAGTGGTAGCGAAGTTACTTATATAGACAAAGAAATTAAGCTCGTGAAATTAGCCTCAGAAGTGCAGGTTCATTACGACGAACTCATCATTGCTACGGGTTCACGTACCGCTAAAATACCCGCTAAAAATCAAAATATTGCAGGTATATTCAATTTTCGCGATATTGCAGACACAGAAAAAATTCAAGCCTTTGCTCAACAAGCCGGTTCAAGCGCAAAACAAGCCATTGTGATTGGTGGTGGTTTACTCGGGCTAGAAGCCGCATATGGTTTAGCCATTAGTGGTGTAGAAGTTACCTTAGTTCACCGCAACAAATGGTTACTTAACCGTCAGCTCGATAAAATATCAGCCAATATGTTGCAAAGTATCATGGCTCAAAAAAATATAAAGTTTGCTTTAGGCCATGAAGTGGCTGCTTTTGAAAGCATAATTGAGCCTAACGCCGAAATAAAATCAGAAGGTCACTCAAAAGAAAGCTTAGAAGAAAGCTTAGAAGTTAACTCAGAGAATAGCTCAGAAATCCTATCAGGTGTTACGTTAACCAGCGGTGAGTTTATCAGCGCACAAATGGCCGTTATCGCAACAGGCATTACACCCAACAAAGAGTTAGCCGAAACCGCTAATATTGACTTTAACCGTGCCATTTTAGTTAACGATTATATGCAAACGAGTGACGCCGCAATTAGCGCTTTAGGCGAGTGTTGTGAACATAAACAAGCCACTTTTGGTTTAGTTGACCCTATTTGGGCACAATGTATTTCGCTGGCTGAACGTTTATGTAACAACGTCCAAAAGCCATTTCAAAACGCGCCCGTACCCACTAAATTGAAAGTTTCAGGCGTACAGCTATTTTCAGCTGGCGATGTTGAAGTATCAGAAGGTAGCCAATGTTTTACCTTGTTGGATAACAAAGCACTTATTTACCGTAAGATCATGGTTAAAAACGGCAAAATAAGCGGTATTGTTTTATTTGGTGATGTGAGCTCAGGTATGGCTTACTTCGATTTAATGCAGCAAGAAGTAATCGTTAATACGATGATGCCAGAGCTACTCATGGGCGATGAATTTATAACAACCATAGAAGATGAGCAAAAAGTCAGTATTGCTTAGCGTTGTCTTTGTTCAACTTGAAAATGGCTACACTCGACTTTTTTCATTAAATAAATAGCTTTATTAAAAACTTTTATCAACCAGTACTTTCCTAATGAAAGTTAATATTAGCTAACGATAGTTAACCTTTGAGAATTTCATGAACGACATTATTTTTACCGATAAACAATCTCCAGCTACCAAAACAGGTCAAACAATCAGTAAAACCAATTGTCCATATTGTGGCGTTGGCTGCGGTATTGAAGCAACGGTCGAAAACAATAAAGTTATTGCGGTAAAAGGTAATGCAGAACACCCCGCTAACTTAGGACGTTTATGCGTAAAAGGGTCTTCGCTACATGAAACACAAGGTTTGCAAAATCGAATATTACACCCGCGAGTTAAGGGGAAGAACGTAAGTTGGGATGAAGCAACATCAACGATTGCTGGCCACTTTCAAGAAACAATAGCGCAATATGGCCCTGACTCCGTCGCCTTTTATTTATCAGGGCAGCTACTTACTGAAGATTATTATGTCGCCAATAAGTTAATGAAAGGCTTTATTGGCTCAGGCAACGTCGATACTAACTCTCGCTTATGTATGGCGTCGGCAACTGCAGCACACAAGCGTGCCTTTGGCGAAGATGTGGTTGCAGGCTGTTACGATGATTTAAGCTCAGCCGAAGCTATTTTTATTATTGGCGCTAACCCAGCGTACGCACATCCTATTGTTTATCAACGCATGATTAAAGCGCGAGAAGAAAACCCCGCCCGTAAAATAGTAGTGATTGACCCTCGCAGAACCGCGTCAGCGAAAGATGCTGATTTACATTTAGCGATAAAGCCCGGCAGCGATGCCTATTTTTATAACGGCTTATTAATCTATTTAGCCGAACAAGGCAAATTAGATAAAGCTTACATCGCAAAACATTGCCATGGCTTCGAACAAGCATTAGAAACGGCACAAAGCCAGTTTTCTGACATTTCAGACGTTGCAATCGCTTGTGATATTGAACTCTCATTATTGCTTGAGAGCTATCAAATTTTTGCTGAAACGGACAAAGTGGTGACTTTTTTCTCGCAAGGTATCAATCAATCATCAAGCGGTGTGGATAAAGCTAACGCGATTATTAACTGTCATTTAGCGACCGGAAAAATAGGACGAGAGGGCGCAGGTGCCTTTTCAATTACTGGCCAACCGAATGCCATGGGTGGCCGCGAAGTGGGGGGGTTATCAACACAACTTGCTGCGCATTTACACTTTGAAAACGCAAATGAAATAGACTTAGTTAAACGTTTTTGGCAAGCACCCAGTATTGCTACTAAGCAAGGCTTAAAAGCGGTTGAACTATTTGATGCGGTTGACTCAGGAAAAATTAAAGCTATTTGGATCATGGCGACAAACCCTGTGGTAAGTATGCCAAATGCTAACCTCGTAAAGCGAGCATTAGAAAAATGCCCAATGGTTGTGGTGAGTGAATGTTATGAAAATACCGATACGATAAATTATGCTGATGTCGTTTTACCCGCAAGTACATGGGGTGAAAAGCAAGGTTCTGTCACTAATTCAGATAGAACAATATCTGTGCATCAAAGTATGATAAAAGCTCCTGGTGAAGCAAAAAATGATTGGCAAATAATTACAGATGTTGCACACAAGTTAGGTTTCAAAGATGCTTTTAATTATCAGCACGCTGTTGACATATTTAGAGAGCATGCGACATTGTCAGGCTTTGAAAACAGTCATCCTTTTGCTGAAAAAAGAGCTAAAAATGATATTTATCGTATATTTGATATTTCAGCCTTAGCCAATATTTCACAAACAGATTACGAAAATTTTATACCCACTAAATGGCCAATTAATACGGCGAATCCAAACGGATTAAAGCGTATATTCACTGATGGTGTTTTTGCTACCAAAAACCAAAAAGCGAATTTTATTCCGATTATTGCACAGTTACCAAAAATATTACCTGATAAAACCCAAGTGGTAATGAACTCGGGCCGAATTCGTGATCAATGGCATACGATGTCGAGAACGGGCCGTGTCGCTAAGTTAATGACTCATTCTGACGAGCCATATATTGCCGTAAATCCTGATGACGCCCAACGTTTTCAATTAGCTGACAAACAACTCGCTGTACTTTCAAATTTGAGCGCTGACTATATTGGCCGAGTGAACATAACTAACGAACAACGCACCGGCGAAATTTTTGTACCTATCCATTGGAACGATAATTTTTCAGCTTCTGCTCGTGTTTCAGCTCTGGTGAACCCGATTACAGATGAACTGTGTGGGCAGCCCGAGCTTAAACACAGCCCGGTTAACATCAAGCCGTTTAATGCGGTATGGTCAGGCTACTTAATTTCTTCACAAACGGTAAATTGTCCAACCAGTTACTGGAGCAAAATTCAGCTTGAACAAGGCCATAAATATCTATTATCTGATAAGCAAGAATTAGGCGATGATGAAACTATTTTAGCCAATATATATCCACAAATTGATGATTGGATAGTATTAAAAGATGCTCAACAAAATGTATTACGTATTGCTGGATTTATTGATAACAAGTTGCATTGTTTCTTTGCTGCCAGCACTGATTTAAGCTTGAAATTTAATAGTCGATATATTGAAGGGCAATTAAATAAAACACTGCCAATAAAAACTCGCTTTACGTTAATGTCGGGTATTGATAGTGATGGCAAAGGCGATGTAGGCGACATGATTTGTTCTTGTTTTCAAGTGGGTGAAAACACCATAAAAGAAGCCATTGCATCACAGCAATGTAAATCGGTAACAAGCTTAGGTGAAAAATTGAAATGTGGTACCAACTGTGGTTCATGCATTCCTGAATTGAAAACATTTTTTACTTAAAAAATATCAATCAATTGTAAATAAGCGATTCAGAATAATAAGTAAGTTATTTATCAGCTGTTATCTTGATTTTCAAAATGACAGCTCGACGGCAAAATAAAAATAAAAACTTACTTAATTCCTCCTCATTCGTCAATTTTAGGATAATTGCCCAAGTTGTTTATTTTAATTTATTGCTGACACTTAAATACCCACACATACTTACCTTAACGCTGTTATTTAGAAAATACTTTCTTGAGTAGCTCAGTAGTTCGTTTTTCTGGATTCTCGCGTATAGCGGCTTCTTCTTTGGCTAAATATTCAAATATGCCTGACAAAGCTTGGGTTTTAACTAACTCAATTAAATCACTACTTATATCTGGAACAAATGGCAGCGATTGATATTTTGATATTATTTTATCGTATAAGGTTAATGCGCCGACATCAGCTAAGCTTTGTTTTATAATTGGATCCATGGCTTGTGCGATTGGCCCCGACATTTGCGCTTTAAAATATTGCGTTGCCGCATCGTTCTCACCGTTATAAATCGTCTGAATGTCGACCATTGTTAAGTTGTTTATCGCGCTTGATATAATAGGGCCCGCGGCTGGGATTGCTTGTTCTGCAGCCTCGTTCAACTTAGCTTCAAGCTCATCGGTCCATTGTCCCATGCCTATTTTATCTAATATTTTCCCGGCGCTGGCCAATGCTGGTGGTAAATCAATATGCAAATTAGGGTTGTCGGCAAAAGCACCACTTTGTTGTAAGGTTTTTATCACTGATTCTGAACCAACAGACAGTGCTTGTTTTAGTGCTTTAGCTATTTGCTCATCACTTAGCACTAGCTGTGAAACATTATCCTCGCCTGAGAGTAACTTTTTCGCCTTTTCCCACCAGCTATCTTGAGCAATAGCGGGTGCAATGAGCAAGATTGAACACAGGGCGATAACAGAGTATTTAATGCTTTTTTTAGTGTTTAGCATAATTTTATTTCCAAATTAATTCGTAAACATCAAATTAAATCAATAACTTAATTTTAGTAATTGTGCGGTTTGAGTATTAGCACCAAAAATAAAGATATTAGCGGTAGCAAAAATTAAGTTATTGATGATTCGTTTCTGACAAGTTGGCTGTTTAGCCAAAAAGTCCTTTTAGTTTGTCTTTGAGCTTATCTTTAACTTTGTCTTTTACTTTATCTTTGGCTCCTGAACTAACATCGGGGCGTATTTTAATGTTATGAAATGGCCCGGTAATTTTTATCGGGATCACAACGCCAGCGTCAGTACTTTCTGCCGCTTGCCCTTGAGTTGACGCCACTATTTTTGATTTAACCTGCAGATTAACTTTGGTTTCAGGCAAGTCTATAACACCGGTGCCTGATATTCTGATAAAAGGATTATTCAAAGACAAATTATCTGTATTAGCGACGCCGTTAGTTAGCGTAAATTTACCTGTTAAGGCCGCAAAATCTGTTTTATCAGCGTTGCTAAAGTCACTGTCCAAACTGACCGCAGATAAGTTACCTTGCATAATACTGCTGGCGCTCTTGGCAATTGCAGCTAAATTAACGCCTTTAACAGCGCCATCAATAAAGCTAATGTCGAGATGGCCATTGAGTTGCTGAATAAAATCACGTTGGCTAATGCCTTTGGTTGAGAGATCCCACGCTAATTGGCCTTTACCCAATAATTTGTCAAAGCCAACCGCATCGTTAAGTAGCGGCTCGGCATTAATATTCGCTAAATCAAATTTAGTCGTGATTTGATAAGGTTTTTTATTGGCATTAACCTTAATCGCGCCACTGCCATTGCCTTCATAACCTTGAAAGCTTTTCAATTGCACATTCGCAACGCTATTGTTTAATACAACGGCTATCTCATTCTTACCCAATTTAATATCGCGGACAAATAACTGACTCGACTTAATTGTAATATCGGCATTTAATGACGCCAAAGCGGATAAATCAAGCGCAGTATCATCCCAAACAATGGGCTGACTAGCCGTATCATCTGCTGGTGTTGCTTCTGTGGTTGGCTCAGGTAAATAAGGGTTAAGGTCAAGTATGCCCAAATCGATATTGCTGGCAAGTTTGAGCGGCGTTGACAAGGTAATGGTTGTTGAACCTTTAAATGCTAACGCGTCTAAATTAACCATTAACGCATTAAGCGTGAGTTTATTGTTAGCAAAGCCCATATTGGTACTAAATGAGAATTTATTAAAAGCTTCATCTTTAGCGGTCAATGGAATGTTCTGCCAGTTTAATAACTGCTTAACAGAATCTCCTGAAACCGATAATTTACCACTTAGCTCTTTGCCTTGTTGTACCACTTCACCTTTATAATTTAATTTTACTAAGGCAGATGTTAAGTCTAATTCGACTGAAAAGGGCTGATTATTGATAGCCTTTGCAGGTGTGGTAATACTTGATTCAAGTTCAAGTACTTGTGTCATATATCTAACACTACCAGAGAGATTAAGGGGTTCGCGTAGCGAGGGCAGTTTTACCGCTAAATTGAGCTGATCAATGACTTTAGTTTCTTTACTTTGGTGATCGATAAAAGTGAGCTTACCACCATTAATTTCTACTTGACCCAGACTAATATCAAAAGCATCAGGTAAATTAATTGATTTATCATCAGCGGGTGATTTTTCCGTGCTGCTTTCTGCGCCAGACAAAGTTGAGAACTGCCAGTTCACCGTACCATCAATACTTTTTTCTAGCAGTATGTCGGGATTATTGATAACGAACTTTTCAATGGTCAACTCACCAGAAAAAACTGAAAGCCAAGGGATATGGATCATTAATTCACTAATACTTGCCATATCAGGTTTAGAGCCGCCTTTTACATTGGAAAAGTGCACATCGTTTAGCACCAAAGATAATGAAGGAAATACACTTAAACTCTGTTCACCAGCAACCGTTAACGTTCGACCTGTCGATTGTTCTACTTTAGTGCTGACTTGGTTAAATATATCCTCAGTTGATATTAATTGCGTCGCAACCACTATCAATAAAACAATGATAAAAATAATTACAGCGAAGGATTTTAAGAATAATTTCATAATGGCTCTTAATTAACGGAAGTTAATGTCTACTATAGTAAATAAGTAGATTAAATTCATTGAATTGGCAAAAAATACTCTGTCGAATATTATTTTACCTGAGTATTTAAATATATTGTTATTAATGAAGCCAAGCATGTTTTTTTTCGACGATTGAAAACGCGTTGAAATCACAGTTTTTTTGTGTCGTGATGTAGATAAATATTAAGCCAAAAATGTATACAAATAAAAACAAAAAAAGTATTGATTAAATGCCAATTAGACATATTATGTCGTAGTTGCGTTCACTTACTTGGAGTTTATTATGCAGCGTATTGTATTATTTTTATTAACTAACTTAGCCATTATGGTTGTGCTAAGTATTACCATGAGTATTTTAATGTCAGTATTTGGCATTGATCGCCAAGGCATGGGCGGCTTACTTGTTATGGCGAGTGTTTTTGGTTTCGGTGGCTCTTTTATTTCATTGCTTATGTCGAAGTGGATGGCGAAGCGCTCAGTGGGGGCTTATGTTATTGAACAGCCGAAAAACAACACTGAAACGTGGTTACTTGAAACCGTTAAACGTTATGCCCAACAAGCTAAAATTGGCATGCCTGAAGTGGCGATCTTTGAATCACCCGACATGAACGCTTTTGCAACCGGTGCCAATAAAAACAATGCCTTAGTGGCAGTTAGCACTGGTTTGCTAGCCCATATGACGCAAGAAGAAGCGGAAGCGGTTATAGGTCACGAAATTAGCCATGTGGCTAATGGTGACATGGTAACGTTAACCTTAGTACAAGGTGTAGTGAATACGTTTGTTATTTTCTTAGCTCGCGTAATTGCAGGGCTTATTGATAACGCCACCCGAAGTAACAATTCAAATGGCGCTGGGTTAGGTGGTTTTGCATATTTCGGCATAGTGTTTGTTTTAGAAATGCTCTTGGGTGTGCTTGCCAGCACGATTGTAGCTTGGTTTTCTAGAAAAAGAGAATTCCGTGCAGATATTGGTGGCGCTAAGTTAGCTGGTACTGCGGCAATGATTGGCGCATTGGAGCGACTTAAACGCAGCCAAGAGAGCCATTTAGAAGGTTCTATGATGGCGTTTGGTATAAATACCAAATCATCTTTTAGTCAACTTTTTGCTACGCATCCGCCATTAGATGATCGTATAAAAGCGTTGAAAGCAATGTAACCGATTTAAAATCTGCGTGGGCAGGGTAGGTATTCTATCTAATTAGTTACTGCCCGAATGCAGGGCACTTATCTTATAAATGCTGACCTCGCAGATACTCTTTTTTATAGTTTACAGTTTAAATTTTGGATTTTTAATGATCAACGTTGGCGTTATTGGGTATGGCATGTCAGCCAATATCTTTCATTTACCTTTTATTGAATCAAATGATAATTTTACTTTTACCGCGATAAGTACTCGCCAAAAAGAAACGGTTCAAGCAAAGTATAAAAAGGTGCGTATTTTCGATAGCCCTGATGACTTAATTCACAGTGGATTGGTTAACTTAGTTGTTATAACCGCGCCAAATGATGTGCATTACAAGATAGCCAAAAGTTGCTTAGAAAATGGCTTACATGTTGTTATTGAAAAGCCGATGGTGACCTCATCTATTCAAGCAGAAGAATTAATCGTACTCGCTAATAAAAATAACTGTTTATTATCGGTTTATCATAATCGCAGGTGGGATGGTGACTTTTTAACGGTTAAAAAGTTGCTAGCAAGTAATCGTTTAGGAGAGCTTAAAGTTTTTCAGTCTTGTTTTGACCGTTTCCGTCCTCAAGTGAGAACTAAATGGAAAGAGCAAGCGGGTGAGGGCACAGGTATATTATTTGATTTAGGCTCACACCTTATTGATCAAGCATTAACATTATTTGGCTTACCTACCGCTATCACAGCACGTTGCTTAGCATTACGTGAAACAGCTAAGACGACAGATTATTTTGATATTCAATTACATTACGCAAACGTGGAAATTAAATTAAGTTCTAGCCCATTTATGGCCGGCCCTATTAAACGTTTTCAACTGGAGGGTACTTTGGGGAGTTTTATTAAGTTTGGACTTGATCCCCAAGAGCAACAACTTAATGACGGTATGAGTGTTAATGCTGATGAATTTGCATATGATGACGAAATAAATGATGGCACTTTATACCTTGGCGATCATAGTGAGATAGTTCCAACTGAGCGCGGTTGTTATCAAGCTTATTATCATAGTATTGCTAACGCGATTAATAACAGGAGTTTGACAGATGACTCGTTAGTAAGCGCCACTGAAGCGATGCAAGTGATTAAATTAATTGAATTAGCGCAATTGAGTAGCGATCAAGGGAAAACACTTTCACTACCGTGGAATAAGTAGCAAGTTCGTAAGTTATTTTCGATAACTTACGAACACTAAGGTGGATATTTGCGTAGTTTAGGTTAGCTTATGTTTGACAGTCCAAAGGTGGGCTAGTTCTAAAGCAATAGTTGCAGCTGCTAGGGCGGTAACTTCACTATTGTCGTACGCCGGGGCTACTTCAACTACATCCATACCAACGATATTAATGCCAGCTAAAGCGCGTAAAATCTTTAGTACCTTATCTGTAGATAAACCGCCACATACCGGAGTACCTGTCCCCGGCGCAAAGGCAGGGTCTAAGCAATCAATATCAAATGTTAAGTAAACCGGCATATCACCGACTCTATTTTTAATTAAAGTACATATCTCATCAACACTCATATCATTGGCTTGCATGGCGTTGATTACAGAAAAACCATGATCTTTTTCTTGGTAATTCGTCCGAATTCCCACTTGAACAGACTTATCTCTATCAATCAGGTTTTCTTTCGGCGCATGATAAAACATTGTGCCGTGGTCATAACAACTGCCGTCATGGTATGTATCGGTATGCGCATCGAAGTGAATCAATGCCATTGTGCCGAATTTTTTCGCATGCGCTCGCAGTATCGGCAAGGTAACAAAATGATCACCACCCAAAGATAAAACGGTTTTACCTGACGAAAGTAATTGGCCAACCGCTGTTTCAACCTGTTGACAAAAGTGTGCAGCATCGCCCGGTGAAAAAACCAAGTCTCCAGCATCAATTATTTTACAGTTCTTTAGCAAGTTAAAAGGCCACGGAAATCGCTTGCCTTCCCACGCTAAATTCACTGAGGCCTGTCTAATCGCTGTAGGGCCCATTCGGGCGCCTGAACGCCCGGTTGTAGCCATATCAAAAGGCAAACCTAATACTACGATGTCTGCTGATGACTCAACTGGATTTTTCTCTAAAGGTTGACGTAAAAATGTCATCGCATTAGAGTAAAGAGAATCATCAACTTGATTGAATATGTTTTGCATCATAACTTCCTTTAAATATCTTCAAGGTAGGTATAGCCCTTAAGGCCATCAACTAGCTCTTTATAAACTACTTCACCTTCATCTTTAGGTAATCTAGCTGCTATAAGCTCGGCATAAGTTTGTTGAAACAGTTTTGCATCTAAATGCACATAATTCAACATATCTTCAACCGTATCACCTTCATTAATTTCAGTTATTTCTGCTTCACCATCATCATTTATAAAGACTACCGCGCTGTGGGTATCGCCGAATAAGTTATGCATATCGCCTAAAATTTCTTGATAAGCGCCCACTAAGAAAAAGCCGATTAAATAAGGTTCATCTTCGGTCCATGCCGGCACTGGCAATGTGCTTTCAATACCTTGGCCATCAACGTAATGGTTAATAATTCCATCTGAATCACAAGTAATGTCTAATAATACGGCTCTTTTTTCATGTGATTTATGCAAGTTATTCAACGGTAAAATCGGAAAAACCTGATCTATACCCCACGAATCAGGTAAAGATTGAAATAAAGAAAAATTCACAAAAAATTTATCTGCCAGTTTTTCAGCTAAATCATCAATTATAGGTCGATGAAAACGATTTTTACTGTCCATCAATTGATTTAATTCATAACAAATACGCAAGTTAACTTGCTCTGACCAAGCGCGTTGAGTTAAATCTAATAACCCCATAGAAAATTGGCCATGTACTTCAGCTAAGTCACTTTGAGTGTCATGATAAATTTCAATAAGAGCGCGGTCATCTTGACGATCTTTTAACTGCTCTAACGAACGCCACATGTTATTTAAAAGCACAGACTCATCACTTAAAGGTGCGGTTATGTTTTCTGGCTGATAAGATTCCGCGCCAATAACATTAGAAATAAGTACAGCATGATGTGCTGTTAATGCTCGACCAGACTCTGAAATAATCATCGGCATAGGTTGATCATAGCTCTTACAGATATCACCAATGGTATTAACAATATTATTAGCGTACTCCGCTAGGCTGTAGTTCATGGAGTTATGAGACTGGCTACGTGTACCGTCATAGTCTATGGCCAAACCGCCACCAACATCCATGCATGAAATACCTGCACCAAGACGGCGAAGCTCACAATAAAAACGCGCGGCTTCACTAACGCCCAATCTCACATCTCTTATATTAGCTATTTGGGAGCCTAAGTGAAAATGCACTAATTTTAATGTATCAAGCATGTTTTCTTCTTTAAGTACTTTAACAACGTTAAGTACTTGTGAGGCTGATAAACCAAACTTTGATTTTTCACCACCACTTGCTTGCCACTTTCCTTTACCTTGAGATGCCAAACGCACACGTATGCCTAAACGAGGCTCAACATTCAACTTTTTCGCTTCGGTTAAAATCATCGCCAGTTCAGACATTTTCTCTAAAACAATATGAACTTTATGTCCTAATTTTTCGCCGATTAACGCTAAACGGACATACTCGCGGTCTTTGTAACCATTACAAACGATAACAGATGAAACCTTTTGAGCCATTGCCAAAACAGCGAGTAACTCAGCTTTACTACCAGCTTCAAGACCTAGTTGAGTATATTCTTTGTTATGTTGACTAGCTAAAATTTCATCCACAACTTCGCGCTGTTGATTAACCTTAATAGGGTAAACCAGTAAATATTTTTGCTGATAATCATATGCCTCAATCGCATTATTAAAAGCTTCACATAAACTGTGAATGCGATGATGAATTATTTGCGGAAATCGCACTAAAGCTGGCAAAGTTAAGCCTTTAGCTTCAATCATTTTAGCAATAGTAGTTAAATCTACCGTGTGATTTTGATTATCAAACTTAGGCGCAACATATACGTTACCTGTATCGTTGATACCGAAATAGCCCTGACTCCAATGACGTACATTGTAATGTGTACGTGCGTGATCAAGATTATCTTTATTCATTGGTGTTCCTTTAGCCTTTTTATTTAATAACAGAAAGGGAATTTATTGTGGGTAATGGGGCGCGAATTAGAATTTAACAGCGCCTTAATGTCCAACAAAAAAAATATTATTTGATGACAATTATTATTGATTAGTCACTGGTATTTAAACTGTCATTGAAAACTACAGGTTATCTTTTATTTTTCATGATGGATTTTGGGCAAAGTACAGACAATCGGCAGACGAGATAAGCGAGCCATAATGTCTTCCTTTACATTTATTTAGTATTAAATGTGAAATTGATAATTTCATTTCTATAACTTAACTGCTTTCGACGAACCTGACCCCATTCCATTGATCCCATTAGTCTCTTGCTTTTTAAACATGAATAACTTCTTCAATATTTTTTGTTAAGTTAATTAAAAAATTGATGTTGTACTTTGTTAATAAAAGTGCAAAATCAGGCGGATTTTTTACTTGGGCTAGAATTTTATTGTTACTAGATAACGTTTATGAACAGTTAACACAAAATAACGATGCTATAAATCGTATTTTGTAGTGATATAAAAACCACCACGTGGATAAGACGGTTGAAATTAATAATTAATTAGGAATTGAAAGCAGAGTAAAAAATAATACTAAGGCAATTTATTGAATAAGTCATACAAGCTCGCGTAGCTTGTCTTAAAACATATTAATACAGTCATAATACAGAAATTTAAATGAGTAACCATGGAACAATTAATGACAGATAATAACATCGCATTTAGTGATAATAAGTTATCTATTTACAATTTTGGTGATGATTTTTCATCAGAAAATTCGAATATCGACAAGCGTTTTTTTGAAGGCGGCACTCGTTACAGAGATGCTGTGCAAATAGTTGTGCCATCTGGAGAATATTGGATATTTGACTACGGAGTTGTGGTGTTTTGGGCCGTTGATAAAGCTGAGCGCCAAGCATTAATCAATAGCCTTAAAAAAGACAATACAACGCATTTTGAAAAAATTGAAGAGCATTTATGTTTTGCATTCGCTGATGAATTAATGATTAAAAAAGACGTTATTACCTTACCAGATCATGATCCTTTAACGCGCTTAGCAATAAGTCATGCATTAGCACAATCGAGCAAACTTATGGAGTATGAGGTGCAAGCGCAAAATTCGATAAAAGACTATGCCCATATTCCAGAAGAGTTAGCTAAGTTTGGTAAAATATCGATTAGCTCGAAAGAAATCGCTAAAATTAGAGGCACGTTATTAAGTACTAAAAGCGACATTATTTTGCATTATGGCTTACTAGACACTCCTGACTTTTTTTGGGAATATCCGGAATATGAAGCGGCTTATGAACGTATGGCGCGCTATATGGATGTGCACCAGCGTGTTGATTTATTGTCGAAAAAACTCTCAACCATTAATGAACTATTTGAAGTGCTAGCGGAAGAGCAAAAACATCAACATTCATCATTTTTAGAATGGATTATTATTGTGTTGATCGCCATTGAAATTGCTATATTTTTTGTCGAAGAGTTTAAAAGCTTAATGGCCTAATTTACCAGGAATTCCCTCTTTGTGTAATCAAGCAATATACCCCAATAATTCTTTTTTGTTTTGCTTGATAACAGGGGAACTAAGTATTTTTAAAGTCTGTGGGCAGGTTCGTTGAAACATATTGAGCTTATGTCGACTACTGAATTTGGTCACTAGCTCAACACTTATCGATAGCACCTAAACAATAAAATCCAGACGAAAAAAACCTTAACATTGCTGTTAAGGTTTCGTTTCTTCTCGCTAGAGAATGAATGGTGCCGACTGCCAGAGTCGAACTGCTAGTCTAATATGAGCTATTGATTCAATCAGTGTCAGTTTTATTTAGGCAAATAAAAAAGCCTCAACATTGCTGTTGAGGCTTCGTTATAAATGGTGCCGACTGCCGGAGTCGAACTGGCGACCTACTGATTACAAGGTATCGGCTTGGTCTAGCTAAAGTCATTAATTATGCGGCTTAACCATATGAATAATGTATTAAAATATAACAATGATCCTATCTATTTTATTTGTTGAATATTGACATGTTAGTGATTTTTTAGCGTGAATTTTTATGTATTGAAAGTATATCTTCAATAACAGCGTATCCTGTTTCTAAGCGGCCTGCACCTGGACCAATTAAGGTAATATCACCTAGTAACTCTGTTGAATAGGTAAT
Organism: Colwellia sp. PAMC 21821; assembly: GCF_002077175.1. Lineage (NCBI taxonomy): Bacteria > Pseudomonadati > Pseudomonadota > Gammaproteobacteria > Alteromonadales > Colwelliaceae > Colwellia > Colwellia sp. PAMC 21821. Next base: position 2,896,739 of record NZ_CP014943.1, read on the forward strand.
GGCATTTGTCGCACCTTTAATTGATGCTAACGGGTGTTCGCTCGATACCATCTCAGGTTTAACTGATGCCAAGAACCCATCGTTGTGCTTTTCAACTGTGCCAATTAATTTCCAATGCTTATTTAAAGCAGTCGCGTTAGCAATATCATTATTTGTGATCTGGCTAATGCCTTTGCGATCTATATCATCTAATGTAAGAGATAAATCCATTAAAAGGTTGCCCAGGATAACGACTTTTGCAGCAGCGTCATAACCCTCAACATCACCGGTGGGGTCTGCTTCAGCATAACCAAGTTCTTGAGCTTGTTTAAGAGCATCTTCATATCCAATTCCTGAAGACATCTCACCTAATATATAATTTGTCGTGCCATTAAGAATTCCTTGAATTTTTGTTATACCGGCGGCTAACAACATTTCATTACCTAAGTTTATTGAAGGAGTTCCGCTCATTACCGTACCTTCAATGCCAATTTGAACATTTTTGCTTAATGCTAATTTACGAAGTTCAGGAAAGTGTAAAGCAACGGGTCCTTTATTCGTCATAGAAACATGCATACCATTATTTAATGCCTGTTTAATATGACTTACTGCGGGTTCACCTGTTTGTAGATCCGTAAAAGCAAGTTCTACTAGAATATCAGCGCCACTGTTATCGATTGTTTCAGTCGCATTCCAACCTGTGATTGGAGCAATAGTACTTTTTAGATCGCCATGTTTTTCTAGATCAGATAATAAAACTTCAGGGTCCAAACCGTTAGGGTTAGAAACACTGCCTTTATATAGGTCACATACCGCTACTATGCTTAAATTAATACCAAACTTTTTTATTAAAAGGTTTTTTTTGTCACTAATAATTTTAGTTAGGCCTTGACCAACATTCCCAAAACCGATTATTGCTAATTTATATGTTTTCATTACGTTCTTCCTAAATATATATTTCAAATGTTGAATTATTGATTGATAGCGTTATTTTCGTAAATTAAAACAATAAGTTTTTATGTCGGTCATCTCTTTAACTGCATTCATAACACCCTCTCGACCAACACCTGACCCTTTAACTCCGCCAAATGGCATCGCATCAATACGATAATCACTGCTGTCATTTATCATTACGCCACCACAGTCCATTGAGTCTGCAAGTTCAAAAGCCAGTTCAAGGTCATTGGTAAATATTCCAGCTTGTAAGCCAAATTCGACATCATTTGCTTGAGTTATTGCTGCTTCTTTATCAGAAAATCGATACAACACAGTCACAGGTCCGAACACTTCTTCCTTGGCAATTAAGCAGTCATTACTTACATTTTCAAAAACAGTAGGTTGAAAAAAGTTTCCCTGTCTTTTCCCACCACAGAGTAATGTTGAATTTTTTTCAAGCGCATCTTTTACCATGGCTTCAACTTTAAGCGCCGCGCGACTATTAATCATTGGGCCCATTTGTGTAGATTCAGAGAGTTTGTCTCCCATAGAAATTTTGCTTGCACGAAGACAAAATTCTGAAGCAAACTGATCATAGAGTTCATCTTGAATATAAATTCTTTGAACATGTAAACAGTTTTGGCCTGCAGCCCAGAAAGCACCACTCACACATGCTTCCATTGCCAGCTCAGCATTTGCATCATTCATGACTATTACCGGGCAATTACTGCCAAGCTCCATAGACATTTTCTTTAAACCGGCGAGACTTAGAATTCTTTCTCCTACACTTTTTCCGCCAGTAAATGAAACCATATTAATACGAGGATCTGATACGATCATATCGCCTATATCTATGCCATAGCCGGTAACCAAATTTAAAATACCTTTAGGTAAATTTGTTTTATTAAATAGTTCTACCAGTAGTTTTGCGACAAGAGGCGTCTCATGGTGAGGCAGAATAATTACTGAATTTCCTGCCGCTATAGCGGGACCTATTTTATGAGCGACTAAATTTAAAGGGTCATTAAAAGGAGTAATAGCAGCAACAACACCAAGCGGTATCCTGCGATAATAGCCAAATCGATTTTCTGAGCCAGGAGCTTGATCAAAAGCAATAGTTTCTCCAGTTAAGCGCCTAGCTTCTTCCGCGCTGATCCGTATAGTTTCAACACACCTAGAAACTTCTTTTCTGGCTTCATTAATTGTTTTAATACCTTCACGTGCAATCATTTGAGCAAACAATTCTTTTTGATTACTTAAATTATCAGCAACTTCATTAAGTACAGACATGCGTACATTTGAAGAAAGTTTTTTAGCTTTCTGGGCTCCTATTACCGCTGCCTCAATAATAGCGTCAACTTCACTTACAGAGTTATTCACAACTGTACCGACTAAACTACCATCTTCAGGGTTTAATACTTGTATCTGTGGTTGTGAGTTTTTTATATCTATAGTCGTTGGAGCAGACAAACTTTGTATTGTAGGCATGGATATATTCCTTTGTTAATGATTTAGTGAACTACAGATAGTTTACCTACCACTTATGGTTTACATCGTGCGTAATTTTATAATAAATGCAATTATATTCGTTATTTTTAAAATATATTGATAGAATTATATCAATAATGATTTGGGTGTATTAAATGATGAAATTAAGTAAGCAAGATCTAAAAATATTGGAATTGTTGCAAATAGATGTAAAAACATCTGTTGAGCAGCTTTCTGAAGAAGTAGGATTATCGACGGCAAGTATACAGCGACACTTAAAGCGCTTAAGAGATAATAAAGTTATCGCTCAGGAAGTAGCGATAATATCGCCTAACGCTGTAAACCAATCAATGACTTTTATTATTTCGGTACAACTCAATAGAAGTTATAACGATTGTTTCAATTATTTTAAAAACAAAGTAAAAAACAATAATAATATTCAGCAGTGTTATTACATTACAGGTGAAGCGGATTTTGTACTGATAGTGACAGCTAAAGATATGGAAAACTTTGAAGAATTTACTCAATTATTTTTTTTTAGTGATATTGCCGTTCTTCACTTTAAAACATCTGTTGTTATGGGCAGAACAAAAGTTAGCTTAGCATTACCGCTTAATTGTGTAGATGTATGAAACATGACCTGCGGGGTCAGGTTAGTTGAAACGTAATGGATTTATGTCGACTGCTGAATTTGGTCGCTAGTTCAATCCTTCTTGAACGCACCTAAACAACAAAATCCAGACGAAAAAAACCTCAACATTGCTGTTAAGGTTTCGTTTCTTCTCGCTAGAGAATGAATGGTGCCGACTGCCAGAGTCGAACTGCTGGTCTAATATGAGCTACTGATTCAATCAGTGTCAGTTTTATTTAGGCAAATAAAAAAGCCTCAACATTGCTGTTGAGGCTTCGTTATAAATGGTGCCGACTGCCGGAGTCGAACTGGCGACCTACTGATTACAAGTCAGTTGCTCTACCAACTGAGCTAAGTCGGCACACGAAGAACGTGTGCGATAATTATGTTCTAGGAACAAACTATCTTGGCACCGAATCAACATCGGAACTTGTTGATTCTACAGTTAACTTAATTAAAAGCTAAAAGTGTAAATGGTGCCTCGACCCGGAATCGAACCAGGGACACGAGGATTTTCAATCCTCTGCTCTACCGACTGAGCTATCGAGGCACATTAACAATCAATTTGATTGCACTGCACATTGTCTTCTTGGCTGTGCCTTGAAGACGGGGCGTATTAAACTGTTTTTCGTTTACCCCGTCAACCCTTTTTTTTAAATAAATGTTTGTTTGCCGTTTTTTTCTACGTATTGTGCTTTTATGGAGCAGTTTTGTGGTTTTATTTCTTGTTTAAGCTGTTGGGTGATGGTTTTAAGGATAAAAAAATCGAGGATAAATTATATTAATTGTTTCGCTGAGTAATTAAAAGTTAACCATGAAAGGCGTAATTTAATTATTTTTAATAAAATAAATGCAAAAAAGCAGGTAAATAATATTTATTTACCTGCTTTTTTAAAGTTTATTACGCTGCAATTATTTTTTCTCTGGTGTATAACCTTCGATTTCAGGTTCTTTGCCGTCAAATAAATACCCAACCATGGCTGTTTCTAAAAATGCACGGTCGTCGGGGTTCATCATGTTCATTTTCTTTTCGTTAATTAGCATGGTTTGCTTCTTTTGCCAAATTCCCCAAGCTTCTTTAGATATGTTATCAAAAATACGTTTGCCAATTTCGCCCGGATAAAGTTGATAGCCAAGACCTTCGGCTTCTTTTTGTAAGTTTTGGCAAAAAACGGTACGACTCATAATAAATTCTCTTTTTGTATGATGTATTTGTATGTATAAATTAATTAAACAGGTAATTGCTCAAGCTGTTTAATTAACTTTTGCGTTGATGCGGCTAAACCCACCGACGCGACTGTGGCTAAATTGTACCATTGCAATGTGCTATTTTCGCTAATTTCTTTTGCCGGAAGCATTTCACAATCGATAACAATTGCTTCTATGTCGAGATGAAAATGGCTAAAGGTGTGGCGAAATTTGTCTAAAGCGAATGTGGTGGTTTGTTTAAGATTTAATTTTGTTAACAATTCCGGTAATTCGCTAATATCTGATATCTCTAAAAAACACCATAAACCGCCCCAAATTCCAGCAGGAGGACGTTTTTCCATCAGCACTTGTTGCTCAATACGAGGAATGATCATGATGGTGTGTTTTTCGGGAATAGTTTTTTTCGGTTTTTTCTGTGGATAATTTGCTTGTTCATCGCTGGCATTTGCCAAACAGCTGGTATTAAGTGGGCAAATTTCACATTTAGGTTTAGAGCGCGTACAAACCATCGCGCCTAAGTCCATCATAGCTTGGTTAAACTGTGCTACGCCAACTTCTGGCGTTAGTGCGTCAGTAATCGGCCATAAGGTTTTTTCATAAATAGCTTGGCCTGCATGACCTTGCACTTTATAACAGCGCGCTAAAACGCGTTTTACGTTTCCGTCTAAAATCGCATGATGTTTATTTAGTGCTAAGCTCAATATTGCTCCAGCGGTCGAGCGACCAATGCCAGCAAGTGCGATAACATCGTCAATATTTTCAGGGAATTTCCCTTGATAGTCGTCACGAATTATTTTTGCGGTTTTGTGCAAGTTACGCGCTCTTGCGTAATAACCCAGGCCGGTCCAATGATGAAGTACGGTATCTTCATCGGCATTGGCTAACTCGATAATGTTAGGAAAGCTTTCCATAAATCTTAAATAGTAGGGAATAACCGTTGCTACTTGCGTTTGCTGTAGCATAATTTCGGAGATCCAAACTCGATAAGGGGTTTTGTCTTGCTGCCAAGGCAAGTGCTTTCTGCCTTGCAACTGAAACCATGATAATACTTGGTCGCTAAATTGTTGCGCAGATTTGGCTGATATAGTGGTTTTATTTGTCATAATGGCGACAGTGTAGCGAATAAAGCTGAAATTTTCATTGCAAAAATTTCTATTGCCACTATCCTCTCGCAGATAGTTAGTATTACTAAAAATAGTGTTTGGTTAAAGCCAAGCTGTAAGGAATTGAATATGAAAATAGATGCAAAAAATCGTAGTAATCGTTTACGTAAAAAATTACGCGTTGATGAGTTCCAAGAATTAGGTTTTGATATTGCTTGGAAACTTGATGATGGTACTGACAATGAGTCAGTAGATGCATTTTTAACTAAGTTTTTCGACGAAGCTATTGATCCAAATAATTTAGGCTTTGGTGGTGAAGGTGATACTTTATGGCATGGCTTAATTTGTACTCAACAGTTAGGTAAGTGTACTGAAGAACATCGCCAATTAGTAGAAAAGTGGTTAACGGATAATGGCGCAAGCTCAGTTGCCGTTGGTCCATTATATGATGTTTGGTGGGCAGAGTAGCCTTTAGCAAACTCGTGTTAAGCCAATAAGTTAATATGCGGGCGTAAAATTAGATCTTGATAGGCACTATGCCGTGATTGAATTTCAGTCATTAAACAAGGATAATACGCGCCCTAATTTCGATGACGCAACTAACCAATAGATAGCATTATGACAGACAGAAACCACAAAACCGTTGAACAAGCAGAGCAAGAAGGCAAGTACATTAGAAAGGTACGAAGCTTTGTTAAGCGTGAAGGCCGCCTTACTAATGGCCAAGCAAAAGCTTTAGAGCAGTTTTGGGATACTATGGGATTGAACCATCAAGATGGTTTAATTGATCCGAGTGTTTTGTTTGGCAATAATAACCCTGTTGTGCTCGAAATTGGCTTTGGCATGGGTAAGTCATTAGTTGAAATGGCTAAAAATGCCCCTGAGCTTAACTTTATTGGTGTTGAAGTTCACCGACCAGGTGTTGGCGCTTGTATTGGTTTAGCACAAGAAGAAGGTGTTAATAACCTTAAAGTATACGAGCACGATGCTATCGAAGTGTTAGCCGATTGTCTTCCTGCTGAGTGTTTAACAACGGTTCAGTTGTTTTTCCCTGATCCTTGGCATAAAAAGAAGCATCACAAACGTCGTATCGTACAAGCTAGTTTTGTTGAAGCTATTCGTGAAAAACTGAAAGTTGGTGGCGTATTCCACATGGCAACTGACTGGGAAAACTACGCTGAATGTATGTTAGAAGATATGACCTCTGCACCAGGCTTTAAAAACTTATCTGCAAACAATGATTATGTGCCGCGTCCTGATTCTCGTCCGTTAACTAAGTTTGAAGACCGTGGTCAAAACTTAGGACATGGCGTTTGGGATTTACAGTTTGAAAAATTAGCTTAATGTTTTTTCGATTGGTTATTGCATTGAGTTAGTTATGCAGCATAAGTGAAAAAAGAGCGAAGTCGCTCTTTTTTTTTGCCTTGAATAAATTATGGTCGGTTTGTTAAGGTTTAAGTGTTTGAAAATATTAATTTAAAACCTGACGGACTAAAGTCCGACCTACATAGTGCCTACGGCCGATAATGTAGTGTGGGGCAATTGTTTTGTAGGTCGGATTTCAGGCCGTCAACAGTTGAGCGAATACTTAACGCGATGATCAAAAGCCAATCAGGCAAGTAAACGTTAAACTAATAACTAGCGATGTAACTTATCTCGCTCAACATGAAATAAATGCTGACTATTACGTAAATTTCCCGTTTCTTTTAGCCATTGTTCGTCAACAATTTCTCGCATTAATGCTGCTTGTAAAATTCGACCAGCTGAAGCGCTCCAATAAGTAATGGTAGCTTCTTGATGGGCTGGCGTATTTGGCAATTGCTCTGTGCGTGTTTGTGCCATTTCGTCAATTATACTTGCAATAACCTTTGGTTTTAGCTCTTGTATTATTTGACGTTTAAATTGTGTGAAGTGCTTGGCACGCATAAGCTGCCAAATTAACCATGCTAAAAATAAAACCGCGATAACTGCAATAATTTCCAAAACTATACTCTAGTCATTCTATTAAATATCGTCGCCATCATAACAGGATTTATGGTAATTTGAATCATGAATTAACCTGCTTTTTGAGCGAGTGATTAATTTTTTTATTATGAGCAAGTTTACAGTTTTTCGGGTTAATTAAGGCTTAAACTGTGCACCTTCGTGCATTAATAACTTCGCCTTTAATGCTAACCCTCCGGCATAGCCGGTTAACTTGCCATTACTTCCAATAACGCGATGACACGGCACTATGAGTGCAATAGGATTTGCTCCATTTGCAGTGCCGACAGCGCGAACCGCTTTTTCATTCTTAATGCTTTTAGCGATCCAGCCATAGCTTTTGGTTTCACCGCAGGGTATTTCAAGTAAGGCTTGCCAAACTTGTTTTTGAAAGTTCGTGCCCTCCGGCGCTAACGGTAGTTCAAAGTGCTTTCGGTCTCCGTCAAAATATTGGGTAAGTTGTTGAATCACTTGCGTGAACTTACTCGTATCTTCAATTAGGCCAGCATAAGTTATAGGTGACTTTCCTGTTTGAAAAGCAAGTGCGCTTAAGCCTTTGTCGTTAGCCGTTAAGGCAATTTCACCCAGTGGTGATTGATAAGTGCAGTAATACATAGAAAAATTCCTTAAAATTTGGCTGGCATACAATGTGGATGTTTGCGTTTTAGGTCTTCGTTGCCAGCGATTGCCATAAATATATAGCCGCGTAGGCACGCCAAGGTCGCCAGCTTTCGGCTAACGCTAATATGTCTTTATTTTTGGGTTTTATTTCATCAATTGTTAACGCTTTTATAATACCTAAATCTGCACTAGGAAACGCATCTGGATCGCTTAAACCCCTCATGCCAATATAGTTTACTGTCCATGGCCCAATTCCTTTAAGTTTTGTTAATGTAGCTTCTAATTCTTCTATTGTTAGGCCTTTGGTAAATATGTAGTCATGTTGTTGAAAGTAAGAAACCCAAGTTTGCAAAGTGGCAATGCGAGAGCGGGCTAAGCCTATCTCTTGATAGTCAGCATTTATTAATGTAGTAATACTTGGGAAATACTTTGAAACACTGATATTTTCAGGCTGTTCAATATCGACAACATTATCGCCATATTTTTCCGCGATGCGCTGTGCCAAAGTTGTTGCACCTTTTACTGATATTTGTTGCCCGAGAATTGCTCGAATTGAAAATTCAAAAATATCCCAACAGCCAGGTAAACGTAAACCGGGAAATTGTTCAATAACTAAGGCTAATTTTGGGTGCGATATTAAATGTTGATGAATTAATTGCATGTCGGCATCTAAGTCGAACATGCGACGAACACGAGCGATAATCTGATTTAAGTAACTATAATCAGTTAACTTAACCGTTAAATTTAAGGCGCTTTTGTCTTGATGATGGGTAACTTTTATCCAGCCTTTACAATTTTCAAGTTCAACCGTTCTAAAATAATGTTCAGTACTAATATCTTCTATGTTGCTCATTTTTCTTGAACGGAAAAAGCTTAGCATTAAGGACCAATCAAATGGTGCCTTATACGGCAATAGAATAGCTACTTGGGTATCAGATGCTTTTACTTTATTGCCTCTGATTTCACTTGGCGAGGTTTTATAGGTTTGCAAAATAACTTCATTAAAACGACGTATGCTATTAAAACCTGCAGCAAAGGCAACGTCTGTAATACTTAAAGATGTTGAAATAAGCAGTTTATGGGCAAGTAATAATCGTTGCTGATGAAAAAACTCACTCGGCGATAAACCGTAATATTGCATAAATAAACGACGAATTTGTCTATCGCTGATATCAAGCTGCTCAGCACATGCCTGCAAACTGTAATTGTTCTCGTAGTATGTTTGCGTTATTTGCTTAATTTTTCTGGGTAATGGTAAGTTTGGCGCAAGTTCAGGGAAGCAGCGTTTGCATGGGCGAAAACCTGACTTTTGGGCAAGCTCTGCACTCTCATAATAGGTAACATTTTCTGGCTTTGGTGGTCTGGCAGGACAAATAGGCCGACAGAATATACCTGTCGTGATCACGGCGGTAAAAAATTTGCCATCAAAGCGAGCGTCACGACTTAAGCGTGCATTTTCGCAAACCTCTATACTGAACATACACTTCCTATAATTATGATTAAACGTTTAGCCGTTTTTTGAACATGCCAATTTTTGAATTTGGTGCTCTGTTAACTGCGCACGGAAAATGGCCGAATATAAAGCATTTATTTTAATAACTCGTTCTTCTCGACAATAGGCTTCTGCATTGTCTAATTAGCTGTATCCATGCCGCGATAATTATTAAATAAATAGCGCAATAGTTGGTTTTTTTAACCAGTAGAAATGATCAGATAATTAGTTAAATTGTTATGATACGTTAGGTAAGATAAATCGCTAGCGATAATCGGACAAGACCTAAAAAATAATTCTCAGAGTAAAAGAATTCATTTTGATACTATAATACTGAAACATAGCGCACTATATTTGCTTAAATTAATTCTTTTACTTTTCACTTTCAGATACTTTTTTGCGGTAGTATTGTTGAAGCAAAGAGTAATGTTTGAATAATTTTTGTAGAAGTTCTCGTAATTATTATAAAAGTGGCAAAATATGCATGAGTTAAGTAATGGATAATAAAGGTGCTTTTAATAGTAAATTAAGTCGACGCGTCTTTATTTATATTTTACTGTGTAGCGCTTTTTTATCTGTATGCTCGACGATGATTCAATTGTATGTCGATTTTCAGGATGGCGTTTCCAAGCTTGATGAACGTTTTGATAATATTGAATTAAGCTATAACCAGTCAATATCGACTAGTTTATGGGATTTCAATGAGGACTTAGTTGAACAACAAATTGTTGGTATTCAACGGCTTCCTGACATTCGTCATGTTAAAATAACCACCAGTTTTGGGAAGGTTTACCAAGCAGGTGACGTTATCTCCGATGCTAAAAAAATTGAAATACACCCTATTGCTTTTGAAGGTAATGTTATTGGCAATATGGTTATTTCTGCAGATTACCAAGATATTTATCAGCACTTGTGGCAAAAAGCCGGTTTTATTATTTTCTCTGAGTTTATCAAAATATTTATTGTCGCGTTTTGTACTTTTTTTATCGTTCATTGGTTAATTACCCGTCATTTATATCGTATTACCTTATATTCACAAGCCATGACTGGCGAAAGTTTAGATACACCACTCATGTTGGAACGTAGTCGCCAAAAAACTGATGAATTGGATGAGTTGGTATCAGCAATCAATATTATGCGATTGACGCTAAAAAATGACATTATTAAGTTAGAAGATGCAGAGAATGCATTGATTAATCTCAATGGCGACTTAGAAATTAAAGTTTATGAGCGCACATCAAAATTAGCGGAAAGTAACCAACAGTTACAACATTCACTCAATGAATTGACCTTAGCTAAAGATCAACTCGTACAATCGGAAAAAATGGCCTCTCTTGGGCAATTAGTCGCTGGCGTTGCCCATGAAGTTAATACGCCACTAGGTATTTGCATCACTTCATTAAGTGCACTAAAAGAAAAGGTTGTGGAGTTGAATGATGCGCTTAATGATAAAACCTTAACTAAAAGGCAGTTAACTTCAATTTTAAATTTGTTTGTTGAATATGAGCAGATTATCGAACGCAGCCTAAATAAAGCGGTGGACTTAATTCGCGGCTTTAAATCGGTTGCAGTTGAACATCATACAGATCCGAAAATAAATATTAATTTAGCGCAGCACGTTAATGATGTTGTGAATACGGTGAAAACGTTATTTAAACAGAAAAATTACACGATTAAGATCCAAGTTGATAAAACGTTAAACTTAGTCACTTTTCCAAGTGCTTGGAATCAAATATTAACTAATTTTTTAACTAACTCTCACATTCACGGTTTTGAAGATCGTATGGACGGTGAGATTTCTATCGAATTTCAAGCTTCTGATGAAAGTCTTGTGCTGATATATCAAGACAACGGCAAAGGTTTAGATGATAAAATAAAAGATAAAGTATATGACCCCTTTGTTACCACAAAGCGTGGTTCAGGTGGTTCAGGACTAGGCATGAATATTGTTTACAACCTAGTTAATACTAAGCTGGGGGAACGATTGAAATTGTAGCAATTGAGCACGGTTGTTGTTTTGTTGTTAAGGTTCCTCTGGAAAAAAATCAAGAAAAAACTTCGACTAAATCTACTCCTGACTTTAAGTTGATCTCTTAATAATATTGCTATTATTGATGCTTTAGCTTGCAGGTTACAGTCTGCTTAAGCTGCAATGTTAATGGTGATACTGTCGAATACTGTCGAATACAGTCTAATACTCTTATAACGATATTGTTTACGATATTGTCTATTAATATACTGCAACGCATATCGTATTATTTCATTTATATTTTTATTTCCATATGGTTTAAATATTATTCAATTGACCACTGTATCTGCATACGTTTCACTTACCTACGGGTTAAACAAAAAAATAAGCGGTTAGGGTCCAAAGTATACCTGCTAGAGAGGCTGCTAATGCGGCGGGTGCTAATTGCGACTTTACATGATCCATTAAATCACACCCTGTGGTCATCGCACTTAAAATGGTGGTATCAGATATTGGTGAGCATTGATCACCAAAAACACTACCATTTAACACCGTGGCAAAACATAACATCATAAACAGCTCCGGATTTGCTACTCCTTGGCTTTGACAAATTGCCCACGCTAATGGCATGGCTAGAGGGAAGGCAATTGCATAGGTCCCCCAGCTTGTTCCGGTAGAGAAAGCTATTATCATAGTGATCAGTTGTAATATCACGGGTAAGCACCAGAAGGGTAGTTGCTCTCCCAGTAAAGAGACTAAAAATAAGCCACCACCAGTTTCTTTACTGATGCTGCCAATAATCACCGCTAGCATTAAAATAACAGACGCAAATACCACCCCTTTTAAGCCGTTACCAAAACCATCAACCACATGGTTTAAAGACATACCTTTGATTAAGGCAATAACTGCAGAAAGAATCAATGCGGCGCCAAACGCCCAATTAATCTTTGGTGAACCGAGCATTACAAAGCTGCCAATAGCTATGGCGGTTAACGTGACTAAAGGCAATATAAATTCAAGCACATGGGGTTTATAGCCTTCAGGTATATCTGTACTTTGCAATTCTTTTGCGCTTAAAGGCTTAGCGTCAGGAGCATCAAGTTGATGATGAGTTTCTGCGCGTAGCTTTGCAGCTCGTATACGTTTACCTGAAAACGTGGTGATATTAAGACTTAATAGCAATGTACCCGTAATAGCAAACATGCTGTAAAAGCTGAATGGAATACTCTGGAAGAAGAAACTGATCCGGTCTGCTTCTGTGGCTAAAAAAGACACGCCAGGTATAAATATTAAGGCTTGAACGTATGCGGGCCAAGCATTAAAAGCTAATATTGATGCTATAGGAGATGCCGTTGAATCTACAATGTAACTCATTTCTTCGTGACTGACTTTCGCTTTATCTGCCAAGGGGCGCACGGTAGTGCCAACTAAAACTGTACTCATAGTGCCACCTTGGAAAAACAATATGCCCAGTAACCAGGAAACCAGCTTTGCCGATTTTCGTCCTTTGACAAAATGCTTGGTCATGTAATTAGCAAAAGCCTGTGCTGCACCCGTTTTAGACCATATGCCTAATAAACCTCCTAGCAACCATAAATACAATAACAGCAGTGCGGCAGTACCTTCTTTTGCTAGATTTGGAATAATAACTTTGTCGGTTAAGTCGTAACGCCCTAGCATTATGGAGCCAACAACTACACCGCCCAGTAAAGCTGTCAGTGGTTCACGGGTTAATAAACATAATACGATTGTTATAAACGCAGGCAGTAGTGACCAAATACCAAAGTGAAAGGCTGGTTTTAGTAGTTTTAATTGCTGCTTTTTGTCTTTCACCCATTGCTGTTCAAGCGCTGGTGAGCTGGTTAAGTTACTGAGGTTTTGCTGGTTAAGCGGTGACTTTTGGTAATCCACCACAGTTTCAATAATAACTTTTTGGTCTTTATAGGTATAACTCGAAATACCTTTAGGGCTGGTACTGACATCATACACATAGCTTTGCTCAACCCAATGCGGTGCGATAAATTGTTTTATATAAATTGCTGATAATATAGCAAAAACAAAGGCGGCTAAGGCGATACTATTGTGTTTTGTTGGCATACAGAAACTCTTTTGTTTTTATTTATTTGAGACTTATGTGCTTAGCCTATTTGCTAAGAGGAACCAAAACTTAGTTATTTAACGATAACAGAATTAAGATCAATTGAAATGCTATCGTATGAAAGAAAATTAGCCGCGAAGTTAACAGCGAAGTTAACCGCTTAATTCAGTGGCATGCCAACCCCATTGCAATCTACTACTTAATAAATGAAATAGGACAGAGGTTTTAGATCAAATAAATTATTTTATTAAGCTGGCTATATCGCTAATGTTTTGTGTTTAGCGCGTGGTTCTCTATAATGGCGGTAATATTTTTAGGAAGCCCAGTATGAGCATTGTATATAAAACTAGAACTCAATTAGTTGTTGAAACACTTAGAGAAAAAATATTAAGTGGTGAGATTAAAGCGGGCCAGCCATTAAGACAAGCAGCGCTAGCGAGTGAGTTAAATGTTAGTCGAATACCTGTGAGAGAAGCATTGTTGCAGCTTGAAGGTGAAGGCTTAGTTGCTTTTGAACCTCATAAAGGTGCGACCGCAACAGAGCTTAACGCAGACCAAGTGGATGAACTGTTTGAATTGCGCGCATTGCTGGAATCTGATTTATTAGCTAATTCGTTGCCCAATATTAGCGCTGAGAAGTTGGAAGAAGCAACACAACTACTTAAAAAACTAGATACAGCTTTAGGTAAAGAGAACGCAGCAAATACCTGGAGTGAGCTAAATTCTGATTACCATAATTGTTTGTACTCTGGCGCAAATCGGCCTCAAACACTTGAACTGGTGAATATGCTAAATAAAAGCGCAGACCGTTATATACGAATGCACTTACTTTGGGCTGGTGGTATTTCTAAAGCAGAATCGGAGCACAATGAAATTTTAGCCTTGAGTAAGGCACGTAATGTCGAAAAGGCAGTGGCATTACTGAAACAACATATTTTGGGTTCTCGCGATGAAATTAAAGCATTTTTAGAAGCACGTGAAGCAAAAATTAATAGTGAACGTTAGTGCTGAAATCCTGAAATATTACCCCTAATAGGCAAACTACTTTTTTGATTAATATTTGCTTGAAAACCTTGATGTTATTTTGAGCAAATATTGACTTTTTAAAGATATATCTATAGTATTCCCGCGCCTTCAAGCCCCGAAAATAACTATTGTCGTTTAACTTACTAGGGTCAAATCACCTTGCAGTAAGATATTTTCGGGACTACGCCAAATGTATTTAAATTCAAGCGAGTTTTAAACTGTGCTTGTTTTTTTGATGTTCTAATCAAAGTAGAGAAAAAAATGTTTGAATTACACGCCAGTAAAGTGGCAAATTTAAAAAATGATGTCTTGTCGGGCTTCACTGTCGCCTTAGCATTAGTACCCGAAGCCGTAGCATTTGCTTTTGTTGCTGGTGTTGAACCCCTTGTTGGCCTTTATGCTGCGTTTATGGTTGGTTTAATAACCTCTATATTTGGTGGTCGCCCAGGTATGATCTCTGGTGCTACTGGCGCTATGGCAGTTGTGATGGTGAGTTTAGTCGCTATTCATGGCGTTGAATACTTATTTGCCACGGTCGTATTAACCGGGGTACTGCAAATACTGGCTGGGCTATTTAAACTGGGTAAGTTTATTCGCTTGGTACCTCATCCCGTTATGCTTGGCTTTGTAAATGGCTTAGCTATTGTTATTTTCCTTGCTCAGTTAGGGCAATTTAAG
Source organism: Colwellia sp. PAMC 21821 (assembly GCF_002077175.1). Lineage (NCBI taxonomy): Bacteria > Pseudomonadati > Pseudomonadota > Gammaproteobacteria > Alteromonadales > Colwelliaceae > Colwellia > Colwellia sp. PAMC 21821. The sequence goes on from NZ_CP014943.1 coordinate 2,911,952, forward strand.
GTGACTAATGAAGATGGCGTATTAGCGTGGATGCAAGGTAGCCAAATGTTAACGATGGTTGGCCTTATCGTGTTAACGATGGGTATTATCCACTTCTTACCTAAGTTAACTAAAGCGGTACCGTCATCACTAGTGGCGATTGTCGTTGTAACATTGCTAGCGCAAAGCCTTGATTTAGATGCACGCACAGTCGTAGATTTTGTTCGTGATATGACCAATGACCCTATGGCTTCTATTGCCGGTGGATTACCACAATTTAGTATCCCAAGCGTGCCATTTAGCTTGGAAACACTGCAAGTTATTTTACCTTTTGCGTTGATTCTAGCGGCGATTGGTTTAATCGAATCATTACTGACGTTAACATTAATTGATGAGTTAACTGGTACACGTGGCCATGGTAACAAAGAATGTGTTGCACAAGGCGCGGCAAATACTGTTACTGGATTTTTTGGTGGTATGGGTGGTTGTGCGATGATTGGTCAGTCTATGATCAATGTTAACTCAGGTGGTCGTGGTCGTATGTCTGGCGTAACAGCCGCATTAGCGTTACTTGGTTTTATCTTATTTGGTTCTAATTTAATTGAACAAATACCATTAGCCGCATTAGTGGGTGTAATGTTTATCGTGGTAATTGGTACGTTTGAATGGTCGAGTTTCCGTATTTTAGGTAAAGTGCCAAAAGCTGACGCCTTTGTAATTATATTAGTATCAGCAGTCACTGTTGCCACAGATTTAGCCATAGCGGTTGTTGTTGGTGTTATTGTTTCTGCGTTGGTATTTGCTTGGGAACATGCTAAACATGTAATTGTTCATCGTTCAGTAAATGCTAATGGCTCAACGGTTTATGACGTTTCTGGTCCTTTATTCTTTGGTTCGGTCTCTAGCTTTTTAGAGCAATTCGACATGGAAGGTGACAGCGATGATGTTATTGTTGAATTTAAAAATTCACGCGTTGCTGATCATTCAGCGATTGAAGCTATTGATACATTAGCCGAACGATACATTAGTCGTGGCAAGCAAATGCACTTAAGACATTTAAGTAAAGAATGTACGCAATTGCTAACTAAAGCCGGTAGCTTAGTGGAAATAAACGTTATAGAAGACCCTGATTATCATATCGCTACAGATAAGCTGGGTTAATAAAACGCTAAAATAAAATTGGGTATATACTTAATAGTATCTGCCCAATGGCTTATTCAAAGTAAACCAATTGATTACACGAAGTATATTAGATGCAGTTAGAATTTTTTGATGTTCCTAGCCCTTGTATTGGTATTTGTCAGTCAGATGACAAAGGCCAATGTTCGGGTTGCTTTCGTACGCGAGACGAGCGCTTAAATTGGATAGCATTTGATTCTAACGAGCGTCAAAAAGTCATTAAACGTTGTCAGCAACGTAAAAAGCGTAAAACTAAACCCACAACAGTTAAAGTCGCTGAAATTACTGTTGAAAATAAGCAAGCCTCTTTACTTGACCCACCAAGTAAATTACGCATTGATAACAGCAGTGATATCGACTTTGGTGACTTTGAACTGTAAATTTTTAAGTCCCCATCACCCCATTTATCGCAGATAGTTAGCCGTTCAACGCAATTGCTCAACTCCCCTATATGTCTGACTTGTTGTCAGCGACAATTCATAATATTGTAGATATTAATACCTTGTTAACAATAATCTGTTAACCGTAATATTTATGTTAAATATTTTAACTTGAATAATAATAAGCTCATACAAACTGGCCTGAAATACATGATATTTTTATGCAGTGTGTGGAGTAACACAGGAACAAATTTATGCAAAAATTTCTCCCATCGTTAGTGACTACAGCACTTGCTGTTGCCTTAACTGGTTGTTTGCAAAGCGAACAGCAAGACGAAAAAGTGGTGATAAATAAAAACCCATACCCGAGTACCTATAAAGTCTTACCGTTGCAAACTACATTAATAAAAAATGCCACGGTATTAACGGGTACGGGCACACGTATGGATAATGCCGATGTTTTGATGGTAGACGGTAAAATCAATAAAATTGGCAAAAACTTAATCGCCGATGGCGCGGTTGAAATTGACGCAAATGGTAAATGGATAACGCCAGGTATTATCGACGTACATTCACATTTAGGTGTTTATCCAAGCCCTTCTGTTGAATCGCATTCTGACGGTAATGAAATGAGTTCACCTAATACTTCTGAAGTGTGGGCTGAACACAGTATATGGCCACAAGACCCCGGTTTTGAAGCAGCGCGTGCTGGTGGCATTACAACACTACAAATTTTACCCGGCTCAGCAAACTTATTTGGCGGTCGCGGTGTAACACTGCGCAATGCCCCTAGCCATACTATGCAAGGTATGAAGTATCCAGATGCGCCTTATGGTTTAAAAATGGCTTGTGGTGAGAATCCAAAACGAGTTTACGGTAGTCGTAAAGTGTTACCTTCAACACGCATGGGTAATATGGCTGGTTATCGCATGGCTTGGGCCGATGCAACTGAATATAAACGAGCTTGGGAAAAGTATGACGCTGATTACGATGCAGGCAAGAACCCGTTGGCTCCTGAGCGTGATATAGAACTCGACACCTTGAAAGGTGTGCTTGATGGAGATATTTTAATTCATAACCATTGTTATAAAGCTGAAGAAATGGCGATGATGATCGATCTAGGTAAAGAATTTAATTACCACTCAGGTACTTTTCATCATGCGATTGAAGCATACAAAATAGCAGATACCTTGGCTGAAAATGGCAACTGTGCAGCCATGTGGCCAGATTGGTGGGGCTTTAAAATGGAAGCTTACGACATGGTGCATGAAAACGTAGCAATTGTAGATGCGATGAAAAATTCTTGTGCGGTAGTGCATTCTGATTCTGCCAGTACAATCCAACGCTTAAACCAAGAAGCAGGCAAAGTTATGTATCGTGCCAACGAAAATGGCTTTGAAATAACACCTGAACTGGCGATAACTTGGATCACCGCGAATGCAGCAAAATCATTAGGTGTAGCGGAAGATACGGGTAGCTTAGAAAATGGTAAAAAAGCTGATGTGGTGATTTGGAATCAAAACCCATTTAGTGTTTATGCGCAAGCTGAACAAGTGTTTGTTGATGGTGCGAAAGTTTACGATCGTTTTGATGAAAAATACCAAGCGAAAAGCGATTTTCTGTTAGGTCAAAGGTAAGGTGAAAATTATGAAGCATTTTAAAGTATTTAAATCATCGCTAATTGCCTTGGCACTGGCAAGTTCGTCTGCAAGTTTTGCTCAAAGCTTTGCTATTACTAATGCGACAGTGCATACGGTAACTGAGCAAGGCGTACTGGAAAACGCCACGGTAGTGGTTGAAGATGGTAAAGTCATTGCCATCAATCCAGAAACACTTAGCGCCGAGATCATTATTGATGCTAAAGGGAGAATTTTAACACCAGGTTTAATAGGCTCAATGAACCAATTAGGCTTAGTGGAAGTTGGCGCTGTTTCAAAAAGTCGTGATGCTGGCGATAAAAAAGCTGATATTACCTTTGATGCAAGCTTAGCGTTTAATCCACGCTCTTCTGTGATTCCCTATAGCCGAAAGGGCGGTATTACCAGTAATGTTGTCAGCCCTCATGGCGGTGAAGACATGTTTAAGGGGCAAACTTTTGTCGCAGACCTTTCTGGTGAGTTTGATAGTGTTCGTGCTAGTAGCAATAGTGTTGTTATTGACTTAGGCGCTAAAAGCAAAGGTTCTCGTGCACTAAGCTTACAAAACTTACAATTTAAGCTCGAAGATACTGTTAAGGAATTAGCAAAAGCGAAAAATAAAACTAATGATGCAAAAGACAAAAAAGAAGCAAAAGAGCCAAGTCGTGAAGCGCAAGTTATTAACGCGCTACTTACTGGTGAAAAAGCCTTAGTAGCTCATGCTGACCGCGCTACTGATCTGCTATTTTTGTTAAAACTTAAAAAGCAATTTTCACTTGATTTAGTCTTTGTTGGCGCCGCTGATGCGGTGTTAATTGCCGATAAAATTGCTGAAGCTAAAGTACCGGTTGTGATGGCGGCGTTAGATAATTTACCTGGCAGTTTTGATTCTCTGCATGCTTCGCTTGAGAATGCAGCAAAATTAGCTAAAGCTGGCGTTATAGTTGCCTTAACAGTTAATGGTGATACCCATAACCTTTATCAACTGCGTTTTCATGCCGGTAATGCTATAGCGAATGGTTTATCACCCGATGCCGCACTTGCCTCAGTAACGGCTAACGTTGCACAAGCATTTAACCTTGATAGTGGCACTATTGCGGTCGGTAAAACGGCAGATTTAGTGTTGTGGAGTGCTGATCCATTTGAGCTCAGCACAAAGGTAAGTCAGATGTGGATTAACGGTAAAGAATACTCGACTCGCAGTCGTCAAGATGCTTTACGTGACCGTTATACAACGTCGAGTGATATGCCGAAAGCTTACGTGAAGTAATGTCAGAATCAATAGTTATACCCGCTTCTAAAGCCTCGTGTTAAATCTTAATGCCCGTCAGTGGATAACTGATGGGCCTTCCTCTTTTATTCTTCACCTAACAACCCTTAATATTAAGTAATACCATTAAGTTGATTAATTAGCTGCTCATTTTTAATGGTTAAAATGAATAACTACTGACTAAATTTTATGCCTTGTAATTATCCATTTTCCACATGACAAAATTGATCACTTTATTAACCAAATTGGCTATGTCGTAGTTAATTGAGGCTACGCCCGTAAGTTACTACGTTACTCATATTATTTATCGGCAGGTTAATCGTTTAAAGCCATTATAAACGGGTGTTTATGAGCAATAATTTTTCTCAGCAACACTCAACTGGTACATAGCCAATCAAGTTGGTATAAATTATCTGCTAATGTTGATTCGTTAACATGAAGTGTCCGTATTATTAATTTTATCAGTAGCATACATAATGACATCCTATGACTAATATTTTTTTATTTGGAGGAATAGAACGCTTCATTAATCAAATGAGTAAAACTAAGAAGGTAAATACTACGATTAATGCGTAAACTTTACATACTATTGATTTTAAATAAGAACAGTTATTTTTTAAAGTTATGTTTTACATGGTTTTTATTTTTTTTACCGTTGGTCTAATATTTGCAAAATGATTATTTACTCAATATAGGCACTATCAAATGTAATAGGATAGATATTTGAATTACCCCTATGATTAAATTTTGGTAAAACATTGGTAGCAGCAATAGTAAAGCAGAGCGGTTACAAATAGTATTACAAAATGCTTAAGGAGTTCACTTGACCCGCGTAGCAAAACCTAAAATCGCCATAACTGGACCTAATAAATCAGGCACCATAGCTTGGCTTTTTACTGCTTTGAATATAAGGATTACCGGAGGAAAACCAGTTAGGGTAACTCCTGAAACTTTTGATGGAACGCTTGATTACGACGGCGTTATTATAGGTGGTGGTTCAGATATCCATCCTGAGCATTTCATTAAAGAAGACTCTCCTTCAGTGACACGCTCATTCTGGACCCAACTAAAAGAGTGTTTATTATATCCTATGGAGCTAATGAGCCATTTTAGTTCACACCAATATGACAAAGACCGTGACGATATGGAAATCCAATTCATTCGTTATGCTTTAGACAATAACCTACCACTTCTAGGTATTTGTCGTGGACATCAATTACTAAATGCAGAGTTGGGCGGCTCAATGTATGAATCGACCTTACCGCTTTTGAAAGAAAACGCTAGGATCCGCAGCCCTTTCCCGCGTAAAACTGTGCTCTACACGACTAACGACTCATTAATTTCTAGAATAGCTGGAGACGACCCTTTAAAAGTCAATGCAATACATTCTCAAGCCGTAGCTAAGCCAGCAGAAACTCTTAAAGTTACCGCTAAAGAAGAAGCGGGCATTAACCAAGTTATTGAAAGCAAAAATAGTGACAAGGTATTAGGGGTTCAATGGCATCCAGAATATTTATTTTATATGAAAGCTCACAGAAAAATTTTCAGCTGGCTAATACGAGAGGCTATAAAATGAAGAAGGCAAATATTATCAAGTTATGCGTATTTATCGGTGTTGTGATCGGGCTTTTAGCTCTGTATTTTCTAACACCGCTTAGTGACTACCTTGAAATAGATAAAATTAGCCAGTTAGCTAGCGATATACCTGATAATACCTTGACCGCTTTAATTTTCTTAGGTGTTTTCTTTATCGGAGGCTCTCTCCTCATCCCAATTCCATTAATGGCGTTTACGGTTAGCTTGGTATTTAATATCTGGATTAGCGTACTAATTTGCATCCCTGGTTTCCTTTTAGCAAGTTTAAGCGGCTACGGAATAGGACGTGCTATTGGGGGAGACTCTTTTGGCGAAGGGGTAAAAAAGCATACAGAGACATTAAAAGAAAAAATGGATGATAAAGGCGCTTGGGCTATCTTCGCATTGCGCCTAGCTCCCACTCCACCTTTTACCGTAACAAGCATTTTGGCAGGCTCACTTGAAATAAATATTTTCAAATTTATACTAGGCTCGACAATAGGCATTGCCCCTTTGGGCTTAAGCGCAATATTTTTTGGTAAAGGTGCGATAGAACTTATGAAAGAGCCCTCGGGTTTAGCAATAACATCGATTATAGCGGCCATTATTCTATTTGTTGTCTTTTTGTTATTAAGGAAGAAACAGGCAGAATAAGCATTCGAACAGCTATATTAAGGCGCAGGGCAAAGGCTCTATCCTTATATTTTATTAACAGAAGCGTATTTCTTGTAGTAAATATAGTTTTAATGATGATGAGTAAATACGGAAAATAATTTACCTTAAAAAATACCTGATTAAGGCTAAAAGGAGAGTAATGTGACAGCTTTAAATAAACATATATCGACATTAACCGTGCAAGGCAAAAACTATAAGTACTTTGACCTAACAACATTGCAAACAAATACAAAACGCTTGCCGTTAACGGCTAAAATATTACTAGAAAACTTGCTCCGCCACAGCGATGAAAAGTATGTGCAAGAAGAGGATATTCAAAATCTAGCTAAATGGGACACCGGCTCCTCTTCTAATACCGAAATAGCATTTGTGCCCTCTAGAGTTATTCTGCAAGATTTTACCGGCGTGCCTGCAGTGGTTGATTTAGCCGCTATGCGCAACGCGATGTTGGACCTAGGTGGCGATCCTAATAAAATTAATCCGCTTAAACCGGTAGATTTAGTGATTGATCATTCAATAATGGTAGATGAATTCGGCAAGGCTGACTCGTTTAAGCGTAATACTGAAATTGAGGTTGAGCGTAATAAAGAACGCTATCAGTTTTTAAAGTGGGGTCAGAGCGCATTCGATAATTTCAAAGTAGTGCCGCCAGGAAAAGGCATTGTACACCAAGTCAATTTGGAGTATTTGGCAAGAGTAACCTTTGTCGATGAACAGCAAGATACACCGTTACTTTACCCAGATACATTAGTCGGTACCGATTCACATACAACAATGATCAATGGCTTAGGTGTGCTTGGTTGGGGGTAGGTGGTATTGAAGCCGAAGCGGCCATGTTAGGTCAGCCTGTCACTATGCTAATACCTGAAGTGATTGGCATGGAATTAAAAGGTAAGTTACCTCCAGGAGCAACCGCGACCGACTTAGTGTTAGCGGTTACAGAGCAACTGCGAGCATTTGGCGTAGTGGGTAAATTTGTCGAATTTTTTGGTGCTGGCGTAAAACACTTAACTGTAGCCGATAGGGCGACACTGGCTAATATGTCGCCTGAGTATGGTGCCACCTGTGGCTTATTTCCTATTGACGAACAAACAACTAAATACCTAGCGTTAACCGGACGCAGTGAGCTACAAATTGAGATTATTGAAGCTTATTCAAAAGCACAAGGTATGTGGGGCAGTGAAGCACAAGAACATGCTGAGTATCATGCAACTCTCGCCATGGATTTAGACACTATTGTTCCTGCTATCGCTGGGCCGAAACGCCCGCAAGACAGAATTAATCTTGACCAAGCATCGACGGCGTTTCAGCGTTGGATAACCGAACAAAATGAATTGGCTATCGCGCCTAACGACAAGCAGAAAGCGAACTTTGATAGTGAAGGCGGTGTAGAAAATATTGGTTCAAAAACCAGCGTATCTTATCGTCATAATGAACAAGATTATGATCTTCATGAAGGCGCGGTAGTGATTGCTGCGATCACCAGTTGTACTAATACATCGAACCCATCTGTGTTGGTTGCTGCTGCGCTGTTAGCAAAAAAAGCCAATGAATTAGGACTTACCGTTAAACCCTGGGTTAAAACTAGTTTTGCCCCAGGCTCACAAGTAGTGACTGAATATCTCAATAAAGCAGGGCTATCTAAAGAGCTGGATAAAATGGGATTTAACTTGGTAGGTTACGGCTGTACCACCTGTATTGGTAATTCAGGACCATTACCCGAAGCTATTACTCATGCGATTAGGGAGGGTGATTTAACCGTAACATCGGTATTATCAGGTAATCGAAACTTTGAAGGGCGAATACACTCAGATGTTAAAGCAAACTACTTAGCATCACCACCGCTAGTGGTAGCCTATGCATTGGCGGGTAATATGAAAATTGATATTACCAAAGAGCCACTGGGTACTAGCAGTGCTGGCAAGCCAGTTTATTTGAAAGACTTATGGCCAAGCCAGCAAGAAATACAAGAGATTGTGACTCGAGTGGTCAATAAATCTATGTTCTCAGAGAAGTATGGCTCTGTTTATGACGGTGGCGATATATGGGAAAACCTTGATACTGTTGACGCCGATATTTATAACTGGCCAGAGAGTTCTTATGTTAAAAAACCGACATTTTTTGAAAATATGCCTCGGGAGCCTGAGCCAACTAAAGCGATTGAAAATGCGCGTTGTTTATTGAAATTGGCCGACAGTGTAACCACGGATCATATTTCACCCGCAGGCGCCATAGGCAAAGAAACTCCCGCTGCAGATTACCTTCGAGCTAATCAAGTTGAGCAAAAAGACTTTAACTCTTATGGCTCTAGACGAGGTAACCATGAAGTTATGATGCGCGGTACTTTTGCAAACGTTCGATTGAAAAATCAACTTGCTCCTGGCACTGAGGGTGGTTTTACACGTAAACAACCTAACGGTGAACAGATGACGGTGTTTGAGGCCGCGCATCAATATATTGCTGAGAATATTCCCACTATTGTTATTGCGGGCAAAGAATATGGTACGGGTAGTTCTCGAGATTGGGCCGCTAAAGGGCCGCTTTTATTGGGTGTAAAATCGGTTATCGCTGAGACCTATGAGCGGATCCATCGCTCTAACCTTATCGGCATGGGCATATTACCACTGCAGTTTAAGCAAGGCGAAGGTGCCAGCACTTACAATTTAGACGGTACAGAAAAGTTTTCTATTCAAGCGGTTGATGCTGGCCAGAAACAAGTGAAAGTAGAAGTTTTAAGAGCTAACGGCGAAAGCGTTATCTTTGAAACAGACATACGAATCGACACCCCAAATGAGTTCGAATATTTTCGCCATGGAGGTATCCTTCAATATGTCATCAGATCACTGCTTTAGGATAAACTAAGTAGATAAGGAGATTAGCCAGATAGGTCTAGTATGACTATCTGACTAATCACAAATAAGCTGTGAATTATATGATGAATATGTCGAAGTTGTAATGTTCAAACATGGTTTCATAAGTTTAATTTTAGTTAAGTTTAATGTTAATTAATTCAACTATTCCACCAAAGCTTTAGTCGCTAAGCCTAGTTCAAGTAAAGCCTTAAGGCAGCGTTTAGTCATAGTTTTTTACTATATTTTATAATTTTTTTGTGCATTAATTGCGGCTCAACACCAAGGCCAATTTATAGCTTTAATAGTATGATTGATTTCAAAAGGCTTCTACATAGAAGTAGAGCTTTGGTTTATTCTTAAGGTAATTGTGCTTTAAATAAAGACCTTCCTTGTGTGAATTTAATTGTCACTTATTGGTCTATTTATAATTTTAATTGGTATGACGCTTTACCATTGGTGCATTGAAAGCTGATCGGAATACTTTAACTCTTTCATCCACTCGTATAATTATCTAAAATGATATTATAAAAGTGCAGTTATCCATATACGCACTATAGAGTTAAGAGATAAATGAAAATGCTAGAAGTATTGTTAGAAAATGAATTTGGCCGTATTGAGTTATATGAGCTTGCCAAAGGTTTGCAAGCTTTGCGCTTTGTTCATCAAAAAGGTCAAGGTTCGGTAAGTTTATATGGTGGTCAAGTGCTTAGTTGGCAGCCTAATGAACAACAACCGGTATTTTGGCTCAGCGATACGAGTCATTATAGCTTAGGCAAGGCTATTCGTGGCGGTGTGCCGTTATGCTGGCCTTGGTTTGGTGGCGAAGTAAAGTTACCCAACGGTGAATTAAGTAAAGTAAGTAATCATGGCTTTGCTAGACAAAGTCAATGGCAAATTGCTGATATAAACATGTCAGATACAGCGGTTGAAATAACGCTGTCATTAATAGGTAAAGAGTTTTCTCCACATTGGCCAACCGCATGTGAATTAAGCCAAACACTGGTGTTTGACGAATCATTTCACCAAACGTTAACCATGACAAATTTATCAGATCAAGCGGTAGAATATACTGGCGCTTTGCACAGTTATTTTTGCGTTGGTAATTCACAGGAAACCGAAATTCCGGCCTTAAACGACGCGCTTTATGATGACAAAATTAGTGGTGAGAACGAACAAAAATCAACACTAAAAAATTGTTTGGGCCCAATTGATCGCATTTATCATAACTGCGATAAGATGGTTATTGTTGATAACAAGTGGCAACGTGAGATTGAAATACTGAGTAAAGGTTGTCAGCAGTGGGTGTTATGGAACCCGGGTAAAGATGGACGAAACATGATCGATCTACATGTCCAAGGTGAACACGAATTTGTTTGTCTAGAAGCGGCAAATACTGACTGGCAAGAGATAGCGAGTCAAAGCAGTGTCAGCATAAGCCAAACCATTAACTTGCATAATATAACCAGTTGATTAATTCTTTGCTCATTTTTAATGGTTAAAATAAAAAGCTACGACGTTATAAAATTTATAAGTAGAATAACTACTTATAAATTTATGACTTGTATTTATTCATTTTAACTCTTAAAAAAGTAGAGCATTTAAGTAGTCAAATTGATATTAATCGATAAACTTTCTTAGGCTGTTGTTAACAAAAAATATCGATAAATAAGTGAGATAGCGCAATTATTTATCGATAGCACAATTTATTTAGTTAAAAATAACACTTTTATTTCTGCCATCACTTTTTGCTTGGTACAGGGCTTTATCGGCGCCTTCGATATAATCTATGATGGTTTTATTTTCTAATGGTAATTCACAAATACCAAAGCTAATGGTGGTATTAAAGGTACCACTAGTGGTGGATATAGGAAAAGAAATGTCGGCAATGTTTTTTCTAATACGCTCAACAATAACATGTGCTTGTTTAGCGGTTGTTTCAGGTAATAACATCACGAATTCTTCGCCACCCCATCGGCCTACCACATCAACTTTTCTCAACGTTTGTGACAGCTGTTCAGAGATAATACGTAATACATCGTCACCCACTAAATGTCCGTAGGTGTCATTTATACTTTTAAAACTGTCAATGTCAGCTAGTACGAGACAAAGATTATCATTGCGGATAGCAATATCATCAAAGCGTGAATGTATATGGCTACGATTTGGAAGTTGGGTTAGGTGGTCGGTTTCAGCATGTTTAATTAATCGCGATTTTAAATAATTAATAATATTTAACAGCATCATATAAAAAATTATAGCGACGATAAAAAATAGTATGAAACGGCCGATAAATATTTTCCAATATTCACTTTGCTGCGCTGCAGGTGGTGAGACAATAAACATACGCCATTTAAGCTCTTGTATTGGCATTTGCGATATCAGCAAGCCATCATCTGAGGTGTACATGACCTCTGAGCTTAAGTTTTTATCTGCGGCGTTATTTTTGATCAGCGATTGATGCCATGGTAAGTCACTTAAGCGAGTCATTAAGTCTTTGCGATGATGGCTTTCAGATTTTATGATGCTATTTGAAGATAAGGTAATAATATTGTTGTGATCAACAAAATATAATTCAAAGCCAAAGCGTTCGTTGTATTCTTGAAATTTGCTGGCAAAATAATTTAGATCAAGAGCTACACCAGTAAAGCCAATGAATTCACCTTTAGAATTGCGAATTTTATTATCAAAATATAAATGTGGATTTTGTGCATTACCTATGTCGGTAAATTGTTCACCGGGTAAATCTTTAAGGCGGTTATACCACTCGGTATCTGAACTATTTAGTGTCGATTCTTTGCCATTAGAATCGACCATGAGGTTGTGTTTTTCTAAGGCGATAAAGGCAATCATATTATAGGATTTTGCTACCTTATCTAGATAAGAGACTAAATAGTTTGTATCTATTTCATCTTGACCAGCATAATCGATAACAAATTGATTTTTAGCCATGAAATTTGCAACATTCAAAGGCCGAAGTATTTCACTCGTTACTAAAGAAAATAACGGCGTTGTAGCACTTTGTACTTGTTTGTTGTGGCTATTTATAACGTCTTTTAGGGTGAAATAAGATGTTAAAATAACCGTAACTATTGTTACAAAAAATATTACTGCTATATAGCGATCAAATTTATTGCCTAACTTCATGGGGAATTAACATTACCGAGTTTTAATATTTACCAATTTATAACGCGGTTAGTAAATTTTAGCTACGGTTTTTATTAATATATTTATATTTCAATGGGATTAGAGAAAGGGTTTCAATCAGTCTATACGTAAATACTTATTTAATAGCCCTTGTGTAAAACTTGTTTTTAAATAAAAACCGCGAGGTAAGGTCATGAAAGGTTGCCCGTGGCGATTAAAAGCCTGAGTTTTTGCTTGGCTATTTGCTGCTTTTGGTCGCAGTTGCAATACTTGACCATGCTTGCCGTGAATATTTTCCACATCACCTAGCACTATCATGTCAGTAAGTTCTTGCCAGTCGAGAGCGAGTAAATGTTCTTCTTCTTGTGAAGGTGACCAAATAAAGGCTGTGCCGACAATACGTTCTGCAATCGGAATATTTCGCTCAGATATAACAGGTACCCATAAGACACGTGCAATTTTATTACGAATATGGCTTGTTTGCCATTGGGCGCCGACTAAGCCTGTTAATGGGGCAACGCAGACAAAGGTCGTTTCTAGAGGTTTACCTTGATAATTAATCGGTAATGATTTTAGTTCAATGCCTAAATGTGGAAAGTCGGGTTCTGGTCGAGAACCAGCGCTAGCACCTAATACTTGCTCTAACAGCAACCCAATCCAGCCTTTTTCGCGTTTAAGGTCTTTAGGCACTTGAACATTAATTGTTGCCGCAATTTCTCCTAACGACATACCGGCAAGGTTTTGTGCTCGCGTTAGTAATTCTGCTTCGTTTTTAGGGCTTTTTCCGCTATTCAATTTTTAATCTGCAGTCAATTTTGTATAGCTTATTATCATTCAGCTCTTAGGCTTTGAGCAAGGCAATTATTTTTAGTAATGTTTAAAACTTTGAATTGTTATGAGGTAACAATCGCTAATACCGGCATATTGTGATGATTTCTGTTAATAAAAGTTTGCCCAAAAGTGCAGAGTGTGGAAGAATCAAAGCATTATTAAATGCTGTCAGGAGTTCCTGTGATAGATGCCGAAGGCTATCGAGCTAACGTCGGCATAGTAATAATCAATGACAGGGGACAAGTATTTTGGGCAAGGCGTTTTGGTCAGCATTCTTGGCAATATCCACAAGGTGGGGTTGACGAGGGTGAGTCTGCAGAACAAACAATGTATCGGGAATTGGACGAAGAAGTTGGTTTAAAACCTGAGCATGTTAAAATTGTAGCGACTACTAAGCATTGGTTAAGATATAAATTACCGAAAAGGTTAATTAGGCACGAAAGCTTACCCGTATGTATTGGTCAAAAGCAGAAATGGTTTTTACTGCAATTGACAGCACCAGAATCAGCGGTTGATTTATTACATTCAAATCATCCTGAATTTGACGACTGGCGTTGGGTTTCATACTGGTATCCGGTCAGGCAAGTGGTGTCATTTAAACGCGAAGTTTATCGCAAGGTGATGAAAGAATTTGCTTTAGCGGCGATGCCTAGTTATCGCCAAGAACGTCGCCGACGCCGTGCTTAATTATTGTCTTAGATTATTATTATGACTTGTAAAATAGCTCACTTCGGTGAGCTATTTAGTTTAAAGTTATTTAGTTTAAAGTTATTTAGTTTGCAACGATAATATAACTAACATCATTAAGTTGTGCTTTATAAGCACAAGCCAATTCAATCATACTAGTTTGTATGATATCAATATGCATAAAAAAGAACTAATTTAAAGGGACGGTAATGCTCACTATTTTACGTCGAATTGTTCTAGAGTTTAGTCAAGCTTCGGAGCTTGATGAGGCATTATTACGCTTAGTTAGTCAGGTTAAATCTGCGCTTTCCACTCAATGTTGTTCGGTATACTTAGCCGATCACCAAAAACAACACTTCATTTTAATGGCCTCTAATGGCTTAGCCGAGAATGCTTTTGGTCGAACGAGTATTGGTTTCACTGAAGGGCTTGTTGGTTTAGTCGGACAACGTGAAGAACCAATCAATATTGCCAACGCCTGTTTACATCCAAATTTTATTCATGCTCCAGAAGTTGAAGAAGAAAATTTTAAGGCATTTTTAGGAACGCCGATTATTCATCAACGCAAAGTTTTGGGCATATTAACAGTACAACAAGAACAAGCCCGCGTTTTTAATGAAGATGAAGAAGCCTTTTTGGTTACTCTGTCTGCACAACTTGCAACGGTATTAGCCAGTGTTGAAGCGCAAGGTATGATAGATTTATACCATAGTAATCAAAGTGTAGGTAAAAGCATTGTTGGAATAGGCGGTTCTCCAGGCGTTGCTATTGGTGAGATGGTTGTTGTGTATCCCAAAGCTGATCTATCTACTGTAGCGGTTGAGAAAGTCAGTAATAGTGAGCAGCAGTTAACTATTTTTAATGACGGAGTAAGTCGGACAATCGCTGAGTTTTCTCAGATGAGTGAGAAGTTAAAAGCAATAATAACAGATAGCAGCCTCGATATCTTTGATGTTTATAAACAGTTGATTGAAGGCGATAATTTTAAAATTGAAGTGATTGCTAAAATTCAGTCAGGCTGGAATGCTCAAAGTGCACTCAAACTGGTCGTTGACCACTATGTTATGCAGTTTGAAGCTTTAGACGATGAATATTTACGTGAGCGTGCTTATGATATTAAAGATTTAGGTAATCGCTTATTAAATAACATTAAAAATATGGACGGGCTTGAACAACAGCTACCTAAACAATTCATATTAGTCGCAGAAGATGTCAGTGCGTCGATGCTTGCTGAATATCAACATCTTGGTTTATTAGGTATTGTTTCAATAACCGGCTCAAATAATTCTCATACCGCCATTCTTGCGAAAGCGCTGAATATCCCTGCGATTATGGGGGTTGATTACCTCGCCATTCGTCAGTTACATAAAAAAAATGCGGTTTTAGACGGTTACGCTTATCAACTATATGTTAACCCCGGTGATGCGCTGATTAAAGAGTATCGTCATATTTTAGCCGCAGAAGATTTACTGAACGCACAAGTAAAAGAGGCTGAGCATTTACCTGCGTCGACAAAAGACGGTCATAGCGTGAGCTTACTGATAAATGCAGGGTTATCTGCGGGATTTGAATACTCACAAAATGTTGGTGCTGACGGTGTCGGTTTGTATCGCACTGAAATCCCATTTATGAACCGTAGCTGTTTTCCGTCTGAGGCGGAGCAAACTGCATTGTATAGAGAAGTGTTAGCGTCATTTGCAGGCAAGCCTGTCACTATGCGTACTCTAGATGTTGGTGGTGATAAATCGTTACCTTATTTCCCCATTATTGAAGCGAATCCTTTTTTAGGTTGGCGTGGAATTCGTATTACCTTAGATCACCCGGAAATATTTTTAGTACAAATACGTGCGATGATGAAAGCTAATCATGGTTTGGGTAACTTAGCTATAATGTTACCCATGATCTCAAGTATTACTGAAGTAGATGAAGCGATTAGGCTTATTAATCAAGCGTATTATGAACTAACAACGGAATTGTTTTGTAATGAAAGTGACGTCTTAGTTAGGCCAAAAGTTGGTGTGATGATCGAAGTGCCTGGCATTATTTTTCAACTTGAAGATTTAGCCGATAAAGTTGATTTTTTCTCGGTCGGTAGTAATGATTTAACGCAGTATTTATTAGCTGTAGACCGTAATAATAGCCGTGTAGCGAGTTTATATGATTTTTACCATCCTGCCGTCCTTCGTTCGCTGTACTATATTGCACAAAAAAGCAAAAAGCGAAATGTACCTCTAAGTATCTGTGGAGAGTTGGCAAATGAACCTACAGGGGCGCTTATACTTATAGCAATGGGGTATACAAATTTAAGTATGAGTGCACACAGTCTAGCAAAAGTTAAATGGGTGATTCGTCATGTTGAGTATCACGATTTAAAACAAATTTTAGCGCAAGTATTGAGCTTTACAACTACCGCCAGTGTTCACAGTTACATGCATGAGCAGTTAGTTAAATTAGGTTTAGGAGACTTTGTTCATGCGAGATTACAGTAAATTTCCCAAGGCTTTTGTTGTGCCACTTTACATTGAGTAATTTTGATGTTTATTAGTGTTTTCTTAGCTTGTGCCTTGTTGGGCGCTATTGTTGGTTTCTTTGCCGGCCTACTCGGTATTGGTGGCGGGCTAATTATAGTGCCCGTTTTAGTCTATTTATTACCATTATTGGGCATAAGTGCTGAACTTGCCTTTCCTATGGCGCTTGCAACATCATTAGCTTCTATAATATTTACTTCTACGTCGGCTGCATTTGCCCATCATAAAAATGGTAATATTCCATGGCCACTAGCAAAAAGCCTTGTGATAACGGTGGCAATTGGTGCTGTACTGGGTGCTGTTCTTGCAGGGTTGCTGTCATTAAAGGCGTTAACAATTATATTTTCTAGTGCGGTACTTATTTTAGCGCTGTACATGTTTTTGTCTATTAAAGTCGAGCGCAGCGTGCCGTTACCCTCAAAATGGTGGTTACAGTTCATTGGCTTGTTTACTGGCGTGCTAGCAAGCTTAATGGGGATTGCAGGCGGGGCAATATTGGTACCTATTTTAATGTATTGCTCATTGTCTATGCGACAAGCTATAGGTGTTGCGACAGCTTGTGGCATTATTGTCGCTTTATT
Source organism: Colwellia sp. PAMC 21821 (assembly GCF_002077175.1). Taxonomy (NCBI): domain Bacteria; kingdom Pseudomonadati; phylum Pseudomonadota; class Gammaproteobacteria; order Alteromonadales; family Colwelliaceae; genus Colwellia; species Colwellia sp. PAMC 21821. Next base: position 2,929,270 of record NZ_CP014943.1, read on the forward strand.
TGGTACTTTGGGTTACATCTTTATTGGTTTAGGGCAAAGCGACCTGCCGCCATGGAGTATCGGTTATATCTACTTGCCGGCTTTATTAGGGATTGTTTTAACTTCGTCTTTATTCGCGCCAATTGGTGTAAAGGCGGGGGCTAAATTGACTTTACCTTATTTGAAAAAAGGCTTCGCAATATTTTTGATGTTAGTTGCCATTAAAATGATGTGGTATTAGCGAAAAAAACACACACGTCCATTCGAATAATTTTGCCTAGCTGCCAATAAGCAGACATAACTTTTCCGACAAATTCATGCCAAATAATGCCAAGTACTGATAAACTGCAAGTATTGTAGATCCGTAGTAAATATTTTTGTTCTAATGTTACGATTGGCATCAACTATCTATTCTTATAAATAACGTTAAAGGAAAACCTAGTGAAAGCATATCTTGATTTAATGCGCCATGTTAGAGACGAAGGGGTTGAAAAATCTGATCGTACGGGCACTGGCACTAAAAGTATATTTGGTCATCAAATGCGTTTTGATCTTTCGAAAGGTTTTCCGTTAGTAACGACGAAAAAATGTCATCTTAAATCGATAATTCATGAATTATTATGGTTTATTAAAGGTGAGTCTAATATTGCCTATTTAAAGCAAAATGGCGTAAAAATTTGGGATGCTTGGGCAACCGAAGAAGGTGAACTTGGTCCTGTATATGGCGTACAATGGCGTAATTGGCCAGCGCAGAACGGCGAAACAATTGACCAATTAGCACAACTTATAGATGATTTAAAAAATAATCCAGACTCACGTCGACATATTATTACCGCGTGGAACCCCGCGTTATTGCCTGATACATCAATAAGCCCTGATGCTAATGCTGCAATAGGTAAACAAGCTTTGCCGCCGTGCCATACCTTGTTTCAGTTTTATGTCTTAAATGGCAAGTTAAGCTGTCAGTTATATCAAAGAAGTGCTGATATTTTTCTTGGAGTACCCTTTAATATCGCAAGTTATGCCTTGTTTACCATGATGATTGCGCAAGTTTGTGATTTGCAGTTAGGAGATTTTGTACATACCTTTGGTGATGCGCATTTGTATTTAAACCATCTTGAACAAGTTGATGAGCAATTATCACGCGAGCCTTTACCATTGCCAAATATGTGGATTAATCCTGAAGTTAAAAGTATTTTTGATTTTACTTTTGAAGATTTTGAGCTACAAAACTATCAAGCTCATCCGCATATTAAAGCTGCTATTTCAGTATAGACTTTTGTCATAATCGAGTTTCAACAACATTTTCAGTAAAAGAGTGTATTGCGCGCTCTTTTTTTTGCTAAAAAATCAGACGAAAATCATTAATTCTCTATATACAACTTTATGTTCACCATGTTTATCGTATCAATTGATATAAGTAATCCATCATTTCAAAATGGCCTACATATCTGCGAAGCCTACAAGGCTGCTCCTAGCCATCTCGGTAATTGCTTCTGTGTGACCTATAATGACTTAAATCCATGTAAGTGTAAGGCTCCACGGCATCGGTAAATATTTTGGTCTATGCTGGTGTGTATGTTTTGTTTAGAGCAGTAAATAGGTGTACTTAAATATTTATCCTCATTTACAATAGATCAATTATATATTTGTGTTAATAGCATTTAGATGAAAATAGAGGGATGAAAATTATACTTCTAATTGCTTAAATTTCAATGTACTGTATTAATCGCTGTATTTGTAAACGCTAATATTAAGGAAAGTTTATGGGCGCTGAAAACGCACTTTATATCATACTCGTCGAAAAAATTAGACAAGATGCTTTAGTGCTACCTACCTTACCAGAAGTTGCTTTGAAAGTTAGACAAGCCGCAGATGATCCAGAAATTAGCTTAGGAAAAATGAGTGAAATTATTAGCCACGATGCAGCATTATCATTAGGTATGTTGAAGGTGGCGAACAGTGTTGCATATGGGCGAGAAGTTAAGACTGAGTCGGTTAGCAAAGCTGTTACTCGTATTGGCCTAAGACAAATTAAAAGCATAGCTACGGCGATGGCCGTTGAACAAATGTTTGTCTCTGACAACCCTGTTATTGACGAGTATATGCGAAGTTCGTGGCAAAAAACCGTAGCTGTTTCCTCGGTTGCAATCGCACTTATGACGATATATTTACAAAAGAATAAACAAACACCACTTACCCTAGAAACTTTAACTTTATCCGCACTTATACATAATATTGGTGTTTTGCCAATATTAACTGAAGCGGAAGGTCATCCAACGGTATTTGCTAAACCGGCATTTTTAAATAAAGCGATTGTTAAGTTTTCCCATATCATTGGTGCTGAAATGACAAAAGCTTGGGGATTTTCAGAAGACTATACTGAATTAGTGTTGTCATGGAACGATTTGAGCTTTTTGCCAAAAGATGTGCATTATATCGACTTCATTCGAGCGGGAGCTGTGTATCATGAAATTTTTAAAAATGAATCTACAAGAGACTTTTTACTTAGAAGCTATGTTGATAAAGGTATTTTACCCAAGCTAAATTTTATGGCATCAGCAGAATTTAGTGACGTGTTAGTAAAAGCTAGAGCGATGTTTTAAAATTATAACCGGCGAAAGCGACATGTAAATATATACTAAAAAGGCGCTATTCAGCGCCTTTTTTAACAACTAACTTTATTCATTTATAGTTATGCTTCTAAATAATCGCTTGCTTTAAGTGAAAATTCAGCCAATAAATTGTCTATAAATCGGTTTAATTCGCCTGCCATCAAGGCAAAGTCAGCATCAAGTTTGGCGACTACGTCGTCACTATCAATGTCGTCATTTTGCTCTTGAATAACGTCATAAAACTTAAGACGTTTCACTGCCAAGTCGTCACATAATATAAACGACAACGATTCATCCCACTCTAGGGCCACTTTTACAACATATTTGTCGGCATCTAAATGTGCTTTAATTTCTTCGCTAGTGAGGTCTTGGTTTTTAACTCTTACTACAGCACCGTCATCGCCTAAGGCGTTGAACTCTGCCTCCATACCTAATTGAAAGTTAGCACCCAAGTTACTTTCTACTAACCATTCAGTCATTAATTCATCAGGGGCTTTTTCTGGTGACGGCGTTGTTACGGGTAAAGTGCCAAGTGATTTACGTAACAGCGCTAAAAAGTCTTCAGCTTTGCCGCGACTACTGGTATCGATAACAATAATGTTATGAACAGAGTTGATATAAGCACGAGTATCACTATAGCGAGAAAATGCTCGCGGTAGTAATTCAAAAATAATATCTTCTTTAAACTGTTCTTTCTCTTTTTTAGTGGCGCCGCGTGATTGTTCTGCTTCTAATTGCGCTACTTTTTGCTCGATCATGTCTTTTACAACAGGAGCGGGAAGAATTTTTTCTTCCTTACGTGCGCATAACAAGTAGTTACCGTTTACCGCGTGAACAGTTGTATCGCCATGCTTACCTAATGCATTTACCCAGCCAAAATGAGATTGCTCAGTAGAGGCACAAGGAGTAAATAAATGCTCAGATAATTGTTTCTCTAAATCTTCTTCAGAACATTCAAAAGGGCGAGTAAAGGCAAAAAAGTATAGGTTTTTAAACCACATTAAAATAATCCTATGCCCTTAAAAGTGGGCGAATAATTGAAAAACGAGGGCTATATTACCGTATTTACTTGCATCACGCACGCCTTAAACTAATAGAGGTAACTTATTGTCCACTCATCGCAGATTATCAAACTTGATATCGTAAATTAGGCCTTTTTCTAGTGTCGAACTGGCACTGACACTACCATTTAAGGTGTCGTTTACTAAGTTATGAACTATGTGCGTACCTAAGCCTGTACCGCCTCTATTTCCTGCTGTGGTGTAAAATGGGTCAAAGAGATGTATTAATTGTTCGTCAGATACACCATGACCGTTGTCTTGATATATTACATGAACATGTTGACCGTTTATTTTAACTAATATGGTGATTTCACCGTGATTTATGTCTTTAAAGCCATGAATGACTGAATTTATGATCAGATTGGTGAAAATTTGAGAAATAGCGCCAGCATGGCAATATATTTCAGCGTCATCAGGGCAATCTACCTTAATGCTATGATTAGTTTTTTTTAGTTTTGGCTGCAATGAATGAATGATTTCATCAATATACTTGGCCAGATTGATCTGTCGAATTTTTTCACTGATTTGGTCTGCCGCAACTTGCTTATAGCTAGAAACTAATTCAGATGCACGTTCTAGGTTATTTAACACTAAATTAAGCCCTTGCTCAGAATGCTCGGTAAAGTCATTAAGCACTCGTTTGGAGAGTTTATTTTGTTCTATGTCGAGTTTTAGCTTAGTCAGTAAATCTGCCAGATAAGACGTGGACGTTATACTGACACCTATTGGGGTATTTATTTCATGAGTAACTTCTGCTGACATACTACCAAGTACCGCCATCTTTTCGGCGTCAAGCAAACGCTCTTGGGCTTTTTTTAATGCGATAATAGAGCTTTTTAATTCGTGATTTGTTTCTAGCAGGGTTTTTTCTGTCATGCTTCTGCGGCTATTTTCTGCTTGCAGTTTAGCTTGTTGATCTAACAACTCGCGTTGCTGCATTTCCATTTTCAGCATGGTGGTACTAAGTGAAGACGTTTTACGGGCCACTTCTTGTTCAAGCATCAAGTTTTGTTCATCAAGTTTACTGTTAGCGGTTATAACTTTGGTTTGTGCTAAAGCGAGCTTTTCTTTATAAGCGACCAGTTCATCAATTAAATTATTGTAAGCATTTTGCAGAATATTTAATTCGTTATTTTCATAGTTAATTACATGCAGTTTAGAGGCTTCAGGATCATCGATGTCAAATTGATTGATTTGTTCTGTCAGTTCATTCAGTGGATTAGTTAAAAGGCTTGAAAAGGCTAAAGAAAACAATAATACCAAGGCGGCTGTTTTAACCATTGCATTACCGATAAGAAAATATATACCGACTTGTATGCGGTTAAAAATAACCTCGTTGCTAGATAATAGAGTGACTGAACCAACTCTAGTAGTACGACCTGAAAATTCAAATATCAATGGGAAACCATGACCAAATAAACCTGAGCCATGTGAGGTAACGTTAAAATATTTACGGTTATTGTCCTCGTCGTCAATCGACTCTAGGAAAAGGGTTTCTTTATCGGCTGATATGCCCAGTTGGGCGATAAGCTGATTATTTTCATCGGTAATCGTAATACCTTTAATCATGGGAATAGCAACTAAACCTTCTGCTATTGTGACTGCTTGCTGGGTATTAAGCTCCCATACCGCTCGGGTTAAACTGCCACTAAAGGTTTTTTCAAGCGTTAATAGCTCATTAGCAATGTGATTTTTGGTATTGATGTACTCAGCACCAATCTGCACGCAAGTTACGATAAATGTCAGGACAAAGTAAAATGACAATACGCGTGTTAGTAATTTCCGTGACAGGCTAGTTGCTTTCATTAAATATTTCTTTTATTTAGTGTTTCTTGATTCTAGCGGTTTTCAATCGGGTTAAAAGTTTTTTTTAAAATACAGCTGCTTTTAATCAATAAATTGATAATTAGAGATATACTATCTTCTTAGTATTAAACATCAAATATACGGGAATGCCGGTAATTTAGCCATGTTTCAGATTGAAATCTTGCTGTAGTTGTGAACAAAAATCAATATTAATTATATTTTTGGTAAAATGGTGAGAAATTTTTCTTTGGTGTCACAATAGTGTCATAAAGCTTTGGCAATATAGCCGCAATTAATTTTTAGCCATACTTAAATTTATAAAGGTAACAACATGAAACATACTTACAACAAAATCGCTGTCGTTTTATTGTCTTCTTTATCATTGTCGGCATTTGCAGCTGATGTTGAAGTTTACGGTAAAGCAAATCTTTCTCTGCAATCTTCTGATGAAGGTGAAGGATCGTTCACAGAAGTTAAAAGCAATGCTTCTCGCATTGGTCTAAAAGGCTCACATGATTTAGGCGATGGCCTAACGGTTTTATATAAAGCTGAGTTCCAGGTTGATTTAGATGGCGATAGTGCTAAAGGCGATAGTATTACAGATCGTAACCAATATGTAGGTTTGGCGGGCAGTTTTGGTGAAGTTTTACTGGGTAAAAATGACACTATGCTTAAACAGTCACAAGGCAAAGTTGATGTGTTCAGCGATTTAAACGGTGATATTAAAAGCTTATGGAAAGGTGAAAACCGTATGGCAGATACGCTTTCTTATAAATCGCCTAAATTTAGTGATTTTCAAGTAGGTGTAACTTATATCGCAGAAGACGCTGTTGATGCCGAAGATGGTGTTTCAGTTGCGGTATTTTACGGTGACGCTAAATTGAAAAAAACAAATTTATTTGCTTCTGTTGCTGTTGATTCAGATGTAAACGGTTACGACATTACGCGTGCAACAGTGCAAGGTAAAGTGTCAGGTGTTGTACTAGGTGCAATGCTGCAAACCCAAGAAAAAGTAGACGGTAGCGATGAAATGGATGGTTTCATGGTATCGGCTAAATACAAAATGGATAAGCTAACTTTTAAAGGCCAATATCAAGCTGCTGACTTTAAAAATGGCGACGATAAATCAGGTATTACTGTTGGCGCAGATTATTCATTAGCGAAAAGTACTAAGTTATACACTTTCTATACTACTTTTGATATGGACAGTGGCGAAGATCAAGATTACTTGGCTGCGGGTATTGAATACAACTTTTAATATTAACGCTGAAGCTACGCAAGTAATCGATATTAGTAGCGATTACGTTTAAGTTAATATGTTATTAAAGCCGCATTGAGCGGCTTTTTTCTTGCCTAATTGTTTGCTATCGTCGATCATGATGTTGGCCAATTTCTAGCTGGCCAATTTCTAGTTGAATTAAGGGATTTTAAGTATATTTCTGCCGTTGTCATGAAACTGTCATATTTATTTATCACAATGTTCATTATGCGATTATGCGATTAGGCTATTAGGACGGATTCATGAATAGACAAATTTTGGTTGTAGAAGACGATACGGCAATAAGAGAAATGATCACCTTCGTTTTAGAGCAAAATGGTTTCAATGCCATAGAGGCTGAAACAATAGAACAAGCACAAGCAAAAATTAAAGAACCTTATCCCGATTTGATTTTACTTGATTGGATGCTACCGGGTGGTACGGGCGTTAAGTTAGCAATATCGTTAAAACAGAATGAGTATACACGCTCTATTCCCATTATTATGTTAACGGCCAGAGCCGATGAAGATGATAAGGTAAAAGGCTTTGACGCTGGTATTGATGACTATGTTACTAAACCTTTTTCCCCGAAAGAATTAATTGCACGTATTAAAGCCGTTATTCGACGCGTTGCACCAACCGCGTTGGAGGAGTCAATCGACTTTCATGGCATTACGTTAGACCCCGTAGCGCATCGTGTGTCAATTAACGATAAAGCCCTTGAGCTTGGGCCAACAGAGTTTCGTTTGTTACATTTTTTTCTCACCCATACTGAGCGTGTTTATAGCCGAGAGCAATTACTAGATAATGTATGGGGCACTAATGTTTATGTTGAGGATAGAACGGTTGATGTTCATATTCGACGTTTACGTAAAGCTATTTCAGGCGAAGGGCATGAAGAATTCATTCAGACCGTTCGTGGTTCTGGTTACCGCTTTTCGGGCAAAATTAAAACCTCAGGTTAATGGCTAATTTATGTATTTTCGTATTTCAGCTCGCGCGCTTATAACTCGTATTTTTGGTTTACTTTTTGCCAGCGCCATTATTGGTTATTTGCTCGGTCAAACCTTTCTTGTTGTTTGTCTAGTTTCACTAGGTTTGCTTGCTTGGCATTACAGTCATTTATTTAAATTAATTCAGTGGCTGTGGCAAGGTAAATCAATTTCACCCCCGCAAGCCAATGGGGTTTGGGGCAGAATATACGATGGTCTTTACCGCCGAATTCGTAAGCAACGTTTAAAGCAAAAGCAATTAAATGAGCGAATTAGAAAATTTCGCGATGGTGCCGAAGCATTGCCCGATGGGGCGTTAGTGCTGTCAAATGAACTCATTATTTTATGGGGAAATAAAAAATCCTCTCAACTTTTAGGTGTACGTTGGCCTGGAGATGTTGGTCAACGTATTGATAATTTGATTCGATTTCCAGAATTTTCTAAATATTTAGAAGACGGCGATTACGATAGCCCATGCCTTATTGTTTCCCCAATTAATAACGAATTACAGCTAGAACTGCGCATGATGACTTACGGCAGTGATCAAATTTTATTATTGGCGCGTGACATCAGTAATATTCAACGACTAGAAGAAATGCGTCGCGATTTTGTCGCGAATGTCTCTCATGAGTTAAAAACGCCATTAACCGTGGTACGAGGTTATGTTGAAATGGTGCAAGCAAGTGAAACTGCACTGGATCCACATTGGAAAAAAGCCTTTACCACGATTGAAACACAAGTGTCTCGAATGGACAGGTTAGTCGAGCAATTGTTGGTGCTATCTAGGGTCGAGAATAATGTCGATGCCAACAATCATCAGCAAGTCGACTTGTCGCGTTTAATTATATCAATACTCGAAGAGGTGCAGTGGCTAAACCAAGATAAAAATCACAGTATTAACAATGATATTTCGCCGAATTTAAGTATTAATGGCAATGAACACGAATTAAAAAGCGCGTGCTTGAATTTAATTGCTAATGCTATCGCCTATACCCCAGACAATGGTGTTATAGATATTTCGCTTCGAAACGACGGTAATAAAATACGCTTTAGTGTTAAAGATAATGGCTCAGGTATTAAACCTGAGCATGTTAATCGTTTAACAGAGCGCTTTTTCCGTGTCGATAAGTCTAGGTCGCGTGATACTGGTGGTTCTGGCTTAGGTTTGGCAATAGTTAAACATGTGTTGAATCATCATCATGGTGAGCTTTCTATCGAAAGTGAGTGGCAAAACGGTAGTGAATTTATTATTTACTTTACCCCTGAAATATCTGAATAATTGGCCAGTGCAACCGCATTGGCTATTCATCCTAAAACGCATCTTTTTTAAAGTTGAATCTTAAAAATAAACCTATCAACAGGCACTAAATCATCACTGTTGGCCGTTTACTTTAGCTAAATTTGGCCGTGTTACTTTAGTTAAATATGATTGGAATGTTCTAAACTACGAGCAATTTTTAGTGCTGTCATACAAGTGTCACAAACTTTACTTATTATTGTCATATTCACTTTCTATAGTGTTCTCAAATTAATTATATTCCTCACCGGAGAGTAACATGAGTTTAAAACGGACATTAGGCGTTATTGGTTTATCTAGCCTTATCAATTTTTCTGCATTAGCAGTCGATAATGATTTACCAACCTATAAGAAAGTTAGCGGAGTTTCAGGCAATGTTTCGTCTGTAGGCTCTGACACGCTAGCCAATATGATGACATTTTGGGCCGAAGAGTTTAAGCGCACGTATCCCAATGTTAATGTACAAATTCAAGCTGCAGGTTCTTCAACAGCGCCACCTGCTTTAACGGAAGCTACGTCTAACCTTGGGCCTATGAGCCGTAAGATGAAGTCACGTGAGATTGAAGCCTTCGAGAAACGTTACGGTTACAAACCCACGGCTGTTCGTGTAGCAATTGATGCTTTAGCGGTATTTGTACACAAAGATAACCCAATTAAAGGTCTGCGCATTGACCAGGTTGATGCGATTTTTTCTAATAATCGTAAATGTGGCGCGCTTAAAGATGTTGATCGCTGGGGCGATTTAGGTTTAACCGGTGACTGGACGGGTAAAGATGTGCAGTTATACGGTCGTAATTCCGTATCAGGTACTTACGGTTACTTTAAAAAGAAAGCGTTATGTAAAGGTGATTTTAAAAATAGCGTAAACGAGCAACCGGGTTCAGCCTCGGTTGTTCAGTCAGTTTCTGCATCGTTAAACGGCATTGGTTACTCAGGTATTGGCTATAAAACATCGGGTGTACGAGCATTACCACTGGCTAAAAAAGGTGAAAACTATATTGAAGCTAATATGGAAAATGCCATTTCTAAAAAGTATCCATTATCACGATTTTTATATGTTTATGTAAATAAACACCCAAACAAACCTTTAGCGCCTATGGAAGCTGAGTTTTTGAAAATGGTTTTATCAAAATCAGGACAAAGCATAGTTGAGAAAGATGGCTATATTCCTTTACCTGCTTCAGTTGTAGCCAAAGAGTTTACAAAGTTAGGTTTATAAAGTCTGTAGATTAAACCTCGAGCAACAAAATAAAAAGTCCGCAATCAGTAATAATTGCGGACTTTTTATGTTCAGGACGAACGGTATGCTGCGGTCACATGGATGTGAAAAGAGCAGCGATGTTCAGGACGAACGGTATGCTGCGGTCACATGGATGTGAAAAGAGCAGCGATGTTCAGGACGAACGGTATGCTGCGGTCACATGGATGTGAAAGAGCAGCGATGTTCAGGACGAACGGTATGCTGCGGTCACATGGATGTGAAAGAGCAGCGATGTTCAATCAAAAGCTAAGTACCTAGTTCCATTTAGGCAATGCAGGGGCCTTGAAATTATCGAGAAATATCTACCATCAGGTCATCAGCTAAATTTTCAAGCGCATCAATCATGGGTTCGATATTGTTTTTTTCAGCCGAAATAGTCACTTTTGCTTTGAATAATTCATGACCCGCATGCGGGGCACTTTCCTGTGTGCTTACTAATTTAAGTAAGTTACCACCATGATGATGAATAGTTGAAGATATCTCTTGTACGATACCCGCTCTATCATTTGCTGTTAACTCTAAAACTAGCAAAGTTTCAGGTGTTGATGCTTGCTGTTGCACATGCTCTATTTGCATTTTAAAGCCAGGTAGCTCAGCAAGTTTTTCAGCTAAATTTTCTGCGTTTTCAGCGGGCACTGCAATTTCGATTACACCGGCAAAAACTCCTGACATTTGATGCAAGCTAGATTTCTTCCAATTAGCTTTATGTTCAGAAATCAGATCGGACAAAACTTTTACTATGCCTGGGCGGTCAGCGGTGATAAAAGAAATAATAAGGTGATTCATGTTAAATCCTTTGAAATTTAGTTAGAGTTGAGAGTATTAAGTATGGGTTAGCTGGGATAGCTCTTTATGAAATTGCTCATCGTCTGCGAGATTAAGCTCAATTAAACGCCGTAATAAACTAACACTGTCAATATCAATCCCATTACATCGAAGACCTATAACATCAACTTCTTGGTGAGCTACAGTGACGTTCATCACGATTTTGGCGTCGGTATCGTTTAATTGAAATGACAAGACACCGCGCATACCTTTTAGGGTTAGCCCTTTAGTGTCTAAGGAAAGCAAAGCGCCATTTAATGAGATATCAGTAATCTTCACATTAAATACGTGCTGCTCTATTGCTAATTCGGCCTGCAGAGAGAAAAGTATTCGAGTAAATTGACGTCTATTCTGCATAGTGTTTAATTATGGCAAAGTGATTTATTCAGCATAGCTCGCTTTTAGTAAAAAGGCACCTTAATTAATAGATTAAGATGCCTTTTTCTTGTTGTTAACTAATTAGTTAACCTATTTTTTTATATTTGATTCTGTGTGGTTCAGCCGCTGCTGGGCCATAAGTTTTCTTCAACCATTCTTCGTAGTCGGTATAGTTACCTTCATAGAAGTTGATTTGACCTTCGTCACGGTAATCCAAAATATGAGTAGCGATGCGGTCAAGGAACCAGCGATCATGCGAAATAACCATGGCACAGCCCGGGAATTCTAATAATGCTTCTTCTAGTGCACGCAACGTTTCAACATCTAGATCGTTGGTTGGTTCATCAAGCAGTAATACGTTACCACCGGTTTGCACAAGTTTAGCTAAATGAACACGGTTACGTTCACCACCAGATAAATCACCAATAATTTTTTGTTGATCATTACCTTTAAAGTTAAAGCGGCTAACGTAAGCACGACTTGGAATTTCAAAGGTACCAATTTGTAAAATTTCATGGCCTTGAGATATTTCTTGGTAAACCGTTTTGCTGTTATCCATGTCATCACGGAACTGATCAACACTGGCAAGCTTAACGGTATCACCCAATTCTACCTGACCAGAGTCTGGCTGTTCAGCACCTGACATTATTTTGAATAAGGTAGATTTACCGGCACCGTTTGGCCCGATAATACCAACAATAGCACCTTTAGGAACGCTAAAACTTAAGTTATCAATGAGTACTCTATCGCCAAAAGATTTGGTTAAGTTATTCACATCTAATACTTTATCACCCAAACGCGGTCCCGGTGGAATGTACAACTCATTTGTTTCATTACGCTTTTGATGATCTTGACTATTAAGCTCTTCAAAGCGTGCCATACGGGCTTTGCTTTTTGATTGACGTGCTTTAGGATTTGAACGCACCCACTCAAGTTCTTGCTTGATAGTTTTTTGTAGCGCACTTTCACTTTTACTTTCTTGCTCAAGACGAGCATTTTTTTGCTCTAACCATGAAGAGTAGTTGCCTTCATAAGGAATACCATGTCCTCTATCAAGCTCTAAAATCCAGCCAGCCACATTGTCTAAGAAATATCTATCATGGGTAATCGCCACAACGGTGCCGGGGTAATCATGTAAGAAACGCTCTAACCAAGCTACAGACTCAGCATCTAAATGGTTGGTTGGCTCATCAAGTAGCAACATGTCAGGTTTTTGCAATAACAAACGACAAAGTGCGACACGGCGACGTTCACCACCACTCAGTACGCCAATTTTTTGTTCCCAATCAGGCAAGCGCAAAGCATCGGCGGCACGTTCTAATACGTTATCGATATTATGGCCATCTTGGCTATTGATAATATCTTCTAATTGGCCTTGTTCTTTTGCTAAGGCGTCAAAGTCGGCTTCAGGTTCAGCGTATTCAGCATAAACTTGATCCAAACGTGCCATGGCATTTTTAACTTCAGAAACTGCCTCTTCAACAATTTCACGGACGGTTTTGGCTTCATCTAAAATTGGCTCCTGTGGCAAGTAACCTATTTTAGTACCAGCAAGTGCTTTTGCTTCACCTTCAAACTCAGTGTCAAGGCCAGCCATAATGCGAAGCAAGGTTGATTTACCAGAGCCATTGAGACCTAGCACACCAATTTTTGCACCAGGGAAAAAGGACAGTGAAATATCTTTTAATATTGTGCGTTTCGGAGGAACCACTTTTGAAACGCGGTTCATCGACATAATGAATTTATCTGGTAATGGTTGTGCCATGGAGAGCCTTTTTGAAACAATATTGGAATGGTAGCTATTCTAGGTTAATAGCTACCTTGTTGGCAATGAGGTTTTGTTGGCTTGGGCTTAATGTAGTGACAATTTATGCTGTTATTGCTTCGGTGCGATTAATCCATCAGATAAACATGATTTCTACCATGAGATTTCGCTTTATATAAAGCACTATCAGAGCGGGCATAGAGATCTTGAAAACAACTGTCGCAGGCCTTTATTACAGATACGCCAAGGCTTATTTTTATCGGTAACTTTATATTATTGTTAATTAATATCGGGCTTGTATCTAATAATTCACGTAACCTTTCCGCTGCTTGAAGACTCTTAGGTTTAGTGATGTTTGGTAGTAATATTGAAAACTCTTCTCCGCCAATGCGAGCAAAAATATCTTCTGCTCTGATGGTAGTGGAAATTAATTGTGAAATTTTTATTAACACTTGATCGCCGATTGGGTGGCCATATTGATCATTAACGGCCTTGAAATGGTCAACATCTAACGAGATAACAGCCATTGGCTGTTGGTGCCTTTTCGCTCGTTTGAATTCACGATTGGCATTTTCAAAAAAGTAACGACGATTATAAATCGCGGTGAGTTCATCTGTATTAGCAAGTTGTTCAAATTTTTCTTTTAGTTGATATAGCTCAGTCACATCAGTAGAAAAGGCGACCATCGTTTGCATGTCACCATTTAATTGAAAAGGCACTTTTGTACTGAGGTAATGATGAACTTTTTTGTCAGCATCTTCTAATGTTTCGTTCATCACCACTTTTTTATTGAGTTCAAAAACAACTTTGTCATTTTTCCAAAAGTGTTCGGCATACTTTGGAGGAACAACGTCGTGATCGAATTTGCCAATAATTTCTTCTGCAGGAAGACCAATAAGTTCAGCAACACGGCTATTAACATAGCGATAGCGGCGTTGGGCATCTTTCATATAAATGTAGGCATCAACATTATTTAGCACTACGTCGAGTAAATGCTTTTGATTCTGATTATCAGTTTCTAGCTTTTTTTGCAGAGTAATATCGGTTGATATCCCAGAAATACCAATAACTTCACCAATAGCATTGAATATCGGGGTTTTAATGACTTTGTAGGTGAGGATTTTTCCGGAAGATTTAATGACATTGGTTTCTTCTTTTGTTAGGGAAACCTTTTCATTGATCACTTTACGATCGTTTTCTAATAATTCATCAAGTATATCTAAATCAAAAAAATGACTGTCGTTTTTACCTATAATATCTTTCGCAGGTCTCTGAAACAAAGCTTCAACGTTGGCATTTACATAAGTATAATTACCGGCTAAATCTTTACTAAAAACATATGAACCGATGTTATTCAGTACACTAGACATTACTGATATTTGCTGCAATAACGACTCTGTATTATTAATTTTATCTGTCATTTGTGCATCCTATCACTGCTTTTTGAACCTAATTTCGATTTTCCATTCGACACTTAATTTACAGACGGCTATAACAATCAGTGACTTGTCATGAAAAAACCTTCCCCTGAAGTTTTCATAACAATGATTTAATATCTGCTTTATGAAATTAAATTGCAAATAAAATTTACTGTTTGGGAGCTAAACACAGCTAAAAATAGAGCTTCTGGGCTTTAAAATATATTGATTGAAATGTAACCATTGAAAATTTTAGTATGTAGAGTTGAAGTATTAAGCATGCCAATTTAACTTCAAAGCAATTTTTTAGTATTGTATTAATTAAAATTTATAAAGCTCAATTTATCAAGTACCATTTATGAAGCTTATTGTTGAATTCGAGTTTTATCGTCGATATTAGCTTGCTTTACTCGAGAGAACTTAGCTGCTCGTTCAATATTATCTTGTAGCGCTTAAACTGTTTAATTACTTATCGATATTATCTTGGTTGTCGGTGTTAAACTCATTTTTGCTGTCGCTTTGCGTTGGTATGTGGTCATTATTTTTGCGGCGATATTGCACTGCAATGACCTTAATAATGTCGCGCCAAGTAATAATGCCAACAGCTTGTTGATTTTTATTCACGATAGGAAGGCAAGATATTTTATGGTCATGAAATAACAGTATTGCATCAGTTAAGCTAACATCTTCTGTTGCGGTGATAAGATCCCGAGCCATGATCAAATGCACTTTTTTATTCAGTATAAAACTGTCTTGTGGCGTTTCATTTCGCGTACCAACGGTGGGGCTTAAGTTTTGCCATAAATCACGGTCGGTAATAACCCCCGCTAAGGTCGACTTATTATTGATTAATATGTGATGCATATTATGTTGCTCAAACAGCTTTTTAGCATTCGCTAAAGTGTCATCCATATCTAAGGTTATTAATTTACGCTGCATTATTTGACTAATATTCATGCTTCACCCTCCTAAAATGCACTGTTGTTGACAGAGTCTTACTGAATTAATCATACCATAAGCAATAATCAGCCGATTGCTACTTACCTATTGCTACTTATTACCTATTGCTACTTAGCGATTGCAGCAGCCTGAGTGATGATTTTAGCTAATTTCGGCTTGTCACAAAACTGTCATGTTAGTGCCTTATAATCGCTGCAGTTATAAAAATTATCATAGTTAAAGGTATTTTTAAGTGGCCATTGCTTCTAAATCTGCAAACTATCGCAAGGTGAAAAATTCATTAGCAAAATGGATTATTACTTTAGGCGGTATCAGTGTTTTATTTACTTTAGTGTTAATATTCATGTATTTACTTTACGTGATAAAACCTATTTTTGAATCTGCAAAAGTTGAACCTAGCGCACAATTTGTTATTAACGAAGAATATAAAGTGCTAGCAACCGGAGTTGATGAGTTAAAGGAGGTTGCCTACAGCATTACAGAGCAGGGCAATATTAACTTTTATCAATTAGTTAATGGTGGTGGTTATAAAGCCGGCGATAAAATACTTTCCAAGCAGCTAGTAGCTTACGGTGAAAGTATCAAGCAGCTAGTTAATGTCGGCCAAGAGAATAAGTTATTGCTTGATAGTGCCGGTAACGTGCAGCTTGTTGCCCCCAGTTTTTCTGCTAATTTTGACAGTGGTCAAAGGGTCATAATTCCAAGTCTTCGTTACCCATTAGGTGAGGATTATTTGCCTATCGATGAAAATAGCGCTGCATTGACCAAACTTTCATTCGCTATGAATGATGAAAAGGCAGTTTTCGTTGGTTTTACTGATGATAATCGCTTGATTAAAACTACTTTACTTGCCGAAGACGATTTCAGTTATGACACGGCCTTTGAAGTGCAATATGAAGAAATTGATTACTCGGCAAAGTTTATTAATGATATTTTGGTCTCGCCGGATTTAGCCATGGTATTTGTTCGCCAAGGAGATCAAGTCGCTGTGTTTTCATTAGATGACGATGAAGCTGAGCTAAAAGCGACCATTATCCCGCAACTCGCACAAAACAAATCAACACCAAATCACATTACCGCTATGGCGTTACTTTCCGGTGGTAGCTCAATTCTCCTAGGTGACGACAAGGGGTCTGTGAGTCAGTGGTTTGAAGTGGCAACCGAGCAAGGACGTGAATTTAAAGAAATTCGACGTTTTAATGTCAGCGACCATGAACCTGTAGTCGCGATATATACTGAGCAATTTCGTAAAAGTTTTTATACCGTAACACCGTCAGGTGAAATGGGCATGTTTTATACCACCAGTGAAGCAGATTTATGGCGAGGTAAATTACATCAAGGTAATGCTCAAGCTTTTGCTATTGCACCTCGTGCCGATGGTTTAGTGATGTTTTCTGACAATGAATTAGCGCTTTTCTCTGTTGAAAATGAACATCCGGAAGTTACCTGGCAAGCACTTTGGGAAGAAGTTTGGTATGAAGGTTACCCAGAACCTGAGTTTATTTGGCAATCGACTTCAGGCTCTGATGATTTTGAAGCAAAATTCTCTTTAGTGCCTATTTCATTCGGTACTATTAAAGCAGCAACATACGCGATGATGTTTGCCGTACCTATCGCTTTAACTGCAGCCATATATACCGCTTATTTTATGACGCCAGGTATGCGACGAAAAGTTAAGCCAACCATTGAAATGATGGAAGCGTTGCCAACCGTAATTTTAGGTTTCTTGGCTGGGCTGTGGCTTGCGCCAATTATCGAAATTTACTTACCTGCTATCTGCTTATTGCTGATATTTATTCCGTCATCGGTATTTATTACTGCTTTTGCGTGGCATAAATTACCGCGAGAATACAAAACCCATATTCCTGAAACATGGGCGCCAATTATTTTAATTCCCGCCATTTTAGTGGCAGCTTATGCGGCATTCGCGTTTTCCCCCATATTGGAATTACATTTATTTGGCGGTGATGTTAGACAGTTTATTACCAATGATTTAGGCATTGATTTTGACCAACGAAATGCCTTAGTTGTAGGCATAGCAATGGGTTTTGCGGTTATTCCAACCATATTTTCTATGGCTGAAGATGCCATATTTAGTGTGCCTAAACATTTAACCAGTGGCTCATTGGCCTTAGGTGCTACGCAATGGCAAACCCTTATCAAAGTGGTATTGCTAACAGCAAGCCCAGGTATTTTCTCCGCCGTTATGATGGGGCTAGGACGCGCCGTGGGTGAAACTATGATTGTCTTAATGGCGACCGGTAATACGCCAATTCTTGACTGGAGTATTTTCCAAGGTATGAGAACGCTCGCTGCCAATATTGCGGTTGAAATGCCAGAGTCGGAAGTGGGCAGCTCTCATTATCGAATTCTGTTCTTGGCAGCATTTGTTTTATTTGTATTTACTTTTGTATTCAACACGCTTGCTGAGTTTATTCGTCAGCGTTTGCGTGAAAAATACAGCTCAATGTAGGGAAGGCGATATAGCATGAATAATTGGTTTAAGTCTGGCTCGCCTTGGGTGTGGTTGTCAGCAGGTGGTGTAAGTATCAGTCTGATATCGGTTTTAGGTCTGCTGTGGTTAATTGCCTCACGCGGTTTAAGTTATTTTTGGCCAGCAGATATTTATCAGTTCGATATGACCGATGAACAAGGTAAAAACTTAACCGTGATCGGTGAAATTTACGATAGAGAAAGTATTCCGACATCGCAGTTAGTCCATCTAAATCTTAATATTGATAAGTCAAAAGAGACAATTGAGCGATTATTAATTAAAACCGGTAACCGCGAATTGGTCAGCTTAGATTTTCGTTGGATTTTAGTGCCACAAATTAATAAAACCTCGTTACCTGAAGAGCTTGTGGTAATTGAACGCCGCACCAATGGTAACTTCTATGGTTATATTGAAGAGATCATTCTCGATGGTAATGCTGTTGGCCAAGATAAAATGGCAGAACTGGTGCAGCGAGTTAGTGACTTTCAAGCTGAAATGGAAGCACTGCAAAAGTCAGACATCGGCGCTATAAACTATCAAATTGAGCGTACACGATTAAAAGAGCGCAAGCATATACTTGATGACACGCTTACGACTGAATTAAAACAAGTATTTAGAGATAAAGTTGCGGGTTTAAAAGCTGAATATCAGGTGCTTGAAAAACAGTTAATGGCTTTACGTGAGAAAATATCTCGTGACCAAATTGTTATGCGTGCTATGGATGGGCAGCGGGTTACTATTAATTTTGAAGATGTATTACACGTTACTTTTAATAACAAACTTAGCGTATTTGGCAAACTAAAGCTGTTTTTCAGCCAAATAGCCGCTTTTGTTAGTGATGACCCACGTGAAGCAAATACCGAAGGCGGCGTATTTCCGGCGATATTCGGTACGGTACTTATGGTGTTATTGATGACGGTGATTGTTTCGCCACTGGGTGTGGTTGCCGCGATTTATTTACATGAATATGCTGGAAATAATGCCCTGACAAAACTATTACGCATTGCGGTTATAAACCTTGCCGGTGTGCCATCGATTGTTTATGGCGTATTTGGCTTAGGATTTTTTGTTTATATGGTAGGCGGTAGTTTAGACCAATTATTTTATGCTGAAACCTTGCCAAGCCCAACATTTGGCACCCCAGGCGTGATGTGGTCAGCGCTTACTTTAGCTATTTTAACTTTGCCGGTGGTTATTGTATCAACCGAAGAAGGGTTATCACGTATTCCTTCGGCTATGCGACATGGTAGCTTGGCGTTAGGTGCCACTAAAGCTGAAACTTTATGGCGTATTATTCTACCCATTGCCAGTCCGGCAATTATGACCGGTATAATTTTAGCCATAGCACGTGCTGCCGGTGAAGTTGCGCCATTGATGTTAGTGGGCGTTGTAAAAATGGCACCGAATTTACCGCTTGATGGTAACTTCCCATTTTTGCATTTAGACCGTAAATTTATGCACTTAGGCTTTCATATTTACGATGTAGGCTTTCAAAGCCCAAATGTTGAAGCAGCAAGACCTTTGGTTTACGCCACGGCATTGTTATTAGTAACTATTATTGTTGCTTTGAATATGACCGCGGTGTCTATCCGTAATCGTCTGCGCGAAAAGTATCGTATGTTAGAGCATTAATATGTGCTGATAAAACAAAGCGATATAAAGATGATTTAAAAAGTTAAAAATGATTGGGAAGAAACTCCCCTCTATTGAATAAGATTTAAAGAGAACATTATGATTTCTGTTACGCCAAAAAATTTATCAGATCCACTTTCACAGCAGAGAGTTAAACTCGATCTTAATAACCTTTTGCCAGAGCAAGTAGCGTTAGAGATTAAGAACTTAGATTTATATTATGGTGACAAGCAGGCATTGCAAAATATTTCAATGTCGATCCCTAAAGGTCAAGTAACGGCGTTTATCGGCCCAAGTGGTTGTGGTAAATCGACATTGCTACGTTGCATTAACCGGATGAATGATTTGGTTGATATTTGTAAAATTACCGGTCAGATAAACCTCAATGGCGAAAATATTTATGACCGCCATACCGATGTAGCGGCATTGCGTCGTAAAGTGGGTATGGTGTTTCAACGTCCGAATCCATTTCCTAAATCAATTTATGAAAATGTTGTCTATGGTTTACGTATTACCGGTGAAAATAATCGCCGTGTATTAGACGAAGCCGCAGAAAATGCACTGCGCAGTGCCGCATTGTGGAATGAAGTAAAAGATAGGTTACATGAAAGTGCTTTAGGACTTTCTGGTGGTCAGCAGCAGCGTTTGGTCATTGCCCGTGCAATAGCTATTCAGCCTGAGGTGTTACTGCTTGATGAGCCAACATCGGCACTAGATCCTATTTCAACATTAACCATTGAAGAGTTAATTAATGATTTAAAGAAACAATTTACTGTGGTTATTGTTACCCATAATATGCAACAAGCGGCACGTGTTTCAGACCAAACGGCCTTTATGTATATGGGCGACCTTATTGAGTATAGTGACACTAATACCTTGTTCACTACGCCAATGAAGAAGAAAACAGAAGACTACATTACTGGCCGTTACGGTTAACTCATTGGTATAAGCTACATTGACGATAAACAGAGGATTTTACCGTGGATAATTTAAATATTGGTCGTCATATTTCTGGCCAGTTTAACGAAGACTTAGAACGCATTATCAATCATGTTATGCATATGGGTGGTTTAGTTGAAAAGCAGTTAACTGACGCACTAACATCGGTATGTGATGCTGATGAAGCTTTAGCAAAACAAGTGCTCAGTAATGACTATCTTATTAATAACGCAGAAGTCAGCATTGATGATGAATGTACACGCATTATTGCTAAGCGTCAGCCGGCAGCGGGCGATTTACGTTTAGTCATGGCAATTGTAAAAACCATTACAGACCTAGAACGTATTGGTGATGAAGCAGGTAAAATTGCTAACGTTACCTTAGAAAGTTTATCAGGTAAGCACAAAGACCTGTTGTCCAACTTAGATAACTTGGGTCGTCATGTGTTAACTTTTTTACAAGCGACTTTAGACGCATTTACCCGCATGGATTTTGATGCAGCGGTAAAAATACATAAAAGTGACGATAAAATTGATCGTGAATATGAAGCTCTGATGCGCCAATTGATGACTTATATGATGGAAGACCCGCGCTCTATCCCACAAATAATGAGCGTTATTTGGTCGGCGAGAGCATTAGAGCGTATCGGTGATCGTTGTCAAAATATTTGTGAATACATTATTTATTTTGTTAAAGGTAAAGACGTTCGCCATACAACAGCAGAAAACTTCGAATCATTATCTTAAAACTAAATTCCTTACTAAATTAGCTTTTACTTAGCTAATAAGGTATATACTTTTAAGTGAACTGATAATAACTAATCATTCTATAAACAGTCGTTATCTTGTTATAAAGCCTTTGAAATAATTTTCAAATGCTTTAATATCCGCGGCGAATAAAAACAAAGAGCATAAGCTCCTGGAAATTAATTATGGCCAGAAACTCAATCATTGGCATATTTGCAAAGTCGCCAATTAAACCTTTAGAAAAACACATTCGAATAGTACATAAATGTTGTAGTCAACTTGTACCTTTCTTCGCAGCAGTTACTGAAGAAGATTGGAGTGCCGCAGGAAAGATGCGTACTAAAATCTCTAAATTAGAACGTGATGCTGATGACCTAAAACGTCAAATTCGTTTAGAACTTCCGGGTGGTTTATTTATGCCGGTTGATCGCGCTGATTTATTAGAGTTATTATCTCAACAAGATAAAATTGCCAACCGCGCAAAAGATATCGCAGGTCGTATCTTTGGCCGCAAATTAACTATTCCCATCGAACTGCAAGAACAGTTCATCGCATATGTAGCTCGTAGTATCGATGCTGCTGAAAAAGCTGCAGATGCAATTAATGAATTGGATGACCTACTAGAAACTGGATTTCGTGGTCGTGAAGTTGAATTGGTTTCTAAAATGATCAGTCAACTTGACGAAATTGAAGATGAAACTGATGGTATGCAAGTTAAACTTCGTAAAGATCTTTTAAATATTGAAAAAGATTTAAATTGCGTAGATGTAATGTTTTTATATCAGATCATCGATTGGGTTGGCGACTTAGCTGATCTTGCCGAACGTGTTGGTGCACGTTTAGAAATTCTTTTGGCTAGAAAATAAGGCTCACTCATGGAAATTTTACTCTCTCATGGCTCTACGTTAGTCATGATCGCCGCTGTCGTCGGTTTTTTTATGGCATGGGGCATAGGTGCCAACGATGTTGCTAATGCAATGGGTACATCGGTTGGTTCAAAAGCGTTAACAATTAAGCAAGCTATTATCATTGCAATGATTTTTGAATTTGCAGGCGCATATTTAGCGGGTGGTGAAGTTACATCAACCATACGTAAGGGCATTATTGACCCCGCGTTGTTTGTCGATATACCTGAACTCTTAGTCTTCGGTATGATTTCAGCGCTATTAGCTGCAGCAACTTGGTTGTTAGTGGCGTCTGTATTAGGCTGGCCAGTATCAACTACTCACTCTATTGTTGGTGCTATAATTGGCTTTGCTGCAATCGGCATAAGCCCAGATACAGTAGCTTGGGGCAAAGTAGGTGGTATTGTTGGTAGTTGGGTTATCACGCCGTTAATTTCTGGTGTTATTGCTTTTATTATATTTAATAGCGCACAAAAACTTATTTTTGATACTGAAAAACCATTAGAACAAGCGAAACGATACGTACCGTTTTACATGTTTTTAGCTGGTTTTGTCTTGTCATTAGTGACAATTAAAAAAGGTTTAAAGCACATTGGTTTAGAGAATATCGATGTCGGTTTTTATAACTTTGAAATTGCTGGTGCTGGTGGTTATTATCTTGCCATTATTGTTGCAATCGTTGTGGCTATTGTTGGTAAGTACTTTGTTTCACGACTTAAGTTTGACGATAAAGCTGATAAAACTACACATTACGCAAACGTAGAAAAAGTGTTTGCTGTTTTAATGGTTGTAACGGCTTGTTGTATGGCATTTGCTCACGGTTCAAATGATGTAGCCAACGCTATTGGGCCGTTAGCCGCAGTCGTCAGTATTGTTGATAACGGTGGTGAAATAGCGAAAAAAGCTAGCCTTGTATGGTGGATATTACCACTAGGTGGTTTTGGTATTGTTGCAGGTCTTGCATTGTTTGGTCATCGTGTTATTGCCACAATTGGTAAAGGTATTACACACTTAACACCCAGTCGTGGTTTTGCCGCTGAGTTAGCTGCGGCATGTACCGTTGTTATTGCTTCAGGTGCTGGCTTACCAATCTCAACTACACAAACCTTAGTAGGTGCTGTGCTAGGTGTGGGAATGGCGCGTGGTATTGCCGCAATCAACTTAGGTGTTGTACGTAATATTGTTATCTCTTGGGTGATTACATTACCAATAGGTGCAGGTCTTTCAATTATCTTCTTCTGGATAATGAAAGCGATATTTAGTTAATACACTCGCTAAACAGACCTTAAACAAAGCCAGTATTTATACTGGCTTTTTTGTGTACAGGATGTACGGTATATCGCGGGTGCATGGATGCACAGGAGCGTGTGTGTACAGGATGTACGGTCAGTTTTTTTGTTCCAGACAAAAACTAAGTACCTGCATATATGGACCCACTCCGTTTGCAAGACATTTAATCGTTATGTAAGAGAAAATCATTGCTCTCATATATCCGGCCTGTTTATGAAGGATTTTTACCTTCTGGCCCCGATGGTTGTTTGCGCTCACACTCCTCATCATCCCTCCGGCTTTTTATTAGCCAATGCAGGTACCAGGTTTTGTGCAAGCCAGTCTGACTATCTTACCATCCGATTAATTTATCTTTTGCAACTGAAGTAAAAGGGTTTTACTGTTATCTCATCACTGAAACCAATCTAACTTGCTTCAGTTTTGAGCTTTATTTATATAGCCGGGCGATAACTTTCCCCCTTCGCCATTATTACCCAAGCCATTCTTGCTATTTTATTCGCCACAGCAACGCATGCTTTGTTGTGTCCTCGTCGGGATTTTAACGCTTGTGCCCACAAACTAAATCGGTCAGTTTTGTTTTCACTGTGCCTTAATACTGCCCGGGCCCCGTGGATGTATAGTGTTCTTAAATAACTATTACCGCGTTTACTTATACCGAGTAAGGTGGCCTTTCCACCCGTTGAATGCTGCCCAGGAACAAGCCCAAGCCATGCCGAAAAATGTCGACCATTTACAAAGTCTTTTCCATCTCCTGCAGCTGCATAAGTAGCGCTAGCTGTGATTGCTCCAATACCTAATATTTCATCTAAGCGAACACATATTTCATTTTCTTTATTCATCGTGTTTAAGCGAACTTCACACGCTTTAAACTTCACTTCTGTGACTTGAAATTCAAGCCATAACTCATTAAATATCTCCCGACTTAAATACGTTAACTCATTTGTCGCATCCTCTAAAATATCCGGCAGTTCATTGCGAATTGCAGAAATACCTTTATTGATGACAATGCCATATTCTCCTAACAAGCCTCGTATCTGACTTGCTAATGCTTTACGTTCTTTCTTTATGCGTTCACGTTGTCGATGGAAGTTTTGAATATCTTGTTGTTCTATCGATTTAATTGGCACAAACCTCATGGTCGGGCGTTGCGCTGCCTCTGCAATACCTTCGGCATCGTTATAATCATTTTTATTGCCTTTAACGAAGGGTTTTACATATTGAGGCGCAATAAGTTTTACTTGGTGCCCCAATTCAATAAATTTTCTAGCCCAGTAGTTCGCACTGCCACAAGCTTCCATTACAATTAGGCAAGGCTCTAATGTTGCCATGAAACTCAACACTTGTTTTCTTCTTAATTGTTTCTTTTTTACAAATCGCCCATTTTTATTCACAGCGAACATGTGAAAAATTGATTTTGCAATGTCTAAACCGATTGTAGTAATCTTCATGTTGATCCACTCCGCTTTTATAAATGATTGTTATCACTTTCATTTTGGCCCTAAAGAGGCCGGAAATAAAGTTGGAGTGGGTCCATACCATTATCCATGCAGGCAATATCGCGGGTGCATGGATGCACAAGAGCGTGTGTACAGGCCGTTCCTAGCCATCCATGGCTTCACGGCATTAGTGCATCCATGCACGTCGATGTACGGTATAATGGAGCTCAATATCAGCGATAACCTGCGCTCACATAGCACTATAACCGCAATGATACGTGTTAAATAAGAGGTGTAATTTCAGGTGGCAGTATTATAATTGTCGGTTTTTTATGCGAACTGCAGTAATTATCAATGTAGGTAGATAAAATGCCTTGCGAGCGAGATTAATTCCCGATATTATGTCGCCTCTTTCGAAATGAATTCGTTACTGAATTGGTTTATTTCATTGAAAGACAGTGCCTTGATAGCTCAGTCGGTAGAGCAGAGGATTGAAAATCCTCGTGTCCCTGGTTCGATTCCGGGTCAAGGCACCATATTATAGTTTAGTAACACCCACTAAAAACTAATTTGTTCATATAAAACAAGCCTCTTAGCCGATATAGAGGTTTATAACGAACAATAACAGTTTATTAAAACCACACTTTTTAGTAACATCTATAGTAACACCAGCGCAATGTTACTAAAGGTAGTGTTACTAAAATGGCTAGAATAACTAATCCCCTTACTAATACCGAAGTAAAACAAGCTAAACCTAAAGACAAAGAATATAACCTTGCTGATGGTAATGGTTTAATGCTGCGCGTTAAACCTAATGGCTCAAAGCTATGGTTATTTAACTACTTTCGACCTTTCACTAAAAAAAGAGCTAATTTAAGTTTTGGCTCATATCCTGATTTATCATTATCTGATGCTCGCTTAATGCGACAAAGCTCAAGAGAACTACTCGCCAAAGATATTGATCCTAAAAGCCAAAAAGAAAAAGAACACACCACAAAAAGAAAAGAGCTTAATAATACTTTTGAAAAAATAGCCTTGTCTTGGTTTGAGCTATACAAGAATAAAGTAAAAGAGAAAACAGCATTTAATACATGGAGCGCGTTAGAGAATTATATTCTGCCGCATATAGGTAAAAAACCAATCGGTGAAATAGAAGCGTTTTATGTTATCGAAATTATTCAGCCATTAGCTAAAGCTGGTAAATCAGAAGTCGTTAAAAAGTTATGCCAAAAGCTAAATAAAATAATGACCTTTGCGGTAAATACTGGCCTAACAAATACCAACCCGTTAGTAGGTATAAAAGATGCCTTTTCTGCGCCTGCCGTAGTTAACCTACCAGCATTAAAACCCGAAGAACTTCCAAGCTTATTGAAAATAATCAGTGCTGCCAATTTAAAAATTCAGACTAGGCTATTAATTGAATGGCAGTTACATACTATGTGTAGACCAGGCGAAGCTGCTGGCGCAATGTGGCAAGAAATAGACTTTAAAAACAAGTTATGGAATATACCTGCTGAACGCATGAAAAAGAGCAAGCCACACACCATACCGCTTACTGATTATACTTTATCTATTTTAGAGAAAATAAAGCCATTGAGTGAGCATAAAGCCTACATATTCCCTAGTCATGTAAGCTCTAAAGGGCATATCAATAAAGAAGCGGTAAATAACGCATTAAAGCGGATGGGCTATAAAGATAAGTTAGTGGCTCATGGCTTTAGAACTATTGCTAGTTCAACGCTAAATGAACAAGGTTTTGATCCTGATGTTATTGAGGCGGCACTTTCACACGTTGATAAAAATGAAGTGCGAAGAACATATAACCGAACGGATTATTTAGAGCGTAGGCGAGTAATGATGACATGGTGGTCTGAGCATATAGAATGCGCTCAATTAGGAAAATTAAATAAATCAAATAAAGGCTTAAAAGCCGTTATATAGTTTTACTAAGCCTAGGGTAGCTCCCGAAAGAAGTTGATTACCTACCAACTTTTGGTTTAGTGAATTTAAGTAGGGATGCGAGGGCGTAATGGAAAACATAAATTCACTTGGGTTTTTTACAAAAAAACAACTAGGACAATTAATAGATTTAAACATTGATGATGTTATAGGTGATATGGATATTTACTGTAAATTCAAAGGCCTTTTATTATCTCGTGATAACAGTCCTTTTTATGCTAACGGTTTTTTTATTATTGAAGAATCTAAATGGGGATTATCAAGCAGTATTGATCCAATAACAGGGGAAGATAGCCCACCAATTGATACTTGTTTTATAACAGCCATAACCGGCACTAAATATAGTGACAATAATGAATTACTAAATAACACCTACAATCTCAAAACAACTTTTGAAAAAGAAGAGCTTCTCTATAGTTACGATGAATTTAAAGTTGCTCTATTAAAACTAGGCGCTCCCCAAACAAAAGATATAACGGAATTAAATAAAAAATCATTCAATTATGATGTCGGGCTAATTAACCAAAAAAGTAATTTTACTTTAGAAGAAGCAAGTAGGATTGCGGCTAATGCTCCCTTGAAAGATCAACAGAGTATTTTTTATTCAATCTCTCTAGTCCAGCATTACCAAGAAATTATCGCTGAATGTGTTAAAGGTCAAAATCAGCATGGTTGTCATTTGATTACAAAGGAGCTTTGGGTTCATTCTTATAGTGATTATGAGCCGTGTAGTAGAAAGTATGACAATGGAACACCGTTAGTTATCAGTGCCAACATTGATTTAGAACTTACTATAATTTCTAAAAATGAGTTTTTAAGATGGTGTAAATATATGGATATTGAGACAGGACTGTATTACCAACAAAAAAGTATTGATGAATCAGTCGAAGCTTTAAAAATAAAGCTTAGTGAGTCTGAGGAAGAAGCCTCACGGATCCTAGGGTTATATTTAAATCAGCCAGAAAACACATCATCAAAAGAAAGTTCCTACCCTCCTGAATTACAACTTGCTATAGATGCTTATGAGCAACTTTGTTTAAATCAAGAACCACTCCCTACCAGCAAAGTTATACAAGACTGGTTACAAAATGAAAGTAAAGAACGAGGTATAACTCATAGAGATGGCGCTAAGGAATTGAAAGGGTTAAGCGATACAAAATTAAAAAGAATTTCTTCAATTATAAAATCTCAGTAATTTCGGTAGTTATAGCAGGGGTTACCTAGGTAACCCCTTACTTATAAATAGGTAATCCCACTTGCCTAACCCCTAGCACAATAGTTTTTAATTGACCTGAATCGTTCAACAACTGACTAAGGCAATTAAATATGACTACTAATAAGTTTTATCAACTAATCCGCAGACCAGCCGTTTTAACACAAACTGCTAGATCAAAATCCGCATTACAACTAGACGAGAAAGCAGGGCTTTTCTGTCCACCTATCTCTATAGGTGATCGCGCTGTTGCTTACATTAAGTATGAAGTAGATACCATCATCCAAGCTCGTATTGAGGGGCAGGCTCCTGAGCAAATTAAAAGTCTTGTTCAAAAGCTTATCGATAATAGAGCAGCTAATAAGGGAGGTATTTAATATGGATAAATTATTATTTACTGCCCCTGATGGCGCATTACCAGAGATCACTAGTCCAGCTTATGAATTATTATCTATCTTTGATGATGGTAATAAACACGCAAGGGATCACCTATGTCTTGAGTTAGGAGGAGGCTTTAGGGCTTACCTACAACAATTAACAGGTGAGTATTATCAACATTGGTTAATTCATACAGAACAAGGCGAGTATAACGGGAAGAAACAAACATTTTACTGGCTAGATGAAAGGCACTTTTCTTGTGACTGGGAGCAAGACAAAGACGCACGAACCATTGCCCGAAAGCAATATAAAGACAGGTCATACTATGGCACTAAAAACGCCGTAAAAAGAATGGAACAAGCAAGGCAAGAAAAAGCCGAAGCTGATAAGGAATATCACCAACGTATAGAAAGTAAAAAGCCCACAGAGGATTAACAAAGTAGGCTTTCTTTTAAACTGGCTAGTGGTTGAAGTTTGACGGCTAAACCACTAGCCAATAACTATAATATAACGAGAAAATAACGAGATAAATAGCTTTTAATTGGTTAGTAGTTACAAACTTGTTAAGTATTGTCCTGTATATGTTGATTGTTAATAACCGTTATTTATAGGTTTTTGACTCTTAAAATTTTAACGTTTAAAAGTTAAGGCAATATAACTACTAGTAGTAGACGGGTAAGCAGTAACTAACATTGAACTAGGTAATTAATAATATCCTTAGCGTTATCTTAGTTATTAAACTATCTAATGGCATACATAACCAAAGACGAAGCAATAACGGTAAACGATCAAACTTGGTGGGTAAACTCTCAGAAAAGTGGGTTAATCACTCATGCGGTTAAAGCGATGATTAATCAAGTCGATGCCATGTTAAGCCACCATAGTAAAATACATATAATACGGTTTGATCTTAGAGTTTATGAATATACCGAAAATAACGGGCTTATGACGGCCTTTAATCGCAGACTACATAAATGGCTAAAGCGTAAATACAATTTAAAACGTGTAGGCTTTATCTGGTGTAGAGAGCTAGAAACAGCTAAACAGCAGCATTATCACTATGCGCTAATAATAGACGGGCATAAGGTTAACTATCCTCATGAAATAACAAACAGAGTAAAAGAGCTATGGCGTCAATTAGATGGCTCTGAATACTTTCCTGATAACTGCTATTACAATGTTAAAAGAGATGACTATGACTCGATACAGGCGGCAATTTGGCGTATATCTTACTTAGCTAAAGCGCGTGGGAAAGGATACAAGCCAGATCAAACAAAGAATTATGGAACAAGTAGAATTATGTGTTCATCAAAGAGTTGCTAGTTTAGAACTTAGAAACCAAGTTCTTCTTTGGATACCTTGGGCTTATCTAATCCAAAATATTGGATCATAAACGATGTCTTTATCCCAAAACCTGAGGGTATCATCAGTAGGCTAATTTCAATTTCTTTATCTTTAGGCCATTTTATAAAAGCATAATTATTGTTTGGATCGGGAGGTGAGTTTCTACCAAATAAAGTATTTAGTTTTACCAGTAAATGACTATATCCATTAGAGTCAAAATTTGCTGCTATTGCGTTTAATCTACCTTCTGAATCAAACGTAAATCTAATAAGTGAATTTTTATCTCTTTCGTATCCTAGGATTTTTCTACCATCTTTCACTTCATAATTAACAATGCCTACATACTTTTTAACTTTTCCGTCAGGAAATATATGTTTTATATCAGATAGAGAATCACCCCATTTAGCGTTAAATGCGCCATTACCAAATATGTCTGAAATTTGTGTTGATTTACTAGGTAGAGATAAAAGTAGAAATAAAGATAAAACAATGAATTTCATAAACTATCCTTAGTCATTTAAGTATGATTATTTACAAATAATCACACGCAATTAACCATTTGTCCATCAGCTATTTTAGGCACCATGGACTCAATAGTGAATTAGGCTTTAAGCACTCTTGGAGTATTTATACGTCGAAAATGTTTCTAAATACATTTCAGCGACTACGATATTGCCAAAGGTTTTAATTATATTATTCATTGCTAAGACTCTGGCAGTTTCATATTCATATTGAGTTGATAGGGCTATAAATAACCATGTTTCTGTTAATACTCGAGGTGGGTAAATATTCATAATCATCCTTAATTACTTATTGTGTAATTAAAGATAGATGATATTGGAGTAAATACAAATCTACATATTGATGAGGTTAAACCAAACTATATTCTACTTAAAGATGGAGTACGGTGAATGTCAATGTCTCATGCCCAACCTAACTTATGCTATAGGGTGGCTGGTCAAATAATTGAAAAGCTATTGATTACTAATTTCATTACTTACTTCTTTGGTGCTTAAAATTTCTTTATCTTTAACTTGTTTTTTTAATTCAATTAATGCCAATTCTGATTCCCTTTTTTTTATGTCCTCTTCATCTTTAATTTTTTGAATTATCGTATTGATTACGTGTGAATCTATTTGATTTTCACCTAAGTTAAGGAATACATCCTTTAAGTAATATTCGGCTAGATTATGTGAACGTTTATCTACATTTAATACGATCTCATTTAAAGCATTTTTTACTTCTTTTTTGTATTCTTTGGCGATTTCCCATTTTTTTGATTCGGCTTCTTCTTCAACTTTTAATTGATGAGAAGTGAAAGCGTCAGTGTTTAAAGTCGCATTGTAATCGTTACCATCTTTTTTTGATTCTATAAACACCCAGATAAAAGCAACTACCCAACCCAAGAAAGTCCAGCCTAAAAATAGGTTTACTATAACAATAGCGTTTGCTTGAGGGTGTTTTTTATCGTAAGCAACTATACTTGGCAAAAAATATAAAATAGGGATTAAAAGAAAGGTAATTAGTTCCATTAGTAACATTCCATTTTATTAATGATTTTTAAATGTGAGCTGGTTAGATGTGTTTATTTGTAAATATTAAAGGAATGAAAGCCCTAAAGATAGCCCTATAATTCGCACAAGATAAAATGATACAATGTAAACTTATCGTTACGATTTTTATTGAGTTATAAGATGACAACAAAGAAACAAGCAGTTACCAGCAAATATATGGCTGGCGATATAAGACATTTAATCAATAAAGCCATTCAAGACGAATTAACCAACTTACCAAATACGCTCGCAGAAATTAAAGATCCAGTTCAAAGGTTAAACTTTTTAACTAAGCTTATGCCGTTTGTATGCGCCCCTATTAAACAAGTTGGTGTTATTACAGCACGTAGAGAAACAGGCGAAGATAATATGTTTTCACTATAGTTTTACGGAGTAGTTATCCATGACTAAAGGCCATCTTTACGGTAGAACACAAACAAGGGCTTACACAGGTGAATATCACAGTGTAAAAGCTAATGTGTTTAAGTCATTATTAGAAATGCCACTAGGTAACTATTCACTCGATGCTGAGTTTCTTAATGATGAACATAAAAAGTTCACGTTAAAAGAAAGTGGTAACGGTATTCGTTATGTAACATTCACCATAAACGAGAAGCCACACCAAATAGCTTTAAAGCTCGATAATAGCAGCGCAAGCAATAAGCTATACATTACTTGCCCATACTGCCACAAACAACGCCAAAGCCTTTACGTTATCAAATACGCCTATGGTTGTCGGCAATGTATTGGCTTACATTACGCCAGCCAGAGTGAAAGACCAAACGAACGGCTAATGAGGCGCATTAGAAAGCTTAGAAAAGAGTTATGGGGCTATGACTGGCCTGATGTAAATAATATGTTTGAGCAAGTCATTTATTGGCCTAAGCCTAAATGGATGCGCTGGAAAGCTTTCGAGCAAAGACGAAATAAGATAATCGAGTTAGAAAAAAAGTATTGGCCTATGGTTGATGCTCAAATGAAAACTACATTTGGCAGTAACTTCATGACTGAGTAATAGAGCCAAAATCATAGAAGTCGTTATTTGTTAACTTTTGTGTAGTTATTGGCGAGTTTTAGGCTAGGTTATTAATAATTTTTTTATAAGGTGACTTTTCTTTTTAGTAACATGGTTAGTAACACTGTTTTGTTGTTTGTTTTTATAAGTTCTTATATATCAAGTGTTTCGTTCTCTTGTTCGACGCAGGGTCAAGGCACCATATATATAATTGAATATAATTGAAATCAATACCTAAAGCCTTAACAGTCATATGTTAAGGCTTTTTTGTTGGCTTATTATAACTTTACACTTTAGGGATAACTTGCCGCAGAGTAATTAGCAGATATATATTGCTGGTGGTAAAAAAAAGCCCACTATTAAGCAGGCGTTTTGTTTAACTCATAGGTATATAAATCAAAGGGCTATTTTTTCTGAGCCTGCTTGTTAGCGCTTTTAGTGGCTCTTCGTTCAGCAATAACTTGTTTTATGTCACCGCCGATATGTTCTTCACCACGAGCTTTAGCAAGGTTGATTTGTTTTTCACGCTCTTGAAAACTGCTTTTTTGCTCGTCAGTGTATTTGTCAAAACAACGCGGGCAACTTACGCCTTGAATATAATGCTCGCTGGTTTTTTCTTCGTCAGTGATAGGGTAACGACAGGCAAAGCATTGGTCATATTTACCACGCTCTAAACTATGATTAACGGCGACTCTAGCGTCAAAGACAAAGCATTCGCCTTGCCACATTGTTTCTTGCTCTGGCACTTCTTCAAGATATTTTAAAACCCCACCTTCTAAATGATATACCTCGTCAAAGCCTTGTTCTTTTAGATAAGCAGTGGATTTTTCACAGCGAATACCACCGGTACAGAACATAGCGATTTTTTTATGTTTGTTTTTATCTAAATTTTTCTCAACATACTCAGGAAATTCGCGGAAGGTTTCGGTGTTTGGGTTGATCGCATTTTTAAAGGTACCAATTTCTACCTCGTAATCATTACGGGTATCTATTAGTAGTACTTCTGGATCAGAGATTAGCGCATTCCAATCTTTAGGCTTTACATAGGTGCCAACAGTCAGTGTTGGATCGATACCTTCGACACCCATAGTAACAATTTCTTTTTTTAATTTAACTTTAGTACGCTGAAAAGGGTTTTCTTGATGGAACGAGCATTTAGATGAAACGCCTGAGAGTCGACTGTCGCTATTTATAAAAGCGAGTACGGCGTCTATGCCAACTTGTGAACCCGCAATTGTGCCATTGATACCTTCAAGTGCTAAAAGTAAGGTGCCTTTTACCGCATTGTCTTCCATTACTTTTTGTAACTGTGGTTTAATGGCTTCGAAATTTTCTAAACGTACAAATTTATATAATGCGCAAACGGAAATGTTATTCATATTTTATTGACCCATTGAGCGAGCCTGATAGTAAGTCAGGAGCTATAGATTGAATGTAGACCTACCACTTAAGGTAAGAGTGTTAGTTTATCATCTATTGATAAAACGGCAGCATTCTAGCAAATGTCGCTGGTGCCTAATAGTAATAAGCTAAATTTTTTTAAATTGATGAGCCAAGGCGGCTGTAAACTAGTCCCTGCAACATATTGTTGACAGTTGTTTATCAAGTATATTTTCTTAGCATAGCCTTTATCGGATCGCTTGTTATAATATTGCATTATTGCAACGTTATTAACGTGTGTCTTAAACACGTATTTCACCTATTTTCTGGAGTTTTTTAGCCCATGTCGAACACCAATTTACTTAATGAAACGCATAACCCGGCTTTAGTCAGTTGGGTTGAATCTGCTAATGTAGAAAATTGTGATTTTCCAATTCAAAACTTACCTTTTGCGAGCTTCAAGCTAAAGAGCAGCGAAGAGGACTTTCGAGCAGGTGTTGCTATTGGTGATCAGGTTGTAGATTTAAAAGCACTATTTGCCTTAAATGTATTTACTGGTGATGCACAATTAGCCTTAGCACAATGTTGTCATTCTCAGCTGAATAACTTTATGTCGATGGGTAAACGTTTTTGGAGTGCTTTACGTCAAGCTTTGTCACAATCATTAACACAAGGTTCAGATCTACAAGCGACATTAGCATCATGTTTGGTCGCACAAGCGGATGTTGAATACGCCTTGCCATGTCAAATTGGTGATTACACAGATTTTTATACGTCGATTCATCATGCCACTTCGGTGGGCAGCAAGTTTCGCCCTGATAACCCTTTATTACCTAATTATAAATGGGTTCCTATTGGTTATCATGGTCGCTCTTCTTCAATTGAAGTTTCTGGTAGTGATTTTAAGCGGCCTAAAGGACAAACTAAGGCACCAACAGCAACAGAACCTTCTTTTGGCCCGTGTAAGCGTTTAGATTATGAAATGGAAGTGGGCATATTTATTGGTAACGGCAACGATTTAGGTGAGCCTATTAGTATTGAAAACGCTGAAAACCACGTTTTTGGTATGTGCTTATTTAACGATTGGTCGGCACGCGACATTCAAGGTTGGGAATATCAACCCTTAGGGCCATTTTTGTCAAAAAGTTTTGCTTCTACGGTATCGCCTTGGATTGTTACTTCAGAAGCCCTAGCGCCTTATCGTGCAACCTGGACACGTGACGTAGCCGATCCTCAGCCTATGCCTTACCTCGAATCACAACAGAATCGTGATCTTGGTTCTTTAGATTTAAACTTACAAGTATTAATTGAAACTGAAGCTATGCGTAATGCAGGTCAAGAGGCGGTGCAACTGTCACAATCCAACTTTAAAGACTCATACTGGACAGTGGCGCAAATGGTGGCGCATCATACGGTTAATGGTTGTAACCTGCGTTCAGGTGATATGTTTGGCAGCGGTACGCAATCGGGTCCTAATCCTGAAGAAGCCGGTTCAATGCTTGAGTTGTCAAATGCTGGTTCAGAGCCTATTAAATTGCCTAACGGTGAAACACGTACTTTCTTAGAAGATGGTGATTGTGTGATCATGAAAGGCTGGTGTAAAAAATCAGGCGCTGCACGCATTGGTTTTGGTGAAGTTAGCGCGACTATTTTAGCTGCTGATTAAAAATATCACTGTTTGAACTTAAAAAAGCTCCACATTGTTGGAGCTTTTTTTTAACTTTAATTCATCCGATTATATTGATTTGTCCTGATGACCGGCTCGTCTGTAGTCACCGCCATTAACAAGGTGTTAACTTTTTTGGCTTATATTTAACCATGCTTTACGTTAAGGTAAACACAGGTTTTTGAAAAAGTTCATTTTTTTTTACATTTTTTTATATTCATTTAACTGAGTAAATATGCAAAGACAGTTAAGTTTAATGCGAAATATCTCGTATGTTGTTTGTTTTAATTTTTTCTTGTAAGGCATGTAGAATGTGGGTTACAGATTGGTTACATATGTTAATCAGCTTTTTGACGGCTTGTGTATACTCTTGCATATCAATTCTTTTTATACATTTACTGTCGAAGGGCCAATAAAATCACTACTTGTAATGTTTTTCTAGCTGTTTTATAAAAGAATCAAGCCTTTTGGGTTATCCGCACGAATAATAATAACATCGTGGTTTGGTGATAAGCGCAAAAGGCAAAATAAATTATAAAAATAGATAACTATAAAATAGATAACTATAAAATAGATAACTATAAAATAGATAACTATAAAAAACATATTCATATATTAGGAAGAAATAAAATGTCTACAACATTCCGTATTGGTACTTTAGCTATTGCTGTTGGCTTAGCACTTGGAACAGCTCCAAGTTTCGCCGCTGGTTTTGCAGAAAAAGCAGCAAAAAAAGAAAGTGTTGAACGTATCGCCGTTATTGGTTCACGTTCAGCGCCACGTTCAGTAGCCGAATCACCGGTACCAATTGATATTATTGGTGGCGATGAGCTAGGTAAAAATGCGTCAAGTGACATGCTAGATATGTTAGTTGGTGCTATTCCATCATTGAACGCACGTGCACAACCTATTAGTGATGCTGCATCACTAATTCGCCCAGTTAACTTACGTGGTTTACCATCTGATTCAACGTTAGTACTTTTAAACGGCAAACGTCGTCACCGTGCATCAGTTATTGCTTTCCAAGGTGGCGGTATTAATGATGGTGCACAAGGTCCTGATATTTCAGTTATCCCAAGTGTTGCTATAAAGCAAGTTGAAGTATTACGAGATGGTGCTGCAGCGCAATATGGTTCTGATGCCATTGCTGGTGTAATGAACTTTGTATTGAAAGATGATTCAGATGGCGGTTCAATGTCAGTGAAACATGGTTCATATTATGAAGGTGATGGTGATCAAATGATCGTAGACGGTAACGTTGGTTTACCATTTACGAAAGATGGTTTTGTAAACTTAAGCTTTCAATTAAAAAATGCTGATGCTACTAGCCGAAGTGTACAACGTCCTGATGCACAAGGCATTGCAGACGCAGGTAACACTTCAATTCAAGATCCAGCACAAATTTGGGGTAATCCTGAAGTTAAAGATGACATTACTTTATTCGCTAATGTTGGTCTAGATTTAGGTGATGATAAAGAATTTTATATGTTTGGTAACTATTCTGAACGTGATGTAACCGGTGGTTTCTACTACCGTAACCCACATAACCGTGGCAACGTTTACTCTATTGATGGTGGCGAAACACTACTTGTTGGTGATATCGCACAATCACAGGGCGCAGCTCGCACGTGTGATGTTGTACCTGCTAATGTTGGTAATGTTCTAAATACTCCTGAATATCAAGCAATGGTTGCCGATCCTAACTGTTTCTCAATGAACCAAATATTCCCAGGTGGTTATACTCCGCAATTTGGTGGCAATATTACTGATACTTCATTAACTGTTGGTACTAAAGGTGACATTAACAGTGGCATGCTTGAAGGTTGGTACTATGATGTAAGTGGTTCAGTAGGTCGTAACGAATCTAAATTTAATTTAAAAAACACCTTAAACCCATCACTTGGTTTAGAAACCCCTGTTGATTTTCAAACAGGTAGCTATATTCAAATGGAAAAAACCTTTAACTTTGATTTAGTTAAAGGTATTGATATGGGGCTTGATGAACTGGTCAATGTTGCGACAGGTTTAGAGTGGCGAGAAGAAAGCTTTGAAATAGTTTCAGGCGAAAAAGCGTCTTGGGAAGCGGGTGCTTTTGCAGACCAAGGTTTCAACATTGGTTCTCATGGCTTTAAAGGTTTTGGTCCTGAAACTCAAGGCCGTAACGACCGTCGTAATATTGCGGCTTATGTTGATGTTGAAGCACAATTAACTGAAGACTTTTTACTTGGTGCTGCAGTACGTTATGAAGATTTCAATACCTTTGGTAGCACAACTAACTATAAGCTAACGGCTCAATACTCACTTAATGATGAAATTTCATTACGTGCTTCTCATAGCACAGGTTTTAGAGCACCAACGGTTGGCCAAGCAAACGTAGTAAATACTCAAACATCATTAGTGATGGGTGAATTAATTCAAACCTTCCTTGCGCCACCAACTAACCCGTTGTCTGCGTTTTACGGTGGTAAAGAATTAACGCCAGAAGAATCAAAAAGCTTTGCTTTTGGTGGTGTTTATCAATACGACGATTTCTTCTTTACACTTGATTACTACAATATTGAAGTAACAGATCGTTTAGCACAGTCTAGCCAAATTGACGTTTTAGCGGCAGATTATGCTCAACTTGAAGCGCTTGGTGTTGTGAATCCGGAACTGATTTCAGCGGTAACTTACTTTTCTAATGATTTTGATACCACTACTCAAGGTGTTGATATTGTTGCTAACTATTCAATGGCATTAATGGACGGTGATACGTTACTATCATTAGCCTATAACTGGAATGAAACGACAGTTGATAAATTTAATCCAGCCACTACCGATGAAGGTAAAGTACATCGTTTAGAAGAAGGTATGCCTGATCATCGCGCAACTTTCACTATTTCTCAATCATGGGAAGATGTATCGGCATTTGTTCGTGTTAACTACTTTGGTGAGTACTTTGCAACACACGCTGATGATACTTGTGCAGTTGGCTGTTGGAATGAAACTGCTGATTCAGCCGTTACTATTGATGCAGAAGTAAGTTACTACCTAAATGACAGCATTACATTATCTGCTGGTGCTAATAACTTGTTCGACCAAGAAGCTCATAAGTTACCTGAAGAATCTTACGGTGTACTAGGTGCTCAATATTACGAAAGTGGCCCGTTTGATTACAACGGTGGTTTCTACTACGTAAAAGCAACTTATAACTTTTAAATTAAAAGTAAGTTAAAGCTAAAAAACCATATCAATTGATATGGTTTTTTTTTATGCCTGAGGTTTTAAATTGAATCAAGGCTTACAATTGGCTAGTGTTTAATCTAAAGGGTTAAATCAAGTCATAGCAAGTTGATCACATAATTAATCAAACTTATATGATATTGTTTTGTTGCAAATAGTCGACTTTGAATTGTGTTAGAACTTTTAATCTCTGCTGCGATATCGCTTCTTTTATCTGTAGGCCCTTTAAACCTTGCTCAACAAAAGGTTTAGCTGTGATCATATTTAACATTTCAAATGCGCGATAAAGAAAGTCTTTTTGCAGATATTCGCGTGTTTCAAACCCTAAACGTCCGGTAAAGTCAGCTTGGCAACACAGTAAAAAGTCTTCAAATTCTGCTGGTTTTCGCCAAACGTCGAGTTGTTCAAATAGTTTTAACGTAGTGCTAGGCTTTAATTCAAACGCTTTATGTACATGCAAATGGAACTGGCAAACTTTTAAGGCTAAGTTTTTATGTGCTGTTGGCACCCTTAAACGAGTACATAATGCCTCAATTAGTGGTAAGCCAGCAGTTTCGTGGCCAGGATGTGATGGTAACGTTTCATCTTCTGTTAACGACTTGCCTAAATCATGGCAAACACTGGCGAATCTTACGGTGGTTTTTGTCGATAATAATACCGCTTGTTTTAATACCATCATGGTATGCAAACCTGAACAGATTTCAGGGTGCCATTTAGCTGGATTTGGAATGCCCCATAAATTATGTAAATCAGGCCAAATTGATTTTAATGCCTGGCATTGATACAAAACATTAAAGAAAACTTCAGGGTTAGCGTCGGCTAAACTGCGCTCCATTTCTTGCCATATCCGCTCCCCAGAAAGGCTTAACAACTCACCGCTCTCACTCAGTTGTGTCATTAAAGATATTGTCTCAGGCGCGACAGTAAAACCATAGGCATGATAACGAGCAGCAAACCGGGCAACCCTTAAAACGCGTAGAGGGTCTTCAATAAATGCGGATGAAACATGGCGAAGCACTCGATTTTTTAGATCTACTTGACCATGATAAGGATCAACAATTTTGCCATTTATATCCATCGCCATGGCGTTAATGGTTAAATCTCTGCGCATTAGGTCTTCTTCAAGGGTAACATCAGAAGAGGCATTACAGTTAAAGCCAGTATAGCCTTGGCCTGCTTTTTTCTCTGTACGCGCTAACGCATATTCTTGTTTACTTTTGGGGTGAAGAAATACCGGAAAGTCTTTACCTACTTGGATAAAACCGAGTTTACGCATTTCATCAACACTTGAGCCGACAACGACATAGTCGTTATCTACAACGGCACGATTAAGCAGCGAGTCACGAACGGCGCCACCGACTAAAAACGTGTTAAGTAGTTGGGTTATATCTGCCATTTAAGCGCTTTAAGCCTCTGAAAATAAATAAGTAAATAATAAGGGGTTATTATACCAATAAACTCTAACACAAATGCAGCTGATTTTTGACATATGCCTGCGTTCAAGGTAATTTCACAGGGTCGATTCATTAGTTAAGATTTTCTATGTATACAAGCTATTTTGGTTTAGAAGAAAAGCCATTTTCAATTGCACCGAACCCTGATTATTTGTTTATGAGTGATCGTCACCGCGAAGCACTTAATCACTTAACCTATGGTTTAGGTGATACCGGTGGTTTCGTGCTACTTACCGGCGAAGTAGGTACTGGAAAAACTACGCTCAGCCGTCGTTTAATGGAAAATTTACCCGAGAATACCCAAGCAGCTTTTATTCTTAACCCAACACTTTCTAGTCAAGAGTTACTCGCCACCCTGTGCGATGAATTAAAAATTCGTTATCGCAAAACAGGTGCCACGTTAAAAACATTGACCGATAAAATACAACAAAAATTACTTAAGAATCACAGTGACAATATAAATACACTGCTAATTATTGATGAAGCTCAGCATTTACAGCCTGAAGTGCTTGAGCAATTAAGGTTATTAACCAATTTAGAAACCAATACCAAAAAGCTTTTACAAGTTATTTTGATTGGGCAACCTGAACTGCAACAATTGTTACAGCGTCGAGATTTACGCCAATTAGCGCAACGAATTACCGCGAGATACCATTTATTACCGCTAAACAAACAAGAAGTGGCTCAATATCTTAAACATCGTTTATCGGTGGCTAAGTGTTTTCGAAATATTTTCGACAAAAGTGCTGTCAGCGCAATTCATAAAACCTGTAACGGCATACCTCGCTTAATGAACCTGTTAGCAGAGCGCTCTTTAATGAACGCTTATAACAGTAACAATGCCGTGGTTAATCGTAAAATAGTCTTACAAGCAGCGCATGATGCCTTAGGTGATGAATTTGAAGTTAAAGCTTGGTGGAAAAGTAGCTTTGTTAAAGTGGGTGGGGTAATTTCAGCATTAACTGTTGTGCTTGTAATTGGAATTTGGTGGGGAACTTATCAACTGCAGGGTTTTCAATCAAAGCCCAGTTTAATGGCTACAGATAATGAGACTAGCATTAAGGTGGCTCAACCAGTAATGCAGAGCAACAGCATTTCCCCAGCTGATAATAATGAGAATGCATTAGTACAAAATACGCTTACTGACACACAAACCCTGATTAATGAAAAAATAGTATCTGACAAAGAAACCGTTATTTCTAATAACAATATAGATAGCACAACGTTAGTTAATGCAGCTGAGGAGCAGTTATTAGCGACTAATAAAAAGATACTTGCTGCTGAAAAAAAATTAGCTAACCTACAAATTGCACAGCAACAAAGCGCAGACGACTTTACCCAACCAGAAAAAAAAGTAACGCCAAATAACTTTGTTGTTGAAGCAGAAGAAGGGGTGTCAGACGCATTATTAGCAAGTTTTAAATCGGCTATTGAAGAAACCAAGCAAAATAAACAAGGCGTTGAAAATCCGACCGTAGATAACAGCGACCTTTTATCCCTAACGCAAATGCCTGTTTGGGTGCAAGATGGTGTGCCGTCGATAGCTTTTGAAATGCATATTTATGCCAGTGATGGTCAAGGCTGGGTCAGAGTTAATGGCCGAGATCGTTATGAAGGTGATTATATTGGCCGTGAATTACTGCTCAATGAAATTTTACCGCAGAAAGTGATACTGAGCTTTCGAGGGGAGAAATTTACCATGGACGCACTAACGTCCTGGAATTAATTGAGTTTAGCTGATTTGGTTGGATGGTTATTCAGTTGATTTAGTTGATTTAGTTGATTTAGTTGGCTTAGTTGGTTTAGCTGATAATTAATGAGTCTTACGTTTTTAATTTAAATACAGTGTTTAAGCCATCAGCATTATGACTGATGGCTTAAATTATTAACTTACTGCCAAGCGGGCATTTTTGCTTCGTAACTTTCTATTTTTGCAATTTTATTTAACGTCCAACCGACACTATCAACACCATTTTCAAGACAGTACTTATGAAAAGGCGTCATGGTGAAACTATATTCCTTATCGCCAGAACTAACTGTGCTATTGATTAAATCAACGGTTAAATGTTGTAAGCTATCTTTAGATTGTTTAAATAGCTCAGTTATTTCTGCCGCTGTTAACGTAATTGGCAATACACCAATATTAATACAGTTAGCGTAAAAAATATCAGCAAAGCTCGGTGCTATAATTACTTTAAAACCATACTCTTGCAAAGCCCAAGGCGCATGTTCGCGACTTGAACCACAACCAAAATTTTCGCCAGTTAGCAAAATACTTGCGTCTTTATACTCGGGCTTATTTAGAATAAATTCTGGGTTATTCTCTTTACCGTCATTATCTAAATAGCGCCAATCGTTAAATAAGTGTTGGCCAAACCCTGTACGAGTAGTTTTTTGTAAAAATTGTTTCGGGATTATTTGGTCGGTATCAACATTTGCTGCGTCCAATGGCACAACTAAACCATAATGTTGGGTAAAATTTTCCATGTTATGCTCCTTGAACTTGTTTGTTTATAGTGGTTAAGTCGACAAAATGTCCTGCAATAGCAGAAGCTGCAGCTAACTCTGGACTGACTAAATGAGTTCGGCTACCACGGCCTTGGCGGCCTTCAAAGTTACGGTTGCTGGTAGAAGCACAACGATCGCCTTCAGTTAAAATATCATCATTCATACCTAAACACATTGAGCAGCCTGGTAAGCGCCATTCAAAACCTGCATCAATAAATGTTTGTGCTAAGCCTTCAGCTTCGGCTTGTTCTTTAACACGGTAAGAGCCTGGTACAACAATCGCATCAACTGTAGGTGACACTTTTTTACCTTTGGCGATAGCGGCGGCGGCGCGTAAATCTTCAATTCTTGAGTTTGTACACGAACCGATAAAGACTTTATTAATCGCAATGTCAGTAATTTTAGTGCCGGCAGTTAACCCCATATATTTTAATGCAGCAACACAAGAGTCGCGCTCAACAGGATCCGTGAAATCTTCAGGTGATGGTACAACGCTATCAACTTGAGTTACTTGCCCTGGTGTTGTTCCCCAAGTCACTTGGGTTTTAATATCTTTGGCTTCAAGTGTTAAGTAGCTATCGAAAGTGGCGTCGGTGTCTGATTTTAGTTTCTGCCAATCTTCAACGGCTTGTTGCCACACTTCGCCTTTTGGCGCGTAATCTTTGCCGTTTAAATAGTCAAAAGTGGTGGCGTCCGGCGCTATAAGTCCTGCTTTGGCACCAAACTCGATGCTCATATTACAGACCGTCATACGCTCTTCCATCGTTAAGCGTTCAATGGCATCACCACAATATTCAACCACATAACCCGTTGCGCCCGCACTGCCTGTTTTACCAATAATAGCTAAAATAATGTCCTTAGCACTAATGCCAGGGGCAACTTGGCCTTTAACTTCAATTTTCATGGTTTTAGCTTTAGTCTGACGTAATGTTTGCGTTGCGAAAACGTGTTCAACTTCAGATGTGCCAATACCAAATGCCAAAGCGCCAAAAGCACCATGAGTAGAAGTGTGCGAATCGCCACAAACAATTACAGTACCGGGTAACGTTAAGCCTAATTCTGGGCCGATAACATGGACAACACCTTGGTTTTTATGACCCATGTTAAATAACTCAATACCAAACTCTTTACAGTTTTTCTCAAGCGTTCTCAATTGATTTGCTGCACCTTCTCCTGCGGCATTAATTTCAATAGAGCGAGTAGAAACATTATGATCCATTGTCGCAATCGTACGCTCAGGATGGCGCAATACACGATTATGGAATTTTAAATTGGCGAAAGCTTGTGGAGATGTAACTTCGTGAATTAGGTGACGATCAACAAAGATTAACGGTGTTTCACCCGTCTTTTCTTCAATGATATGACTCTGCCATAATTTTTCGTATAAAGTGGTCGCCATTTTAGTGTGCTCCTGAAGTTTTTTGGTTGTTAACTATATATTGACAGATAATGTCGCCCATTTCGTTGGTTGATTTAGCGTTATGGCGCTGGTCTTCACTTAATAGATCGCCGGTAAAGTTACCCGCGTTAAGTGCGTCTGCCACTGCATTTTCGATAGCATCAGCTGCTTCAACTTGATTTAAACTGTGACGCAGCATTAATGCTACTGAAAGAATTTGAGCGATAGGGTTAGCAATACCTTTTCCTGCTATATCTGGCGCCGTGCCACCAGCGGGTTCATACATACCAAAGCCTTGCTCATTTAAGCTTGCTGAAGGTAATAATCCCATAGAGCCTGTTATCATGGCGCAGATGTCAGATAAAATATCACCAAAAAGATTAGAACATAACATAACGTCGAACTGACCAGGGTTACGCACTAATTGCATTGCGGCGTTATCAACATACATGTGTTCAACAGCTACGTTAGGGTAGTCTTTTGACACTTCAATAACCACTTCTCGCCATAATTGTGACGAAGCTAATACATTGGCCTTATCGATAGAAATAACCTTGTTACGACGTTTTTGAGCAGACTGAAAGGCAAGGTGTGCTATGCGGCTTATCTCTTTGCGAGAGTAAATCATGGTATCAAAGGCGGCTTCATCTTCTTGCCCTTGGTTTTTTCGCCCTTTAGGCTCGCCAAAATAAATACCACCGGTTAATTCTCGAATCACTAAAATATCAAAACCTGCTTGAGAAATATCAGCGCGAAGTGGTGAAAGATGGGACATAGCGCTTTGTAGCTTTGCAGGACGCATGTTGCAAAATAGTCCGAAATGGCTACGTAAATCTAGT
Organism: Colwellia sp. PAMC 21821; assembly: GCF_002077175.1. Classification (NCBI taxonomy): domain Bacteria; kingdom Pseudomonadati; phylum Pseudomonadota; class Gammaproteobacteria; order Alteromonadales; family Colwelliaceae; genus Colwellia; species Colwellia sp. PAMC 21821. Next base: position 2,974,257 of record NZ_CP014943.1, read on the forward strand.
AAAGAAGCTCTTTCAGGTTGCTCAGTTGGAGGCAAATGACTCCATTTTGGGCCACCGACCGAACCAAATAAAATAGCGTCGGCTTGTTCGCAGCCTTTGATAGTGCTAGCTGGTAGTGCTTTACCGTGATTGTCGATAGCACAGCCGCCAACGTCGTAATGCTGAGTAGTTATTTCAAAATCATATTGTTGGGCAACTGTTTGTAAAACTTTTTCTGCTTGGGCCATAACTTCTGGTCCGATACCGTCACCGGCTAATACTGCAATCTTCGACATAGTGTTTTAAACCTATAAATTTATAAATTGAATTTAATTTAAACTAGCTAAGTTTAGCGAGTTTTTATCTGTTTATATTGAATTGGCTATATTTGGTTTTGACCATCAATAGCCGCTTCTTTTACAAACTCGATATTTTGTTCTGTTTTTAGCTCAGTTTTAAGCTCGGCAATCGTAATAGCACGATGAATACCATTAAGTGCATTGACTAAGGCATGTCCTGACGCTTTAATAACATCAGTATCTAGGCCGTAGCCATGAAAATTTCTGCCTTGCCATGAGACAACAATATCAGCCTTACCTAAACCATCTTCACCTTCACCTTTGTTTGAAATTTTGTAATCGCTTACTTCAAATTCAATATCAATGGCTTTTTTAATTGCGCGATAAAGTGCATCTACGGGACCATTACCGGTTGCAGAAACAATTTTATGTTCATCGCCAATGGCAAGTTTGATGCTCGAAGTAGCAAATTCACTACCGCCGCTTTGTACGTTTACTGTTTGTAAGCGATAAAAGTCTTGCTGGTCTTGTTGTTTAATATTAAAAAGTAAAGCTTCTAAGTCATCATCGAAGACTTGGCCTTTTTTATCCGCTAAGGCTAAAAAGTCAGCATAAAGCGTTTCTATTTCATAATCAGACTCTTGATAACCTAAGCTTTCCATGCGGTGCTTAATAACGTGTCGACCACTGCGCGAAGTTAAATTCAATTTAGTTTTACTGATACCGACACTTTCTGGTGTCATAATCTCATAAGTATTACTGGCTTTTAACATGCCATCTTGATGAATACCTGATGAATGGCTAAAAGCGTTGCCACCTACAATGGCTTTATTCAATTGCACGGGCATATTACAAAGTTGGCTGACTAATTTTGAGGTACGGGCAATTTCTTGATGATTAATTTGAGTATGCACGCCCAACAATTCATGGCGAGTTTTCATGATCATGGCAACTTCTTCAAGTGAACAATTACCTGCACGCTCACCAATGCCGTTAATGGTACATTCAATTTGCCTTGCGCCTGCTTGCACTGCTGACATAGAGTTAGCGACAGCTAAACCTAAATCGTTATGACAATGTACGGAGATAACCGCTTTGTCGATATTAGGTACGCGATTGAATAAGGTTTCAATGATACCGCCGAATTCGTTCGGTAAAGTATAACCAACCGTGTCAGGAATATTGACTGTTGTAGCACCCGCTATAATAGCTTGTTCAACCATACGGCATAAGTTGTCTATTGGGGTTCTACCCGCATCTTCACACGAGAACTCGACATCATCTGTAAAGCGGCGAGCATATTTAATGGCGTGTATTGCCATGGCTTGCACATCAGCAAAGCTTTTTTTCAATTTTTGCTGAACATGTACATCAGACGTAGAAATAAAGGTATGGATACGAAATTGGTCTGCAGGCTTTAAGGCATCTGCACAGGCTTTAATATCGGCTTCAACCGCGCGAGCTAACGCACAAACTCGCGCATTTTTCACTGTCCGTGCTATCTCTTGCACAGACTGGAAATCACCCGGTGAAGATACTGGAAAACCCACTTCCATAATATCGACACCAAGGCGTTCAATTGCGTGCGCTATTTGCAGTTTCTCATGTACCGATAAACTTGCGTTTAGTGCCTGTTCGCCGTCACGTAATGTTGTGTCAAAAATAATTACTTTATCGTTAGAAGTGCCCATGTTTGTCCCTGATTTAAAAGTGTTTACGCTAAATAACGAGCATAAAAAAACCCGCGTTGAATAGCGCGGGTTTAGTGTTTTATTATGTTATCTATTTATTTTTAAGCAATAAAACCTAGCCGCGCGTGGATAATACGAGGAGGAGGTTAATAAGAATGTTGTTGTTGAAATTTTTCATTTATGTTTTTTTATTAAGAGAATAAATATTTAGTACCCTATTTTTAACTTAATTAGTGTTTGGTTGTCAATAAAAAAATAGATATAAATGAAAATATGATCTTTACAGTAAAAATGTGCATTGAATAGCCATAAATTGATGGAAAATCATTCTTAATTAATAATTAGAACTAAAATCAGCTAAAGGCATTATAAACATTTGTTTTTATTAGTGTATTGTTGTTATTATTGCGCGAAAATCACTTTGAACACTTTGGAGATTAATAACTCCTGGTTTTTACACATATAGGTACGTTATGCGCACAATTTCGGCATTGATAATTAGTAAAGATGAAGAAGATAGAATTATACCCTGTTTGGAGTCATTAAAAGGCTTTGCTGATGAAATAATACTTTTTGATTCAGGTAGCACCGATAAAACAGTTGAAATTGCAAAAGCATACACTGATAAAATATGGATCACTGACGATTGGCCAGGAGATGGCTTTCAAAAACATCGTGCATTACAGCAGGCAACCTGCGAATGGGTTTTGATTATTGATGCAGATGAATATCTTGATTATGAAATGAAAGCGGAAATTACTAGTCAGCTATCTAATCCAAATTTACAAGAAGTTGCGTTTAAACTACCATGGGGTAATATTATCCTAGGTAAATTAATGAAATTTGGTCGTTCTTCCAGAGCACCTAAAAGACTTTTTAAACGTGATGGTGCAGATATAACGAAAGTTGTCGTACATGCGAATGTAGTGACTAAAGGTAAAGTATCCACTTTGAAAAAAGGACTCTTAATGCATAATTCACTCCGGAATTTTGAACATTTAATGAGTAAAACTCGACTTTATGCATGGGAAACAACACTTAAGTACCGTAAGAATAAAAAACCAAGCTTAGGTATTTATTTTGCCTTGATTCGCTCAATTTGGACATTTTTCCTAATTTATATTCTTCGCTTAGGTTTTTTAGATGGCAGTAGAGGATTGATGATGGCAATGGTTTTCGCGCAATCCTCTTTTAATAAGTATGCAGGACTTTGGTATTTGGAGCAGGAAGAAAGCTAAAAGAACCACCCATTTTCGTCTTTTGCTAACCCGTTAATAATTAAATGAAGATATATCATTGATGACAAACAAAAAATACCTGTTTTTTATTAGTCAAAACTATAGTTTTGCTATTCTTAGGCCGCTGCAAAAAGCGATCCTAGCAAGAGGCGGCGAAGTACGTTGGTTTTTGTATGGTTCCGAAATTAGACATGAATTTTTACGCAGTAATGAGACAAAAATTGAATCAATAAGTGATATAAATAGATACGGGCCAATTGCAGTATTTGTTCCAGGTAATACGGTGCCGGCATTTATTCCTGGACTTAAAGTTGCCGTATTTCATGGCTTTAACTCAGGAAAACTTAACAGGAAAGGGCGTGAAGATCATTTTAACATTAGAGGGTGTTTTGATCTTTATTGTACGCAAGGGCCAAACACCACAAAAACATTTCAAGCGCTAGCTAATAAGCATCAGCATTTTTTAGTTTGTGAGACTGGCTGGCCAGCAATAGATCCTCTATTTGAACCTTTAGTCGACAACAAAAGTAACATTCCGACTGTGTTGATGTGTTCAACCTTTTCTCGCAATTTAACTTGTGCTCCAATTTTGTTGGATACAATTAAGCGCTTAAGTCAAACAGGTAAGTGGCAATGGAAAATCCAATTTCATCCTAAAATGGATCCTAAAATAGTTGCACAATATAAAGCTATTCAAAGTGAATATTTAACCTTTGTAGAAACAGATAATGTTATTCCGTTGCTGCAAGAGGCAGATGTAATGCTTTGTGATACTTCATCAGTTTTAATTATGTTTTTATTACAAGGTAAGCCGGTGGTAACATTTAATAATATTTCCCCCAACGATTATCTTATTAATATCAAAGATGCTAATAAACTTGAAGAATCGTTAGCGCTTGCTTTAGAGAAGCCAGAATGGTTGATGAAAAACATACAAGAATTTATTAGTCAAACTCACCCTGCTCAAGATGGTTTGGCATCAGTTAGGATTCTAGATAAAGTTGAAAATATGATTAACTCGGCTGAGCGGGCAGCTAAATCTAAGCCAATGAACTTAATTCGGGCATTTAAAATGCGGAAAGAGCTAAGCTACTGGAAATTTTAATAAGAAAAATTAGCGCTAGCAAAGCTGCTTAATCATTTAACTTTAATGTCGCTTTGTTTTCACAACTTCAATAATTTCTGTTGTGGAAACTGATGGAGTTCTTGGTAAATAAATAACTTTGCAAAGATCTTTCAAATGATCAAATTTACCTTGCCAATCATCACCCATCACGAGAATGTCGGCATTGTATTTTTTGATGTACTCCGCTTTGAGTTCTAAAGATTGCTCAAGAAACACTTCGTCTACGCAGCGCAATGAACTGATAATGTGCTGTCTGTCCTCTTCTGAATATATAGGATATCTAGTTTTCTTTTCCATATTCAAATTATCTGACGAAACACCGACAATAAGATGCACACCCTGACGTTTAGCGCGCTCTAAAATATTAACGTGGCCGACGTGAAATACATCAAAAGTGCCAAAAGTTATCACTCTCATGCACATTCCCCTACAATAAATTTGGCAATTCTTTCACTGCATTTACCGTCAACCTTACCGGTTAAATATTCAGACATTTCGAGTCTGTTTACTTCGTTTAATTGTGGCTCATTTAGATGCAGCTTTGTATTTTCAATAAGCTCCTTTATATTTGTTACTCTTGCGGCAACTTGTCCAAAGTACTTTAAGTCATTATCTAATCTTTTATTTAATCTAAACTTAAATATGCCGCGGTAAGACCATCGTAGTTTATAAAAGTCACACCAAATAGCGGGCTTATTGAGCGCGGTAAATTCGAAGAGAGTTGACGATGCATCACTGATCATTATTGAGGCAAGTTGCATAAATGGCAGGATAGAAACATCATCCACGTCACAAGCATATACATTTGTATAACGGCTCCAATTAATTAGTTTTTCTTTCTGCGATTTATATTTACTTTTGATTAAAGAAAAAAAATGGGGCTTGATAATAATATTGTATTCTTTGAAAAGATCAGGAAAATTTTGTGGTAAACATTCAATAGAGCTAGGGTAAAAAGTAGGGGCATACAGTATCGTTTTCTTGCTTGGATCTAATGCTAAACTTTCAAGGGTTATTTTAGCTTCAGTATTATTGATAATAGGATCAAGCTTCGCATAGCCAGTATCAATAAATATTTTTTTCGGAAAAGTTTTCTGTAATCTTTCTAGTCTGTGTTTTCCTTCAACAAATCGATACATTATTGGGGAATAAGAGACATCGTAGTAGCATGATTTTGGACCTATACCGTGCTGCATTAATGCTGTTTTTGAAAAACAATGTATTTCATTTAAGTCATCGGTGGCGTTACCAAAAATTATCCATTCAGGCTTAGCTTCTAAGTATATTTTTTTAGCCTCTTTTCTGTCGTTTACCCAAACATAATTTAAATTATGATTTTTTACATAACTCTCTAAAGTATTATTTAAATGCTCTTGCTGATATAGAATAAAAACACATTCAATATTTTTGGCTTCTAATGCATTTTTTACTGGCAAATATTGTGGTACATAATAAAGGTGCAAAATGTCGAAATAAACACGCATTAGTATCTCTCTTAAAACTAATAGTAATGCTGGTGAGTTAATCCTTTAAAACCAGTTGATTATTAAGTATGCATTATTTGTTACAATATGTAACGCTAAGTTAGATATGAATTGATTTAAGAGAATTTTTTGATGATTTTACGTCTAATTAGCTAAATTATTTATTGGCAGGTAGCTATCAAATCGACAGCTTAGATATTTTATTTATCGAGGGGGATTTTTCTTTAATAGTAGAGTTAATAAATTGCTGACAGATGATATAACAATTATATTCAGTAAGAAGCTAAGTTATTTGATTGAAGTATTATCAAACTGATTAATTAATTTATCATTTTTTCAGAGGTAAAATGAACAGTACAACGATATAAAATTGATAAACAGAATAACTACTGTTTATGTTTTATATCTCGTATTTATCCATTTTCCCCATGAAATGTAGACTACTTAATTAGTCAAATCGATTTTATAAGTTATATTCCACTTTTAAAAATAAGTTTGTTTGACTCTTATCTTTAACATCATTATCAAATGTAGAATTACTTAGGTCTAAACCTAACGTATAGCGCCAGTTTTTATAGCTATGCTGAACTTTAGTCGAGATCATGATCATGTCTTCTGCTATTTCTGTCAGCGGATTCCCAATAGTAAGATTACCCGGTGCTCTGTCGTTGTTATCTTTATTGAGTTGTAAATGACGAATTTTACTCGTTACATTTGTATTTTGGCTTATGGTAGTAATAAAGCCTAAAACCACGCTGGTTGCATCGTTATCGTATAAATTACCTAAGGTTCTTTGTTGATAACGCATACCTGTTTGGTAAATATGATGTTCATAAAAGCAGTTACCAACACTGCTATCATCTGTATCAGAGCAGTCAGCGTAGGTATCGGTGTATTCTAAGTAAATAGTTGTTGGCGCAGAAAAAAGCCTTAAATGGGTATCTATACCTACTTGCACTTGTGGTTCTGTTAAAAAGCTTAATGAAGAGCCGCTATTATCACCATCTTCCGCAAAATATTGACCATATAGACCCACAGGAGTGTTGAGTACGTTGAATGAATAGCGTAAGTCGTATCCGGCTTGCTGATTACCGGGTTCGTTTTCTTTATTTACGCCACAATCGAGTCCTGAAGCGCCACAGTTATCTTTGCCTAATAAGACATTCCAGAAAGTACCGAAGCTTTTTGAACGGCCTTTGCCGCCAAATTGTGCTAATCGAGTGAGGCCAACTTCTAAGCCATCGAATGGCTGGAAATTTAGCCTAAAGCCCCAAAGCAGGGTGTCGTCAATAACGCGATTATCGTCCATAACGCCCATAAAAGAAGTTACGGTCCAAGGAATTTCAATTTCAGTGAATGGAATTTCTAATGGCGTTGCTGATCTTCGTGATAATGAAATCGCTGAAATAGGCCTAGCGTTATTGGTTAAGCTTAAATTGCTGTCCCAACCAGGTCCCCACCATCGGTCTTGTTTACCTAACGAAACCACCCAGTTGCCGATAAAACCTGCAACATAACTACCGTCAAAACGCGTTTTGTCGTTATCTTGTGGTGAGAAGGTGTAACTTGTTGATAAACCGAAGGCAAAAGAGTCTGTCATATGACTCGTTTGGATTTTTATATTATTTTTGTCTCTAAAGTCCTCACCAAAACTCGTGAAACGTTTGTCTTTATTTGCGGTGTTAAACTCTAATTTTTTACTGTTTTGTTTAGCCATTCTAAATTGATGATTTACATAATCAAAAGCTTGTTTTTCAGCACTATTTAAAGCGGAATATTCGACATGCTTTAAATCACGCCCTATATCTAGCCACATTAATGGAAATGTTGTTACGGGTGTTTTTATATGGCCAGCGTCAGCGAGTTGTTGAATACTCGCTCTGAGGTATATATTTGATGTGTCGATCCAAGGTTCAGCGGACGTTAAAAAGCTAAAAAAAGATAACGTGTAAAATAATTTATGTAATTTCAAAATATGAGTTTCAATTCTATGAGTAATATATAGCGTAACTTTTTAAATTATAATTAAAAAGTTAACCCCAATTTTCCATGCTTGCTTTACGCTTTGAAAATAAGCGCGGTAAGATCAAACCAAATAATAAACCAATACCTAAGACGATTGCGCCATTAAAAAACCATTGTTTTTTAATACTAGTATCTTGATTTTTCAATTGTGATTTAGTTTGTGTTAAATCCATATTGAGGGCTGATATGCTATTTTGTAAATCACTACGTTCAGATTTTAATGAGTCAATTTCGCTAATAGCTTCGTTTAGTTGCTGAGTAATGTCACTTTTCCCTGCTTGAAAACTAGCTAGTTTTTCATTGAGATCAGCAATAACGTAACGCATGCCTGGTTTCGTTGAAACATGCTTGCTTTCAATCCAACCGGTACGATCTTTATCTGTAATGATTTCGCTGTAATCATTGTTAGATTTACCCGTTAGTACGACTTTTTCACCTGAATTTACCGTACCTTGTATACGATAATTTTTGCCAGCACCGGTGTGCATATAAACAATTAAATCTTCAGAGATATATCCAGCAGTAGTCGACGAATTCGCCTCTTCAGCGAAAGAAAATAAGGGAGTTAATAACAGTAGAGTAACGAATGTTTGTTTTATGTTCATCATGAAATAACCAATAGCGCCATTTTAAACAGGAATGGCAAAGATAGTAGGACTTTGCAGGTATGATAGCAAGTGATGTCGCTTAGATTTCTAAGATTTTTGCTATAAAATATCAATCATGTAATATTGAGGTTATTATTTGCTGCCATTGTACGAAAAATATTCTCAAAAGATTGTCGTTGCAGCTAATGAGCTTGATTTATAACTAATATTGGAAAAGTATGACGACCGAAATAGAGCTTAAATATTTAGTTTTAGGCGATAACACTATAGAAAAAATAACCAACACATTAAGCCGTGAAAATATTCACTTTAGCTATCAAGAAAAGCAGCTCGCAAATTGCTATTTTGATACCCCTGAGTTGAATTTACGACAACATGATATGGGATTAAGAGTTCGCCGCAGCAATAGCCATACTGAACAAACGATTAAAACCGCAGGGCAGGTTGTGGGCGGTTTGCATAGTCGTCCTGAATATAATGTTAATATTGAAAGTGACCTCCCAATTTTAACACTTTTTCCAGATGAAATTTGGCAACCGGGACAATCGGTAGCAAATATTCAACAAGCACTAGTCGCTTTATTCAATACCGATTTTAAACGCTGCACTTGGCTGATTACCGATGTTAATGGCAATGTGGTTGAATTGGCTTATGACCAAGGTGAGATTGCCAGCTCAGATAAAACAGAAACTATTCATGAACTTGAATTTGAGCTAGTGCAAGGCGATACGACAGCATTGTTTAACTTAGCCTCGTTACTTTTTCAAGAGCTAGCACTGCGCCCTGGCATTAAAAGTAAAGCGGCACGAGGTTATGCACTTTGGCGTTCTGAGCCACTTACTGAGCAAAGTACTAAGCAAGTTCAGCAAACAAGTTATATTTGTGAAAATCGTAGCAGCTCCATTTCACAAGCCTTTACCTATGGGCTAGGTCACGGTCTTACTTTGCTACAAAAAAGTATTGAGGGTTATTTAGGCACTCAAACCTTAGATGAGTTAGTGAAAGTAAAAGCAAACTTAGCGGTTATACGCCATGGTTTTTGGTTGTTCGCAGATTATTTATCTGAAGAAGAATTGCTGATCAGAAATGAATTAAGCCACTTTATTCATTTACTTGCTTGGGTTGATAACGCGATACATTTGCGTGAGCTGACCAATAAAACGGGTAATTACCGTAAAAAACTTGATTTTAGTAAGCAACTTATCACGCAACTTAAAATAGAAAAACGTCGATTTCCTAACAGTGAAGACATTAGCCAACTGTTACACAGTAGCCGTTTTAATCAACTGCAACTTTCGATATTACAACTGTATTTATTACGCAATGAAAATAAATCTGTAGAGGCTAATGAAGGCAGCGATACCCTTATTAAATTTGCTCAAGAAAAAATTCAACTTAGCTTAAGTGAAATTAGTACGCAGATGAAAAATATGGCGAGCTCGCACTGTCAACGTTACATTGCGCAAAGCAAGCCCTTATATCGCAGCTCATTAACTGGCACTTGGCTTGCGGGATTATTTAATAACGAATTACGTGATAAATTTCGTCGCCCTTGGTTAGACTTGCAGCAAGGCATAAGTGAATTGCAATCGCTTTGGATTATTCAGCTGCAATTAGAGAAACTTTCTGAGCCGCCTAAAAAAATCGTTCAATGGCAACAAAGTAAAGTAGAAGGTTTGTTAATAGCACTAGACAATACTAAGGCTATAGCAATCGCCATGCCGCCATATTGGCTTGAGTAACATCAGTATCTATTTTTAATAAGCTGCTGATGTTCATTGTTAATTTATTCAAACTTAATAATAAACTAAGCTAGTTTATGATGTTTATTTAACCCGTAGAGTGACCGCCGTTATTTTTATTAAACGTTTTTTATCAGCCAAGCTTATAGTTATCGCTATGAGTTATATTTTATTACTGTCTAGTTTTATGACGACGGTAAGCTTTGCAAAAATATATTCGCTACCTGAGGCAGGTTCAAGATTAATTGGTGAGCCGCAATACCATGAAGTTGCCAAGGGAGATTATTTTCAACTAATTGCTGAACAATATGATGTGGGTTTTCTCGCGCTAATGGCCGCTAATCCTGGCGTTGATCCTTTTTTACCTACTGTCGGCCAAAAACTGGTTATACCAAGCCAAATGCTGCTGCCGTTTGGCAAGCGTGAAGGTATTATTATAAATTTGCCCGAGTTACGCTTGTACTATTTTCCCGAAAATAGCGACAAGGTTCATGTTTTCCCTGTTGGCATTGGCAGACAAGGGTTAGAAACGCCTAAAACGGTGAGTTACATAGGTGAAAAACGTAAAGATCCTGTTTGGCGCCCAACAAGTGAAATGAAAGCGCGCTATTTCGCTGAACATGGCAGAAAATTAGCTGATGAAGTACCTGCAGGGCCGAAAAATCCATTTGGTAAATATGCCTTACGTTTAGGTACAAGTGTCTATTTATTGCATGGGTCAAATCAGCGTTTTGGTATTGGTATGCGAGCTAGCTCAGGCTGTATTCGTTTATATGATGATGATATCGAGTGGCTATATCAGCATGTTGAAATCAACACACCGGTACGCATTGTTGATCAGACAATAAAACTATCCTATGAACCAAATAAAAGGTTAATAGAAGTACATAGCCCACTAACAAGTGATGATGGTGTTGTAAGTAAAGCTGAAATCACTCGTGCAGTAACCGAATTTGTTGGCGACTCACCTGACGATAAAATGCTATTACTACAGCAAGTCGAAAACCCAAAAGGTTTAGTCACGCAATTACATGTGCGTTAAAATTTTAGCGCCATTAAAAATAAAAAAAAACACTAAACAAAGGTTTAGTGTTTATTATCAATTCAACCGAGCGGATTTAAGCTCGCTGCAGGTAGCTTACTTTTTATAGCTAGCAACAACATTATCAATACGTTCGTTGGTATCTTTTACAGCTTGGTTTGTTTGCTCTTGTGCCATTCCCAATTCGTTTACTTCAGCTGAAACGGCTTTAGTTTGAGAAGATAAGCTATTCACTTTTTCTGTTAAATTATCAACTTTTTGGTTTAATTGTGAAATATTTGCTTCTAGTGCTGAGTTATTTGCACAACCGCTAATAATGGCAACTAAGGCTACAAGCGTTAATTTTTTTAATAACATAATAGGATCCCTGTGTTTTTTATTAAGTTTAGTGTTCTAAGCTAGTATGGCACAAAATTATCACACGCCCAAAAGCTATTAATTAGTAAGATTACATTAGCGGAAAGTGTCGTTTAATAAGGTGTTTTTGTGGATATTGATCATTGAATACAGCTGAAGTAATCAACTTGGTAAAATAACTGTATTCTGGCTTATTTTTTGAATTGACTAAGCTAAGGCTATTTATTAAGTGATTTGGTTAAAGCTTCTAATTTTTCTTCTAAGGCTAAAAGTTTTTTATTAATTTCTGTATTTTGAGCAATAATTTGTGAGTTTTGCATTCTTAACTCTCGATTTTTAATATTGGTATCAGCAAAGCCAAATATTTTATTAACAAATACCGCCCCCATGCCGCCAAGTAAACCGATGCCTAAAATAAACATAATAAAAACAGACGCTCGACCAACAAAACTTATGGGATATACATCGCCAAAACCAATGGTAGTAGAAGACATGACCATAAGCCAAATGGCATCTGCATAGCTTTTAACTGGTGAATCAACCAGCCCGAGTTCAGCTTGATAGGTGATGTAACCTAATGATAAATTTAAGGTCAAAAATAAAAATAAAGAGATAGTGCCTATAAAACCGTAGTTGTAATTTTTTACCCCGAAGTCATCAACACGGTATAAATTAGTTTTTTCCATAGCTTTTTGAACGACTATCATTTGAATCTCTTACTTGCTTTGTCTAATGGTTGCATCTAATTAAATAAAGCTCAGCGTTAATCAATTAGGGTGTTATCAACGTAATTGATTAAATCATCCATTAATTTCTTCTTAATTTCAAGTTGTTGTTCTGCACGCAAGTCATACTTTTCGCCAAGCAAAGTATAATCATCAGCAGATAAGCTGACGGTTAATCTTGGGCGTTTTGGACGTTTATTAGTTGGTAGCCCTAAAATATCTCTAATTTGCTCCGAAGGGCTAATACCTGCCTCTAAAGCTTGCTTTCTAATGGCAAGCTGAATTTTTTCATCCATATCAAAGGCAACTTGTACTGCTTTTACTGCTTTGATTGATGATTGCCATTTCTCGGGGATTTTTCGCGACACAATTAACTCCCTGGATACATATCAACAATATCTGTCGTGGGTCTAAATAAGGTTAAAAATACTTCGGTGTCACCGTCTTGCCACACCTCAATATCTAAGCCTTTGTCTTGATCTTCATTAAACAGTGTATATAGCTCAAACTGTTCGCCGCTGTCTTTCCCTTCATAAGCTGAAAGTTCATCCTTGCGATAATCCTTACGATGAAAGTAACCCACTTGTGCATAGCTACTTTGCTGGTATATTTCGCTGCTCCAGCCGGAAGTATTGTTGCTATCTTTTATGCGTGTTAATTGAGCTTGGCCGGGTTCATCGAAAACTTCAGCAAACTGCTCAAGATCAAACAGTGTTTCGACGTCTTGGTGTAATATTTTCAAGGAAAACTTTAAGTAGGTTTTATCGTCAACGTCCAATGTTAAGTATAATTCTAAGTCATTATTGCCTTGTAAAACCCACTCAGCTTGAGTTTTATGCTCAAATTCATAACTGTTAACCGCACTGACTTGAAATTCTTGTGCTCGCAGTGCCGTGGGTAAACCAAAACTGTCTGACATTACAATAATATCACCAAGGGTGAGTTCTTTGACATTATTGAGTTTGCGCTCTTGTGTTGGTTTTTTGAATATGTTTTTAAAAAAACTCACAGTTTACTCCGAATATCATGGCGAATAATCGACCTAAATTAAGCTAAAAAACCGCTTTGCATCAATGATACAAAGCGGTAATAGCAATTTGTTATTTACTTTTGTTTAGCTTTTAAACGCTCTAAAACTGAATTCGCGTTATTGTCACTTGCACCAATGCCTGCTTCTTTTAGCTTAGCTTCAAGTGAAGTATCTGAGTTTTCAGACTCTAGTACTTCTGCGGCTTTCATGCGATCATCAAACTTTTGTTGCTTAGCTTTAATGCGCTCTAAAGAGTCTTTAGCATTTAATAGCTTAGAATTACTTGATGAAAAGTTATCAGTAATTGCTGAAGTAGCTTTTTGCACGCTTTCTGTGGTTTTCACCATAGATAATTGACGCTTATATTCAGCCACTTGACGTTCACTCTTTTTCACTAAATCTTTTAAGCGTTCAGCATTTCCTTGAAAGCTATCAAGTGCTTGCTGTTGTGTAGTTAGTTCATTTTCAAGCGTTGATATTTTCTCAGCGACAGCTAAAGCAAGTTCGTCATCACCTTTATCAAGAGCTTGAACGGCATAACCTTCATGCTCTACTACTTCACGTTTTATGCGCTCAACGTCACGGCTAGACGACATTTGCTGTGCCATAACACCGGTTAAATCTCGTTTAGCTTTGGTTAAGTGGTTTTCTGCGTCACGAATTTCTTGTTCAAAAATACGGGTAGCATTTGAGTCAATAATTGATTCGCCCACTTCAGTTGCACCGCCGCGAATAGCGGTCATAATTTTTTTGAAAATACTCATAATAATACTCCTAAGGTGGCTGCTTAAATTAAGTAATCACTCATGTCGTCAATAATTTCTAGTGCATTGTTACTCAATACCGCTAGTTCGTGTTCGATATCATCAAAGGTAGAGCTAATAGCCAGCGCGCCAAAAATGACATATTTATCACCAATTTTTGAAAATGAAGATAGCGGCATTGGAATGTTCATTTCCAACATACTTACGTGCATCTCATTCAATTTGTTTGCTTTAACTTCTTCTTCACCCCAGAGGTAAGTGATACAAAGAATTTGATCATCGGTTACCGAGACAAAAATGGGTAACTCTTCACGGCCAAATACTGTTATTTGTAATACATCAACTTCACCTGAAATAGGTTGGCAATCAAAAACCATGCCCGTGTCAGAATCATCTGCTAAGGTATTTAAGTAGTCAGCTATCTTATGAATATTCATGTTCATCCTCATGTTCTAATAAGTAGCGTAAAATCAGTAAAACTGCTTTTACTAACGACATATTATGTCGTACTGGGTTAATTTAGCATTATGACATATTATGTCAAGCGCTAATTCATTTTATTTCTTAACTTAACTTATATTAATTTATATTAACTTATCTTAATTTAATTCATTTTACTGTAAATGGGCATTATTTAGCCCTTGTTGATCTTGCCAAGCTTGTTGATGTAATTGATAAATGGCATGACTGCCAAGGTAATTTATTGGCACCGAATCACTATCTAGATAAAAATCACGCGAAAACTCAAAAGCATTGGTCACCATAGGTAATGTTAGCCAATGATGTAAAACAGGTAATTCTGACAAACTATTTAGCCTGGTTAAAGGACCTGCGCCCATTTTACTTGCAATAGTCCAACCCCATTCACCAAAGCTAGGCACGTTGTCATGATATTGCTGAACAGTGGAGTAACCAGCTGCTTGAACGGTCTTGCCAATAGCAATAAAGGCATTTTTAGCGTGGTAAGGACTCGCTGATTGAATACCAATTAAGCCATCTCCAGCCAATAATTGCTTTAAGCGGGCATAAAAGTTTACCGAATAAAGTTTATTTAGATCAGGATGGCTAGGGTCGGGTAAATCAACAATAATAGCGTCGAATATTTGTCCACTTTGTAAAAGTTTATCGATAGCGATAAAGGCATCAGCAGAAATAATGTCAACCCTTTTGTCACGTAGGCTAGCGGCATTTAAGTCTTCAATTGCGTTAGCCAGTGAAAGCGGTAATTTCTCATGTGGATGCTTAAACAGTTCAATAAGCTCAGTGTCTAAATCCACTAAAGTAACTTTTTTAGGCTGCCATTGTAAAACATCTCTGAGTGCTAAGCCGTCACCACCACCAATAATGAGAATGTTCTCATGGCGTGCTGACCCCGCTAATACAGGGCTAACTAAATAGCTGTGATAAATAAACTCATCTGAAGATGAAAACTGCAAGCGACCGTTTAAATAAAAGTTAATAATATTGCCATCATTTGGCCCCATATTTCTTTGGGTAAAAGTCAGTTGTTGAAAACGGGTTTTATCGCTGTAAACGACTTTATCGAGGTACAGTAAGTTGCTCATTTGGCTCAACCAACTATTGCCATATTGATATATAGCTAAAATAAAGACTAGCAAAATACCATGTGCTGCAATTAAGGTTTTTCGCCAGGTAAGTTTTTGCCAGTAATAAAGTATAAATACGATACCTGCGGTTAGGTTTAATGCAGCCGTTAATGCGCTTGCTTTACTTATGTCTATTGATAAGAGAAAGATAACCCAAATCGCCGCGCCGATCCCTGCGCCGATATAATCCGCACCGTAAATAGTGCCTAAGTTATTTTTAAGATGCTTTTGATGTATTTCTTCTCGAATACGCGCAATCAGAGGGATTTCCATGCCTATAAAAAAGCCTAAAATGAAGCCGAAAAAGTAAGGACTATTGAAGGCAATAAAGCTCAGTTGTTTAAATAGGCCTCCGCGCGGGTATGCGTCTGGCGGCAAGTTAAACATTGAGCCTAATATTTCAGGAAAAGTTTGCGTTAGTGCTATCAGAGCGCCAATGATCAATATTGAGCTACTACCGAGGAAGGCAATGGTAAGTTCTAACCAAACAAAACCATTGAAAGCGCATTGAATCTTTCGCGCTGCAAATGCCCCTAAACCCATAGCTACAATCATCAGGCCGATCATGGCGTAGATGGTGCTTTCCATTATACCAAGCACACGTCCGGCATAATGCGATAGTAGGTATTCGTATATCAGCCCACAACCTGCTAAAACCGCCATGGTTAAAATCAGGAGAACATCGTCCCAAAGCCGATTTCTGTTGATGGTCATGGATATTCCTAGCTTGAGTTATTTACTTTTAAGTGACAGGAAAATAATCAAGCGCATAAGAGCGCTTGATTATTTAAATAGAGAAGGTGCGATAAAGTTATGACATTAACGCTGTTAAAATAAGTGCGATAGAAATACTAATCGCCATTTCAACACTGGCAACACCAATATTGTGCTGTTGGTCTACTTCTTCAACTAAGTTGATACCCATTAGTACTAAGCGTTTAGCAATGGAGGTGAGTAGGGCAACCAATAGGGTCATAAGCATACCAAAGACTAACCAACCGACTAAGTTTACCAATAAAGTATCTGGGCTATAAGTTAAAAAGTGGCTGGCAGCTGTTACGGCTAAAGCGGTACTTATAGCTTGGCCCGCGTAGCGAATAGCTAACGCGACGTGCCCTTCAGCAAAAGCTTTTTGCATGCTGTGATTCTGATTGTTTTTCGCGTACTGACGTTCTTTAAGTCGAGTAACTAGCACTAACATAGCTTGTGAAACAATAAAGCCGGCAATAATGGCCGTAAATGTGCTGATGTCTAAACCATAAACCCATAATAATACAGCGCGAATAACAATGGCCGTGGCAATAGCACCTGACGCATCGACGATTCCAACAGCAATATTACGAGACTTAATTTCGGCGTTTTTGTCTATTTTATTTAAGGCAAAGCGGTCATGAAAAATTCGGCCAATTTTAATTAAAATTAAGCCTAAAATTCCGTAACTTGCCATACCGATAATTTCCATCAAATAACTTTCAGCATTTTCACCTGTAATGGCACCGGTTAATACAATGCCTAATGCGGCAACACTGCCGGCAACACTGATACCAAAGGCAAAGTTATCTTCTTTGGCAAGCTCGTCGGTTGAGTTAACTTTGGCCGATAAACCGCTGATGAAGCGCATTGCGCCAAGTAATATAATAGCAATGGTTATATCGATAGCTAAGAAAATTAATAGCTCTATATTTAGGCCTGTTATTTCAATAAAGGTATTCATATTTATCCCTACTTTCCACGTCTAAAGCTACGTGACGTTGTACTCTTACTATTTCTAAAACTAGCATTTTTGGCACTTTTACTTGATTTTGCATAAGCGCTTTTATTGGTCGTTTTGCTAGCAAATCGATTGGCACTGGTTTGTGCACTTTTACTTTGACTAGAGATACTTGACGCGCCCGTTCTATTTTTACTGTAAGCGCTAGTATATTTTTGGCCACGGCTTTGAAACGATTTTTTAGTGCGAGTATCCAAATCAGATTGTTTTCGCAGCTGATCAGGTGAACTATAACGTTTACGGCCATAATCATTGTAATAACTATAATTTCGGCCACGCCCCCAATCACTATAACTCGTTCGTCTCGAACCAAATAGGTCACCCATCATCGAGTACATACCATACCAAGCCCAAAATGACATGCCATTAGAGCCAGACGTCCAACTTCCGTATGAAGGATTGCCGATGAGTTGCTCGCCAGTGCCGAAGTCTTGCGCCTTATTGGCCGCCATACTTTGTGCTTTGGACATGGCATTAACGCGCGGCAAAGTTCCGTCAGACATATCAGCTAACACATTGAGGGGGTCGCTTAAGGCATCAGAATACAAAACTGGATCGGCCGCTTGATAAAGGTTTAAAAGTTCATCATAAATTGCTTGAGAGTTCTCAAACATTTGTGGTTGATTTTTAACTGTGTTTAAACGATCAACTAGGGCAACAAACATTGGACCTTTTGTGCCAGTATCTTTTAAAAATTCGTCAATTAACGGTTTATAACTTGGTTTACTTTGTAATAATCGTTCTCCGTACTGGCTAATTAAATTAGCATTGCGAACTTGTCCATTCGCCAGTGCTTGAGCAAGTAAGTCAATACGTTGTTCAGTGAGTGGAATTTGCTGGGTGATTTGCTCTTTTACTGGATCTGTACAAGCGAAGAGCAATAACGTCAGCAAGAGTATCATTAATTTTAGTGGCTGCATTCCTGCCATACTGTCCTCAAAAATGCTATGGTTATCATTCATTAATACCATTTATGACATATTATGTCTATTATTTTAGGTATATCAATGAAATTAATTTATTGTCCATTATTAATTATTGCTCATTTACCATTGTAGCTTTTATCGAGGATAACGTGTCTAATTCATCTGCTTTGCCTTTTCCGCCATTGCTTGTAGACCAGCAAGTTAAAAGTTGGCTCCAGTTTTCGCAACAATATCCTAATGTTACCGACAATTTATCACCAGAGCGGTTAGTGCTTTTTAAAAATGCATTAGCGCTAAGTGACTTTATTTTACGCAGTGCTTTACAAGCACCAGAGTTGCTTGTTGAACTTTTTAACAGTGAGCAGTTACTCTCGACTCAAACACCTAACTATAAAGTTATGCTCGCTGAAGATGTAGATAAGTGCTCAACAGAAGAACAACTGCAACATTGCCTTAGAATGTTCCGTTTAGAGCAAATGGTGCATATTGCCGTT
This sequence comes from Colwellia sp. PAMC 21821, assembly GCF_002077175.1. Lineage (NCBI taxonomy): Bacteria > Pseudomonadati > Pseudomonadota > Gammaproteobacteria > Alteromonadales > Colwelliaceae > Colwellia > Colwellia sp. PAMC 21821. Next base: position 2,993,165 of record NZ_CP014943.1, read on the forward strand.
GGTGATTTTCTGTTAGATATAACGCTTGATGAATCGTTAAAAAGGCTGTCGTCGTTAGCCGATAACATGATAATTGCAGCCAATGATTGGTTATCAACACTGTGCCAAGAAAAATGGGGTATACCGGTTAATTCTGCCGGAGAAGCACAAAGTTTATTGGTTTATGGCATGGGAAAATTAGGCGGCCAAGAGCTTAACTTCTCATCTGATATAGATTTGATTTTTGTTTACCCTGAAGCCGGTGAAACACAAGGACTTAGACGTAGTATCGACAATCAGTTATTTTTTACCCGTTTAGGACAAAAATTAATTACCGCGTTAAACCAGCAAACAGCCGATGGTTTTGTTTATCGTGTTGATATGCGCTTGCGACCTTTTGGCGAAAGTGGGCCTTTAGTATTGTCGTTTAATGCGATGGAAAATTATTATCAAGATCAGGGGCGTGATTGGGAGCGCTATGCGATGTTAAAGGCGCGTTTGATTGGCGAGAGTGATTATCACGGGCAATTGTCTAATATGTTGCGACCTTTTGTTTATCGGCGCTATATCGATTTTAGTGTTATTGATAGCCTGCGAAGAATGAAAGCTATGATTGCTCAAGAAGTTAGACGCAAGCAGCTCAACAATAATATTAAATTGGGTGCTGGTGGTATCCGGGAAGTAGAGTTTATTGTGCAAGTTTTTCAGATGATCAGAGGGGGTCGAGAAAGCGAATTACAGCACCGTAATTTACTGACCGTTTTACCTTTATTAGTCACGCACGGTGAGCTTACACAACAGAGCGCGAAAGTTTTAACCGATAGCTATCGCTTTTTGCGTCGTGTTGAAAACATTATTCAAGCGTTAAATGATCAACAAACGCAAACTTTACCAGATATTGAATTAGACCAGCAACGCTTAGTCACTATTCTTGCAGATGAAAACTGTACCAATTGGACGACTTTTCTAGAACACCTTACTTTTCATATGCAGGGCATTCATCAACAGTTTGGAGAATTAATTGGTGAGGAAAGTCCAAATCGTCAAGCGGTTGATCAATACTGGACCACACTTTGGGATAGCCAATGGAGTGATGAAGAATCAATTACTTGGATTGAGCAGTCGCCTCAGTTACTAGACAATACCGATGGTGTTAAGTTTTCACATAGCGAATCGTTATGGCTAACCTTAAGAGATTTTCGTCGTGAAATGATTAAACGCAGTATGGGTAGTCGTGGCAGACATGTGCTGGATAAATTGATCCCAACCGTATTATGGCATCTTGCCGAATTAAAACTTACCGACCAAACCTTAGCACGGGTATTAGGCGTATTAACGACCGTTGCAACACGTACCGCCTATCTTGAATTACTCTTTGAGAATGAAGGCGCATTAAAACAATTAATTCATTTGTGTCGTAACAGTAGTTGGGTAGCAGAGCACATTGCTAAATTCCCAATATTACTTGATGAATTGATAGATCCTAAATTATTTCATCAACCACCGCTGTTGTCTTCGTATGTGGCTGAATTACGTGAAACTATGTTACGTGTTCCAGAGGAAGATCAAGAAGCGCAAATGATCACTTTACGCCAGTTTAAACAAGCTAAACAATTGCGCATTGCCGCGGCAGATATCACTGATATTTTACCGCTCACTAAAGTCAGTGATCATTTAACCGCCTTAGCAGAAGCGCTTGTAGAAGAAGTCGCCAACTTAGCATGGCAACAAATGGCGCTTCGTTTTGGTGTACCTAACAGTAAATTAGACGGCCAAGATAAAGGTTTTGCTGTTATAGGTTATGGAAAGTTAGGTGGTATTGAGCTGGGTTATAGTTCAGATTTAGATTTGGTGTTTGTTCACGATGCCGACATCGCTGAAATGACCTCAGGTGAAAAATCTATTTCTGCTGGTCAATTTTATTTAAAACTTGCTCAAAGAATGATGCACTTATTCAATACCCGCATGGCAAACGGCATTTTATATGAACTAGATATGCGCTTGAGACCTTCAGGTAATGCTGGGCTTTTAATGGTGCATATCGATACTTTTGGTCATTACCAGTCTAATGATGCTTGGACATGGGAGCATCAAGCGTTGGTTCGTACAAGAGTCATATATGGCCATGCAGCTTTAGCGGCAAGATTCAAAGAAATTAAACGTGATATTTTAATGAGAACGCGTGATAAGGCCTTGTTACGCGAAGATGTTATAAAGATGCGTGATAAAATGCGTCAGCACTTGGATAAGTCAACTACGAGTGAAGTCGATATTAAACAAGGGCTTGGTGGTTTGGTTGATATTGAGTTTCTTGTACAATATTTGGTTTTAGCGCATGCTGCCCAACACCCTAAATTGAGCGACTATTCAGACAATATTAACCTACTTGAATATTTAGCTAATGTAGGCGTAATAACGGCACATCAGCAGCAGGCTTTGATCGATAATTACTGTAAATTACGAGACGTTAGCCATCATGCGACCCTGCAAAATAGCTTGGCAATGATCCCCGCAGACGAATTTTCAGCAGAGCATAGTGAGGTTATGGTTATTGTTAAAGCGCTACTGAAATAATTAACTTACTTCACTTACTTCACTTACTTAGCTTTATCAGCTACTGCCTTTGGGCAATAACATGCATTCTTTAGCTAAGTAAGGAATGCTATTTTCAATCAAAACAATAGCGCGCTGCTGGTAACAAAAATAGATTGAAAGGCCATTTTCAAAATGTCCTTCAATCGCTTTACCTACTTGATAAGAGGTAGTGATGATATTTTCATTAATTCTAAAAGCGTCTTTAACCAAAAAGTCTCGATTAAGCCACCAAATCATCTCAAGATCATTTTCATTAGCGTATTCGGATAGCTTTTGATATAAAGTTTCGCCAAGGCGGAATGGGTGACTGTCAGTGTTGCCGGTCCAATTTTTTCGCAAAGGTCGAGTGATCAAACGCCTTGCTTCTAAGATTTTTTCTAAATCACCTTCGGGATCTGGCAGGTAGACAATATTGTTGCGAATTTTTGGGCCTTTTCCATCCATCTCACCGTGCAAGTTGGCGTAATAGCGAGAAAGCCCATCAGCAGCAGCATTTGTCTTTTTCTTAGCTTTAATAACTTCTTCTTTCGCTACGGGGTCTGCTTCACCATCTGTTTCTGCTTTATCATCGTGATGACGGTCAACTTTTGTTGCTACAGTTTCATCAGCAACATCTTGGCTGAATGAAAATAGTAGCTCTTGGTTAAGCCATAAAGCTAACGCCAAGCCAATTAGCATTAAACCTGAAACAATACTTAGTAGCCAAAATTTCATAAATTATTTACAGCTTATTTTTACAATATGAACAACACAATAGCTAACAATAGCTATTTATACAATGATGGATCATCTTCGTTAGGGCGAGTCTTAAATCGGCGGTGCAACCACATATACTGTTCAGGTTTCACCATAATAGCTTTTTCTAACTCTTGATTTATTCTCAATACATCTGCTGTGTCATCACCGGTTGGAAAATTTTCCAACATAGGTTTTATTTCTAGCGTATAGCCGCTGCCGTCGTCGTTACGCGTGGGTATCAACATGTGGGTTTGAGTATTTTTTTGTCGAGCAAAAATTAATGTACCCGTAGTCGATGCTGCTTCTGGTACCGCGAAAAAGGGTACAAAAACACTTCGATTGCGACCGTAATCTTGATCCGGTAAATAAATACAGGCTTCACCTTCCTTTAATGCTCGAAGTAAGCCCTTAACATCACGTTTACCCAGCATATATTTGTTTGAACGACCACGACCTCGGAACTGAAAGTATTCCATTAGCGGGTTGTTATGCGGTCGGTAAAATACCACCATAGGATGGCCGTAACCAATGCCTCGACAGTTAATTTCGACGCTAAGATAATGCATAGCAAGTAGCAGTATGCCTTTACCTTGTTTCTGTGCTTCTTCTATATGCTCTAGGCCAATAACTTTGGTTTTGCGTTTTACACGCCAATTCGGCCACCACCAACCCATGCCTGTTTCTAATAAGGCAATACCCGTATTCTCAAAATTACGTTTCAGCATAACTTGGCGTTCAGCGTCAGGCATATCTGGAAAACAAAGCTCTAAATTACGTAAAGCAACTTTCTTACGGCTTGAGCCTATTTTATAGAGCAAACGACCGATCATTTTACCGAGAAATAGCTGGAACCTATAAGGTAGCCAAGAAATGCTATAAAGAATAAATACCCCAAGCCAAGTTAGCCAATACTTTGGTAATAGGTAAGAGATTTTAAAATTTGGTTGTAAAACTTTGTTTTTACTCACGGGATGATTTCAACTCATTGAATTGCTTGTGATACAATATTGCTTATTATATCTGTTATAGGGTACAGGATGAAAGTAGATATTCCCGCTTTTGAAAAAGCGCGTGTTTTAGTCGTTGGTGATATCATGTTAGATCGCTATTGGTCTGGGCCAACACAACGTATTTCTCCCGAGGCACCTGTGCCGATTGTAAAAATACATCAAGACGAAGATCGCCCAGGAGGCGCGGCCAACGTGGCGTTGAATATTGCATCGCTAAATGGACACGTAACTTTATTAGGGATTACGGGTAAAGATGAAGCGTCGACAACATTGCAAACACAGTTGTCAGCAATGAATATAAATTGTCAATTTATTCAATCTACCGATCACCCAACTATTACTAAATTGCGTATTTTAAGCCGAAATCAGCAATTATTGCGCTTAGATTTTGAAGAATCATTTGCTGAACTTGATAAACAACCGCTTATTGAACAAACAAAAGCCTTAGTCGGACAGCATGATCTTTTGTTATTGTCGGATTACGACAAAGGCACATTATCTGAAGTTCAGGCACTTATTCAAGTAGCTAAAGCACAAAATATTCCGGTATTGGTAGATCCCAAAGGCACTGACTTTTCACGTTATCGAGGCGCGACACTTATTACGCCTAATCTTGCAGAATTTGAAGCCGTAGTGGGACATTGTAAAAGTGAAGCTGAAATTGTTAGCAAAGGACAGGCATTACTAAAAGAACTAGACTTAACGGCCATGCTAGTGACGCGAAGTGAACAAGGCATGACTTTGTTACGACATGACCAAGAAGAATTTCATTTACCTACGCAAGCGAAAGAAGTTTATGACGTAACTGGTGCTGGAGATACGGTTATTGCCACACTAGCCCTTGCTATAGCGGCAAAAGCTGAATTTACCCAAGCAAGTGCTTTAGCTAATATTGCTGCCGGTATTGTGGTTGGTAAATTGGGTACGTCGACGGTAAGTGAAGCAGAATTGAGCGCTGAATTGTCATCAGGCCAAGAAAGTGGTTTTGGTGTTATGTCTGAAGGGCAGCTAAAAATTGCTGTTGAATTAGCCCAAGCACGTGGAGAGACTATCGTGATGACCAATGGTTGTTTTGATATTCTACATGCGGGGCATGTTTCCTATTTAACTACCGCGAATACCTTAGGTACCCGCTTAATTGTTGCCGTTAATGACGACGCTTCAGTGACAAGATTGAAAGGCCCTGGTCGTCCGGTTAACCCAGTAGATCGTAGAATGGCAGTACTGGCTGGTTTAGGCGCAGTCGATTGGGTAGTGCCTTTTAGTGAAGATACACCGCAGCGGTTAATTGCCAATATATTGCCTAATGTCTTAGTTAAAGGTGGTGATTATAAAGTGGAAGATATCGCCGGTGGTAAGGAAGTGATCGCGGCAGGTGGTGAAGTAAAAGTACTGAACTTTGAAGATGGCATTTCGACAACCAAAATTATTAACGCGATAAAGCGAGAAGATTAATGAGGTTTTAGTTCGAACATTGTCGTTCTTTCACATGAACATAAAAAAGCAGCATTAAATGCTGCTTTTTTTGATGCTACTATTTGTTACTTCAATTTATCAATTCAATTTATCAATTCAATACACGATACTTTTATAGCGTGGCCGTTAAGCCTTGGTTAATGTCCGCTAAATCTTGTTCAGTAATCGTTCCGCCAGCGCGTTTTAGTGCTAATACATTTTGAATGTAATCATAACGAGTAGAAGATAAGTTACGTTTTGCATTGTATAGGTTTCTAGTGCTGTTAAGTACATCAACAATGGTACGAGTACCCACTTCAAAGCCTGCTTCAGTTGCTTTTAATGCGCTTTGTGCGCTCACTACTGATTGCTCTAATGAACGTATGGCTGATACTGCGGCAATAACGGTATTGTAGGCGTTACGTGTATTTCGCACTACGTTGCGATGTGCTTGTTCCATATTCTGGCTTGCGGCAACATAATTGCTTTGTGCTTGACGAACACTGCTTGTTATTGCGCCGCCTGAATAAATAGGCACAGATAAAGCAATGCCAATTGAGTGGCTATCTAGTGATGGATTATTAAAGTTAGCACCGTTGACTTCATTATCTTGATCGCTGCTACCGTAGCTGCCCGTTAAGCTTAACGTTGGGTAATGTCCTGATCTAGCAATGTTGATATTCTCTTTAGCAATATCAATACTGATTCTTTCTGCGATTAATTCTAAGTTTTTAGCTTCTGCAGTTTGTTGCCATTCGTTAGCACTATCAGGAGATGGGCGAGAAGTACTGAAGCGCTCAGTATTTAAAATATTTAAATCACGAGGATAAATATTGGTGATAACACGTAAAGCTTCTTCGGCATTAAAAACCTTATTTTCGGCTCTGATTTCATCCGTTACGGCATTATCATATTGCGCCTGTGCTTCATGAACATCAGTAATTGCGGTTAAACCAACAGAAAATCTTTGTTTAGTTTGTTCTAACTGGCGTTCGATAGCTGTTTTTTCAGCAATTGAGAATTCTAAATCATCTTTAGCGCTTAATACTTGAAAATATGCTTGTGTAACGCGGACAATTAAATCTTGTTTGGCTAACTGGTAAGTAACATCACTTTGGTGGGCAACTTTTTTGGCATTATCGAGTTTTAACCAAGAGCTATGATTATATAACTGCATGTCTAAGTTAATACCGTAACGAGTAGTATCACTTTTATTCGTTAGAAGTATGCCTGATGATTGGCCAGTATCTGATGTAGGAATAAATTCACTTTCACTTTCTGTATAGCTTGCTGATGCACTTAATTGTGGCAATAATATAGCTCTAGCTTGTTCAATACCTTCTTCTGTCGCTAAAAATTGCGCATGTGCTCTAAGAACAACCGGATCATTGTTTTTTGCTTGCTGATATACTGACAGTAAATCTTCGGCATTAGCTAAAGCGCTACTTGCAGCACATGCAAAGCCAATAAATAGTGCGGTTATTGTTTTTTTCATCTTGAAGCGATTCCTGTAATAATGAACTTGCTATTATCTTTCTAATTGTAACTATCTTATCGCGAATAGGGAATTAGCTAAATAAAATAAGTGTTTAGGGAAGTACTCTAGTGTAACAAAATGTTAAGTGCGAGTGAATCGAAAATTATTTAATTAAACAGAAGAGAGTGAATCATGAGTATGACAAAAGATCCTTTATTACGCTTTAGTTTAGCGGATGTTGAGGTCGTTGAAAAATCGAGAAAATTTCAAGGTTTTTTCGCAATTGATGAGTATCTGTTTCGCCATAAGCTTTATGCGGGTGGCTACAGTAAAGTATTAAAACGAGAGGTTTTTGAACGAGGAGATGCTGTTGGGTTATTACCTTATGATCCGAAAACAGATTCGGTAATATTAATTGAACAATTTCGCTCAGGGGCATTGCGCAGTAACACAGGTCCTTGGCAGTTAGAGCTTATTGCCGGCATGTTTTCAGAAAATGAAATACCACTAGACGTCGCGATTCGCGAAGCCAAAGAAGAGGCTAATTTAGATTTAGCGCCTGAAAACGTGACTAAAGTGATGGATTATCTTTCAAGCGCTGGCGGTATGAGTGAATGTATTCATCTTTATTGTGCGTGTGTAGATAGCGAAAATGTTTCAGGTGTTTATGGTTTAGAGTCAGAAGGTGAAGATATTTTAGTCCACGTGGTTTCGCGAAAAGATGCACAGAAATTACTTGAACAGGGAAAGATCCTTAATGCTGCCACTATTATTGCGTTACAATGGTTAGATCTAAATCTTGATAAGCTTAAATCAAGCTGGAAATAAATGTCTGTTGTTGCAAAAAAATATCGCCCACATTTACCAACGTTAATGTCCTTGTTTGAGGTTAATTATATGTTGCTGCTGCGTGTGCTTGCTGATAAAGAATTGGTCGGAGAGCAGCGCTGTTTCTTTATTTCTGACTTTTTAAGTTATCGAGTTCAGATTAATGAAGTTACAAAATACACAACATTACTGACGATTAACCAAGAAGCAAATATTCACGGCTATAATTTAACCGCATTATTTCGTCCGAAAATGGTGATTCGCTTGTATCATGACGCCCGCATGGCTGAAGTGATCAGTAATCAAGATGTAAAGCAGATACAGCCACGTTATGATTACCCCAATGACAAAATGCATTTACCTGATGAAAAACAACAAGTGAACTATTTTTTAAAAGAATGGTTACAGCTTTGTTTACAATTAGGCCAAGTGCATATCAATATGACTAAAAACTCTTAAGCTGATGTCGCAGAAAATGATCCCTAAAGCACTTACCGTAGCGCAATTGAGTGACAGTCACTTGTTCGCAGATCGCAATGGCAAACACCACCAAGCGAATGTATACCAAAATTTAAAAAATGTGCTGTTGGCAATTAAAAAACAGCCATTGATAGATGCCATTGTTTTCACGGGTGATTTAACTCAAGACCATACAGCAGCATCTTATCAACTGTTTGTTCATGCTTTTGAAGAATGTGAAATTACTACACCGGTCTATTATGTGGCGGGAAACCATGACGAACCAGCACTGCTAAAACAGCACCTTGCCCGTGCACCATTTTGTCAAAATAGCGTAATCGAAAATGATTATTGGCAAGTATTGTTGTTAGAAAGTAAAAGTGCGACCCCTGCAGGTGTTATTGATGAAGTGGAATGTGATAGGGCGGGCAGTATTATTAACTCAACCAAATCGCAATTGTTATTAACCCATCATCATGCTGTTGATGCTGGTTTTTTTATTGATCAACATGGTTTGCTTAATAAAGCACCTTTGCAACAATTACTAACAGCGTATCCTTCAATTAAAGCACTTGGTTGTGGTCATATTCATCAAGCATTAACTTTGCCGGTAAAGCTGCCTCACAGAGAGATAAGTTTATATACCTGTCCTGCTACATCAATTCAGTTTGATGTAAATTCAGAGACTGCGAAGTCGAATGGACAACCACCAGGCTATCAACTATTTACCCTTAAGGATACAGGCGAAATAACCTGTACAGTGTTCTTTGTCTAAACATAAAGAGAAAACAAGTCACGATGATTAATATTTTATACATTCATGGTTTTAACTCGTCGCCACTGTCGATGAAAGCGGAGAATACGCGGAAGTATTTTGCACAACATTTTCCTGAAATAAATTTTCACTGCCCACAAATAGCGTCTTCACCTAATGCGGCTATTAAACAACTTGAAGATATTATTGCCCTTGAGCCTAGTGCTAACTGGTTATTAATGGGGTCATCTTTGGGCGGCTACTTTGCTACTTACTTAGCTGAAAAATATCAACTACAAGCTGTGCTGATTAACCCTGCGGTTAAGCCATTCGAATTAATGACCGATTATCTCGGTGAACAGGTAAACCCTTATACAAAAGAGCGCTATCAAGTTAACGTACAACATATCGTTGAACTAAAAGCGCTCGAACAGCAAAATATATCTAAAAATAATTACTTGGTCATGGTACAAACCGGTGATGAAGTGTTAGATTACCAACAAGCCGTTGAAAAATACCGCCATTGCCAATTGGTGGTGGAGCAAGGTGGCGATCATAGTTTTATTAACTATGAAAATTCCTTGCCTAAAATCGCGTTATTTTTCAATTTACCACTATTACAGCCTAATGATCAGAACATATAAATGAGCGAACAATATAATTCCGACTCCATTGAGGTCTTAAGTGGCCTTGACCCTGTACGCCATCGTCCTGGCATGTATACCGATACCACGCGTCCTAATCATATAGGCCAAGAGGTTATCGATAACTCTGTTGATGAAGCATTAGCAGGGCATGCACAAAATATTACTGTGATTCTTGATAAAGATCAGTCATTAGAAGTTATTGATGATGGCCGTGGTATGCCAATTGATATTCATCCAGAAGAGGGAGTGTCAGGGGTAGAGCTTATTTTTTGTAAGTTGCATGCCGGCGGTAAGTTCTCCAATAAAAATTATCAATTTTCTGGTGGTTTGCACGGTGTGGGGATCTCTGTCGTTAATGCCTTGTCTACCCGAGTAGACGTGTCAGTTAGGCGTGATGGTAAAGTATACGAAATGGCTTTCGAAAGTGGCTATAAAGTAGAAGAGTTAAGAGAAACGGGCACAGTGGGTCGTCGTAATACCGGTACACGTGTTAAATTTTGGCCAGATGCTAGTTACTTTGATTCTGCCAAGTTTTCAGCTCGGAGACTTGTGCATTTATTAAAAGCCAAAGCTGTACTTTGTCCTGGGTTAACCATTAAGTTTCATGATAAAAACGAAGATGAAAAATATCAATGGTGCTACGAAGATGGTTTAGTCGATTACTTAAAAGAGTCGGTTAAAGGTTATGAAAGCTTGCCTGAAGAACCTTTTGTGGGCAGTTTTACTTCGCAACATGAAGCGGCTGACTGGGCGGTGACTTGGTTACCTGAAGGTGGCGAGTCTGTTGGTGAAAGTTATGTAAACTTAATTCCGACAGTACAAGGCGGAACGCATGTTAACGGGCTGCGCCAAGGCTTATTAGAGTCAATGCGTGAATTTTGTGAATTTAGAAACTTGATGCCACGAGGTGTTAAGTTAACGCCAGATGATATTTGGGATAAGTGTTCTTATATTCTTTCAGTAAAAATGGAAGACCCACAATTTGCCGGTCAAACGAAAGAACGACTTTCTTCTCGCCAATGTGCAGCATTTGTTACTGGGGTAGTAAAAGACTCTTTTAGTTTATGGTTGAACGAGCATACAAGTATTGCGGAAACATTAGCTGAATTTTGTATCTTTAATGCTCAACGCCGTTTACGTGCTAGCAAAAAAATTATTCGTAAAAAAGTCACCCAAGGGCCCGCCTTACCAGGTAAGTTAACGGACTGTGGTAGCCAAGATATTTTGCGTACTGAGCTATTTTTAGTTGAGGGTGACTCGGCGGGCGGTAGTGCAAAACAAGCAAGAGATCGTGAAATTCAAGCTATTATGCCGCTGCGGGGTAAAATTTTAAATACTTGGGAAGTTGACCCAGGACAAATATTAGCTTCAGAAGAAGTACATAATATTTCTGTGGCTTTAGGTATTGACCCTGATAGCGATGATTTGTCGGGACTACGTTATGGTAAAATTTGTATTCTTGCCGATGCCGATTCCGATGGTTTACATATTGCGACCTTACTTTGCGCGCTATTTACTCAACATTTCCTGCCTTTGGTACAAGCTGGGCATGTTTATGTTGCTATGCCGCCACTGTATCGTGTTGATGTGGGTAAAGAAGTATTTTACGCCCTAGATGAAGCAGAAAAAGACGGTATTTTGGACCGTATAGAAGCAGAGAAAAAGCGTGGTAAAGTCAACGTACAACGATTCAAAGGTCTAGGTGAAATGAATCCGTTACAATTACGTGAAACTACCATGGATCCGAACACGCGTCGCCTAGTACAGTTGACTGTAGATGACCACTCAGAAACCATGGAATTGATGGACATGTTACTCTCTAAAAAGCGGGCAGGCGATCGTAAAAATTGGTTGCAATCTAAAGGTGATATGGTTGAATTGGATTGATTTTCATCGCTTTATTAACATAGAGCGATGAATCCATTTTATTAATAAGTGTTAAATCGTTTTACACTAATTTAGCATTAACTAAACATTAACTAAAAAAGGTATAGCCGCCAGACTATACCTTTTTGCGTTTATAGGAGAGTTTATGATTGAGCATCGTCTTTTACGCAGTATATGTCATGCGTCTGTGGGCACTAATGACTTAACGGGGGCAAAATCATTTTACACGCCAATATTAGCCATTTTGGGTATAGAGTTGGTCAGCGAATATGAACACGCGGTAGCATACGGTAAAGGCTATCCAGAATTTTGGCTGCAACAACCTTTTGATAAAATGCCGGCGACACTGGGTAACGGTGTTCATTTTGGTTTTGTGGCCTTAAGTAAAAAACAAGTTGATGACTTTTATCATTGCGCAATTGCCTTAGGCGGACGTTGTAATGGCGAACCAGGGGCAAGGCCAGAGTATGGTGACCCTTATTATGGTTGTTTTATTATTGATCTTGATGGTAATAAAATAGAAGCCAGCTATTGGCAAATGACTGAAAAATAATGTTAAAAATTATTTTAGCATGCTATTGTTATCGAAATATTTTTCACTAAAAATAATAGTTTATCATTTACACTAATTCGTTTTATACTGTAATTTGTACATTATCGCGTAAGCTGTTGGGGCGAGAATTTGTTGAAAAGCGTTGTAAAATTAATCTTTCAAAATAGTGCCCCCATTCTGTTTTTTTTATTGTTAATATCTTGTAAATCAAATGCTTTGCAGTCATTAACGGATAATGACTTTAATACATTTTTGATACGGGCAGAGCAGCTCAACAACAGTGATCCCAAAGCCGCATTAATTTTATTAAATAAACACAAAGAAGCCTTAAGCACCCAATCTATCACCAACCAAGTGAATTACTATCGTATTCAGTCTGCGGCGTATGCCGACCAAGCCCTTTATAGTTTAAGCGAAGCATCGTCAGAGTTAGGCTTACAACTCGCTAAAAAAATGAATAACCCAAGCATATTTATCGCAGACCTTGCATATACAAAAGGTTTTTCAATGGAGAGCCTTGGTGATTTCGACGGCGCTTTTCAGCTTTATCAAAATGGTTTAGACGTCGCACGCTCAATGAATGATCAGGAATTAACCGCTCGAGGTTTGATCAATATTGGCGCGATATTATATTTAAAGAAAGATTTTAAACAATCACTCATAATTCTGAATCAGGCATTACAAATTGCTGATCAATTATCAGATGATGCCTTGTTAGGTGATATTAATAGTGAATTGGGCATTTTATATGGTTACATAGGTGAAAAAAGTCAAGCCAACACCTATTTTGAACAGGCCTATCAATACTTTAAGAAAGCAGGTAAGCATAATTATGCGCTTAATAGTTTGCATAATGTTGCTATAAATCATACGAACCATGAGCTTTATGAAGAAGCAATTATAGTTAATAGAATACTGGAAAGTGAAATTCAGCCTAATACTAGCAATCAATTTATTGCTAGTATTTATCGAAACTTATCAAGAGCGTTGTTGAAAAAAGAAGAGCCAGATATTGAAAATGCGTATCGGTATATTATTCTTGCGGGCGAGTACGTTAAAGAAGTTGAGCAGCACTATGTAAAGCTTCAATATTTGATAGAAAAAGCCTTTATACTTGAAAAAATGGAAAACTATCAAGAAGCATTACATAACCTAGAGCAAGCGCAAGTTTTACTCGAAGGAAAATCGAGTGAGGTTTATGATACCAGTGCATTAAATTTACTCAATTTAAGTGCTAGGTTGCATTATGCTTTAGGCCATTACAATCAAGCATATAAAATTCAATCGCAATACTTAACTCAGTCAATAGCTTATAAAAAGGTACGTGAAACCACCGAAATTGATGAGTTAAGATTACAATATGAAAGTGAAGCCGCTCATCGTCATAGAATTATACTAGAGAAAAAACAACGCTTACAAAACTTACAGTTACAACAAATGACCCTGGCGGCTAAGAATCGTCAAGCACTTGTGGCCGTGTTAGCTGTTTTTACGTTGGTATTAGCATGGTGTTTGTTTAGAATTGTTAAAGGCCAAAGAAGGTTAATTCGGGCAACGAGAACTGATGTTTTAACCGGGGTCGCAAATCGTCGTAGATTACTCGAATTAGGCGAAACATATTTCTCGACAGCGAAGTCGAATAAGCAGGCTTTTAGTGTGTACATGATCGATATTGATTTCTTTAAACATATTAATGATCAGTTTGGCCACAGCATTGGCGATAAAGCATTGAAGGAAGTTGCGCTTCAAGGTCAACGTTTAATGAGAGAAAATGACTTTTTTGGCCGCTATGGCGGTGAAGAATTTATCGCGTTATTGCCAAATACCTCTAAGAGTGAAGCCATTGAGGTGGCACAGAGCCTGAGAAAAAATATTGAAAGTGCGAAATGGAAAACTCAACAGATAAAGAAATTAACGATAAGCATTGGTGTTACTACTTTTGAGCAAGACAATTATGCTAACTTTTCAACCTTATTAAAAGCTGCACACGAGCAACTTAGCAAAGCTAAGCAGTCTGGTCGTAATAAGGTTAGCTGTGATGAATAAAGCTATTTTGTTACGGGTCGCCGCATTCGTTGGTTTATCTTTATTAATGAATGCTTTAGCCAATACTAGTGCAATTGCTGAAGAATTTCAGGGTAAGCAACAGGGAGCTAATATACTCGAAAGCTCTGATGTTCAGCCGCAAGAGTCACTGGAAGTTTTGGCTGTAAATGCAGAAATATTATCGCTAGTAAGCTTAAGTGAGCAAGACAAAGCTGCTGCACAAATAGAGTTATTAGCGTTGAATGAGTCTTCGGTGAGGCTTAATGTTGCAGAGCAATACTTACTACTTGTTGTACGCGGCAATATAGCTAACTTACCAGGCCAAGAGCATAAAGTGATTAATTGGCTCAATAAAGCGATAAAGCTTGAGCCGTCGCTGGCTAAAAAACAACTCGATACTCCTTTATTTGCTAATATTTATCTAACATTGGCAAACCTTTATGAAAAACAAGGCGAAGATCAGCAGGCTTATGACAGCAAAAAACAATACATTGAAAAGTATTTTTCGCACTTAAAAGAACAAAAAGAACATCGGGTTAAGCAACTCAATGAAAAATACAATATAGAAAAAAAGCGTGAAGAAAATGAGTTACTTACCCAGAACAGCCAAATAAAGCATTACGCACTAGCAAGTGCAGAGTCGGAGCGTATTCAGCAGCATCGTAATATTGCTATTTTTATTGTTGCTGGAATGGTCTTGTTTTTGCTGCTTTTACGACAGTTTAAAATTCGAAGAGCGTTAAAGTTACTCGCCAAAAGAGACAGTTTAACGCGCTTGCCTAATCGTCGCTCTTTCTTTTCCAGTGGCGATAACTATATGACACAAGCACTGACAGCTGATAAAGAGCTGAGTGTTTTGATGATGGGCATCGATAACTTCAAAACTATTAACGATGAACTTGGACATGAAGTTGGCGACAAGGTTATTTGTCGTGTTGCGGTATTAGCTAGCGAGACTATGCGCTCAAGAGATTTTTTCTCCCGTATTAGTGATGAAGAGTTTGCCGCGATTCTGCCAGATGCCAGTATTGAGCAAGCACGTGCAATTGCAGAACATATACGTGAAAAAATTCAAAACGACACTAAGGTAAATCAAATAAATAATCTTCAAGTTACTGTCAGTATTGGCATTGCCAGCATTCAAGATGTTAAAGGGAACTTTGATAACTTATTACATGCGGCAGATATGGCTATGTATCAAGCAAAAGCCGATGGTCATAACCAAGTGTGTAGCTATTCTACCGATATAAAAGAAAATTAAATTATCAAATTTCTATGACATTTATCGTCTAAAAGTGTTCTTTCCACCGGTATAATCAGCTAAGCTACCCCCAGAACAATAATAATAAAAGTTACGCTTAATAATTCGGCATTAATCGAACTTTTTAGGAAAATACTTCATGTCAGATGCAATCGACTTTAGTTTAGACGGTATTGAACAGCGCCCATTAAGACAGTTCACTGAAGAAGCATATTTAAATTACTCTATGTACGTCATTATGGATCGAGCTTTACCGCATATTGGTGATGGCTTAAAACCGGTGCAACGTCGTATTGTTTATGCAATGTCAGAGCTTGGCTTGTCGGCATTAGCAAAATATAAAAAATCTGCCCGTACTGTTGGTGACGTATTAGGTAAATTTCATCCCCACGGTGACTCTGCTTGCTATGAAGCTATGGTATTAATGGCGCAGCCATTCTCATACCGATACCCGTTAGTTGACGGGCAAGGTAACTGGGGCGCACCAGATGATCCAAAATCTTTTGCGGCCATGCGTTATACCGAAGCGCGTTTATCACGCTTTAGTGAAGTGTTACTGGCAGAATTAGGTCAAGGAACGGTTGATTGGTCGCCTAACTTTGATGGCACCATGAAGGAGCCTAAAACCTTACCTGCGCGTTTACCGCACATATTACTCAATGGTATTACCGGCATTGCGGTGGGTATGGCGACAGATATACCGCCACACAATGTCAGAGAAGTGGCCAATGCGTGTATTCACCTTATTGAACAACCCAAGGCAGAGCTGTCGGAACTACTCGACTTTATCCAAGGGCCCGATTACCCAACAGACGCTGAAATTATAACGCCTAAAGCCGATATTGAAAAAATCTATCAAACCGGTCGCGGTAGCATAAAAATGCGTGCTGTCTATGAACAGTTGCATGGGGAAGTGGTCATTACCGCACTGCCGCATCAGGCATCAGGTGGAAAAATATTAGAACAAATTGCCAATCAAATGCAGGCCAAAAAGCTGCCAATGGTGATTGATTTGCGTGATGAATCAGATCATGAAAACCCGATTCGTTTAGTTGTTGTTCCACGTTCAAATCGTGTTGATATCGAACAACTTATGCAGCACTTGTTTGCCACCACAGATTTGGAAAAAAACTTTCGTGTTAATTTAAACATGATTGGTTTGAACAATAAGCCTGCCGTTAAAGATATTAGAACAATATTAAGTGAATGGTTAGAGTATCGACGTGAAACCGTGCGTCGTCGCTTACAATATCGCTTAGATAAAGTTTTGGCACGCCTGCATCTTTTAGATGGTTTATTAATCGCCTATCTTAATATCGATGAAGTTATCGAGATAATTCGAGGATTTGATAACCCGAAAGCGGAGTTAATCTCTCGTTTTGCTCTTTCAGAAGTCCAAGCCGAATCGATACTAGAAATTAAGCTTCGCCAACTTGCCAAGCTTGAAGAAATTAAGATCCGTGCTGAGCAAGCAGAATTAAATATAGAACGTGAATACCTTGAGAAAATTCTTGGTTCTAAAGCTCGCATGAATACCTTAATGAAAAAAGAAATTCTAGAAGCCGCTGAAAAATATGGTGATGATCGCCGCTCCGTTATTGTTGAGCGCAGTGAGGCAAAAGCCTTATCTGAAAAAGATCTTATGCCAAGTGAGTCAGTGACCGTCGTTGTTTCTCAAAAAGGTTGGGCACGTTGCGCTAAAGGTCATGACATTGACGCAGAAGCCTTAAGCTATAAGTCAGGTGATGAATTTTTATGCTTAGCCAAAGGGCGTAGTAATCGTCCTGTGGTGTTTATTGACTCCGCTGGTAGGGCGTATGCCACTGACGCCCATAGTCTTCCTACAGCGCGTAGCCAAGGTGAACCGCTAACAGGGCGTTTTAATTTGGCCAGTGGTGAATACTTTGAAAAAGTACTTATGGCCGATGACGACTGCCGTTACTTATTAAGTAGTGATGCAGGCTATGGCTTTGTTGGCAGCTTTGCCGATATGGTGAGTCGTAATAAAAATGGTAAGGCATTATTAAGTTTATCTGCGGCCGCGAAGGTGATGACGCCAAAAGTGATCAGCAGTTTAGACACAGAGTTAGTGCTTTCAATTACTTCGGAAGGACGCATGCTGGTTTTTCCTATTAAAGACTTACCTATTTTAAGTAAAGGTAAAGGCAATAAAATTATTAATATTCCGACAGCAAGAGCGAAAGCGCGCGAAGAATATGTAACATTGCTCGAAGTTTTACCCCCTGGTAGCGCTGTTACCTTGCATGCTGGCAAACGCAAGCTCACACTAAAAGCTAGCGATATTGAGCATTATAAAGGAGAGCGAGGTCGTCGAGGTAATAAACTACCAAGAGGTCTACAACGGGTTGACCGTATTGTGGTAGAACAGACAGCTCCGGATATCGAGCCCGAAATCCCTGAAATTTAATCCCTCAGAGTTATTACTGATTAAGCCTTAAGCGTTATTTCTTAGGGCTTTTTTATGTTTGTCAGCTTAGCTGAGAAGTATAAAATAAATCAATGAGGGGTGATATTGGTATTGTTGTGCTTTAATGAATTAGTTTATCAAGGTGCTATAGAAAATCAATGGGAACAACGTTAGTGGTGTTGTTGTTGTTGTTGTTGTTGTTGTTGCAAAAATTAATTTTTTCAATCAATAGTTATAGAAGTCTAACAGTGCCGTATGAATGATTATTTAATATTGAAGATACAATGCATCAGACACAAAAAACCGTAATTAAGTGTTTTTTTCAATATAGGCTGTTACCAACCCATGGCCAAATCTATAAGTTACTAGGTATAACTAATGGGCTAAAAAAGGACTTTATCTTGTTGACCGGGGGGAATCGAACCCCCGTCCGAAAAGCCTACATCCTCGGTATTACATACTTAGTCGATTTTTTATGTAACCACTTGGACGACAATCGACAGGCTTCCTCATGGTAAACTTAATACTATTTCACGGCTCTATCAATTAGTCAGGGGTATTGATACTGAAAATGACTGGATTTGATTTGGAAGAGTGAGAAGTCTAGCCATCGTCCAAAAACCTAAATCCTCTGTAGATGCTTTAAATGTCTAATTTTACTTAAAGTAAATGAATTGGGATGACTACTTTTAAGCGCTCTAGATCGCCATCGCCAACGCCATGTTTTTTGAAATAATAAGACCACTGAGATACTAACTCTACGCTTTCCTTGATAATTTTCTCTGCTTTAAAGCGCTTTAAGCCAAATCGTTCTGATTGCGATAGTAAGTTTTCTATAGTGCCATTACGTCCATCTAAACCTATACCCATTCCATGTTGATTACTTGCACTAATTGGAAGAACGTCATAGGCAGGAGATAAACGCCAGTCTTTATTTTTAAATGAATATAAACACGCGTGATTACGGGTATGGTCATCCGTATTGCCTATTAAAACGTTAAACACCATTCTATGGAATAATTCTGATGCATCATCTGGAACGCTACTATATTTTAAAATAAACTCTGATAAAAAACCGTAACTATAACGATCAACTAACGATGAGTTATTGACTGTATTTAAATTTATTAATGAATTGGCACTAATAAAATGGTGAGTTGGGCGAGCGCCTAACACATCAAAACGTTCTACAAGTAATACGTCGCCATTGTTTGTTTCTAACACTTTGGTGGTGGCAACTCTGCTGGTTAGTTCTTTCAGCATATTCATGGAAGCATGCTCTACTTTCGCATGATTAAATAAGTCTTCTGGGCGATTAAATTTCGCTAAATATGTGATGTCAGCATCTGATACAATTGTTTTTGGCCTAGCCCCCCCATACTTGAACCGTATTCAAAAGCTTTTCTAGCTTCTTTTGGAATTGCATCATCATTTAATATGGCATCTTTAGCTTTTAGAAGCATTGGAATATCTCCCAATGTATTCTTATTTACTTTTGACTTTGAAGAGCTGCTAGAAAGGCTAAAAACTAATGAACCAACCCCCATACCTGCACCAGCTAGCAAAAATTCAAGCGGGTTTTTAGGCTTGGTATTATGTAAAGAAAGTATAACTTTCTCTCCCCAAGAATCAGCCCCAGCATCAGAAAGAACACCAAATGCACCTTTGTGGTTGGTTGTTGAAAATATATTGCTATTCAGAGGTAGGTTAAGTGGGTCAAGTGCAAAAGCGTCGTCTCTTAATAGGTAGCTTTTACCATATCGAAATTCACCATACTTTTTTTTACTATCAAGTGTAACAACCCCACAAATGATAGGTTTATCTTCAAGGCCATCAATAAAGACAAATGCTTTAGAAGTCATTGGATAGCTCCTCACGAACTTTTCTTGATTTACGTGAGCGGTTAACCTCAAGTAATTCAAAGCGCTCATTAACTGCTTCTTGTATTACGTCTGCTAAATCTAAAAAGGAGATAACTTTAAATAGTGCTTTTGAATTCACTCCAATACCGCGTTCAATAGAAGATATTGTGGTACGACTTACACCCACTCTTTTTCCAAGTTCGGTTTGATCCATTGTTTCAGATCTTACAGCCTTCACAAGTTTACCAATAGATTTTAGTAGGTGATCAGTGCTTTTTTGCATTATATTTACATCATTATCCTCTTATGCTTTAAATATAATGCATAAGTTGTGTTTAAGCAATCTTGCATTAAATAAGAAGCAATAGTGGTTAATGCGTTATATTTAAATCAAAAAATAATTTTCTGCGTGTGTTTTAAATTTATGATGATCTTATACCAAATGTAATAAGTTATTGACCAATTTTAAGCGAGGATAAATTGTTCAAGAATACATGTTTATTGTTCCAGACTAAACATAAGTACCTGCATATATGGACCCACTCCGTTTGCAAGACATTTAATCGTTATGTAAGAGAAAATCATTGCTCTCATATATCCGGCCTGTTTATGAAGGATTTTTACCTTCTGGCCCCGATGGTTTTTTGCGCTCACACTCCTCATCATCCCTCCGGCTTTTTTATTAGCCAATGCAGGTACCAGGTTTTGTGCAAGCCAGTCTGACTATCTTACCATCCGATTAATTTATCTTTTGCAACTGAAGTAAAAGGGTTTTACTGTTATCTCATCACTGAAACCAATCTAACTTGCTTCAGTTTTGAGCTTTATTTATATAGCCGGGCGATAACTTTCCCCCTTCGCCATTATTACCCAAGCCATTCTTGCTATTTTATTCGCCACAGCAACGCATGCTTTGTTGTGTCCTCGTCGGGATTTTAACGCTTGTGCCCACAAACTAAATCGGTCAGTTTTGTTTTCACTGTGCCTTAATACTGCCCGGGCCCCGTGGATGTATAGTGTTCTTAAATAACTATTACCGCGTTTACTTATACCGAGTAAGGTGGCCTTTCCACCCGTTGAATGCTGCCCAGGAACAAGCCCAAGCCATGCCGAAAAATGTCGACCATTTACAAAGTCTTTTCCATCTCCTGCAGCTGCATAAGTAGCGCTAGCTGTGATTGCTCCAATACCTAATATTTCATCTAAGCGAACACATATTTCATTTTCTTTATTCATCGTGTTTAAGCGAACTTCACACGCTTTAAACTTCACTTCTGTGACTTGAAATTCAAGCCATAACTCATTAAATATCTCCCGACTTAAATACGTTAACTCATTTGTCGCATCCTCTAAAATATCCGGCAGTTCATTGCGAATTGCAGAAATACCTTTATTGATGACAATGCCATATTCTCCTAACAAGCCTCGTATCTGACTTGCTAATGCTTTACGTTCTTTCTTTATGCGTTCACGTTGTCGATGGAAGTTTTGAATATCTTGTTGTTCTATCGATTTAATTGGCACAAACCTCATGGTCGGGCGTTGCGCTGCCTCTGCAATACCTTCGGCATCGTTATAATCATTTTTATTGCCTTTAACGAAGGGTTTTACATATTGAGGCGCAATAAGTTTTACTTGGTGCCCCAATTCAATAAATTTTCTAGCCCAGTAGTTCGCACTGCCACAAGCTTCCATTACAATTAGGCAAGGCTCTAATGTTGCCATGAAACTCAACACTTGTTTTCTTCTTAATTGTTTCTTTTTTACAAATCGCCCATTTTTATTCACAGCGAACATGTGAAAAATTGATTTTGCAATGTCTAAACCGATTGTAGTAATCTTCATGTTGATCCACTCCGCTTTTATAAATGATTGTTATCACTTTCATTTTGGCCCTAAAGAGGCCTGAAATAAAGTTGGAGTGGGTCCATACCATTATCCCTGCAGGCAAGGCGTTTGATTGATTAGGGCATGGATGCCCGTAAGTAGAACAATGCAGGAGCAATTGTCGAGTAATAGCGGGCGTGTGTGATTGAAAACAACGCAGTTATTGACGATTTAAACCGCCTTAAAATGATCGATTATTTATTTCAATTGGTATTATAGAGTAAGAATGGTTGATTTTGCTTGATTGACTATGGAAAAATTTGAGGAAGGGATTACTTAATATTTCAATAACAATATTTCAATAAAAAATAGCAGACATAAAAAAACCGCAATTAAGCGGTTTTTTCAATATAGACTGTTACCAATCTATTGCCAAATCTATAAGTTACTAGGTATAACGAATAAACTAAAAAAGGACTTTATTTTGGTGGAGCGGGGGACATCTGTCTTTGCTTGTTATCTTATTGTTTTTTAATGCTATAATGTATATTGTGTTTTGGTTGTGGTACTAATTGTGGTACTAAAAATAAAATTCACATCAAAGATGTAAACTCCAGTAGCTTAATAATTCACTTCTTAATTTTTACTTGTTTAACGCCAATGAGTCAGAGAAGAAATACAGGCTTGAATACAAATTAATGGTCAGTTTTACTTGACCACTACAAAGTATCTAAACGTTGTAGTGCGTGCATGCATCGTTTGATTAGAAGTAATAGTAATTAGAGTTTGATGTCAATGCTCACTGAAGTGACTTTATTCTGAGTTTTTCCGTTTTATCCAACTAACAAACTTCTGAAATGATGTTATCTCTTTCGCGTTTGTTTCTGATTGTACTAAAGGCTCTACTTTCGGGTTATGTAACTCATTATGCGTCTTTACCATCAACGACGCTATTTGATATGAATCATTGTTTTCAGAAATAAACCTTATGATTAACTTATCGGGTAAAATATCTCCTAACTTTCTATTAAGGGCGAATACAAAAGCCTTATTTTGTTCTGTAATGGCGTCACGAATCTCCATGTTACTTTACCTCGTACTTGTAAAATATAGACTCAATAGTATTTAGGCCTTCCTTCCATTCATCTTTAGAGTTTGGAGACGTAGCATCATAAACTTGGACGAAAAACCTACATTCAGGCACGCTGTTGACAGCTTTTGTGTAAAAGACACCAAATTGGATCTTAAACTCCTGTAATGAAAAACGTTTATCAAGGGAGCTTTTGCCCATTAGAGATATATAACTTTCTTCACGAGAACTAGGGTAGATTGTATTCACATGAAGTGAATCATCATAGACAGTAACTCTATAAGTATACTGAGCTTTTCCTTCTTCTGTTGCCCAACAAGGTGGGAACTCTAGCCCATTTGATAAATTTGCGACCTGTCCAGTTAGGTTTTTATTATCTACTAAAGCTTTTTTTAGCTGTTTTTTTGTATCAGTTAATTCTTTTTCTATAGCCTCCAAGTTCCTAAACCGGTCACTTACATTATCTAGTTTTTCAGACAATTCAGTATTTTTTGATAGGCAATCTTCTAACTCTTTATTAAGCTTTGTCAAAGCCTTAATCAACTCTGGAATATCTAGGTTGTCTTCTTTTATTCGAGACAGAGTGGTCCAAACATCATTTAATTTCATCTTGGCTAATACCTGCTCGGCAGCATCAGACTCAACAGACTTCTTCAGTGCTTGAACTAACGATCTCATTTGAGCCACAGCTTCGTTTAATTCTAGATTAATTTCTTTTTTGACCGGGTCTTTTAATCCTAATTGAGTATTGATTTTCTCTAACTCATTTGCTAATTCTGTATATTCTTTGGAAGCCTCACGTTTTTTTTCTATTTCTTCACTTAACGTGGAATTCAGTAATACCATCACCACCAATAATGAAAACATTATGATAAGAAGTAGCTCAGTTACTGATAAATTAAATACGTCATCTTGCTTTGTTGCCATTACGTGACGGGCTCTATTGTTCGAGAATCAGGTGTACTTAATTCCATAGTGATAAACTTAGAGGTTTTAACTAAGTTCTCAGCAAATAGTTCAGCGTTCTTTGACATATCCTCGACATCTTTATTCCATTGAGAGGATAGTTTTTGTAGACCTTTACGTCGTTCTTTCAGAGTTTGAATTAGTTTGTTTTCTTCTTCGGTAATAGCTTGAAGGTTTGTATGTTCAGGTATATCTTTATACTCTTCTAAAACATCTTTGTATTCTTTCACAAGGTCAACTAAATGTATTTTGATGCCATCGTCAAGGGTGGAGATGTTTTCAACCTTCTCTTTAATGCTTAAAGTTAGTTTGTCTAATCCACGTACGAATTCTTTTTGACTAGCATCTATTGCTTTGAAATCAGGACTGACATTTTCTATTTCCTGCATTTTTGTGGTAATTGAACTAGTTACTTCCAATAGAGAGTGGTTAAGATCTTTGATTTCTTTATTTGTGCCCTTAAATGTATTACTTAAATCGCCTGTAGATTTAGAGATAACCTTGATTGATTCGCCATACTCTTGCGTGACCTGGTCAAAAAAGTTAGTTAGTGACCCTTTCAGGTGTTCATTCAAGTTTGATAATGATTTTTTGAGGTTAGCTTCAATATTTTCTGAAAGAGTTTCTGCAGATTTTAACCCCTTCATTGAAATATTATCTTGTATTAATTCAAAAGCCTCAATGCTCTTAGTAGTTCTAGACTCAGCTTCCTTTATATTATTAACAATGCATGAGGATAAGAAGTCGTTGGATTTTTTTGTCAGTTCAGATATTGATGTAGATGACTTTTCAGTGAAGTTATTTATAGCAGATAGAGAATCTAGAATTCTATCATCAATTCTTGTAGATAAGTCTTTAATCGATGCCTCACCTAGCTGTATTAATTTATTCTGAGTCGATTCGTAAAGCTCTAGGGACTTTTCATTTCTTAGTTCTGTATCTTCAATATTTTTATCAATAGTTTTAGCTAATCTTGCTAATGTTTTATTTGTCGATCGCATTTGAATATTAAATGTTCTAACGGTTTCATCCAATGATTCTCTAGCAGATAATTGCGATGACTCTATTGTTGTATCAAACTGTTTATAAATAATTCTGAATACTAAACCAAGAAGAGTAGTAGTCATTGCTGCACCAAACTGGGTTAGCATATAAGATGCAGAAAGCACTCCATCTTTAAGGTCAAAATTCATCATTGCAACAATTAATGAAATTAATGTCATGATGAAACCTAAATAATAAATACTATCGGAAAATGTATCTATCAAACTGTGCGGCTCTCCTCCCTTTCTAAACTGGTAATAATAAGAGCACATTATTACGCTTCCCGTGATTATCGCCCAGAAAACATTAGCGCTAGAAATTCTGAGGATTAATATTGCTAGCCCTCCAAATATGCAGTGATAGATGAACGATTTTCTCAGTTGCTCAGCATCAATTTTATATTCCTTGGGAGAAAGGGTTCCTAGTTTTTCTTTCATTGAATTTTCCTCCATTATCTTATCTTCCGTACTTTAAATTCATTAGCTTCTGATGTGATAAAAACATTCTCCCACCACTCCAGTACTCCAGTATTCTGGATTGTTTTTTCTCGGCCTTCCCTCAATAGCCAGTATATTTCAACATCAACACCAAAAAAATCAGGTACTAATGATAGCTTCTGAGAATCTAATTTTATTGACGAGTTATTATAAAAACTAAAATCATCTGAATGTTGTAAAAGATCTGATATTAATATTATATTCTTTAACCTGAGTTTCTTATTGATACCATATAAAGATGATATGTCCGCTAGACTCTCCATAATTGGCGAGGAGTTAGCGTCACCTTTTTCAGTTAAACTTTCAGTGATTGAATATAAATCGGCCATAAAAGACTCATTAAAAGTTTTTGCAATCATATGCTTATTTTCAATAAGTTCGTTAACAGTCTCTTCACTTTGAGGTAGGCACTTATCAAAGAGCGGCAAGGATAAACCTTTGTACTCTCTATCATCCAACTTAAATATAGTTAGCCTTTCACCTTCAGTTAAATCACTCACTTTTGATTCAATAACTTTTGTTATCATTCTGCTCTGACGGGTTAAAAATCCCCCCGTTTTATCAAATAAAATTACTGTCACATCATGGTTAGTATCGACTTCACATAAAGTAGTACTATCAATTTCAGTGGTTGTAGATATGCTCCAAATGGCTAAACCCCTAGTGTTATCAATAACAATAGGCCAATGTATAAAGGTATGTTGTGATTCGAAACATCATTCTCTTCTAAAAGACTCAAGCTGTAATATCCTTCTCTAAAACAAGCTGGTTAACAATGGATAAAAAATCATTTCGAATATCAGAGTATTCATTTTCTCTGAAGTTTTTAATTTTTTGTTTCAGTTCTTTCTGGTGAGCTATGTCTTGCTCAGTCAAAAATAGCTCTAGTTCATCGAAAGTAATGCTATTCATAGAGTCTGGAAGAATCGATTTTTTATCCAGTAATTGGATACAGTCATGAGTAAAACGTTGTCTGCATTCCTGACAAAAACTCTCAAATTCCAATGACTGTTGAGACATAAATGATAAGTAATCTCTTCGTAGCTGGGAAAGTGACTCTTCATCTTCGTCGAAGCTATTAGCAATTGAGTTTAAATTTTCATACTCCTGCTCTAGCTCTTCTTTTAAGTCTGTACGAATATTTTGTACCATTTCATTTGCTTTAGTTTTAATACGAGAAAATTTGTTTTTAGCATTTTCTGCTTTTCGACTTATATCTCCATATCCCGGATATGGTTCATCGTTTTTATAAAATTTAAAGGTTACGAATATAAAGATAGCAATTGTAATAATTACAAGCATCCAACTATCAAAAGTTGATATACCTAAAGGAGATTCAAGTATGGTATTTACAGCCAGCGAAGATGCCGATATGTTGTCTTGATCTAGGGCCGCTCGGTAGTGTCCGATAAAAAGGGATATAAACCCTAGGCAGGAGGCAGCACCAAAAGTACCTAAAATACCTAAAAGACTATTTCTTGGCTCTATATGATGTATATGCATTAAGGAACGAGACATGAAAAATGCAATTAAAATATTAACTCCAGAAATAATAATGGCCATTGCAAAGCCGCCAGCAAGCCCAAATTCACTTCCTTTAGATAGAAAGAATGCATTCAAAATAGCTTCTAAAACCCCCATTAATAAAAGGATCCCATACAGTTTTTCTCTATTTTCTGGGTAATGCGCGGCATGAGTAAGTTTGTTCTTCTCTCTAAACTTATTAACTTCTGCTATAGCTGAATTTTTTCGATTGTTTTCAGTTTGTAAGTCCTTTTTGATATTTTCAAGCATTTGCTTTTTATCTTGATAGCTTGTTTTAGTTAGCTCTCTAATTTTTGACATTCCATCATGCGCTTTAGAGCTTTTTATGTTTTTTTTATGCGAACTTACAACTTCAAAAAGAGCCTTTCTGCATTTTCTCTCATGCTCAATAACTCGTTTCTTACCTTGAAGTTCAATGACTTCATCGTAGGTTTCATTGTTCTGATTGTTGATATTACTAGTTATGGTATGAAAAGCGTTTATTTCAGTAAGGATTACTTCAGATTTAAGTGCGTCAAATATTTTCATGGTTAAAACTTCCTTTTAAATTTGGACACTCAATTTGGCATCTCTACAAGGCAGAAACTATATGAAATTCATAGGTTTCTGTCAATAAAAGCACAGTTAGTTTTATTGTTGTTTTGATATAAATGCATAATAAATGTACCAATATTAAAATTAATGAGTCAAAACCATGGTTTATTCGTCAATATACAAGCTAAAAGTGGTTTAACCTTTACCCAGAGATTGGAGCTATTAATGGCCTAAGAAGTAATTGAAACTTCACTATGTTACCTATTGACAGTAGTGAGTATTAATGAAATTTGTGATGTGATTGGCTAGATAAGCAGATTAGATTGGGTTTAACAGTGGTTTTTGATTGAATACCTCACCAGACCTAGCTTTATCTTCAATGCTGTAAGCTTCTGAGCTGGTATCAACAATAATATACTGATACTCAAAGTTGTCGCGAATATAGCTTTTGGTCATATAATCAAGTTTGTATTCACCAGTAGAAAACTTAGATAAATCATTTGTTGTTAGTGTTGGTATTACAAGGCGGTTTGCAACATAAACGCAAAACTGATTACCGCTAAGCCTGCCTTGTGCGTGACTATTTAACCGAGTTATTAAACCGTATTTTTTCTTATTTTCTTTAACTGCCTTCTCAATTTCTCGACCAGACATGCCGCAATAAATCAATTCGTCACCATGCCATATCGCGTATACGCCAGCAGCTACTGCAAGTATATCTCGATTAGGCCAGTCAGAAAACTTAAAGCGTTTGGAAAAATTCATTGTTAACGCTTCACTAAAATAGCATTGAGCCATTTTTCATTTCTACTAGGACGGTTATCTTCTGATATCCAAGTAAAAATAATACCTATATTATTTAAATTTGAAACAAGAGTGGTAAGGCGTTGTTCGTTGATGTCGGTAAATGAACGGCCATCTTTTTCTCGCTGCTTATCACCATACTTAAATGACATATACCAAGTACCGCCAGGTTTTAGCGCTTCAGCTAGCTTATTAAGTGTTAAAGGTAACTCCACTTCAGGTACATGAAGCAATGAAGCACAACACCAAATAGCTTCATACTTTGCAAGGCTATCAACATCATTAAATAGTGCTAGTTTCACTTCTATGCCAGTATATTCGTTGGCGCGAGAAACAAGCTCAGAACTAGCGTCAAACGCTTCTACGCTATACCCCATATCAAGAAATGCTTTAGTATCCCGACCTGATCCGCAACCAGCATCGAGTATCAATGCACCCTTGCTTAAATTCTTAGTAAAGTGGTGATAGATATTACTCATATCGACATTTACAGTGCCTTCAAAAAAGTCATCTGCGTTGTCTTGGTAAAATTGAATAGTCATATTAAAACGTCATTATGCCTTTTATTTCTGGTTGCCATTCATGTATTAGAGCAGACTTAGCAGAACTATAGCTTTGCTGTAAAAATTGCTTTCGCTTTAGCTCATTGTTACCAGTTTGTTGGATTAGAGTTTCACGCAAGGGCAGGTGGCTATTGATAAAGTATTCGTTTCTCTTATGTAGCCTTCCAAGTAACTCAATTGTTGGTACTCTAGCAAACTTGCCATTTTCACCACGATTACAATTTTTACACGCAAGAACAAGGTTCCATACACCGTTAAGGTTATATACGTGCTCTTTTAGTGTCCAAGGTAAGAAGTGGTCTACATCAGCTAGATTATCAGTTTTAATGCTAATGCTTATTGATGAGTAACAATAAAAACAACGACCTTTTTGGTAGCCGTTTAAGCTATCTCTACAACTCGTAATATCAACTCTACGTTCTTGGCTACCAGTAAATAGTGTATTTAAGTCTCGGTCGTATTCAACAGTAATTAAGTTTCGAGCAAGACCCATTTTCCAGCCTTGCTCAACTAACTTCCAGCGTGCTTCAGTTTCATGTTCCAAGTTATTGAACTGCTCATGCTCAGCAAGTTTAAAGAAGTTGTCCGTTATTCTTATGCCACCGCTCTGTTTACGTTCATCAATAAAAAAACGTTGTTCTATCTCGCTATTGTTTACTACATGAAACGCATCAATAACATTAGCAAAGCCTAGCTTTACCGTTTGCTTGATAAGTTCATCATGACGTAACTTTTCCGTATTAAAGTCGTTACAAGCTGATAGGAACTTACTTGATTTTGAGGTGATTTGTTTAGGTTCAAGCTTTAAGTGCTCACAAAGATTACGACTAAAAGGCTCTGCTAGTTGCTCCATCTTAACCAAATCATTAGATACTGCATTAAGCTCGTAGAGCGACTTGGCTAAAGCAAACTTGTATGAGGCAACATTACGTCCAAACAATATTATTGCTCGCCAGTAATTATCTAAAGTTGGTTCGACTTCGTAAAATTCCATGTTTTTATAAATAAGAGAATAAAAAAGAAACCTTACGGTTAGAATTACTCTATAGCAAGCAATAATCAATTAATAATGACAAGGAGGTTTAAAGTGAGCTTATAAACTTTATTACTGCAATATTTACCAATAAAGTTGCTTAATTTACTAAGGGGCTTCATAACCATGACACTTCCTGTGGTAAGCCAAATTTTCAATATTTATGTTGTGCTTTTTATCAAGGATTAATTTACCTGACTCTTCACCAATAAATTCATAGTTATTTGTGACGGTAAAGCTACCTTTATCAAACATCACATGATGATTTGGACATAAGCATAAAATATTATCTGTACTATCGTCACCGTCATGAGGTTTTCCTAAAGCCCTAATGTGTGCACCTTCAGCATAAAACCCTTTTTTCGTTTTCAACGCTATACCACAAACCTGACATTTAAATTTATATAACTTCTTTATATTCTGAGATATTTTAGTATCTCGGACAATTCTTAGGACTGTACCAGTCTTTCTTTTTACATCTTTCTTATTGTAATCTAGTTCAACTTGCTCTGGCTTCAGTCTTGCTGAGTTATCACCACAATAAATAAGTCTAAATCTACATATTTTGAAATTACTTCTACCAACTTCTTCCCATGCATCAACTACACTAAATAGCCCCGCATAACTATAGCCTTCGGGTGGAGAATAATCTGATTTGTGCTGATGGCCTCTAACAACTCTTACTGGTAATCCCATATCCATACTAACTAATAAGCCTGCATTCCCCGATGTATTCCATGACTGGTTTGCTGTTTGTTTACCGTTTTCATTTCCCCCTGCACCGGTATAAATCATTTCATCACCAAAATCTTCATCGTCCTCATACCCACCTGATAATACAATTGCGCTGGTACCTTCTTTACCATTGCCATCTATACCTTGACCATGATTACGGTGAAAACTACTTGGCATCATTACCTTTCTGTTAGATATCCAATCGCCTTCCTCGAACCCTTCAATACCACCAAAAATTATAGGTCTTGTGGCCATTTTTATTCCTCATTTATTAATTACACATACTATCGCAGAACTTACTAAGTACATTTTTCACTCGTGTTGATTACCTATTAAAGGATAATTATTTTCAATATCACCATAATTTTTCCATTGTTGATTATCTTCCCAATATTTATTTTCTTTTGATAATTCTATCACTTCATTTTCTGATTCAGGCATAGCTAGCTTCATTACCAGCTATTTAAGTGAATCGCTTACTGTTGCGATAGTGTTTATTAGATTCGTAGGGTTTCCTAGAGCTTAAAAGAAATATTATTTTTACCCGAGTACTCTCCAAGTTTGCCTTTACTGGCTTGATTTCAGCTTCTAATACTTTAATTATTTTCTGAGCACCTTCTGCTTTATATAATTGCTTTTGTTTGACAAATTACCAATTAGACGAATAGCCTTTATGGCCTTACTAACTCTTGCTTTTGCTAATGATACAAATTTCTCTCTAGTTCTTTCTTTAGGCATGTTTCATTTCCCGTGTACACCGTTTACTTCTATAAAATTAGGCTATATATCTATTGGTGTAGTACATATTTAATGTGTACGATTACATATTCATTTTGTACTAGATCTTAATGCAAACCCACCTTCACAATATCAATACTGTGACTTCTATTTACGATAATAACCTAATCCAGCACCATTGTTACGGCATAAATCAGGAACACTGCTCTCAACTGATTCACCTTTTTATCATCCGCTTAACTTGCCCATGAACTACCGCAAATTTTATCTAGGCTAAGCCTGTACACCTTATTCACGCATTGAACTAGCTAAGCATTATTCGCATATTAAACTTAAACTTAAACTTACAAGAGTAAAAATGAAAGCACTAACAATCTTGTTAATAACAAGCTTGATCAGCACGACAACCTTAGCGGCCAACCAAGAAATTCAATCGTTTAATAAAGCTAAAAAACTCTTAGAAAATCAGGTTTACAATAATCACCGTAAAACACTCTATTGCGGTGCTAGCTTTGATGCAAAGAAAAAGGTAACACCACCTAAAGGTTTCACTACGACTAAATATGTCAAACGCGCTAAAAAATAGAGTGGGAAGATGTTGTACCGGCAGAGAACTTTGGCCGTAACTATAGCGAGTGGCGTGATGGCCATAAAAAATGTGTTAGTAGTAAAGGGAAATAATTTAGAGGCCGTAAGTGCGCTGAGAAAGTAAATACTGAGTATCGCTATATGCAGGCAGATACGTTTAACCTTTACCCTGCCATTGGCTCTGTGAACGCATTAAGAAGTAACTACAACTTCACTATGCTACCAAGTGCTAAAAGTGACTTTGGTAGTTGCGCAATGAAGATAGATAATCGTACAGCAGAACCGCCAGAAATTGCTAGAGGTCAAATAGCTCGAACTTACCTGTACATGGAGGTCGCTTACAAGCGATATAACATGAGTAAATCACAGCGCCAGCTTATGAATGCTTGGGATAAGATGTATCCTGTAGATGCTTGGGAGTGCACGAGAGCGAAGAAAATAGCTAGCTTGCAACAGAGCGAGAATAAGGTTATCAAAAACAGGTGTAAGTCAGCTGGTGTTTGGTAACTAACCGCCCGTGATAGTACTTAATAGAAGCTATTACAGTCACTAGTTAAAAGCTATTGATACCACAAAAAAGAAATTAGCATAAATGCAGTAATACAGTTTTATATTAGATTTATTGAAAAATAACCATAGTCTCTTGTTAGCTTATGGTTGCAATAGATTCTAGCCAATCTGTAGATGTCTGCATATTGGCTTCTTCAAACCACAGAATACCAATATCCATCCATTTTAATAATTGAATAGCCTTATTATCAGGTTTTTCTGGGAGGAGAATAGCTATATGTGGCTCTTCATCTCCTTTTAGTTCATACCAATAATCAAATAGCTGACCAATAGCCATACGTATATTTGGTTGTTCTATTGAGCTTTTTACCTCAATAACTAAATCGTTTTTATCACCGTTATAGTTTTTAACAAGAACGTCAAACATACATGAGTCGTTACACCCCTCCAATAGGGTAAAACTTGAAAGGCTATTTATTACTTTGTTCGTAAGCTGGTTATGAATTCTTCTTTGCTTGATCGTTCCCGCATGCTTAATGACTTCCACATCAGTTTCATCTTTCAATGAAAGCTCTGTTGTACTTTTTGTGCCTTTCTTTTCTAATAATTTCTTTTTTGCTTTCGCATCTGGAGAACTTATGAAGTCAGGGATGTCTCTTCCTACTTGGTCAACATCAGCAGCATCATTAATACCACCTACTCCGTAAAGCTTGATCATGGCATCATACTGAACAGGTAAACTTTTTCCTTGAACTTCTAATTTATTTAATAAGTTTTTCACCCATTTATTCCCATTGATGAGTGGGAACTTTATTTCTTCATCAAGCATAAAGAAAGTAGGCGTTAAAAAGTACTCCGCCTTCATCAATATATCTGGATGATTTGCCTTTGGTATTCCAGGGGTGTCCTCTATTTGCATAATAATTCGTCTTCTGTCTTCTGAACTCTTGGCAGAGAAAGCGCTTTTATACATAGGTAGTAGTAGGTCAAAATTATCTTCTATCCATATGTAAGCACTATTACGATATGCTTTGTAAAAGTTGGTAAATCCAGTATGCTTCAACACTTCCACGGAAAAGTTTGAGTCTTCAACTATACTTGCAACATCCTTAGCAACAAAATCAATATTTACTTTTTTATAGTTCCTGCTGAATATTGCCGCTAAAGCAGGGATTTTAGTACTTGATATGTAGCTAGCATTTTCACCTTCATAGCTATTGGTTATCCAAGATAATTTTGATAAACCATAAAGTTGCTCAGCTGAAACACTATCTTTTGAAAAGATATACTTTGCAATTCTACGAACTAATCTATTTGTATCTCTTTGTCTATTTGCCCAATCTAAAGACATACTAAGCTTCCTATTCAGTGAGCTAACAACTAATTATGGAGACATTATCAGTAATGCCCGTCCATAACCTTAATTTGATTCGTATTAACACCCCATATTTTCAGCACCTTATAAACAAACATTTGTTCATAAGGTTTTAGATATTACTGACACTTCTAAGTAATGCGACACAATAAATTTATTAGAGAATATAGGGTAAAAAATTAAATGCTAATGTCTTCAATGCGCACGAATAAGTCATTGCAGCGAACTATCTTTCACTGTTCATTGGTTAAAAGCTAAGGCTGACTTTACTAAAAAAGAATTGGCTCTAGGTTAAAATTATTTTAAAAACTTAAACATATTTTTATAAATATTGAAATCTATTCTGCTAATTACTCTCTATGTATCAACGATGTTTTTAACTGTTATTTACTGTAAAAGCAATGTTAATTTCACCCTCATTCGTATTTTGAAAATTAAGTGGTCTGATGTTGTTTATATTTTGAAGAAAGCTGTTTGTGAAAAATATTAGTTGTTTGAAATATAAGGTTATTTTGTTTTTCTGTGTTTTGGATACAATTACCTAACAGCAGCATATGTTTTTTAAACTGCGAATTTGATAAATCAATCCGACTATTTTTATTATTTTGGTTGTTGAAAGTGCATATTTATCGCCTAAATAGTCTATTTAGTCCGTTAAAGTACAGATTTAGTACGTTAAATAATCAAACATCCATGTTAAGTGCTAATTTAGCCCGATAAAGTGTAATTTTAACTAGTTTAAGTGCATTTTTAGGCTGTTAAACTGCGAAAAAAGTGAAAATTATGGGGTTCTACCACGAGTTTTCGCGAAAAAACTGCGAATTTTACACATGTTTTAGGTAGATTAATCATGATATTTAAGTCTACTTGATTGGTAGCTTTTAGCTCTCTTATTGTCATATTGTTTAGAAAAGTTTTTAGCTAAATAACTGATACGGTAAATGCATCCGAAAATAGTATCAAGATAATCAGCTCGACTCCTATCGATAAAGTAAAAGCAGTCTTTAGGGATTGATGAATGACCAGAGAATTCATCTTTCCACATAGTCATAATTAGTTCATTGAATCGGGAAGGGTAATTTATCTTGTGGCCATTTAAAAAGTACGCAACGTGATAATGTTGCTTAATTGATTTATTTATTTCTCTAACCCAGATATAACCTAGGGTTTTACCATATATCTTCTTTATTTTTCTGTTTATCTTTGTATTAAAATCACTCAACGATTTATTATTAACAGAATAGTTATTTACATGAAAGTCTATACGAGTAACTAAAACCCTACTGTACTTGCATAACATAATGTCAAGTTGTTCAATAATTCTATCTAGTATTTGATAATTGATCCCATGTGTAAATTTCATAACTTTAATAACCATTGGCTGATCATTCATTATTGGGTGCAATATATACCCGTACTTTTCTTGAGCTTTTTGATTACGAGATAGCATAATAATCTCTTATATTATAAATAATGCGGCGTTAATACTGCTCCCTCTATACTGGTAGATATAAAGGGAGGGTATAAATAGGGGTGAGGAAAAAGCCAGTTTTATGACTTTTTTAGTTGAAGACGTTCATTAAGGATTAATATTGGCATTATTCATCCAATGACTAATTATGAAGTAAGACCATCCAATAGCTTTACCATTTATCATTAGTGGGGGAGGAAAGTTGCCATTGTTAATACCTTGTATCAGTACTCTCTTTGAAATAGATAAATAAGAACATACTGTTTCAATACGGATTATTCTAAACTCAACAGGAATCTCTATATCGTATAAGGTAGTGAACTTCATATTAGACCTCTCTCGCAGAGCACTTTTCATCAATCCAGTTCAATATTTCCTGATATTTCCAGCGTACGGATCGCCCATTAAGAGATAACTTTATACGACGAGGGAAGCCGCCTGCTTTTTCAAGCATGAAAAGGGAAGTGCGTGATTGCCCTGTTAATATTAGTACTTCCTCTTCGCGAAGTAGACGATTAGGGGAGTTTTCAATTACAAGCATATTTTTCATAAGTTTCCTTGGAATATTAAAAATAATTCAACGCTATTCGATATGTATCGATAACAGTCGTTAATGTTCGAAGGTATTTTGGAGTATTTCTTTGATGTCTTAAATGCCGTATTCCCCCCAAAAATGGCTTTTATGATGGAATTGGATAATTACATCGGTTATGCGACCCAATTGCATTAGAACTACCGGTTATTAACATTAACTACTGCCACTAAATAACATTGACCATCTAATACCAATCTGCACAAAGATGTGATCTAATGCTATTTATTTTTGAAGCAGATACCACGTTTTGGAACAACTCACCTCAGTAGATTTACTCAAGTTATCACGAAAGGAACAAAATGGGCGAAAGCGTATGCGTTTTCTTGCTGTCTCATATTTTTTAGATGGTCTGAGCAGAACCGATATATCAACGACATTAAAAGTCGCTCGTTCAAGTGTTAATCGTTGGGTCACTGCATATTTTTCAAAAGGCTTGTCGGGCCTTGATAGTGTTAGCCCGAAAGGAAGACCGTCCATGCTTTCTCCAAAGCAACTCAGCCAACTTGCTCAATACGTTGAAAATCAGAGTTGCTCAGCGGAGGGAGGTCGACTTATGGGGCAAGACTTTTGTACCTTTATCAAAAAAGAATTCGACATAGATTATCATCGAGATCATGTATATAAAATACTGAAGAAACTAGGATACTCCTGGATAACAAGCCGATCCAAGCATCCTAAGCAATCACAAAGCGTCCAGGACGTTTTTAAAAAGCTTCCAGATGGAAACGATCCTTAACATCCCCTTTAATATTAGCTTAGATAAAGTTGATGTTTGGTTTCAAGATGAAGCACGATTCGGCCAGCAAAATACAACAACAAGGTTATGGGCGAAAACGGGTAGTAGACCGAGAGCAGTAAGACAACAACAGTTCGAATATGCATACATGTTCGGGGCTGTTTGTCCTTCGACAGGCGCTACAGAGGCATTGATCTCACCTGTAATGAATAAAGACGTTATGAAAAAGCATTTAGAACAAATATCACAGGCGACACCCGAAGGTAGATATGCTGTTGTAGTAATGGATGGAGCTGGGTGGCATACGGAAGACACATTTGAAGATTTAAAAAATCTAACCATGATCAAGTTACCCCCTTATTCCCCAGAGTTAAACCCAATTGAGCAAGTGTGGCAATGGCTAAGACAAAACTGCTTGGCCAATAGATGTTTTAATGGCTATGAAAATATAGTTGATGAATGCAGCAATGCTTGGAATATCTTCAGAAGTGACATAAAAAGAGTAATGTCGTTATGCAATCGTGACTGGATTAATCTGATTTAATGCTTATGCAGATTGGTATAATATCATTTAGGTTAACCATTAATTTTAATAAGTAAATCATTGTAATTTTAGGAAAGCAGCCTTTAAGACTAATTTTTATAATGGCAACTGTTCCGACATTGCGGACATTAGCTGTTTTTTGTGTTTTACGGCAGCAGCTAGCCAGGCTTTTGTTAACTTATAAACATATCAGGGGGTGATTTTAACTACAAATCACATATGTTTCAGGGATTGATGTAAGGTCATAGCGGCCAGTTTTTTTCATCTCAGAATGCTAGTTTTACTTGTTGCCCACCTCAGGGCGTGTTGTTATATTTTAAATACTACTAAAAGTAATAGTATTAACAAGTGCATGCAGCACAATGCAACTAATATATTACGTATTACAGTATTATGTTGGCGACCTATCATTGATGGAATTGAGAGTAAAATAAAGACTATTGCTCCTGCACCTATGATTATCATCATAAGTTCAATCTCAGCAAGCCAAGCAACATCGTGCTCTAGACCAAAATGCTCGTATATATATTGGCCTTGTAAAGTAAGTAAAAAACCTAAAAAGACAACTGCTAATAAGTGGAAAAACTTTAAATATTTCACAAGCCTCCAATTAAAATATAACGCCCGCATTTGCGAGTGGCTTGGAGCGTAGCGCAAAGATAGTCCGACAACATGCGCTTGTTAAGCCATTAGTTCTTTCAGGTCAATTTCGAACTCTGATTCAAGAAACTGAATTGTGATTGGTTGATTGTCTAATGATGCTTTAACCTTTTGCGGAGTATAGATGCCGGATTTACTCTTAAATTTTGCATCTTCTCGCTTTAGTGTGACAATCCAATTAACTAAAGCCACATACTCAGACTTTTCTTCTGATTCAGAATTATCCGCCATGTTTTGGCATTTCAATGGCAGTGATAACAAGGGAGAGCCGTTGATATGTACCTGTTGAATAGATAAAGCTTCTTTTGTGATTTTACCTATACCCAAATACCCGCTCTTTGGAAGATAGGCTGCGATTACATCGCCCACTTCAAAACTAAGCATTGCATCTCTAAACCGCGGCTCTTGACCAGCAGAGATGAATCCGTATTTTACGTAATCGTCCCAGTTTCTATGTGGCCCTTCACCGATATTGTAATAATAAAGGCCATTTTGAAAGTCAAACCCTGGGAGCTTTTTGTATAACGTATCGTGTGGGCGGAAATTTTTTGAGTAATGGCCAGATGATACATTCGTAAGCTGCTTACCCAATTTCCACAACAGCGTTTTCTCTACCAATAACGCATCATGCTCTGACAAGCCACGTGCAATCACACGAATAATTGGCTCCAAACCTTCCGTTATTATTGCTCTGATGCGTTTTGATTTCTCACTATCGCTATTTTCGAATAGATGCACATCCTTTCGAGAACCTTTACCTTTCCCGTAATAGAACTCCTCAAAATTTCGAGGATCTATGTAAACGTAAACATAATAATCGGTCATGACTTCCTTAGGGCTTAACAATTTAGTATTTATGCGACACGTAGTTTGTGTTGTATAATCGCTTGTTGGACTGAGGCGATACTTGCTCGGTATATCAGCGTTGGTATTATTTATGCTATGAGGATTTGCTTTTTTGAACTAAACCGCTATAAGGCTCATTTAACTAGGTCACTTGGCTTTCTTGCATCATCCCTGCATGCTCAGCGTTTAATTTAGTCTCCATTACACCTAATTTCGCTCGATTAATCAATCATCTTTTATTCACACACAGCATTACGCTCCAGAGCAGCTAAGCAGGTTACGTCTTGATTTGATTCAGCATACTATGCTGCTAACTCGTTCGTGCTAGATTTACTACCGCTGCCATTAAATTAATCACACCCGTAGGTCTTAAAATGTCGATATTACACAGTTTACAGGGCCATTGCGGGATTATCGAGGGCTTTCTGTGTATGTCTTTGCCTGCTGATAAGGTTGAATTTTATGACTTATAAACCTTAATGTTCGTTGATGACACGCATTCGCTAAAAAGCCGTAGTATTTAAGTGGGGTCAGGTACACTTTATTAATTATCAGACTACCCATAATAACTTCAACAGCAGCAATATTTTAAATTAGGTGTGTTTATTCTGCCCTTATAGTCCGCTTTAGGCTATTTTTAGCCTTTAGAATATGACTAACAAAGATAAGAGTTCCGGCATTAGCTGTTTGTTTAGGTTTACGGCAGCAGCTAGACCATGGAAGAAATATCCATTGTCTGAATTCGCATTCTAAAAATAATGTTCTATAGTTAAATAACGGTACATTAAGGATGATGACGTTATGAAAGGATACCCACCAGTCGTACTTGTTGATACTTGGTTATTTATCGCGACTAATCAACACACAGAGCTAACTCACTCTAAATCACACGCCCTTAACGCCATCGATATTTACATCTAGCATCTTTATACATTGAACAAGTAAAACAGGGTGATGTAGATTCATTCTTATTTGATAAGATTGATTACAATCCCGAATTTACTGCCTTTATGTGATGTGTCTCAATTAAAGTTTAAAGCTTCACAACGACTTTTAAGAATGTTATTTTGGTTTTTCTGTAGAATTGTGATTTTCTCTGCTCTACTACATTCCCATGCATCTACAGGGTACATTTTATCCCATGCTGTCATTAATTGGCGTTGAGCTTTACTCATGTTATATCGCTTATAAGTGTCTTCCATGTAAAGGTAAGTTCGCGCTATCTTTCCTCTCGCGGCTTCAGGTGGCTCTGCCTTACGATTTTCAATTTTCATTGCGCAACTACCAAAATCACTTTTAACATCAGGTAGCATGGTGAAATTATAGTTACTTCTTAAAGCATTAACTGCACCTATGGCAGGATAAAGGTTGAACATGTCTGCTTGCATATATCGATATTCAATATTTACTTTCTCAGCACATTTACGGCCTTTAAATGACTTTCCTCTACTGCTAACGCACTGCTCATGACCATCACGCCATTCACTAAAAGTGCGTCCAAAATTCTCTGCTGGTAATGCGTGTTCCCATTCTATTTTTTTAGCGCGTTTCACATATTTAGCTGTTGTAAAACCCTTCGGCGGTATTACTTCCTTGTTAATAGTAAATGTCGCATCACAATAAAGTGTTTTGCGGTGTTCGCTATACACTTTTTGCTCTAATAACCTTTTGGCTTTACTAAAAGACTGTATCTCTTGGTTTGCTGCTATTGCGGAGGGGGCGATTAAAATGGCAAGCAATAAGCTTATAATTGTTTTCATTCGTATACCTGAGATAAACTATTGTATGAATATGCCTGTCATCTATATTTAGTGCAAGACCTAGCTCTATTTTAGTGGTTTACGTGTTATAGAGAGGGCATTGTCTTTTGTAAAATCATAAAAAAATTAGAGGGAAATTTTAACCATAATTAACTAAACTTCCTGATAGTTTAGCTGAGTTACGATCATTGGAAGACTTGGACTTGAGTTATAATCGATTAATCAACATCCCTGATAAATTGTGTGATTTGAAATTTAAATATCTAAAGTTAGATGATAATCCATTGGTTAAACTATCTAATAGCTTGAGTGGTTGATAAGTGTTAAAAGGATCACGTTATAAGAAATCTATTAACCTTAAGAAAGTGAACATGCTACAGTCAATGCATATACAATAATGTAAAATCAATTAGAAGAACACCTCTGATGGTGGCTTTGTTCACAATCATGCTGAGCGACCTAATGGCAAAAATCTGTCATAAAAATCCAGTATCCTCATCTGTGGAGAACGTCCGCTTTCGTATATTTGATGACATTATTGGGCCATTGACGAGTTACAAAAATAATCTCAGGTGTAACTCAAATGTTAAGTTTTCTCATGCTGTGACGCATTTCTCATTATTTATGACGCACTACAAACGCCCGCTTAAGCGGAAAAATATAGCGGGCTAAAATGTTGAACGAAGTGAAAACAGCCAGCTGTATTTTTCCGTTTGAAGCGCTTGTTATGTTTACTAATCACCATCTACAGTTTCAGCATCCGACCATATAGTTCCATGCTCATCTATAAATGCTTGCTCCGAAGAAGATAAAATTATTAATATAGAATTAAATTCAGCAGGATTTACAAAATCAAGCTCTGTTGTTTCAGCATTTGAGAGCTGAAGGTGGATTTTACCGCCACGAGTGGTGGTATTCCATCCTGAACGAAATTTCACTATTTTGTTCATATTAAATCCTTATAGTTAAATAGAAATATTTTAAATGGCGCTCGAAAGCTAGTTCTGTTTAATTTATCGTCACTTGGTATGATTTACCTATACAGCTATCTGTGACAGGCAGGCTTTCATTACCAACAAACTGCATAGCAACAATTCGTTGCGATGATAAAGTTCCACCTTCAACTATACAAAGCCCATTGTCACAATCATCCCAGTAGAATGGGTATTTGGCTGGATGTTTTGCTGTTCTAGATTTTATATCATATTCAGCATTCATTAATGATGACGCTTCATAATTGAAAAGTAAAAAACCTTTGGTTTTATTTTCAGGGAAACTAATATTCAACTCCGCACAAACACCATCACCACCATTGTATATAACTAGCCTGCTCGTTTCGGTCTCTATTTCTTTTACTAATAAATCTAGAGCTGCTTCTTTTGGAGTCGAGTATAACGCGTAGACTGAAAAAGCTAATGCAGCCAAAACACCAATAGTGGAAAATATGGCACCAAGAGAGTAATTCATCTTTATAATTTTTTAAAACATTCACCAAAACCTTCTTGTAAACATAACGAGGCTGTAGAATTTCTCTTTTAGAAAAAACAGCCTCAAAATTTATTAAAAATTAAGCCTCAAATTGCGTTGCTACGTGAATTCTGAGGCAATATTCCACTAGAAAGTGAACTTTAAAGGCTGTATGAACACAAAAATCATACGTCATTTTTTACTTTGGAGTAACTCTACAACCTCAACGCTTCACTAAGATGCAAATAACAGTTGGTTAAAATAGGCGACGAAGGAGCAAAAGCCAACTATTTTGTTATTTTAGCGATCTGTTAGGCATCAATCTTGACGAAAAGTTTTGAATATCTTCAATAGTAAGTTCGTTACTCGAATTCTCTATCTGTGTAATCAAAAGGCTCAAATCTTCATCACTTAGGTTTTTTTTCGGTGGTTCTATTAACTTAGTTTCATATTCAGCGGGAATTTCATCTACCATCCATTTTTGTACTGAATTATTTTGACTCTCGCTGTTGTCGAAAACATGTTTAGATCTAACTACTTGCTTTTCTTTAGTTAAAACTAGTTTTTTATGGGGCCACCTTGGACCCGCGTGATAAACAACAGCGTACATTACTTTTGCTTTAACACTATTTACTCCAGAGGCCCGCATTGCATAATAGAATGCTAAATGCACCGACTCCCAAGTTCTTATTTTATCTTCACATGCAATATCATGAATAACAGAAGCATTTCTATATTTTCCAGAAAAAGGTGAACCAATAAACGACCAAACCAACTTAGGTATTGATGCGCCATCTATATCCCTATTTTTCGGAGCTAACCAAATCATTCCGTTTGGGTCAGTAAAACTAAAGTCTGAAAGTAATTTCATTTTCCGATTTGTATCAAGCCATTCAGTTTTAACTTTTCCTTTATATTCACCGAAATATTCAGTCGCGGCAAACACAGGTGTATTTATCAATACCAAAACTATTAAATAAATATAAGATCTCATTAGATACTCCTTGCTGTTAATCTCATAGCCAAAGCTCTTAATTCGTCATTATGGGAATATATATCATCGGTAATAAATAAAACCACAAGAACTTAGAATGAAAATGCTAAGCCAACACCAACGTTTGTAACGGAACGCGTGTAATTCGATAAATTCTCAAAAGGACCGAAGTGAGCTTTTATAAAAATAGGTAAATCTATTCGTTCAGATTTAAGGGGTAAAAGAAGGGATACATCAAGCGAGTCTGCATCAGTGAACTCTTTACCAAACCTGTAAAGTCCAGATAATTTCGCATCTTTAAATAACCAAAAGCTCATATCTAATGGGTAATTTAAACTAATATTGATTAGGTCATAATCTTCAAACTTAATACCTTTGTTAGCTAGAGGCCCCCAATTCACATCGGAATCTTGATGCCAATAATATTTCGCACTTATTTGCCAGCTAATATTACTAATGTTGTTGTTTTTTCCTATACTAAAATTTATATAGTTTGCACCGCGGCTTAATCCATCAAAATACTCATAGTCGTTAGTCTCATATGCCTCTTGTGTCCTCAGCTTACCATCTCTATTTCTCCAATGGTTTTCTATTGTTTGTCCATCTGAACGATGCTCTACACCTATATCAACATAGTTAAAGAGAATATCTTCTTTAGGAAGTAGCCACTGAAAATGTATGGCAGGATTACTTATTCTATTAACAACAGGCCCTGAATGCCTAGTGCCCATATAAAAATCAAATTGTCCTGTATATGAAAGATATGAAGCGAAGTTGACTTTGTTATCAGGTAAACATGTATCAAAAGACAGGTTTGTTTCTGTCTTACCTTCATTACCTCGCCTACAATCAAACCATGTATAGGAAAAAGAATAGTTTCCTTCAAGTGCGTCGTTGTCATCTTGCTTGCTATTGAATTGCCAAGTCGCACTGTTTAAGCCGTAAGAATTGAAACGCTGCTCTTTAGCATTATCACTAATGCTAACCGAGTAAGGTAAAGATTTTGAAAAGGAATCAGG
This sequence comes from Colwellia sp. PAMC 21821, assembly GCF_002077175.1. NCBI lineage: Bacteria > Pseudomonadati > Pseudomonadota > Gammaproteobacteria > Alteromonadales > Colwelliaceae > Colwellia > Colwellia sp. PAMC 21821. The sequence goes on from NZ_CP014943.1 coordinate 3,037,085, forward strand.
TTGAGCTAAAACATTAATGCTGTTTAATAATGTCAGCAGTATTAAAAATCTAGAGTTAATTATCATCATGCTTACCTTCCTTAAAGTTAATTTTTTCTTTAAAGCTATACTTTCTAATTAATTCGTTAAATTTTGGAGTGTTTATCTGATTAGCATTAGTCATTTGCATTAGTTTAATCTGCATTTCTACTTGTTCCGTAGAGGGGGATTCTGTCCTTATCCAACTAAATATTTCCCGAATTTCATTATCTTCTAAAATTCTGGGGGCATATTGATAGCCTGATAACTCTTTCGAAAATTCGAAGCTCTTCAACCTATTTGATGCCTCATCATGCATCGATGGAGAATCTAATAGATGGCTATATTTTTTATCAAAGTAATCACTTGAGTTCTCAGAATCCCATTTACAGGAATTCGTTCCTAATATTACTACCGAGATTATATTTATAGCTTCTTTGGTAACTCTAGATGCTGACAGCGCATCTAAAAACATATTATGAACATCTTGGTAGGGAGCAGTTTGGGCTTTACAATAATAATCGTGAATTACGGATGCTTTACGATATTTTCCAATATAAGGGGAGCCAGTATCACTCCAAAATCTTTTTGGAATCGAAGCGCCATCAATCAGCGAACCTGAAGGTGCTTCCCAAAGATAATTAAACTGGTCTACATAAGCAAAGTCATCTAACAAATACATTTGAACATCATCTATTGCCCATTCAGTTTTAACGCTATTGATGAATTTTTGTGGCTTATTAGATGTTATATATATAGGTGATCGCTTTGGGATATCTCTCCCTATATTTGGCTCCTTAACAAGTTGTGAATCGTTAATAAAAAAAAAGTTTACCAACAAGCTTGTGGCGAATAGTAAGAGTAGTACTCCTATTAGTAAAAGGAGTACTTTTTGAGATGTAGATTTATTTATTAAATTCATTTATTAAAACTTGGAAGAAACAATAAGCATCCAACCTTTTTCGTCAACGCTTCTTAATGCTTTTGATGGGTCGGTATAAGAGGTTATATCACCATCTTTCAAGCTATCTCTTGTTACTTGAAAGTCAGTATCAATGAAATAGCCAAGACCTATAGAAATACCACTTGAATTATCCTTATTTTTAACTGCTACCATCCAGCCAAAGCTTATTATTGAGAGAGGATCATTTTCCTTTTTATACACATTGGTAGCTATAAAAGGACCATGCCCCCACTGCCTTTTTAATAAATGATCTCCCCGCTCAAACAAGTAATGGGTTTCTAGCATTATGGCAATATTAGAGTCAACTTCCTTGTCGATATAAAATGTATTAACTTGATTATCAGCTTCGTCTGTAGTTTCAATCCTGACGTCACTTATATATGTTTCATTGTAATTGAGTAACGCTATACCGGGTGCCCAGTTAAAACCATAAAACTTATTTGTGTCGTCTTGTTCCTTGGCTTCCACAGCTTTGGCTTCAGCAACCACTTTTTTGTTTCCATCGTTTAATGTCTCTATTGCAGCTACTTTAGCTTTAGCATCAGCGATTTGTTGGTCCGTTGCACTACCTGTTTTCAATAGGTTTTCAAGCTCTTCTTTGTATTTAGAAAGTAATAATTCATTTTGTATAAGTACAAGTTCTGGGAAGCGCTTTTGGTCTACTTTTCGTAGTCTATTCTCATCGAGGACACACTCTTTAAGTGAACCAAAACTTTTATATTGAGGATCATTATTTTTGGCTTTAGTATATAGCCCATCATAATGTTGGCTTAAAAGTAGAGGGTGGCAAATAGCTGAAGATATCTTTATTGCCGCTTTTTGAGATATTGAATATACATCAATATCATCGCTGGCAATGGATAGTGTCGAATAAACAAGTGGAATGGCTAGAAGTAAATTTTTCATGATAGTCCCTTAACTATTTTGTTACTTAAGAAGGACTAACTACTTATAAATCAGTTTCATTCCCTAAACTGCATAGAAAAAACCTTTCATCCTTGTTTAAAATAAATATAGCGCAAAACACGAACAACGCAAAGTTATGATACTTAAATCGCAGTTAACCACTTTCTGCACGTTTTGGACGGCTTTCGTAAGGTAGGATTTTGCTTCTTAGACAACAATGGCGGCTGAGCCGAAACCTAAGCGATTTGATAAATAAGTTGTAACCTCTGCTCTCCAATAGAAACGACTATTTATTACTGAAAATTGACCTAAATAATCAAGAGACATAGGGGGCATCACTACCTTGCATAATATTAATCTTATACTAAGATTATTTATTACTAATTAACTTTCAAGGATTGAATGTAATGTATCAAAAACTCCCACCTCCAGCACTCGTCACAACTTGGCTTGATATAATCAACAATAAAGATATGCCTATAGATATTATTAATAAGCGCACCAAGTTAATTAATTATTTTTTTGGCTCTGTTGAGTTTGCTAATAGGTATATTAAACAAAGTCAGTTTAACCACCAGAAGGCATCATAAGGTATTACATATATAACTTTATGCTTTAGATGCTGAGATAAAGATATGACCACTTAGTTACCATATCTTTATCAGGATGATATTTAATATCAAGTGAGTTGTAACTCTTAATATCTGGCTGAAGCTATGTATTAGCAGCCGAGTCTTTTTAGTATTTCTCTTGAGTCTGCAAAGCTAGGCATAGTATAAGAAGTTTTATTATTAATGTTCTTATTACTCGTTTGTTGTTCACAATAATTAGCTTTCCTTGGAAGATCTTGGTCAAAGAAAAAACTAGCCGCATTGCCGTTTAAGTCATAAACAACTTTAAAATATGCTGAGGGGATAGTATGTGTTTCGTCGGCTCCGGGTAATGGTTTTTCAGGCTCTAAATACAAAGTTCCGGTAATAACATATAGTGAGTTTCTGAAACTTACGGCTTTGCGCACAGCAACTTCTAATGCAACCCATGAGCCTTGATTTAAAGCTGACTTTTGAGGCGTTATGTTGGATAGGTAATTTAGCTCTGCCCAATTTTTATGTCCAGCAAAGCTAGCTAATGGCACTTGATGCCCCTTATCTGACTCTAATAACTTATAAATACCTAAAGTTTTTTAGGGTGGCAACGCTAGATGCAATTGGGTGGCACTGATGGTATATACTTTCCAGGAATAGTTAACTAAAGAGTAATTTTTAACTAGAAACCTTTAATTGTTTTATCTTCTTGGGCAGCAAAATAAACCTTAGAAAAAGATTTTCTATGCAAATAGCTCGGAGTTATATTAATTGTCTCCTTATAAAGCTGGCTATGTTTAACCTTAATTTCAAGTTCAATAATATTTTTAAAGTGGGCTATTTTGAGATCAGTAAAAGCTGTATTTAAAGTTAACTTTTCAACAATACCTGCAGAGATCGCTTTTATGGGGAGTTTTAGTAATTGTGTTTTGTATTTCCTTGAAGAAAATAATGAATTACAGCAAGCAATCATGTTTACTTCAAGTTTGATTGGACTATGTAACGTAGGATCGGAACTTGTTTGGTTCTTTTTTGACTCAACAGTGGAGTTGTATAATTCACTGATATTATATTTGAAATCAGACTTGTATACCTCAGATAGATAAGCTTTTAATTTTTGTCCTTGTTCTTTATCAACTTTAGTTCTGGTACCTTTCTTAGGAGTTATAAAACCTTCTTTAATGTACTTATCCATTGTGTCTTTAATAATTGGAAGGTTTGATATTTTAGATTGTAAAAACTCATCAAGTTGTGGCATGGATATATCATTACTAAAAGATTTAAAAGATTCATCATCGGATAGTTTATTAAAAATCATTTGAAATATATCGAAATAACTTTCCCTTTTAATCTTCTTCATTGTTATTGATTTAAGCATGCCTTGTGCTGACTGCTGACCAGCTTCAAAATATTGTTGAAATCCTAGCGCCATATTATAACTACCAATGTTTTGACCTAGTTCAAAAGCGACATTCAGTAAATCAGCTGTAGAAGCATCAATACCTTGTTCTGCTATGATTTTCTCAATATATTTTTTACCATGATATATCTCAGCTCGTTCCGTTTCAGCTAAGTCATAAATAGCTTTTTCGTCCAATGTTACAGGATGATTTTTACCTAGAATTTTTAGAGATTTATTGATGTTTACTAATTTGTTGTAAATATCACTCTTGCTTTTGTCTTTATTAATGATGTCATCAATGTTTTTTTTATCTGCGCTAAATTTTATAAAATCAGCATCGTTAGTAGAAATTGTTTTTTTCCAACTTTTTTCTAGCTTGTCAAAACATAACATATTATAAATCCATATAATTAATTTGAGACTTCTTAATGATAAATTCACTCCACCAATTCATGACTTCCCGTCTTGCTTCAAGGTAATCTGCTCGGTCATATGCCGCTTTAGATTTATCTTCTTCTTGATGAGCTAATGCAACTTCTACTAATTTAGGATCAAATTTTTTCGTATTATTAATAGTGCTACTAGCTAAAGCTCTTAATCCATGTGCTACTAGCCTCCCTTTAAAACCCATACGTTTGATTGCTGCATTTGCTGTTTGTTCATTTGTATGTTTTTTTGGGTCTCTATCTGCGGGGAATATATATTCACGGTGTCCACTAATAGGTTTCATCAACTTAAGTAAATGGTGGGTGTATGGTGTTAGAGGTATTTTATGTTCGCGTCTCATTTTCATTATTGATGCAGGTATTATCCAAGCATCTTTTACCAAATCAATATCTTCCCATTTTGCTCGAGCAGCTTCGTTAGGTCTAGTCATGGTATGAAGCTCCCACTCAATCAGGCATCTTGTTGTGAACTTGATGCTGGCGCGGGCGAGGGTACTTAAAAACTCAGGAAGCTCATCACTATGTATAGTTGGCATCGGTGTCTTTTTAGGTGATTCAAAAGCAGCGCGAATACCTGCTAGTGGATTATGGTGTACAACACCTGTATTAACTGCATAAACCATTATTTCATTTAAGCGTTGGCATAATCGCTTAACTGTTTCTAATGCACCCTTAGCTGCTATTGGTTGGATGGTTTCAATAACTACTTTTGCTTCTAATGAGTGAAGAGGTCTTGCTCCCAGCTCAGGAAAAATATGATTTACCAAAGATTGCCATATATCATCAGCATATTCGGATGATACTTTTGTTCTTTTTAGTATCATCCAATCAGCAGTTACCTTCTCTAATGTATTTATATTAGCTTGTGCTTGCTGGGAATATTGCTGCTCTTTAAACTCTTTTGGGTCTATATCTTTAGCTAATAGCTCCCTCGCTTCTTCTCGTTTTCTTCTTGCATCAGCTAGGCTTGTTGTAGGATATTGACCAAAACTTAAATTGGTTCTTTTTTTACTGAGGGGTTTGTAGTACTTAAAAAGCCAAGTTTTAGTACCTGAAGGTTTAATTGAGAGTAACAATCCATAACCATCAGATTTACTATATTCTTTATCTTTGGCTTTTAACTTACTTATTTGTGAGTCATTTAGCGGCATTACAGTCTTAGCCATTTTTTAGTACCTTAACCATTTCAGTATTATGTAGAGGTTATAGTCATATTTAGTACCACAAGTTTTTATGTTTTATCTTTGTGGTACCATCTATGGTACTAAATTAGTTGAATGTTAGTAAACATCTTTGAATGCTATAGATATAAAAAAACCCGCTATCTCAATGAAATAGCGGGTTAATAATTGTATTCGAATCTCTTCGAATATTGATTTGGTGGAGCGGGGGGAATCGAACCCCCGTCCGAAAAGCCTACATCCTCGGTACTACATGCTTAGTCGATTTTTTATTTAACCAATTGGACGCCAACCGACAGGCTTCGTCATGGTGAGCTTAATACTATTTCGCGGTTCAGCCTTAAGCGTGCTTCCCTCGCTATCCTATTTGGGGTGACCATCGATCCTCTAAACAATAGGAGAATTTTTGAGGCGATGGCTAGCCTAAGCGGCTAGTGCGAACGTTTCGTCGTTTGCAATTATAGTTTTGCGGCTTTTTACCAGGCAAACCGCCCCTGGGCATGCACCTTGGGTTTCATGAATCTCGTCGAATCCTAGATCCGCCCCAAAGCTTTACTCTTTTTCTATAAGCTATATTAGCCTATGTGGTGCATTGTACAATGCTTAGTTTAAATAGACAACGTGGTATTTTTTAACCAGTTACCTGTCTAAGTTTTTATTTTTCATTAAACGACCTTTATCAACCGCCCACTCGCGGTCTTTTATGTCAGCGCGTTTATCGTGATCTTTTTTACCTTTACCTAAATGAAACTCTAATTTAACCCAGCACGCTTTCCAATACATTGCGGTAGCAATTAAAGAATAGCCATCGCGCTCTACAGAAGCGGTGATTTTTTCTAACTCTCTGCGGTTTAATAGTAGTTTTCGGTCACGGTTAGGATCACATACTACGTGGCTAGAAGCGGCATTAAGCGGCATAATTTCAGCGCCGAGTAAATAGGCTTCACCCTCTTTAATGTGCACGTAGCAGTCAGATATATTTACTTTACCGCTGCGTATACTTTTAATTTCCCAGCCTTGTAAGCTCATGCCACCTTCAAACTTATCAGTTAAGGTGTAGTTATGACGCGCTTTTTTATTTAGAGCAATAGTATTGCTGCTTGATGATTTTTTTTTCTTTGCCATTATATTTCCATTCTGTTTACTACCAAAAATAGCAATCGCCAACATTATACGGAGAATCGTTGTTATTTAAATGGCTTATTTATCATTTTTCACTTTAATGCGTTTTTATAAGACATTTGTTATGATAGCGCCCTTGAGAATTGGAGGGCGAATGCCGAACATAAGCCGTAGTGCATTAGTGATGCACAGTGTAGATGATATGTATAATTTAATTAATGATGTGCTTGCTTACCCAAAGTTTCTACCTGATTGTAGCGATAGTAAAATAATTGCTCAAGATGAACAGGGTATGACAGCCGCGTTATTAGTCTCTAAAGGCGGCCTGAAAAAATGGTTTACAACGCAAAACGAGTTAATTAGTAATCAAGAAATTAAAATGAGCTTGGTTGATGGACCATTTAAGTACCTTGTTGGCGGCTGGCAATTAAAAGCATTATCAGATGATGCCTGTAAGATTGAGTTAACGTTAGATTATGAATTTTCTAATAAAATGTTTGATTTAGCCTTCGGTCGGGTATTTAATAATTTAGCTAATAATATGGTACAAGCCTTTACCCAACGAGCAAAAGAAGTTTACGGTTAGTGGTAGTAGCAACGCATTAAAAGAGTTTACAGAAACATGAGCGAACAGGTTATGAATGAAGAGAGTAGTGTGCAAGAGCAATTCGCCATTGAGGTGGTTTATGGCACACCCACGCGACAAGAAATTATTAGCTGTACTGTTGAGCCAAATACTACAATAGAGCAAGCTATTTTAGCTTCTGGCATTATTGATGAGTTTCCTGAAATAGATTTAACGGTTAATAATGTCGGCATATGGAATCGCGCGGCTAAATTAACTGATTTAGTAAAAGACTTAGATCGTATCGAAGTTTATCGCCCGTTGCTTGCCGACCCGAAAGAAGTACGCAAACGCCGAGCAGAAAAAGCCAAGGAAGAAGGCCGAGCTAATAAAATTACGGGTGGTCGGGTTGATCCTCGTCAAGGTAAAACAGGCGAAGCTTGATCTATTATTTCGCTTATATTTAAATAACTCAATACAACTCCACACTAGAAACAAAAAAGCATGCCGTATAGACATGCTTTATATTTCACAAAAACTAATGTTTAGCTTAACGTTTAGTTAGTATGTTAGTTAACCATAGGCACGTGATAGCTTTCTGGTAATTCAAAATCACCTTCGGCATTAACAACTTTGTTGTCATTAAACGTGATGGTAAATTGTTTTTTTGCGTCAAAATCTGTGCTTTTACCTGATTTAAAACGATAAACATAATGCCAAATATCTTTATTAAATGCATCTTCAACAACAGGGCTGCCTAATACAAACTTAACTTGTTCTTTTGTCATGCCAATTTGAAGTTTGTCGATATCTTTTTGCTCTAAATAGTTTCCTTGTGGAATATCTATACGATAAACCCAACTAGAACAGGCAGAAACAGACAAGGCGATTACAATAGCTAATACTCGAAACAACATGGTAATTATATTTATCCTTTATAGTTTGAACGGGGATAATAGCGAAGCGGGCTGACAGATACAAAATAATTTTTAGTTTATTTTACCCGCTTGCTGATGTTTGCTTTATCCAGCTAATAATTCTTGTGCGTTTGCCAGGCTATTTTCGGTAATTTTATCACCTGCTAATAAACGGGCAATTTCTTGGACGCGGCCATTGCTAGAAAGTTCCGTAACGGTTGTTTCTGTATGCTCACCATCGGTTAACTTAGCGACAAATAACTGTTGATGACCTTTACTCGCGACTTGTGGTAAATGCGTTACACAAATTACTTGGGTATTTTTCGCTAACTGTTTTAGTTTAGTACCTACCATTGCCGCCGTAGGCCCGCTGATGCCGACATCCACTTCATCGAATATAAGCGTAGGTGTAACAATTTTGTCAGCTAAAATAACTTGCATCGCTAAACTGATTCTTGACAATTCACCGCCAGAGGCGACTTTGTTCATGGCCTCAAGGGCTTGGCCAGGGTTTAAACTTGCTAAGTAACTCACGGTGTCGCTGCCGTTTACTGATAAGTGTTCATTTTTATCTTGGCAAATATCAATAAAAAATTTGCCATGCTGCATGTTAAGTTCGCCCATGCTTTTCGTGATCATTTTACTGAGTTTAGTTGCGGCTTTTTTTCTTGAATCAGACAAGGTTAATGCCGCGTGCTGATATTTTTGTTTTGCAGTTTCGATATCATCATTAATTTGCGTTAAGCGTGTTTCGTCAGAGCTAAATAGTTGTAACTCTTGTAATAACTGTTGATGAAAACTGGCTAACGCATCAGGCGAAATTTGATGCTTTTTAGCGAGTAACACAGCGGTTGAGTAACGTTCTTCTATTAATGTGTAGGCTTGTGGGTCTAGCTCTAAGCTTTCGTAATAATGCTTAAGTTCTTGGCTTGCGTCTTCTACTTGAATTAATGCTTCGGTAAGTTGCTCTGCAATAGCTTTTAATGCTGGGTCGTAATTACCTAAGGCGGCAATTTGCTCTGCACTGTGTTGTAAACTGTCGACGACATTAAATTGTTCACTTTCAGATAACAGCTGCACAGCAACTAAAGTTTCACTTAAAATGTGTTGACCGTTACTTTGGCGTTTGTAGTCAGTTTCTAGGGTTTCAAATTCGTCAATTTGTAATGAAAACTCGTCTAATTCATTAACTTGATACTGTAGTAGTTGCTGTTTAGATTCGCGTTGGAGTTTGCTTTCTTGTAATAGCTTTGCTTCTTGGGTTAGTTCGCGCCATTGATGATAATAATATTTCACCTCATCTAACAGGTGTTGGTGGCTGGCATAAGCGTCGAGAATATTGCGTTGTTCGGTGGCTTTAACAATTAGCTGATGGTCGTGTTGACCGTGAATGTTGATCAGTAATTGGCCTATTTCTTTAAGTTGCGCTAATGGAACTTGGCTACCATTAATATAAGCTTTCGATCGGCCTTCAGCAGAAATTACCCGGCGAAGAATACATTCGTTATCGAGCAACATGTCATTCTTTTTTAACCAGTTTTTAGCGTGTTTATTCTTAGTTGTATCAAAGGTAGCCGCTAATTCAGCTTTAGCGCAGTTAGGTCGTACTACATTAGTTACCGCTCGATCACCTAGGCAAAGTCCTAGGGCGTCGATAGCAATAGATTTACCTGCACCAGTCTCGCCGGTAATGGTGGTCATGCCTTGCTGCCAATCAATGTCGAGTGAACGCACGATGGCAAAATTTTGAATGTTGAGATGCAATAACATAGTCAGTCCTAGTACCGTTATATAAATGCTCAACCCATGATGAGCGTAAAATAACGACCTTTGATTACAAAAAAACCAGATACTGTTAATTTATACAGTATCTGGTTTTTATTCAAGCTATGTTTGAAATTTTATTTATATTTGGCCATTTTATCGGCCACTGTTTTACGTAAAGTTAGTAGAGTTTATTACCCCAACTTAATTTATTTCTTAGGACATTAAAGTAGTTATGATCAAGTGGGTGTATTAAGCGCAAGGTAAATTCACTTTTTTTAATGATAACTTCATCACCCGGCATAACGGCTAAAATTACATGGCCGTCGCAGCTAACTTGCAAGTTCTCATAGTTTTCATTCGCTAATTTCAGTTTGATTTCACTGTTACCGTCAACCACAATTGGCCGACTAGACAGAGTATGAGGAAACATAGGCACCAGTGAAAGCGCGTTTAAATTAGGCGTTAATATTGGGCCGCCCGCTGACATGGAGTAAGCCGTTGAACCTGTAGGGGTTGACACAATTAGCCCGTCAGAACGTTGGCTGAACATAAAACTGCCATCAATATAAACTTCAAACTCGATCATGTTGGCAACTTTACCCGCATGCAGTACAGCTTCATTAACCGCACTGTTAGAGCTTTTAAGTTTACCGTGGCGATAAACTTCGGCTTCAATAATAAAGCGTTGCTCAGAACGTGACTCGCCTTTTAAAATAGCTTCTAGTGGGGCAATTAAATCGTCAGGAGATAAGTCAGTAAGAAAGCCTAAGTTACCGCGGTTAACACCGATTACGCCAATGTTATAGCAAGCTAAAACTCTTGCGGCGCCAAGCATATAACCGTCACCACCAATAACAATAGCGAGATCAGCTTGATCGCCAATATTGGTTAGTGAAGCCATGTTTACATTGTCAATATTAACGGTTTGCGCGACAGAGTTTTCTATCAGCACTTTATAACCTTGCTGTGACAAATATTGGTGTAATGCTTCTATAGTGGAACTGGCACCTTCATGATGAGGTTTGCCAATTAAGCCAATGGTGTTGTATAAATTACTCATACGGTGCTTATAAATATGTAATATAATTAAGGACTATAAGCAGTTTCGCGCTATTTTACTCGCTTGTAAAGTTGACTTTTTTTTAAATGATTTACTTTTGTGCTTGAATCATAAAAACAAGCCCCCATAATTAGCGTTATTGGTTTTACCTATTTTGAATTTTTAGACCTACTTTGGAGTTTTTCATGGCCAACGAGTCAACAGAGAATAAAAGTGCTGAAGAAATTGCAGCAGACGCATTAGCCGCTGAAATTATTGAGCATGCAGAAGAGCAAGTTGAAGTTCAACTTGATGCTGCCGCTGAAAATATCAGTGCTGAACAAGAAAAAATAAACGCGCTTGAATTAGCCTTAGCTACCGCTAAAGCTACGGTTGCTGATCAAAAAGATTCAGTAATTCGTGCAAAGGCAGAAGTAGACAATGTTCGCCGACGTGCAGCACAAGATGTTGAAAAAGCACGTAAGTTTGCTTTAGAAAAGTTTGCTGCTGAAATGTTAACTACGGTTGATAACCTAGAGCGCGCGTTGCAAAGTATCGATAAAGATGACGAGCGTAATACCGCTATCATTGAAGGTATTGAGTTAACACATCAGGGTTTACTTAGCTCATTAGAGAAGTTTTCGATTCAATCGATTGATCCTCAAGATCAACCATTTAATCCTGAATTACATCAAGCAATGTCAATGCAAGAAGTTGAAGGTGTTGCACCTAATACTGTTATTGCCGTAATGCAAAAAGGTTATGAGCTAAATGGTCGTTTAATTCGACCTGCTATGGTTATGGTGTCAAAAGCTAAACCAAGTGTTGATACTACTGCATAATTTTATTATCCGGTAGTTTGCCATAAGAAAAACCAGACAAGTGTCTGGTTTTTTTATGTGCAAAATTTGTTATCTACCAATGTGCCCAAACAGTTATAAAACAGAGCTCACTAATGTAAATAAGAGAAAAGAAACCCCCGACCTTACTTTTATAGCCTTCACTTCTCGATTCAGGACAAAGCATCCTCGGTGCCTCGGTGGTGAATATCTTTTGTTGTGTTCTTTTGGCTTTTGCGCTTTTACCACTGAGTTCTTTTTAGTAAGAGACTAAGGGCTTCTACCACCGAGGCACCGAGGCGCTGCGCGCTACACCGAGGAGAGATTAGTGATAAGACAGTGAATATGGGTAAGATCTTACTTTCATGTTTTTTGCTCTTCTCGGTGTAGGACGAAGTCCCTCTGTGCCTCGGTGGTGAAATATCTTTTGTTGTGTTCTTTTGGCTTTTGCGCTTTTACCACTGAGTTCTTTTTAGTAAGAGACTAAGGACTTCTACCACCAAGGCACCGAGGCGCTGCGCGCTACACCGAGAAGTGATTGGTGATAAGAAAAGTAAATGTGGGGTGAAATATGTTTTGTGGTTTTTTTTGGTTTTTCGTATTAAGAGATTAAAAGATATTACCACCAAGCGGAGACTCTTATGAATCAGACCTGCATAAAACCGCAACCGTGATGCTAATCAAAAATTCATATTTATTGTTTCGTAAAATTATTAGCTTGTTATTTTAATCTCCTTAATAAATAACGTACCTACTGTGTTTCACTTGCTTTGCTATAAATTGCAAATGCTTAAAGTACTTTCCTAATCGGCTTTAATAAAGAACAGAGCAAAAATAATTTATATTTTTTAAAATTTTTCGATAAAAATAGTTGAAAAGACTTTTTCCTGCCCCCACTAACTGTTCATCAAAAGATTTAATCTTTATTTTTAATATATAAGTATTCGGAGATCGTCAAAATGGGTAAAATTATTGGTATTGATCTAGGAACAACAAACTCTTGTGTTGCTGTTCTAGATGGTGGTAAAGCACGTGTAATTGAAAATGCAGAAGGCGATCGTACAACTCCTTCAATCATTGCTTACACAGAAGAAGGCGAGACTTTAGTTGGACAACCTGCTAAGCGTCAGTCTGTAACTAACCCAAAAAATACATTGTTCGCTATTAAGCGTTTAATCGGTCGTCGTTTTGAAGATGAAGAAGTTCAACGCGATATTAAAATTATGCCTTTTGGCATTGTTAAAGCTGACAACGGTGATGCTTGGGTTACGGCGCGTGATAAAAATATCGCTCCTCCACAAGTTTCTGCTGAAGTTTTAGCAAAAATGAAAAAAACAGCCGAAGACTACTTAGGCGAAAAAGTCACTGAAGCGGTAATTACGGTTCCTGCTTACTTTAACGATGCACAACGTCAAGCAACTAAAGATGCGGGTCGTATTGCTGGTCTTGATGTTAAACGTATCATCAACGAGCCAACGGCTGCTGCACTTGCTTACGGCATGGACAAGCAAGAAGGCGACAAAGTTGTTGCAGTATACGATTTAGGTGGCGGTACATTTGATATCTCTATCATCGAAATTGATGAAGTTGAAGGTGAGCACACGTTTGAAGTACTTGCGACAAACGGCGACACTCACTTAGGTGGTGAAGATTTTGATAACCGTTTAATCAACTACCTAGTAGCTGAATTTAAGAAAGATCAAGGCATGGACTTAACGCAAGATCCATTAGCTATGCAACGTTTGAAAGAAGCAGCAGAAAAAGCGAAATGTGAGCTTTCTTCAGCACAACAAACAGACGTTAACTTGCCTTACATTACTGCTGACGGTTCAGGCCCTAAGCACATGAACATCAAAGTAACGCGTGCTAAATTAGAATCTCTAGTTGAAGACATGGTTAAAGCTACTTTAGGTCCGCTTAAACAAGCACTTAAAGATGCTGACCTTTCAATTAGCGACATTAACGACGTAATCATGGTTGGTGGTCAAACACGTATGCCAATGGTACAAAAAGTTGTTACTGAATTCTTTGGTAAAGAGCCACGTAAAGATGTTAACCCTGATGAAGCTGTAGCGGCAGGTGCTGCGATTCAAGCGGGTGTACTTTCTGGTGATGTAACTGACGTTCTATTATTAGACGTTACACCATTATCATTAGGTATTGAGACAATGGGCGGCGTGATGACGAAAGTTATCGATAAAAACACCACTATCCCAACTAAACAGTCTCAAACGTTCTCAACGGCTGATGATAACCAAGCTGCTGTAACAGTACATGTTATGCAAGGTGAGCGTAAGCAAGCTTCTGCAAACAAATCTTTGGGTCAATTTAACCTTGAAGGTATTGATGCTGCTCCTCGTGGAACGCCACAAATTGAAGTAACATTCGATTTAGATGCTGATGGTATTTTGCACGTAACAGCTAAAGATAAGAACACAGGTAAAGAGCAAAAAATTACCATTAAAGCCTCTTCTGGTTTATCAGATGAAGAAGTAGAGCAAATGGTACGTGACGCTGAAGCAAATGCTGACGAAGATGCGAAATTTGAAGAGCTAGTTCAAGCTCGTAACCAAGCTGATGGCATGGTTCACGCAACACGTAAGCAAATTGAAGAAGCAGGCGACGATTTACCAAGCGAAGACAAAGAAAAAATTGAAGCGGCATTAGCTGAACTTGAAGTTGCGCTTAAAGGCGACAGCAAAGAAGAAATCGATGCTAAGTCTCAAGCGGTTATCGAAGCTTCTGCTAAGTTAATGGAAATTGCTCAAGCTAAAGCGCAAGCACAAAGTGGCGCACCTGAAGGCGAAGCTCCAGAAGCTGATGCATCAGGCGGTGACGATGTAGTTGACGCTGAGTTTGAAGAAGTTAAAGACGACAAATAATTAGTTGTTAGGTTGTAACTGTAACGCTCAATAGCTGCGTTGGACATGCTCACATACACTTGTATGCTCCGCGTGACCGCCTTGCTCTAGAGCGATACAGTGACAACAAAAAACAATTAAACTTTGTGGTTTAGTTCAAACAAATTAAAGCGTCGATAATTATCGGCGCTTTATTATGTAAAAAACTATGTAAAAACTACGTAAAACAGCAACGAAACTTAATTAATACATGATGGTAATTTGCTTAGATTTTTAAGGTGTTAAAGAGAATTCATACCGCGTCTAAGAAAGAAGTTAAACAAATTAGTATCCATAAATTTGAAGTAAAGAAATAAAACCTATGTCAAAACGCGATTATTATGAAGTGCTTGGTGTATCAAAAGATGCAGAAGAGCGAGATATCAAAAAAGCTTACAAACGTTTAGCAATGAAATTTCACCCAGATAGAACGCAAGGTGATAAAGCTAAAGAAGAACAGTTTAAAGAAGTTAAAGAAGCTTATGAAATATTAAACAATGATCAAAAACGCGCGGCGTATGATCAATACGGCCACGCGGCGTTTGAACAAGGCGGTCACGGCGGAGGCGGCGGTTTTGGCGGCGGACAAGACTTCGGTGATGCTTTTGGTGATATTTTTGGTGACATTTTTGGTGGCGGCGGTCGCGGACGTGGTGGTCAATCTCGCCAACGTCGCGGCTCAGATTTACGCTATAACCTCGACCTAAGTCTTGAAGAAGCGGTTAAGGGTAAAACCTTAGAAATTAAAGTACCTACTTTCGTAAGTTGTGATCCATGTGACGGTAGTGGCGCTAAAAAAGGCACCAGTGCAAAAACGTGTTCAACGTGTCACGGCCATGGCCAAGTACAAATGCGTCAGGGCTTATTCGCTGTACAACAAACGTGTCCAACGTGTTCTGGCCAAGGTAAAGTTATTTCAGACCCTTGTACTTCATGTCGCGGTAAAGGGCGTGTAGAGAAAAATAAAACGCTTTCAGTTAAAATTCCACCGGGTGTTGATACCGGCGACAGAATTCGTTTGTCAGGTGAAGGTGAAGCCGGTGAGCATGGTGCACCAGCAGGTGACTTATATGTGCAAGCCAATGTTCGCGACCATAAAATATTTGTTCGTGATGAAAATCATTTGTACTGCGAAGTGCCAATTAGCTTCACAACTGCTGCTTTAGGTGGCGACATTGAAGTACCAACACTTGAAGGCAAAGTTAAGCTTAAAATACCGAAAGAAACTCAAACGGGCAAAATGTTCCGTTTGCGTGGCAAAGGTGTTAAATCAGTTCGCAGTCATTCAGTGGGCGACTTAATGTGTAAAGTTGTGATTGAAACACCGGTAAGTTTATCGGGTGATCAAGCTGACTTATTACGCCAATTAGAAGAAAAAATGGGTAAAAGCACCAGTAAGCATAGCCCGAAAGAAACCGGTTTTTTCGACGGAGTGAAAAAATTCTTCGATGATCTTAAAAGCTAAGATTACTCAAGTATAAACCGACACTAAAATCCCGCACCCTGTTGCGGGATTTTATGTTCAGGCCGTTCCTAGCCATCCATGGCTTCACGGCATTAGTGCATCCATGCACGTCGACGAACGGTATGTCACGATCACATGGATGTGAAAGAGTGACGATGTTCAGGCCGCTCCTAGCCATCCATGGCTTCACGGCATTAGTGCATCCATGCACGTCGCCGTTCTTAGTCATCTCGATAATTGCTAGAGGTGTTGCTGTGATTGAATTTTCAGTTTTATCAGTGTGAATATCATCTTTTTATTTAATCATTTGATTTTGATTATTCTGATATAGTTAACTCGCCTTGATAATTTACCGTGAAGAGAGTGACATTGAATGAGAGTTTTATTTGTTTGCCTGCTAATGGCCTCAGTGAGTTTATATAGTTTTGCTGAGTCTACTCCTGAAGAACTACCGCCGCTTGATCCTGCTTATGTAGGAATTCATGGTATGGTATTACTGAATAAGTCTTCGGGCATTTTTGCGTATAACTTCTCGGGTTATCAAAAACCGCACGATGTGCAATTATTGTATAAACTCGATGTCACAAATATCGCGTTAGTACAATTAGTTCGTGACAACGATATGGTCACGATTAAGCCTAAAGCTTTTAATTTACAGCGTTTAATGCGAGGTGAAAAAGTTGCGCTTGAAGCTGATGTTTACTTGGGGCATTTTGAACGCGATGGCATGTTGGTTTACGAGAGCATGACCTTAAAATTTGCAAAGCAATTGTATATGCGCAAGCTCGATGATATTAAACCTTCAAGTAATCAGCAGGAGTATGATGTTGTAACTTATCGAAAAAACAACAAAATTTATATTCATCGCCTACAACAGCCACCCAGTTATGATCACGTCATCCAAATAGACGTAAATGCGGGGTGTTTGACCAAATTCAATACCACATCCGCGGTCCCGAAACGCAACGAATTACAATATAAGTTTTATAACTGCGGCACCATGAAACCGCTATATTATGAGACGGAAAATTTTGTAACAAATTAGTATTGTTATGCCGGCTAATTAACTAAAAAACAGCTGATAAATCAGCTGTTTTTTAGTTTTATACCAACTTGTTATTATAATATTCGGTGTTATTCTTCATCAAAAATCGGTAATACACCGCTACGGCTGTGCTCAAAAATAAGTGAAGTTTCAACGGTGGTGACTTCTTCGCGCGAAGTAATCGCGTTGAATACAAATTGACGTAAGTGTTCACTATCTTTTACCGACATATGAATAAAATAATCATAACTACCACCCATATGATACAAACTAACTATTTCAGGTAGTTTAAGTAAGTCATCTCTGAGCTTATTCACAATTAATTCTGAGTAAGGTTGCAACTTAATGGCAGCTATCGCTTCAATGTTTCCGCCAATACTTTTGAAGTTAATATCAATAAAGGCATTATTTATAACGCCATTGTGTTTCATACGCTTAACGCGTTCCAAACAGGTTGATGGAGCAATACCAATTTGTGAAGCTAACTCTTTATTGGTGATATCAGCGTCTTTATAGAGTAATGTCAGAATACGTAAATCTATATCATCAAGTTTTTTCATTGCTACTTTCGCCCCTGCGGAATATCACTTAGTTAAATTTTTCTAGTAATTGCTAGATTTATTAAATGCCATATTACCAGTTAAAACATATTAAAAATGAACCTTTATCGATATATCTGTATATTTTCGAATTTTTATCGATTTATTCATTATTTAATATAAAGTTTTTTACAAAATAATACATTTACATATTTGTAAAAAAACACTTTGTGACATATTATGTCCTATTGAAAATAAATAATGAGAACCAATGATTATTAAAAGCGTAAACGATTTCTTAAAGCTTGAAGCTGCCAGTGGCATTATTTTAATGTTTGCTGCTGTAGCGGCCATGATTATCGCCAACTCACCGTTTATGGTTTATTACGACATGCTGTTGAATATTCCTGTTCAAATATCTGTAGGTACTTTCGAAATAGCTAAACCATTATTACTATGGATAAATGACGGCCTAATGGCGCTGTTCTTCTTCCTCGTTGGTTTGGAGCTTAAACGCGAATTTATTGAAGGTGATTTATCGCAACCTGGGCAGGTAACATTGCCCGCTATAGGTGCTTTAGGCGGAATGTTGATACCGGCTTTATGTTATGTTGCTTTTAATTATAATGATCCTGATGCGATTAACGGCTGGGCAATTCCAACCGCAACTGATATTGCTTTTGCCTTAGGTATATTGTCTATCATAGGGAGTAAAGTACCTTTGCAACTTAAGGTGTTTTTAACTTCGTTAGCGATATTTGACGATTTAGGCGCGATTATCGTAATAGCATTATTCTACACCGACCAGCTGTCATTATTATCCTTAGTGGTTGCGGCTAGTATTTTAGCTATTTTATTTGTGATGAATAAACGTGGTGTCACTAATACCGCACCTTATATCTTTTTAGGCATTGTTCTTTGGATAGCGGTACTTAAGTCTGGTGTTCATGCAACATTAGCTGGTGTGGTATTAGCGTTCTTTATTCCTATCAAAGGAAAGGAAGGTGAACCTTCACCATTAAAGTCGCTAGAAGACAATTTACATTCGTTAGTGGCCTTTATTATTTTACCTGTATTTGCCTTTGCCAATGCAGGAATAAGTTTTGCTGGTATTGGTATGGAGCAAGTGATGGCACCCGTACCATTAGGTATTATTGTTGGCTTAGTTGTCGGCAAGCAGCTTGGCGTTTTTGGCTTTTGCTTTATTGCCATCAAGTTAGGTTGGGCAAAATTACCCACTAACGTCAACTGGCGTTTACTTTATGGCGCGGCAATATTGTGTGGTGTCGGCTTTACCATGAGCTTATTTATTGGGTCTTTAGCTTTCGAGCAAGGTAATGGCGTGAATCTAATGTTTCAAGACAGATTAGGTATAGTAATAGGATCATTAATATCAGGTGTTTTTGGCTACTTTATTATTAAAGGTGGAGTCAAAAATATTGAAGAAACTGACGAAATAACCATAAATCCAAATAATACAAAATAAAAAAGGAATAGTTATGAAAGTTGAAAAATTTAATATCCCAGTAAAATCTATCATTGTCGTTGCGGCGATAGTGATCGGTGGCATTAGTTCTGTTTATACCGTCAATGAAGGTCATATAGGCATTGTCAAGCGCTTTAGTGAAGCCAAAGAGCAGGTAAATCCTGGTTTGCATTTTAAAGTGCCATTTATTGATAGTGTTGAAGAAATAGAAGTACGTACCCGTAAAAATGAGGAGAAAATGGCCTCAAGTACTAAAGAGCAAATGCCTGTAACCATAAGTGTTAGTGTAAACTGGACTGTCGATAAAACTGCAGCTTTAGAGTTATTTCGACAATATGGTGGTTTGTCTCAATTTGAGAACAGAATTCTAGATCCGCGTTTTCGAGCGGCAACTAAAGATGTTATACCTCAGTATGATGCAGAAAAGCTAATTCAAGATAGAGCCAGCGCCATTCAAGCAATTGAAGCTAACTTTATTGAAGAAATGAAGGGCTTTCCTGTTACGGTTGATAATATTCAGATTGAGAACATCAGTTTACCGGCAAAATACTTAACCTCTATTGAAACCAAGCAAACAGAGAAAAACTTAGCCGATGCTGAAAAGCATAAGCTAGCAAGACAAAACCTTGAAGCACAACGTGATGTAAATACAGCGAAAGCAAAAGCCGATGGTATTAAGTTAGTGGCAATTGCTGAAGCAGAGTCTATTCGAATAAAAGGGCTGGCAGAAGCAGAGGCCATTACGGCTAAAGCTAAAGCGTTGGGTAATAACCCATTGATTGTTAAGTTAACTGAAGCGCAAAACTGGGATGGAAAATTACCTGCTACCGTATTAGGTAGCAGTAATATGCCTATTTTAGATATGAGAACGACTAAAAATTAAATTTTTAGTGAACACAGTTATTCGGCTTTAATGTTTCTAATATTTTTAAAACGGCGATGTAATAATCGTCGTTTTTCGTTAGAATAGCGTCAATTTTAATAGGCCATAGCGAATTGAACATGCTGAGTGCTTGAGTATTTAAAAGTTTATTTTTATGTCTATACCTAAGCCCATAACATTTACCGACGAAACTGCTGTTGATAATACCGCGCTTCATTATCGCGACTTGATTCAGTTATTCGATAAAGCTTTTTTCGCTGCCTACAATACGCGACTAGTTAAAGGCGGCGATGAGCCTATTTATTTGCCTAGCAACGATCAAACGGCTTTTAATCAAATAATTTTTACTCATGGTTATTTTGCTAGTGCGTTACATGAAATTTCTCATTGGTGCTTGGCAGGTGCCTCACGGCGATTAGTTGAAGACTATGGTTATTGGTATATTCCCGATGGCCGAGATCATGAGCAACAAGCTAAGTTTGAAAGCGTAGAAATAAAACCACAAGCAATAGAGTGGGCGCTTTGTGTTGCCACAGGAAAATACTTTGATGTTTCTACCGATAATCTTTTGGGTGAAGGTGAAACTGACCGAGTGGCGTTTAAAGCTAAGGTATATAAGCAAGTGCTAACTTATTTAGAACAAGGTTTTCCTAAAGATGCTGCAACATTCATTGCCAAATTAGCTAAGCATTACCAAAAGCCTTGGCCTTTAGCCCCTGAACACTTTCAATTTAAGATTAATTAATGTGCTTTTAAGTAGCCATTTGACAAAGATATGCCAAAAATAAAAGAGATTAATGAATGAAAAAATTTAAATTAGGCTTAGTCATTAATCCCATTGCAGGCATTGGTGGTAGTGTGGCATTGAAGGGCAGTGACGGTGTTGGCATTGCTGAACAAGCCATTGCACTTGGCGCGACAGCAAAGTCTAATGCACGAACATTACTTGCGTTGGAAATATTGCTGCCTTACAAAGAAAATATCGTTATTTATACCGCAGCTGGTGACATGGGCGAACATACGGCGAATGCGTTAGGTTTCAATACAGAAGTCGTGCATCAGCCTGCTAATGAAGCAACTTCAGCGCTTGATACCGAGCAGACTGTAAAGACCTTAATTAATCTTGATATTGATTTACTGTTATTTGCTGGCGGCGATGGCACGGCGCGTAATGTTTGCCATATTGTTGAAGATAAATTTCCAGTATTAGGTATTCCTGCTGGTTGTAAAATCCATTCAGGTGTTTATGCTATTACGCCTAAAGCAGCAGGGAGAGTGGTTGAGTTAATGATCACCAATCAGTTGGTCAGTTTAATTGATGCTGATGTCATGGATATTGATGAAAGTTTATTTCGCCAAGGTATAGTCAAAGCAAAGCGCTTTGGTGAAATGCAAGTGCCGTCAGAGTTACGTTATATTCAAGCGGTTAAATCGGGTGGTAAAGAGTCTGACGAATTAGTTTTACAAGACATTGCTGCCGATGTTATTTCAAAAATGGATGATGAACTGTTTATTATCGGCTCAGGCTCAACCACTGCTTTTGTTATGGAAGAGTTGGCGCTTGAAAATACGCTGTTGGGCGTTGATGCAGTATGTGAGCAAGTGTTAATTGAAAGCGATTTAACCGAGCCGAAACTTTGGCAGTTAATTCAACCATATGCACAAGGAAAAGTTAAACTTGTGATCACGCTAATCGGTGGCCAAGGGCATATATTTGGTCGCGGAAATCAACAATTGAGCCCACGCGTTATTCGCGCTATAGGTAAAGAAAATATTCTTATTATTGCGACGAAAACTAAGCTGAATGCGCTGCAAGCTCGACCATTAATTGCCGATACCGGCGATAGCGAACTCGATATAGAATTGTCAGGCTATTTAGCCGTGACTACCGGCTATAATGATCAAGTATTATACCCAGTTGCCAGCCCGCAATAGTGAGCTAGAAAAATTTAAACCTTAAATATTTTAAAACAGGCAATGTTGAACACTTGTCTAAATGAACTTGGAATTAAGTATGCAATTTGAAAACCTTACCGCGTTATATCATTTTTTAGATGAACAAGTAGAACAAGATGTTAGTGCCGACGAGTTATTCGCAGGTAGTTATTTAAGAGGCTTTATAAGTTTGGCTGGCAGTGAATATGGCGATGAGTCACAAGTGTTAACGCAAGCGCTAGCAACAAATATTAGCGAGAAGCTACAAGCGGCTCGCACTGAACTTACGCCGCAAGATCGTCAAATTGTGCAAGATTATTGGTTGGTGCTCCAAACAGCATTTACGGCATAAAATTACTGTTAACTTTTGAATGATTTTTAAAGCAGCTGTTCATTTTGAATTGGCTGCTTTTTCATTTTAGAATATGGTAAATAAACGATTATTTATTTTAGTAATCATTAGCTTTAATACCAAATGTAATAAGTTATTGACCAATTTTAAGCGAGGATAAATTGTTCAAGAATACATGTTTATTGTTCCAGACTAAACATAAGTACCATTATCCCTGCAGGCAAGGCGTTTGATTGATTAGGGCATGGATGCCCGTAAGTAGAACAATGCAGGAGCAATTGTCGAGTAATAGCGGGCGTGTGTGATTGAAAACAACGCAGTTATTGACGATTTAAACCGCCTTAAAATGATCGATTATTTATTTCAATTGGTATAAGCCCAGCCCACAAACTCAATCGAACTTACGACGAATAATATCTCGAATCACAAAGCGATTTGGCGCTAGATTAAATAACTGCTCGTTATTTAAAGGATAAGGCGTACCACAAATATCTGCGGTTAATATATCGGCCAATAATGGCGCTGTACAAAGCCCACGCGCGCCCAACCCAGTCAACATATATAGATTTTCAATGACCGGTGCCGGTTCGTTATAGCGCCAACGTTTATCTTTGCTTAAATGTGGGTACTGTAGCTTATGAGCTTCAATGTTAGGCATGGCACCGACCATAG
Source organism: Colwellia sp. PAMC 21821 (assembly GCF_002077175.1). Taxonomy (NCBI): domain Bacteria; kingdom Pseudomonadati; phylum Pseudomonadota; class Gammaproteobacteria; order Alteromonadales; family Colwelliaceae; genus Colwellia; species Colwellia sp. PAMC 21821. The sequence continues at coordinate 3,060,112 of NZ_CP014943.1, forward strand.
GTAAGTGATCTGGCGTCATACAGCGCAGGCGCGCTTTGCTACTGGCTATGTCGGTAGTTTGCCATTGTGTTAACCCCGGCAAGCACTTATCTAGCATAGCCAGGTTAAACTGGTCTTCTTCGGCTTTGCTCTCGATATCAAAACTGTGCTTTTGAAACGTAGCTCCGATGCAATGGAGGTTTTTATTGGCCGGTGTTAAATAGCCTTTATGGCAAATAACGGTTGATAGTTTTGCCACTTTCTCATTACTCACCATATTACTGACTTGTCCACGAACTGAAGTTAGCGGTAATTGCTCAATCAGGTTCAGCGGTATGCCTTGGGCACCACCACAATATATGAGAACATTAGCTGGGTAATTTTCTTTATCGGTGTGCAATAGCCATTTACCGTCAGATTTTTGGCTAATACTATTAATTTTACAGCCGGTTTCAATACGCAGGCGATTAGTTAACTCCGCCGCTTTAAATATTTGCTTTACCAGTTGCGCTGGGGCTATCCAGCCCGCTTTTGGAAAAAATAAACCGCCATGGTTTAGCGTTATGCCGGCTAATTCGCTAGCGGTTGCTTTATCAACACTTTGTATGAGATTTTTTGGCCAAACATCAGAGTTGGCAATGTGCTGTTGTCGTAGTGCTAAGGCCGGTTTATAAGATATTTCTAATAGACCGCACCAGTCGTGATCAAAATGAAAGTCCTGCTCGCTGACACTTTTATAAAAACTAACGGCTTGCTCAAAAGCGTGTTGATAAAATAAGCTAATATCGTCAGCTTGTTGGTGAATCAGTGGATACAACGCCGCAATATTATTACTCGATGCACCTTGAGCTACGCTAAAGTCTTGGCAGTACACGGTAACTTTAACCCCCGCTTTTGTTAAAGCATAAGCCGCACAAGCTGAGGCGATACCACCACCGATAATACTGACTTGTTGGGGTTTGGTGATAATAGGGCGTTGCTGATAACCTTTTCCTGAATTAGGGTTTTGCTGAAATACAGCCATCAGCATTTCATCTTTTTTACCTTTGGTCGGGCGCTTCTGAACCCTAAAACCTGCTGAAATTAACTGACGCCGAACTTTACCTGAAACCGTGAAAGTCGATAAAGTTGCCTGCTCTTTGGATAAGCGTGTTATTTGCTGAAAAAGTCCTTCTTGCCACATCTCAGGATTTTTAGCCGGCGAAAAACCATCAAGATACCAAGCGTCAACTATACCTGAAAATCGAGTGTTTCTATCGCTCGCCAATTGCGTTAAGCCTAAAGTAGCGTCGTTGAATATTAACTGCAATGTGACTGTATCATTGAGAAAGTTCAGGGTGATATCTTGCTCAGGGTTGTCAGGATACTGGGCGATTAACTGCTGACTGTATTGTTCAAGCTCGGGCAATATTTTTAACGACTGAGTCAGTTGTGCTTTGGATAAGGGGTATTTCTCGACACTGATAAAGTGCAAAGTGCTTACTGCAGCTGGTTTTGTATTTTGTCGGCTTTGGCTTTGCTTTAATTGGTCAAATGTTGCCAACGTGAGTAAAAAATTTAAACCTGTGCCGAAACCAGTTTCTGCTATGACAAATTTTTTAGGGAACTTTGCTAGCCTTGCTTTAATATTATTGCCGTCAATAAATACGCACTCACTTTGGCTTGTGCCGTGGTTTGTATCAAAATAGATATCTTCAAATTGGCTTGAATAGGGGGAACCGTCACTTTGAAAGGTAATCTTTGTTTGATCAATCACTATATTAACGTCTTCCGTTGTAAGTAAAAAAAGGTTATTTTACATCTTATTACAAAGGACTGTCATAAAAATGAAAACATTCAGTGTACAAGTGTACGCTGGACAGACCAGTATAGGGGGCAAAAGTATGTATGATACGCCCAGATTTTTTAATTGAATATGGTTATTTATATGAAACGTGTAGTTATCACCGGATTAGGTATTGTATCAAGTATTGGTAATGATGCAGAAGAAGTATTAGCATCGTTAAAAGCAGGACGTTCAGGTATTACTCGTGCTGAAAGTTTTGCTGAAATGGGTTTACGCAGTCAAGTTTGGGGCAAACCTGAAATTGAAGTAAAAGACCACATTGACCGTAAAGCCTTACGTTTTATGGGCGAAGCTTCAGCTTTTGCTTATATAGCCATGGATCAAGCAATTAAAGATTCAAAATTAACCCCTGAGCAAGTTTCTAACTTCCGTACCGGTATTGTTGCTGGTTCTGGTGGTGCTTCTTCAGAAAACGTGGTTAATTCAGCCGACATTTTACGTGAAAAAGGCGTTAAACGTGTTGGCCCTTACGCCGTACCAAAAACAATGTCGAGTACAATATCAGCATGTTTAGCAACACCGTTTAAAATTTTAGGCGTTAACTATTCAATTAGTTCTGCCTGTGCCACTAGCGCACATTGTATTGGCCACGCAGCTGAGCTTATTCAACTGGGTAAGCAAGACGTCGTATTTGCAGGTGGCGGTGAAGAAGTTCATTGGTCATTAGCCATGATGTTTGACGGCATGGGCGCATTGTCTTCTAAATATAACGACACACCAGAAATGGCTTCTCGTACTTACGATGCAGACCGTGACGGTTTCGTTATTTCTGGCGGCGGCGGCATGGTTGTTGTTGAAGAACTTGAACACGCTTTAGCACGTGGTGCACATATTTACGCTGAAATTGTTGGCTACGGCGCAACATCAGACGGTTACGATATGGTTGCCCCAAGTGGTGAAGGCGCTATTCGTTGTATGCAACAAGCCATGCAAGGTGTTGACGCTAAAGTTGATTACTTAAATACTCACGGTACTTCTACACCAGTAGGTGATGTTAAAGAACTTGGTGCTATTCAAGCGGTATTTGGCGATAACTCTCCAGCAATTAGTGCCACGAAAGCAATGACAGGTCATGCTTTGGGTGCTGCTGGTGTTCATGAAGCTATTTTCTCAATATTAATGATGGAACATAGCTTTGTTGCCCCATCGATTAATATTAATACTTTAGATGAACAAGCCAAAGGCTTGGACATAGTGACTGAAAAGCGTGATATGGAACTGAACTTAGTGATGTCAAACAGCTTTGGTTTTGGCGGTACTAACGCAACACTTGTTATGCAAAAGTATAAATAGTGACTTAAATTTTTAGCAGCAATGACAGTATTTGTCATTATTCTGAGCTAAATTAAAAAACCGTTAAAATTTAACGGTTTTTTTCTGGGTAAAAAACATCAAAACAATGACAAATATCTCATGGTTACGATGTTTTTCTCGATAAATTTAGCTACAATGTTGCCCTTGTTTGTTATTAATTACGACTGCCTTATCATGCCTCATTGTATTATTGAATATTCTGCTACGATTACTGAAAGTTTGCCAGTAGAGCAGCTAATGCACGCTGTTTATAAAGGTGCAAACCAAAGCGAGCTTTTCGCTGCTGCTGATATTAAAGTGCGCGCATGCGCTTATGATGAATTCTATTTGCCCGGTGCTGAGCATGTCTTCATACATGTTAATTTAAAAATATTATCAGGGCGTGATTTATCACAACGTAAAGTGCTCAGTGACAGTGTTAGTAATCAACTAGAACGCTTGGGTATTGAAAACGCAGCGATTACGGTTGAAGTTACAAAAATAGAAAAAGAAAGTTACGTCAAGAAAATAACATCAGTAGCGTAAAAGGCACATTTTATCTTTACTATTTTGTTAGTTGGAAACGTTAAATGAATATATTTTATGACGAAAATATGCCGTTTGCAGCGGAGTTTTTTGCCGACTTAGGTAAGTTAACGGCGTTTTCTGGCCGCGCTTTGTCACCGACAGCGCTATGTGATGCTGACGTTTTATTAGTGCGCTCAATCACGAAAGTCAATGAAGCCTTGCTAAAGCAAAATAAAAACTTACGCTTTGTTGGCACCGCGACTATTGGCGTTGATCATATAGATCAACAATATTTAGCGGATAGAAACGTTAACTTTCACTCAGCGCCTGGTTGTAATGCCGTTTCTGTCGCTGAGTATGTTCTTAGTGCCTTAGTTATATTGGCTGAACGATATTTAATTTCGTTATCAACTTTAACAGTTGGTATTGTTGGCGCAGGTAATACGGGTTCAAGGTTAAGTGAAAAATTAAGTGCTTTAAATATTAAGCATGTTTTATGTGATCCTTTGTTAGCTGATAACCCTGCGGATAAACGAGAGTTTGTTTCGCTTGAACAAGCGTTGAGTTGCGACGTAGTTTCACTGCACGTGCCATTAACCCGTAAGGGGGAACATGCCACGTATCATTTATTGAATGCTGAGCGATTAGCGCAATTTAATGATAACCAAATACTCATTAACGCTTGTCGCGGTGAAGTTATCGATAATGCTGCATTGTTGAAAATGAAGCAGCAGGGACACCCATTAAAGTTGGTTTTAGATGTTTGGGAGAACGAACCGAATATATTATTGGCTTTAATTTCGTATTGTGAAATTACCACGGCACACATTGCTGGTTATAGCTTAGAAGGAAAAGCTCGTGGCACAGAAATTTTGTATCGGGCATTATGCGAACAATTAGATATTTTACCCAACAAGCGTCTTGCTGACTTTTTGCCGGCATCTGCTATTGGTAAGGTTGAAATTAATCAAGCGTTTGACGAAATACTGCTAAACCAACTTGTAAAAATGGTTTACGATGTTAGGCGTGACGATGCAATTTTTCGTCAACAAATTAATGTTCAAGGATTTGACCATATACGTAAAACTTACCCGACTCGCCGGGAGTTTTCGTCAATAACGGTTAACTTGAATAATGCGTTGAGCTCAGATGCACCACATCAGCTTGGCTTTAATAAATAAACTGGATAAAAAGAGAGAGGATCATGGCACAGAAATTTGATGTTTGCGTACTAGGTGCAACGGGTTTAGTTGGTAAAACAATTATTGAAATATTAGAACAGCGTGATTTTCCTATTAATAAATTATATCCACTAGCCAGTGCACGTTCGGCAGGTGAATTTATTGACTTTAATGGTGAGAGCATAGAAGTTTTAGATGCTGACAATTTTGATTGGAGCCAAGCACAAATAGGTTTCTTTTCAGCAGGTGGTGCTACCTCAGCTAAATATGCGCCGATTGCCGGTGACGCGGGTTGTATTGTTATTGATAATACCTCTGAGTTTCGTTACGACGCCGATATTCCATTAGTGGTTCCAGAAGTAAACCCAGAAGCGCTAGCTGAATACCGTAATCGCAACATTATTGCTAACCCAAATTGTTCAACGATTCAAATGATGGTGGCTTTAAAACCTATCTATGATGCCGTAGGTATTTCGCGCGTTAACGTTTGCACCTATCAGTCAGTCTCTGGCGGTGGTAAAGCAGCGATGGACGAATTAGCGAAACAAACTGCAGATTTATTATCTGGCAAGCCTGTTGAGTCGAAAAACTTCTCTCGTCAAATTGCTTTCAATGTTATTCCACAAATTGATGTATTTCTTGAAAATGGTTACACCAAAGAAGAAATGAAAATGGTTTGGGAAACACAAAAAATTCTTGGCGATGACAGTGTAATGGTTAACCCTACCGCTGTGCGTGTACCGGTATTTTTTGGCCATGGTGAATCATTGCATATTGAAACCAACTCTCCTATTTCTGCTGAAGAAGTAAAAGCGTTGTTAAGCAAAGCACCCGGTATAGTGGTTTGTCATAATGATGAAGACTTTCCAACACAAATTACTGATGCTAGCGGCAAAGACGAAACTTTTGTTGGTCGTATCCGTGAAGATATTAGCCATAATAATGGTATTAATATGTGGATTGTTGCTGATAACGTTCGAAAGGGCGCCGCGACAAACAGCGTTCAAATTGCTGAGTTATTAATCAAAGATCATCTTAGCGAGTATTAATAGTCGTTAAGTGATAGATTTATTAAAGAAAAATGAAAACCCGTCGTTATAATAAGCGACGGGTTTTTTTGTTTTATTTAACTTATATTAAATTAAGGATAAGATAAGAGCAGCTGTATTAATTTGATAACATAGTAAAAAACTATCAGCATTTATCCAAGAACGTAGAAGCAATTATTAATAACTGGAATAATTTTTGCTTTACAAACTCCTGACTTGGGTCCGTCATTGTATTGGCGAATAATCATTATAAATAGGAAATTTTAATGCAAAAATTGTTACGCCTGTGCCTATGGCAGGTACTTATCGTTAGCATTAGCTGTTTTAGTCTACCTATTTCTGCTGAAGACGGCGGCATACGTATTCGTGGCCCGAAATCGACAGATGCTTTTCCTTATGACCGTTATGGCCCAATAACAGGTAAAGATACCTTATGGAATATTGCACTTAAAGTGCGACCAGATCCTCGCTTGTCTGTATACCAAGTCATGCAAGCCCTATATGAAAATAATCCAGAGTCTTTTAAAGATAACAATCTAAATCACATGATCAGTGGTCAGTACTTAAAGCTGCCACCTATAGATGTAATGCGAGCAATTAATCCTGATAACGCACAACAAAAGTCACGTAGTGATGATAAAGCTTGGCAAAATAAAGTCGTAAAAGTCGTTAAAGTTGCGCCTAAAAAAGTACTGTTACCTGAAGAAGCCTCGGTAAATAAAAAAGATTTAGATGCTGCAAAATCTGAAATTAATGTTCAATTACAGGCCATAGACAGCACTCAACAGCAAAGATTAGCTACCATTCAAAATGACGTTTTAGACTCCATCGATGGGCTACAAAGCTTATTAAAAGAAAACGAAGCGTTACGTCAACGTCTTACCAGCTTTAATGACCAACTTGGTGTTATGCAGAGTGAAGTGGCTAAAAGCAAAGAAATTAAAATCCAGATGGACGATATGATTTCGCTGCAACAAGAGCTACTGACAAAAGCTGAAGCGAGAGAGCAAGCGTTATTATTAGAAAAACAGAAAGCCGATCTCGAAGAAGGCAATTTAATGTCGAGTTCATGGTTTGTTGCACTAATGGCAACATTACCCGCGATATTAGTCCTGTCCTTTTTGGCGATTTTATTTCGACGCAAAGCCAATAAAGATAATGACGAAAGTGTAGCGCCGATCAAAAAAGAACAAGTTGTTGAAGCCGAAGCGAAACCGAAAAGTGAACCAATACCAGAAAGTTCAGATAGTGAATTAATATTAGGGGATGATTTAGATTCACTTGATGATGAACTTTCTCTGGATGATGAATTATCTCTAGATTTATCAGAGAACGATGAAGAGCACGATGATTTGTTTTCTGACGATTTAGATTCACTTGATGATGACATAATTCAGCTGGATGATGATTTAGACGACTTGGGTGAACTTGAAGATCTGAGTTTAGATGATGATTCTGAAACGATTTCTTTAGACGATGACATTATCGAAGGTGAAGCTTTAGAAGGCGGTCAGTTAGAGCAAAGTGATTTAGATTCTTTATTTGCCGGACTAGAAGATGAGTTTAGTCCAGATGATGATACCACTTTTGATTCAGACCAAGTTGACCAAAGTGAATTAGGTGACATATTACCGGAAGACTCTGAAAGTAAACCGTCAGACAGTGAAGAATCAAAAGCTCAAAGTGAGTCAGATGATATTGATGCTTTATTAGACGCTGCTGATGAGTCAGATGATATCCCTGTTGAAGATAATATTAGTGAGGTGGCTGAACCTTATGATATGGATGCTTTGTTGGATGCCGTCAGTGAAGCAAAAGATGCCTCAATCACCGAAGATACCCAAGAAATATCAGATCCAGACGATATCGATGACTTATTAGATTCTATAAATGGTCAAAGTGATACCGCAACGGATAAAGATATATCAGATTCAATAGCAGAAGATGACAAAGATATATCTGATCCAGATGATATCGATAACTTATTAGATGCTATAAATGGTCAAAGTGATACCGCAACGGATAAAGATACATCAGATGCAATAGCAGAAGATGACAAAGATATATCTGATCCAGATGATATCGATGACTTATTAGATTCTATAAATGGTCAAAGTGATCCCGCAACGGATAAAGACACATCTGATGCAATAGTAGAAGATGAAACAGATATATCAGATCCAGACGATATAGATGACTTATTAGATGCTATAAATGGTCAAAGTGATACGGAAGCTGATAATGCCTCATCAGATGAAGCAGCAGAAGATGCCAATGACATTGTAGAACCCGATGACATTGACGCCCTGTTAGAGTCGATAAATGATGACGAAGATGAAGCATTAGCAGACACCAATGAAATAGCCGATCCCGATGACATCGACGCCCTGTTAGCGTCGATAAATGATGACGAAGCTGCATCAGCTGATAAAGATACCAGTGATATAGCTGTTCCCGATGACATTGATGCCCTGTTAGAGTCGATAAATGAAGACGAAGTTGCGATAGCAGATGAAGACACCAGTGACATGGCTGAACCTGATGACATTGACGCGCTGTTAGAGTCTATAAATGATGAAGAAGATGCAATAGCAGATGAAGATGCATTAGCAGACACCAATGACATAGGCGCTCCCGATGACATTGATGCGCTGTTAGAGTCTATAAATGATGAAGACGATGCAATAGCAGACACCAATGACATAGCCGACCCCGATGACATTGACGCCCTGTTAGAGTCGATAAATGATGAAGAAGATGAATTAGCAGTTCAAGATTCAGCTATAGAAGATAAAGGAAGTACAGACACTCCAGAAGCTTCTGAAGCAGTATCAGATCCTGATGATATAAACGCATCAACAGCAAAAACCGATCAAGTTGATACGCTGGAAAGTGAGGTTATTAGCAATGATGACATGGCAACACCAGAAACACCTGATAATGAAAATACCGATCTTATAAATAATTTTACAGATGAATATGTACAATCATTTATAGATACGGACTTAAGTCAGTTACCTAATGACAGTGTTGATGACAGTATTGATGGTCGTGTTGACGAGAGTTTGGAAGAGCTTGATACTCCTGCGCTAGATGAAAATTTACCCGAAGAGCCAGAGGACGAAAATTCAAGCGGCAGTAGTGAAGAAATTTCAGATGACTTTGATATCGATGCGTTGATTGACGAAGTAAACCATTCACCAGAAGCTAGTGATGAGCCTCTTGAAGTTGGTGATGATATTCTTGACACTGAATTACTTGATAGTGAGCTGCTGAGTGAAGATACTGGCAACTTAACACAAGAGCCTGACTCTGAGAATATCGATGAAGAAACGTTACAAGCACTATCAGGTGATTTTGACGAATCAACGTTAGCAAATTTGTTGAATGACGAAAAAGATGCTGATGACATGGTGGAATTATCTCCCGATTTTACTGACCGCAATGTACTGGCTGATTTACTCGCTGACGATGATAGTCATGCGCAAAGTAATGTTGAAAAAAATGTTGCGAGTAATGCTGAAGAAGTCGATGGTATGAAAGAACTTGATAATTTAGATTTCGATGACTTATTAGCAAATATTGAAGAAGAGAGTAGTCAATCAGATAGTGATGAGTTCGAATTTAACGAAGACTTTGAAATAGGTGATGACTTTGATCTCGATACCGATGAGGAAGACTTTGAACCCGAAGGAAATGATTCGGCTAAAGCAAGTGAGAAAAAAGATTTTATTTCCGTAGATTCTTTATTATCAGATAGTCTATTAGACGGAAAGCCAACAGAACCTTATGAAAAAATGAATATCGATGTTGGCCTGAGTGAGTTTCCTGAGTTTTCAGGTAATATCACTGAAGATGATGTTGACGATGACGACAATGGTATCGCGGCAAAATTAGATTTGGCAAAGGTTTATATTGAGATTGGCGACCATGACAACGCAGAAGTCATTTTACTCGATGTAATAAAGCTGGGAGATGCACAACAACAATTTGATGCTCAGCAATTATTAGATAACCTAAAAGACTAATACGCTTTAGTATTTTGGATTTAAAGGCTGCATTTTGCAGCCTTTATACTTTTTAATTCTCACAAAGCATTGAATATACCAATTCGATTGGTATAACGCGTAAAATAATGGATAATGTCCTCACCTTAGCAATGGAGGATAAAATGCGTTACGCTTTAGGCATAGAATACGATGGTAGTAACTACTACGGTTGGCAAAGACAAAAGAATGTTATTAGCGTTCAAGAAATGGTAGAAAAGGCTTTATCAAAAATAGCCAATGAACCCATTGAAGTCGTCTGCGCAGGTAGAACCGATACTGGGGTTAATGCGACCAATCAGGTCATCCACTTTGAGACCGAAAAAGTCCGTAAAGATGTCGCTTGGACATTAGGGGTTAATACTAATTTGCCGAAAGATATTGCGGTATCTTGGGTGAAAGAGGTTAATGATGACTTTCATGCTCGCTTTAGTGCAACCGCTAGACGGTATCGTTATATTATTAATAATAATCGTTTACGGTCAGCAATTTTAAGCTCAGGTATTAGCTTTTGCCATTACCCACTTAATGAAAATTTAATGCACCAAGCAGCACAATATTTAGTGGGTCGACATGACTTTACTTCGTTTAGAACCGTGCATTGTCAGTCAAATTCTCCAACTCGTACCTTGCATTATTGTAATGTCTCCCGCCAAGGTGAGTTTGTTATTATTGATATAAAAGGCAATGCATTTTTACACCATATGGTGAGAAATATAGCTGGTAGCTTGATGAAAGTTGGTCAAGAACTGAAACCGGTTAGTTGGCTTAAAGAAGTATTAGAGGCAAAAAATCGTTGTGTTGCGGGTATTACTGCACCATCTGCGGGGCTATATTTTGTTGATGTTGATTACCCTGAAGCGTTTGGTATTCCAAAGCGTAGCCCAGGGCCATTATTTCTACTATAATCAACAATAAGAAGAAAACAGACCAGTTTTTCCTATAATTGTGTAGGTGTTCTATGGTCTAATTCAGAGTATTAGACAAAATTTTATATTTAGTGGTTGTATTTTAAACAATTATTAAATTTTTCATGCATAGGCAAAAATACATTATGAGCTGGATTGAAAAGATTCTCCCAAAAGCAAAAGCGACACAAAAAAGAAATATTCCGGAAGGTGTCTGGAGTAAATGTTCTAGCTGTAACGCGGTACTTTATAAAGTTGAGCTAGATCGACAGATGTCGGTTTGTCCAAAATGTGATCACCATATGCGTATTTCTGCACGCAAGCGCATTGATGGTTTTCTTGACCAAGGCGAGCGCGTAGAGCTAGGTGAAGAATTTGAAGCACAAGACATTCTCAAATTTAAAGATTCTAAACGCTATAAAGATCGAATTTCGGCAGCGCAAAAGAGTACCGGTGAAAAAGATGCCTTGGTTGTTATGCGAGGTGAATTGTGCGGGCAACCTATTGTTGTTGCAGCATTTGAATTCGGTTTCTTAGGTGGCTCAATGGCGTCTGTTGTTGGTGCTCGTTTTGTCAAAGGTGTTGAGTATTGTTTAGAGCATAACGTACCCTTTGTATGTTTCTCTGCCAGTGGCGGTGCCCGTATGCAAGAAGCATTATTTTCATTAATGCAAATGGCCAAAACCAGTGCAGCCTTAGCAAAAATGAGTGAAAAAGGCCTACCTTATGTTTCAGTATTAACTGATCCTACTATGGGCGGCGTTTCTGCAAGTTTAGCTATGCTAGGCGATATTAATGTTGCAGAGCCTAAAGCTTTAATTGGTTTTGCTGGCCCACGCGTTATCGAACAAACAGTTCGTGAAAAACTGCCTGAAGGCTTTCAGCGTAGTGAGTTCTTAAAAGAGAAAGGTGCAATCGATATTATTGTCGATCGTCGCGAAATGCGCAGTACTTTAGCGAGAATGCTTGCTAAGTTTATGGGACAAGATAGCCCAGCAGCATAACGGAAAATTCATGTCAAAAATGATTAAAGGCCATTCAGTGAGAAACAATCTTACTGAATGGCTTTCTTATTTAGAAAACCTACATTCAGTCGAGATAGAACTTGGCTTGAAGCGTATTGCCGCTGTTGCGAAAAATCTCAGTATTGCGTTTCCCACGTCGACAGTTATTACCGTTGCCGGCACTAATGGTAAAGGCACAACCTGTGCGTTTTTAGAAAATGCATTTTTGGCACAAAACTTAACCTGCTCTGTTTATTCTTCTCCGCATATTGAGCGCTTTAATGAGCGTTTACGGCTTAATAAATGTGAAGTTAATGATGATGCATTGGTGAGCGCGTTTGAAACTATAGAAGGCGCACGTGGCGATATATCGCTAACTTACTACGAATACACAACGTTAGCCGCCTTACTTATTTTAACTGCTGAGCAACCTGACGTAATTATTCTGGAAGTCGGTTTAGGTGGTCGCTTAGATGCTACCAATATAATTGACGCTGATGTGGCTGTAATTACCACTATCGATCTTGACCATCAGTCATTCTTGGGGAATACGCGAGAAGCTATCGGTTTTGAAAAAGCCGGTATAATGCGAGCAAATAAAGCTGTTGTCGTTGGTGATACTAACCCACCGAGTTCATTAGCTGCGCACGCGACAGATATTGGCGCCAACCCGTATTATCGTGAGCAAAATTTTACCATCGAACAAGCTAATAATAATACCTGGCATTGGCGCAGTAGTGAAAATGCATTTTCAGCGCTTAATGGCTGTCAAGTACCACAAGATAATGTTGCCACTGCGATAATGGTGTTGCAGCTTTTAGCCGATAAACTCATGCTATCGCTAAATAGTGGGTTTCTTAATCAAATAATTGCTGAAACTAAAGTGGCGGGCCGAATGGAGAAGTTCAGCCTCGATTGTGATGTTATTTTAGATGTAGGGCATAACCCTCAAGCTGCGCGATATTTAGCGTCACAACTGCAGCAATTAAATTATCCTAAAGTACATGCTGTGCTAGGCATGCTCGCTGACAAAGATGCGAGTAATACCATTACACCGCTGTTATCCGCTGTTTCTCATTGGTATGTTGGAACACTTAATGTTCCTAGAGGCCGCGAAGCAAAAAATATAGTAGAATCTACACAAATAGACGCGACTAAGGTGAATTGCTTTGACAATGTCTCTCAGGCATTTAGAATGGCGAAACAGAATGCAAAAGCAACTGATCTTATTCTGGTTTTCGGATCTTTTTATACTGTTGCTGAAATAAGACGTTTGTTAGTTTAGTTATGCTTGGAGTCTAATTTGTCTACACCATTTCAAAATCGTTTAGTTGGTACCATTATTGTGGCAGCTATCGCTATTATATTTTTGCCTGATGTACTTGATGGTGACAAAAAAACTTACCAAGATAATTTTGAGACGATACCTGGCACGCCTGAGGTAGACTTTCCACAAGCGAATAAAGACTTCCCAGAAGACAAACTGGCGAACTTGCCTGTAGCGCCTATTGCTGATGAGCTAGCACTTGACGATCAAAGTGTCATTGATGCATCAAAAGCACTCAAGGAAAAAGACGTTAATGTGTCAACGTTAACTAAAGAATCGTCTTTTTCAGCGCTAGACACCCCCACCCCGATAAAAAAATTGGTAGCTCAAACCGCAAAACAAACACCTAGTAAAGCGATTCCAGAACAAGCTTGGGTAATTCAATTAGGCAGTTTTCGTCATCAAAATAATGTTGATGAGTTGGTCAGCAAATTAAAAGAAGCAGGCTACACAGCCTTTACCAAGCCTATTAATACTAGAGCGGGCAAGTTGACTAAAGTTTTTATTGGACCTGAATTGATTAAATCCTCGTTGGAAGAAAAGCTACCTGCTTTGAAAAAGCTTACTAATGTTCAGGGGAAAATTGCTCGGTTTCACCCTGCTAAATAATAAAATTATTAGCAAATCCTAGCTGCCTTCTGGTAGAATGCGCGCCTCTAATCAATGAGAATATTCGATTTATGGTTTGGATAGATTATGCCATTTTGGCTGTCATCGGCATTTCAGCTTTAATTAGCTTAGTGCGGGGCTTTGTCAAAGAAGCTGTTTCCTTAATTGTGTGGATCAGTGCCTTTTTTGTCGCGAGTAGCTTCTACCTTAACTTGTCGACTCTACTGACCAATATTTCCGATCAACTGCTTCGTAACGCTGCCTCGATTGCTATTCTATTCATTTCCACTTTAATTTTAGGCGCACTCGTTAACTACATCATTGGCCAACTTGTCAGTAAAACTGGCTTGTCAGGTACTGACAGAGTGTTAGGTATTGTATTTGGTGCGCTAAGAGGCGTATTGATCATTGCTGCGGTATTATTTTTTATGGATGCGTTTACACCTGCGTCCTCTAGTACATGGTGGCAAAATTCACAGTTGGTTCCAGAATTTACATTAATAGTTGAATGGTTTTTTGAGTATCTCAAACAATCATCTAGTTTTTTAGCTTAGTATTTAAACTTAGTTCGTCGGAGAATAAGTGCATGTGTGGTATTGTTGGTATTGTTGGTAAAACACCCGTAGGTCAAGCTTTATATGATGGTTTAACGGTATTACAGCATCGTGGCCAAGACGCTGCAGGTATCGTGACCATTCACGAAAATACCTTTAGATTGCGAAAAGGCAACGGCTTAGTGAAAGATGTTTTTCATACTCGCCATATGTTACGTCTGCAAGGTAACATGGGCATTGGCCATATTCGTTATCCTACGGCTGGTACATCAAGTAGTTCAGAAGCGCAGCCATTTTACGCTAACTCACCCTTTGGTATTTCTTTGGCGCATAACGGTAATTTAACCAATGCGGAAGAATTAAAGCTATGGCTTAATACACAAGCCCGTCGCCATGTTAATACCACGTCAGATTCAGAGCTTTTATTAAATATTTTAGGCCACGAATTACAAAATTCTGAGCAACATACATTAGATCAAAGTGATATTTTTACTGCGGTAAGCAATGTCCATAAACGAGTACGTGGCGCCTATGCGACAGTCGCCTTGATTATCGGCTACGGTATGGTGGCATTTCGTGATCCAAATGGTATTCGTCCGCTCGTATTTGGTAAGCGTGAAACTGAGTCTGGTGTTGAATATATGGTGGCATCTGAATCAGTTGCCCTTGATGCTAATGAATTTGAATTTGTTCGTGATGTTGCCCCTGGTGAAGCTATTTTCTTCACAGAATCAGGTGAAATTCATAGCCAGCAATGTGCGGAGAACCCGTCATTTCATCCGTGTATTTTTGAATATGTTTATTTTGCACGCCCAGACTCATCTATTGATAAGATTTCTGTTTACGGATCTCGCGTTGATATGGGTAAAAAACTTGGCGATAAAATTGCTAAGGAATGGGATGACATCGACATAGATGTTGTGATCCCAATCCCTGAAACGTCTTGTGATACAGCGCTAGAAATCGCTCGTCATCTTAATATTCCATATCGTCAGGGCTTTGTTAAAAATCGCTACATTGGCCGCACGTTCATTATGCCAGGACAAGAGCAGCGCAAAAAATCAGTACGTCGTAAACTAAACGCTATCGGGACAGAGTTTATGGGTAAAAATGTTTTACTCGTTGATGACTCTATTGTTCGCGGAACGACTTCAGGTCAAATTATTGAAATGGCAAGAGCGGCGGGTGCGAAGAAAGTATACTTTGCTTCTGCAGCACCAGAAATACGTTTTCCAAATGTTTATGGTATCGATATGCCAAGCGCTAATGAGTTAATTGCACATGGCCGTGAACTAGACGATATATGTCAGCTTATTGGTGCGGACAAGTTAATATTCCAAACCCTAGAAGATTTAGTTTCTGCTGTGTCGACCGCAAATCCAGATATCACAGAATTTGAAACGTCTGTTTTTAATGGCGAATACGTTACAAAAGATATCGATCAAAGCTATTTAGATAGACTAGATGCTATGCGTAATAATGATACTAAAGAAACCTCAGACAAAAATGCTGACTCTATTATTGATATGTATAATGAAGGCGCAGAATAATTAATACACCTAATTAATCAGGGGTATAACTAAAATTTTGCTATAAAAAAACCGCTTTAATAAGCGGTTTTTTTATAATTATTATCGAATCAACTGACGTACTCTACACCTAAGCCAGAGTTGAAAACGATAGCACTTGCCGCCATCAGTGCGACAATCAGTACTAAACCACAAGTGACTACAGAACTCGAATAAATAAAGCCTTTTTCTTCAGGAATATTCATCATAATGGGTACACCTGAATAAAGTAGGTAAACCGAGTAACATAACGCGGCTAACCCTGCGAGTACTACAAACCACAAGACTGGAAATAGTGCGGTTAATCCTGCCATTAATAAAGGTGTAGCGGCATAGGCTGCTAACTCTAATGACTGCGTAAAATCTGGTTTTGAATCAAAAGTTTTTGCCATCCACTGGATTAGAATAGCTAAAGAAAATACACCGAGAATTAACCCAAAATACATAGCAACGGACATAAATAATGCGTTTGACTCTGTTAGTTTAATGGGATCACCTGCGCCAATTGACCAACCTATGTGTGCGGCAGCGTAGTAGCCACAAATTGCTGGAATTAAAGCAATGGTGAGAATATGCACCATAGAATACGTTAGACTTTCGTGACGCTTCTCAATTGTTTGCCACTCTTTTTTAGGTGCAGTATAAAGCCCCCAGATATGATTTAAGATCATGTTATATACCTCTCTCTGTCCCCAAAAATAATGCAGATAGTAGTAAAACTCTGCGACCTTGTATTCAAATCAACTTAGTTGTTTTTATTGTTGATATGCTATTTATGTAAGATGGCGAGTGATTCGTCAAGGGTTGTTTGATATTTCGGCGTAAAAAGATATTATTTAGCCATCTATCAGTCTAATAGAGCCGTTTTCAAGGCAAAAAGTGCTCAACAGACTTTAATACGAACAATTTTCATGACTTCAAGTTCAAAGCCAGCAACGGTTTCTTGAGTAGGATAATAGGTAATATTTACCTGTTGATTTTGTAATGACTTATAAAGCTTTTTTCTACGATATTTAAAAGGTACGTCAATACCCTTTAACATAATAGTATTGACATACCATTCGTCGACTTCTCGCTGAACATGCGAAAGTACGGTTTGATGTTCACTATGGGTAAGGTCTTCGTGTTTATCTGTTAGTGATTTAGCCGCCGTCTTTTTCATTATATTTTTCGCTATATTTCGTCAAGAATAAATTTAGTATATTTGGTTCGTTGAATAATATCATAGCAAATAGTGAACTCTTTTTTTAGTTAATTACGTCACAATTGATAGCGCCTGAAATGTGAAGATATTATTGTCGTTAATTTTATTGCTACAACAATGTCAATTTTTCTAAAAATATTAATGGAGACTACGGTGATATATTCAAATTCAAATTGTTTCGCTAAATAACTAAAACTACCTTCATAAGGTATTTCACTTAAATCAAAGACGCTAGTTTAGTGATTTACGACAAGGGCTTAGCCCTGGCGTACTAGATTTATCGAGTATTAATTAGAAAAATGTAAGTTATTAATGACTCAATAATTATAAAAATTAACCCTAACAAATTATGGATATGTACAAGATGTAAAAATAATATACATCTTAGGCATAGTTAATAGGTGCTGCAGTAACCTATAAATAAAAAGCTTACTTTGATAGATTTTTAGTTTAGTTATTGACTAAAACCTTATGACTTACCTGATTGAGACTATAAAAATAAATACAAAAAGTTCAACCCTTTCAACATGTTTCTCTGTCATATCATATACTGTTAACACAAGTGTTTACTTATTTGTAACATGTCATTAGTATAATTGTGTAAATTTAAAGCACTTTATTTCTAATTACGGAGAAAAAAAGCATGATTGCACCAAAACTAATAAAAACAAGACTTGCAGTTTGTATCGCCCTAAGCACGACTTTAATTTCATTTATCAGCTCTGCTGATGTTAAAGATATTCAAGGTACTCAATTAGAAGCTGACTCAAATATTGTTATAAACCCTGAACATTTGAGTCTTGATAAATATGCAGGCTTTACTTTTAGAGAAAAAAATATAGCCGATTTACCCCAGATTATCGACCAAATTTGGACCGGATATTTAAATTCAGCAAATGGTGGGGTGATAACTTATAACTTTCCTAATGGCAAGGGCTTAACTGGATTATACAATAACCCGAAATATGGTTTTACAGCAGGTGATGGTTTAAGTGGATTTTCTGAAGCTCAAAAAAATGCTGCTCGTGATAGCATTGATCTTTGGGACGACCTTGTTGCGCCTACTTTTGTTGAACGTGGTTCAAGGGGAGCTGACATACAATTTTCTAATAGCTATGATCCTGGTCAGGCCTACGCTTATTATCCAGAATATGCATTTACTAATGCACAAGGCTGGAAATTTTTTGGCGATGTATTTGTTGCCACACCAGAAATTAACTGGACAAATGCATGGTTGAATTTTGGCGGTTATGGGGTGACAACGTTAGTGCATGAAATTGGTCACACGTTAGGTTTAAGCCATCCTGGAGCTTATAACGGTGCTGGCGCTACTACTTATGTTAGCCAAGCTGAATATGCTCAAGACAGTAACCAATATAGCTTGATGTCATATTGGGGCGATGAAGAAACCTCAAATCAACCATTTGGAGGAGGTATTGTAGATTGGAGTACCGGTTTTTATAACTACCCACATACGCCTATGGTGCACGATATTCTAGCCGTTCAAGCAGCTTACGGTGCTGATACTACAACACGTAGCGACGACACCGTTTATGGTTGGAACTCAACTGCTGGTAAAGCGGTTTACGATTTCTCACAGAATCTATTCCCAATCGTTACCATTTATGACGCAGGCGGAAATGACACAATTGACATGTCAGGTGCCAACGCCAGTGTATTTATTGATTTGAATGACGGTGAATATAGTTCTGGTGCGGCTTCTGTGCCAAGTGAAGACGAAATTAATAGACGACGTCAACTGATGCGTGACGCGGGGTTTAGCACTTTAGGTGATGTTGTTTCAGGCCAGAGTGCAGCATGGCAAGCGTTAACAACGTCGGCACATGAAGGTTATCTTGCCTTTGAAACAGGTGTAAGTGGCTTAGGTGTAACTTCGCATGACAATATTGCAATTGCTTATGGTACTACTATTGAAAACGCTATTGGTTCAAGTGAGCGTGATTACCTTAAAGGTAATGAAGCTAACAACATGCTTACAGGTAACGGCGGCGACGATATTATGAATGGTTATGCCGGTGCTGATACCTACAACGGTGGTGCAGGTTATGACACCTTTGTATTTTCAAATATTGAGTCGGGTGACATGATAGTTGACTTTGTTACTGGTGAAGATGTTATTGTGCTTGCGGAAACAGGTGTGGCTTTTAACTTTATCAGCGCTGCTAGTTTCTCTAACACAGCTGGCGAACTTCGTTATGCAAACGGCATGTTAATGGGTGATGTTGATGGCGATGGTGCTGCTGACTTGTCAATTAATTTACATGGTGCAGCATTAGCGGCTAGCGATTTAGTTTTATAAACTACCGTTCTTCTTAATCCAAAAGCCTCTGATAGAGGCTTTTTTTTTGCGTTAATTTCATACCAAGTTAAGCGACGATATAAAAAGCCTCGATAACGATTCACTATAAATTCAGATGGACTTAATTTTATCTGAATTAGTCAGGTGATTTTTGAAGTGGGTATGGTAAAATTTCAAGCTCATTCATGCACATCAATCGTAAGTTCAAATCATGACCGCCGACAAATTATTAATACCAATAAACTCATTTCTTCAGTGCGAAACACCAAAAGAGTGGGTAGAAGAAGCAGTCAAACCAGATAATTTAGCTGTACTTTTAATTGATCATTTAATTTGTGAACTAAAGGCTGCGCAATCGGCGATGTTTATGATCCGAAAGTACGCAGTTGATAAAGCCGGCAGTGATGCACTATTAGCATGGTTACAACCTTTTGAAACCTTAATATATAAACGAGAAGGTGATTGGCGCGAACTTGCAGCTAAAAATAAACTCACAAAATCAGTTATCCCAAAAACCGATTCACCTTATGGGCAAAGTTTAATTGATAAAATGGTGTTGTTGATCAAAGAAGAGCTCCATCATTTTTATCAGGTATTAGAAATCATGGATGAATATGGTGTTGAGTATCGCAGTATTACGCCATGTCGTTATGCTAAAGGTATGTTAAGGCATGTTAAAACCTTCGAACCAGATGCACTGATTGATAAGTTAATTGTCGGTGCCTATATCGAGGCTAGATCTTGTGAGCGTTTTGCTATGTTAGCTCCACACCTTGATAAACGATTGGGCGATTTTTATATATCTTTACTACGCTCTGAAGCGCGCCATTATCAAGATTACTTAACCTTAGCCAAAGAAATAGCGGGTCCAGATCAAAGTGAGAAAGTTGATAACCGTATTGCTTATTTTGCTGAGATAGAAGCTCAATTAATTATCAGCCCAGATAATGACTTTAAATTTCATAGTGGAATGCCAACACTGTAAATTTAAGCACAATTACTACTCGATAAGTATAACCTTAATATGCTTTAATTCATTATGCCAAAAATAATGGTCAGTCAGTTGAAGTTGCTCATGATTTTTACTCTAGGTTTTAACGCTTAACAACACTCAGTAATATGTTTAGTGCTTTTATGCGCTATATATTTATACATTAATAAAGGAATAATTGATGCGTTCTTCGATTGCATTGCTGGGAGCAGTTGTATTTTTGTCTGCTTGCCAATCTAATAGTTCAACACAAACAACTGTCCAAGAATCATCAACGATAGCAGTGCCTAAAATCGCTATACAGGAGCAACTTAGTGAGACAAAGCGCTTAAATCAATGGTTTGAGATTAAATATGAAGCGCAGTTGCAAAATAGCCCGATGATGTTAACTATGTTGGGGCGTAAAGATAAATACGATCAAATCGACGACATGACTGAGGCCTATGAGCAAGCACAATTAGCATTGCAAGCCGCAAGTGTTGATGAGTTAACGGCTAACTTTGATTACAGTAAGTTAACTTCTGAAGCAAAAATGTCATACGATATTTGGCTTTATTTATATCAACAAGCCAAAGCGGCAGCTAAGTTTAATCAACATCGTTATATTTTTGATCAATTTGATGGTGCTCAAGCAAGCGTTGTGCAGTTTTTAATTAATTTTCATCGTGTTGATGACTTAAATGACATGCAGGCATATATCACCCGTATTGCTGGCATTAGTCATGCTATTACTCAATTACTAGAAAGAGCAAAAGTAAATGCAACTGCCGGTACTCGGCCACCAAAGTTTGCCTATGAAGGGGTTATTGAACAATCAAATAACCTAATTTCAGGTATACCATTTTCAAATGCACCAGACGCAAGCGATTCACCATTATGGATGGACATTGAACGAAAAATTCTTGGCTTGGTTGAATCGGAAAAAATTTCTTTAGACCAAGCACAAACATTAAAACTTGCGGCTAAAAAGCAACTGCTTGAGGTTTTTTTACCAAGTTATCAAGCGCTGATAGCCTGGTTTGAAATTGATATAGTTAATACGGTCAGCAATCCTACCGGCGTTTCTTCACAACAAAATGGTCAGGCGTTTTACAGTCAAATGATCGAAGCATCAACCACCACTGAATTAACTGCTGAAGAAATTCATAATATTGGCATTAAAGAAGTTATGCGTATTACCAACGAGATGATCTCGATTAAAGAGCGTGTTGGTTTTGAAGGTGACTTAACAGAATTCTTTGATTTTATTAAAAGCGATGAGCAGTTCTTCTATCCAAATAGCGATACAGGACGACAAGGCTATATATCTGACACACAGGTTTATTTAGATATTATCAATAAGCAGCTACCAAACTACTTTGGTATATTGCCTCAAGCCGGCTTAGTGGTTAAGCGTGTTGAAGCTTTCAGAGAGCAAGATGGTGCAGCGCAACATTACGCGCCTGGTACACCTGATGGCAGTCGCCCTGGGGTTTATTACGCACATTTATCTGACATGTTATCGATGCCAAAGAATGAAATGGAAGGTGTGGCTTATCATGAGGGTAATCCTGGCCATCATATGCAAATCTCTATTGCTCAAGAGCTTACATCAATCCCACAATTTAGAACGCAAACAAGCTTTATTGCCTATGTAGAAGGGTGGGGCTTGTATGCTGAATTATTAGCAAAAGAAATGGGTGGCTACCAAGATGATTACTCTGACTTTGGCCGACTGGTAAATGAAATATGGCGCGCGGTTCGCTTGGTCGTTGATACCGGTCTACATGCCAAAGGCTGGACAGAAGAGCAAGCAATTGCCTACTTTAAAGAAAAAACCCCGGTTGCTGGAGAAGCTATTATCTCTGAAATTCGTCGATATTTAGTATTACCTGGGCAAGCAACCGCTTATAAAATTGGCATGTTGAAAATGGTCGAATTACGTGAAAGTGCGGAACAAAAACTAGGAGATCGTTTCGATATTCGTGGTTTCCACGATACCGTACTGGGAGGTGGTGCAATGCCATTAGCACTATTAGATCGAAGAGTGAATGACTGGATAAAAAGTCAAATGACGAAGTAACGATTAAATTCGGAGCACTATTGGTTGTGAGATGGATATAAATGCCTGAACGAAAGTTCAGGCTAGATTATTTTATCTATTAATGCGCTGAGAATGAGATATGTAAATACACTCTGTCACTCAAATGGTCTGTCCATTAAATCCATAGAATCAGGCGTCACTTTAAGCCAAGCACCTTGTTCATACCAGTCGCCCAGCACGATGCGTTGTGCTTGTTGATTATTGGCTTTAACGTCATGAATGGCCGGTCGGTGAGTATGACCATGGATCAATATTTGGCTTTGGTATTGCTCTAAACAATGCACAACTTCACTGTCAGTGACATCCATAATATCTTGAGACTTCATGGCTGTGGCTGTCGCACTTTGCTCACGATAATTGCTGGCAATTTTGCGCCGAACAAATAAAGGTAAACTTTTTATAATAGCTTGCCACCACCAACTTCGTGATTTTTTACGAAAAGCTTGATAGCCAACATCGCGTGTACAAAGGGTATCGCCATGCATAATGACAACAGGCGTGCCATATAAGTCTATTAGCGTCACTTCAGGCAGTAACTCCATACCTGATTGCTTAGCAAAGCGTTTACCCAATAAAAAGTCGCGATTGCCGTGTATAAAATAAATTTTACAGCCAAGCACCGTTAAGGCTTTAATTGCCTGAGAAATTTCTAAAAGGAAGGGGCTGTTATCGTCGTCGCCTATCCAATACTCGAATAAATCGCCCAAAATATATAGTGTTTGTGCTTTTGGTGCGTCGTTTTTCAAGAAAGATAAAAAACAGGCCGTGATGTCGGGCCTGTTTTGTGCGAGATGTAAATCAGCAATAAAATAAGTTAATGCTGATTTATTATTCACATGAGAAGTTTCACTCATTTCATTTACGTCGGTAATCAAGAATTACGCTACGATTGTTTCTTCAATAATGATTTCTTCTTTTGGTACATCGTCGTGAAAACCATTGCGACCCGTATCAACAAGCGTCATTTTATCGACAATGTCCATACCTTCAACAACTTTAGCAAACACACAGTAACCCCAACCTTGTACGTCTTCACTTTTAAAATTAAGGAAGTCGTTATCAGCTAAGTTAATAAAAAATTGTGCTGAAGCTGAATGTGGCTCTTGCGTACGCGCCATTGCTAAAGTACCACGAGCGTTGGCTAAGCCATTGTTTGCTTCATTTTTGATTGACTCACGGCTGTCTTTTTCGTCCATGCCTGATGCGAAACCACCGCCTTGCGCCATAAACCCTTTAATTACACGGTGAAAAATTGTGCCGTTATAAAAGCCGTCTTCAGCGTATTGTTGGAAGTTTTTTGCAGTTACAGGTGCGTTATCAAAATCTAATTCAATTTTAATTTCGCCTAAGGTCGTTTTAAATGTGATCATTGTTTTTTACTCATAAATCTAAAGGAAATGTAATTAGGCAAATTGTAACTTAATAAAAAAAAGATTTCTCGGCAAAATTTATTCTAAAAATAATCAGTAAATATTACAGCAAATGCAGCCAAGCTAATGATCCATTGTAATACTTGGGGTACAATTGCGTAAATCTCCGTGTGGGGATCGTCGAATTTAATCAAGTATTGATATTACATAGGAAAAAGCGCCGTTATGTTGCAGATTTATAATACCTTAAGCAGGAAAAAAGAAGTTTTTAAACCGATCACTTCCAACAAGGTAGGTTTATATGTTTGTGGTATTACTATTTATGATCGTTGTCATATTGGTCACGCTAGAACCTATGTAGCTTTCGATATTATTGCGCGTTATTTTAAATACTTAGGTTACGACCTAACGCATGTACGTAATATTACCGACGTAGACGATAAAATTATCCAGCGTGCCAATGAAAACGGTGAAAGCTGTGAAGATTTAACGTTACGCATGACCGCACAAATGTATCAAGATTTTGATGACCTTAATATTATGCGCCCAGATATCGCCCCTACAGTTACGGGTCACATGGATGAGATTATTGCTTTAGTTGAACGTCTGATTGAGCGCAAACACGCTTATGTTGCTAGCAATGGTGATGTAATGTTTGAAGTCAGTACCTATAAAGATTACGGCAAATTAAGTTTACAAAATTTAGATATGTTGCAGTCGGGTTCTCGAGTTGACGTTGATGAAGCGAAACGCAGCCCATTAGATTTTGTGTTGTGGAAAATGGCGAAACCTGATGAGCCAAGTTGGGCATCACCTTGGGGGAAAGGTCGTCCAGGTTGGCATATTGAATGTTCAGCGATGAATTTAAAGCACTTGGGTGAACATTTTGATATTCATGGTGGCGGCTCTGATTTACAGTTCCCACACCATGAGAATGAAATCGCTCAATCTTGTTGTGCACATGATACACCATACGTTAACTACTGGATGCATGGTGGTATGGTGCAAATCAACAAAGAAAAGATGTCAAAATCTTTAAATAACTTTTTTACTTTACGCAGTGTGCTTGATGAATATGACGCTGAAAGCGTGCGCTTCTTTTTGACCTCTAGCCATTACCGCAGCCAGTTAAATTATTCACAAGATAACTTAACCCAAGCACGTGCTAGTTTAGAGCGCATCTATACCGCGTTGCGTGATATCACACCGATGAAAGTTGAGTTAAAAGGCAACGAATACGTTCAGCGTTTTGAAAAAGCCATGGATGATGACTTTAACTGTCCTGAAGCTATGCCGGTGTTATTTGAATTAGCGAAAGAGATCAATCGCATCAAAGCAACAGACATAACAGAAGCTTCAAAACTTGCTTTCATTTTAGTCTCGCTTGGTAAAGTATTAGGTGTTGCACAAAATTCACCTGAAGAATTTTTCCAAGGTGGAGATGAAAGTAGTGATGAAGTTGCAGAAATTGAAGCCCTGATCAAACAGCGTAAAGACGCCCGAGCCAATAAAGATTGGGCAATGGCTGATGATGCACGCGATAAGCTGGCAGCGCTTAATATTATCTTAGAAGATAGTGCTGGCGGCACAACGTGGCGTAAAGCTTAATTCGTTTAAGATAAAGTTTTCAATAAAAAAGCCTGCGATTGCAGGCTTTTATGTTTTAGCTAATTATTCAACTGGGTATACGTATTTATAGCGCAATTATTTACTGTGAAATTCTTCACAGGCAATAAGCGTGTTTTCTATTAAGCTAGCGACAGTCATTGGGCCAACGCCACCTGGAACTGGGGTGATATAAGCCGCGCTGTCTTTTGCCTTAGCAAAGCCAACGTCACCGACTAATTTGCCGTTATCTAAACGGTTAATACCCACATCGATAACAATAGCGCCTTTTTTAATCCATTCACCGGGAATAAACTCAGGTTTACCCACGGCAACAACTAATAGGTCGGCATTTCTAATTTTTGTTTCTAAATCTTTTGTGAATCTATGTGTGGTGGTGACGGTACAACCTGCGAGCAACAATTCAAGTGTCATCGGGCGACCTACTATATTAGATGCACCTACAACAACAGCCTCTAAGCCATGAGGATCAACTCCCGTTGATGCAATCAATGTCATTATCCCTTTTGGTGTACAAGGGCGAAGGCCAGGCTGGCGTAATGCGAGCTTACCGACATTGTTAGGGTGAAAGCCGTCAACATCTTTTAATGGATTAATATGCTCAATAATTAAATTTGCGTCTAAACCAGCAGGTAAGGGTAGCTGAACGAGAATGCCATCAATTTCATTATCGTTATTTAATTCATCGATTAAATTAAAAAGTTCATCTTGTGTTGTAGTAGGAGGTAAGTCATAAGAGCGAGATACAAAGCCAACTTCTTCACAGGCTTTTCTTTTACTTCCCACATACACTTGCGATGCGGGATCTGAACCAACTAGAATTACGGCTAACCCAGGTGCACGTAAGCCATTTTCTATACGTTGTTGAACTTTATCTTTAACAGAATGGCGTAATTGTTGGGCGATCAACTTACCGTCAATAAGAGCTGCAGTCATAATTCTTCACAAAAGGCTAATAAACGTGGCTATTTTCGCATATTAGAAAAGCTATTTGTAGAAAATAAATGCTTTGATTGTCGAAAAAATGATTTCTTGGTGAATAATGGTAAAAAAAGCCGATATTTATATTTTAACAGTCATTATGAGTGGTATTTTAACCAAGATGCTGTAAAAGTGAGCGAACGCACATTTATTTAAAAAAAGTGTTTGACGCGCAACGGGCAACTAGGTAATATCCGCACCCGTTGAGAACGCAAGCGTTTTTAACAAATGTCGGTGATTAGCGCAGCTTGGTAGCGCACTTGGTTTGGGTCCAAGGGGTCGCAAGTTCGAATCTTGCATCACCGACCACTTTTTCTTTCTTAATGCTTTAAGCAACTTGAAAGGCTAAGTAAATGGTTTGGGTATTCTGAAGTTCAGTCGAAGTTTGAATTTTGCATCACCGACCACTTTTTCTTTCTTAATGCTTTAAGCAACTTGAAAGGCTAAGTAAATGGTTTGGGTATTCTAAAGTTCAGTCGAAGTTTGAATTTTGCATCACCGACCACTTTTTCTTTCTTAATGCTTTAAGCAACTTGAAAGGCTAAGTAAATGGTTTGGGTATTCTAAAGTTCAGTCGAAGTTTGAATTTTGCATCACCGACCACTTTTTTACTTTTTAAGTGAAAAAGAAATAAACTTTATATATAGTTAAGTTTGTTTTGCATCTGTAGGTAAATGTGCGCCCTTAGCTCAGCTGGATAGAGCAACGCCCTTCTAAGGCGTGGGTCGCAGGTTCGAATCCTGCAGGGCGCGCCATACAGTGGTGGCTATAGCTCAGTTGGTAGAGCCCCGGATTGTGATTCCGGTTGTCGAGGGTTCAAGTCCCTTTAGCCACCCCATTTTTCTGTATGGGTTGTAGTAAAAGTTTGAAAGTATATCGGTGATTAGCGCAGCTTGGTAGCGCACTTGGTTTGGGTCCAAGGGGTCGCAAGTTCGAATCTTGCATCACCGACCACTTCTTTTTTATAACTTTTTGTGATTACTTGAGGTTTTTTTAAACTTAAGTGATGAGTAGGGTGTATTAAGTTCATTCGCAAGTTCGAATTTCATATCACCGACCACTTCTAAATTTCTTATACCTTATTTTTAATCCTTTACCTTTCTTTATTTAGCTTTTTTAGCTGTTTATGACTTCCTATAGCATTAAATTTAATTTATTTGCGTTCTAAGCTCGACTCTTGTTTAAAGCACCGCTATAATTTCGCGTCATTATTTTAATCTGAACATCTTTATTCGGATTTTCCGGGCTCTGTTTGTTAAGTCAAGCAAGCTGAATGCATAACTTTGTTATAAAGTTGTGTTGACTATATTTAGATGCGTTATAGAAAGCGTGCATACGCTAAGTTTTTTGAGGTAATTAAATGCAAGTTTCAGTTGAGACTACACAAGGTTTGGAACGTCGTTTAACGATTTCAGTTCCTGCCGAAACAGTAGATGTTGAAGTTAAAAATCGTCTTCGCCATATCGGTAAAACCCAACGTATCAATGGTTTCCGTCCAGGTAAAGTGCCACCATCAGTTATTCAAAAGCGTTATGGTCAATCAGTTCGTCAAGAAGTTGCTGGCGAATTAATGCAACGTAACTTTGTTGATGCGATTGTAGCTGAGAAATTAAATCCTGCAGGTCGTCCTTCATTCGTTGCTAAAAGCAATGAAGATGGCAAAGCGTTAGAGTTTGAAGCAACATTTGAAATTTACCCTGAAGTTGTTTTAAAAGATCTTGATAAAATCGCAGTAGAACGTCCTGCGGTTGAAGTTACAGATGCTGACCTTGATGAAATGTTTGAAACATTACAAAATCAGCATAAAACGTGGAAAGAAAACAAGCGTAAAACCAAGAAAGGCGACAAGCTAACTATCGATTTCAACGGCCGTGTAGACGGTGAAGAATTTGAAGGTGGCAAAGCTGAAGGTTTTGAACTTGAGTTAGGCTCAGGTCGCATGATCCCAGGTTTCGAAACTGAAATCACGGGCATGAAAGCTGGCGATGAAAAAACTATTACAATTACTTTCCCTGAAGATTACCATGCTGAAAAGCTTAAAGGTAAAGATGCAGAGTTCGATATCGTTGTTCACAAAACTGAAGGTCCAGTGTTACCTGAAGTAGATGACGAGTTTGCTAAACTATTCGGCGTGGAAGAAGGCGGTGTTGCAGCACTTCGCGAAGAAGTTGGTAAAAACATGGCTCGCGAACTTAACCAAGCCGTAAAAGCTAAAGTTAAAGAGCAAGTTATTGAAGGTCTGCTTGAAGTTAACGAATTAGATATTCCAGCGGCACTTGTTGCTCAAGAAGTTGACGTATTGCGCAAGCAAGCTATGCAACGTTTTGCTGGCCAAATGGATCCGAACAACTTACCAGAACTTCCAGCAGAAATGTTTGAAGAACAAGCGAAACGTCGTGTTAAGACCGGTTTGCTTCTTGGTGAAGTGATCAAAGTTAACGAATTAAAAGTTGACGAAGCTAAAGTTACTGACTTAATTGCGTCAGCAGCATCAGCTTATGAAGATCCAGCTGAAGTTATTGAGTACTACAAAACGAACAAAGAACTTGCCCAACAAATGCAAAATGTTGCATTGGAAGAGCAAGCTGTTGAGTTGTTACTTGAAAGCGCAAAAGTAAAAGATAAGAAAGCCAGTTTCAAAGATATCATGAATCCTGAAGGTAAATAGACCTTTTAGATTGACATTTTGCTGAGCAATCGCTTAAATGGCTTATATGGGGACATATGAGCCATTTTTTTATAAAAAGGAAAGTTAGTTGTTTACTTCTCACAATAATTCTCACGATTTAACAAATACGACAGAAAGCGCATTAGTGCCTATGGTTGTTGAGCAAACCGCCAAAGGTGAACGCTCTTACGATATTTATTCAAGACTGCTAAAAGAGCGCGTTATTTTTCTATGTGGTCAGGTAGAAGACCATATGGCCAACTTAATCGTTGCCCAAATGCTATTTTTAGAATCAGAAAGTCCAGATAAAGATATTTATTTATATATCAATTCTCCAGGTGGTTCAGTTACTGCAGGTATGGCTATTTACGACACCATGAAATTCATTAAGCCAAATGTTAGTACAGTATGTATTGGTCAAGCCGCTAGTATGGGCGCATTTTTGCTTTCTGGTGGTGCTAAAGGCAAACGTTACTGTTTACCTAATGCACGTGTGATGATCCATCAGCCGCTGGGTGGCTTTCAAGGTCAAGCATCTGATTTTGAAATACATGCAAAAGAAATTTTGTATATTAAAGGTAAACTTAATCGTTTAATGGCAGAGCATACCGGCCAACCTTTAGAAAAAGTATCTGGCGATACAGACCGTGATAACTTTTTAAGTGCAGAAAGCGCGGTTGAATATGGTTTAGTTGATGCCATATTAGAACAAAGAATCGATAAATAACGGTCTTCTTTGTTATTCGCGTTGTTATTTACGCGATATATGAAATACTGGCCAGTATTAGTTTGTATAAATTTAAAATATTAGAGGTACCGTATGACCGATATGAAAACAGGTGACGGTGATGACGGTAAGTTACTGTACTGCTCATTTTGTGGTAAAAGTCAGCATGAAGTACGTAAGTTAATTGCAGGTCCTTCTGTCTTTGTTTGCGATGAATGTGTTGAACTTTGCAACGATATTATTCGCGAAGAAATTAAAGAAATTTCGCCTAAGCAAGACAAAGAAAGCTTACCTACGCCAATCGAAATTCGTGAAAGCCTAGATGATTATGTCATCGGGCAAGAGCACGCTAAAAAAGTGCTCGCTGTTGCGGTTTATAACCATTATAAGCGATTACGTAATGGTGACTCACACAATGGTGTAGAGCTGAGCAAAAGTAATATTTTGTTAATTGGTCCTACAGGTAGTGGTAAAACATTATTAGCGCAAACCTTAGCGCGCTTATTAGATGTACCATTTACCATGGCTGATGCCACGACACTAACCGAAGCAGGTTACGTGGGTGAAGATGTTGAAAACATTATTCAGAAACTATTGCAAAAGTGTGATTATGACGTTGAAAAAGCTCAACGTGGTATTGTTTATATTGATGAAATTGATAAAATTTCACGTAAATCTGACAATCCGTCTATCACGCGTGATGTTTCGGGCGAAGGTGTTCAACAAGCATTATTAAAACTGATTGAAGGTACTATTGCCTCTGTACCGCCACAAGGTGGTCGTAAGCATCCACAACAAGAGTTTTTACAGGTCGATACCTCTAAAATTCTATTTATTTGTGGTGGTGCCTTTGCCGGACTTGATAAAGTTGTTGAGCAACGTTGTCATACGGGAACAGGTATTGGTTTTGGTGCTACAGTTCGCGGTAAAGAAGACGAGAAAACCTTAACGCAACGTTTTCAAGATGTTGAACCTCAAGATTTAGTTAAATATGGTTTGATCCCAGAGTTTATTGGTCGTCTGCCTGTTGTAGCTACATTAACTGAGCTTGATCAAGACGCGCTTATTCAAATATTACAAGAGCCTAAAAATGCGTTAACTAAGCAATTTACGGCACTTTTTGATATGGAAAATGTTGAGCTTGAGTTTAGAGAAGACGCTCTTACGGCGATTGCCCATAAAGCCATGGAACGTAAAACTGGTGCTCGTGGTTTACGATCTATTGTTGAGGGTGTTCTACTCGAAACTATGTATGAATTACCTTCGCTGGACAATGCCGTTAAAGTTGTTGTTGACGAAGCGGTTATTAAAGGTGAATCTAAGCCGATTATTATTTACGAAACGCAGCAAGATAAAGCGTCTTCGGAGTAAATGTTCGGTAATTAACTTCTAAAAAGTGACGTTAGCCAATTTGGTTAACGTCACTTTTTTTTATTCATCTGTTGAAAGTATTTACAAACACCCCATATACAAATACATATCTGTAAAAATTACATCATACTATTCACCGAGAGAGTAACCAATGACTAAAGAGTTATCTGGCGTAGTTGAAATTCCCGTATTAGCCTTACGTGATGTCGTTGTCTATCCGCAAATGGTTATCCCATTATTTGTTGGTCGCGAAAAATCAATCCGTTGTCTTGATATTGCCAACGAAAATGATAAACAAATTTTCCTTGTTGCACAAAAAGATGCTGCGGTTGATGACCCAGCACAAAACGATTTGTATAAAACCGGTACCATTGCCACTATTTTACAAATGTTAAAATTACCAGACGGTACCGTTAAAGTACTGGTTGAAGGTGTTCGTCGTGCTCAAATTACTGAGTTTGTTGAAACCGATGAATACTTTACTGCTAATGCTGAGTTTCTAAATGTAGAAGGTGCGCCTGATGATAGTACTGAGGTACTTATTCGTTCAGCTATTTCTCAGTTTGAAGGTTACGTTAAATTAAATAAAAAAATACCACCAGAAGTATTAACTTCGGTTTCAGGTATTGATGATGCCGAGCAGTTAGCCGACACCATGGCCGCTCATATGCCACTTAAGTTAGTGGATAAACAAAAAGTATTAGAAATTACCCATGTTTCAGAGCGCCTCGAGTTTTTAATGGCGTTAATGGAAGGGGAAATCGATTTACTGCAAGTTGAGAAAAAAATTCGCACGCGTGTTAAAAAGCAAATGGAAAAAAGCCAGCGTGAGTACTATTTGAATGAGCAAATGAAAGCTATTCAAAAAGAATTAGGTGATGACGAAGAGGGATCTAACGAGGCTGAGCAAATAGAAAAGCAGATTGAAGCTGCTCAAATGCCTAAAGAAGCAAAAGAAAAAACCTTAACAGAATTGAAAAAATTAAAAATGATGTCGCCAATGTCTGCTGAAGCGACTGTTGTGCGAAGCTATATTGATTGGATGATCAGTGTACCGTGGAAAAAGCGCAGTAAATTGAAGCGTGATCTTAAATTAGCCCAAGAAGTGCTAGATAAAGACCATTACGGCCTTGATAAAGTTAAAGAGCGCATCGTAGAGTATTTAGCAGTTCAACAACGTGTTAATCAGCTAAAAGGACCTATTTTATGTTTAGTTGGCCCTCCAGGTGTAGGTAAAACTTCATTAGGGCAATCTATTGCTAAATCTACCGGTCGTAAATATGTGCGTATGGCACTAGGCGGCGTGCGCGATGAAGCTGAAATACGCGGTCATAGACGAACTTATATTGGCTCACTGCCAGGTAAACTTATACAGAAAATAGCAAAAGTCGGCGTGAAGAATCCGTTATTTTTATTAGATGAAATAGATAAAATGGCCTCTGACATGCGTGGCGATCCAGCTTCAGCATTATTAGAAGTATTAGATCCTGAGCAAAACAGCAGCTTTAACGACCATTATTTGGAAGTTGACTATGATCTATCTGATGTGATGTTTGTTGCTACGTCAAACAGCATGGACATTCCTGGTCCATTACTCGATCGTATGGAAGTGATACATTTATCGGGTTATACCGAAGATGAGAAGCTTAATATTGCTAAAAATCATTTACTTAATAAACAAATTGAGCGCAATGGTTTAAAAAGTAAAGAAATTGAAATTGAAGATAGTGCTATTGTTGGTATTATTCGCTATTACACACGCGAGGCCGGTGTTCGTGCGCTAGAACGCGATATCTCTAAGTTATGTCGTAAAGCGGTTAAGTCAATTTTATTAGACAAAAATGTCAAAAAAGTGACCATAAACCAAGATAATCTATCAGAGTTTTTGGGTGTACAGCGCTTTGACTATGGTAAAGCTGACGATGAAAACCGAGTAGGTTTAGTAACCGGCCTTGCTTGGACTCAAGTCGGCGGTGAGTTACTCACCATTGAAACTGCCTCTGTTCCAGGTAAGGGTAAGTTAAGTTATACCGGTTCGCTTGGTGATGTCATGCAGGAGTCGATACAAGCAGCAATGATGGTCGTGCGTAGTCGTACTGAAAAGTTACGTATTAATAGTGATTTTCATGAAAAACGCGATATTCATGTGCATGTACCAGAAGGCGCAACACCGAAAGACGGGCCAAGTGCGGGTATTGGAATGTGTACAGCTTTAGTCTCAAGTTTAACCGGTAATCCGGTGAAAGCTGATGTTGCAATGACGGGCGAAATCACTTTACGTGGTGAAGTACTGGCAATTGGTGGGTTAAAAGAAAAATTACTCGCTGCACATCGTGGTGGTATAAAAACGGTTATTATTCCAAAGGATAATGAACGCGATTTGAAAGAAATTCCTGATAATGTCAAAGCAGATTTAGCCATCTATCCGGTTAAATGGATAGATGAGGTGTTGAAAATTGCCTTAGTACATCCGGTTGATAAGTGGCAGTCAGAGAAATAAATGGCTAAAAAACAGCAGTTTTTGCTCAAAAATGTAAAAAAAATGCAAAAAATTTGCAAAAAACGTAATTAACGCTTTTCAAACGCTGAAACTATGTTAAGTTAATGACGCTGATAACGCTAGAGCCCCTATCTATAGGGGGCATAGTAGAGATAAAAATAATTATCAATATTTTTAGTTTTCTTTAACTCGGCGCTATATGTTCATAAAGAGGCTTAATTAAAGGTTTCTGCAGGACGCTAAAACAGAAGATAGCGCTGAATAATAACAATTGAAGGGGAATACACTGTGAATAAATCTCAACTTATCGAGAAAATTGCTGCGGGTGCTGACATTTCTAAGGCTGCGGCTGGTCGTGCATTAGATTCATTTATCGAAGCAGTTACAGAAGAGTTAAAAGGTGGCGAGCAAGTAGCACTAGTTGGTTTTGGTACTTTCTCAGTACGTGACCGTGCAGCGCGCACAGGCCGTAACCCACAAACGGGTGCGACTATTGAAATCGCAGCAGCTAAAATACCATCTTTCAAAGCTGGTAAAGCACTTAAAGATGCTTGTAACGGCTAATCAATAGCTTTTGCTAAAGATTACTTATTAAGCCGCTTTTATAAGCGGCTTAATTGTATTTGAACTATCATATTTATCTCGCTCATTACCTCGCTCATTACCTCGCTCATTACCTCGCTCATTACCTCGCACATTACCTGATCATTTCTTTTGGTTACCCCAACCAACAATTGTGTTATTTATCCATCTTTGCTGAACCTGAGTGTTATCAAGTTAATTAATCAAATTGATATAAACCACCCCATTTAAAAAAGATTAAGCTGGGTGATACAATTTCATTACAGTTTAACTTTATTTGTTGTGATATTTTAAGCCTCATTGAATTCATCGTGATTCTACTCATTATAAAGATCTGGTGCTCAATGGTAATGAACTTGGTGGGTAGTCTTGAAGCTTGGATAGTAGCCAACAAAGTTCACCCAATTTAGCCGTCAATACGGTTATGGCTATTTGTCTGAAGAGTCAAGCCATATGTTACGATGAACATGCTGTTTTCTCGGTCAGTATTGCTAGGAAAAAGCACTTATAATTGTTACTCTACGACGCTGTAAACAACGTATGAACATTGGTTATTCATTTGGTTGGCGTTATATGAAGTGTTTACATGGTTAAATTCAAACAGATTACTCAATTGCTTTAACAAGGTATAAATTAAATAATATGACTACATTCTGGCTGGCAGTTTTATCATTGATAGTGATTGCATTACTTATTGTCTGGCGTATTTTTTCCTCATCTAAAGATACCCTCGGTGCGGAAAACCTTAACATTCGTCAAGAAACCAATGTCACACTTTATCACGAGCACTTAGCGCTACTCGAACACGACTTAGCAGAAGGTAGTATTGAGCAAGAGAGTTACATTCAATTAAAAGCTGAATTAGATAAAACGCTTTTGCAAGATGCTAATTCAAGCCAACCCCGTGAGGTTGCACCTACAACAAGGTCATGGATATGGCCGGCATGTATAGCATTTAGCATCGTCAGTTTAAGTTTATATAGCTACATGAAACTAGGTGCCTATCAAGTACTAAACGCACCAACAGCCATTAACGAAAACGATGAGCATGGTCAATTGACCCCAGAGCAAATGCTGGCTTTTCGTCTACAGCAGCTTCAGAGCGAAGTAAAAGATAATCCAACGAACTCCCAAGCTTGGTTTAGCTTAGGTCAAACCTATATATCTGTTGGTGAGTTTGATAATGCTATTGAAGCATTTGATCGCGTAATGTCGCAACAAGGCGAGCATGCTGAGTTATTAGGGCCAAAAGCTCAAGCGATGTATTATAAAAATAATCAACGGATAAACGCCGATATTCAAGCGGTAATCGACAAGGCTTTGGGGTTAGATTCGCTAGACGCCTCCACTAATATACTCTTAGGTATGGACAGTTTTAGTAATCGAGACTTTGCTAAGGCAGTGCAGTACTGGGAAGTGGTATTAAATAGTGACCGACCAGGAATAAGCATGCAAGCCTTAGCCGGAGCTGTCGAAGAAGCTAAAAATCAATTACGTCTTAGTGGAGAAGTTGCGCCTACAGAGAGTGTGAGTAAAGCGTTAGATCCAAATTTACCCCACCTTACTGTACAGGTATCATTAGCGTCTAGCGTACAAGAAAAGTTAATGGCTAGTGATGATAAAACGGTATTTATATATGCTATTGCAGCTGATGGTCCTCGCATGCCTTTAGCCGCTGTAAAACTTAAAGCTAGTGATTTGCCTTTAACTATCGTTTTAGATGATTCACAAGCTATGACACCACAAATGCGTTTAAGTAGTGTTGATAAAGTGCACATTTACGCTGTGGTATCCATGCAAGGTAGTGTTGGTATTAAGCCTGGGGACTTTAAAGCAGAAATGCTTAATATAGATGCGATGGAACAAAGCCCAATTACAATGGTAATATCAGAGCAGGTCCAACAAGAGACACTTTAAAGTACTGCGGTAAAGTTATCTCTGATAACAACGCTAGTATTTACATATTGAATATTTGATTTGACGCTAGTCTTGACTAGTTATAATCAGCTAAACTTAGTCGCTATAATGTTTTAACATTGATTTACAGGAATTATCATGATCCCAGAGCTTGGCCATTTCGCACTCATTATCGGATTTGCTTTTGCACTATGTCTAAGCATAGTGCCACTGATTGGTGTAGCGCAGAACAACCAACAATTAATTAATAGTGCCAAACCGTTAAGTTTTGGTCTGTTTTTGTTTATAGGCATTAGTATATTTTTATTAGCCTATAGCTTTACGCAAGATGACTTTTCTGTCAAATATATCGCTAATCACTCCAATAGCTTACTACCATACTACTTCAAGATTAGTGCAGTTTGGGGAGGGCATGAAGGCTCAATGCTTTTTTGGATTTTTGCGTTAACTTGCTGGACTTTCGCTGTCAGTGTTTTTAGTAAACAATTAGAAAAAGAGTTTGTTGCACGTGTTTTGGCGGTTATGGGCATGATCGCGGTGGGTTTTATTTTATTTACACTACTAACCTCTAACCCGTTTGAACGTTTATTACCAAACTTTCCGCTTGAAGGACAAGATTTAAATCCATTATTACAAGATATTGGGTTAATCATTCATCCGCCAATGTTGTATATGGGTTATGTTGGGTTTTCAGTTGCCTTTGCCTTTGCTATTGCTGCCCTAATGGCAGGGAAAATGGATGCCGCATGGGCTCGTTGGTCACGTCCTTGGACGGTAGCTGCTTGGTCATTTTTATCAGTAGGTATCGCCTTAGGTAGCTGGTGGGCATATTATGAACTTGGTTGGGGCGGTTGGTGGTTTTGGGATCCTGTTGAGAATGTTTCATTTATGCCATGGCTGGCCGGTACTGCCTTGATTCATGCATTAGCGGTAACAGAGCAGCGTAACACCTTTAAGCATTGGACATTATTACTGGCTATTTTTACCTTCTCATTGAATTTATTAGGTGCATTTCTAGTACGCTCTGGCGTCATTACTTCCGTACATTCATTTGCGGTAGACCCTGACCGCGGCATGTACTTGCTGGTTTTGTTAGCGGTAGCTGTTGGTGGTTCACTTACCCTTTATGCATTTAGAGCTGCAAATGTTAGTAGTCCTAACCGTTTCACTTTTTATTCACGTGAGAATACTATTCTAGTGGCCATATCAATATTAGTGACTGCGACGGTTACTATTTTATTAGGCACGCTTTACCCTATGATTATTGATGCAATGGGTTTAGGGAAAATATCTGTTGGAGCGCCATATTTTAACGCTGTTTTTGTACCTATGATGATAGCACTGTTTCTATTTATGGGTATTGGACCGCTTATTCGCTGGAAAAAGGCGCGTAAAGGTGAGTTGTCTAAGCACTTAAATATTATCTCTATTACTAGTGTGTTATTTGGTGCCGCGTGGCCATTTATCTTTGCCGGTGAATTTAGTATTAGCGCATTTATTGGTATGACCTTAGGTTGCTGGATTGTCTTGGCGGTGTTAAAAGATGTGTTTAATAATGCTAAACAAGCTGACGGCAGTTTCAAGTTTTCAGCCGTTCCACTAAACCATATAGGTATGGCTGTTGCTCATGCTGGTATTGCTATCACCGTGATCGGTGTAACTATGGTTTCAACCTATGAAAAAGAAATTAACGTAAAAATGGCACCTGGCGAGAGTACAAATTTGTCAGGTTACACTATAGCGTTTGAAGGAACTAAGAATATTTTAGGGCCAAATTATAGTGCGATTCAAGGGCAGGTTAAGGTTTCAATTGATGATGAGTTTGTTACCTTATTAAAACCAGAACAACGTACTTACAAAGTACAACGTACCGGCATGACCGAAGCTGCGATTCATACCACTTTATGGCGTGATATTTACGTTGCATTAGGTGACCCGCTTGAGCAAAACGCTTGGTCAATGCGTTTATATTACAAACCGTTTATTGTTTGGATATGGTTAGGCGCCTTTTTTATGGCAATAGGTGGTTTCTTAGCCATATTGAGTAAACGCTACCGCAAACGCGTATTAGCAACCGAACAAGCATCTAAGCAAGATAAACCCGTAGTTTTACAAGAGGCGTAAATTAGTGAAAAGTATTATTCGTTTTATACCATTAATTTTATTTGTTTTATTAGGGGTATTATTATACCGAGGTTTATTTCTTAATCCGCAAGCAATGCCTTCGGCAATGATAGGTAAGCCGCTGCCGAATTTTGAGCTTCCGATATTAAAATCGACCGACCGACTCGTTGGGCGAGAAGACTTAACCGGTAATATTGTTTTACTTAATGTTTGGGCTACTTGGTGTATACAGTGTAAATATGAACATCCATATTTACTCGATATTATTCGCGATTCGCGCATTAAGCTCTACGGGCTTAATTTTACCGATGACCGCAATGCGGCTTTGAATTGGTTAAAGCAGTACGAAGACCCTTATGAGTTTTCGATCTTCGACGAACAGGGCGCTCTTGGGCTAGATATTGGTGTATTCGGCGCGCCTGAAACCTTTGTTATAGATCACACGGGTATTATTCGTAAACGTTTTGCAGGTCCTATTAATGATCAAGTATGGAAAAAAGAATTTTTACCACTGATTGACACGATAGAAGCTGAAATAGCACAAGGATCGACGTAGTGAAATTTGCACTCAATGATACTTGCTCTATGAGAGTACAACAGCTATTGCGCGTTGTTATTAGTACATTGCTGCTTAGTTTTTTTTGGCTAAGCAGCGCTAATGCAAGCCCAGTAGACACTTTTCAGTTTAACGACGAAACGACTGAATTGCGCTTTCAAATTTTGTCGAAAGAATTACGCTGCCCTAAGTGTCAAAATCAAAATTTAGCCGATTCAAATTCTAAAATTGCCATAGACTTAAGAAAAAACCTGTATAACTTATTACAAGAAGGTAAGACCGATCAGGAAATTATTGATTTTATGGTGTATCGCTACGGTGATTTCGTTTTATACCGTCCACCGCTGAAAGAACAAACTTATATTCTATGGTTTGGCCCTTTAATTATCCTATTCGGCTTTATTATAGGCGTAGTATTCGTCTTAAGAAAACGCAGTAAAGTTAAAGACAATGAACACGATTTATCAGCACAAGAGCAAACTAATTTAGACGATATTCTAAACAAGAAGTAGTTTGAACCTCACTCAATATTGACTCGTTTAATATAGCTACCTACAGCGCTATTTAATTATCCCCCTGCCCGGATGCAGTTTGGTATAAAATCCAGTAGGGATTTTGTCCTGAACAACTCGTGATTAAAATAACGGCCTATATTTGGCCGTTTTCCTACTTATTAAAGTAAAGCGGCCAATTAATAAAATGGCTATTGGCACAATCTAGCCAATGAGAAAATCGCTAATAATCGGTATTATTGTTGCTTGGTTGATGGTTATTTGACCGTTATTTCATCACCAGAGTAAAAGAGTTTCATTTTGATTATTATTGGGCTAACATGCCCGTTCATATTGCGATTTTAAAGCGTATAAGTTAGTAAAGAAGCTAAATTAGTTTGCTATTAAAGTAGGTTTTACTTTAGTTGGTTAACGGCTGTTTAATGATTGTAACGCATAATAGCGGTAAATTAATACCGCAGTTAAAGTCGCGCGGAAAGTACAATACCCTCGTGTAAAGAGATAAAGATGTTAGAAAATATTCGCGAAAGCTCTCAAGGATTAACCGCTAAGATTATTCTTGGTTTTATTATTTTAACCTTCGCTGTAGCCGGCATTGGTAGTTACAACAATTCAGTTGATACTTCAGTAGCTGATGTTAATGGTGAACAAATATCACAAGATGAGTTTAATAAAGCTTATCAAGCACAGCGTAATCGTATGGCGCAGCAATTTGGTGATATGTTTGAAACATTATCAGCTGACCCGAGTTACATGAGTAACTTTCGTAATGGGGTTGTAGATAACTTAATCAACCAAAAGCTTGTTGATCAAAACTCTGAGGCACTAGCTATTCGAGTGGCAGATCAGCGTATTAAAAGCACTATTCGAAATATGCCAGAATTTCAAGTTGACGGTGTTTTTGACAACAACCGTTACTTAGCCATGATTAATCAAGCTGGTTTTTATCAATCATCTGACTTTCGTGACTACTTACGCACTGAAATGACACGTCGCCAATTAACACAAGCATTGGTTGCAAGTGAGTTTAGCCTGCCGTACCAAGAAGATATGTTTACTGCTTTACAAAATCAACAGCGTGATATTCGTTTTGCAACTATTAATGCAGAGCAATTTAAAGCAACTATCGAATTAAGCGATGAAGAAATTAATGATTATTATTTAGCTAATCAATCGCGCTTTGAAAATCAAGAACAAGTGAAAGTAAACTACATTACGCTTGATGTTGAAACTATCGCTAGTAAAGTCGTGTTAACAGATGCAGATGTTAAAGCATATTATCAAAATAACATCAGTCAATATCGTGATGAAGAGCAACGTCGAATTGCCCACATTCTAATTGAGTTTGGTGATGACGAAGCTAAAGCTAAAGCCAGCACAGAGGCGTTACTTGCTAAAATTAATGCCGGTGAAGACTTCGCTGAATTAGCACAAGAACATTCAGCAGATACCTTTAGTGGTGAAAACGGCGGCGATCTAGATTGGATTGAGGCCGGTGTTATGGACAGCGCATTTGACGAAGCAGCCTTTGCATTAAATGGCATTGGTAGTGTTAGTGACGTAATTAAAACCGACTTTGGTTTTCACATCATTAAATTAACGGACTATAAGGCTGAAAAAGTACAAAGTTTAGCTGAAGTGCGTGATGTTATTGTGGCAAAAGCTAAAAATGAAAAAGCGCAAGATAAGTTTTTTGAACTTCAACAAGAAGTCGCTCGTTTAAGTTTTGAGTTTCCTGACAGTTTAGATGACGCAGCAGGCGCCATAAATGCAACGGTTAAAACTTCAGGCTGGTTAACTCGCGGTGCGAATGCAGCACCTTTCGATGTTAGCGGCGTTGTAGATGCAGCTTTTTCTGATATTGTTATTAATGAACAATTAAACTCAGATATTGTTGAAGTTAGTGACAGTTTGGCTATTGTAATGCGCTTAAATAAATACCAAGACGCAAGTGTTAAACCGCTTACTGAAGTCAGCGGTCAAATTCAAAGTATGCTTGTTGCGAAAAAAGCCTCTGAAAAAGCACAGACTGTTGTAGATGAATTGCTTGTCGCATTCAAATCGGGTACCGATATTACTGAGCAATTAGCAGGTTTTGGCGCGACTATGGAAGTTAAAACAGCGGTTACACGTGTTGGAAGTGGTTTAGACGCTAGCTTAGCTCGCGAAGCCTTTAAGTTACCTCGTCCTAGTGAAGATGCAGTATCAGCAACGACAGTTAACCTGAGCAATGGTAATTTAGCGTTACTTGAAGTGCAATCTGTCAATGTAGGTGAAGTTAAAGACTCACCTAACTTGTCGCAGCAGTTAACTCAACAATTGGCACAAGCAGCTTATTTAAGCTACGTTGAATCGTTGAAAGTAGGTGCAGAAATTGTACGCCGAAAAGTACAAGCTCCTACAACCCAATACTAGCTTATAAGTAGTACTACTTATAAGTAATATAAGCTAATAAAGCTTAAAATATAAAACCAGCCAATAGGCTGGTTTTTTGTTTTCAGCGTTTAACAGCAATAGCATTGAGTAATACCATAAGTTGATTAAGTATCTGTTCATTTTTAATGGTTAAAATGAACAATTACGGGATATAAAATTTATAAGTAGCATAACTACTGATTAAATTTTATGCCTTGTCATTAGCCATTTTTCCTTATGAAAAGAGATCATTTAATTAATCAAATTGGTATAATTCATAAATTTTTAGTCATGGGAAATATTCAAGAACACATGTTGATTGTTCCAGACTAAGACTAAGACTAAGACTAAGACTAAGACTAAGACTAAGCACCAGCGTCGACGTAATAGGGTTCACTTATGCTGTGGCGTTATGTTTTTACATCGATGTAAGTTATTAAGTCATGCAGGTTCATCTAAATAAATGACTTGTGACGGCCTATAAGGCAGGTGTATTTTAGGTCTAGGGCACTTTGAAGGGAGTATTCATTTCAATTGGTGGTTTGTATATTACATCACGACTTCACGACATCATTTTAAGTCATAATCTTAACTTTTCTGCATGTGTAGTGCTGGTAGATAGTAGTGATTGTAGATATTAGTGCCTGTAGATAGCAAGGCTGAAAATCAGTCTATTTATGCCGGCCTAACTTCAGTCCGTCAAGCTTAAATCGAAAAACTAATCTGATAAGCCAGTAAACAATTGCAGCGGGTAGTAAATATACTCGCTGCATAGAAAGGCTACTTAAATCGAGAAACTTTCTTAAATTAACTCTTTTAATTTATACAGTAAGTCTAAGGCCATTTTCGGGCTTAAATCGTTCACATCTATTGAGCTTAATTCATCGACAACAGGGTGGTTATTATCCATCAAGGATAACTGCTCAAAAGCTTGAGGTTCATTCGTCATCACCGAAGGGGTTTGCATGTTCTCAAGCTCAGCTAAGCGTTGTTTTGCTCGTTGAATAACACTTCTTGGTACACCGGCAAGTTGTGCGACTTGTAAACCAAAACTTTTACTAGCAGCGCCTTCTTGTACTGTGTGCATAAAGACAATGCTGTCACCATGTTCGACTGCGTCTAGGTGGACATTGGCCAAGGTATCAATTTGTTCAGCCAGTAAGGTTAATTCAAAATAATGACTAGCAAACAGG
Source organism: Colwellia sp. PAMC 21821 (assembly GCF_002077175.1). NCBI lineage: Bacteria > Pseudomonadati > Pseudomonadota > Gammaproteobacteria > Alteromonadales > Colwelliaceae > Colwellia > Colwellia sp. PAMC 21821. The sequence goes on from NZ_CP014943.1 coordinate 3,103,144, forward strand.
GTGAACGCTTTAGTTTTTATTGCTAGCATTTCAGCACAGGCCCAAGCCAGTGATAAACCGTCGTAGGTACTGGTGCCACGACCAATTTCATCTAATAGCACTAAACTTTTATGGGTAGCATTGTGTAAAATGTTGGCGGTTTCAGTCATCTCTACCATAAAGGTTGAACGACCACTGGCTAAATCATCAGAAGCACCGATACGAGTAAATATTCTATCAACCATACCTATTTTTGCCGCACTTGCTGGCACATAACAACCAATGTGTGCCAATAATACAATTAACGCAGTTTGACGCATATAAGTCGATTTACCGCCCATGTTAGGACCGGTAATAATCAACATTTCTCGAGTGTCGTTCAGTACAACCGGATTAGCAATAAAAGGTTCAGTGGTCATTTGTTCAACAACAGCATGTCGACCTTCTGCTATATCAATACCGCTGTCTTCTTGTAGTACTGGTTTAACATAATTTAACGTTTGTGCACGTTCAGCGAAGGTCGTTAATACATCTATTTCAGATAACGACTGTGCGAGTAGTTGCAGTTTTTCTAACTCAGGTAATATTTGGTCAAATAACGCTTCATACAAGCGTTTTTCAAGGGCAAGGAACTTACTTTGTGCAGAGAGCACTTTCTCTTCATGTTGCTTTAACTCGTTAGTAATAAAGCGTTCGTTATTTTTTAAGGTTTGTCGGCGAATATAATCGTCGGGTACATCAATCGCTGAGCTTCGGCTCATTTCAATATAGAATCCGTGTACTCTGTTGTAGCCAACTTTTAATGACTGAATACCGGTACGTTCTTTTTCGCGCGCTTCAAGTTGCGCTAAAAACTCTGTTGCTCCATCGCTTAAATCTCGTAGCACATCTAATTCGTCATTATAACCTGGGGCGATTACGCCACCGTCACGAATTAATACTGGTGGGTTTTCAACAATCGCACGTTCTAATAGGGTTTGAGTTACTGGTATTGGCTGACATTGTTTAATCAAGGCGGCTAAGTGAATTTGTGAACAGCTAGCGGTAAGTGCTTGCAAATCAGGTAAGTGCATTAAGGCATTACGTAACCGTGCAAAATCGCGAGGACGGGCAGAGCGTAAAGCAATGCGCGCCACAATACGTTCAATGTCACCAAATGGCTTTAAATTAGCGTTAAGTTCAAACGATAAATCTTGCTGTAGTATCTCTTCAATCGCGTCTTGACGGTTATTTAAAACCGTAAGATCGCGCAGTGGAAAGTGTAACCATCGTTTAAGTAATCTAGAGCCCATTGGTGTAGCTGCTTTATCAAGAATTGCCGCTAAGGTATTTTCATTGCCACCTTGTAGGTTTTGCGTTAATTCTAAATTTCGGCGAGTGGCTGCATCGAGAATTACCGCACTAGAAGCACTTTCACCAATAATGGCCCTAATGTGTGGCATGGCAGTACGTTGGCTATCTTTTACATATTGAAATAAACAGCCTGCTGCTGCGATACCCAATGGTTTGTCTTCAACGCCGAAACCTGACAATGACCGAGTGCCAAATTGTTTATTAAGCAGGGTTTTACTGGTTTCTAAATCAAACTCCCAATCGGGACGTCGGCGTAATCCTTTGCGGCCGACAATAATATTACTAGCGACTAATGATTCAGGGTACAACAGTTCAGCCGGAGATAAACGTTGCAGTTCGGCTTGAACTTGCTCTTCCGTTCTAGGCTCCACTAAAACAAAACGGCCACTGGTCATATCTAAATAAGCTAGACCAAAGCCTTGCGGTGTTTGATGAACCGCAACAATTAAATTATCTTGTCGATCGCTCAGTAGGGCTTCATCACTAACGGTGCCAGGGGTAACTACACGCACAACCTTACGCTCAACCGGACCTTTGCTCGTGGCCGGATCACCAATTTGTTCGCAAATAGCGACTGACTCTCCTAATTTTACTAACTTAGCTAAATAACCATCTACCGCATGATACGGCACACCGGCCATAGGAATTGCATTACCGCCAGTTTTGCCACGTGCGGTTAATGAAATATCGAGTAAATCAGAGGCTTTTTTTGCATCATCAAAAAATAGTTCATAAAAATCGCCCATACGATAAAAAATTAAAATATTAGGAAATTCGGCTTTAATGGTCAGGTACTGACGCATCATAGGGGTGTGTTTAGCAAGTTCTGATTCATTCATTATTTATATTTTTATCGGTTGAGTTGTGCACTAAAGCTGTGTATTTTTTGTTGATATATTTATTCTACATTATCTAATGTTTTCATAGCGAATAAAGAGTCGTCATTTATCTAGATTGCTAGTGGAGACTGTATATGGCGCTATTCTTAGGTTAAAGCGGTAATAGTTTACAACAGGGGTTAGATAACAGGCTAAGTATGCCAATAATTAAAAAAGATATTAACAGAAAATCATCTTCAACGCTCCCTGAAAAGAAGCTTAAAAGAGGAATTTATCGCTAAATTATTTTGGCTATTACCAGGTCGATAAGTGTTTTTTTTGATTTTTTTGTTGTTAATTTAACTGCGCTGGTAGTGCCTATAAAGCCAAGAGGTTATTAATTTGGGTTTTATGTCTAACCAAGCAGGTATTCTCGTTTTTGATATTGAAGTTGTTTGGTTAAATATAAAGCTTATACCATGTTGATTAATTAGTTATTCATTTTTAAAAGTTAAAATGAATAACAACGGCGTTATAAAATTTATAAGTAGAATAGCTACTGAGTAAATTTTATGCCTTGTCATTATCCATTATTCCTCATGAAAAAGTAGAGAACTTTATTAATCAATTTGGCAGTAATTATTGAAGGTAAAGTTAGTAGGCTGATGCATTCCAAGCAATAAAAAAGCCATATGCGAGTTCATTGACTACGATATGGCTTTTTTTTTTTTGAATAAGCTTAACTTTATATGCTAAATACTATTTATTTAAACTTGGCACTCACACTAAATGATGAAGCGCCAATGGTTAACCGCTTAGAATCTGTAGCTAGCACCAAAAGTAATACGACGGTCTGTTATACCTTGAGAACAAAGCATAGCGCCTTCATTCACACAAGATTGTGTAATGTCTGACTCTGTTAAGTTAACAGCCTCAAGGCCAAGGTTTAAGTTTTCATTCACGTCATAACTTACACTGGCGTTAAGTTGTCCTCTAGCATGTGTAACAACAGGGAAACCTAACGTAGAGTTTAAGCTAGCACCCGCAGCAGTATCTTCTGTGCGGAACGCATCACGCCATGTGTAACGTAATCTAGCAGAAAGACCAAACTTCTCGTAGTAAACCGCAATGTTGTAAGCGTCTTCAGAGAAATCTAGTAGACCTCGGTCTGATGTTACGTCGACAAACTGTGCACTATCATAAACGCCGTTTATTGCATTAAAGATGTCTGTTCCACGAGTTGCTGAGGTGTAAAAAGCTGAACCACCGCTATACTCTTGAATAGTATAGTTAGCTACAATACCAAATCCTGATGCCCAACCTAAATCATCTTCGAAGCTTGAAAGGTCATATTGAATAGCCATTTCAATACCTTTTTGCGTTGTTTTAGCTGAATCATTAAGTTTAGTTTCAACATCAACACACAAGCCGGTAGTGTTAGGATCGCCAATTGCATTTGGCTGAACAGCAGGGTTATAAATACCGCCACCAGCACATGTAGGTCCAGCTTCTCTCCAGCCATTTGCTTGAATGATTGCACTTTCTAACTTGTTAACAAATAAGTTAGAACGTTCTTTACTGAAATAACCGATACTGACAACTGCCGCTTCTGCAAAATACCATTCAGCTGAAAGGTCAAATGAGGTTACTTCTTCAGGCTCAAGGGCTGCATTACCAATTTCTATTGATGAATTTTCGTTAGTACCAAATGAAACTGAAGTATTTAAGTCGCCAAAGTTAGGACGAAGAATATCTTTACCCCAACCTAAACGAAGAACAACATCATCATGTACGTCTGCAACCAAATTTAAGCGAGGTAGCGTATAGCTATAATCACCTGTGTTTGTTGTAGGCGACACACTACCATTGACTACCGTATTACCCATTGATTCAATATCTGTTGATATATGACGCAAACCGATGTTACCGCGGATCATTTCATACTCAAAATTTGCTTGTGCATATATAGCATGCGTTTTTTCTTCAATAGTGAAGGCAGCTGTATCTGAAGGTGTAAGGTCAGCAAAATCTTGGTTGCCACCGTGTGCCACAAGTGCAGCTTCTAATGTTTCTATTACACCGTCTGGATCATTGAACGCAAGATCTGGGTTTACAATTAAGAAGTTACGAAGTGCTAATTCTCGACCATCTGCATCACCGAAGTGACTAGGCCCGGCAACAAGAAGATCTGCGAATAAAGCGCCATTTGGGCTATCAACCATTTTACTGAAGCCACCAATACGATCAGATATTGAAACAGATTCATGTTTGGTTATGTTATAGCGGTAACCAAAGTCAACAGAAGTTACAATGTTATCATCTACAAAATATGTAGAATCTATACGAAATGCATCTTCTGAATTTTCAGTAGTACTTCTACTAATATCTACTTGATCCAATACCACATTATTAGGATCGAGTAGATTTGCAACAGTTGGTGCGAATGGCGAAGCAAAATCGATACCAAATGCCAACGAGTTACCCGTTAAGTCATAAATAAATGGCACACTGTTATCATTACTAGAGCCATCAAGTGGCGTAAGCGGGTTAGGATTAATAAAGTTCAATTGTGTGTTTAAAGATGGTGTAACCGTATCAGAGCTTGCACTTGAAAGTTCAGCACTTACAAATAAGTTATCACCTTGCCACTCTCCACCTAATCTAAATACTTGCGTATCGGTAACACGGGCACCTGTATCACTATTAAAACGCAAATTCGGATCGTCGTCATCAACCGAGTTTATTGGCTGAATTGTGCCTCTACTTGCGGCTTGAATACTACCAAGGTTTACACCATCAAGTGAGCCAAAGTTTATGGTTTCAAACTCATCTGGCACAGTATAGTTAAGTACGCTGGACACACCTGAACCTTGAACTCGTGTACTTTCTTGACGACGCTCTTGGTCGGTAATAATCGCATCGAAGAAAAACTTCATGTTGTCGTTAGGAGCAAATTCAAACGTTGTCGCAAGGTTTGTCGTTTCATATTCAAAATTTTCTAATTCCTGATTCAGGAATTGAATACCAAGAAAATCGAAGTCTTGAGCCGCAGGTCTTTTAGTTGCCTGATCTTCTACAACAGGGTTACCGTCGCTGTTGTATCGTGTAACAACAGCGTTTCTATTTTCAACAAGGCTACCGTCGCGATCAACACGAGGGCGGAAAGAGGTGGCTTCTTGTTTAGCGTAGCTACCACTTATAACAAAACCAAACTTACCAGAATCTAGTTCCCAATTATCACCGTATGCACCTGATACTCTTGGTTGAACACCGTCGGTCGTTAAGCTGCTATCTTCACCTTGTACACGAAGAGAGCCTAATGTTTCAGTTAACTCAAGCGGGCGAATAGTACGTAAATTTACCGTACCACCTACAGAGCCTTCAGTCGTTTTAGCTTCTGGTGACTTGGTTATTTCAACACCAGCGATAATAGCAGCTGAAAGATCTTCAAAATTCATCCCACTACGACCAGCACCTGAGCCTACAGTAGACGCACCGTTAATTTCAACGCGGTTAGAGTTGCTACCACGGATTTGAACGCCGGTACCAATACCAGCTGTTCTCGTAATTTGAATACCAGTAACATTCTCAAGAACCTCTGCAAGGTTTTGGTCAGGCAGTTTACCAATATCTGTAGCCATGATAATTTCGACTAGATTAGCCGTATCACGCTTTTCAGCTAGTGCACTGGTAAGCGAGCTTCGCATACCAGTTACTTGAATTACTTCAACTGATTTTTTTGCTTGTGCTTCTGTTTCTGCTTCTTGTGCACTTACCGAAGCCGCAAAAGTCAGCGAGGTAGCTGAAAGCACCGCTAAGGTTATTTTAGATAATTGTTGTCTCATAGATTTCCCCTGTGTAGTTTTTTTGAAATTAATTTTGCAAACATCTCAAAAGCCACATCTTTAGTTAATAAAGTCGTCCTCTAGAATTGCAAACTCCCTAAAAGTAAAATATTAAGTACTCAAAAAGAATTACCATAGATAGTTACAATAAAAACCTAAAAGGTCAATCATTTGGTAATACAAAATAAGTGTTAATAATGATAATCTGTATTACCAATTATTGTGTTATGGTTTTATTTTTGGCTAATGGTTACTATTGGTTGTCGGTAAGCGTCTGAATTATAGATTTAATTCTATTTTTTTTGATTTTATTGAAAATTATTAAGTTACATTAAAGTAAATTTTTTATTCCAATTTTATGTTTATTTTTGTTATCTATATATTTTAACGGTCTAAATGAGTTCGATATATAGCCATGTTTTTTCGTTTAAATTGTTAATTGGTCGACCAAGGGTTGTGGTGTTGTATTAATTCTTCTTATTCATAGGTATGTGAATAAGAAGAAAATAATTGTGTTTTTTCGACACTAAAAATGTAGTCAGAAGTTTATATTATGAAGTTGTACAGTTAAGGAACGTGGTAAGCCGGCTTTCATTGTAATAATTTTAGGAGGTACAAAAAGATTAAAGCTTATACTGAAACTTTGATTTTTTGGATGCTTCGATAAGTGGTTAAGGCTTTTTAATAACAGCGCTTTACTATCTAATTAAATCAACACTGTGTAAGTAAATTACTAGATTAAAGTGACAATATAAACGGTAGGGTGCAATTAAATTGATTAACCAGCATAGAGAACTTTCAAATATAATTATACTAACAAGTGAAATACGATGTAACTAGCAGTCTAATCGTATTAGTAACTTTTTACACTAAAAATATTGAAAGTTACATTTGTTAAAAAAGCCGTTATATTTTAATGGTATAAAAGTACCTGTAGGTTATTTTTTTGTTGAAAAATAAATAAATCAATAAAAAACTTGATACTGTACGACTATACAGTATACTTTGCTCAATTAAACGAATTAAGCACCTAAATCATTCTGGAGCAACAAATGAACGATAACAAAGAAAAAGCATTATCAGCTGCCTTAAGCCAAATCGAACGCCAATTTGGTAAAGGTTCAATTATGAAATTGGGTGATAACCGCAGCATGGACGTTGAAACAATTTCAACAGGTTCATTAGGTTTAGATATCGCACTTGGTGCTGGTGGTTTGCCGCTTGGCCGTGTTGTTGAAATTTATGGTCCAGAATCGAGTGGTAAAACGACACTAACACTTGAAGTTATTGCCGAAGCGCAACGTAATGGTAAAATTTGTGCCTTTGTTGATGCTGAGCATGCACTTGACCCAATCTATGCTGAAAAACTAGGTGTTAATATTAACGAGTTATTAGTTTCTCAACCAGATACTGGTGAACAAGCGCTTGAAATTTGTGACATGTTAACGCGCTCTGGTGCTATTGACATTATCGTAGTTGACTCGGTTGCTGCTTTAACACCAAAAGCTGAGATTGAAGGCGATATGGGTGATTCACACATGGGCCTTCAAGCACGTATGCTTTCACAAGCTATGCGTAAACTTACCGGTAACTTGAAACAGTCAAATACCATGATTATCTTTATCAACCAAATTCGTATGAAGATTGGTGTTATGTTTGGTAGCCCAGAAACTACAACAGGTGGTAATGCATTAAAATTCTATGCCTCAGTTCGTTTAGATATACGTCGTATTGGCGCAGTTAAAAATGGTGATGAAATAGTCGGTAACGAAACCCGTGTTAAAGTGGTTAAAAACAAAATTGCACCACCATTTAAACAAGTTGAATTTCAAATTTTATACGGCGAAGGCATTAACAGCTTAGGTGAGCTAGTAGACTTAGGTGTTAAAAATGAAATGGTAGAAAAAGCCGGTGCTTGGTATAGCTATAAAGGTGATAAAATTGGTCAAGGTAAAGCTAACGCAGCTAAATACCTAAAAGAAAACCCTAAAGTAGCAAAAGAAATTGATACGCGCTTACGTGAATTATTGTTGCCTAAAACAAAACCCGCTGAAGCTGAAACAAAAGCTGAAGCAAAAGTTGAAGCTGTAGCTAAATAATAGCTCAGTATAAAGTTTAATGATAAAGCCACTGCCAAGTGGCTTTTTTTTGTCCCGAATAAAAGTATTGTCATCATTTTCAGCCAAAAATCATAATGTTGCTATGTCGTCATTTTACCAACGTCACTCATTACCTAGTTATTCTTATTGGCTGAAATAATCAACAGATAGGGCATTTATTTAATCATTACCACGGCATGGATACCGCTTATTAGGCAATGCAGGAACATATTAGCCTGAACAACTAATTATTAAAATGCAGGACTGTTTTTTGCCTTTATTCCTAGAAATAAAATAGGCTATTTAATTTATTGATGGTGATAAATATAATTCGGTATTACCAATAGCCACTTAATTGAATGATTTAAATAAATATAATTTAACGTAAATTTGACGAGTTAATACTTAGGCTTGTTTGGTTTTGTTATATTTTTATATCTACTATAACAAATGCTTAATAGTATTTTTAACGCAAGAAGTAGGTGGTAAGTAAAGTAATGAACAGCCAGTGTTGAAGTAAACTCAAACCACATACAACCAATTGCCATAAAGGGCTGAAGTGCAGGTTATTACCAATAGCTATTGATTGGTTGACAGTTATTGTTGTTTTGGTTAGTATTTGGTTGTTCCTTATTGTTTTGAGTGTTTCTAAACAATAAGTTTGTATAGATGCAGTTTTAACAGTAAGTGTTTATACCAAAATTATTAATGAGTGGAATTTAAGGTTAGTCGATAGGTTTGTATACCCGAAATTAATCTAAGACATAATTGATTTAGCCTTATTTACTCAAAAAAATTAGCATGGCGCCTAATGAGGTGATCAATGTTGGCTCTCAGATAAACAAACACTAATATTTTTAGGAGTTAGATATGACAAAACCTATCATAGGTTTCATCGGCCTTGGTCTCATGGGCGGTAACATGGTTGAAAACTTACAAACTCGTGGTTTTCAAGTAAACGTAATGGATCTTAATAAAGATGCTGTTGCAAAAGTTATAGCTCGTGGTAACGCTACTGAAGTTACTTCAGGTAAAGAGTTGGCTGAAAAAAGCGATATTGTAATGCTTGCCCTAACTACTTCAAAAGTAGTTGAGTTAGTTGTTTATGCTGAAGATGGTATCTTAGCTGGTATGAGTGAAGGCAAAACATTAATTGACTTCGGTACTTCTATTCCGGATTCTACTCGTAAAATTGGTGCTGACCTTGCGAAAAAAGGCGCTGGCATGATTGATGCTCCTTTAGGTCGCACACCTGCTCACGCTAAGGATGGTTTACTTAACATTATGGCTGCTGGCGATCAGGAAACATTTAATAAAGTTAAACCCGTTTTAGAACAGCAAGGTGAAAATGTATTTTATCTTGGTGCTCTTGGTGCAGGCCACACAACTAAGTTGATCAATAACTTTATTGGAATGACTACCGTTACTGCCATGTCACAAGCTTTTGCTGTAGCTAAAGCTGCTGGTGTTGATGGTCAACAATTATTCGACATTATGTCTGCAGGACCTTCTAATTCTCCTTTCATGCAGTTCACTAAGTTCTATGCCGTAGACGGTGAAGAAAAATTAGGTTTCTCTGTTGCGAACGCAAACAAAGATCTTGGTTATTTCAACCAAATGGTTTCAGATTTAGGCGGTGAGTCTTTAATTGCTCAAGGTACTTCTGCTAATCTACAAGCTGCTGTTGATGCTGGTCTTGGTCAAAACGATGTGCCAGTTATTTTTGATTACTTCAATAGTACATTAGAGAAGTAATTCGACAGTAACTTTATACCAAAGGGCTTACTTAGGCGCTTTGGTATTATTACCATTAGCGACTGTAAAACAGTTGTAATGTAATAGGGTTATAAAGAAACGGGTAGATACACAGATTCTAGTTTGATTGATTTAATAAAAAAGGCCTCTATAAAAGGCCTTTTTTATTTATTATACAATAAGTTAATATGAATTAAATATCGACAGGGTTGGGGATTGAGTAAAGCCCACGAGTTTCGCTATTCTTTTGCCTAATTTCTTCTAAAGCTCTTAACTCTACAGCATCAAACAAGGCATTTATTAAGCGGTTAAAGTGACCATGCATAGCAAGTCTTGCCTGGGTAGAGTCACCAGACTTTAAAGCCTGATATATTGCGGTATGCTCAGCGAGAGTTTTAGAATTATCTTTACTACATACACTGTCATAATCTTTTATGATTTCGGGCGTAGAAGAGCGCAGCTTCCAAAGGTTTTGGGCGGATAAAATCATCGCGCTATTGCGGGTAGCATTGGCAATAATTTGATGGAACTCTTTATCGGCCTCAGCAATAAATTCGCCTTTCTCCATATCAACTAAGGTTTGGTGTAGACGTGCTAGTTCATCTTCGGTAATTGTTGTCGCAGCAATGGCAGCAACTTCACCTTCAATTAATGCGCGTGCTTGAGTAACTTCAAAAGCGTTAACTTGCTTATTAGAACCTATTAATTGGTTAACCGGCTTCAAGACATATACGCCTGAGCCTGTTTTTACTTCGATTTTTTCTCGAACTTCTAAAGCTATTATAGCCTCACGAATTGTAGGTCTACTGACTTTAAAAGTTTCTGCTAATTCTCTTTCTGGTGGTAAACGACTACCAGGGGAGTATATTCCAGAATCTATTAAAGCTTCTATTTTATCTACAATACCCCAAAACAGCCTGCGGTTGCTGCCCATATATTTTCCTTAGCTAACTTTATTAAAGTAATGACGTCTATCACTAATGATATCGTTTTCTCTGGCTTATGGCAAAACTAATAAGCCTTGGCTTTATCCAGTTATATATTATTTTGGTCTACAGGTAAATATAATTATGGTTTACCTGTTATGCAAAAAAGTTTAATTTTACTATTACCAATTTCTCTTTATCTGGTAATGTGATTTGGTTGACAATTGGTATTAAGATCAGTTAAATTGAATTGATTGTTATTTGGAAGTAATGCGTGAGCTATTTATTGCATCAGAAAAGGCGCTACACGGCCCATAAATGCTAAAGGTGGTAAGACACTTATTTAGGTAGGCACGGTTTAATTAATACCAATATGCTGGCGTAATTTAAAATTTATAAATAAAACGTCAAATTTTAAACTTTAATTTCATAGGTTATTTTATGCAGCAAACAAAATTATCACCCTACTTACTATGTTGTCTCACCATAACATTATGCTTAGCGTTAATTACCAAGCCACTTTTTGCTAAAGAATGGTTGGTTGATGACCAAGCCTCATATAAAAAGGCACTTAAAAAAATTAAAGCAGGTGATAAAGTTATATTGGCTAACGGCACTTATAATAATTTTGAAATTTTGTTTGAAGGCAATGGTACAAAAGATAAGCCGATTTCACTAGAAGCTCAAACTAAAGGTAAGGTTTTCCTTACTGGACAATCTAATCTTCGTCTAGCAGGTAAGCACTTACTTGTATCTGGCCTTGTTTTTAAAGATGGTTTTACGCCTAGTAGCGCTGTTATTGCGTTTAGAAGTACTAATGATAATCTTGCCTTTCATTCACGAGTTACTGAGGTTGTTATTGATAATTTTAGTAATCCAGATAAACGTGAATCTGATTATTGGGTTGCTATATATGGTCAATATAATCGCCTAGATCATAACTATTTAAGCGGCAAACGAAATAAAGGTGTCACGGTTGCTGTTCGTCTAAATACGAAAGAAAGCCAAGAAAATCATCATAAAATAGACCATAACTATTTTGGTCCTCGTCCTATTCTTGGCTCTAATGGCGGTGAAACACTTCGCATAGGGACCAGTCATTACTCATTATCGAATTCATTTACGGTGGTTGAAAATAACTATTTCGATCGTTGTGATGGTGAGGTAGAAATAATCTCAGTTAAATCAGGTAAAAATGAAATTCGTAATAATGTATTCTTCGAATCAAGAGGCACACTGACCTTACGCCATGGTAATGGCAATCTAATTGAAGAGAATGTTTTCCTTGGCAATGGTGTTGACCACACTGGCGGTATTCGCGTTATAAATAAAAATCAAATCATTCGTAATAACTACCTTGAAGGGCTAACAGGCTATCGTTTTGGTAGTGGCTTTACCGTAATGAATGGCGTACCTAATTCATCGATTAATCGTTATCATCAAGTTGAAAACGCATTAATCGAAAATAATACTTTTGTGAATGTAAAACATATTCAACTTGCCGCTGGCAGTGATGCCGAGAGAAGTGCGGTACCTATTAGTTCAACGATACAAAATAACTTAATTTTCAATGTTGATGGTCAACAGCCATTTACACTATTTGATGATGTGAGTGGTATTCAATTTAAAGGTAATGTAGCAAATACTGTTGCATTAAAATCATTGGCGTCAGGTATTAATCAACAAAGCATTGAACTCAAACGAGCTGAAAATGGTTTACTTTACCCGGTATCTTCGACACTTGCAGGTAAAAGCGCTAAAAAGAATTTAACACCTACTTTAAAGTCAGCTACAGGTCCGAGTTGGTACGCAAAAACTGATAATTTAGTCGCTTTTGAATCAGGTAAAACTATTCATGTTAAAGCCGAAGATGACGCCTTATTTAATGCCGTGGTTGCTGCTAACAATGGTGATGTACTTATATTGTCCGATGGCGAATATGAAGCTAGAAAAATGATTGATATTAATAAAACGTTAACGATTAAGGCGCAACATCAGGGGAAGGCTATCGTTACTTTTCAACGTTCTACTTTATTCCAAATTTCTGATGGTGGCAGTTTAACTATCGATGGTTTAAATATTACGGGTAACAGCAGTCCTGATGCTTCAGGAAATACCTTAGTACGTACTAAAAAATGGGGCATGGTAGATAATTACCGTTTTGTTATGCGTAATAGCACTGTAGATGCACTAGATATCAATCATTCATTCCACTTTTTTGATGCCGGCAATGGCTCATTTGCTGACTATATTGAATTAACGGATAACCATTTTAGCAATATTACTGGAGATTTCCTGCGTCTAAATAAAGAGATTGAGGACTTAGGTATTTATAACGCTGAATATGTAATTTTGAAAAATAATACCTTTGATAATGTGCAAGGTGCTTTAGTTAATTTATATCGCGGTGGTACGGATGAAAGTACTTTTGGTCCACATTTAGCCATGTTTGAGAATACCATTAAAAATAGTGGTAAAGGCAAACGCAATAAGTCAGCTTCAAGTCTTTACTTACATGGTGTTCAGGTTACTAACGTAGAAGATAATACTTTTAATAATACCGCAGATATTGTGATTGAGCATACGGTGGGTGAGCCTATCACAGCGGTTAAAAACAACGTCTTTAAGAAAACTGCATCGCCTAGCGTGAAAGAGTTGCATGCATTAGGTCCACACACTGCTGTGTTATCAAACAACAAGCAATCTAAATAAGAGCTACGTTATGAAAAACTATAATCAAACAGTATTTGCTTTCTCATCATTAAATGTAACTAGCAGAGCTTTATTTTTTATCGCTATGGTTATGGCTATGTTTACGTCGTTGGCGAGTACTAAGGTAATGGCTAGGACAAGCCCTAATCTAGTAATCAGCACAGCTGATGTGAAAGAGATGCGAGGCGCTATTCAACAAGATGGACAGTTTACGAACGCTTTTGTGGCGAGTAAATTATCTGTCGATAAACAAATAGCACAAGTGATCACCGTACCTTTACCAGCAGATGGCGGCGGTGGCTACACGCATGAACGTCACAAGAAAAACTATAAGTTAATGTACGACGCCGGTATTGTTTATCAATTAACTCAAGATGAAAAATATGCCCGTTATGTGCGTGACATGTTACTCGAATATGCCAAGCTTTATCCGACTTTACCTTTGCACCCAAAAAGAAAAATGGGTAAACAGAATCCAGGTAAATTATTTTGGCAAAGTTTAAACGAAGCTGTTTGGTTAGTGTATACCAGCCAAGCGTACGACCTGATTTTAAGCTCATTAACCGCGAACGAAAAAAAGGAAATAGAAAATGGCTTATTTCGCCCAGTGGTTAAGTTTTTATCAGTAGAGTCGCCTGAAACATTCAACAAAGTACATAATCACGGTACCTGGACTACCGCAGCTGTTGGTATGACAGGTTATGTGCTTGGTGAACAAGAATGGGTTGAACAAGCACTTTATGGTTTAGATAAGTCAGGTACTGGTGGCTTTTTAAGACAACTTGATGAGTTGTTTTCACCACAAGGTTATTACAACGAAGGTCCTTATTATCAGCGCTATGCGTTAATGCCATTTGTTACCTTCGCGAAAGCAATTCAAACCAATCAACCAGAACGCAATATTTTTAAATATCGCGATGGCATTGTCTTAAAGGCTATCGATACTACTATTCAGCTAAGTTACAACAAGCTTTTCTTCCCGATAAACGATGCTATAAAAAGTAAAGGCATTGATACTATTGAATTAGTTAATGGTGTCACAATTGCTTATGGACTCACTCAAGATTCATCGTTACTTGATATTGCTCGACAACAAGACCAAGTTATTTTAACCGGTGATGGCCTAAAGGTAGCAAACGCGCTAGATAAAAACTTAGATACACCTTATAAGTTTAAGTCGGTAGCTTTTGGTGATGGCAACGACGGTAAGCAAGGTGCGCTTGTTGTTATGCGTCAAAACGTTGGTGGTGAACAGGCGGTATTGTTCAAGCCTGCTGCGCAAGGTTTAGGTCATGGACATTTCGATAAGCTTACTTGGCAGTTTTACGATAAAGGTGCAGAAATAGTTTCAGACTATGGCGCAGCAAGATTCTTAAATGTAGAAGCAAAGTTTGGTGGCCGATACTTACCAGAAAATGATACTTGGGCTAAACAAACGGTCGCGCATAACACGGTAGTTGTTGATGAAACGACGCACTTTAATGCCAGTGTAAAAATGGGTAATGCGAACCACCCAGAATTATTGTTTTTTGCCAAAAATGATAATGTCACTATCAGTTCAGCTAAAATTGACAGCACTTATAAAGGGGTATCTTTAAAGCGTACGATGGCATTAATTAACTTACCTATGCTGAACAATAAAGACCCAGAACAGTCATTGGTCGTTGACGTTTTTGATGTTAACTCTAACGAAGCGCACCAGTATGATTTACCTGTTCACTATAAAGGTCATTTAATTAGCACAAACTTTGATTTAGCCACCAATTTAACCAGTTTACCTGTGCTAGGTACAGAAAATGGTTACCAACATTTATGGTTGAAAGCACAAGCTCAACCAAAGGCCGGTTTATCACAAATAACATGGTTAAATGACAATGGTAGATTTTATACAAGTTCGTCAATTATGGATGGCGATGCTTCAATCATCTTTACTCAAATAGGTGCAAATGATCCGCTGTTTAATTTACGCAATGAAAATGCCTTTATTAATCGTAAAACCCAAACTAAGAATCATACCTTTGTTAGCGTTTTAGAACCGCATGGTGAATATAACCCGTCAAAAGAATTCACCGTGGCAGCGGTAAGTAAAGTACAACAGTTAACACATCAAAAAATTAATAATATAGATTTAGTAGAAATTATTCTTAGTGGCAATAAGCATTATTTATTAGCGTTTAATAGCACTGATGAAATTAAAAGCAATCAATCAAACACATTTTCATTTAATGGCTCAAAATATCAATTTGATGGCCGTTTTAAATTGTTCAACATTAAATAGTAGAGGTCAGTCATGAGTCAAAGTGAAAATTTTACATTAGGTAATGAAGCAGAAATTGAAGATATCGGCGGTGGATTGAAGCGTCAAATGCTAGGTTACAACCATGAGGTTATGGCGGTTAAAATTTGGTTTGAAAAAGGTGCTATTGGTTACAACCACGCACACAGACATTCGCAAGTTACTTATGTGGTTGAAGGGGAATTTCACTTTAACATTGATGGCGTAACCAAAATATTAAAACCAGGCGATAGCTGTTTTATGGCGCCACATGCAGACCACGGTGCTACATGTCCAACCGGCGGTATTTTAATCGATACTTTTAGCCCTGCTCGCGAAGACTTTGTCGAAGAAGGTGCTTTTGATCATATTCATAATAAGGAAAGTAGCGCATGAAAATTAGAAATCTTCGTTGGTGGGTTATTGCTTTAATAGCGCTAGCTACCGTTATTAATTATATTGATCGTTCTGCGCTTGCCGTCCTCTGGCCTGACATTGTAGAAGACTTATTCCCAGATGAATCGGCTTTTGAACGTAAGCAAATATATGCCAATATCTCCATGGTGTTCATATTATCTTATGCCTTTGGTCAGGCTATATTTGGCAAAATATTTGACTGGGTAGGGACTCGTGTAGGTTTTGTGCTATCTATTGGTGTTTGGTCACTGGCAACAGCTGCTCACGCATTTGCTCAAGGAGTGCTTAGTTTTAGTATCTTCCGCGCAATTTTAGGTGTGGCAGAGGCAGGGAACTGGCCTGGAGCCGCTAAAAGTAATGCTGATTGGTTTCCAACCAAAGAGCGTGCTTTAGCCCAAGGTATCTTTAACTCAGGCGCTGCTATCGGCGGTATTATTGCCATTCCGTTAGTGGCTTACATGACGGTGTATTTTAGCTGGCAAATGGTCTTTGTCGTTATAGGTTTAGTTGGATTATTGTGGCTTATACCTTGGATAATATTGGTGAAAGCTCCACCAAAGTCTCATCCTTGGATTACTGACGAAGAGCGTGCTTATATTTTAACAGGCCAACGAGATACAGACACTACAGCGCTTAAAGAGGAAGTAGAAGAGTTTAATCCTACAACGCGTGAGTTACTTTCTCGTAAAGAAAGCTGGGGCGTTATTATTGCTTCTGCGGCGATTGACCCTATTTGGTGGTTATTTGTATTCTGGATCCCGATCTATCTGAACGAAGTCTACGGCATGGACGTTAAATCTATTGGTATCTATGGTTGGGTACCTTATGTTGGGGCCATGTTAGGTGCTTGGTTTGGTGGTCTACTCGCACAAAATCGTATAAAAGCAGGCTGGAATGTAGATAAAACACGTAAATTAACCATTACCTTAGGTTGTTTGATTATGCTACCCGCGTTATTAGCGATGGCAAGTCCAGGTGGACCGACTACAGCGGTAATGATTATGGCGGTTATTTTATTTGGTTTCCAAACGGTTATTAGTAACCTGCAAACATTACCTAGTGATCTCTATGGTAAAAAATCTGTTGGTACGCTTTCAGGTTTCTCGGGTATGGCTGCAAAACTTGGTGCCTTAGGTTTAACAGCACTGGTACCATTTTTAACTGCTGACGGTAATTATACTCCAGCGTTCGTTATTGGTGCATCATTAGCGGTTATCGCCATGGCAGCAGTTTGGATTCTTATTCCAAAAATTGAGCCATTAAAAGCTAAGTAATTCGATAATTAATGATCGATAAATTTCAATTAAAGTTAAAAAGGCTATGTAAATGAAGAACATTTTTTTATTCGGTGAATGTATGATTGAATTGATGACTACTTCTCAAGAGAAGTCATCGAAGACAATGAAACAATCGTTTGCTGGAGATGTTTTTAACACTGCAGTGTATCTAAAGCGCACTTTCGCTGACCTGAACGTGCATTTAGTTACCGCCGTGGGTGAAGACCAATTTAGCCTTGATATGATCGAATATTTTACCAGTGAAAATATTGGCGTTAATTTTGTTTATAAATCAGCAACAAAAATTCCTGGCCTATATTCGATACAACTTGACGATCAAGGTGAGCGTAGCTTCTCATATTGGCGTGAAAACTCAGCTGCTCGCCAAGTTATGCAACATATTAATGATGATGCGATTAGCGAATTATCTAAAGGAGATATGTTTTTCTTCTCAGGTATTTCTTTGGCGGTTATAGAGCCAGAAGCAAGAGCTGATTTCTGGGCTTTAATTGATAAATTAAAAGCTGGGGGAGTACAAATAGTATTTGACCCTAACTATCGACCTCGCTTATGGAGTAACGCTAAAGAAGCTCAAGTGCAGTTTGAGCTAGCCTTACAAAAGTCTGATTTATCACTGCCGGGCGTTGACGATTTTGAACAATTATTTGGCATGATAAGCGCCGAAGAAGTGAACGAGTATTGTCAGCAGTTTGGTGTCAATGAATTAGTTATTAAAAATGGTGAGCAAGGCATTTTAGTGGTGGCTAATGGCGAGACCCTTAAATTTGCTATAACGCCGGTTAAAAACGTAGTTGATACAACATCAGCAGGCGATTCATTTAATGGTGTTTATCTTGGCGCACGTATTAAAGGGTTCTCAGTAAGTGACTCAATAGCCTTAGCATCAAAAGCCGCTGGGTTTGTTATACAGCACAAAGGCGCCATTGTAGATAAACAAGCATATCAAAAATTTATAGTAAGTTAATTACCATCACTTTGTTGGGTTAATTAATTTTAAACATCTTCAAAAGGAAAACTCATGACATTATTTTCGACCCTAATGGGAAAGCAAAAGTTGCTGCCTATAATTCAAGCAGACTCAGTTTCTCAAGGGCTAGAAATAGCGAAAGCAATGGCTACAGCCGGTATCGGTTTGGTTGAAGTGGTACTGAGAACGCAAGCATCAATTGATATTATTAAAGCCATTAAACTTGAACTGCCAGATTTAAAAGTAGGTGCAGGTACGGTTCTCGACGCTGACATTTTACAGCAAGCGCTTGCAGCCGGTAGTGACTTTATTATTACCCCAACCATCTCAAGTAGCTTATTAACACATTTAGCACACTGTAAGGTTCCAGTGTTGCCGGGCGTGTCGAATAGTTCGGATATACTTTTAGCAAGAGAGTTTGGCTATACCGAGCTAAAATTATTCCCCGCTTCATTATCTGGTGGCGCACCATTTTTAAAAGCGATGGGATCAGTTTTTAAAGATATTTCTTTTTGTCCTACCGGCGGAATTAACGAAAAAAATCAAGATGAATTTTTATCGTTAACTAATGTTTTTGCTGTTGGTGGAACTTGGATTGCTAACCCTGAATGGGTTGCAAATGAAGAGTGGTCGAAAATTACGGCTGCATGTAAAGCTGCACAAGATATCGCTTAAAACTAATCACGAGAATAAGCTAAGAAAACCTAACTTTGGCTTATTCTCGTATATTATCCTGTCAAAAGCTCAAAAGCTCAAAAGCTCAAAAGCTCAAAAGCTCAAAAGCTCATAAACTCATAAACTCAAAAATTGATCTGTAGTTTTTGTGGTTTTAATACTTGTTGAAGGTTATTTTTTGTAACAATTAACCTGTTTGGTTACATATAGTGTTTACGCTTGAATATGGCTGTAAAAGCCATTGAATATAGCTATACAGCAATGTATTACATCTGTTTTTTGCTGTTTTAATTAAGTTGAAGTTACAAAGATATTGCATTTACAGCTATATTAAGTTTGAATACAGTAATCATTTTATTCAGACTAGGAAGGTAGAGTGAAGAGAATTCTATTAGTTATTTTCTTGTTGTTGCTCACCAGTGAAGCAATTGATGCTAAAACGTTTCGAGACAACGGTGCTTTTACGCAATTAAAACAAAAAATCCAAAACAATGAAAGTGCAAGTGCTTGGCAATTAGCAACAAAACTTGAGAACGTGCATTTAGGCGATGCTGATTTTGACTTCCTCTACGGCCTTGCTGCCCTGAAAGTACAAGAGAATGAACGTGCAGTTTATGCTTTTGAACGTGTAGTCGCTAATCAGCCTAATTGGTTAGACGCCCAGTATTATCTTGCTAGCGCTTATTACACAATGAAAAACTATCATGGGGCTATCGAAATAACCCAGTCATTAAGCCAAGCAGAAACTATTTCTCCTAAATTAAAAGCATCTGCTGCAAACCTTAAAAACATTTCTGATGCGGCTTTAGAACAGCAATCTTTAGTTATTGTACAGTCGGTGGATGTGAACGTAGGGTACGATTCAAATATAAATGCTGGTACCCGCGAAGATAATATATTTCTGCCTTTTTTAGATCAAGACATTCCATTATCTGAAAACAGTAAAGAAAACAGCGACAGTTTTTTAGCACTGGGTTATCAGTTAATGGGAAGCAAAGCATTAACTCAAACCTCTAAACTAACCTTTTCAGGTACCAGTAAGTTACATTACTTCAGCAATGACTCTGAATATAATCGATTTTCAGTCCGTACTAATTTGCAATATAAAAAGGATTTTGACGCTTTCAGTGCTAGCGCTGGCGTTAGAG
Source organism: Colwellia sp. PAMC 21821 (assembly GCF_002077175.1). NCBI lineage: Bacteria > Pseudomonadati > Pseudomonadota > Gammaproteobacteria > Alteromonadales > Colwelliaceae > Colwellia > Colwellia sp. PAMC 21821. Next base: position 3,123,411 of record NZ_CP014943.1, read on the forward strand.
CTGTTCCGCTTTGGTTAGATGGTAGCTATTACCGGACACAATATGGCGCGACCTTTGGTCTAAGTAAAACTATTGATAAGCAGTGGCTTCTTTCTACTCAGGCTTTTGTTGGGCAGTCGAAAAATGACATTAATCGGTTACTAAACACGGATGACGCCTCAATACAATTATCGGCTCAGTATATTATGCAAAGATGGCGACATGCACTTTCAGTGGTTTATTCACAAGAAGAAAGCCAATTCGTTGAAAGCCAACATAATAGTAAAAATACTAGTGCTATTAGTTATATGGCGAATTTTGCTATCAATCAACATTGGTTAGCAAGTGCAAATATCAGTTATCAGCATCAAGCTTATCAGCATCCACATCCGTTTTTTTTAGAAAAACAAGTTGATGATATGTGGCTGTTTAGTACTTCAATTTTATATAAAGACTCCACAAGATGGTCTTATCAATTAAGCGCTAACATGCAAGATAAAGATAGTAACTTGGCACTTTTTTCCTATCAACGGGCTGAAATTAATTTATCTGCTCGTATGAGCTTTTAGGAGCAAACTATGAATAATGTAAAGTTTTTATATAACAAAAAAATGTTTAAAACTATTAAACTTATGAGTGTTTTTACATTGGTGATGAGTATTAGCCACACGTTACATGCAAGTGATGTAGCGGGTAAAACGATTCTAGCCAAAGGTATGGTTGAAGCGTTTGATCAAGCCAGCAAAGAAAAGCGAAAACTGAAACGGCGCTCTGAAATATTCAGTGTCGATAACATTACCACAGGTAATAAAAGTAAAGCTCAGTTTAGTATGTCTGATGGTGGTTTAATTACCTTAAAAGAAAATACAGAAATTTTGATCAGCCAGTATAAATATAACCCTGAAGCGGGTGAAGCATCGGCAACCTTAGAAGTGGTTAACGGTGGTTTACGTTCTATCAGTGGTCTTATTAAAAAGTCTGGCGGTGATTACCAAGTAAAAACACCTGTAGGCAGTATTGGTATTCGTGGTACACACTTTGCTGTGGAAGTAGTTGGTAAAGATACTTTTTTCGCTGTTTATAGCGGTAATATTGATGTTGAATTAAATGATAACAGTATTTTATCACTAGGCAGTTCGGAAGACTTCGCGTTTGCCTCTGTAAATGCTCAAGGTCAAGTTACACGAATGACTCAGGCACCGGCTATTATCTCTTTAGGCTATTCCGATACATTATCTGAAGATACAGATGAAAATACAGATGAAAATACAGATGAAAATGGCGACAGTGAGCAATCATCACAAGCCTTAATTGTTGATTCAGGCGAAAGCCCGCTCAATTCGGATACACTTGAAAATGATGACAGCCTTGGCGATAACGATGTATATACCGAGTCAGAATGGCAAGGAATTAACGGTTTACCAATTGAAGAGTTGATAGCTGAACGCACAGGAACGCTTGCTTATAACAACATAATTCAAAGCACGGTAAATTCCAGTGTTGGACAAGTTAGCGATTTTACTATGACTATGGCAATTGACTTTGATAATGCTTCAGTCCCAGGTGGTACGTTGAGTTTTTCTGATAGCCAAGGAGAGTGGTTTGCCGCGTATTCAGGGCTGATTAATATTGATCAACTTGACCTAGGCATTAATTTCGCTTCACACGGTAATAATAAAGCCGATGGTATTATTTCTGCAGGTTTCATCAATGGTTTAGATGAAATTCGTGGTGGTTTTAGCTTACAAGAAATTAATAACCCAGCAGTTAATGCTGACGGCTCATTTACTATTCGTCCATAAACTTTAGGATTATAAAAATGTATATTAAAAGATGTATATATATTACAGCTTTATTGAGCCTAACAGCTTGTGGTGGCGGAGAGTCTGAATCGTCAAGTGAACCTATCAATGTAACACCTGTAATAACAGTTCCTCAGCCATCCGATACAATCACGGTAGACTTAGCTGGGCAGTCTGGCGTAACCCTTTCTGTGGCAAAAAAAGTGGCTGGCACACAGAGTGTAACTAATAGCACGGTTAGCACGAGCTTTTCTAATGCCATTGGCACACTAAGACATGCAAATTCAAATGGCAAAGTCGAAGGTAATTTAACTATAGGCGTAACAGCTTCAGACACTGATGTGATGAATAAAGTATCTCTTTATTTGCCAAACGCAGAGCGAAGCTTTGTTTTATGTGCTGAAAATTGTACACCTGATTTTCAAGCAACTATTACGGGGTTTAATCCGCAATTTGCGAATGAAATCGCGGGTGCTTTACGTATTGAACTTGTTGTTGAAGACAGTTTAGGCAACAGCGCTGTTGTTGATGCACTCAGTGTAAATTGGCAGCCTATTCAAATTTCAGCCATCAGTGCCAGCCGAGAGAACGGTGTGGTTTCTGTTTCATGGTCAGGTAACTCTGCACTCGAGCGTTATAATTTATACGCCGCTACAGCGCTTGGAATAACGTCGTCAAATGCCATCGAGCTTGATAACGGTATACAACAACTTGCCATTAATGGCACAACCGCGCAGTTTACTGACGTGGATGAAAGCAAAAACTATCATTTACTCGTTACCGGTATAGATAACGGCGGTGAGAGTGGAAAATCTAAACCTTACACGCTTGCTAAACTTGGCGGTGTCGCTAACTTAGCGCCCATCGCGAATAATGATAATTATGAGCTTAACGAAGATGAAACGTTAACGGTTAATGTCTTAGATAATGATGTGGACCCTGACGGACAAGTCGTCATATTTGACAGTATTATACTTCAACCATTTAACGGTACATTAGATTTTGACGAAGCCGGCAATTTTACTTATAAGCCACGTTTAAACTTTAACGGTACAGATACGGTCAGTTATAGAATTCTTGACGGCGAAGGTGCAACAGCTGAAGCCACGGCTATATTTACAGTATTACCGATAAATGATAACCCGGTTGCTGTAGATGATACTTACGCAGTTGATGCGAGTGGTAATATTCTTGCCGCTGATACTAATTTATTAAGTAATGATTCTGATATTGACGGCGATGATCTGCAAGTTACAATTCGAGCTATCACCCCCCTCAGCGTGGTACCTTAATTATTAATGCCAATGGCAGTTTTTCTTACCAATCTGCTGGCGTATTAGCTGAAAATGACCAATTTGTTTATCAAGTAACTGATGGCAAGGGAGGCACGGCAACAGCGACTGTCACTATATTACCGAACGGAAGTAGCCTACCGCCTATTGCACTTAATGATACTTATCAAGTGGATGAAGACAATACACTCGTTATTGCTTCGGTTGATTTAGGTATTTTAGCTAATGATAGTGATCCAAACGGTTTACCATTCACATTACTGGAAAGCCTGCTTATTCAGCCTCAACACGGTCAATTAAGTTTAGACTTAGATGGCACGTTTACCTATATCCCCAATAGTAACTTTGTCGGCGTTGATCAGTTTCAATATCAGATAAGCAACTCAGCAAACCAAATAGCACAGGCCTTTGTCACAATTACTATCAACCCTTCGGCTGACATTCCGATTGCGCTTGATGATAATTACTTAACCGAAGAAGATGTAGAGTTAGTTGTTGGCGTTTCAACCGGACTCTTGGTTAATGACGTAGATTTCGATAACGCAATACTGAAAGTTAATACAACGCCGGTAAACTCACCACAAAAAGGGACTTTAGTGTTAGCCGAAGACGGCAGCTTTAGATACCTGCCCAATGCTGATTTTAATGGTACAGATAGTTTTACTTATCAAGTGATCAGTGCATCAGGCCTAACTAATACCGCGAATGTAAATATCGTTGTTGTGCCGTTAAATGACAGCCCTATCGCTGTCAACGATATTGCCACGACAAATGAAGATACCCGCATTGTGGTTGATGTGCTGGCGAACGACATCGACAAAGAAGGAGATACGCTTTCCTTAGTCTCGGTTAGTCTTGAAAATGGCACGGCAGCGATTGTAAATGGCAAGCTTGATATTACCCCCGCGCTGAACTTTTTTGGGCAAATAAATATTATTTATACCATGACGGATAACATTAATGCTGCCAGCTCAGGTGCATTAGTACTGACCGTATTACCGATAAATGATGCACCGATAGCCTTAAACGACAGTTACAATTTTCTTGAAGATACCGGGCTGAATATTTTAGTCACCGATAATAACAATTTGTTATCCAATGATAGCGATGTTGATGGTGATACGTTAACAGTAAATACCACACCGTTAGCTAATGTAGCTAAGACTACAGCGAACATTACGTTAAATACCCAGCCATTGAAGGATGTAAGTAACGGTACGTTATCGCTAAAAAGTAATGGCTCGTTCACTTACGCTCCAAACCTTAACTTTAGTGGCATTGACAGTTTTACCTACCAAATAATGGATGGAAATGGTGGTACAGCACAAGCGAACGTAACCTTAAGTATTTCTGCGGTTAATGATTTGCCCGTTCTTCTAGGGAATAAAAGCTTTAGCTTTATAGAAGACAGCACCTTATCGGTAGCAGCTAACGCGAGCAATAACTTATTAAGTAATGCCAGTGATGCTGATGGTGATACCTTATCAGTGATATTAGCCTCAGCCAGTGATGCTAATTTAACGCTCAATACAGATGGCTCATTCGTTTATAGACCCACACGCGATTTTTTTGGTGATATTAAATTTAGTTATAAAGTAAGTGACGGGGTGAGTGAAAGTTTACAAACCAGTGAAGTCACATTAACTATTAGTCCGGTTAATGATATTCCTGTGGTAGTGAGTAATACTAAGAGCTTCACCTTTGATGAAGATTTGATATTAAGCAAATTATCAAATGATGCCGATAACTTGTTAAGTGGTGCTAGTGATGTTGATGGTGATAGTTTAACGGTTGTGCTTACCTCTAATGTAAGCACCAACGGTAGTTTAATATTTAATGCTGACGGCTCATTCAGTTATAGACCTATTGCTAATTATTTTGGAGCAGACCAATTTAGCTATACGGTTTCTGATGGTACTGCCTCTAGCGAAGTCGTGACTGTAGACCTTAATATTCAAGCGGTAAACGATGCACCTATTTTAGTGCCAGATCCCAATGTAGATGCAAGCGCTTATATTTTTAGCATTAATGAAGCGGCAACCGAGGGTGACATAGTTGGCACCATTAGCGCCAGCGATATAGAGAATGACACACTGGTATATTCACTTACCTCAGGTGACACTAGCCTGTTTCAAATCGACCCATCAAGCGGCGTTATCACAGTAAAAGGCATTTTTCCTTTAGACTTTGAAACTAATACCCAACATGCATTAACAGCAACTATTACTGACAATGGTACCCCTATTGCTGAGTCTTCCAATGTTGCCGTAAGCATTACTATCCTCGACATACTGGGCGAGGCCGCAATCATCGAAGATGCAAACTTTGGTCGCACAGCTTTTGGTTTATTAGAACTATCAGGCTCTATCGGTCAAGCACAGCTTAATAATTCTATAAATGTTGGCACAAAAATGTACTTTATTGGCACTATCGATAACGTAGATAAAGATGTTTATGTTGTGGCTTACAACACAGATGGCAGTTTAGACACCACTTTCGATAGTAATGGTTCAAAAGTATTTGATTTTGGTGCACAAGAGTACGGCAAAGCAATTGCCGAAATTTCTGGCAATCTATACCTTGTTTTCGACACTGATGACGGTACCTATACCGAAGTTTGTTTTTTAAAGATCGATAGTTTTGGTGCGATAGACACAACCTTTGCTAATAGTGGCCTTCGTTGTACTGTTGAACAAAAAACCTTTTCGATTAATAACGCTGTCAACATGCCGCTTCCTACCTTGCAAGGGGTAACAACATTAGCGTCTGATCTTGAACCTATGATTGTTGCTGTCGGTAAAGTGCAAGGTACTGATGCTGATACTTTAGTTATTCGTATAAATGAAAATGGTGATTTTCAAGATACTATTATAGATACTACTACTTATTCGCCACACATTATTTTAGATGTCAGTGGTGCAGGGCTTGATGATGAAGCCGTTGCATTATATAACCCGCACAATCAAGAGATTATGATCGCAGGTAATGTATTGACGGCTAATGGTGATAACGACGTTTACGCTTGGATTATTGATCCTAGACATGCTGATGGTATTAACGTGAACTTTAATAACAGTGTACCAATGCCTTATGACATCAGTGGGCTAGGTAAAGATGATGACGTTCGCGCTATAGGTGGAATCAATCAATCAACTCACACCGCTTTTCTGGTGGGTTCAACTGTGTTAGCAAATGACAACAAAGAAGGCTTTATTCTCGAAATAGATAAATTTACCGTTAAAGTGCCTGGTTTTGGTGTTAACGGTATTGCTACTTATGATGTTGACGGTGACGCAGGAGCAGGCACCGGATATGCTGAGTTCTCCGGTGTTGCAGAGACGGGTAATGAAGTGTACTTAAGTGGTACGCTATTTGACGGAACAAGTAAGCCTTTTACTTCACGTGTTGCAGGCGATACTGGTGTTTTAGATACTAATTATGGTGTTAATGGCTATCAAATAATTAACTATAATAATAATGCTTTTGCAGGCTCAATGAGTATAGAGAATACACGAACTATGTGGATTCCAGGCTACGTTGAATCGGGTAGTGGTACCAATATGGTTATTAGTACGGTGACAGGTGAAGGTAATCTATTCACAGGTAATGACATAATAAGCGGCAAAAATACTATAATCGGTTCCAGTACACCGTCAGACGATACCGTAGCACAAGTTATTCAAATTCAAGCAGGCGTGCAAGTTGGTAAATACTTAACCGCTTCAATTGCGGATGATGCAACCAATAAACGTATCATTTTAACTAGGCTAACCAGTACAGGCCAATTAGATACTACGTTTGATAGCGACGGACATAAGCAATTAATAATAGGTACCAGTGCCACGGTTAAAGGTTTGTTTGAATTAGCTAGCGGCAACTTTATTGTTTATGGCAATGTCACTGAAGGTATCAGTACTAATGGCTTTGTTGCCCGTATTGATCAAAACGGCGTATTAGATACTAGTTTTGCGACTAATGGCATTTATACCACCTCGGCCATAATTGCGACCAACACTCAATTTAATCAAGTTAAAGCCGATACCCAAGAAAGGCTTATTGCCGTAGGTAACTTTGAAAGCGGCAGTACCAGTGCCTTTGTTTTACGCTTAACCGCTGCAGGTTTACTTGATACGCTATTTAATACTTTAGGCACGCAAGGCTATGTTATTGGCGCTAATACTGATGATTATTTGACAGTTGTTATTGATGTTACTAATGGTATCGACAATATTTATGCCGGTGGTAATCGCCTAAGTGGCGACAAAGACCTGTTAATGGCTAAATATCTAGTAACAGGAGCACTTGAAAATGCTGTAACGGTTGATACAAATTCGGGGATCGATGAAAGCGTAGAGCAATTACTTTTTGATAGTAAAAATGACTTGTACTGGATTGGCAATGACTTAGGTGATTCAGCGGAACTTATAGTTGTAAAATCAAATACTTCAGGCGTACTCGATAACAGTTTCTCTGGTGACGGCAAAGCGCTTTTCGATATGAGCGCATTGCTAGAGTTGGACGCTGAGGCAGGAGTATCCAATGCTGCTATTGATAGTAATGATAATATTGTAGTGGTTGGCTACAGTGACCTTAATTTAATTAGAAAAAAGAAAATGATCGGACGCATCAAACCCGATGGTAGTTTAGATAATGCATTTGATTATAATGGCTATTTTAGATCATCTACTTGTTCAAATGCCGCAAATTTAGAGTCTATTGTCTTAATCAATAATAGCTCATTTGTTGTAGCAGGTCAGTGTTATACAGGCGCAACAGAAAAGAACAATATTGATATCAGCCATTACACATTAAATTAACCTTTTTTCTAAAGCGGTAACTGATTGTATGAAAGTAGAATTCTACGGTGTTAGGGGGTCGACCCCAACACCGGGTAAGAATACCCTGATATTCGGTGGTAACACATCTTGTGTTTATATCTGTTTAGAAACTGGCGAAGATGTGGTTTTAGATTCTGGCACTGGCATTATCGCGCTAGGCGATCGATTAGAAAAAACCTCGGGTCCCATCAACATATTACTAACCCATAATCATTGGGATCACATTCAAGGCTTCCCATATTTCAAGCCTATATTTCAGGCTGAAAGAGATATAGTTATTGTACCAGGTGAAGTTGATTGTGATGATAAGGATGCGATATTAACCCAGATGTCAGGGTCGACCCATCCGGTTAAATTTCAGCAATTACCGGCTAATATTAAAGTTGATGCTGAAAAATCACAGTTAAGCCATTTTGAAATTCCCGGCTTTAAAGTGAGCACCCAACGCTTAAATCATCCTGACGGTGGCACGGCCTATTGCTTAATGGCAGAAGGTAAAAAGGTTGCCTATGTTACTGACAATGAATTAAATGCCCCTAACGTAAAACATACTTCTTGGCAGCAATGGCTTGAATTTATTGCTGACGCCGACATGTTAATTCATGACGCGCAATATATTGAAGCCGACCTGCCTTTAAAGCTTGGCTGGGGACACAGTACGTTTAGCGAAGTAGCAAGGCTGGCGTGCGAAGCAAAAGTAAAAAATTTATATATCATTAGTCACGATCCTGCCCGAACCGACGAAGAACTTTTATTTGAAGAGCAAAAGTTACAAGTTGAGTACAACAATAAGCTCAACATATTTTGTGCGCGTGAAGGCACAGTTGTCGACTTAGCAAAAAAAAACACTGCACAGCAAGTAAAAGTAACGCCATAAATGATCACTAGCTTCCGCTCGAAAAGCTTTCTAGTAGGTTTAGCCATCACCTTATTAGTGATGGGGTTAAATTATATTAGTGTCGATAATGTTCAAAAATTTTTGCAGCGCGTTGAAGGTATTTTATATGATGCCCGTTTATTGGCCACGCTATCACAAGAGCCTCGACAATTTGATGAGCAAGTTATCATTATCGATATTGACGAAAAAAGTATGCGAGAACAAGGGCGCTATCCTTGGAGTCGAAGCAAAGTAAGCGACCTAGTCACCAAATTAATGGATGCTGGTGTTGTAGTAGTCGCATTCGATATTTTTTTTGCAGAGCCAGAAAGAAATGCTGTTGAAGTCATTTTAAGTAAAAATGAACACCTGGGAGCGCAATCCCGAGAGCAAATAAAACAACTGACTGATTCGGTTAATTTTGATCAAGAGTTTGCAGAAACGCTGAGCAAATCGGAAGTTGTATTAGGGTTTTTATTTGATGATCGCGCGCAAACAGCAGGGCAATTACCTGAGCCTGTTATTGACTGGTCTTATGCGCAAGGGCAATTATCTGAAATAGCCTCCTTTGAGCATGTGCTGGGTAATATACCAACGTTACAGTCAGCTGCAACGGGTGCAGGGTTTATTAACTCGGTACCTGAAAGCGATGGCTTTATTCGCAAGGCATCCCTAGTACTGAATTACAAAGGCCAGTTATACCCCTCTTTAGCCTTAGAGGCGGCACGTGTTTATACCTTAGCAGATAATATTGAAGCCAAAAGTAAAGTTTCTGGTAATGCAACCTGGCTACAGGGGCTAAGTTTCGGTAATCACTTCATTCCAACCAATGAAAAAGGGCAAATATTTATCCCTTATAAGGGGCGTGAACGCAGTTTTCAATATATTTCTGCCACCGATGTTTTAAATGATCGCGTAGCGCAAGATGTATTAGACGGTTCAATCGCCTTTATTGGTACATCGGCAGTGGGTTTAGCTGATTTGAGAACAACCTCAGTTGGCGTGCAATATCCAGGGGTTGAAGTGCATGCTAATGTATTTGAAGGGCTTATTCACCCAGAAATACTACCTGTTGAGCTTGATATTACCTTAGCTATTATTTTTACCTTATTGCTATTAACGGGCTTTACCTTGTCGATTTTAATGGCCAGCCAAGGCCCCATGAGAATTTTAATCATTAGTCTACTTAGCTTTGCCTTACACATTGGTTTTAATTGGTATTGCTGGTCGGCGCTGAAAGTTAGCTTGCCATTATTTCAAATAATATTACTGATAACGTTATTAACGATTTATTACGGTGCTGTGGGTTTTGTCTCTGAAAATGCCAATCGTAAAAAAATTAAAAGTATGTTTGATCAATATGTACCGCCAGCGTATATCGAGAAAATGATCCGTTCAGCTAAAGGTGTAGAGTTAAAAACTGAGCGTAAAGAAATGTCTGTACTGTTCGCCGATATACGAGATTTCACCACCTTGTCAGAACAATTTACCCCTGAAGAATTGAGCGACTTTCTCAAAGAATACTTATCTGAAGCAACCGCTATTATCTTCAACAACAAAGGGACAATAGATAAATACGTGGGTGATATGATCATGGCGCTATGGAATGCACCGCTAGAAGATGAAAACCATGCGGTTAATGCGGTTATTAGTGCGATGCAATTAATTACCCTGACCGAAGTGCTGAGTGAGCGATTTAAGGAAAAAAACTGGCCTGCAATTCGCGTAGGTATTGGAATAAGCACCGGTGAAATGGTGGTTGGGGATATGGGCTCCTCTTACCGAAAAGCTTATACTGTACTCGGCGATGCAGTAAATTTAGGTGCGAGGATCGAGTCGTTAACAAAATATTATGGTGTCGATATTTTAGTATCAAGCAGTACTTTTGAAGATATTACTAAGCAGGGTGTTATCTGTAGAAAAATGGATAGAATTAAAGTTAAAGGCAAGCACACCGCGGTTGAAATATATCAACCTATAGGCTTTGACACAGAGGTAAATGATGCTACTAAAGCTGATGTTTTATTACATGAAACCGCTATGGAACATTATCTGACTGGTAATTTCATTGAAGCGAAAGAAATGTTTATGCAATTAAAACAAAGTGCTAATTTGCCAATAACAATTTATAGTATATTAATAGAACGAATTGTTAATCTTATCGATAATGTCGATGCAACGGACTGGGATGGGGTATATACCCATGAAAGTAAGTAATTCATTATGACAAATAAATCATCACAACAAGCTGCTTTCGAGCATTTACTAAATATTAGTATTCAATTAAGTAAAGAAGAAAACACTGACCTGCTAATGGAAAAGATACTTTTAGCTGCGGTTGAAGTGTCGAATTCCGATGCGGGTTCTATTTATTTGGTCAATGGTTTAAAAGAATTAGAGTTTCGAACTATATACAATAAAAGTTTGAAACTTCATCTTGGTGGAAGTTCTGACTCGCCGATTAATTTCCCTGGCATTCCGCTATTTATCGACAACCAACCCAACCGTTCTGCGATAGTCGCACATGCTGCGAATACCGGTGAAGTGATCAATATCAAAGATGTATACGATGCGCTGCCATTCGATTTTAGTGCCGCAAGAAAAATGGACACAGCGACGGGTTATCGTACAAAATCAATGCTGACCTTTCCGCTGAAGGATCATACGGGCGATATTATTGGCGTTATCCAATTGATCAATGCCATGGACGATTCAGAAATTATCAGCTTTTCAACTGAAGTTGAGCAACAAATATTATCTTTTGCCTCTTTAGGCGCTATTGCCTTAACCAACAAAGCGCTTATCGCTAATATGCAGCAGTTGTTTGAGTCTTTCGCTAAAACCATCGCACTAGCGATTGATGCTAAATCGTCTCATACAGGCGGGCATTGTAAGCGCGTGCCAGAACTCACCTTGATGATTGCCGACGCGGTAAGCGATTATAATGAAGGGCCTTTAGCCTCTTTCAAACTCTCAGCACAAGAAAGACATCAACTCAGTATCGCGGGTTGGTTGCATGACTGCGGAAAAATTGCCACGCCAGATCATGTAATGGAAAAATCGAAAAAATTAGAAACTATATTTGACCGTATTCACTATGTTACCGCTAAGCTAGAAATTGCGAGTCGTGATATAGACCTTAAATATCAAGAGAAAATGATCACGGCATTAAAAGCGGGTAAAGCCATTGAAGTTGAACAACTAGAGCGTGGAAGAGATTTAGCTAAAAAACAACTAAACTTAGATACTGCATTTTTACAAAAAGTTAACGTCGGTGGCGAGTTTTTAACCGATGAACAAGAGCAAAATATACACACCATTTCTGCTCGATACGAAATAATTATTGATAAAGTAAAGCAACCGCTGTTATCAACCGATGAAATAACGAATTTAAGTATTAAACGTGGCACATTAAACAATGAAGAAAGAAAAATAATCCAACGACATATGGACGTCACGCTAGATATACTTGAAGCCTTACCTTTTCCAAAACATCTTGCCAACGTGGCAGAGTACGCTTTAGGTCATCATGAAACGATGGATGGTAAAGGTTATCCTCGCGGTTTAACGAAAGAGCAAATGTCGGTGCCAGCAAGGTTAATGGCATTGGCTGATATTTTCGAAGCATTGTCTGCCGCTGATAGACCTTACAAAAGTGCAAAACCGGTTAGTGAATGTTTAAAAATAATGAGCAGCATGGCAAAAAACAATCATCTTGATGCTGATTTATTTGCTATTTTTGTTCGCTCTAAAGTGTACGAGCAATACATTATTACCTTTGCTGACCCTAAACAACTTGATGAATTTGATATTGAAGCGCTGCTAAGCTAAATATTGATTTAATGTTTGTCTAGTCGATATAATGCTATAGATATAATACTATAAATATTGGCTAGACATCTTGAACTACAAGTCTTAACCTCTATAACTTTCCTTGTACCGATAAACGATTAACCCAAATTTTTAAGGACTTTCCTTGCTCAACAACCATTCCCATTACTCCTTACTTGAATATTACTTAAGTCACAGCGATAAACTTAACTGGGTACTCGCCACTATAGTGAACAAAGAGGGGTCCAGTTATCGTTCACCCGGCGCTATTATGCTGGTAAATAACTTAGGTCAATCACATGGTTTAGTCAGTGGTGGCTGTTTAGAAGCCAATATTGTTTTACATGCTAAAAAAGTCTTCGATAACGAACAAGCCCATTATGTGGAATACGATATGCTTGAAGAGGACGGTTATGCTGCAGAGCTAGGCGTAGGTTGTAAAGGTAAAATAGGCGTATTACTGCAATATGTCACCGCAGCACATCAAGGTTTGCTAGCAATGCTTTTTAAACGTATGCAAACGGGCGAAACTAGCTATCTACAGCAGACATTTTTAACAGCAGAGCCAACGCAAAAGTCATTAAATGCGATAGATTTATTTGATCATGCAGGGCAATTATTAATATCTACAGATCCGGCACAAGAAAGCATTCAAAATGACGCACTGGGTGAAATGGTCAAGCTAAATAAAGCCCACAGTAATATAGTCGTGGGGCAATCAGAACTGTCGTTTACTAAAATATCTGCGCCGACTAACTTATGGATTTTTGGAGGTGGCTCCGATGCTATTCCACTAGTAACCATGGCGGCACAAATGGGCTGGCGTGTAACGGTTGTTGATCATCGTTCAAGCTACGCGCGCAGCAGCAGCTTTAAACATGCCGCTGATATTTTTAGAGTTCATCCCGATGACTTTTCTCAAACCGCACAATTTAAACAACTTGATGCCGCAGTGTTGATGACGCATAACTTAAATTTAGACGCTGCTTGGTTACGTTTATTACATGAAAATAAGGTCGAAAAATATATTGGTTTATTAGGCCCCATGGAAAGAAGACATAATGTTGAAAGCCTTGCTGAAATTACTGACATAACGTGGCTGACACGCCATGTTAATGGCCCTGTAGGCCTAGATATTGGTGGTGAACTACCTGAGTCAATCGCCTTGTCTATTTTAGCGCAATGTCACAGCGTATTACATAATCGTAGTGCTTTGGCGTTATCAGGTCACTTTATTAATAGCCAAGTTAGCTAGCTTAGCTTATTCACAGCTAGAAAATTTTGGGCAATGTTCATTGCGATGAACATTGCTGGCATGTCAGTTACTTATCCGAAATAGTGCTAAAGGTGACTATGTACTTATCTCAACCAACCGATCTACATATAGTTGAACTGATGTCGTGGTTTACCACAGCAGATGAATTGAGTTCTTGGTCAGGGCCCAACTTTAGATTTCCCTTTGACTTAGATTCTTTTAAGTGTGATTTAAAGTTAGATACATTAGCGTCATTTTCGCTACTTTCTGCAAAGTCTGAACTGCTAGGGTTTGGACAATATTATCATAGGCTTGGTAAGTGCCATTTAGGAAGGCTAGTTATTAATCCTTGTTTTCGTGGCCAAGGCATTGCCGCGTATTTAATTCAACAATTGTCTAGTAAAGGTAAAGCTGCACTTGGTACTCATGCATGTTCATTATTTGTTTTGGAACATAATGACAGTGCGATTAAAAGCTATCAAAAACTTGGATTTACTTTTCAATCATATCCTGAAGCAATAAGCTTGGAAAACTGTTTGTACATGGTGAAGGCTTAACGGGATTTGACTGATATATAACGATTTTTGTCTTTATAACTTTTGTAACTACAGATTTTTTCTTTATAACTTTTGTGTTTATAATTTTTATCTCTATAAACAATGCAACGGCAGTTTTATGCACCGAGCCTTGCTAAAAATATGTAAATAGCGATAATAGCGTCGCCTTTATTCCACAATCTTTTAATGACATTACCGACTATGCGCCTCGATAAATTTATTTGCAAAAGCACCGAACTTACTCGCACTGAAGCTAAAAAATTGCTCAAAATGGGTAAAGTAACCGTGAATGACATTGCGATTAAAGATCCCGCAACACAAGTGCATGAAAATAATGACATCTGTATTGAAGGCCAAGCGCTAACTGCGCGTAGTTCTCGTTATATTATTCTTCATAAACCGCTTGATACCATTTGCTCTAATGTTGATGAAATTTACCCGTCGTTATTACATTTAATTGATGTTGATAGAGCATTTGATATGCACATTGCGGGTCGCTTAGATGCTGACACCACAGGTTTAGTATTAATAACTGATGATGGTCGTTGGTCACATAATATAATTTCACCTAAAAAGCAGTGCGAGAAGGTCTATCGGGTGTGGCTGCGTAGCCCTTTAAAAGCCGATACGGCAGAAAAGTTTACTCAGGGCGTGCAACTGCAAGGTGAAGACGGTTTAACTCGTCCTGCGAAGTTAGAGCAAGTTGCAGAAAAAGAAGTATTACTTACGATTACCGAAGGTAAATATCATCAAGTTAAACGTATGTTTGCTGCGGTGGGAAATAAGGTGGTTGGTTTGCATCGCGAGCAAATAGGACCTGTAAAACTCGCTGATTTACCTTTAGGTGAATGGCGATATTTAACCCCTGAAGAAGTGGGAGCTTTTCTGTAAAGAACAATTTTTGTAATAATAAATTGTTGGTTTAGGGAGAAATTTAGATTCCATTGATTAACTTACCCTTATAAGTTGGTCTTATACCAATCATGTGTAGCGACTCTTTGACGGCATAAATGCCGACCTACAATGAGCAATTACGAACATTTGTGTTTATTTTTTGTAGGTTGGGATTTATCCCATCGTTCTGAATTAATTCTCTGATTAATTTGTATAACACACGTTTGACGGCATAAATGCCGACCTACAATGAACAATCATGAATATTTGTGTTCATTCATTTGTAGGTTAGGATTTATCCCGTCGGTTTGAGTTAATTGTCTGATTAATTTGTATAACATACGTTTGACGGCATAAATGCCGACCTACAATGAGCAATTACGAACATTTGTGTTTATTTTTTGTAGGTTGGGATTTATCCCATCGTTTTGAGTTAATTGTCTGATTAATTTGTATAACATACATTTGATGGCATGAATGACGACCTACACTCATTTTTTACAGGTGAACGATTAATTAAATCTAATCAAAATTTATTAGTTGTTTGATAGAGATCTGTTATTTTATGATTAAACGGGCTTAGAACTTTCCGATTATCTTGAAAAGTATTAAACTTTTTGCATTAACTGCCGATTAAGTAATCAACTTGGTATAACCATAAACGGTACTGTGGCTGAGCGATCCCCACAAAATATCAGAGTCTCTCAATGATATAAGCTCCACCAAATAAGTGGAGCTGCCTGACCGCTTTTAAAAACGTCTTTATCGTTAACT
This sequence comes from Colwellia sp. PAMC 21821, assembly GCF_002077175.1. NCBI lineage: Bacteria > Pseudomonadati > Pseudomonadota > Gammaproteobacteria > Alteromonadales > Colwelliaceae > Colwellia > Colwellia sp. PAMC 21821. The sequence continues at coordinate 3,139,510 of NZ_CP014943.1, forward strand.
TTGCATACCTGTCCGCAACAACGCGCAGTCCAATAAAATGCAGCGATAGTATTGTGTCACTCTTCAAGCTGTTAGCTTGGTATTGCCTATGTTTATTCTCATTTTTTGTCGCTAATCCTATCGCCATTAATAACCAGTGCGCAATGCTTGATAATAGAATGAGTATGGATAATCTACTCGTTTTAGTTGTTTTATTGTACTCAAATCCTTGCCCGAATTGATGACTTTTCATATCTCGAAATCCTTCTTCAATTTGCATACGTAAACGATAAATTTTCATGACTCGTTTTGCTAATTGTTTCCCCTGTGGCAACGATGTAGCCAATAGCCATGGGTCGTTTCCTGACTTTCTATAAGTCTTTGAGGTTTTTGATTTCCTCGGTGCACCTAGTTGATTCATATCTTTTCTTCCTTTCTTTTTCTGCTTATAAAGTACTAATCGACATTTCAAAGGATTGCTTCTGGCAATGGTCCCAGAATAAGACGTCGGACAGGTGGTTGCCCGTTTGTAAAAATGGGTAATGCTCTGCCAATTTGAATCATCTAAACTATAGAAGTTCGGCAAACGTGCTCTTCCTACATAATCCCAGCCCCTAGCTGATACCGATCGAAACCAAGGTGTTTTAAATCCTGCATCACTGACAATAATAGGGCAGCAGTCTTTATCGATAACCTTTGCTAAATGGCTCAAAAATTTAATGTGCGTTTGGGGTTTTTCTTTAGTGCTAATGTCGTGCACTTCTTCATAAACACATATACCTCTTCCATGTGACGCTAAAGTAGCGCGCAGTAAGAAATGGCCTTTATACTCATCTAAATCGGACCAATCGACTAAGATAATCGGCCGCTTGGCTTTGCCAACCGTGTATTTGGCGAGTTCTTGGTAAATAGAAAAGGACTCATTTTGTAAATTGGTGTTAGATAACAATCTATCAGCGCGTTTTATCCGGTGCTTTTCTTTTGCTTTAGAATTTATTCCTCTACCAAGGTTAGTCACCGTGGCTGAGGCACCATTTAATAAGCTATCAACTGAACTTATTAATGAAGTTCTGCGACGGGCGTGCATTTTAGGGGTGACAAGCGTAATTGTTTTCTTCAAAATAGAGCGGACATTCATGGCGTTTCCTGGTTGTATTTGTTTGGCGATAGATCTGATCACTAAACGTCATGAATGTTCCCTGCTTTTTAAATTATTTTATTGATTCTTATCGTTTATTTGTGGGGATAGGTCAGGTACTGTGGTACTTAATGTTGAAAGGGTAGTAGAGAATAATAATGGAAGTTTTAATTGATTTACTGCCAGCTAGCTATACGGCAAAAGCTGAACCTTCTGCAAAAGACAGTCGTCAAAAGCAACCGCGGGCGCATGATAAAAAGCAGCCTAAGTTAACGCCTAAGCATGACGAAGCAGAAATAAGTGAACAAAAATCAGTTGAAAATGAACGACGCACTGGCGACGAACGCAGGGAGCAAGCACTTAATAGAGGTCGGTGGTTAGAGTCACGTGATCGCAAAGATCGTAGAGCAAATGCATCTGCTATTTGTGTGAAAATTTAACGAAACAAGGCATTATATAACAGCGACTAGTCGCTTAAAGCTTGTATCACTTCTAACTTTGATTCCGGTATTTTTCTGTATTTATCTAATATTTTATCAATTTCACCAGTCACCTTTAAAGTACTAATCACCGCATTAATATTATTTACGATAACCTTGTCCAAGCTCGGTGAAAGAGCACAATGGATCTCGTTGTCATTCATAGGTATCACTGAATCTTCAATATTTTTGTAAAAATAAGATGCTTCAATAGATGCACTGATAAAACCAGATATTTTGTTTTGACGATATTTATCATAACTGTCAGCGGGTGTCATACTCGTGACAGGGAGTATGTTTTCGTTATCAATATAGCTTGATAATTCAGGGTAGATATAACCTAATGTAGTGCCAATTTTAAGTTGCTTATACTCTGATAATTTAGTTAAGGCTGTTATTCCTTTACGGTTAATCAAAATATCAGGATTGTTATAAATCATGTCACTCCATTGTAAGTATACTGATTTATACCACATAGGATTTGCAACACAATGCATGTCGATAACATTTGTTTCCAGTGATTGTTCTACTCTTTTGCGAGGAATAGGCAACATCTCAAGCTGCATGTCTAGTCGATTAGCAATTGTATGTGTAAGATCAAAAAGAATACCGCTTATAGGGCGTCCCTGAGCGTCGAAGAATAGTTGTGGTGCAACATTCTGACTGTAGTAGGACGTGCGAAGTAAATGCTGGCTAGCAAGCGGAAAACTTATCGCTAGCATTAAAGTTAGCATACACATGGAAAAATAAAACTTCATAAACCTGAATACCTCACTAACTTTAATAACAGCGATAATAGCTTTAATCATAGCCATTTAAATAATGAATTGCTAAAAATAATAATATTATTTTTTTGGATTTAACTGATTAAATTTTTCTAATTGTTCGTCTGTTGCTGGTAATTGATGTTTTTCTTTCCACTCACTATACGGCATGCCATAAACTTGTTCACGGGCAGTGTCGATATCAACGTTAACGCCCAATTTTTCAGCTTCAGCAACCGTCCACTTAGAAAAACAGTTACGACAAAAACCAGCAAGGTTCATTAATTCAATATTTTGCACGTCTTTACGGTTATCTAAATGCGCGAGTAAACGACGAAATACCGCTGCTTGAATTTCAATTTCTTTATCCATAATATCCTCTAAATCATTAATCTGAAAAATATACCTTAAAGACTTTATTCGTCCTCAGGCTCTGGTTTTGTGTAAGGTCTAATTTGCACTATCATGCCCATATACGGGTGGTCGAAATAATGCACTTCGCCACTGATAACGCGTCGATCTTGTTTAAATCTAATAGCCTTCGCTTGTACTGGCTTTGTAATTATTACATCAGTATTGCCCATAGCTGGAGCGTTTTCAGCTAATTGTGCGGTGGCAAGTTCAGCTAAATTTTTATCTAAAATATTAAAATCAGCCGTTATAAATAAATAGTGCTTTAAATGAATATTGAAAAAACCATCGATGAACCAAGGTTGCACGGGGGCTAATGGCGGCTCAGATATTAATGGATTTTCGTTGCCAAGTTTTAACGATAAATCTTGAGTTTTAAATGATGTTAATAGTGCTTCAGTATCTTCATTTACTTGCGATAGTTGTGCAATAACCTCTTGAATTCGCGATTTTTTTGCCGCTTGTACTTGTTCCTGCTGGCTGTTTTTTGCTTGGTTTTTAAGCGTTAAAATGCCCATTGGGCTTTGCTCGCTAGTGGTTTCAAGTGCTTGAACTATATGCTGATTTTTTTGCTTATTGTAATGAGCTAACTTCTTTTTATGATCTGCAGCGAAGCTTTCACCGGCATATACTTTCACCGGAACAGATTCTTTTTCAGGTCGAGCAACTTGACGCCAACCCATATGCAATAGAGGACGAAAGTTTTTGCTATATCTTAAGTCTTGAATAATATCATCAAGTTGCAGAGAGTCTTTACTAAGTAAATGGGTGTTGTTATTACCGACTTCCTCTTGTCCATTAATCAATAAAGGCATTTTATCAACAGCAAAACCATGGTAGTCAAATCCAGGGTTATTTACTTGATAATCAGTAAAATTAGCCTGATCAATACGACATAATAATGTAGCTTCAGTTGTTGGTGTATATTGAAATTTAAGCGTTTGAAACTCTGCTTCTGCGGCCAAAACTAAGTTTTGTATTTTTGCACGCTCTTCAGGCGTTAATTCTGGCTCAGGCGACAAAGTAGTGCTATCGAGTGCATCACCTTGTACTTCATTTTGTACTCCGTTTTTTACTTCACTTTGTACATCACTATAAAGTGTATTGTTATTAATCGTTTTGTTTACGTCTACATCATTGGCATTTTCAGGCAATGTTGGGATGCTGCTACTTTCGTTTGCTGCTGAAGGTAATGTTGTACTATGAGTTGCGTCATTCAACGGGTTGTTATTTTGCTCTACTGTTTGGCTTTCAAGGTTAAACAATGATTCTTCAGCTGCTGTTAACGCTAGCTCAGTTAAAGATTGCTCTTTAAAAAGCGTGGGTAACTTAGCCGTTTTATTGACTAAGTTTTCCCCATATTGTGGAGAATCACAGCTGGGCAGAAGCTGCTTTAAACTACGAATGTCAGGATTTAAGTATCTGCGAAGTAAATCTTCTACACGTTTATGTTTAGGTAATTCACTGGTCTCTGGAAAATTTTCTTTTAACTGACTTTTATCGCCCAATTGGCTAAAAAGAATAATTTCGACATCAAACCATCGGTCGTCACTTTTTTGCGTCGCTGCATTTAACGTTAGCGGTAGTGCTAATGTGGCAGAACATAAAAATAGTTGGGTTAATTTCATTCAGTATCCAGTTAATGGTTATTTTACCTAGTGATAATAGCAAAAGTTGGTCAATACTTAAATTATCAATCAGTTATCTGTTAGGGATAACTGATCATTACGGTCGTTTTAAGTATTAACCATTTTAGTGTTTACGGGCGCAAATGTTTCGCCAATTCGTTTAGCATGGTGGTGATCAAAATAAATCGAGACTTAGCATCTTCGGTTGCTTGTTTAAATTTGAGCTTATTCGCTCCGTCCATTTTGTATATTTTTGGTTGCTGCTGAATTAACCCAAAGATAAACATATGGTCTACTTTAGTATCGACACTGAACTCAAATGAACCACCAGCAGGTCCAGCATCAATGCGAGTAATGCCTATTTTCTCTGCTTTAAGCTTTAGCTTAGCAATATGAATTAAATTCTTTGCCGCTTGGGGTAACAAGCCAAAACGATCAATCAGCTCAACTTGCACATCGTCAAGTGCTTGCTTATTTTTACAACTGGCAATACGTTTATAAAGGCTTAAACGTAAACTGACATCAAAAATATAGTCATCTGGCAGCAGTGCTGCTACGCGCAAGTCTACTTCCGTTTGCGTTTTGGTGACTTGGTCAAGCGACAACTCTTTACCGTCTTTAAGCGCAGCAACCGCGGCATCAAGCATTTCCATATAAAGCGTAAAGCCGACCTGGCTCATTGAACCACTTTGATCTTCGCCTAATAATTCACCTGCGCCACGAATCTCTAAATCGTGAGTGGCTAAGGTAAAGCCGGCGCCTAAATCTTCAAGGGATGCGATGGCTTCAAGACGCTTTTTCGCATCTTTGGTCATGCGTTTTTCGTGCGGTGTTAATAAATAAGCATAAGCTTGGTGATGCGAACGACCCACACGGCCACGTAATTGATGCAATTGCGCTAAACCTAAATGGTCTGCTCGGTCCATAATAATGGTGTTAGCGGTAGGTACATCAATGCCGGTTTCAATAATGGTAGTACAAACTAACACGTTATAACGTTGGTGATAAAAGTCGCCCATTACACGCTCAAGTTCACGCTCTCGCATTTGACCATGGGCAGTAATAATTTTCGCTTCCGGCAATAATAGTTGTATATCTGCGGCAGTTTTGTCTATGGTGTCGACATTATTGTGTAAGAAATAAACTTGGCCACCACGTAACACTTCACGCAAAATTGATTCACGGATTAAAGCGTCATCACGCTCTCTAACAAAAGTTTTTACCGCTAAGCGTTTTGCTGGTGGCGTCGCTATTATTGATAAGTCACGCATGCCACCCATCGCCATATTTAAGGTGCGAGGGATCGGGGTTGCGGTTAGGGTTAAAATATCGACATTGGCACGTAACTGTTTTATTTTTTCTTTTTGTTTAACACCAAATCTATGTTCTTCATCAACGACTAAAAGTCCTAAATCTTTATATTTAATGCTGTTTTGTAAAAGTTTATGAGTGCCAATTAAAATGTCTATTTGGCCAGACTCCACTTCTTTAATAACGGCATTTTGCTCTTTGGTGGTTTTAAAGCGTGATAGCACTTCAATGGTAACGGGCCAGTTGGCGAAACGATCACGGAAACTTTCGTAATGTTGTTGAGCGAGTAAGGTCGTTGGTACTAATATCGCTACTTGCTTACCGTCATTTACCGCGACAAAGGCTGCTCGCATTGCGACTTCGGTTTTACCAAAGCCAACGTCACCACAAACTAATCGGTCCATCGCTTTTGGTGAAAGCATATCGCTGATCACCGCATTAATAGCTTGCTCTTGATCAAAGGTTTCTTCAAAACCAAAACTATCAGCAAAGGCACGATATTCATCTTTATCACGTTTAAAGCTATAACCATGGTTACTAGCACGTTTGGCATAAATATCTAACAGTTCAGCAGCGACGTCGCGTACTTTTTCTGCCGCTTTTTGTTTGGCTTTACTCCAGGTGTCGTTACCCAACTTATGTAAAGGAGCGTGTTCAGCGTCTGCGCCTGAGTAGCGACTAATTAAATGCAGAGAGGCAACGGGCACATATAGTTTGGCTTCTTTAGCGTAACTGAGTACTAAAAATTCAGTAGTAATACCGCTGTTTTCTATCGTCTGTAAACCCATATAACGACCAATGCCATGGTCAATATGAACAACCGGTTGGCCGATACTTAGCTCTGCTAAGTTTTTAAAGATTGCGTCGTTTTGAATTTCTTGTTGTTTATTGCGACGACGAGTTTGGCGTACCCGATCGCCGAGTAATTCTGCTTCTGTAATTAACGCTATGGCATTCTTTTTAGCACTGCCTTTGGCTTGAAAAATAAAACCGGCACTTAAAGCGTTAACCGTGATACCGAGCGGCGCGTCACTGTTAACAAAATCTTCAATAGTATTAAAGACATTAGGCTTTATTTTATTGCGCTCTAATAACTCTAATACACTTTCACGTCGACCTTGGCTTTCTGCCACAAATAACAGCTTATTTGGCGTTTCTTTGCTAGTAACAAAGTTATTAAGTAATTCAAAAGGCTGCTTTAATTTATGATCTATGGTCAGATCAGGCAGTGCATGCACGTCAAACTGCACTTGTGATGCTTTTACTTCATCTTCATTAACGTCAGGTTTTAAATTGATACGGTCAAAAGGTTTTAATGCGCTGTAAAGTTCTTCACTATTTAGAAATAGGTGGCTAGGCGGTAATAATGGTCGAGTAGGGTCGTAGCGTCTATCTTCATAGCGGTAGTCAATATCGGTCCAGTAATGTGTTAAAGCTTTATCAATATCGCCACTGATAATCACCAAAGTGTTATCAGCTAGATAGTCACATAAGGTATTGGTTTGCTCAAAAAATAACGGTAAATAATACTCGATGCCTGCCGGCATAATGCCGTTACTGACTTGGTGATAAATAGATTCTTTATCTATCGTGCTGGTAAATTGTTCGCGGTATTGGCTACGAAATAAATTGGTACCGTCAGTATCGGTTGGAAATTCATGCGCGGGTAATAAATTAATGCCATCAACTTTATCACTCGAACGTTGGTTCTCTGGGTCAAACAAACGAATTTCGTCAATTTCGTCATCAAAAAAGTCTAATCTGAACGGGGTGTTGCTGCCCATAGGAAATATATCAAGTATGGCACCGCGGGCAGAAAACTCACCGTGCTCCATCACTTGATCAACACAACGATAACCGCTAGCTTCTAAGTTTTGTCTTAGCTGATGTAAATCTTTTTTATCGCCTTTTTGGATGATTAAGCTATTAGCTTCAATATATTGCTTGGGTGCTAAACGTTGTATTAAGGTGGAAATAGGCACTATAACAATGCCTTTATCCATGCGCGATAATTGATATAAAGTGGCTAATCGCTGAGAAATAATATCTTGGTGTGGCGAAAATGTATCGTACGGTAAGGTTTCCCAATCAGGAAATAAGCAAATCGGTAATTTTGCTTGTCGATTTAAACTGGCAAGTTCTTGCTCTAAACGCAACGCTGATGGCGTGTCATGAGTCAGCAGTAGTATGGGCTGTTGTGTGGATAACGCGCCATGGAAAATAGCGACCGTTGCGCTACTGCCAGGTAGATTTTGCCAAACTTTTTTATCGGCACTTTTACCGCGACTTTTAGCTAATACTGGACTGAAAAGACTAACATTTTTACTCATGACTGCTCGTAATTAAATTGCGTTGAAAATGATTAACTCAGAAACATATAATTAAATGATGATTTTAGTATTGAGCGCTTTTATTGGTATAGCTTAACGGGTTTTTGAAAGCGCTTAACTCCAAAATTTTAGGTATCTTAACATGAGTTTTAGGTGATCTTTAACCGCTAAATTTAAAGCCGTGCAGCTTTTACATTAAATAGCGCTTGCAGGTAAAGATCTGGCTATTTAAAGCGTGTATAATAGCGCGCAATTGAATCACTATATGTTGCCAAGCCCTAATAAATATAATTAGTGTAAAGTAGCAATAACCAGCGATATTCGTTGGATTTTGGAGAAGTTTTTGACTAATAACGATGTTTTACGCCGCCTGAGATATACCTTTAATTTTAACGATCAAAAGGTTATTGCTATTTTTGCTGCTGGCGATTTAACCGTAACGCGCGAGCAAATTAGTAACTGGTTAAAGCAAGAAGATGATCCTACTTATGTAAATTGCCCTGATACTACATTTGCTGCTTTTTTAAATGGCTTTATCAATGAACGCCGTGGAAAAAAAGAAGGCGAACCTGCGAAGGCTGAAAAGCGTTTAAACAATAATATTATTCTGACTAAATTGAAAATAGCCTTTAATTTAAAAGCAGAAGATATTATTGAAATGCTGGCGCTAGCTAACTTTCGTTTAAATAAGCCAGAGTTAAGTGCATTCTCTCGTAAACCTGAACATAAAAACTATCGTGAATGTAAAGACCAGGTTTTACGCAATTTGTTACAAGGTATAGACAAGAAGTTTCATGTTCAACGTCGTGCTAAAGAACAAGTGAAAAAACCTGTGATTGAAGAGACGAAAGACAAGTTAGAAGTGGTTTTAGAAGATAAAAATTACAACTCGGCTAAAGCGAATGCTAGTAAAATTTATGTTAACCCAAATAAAACCAAAGTTGAGCGCAAGCCTGGCGAGCGAAAAGTATTAAAACTTAAACCGAAAGATATTTGGGGTGAGTAACACCAATTAAAGCCTGATTTTTGTGCTATAAATAAGTTATATTTCAAATGAATAGATTCTAAATAACTATAAAAATAAAGCACTAATATAAGGGATTTAATATGTCAGACAATACACAATCATCAGAACTTGTTGTTATACCAAGCTGGTTTAAAGTCGCGGCTATTTTAGCTCTTGTGTGGAATTTACTCGGTGTTATGGCCTTTGTCGGGCATATGATGATGACACCAGAAATGATCGCCGAATTGCCACAAGCAGAGCAAGCGCTTTATGGTTCAGTGCCGTTATGGGCAACCATTGCTTTTACTGTTGCTGTTTTTGCTGGTACTTTCGCCAGTATTGCTTTGTTAATGAAAAAGCGCATCTGTTATCCGTTGTTTATTGCTTCATTAGTCGCGGTGCTAGTGCAAATGTTTCATTCATTTTTTATTAGTAATTCGTATAAAGTTTATGGGCCAGGGGGCACTATAATGCCTGTTATGGTAATTATTATTGCCATGATACTCGTACGTTTTTCGGGTAAAGGCATAAAAAATAGCTGGTTTAGTGAGTATTAACTCTCTTTAAAAGCGACAGAATATCAATATTTAAGCCTGCATTTTCAGGCTTTTTACTCATGTAACTTTACGGTTAAAAGTATAATGCTGTTAAATTTTCGAGCTAAATTAGTAGGTGTGGCCTTATGTTCATTGGTCGCCGTTATCGCCACAATTGTCGCTACACGTTATCAAGCGCCAATTATACTCTTTGCACTATTACTGGGTTTGAGCCTGCATTCATTTTACAGTTATTCTACGGTTCAAGCCGGCGTAGACTTCTGCTCACGCGAACTATTACGTTTGTGTGTTGGTTTGCTGGGAGTGCGTATAGCTTTCGCCGATATAGTATCCCTTGGTATTACACCACCATTAATTGTGATGGTGAGTATGGCTTTAACGATATTTTTTGGTGTGTTTTTTGCCCGCGCGTTAGGTTTATCGAAAGTTTTTGGGGTATTGTCTGGAGGCGCAGTGGCCGTGTGCGGCGTATCAGCGGCAGCGGCAATTTCAACGGTGTTACCCAACGATAAATCTCAAGAGAAATATTTTGCTTTTACGGTGATAGGTATTACCACGTTTAGCACCTTATCAATGATTTTCTATCCAATTGTGGCCAGTTATTTAGGTTTTTCAGATGAGTTGGCCGGGGTTTTTATTGGTGGAGCAATTCATGACGTTGCACAAGTGGTGGGGGCCGGTTACACCATTTCTGCTGAAGCGGGAGATGTAGCAACTTATATTAAACTACTGAGAGTGGCGTTGTTAATGCCGATAGTGATGTTGGTGTTTTTTGCGTTTAAAGAAAAAAACAGCAAAATGTCAGGCGGTGTTAGTGCTTTTATTCCGGGCTTTTTAATTATGTTTTTCGTGCTGGCGTTTTTAAAAAATGTTGGTGTGTTGCCCATTTGGTTAATTGATATTATTCGTAGCTTGTCGAGCAATTTACTAGTTATTGCCATTGCCGCTATTGGCGTTAAAACGTCGTTAAAACAAGTGTTATCTGTTGGTTGGCGACCCGTGTTATTAATGGGCGGTGAAACGTTATTTTTGGCAGGCTTGATTATTACGGGGATTATGATTTTTTATTAATTGGGTTTTCTGTAATGGCTAGTGAAGCTAGTTAAGACGGTTAAGCTAGTCAAGAGCGTTACGTTAAATTTGCGTATGAAGGTTAAGTTCATACGCAAATTTATCATTAAATCAGCCTACTTAATTAATATTCACTGTCGATGGCATTTGCATCACTAATGCGTTCTATTCTGGCTTCTTCTTCTTCGAATGCGGCTTTAATTTCTTCTAATACGGTATCAACATCTGCTGCATCGGTATCTTCTTCAAATAAGCCTGTGAGAGGTGTTTCAGGTGTCAACTCACCGCCTTCGAATAATGCCCACATTTCCTGACCGTACTTGCTTTGCTTTAATGCAGGGCAAAATTGACCATAATAGTTAGTCATATTATTTACATCGCGCATAAGCATAGATTTGGCATTATTATTGGCTGAAGCATCTACAGCTTGTGGTAGATCGATAATCACTGGGCCGTAATCGTCAACTAAAACATTAAATTCAGATAAATCACCGTGAATAATACCAGCACAAAGCATTAGCTTGACGTAATGCATGACTAGCGTGTGATCTTCTTCTGCTTGTTCTTCTGACATAACAACGTCGTTTAAGCGTGGCGCTACATCACCGTCGTCAGTGGTCACAAGTTCCATTAATAATACACCGTCGAAACAGCCATAAGGGTGTGGTACACGAACGCCAGCCTCTGCCAACTGGTAAAGTGCGTCAACTTCAGCATTTTGCCAAGCCGACTCTTGTTGGTCTCGGCCGTACTTTGAACCTTTCTCCATCGCTCGCGCGCGACGGCTATTGCGACTTTTTCTACCTTCTTGATATTGCGCTGCTTTTTTAAAGCTGCGTTTTATTGCTTCTTTGTAAACTTTCGCACAGCGAACGTCATCGCCGCAACGAACCATATAAACAGTGGCTTCTTTTCCACTCATTAATTGGCTTATTACTTCGTCTATTAGGCCATCATTAACAAGTGGCTGTATGCGTTTAGGTACTTTCATAGCGCCGTTATACCTTAGTTGGGCGTTGGAAGATAGAACAAAATTATAACTTTTGACTTATCAATAGATTAAAACATTGTCTGGTTTACGTATTAACTTGCGGTAGTATAATAAAATCTATTTTACATTAACGCAAAGCCATATGATCCCATTTATTAATCAATTACCTAAACATGAAGAAATTATTTGGTTAGCGGCTCTAAATCAACGATTACCTGATGAAAATATTGTGTCGTATTCTGAGGTTAAATTAGCAGAGAAAAAGGCTGTTAAGTTGGCGATTGTGGCTAACCCAGATACAGACTTGTTGGCTGAATATGAAAACTTAATTTGGATACACAGCCTTTGGGCTGGTGTTGAGCATTTAATGATCGCTTTAGCTGACTCTCCAATTGAAGTCGTACGATTAATCGATCCTACACTTAGCCGTGCAATGTCTGAAGCGGTTTTAGCCTGGAGCTTATATTTACATCGAGATATGCCACGTTATGCTAAGCAGCAACAAAATAAACACTGGCTGCAACATCAACTTGTACCCGCAAGTGAGCGACGAATCGGCATTCTAGGTTTAGGAGAACTAGGCCAGGTCAGTGCAGCGCAATTGCAACAAAACGGCTTTAATGTCATGGGGTGGAGTCGCACAGCTAAAAAGATAGCCAATATTAGCTGCTTTAGTGGAGAGCATGGTTTAGCTGAAATGTTAGCGCAAAGTGATATTTTAGTGTGTTTACTGCCATTAACCCCGGCGACAAGAGGAATGGTTAATAAAAATTTATTAACGCAGCTTCCGCAAGGCAGTGGCATTATTAACTTTGCCCGTGGTGGCATTACTAATACTGACGACTTATTAGCCGCCTTGAACTCAGATCACATTAGCCATGCGGTACTCGATGTATTTGAACATGAGCCGCTAACCGTAAATAGCGAACTTTGGCAACATCCTGACATTACAATTTTGCCGCATATATCTGCGCCAACCAATATTAATAGTGCCTGTGATATTGTCGCTACAAATATTCACAGTTTTCGTGCTACAGGGCAGATACCGAAAGCGGTAAGTAAGATTAATGGTTATTGATGTTTTAAGTTATTAGTTTTAAGTTATTAGTTTTAAGCTGTCAGCTGTCAGTTATTAGTTATTAGTTATTAGTTATTAGTTATTAGTAAAAATAGATTTAAAATTTTTAAATTTATTGCCGTTTTTATATAGTGTTTAGCATATTGACGTGCTTTAAAATTATATTTCATGTATTCATACCCTGTGAACTTATTTCAATTGGACTTATAAGCGGTTTGCGGTAATTACATAACGTTCATCGCTGTCGTTACCTATCCCTGCAAAGGGATAACAGGTGATCAAAATCAAACTTTGCTCATTATCGATTAATGACAATTGCCCGGCAGAAGCATCGACAATATCGATGCTTGCAACTTTAAATAATTGCGCTTGGCCTTGAGCATCGGTTAACGAAATTATATCTCTTATGGTTACATCTTCCAAAAAAGCAAAGTGGCTATCGCGGTGCCCAGCAACCACAAAAGGTTTAGTTACATTGGGTTGATTAAATGGGGCAACGGCACCAGCTGAAAATGCTAAGGTGGTAGGATCGCCGCCATTTAATACCACAATACTTTTATCTAAGCGCTGAAATACAAGTTCCGCAATTGGGTATGTATCAGCCCATGGCCAAGGTTTAATCGCTATTTGCTTTGTTAAGTTATATGAATTTAAGTTATATGAATTCAAGTTATGTGGTCTTGAATTATCTTGAGCATGGTTTTGCTGCTGTGCTTGTAAATGCTTTTGTGCAGCCATTGATTGCTGCCAACTGTGATTAATTAATTGTTGTGACAACCAAGCTTTGAGCGGCAACCAACTAGCCTGAATACACAAAAGCGCACCCACAATCACTAATGCAGAAGCCGATAGTTTTCTAGCAGTTTTGATCAGCTTAGCCATGCTATTTGGACCAAATGCGTAATACTAAGGGGGCTAACAGTATTAAAAACAGGCCGACAAGTAACTGTTGATGCCAGCCAAGTGCGGTTTTAGGCATTGCCACCATTAAGTGCTCATGAGCTTTTGCTAATGTATTCATCTGGCGTTTAGCATTTGATGGATTATTTTTAGCTGTCAGGGGCATCAACTCAGGTTGCTTTTCTACAGCAATAAAACTGGTATATGGTGATAGGGTTTGATGAGCAATAGAGGTTAAGATCACCTGTGCTTTAACTTGCTCCTTATTAGCACCAGTAACTAAGCTGTCTAACAAATCTTCAATTTTCCTACGTGCCCAGAGTGTTGAAATCCCACGAGACGATTGACTGTCATCAATAATGAGTTGCTGGTACCAAGGACTTTCAGCCGTATCACCCATGACTTGCACACTGGTAATAGGAAGCTTTGATTTTACGGTGACTTGCATTGGCTCACCGATATATAAATCAGCAATTTTTTTCGGATAAACATCGACTTCTTGTTGAACTTGGTTATCGAACATCAACTCAATATTTGTTATCGCCGGATGATTTATTTTTGTCATTAAGGCTGACATTTGACTTTGTACGTCTGCATTGTTTTGAATAAATACATAACTACCGCGACCAAACTGTGCGGCTTTTTTCATAAAATAACCATTCGGCGCGGCGCCAATACCAACGGTAAATAAGCGGAAGTTGCGCTGAGCGCCATCGAGTAACTGCATCAATTCAAATTCATTGGCAACGGCGCCATCGGTAATAAAAACCACTTGGCGAATGGCCTTTGCCGTTTGATGGTGATCTTTTGCCATGACTAATGCTTGGCTTAAGGGACGATACATTTCAGTGCCACCATCGGCTTGCAAATTTTTGATAAATTGCTGTGCTTGCCCAATGTTGCGTTGTGAAGCCATGTTGGTTTCGGGAAACAATAACTCAACGCTATCGTCGAAAGCGATAATGTTAAAGCTGTCTTTAGTGCTTAATTTTAAAATCGCTTCTTGCAAGCTAGCTTTAGCTTGAATCATCGAATTTCCTTGCATAGAGCCTGAGGTGTCAATGATGAAAATAATGTCACGGGCCAAGGTGGTTGTTTGGTCAACGGACGGTGGGAAAAATGTTAATAGGGTAAAGTATTCACTGCCAACCTGTTCGCTAAAGCTACTGACTTGCGGCTTTTCGCTTGCTTGAAGTTGCCAGTTCAAGTCAAAGTCTCGACTGGCTTGCACTTGATTATGTACAAGCGTGATTAAATAGTTTGATTGTTGGTTAGCTAATGCTTCAGTTTTTATTTTATGGCTATTACTTTTAATGTTAGCAATGCGGGTTCCGGCATTAAGTACAATATTGATTGAGGCTTCGCTATTTGCCAGCATTTTTGTCATGGGCGGCATAAGTGCTGAGTTTTGTTCTGCAGGTGACTTTTGATGATGATCACTTTGATAGCGACTAGTCATGGCTAATGGTAACTTTAAGTTAAAGCTATTTTGATTAAATGTTACAGGCATAATAAATTCTAAAGTTACCACTACGGTTGATTGAGCAGGAATATTGGCTATGTTGTTGGTGAATAAGTTAGGCCGTTGTTGCTGCACTAAACTTGCCTTTTTACCTTGTTTTTTAGCCCGTTTATAAACTTTTTTGGCTGCTTCTTTCTCCATTATTTGGCCAATAATTTCTTTATCAGCTACTTTGACTTTCAAGTGTTTAATCGCTGAATTTTCAGGTAATGGAAACTGATATTTACCTTCGAGTTCAATGTCGTAAGGATTTATAAATACCTGTTTTATTTGTGCGTAAGCAATAAGGCCGTTTATTTCAATATTAGCCGTTATATTAATTGGTAAAGCGACTTTTTTAGTATTGTCTGGGTGAGAGAACACTAATTGCGGACCATGAATAAGACCGTTTTCTGACGAAAAAGAAGCTTGTTCCTGCAAGTCATTATTTAAGTTACTCGCTCGTGCTAAAGGAGCAATAATCGCAGTCAGTGCTGCAACTAGCGCGAGTAGTAATATGAACTTAAACCACTTTCTGCGTTGTTTTTTACGTTTTTGTTGATAAAAGTAAGAGTCTTGATAGTCGACTAAGATTAATTTTTTATTTGAGTTGAACATGCTTTGCTCCAATATGCCGTTGATATAGGATATTTCATCAAAACAAAAGGTGCACAGGGCGTTAACAATAAGGCAATGTTGTGTTCAATTGTGGCAAAATTATGGCTTTGGTGTCGAATTTATAATCTGTTGTATGTTAAACCTTATATCGCTAAAAAATAAACCTACTTGGTGTGTAATCCATAGAGCGTACCCTCTCTAAAATAAGTTATTATTAAAGGGGATTTATGAGTTTTTATATTGATTTTTTACAAATTTATAATGATGAAAAATATCAACAATTAAAGAAGCTGAAGCATTTTTTAATGAATAAACACAATTATTTCAAGAAGCTAGGAGATTATTTAGGTGCTGATAAGGATTTAGGCGGGCCATCGTTATAATTAAGAGTGAAAGAGCTATCTAATAATGCAGGATTTAATATTATTAATGGGCGTAAAGGCTATGAAGACTTTACAATTAAAGCGGATGATAGATTTACACTAAAAGAGAGTATTTTAATAGAGATTAAGTTTTCAAAAAGCCCAGGATCTAAGCTTGATTATTTAAGGCAGTTCGATGATTGTGGGACTAGCTTATCAGGGGAAGATGAATTTAGAAAAAGGGCGGTATGACAGAGGGTTCTATACCTTTGGAGGACTGAAAAACATCCAACTCCACATAAGGGGCTATTTATCTTTAATAGACCTGTGGGTGTATAATTTAAGAGTCGTATGGACTCCTTTATGCATCCTTCTCAAATTGATTTTATAATTAAAATCAATTTTTTCGCTATTAGCCTCAAAGGACTAAATAAACTTCTCGACGGTAGCAAAGAGGATGTATGGAATTTTATTCATAAAACGGTCGGCAAGTACTCTTTAGATACTTAAAAAGTAGGTGTGTCGATTTATCAAAATTTTATGAATAACTTAACGCATATCCACGTTTGGTACTCTTTGAATAGATTATAAATGCCAAAATAAGTTTTTAATTACTAGCCACTAATAACTCATGGGCTTGTGCCCAAAACTGGCTCGATATTTTGTTAATAACGTTCGACTCTGCGTTAATCAAAATGGCAAAACCCATGTCGAGTGTTGGCGAATAACCTATATCAGCACGATAGCCAGCAACCCAACCTGAATGGTAAATAATAGGGTGTCCTTCGAATTGATATATGCGCCAACCATAGCCATAGTGTGCGTCAGTTAAATGTTCACGCCAATATCGGCGGCGTAAATCTTTTTTAGTTTTAATGCGTGGTATGGTGAGTTCGCTCAGCAATGCTGGAGAAAGTACTTCAGGGTTATGGCCTAAGTTGGCAATTAACCATTTTGATAAATCATCAATGCTTGCGTTTACGCCTGCTGCTGGCGCAACCTTATAATAGTCAGGTTCTACTTTTACTGTTCGCCAAATATAGCGCCTAATGTCTTTTCCTGCACGATCCTTTCTGCCAGTTTTTATTCTTTTTCTTAATATATGAGGTTTTGCAGTATTTTTTTGTTTTAAAAATACATCAATCCCCACTGAGGCATTGTGCATTTTTAATGGAGAGAATATTCGTTCTTGTAATAAGCTTGCATAGTTTTTAGTAGAAACTGCTTCGATAGCCGGTTGTAAAAAACCGTAAGCAATATTTTGATAACCGTAACATTTCGCAGGTTGGCAAATGGGTGTAACGCGATCAAACCGGCCAATTATTTTATCCATACTCCAATTTTCATGCAGTAAATTGTCGTAGGCATTAGGCATTAATCCACTTGAATGGCTGAGGAGATGTTTTATTTGTATTTTTTCTGCAGCGCCTTTTGTTGCTAAAGCAAAGTGGGGTACATATTTAGTAATAGGATCTGATAAGTTAAGTTGCTGCTCTTGTGCCAGCATAGTGGTAATGGTCGCGGCAAAGGGTTTAGAGACAGAAGCTAGACGGAACACCGTGTTGTTATCGACCTTTTGGCTTTTAGCTTTATCGATGTAGCCAAAGCTTTCCATGGCAATAACTTGATTATTTTGCACAATGGCATAGGCGGCACCAGGAATGCTGTATTTTTTTATTTCACTGGCAACATTTGCCGATAATTTTTTATTGAAGTTGGCTAAATCAGTGGCATTAACCGTTGGTATTAAATATAAGGCAAAGAAAAGCGCGATAAAACGAAAAAACATGTAGATAACCAATTTGAAAAAACAATTAATTCTAACGAGTTAACTTGTAAATAAAAAGTAAAATTATCGCGTGTTCGCTGCTAACTCGCCAATATACATAATATTAAAGGCTGTTATGATTATTTATGACTTTTAGCACTAAACCAAAAGTTCATAAAATCAGCGGTGAGCTTGTTTTCAATTTCCATTGCACGTTCTGTTGGACAAAAAATCGTAAAAATAATTTGTGTATCACCGATATCTGACGTTGCAACTTCAATATGTGGCGCAGGCCCTGCAATATTTATATCTAATCGATTCTCAATAACTTGATTATACCTTACGGCGACATCATTAAAGTCGGCACAATAGCTGTTGGCTTTAATTTTTAGCGCATCAATAAACTCGAACGGATTTACACTGCCGTCACGGGTAATAGTAAAATGATGCACCGCATAACGTTTGAGGAAGTTTAAGTTTTTAATTGCCGTTGTCACTAATTGATTATTCGGCATGTAAAGGGTTTTACCGGTAAATTGATAATTACTGATATTAACTTCTAAAATAGTTAAGTTTATCCAGTCTATAGAGTTTACTTCACCGCAGTAATTTCCGACTTGTATCCAGTCGCCAATACGAAATGGACGGTTTGAAACTACATAAATAAAACCGATAAAACACTGAATAAACTCCCGTGTTACTAACACGATAGCAACTACAAATGCTGCGATTGAAAAGGCAAATTTTTGAATTTCAACTGACCAAATATTAAACATAATGACAATGAGTGCAAAATTGAAAATATTATTCAAAAAATTTACGGTAAAGCGCTTATCTATTTTTTTCTTTTTCGCACGACGCTTAATAAAGCGCGTAATAACTAATTTTACAGTGATAATAACGACAGCTAAAACTACGGAGACTAAAGATTTGTTTTCTAAAAGAGACTGGATCATGAATTACCCGGTAAATTACTACAATAACGACTTATTTTGGCGCTAAAAATGTGCACGGTAATTGATTTCGTGATACAAATCGAGGGAAATATTACTTTAATTTATAATAATTGATTCAGCATCGTAAAATCAATATTCCACTCGTTCAGCTATGATTCAGTTAGCCTGTATTAAAGTAGCGTATCGTTACAATTGATGACTAATAATTTAGACGTTTAGTCGTTAAACTTTTGTTATACCAAAGGGCTTTAAATAGGATATTTTATGAAATTATTTACTTATGTTGTGCTGCTTACGTTTTCTACCTTCACCGTTGCTAATAGCAGTTTGCCAAATAACCGTCATATTTCAGTGACCGGCGATGCACAAATGCTCGCGATGCCTGATATTGCAGTTATACATTTAAATGTTGAAAGTGAACAAAAAACCAGTTTGGATGCAAAAAAAGATGTTGATGAACGAGTGAATAACTTACTTGACGGTTTGGCTGATTTTGACGTTGATGAAGATAATGTTTCAGCATCGAATATTTCTACAGAAGTGCGCAGAACTTATAATCGCGGTGAGCAAGATAAAATTGAAGGCTACATTGCACGCAGAACCTTAAAAATAACCTTAAAAGATATCGATAAACTCAATGCTTTTATGGACTTTGCTTTAAAGGTAAAAATTAATGCTATTCGTAATATCGAATTAAAGTCCTCGAACGAGAAGCAATTGCAGCAAGAAGTAAATGCGCTTGCGGTTAATGATGCTAAAAGCAAAGGTAAGTTATTAGCTAATGCTTTTGATGCTGAGTTAGGGGCAATTTATAGTATTAATGCTAACTCAAACCAAAGTCACCATAGGTACGGTGCTAATAATGAAGGTTATAAAATGAGATCTAGTATGGCAGATAGTTCGGCGAAACCAGGCCGCTACTTACAAGAAAATATTGTTTTTTCAGCATCGATTAGTGTGGTTTTTGATCTCGAACTGTAAGTTAATAACTCGCCAGCGTTAATGTTTTCTTAATCGGTATGGTACTAAGGGACCAAATATTAACGCGGTAAAATACGATAACCTTGAGCATAAATTTATATTACGGATATATAATAAGGAATCCTTATGCTTAACCAAAAAGTTGCCTTAATTACGGGCTCAACAAGCGGTATTGGCCTAGCAACGGCCCATGTACTTGCCGCGAAGGGAATAAACCTGGTTTTACACGGCTTAATGTCAACCACTGAAGGTGAAAAGCTAGCGAGTGAATTTTCTGTTCAATACGGTATTAACGCTATATTTGATAATGCCGATTTAATGAATGTTGACAGTATCGAACGCTTAATAAAGAGTGCAATCGAGCAAATGGGCAGTGTTGATATTTTAATTAATAATGCGGGCATACAACACACAGAGTCGGCAGAAAAGTTTCCGCTAGAAAAATGGAATGCAATTCTTGCTATTAACTTGTCGGCTGCGTTTCATGCGATTCAATATGCTTTGCCCAACATGAAAAGTAACGGTTGGGGCCGAATTATTAATGTTGCTTCAGTGCATGGGCTTGTTGGTTCAGTTAATAAGTCGGCGTATTGCGCGGCTAAGCATGGTTTGGTGGGATTAACCAAAGTGTTAGCGTTAGAATGTGCCGAGCAGGGCATTACCGTAAATGCTATTTGCCCAGGTTGGGTTGATACACCACTGATTAACGATCAAATTTCTGCTATTGCAAAAAAACAAGAAATTACTTTTGATGATGCTAAATATCAATTGGTTACCGCTAAACAACCTTTGCCAGAAATGATGGATCCAGCACAAATTGGCGAGTTTATTTTGTTTCTTTGCAGCAACAGTGCCAGAAGTATCACTGGCTCTGCTTTACCTATGGACGGTGCTTGGACGGCTCAGTAACAATTTTCAGGAAATAATAATTTCGTACTTTATTCGTACTTTAATTAATACTATAAAAAAGGGCTACCTCAATTTACTGAGGAGCCCTATAGGAAGTTAGTTAATTGTTGATTTGCACTCGTGGTTATATTTAGTCGAGTAGATAAAAATTTTACGTGTTGTTAATAAACTTTTTAATCAGTGAATAAGTTTGATGGTATTGCTCAGGTACTAATTTTGACAGCAGCATATAGGCGTGTATCAGGTCATCAAATTGATAATGTTCAACACTTACTCCCGCTTGCTTCACTTTTTGGGCGTATAAAGCGCCTTCATCTCGCAAAGGATCACAACCTGCCGTTATCACTAAGGTTTTAGGCATTCTGCTATCAAATTTACCTAATAAAGGTGACGCTGCTGTTATTAATGCCGCTGTTGATTCGCCTGTGTTTAGCTCTATATTGTCGAGATTAAAATACTGTTGAAAGTACCAACGCATTTTATCTGCTTCTAGCAAGAAACCTTGGCCGTTTTCGACAATTGACGGGCAACTCATGGTGTAGTCTACACTCGGATAGATCAATATTTGTTTATCAATTTTTATAGCAGCGTTATCGATGTTGTTAATCACTAAACTGGTACAAATTGCGCCACCAGCACTATCGCCAGCGATATAAAGCTGTTCGCTAAAGCGGTAACCTTTGAGTAAATCTTGATAGTTTTCTAATAAATATTGGCAGTCGTCTAACCCCGCAGGGTAAGGGTGTTCTGGTGCTAATCGATAATCAATGCAAACAACAATAGCATTGGCGGCAATTGCCAGTTCACGGCTAATGGGATCATATAAATTAACGCTACCACACATATGGCCGCCGCCATGAAAGTGCAGTAAAACCGGTAACTCTTTTTCAGGGTTTGGATGATAAATACGTACAGCAATTTTATTTTCAGCGACGGTAATAAAAGTATTCTTTATCAGCGCCACTTCAGGTCCAGGTATCATATATGATGATAAGTTTTCCAAGTTCTGCCGAATAACATTCGGCTCAAAGGCTGCGCCACTTGCTTTCGCTTGCGCTATGCCAGCATTAACTTGCTCGAGTAACGGAATTAAATTTATTGATACGGTTCCTCGCATGTTAGCTACCTTCTTGTTGTGTTTTATGTTGATTGCCAGATTCTGGTAAGAAGTAGCTACCGATAAATAAGGTTGAGCTCAGTGCCGTGATCAAAATAAACGACCAGGTGTAATCGCCCTGATTCATATCAACCAAACTGCCGAATATCCATAAAATAAGCGTCGATATTATGTAGCTGATTGAGTAGAACATACTAAATACAATGGTGATCCGCGGGGAGGTCATTTTCGGTAATTCGTGTGGAATTGACACAAGCGCCGTTACTGGCAAGAAGATAAAAAAGCCTAATACCATAGCGGCAAAGGTTTGTAGCCAATATAAGTCACTGAACGAAAATACACCTGTGCTGATAATAACCACAAAACCAGACCAACGAATAACAGGTAAACGTAACGGTATTTTCTTCGCATAAATGATGCCGAAAATCGTACCTATAATACCGAAACCAATCACCCACTTGCTTTGTACAATGCCTGCCTTGGGGTAAAAGGTGAACAAACAAATGTAAAACGCTAAAATGCCAGAATAGGCTAAACCATAAATCCAATTAAAACGGTCTTTTAAGCCCTCGCGGTAACTATAAACTTCAGGTAAATCATGAATACTTTGTGTTGATGTATTAGGTTCTTCAAATTTAACTAAAAGCCAAAGTAGGGCGACAATTAGGCTGATAACCGAAAAGACAGTTAAACTGTTCTGCCACCCACCCGTTAGCTCATTAATGCTGCCCATTTGCCATAAAATAATGGCGGTACCAATATTAAAGGCAACAGCGTTAATGCCATTAATAGTGGATCGCTCTTCGGCTTTAAAAAATTGTAAAACAATCGGATTAAAATACACCACCATAAAGGCACCACCAAGCCCCATTAAAAAACGGCTCAATAACAGTAATTCATAATTTGGCGCATAAGGGGTGAGAAGGCCAATGGTGATCAATAAACTGGAAACAAAAAATGCATATTTAATACCGAGCTTTATTGCTATCCAAGCCGCAATAAAAGTACCAACAATTTTAGCTAAGGTAACCGCACCACTAATAAAGCTAGCTGAGGCTAAGCTATGCACGTCAAGAGAAAGCATAATGCTTTGCATGCTCGCTGTGCCACCGACCCAAGCCATGGCGAATAATACATAACTAAAGAAAACAATAGTTTCGACTAAATATTTGTTAGTGATTTTCATCTATGATAACTTTCAAACTGATAATGAATGGTTAGATTACCCTAGGAAGTTAGGGAAATAAGTACTACCTTAGTGCACTATAATCGACTGGCCTGCATGATATGCTATTTGAAATCCCTTTCTATGCTGTGCATAGCATCTTTAAAACAAAGGAATAAATTTGTTAGCTTGGCTATCTATTGATACTTGGTTGATCACCGTACTCTCTATTGGCTATCTTTGCCTACTGTTTTTAGTTGCTTACAAAGGGCAAAATCAGTCGTCTGAGCAATGGCGCTGCAAGCCATGGGTTTATAGTTTATCTTTAGCCGTTAGCTGCACTTCATGGGCTTTTTATGGCACGGTCGGCCAAGCGGCTACAACAGGTGCTTGGCTAGCGCCCCTTTATATCGGTACTATCATGTGTTTGGTATTTGCTTGGCCGATGTTGATGAAAATGCTAAATATTATCAAGCGCCAAAACCTGACTTCAATTGCTGATTTTATTGCCTTTCGTTATGACCGCTCGCCTAAAATAGCGATAACCGTTGCGTTGATCGCCTTGGTGGGTACTGTGCCCTATATAGCCTTGCAATTACGCGCTATTAGTACCAGTTTTGATTTACTCACTGGCACCTTTCAATCAGGTATTAGTACGGCATTTGTGGTGACCATTGTCTTAATTGTCTTTAGTATTTTTTTTGGTACTCGCCAAATTGCGGCCAGTAAGCAAAACCAAGGTTTAGTGCTGGCGATTGCCTTTAGCTCTGTGGTGAAAT
Organism: Colwellia sp. PAMC 21821; assembly: GCF_002077175.1. Lineage (NCBI taxonomy): Bacteria > Pseudomonadati > Pseudomonadota > Gammaproteobacteria > Alteromonadales > Colwelliaceae > Colwellia > Colwellia sp. PAMC 21821. The sequence goes on from NZ_CP014943.1 coordinate 3,163,309, forward strand.
TATTAGCGTTAACCGCGGTGGGTATTTTTGCGACTTTTTTTGTCTTTGATGGTTTTGCAGACTTAGCTGCACAACAGAAAAGTAATAACCTATTTACCGGTGAGGGCTCTGTATATTTAGGCATAGCTCATGCGGTATTAGGGGCAATTACCATTTTCGTTTTACCCCAGCAATTTCATATGATGATGATAGAAAATCATCATCCGCAAGAGTTAAAAACCGCCCGCTGGTTGTTCCCACTGTATTTTATTTTAATTAATATTTTTGTTTTGCCGATTGCTATTGCTGGACTCGTTACCTTTCCCGGTGGCAGTGTCGATGCCGATACTTACGTGCTAACACTACCGTTGTTTTTTCAACAAGCTTGGTTAGGTATTGTGGTTTATATTGGCGGTTTAGCTGCAGCAACGAGTATGGTTATTGTTTCAGCTATCGTATTAAGTACCATGATTTCTACTGAGGTGATAACACCGTTAACACTGAAGTTTAAATATTTCAGCAAGGCAGGTGCGCCGCAGTTTTCTGGCTTGTTGCTTAAACAACGCCGTCTCGCCATTACCGCAATATTATTATTTGCTTTTGCCTTTGAACGTAGCATTAATCAGCAAAGCCATTTAGCCAGTATTGGCTTGCTCTCCTTCGTTTTACTCTCGCAATTTGCCCCAGCTATTATCGGTGCATTGTACTGGCGAAAAGCCAATGGTAAAGGCGCATTAACCGGCTTAATTGTCGGCAGCGTTATGTGGTTTTTTACTTTACTGTTACCTATTATTGCGCCTAACTTAGCTTGGGTAGAAAATGGTGTGTTTGGGCTTGCTTGGCTGAAGCCCACCGCGCTTTTTGGCGTCGACTTTTTAGACTTAACCAGCCATGGCGTGTTCTATAGCTTAATGAGTAATATCGTTTGTTTTGTCGTTGTTTCATTAATGACCCATCGCAGTGTCGGTGAAAAACTCCAAGCCGATATTTTTATCTCTAAAAGTCAGCGAAAATTCGAACGTAACTTAAGTACGGAAGATCTTTACAGCTTACTCATGCGTTTTATCGATAAAAGTGCTGCAGATGCTTTTTTACAAATCGCAAAATCGAATCAAGCGAGTCAAAATAACCTTGATGTTGAGCCAGTAAACTTGATTGAATATACACGTTTACAACTTTCTGGTGTTTTAGGTTCGGCCTCTACGCGCATGGTCATGAAAGCGGCCTCAACCTCAGAGAGAATGCCACTTGAAGATGTTGTTAGTATTGTGGATGAAGCAAATGAAATGTTTCGCTTTAACCGTGAGTTATTGCAATCAGGTGTTGAAAATATCGAGCAAGGTATCAGTGTTGTTGATGCCGACATGAGATTAGTGGCGTGGAATCAGCGTTATATTCAATTACTCGATTACCCTGAAGGTTTTGTGCAAGCCGGCTTACCCATTGAAACCTTATTAAATTTTAATATCTCAAGAGATATTATTGCTGGTGGTGCTAATAATGATCAGATGATCGCTAAACGCATTGCTCATATGAAAAATGGTGACAGCCATCACTTTGAGCGAAAAATGCCTAATGGCATGGTACTAGAAATTCGTGGTCAGTCGATGCCAGCAGGCGGTTTTGTAAGTACTTTCTCAGATATTACGGCGCATATCGAAGCTGAAAAAGCATTACAAAAAGCCAACGAAAATCTTGAAAAACGCGTTGAAAGCCGTACCCAAGAATTACAAAAAGCTAAAGCCGAAGCCGAAGCCGCCTATAGCAGTAAAAGCCGATTTTTAGCGGCAGCAAGTCACGATCTTATGCAGCCATTTAATGCCTTATCTTTATTTACCTCAATGTTGAAAAATAAAGTACAAGGAGAAGAGTTAACGGCACTTGCCGAACATATTGATGACTCATTGAATGTGGTAGAAGCTTTATTGTCTGATTTAGTCGAAATTTCTCGACTAGATAGTAGCTCTGAAAAAATTGATAAAAGCCACTTCGCCCTTGATGATTTACTTAGCCCATTAAACAATGAATTTACGGCATTAGCCACGCAAGCAGGCATACGCTTTTCTTATCAACTCAGTCAATGTGTTGTGCATTCTGATAAACGCATGTTAAGACGAGTAATACAAAACTTTTTGTCGAATGCGGTACATTATTGCAACGATAAACAAGGTGAAAAAGCGACGATTGCCAATCGTATTGTGTTAGGTATTAGAAGAACCAAAGCGATGATTCGCGTTGAAGTTTGGGATAACGGCCCAGGTATCGCGTTAGCACAACAAAAAGCAATATTCCGTGAATTTGAACGCTTAGAACAGAATCGAGAAATACCTGGGCTTGGTTTAGGTTTAGCTATTTCAGAGCGTATTGCGAACTTACTGGGCTTAAATATTTCGGTGAAGTCTCAATTGGGTAAGGGGACTTGTTTTAGCATTGAAATACCGCGTGTCAGTGAGAGTGAAGCCGCAGCAGTAAATGCAAATACAAGTAAAAAGTTGAATAAAACCTTAGAGGTTAAAACACCAGCATCGCCAGAAAAACCCTTTAGTAACATTGTCGTGCTATTAATTGATAATGATGAATTAATGTTAACGGCCTTAACCTCACAACTTATCGATTGGGGTTGTAAGGTTTTGACCGCACATGATCAAGCATCTTGTCAGCAGACGCTTGCTAATGGCGACATTAAACCTCATATTGTCATTGCTGATTATCATCTTGATTACGGTAATAATGGCGTTGAATTAGTGCGAACATTGCAACAAGTACAACGATGGCATGTGCCGACAATCATTTGCTCTGCCGACCCATCAGAAAGTGTTCGAGAACATACTAGTGACGCTGAATTTCTTTTTATACGTAAGCCGGTTAAGTCATTAGCGCTGAAGCGCATGATGCGGCAACTGCTATAACTAATTAAAAATTTTACTGATCGTTTTACTGTTAGTATTCGTATGTACTGGTTAGCGTATTATTTCTAAATAGTACTTCCAAATAATACTTTTGAGTAATTATAACTAGTGCTTATACTACTTATGATGCATTAGCTCCAAATAAAGGAAAATATTATCGATATCTCTCATATCGTGCAACTTACTTACATGTTAACGGAGGCATTATTCGTTGGTATGGTGATTGTTTTCCTTTTTGGTATGCGACAGAAATTTGGCATTGCACTACTTTATATAACTTTAGGTACATTCCAATATTTACAAACCGTATTAGCCACTTTTTTATATTTTGAAATTTTCCCTGGTGTTTTCGTCAGCCCAGGGTCTGCGGTGCTATTTAATGCGAGCTTATTTGCCGTGCTACTTATCTATATAAAAGAAGATGCAGCAGAAGCGCGGAAACTTATTTATGGGCTAGTTTTTGCCAATTTAACCTTAACCATATTTCTCTTAATGGTTGGCCTTCATTTAGAAGGGATACCTGCAGAACAATTATCATTTGTGCCAGAGCAAGTGTTGAGCTTTACGCCTAGAGTGTTGATTGTCGGCACACTTACATTAGCTATCGATGTATTGTTAATCATTATTCTTTATGAGTTCTTTGCAAAATATTTTAATAAAGTTTTTTTAAAGATTTACAGTGCAATGGCGGTGGTATTAATTATTGATACTTTAGTTTTTACTGTTGGCTCAGGTATCATTTCAGCACAATCAGATTATATCGGCTTACTGTTATCATCAGTGGTAGGTAAGTTGCTTTTAGCTGTAGTTTATTCTTCGATATTGGCACTCTATATAAAGCATCATCAAGATATAGAGTCGAACAATACAAATGAAAGTACTGACATAAAAGATATTTTCACGTTTCTTACTTACCGACAAAAATACGAAAAGCTACGAAAAGAAATTTACCGAGATTCACTTACAGGACTATACAACCGTGGCTTTCTAAATGAAAACTTACCTAGAGAACTCGATAGAGCTGTACGTAACGATGACTCTATTGCTTTTCTAATGATAGATATTGATAATTTTAAGCACATTAATGATACATTCGGGCATCAAGAGGGTGACAGAATACTTGCTTTTTTGGCTATGGTTATTCATAAGTCAATTCGAAAAATGGATTTAGCGTGTCGATATGGCGGTGAAGAGTTCTCGTTAATATTACCTAAAACCGATAAAATTTCGGCCATACAACTCGCTGAAAGATTAAGAGATAATTTAACTATTTTATCTGCCTCACATAAGCCTGCCATAGCGCGTGAAATAACGCTAACTATCGGTATTGCAATGGCGCCAAAAGAAGCAATTACACCCAATGAACTTGTGTCCATTGCAGATAAAAGACTTTACTTAGGTAAAGCAAGTGGCAGAAACTGTATTGTATCGAATGGTTAAATGGCAGCGCAGGTGTCGTTAATTTAATCGCTGGTTGAGTGATATTAATCAGATAAAGCTTAACCCGTTTAATCTTAACGGGTTACGTTCTTATTCAATTACTTTTACTTTTACTTTTGATCAAGAGACATTTAAGTGCTGTGAAGGGCTAAGCATCAACTGCTGGTAAGCAAGACCCGCTAATGTACGGTTATTCACTTCTAGCTTTAACAATATCGCAGAAACATGTTTTTTTACTGTGGTTTCTTTAATGTCGAGATCATAAGCAATTTGTTTATTTAATTGGCCATCGGCTATCTGCGTTAACACTATGTATTGTTGCGGTGTTAGTTGGCTTAATTGTTTAGCGAGTTTTTGATGCGCTACATCAATTTGTTGGTCAGCATTAAACTCAATATGTTCTGGTAACCAAATATCCCCTTCTAAAACCGTAGCAATGGCTTTTGCTATCGTGGCTAAATCAGCAGATTTAGGAATAAATGCTGCAGCGCCAAAATTAATCGCTTTTTGCATGGTTTCAGAGTTATCGTCTGACGAGACCATGATCACCACAATGTCAGGAAAATGGTTTTGCAGTTGGGTTAAACCGGTAAAACCGTCGTTACCTGGCATATGTAAATCAAGAAAAACTATTTCTAAACTATCGTGTTCGTTAACGGCTTTAAGTAAGTCGTGAAAGTTATCCACTTCTAGGGTTTCATCATCTTCAATGCATTCTACAATTGCCTGCTTTAAAGCGGTACGAAATAACGGATGATCGTCGGCGATGATTACTTTTGCTTGGTTCATTACAGCAGCCTTTTATACGATTAAAACTATCAACTCTCGAACTACAAAACGAGAATGATAATAATTGATGATGATACAATATTTATTATCAAAAAAAGAGCCGGTAAAAACCAGCTCTTTTTATTTTTAAATATTGTATAGCGTTTAGAAACTATAACCTATGGTTAATGAAATGGTTTCAGGGTCGCCGTAATAGCCAATCAGTGTGGTATCGCCACCTAAACCAGGCGCATAACTACCATCATCATTTTGTGCGCCTAAGAAGGCATAGTTGCCGACCAAGTACTCTGCATTGGTAATGTTTTTCCAATGCAGTGCTGCAGTCCAATCACCGTTATTGCTATACCAATTAACACCAAAGTTAAGTAGGCCGTAACCATCTTGAGTTAATAGGTTATCAGTCACATTTAAGTCGTAGTCACTTCGGTAATAGTAGTTACCATTTACCACAAAAGCACCTACAGAGGTTTCAATATCATAAGAAACACCTAGATTGGCAGTGGTTTCAGGTGTATTAGTAATGGTGAAACTATCGCTAATATCTATCTGGCTACCGTCAGTATCAAATGACTTAACTTCTTTAAAAGATGAATCGATTAAGCCTATGCTGGCAAAAATATTTAAGTTATCTGCCGCCGCATATTCTATTTCAAGCTCTAAACCAGACGCGGTAGATTTACCAATATTACCTAAACGTTGACTCAAAGCACTGTTGTCTTCTGTCGGTAAAACGGTAACAAATTGTCTATCTTTATGATCAAGGTAGAAAGCTGTGGCATTTACTCTTAAGTTATCATTCCACTCACTTTTTACGCCAATTTCAAATGAATCAACTACTTCGGGATCTACCGCAGGCTCTGGACCACTTGCTCTTGGGTTAAAGGTACCTGATTTAAAGCCTTGTGAGTAACTGGCAAAGAGCATCATATCGTTCGAATATTGATATTCTGCACCTACACGTGGAGTAAAGCGCGACCAATCTTCTTTGTCATTCAGAACTTCAGGGAATGTTACATCACCACGAACATAACCAGGTATCCAACCGCTTTCTGGATAAACAGTCTCAAATGCTAGACCATTATTTACGTTAGCTGTTTTTTCTTCTGTGGTGTATCGCGCACCTAAGGTCATCGATAATTTTTCGGTAAGGTTATACGAACCTTGTGCATAAACAGCATAGCTTTCGCTGTTATTACAACCGGTGACTTCTCGCGTTAATCCAGGTAAAGAGAGTGACTGACCAAAATTCTCTAAAATTGCATCGAAGTGGCCACATGATTCACCATCAAAATAGTACAAGCCTGAAACAAAAGTTAAATTATCTGAATTATAGTTAAGCTGAAATTCTTGGCTGAATTGCTCATCATCATAAATGGCCGGTACATCAAAAATACGCTCGGCGGTATTGTCAAAATCAATATTTGTTTTTGAGTAATTTTCACGACTTGATGTAACTGATTTAACCGACCAAGTATCGTTGATAAAGTATTCAGCGGTTAGACTAAAGCCTTCAGATTCAACACTATTCCAAGTAGGCATACTGGTGTAAGAGTCATAAACACTGTCGGGTACTGGCGCATCAGTAACTATACTTGGTAGTAAACGATAGCCGCCTTTAGCATTAGAGTCGTCGGTGGTTTTGTCATAGTTAAAACGGAAGAATAAATCGTCAGTTGGTTCGAATTCGACAGTAATTCGACCGGCAAAAACATCTTTATTATAGTTTTCTAAGTCTTGGTTTGGTAAATCAGATTGTAAAAATTCACCGTAACCATCGCGCGTTAAATTGGCTAAGGCAAACCCGACATAAAGTTTGTCGTCTATTACTGGGATTTTACCCGCAACTTTATAATCTTGACGGCCGTAATTGCCAAAGGTCGCTTTAAGATCAAGCTCTACATCGCCAGACATTTTTTTAGTGACATATTTAATCGCACCACCTATGGTATTTTTACCATACAAACTTCCTTGAGGACCACGTAATACTTCAATGCGTTCAACGTCAAGAATATCTAATACAGCACCTTGTGGGCGGGCAATATAAACGTCATCAACATAAATGCCGACACCCGGTTCATAGCCCCATAATGGATCATCTTGACCAACACCACGAATAAAAGCGGTTAACGTTGAGTTAGTACCACGACTAGCTTGTAGTGTAGTATTTGGAGAAAACTGTTGAACTTCAGTCATTGCACTAATGCCATTTTGCGCTAACTGTTCAGCGCCAACAGACGTTACAGCCACAGGAACAGATTGTAAGCTTTCTGCGGTTTTTCGCGCCGTGACTTCAATGCGTTCTAATGTAGGATCGTTTTTGATCTGTTCATCTGTTTCTGCAGCCATAATGTTTTGGCTAGTCAGTGCTGCTGAAATTGTTATGGCTAAAACACTCAGCCTTGTGTTAAAACTTTTCATATTATTTCCCCGTATTTTAAATCTAATAAACCGCTTATTTGAGCACTTTATTGTTATTTATTAGTGTGGATAAAACTCTATAGTAAATTTGCTAGAAGATAATTTGTACTATAGTAGTATGTAGTCTGTTTTTATTTTTAAGTTATTGTATATAAACACTATATGTGTAGTTATATTTATTTTTAAAACATGTTATTCGCTAAATTATCGGTTGATTTATATTTTCCAAGCCTCGAGTAAGTACAAAATCGTACTAATTGGCGTGCTAATGACAAAAGGAGCAACGCTTCCTCCGTCGATTTTTTCTGGTGCTACAGCTATGCCATGACCCATGTTTTCAATTTCAATGAGCTCAACATTCAATTGCTGGTTTTTTCCTTGCCATTGGCTAACTTGATAGCCTTGATGTTTTTCAATAGTTGGCTGCTGTGAAGACTGAGTTAATTGCGCCCAATGTATAGCAAGTTGTTGTGAGTTTTTAGGGTTAACTACTGCGTCTGCATCACCTGTAAATATCGACAATGGTGGCCAATTAGATTGTGTGCCGTTAATCTCTTTAACTAATGCGGTTAATTGGTCAGGATTTTGTGAAGGCCCGCTACGCATGCAGGCAATGGCGGTGATTAAGTTATCTGCACAAGGGTAGGGGATGCCTGCAACAATAGCCCCTGCGGTAAATAACTCGGGATAATTAACCACCATAGAGCTCGCCATAGCGCCACCTGCAGATAAACCGATGATATAAATGTTACTAAAGTTTTGCTCGGCGTTAACCGTGGTAATCATATTTTTTATCGACAAGCTTTCCCCTTGATTTTTCTCAATATCTTGTGAGGAAAACCAATTGAAACAACCTTTAATATTATTGTTTTGGCTTTGCTGCGGGATCAGCAGCGAAAACTGCTTTTTGTTTGCTAACGCCAGTAAAGCTGTTTGCTCTGCTAGCCTTTCTCCTTGTTGAACACAGCCATGCAGTAAAACAATAAGGCTTTTATTACTAGTCTCATGGTAGTAGCTAGCGCTTAGGTCGCCAGGGTTATCGCCAAACTCAATTAATGTTGTTTGTTTAGCAAAACTGCTAGCACTAAAAAAAGCTGTTGTAATGATGATAAACATCGATAAACATTTATACATAATAATTTTCCATAGTTATTTACCAACAGCTATTAACTAAAAATTGAAAGCTATAAGTTTGACGTTATAAGTTAAGGCGATAAAGGGCAATTTCAGCTTATCAGCATGACGTATTACTGAAAGTTATAGAATGCTACTTTAGTTCCACAGCAATTGGTAAATGATTATTTTAAAAGATAAAACCAGTTGTTTAATTATTATTGAGTTAACGCTAAGCTATGAAGGTTAAAGTACGACCCTATTTATTTTGCTTACTTATAAATGAGACTACGAACATGACACTAAAGGCGTTGGCGCAGCGTTTGTTTATTATCAAGCCATTATTAAATTTGATTTTTGTAGGTTGCCTTGTTTCGATTGTTATTTTATTTCTCAATGGCTCAATTGAAAATCAAAACCTTTATGCTTTACCTTGTTTATTAGTCGCCGCTTGGAGCTTGTTATTAAGTGCAATATTGGGGCTACTTGTTAATACCCCAAATCCCGATATCAGGGTAAAAGGTTGGTTTGCAGGTATGAAAAAAAGGCTAGCAAAAACACTATTCACTGTTGTCGCCACCGTGTTTTTTTTTACCAGCTTAGCCTTGTTATATGTGACAATTAAACTGTTGAGTTTGTGACATATTATCGGCTAAAACAGGTGTAAGAAAACTATTATTTTAAACCGATTTACACTTGGCATAAATTTAACTTTTTTCAATAGTCTTATAGATATACGCTTGCTCAGTACTAAAATTTATTGTCATTAATTACCGTGAAATCCCCCCTGTTTGAATGCATTTAATGAGCTCTTAATGAGGTGTTAGATGGCGATAATTTGATTTATTCGCGAGATGTTTTCATGTTATTACTGTATTCATCAGTAGGTAAATAGAGATCACTTAGTATACTATCTCCTCAAATCAGTAAATTATTCCTACATTAAAAGAGCAATAAATAATGGAACATGAACAGCACCTAGCCTTACTTGGCGCTATAGCCCAAGGTGATAAAAAGGCGTTTTCAACGCTTTACCAAAACACCAGTAAACAGCTTTATGCGGTGAGTTTAAAAATGTTAGCCCGAAAAGAATTAGCCGAAGAAGCGTTGCAAGAGGCGTATGTGCGTATTTGGCATAACGCATCGGAGTACCGTGTTGGTAAGGGGACAGTATTGACCTGGATGATCAGTATTGTGCGTTATCGTGCGCTAGATATTTTACGATACAACAAAATTAGAAAAGAAGATGCATTAGACGAGAGTGAAAGCTTTGATCTTGACGCCCCTGAGCAAGTAAGTGATTCAGAACAGTTATTATTAGATAAATGCTTGCAACAACTCGACCAGTCACAACGCCAAGCAATATATTTAGCTTACTTTAATGGCTGTTCTCACCAAGAGGTGGTTAAACACCTAAATAACCCATTGGGTACCATTAAAAGCTGGATAAGACGTGGTCTTACAAGCTTACAAAGTTGTTTAACGTCATGAATTATCAAGCTGAAAACCTTAAAAACGCCCTAGCTGCAGAATATGTACTAGGTACATTACGCGGACCTGCACGTCAGCGCTTTCAAAAATTGATGATGCAATATCCACCGATAAGTGAGGCAACCACTACTTGGGAGCAACATTTAAACGCGTTAGGACAAAAAATTCCGCCAGTAACGCCTGATGAGTCAGTATGGCAGCGCATTGAACAACAGCTAGGTTTTGCTAATGAGCCAGCAAAAAGTAACGTAGTGCCCATAACGAAAGCTAAGCCTAAAGTTTGGCAAGGTATTGCAGGTTTAGCGTCAGCTGCTGCATTGGTACTTGCTGTGTTGTTAGTGAATATTGAACCAACAACATCACCTGATGCTCAACAATTGGCTTTGGTTAATAACGAACAAACTGAATTGTTATGGGCGTTAGAAATTGGCACAGACACTATTGATATTCAAGCAACTAAAAGCTTAGTGGCGCAAGCCAACGCTGATTACGAGTTATGGATAGTAGCGGCAGATGGCAGAGCGCCAATATCGTTAGGTTTACTCCCTAAAACCGGTAAGTTAAGGTTAAGTAAGCCTGAGTTGTTCGATCAAATTGAGATTGCCGCATTAGCTGTAAGTTTGGAGCCGCTAGGTGGTTCGCCTAATGGTTCACCAACTACAGTGCTGTATACTTCTAAATTAGTGACGCTTTAGTGATATTTAATTAGTTTTTAATTTTAAAGCACCACATTAATGAAAAAATAATTAAGCGAAACGAAAGTTTCGCTTTTTTTTTACTTTTTTATGACCAAGAAATAAAGCCAATTATTAAGTGTTATTTATCGTTACTTCAGATAAATCGTAAATAAATCAAAAATTAAAAACACTTTTTGCAGTTATAACCTAAGCTTTAGGTCAGCTGTTGTTAAGCGATAATTTAAGTGACAAAAACTACAGAATTATCCCAATTAGCATAACAGTACATGTGCAAAGAACATCGCACTTCAATAACATGAACAGGTAAATAGGGAAAGTTTGAGCAATTAAATTTAAATAAATATATTTATGTAAAAGTTTGAATTAACAACAGCTTAAAATGCTAGTTACTAGATAGTAATAATTAATTTTAAATTAAATTACTTTTTATGCATCCAATACTGATTTTCAACCGTTTAACTATATGAGCTTTCAAGAAAGTAACCATTAAGAAGTATAAAATTAAAAGGAAACGTCATGAAAAAATTTAAAATAACGCTTATAGCCTCGGTAATAATGAGTGCCACTTTGTCTCAAGCTGTTACAGCATCAAGTCATCGTGAAGCGCCAAACCTTACGCGTATGCCAACAGTAGATTCCACCGATTTTTACGCATTCAATAGTTATGAAGAAGGCCGTGGCGAGTACGTCACGTTAATTGCTAACTACATTCCGCTGCAAGACGCATATGGTGGACCAAACTATTTCGCCATGGATCCAGCAGCATCTTATGATATACATATCGATAACGATGGTGATGCAGTAGAAGATATCACTTTTAGTTTTAATTTCAGCCAAATGTTAGGCAATAATAATGCTGGCATCGCTTTAATGGTTGGTCCAGAGGGTGAACAAAAATCTGTTGGTGTACCACTTAAAAATGTTGGTGGTATTAGCATGGCGAATCAAGATGCTGCTAACTTCTCTGAAAGCTACACGGTTAAAATGACTTCTGGCGCTATGGGAACAGGTACCAGTGTTGCTGTGACAAATATGACTTCTGGTGGTGCAAACTTTGCTAAGCCGTTAGATTATATCGGTAACAAAACATTCACTAATGCTGCGCAGTACGCTGCATATGCAAACAGCCATGTTTACTCAGCCACAATCCCTGGTTGTGATGCACCAGCAAAAGTATTCGTTGGTCAGCGTAAAGACGCATTTACTGTAAATTTAGGTAAAGTATTTGATTTAGTTAACTTTGTTCCTGTTGAAGGTGATAGTGCTCCTGGTGCAGGCGATGGAGAAGGCTTCCCTGGTGGTATTACACAATCTGCTATGAATGATGATTTAGCGGATAAAAATGTCACGAGTATTGCTATTGAAGTACCTACCGCTTGTTTAACAGGTGACGGTAATGGTGTTATCGGTAGTTGGACTTCTGCAAGTTTACCGCAAGCCAGAATTTTAAACCCAAATGCTAGTTTCGATAACACTGAAGTTAACGGTGGAGCAATGACACAGGTTTCTCGTCTTGGTTCTCCTTTAGTAAACGAACTAGTTATCGGTTTAGCGGATAAAGATAAGTTTTCAACGTCACACCCAAGTAATGATGGGCAGTTCGCTGATTATGTTACGCATCCAACGCTACCAGAGCTATTAAACATTCTGTTTAAAGATGCGGTAAATACTACGCTTAATGCCAATATAGAAACCTTAGCACCGACTAACTTCCCACGGGTTGATTTAGTTACGGCATTTTTGACTGGTTTCCCAGGTGTAAACCAAATGTCGACAGTAACTGCTTCTGAAATGTTGCGCTTAAACACGGGTATTGCCGCGGTTTCAGCTGATATGCAATCATCGTTTGGTGTTGCTGGTGATGATTTAGCTGGTTTCCCAAATGGTCGTCGCCCAGGTGATGATGTGGTAGATATCGCACTTCGCGTTGTTATGGGTCGTTTATGTTACCCGATCCCTGTTAACGGAGTAGATACAGATTTAGGTTTATGTACGCCTGAACAAGCGAGTGTTGGTAATGTACCTTTTACTGATGGAGCCCCTAGTAATGCCTCTATGATAGGAACTAGTTTTCCTTACTTAGCCATGCCGTTACCAGGTTCTGAATAAGGATCACCATGATGAACTTTAGTAAACTTAATACAACGTTAAAAACCAACGCACGTCGTCCGCTTAAGTTGTTAGCCCTAAGTTTGGGTGCAACACTAGTACTTGCCGGCTGTAATGATGGTTATAAAGAGAAAAGCCAGGCACCTAACTCAGCGCCAACGACTATCACGGTTGATTTGATCACTCAAACAGAGACGCCAATCACTGATATGTTAAGTGCAACTGACGCCGATGGTGATGGTTTGAGCTTTAGCCTAGACCAACAGGCAATGTTAGGAGTGGTTACTGTTGCTGGCAATGGTGGGTTTACCTACCAACCTAATAGCGAAGTAACGGGTAGTGACAGCTTCACTTTTATAGTGACTGATGGCGTAAATGCCCGAGTTACTGGTACGGTTAACATTACTATTGAAGCGCTGGAAGTGTCTTTTGCCAGCTATAGTCGTGCAGCCTTTAATCAGCAATCTACTGATAAACCTCTGTCCACCAATGGTCGTGCGTTTATTCAAGATGTTGATGATTCAACGGCATACGACGACTTACTTCCATAGTAAAATCGAGCTTGACTGCGCCATGGACGGCGCCCTTTTATGGATGACAAAATGCCAATACTAATTTACACGCCTTATTTCGTTAAAAATCTCATGAAAAGCGTCATGACAAATATCATGAAGCCCCACGTGAAGCGTTATACCAACTGCTTATCAGTATTGGCTTTTATTTCCATCGCAACCCCCGCATATTCAGAAAGTTATATCCCCAAATCAGACCAAAGTATCGTTGCCAGTTGGACGGTACCAAAACCCTCAGAACAACCGAAAGTCTTTATCGCTCAACTTATCAGTGATGCGAGTAAACCCGGTTTAGCCAGTCGATATTATGGCCGGGCCAGTGCATTACTTAAGCCTTTATTAGCAGAGGCGCCTGATGATTTAGAGCTACAATTTTATTCAGCAAGTGTTTTACAGCACTACCATCAATTTGAACAAGCACAACAACTACTCACAAAAATAGTTCAACAACAGCCTAGTAATGTTTCAGCTTGGTTAATGAAAGCGAACATTCATATGGTACAAGGTGATTTAGTCGCGGCCAAACGCGCATGTTTACAAGTATTAGGCCATGGCAGTCTTTTCGTTAGCACAGCCTGCGTGCTGGAGGTTAATGCAGAACAAGGACAAGTGGAGCAGAGTTACCAGCAATTAAAACAAATAGTGAGTGTTGCAGGTGATATTCCGCGTGAACAAAATATCTGGTTGAAACAAATTCTGGCTGATCTTGCCCAGCGACTACAGCTACCTCAACAAGCAAATGAGCATTTATCGGGTTATCCATTAGCACAAATGCCGGTAAGTTATTTAGCGTTGTGGGCGGATATTCATTTAGATCAGCAACAAAGTAAAATCGTATTAGATAAGCTGGGGCCAATCGTACTGGCCAGTGATAGTTTTGATGATGCATTATTATTACGACTAGCGTTGGCTGAACAAACGCGTAATTCAGCGAGTGCATCGACCAACCACCTAGCAAGTAATGCATGGCACCAGCGCCTAGCCCAACGTATTGAAATACGCTTACAGCGAAATGATACAGCCCATGCCGCAGACATTGCACGTTATTATCTAGATATTGCACCTGATGCGCTTAAAGCATTGCACTGGGCAAAAATTAATTGGCAGCAAGCTAAATTAGGCCCAGATAAACGTATACTAGAACGCGCAATGGCAGCACAGATTTCCCCTAAAAGCACAACACAGGCATAAGCCAAAAACACTTTATCAATCGATTAATTAGAGTAGTGAGATCAGATATGCAGCAGTGGTTTAAAATATGCTTAGTCGGACTTTCGTTTTTATTGGCCAACACCGCCGTCGCTCATCAATTGAGCACCAGTTACATAATTGCCGAAATGGACGACACCGGTCGCATTAATGGTGAATGGCAATTGAGTTTAACTGATTTGGAGTTAGCCGTAGGTTTAGATTTAAATTCAAACGGTGAGTTAACTTGGGGAGAAGTAAAAAGTCGCCAAACTGAGATCGCTAGTTACTTAGCCGAAAACTTATTACTGAGCCGTGACAATTTATCATGTAACCTGCGCTTTGAAGTAGTAGAGCGTTTGCAGGACCATGCTAACGAAGCGTTCGCAGTCACTGACTTTTCTGGCCAATGTGCGATTAGTGGGTCATTAAATGTTAAATACAATGCGATATTTGCCTTAGATAGTAGCCATGAAATGGTGCTAAACATTGGTGATGGCAGTAATATGCACAGTTTTGTTTTAGACGATAACACACGACAAATAGAGCTAGATATAAAAGAAGGCAGTTGGCAGACCACTTTCACGCAGTTCGTTTATCAAGGTGTAATACATATTTGGATAGGGATAGATCATATTCTATTCTTGCTAGCGTTATTGTTGCCGGCAGTATTACAGCGTAAGAATAAGCAATGGCAAGCTATTACGAGTGTTAAAACAATTTTGACCAATACGGTTTGGATTATCAGTGCATTTACTTTGGCCCATTCGCTAACATTAACAGCTACCGCTTTAGGCTGGTTAACGCCCAGTAGCCGCTGGGTAGAGCTCGGTATTGCAATTTCTGTTTTATTTGCAGCATTAAATAATATTTGGCCTGTGGTTTTGCGTTTAGCTTGGCTAACCTTTGCTTTTGGTTTGTTACACGGTATGGGGTTTGCTGGCGTGTTAGGAGAGCTGGGTTTACCGGCTGATCAACAACTGTTAAGTATTTTAGCCTTTAACCTGGGTGTGGAAATAGGGCAGTTAGCGATACTGGCGATTTTATTACCTATTTTGATTTTACTGCGTAACACCAAACTCTACAGTAAAGGCATTATGCCGGTGGGCTCTCTACTCATTGCTATTATGGCAGTGCAATGGAGTATTGAGCGTTGGTAACTTAAGGTAATAATAGCTGTAGGTGTTCATAGCATCGATTAGCCATTATTTAACGCAACTCTTAAGTAACGCAACTCTTAAGTAGCGCAACTTGAGGTTAAGCTCTCGTTAATTTATAAATAGTGATTGGTATTATTCTTCCTAAAAATAAAAAGCCCTAGTTAATTGAATAACTAGGGCTTAATTTTTTGTATTTTTTCAGAGATTTAAAACTGTGCTTTACGGTACTTCTCGCAAGCTATTTCGTCTTCACATTCACCGTACAAGTATAAACTGTGATTGGTCAATTTTACTTTGTGTAGTTTTGCTACATCTTCTTGGCGTTGTTCAATAACATCGTCTTCAAATTCAATAACTTTACCGCAGTTTAGGCAAACTAGGTGATCATGATGTTTTTTATGGCTAAGCTCAAATACTGACTTACCCCCTTCAAAATGATGACGAGTTACAATACCTGCATCGTCAAACTGGTTTAACACGCGATAAACTGTCGCTAAGCCAATTTCTTCATTATGCTCAAGTAAAATTTTGTATACGTCTTCAGCACTGATGTGTTGGTTATTTGGATTTTGTAAAATGCCCAAAATTTTAATGCGCGGCAGAGTAATTTTTAGTCCGGCTCTTTTTAGTTCTTCATTTTGTTCAGGCATTAATTTTAATCTCTACATCGGCTTTCAATTTATGGAAAATTATAGGGGGTTATGCGCTTGGTTGAAAGGGGTAGTTGTAAATGATTATCTATTTTGTTGGTTTTACTGGCTTAAAACGTCATAATACCTTTCTGGTCTGATGAGTTTGATATGATAAACCATACGGTTTACAGAAGTACTCACATTTATATCTAGCTTTAAAAGGAAATCATATGTTTAAAAAAGCTTGGCAAATGAAATTATTACTAAATATTTGGCCGCCATTTCTATTTACGGGTATTCGCGTTGTCGACGTTGCTGACGATTTTCGTAAAGCTAAGGTACGTTTAAAGCTTAATGTATTTAATCAAAATGCGGTTGGTGTGCACTTTGGCGGTTCATTATATGCGATGACAGATCCATTTTGCATGCTCTTGATAATGTCACGATTGGGCAAAGATTATGTTGTCTGGGATAAGTCAGCAGATATTGATTACATTAAACCAGGTAAGGGCACAGTAACTGCTGAATTTATAATTACCGACGCTTTGATTGATGATATTTTGGCGCACACTGCTCATGGCGAAAAATATCTACCTGAAATTCCAGTTTACGTTAAAGACGCTGAAGGCGAAATTGTGGCTAAACTCAATCGGACACTTTATATTCGCAGAAAAAGAACAGTGTAATAGTTACGGCTAAAGCGTTTATAGGTAATGCGAAAGCGTTTATAGGTAATGAGAAAGCGTTTATAAGTACTGCCTAGAATAAAATAATGTAGCACCAAGATTAAGTAACGCTTTAAGCTAACTGCGATATATAGAACAGTAGTGGCACATATTGGCTAATGTGTGCCACTTTGCTGAGCTGTATTTTTGTAGAGTATTACTGTGCTGTATTTTTTTTACTGTATTACTGTATTACTGTCTTACTGTGCGGGTAATTATGGTGCAGTTAATTGCCACCCAGTCGCTGCAAACTACTGATCAGTGTCTAGGCTTAACATGCGCTTTTTTAATCTTTCTAAATCAATCGCGTTTGAGCGTACGGTAAGCTTAATATGGCTATATTCATATTCTTCTTTAGTAACACTCATGCTTGATCGAATCTCGCCTATAATACCTTTAGCGGTGTAAGGAATAATGATTTCATCTTCAATCATTTCTTCTTGTGCAGTATTAACAATATATTGATGTAACTTACTAATATCAGCTGGATTGCGGGTTGATGTCATCATGGCATCTGGAAACTCTGCCATTAGCGCTTGTTGTTGTTCAGGGCTAAGTTGATCAGACTTATTCAGTACCAATAACTTCTTACTGTCTTCAACACCGACTTCTTCTAGTACCTCATGCACTACATCAAGCTGCGAACGAAAACTAGGATCAGAGGCGTCAACCACATACAACAATAATGAAGCATCATGCGCTTCTGCTAAGGTTGAGTGGAATGACGCGACTAAATCGTGCGGTAATTTTTTAATAAAACCAACAGTATCTGACACTAATATTCTAGGCTGAACGGTTGGGTACAACGCACGAACTGTAGTATCGAGTGTCGCAAAAAGTTTGTTTTCACCTTCTACGTCGCTGCCGGTAATAGCTCGCATCATTGATGACTTGCCGGCGTTGGTATAACCCACTAATGCAACACAAAAAAGCTCTGAACGTTGGGTACGTCGGCCTTTCATTTCATGCTGAACACTAACTAACTCACGTTTAAGCTCGGCTAATTGGTCTCGCACTGCTCGGCGGTTTAGCTCTAGGTTCGTTTCGCCTGCACCTTTACCCATTTGACGATCTCTATCGCCACTTGATGTTTCACGAAGGCGCGGTGCTACATAATTAAGACGAGCAATTTCAACTTGTAATTTCGCCGTTTTGGTACGAGCATGGCGACTGAATATTTCAATAATAATGCCGGTACGATCAAATACCTCTACGCCTAATTGATTCTCGACATTACGCAGTTGTGATGGACTTAAATCACAGTCAAATACCACAACATCTGCGCAGGCAAAGGGTAGATTCTCAGAAGGGATGTCTGATGGCATATTTGTTAGCAGGGTTTCATCTTTTATTTCTTTAGATGAGTCTTGAGATAGGTCGTCATTTTCTTCTTCTTCAACTGCAACTTCACCTTTGTTACCTGTAAGGTGCGCTATTTCAGACAGCTTACCTAAACCAAGTACGTTAACTTTGTTGGTTGAACTCAATTTTTGCGATTGTGTGCCAACGACTTTAAAACCTAAAGTCGTGACTAAACGGGCCAGCTCTGCCAGTGACTCTGTTGCTTCATCACCTTTAAACTGCGGTGTACAAATGGAAATAAGTAAAGCGTGATTAAGTGATGCTTTTGCTGTTAGTTGCATAATTTTTTATGTAAGTGCACCTGAGGTGCAAACCTAATTTTTATCTAAAGTAAGTTCATCCTACGCTGTTATAGGTAAGCTTTATAGGGGAATACGGGACTAAATTTTAGTTAGCGAATATTCGTGGCTATAACTACCTACAGGACATAATAAAAATGTGCTACCGTTTCAGATATTTCCATGCCCAAAGGCTTATTATTAACCATGTCATTTGAACTCATATTTCTGTTTCTAGCAGGCTTTTTTGGCGGTGTACTTAACTCTATTGCCGGTGGAGGTAGTTTTATTACATTTCCTGCGCTGATCTTTGTCGGTATTCCCCCTATTATGGCTAATGCGACTAATACTTTTGCGTCGTGCGCTGGCTATTTAAGCGGTACTTATGCTTTTCGAAAAGAACTTGCTGAACATAAAAGTGAATTGCCCAAAATCATCATAATAAGTTTGCTCGGAGGTATATCTGGTGCTTGGTTGTTACTACAAACATCTGAGGTTGTATTTCGCTCAGCCATCCCATGGTTGTTATTATTTGCTACGGTGCTATTTATTTTCGGCGGACAAATAAATAAAGCACTTAAAAAAGCAGCCTTGAATAGCCAACACGCATCTGCTATCGGCGGAATTTTACTGATAATTATACTGCTAGGTGTTGCAATCTATGGTGGTTTTTTTAACGCAGGATTAGGTATTATAGTGCTCAGTTATTTAGCATTAGCTGGTTACACCAATATCAATACCATGAATGGATTAAAGCTTTTGGTCTCATCGACCGTGTCGTTGTTCGCCATCGTACTGTTTATTTATAATGATGTTATTGTTTGGTATGAAGGTAGTATTTTATTATTGGGTACTTTAGCCGGAGGGTATATGGCAGCAAAGTTATCCCGAAAACTGCCACAACAGCATGTTAGAGGCTTTGTTATTGTGGCGAGTATTGCGACTACGCTGTATTTCTTTATTGATGTTTATGCTAGCCAGTACATATAAGTTAATATGATTACCCGCTAGCTAAGTGATATTTTTTCGCAGAAAAACCATATAGATAAATGATTTAAAAAAATTAATAGCACTAGCTCTATCATAACTTTAACGGTAAGCACTCAGTTTAGGTGCCTACCGTTTATGTTTTACAAATATAAGATGGTCATTAATGTTGCGCTATCTACCCAGCTTTGTAATCGTGAAGGGTTACTATAGCGTCATGTAAACTATCTTGATTTACTTGTATGATGCCTCGTTTGGGTCGATCTAAATCAATGATGATAAATACCACCAAAACGATTAATGTGAATAATAAAATCGTAGGGAAAGCAGGGCGCTTTTTCCCTAAACCACTGTTATAACCTAACATACCGCCAACGGTAACAAATACACCAAACAACAAAAATAAAACCGGCTCTGGTACATGCAGCCTTAGCATAGCTGTACGCTTATTTTCAATTTGAATCATTGACGATAAAGACTGATAAAAGCCATTTGCGATTAACAATGACTTTGGATTAATCAATTCTTTTTGCGCTAATTCAATCAGATTGGCCTGTGATTTACTCACTTTTTTATTGATGGCACTTCGCTGCTCAGGGTTTGACAAGTCAACTTGGCTGAGTGAAATACGAAGCGCCAAATAAGCTTCTAATTCATTAAAAACAGCCTCCCGTATTTCCACTGGCAGTAATTTTGCTTGCATCGCAACTCTGTTAATAGCACCTGCTTCTTCTATAACGGCACTGCTTCGTGCATCGTAACGGTGAAGTGACATATTAAAAGTGAAACCTAGTAACAAGGCCAATAAACCAATAATACCCGTTTGAATAGCCGTTGATTGGCTTTTCATTTCGGCGTTTTCTACATCTACATTTCGACGCCCTAAGCTGTAGGCAATTTGATTAATTATTAACATCAAAATAAAAAGCGTGATAATAATTATAAAGCTATTTTTGTCGTACATTAATTCTTGGCTCACTAATTGAGTCTCTGTGCTTGGTTAACTAATTAAGCAAAGAGTGGGTTAAGGCGATTGATTGGTCAAGGGGTATTTTAAACAATATTGATGAGAGGTACAGCATAAAGCTAAACCCTTTAATTTAATCAATTCGTTAAACAGCTTGACGGGCTTATGTTCTGGCTTTATTAAAGACCATACACCCATCGTCGTATTTGGGTTAATATTCAGCTAGAGGTAAATCATATTGCGCTTTGATGGTTAGTCGCTGCTCAGCAATATCATCAAACGCTTGCTGGTAGGTTTGTATTACTTCATCAGGAGTATTGATATTAAAGGCTAAATAATTACCGGTCTTGTTAACCTGCCACACCTGTTCGTAAGCATTAGCATCTAAGTTATTTTCTTTAATTAAATGATCAAAAGCATGAATAGATGCCACAATCATGTCTACACGGTCAGATTCCATCAATAAAAAGGCTTGTTTTAATTGAGCAATTTTAGCGATATTAGCAGATGGAAAACCAATTTTATGAAGTGAATTTTCTGACACATCACCTTTAACAGTGGCAACTGTATGTTTAAATACTTGCTCTGCATTAGAAAAGTTAAAGTTTTTTGATTTTTTGGCAATCAGAATTTGAGTCGCGTGAAAAATAGGTCCAACCCATTTAAATAAATTTTCACGAGGCTGGGTTTTAGACATTGTAAATAATGCCGTATTATTTTTATCTAACGTAAATTTATAGCCTCGAGACCATGGAACTAGCTGGATCTCTTGTTCAGGCATATGTAAATGTTTCCACATAGCTTTTAAAGTATCTACAGAAATACCCTTCAGTTTATCATCGACCAAATAATTAGCCGGTGGGTAAATTTCGGTATAAAAGATGATATTTCCAGTTGGATATGGCTGGTGATATGCATTCACTTGCGGAAGTAGCAGAAGAAATAACAAAATTGATTTTAAAATAAATTTTTTCATTTGAATATCAATCTCCAAATAGCGATAAACCATATTAACAATATTTTTGGTATTATTTAACCTAACTTTGACGGTATATAGATATATTTTTTAATTTATTTCACTTGGTATCACTAGTTGTTCAGGACAATGCTAGCGCATATTGTTGAGCTGAGGCTAAGGGATGTATTAGGCACAAAAAAGCCAGCTAACTGCTGGCTTATTCCAATAAATTTTCGTTTATTATCGAAAAATTAGTCTTCTAATTCAGCAAGGCAAAGTTCGTCGTAAATTTGCTTAACCCAAGCATCAACACGTGCGTCGGTTAATTCAGGCTGACGGTCTTCATCAATACATAGGCCGATAAAAGTATTTTCGTCAATTAACGCTTTAGACGCTTCAAACTCATAGCTTTCTGTTGGCCAATTACCGATAACAATAGCGCCTTTTGATTCCACGATATCACGCAATGGTTCCATTGCATCACAGAAGTATTCAGCATAATCTTCTTGATCGCCTAAACCAAAAATAGCCACTAACTTATCGGTGAAATCAATTTCTTCTAACTCAGGTAAGAAATCATCCCAGTCACATTGGTTTTCACCATAGTACCAAGTAGGAATACCTAAGATTAATAAATCGAACTCGGCAATTTCTTCTTTGGTACTTTTGGCGATATCTTTAACATCGACAAGCTTTTTACCCAACTTTTTTTGGATCATTTTGCCTATGGCTTCGGTATTTCCTGTATCACTTCCGAAAAATAAACCTACAATTGACATGAATCTAACCTTTTATATCTAACTAAACTTTAATATCGTTGGCATCAAGCGACTGAACTAATAGTATTTCTATCAACTCACTTCGGCTCACACCTTTATCTTTTGCTAAAGCGTCTAAACGTTCAAATACATCTTGATGTAACTTAAACTCTACTCGCTTTAAACCATTGTTCTTATCACGCTTAACTTGATTACGTTTATTTATTTTAACTTGCACGCTGCGTGAATGAGGATTCGTTTTTGGTCGCCCCGGACGCTTATCATCGCTAAATAAGTCAATGGTTGTTAAATCTGCTACTTCTTTTGCCATCTTAATTACTTACTTATCCAACACCTTGGCTTTCGAAGATAAACTGAATTACGCCTTTGGCAATAAATCCGGCACATCCTAAAAATAATACAAAATAAACAACCAGCTTTCCCATTTTAGGGACATCATTTTTTTTCATTACGTCATGGATTGTTAACCCAATGAAAATAAAGATAAAAGCATAAAATAAATTTAGCCCTATGGCTTCAATTAATTCAAAGTGTTCTGCTAACATAATCAACCCTAAAATTTGCAGGCGGCACTATAGCATATCACTGCTTTTAAACACATTATTTTTGTCCTTTAAACGATGTTTTCTCAATGTTACTTTGTCAGCGTAGCATCTACAGAGCTTAGGTATAGGCGCTTTTATCGCGTGAATGATAGACAGTTTTATTGCTTAAAATTAGCACTACCACTAACACTACCACTATGCGTTTATAAGAAAACCTTCAACGCTGCGGTTAAAAGCACTCGTTTTTTCAGCATGTAACCAATGACCAGCACCTTGAATAATACGGGCACTACTTTGTGGGAATAAGCGCAATATTTCTGGGCGATGTTCTGGCAATATATAGTCGGAATTTGCCCCTTTTATAAAAAGTGTAGGGCCTTGATAGCGATTACTGCCTTGGTAGGTTTTCATAATATGTGGATAATTTTTAGCGATGTTTTCAATATTGCATACAAAAGCCAGTTGACCATTGCTATTACTTAAATTTCGTAATAAAAATTGTCGCACACCAATGTCATCAACATATTCGGCGAGTTGTTTATCAGCGTCTTTACGTTGCTTTATGACTGAAAAATCGAGTGATTTTAACCCCGTAATTATCTTGTTGTGATGGGGGGATATTCAACAGGAGCAATATCAGCCACAATCAACTTTTCAACTAGCTCTGGTTTTGTAAGCGCTAATTCCATCGCTATTTTACCGCCCATGGAGTGTCCAAGCACGACTGCACTTTTTATACTTAGGTGCTGCATAACATCGGCAATGTCCTGTGCCATGTTTGGGTAGTCCATAACGCTATCGTGAAATGAATCACCATGATTACGCACATCTACACTGGTCACTCGATAATTTTCAGCTAAAACTTTCGCCACCATACCAAGATTTTCTAAGCGGCCAAATAAGCCATGAATAAGTATGATGTCTTTACCGGTGCCAGATTGTTGATAGTTTAAAAGCTTGCTCATTGCTGTCTCTGATAAGTCTGTTCTCATTGCGATAATTGTCCTTGTTTTAGTAATTCGATGCAACGAAAACCCAAGTAGTTGTTGTTAAAAATAGCGCTGAGTGTGTAACTTTATGCCTAGATTGATGTGATTGAACTTTAGCTTTAATATTTTTCGGGCTAGGTTTTTAAAAAATATTTCCATCATTTGGTAATCCTCTATAGAGACTTCTTATTAACGTAAGTATAATCTTGCCGCGATCTATAATAATTTCCCTAGGGTCATCAATGAAAAACATCGAAATAGATGAAGAGCTTTATCAACACATTGCGTCAAATACTCAGTATATTGGCGAAAGTGCATCGTCGATATTACGTCGTCTAATTAAGTTACCAACTGAACACAATGCTGAAGTTGAGTCAGCAGCAGAACCAGAATTTGTTGAACAAATTGAAGAAGAAGTCGTTGAAGAGCAAGTGAACACACCAACGCTTGATGTTAATGGCTCAGTATTTAACTATATTAATAAAGAAGAGTTGGCTATGCAGCGCGGTGCGGTCGGTCGATTTTTATTAATTTTAGCAGCATTATATCGAGTACATAATCAGCAGTTCTCTACTGTTTGCAATATTAGAGGACGCGACCGTTTATATTTTGCTGCCAGCGAAGCTGAACTAGCGGCAAGTGGCAGCAGTACAAAGCCGCGTCAGATACCAGACAGTCCATTTTGGGTGATTACCAACTCAAATACCACGCGTAAGAAAATGATGCTAACAGAAGTTGGTCGTGCGCTAGGTTATAACGAGCAAGATATAGAAGATATTCGCGACTTACTTTAGTTACTTTAGTTATTTTAGCTACATTGGCTATAGTAGTAGTGTGGCAAATTATTGCATAACAGATACGGCTTAAGTTTTTATAAGGAATTTAAATGACAATACATCAGCACGCAGGCAAACCGGCAAGACCGATAGATAGAATTAATATTGGCCGTTTGGTCAGTGATTATTTTTTGCAAACACCTGATGTTGATATTGCTGAGCAAAAAGTTACTTTTGGTACCTCAGGACATCGTGGTAATGCAAGTAAGTTAAGCTTTAATCAACAGCATATTGAAGCGATTTGTCAGGCCGTAGCAGAATATCGTCAAGCGCAAGGGTTTAAAGGGCCACTTTATTTAGGTAAAGATACTCACGCTTTATCTGAACCCGCCTTTGCTTCAGCTATATCTGTGTTGATTGCTAACAATATCTCTGTTGTTATTCAAGACGATGATGGCTTTACGCCAACACCGGTTATTTCTCGTTTAATTATTGTTCATAATAAAACCCACTCAAGCCAAGCTGATGGCTTGATCATTACTCCTTCGCATAATCCACCAACCGATGGAGGTATTAAATATAATCCTCCTCATGGTGGCCCAGCTGAAGGTGAAATAACAAAAGTTATTGAGCATCGTGCTAACGAAATTATTGCCAATAAACTGGTTGATGTTAAACGCCTTGATTATGCACAAGCGCTGCAATCTTCATTATTGATCCGTGAAGACTTTATCAGTTTTTATGTTGAACAATTAAGTCAGGTTGTTGATATGGAAGCTATTGCAAAAGCGGGTGTTCATATTGGTGTTGACCCTTTAGGTGGTTCAGGTATTCATTATTGGCCAGTAATAGCTAAAAAATATGGCTTGAATTTAGCAGTGGTTAATCCGGTAGTTGATGCTAGCTTTGCTTTTATGCCGTTAGATAAAGATGGCAAAATACGCATGGACTGTTCATCACCATATGCCATGTCGGGCTTAATTGCCCTAAAAGATAAATTTGATCTTGCCGTAGGCAACGACCCAGACTTTGACCGTCACGGTATAGTTACCAAAACCGGTGGTTTGATGAACCCAAATCATTATTTAGCCGTCGCTATTCACTATTTAATGACACACAGAGATTGGCCTAAAACGTGTAAAATTGGCAAGACCCTGGTTTCTAGTTCGCTAATTGACCGGGTCGCCAAACTTATTGATCGACCACTTTCAGAAGTGCCTGTTGGCTTTAAATGGTTTGTTGATGGCTTGCACGATTCAAGCTATGCCTTTGGCGGTGAAGAAAGTGCCGGCGCCACATTTCTTTCACTAGATGGCAGTTGTTGGACAACCGACAAAGACGGATTTGTTATGACCTTATTAGCCGCTGAAATGCTAGCGGTAACCGGTAAAGACCCTTATCAATTATATCAAGCATTAGCTGCACAATTAGGTGAACCTTGCTATGGTCGCGTTGAGGCTGTCGCTAACTTACAGCAAAAGCAGGTACTAACTTCGCTTACCGCTGATGCGATTACTACTGACGTATTAGCGGGAGAGAAAATCAGCCAAATTCTGTCTCATGCGCCAGGTAACAATGCAGCGATTGGTGGAATAAAGGTTTGTACTGAAAACGGCTGGTTTGCCGCACGCCCGTCAGGCACGGAAGATATTTATAAAATTTACGCAGAAAGCTTTATTGATGAAGAACATTTGCAGCTAATTATTAGCGATGCACAAAAGCTTGTTAGTGCTGCCTTTGTTGCGGCAGGACTTTAGTGCAGAGCTATCAGATATTAGCTATCAGCTATCAGTAAAAAACGTTAAGTTCTAAGTGGTTATAAAATAAGCAGATATTAGATATTAGATATTAGAAATTAGATATTAGTTTAAAGCTGTCAGTAAAAGCGTGTAGAAGGTGCCCAAGGGCACCTTTTTAGTTTAAGTAAGTTCAACTGGTCTATCGTATTCAGGATGACGACTGTTATGTATAAAAAAAAGCAAAGTGCCAAGCCACAAGTCATTTCTTATGAGCGGGTAAAATCATATATGCAGTGGATGATTGAACGTTATGGTGACTACTCAGCTAAAGCCATACTGCAAAAAGCTAATTTATTGTTTAAGGACGATACACAATTTAACGAACCTGCACTTGAGTATCTTATTGAACGTGACATTATTAATGATCTTCGTTATGCCCAACGCTTAACGAACAGCCTTACAGAAAAAAATATTGGTCCAAACAAAATAAAAGAAAAGCTCTATGCAAAAGGTTTTTCATCTCAAACAATTAATGAATGTGTTAGTGCTATTGAGACAACCGACGAAGATTATTTTGAGAAAGCGTTAATGCTAAAAATAAGAAAATTTGGCATAGAACCCATTGAAGAATTGAAATTAAAACAAAAAGCGTTACGACATTTAATAACGAAAGGCTTTTCATATTCAATTGCTAATCAAGCGGTTAGCTATTCGGATGAAGAAGCTTAGTGGTGTATGATTATGGTTATTATTGCAAAATAAAACAGATGATTTTGTGAATGCAGTTTAATTATTTTATCCAAAAAAATCGAGCCGTAGCTCGATTTTTGATAAATATTAGTAACGCTTAGTTTAATACCAAGTTGATTAATTGAAATTAACGATGGTTTGTTTCTTCCAATAAAAAGGCCCGAGAAGCCCCTCGGCCATTTTGAAAAGTATAAAGCGTTAAGTAACTAATGGTTACAGGCACTTTAACTTCAAAAGTAACTTGTGAAATAATATCCGCTTTTAACAACCATTTTTTAGGCTGATTGTTAACGACTTCAGCACCATCAATGGCATTAAACTTTATAAAAGCATCATCTGATACCACACCTTCAAACTGCAATGTCACCCATAAGTGCTTAGGTTTGTTACTTGGCGTAACTTTATAATAAGTATCAATGCCTGAGCTGCGTTTATTAATCGGCGGGCTCCCGCCTAACCAATAGCCAGTGCGCGGTTTATCAACCGTAGGTGCAAAATCAAGTGGTTTCTTTACGCTGATTTTATCAGTAGGCATAGGCGCAACTTTTGCAGCTTGTGCTCGGTTGTTACTATCGTTAACTAAGTCTTCAACATTTTTATCACTGGGTGTGCAACCTGAAGTAATAAATGCAACGAGCAATAATTTAACAAGAAAAATACAACGAGAGGTTTTACCTGTCACGTTGTATTGTTGCTTTATTAATTTCACTGAAAGCATGCGCTTAATCTGCAATTCTTGCTAATTCAAAATAATAACCACACTGGCTACCTTTAAGAACAATTTCAGGGTTACTGACGAGTAATTGAACAGAGTAAGTATGACCAGATACAACGGCGATTTTACCAAAGTAGTTGTCTCTATAGCCATATACACTTATCTTGTTGCCATGATCATCACGAACTTGGATATATGCTGCTTGATCGCTTATCACGTGGTCAGCTTTATTAAACGCACTCAACACTAAGTTACCGGTATAATTAGCCGTAAATGAAGCGCGACGTACCATACCTAAACCGTTAGAAACGTTTGCACCAGGTAAATTATTGTTCAAACAAAAGGTAGGAGACTCAGGAGTAATTACAACAGGATCTTCACCAGTAGGGGCATTAGAGGCAATAATTGGAATGTTAATATACAGTTTTTCTAAATCGCTAGCACCTACACTTGCACTGCCTTTATTTGCCTCGGCACTTATTTTAGCATCAACGGGGGTATTAGCTGGGTAAACGCCAAAAGGTTCATGCGTTTTAATATTACTTGCTGCCATTAATGTCTTAACTTGTGCTTCAACATCCGGGTTAGCTTTTAAATAGTGATCTAAAAATGCAAAGATAGTGGCAGAATGAACACCACTTTTCATTTTAGTTACTGCATCAAAAAACTCAGTAAATCCTTTACCGTCAATTTTTCCGATGGCGTACATTAGATAAATTACAGTCTCTTCAGAATAAAATCCGTTAGCTCTATCCGTGGATACTGGCTTATTTAAATCTTCACACTCACCATCTTCCTGACGGACACCAGATGTATCGCAATAATAATGACTGTCTGACAGTAATCCACCAACAGCCGTACCGTAACCTTCACCATACGCCAAACTAGCATCTTTAAATTCATTGTATGAGTGGCTATCACCTGGACTATCTGAAAAAGATAATTTCGCTTGTAAATAGTGACCAAATTCGTGGCCTAATACGCCTTTGTCAAATTCATCAGTATCAGAATCAGCTTTGCCTAGAATGTAAACACCAGGCGACAAGCCATCACCGCTATAATGTGATGTACCTATTTGACCAATAGATCTATCTCCCGATACGCCAATATTTTTATCAGACCAGTAAAGGTTCAATGTCGGCATTTCAATATTTGGATTAAGGGCTGTTAGTTTATCTGCTGCACTTTTTACAATACGTAATATTGAAAATGGAGCCGACTCACGTGTAACGCCAGTTTGCACATTACCTTCACTATCAAAGCCAACTTTAGCTTGAATATTTAGCTCGTTATCACTTTGTGCTTCAGCTTTTATGGTAATGACAGGAGATGTTAGTTGATATAACTTTTTAACGGCACCTGCACTGGTGTTATCACGTATAGAAAAATTATATTGGGGTCCTACATTAGGCGTTGTGCGTGTTTTTATAAGTTCAGCTTTAACAACAATTCTTACATCTGTTGATTCTGGCGCATTGTTAAATTCATAATAACCATCATCGTAAGTAATTTGGCTTGCGATAACCGCGCCACTCGCGTCTATCATATCAACAGGTACACCGGCAACAGCAAATATTTCTAAGTTATTACTACTGTATTGATGAGCGGCACTTTCGATGTTGTTTATACCGGGAGCTTCCGCTTTTACGTAACCAAATAAATAACTTGATCCCGTAGCCGCTGATGATACTTGATTAACCGTTTCCAATTTGGCCGTACTTTCAGTACTAGCGGCTTCAACCGTTATGCTTGTGGTATTTTCTATTCTGCCGTGGTCCGACACAATTAGCTCAACTTCTCCGACACTTTGTGCAGGACAATCGGCAAACATAATATCATGTACTGGTTCTTTACTGGTGTGTGTCAGCGCTTGAAGGTCATACACCGCACATTTTTCACCGGCTAAAGTGACATCTAAATTTAATGATAAATGTGTGCCGACGATGTCAAAAGTAGCCGTTTCACCAGCTGTGATCTTAGAAAAAGCTTCATGATCATTACTTTCTGGGTGATAAGCATCAACGTACTCTACCTGTGAAGCAACTGGCGAACGGACCACATCATGGAATAAAGCATCAAGATCTTCGTCGCTGCCTAAATTAGGATCAATACGAGGATTCTCAAACATATTTTCGAGGGCATGAAAATAGTAATCACGTATTTCGTCAACCGTGAATAAGCCATTATTTGCTAAGCCTGCAACTAAAGTTTCAATTACCTCTTCAGCACTTTGGAGTTCTCTATCAAGTTGCATTTGAGATATAGCGGCTAAAACTACACCATAACGACCACCGGCAGAGCCGTCAGCTTCTTCAATATTTAAATTCATGGGTATGGCTGTTGTAAGGTCAAAACCGTTCATGCCGAAAGCGTCGGCTACATTAGTTAATACACCTGCATATTGTGTCACAGGGTCAAGCTCATAAACTTCAACTACTTGAGTTGCGATTTCAGTTAATGGTGTGACACTGGTACTAAAAGTCGAAGAGCTAACATCAAAATACGCGCGAGTTAAACCCGGAGTAAGTAGTTCACCGCTGGCTTCATCTTCATATTCACCGCCTTCACATTCTATTAGGGCAAAGCCTAAATCAGCAGGAATATCTTGAAAAGTTGCGACACCTGCTTCTGTTATCGCTGAAGCAATTGTTTCATTGTTAGCAAAGATAGAACAAGTACCTTGATCGACAGCTGCAAGCATAAAATGCACTTGTGCTTCTGGACTTGGTTCAACAACAATTTTATCTTTATCATCATTGTTACA
This sequence comes from Colwellia sp. PAMC 21821, assembly GCF_002077175.1. Taxonomy (NCBI): domain Bacteria; kingdom Pseudomonadati; phylum Pseudomonadota; class Gammaproteobacteria; order Alteromonadales; family Colwelliaceae; genus Colwellia; species Colwellia sp. PAMC 21821. Next base: position 3,194,141 of record NZ_CP014943.1, read on the forward strand.
ACCCGCAATTAAAGCAGAAAACATTAATACGCTAAAACTGATACGGTTGAATTTAGGTGACTTTCTAGGGGGGGATATTTTATTTAACATGACAGCACTCCGTGTAAGTGTCATTTATTAAACCTGATGTTAAGTTAAGCAAAACAGCAGGTGTTTGTGTTATTGGATAATAATCACCTCATAATAATAGCATGATAAAAAAATAAACAAATAGAATGTTGAAACTAAAAAATGCACATGTTTCAAATGAAATATGTGTTATCAATCTTTAAAAAACAATAGCTTAACTAAACAGTCGGATTATAATAATTATCTAAGTATTCAGTGAGCATTGTATTATCATTTGTAAAAGAGATTAAATGAGTGTCACAAGGACGTATCCCTATTAATGGAGTACAATAACGCGCAATAATTAATGAGTGCTATCGAAATATAATCTCAGCAGCTCGAATAAATTCGACGATGACAATAGGTGAACCACGTGAACGATTTAACTAATTCAACAGCGACTTTTTCTTCAGTTTTACAACAGAGTGGTGATTTCTTATCAATGACTCGTGCCAACGAATGGTCGTTACCTGGTGGTGGTTTTAGTTTTGATGTAACGCATCAAGCATCACAAACTCAAAGTAAAGTCACTGTGTTGGAAACAGGGCTAATTACTTTTGAACCGATAAATCGTGAAAGTAGCCATGATATTGTGTTATCAAGTGCAGTGCATGGTAATGAAACTGCGCCGATTGAAATTTGTAGCGATATTATTGGGCAATTGATCCGTGGTGAATTACGGTTAGCTGAACGGGTGTTATTTATTTTTGGTAACCCTGCGTCAATGAACATTGCAGAACGCTTTGTTGAAGAAAACATGAATCGTTTATTTTCTGGTGGTCATTCACAGGACCAAGGTCAGGGCGCAGGTTTAATTAACAAAGAGCGTCAACGGGCTTTGTTATTAGAAAATACGGTTAGAGACTTTTTTGACACGGGTAGTTTGTTACCTTGTGCAAGTGGCGGGGAACGTAGTCGTTGTCATTATGATTTGCATACGGCTATTCGTGGCTCTAAGTGTGATAAATTCGCGGTTTATCCGTTTTTACATGGCGCGCCGCGCAAAAAGAGTCAGCTACAGTTTCTTAATGCCTGCGGTGTTAGCACTATTTTATTGTCACATTCACCAACAACTACCTTTAGCTATTTTTCGTCAAATGAGTTTGGTGCTGATGCCTTTACGGTTGAATTAGGTAAGGTACGCCCATTTGGTAAAAATGATATGAGTCAGTTTGTGCAAGTTAGAGATACACTAACTAAACTGGTTTCAGGGCAAGACCTTGGATTAACACCTTATCAAGCCAGTGATTTTAATCTTTATGAAATATCACAAATTATTGATCGCCAACATGAAGATTTTTCATTAACTTTTGCCGATGATGTTGAAAATTTCACTGACTTTCCAAAAGGTCATGTACTTGCTATTGACGGTGGTAAGGAAGTAAAAACTCAGCAGGACGGTGAAGCGATTATTTTCCCCAATGCTAATGTTGCCATAGGCCAACGCGCGATGCTAACCGTAACGCCGACAACACTTTCCTGATTAATCTTTCTAATCAATGAATTATTAATAGGTTATAAATGGAACGTATAACCTATTCCGAGAAACAGAGATAGTCAGCGCTATACCCCTTCATATTTTATCTGCCGCATAAAACCTTTAGTCATTATCTTTATAACAGGCTGATCAATAGATTAGCCCGGTTGAGATTATTTCAGTGCATATAACTGTAAAGAATTATGCTCGTTGTCTGTTAAATTTACGTACTAACTTTGATCACTAAACTTGTTTTTCAGTTTACGTAAAGGTAAAGTGCTTGCGATTATTACAACCAACAATTCATAACAACGATATTAATATTCCCCTTGCGCTGAAAGCTTCTATACTTTCAATGAGTAAAGCAAAGGTGAATAGGTAATGTCACCTTGCATCCAAGGTTAATAAAAAAAGAGAAGGCTATGAACACTGACATATATAGCGAAAGCCCGGTCGTACATCAACCCGCTTTTATTGATGGTCATTCAGTTGAAATTCCAATCCTTAAGATATTGAAACAAGATGGTAGCATTTATAAAGACGCTGCCATGCCAAATATTGATCAAGAACTTGCGACTAAAACTTACAAAACGCTCGCTTTTCATCGTGTTTTAGATGAGCGTATGGTGGCTGCACAGCGCCAAGGTCGCATCAGTTTTTATATGGCTGCACTCGGCGAAGAAGCTGCTAGTGTCGGTGGTGCTGCTGGTCTGAAAGACCAAGATATGATCATGGCGCAGTACCGTGAGCAAGGCGCATTAATGTTTCGAGGTTTTAGCCTTGAAAACTTTATGAATCAGATGTTCAGCAATGAAAAAGATTTAGGTAAAGGTCGTCAAATGCCAATACATTACGGTAGTAATGCATTGAACTATATGACGATTTCATCACCGTTAGGCACGCAAATTCCACAAGCGGCTGGTTATGCTTATGGTCAAAAGCTGCAAGGCTTAGACGCGGTTACTATTTGTTACTTCGGTGAAGGCGCTGCTTCTGAAGGCGACTTTCATGCCGGCTTAAACATGGCCGCAGTGCATCAAGCACCGGTTATTTTCTTCTGTCGTAACAATGGCTATGCTATTTCAACACCATCAGATGAGCAATACGTAGGTAATGGTATTGCCTCTCGTGGTGTTGGTTACGGTATGAAAACATTACGCATTGATGGTAATGACATTTTAGCGGTAATTTCAGCAGTACAATTAGCCCGTGAATATGCCATTAAAGAAGGCAAGCCCGTATTAATTGAAGCGATGTCTTACCGTTTAGGTGCTCATTCTACCTCGGATGATCCTTCTGGTTATAGAACACGTGAAGAAGAAGCCAAATGGCAAGAACATGATCCTATTCTTCGCATGAAGAACTGGATGCTGGCTCAAGGTTGGTGGGATGAAGCACAAGAAATTGCTTTGTTTGAAAAACTACGTGATGAAGTGCTAGCGGCGGTTAAAGTGGCCGAAAAAGTAGCTAAACCACCAGTTGAAGATTTAATTACAGATGTGTATGACAAAGTTCCACCTTTGTTACAAAGTCAATTTGATGAACTTAAACTACATATCAAAAAATATCCCCAAGCTTATCCGTTTACTGCAGGGAGAATTAAGTAATGGCGCAAATGAATTTATTACAAGCGATTAACGACGCGCTTGATACCGTGATGGCAGAAAATGATCGTGCGGTGTGTTTTGGTGAAGACGTTGGCCACTTTGGTGGCGTGTTCCGCGCAACCAGTGGTTTACAAGAAAAATACGGTAAAAGCCGTTGTTTCAATACCCCTTTGGTTGAACAAGGTGTTATTGGCTTTGCTAACGGCTTAGCCGCGCAGGGCAGTACAGCCATTGCTGAAATTCAGTTTGCTGATTATATTTTTCCAGCCTTTGATCAAATTGTAAATGAGTCAGCTAAATTCCGTTACCGCAGTGGTAATGAATTTGATGTTGGTAAGTTAACGATTCGTACGCCATACGGCGGCGGTATTGCGGGTGGTTTATATCATAGCCAATCACCTGAAGCTTACTTTGCGCATACACCTGGTTTAAAAGTGGTTGTGCCGCGTAATCCTTATCAAGCTAAAGGTTTGTTATTAGCGTCAATTCGCGATGATAACCCGGTAATATTTTTTGAGCCAAAACGCTTATACCGTGCATCAGTTGGCGAAGTGCCAGAAGAAGATTACGAATTACCTTTAGGTAAAGCCGAAGTTGTGCAGTCAGGGTCTGATATCACCTTACTCGCTTGGGGCGCACAAGTAGAAATCGTTGAAAAAGCGGCTGCATTAGCTGCTGCTGACGGTATTTCATGTGAAATTATCGACTTACGTACTATTTTACCTTGGGATATTGAAACAGTTGCAAACTCAGTGACAAAAACAGGTCGTTTTGTGGTTAGCCAAGAAGCGCCATTGACCGCTGGATTTGCCAGTGAAATTGCCGCCACCATTCAACAAGAATGTTTCTTGCACTTAGAAGCGCCAATTGCCCGAGTTTGTGGCATGGATACACCTTATCCATTAGCACTTGAAAAAGAATACGCTGCAGATCATTTAAAGATCTACGAAGCAATTAAAAACAGCATGACTTACTAGGATTTATTAGCATGAGCATTGATTTTATACTGCCAGATATTGGCGAAGGTATCGTTGAATGTGAACTGGTTGAATGGCTAGTAGCAGAAGGCGATGTAATTGCAGAAGATCAGCCCGTTGCTGATGTAATGACCGATAAAGCCTTGGTTCAAATTCCTGCGATGTATTCTGGCGTAGTAGATAAACTTTATTACGCAAAAGGTGATATAGCGAAAGTTCATCAACCTTTATTTGCTATGACACCAGAAGGTAGCGCCGATACTCAAAGCTCTGCTGAGCCGTTAGTTGCAGAAGCAGCTGCTGAAATACCTGTAGTTCCAGCAGCTGCTGCGAATGCCGGTACACAAGTAGAAGACTTTATTTTACCTGACATTGGTGAAGGTATTGTTGAATGTGAATTGGTTGAATGGTTAGTGGCCGAAGGTGATTTGATAGAAGAAGATCAACCAATAGCTGACGTAATGACTGATAAAGCTTTAGTACAAATTCCCGCAATGCATAAAGGTAAAGTGGTTAAGCTTTATTATGCTAAAGGTGAAATTGCCAAAGTTCATTCGCCATTGTTTGCCATTGAAATTGCCGCCACAGGACAAGCTCCTGTTGCATCTGCACCAGCTGTAACAGAAGCGCCAAAAACTGTTCCTGCTAAAGTTGAGACTAAAGCACCTGTTGCTGAAGCACAATCAATATCAACAAAAGTTGTCAATGAAAAAGCGGTAGCTAGTCCTGCTGTACGCCGTGTTGCTCGTGAATTAAATGTTAATATTCATCAAGTGCCGGGCAGTGGGAAAAAAGGCCGAGTATATAAAGACGATGTTTTAGCGTTTAATCAAGCACCAACAGTGCCTGTTAATACTAGCGTTGCTGAAGTTGGCAATGTGGTTGGTGGCACACGTGTAGAGCCTATTCGCGGTATAAAAGCGGTCATGGCTAAAGCTATGGTTCGTTCCGTATCGACTATTCCTCACTTTACCTATTGTGAAGAAATCGATATGACTAATTTGATCAAATTGCGTGGCGAGCTAAAAGAAGTTTATGCCAAGCAAGATATCAAATTAACCATGATGCCTTTCTTTATGAAAGCAATGTCGTTAGCGTTGAAACAATTCCCGTTAGTGAATACGCAAGTTAATGAAGATTGCACTGAGCTGACTTATTTTGACGATCATAATATTGGTATGGCTGTTGACTCAAAGGTAGGTTTGTTAGTACCGAATGTTAAAAAAGTACAAACAAAATCTATCTTAGATTTAGCCGCTGATATTACGCGCTTAACTAACGATGCGCGTTCAGGTAGAGTGCCTGCCGCTGATTTGAAAGGCGGTACTATCACCATTTCAAATATCGGTGCTATTGGCGGTACGGTGGCAACACCTATTATCAATAAGCCTGAATCTGCCATTGTTGCACTGGGTAAGTTACAAAAATTACCACGCTTTAATGATAAGGGTGAAGTAGAAGCACGCTCCATTATGCAAGTAAGTTGGTCTGGCGATCATCGTACTATTGACGGCGGCACCATTGCTCGTTTTTGTAATTTATGGAAGTCATTCCTTGAAGAGCCAAGCAATATGCTAGTGCATATGTCTTAAATTTTTCATGACGATATAAATAGTAAAGGTCTGCATTGCAGGCCTTTTTATTTTCAGGCAATAAAAAAGCCCTAATTTAAGAAAATTAAATTAGGGCGAAAGCAAAAGCCTAAACGTTTTTTTGGGGAACTTCTTGAAAATTAATAATCTACAGCGAGCAGATATTTATTAACTCGGTAAGAATACCGAACTTTTATGACAAAATGGTGACAACGCTAACAATAGTATTAAATTCTATGATAATTTATTCAAACTTATACCTTTTTAATAAGGAAGCCTAGTGGCAGAAAAGAAACTCCAGCATTTTTACATTGCTGAAGATCAGTCGATTTATTTACTAAACCATGAAGATGCAACCAAGTTAAAGCAATGGGTTGAGCTTTGTCGTCAGCAATTAACCTTGTTGGGGTATCAAAATATCGCTTTGATTGGTAAAGGGGCTTATGGCTTTGTTTTTGGCGGTGAAGACGAGCATGGTCAATCGCAAGTGTTTAAATTTTCTCGTATTAATTTACCGCAACATGTTCAAGACCGCTTAGCAGAAGAAGCCGATATTCAGCGACAACTGTCTCATCAGCGCATTCCAAAAATTATTGGCTATTACAAAATCAAACGGCAATCCATTGTCCATATGGAGCGAGCACCGGGTATAGACCTAGAAAAACTTTCTTTTCAAAAAGGACCATTAGCGAGTGAATTAGTGGTTAAAATTGCCATACAACTGGCCGAAATTTTAAGTTACTTACGTGATACTCAACAACACGAAAAAGGTCGGCCATTTGTTCATGGTGACATTAAACCTTCAAATGTGGTGTTTGACCCTGCAACTGAGAAAATTTACCTGGTTGATTGGGGCTCGGCAGTACCCGCACAACTAGACGTTAACGGACAATCAACCGCTAATAATATTATGGATTTAATGAGTAGTGACTTGCAAAATAGTAATGCACGCTTAGGTGATGTCTATTTTATTGGCGATGAGCAAATTAGCGGAGAAATGTCCTCACCGCGCTTTGACGAGCAAGGCTTAGCGGCAACATTATATGCCCTAGCTTCTGGTCAGTCATGTCGTTACGGCAGCGCGGTGATCACGCCATTATCTTTGGGGTTACCTAAATTACTGGCACAAATATTATCAGGCATGTTAAGCAAAGACAGAAGGACGCGAAATAGAGCCGGAGACTACTTCTTTAAGCATTTAGCCTTGTTAAAAAATACTGTCATGGCTGATCCACCTTTACCCGTAGAAATTAAACCATTGGTACCGGTTTGGTGTAAACGTTTTCATAAAGATATGGATACGGTGGTGTATGGTTCTCGTAAATCTTTCTTACGCGAGTCTTCTGACTTAGATGAATTAAGCGAAATAGATGATGTACAGCTTGAGAAATATTATAAAAATTATCTTATGGGAATGGGCGATACCGAAAAGGCTTTTATTGCTGCGGTAAGCCGTTTAGCTAACTTTCCTGTCGTGGGCGGATTAGCCGTACGCTGGGAAAAAAATGGTGTGCATATTGATTCAAATCTATCGCTTTTTGACCCTAGTTTAAAAACGTCATTTCAAAGTGCGGTAAATAATATGGTCCGTCTTGCTCAGGGGATATTCAGAGTCGGGGTATTTAAAAGTTGTTTATTCAATGCCCGTAATACTTTACATTTTGAACGTGAGAATGAAGTAGACCCATTTCAAGCTAAATCAAGCCAAGCTATCAATTATGATGTCAGTGATGTTGCCGTTATCGATGACATCACGCGATTACATTCTTATTTTGAAGACGGTGTTGATCCAGACGAATACCTCTATTTACCCGATGAAATTATGACAGTGCTAGCGCGTTTAAACCAAATTCATCATACCGGTTGCATTATTTTTGAGGTGCTACCGCGACATTTGAAAATTCACAGTTATTTAATGTTGTTAAACCACGATAAAGAAGTGGAATTTAAACAGTGCTTAACGGAAATTTTACAGTTACTCCCTACCATTACTGGTAATGGTATTTCTGGTTTTATGAAACTACCCTACAAAGATACGCGATTTTTTGAACATATAAATGGCTTACCCGATAAATACTATCCAAGAAACCCAAAACAAAAAAAGGAGAGTTAATTATGAGTGATAATAAAATAGGCACAATGGCGTGGCTTGATATATCAGTAGATAATGCGCCTGAAGTAAAATCTTTCTATGAAGATGTAATCGGTTGGAAAAGCGAAAATATTGCTATGGGCGATTATGATGATTACGCCATGCTTGAGCCAACCAACAACGAAGCTGTGGCGGGCATTTGCCATGCAAAAGGGGTAAATAAAGATTTACCACCCGCTTGGTTACCCTATTTTTTGGTGGCGGATATTGAAGCTTCATTGCATGCCGTGCTCGCTAATGGAGGTAAGTTAATTACTGAAATTAAATTTATGGGTAGTGATAAGTATGCGGTGATTAAAGATCCCGCAGGTGCTGCTTGTGCGATTTATCAAAAAATTTCGCAGTAGTTACATCAAGTAAAATCGTCAGCACTTAGCTCAGGGTAATAATCAAGGCAAAGTATTAGTCAGCAAATTTCACTAATTTATCGAATTAATAATCTTTATCCCTAATTTGGGGCATTAGTGTAATTCGTTGACAGTCACTTAAAAGACAAAACCAATACGCCGCCACCTAGGCACTGAGGGACTTCGTCTTGCACCGAGAAGAGCAAAACAATTAAAGTAAGATTTAGCCTAATCCTGCATTTATTTACTCATTCTTTTCTCATTCATTTCTTCCTGTAATATTTAGCAAATGATCCACAGGGAGAACACAATGAGAACGGAATGAGGTAATACCAATTTGATTAATTAAGTGTTCTACTTTTTCATGAGGAAAATGGATAGCTACACTGGATAATTACAAGGCACAAAATTTAGTCAGTAATTATGCTACTTGTAAATTTTATAACGCCGCAGTTATTCATTTTAACCATTAACCGTTAGCCATTAACCGTTAACCGTTAAACATGAGCAGCTAATTAATCAACTTGGTATAAACCACCTTGAGCGGGTTTACTGTTGTTAGCAACATACTATTGGTTTAATGTTATTCGTATTTGCTGTCGCGACCCGCTGTGAAAATTCATCAGCTAAGCATTCAGACTCTTTTAATACGGTTTGCCAGTACTTCAATCGAGTCGATGGGTCTAAATCAATAAAGTCTTTTCGGTCGGGAATTTTCCCATAAGGTAGGCGAGCAATAAATTCGGCTGAAGGCACTAACATTACGGTATTCTTATAATATTGTGCGTTAACCTTGCGTGATAAGTTCTTGTCAAACCAGCCCGCTTTTGGCGTTGGTGAAAAATGAGGGTAAAGCGTAAGCCCGGAGGTTGGCTTTATATCTACATCAAAGTGATAATCAATGATCCCACCGTCACGATACATGCCTTTTGGCGAGCCGATAATATCTTTAATACCTTCCATAACAACAGGAATAGAGCCAGAAGCAAGTAAACTCGAGGTTAAGTTTTCATTATTTAGCGCTTGATGCTGGGTATTAAAGTTAAAATTGTCGTTGATGGTTAACTGGCTTTTCGGGTGATGGTATACATAGCGTTGGTATTGTTTTGCCAGTAAACCGCGATTAACTTGATTAAATGCCATACTAGATATTAAGCCAAAAAATAACGGTATTTTGTGTTCTAAGGACGTTAAACCACGACACTTTGCGACAATAAAATGTGCCTTAAATACCGGATTGTTGATGATTTCGTTACTACCGTTTGGACCTAAAACTGCTTCAAGCAGTGCTAAAGCTTTGGTAGTAATTTCTTGCTTGTTAGCTTTAACAGAATATGTGGTTTCTGAATACAGTGTGGCTAAGCGAGTAATAGCAGCAACAGGATCGTTTTGGCTAAGCGCAGCAAAGCGAAATGCGCCAGCTGAAGAGCCGACTAAATTTAACTCTGAACTACGGTCTTTAAAGTATTCACCAAAAAGGTATTTATCTAAACCAAATAAGCTAAACCATTTAGGCCCGCCACTTGCGCCAAGCATAGTGGTAAAAAGTGTTTGCTTAAAACCTTGTTGTTGAATTGTTTTTAAGGCATCGCTGCCGCAATAAATATCTAGCATATTAGCCATTGTTAGATAACGTCTCTTTTGGTTATTGGTTATTGGTTATTGGTTATTTGTTATTGGTTACTTGGCGTATTCACTTTATTCGTTAATAATCGTGTTTACCGAAACCGGTTTGCCCGATAGGTAAAAACAACGTTTGATAAAGCCTAGTGGCATATTCATCGGTCATGCCGGCGACATAGTCAGCGATCACACGGTGTTGATTTTGATTATTTTCTTTTGCCATTTGCCAACGTACTACCGTACTTTTTGGCAGTAAACGCTCAGGATCAGAAGATAGAGCCTCAAATAACTCCATAACAATTTGTTGACCACGGTATTCTAATTGTTGAATTGACGTTTGCTTAATAACATATTGATAAACAAAGTCTTTAAAAATTTGTAACACTTTTGCTGGAAACAATGGATGCACAGCATTAAATCGTAAAAGTGGCTCTTGAAAATCACAAGCTTTGGTTTTATTAATATCGACTAATTCAACAGCGGTTATTAAGTAATTGACGAGACCACCAATAGCTTCTTTTTGTTTATAACGTTGATTGCTAAATAAATTACCGGCTAAGTTTTTACTGTAATCTTGTAACCATTTATCGTCAATTTTTAGCAACTTCTGGATGACATTTTCGTCAAAATCTTGTTGATTTACTACGCCAGTTACTATGGCATCTTCTAAATCATGAATGCCATAGGCAATATCGTCAGCTAACTCCATCATTGAACAATCTAAAGACTTATATACCGTTTTACTATGATTATTGCTTTTTGTTTTAAATTGTTGAAAAAGCTCCTTATCTTGTTGACATAATGGCGACAATACCCAGTTAATCATCTCAATGTCGTCGAGATATAAGCCTTTTGGCGGATGCCATTTTGAGGCTTCTAACTGACGAAAAGAGGCTGGTAAGACTTGAGGGGTGTCTTGCTGCAAGTTGCCTAACGTTTGCGGATACTTTATTAAGCCGAGCAATGTTCTGCGGGTTAAGTTCATACCAAAATGTTCACTAAAAGGCTCTAAGTGCGCAACGATTCGAAAGGTTTGTCCATTGCCTTCAAAGCCGCCGTGATCACGCATCATATAATGTAAGGCAACTTCTCCACCATGACCGAAGGGTGGATGGCCAATATCATGCGCTAAACATAACGATTCAATTAAACTGTCGTCAGCGGGAAGTAGCGCTGTGCTCTGCTCAGGATATTTACTGCGAATTTGCGCGATAATGCCACTGCCAATCTGTGCGGCTTCTAAAGAGTGAGTTAATCGAGTGCGGTGAAAATCACTTTGACCACTACCCATAACCTGGGTTTTTGATTGTAATCGTCGAAATGCGGCAGAATGGAGGATACGTGCTCGGTCACGTTGAAATGGGCTGCGGTGGTCTTGATGTCTTTTCGCTACTCGCTCTAACCGTCTTTCTAGCCAAGGATTTTCCATGATACCTCTATTTCAAAGTGAATTAACCGAACGATACAAATAGTATATTATTCTTTAAAGGAAGGTAATACCAAATCCATTAAGTTAATCCTAGCTTAGCGAACGCAAACAGCTTGAGACCGACTTTTAGTGTTTTACCTCATTCCGTCCTCATTCTCTTCTCCCTGTGGATCATTTTCTAAGTATTACAGGGAGAAGTGAATGAGAAAAGAATGAGTAAATATTGAATAAGTGTGAAGTTAGCTAAGATCTTACTTTAATTGTTTTTGCTCTGCTCGGTGTAGGACGAAGTCCCTCGGTGCCTCGGTGGTACAATGCTTTTGTGTCTTAAGTGACCGTCAACGAATTACGCTAATGACCCTAATTAGGGATACATATCTATAATTCGATAAATTAGTGAAATTTGCTGACCAATATTTTGCCTTGTTTTACCTCATTCCGTCCTTATTGTTTTCTCCCTGTGGATCATTTTCTAAGTATTACAGGGAGAAGTGAATGAGAAAAGAATGAGTAAATATTGAATAAGTGTGAAGTTAGCTAAGATCTTACTTTAATTGTTTTTGCTCTGCTCGGTGTAGGACGAAGTCCCTCGGTGCCTCGGTGGTACAATGCTTTTGTGTCTTAAGTGACCGTCAACGAATTACGCTAATGACCCTAATTAGGGATACATATCTATAATTCGATAAATTAGTGAAATTTGCTGACCAATATTTTGCCTTGTTTTACCTCATTCCGTCCTTATTGTTTTCTCCCTGTGGATCATTTTCTAAGTATTACAGGGAGAAGTGAATGAGAAAAGAATGAGTAAATATTGAATAAGTGTGAAGTTAGCTAAGATCTTACTTTAATTGTTTTTGCTCTGCTCAGTGTAGGACGAAGTCCCTCGGTGCCTCGGTGGTACAATGGTTTTGTGTCTTAAGTGACCGTCAACGAATTACGCTAATGACCCTAATTAGGGATAAAGATTGTTAATTCGATAAATTAGTGAAATTTGTTGATCAATATTTTGCTTTGTTTTGCCTCATTCCGTTCTCATTCTCTTCTCCCTGTGGATCATTTTCTAAGTATTACAGGGAGAAGTGAATGAGAAAAGAATGAGTAAATATTGAATAAGTGTGAAGTTAGCTAAGATCTTACTTTAATTGTTTTTGCTCTACTCGGTGTAGGACGAAGTATCTCGGTGCCTCGGTGGTAAAATGATTTTGTGTCTTAAGTGACCGTCAACGAATTACGCTAATGACCCTAATTAGGGATAAAGATTGTTAATTCGATAAATTAGTGAAATTTGCTGACCAATATTTTGCCTTGTTTTGCCTCATTCCGTTCTCTTTCTCTTCTCCCTGTGGATCATTTTCTAAGTATTACAGGGAGAAATGAATGAGGAAAGAATAAGAAAATAAATGAAATGCTCGGCAAGATCTTACTTTAATTTTTTTGCTCTACTCGTTGCAGGACGAAGTCTCTCGGTACCTCGGTGGTAAAATGATTTTGTGTCTTAAGTGACCGCCAACGAATTACGCTAATGACCCTAATTAGGGATACATATCTATAATTCGATAAATTAGTGAAATTTGTTGATCAATATTTTGCCTTGTTTTGCCTCATTCCGTTCTCATTCTCTTCTCCCTGTGGATCATTTTCTAAGTATTACAGGGAGAAATGAATGAGGAAAGAATAAGAAAACAAATGAAATGCTCGGCAAGATCTTACTAAAATTTTTTTGCTCTACTCGGTGCAGGATGAAGTCCCTCTGCGCCTCGGTGGTAAAATGATTTTGTGTCTTAAGTGACCGTCAACGAATTACGCTAATGACCCTGATTAGGGATAAAGATTGTTAATTCGATAAATTAGTGAAATTTGTTGATCAATATTTTGCCTTGTTTTGCCTCATTCCGTTCTCATTCTCTTCTCCTTGTGGATCATTTTCTAAGTATTACAGGGAGAAAAGAATAAGAAAAGAATGAGAAAATAAATGAAATGCTCGGCAAGATCTTACTTTAATTGTTTTGCTCTACTCGGTGCAATACGAAGTCCCTCGGTGGTAAAATATTTTTGACCATCAAGTTATTTATTGGCAATAAATATCGCACGTTTTGGCGCTGGGTAGCCTTCAATAGTTTTGCTGTTATCATTAGGGTCAAGAAAGTCTTGTAATGATTCAGTGTCTATCCAGTCGGTTTTACGTTGTTCGTCAAGCGCAGTTATATCGGTATTAACTACGCGAATATTTTTAAATCCACAGCGCTCAAGCCAGGCACACATAGCGTCACAACTGGGTAAAAACCACACGTTGCGCATTTTTGCATAGCGTTCACCCGGCACTAATACGGTATTTTCATCACCATCAACCACTAACGTTTCTAGCACTAACTCGCCGCCTTTGACTAATTGCGCTTTTAATTGGTAAATAAAGTCTATCGGTGAGCGACGGTGATATAAAACACCCATCGCAAAAACTGTATCGAAAGCATTCAGCTCAGGTAACTGTTCAACACCTAAGGGTAAAAGGTTAACGCTGTCATCTTGTACAAAATGTTGTATGGCTTGAAATTGCGACAAAAACAATTGTGTTGGGTCAATACCCACAACAAACTCTGCACCTGCACCGCGCATTCGCCACAAGTGATAGCCACTGCCACAGCCAATATCTAAAACATAACGATTACGCAAATCACTTATATGTGGCGCTAAGCGATCCCATTTAAAATCTGACCGCCATTCTGTATCTATATGCAGCCCATGAATATGATAAGGGCCTTTGCGCCAAGGTTTGAATTTTTTAAGTAAATTTTCTAGACGTTTATACTCGCCATCATTAATATCAGCCCGTTCTCCGGCTCGTACCGTGGTACTAATATCAATACTCGATGGTGATGTTTTAGGCAGTGCAGTGATGGTTTTTTGCCATTGGGCAAATTCGCCATGTAAATGTTGCTCACGCCACTGAGTAAGTTGAGCGGGTAAAGTGTTTAGCCAATGGCTTAATCGGTTACTGGCTATTTTTTGATAAAAGCTGTTAAATGAAATCATTAGTTTATTTAATCGCGATCAGTGAAAAGAAGTTAAAACATTGAAACCAAGGTGCGTTATGGTTAAATCCAGCGAGTTTCAAGCGCTTTAAATGAGTGTCTAAATTATCAGTGAGCATAACGTTTTCTAGCGCGGTACGTTTTTGGGCAATTTCTAATTCGCTGTAACCATTAGCACGTTTAAAGTCATGATGTAGATCAACAAGTAACTCATTGCAAACGGTATCGGTATGGGCTATTTTTTCTGACAATAGCAATAAACCACCGGGGTTGAGACCTTTGGCTATTTTATTTAACAATAGCTGACGTTGTTCTGGTGCGATAAATTGTAAGGTGAAATTTAGCACCACCATTGAGGCATTTTCAATTTCAATATTAAGAATATTATCTTCTATTATCTCAACCGGGGTATCACCTTTAAAAGCGCTAACATGCATTTTACAGCGTTCAACCATGGCGCTAGAGCTATCAATACCGATAATTTTGCAGTTTTTTGCTGTTATACCTTTACGCATAGCGAGTGTTGCTGCGCCAAGAGAGCAACCCAGATCATACACTTGGCTATCATCAGTAACATAGCGTTGACTTAGTCGACCTATGGTATCGATGATAGTACTATAACCGGGTACTGAACGGCTGATCATATCAGGAAAAACTTCAACGACTTGCGCGTCGAAAGCAAAATCTTTGATTTTGCTTTGCTTATTAGAAAATATTAAATCGGTATCTGATGCTTGCATGATGTTAAAGCTATACTAACGTTAGAAGATATAAAAAGGTATTTTACCTGATATTTTCAACGATAAACAAGACAATGTACTTTTATGTTATTCATTAGCAGGCAGTAACAGCCTATTTATTGCCAAATTTTACTGACAGCAATAACTAAAATAACAATAATGAGAATTTAAATTGGCTTCAAGATATTTTACGCAACGAGTAATAGTGTTCACCTTGATGACAGTGCTTTTGGCGCTGCCTGTTTCTGCGCAAAATATTAAACAAACTTATCGTATTGCCATTAACAAAACCTCTTACCCTTATCATTTTATCGACAAAGAACAACAAGCCGATGGCATGATGGTCGAACTTTGGCAATTATGGGCAAAAAAGCAAAATGTTCAGCTGGAATTTGTAGCACTTAATTGGCAACAAACCATCAAACAAGTGCAAGAGCGAGAATTGGATATTCACGCCGGTATATTTAAAAGCACTGAAAGAGCTAAGCACTTAGATTTTAGTATGACTTTTTTTACCCAAAGCCGGCACCTTTTTCTACATCATTCAATAGCACATTTAAAAAACATATCACAACTTACGCCCTATACCGTAGGTGTTGTTGATGGTTCAACTCATGCCATTTCAATTAAAAGCAAGTACCCCAATTTAACGTTAAGGTCTTTTTCTAATCGTAATGCTCTGTATCGAGCTGCCATGGAAGGTGAAATTTTGATGATGGCGGGTGTTGAAAAGCTGTCTAAAAATTTTTCAGAGTATGAATTACTTAATCAGCAATTTCCTGCGTTTGCGAAAGTTACTTATGACACCGGTGGCTATAGTGCAGCAGTCGCTAAAGGAGAAAGTCAACTTATTGATTTTATAAAGCAAGGGATGGAAAAAATTTCTGATCAAGAGCTATTAACCATTAAGAAGAAATGGCTAATAAGTGACAAGTCAGAAAATGTGATTACATTTTCATATTCAAATAATCAAATGCCTTTTTCAGGAACATCTCTTGCTGGTAATGCTCAAGGTTTTTTTGTTGAGTTGTGGCAAATATGGGCAAAAGCTAATGACCAAGATATCGAATTTATCCTTGTTGATTCGAATGAATCTACCCAGACTGATAATAGCCTTGCCGATATTTATATACCTAACGTGACGAGTGAGAAAAATAGCTCTGAAAGTGTTTTAGGGCCGGTTATTTATAATATTGATTATGGTTTGTTTTTATCGAACAATATCAATAAAATACTTCATATATCTGAAATTGAGAATAAAAATATTGGCGTGGTATCTTCACCGAGCTTTGTTAAAGATATTCAAAATAAAGCCAATAGTGCTGTCATTATTAATTTTGATAATTATGAGGCGATGTTTGAAGCTGCAGAGCGGGGTGAACTTGATGTTATCGCAGGTCAAAGTGATATTGTTGAAAATTATTTAATTAAATATAAGCTACAGTCCATCTACTTAAAATTTAATGGTTATGTTTTTAAACGTGATATTCATGCGGTGTTCAATACAGTTAACCCGGAATTAAGCCAACTAATAGTAGAGGGCTTTGGTGAAAATGTATTAGCTGACTTAGCCACGTTAGAAAAAAAGTGGCATTTAGATAAGACATCGGCGTTTTTTAAACGCCAATTAGCTGTTTTGGCATTAACAGAGCCAGAAGAACAGTGGGTAAAAGATAATAATGTCGTTAAATTTGGCATAACCAAAAACTGGATACCTGTTGAGTTTATTGATAAATATGGTGAAGTTAAGGGAATAAATCCGGATATATTTCAGCTGATGAGTAGTCGGCTTAACATTAAAATTGACTATGTTGTTCATGAAAGTTTTAACGAGCTTTATCAAGCATTATTAGTCGGTGATGTCGATGTTATTGGTAGTGTTGTAGCCACACAAGAACGTAAAAAAGAAGTGTTATTTACTGACTCATATTGGAGTATGCCGTGGGTTATTTTACATCCACGTGAACTCGGTAAACAATTAAACTTAGCCGACTTTAGTGGTAAGCGCTTAGCCATTGCTAAAGGTTACTATTTGGTATCTATTATTAGGAAAAACTTTCCACTGATTGACTTAAGATTAGTAGACGATAATGAAGAGGGTCTATTAGCTATTCAAAAAGGTATAGTTGATGGCTATATTGATAGCTTATCATCAGGCACTGAGTTACTGAAAAGGGAAAGTTTGGTTAGCTTGTCAATGTCAGTCCTTGAAGAAGTGGATAAAAATGGTAACCATTTAGCGGTCAATAAATCGTTACCTATGCTAGCAAATATCCTTAATAAAGCGGTTTTAAGTATTTCAGATCTTGATAGTCAGCAAATTTATGAAAAATGGTTTGATGTGAATATTGAAACTGGCTTAGATAAAAGTGTTGTACTGCGTGTAGCGTTGCAAGTGGGGGCACTGATAACCCTCATCATCATCATTATTATGGTTTGGAACCGCCGTTTATACTTAGAGATTAAAAACCGTAAAAAATTAGAAAAAAAAATGCAATATATGGCCACTCATGATGACCTCACTGGCCTTGCTAATCGTGTTTTATTGAAAGATAGACTCAACAGTGCGATTTCTTTTCACCAACGACAAAAGCTTTTAGTGGCGGTGCTATTTATAGACCTTGATGGCTTTAAAGATATTAATGACACTCATGGTCATGATGTAGGTGACGAACTGTTAATCGAAGTGGCAACACGCTTAACTGGTTGTGTGCGAGAGTCTGACACGGTTGTGCGGTTTGGCGGTGATGAATTTGTGCTGTTACTTACGGGGTTACATAATCAAGATGAGGCTGCATATGTTGCTGATAAAGTTTTAAAGTTGATTCAACAACCGATAAAATTATCTGAAGTAAGTGCGACGATTGGCTGTAGTATTGGTATTGCAATGTTTCCCGACGATGGTGATTCAGATAACGAGCTATTAAAAATAGCAGATTCGTTAATGTATGACGTTAAAGCCGCGGGGAAAAATCATTATGCCTTTAATCGTAAAGACGACTCTGCTGTCTAATTCATAACATAACTCATACTATTCAAAGAATGTCGGGTGACTTTACCTAGCATTGCTTTATAATGTCGGCAATTTTTTATCATAATAAGTTATAGCGTTAAGACTTCCATGCGGAGCATCTATGACTTATATAGCTTATTCGAATTTTCAGGGTAAATACATGCGTAGTCTTTATTGTGGTGAGGTTAATGAATCTCATGTGGGTCAGGAAATCACACTTTGTGGTTGGGTTAATCGTCGTCGTGACTTAGGTGCGGTAATTTTCTTAGATTTACGAGATCGTGAAGGTATTGTACAAGTTGTTTATGATCCAGACTTTCCTGATGTGCTCGAAAAAGCCAATACTTTGCGTAATGAATTTTGTGTGCAAGTAAAAGGTAAAGTGCGCGCTCGTCCTGATGGCCAAGTAAATAAAGATATGGCGACGGGTGCTATAGAAGTTTTAGGCTTAGAGCTTACTATTCTAAATAAGTCTGCTCCTTTACCTTTAGATTCAAATCAAAAAAACTCTGAAGAATTACGATTAAAATACCGTTACCTTGATTTACGTCGTCCAGAAATGACCGAGCGTATGCGTTTTCGCGCTAAAGTAACTTCAGCGGTACGTTCATCGCTTGAGTCACAAGGTTTCTTGGATATTGAAACGCCAATTCTAACAGCCGCTACACCTGAAGGTGCACGTGATTACTTAGTACCAAGTCGCACGCACAAAGGCCAGTTTTTTGCTTTGCCGCAGTCACCACAATTATTTAAACAATTGTTGATGATGTCAGGTATGGAACGTTACTATCAGATCGTTAAGTGTTTCCGTGATGAAGACTTACGTGCTGACCGCCAACCAGAATTTACTCAAATTGATATTGAAACCTCATTTATGAGTTCAGATCAAGTGATGGAAGTTACTGAAACTATGATCCGTGGCTTATTCCAAGAGCTACTTAACGTAGACTTAGGTGAGTTTCCACGTATGGCTTATTCTGAAGCAATGACTCGCTTTGGTTCTGATAAGCCAGATTTACGTAACCCACTTGAAATTGTTGATGTTGCTGACATATTAAAAGATGTTGAATTTAAAGTGTTTTCAGGCCCCGCTAACGATGAAAAAGGTCGAGTTGCGGTTATCTGTGTACCAGGCGGTGCAGCTAAATTTTCTCGTAAAGGTATTGACGAATTAACTAAATTTGTCGGTATTTATGGCGCGAAAGGTATGCCTTGGTTGAAAGTGAACGACCGTGATGCAGGTCTTGAAGGTTTGCAATCACCTATCTTAAAATTCTTAACTGAAGAAGCGGTTAATACCTTATTAGATCGCACGAATGCTAAAACCGGCGACATTATTTTCTTTGGCTCAGACACTTATAACGTAGTGACTGAATCATTAGGTGCACTGCGCCTTAAAATTGGTGAAGACCTTGAATTATTAGAAGGTGAGTGGAAACCATTGTGGGTTGTTGATTTCCCAATGTTTGAAGAAGCAGATGGACACATGCATGCTATTCATCATCCGTTTACCGCTCCGACTAACTTAACGGCGGCTGAATTAGAAGCTAACCCAGTAGGCGCGTTATCTGATGCTTACGACATGGTACTTAATGGCTGTGAATTAGGCGGTGGCTCTGTACGAATTCATAATCAAGATATGCAAGCAGCCGTATTCCGTATTTTGGGTATTAGTGATGAAGAAGCACAAGAGAAATTTGGTTTCTTACTCGAAGCATTACAATATGGCGCGCCTCCTCATGCAGGTTTAGCGTTTGGTTTAGACCGGTTAGTGATGTTGATGACAGGTGCAAGTTCAATTCGTGATGTTATGGCATTCCCGAAAACAACGACCGCTGCTTGTCCTTTAACTAATGCGCCAGGCCATGCAAACCCTGCACAGCTGAAAGAATTAGGCATTGCTTGTTTAGAAAAAGAAACTGATACTGACGAAAAAGCAGAATAACTTTCGTTTCAGAATTTTTAATATTGATTGAACACTTAATATTAAAAACAGTTAAAACGCACGAATGAATGCTACTTAGGCTTTATTCGTGCGTTTTTTTTCAATTGCTCTTAAATAATTATTAAAGGTACTTTGTAGTGAGTATTATTTTAGGCATAGATCCTGGTTCACGTTTAACGGGCTACGGTGTTATTAAACAGCAGGGTCGAAATTTCATTTATTTAGGCAGCGGCTGCATTAAAGCAACGGCTGCAGGTGAAGATTTAGGCATGCGTTTGCAAACCATTTTTGCTGGCGTGAGTGAGATTATCTTACAATTTCAGCCGGACATGTTTGCTATTGAACAAGTGTTTATGGCGAAAAATCCTGACTCAGCGTTAAAGCTAGGGCAAGCCCGAGGCGCAGCAATTGTTGCGGCCACTAATAATGGTTTAACAATAGCAGAATACTCGGCCAGACAAATTAAGCAATCAGTTGTGGGTACCGGCGCGGCAGATAAAACGCAAGTGCAGCATATGGTAAAAACTATTTTGAAATTACCAGGCACGCCACAAGCAGATGCGGCAGATGCATTAGCCGTCGCACTTTGTCATGCGCATAGCCATGATTCGATCAGTAAATTATCAGGCCAAGCCAGTAAAACCGTGCGAGGACGGTTACGTTAGAGGTTAATTGCCTTTACCTTGTTGAAAATTCCACCTTGATTCAAATAATTCATGGCTTAAACTTTACTGTATAAATATCTAGTGGTATGGTGACCTCATATATCATATCAAGTAAAAAGGTTAAGCCGTGATTGGACGTTTACGTGGCATATTAATAGAAAAAATGGCTCCCGAAATTTTAATCGAGTGTCATGGAGTTGGCTATGAAGTAACCATGCCAATGACCAGCATTTATGCGCTAGGCGAAGTTAACCAAGAAGCAACCTTATATACCCATTTTGTTGTTCGTGAAGATGCACAACTACTCTATGGTTTCGCTAATAAAGTGGAACGAAGACTGTTTCGCTTATTGATCAAAGTTAATGGTGTTGGACCAAAACTAGGCTTAGCTATTTTATCCGGCATGTCTGCCGATCAATTTGTCAGTTGTGTCATCCATGACGACTTAACCACGATTGTGAAAATTCCGGGTGTTGGCAAGAAAACAGCAGAGCGTTTGTTGATTGAAATGCGTGACAGATTAAAAGATTGGCAAACTGACAGTAGTGATGCACTCGTTCGTATGATGCCTACAGATGTTAACCAAGCCAATGCGTTTGTTAGCGATAACCGAGGTGATGCTATTAACGCTCTAGTGTCTTTAGGGTATAGTCAACAACAAGCAGATAAAGCGGTGAAGTCAGTATTTGAAGCTGATAAAAGTAGCGAAGACTTGATCCGCAATGCTTTAAAAGCGATGTTATAGATTAAGCTAATTCAAATTAAGCTAAACTAATTTAAGTCATATGACGGTAATTTATTTGTAAATAGTACCGTTTAGCGTGTAAAGCCGTAATTTTCCAAAGAGTAATACATGATAGAAGCAGATCGATTAATTGAACCAATAGCTAGCCGTGAAGATGAAACGGTTGACCGAGCTATTCGGCCAAAAATGCTGTCAGATTATACTGGGCAGGAACATGTAAAGTCTCAAATGAATATTTTCATAGCTGCTGCATTGAAAAGACAAGAGCCGCTGGATCATTTATTAATATTTGGCCCGCCAGGTTTAGGTAAAACGACTTTAGCCAACATAGTGGCTAATGAAATGGGTGTAAGCATTCGTACAACCTCAGGACCTGTGTTGGAAAAAGCTGGCGACTTAGCGGCATTACTGACGAACCTTGAAGAAAATGACGTTTTGTTTATTGATGAAATTCATCGCTTAAGTCCGGTAGTAGAAGAGATTCTCTATCCTGCTATGGAAGACTATCAGCTAGATATTATGATAGGTGAGGGGCCTGCAGCACGCTCCATAAAGCTTGATTTACCCGCCTTTACTTTAATTGGCGCAACTACTCGCGCTGGATCGCTAACATCACCACTTCGCGATCGATTTGGCATAGTTCAACGGTTAGAATTTTATAACACGCAAGAGTTAACTGAAATTGTGATGCGTTCAGCCCATTTTTTAAATTTAGAAATTGCTCAAGCGGGGGCATTTGAAGTAGCAAGGCGCTCCCGTGGTACACCACGTATTGCTAATCGACTATTACGACGAGTCAGAGATTACGCTGACGTGAAAACCGACGGTATTGTCAGTAAAGCAACGGCTGCTAGTGCTTTAGATATGCTAGAAGTCGATAATGAAGGTTTCGATTTAATGGACCGTAAATTACTTGAAGCGATAATTAATAAATTCGGCGGTGGTCCCGTTGGCCTAGATAATGTTGCCGCTGCCATTGGTGAAGAACGTGAAACGATTGAAGATGTAATTGAGCCTTTTTTAATCCAGCAAGGCTTTCTACAGCGAACACCGCGGGGGCGAATTGCCACTAGTCGAGCTTATCTACATTTTGGCCTAGACTTTCCAAGCTAACGACTTAGCTTGTTTTTTACAAAGGCACCTTCGGGTGCTTTTTTACGTTTAATAGAGTGCCAGTATTAGGCTAAACACGTTGTTTTATGTGCCTGGCAAAAGCTATATATAACTTATATCAGGTCATTATGAATATATTTTGATATTTTAGGCAAAAAAAAGCCCACATAAAATATGTGGGCCAACTTAGAATGTAAGTTGTAAGAAGGAAATGGGGTTCCTATAAAATATCAGAGAGAAAGGCAACAACACCTATTCAAAACATTTATGGGCTACATGAATATTTGTCAGCGAAACAAAATTCGTGCGCTAGTCCAGAAAACAACGCTATTCTAGTCCGATGAGCCAATCAAATCAAACGAAAATATTTTATCTTAATCATTAGAAAAACTAATGCGAAATGTTTTGTCATAACCCCGTAGTTAGCCGCTTAATGGTATTGCTAATATAGTCTTATGAGTGAAAGTATTCTAATAGATGAAAGTTAATTCAACTTAATGCTGAAATAGTGAGAAAGAATGTGTCTTAGCCCTTGTCGGGTGTGAGCTTTATCTATTAAGATAAGCACTTGAAATTTTATATTAAGTTAAATCGAATAAATTAAATGTCATTAAGCAATTACCAACACAAGGTTCGCGTTTATTATGAAGATACCGATGCCGGAGGTATCGTCTATTATGCTAACTATTTAAAGTTTTTTGAACGCGCCCGTACAGAGTGGCTGCGGGAACTTGGTATTAATCAATCAATATTTTTAGAACAAAACATCGGCTTTGTGGTCACAAAGGTTGCGATGGACAACAAAGCATCTGCCAAACTCGATGATTTGTTAATAATAACCAGTTCAATAAGCCGATTGAAGTCTGCTAGTTTGATATTTTCACAGCAGATTGTGAATCAAAATCAGTTAACATTATGTACGGCTGAAATTAAAGTCGCTTGTGTTAATTTATCTATCGCTAAACCTTGTAGTATCCCAAACAGCATATTAGGAGCATTAAAACGTGTCAGCTGAGATTTCATTTTTTGACTTATTTTTAGACGCCAGTTTATTAGTTCAACTGGTCATGTTGACGTTATTAGGTTTTTCAATTGCCTGTTGGACCATGATTTTTCAACGCCGTAAAGTGTTGATGGCCGCACGGGTACAATTACAAAGCTTTGAAGATAAGTTTTGGAGTGGTGCTGATTTAAGTAAGCTCTACAGCGAAGTTTCTGCAAAAGAGCACATAGACGGTATTGAAAACCTTTTTGTTTCAGGCTTTCGTGAATTTGCCCGTCTGCGTAAATCTCATGCTTACGCACCGCAAGTGATTGTTGACGGCACACATCGGGCAATGCGCGTTGCGCTGTCACGAGAGGTTGATAGTTTAGAAACCCACTTACCCTTTATGGCCACTGTTGGCTCAATAAGTCCATATATTGGTCTGTTTGGCACGGTGTGGGGCATCATGAATTCATTTATCGCCTTAGGTGCAGTTGAGCAAGCAACGCTTGCCATGGTTGCGCCGGGTATTGCCGAGGCATTAATCGCAACGGCCATGGGCTTGTTTGCTGCTATTCCTGCGGTAATGGCATTTAACCGTTTTAGTCACAATGTTGAAAAACTTGAAAATAGTTACGGTAACTTTATGGAAGAGTTTTCAAGTATTTTACAAAGACAAACAGCGACAGAACAACACGGCTAAGGTAGATATTAACTATGTATAATCGAGTTAGACGCCGCAAGGTTGCTGAGATAAATGTCGTGCCCTATATTGACGTAATGTTAGTGTTGCTGATTATTTTTATGGTAACAGCACCCCTAATAACACAAGGCGTTAAAGTAGACTTGCCGCAAGCTGATTCTGAACCGCTAAGTAAAGATATGAAACCCCCATTAGTTGCATCAGTCGATGCAAAGGGCAATTATTATTTGGCGGTCGGTATCAGTAAAAATGAACCTATGTCGGCACAAGAAGTTGCCGCCCTGGTGAAAGAACATTTAAAATCTGCACCCGATACACCTGTTGTTGTTAATGGCGATGGCGCTGTTTCATATGATGCAGTTATTCAATTAATGGTGTTATTACAAAAAGTGGCAGGTGTGCCATCAGTTGGTTTAATGACTGATAGCCCGGAGAGTAAGTAGTGTCACCGAAGTTATCGTCGCCACTCGCGTTAAGTTTTGGTATCCACATTGTGCTGGCTGTGGTGTTGTTATGGGGCGACTTTTCAACGCCACCAAAACCAACACCAAGTGCTTTACCAATGGAGCCTATTCAAGCGGTCGTTATTGAAAAAAGTAAAGTGGATGCGCAAATTAATAAAATCAAAAAGCAGATGGCTGATGAAGCCCAAAAGCTTAAAGATATTGAAAATAGTATTGCGGCGGCTAAAGAGAAACGAAGAAAAGAAGAGCAGCGCATCAAAAACCTTGAGCGTGAGCGTAAGCAAAAAGCACAAGATAAAAAAGCTGCTGACATTGCGGCTAAAAAAGCCAAGGCTAAAGCAAATGCTGCAGAGAAACTACGTAAACAAAAAGAACTTGAAAATAAGCAAGCAGATGAAGCGGCAGCTAAAGCTAAACGTATAAAAGAAGAACAGGCAGCTAAAAAAGCGGAAGATTTACGTAAAAAGAAAGTGGCAGAGCGTAAACGTCAAGCAGAAGAAGATCGAGAACGTGCAGCTTCGCAAAAGTTATTAGAGCAACAAATGGCTGAAGAAATGGCATCTCGTCAACAAGCTAGACGCCAACAGATGATGACTGAAATTGGACGATTCACCGCGTTAATCACACAAACTATAAAACGTAATTTGATTACTGATCGTAGTACGATGGAAGGTAAATCTTGTAAATTAACGATAAGTCTAGCACCATCAGGGTTTGTAACTAACGTCGTTACAGGTCAAGGTGACAGAAGAGTTTGTGAAGCAGCTAAAACAGCGGTATATAAGGCCGGTACTTTACCTGTGTCTAAAGACCCTGAAATATTTCGTGAAATGAGAACAATTAGTTTAACAGTAGCACCTGACAAATTTAATTAAGTTTTGTATAAATTAGGAAAACAATCAACTCTATGAAAAACGTAACTTTATTTTTACTATTCTTTGTTTCAATGTTTTCAAAACAAGCGTTGGCAACTTTAGAAATTGTTATCACCGAAGGTGTTGATAGCGCACGTCCAATTGCAGTAGTACCTTTTAAATGGGCAGGCACTGGTGTAATGCCAGAGCGTTTATCTCAAGTGATCAGTGATGACTTACTTCGTAGTGGTAAATTTAGCCCAATTAAACAATCACGTTATCCCCAAACGCCTTACGACGCTAGCGAGATCGATTACACCGCATGGGCGAGTGAGGGCGTTGAAGCCGTTGTTATTGGTGAAGTAAGTGAAACGTCGATAGGGCGTTATCAAATCAAATATCAGCTCGTTGACGTTATTCGTGGCCAAGTGACCGGTGGTGAAACACAAATGTTGAGTAATGGTGAGTTAGTTCGCAGCTCTGATCATATTCTTGATGAAAGTACTGTTGAAGTAGGGGCTGACCAATTTCGCCGTTACGCTCATCGTATCAGTGATGCTGTTTATGAAAAGCTTACGGGTACACGCGGCGCATTTTTAACAAAAATAGCTTATGTTATTGTTCGTGACCAAGGTGAATATCCTTATCAATTAGTTGTTGCTGACTATGATGGATTTAACGAACATGTTTTATTAAGCTCAAGAGAGCCCTTAATGTCACCCGCGTGGCATCCAAGTGGCAATCAGTTAGCTTATGTAACATTTGAAAATAGACAAGCTCAAATTCATGTTATTGATATTTACTCTGGGCAACGTAACTTAATAAGCTCATTTGATGGCATAAATAGTGCGCCTAAATGGTCACCAAATGGTCAGCAACTAGCTATGGTGCTATCGAAAGATGGTAACCCTGAGCTTTATGTGATGAATGTCGCAACAAAAAAATTACGACGAGTCACTCGTCATCGCGCAATTGATACTGAACCAAGTTGGACGCCAGATGGTAATTCATTGATATTTAGTTCAGAACGAGGTGGAAAAGCACAGTTATATCGCGTAAGTTTAGTCGATGGTAAAGTCAGAAGGTTAACTTTTGATGGTGAAATGAACCTTGGTGGATCATTAACACCTGATGGCCGTCAATTAGTGATGGTAAATCGCACACGCGGGAAGTATCATCTAGCAAAGCAAGATTTTGATTCAGGGATTTTCCAAGTGTTAACTTCAACACGCTTAGATGAATCCCCAAGCATTTCACCTAACGGTGGAATGATTATTTATAGTACTTTACATAATAATCGTCAGGTACTAAGTTTAGTTTCCGTAGATGGAAGGTTTAAGGCAAGATTGCCAGCACTCAATGGCGAAGTGAAGTCACCTTCATGGTCACCATTTTTATAATAATTATTAGTAACTTACTTTATATATAATAAGGACACATAAAATGCGCTTTAATAAAACAGTAAAGGCCTTAGCGGTTGTTTTACCAATCATGGCTCTATCAGCCTGTAGTTCGTCTGATTCAGCTAGTGAAGACGCTAGTGCGATGCAAAAAAACCAAGCTGCTATGGCAGAGCAACAAGCTCGTGATGATGCAGAACGTGTAAAAGTAGAAGCCATGCAACGTGCTGACGCTATTGAAGCTAAAAAACGTCAAGAAATTGAAAAGCTACGTTCAGAACATATCGTTTATTTTGATTTTGATAAATCATCAGTAAGTGGTGACTTTGCCGCTATTCTTGATGCACATGCGAAGTTTCTTAACGAAAACTCAAATGTGAATGTGTTAATTGAAGGTCATGCCGATGAACGTGGTACACCTGAATATAACATTGCACTTGGCGAGCGTCGTGCAAAAGCTATCGAAACGTTTTTAGAAAATATGGGCGTTTCAGCTTCACAACTTAGTACTGTGAGCTACGGTGAAGAAAAACCAATGATTAAAGATCGTAGCGAAGGTGCGTTTGCTAAAAACCGTCGTGCAGTTTTGGTCTACTAATCAGGTAATTTAATGAAACCCAATAGTATTCTATTCGGGATGTCGTTTGCTGTTGCTGCCAATTTGGCAGTAGCAGCAGAACCTGCTCCTGTTATTGAAGTTACCGCAGGCACGCTTTCAAATGGTGCCCAATCAAGCTTAAGTGAACAGCTCGTTAGTCTTGAACGTAAACTTGATGCTCGTAACCGTGCACAAGTAAACGTGCAACGACAACTTGACGAGTTGCAAAATGAAGTCAATGAACTTCGTGGCATCACTGAATTACACACTTATCAATTGAGCCAAGTGCTTGACCGTCAACGCGAGTTGTATCAAGAGCTTGATCGCAGAGTATCAGAAGCATTAAAACCAGCGAATCAAACATCCGCGACAATTATTGCTCCAACAGATAGCGCAGGTAAGGTAAATTACAGTAATAACTTAACTGAAAATGAAGCCTATGATCGTGCTGTGAATATGGTGCTTAAAGATAAGCGTTACGATCAAGCTATTCCTGAGTTTGAGGCATTCAATAAAAGATACCCTAATTCTAGTTATTCAGCTAATGCCCATTATTGGTTAGGACAGCTATTATTTAATAAAGGTGAATTAACGAAAGCACGTCAAGAATTTGATGTCGTGGTGAGTGATTACCCTGATTCTAGCAAACGTAGTGACGCAATGTTGAAGCTTGCTATGGTTGAACAAAAAGAAAATAACCAAAATAAAGCTATTGCGGTATATAAGAAACTCATCGCTGAGTATCCTAATTCAAGTGCTGCTAAATTAGCGCAACCAAGATTAAATAGTATAAAACCATAATTACTGCTGATAACTTGTACGCATTGACGACTTTTTGTTCGAACAAACAATAAAGTTTAAAAAAGCGGAAGATTGTTGTTGCACTTAAAAATATTATGAGTATTATATGCCCCGCGTTGACCGAGTAGGGCAACGCAAAACAAATACCGGTCGTTAGCTCAGTTGGTAGAGCAGTTGGCTTTTAACCAATTTGTCGAAGGTTCAAATCCTTCACGACCGACCACTTTTACCAAAGAGTGTTTGGGTATTTGTTTTTGAAGTATATATCGGTCGTTAGCTCAGTTGGTAGAGCAGTTGGCTTTTAACCAATTTGTCGAAGGTTCAAATCCTTCACGACCGACCACTTCTTCTTAGCCTTTTATGTTAAGAGTCAGTGGCATTGAAATAGCGTATCGTTATTTCATTCTAAAAAATTAAAAGTAGTTTATCGGTCGTTAGCTCAGTTGGTAGAGCAGTTGGCTTTTAACCAATTTGTCGAAGGTTCAAATCCTTCACGACCGACCACTTTTAAATTTTCATTAAACTCCACATAGATACTTCTTAATATTATTTAATTAACTTAATAAGTTATTCTCTTCTTTTATTTATATTTTATATCCCAAATACTCATTCACACACATTCTTATACCAAATGTAATAAGTTATTGACCAATTTTAAGCTTGGATAAATTGTTCAAGAATACATGTTTATTGTTCCAGACTAAACATAAGTACCTGCATATATGGACCCACTCCGTTTGCAAGACATTTAATCGTTATGTAAGAGAAAATCATTGCTCTCATATATCCGGCCTGTTTATGAAGGATTTTTACCTTCTGGCCCCGATGGTTTTTTGCGCTCACACTCCTCATCATCCCTCCGGCTTTTTTATTAGCCAATGCAGGTACCAGGTTTTGTGCAAGCCAGTCTGACTATCTTACCATCCGATTAATTTATCTTTTGCAACTGAAGTAAAAGGGTTTTACTGTTATCTCATCACTGAAACCAATCTAACTTGCTTCAGTTTTGAGCTTTATTTATATAGCCGGGCGATAACTTTCCCCCTTCGCCATTATTACCCAAGCCATTCTTGCTATTTTATTCGCCACAGCAACGCATGCTTTGTTGTGTCCTCGTCGGGATTTTAACGCTTGTGCCCACAAACTAAATCGGTCAGTTTTGTTTTCACTGTGCCTTAATACTGCCCGGGCCCCGTGGATGTATAGTGTTCTTAAATAACTATTACCGCGTTTACTTATACCGAGTAAGGTGGCCTTTCCACCCGTTGAATGCTGCCCAGGAACAAGCCCAAGCCATGCCGAAAAATGTCGACCATTTACAAAGTCTTTTCCATCTCCTGCAGCTGCATAAGTAGCGCTAGCTGTGATTGCTCCAATACCTAATATTTCATCTAAGCGAACACATATTTCATTTTCTTTATTCATCGTGTTTAAGCGAACTTCACACGCTTTAAACTTCACTTCTGTGACTTGAAATTCAAGCCATAACTCATTAAATATCTCCCGACTTAAATACGTTAACTCATTTGTCGCATCCTCTAAAATATCCGGCAGTTCATTGTGAATTGCAGAAATACCTTTATTGATGACAATGCCATATTCTCCTAACAAGCCTCGTATCTGACTTGCTAATGCTTTACGTTCTTTCTTTATGCGTTCACGTTGTCGATGGAAGTTTTGAATATCTTGTTGTTCTATCGATTTAATTGGCACAAACCTCATGGTCGGGCGTTGCGCTGCCTCTGCAATACCTTCGGCATCGTTATAATCATTTTTATTGCCTTTAACGAAGGGTTTTACATATTGAGGCGCAATAAGTTTTACTTGGTGCCCCAATTCAATAAATTTTCTAGCCCAGTAGTTCGCACTGCCACAAGCTTCCATTACAATTAGGCAAGGCTCTAATGTTGCCATGAAACTCAACACTTGTTTTCTTCTTAATTGTTTCTTTTTTACAAATCGCCCATTTTTATTCACAGCGAACATGTGAAAAATTGATTTTGCAATGTCTAAACCGATTGTAGTAATCTTCATGTTGATCCACTCCGCTTTTATAAATGATTGTTATCACTTTCATTTTGGCCCTAAAGAGGCCGGAAATAAAGTTGGAGTGGGTCCATACCATTATCCCTGCAGGCAAGGCGTTTGATTGAGTAATAGCTGGCTATTGGGATTGAAAACAACGCAGTTATTGACGATTTAAACCGCCTTAAAATGATCGATTATTTATTTCAATTGGTATTAGTACACTTTTATTCTTCTATACCTTATAATTCTCACGTTTTTTAAGGCACTCATTGAGAATATATATGACCCAAGCAAATTTAGCCGTTGATTTTGACTTTCAATTTCCGAAAAAGCCTGCACCATTAAGTGATGTAGAACGTGAAGAATATAAAGCACGCATCAAAATTCTATTGAAAGAAAAAAACGCTGTGCTTGTTGCACATTATTATACTGATCCTGAAATTCAAGCTCTGGCCGAAGAAACGGGTGGTTGTGTTGCCGACTCACTAGAAATGGCGAGATTTGGTAATAACCATCCAGCTGACACGCTAATTGTAGCGGGTGTTCGCTTCATGGGAGAGACAGCAAAAGTGCTTACTCCCGAAAAAACAGTGGTTATGCCAACATTAGAAGCGACATGCTCACTAGATTTAGGCTGTCCAATCGAAGAGTTTAATGCTTTTTGTGATCAACACCCAGACAGAACCGTCGTTGTATATGCAAATACGTCTACCGCTGTCAAAGCGCGCGCTGATTGGATAGTAACCTCATCTTGTGCTTTAGAAATTGTCGAGCATCTTGATAGCTTGGGTGAAAAAATTATCTGGGGTCCTGACCGTCACTTAGGCGCATACATTGAAAAGCAAACTGGTGCTGACATGTTAATGTGGCAAGGTGCTTGTATTGTTCATGATGAGTTTAAAACTAAAGCGCTAATGGATATGAAGACACTTCATCCTGACGCGGCTGTGCTTGTCCATCCTGAATCACCGGCGGAAATAATCGACCTTGCTGACTCTGTAGGTTCAACAAGCCAATTAATTAAAGCGGCTCAAGCACTACCAAACAAAAAATTCATTGTGGCTACAGATCGCGGTATTTTTTATAAAATGCAGCAACTATGTCCCGACAAAGAGTTCTTTGAAGCACCAACGGCAGGTGAGGGCGCAACTTGTAAAAGTTGTGCACACTGTCCTTGGATGGCAATGAATGGTTTAAAAGAAATTGAAGAAGCATTATTAAACCCACAAGGTCGTGAAGTTTTTGTTGATATGAAATTGCGCACAGGCGCACTTAAGTCACTTGATCGCATGCTTAACTTTAATTTGGAAATGAACCAAAATAAGTAAATTTAAAATAAGCTGCTTGTTAAATAAGCAACCACTTTAACTTTATTTGAATTAGGTTGCGTTATGAAGATTATTTTCCTAACATAGCGCAGCTCAGTACATGGAGCTCAGTACATGGAGCTCAGTACATGGAGCTCAGTATATAGTAGAAAATACGGTGAGGTGTCCGATTGGCCGCCAAAGTTGCAATGACACGCCCCGCGTGCTAATCGGCTTAAAACCAAACCGTGTTGGAAGCACGTTAACAATTCAAGTTTTATAATGGTGAGGTGTCCGAGTGGCCGAAGGAGCACGCCTGGAAAGTGTGTAAGGCGCAAGCCTTCGAGGGTTCGAATCCCTCCCTCACCGCCATAGGAAATGCAATTCGTATATTGCCAAAAAAAGCCGCTAGTTATCTAGCGGCTTTTTTTGTGTCTAGAATTTACATTTAACTGACCAAAATATCGCTTGTATCATTTATAAGTATGTAATGTTTTGCGTACTATTACTGTAATGCTCTTATACAGTGATGTACTTATTGAAATGTACTAGCCAATAACGAAGCGTTTAATGAAGTAAAAGCCAATTATAATAAATATAAGCAATACCAAATGGCGTATAAACTCTTTTGTTAAGGAAAACTGCTCAAATACTTAAGTTAATTTAATCGTATGAGAGCAATATATAGGTAAAGTTGAGGTATTTACTTTAGTGAAAGTCTTTATTGCTACGCCTTTTATTGTGATTTTATGCTGTTCCTGATGCATATTTGCTCACGTTGTGTAATTAAAAAGCAAACAAACACTTTTTTGAAATTAAATGCACTTTAGGTGTTGACGTGAGGCGAGAAATCTCTAAAATGCGCTCCAGTTCCAAGGGGTAACCCCAACGGGCTGTTTTAATAAGTTATCTAACGCGGTTTAGGCCAAATTGGTTAACGTAATGTTTTAAAGTAGGGTTTTGAATCTTCTGAAAAGAAAGTTTAAAAAAACGAAATAAAACGTTGACATTAAAACTGAGTTGCGTAGAATGCGCATCTCGCTTCAGGCAAGGCCTGCAGCAACGAAGCAAAGCGAATGAGATTTTGTTTCGGTTAGTTTTTTACTTCGAGTTTAAACTAACGTTCTTTAACAATTAGTTATCATGCAATTTGTGTGGACACTCACATTAATGTTGATTTTACATAGTTATCTTCGGATAACAAAAAAAACAGCTTAATATGATGTCACACAAAAAATAAGTATCATTTAGGTCTTCGGATTTAAATAATACGTTTTATGTAGTTTTTATCTTCTTTAGTCGGATAGATAGAAACACGACAGAATTCATTGAGCAGATGTCTTTTCTTGGTTCACTTCGGTGAGTTAAGGTGAGCATCACAAACGATTTTTAATTGAAGAGTTTGATCATGGCTCAGATTGAACGCTGGCGGCAGGCTTAACACATGCAAGTCGAGCGGTAACAGAGATAGCTTGCTATCTGCTGACGAGCGGCGGACGGGTGAGTAATGCTTGGGAATATGCCTTTGAGTGGGGGACAACAGTTGGAAACGACTGCTAATACCGCATAACGTCTACGGACCAAAGGGGGGGACGCTTCGGCACCTCTCGCTCATTGATTAGCCCAAGTGAGATTAGCTAGTTGGTAAGGTAATGGCTTACCAAGGCGACGATCTCTAGCTGGTTTGAGAGGATGATCAGCCACACTGGGACTGAGACACGGCCCAGACTCCTACGGGAGGCAGCAGTGGGGAATATTGCACAATGGGCGAAAGCCTGATGCAGCCATGCCGCGTGTGTGAAGAAGGCCTTCGGGTTGTAAAGCACTTTCAGCGAGGAGGAAAGGTTAGTAGTTAATAACTGCTAGCTGTGACGTTACTCGCAGAAGAAGCACCGGCTAACTTCGTGCCAGCAGCCGCGGTAATACGAGGGGTGCAAGCGTTAATCGGAATTACTGGGCGTAAAGCGTGCGTAGGTGGTTTGTTAAGCAAGATGTGAAAGCCCTGGGCTCAACCTGGGAACTGCATTTTGAACTGGCAAGCTAGAGTTTTGTAGAGGGTAGTGGAATTTCCAGTGTAGCGGTGAAATGCGTAGAGATTGGAAGGAACATCAGTGGCGAAGGCGGCTACCTGGACAAAGACTGACACTGAGGCACGAAAGCGTGGGGAGCAAACAGGATTAGATACCCTGGTAGTCCACGCCGTAAACGATGTCAACTAGCCGTCTGTAGACTTGATCTGTGGGTGGCGTAGCTAACGCGCTAAGTTGACCGCCTGGGGAGTACGGCCGCAAGGTTAAAACTCAAATGAATTGACGGGGGCCCGCACAAGCGGTGGAGCATGTGGTTTAATTCGATGCAACGCGAAGAACCTTACCATCCCTTGACATCCAGAGAAGAGACTAGAGATAGACTTGTGCCTTCGGGAACTCTGTGACAGGTGCTGCATGGCTGTCGTCAGCTCGTGTTGTGAAATGTTGGGTTAAGTCCCGCAACGAGCGCAACCCCTATCCTTATTTGCCAGCGAGTTATGTCGGGAACTCTAAGGAGACTGCCGGTGATAAACCGGAGGAAGGTGGGGACGACGTCAAGTCATCATGGCCCTTACGGGATGGGCTACACACGTGCTACAATGGCAAGTACAGAGGGCAGCAATACCGCGAGGTGGAGCGAATCCCACAAAGCTTGTCGTAGTCCGGATTGGAGTCTGCAACTCGACTCCATGAAGTCGGAATCGCTAGTAATCGTAGATCAGAATGCTACGGTGAATACGTTCCCGGGCCTTGTACACACCGCCCGTCACACCATGGGAGTGGGTTGCAAAAGAAGTGGCTAGTTTAACCCTTCGGGGAGGACGGTCACCACTTTGTGATTCATGACTGGGGTGAAGTCGTAACAAGGTAACCCTAGGGGAACCTGGGGTTGGATCACCTCCTTATCTTGAAGTAAAACAGCTTAATGAGAATTCTCTTTCGAGAGTGTTCTACGAGTGTCTACACAAATTACATGATAACGAATTAGAAGAAGTCCAAACATCTAAGCTTCGGACAACAATTCTTGAAAGAGAAATAGGTCTGTAGCTCAGCTGGTTAGAGCGCACCCCTGATAAGGGTGAGGTCGGCAGTTCAAGTCTGCCCAGACCTACCAATTTACGATTTTTACGGCGTTGGAAAGATACTCGTGTAGAAAAGCCTACACTTCGCATCCTTCCGCCTTGTAAAACACGTAAATCTGAGTTTGTTTTAGCTAGATGTTTCCCATTGCGGGGCTATAGCTCAGCTGGGAGAGCGCCTGCCTTGCACGCAGGAGGTCAGCAGTTCGATCCTGCTTAGCTCCACCACTTCTTCTCTAAAGAAAGAGACCAAACTTAAACTATCAAAAGTTGATGAGTTAAGTTTGGTTTTTTAAACCACGATTTATGCCGAATGCGCGCATTTATTGAGTTCTTTAACAATCTGGAAAGCTGATATAAATACCGGTATTTATATGATGAACACGGTGTCGCGCTGTTGTTCATAAATTATAAATACCAAGCTGTTATTAATGGGAATATCGCCTGTTAATAATGGTGATTACGGTTCCTCCTCGGAAACGTAATCAACCCGGTAATAAGTTTTTACTTTTACGAGTTAAATTTGTTACCACTCTTATTCAAGACACACTTTGTGTGCGTGAAAATGTCAGACTTTACAATTGCTGTGGATTAGTCTCCGCGGTGTACCAAATAGGAAACTACTTGGGGTTGTATGGTTAAGTGACTAAGCGTATGTGGTGGATGCCTTGGCAGTTAGAGGCGATGAAGGACGTGTTAATCTGCGAAAAGCTTTGGTGAGGTGATAAAAACCGTTATAGCCAAAGATATCCGAATGGGGAAACCCACCCAACGTAAGTTGGGTATCATTAAGTGAATACATAGCTTAATGAGGCGAACCGGGAGAACTGAAACATCTAAGTACCCCGAGGAAAAGAAATCAACCGAGATTTCCTTAGTAGCGGCGAGCGAACGGGAATTAGCCCTTAAGTGGTTTGTAAGTTAGTGGAATCTACTGGAAAGTAGAGCGATACAGGGTGATAGCCCCGTACACGAAAATAAACTTATCATGAAATCGAGTAGGTCGGCACACGTGAAACGTTGACTGAACATGGGGGGACCATCCTCCAAGGCTAAATACTCCTAACTGACCGATAGTGAACCAGTACCGTGAGGGAAAGGCGAAAAGAACCCCTGTGAGGGGAGTGAAATAGAACCTGAAACCGCATACGTACAAGCAGTGAGAGCTAGATTTAGTCTAGTGATTGCGTACCTTTTGTATAATGGGTCAGCGACTTATATTCTGTAGCAAGGTTAACCGAATAGGGGAGCCGTAGCGAAAGCGAGTGTTAACTGCGCGTTTAGTTGCAGGGTATAGACCCGAAACCCGGCGATCTACCCATGGGCAGGTTGAAGGTTGAGTAACATCAACTGGAGGACCGAACACACGTATGTTGAAAAATGCGGTGATGACTTGTGGGTCGGAGTGAAAGGCTAATCAAGCCGGGAGATAGCTGGTTCTCCCCGAAATCTATTTAGGTAGAGCCTCGCACGAACACCATTGGGGGTAGAGCACTGTTAAGGCTAGGGGGTCATCCCGACTTACCAACCCTTTGCAAACTCCGAATACCAATGAGTGATATGCGGGAGACACACTACGGGTGCTAACGTCCGTTGTGAAGAGGGAAACAACCCAGACCGCCAGCTAAGGTCCCAAAGTACTAGTTAAGTGGGAAACGATGTGGAAAGGCATAGACAGCTAGGAGGTTGGCTTAGAAGCAGCCATCCTTTAAAGAAAGCGTAATAGCTCACTAGTCGAGTCGGTCTGCGCGGAAGATGTAACGGGGCTAAACTAGTCACCGAAGCTGCGGATTTGAACTTAGGTTCAAGTGGTAGGGGAGCGTTCTGTAAGCCGTTGAAGGTGAGTTGTAAAGCTTGCTGGAGGTATCAGAAGTGCGAATGCTGACATGAGTAACGATAAGGGGAGTGAAAAACTCCCCCGCCGAAAGACCAAGGTTTCCTGTCCCATGTTAATCAGGGCAGGGTAAGTCGGCCCCTAAGGCGAGGCGGAAACGCGTAGTCGATGGGAAACAGATTAATATTTCTGTACTTCTATATATTGCGAAGGAGGGACGGAGTAGGCTAGGTGAGCACGGCGTTGGTAGTCCGTGTGAAAGTACGTAGGCGGTTATCTTAGGTAAATCCGGGATTTCATTTAAACGCTGAGATACGAGACGAGACTCTACGGAGTTGAAGTCATTGATGCCATGCTTCCAGGAAAAGCTTCTAAGCTTCAGATATATAGGAACCGTACCCCAAACCGACACAGGTGGTTAGGTAGAGAATACTAAGGCGCTTGAGAGAACTCGGGTGAAGGAACTAGGCAAAATAGTACCGTAACTTCGGGAGAAGGTACGCTCTCTAATGTGAAGCCCTTGCGGCGTAAGCATCGGAGAGTCGAAGTAACCAGGTGGCTGGAACTGTTTATTAAAAACACAGCACTGTGCAAAATCGAAAGATGACGTATACGGTGTGACGCCTGCCCGGTGCCGGAAGGTTAATTGATTGGGTTATCTTCGGAGAAGCTCATGATCGAAGCCCCGGTAAACGGCGGCCGTAACTATAACGGTCCTAAGGTAGCGAAATTCCTTGTCGGGTAAGTTCCGACCTGCACGAATGGCGTAATCATGGCCACACTGTCTCCACCCGAGACTCAGTGAAATTGAAATTGCGGTTAAGATGCCGTATACCCGCGGCTAGACGGAAAGACCCCGTGAACCTTTACTATAGCTTGACAGTGAACATTGCTCCTACATGTGTAGGATAGGTGGGAGGCGTTGAAACTTTGTCGCTAGATGAAGTGGAGCCAACCTTGAAATACCACCCTTGTATGCGTGATGTTCTAACCTAGGGCCCTTATCGGGCTTGGGGACACTGTCTGGTGGGTAGTTTGACTGGGGCGGTCTCCTCCTAAAGAGTAACGGAGGAGCACGAAGGTTGGCTAAGTACGGTCGGACATCGTACGGTTAGTGCAATGGCATAAGCCAGCTTAACTGCGAGACAGACACGTCGAGCAGGTACGAAAGTAGGTCATAGTGATCCGGTGGTTCTGTATGGAAGGGCCATCGCTCAACGGATAAAAGGTACTCCGGGGATAACAGGCTGATACCGCCCAAGAGTTCATATCGACGGCGGTGTTTGGCACCTCGATGTCGGCTCATCACATCCTGGGGCTGAAGTCGGTCCCAAGGGTATGGCTGTTCGCCATTTAAAGTGGTACGCGAGCTGGGTTTAGAACGTCGTGAGACAGTTCGGTCCCTATCTGCCGTGGGCGTTTGAGAATTGAAGAGGGCTGCTCCTAGTACGAGAGGACCGGAGTGGACGAACCGCTGGTGTTCGGGTTGTTATGCCAATAGCATTGCCCGGTAGCTACGTTCGGAACTGATAACCGCTGAAAGCATCTAAGCGGGAAGCAGGCTTTGAGATGAGTTCTCACTGGAGCTTTAAGCTCCCTAAAGGGTCGTTGGAGACTACAACGTTGATAGGTTGGGTGTGGAAGTGCTGCGAGGCATTGAGCTAACCAATACTAATTACCCGTGAGGCTTAACCATACAACACCCAAGTGGTTTTAAGTTGTATGAAGTTTGACAAAGTGTAGGAATACACACATCACGCATGACAATTGTGTGAATAAGAGAAAACAAACGTATTTATCATCACTGAGACAATGTCTCATTGATACAGCTTTCAAGATTGACCCCTTTTTGTCTAGCGACAATAGCGACATGGCCCCACCTGATCCCATTCCGAACTCAGAAGTGAAACGTGTTAGCGCCGATGGTAGTGTGGGAGTTCCCATGTGAGAGTAGGACATTGCTAGGCTTCTATTTAGAAGAGCCCGATTCGAAAGAGTCGGGCTTTTTGCTTTCTGGAATTTGATAAATACATATAGCGACAAGACAAGCGTTCGGCCCAGAGGAAGACCTTGTACGTTTAGTCCAAAATAAAGTAGGGTCAGATACACATTAATTTTTAGCTACCTGATATCCTCTAAAACGAGCAACATGGTCAAGCTCTGTGCTCAACTTATACCAATCTGCATAAGCATTAAATCAGATTAATCCAGTCACGATTGCATAACGACATTACTCTTTTTATGTCACTTCTGAAGATATTCCAAGCATTGCTGCATTCATCAACTATATTTTCATAGCCATTAAAACATCTATTGGCCAAGCAGTTTTGTCTTAGCCATTGCCACACTTGCTCAATTGGGTTTAACTCTGGGGAATAAGGGGGTAACTTGATCATGGTTAGATTTTTTAAATCTTCAAATGTGTCTTCCGTATGCCACCCAGCGCCATCCATTACTACAACAGCATATCTACCTTCGGGTGTCGCCTGTGATATTTGTTCTAAATGCTTTTTCATAACGTCTTTATTCATTACAGGTGAGATCAATGCCTCTGTAGCGCCTGTC
Organism: Colwellia sp. PAMC 21821; assembly: GCF_002077175.1. Classification (NCBI taxonomy): domain Bacteria; kingdom Pseudomonadati; phylum Pseudomonadota; class Gammaproteobacteria; order Alteromonadales; family Colwelliaceae; genus Colwellia; species Colwellia sp. PAMC 21821. The sequence goes on from NZ_CP014943.1 coordinate 3,233,351, forward strand.
GAAGGACAAACAGCCCCGAACATGTATGCATATTCGAACTGTTGTTGTCTTACTGCTCTCGGTCTACTACCCGTTTTCGCCCATAACCTTGTTGTTGTATTTTGCTGGCCGAATCGTGCTTCATCTTGAAACCAAACATCAACTTTATCTAAGCTAATATTAAAGGGGATGTTAAGGATCGTTTCCATCTGGAAGCTTTTTAAAAACGTCCTGGACGCTTTGTGATTGCTTAGGATGCTTGGATCGGCTTGTTATCCAGGAGTACCCTAGTTTCTTCAGTATTTTATATACATGATCTCGATGATAATCTATGTCGAATTCTTTTTTGATAAAGGTACAAAAGTCTTGCCCCATAAGTCGACCTCCCTCAGCTGAGCAACTCTGATTTTCAACGTATTGAGCAAGTTGGCTGAGTTGCTTTGGAGAAAGCATGGACGGTCTTCCTTTAGGGCTAACACTATCAAGGCCCGACAAGCCTTTTGACAAATATGCAGTGACCCAACGATTAACACTTGAACGAGCGACTTTTAATGTCGTTGATATATCGGTTCTGCTCAGACCATCTAAAAAATATGAGACAGCAAGCAAACGCATACGCTTTCGCCCATTTTGTTCCTTTCGTGATAACTTGAGTAAATCTACTGAGGTGAGTTGTTCCAAAACGTGGTATCTGCTTCAAAAATAAATAGCATTAGATCACATCTTTGTGCAGATTGGTATTATACCAATCTGCATAAGCATTAAATCAGATTAATCCAGTCACGATTGCATAACGACATTACTCTTTTTATGTCACTTCTGAAGATATTCCAAGCATTGCTGCATTCATCAACTATATTTTCATAGCCATTAAAACATCTATTGGCCAAGCAGTTTTGTCTTAGCCATTGCCACACTTGCTCAATTGGGTTTAACTCTGGGGAATAAGGGGGTAACTTGATCATGGTTAGATTTTTTAAATCTTCAAATGTGTCTTCCGTATGCCACCCAGCTCCATCCATTACTACAACAGCATATCTACCTTCGGGTGTCGCCTGTGATATTTGTTCTAAATGCTTTTTCATAACGTCTTTATTCATTACAGGTGAGATCAATGCCTCTGTAGCGCCTGTCGAAGGACAAACAGCCCCGAACATGTATGCATATTCGAACTGTTGTTGTCTTACTGCTCTCGGTCTACTACCCGTTTTCGCCCATAACCTTGTTGTTGTATTTTGCTGGCCGAATCGTGCTTCATCTTGAAACCAAACATCAACTTTATCTAAGCTAATATTAAAGGGGATGTTAAGGATCGTTTCCATCTGGAAGCTTTTTAAAAACGTCCTGGACGCTTTGTGATTGCTTAGGATGCTTGGATCGGCTTGTTATCCAGGAGTATCCTAGTTTCTTCAGTATTTTATATACATGATCTCGATGATAATCTATGTCGAATTCTTTTTTGATAAAGGTACAAAAGTCTTGCCCCATAAGTCGACCTCCCTCCGCTGAGCAACTCTGATTTTCAACGTATTGAGCAAGTTGGCTGAGTTGCTTTGGAGAAAGCATGGACGGTCTTCCTTTCGGGCTAACACTATCAAGGCCCGACAAGCCTTTTGAAAAATATGCAGTGACCCAACGATTAACACTTGAACGAGCGACTTTTAATGTCGTTGATATATCGGTTCTGCTCAGACCATCTAAAAAATATGAGACAGCAAGAAAACGCATACGCTTTCGCCCATTTTGTTCCTTTCGTGATAACTTGAGTAAATCTACTGAGGTGAGTTGTTCCAAAACGTGGTATCTGCTTCAAAAATAAATAGCATTAGATCACATCTTTGTGCAGATTGGTATAACGGGCTTTTTGCTGTCTGGGATTTAAAAAATTGAAGCTATAAGTTTTAAGCTATCAGCCACAAGACATTAGTGATTGCTAGATTTTTACTGACAGCTGACAGCTGTGAACTTAAAACTAATCCCTCGCTAGGCTAGGCTTCTATTTAGAAGAGCCCGATTCGAAAGAGTCGGGTTTTTTGCTGTCTGGAATTCCAAACTTCAGCTATCGGTTTTAAGCTGTCAGCTATCAGTTTAAGACATAAAAAAAGCTATCAGTTCTGAGCTGTCAGCCTACAGCCAAAAGACATTAGTGATTGCTATATTTTTACTGACAGCTGACAGCTTTGAACTTAAAACTAATTCCTCGCTAGGCTTCTATTTAGGTCGTTGTTTGCCATCCATGGCAACTCGACATTAGCGCATCCTTACACGTCAAGAGCCCGATTCGAAAGAGTCGGGCTTTTTTCTGACTGGGATTCCAAACTTCAGCTATCAGTTTAAGACATAAAAAAAGCTATAAGTTCTGAGCTGTCAGCCTACAGCCACAAGACATTAGTGATTGCTAGATTTTTACTGACAGCTTTGAACTTAAAACTATTTGTTTGCTAGGCTTATATTTAGAGAAACCCGATTCCAAAGTGACGGGCTTTTTGCTTTCTGGAATTTAAAAATACCAGCTATAAGTTTTAAGACATAAAAAAATTATAAGTTTTAAACTGTCAGCCTACAGCCACAAGTCATTAGTGATTGGTAGATTTTTACTGACAGCTGACAGCTTTAAACTTAAAACTATTCTTGATCTTCTATTCAATACTCCGAATTAAAATAAGCCTTATCAGTAACGCATTAAAATAAATGTATATATTTTTGTATTTAGCTCTACGCAAATGATGCCCGCCGAAGTAAAATAGCTTAATGAAAGCATTATATTGTAACCTTTATGAATAACAGTCAAAGTACTCATCAGCCATTAATAGACTCAGATACTAAAATTGCCATTATTGGCGGTGGTGTTGCAGGTTCTACTATCGCTTTACGTTTTGCTGAGTTAGGCATTGACACTACTCTGATAGAAAAAGGCACGAGTCTAGTTAATGGGCCTCCGTTTTGTCACTTACACGCAGGTGGCAACTTATATCGAGAGATCTCTGAACAACAATGTTTAACCTTATTAGAGCAATCGATAGACACCGCAAAGGTTTATCCACATAGCGTTAACTATCGTCCAACCATAATAGCTTTACCAAAAACTGACCGAGGTGAAGTCGCTGACTTTTTACCTCGCTTAAAAAAACTGAGTGAACGTTATGCCGAACTAGTTGAGGAAGATCTCAGCAATAAAGTATTAGGGGATCCTGAGAAATACTTTTTGCTCTTTGAACGTAATACTTTAGAGAGACTAAGACAGCGAGAATTACCAACGCAAGCTAACAGTAATGAAGACTGGTTAGTAGCCTTTGCTCAACAAGTTGATTTAGACAAGTTAAAATTTCCGGTACTACTAGTACAAGAATATGGTTGGTCTGCTTTTCGTTTGGCGGCAATTGCGACACTGGCTATTGAAAAGTTACCTCGTTGTCATCTTGAACTTAACAGCCAAGTAGTCAATATTAAGCAATTGCACCATGCTGAAAAGTGGCGAGTGACTTATAAAGATGGTCAGAAAGGTTGCCAAAGTGAGGCTGATTTTGACTATATTATTAATGCCTGCGGTTTTAAAAGTGGTGAAATTGATGACATGCTGCAAGCTAAACGACAACGTATGGTGGAATTTAAAGCAGCTTATGTTGCCCACTGGCCACAATGTAAAGGTCTTTGGCCTGAAGTGGTTTTTTACGGTGAACGAGGCACTCCAAATGGTATGGCTCAATTAACGCCATATCAGGACGGTTATTTTCAATTACATGGGATGACGCAAGACATTACTTTATTTGAGCAAGGTCTCGTCGCCAGTGGCGAGCAGAGTGCTCAACCCATATTGTCCGAGCGCTTTATTAAAAAAATTGATCAGCAATGGCCATCGAAATTAGTCAACGATAGAACCTTAGGTTCTATCGAGCACCTTGCGCAATATATTACTAACTTTTCTCAAGCAAGCGTTGCGGCTAAGCCTATGTTTGGTGCGCAACAAATTCCTGGCGATGATGCGACTTTACGTGCAGCAGACGTATCTTTTTATGGCAAGCACTATGCTCGTACTGAAATAGTAAAGGCATCGTCTGCATTGGCTGCAGCTGATGCTATTTTACAAAATTTATTGGAGGTTGGTTTAGTCAGCGCAGTACAATTGGGTCAATATTTGGATTGTCATTATTTTCCAGTCACTCTGGCATGTACTGAAGCAGAGGTGACCGAAAAAGCTATTTTGTTTGCCCGTCAACGAGAATATCCGGAAGCGTTAGCTAAAAACTTTATGTAAATAATGGTAATAATTCTTCAAATGTTTCTAAACACCAATCTGGCTGATAAACGCTAATTTCTTCACCATAGTTATAACCATAAGTTAAACCGATACTTTGCATATTGGCTGCCTTAGCGGCCAATATATCGTTTTTAGAGTCACCTATCATTATGCATTCATTTACCGACACGTTGAGTGCTGTACAAGCATATAACAGCGGTAAAGGATGCGGTTTCCGCTCATTTAAGCTATCGCCACCGAGTTGTAATTCGAATAAGCCACTAAGACCAAAACCTGTAATAATAGGCTCGATGAATTCTGCGGGTTTATTGGTGATTATAGCTAAGCGATATCCCTGCTTTTTTAAAGCTAGCAACGTTGTTTTTACACCGGTATATAATACAGACTCAACACATAGATTAAGCTGGTAGTATTTTAAAAAAATTGCTAAAGCGTTATTTACTTCTTCTTCGCTATACTTATTATTAGCAGTTAGATTATCTTTTAAAGAATGATGTAAAGCGCGTTCAACCAAAGTTCTAGCACCATTACCAACCCAACTGCGGATCTTATCTTGAGGAAATACCTTTAAGCCAAGTGTTACTAACATTTGGTTTATCGCTGCTGCAAGATCTGGAGCACTATCAACCAAAGTGCCATCGAGATCGAATAACAGTACGGTTTTATTTTCTGGGGTCATCATGTGCTTTCCTATAATAAATCGATTTACCGCGCTAATGTGTCAATTGTATCGAGTAATACCCAACAAATAACTTGATTAACCTATTCGGTATTAGACAACGAAGGCTCGACTTAGCTCAACGTATTTAATCAATATTAGCACTGCAGATAACTTAAAAATGGTGTTGATTAAACAAACCATTTTATTAAGTTACTGCCTAATTGTATTCGTTGAAATATCACAAACTGTGTTGTTTTTAAAGCCAATAGCTAGCTATATAGCAATAGAGTAATAAAAGGGGTTATTTATCATAAATTACTTGTATAGAAGCTTATTAAAGACTTGGTGACTTTACATTTAAACAACACCTTGTTCTAACATTGCATCGGCAACGCGTTTAAATCCTGCTATATTTGCACCTAATACAAGGTTACCAGGTTGACCAAACTCTTCAGCGGCTTGATGGGCTGTTTCAAAAATATTTTTCATAATTTCTTTCAGCCTTTGGTCTACTTTTTCAAAAGACCACGTTTGCATGCTTGAGTTTTGAGCCATCTCTAATTGACTTGTTGCTACCCCTCCAGCATTTGCAGCTTTACTAGGGCCGTAAGATACCTTAGCGTCAACAAATGTGTTTATAGCCTCTTGCGTTGACGGCATATTTGCGCCTTCACTGATGAGAGTACAACCATTAGCAATTAATGCCTGCGCATCTGTTACGGTTAATTCATTTTGTGTAGCACATGGGAATGCAGCGTCGGCTTTAAAGCGCCATACAGCATGGCCGTCTTCAGGGTATTCATCAATGGGGATAAATTTTGCATCTTTATGGGTTTCTAAATAAACATTGAGGCCAGTTCTCGTTTGCTCTTTTAGTTCTTTAACCAATGTTAAATCGATGCCTGTTTCATGATAAATGGTGCCGGTAGAATCGCTACAAGTAATCGGTTTTGCACCTAACTGATAGAGTTTTTCCATAGCGTAAATAGCGACATTACCAGAGCCTGATACTAAACAGGTTTTATTTTCTAAAGTGTCTTTTTTAACCGAGAGCATGTTTTCTGCAAAATACACTACACCGTATCCGGTAGCTTCTTTACGAGCTAATGAACCACCCCATAATAAGCTTTTACCCGTCAATACGCCTTCGTAACGACCCGTAATTCTTTTGTATTGACCAAACATATAGCCTATTTCTCTAGCACCCACACCAATATCACCAGCCGGCACATCTGTTGTTGGGCCTATATGTCGGTATAGCTCGGTCATAAAGGATTGACAAAAACGCATTATTTCACCGTCAGACTTACCTTTGGGATCGAAGTTAGAGCCGCCTTTGCCACCACCAATAGGTAAGCCAGTTAAGGCATTTTTAAAAATTTGTTCAAAGCCTAAAAATTTTATAATGCTTGCATTAACACTGGGGTGAAATCTCAAACCCCCTTTATAAGGCCCTAAAGCTGAATTAAACTCGATACGATAACCTTTATTGACTTTTATATTGCCATTGTCATCAACCCAAGTTACACGGAACATTATTTGTCTTTCTGGTTCAACAAGGCGTTGGATAATAGCTTGTTTTTGATAGCGTTTATTGCTTTCTAATATAGGGGCTAATGAGTCTAAAACTTCTTCAACAGCTTGATAAAACTCAGCCTGAGCAGGACTGGTATTTTTTAAATCAGAAATAGTTTTATGAATATATGACATATATATTTGATCCTTCATAATATGATTACAGTTTAAGGTATGCCCAATCTTGCTTCTGATCGGGGAAAGGGAACTTAAGGTAAGCTAAATAAATTACCGGTTTTAGTCGTTAATTAAATTGGTTTATGTAAGTTTATTATCAAAAAAATAGACTTTAAAGTATATCTATTTTGAACTATTTACCTACTCAGTTTAATCTTATTTATGCATTTTTATTCTACTAAAGTGTATGTTTTATCGGTTTTTATAAGCTCAATTTACCTTCAATAAAATATGAAGGCAAGATGATATATTTTGATTTTGAACGTTGAAGAAAAAAACCGACAATAATTGCTTATAATATACACGATAATAATGTGTCGGTTAACTACGCTATTGACCAAAATTTAATTATTATCTTGTTATTTTTGGGTTAATTGAGTTTTTAAATTGATTTTTTCATGGGCATTGATAATGATTTATTTAAATGCTGCCTATTGTTTATTCTGTTAGATGTTCATGTTTTGGAACTAAGGGGCGTTTTCACCAAACTCAAGTATATCTATCACTCTTCTTGCTTCAGCTATGGTGCAATCAGTGCGCTGCATAAGTTCAGATATGGTAATACCAGGTTTTTTTTGAGCAATAGTTAATAGCATATCAAACCCTAAGTTTTTACGTTGTTTAGATAGATGTGTTGCTAGCCATTGCCAACTTGCCTCTTCACTTTGTTCAATAAGGCTGATGGTTTGCTCAAGCTGTTCAAAGGTGGCTTTTAACTGCCAGTTGCGTGAACGACCGATACGGTTGAGCTCGCAACCTTGATCTCTTATCAAGGTTTTAAGTGCGTAGGCTTTTAAGACCCGGCGTAAAAAAGAGGGTAAAGTAATATAAGGGATTTGATTTTTGAGTGTTTTCATAAAAAATTAAAAGTGAGAACCAGCATTGCTGCTGGATTTTTACTGTAGGTATTGATTACCATTTTTTCTTTGGCTGAAACAATAAATCTAAATCATCTTCTTCGGCTTTGGCTTTTTTTGCCGCATCTTTAGCATTAGTATGTTTTAACGAAGAGGTGATTTCTTCTAATATGTTTGTTATTTCATCACGTTTACTGGTGCAATATTCAGTTTGGATAGGGTTTTCTGATATTGTAACCAGTGCTTTCTCTAAATATTGCCTTGCTGAACCTAACATTTCTTTTTGGTAAGCTATCATGCCACGCTTTTGCAACGTTTCTACACCAATTCTCAGTTGCATAGCTGATAATTTATTATCTTCTTGAGTAAAGGTTTGTGCGTCTAAATTACCTTTCGCTTGTTCTGATTTTAATGTCAGTCGAAGTTTTTTTATACATTGTAATACCGCGACTAATTGTTGCTCATTATCAGGCAATGTAAAGCTTTGCTCGCTTGCTGCTTCACTGGTATTCTTTTTGCAGTTACTAACGCGTACTTCCATATCCTGGATACGTGTTAGCAATGATTTATTTTCCGGTAATATACTCGCCATAGTCTTTGCAGCATTTAAACTACGATTATTAAGTATCATGACTAAATTAGGATTATTCGGTAAGTTGGCGATGCTGATGAGTAACTCTTCTGTTTCATCTATAATGGCTTTTTGTTTAGCTGCTTTACCTCGCTTTTCTTGTTCTACTTTTTCTTTATGCTGCTGTATTGCATTCACTACCACGACAATGATAATTAAAGCGATAATTAAAGCGATGATAATGCCCATGTTTAATTCTCTATTTTGAAAAATATAAATTACTAATACCGCAGTCTACAAAAATTGTCCGTTGAAGCAAAGGAGAAAGCGTTTTCTTTTGAGTATTTTAGCGCATTAGCTTGTTAGTTACATCGAAGTTGACTATTTCAGTGATTGAGTTAAGAGCAAAATGATTAAATTAGGAGGCTTTACCAATTGATGTAATTAATCTCTATTGTACAAAGGCTTTAATTTACTATGATTGTGCTGAATGCATACTCGTATCTAGTCATGTTTTTCAGCGATATTAGTCACTATAATAATGTAGAAGTAATGACCCGTTTTTCGATAAACGGCTATTTAAATTCCTATCAACTGCCTACTATTGAATATTTATGCTGACTTATAATCGTTCATTTACCTAATTCAATGAGGATTATTTACTCCTAATGTAAAAATAATATGGAATAAATGTCCATTTAAGTATATATTTTTCGTCTAAGAAAACTCTGAATGGTAATTATGAAGCTGCAACAACTGCGTTATATCGTCGAAGTACTTAATAATAACTTAAACGTTTCTGCCACGGCTGAAAGTCTTTTCACCTCACAGCCTGGTATTAGCAAACAAGTACGTATGCTAGAAGATGAACTTGGTATTCAAATTTTTGGTCGTAGTGGTAAACATCTAACCCATGTTACTTCTGCGGGTAATGAAGTTATTAATATAGCGACGGAAATTTTATCGAAAGTTGAGGCGATTAAAGCGGTTGCTCGAGAGCATACGCAGCCAGATGAAGGCAAACTTCGAATTGCCACAACACATACTCAAGCGCGTTATGCTTTGCCTGAAGTCATTCAGGGCTTTATGAAAAAATATTCTAAAGTTTCATTGCATATGTATCAGGGTACCCCAGCACAAATTAGTGATGCGTCTAGTAAAGGCGATGCCGACTTTGCCATCGCTACAGAGTCTTTACATTTGTATAACGATTTGGTGATGCTGCCTTGTTACCGTTGGAATCGAAGTATTATTGTTAAGGCTGATCATCCATTAGCGACCAAACAAAATATTACCATTGAAGATATTGCTAAATATTCTTTAGTTACCTACGTTTTTGGTTTTACTGGCCGTTCAGAATTAGATATTGCGTTTAATCAAGTGGGTGTTGAACCTAAAATTGCGTTTACCGCGACTGATGCCGATGTTATTAAAACTTATGTTCGATTAGGTGTTGGTGTTGGCGTAATTGCTACTATGGCAATGGATCCGAAATTAGATAATGATCTGGTGACCATTGATGCTAGTCACTTATTTAGCCCAAGTATGACAAAGATTGGCTTCAGACGTGGCACATTCTTACGGGGTTACATGTTTGACTTTATTGAACGTTTTGCGCCGCACTTAAATCGAGACTTAGTGACTAAAGCTATTTTGCTGAAGAATAATGCTGAGATAGATGAGATGTTTGCCAATATTAAATTGCCTATGCGATAAGCATTAATCAGTTTGAAAGTTAAGATATAAAAAAACCGTATTATAAATACGGTTTTTTTAGTTTTAATACCGATTTCATTGTTTAGCTTGGTATAACACATGGCTATACAATCAAACGGAAGTAAAACCTAACACTCGGTGATATTAACCGCTAAACCGCCACGTGATGTTTCTTTATATTTTGTCTTCATATCATTCCCTGTGTCCCACATGGTTTTGATCACTTTGTCTAATGATACCTTTTGCTTACCTGTACCTCGAAGTGCCAAACGTGAAGCGTTGATGGCTTTCACAGAACCCATGGCGTTCCGTTCAATACAAGGTACTTGTACTAGGCCACCTACAGGATCACAAGTCAGCCCTAAGTTGTGCTCCATGCCTATCTCTGCTGCATTTTCTACTTGTTCAGGCGAGCCGCCCATAATTTCTGTTAATGCGCCTGCTGCCATTGAGCATGCAACCCCAACTTCAGCTTGGCATCCGCCTTCCGCACCAGAAATAGTGGCATTGGTTTTATATAAAATGCCGATGGCTGCTGCCGTTAATAAATATCGAATACAATCTTGTTCATCAACGGGTTTAATAAATTTGTCATAGTAGGATAATACGGCCGGAAGGATACCTGCAGCGCCATTTGTTGGCGCTGTTACCACTCTGCTGCCGGCCGCATTTTCTTCATTAACGGCTAAGGCAAATAAATTCACCCAATCCATTGCTGACAGTGGGTCGGTATTTTTTTCAACACATAATGCTCTATGCAAAGCGGGGGCTCTTCGCGTAACTTTTAAACCGCCAGGTAATATACCTTCTGTGACAATACCACGGGCAATACTTGCTTTCATGGCGTCCCAAATTTCTATCAAACCTGAGCGAATACTCTTTTCGTCTTGCAAGCACTTTTCGTTATCCATCATGATAGTGCTAATGCTTAAGCCTTTTTCGTTTGCTATTTGCAGTAATTCATCCGCACTAGAAAAGCGATGAGGACGGTCAATGTTTGAATGAGTTGATAAGGCTTTGTTTTTTTCTTTCTCAAAGTCGCAATCTTTAACAATAAAGCCACCACCAATTGAGTAATAGGTTTCTTCAAAGATGACAGTATCATTGCTATACGCAAAAAATGTCATGGCGTTAGCATGTGCCGGTAGGGTTTTTCTGCGATGGTATATAATGGCATTCGCTTTAGGGAAAGCGATTAAGTGCTCCATATTAAGGTTTATTTTTTCACTCGCCACAACATCAGCCAAAATAGACTCAATGGAGTCTACAGGGATTGTTTCGGGGCTTTGGCCGGTTAATCCTAAAATAACCGCTTTACCGGTGCCATGGCCAATACCCGTTTGACCAAGTGAGCCAAACAATTCACATTTTACGCGATCTGTCTTAGCTAACTTATTATCTGCTATTAAGTTTTCAACAAACAACTTTGCTGCTTTCATTGGGCCAACGGTATGAGAACTGGATGGGCCAATTCCGATTGAAAACATATCAAATACACTAATCATAAGAAAACCTGAATAAATACTGTTAAATGTAGGTGGAGGTAAAATTTTGTTCGGTTATTGTAGCTGAAAGCATTCAGCATGCAAAACAAAATGTATCTTCGGTGAGTATAATTATAGCTAAGATTTTTGACTGCTTAACTAAACAATAATATTTTAATCGCTTGTTGATATTTCTGACCACATTTCAATTATTTTAGTCTAGTAAAATGCTCAAATCATGCAAGATTGCGGCGGTCGCGCCCCAAATATTATATTGTTGATAAGGCATGAAATGCACACTGTGATGCTCGCCATGATGGTAGACAGGTACCTGAATATGATGCTGACGCTGTAAAAAGTGTGATAGCGGTACGTGAAAAACTTCTTCCACTTCATTTTTGTCAATTTGATAGCTTTGACTATTCGATACAATGGCAACAATGGGGGTTATTTCATAGCCTGAAATGGTTTGGTAGGGCTTAAGTTGTCCAAGGACATTAATAAAAGTAGATTGCAGGCCTATTTCTTCTAAAGTTTCACGCAGTGCAGTTGCGGTCATATCAAAATCGTAGTGCTCTACTTTACCTCCAGGAAAACTTATTTGCCCAGGGTGGTGAGTGAGATGACTTGCACGCTTAGTTAACAACACTTCAAGTTGGTCATGATTACAAACAATGGGAATGAGTACGGCTGCACTTTTAAGTTTATGAGGATAGCGAAACTTATGTACTGAAGCCGGTAAAGCTTGCATTTGAAAGCGCTGTATAAATTCTTCTTTAGTCATGCACACCTTAAAAATTAGTAGAATAATTCAAAGTTTACTGGGTTTACTCGGCGTTAAGAGGGTAGTATTTAGCATCAATTAAATAGCGAGTGTACTGACGCTTAATATGATTTATGCCATGTTTAGCTTGCTTAATACGGGTAAAATTTTATTCACTTTATCGTAAGTTTCTTGATACTCGCTGTCAACATTTGAATCAGCTACTAAACCACCGCCAGCCCAACAGTGTATTTGTTGTTGATGGCAAACCAACGTACGAATGGTGATGCTAGTATCCATATTACCACAAGCAGACAAGTAACCTATAGAGCCGCAATAAACGCTACGTTGATGAGGCTCTAATTCTTCAATAATGTCCATCGCCCTAATCTTTGGTGCGCCAGTAATAGAACCACCTGGAAAAGCGGCGCGCAGTAAATCGCTGCCATCGTATATTGGGTCTATTTCCCCTTCAACCGTGCTAACTAAATGGTGTACTGCTGGGAAGCTTTCAATGGCAAACAATGACGGTACGGTTACAGTGCCGGGAATGCATACACGACTAATATCGTTACGTAATAAATCAACAATCATCAGATTTTCTGCTTTATCTTTACTCGCTTGTTGGAGTTCGTCAGCGTTAGCTTTATCTATTGTTGCATCTTGGCTGCGAGGCCGTGTGCCTTTTATCGGTTTACTTTGCACTTTATGGTCGACTAATCTCAAGAAGCGTTCAGGTGAAATACTTAAAATAGCACGGTCATCAAAGCGTAAAAATGCCGAGAAGGGCGCTTTATTTTCTTGTCTCAAGGCACAATACGCTTGAAATTCACTGCCGGTATATTGTGCAGTAAAACGCTGAGCTAAGTTAATTTGATAACAATCGCCAGAAAGCAGGTAGTCATGCACTTTCTTAAATTTATCACGATACTGTTCAGGCCGCATATTTGATTGCCACGGCGTGGTGAGATGAAAATCATTTTTGTTCGAATTTTTCTCTGTTAATTGTTCGCTAACTTGAGCTGATTTTTGCTCCGTATTTTGCTCAGTGCGTTGCTCAGACCGTTGCTTGAGTTCGTGGTTAAAGAACTCAGTAATAGACGCTCTTTTTTCGTCAAGGCACAGTAACCAACATTGTTGTAATTTTCGGTCAAAAATTAGCGCTTGCTGATATAAGCCAATCGCCATTTCTGGTATATCAATATCTTTACTGTTTTGCTGCTTTATCACTTCAAAGCGCTTACCTAAATCGTAAGCGAAGTAGCCGACAGCACCGCCTTTAAATGGCAGTTCCCTTGTCGTTAATTCAATATTATTAAAACAAGCTTGCTGTTCACGTTTTAACAGCAATAAAGGGTCTTCATTACTTTGGTACAAACTGTTATCTAGTTCATTTTTAACCGAAGTAACCGTGCCAATTGTCGTGAGTGTGGTCACAGGTTGCCAAACCAAAATGTCATATCGGCTATCTACATGACTACTTTCGCATGAATCTAACCACATCGCCCACGGTTGGTCTGCAAGTGTGGTAAAAAGCGATTGGCTATCAAGTACTAGATCAATTGATAATAGTTTAGCAGATAGCTGTTTTACTAAATTGGTTGGCAAAGTATTCTCACAGAATTTATGTTAAGTCATTAACCCAAAGCGTCTTCAATAGACTCAATAGCAGAGTCTGAAATCACTCAGGTGGATATCATGCTAATTATTAGACCATTTGATACTGGTAGCTATTTAACAAGCAAGGTATGATATCGGCAAATTTATAACTTTCAACTCTTCTCTCGCCCAATTAACAAAAAGAGACCGTTATGGCTATTATTAAACAACAAGATTTAATCGAAAGTGTTGCAGATGCGCTGCAGTACATTTCTTACTACCATCCGTTAGACTTTATTCAAGCACTTGAAAAGGCTTATCATAAAGAAGAAAGTCAGGCTGCTAAAGATGCTATCGCACAAATTTTAATTAACTCTCGAATGTCAGCTCACGGCAAACGTCCTATTTGTCAAGATACCGGTATTGTTACTTGCTTCGTAAAAGTCGGTATGGCTGTGCAGTGGGATAACACTGAAATGACCGTACAACAAATGGTTGATGAAGGTACTCGTCGTGCATATCTTAATCCTGATAACCCATTGCGTGCATCAATTGTTTCAGACCCTGCAGGTAAGCGCATTAATACTAAAGATAATACGCCAGCAGTTGTACATATTGAAATGGTGCCAGGCGATCAAATTGACGTGATGATAGCGGCCAAAGGCGGCGGCAGTGAAAACAAAGCTAAAATGGCGATGTTAAACCCAAGTGATTCTATTGCTGATTGGGTCGTTAAAACGTTACCTACTATGGGCGCAGGCTGGTGTCCACCAGGCATGTTAGGTATAGGTATTGGTGGTACAGCTGAAAAAGCCGGTGTATTAGCTAAAGAAAGCTTAATGGAACCCGTCAATATTCAAGAATTGATCGACCGTGGTCCTGAAAATGCAGAAGAAGAATTGCGTTTAGAGATTTACGACAGGGTTAATAAATTAGGTATTGGTGCTCAAGGCCTAGGTGGTTTAACCACGGTTGTTGATATCAAAATTATGTCGGTGCCTACACATGCGGCGTCAAAACCTGTGGTCATGATCCCAAATTGTGCCGCTACTCGTCATGTACACTTTCATCTTGATGGCTCTGGCCCAGCGGACTTAACGCCACCTAAATTAGAAGATTGGCCTGAAATTACGTGGGAAGTTGGTGAAAATGTTCGTCGTGTTAATGTTGATGAATTATCAAAAGCAGATATCAGTGAATGGAAAACAGGTGAAACTGTGTTGCTAAGCGGCACTATTTTAACCGGTCGTGACGCGGCACATAAGCGTATCCAAGAAATGTTAGCAGCAGGCGAAAAACTGCCGGTTGATTTTACTGATAAATTTATATATTACGTTGGCCCAGTCGATGCAATCGGTGACGAAGCAGTAGGACCAGCAGGCCCTACAACGGCAACTCGTATGGATAAATTTACTGAAATGATGCTTTCTGAAACCGGCTTACTAGGGACAATTGGTAAAGCTGAACGTGGACCTGAAACTGTTGAATGTATCAAAAACCACAAATCGGTTTATTTAATGGCCGTTGGCGGCGCCGCTTACTTGGTTTCTAAAGCTATTAAGAAAGCAAGAGTTGTCGCTTTCGAAGATATGGGAATGGAAGCTATTTACGAATTTGTTGTTGAAGATATGCCCGTAACGGTTGCTGTTGATAGCTTAGGTGAATCAGCACATGTAACAGGCCCTGCAATTTGGCAAGCAAAAATCGAAGAGCTTGATAGCAAATTAAGCGGTAAGTAAAAGACAGTCACTTTTTATATCCTCTGAAACGCCCATTACGGGCGTTTTTTATATCATCAATTTGCTCAGGATAAAAACAGCCACTGGCACCAATAGCAACCAAGACCCAGCAGAATAAATAACTATTAACCTTATCAATAAAGTATGCTCTAATAACTGTTAATATTTACAGTGTTTGGCATTGCAATGAATTCTATATTCAACTCCCCTTGGTTAGCGTTAGAAAATTTCCCTATTTTAATCTCAGCAGCGCTAGTGCTATTACTTAGCTTAGTGATAATTACTTTGGTATTGCTTCGACAAATAAAAACAAGCCGTACCGCCTTTGTAGCTCAACAACACCTTTTGCAGCAATTGGCCGAAAAGGTCAACCTGAGTTATGAAGTGAATGCGAGTAATCAGCAGCAATTACAGCAACAGTTAAACTTTAATCATCAACAGTTGGCTAATCAACAAAGCGAACTAAAAACCTATTTTGAACAGCAAATTTCTGACTTTAAATTAAAACTATTGCGCCAACATGGTGAGCAAGGTGAAAAACAAGCACAGCAATTATATAGCCATAGTGAACAGCTTAAGAAAACCTTGTACGAACATCATGTGACTTTTAACAACAATCAACGTAATGCCACTGAACAGTTAACTAATCAACTAACGGCAACGTCAAAGTTAGGCCGAGAAGAAATGGCAAAATCACTGCATTTATCCAGTGAACAAATGGCCAAAAGAATTGATGAGTTAACGGTTTCTACTGATAATCGTCTGAAAGATATTAGTGGTCAGGTCGAAAAGCGATTAGCAGACGGCTTTGAAAAAACCACCAAAACATTTAACGATATTTTGCAACGTTTAGCCTTAATTGATGATGCACAGAAAAAAATAACCGAACTGTCTAATAATGTTGTCAGTTTACAAGAGGTGCTTTCAGACAAACGCTCGCGCGGTGCCTTTGGTGAAGTTCAACTTAATGCTTTAATTCGAAATGTATTACCCGAGCAGCACTTTTCACTACAACATACCTTATCAAACGGTAAAATTGCTGACTGTATTTTATTTCTACCTGAGCCTACGGGGAACGTGGTCGTTGATTCCAAATTCCCGTTAGAAAGCTATAAAAAGATGGCTGACAATACCTTAGGTGAATTTGAGCGTAAAGCTGCAGAGCGACAATTTAAACTTGATATTAAAAAGCATATTAACGATATCAGTGATAAGTATTTAATTGAAAAGGAAACCGCAGACGGCGCGGTAATGTTTATTCCTGCGGAAGCTATTTTTGCAGAAATACACGCACATCACAGTGACTTAGTTGACTATGCTAATAAAAAGCGAGTGTGGTTAGCCTCGCCAACAACATTAATGGCCATTTTAACGACGGCACGCTCGGTGTTAAAAGACGAAGCAACTCGTAAACAGATACATGTTATTCAAGCACATTTGTCACATCTAGCATCTGATTTTTCGCGTTTTAAAAGTCGCTTTGCTAATTTAGCAAAACATATAGATCAAGCGGCCAGTGACGTAAAGCAAATTCATACATCAGCAGATAAAATTAGTAGTCGTTTTGAAAAAATAGAGCAGGTAGAATTAAAACAAGAAGAAAAAGAAGAAAAAGAAGAAGAAAAAGAAGAGAGTGTCGCTATTTCGGCTGATTAAATGTCACCATTACTGAGTGGCGGTAACCGTGCTAAGTTGATGCTCATAAATATAAATACTTTAAGTTTTCAGCAAATGGTAATCGCTGAAAACAGCGTCGCACTTGCCGACATTCTATCTTGGAGTAACGCTTGATTCAGTTTTTCAGCGGTTTTAAAAGTAGTGCGTTCAGTTTGATTGCTTTTTTTGTGGCCTTCGTACTCATCAGTAAATTTCAAAGTTATTGGTTCGCTAAAATTAATCTCATAGAGCAAGTACTTTATGGCTTGTTTGCCATCACTATCATGTTATCGGGCTACTTCAATCGCAGCCGACTGGCGTTAGCTGCAATCATTTTATTAGTATTTTATGCCACGCTTTCACAAGCATTACCTTGGCAATCTTGGGTGTTTTCTCATAGCGAGTGGTTGCTGCTTACCGGTGCCGGCATGTTCTCGGTCTTAAGTTTAATGAAAGATAGAGGGTTATTGTCAATTCATGGCTTTTATCGCCTTATATTAATGTTATGCGTAGGCATTGCTAGCTACTTTTGGTTTGATATAGCTAATATTTTAGTCGCCCAGCTTACGCATGTTAAACAACTAACGTCTTGGCTGAAGTACATTACTGTCGAATTGCCCCTAGTGATTTTTTCCTTACTATTGCTGTGGCGATGTATACGTGAAAAAAGCTTAGTAACGACGGCACTGTTAACAAGTTACTGTATCTGGCTTGGGCAGTATTATCAGATAATTACACTGCCTTGGAGCGTGCTACTAACCTTGATGATCATGCACTACCTTTTGGCCGTGGTAGTTGACTCATACTTTTTAGCTTATCGTGATGAACTCACGGCTTTACCTTCTCGCCGAGCACTGAATCAACTGGCCTTGTCGTTAGGACGAAAATACACACTTGCCATGCTAGATATTGATCATTTTAAAAAGTTTAACGACACTTATGGTCATGACATTGGCGATCAAGTTTTAAAGCTAGTGGCGAGTAAATTGGCGCAAGTGAAAGCTTCAGGTAAAGTGTTTCGTTACGGTGGTGAAGAATTTACTATTGTCTTTTCAGGTAAAACCACAGAGCAGGCTTTACCTGCTTTAGAAGCTGTTAGGCAGGCGGTAGAAGATTATAAAATAGTTATTCGACAAGAGCAGCGAAAAACCAAACAAGCGCGAACAAATAAAAAAAGTAGCGAAAATAAAACCGTCAGTGTCACTATTTCAATAGGGCTAGCGGCAAGAGTATCAAAGTTAAGTTTTGAACAAACGTTAAAGTTAGCTGATCAAGCATTATATCGTGCGAAAAAATCAGGCCGGAATAAGGTCAGTGAATAATACCTTGATTAATTCGCTGTGCATTTTGCGGGTAAAAATAAAAAAACAGCGATATAAAATAACTATAAATATAAATTTAACTTTTAATAAAAATCAAACTAAAAATCATGGCTGAATTAAGACATTTAACTCATGAAAGTAGGGCGATTATTGAGTTGAATTGGTATAAAAGACAATAAAAAACAGCTTCAAAAATCCTGCATTACCACCAATTAATAACAATTTTTTAGACATAAAAAAGCCCATGAAATTATCATGGGCCAGTTGTTCATAAAGCTAAATTCTATTCGTATCTAACGTTCAGAAGGTAACTAGATGTCATCTTTATTCTCTAGGCGTTAAATGTATTTAGGCTCTAAAAACCTTAAGCTTTAATTCAATATCGCAACATTAATAAAGACTACGGTTAATAGCATCGGGCACACAAAGCGTAAGTAATTCCCCCATATTGGTAACCATTTTCTGCCTTCTTGTAAAGATACATCACGTAGCTTGTTACCGCGTTTCCAGAGCCAGCCAACAACAATAAAGTAAAACAAGCAGCTAAGCGGTTGCAAAATAGTGGTAAGTACGCGAATTACCAAACCAAATAAGCTATCAAAAAACGTGATTAAAGTCATACTCGTAGCTAATACAATGGCTGATACCAACCAAGTTGCTTTGGATCGGCTAAGCTTTTTGTCTTCAACAAGGTAGGAGACAGGGACTTCGGTTGAAGAAATGGTTGAAGTGAGTGCTGCAATCGATAATAACGAGAAAAACCCAATCGCCACTAACATGCCAATGCTACCCATCGAATTGAAAAGTTCAGGTAATATGTTAAATATAAGCTGACCTTCACCAATCAATTCATCGCCTTGAAATACTTGTTGTCCGGCGGCTTCTGCAACGTAAAGTGCTGGAATAATTAACAAACCTGCCATAAAAGCAATAAAGGTATCGAGAGCGGTAATTGAAATAGCGAGTTTGCCAATATCACGGTCTTTTTTCATATAAGAGCCGTAAATCATCATACCACCGACACCGATAGAAAGTGAGAAGAAGGCTTGACCCATGGCAGATATAATCAATTTTGGATTAGTCACTTGTGAAAAGTCAGGGATTAAATAGGTTCTCAAGCCCTTTTCAGCACCAGGTTGTTGCAAGATGTATGCAATTAACGCGACCAACATGATCAATAAAACAGGCATTAAACGCGCAGACCATTTCTCTATGCCAGCGTTAACCCCTTGATGAATAATAGCAGCGCCAAGCAATATAAATATCGGTGTAAACATTAAATTACGTAAAGTGCTTGATGTAGCAAGCCATTGGGAAATTTCATGATAACCAAGGAGCTCTGCTAATGGTGATATCGCATGAGCGAGCATCCAGCCAGCAACTATGGTGTAAAAACTTAACATCATTATTGCGCCACACAAACCAATCAAACCTGCATATTTACCAAACTTTGGTGCTGTTTCGCGACAAGCATCTTCTAAGGCTGAAACTGGGTTTTTCTGTGCTTGATTACCAATATAAACTTCGGCATAAAGTGCAGGAAATGCCAGTAATATGGTTACTATCAGGTAAACAAATAAAAATGCACCACCGCCATTATTTGCCGCCTGAGTGGGAAAACCCCAAATATTGCCTAAACCAATTGCAGAACCTGCAGCGGCGAGAACAAAACCAATTCTGGAATGAAACGAATCTCTAATATTACTCATAAATGATGATTATTATTGTTGTTAATACTTTGGTTTGAGCTTACCTAGTTAACACTCGTTAGCAAAGTTTTTTTAACAATTTGTTGGTTATGATTTTATGTTTTTGTAAATTATTCTGGGATAGGTCGTTTTCTGGAGAGATTTAGCGATAGGTTATAATACACTTTAACCGTAAAGGTCCTTTTTTAATGATTAAAGTGTATTCATAAAGCATAATTTACATAACATTGGCGATTACAATTAACGTATCGACATATGTTAAGTACAGTAAACAGAAAAGTTTAAAACCCAATAAATTGGTTATTTCCCATTTACTAAATTAATTATATAGATAGCATTAAGGGCGAATTTGTCCTTGGCCAGCCACACGGTATTTAAATATCGTCAACTGTTCTAAACCTACTGGCCCACGGGCATGTATTTTACCGGTAGCTATACCTATTTCAGCGCCCATTCCAAATTCACCACCATCCGAAAACTGAGTTGAAGCATTATGCATGACTACTGCTGAATCAACTGCGCGCATAAATATTTCTGCTGTATCACTGTTTTCAGTAATAATAGCATCGGTATGTTTAGACGAATGCTCGTCAATAAAGTCAAGCGCTTCTTCTAACCCTGACACGACTTTAACCGATAAAATAGCGTCGAGGTATTCAGTATCCCAATCAGCATCATTGGCAGCGATGATTCTTGCATCACAAGCTTGAGCTGCAAGGTCGCCTCTAATTTCACAATTTTCTAAAGTGTCGACTAATTTTGGTAAAAATTCAGCGGCTATCGCTTGGTCTAATACTAAACTTTCAGTAGCACCACAAACTCCCGTTCTACGTAATTTGGCATTGTTAACAATGCTCAATGCTTTCGTTAAGTCAGCATCGGTGTCAATATAAATGTGGTTATTGCCATCTAAATGAAGCAATGTTGGCACTTGAGCTTCGTTTCTCACTAATTCTACTAAGCCACGACCGCCGCGAGGAATAACTAAGTCTACATATTCAGCGCAACGCAATAATGCAGCAACAGCAGAGCGATCATCCGTGTCTACTAGTTGTATACATGTGGCTGGTAAGTTAGCCGCGCGCAGTCCTGTAGACATACATTCAACAATAATACGAGTAGAGTTGAGGCTTTCAGAGCCTCCACGTAAAATGACACTATTACCCGATTTTAAACATAACGCGCCAGCATCTGCACCAACATTTGGACGCGACTCGTAGATCATACCAATAACACCAATTGGGGTTGATACACGGGTTATTTTAAGGCCATTTGGACGATCGAACTGTGCCAATGAACGACCAACAGGATCGGGGAGTTTTGAAATATCTTCTAAAGCGACAGCCATCGCTTCAATTCTTTCAGGGGTAAGCTTAAGTCGATCAATAAATGATTCGGCTTTACCCGCTTTCATAACGCTTAAAACATCAAGTTCATTGGCTTCGAGAAGAGCGGGTGTATTCTTACGCAGCGCTTGAGCTGCAACCGTTAATGCTTGATTTTTTTGCTCAGTCGTTGCACTGGCTAGCACTTTTGCGGCTGCTTTGGCTTGCTTGCCAAGATTGTTGATCATACTTTCGATATCGATAATTTTATTGCTATTTGACATAAATGACTTTCCTGTTTCTTGTTCGATTACGGGTAAACTGTTTGATCAAATTCAATGTAATTGAATTTACAACTTTAAATGATACATTGCCGATATTTATACTGTATTAAATATTAAAAACAATGATAAAAGTTCAGTTTATATAAATTAATAGTATTCTCTTTATGAGCCTACTATTCTGAAGTTTTTTAAATGGTTATTTTCTTGCACCGGTCACCCACATTTTGCAGGGGAGAAGACGAAATCAACGTAAGGCAAGGGCACGCTCATAAGCCGCTAATACCGTTGACTCAATAAGCGTCTCTAATTTTGAATCTTGCATAAGCGTCGCTAAGCCAGCTGCTGTTGTACCATTTTTGCTAGTTACAGAATCACGCAAGGCTTCCATGCTCTGATCGCTGCTCATCGCCAGCTCAATGGAACCACCCAATGTATTTAGCACCAAGTCTTTGGCGGTTTGAGGTGAAAACCCTAGCTTTATTGCAGATTCGATCCAGCAGCGCGCTATTTCGAAGGCATAACCAGGACCACTACCAGCCACTGCTGTCACTCGGTCTAATTCGTCTTCGCTAGTTGCTAAATGAGTATAACCAACCGCGTCTGTTAACGCTGCAGCAGTTTCTAATTGGCTTGGGCTACACCTTGAGTTAGCATAAAGTGCGCTGACTCCTCGGCCAATTTGCGCCGGTAAATTTGGCATCACTCGCATGACGGCTTGTTCGCCAATGAGTTTTTCTATCGAAGATACCGAATAACCAGCCGCAATGGAGATAATGCAACCTGATTCAGCGAGATGGTTACGATAAGCTGGCAATACAGTTTCAATAAGTTGCGGTTTAATCGCAATAACGATGATATCGAAACGTTGGTCATACAGCTCTTCAATAGTTTGTGTGACGGTAACACCCTTAGGTGCTTTGATTAAAGAAGGATTAATAATAGTAATTTTGTGATCTGTAGAGGTTGCCCAGCGAGTCAATAATGAACCGCCCATTTTCCCACAACCAATCATAAGTAATGACATAAAACTCCTAATGTTTTTAGTTTGCTTTAGAACAAAAACAGCGAGTTCTGTAAGTGTTCAATATAAACTTTGTTGAAGCTTAAAAACTCGTCTTTAGCAGAAGTGATTTTAAGTTCAATTGAAAAAAGAGGGTTTATAGTATATGATATCGCCACTCATTTGTCGATTGTTGTCAAAAATCAGCGTTTATTTTAAACGTTTTAGCAATGTTTTATAACCTATTTTCAGATCAATTAATCGCTTTAAAAATCGATTTTTTGACTATAAAATAATTGCAATTCGACAAGAGTTTTACACGGAAATATCAAGCAAATATCTGAAGTGGCGTTAACTAGATCTGTTATCGCTTGAAGTTAGTTATTTATTTTAATCAATCAAAGTACGGAGTCATTTTGCCCACATTTGAACAACCAAAATCAGAAAAAACCTCTCGAATCAAACCTCGCATAGTTATCAAAGTCGGCTCGAGCCTATTAGCAAACGTTAAAAATTTAACACCAAGTTTTGCCTTTATGCATGGCTTACTCAGTGACATTTCTACGTTACGAGACCAAGGCTACGAAGTTGTACTCACCTCTTCAGGATCCGTAGCATTAGGTCTTAATACTGTTGGCTGTACCATCGAAAATGCCAGTGTACAAGACAAACAAGCGGCAGCCGCTTGTGGTCAACCCATATTAATGCATGCATACAAGCAAATCGCGTTGGAGTATGGTTTTGATATTGCTCAGGTGCTAGTCACCCTCGATGATCTGGAAAATAGACGTCGATTTCTCAATATCAAAAATACAGTTCATCGCTTAATAAAACAAGGCGTAATGCCTATCGTTAATGAAAACGATACCGTTACCACCGAAGAAATTCGTGTTGGCGACAACGATAGACTAGCGGCTAAAGTTGCTCAGATGATAGGTGCAGAATATCTGTTTATTTTAACCTGTATCGATGGCGTCTACGATCGTGACCCTTCTGAAGAAGGTGCAATTTTTGTTGAGTCTATTGAAGATGTAAGTAGCTATATGGAAGCTGCTAGCGGCACAAGTTCTTTAGGAACTGGTGGTATGCTGACTAAATTACAAGCAGCAAACATGGCACAAAATGCCGGTTGTACTACCATCATTGCTCGAGGAACAATGGAAGCTCCTGTTACGGCAATACTACGTGGCGAACGCAGGCACACTAAGTGTATCGCTCATTCATCACCTTCATCTGCATGGAATATCTGGCTGACTGACCGCCTACAAATGGCAGGTAGTTTAGTGATTAAACAGGATGTAGCTGACTCATTATTTGGTGGTGACGACGGTTTCTCATGCCACGATGTTGTTTCAATTCATGGGAACTTTGAGCGTGCAGATGTACTTCATGTCTATGATGAAAAAGGCGAGGAAATCGCTCGTGGTTTGTGTAACTTCTCATCTGATGAAACGGCCATTATTTCAAGCCGTCCAGAAGAGACTGTTAAGAATATACTCGGTTATGCCGCGTCACATCGTTTGATTAATAGCGAAAATTTAGTCGTATTGGCCGAACATCATCTATCTTGGGATGAACCGGTTCAAAGTGAGTAATTAATTACTTTGACATAATTATTGCTTAATAGTTATTTTGTAGTATTACTTTAAGTAATTATTTTAAGTAACTATTTTGAAATAATTTTGAAATAATATAGAAGACCTCATTGAATACTGGTTTGCTTACAGAGCTTACCGTGCATTTAATAAGGTCTTTTTTTTTGAATGCAATTAATCAAGCTGAACTTTGTCAATTACCCTAATTGTTTAAATCTTACGGAAAAGGTAATTTTTGGCTTAAGTTTTCGGCTAAATATTGAACAACTTAATCGTGTTATTGAAATTACAGTTATAAACATCTCCACTGTTTCATTCACCCATTTTCAATAACTTGCTGCGTTCGTTTGATATTTAATTTTCTAAGTTAAATGCGGTTGCAAATGCGCTACGCAGTAATTCTACCTTAGTCGATTCCCTAGGCGTTTTCTTATTTACTAACGATAAATTAAATTTATAAGTACGCGTACTGGGTTGAATAATACGTATGTCACCGGCATTTAATTCCTGTTGTATATAGCTTTGCGGCATAAATCCAATATATTTTCCTGAGAGTATCATCGCTTTTCGGGTATCAAATTGATAAGCCCTTGCAGATAAATTCAGCTGTTGTAATTGTGCTCGCCCGTCAATATCAATATCAATCCCTGGATGTATGGCGGCGGTTGTCGCTAAGTCTTGATCATTGATCTGAGTATCTACTTTGTTATAAAACGCGTGCTTTTTACCACAACAAAGAAAAATTGGCTCACTAGATAAAGGTACATAATGTAAACCTTCAATTTGTTGATACCCTGGGAATATCGCAATATGGGCTTTGTCTTTAAGTAATAATTTTTCTATATTCGAAATTGAGTCGCCGTCTAATACAATATGCAAATTGGGTGAGCTATTCGATACGGATTCAATCACTTGTGCTAGCTTTTGCTGCCTTTTCCTATCTAATAAGTCGGCACATAAAATCACTAATTCGCCACTTAGCTCTTTACCTAGCGTACCTACTAACAGTGAAAAGTCGTTTAAAGAATCAAATAGCGAAATCACTGCATGATAAACCAATTGCCCATCTTCGGTGAGTGAGAAACCACCTCGGCCTCGTAAACACAATTTAAGTTTCATGCGTGTTTCTAAGTTAGACATATGAACACTGATGGTTGAACGGGTAATGCCGAGCGCTTTTTCAGCCGCAGAAAATCCCCCGTGCTCAACTACAGAGGTAAATATCCGTAATAAGCGTAAATCATATTCAGTTACAGGCTTTGGAATGATGGAATTTATCGACATGTGCTACTCTAATGTTTTGTCATTGTAAAACTTAAGGTTGAATGTTTTGTATTTAACCGGAGTTTGAATTGATATTCAATAGCTAAAATAGATTGCAACGGAGTTTAATATGCAAAATCACTCAGACCTAGGTTTACAAGATAGTCAATTAGTTAAAAACTTTTCATATATCAACGGTAGCTGGCATAGCAGCGAATCACAAATATCCGTGACTAATCCGGTCGACGGCAGTGAAGTTGCAAAAATAAGTAACGCCGGTGTAGTTGAAACAGAATTAGCGGTAAATGCGGCTAAAAGCGCATTAAAAATGTGGTCTTCAAAGTCAGCCAATGAACGTGCAGGCTTAATGCGTAATTGGTTTCAATTAATGATGCAACATCAAGATGACCTTGGGCGCATTTTAACGCTAGAGCAAGGTAAGCCATTAGCTGAAGCTAAAGGTGAAATTGCTTATGGTGCGGCATTTATTGAATGGTTTGCTGAAGAAGGCAAGCGTGTTTACGGCGACACTATTCCTGGACCATCAAGTGATAAACGCATTTTGGTCATTAAACAGCCGGTAGGTGTTGTTGCTTCGATCACTCCATGGAATTTTCCTAATGCTATGATCGCAAGAAAAGCCGCGGCTGCCTTAGCGGCGGGTTGTACGTTTGTAGTGCGCCCGGCAACACAAACGCCACTTTCTGCATTGGCTATGGCTGAGCTTGCTGAACGTGCGGGTATTCCTGCTGGCGTATTTAACGTAGTTGTAGGCGACGATGCTAGTGGTATGGGTAAAGTATTAACTCAACACCCTGACGTTGCTAAATTTACCTTCACGGGCTCTACACCGGTAGGTAAAACGTTACTTAAACAATGTGCAACCACGGTTAAAAAAGTATCAATGGAATTGGGCGGTAACGCACCTTTTATTGTTTTTGCTGATGCTGACATTGATGCGGCTGTGCAAGGTGCGTTAGCTTCAAAGTATCGTAATGCGGGTCAAACTTGTGTTTGTACTAACCGTATTTTTGTACAAAGTGCTGTGCTTGAACAATTTACTGAAAAATTCACTGCTGCAGTTAAAAGTTTAGCGATAGGTAATGGCTTAGATGAAGGCGTTAATATCGGTCCGATGATCTCTAATAAAGCTGTGAATGACGTAGCAAAGCTAGTTGAAGATTCTATTGCTGCTGGCGCGAAAGTTATTTTAGGTGGCAAGCAAGATAGCGCCGGTGAAAACTTTTACCAGCCTACTATTTTGAGCAACGTCACCAATGATATGCCTATTGCACAAAATGAAATATTTGGCCCTGTCTCTCCTATAATCTCATTCGATACAGAAGCAGAAGTTATTGCTATGGCTAATGATACCGAGTTTGGTTTAGCCGCCTATTTTTATTCTCGTGATATTGGCACCATTTGGCGTGTTGGTGAAGGATTGGAATACGGCATGATTGGTATCAACGAAGGCATTATTTCTAATGCTGCAGCACCATTTGGCGGTATGAAGCAGTCAGGTAGTGGTCGTGAGGGTTCTAAATATGGACTTGATGACTATTTAGAAATTAAATATTTATGCATGGGCGGTTTGGACAAGTAATTGTCGTTGAATCGTGATTTGTAAACAAATTAGCAATATAACAGCATTAGGTAAGTAAAATGACAAATGAAGAATTACAGGCGAGAAAAAGCCAAGTTATCGCCCGTGGGCAAGGTAATGTTTATCCGGTATACGTAGATCATGCAAAAAATGCAGAAATCTGGGACGTTGAAGGTAAGCGTTATATAGATTTTGGTGCCGGTATTGCGGTATCTAACACAGGACACAGCCACCCAAAAATTATCGAAGCTGTTAAAGCGCAAGTCGATAAGTTTAGCCACACTTGTGTGATGGTAAACCCCTATGAGGTTGCCGTTGAATTAGCCGAAAAGCTAACAGCTATTGCGCCGGGTCCATCAGCAAAGAAAGCGATTTTTGTTTCAACTGGTGCTGAAGCTGTTGAAAACTGTGTGAAAATTGCTCGTGCTCATACTGGGCGACGTGGTGTTATTGCTTTTAATGGTGGCTTCCACGGTCGAACTAATTTAACCATGGCATTAACGGGTAAAATTTCACCATATAAGCATTTATTTGGTCCGTTCCCTGGTGATATTTTCCATGCCCCGTTCCCAATGGAATGTCATGATGTTTCCGTAAAAGATGCCTTAAAAGCGTTAGATAATTTATTTAAAGTCGATATAGCACCAAGTGATGTTGCGGCTATTATTATTGAGCCGGTTCAAGGTGAAGGTGGTTTCTATGCTGCACCGACTGAATTCTTAGTTGCATTGCGTAAAATTTGTGACGAGAAAGGTATTGTCTTAATTGCGGATGAAATTCAAACGGGTTTTGGTCGAACGGGCAAAATGTTCAATATTGAATACTCTGGTGTTGAACCTGATTTAATCACCATGGCTAAAGGTATTGCTGGCGGTTTCCCAATTGCTGCAGTTGTTGGCAAAAGTGACATTATGGACGCACCTTTACCGGGTGGCCTTGGTGGAACTTATGGCGGTTCACCGGTTGCGTGTGCAGCGGCATTAGCGGTGCTAGAAATTATTGAAGAAGAAAACCTTGTTCAACGCTCAAATGAAATTGGTGCTTTGTTTAATAACAAGTTATCGCAGTTACAGGCTAAACATCCAGATCTTATTCTCGATGTGCGTAACAAAGGTTCTATGATAGCGATGGAATTAGTGCAAGGCGGTAACGCAGAGCAACCTAATACGGCACTAACACAAGCTATTATTGCTAATGCAGCAAAATATGGCTTAGTATTATTAGCTTGTGGCTTTTACGGTAATGTTATCCGATTTTTACCAGCCCTTACGATTAGTAATGAGCTAGTTGAAGAAGGCTTATCAAGCTTTGTTCGTTTATTTGAAGACCTTGCTAGTAAGTAACTGACAAGTGTAATTTCAAGTTTGATAAATAGCACATAAAATTTTAATTACCCCCATTATTAAGGTTTTATGTGCTTATTTATTAAGTCATCATTTCGTGTTGTTTTTTACATAAAAAGCGTACTTGTGACGAAAGTTCAGCATGTCGAATTCATGCTAGTCTCCATAGCATAGATAGCTTGTGTCTTAAAACCGACATTCCGTTTCTTGTTGTGAAATAGCAGTTTACAGCAATTAATATACTGCCTATAAATACATGTAAAATGTGATTTATACCGATTTATCTCATTATTTTTACTAGTTTAAACAAACAATTACAGTGATGTTTAGTTTACGGTTTACTGCGTTAGTACAGGCCACTTCATCAACGGAACTGACTTGTGTCAAGCTGGCCAAAAGTTAGTTGAAATTTAGTTAAAAGTTAGCCAAAAGTTAGTTACGGTTGAAGTGATTTTAAATTCGAAATTTATTAGACGTTCAATATTTCAATATGCTACTGTTCATTAAAACGAACAGTAGTTATTAGCAAAGGAATTTATGAGCGAAATAAACTTACCCGTTGTTGGCATATTATGTGACCTTGAACAAGTCGGGCCACACCCATTTCATATGTCGGGAAATAAATACATACAAGCCGTTATTCAGGCCGCTAATTGTGTTCCTATTCTCATTCCTGCTATTGCAGGGCAAACAAATTTTCAGCAGCTGTTAACATTAGTCGATGGCGTTTTACTGCCTGGTGGCTACTCAATGGTCGATCCTTTGAACTATCAAGCCGCAGCGGCGCCACATGAGACAAAATTAGATATAGCGCGAGACCAAACAAGCTTTGGTTTGATCAAGCAAGCTATTGAATGTGGTGTGCCTATTTTAGGTATTTGTCGTGGCTTTCAA
The DNA here is from genome assembly GCF_002077175.1 of Colwellia sp. PAMC 21821. Taxonomy (NCBI): domain Bacteria; kingdom Pseudomonadati; phylum Pseudomonadota; class Gammaproteobacteria; order Alteromonadales; family Colwelliaceae; genus Colwellia; species Colwellia sp. PAMC 21821. The sequence continues at coordinate 3,262,724 of NZ_CP014943.1, forward strand.
GAAATGAATGTTGCTTTTGGTGGCTCATTGCATCAAAAACTGCATGAACACGAAATATATCAAGAGCATCGAGAAAACAAAGCCCTTTCCCTAGCTGATCAATATGCCGATTGTCATAAAGTTACTTTAACGCCATCAGGTCAACTGTCAAAAATAATGGATGCTCAAGCCATAAATGTGAACTCTTTACATACGCAAGGGGTTGATAAGTTAGCAGGCAATTTATCTGTTGAAGCAGTCAGCGAGGATGGCTTATGCGAAGCTTTTTCTGTGCTGAATGCAAAAGCATTTGCAATGGCAGTACAGTGGCATCCTGAATGGCAAGTCATGGACAATAATAAAAGTGCTAAGCTCTTTGCTGCATTTGGACGTGCGTGCAAAGTAAAACAGTCAGCAAAGTAAAACAGTCAGCAAAGCAAACAATGAGAAATAATCATGGATAAAATAAAACAGTGGCTCGTCGAACATAACGTTAAATACGTACAATGTGTGATCACTGATCACACCGGTATTGCCCGTGGAAAAATATATCCAGTTAAAAAATTTATTGAAGAAGGCGGTAGTCGTTTAGGCGAAACTATCTTATTGATGTCTGGTACAGGTGACTTGGCGGACGACAAGTTTTTGTATACTTTAGCTGATCCGCGCGATATCGATATGCTTTTACAGCCTGATGAAAATGCCTGTTTTATGGTGCCTTGGGCGAATGAACCAACGGCAATGATCATCCATGACTGTATCGATCAAAAAACCTTAAAGCCGGTTGAGCAGTCGCCTCGTGATTTACTTAAAAAAGTTGTTAAATTGTATGATGACCAAGGTTGGAAAGCAGTAATCGCGCCTGAAATGGAGCTTTACTTAACGCTAACTAACAACGATTCCACGCAACCTTTAAAAACACCTTTAGGTAAGTCTGGTCGTTCAGAAGCGGGCAGACAGTCATTTGGTATCGAGGCGATTACCGAATTTGAACCTGTAATGACCGATATATATGAATGGTCAGAGCAGCAGAGCTTAGCCATTGATGTCGTTGTACATGAAGAAGGTACTGCGCAATTTGAATTTAATTTTAATCATGGCGACCCGTTATCTTTAGCTGATCAAGTTATTGTTTTTAAACGCACGGCCAAGGCTGCTGCCAACAAACATGGCATGACAGCGACTTTTATGGCGAAACCAATAACAGGGCAGCCTGGTAGCGCCATGCATATTCATCAAAGTATTGTGGAAAAGTCTACCGGCAAAAATATCTTTGCTGGTTCATGTCAGCAAAGTACTGAGTTTAGCGAACATTTTATGCATTACTTAGGCGGGTTACAGACTTATATTCCGCAACTTATGTTGATGTTCGCCCCAAATATTAACTCATATCGACGATTTTTAACCGATTCTGCAACACCGGTAAATTTAGAGTGGGGGATTGAAAATCGCACCGTAGGTTTACGTGTTCCTGATGCACCTGATGACGCTAAGCGTGTTGAAAATAGAATTCCTGGCGCTGACGCTAATCCATATCTTGCCATTGCTGCAACGCTTATTTGTGGTTACATCGGCATGATGGAAAAAATAGTGCCTGCTGATGAAGTCACGGGTAAAGCTAACAAAATCATCAATACAAGCATGCCCATTAACATCGAAGCCGCCATGGAACAAATGGAGCAAAGCGAAACCATTAAGCACTATTTAGGTGAGAACTTTGTCGCTGGCTTTATTGCCACTAGGCGTGCTGATTATGACAATTATAAAAGTGTGATTTCCTCTTGGGAACGTCATTACTTACTCACCACAGTTTAAGTTGAGATTTTATGACATCAAAGATACAAGCTTTAGATAACAAACATCATATTCACCCCTTTAGTGATACGAAAGAATTGCATGAAATTAACCCTCGCGAGATAACACATGCTGAGGGGGTTTATATTTATGATGATAAAGGTAAAAAATTACTTGATGCTATGGCGGGTCTTTGGTGCGTTAATATTGGCTATGGCCGTCAAGAGTTAGTCGAGGTGGCGACTAAGCAAATGTCAGCACTGCCTTATTACAACTTATTCTTTAAAACTACCCATGCGCCTGCTGCAAAACTGGCAGCTAAAATAGCCTCTTTAGCGCCTGCCCACATGAATAAAGTGTTTTTTACCGGCTCTGGTTCAGAAGCTAACGATACTGTTTTTAGAATGGTGCGTCGTTATTGGGATCTAAAAGATAAGCCAACTAAAAAGCAGTTCATTAGTCGTGAAAACGCTTACCATGGCTCAACAGTGGTGGGCGCAAGCCTAGGTGGAATGGGTTATATGCATGAACAAGGTGATTTACCTATTGCCGGCATTTCTCACGTTGAACAGCCTTATTTCTTTAAAGAGGGGGGCGACCTAACGCAAGAAGCTTTCGGTATTAAAGCAGCACAAAGCCTTGAAGCGAAAATTCTTGAGTTAGGTGAAGATAATGTTGCCGCCTTTATTGCCGAACCGTTCCAAGGTGCCGGTGGCGTTATTATTCCGCCGACCAGTTACTGGCCTGAGATCAAAAGAATTTTAGCAAAATACGATATTTTGCTAGTGGTTGATGAAGTCATCTCTGGTTTTGGTCGCACGGGTGAATGGTTTGCGAGTCAATATTATGATTTAAAACCTGATCTTATGCCCATTGCCAAAGGGTTATCATCAGGATACTTGCCAATTGGCGGGGTTATTGTCGGCGATAAAGTGGCAGAAACCCTGATCGATAAAGGCGGAGATTTTAATCATGGCTTTACGTATTCAGGTCACCCTGTGGCTGCTGCTGTAGCACTTAAAAATATTGAATTGTTAGAGTCTGAAGGTATTGTTGAGCGAGTGAAAAACGAAACAGCGCCTTATCTGCAAAAGCGCTGGAAAGAACTGGCTGCACATCCAATTGTGGGTGAAACCCGCGGTTTAGGTATGGTTGCAGGCCTTGAGTTAGTCAGAGATAAAAATACCCATGAACGCATAGCGCCAAACAGTAAAGCAGGTGGCATATGTCGTGACTTCTCAATGGCGAATGGTTTAATCATGCGTCCTTGTGGCGATACCATGATTATTTCTCCTCCTTTAGTTATTACTAAAGCAGAAGTTGATGAATTAATGGAAAAAGCACTTAAAGCCCTAGATGAAACGGCTAAACATTATAATTTGATGTAGATTAAAATTTAATTAAGCCACGGTTATAGTGGCTTAATTGTTTTTGCCGTGTAATACCTATAACTAAAAAAAGAAGAAAATTATGGCAGAGTTATCGATGAATCAAACCTTTATGAAACACTTTCACTCATGGGGCTATCAAGGCTTTAAATATCTTATTTATACCTTGTTAGCGATTAATGTATATTTATTTTTTAGTGAAGAGTGGCTAGCCAGTAAAGTTATTTTTGCCTCAGGGGTTAACCTTGATACGATTATTGAAGCTTTTTCATCGACTATTGATACCGCAGCTTGGTTGGTTTTATTGCTGTTGTTTGAATTAGAAACCTCTGTTATTGATGACGAACACTTAAAGGGCAAAGTAAAATGGACCTTACATGGCGTTCGTGCATTTTGTTATATATTTATAATCTACTCACTGTACGGTTACATGACTAAAATTGGCCTAATAGGGCAGTTTGCTCCGCATAAAATAACCGATCTTTGCACCTTAACCGGTGATTGGAAGTTTATGGAAACCCTGAACGTTTATAATGCATTTACTAAAGAAACGTGTAAAAGCTTATCCACGGTCGGTAGTGAGTTTTTCTCGCATGAAAAATACAAAATCATAGCGAATACGAAAACCCTTGCCGACGTTAAAGGGCTTGCTTGGGTTGATGTAATTAACGCTTCTGCTTGGGTGTCAGTGGTCTTGATGTTAGAAATTGATGTCCATACTCAGCTTGGAAATATATCGAGTCGATGGTGGAATAAATATAATAAATTTGTAAAAACCACCGTGTACAGTGTGTTATTTATCGCCGCTGTTTATTGGGGGATTACCGGTAATTTCCTTGAGTTTTGGGATGCTTTTTTATGGATTGTTGCCTTTGTATTGATTGAAATGAATATGTTTGAATGGCAAGCGGAAGTGGCAGAGCGGAAAAACCAGCAAGGTAGTAGATAAGTTAAATTAAGCAAAAATATTTAGATAATTTACATGGGGGGTAGGGCGTTTGAACGTTGCTTAATTCTCGTTGCTTAGTAATCGTTGCTTAGTAAGCGTAATCCTTGTTCAGTATTGATTGCTAAAGTAGCTATAACGACTCAACTTATGGTAAATCTTTATTGTTAATGTGCATTTAATTACAGTTTGTGATGCTGCTGTTTAATGTTCGACTCAGATATACGCAATAGTTTGCCTTATTGCAGATTAAATATTTACCATTTTCATATATGAGTATATTATTTCAAACAGGCATTAAACAAAACTTTTGCCTTTTTTGCTTTTAGGTTACATTTTCAGTTATTAGGGTTAGATATGTTTTATGAAATAATAAAGCCGCGTGTCGGCGAAACGGACGCGCTTGGGCACATTAATAATACGGTAATACCACAATGGTTTGAAGGTGGAAGAAACCCAATATTTAGGCTATTTAGTCCAGAGTTTAATTTAAATCTCAGCCAATGGGGATTAACCTTAGCAAAAAGCACTATCGAGTTTCATTTACCGCTTTTATTTGATTATGATGTTGAAATAAAAACCTATATTTCTCGCATTGGTACCAGCTCGCTAGATGTATATCAAGAGGCTTGGCAGAATGGAGTTAAGCATGTTTCAGGCACTGCAGTGATGGTTCACTTTGATTTTATTACTCGCGAATCACGTCCAATCTCTAATAGCTTCAAACAAAAACTACATATGCACTTTAGTAGCTCTATTTCTGAAACATATTATTAATTAAATATCAGGGGTTGTTTTAAGTTTGAGCTAACTCTTCTAAATAGGCTTCTAAAATTAAATGGCTCCTTGCTCCTTTGCTAGTAATAGCTGAGAACTTGGTATTAAACTTTCTATTGTGGCTTTCAATTGCCCGCAGCTTATCTCTTGTTACCCAGCGCTTTGCAAAGTGAGTCGGTAAAAAGCCAATAAACCGCCCGGTTAATATTAAAAAAGCAATACCTTCTCGGTCAGTCGAAGTTGCTGTAGCATTTAGCGTTTTTTGTTGCTGCTTAATTTCTACCGACTGAGGGTAGCTTGGCACAACCGCGTCATATTTTATTAAAGATTCATCGCTAATTTGATGTAAATCTTGCTGAAATAAAGGGTGTTGTTCACTACAATAAAGTAGCGATTCTTCTTTATACAAGGGTAAGTAATTGAGCCCTGGTAATGTTCTAAATTTAGGCACAACACCAATATGTAATTGCCCATTCAAAATTGCCGATTCAATATCATTTGGCGGTATCATTCGAATATTAATAATTATTTCAGGTGCGCGATGCTTTAATGCACTTAAGGCTCGAGTGATGCGCATTTTTTCAATGGTAACCAAATTATCTGTAATACCAATATTTAATTCACCGACAAGGTCGGTATTTATCGCATTCATTTCAGCTCTAAAGTTTTCAATACTACCCAACAACTGCAGCGCAGATTGATATACTTGCTCGCCTTGCTCAGTAATTGAAAAACCAGAACGGCCTCTATGGCAAAGCTTCATATTTAATAATGACTCTAGCTCAGTTATTGCCAAACTGATTGCGGGTCTGCTGATGTTTAGCTCCACTTCTGCTGCAGAGAATCCGCCGGATTCAATCACCACTTTATAAATTCTTAAAAGCCGAATATGAGCATCGCCTAACTGCCTGGGTAAAATATTTTTATTCTTCTTCATTTATGTCATGCCTATGCATGCCTACCTAATGCTAATAGGTAAGTAAACACTTAACTTAAGTTTTAAAAGTATGGATTTAATAACCTATTAAATCATTGATAATAAGGACATGCAATTAAACATACACTTTGTAAACGTTATGAAGCGTAAGGTGGGATCATGAATACCAATAACAGCAAACAAGCTAGCCACGGCTTAACTCAAGATCAGTTAGACGCGCATTGGATGCCATTTACGGCCAATAGAGAGTTTAAAAAAGACCCTCGAATTATTGTTTCGGCTGAAGGAAATTATTACACCGATGCAGAGGGCCGTAAAATATTTGATGGTCTCTCTGGACTCTGGACTTGTGGTGCTGGCCATAGTCGCCCAGAAATTACAGAAGCCATAAGCAAGCAAGCTAAAACGTTAGACTATTCACCTGCATTTCAATTTGGTCATCCTAAATCTTTTGAATTAGCACACCGGATTACTGAGCTGATGCCTGACGGCTTAAATCGTGTGTTTTTTACTGGTTCAGGCTCTGAATCTGTTGAAACAGCGCTGAAAATAGCTCGTGGTTATTGGCGTAAAAAAGGCATGGCGAGTAAAACCCGTTTTATTGGTCGTGCAAAGGGCTATCACGGTGTTAACTTTGGCGGTATTAGTGTCGGTGGTATTGGTCCTAATCGAGCGATTTACGGCCAAGGCATTGAAGCATCGCATTTGTCGCATACCATGTTACCAGAAAATAAATTTAGCCAAGGTATGCCAGAAACGGGTGCTGATTTAGCTAATGAATTAGAAGAGATGATCGCGGTATATGACGCGTCAAATGTCGCTGCTGTTATTGTTGAGCCCTTAGCGGGTTCTGCTGGCGTAATTCCACCACCTAAGGGTTACTTAAAACGCTTAAGAGACATTTGTACAAAGCATAATATTTTATTGATTTTCGACGAAGTGATCACCGCGTTCGGTCGTATGGGGTCAAATACCGGTGCTGCTGAATTTGATGTAACACCCGATATTATGACCGTGGCAAAACAATTAACTAATGGGGTTATTCCCATGGGCGCTGTTATTGCTAAGCAAGAAATTTACGATACATTTATGGCAGCCGGCGGGCCTGAGTACATGCTTGAGCTACCTCACGGCTATACTTATTCAGCACACCCCGTTGCCTGTGCGGCGGCACTGGCTTCCTTAGATATTTTAGCACAAGAGAACTTACCTGAAAGAGTGAAGTCAATTGCACCATATTTTCAAGAAGTATTACATAGCTTAAAAAGTTGCAAGCATGTGGTCGATATTCGAAACTATGGTTTAGCTGGCGGTATCACTATTGCTCATGCGCCGGGTGAACCAGCGAAACGACCGCATCAAATAGCGATGAAGATGTGGCAAAAAGGTTTTTATGTCCGTTATGGCGGCGACACCATTCAGCTTGGTTTACCGTTTACTTCAACCTTGCCAGAAATAAGTAGCCTAATGAACGCGCTTGGCGAGACTCTGAACGAAATTGACTGATCTGTGCTGAGGGCATTTTATAGCGACAGACTTTATAACGACAGTTTTTATTAACACCGTTTTTTTTACACATTTACTTTATCAGTAAGTGAACTACAGCATTAAAGGAAAAAAGATGACAACTATCGGCCACCTAATTAACGGCGAAATGTACAATGATAATAATCGCACGCAAGATGTTTTTAACCCTGCAACGGGCAAAGCAGAAAAAAAAGTAGCACTTGCCTCAAAAGTAACCGTTGAAAAAGCGATTGCTGCCGCACAAGAAGCTTATCCGGCTTGGCGTAATACACCGGCGATTAAACGTGCTCGTGTTATGTTTAAATTTAAAGAGTTATTAGAGCAAAATGCTGACAAAATTTGCCAATTAATTGGCCAAGAGCATGGCAAAATATCCCATGATGCTGCCGGCGAATTACAACGCGGTATCGAGAATGTTGAATTTGCTTGTGGTGCACCAGAGTTATTAAAAGGTGAGCACAGCAAAAATGTTGGACCAAATATTGATTCTTGGAGCGAGTTTCAGCCTCTTGGTGTTGTCGCGGGTATTACGCCGTTTAACTTCCCTGCGATGGTACCTATGTGGATGTTTCCACTTGCAATAGTTTGCGGTAATACTTTTATATTAAAGCCGTCTGAGCGTGATCCAAGTTCAACGTTATACATTGCATCTTTATTAAAAGAAGCGGGTTTACCTGATGGCGTAATGAATGTTATCAACGGTGATAAAGAAGCCGTTGATACCTTGTTAACTGATCAACGTGTTAAAGCGGTTAGTTTTGTCGGTTCAACACCCATTGCGGAATATATTTATACCACAGCCAGTGCCAATGGCAAACGTTGTCAAGCATTAGGTGGTGCAAAAAATCACGCTATCGTTATGCCAGATGCTGATATGGATAATGCGGTAAATCAATTAGTTGGCGCAGCATTTGGCTCTTCAGGAGAGCGTTGTATGGCCTTGTCGGTAGCGGTAGCTGTTGGCGATGAAGCAGGTGATGCATTGATCGAGAAAATGCAACAAGCGATGCAAAGCTTAAGCGTTGGTGAATACTCAAACGCGAATAATGATTTTGGCCCGGTGATTACGAAAGTACATCAAGATAAAGTGGTTGGTTATATCTCAAGTGCTGCTGAGCAAGGTGCAACGTTAGTCGTCGATGGTCGTAATCCAACGGTTAAAGGCTATGAAAATGGCTTTTTTGTCGGTGCAACGTTAATTGATAACGTAACCGCCAGTATGGACAGTTACAAAGCGGAAATTTTTGGTCCGGTGCTACAAGTTATTAGAGTTAACACTATGGAAGAAGCCATGCAACTGATCAACGATCATGAATATGGTAATGGTACCTGTATCTTTACTCGTGACGGTGAAGCGGCTCGTTATTTCTCTGACCATATTGAAGTGGGTATGGTGGGCATTAATGTACCATTACCTGTACCGGTTGCTTACCATAGTTTTGGCGGTTGGAAGCGCAGCCTATTTGGTGATTTACATGCCTACGGACCAGATGGTGTAAGGTTTTACACGAAACGTAAAACTATCACTCAGCGATGGCCGTCAAGTGGTGTGCGTGAAGGCGTAAGTTTTGCTTTTCCGAGCTAAATTTAATATTCGATACATATAACGAGCACAAGCGATGACCTTAGAGCACACTATTATTCGCCTATCTGATAATCCTGAAGGGTTTACAGATAAGGTCGATGATTTAACTGCTGATATGTTTGAATCAGCCGTACCGATTCAACATAGTTATGACTATGTAGCAGAGCATGATCTAGGGTTATATATCGGTGTTTGGGATACAACGGATATGATAGAAACTGCTGCGCCTTATGGTATGGACGAGTTTATGCTGCTTATAGAGGGCGCTGCAGTTATAAAGGACAATAATACCAACACCAGCGAAACAATTTTAGCAGGTGAAAGCTTTATTATTCCCAAAGGTTATGATTGCCAGTGGCAGCAAACCGGTTATTTACGCAAGTTTTATGTCATCGCCGATAAAGCCTGCACGAAAAAAGTAAGCTTAGCTCCATCGAAAGATGGCATCGTTAGGTTTCCAGCGACCACTGTCTTAGGGAATAGCATTTATTATAAAAGTGCTGATCAGCAGTTTATATCAGGGGCTTTTAAAGGCAATATCGCTGATTCGCCTATAGCGAGTAGTGTGCAACGCCGTTTTATCTATTTAAAATCAGGCTTCGTGACCTTAATGGACAGTAATTTAACCGAGTATCACTTTAAAGCAGGTGATGTTTTCCTGTTGACTGGAAGACAAACTTTTTGGCGTGCGAGCGAAGAAATAAGCCATCACTATGTGGAGCTATCTTAAACATGAGCAGTTCAATGTTGAATTACATCAAGACAATAACAAAAAAAATACCTTTAATTGCACAGCTCCATGACGGCGGCTCAATGCATAATAAACACTTTATTAATGGTAAATTCCAAGCTGCTGAATCAGCCGAAACATTTACGGTTATTAATCCTGCCAATGAACACGTTATTGCTCACTTGTCTGCCGGTAATCAAGCTGACATAAATAATGCTGTAGCGGCTGCCAAAAAAGCTTTTTATCAAGGCTCATGGCCAAACATGAAAGGCAGCGAACGGGCGGTTTATTTACGCAAAATGGCCGCGATAATTACCCGTCGTTTAACTGAATTATCAGACCTAGAAGTACTCGACAACGGTAAACCTTTTCCTGAAGCAAAATGGGATATTGAAGACACCGCAGGTACCTTTGAGTTTTACGCTAACCTTGCCGAGTCATTTGATGAGCGGGCAACTAAAGAGATTAGCTTATCTGAACCGGATTTTACTTCCAAAGCTACCAAAGAGCCCTTAGGTGTTGTGGGCGCTATTATTCCTTGGAATTTCCCAATGCTAATGGCGGCATGGAAAGTTGCTCCAGCATTAGCAGCCGGTTGTACTGTGGTATTAAAACCTTCAGAAGTTACGCCGCTAACTGCATTAGCCTTGGGTGAAATTGCCCAAGAAGCAGGTTTGCCAGCAGGTGTATTAAATATTGTTACTGGCTTAGGACAACCAGCAGGGCAAGCGTTAGCAGAGCATCCTGACATTGATAAACTTGCGTTTACTGGCTCTGTACCTACGGGCTCTAAAATTATGGCCTTGGCAGCGAAAGATATTAAAAATATTAGCCTGGAACTCGGCGGTAAATCACCTTTAGTTATTTTTGAAGATACCGATATTGATAAAGCCGTTGAGTGGATCATGTTTGGTATTTTCTGGAATCAAGGCCAAGTGTGCTCAGCAACCTCACGTGTGCTGGTAGCAGAAGCTATTTATCCGGCGCTATTAAAACGTTTAATTGAAGAAACTAAAAAAATAACTATTGGGGCTGGTGATCAAAGTGGAGTGCTACTAGGCCCGTTGGTCAATGCCATGCAATACGACAAAGTCAAAGCCGCTATTGCTAGGGGTGTGCAAGAGGGCGCAACTTTAGCTTATGGCGGCGTAAAGCCAAATCACTTTGATAAAGGTTATTTTTTAACGCCGGCTATTTTTACCGATGTTGATAAGGACAGCTGGATTTGGCAAGAAGAAATATTCGGCCCTGTGGTTTGTATTAAAGCCTTTAAAACAGAGCAAGAAGCCATTGAGTTAGCCAATGATTCCCGGTTTGGACTGGCGGCGGCCGTTATGTCGAAAGATCAAGAACGATGTGACCGTGTCGCTAAAGCATTTAAGGCCGGCATTGTTTGGGTTAATTGCTCACAACCCACTTTTGTCGAAGCGCCTTGGGGCGGTTATAAACAATCAGGTATTGGCCGGGAACTAGGTGAATGGGGGTTTAATAATTATCTCGAAACAAAACAAATTACCCAATTTACCAGCGATGAACCTTGGGGTTGGTACGTAAAGTAATATCGCTAAATTACGCAAGTTCAACTTTTAAATTCAGCACTCAACAAGTAAGTGAGATAAAAATGCAGCATCTTGACGCGTTGAAAGATTCAACGTACCGACCAATATGGTTTGATCTTGCTCAGCAACCAGAAACACTCGCATCGCTAACTACAGACAGTGAATGTGAGCTATTAATTGTTGGTGGCGGTTTCACTGGCTTATGGGCAGCATTGCAAGCAAAAGAGCGTAAACCGGATGCTGATATTATCTTAATCGAGAAAACCTTTATCGGTAATGGCGCATCTGGCAGAAATGGCGGTTTCTTAAATTCAAGCCTTGCGCATGGTGAAACCAATACAGATCACCATTTCCCAGGAGAAGCTGAAAAGCTTCACGAGTTAGGACAAGAAAATATGACTGAACTTCTTGCTAGCTTAAAGCGGTATGGCATAGACGCTGATTACGAATCGGTTGGCGAAACTGAAGTAGCCACTAATCAAGGCGCTGTTGACGCTATTCGCAAATATTTTGACGTTGAAAAAGCAGACGGTGATGATGTGATTTGGCTAGACCAAGCCCAAATGCAAGCCCAGGTTAATTCACCTACTTATTTAGCCGGATTATGGCGCCGTGGCGATCAAAATGGCACGATAAATCCATTAAAGATTTGCTGGGGTTTAAAGCGCGTTTTACTTGAACTTGGTGTTAAAATTTATGAAGAAACTGACCTTGTCGATGTTCAGCCACTAGGCAAAACACATATGTTGGCTCAGTGTGAGCACGCCAGCATAAAAAGCGAAAAAGTGTTAATGGCCACCAATGCGTTCACCAGTTGCGTGGGTAAAATTCGTCGTAGTGTTATTCCTGTCTGGGACTATCAATTAGCTACCGAGCCATTAACCCAAGCGCAGTTAGATACTATCGGTTGGCATAAAACGCGTCATGCGATTGGTAATCATGCCAATATGTTTCATTACTATAGAATGACCAAAGACAACCGTATTACATGGGGCGGCGGCGGTGCCGTGCGATATTATTATAATCGCGGTATAAGTGATAATTATGCCGATATTCCTGAACGTTTTGAACAACTTGCTAAAGAGTTTTTTGAAACCTTTCCACAACTTGCAGGTGTAAAGTTTAGCCATCGATGGAGTGGTATTATTGCGACATCATCACGTTTTTGCATGGTGCCAGGTGTAACATATAATGGCCGCCTATCTTGGGCAGTAGGTTATACCGGTTTAGGTGTTGGCGCTTCGCGTTTTGGCGCGCGCGTGGCTATTGAGTTACTGGGCTATCAACCGAGTGACGTGATAAAAATGCAGTTTGTTAGAAAATGGACTTTACCCTGGGTACCCGAGCCACTGTGTTGGATTGGTGTACGTTTAACGCAGCAAGCATTAATAAAAGCAGATAAAAAAAATGGTAAACGTGGATTATGGTTGAAGCTATTAGACGCGCTTAATTTAGGCTTTACTTGTTAACTTAAACTTAAACTTAAACTTAAACCTAACTTTAACCTAAATTATTTTACCCTTATTAAAAACGGCTCCTAATGGAGCCGTTTTTAATTTTATGCGTTTGGGTATCTAGCTATTAAATACCTAATTTATCTCTTAAACCGTAATACCAGGCACCCATCATGGTCATAGGTACTCGCATAGCTCTGCCGCCAATAAATGGGTAATGAGGTAAGCTTGTAAAAACTTCAAAACGAGACTGCTCACCTGATATCGCTTCCGCTAATATTTTACCGGCTAAATGCGAGGTATTAACGCCGTGGCCGCTATAGCCTTGTGCATAATAAATATTATTACCTATTTTACCTAACTGCGGTAAACGACTAACGGTTAAGAGAAAATCTCCGCCCCAGGCATAATCGATTTTATAATCTTTCATTGCTGGGAATATTTTCTCCATATGTGGCTTTAAGAATTTTTTGATACTGGCAGGATCGCCACCACCATAAGTAACGCCACCACCGAAAAGTAAACGATTATCAGCAGTCATTCGGTAATAATCTAATTTGTAGTTCACATCTTCGACACAATACTGCGAAGGAATAAGTGATTTAGCCAGTTCCTCAGGTAATACCTCCGTGGTGACTATTTGTGTACCACAAGGCATCGATTTTCTCGCTAATTTGGGCTCAAGGTTACCCATGTAGGCATTACCGGCCAAAACCAGTAGTTTAGCTTTAACATGACCTTTTTCGGTGCTAACAATAACTTTTTCGTTACCATCTTCGTTAATGTTTTTAATATCAATAACTTTCGATTGTTCAAATACTTCACCGCCGATAGAGACTAATGCTGCGGCTTCACCTAACGCTAATTTAAGCGGATGAATATGGCCACAATGTTCATCGACCAAGCCACCAATATAAGCGTCAGTATTCACAATTTTACTGACGTCAGCTTTGCCAACCATAGATAGCTTTTTATTACCAAAGCGCTCCCAAAGGGCTTTTTTACTTTCAAGCTCTTTAAGTTGTTTCTCGGTAAAAGCCGCAAAAAAACCACCGTGTTTATAGTCAGCGTCAATATTATATTTTTTGATTAAACCACGAATACAATCAGCACCTTCAAAGGCCATATTACCCATGGCGTTGGCAGTATCTACACCATAATGCTTTTCAATATGATCAATATCTCGGCTAAAGCTATTGACTAGCTGACCACCATTTCTGCCTGATGCGCCAAAGCCTATATTGGCTGCTTCTAACAATACTACCTTGTAACCTTTCTCCTGTAAGGCAATAGCGGTTGATAAGCCGCTATAACCGCCACCAACCACACAAACGTCTGCCGTAACCTCTCCTTCTAATGTCGGGTAATTTACGGTTTTATTTGCTGTAGCAGCATAATAAGAGTCAGGGTAAGCTGTCATTGTTAAATCCTAAAGTAGTGTATTCATGGTTTTCATGTTTCTAAAATAACACGGGCGTTGTAAATAACAAACACCTAGCGAGGTTTTAATCAAAAGTAATTGATATTACTGCTTTGAGGCAAATGTAAAAAATTGTTGTAAAATATAATGAACTGATTGAAGTTGCTGGCGTTACTTAAATACAGACTTTAAATCCTTGCAACAGAGAATTGTAAAACCATAAAGCAAATGCATGATTACGTTTACTTTATAAATACTTAACGTTTTTAGGGGCGAGCTGATATTTTAAAGACTGACTAGGCTAGGTGTAATTTAGTGTCACAAAAGGTAAGTTTTTCAATATAATGGCGCTTTTATCGTTTAATGGTTAATTACATCGGTTATGCCACCAAATTGCATTAGAACTGCCGGTTATTAACATTCACTACTGCCACTAAATAACATTGACTTTGACCATCTAATATCATTTAGGTTAACCATTAATTTTAATAAGTAAATCATTATAATTTTAGGAAAGCAGTCTTTAAGACTAATTTTTATAATGGCAACTGTTCCGACATTGCGGACGTTAGCTTTGTTAACTCATGAACATATTAGGGATAATTTTAACCAGAAATTACTCTTTGTTTCATGGACAGATATAAGGTCATAGCGGCCAGTTTCTTTTCATCTCAGGACGCTAATTTTAATTGTTGTCCACCTCAGGGCGTTTTGTTATACGGCAGTTTGCACCACAGAACAATGTTCTAAATTATTTCTTAAACGGTCTATATCTGATTGGCTGACATATGAACTACCAAAACCTGCACTAAAGAATAAGAAACCAGAAATATAAGTTTTTACTTTAATCCCTTTATCCGTTTTAGCACCACAAAATTTCAGATTAATGTTAGACCAACCCGACTTTATTTTAATTTTAGTTTTATAATTATTCTGCTTTAACTCTTTAAGTTTGCTTATAAATGAAACCAAACTTTCATTTTGCAAAGGCATGAACTTTTCTATTTCATGTGAACCAGAGCCAGCACAATAAACTTTATAGCCAAACAATTTTTCACCTTCAGACTCATAAGTACCAAAAGTGAAAATAGCATTATCGATTTTTTGCCGAGATTGTATCTGTGATAAGTTCAATTTACACCACACTTCCTTTGCCGTATAACGAGGCTGTAGAATTTCTCTTTTAGAAAAAACAGCCACAAAAATTATTAAAAATTAAACCCAAAAACGTTCTTACGGGAAATCTGAGGCAATATCACACTAAAAAATGACTTTTAAAGGCTGTATGAACTTAAATTTCATCTGTCCTTTTCCACTTTTGAGAAATTCTACAGCCTCAACGCCCCAATAAGGGGCTAAAAATTGTTTGCTAAAATGTGTAGCGAAGCGAAACCGAGCAAACTGTTTTTAGTCCCGCTTGATTGGCTTATAGCTTATGATTTCACTGAACTTAGCAAACTCTTGTATTTCTTTATTTATTTCTAAAATCATTTTTTCTTGCTTCAAAAATAATTTTTCGCCACCGTTTTCTAAATAGAAATTTGATGTAGCCTGACCAAACAAGCATTGATTGTGAAGCAAAAATACTGACTTCTTAGCATCGGTAAAGGTGTTTCTAAAGCCCTCGTCTCGCTCCGTGTTGAAATGTGTAACATGGTTATAAATCGTTATTACGGACTTACGCTCATTTTCTGATAAATAAGGTGAAACTTCAGCGAAATATTTGTCAAAGATAACGGTACTAACTTTGCCAGGAACTTGTATACCTATATGAGAAGGATCCATTTCGGTAACAACTTGTTTAATTCTTTGAAGTTTTTCTTGAAAGTCTGTTCGGACATCAAGTATTTCAGAATTTAATGCTTTTTTCTTACGTTTAATCTGCCATTTATATTTTATAAAGTCAGTTGCTTGGCCGATGAAAAAACCTATGAGCAAAGTGGTTATAGCTATTTCAAATTTTGACAAGTTGACTCCTTTCCACCTGAGTAAGCTAACGCCTAAATAACAGGCTAAGTAATGGTTGGCTAAAATTGTGTAGCGAAGCGAAACGTAGCCAACTGTTACGTGTGCTTGTTGATTTCTTGTTAGGCAAATTACCTATTTGACGAATATTCCATATAACTTAATGCACTTGACCATGACGGATCTAATTCGCTAGCTTTTTTGAAGTTTATATAAGCTTTTTCAAACGCTTCTTGTTTGTAAAATACAAGACCAAGGTAATAATAGGCATATTCATCATTCGGATGACTAGATATCCTAGCTGTAACTTTAGTTTGAAGGGTTTCAAGTTCGTTTTTAAGGTAGAGATCTTTGTATTCTGAAGATAATTCAGATTCATCAAACGCTTGCTCCACATCGTTTAACATATCAGGGAATACATAATAGGCAGCTATATCTGTTATTAATGAAATAGTCATTACTATAGTTAACGCCCAGATAGCGAAAGTTAATTTTTTTGATTCACCAGAATTCATAGATACTCGTATTTGCCTAACGCCGTTTTAAGCGGCAAGTTTCAGTTGGCTAAAATAAGTGAGGCACGAACAAAAAGCCAACTGTAATTTGTCCGACTTGAAAACCCTTGTTAGGTTTAGGTTACATACACAATATTTTTATTTGTCAATTTGCTTTGTCAACGTTAAGTTGCGAACAATAAAAGTGCAATATTTAGTTAAAAATAAAAAAACAAACAATACCATTAAACTATTAAATATTCGCGCTTGCCCCATAATAATTAAACCATAATTTTCAATAGCAGGCTCACTTTGGCAGCCTAAATATTGAATCGAAAACTCTCGTATACGGAATCCGTAGATATCCAATATTAGAGTGCTCGGCGAGATTAAAGCAGCAAAAAGAATCATAAGTATAAAGCCTAAAGCAACATGAACTGCGTTTAGAGACAAATATATAGCTTCACATACCAGTAAGTAATAAAAGCAATAGATTAAAGTTTTCTTGAACAAAGGCCTCGTTGTTATTGAGCTATCATAAAATGGCTGTTGCGGTAAATCATGTCGATTAAGAAATTTAGTAATTATAAACGTGATATATGAGGGTAAAAATATACAAATGAATATTACAAGGGACGTTATTCCAATTTCAGTCTGCACTTCAATAAAAGCTCTAGCTGCGTCGATAGTAACAGGATCGTTTTGGCAACCTAAATAAGTAGATTTATTTTGTGCTGTATAATAAGCATTTCTGCCAAAGAGTAGCCAGCTGAGCATTAGTAAGTTAGATAGAAGTATGCCTCCAATTAAAAAGCCATCCTTAGAACCTGAACTATACCAACAATATATTATTTCGCAGACCAACAAATAAGGTAAAGAAACAATTAATGCAGTTTTAAATGGATGCCAACCTGTGATTGAATTCATCAAGTAAACCTAACGCCTCATTAAAAGGCTAAAAATAGTGGGCTAAAATGGAGCGGAGCGAACAGCCCGCTGTTTTTAGTCCTTTTGAATGACTTATAAGCCTTCTAAGCTAATATTGAAGATAAGTGCTTTTCAATTCTTGCAACAATGCGATCCCGCTTTCGCTCCCAAGTAGACGACGACATTGAATTACTTAATGAAAAGTCATTTTCAATTTTATCTTTTAATGAATTTAGCTTCAGTGTTTCATTGATCTTTAAACCTTGGGATAAAGGTATTACACCTTTAACATCAGAATAATCTAGTGGAGGGATAATCATGGGAATGTGCTCTTTTGCTAATACCCAAGTTGCACCCATTTCGCATAAACAAACAGGACTTTTATAAAAGTTCTCTGACAGGATAAAAATAACCAGTGAATCCGATGATAATTCTTCTTTTATTTTATCTAGAAAATTTTCACCTAAATCGATTCCATACCCTTCAAATGAAGTACAAAATATTTGATTAGATTCAAGACCTATAGTTTCTAATAATTCTACTACTTCTTCCACTACATCAGCATCTGCTGATGCATGGCTAATAAAAACTTTAGTTAATGGTTTTTCATCATTTAAAGGTTCAATTATCTCGGGTTTTTCTTCCATCATTTCTTCAAGATATTGATAAATTGATGTTATAAGCATTTTAAAGTCTTGCTTAAATACCCTTAAGTGATCAGAGGTGTAATCACTTGAAGATGTAACTATAAAAACCCTATAGTGAAAAGTTAATGCACTAAATTGTTCAAATTCAGTGGATTTTTTACCAAATACTTTGATAAGGGTTCTTTCTACTAAATTTTTCCAACTTTTAAACTCAGGATCGCTGCTACTTTCAACAGTTACTGCTACAGATTTTTCAATAAGCTTCTGTAATAAAGATATTTTCTTATCGTTAGTCATATTACTCCATGCCAAATTAGAGGCTTATCGCCCTGTTAAGGGGCAAAATTTAGTTGGCTAAAATGTTGAGGGACGAAAACAGCCAACTGTATTTTGTCCTGCTTTAACAGCTTGTTATAAGCCACTTACTACCAAACTTAATAGTTTTGTAATTACTGAACTAAACCAATTAAACCCTGAAAAAGCGGTAATTAACCAATAGATTAACACTAAATTAATTGATAAAAATATTATAAAGTAAACCTGAGTTATTTTGTAATTGCCACCAACCTTTAAACCATTTTTAGGAATAAAGGTAGAAGTAAAGCCAAGCAATGAATAACCCAATGACCAGAGAATAAAAAATGCTATATCTAATGTAATTAGAGCAGAGTGAGAATAAGCTAAAACTACAAAAGAGATAGCCATAAATGCACGATAAATAGAAGGCAAATACTCAGAGGAATATTCACCTAAATCTTTGGGATCTTGAAAGTAATGTTGCTCTGGCTTTTCAGTAAAAGCAAAACTAGCTAGTAAACAAAGATAGATAAATGAATGAACACCTAAGCCCAACTCTATTAATACACCGATAACAAAAAACGCCATTAAAGCCCAAAAATTCAATTGGCGATTTTCTAATTTGAGAATTTTCGAAACTACCATGTTAACGCAAAACTTCCTGTGGCTTATAACGCCCAAATAACGGGCTAAAAATAGTGGGCTAAAATGGAGCGGAGCGAACAGCCCGCTGTTTTTAGTCCTTGTTGATTTGCTTATAGTTCGACCAAGCCACTTAATTTCATAAAGTAACTTACTATTAGATTAGGTGGAACATGCTCCTGTTGGTTACGAATATTGAATTGCAAACATCCAATGTTTCTAACAAGACGTTCGAACCAACAGAGCAACTCGCTTCAAAACGCATACTCAGGGATTGCCTACCACGACTTTCTATAAGACCTGCGAGAAACGAGATTCAAGCACATTCCACCGTTAACTTTACGCGTAGGAGCTGAAAAATGAAAGCATATAACGTTAATGATTTCGCTGCCTTAATCGGCATTGATTGGGCAGATAAAAAACATGATGTTTGTGAACACCCCATTCACTCCAAAAAATACCACTATTCTATTATTAAGAGCACGCCAGAATCATTACACGACTGGGCAATGAGTCTTAAAAAACGCTACCCCAACCAGAAAATTGCGATCGCCTGTGAACTAAAAAAAGGCCCGATCATTTATGCATTATCTAAGTACAGTCACCTCGTTCTATTTACGATTAATCCCTCAGCTGTCGCTAATTTTCGTAAAGCCTTCACGCCAAGTGGTGCTAAAGATGATCCTACAGATGCATTTCTACAAGTTGAAATACTCACATTACATATGGATAAATTATCCATCATCGAGCCTGAATCAGCGGCTATACGCTCGCTAGCACAACTGGTTGAATATCGACGAAGCTTAGTACAAGACAGTGTCGATATATCGAATAAGATAACCGCCACATTAAAGAATTACTACCCACAAGCACTTGAATGATTTAAAGAAAAAGACACATATATCTTTTGCGACTTTATCAGTAAATGGCCATCTCTTGCTAAAGTTAAACGAGCAAAGAAACAAACGCTCTTAGATTTTTTTAACAGTCATAACTCACATTATGCCCATGTTAATGATGCCCGCATATTAAGTATTAAAAATGCTATGCCGCTAACAGAGGACACCGGCGTGATAGAGCCTAATCAGCTTTTAATTGAAGTGCTCATTGTACAATTCAAAGTGTTACTAAAAGGGATTGAATCGTTAGATAAAGTGATAAAGCGTGCCTACAAAGCACAAAAAGATAAAGTTATTTTTGATAGTCTCCCCGGTGCAGGGCCACAACTTGCGCCGCGCCTATTGGTGGCATTTGGTAACAATAGAGATCGTTACCATGATGCGTCTGAACTACAAAAATATGCGGGTATTGCGCCGGTAATTGAACGTAGTGGCAAAAAAATGTGGACACATTGGCGCTACAGTTGCCCTACCTTTTTGAGGCAAACATTTGTTGAATGGGCAGGATTTTCTATTCGTTATTCATTTTGGGCAAAGGCCTATTATGAACAACAAAAAAGCAAAGGAAAACCACATAATAGCATCATAAGATCACTGGCTTTTAAGTGGATAAGGATCGTATTTAGATGTTGGAAAACAAATACACCCTACAATGAGTCGACATATTTAGCGGCATTGAAAAGAAGAGGCTCACCACTTTTAAAATTTGCAATAAATAGCTAAATTTTACTAGTTGTCCACCTCAGGGCGTGTTGTTAGCAATACCTACCACCAAGCTGCTCTTATGTTTTTTTATATAATAACCACCAAGCCAAGTAATTAGCAATGATGCCCCAATAACCACCTGCCAAAAAGATACACCTAAACTCTCCAATGGGAGGCGAACAACAGTTTCAGCGGCAAAGGCAGCCCATAAACCAACATAAGACCATGACATTCCGGAGTAATGCCATTGTAGCCAGTTATCATGATGCCTAAATAAAAGAGGAGATAAAATACCGAATAAAACGGTTAATAATGAAAATACAGCAAGAATATGAAATGGACCGAATGTAAATAAAACGTGAGTAAACAAAGCGGTTATATTCATAGAAATCATTGATGCTACATAAATATAACCCACTTTTTTATGGGTAAGTGTGCCTTTTGTTTTGAATACTACGTAAGCACCAGAAATTAAAGCTACTACAGCTAAAATAGTATGGAAAGCACCTATTGTTGACTCAAATATATCCATATCGCTAAACCTCCATGTATTGCTAACAATTTAGTAGGATGCAACTTGCCTCTTATACAGAAAAAAAGTTTCCACCTTATTTATTTTATATATTAATAACAAATCTTTGCAGCCAACACCACTTATTACCTACAGATAAAAACAAAAATTTCGCTTATAGACGAAATGAGGCAACATGCCTCATTTCTTGACTTGGGGGGAAACAAGTTACAACTGCATTTAAATACTCAGTAATTAAACTAAATTAAGAACAGGAAGATGAGGCATCTAGGTCTGCTTTAGGCTCAGCCTGTGTGAAAACTAATTATTGTAAGTTTTCATTATTGAGGGTTTATATCAGCTCTTTATAAGGCTTCGCGTAGCGAAGCCGATATTTATGAATATTCATGCTTTATATTTTTTATTCGTTCAAAATTGCTGATATTGGCTCCTATTTGGAACATATTTGGGCCTTTTAAGGAAAGAGTTACCTCTTACGGAAATATCACTTCCTTCATCAATATTTCTGATCCAAATATACTGAGCATTCTTTTTAAATTATACGCCAATACATGCAGGTTCAATTCTGTACTGACATTTTTAAACCCTCTTGTTAAAAGGTGCGTGGCTCCTGCCCACAACTTAATCGTACCAAAGGGATGTTCAACCGTTTGTTTTCGTTGAAGCATCGCATCAGGCGTTGCTTTGAGCAAGGCTTCCATTTTTTCCATATCGGCTTCATGGATCCAACGTCTCATTCTTCTTGGGTCTTTTTTAGAACGGGTACATTGGCTTCGAATAGTACAATTTTTACAAGCCATACCATTGAAGTAAATTTTGATATCCAACCCTCCTTCTATCGCATTGAATCGATGTTGAAGCTCATTGCCCGCAGGGCAAATATAAACATCATTATCTTGATTGTATTGAAACAGTGACTTGTTAAAAATCCCCTTCTTTTCTGAGCCTGATGTATCGGTTTTTGGTACAAGAGTCGATACACCTAAATCTTGAGTATCTTTAATATCTTGTCGGCTGTAATAACCCTTATCTGCCAATATTGTTGTAACACTTTTCCCTAACACTTTTCCCTAACGCTTTAAGTGTCAGTTTGGTCATATTGCACAACTGACCCCTATCTGTTGTATTGGTGACTTCGTGAGCAACAATTAAATGATGTTTCGTATCCACAGCGCTTTGTATGTTATAGCAAATAGCTCGTGTCATGCCCTGTGTTTTCATCAAGCGGGAATCAGGATCGACTGTTGATACTTGTTTATCAGGATGATTATTGACGGCTAATTCCATCTCTTTTAGTTCAACGAGGTGTTGTTTTAGGAAATCTAATTTAGATTCAATATTAGCAATGTATTGTGATGCGTTCTCTTGTGAATCTGACTGTTCAAGCTTCAAAAAATAATTATTGATATGTTTTTCTACTCGCTCAATATGAGACTTCATTTTACTCGGTGTGTAGTTTTTATCTTTGTTGTTGGATGCCTTAAACTTACTACCATCAATAGCAACAGTCGCTTCACTAAACATATTGAATTTATGACACATTTGAACGAAGGTTTTACAGGTGTTTTTAATCCCACGATGGTTATCTTTTCTAAAGTCAGCAATTGTTTTAAAGTCTGGTGATAAACGCTCCGTGAGCCACATAAGTTCAACATTACGTTGTGTTTCTCGCTCTAGACAGCGTGATGACTGAATTCGGTTTAAATAACCATAGATATAAATTTTGAGTAATACGGCGGGGTGATAACCAGGACGGCCAGTTGCTTTAGATTGAACACCTTTAAAACCAAGGTTTTCTAAATCTAACCCATCGACAAATACATCAATTACTCTAACAGGATTTTCTTTAGCGACAAAATCATCAAGCATCTCTGGAAATAGGGTTGCTTGGGAGCGAGATAAACCTTTAATATGACGTGACATATAGCAAACATGTAATCAATTAACCATATGAATATTATAGCAAATATAGAGTTATTCATTATGTTTTTTTGAGAACGATTGATCATAAGTATTCGGTTTTTATTCGAAAAAGTGATCAAAACGTTTTCACACAGTCTGGGCTCACAGTTGCCATAAAGTAAATGAATGATTACATCTATTTTTATAAATACTTAAAGTTTTTTAGGGTGGCAAACTTAAATGTAATTGGCTGGCAACGCTACATGCAATTGGGTGGCACTGATGGTAGATATTTTCCATTTAATGTGTAAAATCTATTTTTGCTATTATGCAGACCTATTTGTAGTTATTAAAAATTAGCTGGTGTTGTTGCGCTAACAATTTTACATACTTCACTAAAAGGGTTTCTAAAGCGATGAGGTTTATTATTATCGAAATAATAACTGTCGTTGGTATTGAGAATAAATACTTCAGATCCTACGGTAAGTTCAATTTTTCCTTCTAGAATAAAACCGCCTTCTTCGGCATCGTTTTGCAGCATTTCAGTGCCGGTATCCGCATTTTCAGGGTAGGTTTCGACTAAAAAAGTCATCTGTCTTTTCGGGAAAGATTTGCCGACTAAATGCATGTGCACATCGCCTGAGCCAATATCCATTAATTCATCTGAGGTATAAACTACTTGTTGAATTTTTTCCTCATTATTATCTTCTGTGAAAAATTCAACTAACGAAATAGGTATGCCATTAAGTACTTTTTTCAGTGAACTAATAGATGGGCTTACGCTATTTTTTTCAATCATTGAAATTGTACTATTGGTGACACCCGCTTTTTTGGCTAGTTCACGTTGAGACATATTTCTGATTAATCTAATAGACTTAAGTCTTTTGCCTACATCCATTTAATTTCCTTTAAGATTCAAACTATTATTTTGAATATATTTTTCTGAATTATATAACGAGAACTTGGCTTAAGTCATTAGTTGCGTTAAGTTGTTAATTATAATTTACGAAGTGTTTGTTTTTGTGGGCGCTGGGACTTAAATTTAATTTAATAATAAGAGCAATTTTCGATGACTAAAGTACATACACCTAACCATGCTGATTCTTATTACTTCTCTTCATTAAAATATCAACAAGATTATCCTAGCCTTCAAGAGATCATAAATGCTGATGTGTGCATTGTCGGTGGTGGGTTTAGCGGTATTTCAAGTGCGATAGAGTTAGCAGAACGCGGTTATAAGGTTGTGGTACTTGAGTCTCATAAAATTGGCTGGGGCGCGTCTGGGCGAAATGGAGGTCAAATTATTCGCGGTATTGGCCAAAATATTGAGGGTTTTAGAAAAACAATTGGCCAGCAAGGCGTTGATGCGATCACTCAATTGGGATTTCAAGCTAACCAAATTGTTATCGACCGTATTAATAAATACAAAATTGATTGTGATCTCACTATGGGCTATTGCGACCTTGCAACGCGTGACAAACATATGAAGTCGCTCGAAGCTGAAGTGAAACACCTGAATCGTTATCAATATCTACACCCTATTGAATTATTAGGTAAGACGGAGCTTAAGAAACAAGTTATAGGATCTGATGCTTATATTGGAGGCTTAATCGATATGGGGAGCGGACACTTACACCCGCTCAATCTTTGTCGAGGTGAAGCACAAGCTGCAAGTTCAATGGGCGTAAAAATATTTGAAGACTCTAAAGTAGAAAAATTTACGGCCGGTGAAACTATTGTTATAAAAACCGCAAAGGGTGAAGTAAAAGCTAAAAAGCTTATTCTTGCAGGTAATGCTTATTTAGGCGAGCTTGCCCCTAAAATAGCACATAAAGTATTACCCGCAGGTAGTTACATAATCGCTACAGAGCCACTAGATGAAACCGTTTATAAAAAATTATTACCCAATAACCATGCGGTATGTGATCAAAAAATTGATGTAGATTATTTTCGTTTATCTGCTGATAAGCGTTTGTTATTTGGTGGTCTTTGTAACTATTCAGGTCGAGATCCTAAAGATATAGCAGCAACGTTAATCCCTAGAATGCTGAAGGCATTCCCTGAGTTAGCCGACATTAAAATCGATTATCAATGGGGCGGTATGATAGGGATAGGTGCTAATCGGCTGCCGCAAATTGGCCGTTTAGATAAAAATATATATTACGCCCAAGCGTATGCCGGACATGGCGTAAACATTACGCATGTTGCTGGAAAAATACTTGCTGAAGCTATTCATGGTGAGTCTGATTTAATTAATCACTTTGCAAAAGTGAAACATTTTACTTTTCCGGGTGGTAAGCACTTGCGCTCCCCCTTACTCGCTATGGGTATGATGTATCATCAGCTACTCGATAAATTTTAGAAAGTACGATATTAATTAACCAAAAACACACCCAAGTAGTATTCGTTTTTTTAAGCACAAATCATTACAAGTTATTAAAATGTTCACCTGAAATATTAATGGACGTAGCTAGATTTATAGCACTCAGTTGCGCAGACCCTTTATTGTGTCTATTCTTCGTATTCTGAACACTATACTAATAAAAGGCTTCGTCATGAACATTAAAATTCCCACCAAACGTATTAATTTATTTATCTGTGGCATTGTATTGATGAGCATTTTTGGGTGTTCTCAACAACATAAAACAATAGCTACAGTAAAAGTAGCACCATCTGAACAAGAAAAATTTAGAGTGATTTTTGGTGGCACAGATGTAGGTGGAATGTTAGTTAATCACGATGCGGGAAACATCAATATTGATTTTTCATTTAGTAATAATGGTCGTGGTGCTAGCAGTAAAGAAGTTCTAAAGTTATCAAATTCTGGTTTACCCATTGAGTGGCGAATTACAGGGAAAACGGTATTCGGGAATGAGGTTGATGAACAATTTAGCTTGCAGGGTAATAGGGCGGTTTGGCAAAGTTCAGCTGAAAGTGGTAGCGCAAAATTTGACAATAATGCAATCTACATTGCACAAAATGCAAGTCCGTACGCGCTTTACATTTACGCTAAAGCCTTACTAGAACAGACCAGTCATTCATTGTCAGCACTTCCTGCTGGCGAGCTCACCATAACCCAAGTCGATGCCGTAGAACTTAGTGATGTTAACGGCGCTATGGTTAAGGCGTCAATTTATGCGATTAATGGTATTGAGCTTGACCCAAGTTATATTGCGCTTGATAACAAGCATAATATGCTTGGCTATATATCTCCGCGCTTTGTGGTTATTCGTGAAGGATTAGAGAAACAAAATAAAACTTTGAGCGATTTAGCTGCTAGTTTGAATGCCAGCCGATTTGAAAAAATAGCGAAGAGAGCAACACACAACTATGAACACCCTGTACGAATTAATAACGTCCGAATATTTGATCCTGTAACTATGCAGCTCACTGCTGCTAAATCGGTGCTGATTGAGAAAGATAAAATTACGGCTGTTGAGCCATCGGTCGATATCGCAAAAAATGGAGAAATTCTGATTGAGGGTAATGGCGGTACATTAATTCCTGGTTTATATGAAATGCATGGTCACATGAGCGATAACGACGCACTACTTAATGTAATGGCTGGCGTAACTTCAGTTCGAGATATGGGTAACGAGATAGAAGTACTTGACGCTTTAATTAACAAAATTGAAAGCAATCAAATTATTGGTCCTCGCATTACTAAAAGCGGCTTTATTGAAGGAAAAAGTGAGTTTTCAAATGCTACGGGTGAAATGGCTTCGACTGAGCAAGAAGCCGTCGACCTTGTTAATATGTATGGTGAAAAAGGAGGCTACTTCCAAATAAAAATATACAGTTCGATTAATGGTGAATGGGTACCTGCAATGGCGAAAGCAGCGAAAAATCATGGCATGCGCGTGACAGGTCATATACCCGCTTTCTCAACCGTTGATGAAATGATTGCTGCAGGCTACGACGAAATTACCCATATTAACCAAGGCATGCTCAGCTGGGTACTAGATAGAGAAGAGGATACTCGTACGCTTTATCGCATTACCGGCATGAAACGTTTCGTTGACTTAGATCTTAATAGCGAAAAAGTGCAAAGTACCTTGAACACCATGGTTGAAAAAAACATCGCAGTTGATCCCACTATTGTTATTCATGAATTTGGCTTAACAGCTAGAAATGGTAAAACCCGCATTGGCACAAAAGATTATATAGACAACATGCCTGTTGGGGTTCAAAGAAGTACGAAAGTTGCCTTATTAAATGTTGCTGATCAAGAAGAAGATACCGCCTACCTATCGGCTTTTGATAAAATTATTGAAACACTCGCATTGATGCATAAAAAAGGTATATTTCTTGTTCCAGGTACCGATTTAGGTGGCGCTTTTGAACTGCATAGAGAGTTAGAGCTGTTTAAAAAAATAGGGTTATCTAACGCAGAAGTTTTACGCAGAGGTTCATATGATATGGCAAATTACTTAGGCTATGGCGAACAATTGGGCAGTATTGAAGTTGGTAAGCTTGCTGATTTTTTCTTAGTTCCCGGCAATCCGATATCAGATCTTCGCGCTATCAAAACTGTCTCGATGGTTGCCAAGGGGGGGCCATTTATTTCCCGAGTGAAGTGTACCCTGAGTTCGGTATCAAGCCTTTCACGACAATACCTACGGTAATTGAGAACGATTAGTTTTTTTAAGATGTTTATTATACCAGGCTTATATATTAATCTGATCATTTATACTGGTTAAAATGGGCCAGTACTGCGTTATTTAATTAATCATTATCGCTGCATGAATGCAGCTTATTAGACAATGCAGGAGCGAATTGTCCTAATACCAATTGAAATAAATAATCGATCATTTTAAGGCGGTTTAAATCGTCAATAACTGCGTTGTTTTCAATCCCAATAGCCCGCTATTACTCAATCAAACGCCTTATTCTTGAACAATTTATCCTCGCTTAAAATTGGTCAATAACTTATTACATTTGGTATAACAACTCGTTATTAAGATAAATGCCTTGTGTTTGGCCATTTTCCCTACGTATAAAATAGATCACCTCATTAATGAAATGGGTATTAAACATTGCTCGAGTTTATAAGCGAAGGCATAGAGGTTGCGCGCTTTAATCGCTTATCTCTATCTCACTCATTAGCTGATCATTTCAATGGGTTAAAGTCATCAATTACTGCGTTTTTATGAAATTATTAGTACAGCATTGGTGATGCATGGGGAGTGCTTATTGGGCAACGCAGGTGCATATTGTTCTTTATAACGAGTTATTAGAATAGAAGCCTTATACTGACTCGTTTCCCCCAACGTACAATGTAGCTGCGAATTAATGTCAATTTTATCGAGGGGGAGCTTATTAAATAAACGTTGATGTTATCGTTCGCGCTTTATTTCCTGATGTTAGCACACCATTCTTGTCCTCTCCTGTACGCAAAAATTAATTATTTATGTCCAATCATTGTTATTAGCCAACTTACGGGCTCCGTTAAAACGAAATATATCTAACATGCCAATTCAGTTAAATTATAAATTAGCCTACCCGTTAGAGGATAATGTAAAGTAGATATCACTCAGCTTCCAACCGTAATAATCTAACCTGTCATCGTTATTTATTCACTATACCTCCCCTTGATTAAAATACTCTATTTTCTCTATCTCCCACGAACTAATAACATTTTATAATTTAAAGCCTTTATATGTGAAATTATACTGTACAAATGGTCAGGTATTTATAGTTAGTAGCAGGGCTATATAAATATCATTAATTATAAGGGCTATACGTACACATGCTTTAAATTATAGCAGATTAAAATCATAGTAGATTAAAATTTGACCAAATGGTTATGTTGTGAGATATTTTAGACTTAATACAGATGAAATTGATTAGATGTGTAGCTCTGTGAAGGGCTGTAATACTTTTGACATTTAATCATGAAATACTATGAAAATGACTAATAATAGGAATAATAATGAAACTAAAGTCCCCCATAATATTTGCTTATTTCTGTGCCTCGCTAGCTCAAGCTAGTGATATTGCTGATGCTTGTTTTAA
Organism: Colwellia sp. PAMC 21821; assembly: GCF_002077175.1. Lineage (NCBI taxonomy): Bacteria > Pseudomonadati > Pseudomonadota > Gammaproteobacteria > Alteromonadales > Colwelliaceae > Colwellia > Colwellia sp. PAMC 21821. Next base: position 3,291,845 of record NZ_CP014943.1, read on the forward strand.
CTGCCCGCCATTAGATAAAGTTGCCGATGCAAGCAGTTTTAACGATGGTAGTTACTATGCTGATGCTTTTGCGGCAATTAACGATAATTTGCCAGCAAGCGAAATAAAAACAAAAATAACCAGTGCTATTAGCCAAAACCACAAAAATCTATCTTATTCAGAAGTGTGGTCGGCCTTAACACAAACCGATGAAGATCCCTCTAATACCGCCAATGTAATTTTACTTTATAGCGGCATTTCATTACCTAAAATGTCAAATGGTAGCGGTTCACAAAGTACAAACCAAGATAACTGGAACCGAGAGCATGTTTGGCCAAAAAGTCATGGTTTTTCAGCTTCAAGTTTAGAAGCTTATACCGATATTCATCATTTACGTCCTACCGATATTTCAGTGAATTCGTCGCGCGGTAATTTAGATTTTGATAACAGCGATTCACCTTTGTCAGAAGCGCCAGCAAATAGAGTCGACAATGACTCTTTTGAACCTAGGGATTCGGTTAAAGGCGATGTTGCCCGTATGGTTTTTTATATGGACACCCGTTATGAAGGCTTCGACGCGACACCGGATTTACAGGTGGTTGACCGTTTAACGTCTGTTGGCGACAGCGAAATTGGTCGTTTATGTCGACTACTTGAATGGCATGCTACAGACCCTGTAGATGTAACAGAGCAAAACAGACATAACCGCATTTATGAATATCAAGGTAACCGTAACCCATTTGTTGATCACCCAGAATGGATAAATCTACTCTTCAGCGCCGATGCTTGTACTGGTACAGGTGATACTGGCGGTGGTGATACAGGTGGCGGTGATACAGGCGGCGGTGGCGATACCGGCGGTGGAGGTGATACCGGTACTCCTCCATCATCAAGCCCATTGTTTATTTCTGAGTATGTTGAAGGCAGCAGTAATAACAAAGCACTAGAGCTTTATAATGCATCAGGCAGCGACATAGATTTAGCGGCTGAAAATTACCAATTAGGTCGTTTCAGCAACGGTGGCGTTAATGCATCAATGATCAACTTAAGTGGCATTATAGCTGCAAATAGCGCCTTTGTTATTGCTAATACAAGAGCTTCGGACGCGGTAAAAAGTCTGGCTGACCAATTAAGTGGTTCACTGAGTCACAATGGTGATGATGCTTACGTACTGTATAAAAATAACGAAGTGGTCGACTCTTTTGGGCTTGTAGGTGAAGATCCAGGCTCTGCTTGGGGAAGTGATACTTATACCACTAAAGATAATACCTTACGTCGTAACAGCAGCATTGTTAGTGGCGATACCGTAATTGATGATACGTTTGATCCATCAATACAATGGACAGGGTTTGGTAAAGATGAATTTTCAGACTTAGGCCAACACCTTGTTATTAATCCTGAAATATTTATCTCTGAATATATTGAAGGCGGTAGTCTTAACAAAGCGTTAGAGTTTTTTAATCCTTCTGCGAATGCTGTAGATTTAGGCGCTGAAAATTATCAACTAGGTAGCTTTAGCAATGGTAGTTCGTCAGCAACCATGATTGACCTCGATGGTATTATTGCTGGTAATAGCGTGTACGTCATTGCTAATTCAGGTGCTGCTTCAGCCATACTTGATGTTGCAAACCAAATATCTAGCTCAGTCAGCCATAATGGTGATGACGCTTATGTTTTGTATAAAAACAATGTTGTTATTGATTCAATTGGCCGTGTTGGTGAAGATCCTGGCTCACAATGGGGCAGTGATTTACAAAGCACAAAAGATAATACCTTAGTGCGTAAAAGTACGATAACAATGGGTGATACGATTGTTGATGATGCTTTTGACCCTGCGCTAGAGTGGGATGGTTATGCTAAGGATACTTTTGACTATATCGGTACTCATACTAGTAATAGTGGTGGAGAGCCCATTAGTTTAATTGGTGAATGTGCCGATCCAACAACATTAATTAGTGTTGTACAAGGTGCAGGGTTTTCATCACCACTTGTTGGCGAAAGTCATATTATTGAAGGGGTTGTAACGGGCAGTTTTCCTGCGCTAAACGGTTTCTTTATGCAAGAAGAGTCAATTGATCAAGATGCGGACCCACTCACATCAGAAGGTATCTTTGTTGCAACTGCCGGTGGAGAGTTCCCTGCAGTAAATAGTGTCGTTAGGGTTATTGGTAAAATTTCAGAAAGTTATGGTAAAACACAAATCAATCAATCAGAAGCGACATTAATTTGTGGTACTGATAGTGTATTAGCCAGTAACTTAAGTTTACCTTTTAGCTCAAGTGAAGCACGTGAAAGCATCGAAGGCATGTTAGTTACCATTGCTGAAACGCTAACCGTTACCGATAACTATAATCTCGGTCGTTATGGTGAAGTTGCTTTATCAAATGGTCGTTTATATGTGCCAACCAACATTCATCTTCCAGGTTCTGCTGAATATAGCGTATTAGCAGCTAGAAATGCGCTGAATAAAGTCACGCTTGATGATGGTATCAATGGTTCAAATCCTGAAAACATTATTTACCCTACTAATGGTTTATCAGCAGCAAATACATTGCGTGCTGGAGATCAGGTCACGGCGTTAACTGGTTTGGTTGATTATAGTTTTGGTAATTATCGAATTATTCCTGTTGAAGCACCGACTTTTGATAGTGTTAATGTAAGAACTGAGGCACCTGTGCTAGCTACCGGCAACCTGCGTATTGCTAGTTTTAACGTATTAAATTACTTTAATGGTGACGGCTTAGGTGGTGGTTTTCCTACTTCAAGAGGCGCAGATAGTGTTGAAGAGTTTGACCGTCAGCGCAGTAAAATAATTGCGGCTATTACCAAAATGGATGCCGATATAGTTGGTTTACTTGAAATGGAAAATGACGGTTTTGGTGAGCATAGCGCCATCCAAGATTTAGTCCACGGCTTAAACCTTGTGGCACCGGCTAATGTTCATTACAGCTTTGTTAATCCAAATATTGAGGCTGATGCTGCTACGGGAGTTGAACTTCTTGGTGGTGATCGCATTAAGGTAGCGATGATTTACAATGATAAAGCTGTGACTGAATTTGGTACTACTGCTTATTTGACCGGATTCCCATTTGAATATCATAACCGTGCACCTATGGCGCAGTCGTTCAGAGCTATTGAAACGGGTGAGCGTTTAACCGTTGCGATCAATCATTTTCGCTCTAAAGGCTGTTCAAGTAGTGGTGGTGTTGAAAATGAAGATAAGCTTGATGGCCAAGGTTGTTATAACCTACGACGTGTTCAAGGTGCAGAAGCGATTACGGCTTGGTTAGCGACATATCCAACCGGTATTGCAGATGACGATATCTTGATCATTGGTGATTTGAATGCTTACAGTAAAGAAGATCCGGTCACTACGATTGAAAGTGCTGGCTATACTAATCTTGCGCAACAGTTTATCGGCGATATGGCTTATAGCTATGCTTATCAAGGTGAAATTGGCACGTTAGACCATGCTTTGGCGTCAACGTCATTAAGCGAAAAAGTAATTGATGTGACTGAATGGCATATTAATGCTGATGAGCCGACTATTTTTGATTACAACACAGAATATAAAAATGCCGAGCAGCTAGTTACTATGTACGACAGTAATGCTTATCGTGCATCTGACCATGATCCTGTGTTAGTTGAAATTGAAGGTGTAACGCCACTTATTTCGGTGCAAGAAGTGCATACAGACCTTGGAACAAAATCACGCTGGAGCACTTTTAAATTTGAGGTACCAGAAACGTCAGTAAGCTTTACCGCTACAATTACCGGTGGTGCAGGTAACGTTGACTTATATGTTAGAGCAGGTAAAAAACCTAACAAGAATAAGTTTGATTGCCGACCTAAGTTAGTAGGTAATGAAGAAAGTTGTGTGATGGATTTACCCACTTCAGGGACTTGGTATATAAGATTACGCGGCGAGCGTCATTACAGTGATGTAACCCTAACTTTAGAAGCGTTATATCCGGAGCCGCTATAATTAGGCGCAGAATACTCAGTGAGAAAATTGTCTTATATAGATTTGTTACTGACATGAGTAAGCTAAGAAACACGTTGAATTAGCACTGCTATGTTAATTTAGCGATATCCAATAAAAAACATCTGCCCAATGGGTAGATGTTTTTTTTGTGTTTATTTAATGGTTTGAGGTGGTTTGATGAGCGGGCGTTAAAGCTTTTTACCTAGCCTTTTTTCAATTTGTTTTTTTTCCCAATCAGCACCAAAAAAGCTGTATACCTCAAATACACTCATCCCATGCGATATTACTCCAATACCCCAGCCAAATGCCGCCCACCAAGCCCAATAATAACCAGGGCTAGTGATAAAGTTAACGATAAACAACCCTAGGATTACCACGCCATAATTAATAAGGTGACTATAAAATCCTTTAATGTCTCTCACATGCTCAATAACACGATTTTCTTCTTCGCTATATTTGTCTGAGCTCTCCATATTTTTTTCCTCCAATAATTCATCAAGTTCAATTTCAAAAAAAGCGGCAAGAGATTTTAATGATTCCAAACCTGCTTTTTGACCTCGTTCAATGCGTTGAATCGTTCTTATATTTAAGCCACTGAACTGGGCTAATTGCTCCTGAGACCATGCTCTTTTAAGTCTTAATTTTCGGACGGTCTTTACTTCTCCTTGTTGCTGTTCGTATTGAACTATTCATTATTAGATAAAGTTTTACTACGACTTTTACCTGACATTATAGTGACAGTTATTAAAAATCAACAGCTTATGTTTACTGTGTTACTGGCTGATTATTCAATTATAATTTCTTTTAGTTGTTTGGCTGCGTCGTCAAACTCATAAACTTCAACTTTTGCCATAATGTTTTTTAGTTGCTGGTGGTAGGGTTGCTGTTGGGTCATTGATAATAATGCATGAATGGTATCAATAGCGGCAACGTCATAATTCTCTACGTCAATTTTTAATTGGTTAATTAGACTTTTACAAGTAGAAATATTGAAATCTACATCGGTCTGCTTAGGGTGATTTAATACAGCTAACGCCACTTTAATAAGACTAAGTTCATCCCTACACTGGGTTAAAATGAGCGGGTTAATATCCTCAAGGGCAGCGCTACTTTCTAATATTTGGCAAAGTTCATAAAGCTGTTTAGCACCTATGTTGCCTGCTACACCCTTTAAAGTATGGGCCAGTTGTTCAATTTCAGCAAAATTTTCCTTGGCGAATGCGTTTGCTATAGGCTCCATTGCGTTTGAATAGTTATCTTTAAATTTAAGCAGTAAACGCAGGTAAAGGCTATGATTGTTTTGTGCTATGGTTAAGCCTGCCTTTGTGTCTATGCCGTAAAGTTTAGGGATGGCCGTTTGCTTCTTTTTACCTGATAATAAAGCGGCTTTATCGTCGTTTGAACTTTTAACTTTATTTGAATTTTTAGGACTATTGAGCGTCACCCATTGTGCCAATTTAACAAATAATTCACTGGTATTGATGGGTTTACCAATATGTTCATTCATACCTGATTCGATAGCTTTTTCACGATCGCCTGCCATCACATTTGCGGTCATTGCTATAATAGGCAAATCGCTAAATCGTGGTTCTTGACGAAGTTCACGTGTGGTGGTGTAACCATCTTTTACGGGCATTTGGCAATCCATTAACACGGCATCAAACTGTTCATGGTTAAGGCGGTCTATCGCTTCTTGACCGTTATTGGTGATCACCACTTCAATACCATTTTTAGTTAGTAATTCTGTTGCTAATTCTTGATTAATTTCATTATCTTCAACCAGCAATATTTTTGCACCTTGCAATGTCTGTATTGCTGGCGACGATTCATGGTCAAATAAACTGTACTTTATGCTGCGGAGATTCTCGTGGCCCAAAGTGATCAATAAGCTGTCGAGCAAACTAGAAGAGGTTATCGGCTTACACATGATAAAATAGTTATCTTCTCCTTCGAGTGCTTGCATCGAATTTTTGTCATTATCGGGGAGAATATGTAATAAGGGTAAATCAGTATATTTGTCTCGAATTAACGCAATATCGCGACAGTTTCCATCGTCACGGTAATTTATAAAGTCGATTATTAAAACATCAATAATATTAGCTTGTTGACTTAGTTCAGGTAGCGCTTCGGCGACCGAGTCATAGCTTTCGACCATAAAGCCAAATGACTTTAGAATGCGCATTAAAATAGGTTGATTAGCTTTATTATCTGTTAGTAGAGCAACGTTTAAGCCTTTAATTGATGTTGATTTATCAGCGCTAATACTCTCCAATGACTGGCTTTGACAGTTGATAGTAAAATGAAACTTACTGCCGATATTTTCTTCGCTTTCTAGCCAAATTTCGCCACCTAACAACTCAACAAGGCGCTTGCATATAGCTAATCCTAAGCCTGTGCCGCCATATTTTCTTGTTGTTGAAGCGTCAGCTTGGCTGAACGATTGAAATAGTTTTTCTTGTTGTGATGAACTCATGCCTATACCCGTGTCACAAACAGAGAACTTTAAGATCACGTTATCGTCCTGTTTATTAATACATGAAACGTGAACTTTGATTTCACCTTGCTCAGTAAACTTAGCGGCATTACTGCCTAAGTTTGTTAATATTTGGCCGAGACGCAGTGGATCACCAATTAAATTGAGCGGGACACTTTTTTCAACATCAAAAATTAATTCAGTTTGTTTCTCATTGAGTTTATCAACTAACATATTACTGAGGTTATCGAGGATATCATCTAAGCTAAACGGGATTGATTCAATGTCGAGTTTATTCGCTTCTATTTTTGAAAAATCTAAAATATCATTAACAATACCCAGCAAAGACTCAGCAGCAATGTTGACCTTAGTAATCTGATTTTCTTGTTCTGGTGTTAAGTTGGTTTTCAATGCTAATGCCGACATACCAATAATAGCGTTCATTGGCGTGCGAATTTCATGCGACATATTAGCTAAAAAGTTAGATTTAGCTTTAACCGCATCTTCAGCTAAAGACTTTGCATGCGCGAGGGTTTGCTCTGCCATTTTTTGTTCACTGATATCGACAAATGTGCCCAATAATCCGCCAGCACTGCCATCAGCTTTTGCAAAACTTTTTACCCAATACATAATGGTATGTTCCAAACCATCGCCGTAAACAAGCGGTATTTCCTTTCGTACCATGCCCATTGAAGCAATAAGCTCTGTATCTTCAGCTTGGTAGGCTTTTCGATCAGCTAATGGTAAATATTCTAAGTCTAGTACCGTTTTGCCGATCACATCTTGCCTTTTTACATTAAAGGTTTGCTCATAAGCACTATTCACGCTAGTAATTTTTGAGTCAGGGTCTTTAACAAAGATTGGGTAGGGAATGGTGTCCGCTAAGGCCTGCTGGAAAACAATATGCTCAGTTAAGGCTGCATCATGCAGTTTACGTTCGGTAATATCTCGAATAATGGCGACAATAAAGCGGTCATTATGAATATCAAGTGCGCTAACCGTCACTTCTGCAGAGAACTCATGGCCGTTTTTTCGTTTGCCGGTAAGTTCGAGTAATTGTTTTTCTGGGGCCGGTTCATTCAATATATGATCAAAAATATGTAAGTTCGTTTCTTCGGGTAATAATAGCTCTATTTTTTGACCAATAAGCTCTGATTTATCGTAGCCAAACATAGTTAATACTTGCGAATTAACTAGGCTGTGTTCTCGATGCTTATCTAACATTAAGATAGCATCAGGTGCCGACTCCATTAACGCGGCAAATTGAGCTTGGGCTGCGTTTCTTTGCGTTATATCGATTAAGGTTAAGCGTATTTCGATTAATTGTTCATTTTCATTATAAACCGGCAGGGCTGAGAGCATGGTATCTATTGTGGTTGTGTCACTTATGCTTACCGGAATTTCGCACTCTAAGGGGTGTGATTTAGTTTGAAATATTTGGTGAACATAATGCGCTGGTGCAACAAAATTTTGCCAGTTTAAAGTGGTAAATGTTTCGCGTGGACGCTTAAACATATGCGCAAATGCAACATTATGTTTAATAAATAAGCCTTGAGGGTCTAATGTCGCATAGGCGACCGGGGCATGTTCATATAGCTCCCAAAGTGCCCGTTCACGTTGATGCAACTCAGCAGTACGTTTTGCTACCTGTTGCTCTAGTTCTGCTTTTGAACGGCGCATATATTTTGTTGAACGTTGTCCAACAGAAATGGTAAAAATGTTCGAGGTTAAGGTTAATAACAGGGTAATAAAGGCAATTAACATCAACTTATTACGTAGGGAATTAACCCCCAATAACGCTTCATTTACATCAATTTCTGTCGCAATACCAAAACCGTATTGATTGTCCCATAACCAAGCACCAAAAACGGAGACACCACGGTAATCGTTATAACCCAATATATTACTGGTTATTTTATTGTTGGTAATTAGGCTAATATTATCTGAACGGGCACTATTAATCAGGTGACTTGCCATAAATGTAAATGGTAATTGTTGCATATCAAATACCGCGTCAGGATTTTCCATTACATTGATTTTTGGTACTTTAAGTGTGATAAGTTGCTTACTCTTACTGTATTTTTGTAAGTAGTTAATGGCCGAAAATTCAGCTTCAAATCGACTTCTAGAAAGCATTTGCCCTTGGTTAGTTACCAAGTAGCTTTCGCCTGAGTTACCAATGCGACCTTGCTGCATAATATGCGATATTTGACCGCTAGGTTGAATACGCATAGATAACGCCGCAATGACCTGATTATTTTCATTGAAGATTGGTGTGATCATAAACATACTGTATTGATCTATCGGCTTAACAGCGCTCCCCGATAAGTCCGATATATTCGATTTTGTTGGCGGTACAAAGTGACTTTCTCCAGTAAAAACAGCGGCTATAATATCGGGGTGTTGTTGGGCTATTAAGCTGATTTTGTCTAAGTTTTCGTTACGGTTAGAGCCAATATTGATATGTTCTGAACTGATAATCGAAAAGTCATTGCCCTCAATACTACTTTGACTAAAATATTGGCGAATTTTTTTTGTCGATTTTGAGGCGATAAGAGGCTCGTTTAGCGCCGACTGAAGATGTAGCTCTTTAGTGAGTTGTACGACTGTGTAGCTTTTAGCTATTTGTTTTAATAACCTTTCTTGAACACTGATCCAGTCATTAAGACGAGTTTTGGTTGCTTCTACGACAAACTCAAGATTTTTTTGCATGTTGGCGCGAGTAATTTTTTCATTGTCTTGCAGCGTTAAGTAAATAACACTAAAAATAATGGCTATATTGATTGCCGATATTGAATGCACGATAAATGGAAATTTTCTTGATGCCATAAACGCAGCGATGCGCTGTTGACTAATGAGTTTTGGTAAAAGTAATGTGGAAAATATTAATGCTAACGATATCAATACCATAATAAAAATTAATGAGGTGCTGTTACTATCGTTCTTATGTTCTGGGACAAAGTCGATTAATGCGTCTTCAAGCAATAAGTTAGTGGGTATAAAAGGCGAGTCGATCATATCCAACTGATGATATATCTCGCTAATTTTTTCCATGCGTGTGCGAGCGATTGAGCCAAGTGGAATGTACTTAGCTAAAATGATTTTACTAATTTCGTTAGCTTCAAAGCTTAAGTGACTATACGACTTTCCTTGGCTATTATATTTATCTTCAATTAATTTAATTATTTCTGACTGATGGTTAAGTGCATATTGCCAACCTTTAATGGTTGCTTGACGAATTGCTTGCACACGTTGAGGGTTGTTTTTCACCTCTGATTCACTGGTAAATAAGTTGTCACCATAAAAATCAATACCATAGTCTCTAGGACTGATAGTCAAAATTTCAATGTTTTCTTGTTTAAATTCAAATGGTTCATTCGTGCTATAAATTAAAATAGCATCAGTTGCACCAGACGTTAACGCGGAAAGTTGCTCTGTTTGCTCTTGCCAAGTAAAAACTGATGCATCTTGTTTTGTTTGCATGAGCATTGCGGTTACGGGGGCATAGTTCTTAAACTTTTTATCCACCATGATGCGTTTGCCAATGAGATCAAATGGACTGGCTATGCCGGAGGAGCGCAATGTTGCGATAGTTGTGGGAGAGTGTTGAAATATTTGTGCGACAATAACGACAGGTTTTCCCTGACTTTTGTCTATGATTAAGCTCGAGTCACTTATGCCATAATCAGCGCGACCGTCGATAACATAATCTGTAACATCACCAGGGCCGTTGAATTCTCTTAATTCAACCTCTAAGCCCAGTTCTTGATAAAATCCTTGCTCTTTTGCAGCATAATAACCCGCATATTGAAATTGATGAAACCAATTGAGTTGAATTGAAACTTTATCAAGTGCTTGGCCTGAAGCGTGGCTACTGAAAACAAAAGATAATGCACTGCATATGGCGATTAGGCCGTTTTTTTTGTGGAAAAAATTTAACATTTTATCTGCGTTCAGCCCATTGCTTGATGATTTTAGCGAGCTGTTCAACACCATCGGTTAATGCTGCTGGTCCAGGCTGTAAAATATCGGTAGAGTTTATCTCGTAAATATCATCATTTTTTATTGCCGGTATAGCTTGCCAACCTGCTCTGGAAGTTACTTTTTCTTTATCAAATTTACGACCACACCAAGAGGCGATGTATATATCAGGATTTTTAGCAATAACATCACTGGCATCGGCCACAATGCGGTTTTTAGCTAACGACTGTGTTGAAAACTCTTGGTAGCAATCTATTCCGCCCGCAATTTCTATTAACTCACTAACCCAACCAATACCGGTGATGATAGGATCGAACCACTCTTCGAAATAAACCTTTGGCCGAGCTGGTAGTTTATCTGCTTGCTGTTTAATGCTGCGTAAATTTTTTTGCATGTCTGCAACAAGTTTTTCGCCTTTTTCTGGTTGGCCAATTAATCCTGACAAAGTGCGAATCATCTGCAGGATTTCGCTAATACTGCGATGATTAAAACAGTGAACTTGTATACCTTCTTTGATCAAGTCGGCAACGATATCAGCTTGCATATCAGAAAATGCTAAGACTAAATCTGGCTTTAACGATAATATTTTTTCGGTTCTTGCCGTTATATAGGCACTGACTTTTGTTTTCTCTTTTCGAGCGCGTTCAGGACGCATGGTATAAGCTGAAATCCCAATTATACGGTGATCTTCTTCCATAAGATAAAGCGCTTCGGTGGTTTCTTCTGTTAAGCAGATAATTCGCTCTGGCCATTTAGGTTCAGGAACAGGGATCATGTATTTTCCTTGTGACTCTTGGTTGTTATTATTAATAGCAGTATCGTTACGCAGTTATTTTATAGTTTGATAACGCTAGCTGTTTTTACTTTATCAAAAAGTGAGACACAATGATTAATTTTTTAGTGACGATCTTATTGCACAACAGTTAGTTGATAATGCAATAAGTATATTTGATAGACTGTGACATGATTTAATTGTAAATCATTTAGTGACTGTATACATAAATACCAAGTTGATTAATTAGGAGCATAGGGTTGTCAGTATTTAACGTTTATTTATTACGCCACGGTGAATTAGTGCAAACAGGTATTCTATGTGGTCGCACTGATATTGCGCTATCTGATACGGGCAAAAAACAGCTTGTTAATGCCATTCAATACCTGCCTAATATATCACATTGCTATAGCTCTCCACTGATTCGTTGCCGCGAATTTGCTGAAAAATTTTGCCAAAAAAATGAATTGCCCATACAGGTTTTAGCTGAATTACAAGAGATGAACTTTGGTGACTGGGACGGAAAAAGTTATCAATCCCTTTGGCAACCAGAACTGGAACCAGATCAACAGATCGAACTTTCTTCAGATAAAAAAATACCAACCTTAGGTGATTTTTGGCAAAACCCATGGCAATGCCAGCCTCCTAATGGTGAAACAATGGCAAGTTTTACGCAACGTGTTGATAAATTTTGGCATAATTTGTTAGCACAACTGGAGCAATCTCATCTTCATAAAAATAAGCAAAACCAAGCAGTAAATACTTTAGTGTTTAGTCATGGTGGTGTTATTCGGTATATTTTGGCTAAAGTGTTGGGTTTACCAATACCTGGTGTTAATCATATGGCCAATCTTGATGTACCTTATGGCGGGCTAATTCATCTTCAAATTACGATTGACGATAAGGGTAAAGCTTGGCCTAAATTGATGCTCTAGTATAAAAGCTGACAGTTATTTATGAATTTGCCTTTTAGCTGTGTTAAAAAAAACTTGCTATTTTGTCCTAGCTGTCGATAATCTCGCCATTAAATTAATAATGTCATATTCAATTTTACTTTCTTTGATGGGAAAACCATTGTTGAGAATGTAAAACTGGGAATGTGGTGAAAGTCCACAACTGTACCCGCAACTGTAAACAGAACGATATATCGCCAAGTCATCATGTAATAAAGTGATTTGTGTAGAGTATATCTAGATGCTGTAAGTCAGGATACCAGGGGAAATATGTGCATTAATTACCACGTCGAGCGGGTTACTCGGGCATTGGATTTTTTATCTTTTTTCATTTTGACCATGTCATTCTTGAAACCAGATTTCTCCCATTAAACCTCAAAACCGTATCGACGTTAATCATATATATCAGCCAACTTAATTTTATGGTTTGGTACTATTTAGGCGTTAAAATGTTTGATATTCAAGCGGTAAGTGACGAACACTCAGAAAAAATTCAAGCGGTAATTAATGGTAAAACAAAGCCATTAGGTGCCCTGGGAGAGCTTGAGCACTTAGCAAAGCAAATCGCTAAAATTCAGCTGACAACTGCCGATTTTGAAGCGCCTAAGCTCAGTCAGTATAAGTTACAATTAAACCATCCTCATTTAACTGTTTTTGCAGGCGACCATGGTGTTGCTAGCGAAGGTGTATCCATTGCGCCTAGTGAAGTCACTCGCCAAATGGTGGCAAATTTTGCTGGCGGTGGCGCAGCCATTAATGTCTTTAGTCAACAACTTGGCTGGACGTTAAATATTGTCGATGCAGGTATTTTACAACCGGTATTATCAACAGCCGTTCTAAACCAACGTTTAGGCAATATTACCCAAGCCATTAATAATCAAGAAGCAATGACTCAAAAGCAAGTTGAGCAAGGCTTTATTTTTGCTAAAAAACATATTGCTGAGATCAAGAATACTGGTTGTAATATTATGGCTTTTGGTGAAATGGGTATAGGTAACACCACGATTGCTTCCGCAATAATGGCCGCCATAATGAATATTCCAGCCAGCGAAGCGGTGGGGCGTGGTACCGGCGTTTCTGATGAAATAGTGCTGAAGAAACAACAAGTGGTAGAGCAAGCGTTAGCTCTTCATCGCGATAACCTCACTGATGCTGAGTCTATTTTACGCTGCTTAGGTGGTTTTGAAGTTGTTCAGATCACCGCAGCAATGCTTGCAGCGGCAGAAAATCGCATGTTAATTATTGTCGACGGTTTTATTTGTACCGCTGCGGCCATGTTGGCCATTAAGTTTAATGCCAACGTGAAAAACTATATGGTGTTTGCGCATTGTTCAGGTGAGCAAGGTCACGAAAAAATGTTGCAATGGTTAGAAGTTAAGCCCTTATTAAATTTAGGCTTGCGCTTAGGTGAAGGTACAGGTGCGGCATTAGCGCTACCAATCATACAAGCAGCAGTAGCCTTTTATAATGATATGGCAAGCTTTGCCGATGCTGAGGTAACCGATGTTACCTGAGTTTGATGAACAGCCGTCAAATGTATCGAAACAAGGGCAGTTGGCAGAGCAATGGCAGTTATTGCTGTTAGCTACGAGTTTTTTTACCCGTATACCCGTTAACATTAGCGCTGAAGTAAGTGCAAATATGTTAAATGAAGCGAGTCGATATTTCGCTTTAGTTGGGGTGTTCATTGGTTTGTCTTCAGCATGTGCTTTTTATCTTTGTGCTATGTTCATGCCTGCTGAGGTTGCCTTGTTAGTTGCCATGGCAACAAGTGTGCTATTAACAGGTGCCTTTCATGAAGATGGATGGGCAGATGTTTGGGATGGTTTTGGCGGCGGTTGGACAGTAGAAAATAAACTCAATATCATGAAAGATAGTCGTTTAGGTACCTATGGTGCGGCGGCCTTGTTTTTTATTTTGATGATCAAATACCAAGCGTTATTAGCGCTTATTCAGCAAACGATGCCTAACGCTGATGTGTTGAATGAGACACTAAGTGTGTTGTCTATTTTAGTCTTAGGTCATTGCTTAAGCCGAGTACTGGCAACAAGCCTGATTGCTGACATGCCTTATGTGAGTGAAGATGCCACTTCAAAAGTTAAACCGTTAGCGCAAGCATTATCAAACAACAGTTATTTAACGCTACTGGCTACGGGCACAGTGATTATTTTATTGACCTTATCTTTTAGTGTCGCGTGGAAATTAGTGGTTATTTTATTACTGACACGTTGGTGTTTAAAACGCTGGTTTACTCAACAATTAGGTGGCTATACCGGTGACTGTTTAGGCGCTGCTCAACAGCTGTCAGAAGTGGTTATTTACATCACATTATTGTCACTTACTTCGGTGGGTATATGAGCCAAGTGACATTGAATAAAGTACAGTTAATTATTGGCGGCGCCCGTTCAGGTAAGAGCTCGTTGGCCGAGCAATATGCGAAGTCGTCAAACTTGCCGGTAACCTATATTGCGACAGCGCAAGCATTCGATGCTGAAATGCAGCAAAGAATTGCCCAACATCAAGCTGAGCGTCCTGAACATTGGCATTTGATAGAATCGCCTTTGTTATTAGCACAAGCCATTGAGTCTGCAATTGCTAGTTCAACTAGTACTTCAGGTATTTGTATATTAGTCGATTGTTTAACGCTGTGGCTAAGTAATAGTTTGTGTAAACCTAATGTTGATAATGACTCGACTGTTGATGGTAATCTTAATTTTTGTAACCTCGACTATTGGCAGCAAGAAAAAGCGCAATTGCTCAGCGTTTTGGAACGTATTCAGCAGCAGAAAAATACGCAAGAATCCGCTTCTGTTGAAAGACATGTTGAAAGACGTGTTGAAATTATCTTAGTCAGTAATGAAGTGGGGCACGGCATAGTGCCAATGGGCGAGTTGTCTCGATGCTTTGTCGACCAAGCCGGTTGGTTGCATCAAGCCATCGCTAAAATGGCTGATAATGTCGAGTTTGTCATGGCTGGTTTGCCATTAACATTAAAATCGTCTGAAAAAAATAACCAGAAGGCACAATTGTGAAAACATTAATGGTGCAGGGCACAACCTCAGACGCAGGAAAAAGTACCTTAGTGGCTGGACTGTGCCGAGTGTTAGTTAATGCCGGATATAATGTCGCGCCATTTAAACCACAAAATATGGCACTAAACAGTGCCGTAACAAAAGATGGTGGTGAAATTGGTCGCGCCCAAGCTTTGCAAGCTATTGCTGCAAAAGTTGAGGCACGAGTTGATTTTAATCCCATTCTTTTAAAGCCCAATAGTGATACGGGCGCACAAGTAATTGTTCATGGTAAAGCTATTTCCAATATGGAAGCAGGCAAATATCACGACTACAAAAAAGTGGCGATGCAAGCTGTTTTAGAATCGCATCAGCGTTTGGCTATCGATCATGACGTCTTACTCGTAGAGGGCGCAGGCAGCCCCGCGGAAATTAATCTTCGCGCCCATGATATTGCTAACATGGGCTATGCCGAAGCGGTAGATTGCCCTGTGGTTTTAGTGGCTGATATTGACCGTGGTGGCGTATTTGCTCACCTTGTTGGTACGCTGGCATTATTATCGGAGTCTGAGCAAGCGCGTGTAAAAGGTTTTATCATTAACCGTTTTCGCGGTGATATAAAGCTACTTGAATCTGGCTTGGATTGGTTAGAAGAGCGCACAGGTAAACCGGTGTTAGGTGTTTTACCCTATTTACATGATTTAGCCTTAGACGCTGAAGATGCCGTAGCACTTGATAATAAAGTCACAGAAGCAAAAGTTAAGGTTTTTGTACCTTTGCTACCCCATATGAGCAATCATACCGACTTTGACCCGCTACGCTTACAACCGAATATTGATTTACAATACATAAAAATAGGTCAGTCGTTACAAGGGGCCGATTTAATCATTTTACCCGGCAGTAAAAATGTTACCTCTGACTTAACGTTTTTAAAGCAGCAAGGCTGGCAGCAAGAAATTGAGCAACACTTGCGTTATGGCGGAAAATTATTGGGTATTTGTGGTGGCTATCAAATGTTGGGTAAGCAAATTTTTGACCCTGAACAAATAGAATCATCTGTTGAACAAGTATCGGGCTTAGGCTTGCTCGATTTCACAACAACACTCACGCAAAACAAAACCTTAAGCCAAGTGTCAGCAAGTATGACGCTTAATGGCGAAACGTGTCAGTTAACCGGTTACGAAATACATTGTGGTGTTTCAACGGGTCCAGCATTAAGTCACTCACTACTGAATATTCACCGAGAATCGACAACACACAATCAAAGTATTCCTGACGGCTGTATTTCAGATGACGGAAAAATTATTGCTACCTATCTGCATGGTTTCTTTGATTGTCCTGCGCCCACCCAGCTGGTATTAAATTGGCTAGGTATTAAAGATTTAGAAACTCCGGTTATTGATATTAATCAGCATCGAGAAATACAACTTGAGCGGCTAGCTGGTGTTTGTAACGAGTATTTAGCTATGGATAAAATTTACGACATTATTCATCAAGGTGTTGATACACCAAAGAGTAAATTGGCGAATTAGTCGCACAACAGAATTTAAATAAGCGACAGTGGCTAAATAGTTTAGTTACTGTTTTATATAGTATGTTTGAGGGAAGAAGATGAGAATTCTTCACTGCCCCCGCAACGGTAATTGTAGTTATGCATGCTGTATTTATAGCGAACATAATTATATCAGTCCGAGCACTCGAGCCTACTTAATTAAACTGTGTTTTAACGCAGTAAATACTACGGTGCGGAGGGTATCGTTAATGAGGTTATATGAACATTAAGCAAAACAATTTTTTCAAAAAATCACTATTATCACTTGCTGTTGCCGGCGCTATGTCGACATCTTTTATTGCTTCGGCAAATACCGAGAACACAGCAAAAGATGTCGAAGTATTAACGGTAACTGCAACGCGTTCACAGTTAAATATTGATGACACGCTAACTAGCCAAGTGGTTATTACCCGTGCTGATATCGAGCTTGCTAATCCTATTTCTTTATTAGATTTGCTGTCTACAGTACCGAGTATCGATATAGCAACAAATGGTGGTAGAGGTCAAAATTCTTCTATTTTCATGCGTGGCACGAATTCAGATCATACCTTAGTGCTTATTGATGGTGTGCGTGTTAGTTCTGCTACATCGGGCGGTACAAGTTTAAATACTATTTCACCTGAAATGATCGAGCGGATCGAAATAGTGCAAGGACCACGTGCAGCATTATGGGGTTCAGACGCTATTGGTGGTGTTATTCAAATATTTACTCGTCAGTTATCTGCAGGTGAATTATTTGCGAGTGCTAGTTATGGTAGCGATAATTATACTAAATTTAGCGCTGGCGCCGGCATTAGCCATGGCGACGGTCAAACAAGTATTACCATTAGTAAAGAAGAAAGCGACGGGTTTGATGTTCAAGAAGGTAGCGAAACTGATGACGATGGTTACGACTTTACTTCAGTCGCGATTAGAGGCCAGCAAAAAGTTAGCGAAGATTTTTCATTAGAATGGATGCTTTCAAGTGACAGCGGCGATAATGAATACGATGGTTACTATAATGGCTCTGACATTAAAAACCATGCGTGGTTAGTGCGAGCAAATTACGCAAGTGATATTAATGGCGTAATGAACAATACTGTTTTTTCTGTTGGACAAAGTCGTGACAGTGCAGACAGCTTAAGCAATGGCCAATCACAAGGTATTTTCGAAACGCGTCGTAATCAATATTCTTTAGTAAATAGCAGCCAGTTTTCGGATGATTTTCAAGTTAATGTTGGTGTTGACTATTATCAAGACGACGTGTCTAAAAGTACCACGGTTTATGACAAAGAAGAGCGAGATACCACAGGTGTTTTCGCCCATGCTTTATACACTGAAAATGCTTGGACATTTGAAGCCACAGTAAGACACGATAGTGTTGAAGATGTTAACTCAGAAAACACCTATAACGTCGGTGTAGGTCATAAAGTTGATGAAGATACTCGCGTTGTGCTTAATTACGGCACAGGCTTTAAAGTACCTACTTATAACGACTTGTTCTACCCAGGTTTTGGTACGCCAACGCTTAATTCTGAGCTTTCTGAAACAGCAGAGTTATTTTTTGAAACCAAAATTTCTGACGTTAAAACTACGGTTAGTTTATATCGCTCAAAAATTGATGACTTAATTGGTCGCAAAAATGGTTCGGCAGCAAACTTCGAAAAAGTGGAAATTAACGGTATTGAAATTTCAGCAAACTACCAAGCTTTTGGTGGTACGCATGATTTTAATATGTCGTACACTGATGCTGAAGATCAATCGTCAACAAACACTACGGGCAAGTTGAGCTATGAGCAATTAATTCGCCGTGCTAAAGAAAAGTTTAACTATAAGTTTGTTACAACAATTAGTGAAGTGGATGTGTACGCTGAGTACCAATTTGTTGGCTCAAGAAAAGATGATGTTTTCGGTATTGGTAAAGTTGATTTAAGCAGCTATCAATTGATCAACTTAGGTTTGAACTATGACGTGTCGAGCAACTTCAGTGTTTCTTCACGCGTGACCAACTTACTTGATAAAGAATATCAAACGGCAAGCAGTTACAATTCACAAGAACGTGCACTTTATGTCGGTATTACTTACAGAAACTAAGTGATGTTCAGTTGTTTGAAAACGGTTAAGCTATCGTGAGTTGACCGTTCAAATTGCGTTAATATAAAGGCACCTGACGAGGTGCCTTTTTACTATTATTTTTACCGTTATTTTTCTGAGATAAGTTGCTCGCAGGCATGAGCACAGGCGTTTTCTAAACGTGCAAGAGTGTCAGCTGAGGTAATACCAAATCTTAGCGTGTCTTGCTCATCGGCTAGTCGACAATAAACCCCTTGTTGGCATAGTAAATGATAGATTTTTTTTGCGCTATCGGCTTGCTTAAAAGCTATCGTAAGAAATAAGTCACAGCCTTTTATATCCAAAATTAGTGCCTTGGAAAAGACTTGCCACAGTGTTTGCTCTTGAGCTGTTCTCCATTTTTTTAACGTCTGTTTTTGCTGTTCTTGCCAGTGAGTATCGCTTAATGCTTGTTGCGCTATTATTTGTGCTGGTCCATTGACTTGCCACGGCCCTAATAACGCTGCAAAGGTGTTACACCAATCGTTATTTGCTACTAGAAAACCAATGCGAATACCGGCTAAGCCGAAAAATTTACCAAATGAACGTAGCACGAAACAGTGATTATCATTAACTTGCGGGCAATAAGAGTTTTCGCTTGGCATAACATCAATAAAGGCTTCATCGAGTACTAACAAGCCGTTAAGCTGTTTTAATTTTTCATGATATTGTTTGATTACATCACAGGTATAAAACTGGCCAGTTGGATTATTAGGGTTAATGATCACAACAACGCTATTTTCCGCTAAGTTTTCAATTTCAGGTAATAAATCCTGATACCAATGCAACTTATAACCTGCGATTTTCCAAGCCTGAGCATGTTCTTTATAGCCCCGTACAGGTAAATAAACAGCTTGTCCGTTGGCATTTTTTTTCCGATAAACATCAGGCAGTGCTTTTATAATGGCTTGGCTACCATTAGTAATAACAAGTTGTGAGCATTGATAATATTGCTTTGCCGCAGCGATAAGTTTTGGGCTTAGCTGTGGTAACTGCTGCCATACATTGACTGGAATATTGGGAATAGGATAGCTAGTGGGCGCAATGCCTGTAGATAAATCAAGCCAATCGATGAGCGGAATTTCATATTGCTCTGCCACCTGTTGCAGTTGCCCGCCATGCATTAATGCCATGTTAACCCTATTGGTAAATGTACTAAGTTATTGAAAAAGTCATCAGCTGAAAATCATATCTGGAAAATATGACCTGGAAAACATTGCCTGGAAAACATTGCCTGGAAAACATTATCTAGAAAACATCATCTGAAAATTATCATCTGAAAAATCAGCACCGCCGCTAAAAACAGCAGGCTAGCACGGCTGACTATACGTAAACTTTTGGGTATGTCATCAGCGGTAACTTCTTGGCCTGATCCGAGAGTAACAGAGTTAATCACCTTACCGTGATATAGCGCGCTACCGCCTAATTTTATTCCTAAAACGGTTGCCCCTGCAGCCATCACCCAACCACCATTATGGCTTTTATATTTATTGCCTTGTTGTAAGGCATTCAATATTGCCTGACGAAAACGTCCCCGCGCTAGACCTTGTAAAGCATAAAGCAGTACGCAGCATTTACCGGAAATAAAACCAAGCAAATCATCGAGCCGGGCGCTTGCATAACCAAAGTGTTGATAGCGTGAAGTTTTATAACCCCACATAGCATCTAGGGTGTTTGCAAAACGGTGCAGAATAACCAATGGAGCACCACCCATTACATAGTAAATGAGTGAGGCTATAACCGCGTCGTGACCATTTTCTAACATTGATTCTACGGTAGCGCGCGACATTTCCTGTTCTGTAAGCGCTGAGGTTTCTCGGCTAACAATGTATCCAGTAAAATGGCGAGCACTGTCGAGATCGCCAGACTTTAATGGCCGATATATTTGCAAAGCATGTTGATACAAACTGTTCAGACCAAGGCATAAATAAAGTACATAAGCATCAAGCAAAACTTGCCAATACCAAGTTAGATCATTCAGTAGATAAAAGTAAATAATCGGTAAGGGTAATACTAGTAAACCCCAAGCAGATATACCCAGTAATCTGGTTTTTATAACCGAGCTATGTAAATCTGTAGGATTAAATTTCGCTTCTAATTTATTGGCTAAATAGCCAAAGCCGACCAAATAATGAAAGTGCTTTGCTTCACCTAAAAACTTATCCAATATTAATGCCAAAAATAGGGTGAAAAATACCGTAAATTCGGGCAACAGCAGCAATACATCATTAATAACATTGTCGGTTAAAGCGATCATCATTTAAAAACTCATAATGTATGAAAAATTACTGGCTGAAACTTATTAAGATAAAAGCTCAAAGCACTGGTGATTATGCTGATAGTTTACGTTAAGCATGCAGCCATTATCGAATAACTGGTAGGCGTTGCCCGTTGAGCTTAGGCCTAATTTTGCTAAAAAGCAGCGTAATGCTTCACCATGAAAAATCACCAACAAGTTTTTATTACTATGGCTTTTAGCTAATGCTTCTAATGTTTGATAAATACGGCTTGCACAGCTGACTGCACTTTCTCCATTTTCAGCTTTAAGCTCAGTAAATTGATGCAATATTTCGTGATAGTTTTTATCGCTCTTAATATCATCAACATGCTGACCTTGCCAATGCCCTAAATCTCGCTCATTTAGACCGTCAGCCCTGAGCATAGGGGCATTTAATTGCTGCTGGCATATTTTAGCACTAGCGACTGCTCGGCCTAATGAAGAAGAAATGATTAAGTCTATATTCTGATCCGCGAGGTGTCTTGCAAGCGCTTGTGATTGCTGAATACCGGTTTCGGTTAATTCGCTGTCTAATAGGCCTTGAAAGCGTTGCACTTTATTCCATTGTGTTTGGCCATGACGAGCTAAATATAGTTTTGTTTTCATTTATTAGCTTCTAGACCTAGATTTGTTAGCAGTTCAATGCCATTAATTGGACGAGGAGAATAACCAAATCATGCCTTCGATTCAATGCAAAAATTCATTCTTCTGTGTATTGCCTTTTAAACACTAAATAGTCGGTGTTAGTGTTGAATAACCGCTATGCATGACGTAAAATTAACGCTGATTTAGGTGTCTTCTGTCTTGGTTTACTCATTATTATTATTTGAGAGTGAAATATGACAAATGAAGATGAAACGTGAAACTGGTTAAATACCAGTACTGCCCCCGCAACGGTAACTGTGAGCAGCAACAAAACCACTGTATTGAATCATTATTGAGCTAAGTAAAATTGAGCTAAGTAAAATTGAGCTAAGTAAAATTGAGCTCAGCAAAATAGTGAAGGTATGGGAAGGTGTTGCAAATGCAATGAACAGGAGTCCGGAGACCGGCCTAGTCATATCTTTTGATAGTAAACATTTTTGTAAATGTTGCTGATTAGATATTACTCGACAACTGCGGTGGGCGGTGATTCAGAGAACAGTTCACGGTCTGAATTTTAGCTTTAAGATCGCCGATGCTTTATTAAGGTATTTTACGCTTTAATAATGAATGATGCGACAGACACCGTTTACCTACTTTGATTTCCTACACCGTTAACATTACCTATGTTTTAGACAACGGAATCGTTATGAAATCAGTCAATCAAAAATTACCCATTAGTTTATTTGTTGCCGTATTAGCAATACTAACTTTGCTTATGCTTGCGACACGTACGCATCACTTTGCTAGTTTTAATCATTTACCCAGTGCTTCAATTGCTATTTTTTTCTTAGCGGGGATGTATTTACGAAACATTAAAGCCTTCTGGTTTTTCTATATTTTGACCCTAACGGTAGACCTTGCCTCATCATACTATCGCGGGCAATTTGGCGACTGTATCACTACCTCATACCCAGCATTAGTGTTAAGTTACGCCGCTATGTTTACGGCAGGTTATTATACTCGACCTAATTGGCAGCATAATGCTTGGCAAACTAATATTGTTAAAGTGGCATTAGCCTTATTTATTGCCAGTTCAATTGCCTTCTTCATCTCAAATGGCAGTTATTACGCATTTTCAGGTAAGTTTCCTGAGCTGTCTTGGGCAGAATACGCAACGCGCGTTGATAAGTATTTCTTTAAATCTATTTCTAATCCTATTTTTTATGTTATCTCCGCTATGGTGATTGATTTTACCATCAGCCATTTCTTTGTTAATAAAGCGATAAACAATAATAGCCATGCCAGTAATGGTCATTAGTTGCTAATTGCTAATTGCAAAATAGCCTAAAGAGAAAATAGCCTCAAGAGAAAGGACTAGTTGATGACATCAGCGAATAAAAAAACTTTATCAGCCCAGAACAACAGCGTTAAGCATAAAAATAAGGCATTGCAACCTAAAGCATTTGAGCATAAACCCGAGCAGCAAGCGGGTAGCGGTGTTATGTGTTCAGCACTTATTATTGCTGCGCCACATTCGGGCTCAGGTAAAACAACCGTAACAGCGGCATTAGCTCGTTATCACCGTAATCAAGGTCGTAAAGTTACCGTGTTTAAAGTTGGCCCTGACTTTATTGACCCGATGATATTACGCCAAGCCAGTGGCGAGTTGGTTTATCAATTAGACCTATGGCTCGTTGGTGAGCAAGGCTGTCAGGAGTTACTTTATCGCGCGGCAGTAGAGTCAGATCTCATTTTAATTGAAGGGGTTATGGGCTTATTTGATGGTACGCCAAGTAGTGCCGATTTGGCGGAGTATTTTAATATACCCGTGCTAGGCGTTATTGATGCTAAGGCCATGGCACAAACCTTTGCTGCAGTTACGTTTGGCTTAGCTAAATTTAGAAAAAATTTACCTTTTGCTGGCGTGATTGCCAATCGTGTTAACAGCGAACGTCACATAGAGCTGATAAATGAAAACTTTCCGAAAGAGTTTCGTTTTTATGGCCGCATGCCCAAAGATGAAACCATTACCTTACCGGCACGTCATTTAGGCTTAGTACTGGCGCAAGAATTATCAGATATTGATGCACAACTCGATCAAGCAGCAAGTCATATTGCCAATACAGGACTGACAGAGTTACCTGAAAAAGTAGAATTTTTTGCTCACAATGCCGACAATGCTGAAACCAATACTGAAACCAATACTGAGCAAGCATTGCTCGGCACCCGAATTATTATTGTGCGAGATAGCGCATTTAGCTTTATCTACGCGGCCAATATTGCCTTTTTACAGCAAGCCGGCGCAGAGCTCGTTTATTGTTCAGCACTGGCTGACGCACACCTACCTGATGGCGATATTTTATATATTCCTGGTGGTTATCCTGAGCTATATATTGAGCAGTTAATGGCTAATGTCACTTTTCTCGATGACGTTAAATATTTTGCGGGTAGTCATAAACCTATTATTGCTGAGTGTGGTGGCATGATGTATCTGCTTGAGCAACTTACTGATATGTCAGGAAAAGAGTTTTCGATGCTAGGCTTAATGCCAGGTAAAGCTATTATGCAGAAAAAAATAGCGGCTATCGGATCACAGTGGGTTGATTTAGCAGGTTTTGGCGAAGGTGCTGATGCCAGTGGTGCTGACAATACTGATAATATAATGCGAGGACATAGTTTTCACTATTCTTCTGCTGAAATTGACCTAGCACCCAGTGGCCAAACAACACATCACCCGAGTGAACGCGCCGGCGAATTTGTTTACCAGCATAACAACATTCTTGCTTCTTATATGCATTGGTATTTACCAAGCAATCCCGGGTTAACTTTACGTATTTTTGATAAAACGCGATGTCTTTAACAACTTACAAACGTATATAACAAGAAGTAAATTATGAATGATATTAAAAAAGGTTCTGCTGAGCAGTCTAAAGTTGAAATAGCTAAAGCCAAAGAACAAAAACATGTTGAACGCCAGAAAAAAATAAAAGCCAGTGTCGATGAACGGGTTGCCCAAGCGACGGAAGAGCGCGGTGTGCTTGTTGTTATTACTGGCAATGGCAAAGGTAAAAGTACATCGGGTTTTGGTACGGTATTACGCGCGATTGGTCATGGACAAAAAGCAGGTATAGTGCAATTTATTAAAGGTTCAAAATGGGAGTGTGGAGAAATGAATATTTTAAAGCAATTCCCTATTCAACATCATGTTATGGGTACAGGTTTTACTTGGGAAACCCAAAGTACTGAAACTGATATTGCCGCTGCAAAAGTTGCATGGAATAAAAGTAAAGAGATGTTGAGTGATGAAAGCCTTGATATCGTTTTACTTGATGAAATGACTTACATGGTCAAATACGGCTACATTGAATTAGATGAAATTATTGCAGTGTTGAATAATCGCCCTAAGATGCAACATGTACTTATTACGGGCAGAGCGTGCCACCGTCGTTTGATAGAATTAGCTGACACAGTATCTGAAGTCCAGCCTATCAAACACGCGTTCAAAGCAGGTATAAAAGCACAAAAAGGTTTAGATTGGTAAGTTGAGTGGTGCAAGTGAAGCCTGAAAGAGACTGTTGTAATGTCTCAGCGCCAGTAGATTATGTTCTACAAGATCTAAGCAGAACCTAAAAGCACATGCAAATTATTTCGAATAGGGTACTTATAGAATTTGGTTAAATTAAAACAATGTATAAAATATAATTTTAGAGGAAATGGATGTTTGCAGTGCGCTAAGTTAGCATCCGTCAGAAATAACATTGTATTGAGGACCAACTGTTTCCGATTGTGCTTGGGTGTATCTAAAGTAACAGTTATCGTCACTCACTTGATTATTTTCATTTGAATCATAACCAACATAAACAAAATTAACGCCTTGTTCTTCAAAAATTTTGCCACCCGAGAGCTTAAATTGCTCAGACACTTGGATCTGTTTATAGACTTCATGATTGTCGATGTAAGAGTGTAATAATCTTAAGTCAACGCCATTAAGATCAATCGAACCATTACGATCCATATCAATATCGACTAAATCAGTTCGTCCCGCAACAGGAAATGTGACATAGCTTGGCAATTTTGACTTTACAAAAATCAATCGATTTGCCGCTTTTAAACTAACGCTAAATTGACTTAACACGGCAACTTTAGCTTCTTTTGTTAAGCTAATAAACTTAGGTAATACTGTTGCGGATAAGATCCCTAGTATCACGATTACAACGACTAATTCAATTAAAGTGAAACCTTTACTGCTACGATTATTCATTTATTACACGCTTTATTTAATGTTGTTTTTAACGGTATTTGCATAAACGTTAACCGTATTTACATAAACGTTAGGTGGCTTAAAAAAGCATACATCTTAAGGGTATATTAATGAAAGATAAACCATTATTACTTTTTTAAGTACTTTGTTATCACTGCTGATGGCTAATGTCAGACCTATGTAACGCCATAGTTGAGTAACTTAATATGATCAACGCGTTATTAAAAATAAGTGCCTTCTTTTTGGGCTTTTTACTTTGTTATGAGTTAAGTTTATTAGCTAAGTGTCTGAATTTATTTAGCTTATTAGGAGGAGGGAAACCCAAGTCTGTAATTACTTTTGTTTAAAAAGGAACAATAAACAGCTACCTTGATTTATTGTTCCTGGGCACAGTAAATTAAAACGCTAATTCAATGGCTATAATGCGTCAACTTGATAAATAATTAGTGATTATTTTTTTTCATCAAGTTTTAAAATTAATGATTTTAACTCTGCTATTTCTTGTTTTAATTCGCCTAACGTTGGCTGGTTTTTATTTTTTTCTTTTGAGTGTTCTTCCTCCATCACATTTACCACAATACCGATAACCATATTTAAAAATGCGAACGCGGTAAAAAAGATGAAGGTCATGTAATAAATCCAGCTATACGGATATACCTCCATGGTCTCATATTGAATGTCGGTCCAATCTTCGAATGTCATGACTCTAAACAGGGTAAGCATTGAAATGGCAATGTCGCCCCATAATTTAGGGTTAATGGTATTAAACAGGAAGCTACCAATAGCGGCGTAGATATAAAATATTATGAACATCAACAACACTACGTAGCCTAATTGAGGTAAGGCTTTTACCAGTGAGTTAATTAGTATTCGAAGTTCAGGTACAACAGAGATCATCCTTAAAACACGAAACACCCGAACTAATCTAGCGAGTAACGCCATTTCTGAATCATTAATGGGGATAAGGCTAATAACAACCACCAGGGTATCGAAGACATTCCAAGCAGATTTAAAAAAGTGCTTTTTATTTTCCTCAGCGATAAATCTTAGTAATATTTCAAATAAGAAGAATAAGGTGATGAAGCTATCTAGCACTGTGGTGATTGAAATAGCTGTATTTGACAGAGTGTATGTTTTTGCGCCAATTTCAAGAGCAGAAATTATGATGACACATATCACACTTAATTCGAAAAACTTGTTGTTTTTCAGCTTAATGATGGCCGCTTTAGTGTTTTGGTACATTGAGATAACTTAAATCATTGTTTAAAGGTAATTTCGAAGCCGAATTATAAGCTTTTTGTGATCTACTTGGCTAAGTTTTTATAAAATTTAATAACGAGCAGTGTAAAAAGTAAATGCTACATTTTGTTACAGATTCATTGGGTTAAGAGAATATAAAATACAATGGACCTTAGCGTTGTTAGTGTAATAGTAAAATGATATAACTGTAACCAAGTACTTTTTTATCAATTGAAATAATAGATTATAGTTAAATGATTCAAAATAATAATTCACTTGATAGCAGAAAAAATACGAGCTTTAAGCTGTTATGGGTAATTGCCTTTAACAGGCGGTTTTTATTTTCGTCATTGCTTATATTGACGAGTTTTTTCACGAGCTTTAACGCTCAAAGTCAAAATCCATCTCAATATACAGAGCAAAACCTTGGTCAGAAGCTATCGTCCCTTGAATCAATGAAAGATACAAACCAAGCCTTAGATTTAATCACCTCGCTCAGTAAAGACAAAACCTTATCAACGTTAAACAAACTCTCTGTTTTAGCTAGCCAAAGTAGGATATATCATCAATTAGGTCAACTGGATAATGCGATTGAAGTTACACAAAAAGAGCAGCAGCTGGCTAATGAATTTGACTTAAAACAATTGGAAGCTGATGCTTTTAAAAGAATGGGGATTTTTGCTTATTATAAAGGTAAGAACAGTTTGGCCCTAAGCTCATATCAGCAAGCGCTTAACTATTACCTAACTATTGATGAACCCATAGCCCAAGCAAACTTATATAATAATATTGCTTTAGTTTATAGCCAAACAGCTGATCACAAGCGTGAGCTAGAAATATATCAAAAAATTCAACCTATATATCAAGAGTTTGGTAGTCCTAAAGATAAAATAGACGTGCAAAATAACCTTGCGGTTATGCACTTACGGCTAAAACGTTATGACACATCAATTCCTATGTTCCTCGACATAATAGAGAAGCTTAAAAATATTTCAGATCAAATAGGCCTAGCCAAGGCATATAGTGATTTAGGTTCTTCTTTTAAATATGCTGGGGATTATGAAAAAGCTCAGGATTATATGATTTTAGCACTTAACTTACATCATCAAAATGAAGATGATTATAATGCGGCTTCTACTTTACATAACTTGGCCGAGCTTAATATCATCATGCAAAATATCGACCAAGCAAAAATATATGCGAAACAGTCTATAAAATTGAGTCTTGCTCGGGGACACGACAATGCATATGCTGGCGCATTATATAGCTTAGCTAAGGTATACTTTCATGAAGGCAAATATGAACAGGCTATGCGTTATATCGAACAATCGAGTGAAGTAGCTGAAAAAATGCAATATAAGGAGCAACTTAAATTTAACGTTTCTTTAGAAGCACTTTTATATGCAGCACAACATCAAACATTTAAGGCCGTAGCTAGCCAGGATGATTTTTTGCAAGCTCAACGTGAACTAGCTAATAATGAACTTAATTCAGAGTTAGCCTTTTTTGATTCAGCGCAATTAAAACAACAAGTTGAACGGTTAAAGCAACATCAACGTTTACAAGAGCTTGAAATAGAACGTTCATCACAAACGCGCATTATTATTATTATTATAATCGTTGCTGCATTGCTTATTAGTTTTTTAATTGCCCGCCGAGAAATAGAGCGTCGCTCAAAGAATGCCCTTGAGAAGAAAGTTAAGCAAAGAACTACCGAACTTGAATATCTAATGCAAGAACTACAAAATGCTAACAAGATAAAAAGTCAATTTTTAGCGAATATGAGTCACGAAATTCGAACACCATTAACTACGGTTATTGGTCAAGCAGAAGCAATAATTAGTGGCGATGTTGAAGAAGAGTTTATCGCTAAAGAAGTTAAAATCATTCTCGGTAATAGTTTACATTTATTAGAACTTACCAATAATATTCTCGATTTAAGTAAAATTGAAGCAAATAAAATTGAGCTTGATATACAACAGCAAAATTTGCACGACATCTTGCAAGAACTCGCTAATATGTTCAGTTTACAAGCTAGATCTAAAGGCTTAACATTTGAAATTATTCATTATTTACCAAATCCGTTTTTAATTGAGATTGATGGTTTTCGCGTAAAACAAATTCTGATCAACCTTTGTGCTAATGCGATTAAATTTACGCCTAAAGGGCACGTAGAATTAAATATTAGCCAAAAAGATAATAATCTGATATTTAAAATTACCGACAGCGGAATCGGTATGAGTAGCTCGCAACTACAAAACTTATTTGAAAGCTTTACCCAAGGAGATAGCAGTATTAACCGACGTTTTGGTGGTACAGGCTTAGGGTTATGTTTGTCAGACCAATTAGCTAAGATTATGGGCGGGGAAATTGAAGTTGAAAGTGAGCTAAACCAAGGTAGTGTTTTTGTTTTTAGTTTACCTTGTAAAGCAAGCTTTAATGAGCTGTGTAGTGAAAGTAAAGTATTGGCTACTGACCTAAATAATAACGAAGAGCATCAGCAATTACAGGGCACAATTTTACTTGCTGATGATCATAACGACAACCGACGACTTATTGCTCGGTTATTAGCTTCGTTGGGTTTAGATGTTATCACCGCTCGTAATGGTTATGAAACACTCGCCTTATTCAAACAACACCAACCTACGTTAGTGTTAATGGATATTCAGATGCCTGAAATGGATGGTATCGAAGCGTTTAAAATTTTGCGACAACAAGGATGCACAACGCCAATTATTGCCTTAACCGCTAATGCAATGTCGCATGAAATAGAACATTATTTATCACTGGGCTTTAATGATCATCTATCGAAACCCATTGAACGAAATACTTTTATCCCAACCGTTGCAAAGTATTATGACGGTAGTATTTCACAAGCCATGGCGAATGAAAGTTTTAATAACGTGGATATGTCAGATTTAGTACAGGAATTTAAATCTAACTTGGTGTTAGAGCAGCAAGATTTAGTGCTACATATTAACAACAAAGACTTTGATAAACTGGCTAAGCTATCGCATCGCATTGCTGGAGCAGCACAAATGTTCGGCTTTGCTGATTTATCCCTTTATGCCATTGGTCTAGAAACAGCGATTAAAAATAATCATATTGACAGTATTAATGAACACACCCCAAAATTGCTGAATGAGATAGACAACGTATTGTGGTAATACCTGCTCCGCATTCAAGCTAGGTTACCCAAAATCCTGAACGTCAGCGAAAGGTCGTTGAATATTCAGCAATTTTATATATCCTTCTAAATACAGTAAATGCAAAAGCTGCTCCACGTAAAAACTCGAGATAACATTTGATGGCCAAATTGTTGCATCAAGCGTGTGAAGCCCTTTGGAGCTTAGCGTTGTTAGTAGAATAGTAAAGTGCTATAACTAACTTCTAAGGGTTATTTATCGATTGAAATAATAAAGTATAACTAAATTCGCAAGCGTAATAATTGACTTGAGAGTACAAAGCAGGCGTGTTTTAAGGTGTTATAGATGGCGGATCCCAAAAAAGCATTGTTGTTCTATGTATTGTGTTTACTTAGCGTTTTTACGAGTTTTACGGTACAAAGTCAAAATCAGAACTCGAATCAAGCACTAGATAAAAGCTTTAGTCAGCAACTATCGATAATTGAGGCGATGAAAGATCAAAACCAAGCTTTGAATTTAATCACCTCTCTAAGTACAGACAACACCTTATCAACGCTAGACAAACTCTCCGTTTTAGCCAGTCAAAGTAGAATTCATCATAATTTGGGACAACTTGATAATGCCATTAACGTTGCACAAAAAGAGCAACAGCTTGCCAATAAATTTCAGTTAAGTCGACGTGAAGCAGACGCCTATAAAAGAGTTGGTGTGTATGCCTACTATAAGGGGAAAGGTGACTTGGCATTATATTCCTACCAACAAGCACTTAAATATTATCTAACGCTCGAGGCTCCTATTGCCCAAGCCAATTTATACAATAATATAGCCTTAGTTTATGCAGGTACAAGCGAGTTTGAAGAGGCATTGTTAAGCTATCAACAAGCAGAGCAGAGATATCAAAAGTATGGTAGTGAATTAGATAAAATTGATGTGAAATTTAATATTGCGGGCTTTCATTTAGAGCTTAAGCGATACGATATCGCCATAGCTATGTATCACGAAGTGCTTGAAAGGCGGGTAAAGATTTCAGATCATAGTGGAATTGTAATGGCGTACGGCGAAATCGGCACTGCTTATAAATATGAGGGGGATTATGAAAAGGCTGAGCACTATATGAAGCTTGCACTTGATTCTGCTCGCCATAATAAAGATGACTTTTATGTTGCTTCTGTTTTACATAACTTTGCCGAACTTTATAACGATCTTCAAAACCCTGAACAAGCTATCGTTTATGCAAAGGAAGGCATTCGCTTAGCTATTGAGCAAGGGCATGACAATGCTTATTCAGGGGCGTCATATGCTTTAGCTAAAGCTTATTTTTATCAAGGGAAATATGACTTGGCTTTGCGTCATGTCAAAGAGTCAAATGACATAGCTGAAAAAATAAAAAATAAGGACCAAATACAATACAACCTATCGTTAATAGCACTTATATATGCGGCACAACATCAAAATGTTAAAGCAATTACCAGTCAACATAGTTTCTTGAAAGCGCAATTTGAACTAGCCAATAGTGAACTTAATTCGAAGTTAGCGTTATTCGATTCTGAGCAATTGAAGCAACAGGTAGTACAGTTAAAGCAACAAAAAATTTTACAGGAGCTAGAAGTGGAAAGCGCTTCACAAGAGCGTATTACTATTACCATTGTAGTTATTGCTATCTTGCTTATCGGCTTTTTAATTGCACGACGAGATATTGAGCGACGTTCCAAGCAGGAACTTGAGTCAAAAGTAAAACAAAGAACCAATGAACTCGAATATTTAATGCAAGAGTTACAAAAAGCGAACAACATAAAAAGCCAATTTTTAGCGAATATGAGCCACGAAATTAGAACCCCCTTAACCACGGTTATTGGTCAGGCAGAGGCGATAATAAATGGTGATGTGGAAGATGAATATATTAATAAAGAAGTTGAAATAATTCACGGTAATAGTCTGCATTTATTAGAACTTACCAATAATATTCTCGACTTAAGTAAAATAGAAGCAAATAAGATTGAGCTTGAAGTACAAACAATAGACTTGCACGAAATTTTGCAAGAACTTGCCAATATTTTTAGTTTGCAAGCAAAATCAAAACGCTTAACATTTGAAATAGTTCATAGTTTACCCACTCCATTTTTGATTGAAATTGACAGCTTCAGAGTTAAACAAATCCTTATTAATTTATGTTCCAATGCGATTAAATTTACGGCTAAAGGGCATGTAGAGTTAAAGATTAGTCAAAATGAGAGTACTTTGATGTTTAAAATTACCGATAGTGGCATCGGTATGAGTAGTTCACAATTGCAAAACTTATTTGAAAGCTTCACTCAAGGTGATAGCAGTATTAGCCGACGCTTTGGTGGAACTGGCTTAGGGTTGTGTTTATCTGATCAGTTAGCAAAAATTATGGGCGGCAAAATTGAAGTAGAAAGTGAGCTCAATCAAGGAAGTGTCTTTGCTTTTAGTTTTCCGTGCAAATTTAGAGATCCTGAGCAATGTAGTGAAAGTAGGGTATCAGCTATTGAACCTGGTATTGACCAAGAGCAGCAGCAATTAAAGGGCACTATTTTACTTGCTGAAGACCATAATGATAACCGGCGGCTTATTGCTAGGTTATTAGCTTCATTAGGCTTAGAGGTGCTGACAGCACGCAATGGTGTTGAAGCTATAGCTATATGTGAACAACACCAGCCAACATTAATTTTAATGGATATACAAATGCCAGAAATGGATGGTATTGAAGCGTTTAAAATTTTGCGGCAAAAAGGTTACAACTTACCGATTGTGGCGTTAACCGCAAACGCAATGTCGCATGAAATAGCCCATTACTTATCATTGGGCTTTAACGGTCATTTATCTAAACCTATTGAGCGAAATGTTTTTATTGCAACGGTTGCGCAACATTATGACGGCAGTATTTCTCAAGAAAAGGCCAATGAAAGTTTTAATGATGTTGATATGTCAGATTTAGTGCAAGAATTTAAATCTAACTTGGTGTTAGAGCAACAAGATTTAGTGCTGCACATCAATAACAAAAATTTTGATGAGCTTGCTAGACTATCGCACCGCATTGCTGGAGCAGCACAAATGTTTGGTTTTGCTGATTTATCTACCTATGCCATCGGACTAGAAACGGCGATTAAAAATAGTAATAGTGCCCGTATAGATGAGTACACACAAAAACTATTGAATGAGATAGACCATGTACTCTGGTAATAACAAGTACGGTATTATTACTAGACTCTTAACTTGACGATTAACTAAATTTTTTAATTAAGTAACTAATTAAGTTATAGGTATTGAAACACAGCATCTAAAGGTACATTGAAATATACAGAAATTTTAAATGCCACTTCTAAAGAGGGAGAGTATTTGTCTTTCTCAATCGCCACGATGGTTTGTCGTGAGACACCAACCGCGTCAGCCAACATTTGCTGTGTCATTTCTTCATTATCAAACCGCAAACGACGAATATTATTGCTAATTTTTTTCGTCATCTTAAAAGCCCCTTCGATAATAAAACACTTGCGTTGCAAACTTTACAATTTCAGCAACAAGAGCACCAAAAATAATAATATTGATAATGACATATTCATTCGGTAGATTTAGCAAAGATTCTAGTCTTTGGCTGATGAAAGGGAAGAGTAAATGCAGCACTGCGGCAATCGTAGTAAAGCTTAAAATGTAGTAGGCATGTTGAGTTCCAAGGAGTGTAATTTTTTATCTCGCTCGTCTTCATCATAGTTAGCATTTTTATTATCAATTATAGCGATAACAATGTGATGAAAAATTTCTAAAACAATAGTCATTATGACTACCGTTAGCAGGGCTGATTGCATAACACTCGTTGTTAAAGTGTCTTGTTGCGCGGCCCAATAAAGCGTTGAAAAATAGTTAAACCAAATATATATCGTAATGGCTAATGAAACCCAAATACTGCGCTCTTTGTATGACATAGTGTTCTTCCTGATATACATTGGATATTAATGGGCATATATGTAGAAAGCCTATTAATCAGTGTATGAAATATTTGACATGATGTATCAATAGTTTGACTTTAGTTGCTAGTGCTTTTGAAGTCAAATATTTTTAACATAGTGTCAGGTAAGTTTGACTTTTTTAATCTAATTTTGAGATAAAAATAGCACTATAGCCTAAGGCAGGGGTACCACTGTAAATTGATATTTTTAAGGTGTTGGTTGTTTTATTACGTAAATATTTATTGATGTTTATTGTGTTTTCTCTATGCTTTTCAACGCAATTTTATGTTTTAGCAGATGTTGTCATTAGCGAGGGTAATAAGCTTATCTACGGTTTTTAAGTTACGGGACGTGGCATTTACCTTTAATTTTTTTTCAATATTACTATGCGTTAATTTAGAGCGGCCATAACCATCTTCGCAATGTAAATAAAGCACCTTACCAATAATATGTAAATGTTCATTGTCTTTAAGATATGGCGATAATAACCCTATTGGGCTATTTGGAACATCAGACAGAAAGCAGAACAACACCTTACTACTGTCTTCGGAAATATTAATATGCTTAAAAGGTAAGTTTTCGCGGGCGTTTATTAAATCAGTAGGTGTTAAGACAAATACCGGCACCTCAAATTGATAATGCGACAAAATTTTCTGGTGTATCTGCTTGGCTAGTTGTGAGCAATCACTTACTCCAACTTGATTGTGATTAAAAACTACATTGCCACTTTGAATATAGCTTTGAACATTTTTAAACGATAATTGTTCATACAATGCTCTTAAGTCAGCCATTTTTATTATCTTCTGGCCGGCAACATTTATTCCGCGCAGTAATGAAATATAAGTGCTCATTTGAATACTCTCTTGAGTTAGAACTTCAATCTACCCATTAACATGTCTTTATACATAACCCAGTCGCCTAAGAAACTATACCAAGGATAGGTAAAAGTAGCGGGCTTATTTTTCTCAAAGAAAAAGTGACCAAGCCAAGCAAAACCATAACCGAACAATGGCAATGTCCATAGTAATATCCAGGCCGAGTTTATCAAAACATAGCCGAGTGTTATTACGATCAAACTAGAGCCAATAAAATGTAGTCTTCGGCAGATAATATTTCGATGTTGACTCAAATAAAAAGGGTAAAAAGACTTAAAATCAATATATTGTTTAACTTTTTCATTTGTCATAATTATTCCCTAGTTTATTTTGCTGGTCAGCACTTTCAAACCGATTAAAATCATAGCGCCACCCAGTACACGATCGATCCAATGACCTAAACGTTGAAATTTCGCATTAACACTGGGTCGAGAGAGTAAAGCTACGACGGTAGAAAACCAAAGCAGCTGTAATATCATCATCCATACACCGTAAATAACCAAATGTAATGTCGGTAAATTTGGTGACAAAACTACGGTAAACAAAGCAACAAAGTAAATTGGCGCTTTTGGGTTTAAAGCATTACATAAAAAACCTTTTGCAATAGCGGCTAAGTTTGAATGTTTTTTCAGCGCTTTTTGTTCGATGACATTATTAACCTCGCTGACAGCTTTTGCCCTTAAGCCTTGAAGTCCTAAATAAATAAGATAACAGCCGCCAATAATTTTTATTGTCCATAACGCTGTTGCTGAATTGGCAATAACGGCGGCTAAGCCCAAGGCAGAATAAATAATATGTACCGACAAGCCCAAAGCTATCCCAATACTGACCATAAACCCGGCTTGTTTACCATTAGATAAGGTTTGCTGAGATACCAAAACGAAGTCAGGCCCAGGCGATGCCGCCGCCAACAAGTGAATTGAGGTGATTAAAAGTAAGCCTTGCATTAAATCCATGAGTAACCTCGACATATATACGCTAAAAAAAGGCTTAAAAGTAAATAATAACAAGAATGTAGTCATTACTTTGAAAGTTCAGCTCTAAATTAACACTGCTAAATTTTAGCTGCAAATATACCTGTCACAATAATAGCTGATAGATATAATGATTAACTAAGATATAGCATTATAGTTATACAAATTTCATTAATTAGGGGTTCTTCTTCTAGCTCTTTAAATAAATCAAAGCGTTGTTTCTACTTAGCTTTTTAATTAATGTTACTGAGTCGTGTTACGATTAATCAATAACAAGAAACAGTTATTATTTAACATTATCAATTACGTTCAAAATCAATTACGTTTAAAAGGAATATCGATGAAATCTAAAATGTTGATCATAATGCTAGGCTTATTATTCGTAGCGTCATGCAGTTCGCTTGTAAGTAATAATACAGGGAAAAAAACACAATCAAGTAGCTTGATTGATTTTCTGTACCCAAATCAAGAAAGCCGCGCTGAACATAAAGCAGAAATTCCGCTATTAAAATTACCCGTTAAAGTTGGTCTGGCTTTTGTACCCTCTAAAAATTGGCAAAGAGATGGTATTCACGGTAAAGATCAGGTCGATTTACTCAATAAAGTAAAAAAATCGTTTCTTAAATATGATTACATTGATCGTATTGAAATAATACCAAGCACATACCTAAACGGCGGCGAAGGTTTCACAACCTTAGAGCAGGTAGGAAGGCTTTATGACGTTGATGTAATGGCTTTGGTTTCTTACGACCAAGTAACTCAATCACTTGAAAACAACGCCGCCTTACTTTATTGGACAATCGTGGGTATGTATATTATTCCTGGAAATGAAAACTCCATTCAAACCTTTGTCGATACAGCTGTTTTTGATATTAAAAGTAAAAAAATGCTTTTTAGAGCACCAGGTTTAAATAAACTTGAAAAAAGAACCACCGCGATAGGCGTTGACGACACCTTAATGGAAAAGTCACTTGAAGGTTTTGCTTTGGCCGTGTCAGATATGACCATTAACTTAGATGCAGAGCTTGCGCAATTTAAAACTCGAGTTAAAGAAGAGAAAATTGCAAAAGTTGAACATCGAAAAGGTTACAGTGGCGGCGCAGCTAGTCATTATTTGTTGATTCTTATGGTATTGATGCTAACCAGAAAGTACGGCTACAGAAAATTTAGTAAAACATGCCGAAGTAATTCTTTACAAAGAGATGTATTAAAATGAAAGCAGCAAAGAATGAATTTAAGCAGGAGAATGAACTTAAGCAGGAAATTGAAGCCAAGTGGTTGGATTGGAAAAATATTAAAAGCAAGAAAACTAAAGCTTTGCTAATCCTCTTATTTGTTGGTTTGATTGGCTTAAAAATATTCACCACCGTTTTAACGTTTGATTGGCTAGCTAGCTTATTCAGCTAACTTTTTTTGATGAAGCCGCCAGAGGTATATCGTGATTTCAAAGTTACCCCGTTGGGTGGAATATGGCGCGTTTGTTCTTGCTTTAGTCGCAGGGCTTGTTAATGCTGTTGGATTATTGGGCTTCAAACATCAATCTATTTCACATTTATCTGGTACTGCCACTCAGCTTGGTACGGGTATAGCAAACTCAACATTTGTTGATGCTTTTCATCTGTTTCTTATTTTATGTAGTTTCTTAATCGGTGCTGCCATTTCAGGCTACTTTATACGCGGTGGGGCACTAAAATTAGGCCGCAACTACAGTAGCCTACTTTATCTTGAGGCCATATTTCTTTTTGGCGCTATTTACTTCTTAACAAACGATTCTTTATATGGGCATTATTTAGCATCAGCCGCGTGTGGATTACAAAATGCGCTTGCAACAACATATAGTGGAGCGGTGATCAGAACAACCCATATAACGGGTATATTTACTGATTTAGGCATTATGCTAGGTGCAAAATTAAGAGGCGAGGTGTTTGATAATAGAAAGGGACTTTTATTTTTCCTGATCATAACTGGCTTTGTAACGGGTGGAATTTTAGGTGCTTTTTTATTTAGTATTTATAAATTTTACGCGCTACTTTTTCCAGCAGGCGTTTGTATTTTATTAGCCTTATCTTATTCGATTTACAATGGTCGAGTCAGCCGCTAGCGCTTTAAAGCTTATGAAATAGGTTGCTGCTGCTGTCTTTTCAACTTAAAAAATTATAATTTACACATGAAATAGGTTCAACCAAGCAGGTTGTTTCTCGCTAGATGAGCAATTAACACGCTTGGCTTGAACCTTTTAATCCGCCATTAAGGGAGAGTACAAATCTCCTGCGCTTTTTTATGGTAATGATCAGGGCTCAAACCTAATAGTTGTGGAATGGTGGCTGATATGGCAATCGATGAATAAGTACCCACCAAAATACCAAAAAATAAAGCGATAGCGAAACCTTGCAACGATTCGCCGGCAAATAAACCTATTGCCAGAACCGTTGCTAGCGTTGTGCCTGAGGTGATTAATGTTCGCACTAAAGTCGATCTAATCGCTTGGTTGATAATGGAGTCAATATCGCCATCTTTATTGCGCATCATAATATCTCTGATTTTATCACCGACAATTATCGAGTCATTAAGTGAATAACCTATAATAGCTAATAAGCTGGCTAAAATAGTTAAATCAAAGGCGATATTAAACCAAGCAAATATGCCCAGCACGATCACCACGTCGTGTACTAGGGCGACCACCGAACCCGCTGCTAATCGCCATTCAAATCTTAGCGACAAGTAAACTAGTATCACAATTACTGCAGTTAATAACGCTAATCCGCCTTGGTCGATAAGTTCGTCACCCACTTGGCTGCCAATATACATAGCATCTTGTGGGGTTATGGATAAGCCGCTTTGCTGGGATAACTCAGTTAACCAAGTGCTAGTTTGTTGGTCAGCGTTGGTATCAATTTGTCGAACGATCCAATGTGTACCATTGTCAGCTGACGATAATTGAAAGCCTTCAGGTAAGTAGTCACTCAGCAATGCCTGCATGTTTTTTTGTTCGACTGATTGCTCTGTAGAAAACTCAGTTAAGTAGCCGCCAGTAAAATCTAACCCAAGATTAAGGCCATGAGTAAATAAGCCGGCTAATGAAATAACGATCAGTGCCACTGCGAAATATAGACTAGCAAAACGAAACTTGCTGATAGGTGATGTTGGTTTTATGGTTGTGTTTTTCATGATTCAACTCCTAATTTTATTGCTTTGTTCGCTGTAGATTGACTGGCTGATTTTGCTTTAGGCTTAGTCGCTGACTTTTCCCGTGTATTATCTTTCAATTTAAGCCCCATCAGTTGACTTTTATTATCTCGAATAACCATGTTGGTTAATGCTTTTGCGACAAATACGCCAGTGAACATACTGGTGAGAATGCCAAGGCACAAAATAATCGCAAAGCCTTTTACTGGGCCATAACCTATGGTGTATAAAATAATTCCGGTGATCATGGTGGTAATGTTAGCGTCTAAAATGGTCGAAAAGGCACTTTTGTAACCTGTTTCAATGGCGGACAACGCCTGACGACCTCGTCTTAATTCCTCTTTAATTCTTTCAAAAATAAGTACGTTTGCATCAACCGCCATGCCAACAGTAAGGACCAACCCTGCAATCCCAGGTAGCGTTAATACAGCGCCTGGTAATAAGGACATTAGACCAAGTAAGCTCACTAAATTTAGCGCTAAAGCAATATTGGCAATAACACCTAAAGTTCGGTACCAAATAGCCATAAATAAAAGCGTAAAGGCAATACCGATACTCAGCGCTTTAATACCATTATCTATATTGTCAGCGCCAAGTGTTGCTTCAATATTACGCTGCATGACTATAGTTACCGGCGCATTTAATGAACCTGCGCGTAACAACAATGACAACTCTTGCGCCGCTTGTGGGCTCGACATATGGGTGATACTAAATTGAGCGCCTAAGTGTTGAGAAATATTAGCGACATTGATAATTTTACTTTTCTTAACGATTTCATTGTCGCTATTGCGGTGAAATTCAGAAAACACTGTCACCATAGGTTTACCAATATTATCTTTCGAGAAAGTCGACATTTTTTTGCCGCCGATACTGTCTAAGGTTAAGTTTACCAATGGCATGCCCATTTCATCTTGACCTGCACGAGCATTTTTAATGCTACTACCAGAAAAAACCGCTTTGCTATTCAAGCTTAACTTACGGCCGCTGCTATCAGCCATGTGCATAATACCGGCTGTATTTGCATCATCAGCTAGTTGGTAAAAGTCTAATGTCGCGGTAGCACCAATAATACGCTTTGCTTCTTCTGGGTTGTGCACACCAGGTAGCTCAATACGTATTCTATTTTTGCCTTGCTGTTGAGTTATCGCTTCAGTAATGCCTAACTCTTCAATGCGACCGCGCATGGTTTTCAAGGTTTGTTTCATGGTCTCTTGTCTAAATTTAACCTGCGCTTGCGGCGGATAGAGTAGTGTTAGTTTAGTATTGCTAACTTTATTAATGCTAAGTTCTGGCGCGCTTTGAGTAACAGAGCTAAGTAGCTTCTCAACTTTGCTTTGCATAGATGACGGAAAGTTAATATCTATAGAATTGTTTGTCGGCTGAGTTAACGTTATACCGCGAATACGGTTTTCTACACTGAGCGTTTTAATGTCGATCGCGATACCTTTAAGGTGTTCAAATAAGGCTCTTTCGGTGTCTACATCTAATACAAACAGAACGCCACCACTCAAGTCTAAGCCTAGCTTTATGGGTTCCATATTCATTGACTTAAACCATGCTGGTGCATTACTTTCTACTGCGCTGACAACCGCGTAATGATCACCTAACTCCGCTTTTAATAAATTTTTAGCACCTTGCTCATCAGCCTTATTGGCTAAAGTAATGGTAATGCCGCTTGCGTTAGTTGTTATTTTTTCAGCCTCTAGCTGATTACTCAGTAATAACGTGTTTAGTTTTTGCGGTGATGTTTGTTCAAGCTGACTGCTATTGTTAGTTAGCTGAATACTTGCTTTCTCAGGATATAAATTTGTTAGGGCATTAATAATCATAAATATCAGGGTGATAAGAATGACTGCATTTTGCCAGCTAATATATTTTCTGGTGGATTTGTTGCGTGTGTTCATCTTGAAATCTCTACATTTACACTATTTTGAAGCACTGAGCTTAAACAGCTTAATGGATTCAATAAGTGACCGATGGCTTTGCATCAGGTTCTAAAAAGGAAAATAGTCGATTTTGTGTCAGTAATAACGCCAAAAAGAGCATATTACTTGTACATTTTTGATGAACTAACTGTGGTAGGTGGTTCTAGCGTTGTATAAAAAGTTACCGTCTTTCCAGCCGGAAATACGAGATGAAGCTCCTTGATGATTTAATTGTTCAAACCAGTTATTTAATTTTACGGGTGGTGCTAAATTTCTAAATTCTCTTTCACTATTATTAGTTTGAAAAAATTCAATCACGAGTACATAAATTGGTGCCGTTTGCGCTTCTACAGAGAAAGTTGCCGGACTAATACTATTAATGCGAGGCAAGGTAAATAAATCTTGCGAATGCTGAACATCGAACGTTGTATGGGCTTTTTGATCTAGCTGCGTAATATCATTATGTTGTGCAAAGTTATTTTGGTTAAATTTTGAGTATGAGGAGGCATTAGCATTTTGAGCTAAGAGAAATAACACCAATAATATTGTTATATAACGCCACATGTACTTAAGCTTTTTACCATTAATAAGCTTAATGTTAGGTCTTTATTTTATTTTTCAATAGCCAGTGGTGACTTTAAATAAAATAAATATGTGTGAGCTTATTTAATTAATATATTTTGCACTTTTGATGACTCCTTTCAACATTCACCGTGTTAAGGGTGGAGTTATTGCGGTTAGCCCCCATATCAATTTATATCGCAAGTAAAAATCACCAAATTAGCTTTTTAATAGGAGTAGTAATGCAAAACTTGGAACAGCAATTAGATTTTATTTTAGAGTTAGACCGCCTCAAAGCCGTATATCGGCAGGTGATGGTAAAATCGGATAACAATAGACGGGAAAATAGTGCCGAGCATAGTTGGCATATTGCCATGATGGCTCAAACGCTTCATGTCTACGCCGCAGAGCCTGTAAATGTTGCGCGTGTCACCACCATGTTACTGATTCATGACATAGTAGAAATTGATGCTGGTGATACCTTCGCATTTGCAGCAAAAGCCGAACTTGACGCACAAGAAGCGAAAGAGCTTGAGGCCGCAAATCGAATATTTGGATTGTTGCCTAAAGCGCAATATCAAGAAATGTTAACGTTGTGGACAGAGTTTGAAGCAGCCGAAACAAACGATGCTAAATTTGCTAAAGCAATGGATCGGGTATTACCATTATTGCAAAATATGAAAAATGACGGTGGTAGCTGGGTTAAGCATAACGTGAGTAAGTCAGACGTTATTGCTCGTAACAACTTACTGGATGGGTTAGCGCCCAAGTTATGGAGCTATGTTGCAGCTCAAATTGAATTTGCCGTACAAAAAGGGTGGCTTCGCAACGATTAATCTCAACGCCTTAGTAGCTTGCTAATATGTGTAAGCTACTAAAATTTATACTATCTAACTCACTATCTAACTCACTATCTAATTTACTATCTAATTTACTATCGGAATATGTTTTTTTGGTTAACAAACCAACTACGATGTATAAACCGACTACCTAATTTAAATGTGATTATCTTTTAAATTTATGAATATAAGCTGTGGGTTTTGCTCAATTTAATGAGTGCACTCAGGCTTTATATATTGAAAACGAAAACGAAAACGAAAACGAAAACGAAAATAAAACTAAGCTTTTATGGTTAACTTACTTCTT
The DNA here is from genome assembly GCF_002077175.1 of Colwellia sp. PAMC 21821. NCBI lineage: Bacteria > Pseudomonadati > Pseudomonadota > Gammaproteobacteria > Alteromonadales > Colwelliaceae > Colwellia > Colwellia sp. PAMC 21821. The sequence goes on from NZ_CP014943.1 coordinate 3,334,783, forward strand.
AGCTCCCACCTCTAATCAACAAAAATAGCTTCACAACTTATGCCCGCATGGCTTTAATAAAATTTTCGAGTAATGCCATATATTCTTCTTAATACTATTAATCAAATCGGTATTACTCGATTAGTTAGTTTGCTCAAAGATGAAAGGACTACCATGCTTAAGCCGATCATTTTGCAGCAGGAGTGCGCCTATTTCGGGGGATTTATAGCAGTTACATGAGTTTATTTCGTTTAAAACTCATTATTTTCATCTAAACGTGTCAAAATACTTTAGACGTCTATACGTTTAGAGGTTGACATAGCTAGAAATCCAAGTCACATTATACTGAGATAAAAATTGTAAAGATCAATAGTGTTTTTCAGCTTTATTATATACAGATACCAAGTTAATTAATTACCCGATATTAGGTTAGCAATATGCCCATAAAAATTCCCAATGAATTACCCGCATTAACGATTTTAGACCAAGAAAATATTTTCGTGATGTCTGAACGCCGCGCCGCGGATCAAGAAATTCGCCCTATGGAAGTGGCAATTCTTAACCTAATGCCTAATAAAATTGAAACCGAAGTACAAATTTTGCGTATGTTGGCGAATACGCCACTGCAAATTAATGTTGAATTTGTTCGTATACATGCCAACGTATCTAAAAATACACCGCAAGCGCACTTAGACAATTTCTATCGCTTGTTCGATGATATTAAACATAAACAATACGATGGTTTGCTTATTACAGGTGCGCCGCTAGCGTTATTAGATTATCAACAAGTCACTTTTTGGGATAAAATTTGTGAGGTGTTTGACTGGGCTGAGCAAAACGTTACCTCAACCATGTTTTCTTGTTGGGCCGCCCATGCTGCGCTTTATCATCATTATGGTTTAAAGCGACACTTACGTAAGCAAAAGCTATCAGGTGTATATCACCACCGTTGTTTAAAGCCTGATGAACAGCTTACTCGCGGATTCGATGAAATCTTTAGTGTGCCGCACTCTCGTTATGGCTATATCGACAAGGCTGATTATCTGTCACTTGAGCATATTGAAATATTGGCCGAATCTGATGTTGCTGGGGTTTATTTAGCAGCAAGTAAAAATAAACAGCAAGTTTATTTAACAGGTCACCCAGAATACGACGCAAGCACACTCAGCGAAGAATACTTTCGAGATATTGCGGCCGGGGGCGATGTTACAATACCTAACAATTACTTTACCGATGATGACCCAGAAAAAGAAGCGATAAACATGTGGCGCAGCCATGGCAGTTTACTTTACACCAACTGGTTAAACTATTACGTTTATCAAATTACGCCGTATCAATTAGATGCAAACCATATTAAAGCAATTCACCCAGGGAAATCTCGTGTCTAAGCAATCAAATTCTCAGTCAAACTATCAATCAAACTCTCAATCAAGGACTCCAGTGCTGAAATCTGCTTCTTATGGCCTTTTACAAGCGCAGTTAGATAAGCGTATTTTAATTTTAGATGGCGCTATGGGCACCATGATCCAAGCGTATAAGTTTGAAGAGCAAGACTATCGCGGCGAACAATTTTCTGACTGGCATAGCGATGTTAAAGGCAACAACGACATGTTGGTGCTAACGCAGCCTGACGTTATTAAAGCGATTCACCGTGAGTATTTAGTTGCTGGCGCAGATATTCTTGAAACCAACACCTTTAATGCCACCACTATCGCCATGGCCGATTACGACATGGAAGATTACAGCGCAGCTATTAATCTAGCCGCAGCGCAAATTGCCCGTGAAGTAGCCGATGAGTTTACTGCGAAAAACCCTGATAAACCACGCTTTGTAGCGGGTGTTTTAGGGCCAACAAACCGTACTTGTTCAATATCGCCTGATGTTAACGATCCTGCGTATCGTAATGTCACTTTTGATGAACTAAAAGACGCTTATATTGAATCTACTAACGCCTTGCTTGATGGCGGCAGTGACATTATTTTAATTGAAACCATATTTGATACGCTAAATGCTAAAGCGGCTATATTTGCCGTAGAAACGGTTTTTGAAAACCGTGGTGAACGTTTCCCAGTAATGATTTCAGGCACGATTACCGACGCCTCAGGACGTACGTTATCAGGCCAAACAACCGAAGCCTTTTACAACTCGTTACGCCATGCTAAGCCAATTTCAGTGGGTTTAAACTGTGCCTTAGGCCCAGTTGAATTACGCCAATATGTTGCAGAGTTAAGCCGTATTTCAGACGTGGCTGTTTCTGCTCACCCTAATGCCGGTTTACCAAATGCTTTTGGTGGCTATGATTTTAGCGTTGAAGAAATGGACAAGCATATTGAAGAGTGGGGTAAAGCAGGCTTTTTAAATATTATTGGTGGCTGTTGTGGCACCACGCCAGATCATATTAAAGGCATGGCTGATGCCGTGGCTAATATTGCACCACGAGAAATTAAGCCGAAAGAAATTGCTTGTCGATTATCTGGCTTAGAAGCACTTACTATTAAAGAAGACAGTTTATTTGTTAACGTCGGTGAACGTACCAATGTAACCGGCTCGGCTGTTTTTAAACGCTTAATAACTGATGAAAACTACGACCAAGCTATTGCGGTGGCTTTGCAGCAAGTTGAAAACGGCGCACAGATCATTGATATCAACATGGATGAAGGCATGTTGGACTCGCAAGCCGCTATGGTGCGTTATTTAAACTTAATTGCTGGCGAGCCAGATATCGCCAAAGTGCCTATTATGCTCGACTCGTCTAAATGGGATATTTTAGAAGCAGGCTTAAAATGTATTCAAGGTAAAGGCGTTGTTAACTCTATTAGTTTAAAAGAGGGCGAAGACAACTTTCGCGAACAAGCCGAATTGTTACGCCGTTACGGCGCTGCGGTTATTATTATGGCGTTTGATGAAAAAGGCCAAGCCGACACGCGCGAACGTAAATATGAAATTTGTAAGCGTGCCTATCAAATTTTGGTGCACGAAATTGGCTTTCCTGCAGAAGATATTATTTTCGATCCAAATATTTTCGCCGTTGCTACCGGTATTGAAGAGCATAACAACTATGCGCGTGATTTTATTGATGCGGTAGGCGATATTAAGAAAAACCTACCACATGCTATGATTTCTGGTGGTGTCTCTAATGTGTCGTTTTCATTCCGTGGTAATAATCCGGTACGTGAAGCGATTCATGCGGTGTTTCTCTACCATGCGATAAAAAATGGTATGGACATGGGTATCGTTAACGCAGGTCAGTTAGCCATTTATTCAGACATTCCTGATAACCTGCGTTTAGCGGTTGAAGATGTTATTCAAAACTCTGATGACGGTGCAACTGAACGCCTTCTTGATATAGCACAAGAATTTCGTGGCCAAGCCGGCAGCCAAAGTAGTAAAGCCGATCTTTCATGGCGAGAATTAGAAGTTAATAAACGCCTAGAATACTCACTGGTAAAAGGTATTAACGAATTCATTATTGAAGATACTGAAGCCGCTAGATTAGTCGCTAAACGACCTTTAGATGTTATTGAAGGGCCGTTAATGGACGGCATGAATGTCGTTGGTGACTTATTTGGTGCTGGCGAAATGTTTTTACCACAAGTAGTTAAATCAGCGCGGGTAATGAAACAAGCCGTAGCGCATTTAAACCCTTATATTGAGGCGGAAAAAACCGAGATCAAATCTAACGGTAAAATACTGCTGGCCACAGTAAAAGGCGATGTGCATGACATTGGTAAGAATATCGTTGGCGTAGTATTGCAGTGTAATAATTACGAGATTATCGACTTGGGCGTTATGGTGTCGTGTGACGATATTTTACGTGTAGCCCGCGAAGAAAAAGTCGATATTATTGGTTTATCGGGTTTAATCACGCCATCGTTAGATGAAATGGTACATGTTGCCAAAGAAATGAAGCGACTAGACTTCGACCTACCGTTATTGATTGGTGGTGCGACGACCTCTAAAGCGCATACAGCGGTAAAAATTGAGCCGCAATATGAGCATCCTGTTGTGTATGTACCTAATGCTTCTCGCTCAGTTTCAGTGGTAAGTACGTTACTTTCAGATGAAAATAGAGCTGCCTTTGTTGAGCGCCAAAATGCTGAATACGTTAAAGTGCGCGAGCGTCATTATAAAAAAGGCCCACGCTCGAGTTTAATCTCATTAAAAGACGCGCGCGCCAATGCTGTGCCGATTAACTTTGATAACTACACACCAAAGGTGCCAAATAAACTAGGCGTAACCGTATTAGATAATATCGACCTAAACATCGTTAGAAACTATATTGATTGGACGCCATTCTTCATGACCTGGCAGTTATCGGGTAAATACCCGTTAATTCTTAAACATGAAGTGGTAGGCGTAGAAGCCACTAAGTTGTTTAATGATGCCAACGCCATGCTAGATGACGTGATCAACAATAAAAAATTAACCGCAAAAGCCGTTTTTGGTTTATTTCCAGCCAATCGCGAGCAAGACGATTTGCAGCTTTATACTGATGAAACGCGCACTGAGCCATTAATGAAACTGCACCAGTTACGCCAGCAAAGTAAAAAGCCTAGCGGACAATATAACCGATGTTTAGCCGATTACGTTGCTGATAAAGCTTCAGGTGTTGACGACTATGTCGGTGCCTTTGCAGTTTCAGCCGGTTTCGGCGTTGAAGCGTTAGTAAAAGCTTTTGACGCGGATCATGATGATTACAACAGCATTTTAATTAAAGCCGTTGCCGATAGATTAGCCGAAGCCAGTGCCGAGTATTTACATGAACAAATTCGTAAAGACTATTGGGGCTATGCACCAGAAGAAGATTTACCGAATGACGATTTAATTCGTGAAAAATACCAAGGTATTAGACCTGCACCAGGCTATCCTGCTTGTCCAGAACACACAGAAAAGGGCTTGTTGTGGGAACTACTTAAGGTTGACGAAAACATTGGTATGGAATTAACCTCAAGCTTTGCCATGTGGCCGGGCGCAGCGGTCAGTGGTTGGTATTTTGCCCACCCAGATTCTAAATATTTTGCCGTAGCAAAACTGGCGCAAGACCAAGTAGAAAGTTATGCCGCCCGTAAAGAAATGACTATGCCACAGGCTGAACGTTGGTTGTCGGCTAATTTGGATTATGAGCCTTCGTAAGTTATATCTTATAACGTTATTGTGTAAATAGGTCGGTGTAGTAAACTCGTTCGATAGAAGCTTAAAAGCATAAAAGTGATATAACTTAATCGGTTATATCACTTTTTGTTTTCCAATTAAGTCTATTATCTCTTAACTGGGGTGTGTGAATCCATTAAACCATGTCATGTTGACATTCCTTATAGTAAGTGGCTCAAATCAGTTTTCAACTTGCTATTGCTTAGCCCCTAAAACCAGGTATCTTTGACTTTTCCATATTGGAAAAAGCCCCACTGGCCAACACGCCGAAAGGGCGCAAAAGGAAATTTAGGCAAGGCCTTTTGATACAGGGGTAAATTGGGCGTATCCAGACCCGCCACTTTTTGTGCGAGGCGTTTACCTGCCTGCACTGAAAATGACACACCGGCGCCACAATAACCCATGGAATAGAATACGTTTTGTTGCTCATTTTGATATATATGTGGTAAATCATCAAGCGCCATGCTCAGCCAACCTGACCAAGTATAATCATAGTTAATATTTTCTAATGCAGGGAAGTTGGTTTTTAAGACCTTCAGCAAACGCTCTGAAAAATAGGGAGCTTCCGCCCCTTTACCGGTAATAGCACCGCGGCCTCCAAACAGGATCCTATTATCCGGCAGTTTACGGTAATAGTATTTCAATGCCCGTGTATCCATGATGACATTGCTGGTTAAAAAATTACAAGCTTCTAGCTGCTGTGGGGATAAAGGTTGGGTTACTATGATTTGAGATAATACCGGTAAGGTTCTGTTTTTGACTAAACCGTGAAAGCCATTGGGTGTATAACCGTTGGTGGCGATAACAACTTTTTTTGCTTTCACGATACCATTCGGGGTATGTAACACCTGTAGCGTTTTCTCGTTTTGACCTTGTTCGTGCCAGCTTTCAACTGGCGTTGCGCAATGGATTTTCACCCCTGCTTGGCGTGCTAGCCGTTGATAACCCCAGGCTAATTTTAGTGGATTGATACCAAAACCATCTTGATAACGTATTGCACCATGGGCATTTTGATCGGCCATATATTGTTGATGTAAGTCTTGTCTGGATAATATCTGTACATCATAACCAAACATTTTCTGCTGTAATTTTGCTGCCGATATCAGGTCTTTAAACATGCTAGGTTTATGGGCAACCCGAATATAGCCAGGGTCTTGCTGATCGCAGTCTATGCCTTCAGCGATCAAGCTTTTAACCGTGTCTACGCCTTCACACATCTCTTGATAAATGCCGCGCATGACTTCCTCACCCCATTGCTTTTGCATGGTAGCGTAGGGTTTTCTGCCCGAGGATTTTAAAACAAATCCACCATTGCGACCACTGGCGCCCCAAGCGGTTTGGTTTGCCTCTAACACAGTGGCTTTAATGCCATGCTCACGCGCCAGATGCAGCGCACAGGACAAACCGGTGTAACCAGCCCCCACAATTGCAACATCTACCTCTATATCGCGATCGAGCTGGCCGTCATGCTCGGGTGGGGTACCAGCGACATCTGCCCAGTAGCTGTCAGGGTATTTTTCATCGCAACCTGGCGATTTATCATGTAAGGGATCGTACATTTCTTATCCTTATTTATAATATCTTTATATTAATCGAACTTATACCGCACAGTAATTGTTGATGCAGCTAAATATTTTAGCTACTGCAACGGCCATCAATCTTGTAGACAAACTACCTGTATGCAACAGATAGCTTGACTCTGGATGCATTGATAATCAGGCGACCTGATAACTGCTAATTAATTCTCAACCAGTGTTACCCAGTCGCCGTCGATGACATCTAAGGCATGCGCCACCTCGGCAGTGATCAGCACATATTCTCTGGATAAGACCAGGTTAATTTGTCCAGCCCTAAAGCCGGAAAGTTTGTGGTTACAGGCTATATATTTCTTTTGGTTGGGTTCGACACTGGAAATTTTCACGCGTTTTGTTTCACTGACCATCACGGTTCTGATCTTCTCTAGCGCGCATATAACCGCGGGACCGGCATCATTGACCCCTATATAGTCACCGGATGTAAAGCCTTCTTTTTCTAACAAAGCCAGCGCGGGCAGCGTGTCCGGATGTACCTGATTTATGGCATCTCGTGCACTCTTCGACATCAGGCTGATATACAAGGGACACTTAGGCATTAGCTCACTGGCAAATCTCATATCGCCTATACCAATATAGTGATTTGAGAGTGCAAAACTAATGTTGCAAAAGTGCTGCTCAAACCAAGACCAAAACGGCGATTGATTGTTCTCGTCACCATAACCACGCATTTCTGCCATTATTTTCGTGGAGAATCGCTGTTTGTGATTAGCCATAAACATAAAGCGAAAACGAGACAGGGCACGGCCGTTGCCGTTAACTCTGTGACTGTTTTTTAGATATAAAGAGCAAATCTCGGTGCTTGCGGCTAAATCTGTACACAGGGTTAACGTCTGGTGCTCTTTGCGAAGTTTCAGATGATCAGAGTTATGCACACACTGCTCAATGCGGTGGTGATATAGGGGCGTTGTTACACCGACTGAGGCCTCAATGCCACTCGTACCGACAACTTCTCCGTTAGATGTATCTTGCATTACAAACAGGTAACCCTGCTGACCTGGCTCAGTGATCTTGGCATCAAATGATTGCAGCGAATGTTTAATCCGCTCTTTGAGCACTCGCCTATCATCAGGAAAGGAGGTAAAACCATTGCCGGAGTCAATGGCTATCTGATGCAAAGCGTCAAAGTCATCTAGTGTGATAGGACGAATAATGATCATGACATCACCCTAGCTACTTGTTTGCTTTGCCCATTTATTGCGTCAAGTAAATCCGAATGACAATGTCGGTGCTTATCCAAGGTTATTTTCTTGGTAAAACTAACTAATACGATTTCATGCTGGTTCCTATTCCGAGTCGCTTTATCTTTAACTCGTTTAACATGAGTAGGAGCATAACTCTGCAGTACTACCTGATCATATAGTGCATGTTGTATTTCACTAAGGCTCGACATAACAGATCTTGTTGTTGAATGATGGTTGCCATTATCTTTTAAACACCTGTCAAATTTAAGTAGCATAACAGTCAATTTAATGTATTATTTTTTACAAAACGTCACACTTATATAGCAAAAGTTATTGAGGTATTACTATGATCACTGAAGCGGAAGAGAAACTTCTTACGGTCTTAAAGAAAGATGTTCGGGCCAGCATTTCAGATATTGCCCGAGAACTTAATCTTTCACGGGCGACCGTACATGTCCGAATTGAGAAACTTGAGCGAATTGGCGTTATTAAGGGTTATAGTTTGGAATTAGGAAAAAGTTATCTGAATAACTTTATTTCAGCACACGTTTCCATTGCGACCCAACAAGACAAATCATTGCAAGTCAGAGCGACTTTATTAAAAACCCTGGATATTACAGAGGTTCACTCAGTCAATGGGGAATATGATCTTATCGCCGTGATCAAAACGAAAACCTCAGAAAAACTCGATGATATTCTACATAAGATTGCCACAATTGATGGTGTATTACGTACTAATTCTTCGATAATACTGGCGACTAGATATTCTGATTAAAGCATAGAAGTGGCTGAAGCTAAAAAAATTCAAGCTCTTTAAGGTCGGTTTTACATATTTTTATTCGCTCTTTATTAAGTTGTAATTAAAATTTTTTGTTAATTTTTTGTGCCTTAATCGATCTAGGGGCTAAAGCTTCAAAAGAATATCAAAGGGGGGCAGGGTCTGACCTATCTCCACAAATAAACGATAAAAATCAATAAAATAATTTAAAAATCAGGGAACATTCATGACGTTTAGTGATCAGATCTATCGCCAAACAAATACAACCAGGAAACGCCATGAATGTCCGCTATATTTTGCATAAAACAGTTACGCTTGTCACTCATAAAATGCACATACCATTGGGTCAGGTCTTATCTTTTGCCCTTAAGCCGTATATTGAATGTAATGGCTTGATTTAGCTTTGAAAGTAAGCTGCTTCGTCTTAACCGAGGCATTTTTATAAGCTATGCTCGGTTTTGTGTTGTGAACGTTGTCGCATAGGCAAAATACAAGACCTGACCCCATTGCTTTTTAGGGTGCTCTGTTTATATACAGTTACCGTGCGTTTCCCGCTTTCTACATCGGGTTATTCAATGGTTGATAATAACATATTGAATATAAAAGATTGGTTATGTATATTGATTTGAATAAATATTCATTAGTCGGACTGTCTTGTTGATTTAAAGTGGGATCTGATCTGTCTAATACGCTGTTTTATACCATTAGATGTTTGGTTATAAAATTAGAAAGGATGCTCAATTGCAAAAAATAATCGAATTTAAAAGTAAAAACTTTTGGTCTAGCAAAGTTGATATTAATTCACTCAATACTAAAATTTCAGCGCTAAATAAAGATGGTTGGGTGATAAAATCTATAATACCTAATACGACTATATTTGGTGCTGTTATTTCATATACCTTAATGATCGAGTTATCTGACTAGCGTACTTGGCATATAACAATTAAACGGGTCAGGCCTTGTATCTTGCAATAGGGGGACTAATTCTTGAATAACGCTCAGGCAAGAACTTGCCTCAATACCTTATACTAATGAGGGTAGCAGCATTAAATCTTACTATGACTCAATTGACGCTGCACATTCCTAAATTGGTACCTGCGGGGTCAGGTTAGTTGAAATTCCTATTAGTTAAATGCTAATGGAATTAACGAGGACCCCCTCCAACTTAATCGTGGGTGATATTGCTCCTTGATATCTAATGACATTATAACGTTGTAATGTCATAGTGTTATTTAATGTTTGATGGGGACATTATCATGAGTAATTTATCAAAACGTTCTACTGTTTATTTTGAGCCTGAAATACATCAAGCTTTGAAAATTCGTGCGGCCTCCGCCCACTTATCCGTTTCAGAGTTGATAGATGAAGCTGTTCGTTTATTAATGCGTGAAGACCAAGAAGATTTAGCTGCTGTATCGGCAAGAGTTAATGAGCCTGATCTTTCATATGAAGCATTACTAAATGATTTGAAGTCACATGGAAAAATATAGAATTACGTTTAAAAAATCAGTGACTAAAGATTTACGGATTATTCCTAAAAACGATATAAAAAAATTCTAAGTAAAATAGTTACATTAGCTGAAAACCCCAGGGGCGAAGGTTGTATAAAACTTTAGGGTCAAGAACATTACAGAATTCGGCAGGGCTTGTATCGAATCGTGTATGAAATAAAAGATGATGTTCTTGTTATTAATGTAGTAAAGGTTGCCCACAAATCTCATGTATATAAAAGTAGTTGATCAGGTAGCCAGCAGTATTTTTACGGGGTCAGGTTCGTTGAAGTTCCTGAAAATGCTAGAGACAATCCAGTGGCGCTGAGAGATAAAATTTTTCACTCAGCTATCATCCACTCAGCTATCAGCCACTCACCTATCAATGCTCTATTTAATCAACTCAATCAATTCATGAATGGTTTTAACCGCGGTAATTTTAGCCCCTAAGCCTTCCATTGATTTATGGTAATTACGAAATGGAATAAATATCTCGGTAAAGCCATGCTGCGCTGCTTCTTTTACTCGTGGTACGCCGCTGTCGATAGGGCGCACATCACCATTTAAACTTAATTCACCCATAATGCAGGTGGTTCTTGGAATAACAAATTCATTTAAGCTGCTTAAAAGGGCGGTGACTAAGGCTAGATCAATACAGGTTTCTGACTCGTCTATTTTTAAGCCACCAATAATATTGAAAAAGGTATCATGATAAATTTTAGTTTTGGTGTGTTTACGCAAAATACCGGTTAACATCTTAATACGGTTCATATTCAAGCCAACACAAACACGCTGTGGAAACTCTGCTTCAGTTTCTGTGGTTAAACACTGAATTTCGAGCAATAAATTCCTGTTACCTTTGCGAATGCACGTAATGGCAGAGCCCGGAGATTCAGTACTTGATCCCGATAAAAATATTTCACTGGGGTTATCAACACTGAGCATACCGCGTTCACACATTTTAAAAATACCGACAGTATCAATATCACCAAAGCGGTTTTTATTGGCTCTTAGGGTGCGTATTTGGCCGTCGTTGGTGTCAATATGCAATAGCGCATCGACAATGTGTACTAAGGTTTGTGGCCCCGCAATTTCGTTGTTTTTATTTACATGAGCAATTAAAAACATAGTAACGTTATTTTGTTTACAGTATTGCGTTAATGCCTGCGCCGCGCCTTTTACTTGTGAAGGCGAGCCTGGGCTGCCATTGGCATTTTCTGTAACTACTGCCTGAATAGAGTCGATAACGGCAAACTTGATTTTCTTTTGCTCTAATTCTTCAATAATGGCTTCAACACTGGTTTCAGACAATAAATACAATTCGTCAGGGTTATAATCAAGCTTTAAGCGTTGCACCCTGTTTTTGAACTGCGAAAGTGATTCTTCTGCGGTACAGTAAAGTGACGGCATTAATTGTGACATACGGGAAACTAAATCCGAAAGCAGGGTGGTTTTACCCGCCCCCGGATCGCCTGAAATAATGTTGACTGAGCCTGTAGTAACACCGCCACACAATACACGGTCAAGCTCGCCTATGCCGGTTAGCTGTTTTTCAGCTTCAGTAGTTTCAACTTCATTAATTTTTTTAGAACCGCCGCCCGTACCGCCAGCATAACCACCTGATGAGGTACGACTTTTAGTGGCACTTTTACTTTGATTAGGAGAAATTTTCATTTCAGCTAAGGTATTCCATGCGCCACATCTGCATTGGCCTTGCCAACGAGGGTAGTTCATACCGCAGTCGGTACAAACGAATTCTATTTTTGCTAACTTTGCCATTTGGCTGCCTATTTCTAAAATTAATATTTTAACCAATTACTATTAGTCAAAATTATGACAAAACATCAGATTAATATATATTTAAAGTTGTTTGTCAGGGAAATTGTTTATCTATATTTTTATATTTATAATCAGCTACTTAAATAATGCTGTGTAAGTTTTATTGTTTCAAATGAAGGTTTTTAGCTTTTCTACCTTTAAAGTCATTTAACAGGTATGGTTATTGCTTTAAAAACAGTTAAATATAAATGGGTTACTTTTCAAAGTAGTGCTTAGCCATGTAGTGTTAATTTTATAACAAGCCACATATACTAGCGCAAAACACGATAAGTAGTTTTCTTTATTGTAAAGATATTGAAGCGTAAATGAATAAAGATTTTTCAAAATATCAAAAAATTATTGATGAATTTAGTGGCCAAGTCCCAAATAGTGACTTTGAAGCTAGGTTTAATGCTGTCACAAAAAGCATGACGAAGACTGAAAGCTTCCTGTTAAAAATGGAATTAAAACGACTAGCAGCACCTTGTAGTCGATTGATTGATTTACGAGGACATGTGGACGGCGAATGCAAAGCTTTTGAACATGAAGAAAGAATTCATTTTTTAGATAGAATTGCCAGCGTGGTTTTCACTGAGATTTTTTCGCGATATGGCGGCTATACCATCGGCGTTTACGAAGCTGTAATGAATACTGAAAATAACTTTCGAGTTATTTATCAAAAAGAGAAAAGTAAGGTCACTAAAAGCCTACCTGATGACACCAGCAAAATATTTGAAAAATCTCAGTTTCCGGCGCAATTTTTCCGCTTTGGCATTTATAATGATCGTGCTGAAGAGCGGATGAATTTTGTTATCCCAATTAAAATTTCGCTAGTTGATGAGCGTGCATTCGAATGTTCAACTTCAGATATAAGTATTAATGGCTGTAAATTCAGAATTAATGATTTAAGCACTATTAAAATAGGGCAAAAAATAACGCTGCGCTTTACGGGTTTAGAAGAACAGTACCAATTAACTGATGATAGCGACTTAATATACGAAGTTAAAAATGTCACCATTTTAGATAACATGCAATTGGTCGGCGTGAAAAGAGTTACCGAAGATCTATCGAACTCTGATAGTTTTTCAAAATACCTTATTAGTTTTATTCACAGCAATAAACGACGTTATAAAATCAACTTAGACAATACCATTAGCGCTTTACAAACACGCAGTTTTGAACAGTTTGTTATGCCAAAGTCCAATGAATTACCTGTTTTTATTGAAAGAAACGACAAGGTTTTAACCCCGAAATATGCGCTAACTTGTAATAATAACCAAGATATTTACCAGTACTGGCAGGATGAAAATCACTATTCAACGCTATATTGTTTAATATCGCAAGAGCGAATTATTCGACTTAAAAAGTTAGCTTTATCTGGGAAATCATTATTAGTTTTTAGCTTTATTCATAAAAGCAAAGGTAAGTCATATTTTTATACTGCAGATGAAATACAGCTGAGTGATGATCCTGAATTTATGCAGCAATTTTTGGGATTTTCTGCGTCAAAAGCGCATTTTTCGGTTTCTCAATTAAGCTTGTTGGATGTAGATACAAGCTGCGCCGAATCTCACTTTACTTTATCTAATAGTATCACTCAGAAAAATGAATATTTAAATGCCCCTGTATCTGATGAGGTTAAGACATTATTAGCTAAAATACCTTATATTGTTGTGGTAAGTGATATTACGCAGGATGAAATGCTGCATGCTTATAAGGCGTTGTCTTATGAAGGAATTAATACGGTTAAATTAAAAAGATTTGGTCATAAACGTTTAAGTAAACCGTTCAGTGTTGATGAAGTTGGCATAAACTATAGAAATCAGCGACAAGAATTACGCTTTACCTATAAGACCCCGGCTAATATTAAAATTGATAATGTTATTTCGTCAGGATCTTCACTTAATTTCTCGACGTCTGGTTTAAAAATTGTATTAGATAAAGCGACAACCTTGGTAGCCGGTGACATTGTTCATTTAGGTTTGCCCAAGCTGCAACAAATAACATCGGTGTTCGACTTAACTGGCTTACCCTATGAGGTAATACGAGTTAATCGCACTAAAACTATCGTTAATTTAAGAGTTTATATTGAAAAACATCAACATATAGGTCGTAAGTTTTTTAAAGCATTGATTGATAAAAACCGTCATAAATTAACTTCAGACGAATATGCTCAGTCTAATCCTGGCTTAGCTAAAGCGCTGAGGAATATTTACAGTGCCAGTTCCAAGTTACCGACACTTGTTGTGCAAACAAGTGGAAGCCGTTATAAGTCGGATGTTATTGCAAGTGGCGACCCTAGTGGTAAGTTAATGGCCGAAATGGCGCAATTAAGTGATCGTAAATCTTATTACAACTTATACCCAATATTGGGGCATGCAGATTTCATGAATAACTTAACGGTTAAGTTAAAGAAAATGCAGAACACAGAAACAGCAAGTTCTAAAGTGCTTTATATCGCGATTAACCCTAGCGTCGACAGGGTAGATAAAGCCGTAACCATAAAGCTGTCGGCAGAGTTAGACAGTGAAGAATTAAAGCAATCTTTTATTCATCAAGCATTGAAAAACGGTCAATTTTTCTGTGTGTTGATGAAGCTATCACGTGCTGCAGGACCTGATATGAATCACCTGAATCCAGAACTTAGCTATATTAGTTCTTACGCCATTCATCGCGGTAAACAAATTGAACAAGAAATATGGAGCGTTGCAGGTATTGCGCAAATTTTTGATATTACCCAAGAAGTGATTTTTCGTTATCGTTTAATGCGTAAAAACTAAAGTAAAATTACTCGGTATTTTAATAACCCAGATAACTGAAAAAATTAAAGTAAAAAATATACTATAGGTTTAATTTTATTTGATTATTTATCAGCTAAGTCAATCAGCTTAGCTGATAAATAATGAAATCGAACCCGTGCATCTTTTTGGGTGCAGACATTAAATTCCCTCCTGAATAGTTAGACGCAATAACCAGAAATTATACAGTCATACTAATTCACTGACTAATCTCCTGGTCAACTATTTGCTATGCAGTTTATAGCCAAAATTTAACAGAAACTAAAATAAACTTGTGCAGAAATATTCACATAGCAAGAATAAACTCTTATAATATAGCTTCCATTGTATTTAGAGTTTTTTATGTTTAAAGCAGCTTCAAGAGTCTTCGTTATCGCGTTTATGCTTATTGCCTTTATTGGGCAAGCAATCGCTTTTAATAGCGCTATGTCTTGCGAAACATCAGAGAACTCTATTTCTGCGAACTCAAGTGAGCAATTAAAGTACAACGGGTCAGAGAAAAATGTTCCCGATAGCTTAGAAGATTGCTGTGGCATTGAATGTTGTGATCTTGATTGTACTTGTGTTGCTAATGCGTGTTCTTCCTTCATGAATGTTGGCACTGAAGTTGATGCAACTAAGGTTGACACTTTAAATGAAACTGCTGGTTTGCTAAAAACAGAACAACCAAAAGCCTTTTCTACTTTACTCTATCGCCCTCCAATTTTTATCTCTTAAGTACTACACCAGAAATATATATGTAACCTATAACTCTTTAAGTTAATTGACACTACTGTGCTGATTAACTACCAAGTAATACCTGAGGTAAAAATGTTTAAAAAGTCATTAATAACGCCAGTAGTTCTACTGTTAATTCCTGCGTTTGCCTGCGCGAATGAAAATAGCAACGAAGATAAGCATGATCACGACCACCAAGAAAAGCCAACACATCATGAGCACAAAGAGGAGAAGATTGAACGAATTCAAGTAAGCGCTTCTCGTTTAGGTCGTATTGTTACTGAGTCGGCAACACGTACCGAGATTATTAACGGTGAAGAAATACAAGAAAAAGCCCTAATGCGCCCGGGTAATATCTCTATGTTAGTGGCTGAAACGGGAGGTGTTAGAGTACAAACCACTTCGCCAGCGTTAGGTAGTGCTAACATTCGATTGCAAGGGTTGTATGGTCGTTATACACAACTGTTAAGTGATGGTTTACCTTTATATGGCGGCCAAACTGCTTCAATTGGCTTGTTACAAATTCCCCCTACAGACCTTGCAAATGTAGAAATAATTAAAGGCTCAGCTTCTTCACTTTATGGTGGCTCTGCGCTGGGTGGGGTAATAAACTTGATCTCGCGAACGCCTTCGAATGAGTATGAAGGTGAAGTGTTAGTCAATGCGACCTCAAAAAACGGTCAAGATATTACTTCGTACTTTGCATCTCCATTTACAGATAACTTAAGCGCATCGGTAACTACAGGAATTCATCATCAAGAAGAGCAAGACTTAGATGACGATGGCTGGATCGATTTAGCTGGCTATGAAAGAGGCAGTGTTCGCCCTCGGTTTTATTGGCAAGACGACAGTGGTGCAAACTTTTACCTTACATTGGGGGCAATGAAAGAACAAAGAGTTGGTGGCACATTAGATGGCGCTACTGTTAGCGATGGCAATGAATTTCCATTAACACAAAATACTCTTAGAACGGATCTTGGCTTTATCTATGATCAACCCTTAGGTGACGTTTTAAATTTAAATCTTCGTGGCTCAGCAATGAATCAAGACCATGAACATGAGTTTGGTGCTGTGCTAGAAGACGATAGTCACGAAAGTTATCTGATCGAGACGAGCTTGTCGGGATATTCTGATAAAACGGCGTGGTTAGTTGGCTTAGCGCTTCAGTCTGAAAAGTTCGCCTCGGAAACTTTTTCTGAGTTTGATTACTCTTATCAAGTACCTGGACTGTTTTCTCAACTTGATTATGAAGCAAGTGATGTTGTTTCATTGTCGCTAAGCGCACGTACTGACTGGCACAGTGAATATGGTACACAAGTTAGCCCACGTATTTCAGTATTGTATAGCCCAGAAAACTGGACCTTCAGGGGCGCATTTGGACAAGGTTTTTTCGCACCTAGCCCATTTATTGAAGATCTTGATGAAACAGGCTTATCTCGCCTTGAGCCTCTAGAAAACCTTGAAGAAGAGCAAGCGACTACTGCTTCTATAGATATTAGCTACGTGTTCGACAGCGTAGAAACGAGCTTAACGTTATTTTCTTCAACTATTGATAATGTTACTGAATTAGACGTTATTAGCGGTGCTGACCAAGCTTTTGGTAAACAAGTTCGTATTGTAAATGCGCTAGGCGAAAGTGAAATAAAGGGTGCTGAATTATTACTGCGTTATCGCTGGCAAGATATTAAGTTTACCGGCAGTTATTTATATACAGACGCCACTAAAGAAAGTGATTCTGGTTTTAATCGAGTACCTTTAGCACTTACGCCCCAGCATTCTGCCGGCCTTGTTGTTATGTGGGAAGAGCACGGTAGCCATTTACTAGGATTTGAAGCTTACTATACCGGAACACAACAACTTGAGAACAACCCATACCGCGATCGTAGCAAAGCTTATTGGCACTTAGGGTTGTTAGGTCAAATAACTATAGGACAAGTTAGCTTCTTTGTTAATGCTGAAAATTTGCTTAATGTGCGACAAACTAAAGAAGATCCTTTGTTGTTGCCTGAACAAGCGCCTAGCGGTAGATGGACAACCAATATTTGGTCAAGAAACGATGGTTTTACCGTTAATGCTGGTTTTCGTTTTCAATTTGGCGGTTAAAAATATCATTGTTCAGGTTCAACATTTAGTTCCTGAACAATTTAATTAGGGCAGTCAAGCCAGCGCGTAAAGCTTTAGGGGCAGCTACAGTAAGTAGCTGCCCCATTTTTTCTATTTAAGCCAATGTAATAAACAATCTAGGCCAGATTTAGTGATACAAGCATCTGCTTGAGCTAGCACTAAAGGTTTTGCATGAAAGGCAACACCTAAGTGTGCAGCGGCCATCATTACCAAATCGTTAGCACCATCGCCCATGGCAACCGTTTGTGTTGGCGCAATATCAAATTCACTTTGTAATTGCTGTAAACAAACAGCCTTTGCTTGTGCGTCAATTACATCACCTAAAACCTTTCCCGTTAGTTTATGTTCAGTGATTTCTAAAACGTTAGCTACCGCGGCGTCTAGTGACAACATTTGTTTTAAATGATCAGCAAAATAAGTAAAACCACCTGAGGCAATTGCCACGCGCCATTGATGTTTTTTCAACGCAGTTACTAAGGTTTCTAACCCTTCCATTAGCGGTATGTTTTTCGCAACTTGCGCTAATATTTCTTCAGGGGCATTTTGCAATTTAGCAACTCGTTGATGCAAACTTTGGCTAAAATCTAGTTGTCCTTGCATGGCTAGTTCAGTTACTGCTGATACTTCTTCGCCCACACCAGCAAGTGCAGCTATTTCATCAATACATTCAATTTTTATGGTGGTTGAGTCCATATCCATTACTAGCAAGCCGGGTGCTGAAAGAGTTGGCGCATCGACTAATAAAGCGGATTCAATTTTTTCGGCAATATTGAATGTCGACAAGCGATCTCTGGCTTGTTTAATATCGATTACTTTTACACCTAATCGATAGCTAATAGCATTATTTCGCTGATTAATTTTATGCAGGCAGAGCAAACTAATTTCGCACTCACTGAGTAAATTTACTAAGGTGGCTATTTTGATATCACCAAAAACAACAAGCTCGATTGTGTCTGAAACATTACTTGGGGCTGTCGCATTATCCTGTTCACTTAAAACTAAGGCTTGCTGTGCTTGATCAAAATTAATAGCCATATTGTTAGTGGTTGAGTCGACAGGTAACCATTGTGCTAAATTTAAGTACTGAATATCCTTCAAAGGAAAAGATTTATTTTGGTTTGTCACGGTCATACCTTATTTGAAAAACACGCTTTTAAACGATTATCCTAGTATAAAATATTTAAATTTAGTTCTATACTGTAGTTATAAAAATGTAGGAAGCAAATCGTTTGATGAAGCAAATAGAACAGCCTTTATACCCTAAATTATCGTCGATTTATAATAAAATATTGCAATTAGCTATAGCTATTTTGTTGATTGTTTTATTGATGGATTTTTGGGTGACTAGTCGCGACACTCAACAAATGCATATTCAAGATCATGCCAATAAAATTGGTAAGCTTTACTTGGCACAAGCAGCAACAAGCGCTATGCCTTATTTAGCGCAAAAACCAAACCAGTTACAACAATATACCGATACCTTAGTTCAGCAGCCATTAGTGAAAAGTGTCCATATATATGGTATTACAGGGCAAGCAATGGCAAGTTCTGAGCAAGCAGAGTCGATTAATGATCTTTTTGGTATTAGCATTAGAAAAATAAACCAAACGGGTGATGTTTTTCCTTTCGTGCAAGAACTTCGTAGTGACAAGTTATACGGGTATATTCGATTATCGCTTCATCGTTCGATGTTGGCTGACGAACTGGCAGAAAACAGCCGTTCTCAATATGATATTATGCGCATATTGATGATAGTGGCGGGTGTTATTGGTTTTCTCTTAACGCGTGGCTTAAATCGCTTCAGCCGCCAAGGATTTAGACCCCCAACTCGATAGCTCGGTGATATTTAATCAGCTAATTTGGGTAAAACAGCGCTTATATTAGCTTCAAGCGCATGGGCTAGTTCTTCGGTTGATTCACTGCGAATGTTATCAAGTGCTTGAAACACATTGATTAACTGCAGTGGTGAGTTATCTAAGCCCTGAAAACCACACAACGGCATTGCAGGCGCATCGGTTTCTAATACTAAGCTTGCCAATGGTAACCGCTTTATAGCCTTAATTGTTTTCTCTGCTCTCGGGTAAGTAATAGTACCGCCGATACCTAATTTAAAACCTAAATCAATATACTGACAAGCTTGTTGGTAACTACCTGAAAAAGCGTGGATAATTCCACCTTGAGTTAGCTGTTTCTCTCGAAGCATGCGTTCAATATGTTGATGTGATCTACGGTGATGAACAATAATGGGCAAGTTGAAGGTTTTTGCTAAGTTAAGCTGTTGTTCAAAAACATGAATTTGCAGCGACAAATTATTTTGTTCTTTATCGATAACGCCATCAATTCCAGCCTCTCCAATCGCAACAATATCATCGATATTACGCTCTACCAAATTCGCTAAAAGACTCAGGCTATCGCTAGTTAAATCATTAAGAAACCAAGGATGAATACCTAAACACGGATGCAGGCTTAATTGTTCACTGTTGTATTTTTTAGCGAGTGTGAGTACTTTTTGCCAGTTTTTAGGACCAATACTAGGGATAACAATTTTGTGAATATGCGCTTGCTGGCATTGCTTTAACAGGTGAGGTAAATCGGCACTAAAGGCGTCAAAATCAAGGTGGCAATGACTGTCGGTGTAACTTAACATATTGCGCCTCCTTGATTTCACATTAGCTACGGTCTTTAAATTGTTCACACTTATTTTATGAGCATGAACAATATCGAGTAGCCGCTTTTTTTACATACGTTCCATTACGTCGATACCCAAAATGTCTAAGCCTTGCTTAAGGGTATTGGCAATGATGAAGCTAAGAGCTAATCGTGACTGCTTAACGTCGTTTGAAATTTCATCTTTTAATATCGGACATGCTTCGTAAAAACTCATGTAAAGGCTGGCAAGCTCATATAGGTAATTACACAGCAAGTTTGGCGTACACTCGCTAATGACAGAGTCGATAACATTTTCTAATTGTAATAATTTAAGCGCTAACGCTTTTTCTTGTGGTTCTACAATCACAATGGTCGGCATACTATCGTTGACTGAAAAGTCTGCTTTAGTGAAAATACTTTTAATACGCGAATAAGCATATTGTAAGTATGGTGCTGTAGCGCCTTCAAAACTGAGCATTGTTTTCCAGCTGAAAATATAATCGCTGGTACGGTTTTTTGATAAATCGGCAAATTTAACCGCGCCAATACCTACTTTTTCAGCAATTTCAGTTAAATGCGCTTCTGAATAATCAGGATTTTTTTCGGCGATAACAACTTTTGCTCTAACCACGGCTTCATCAAGTAATTCGGCGAGTTTAATGGTGCCACCGGTACGGGTTTTAAAAGGCTTACCATCGTCTCCCATCATCATGCCAAATGGGCAATGATCATAACCAACGTGGTCCGGTAAGAAACCGGCTTTGCGGGCAACGATTTCAACTTGCTTAAAATGCAAAGCTTGACGAGCGTCAGTAAAAATAATAATTCGGTCGGCTTTGAGTTCGCCAACACGGTAGCGACATGCAGAAAGATCCGTTGTTGCGTATAAGTAACCGCCACCTGATTTTTGCACGATAAATACTGATGGGTCGCCATCTTTATTAGCCATTTCGTTAATAAAAACAACTTTAGCGCCTTGATCTTCTACCGCTATTTTTTGTGCCATTAATTCATCTATCACGTTTGATAAATCATCGTTATAAGCACTTTCACCCATAATGTCTTTACGCGCTAGTGTGACATTAAGTTTTTTATAAATGTCTTCACTGTGGCTAATTGAAATATCAATAAACTGTTGCCATAGGATTGCGCAATCTGCGTCGCCACTTTGCAGTTTAACCACATAATCGCGGGCACGGTCAGCAAAGCCGTCTTCGTTATCAAAACGAATTTTTGCTTCACGATAGAAATTTTCTAAATCAGAAAGAGCAGTTTCTGCAACCTCATCTGACGCTAATTTATCGCTTAAATGTGCGAGTAACATACCAAACTGCGTGCCCCAATCACCCATGTGATTTTGACGGATAACATGCTCACCACGAAACTCAAGCGCACGAACCACAGCATCACCAATGATGGTTGAGCGTAAGTGTCCTACGTGCATTTCTTTCGCTAGGTTTGGCGCAGAATAATCAACCACAACGTTTTGTGGTTTTTCTGACTGGTTTACACCTAAATTTTTGTCGTTCGATATTTGGTTTAATTGTGCTGCTAACCAGTTTTGGTCTAAATGAATATTAATAAAACCAGGACCTGCTAATTCAACTTTTTCAGCAATGCCCGTTAAGTCAAGTGCTTCAACCACTTTGGTTGCCAATTCACGAGGATTAGTTTTTAATTTTTTAGCAGCACCCATAACACCGTTGGCTTGGTAATCACCAAAATTTGCACGGTTAGATAAACTTATTGCAGGGTTTGTGCCTTCAGGTAAACCTGCTGCTGTCATTGCTGCACTAACTCTTTCACTTAGGATGTTACTAATATTCATTTTATTTAACTCTTATTCAATTTAGGTTCAAGCTAGTGGTGTTCACTTGAATGAATAAGCCTAATGATGGGCATTAGGCTTATAGATAAATTACGTGATTGACTTTAGTTTGTCATCAGTTACTTTTCATCGCTTATTTAAGCAGATTAGTGCTCACGTGTTTTGTGAAACACAATATCTGGATGACGTTCTTGCGCTAGGCTTAAGTTCACCATAGTCGGGGCGATGTAAGTTAAGTTATTACCGCCATCGAGTGCTAGGTAGTCATAAGCTTTCTTTTCAAATTGCTCTAACGTGCGCTCATTATCGCAAGTACACCAACGCGCTGTTGCCACGCTGATAGGCTCGTAAATAGCGTCTACTTTGTATTCAGTTTTTAAACGTTGAACGACTACTTCAAACTGCAATACACCAACCGCGCCAACGATCATATCGTTCGAGTTGAAAGGTCTAAATACCTGCACAGCGCCTTCTTCAGACAACTGGATAAGACCTTTTTGTAATTGTTTGGCTTTAAGCGGGTCGCGTAAACGAATACGACGGAACATTTCAGGGGCAAAGTTTGGTATGCCGCTAAACTTCATATCTTCACCAGCGGTAAAGGTGTCGCCAATTTGAATACTGCCATGGTTATGTAAACCAATAATGTCACCAGCATAGGCTTGCTCAACATTAGAACGGTCACCGGCCATAAAGGTTACCGCGTCAGCAATTCTTACGTCTTTGCCGATGCGTACTTGTTTCATTTTCATGCCTTTTTCATATTTGCCTGAACAAATACGCATAAAAGCAATACGGTCACGATGTTTTGGGTCCATATTGGCTTGAATTTTAAAAACAAAGCCTGAGAATTTTTCTTCTTCAGCGTTAACTATGCGAGTATCAGTTTCACGAGGTAAAGGTTTTGGTGCCCAGCGCGTTAAGCCGTCAAGCATATGGTCAACACCAAAGTTACCTAATGCAGTACCAAAAAATACTGGTGTAAGCTCACCATTTAAAAACTCTTCAAGATTAAACTCATGTGACGCGCCAGCAACAAGTTCTAACTCTTCGCGTAAATCATCAGCGTAGTTACCAATAACTTTATCTAACTCTGGGTTATCAATGCCTTTAATCACACGTTTTTCTTGAATAGTGTGGCCTTGGCCTGTTTGATATAAAAATATTTCATCGGTTAAAATGTTATACACACCCTTGAATTCTTTACCCATGCCGATTGGCCAGGTAATAGGGGCACATTTGATTTTTAGGATGTCTTCAACTTCATCCATTACTTCCATTGGATCGCGAACATCACGGTCCATTTTATTCATAAAGGTAATAATGGGGGTGTCACGCAGACGAGTAACTTCCATTAATTTAATGGTACGGGCTTCTACACCCTTAGCTACGTCGATTACCATTAGGCAAGAGTCAACAGCGGTTAAGGTACGGTAAGTATCTTCTGAGAAGTCTTCATGACCCGGCGTATCGAGTAAATTAACTAAACAGTTTTTATAGGGAAATTGCATTACCGAGGTGGTGATTGAAATACCACGTTCTTTTTCCATTTCCATCCAGTCAGATTTCGCATGTTGCCCCGACTTTTTACCTTTTACGGTACCGGCTTTTTGTAAAGCTTGACCAAAAAGCAAAACCTTTTCAGTGATCGTCGTTTTACCCGCATCAGGATGGGAAATAATAGCGAAGGTGCGTCGAAGGTCGACTTCCTGCTGTTGTACAGACATGCAAATTACCTGTTATTAAAGTGGATGAAGAGAATTTAAGTTAAATTTTAAAACGCAACATTATAGCGAAAACCAGCCTAAAGGGCAGTAACAATATCTTGAATTTGTACTTTTTTTTACAACAATAGACAATGGTGGCTATTTTGTCGTATTTTACTTAGATAATGATTAAAGGCGCTAGGTAGTCAATGCAAATGCTGTTGTAAGTCATACAATAAAATTTAAAGGGTTTAGGATTTGAGTAATGAATTTATCCCTAGTATTAAGCTTACTTACCTCACAAGGTTAACACTAGGTTGTTATTAGGTTAATGAAGGGTTAACGTTCGGCTTTCACTATATTGATGACGAAAAATAAACGTTTAAGTATAACGCTGATAGTATGTTACTTTGATGCCTGCTTAAGGTTTAAGTATTTAAAATCAAATGTTTATAAGATTATTTTAAGTGGCTATTTTCAAGTGATGAAATAACATGTAAATATCTTTCATTATTAAAATAGTATAATGTCGTTGTTAAAATCGAAGAGATGAAAGTAATGAAAACAAAAACAAAAAAATTACTAAAAACACCCTCAAAAATTAACGTATTCTTAGGTATTTTAGCTTTGATTGCTGTAACTGAATTTTTAGTTATGCAGTTAATTGCGTCCATAGCACATGATTGGAGCGTAAATTTTGAAGCCTTGGTTGATACCATTTTACTTACCGCGCTATGTAGTCCGCTACTTTATGGTTTTATTATTCAACCTTTTGTTAAAGCACATGAAGCTGCGCTTAATCAAATTAAAATGCAGGCATTTACAGATCCCGTTACAGGATTAGCTAATCGCCCCATGATTACCCAGCATTTATAGGGATTTATTGCCGGTAGTTTTAGGCATAAGCAATTTGGCGCAATCATACTTCTTGATTTAGACGGCTTTAAAGCAGTGAATGATACATATGGTCATAATGTTGGTGATCAAATATTGATTGAAGTTGGCAAAAGATTACAATCAGTTACTCGCGAAAATGATTTGGCTGCCCGCTTAGGTGGGGACGAATTCTTACTTGTTTTAGACCGTGTTGCTTCGAATGCAGACGATGCGAGAGAGAACTCAAGTAAAGTAGCCATTAAAATTCTGTCGCTATTGCAGCAGCCATATGAATATGGTGAGAAAAAGCTTGTCTTAGGGGCTAGTCTTGGCGTAAAACTTTTAGGACAAGAAATTATAACACCTGAGACTGCCATTATTCACGCAGATCAAGCTATGTATGAAGCTAAAAACGCAGGCAAGGGGCAAGCTAAGCTTTATGAGCTAGCAGCTTAATTATACCAATTGAAATAAATAATCGATCATTTTAAGGCGGTTTAAATCGTCAATAACTGCGTTGTTTTCAATCACACACGCCCGCTATTACTCGACAATTGCTCCTGCATTGCTCTACTTACGGGCATCCATGCCCTAATCAATCAAACGCCTTGCCTGCAGGGATGCAGGTACTTATGTTTAGTCTGGAACAATAAACATGTATTCTTGAACAATTTATCCTCGCTTAAAATTGGTCAATAACTTATTACATTTGGTATTAGAAGCATTTAATAAGCAATTAATAGCGTTATCTTCACGACCAGTATAAATATCAGCTTTGTTAATTTATATTAGCATTGCTCGGGTTGGGTTGATAACGACTGTTGATGCACTACTAATGTTACTCGTAAACAGTCTACAACCTATAGAACCTAAACCGGATTCTCCCGCTTTGATGCTCATCAAAAATTTATAGCCATAAGTATTTCAACAAATTAATTTTTGCATGGTTTTTACCTATTGTGGTTTATACCTATAGTATCGGGTGAAAATAACGCAACTAAAGACATTATATTCCCCTTCATTTAAATAATCATACCTACCTTATTCAAGGTTTTATCTACTAAACATAAGAAAAACTTGATTTACATCAAGTAACGCAGCGACTCGTTGCTGTATTGTCAGTCTATGATGTTTTCATGTTATCTATTTTACTTAATTACCTTGGTGAAAATGTGTTCAAGTAGTGAGGGTTTATGGTTGATTTAAGCCGCCGTAATTTTATGCAAGCAAAGCAAGTTTCTACACCGCCAACCATTAGATTACCTTGGACTGTGGACGAAAAAGTATTTACGCAAGGTTGCTCGCAATGTGGCGACTGCATTGATGCCTGCGAAGAAAATATTATTATTAAAGGGGATGGCGGTTTTCCTGAAATTAACTTTTCTGCTGGCGAATGCACATTCTGTCAACAATGTGTAAAGGCCTGTAAAGAGCCTTTGTTTTCGCCTGTTGACGCTGAGCCTTGGCAGTTAACGATTGAGATTACAGGAAGTTGCTTAGCTAAGAGTCAAGTGCACTGCCAAGTGTGTCAAGACAGTTGTGAACCTGAAGCCATTAACTTTACCTATCTGCATGGTAGCGTGCCTCAACCTGAAATTGCACTTGTAGACTGTACGGGGTGCGGGGCATGTGTCGCTATTTGTCCTGAGTCGGCAATTAAGCTTTCAACAGGCTTGTTAGCAGCAAATTAGGAGTAAATTATGAGTGATTTAGAGCAGTTAATATGGAATGTTTTGGGCTATACCTCAATGCCATTGATATTCCTTTTTGGTTTTATCGCTACGGCGCTAGTCGCGATTATTATTTTAAAAATATTTGGCGCTAAGCCTGCAGCGGCAATTACAAATACAATTAACCATACAATTAAACATACAGCAGAAGCTAACGAAAAATTATAAGAGGGCAAGAACATGATTAATCTTTTAGAAGAAAGCCCCGTAAATATTGCTGGGGTAATGTTTATGGTATATCCCGATAACGCAGCTAAAGTTGCGGATGATCTGCAAGCATTTCCTGGTGCTGAGAAACATGCAACAGGCGAAAATGGCAACTTAGTGTTCACCGTAGAGGGGCTCGAAGGCGAAACCAACCCTGCCAAACGTATCATAGATACCATTACCGACATGAGCAATGTGTCTGGTGTTATCTCGTCATCACTCATATTTCATCATAACGATGCGGGTTTACCACAGCATCAAGGGAAAGCATTATGACCTTAACTCGACGTGACTTTATTAAAGCTAATGCGATTGCAGCGACAGCTGTTGCCGCTGGCGTTGCGGTGCCTATATCAGCGACTAATTTGATCACGCAATCGTCACAAAGCACAATTAAGTGGGACAAAGCCCCTTGTCGTTTTTGTGGCACGGGTTGTAGTGTATTAGTCGGTACTCAACATGGCAAAGTAGTGGCAACACAGGGCGATCCTGAAGCAGAAGTTAATAAAGGCTTAAATTGTATTAAAGGCTACTTTTTATCGAAAATTATGTACGGTAAAGACCGATTAACCAAGCCATTATTGAGAATGACTGATGGTAAATACCATAAAGAAGGTGACTTTACCCCCGTAAGCTGGGACAAAGCCTTTGATGTTATGGCTGATAAATTTAAAGCCGCGATTAAGAAAAAAGGCCCAACCTCGGTCGGCATGTTTGGCTCCGGTCAATGGACAGTATGGGAAGGCTATGCGGCTTCTAAGCTGATGAAAGCAGGCTTTCTAACCAATAATATTGACCCGAATGCGCGACATTGTATGGCCTCAGCTGTTGGTGGTTTTATGCGTACTTTTGGTATCGACGAGCCAATGGGCTGTTACGACGATTTAGAACATGCTGATGCCTTTGTATTGTGGGGCTCTAATATGGCGGAAATGCATCCTATTTTATGGTCACGACTAACTGATCGTCGTTTAAGTGCGTCGCACGTTAAGGTCAATGTTTTATCAACTTATAAACACCGTAGTTTTGAACTTGCCGACAATGGCATGATCTTCACTCCACAAACAGATTTAGCTATTTTAAACTTTATTGCCAATTACATTATTCAAAATAATGCCGTTAATGAAGATTTCATGAAAAAGCACGTTAATGTGCGTGAAGGCGTTACCGATATAGGTTATGGCTTACGTCCAACGCATCCGTTAGAAAAAGCGGCAAAAAATGCCGGTAGTGGTGAATCAACACCCATGACTTTTGAGGCCTACGCTAAATTTGTTAGTACTTATACGGTGGAGTCTGTGTCAAAGCTTTCTGGTGTGCCAGAAGCCAATTTAATTGAAATGGCGAAGTTATACGCCGATCCTAAAGTCAAAGTAACGTCATTTTGGACCATGGGATTTAACCAACATACCCGTGGTGTTTGGGCTAATAATTTAATGTACAACGTACATTTGTTAACCGGTAAAATTTCTGAACCCGGTAATAGCCCGTTCTCATTAACCGGTCAGCCATCAGCTTGTGGGACCGCGCGTGAAGTAGGAACTTTCTCTCATCGCTTACCGGCTGATTTACAAGTTGCAAACCCTAAACACAGAGCAATAGCTGAGAAAATTTGGCAGTTACCAGAAGGCACTATTCCACCCAAGCCTGGTTATCATGCTGTATTGCAAAACCGTATGTTAAAAGACGGTAAACTCAATGCTTATTGGGTGATGTGTAATAACAATATGCAAGCCGCGCCGAACATTAATGAAGAAGCAATTCCAGGTTATCGTAATCCTGAAAACTTTATTGTGGTCTCAGACCCGTATCCAACCGTTACCGCACAAGCGGCTGATCTTATTTTACCAACGGCAATGTGGGTAGAAAAAGAAGGCGCTTACGGTAATGCTGAGCGTAGAACGCAATTTTGGCATCAACAAGTTAATGCGCCAGGTGATGCGCGCTCAGATTTATGGCAATTGGTTGAGTTTTCTAAACGTTTTAAAGTCGAAGAAGTGTGGCCAGAGGAACTGATTGCGAAGCAACCCGAACTTCGCGGTAAAACCTTATACGACGTGTTATACGCTAATGGTAAAGTGAATAAATTCCCAATGAGTGAGTCAAAAGGCGATAGCAACTTTGAAGGTGATGCTTTTGGTTTTTATATCCAAAAAGGTTTGTTTGAAGAATATGCAGAATTTGGCCGTGGCCATGGTCACGATTTAGCGCCGTTTGACCGATATCACGAAGAACGCGGTTTACGGTGGCCAGTGGTTAACGGTAAAGAAACTAAGTGGCGCTTTAGAGAAGGCCATGATCCTTACGTAGAAAAAGGCAGTGAAGTGCAGTTTTACGGTCACAAAGATAATAAAGCGGTTATTTTTGCTTTGCCTTATGAGCCACCAGCAGAGTCGCCCGATGAAGAATATGACTTATGGTTGAGCACTGGGCGTGTACTTGAACATTGGCATTCGGGCTCAATGACATCGCGTGTGCCTGAGCTACATAAAGCTTTCCCTGATGCCGTGATTTTTATGCACCCTGATGATGCAAGAGAGCGAAACTTGCGCCGTGGCGATAAAGTGTTAATGGCTTCTAGGCGAGGTGAAGTTGAATCTCGAATTGAAACCAGAGGCCGAAACCGACCACCAAAAGGTTTAGTGTTTATGCCATGGTTTGACGCTAAGCAATTAGTCAATAAAGTCACTTTAGATGCAACTGATCCGCTGTCAAAACAAGCTGATTATAAGAAGTGTGCGGTTAAAGTCACTAAAGCTTAATGTTGAAAAATTAACACATCGATAACCTTATTATCGG
Organism: Colwellia sp. PAMC 21821; assembly: GCF_002077175.1. Classification (NCBI taxonomy): domain Bacteria; kingdom Pseudomonadati; phylum Pseudomonadota; class Gammaproteobacteria; order Alteromonadales; family Colwelliaceae; genus Colwellia; species Colwellia sp. PAMC 21821. The sequence continues at coordinate 3,364,209 of NZ_CP014943.1, forward strand.
TGTGTGGGAGAGATAAATGAAATTATTAACTTTATTAGTTGCTGTAGTTACATTTGCAATAGCGTTTATAACCATAGCCCAAGAAACAGTTAACACCGGCGGTTTAGCCACCATTCGCGGAGCTGCAACTATTGATGAAACCCGCCCAGCAGAAAAACTAAAGCGTGTTATTAAGGACAAAAACCCTATTGCGCGGAATTATGTGCATCAGCCACCGGTTATACCTCATCAAGTCCGAGGTTATCGTGTCGATTTAAACAGTAATAAGTGCTTGAACTGCCATAGTTGGAAATATGCTGCAGAAACAGGTGCAACGAAAATTAGCTTAACGCATTATGAAACACGTGATGGTAAAACTTTATCGGATGTTTCTCCTCGTCGTTATTTTTGCCTGCAATGTCATGTTACACAAGCTGATGCAGCGCCTTTGGTTGATAACACCTTTGAGCCTGTTGAATCTTTGGGTCATGAGTAAATAGTTGCAAAAATAGGAGATTAACATGCTAAAAAATGTGTGGATGTTTTTAAAGTCACCGAACAGTGCGGCTTTATGGTTTATTTTAGCCATTGGTTTTGCCGGTGGCGTTATTTTCTGGGGCGGTTTTAACACGGCATTAGAAGTAACGAATACCGAGGAATTCTGTATTAGCTGTCATGAAATGCAAGACAATGTATATGAGGAATATCGGGAAACTATTCATTATGCTAATCGTTCAGGTGTGCGTGCTACATGTCCTGATTGCCATGTACCTAAAAAATGGACAGATAAAATCGTCCGTAAAATTGCGGCAAGTAAAGAAGTTTGGGGTATGTTAACGGGCGTTATAGATACCCGTGAAAAATTTGTGGATCATCGCCGTTCTATGGCGGAACGGGAGTGGAAACGAATGAAAGAAAATGACTCCTTAGAGTGTCGTAACTGCCATGATTTTGAATATATGGACTTTTCTGAGCAAGGTAACCGCAGCGTGAAAATGCACTCTGACGCCTTAGCATCAGGAGAGAAAACCTGTATCGACTGTCACAAAGGTATAGCTCATGAGTTACCGGATATGAAAGGTGTTGATAACTGGTAATGGATAAATTTCTAATAAATTTAACATAATTATTTTATCAGGAGATGAGGCAACAAAAAGTAAAAAGCAAACCTAGGGTTTGCTTTTATAATTTTTCTTTTTACTGCTTTATTATACTACTTTCTTTTCACTGAGTAACTTTGTTACTGCTCGGAAAGAAATTGCCTATTTAATTGGCGAAAGAAGTTCAGGATTAGTCACTAGGTTTCTAACACCGTGGGCGTGATCTTCTTTAAACTCATTCCCTTCACACCATTTAGCAACTGAAGCAATATCAACTTTAGCCACTTCAGGTCGAACACTCCAGGTTACTTGAAGGGGTGAACCCGCTTCGTTGTAACTAGGACCCGTTGTTGAACCACTATACACAACAGGCTTTCCTGTGTTGTTGGGGATGTTTAAGGCTTGGTATTTACCCTTGGTTTCACTAACAGTGGTTAATTTATTAAAATTCAGCGCGTTATCATCGTTTACAAGCACATAGACTTGAGTTTCTACCCGTAACTGTGGGTTCATGATTGACTCACTTAAACAAGCGCCTAACGTAGCACCCGGCTTAACTTGTGCTGATGAATGAACGTAATGCACTTCAATAGTGTCGCCCGACTGTAAGCTGTTATGTGTACCTGGACATACTTCACTTGCTAAAGGTTTACGTTGTTCAACACTTAGCTTACCTGAATATAAGTAGCCAGTTTGATAGCCGTGACCATCGCCATTGCCGGCATACTTGGTAAATTCTCCACCTTTATGTTCGGCATTCTTATGAAAATGTATGTTACACAAATTCATGTGGTTGTAAGCAGGTGCTGCGCCAAAATGAATGGTATTAGTGCCTGCTACAGAGCTTATATCTCTTGGCGATTGAGGGCCGAAACCTTTATTTTTTGTATTTTGAGCGAGTTCTGTTCGTTGTGTGGCAACAAGTTCGTCGCTTACTGCGTTATCGTGAGTTGATTTTGCCTGAACGCTTAGTGATAAAGCCAGTGGTAAAATGGCTAAAAGATAATTTGTTTTATTCATGTGTGCTCCAACATTTTTATTATGTTTAGTGATACTAACTTGTTTAATCAGCTTGGTATTAGGAAAATGACTAAAAACAATTCTACGAACAGCGCTAAATAATAGATCACTTAAGTGGCCTTAATGTCGCATTGTTGTTTCATGCTAGGCTATTAAGTTGGTAATTACCTTCAACGCTGATCAGAATAATTTAAGGTGACTTCGTTTTTATCGATGTATTATTCAGATTTTATTAGAGCTTTTTTGACATAACGATAGCGTCTTCATAGCCAAAGCCAGTATTACTTGGGTAATAACCTGTGCGGCGTGATATTTCAGTAAAACCATGATTAATATAAAGCATTTGTGCACTGATGTTTTTTGCACGCACTTCTAGGAAGATGCTTTTTGTCGCGAGTGTTTTACAGTGCTCGAAGAATTGTAATAATAATGCTTTACCGTAGCCTTTTCCTTGTTGCTCTGGTGCAACACAAACATCCATCAAGGTTGATTCACCTGCTACGTGTTCACCTACATAAAAGCCAACGATTATATTGTCGATTGTCAGGTATTCACCGAAATATCGTCCTTCAATACAGCTGCGAAAAGTTTTTTCACTCCACGGGTGAGGATGACAAGCAAGTTCAATCACCATCAGTTGTTCGACTATATCCTGATTTACAGGATTAAATGTAGTGTTTGCTATTTGTGTCATGTTGAGCTTAAAGCTCCTATTGATTGCCATAAAGATTTTTTTAATTCTGGCGAGTTTGCAAGGGTTTCTAAATCAGGTGTTTTTAAGCAGTTATGCTCAAATTCAATATTTTTATTTTGGGTAAACTGCCAATTAATGATGCCAAGATCAATTTGATTATGAGCAACGGATAAATCGGCACTGCTTGCGCCTATGGAGCTTAGAATATCTTTAAATAACGGCTGTTTAAGTAATGATTTTAGATCTATTGCTATACTCTCTTGATGTGACTTTGATGACAATGGTGAGGCAACAGCAGTAATGGTGTCGGTATTTTGCTCGCTGTTATGCTCAGCCCCAGAAGTATTAGCTGACAATGAGTTGCGGCTGGTTAATGACCGTCTTTGCCAAACCGTAATGCCCATGGCTTGTAATAATTCAAATTGTCTTTTGTTAATGCTCATATCATTTTAGGTATGGTTAAAATCATGGTTATCATGACAGAGTTTTGAAATAGGAAAAACTAGAATTTTATAATAACACTAAGATTATTAACTAAGTGACTATAAAAAATTAAAATAAGGAATTAAATCAAGAAAGGAAAATGGCAGGGGTGGAGAGATTCGAACTCCCAACCGTCGGTTTTGGAGACCGCTGTTCTACCAATTGGAACTACACCCCTGCAACAGATTCGAATTATACTGATGCCAAGCTAAAGGTAAAGGGCAAATTTAAAAAAAACGACTGTTCGCCTAAATAAACAGCATATGTGTCGATATTTGCCCAATTAAATTAAGGGTTGTTGATTTTTTGTTCAGCGGTAGAGGTTTTCCAATAACAGAAACGGGTATTTTCTGGATAAGGGTAAACATCTGCAAAAACACCTTTAGCAACACTTGCTTGACAGTTTTGCCAATATTCAGCTTCTAGTAAATCAGCATGGTGTCGTAAAAATGCTTGTCGATATCTATTATTAGCTAAAGCAAAAGTGGCGATCTCTTCTGGAAATACATCACCAGGTGCAACTGAATACCATGGTTCAGCCGCATAAATTTGTTCTTCGGTTACCGCTTCAGGCTTAATACGAAAGTTTACTTCATTCATATAAGTAATTTCATCGTAATCATAAAAAATTACCCGGCCATGTCGTGTTACGCCAAAATTTTTCAATAACATATCACCTGGGAAAATATCAGCGGCAATAAGTTGTTTAATGGCTTTACCATAACCATACATTGCATCGTCTACTTCATCGTCATTAGCTGTAGCTAAGTATAAATTGAGTGGTGTCATTTTACGTTCAATATACATATGTTTAATGATCACTAAATCATCTTCATATCTTAGTAAAGAAGGTGCAACAGTATTTAGCTCGTCTAAAAGTTCCTCTGAGAAGCGCTGCTTAGGAAAGGCAACTTCGGAATACTCCATGGTATCAGCCATTCGACCCACTCGGTCATGTAGTTTAACTAGGCGATATTTGCCTTTAACATCGGCTCTGGTCATATTTTTACTTGGGGAGAACTTGTCTTTAATGATTTTAAATACATAGGGATATGACGGCAGCATAAATACCGACATCACCATACCCTTTATACCAGGCGCCAGGACGAGCTTGTCATCACTGTTATCGAGGTGATTTAAAAAATCACGATAAAACTGAGTTTTTCCTTGTTTATGAAAGCCGATGGCGGAATATAAATCAGCACTGGTTTTATGAGGGATTAAGCGGTTGAGAAAGTCGACTAAGGCGTGCGGGTGCTGGCAGTCAACAAAGAAATAAGCACGAGCAAAACCAAAAACCACCGCCATTTGTTCACCTTTGGTGATCAACGCATCAATAAATAAACCGTCTTTTTCAGTATTTAATAGCGAAATAATAAAAGGTATTTCACCAGCAGGGGAAATTACACGGCCAATAACATAGGCTCCCTTATTACGGTAAAAAACGGAATCTAGAATATCGAATTGTAAATCTGATAACGGGTAGCGTGTTTTGTCGGCTTGTTGGCGAAATTTTGAAATAAGGATATTGATGTCTTTTTTCAAATGAGAAAATGGTACTGAAAACTCATGCCGTTTCATTATTAGGCTAATTGTTTTAAAGAGCCCATGTTCATCGGGGTGATAACTGGTGTATATTTTGGGCGTGGGTAAGGTGTCTAATCTTGTCGCGGTCGATTGCACGAAAATATAGGCATTATGATAGTACTCGCGGGCGAATAAGTGGCAAAATATGGAATTATAAAAGCTCTCAGCCAACTCTGGTTGAGGATGTTTACTCAGTAGTTCAATGTAACAACTTTTCACATACTGCCAAAGCTCATCATCGAGTTCTGTGATACAAAAGTCTTGCTTGATAGTGACTAATGTTTCTTCTATACGTTGATCGTAAAAGTCTGTACGCGCTTTAGCCGCGACTTGAATGTCTTTCCAGCGATGTTGCTCAAAGCGCTGTTTTGCCGTTTGTGTTATTTCACTATAAAGGTAAATATGTCGCTCAAAACCATTGATGATGGTTTTTGCGATGGCGAATGCAAGATTTTTCATTAGTTTACCTTTCAAGTGTTGTTTGATTTCAGCATACGTCAAAATAAAGCTTTTGGGTGATTATTTTTAAACTATAGTCGCTATTTATTATCGTGATAGCCTTAAACGTTTAAGCTATATTGCTGTTATATTTCAAGCTTAGTTGTATACCTAAATCCCTTGAGTATGTAGCTACAGAGTTAAGCTGGAAGTTGATCAAGGCGCGATAGGATAATAAGGGCGACTGTCTTTAATCGCTAACAGCTCTAAACCCTTTCTTAACTTACTGAAATTTGCAACTTGCAGAGGTGCGGGTATACAAGTTAATGCTTGCTATTCGTGCCGTGCAGCACTAAAATTACGCGTTTTTTAATCTTTGAACTAGTTTATTTACCATGCGCGTTGCTGATTTTTCATTTGAATTACCTGAAGAGCTTATCGCTCGATATCCAAAAGCTAACCGTTCTGCCAGTCGTTTAATGACGCTTAATGGCAATGATGGTGTGCGAAAAGATGAAACATTTACGGATCTTATTGACCATGTTCAAGCGGGAGACTTGTTAGTATTTAACAATACACGCGTTATTCCAGCACGCATGTTTGGTCAAAAAGCCAGTGGCGGTAAATTAGAAGTTTTAGTTGAACGTTTATTAGATGAACATAGAGTGCTAGCACACATTCGCTGCAGTAAATCGCCCAAACCTGGCAGTGAAATAGTCCTTGAAGGTAAAGTTAAAGCCACGATGGTGGCAAGACATGACGCTTTGTTTGAACTTGAATTTCATGGCGAGCAATCGGTGTTATCAATATTAGATGAAGTTGGCCATATGCCATTACCGCCTTATATTGACCGACCTGATGAAGACAGTGACCGTGAACGTTATCAAACGGTTTATAACGAAAAACCTGGCGCTGTCGCTGCACCAACAGCAGGTTTACATTTTGATGATGAATTAATGGCGAAGCTTAAAGCCAAAGGTGTCGATTTTGCCTTTGTAACTTTACATGTCGGTGCTGGCACATTTCAACCGGTAAAAGTTGATGAAATTGCCGATCATATTATGCACGCTGAATATGTTGAAGTGCCGCCGAGTGTTGTGGCACAAATTGAACAAACTAAAGCGAGTGGCGGTAAAGTTATTGCTGTTGGTACTACGTCAGTACGTTCACTCGAAAGTGCCGCTAAAATTGCTGCTGAACAAGGTAAAAGCTTTAGTGAATTCTATGGTGATACCGATATTTTTATCACCCCTGGTTATGAATTTAAAATTGTTGATGCTTTAATTACGAATTTTCACTTATCGGAATCAACCTTATTGATGTTAGTTAGTGCGTTTGCCGGTTACGACAACATTATGGCGGCCTATCAACATGCAGTCGCGCAGCAGTATCGCTTTTTTAGTTATGGTGATGCGATGTTGTTGACGAAAAAAGATTTAAATACTGGTCAGTAAAAATACTGACTAGAGAAGATAATAGTTGGTTAGAATGCTAGCCGTTAAAACGAAAAAGCTGCTAGCCTGTTTCGCTAGTGGGCGAAGGATATAATATGACAGAGAAAACAGAGAAAACAGAGAAAAATGCGATGAAATTCGAGTTACTTACCAAAGACGGTAAAGCTCGTCGTGGTCGTTTAACGTTTGATCGTGGTACGGTAGAAACTCCTGCGTTTATGCCAGTGGGAACTTACGGCACAGTAAAAGGCATGAAAACAGAAGAAGTTGCCGATACCGGTGCAGAAATTCTGCTTGGTAACACTTTTCACTTAATGTTGCGTCCAGGCACTGAAATTATCGAGCAACATGGTGGCTTACATGGTTTCATGAATTGGGATAAGCCGATTCTAACTGATTCTGGTGGCTTTCAAGTATTTAGCTTAGGTAAAATGCGCAAAATTACCGAAGAAGGTGTTAAATTTAGCTCGCCTGTAAACGGTGAAAAAATTATGCTAACACCTGAGCGTTCAATGGAAGTTCAGAATAGCTTAGGCTCAGATATCGTGATGATATTTGATGAGTGTACACCTTATCCTGCCAGTCATGAAGAATCTAAAGTGTCGATGGAGCTTTCATTACGTTGGGCACAACGATCAAAAGATGCCCATGAAGGCAATCTCAACGCGCTGTTTGGTATTGTACAAGGCGGCATGTACGAAGATTTACGTGAAGTATCAGTTAATGGCTTAACCAGTATTGGCTTCGATGGCTATGCTATTGGTGGATTATCGGTAGGTGAGCCCAAAGAAGATATGATTCGAATATTAGATCATACCGCACCCTTGATACCGGAAAATAAACCCCGATATCTTATGGGAGTAGGCAAACCTGAAGACTTAGTTGAAGGTGTGCGACGTGGTATTGATATGTTCGATTGTGTCATGCCAACACGTAACGCCCGTAACGGTCATTTATTCGTTACTAATGGTGTTATCAAAATTAGAAACGCACGTCACAAAACGGATACTGGCCCATTAGATCCTGAATGTGATTGTTATACTTGTAAAAATTATTCGCGTGCTTATTTACATCATTTAGATAAATGTAATGAAATTTTAGGTTCGCAATTAAATACCATGCATAATTTACGTTTTTACCAACGTGTAATGCAAGGATTGCGCGGCGCCATAGAGCAGGGCAAACTAGATGAGTTTGTTGCTGATTTTTATGCGTTACGTGATTTACCTGTCCCGCCTATGGCTGGCAGTGAAGTAGAGTAAAACGTTAACAGGTTCAATTTCACCATTTTATAAAATCAATCAGAAAAAATAACAAGAGGTATTTATGAGTTTATTTATTAGTCAAGCCCACGCTGCTGCAGGTCCCGCTCAAGGGGCAGACGGTATGTCAATGTTAATTATGTTAGCGGTATTTGGTTTAGTGTTTTATTTTATGATTTATCGTCCGCAAGCAAAGCGTGTGAAAGAGCATAAAAATTTAATGTCTGAATTATCAAAAGGCGACGAAGTATTAACACAAGGTGGCATTGTTGGGAAAATTGTTAAAGTTTCTGATGAAAAAGATTTTATTGTAGTAAGCATTGCCGAAGGTACTGAAGTAACAGTACAAAAAGGCGCAATTAATGCTGTATTACCTAAAGGTACTATGAAATCTCTATAATGAGATTTAGTGACCTTGCTGCTATAGCTTTTTAAAAGTGCGCATTGATAATAATCAATTGCGCACTTTTGCATAGTTAAACAATAGTGATAATAAAAAATTATAATAAACTTTCACGCATCTACTTACTTTAAGTGATATAGCGTGATTCAAAAGAAAATAGGGTGATATTGTGCTAAACAAATATCCATTATGGAAGACATTGATGGTGCTATTTATAGTAGCCTTTGGTGCTTTGTATGCGTCTCCTAACCTTTATGGTGAAGATCCTGCTGTACAAATTTCTGGCTTGCGCGGTATAGAAACAAACGCAGCGACGTTAGATCTAGTTAAGTCTCATTTAGATGAAAAGAAAATTTCCTACGCGAGTATCGTGATGGAAGGCGGCCAGATATTGGCGCGATTTAGAGACACGGAACAACAATTACGTGCACGTGATTTACTTGACGAAAGTATCGGTGATGAGTATTCAGTTGCCTTAAACCTAACGCCTGCCACACCAGCGTGGCTAGCAAGTGTTGGTGGTACGCCAATGAAGTTAGGTTTAGATTTAAGTGGTGGAGTGAGCTTCCTAATGGAAGTGAACATGAAAGAAGCCATTATTAAGGCACAAGAAAGTTTAGTTGACGATTTTAGAACGGGTTTACGTGGCGAAAAAATTCGCTATCGCTCAGTTAAAAAAGTTGATGATGCTATTGCAGTGCAATTTCGTAATCTTGAAGATTTAGAGAATGCAGAAACTTTTCTAGAAAAGCAAAACCAGAATTTGTTATTTGTTAGCGATGAAGCGAGTTTAACCTTATCGGCCAAAATGACCGAACAAAGATTAAAAGAAACGCGTGAATATGCCCTACAACAAAATATTACCATTATCCGTAACCGTGTGAACGAATTAGGTGTTGCTGAACCGTTAGTACAGCGCCAAGGTCAAAAACATATTGTTATCGAATTACCGGGTGTGCAAGATACCGCGAAAGCAAAAGAAATCTTAAACGCTACGGCTACCATTGAGTTTCGTTTAGTTGATACTGACGGTGACTTAGGTGCTGCACTTAACGGTCGTGTACCGGGTAGTTCTCAGTTGTTAAAAGAGCGTAACGGCCAGCCTGTTTTATTGAAAAAACGCGTGATGCTAACCGGTGATCATATTGTTGATGCAGGTTCAAGTTTTGACGAGTACAGCCGTCCACAAGTTAATATTACTTTGGATTCTGCTGGCGGTAGTAAAATGTCAAACGGCACTAAAAACAGTATTGGCAAGCCAATGGCTACGGTATTTATAGAATATAAACCTACTGACCGAGTTGACTCTGAAGGTAATACTGTTTTTGAAAAAGTCGAAGAAGTTATTAGTGTTGCCACTATTCAAGCCCGCTTAGGCAAAACCTTCCGTATAACGGGTGCTGGTAGCCAAGCTGAAGCGCATAATTTAGCGCTATTGCTAAGAGCTGGTGCCTTAATAGCACCTATTCAAATTGTTGAAGAACGTACTGTTGGCCCAACTTTAGGTGCTGAAAACGTTCAACTAGGTTTCCAAGCCATCATGATGGGCTTTGGGTTAGTGTTCTTATTTATGTTGATTTATTACCGTGCCTTTGGTGTGGTGGCAAACTTAGCGTTAGGCGCAAACTTAGTCTTGATTATTGGCGTAATGTCGATGATCCCTGGCGCAACCTTAACTTTACCGGGTATGGCCGGTATTGTATTAACAGTTGGTATGGCGGTTGATGCTAACGTACTTATTTTTGAGCGTATTCGTGAAGAAATACGTGAAGGTAAGTCGATTCAACAGTCGATTCATCAAGGTTACGACGCTGCATTTTCTACCATTATTGATGCCAACATTACTACGCTAATTGCTGCGTTGATTTTATTCGCGGTAGGTACCGGTCCAATTAAAGGTTTCGCTGTCACATTATCAATCGGTATTATTACCTCAATGTTTACGGCTGTTATTGGTACTCGTACTATTGTTAACGCTGTTTGGGGTGGTAAACGTCTCGATAAATTGTCTATATAGGGCTTCAATATTATGCAAATTTTACAATTAAAAGAGACTGTCGCCTTTATGCGTTACCGCAAGGTAGCGGTGGTATTTAGTCTTTTACTAATGGCCGCTTCGGTTTTTTCATTAGCGACAAATAAACTTAACTTCGGATTAGATTTTACCGGTGGTACTTTAATCGAAGTTGGTTTTGAACAATCGGCTGATTTGACGAAAGTTCGCGCTATTATGGACTCAAGTGGTTTTGATGACGCTGTTGTTCAGCTGTATGGTTCAAGCCGTGATGTGGTGATCCGTTTAGCAACACGTGAAGACGTTAAAGCAGAAATGCTAGGTAACCAAGTACTAGATATTTTACAAGCCGGTACTGGGCAAACCATTGATATGCGTCGAATCGAGTATGTTGGCGCAAGTGTTGGTGATGAGCTAGCAGAGCAGGGTGGTTTAGCTATGTTAACTGCGCTTATCTGTATTTTAGTTTATGTCGCGTTTCGCTTTGAATGGCGTTTTGCTTTAGGTTCAGTAATCGCGCTATTTCATGACGTATTGTTAACCTTAGGTCTATTCTCTGTATTACAGTTGGAATTTGACTTAACGGTACTGGCGGCAATACTTGCGGTGATAGGTTACTCCCTAAACGATACGATAGTTGTCTCGGATCGTATTCGAGAAAACTTCAGAAAAATACGGGTAGGAACGCCAGAAGATGTCATAAACATCTCTCTTACGCAAACGTTATCACGTACTATTATTACCTCAATTACTACTCTATTAGTACTTGCTGCCTTGTTCTTTAAAGGTGGAGCACTGATACATGGTTTTGCTACGGCATTACTATTGGGTGTTTTTGTTGGTACATACTCCTCAGTTTACGTTGCCAGTTCAGTGGCTTTGGCATTGGGTATTTCGAAAGAAGACTTAATACCTGAAGTGATTGAAAAAGAAGGCGCTGATCAAGAAGAAATGAGACCGTAAAATCTAGATTGGTTATCGTTTTCTCTCTAATACGGCTCGCATTATGCGGGCCGTTTTTTCATGTGTTATTTAGTCAAATCAATATCATTGGCACGATGGAAATTAGGTGTTGGTGTTAAAAACTACTGTTTAGGAATGTCCGCTTATAATACGGTGAACGATTAATTAACCCAATGCCTAGAATCAGTTAATATTAATCATCCGGTTAGCTTATATTAGACCTTACAGCCATTACCTAATTAACGACGAGATAACCAAATTAATGATTTTGGCGGCGGATGAACAAACCTATTCAGTATTAAAAATTACATCATTAGCGTAGAAACTATCAGTGGATTTATAATGCTACAGGAACACTAAAATGCGATTTTCCTACTGTTTGTTATACGCAGTATGCTCTCGCTGATAACTAACAGCACAGCGATGCCAAAGAAGGCATAGCTCCACAATTGCTCTGGACTTATAAATTCATTTAATAGAAATATTGCGACTAGCATCATTAATATGGGCTCACCATAATTCAACATACCAAATACTGTAAACCTTAATCGGGTTGACGCGGAAACAAAAAATATCATGGCAATGGCCCCTAAAAATCCTGAGCCTAATAACAGTAATGCTCCCCAGTCTATTGAAGGCAAAAAAGGTAATTGCTGTTGATTAGCGATATACAGCAGAAATAAAGCCACTGGCGCTATAAAAATGTTCTCTGCAACAAAGTTACTGATTGTAGAAACTTGGCTTTTTCGGCGTAAGATAAAATAAGGGGGATAACCTAAACAAATAAGTAAGGTAACCCAAGAAAATGAATGGCTTGTATATAGCTCAACGCACACGCCAATTAAGGCTGCACCAACAGCTGCCCACAGCAAAGGACTCATGCTCTCTTTAAAGTAAAAACGACCCGTTAAGCTAATAGTAATAGGTAATAAAAAATAGCCCATCGCAATATTAATAGTTTCGCCATTCACCGGGCCCCAAAAAAATATCCACCATTGCAATGCGATCAAAGGCGATGTCATACACATTAATAACAGCACCTTTGGCTGTGAGAAAATAGCTTTAAGATCAGCAAACTTTCGAGCCATCATTAAAAATATAAAACCGAAGCCTATTTGTGATAAAACACGAAAAGCGAATAAGGTATTCCCATCTACAGGAGCTAAAAACTGTAAGTAATATGGCAGTAATGAGAAAATAAGAATAGAACCTAACATGAAGGCATAACCCTGGAGTTCTAACTTAACAGTGGGGGAAGCAGGCATGTAGTCTCACTAATAGTTTACGGTGCGTTTATAGATATGTGAAGCGTGCGTGAGGACAGAGTTAGTGTCAATGATAAAAAGTCACAGAGGCACTATTAATTCGATAAAAGACGTGTATTCCCTTATGTAATTAGGAATATATTGAAATCCTGCATTTCGCTTAAAAATAATATAGTGGTTAGCTATTTTTTAGCTGAACTTAACTATAAATTTAGCATTAGATGCACTGTACAAACACGAGTAATTTTATACGCTATTATGTCAAAAGGATAATAACTAGAGTAATAAAGCCTAAACATGTGCATTATTTATAGGTTAATTTTTATGAAAAGTTTAAAGTATGACTACTGCTATGACACATGGTAAACAATGAACATGAGTAATACCAAATGTAATAAGTTATTGACCAATTTTAAGCGAGGATAAATTGTTCAAGAATACATGTTTATTGTTCCAGACTAAACATAAGTACCTGCATCCCTGCAGGCAAGGCGTTTGATTGAGTAATAGCGGGCTATTGGGATTGAAAACAACGCAGTTATTGACGATTTAAACCGCCTTAAAATGATCGATTATTTATTTCAATTGGTATTACACATACATTTTTGATTTTTACTTCTCGCGATATGCTGATGCACAAATTAGGTAGAGTCTACATACCTTGAAAAACCAGAGAAATCAGAAAAACCACAACTTCATATCAAAATAAATTTCTGCTGAATGAGGCGCTGAATTCCCTCTTTATTCTAGGAAAGAAAATAAAACTTAATTTAGTATGCTTGTAGTTGATTATGTTAAGAATATACCTAGTAATAGACAGAGTAGACAGAGTAGACAGAATATACAGGACTGCTTTCGTGAAGGAAAGTAAGTAGTTTACTTCCATTTTATTGAATTAACGACAACAGCTTTAATCTGTTCGATGCCAGTATACTTCAGGAACTGAAGGGCTGTTAAATCCATGTGTTTGTCTTTGCTATTAGTTTTATTTATGACTTGATAAATTGATTTGTTGCCAAGCGTTAATACTGAATATACCTGCAGTGTTTAGCGTGATTTAGGTCTTTATACTGGTGTTTTTTTGATATGGTCTAGTATAACTTTACTGTATGATGCCCGATTTTATCAGGATATTTACATACATTGCAGCGCTCTATTTTTACTGAACGTAATTACCTGACCTATTTATGTGGCAGTCTTTTTTCTACTCAGGGTCTTTGGATTCAACGCATGACCCTAGGCTGGATGATGTGGGATAAAACCCATTCTGAAAGTTGGTTGGGTATGTTGGCCTTTCTGATGTTTTTCCCAACTATATTAGTAGGTCCATTGTTTGGCGTGATGGTTGATCGCATCAACCGCCGTCAAGCAGCCGTTGTAACCAGTATTATTCTTGGACTGATATCACTCTTATTGTCTTTATTAGTATGGCATCAGCTAGTGAATGAGCTAACGCTCTTATTTTTTGCCTTAGCAATAGGGATAGCCAATAGTGCTTATCAAGCGATACGACTGTCTTTGGTGCCTGAATTAGTTAGTACGCCGAATATGCCCAAAGCAGTCGCTATTAATGCCGTTTTATATAACACCTCGCGCTTTATTGGTCCTGTTATTGCTGGCTTCTTGATTAAATTTCAAGGCAACGCTGTTGCATTTGCCGTGGTCTCTGCCACTTATATACCGCTAATTATCGTTTTATTACTGCTAAAACTCGATGATCATCTCCAGGGTTCAGGAGGAGAGAAATTTACTTTTTTTATGGATATAAAGGCTGGGCTAACTTATGCCCGCAATTCTGATCTGATTTTACGTTTATTAATGTTGATTGCTGTATCTGCCATTTTAGGTCGCGGTTTGTTAGAGATATTACCTGCCGCGGTTGATGTGCTTTATGGGCGAGGTGTAGAAGGTTTAGCTTGGCTGAATTCAGCAGCAGGAGTCGGCGCAATTATTGCGGGTTTAATACTGTCTTCTGCTAATGCAAAGCACTTGTTGCTTGCCACACGCTTAGGCGTTATAGCTGCCGGTGTATTGCTAATAATGTTTAGTTATACTCATAGTTTTGAACTTGGTTTGCTGATAGTAGCAGGCTTAAGCTTTTGTGCGACGGTGTGCGGTGTAGGTACGCAGTCACTCATACAGGTTTCAGTAGCAAGTGCTTTTAGAGGAAGAGTGATGAGCTTATGGGGTTCTATTAATATTGGAGGAGGTGCATTGGGCGGCTTATTATTCGGTGTACTTACCGAGTTTATGGGCTATCCGTTTACACTTGTCACGCTGGGTCTGCTCAGTGTTCTTATTGCCTATGTCGCGTCGCGCCGTATTGTCTTGCCAGAAATACTGAAGCCATTACCATCACATAAATAATGGCGATTTTAGTTTGAAGGTTGTTAAACCTGTTCCACTTTTGAACGTTCGGACTGAACAAAGCTAGACATTGCTCAGCGCTGGATTGGCATCCTATTTTAAGAAGCCGGTAAGCATAAAAAAGCCAGTGAGTTTCTTCACTGGCTTTTGGGCTATTTGTGCTGTTAATAAGCGCTAATATAACTACACCTATAACTATAACTGCGATTGAATATAATTCTCTAAACCTATAGTTTTAATCAGACCTAGTTGTTGCTCTAGCCAAAAGGCGTGGTCAACTTCAGTGTCATCAAGCAGTTTTTCGAGTATCTCTCGGGTTACGTAATCTTTTTCTTTTTCACAAAGCGCAATCGCTGATCTTAGTGCCTTGGCTACGTCATACTCCACATCTAAATCACTTTGCAGCATTTCAGGTACGGTTTTACCAATATTTAAACCTGCGCGTGTTTGCATATCAGGCATGCCTTCTAAAAATAGAATGCGTTGAATTAGCATTGATGCGTGTAATTTTTCATCATCAAATTCGTGATCGATACGTTCAAATAATTTATTAATGCCCCAATCTTCATACATGCGTGAATGGATAAAGTATTGGTCCATTGCTGCTAATTCATAAGCGAGTAGGCCATTTAATGCCGAAATAACTTGAGTATTACCTTTCATTTTTTCTTTCCTTATAACGGGTCTAACTTATGACTGTTAAAGCTGTGATTGAATGAATTTTTCAATACCCATCGCGTCAATTTGGTATTGCTGAGTTTCCAGCCAGTCTAAATGTTCTTCTTCATCGTTTAAAATGCCATCAAGCATTTCACGGCTAACGTAATCTTGCTCTTGCTCACAAACAGTGATGGCATTTCGAACTATGGCAATTTGTGCCGTTTGAAAGCCAGTATCGCACTTGATCATTTCTTGGGTATGTTCACCAATAGAAAGTGGCGCTAGTTGCTGTAAGTTCGGTAAGCCTTCAAGAAATAAAATGCGTTCAATAACCTTGTCAGCTTGTTTCATATCGAGAATAGATTTTTTATAGCACTTGCTATTTAAGGCATTGATACCCCAATTTTTATACATGCGGGCGTGAAGAAAGTATTGATTAATCGATGTTAATTCACTGGTAAGTACTTTGTTAAGTATAGCCAGTACTGTTTTGTTGCCTTTCATTTTAGCCTCAAATTTAAGGTGATTAAATATTGACTGTAATTATAGGAGGAAAAGGGGTGGAATGCCAAAGGTTTATTATAAAAAACCTTTAAAAACAAGTGTTTGAAAATGCTAATCGTTATCACTTAGAGTCAAACAATTATCTGAAAGTATTTGTTTAACCAACTTCTTTAAATAAGCTTTCATCGATGATGGTGTTATCTATAATATTTTGCGCAACTTTCACACAAGTACCACATTGAGAACCTAACGGTAAATGTTGTTTTAGTTCACGTATAGAACCGACACCTGATTCAGTGACTAATTGTTTAATTTGATGATCTGTGATGCCTTTGCAAATACAAACAAACATGGTAAAAATTCGCTCTTGATTGGTAACGCGATTGATAATAGTTCTTATTTGAATTCGTTTCAACAATTAATTTACGCTTTTTAATAGAAGACTGATAAATATAATAATTTAATTCGCATTTAATTTGATAGGGTGACTTGTTTATTTATTAGACTAAAAATTCCAGGCAGTCAGTAAACCAATTCAATTTATTTTTATTATGCTTTTATCTATATAATTAAAATAGTATATAATTATTTTGTTATGTACTGTGTTCGGTTATGATTAACTACAACGAGCAATAACCGATGAGGTGTAAATGAACCCAACCGAGTTTTATAAAAATTTAGCTGACGACATCCGTCTTAAAAGCATATTACTGATCGCCAAGGAGGGGGAGCTTTGTGTCTGTGAACTGATGGCAGCACTAAATGAGCAAAGCCAGCCAAAAATATCCCGGCATTTGGCGGTGTTAAAAAGCTCAGGTTTATTATTAACTCGTAAACAAAAACAGTGGGTATTTTATGCCATTAATCCAGAACTACCTGCATGGGCAAAGCAAGTTATAACGTTAACGTTAAAAGACAACATAGACTTTATTAGCCCTCATTCACTGGCGTTGAATCTTATGGGTGATAGGCCCAAACGAATCGCAATATGTTGTGAGTAAACAAAAAAATTCTAAATAGCTATGCAGCTAATCGATTTCAACAGGAAAGTATGATGACAATTAAAATAGGTATTAACGGTTTTGGCCGTATGGGGCGTTTATCGATGAGAGCGGCTTACGACTGGCATGATGTTGAAATTATTAAAATTAACGATCCTGCTGGCAATGCAGAAACCTTAGCTCATTTACTTAATTTCGACTCTGTTCATGGTATTTGGCAACATCAAGCCCAGCATAGTGCGGATCATATTATTATTTACGACAATAAAATTACCTGTAGCCAAAATAACAATATTGCTGACACGGATTGGTCGGGATGTGATGTGGTTATTGAAGCCTCGGGTGTCATGAAATCTAAGGCTTTATTGCAAGCCTATTTAGAGCAAGGCGTAAAGCGTGTGGTGGTTACTGCTCCAGTGAAAGAAGATGGCGTATTAAATATTGTCATGGGCGTTAATGATGACGAATACGATGCCGATAAGCACGCTATAGTAACGGCGGCGTCTTGCACTACTAATTGCCTTGCGCCTGTCGTCAAAGTTATCCATGAAAAAATTGGCATTAAACATGGCTCAATGACCACCATTCATAATATTACCAATACACAAACCATATTGGATGCGCCACATAAAGATTTACGCCGAGCTCGTGCTTGTGGCATGAGTTTAATACCAACTACTACGGGCTCTGCAACAGCCATTACTCATATTTTCCCTGAGCTTAAAGGTAAATTAAATGGCCATGCCGTGCGTGTACCACTGGCTAACGCGTCAATCACCGATTGTGTTTTCGAGCTCGAACGAGCTGTAACAGAACAAGAAGTTAATGACTATTTACAAGCGGCGGCGAATAACGAGCTAAAAGATATTTTGGGTTTTGAACAACGGCCATTGGTGTCAATTGATTATAAAACCGATCCTCGTTCGTGCATTATTGATGCGCCGTCGACCATGGTGATTAATGGTACGCAAGTTAAGCTTTATGTGTGGTATGACAATGAATGGGGTTACGCAAACCGTACCGCAGAAATTGCCCGTATGGTAGGTCGCTCTGATCTTTGATTGTAGAGTTAATTTGATTTTAATAACAAGATAAGTAAGTTTTAAGCTAACAGAAGATTGTGATAAATGAAGGTATTAAACGGCGTATCGAATCAATTAAAACAGTATTTTATTATCACAGGAAATTATTGGGCATTCACCTTAACCGATGGTGCGCTGCGGATGTTAGTTGTGCTGTATTTTTATCAGTTGGGTTATAGCCCGCTCAGTATTGCACTGCTGTTTTTATTCTACGAAATTTTTGGTGTCATCACCAACTTAGTGGGCGGTTGGTTGGGCGCTAGCGTAGGACTTAATAAAACCATGAATATCGGCTTAGGCCTGCAAATAATCGCTTTAGCTATGCTATTGGTACCGACAAGTTACCTTACTGTTGCGTATGTGATGGTAGCTCAAGCGTTGTCAGGTATTGCCAAAGACCTTAATAAAATGAGTGCAAAAAGCTCGATTAAATTGCTAGTTCCAGCAGTCGATAGCAGTAAGTTATATCAATGGGTCGCACTATTAACTGGCTCTAAAAACACCCTAAAAGGCCTCGGGTTTTTTCTGGGTGGTGTGCTATTAACCTGGTTAGGCTTTACTGGCGCTATTGCGGTTATGGTCGTTATGTTAGTGTTAGTTTGGCTATGTAGTCTCTTTAAATTGCAAGCAGACTTAGGTAAAGCCAAACAAAAACCAAAATTCAAAGAAATATTATCGAAAAGTCGAGCTATTAATTTTCTCTCAGCAGCCAGATTGTTTTTGTTTGCTGCCAGGGATGTTTGGTTTGTCATCGCCTTACCTGTTTTTTTAGCCGCAGAATTTGGTTGGTCGCATAGCTGGGTCGGTGGTTTTCTTGCCATTTGGATTGTGCTTTATGGCGTTATTCAAACGCTTGCACCAACGTTAACATCAAAACGAACAGGTCAGGCACCAACGAGTAAAGATGCCGCAATTTGGGGCGCAATACTGGTTATTGTACCTGTAGCTATGGCGTTTGCATTACAGGGTGGTTTCTCCGCTCAATGGACGGTTGTTCTTGGCTTAATAGTGTTTGCGGTCTTATTTGCTATTAACTCTTCGTTACATAGTTTTTTGATTGTGGATATGGCAGATAAAGATGGTGTATCACTTGATGTTGGCTTTTATTATATGGCTAATGCCTGCGGTAGGTTGCTAGGTACCGTACTTTCAGGCTGGATTTTTCAGGTTTATGGCTTAGTTGCTTGCTTGTATATATCTGCAATTTTTATTGCTTTAGCGGTGCTATTTGCGAGCTTAATTAAACCAGGTAATGATGACGAACTTGAGTTATCAACCACAGCTAAGTAGATGTAATGACCATTATTTATTATAAATAGGGCAATTTAGTGACTCTACCCTTGTTGGTCGAGTCGACTTTTAATTCATTTTTAATATCTTTCCACGCAGTGACCTTACCGCCAACATTAAGTTTTTTAAAACTTAAGCCTTTCGTATCTTTGTTTTTAATATCTAGAAAGCATAAAAGTTCTGCATAGCTCTGATTAAGGCTAATATCTATCGATAGAAAGTCATTTTCTCGGCCTTGAAAGTAGGTTTGAACTTGTCTTTCGTGCTGCTGGTAACAATGTGCTAAAAACTCGATATTATGGATGTTTTCTAAACTATAGGGCGCGAATATTTCTTGATAGCAACGTTTGATAATAGGGTTAAAGCCGCCATCGTCGCGAACAAGGTTGGTATGCATGCGCACAAGTAATTGTTGAATGGAGGGCAGCCATTTATCCATAGTGCGTGTTAAATAGATAAATTTAGCATCGGGGTAAGCTTTATCTAAGTGTTGATAATCACAAAATATTGGCGTGTCTGCGATCACTTGTGCTTCAACAAAGGCACGGTCGGTATAAGCGGTATGCGCTACCTTAAAACCTAATTCAAGCATAGCAGCACATACGCTTGTAGTGCCGGTTCTAGGTAAGCCAATAATAAATACTTTGGTCATGATATTTGAGATACAGGCAACTTTAAACGCATTGCTTTAATAAATGAGGGCAGTAATAAGTAAATTAATACCTATTAAGATTGATTGTTACTATCAACCGAGACCTTTAAATCTTTTAAAATGCCGTCATGCAAGTTGTAGACAAAACCATGAACGGTTACGTCTTGATTAATTTCCCAAGCATTTTTTAATATAGTTGTGTTGCAAACGTTAGCCACTTGTTCAATGACATTTAATTCACAAAGCAGTTTTAATCGTTCAGTTTTGTCTTCAACAGCATCTAAGCTAGCTTTATGGAAGCGATAAACGTCTTTAATATGATGTAGCCAATTATCAATTAAGCCATAGCTTTTATCACCTAAAGAAGCAATAACACCACCGCAGCCATAATGACCACAAACAATAATATGTTTGATTTTTAAAACATCAACGGCAAATTGTATAACAGAAAGGCAATTTAGGTCGGTATGAATAACTTGGTTAGCGATATTACGATGTACAAAAACTTCACCAGGTTGCATACCCAGTAATTCATTGGCTGGTACTCGAGAGTCTGAGCAACCGATCCATAAGTAATCTGGGTTTTGTTGGTCAGATAAGTTTTTGAAAAAGTCTGGGTTTACTTTTTTTACATCATCAGCCCATTGCTGATTTTTCTCAAATAAATGCTGTATTGAACTCATGTAGGTAGCAACTAAGGAATATATACCGCAATTTTAAGTGGTTGTGCTCACATGTAAAGTAAAAACTATTTTGATCGCCATTGTATTACGCTTAATTTTACTCGAAATTGTTATTGCGGTGGTTTCAAATGGCTGTTTTTAGTCCAGAATCACTCGCTACAATAGCCGATTAATAATGAGAGGGTTATTAATCTGGCTTTGCACGCGGCCGTTAAAGTTTAGCTAAACTTTAGTTAAAAGCGAAAAACTTGCGCAAGCGCTCAAGGCTAACGCTACCAAAAGTGCTTATTTTATAAAGTGAGTAAAGAAAAACGCAACTCTCCCGAGAGGTAAAATGGCAGTGACTTAGGCAAATTGAAACCTGGCCAAATGATATAGGCGTTTGATGATGATTTTTGAAAACGTTTATAATTGTTCATGTTCCGACTAAAACAAAACTTTCTCATCATCTGATTCAAAGCATTTAATCGGCTATAACGACTATTCTTGTGCTTTATCTTTTTTGACTTGTTCTGCTTTTCGCGTCTCTACTTTATTTTGTTGTTCGTCTGATAGCTCAAATTTACGAGCTGATTGCTTGATCAGTAAAATACCGGCAATGACTGAGCCGACGGCAATAACAATAATAATAATGGTGGTAAAAGTCATGTATCTATCCTTATAGATAAAATGTAGAACTAGGTCATTTTCTTACTATTGAATATGTTTATTCGGGCTAAAACAATAGCAAAATAGCACAATAGCATGTAATTAATTTGTAAGCTCTGAGCAAGTTGATAAGAATTTTTTCGCTGAGCTCCTATAATTTTCGTAGTTCTCCTATAATAAATTAAACTCAACAAGTTACCTTTATTAAATATTTGGAAACAATGATGTCAAAACGTCTTAGTGTCAATTTGTTAATGCCTAGTTTATTAATTGGAATTTTTAGTGTCATCTCGATCGTTTTTCTTGGCGATCATCTTAGTCACAACCAAACCGCGATATTATTGTTAGTGATGGTGGCTGCACAATGTGTTGTAGGGTATTTATATTCTCAGCAAAAACTTACTCATCGACTTGCACATTTGCAGCAATATATTAATCAGGTGGCAAGTGTTGACGAAGCACCTAATATACTGACAAAAGATGAAAATAATGATGATTTAGCAAACATAATTAATGATCTTTCCAGTTTTATAACAAATTTAGCCGATGTTATTCATGAGGTCCGCACTGAGTCTGATACTTTGAAGCAAGGTTCAGCGTCGTTAGCTGCCCAGATGATTGGCTCTGTTGGTGCGGTTGATGAGTCAGCAAATCAAATTGAACAGATGGCCAGCTCAATTGATCAAGTTGCATTAACCTCGACAACATTGTCTGATGGGGCATCACAGGTTAGTGAAACTACGGGTCAAGTTCTGGCTATTTTAGAGCAAGGTACAAAGGCTTCAAATACTAGCCAACATACCATTATAGACTTCGATAAAGAAGTAACAATAATGGCCTCTGACTTAGCGTTGTTGCAAGACGAATGTTCACGCATAGGTTCAGTGTTAGAAGTTATTGGTGGTATTGCTGACCAAACTAACTTACTGGCATTAAATGCGGCGATTGAAGCCGCAAGAGCCGGTGAACAAGGCCGAGGTTTTGCGGTTGTTGCCGATGAAGTTAGGGCCTTAGCGCATCGTACACAAGAGTCGACCGTCGAAATTCATGCTATGGTTGAAGGCTTGCAAGAAAAGTCTACCAATGCCGTAAACGCGATTAGTCGCGGTCAAAGTTTATCACGAGAGAGTTTATTACACTCAGCTGAAGTCGTTGATGCGCTTGGTAAAATTGGGCAAGTATTCTCCGAAGTTGATACATTAACAACCCAGATAGCTAGAGGTACAACAGAGCAGCAGCACTCTACCGCCTCGTTAAATAACAATATGTCGATGGTAGTAAAATTGAGCAGAGAACTTAATAGTAATTTATTGTCAATTGCAGCACTTACCGAAATGCAACAACAAACCGCAGCGGAAGTTGACACTATTTTAAGTCGAGTTTGTGTATAAAACGCCGCAATATAAAATTATTATTCATATAAAAGCGGCTTAAAAACCGTCGTTATTCGGGGGCTTGTTATGTCACTATTAACATAACGACGGGCTCGTTTCTATCTACGCTAATGAGTTGTATCGCTAAAGTAACTAGATGCTTATTAAGCTCTCTAAAGACTATCGATAAACCCATTGTGCTAATCAATAAGGCTAATCTTGCTTGTTGCTATGTAAACATACGCTTATAAACTGGGTGACAAAGCTCTCAACCCCATCAAAATTTTATATATATAAACGGTAAAGGCATCGGCAACGTAATTACTATGTAAATCTCACTTAACTCATTCTCTTACATAAGGCATGATACCAATCCATTTATTATTTGATAGTCATACTGACTTAAGCGAGCAACTACGGCGTTATTTATTTATTTAATAATTTCGCTGATAGATGCAGCTTATTAGACAATGTAGCAGCATATTGTCCTGAACAAATCGCTATTGAAATTAATGCCTTATATTTGACCATTCTTCCTACATATATAATAGAACACCACATTAATGAAATGGGTGTAAATGCCATTATTGAAACCTACCATGCTATTTATGCTCATTTATAATATTATTAAAATCAATATAATACGGCTTATATTTTTATGCAGAGCTATTGAGGCTTGATGTAGGTGTGTATGTTATCAAATATTGCTTGGCAAAAGTGATAAGTGCTAATTTGATGAGTGCTTGAATCACGCATACCTTACTTTATCAGTTATGATCCCCAAAAGTTCTAGAGTCGATATGTATTGCCGCTATGATTATTCATCTATTTTTCTAGGGCTATTATATAAAGAGCCGAGCACTATTTTTTGTTGCCTTTTAAAACGTTATTTCTATGGGGGTAAAAAAGGTAATTCAGTTGTTTATAAGTAACTGTGCGAGGACAGGTGCTATAAATCGACCGTATTGGATATCACGAAAACTGCTAGCAAGTTGATTAATGCACAGCATGAAATTTAGAACGTTGATAGTTACCCTATAAATATAGGTAGTTCACGAACTGAAAATAACGTCACGCTTAAACGCTATGCGAATGTAGAAATTGAGTCTTTAAGACTATTTAAATTGTTAAAGGAGTGAATTATGTGGATTATCTATGCCTTATTAGCCGCTGTTTTTTTTGGTGCTAGAGGCATAATGTATCAATGGACATCACAGAAAAATATTGATCGTAACTTATTATTATTTGGTGTGTTTTTTATTGGTTTTATATTAAGCGCTATCGCAATGTCTTTGCTCGAACAGCAGTGGTATGCATGGACCGATATTTCAGTAGGCTTAGCGTTGGGCGCAGGATCTTTCGCTGCCAATACATTTTTACATAAGGGCTTTTCAGTAGGTAAAGCCTCACTTATCAGTATTCTATCGGGGTTACCTCCGCTATTTGTTGTATTACTGGCTTTTTTAATTTGGCAAGAAACATTAACAACTCAACAGTTAATCGGCTTCGTAATTATTTTTGGTGGGCTTTATACTATCCGCTATTCAAATGACATTTCATTTCGAAATTTACAAGGGGCTCAATGGGGCTTTCTTGCCGCTTTGTTTTTTTCATTTAATGACTTATTAAGCAAACAGTCAACCCGTCTTGACGCCGATATATTCGCTACTTTAACTTTGATGTTTGGCCTTGGTAGTTTCCTATTTGCTGCTAGTTGGTTAAAAAAACGCAAAAAACCTCTTCATAACGAAAATAATTTGCGCCCGCGATGGTCTGCGACAAGAACTTTTTCGTGCGGGTTACTCGTTGGATTAACCAATTTTTTAGGCATGATAGCGATACTGTCGGCTTTTGCTCTAGGAACCACGGGTTTGGTTTCAGCGATCGCAGCGATGAATATTTTAATTATTTTACTGTACTCACGTATTTTTCTAAAAGAACTGTTCAGTCGCCAAGAGATCTTAGGATTAACAGCGGCACTTTTAGGTATTCTAGTTTTACGCTTAAGTCATTAGAGCAAGATGTTGCTGTAGAATTATAAACAGTTACTTATAGCCAGGTTAATGCGACTTTAAGACTGCTATATGAATTTTAAAGTCGCATTAAGGCTTTTTCCACTTGTGAATAGGACTACAGTATTGAAAATTGCAACGAGGAAAAATTTCACTTTACGTTAGGTGTTGGAGTGCATACTCAATGAACAGTCTTACCCGCAGCGGCATGTTTTTTCTATCACGGTAATGCATAGAAAATGCCTGTTCTTCACTTTGCCAATCAGGAAGAATACGTTTTAGTGCACCTTGTTCAATCATAGGTAATGCTATGTAGTCAGGTATATAACTAATGCCAAGGCCTGTTTTAACAGCGTATGTCACCATTTGTATCTCATCGACTTCAAGACGTACCAAGTTATTTGGTTGATAATCGCACTTTTCACCTGTGAGTTGATTTTCTAATTGCCATGGGACTAAACCAACGCAAGTTATTTTTGAATAACCCTCTAATTGCTCTGGGTGAGTGATGTGTTCAATCAATTGACTTGGATGACAACATAAGAGGTTACGAGTTAATTTTAATTGCCGAACGACCCAGTCATCAATGCCTGGGTTCCTTATTCTAAATGCAATGTCTATACCTTGCTCTTCAATATCAATTAGGTCGTTTGAGAAACGTAAATCTAATTGTATTTCAGGATGTTGTAATAAAAAATCGCAAAAAATAGCGCTTAATAAATGCTTACCCAAATAAATAGGCGCCGAAATTTTAATTTTTCCTTTTGGTTGTTCTTTATCTTCGCTGAGATCCAGTGCGATACAATTGAGCTCATCAAACAATGTACAGTAGCGGTTGTAATATTGCTCTCCTGTATGTGTAAGTGTGACACGATGAGCATCTCGATTTAGTAATCTTAATTGTAAATCTTTCTCTAGCTGACGTATTCTAGGGCTTAAAGTTGATAGTGGCATGTCAAGGCTTTCAGATGCTT
The DNA here is from genome assembly GCF_002077175.1 of Colwellia sp. PAMC 21821. NCBI lineage: Bacteria > Pseudomonadati > Pseudomonadota > Gammaproteobacteria > Alteromonadales > Colwelliaceae > Colwellia > Colwellia sp. PAMC 21821. The sequence continues at coordinate 3,390,117 of NZ_CP014943.1, forward strand.
TTTTAAAGCTACCGAGTTTCACAATTGCGCAAAAGCAGCGTAAATCATCAAGGGAATAATTAGATTTCATTAGAAGCACAGGTCATAGTTAAGCTCATTTAATTTTTAAAGTGTAGTTACTTAATTGCAATTTATAGACAGGAAATTAATAAATATGATTGCTCTACACCCATCTAGTCTTCTAGTAAGTTTGACACATTTTGGCGTTTTTATTTTTTCAAAGTTTAGATAGATTTACATCATTAGACTTAATCGATTTGCTAGAAGCCATAATTGTTTATGGCCTCACATCTTATCTGCATGCATATAACAATAATCTACCTTGATTTAAGTGCCATGATTATTTTGATAATACGCGCGGCTTTTATCAGCTTGCTGACATAAATCGGTTAGGGCATGTAAACTACGTGTGGTCATACGATGTACTACATCGGCATCTAGTATGATGATTTGTTGATGTTTAACTGCTGGCAGTATTGGCCATTTTTGCCAATCATAACCCTCTTTGCCGGTTTGACTTTCTGACAGTGGCTGGATAATTATATCAATTTGGCTTTGCAATACTTGCTCAATGTTAACTTGCGGGTATCTTGCACCGGCTTCAATAAACGGGTTGTTAATACTGCAAATATCTAAAAATTGTTGTGGCCAGCTGCCTCTAGCAATAGTAGTCAATGGTCTCGACCACACTTCGTAAAAGCCCGTTAATGGTTTTTTTTCACCGTATTGCTGTTTAATATTGGCTAAGTCGGCTAAAAATTTAGCCGCAACACGCTCAGCTTGTTCACTATGGCCAGATAACTTGCCAAATAAGCGCAGTTCTTTAGCAACATCTTCAAAGCTGTCGGGCTGGGAGTAAACCACATTAAAGCCAAGTTGCTTAATACGCGCTAAGTCATCACTGGGATTACCACTTTGCCAAGCGATGACTAAGTCAGGTTGTAATTCAATGACTCGTTCTAATTGAATACGTAATGAACTACCAATCCTAGGGATTTTCTGTGCCGCTAATGGATAATCTGTATGTTCAGTTGCCGCGATGATTTGTTCACCTGCACCAATATCAAACAGCATTTCTACTATGTGTGGTGCAAGGGCAATAATGCGAGGTTTATCGGTTACATTAGTCGTTACAAGTTTAGGCTCGCTAGTGTCAGCTAGTGCGCTCGTAGTATAGAGTACACTGATTAATAAAAGCGCAAGACAATGAGTTAATTTCATAAAAATACCATTTAGTTCATTTAGTTATTTCGCCGCCGGTAAGGTTACCAGTCAATACCTTTTTGTGCTTTTATACCATTATCAAACGCATGTTTTAGTGGTTGAACTTCACTGACGGTATCGGCAATTTCAATAATACTTCGATGACAGGCGCGGCCAGTAATAATGACATGTTGCATAGCAGGGCGGTTAACAATAGCTTCAATGACTTCATCTAAATCTAAATATTTGTATGACAGCATGTAGGTTAATTCATCAAGTAAAATTACGTCGACACTTTCATCTTTTAGTAAGCGTTTTGCCTCTGCCCAAACTTGTGTTGCGGCGGCTATATCTTTTGATTTATCTTGGGTGTCCCAAGTAAAGCCAGTCGCCATTACATGAAATTCAACACCATTACTTTCTAATAAATTACGTTCACCACAAGCCCAATCGCCTTTAATAAACTGTAATGCAGCAGCTTTATAACCATGGCCAACAGCACGTGCTAACGTGCCAAAACCTGAGGTCGACTTGCCTTTGCCATTACCGGTAATAACAATTAATAAGCCGCGTTCTTCTTGGGCTGAGTCAATGCGGGCATCAACTTTTTCTTTGATACGTTGCATGCGAGCTTGGTGTTTTTGAGTTTTATCTGTTTCTGTTGTCATGTGAATTATCCTGTTTTACGAGTGCGATACATAATCGCTAAAAAGAAAATACTGCCAATGGCTGAGGTAATGATACCAATAGGAATTTCGACATTGCTTAGCGCACTGCGTGCTGCAACATCAACCCATACTAAAAAACAGCCACCGACGAGTGCGGAGCCGATAATTAACGGCATGGTTGTAACGCCTACCAGTTGTCTAACAATGTGTGGGATCATTAAGCCAACAAAGCCGATACCTCCACAATAAGCTACTATGGTGGCGGTAACTGCCGCGCATAAAGCTAAGAGTATTAAGCGTAACTTATCAACGTTGACGCCTAGGCTTGCCGCGCTTTCATCGCCGAGTAATAGCGCGTCAATTTGTCTGTGTAAGGCAAAAATAGTTAATAAAGTTATTAACACCATGGCACCGATCAAATAAAAATGAAACATTTCAACACGCGCTAAACTGCCCATTAACCAAAAAATAACTCGGTTGGTTGCAAAGGGATCGCCAAGATAAAGAATAAAATGACTGATAGAACCTAGCATGAACGAAACGGCAACACCTGTTAGTAACAAGTGGTTCATATTACGCAGCAAAGTTGCTATGCCAAATACAATGACCACGGAAAATAAAGCACCAAGAAAAGCCGCCAATGGCAGTGTTAGTGATTGTTGATCGCTCACGACTAACGTAGCGATAGTTGCCCCTAAACCTGCGCCAGAAATGATACCAAATAAATAAGGGTCGGCGAGTGGGTTTCGAGTAACATTTTGCAGAATTGCACCGGCACAAGCTAAGCCCATACCAGCGACTAAACCAACTAACACGCGTGGAATACGTATCTGCCAAATCACCATGTCGTGCATAGGTGAAGCACATTCATTAATCACACATTGAAATATATCAGTACTGGTAATCGTTGCAGGTCCATAGGTAATGGATAATACAATAGAGAAAATAGTGAAAATAACTAAGCCTGAAAATACCCAAGTATTTTTACCTTTTATGGTACTGATAATACTCATGTTCTTTCACCTTGACGGTCATTCGACAAAGTTGAATTAAGTGCTGAAGGGAGAACAGTCGAGGTATCTGAAGCGGGATAAAAATACACTCTAGGGACGCCACAATGTTGAGCGTCGTCTCGATAACAGGGTAATCCAAAAACATTGGTCAGTAACTCAGGTTTTAGCACTTGGTCTACACTGTTGTCACAAACTAAGTTGCCTTTATCTAACAACAGTAATCTATTGCAGTAATGTGCGGCAAGGTTGAGATCATGTATGGTCATAATTACGGTAATGTTTAATGCTTTAACCAGCTGTAGTATTTGGTGTTGATAGAAAATATCTAAGTGGTTTGTCGGCTCGTCAAGCACGAGTATTTTTGCTTTTTGTACTAAGGCTTTAGCAATTAATACTCGTTGCTGTTCTCCGCCGGACAACGTGTTGAAAAACTTCGCTTCGCTGCTGGCTAAACCGACCTTTTCTAATGCGAGCATAATATTTTGTTTATCAGCATCGTTGTCACGAGCAAAAAGTGCTTTATAAGGCAGTAAGCCCATTCTAACGACATCGTAAACTTTTAAATCAAATATCGGTGGCGCGTTTTGTACCACTAAAGCAAACGTTTGTGCTAATTCATGGGGTTTATACTGTGTTAATGCTTTATTTTTGAGTTTAATGCTTCCTTGCCAGTTTTTGTATTGGTTTAGTAAGCACTTTAGCAGCGAGGTTTTTCCTGCGCCATTGGGGCCTATAATGCCGATAATATCGCCGCGAGTAACGTCAAATGAAATGTTATTGAGAATCGCTTGTTTATCAACTGACCAAGAGACTGATTCAACACTGAGTAATTTTGTCATTAAAGGCAGCCTAGCTTAATGCACCGTATGTGTGGGAATTTTTGAATAATGTGCAAGTTGTCTTTTTTCATTACAGCCTAAAGCTTTTTCAAAGCATATGTTCAATAATTTAAAAACATAAAGTAGATAAAGTCATTAAGGTGAGGCAATAGGATACAAATGTCTTGTAGACAGTGTAACTCACGTGTATTCCCGCACGGTGTTAACTTTATTAGCGTTGTAAAAAATTTTGATACTAGGTGTCCTGACTTATAACTTTTAACTTTTAAAGTAAAGCTACATACAGTTGCGGGTACAGTCACGGCATTAAACCGTGTTCCCTATCAATTAGCCAATAAATAACAATTATGTTTCTGGCTAAAGGTATCGTTTATTAAGCGGGTGATTTTACGGTTAAGTATACTGCTTTACAATGAAAACCTTACAGTGATGACTGTGGTGGCTATACAATACGTATAAAAAAGGAGCCGAAGCTCCTTTTTAGTTTTCTAGTAATCTAGCATTTAAAGCTTACCAAATTTTAACGCGTTTCTCAGGGGCTATATACATAGCGTCACCTTCTTTTACGTCAAATGCACGATAAAATTCAGGCATGTTAGATAATGAACCTAAAGCACGGAATTCAGCAGGTGAATGCGGGTCAGTTGCTACACGGTTGCGCAATGATTTTTCAACCATTTTTCCACGCCATACTTGTGCATAACCCATGAAGAAACGTTGATCGCCAGTTAAGCCGTCAATCACGGTCGCTTCTTTACCATTTAATGATGCTTTGTAAGCTTTATAGGCGATAGTAACACCTGATAAATCACCAATGTTTTCGCCTAAAGTTAGTTCACCATTAACGTTTAAGTCATCAAAAACTGAATAGTTACTGTATTGTGCAACTAAGTTGTCAGTACGTACTTTAAAGGCCGCTAAATCTTCATCAGTCCACCAGTTACGCATGTTGCCGTCACCGTCATATTTACTGCCTTGGTCGTCAAAACCATGGCCCATTTCATGACCAATAACCGCGCCAATTCCACCGTAATTTACGGCATCGTCTGCATTTAAGTTAAAAAATGGCGGTTGTAAAATTGCGGCTGGAAATACAATTTCATTTTTAGTTGGATTGTAATAAGCGTTCACAGTTTGAGGTGTCATACCCCATTCTTGACGGTCGATTGGACCACCGAGTTTAGCGACTTCTTTATTGTGACTCACTATGCCAGAGCGCATGTAGTTGCCAACTAAATCATCACTTTTAATAACAAGTGCAGAATAATCTTCCCATTTATCTGGGTAGCCTATTTTAGGATCAAAGCTAGCTAGTTTTACATGTGCTGCTTTTTTAGTAGAATCTGACATCCACTCTAGGTCATCAATACTTGCGCCGTAAGCACCGCGTAAATTTTCAACCAATTCAGTCATGCGTGTTTTCGCTTCAGGTTTAAAGTGACGGGCAACATAAACTTTACCAATAACTTCACCTAAGTTGCTATTAACTGCCGAAACGCCACGCTTCCACATTGGGCGCTGTTCTTCACGGCCACTTAATTGCTTAGAAAAGAAATCAAAATTTTCATTACCTAAAGCTGTGGTGAGTGAGCTTGAAAAATTACTTAAGGTATGGAAAGTTAAGTAAGTCTGCCAATCAGCAAGCGATGTAGCGGCAAAAGTTTCACCAAAACCTTTTACAAATGAAGGCTGGTTAACAATTAAGTCTTTCTGAGCGGCTACACCTTGTGCTTCAAGGAAAGCTGTCCAGTTAAAGGCATCAGTAACTGTATTTAAGTCTGCAACATCAAATTTGTTATAACGTTTTGTGCTGTCTCGAGACTCAACTTTTGTCCAATGAAAACCCGCTAACTTTGTTTCAAGTGCCATGATGGTTTGTGCAGCTGCTTTGCCGTCTTTTAAACCCGCTAGGTTAAACATGTTTTCAATGTGAGCAACGTAACCAGAGCGTAATTCTTCAAAACGCTCAGTTTCATTGAAGTAGTAATCTCTGTCAGGCAAGCCTAAACCACTTTGCCATACATGTGTGGCGTAACGAGTAGAGTCTTTCGCATCAACACTGATGTAAAAAGCTAACGGGCTACCAACACCAACTTTTTGGTTTTCACCAAAGAAAGTTGCGAGTTCGTTTTTATCTTTTAGGCTATTAATACGGTCAAATATAGCTTGTATAGGCGCAGTACCAGCAGCATTACGGGTTTCTGTATCCATAAATGAACGGAATAAATCGGCAACTTTTTGCTCATCGCTACCCATTTTTAACCCTTTAGTTGCGGCTAATTCTTCGATAATGGCTTTTACGTTATCATCAGCTTCATCACGTAAGTCGTAAAATGAACCAATTGAAGTTTTGTCGCCAGGTATTTCATTGTTGTTTAACCATGCGCCGTTAACGTAGCGGTAGAAGTTGTCTTGTGGACGAACCGATAAATCCATATTGGCTTTATCAATACCAGATGCTAATGCTGTTTTTTGCATTACTGGTGCTTCAACAGCCGCTTTTGGACTGGTGTTATCATTACAACCTGCAATGAATAGTAAAGAGGTGCAAACGGCACTTGTTATTATTTTCTTCATTCAATACTCACGATTTAATTTATATTATGTAGAAGGCTCAGAGGTTGCAGAGCATTTATTTAAAGTACTCGATATTAAAGGCTATTAAGCCGATTTACTACAATAATGTTAATTTTTTTAACATTTTATTAACTTAAAGGTGTGATTTTAAATTTACACTGTGATTAATAAGGTGTTTAACAAGGCGATTAACAGGGGGATTAATCAACTAAACTAGAGTGATTGTTTGGGTTGGCTTCTGCTTATAGCAGGGGTATCTGTCGGTTTTAACTTTGATACCTAGGTTTTTACTTATTGTTTTCCACATTTTTCGTAAAATGTAGAAAAGTTAATAAAGTCAGAAGATATATCTTTATGAGCTGTGCTATGATTTTACGCTCAATAATCTTGGTGTTATTACCATTATCAATAAAGAAAGAGTTCATGTTTCAGCCAGTTAGTATTTACATCGGCTTAAAGTACAGCCGTAGCAGTCATGGAAAAGGTTTTGTTTCTTTTATCACCTTTTTTTCTATTATCGGTATTGTGCTTGGTGTCGCCTCTTTGATCACTGTTGTTTCTGTTATGGATGGCTTAGAGCGCGAGCAAAAAAGACGAGTATTGGGCTTAGTACCCCATGTGCTAATGTCTGCGCAGCAAACTCATATTAATAATTGGCGAGAGTTACAGCAGGATGTTCTCGCTTTACCTAGCGTTACGCAAGTTACACCTTTTCAGGAAAGTGAAGCGTTAATACAATCTAAAACCGCACTGCAAGGTGTTTTAGTGCATGGCATTATGCCTGAGTTTGAGCAACACAATATTATTAACACTGCCATGGAATATGGTCAATTATCGCATTTAGATACCCAGCCATTTAGCCTTGTTTTAGGACAAGCGCTAGCGCGAAAGTTAAATGTTAGCTTAGGCGATGTTGTGCGCTTAACGTTACCCAATAAAACCTTGTTTACCCCTATGGGGCGGGTGCCAGTTCACCGTACGTTTACTGTTGTGGGTATTTTTAATGTTGGCTCTCAAGTTGATGAGGCCATGGTCTATATTGAAATTAAGGATGGCGCAAAACTACACCGAAACAAAGGTGATGGCGTTAATCAATTAAGGTTGTATTTAGATGATGCGTTTAAGGCTCAGCAAGTAATCTCACAGTTATCGATTAAATACCCAAACTTTCAATTTGTCAGCTGGCAAGAGAGCCAAGGAGCATTATTTGCCGCGGTGAGTATGGAAAAAAATATGATGTGGCTAATGCTGAGCTTAATTGTTGCGGTTGCGGCTTTTAATATTGTTTCAGCATTAGTGATGGTAGTTATTGATAAACAGGGTGAAATCAGCATTTTACAAACACTAGGTTTAGACCGAAGTGGCATTGTTAAAATATTTATCACCCAGGGATTAACTAATGGTATTTTGGGCGTAATTCTGGGCGTAACACTTGGTGTAATATTAACCCTTAATTTAAACACATTATTTACTTTGCTCGGGGTTAATTTACTAGGGGCAGGGCAAACATTGCCTATTGCGCTTGATCCAGTCAACATTTTAGTTATTGTCATCTCTGCGCTGACGATGAGCTTTTTAGCGACGCTTTATCCTGCTTATCGTGCCGCGCAAACTCTGCCTGCAGAGGTATTAAGAAATGAATAGTAAATTGAAGCATAAATTGAACCATGAAATGGACAGAGAATTGAATAACAACATAAGCACAGACGGCGGTGAATCGAACGTTAAAACTGAACTTGCATTGGGTTTAGAGTGTCGCCAGCTCAGTAAATCTTATCAACAAGGGCCTGTTACAACACAGGTATTATCGAAGCTTGATTTAGCCGTTAAAGCGGGTGAGTTAGTTGCTATTGTTGGCAGTTCAGGCTGTGGTAAAAGCACCTTTTTGCATTTAGCCGGCGCGCTAGATACACCAAGTGCTGGTGAAGTGTTTATAAATGGTGTCAATATTCATCAGTTAACTGAAAAACAACGAGCAAAATTTCGTAACCAACACATCGGCTTTATTTATCAGTTTCATCATTTAATGATGGAATTTACCGCAGAAGAAAATGTGGCTATGCCGTTATTGATTCGTGGCGATAAACCAAAAGCTGCGATTGCTCAGGCCAAAGCTATGCTAGAACAAGTTGGTTTAGCGCATCGCAGTCACCATCGCCCGTCAGAGCTTTCCGGCGGTGAACGGCAGCGTGTCGCAATTGCTCGCGCCTTAGTCACTAAGCCGTCGCTTGTGTTAGCTGATGAACCCACAGGTAATTTAGATTTTGATACGGCTGAACAAATTTATCAGTTGCTACAGGAATTAAATCGCACGGTAAATACTAGCTTTGTTATCGTGACACATGATTTAACGTTAGCGGCAAAAATGGATCGACAACTAAAATTAGACCACGGACACCTAAAGCCGCTTGAAGAAGCTAACGAGATAATTAAATCGAATGATGGGGAAGCTTAGGTGCTAAAACCGTTAAGTGTTTTTATTGGCTTACGATATGTTAGAAGTCGTCATAGCAAAGGATTTTCATCATTTATATCAGCATCTTCAACCATAGGTATTGCCATCGGCGTTATGGTGCTAATTGTTGTGCTGTCAGCAATGAATGGTTTTGAACGGGCTTTAGCTACGCACTTATTATCTATTGTGCCTCATGCTGAAGTTATGGCAGTTAATGAGCCTATTAATAAGTGGCCGGAAAATGTTGCGTTAATTCAGCAAAATCCAAATGTGATTTCCGCCGCTCCGTTTATAAAAACGCAGGGTATGATGCAAAAGTCTGCGGCACTTAAAGGGGTTGAAATACGTGGTGTTGACGTGGACTTAGAACAGCAAGTCTCGGCGATCTCACGTTATATGATTGCCGGTGACTGGCAAAATTTAACGCTGGAAAATAGTGTGGTAATTGGCGCCGGTATTGCGCGTAAGCTTTCGGTAAAAGTGGGAGATACGGTGCAGTTGTTACTACCTCCCGCAACCTCGAATAACCAACAAGCGAGTAAAAATCAACAATTTCCAGTCCCGATGACCCAACAGGCAACTATTGTTGGTGTGTTTAAATTTGGCGGTACTATTGACGACACACAAGTATTTATTAACTTAGCAAAAGCCAGTGAACTACTCGGTTATCAAACAGGTGAAGTGCAAGGTATACGCCTAAAAGTAGCGGATGTTTTTGCGGCGCCACAAATTGTTCGAGACGTAGCATACAACTTTGACTTTTATGTTTATATGTTGGATTGGACACGCAGTCATGGGCATTTATTTAATGATATTCAGTTGGTGCGTTTAGTGATGTTTATTGTTTTAGTGCTGGTCATTGCTGTGGCGAGTTTTAATATAGTGTCGACCTTGATTATGGCCGTAAATGAGAAAAAATCAGATATTGCGATATTAAAAACCATGGGGGCAAAATCAAGCACCATTATGACGAGTTTTATGTTTCAAGGTTTAATGAATGGCATTGTTGGCTGTGCGCTTGGTGCCAGTTTGGGGATTTTAATTTCGTTGAATTTAACGGATATAATTCGTGCAATTGAAAGTACGTTATCGGTAGAGTTTTTATCTTCGGATGTTTATTTTATTGATTTTTTACCCACAATGTTACGTCAGCAAGATGTTATTAATACCGTTATTACTGCGTTGACGATGAGTTTGTTAGCGACTATATACCCTGCTTGGCGAGCAACAAAAATTGAACCTGCACAAGTGCTAGGGCAAGCATAAGTGGGATGATTTTATAGCATAAAAACTGGTTGTTTTTATGCTAATTATTTAGACTTCTTTGGCGAACGCCAACAAGATTTTAACTTCGGCGCTCTTTTCTTTTTTTCCATTCTTTGGCGACGGAAAAGCGCCAAAATGTATTTATCGCTAAATATCCTAAAATAGAAAAAACAGTCGCAAGCACAAGACAGCCAAGCATAAATGCAGGCCCAATCGTGGAAATACTATCGACCAACCATTGCCAACTCGCTTCAAAAGCAAATTTTCTTGTCGGAACACCAATAATCCAAGTGCCAACTACGTAGCAAAAATAAAAAATTGCCGGCATAGTCAAAGGGTTAGTGATCCAACAAAGGACAATCGATAAAGGTAGGTTTGCATGTACTATAATTGCAAAGCCTGCCGCTAAAACCATTTGAAATGGCACGGGCATAAAGGCAAAAAATAACCCTACAGCAAATGCTTTACTCACTGAGCGTCGGTTAAGATGCCACAAATTAGCGTTATGCAGTAGCGTACCAAAAATTTTTAAATGCTTATTGTTTTTAATCGTTAGATGATCTGGCATTAGGCGTTTAATTAGTTTTTTCGGCATAAATTTTCTTAACTTTAATGGCTAAATGGATATTGATCACTATGGAATGGTGGCTACTAACATTTTTTATCAGTGCTATTTTGTCATTATTCATGCCTATAGTGCCAGAGTTTTCTTTGCTACTAACAATATTGTTAATTTCATTATTACTTATTGTTATTAATAAGTTTAGATTAATAGCTATTGCTGTATTTGCCATGGTTTGGATCTTACTCGCTGGCAGTCAATATCAGCAAAGCTTAGACAAAAATGACATTGTCCTTGCAGAACTTCATAAAAAAGTTCACCTAATTCAAGGCGAAGTCAGCAATATTGTCCATACAAAGTCCGATAACAGTCGTTTCAACTTCCTTGTAAGTCATTGGCAAGGATACAAAGTTAATGAAAAATTCACAGTGCGCTTAACGTGGAAAGGTGCAGTTCAGCCTTTATTACAGGGACAAAAATGGCAATTAGCGGTAAAACTAAAGCCCGCGCATGGTTTGGCTAATATTGGTGGTTTTAATTATCAAGTATGGCTTAGGCAACAACAAATAGTGGCGACAGGTTATGTTAGGCCAGATAAAAAGTCTAAAACGCTAATAAAGACTAAAAAGAGAAATATTTTACTGCATGGCCAGACTAGCTGGCGCCAAACATTATATCAAAAGTTAACGGTTGTTTTGGATGAAGAACCTCTCGGCGCGTTAATTTTAGCTTTGGGTTTTGGCGAACGAGGCAAGTTAACGCCCGAGCATTGGCAGGTGCTGTCAGCAACAGCAACTCAGCACCTTATCGCAATTTCTGGATTACATATCGGCATTGTTGCCTTTGCAAGTTTAGTTTTTATACGTATGTTTATTCGCTTATTGCCATTGCGTTTATTGATGACGAAGCATTGGCAATTAAAACTAATGCAAATAAACTTAAGTTACCTTGCCGTGTTATTTAGCTGTTCTATGGCGTGGTATTACGCCTATTTGGCTGGTTTCTCTATTCCTACTTTACGTGCATTGGTGATGCTACTATTGTTTTGGACGCTTAAGTTTTTGACCATAAAAGTTACCCTGTTACGCTGGTTTCTATTGGCCATCGTTATTATTTTACTCGTTTGGCCGTTAAGTTTACTAAGTGCGAGTTTTTGGCTTTCAATTTCAGCTTTAGTTATCATTTTTTCGACATTTTCTCGTTTTTCGATGGGTAAATCAGAAATTGAAGAAACGATAAAGCTCCCATCGTTATTAATCGTTGAAAAAGTGCCTGAAACGGCACTGAAAAAACAATGGCGTAACCTTAAGTCGCGCTCATGGCTTTGGGTTAAAACATTGGTTGTTATGCAGTTTGCGTTAACCATGGCCATGTTACCTATCGCTGCATCATTGAGTTATCAACTTCCGTTGGCAGCATTTTTTGCTAATATTGTTGCCGTCCCTTTAATGAGTGTTACTGTTATTCCTTTAACGCTTCTTGCGGTAATAGCCTTGCCATTTAGTACTTGGTTATCGCACTGCTTTGCTGACTTTGCCTTAGTAAGTTTGTCATATGTTTGGCATTGGCTAACTTATTTAGCTAATGCCAAATGGGCAATGGTTGCTATTTCATATCAGCAAATACAAGCCATGTTATTCTTTTTTGCTTTTATAGCGTTGGCGTTGTTTTTTAGACTCAGTAAGGTGAAGTTTATTGCGACGTTAAGTTTATTTTTGATTGCAATATCGATTGACTATTTTAGTGCTCAACAGCATAAAACGTGGCAATTATCGGTACTCGACGTTGGTCATGGACTTGCCATTGTTATTGAGAAGAATAATCATGTTTTTATCTATGATACTGGCGCAAGTTACCCCAGTGGTTTTAATATGGCAGATGCCGCGCTTTTACCTTATTTAAAATACCAAGGCTATCAATCTATTGATGGTGTCATGATCAGTCATAACGATAATGATCATGCTGGTGGCTTACGTCATTTACGAGAGCAAATAGCTATTGACCGTGTTATTGCCAATGATATTGAGCTTAACCCGGACCAACATTGTTTATCAGGACAGCGCTTTAATTGGCAGGGGTTAAATTTTGAAATGCTGTCACCAATGCAAGCCATAGGTGATAAAAATGATGACTCTTGTGTGGTGACTATTAGTGATGGTGTTCACCGTGTTTTACTACCAGGTGATATATCGATAAAACAAGAGCGGCGGCTATTAAATGTTGCAGGCATGGATAATAAACTTAGCAGTGATTTGCTAATTGCTCCGCATCACGGTTCTAAATCATCTTCTAGTCGTCGATTTTTAGCCGCTGTTTCACCGCGTTATGTGGTGTTTAGCGCAGGTTATTTAAACCAGTGGCATATGCCTTCAAATGAAATACTAACGCGATATAACGCTTTTGATATTACTACTTTTAATACGGCTGAAGTGGGAATGGTGACGTTTAAATTTAGCCAAATTAAGGCCGAAGATAATTTGGCTAATGACAATGTAGATGGAGTCAATGTTGAAGGAAGTAAAGTTGAAGGGAAAAATAAGGGCAATATTGAAATCATTAATTATCGAGAGGATATTCGGCCATATTGGTTCGGAAATTAATCAGCAGTTGATAGTTTTTTGGCGTAATTAGTGAATTTATATTGCCTATAAATGTTTATCGGTTGGTTGATTGGCAAAATAACGCTAAAATACTGAGGCAATTTAATAATACCCACTGGTATTGTCCCTTAGGGATAAGATTTTTTGATAACGCATTGAGAGTATGAATGTCGACAAAACCACTACAACCGACTACAGAAGATACCACGCGACAAAACTTTAAGCGCCTATTGGCCTATGCAAAAGCTTATAAAGCGGCAGCCGTTGTTTCGATTTTAGGCATGTTAGGTTATGCCGCTATCGACAGTTTTGTCTTTTCTCAACTGCAACCGTTAATCGATAAAGGCCTTGACGGCCAAGACCCTGAATTTATGAAATGGGCGCCGTATGTCATTGTGGTAATGTTTATTTTACGTGGTATTTGTCATTTTGCTGGCAATTATACCTTGGCTTGGTTAGGCAATAATGTGGTGGCTAATATTCGTCAAGAACTGTTTGAACACGTTATGTCTATGCCGGTTGCTTATCATGATAAAGAATCTACCGGCAGCTTGATCTCAAAATTGACTTTTGATACTGAACAGGTACTTAGTGCTGTTTCTAAAGCCTTATTAACGTTAGTGCAGCAAGGGGCGTTTGTACTGGGTTTACTGATAGTTATGTTTTATAACAGCTGGCAGTTAGCGTCGATTTTTTTACTGATCACGCCCGTTATTGCGGGCATAGTGACAGTGGTTTCAGGGCGTTTTCGTACTATCAGTAAAGGCATACAAAATGCCATGGGCGAGGTTACAACCGCCGCAGAGCAAACCTTTAACGGCCACAAAGTGGTATTAACCTTTGATGGTCAGCAACGAGAATTTGACCGTTTTTCGAAAATTAATAAACACAATCGTCAACAACGTATGAAAATGGTAGCCACGCAAGCTGCCAGTGTGCCTATTATTCAAATTATTGCCTCATTCGCTTTGGCGTTTGTTTTGTATGTTGCCAACCTAGATTCTATGCGCGCCAATATTTCTGCTGGTGTTTTTATGACGGTACTCATGTGCATGGTAACGCTGCTTCGCCCTTTAAAACTTTTGACGACCGTGAATAGTGAATTCCAAAAAGGTATGGCCGCTTGTGTCAGTATTTTTGGCGTGCTTGATCAAAAAACAGAACATGATACTGGTACTATTGCTATAGAACGTGCAAAAGGTACATTGGCGTTTGAGCATGTTAATTTCTTTTATAATGATGATAAAGAAAAACAGGCACTTACTGATTTAAGTTTTACGGCTAATGTCGGCGAAACGGTTGCGTTAGTAGGGCGCTCGGGGAGCGGGAAATCTACCGCTAGTTCATTATTGTTACGGTTTTATAATGCCACAACCGGTAGAGTTTTAATCGATGGCAAAGATATTAAAGATTACAAATTAAAAGATTTACGCAAGCAATTTGCTTATGTTTCTCAACAGGTTGTGTTATTTAATGACTCTATCGCTAATAATATCGCTTATGGTAAACCCGAAGCCACACGTGAAGAAGTTGAAGATGCTGCCCGTAAAGCGCATGTAATGGAGTTTGTTGAAGGTTTACCCGAAGGTTTAGACACTAATATTGGAGATAATGGTGCGATGTTGTCGGGTGGGCAACGTCAACGAGTAGCTATTGCACGGGCATTGTTATGTGATGCACCTTTCTTAATTTTAGATGAAGCAACCAGTGCCCTAGATACTGAATCGGAACGTCATATTCAAGACGCTTTAAGTATATTGCAAAAAAATCGCACTTGTATCGTTATTGCCCATCGTTTATCAACGATAGAGAGTGCTGATAAAATTATTGTTATGGAGCAAGGCCAAATAAAAGAGCAAGGTGACCATCAAACATTATTAGCGAAAGACGGCGCTTATGCTCAGCTACATAAATTTCAATTTGGTGACTAGTTCTTTATGGATTTAAGATTTTATAGCAGCGATAAATTATGCGATTAATTGAAAAAGTATGGTTTCAGGGCCATCCAGCGAAATGGCTAATAGTGCCATTGTTGCTACCTTTAAGCATTCTTTTTGCCGTACTGAGTTTTTTACGCCGTTTAGCTTATCAAGTTGGATTATTTAAGCAGATAAAAATGTCGGTGCCGGTTGTCGTTGTGGGTAATATTGGCATTGGTGGCAATGGTAAAACGCCAGTTACCTTATATTTGGTTGAAAAGCTAACCGAGCAAGGTATAAAAGTTGGCGTGGTGAGTCGGGGTTATGGGTCAAAAGCGCCACACTATCCTTATCAAGTGACTGATGAAAGTAGTGCAGAAACAGCGGGTGATGAGCCGTTATTAATCTTTCAACGCAGTGGTGCTCCTGTCGTTATTGGTGCTGATAGGATACAAGCTTGTCAGTGCTTAATTGACCTGGGCTGTGAAATAATTATTGCTGATGATGGCCTGCAACATTATCGTTTAGCACGAGATTTTGAGTTCATCGTGATTGATGGTAAACGACTATTTGGTAACGGTTTATTATTACCTGCTGGGCCATTACGAGAGACAACAAGCAGAATAACACGTGCAGATTGTGTTATTGTTAACGGCTTAACTACATGGCAAAAACAAGTCAGTGCTTTCGCATTACCGGTATTAACCATGGTGCTAAAGGCAAACCAAGTGATTAATGTTAAAAGTGGGGAGTGTGTTGAGCTAGAAACCTTTTTAGCACAAAACCTCGCTATGGATAAACGCATCAATGCGATAGCCGGAATTGGTGATCCTCAGCGATTTTTTAATACGCTTGAGCAAGTGGGGTTTATTTTGTCGTCGGTTCAAGGTTTTATTGATCATCAAGCTTTTTCAGAAGATGATTTAGCACCATTCTCTAGTGATATTCCGCTATTGATGACCGAAAAAGATGCAGTGAAATGTGCTAGCTTTGCCCAAGAACATTACTGGTATTTACCGGTAGATGCAGAGTTTACAACTCATGCGAATGGCGAGTCGATAGCGACGGTAGTCACTAAAATTGCTGGGCTTGTTAATATTCATCATTCGTAAGCGTGAGCAAAAAATATAATAGTTATGTTAGTTAGCATTATTTGCCTAACTGGCTAGCATTAACAAAATTTAACGCTTGATACAGAGTTATCAAGCGATATTACCTTTAAGAGAGAGAATAATGGCGTTTGATACTAAATTAATGGAAATCCTAGCGTGTCCGGTATGTAAAGGAAAGTTAGATTACAATAAAGAGCAACAAGAGTTAATTTGTAAATTTGACCGTTTAGCTTATGCAATAGAAAAAGATATTCCGGTATTACTAGAAAATGAAGCGCGTCGCATTACCGCAGATGACGCATAATTTTTCACTAAAATACGTATAGCGTTCTAGAAAAACAAGACTAATGAGGTTTTTATGTCGTTTGTGGTAGTGATCCCTGCAAGATTTGAGTCATCACGTTTACCGGGTAAGGTACTCGCTGATATTGCTGGTAAGCCTATGATTCAATGGGTTGTAGAAAAGGCCTTAGCCAGTGGCGCTGAGCAAGTTATCGTGGCAACTGATAACGACGAGGTTGCCCGTGTAGTTAAAAGTTTTGGTGGCGAAGTCTGTAAAACCCGAGCTGATCATCAGTCGGGTACTGAACGTCTTGCTGAAGTAATGCAAACTTATCAGTTTTCTGATCAACAAGTTATTGTTAATGTGCAAGGGGATGAGCCTTTCATTCCGGTTGAAAATATAGCACAAGTTGCTGATAACCTATCAAGCCAAAACCAAGCTCGTATGGCGACGTTAGCGATGAAAATTGATAATGTCGAAGAAGCATTAAACCCTAATGCAGTTAAAGTGTTATGTGATAAAAATGGCTATGCACTGTATTTTAGTCGAGCGACTATTCCTTACGATCGCGAACGTTTTCTAAATAATGACCACATTGATGCCATTGGCGACTTCTATCTTCGCCATATTGGAATTTATGCTTATCGTGCCGGTTTTATTAAAGACTATGTGAAGTGGCCAGCTAGCCAGTTAGAGCAAGTTGAGTCATTAGAACAACTTCGTGTACTCTGGCAAGGTGAAAAAATACATGTTGCTGTTGCGAACACACGTTTAGAAGTTGAAGGTGTTGATACGCCTGAAGATTTAGAGAAGGCGCGTGCTTACGCTAGAACACTGTAAATAAGTCACTGTAAATTAATCAGTTTTATGATGAAAAAAAGAGGCTTTTAAGCCTCTTTTTGGTTTTTGACATTTATGTGGAAATTACTTTAAAAGTTTAAGTGCTTCTATACAACGTCCGATCTCTTGGTGAGTCGCTTTAACACTTTTTAATGCTTGTGGTTTCATTTCACTGTACGCGGTAATTAAATCAGCAAGTTCTTGCTCACTTGTCGCTGTACATTTTGCAGGTAATAAGCTTGAGGTGAACGACTCTAACATCGATAAATCACTACCCTCGTTGAGTTTAGGGATATGCGCCAGTATTTTAGCTTTGTAGGGGGCGGCCAAGGCTTGTTGCTCTGACGGAAATAAGCCCCACATAATATAGCGTAATGTCGAAAGCTTTAACTTTTCAGGATTATTAATTACCACATTAAACCATTTATCTTTAATGGCGGCTTCAGGGCGCAATACTTCGGCATAAATAGCATTTTTAACACCGGTATCTGAATTATCCTTTGCTTGCTCTGCAACTAATAACGCTTGGTAATTACCTTGCTGGTAACGGTTCATTTTTGCCACTAACGTCCAGCGCTTGTCTTGATCAATCAGTAAACCGTCAAAGCTCATTTCACCGTGTAATATATTTTGTAAGTTAGCTAAGTGTTTAGTTGTTTTACTCACATTTACATAACGGCTATACCACATTTTTTGAAAATCAGAACCCGCTTCCGCATGTTGTAAAAGTGAGAAGTAAAGATCTTCTACTTCGCTATAAAGTGCGGAGTAATCTTTTTGCTCTTGGCGTGTCGCGGTCGTTAGGTAACCTAATGCTGATGTTAAACTGCCTGCTATTTTTCGTATTACATTGTAGTCTTTTTCACCGGCGATGTTTGTAATAGCGAAATTGACAAAAGCTTCTGCTGAAAGGTTGGCGTCATTTACACTGTCAGATAAGCTTTGCCATAGCATGAGACGCATAGTGGTGTTATCTATCGCGTTAATATGTTTTTGTATAGCGTTAAGTGACTTGTCATCTAAGTCGACTTTAACATAACCCCAGTCAGCTTCATTTGGGTAGACCAAGTCAGGACAGGCTTTGCCTATCACGGCTTTAATGTCTGTGTTTGCACCTTGATACATTATCGGCGTTGCAGACGTTAAGGACATGGTATTGTCGTTGATGTTGTATAGGCCAATTTGTACGCGTTGTTCACGTAATGTAGGGTAGCCTTCAGGCGCTGATTGGTTTACAGAAAATTGACTAATTTTATCATCATTACACTGATAGCTTACTTTAATGGTATTTAAGCCTGCATTGTATAACCAGTCTTGCGTCCATTGGCTCATATCTTTATTTGCCGCTTTACCAAGCTCGCCAATAAAATCATCAAGATCGGTATTTTTATAAGAAAACTTCTTTAAGTAGTTACTTACACCCACTCGAAAATTTTCTTCACCTAAGTAATAAGGCAGCTGCTTAAGCACCGAGGCACCTTTACCGTATGTTATACCGTCAAAGTTTGAGAGTGCTTCTCCTGTAGATGCAACGGGTAACTCTATGGCGTGAGTGTTTACTGAATCATCACTTCGATAGGCCCATTGTTTAGTACCAGAGTAAAATACGTCCCACGTGTTCTCAAAATCGCTAGCTTCTGCAATCGCTAGGTTGGCCATATAAGTAGCGAAACTTTCGTTTAACCATAAGCCATTCCACCAACGCATAGTCACTAAGTCGCCGAACCACATATGGGCCATTTCATGGGCAATAACATTAGCTAAACTCATTTTTGCTTGCGTAGATTTTTCACCGCGCGCAATATAGCCTTCATTAAATGTGACAGCCGCTACGTTTTCCATCGCCCCGGCATTAAAGTCAGGGGCCACTACTTGGTCATATTTAACAAACGGGTATCTAACATCGAAATATTGATTGAAAAAAGCAAAGCTTTGCTTAGTCGGTTTAAACCATTCCTCTGTGTTGACATACTCAGCCAAACTTTGACGAGCGAATAATCGTAGGGGAATATCTTCAAAGCTATCTTCCCAAACCGCATAATTTCCGGCATGTAATGAGAAAACATAAGAAGAAAATTTAGCGGAAGCAGGAAAGACCCAATGTTTGGTGTCGCCAGTCTCTTCAATAGAAGTTTCGCGAGTAGCACTGATAATTTGCCAATGGCTCGGCGCATTGACCTCAAGGGCATAGGTCGCTTTTAAATCTGGTTGGTCAAAATGAGGGAAAAGGCGATTAGCGTCATAAGGTTCAAAGTCAGTGTACAGATACACCTCACCATTTTCTGGGTCAACGAAGCGATGTAGGCCTGAGCCATCGGTGGCGTAAGGGCGCTCATAAGCTACTTTAATTGTATTTTTACCGGCCGATAATGCGCTAGCAGGTACAGTAATAAACCATTTGTCATAACTAAATTCAGCGGGCTTTCCGTTGACTTCTAAACCGGTAACAGTACCTTCATCAAAATCAATGGTTAGATCATTAATGTTATTTTTTGCCAACTGAAAATTAAGCATTGAAACACCTGAAAAGCTTTCACTTTCAGTATCTAGTTTAACGCTTAGTTGGTAACTAACATTGCTAACTTGTTTGGTACGCATTTCGGCATAACTTGCGTTAAGCGATTCACTTAATTGGCGCACGATTCTAGTGGTGTGTTCAGCGGCCTGTATATCAGGATTTTCTGTTGTTGACTTATTATCACTACAACCACTTAAAGCAATTGTTACTGCAATCGCAGATGAAAGTATTGTCATATTGAGTGATTTGGCCAATATCGACGCTTGGTTATTCATGCGGCATTAATTCCTTGTCATTTGAATTTACATTTTTATTACAATTTTTGTAGGCTATTTATACCACAATAAATCAGTTAAATATTACCGTTTAACTTATTTATATAGTGATTTATCTTAAATGATGTTTTAGGTTTTTCAGCGACTTTGAATAATTATTAAGATGTAACTATGTTAATTAAAAAGTGTATTTTTTTTCTATAATAACTGGATATTTTAACCGTAATTTTTTGAAAAAATGGTAGTATTATTTTCTGTTTATTTCGATGTATATTCTAGGTTTACATTTAATGGCTCTTACTAAGAAAAAAGCGCGCTGGTTAATGGCGAAAAAAGGATTTTTAGACATGCTACCGCTTAATTTAGCGGTTTTGCCTTGGGGGATTCTTTGTGGCTCTTTAGCGATTCAGCGAGATTTTTCTGCCCTCGAAGCTATTTTAATGCCTCTCATCGTATTTGCTGGCTCAGCTCAACTGGTTGCTATTGAATTAATTGCGAATAATGCCTCATTGGCGACTATTTTGTTCACCACTTTTATTATTAGCTCGCGACACTTTTTGTATGGTTTGGCTTTGCGAGATAAATTAAAAATTTTACCAACCAAGTGGCGCTATGGACTTGGCTTTTTATTAACCGATGAACTATTTGCCTTGTCGAGTCATCGCAAGTCTTTTGTTGGGCAGTTGAGATTGATATATGCCGTAGTGGCTGGCGGAAGTTTCTACGTTTTTTGGTTGTTATGGAATGTAACAGGCGTTATTGCCGGTAGTTTTTTACCCGATTTAACCCATTTAGGCTTAGACTTTGCCATTGCTGTGACTTTTATTGCTTTAGTTATTCCAACCATCATTAACTTACCTATTTTAGTTACTGTTATTGTTGCTGCGCTGTTATCTGTGCTGTTTAAGTTAATGCAGTTTGAATTAGATTTAGTGGCGGCGGCATTAATTGCTATGTACTGCGGTTATCTTACTGATCGTTTTCAACATAAAAACAAAGATGTAGAAACTCCTGATGATGACAATAATACATTGAGTCCATCGGTTAAGGACAGCGCATGACATTACTGACTATTGTGTTAATGGCACTGATCACTTTTACCACGCGTTATTTATTTATTCATCCACGCTTGCCTGTGCGCTTAGGGGCAAAAATGGCGAAGCTGTTAAGTTTTAGTGCGCCGGCGGTATTAACCGCTATTTGGGTCCCTATTATATTTATTCAGCAGGGTGAGTTAAATGTGTCACTGCATAATCCCTATCTAATTGCTGCATCATTTGCGATCGTGGCTGCGGCAAAAAACAAAAGTATCTATTTGACCATGTTTATTGGACTTATTGCGTTTGTTTTAAGTCGTTACCTTCTAACGCAATAAATTAGCTCATTCAAATTTGAGGTTGGTTTCTGTCATGTTGACCTATTGTGCCGTTAATACGTTTTTTTATGGTATTTATAGCTAAAAAAGCACTGCTTATCGAATAAAGCTTGTCAGTTGATATTGATAGCTTTTAAGATGGCGTACGCCTTTTATCTGAGATTATCATTATAAATATTGCTATGAATTTAACTAAATCATTAACTACTATCGCCATTGTAAGCGCTTTAACGTTTTCACAAACTAGCTTTGTTCAAGCGGCAGACACCAAAACTAAGGCTGAATCTCCATCTAGCTGGTTAAACTTAAGCGCTAAAGAGCTGAAAGCGGTAGAACGCTACGCAACTGAATATAAAGATTATATTTATAAAGCGCCGACGGAATTAACCTTCGTTACAGAGACTATTAAACGGGTTAAAAAACAAGGCTTTAAAGAGTTAACCGAAAAAAGTAAATTAAAACCAGGTGCGCGCTTTTATGACGTTAATCGTGACCGCACTATTACCCTGATTGTTATCGGTAAAAAACCATTAGAGCAAGGTACGCGTATCGTCGGTGCTCACATTGATGCCCCTCGTCTTGAGCTTAAAGGTCGACCTTTATTTGAAAAAGAAAAGTTTGCTATGTTTCAAACTTATATTCACGGCGGCATTAAAACCTATCAATGGGTTAATATTCCTTTAGCCTTGGTGGGGAGAGTGGATAAAAAGGATGGTACAACGGTTAATATTTCAGTTGGTTTTGATGAAAATGATCCTATCTTTTTGGTAACAGATCTTGCTCCCCATGTTGACTCGCCTAATCGTAAGCGCACCAGTCGCGATGTTATTGGTAAAGAAGAACTTGATATTATCGTTGCTGCCAAGCCTGAATTAGATAAAAAAATCAAAGACCAAGTCAGTGAGTATTTAAAGTCAGAATATGATATTTCAGTGGAGGATTTAGTTTCAGCTGAGCTTGCTTTAGTGCCTGCAACTAAACCACGCGATGTTGGTTTTGACCGCAGCATGATTGCAGCTTACGGCCAAGATGATAAAGCGTCTTCAATTGCTGCTGTTAAAGCACTTACCGAGCAAAAAACACCAGAATATACTGCTATTGCTTATTTAGTTGATAATGAAGAAGTGGGTAATATCAATAACACCGGTGCGAGCTCTACCTATTTAGTCGACTTAATTAGTGGCTTACTGCACAACCAAAAGGGCGATAGCTATAATGACTATCAATTGCGTAAAGTGTTACGTAATACCAAAGTAATTTCTGCTGACGTAAACCCAGGTGTTAATCCAACATGGTCAAATGTGTGGGAACTAGGGAATGCTCCGCGTTTGGGTAATGGCGTTAACTTAAAGCTTTATGGTGGAGGTTTTAATGCTAACTCTGAGTACATGGCGTGGACACGTAATTACTTAGATAATGCTGATATTAAATGGCAGACATCAACTTATAAAGGTAAGGCTTCTGGCGGTACCATTGGCAGTGATTTATCTAACGATAATATGGAGGTCATTGATTTTGGTATTCCAATTTTATCAATTCATTCACCTTATGCCGTTGGCTCAAAAGTTGATTTATATTCTTTGTACAAAGCGATGTCAGCGTTTTATCAAGAAAAGTAGTTGTTATACCAATTGATATAAACAATCGATCATTCTAAAGCGGTTTAAATATCCAGTATCTACGTTGCTTTCAATCCCAATAGCCTGCTATTGCTCAATCAAGCGCCTTGCTACTGAAAATTTATCCTCGTTTAAAATTGATCGATTCATTAAATCAATTGGTATTACTGCTTATTGGTTAGCATTAGCAATAATGATGTAATATCTTGAACTGAAAACAACAAAGCCGTATTTAATCAATACGGCTTTTTGGTTTAAGGACTGACCCTTTTATATTTTTACTGACTTAGTTTTAGTAATGCTATACGTCACTTGTCGGTTGGCATTTACGCCAACAGCTATCCTAACAATGATTCCAACAACTAATCCAACAACTATGTCGCAAATATCTATGTCGCCAATATCTATGTCGCTAATATCCATGTTGCCAATAAATACGCTAATTAAACCAAACCTTCATGTTCAATCTCTCGAACAATATAGGCATGTTAAGTGATGTGAACTTTAAATTAATTATAGCTTTAACTGCTGCTTTGCAGCCACAGGGTTAGCATACATGGTTAATAACCAATGTCGCTGCTCTGCCGTCAGGTTTTCCATACGTTTGTTAAGTTGTTCAAGCACTGTATCGTCAGTTTGTTGCTGATTAAGCTTTGCGTGTGCCACTAAGTTACTGTCGTATAATTTATAGTTACTAATAATCTCTTTATCGATGGCAGCGGCGATGGCTTTACTGTCGGCATAATCGCCCTGTATCGGCTGACAAAACTCAATATGTACTCGGCCTTTTTGGCCAATTAAACCTTGTGTAATACTTTTTAAGTCTTCGCCTTCTTGTTTTTGATAACAGCCGGTAGCTTCTTTTTCAGCAAGCTCGATTGCTTTGTCATTATCGCAGGGGTCAAACTCATAAGAAATTGATACCGGCACTATGTTAATTTCCGCTAAGTAATCTGCTATAGGAGTTTGTTTATCTTTATTCAGTAAAAGCATAGAAACTAACGCTGAATTAGTTTTGTCTATGCCATCTTTGGCTCGTCCTTCACGTTGTGCTATCCAAATATTTTGTGCTCGGTTAGCAACCGTATCATGAATATAGGCAGATAATTGTTTAGACGCATTAAGCATCGCACGTTTATTTTCTTCGTTACGTTTTACAATAAAGCTCTTGTTAATACGCATTAGGTCGGCCACCCAAGGTTGATGCAATAAATTATCGCCTACTGCCGCTTCTACCGTACTGATACCACTTTTGTATAAAGCTAAATTCACTAAGGCGACATCTAAAACAATATCACGATGATTACTTATAAACAGTGCAGGTTTGGTGTTATCAAAATTGTCCATGCCGCTATAGCTAAAGCCGTCAGTACTTTTTTTGATTAAATGATGTAAGTATTTTGCAACTTCAATTTGGATTTGTTCAATATTGTGAAATTTTTGCGCGCGAAACTTTAGCGACCACTTAACAATGGTGCAAGCAAGTTGCGGCAGAGCTTGATATAAGCGTGGCATTTTTAAACTGGCGATCGAAGCTTGTAAGCCTTTTTCGTTAATTAACTTTTCGATTACGGCAACTACCTCATCATCACGATAAGGACGTATATCATCAAACATTCAAAAATCTCTTTTATAGCCAAACATAAATAATAACTGAATAGAGATTATAACCGAATCATATTGAGAAATGCTTGTATTGTTTAATAGTTTATCGATTTAATACGGTAAATAAATCTACAAATAGCAGATGATAAATAAGTCTGCATTATTTTAGAATGCTAACTTCAATACCTCAGTGAAAAGTATTATGCTTTAGTTTAGATCTATTTTTTATAACATTATGTTTTTAAATTTGTTAATGATGTCAATTTTATCACTTATGCGGCCCACTTTGTAAGCAGTGGTTGGCTATTTAATCTGTATTAAGCGAACAGAAATTGGTGTTATTAGTATAAGTTTTAACGCTTGGAGGTCATTTGGTTTTAGATACAGCTAGATTGAAGCTACGACTACTTAACACTAGTGATGCAGTGATGATTTTAGCATTATTAAATGAAGCGTCATTTATTAAAAATATTGGAGATAAAGGAGTAAGAAACCTGCAAGATGCTCTACATTATATCAACAATGGCCCATTAGCTATGCAGGCAAAGTTTGGTTTTAGTTTTTACTGCTGTGTTAAAAAAGATGATGGTCAAGTCATTGGTATATCGGGTTTAACCAAAAGAGATGGCATTGACTATCCTGAAATTGGTTTTGCATTTTTCGCTAAGTATTGTAGGCAAGGATTTGGTTTTGAATCTGCACAAGCGATAATTCATTATGCTGATACTCAACTAGCCATTAAGCATCTGCAAGCAATATGTAATCCGGGTAACGAAGCGTCTAAAACTTTGTTGCAACGGCTAGGTTTCAATTTTGATAAACACATCATCTTAGCGGATACTAATCAAACAGTTATGTTGTTTGATCTTAATGCGTCGTAAGTTTTATAAATGAATACTCGTATTGATCAATATCTAACTAGCACAAATTAATTAAAATAATTACTATATTTACTGTAAATTACTTGCGTTTTTATTATTTAGGCCCAAGATTGATATGAGTAGCTAATAAAAAGGAACACCTTATGAAAATAAATCTTTCAGGTCACCATGTAGACGTTACAGAATCAATTAAAGAACATATCCATGAAAAGTTTTCAAAAATAGCCACACATTTTCCAACCTTAATTTCACTAGACATTATTTTATCCTACGAACATCACAAACATAATATCGAAATTCGAACTACGTATGAGGGTGGCCGTATGTCGGTATCAGCGCACGATAGTGTGATGTATCCTGCCATTGCCACAGGGGTAAAAAAATTGGATGCGGCATTGAAGCATCGTAAAGGTTTACTAAAGGCTAATTTACATAGCAAACCGGTAACAACAGCACCCGAAATTGCTCACGAAAAAGTTCAAGAAATGAACCTTAATTAATCTACTATTACATTAATCTAATTCTGATAAGGAGGTGAAAGCCTCCTTTTTTTATTGCTTGTTTTCTAACGCTTGGCATCAATAAACCGCCATTTAGTTTGGCATCGCAAGGAAATAGCCTTAATATACAGACTATTAAAATCGGCTTTTAGAGGTTATATGCTAGAAATTTCCAACAATGTCACTATTGCTGATTGGGAAATAGAACTTACTGGGATCAGAGCCACCGGAAACGGAGGCCAACGAGTCAACAAAGTTGAAACCGCAATTCATTTGCGTTTCGATATCAAGCGTTCATCTTTACCTCCCATATACAAAGATAGGCTATTAAAACTCTCAGATAGTCGGGTCTCAAGTGATGGCATTATCATTATTAAAGCACAGTCGTTTAGGACACAATCAATGAATAAAGACGACGCGTTAAAGCGACTCAAAGAGCTGATTAACTCTGCAATGATAGTAAAGAAAGCGCGAAGACCCACCAAGCCGACAAAAGGCTCAAACCTTAGGCGTTTAGATTCAAAGAAAAAGACCAGTTCAAATAAAGTATTACGCGGAAAAGTGGATCATTAATACTATTCAACAAGTTAACTTTATTTAATTCACAGAAAATTGACTAATAGATATATAAAAACGCACAGGAAACAAGCATGGATAATGAGTTGACGTTTTGTCAGATGCCACTTGATCGCGCATCAACGTTAAGGAAAAGTAAGACCTGGCTACAAGAAAAACTAAGCGCTGTAGATAGCCGTTTCTATTTTTATTGGCGTGGCAATTACCTTTATATTGATGAAAAAATATGTGTGTTTACTGAACAATGTGCCGTAGATACAGATGTAGATTTTTCAAATACTCTAGCATTTACAGACGTTATCAGTGAAAGCCCGATTACTTTTTTAGGCACAAATGAAGATATTGCCCATTTCGTTTGTGATCTATCGTCAATGTCTAATATCGAGATCACACCATGGCTGGGTAAAATAGCTTTTGATAAGGTAGAATTTATTGATTTTAGGCGTTCACTGTCGTTACTTTGCCCTCAACAAGCCGCTATTTTAAGTTATGCAAAAGCCTTAATACACTGGCAGAAAAGTGCTCTATTTTGTGGGCACTGTGGTAGCAAAACAAAGCCTATGGATGGTGGTCATCGTCTAGTTTGTGAAAATGAGAGTTGTCAAAAAGAGCATTTTCCTCGCACTGACCCTGTTGTTATTATGTTAGTTGAATATCAACCTAAATCCGGTCCTGCAGTTTGTTTACTGGCCGAGCATCATAGAACGCCTGAGCAAGTTTTTTCCACGCTTGCAGGCTTCGTAGACCCTGGTGAATCACTGCAAGAAGCGGTTAAAAGAGAAGTTTATGAAGAAGCTGGCGTTACCGTTTCTAGCGTTAGTTTTATTGACTCACAACCTTGGCCATTTCCAAATTCTTTAATGATAGGTTTTATTGCCCAAGCACAGGGTATGGATTTATGCTTGGAAGAAGCAGAGTTACGCAGTGCTGATTGGTTTACTGCTCAGCAGTTAGCAGACTTTAGTGAGTGGGGAGATGAAGGTGATGCACCTAAGCTCCCAAGGAGAGAGTCAATATCACGATTGTTAATCGATTTATGGTGTGAGCGGCAATTACGGATTGCTGATAATGCGTTAAGTCTGGGTAAAGAGTATGCTCAATGAACAGGACATTACTCGTTATAAAATATGCGCAATTACATAACAAAAGTAGCGTTCGGTATTTTAATCCATAAAGTTAGCCTGTTTCTGTCATTATCCACGACTTGAAGCACTCAATTGCAGTAGATGAATGATGTTGTATAAGGTAGTAACCGGCATTAGCTTCAATGGGCTTAAAAGGTGCTACCAAACGGCCTTGCTTAAAGTCATCCTCCACTAAGGCATATCGAGCCAAGGCGATACCTAAACCAGCTTCTGCTGCTGCCATTGCCATATCAGTTCTATTAAAAAAAGAACCTCGATGACTGTCTGCTTTTATTTTCATTTCAGTAAACCAATATGCCCATTCCGCATTTTTCTTAGCATGTCGCCATGGCATTGCATCATGTAACAAGTTCACAGACTGCCAAATTTTTTGTTGATTTTTTGATGAACTATCTTGCCAGTCAAAGCGTTGAAAAGAATCAGGATTCATCACAGGGATTAGTTTTTCAGGCAATATTAATTCAGCGGTTTTATTCGCATAAGGTGATTGTCCATAATCTATAGCAAGATCAAAGTTATCGTCTTGATGATCAACCAAAGCGCCTTCGGCGAAGGTTTGAATATTAATATTTGGATAAAGGGTATAAAATTTCTGCAGGCGTGGAACTAACCATTTATAGGCAAAAGAGGGCGTAAGTTTTAGCTTTATGTCACCGTCTTGTGATTGGCCTTGTTGTAATTTAGTAATAAGACTTTCTATTTCATAAAAGTTGTTTTTTACTACTTGATAAATCTGCTGGCCAGCGAAGGTTAGCTTAATTCCACGGGAGTGCCTTTCAAATAGTTTAATTGAAAGTTGGCTTTCTAATAAGTTTATTTGTTGGCTGATTGCCCCTGTGGTGATATGTAAATAACTCGCAGCTTGCGTAAAACTGCCAAGCTTTGCAGCTATCTCAAAAGTCACTAAACCAGAAAATAGACTGTTTTTTATTGCCATAAATGTATCAAGCCTTTAGAAATTCTAAAGGCAGAGTTTAATAACTATCGTTTGCTAAATATAGTCTATTTTTGCATTATCCTGACAAATTTACTCTTTAGACATGTTGAAGCTTTATTTATGAAAGTTATCGTTTTAGGCGCAGGTGTCGTTGGACTAACATCGGCATGGTACTTAGCCCAAGCAGGTCATCAAGTTGTAGTTATTGATCGACAGCAGGGAAGTGCCAAAGAAACCAGTTTTGCTAACGCAGGTCAAATTTCTTATGGCTATTCATCCCCTTGGGCAGGGCCTGGTATTCCTTTAAAAGCGCTTAAATGGTTAATTCAAAAACATTCTCCACTGGTTGTAAAGCCCGGCACTTCGCCAGCACTATACCTGTGGGCAATGGCAATGTTAAAAAACTGCAATGATAAAAGCTATCAAACTAATAAGGGTAGAATGCTGCGCATCGCAAATTATAGTCGCCAATGCTTATTAGATTTACGTAAAGATCACGCTATAAAGTATCAAGATCGTCAGCAAGGGACGCTGCAAGTCTTTCGTCAGCAGTCTCAAGTTGATGCCGTGCAAAAAGATATGAAATTATTAACCGACTACGGTACACGCTTTCAACTACTGGACGTCGCCGATTGCATTCAAAAAGAGCCAGGATTGGCGTTAGTTCAAGATAAAATAGTGGCGGGTTTACATCTCCCTGACGACGAAACAGGAGACTGCTATCAATTTTGTCAGCAACTTACTGAGCTAGCAATAAAAGCGGGTGTGGAATTTAAATTTAACGTTCAAGTAAATAAAATATTAACCGAAAAAGATAAAATAACCAGCGTTGATACCTCTATAGGAAAACTTAAGGCTGACGCATATGTTGTCGCGTTGGGAAGTTATTCGGCGAATTTATTACATCCGCTTGGCATTAATTTACCCGTATATCCCGTTAAAGGTTATTCACTTACCGTGCCTATTATCGATGCGGACCTTTCACCGGTATCAACCGTGATGGATGAAAGCTATAAAGTGGCATTAACTCGTTTTGATGATCGTATCAGAGTAGCAGGCACGGCAGAGCTATCAGGATTTAACTTAGCTATACCTGAAAAAAGAAAGGCGACTATTGCCATGGTAGTTGAGGATTTATTTCCGCAAGCTGGAGATATAACAAAAGCAGAATTTTGGTCCGGGTTACGTCCAATGACCCCAGACGGCACGCCAATTATAGGTAAAACTAAAATTAGTAATTTATTCACTAATACTGGGCATGGCACATTAGGTTGGACAATGGCATGTGGTTCAGGGAAATTACTTGCTGATATTATCTCTGGTCAGCAAACCGATATTGACCCTAGTGGTTTGAATTCGTTTCGCTATTAGCTAGATATAGGGAGGGGGAGTTCAAGACAAAATCAATATTACAATATCTAGGTCCGTAGTAATGAGTAAAGCTGTAAAAATGCTGTAACTTACCATTGAAAGTTATCATTGAAAGTTACAGCTACTTCTTATACGTATTAATTATTAGTGCGATTATTTAAAGCGTCTTCTTAATGCGATTAAGCCGGTAAACATTAAGCTAAACCAAGCTATAGAACCACCACTACTAGATTTTTCTGGCTCAGGGGTAGTTGGTGTTTGAGAGGTGTTTTTAACTGCGGCTAAGCTATCAGCGGTATTTACGCTAGTATCTATGATAACCACACTTTCGATGGTGACAAAGTTTTCAACCCCTGGAACAAAATTGGCATCTGAACATTGTGCAGCACTATAGTTTGGCATTGGAACAGTGTTAAATGCATCGTCTATATTAGGGTTTATATTACATGTAGAAACTGATTCTATTGTTTCAATTGTAGTCATTCCATCTTCGATTACTTCGCCAAAAACAGTAAATCCCCCATTGTTATTATCCAATTCAGTATTATCAGATAAATTAACAAACCATTGACTTGTAGCGCTATTCACACTATTACTGCGTTTTGCCATAGCGATAGTGCCACGAACATTTGAATATACGGGTTCGTTTTTAATCGCACTGTCTGTTGCAATGGCGTTTAATGGAAAGTCACCAGTAAATTCAAAGCCACCTGCCTGCATAACAAAGTTAGGCACAACACGATGTACAACAGTGTTGTCGTAATCACCATCATTAATGTATTTTAGGAAATTAGTCACGGTTTCTGGCGTTGTTTCGTCGTGCAGATTAACTTTGAAGGTACCTTGTGAGGTGGTAAATTCGACAATAGTGGCAGAAGCTGAAGCACTAGCAATCATCAGTGCAGTAATTGATATCTTTGAAAATGTAGAGAAAGTCATAAAGTCATTACTTATTGTTTAACATGTTAATAGTGCAGGAATCATAATGGGCTTTGGAGAAAACAACAAGTTAAAGCATGGGTTAACTTTACATCTATAGAGAAATATTTTGGAGCTACTATTGGCAGCTATAAGTAACGGCGAAAAATTGATATTTTACGCCGTTATCGTGTCTATCCGTCACTAACCATTAAGTTTATTAGTTCAGCGCCGGAAGTCTTATTTACAGTGACTATTTGAAATTGACTTTACATTGATTTTAAAAAACGTTCACTGCGCGGTATTAAATAATTATCATAATTTAATGAAAAAGCCACCATGGTTGACCGCCCAATAATTTCAGTACGGGGCACTAGACCGATGACACGAGAGTCAGCGCTGTTGTCGCGATTATCTCCCATTACCAGATAAAAGCCCTCGGGTATTGTTGTTGGCTGAAAACTTTCTAGCTGATAGCTTGCAGAATCACCTGGTTTCAACTGAGTGCGAATTAAGTGACTTTGACCGGCAATATGTTCTTCACTCAATATAAAATTATCGTGCTCAGAAATAAGCTTGTAGTTAGCGAACTTGTTATTGATCAGTAATTTATTTTTATGCAGTGATACCGTATCGCCCGGCACACCTATAATGCGTTTTACCAGACGTTTTTCTGCCGCTTCTGATTCAAAAATTACAATGTCATTTCGTACCGGATCGGCGAACTTTAACAGTGAGTATTGGCTAAATGGTAATCTTAAATCATAAGCCATTTTATTAATTAAAATGCGGTCGCCTTCGACAATGGTGGGTTTCATTGAACCGGTTGGAACATCATTCCAATCTGCCACGGCGCTGCGAAAAACTAGCATTAAACTAACGAATAATAATAAAGATTTGTTTTCGTTCAATACCTGACACATAACGCGACACATATTTTTTTTCATGATATTCCTCTGATGTAATAGCTAAAATCTATAGATAAAATAACGACTCATCTTTGGACTAAAATGACATTTCAAAGTTCACTTTCTAGCCGCTTATCAGCGGTATCAAATGTAATTAATTATGTCAGCGTAGCGGTGTTTTTTCGTCTGCTTGCATGATTTTTAATGGGTATATTTACACTGTCTACTATTCGTCACTATAACCCCAAGGTGCAACAGGCGGTGTTACCGGCGCTGATAAGTCAAAATCAACACGAAATTCACGACCTTGACGAATTAACCTATAAGTAAACTTTTCAGGGTAGATAAACATTTGCCATGTATTGCCAGCTGACTGTGGAATACCGGTATTAACAAACAATTGTTTTGAATATTCATCAGCAGGAAAAGACTGAACTTGCGCCCAGCCAGCGTCAATGGTGTGACCACCATACATAGTGCTTTCATCATGGCTACCATCGCGGTGGCGATGATCATGCTTTAAAGATAAACCTGAACCTGTTTTAGTGATAATCCAAGTTCTTGAGGCATCATCACCAACGTGGAAAGGAATTTCGAGCTTTTCATCAGAACACTTTCGAATGTGCATGATGAGATCTTTGTTAGCAAAGCCGTCACCGCTAGCATTGTCTATGGTGACCTGACCTTGAAAGGCTTTATCACAATGAGCTTTTATGCTGTTAAAGAAACTATTATGTGTGTCGATAGACACTAAAGGCGCTTCGCTCGCTGCGGTTGCCGTATTTGCAAAATAAAAAACACTGCTGGATAGTATTAACGTTAAAATGTTTGTTTTCGCTTTCATTAAATACACCTAAGTTGACTGAGTTTAAAACCTTAAGGTGTGATGCTATCAGATAACTTCCTAATGGGTGCCGAAAAATTTTGTGATAGCAGTTTAAGCACTCATACGGTAAAAATTTTCTTGTAGTCTTTTCGCTGGCAGCGCAAAATTGCCCGCTATTGCGGTGTAAAACTTTTGAGTGCTATAAAAATGAATTTAAAAACTGAACATGTGGTCATAGGGCTAACTGATCCTAAAAGCCCAACAAATGTCGGTGCAGTTATGCGAGCCGCTGGTTGTTATCAAGCGAATGAAGTGCGATATACCGGTGTTAGATATGCCCGAGCTGCAAAGTTTCATACAGATACTAAAGATGCTTCACGTAAAATTCCCTTAAATGCGGTTGAGTCATTGATCAGTGATTTAGCGCCAGAGCAACGTATAGTTTGTGTAGACTTAGTTGAGGGCGCAATACCTTTACCTGAGTTTGAACACCCAGAGAATGCGCTTTATATTTTTGGCCCAGAAGATGGCACCATAGCTCAAGAGGTTATCAACCGTGCTGATGCCGTAGTTTATGTACCTACGATAGGCTGCATGAATTTAGCCGCCAGCGTTAACGTTTTGCTTTACGACCGATTAGCTAAATCAAAGCACGCTATTGTGGGCGACGATTTAATTAAACGCAGCCGAGATACTAATAACACGGTGAGCGTGAAAGCCGGTTAAGGCTATGAAGAAGCTCGCGGTTTAACGAAATCAGCGCACTTAATTTTGTAGTAGAAATGTTTTTTATTAATATAAAGGAGACTTTTAAATTAAATGGGTTGACTATTGTTAGAAAGTATATAGAATATGTCCCAGCTAGAAAGTAAGACCTATATTTATGTACAAAGTTTCGAAGTTATATTAGTAAGTAGCTCGTCCTGTTTAATAAGTAATAGCAACACTCTCGGCAACACCGCCTTATTTTTGAGGCATCAATTACGAATAAATAGGATAATACAATGTCTAATACAACTACTGGTACAGTAAAATGGTTTAACGAGTCTAAAGGCTTCGGTTTCATCGAGCAAGAGTCTGGTCCAGACGTTTTCGCACATTTCTCAGCAATCTCTGGCGACGGTTTCAAAACTCTTGCTGAAGGCCAAAAAGTACAGTTTACTGTTACTCAAGGTCAAAAAGGTCCTCAAGCTGAGAACATCGTAGCACTTTAATTAATATTTCTTAGCTGGTTATGCTAGCTTAAATATTAAATGTGTTAAAAAAAGGGGAGACTTAGTCTGCCCTTTTTTGTGCCTGTAAATAAATATAATGTCAGTAATTAATCAATATATACAACTTGTTGAGCAGAACACACTAAAACAAGATACCGAACAATACAAAGCTGCCCTTGCGTTAGATGAACTGTCGCAAAAATTAACACTCGCACAAGACCAAACATCTTTAGTTTCCAAGATAAAAAATCTATTCTCCAAATACGAGCCCATTCAAGGGATCTATTTTCATGGTAGGGTAGGGCGTGGGAAAACCATGCTGATGGATTTATTTTATCAACAGCTCAGCATAACCCGTAAAAGACGCATTCACTTTCACCATTTCATGGAAAGTGTGCATCAAACGTTGCAAGACATTAGCGGTAAAGATAATCCGCTAATGTTGATTGCAGAAACTTGGTCTACGGAAGTTGATGTACTATGCTTTGATGAATTTTTTGTTAATGATATTGGCGATGCCATGTTATTAGCAGGCTTACTCCGTGCTATGCTTTCAAACGGTATAACCTTGGTAGCAACGTCAAATTGTCCGCCAGATCAGTTATATAAAAATGGCTTACAACGCGCAAGATTTTTACCCACCATTGATATTATTCATCAGTATTGCCAGATCATCTCTATTGATGGACCACACGATCATCGATTATTAATGACGGATCTCCCAGAGCGTAAATATCGAGACTTTCATATTGGCGTTGAAGCACAAAGTAATTTCTTATCACATTACTTTACCCAGCTAGCTACGGGTAATATTCGCTACAAAGACAGCATTATTATTCATGGTAGGGTCGTTAATTTTTTAGCTTGTAGTGATAAAACTATTTGGTTTGATTTTATGACACTTTGCTCAAGTCCTAGAAGCCAAAGGGATTATATT
Organism: Colwellia sp. PAMC 21821; assembly: GCF_002077175.1. NCBI lineage: Bacteria > Pseudomonadati > Pseudomonadota > Gammaproteobacteria > Alteromonadales > Colwelliaceae > Colwellia > Colwellia sp. PAMC 21821. Next base: position 3,425,059 of record NZ_CP014943.1, read on the forward strand.
AAGTTAGCAGATAACTATGCCACGGTGCTGATAAGTAACGTGCCGCAATTTAGCGGTAAATTAATTCCTGCGGTATTTTCAGGTGTTGAAGATGGCTACCAAAGAAGTGGTGTGGTGATGGGACAATTAAGAGGGCTAGATGATGAGGCTCGACGATTTATTGCACTTGTCGATGAATTTTACGATAGAGGCATTCGCTTAATTATTGCCGCTGATGTTGATATTGCTGAGCTTTACCAAGGTACACAACTCAACTTTGAGTTTGCCCGTTGCCGATCACGATTGTTTGAAATGCAGCGATTAAATTACCTGTAACTGTATTTGTCCTCTTAAAGTATCAATTGTTAAATTAACCATAAATTTAATTATCTCACTAAATTATAGTCTTATTAATTTTATTCTAAATGAAATAATTCCTCTTAATTATTGATATTAAACAAGTTTTAATTTTGGCATTAGACTTGTAAACAATAACGTTAACAGGTGGTTTGTTGATATTAAAATCGCTCTAGAGACGCTAAATTTATAAAGGAAGATTAAGATGAAAACATTGATTGCTACAGCACTAATTATCGCAAGTTCAGCGAGTTATGCACACGATAACTCTTTTTCTAGTGAGTCATGTAATGTTGACTTAAATGGCGGCATTAATATCAATGCTAAAGAAATCATTTTTTCTAAAAATAAATCGCCACTTTATATCATAACCAACAATGATACTTTGATAATTAAAGGTGAAGAAATTGCTTTAACATCTCATCAAAAATCATTATTAGGTGATTATTCAACGCATATTCGCGATGTTGTGCCAGAAGTTAAAAGCATTGCCCTAGACGCAATTGATTTAGCCATTGACGGGGTTAACTTGGCCTTTAACGAGTTGTTAGGTGAAGGGAATAACGTTAGCGCTGATTTAACAACACAATTAACCAGTATTCGTGGTGAAGTGGACGCTGAATTTAGCAAACAAAATAGCTTCTATATTGACGAAGAAGGTTTTTCTGGCAAAGACTTCTTTGGTGAAGATTTTGAGCAACGAATTGAATCAGCCGTAGAAAGTACCATTAAAAATTCTTTAGGTACTTTAATGATTGCAGTAGGCCAAGAAATGCTATTTTCGGGTGGCGATATGGATGCGTTTGAAACTAAAATGGATGATTTTGGCGAACTCATTGGCAACGAAATGGAAGTTCGTAGTGAAGGAATAGAAAAGCGCGGTGAAGCTTTATGCCAGTCAATAATCGTGATTGATGAAATGGAAGAGCAATTAAAAGACAGTATTGATGAAATTTCGAATTATAATTTCATCACGGCGAGCGCAAAGTCTCACCATAATAAGATTTAAATTATTGTAACTCCTCAGGTTAATAGCTTGCGGGTAGATAGCAGATAAAGCGTAGCCGAACTTGGGTTGCGCTTTTTTATTGCCAATACAACAGCTGCACGTTAAAGTGGCGCCCTCAATAGTCCTGACATACTCTTTATGCACGCAGTACAGCAACTTCACCAATATCGTAAAAGCCTAAGTACCACCACATACAAGTCGAGAGGCCAGCGAGTTGTTCGTTGTGAATTATGTCGTTTAGCAAAGCCATTTTGTATTTGTGCCTTGGCACCTAAGGTTAGCTCGCAAGCCGGTTTTTTGATGTTGATGTACGATACTGAAGTATTAAAACCGAGTAATACCGGTAAGTTAATTGCAGATTTGATACCCGACAGCTTTGCCTTTCTTTGGTCTAGAACCCAAGTAAACCCTGATATTATTACCTTGATAAACAATCCTATGTGGCAACCTATGGTCGTTTTTCCAAAAGCTTATGCAGGCGATGAACGCGAAATTTTCGATAACAAAATTACGCTTACATCAGGCAAACGTCCGTTATTTATTATGCTTGATGGGAGCTGGCGAGAAGCTAAAAAAATGTTTCGCCGCAGCCCTTATTTGCAAAACTTGCCTGTGGTGTCATTTACCCCAAAAACACCAGAAGACTCGACAGAGCTCAGCTCACGTTATCAAATTCGCTTAGCGGCTAATAATACTGAACTAGCGACAGCTGAAGTCGCTGCACAGGTTTTGTCTTTAGCGGGTGAGCAAACTAATGCAGATTTACTCGATCTTTGGTTTGATGTTTTTAGCTATCAATACCAGCGGGGCGTTTGCCAAATAAATAGAGCTAATCCTAATGCTGTGGCAGATTACACAGCGTTTGCCAAACTTAATGGTATTACGTTGGCAAAAGATATAACTAACTAAAGCGGTTTATGCTAAAAGCTTAACTTTAAATGCATGAAAACACTGCAGCTAAAGCAAAACTATTTTATAATAATGCACATTATAGTAACGAGGTTAATTTATGAAGATATGTGGTGTTGAATTAAAAGGTAACGATGCAATTATTTGTATCATGTCGCGGGAAAATGGGTTGTACGACATACCAAATACGCGCGTACAAAAAATTAGTCTTGTTGATGCTGGTGATGCAGAACAAGTTCAAGGTTTTCAGTTTGCTTTTGCCAAACTGATGGAAGATTACAAAGTTGAAAAGGTAGTGATCAGAGGACGTGCTTTAAAAGGTAAGTTTTCGGGCGGTCCGGTTGGCTTTAAATTAGAAGCCGCTATTCAATTGATTAAAGATTTACCTGTGGAAATATTATCGGGTACTTTTATCAAAAAAGCGCTAACACGTAGCCAAGTCGATATTGATTTTCGTGATACCGGTTTAAAGCAATATCAGGAAAGTGCATTCGAAACGGTATTTGCTTTTTTTGAAGGCAGTATGTATTTACAATAATATTAATTTGATAGATTTAAAAAGGGTCGCTATTTAGCGACCCTTTTGTATTTATGGTGTAAAAACTTACTTACTCGATAAGCCACGACGCTCAAGCAAAGGTTCTACTTTGGGGTCTTGACCTCTAAAGCGACGGTACATAATTGTAGGGTCGTCTGTGCCACCACTTTCTAATACATGCTTACGATATAAGTCAGCGGTTTTCTGATCAAATATGCCATTCTCTTTAAATGCTAACCAGGTGTCAGCGTCATAGATATTTGACCATATATAGCCGTAATATCCCGCTGAATAACCACCAGAAAAGATATGTGAGTAATAGCCTGTTTTATATCTTGGGGCTATTTGCGCTATCAAACCTATTTCTTTTAAGACATTTTTCTCAAAATTATTAGCATCTTGCAGTTCGGCTGTTTCTAATGAATGCCAGCTCATATCAAGTAATGCTGCAGCTAAATATTCTGTGGTACCAAAACCTTGATTGAATTTGCCTGAAGCTTGAATTTTTTCAACAAGGGCCTGTGGAATAACTTCACCGGTTTGATAGTGTTTAGCAAAATTGGCTAAAACTTCAGGCTCTGTCATCCAGTTTTCCATTACTTGTGAAGGATATTCAACATAATCTCTTGGTAATGCTGTACCGGTTTGAGAACGGTAATAACCATCAGATAATAAGCCTTGAATAGCATGACCAAATTCATGGAATAAGGTTGATGCTTGATCAAAGGTTAATAGTGTTGGTTTATCGCCAATAGGGCGAGGGTAGTTCAATACGTTGTAAATGATCGGGGTGACATCTTCACCATTCATACGATATTGCTTACGGAAACTGCTCATCCAAGCGCCACCACGTTTGCTTTCACGTACGTAGTGATCTGTCATGAATACACCAATGTAACTTTCGTCACGGTCGTACACTTCAAAGGTACGTACTTCTGGGTGATATTTAGGTAAGTCGTCACGTTCCTTGAAAGTAACACCCCAAAGTTTTTCAGCGGTGAAGAAAACACCTTGTAAGGTCGATTCAAGTGAAAAATAAGGTTTCGTTTCTGAGGCGTCAATATCAAAGCGTTGTTTACGAATTTTTTCAGAGTAGTACCACCAATCCCATGCGGCTACTTTGAAGTCGCCACCTTGCGCATCGATCATTTTTTGAATATCTGCCGTCTCTTCCTTTGCACGTTCTAATGCAGCAGGCCAAACTTTATTTAATAATTCAAAAACATTTTCAGGGGTTTTTGCTGTGGCATTTTCTAGCACAAAATGTGCGTGAGTTTTATAGCCTAGCAACTGGGCTTTTTGAAAGCGTAAACTTGCTATTTCGCTAGCGATTGCCTGGTTGTTATTGGCGTTATCATTATTACCACGCTGAGTGTAACCTTTATAAATAGTCTCACGTAGCTTACGGTTAGTTGAATAAGTTAAAAATGGGTTTTTACTCGGACGATGAGTGGTGAATACCCATTTGCCTTCGTGTCCGCGAGCTGTTGCTGTTTCGCTTGCCGCAGCAATGATGTCTTCAGGTAAACCATCAAGATCAGCTTTATTGTCAATCACCATTTCAAAGCCGTTAGTTTCTGCGAGAAGGTTTTCACCAAACTTTAAACTTAAGCCGCTAAGTTTTTCATTTAACTCTCGTAATGTTAACTTGTCAGCATCATTTAGGTTAGCACCACCTCGAACAAAGCTTTTATAGGTTTTTTCTAATAGACGCTTTTGATCTGTGCGTAAATTAAACACTTCTTGATTATCATAAACTTCTTTAACGCGCATAAATAAAGCATTGTTCAGCGCTATATCATCGCCTAAAGCAGAAAGCTTAGGTGAAATTTCTTTTGCTATGGCACGCATTTCTTCATCTGACATTGAGCCGATTAAACCGTAGAAGGTTGTGCTGACTTTATTTAAAAAATCACCAGACTTTTCCATCGCCACAAGAGTGTTTTCAAAAGTAGGGCGTGATCTAACTCTTGTAATCGCATCTATTTCAAGTTTTTTTTGTGCAATGCCGTGATAAAACGCGGGTAAATAGTCACTCTTTTTGATTTTATCAAATGGTGGTATGCCATGAGGTGTATCGTACTCAGAAAAGAATGGATTGTTGGCGGTACTTTCTACTTGCTCTACTTTTGCGACATCAGTTGATGCAATATTTTGCTGACAACCGGCTAATGCAATGGCAATTGCCAATGGTGCGAGATAGCGAATTTTCATTAAATGACCTGCTTAGTTTCTACCCAGAGGGCTGATAAGATTTATTCAAAGTGATATATCACAATGAAGCTGTTACTGATTCTATGTTGCACTCGACATAGGTACAAGTGGATGATTAAAAAATTCGATGAGTGGTTCGTTATCGTCGTTAAAACCCTACTAATATCGAGAAATATGTAGCGATTACACCTCATTTAATTATGGTGTACAGTTTCACGATTAATAAATACTCGACAAGTTGTTTGATAGTTTATAAAGTTATTTACGATCTCTTTCGTATATTCTGGCGTTATTTGCTGACGTTATTTGCTGACGTTATTTGCTGACGTTAATTGTATTTAGAACAGAAGGATTTGAACATGAAATATATAAAATGCTTGTTGGTGTTCTTACTTGTGGCATGTTTAGGGTGCACGAGTGTTGAGCGTGAAAAAGTGCAGGACACAAGAGTTGACTTGAATACGAGCTTATTCCCAGCAAATAAACCTGTAGTGTCTGAAGCGGATTTATTTGCACTAACTGCGCAACAGCAACAAGAATTTTTAAATTATTATCAGCAACGAATAGCGCGAGGTTATTTGCCGCATGAAGGGGTTCAACACTTTTTAGAAAATCATTTGTCTAACTTTACGTATTACGGAAAAACTTATACAGCGAGTGAAGCAATGGCTAAAGATAGTGGTAATTGTATGAGTTTAGCGATATTAACCACGGCGTTTTCTCGACTCGTTGGCGTTGATATGGACTACCAAAAAATGCACTCGCTACCTATTTATGAAAAACACGGTAACGTTATTCTGTCGTCAAGTCATGTCCAGTCTTTGTTGTATGATCCTAGTTTTGTCGCTGAAGATGATTACATTTATCTTAACCGTCCCGCTATCGTTATCGATTACTTTCCTCAAGACGATAATATTCGCTCAAAAAGGGTAAATTCTAATAAATTTTTGGCGATGTATTATGTCAATAGAGCGGCTGAATTTTACATTAGCAAAGATTACGAAAACGCGTTTTCTTATGCAAAACATGCTTATTTATTAGATGAAAACAATGTTTCATCGATCAACTTATTGGCTTTATTACATAAGAAAAAAGGCGATGAAGAAAGTGCAGAACGTTTGTATCTAGCGGCAATGACAAGTAGTGATGTTAATATCAGCGTTTTAGATAATTATGTTAACTTATTGATTAAACAAGGTAAGCTAAAAGAAGCACAAGACATTAAATCTCGTATTGAGCATATTTATGATCCAAATCCGTATCATTGGCTTGAAAAAGCCCAATTAGCGAGATATAAAAGTGAGTATGATGATGCTGCACGCTTTTATCGTCAGGTGATTAAGCTAGCCCCTTATGTTAAGCAAGCTTATTTTGAATTGCATGAAGTTTATCTTTTGCAAAATAATAAACAACAAGCAATTTCAATTTTGGAAAAAGCACTCCCTTGGTTGCATGAGCCAAAGCAAAAGCGTCAGTATAAAAAACAATTATATCAATTAAGCGCTGCTAGTTAATTTTGACTCACCCAGCGCAAGCTCTACAATTGAGATAATTTATTTTCAACATTTATAATTCAGTATTGGTGTTAACTCTACTATTTGGCCTTGTTATTTAACTCACTATTTAACTCACTATTTAACTCATTATTTAACTCATTATTTAACTATCTCTTTAACAGCGAGTTCAAGGCGCGGGTCTGAAATGTCAGAGCTAGTATATTTGAATATTACTTGCTTGTTCTTATTGATGAAATAAGTGGTCGGAGTACCTTTTACTCCATAAAGCATGGCGACTTCATCGCCGTTAACGGCAGTAGGGAAGCTATAGCCTCTTGCGGCTAACTCATCTTGCGGCAGAGCGCCGTCATCTTCATTAAAGCTAATAGCAACAAGTTTTACACCTTGGTGTTGATATTTTTTCTCAAGCTCAACAAGTTTAGGTTGAAGTACTTTACAATAAGGGCACCAAGTCGCCCAAAAATGTAAAATTGTCGCTTTCCCGTCTAATTGTGCTGAAGATATAACGTCTCCAGATTGGGTTTTAAGTTCCCAAGTAGGTGCTTGCGGCGCAACTGCTGTAATTTCTTCTGCATTAACATTGATTGAAAAAATATATAATGCAAGCAATGTGACAGAGATGGCCTTTTTGCTAAAAATTTGAAAATAAATCAATTGAGTTACCCATTTAATAAATGATGTCCTATCTCAATTGACCTAGTAAAGTGAGTTATCGTTTCAAAAAAGTTTAGTTATTTTACTTTAGTTACATTAGTTATGTTTATTCGCGTTAGCTGAAGATAAATTGTGATCGGCTAAAATCATATCGGCCGCCTTTGCTGCAATCATCATCGTTGGTGCGTTAGTGTTACCGCTTATTAGCGTTGGCATTATTGAGGCATCTACAACACGCAATTGCTTAATTCCTCGAACCTTTAATTGCTCGTCGACTACCGATAATTCATCTTGACCCATTTTACAGGTACCAACAGGGTGATAAATGGTATTACATTTTTCTTTTAAAAATTGGTGAATCTCTTGATCTGTACTGCAATGTTCATCAGGGAAGATATATTTTATGTGCGTAGAGGATAATGGTGGAGATGATAAGATTTTTTTAGCAATTTTTACGCCTTTGATCATGATATCAATATCATCTTGATGGTCTAACATATTCAGTTGAATACGCGGATGTTGAGATATTTTATTGCTATTAAGTGTCACCGTGCCACGACTTTTGGGTCTCAGCAAGCAAACATGGAGGGATATGCCATAGGTACATAGTAATTTATGATTTCTGCCGTGGTCATCCATCGCGGCAGGTACGAAGTGCAATTGTAAATCAGGCTCTGACAATGCTGGCTCTGATTTGATAAAACCACCCGTTTCTGCAATAACGGTGGTTAACAAGCCCGTACGTTTGGTGATGAATTTTAATGCTTCTTTTGTGCCCCACCAAATAGCTTTCGGGCGATAGGCTAATAATTCGGTTCTTTTATGTTGTGCGACGGTGAGCACATCTACATGATCTTGCAAATTTTTACCTACACCTTCAAGTACTTGTATAAGCTCAATATCATGCTTTGCTAATTCCGCTTTTGGGCCAATGCCAGAAAGCATCAATATTTGTGGTGAATTTATAGCACCCGCACTAACGATAACTTCGCGGCTCGCGGATAATTGCTCAACTTTACCCCGGCGTTTAAATATAACACCTGTGGCAATGCCGTTTTTAATCACTACTTTTTCGACTTGGGTTTGGGTAATAACCGTTAAATTACTGCGGTATAAATTAGGCGTTAAAAAGGCTTTCGCTGCACTGTGTCTTAAACCCTCTTTTTGAGTGACTTGATAGTAGCCAATGCCTTCCTGTGATGCGCCATTAAAATCATTGTTTTCTGGGAAACCTGCTGTGATTGCCGCTTCAATGAAGTCTTGGTTAATCGCTGGCTTTGAGACTGAGTCGGCAACATTAAGCGCACCGCCGACACCATGAAAATCGTCTGCACCACGCTCTTGATGTTCAAGGGCTTTAAAGTAGGGCAACACTTCATCAAAGCTCCAGCCTGGGTTACCTAAACTATGCCAGTGGTCGTAATCTTGTTTCTGACCTCGAACATACAGCATGGCGTTTATCGAACTACTACCACCGAGCGTTTTGCCACGAGGCGTAAATATTTCTCGATTATTTAGCGTGCTTTCTTGATGGGAGTTAAATTGCCAATTTAAAGTGCGACTTTGCAATAGGGCTATTATGCCAATAGGTAGATGAATTAACCAGTTTTTGTCGGCTTTACCGGCTTCTAATAGGCAAACACTATGCTCACCACTCGCTGATAATTTATCAGCTAACACGCAGCCAGCTGAGCCACCGCCAATTATTATAAAATCAAATGTTTTCACATAGCACCATAAAAGTTGAGGTTAATTTATTGTTACCGCTAACACATCGGACCACTATGATGTAAAATAATTATTTATTCAAGTATTGAACTTACTTGTAATACCAATTGAAATAAATAATCGATCATTTTAAGGCGGTTTACATCGTCAATAACTGCGTTGTTTTCAATCACACACGCCCGCTATTACTCGACAATTGCTCCTGCATTGTTCTACTTACGGGCATCCATGCCCTAATCAATCAAACGCCTTGCCTGCAGGGATAATGGTATGGACCCACTCCAACTTTATTTCAGGCCTCTTTAGGGCCAAAATGAAAGTGATAACAATCATTTATAAAAGCGGAGTGGATCAACATGAAGATTACTACAATCGGTTTAGACATTGCAAAATCAATTTTTCACATGTTCGCTGTGAATAAAAATGGGCGATTTGTAAAAAAGAAACAATTAAGAAGAAAACAAGTGTTGAGTTTCATGGCAACATTAGAGCCTTGCCTAATTGTAATGGAAGCTTGTGGCAGTGCGAACTACTGGGCTAGAAAATTTATTGAATTGGGGCACCAAGTAAAACTTATTGCGCCTCAATATGTAAACCCCTTCGTTAAAGGCAATAAAAATGATTATAACGATGCCGAAGGTATTGCAGAGGCAGCGCAACGCCCGACCATGAGGTTTGTGCCAATTAAATCGATAGAACAACAAGATATTCAAAACTTCCATCGACAACGTGAACGCATAAAGAAAGAACGTAAAGCATTAGCAAGTCAGGTACGAGGCTTGTTAGGAGAATATGGCATTGTCATCAATAAAGGTATTTCTGCAATTCGCAATGAACTGCCGGATATTTTAGAGGATGCGACAAATGAGTTAACGTATTTAAGTCGGGAGATATTTAATGAGTTATGGCTTGAATTTCAAGTCACAGAAGTGAAGTTTAAAGCGTGTGAAGTTCGCTTAAACACGATGAATAAAGAAAATGAAATATGTGTTCGCTTAGATGAAATATTAGGTATTGGAGCAATCACAGCTAGCGCTACTTATGCAGCTGCAGGAGATGGAAAAGACTTTGTAAATGGTCGACATTTTTCGGCATGGCTTGGGCTTGTTCCTGGGCAGCATTCAACGGGTGGAAAGGCCACCTTACTCGGTATAAGTAAACGCGGTAATAGTTATTTAAGAACACTATACATCCACGGGGCCCGGGCAGTATTAAGGCACAGTGAAAACAAAACTGACCGATTTAGTTTGTGGGCACAAGCGTTAAAATCCCGACGAGGACACAACAAAGCATGCGTTGCTGTGGCGAATAAAATAGCAAGAATGGCTTGGGTAATAATGGCGAAGGGGGAAAGTTATCGCCCGGCTATATAAATAAAGCTCAAAACTGAAGCAAGTTAGATTGGTTTCAGTGATGAGATAACAGTAAAACCCTTTTACTTCAGTTGCAAAAGATAAATTAATCGGATGGTAAGATAGTCAGACTGGCTTGCACAAAACCTGGTACCTGCATTGGCTAATAAAAAAGCCGGAGGGATGATGAGGAGTGTGAGCGCAAACAACCATCGGGGCCAGAAGGTAAAAATCCTTCATAAACAGGCCGGATATATGAGAGCAATGATTTTCTCTTACATAACGATTAAATGTCTTGCAAACGGAGTGGGTCCATATATGCAGGTACTTTTGTTTAGTCTGGAACAATAAACATGTATTCTTGAACAATTTATCCTCGCTTAAAATTGGTCAATAACTTATTACATTTGGTATTACTTATAGGACAAAAAAAAAGCTGAACATATGTTCAGCCTTTGTAAATACAATTCGAAAAGTAACAAGTCTTAGTTACGACAAGTTAATTTCAGGCAAGTTAATTTAAGCCAAGTACTTTTTTACCTTGTTTAAAAGTGATGTCGACAGGAATTTTTGCCGTTTCTAAGCTGGCTAAATCTGTTGCCAAATTACTATTAATAACACCACTTTTTGCGACTAACTTATCAACACCATCGTAATCGCCGTTTCCTTGCAGTGTTAAAATAAGTTCAGATAAAGAATCAATAGCGGCGGTCATTTTATCAACATTAACGCTATATAAGCCTTGTTCATTACGCGTGAATGCTTCATGTTCAGCAAAGTAGTTAAATCTAACCATATTGGCTTTACCATGAGCTGAACTTGCACCAAAGCGCACCGAGCGGAATATACCGGTTAAGAACGTTGTGTAATAATCCTCTAAGGTCCCTTCAGTGATAACGTTTTTGGCAAGCAACTGACGTATCATGTATAGGCCTAGAATATCTGCTTTGCCTTCTTCAAGCGCTGAAGCATGTTCTTTTAATGATTGGCGTACACTGCCTTTGTCATTAATGGTATTTTTAATGCCTAAACCGTGCGCCACTTCATGAAACATCGTATTAGCGAAGAATGCGGTGAAAGTGACGTTTTTACGTTGTTCTGGCACAATCAATGTTTCGGCAATTGGGCTCATAATGGCATCAAACTTTGCTCGCATGGCATTTTTTAACTGCAAGCGGCGTGTACCCTTTTCTAATTGTACTTGTTCATCGTTTGGTAAGTTAATCGCAATGGTTTTACCACCGGCATTTGCATGACCGGCATAATAAATAACGTCATAAGCGTTTAAGTCAGCATCTGAGCCAGGAACTTCGGCTTTATATTTTTTACTCACCGGTAAACCACGTTGTAATTCAGGTAAAAATGCGGCGTATTTAGCGAGCTTTTCACTCCATGACATATCTTTGAGCAGTACGTAAGATTCAAACGCAGCCCGATAACCAAAAAGTTGATCTTCATAGGTTTCAATTGGACCGATAACAATATCAATGGGATTGTTTTTCATGTCCATCCAAGCAAAGTCAGATGCTTGAAAGTCATCATTACGTATTGCTTTAGCGCGCATATTAAGATAGTTGGCGAATTCTTTGTCATCAGCAAAGGTGGCGGCTTTTTCTAAAATTACCGCAATGCGATTAATTTCATCACTATAGGCTTCTGAAAAGGCAATAGTACTTAAACCGCCATTTTTGTTTCTCAGTACCAGTGAGTACAAACCATTTTTGTCATCAAAAGTTGCTTTTTCAAATTCAGCTTTGCTCATATCGCTAGGATAGAACTGAGCGCCATGATTTTTAGCTGCTGTATTAGTTAGAAAAGCTTTATCGCCATTTAATCGATCCCAAGGACCGTAATTAATACGAGCAAACTCTCTGACTTTTTCATCACTGATTGAAGCTAAAAAACTGGTTTTATCTTGGCCAAAAGCTTGTTGCCAGAATAAATCATCAATAATGTCTGAAGCTTCGATCAGTAAAGACAACATTTTTTTCTGATTAGCTGATAGATGCGATAAGTCAGCTGTTAGGGTAACGGTTTTGTATATATCTAAGCGGTCTTGATATTCGGGTAATAAGTTAACACTTGCCGACGGTGTTACTTCGATGTTGTTGCCACCACAAGCGGTTATTGTGCCAGCGATGATGAGCATAGAAGCAATTTTTGAAAGTTTCATATAAGGTTTCTCTTTATAAATACCGGCTAGAGACTAACAAAATGAGTGATAAGCGCAAGCTCAAAGAATAATAAAACCTTCATTTTAAGGTTTTTCAGGCATAAAAAAACCGGCAGAAGCCGGTTTTTTAATTCTTTACAAAAAATTAAAGCGCTTTTATAGCAGCGTTTAAACGGCTCTTGCTACGAGCGGCTTTATTTTTATGAATAAGACCTTTGCTTGCATAACGATCTAAAATCGGTGCAGCAGCAGCAAATTCTGTAGATGCTTTTTCTTTGTCACCGGCTTCGATAGCAGAAATTACTTTTTTAAGTAAAGTACGCATCATTGAGCGACGGCTTGCATTGTGTTGACGGCGCTTTTCAGATTGTAATGCGCGCTTCTTAGCAGACTTTGAGTTAGCCAAGGTGAACTCCTAAAATTGAATAAATATTGCCTAAATTTAAGGCGACGAAATATGCCTGTTTTTAACTGGTTTGTCAAATAATTTACTGCTTTAATTTGACCGTTCGGATTATTACCCGTTTGTATAAATAAAACCAATGGCGCATTCTAAAGTTTTTAGTCAAAAGTTGGAAGTGTTGTTGTACTTTGATTTGAATAATTTTTGATATATTTGCTATTTATATTGTTTTTTTTTCAAAAACAGCACATTTAGGCCTTAGATAGTGGGTTATCATATTTTTAACAAAACTAGATTGTTAAGGTATTAAAGTATTGTCTATCAATTTATAAAAGCTTCATAATAGGCAAAAATGAACTATTAAGTGAAAATTCACAGTTTTTTCATTGAGCAAAATTTCAATCAACTAATGAAATTGACATTTATAAGTCAAAAATATGTCCAAGAAAAAATTTAAAATAATAAAATTATTGAGGCTGTCTGTTTGAGTAAAAAATTAATTAAGTCGGGACTTATTGTCAGTGCTATGACATTAATTTCTCGTGTCCTTGGCTTAGTGCGAGATGTTGTCATTGCTAATATTATGGGTGCAGGGGCGTCAGCTGATGTTTTCTTTTTTGCGAATAAAATTCCTAACTTTTTACGCCGACTTTTTGCGGAAGGCGCATTTGCCCAAGCTTTTGTTCCGGTATTAAGTGAATATCACACGCTTGATGAAGAACATACCACTAATGAAACCCGTAAATTAATTGCGCAAGTATCAGGCACGCTGGGGGTAATTATTACCTTAGTTACCTTATTTGGCATGATCGCGTCGCCATTGATTGTCGCTTTATTTGGTTTTGGTTGGTTTTTAGATTGGTTAAATGATGGGCCCGCTAGCGAAAAGTTTGATCTTGCGAGCACATTATTAAAAATTACCTTTCCCTATTTGTGGTTCGTCAGTTTTACTGCACTATCAGGCGCAATATTAAATACTTATGGTCGCTTTGCCGTTTCCGCATTTACGCCTGTATTGTTAAATGTTGGGATTATTGCTTGCGCCATTTACTTAGCGCCTGTGATGGATAACCCGGCTTTTGCACTTGCTTGGGGGGTGTTTTTAGGTGGTTTTATACAATTTGCTTTTCAATTGCCATTTTTATATCGCGCGGGGCTTTAGTTAAGCCGACCTGGTCATGGCATTCTGCTGGCGTCACTAAAATTCGCAAACTGATCCTCCCTGCACTTTTTGGTGTGTCGGTAACACAAATTAACTTATTACTTGATACTATTATTGCCAGTATGTTAATCACGGGCTCTATAAGCTGGTTATATTACGCTGACCGATTGTTGGAGTTCCCACTGGGCTTGTTTGGTATTGGAATTGCGACAGTAATATTACCGAGTTTAGCGAAATTACATACCAAAAAAGACACCCGGGAGTTTAGTGACACGATTGATTGGGGATTAAGAATTGTTTCGTTATTTGGTTGGCCGGCTTTAGCAGGTTTAATGGTGCTAGCGCAGCCAATTATTATGGTGTTATTTATGCGAGGTGAGTTTACTCAGTTTGAGGTATTACAAGTCTCATATGCATTGTTTGCTTATCTTTCGGGTTTGCTCAGTTTTATGTTTATTAAAGTATTAGCGCCGGGATTTTATGCGCGCCAAGATACTAAAACACCGGTGAAAATTGCCATTAAGGCAATGGTTGCCAATATGGTGTTTAATTTGATGCTGGCCCCGTTTTTTGGTTATGTTGGTTTAGCCATAGCGACAACTTTATCAGCAACGCTTAATGCGATGATGCTTTATCATGGTTTAAAATCTGCTAATGTTTTTCAGCTTTCAGGTAAAACGTGGTGGTTTATTGCACGTCTTGTATTCTCTGCAGGGGTAATGGCGTTAATTGTTTACCAGGTATCTCCTGAGTTTGATGTCTGGCTTGCTTTTAGCTTTGCAGAGCAAGTACAGCAACTTGTTATTTGCATTTTTGGTGGCATATCAAGTTATTTAATTTGCTTACTTTTATTAGGTATTCGAGTTTCAGATATTAAAGTAGCACAAAATAGGCTTAATTAAGGTGAGATTAATCTTAAAATATCTATCGCTAAGGGCTGATTCTTATTGCTGACTAATATATAATTCATCGGTTTTTATTCTTTAATAATTTAGCTAGTAGAAAACATTACTAGCAGTAAGGTTTTTAATTTCATGCAATTAACACGTGGCATTCATAACATGCGCATTAACGTTGATAACAATCGTCAAGGTTGCGTGTTAACTATCGGGAATTTTGACGGTGTGCATTTAGGCCATCAGCAAGTTATTACTGCGTTAGTTGAAAAAGCAAAAATGCTGAACTGTGAAGCCGCTGTATTGGTATTCGAACCCCAGCCACAAGAGTTGTTTTCGCCTGAAACAGCACCGGCAAGGTTGTGTCGGTTGCGCGATAAATATGCCTTATTAAAAAATTTAGGTATTGATAGATTAATTTGTATCAATTTTAATAGGAAATTTGCTAGTCTAACCGCCGAGACGTTTATTGAAGAATTATTAGTTAAACGCTTATCAATAAAACACTTGATTGTAGGTGATGATTTTCATTTTGGTAAAAATCGCCAAGGCAATTTTTCCATGCTTAAAGCCGCAGGGAAAAAGTTTAATTTTTCCGTCTCCGATACAGCCAGCCATAAATTAGCCGGTTGTCGAGTGAGTAGCACGGCGATTAGACAACTATTAGAAAACGATGATTTAGACGCGGCGAAAACTATGTTAGGGCGTCCATACTCTATCATTGGAAAAGTTTTTCACGGTGACAAGCGTGGCCGTGAAATGGGTTTTCCGACCGCAAATATAAGATTAAAACGCCGTGTTTCACCTGTCTCAGGGGTATACGTGGTGCAGGTAAATAGCCAATATGGTGAGCACTACGGTGTTGCCAATATAGGCTCAAGACCAACAGTTGCCGGTATTAGGCAGCAATTAGAAGTACATATATTTAATTTTGATGACAATTTGTATGGTGCCGTTATTGAAGTAGTTATGTTGAAAAAACTACGTAGCGAACAGAAGTTCAGCTCGCTATCTGCACTTATTGAACAAATTGGTATTGATACAGAACAAGCCCGCACTTTTGTGCAGCATTTAGCGATAACTTAACGACATTGCAGCTATTAATTAACGTTAAACTAGCGATAAATTAAGCAAAAAATATAACATCACACTGAGCAACGCTTTAGTGAGACTATGACAACGGATATTTATTTTAATGAGTGATTACAAGCAAACCCTAAATTTGCCCGCAACGTCTTTTGCGATGAAAGGTAACATGGCAAATCGTGAACCTAATATGCTAAAAGGATGGGCTGAGAAAGACTTATACGGTCAAATTCGTGCCGCTAAAAAAGGCAAAAAGTCATTCATTTTGCATGACGGCCCTCCGTATGCAAATGGTGATATTCATTTAGGTCACTCTGTTAATAAAATTTTGAAAGACATTATTGTTAAATCAAAAACTTTATCAGATTTCAATGCGCCATACGTGCCGGGTTGGGATTGCCACGGTTTACCGATTGAATTAATGGTTGAGAAAAAGGTCGGAAAACCCGGTCATAAAGTTTCTGCTAGTGTTTTTCGTGAAAAGTGTCGTGAATATGCAGCTAAGCAAGTTAATGCTCAACGTGAAGATTTCAAACGTTTAGGTGTTTTTGCTGACTGGGATAATCCTTACCGCACGATGGATTTTGATACTGAAGCTAACATTATTCGTTCATTGGGGAAAATTGCTGAAAATGGCCATTTACACCAAGGTTTCAAACCTGTGCATTGGTGTACAGATTGTGGTTCTTCTTTAGCAGAAGCTGAAGTAGAGTATCAAGATAAGCAATCTCCGGCGATTGATGTAAAGTTTACTGCTGTTGACCAAAGTATTGCTGATAAATTTAATCACCCGGAAGATCATGCCGGAGAAGGTTCAGTATCCGTTGTGATCTGGACTACCACACCTTGGACACTACCTGCTAACCGCGCAGTTTCAGTTAATGCGGAAGTAGAATATACCCTAGTACAGGCGGAAACAGAGCAAGGAAAAGAGCGCTTTATCTTAGCCTCTGATCTAGTGACTTCGTGTATGGATCGCTTTGGTATCAGCAAATACCACGCGTTAGGTTTTTGTAAAGGGTGTGATTTAGACCTTGTGCAATTAAAACACCCATTTTATGATTTTACCGTGCCGGTTATTTTAGGTGATCATGTTACTACCGATTCTGGTACGGGTTGTGTTCATACTGCACCAGGTCATGGTGTTGAAGATTTCGTTGTTGGTAAATTATATAACCTAGAAGTAGCAAATCCTGTTGGTGCTAATGGTGTTTATTTAGACGATACGCCATTGTTTGCTGGTCAGCATGTTTTTAAAGCTAATGCTAATGTAGTTGAAACTTTAAAAGAACATGGCACATTAGTGCATCATCATGCACTAGAGCATTCTTACCCACATTGCTGGCGTCATAAAACTCCGTTGATTTTCCGTGCTACACCGCAGTGGTTTATCAGTATGGATAATAAAGGTTTACGTAAAGACTCATTAAGCGAAATTGAAAAAACTCAGTGGATCCCTGACTGGGGTCAACGTCGAATTGAATCTATGGTTGAAGGTCGTCCTGATTGGTGTATTTCACGTCAACGTACGTGGGGCGTGCCAATGGCATTGTTCATTCATAAAGATACCGGTGCCTTGCATCCTTGCAGTATTGAATTAATTGAAACTGTTGCTAAGCGTGTTGAAGAAAAAGGCATTCAAGCATGGTTTGATTTAGAAGCATCAGAGCTTATTGGTGCTGACGCACAAGAATACGTGAAAGTGCCTGATACGCTTGATGTTTGGTTTGACTCAGGTACGACGCATTATTCTGTGATTAACGCCCGTGAAGAATTTGACGGTATTGCTGACTTGTATCTTGAAGGTTCGGATCAGCATCGTGGTTGGTTTATGTCTTCAATGATCTCTTCTGTAGCAATGAATGGAAAAGCGCCATACAAACAAGTGCTAACGCATGGCTTTGTGGTTGATGCTAAAGGTCATAAAATGTCTAAATCTTTAGGCAATGTTATTACGCCTAAAGAAATTACGAATACCCTAGGCGCAGATATTTTACGTTTATGGACCGCATCGGTAAATTACACGCAAGAAATCACTGCCGGTGATGAAATATTTAAACGCCAAGCTGATGCCTATCGTCGTATTCGCAATACCTCACGCTTTTTATTATCAAACTTAAACGGCTTTGATCCAAAAACAGATTCAATTGCCTTTGATGATATGGTGGCGCTTGATCGTTGGGCGGTTGATAAAGCAGCACAGTTACAAGCAGACATTATTGCGGCTTATGACGAATATGAATTTCACGTGGTTGTACACAAGCTAATGAACTTCTGTACGACAGAGCTTGGTGGCTTTTATTTAGACATTATTAAAGACCGTCAATACACAGCGAAAGAAGACAGTGTTGCTCGACGCTCATGCCAAACGGCGATGTATTTAATTGCTGAAGCCATGACACGTTGGATGGCACCAATTTTGTCTTTTACTGCACAAGAGATTTGGCAAGCGCTTCCTACAGCATCAGGTGATACTCGTGAAGAGTTCGTGTTCACTGGTGTTTGGTTTGACGGTTTACCAAAAACGTCTACGACCAGTGCTTTAAATAATGATTATTGGAACGAGCTTTTATTAGTGCGTACCGAAGTGAATAAAGCGTTAGAAAATGCCCGTAAAGAAAAGCAAGTAGGTAAAGCACTTGAAGCAGCGGTTACATTATATACGACAGCTGAACTTGCAGAAAAATTACAGCAATTAGGTGAAGAACTACGCTTTGTCTTAATCACTTCTAAAGCGGTTGTTAACGTTGTTGAAAGTGCGCCAGCAGAAGCATTAGCCACTGAAGTTAATGGTTTATGGTTAACTGTTGCGCCAGCCGAAGGCGCTAAATGTGATCGTTGTTGGCATGTCACTGAAGACATTGGCCAAAGCGAAGAGCATCCAGAACTTTGTGGCCGTTGTATTAGCAACGTAGATGGTGATGGTGAAGTGCGTCAATTCGCTTAAGTTCAACAATTATTAATGCTATTAAACTAAAACGTGCAGCGCTTTAAAAGAGTCTGCACGTTTTCTAGTTATTAAAACCTTAAAGTATTGCGTCTTGAACGCGAATAATAAAAGTGAAGTTTTTGTGTTATGAAAAATTTATTTACCCAAACAGGTTTGCGTTGGTGGTGGTTAACCGTTATTTTTTTAGTGGCGGATCAAGTAACTAAGCAGTTAATCGTCAGTAATATGGATTTGTATCAATCTATTGATATCCTGCCTTTTTTCAACTTAACTTATGTCCATAACTTGGGGGCTGCCTTTAGCTTTCTTGCTGACCAAGGTGGTTGGCAACGTTGGTTTTTTACGGCGATTGCCGCTATTGCGAGTATTGTTTTCATTGTTTGGCTGGCAAAAACACCTAAACAACAAGCGTTGCTATCAGTAGCATTCGCTTTAATGCTAAGTGGTGCTGTAGGCAACTTGATTGATCGTGTGCTGTTTGGCTATGTTATCGACTTTTTAGACTTTTATGGCTTTGGTTATCATTTTCCTGCCTTTAACATTGCTGACTCGATGATATTCATTGGGGCCGCATTGATGATTTTTGATTCATTTAAAAATGGTGAGTCGAGTAAAAATACACAAGACATTAATTCTTAAAGAGATATTTCATGACAAATTTAGTAACAGCTTCTTCAGAAATTATCGCCCATATCACCATGAAACTGGCTGATGGCTCTGCTGCAGATAGTACCAAAGTTAATAAAAAACCAGCGAAAATTATCATGGGAGATACCAGCATTTCCCCAGCATTTGAAGCGCAACTTCTCGGTATGTCAGCCGGTGAAAGCAAAGAGTTTGTTTTAGCTGCTGTCGATGCCTTCGGTGAACCACTGCCGGAAAATATTCACTATATGGATATTAGTAAATTCAGTGATGAGGCTCCTGCTGTAGTAGGTAACATTATTACCTTTACTCAACCGGGTGGTGAGTTACCTGGTATGATTAAAGATGTTTCTGGTAGCTCAGTAACTATCGACTTTAATCATCCTTTAGCTGGTCAAGAAGTCACGTTTGTAATTGACGTTGTTGAAGTTATCTAGATTACATAAGTTAACCCGTTTAGTAAGTTAAGCAATAATGAGAATACTATGGAAATTATTTTAGCTAACCCTCGAGGTTTTTGTGCCGGCGTTGACCGAGCTATCAGCATTGTCGATAGAGCACTTGATTTATTCGAAGCACCTATTTATGTTCGCCATGAAGTGGTCCATAACAAGTTTGTAGTTAACGGATTAAAAGACCGTGGTGCCGTGTTTGTTGATGAGCTTAATGAAGTGCCTGATGACAGTACGGTAATTTTCAGTGCTCATGGTGTGTCGAAAGCCGTTCGTAATGAAGCGAAAAACCGTGGTTTAAAAGTGTTTGACGCTACTTGCCCGTTGGTTACCAAAGTGCATATGGAAGTTTCACGTACTAGCCGAAAAGATATCGAATGTATTTTGATTGGACATGCGGGTCATCCCGAGGTCGAAGGTACTATGGGGCAATATGAAAGTACGCAAGGTGGTATCTATTTAGTTGAATCTACTGAAGATGTTGAGACACTTGAAATTAAAAATTCAGAAAAACTGTATTATTGTAGTCAAACTACGTTATCGGTAGATGATACTAGTGATGTTATTGATGCTTTAAGAAAGAAATTTCCTTTAATTCAAGGACCGCGTAAAGACGATATTTGTTATGCAACACAAAATCGTCAAGACGCAGTACGTGCTATTGCAGAGCAAGTAGATTTATTGCTGGTTGTTGGCGCTAAAAACAGCTCTAATTCTAATCGTTTAAGAGAGTTAGCAGAGAAAATTGGTACCACATCCTATTTAATTGATACTGCTGATGATATAGATGTTTCTTGGTTAAATAACGTCGATAAAGTTGGCGTAACTGCTGGAGCATCAGCACCTGCCATATTGGTTCAGCAAGTTATAGAAGCGCTTAAATCCTTTGGTGGTCAAGAGGTTATTGAATATCCGGGTAGAGCAGAAAATACTGTATTTGCGGTGCCGATAGAATTGCGCTAGTCTTAATAAGCATTATTTGCGGTTATAGCCTGTATTAACTTTCTGTGTCTAAGAAAATTATTTATAGCTGCAAATTAACATTTTTCGAGTAATAAAGGCTGAAAATAAGGGAAATTACTCGTCATAATAATTTAAGGTATGGGTTAATGCAGTTCACCAATGTGATTTTTAACACATATAGATTTTTGATAAGTAGCTTTTTCTTATATTGCTGCCATTGTATTTTATCGTCTAAATATACCTATTTTAATCTATTTAATTTTTCAGCTATAGTAAGAACATCTTTAATTTACATATTCTTATTTAAAGGGAGATTAAATATTGAATAATTCATTTTCCCGTTCCTCAAAATCAAAGCCTTCGCTAAGCAAGGGCATGACATTTATTGAAGTGTTAGTCGCTGTTTTTATTTTAGTTACAGGCATATTAGGTGCAGTGGCGATGCAAGCGTCAGCTAAAAAAGGCAGCTTCGATGCCATGCAACGCTCTGTTGCTTCGGCACTAGCGCAAGACATTGTTGAACGCATGCGCAGTAATAATGCTACAGCATTAGCTGGGTATGCTGCTACAAATTACGGTGAAACACTTAATTCTGCACCAGATAAACGATGTAATACACTTGCAGGTCTATGTACCCCGGCAGAAATGCTCACAAATGATCAATATGAATGGGAAGTTTCTCTAATGGGCGCTGATGTTGTTAACAACGGCAACAATAGAGCTGGCTTAACGGGGGTCAGGGGTTGTATAAGTCAGGCATTGAATGCGGTAACAGTAGTGGTAAGCTGGGAAGGGCGCACAGATATAGCCGATGGAAATAAAGACAGTTGCGGTACTGCAAGCACTAAAAGGCGACAAGTTATTGTTAAGGCATTTATAAATTAATATGAAAAATCAACGTGGCTATACTTTAATAGAAATCTTTATTTCCTTAGCGATAGGCTTAGCACTCTTTGCTGGCATCTTGAGTGTTTTTGTAGGTATGAAAACTACAACCCAAGAAACAGCTACTTACGGTGAGCTACAAGAAAATGGCCGTTTTGCCTTAAGTGTACTTAGTGATGATTTATTAAGACAAAATTTTTGGGGTGATTACTCTGGCACATTAGACCGTTCAATGTTAAATGCAGTACCAGGAGCACCTGGAAATGAATGCATTGGAGCAGGTTTAAATAATGGCACTTTTCCTAACGCTATTGGGCATTTTAGAACGCTTTGGGGACAAACGGTTACTAATAGTTCTATTATGGGGTGTATTGATAACGCAAAAACTACCTCTGATATTATTCAATTAAAACGTGCGATTTCTGATCCTTTAACGGCGAGCACGAGTAATAACTACTATATTGTTTCAAATTTAAGTGAAGCAGAAATATTTACGGGTACAGTTATCCCAACGGTTGCTAATAGTCAGGTTTGGGAATATCAACATCATATTTACTATGTTAGAGAAGAAGCTCAGGGTGATAATACCGTACCTGTTTTGATGCAAGGACGGCTGACAACCAATATGACTTTTGATCCTATTATTGACGGCATTGAAATGATCCGCTTTATGTATGGAATAGACACTGACGGACCGGGTACTGCCGGTTATGGGATTGTTAATTCCTTTGTTCCTGCAGATAATATGACGTTAACGCAATGGGATAATGGCAGTAATACTAGAATTTTAGCCGTACGTATTTATGTGCTAGCGCGTAGCATTCTGCCAGATAATAAATATACTAATACGAACACTTATAATTTAGGTAATTTGCCTGTTACGTTTAATGACAATTATCGTCGATTATTATTTAACTCTACGATAACTTTATATAACGCTGGAGTCGACTCATGGTAACCAAAACAATTAACTTGCACTATTTGAAGACCAACAGACGTTCTTTTAGTCGACAAAAAGGTGTTGTATTAATTGTAGCATTGGTATTTCTCATTGCTTTAACCGCTGTTGCGGCCGCTTTGATGCAAAACTCTACATCTGATATGAAAATGTCCGGTGCTAGTGAAGAAAAAGTTGTTGCTACTCAAGAAGCAATAAGTGCTAGCGATGAGGTTATTTTTAGGCAAGTTAATGCTGATGCTGGAAATAATAGGTTTGCCTCAGCTTTGGTGCGTTTTCAAGATGAAGGTTTTAGAAATGTTACAGACACTTTAAATATAACCAATACCGATGTTGACACTACGGCAAATATTAATATTGCCAACAATGACCTTGAGCTAGAGCCAGATTGCCCCCACTCCAGATCTGCTTCATCAGCCCAAGTTTTTACTTGTAATGTACTACGCGTACAAGTGGTCCGGAAATACGGACGAAAAAACACCAATGAAGTTGAAGTAAATACAGGCGTTGCTCAGCAGCTTTTACGATAATTTTTTGGTGATTTAGATAAAAACTGGAGTTAAAATGAAAAATATTCTGGCCACAAGCCTATTACTAACAGTATCAACAGTGTCTCTTGCTGACGATATTGAGCTATATGTAAATAAAGCTGTCAAAGTTGCCGCGGCTAAAACGCAAGTGCTTATTATTCTAGATGATTCGGGTAGTATGAACCGGGAGGAAACGGTTAAAGCTAGGTATGATGCTAGCGAAGAATATTCAGCAGTTCCCGATACATCAAAGTTCTCAAGTGAGTATATATACTACAACAAAGCTGGTGATATACCTTTGCCGGATACCTCTTCAGAAAAGCGACGTTTTTTAGCCTCAGTCAATGGTTGTGATAGTGCTAAAGATGCATTAGCGACAAATGGCTACTACTCGGCTCACATTAGACATTATCAATTCATCGATAATGTCGGCCAATGGAAAGATTTACCAAGTGAAAATGGTTTAAACACTAGCGTATTAGATTGTGAAGATGACGTTTTAAATAGTAACGCTAATAATGCCAGTGGATTTGATCCGGGTTATCCCGCCAATTATTTAGGTAGTGAGAGTGAGCCTAATTATTTTACTGATGATGTCAGTAGTTCTAACGTTGTATGGAGCGGCCAATTAATTACGCTTTACACTGATAATTATTTACGTTGGTATCACGGAGATACAACCGAAGAAAAGCGTGTCCGAATGGATATGGCAAAAGAAAGTATCAATAATGTCATAAAATCTGCACCTTCAATAGATTTTGGTTTACAAGTTTTTAATTATAATTATGCCGATTTTGTAAGCTTTGGTAACGGTGGACGCATTGTTGCTGGTATTAAGGAAATGACCGACGAAAATGAAACTAAGTTATTAAATATCGTTAATAATGAAGTTAATGCACAGGGTAACACCCCTCTGTGTGAATCACTTTATGAGGCATCTCGGTATTTTTCTGGAGCTAATGTGTTCTATGGCGATGATGATCAAACGCTTTATTATACTAGCGGAAATCTTGCATACACAGCAAATAAGCCACCTAGAGATCAGTCTCCTTCTGTAGAGTCATCAGGTAAATACGTTTCACCTTTCTCAAGTTGTAACAGTAAAGTCTATGTTATTTTAATCACCGACGGTGCACCAACTCAAGATAATCATGCAGACAGTAAAATTGAAGCTTTGTCTACTGTTGAAGATGGCACTACGCATAACTTCTCGGGTAGCAAATATGAAGGTAATTATCTTGCGGGTTTAGCGCAATGGATGAGTAATAGAGATCTTAATACTCAGTTAGAGGGTAAGCAAACAGCAGACATTTACACCATTGGTTTCAGTGCTGGTGCTGATAATGCTGCACCATTATTAAAGGAAACGGCAAAACTTGGTGGCGGCAAATATTTTCGTGCTACCGATAGTGCTCAATTAACTGCAGCCTTGATTGGCGCTTTGGAAGATTTAACACCGAGTAATGATAGTTTAACGGCAGCATCTGTTGCAGCTAATAACTTCGATAGAACAGAAACCTTAAATTCGGTTTATTATGCTATGTTTCAGCCTGATAACGGCCCGCGTTGGCAAGGTAACCTTAAAAAGTACAAAGTGGTCAGTGGCAATCAAATTGGCAAGCATGGTAAGTCTGCCCTTAATACAGATAGCGGGCACTTTTCTAAAGATGTAACTAGTTTTTGGTCGGCAAATAACGCGATGGATGGCGATGATGTCGAAGAAGGTGGCGTAGCTGAGATGTTACGAAACAAAGCTAACCGAGTAATTTATAGTGATATAGGCGCAAATGGGGCATTGACTCCATTGACACAGGCTCAGGCTGAAACATCATTTGGTGGTATCACTGAGCTTGCAAGAATAATGGATGTCAGTGAGGACAGTGTTGGCACTTACTTGAATTGGGCAAAAGGAGATAACGTCGATAACGTTAAATTAGATGATGAGTCTACTCCTATTATACGACCCGATATTTTTGCTGACCCATTGCACTCTAAACCGTTAGTGGTGAATTATGGTGATAGTATCCGAATTGTTATCGGTACTAATGCTGGCGCGCTTCATATGTTTGAAGATACAGGTGATTCCGTAGATGAAAATTGGGCATTTATGCCTAAAGAATTTTTCAAAAATATTAAACCATTAAGAGAAAATCTGTCAACGGCAGAGAAAGTTTATGGTATCGACGGTAATATAACGTCATACGTTAAAGATTATAATGGGGATGGGATAATAACTAAGGGCACCGATAAAGTTTGGATATTTTTTGGCTTACGACGCGGTGGATCTTCATATTATGCACTAGATATTAGTGACCCTAGCGCACCAACTAAATTATGGCATATCGATGCCTCATCAACAGGGTTTGGAGAATTAGGCCAATCTTGGTCTCAACCAAAACTTGGTTATTCTAAGGCAAATATTACAGGCTCAGGTGACAGTGCTGTTGCAGCACCGGTATTATTTTTTGGTGGCGGTTACGATATTGCAAAAGACACTAAGGTGGTTGGCGGAAATGACTTTAAAGGCCGTGCCATTTATATGATTGACGCGGAAAGTGCCACTTTAAAGTGGAGTTTAGCACCGCAAAACGCTAGCACAACTTATAGCGGTTCTGACAGTATTCCATCTAGTATAGCTATTCTTGATAGTGATGGTGATGGCTTAACAGACAGATTATACACTGGCGATACTGGGGGTAATGTCTGGCGAGTAGATATGCCAAGTGCAGATCCTGCAGACACTGAGGATCCATGGACTGTATTTAAGTTAGCAGAGTTAGGTGGTACAACAAATAGTACTGATTTACGTTTTTTTAATGAGCCTTCCATCGCTCGTACTTATATCAGTGAAACAATTGAAACAAACGTAACGGATGTAGATAACAAAACATCGCGTATCGTTAGTCATCAAGAAAAACCTTATGACGCTGTACTTATAGGTAGTGGTGATAGATCAAACCCAATAGGTACAGATACTAGTGACACATTCTTCATGATTAAAGATGAGCACATTAAGACTCAGTCTTTTTATAGTGCCGCAGAACCTAAAGCTCCATTGGCTCTGTTGAAAAGTAATTTGTATGACTATACCGATAATCCTTTTGGTAAAACCTTAACCACTGCAGCGCGAAATACATTAGCAATTGAGGTTAGTAAAAAGTCAGGTTGGTATATAGACTTTGGAGGCACAGGAGAGAAAAGTACATCAGAAGCCATTGTTATTAATGGGGTCGCATTTTTTACGACATTCATTCCACCTAATCTAGATCCAAATATTATTAACTGTGAACAACCCAACGGGACAGGATTATTATATGCAGTCGACCTTGCGTTAGGTACAGCCATTTATAATTGGAAGAATAATATTGACGACGGAACTGGTGATGGGACTGGTGATGGTCCACCTGATGATGCTGTTAGGAGTATACAAATTAGCGAGCAATTTTTAGGTGCACCAACGTTAATTGTTGTACCTGATGATAATGGGGAAACGGTTGGTAATATTATTGTTGGAAGAAAGGTTGTAAATACCCCTTTTACCCTACAAACGATGAGAACCTATTTGTACATTAAAGAGGAGCAATAATGTCAAAAGTCAAAGTAATTAATGGTTTTACACTGATAGAGCTGTTAATAGCTGTTGCTATAGTTGCGATTTTAGCATCTATAGCGTTTCCTTCGTATACTGACTTTGTTACGCGCTCAAACCGTACGGAGGCGCAACGAGAGTTATTAAGAATTGCGAATATGCAAGAGCAGTTATATGTGGATACAAGAGCATATACAGCTGATATGACAGCGTTAGGGCTGGGTAGTGACCCATTTGTTACTGAAAACACTTACTACAGTATCGATGCGGCACTCGCGAACGGTGGTTACGTATTAACAGCAACTGCTCTGGGTACGCAAAGTACAAATGACAGTAATTGCCAGACGTTGTCTGTTAGTGAAACAGGAAAAAAATTACCGGCAAATGCCTGTTGGGAGAAGTAACATGAAAAACAAAATATTTTTTATTAGTTTAATTGTATTATTTAACACTAGCTTTAGCACAACCGCAGCTACTAAAGCAGCTAAAAATTACAATGTTGATGCTAAATGCCATGTGGAATTGGTTAATGGCGAAGAAATGATCTACTTTGCTTCAATTAAGGAAAGTAAAATAAATAAGCTTGTTGATACCTTGCCAAATAGAAAAATTCCGACACATTTCTCTAGAGAAAAGCTGCAAGTAAAACGTGCCTTTGAATGCGTGTTGATGGATGCAAAGTTTATCTCAAGTAAAGCTAATGAGTTTTTTGATAAGCAGCCTCGCTAATAATACTGTTCATTTTTAGTTAATGTAAATTTATGTTGATTATGCCCAGTAGTTTACTGGGCATATTTTTATCAATTACAAGAAACCTCAGTACCATTTCTATTTTCATCTTTGCCGTCATTATCTGTGTCAGAAGTCGCGTATACTCGCCCTGATAGAGATATTTCAACACCTCGCGATAAGTCATTATTATCTTTAGGGCAATAACTAAAATTGCCATTACCACCAGCAACTAAGCGGCCAGTAGGTGCAAAAATAATAAGGTTTTGGCTGAACTGCAACGTATCACCGGTACTAATACTTCCTTTAACTTTAATTAACTCTTCGTTTGCACTGGCAAAGGTATTATTGTTAGCTAAGGTATTGTCACTATTGATAAAGACACTCAGCTCATTTTGCCAATTGGCGCTGCAAGTTGTACCGTTTAATGGGCAAAGTGTGACATTTCTTCCACTATTTATTGCACTATTTCTTGCCGATAAAATTAATCTGTGGAGCTCACTGACTTCATTATCGACTCTTGATTGCACTATAAACTGACCTAAACTAGGTCCTGCTATTGCTGTTAATATACCAACAATCGCAATCCCAATGAGTAACTCGGTAATGGTAAAGCCTTTAACTCGCTTTTTATTTTGAATTTTTTTAATGTATAACTTAGACATAACTACAGCTACAGTTAAGATTGATGCTCTATTTATAACATTGTTGCTTAAGCTCAGCTAGCAAATTTTATAAAGGTGATCGTTGTTAATTAAATATTATTAATGAGAAACTAATGCTTATTTTACGTCAATTTATACAGTGGAATCATATTCAAGAAAGTTACTGTATAGCTTATTGTTCGTTAGGTAATAACTTTTGCACGTTTTTAGACTGGTAAAGCTTTATAGAACTATTAAACAAAATTCAGCTAAAGAGCAGAATAATAATCATTGTATTCGTAACATTAAACAACTTGAGCACACGCTAGTTAAAAGCATTTTATTTTAGCGCCTGTTCTCCTAACATTTTTTCCGTTATTTTTATTGGCCGCACTTACATACGCTCTACCTGAGTTCCTGACTACAATGCCGCGGTTTTTATCATTATGGTACTCAGGACAGTAACTAAAAGTAGCATTTTGCCCCCAACCTAACAAATGACCAGTTGATGCGTATGTTAAACCAATGCGTGTTTTACCATATTGAAGTTTATCTCCAACTTTTATTGCCGCCTTATTAGCAACAAGTTGTTCATTCAATTCAGGCTCGTATATTTTATTATTATTAATATCGGTAAACACACTCAGTTCTTGGTGCCATAAGTTTTTACACTTACCTTGCTGACTTAATGGGCAGAGTGTGACGCTAGTATTATGGGTTAAGGCACTATTTCGAGTAATTAAAATAAGGCGATGGAGCGTTGAAATTTCATTGTCTACGCGGGTGTAAACAATGAAATTATTGAGGCTTGGAACACCAATGGAAATTAAACTCAGCAGAATTGCTAGCGCAACCATTGTTTCGATAATTGTAAATCCATTACACTTTGACATAACAACCAATCCTTTAGTTGAATAAACTTTTCAGTGCTAGGTATAGTCAAAATTGTCGAATTTTTCCAAATTAAATTAGCTGATTTTCGTATATTGTTGGAATTGCAGAGCGCTTATGTTGAGTTTTCATATAGATAGCAATGATTTTTTCTTCAACTAATTTATCCTTGTTCTTACCTTCCAAAAAATCATCTAATTGGTCGTAACTAAGGCCTAATGCGTCTTCATCTTTTTTACTTGGAGCTAATTCTTCTAAATCAGCCGTGGGTGCTTTATCAACTAATTGAGCTGGCGCATCCAGAGCATTGGCGATCTGCTTTACTTGGCGTTTTGATAAACCAAACAGAGGCGCTAGATCACAGGCTCCGTCACCCCATTTAGTAAAAAAACCTGTAATGTTTTCGGCAGAATGATCCGTACCTAGTACTAATCCTCCTAATATGCCAGCAATATGGTATTGCATGATCATACGAGAGCGTGCTTTAACATTACCTTTAGAGAAATCAATTTGCGCGGCAGATGCGGTTAACAGGTCAGCATTTTGCAGAGCACTGATGGTTTCATTATGAATACCCTCAGTACCGGCGGCGATATTAGTGGTTAAACTATGTGTAGGCTTTATAAATTCAAGTGCGAGTTGCGCGTCATCTTCATCTGCTTGTATGCCAAATGGGAGTCTTACGGCGATAAACTGATAAGCTTGAGGGCTTTCGCTATTTAATTCATCAACAGCGAGTTGAGCTAAGCGTCCACAAGTAGAAGAGTCAACACCACCACTGATACCTAAAACAAGTGATTTCAGGCCTGACTCTATTAGTTTACTTTTGATGAAATCTATTCGACGCTTAATTTCAAACGCAGCATCAATTTCAGGTAATACTTTCATCTCTTTGATTATTGCCTGGGCGTTCATGCTATTTCCTTTTGGTGATAGGTTATTTTCTATATTCAAGCTGATTAACAGCAGCAGATAGGGCAGTGTAGCAAAGTATATCTTCGATTAGAACTTTTGCACTATAGCTGTACAATCACTAGATATTATGTAGATAATGATAATTATCAACATAATGCTGTAGCGTAAATCAACTTATAGGCTGGAAAGATGAAAAAAATAGAAGCAATAATTAAACCATTTAAAATGGATGATGTACGTGAAGCGCTAGGCGAAATTGGCGTAACGGGTATGACAGTATCTGAAGTGAAAGGTTTTGGGCGCCAAAAAGGGCACACAGAGCTTTATCGTGGTGCAGAATACATGGTTGATTTTTTGCCGAAAGTAAAACTGGAAATTGTTGTTAAAAAAGAAAATGTTGAACGTTGTGTAAACACGATCCTAGAAACAGCACAAACCGGGAAAATTGGCGATGGCAAAATTTTTATAACGGATGTTGAACGCGTAATACGTATTCGTACCGGCGAAGAAGACGAAGAAGCGATTTAAATTTAAATATGCTTCAGGAAAAAAAATACCAGCAGATGCTGGTATTTATAATAAATGCTTTAATAACGTGTTTATACTGAATAGCTAATTTAGTACTGAAATCGTTTACTGAGCCACTGACGGATTATTAGGATAATTGGCTGCTAATACTTGTTTAGCATTAATCTGCAGATCCGTTAAACCTAATTTTTCGTAACAGACAATCATAATTTCTAATGCTTCTTCTGTTTCTGGACTAGGCGAAAAATATTCAACAATATATTTTCCTCTATTAGCAGCAGAAACATAAGCTTCACGCTTCAAGTAATAACGTGCAACAGATAACTCATATTTTGCTAACCGTGACTTTATGGCAAGCATACGTTGGCGAGCATCGGCTGCGTATTTACTGTTAGGATACTTCTCTAATACTATTTTTAAATCTTTAAAAGCGTCACGTGCCGCCGTTGGATCACGGTCTGAACGGTCAATACCTGCTAAGTTCTGAAATAAATTTTCTTGAGTCGCAACATTGATCAACGCTCGCATGTAGTAGACATAGTCTATATTTGTATGTGAAGGGTTGAGTCTTAAAAATCTATCGGTAAGCGCTAACCCTTGGGCTGCGTTACCACTTTTGTAATATGCATAAATTAAATCTAATTGTACTTGATGAGAGATTGGCCCATAAGGAAATCGAGAATCTATCGCCGATAATATTTGGATCGCCTTTTGATATAATCCATTATCAAGTGATGCTCTAGCATCAGAGAATAATGCTTGGGCTGACTTGTCAGGTACCTTTTGAATATCTTTTTCGCTTGTTCCTGAACAGCCTGTTAATGCTAAGACTAGTGCAAGGCACATTATTTTTATTGTCACTTTTTCCATAGACTTCAATATCACTACTTTGTTTTAGTTAAAATAAATATCTTCCTCACCATAATTACTTAATGTAATTGCTTTAGCAAAGAGGTAAAATAAGCACTGGCATTCTAACCTAGCAATCCTGCCTTGCACAGTGCTAATTAATAGAGAGTTTAATGGCTGAGATAATTCAACACCGGGACACGGTTCCCGAATCATGCTTAGGCAAACGTTTCGACCAGACTTTGGCGGAAATGTTCCCTGATTATTCACGTTCACGTTTAAAAGAGTGGATTTTAGCCGGCCATGTAACGGTTGACGGCGTCGTTGTCGATGTACCCCGCGAAAAAATGTTCGGTGGTGAGCTTATTGCCATCGACACTGAGGTTGAATCGGAAGTTCGCTTTCAGGCGCAAGATTTACCTTTAAATATAGTTTATGAAGATGATGATATATTAGTCATTAATAAACCAGCAGGTTTTGTTGTGCACCCAGGTGCCGGTAACCCTGATGGCACGGTTCTTAATGCTTTACTACATCATTGTCCACAGCTAGATGTTGTGCCTCGTGCCGGTATTGTTCATCGTTTAGATAAAGATACTACTGGGTTGATGGTGGTGGCAAAAACGATTGCTGCTCAGACAAATTTAGTAGAATCATTACAGGCGCGTGAAATTACCCGTGAATACGAAGCTATTGCCAGTGGTATTATGACCGCAGGTGGTTTGGTGGATGAGCCTATTGGCCGTCACGCGACAAAACGTACTCATATGGCGGTTACTTTTTCAGGTCGCCCTTCGATAACGCATTATCGTGTAATGGAAAAGTTCAGGCTACATACTCGTTTACGTTTACGATTAGAAACGGGTCGAACTCACCAAATTCGTGTTCATATGGCGCATATTACTCATCCACTCGTGGGTGATCCAGTTTACGGCGGCCGCCCGCGTCCGCCAAAAAATGCATCAGAAGAGTTACGCGAGTTATTACGTCAATTTAAACGCCAAGCTTTACATGCGGCAATGTTATCATTATTTCACCCTATAACAGGTGAGCAAATGACCTGGCATGCTGATGTTCCAGACGATATGGTGGCGTTAGCTGACATGTTACGTAAAGATACAAAAATTCATCTCATCGATAGTGATTACTAAGTCACCTGATAATGTAGTTTTTATTAAATGGCCAACAGCCAATGTGTTGGCCATTACTACTACCCGTTTACCCGCTAATAACCCATCAACATCTAGCAATGTTGAATCGTCCCAAACAAATATTACTCATACAAAAAATAAGCCATCAGAGTTTAATGCTTTTAATTTAGGCGATCATGTTGGTGATTGTGCTACTGCGGTTGCTCAAAATCGAAAGTCACTACATAAATACCTACCTAGCAAGACAAAAATTCAATGGCTAGATCAAGTTCATGGTAATAATGTCGCCGTGCTTGAAAAGCATAATAATACGCCTATTGTTGCTGATGCAGCCATAACACGTAATAGACATATTGCTTTAGCGATAATGACAGCCGATTGTTTACCTATTTTATTATCAAATAAAAAAGGTAGCGAAATTGCTGCAATTCATGCTGGTTGGCGACCACTAGCTGCAAATATTATTGAGCAAACAATCTCAACCATGCTAAGCCCACCAGAGGAAATTATTGTCTGGCTGGGACCTTGTATTGGTGTTAAGGCTTTTGAAGTTGGCGAAGATGTAAAACAGGAATTCTGTAAAATATCGCCAAAATTCATCGCTGCTTTTCAACCTATAACGCAATTAAGTGATGATATAAAACCGTTAAAGTATCTTGCTAATTTACCGTTAATTGCCGAATTACAACTTTTCGCATTGGGAGTGAAAAGTGTGGCTAAACTTGCGGAATGTACTTTTGAGCAAAGTGATAAATATTACTCTTATCGAAGAGATGGAAAAACGGGACGCATGGCGAGTGTGATCTGTTTAAATTAATCGTTTATCCTCTTTATTTTTTAACGCCTATCAATTGACCTATATCAAACTTTCGTTGTTTTTTGCTTGAAAATGCTCCTTACTGTCCTTATCTCATAGGTAACTATACTGTAAGCCCAGTAATATGGCATTAGGAGAACGTTAATGCGTTTAGAACGATTTACCCAGACTTTTCAAGTAGCAATATCTGATGCACAATCCATTGCATTAGGTAAAGATCATCAATTCATAGAACCTATACATTTAATGCTCGCGTTGTTAAACCAAAACGCTAGTAGCATTATTCCATTGTTAAAAAGTGCCGGTATTAATGTAAGAACGTTAAGAACGCAAGTTGAAGCTGCTATCGCAGAGTTAGCGCAAGTTTCTGGCACGGGCGGTGAAGTACAACTGTCGTCTGCAATGGGTAATATTTTAAACCTTTGTGATAAGTTTGCCCAAAAGCATGGCGATAAATTTATATCCTCAGAAATATTTATTCTGGCGGCGTTACAAGATAAAGGCAAACTAGGCCAAATTTTAAAGGCCTTAGGGGCCAGCGAACAACGTGTGCAAGACGCAATAGTCCATATTCGTGGTGGAAAAAATGTTGATGATGCCAATGCTGAAGAAGTTCGCCAAGCACTCGATAAATATACGGTTGATTTAACCGAACGAGCAGAGCAAGGTAAACTAGACCCCGTTATTGGTCGCGACGATGAAATTAGGCGAACCATTCAGGTACTCCAACGCCGTACTAAAAATAACCCAGTATTGATTGGTCAGCCAGGCGTAGGTAAAACAGCCATTGTTGAAGGGCTAGCCCAACGCATTGTAGATCATGAAGTACCAGAAGGTATTCGAAATAAACGAGTTTTATCACTTGATATGGGCGCACTGGTTGCCGGTGCTAAATATCGTGGAGAGTTTGAAGAACGTCTTAAAGCCGTACTTAGCGAGTTAAGCCAACTTGAAGGGCAGGTGATCTTATTTATTGATGAACTACATACTATGGTTGGGGCGGGTAAAAGCGACGGTGCTATGGATGCTGGTAATATGTTAAAGCCTGCACTTGCTCGTGGTGACTTACATTGTGTTGGTGCAACAACCTTAGATGAATATCGCCAATATATTGAAAAAGATGCCGCATTGGAGCGACGTTTTCAAAAGGTATTGGTAGACGAACCCAGTGTAGAAGACACCATTGCTATATTACGTGGTCTTAAAGAACGTTATGAACTCCATCATAATGTAGAAATTACCGATCCTGCTATTGTTGCTGCGGCTACATTATCACATCGATATGTTAGTGACCGTCAACTGCCAGATAAAGCCATTGATCTTATCGATGAAGCGGCTTCTAGTATTCGAATGCAAATGGATTCTAAGCCAGAAAATTTAGATAGATTAGAGCGTCGTTTAATTCAACTAAAGCTAGAACAACGAGCCTTGTCGAAAGATTCAGATTCTGCTTCTAAAAAGCGTTTGGATTTGATCTCAGATGATATCGCCACTTGCCAAGCCAGTTATGACGAATTAGATGAAATATGGAAAACTGAAAAAGCGGCATTGCACGGTACACAAGCCATTAAAACTGATTTAGAACACGCACGTATTGAACTCGAAGCGGCTCGGCGGGTTGGTGATTTAAATACCATGGCCGAATTACAATATAGTCGCATTCCAGATCTTGAAAAGCAGCTAGACTTGGCTAGCCAAGCAGAAATGCAAGAAATGACCTTGCTACGGAACAAAGTCACTGATGTTGAAATAGCAGACGTGTTGAGTCGTGCCACGGGCATTCCGGTAGCAAAAATGCTCGAAGGTGAGAGTGATAAATTATTACATATGGAAGATAACCTTCACAAACGTGTTATTGGACAATCAGAGGCTGTGGTCTCCGTATCTAATGCTATTCGTCGCTCAAGAGCGGGTTTGGCCGATCCAGATCAACCGATAGGATCATTCCTATTTCTTGGGCCTACTGGTGTCGGTAAAACAGAATTGACTAAAGCCTTGGCGCATTTTCTATTTGATAGTGAAAATTCGCTAGTACGAGTTGATATGTCAGAGTTTATGGAAAAACACTCCGTCGCGCGTTTAGTTGGTGCACCTCCAGGTTACGTTGGTTATGAAGAAGGTGGCTATTTAACCGAGGCAGTTAGACGTAAACCTTATTCTGTTATTTTACTCGATGAAATTGAAAAAGCGCATCCTGATGTTTTTAATATTTTACTACAAGTATTAGACGACGGACGTTTAACAGACGGGCAAGGGCGTACGGTAGACTTTAAAAATACTGTTATTATAATGACCTCAAATATTGGCTCAGACATTATTCAAGAATATGGTGATGACAGCCAATACCAGCAGATGAAAACTCGTGTTATAGCAGAGCTAGGCAATCACTTTAAACCTGAATTTATAAATAGGGTTGATGAAACGGTAGTATTTCATCCATTACTTGCTGAGCAGATTAAAAGTATCGCGAGTATTCAAATATCAGCGCTAACTAAGCGATTAGAGGAAAGAGAAATAACCATGACATTATCAGAAGAGGCATTATCTTTTGTTGCGGCGGCAGGGTTTGACCCAATTTTTGGTGCTAGACCATTAAAACGTTCTATTCAACAAGAAATTGAAAACCCATTAGCGCATAAGTTACTTGCTAATGAATTCTCTGCTGGTGATCATATATATGTCGAGCTAAATGATAACACTCTACACTTTACAGCCGAA
Source organism: Colwellia sp. PAMC 21821 (assembly GCF_002077175.1). NCBI lineage: Bacteria > Pseudomonadati > Pseudomonadota > Gammaproteobacteria > Alteromonadales > Colwelliaceae > Colwellia > Colwellia sp. PAMC 21821. The sequence goes on from NZ_CP014943.1 coordinate 3,461,250, forward strand.
GCTCGTATAGACTAATCACTAATTCAAGGGGCCTTAGTCGTATATTAAATACAGGCTGAATGTTTATTCACGTTAATCAGTGCAATAAACTTCGGCTTGTTTTGTATTCATTTCTAATTGTTGCGTCTTATCTAAAGCAGTTAATACTTTTACATTACCTTTTTCATCTTTGAATTGAATTTTATCAAAATTTTGTAAAGTATCTATGTTTTCACGTGCAGAGACACATTTTTCATTATTTAGATTATCAGCATCATTAGCTTCGATATTAACAAGTGTATTTTCAAGTGCTAGCGAACCTTCAGGCGCTTCTTCATCAGCGTTTGTTGCTGTAGACTTTTGATTATTTGACATGCTTATTTCAATATAGTCATCGTGTTCTGGCTGATGCTGACTAAAATGGACCACATTTTCTTTATCAATCCAACGATAAATGGTTATTAGTTCAGCTGCAAAAACATCGAAATACACTAATGTCATTAAAAATAGTGATAATGTCTTAATCTTCATAATGCTACCTATCCATAAATTAATACTTAATTGCTCTATAATCGACATAAATAGTGCAAGAAATAGTTACTGGCGACTAAAAATGTAATATCTACAGTGTTTTATAACAACACAAAGAGCAGTTTACAAATTTTTATCCTTTTATTAATCATTCATTTGTACTGAGGCTATTAGTAATAATTTAAACTTATACCTGTAGAGTGAAGTAATTGAAGCATTTGGAGTAAGGATAAATACAGAATCGCAGATGTTTATTATTCCATGCTAAACATAAGTATCAGCTTCCGTGCATCCCCCCCTTATTATTGCAGGCTTAACATAAGTACCTATATTTCTGCAGGAAGCATTATATTAAAGATTTAAGTTACTTTAGAGTCATGCTCTCTTTATTTCAATTGGCAATATGCTAAATTACCACTATATTACTCACTTTAACTTATTACGGTTTTATTTATGCCAGACAATAATGATGAATCGCTACAAACTCGTGGCATTTACCTTTTACCTAATTTATTAACTACCGCGGGACTGTTTTCAGGGTTTTATGCTGTGGTATCTTCAATGAATGGCCACTTTATTAGCGCCGCTGTTGCTATCTTTATTGCGATGATTTTTGATGGGTTGGATGGACGAGTCGCTCGAATGACCAATACTCAAAGTGAATTCGGAGCTGAATATGACAGTATGGCTGATATGTTATCGTTTGGTATAGCGCCGGGAATAGTGGCTTACAATTGGGCGTTATCAAGTTTTGGAAAATTTGGTTGGTTAGCTGCATTCGTTTATGTTGCTTGTGCCGCATTACGTCTTGCCCGTTTTAATACCCAGGTTGGGATTGCGGATAAACGGTATTTTCAAGGCTTAGCAAGCCCAGCTGCAGCAGGCGTTGTAGCTAGTATTATTTGGGTTGGTAGTGAATATCAAATTAACGGCCAGGATTATGGCTATATCATCGGCTTGATTACAATCGTTCTTGGCTTATTAATGGTTAGTAACTTTAGGTACAACAGTTTTAAAGAAGTAGACTGGAAAGGTAAGGTTAATTTTGTTGTTGTATTGCTGATAGTGCTAGCCTTTGTTGTCGTTGCATCTAGTCCTGAAAATATACTGCTGATTATATTTGGCTTATATGCATGCTCTGGGCCGTTCACAACTATTCGCTCAGTAAAGAAATTGAAACTAGAACATGTAGTAGGTGACGATCAAGATGCCGACTTTCATCGCTATAGTGAGAATAAAGCGTCAGATACCGCAGAAGTGGATATTAAATCAAAAACTGATGAGCCAAAATAAGGTGAATCTTCTTTATATTGAATAAAAATATAATAGATAGCCAATTAGCTGCGACTAAAACCTGGGTGGCAAGTGCTATATATGCACATAAAGAAGCGCTATTAAGCGTTTCTTTTGTTTTATTAGCACGAAAAACCAACGTCTTGCTTAATTAAAAAGCAAACAAACGCTTTTTTGAAATTAAATGCACTTTAGGTGTTGACGTGAGGCGAGAAATCTCTAAAATGCGCTCCAGTTCCAAGGGGTAACCCCAACGGGCTGTTTTAATAAGTTATCTAAGGTGGTTTAGGCCAAATTGGTTAACGTAATGTTTTAAAAGGTTGGTTTTGAAAGTTTTAAAAACTTTTAAAATAAATTCAAATAAAACGTTGACATTAAAACTGAGTTGCGTAGAATGCGCATCTCGCTTCAGGCAAGGCCTGCAGCAACGAAGCAAAGCGAATGAGATTTTGTTTCGGTTAGTTTTTTACTTTGAGTTTGAACTAACGTTCTTTAACAATTAGTTATCATGCAATTTGTGTGGACACTCACATTAACGTTGATTTTACATAGTTATCCTCGGATAACAAAAAAACAGCTTAATATGATGTCACACAAAAATAAGTATCATTTAAGTCTTCGGATTTAAATAATACGTTTTATGTAGTTTTTATCTTCTTTAGTCGGATAGATAGAAACACGACAGAATTCATTGAGCAGATGTCTTTTCTTGGTTAACTTCGGTTAGTTAAGGTGAGCATCACAAACGATTTTTAATTGAAGAGTTTGATCATGGCTCAGATTGAACGCTGGCGGCAGGCTTAACACATGCAAGTCGAGCGGTAACAGAGATAGCTTGCTATCTGCTGACGAGCGGCGGACGGGTGAGTAATGCTTGGGAATATGCCTTTGAGTGGGGGACAACAGTTGGAAACGACTGCTAATACCGCATAACGTCTACGGACCAAAGGGGGGGACGCTTCGGCACCTCTCGCTCATTGATTAGCCCAAGTGAGATTAGCTAGTTGGTAAGGTAATGGCTTACCAAGGCGACGATCTCTAGCTGGTTTGAGAGGATGATCAGCCACACTGGGACTGAGACACGGCCCAGACTCCTACGGGAGGCAGCAGTGGGGAATATTGCACAATGGGCGAAAGCCTGATGCAGCCATGCCGCGTGTGTGAAGAAGGCCTTCGGGTTGTAAAGCACTTTCAGCGAGGAGGAAAGGTTAGTAGTTAATAACTGCTAGCTGTGACGTTACTCGCAGAAGAAGCACCGGCTAACTTCGTGCCAGCAGCCGCGGTAATACGAGGGGTGCAAGCGTTAATCGGAATTACTGGGCGTAAAGCGTGCGTAGGTGGTTTGTTAAGCAAGATGTGAAAGCCCTGGGCTCAACCTGGGAACTGCATTTTGAACTGGCAAGCTAGAGTTTTGTAGAGGGTAGTGGAATTTCCAGTGTAGCGGTGAAATGCGTAGAGATTGGAAGGAACATCAGTGGCGAAGGCGGCTACCTGGACAAAGACTGACACTGAGGCACGAAAGCGTGGGGAGCAAACAGGATTAGATACCCTGGTAGTCCACGCCGTAAACGATGTCAACTAGCCGTCTGTAGACTTGATCTGTGGGTGGCGTAGCTAACGCGCTAAGTTGACCGCCTGGGGAGTACGGCCGCAAGGTTAAAACTCAAATGAATTGACGGGGGCCCGCACAAGCGGTGGAGCATGTGGTTTAATTCGATGCAACGCGAAGAACCTTACCATCCCTTGACATCCAGAGAAGAGACTAGAGATAGACTTGTGCCTTCGGGAACTCTGTGACAGGTGCTGCATGGCTGTCGTCAGCTCGTGTTGTGAAATGTTGGGTTAAGTCCCGCAACGAGCGCAACCCCTATCCTTATTTGCCAGCGAGTTATGTCGGGAACTCTAAGGAGACTGCCGGTGATAAACCGGAGGAAGGTGGGGACGACGTCAAGTCATCATGGCCCTTACGGGATGGGCTACACACGTGCTACAATGGCAAGTACAGAGGGCAGCAATACCGCGAGGTGGAGCGAATCCCACAAAGCTTGTCGTAGTCCGGATTGGAGTCTGCAACTCGACTCCATGAAGTCGGAATCGCTAGTAATCGTAGATCAGAATGCTACGGTGAATACGTTCCCGGGCCTTGTACACACCGCCCGTCACACCATGGGAGTGGGTTGCAAAAGAAGTGGCTAGTTTAACCCTTCGGGGAGGACGGTCACCACTTTGTGATTCATGACTGGGGTGAAGTCGTAACAAGGTAACCCTAGGGGAACCTGGGGTTGGATCACCTCCTTATCTTGAAGTAAAACAGCTTAATGGATACCTCGGTATCGCGAGTGTCTACACAAATTACATGATAACAAATTAGAAGAAGTCCAAACATCTAAGCTTCGGACAACAATTCTTGAAAGAGAAATAGGTCTGTAGCTCAGCTGGTTAGAGCGCACCCCTGATAAGGGTGAGGTCGGCAGTTCAAGTCTGCCCAGACCTACCAATTTACGCTTTTTACGGCGTTGGTTCATCACTCGTGTAGAAAAGCCTACACTTCGCGATAAACCGCCTTGTAAAAAACGTAAATCTGAGTTTGTTTTAGCTAGATGTTTCCCATTCGGGGCTATAGCTCAGCTGGGAGAGCGCCTGCCTTGCACGCAGGAGGTCAGCAGTTCGATCCTGCTTAGCTCCACCACTTCTTCTCTAAAGAAAGAGACCAAACTTAAACTATCAAAAGTTGATGAGTTAAGTTTGGTTTTTTAAACCAAGATTTATACCGAATGCGCGTATAAGTTTAGTTCTTTAACAATCTGGAAAGCTGATATAAATACCGGTATTTATATGGCAAACACGGTGTCGCGCTGTTGTTTGCAAATTATAAATACCAAGCTGTTGTTAACGGGAATATCGCCTGTTAATAATGGTGATTACGGTTCCTCCTCGGAAACGTAATCAACCCGGTAGTAAATCGTAAGATTTATTACCACTCTTATTCAAGACACACTTTGTGTGCGTGAAAATGTCAGACTTTACAATTGCTGTGGATTAGTCTCCACGGTGTACCAAATGGTTACTTTTTTGTTCTTACAATAAAATAATCAATGGTCGAAGGATTTTGCTTGTTAGGCAAGGCGCTTTAATACGACGTGTAGTTTACTACATGAGGATTAATGCAACGCTGCATAACAGGGAAAAGACAAGAACATTTGGGGTTGTATGGTTAAGTGACTAAGCGTATGTGGTGGATGCCTTGGCAGTTAGAGGCGATGAAGGACGTGTTAATCTGCGAAAAGCTTTGGTGAGGTGATAAAAACCGTTATAGCCAAAGATATCCGAATGGGGAAACCCACCCGTCGTAAGGCGGGTATCATTAAGTGAATACATAGCTTAATGAGGCGAACCGGGAGAACTGAAACATCTAAGTACCCCGAGGAAAAGAAATCAACCGAGATTTCCTTAGTAGCGGCGAGCGAACGGGAATTAGCCCTTAAGTGGTTTGTAAGTTAGTGGAATCTACTGGAAAGTAGAGCGATACAGGGTGATAGCCCCGTACACGAAAATAAACTTATCATGAAATCGAGTAGGTCGGCACACGTGAAACGTTGACTGAACATGGGGGGACCATCCTCCAAGGCTAAATACTCCTAACTGACCGATAGTGAACCAGTACCGTGAGGGAAAGGCGAAAAGAACCCCTGTGAGGGGAGTGAAATAGAACCTGAAACCGCATACGTACAAGCAGTGAGAGCTAGATTTAGTCTAGTGATTGCGTACCTTTTGTATAATGGGTCAGCGACTTATATTCTGTAGCAAGGTTAACCGAATAGGGGAGCCGTAGCGAAAGCGAGTGTTAACTGCGCGTTTAGTTGCAGGGTATAGACCCGAAACCCGGCGATCTACCCATGGGCAGGTTGAAGGTTGAGTAACATCAACTGGAGGACCGAACACACGTATGTTGAAAAATGCGGTGATGACTTGTGGGTCGGAGTGAAAGGCTAATCAAGCCGGGAGATAGCTGGTTCTCCCCGAAATCTATTTAGGTAGAGCCTCGCACGAACACCATTGGGGGTAGAGCACTGTTAAGGCTAGGGGGTCATCCCGACTTACCAACCCTTTGCAAACTCCGAATACCAATGAGTGATATGCGGGAGACACACTACGGGTGCTAACGTCCGTTGTGAAGAGGGAAACAACCCAGACCGCCAGCTAAGGTCCCAAAGTACTAGTTAAGTGGGAAACGATGTGGAAAGGCATAGACAGCTAGGAGGTTGGCTTAGAAGCAGCCATCCTTTAAAGAAAGCGTAATAGCTCACTAGTCGAGTCGGTCTGCGCGGAAGATGTAACGGGGCTAAACTAGTCACCGAAGCTGCGGATTTGAACTTAGGTTCAAGTGGTAGGGGAGCGTTCTGTAAGCCGTTGAAGGTGTGTTGTAAAGCATGCTGGAGGTATCAGAAGTGCGAATGCTGACATGAGTAACGATAAGGGGAGTGAAAAACTCCCCCGCCGAAAGACCAAGGTTTCCTGTCCCATGTTAATCAGGGCAGGGTAAGTCGGCCCCTAAGGCGAGGCGGAAACGCGTAGTCGATGGGAAACAGATTAATATTTCTGTACTTCTATATATTGCGAAGGAGGGACGGAGTAGGCTAGGTGAGCACGGCGTTGGTAGTCCGTGTGAAAGTACGTAGGCGGTTATCTTAGGTAAATCCGGGATTTCACTGTTAAAAGTAACGCTGAGATACGAGACGAGTCTCCACGGAGATGAAGTCATTGATGCCATGCTTCCAGGAAAAGCTTCTAAGCTTCAGATATATAGGAACCGTACCCCAAACCGACACAGGTGGTTAGGTAGAGAATACTAAGGCGCTTGAGAGAACTCGGGTGAAGGAACTAGGCAAAATAGTACCGTAACTTCGGGAGAAGGTACGCTCTCTAATGTGAAGCCCTTGCGGCGTAAGCATCGGAGAGTCGAAGTAACCAGGTGGCTGGAACTGTTTATTAAAAACACAGCACTGTGCAAAATCGAAAGATGACGTATACGGTGTGACGCCTGCCCGGTGCCGGAAGGTTAATTGATTGGGTTATCTTCGGAGAAGCTCATGATCGAAGCCCCGGTAAACGGCGGCCGTAACTATAACGGTCCTAAGGTAGCGAAATTCCTTGTCGGGTAAGTTCCGACCTGCACGAATGGCGTAATCATGGCCACACTGTCTCCACCCGAGACTCAGTGAAATTGAAATTGCGGTTAAGATGCCGTATACCCGCGGCTAGACGGAAAGACCCCGTGAACCTTTACTATAGCTTGACAGTGAACATTGCTCCTACATGTGTAGGATAGGTGGGAGGCGTTGAAACTTTGTCGCTAGATGAAGTGGAGCCAACCTTGAAATACCACCCTTGTATGCGTGATGTTCTAACCTAGGGCCCTTATCGGGCTTGGGGACACTGTCTGGTGGGTAGTTTGACTGGGGCGGTCTCCTCCTAAAGAGTAACGGAGGAGCACGAAGGTTGGCTAAGTACGGTCGGACATCGTACGGTTAGTGCAATGGCATAAGCCAGCTTAACTGCGAGACAGACACGTCGAGCAGGTACGAAAGTAGGTCATAGTGATCCGGTGGTTCTGTATGGAAGGGCCATCGCTCAACGGATAAAAGGTACTCCGGGGATAACAGGCTGATACCGCCCAAGAGTTCATATCGACGGCGGTGTTTGGCACCTCGATGTCGGCTCATCACATCCTGGGGCTGAAGTCGGTCCCAAGGGTATGGCTGTTCGCCATTTAAAGTGGTACGCGAGCTGGGTTTAGAACGTCGTGAGACAGTTCGGTCCCTATCTGCCGTGGGCGTTTGAGAATTGAAGAGGGCTGCTCCTAGTACGAGAGGACCGGAGTGGACGAACCGCTGGTGTTCGGGTTGTTATGCCAATAGCATTGCCCGGTAGCTACGTTCGGAACTGATAACCGCTGAAAGCATCTAAGCGGGAAGCAGGCTTTGAGATGAGTTCTCACTGGAGCTTTAAGCTCCCTAAAGGGTCGTTGGAGACTACAACGTTGATAGGTTGGGTGTGGAAGTGCTGCGAGGCATTGAGCTAACCAATACTAATTACCCGTGAGGCTTAACCATACAACACCCAAGTGGTTTTAAGTTGTATGAAGTTTGACAAAAGTGTAGGAATACACACATCACGCATGACAATTGTGTGAATAAGAGATTAAGAACAAACGGTATTTACAGCTTTCTAAGATTATTAATTGTTAATCACTTGCGCAGGTAAGTGACGAATTGACAAAGCCGCAAATGAGCGTGACACGGAGTTGAGTTTACTCAATGAGTATCTAAGCGATTGTAGCAATGCCGTCAATTTGGTAATTAACAAGCAAGTTTTTGTCTAGCGACAATAGCGACATGGCCCCACCTGATCCCATTCCGAACTCAGAAGTGAAACGTGTTAGCGCCGATGGTAGTGTGGGAGTTCCCATGTGAGAGTAGGACATTGCTAGGCTTCTATTTAGAAGAGCCCGATTCGAAAGAGTCGGGCTTTTTGCTTTCTGGAATTTGATAAATACATATAGCGACAAGACAAGCGTTCGGCCCAGAGGAAGACCTTGTACGTTTAGTCCAAAATAAAGTAGGGTCAGATACTGACCTATCCCCACAAATAAACGATAAGAATCAATAAAATAATTTAAAAAGCAGGGAACATTCATGACGTTTAGTGATCAGATCTATCGCCAAACAAATACAACCAGGAAACGCCATGAATGTCCGCTCTATTTTGAAGAAAACAATTACGCTTGTCACCCCTAAAATGCACGCCCGTCGCAGAACTTCATTAATAAGTTCAGTTGATAGCTTATTAAATGGTGCCTCAGCCACGGTGACTAACCTTGGTAGAGGAATAAATTCTAAAGCAAAAGAAAAGCACCGGATAAAACGCGCTGATAGATTGTTATCTAACACCAATTTACAAAATGAGTCCTTTTCTATTTACCAAGAACTCGCCAAATACACGGTTGGCAAAGCCAAGCGGCCGATTATCTTAGTCGATTGGTCCGATTTAGATGAGTATAAAGGCCATTTCTTACTGCGCGCTACTTTAGCGTCACATGGAAGAGGTATATGTGTTTATGAAGAAGTGCACGACATTAGCACTAAAGAAAAACCCCAAACGCACATTAAATTTTTGAGCCATTTAGCAAAGGTTATCGATAAAGACTGCTGCCCTATTATTGTCAGTGATGCAGGATTTAAAACACCTTGGTTTCGATCGGTATCAGCTAGGGGCTGGGATTATGTAGGAAGAGCACGTTTGCCGAACTTCTATAGTTTAGATGATTCAAATTGGCAGAGCATTACCCATTTTTACAAACGGGCAACCACCTGTCCGACGTCTTATTCTGGGACCATTGCCAGAAGCAATCCTTTGAAATGTCGATTAGTACTTTATAAGCAGAAAAAGAAAGGAAGAAAAGATATGAATCAACTAGGTGCACCGAGGAAATCAAAAACCTCAAAGACTTATAGAAAGTCAGGAAACGACCCATGGCTATTGGCTACATCGTTGCCACAGGGGAAACAATTAGCAAAACGAGTCATGAAAATTTATCGTTTACGTATGCAAATTGAAGAAGGATTTCGAGATATGAAAAGTCATCAATTCGGGCAAGGATTTGAGTACAATAAAACAACTAAAACGAGTAGATTATCCATACTCATTCTATTATCAAGCATTGCGCACTGGTTATTAATGGCGATAGGATTAGCGACAAAAAATGAGAATAAACATAGGCAATACCAAGCTAACAGCTTGAAGAGTGACACAATACTATCGCTGCATTTTATTGGACTGCGCGTTGTTGCGGACAGGTATGCAAAGTTAACGATAAAGACGTTTTTAAAAGCGGTCAGGCAGCTCCACTTATTTGGTGGAGCTTATATCATTGAGAGACTCTGATATTTTGTGGGGATCGCTCAGGGTCAGATACACATTAATTTTTAGCTACCTGATATCCTCTAAAACGAGCAACATGGTCAAGCTCTGTGCTCAACTTATACCAATCTGCACAAAGATGTGATCTAATGCTATTTATTTTTGAAGCAGATACCACGTTTTGGAACAACTCACCTCAGTAGATTTACTCAAGTTATCACGAAAGGAACAAAATGGGCGAAAGCGTATGCGTTTGCTTGCTGTCTCATACTTTTTAGATGGTCTGAGCAGAACCGATATATCAACGACATTAAAAGTCGCTCGTTCAAGTGTTAATCGTTGGGTCACTGCATATTTGTCAAAAGGCTTGTCGGGCCTTGATAGTGTTAGCCCGAAAGGAAGACCGTCCATGCTTTCTCCAAAGCAACTCAGCCAACTTGCTCAATACGTTGAAAATCAGAGTTGCTCAGCTGAGGGAGGTCGACTTATGGGGCAAGACTTTTGTACCTTTATCAAAAAAGAATTCGACATAGATTATCATCGAGATCATGTATATAAAATACTGAAGAAACTAGGATACTCCTGGATAACAAGCCGCTCCAAGCATCCTAAGCAATCACAAAGCGTCCAGGACGTTTTTAAAAAGCTTCCAGATGGAAACGATCCTTAACATCCCCTTTAATATTAGCTTAGATAAAGTTGATGTTTGGTTTCAAGATGAAGCACGATTCGGCCAGCAAAATACAACAACAAGGTTATGGGCGAAAACGGGTAGTAGACCTAGAGCAGTAATACCAATCTGCACAAAGATGTGATCTAATGCTATTTATTTTTGAAGCAGATACCACGTTTTGGAACAACTCACCTCAGTAGATTTACTCAAGTTATCACGAAAGGAACAAAATGGGCGAAAGCGTATGCGTTTGCTTGCTGTCTCATACTTTTTAGATGGTCTGAGCAGAACCGATATATCAACGACATTAAAAGTCGCTCGTTCAAGTGTTAATCGTTGGGTCACTGCATATTTGTCAAAAGGCTTGTCGGGCCTTGATAGTGTTAGCCCGAAAGGAAGACCGTCCATGCTTTCTCCAAAGCAACTCAGCCAACTTGCTCAATACGTTGAAAATCAGAGTTGCTCAGCTGAGGGAGGTCGACTTATGGGGCAAGACTTTTGTACCTTTATCAAAAAAGAATTCGACATAGATTATCATCGAGATCATGTATATAAAATACTGAAGAAACTAGGATACTCCTGGATAACAAGCCGCTCCAAGCATCCTAAGCAATCACAAAGCGTCCAGGACGTTTTTAAAAAGCTTCCAGATGGAAACGATCCTTAACATCCCCTTTAATATTAGCTTAGATAAAGTTGATGTTTGGTTTCAAGATGAAGCACGATTCGGCCAGCAAAATACAACAACAAGGTTATGGGCGAAAACGGGTAGTAGACCTAGAGCAGTAAGACAACAACAGTTCGAATATGCATACATGTTCGGGGCTGTTTGTCCTTCGACAGGCGCTACAGAGGCATTGATCTCACCTGTAATGAATAAAGACGTTATGAAAAAGCATTTAGAACAAATATCACAGGCGACACCCGAAGGTAGATATGCTGTTGTAGTAATGGATGGCGCTGGTTGGCATACGGAAGACACATTTGAAGATTTAAAAAATCTAACCATGATCAAGTTACCCCCTTATTCCCCAGAGTTAAACCCAATTGAGCAAGTGTGGCAATGGCTAAGACAAAACTGCTTGGCCAATAGATGTTTTAATGGCTATGAAAATATAGTTGATGAATGCAGCAATGCTTGGAATATCTTCAGAAGTGACATAAAAAGAGTAATGTCGTTATGCAATCGTGACTGGATTAATCTGATTTAATGCTTATGCAGATTGGTATAAGACAACAACAGTTCGAATATGCATACATGTTCGGGGCTGTTTGTCCTTCGACAGGCGCTACAGAGGCATTGATCTCACCTGTAATGAATAAAGACGTTATGAAAAAGCATTTAGAACAAATATCACAGGCGACACCCGAAGGTAGATATGCTGTTGTAGTAATGGATGGCGCTGGTTGGCATACGGAAGACACATTTGAAGATTTAAAAAATCTAACCATGATCAAGTTACCCCCTTATTCCCCAGAGTTAAACCCAATTGAGCAAGTGTGGCAATGGCTAAGACAAAACTGCTTGGCCAATAGATGTTTTAATGGCTATGAAAATATAGTTGATGAATGCAGCAATGCTTGGAATATCTTCAGAAGTGACATAAAAAGAGTAATGTCGTTATGCAATCGTGACTGGATTAATCTGATTTAATGCTTATGCAGATTGGTATAAGACATAATAAAGCTATAATTTTTGAGCTGTCTTAGCCACAAGATATCAGTGACTGCTAGATTTTTACTGACAGCTTTGAGTTTAAAACTATTTACTTTAATAATTAGTTGTTCAGGACAATATGCTACTGCATGGTCTAAAGGGTGGTATCCATAAAGTGATAATGATTAAATAACGCAAGTGTAGGCTGCTTTAATCATAGGTAATGATCAAATAATTAATGAGATTATTATAAGTTATCATTTAATCATTAATTTTCTATTCTACGATTATCTATGCTGTGATTAGCACAGTTAGTTAATATTAATGGATAAACTATTGTAGTTGATTAGGTATTAGGAATTACGTATTACTCTTTTATTTGACAGGTTCAATATCAAAATGACAATAAAAAAAGGGAAAGTACATGCGTACTTTCCCTAATTAATGCACTAGTTGGGTTCTAGTTATAAATCATTTATGGGTTGTACGTTACATCTAAGCTAACACCACTTGCGGCAGAATATCCGTAAATACCAATGTGCCATGTATCTGCAATAGGGGTAGTAAATGTACATGCTTCTGTATTACCACTTTTATATGGACGACAGTCATAAGTTGATGACGTTGGTTTTGCACCACGACGGATATATAAATCAGCATCGCCTGAGCCACCACTCATATTAAAATCAAGTGTCGACATACCTGCAGGAACGTTGATTGTATAATAAGTCCACGCGCCTCTAGCTACAGTAACATCAGTGACAGAAGCACTGCCACCGGTAGCACCGCCGCCAGTTGTTGGTTCAGTGAAGCTACCGGTTAAATTAACACCGGTAAATGCTGAATAACCAATGACCTTAACATGGTATGTTCCTGCTTGTGCTGATGCGATAGGACAAGACTCTGCATTTCCACCTTTGTAAGGGCGACAATCATAGCTAGATGTTGTTGGAGCTGAACCAAATTTAACGTAAAGGTCGGCATCACCTGTGCCACCGGCCATATTAAAGTTTAAATCTGTTGCACCCGCTGGAACGTCCATAGTAAAGCTCAACTCTTGCGATGCAGAGCCTGCCAAGTTTGTTTTAGCTACACCGTTTGCAAGTTCGTTGTCTCCGCCTGTTGGAGGTGGTGTAGTACCACCACAGCTTGCTGCTAAAGCGTCGGAAGCCGCTTTAGCTTGAACTAATCCGAAACCAGTTTTATCATCACGACCCGCAACATTTAAGTCAACTGCTGTCGATTTCAAAGCATTACGAACTTCAGTTGCGCTACAGCTAGGGTTATTACTCCAAACTATAGCAGCGACACCAGTAACATGTGGTGTTGCCATAGATGTACCGTTGTAATATGCGTAGTTTTGATTGCCAACTACATTTAAATTAGCCGATGTGCCTAACTGGCCCATAAGTTGTAAACCTAATGTACGGTTTATTGAAACTGTTGGGATAGTTACATCAGTATTAGCATCTACTAAAAATGGATTCTGTAAACCAGGTCGAGCGCTATTACTATAAACAATTACACCAGACGCACCTGCATCGGCACAAGCTTTGGCTGGGTTAATTTCTGGGTAGTTACTACCTTTTTGGTTGTCATTACGTTCTGCTAAACAAATATTACCTGAGACGTTTGAACAGCTGTAGCTGCTACCTGTAAGAGTACAGGCTGACAAAACCCCATTAGCAGAACTGTTTACATTGCTTACGGTGAAGCTACCAGCACTTTGAATGTAATGTGTTTGAGGTACAACTTCATCATTACCATAAGTTGTAGAACCTAATGTGATATAACCTAAGCGGCCATCACCAGCAACGGTAGATAAAATAGCTTCACCTGGGGCTGAAATTTCAACTTGGGGTGTGTATTGAGAAAACTCAGCATGTTGGCGACCTTGATCAAGTGCACCTACGGCCATTACTGAGTCATAAGAAGCAGGGTAAGATAAAGTAGCATCGCCATCATTACCTGATGCAGCAATTAATAGCACACCAGCATCTGCTGCTGCTTGTAATGAATTCTGTTCAGCGGTGCTTGAGCCTGCTCCACCTAAACTCATATTAATCACTTTAGCGCCGTTATTCACACAGGTGTCAACAGCATCAACTAAATCGCCAACATAACCCCAACCGGCTTCGTTGAATACTTTAACAATGTGCAAGTTCACATTAGTGTTCGGCATAATTCCGACAACACCTTCTGAGTTATTAACCGCCGCGATAGTGCCTGCAACATGTGTACCGTGAGAGCCACCATTTTGATACCAGTTACCTGTACCTGAGTTATTAGTACCTGTTGCATTGTTAGCATTTAAATCAGGGTTTACACGCTCATAACCTGAATCAATAATACAAACCGTCATGTTTGCTGCATCATTATCAGTAAGCTGATCTGATTGTGTATCCGCAATACCCCAAGGTTGGTTTTGTGCCATTAAGTAACGCTTGAAATCTGGTTCTGCAAATTCTACATCTGCATGGTTATTAAGCTCCATAACCATAGCTTTAACATCATCAATTTTCTTTTGCTGACCTAGTGAAATAACATGACGACCATTTTTCAATTTCTTTAAATGTTTTAAGCTTTGACCTGCTTTTTTAGCTAAACCTTTTGGTAGGGTTTTCTCTGAAACTAAGCCGTTTAAAGCCTGTGCTTCAAAACCGTTTTTATATTTAACGATAATACGGTCAGTAAATTTGTGGTTTTTAACTTTTTGACTATTTTGCCATTGGTCAAATTTGGCATTTACCGCGGTCATAGTATTGTTTGTATTTACAGGTGTTACCTGTAATTCAGCGGCTTGAGATGTCTGTGCGGTACTTGCTGCTAATATAGAAAGTGTTAGTGCACTTAAACCTAAAATTTTGTTGTTTATCATTTTGGGGTAACTCCAATTTTACGCTGAATGAAGCAAAGTAATGCTACATCGGACGTATTGTTTTTATCGTTGGATGATTTGTCATCGTCATCAAGCTTCGCGTTTTTAAGGGAAATTGAATAGTAAATAAAAGACTATTTTTAACAAAATAACGACAAGTCATTAATTTTATTTATATATTAAGTTGTTGTTTTATAGTGTTTTTACTGCTTTTTGTCGTTTTTTTGTGAAAAAACGTCGTATTTTTGCTAGGGAGGTTTTGAGTAGCTGTTAGTATCGAAGAACGTTCAAGGCAAAGCGCCCTGACATTAAACAATAATAATAAAAGTTCATTACAACAGAGATACCTGGAGCATCTATGAAAATTTCTAAATTTACAAACTCTATCATTGCTATTGCAGTTACTGCAGCATTCTCAGCCCAAGCAGCTGATGACAGATACATCATCAAAGTGGACGAAAGTAAAAAAGGAATTGTTAAAGCATTAGCTAAAAAGTTAAATGCTGATTTAAAGATAGATGGTAACGGATTCTTCGCCGCATCTTTTAAAGGTAAAACTTTAGCAGAAGTAAAAGGCTTAATGAACAACCCACATATTCAAATGATTGAAGAAGATCAGCGTCGTAGTGCAAGCTCAATATATAACGATGACGTTGGCAATGCGATGACACAGCAGCTAACACCTTATGCAGTATATCAATCCCAAGCAAACCAAGTCGTTTTTAATAGTGCTGCTGGTATGAAAGTTTGTGTTATTGACTCTGGTCTAGACCGCTCAAATACTGATTTTGTTTGGAACAATATTACCGGTGATAATGACTCTGGCACAGGTAACTGGGATGAACATGGTGGTCCTCATGGAACACATGTAGCAGGTACTATTGGTGCCGCCGATAACAATATTGGTGTTGTGGGTATGGCTCCAGGCGTTGACATGCATATTATCAAAGTATTTAACGCGGCTGGTTGGGGTTATTCTTCTGATTTAGCATTCGCTGCTGATAAATGTAGTGCGGCAGGTGCAAATATTATAAGTATGAGTTTAGGTGGTGGTGGTGCGAACAGTACTGAAGAGAATGCTTTTAAAGCCTTTACTGATGCTGGTGGCCTAGTTGTAGCAGCAGCAGGTAATGATGGTAATAATGTACGATCTTACCCTGCAGGTTATTCGTCAGTAATGATGATTGGTGCTAATGATGCCGATAATAACATTGCAGATTTTTCTCAGTTCCCTAGCTGTACAGTTTCGACTGGGCGTGGCAAAAAAGTAACAACAACTACCGATGAAACCATTTGTGTTGAAGTTACTGCAGGTGGCGTAGATACGCTTTCAACTTATCCAGCAGGTTTAGCTACAAGTGCTTCTATGAATGCAGATGGCACAGCATATGCGTCATCATCAATGGAAAATACCGGTAATGCGAGTGGTAATACTTATTACATGGGGACCGCTGAAGCTACTGATAGTGGTGCGAACGGTAATGTTTGTGTTATTGACCGCGGGGTTATTTCATTCCACGATAAAGTTCAAAACTGTGAAAACTCGGGTGGTATTGGCGCTATTTTGATCAATAACGAAGCGGGTATGCTTTTCGGTACATTGGGCGATACTAATGCAACAACAATTCCAGCTGTTGGTGCAACTTTTGAAGACCGTAGTGCATTATTAGCGGCTACAACAGCTAACATATCAATTGGTGCTACTGATTACGGCTTTATGAGCGGTACATCTATGGCAACTCCTGCTGTTTCGGGTATTGCTGCACTAGTATGGTCAAATCATAATGCGTGTACAGGTACTGAAATTCGTGAAGCTTTAAAAGCTACAGCTGAAGATAATGGTGCTGCAGGCCACGATGCTTATTTCGGCCATGGTATTGTTCAAGCGGCAAGTGCTGATGCGTATTTAACCGCGAATGGCTGTTCTGGCGGCGTAACACCACCACCTGCCGGCGGCGACATTAGTTTAATGGCTAACGGCTATTTCGCTAAAGGTAAGAACAAGGTCGATTTATCATGGTCGGGCGCGTCAACCAATAGTGTAGATATTTTCCGTAATGGCGCTTTAATAACAACGACTGCTAACGATGGTGCTTTTACAGATAGTTTTAAAACCTCGGGCACATTTACCTACAAGGTATGTGACCAAGGTACGACTAACTGTTCTTCGGAAGCCACCGTATCGTTTTAATTAGTTTAAATAAGTAATTAAAATATCCGGCTTTTTATGAAGCTGGATATTTTTGTTTACTCAGTTTAGTAAACAAAATGTAATTATACAGTTAAAAGATGTTAAATGGTGTGGTAATGTTTGCTGGTCGCTTAAATATATAGCGATTTTATAAAGTGATATTGACATGACTTTTGTCGTTGTTAGTTGATGTAAACATATGAAATTATTCACCCTAATGTTTTTAAATAAAGTTTAAAAAGATGTAACGGGCAAAGGGGATTAAAATGTCGTTCACTTCGAACCAAAATAAGATAAAGCTTTTTTCAATCATGGCAGGCTTATTTACTTTAGCTATGCTAATAGGATTTAAATCAACAGCGAAAACTGATGATGCCGTTCAGTCATATATCATTAGTGCCAAGAATTTCACGTTACTTAAAAACAATTTAAAAGCATTAGGTGTTCTGCCATCACATGAATTAAAAATAATTGATTCGGTAGCCGTAGATTTAACCAATGCACAACTTAGCGAGTTGCAAAAAAAGCAACAAATTACCGTGTCTACCAACCATAAAGTTGAATTAAGTGGTCAGGCTTATGGTCAGCGCAGATGGCAACCTAAGTCAGTTGTTACTGAGCAAGTTGATGCGACTTACGTGCATCAAACAGGTAATTTTGGTGAAGGCGTTACCATTGGCTTTTTAGATACAGGCCTTGATCAATTAAAGGGTTTAGCAACCGACTTACAAGGTCGTGATAAAGCTTGGGGCACATATGATGCTATTAATGATACGGTAAGTAATTACGGTGTTGAAGCAAGTGGGCATGGTACACACGTTGCGAGTATTGCGGTAAATAGTGACTATGATAGCAATGGTCAAATATACGGTGTTGCACCTAATGCTGCACATGTAGGTATCAAAGCTTTTGATGACGAAGGCAAGGCTACATATGCAGACGTTATTCGCGGCATAGGTTGGGCACTAGAAGTTAAAGATCAAATAAACTTACGTGTGCTTAATATGTCATTTAGCGGTCCCGTTCGTTCAAATTACTGGGAAGACCCGTTAAATAAAGCGGTAATGAAAGCTTGGCAAGCCGGTATTGTCGTTGTAGCTTCTGCAGGTAATAAAGGCCCTGATCCTATGTCTATCGGTGTACCAGGTAATGTCCCTTATATTATTACCGTTGGTGCGATGACTGACGATTATACGTCATTCAATTATTCAGATGATAAAGTAGCGAGCTTTAGTGGCGCTGGACCGACTGCCGAAGGTTTTGTTAAACCTGATATTCTTGCACCCGGTGGACATATATCGGGTCTAATGTCATTTGATTCGCAAATCGTTATTGACCATCCTGAATTTCATGATGGTGGTCGTTATTTTGAAATGTCAGGAACCTCACAAGCTGCTGCTGTAGTTTCAGGCGTAGTCGCTTTATTATTAACTGATAATCCTGCATTAACACCTGATCAAGTTAAATGTAAATTGTTAGCGAGTGCCTATAGCGCTAATAACGCAGATGGTAGTAAGCGATATAGTGTATTTCAGCAAGGTGCTGGTTTAATTAGTGCTTATTACGCTATTGCCAGTACTGAAGTCAATTGCGCAAATAATACTTTAGATATTGCTAAAGACTTAAATGATGAAGAACATTATTCAGGACCAGCCAATATTAACGATGATGGCAACTTTTATGTTGAAGGCTTAGGCGAAGAGTATGTCTGGGACACAAACGATTCTAATTTTGTCGGCGATGGTATGCTTTGGAGAACTGCTCTAGCACCTCATAGTGCTTGGCAAGATACCGCAACAACAGATGGTATGTTATGGAGAACCAACTTTGAAACAGATGGTATGTTATGGAGAACAGGTTTTGGTACTGATGGGATGCTTTGGAGAACCAGTTTTGAAACAGATGGTATGTTATGGAGAACGACAATAGGCATTAATAACTGGGTCGATCCACAGTAATAATACACGAACTAAAGAAGTCACTTATAAGAAGTGGCTTTTTTAGTTCTACAGATAAGTTAATTATTTAGGTTGATTAGCTTTAAAAATAAATGTCGAGAAATTTCTAACTAAATAAAATGAGTAGCTAACTGGATATTGACAAAATAGTCAGCTTTGACGCTCTACTGTAATTGGTATCTATTTCCTTATAGAATGCAATATTAACATGATATTTTGCCACCAAAACTATTCTTTATAAAATTGAAATTGAGTTTTCTGCGTCTTAACGCATTTTACATAATGTGTTTATAAATATTAAGATAAATCCCATAAAGTAATTCCGAAGTTCAACCACCCTAATTACAGGTTAAAGCTAACTAATGAGTAAGAAATTTTATTTCTGTTTTACATTATTATTTTGCAACATGCTTTTTGCTCAAGATAGCAAATTATTTAAGAGCTTTGCGATTGATAATCCAATGTCATATAAGTATGTCATGACAATTATTCAAGATAAAAATGGCTTTATGTGGTTTGGTGGTCAAGAAGGGCTTCATAGGTTCGATGGTCATCAATTATTGAGTTTCTATCATGATACATCAGTTGATAATTCATTAAGCTCAAATGTTATTAGCAGTATCATTGTCGATACGAAACAGCGTCTTTGGATTGGTACCCGTGGGGGAGGACTTAACCTTTACGAAACAGAGTCTAAAAGTTTTAGACACTTAACGACAAAGACAAAAAATGCTCAAATTAGTAATGATGGTATCAATACTTTGTTTGAAGATAGCGAAGGAAAAATTTGGATTGGAACAGAAAATGGGTTAAATATTTTATCAATCAAAGGCGAAAGCTGGGATGTAGTACAAAGACAACAAAAACTGGATGAGAAACTGAGCTTGTCTCACAATACTGTTTATTCGATTATTGAAACTAATGACCATGAGATTTGGATAGGTACAAATGGTGGGGGTATTTCAGTATTTGACTTAGCGGGAAATTTTAAACGTATAATAAAGTATGCACCAAAAAAATCTGATAGTTATGTTAATAAATATGTCAATGCACTGTTCAAGGATAAACAAGGAAACATTTGGGTTGGCACTGTAGATAATGGGTTACTAAAATATACTGCAAATGAAAATAGCGTTGTTCATTTTAAGTATGACGATAACGATGATAATTCGCTAAGTAGTAATACAATACATAATGTATATCAAGATTTTGAAAATAATATTTGGATAGCAACTGATAACGGTTTATCTATTTACAATATTAAAACTGATATGTTTGAAAGGTTTACTTATTCAGCAAGTAATCTTTACAGCGTAAGTAGTAATTACATTATGAGCTTTTTTGAAGATCAAAATGGTCTGATGTGGATTGGTACAAATAATGGTTTGAATCGTTGGGATCCAACCATGACAACATTCAACCAATATACTGCCAGAAAACACCCTGCAATCGATCGGCCAAATATTACAAGCTTCTCGCAACCATCTTCAGAAAGTATTTATTTCAGTGCGTATAATGGACGAATTTATCAGTTATTAGTTAGAACTGATGAAGTTGTAGAGCTTGAGTTGAACCATTTTTTTGAAAATTTACGTGTTATGACTCTATTTTACGATGAGCATTATCTATGGGTGGGTACTCGGGCGTCCGGTCTATATCGTGTTGATTTAAATACAAAGTCAATCACGTCTTATACTCATGATGAGCTAAGTGATTCATCAATATCAGCTAACAGTATTACTGATATAATTCAGGATGTTAATGGGGAATTGTGGGTATCTACTTTTTATCAAGGCCTAAATAAGCTCAATGCTGATGGTAGTTTTACTCGGTATGTAAGTGATAAAAACCACACTGAAAATGGGCCAAGTAATAATTCAATATTACACCTATTGGATGATGAACAAGGCATTATATGGATTGCAACTTATGGTGGTGGTCTGAGTCGTTTCGATCCTAAAACAGAAAAATTTCATCACATTTTAAGTGATAAAGCTAATCCCAATAGTCTTTCAAGTGACTACTCTTGGTACCTTTTATTAGATAACGAAAAAAACCTTTGGGTTAGCACCCAAGCTGCAGGACTTAACGTCTTATCTTACGAGGATAGGATTGCAGAGAATTACAATTTTAAGCGTATCGGCACTAATGATGGTATGAAGAGCCAGACTGTTTATGGCATGATACAAGATAGTTTTAACGATATATGGTTAAGCTCCAATCAAGGGATAACACGCTATTCTGTAGACTCTAATGTCTTTAAACACTTCGATTTAAGTCATGGCTTGGTAGATTTGGATTATAATCACGGCGCAATTTTTAAAAGCTTAGAAAATGTAATTTACTTTGGTGCCGGAAAAGGGGTTTCAAGTATTCAGCCACATAATAACCAGAACAAAATATCGCCACCTCAAGTACGATTAACTAATGTTTTTAAATTAAACGAACCTATGGTTTTTTCGTCAGCATTAACTGATCTTAAAAGTTTAGAGTTAGACTATAACGATCAATTGATTTCATTTGAATATGTAGGACTTAATTATGCATATCCAGAATCAACTAAATATAAGTATCGCCTTCTTGGTTTTGATCAAGAGTGGCTTGACGCAGGGAAGTCACGCCGAACTACATATACCAATTTACCCGCAGGAAAGTTCCAACTACAAATAATAGCAGGCAATAGTGATAATGTATGGAGCGAACCTGGCCTATCATTAGATATTATTGTAAAACCAGCACCATGGAATACTTGGTGGGCGTATATTTTATATACGTCAGCTGTCGCTTTAGTCTTATTGTATTATTCTCGATTTTTAAACCGGAAGTTGGTTATTGAACAGCAACAAAAACTCTACCTAGAACAGCAAGTACATGAGAAAACAGAGAAGTTTACCTCAAAAAATTTAGAGTTAGCACAGGCGAACAAACAGTTAGAAAAAGCGGCTATAGTCGATAAAATTACTGGCGTTAAAAGCCGGCGCTATTTAGATATATATATCGAACAAACCAGTCAATTAATGCATCAAATGCATCAAAACTTGTTACCCGTACAAAGAGATATGTTACCGCGCCTATATATTTTGATGGTGCAATTGAGAAGCGCAGAAGATGTGAGTAATAGCCAGTTGATCAACCTAACTGATTTACTGCACTATAGCCGAAATAGCGATGATCTCGTTATCCGTTGGTCACACGATACCTTTGCGGTTATTGGCTATGAAAAAGGTAACAACGCTAATGAATTAGCAGCGCGTTTGTCGGGCAGGTTGACCCGTGTGGTTGATAAAGCTACTTCGATAAATATGGCTTATTCCTTCTTTCCATTTAGTCGGGAAAATCCTTTAGATCTAACTTGGGATCAAATTAGTGTCTTACTAGAACAGGCACTGAAATATACCGATGAAAATAAGCAGCTTTCATGGTTAGGCTTGTGTGGGCCAAAATCAAATACGTTTGATTATTTACAGTTGATGCAGCAAGGCAGCCTTACTAATTTAAAAGAGCAGGTTATTACTAAATCAGGTCTAGCTTGATGGCCGCTGCTCTTTTTGCTGCTGTTGTTGATACTGTTTCGGTGTACAGCTAAACATTTCTTTAAAACATCGACCAAAATAAGTCTGCGATGAGAAGCCAACATCAAGTGCTATTCGGCCAATTTGAGAGCCATTTTGCAATAGCACTTTTGCTTTTTTTAAGCGAAACTCTTTAATGAAGTTATTGGGGGTTATACCAATTAAGGCTTTAATTTTTCGTTGTAACTGCCGCTCGCTCATGGCCATTCTTGCAGCCAATTGAACAATGTCTAAGTCGGTATCTGTGTATACTTCAGCGGTAATGGTTTCTAGTTTATCTAAAAATTTGTTATCAAGTGTGACATCGTCACCGCTATCATGAGCCAATTCTGCAACATGGTCGAAGCTATTATCCTTTCGGTTTTGTTGCCGGTTTTTATTAAAGTTATTTAAGAAACTCTTTTGTAATTTTTCTCGGTTACTGATTAAGTTATCAATACGGGTTAATAACTCCTGATGATTAAAAGGTTTGCTTAAGTACTCGTCAGCCTGCAAGTTTAAACCGTGTAAGCGGCTATCTAAGTCAGAACGTGCCGTTAATAATATTACCGGAATATGTGAGGTCAGCTCATGACTTTTAAGCTGTGTTAATACCGCAAAACCGTCGATGCCTGTTAACATAATATCGCAGACGATTACGTCGGGAATGTACTCTTGGGCAAGTGTTAAACCGAGTTCACCGCTGCCAGCTAATAAACTATGATGCTGTTGCTCTATTACCTGCTTAATATGGCTTTGCATATCTACGTTATCTTCAATAACTAAAACTACTTTTTGGCTATGCTTTCTAATGTCTTTATTTAGATCATGCGGTTCAATTAATAACGATGATACCTCGGTTTGAGAAATACTGGTTGGTGTTAATTTTTCTTCAGATATAGCTGGCGCACAAGGAATAATGAGTGAAAATTTACTGCCTTTATTGTATTCGCTAAAAACATTGATACTCCAATGATGGGCTTTTACCAATTCATTAACTAAAGACAAGCCAATGCCAACACCGAAAACACCTTGGTTTTTTTCATCATCGGCACGTTGAAAACGCTCAAAAATTTTACTTTGTGAAGCCGTATCTATACCTATGCCGGTATCAATAATATCAAGGGTAAAGTTATCACTGTCGCTATGGGCAATAACTTGAATACTGCCACCTGCTGGTGTGTATTTAATCGCATTAGCAATTAAATTAAATATAATTTTTTCAAATGCTTGGGCATCGCAATCTAGCCATATATGGTCAGGAATATCACAAGTTAAGGTCAGATTATTCTGTGTAGCTAAGCGCGCAAAAGAATCTGCCGGCATCGACATAAGCGTATGCAGACGGTAGGTTGCCATTGTTAATTGCGGATTGTCAGATAAGCGAGATAACTCCAGTAACTGCTCAACCATACGTACCAGTCGTAAACCATTGCGCTTTGCCGTTTTGAGTTCTTTACCTTCATCTTCTGATTGAGCTTTTACTAAGTAGCGATCTAAAATGCCATTGATAATCGTTAATGGTGTTCTAAATTCGTGTGAAATATTGGCAAT
The DNA here is from genome assembly GCF_002077175.1 of Colwellia sp. PAMC 21821. Taxonomy (NCBI): domain Bacteria; kingdom Pseudomonadati; phylum Pseudomonadota; class Gammaproteobacteria; order Alteromonadales; family Colwelliaceae; genus Colwellia; species Colwellia sp. PAMC 21821. Next base: position 3,485,435 of record NZ_CP014943.1, read on the forward strand.
AAATTTATCTTTTAAATCTAAGGCTTGTTGCTCGGCAAGCTTACGCGCAGTGAGATTAATAAAAGTGATCACCACTAGAGGGTGTTCTTCTCTTTCTGCCCATTGTAATTCAGCTTGCACAGGGAATTGTGTCCCGTCTTTACGTGTTGCTGTGCACTCTATCGAAATACCGGCATCTTTGCGTTGAAGAGTATAAACATTACTTTTGAAGTCGAAAAAGTAATGCATTTGATCATCTGACGAAAAGAAATCTTTAACACTTGTCGCAATAATCTCACGTTCAAGACATTGAAAAAGTTGTACAGCGGCTGGGTTTGCGGAAAGTACTTTACCCTCAGTGCTGGTGGTTAATATCGCGTTGCTAGAAGCATTAACTATGGCTTTGTCCTCGCTATTAAGCATAGCGTTAGTTAATAATTGATTAAGCTTTACTAGTTCTTGCTGTGCCGTGTTTTGGTGTTTAATTTGTTGTTGGTTTTTATGCCCTAAGCGATTTTTACGATAAATAATAGTGGTTAATAATATCAGGGCTATACCTAGCCAAGTAGCAATTAATATCGACTGTAAATATGAATTTATATTGTAATGCAGGTCTAATTCAATGCCGACTAAATGAATGATTATCGAAGAAGATATCAATAATATTAGATAGAGTTCGGAGATAGAAGAAGGCATTAGTTCAGTAGGGGGCTCTGAAGACTTTACAGCGTTATTCGCGGCAATTATAAGAGCACAATATGGTATAAATACTAACAATGTCAGCAAATAAACAGGTAATGATATAAAGAGCCAATTATTTAAATATTCAATACTGTTTTGTAATAATAATGCACCTGCCGCAATGCTTAGAACGCTGTATATTCGACACCAAAACTGACTTTGGCATTGATAACTATTTGTCGCTAATCGAATAAAAATAAGCGCAGCTATAAGCAAATGAAATAATTGTGATGAGGCAATTTTATCTTCACTATTATTTGCAAACTCTATGGGGAGCAAAACGAAGTAACTAAAGCATATTAACGTGAAGAATATAGCCGCAACTCGATTACTAATATTTCTGTTTGCTTTAGTCTCGTTACTTTGTGGATTAGTCTCTATCGCTAAAAGAATAAAGAAATAACTGCAAAGTGTGAAAAAATCTCGAATCAAAAGGTCATTGCTGATGATAGAGAAGCTAAAGAGTATGTTTGATATTAATGCAGACAATAGGGCCAGAGTAATAAATTGCCAAAAAAGTTTTAATGCCCGGTTTTTAATACGTAAGTAGCTATTAATAACAAAGCCAACACTCAGCATTTGTAGCAGTAATAATGGACCTTGTTCAAGCCAAGTATTACTTATCGGAAACATATCATTTATTAAAAAGTATGGCAGTAAGGTCAGTAAAACACTTAGCGTGAGTAATAACTTTCTATTTTTTTTCTGCAAATCTATAACCTAATGGTGAATGACAACACACAACTTTTATTTGAGTGTTTGGCATTTATTTAGCTATTGGCAGTATACATTATGTTAATGCTTTGTGAATCATCATTGGGGTATTTAGCCATACAAGCCTAAGGTTGTTTTTAAACGGTAAATACTGCAAACGAAGAAAGTATAAATTTAAGTATGAGTTTAGCGATCAATAAATATTGCCATTACTTTCAAGTTCGGTGAGGTAAATACGGGTCATTAACTCTAATTGATGATAATTCGGTAACATATGTTGGCAAAGCTGATAAAAGGCTTTGTCATGATTTTTTTCTTTCAAATGGGCGAGTTCATGCACCACGATCATATTTAATAGTGCTTCGGGTGCTTTCTTAAACATGCTACCAATTCGTATCTCATTTTTACTTTTAAGTTTATTGCCTTGTACGCGTGAGACATAAGTGTGCAAGCCTAGCGCGTTATTAATAATATGAATTTTATCATCGTATTTTACTTGGCTAAGTGGCGCAGATTTCCTTAGATATTGTTGCTTTATCAAGAGGGAATATTCACGTAATGCTTTATCGGTGCTTATTTCATGTGGTTCAGGAAACTGCGCTAATAAATAAGCCTTTAAGCTATCTTCCTTAATAAGCTTGGATACTTGCTGTTGAATATCAACAGAATAATGAGATAAATATTTTAATGGTGTGGCCATTTGACTAATTATAATTCTGTATTAAGGAGTTACTATGAGTGGATAGTTTACGCTATTTTAATTTCAACATTTAGTATTTTCTATCCTAAGTTTAAAAGATCAATTTAGATAATGAGTTTTTAAGGAATGAAGACTTTAATTGTACGATAATTATTCTATACTTGTTTTCGATTAAAAGTATTTGATAACTAAAAAATAAAATTGAATGAAATTAATATTAAGGGAATAAATATGAAAAAGTTACCAAAAATAGCTAAGCTTTTAGCTCTATTTACGGGGCTGATATTACTACTTGCCTGTTCAAAACAAGCGCCAGTTCTACAAATTGATGCGCCAGAAGAAGTAACATCACCGTTCCAAACTTATAGTGCTGAAGAGTTTTTCAAAACGCGATCCGTATTTGGCTCTTCTATTAATGCTGATGCTAGCGCAGTTTTAGTGAGTGACGATGAAACTGGCATTTATAATGCCTATAAAGTGCCATTAGATGGCTCAGAAGTAACACAATTAACAAACTCAACCAAAGAGTCTATTTATGTCGTTGGTTGGTTTCCTGAAGATGACCGTTTTTTATACAGCGCAGACAAGGGCGGTAATGAGCTAAATCACTTATTTGTACAAGCATTAGATGGTACAGAAAAAGACTTAACGCCTGGTGAAGGTTTAAAAGCATTTTTCGTTAGTTGGCATGAAAATAACAAACAGTTTTACGTCGCCACGAACGAAAGAGATGCCAAGTTTTTTGATCTCTATGTATATCAAGCCGGTGACTATGCCAGAAAACTTATATATCAAAATAACTCTGGCTATTCGCCGGAAGCCGTTAGCCCTAATGGTCAATATATCGCGCTAAGTAAAAGTAACTCTAATGCCGATTCTAATTTATACCTGGTTGATTTAGCCGAAAAACAGCCGTTAACAGAGCTGATCAGCGAACATGAGGGAGATGTGGAGCATAGCGCTTACACTTTTACTCGCGATAATAGTGCGCTTATTTATTCTACCAATGAATTCGGTGAATTTAATCAAGCTTGGTCCTACAATTTGGTCAGTAAAGAAAAGTCAGAAAACTTTGCCGTAAATTGGGATGTAAGTTTTACTTATTTTTCTAAAGATGGCCGCTATCAAGTACATGGTGTAAATGCTGACGCGCAAACAAAAATAGAAATTATCGATCTACAAACCGAGCAAAACCTCGCTTTGCCTGATATGCCCAGTGGCGACCTGCGTGGCGTGAACTTTTCTAATGATGGCAAGCAAATGGTGTTTTATATTAACTCAGACACATCTCCGTCAAACCTATATGTTCATCAGTTAGGCAGTAACGCGATAAAGCGTTTAACCAATACTGGAAATCCCAACATTTTAGAGGAAAATTTGGTGGTGGGTGAAGTGGTACGTTTTAAAAGTTTTGATGGCTTAGAAATACCCGGTATTTTATATAAACCCAAACAAGCCTCCACACAGAAAGTGCCCGCTTTAGTTTGGATACACGGTGGCCCAGGAGGGCAAAGCCGTAAAGGTTATTCGGCTCTTATTCAGCACTTAGTGAATAATGGTTATGCTATTTTTAGAATTAATAACCGAGGTTCAAATGGCTATGGCAAAACGTTTAATCATTTAGACGATAAAAAGCATGGCGATCATGACTTAAAAGATGTGGTTTATAATAAGTATTATCTACAAACCTTAGACTGGGTTGATGCCGACAGAATTGGTGTTATCGGCGGCAGTTACGGCGGATATTTAACCATGGCAGCGATGACGTTCACTAATGAGTTTGAAGTAGGGATCAATATTTTTGGTGTCACAAACTGGGTCAGAACACTAGAAAGCATTCCGCCATATTGGGAAGCATTTCGCCAGTCACTTTATGATGAATTGGGCGACCCTAGTACAGATAAAGAACGTTTGCATAATATTTCGCCGGTATTTTTTGGTCAAAATGTTAAAAAACCCGTGTTAGTCGTACAAGGTAAAAATGACCCACGAGTGTTGAAAATTGAAAGTGATGAAATGGTGGAGTCTATTCGAAGCGGTGGCACTTATGTCGATTATTTAGTGTTTGACGATGAAGGGCATGGTTTCAGTAAAAAGGTGAATCGTATTAGTGCCTCGAATAAGTATTTAAGTTTTTTACAGGATCATTTATAAGCAGCTTGGTTGAGTATAATATTTAACCTAAAAAAATAGCGAACATCGTGTTCGCTATTTTTGTTTAATCAGTAATAAGCTTATTTTGTATAGCTTTGATAGAAGTTAATTAAGCCTGTAGTTGAACTGTCATGCAATTCGCTAATATTACCAGAGGATAACTCTTCTTGAATATTATTCGCTAAGCCTTTACCCAATTCCACTCCCCATTGATCAAAAGAACAAATTTGCAAAATAATGCCCTGTACAAATATTTTGTGCTCGTACATGGCGATCAAACTGCCTAATGAGCGCGGAGATATGCGTTTCATTAATATGGTATTAGTAGGGCGGTTACCTTTATGTACTTTGTGTGGCGCAACTTTATCAATGTAGTCTTGTGTACGTCCTTTGGCTTTTAAATCTGCTCGCACTTGCGTTTCGTCAACACCTTGCATCAGCGCTTGGGTTTGCGCGAAAAAATTTGCCATTAAGGTTTCATGATGACCGTGAACCGGCGTAACACTTTCAACAGAACCGATAAAATCAGCAGGTACAACATTATTACTTTGATGTAGATATTGGTAAAAAGCATGCTGACCGTTAATACCTAATTCGCCCCAAATTGATGGTACAGTAGGATATGAAATAGAATCACCATCCCACGAAACAGACTTACCGTTACTTTCCATTTCCGCTTGTTGTAAATAGGCTGATAACATATGTAACGATTGATCGTAAGGCAAAATTGCTTGAGATTGCGCACCTAGAAATGTGCAGTTCCAAACACTGAGTAATGCCAAAATAACCGGTGCATTTTCTGCTAGGGGCGTATTACAAAAGTGTTGATCTATTTCATGTGCACCTTCAAGTAATTCAATAAAACGCTCAAAGCCTAAATCAATGGCGATTGGTAAACCAATAGCTGACCAAAGTGAGAAGCGACCACCAACCCAATCCCACATATCAAATATGTTTTCTTCTGCAATACCAAATTCAGTGGCATTTTTTTTATTCGACGATACCGCAACAAAATGTTGTGCAATGGCTGATTGGTCAAAAGAAGATGATACTAACCATTTCATTGCTGTTCTAGCGTTGGTCATGGTTTCGGTGGTAGTAAAGGTTTTACTTGAAACAATAAATAGCGTTTTTTCTGGGTTTAAAGGCCGAAGTACATTGGCTATTTGAGTGCCATCCACGTTTGAAACATAATGCACATTAACGCTGTTATCACTGTATTGATCTAGTGCTTCTGTGACCATTTGAGGCCCTAAATTAGAGCCGCCAACACCAATATTAACCACATCAGTAATACGTTTGCCTGAATAGCCACTCCATAAACCTTGGCGTACTTTTTCACTAAAGGTTTTCATTTTATCTAGCGCTGCTCGCACATCAATATTAATGTCTTTGCCATCGAGTATAATTGGCGTTTCGCTACGATTTCTTAAGGCGGTGTGTAATACGGCGCGATCTTCAGTACGGTTAATACGTTCACCGCTAAACATTTTTTCTCGCCAAGCTTCAACATCACACTCTTTAGCCAAGTTAAATAGCAGCTCCATGGTTGATGCAGATATCAAATTTTTTGAATAATCTAGGAGGAAAGGGGCAAGTTGAATGGAGAACTGTTCAAAACGTTTAGGGTTTTGTTTAAATAGCTCGCTCATATGTTGTGACTTCATATCAAGCGCGTGATTTTCCAGCTTTTGCCAGCTAGGTAATGAGGTTCTGTCGTGCATTACTTCTCCAATGAGTATTTTAGTCTTAAAATTTTGGCGGATAAAGGCTTCACTATAACTATACTATTTACTATATTTAGCTTAGTTGCTAATAATTAATTCGTATATTGAACTAGAGATTAGTTATTTAAATAAGTGCGTTTAAGTTACTGTATTTAAATAACTATATTAAATTGTTAAATGCTTTACATAACGTTTGTAGAATGATTTATTACACTGGTGTGATCAAAAAACATGAACAGATAAATTGTCACTGTTAGAGGTGTACGATTATAGGTAGTTATTTAAAATGCACGACTATTTTGGTTACTTTTTACTTTATATCACAAAAATATTTTTGTTAATTGGTCAAAAAGTAAAGAATATATACGAGTAGCTTTATGATCTTGATCTTGATGTTGAAGCTTTAAATATGGCCATTAAGTTTTCAACAAAAGCAATGTTGTTTTGGTTTAATACCGAGACTGTGATGCCAAATGGTGCAAAGTGCAGTGTTTCAGCTAGCTCATCGGCTGTTAAGCCTACTTTACTCAGCGTTAAACGGTTGGCAGAAATTTCTTTTTCAATTCTAGAACGAATACTATTTTTGATTAAACCTTCTTCTGCTTGAATAAGATCTTTGCAATAGGCGTGACCAGCGTGTATTAAATTTGACCTTACTAAGCTACTCGAGACATTATTAAATAAGCCTTCACATCGCTGAATAATTAGGTCTTGTGTTTCTTGCCAAAAGTTTGCTTCAGACTTACTGTAAATATTAATCAATATATTGTGCTGCTGAAAATGCTTTTCGAGCACAGATCTAAATAGCACTTCCTTTGACTTGAATTGCTTGTGTATAGTGACACGCGATATGCCAGCATAACGGCTGACCATAGATATGTTTGCAGTGTCATAGCCATGTTGAAAAAAACACTCCATAGCGGTATTTAAAATTTTTTCGGTTGTGCTCGGCAAATTGTCTGCTCTTAAAAATCTAATTAGCAACATATTAACGTGACTAGTTACTTTAAACAACAGGTTTACATTAGTTGTTAATGTGTAAACCTGTGTTATGATTAGTTTACTTGTTTTTATTATTTATCTGATACTTTGGGGTTAATGTGAATCGAATTCTTATACTTGCCGCAGTTTTTGTACTGCAAGCTTGTTCTGAACCAACGGAAGTAAAGAAAGAGCTTGAACCTGTCGTGGTTCAACTCTCCACCGCTCGGCTAACAACTTTAGCAAATGATTATGAATTTCCAGCTATTGTGTCAGCGGTGAAAAGCGTTGACCTTAAATTTGAAGTGCCAGGGCGCTTAATTTTTGAAAACCTTATTGAAGGCAGTGAAGTTAAAAAAGGCGAGGTTTTAGCAAAAATTGACCCTAAACCCTTTCAACGAAAAGTAGAAGAGAGCCGAATTCGTCATGAAGACGCGCAACGTGATTTAAAACGAATTAAAGATGTTTTTGAAAAAAATGTTGCGTCTCAGAGAGATTATGATGAAGCTAAATCTCAGTTTTCTATTACTAAAATAGCCTTAGAAAATGCTGAACAAGATTTAAGTTACAGCACGATCAAAGCACCATTCGATGCAGTAATTGGCGCTAGATACATTGAGAATAATAGTTTAATTCGCTCTGGTGATTCACTGGCTAACTTACAAGATAGGTCAGAGCTGCATTTTACTTTTGAAGTACCCGAACGAATTATGACTGCTAATGTGGGTAATCGTGATGTAAAAGCTACTGCGCATATTATTGGTCAGGAAAATATGGTTTACAACATACATTATGTAGAGCATAAAACTACGCCTGATCCTATTACGCAAACTTATGGCGTAACCTTTGGGCTTAAAGGCGAAACAGTGAACTTTTTTTATCCTGGTTCGCGAGCGATTGTGAACATTGTGCAAAATAATATGAAATTACAGGCATTAATTGTTCCGTTGAGTGCTTTAATCGGCAATAACGATTCGGGCTTTAGTGTTTGGCGATTCAATTCAGCCGACAATACCTTAGCTCAAGTTAAAGTTAATGTTTCCAAGTTAAAAGGTGAATATGCCTTAGTATCATCGGGCCTTAATAGTGGTGATAAAGTCGTTTCTGCAGCGGTAGGGCAAATGCGCGAAGGGCTAAAAGTCAGAGAATATAAGGCGACATATTAAGATGGATATAGCACGCTATTCGCTGACTAAGCCTGTTAATATTTGGCTGATGTCGATATGCTTTATTATTGGTGGCATTATTGCCATGAGTAAAATAGGGCGCTTAGAAGACCCTGCGTTTACCATAAAACAAGCGGTTATTTTTACCTATTACCCAGGTGCAAGTGCGGAAAAAGTTGAAAAAGAAGTTACTGAGCAAGTTGAAATTGCGCTGCAACAAATGTGGCAATTAGATATTTTAAGATCAGTTAGTAAACCGGGTTTTTCGCGGATTACTATGGAAATAAAGCCAACGGTTGACGGACCATTATTACCTCAAATTTGGGACGAGTTACGTAAACGCCTTCGCGATATTGAACATGACTTACCCCTTGGTGCCAGTGCACCAGTGGTAATAGACGACTTTGGTGATGTTTATGGGATTTATTATGCATTATCGGCACCTGATTTTAGCGCGAACCAAATGCGTGAGTTTTCTCGTATTATTCGCCGTGAAGTATTAGCGGTTGACGGTGTTGCCAAGGTAAAAGTGGGAGGGATTTTAGAAGAAGAAATTGTTGCGACAATTGATAGTTATCAAATTTCTGGTTTAGGGCTTTCTTTCCCTGATCTTCAACAAGTACTAGCCAGTAATTTAAAACCTTTCAGTGGTGGTCGATTATATGTGGGTGATAAACAGATCAGGATCCCCATCGAAAGTTCGACCAATAAAATAGCAGAAATAGAGAATTTATCTATTGTTGTTCCAGGTAAAAATGCCTCAATTAAAATTAAAGACATAGCTGAATTAAGTCTTCAACCTGTAGAAATACCAAGCGGTTTAAAACGTTTTAATGGCGAAAGAGCGATAACCCTCGCCATATCAGCACAAAATGATATTAACATCGTCGATGTTGGTCATAAAATTGATGCGAAATTAGCGGAAGTGTTAGCTAAATTACCTACGGGTATTAATGTATCGACGATTTATAACCAAGCCAAAGTTGTTGATGAGTCAGTCGACGGATTTATTTTAAATTTAGAAATATCTGTGGTGGTGGTAACGTTAGCACTTTGTTTATTCATGGGCTGGCGTTCAGGCATTGTAGTTGGAGGCACATTATTAATTACTGTCTTAGGTACCGTATTAATAATGTGGCTTTATGATCTACAGTTAGAGCGTATTTCCTTAGGTGCAATGGTGATTGCGATGGGCATGTTAGTCGATAATGCCATTGTAGTCGCCGAAGGCATGATGTTACGTATGGAAAAAGGCAAGTCGGCAATGGAGTCTGCCAGCTTTATTGTTAAGCGCACTCAATGGCCATTGCTCGGTGCCACGATTATCGGAATAGCTGCATTTTCTGGAATTGGTTTGTCAGATGATGCCACTGGCGAATTCTTATTTTCACTGTTTGCCGTCGTACTTATTTCTTTAATGCTTAGCTGGATACTAGCGGTAACGTTAACACCGTTACTTGGCAAATATTTTTACAAAGTGGGAGATAAAGAAGGGGCTGAAGAGTCGCATTCGTTATTTCATAAAGCTTACTTAGTGGTTTTGCGTAATGCCTTGCATTGGCGTGGTGTTACCTTGGCAATATTGGTTGTTATTACCATAAGTGCTTACGCTAGCTTTGGGTTAATCAAGCAGGGCTTTTTCCCACCGTCAAATACTCCCGTGTTTTTTGTCCATTATTGGGGGCCACAAGACTCCGATATTCGGGCTACCGAAAAATATATGAAAGCAGGTGAAAAGTTAATTCTTGAAACCGAAGGTATTGAATCATTAGCAACGTTTATTGGTGAAAGTTCAGAGCGTTTTACTTTGGTATTCGCACCTGAATTACCTAATGAAAGTTATGGGCTGTTTTTAGTGCGCGCAAAGAACGCAGATGAAATACCGCGTTTGGCTCAGGAAATATCAGATAAGCTCAAAGAAGCAAATCCTAAAGTTAATTTTTACGCTGAAATAATGCAGTTTGGTCCAGGTGCTGGCGCGAAAATACAAGCAAGATTTTCGGGTGAAGACCCGGCTGTTTTAAGACAGTTGGCAGCACAAGCCAAAGCGATTTATTTTGAAGATGGTAAAATTCGTGATATTCGAGATGACTGGCGAGATAAAGGTATGGTGCTAGCTCCTGAATACGATGATATTGCAGCAGGTATTGCCGGTGTTTCAAGAAGTGACTTCAGTCAAGCCATTAAGTTTTATACTGATGGCTTGCAAATAGGTCAACTTCAAGACGGTGATTATCTCTATCCTATTATTGCAAGAAATAGTAATACGAACCCTGATCAATTGGTTGGTTTAGAAAATAGTTTGGTGTGGAGTAGCAGCCAACGCACTTATGTTTCATTCAGGCAAGTTAGTGGTAAAATGAACTATGCAAGCGAAGAGCTGTTAATTAACCGCCGTGATCGCGTGCGAACGATTACTGTTAAAGCGGAAGCCGGTTATGGTGAAACCACAGGTGAAGCGTTTAATCGCACACAAGCGAAAATTGCCGATATTACTTTACCTGAAGGCTACAAACTTGAATGGGGTGGTGAATATGAGTCATCACGCAAGGCTCAAGCTGCTCTGGGGCAAGGCTTACCACTAGGATTTTTAGTCATGTTTATTATCAGCGTTCTACTATTTGGTAAGGCAAGACAACCAATCATTATTTGGCTAATTGTACCAATGGCTGTCGTAGGTGTTGTTGCAGGCTTACTCATAGCCGATTTACCTTTTGGTTTTATGTCACTACTCGGCTTTTTAAGTTTGTTTGGTATGTTAATTAAAAATGCCATTGTTTTACTGGAAGAAATCGACTTGCAAATACAAGAAGGGAAAGAAAAAGCATTAGCGATTGTAGAAGCCAGTTTGAGCCGTTTAAGGCCAGTTTCATTGGCCGCTATAACCACTATATTAGGTGTAATGCCACTAATACTAGACCCATTCTTTGCTGATATGTCGGTGACTATTATGGGCGGTTTAGCGTTTGCTACCATATTGACCATGATCGCGGTGCCAGTGCTTTATAGTGTGCTTTATAAGATTAAAGTAGAGAAAGTTTAGTTTGGCTATTTAGTCAGCTAAAGATTATTCTTTGGTATTGAACTAAAAACGAGCATTTATTTGCTCGTTTTTCTGTTTTGGCTTACTGAAAAAAACTAAAAGCCTTATGTGGTCTAAAACACTTAATGTTGTGTTTATTCTATGGCAGCAATGAGTAGATTATGGCGTTAGGTATATAAGTGTTAATAATTATTTAGTACGCTTAGCGGAAGGTATATCGCCTTTATTTATGACGTCAACTTCAAGCTCATTGCTGCCGCTGGTGGTGTAAAGTTATGGGTCGGACGTTACTAATACGTATCCATAAAATACTGTTATATGGCCTTATGAAATTATCTATCCTTGTGCTAAAAATAATATCTGTATTTTTTATCGTATTGTTAGCACTATACGCATACTACAGTTCTGACTATTACATTGGAAAAATCACTAAGTTTGAGATTGAAAAAAAGTTAGGTTTCACCTTCCAATACCCTACAGATGTGCTGGAGTATGAAATCAGACAATTAACAAGACACTCATCCTAAGGAATTAACAAGCTAACTAGACGTCGGGCTATAAGCGCGCTCCCAAATCGAAGATTTTCTCACTCCTTCGGCAGCTGGGGCCTTCTCCACATTAACTGAATCGGTACCAAATTCTCCGACGGCTCTGGGGAGCATAAAAACAGTTGTAGCTGACACTGCTAAAGGTCTCCCCCTTCAAGCATTGTTTGCAAAAAAAAACCACCCGAAGGGGGCTTAATCACAGGGAGCTATAAAGCCCATTTTAAAACGTCAAATCGAGAAGTGGTCTCCACATATCGCTCGATGTTTCAATGATGGATCCCGCCACCTTCATCACGCACCACCTTCATCACGCGCCACCCCGTAAAGGGCGGCTTTAGTTCGAGTTCTCTGAGGGAACTCAATCACCAATAAATAGGTTCGAGCAGGGGAATTATCCCTCATTTTTAATGTTATAGGCACAGAATCCATCAAACAGGAAAATCATTTCCTGACCAAGCTTTTGATTCCCGTATCTGTCTTTATTGTTTAGTTGTCGTTGAGATATTCTGACATTATGTGCGCCATAATAAACAGTTTTATACTGCCCTTTGTAACGGAGACAGTCACTTTTAGCCATATCGCCAAAGTTATTTTTTAGGGCTTCAAAAGCCATTGCTTCTACTTCAACTTCTACGCCGTCAATGAATGTTCTTTTCATTATTGTGTTTCCAATTATGCGTAAATCTGAGTGCAGGTCTTTGATACTGCCAATTGTTGGGCCTATTTTTTTAAAAGATGTATTCATTGTTTCAGCATGAGCAGTATTGTCCATCCCTATAACACCTAACAGACTAGCGACTAATAGTAATTTCTTCATTGTTATTTTTGTCTCCCTGTAAAAAAGCCGATTATTCTAACAGGATTTACAATAACATCAATAACTTATTGATGAATTAACAGGACATCCACTCCGATAAATTAACAGAGCACCCACTCAAGTTTCCATTTTATTAACGCTGTACTATGCTTGTGCGCAAATAGGAATTTAATCAGGAAGCTAGGATGGCAACCCCTCAAAAAAAACAAATCAGTTTAGTCGATACCTCGTATTGTGTGCCCAGAGTTCAGCACTAGCATGGAATGCTTTAATGAACCACGAGTCTAACTGAAACACATGAATAATGCGGCAGGAGCCAAAGTATTCATGGCGCTATCTGGTTGTGCAGATAGTTGAGTTTAAGCGGCAGTGACTTATCGTATGCTGATAAGGTGATGTAACTCGCTGACAACGGGAAGTGAGACGAATTCGTTACGTCAACAGGCTTCTCTAAACTGAGTATTGAACGGATGAAGAACATGAACCGATTAACTCGCATCTAAGGGCTGAAGTGTCGCCACTACCTACACGAATTAACAGGTAGTATTATGCTGTAATATTGTGAATAGTTCGGACAATATTACCAATTTTCAAGAAAATTAAAAAGACACTCATCCATAATTGAAAATACTGAACACTGCACTAAACTAACATAACCCACTACTTTATCTCAGGTGAGTTATGGCTACGCCAAGGAAACAACAAATCAGTTTAGTAGATACCCCTTATTACCATTGTGTTTCGCGTTGTGTTCGACGCGCTTTTTTATGTGGTGAAGATGCCTTAACAGGGCAAAGTTATAAGCACCGTCGCGCATGGGTTGAGGATAAGTTACATTTTCTCAGCCAAGTCTTTGCGATTGACGTTTGTGCTTATGCGGTGATGAGCAATCACTATCATGTCGTGTTATGTATTGATGAAGAAAAAGCTAAGCAATGCAGCATGAATGATGTGCTTGAGCGCTGGCATCGCTTACGCAAAGGCACGGTACTGACACAACAATACTGCCGCGGTGATGTGTTAGCTAAACCGTTACTCGAAAGCGTTAAAGCCACGGCAGAGGTTTACCGAAAAAGGCTGATGAAAATCAGTTGGTTTATGGGCTATATTAATGAAGGCATTGCCAGAGCGGCTAACCAAGAAGATAATTGCACAGGCCGATTTTGGGAAGGCCGTTTTAAATCTCAAGCGTTATTAGATGAAACCGCCATTGCTGCGTGTATGGCCTATGTTGATTTAAACCCCATTCGCGCCAATATCGCCAACACACCTGAAAGCTCAGCGCACACCAGTTTTAAAATGCGCTGCGAGCAGGCAAAGCAAGGCCAACAACCCAATACGCTCATGCCCTTTGTCGGTAACCCAAGAGAAAATATGCCCAAGGGCTTACCGTTTGAACTCAGTGACTACCTACAATTAATTGAATTAACCGGACGTTGCATAAGAGAGGGTAAACCCGGTTTCATCGAAGAAAGCCTACCGAGCATACTCAACCGATTAAGCATATCGGCTGAAAACTGGTTAATCATCACGACAGAATTTAGAACTCAACTTCATGGCGCCATAGGTCACGAAGACGTGCTCAGTGATTATTGTGAGCATCAACAAATAAAGCGACGACAAAACTTAAGTCATTGCAATAAACTCTTTGCGTAAACACACGATTTTCCGATTTTATTGAAACACAACAACATAAATTCAACGCGTCATTACTTGAGGGTGATACTTACCAGAAAATTGATGTTTTAGTGCAGCTTGGAGCTAAAGTGATAATTTCGTTTCTATCTTTTGACAAAATCGCCATTTGATGATGACAATTAGCAAGATATTATAATATCGATGTTATGTGATTAGATTTTATTTGGAATGAGTGTCACTATTAACTTGACGTCCGCTTCAAGCTCATTACGGACACTGATGATTTAAAAGCTAAAGGCTTAAAAGAGCCTAAAGCGGTCGTAAACTCTCACTAATAATTACTCAATCAAATAGTCACTTTGATACGGTAGCGGACATAAGCCTTGGCTTACCTAACTGCAACCATTTCGACAATTATTCGTAAAAAGGATAGGTTATGTATGGATGATTTTTTGCCAGAAACTATAAAACTGACAGCAGTTGTGCTGAATGTTAAGTTAAAGAGTCTGAAGTCTCTTACACATATGGCATAACAAAGGATTAAGTATTCTATGGTGGTGGTTTACAGATAAAAAATACCAATCACCAGAAACAAAAAAACACCAATCATGACAATTGATGTTTTCTAGAATCTAACATTAAAAACCTATATTAAGATTGTTTCTTAAATCTTCTTGATGCTAAACCCATAATACCTAATGCGAAGATGGCAAGGGTAGATGGTTCTGGTACTGATGTTAATGTTGCCCCATCAGAAAAAGAAATTCTATAGTCGTTAGTGCCTTGATGCATCCCACTATTATCATTTATGCTACCACTAAATGCAGTGCAACAATGACTAATGGTAAGTAAATACGAGCCAGCATTGAGGTTAAAGTTGGAAATATATGAATCAAGACCAGATGTTGAACCGTCAGCATCCCAACCTAAGGCATTTGAGTCATCATTTGATGTCACAAATGCGCCAGTAAAAGCCGATAAATCAGAACCGTCATTTTCTAATAACGTAAAAAAGATATCATCAGCACCTACGCCAGTTAAACCTGTTGCATAGCCATCCCCAAAACCATTTATATCTATAGTACCACCTGTCCAATTAAAGAATACAGTCCCCCACTCCCCATCGCCGACAGAATCATCAACGATTAATCCAGCGTTAGCAAAGCCACTAACAGATAAAACCAATCCAGCCAAAGCGGATTTTAACATTTTTATATTCATCATATATTTCCTTTGTAATACCTTTCTTGAAATAGAATGGTATGGTTAAAAGCAAAAACTACACCAACAAATAAAAAGCCTTACTTTTCAATTGGGTAGTAATATTCATTAAATTTAAAACATGAAAAGTGTAAAAAAAGCGGACATTTTTCCAATCATAACTAACTATTTGATTTAACAAATTCGCAACTACCAAGCACCTTAACATTACTATATAACCCTGCGGATTAAACAACTGCCTTAGTACTTATTTCAAATAAAGCCTGAATTTGCAATAAAGCAGTTAAATCACCACTTATGACGCTTTAATCATATGGTTTTAGCTAGATAGAGAAGTAGAACGCAATATGACTGTAGAACAATTCAATCCACAAACACCTAAAAAGAGTGCTAACTCAAATGAAAGCCAAACAACTACATTAGACATTCCAGCTGAAATGATTGAAGAGCAATATAATGAAGCTGTTATGTCAACTGACAACTCAAATCGCGCTGCAAAGGTGGGCTTCGTAAGTCTCGGCTGACCAAAAAGTGTAGTGAAGTCCACTGTCGGCTTAGAGCCTAAAGCGGACATTGATGCTGCATCTTCCTATTCGTAATTTAGTTTAATAACTGAGTATTTAAATGCAGTTGTAACTTGTTTCCACCCAAGTCAAGAAATGTGGCATGTTGCCTCATTCCGTCTATAAACGAAATTTTTGTTTTTATCTGTAGGTAAGAAGTGGTATTGGCTGCAAAGAGCTGTTATTAATATATAAAATAATAAGGTGGAAACTTTTTTTCTGTAAAAGAGGCAAGTTGCCTCCTATTAAATTGTTGAACTCTCACATGAATCGAGGATATCGCATGAGAAAACCAAGGTTATTTATTGCGTCATCAGCAGAAAGTTTAAATATAGCTGAGGCTGTTAACGTAAATCTTGATCATGAATTTGAAATTACAATTTGGAAAAACGGAACTTTTAAACTCACTTCCACAACAATCGATGACTTAGTAGAAAAATCTTCTACCGTTGATTTTGCCCTATTTATATTTGCACCTGATGACATCGCATCTATCAGAAGCAGGCAAGAGCATGTTGTGCGTGATAATGTGATTTTTGAAATGGGATTATTTATTGGTGCAATAGGAAAATCACGCTCATTTATCCTCAAACCTAGAGATCAAGAAATGCATTTGCCAACTGACCTCTTGGGTGTAAATCCTGCGGATTATGACTCAAATCGTTCGGATGGTGATTTAGTGTCTGCAACCAATAAAGCCTGTTCTTTAATTAAATCAGAAGTAGAAAGAATAGGTTTGATTGACCATGTAAGCCTTTCTGAAAGTAGAAAGATGGTTGCTAATCCAGCAGACTATGATCTCTCAGAAGTAGACTTTAAATTTTTAGCCGCTTGTTTGCAAAGCCATACAAGTGATCCTGTTGGTTTAGCATATCACCGTATCGCAAATGGCTTTAGAACAGTGAATGACGCATTATTGCAAATATCTTCCATAAAATTAGAGCGAATGGGTCTTTTAAGTAAAACTATAGAAACAGACGAACAAGATGGGTATGACTATTACGCATACTCAATTACAGAGCTTGGAATAGACATACTCTTAAAAAACGAAAGTGTATTTCAACCTAAGCCACAGCAACAAGTACCTCAAAAAGGTTTTACTGGAAAGATTGACTTCTAGAGTTCTACCAAGCACTTCAAACGGAACAAAAACAGTTGGCTAGGTTCCGCTTTCGCTACACATTTTAACCAACTATTTTTGTCCGCTTAAGTGGGCGTTGGCAGACAAGGAGTCCGGTGATATGGAATCAATCTACGAAAAATATTTTTTCCAATTTTGGTATTGCCTTGGCTGTGTATCAGCTTTCACTATACTCCCACTTCAAGAATTTTCTGAAAGATCTGGTGATGTTATTACTTTTTTATATTTATTGGCAGTAGCAGGTCCTCTGGCCTTAATGGCTTATGTTGTTTATGTTTTCTCATCTTTTGCCATTCACTTAGTTTTTTCTGGCCTCAAGGAAAGAAAATGGGAGCCAATATTTGGCGCTCTTTGGGTACTTATTTGCATTGGAGCGTTTTTAATTGGGTAACTTATTAACTATTTAACAATGTAAAAATTGTCCAAAAACAACAACGTTATTGATTGTTAAAAGAAAATAATCCGGTTAGAGTATTTTGATTAAAAATTAAATATAAAACGAGTAATTCCAAAGGCTCGTTATATTTTAAGGAGGATTCATGGGACCAATTTATGTTCCAGTACAAGGATACAGTGGCTCTAATAAAAAAAAGCAACAGCAGTACCTGAGTAAACTTAATCTAGCGAATAAAATAGAAGTTTATCTTAATGAACGTTTAGAACGTCATGATAAAGGTCCTCTCGTGATTATGTTTCGTGAGATTGCTTCTGATCTTAATGAACCGCTTGAAGATATTCGTAAAATAGGGACGGCAATTCAAGGAAGTTCCAATGGGGTAACTTTGTCCAAATAAAATATAACAACACGCCCTGAGGTGGACAACAAGTGAAATTAGCGCTCTAAGATGAAAAAACCTGACGAGTCTGTAACAGATTTTGTGTAAGTACCTTACACCAGTCCCTGAAACATACAATGATTTGTAGTTAAAGTTCTCTCCTAATATGTTCATAACTTCACAAAAGCTTATGTCCGCTTTGTCGGATTAGCCGCCTTTAAAGCCTAAAGATTGAACGACAGCTATGGTGGCAAAGCTGCCTATTTATTGAGATAAATTAAGGTCTAAATTAAGTTGGTTTTGTGGCATAAGTGATCGTTAAATCCAGTAACGCTTACTAATATAATGTAGGATTAAACGACCAATAATTAATAGATTATAAATGGCGTGAAGCTACCATTAAATTTTTGTGAAATCATGAGTATATAGTAATACACCAGAGTCACTTGTTAGACTTCCTTTTTCGAAAGTGAAACTCGTGTCTGGTATATTAATGCTACCCTCAAATTTTGAACAAATAACTTTTCTTAGGAATTTTTAACTACAACGTTATTCTTAATCATCTGTATTATTTTCTACCGATAAATTAAACGTTTTTACATCACAGTTACTGAGGACATCACAACCTCTTATAATAAATCTTAGATTTGATAGGTCATTATGCTGAAAGGGCCCGCTACCTACAGAGTCGCTTCCAACTGAGCAAGACAATCTGTTGTCATCAATTTTACATTGCACCTCACCTGTTGCGTTAGGGCAAAGTGAGAAAGAAGCGTTACCACATTTAAGGCCTACTATTTTATTTTTGTCTGAATGCACTTCGCCGTTAGTCGATAAATATAAATCTATTCTGTAGGATGCCGAGGTGGGCGATACCCACTGAACTTCAAAGCTAGTTCTTTCTGTAACGGTAACCAACTCTCCTTCATAATAATCTTTTGAATCAAACCTGATATTTTGTAAGGTAAAGCTTCCTGTATCATCTAGCAAATCATCGATGTCGGATGATTTTTCGCTATTACCACCTCCGCCCCCGCAAGCGCTTAAGACTAATATACTAATGGTTAATGATATATGTTTCATAAACGTCCTTATTATTAAATTAAAAGTATTCCATACTTAGCTGCTCTTTTGGGGCAGCGGTCGTTAACTGTAGGTTTTATAGCGTTTGCTGAACTATAAAATGTTGGCTAATACTCAACAACTTGGTTGCTAAGCTAAATGCATTTAGGCATTTAGTAAAGGTTATTTGCTGTCAGTGGTAAATGTTGAACAACTGGCATAGGCAAACGGTTTGAGTGAAAAACTGATGTATTTACCCATAGTGGCTTGCAAGCATGGTGATACTTTACTTATGTATACTCAGTTAGTCGATATTCAGCACTTTTTTCAGTGGTCCTAAATACGGCTCAAAGTGTCGCCATTGTTCAGTCGCGCTTTTATAAATTGGTTGACGAACCTGCTCAGAACTTGGCGTTTTAATATTGCGTTTTGTTTTATGAAAATCGACACATGATTGTTCAAATTCCAAGCCGACAAAGTCAAGCATTCTTCGCACTTGTGTTTCTAAGTCATCAACAATATCTTCATGGTTTACGGTTAGTACATGGCCTGGTAATACGGTGTTCCAATGCGTCATTAGTTTTAAATAAGCTTGGTAGTAACGGCCGATGTCTTTAAGGTTATAACTAAAGTCTTGTCCTTCAGCAAATAACTGTTTAAAACCACTAAAACAACAAGCCATGGGCGAGCGTCTGGCATCTATAATTTTCGCATTGGGTAGTATTAGTCGTATCAAGCCAATGTGGAGAAAGTTATTCGGCATTTTGTCGATAAATAAAGGGGCTGTTTCTCGGTAGACTTGCGTTTCATCAATAAATTGTTGACCAAAGCGTTTGAAATAATCGGGATTAATGTCAGCTAAGTTTTTAGGATATTGGGCTTCTTCATCATTTTGGCTTTTACTGCGACCACGTAACCTTGATGCTAAGCCTAATATATTGTGTAGCTCCATGGTGCCATCGACTTGGCTATGCGAAGCCAGTATTTGCTCAAGTAGCGTTGAGCCTGCACGTGGTAAACCCAAAATAAAAATTGGATCGGGCACGTTAAGTCCCAGGTTGCCACGGTTTTCAAATAACTCAGGTGTACAATACTTAATTTGCTCTGTAACTTGTTGTTCAAATTTTGTTATATCAAAGCCATTATGTGCATGCTGTAATTCATTGCCTTGTTTATACGATTTAAAGGCTTGATGGTAGTCTTTTCTATCTTCAAAGGCTTTACCAGTAGCAAAGTGCAGCTGAATTCTATCCAGTAATGCTAAGTCTTCATTATTTTGCTGTGTTTGCATTTGAGCAATTTCGTTATCGCTAAAACGATAGGTTTTAGTATTAGCTAAACTCCAATAGGCATCGCCATAACTTGGACTTAATTGATAAGCTTTTTGGTAAGAGGATATGGCTTTCTCAATTTCACCTTTAGTTTTTAACGCATGACCTAACTGTAAATGAAAACCCGGTACTTGATCGTTTTCTGCAACAACTTGTTCAAACAGCTTTATGGCTTGCTCTATTTCACCTAAGCCTGTTAACGCGCTGGCTTTGGCTATTTTAAAACTTAAGTTGTCAGGCTGAGCTACAAGCAAAGGTTCAACTTGTTGAGCTGCAATTTTGTATTTACCTAAGCGAATAAGTAAGTTGAGATATAGCGAGCGTGCATGAATATGCTTTGGGTCTAGTTCGAGGGCACTGGCCAGTAAAAACTCAGCATCGTCATATATTTTGAGTTCTATGCCTATTTCAGCCAGCATGCACATACCGTCAACATGGCGATTGTTATTTTGTAAAAAATGTCGACAAATTTGTTCTGCTTTTAACAGTTTACCCTCGTGCATTAGCTCAGTAACTGCGAGCAAAGCAGGGGGGAGTTTTTTTAGTTTTTCTAGATGATTTGCCGCTTTCTGAATATTTTGTTGTTGATTTTGTTCACGATAAAGTTGAATTAAGGCTTGCCAACTCGCGACTAAACTTGGATTGAGTTCTACCGCTGTTTCAAATGAATTTATAGCCAGTGTTGGCTCATTTAGCGCTAAATTGATAAAGCCTTTTTCTTGATTTGCTCGGCTGTGTTTACTATCAAGTTTAAGTAATTCATTAATACTACTTAACGCAAGCGGTAATGTTTTTGCATAGCGTTGAGCAACGGCAATTAAGTACCATAGCTCAATATTATCTTGTGGTTCTGTGCATTGTATTTGTAAATGTTTACATTGTTTTATAGCTTCATCGAACTTAGTCGTTTGGATTAATTTCTGAATTGATTTTAATTGGCTTTCAATAGAAGGCTGAGATGTATTGTCCAATGACTTAACTCCGAAGCAAATGTAGGGGATTATTCGTATTTTAGATTTGTGGGTACTTTACAATAAAAAACCGCTTGATACAGATATCAAACGGTTTTTATTTCGATCACGTTAACTTTTTAGATTTATATTACGGCTTAATAAAAGTCGTAAGAGAATCTAAAGCCAATGGTACGAGGTCTGTTAGACACAACTTTTGGCGTATACTGTTGAGTATCAACATATAATATTGCACTTTCATCCGTTAAGTTGTCGATGAAAAGTTCTGCTTTCCACTCGTCGTTTGTAACACCAAAGCTGATATTAGCTAAAACATAGCTATCTTGAACATAACGACCACCGGCAAAGGTTTGGCCATTACTGCCTTGATAATTTACACCAGAAAAAACGTCAGACTCTTTTTCAATACTTAAACCAGAACCAGTGCCATAAATTAAGTTAGTGGCATCTTCGATCATATAAGCATCCATCACCATGCCAGCAAGTCTTTCGCCGGTATAACTGATTGAACCGTTAACATACCCCGTCATATCTCCCGAAATTGGGTAGAAGTATTGTGCTTGTAAGTTACCAGAAAATTTAGCTGAATACGGTAATCTACTGCCTTCTGGTGGTGCAATACCATCTAGCTGAGCATTGATAGACGTTAATTCAGTATCTATTAAGCTAAATGCACCTGATATGATCAAGTTATCCGTTGCTACCCAACTAAAGTCACCGTCAATACCTTTAATTTCAGCATCACCAACGTTATCAGTAAATACTAAGAAGCTGATATTGGTAGGGTCATAGCGTGAAGTTTGTAGATCAGATATTTTTGAATAATAAGCGGTCGCATTGAAACGTAGTGATTGATCAAACAACGTTGATTTAAAACCAAGTTCTACGTTGTCTAAGCTATCAGTCGTTGAGTAAACCGGAATACGGAAACCTTCAAAAGCGCCTTCTTGGTTAGCAGCAGAACCACCACCAACACGGTTAGTAACCGGCGGTCTAAAACCTTCTGAGTATGATGCAAACACCATAACATCGTCATTTACTTGCCAATCAATTGAAGTTTTGATGATAGTGTCATCAACCGTTAACTTACCGTTACTATCAAGTAAGTCAGTTTCTAATTGACCACTGGCAATAGCGGCTTGAATAGCGGCTGCTTCGTCAGCACCAAAAAATTCAGTCAAGGCTTCAGGACTGCCGTCGCCGAACGCGCGTAATCGACCACTTACGTCAGCAGTAGTAGTTGAACCTTTATAAATATCATCAATTTGATACCAACGGGCACCAAAGCTTGCGGTTACAGTGTCGGTAATATCATATTCGAACTGTCCAAATACGGCAATTTGATCTATGGCGTGAGAAACATCGTTAACGAAGCTCACTTCAGAAGAGAATGGGCCGCCATTACTGTTTATGCCTTCATTACCAACAAGTTCTCTTGCTAAATTAGGGAAAAGCTCAGTGTTAGCTATTTTAAATTGCCCAACAGTTGATAGATCTTGGGTGTCATAAAAAACACCAGCCGTCACGCGCCAGCGGTTTTCAGCTGAAGTATTCATGCGTAATTCGTGCGTTGTACGTGAGCTACTTGTTTCTTCTTTGTAAAACTTAGTTGGGTCAAAACACTCTTGTACTTCGGGCGCACTTGCATAATTACAAACGTAATAAGAAGAGAATTGGCCACCATTGGTATAACCGGTGTAATCAATAGTTGAATTAATATCACGGTCTAAATAACCACCGGTATAAACAACAGTAAGGTGCTCAAGACGACCTTCTAATGTCCAAGTCGTTAAACCAAAGTCATCGTTGTTGTTTTCTGGCGTGAAACGGTTGGTTGATGTTTCACCTTCAAGGTTAGGATCGTATGAAAATACACCTTCAGTATCAAGAGACTGTTGAGTGTGTTGAACAAGTAGATCCCATTCATTGTTAATGATGTAAGATAAACCGAAACGTGCGCCTGAATAATCAGCGGTGTTAAAGTCGTCTTCAACTAGCGCATCATTTTGCGGAATGTTAACAGGCGTGTTTTCAGGATCGGCTAATTTAGAGAAACCAGCTGATATTCTATCAATAACTACAGCACTACCTGTGTAACCACCATTGCTTGGGTCGTTTTGAATATTATCAATCCAACCACCTTGATGGTCGTTATAAGCAGCAACGCGAACAGCAAGATTATCAGTTAAAGACATATTAAAATAGGCTTCAACAGAGTTGCTCATATCGCCGCCTTTGGTAAAGCTTGTGCTGGTATCAAAACCTGCAGCAAAACCATCGTGTGTCGGCTTGTTAGTAATTAAGCGTACAGTACCAGATTGTGAGCTAGCACCAAAAAGTGTGCCTTGTGGCCCCGGAAGTACTTCTATACGTTCAACATCGGTCGCGTAAATATCTAAGTTACGACCTTGCATTGAAACAGGCTGTTCGTCTAGGTAAAAAGCAACAGAAGGTTGTAATGCTTGAACAGATGATACAGAAATGTTGGTTTGCGTAGTTGCCGCACCCCGAATATATATTTCATTTTGACCAGGGCCTGTGCCCTGAAAAACTACGTTAGGTAAAAACTCTACGTATTGGTCAAAATTAGAAACGCCAAGTTTTTCTAAGCTGTCGCCGGTTAACGCAGTAACCGTAACTGGAACTTCTTGAATTGATTCAGAACGTTTGGTAGCCGTAACTTCAATAGTTTCAATTGATGCTTTTGGTTTTTGTTTAATTTCTTCGGCGTTTATAGAGCCAGACGCAGCTAACGCAGCTAGCACAGCGCAGTGCAGTTTATTAAATTTCATATTATTTTCCCTGGATGTTTTCTTATTGAGCGTTCAAATATGATTAGAACTCTAATCATATAAATCATTAGAGTTCTAACTATTATTAGCCTTTGGCTGTATGATAACAAAATATACGATTTTTTTCAAAAAACATAAAAAATAGCACTTTATGGTAAAATCTTGCTAGAAGGGAGATTGTTTGCATATGTGACTATTTACACCTTGATTAACAATATATAATATCAATACAAATTAAATTAAGGGGACGGCTTTGTCTTTATCCGCCGAGAGTCATCTAAATAAGAAAGTATTCGTTAGCGCATCATCTATTATTATTGCGCTTTTACTTTACACCGCAGCATTACCTGAACAGGCTCAAAGCTTGTTTACTCTTATTCAGTCAAGCATTATTGATAATGGCAGTTGGTTCTATGTCCTTACCGTTGCTTTTATTTTCTTTTTTGTTATTTTTTTAGGGTTCTCTCGTTATGGAGATATTCGCTTAGGGCCTGATCATGCAACCCCCGATTACTCTATGCTGACTTGGCTTTCTATGTTGTTTGCAGCAGGAATGGGCATAGGGTTAATGTTTTTTGGTGTCGCAGAGCCTCTGATGCACTATTTGTCGCCACCCACGGCAGAAGTTGGATCGGTAGCTGCGGTTCAAGAAGCAATGAAAATGACATTTTTTCACTGGGACTCCACGCTTGGGCTATTTATGCCATTGTAGCTCTAGTGTTAGCCTATTTCAGTTATCGCCATAATTTACCCTTAACCTTACGTTCTGCATTATACCCATTGATTGGCGAAAAAATTTATAAATGGCCGGGGCATTTAGTTGATGTTTTTGCTGTAGTAAGTACCGTTTTTGGTGTTGCTACTTCCCTAGGCTTAGGCGCTTCACAGGTTAATGCTGGCTTTGGTTATTTGTTTGGTATTGATGTTTCAACGACTAATCAAATTATTATTATGACCGGCATAATAGGCCTAGCAATAATATCTGTTGCCACGGGGTTGGATAAAGGTATTAAAATATTATCTGAAACCAACATGGTATTAGCTGTGATCTTATTAGTATTGGTTTTTGTACTAGGTCCAACAGTATTTTTATTACAAGCTTACTTACAAAATATTGGTGATTATTTAGCCGATATAGTCCACAACACCTTTAATTTATTTGCCTATAAGAAGACAGACTGGATAGGTGGCTGGACAATATTTTATTGGGGCTGGTGGCTTGCTTGGGCACCTTTTGTTGGTTTGTTCATTGCTAGAATCTCACGTGGCCGAACCATTAGAGAGTTTATAGTCGGTGTAATGCTAATACCAACCGTATTTACTTTATTTTGGATGACTATTTTTGGTAATAGTGCCATTGACTTAGTGCATAACCAAGGCATTGTAGAATTAGGTGAAATGGTCAGTAAAGACTCATCAGTAGCATTGTTTGTTTTTCTAGAAAACTTTCCACTGTCGACATTACTTTCCTTTTTTAGTGTACTAATGATTGTGATATTTTTTGTCACATCTTGTGATTCTGGCGCTATGGTCGTTGATATGCTCTGTTCGCACGGTAGTAACAATACCCCGTTGTGGCAGCGTGTTTATTGGGCTGTAGGCATAGGTTTGGTTGCTGCGATTCTCTTATTAGCCGGCGGTCTAAATGCCTTGCAAACTATGACTATTGCCAGTGCTTTGCCTTTCTCTATTGTGCTATTACTTGCCATTGTAGGTTTGATTAAAGCGCTTAGGGTGGAAGCTTTTAAGCAGGACAGCCAGCTAATAGCAGCAGTGCCTTATGCCAGTAATACAGGTAATACGAGTAATGACAGTTGGCAATCACGATTACAAAACATTGTTGATTACCCAAATAAACCGAATGTTAATAAGTTTATCAATCAGACTGTTGTACCTGCGTTTGAATCTGTAGCTGAAGAATTACAGAAAAATCAAATCAATGTTGTTGTTTCGCATGACAATGGGTTGAGTTTAGTTGTTGACCACGGTGAAGAACAAGAATTTGTTTATCGGGTGTTTGCACGGAAGCATTCACAACCAGACTTTGTCGTGGAAATAGACGAGGATGAAGATGAACAAAGTTATTATCGAGCAGAAGTTCATTTAGGTGAGGGTGGGCAAGACTATGACATTATGGGCTGGTCAAAAACGGCAGTGATCAATAATATTATTGATCAATACCATAAGCATTTACACTTTTTACATTTGCTACGTTAACCCTTTGCAGCGTCAGTTTTATTTATACTACTGGCGCTCATTGCATGTAATTCTAATAAAGGTGCGGCGTCAATTTCGTCCGCATCCATCATTTCTGATAATCGCTCCATTGATGACAATAATTGAGATTGCTCCCATTTTGCTAGATTAGAGAACTTTTCAATGAAGTGCTCTTGCAATGCTTGTGGCGCTTTAACTAAAATTGCCTTTCCGTCATCGGTTAAATATAAACCGACTTTACGTTTGTCTTGCGTATATCGCACTCTTGAAATCAGGCCTTTATTTTCTAGCCGATCAATAATATTGGTTACCGTAGCAGGGCTTAAATTAACTCTTTTGGCAACTTGACTAGAATTGATACCAAAGTCTTTATCAATTTCTAACATTATGAGTAACTGTGGACTCGTTAATCCCGAGGTTTTACTTAAATGCTTTGAATGTAGATCAATTGCGCGGATAACCTTTCTTAAGGCAATTAATAATTCCTGATGTTTTTCCATAACAGTATACTTTTAACGTTGAATTGCCTTAGTTTAATCAAATTTAGAAGTAGCGACTAGAAGTAATACTAAAATAACCGTCATTAAAGTAAATCGTTTGATATTCCGACAACGCATTAATTACATCAACGTGCCTTTCAAATAATGAATAGGTATGATGTGTTTAAGTGAATATCTATAACGACAATAATAACTAGGTATGTAAATATGAAACTTCCAAAAGTAGGGCCTGCATTTCTTGTAACGGCAGCATTTATAGGCCCTGGGACAATAATTACTGCGTCAATGGCAGGGGCAAATTATGGCTTAGCGCTTGTATGGGCTTTGCTGTTTGCAATGTTTGCCACGTTAATTCTACAAGAAATGGCGGCAAGACTTGGTATCGTTAGTCAACAAGGTTTAGGGGAAAATATACGGCAGGCAATAAAACAACCTTTTATAAAAGCGTTTGTTGTTGTGCTTGTTGTCAGTGCTATTGTTATAGGTAATGGAGCCTACCAAAGTGGTAACATTTCAGGCGCTAGTTTAGGTTTAGTTAGTGTGGCAGAGCAGCTTGGTTGGACCGTTACTTTTGTTGAAACTTTATTTCCGTTGGTTATTGGAATTTGTGCTTTTGTTTTACTTATTACCGGAAGTTACAAGGTAATTGAGCGGGCTTTAGTCGTATTAGTTGGCTTGATGAGCGTTGCATTTATTGTGACATTTTTTTTAAGCCAACCTCAATGGCACGAATTAATCACCAGTTTTGTTGCATTTAAATTACCTACCGGCGCAACCTTGACGGTTATTGCACTGATTGGCACTACCGTAGTGCCTTATAATTTATTTTTACATGCCTCTACGGCTAGTACAAAGTGGCAGTCAGTTAAAGACATACCGACAGCAAGAAAAGACTTATTTGTCTCTATTCCGCTCGGCGCTTTGATCTCAGTCGCTATTCTTTCTACTGCTGCTTCTGCATTTTTTGGCAAGCAAATAAGCTTACAAAGTGCTGCTGATATTGCCCCTGCGCTACAGCCGTTATTTGGTCAGTCAGCTAGCCTATTTCTTGGAATTGGACTCTTTGCAGCGGGAATATCATCTTCAATAACAGCACCTTTAGCGGCTGCTTTTGCCTTAAGTGGTATTTTAAATTTAGACAAACACCTTAATGCGCTCGGTTTTCGATTAACCTGGATGGTAATTTTAATTATTGGTGTTGTCGTTAGTAGCCTTGGTTTTAAACCTGTCGCTGTTATTTGGTTCGCCCAAGTAGCGAACGGGATCCTTTTACCATTGGTAAGTGTTTTTCTATTATGGATCATGAATACAGCTGTTATGGGTAATTACCGTAATAATTTATGGCAGAACATTGCAGGTGTTGGCGTTATTTTTATCACGTTGTTATTAGGCGGGCGTAGTTTAATGTCAGCGTTTGGTTTGTTGTAGTTATTTATCACAAACAATTCAAAACGATAAAAGCCAAACTGAATGATTGGCTTTTATCGTTTTGAAGTAAAATAATAGGCTTTTTAAGTTACTTTATTATTAAATTATTTTTAATGGCTTAAGACAACAATAACTTACCATCGCATATTATTTTTCGACGTCAAAAGCGCCTTTTAAATTATTAGCAAAGGCGATAAATTTCTCTTTAATGGTTCTTTTAATCTCAACGTTTAATGACCCTAATACCACTCGACCTTCGATGGTAATAACAGGTGCTTGCTTTGTCGCCATGGAAGGGGCTTTATTTTCTATACTGCTAATAATGCCATAAGACTTGCAAACCACATTAACATTATCAGGCACAAAAATTTTATTACTGCCTAAAATACAATTTAATTTAATCGTCACGTGTTGATGTTGAAAAATAGCGTCGGTAAAGTCGAGTATTGCTTCGCCTAAAATATTATTTAGCGTGATGGTTTTTGGAACACTCCATTGGCCGCTGCGCTCTATATTACCTAAAATACTTTTGAGGCTTAAATTCTCATCACTGTCTGCGTTACTGTAACTAGGGGTAAACTGATGGGCTTTATTAGCATTATATGTAGTGTCTGCTTTTAAGGTTAAATCAGCAACGAGATCGATAATTTCTTGATGAGAGTTACTACTCATCGCTTGATCAAGCCGGCGCTCGAAAGCTTCTGCAGAAATAACGCCGTGACTATAGTTAAATATTAACTGATCTATGGTTTCTTCTCGTACTTGTTCAATGGGTCGATCTTCAAGAATTACTGACATGTGTGACTCCGTTGCTGGTATTTTTGTTTTGTATTAATGTCTGTGTAGTAAGTATAAGCAAAGATAAAGCCAAACTTTAAAATCATTAAAATACAATTAGTTATAATTTTAAATTGTTTAAGTTACTGTGAAAGTCACCATTATTTAGTAAAAACAGTTAATTATTGAACAACCTTATGCTGCTTTAATACCCAGTTAATTATGTCTATAAACTCTTTTACATTTACTTAGCGTGCTAACTAATGTTAGTATTGAACCTATTAGTTAGCACGCTAAGTAGTTAGAGGTAATAATGACCACTCAAGTTCCGTTCTATGAATCACTCGATTTAACACTGTGCGGCAATATGGGACGTGTACATCGTTTATGTCGAGATGTAGTGACAATTGCTGTTGAACCCCTTGGCTTAACGCAATCTCGTTGGACCGCTTTAATACATATAAATATGCTTAAAGAAGGTGTTACGCAGCTTGAATTAGCACAAAGTTTAGGTATAGAAATGCCGTCACTCACGCGAACCATTAAGCAATTAGAAGCGCAGTTGCTCATCACTCGGTGTGTAGATGATCATGATAAACGTAGTAAAAATATTTACTTTACCGAGCAAGGTCGTAAAACCTTGCAGACATTAAAAAAGAAAATAACCGATATTAAAAATCAACTCTATAGTGGCTTCACAAGTGAACAATTGGACATTATGGCCCATGGCTTAATTAAAATGGAAAAAAACGCCCAAAGTTGTATTGAAGATCATATTAAGAATAAGGCAAATAAATGACACCAGATGAGAAATTTTCGCGCTATGTAAGACTTTCCCTTATCGGGTTCGTTTTCGTATTCATTTACTATTTAATAGCCGATATTTATTTACCCGTAACGCCACAAGCTCGCGTTTATCATCCTGTAGTACAAATATCACCACAAATTAATGGTCGAGTAACTAAAGTGTTAGTTAGCAATAACCAACAAGTAAAAGCTGGCGATGTATTATTTAGCATAGACCAAGGTCCATATAGCTTGGCATTTGAGCAAGCGCAGTTATTGCTTGATGATGCCACGCTGCAAAATAAACGTCTCGATACTAATGTTAAAGTGATTGAGGCGAACATAAGCGCCGCAAAAGCTAAGCAACATGAACAAAAGCTGTTAAAAAATAGAGGTGAGAAGCTTTATAAAAACAACTCCATATCAGAGCAAGCGCTAGAAAGTATTCGAGCTAATTTCGAGGCAAGTAAAGCAAATGAAGCGGCGTTAACGGCGCAATTAGCTGAAGCTGTGTTAGCACGTGGTGAATCAGGTGAGCAAAATCTAGCGATTCGACATGCAGCTAATAAACTCGCCCAAGCTGAGCTTAATTTGTCTTACACGCAAGTACGTTCGTTGAGTGATGGGGTAGTGACTAATTTACAATTACTCGATGGCGCTTATGCTTTAGCAGGTAAACCCTTGCTGGCCATCGTAGCAAAAAAGGCTGATTTAGTGGCTGACTTTAGAGAAAAGTCATTACTTAACATGAAGATTGGTAGCTTAGCCAAAGTTGTTTTTGATAGTCGTCCAGGTGAAGTGTACAAGGCAAAAATTGTTACTTTCGAAGCAGGTGTCAGCAACGGACAATTGAGCGCGAACGGCATGTTAAGTACAACTGAAACCAGTAATCGTTGGGTACGTGATGCACAGCGCCAGCGTATTCACTTGAAACTAATAGACGATGAAGAAATGATCACCAATATGCAAAGTGGCGCGCGTGCAACGGTGCAATTATTACCTGAGTCAAGCATTGGACAGTGGTTTGGCGCGGCACAAATTAGGTTTATTAGTTGGTTACATTACATTTATTAATGAGGGAATTATGAGTAAAGCTGTTAGCTTAGCGCCACAAATAGATGCTAATGGACTACGCCAAGCACTGCGAATTGCGGGTGGTTGCACTATTGGTTTCACCGTAAGTAAGCTGATGAATTGGCCAAATGGTATATTTTTTACTATTTACCCTATGCTGTTGTTAGGTATGGTACCGACGTTGAATCGAAGTGTAATAAGACAGTTTTTTGCTTCTGCAGCGTTTAGTGCGTTTATGGTGCTTATAATACAGGGGTTATTTTCCCACTTACCTGTGGTTATGACTTTATGTTCCTTTAGTGCTTTTTGCTTTTTATTTCATAAAATGAGTGATGGCAGTGCATTTTTATTTGGTGCGCTAGGGGTTGTTAGCTTATCTATACAGTTGCATTTTTCCAGCTATGTAGATCAAAATAGTAGCATTTATCCGATTATTTTAAGTAATGGTTTAGCTATTTTTATGACCGTGATTATTGCTGCACTCATGCATGGTGTGTTTCCTGATGTTGCAGCGCGAACTGCGCGCGCAATGCCCACTAAAGCCAAAGAAAGCATTCGTCATGAAGTATTACTCTGCTCTACTGTCGCTACGCTTTCGTTTGTTGTTTTTCAGCTACTCGATTTACAAGATTCTATTTCAGCACAAGCCGCATCGGTATTAATTTTATTTTCACTTTGCTGGAAAGCGGCTGGTGTGGCTGGTTGGCAACGTGCTATTGGTACATTAATTGGTTGTAATGCCGCGCTGCTATCGCAATTGTTTTTATACAATCACAGCGACTTTTTATTATTTCCAGTTTTTATTTTATGGATTTTGTCCTTTATTTTTTCTCGCTTTCATATTTTGGGAGGCGGTGCACCAGGTATTGGTTTTGGGGTGTTAACTACCTTTGGTATTTTGTTTGGGCAATCTTTAGGACCAGGGCAAGACTTAATTTACAGTGCGTTATACCGTTTTACGTCGGTATCGGTGGCTATTGTTTTGAGCTTGTGTGCGGTGTATATAATTCATCATTTACTTAATCGATTCGCCGTTACTCGCCATCACACTTACGAGTAAACTCGGGTTAGCATCTGAAATTTTAAAGGCCTATAGTTACCAACTTTTACTTAAGGTAGGAATAATAGCCTCATTTATTGAGGACGATATACAGTAATTATTTATGGAATATAACAAAACCGCTAAATCATAAGATTTAACGGCTTTACTTGCTAACTAAGCGTTAAAAACCACATTGCTTGCCTTGGTTTTTATCTTTCAACCAGGTGTGTAATGGGGCAAAATAATCAAGAATGGCGGTTGCATCCATTTGCTCGTTACCTGTTAACACCTTATACGCTTGTTGCCATGGCTGGCTTGAACCCATTTCGAGTACGGTATTTAACGCGGTTCCAGCCGCTTTGTTGTTATAAATTGAACAACGATGAATAGCATCGGTGTTACCTGAAATTTCACATAAAGCACGATGAAATTCAAATTGCTGAATATGTGCTAAGAAGTAGCGTGAATAAGGTACGCCTCCGGGCACATGATATTTCGCGCCTGGGTCAAAAGCATTAAGTTCACGTTCGATAGGGGCGCTTACACCTTGGTATTTTTCACGTAATTCCCACCAAGCCGTATTATAGTTTTCTGGCGTAACTTCACCTGAATATACCTTCCAACGCCATTGGTCAACCATTAAACCAAATGGCATAAAAGCGACTTTATCTAAAGCCATTTTCAATAGTAAACCAATGTCTTTCGACTCATCAGGAATAGTGTCAATTAAGCCAATTTCTTTTAAGTATTTTGGTGTAACTGACAGAGCAATTGTATCGCCAATAGCTTCATGAAAACCGTCATTAGCGCTGTTTTGGTAATATACCGGCTGGTTTTGGTATGCACGTTGATAAAAATTATGGCCTAGTTCGTGATGAATAACCGAGAAGTCTTCACCGGTTTTTTGGATACACATTTTAATACGAATATCATCTTTGGCATCTAAGTCCCATGCTGAGGCATGACATACCACATCTCGGTCGGCGGGCTTAGTAAATAACGAACGCTGCCAAAATGTTTCTGGTAATGCTTCAAAGCCAAGTGAGGTAAAAAAGCCTTCGGCTCCTCTTACCATGCTAACTTCATCGTAATTATTAGCGGCAAGTTGTTGGGTAACATCATATCCAGGATCGGCATCTTCTGGTGCGACTAGGTCATAAATATTACCCCAAGACTGTGCCCACATATTACCAAGTAAATGAGCGGGTATTGGTTGATCTTGCGGCACTTTGTCTTCGCCGTAAGTTTTGCCTAATTCAGTGCGCACGTAACAATGTAAATCATCGTATAAGGGTTTTACCTGTCCCCATAAACGGTCAAGCTCTTTAGCGAATTCATCTGCAGACATATCGTAATTTGAACGCCACATTGCACCTAAATCTGCATAGCCTAAGCCTTGTGCGCCTTCATTACCTAATGCGGCTTGGCGAGTATATAATGGTTTCATGTCAGGACTGATTGTTCGCCAGCCTTGCCACATTTCTAATAATTCATCGTAGTCTCGTGATGTTGCCATTGTTGCGGTCATCTGGCCTAAGCTTAATGTCTCACCTGATTTTGCAGTGTAATTTCCTTTACCATACATACTATTTAATTGAGCACCAATTTTAGCTAATTCTGCGGATTTAGCCGAATCTTGAGGTGCGGGCATCACTAAACTTTGTTTTAAAATATTGAGTTTTCGACGTTGATCTGCGTTTACATTAACAGAGTCAAATTTAGCGGCTTGCATAGCAAATCTTACACCCGCTTCAGTTGACTTTTGATCGGCTGCAGCGGCGAGTGCAGAGGTGTCTTCAGTAATAAAGTTTGAATTTATCCACGCCGCACGGCTGCCTTCAGTGTTAAGTTGCACTAGCTCTTTTTCGGTAGCGACTAAAAATTTCTCAGCATCTTGTACCGTTAATACTTTGCTTGCCGGGATTGTTGGCTTAGCATCATTAGTGACTGTGTTGTCGCCATTACAGGCACTTAAGCTTGCTGCTACTATGATAGCTGCCGTGGTTAATTTAAATGTTGGTTTCATAAGTATCCGTTATTTTTGTTGTTAGTGCTTATTTAACGCCTTAGTCACTTATACAATCTTAAGTAATATAAGAAGTAATTTAAGGTTTTGGCTAGTGTAGATTGAGATGAGTATATTGGCAATAGTATTGCTTTGAAGGCATTGTTACAGAGGTAATAAATGGCAGTGCTGTTAAATTTTGGACAAAAAAAAGCTCAGCGAAAGGGATGCTGAGCCATTATATAAAATATACTAGGGAAAGTATGAAATTTGCGTTTCAAAAATCTCTTCAAGAAACGCCTAGATATAATAGCTATATTAGGTGTTTTTAACTGTGTTTTTTATGTAATACTTTGTAATCAGATCGGCTTAATAGTATCGATGCTCTAAGTTGCGTGATTATTGATTTAACTTTGTAGCTCATAAATATCAAGCTAGCTATAATTAGTCTTTATATTGTTGCTTGGTTTACAGATGTTAACCAGTAACAGTTTGTAAAATAACCTATCTGAAAAGCGCTTTTATAGAGTTTATTTGCCTTTTATATCTCGATGTATTTAATCCGAGTTGCGTTATTTAAAACGCTTGTTTAAACTGCCTGTATTAATTTCTTTAATAAACTAGATTTATGGCGCTATTTACTTATGAGTACTAAGAATAAAATATTAGATGCAGCAGAGAGCTTGTTTGCAGATAAAGGTTTTAATGGCACCTCTCTACGTGAAATAACGAGTCAGGCAGAAGTTAACTTAGCCGCGGTTAATTATCACTTTGGTTCGAAAAAAGAATTAATTAAAGCCGTTATGTCGCGTTATATGAACGAGTTATCCCCACGTTTAGAGATAGCCTTAACTCAGGTTTGCGAGCAAGATTCACCGAGCTTAATTGAGGTGTTTTCTGCTTTTATTGATCCCCTGTTATCATTAAACGAAATTAAAAATAACGGTACGAGTAATTTTTTACAGCTATTAGGTCGAGGTTATACCGATAGCCAAGGATTTTTACGCTGGTTTTTAACCACTCAATACCCAGGTGTAATTGATAACTTTGTGATAGCAGTGCAAAAAGCCTATCCTGAGTTAAGTGCAGAAGAGATGTTTTGGCGTTTGCATTTTACTATGGGCACAGTCGTATTCACTATGTCATCAAGCGACGCATTAATCGATATTGCGAAAAGTGATTTTCACCGTGAATTACAAATTTCAGATGTTATCCGCAACGTTATTCCTTATGTTGCTGCTGGCGTTGGTGCTCCTATGCCAGTGAACTCTAGAAGTTAAATTGTAGTAAGCTAAAATCTAGGTTTAATGATGCACTTTGCACTCAACGTGTTGCTATATTATTTACTTAAAGCTAAAGACACCACTTTACTCAGGCTTAAATGTCAGATAATGAGTTAAGCATCTTTGTTTATCGATGTTATTTAGGTAGAGTAGCAACATCTTAAACTTTTAAAGTGTTGTTATGGGTCCAGTTATGCTTGATGTGCACGGCACATCATTGTCTCAAGAAGATAAAGAAATTCTTCAACATCCACTGGTTGGTGGATTAATCTTTTTTACTCGCAATTATCAATCACCAGAACAAATTGCCGATTTTAGTCAACAAATTCGAATCGCGGCAAAGAAACCTATTTTAATCGCGGTTGATCATGAAGGCGGTCGTGTACAACGCTTTCGAGATGGTTTTTCGTTGATCCCTGCTATGGGTAAATTATGGCAAATGTCAGAAGAAAATCTTACATTAGCTAAAGAACTAGCCAAACAAAGTGCGATATTAATGGCATTAGAAGTGCAAGCGGTCGGCATTGATATTAGTTTTGCACCTGTACTTGATATTAATAACATAAGCGATGTTATTGGTGATAGAGCCTTTCATCAACAGCCTGATTATGTCACAGAATTAGCTGAAGCTTTTATTGATGGTTTGCATCAAGTTGGTATGAAAGCAACCGGAAAACATTTTCCAGGTCATGGCAGTGTTAAAGCTGACTCTCATATAGATTTACCGATAGATAACCGTTCAAAAGCTGATGTTTTTCAACAAGATTTATTACCATTTCAGCAACTTATAGCCAGAGGAAAAGTTGATGCGTTAATGCCTGCACATGTTATATTTCCTGATGTTGATAGCCAGGCAGTCGGTTTTTCTCACTATTGGTTACAAAATATTTTACGTGAACAACTCGGGTTCAATGGCGTAATTTTTAGTGATGATTTATCGATGCAGGGCGCAGCGAGTGTCGGTGGTTATATTGAACGTGCTGAAGCGGCACAAGCCGCAGGTTGCGATATGTTATTGTTATGTAATAACCGAGACGGCTGTATTGATGTGCTCGATAATGCCAATATTTCAATTTCGTCAGTCGGCGCACAGCGGCTTAGCATGTTATTAAAAAAAGCAGATAGTCAGTGGTCATCATTGAAAAATAATTCCGCATGGCAACAGGCTAGGCAGTCTCTGAGTAATTTCCGATAGTTTTTAATTGCTAGTGCAAGTTTTACAGATTGAAAAGCGTAAATTCTATAGTAAAAAGTGAATATCGAGCAATACAAATTAGGTTCAAATAACAAGAACAAGAACAATAACAATAAAAATATTGGATAAATTATGAAATTAACTCGACAGTTATTTATTCCGTTAGCTCCTGTCATAGCCGTATGTTTTTACTTTATTTTACAAGCCCTAGGCTTAGAGAGTAAAGCGTCTATTGCAGCGGCTATAACGCTATTAACCGTAATTTGGTGGGTTACTGAAGCACTGCCTATTCCTGCAACATCTTTAGTCCCTTTTGCCTTGTTACCACTTTTTGGTGTTGTTGATCATAAAACGGTCGCATCCGCCTTGGGTAGCCACGTAATATTGTTGCTAATGGGGGCATTTATGCTGTCAAAAGCCATAGAAAAAAGTGGCGCGCATGAGCGCTTAGCTGTTTATATGGTGAGAATGGTTGGCGTAAATAGTGGTAGGCGCATGGTGCTAGGCTTTATGATCGCAAGTGCATTTTTAAGCATGTGGATCTCTAACACCGCAACAACCCTAATTATGCTCCCTATAGCCTTAGCTATTCTGAAACATATTGACAATCAGAAGCTTAAAGTGGCTTTAATTCTAGGTATTGCCTATGCCGCGAATGTTGGCGGCGTAGGTACGCCGATTGGAACACCGCCGAATGTAATTTTTATGGGCATTTACGAAGAACAAACCGGCATTGAATTTGGCTTTTTAGAATGGATGAAAATTGGTGTACCCATTGTCGTTCTCGCTGTGCCAATTATGGCCTTTTGGCTAACCAGAAACGTTAAGCTTGAACAAGATATACATTTACCCGTTTTAGGACCATGGCGTGCAGAAGAGACTCGAACATTATGGGTGTTTGGTTTAACCGCGCTCGCATGGATAACACGTTCAGAACCCTTTGGTGGATGGAGCGGAGTTTTCGGTGTTGAAATAGCCGGCGATAGTACCATCGCATTATTTGCGGTTGTGCTGATGTTTATAGTCCCGAACGGTAAAGGTGCTCGACTACTGGATTGGGACAGCGCTAAAACTATTCCATGGGGCATGTTATTGCTATTTGCTGGTGGTATCGCATTAGCTAAAGGTTTTGTAGCCTCAGGATTAAGTGGTTTATTGGGACAATGGCTTGCAACATTTGCAAATTTACCTGCAATTATCATGATTTTGACTATTTGTTTGGTGGTTACATACTTAACCGAAATAACCAGTAACACCGCTACGGCGACTTTGTTAATGCCTATTTTAGCTGCCGCGGCTATTGCCTCAGGATATGATCCTAAAGTGTTAATGGTGCCAGCAGCAATATGTGCGAGTTGTGCCTTTATGCTACCTGTAGCAACTGCACCAAATGCTATAGCGTACGGAACCGGTGAAATTGAAATTCAGGATATGGTTAGAGAAGGGGCTGTTCTTAGCTTTATTATTGCGTGTTTAGTGGGGATTACTTGTTATCTGTTATTGCTCTAATAGTTATACCAATTGAAATAAATAATCGATCATTTTAAGGCGGTTTAAATCGTCAATAACTGCGTTGTTTTCAATCACACACGTCCGCTATTACTCGACAATTGCTCCTGCATTGTTCTACTTACGGGCATCCATGCCCTAATCAATCAAACGCCTTGCCTGCAGGGATAATGGTATGGACCCACTCCAACTTTATTTCAGGCCTCTTTAGGGCCAAAATGAAAGTGACAACAATCATTTATAAAAGCGGAGTGGATCAACATGAAGATTACTACAATCGGTTTAGACATTGCAAAATCAATTTTTCACATGTTCGCTGTGAATAAAAATGGGCGATTTGTAAAAAAGAAACAATTAAGAAGAAAACAAGTGTTGAGTTTCATGGCAACATTAGAGCCTTGCCTAATTGTAATGGAAGCTTGTGGCAGTGCGAACTACTGGGCTAGAAAATTTATTGAATTGGGGCACCAAGTAAAACTTATTGCGCCTCAATATGTAAAACCCTTCGTTAAAGGCAATAAAAATGATTATAACGATGCCGAAGGTATTGCAGAGGCAGCGCAACGCCCGACCATGAGGTTTGTGCCAATTAAATCGATAGAACAACAAGATATTCAAAACTTCCATCGACAACGTGAACGCATAAAGAAAGAACGTAAAGCATTAGCAAGTCAGATACGAGGCTTGTTAGGAGAATATGGCATTGTCATCAATAAAGGTATTTCTGCAATTCGCAATGAACTGCCGGATATTTTAGAGGATGCGACAAATGAGTTAACGTATTTAAGTCGGGAGATATTTAATGAGTTATGGCTTGAATTTCAAGTCACAGAAGTGAAGTTTAAAGCGTGTGAAGTTCGCTTAAACACGATGAATAAAGAAAATGAAATATGTGTTCGCTTAGATGAAATATTAGGTATTGGAGCAATCACAGCTAGCGCTACTTATGCAGCTGCAGGAGATGGAAAAGACTTTGTAAATGGTCGACATTTTTCGGCATGGCTTGGGCTTGTTCCTGGGCAGCATTCAACGGGTGGAAAGGCCACCTTACTCGGTATAAGTAAACGCGGTAATAGTTATTTAAGAACACTATACATCCACGGGGCCCGGGCAGTATTAAGGCACAGTGAAAACAAAACTGACCGATTTAGTTTGTGGGCACAAGCGTTAAAATCCCGACGAGGACACAACAAAGCATGCGTTGCTGTGGCGAATAAAATAGCAAGAATGGCTTGGGTAATAATGGCGAAGGGGGAAAGTTATCGCCCGGCTATATAAATAAAGCTCAAAACTGAAGCAAGTTAGATTGGTTTCAGTGATGAGATAACAGTAAAACCCTTTTACTTCAGTTGCAAAAGATAAATTAATCGGATGGTAAGATAGTCAGACTGGCTTGCACAAAACCTGGTACCTGCATTGGCTAATAAAAAAGCCGGAGGGATGATGAGGAGTGTGAGCGCAAACAACCATCGGGGCCAGAAGGTAAAAATCCTTCATAAACAGGCCGGATATATGAGAGCAATGATTTTCTCTTACATAACGATTAAATGTCTTGCAAACGGAGTGGGTCCATATATGCAGGTACTTATGTTTAGTCTGGAACAATAAACATGTATTCTTGAACAATTTATCCTCGCTTAAAATTGGTCAATAACTTATTACATTTGGTATTACTTGCAAAAAAGCCACACGACTAACATATAGGTATGCTGTTTAATCGTTGTAACTGTAACTGTAACTGTAACTGTAACTGTAACTTTAGCTGTATCTGAAAGAGATACTGAGCTCAGTTTAAACGGTAACTTCCTATTGAGTAAGTAATGCCTAAAGCTACAATTCACAAAAAGTGAGATAACTAATACCATGAAGTATTAGTTATCTCTTAGCGTTAGATTAAAACATTTTTTCTTTGAGCAACCGCGCCGATAAAACGATAGCGAACACAGCGCTATAGACACCAAATATAACCAACATTACTTGTGGCATACTAAAACCAAGAAATTGCCACATAATATCTCCACAATCACCCGTTGCTTCAAATAAGGCGGGTAACCATTGATGTAAAGGTGCCCATGTGGGGAAATTTGGCACAAACTCACAACTAAATAAAAACGACATGGTTGTAGATTGCATATCAACATGTTCTAAAGCAATGATAAAGCCCCATATAGCTCCTGTGGCCCATAAAGCGAAAGCGACAATACGCAACACTACGTTTTGGCATCCAAAGGCTCCAATAACACCGGCTAGAAAAACTCCCCATACTGCTGTGCGTTGATAAATACACATAATGCAGGGCTCAAGTCCCATAAAATATTGAAAGTACAATGCGATCAATTCAAAACATAGGGCACTAACAGCGAGCAGTTGCCACGCTCGTTGATTTAAAGATAATTGACTTAAACAGTTCACGAAATATTACCTACGACAGGGTTGTTGTTAATCCGAATGGGATGGTTTTTACGAGTCTACGCATGCTAACAATAATCAAAAAGCGCCACAAGGGCGCTTTTGTTAGATTTTATATCAGCTTATAGCTTGAGCAAATGGCTAGTGTCCACCAGGTGCTTTAATTGCAGCTCCACCATCATGGTGTTGTATTAGATCTATTTCATAAAAATAGTCAGTAGATTCACTTAAATGCCCAGTTGAGATAGCCAGTAAACCGACAATAGTTAACACTATAGTATACGGGAAAGCCATGATGACCATTCGACCATATGACAAACGAATTAACGGAGCTAACGCTGAAGTTAATAAGAATAAGAATGCCGCTTGACCATTTGGCGTTGCAACGCTTGGTAAGTTGGTACCTGTATTAATCGCTACCGCTAGTAGGTCAAATTGGTCACGAGTAATTTGTCCAGCAGCTAATGCTTTTGTGATCTCTGTTATGTATACCGTACCAACGAAAACGTTGTCACTAACCATCGATAAAAAGCCGTTAGCTAGGTAAAACATAACTAACTGCATGTTACCTTCATAGGTTAATACCCAAGTGATAACTGGCGTAAATAAGCTTTGATCAACAATGACCGCGACAACAGCAAAAAATACCGCTAATAGTGCAGTGAAAGGTAAGGCTTCTTCAAAGGCATGGCCAATTTGATGCTCTTCAGTAACCCCAGTAAACGCGGTTGCTAGAATGATAACAGATAAGCCAATAATACCGACCGGCGCTAAATGCAATGCCAGACCCACAATTAACCAAACGGCAATAACACCTTGGATAACAAGTTTGGCATTATCTAATGTATTGCGCTTTTCACTTTCAGCAATATCATATTCATTTAACACATTGTAAACATTTTCAGGCAACGCAACACCGTAACCAAACCATTTTAGTTTTTCTAAAGAGAAACAAGTTAAAAGACCAGCAAAGAATACTGGAATAGTGACTGGTGACATACGAATAGCAAATTCAAGAAATTCCCAACCGGCTTGTTGTCCAATAACTAAGTTTTGAGGTTCACCAACGATAGTACAAACACCACCTAACGCCGTACCAACACCAGCATGCATCATTAAATTACGTAAGTAGCCACGAAATTGTTCTAAATCTGCACGTGAATATTCAGCTAATTCGTTGTCACTGGTATGGTCGTGCTCAATAAGTACATCTTTACCTGAAGCAACTTTGTGGTAAACAGAGTAAAAACCAATAGCAACACTGATGATAACCGCGATTACTGTTAAGGCGTCTAAAAAGGCTGATAAGAATGCACCTGAGAAACAGAACAGTAGCGAAACCATGACCTTGGAACGTACTTTAGTCACTATTTTAGTAAACAAAAACAGTAATAAGCTCTTCATAAAGTAAATGCCGGCCACCATGAAGATTAATAATAAAATCACTTCAAAGTTTAAAATCATTTCATGCATTACTTGTCCAGGGCTTGTCATTCCTATGGCAACAGCCTCAATAGCCAATAAGCCACCCGGTTGTAACGGATAACATTTTAGCGCCATGGCTAAGGTAAATATAAATTCAATAACCAATGCCCAACCTGCGACGTAGGGATCTACAACGAAAAACAATACGGGGTTGATGACTAAAAATGTAATTATTGCGAGTTTGTACCATTCTGGCGAATTGCCTAGAAAGTTTTTATAAAACGCATTCATGAATGATTGCTGCATATTGAACCTTTTGAAAAATTAAGATCTTGAGTTAGAGTGATTTTACTGTTTTTTATAATTATTTTTTATAAATTTAATACGCTTAAGAGTTTAAGCGTAAATGTAACTATTGTAAATAAGTCAGAGTAAGCTGTTGTGTAGTAAAATATCTCTCAAACAATAAATTTAATTAGTGTCGTAAAATCAATAACATAAAAACTACTAAATAAGCGGTTAAAACAAAGTTTATAACTTCTTTTCCATTTTAAGTGTAGATAAAGCTTGGTTTATTTAAATGTAGTAGATTATTTACCAGTAAGCTCATAACTAACTACACTCAAGTTAAGCTGCTAATTATTTTAATATAGGGTAAAACTACTAATTAAATTCATTACCTAGCCTACTTTATACGTAAGAAAAAACGATCAAATATAAGGGGTTTATCTGATAAGTAGTTGTTCAAAGTAATATGCTGCAACTTTAAATATTAAGCTTGCAGGCATTAAGTGAGGATGGTTTAACCATTAAAAGTGAGCAGCTAATTAATCATCTTGATATTACGTGCCGTTTTGCCTATATGTACAAGTTTAAACTACACTTTACTTACTTTAATTTTATAGTCGTTGGTGTATTGTAGTCATTATCGCAGCACCTAATGAAATAAAGGGAGGTATTTAAATGCTAACAAACAATTCAACGGCTTTTTATGACGTCATGTTTGGCGATGTTAACGCTGAAATACCAATGCATAAGCTCGAAATCAAGATATTGCAAAAAGTAAAAGTAATATTAAATGATCCCAAAATGCTCGGTCAGCATATTCCCGCACTTCCCGCTATGTTAGTTCGTTTATTAAATACAATTCAAGATCCTGATTCAGACGTATCGAGTTTTGTTGAAATAATAAAACAAGATCCATCATTCGCCATAGAAGTGTTACAAAAAGCGAACTCTGCAACTTATCATCGAGGTGATAAAGAAATACTATCGTTGAGTCGAGCAGTGTCGTTTATAGGTTTAGCAGGTCTTTTACGAATTGCGACTACGCTTTTAATGGCGAGAGTTATTCCTTGCAAACCCATTTATTACAAAATGTTTGGTAAACAAATTTGGCTTCACTCTGTGCAGTGCGCCACACTCTGTGAACTATTAGCCGATAATAATGACGAAAATGGTTTTGACGGCTATTTCTTAGGTCTGATTCATGATTTAGGGAAAATTATCATATTTGATTGTCTTTCTAAGGCTTTAGCCGAAGAGATAACAAGTTTACCAGGAACAAAAATTTTTAAAGAGTTGATGACTGAAATGTCTGTCGATATCAGTTATTTGATCGCGATAGAGTGGAACCTACCGAATATTTACTGCGAAGGTTTACGGCAACAAAAAACTGAAAACCGTTCAGCTTTAGCTGCGTTGTTATATAAAGCAGATAAATTAAGCGAAGTATATTTGTTGATGATGAAGGGGATAGTTTCTGAAGAAACTTGTGCAGATATACTGGCTAAAAATTCCGTCGATAAAGCACTTTGGCTTGAGTTTACTGGAATTGCCGCTGAAATCGAAGTCAGAATAGTTTGAGCTGATTAGATAAGGTGATTTTCAAAACAACTGAATAGACAATTCATCTTTTGACTTTTGCATTACGTAACATGTGCTTTTTCTTGCCAAAAAAACTGAAAAAATATTTATCCAAACCTACATAAACCTATATAAAAAATCACCTTTTATTTATATATCCCGACTCTAAAATCGTGGTTGATAATCGGTAGTTCTCCCCATTTGACGAATGTTTTAGTCCAATAAAACAATGATTTAAACTTATTGTAGTCAGAGTGTTCTATTCTATTCTATGTAAAGCCTATTTAAATGGTCTATTTCATATATAACTGCACTTGTATTTTAGCTGATTAATTAAGTAGTCTAGGTAGTTATGTTTTGCTTACGGATTTGTATTCATCATTTTTGAATTCATCGATATTATAATACAGCGTTAAACTGAAGTGGTTTTACACATGTTTAGCCCATATTTAGCCAGCTTAAATAATATTAATCTAGAAATTATGTACCGAGCGCCTGAAGTACTATATGTTAGGCACATTCACATTTATGATAGTAAAAACGTATGGCATTAAAGGTAGATTTAAGGCACTTTCTTGATGAAGAAGGTAACGTATTAGCGCTTACTGCTCAAGCAAAAAAGGTGTTTGAATTCCT
This sequence comes from Colwellia sp. PAMC 21821, assembly GCF_002077175.1. Taxonomy (NCBI): domain Bacteria; kingdom Pseudomonadati; phylum Pseudomonadota; class Gammaproteobacteria; order Alteromonadales; family Colwelliaceae; genus Colwellia; species Colwellia sp. PAMC 21821. The sequence continues at coordinate 3,529,652 of NZ_CP014943.1, forward strand.
CACTAAAATAGTGATGTCGGTTTCTGAAAATATTGAAAAACCACTAATAGATGTCGACTTGAAATGTAATACCCGAGCTGATGATCTGACCTGTGATGGAGACATTAAAGCAAAGTGTATATCAATTAGCATGATTGAGTGGCATTGCGACTCCTGTGAAGCTTCTGGGACTGTCTCTAATTGGCATGGCAGCACATGGGATAAGCAAGTACGTATTATTCATTAATATGCAATGAAGCTTAGGACGGGCACCTAACTGTGGGAACCCAAAGGCAGGATCTGTCAGAAGCCAATTATTTGAACAATATAGTTTAATGCCAAAACCCAATAATTTAGCTGCATAATCAATGTGCTAACTTAGCCATTATACCTCTTCATACAAAGTAATATACTTTTGAGTTACCTTTTACGTTGCCAATGATTTTGGGGGGGTAATAATACCTTTGTACTAAAGACTAGTATGAAACTTACAAAATATTCATCCTTTGGGCTTAAATAGTAACTGAAAGCATTAAGCTTTTTCTGGTATCTGAATGTTGAGTCTTAAGTTTAATACTCAGAATGCTCTAAATTATTAATTTAAAAGGCGCTAGCCACATATATCAACTTGTGTCGATTGATTGTTCTGGTACAATCAGTTTCAATTACAGTTAACTCGAAGTGATGTGGAGCCCTATGGTTATAAAAGCGCACAGTCCAGCAGGATTTGCCGAACAATATATTGTTGAATCTATTTGGAATGGTGGATTTCCACCGGGTACTATTTTACCCGCTGAACGTGAATTATCAGAACTCATCGGCGTCACAAGAACGACATTAAGAGAAGTGCTACAGCGCTTAGCACGCGATGGTTGGTTGACCATAAAACACGGTAAACCGACTAAAGTTAATAATTTTTGGGAAACATCTAGTCTCAATATTCTTGAAACATTAGCACAGCTTGATCAAGAGGGTATTCCTGACCTAGTCGAAAATTTGCTGTCGGCGCGAACTAATATCAGTGCAATTTATGTGCGTGGCGCTATTAAAAATAACCCTGAAAAAACTATAGAGTTATTGTCGGCTATTGAAGATGTTGAAGATACTGGCGAAGCTTTTGCAGAGTTTGATTATAAACTCAATAAGGAGCTTGTAGTTGCTTCTGGTAATTCTATTTATTTATTGATTTTAAACGGCTTTAGAGGTTTGTACTCGCGTTTAGGTAGTTTGTATTTTGCTCACCCTAGAGGCCGAGAAATAACGCGAACATTTTATAAAAAACTGATTGAATTAGCAAAAGCTGGCCAATTTGACGAGTCGGTATACGCGGTTAGAAAATACGGTGTTGAGTCGGGTAAACTCTGGATAGAGCTAAAAGACGAAGTGTTAAAAGAGCTTGCTGAATAAGTTAATAACCAAACGTTAAATCTATAATTACGCAAGAAAGGCAACTAGACAGTTGCCTTTTTTATTGCCTATTCATCGGGTTGTGGGCATTGTGCAATAATTTCGTCTACGCCTTGTTCATTTTCTTGTAATAGTTTTACATCAAACTTCCAAAGGTAATATAGGTGCTTTAATACTTCATCTTTCGAGTCTGCAAGTGCTACTTGTTGATGCGGAATATAGCGTAAAGTTAATGAGCGATCGCCGCTAATATCAGCATTAGTTATTTGAATGTTAGCTTCTAAATTACTTAAGTTGTATTGGTCAGATAACATAGTGCGTATTTTTTGATAGCCACTTTGATTATGAATAGCGCCAACCTCGATATAACTTTTATTGCTGTCATCGTGTAAATGAAATAGTTTAAAATCTCGCATTAACTTCGGCGATAAATACTGACTTATAAAGCTTTCATCTTTAAAGTTTTCCATGGCAAAGTGTACGGTATCAAGCCAATTACTGCCTGCTATGTCAGGAAACCATTGCTTGTCCTCTTCGGTTGGGCTTTCACATATCCGTCTAATATCTATAAACATATTAAAACCTAATGCGTAGGGGTTTATACCAGAGTAGTAAGGGCTGTTATAGTCAACTTGTGCGACAACATTCGTATGATTATGTAAAAACTCTAACATGAATTTCTCGGTCACTAAGCCTTCATCATAAAGATGGTTTAAAATGGTATAGTGCCAAAAACAAGCCCAACCTTCATTCATAACTTGGGTCTGCTTTTGAGGGTAAAAATATTGTGAAACTTTTCTTACAATGCGAACTAATTCACGTTGCCAAGGTTTTAAAAGTGGAGCATTTTTTTCGATAAAATAGAGAATGTTTTCTTGCGGCTCGGTTGGAAATACCGCTTTAGTCTGTCCACCATCATTTTCATCATTTGAAACGGTTCGCCAAAGCATGTTGACTTGTGACTGTAGGTAAGATTCTCGTTCTTTTTGTCGCTTTAATTCTGCTTCCAGTGATATTTTTTGTGGTCGTTTATAGCGGTCTACACCATGATTCATTAGCGCATGACAAGCGTCAAGGCATGCTTCAACATCGTCAATCCCATGTTTATGCTCACAGTCAGCAATGTATTTTTTGGCGAATACTAAGTAATCAATAATGGAACTAGCGTCGGTCCATGATTTAAATAAATAATTACCTTTGAAAAATGAGTTATGTCCATAGCAAGCGTGTGCCATAACGAGTGCTTGCATCGCCATGGAGTTTTCTTCCATTAAATACGAAATACAGGGGTCAGAGTTAATCACAATTTCATAAGCTAAGCCCATTTGTCCTCGTTTATAGGTTTGCTCAGTTTGTATAAATTTTTTACCGTAAGTCCAATGGTTGTAACCAATGGGCATGCCGACACTCGCGTAGGCGTCCATCATTTGCTCGGCGGTGATCACTTCAATTTGGTTCGTGTAAGTATCTAAACGATAATGTTTTGCAACACGTTCAATTTCACTTTGATATTGTTCGAGCTTAGGAAATGTCCAGTCACTGCTATCGTCGAGTGGTTTTCGCTTAGTCATAAAAACTCCTTATACCAATTGAAACGAATAATCGATCATTTTAAGGTGGTGTAAATATAAAATACCTTCGTGCTTGCATGGCCGTTTTAGCCGTTTTAGCCATTTCGTCATAGCTTGCGCAATTCGCTAATGACTTTTATCCTTGAAAATATATGGCCCCGGGGCATTTATAAATCGATTCACGTCAATGTAAGTACTTATGTTTAGCCTGAAATAATAAAAATCTACTGTCAGTAAATTATCTATTGCTCGAAAAGATACTTATGAATATTTAGTTTTTCTTATAATTAATCACTTAACATGACTACGCCGCTTGTACACTTTTTCTCTTAAATAACGCTCTAAATACAGGGTATATATCTTCAACTGTTCTTATGTGTTCCATTGAAAAGGCATCATTGGTATCAGCAATTTGTGAATATTGTTGCCAAAGGCTTTGATGAGCACGTTGAGTGATTTCGATATAACTGAAGTATCTTGATTTTGGCAATATACTTTCGCGCATTAATTGCTGGCAGTGTGGCGAGTCGTCAGCCCAATTATCGCCATCGGACGCTTGTGCGCCATAGACATTCCATTCTTTCTCATTATAGCGCTGTTCTATAATGTCGATCATCAGTTCTAAAGCGCTTGAAGCAATGGTTCCGCCGGTTTCTTGTGAATAAAAAAACTCATGTTCATCCACTTCTTTAGCTTGAGTATGGTGGCGAATATAAACCACGTCGATGGTTTCATATGTGCGAGTAAGAAATAGGTATAAAAGAATATAAAAGCGCTTGGCGATATCTTTAGTTGCTTGATCCATAGAGCCAGAAACATCCATTAAACAAAACATCACCGCTTTTGAGCTTGGGACAGCTTGTTTGGCATAATTACGATAGCGTAAGTCAAACGAGTCAATAAAAGGCACTTTGCTAATGCTAGCCTTAATGATTTCAATAGCTTTTATAAGCTTGTTTTTAGCTCGAACGTTGTCGTGTCTATCTTGTTCGAGCAAGGCTAATTCTGCTTCGAGCGCTTTAAGTTGGCGGCGTTTATCAGCCGTCATGGCAATTCTGCGCGCTATTGAGCCTTGTAACGATTTTACAATATCAATATTTGAGGCTGCGCCTTCCGCGCAATAACCGGAGCGTACGGTTTTATAATCAATAATTGTATCTAATTGATTTTGTTCTAAATTAGGCAGTTCTAAATCTTCAAAAAGTAAATTTAGATATTCATCCTTAGAAATAGAGAAAACAAAGTCGTCACTACCTTCACCAGAATCACTCGCGTCGCCTTGACCACTGCCCTGACCTTGGCCTTGCTGTTGCGGTGGTCGAGCAATTTGATCGCCGGTCGTAAACTGGTCATTACCCGGGTGTACACGGTCTTTAATGCCACCACTACCTTGATGAAAAAAAGGTTCACTTAAGTCTTTTTTGGTGATGGTAATGTTTTCACCACTGGTAATATCAGTTACGCCACGTTTATTTATCGCCTCAGATACAGACTGCTTAATTTGGCTTTTATAACGCCTGATAAAACGTTGGCGGTTAACCGTACTTTTATTTTTGCTATTTAACCGCCTATCGATAAAGTTTGTCATATATGCTCCTAACTTAGTCGTAATGAGGACTAAGTAATACCTAAGAAGATTTTCTTACGCGCAAATACCATTCAGAAAGTAATCTGACTTGTTTTTTGGTGTAGCCCTTAGTCATCATACGTTCAACAAAGTCGTCGTGTTTTTGTTGATCATCATTAGATGTTTTCGTGTTAAATGAAATCACAGGTAATAAGTCTTCCGTATTTGAGAACATTTTTTTCTCGATAACCGTGCGTAATTTTTCGTAGCTGGTCCATAACGGATTTGTGCCATTGTTGTTGGCTTTGGCGCGCAGGACGAAATTTACAATTTCATTTCTGAAATCTTTCGGATTACTAATGCCAGCTGGCTTCTCTATTTTTTCTAATTCGTTATTCAGTGCTTCACGGTCAAATAGTTGTCCGGTTTCAGCATCTCGGTACTCTTGATCTTGGATCCAAAAGTCAGCATAAGTAACATAGCGGTCAAAAATATTTTGACCGTATTCAGAATATGACTCTAAATAAGCCGTTTGAATCTCCTTGCCAATAAACTCAATAAACTGAGGTGATAAATAGCCTTTAATAAACTCTAAATATCGATCACTGGTTTCCTTCGGTAGCTGCTCACGTTCTATTTGCTGTTCAAGTACATAAAATAAATGCACAGGGTTTGCCGCAACTTCTAAATGGTCAAAGTTGAAAACACGGGATAATATTTTAAAAGCAAAGCGGGTTGATAGCCCAGACATACCTTCATCGATGCCTGCATACTCTCGGTATTCTTGATATGATTTTGCTTTTGGATCGGTATCTTTTAAGCTTTCACCGTCATACACGCGCATTTTAGAATAAATACTGGAGTTCTCTGGGTCTTTTAAGCGTGAAAGCACCGAGAATTGTGCTAATGTTTCTAACGTGTCTGGTGCACATTGGGCTGTATTTAATTCACTGTTTTCTAATAATTTTTTATAAATTTTAACTTCTTCAGAAACTCGCATGCAGTAAGGCACTTTAACAATATAAACACGGTCTAAAAATGCCTCATTGTTTTTATTATTTCTAAAGGTTGTCCATTCTGACTCATTAGAATGAGCCAGTAAAATACCGTTAAAGGGTAGTGCAGATAGGCCTTCAGTTGGATTGTAATTACCTTCTTGTGTCGCCGTTAAAAGCGGGTGTAGCACCTTAATTGGCGCTTTAAACATTTCAACAAACTCCATTAAGCCCTGGTTGGCACGACATAAAGCGCCTGAGTAGCTATAAGCATCAGGATCATTCTGTGCAAAGTGCTCTAATTGGCGAATATCTACTTTACCCACTAACGCTGATATATCTTGGTTGTTGTCATCACCGGGCTCGGTTTTAGCAACGGCAATTTGGTCAAGAATAGAAGGATAAATCTTTATCACTTCAAATTTCGCAATATCGCCCTTAAATTCGTGTAAACGTTTGGCAATCCAAGGTGACATTATTGTACTTAGGTATCGCTCAGGAATATTATATTCTTGTTGTAATATTTTACCGTCAGCATTGGCATCAAATAAACAAAATGGGTGGTCATTTACTGGACTGCGCGTACCGTTTGCACTAAGTACATAAATAGGCTCTTGCTGCATTAGTGCTTTTAGTTTTTCGGCTAATGATGATTTACCGCCACCTACAGGACCGAGTAAATAGAGAATTTGTTTCTGCTCTTCTAAGCCTTGAGAAGCGTGAGTGAGGTAGGCAACAATTTGTTCTATTGCTTCTTCCATACCATAAAAATCTTTAAAGGCGGGGTAGCGGGCAATAACCCGATTAGAGAATATTCTGCTTAAACAAGGCTCATTTGAAGTGTCTACCATTTCAGGTTCGCCAATGGCTTTTAATAACCGTTGTGATGCACTTGCATAGGCCATAGGATCATTACGACATAAACTCAGGAAATCTTGAATTGAATAGCACTCTTCTTGTGCCTCGTCGTAGCGTGATTGGAAATGTTGAAATATACTCATAACTGCCTCCAGAAGATAAGTCGTTCAGACTGGGCTGATAATTCGACCATACGAGCAATGTAACTTATCAAACCCTTCTTATATTATTAGACCGTACTTTTACCTTTCCTATTTTATTTAATTTAAGTCTAGGTGTTAATTTTGAAAGTAGTTAAAAAATAAAGAAAAAAATTGTAACCAGAGACTATTTTTAAGAAGGATATATTGTTTAACGTGCACACGATCTACTTTCATTGTGTGTTGGTTCAACACCAATATAATTGCACGTTCAATGATAAGTATTAACAAACATTTAAATCACCTGCTTATTGTTCCAGACTAAACACAAGCGATGTGAAGGGTTTTCACATGACGTGAATCTAGGTTCTTGCATTGATAATGTAAACGATTTGTATACTTTAGGAGTCATTAGCAAAATGGCTAAAAAGGCAGGGGATGCCGCACAGATGCTGGAGATTAAAACCAGCCTAGAATAAGCGATTTTTTATTTCAATTAATGCTATAAATTAGTTAAAAAAAAAGGCCAGCAAATAATGCTGACCTTTTAAATTTACATTATTATCTTGTAACGTTTAAGCGTAGTTTGCTGAGGCAAAATCCCAGTTCGCTAATGCCCAGAAACCTTCCATGTAGCTAGGACGAAGGTTACGGTAATCAATGTAGTATGCATGTTCCCATAAATCTACTGTGATTAGTGGCGTTACACCTTCATCAGTAAGAGGAGTTGCTGCATTAGATGTATTAACGATAGCAAGGCTGCCGTCAGCATTCTTAACTAACCAAGTCCAGCTTGAACCAAAGTTATTGATAGCGCTGTCAGTGAATTTTGCTTTAAATTCTGCAAATGAACCAAAGCTTGCATTAATAGCTGTTGCTAATGCACCAGATGGCTCGCCGCCGCCGTTAGGGCTTAAGCTGTTCCAGTAAAACGTATGGTTCCAAATTTGTGCAGCGTTATTGAAAACACCAGCAGAAGATGTTTTAACGATATCTTCTAAAGACTTTCCTTCAAAATCAGTACCTTCGATAAGACCGTTTAACTTAACAACATAAGTGTTGTGGTGCTTACCATAGTGAAACTCTAAAGTTTCTTGTGAAATATGTGGTGCAAGTGCATCCATTGCATATGGTAGTGCTGGTAATTCGATAGCCATTATATTCTCCAGTATGTGATTATAAAAAATTATTCTAATGCTAATTTAAAGAAGTAGTTTTTTTTTGTCTAAAACCTAGTAAACTACTCGGGTATTAAAGCTTTGTATAGTCTACCCAAGTATATAGGTATTACCATAGGTTTTATCAAGGCTATTAAGTTTTAATATATAAGTTTTTTGCTTTAGTATTTATTGTTCTGTTTATATTCGTCAGTTTTACTTTAAGTATTGGGCACAATAATACCAAATTGAATAAATATTGTTTCATTATGTGAAATGTTATAATTAGTTAAATTGGTATAAGTATTAATTTTTGAGGATATTATGGAAACAATCGATCGCATTAAAGAACAAATCAGTGAAAACACAATTCTCCTTTACATGAAGGGTTCACCAAAGTTACCAAGTTGTGGCTTTTCTTCACAGGCTTCTCAAGCATTGATGGGCTGTGGTGAAAAATTCGCCTATGTTGATATCTTACAAAACCCTGATATTCGTGCTGAATTACCAAAGTATGCTGATTGGCCAACATTTCCACAACTATGGGTTGACGGTGAACTTGTCGGCGGTTGTGACATCATCATGGAAATGTATCAACAAGGTGAATTACAAACCTTGATCACTGAATCTGCGGCTAAAAATAGTTCGGCAGAAAGTTCAGAGTAACTATTGAATTATCACTTAACGCCACCATACTAGGTGGAGTTAACATTAAATAACTTAAATTTATTTTAAAAAATTGGAGAATATAATGAGTGTATTAGTCGGTCGCGCAGCACCAGATTTTACAGCAGCAGCAGTATTAGGTTCAGGTGAAATTGTTGATAGCTTTAATCTAGCTGAAGCTATTAAAGGTAAAAAAGCCGTAGTATTTTTCTACCCACTTGATTTTACTTTTGTATGTCCTTCAGAATTGTTAGCTTTTGATCACCGTATGGAAGAGTTCAAAAGCCGTGGTGTTGAAGTTATTGGTGTTTCTATCGATTCACAATTTTCTCATAACGCGTGGCGTAACACTGCAATAAACGATGGTGGTATTGGTCAAGTTCAATACACTTTAGTTGCTGATGTAAAACATGAAATTTGTAAAGCATATGACGTAGAGCATCCAGAAGCTGGCGTAGCATTTCGTGCTTCATTCTTAATTGATGAAGAAGGTAGTGTACGTCATCAAGTGGTTAACGATTTACCACTTGGTCGTAACGTTGATGAAATGATCCGTATGATCGACGCGTTACAATTTCACCAAGACCACGGTGAAGTATGTCCAGCTGGCTGGAACAAAGGCGATAAAGGCATGACAGCAACTACAGAAGGCGTTGCAGCTTACCTTACAGATAACGCTGATAAACTTTAACGCTTACGTTAATTTATGAGTAAAAAAAGCCGCTTCTTGCGGCTTTTTTGTGTCTGAAATTTATTTATATATTTAAAAAATCTTTGTAAATTATTGTATTACGACTAAAATAATAAACAGATTAGGAAGTTGAAATGCTTCTTGAGGTAATTGAATGTCAAAAAAGGATTATAGATGTATTACCCTAAATTTATTTATGAAAATTTACCTTACGCATATTTTTTAGTGTGTGCTTATTTGCTTGCATTTTATGATACTTGGCCTGTATTTTTTTCTGCGGGGTTACTTTATTGTGCTGGATGTATAACGTTGGTCACTCGCTCTGAATATCGTCGGGTTGACCGTCGTAAAGATATTGAAAATAAAGCAGTTGATAAAAAGAGGTTACCCGAATGGCTTTACGAATACTTACCTTATGGCTACTTTGCAGTTGCTATGGTTATCGTATTGAAAACCAATTCATCTGCCTTAAAGTTTATCGCTTTTTGTTTAATGATTTTGGCGTTAAGAAATTTGCTTTTCAGAATAAATAATCGCCGAAAAGCAAAGTCATTATTTTAATTACCCTACTACTATTAGATGCAAATGCTAAGTTTGTTCTTGCGTTAATTCATCTTGTGTAGTGTCTTCCGGTTGAATTAAAGGCCAACCGCCTAACTGTTGCCATTTATTAACAATATAGCAATATAACTCAGCGGTTTTTTCCGTATCATATAATGCGGAATGTGCTTCACTATTATTAAAATCAATTTTTGCGGCCGCACAGGCTTTTGCTAAAACTGTTTGACCTAATGCTAAGCCTGACAACGTGGTGGTATCAAAACTAACGAAAGGGTGAAAAGGCGAGCGTTTAATTGAACAACGCTCAGTAACCGCATTAACAAAGCCTAAATCAAAGGACGCATTGTGCGCTACTATAATGGCGCGCTGGCAACCAGCAGCTTTCATTTTTTTACGCACAAGTTTAAATATTTCAGTAATAGCTTTTTTCTCATCTACTGCGCCACGTAACGGATTAGTGGGGTCGATACCGGTAAATTCTAAAGCGGCTTTTTCGAGGTTTGCGCCTTCAAAAGGGTCAACGTTAAAATGAATGGTTTCATCTAAACTGAATTGGCCACTGGTTTCATCTAAAGAAAGTGTAGTTGCAGCAATTTCTAGTAAAGCATCTGTTTGGGCATTAAAACCGGCGGTTTCAACATCAATAACGACGGGGAAGTAGCCTCGAAAGCGTTGAGCAAATAGTGATTTTTCAGCATGAGTATTAGTTGCTGTTGTATTATCAGACATAAAGGCAATGAGTATTGGTTAGCATAAATATTGTTGGGGATTATCGCAGAAATAATCCCTTAAGGCATCACCGAAGATTAAAAGCACAACATTTAATTTTGGGAATATTCCAATAAACTGTTAAAGTTATTCTTGATTTTGTCGATAGTAAAGATGTCGCTATTAAATCCACATTAATTGACATGAAAATTAATTTTATGAAAAAAATTATAACGCTAGTTACATTATCATTATTTATTTCCCAAACTAATGCGGGCATTAGGCAATATCGTGCGGATATTGAAAACTCCACATGGCAGTTAACTGATGATTCTCGGCTGCAATGTACGCTATCACATCAAATTCCACGCTATGGTAAAGCTAAGTTTTATAGTTCAGCAAACCGTAAAACGAATATGGAGTTTGAATTGGAAATGATGCGATTGCCCGACAGTTATTCTTTAGCTGAAGTGCGATCTGAGGCTCCAAATTGGCGGCCAGGGGTTGCCGGAAGGGTGTTAGCAGATATGAAGCTGCATAAACAATTCTCACCAAGTTTGCCGAAAAAAATTGCTTGGAACATGCTCAATGAACTTGATCAAGGCATGAGCCCAACGTTTTATTATAATGACTGGTATAGCACTGACGAAAAAATTACAGTGGGTTTATCAACCGCTCGTTTTCAAAAGGCCTATCAAGCTTTTGTTGGTTGCGTGAGTAATCTACTAGATTTTAACTTTGATGATATTTCTTATACGGTACTTAACTATCAGTTTGGCTCTGATAAGCTAACCAAAGCATCGCAAAAACGCATGAATATGATCGTTGAATACTTATCGCTTGATTCTCAGTTAGAGCTAGTATTAATAGACGGTTACTCTGATAGTTACGGTGGTCGTAATACCAACCTTAAAATGTCTGAACGTCGTGCAAATAATGTGCGAGATTTAATTGTTAGTAGTGGAATTGATGCCAGTCGAATAGAAGCAAGTGGTTATGGTGAAAAGCGTCACGTAGCCTCCAATGAAACTATTATCGGTCGTAGTAAAAACCGCCGAGTGGTAATACGTATGGAACAGCCGTAACGTTTAGCGAGAACATGTTCAATTGACATAATTATCACTTGAAGAGGCCTGTAGATTCACTGTAATCTACAGGCCTCTTTTGTTTTGGGTACATTATATGAAATTTTCTATTCGCCTTGTTGCCATAATGTGTTGTGTTATACAGCTCACTTGGATTCAATCAGTTTCTGCGCAAGTTAATGATGCGTTGACTTATGCTAACTATGATCAAGTAAAAATTAGTCACCTTTATTTAGATCTTGATGTTGATTTTGACAAAAAATCATTAAAAGGTTTTGCCGAGTTGAGCCTTAATTGGCTTAACGATGAAGTTGCTAATGTTACTTTAGATACTCGCGATTTAGACATTCATCGTGTCATGGCAAAAAATGCGAGCAATCAGTGGGTAAAATTAAACTACAAACTGGCAAAGCGCGATGATGTTATGGGCTCAAAGCTAACCATTAAAACACCTTTTCAAACGCCAACCATCAGAGTGTATTACAACTCATTACCACAAGCTTCAGGCTTGCAATGGTTGTCGCCTGAGCAAACTGCCGGCAAAGACAAACCGTTTATGTTTAGCCAAAGCCAAGCCATTCATGCCCGTTCTTGGATACCAATTCAAGATACACCAAGCGTACGCATGACATACAATGCCCGCATTACGACCTCTGATGATTTACTCGCGGTAATGAGTGCTGACAACGCACCTGATACAGCACGCGATGGCGATTATTCATTTTCAATGCCACAAGCTATTCCTGCTTATTTAATTGCTATTGCTGTCGGTGACTTACAGTTCAAAGCCATGAGCAAGCAAACCGGTATTTATGCTGAACAATATATTTTAGATAGAGCCGTTACTGAATTTGATGATACGCAACTGATGATCGATGAAACCGAAAAGCTTTTTGGTGCTTATCGTTGGGGCCGTTATGACTTACTTATATTGCCACCAAGTTTTCCTTTTGGCGGTATGGAAAACCCAAGATTGTCATTTATTACCCCAACCGTGGTAGCTGGCGATAAAAGTTTAGTGAACTTAATTGCCCATGAGTTAGCTCATTCTTGGTCTGGTAACTTAGTGACTAACGAAAGCTGGCGCGATTTATGGTTAAACGAGGGTTTTACCAGTTATGTTGAAAATCGCATTATGGAAGCTGTTTTTGGCGCTGATAGAGCCTTAATGGAGCGAGCGTTAGATGCTCAAAACTTAGGTTATGAAATTGCTGAGCTACCGCCAGGTGACACACAATTGTATATCGACCTTGCTGGCCGTGATCCTGATGATGCTTTTTCTGGCGTACCTTATACCAAAGGGCAACTATTTTTAGTTTATTTAGAAGAAAAGTTTGGTCGTGAAAAGTTTGATACTTTTATCATGCAATATTTCGATGATCATGCATTTCAAAGTTTAGGTACTAAAAACTTTGTGACTTATTTAAAAGCTAATTTGACCGACAAATTTCCTAACATTGTCAGTGATGGTGAGTTAAATGAATGGATTTATGAACAAGGTTTACCCGTTTATACCCCTAAGCCACGTTCAGATGCTTTTGTTAAAATTAATGACGTTATTTCGAAATGGACCAGCGGCCAGCTTGAATTAGCGCAAATACCTACAAAAAAATGGACATTGCATGAATGGCTACACTTTATTAATAACTTACCATTGAACATATCTAACGAGCGTATGACAAGTTTAGATAAAGCATTTAATCTTACCAACAGTACAAATGCTGAAGTTGCTCATGCATGGTATTTACTGGCATTACGCTCTGGCTATGACGTTGTTTATCCAGCAATGGCAACATATTTGGAGTCAATAGGTCGTCGTAAATTGATTGTTCCTTTGTATAAAGAGCTTGCAACATCTGCTAAAGGCAAGGAATGGGCACAAGCGGTTTATAAAAAAGCGCGCCCAGGTTATCACCCGCTAGCGCAAGGTACGGTTGACGCTATATTGTTAAACTAACGACTGGCTTAACTTAGCTGTACTTAGTTAAGCTTTGATGTGATTATTTGAGCAGTTTGTAACTATAGTTATACCAAGTTGATTAATTAACGGCTCATTTTTAATGCTTAAAATGAATAAGTACGGGATTATAAAATTGATAAGTAGCATAACTACTGACTAAATTTTATGCCTTGTCATTATCCATTTTTTCTCATGAAAAAGTAGATCACTTAATTAATCAAATGGGTATTATCGTATTTTTTAACATAAAAATTCACAAAAAAAAACATCGCCACTAGCGATGTTTTTTTATGCTCAATAAACTAAAAATTGTATGGCTTAATAAATGGTGTTTTTATAGTTCATTAAACGCAGCTAAGGGCTTACTGCACGTTTGTTTACTATAACGTCAACCTGACGCTGTTTGTTTTGTTGTGAAATTACTACGCGTATTTGTTGTGACTCATGTTGGTAATTTAATGTTAAGCGGCCGCGTTTGCGTTCGCGCTCAATTGGTTCACCGTAGCTTTTATTGTAAAAATCAATCACGCTATCTTCTGAAACTGAGGTGAAATAATTAATCACCGCGGGGGTGTTCTCATCAAATCTAGCAAATATACGCGCGTCTTCAATTACCGGTATATCAACTTTATCTATTATACTTTTTTCGGTATTAGAGGTTTCTGCGTTAATGCTAAAACTGACCATCAACAGTAGTAAAGCACGAGATAAAAATGAACTCTTTGGTCTAAAGCGCAATGCTGGCATCACCAGATCCTTTTAAGTTATCAATGTGATATAAATCATAAACGTAGTTACATTATAATGAGTGTGCACGTTGAATTTTTTGCTGTCAAATTTTAGTATAAATGCTTAATTAAGTACTTGGCTAATATTTAAACGCACGATCAAACAAGCATCAAAATATGAACGATGCTTGAGCTAATTGTTTAATAGTCGTTAACATACTGATTGTTATTTGATTTATTATGAACGGTCAACAAATTCATCACGATAATTATCTACCCATAGTGCTGTAGCACCACATATCGCCACGGGCATTACAACCAAATTTACTAATGGGATCATTGAAAATACTGCCGTAGTGATACCAAAACTATAACTTAACCCTTGGCGTTGCTTTAATGTTCTGCGCATACGCGTAAAACTAATTTTGTGATTATCAAACGGATAATCTATATATTGTACGGCCATCATCCAGGCAAGAAATAAAAACCACAGTACTTGGCCAACAATCGGTAATAACCAATAAAGTAAAAAGAAGCCAGCAGCACGCGGTAAATAATAACCTAGTTTACTTACCTCTCGACTTAGCGTTCGAGGAATATCTTTAACCACATCCAAAGCACCACCGTCATGCAAGGGTTGATCTGTCAATAATGCCTCCACTTTTTCTGAGAGTAAACCATTAAATGGTGCGGCCAACCAATTGGCTACTGAGCTGAAAATAAATGAAAAAATAATCAATACAAACAAAATAGCTAACGGCCAAATAAAACTACTTAGCCAAGAAAACGAATCACCAAGCCAATCTTCTAAGCTCAACATATAACTTTCTAGCTGCAAAAACATATAATAAAAAGCATAACTAAACAGTACTAAGTTTACTGATAACGGAATAAATACAAAGCGTCGAATTCCTGGGGTTCGGATCAACTCAAAGCCTTTGATAAAGTATCCGGCACCGCCGTTTGCTAATGGGGGTTTGTTATTATTGCTCATTGTTGTTTTATTAACCTAACTAGTTGATATTCATAGCCCGATTATAGGATCCTTAGTATGAGATGAACAGTATTGTGATGTTACAAATTACATCAATCTCTGTTACAGTGGCGGCAGTTACTGATGTTTAATGTTAATTCTATTGTCTTACAAAACTTTAGCCAATAGATACTTTGATTAGGTTTTTCGATTTAATGCGACTCAAGCATATAAAATTGGCAGGTTTTAAATCCTTTGTCGATCCCACCAAAGTCCCCTTTGAACAACAAATGACCGCTATTGTTGGGCCAAATGGCTGTGGAAAATCGAATATTATTGACGCTGTACGTTGGGTATTAGGCGAAAGCTCTGCGAAAAATTTACGCGGCGAAGCCATGACTGATGTTATTTTTAATGGAGCTGCCAGTCGAAAACCTATTGGTCAAGCCAGTGTCGAGCTAGTGTTTGATAATACCCAAGGCCGTATTCAAGGCAACATGGCTGATCGTACTGAAGTTTCTGTGCGTCGGGTAGTGAATCGTGAAAGCATTAATACTTACTTTTTAAATGGCACAAAATGTCGACGACGAGATATTACCGATATTTTTCTTGGCACCGGTTTAGGGCCTCGCAGTTACGCTATTATTGAACAAGGTACTATTTCTCGCTTAATCGAATCTAAACCACAAGAATTACGCGTATTTATTGAAGAAGCCGCTGGCATTTCAAAATATAAAGAACGCCGCAAAGAAACCGAAACCAGAATACGCCATACCAGAGAAAACCTAGCACGACTCAATGATATTCGCCTTGAGCTTGATGTTCAAATTGATAAACTGCATCAACAAGCACAAGCGGCTAAACGCTTTCGTACTTTAAAACAACAAGAACGTAAATATAAAGCCGAGCTGGCAGTCTTACGCTGGCAAAAATTTGATCAACAACGTGAACTGCATCAAACGCGCATCGTAGCGTTGGAAAATAAAGTAGCAAGCCAAAATACCGAGCTTAGTCAAAACGATTTAGTGATCATCGAATTAAAAGCGACCATGAACGGCTGTAATGATAATAATCAAACATTGCATCAGCAAAAACTCAATGTAACGCAAGATATTGCTCGCGCTGAACAGCAAGTTAAATACTTAAAAGAACAATCAGAAAAAACTCAAACCGATAATGAGTTAACTCAGCAACAATTACTGAATGCACAACAGTTAATTTTAGCTGAGCAAGCACAATTAAAATTATGTATCACCCAGTTAAATGAACAACAACCTGAGTTGCAGAGCATCGAGACTGCGCTGGAAGCATGTCAGACTGAACTCTCGCAACAACAAGAACAACAGAAGAAATTGCAAAGCCAATGGCAGCAACAACAGCAAAAACGTAATGCTAATGAACAGCAAAAATTAACTTTGCATGCCAACATTACTCAACAAAAAACAATTATTGAACAAGTTGACCAGCAAGTAATTAAGTTACATGAGCAAATAACCTCGCATTCTTTATTAGACACTGTAGAAAATGTAGACGAGCAGTATCAGCTACAAAAAAACATCACTTTAGCAGCGTTAACAGAGCTGAAAAAGCAACATAGCGAGTTGGCGACTAAAGAGCTAAACCTGCAACAAGCGTCTCAGCAGTTAAGTCAACAATTGGCTGTAGCTGCAGGTCAGCATGCGGTTAAAAATCAAGTCATTGAAGGATTACAGTTAAAGCTTGCAGATAAATCGCCTTGGAGTGAAAAACAAGCCGCATGGTTTAACAAGCAAAGCATGACCGATTTTGTCTCGTTACAAAGTCAGCTAAACGTTGCCAAAGGTTGGGAACAGGCGACAGAAGTGGTCCTATCTCATTGGTTGGCGGGCCATCTTGTAAATACATTACCTAACGCCGATGATAACGGAAACTTAAACGTCGACAACTTATGTTTTGTTTATCAGAATATAGCTGAGAGTATAGAACAAAACGTTGAGCAAAATTTCGATGACATAAGTAAAAGTATTGTAGCTGTACAAGCCAACACATTAGCAAGTAAAGTGAGCGGCGTCAGCGCATTAACTGATTACTTTAATGCTATTTTTTTAGCTGATACTTACCTCGAAGCTCAGCAAAAGTTATTGGGCCTAGCAAAACATGAAAGTGTTATTTGTCCCGACGGCACATGGCTACAACACCATATGTTGACCAAAGGCAAACTTGAACAAGGCTATGACTATATTAGTTTACAGCGTCAGCTTGAAAACGAACAAATATCAGTTCAGCAAATACTTAAAAGCCAAGAAAATATTGAGCAGCAGCAGACTCAAACTTTCGAGCAGCTAGCATTATTAACCAATGACAAAAATGTGAATAGCGAAAGTATCACGTTACAGCAAACTAAACTTAACGAGATCGATAATGTCATTTCATTAAAAGCTCAGGTAAGTCAACAACAACAAAGTCAGCAAAAAAAATTAACAGAACAAGTTGAAGAGTTGCACAAAAGTGAACTTGTCGCTCAGCAAAAACTAGCAGATTTTCAAGCGCAGTTAGCGCAAATATCTGATGACTCTGAATATGACGTAGACGGCTTTTCTCAGCAACAAGCGTTGTTGCAACAAACGATAGAATTAATACAAACACGCAGTCAGGCATTACATCAAAATCGTCATCAGATGAGTTTAGTGGTTGAACAGCTTAAAAGTCAGCGTATGCAACGTGAGCAAAGTATTCGGTCAAATCAAGAAAATGTTAACTTATTGACCCAAAGGCTAACCAGTAATAGCCAAGTTTTTACAGACAATAGTCAGCCAATACAAAAGTTTGAGCAGCAGTTACCACAATGGCTAGATAACCTAACGGCAATTAATGAAAAGCTGCAATTTAATCAGAAAACTTTAAATGACAGCCAAACACGTTTAGCCGAGCTGGAAATACAACAAAAAACCAGCCAAAATAAAGTCAGTGGCTTTAATGAACAACTAGCACGATTACAATTAGACAGCGAAGGGTTCAAGTTAAGAGCAGAAAGCGCCATAGAGGTATTGTCTGAACTACAACAAAATATCGATAAAGTAGTGGAGACCATGCCAGAAAACGCAAAAGAATCGCTCTGGCAAGCGCATTTAATTAAGTTGGCTAAAGACATACAAATGTTAGGCGCGATAAATTTAGCGGCAATTGAAGAGTACGAAACTCAGTTTGAGCGTAAAAGTTATCTTGACCAACAAGATCAAGACCTTAATAATGCAATATCTACGTTAGAAGCGGCAATTGCAAAAATAGACAAAGAAAGCCGTCATAAGTTTAAACTAACCTTTGATCAGGTTAATAAAGACCTACAGGTGCTATTTCCTAAGGTCTTTGGTGGTGGTCAAGCTTACTTAACGTTGACCGGTGAAGACCTACTAGATACAGGGGTTACCATCATGGCTAGACCGCCAGGTAAAAAAAATAGCACAATTCATCTATTATCTGGTGGAGAAAAAGCG
Organism: Colwellia sp. PAMC 21821; assembly: GCF_002077175.1. Taxonomy (NCBI): domain Bacteria; kingdom Pseudomonadati; phylum Pseudomonadota; class Gammaproteobacteria; order Alteromonadales; family Colwelliaceae; genus Colwellia; species Colwellia sp. PAMC 21821. The sequence continues at coordinate 3,548,171 of NZ_CP014943.1, forward strand.
CTGACCGCATTATCATTAGTGTTCGCGATTTTTCGATTGAATCCTGCTCCATTTTGTTTACTTGATGAAGTGGATGCACCTTTAGATGATGCAAATGTCAGTCGTTTTTGTAATCTAGTGCGAGAAATGTCGCAAACAGTGCAATTTATATATATAAGTCATAATAAAATAGCTATGGAGATGGCGTCACATTTAACCGGAGTTACCATGTTTGAACCAGGTGTTTCACGTATGGTAGCGGTTGATATAGACGAAGCAATCGCCATGGCAGAAGTATAAGAATAGGCTAGGTAATGGAAGATAATTTCAGAAATACATTAATTATTATCAGTGCTCTCGTAATAGCAGCCATTTTCATTCATGGTTATTGGACTATTAGAAAACATAAAAACCCGTATAAATTAAAGACTAAAGTTGAACCTGTAGCGCCACAGTCACGTGGTTTTGATGGTTCAGGATTTGATCAGGATGGCGTAAGTAAACCTAAGGTTGTTGGCGCTAAAACCCAACGCGATGATATTTCTGTAAAGTCTCATCTTGTTGAAGGCAGTACAAATTTTCATAGTGATGAACCTATGCCGTCTGAAGTTCCTCCTGGGGCGTTTGAAATTAAACCTCAAGGACATCGTGACGATTTTGGTGTACTACTTAATGATACCGAGGCAGTACCTGAGCATTTAAAACAACAAGCTTTGTCGGACGCACCGGATTATGAAGGTGACTTTTTCCCTGAACCTGAAGATACCCGTTCGGTGGCAGATGAAGTTGTTATTAAAAAGCCAATATATTCTGAACCTGTATATCAGCAACCCGTGACGCAGGCAAAACCCGAAGTTTTAGTGAATAAACCTATTGCGCGTAAAAAAGAGGTGCATGCACCTAAAGTTAAACGTAATCAAATGGAAATAAACTTTGGTGATGAAGCCGTAAAGGATATGCCTAGTATGTCGGCCACGCAGGAAAATAAAAAACCTGCAGCTGTCGAGGTGGAGCCACAAGTTATTGTACTTTCGGTTGTTATGCCACAAGGACTTTCTATGTCAGGTGCTGCATTATTGCCAACATTGCTGACTTTAGGGATGAAATACGGCGAAATGAATATATTTCATCGTCACCAAGATAATGCGGGTAATGGAAAAGTGACCTTCAGCCTTGCTAATATGATGAACCCGGGTACATTTGACCTTGATGATATCGAAAATTTTAGCACACAAGGTATTACGCTTTTTATGACTTTACCTAATCCTGGTGATGCTTTTGAAGTGTTTGAGCAAATGTTAAATGCTGCTAAACAACTTGCCGTCGAATTTCGCGGACAATTATTGGATCACAAACGCAGCGTGATGACCAAGCAAACTGAGCAGCATTATATCGGCCTTATTCGCGAATTTGAACGCAAGAGTCGTATCGGCTCACTGTAAATTTTCATCCCCGATAAACTTCATCGTCAATAATGTGTAAAACTACAGCACATTATTGACGGTAAACTACCCACTTTCTAAGTAAATAAATTATGTCTGAACTAAGTATTATTAAACGTATTTCTGAAATATGTCAGTTGATTAATCATTACAATCATCAATATTATGTGCTTGACGAGCCTAGTGTTCCTGACGTCGAATATGACCGATTAATGCGGGAATTAAATACCTTAGAAACAGAACATCCACACTTGAAAACGGTTGATTCACCTAGCCAAAAGGTGGGCGGGACCGCGCTTAAGTCATTCAGTCAAGTTACACATCAACTCCCTATGTTGTCGTTAGACAATGTTTTTTCTGAACAAGAATGGCAAGCATTTGTTAAGCGCTTACTCGATCGCTTAAATAGAGGTGGCGTAACATCAACGCTCGACTTTGCTATTTGTGCCGAGCCAAAACTTGATGGTTTAGCGGTAAGTATACGCTATGAAAAAGGTGTTTTTGTACAAGCAGCAACGCGTGGGGACGGTATGGTTGGTGAAAATATTACCGAAAATGTTCGCACCATAAAATCGATTCCCTTGCGCTTACAAGGTACAAGTTACCCCGATATTTTAGAAGTGCGTGGCGAAGTGTTTATGCCAAAAGCGAGCTTTGATGCTTTAAACAAGCAAGCGATTAAAAAAGGCGAAAAAGGTTTTGCTAATCCACGTAATGCTGCTGCGGGTAGCCTACGACAGCTAGATTCTAAAATTACCGCAAAACGTAATTTAGGATTTTATGCCTATGGTATTGGCTTTGTTGGCGCTTTGAACGAGCTTGACGATAATATAGAAAGTGAAGTTGAAAGTATTGACGAAAGCTGGTTGGCAAACTCTCATTATCAGCGTTTATGCCAAATAAAAGCGTTAGGCTTGCCTATGTGCCCTGAAGTAAAGTTGCTGGAAAATGCCACGCAAGTAGAAGCTTTCTATCAAGACATATTACAACAACGCGAAGCATTAAGTTACGAAATTGACGGTACTGTATTTAAAGTTGATGACATTGAGTTGCAACAACAACTGGGCTTTGTAGCCCGTGCGCCACGTTGGGCTACAGCATATAAATTTCCAGCGCAAGAAGAACTAACCCTACTTGAGTCTGTAGACTTTCAAGTCGGTCGTACGGGCGCAATTACGCCCGTAGCACGCTTAAAACCGATATTTGTTGGTGGCGTTACTGTTAGTAATGCCACATTACATAACCAAGACGAAATCGACCGTTTAGGTATACAGATAAACGATACGGTTATTATTCGCCGCGCGGGCGATGTTATTCCGCAAATCGTCAGTGTGGTCCTTGAACGTCGTCCTGACAATGCTCAGGTTATAGCTTTTCCAACCGAATGTCCGGTATGTCAGTCTGCAGTTTTAAAAGCAGAAGGAGAAGCTGTGTTGCGATGCACCGGCGGTTTGTATTGCCAGGCGCAACGTAAAGAAGCTATTAAACACTTTGCTTCGCGCAAAGCCCTTGATGTTGACGGTTTAGGCGATAAATTAGTTGAACAATTAGTCGACGAAGGCCTGATCAAAACCCCAGCAGATCTTTTTAAATTAACCGAACTTGATGTCAGTACCATGGAACGCATGGGGCAGAAGTCAGCGACTAATTTAATTAAAGGCCTTGAGGCTGCCAGAGCAACAACCTTAGCAAAATTTGTTTATGCTTTAGGCATTAGAGAAGTGGGCGAAACAACGGCTTCAAACTTAGCGCAATATTTTCTAAACTTTTCAGCTATTAAATCGGCGAATGCAGAGCAACTACAACAAGTGCCTGATGTGGGCGTGATAGTAGCGAAAAATATTGTTAATTTTTTTGCTCAAGATCATAATATTGAGGTAGTTGAAGAACTTGAAAATATTATGTCATGGCCTGATATAGAACGTAAAAGTGATGATGAATTACCATTAAAAGATCAAATATTCGTACTCACCGGTACCTTAAGTAAAATGGGCCGCAACGAAGCTAAAGCGGCATTACAAGCTTTGGGAGCAAAAGTTTCGGGTAGCGTTTCTGTAAAAACAGATTATTTAGTGGCGGGTGAAAAAGCAGGATCTAAATTAGTGAAAGCACAAGATCTTGGTGTGAGCGTGTTAACAGAAGATGAGATGATAGCACTGCTTAATGGTTAGTGCTCTGAATTATACCAAGTTAATTAATCAACTTGGTATAACTTAATCGTTACATAGCTAAGCGCACAAAGGCATATATAAACAATACTATTGGCAAAGGCAGTAATATCGTAAAGAGTATTGTTTCACACCATTCAATGGTCCTATAGAACTTGAACCAAGCGATATTTTCTTCTCGCGTTGACGGCAGTACTTGAAAGAAAAACATAAACGCAGCAACCACTAAGCTTTCAATAGCAATAAATAAGATCAGTATCGCTATCCAAACCAACACGCTAGGGGTTTTTAGTTGAATTTGAGCCTGTAAGCCTATAAAAAGCACAAAGAAGAATATACTCCACGCTAAAAGTTGCCATTTAAAGCGGGCGAATGTAATCGCAATATAATTAAAAAGTTCTGGACTGATTGAAGATAGCATTAAGTGAAAAGTAACTCCTGCTGGTTGTTGGTATAGTAAATAAGAAATAATTTGATAAAAACGCGTGGGTGAATGCTATGTGTTAAATGCGGTATAACGTCAAATATCAACCATGCTCAAGTATATCGATTAACGCGATAAAATGTCAGTGATAGTAATACAGTTCACAATAAAATTTACGTTAGTTGTATTCGGTGGTGTAAAATTTTTCCGGCATACTAGCGACTTAGTCAAGCAGACAATAGACAATACCAAGTTGATTACTTAGCAGCTCATTTTTAATGGTTAAAATGTATAACGCTGTAATTATCCATTTTTCCTCATGAAAAAGTAGATCACTTAATTAATTAAATTGGTATAACATTAATTTGGGTACAACTCGACACTAGGTAATAGCATGAATATTAATATAAAGTGTACAGCCATTGTTTTTCTCAGTATTGCTAGCCATATAGCTACGGCGACAACATTGGATGTGCATACAAACAGCCAACAAGATAAATCTACCCTCATAGCAGGGTATCAACAGACTTTAATTGCTGATAATGAAATTGCTGATAGTGGAATGGCTAAAAATACTAATAATAAAGAAAAACATATACCACTAACAACACAACAAAAAGCGACACCTTTGGCGAGAGTGTTAGCGCAATCGGATAATAAATTATCAGAAAGCCCTTTTAACGAAGATAGAACATTGAATTTAGAGATTAGCGAGCTTAGAGATAACAGTGGTTTAGTTTATTTAGGCGGTAAAGTTTCTGCTGCCGAGCTTAGTGGTTATTTAGATCAGTTAAAAAATGAATTAGGTGAAGAGCAGTATGCTATTTATCGTCAGCATCAAGCGGCGCGTGATCAGCAAACCTTCCACGTTACCTTAGTAAATCCATATGAATATCAAACCATTAATAAAAATAGTGTAAAGTCGAATACACAATTTCGTGTGATTTTACATGGTATAGGTCGTGTCGAAAATGACGATAAAAAAAGTTATTTTGTTGTTGCCTCTTCACCTGACGGCCAATTTATACGACAAAAATTACTGTTAAAAAATAAAGACTTTCATGTCACTTTAGGTTTTTTTCCTGATGACATTTATGGGGTAAGTAAGGGCCGTGACACGCTAATTAACAAATAAATTTCATTACTTTTTATTTATAAAATTGTGATACATTTGTGATAACTCCGTGAAACTTTAGCCATGTTTGCTTTGCATACTAAGTGTGAAATCATTTAGTCATCAAGGGAAACTTATGAAACTTATTAAAGCCGCATCGGCTATTGCACTAGCATGTTCAAGCTCAGTGCTAATGGCACAAACCATTGAAATTCAAATTACCAACCTTACACATGCTCAACACTTTACGCCACGTTTAGTCATAGCACATGATAATACCGTTGACGCTTTTGAGCCCGGAGTTGAAGCAACCTCTGCTTTAGCGTGGCTTGCCGAAGCTGGGGTGATTGACGATGCTCAAAATGCAGCATCTTCTGGACAGAACTTTGAAGCACTTTTAGGTCCAACAGATACCGATAATACCTCAAATACCTGGCATCGTATTGATGGTTTAAGCGCACCATCAAGCACTGAAAACTATTCATTTGATACCATGGATAAAACTCATCTTTCTATTTTAGCTATGCTAATTCCTACAAATGACGCTTTTGTTGGATTAGACAGTATTAAAATTCCCACTGCACCAGGCACATATACCTATATGCTGAACGCCTATGATGCAGGTACAGAGCTAAATGATGAATTAAATAGCATGCGTACTGACATTGTAGAACAAGGTGGCACACCGCTTGGTGGTTATGGTGCTCCTGGGGTTGCGGGTGCAGGTGCATCTCCAGTGCCATTAGGTGTTGGCGGTATGGGTGTTGCGGCTAAAGTAGGTTTTGCTGAAGATGGCACGGCCATTGGCGCAAACGAAGTGGTAGATGGCACAGACGGGCCAGTGCATATTCATAGAAATGTTTTAGGTGATACTAGCCTTACTGATGGCGCTAGTGATTTATTGTCGACTGAACATCGTTGGTTAAATCCTGTTGCGCGCGTAACTATTACTATCCCAGCACCTTAATTTAGGGAGAATATAATGAATATGAACAAACTAAGTTTAGCTTTACTGCCACTTATAGCAGTACTAGCAACCGGTTGTGGTGGTGACGATGGCGACAACGGCGCTACAGGCCCGGCGGGTAGCGCAGGTGTTGACGGCTCAAATGGTAGCGATGGCACAAATGGCGCTGACGGTACCAATGGCAACCTTGCGGTTTACACTGTGCAGTTAACTAATTTAACTTATGGACAGCCATTTTCACCAGCAGCTGTAGTGTTACATGAACCAGGTTTCAACACTTTTATCGATGGTGAAGCGGCAAGTTTAGGTTTAGAGCAACTTGCTGAAGGTGGTGACCCCACAGGACTGATGTCAGAAGCTTTAGCGGCAACCCAATATTTAGATGCTGTAACGACGGGCGGAGCAACACCGCCGAGAACTATGGGTACAATGTCGACATTATTAGTACCACTTTTAGATATTGATAATTTACGCATGAGTTTTACTACCATGTTGGTCAATACTAATGATGCGTTTACCGGTCTTAATGCCGCTAACATAAGTAACATGACGGTTGGCCAGTCAATGAGCTTTATGGCCCCAACTTGGGATGCAGGTACTGAGGCAAACACAGAAACTGCTTCTACAATGCCTGGCCCAGCAGCAGGTGCGGCAGGTGGTGGCGGGGCAAGTGCCGGTTTTGATGCCACACGTGATGATCTTTTTGATCTGGTTCACTTTCACCGAGGTGTTGTTACCAACGCTAATGCGAGTGATGACAGTAAAGAAGGTTTAAGCACTTCAGTACTTACTGAAGCAGACCGTTGGGATAATCCAACAGCACGAATAGTGGTAACTCGAACACGATAAAAAGCTGAGTGTTTAGCGAGATGTTGAACACTTATATTTATCACAAAGTCTACATTTAATTGCTTTTAGGATAAATAAGAGAGTAATTAGCAAAACCACGAAAGTATTTCTGTGCTTACAAGTTCTTATCAACAGGGCACAGAAATTAATTGAGTTTATTACGCATAAACTATGCATAAATAAAGCATAAAAAACTCATTTAAGTGATTTTCAAATTCTACTAAATCAACTCTGTGTCACGTTCTTGTCAAAAAAAGATAATAATAACGGAGCAGAGCATGGATACGATACTGGTTGTTGAAGACGATCAAGATATTGCTGATTTGGTGACTTTAACCCTAGAAGAAATTGGCGTAACGGTTGAGCATTGTTTATCTGGCGAAGTCGCTTTAGAAAAACTAGCACATAATCAATATGACTTAGTGATGCTTGATGTCATGTTACCCGGTATGTCTGGTTTAGATGTATGTCGGCAATTACGTGAGCAAAAGCCCGAACAGGTGATTTTAATGGTAACCTCAAGAAACAGTGAAATAGATCGTGTATTAGGCCTTGAGTTAGGGGCAGACGACTACATGACTAAACCTTTTAGCGTCCGAGAGCTTCAGGCTAGAGTACGTAGTCAGCTACGTCGAGTACATTTGTTATCAAAAATGAGTCAGCAACAATTAGAAAAGCAATCGCCTGAGAAGTATTTGACTTTAGGTACATTGAAAATCGATTGCCTGTCTCACCTTGTAACACTCAATGGGCAGAATGTTGAACTGACCTCAACTGAATTTGACTTACTTTTCTATTTAGCATCACATCCAGACCAAGTATTTTCTCGTGAGCAATTGTTAAGTTCAGTTTGGGGCTATCACCATAGTGGTTATGAACATACTGTAAACTCACACATCAACCGTTTACGAAATAAAGTTGAAACTAATGCAACTAAGCCTGAAATTGTACAAACCGTTTGGGGCGTAGGTTATAAACTTTGCCGCCATGGTGTTACGGCGTGAAATTCTCTTTATACCACCGACTATCATTATCGTTATTAGTGGTATTTATAGTCATTATTAGTGTGTTCTTTGTTTGGGCTGAGCATTTGGAGCAAACCACACGATACGAATCTGAACAACATTTACACCTCTCACTTGCCGCGAGTTTAGCCCGAGACAACCCGCTGCTGCAAAAAGGAGCTTATGATCATCAGGCCTTGAAAAACCTGTTCCATACTTTAATGGTTTTAGGCCCCGCATTTGAGTTTTATTTTGTCGATCCAAACGGTGTTATTTTAACCCATTCTATTACGCCCTCATTGATCAAACGCGATCGTATTGACTTAAAACCGTTGATGCAATTAACACAAAATCAAGCGAGCTTACCTATATACGGCGATGATCCACAACATGATAGTCGGCAAAAAATATTTTCAGCGGCACCGGTTTTTAATGGCAGTGAATTAATTGGTTATCTCTATGTTATTGTAACCGGCGAACGCTATGAGTCTGCGTATAACCGTTTAGATTCAGACCGACAAGCTGAGCTTTCAATGGTAATGCTAGTGGGGGCGTTGGTTTTTCTATTCATCGTAATGCTAGGTATTTTCTATTACTTTACGCGACCACTGCGTTGTCTTATCCGAGATATTCAGTTGTTAAAAAATGCTGGGTTTGATAAATCGTCTTTGAAATTAACGCCATGGATGCCAAACAGCAGTAATGAAGTGCATCAATTAGGTATCGCATTTGAAGAAATGGTTAATCAAATTAATGGTCAATTAAATCTCTTACAACAGAGCGATGTACAACGAAGAGAATTATTGGCTGATATTTCACATGATTTACGTACGCCGTTGTCGTCTCTGCAGGGGTATATTGAAATGATAGCCCATAAAGGCAATGAATTAACGGCACAAGCACGAGAAAAACACATTAATACCGTGCTAAAAAACACCCTGCAATTAAAGTTGTTAATCGATCAAATATTTGAGCTTACACATCTTGAAGGCGGACAAGTAACGCTAAATTTCGAGACTTTTAATTTAGCCGAATTACTCTACGATATTATGGCAAAATTTAACCTGCAAACCAGCGCGAAGAATATCGATATCTCGGTAAAGCCTAGTAGCTCTTATACTCAAGTTTATAGTGATATTGCGAAACTTGAACGTGTGATCAGTAACTTATTAGAAAACGCTATTCGCCATACCAGTGAAAATGGACAAATTGATTTAATCATTGAAGAACTTAACGATAATCAATGCCGACTGACAATTAAAGATAATGGTACTGGAATCAAAGCAGACGAATTATCTTATATTTTTGACACCCGTTATCGCGCGAGCAATGCCATACAAGACAAGAATAAACATACTGGCCTAGGTTTAGCGATTACTAAAAAATTATTAGAATTATTGAAATCTGATATAAAAGTTCAAAGTACTTTAGGTGAAGGTACGGCATTCTCGTTTAATTTAAGACGTGTAATACCAATTGAATTAAGTAAGTGACTAACTTGGTATTATTAAAACAGATCTAAAAATTTTTAAGTCACTACTCATTATTTTCTCATTCTTTCCTTCCTGTAATAAATAAAAAACTAGTCACAATGAAAAAAGAAGGAGAAGAGCAGGAGAAGTTAAAGTGCTATTGGGATTGTAAGTACATGTTTATTTTTTAGGCCTCAACCGCAACATAATACCAATTGAATTAAGTAAGTGATCAACTTGGTCTAATCAAAACAGTTTTAAAATATTTTAAGTCACTACTCATTATTTTCTCATTCTTTCCTCCCTGTAATAAATAAAAAAATAGTTACAATGAGAAAAGAAGGAGAACTGCAGGAGCAATTCCCTAGATAGCTAATAACAGCCCTGCAGGCAGCGCTAATATTGGAGGTTCAGATCATACTAGTATGAAGGGTTATTTATTTAAATGAGTATAAATCACTAAAAATGTATTAGCCCTTCGAACATTAACTTGTATTTCCCCCAATAAATAATAGATATTTAACTTTTCATTCCTTAGAATAAGCTATTGAAGTATTAATTTTAAAGTAAATTTTTCAGACCATTTTTAGGTCAGTTTTTTAGGGAATAAAATGAAAATTAAATTAGCAATTTGTCTTGCCGTGATTACCTTGGCGGGTTGCACAACGTCTTCAACTGGTCGTTCGCAATTGATGATGATGTCAGAAAGCGACCTTAATAAAATGGGCAATGCTTCTTTTGAAGAAATGAAAACCAAAGAAAAAATCAGTCAATCGCCTGAAATCAATCGCTATGTGCAATGTGTTGCTAATGCTATTACGGTTAATGTGCCAAAATCTGCGCATGACGGCGCTTGGGAAGTGGTGGTATTTGATTCAGAGCAAGTGAATGCCTTTGCATTGCCGGGAGGAAAAATTGGCGTTTACACTGGTATACTCAAAGTAGCGGAAAACCAAGACCAATTGGGCGCTATTATTGGTCACGAAGTAGCGCATGTAATCGAACACCACTCAAACGAGCGCTTATCGTCAAACCAAGTTAGCCAAATGGGCCTTTCAATTGTCAGCGTAGTACTTGAAAGCCAAAATATTGAAAGCCGTAATATGGTCATGGCAGGCTTAGGTTTAGGCGTGCAATACGGTGTTTTAATGCCTTATGGTCGTAGCCATGAAAGCGAAGCCGATATTGTTGGCCAAGACTTAATGGCAAAATCGGGCTTTGATCCAAAAGGTAGTATCAAGCTTTGGCAAAATATGGCGAAGCAGTCAACAGGTGCACCACCTGAATTTATGTCAACTCACCCTTCAAATGCTACCCGCATTAAACAGTTAACCGAGCATTTGCCTAAATCAACGCCCATTTTTAAACAAGCTACGGCGCCTAAATGCGTTAAACCAGCTATTTAGTTTAGCTGTGTAGTATTCTCATCGAACATAAAAAAGCCCGTGAAACGGGCTTTTTTATGTAAGTATAAAATTAATCGGTCATTATTTTTTCGTAATACGCCAAAAAGCAAAACTTGCAACGACAAATAAAATCATAGGGTAGTAGGCATTCGCGACCACTTCTAATGGCGATATTTTTAAAGTGGCTCCCAGCAATAACGCTTGTGCTCCGTAAGGTAATAAACCTTGGTTTATACACGCGTAAATATCTAACAAACTGGCTGATTGGGCAGGGCTTAATTTACCGTCAGTCGCTAAGTCTTTTGCTGTTTCACCGGTCACGATAATAGATACAGTATTGTTAGCGGTGAAAAAGTTACAACAAAACGCTAATGCGCCAATACCCATGCCTGCAGCACGCTTTTTATTGTTAGGGCAAACCTTACGCGTTAAGCGCTCAATACTTGTGGTGAGGGCGCTTAGGCCACCTTGGCGTTTAATTAGCTCGCTTAAACCACCAATAAATAACGACAAAATAAAGATGTCTTGCATACTGGCAAAACCTTGATTGATATCACTTACCCAAGTCGCTAATTGATAGCCATTGTTAAACATGCCAATAGCAGCAGCTAAAACAATACCGATGATCAACACCATAAATACATTCACACCTGACAAGGCTAACGCCAAAATAACGATGTAAGGCAAGAAGCCGATAACATCTAGTTCTTGGCTGACTTCATGGGTAAGCGTAACGCCATTGGCCGCTAGAATCGCTAAACAAATTAACGCAGCAGGAACGGCAAACTTAAAGTTGACCCTAAATTTATCTTTCATGTGAGCGCCTTGGCTCCGGGTCGAGGCGATAGTGGTATCAGAAATTATTGATAAGTTATCGCCAAAAATAGCACCCGAAATAATACAACCGGCTATCAGACTAGCATCGATATCAGCAGACTCTACGAAGCCTAAGGCAATAGGTGCGATAGCCGCAATAGTGCCCATTGACGTTCCCATCGCCGTGGCAAGAAATGCCGCGACTAAAAACAAGCCTGGTAGCAGGAAATAATCAGGAAAAAGAGAAAGCCCTAATTGCACGCTGGCATCAACGCTACCGGTCGCTTTAGCCACTGTCGCGAATGCACCAGCTAAAAGGTAAATGATACACATGGTAATGATATTTTGATGACCAGCACCGGCTATAAACTGGCTGATTTGCTCATTAACTGTTTCTCTACCCATGTAAATAGCCAGTAATATTGCCGGAATAATAGCAATGCTGGCGGGCAGTTGGTAGAAAGCAAAATCTACACCCTGCAACGTTAGTACAATACCTGTGCCAAGAAATATCCCAAGGAAAGCGCCAAAAGGAAGCAAGCTTTTTAAGCTTGGAACAGGGCTATTTTTGGACAATGACGACGAAGGGTTTGGCGATATATTATTGGTCATGAATAGGATCTTTTTTAGTTATTATTTTATTCTAATTAAACAATAACTTTTTCTGAAGGAATGTCTATGTTGGATTGCATTATATGGTGTTAATTTTTTTTGTCAATCTAGACGTCTAGAAGTTCATTTTTTATTTTTTTCGATTAAATTTGGTTTCAAATAATGTATTTATATAAAATGAGTTTGCAAGTTATACAGACTATCTTCAATCGACATAAACAAAAAATTGATAGAGTGGCGGGAATTATATTAATGATAATTGCTGTAAAGCTCATCTTAGTGAATTATATTTAAGTAAAAATGGCTGCTTCAGATTTTTTTGATTAGAAATTCACAACTATATAGATTGCTCACAGCTGCCATATACTAGATGAATTATTATGCCTTCTTTTATGAAGACTAAGAGTTTTCAGGCTGGCAACTTGCTTGTAATTGCCTCGCTAGGTTAAATGCAATTATGTATCACTGATGGTAGATATTTCCAACCGAACATGGGGTTGTCAATAACTTAGATTATATCTGTTTTAATATGAATGAAAATGAGTCCTAAGTGAGCTGTTAAATGATTTATACTCACTTCAAAACTTTGTATTCTAGAAAGTACTATATTAATTCATAAAAGATATTTTTTATATTTATTTACTATAAGGTTATTACCAATATGCTTTTGGTTGTTAAAGTGGTAAATGCTCGTTCATCACATTTTTAATGCTTTTTTAATATATTAAATTATAGCGAATTTTAAATTGTGTTATCTTTATTTGTTGTTTTTATTGGTTTAATTTGTGTGTTTTTTGAGGTGTACAGTGTTCACGCTAAGATATGCAACTTTTTTAGAGCCACGATTAACTCTGTCGCTGAGCGCCATTAGTATTGTTGCATTACCAATGCATCATTCCTTGTAATGACTTTTGGTAATAAAGAATTGTAATGTAAATGTAACCAATGTATAAGTGTTCCTTCTATTGAAAAAACCTTGTATATTTTGACTATATTGATATAACGACAGGTATCACTAAATTTGGCCAGATACACGATTAAACGGCGCGTAATTTAGCTAAATAAATAAGTTCGACATTAAATACAATGGATATAAAATCATTTCGATAACTAACGGAGCTAACAGCATGACATCGATAAGTACTAATATTGCCCCAGGCGTAATTACCGGAGACGAAGTTCAGCAACTTTTTGCTTATGCAAAAGCTAATGCCTTTGCTTTGCCAGCAGTTAATGTTACTGGCAGCAATACTATTAATGCTGTGCTAGAGACCGCGAGTGAAATTAACTCACCTGCGATCATTCAATTCTCTGGCAGTGGGGCCGCGTTTTATGCAGGTAAGGGGTTAAATAACGATAATTTACGTGCCTCTATTGCTGGCGCTGTTGCTGGCGCGAAACATGTTCATGAATTGGCTCCTGCTTATGGTGCGCGCGTGATGACTCATACCGATCATGCTGCTAGGAAATGGTTACCTTGGATTGATGGCTTGCTTGATGCAGGCGAGGCGTATTATAAGCAGTATGGTAAACCTTTATTTACTTCCCATATGATTGACTTGTCGGAAGAGCCTATCGAAGAAAATATTGAAACCTGTAAACGCTATCTTGAACGCATGAACCGTATTGGCATGACCTTAGAAATAGAGCTCGGCATTACCGGTGGTGAAGAAGATGGTGTCGATCACTCCGATGTTGATAGCTCGCGTTTATACACTCAGCCAGAAGAAGTTGCATATGCTTACAAAGAACTTGGAGCCGTTAGCAATCGATTTACTGTAGCAGCAGCCTTTGGCAATGTGCACGGTGTTTATAGTCCAGGCAATGTTGAATTACGTCCTACAATTCTAAAAGACTCACAACAACACATTCAGAAAACCTTCGCAACTGGTGCACAACCGGTCGATTTCGTTTTTCATGGCGGCTCAGGCTCTAGTGCTGCAGATATTAAAGAGGCGATTGGTTACGGTGTCATCAAAATGAATGTCGATACTGATTTACAGTGGGCATTTTGGAACGGTGTAAGAGAATACTCTGCTGAAAAGCATGCTTTTTTACAGAGTCAAATTGGTAACCCAGACGGCGAACATAAACCTAACAAGGGCAATTACGATCCTAGAGTTTGGCTTAGACACGCCGAACAGTCTTTTAAAGAACGCTTGATTCTGATCTGTAAAGATTTAAACAATATTAATTCACTGGGTTGAGGTGACATAAATTGCTTCAATTTATAATAAGTGGGCTACGCGGTAATAAGCAAAGTGAGATGATATTTTGAAAGCGACTGATGAAACTGAGTTGAGTTTACTGGCTGGAGAGTATCCCTCAATTGCAACGGTTACTAGTGCAATAAAAGAGCTTGAAGACGAACTAAACTTGCCAAAGGGAACAGAACATTTTGTTTCAGACTTGCATGGTGAATATGAATCGTTCTGCCATGTCATTAAAAATGGCTCAGGTTCTATTTCACAAGCAATTGACGAAACCTTTACCCAGCAGTTGAGTGCAGCAGAAAAGCACCAATTGACAGCATTGATTTGTTATCCTGAAGAAGTATTATCACACAAGGGCGACGGTGTTAACCCAGAAGCATTATGTTCTGTACCGTCACTTGTGCGTTTAGTCATAATTTGCCGGCTTTTTACTAAACTTAATGCGCGTTCGACAGTTAAAGAACTCATGCCTGCTAATTTTGCTCGGGCGTTAGCGACGCTTTTGTTCGAGTTTAAAACTGAATCGGAGTTATCAGCACCTTGTCTTAATATCCTCGACAACCTAGCTGCATCTGGCAGTGTTAAAGAATTTATCGTCGCCACAGCTGAATTGATTCAAAAATTGTCCATTTCAAAGCTACATGTTATTGGTGATATTTATGACAGGGGGCCAGGTGCTCACCAAATCATGGATATGCTGATGAAGTATCATAGCGTTGATGTGCAGTGGGGCAATCATGACATTCTGTGGATGGGCGCTGCCGCTGGTAGTGAAGCATGTATTGCCACGGCGATACGCATTGCGCTGCGTTATACCGACCTTGATACACTACAAAGCGGTTATGGTATTAATTTGCTACCGCTTGCTGCCCTTGCTGTCGAGCTTTATGGTGACGATCCTTGTGAACAATTTCAACCTAAAGTGCCCGCAGAGCAAAATTTGCCGAATCACGACCGCCGTTTATTAGCGCAAATGCAGAAAGCGATTGCGATAATACAACTGAAACTTGAAGGCCAAATTGTACAAAGGCGACCGCAATATCAAATGAGTGATCGCTTGTTACTCGACAAGATAGATCTTGCTGCTGGTACGGTGAATATTGACGGTGTTTCCTACCCATTAATCGATCAGCATTTACCCACTATTTCTGCCGATGCACCCTATACACTTAGCGAAGATGAACAGAGTGTTATAGCACAATTGAAACTGGCCTTTACGGCCAGTAAAAGCCTACAGCAACATGTGCGTTTTCTTTATAGTCATGGCGCCATGTATCATGTGAGCAATGGCCACTTGTTATATCATGGTTGTGTTGCGATGAATGATGATGGTTCATTTAAATCATTTAAGGTGGCAGGCGAAGAGTACGCAGGCAAAGCCTTTGTCGACAGGGTAGATACGCTAGCTCGACAGGGATATTTTTCACCAGCCGGTTCAGAAGAGAAGGCCTATGGTGAAGACGCCATGTGGTATTTGTGGTGCGGCGAACAATCGCCTTTATTCGGTAAGCAAAAAATGGCAACGTTTGAGCGCTATTTTGTTGCTGATAAAAAGGTGCATTCAGAAGGTCGTAATGCTTACTATGACTTGCGTAACAATCAGGAGTCAGCGAAAAAAATACTGCTTGAATTTGGCGTAAATCCAAGTAACGGACGTATTGTTAACGGCCATGTACCGGTCAAGGTTAAAAAAGGCGAAAGCCCAATTAAAGCCGATGGTAAGTTATTGGTTATCGATGGTGGCTTTGCAAAGGCCTATCGTGGCACAACAGGTATAGCGGGCTACACCTTAATTTCCAACGCCGAAACATTATCACTTGTTGCGCATAAGCCTTTTGAGTCGGTTGATGCATATATTCAACTAGGCTCAGAAATAGACTTTGATGTTGAGTGCATTGAAACGATGAGTCGTGCGCTGAAAGTTGAAGATTGTGATGAAAGTCTTTTGATCAACAAAAATATTATTGCCCTGAATCGCCTTCTTAACGCTTACCAAAGCGGCGAACTTAAACAGCAATAACCCTTTAAAGAATGCAAGTTGATCACTTAAATAATAAAATTGGTATGACACATATTGCTGAGCAGGTATCCTCCTTGCTCAGCCAATAAATTTCATTGAATGAATAATAGTGCGAATATTTTATGTAGCAGAATAATACCAAGCTAATTAACCAACTTGGTATAATACCAAATGTAATAAGTTATTGACCAATTTTAAGCGAGGATAAATTGTTCAAGAATAAGGCGTTTGATTGAGTAATAGCGGGCTATTGGGATTGAAAACAACGCAGTTATTGACGATTTAAACCGCCTTAAAATGATCGATTATTTATTTCAATTGGTATAATATTTATTTTATTCTCTATCGCTTGTTTTTATCGTCCGTCCTTCACGCCATATACTGCTAAATCACTTCAGATTTACTATAACTTACTGAGCTTTTTAAAAGAGATGACTATGCCATTTTTTGCGTTATCCTCTTAAATATAGATAATCTGCATAATTGTAGTGTTAATTTTGACCTTGTCCTTGTTAGACAAAAGCTCTGTGGAGGACTAATCTAAGATTATTGAATATTTTTAAGAGTATTTATTATTCGTTTTATATTGTTGTTTTTCTGCGTTATTAGTCTCTGCGCTACTAGTAAACCTCTTGAATTATCGACTATTCCTAATGAGTTATTCATTAATGAGCAGTTATATATTCTACAAGACAGTAGTGCGAACTTGTCGTTTGATAATGCGCTAAAACAATATAAGGCAGGTAAATTTACTAAAAACGCTGATGGTAAAGTAAGTTTTGGTTTTACAAATGATGCTATTTGGGCGTCAGTGATAATAAATAATTCGTCAGTTAAAGAAATTGAAAAAGTACTATATCTTGACTCCGCTTGGTTAGACCGTGCTGACTTTTACTTTATCCACCACAATAAAATGGTAGATAAAGCGACTCTCGGAGATACATTAGCGTTTAGTACTAGAAAAAATAGTACCCGTATGTTGTCTAAGCAATATACCTTCAAAGCAGGTACAACCCAGGTGCTTATGCGGTTTGAATCAAAAGACCCATTACTTATTCCACTTTACTTATCTACAGAAGAAATAATACAAAGTGATCTGAATACATCCAGTTATTTTTATGGCTTTTTATACGGCGCATTTTTTATTTTACTGGTTTATAACTTAGCACTTTCTATCAGTTTAAAAGACAGTAGTTATGTATTCTATTCTTTGTATTTGTTGTCCTTTTTGAGTTTAAACATTGCTTATACGGGACACGGGTTTAAGTTTATTTGGCCTGAAAATGTCTTGTTCCAACAATGGGCAATGATACTCTTTTTGTATTGCTATATTATTTTCGGCATTGCTTTTTGTTTCGAGTTTCTGAAATTAAAGCTGTTCTTACCCAAAGTATATAGTGCTAAAAATTGGATATATGCTGGTTTGATTCTGTTAGTGGTATTGATATTTTCAAATGGGGATCAACTACTTGCTGTCAAAGTGGGCGTAGCACTGACTTCGTTATTAGTTGTTATTTTCATATCTTTAGGATTTTTAGCGTTAAAAAATGGTCATGAGATGGTGAAGTTTTTTATTCCTGCGGCATTTATGGGAGCAGGTGGTGCGGCTATTTCTGCAGCATCAACTTGGGGAGCTATTCCTTACAACACTATGCTATTTCATAGTATTGAAGTAGGCATGTTAATTGAAATGTATATTTTAGCGTTAGCGTTGGCATTTAATTTAAAAAAAATGGACAACGCCCGCATTGTTGCTGAAGTGAATGCCCAAGTAGATTACTTAACTCAGTTATATAATCGTCGTGCTTTTACCGACGTCACTATGCCTCAATGGCATTTAGGTATTAGGCAAAAAATATCATCTTCGTTGATCCTTTTAGACATTGATTGGTTTAAAAAAATAAACGATGACCATGGTCATTCGGCCGGTGACGCGGTATTGAAAGGTATTGCTTTTACGTTAAAACAAAAAATAAGAAAAAGTGATGTTTTAGCGCGTTGGGGCGGGGAAGAGTTTATTATTTTCTTACCTAATACTAATAAAACTGCAGCGATTAAGCTTGCAAATGTTATTCGTAAAAAGATTGAAAAAATGCTTATTTTACATGATGGAAACTCACTGAAAATTACAGCAAGCTTTGGAGTGGCCGAATCAAATGAGCGCAGTAATAAATTTGAAGATTTGATCAAACTTGCTGATATTGCGTTGTATAAAGCAAAAAATAGTGGTCGAAATATGGTTTGTGATATTCAAGAAACCACTGAAGTAAAAGCTGGGCAAGCCGAAAATAACATTCACTCACTGCGCTAATACCCAAGCTTAAACCTTGTTGTCATATTCGCAATGCCGCTTAAATTTATCGCATAGCTTATTAAAAAATAAGGCTTAATTCCTATTTTTCTTTGAAAGTTTCATCTGCATTTCGGCAAATTCTTGAGATTCAATTAATGCATCAGCTAAAGTTTTATCGCCAGATAAAACTTTACTTATTTTATTACCTACTAAATTCCCTAACGCAGGAAATTCAAGAATATCAACGTATTGTACGCTCTTATAAGGACTTTTCTTCAGAGAGGTTTCTTTAGCGTTTGCACTGATAATCGTATTAAAAACAAAGTCGCTAAAAGGTGCTTCATTGTTATAATTTGTGTTTTGATAAGTTGAGTAACGAGTACCTGGAGGAATGGAAATCCAACTAGTAAACTTAGCAACTTCGTCTATATAGTTTTTTGATGTCGCCCACATGATAAAATCAAGGGCATTGTCATAAGAATTAGATGAAATAGGGATAGCTAAGGCCCAACTCCACTGCCAATTAGCACCTTTGTGAGTAACTTCATAAGGAGCTGCTGCAAATCCGACTTTATCAGAAACAGTAGATATTTTCGGGTTATACAAAGTACCCGCTGCAACGGTTGCATCAACCCAAATTGCACATTTACCTTGAGAAAATAGCTCAAGATTTTCTTGATACCCTAATGTATGTACATTTGGAGGACCATATTTTTGCATTAAATTTATATAGAAGGAAACTGCTGATTTCCACTCTTTAGAAGTTAATTGTGGTTGCCAATTTTCGTCAAACCATTGCCCACCAAAACTATTAACAATTGTCGTGATCAAAGCAATACTTTCTCCCCAAGAAGGTTTACCGCGTAAACAGATACTATAAACGCCTTTATTTACTTGTTTTAACTGTTCAGCCATGGCAAAAATTTGCGACCATGTTGGTCGGCTAGGCATGTTAATTTGAGCATCATGAAACAAGTCTTTACGATAATAAGTCATCGAACTTTCAGCGTAAAACGGCAGTGCATAAAGCGTGTCTTTATAACTTAAACTCTCTTTAACCGAATAAATAATATCAGCTAAGTCATAATCGTTGCCTATGTTTTCTATTGGGTGCAGCCATCCTTTTTCCGCCCAAAGTGTTGCTTCATAGGCGCCTATCGTCATAATATCGAATTGCCCGCCAGTAACAGCGAGGTCACTCATCAAACGCAGCCTTAATACAGACTCGTCTAATACACGCCATTCCAATTTTATATTAGGGTGTTGAGCCTCGTACAAGTGAGACAACTTCTTCATCATCAACAACTCTTTATTATCTACAGTTGCTATTCTAATGGTATTTTTATCATGTTTATTTACAAACGATAACAAGCCGTGTTTGTATAAGATTTTATCTACATAACCTGCCGCACTAATTTGCTTTAGGCCTTGATTAAATGCGCGTATTACTTGCTTAGCTTCAACGTTATTTTTTTTATAGATAGCTAAATGAAAGCTTAAATAATCACTGCTATTCGCTACAAACTCCAATTGACCTATCAAATATGGCAGGGTATTAACCATTAAGTCTGATGCCGTGTATTTATCGATAAAAACATAGTCTAACCTGCCAATATCTAACATTTTTAGCAGTTGCAGGTAGCTATTTATTTCTACAATAATTGCGCTCTTAAACTTTGGTTTTACAATTTTTAAAAAGGTACCTCTGAGTACACCGATTCTCTTACCATTATATGATTCGGACGTTACATTATTTTTTTTCTTTAATAACGCTAACTGAATACCAGGTAGTGGATCCGATAAGATAAAGTCGTTAGTCGAAACGGTGTTTTCTATAACTGGAAAAACACCTAGGTATTGTTGACTTTTGCTGACTGACCTAGCTCTGGCCGCAGGAAAATATGATATTTTTACTTTTTTATTGGCTATCGCAAATGCCGCAGAAATAATTTCAGAAATAGCGCCTTCATGATCTAAGTTAGTTCCTACATAGGGCTCTAGTTGAAAGCTCGCCAAATTTATTTCTTTGCCATGTGAACTAGCAACGAATATAGATAAGAAAAAAACTAGGCACTTAATGGTTATGTAATGTTCTCTACTATTCATATAAATTACCGTATATTTTTTGAGGCTAAATAACATTTTTAACTAATCAACTAATCAACTAAATCAACCCAACAACTAAGCTGTCTTTCTAGCATTAAGATCATTTAACTTACGCGATATTTAATGATTAGGTGTTAAGTAATTTGGAAAAATAAATGAATATATTTCTGAAATATAAGGTACAAATAAAAGGCGGTTGATGTTTATTATGTAAATTAAAACGTTAAGGGAACGGGGAAGTAATTGAAATAATTGAACTAATTTGACGAGATTCATTTTATTATTAGATTTCAAAATTTCGTATTTATTAAATAAGATAACGTGTAAAACCGTTATAGCTAAATCGATATTGAGCGTAATAATATTCTTTTTCTTCATGGTTTTAACTCCTTTTAAATTGTACTTTTTATCTCAGCTCATGTGGCTAAAGGTTAAGGATTTGTACCTTTGTAGCTTTTTACAATTGAAAACAGAAAACAGAAAACAGAAAACAGATGTTCATCCTTTAAATTGGGCTTGTTGAATGACGTAAATCTGCACCAAACAGTTATTTACATTGCGTTCCCTATCTATTTTCAATTCTTTTAATTCGTTAATTTATAATTGAGTATAGACATGAATTCATCAGAAGAACAACTCGATAATTATCTTTATGAACAGCACCTTATCAACGTGTGCTTGCAACGGAAATAATTAGGTACTGATGGTGCTAGCTATCGACTTTTACGGTGTATTGTGTCGAGTTTCGATCAAAACCCTTGTGTATAATTCTAGGTTTTGAAAACAATTTCAGTAGCCACTTTGAACCGCATTAATAGATATAATCGTACTGAACACGATAGTAAGCAAGCTTTCAAATTCCATTAATTGAATTGGGCCATTGATCTTTTGCGAGTGAGGATAAATATCTCAACTCATATGTTTACTGTTGCAGATAATACATACGCAACAACATCTCTGTAGGCGTGTCGAGTGATTGAACCTTATGTGTATAAAAGCCAGTTGAGCACTACAGCAACATATTGCCCTGAACAACTCGTTATTAAAATAAAGGCATTATATTTGGCCATTTTTCCTGTGTAAAACACTTAGATTATTATACTTGATAAGGTTTCTGATAAGGTGTTTTTAGGCTAAGTTGAACCGTAAATTTACCAGATAACTACTATGTTTCGTGAGGGAAATAATGAAAAGCAAAGCATGTAACTTAGTTAGGCGTTGAGTTTATATAGCCTGCTCAGCAGGCTTTTTTGCAATATAATAACGATAATAACCAATACAGCTACTGCCAACAAAAACAGTTTCTACAATTAGCCCAATAGGTGAGCCTAAAATAAGGTTATGAATAAACCATAATAACCCGCCGGATATCATCATTAATCGTAAAAACTTATCATTATGGCTAAAGGAGCCTGTGGTGATCAAAATAGTTGCCATAAAGCCAATAATACTTAGCAGTCCGTTATATGTCGATATTGTGATCAGTAAGCTTAGGCACAGTGAAACTACCGAAATCCATTGGAATTTCCATTTAATTGATATTAAAAAACGAATACTAGAAAATAAAAATATATAGCCAGCGGTTGGTTGGTCAAGCAACAAGAAGTGAAAACCATTAAATAAGCAACTCACTGACAACGCCGCTAAAATATAGTTTTTGTTTTTAAATTGCATAGCACAGCACTCAATAAGAAGTGTCACAGTGACGAGCAATTGCGAAAGTAGAAAGTCAGGCATAATTATTTGTAAATATAAGTCTGTAAATATAAGTCTGTAAATATAAGTCTGTAAATATAAGTCTGTAAATATAAGTCTGTAAATAAAAGGCTGTCAATAAAAGTCGGTCAACAATAGTCATTCAACAATAGTCGGTTAGTATTAGCCAGTCAGTAAAAATGGGGGTTACTAAAGCCAATCAATTGTAGATTAAATTGATTGGCTGATAAGCTTAGTAGTTCTCAAGCAGAATATGTTTTTTTACTTGCGGTAATTTCCATATTGCATATACGGGAATGATAAGCAGCATTAATAAAGTTAATTGCTCAGCTTCGTTTAGGGGTAATAATTGTAATAAGTAAACAATAACCGCAGAACCGCTCATTTGCATAAAGCCTAAAAGCGCTGAAGCTGAACCGGCTTTTTCACCAAAAGGTGCGAGTGCTTGTCCAGCACATGCGCCCATAAGAAACGAAAAACCTAATGAACTGATCATTATCGGTATCATAAAAGCGCTAGGTGTTTGCCAAGGCAATAAAGCTAACATTAACAAACCGGCGATAATGAGTAAAACCATGCCAAAACCTATTGTTACTCTGGCTCCAAACTTGACTAAAACTCTAGGAGCCAGAAAACAAGCAACAATGTTAATTGTTGCATTTAAACTAAACCAATAAACAAAACTTTCTTGATTTAACCCTAAGCGTACCATTAACCAAGCTGGCGAACTGCTGACATAAGCAATAATAATTGCCATAGATAACATTACAAGTAAGGCATTAAACATAAATACCGGATGCTTCAATACCGGCATAAAATGGGCCGTAGAAATAAGATTTTTATGTCGTTGTGTATTTTCAGGTCTGGTTTCTTTAAGGGTAAAAAATAAAATTAATCCGGCAAAAACAGCGTAGCCTGCCATAAATTCAAAGTTACTGCGCCAACCAAAATGTTCTGTTAATACAGTACCTAACAAGGGAGCAAGCGCGGGAATACAACATATAGCGCTATTTAAATATGAGTACATCACGCCACTTTCAATCGCGTTATATTTATCACGTACGCTGGCAAAAGCTGAAACGACTATCGCGCAGGCCCCAAAACCTTGCATTAAACGGCTGACAAGAAAAAACGCTAAGCTGTCTGAATAAGCTGAGATGATAGAAGCTAAGCCATAAATGAGTATGCCGCCCAATGCTACTGGTCGACGACCATAGCGATCAGCAAGTGGCCCACTTATAAGCTGGCCAAAACCCAAGCTTAAAATAAATATTGTTATGCTCCACTGAATTTCATTCATAGGAACGACGAATTCTGCTGCCATAACAGGCAAAGCGGGTAAAAAAATGTCTATGGCTAATGGGCTAAAAATAACCATTAAAATTAGTAGGGGTAGTCGTTGTTTATTTGTCATTTAAGTCTCAATTATGATGACTGCGCAGTATAAGATATTGGTGTGATGAGCAGAAGATAAATATCGCCAATTTAGTCATTTTTAATTAATGTTTAATTATTAAAAAGGCATATAACAAAAATAATATTGATTTAATGCCTAGTTAGCACCGAGGTAGCACCGAGGTAGCACCGAGTTAATACCGTTAATAATATTTAACTGATTTCAGTATTTTCTTGTCGCATATTTTTAGCCGTGTAAAATAGCGCCATTATTTATTTCTTTTATAATTACTAAAATTTTATCTATGTTCGAATTAAAATATAAAACCCCAAAAACGTGGGCCGATGTCGTGCTTAATGACTTCGATGCATTTCTAACTGATCATGCCGCGGCAGAAAAAAAAGCTTCAGGTATGGCCATGTCAATGATCTCGCATTATCCTGATCGCAAATCTGTTGTGAAAGCAATGGCCGATTTAGCCATTGAAGAGCTTATCCATTTTAAGCAAGTACTAAAGTTAATTTATGCCCGCGGCGGTCAATTAGGTGCTGATGAAAAAGACCCTTACATTAACCAAATTAGAAAAGTGTTTCGTAACGGCAGTGACGTGTTTTTCATGGACCGATTAATAGTAGCAGGTGTTATTGAAGCTCGCGGACATGAACGATTTTCTTTAATTGCAGAAGCGCTACCAGAAGGCAAAGATAAGGACTTTTATCAAGCCATCGCAAAGTCAGAAGAAAAGCATAAAAACCTATTTATTGAATTAGCCTATGAGTATTTTGCCAAAAAAGATGTTGATCAACGTTTGACAGAAGTTTTAGACATTGAAGCAGATATTTGTGCGGCGCTGCCATTTCGTGCTGCTTTGCATTAATTGTCTTCAGCACTCGTGATAACCAGTGACTTGATACATGTTTAAAACAACTTTAGATAGCTGGTTTTTAGTGAATAAAACTCTAGGTATTCAGCCATAATGACTAACGATAGCATTGCGCTAAATCGCCATAAAACATCGGTTAAATACCTAGCGCATTATGCTGAGCCTGAAGTTTTATCGCTAGCGACATTTCCAGAACAAAGTCGCTATCGTCATGTCATTGTTATTCCAGCCTTTCAAGAGTCGGCGTTATTTATCGAGCGCTTTATTGACTCGAAGCTTGCCGAACAGCAGTGCTTAGTTATTGTGGTAATTAATCAACCCGATAATGACTTTGGCCTTGCGCACCAGCAAGATCAAATTGGCTTAGCGCAGGAAGTTGTTAAACAGGGACAACAGGTTTGGCAGCAAGACAACTTAAGCTTAATTGTTCTAAACCATAATAGTCGAAATAAAAATGCTAATTCAGCCATCCTAATCGTTAATCGTTATACTCAGCCTATTCCTGCAGAGCAAGGAGTAGGCTTAGCAAGAAAAATTGGGGCAGATTTAGCGATTAAACTCTTTGTTACAGGGAATATTTTATCTTCTTGGGTACATTCAACAGACGCTGATGCATACCTTCCAGACAACTATTTAACCGCTCATGCCGGCGATAGCACAAACCTTAAAAGTGCCGTGGCGACTTGTTGTAATTTTTATCACCACAGTAACCAGCAAGAAATTCATCAAGCAAATTTACGCTATGAAAACGCCTTACGTTATTACGTTGCCGGTTTAACTTACGCGCAGTCACCTTATGCCTATTTTACCATCGGCAGTATTTTATCTTTCGATATGCTGGCCTATTGTCAGGCGCGAGGTTTCCCTAAACGCAGTGCGGGTGAAGACTTTTATCTCTTAAATAAGCTAGCCAAATTGGGTGACGTAGTATATTTAGCTGATGTTAGTATTAAGCTCGATGCAAGGCCTTCACAGCGTGTGCCTTTTGGCACGGGGCCTGCCGTACAAAATATAATGCTACTTGAAGAGCAAGGGTTGGATTATCAATACTACCACCCAGAAATTTTTATTGAATTAAAAGCTAGTTTAAAGGCATTTGAAAATCTATGGCAATATAGAGAAACCCCTGAGCTTTGGCTTACCTCATTATCAAATACCAGCAAACAGGCGCTAATAAATATTGGTTTACTTACATTTATTAGTAAGCAAAAAACTTCGAAACAAGCACAATTTGATAAGCAATTAACGGTATGGTTTGATAGTTTTAAAACGTTAAAGTTTATTCACGCGCTACGTGATTTAGGTTTAGGTAATATCCCACTCGAACAAGCAATAGCTAACGCGCCTTTTGATCTCTAATTTTTGAGCTATGGCTTATTTAATCCGTTTTTTTAACTATGTTGAAAGTCGATAGTTTACAATTAACTCAGTACTTTATCGTGCATAAGTTAAGGTGTTTTAATTTATAATACTAGTTTCATTAATTCAGTGGTCTACTTTATACGTAGGAAAAATAGCCCAATATAAAGTGTTTATTTAATAACTCGTTGTTCTCGATAATAGGCTCCTGCATGGTCTAATAAGCTGCATCTATGTAGCGATAATTGCTCGGTAGTTGCTCGGTAGTTGCTCGGTAATTAATGCTGTAGTTGACTATTTTAACCAGTACAAATAATTAGATAACTAATCAGGCGGGTATAATTACTTATTTCTCTTGGTATTCGTTAAAGAATTAATTATGCTGATGTATCAACTATGAGGAGCGACAATTATGCAAACCGTGGTAGCCAATATTTTGGCTCAAATAGAATCCGTGGTCATTGGCAAGCCTCATCAAGTTAAATTAGCCTTGGCGTGTTTATTAGCTAAAGGCCATATTTTAATTGAAGACTTACCCGGTATGGGCAAAACAACCTTAGCTAATACTTTGGCCTTAACGTTAGGTTTGTCGTATCAACGTATTCAATTTACTTCAGATTTAATGCCTGCTGATGTTATCGGTATTGCTATTTTTGATGAAACGACCAAATCATTTCAACTCCACCCTGGCGCTATTTTTAATCAAGTGGTTTTAGCTGATGAAGTAAACCGTGCCAGCCCTAAAACCCAAAGTGCTTTGCTAGAAGCTATGGAAGAAGGGCGGGTGAGTGTCGATGGTGTTACTCATCAATTACCTGAGCCATTTTTTGTTATTGCTACGCAAAATCCGATGTCACATGCGGGGACTTATCCGTTACCTGAATCGCAATTAGACCGTTTTATGATGCGACTTTCACTTGGTTTTCCGAGTATAGATGCCGAACGTAAAATTTTACAGTCAACAGCCTCACATCGTGATGTTACTGAAATAAAGCCTTTTTTACAGGTTGAGCAATTACGAGAAATACAACAACATATTTCTTCCGTTCGGGTTTCGCCAGCGATTATTGATTATGTTATTGCCCTATGTCGAGTCAGTCGACAAAGTGAGTCACAAGCTAAAGCATTATCGCCGCGTGCCGGTAAATCATTACTAGCCGCCGCTAAGTCTTGGGCTTTTATGGAAAGTCGTGATTATGTTATACCCGAAGATATTCAAGCGGTTTTCTCACCTGTTTGTGAGCATAGGTTAGCACCACAACAACACCATATTTTTGATCAGGCAGATGAAATATCACAGCAAATACTATCGCAAGTTGACCCGACTAATCCGCTAGGTTAGTTGTTGCTTTATTTCATCAACTTTCGCTATGGCGTTAAGTCATTGTTAACTAATTTGTTAACTAATTTGTTAACTAAGTTGTTAAAGTTCAAGTTAGCTAATACAGTCCCAACAATCGAATGAAGAGGAGTGCTAATTGTCAAGTAAACGAAAAAACTCCATGCTTTCATCGATAAAGTCAGGATTAAAAAGCTTACTGAATAAGCGTTTTAATGCCTGGCTATCACGTCGTATTCCACAACACAGCCAACAAGTTATTAATCATCGCAATATTTTTATCATACCAACGCGATTTGGTGTCGGTTTGATGATGTTTATGTTATTGCTATTTTTACTGGGCACTAATTATCAGAATAATGTCATTATTTTGATCAGTTATTTGCTGGTGAGTTTTTTTATTGTTGTTTTGCACCACAGTTTTTTTAACCTGTCTGGCTTGCGGTTTCAGGCAATCAGTTCATTACAAGGCTTTGTTGATTCACAGCTGTATTTCCCGCTCGTTGTAACCAGTAAAAAAACACGCTTCAATATACGCTTTACTTTTGATCAACCCCCAGTAAAGCTTGAGCAAGAAATTGATCACAGGGAAGCTAAAAATAACACACTAAAAAGTCAGTTTGACCATGTAACACTTACAGAATTAGCCGTAGGTGAAAACAATATTCGAATACCCTATTTTGTTCGCAAGCGCGGTGAATATTCATTGGGTAGAGTGTTAATTATTAGCGAGTTTGGTTTTGGCTTATTTAGAACTTGGACAAGATTAGATTTTGCACAGCAAGTGACAGCTTATCCTGAACCCATTGAAAATATTTGGACGGATAAGCAACAAAGTGTTGCAGGCGAAGAGGTGGAAAATAATGTTGAAAGTTATCAAGACAGTTTTCAACCGGGCCAAGATGAATTTCATCAATTACAACAGTACCAATTAGGTGAACCGCTGAGTCGTGTGGCATGGAAACAAGTCGCTCGCGGGCAAGGTTGGTTAACAAAACAATATCAACAAGCCTTGTCAGGCAAGCTAGAATTAGACTTTGAACACTTGCCCTCAGGCACACTGGAGCAGCGTTTAAGTTGGCTAAGTTATGCCATTAAAGACTGCAGTGATAAACAAATTGCCTTTTCGCTGAAACTACCTAATCAAGTGGTTGAATACGACCAGAGTTCACAACATACCTTAAAATGCTTAACCGCATTGGCACGTTATTGAGCGCATAATGACAAAAAACATTCCACCAAAAATGAAAGAAAACGTTCAGCCTAGTGAAAGTAAAAGTAAAAAGGCTGAAAAAAATAATGATTTAAAGCTTAATAGCAAAATGTATTTTTGTTTATTAGCTTTTCAGCTGCTTAATCTTTTAACCTTGGTTTTGCAGTTTAATTTAATCTATTTGTTATTTGCCATTTTTGTATTGGTACTACAATTTATTGTTCATTTTAAAGTTTTTCGTAAAAGCACATTCATAAAACATCAGCCTGCACACTTTTATGAAGCCCCTAAAATAATACCTTCTTGGTTAATTTTAGTATTGGCCATATCAGGCAGTGTTGGTATTGCGGTTGCAGGTCAAACCCTCGGGCTTTTATTGAGTATGATCCATTTACTATGCTTTGCTTATAGTTTGAAAATGTTTGAAATACCCAGTCGTAAAGATCTATATCAATTGGTGGTATTAGGTATTTTTGTTGCTACCTCTTCATTAATTTTCATTCAGTCTATCTACTTTTCATTAGCCGTTATAATTTTAGTTTTAGGTAATTTTTTAATTTTAATTAATTTATTTGCCCCAACAATAGCCTTGTCTGCACAAGCTAAATTATTAGCAAAACTCAGCTTATATTCAATACCGTTAGCGGTGATTTTATTTGTAGGCTTTCCCAAGTTAAGTCCATTTTGGCAGGTGCCTAATGTTGAATCGGCGAAAGTTGGACTTTCTGATAGCGTAAAAATTGGCGATATAGCACAGTTAGCCTTGTCAGATGAATTGGCATTTAGGGTGAGCTTTCAAAACAGCAACCCCGAGCATGCACAGTTATATTGGCGTGCGATGGTATTAGATGATTTCGATGGTGTAACTTGGCGACAAGGGCTTCGAGAGAAAGGTCAACAGAATAATCAGCGTTATGGCTCAGCAAGCTTAGAGCATGCGAATAGTTCAACAGGTATTGAGATAAGTGGCACAGGCTTAAGTTACCAAGTCATTGCAGAGCCTAGTTTCCAGTCTTGGTTGTTTGCACTTGATTTCGCTACCAGTGAACAAGGCAATATTGGCCAGCGTAATGACTTTTCGTTGTTTTATCGCGGTATTATTAGTCAAACATTGAGTTATCAAGTCACCAGTTATCCCAAAGCCATACTTGCGCCGACATTGGGCGATGAAACACGCGCAGTGAATTTAATTTTATCAACCGACAATAATCCTAAACTGTTAGCTAAAGGCCTACAATTACGCAAAAAATATCGTGACGACAGGCAGTTAATTAATCATGTATTAGCTGAGTTTAATCAAGAGAATTACTTTTACACCTTGCAACCACCGCGCTTAAATAACAATAGTTTAGATCAGTTTTATTTCGATACACGGGCGGGTTTTTGTGAACATTATGCCAGTACCTTCACTTATTTAATGCGTGCCGCGGGTGTTCCTGCTCGGATGGTGGTGGGGTATTTAGGTGGCGAGTTCAATCCTAATGGTAATTATTTAAGTGTATATCAGCGTAATGCTCACGCTTGGTCCGAGGTATGGCTTCCTGATAGCGGTTGGCAGCGAGTTGACCCTACCGCAGCGGTTGATCCCGAACGTGTTGAAAGGGGCTTTTCAAGTAATTTAATGCAGGAATATGACAATTTATCTTCTGGAATTTTTTCGATGCAACCGTTACGTGCAATGTGGTGGTATAAGCAACTTAAAATGCAAATTGACTCGATTGACTATCAATGGACACGATGGGTAATTGGTTACACAGGCCAAAAGCAATCACGTGTTATGGCACAACTGCTAGCAAGTTTAAAGCAAGGTAAAAACATTGTTTACTTCCTACTAATATTAATCGGTATCGCCTTGCTCGTTTATTTGTATAAATTAATGAAAGTGAAGGCAAAGCCTGATGATAAAATTAAAGCACTTTATTTAAAAACCCTGACATTATTAGCACAGCATAAGCTCGTTAAAATAAGGTCGATGACCGCGCAACAGTTTGCTGACTTTATCGATACGACAAGACCTGAGTTGTCTGCACACTTTGCGATAATATCCAATGGTTTTACACAATTAGCCTATCAAAACTTTGATGTTAAAAGCGAACAAGAACGCCATATTCAGTTAATCAAATTGCAAAGTAGTTACCGGCATTTACGCATGCAATTATGGTTAGTCAAGTTTGGTATAAGGTAATAGTTACTTTGCTACATCAACGTTGTTTTGACTTTAACCAAACCACCATTCCAATAATAAAAAAGAAAAATATGGTGAAGAATAATATCACTACGACTTGACGCATTTGTTTGCTGGTTAAGTCTAAACGTTCAATCTTTATCACTTTTGCACGCACAAAAGCCTGATAGTCTAGTTCGGCTAACCAATTGACAATATTCAGTCCCATTTGGGCATTGCTGTATTGATTAATATAAACATTGGTGATGAAATCAGCGTCGGTAAACACAATGATACGAGTGTCTGAACGAGGTGTATTCGTTTTGTAGGGAAGGGGACTTGGCGCAGTATTGTCAGCTTTGTGTTCTTCAAGCACGACATAAGAAATTGGCACCGGGCCTGGGGTATCTATGCCTTGGTCATATTGAATGGCTAAATTTCTATTAGTTTCTGCCCAACTTTTTTCTTTTGATGCGGTAGACGCAATGACTGCTAACTTAATGCTTGGACGACGCTCCGGTAACATTTCAATGGAGCGTGGTCTAACGTAAAAGGTATAATCTAAACCTTCGGTAATGGCTTTATGTTGTTGATAGTTTTTGGTGGCTGGGCTGCCAACATCGTCGCCAACATGGTTAGTTAAATCAACCACAATATCTGACTTAATGTTAAGCCCCCAGTGATTAATAATACTATTTAATGACGGGTTTTCTTGCAGCTGCTCTGCCGTTAGGGGCTTGTCAGGCGAGGTAACTGTGGTATGTTCAATCAGAAATAGCGCATCGCCACCTGCGGTCAAATAATCAATAATTAACTTATCTTCCTGTTCGGTAAGTTCAGTTCTCGCACCGGCAATAATCAGCACATCACAATCAGCAGGAATCGACTGCGTTATACCTAACATCAATGTTTTGCTTTGTACGTTGTTATCTGCCAATAACTGTTTAAAGGTTGATAAACCAACATTGTCAGTATTTGTTATTGAATATTCGCCATGGCCAACGAGAAAGTAAACTTGCCTTGGTGGACTACTAGCACGGGCAATGGCATTAGTGAGTTTTTCTTCCGTGAGTGCGTCATCACTAAAGTCAACGTCCTTACGGCCATTACTTGATTGCACAATAACCTTGCGCTCACGGCCACTGACCACATTTCCAAACTTAGCAGCGAATGAAATATTATCTATTGGGTCTATTATTTGTGTACTAATAAGCCCAGCAGATAGCCTTTCATATTCATTAAATAAATCTTGTAAATATTTGGGTGGTAACCCGACATACAGTGCGGTTAATTCGACTTCTTCTTTAAGTGTGCTAATAAACGCTATGGTGTTCTTTGTTAAGGTATGTTGTTCATTTTCGGTAACATCCCATCGAGTCGTTATGCTATTGGCCGCATAATGGCTAATCGCAAGAAACGCTAAACTCGCCATTATCATAGTGAAAATGCGTAAGGGTTTTTTCCATTGTTTGCCGATGGAAAGTCCGCTAATAGCAACTTGGTTAGTTTCTCCTAACGTAGCCGTATCATTAAGTTTGTTGTTTAATATCAGCAAGACAATAAAGGCTATGCTACCACCAAGTGTCAGACAACTGGCTAGGTTGAAGGACAGTATGGAAAACTGTGCATCGATATAAAATAGCGACAAACCTAATATAAAGCTAAACAGTGTTATACCGATTAACGCTGGCAATAGTTTTTTCAGTTGTAAAATATGATTGTTTTTAATGCTCATTTATTGCCACAACTTATGGTTGATGCTTAAAGTGGTTAATACCAAGCAAAGTATAATACCGGCTAAATAATAGATAATATCGCTGGCTGTGATAACACCAACGGCAAAGTTTTCAAGATGTGTTCGAGTGCTTAATTGCATCAGAAAGCTTTCTGCAAAACCCGTGAAATATTTTGTAAAGCTTACTGAAAAGTAAAGTGAAAATAGCATAACGTAAGCGGTCATGGCGGCAATTATTTGATTACGCGTCCATGACGAGGTTAGTAAACCTATAGCGATAAAAAAGGCACCCTCTAACCAAATACCAACATAACCCGATAAAATACTATAAGGGTCTGGCTCACCATAATATTCAACAATAAAATAGTAAACACTGGTTACAGCAATTAATAACGAGTAAAAAATTAGCATGCTGAAATATTTACCCAAAACGATCATAGTCGGTGTTAAAGGCGCCGTAAGTAAAAACTCCATGGTGCCATTAGCCTTTTCTTCAGAAAATAACTTCATGGTTAATAAAGGGATAATGAAAATAAACATAAACTCCATCACTTGAAAAATATCGCGTAACGACACTTCTCTATTTTGCTCTATCAGCATAAAAAAAAGCACATTAAACAATGACAGGCAAGCGATGAGGATGATGTAGGCGACAGGGCTACTAAAATAGCCATGGAGCTCTTTTTTGGTGAGTGCAATAATTTTATTCATCATAAATTACTTACATGTTGGGTCAACGTTGGCGCTTGGTGATGGTTAATAAATACTTGCTCTAAGGTCATAGTGGACGCTTGATTTTCATGCTGCACTTTACCTTTGAGTAGGGTATCCAATGGTGCATCTATAATAAGTTGACCAGATTTAATCATTAAAATACGTTGCGCTATTTTTTCAATTTCAGGTAAGGTATGCGTGCTGAGCAACACCGTTCGTTGCTCGCGTTGTTGGTTAATTAGCGCTAATACTTGTTGAACTTGTATTGGGTCAAGACCACTGGTTGGTTCATCTAATATAAGTAGTTTAGGTTCGTGAATAATCGCTTGCGCTATACCCACTCTTTGTTTGTAGCCTTTAGATAACGTTGAAATTATTTTATGTTTAACGTGCGCTAATTGGCATTCTTCTAATGTTTTTTCTATTTGCAGCTTTTTATTTTTCGATGACACGCCTTTTATGTCAGCGGCAAACTTTACGTACTGCAATACCGTCATGTTGTTATACAAAGGGGGTGTTTCGGGTAGATAACCAATTTTCTGTCTAATGGTTAACGAGTGCTTAGTAATATCATCGCCGTCAATGAAAATTCTGCCAGCAGATGGCGCCAGAAAAGCGGTAATAATGCGCATTAACGTCGATTTACCCGCGCCATTTTTCCCTAAAAAACCGACAATATCACCTTGGTTAATCTCAAAGCTGACATTATCGACAGCTTGCAATGTACCAAAGCTTTTACTGATATGCTCAACCGTTAGAATACTCACGCTATAGCCTTTTATTGTTTGAGGGAAATACTTACTTAAAGGTTACTGTTAGCCACAGAATTTATCGTATATTCCAAGCTAGCATTTCTCGCTGAACTTGTACTTATACAATTTAATATCGCTTCAATATTTCTTGTCGGCTTTAATTACAAGCCGCTAGCCGCTATTAGTAATCAAAAATCTGATCCGGCAGTGTAGCATGAAGTAAGCGTTTTAGTGTTTTATAATCAATATGTTATTTTAAGTGTTTAATTAATAATTTAAAACGAAAATTTGAATGGATAGCTTAAGCCGCTAGCGTCTTTTAAACATAATTAGGCTGGTATTATTTGACTTAATTATTAATGGATTTTCTAGCGTTGTTAACAAAGTTAAGTTAATTGAAAGTAATATTTTTTAATAAATTAGTGACTTAAGGTTGAAAGTGTGTAGGTACTCACGACCTTGCTGGCCTTATTTTCCATAGGTGATACCACCTTTGATATTGAAGAAGAAACTTTACCGTTTTACACCTTAATAATTCCTGTTATGATGCCGCCGGTTTTTACAGGGGCACTGGTGTTTTGGGCTTTATGATAGGACCTGAACTTGGCGCTTCAGGTGCGACTATGAACCCATCTGCCAGCATTATGCTTCGAATGCTTCACATTACCCGTAATCAAAAATGGTGATAGTCGTGCTAGGGAACACTTTTAGCATTATGGTTTGGGGTGTTTCTAGTAAAGGTTGGTGGATGGCTGAAATATCAGTTTTGTTTCTCGGTGCAACTTTGCTGGTGGGTTAAATTGCAAAGATGAATGAAGAAGCCATTTGCCATAACTTTATTGAGGGCACGAAAGACTTTTTGGGTGTGGTCTTAATCATTGCCCAGCGCAGAGTCTTGCGATGACTATGGGATAAGGTCAAATTTCCCACTCACTTTTATTTTACTGTGAATTGTCATGGGGGGCTTGCCATGGGGCGTGTTTCTTATATTACGTGGCTTAAATTTATTGCACCTTTAATCGTCGCTTTAACCTTAATGATTATGACAATACTGAGTATTGGCGTTGCTATTTACTAAAACGTTGAGCATAAAAATTTATGCTCAACAGGTACTAAAAAATTAAAACAACTATCTATAAGTTGAACTTGAGGGAAATACACATGAGCATTCACAACAGTCCGAATTTTAAAAAATCGGCCTTATATATCGCATTAACAAGCGCGTTAACCATATCTACACCGACCTTGGCAGAAAATGCATCGGTAGAAGGGATTGAACGCATTTCAGTTACCGCTTCTCGCCGCGCGTCAAGCGTACAGGAAACACCGGTGAACATTACCGCGCTTGACGGTGATGTCATGAAAGATCAAAACATTAATCAGCTTTCTGATGTTGCACGTTGGGTACCGGGTTTATCTGTCCCCGATCAAGGTGGTCGTTCAGGCTCTTCAGTTATTGTGCGTGGTTTAAATACTAACTCGTCTGGCCCTGATTCAGATGGCGGTACGGTGGCCATTTATGCGGGTGAAATTCCGTTATTTGTTGATATGAAACTGATTGATATTCAGCGAGTAGAAGTTTTGATCGGCCCACAAGGGACTTTATATGGTGCAGGTACGTTAGGTGGGGCGATTCGCTACTTACCCAATAAACCGGTTTTAGATGAAACTTCTGGCTCGATTTATGGTGATGTATTTTCGTTATCAGAAAGTAGCAGTGTCGGTGGGGAAGCTGGTTTTGTTTTTAACACGCCGTTAATTGACGATACGTTAGGTTTTCGTATGGCGTTTAATCAACTAGATGAGCCTGGTTATGTAGACTATGGTTATGTGCTTCGAGAAGGTGGTAGCTCTTTACCTGATCCTGATTGGTCAAACGACGCTGAAGTTAACACTAACTTAAAAAAAGTAAAAGATGTTAATTTTGAAGAAACGTCAACGGCAAGGTTAATGTTGCGTTGGACACCGACAGATTATCTTGATACTACGCTGTCTTACTTTTATCAGAAGCAAAAAGTAGGTGGTCGTTCAATCGTTCACTACGATAGCTTAAGTGACAGCAATCCTTTGTTAGCGCAGGTCGGAAAATATGAGTCAGCCTATCGCTATGAAGAGCCTCAAGACAGAAAAGATTCACTCATTAGTTTAGAAATAACCGCAGATTTAGGCTTTGCAGAGCTAACGTCGGCAACAGGTTATTCTGAATTTGAAGAAAGCGGGCAGCGCGATCAAACCGATTTGCTAATTCGCTTAGATTATAGCTATGAAGAATTCCCAGCGTTTTCAACCTTCACGCGAGAAGATACCAACAGCGAAGTGTTAACTCAGGAAATTAGATTAGTTTCTACGTCAGACTCAGCATTCAACTGGATAGTTGGTGGTTATTACAATAACTTTAAAACCACTGAAGGTAGTCTTGAATACACGCCAGGGTTTGATCAATACGCCGTCGACAACTGGGACGCTAATAAACTTCGCCCAGATGCATTGGAATATATTTCAATTATCAATTCAGAAATAACCGAGCAAGCTGTTTTTGGTGAGTTAACGTATCAAGCTACTGAGCAATTATCACTGACCTTTGGTGCTCGATATTATGAGTACAAAGTCGCGTCTGACTCAGCGGTTGATTTACCACTTTATTACACTTTATTTGGCGATTATGCGGCTGATGAAATTAACCTAGATTTTAAAGAAGTAACAGCTAAAGATGATGGTAACTTATTAAAGTTTAACGTTAGCTACCAATTTAATGAAGATATTCTTTCTTACTTAACCATTAGTGATGGCTTTAGAATTGGTGGCTCAAATGGTGTTGCTGAATGTCCTGATAATATTGACGAGTTAGAAAATCAAATTGTCTGCGCCTTACCAAACGAGGTGACTTATGAGGCAGATACCACAACTAACTATGAACTAGGCTTTAAGAGCTCATGGTTTAGAAATAAGCTGCATTTTAATGCCGCGGTATTTATGGTTGAGTGGGATAATGCTCAGGTTGGAGGCGCTACCTTAAACGGACAGCAACCTATTACGGCAAATGCGGCGACAGCAAAAGCGAGCGGCATTGAAATATCTACCAGAGCCATGCTAGCTGAGAATTTAACCGGTTTTGCTACTTACGCTCAAACCAAAGCTGAACTAACTGATAACGCACCGTATTTATTTGGTGTTTTTGGTGAGCAAGGTTCTGAATTACAAAACTACTATGACGGAGCGTCTGGTGACCGTTTACCCGGGTCTCCTGAACAGCAGTTCTCATTAGGATTAAAGTATAGTACGGAGTTATTTGATAAAGCTTTAGACATTAATTACGGCCTTACTTATCAAAGTGATGTTTATACTAAACTTGGCTTAAAAGCTGACGGTGAAAAATTACCCGGCTATGCATTAAGTAATGTTTCGGCGCAGCTTGCTGACGATAACTGGTCGGTAACTTTATATATCGACAATTTATTTGATAAATATGCCTTTAGTTCAGTACGTCGTGATAAAGGCGATATTGGTATGGCTCAATTTCCAGAAATGAACTCTAACGATCCAGCATTACAAAGAAACTACGGACATTACTTAGTAACGCCAAGAAAAATTGGCTTACGTTTTGAGTATATGTTTGATATGTAATCGTTAAACTACCATCTGCGGGTATTATTCCATTTAGTGTTACTCTTTCGAGGATTGAGACTAAAAGTGGGTAATACCCTTTTTTATGGTCAGAATGTCATTAGCGTGTGTTGTCGAACAGGTAAGCAGCAGGCAATAATATATTGCTCATTTAGCCAAGTACTTCGCCGCCGCGTTCATTCAATATTTCCGTGCCAATAATCTAACAATCATCTAAAAATAATAAACCAACTCTAGTGTGCTTAGCTTAATCTTGCGGCCACTAATTTGTTACACATAAAACTTTTGATAATATGCCAAGTTGATTTATTCGTTATTCATTTTTCCGCATGAAAAAGTAGATCATTTAGTTAATCAAATGGTATTACTCGATGGGTGACTTTATTCGGGCTAACACATAAATTATTTTTGTACTTGTGAAAAAGCAATCGGTCAAGATTAAGGGTTATTCCGCACAGTATTTATTTCTATATTCAGTATTTAAACTATTCTTTATTTTCAGCTTCAAAATTTTTACTATTATGATAGTGTTAATTTAATCGTTGGCGCAAATATGTAAGTAAATATTTAAGTAATGCCAAGTTGATTAATTAACTGCTCACTTTTAATGGTTAAAATGAATTACGACGGCGTTATAAAATTTATAAGTAGCATAACTACTGACTACATTTTATGCCTTGTCATTATCCATTTTTTATCATGAAAAAGTAGAACTCTTAATTAATCAAATTGGTATATTAACTATTTTATAAGCCAACTCCCACTTTTTCTAAAGTTACTTAGATCATTAAGGAGACACGATGTCTGATAATAAAAAAAACTTATTACAACGTGGCTTAGACAATATTCAGCCACCACTTTCCAGTTTTATAGGTGCTCAAACGACCTCCAGCTTATTTCTTTTACTGTCGACAATTGTTGCTTTATGGTGGGCAAACTCTATTCATTCAGCAAGCTATTTCAATTTGGTATATACACCAGTTGGCTTGTTTTTTGGAGACTTAGAGTTTAAAGCGTCACTCAAGCACATAATTAATGATGGCTTGATGGTCATATTTTTCTTTTTACTCGGACTTGAGATCAAACGCGAAGTATTAGTTGGTGACCTTGCTAAGCCTGAAAATCGCCGCATGCTAATTATTTGTGCCTTAGGGGGCATGATGTGTCCGGCGTTAATTTACTCAATGTTCAATTACTCATTTGATTCACAAATAGGCTGGGGAATACCCATGGCGACCGATACTGCTTTTGCACTCGGTGTGCTCACTATTGTTAGAAAACACATACCTGCTAGTCTGTTAGCATTTATTGTCGGACTTGCTATTGTCGATGATGTAGGCGCGATACTGGTTATTGCTATATTTTACACTGAGCAAATATCTGTTCTGCACTTGGCGAGTGCATTTGCACTTATTGCTTTTTTAGGGGTTGCTAATTATGCCGGAGTACGACAGCCACTATTTTATATTATCGTCAGCGTAATAACTTGGTTGATGATGCTAAAATCTGGTGTTCATCCCACGGTTGCCGGTGTTGCCATTGCCTTAACTGTACCTGCAAGACCGGGGCTAGCGTCAGGTAAATTATTAGATAAAGCAAAATCGATCATTAACTCGATGGAGAGAAAACCACAATCGGTAGATGTACTTGCAAGCAAGGAAGATCACGAAAAGGTATTAGAAGTGCGCGATGTTGCCGAAGAGGCAAGTACACCATTGCGTCGATGGGAAGATGCGCTGCATTTACCTGTTTCTCTATTTATCTTGCCGCTATTTGCATTAACTAATGCAGGCGTAATCTTTAGTTTCAGCTCGCTCGCTGATAGCCTGCAACATCCGATTGGTTTAGGCATTATTTTTGGCCTAGTATTGGGGAAATTTATCGGTATTTCTGGATTTTGTTGGTTGGCACTTCGCTTCAATCTAGGTAGTTTGCCTAGCAATGTAAATTTCCAACATGTTATAGGGGCATCGCTGATAACCGGTATTGGCTTTACCATGTCTACTTTTATCGCCATGCTAGGTTTCGACGGTCAGCCAGAGCAACTGCAATATGCCAAAACAGCTATTTTGGTAGGCTCAATACTTGCGGCCGTGCTTGGTGCTATATATCTTAGAGTTACTGCTACGAAGCAAAATAGTGAATGATTAAACATCAGGCTAAGGTCCTCACGTTGAGATTTGCATTAAGTTGATATCCACTGAACGCAAATCTAAAAATATAATTTACATGGTGAGTAAGTCTTAAACTATAATCCCCATCTGATTAATTATCTGACCATTTATACTAGGTTAAAACGCGTAATAACTGCGTATAAAGTAGATCACGGGATAATGATTTAAAGCGGAACTGCTAACAGTTTTTTCGGTTTCGCAACATTCTTTAAGCAGACTATTATGGTCCATAAATTGGAGTTAGGTTTAAAATGAATATTGTTTGTCCAAATTGTCAAAAAACACTTATTTCTAGCAGAGAGGTAAATAAATCATTACCACTGAAACAGTTTGGGCAATCGGAGATAAAATGTGAAAATTGTGGAAGCCTTTGTGGTTCAACACTAAAATCGAGAAGTATTTGGTTTGCTGTTTTTTTGGCGACATTAATACTTTCAATGCTTGCGGGTAAGCAACTTGTAGAGTCAGCAGGCTATGATTCAACAGCGAGTATAATTGCGCTGCTTGGTGTTTATTTTTTCGTGAATTGGCTGTTTTCTAATCTTTGGCCAAGAGTTATTGCTATAGAGTTAAAAAGTAACATTAAGCCTATTAAATAAAAGATGGGCAAGGAAACTTAATTTTAGAGCGTACCTCCCTGTCTTAGCATTGTTTCAAATTTTACCTTACCACTATTTAGCCCGTCATATAGGCTTTTAAAGTCGCACAGATGCAAGGAATTTCATGTTTGAATTTAAAACAATCGCTCTTTTTGCGCTCACGGCAGTTGCCGAAATTGTAGGTTGCTACTTACCCTATCTTTGGCTTAAAGAAGATAAAAGTATATTGCTGTTAATTCCAGCAGCAGCAAGTCTTGCTTTATTTGCTTGGCTTTTAACCTTGCATCCCTCTGCTGCTGGTCGAGTATATGCTGCGTATGGTGGTGTATATATTTTTGTCGCCATATTATGGCTTTGGGGTGTTGATGGCATAAAACCATCACTTTGGGATATTGTTGGTGGCTCAGTTGCGTTAATGGGCATGGCCATTATTATGTTTGCGCCAAGAACTGCTTAGCAGTGATCCCGTGAGGCTATTTTGTTGTTACAAGGATAGGACTAACAAATGCAATTGAAAAATACCCCAAGGTTATCTGAATTAGATTGGCTCAGAGTCATACTTATTTTTGCCGTATTTATTCATCATGTGTTTATGCCTTTTAATGGCGATAATTGGCATATAATGAATAGTCAATCAAGTAAGTTACTTGACGATGTTATGGTCTATTTTGAACAGTTTAGGCTACCTATTTTATTTTTCATTTCTGGTGCTGGAGCGGTTATTTTACTGTCGAAAATAACGGTTAAGAAATTTACGTTAGACAAATTATTAAGGCTTTTTATTCCGTTACTTGTCGGTATTTTATTGGTTGTACCTCCACAAAGCTATATTGAAAACATCAACGAATTTCAGTCTTATTGGCAAGCATATCCTACTCTTGCACTGAACTTCTCAACTAATCATCTTTGGTTTATAGAGTACCTCATTGTATTTTCCTTTCTTGCTATTCCGCTTAATAAATTTTTAAAGTCTACACCTGGAATTGCCATTGTTAACTGTGTTGCAAAGCTTACTAAATTTAAGGGAGGTTTGTTTTTATTAGTTGGTTTGCTCATTGTTATAAAAATTTACTTTGCTTTATTGTTTCCAAGCGACGATAACAAAATTGAAAACTTGTCTTCATCAACTTACTACCTGTTCTTTTTTATCACAGGTATGATATTTATGACTAATAAGGTTGTATGGCAAGCAATTTGCGACTATCGATTTTATAATTTAGTTATGCTCTCGCTAAGTACAGTAATTTTTTATGCTTACTATTACTCTCCAGATCTTAGTGAATATTTATCTGTAACTGTTCGATGGTCGATTTGGTGGTTAGTGTGTTGTTTGGTTTCATGGTCTGCGTTGTTAACTATTTTAGGATATGCTCAGTTTTATTTGAAAAATACACCTAAGTGGCTTCACCTTAGTAATGAGCTAATTTATCCATTTTATATTTTTCATCAAACGGTAATTGTTGTGATTGGTTTTTATGTCATTACTTGGCAAACATCAATGTTAATTAAAATCGTTTCTCTGTTGCTTTTATCATTAGCTATCACCGGTGGGATTTGCTTTTTTATTATTAAGCCATTTAATTGTTTTCGTTTTTTATTTGGTGTAAAACCAAATGGAACGGCGAAACCATTGCTTAGTAATAAAAGGTCTGACACTTAACGCTAAGTGTTTTATTAATTTAGCTAACTTTTTAGTTTTCTGGCTAGTTAATTTATTACTCTAGGCTTTGATAGCGTTATTAGAAATGTATCGGTTTTATTTAATTATCACCCTATTGAATATGTGGTATTAGCATAACGTTAACAAAGATTGGGAGTTTAGTGAAAACGCCGATTATATTGGCTTCATCTCGAGTAAATGACAATACCCATCAATTATTAAATTTTTATATGGCATTAGTCCTGTGATTTTTTTAAATAATCCATTGGCAAATTTAATAAATTGTTAAGTTAAACTTACTAAGCTTTAGGCAGGTTAATGATTGTTCAATTCATCTAAATACGAATATTAATATTATCCAGATGGATCAAGATTTTTTACTTAGTGTAAAACTAAAGCTAACCAATATATTTACATCTTAGGTTATTAAAACAACTCAACGCAGTTAGACTGCTATGATTAATAAATATTGATATAAACCCGTGATGCTAAAGCTCGCTGATAAGCCTAATAACGATTAAGCGCTGTATATGGCTGGCAGTTGGGCGCGAGACTACGCGTATTTGTGAATTTATTTGCAGGTATTGAAGATAAAATGAAATTATCCATAATGTAAACATTTTTGATTGTGTAAAAAAATCAATGCAGTTAGAGTGTTACGACTAATAAATAATATTAATTGAACAGGTTTGTTCCTATTTCACTACTATTGGAGAACAATGATGACCAAGACATCTAATAAGCTATTTACAATTCCAACAATTACCGTCGTCGGATTACTTTTTTTCGGTGGCTCTATTTCTGCCCAAGCATCGCCTAGTTGCGAAAAAATGAAAGGTTGTGATAAGAAAATTTGTGAACTGGAAAAAAAGCTAGTTATCGCTGGTAATCAAGACAATAAGCCTAAAGCTGATAGGTTAACAAAAGCCCTTGAAAAGGTGAAAGAGCATTGTACCAACGATGGTCTTAAAGACGAATTAATTGAAGATATTGCTAAGGCCAAAGCAGAAGTAGCTGAATATGAGACCGATCTCAATAAAGCTGTAAAACAGAAAAAAAGTGATAAAGTCTTCAAATATAAAGCAAAAATTAAAGATAAAAAAAGAAAGATAAAACAACTTGAGAAGAAGTTATCTAGTTTAAATTAAATTAAATTAGATAGTAATGCTGAAACAAAAGGGCGGAAAATATTTTCAATTGTGTTGCTTAAATACAAATTTTTGCGAAATTATTTTCCGCCGCTTATGCAGTTAATACAACGGATATGTATGAAATTATTAATCATCTTAGTAACATTATTACTGACTAGTTGTTCAGCAAGAGATGTAGGGCATTTTTTTCTGGAGGAAGTTACTAATAGTAATATTGGCCAAAGTGCAGCAGCTTGTAATCAAATCAAAAATAGTTGTGAAATTGCTAATATTAATACCCCCGACGCTTTTCGTCAGTATTCCCAGTGGAATAATGATGACGCAAGTATTAGTTGTTCATGTAGTAATAAGTGATTTTATATAAATCATGTTATTAGATTGATACTTTGAATGAGTACAAAACTCATTTTTAACGTATCGTTAGGGAAGATTGACCCTCTTCATATTATCAGGGAGCGGAAATGAATAAACTTTTATTTTTGTGTTTATACCTACTATCCAATGTTGCCTTAGCCGCGAATGATGAGGTTTATAACACCAATACAATTGAAGAGGTCAATGCTATTTATTGGCTAAATCAGCAACAAGAGAGTGCCATTAAGTATGCAAGGTGGGAAAACTTTCATGCAATAAAACGCTTCATTGGTAACGCGGTATTAACGGGTGAAACCAGCCAAAAACCGATTAATATTGACGGTGCTGATCTATTATTATTAACGTCTTCAAAACAGAATGAAATGTTAAAAGTTTACTTTACTGAAAACGCCATAACGCTAAGTGGCCAATCTTACTTGGTCAATTCAGCGATGTTAACTAATTTTAGACAGATAAATAAGCGAAGGATTGCTAAAGGGGATTTAATATCGCCACAAGTTTTACGTCGAGTATATAAATCAAATAATTAGTTAGTGAACAGTATCGGTTGTTATCGCTTAATATAATAAAAACCAGCGAGTTGTTTTCATTTCTCTACACTTTGGCTAGCTTATTAACTTTAAGGTTTTAGTGTCGAAATTAAATCAGCAAACCAGTAAACGAGGATTTAATGATGGAATTAGGGACTTTTTCAGTAAGTTTATCAGTGAAAGACATTGAAAAATCTAAAGTGTTTTATCAAAAACTTGGCTTCGACGTTGTCGGCGGAGAGCAGTCACAACACTGGCTAATATTGCGAAACGGCGATCATACCATTGGTTTATTTCAAGGAATGTTTGAAGGTAATATTATGACATTCAACCCAGGTTGGGATAAAAATTGCAAAACACTTAGATCATTTACTGATATAAGAGAGCTTTTAAAAACCTTTGAAGCCCAAGGCGTTGATATAATAAAAAATTTATTACTGGTGAAAGTGGCCCATCGAGTTTATCGCTAAAAGATCCTGATGGTAATTCAATTCTCATTGATCAGCATGTTTAACATGCCTTAGCTCAGGCAAAAGCTAAACGTAACTTGAATAAATAGCGCATACCCGCTTTTTACAATTAGCTGAAAAATCTATCTCAACAAACAAAA
The DNA here is from genome assembly GCF_002077175.1 of Colwellia sp. PAMC 21821. Lineage (NCBI taxonomy): Bacteria > Pseudomonadati > Pseudomonadota > Gammaproteobacteria > Alteromonadales > Colwelliaceae > Colwellia > Colwellia sp. PAMC 21821. The sequence goes on from NZ_CP014943.1 coordinate 3,593,050, forward strand.
GACCTATCTACCATAATAGCAATGCAATCATTAATGATAGCGTCTTTTTAACGCTGTTTTATTTCAATATAGCGTTTTAGTTTTATAACCAGAAACGGGTATAAACAGTAAAAATAAAAACGACGCATGGCTTTTTTAGCTCGTTAATCAAAATCTCTAACGGAGAAAAACAGATGCCTCGCATCCCACTTTTAGTTATTGCCTTATTCTTTATCACTGGCGGTATAGCACACTTTGTAGTCGCTGACTTCTTTATGAAGGCGATGCCAGACTATTTGGGATATCACAAAGAGATAGTGCATATCAGTGGCGTACTAGAAATTTTAGGTGCCATCGGTATTTTAGTTCCACAAACACGTTTACTCGCAGGCTATGGATTAATAGCATTAATTATTGCGGTTTATCCGGCTAATATAAATATGGCTTTACACCCAGAAAAATTTCAAAACATATCAGAATTATTTTTATATATTCGGCTACCATTTCAATTTATATTCGTATGGTTTGTATGGTGGGCAATTGCACCAGAGCGGCTAGAAAATAAAAATGTTAACGAGTAATAGGGTTACATTCTTTATAGCGCTAACTAAATGCTATGTTCCGTTCAAAATTAGGAAAATATTATGTATGAAAGACTTACCTGATGTTAATTGGTAAATCCGTTTAAAAATATGGAGAGTTTAGTGAAAACGGCAATTATATTGGCTTCATCACGAGCGCATGGAAATACTCAACAATTAGTTAATTTGTATATGGAACATCAATCCTGTGATTTATTTAACTTAACGGACTATTCAATATCGGGATTCGACTACCAACATCGAAATCAGCACGATGATTTTCTAGGCTTGATTAAGACCTTGATAGAATATGATCATTTAGTGTTTGCAACACCTGTATATTGGTATTCAATGAGTGCTCAGTTGAAAATATTTATTGACCGTTTAACGGATCTTTTAAGCATTGAGAAAGACTTGGGTAGGGCGCTAAAAGGAAAAAGTTGTTCTCTACTTGCTACTGGAACAGATAAAGAAGCACCTGAATGCTTTATCGCACCGTTTAAATTGTTAGCTAATTATCTTGGGCTTAAATTCACCTCTAGCTTTTATAGTTGTTGTAGAGAAAGCTTTATAAAGCAAGAGCACGTTGATGACTTAAAAAAATATTTGGCGATGGAGTGTTCAAATGGCGCAAGGTAAACATAAAAAATTATTGAGTAAAAGACTTCGAAAAGGTGACAAAGGTTATCCCATAGCAACCATTGCATTTTATGGTGCCGATAACAAAATGGCATCAAAAGTTGTTTGTGCAATCATTGCTTTTGATGGTGCGGAAGCAGAGCCAATGAAGAAGTGGTTTTAATCATCAGATCTAAGAAAGTCAGAGCAAGCTTTTAGCGAGATACTGGCATTTATAGATGAAAATGGCGCGAAATTCGTCAGTATGATTGAAGAAATATTTGGCTGTCCACATGAAGAAGGCATTGATTATCCTGATGGTAATTATTGCCCTGAATGCACCTATTGGCAAGGGCGGGATAGATTTAGTGGCGAGCTAGTTAGTTAACGTTTGTATACAAATGCTAATGCTCTATAGTTAACATAATAAGCGAGCACTATAACGTTAAAGTTTAGCGATAAATATTAGGAGAATATTATGCATAAAATAAGTCACCGAGTTGGTATTAAAGCATCAGCGGAAAAAATTTATCAAGCATTGACGACAAATACTGGCCTAACTCAATGGTGGACTAACGATATATCAGGAGCTGGAGAAGTTGGTTCAATTATCAAATTTCGTTTTAATGGCGGTGGCCCCGACTTTAAAGTTATCGAGCTAGTACCAAATAAAACGGTACGTTGGCAGCATTCAGGCAACATGCCAGAGGCTTGGGTAGGCACCGAAATCAGTTTTCAATTACATGTTGATGGCGAACAAACATTTGTGCGCTTTACCCATGAGCATTGGCAAGAGTCTTCAGACTTTATGGCGCATTGCAGCACTAAATGGGCCGTGTTTTTGCTGAGCCTTAAAGATGCTATGCAAACGAATAAAGGTCGACCGTTCCCAAATGATACACCGATAGATCATTCTTAAGTTCTAAAAACGCTTTTCTGCAATAAAATACCATACCGATAGCACAACATCCGCTAGTGTTATCGGGCTTGATGTGGTTAAATTTAGCTATAAGAAAAATGGCTAAAAAGGCGCGCATTTGTTCTATCTTTATCCCGCTAATAAAATGGAAAATTTGTTAGTATTGCTTGATAAAATCCAGCAACTTTCCCCACTTCCTGTTTTCGCTCAAGACACCGTCATCGTACAAAATGCTGGTATGCAACATTGGCTTAATATGTCGCTGGCCGAGCAACGGGGCATCAGCATGAATATGCGTTATGCCTTACCATCGCAATTTTTGTGGAATTTAATTAGAAACTTAGCCAGCGATGAAGACGTGCCTGAGCAGTCGCCTTATTCTCGAGAAGTACTCGCTTGGCGTATTGATACTTTATTAGCCTCGAATGAAGTGGTTGATGACAGTGCGTTTCAAGTAGCAACTGATTATTGGCAGGCAAGTTCAAACCATATTGTTAATACCCCATACAGTGAAGCACAGCAGCTAAAACGTTATCAGCTAGCGTGTCAGCTTGCCGATTTATACGAGCAGTATTTAATATTTCGACCTGAATGGATCCATGCTTGGCATCAAGGTGAGTTTCCGGCTTTTGATCAACCAATTAGTGCAGCTGTTTCAGACGAGCATGCACAATCTGAAGAAAGTAGCGCTATTTGGCAAGGTAAACTTTGGCATTTATTGGTGCGCGAACAACCTTATAACCCGCGTGAACTCGTCGCACTGGCAATAAAAAACTTAAACAATGCTGATAGATTAAAAGCACAAGCTTTACCGCATCGCTTATCGTTTTTTGGCATTAATGCCATGGCACCACTTTGGCTTGAATTCATTAATGCCTTAAGTGAACAAATAGACGTACACTTTTTCCATTTAAACCCTTGCTATGCGTATTGGGGCGATGTGGTTACGGAAAAAAATGCTATTGAAGCTTGGCTCAAAGGAACTGATTTTTCCGTGGGACAAAAATCTGCAGACGAAAATAGCAGTGAAAACGATCAACAATTAGGCCTATTCACTGAAGTTGAGTGTGCTGATGATAATAGTGCTGACGATAAAAACTCTGATGGCGAAAGCCTTGATGGCGAAAGTTTATTCGAAAATAAAGATTTAGCTGATATAAACCGACAAGTGGGTAATCCACTATTAGCCAACTTAGGTCAACAAGGTCGAGAATTCATGGCTTTGTTATATCAATACAGCACCATAAATATTGATGTATTCGAGTCGGCAGTGGCTGATTTGGCGACTGAGAACTCAAAAAGTGCAGACCAAGCCAATCCAAGCCCAGAAGCTATAGCACAAGCCAGTGTTTTAGCGAGTGTTCAGCAAGATATTCTATCGTTGACTGATGCGCGTTCGCCTGAATCACAAAGCCACCGTAACCCAGCGCCTAAAGTAGATGGCTCAATTTTAATTACCAGTGCGCACAGTGCCTTGCGAGAAGTGCAGGGCTTACACGATTGGCTATTACATCAATTTAACCAAGATAAAAGCTTAACGCCAAAAGACGTTTTAGTGATGTGTCCGCAAGTTGAGCAATACGCGCCATATGTTAATGCAGTATTTACCCGCGGTTGGCAAGATATTGCTGATGAAGTGCCGCCGCTACCGTGTTCAATCGCTGATCGCATTAGTAAAGACGCAGAGCCTTTAGTCGCCGCGTTTTCCCAGTTATTAACTTTGCCTGACAGTCGCTTTCAAGTATCGAGCCTAATTGCTTTATTACGTTTACCCGCTATGCAAGCTCGCTTTGGCATTAACCTAGACGATATTGAAAAAATCACCCACTGGCTTGAAGTATCAGCTGTGCATTGGGGCTTAGATAAAGCTCATAAACAACACGTGTTAGCGCAAAGCGAAGCTCAAGAGGCCGAAACGCTTAGCGGTACTAGCGATAGCTTCACCTGGCAACAAGGTTTTAGCCGCTTAATGCGGGGTTTTGCCTATGCTGACCATAGTGTTATTTATCAAAACCAAATGCTATTGCCCACTATTGAAGGTAGCGACAGTGAGTTACTTGGCAAGTTAATGCTTATTATTGAGCAGTTACAACTTACCGCTATTAACATGTCAAAAGCGCGAACAGCGCCGCAATGGCAACAGTTTTTGTTTGAATTACTACAGCAACTATTCGACGATGAAAACGATAATGGTCTAAATGTAGTGCGCAGCGCTGTTGAGTCGCTGGTCGAATTTTGTCAGCATGCCGCTTATAGTAGCGATATTAGTTTGGCGGTTATTCGCGACTTTTTGAACAGTCATTTTAGTCAGCCAGATCCCGGCCGACAGTTTATGATTGGGCAAGTCACCTTTTGCTCTATGCTACCGATGCGCAGCATTCCCTTTGAAATCATTGCGGTATTAGGGTTGAACGATGGTGAGTTTCCACGCCAACGCCAACCACTAAGTTTTGATCTAATGACCACAACACCTGCGCAGTTAGGTGACAGATCACGTCGCGGTGACGATCGATATTTATTCCTAGAAGCGCTTATTTCTGCTCGCCAAGCTTTGTATTTAAGCTACCAAGGGAAAAATATTCGAAATAATAAAGACCGTCAGCCGTCGTTAGTATTAAAAGAGCTCATGGAATATCTTGCCCGCGGTTATGGTTGGCAATTACTGGGTTTAAATGCCGAAACTAACACTGGAGCTCAAACGCATACACTAAGCCAAGTTAGGCAATTACCGATGCAGGCCTTTAGCGAGAAAAATTATCTGGGCAACTTTGCCAGTTTTGATGCTAACTGGCTTAATTTACGTCGAGCAAAACCTGAGAACGGCTCAGAGCATAACCTGATAGAAAATAACCATGCACCAATAGTTGATACCAGCACAACTATTACCGACGATAGCTTATCGGCTAACGATGTTATTCGTTTTTATCAACATCCTGCGCGCTATTATGGCCAGCAAGCGATGTATTTATATTTAGACAACACAAATACGATCATCAATGACGTAGAGCCGTTTGTGCCTAACCACCTCGATAGTTATTTACTTAGGCAAGAATTGCTTAACTATTACTTAGCGCCAGCGCAAAGCAAACAAAGTTGTGAAGACATATTACTCAGTGCCAAACTGTCAGGTAATTTACCTGACTTACCGAGTACTGATGAGCTTATTGCGGGTTGGCAAAAAGACAGTGAAGATTTCAGCCAGTTTATTATCACAGAGTTAGCGCAAAATGACGCTTTAACTATTGACCCGATAGATTGCAGCATCACGCTCGATTTAGCCAATATCTTAACCAGTCAAAGCGTAGTCGCGGATGATCTGTATTCAAATGATGAATTAAGGATATTAAAAGCAATATTACCAAAACGTTTAACGCTGAGTTGCAAACTGACCATCGTTGATAATAAAAGCGTGTTTTATCGCGGCAGTAGCGCAAAAGCGAAAGACTTATTTACTTTATATTTGCATCAGTTAATTATTCAAATAGCGCAAGCGGATGAAGCACAAGAAAATGCTGACCTATTTGCCAATATTAGCGCTACGCATGGTTACTATTTTGATACCAAAAGCCAGAAACCCAGCCAATTTTACTTCAGTGAACTTGATGATGCTAAAGGGCAGTTATTACGGTTAATTGCAACGTTTTACTTAGGCCAACATCAGCCACTATTACTTAATGGCGATATCGCTGAGAAAATACGTAAGAGCAAAGTATTTGAGCAAACTCAGTTTGAACAGTTTTGGTCTGACAGTAACAGCTTTCAAGCTTTTGGTGATGACGCCTATGTACAGTATTTTTGGCCACAGTGCCCTGATTATGACGAAATATCGCCGAGGTTATTGACCTTATATCAGCCGATGTTCGATGCCTTGCAAACCGTAAAGCAAGGAGCTAAAAAATGAAAAATTTAAACGCCAATACCATAGCCCTGCAAGGTAAACATTTAATTGAAGCCAGTGCAGGAACAGGTAAAACTCACAATATCACTCGAATATTCTTACGCTTATTATTGGAGCGAGAACTACCGATTGAACAAATTTTGGTGATGACATTCACCAAAGATGCGACAGAAGAAATTCGCGGCCGTATTGATGACTTTATTCGAGAAAGCTTGCACAGTTGGGACAGTTTAATTGTTAGTGATGATTACTTTACAACCTTAAGTGCAAATCTGGCTATCAAGAATATTGGCAGCCGAGAAGTAAAAGCACGATTAAGCCAAGCCTTGTTGTATATTGACGAGGCCGCTATTTTTACCATTCATGGCTTTTGTAAACGTGTGTTAAATCAATATGCTTTTGCCAGCGGTATTAGTTTTAATGCCCAGATGGAAACTGACACCCAAGATATTACCTTGGAAGCCTGCCAAGACTGGTATCGGGTACTGGCATTAAACACCGAAAATAACAGTCAAGCCTTTAAGCTAGTGACTGAATTTTGGCCAGAGCCGGGCACTTTTATTAACCAGTTTTCAAAAGCATTAACGACACAAAACCAATTAAACGTGCAAGACCCTGCAAACATTAGTGTGGAATTTAAAGCGTTAGTTGAACAGGCCATTGCAAGTTTGAACGAACATAAAGCCATGTTAACCGAGTCGCTAATTGATGTTAAAAAGGGCGTTGAGCGAGAAAAACGTCAGCAAGAGTTAGATCTGTTACTCAATTGGTTAGCTGCGCTTTCAGCCGATGTAACGGGGCAGCATGGAAAAATACCTGATGCTTTTATTGATGGCAGGCGTTATGCCCGCTCAAAAGTTAAAAGCGAGTTAGTTGAGATTTTTACGGCGGTTAATACCGTGAAAAAACAACATCCAGAATTAGCCAAACAACTTAATCGCGCCCATGCCTTACTCGTGGTGAGAAAGGGCATTTATCATATTCGAACTGAAATCACCCGTAAAAAATTACAAGCTAATGTGATGGGGTTTGACGATTTAATTAGTACGCTAAATGATTGCTTAACCAATGAACAAGCGCCTGAAAATAAGTCATCACAGGTTTTAGCCAACAGCATATTCACCCAATTTCCAGTCGCGCTTATTGACGAATTTCAAGATACCGATCCACAGCAGTTCTCGATATTAAAAGCGATTTATTATCATCAGCCAAACGCCGCGCTGTATATGATAGGCGATCCTAAACAAGCGATTTATGGTTTTCGAGGTGGTGATATTTTTGCTTACCTTTCCGCACGAAACGATTGCGACTACCAATGGTTAATGGATACCAATTGGCGCTCAAGTGCTGCCATGATAACTGGCTATAATCGTTTGTTTTACGGTAATAAATTATCAGACGAACCCGTGGATGTTTTTGGCTATCAAATACCTTATTTACCGGTTAAAGCCTCGCCAAAAGCGCACGAGAAAGTGTTTTCAGACCGTGAATTTAACGCACTGCAGTTTATTCATTTTAATGTCGAATCAGAATCTAAAAGCAAAGACGGTAAAGATAAAGCGGTTAAACAAAGTTATCGTGCAAATATGGCCGCTTGGTGCGCCAATGAAATTGTACGTTTGTTAGCTTGCCCAGACCTTAATATGGCCAGTGGTGATATTGCGTTACTAGTGCGCGATGGCACTGAAGCAGCAGATATTAAATTTGCCTTAAATACCTGTGGTTTAGCCAGTGTATTTATGAGTAATCGCGCTAATTTATTACAAAGCGACGAAACCAAACATTTACTGCAAGTGTTAAAAGGTATTCTATTTTTAGAAAATGATCGTTTATATACCGCCGCATTAGCCAGCCCACTAATGGGCTTTAATCGTGAGAAGCTATTGCAGTTACAACACGATGAACAGCAATGGCAGCATTTAAAAATTAGTTTTGAAAAGCTGCGTAATGAATGGCAGTTTAAAGGCTTTATCAGTATGGCGTTGCAGTTAATGCATCAGCACTTTCATATTGATGTTAGTGATGCTGATAACAGCTCCGCCAATAATAATCCTGATAGAATACTCACCAATTTATTACATTTATTTGAATTATTGCAGGGGGCAAGTCAACGACATCGCCAACCACAAGAATTGCTATTTTGGTTTGAACAACAAAGCCAAGTAGATAACCCAGAAGTTGAAGCAGAGCTGCGTTTAGAAAGTGATGAAAACTTGATCCGTATTATCACGCAACATGGCTCTAAAGGCATGGAATATCCGGTGGTGTTCGTGCCGTTTGCCACGCGCCATAAAGACCCACTCAAGTTCGGTAATCGTAATGTCACCTTTATTGAGCATCATGATGAAAGTGGTAAGCTACATCATAGCCTTGATGGCAGTGAAGAGGCGAGAACGCGCATGGCAGCAGAAGCTTATGCTGAAGCGATTCGACTGCTTTACGTTGCAGTTACGCGCGCTGAAAAACGTTGTTATATTCTCAGCACAGCGTTTGACAACTTTGAAAAGTCGCCCTTAGGTAAAACTCTGAAATGGTCAGCAGAAACTGACATCGCGACTAGTTTGCAGCAATTAGCACAAGACAACCCTGACGAGGTTGCGCTTGAAGTATTAGATAACTACTTACCTTTAGAAGAAGCACCCATTGATTCTCCGGCTAGGTCAATGACTGATAGTAATTCTGATGAATGTAAAGTTAAAGCTGAACCAGCAGTGGCACGCTTTAACGGCAAAATTGAACGTGACTGGTGGTTAAGTTCGTTTTCAGCTTTAAGTAAAAATTTACGCCATAACGGTGTTTCAGCGCCAGATCGTGATACTGAAGAAGCGACACATGCTGATGATCAAACTGAATTGTTTAAATCGTTAGCTAAAACGGCTATTGAATTACGTTTCTCGTTAACCAAAGGCGCACAAACCGGTAACTTGCTACATGATATTTTAGAACAAACGGATTTTTCAGCACCTGATTGGCAAAAAAGTTGTCATTGGCCGCTAGTGAAATATGGTGCTGTAGATGACGTATTTGCAAGTTCGGTTGAGCCTTCTCTCGACAGTGATGCGAGTCAGCTTAGGGGCCAAGCACAACAAGGAAATGGCCAGGTATTGTTGGTGAAATGGTTAGAAGAAGTATTACATACGCCACTTAATCAAGACGGCATGTTGTCGCTAAGCCAATTAACACCGCAAGCGACATTGCGTGAAACAGAGTTTTATTACCCAATGCGTTCTGCAAGCAGTAGCCAATTAACTCAACTGTTGTCCGAGCATAGAAATAACTATGTCGGTAGTAATGCCAGTAATGATAGTAATACCAACATCAATACAAACAGTAAAATAGCGCGACAACACCGAGTGCATTTGCCGTCTTATCAACAGCTTAAAGGCATGATGCATGGCTTTATCGATTTAATCTTTCAAGCAGATGGTAAATATTATGTTTGTGATTATAAGTCTAGCCACTTAGGCGATGAGTATAGTGACTATAACGATGTCGCGATGCGTCATAATATTGAAAAAAATCATTATGATTTACAATACCTTATTTACGCTTTGGCACTACATCGACATTTAAAATATGCCTTGGCAGATTATGACCCAGCACAGCACTTTGGCGGGATTTATTATCTGTATTTACGTGGTATGAGTGATCAAGCTGATCACCAAGGTTGTGGCGTTTATTATCGTCAAATTACGCTCGCAGAATTAGAACAACTAGACAATATATTTGCTGGAGAAACCACCAATGCCTGAACTTGTTATTAGCAGCGAAAGCAAGGTTACCAGCGACAAAGAGAGTATTTATGCCTCGTTTCAGTATGCCGCTCGTCAATTAGATGGTTTGGTTGCTGTAGACTACTTTTTCGCGAAAGAAATAAGCCAATGTTTGGGCTTTAATGGTGCTAACACTATAGATAAAACAAGTCAGCAAGAGACTGAACAGCAACAATGGTTTCATTTATTAATCGCCTTAAGTGCGAGCTTGCGCGACGGCCACAGTTGTTTGCCACTGGCACAAGTCGCGGGCAAACGTTTGTTTACTGACGGAATGAATCAAAGCGAATCGCGCACTAAAGGCTTTTTATTTTCTGATCTTGAAACACTCACCGCGCTGATGGCGATACTACCCATTGCGGATTCAAATAATAAAGACGAGTCTGAGCAGCATCCGATAGTCTTTAATCATGACCGTTTGTATTTGCGCCGTTACTATCAATTTGAACAAGAATTAAAGCAAGTTGTGCGCGAACGACGAGTTATTAGCGCAAAGTCAGTTGAGCCAGCGAGTAATGGCAGTGAAGCATTAGATGATGTTGGCAATATTACAAACATTATAGCGACGCTATTTCCAGATTTAGCGTCCCTAAACCATGCACTAAGCGATACAAAAAGCGATACAAAAAGCGATACACAAAGCGATACACTAAGCGATACACAAAACGATACACTAAGCGATACACAAAACGATACACAAAACGATACACTAAGCGATACACAAAACGATACACAAAATAGCGAAATAGATTGGCAAGCCGTTGCCGTAGCCAATGCCATTAATAAAGACTTTGCCATTATTGCCGGTGGCCCCGGCACAGGTAAAACTTACACCGTAACTAAACTGCTGGCTGCGCTAGTTATGCTAGCCCGGGCTAAAGTCGAAAGCCCAAATAACAACCAGTTTACGGCACCAAAAATATCCTTAGTGGCGCCTACGGGTAAAGCCGCACAGCGTTTATCAGAGTCTATCACCAGTGCGGTTAAAGCTTTTCGCGGCACTATTGCTGACGAAGTATTAGACCTTATTCCAGAGCAAGCTAAAACTATCCATAGATTACTTGGCGTTATTCCTGAGCAGGTAAACTTTCGTCATCATCAAGAAAATTTACTCGATATAGATATTTTGCTTATAGATGAAGTTTCAATGGTCGACTTACCTATGATGGCGAGAATTTTTCGGGCTTTGCCAATCAACACTAAAGTTATTTTATTAGGTGATGCCGACCAATTACCTTCAGTTGCGGTTGGCAGTGTTTTAGCTGATTTTGCACCACGTCCTCATCTTGGTTTTAGCGCATTGAACCATCAATACTTAGCACAAGTCACTGGCTATAAATCGCTGACTAAAGATGAAGCACCTGACGAAAATAATGCACAATACAGCGCTGCCGACTGTGTCACTTTTTTAATGAAAAGTCGTCGGTTTGATGGCAAAGGTGGCATAGGTAGAATCGCGAATTATGTCATTAATGGTCAATATCAAGAAAGTTGGCAGTTATTAAAGCAAAGTGAGAGTGATAATAGATCATCGGAAGATGAAGCTCTAAGCAACGATAAACAATTAACATTATTATCAGGCAACGTTGAAACTTGGCTAATACCACTTGTTGAACAGTATTATTTGGGCTTGTCTCAATGTAGCAAGGTTGAAGATGCATTTAAATTGTTGGCAAAGTTTAGAATTTTATCGTCAACCCGCAAAGGCCCGCAAGGGGTTGAAAGCCTAAATGCTTTAGTTGTTGATATTTTGCGTAATAAAGGTGTTATTCCGTTTAACCGTTTTGAGTCAAATACAAGTTTGTATGCCAGTCAACCGATCATGATCAACGAAAATGACTACCGTTTAGGTGTTTATAATGGCGATATTGGCGTACTTTGGCGTAATAGCCAAGGACATTTAATGGCAGTGTTTGAGAATGCACAGGGCGGTTATGACTGGATCTTGCCCTCGCGTTTACCTAAGTTTGAAACGGTTTACGCCATGACCATCCATAAAACCCAAGGTAGCGAGTTTGAACATGTCGCTATGGTGCTGCCTGAGCAGAAAGACAATAGATTATTGTCGCGTGAATTATTATATACTGGCATCACCCGAGCGAAGCTAAAGTTGAGCATCGCTAGTAGTCAGAGTGTTTGGCAAAGTGGCGTAAGTCAGCAAGTTAAACGTCACTCTGGGCTCGCAATTGACTAGTTCCTGTTATCGTCCTCGTAATTATTTATTGAAAACATAGAAGTAAGTTGAGAAATGAAGTTAAAAGACATAGAAAAAATCGTTTATCGTAAACATTTGAATATTATTATTGTCGGCTTTATTGCCAGTTTACTTATTTTAGCTTTGGCATATGGGCAGGGGCTGATTATGTTATTTGCTGATAGCGCGACAACAACGGCTAACCCAATTAATGTTACGGCGGGGGAAATAGCAGCTGAGGTTGCGGCGACAGAAAGTAATTTTAAGTATAATTTTCTTGGTGTGTTACTCGCGTTATTAACCTGTGTTTTTGCCTTACATCGATTACGCTTTAGTGCTTTTTTCAGTGAAGTGTATTATGTTTGGCAAGTTAAGCAGCAGCAGAATGCGATATATCGTAAATTGAAAAAAATCAAAGCGGCAGCGAAAAATGACGACGAAAATGCTGTAAATGTTAATGCTTTAATTATTTTAAATTTTTATTATGCCAGCTTAAAACAAATTTATTTATTAGATGACAATACGCTCACAATGTCTAAACTCAATACTGATATAAATGAATTGAACACACAGATAGAGCATCTACAATTAACCATATCAACCGACCAGTTTGATAAAGCAATGTTGGCTGATTTCTAATAGTGATAAGGATTATGACATGATAGGTTACGTTACTTTAGGTACCAATAATTTAGAACGCGCAGTAGCATTTTATGATGAATTATTTGCCACCATAGGCGCAGGACGATTTCTAGAAACCGAACAATTTGTTGCTTGGTGCAAGTCACCAGAATCTCCGGGCATTTCAGTTACTAAACCCTTTGATGGACAACCAGCAACGGTGGGCAATGGTGTTATGGTCGCGATTATGCTTGACTCAAATGATGAAGTAGACACCTTTTACCAAAAAGCGCTAGAACTGGGTGCAACATGCGAGGGCGCTCCTGGCCTACGTGGTGAAATGGATGGTTTTTATGCCGGTTACTTTAGAGATTTAGATGGCAATAAGCTTAATGCCTTTCATGTTGATATGTCGGCAGCGTAAATATTGATAAGTGTATTGTATGCTTAAAACTGCCATATTAAGTTTGAAGTAAAAATCATAAATGCTCAGGTTTAAGCATCAAGATGAAACCTGAGCTAGTTGTAAAATAAATATAACAGGAAAGAATATTAGAAATGAAGAAGTTAAAAAACGAAGCTGACTTATTGAAAAAAGCCATTGTTATTGGTGAAGGTTACGCGAAAAATCGAGGTTATAAAGGTTTTTCAGGCACTAATGCTGCGAAAGAAAAAATTGAAAGTTTATATCGTTTACTCGTCAATGATAAGCTTATTCAACCGTTGCCAAAAGATGGTGAAGACCTAGCAAGCATGAAGCATAAGTTAGCGTTATGGATTGCAAAACAACTACCGGCAGATCATCCCTTACTTAAATAGCTAATGTACTCAACATTTGAGCGATTAACTAAACACAGAATTCACAACAACTAGCGGATTGAATACGTTCGCAGTTTAAGTAATCAACAGAAGAATACTCGTTATATGAACCGTAAAAAGAAAATTAACCAAACCTTAAAATCAAAACTTAAAAAGATGAATGCTAAACTGCAAAATTCTAGCAAGCCTAAGTATGTTTCAAAAGCTGAACGTGCGGCGATTGCTGCACAAGAAGCTGAAGCTAATGTAGCTCTAAGCTCGGATGAAAGCTCAGATGAAAGTACTTCGGCAAATGATACGGATAGTGTTGCTAATAGCGAAAAAAAATAAGGTCTAATTTATTACTATGTTGGAAGCGAGTTGTGACGTGAAAAGAATTGTAATTTTTGGCAATTCGGCATCAGGTAAGTCTAGCTTGGCAAAAGCTCTCGCTGAACATCAGCAACTTGCTCATTTAGATTTAGACACCTTAGCCTGGCTTCCAATCACAGATAAATCACCTATGCCGCATCGTCAAAGTGTCGATATCTCTGTCAGTGAAATAGACCGTTTTATTAAGCAAAATAACCAGTGGGTGATAGAAGGTTGCTACAGTGATTTACTCATCCACACGCTAGATAAGTGCAGCGAAGTAATATTCTTAAACCTACCAATTAAACTTTGTATTAGTAACGCTAAAAACCGTCCTTGGGAACCGCATAAATATAAAACCAAAGCCGAGCAAGACGCTAATTTAGCTATGCTAATTGATTGGATATCGCAATATGAACATCGCACAGATACCTTTTCAAAAACTGCCCATAAAAAGCTTTATGATGAGTTTTTGGGTGAGAAAAAACAACTTATCGATAATCAATAACTTCATCTTATAAGTCGTCATATATTTTCGTGAAATTACTTATGAAGAACCCGTGAAACGGTCGTAATATTAATTATTATTATGGCAGTTTTGAGCATATTATAGCCATTAATCGTATTAGATTAAATGAACACTTGTGCGCTAAGCGGAAGCTCTGGTCACTCGTTTATCCTATTTATGAATATCATTGAAGGTAAAAATTAATTAATACGAGGTATTGGTATAGAGTGATGTGGAATAAAAATTACAAACCTGTATAACTGAGATTAACAGCTTGAATCTGCATATTTGTTAAAATATGGTAAATATCGTTATTACTGACACTTTTACTTTAATTGTTGACACTATCAATATTTAGATGTAAAAATAAAAAAAAACAATGACTTACATCTGTTCTCTATTTTAAATTCAAGTAAATGACAAGGTCTATCATTTTGCATTCTTTGATTTTCTGATTAAAGTTATTTTAGCTTATCTAAGTTACATAGGGAGTGAATAAATAATGGCGGATCAGCATAATACAAGACCTGACCCCGTAGGCTTTACTAGTAATGAATATTTCAACAGTAAATTAAAGCACTAACTGGCAGGCGTATGTTGCCAAAAAAACAGAAAAAATCCGAATAGCCTCCACAGATTTAACGCTAAGTTTTACTTTGCCCCCCCCGATTTTTACACAATTTTTAGTTGGTTTGCCAAAAACTTACTTTGTCAGGTTCTTTTACAACCTTGTATTGTTAAAAAAAATTGATGTTTCTATGTGTATAAAAGTAATGAAAATAATATATTTAGCATGATTTATGCATTGTGTCCTTCTTGAAGCCTTTCGCAACATCCTGCTGTTTATTTTAGCTGTATAATTTGATAGTGCTAATGAGTTTTCAGTTGTAACTAGTTATGTAGTAAAGAATGTTATTACATAATTTACCCACCGCATACTCGCGGGTCTGATCACTTTATGTTAAGGAATAAACATGAAATTCAAATTATTTAAAGCCTCTTTTTTAGGCTTACTATTGACCATTAGTAATTATGCAAATGCATCTTTAATCTCTTTTGAGTTTAACAGTACCGATTCGACACTTACTTATGAATGGACCATTGAATCGTCTCAACCGGTATACAATATTAATTGGGGAATTTACTATCTTGCTGAAATTATTACGACACTCGATGGTATTAGCACAACACAAGATGGTTCTTTTGGGGCTTTAAGTATAGGTGACGATGTGTTGAGTTCAGGTCCTCCTGGTGCGAGAATATCCAATGGTGGTTTTGAATTATTCAAACATATTCCTTTACCTAATGGGGGGTTTGATATTCAAGGGTTTTTCGTCGCGGAAGGTCAAGTGTTATTCAGCAGTAGAATCATGGGGGATGCGGATTTCCAGGGGGGGAGTGCGTCGTTTATAGACAGTCAGTTTGATTTAATTAAAGATACTAATCCAAATTTACCTAATTTTGTAGATACTCAGAATGGCACTTTAAATATCAAAGTTCCAGAACCCTCTACTTTAGCTATTTTTGCATTAGGCTTGATAGGTCTAGCATCACGTCGATTTAAGAAACAATCTTAGGTTGGTTTCATTAATGTCGAAATTGAGTATAGAATGCGGCATGCCTGAATAAACCGATGTAAAACAATGTTATCGATTATCATCAAAAAGCATTTGCCAGTTTGGTAAGTGCTTATGGCTCTGGCGGTTATACGCAAAAGCAGGTCGGCGACTACTTTGGTTTGCATTATTCTCAAATTAGTCGCATTGTCGCAAAGTACAAGACCTGACCCCGTAGGTTTTACTGACCCCGTAGGTTTTTTTGGCAAAACGGACTGTTTATTAAAATAAAAACGCTTTTCTTAAACTAGAATGACATCAATCTCGTTTGTAAAACACCGAAAATGTAAAAATAGCCGATATCATGCGTAATGCTATTGCACAAATATTGTTGATTTTAATAGTGCCTAATCTACCACTTCTTGCGCGTTAAAAATGGCTTATGCTGTTCAGCGTCATGAGTTTGATTATAAATTTTACGGTGTACATTTTTTCCCATTAAAATTCTGATTTGATAGTAAGACTCTCTAAATAACGCCCAGCCTTTACTACCTTTCCAACTTTTGTTGTATAACTTTTTATTTGCCGCAATCGCATCTGGAGATTGTGACATTAAGGAAAGCGCGAAAACTTGTGCATCGGCTAGTGGCGTTGCTGTTAATTCAGTCACTAGATTTAAAGCTAATGCTTGTTCGCCAGTAAACATCTCTGCTGTCATGGCGAGTTTTTTTGCTTGATCAATCGGCATAAGGTCGCGCAGTGCTATTGTGCCGCCCATATCAGGTATTAAGCCCCATTTACCTTCTAGAATCGATAGCGAGCTGTCTGGCGTGGCAAATCTAAAGTCGGCGCCTAAAGCAATTTGTAAACCGCCACCCCAACAGCGCCCTTGAATAACACAAATTACCGGTACAGGAATAGTTTGCCAACCGGTTGAAACCACTTGCGCTAAATTAGACCGCCAAGGCAAAACTTTAAAGAGTAGTTTTAGCATGTTCATAGGTGATTTCATGATGGACTTTACGTCTAAGCCGGAACAAAAATCGTCACCATTACCTGATACGATAACCGCACGAATTTCACGGTTTTTACGCAATGTTTTAATGGTGCTACGAATGGCAATAAACATTGGCATGTCTAGCGCATTTAGTTTGTCAGTGCGATTAAGTTTTACGTGGGCGATGTTATTGCTGATCTCTACACTTACGCGTTGTTCGGTCATGAAAGTCCTTAGCGTTATAAGCGATTGGCCTATAAAGATAATGTGATGGTATGACCAGTACCATAGCGAAAGTGGCTATTAATGTCTACATTGAGTGGGCTCGCTGAGCGCTGAAAGCTTGTAAATACATTGAATTTATCGCACATTGTATTTATAGCGTTTAAGAACACAATTATGGCGACGAAATCACATGAAAAATAACGGCAAAATTATATGAAAAATAAAATTATTTTATCGACGATCTTAACACTAGCAAGTGCACAATTATTTATCACTGATTTAGCACAAGCTCAGCAAGAGCAAGCTTTCGCTATCGCCATACATGGCGGGGCAGGCACAATAAATAAAAGTAAGATGACCAAAGAAAAACGTCAAGCTTATGAAGGTAAACTAAAAGAAGCACGTGATGTAGGTTACGCTTTGTTAGCTGATGGTAAATCTAGCCAAGCGGCTGTTATTTCGGCTATTCAAATATTAGAAAACTCGCCATTGTTCAATGCTGGCAAGGGCGCTGTTTACACTTTTGATGGCGAACATGAGCTCGATGCGTCAATTATGAACGGTAAAACCTTAAATGCTGGCGCAGTATCGGGTGTAAAAACGGTTAAAAGCCCAATAGCATTAGCTGAAGCTGTGATGGAAAAGTCGGTTCATGTCATGCTCAGTGGCGAAGGTGCTGAAGTTTTTGCTAAACAACAGGGCTTAGAAAGCGTTGAAAATAGTTATTTTGATACCGATGCGAGATACCAGTCGTTATTAAAAGCTAAAAAGCAGCTAGCTGAGAAAGAAAAAGAACTGAAAGATTTTCAAGCTGCGCACCAAACGCTAAATAATGAATATAAATTTGGCACCGTTGGTGCTGTAGCGCTTGATAAATCGGGCACTATAACCGCTGGCACGAGTACCGGCGGAATGACAGCTAAACGCTTTGGTCGTATTGGCGATGCGCCTATTATAGGTGCAGGGACATACGCGAACAATGACAGCTGCGCGGTTTCAGCAACGGGTCATGGTGAATACTTTATTCGCTACCATGTGGCAGCTGATATTTGTGCGCGCATGCAATACCAAGGTATTAGTCTTGAAAAAGCGGCTGATGTAGTGATAAATGATGTGTTAGTTAAAGCTGGCGGCTCTGGTGGTGTTGTTGCAATAGATGTAGCAGGTAATATTGCTATGCCATTTAATAGCACGGGTATGTATCGTGCGAGTAAGTCGTCAAATGGTGAAGAATTTGTTGGAATATTTAAAGATGATAAATAAAAGCAGGTTAAAAATAGCGCGTAATACTTTTTTAGGATTAGCTTTTGGCTCAGTGCTTGTCGGTTGTTCAGATGATGTGGGTAAAGTTAGCTTAGGCTTATTTACGACCAAAGATGTCGTTATCAGAGCTCAGCAAGACCCAATTGTAACCGGGGTAACTTGCCATATTAGCCATGTAGAAGCCGATTTAGACTTTTCAGATCCTTCTGATATGAGCATAGCTTGTCGACAAACAGGTGAAATAACAGCAGAGCATTTAGCGCAAATTGATCGCACAAAAAATGGTGAAGTGGTTTTTAAAGAGTCAAAAAGTATTTTATTTAAAAGCTTAAAGGTCAGACGTATTTATGATGCTGAAAATAAAACCCTAATTTACCTGTCTTATTCAACGAAAGAGTCGTCGGGCAGTCATCATCATTCATTATCCACCGTGCCTTTATATAATACCAAGGCTTGGCAATGGGCATTGGCTCAAAAGGTTAAAAACTAGTTGTTAACCTGATAATAATTTAGCGTAAGCTGTTTGGTATAAACCCTATTTGCTTTTGGCATTACTCGCTATGTTTTAATTTACGGCGTATAAAGCCAAAAGCTAAAGATTTAAAAAGTAGTAAAAACTATGTTGGCAAACCTGTTTAGCCCAAAAGCAATTATTGACGAGAACAGTAAAAATTGGATACTCGATACTTTTGCATGGGCAATTGAAAATTTTGATATTAATGTTCTTAAAGACGATGCGCGCTTAATACTACCAACCAATGAGTTCTATCCTGGTACGGTTACCAGTATTGAAGAAATGGCTCAAGCGATGTTTACCAATACAAAAAACTATGCCGGTATGCAAAAGTGGCCGATAGAACTTACTTCTGCTACGCCGACATCGACCACTGCCATTGAAGATTTAAGTTTAGGAGCGATTATTCGTGGTGAACATGCTGAAGTTGATGTCAGCATGAGTAATGCGCCATTAATGCTTGGGTTTACGCAAAATCAAGTAAATCAACCACAAGATTTAATTGCCGGTATTAGCCAGGCACTTGCCAGTATTTTGGTAGTTTCTAACAAGGTATTACCACCCGGTGGTAAAGAGTATTTACCACAAGCGATAGATCTTGTTGCCTGTTTTATGGGCTTTGGTGTTATTTTTGCCAATACGGCTTATCAATTTAGAGGTGGTTGTGGCTCATGTAATAATGCCAGTTTAAACCGCAAAGCCGCATTAACTGAGCCTGAAACGTTATATGCTTTAGCACTGTTTTGTGTCTTGAAAAAAGAACCGATAAAAAATGTTAAAGGCCATTTAAAGTCTCATTTGAAAAAAGATTTTGTTAGTGCTTATAAAAGTATTGAGCAATCAATTTCATCTACCACACAACCGGCATTATTAGCTTTAGTAAGTTAATAAATTGAAAAAGCTAAAAATTTAATAAAATTTGCTGTAAATGGATGATTTATTTGCAAATGGGTCTACAGTTAATAGTGTATAAGAAAATTATGTTTAATCAGTACTTGGGTATTAGCTTTATTTAAATTTTTAGGGATCCACTATGGAATCATTACAAGTAAAAGAATATATGAACCATTATCCCGTGACTTTCACGCCAGATATGGTGGTAGAAGAAGCGGCGCTGCGGTTTTTAAAAACCAAGCAAATTGGTGGTCCTGTTATCGATAAAAATAATCAGTTAATTGGCTTTTTATCGGAAAGTGATGTGTTATCTAAAATGATCGAAACTATTTACTATAACGAGCACATTGCCGATGTTGCAGATTTAATGCGCAAAGATGTGTTAACAGTAAAACCTTATGACAGTGTTATTGAGCTAGGTCAGCAAATGCTGAAAAATAAACCTAAGGTATATCCCGTTGTAGACGATGATGAAAATTTACTCGGCACAATATCCCGTAATGATGTGCTTCGTGCTATCGACCTACATTTACGTTCAGGTTACAAAAGCTAACTAGTTAAGCTATATAACTCGCTTATTAAAGCGTTACCTTTTGTTAACGCTTTAATTTTGCTTTTTTGGTTAACTAAAATTTTACGTACACAAATAACTGTACACAAAATAGCTGAACATAATAATAACAAACTGACACTTTCAAGGACTGTGCGTATTCATTTGCCATTGTTTACCTGTTAAACTGGCTTTTTTGTTATCTGTTTTGAGTCTCTTTTGTCCACTGCAATCCCCGCAAATGCTAATGCAATTAATAAAGCTAATAAAAACGTCACGTTAAAGTCACTTTTTGATCTTTTAGATCAGGTTAAGTTATCTGACAAAGCGCGTATTAGAAACCGCTTATTGGGCGTTAAAAAAATAACTGACCAAAGTAAGCAAGAGAAATCCTTGCAGCAAATAGCTAAGTCGATCGAGCAATCGATAGCCAATAAGCAACTTCGCCTGGCTAATTTACCTAAAGTAAGTTACCCAGAAGGCTTGCCGGTTTCACAAAATGTTGATGTTATTGCCAAAGCTATTGCTGAAAACCAAGTGGTGATTATTGCGGGTGAAACTGGCTCAGGTAAAACGACTCAAATTCCAAAAATATGTTTACAGCTTGGCCGCGGTATCGACGGTATTATTGGTCATACACAGCCGCGCCGAATTGCAGCAAGAACGGTAGCAAACCGAATTGCAGATGAGCTAAACACCAAGTTAGGCGACGCGGTAGGTTATAAAGTTCGCTTTAACGACCAAGTGGGTGAACAAAGTTATATTAAACTAATGACCGACGGTATTTTGCTTGCTGAAATGCAAAAAGATCGCTTGTTACGCCAATACGACACGTTAATTATTGATGAAGCGCATGAGCGTAGTTTAAATATTGATTTTATTCTCGGTTATTTACGCCAAATATTGCCTAAACGCCCAGATCTAAAAGTTATTATTACCTCGGCGACGATTGACCCTGAAAAATTTGCTCAACATTTTGCCAGTGCCACCGGTGTTCCTGCGCCAATTATTGAAGTGTCTGGCAGAACATTCCCGGTTGAAATGCGCTATCGTCCACTGAATGAACTAAACGAAGACAGTGACAGTGATGCAGATATTATTTCCGGCATTCTTAATGCCGTTGATGAGCTTAGTTCGGAAAACCGTGGTTCAGAAAGTGATGGCGATATATTGGTTTTTCTTAACGGTGAACGAGAAATTAGAGATACCGCACGAGCATTAGAAAAAGCTAATTTACGCCATACCAATGTGTTGCCGTTATATTCTCGATTAACGGTTGCCGAACAAAACTTAATATTTAAACCACATAGCGGCCGTAACATAGTTTTAGCCACTAACGTTGCCGAAACAAGTTTGACGGTGCCCGGTATTAAATACGTTATCGACCCAGGCACAGCAAGGATTTCGCGCTACAGTTATCGCACTAAAGTACAACGTTTGCCTATTGAAGCCATTTCACAAGCCAGTGCAAATCAGCGAGCCGGTCGTTGTGGTCGTGTGTCTTCAGGTGTTTGTATTCGCCTTTATGCAGAAGATGACTTTTTAAATCGTCCTGAATTTACCGACCCTGAAATACTTCGTACAAACCTAGCGACCGTTATATTGCAAATGCTAGCCTTAGACTTAGGCGAAATTGCCGACTTTCCGTTTGTACAGCCACCAGATAACCGTAATATTAATGACGGTGTAAAATTATTAGAAGAGCTAGCCGCAATTGATGCCGATTCAACTCGGGTTAAGTTAACACCAATAGGACGCTCGTTATCTAAATTTCCTATTGACCCGCGTTTAGCCAAAATGATTTTAACCGCAGCAGATTTAGGCTGTATTGAACAAATATTTATTATTGTTAGTGCTTTAAGTATTCAAGACCCACGTGAACGTCCGCATGAAAAACAACAAGCAGCAGATGAAAAACATGGTCGATTTAAAAACAAACAATCAGACTTTGTTGGTTTATTAAAACTGTGGAGCTATGTTGAAGAACAGCAGAAGCTTTTAACAAATAATCAATTTCGCCGCTTGTGTCAGAAAGAGTTTTTGTCGTATGTGCGTATTCGTGAATGGCAGGATATTTATAGCCAGTTAACGCATTCGTTGCGAGAGTTAAAAATTCCGATGAGCCGTATCGAATTGGACTTATCAGAAGAAGCTGAAAAAAATGCCACTAATTCGAATTTAGATATTGTGCATCAAGCTATTTTGTCAGGTTTGTTGAGCCATTTAGGTCAGCAAGATGAAAATAGAGAGTACAAAGGCGCTCGCGGCAGTAAGTTTTTTATCTTCCCAGGCTCAGCCCTCGCTAAAAAATCGCCTAAATGGTTAATGGCAGCAGAGTTAGTTGAAACTAGCCGTTTATTTGCTCGTATGGCCGCTAAAATTGACCCGCTATGGCTTGAGCCATTAGCACCACACCTAGTTAAACGCAGCTACAGCGAGCCACACTGGGAGAAGAAGCAGGGCGCTGTAATGGCGTTTGAACAAGTAACACTCTACGGCCTGATTATTGTAGGTAAGCGCAGTGTTAACTTTAATAAAATTGAACCTGACACTTGTCGTGAAATATTTATCCGTGAAGCTTTAGTTAACGGCGAAAGTACGATTAAAGAAGCATTTTTAAAAGAAAATCGCCAACTGGTTGATGAAATTGAAGTCTTAGAACAAAAAGCTCGACGCAAAGATTTCTTGATTGAAGAACAGCAGTTAGTTGACTTCTATAATGAAAAATTGCCTGAAACTGCTATTTGTCAGCGCAGCTTTTTAGCTTGGTGGAAAAAGCAAAAACAATCTGATGCTAAGCTATTAAACTTTACCAAAGCCTTTTTGTTAAAAGAAAGCGCGGTTAAATTATCGGCTAATGAATATCCTGAGACTTGGCAACAAGGCAGTTTAACACTACCGCTTAGTTATCATTTTAGCCCAGGTGATGCAGATGACGGTATTAGCGTCATGATACCCGTAGGTATTTTAAACCAAGTAGAAAACACCGGTTTTGATTGGTTGATTCCTGCTTTGCGACTTGAGCTAATTACGGCACTGATCAGAAGCTTACCTAAGTCATTAAGACGTAACTTTGTACCCGCGCCAAACTATGCTGAAGCCTGTTTAGCGGCAATATCTAACACCGACATAACGTTAGCCGCTGCGCTTGAAAAACAGTTATTAAGAATGACGGGAGTGCGGTTACCTGAAGATGCTTGGCAAGGCGCAGAGCTTGTGCCGCATTTATTAATGAATTTTAAAATTGTTAATGAGCATGGCAAGTTACTTAAAGAAGGGCGTAACCTTGATGAGTTAAAAGATAGCTTGCAAGGCAGGGTACAAGCGTCGATTAAAAAGGTGGCTGATAAAGGCATTGAGCGCAGCGATATTGCGCAATGGGATTTTAAAAACTTACCCAAAAGCTACGAGAAGAAAGTCGCGAATATCACTATAAAGGCCTTTCCTGCGTTAGTTGATAAAAATAAGTCAGTTGCAATTGAGCTCTTTGAGCATGAGAGCTTAGCTGAACAAGCCATGCTTGATGGTGTTAGCCGACTTATATTATTGAACATACCTTCACCACTAAAATATTTGCAGGAGAAGTTACCTAATAAAGCTAAATTAGGGCTGTATTTCAATCCTTTTGGCTCTATAAACGATTTACTGGATGACTGTATTGTTGCGGGCTGCCAATTTTTAGTCAACGAATACGGTGATTTACCGCGCGCTCAAGCTGAGTTTGATGCTTGCAAAGAATATGTTCGTGCCGAAATTGCTGATTGTGTATTAAGTGCCGCGATTAAAGTCGAACGCGTATTAAGTTTAGCGCATGATGTACGTAAAAAAATGAAAGGTAAAATGTCGTTAAATGTAGTGCAGTCGCAAGGCGATATTAAAAGCCAGTTAGAGACTCTAGTTTTTAAAGGCTTTATTACTAAAGCAGGATATCAACGTTTAGATGATATTGCTCGGTACTTAACCGCTATGCTACGACGTTTAGAGAAATTACAAATAGACCCAAATCAAGACCGATTGAAAATGATAGAGGTTGAAAAAGTACAAAAAGCGTTAGATGCTGTTGTTGCTCAACAACCCAAAGGACAGCCTTTAAGTAAAGCATTAGTGCAGGGATACTGGATGATTGAAGAGTTGCGAGTATCACTTTTCGCGCAAAACTTGAAAACACCGTTTCCAATCTCAGCTAAGCGGGTATTGAACTACCTAAAAGAAAATGCATAATTTCAAGGCACAATGATTTGACAGTGATGGTCACGATTAGTATAAGTAATACAAACTATAATAAAACATTGGAGTAGTAATGGTTAATTACGATGACAAGCGCAACTTTTATCGCATGATGTTAAACAGTGAAGTAACCGTGACCATTATTGACGATGAAGCTAATAGTAAAGTTTCAGCTACGTGTCGTGACTTAAGTGCGACAGGGATCGCGATTGAAATGGAGCACCCAATAGAAATGAATACAGCGGTGCGTATCAGTGTTCAGTCGGCTAACAGTGCTGTGCAACCATTAGATGCAAAAGGCAAAGTGGTTAGAGTAACTGAAGAGAGCGCAAACTGTTATTTGATTGGCGTTAATATCACTGAAATTGATTAAGTCATTATTGATTAATTTTTCATGAGTGATGTGACATAGCTGTAGCTAGCAACATAAACTAGCTACAACTGAAATTTATACCAGTAAGCTATTCAACTTGGCAAACCAGGCCTTTTAGGTAATAACCTTCTGGGTAATTAGACGACACTGGATGATCGGCAGCTTGATGCAGTCTATCAACAAAATATGCATTTCTTTTCGCATCTAATGCCGCATCGGCAACCACTTTTTGAAATAAGTTAGATTCCATCAAACCAGAGCAAGAAAAAGTTAACAATATGCCATTGGGCTTAAGTAACTGCATTGCTAACATGTTGATATCTTTATAACCACGACAAGCACCCGTGAGTTGAGCTTTTGATTCAACAAACTTAGGTGGGTCGAGAATGATCATATCAAATGTGCGTTTTTCTTCACGGTACTGACGTAATAATTTAAAAACATCTGCTTTAACGAATGAAATATCTTTATCACTTAAGTTATTAAGTTCAACGTTTTTCTTTGCTAGGTCAAGTGCCGATTCTGAAACATCAACATTAATGACTTCTTTAGCACCACCTGCTGCACAATGCAGGGCAAACGTACCCGTATATGAGAAGCAGTTTAATACCGACTTATCTTTGGCATATTTACCAGCGGCAAGTCTAGATTCACGTTGATCTAAATAAAAGCCAGTTTTGTGGCCTTGGGCAACATCAACATGAATTTTAATGCCGTGTTCTTCAATAATACATTCGGTTGATTCTTGTGGCTCTGTTAACCAGCCTGTTACGGGTTCTAAGCCTTCTTTTTTACGTACGTCAACATCTGAGCGCTCATAGATATGACAACCCGGGTAGAGCGCTTTAAGACACTCAACTAAGGTATAGCGGTGAAAGTCTGCTCCGGCGCTAAGTAATTGGCAAACAATAAAGTCGTCGTATTTATCTATAGTAATACCGGGGAGGCCGTCAGACTCGCCTGCAATGAGTCTATAACCCGTTAAGCCGCCTTTTTCGATGAACCAATCGCGTCTTTTTTGAGCGCTTAACAATTTATTACGAAAAAAATTGCTATCAATTTCTTCATCAATATCAAAACTCCAAACACGAATTCTAATTTGAGATTCAGGGGAATAAGCGCCTTTAGCAAGCCAATTACCTTTATTATCAAAGACATCGACTGTATCACCAAGTAAAGGGTTACCTTTAATTTTGTTGATTGCTTGTGAAAAAATCCAAGGATGTTTCCTGCGTAATGATTTCTCACGAGCAACTTTTAAATAAATTCTTGCTGACATAGGCCTATACTTATAATTAACAATAATAATTGCGCGAGTTTAGTCAATGCAAGACTAGGGTGCAATGTTCTATTTTAACTATTTTTCATTTCAGCATTCGGATGGGAATGAAAGTTAAAAATAACAATAACAAGAAACGCATATTAAGGTGGAATATTATGAATGTAAGTTACATGGCGCATGTCAGCGGCAGGGTTCAAGGCGTTTATTTTCGGGCTTCTAGCCAGCAAATTGCCATTGAGTATAGCTTAAGCGGATATGCGCGTAATTTAACTAACGGTGGTGTTGAAGTACTGATGTGTGGTGAAGAGAAAAACATAGAAAAAATGATAAAGTGGCTCGAGCAAGGCCCTCCTGAAGCGGAGGTTGATAATATTGACGTGCAAAAAGTGCCATGGCAAGAGCATCACTTTTTTGCGATTAGCTAAGTATAATATCAATTGTAGTAAATTTTATCTCATTGGTATTTAAAGCTAAATAAGGCAAAATACCCATTGAAACATCAGTATATAAAAAGGAAGTAAATTGCGTTATATAGCTATTAATGAACAACAGCAGTTAAGTTTTGATGAAGTTGAAAAGCCAGTAATAGGTGACGACGAATGTCTCATCAAAGTCAGGGCTATTGGGGTTAATCGCGCTGATATTTTACAAAAGCAAGGCAGTTATCCACCACCGCCAGGCGAGTCTACTATTCTTGGTATTGAAGCTTGTGGTGAGTTAGTCGCTATTGGCGAGCAACAATCTAGCTGGAGTATTGGCGACAAGGTTTTCGCTATTGTTCCCGGCGGCGCTTACGCACAATACGTTAAAGTGAAAACCGCTCACTTAATAAAACTGCCTGAAAATTTTACTTATGCTCAAGGCGCGGCAATGGCGGAAGTTTTTTTAACCGCTTATCAATGTTTATTTACTATCGCTAACTTACAACCCAAAGCGAAAGTGCTGATCCATGCAGGGGCCAGTGGCGTAGGTACTGCGGCTATTCAGCTCGCAAAATACTTAAATTGCACCGTTACCGTTACAGTTGGCAATGAAGATAAAGCAGATGCCTGTAAAGCATTAGGTGCTGATGACGCGATAAATTATCAACAAACTGATTTTGTTGATTGGGCAAAACAAAAAGCGCAGAACTTTGATGTTATTTTAGATGTGGTTGCGGGTGAGTATGTAAATAAAAATATTAGCGTGTGTGCCTTAGATGGTCATATCGTTATGCTTTCAATGCTTGGCGGCCGTTTTGCAGAAAATATCGATGTGGCTAAAATGCTCGTCAAACGAGTCAATATTCACGCTACTACATTACGTAGTCGAAGTAATGATTATAAAACCAAACTAATTAACGCCTTTATTGATGATTTTTATCAATGCCTTGAAATAGGTTCAATCAGTCCGGTTATTTATAAACAATATAGTTGGCAAGAAGTAGAAGTTGCTCATCATGTTATGTTAAATAATGAAAATATTGGTAAAATAGTATTAACCATCGACGAACAGTGTTAACGCGGATTATCGACGGTAAACTTGGTGTCTAATTCTCTCACTTTAACATTAACTCCGGCTGCAATTAAGTTCTGAAAAAAGTCATATATTTGGCAACTGGACACCTGTTTACAAATAATTTCATATTTTAAAATAGCGGTTTTATGGCTTTGTAATGAAGCCTGATTCAGCCAATAAAGTGCTTTATTAAGATCTTTCTCTATGTATTGACCATTGATATACATTTCAGCTAGGTTTAGTTGCCCTTTGGCGAAACCAAAGTTTGCTGATTTAGTAAATAACTCAAATGCTTGTTGTAAGTTAGTTTCACTGAAACGCTCATTAAGAAAAGCTTCACCTGATAAATTATCTCTTCGCCCAGGTACAAAATTACTACTGCGAAGCTTTCTTTGCGCAGGGCTTACATGCTGCCCTAAAAGTTTATCGCGCACTGGGCGCATGGCCTGATAAATAGCACCGGTATTTAATTTTTGTTGAATTTGTTGGTGCTTATAATCAAAGCGTTTAGCTTCGAAATAGTCTACATAAGTTAATTGACCATAGTAAATACTATTAATGGCTGCATGGTGGCTGGGATAATAAAAACCGCCATAAGTTAAAGTAATAATATCACCAGTTATATCAACTACCTTGGCAAGGCGATATTTTTCATTAGGTCTTAATTTGTCGCTCAGAAGTCGAAAATCAAGAAAATAAATATCATTAATTTTTGGTGTCGCTATTATTTCAAGGGTTTGTTGTTTTTCCTGATAGGATTTATAAACGACATAGTAGCTGTAATAGGCTATACATAATAATACAGGGATTAATAAGGATTTTTTTGTAAAAATAAGCTGTTGAAACAAGGTTAAAAAAGTTGATGCCGAAAGTCGCTTATCTTCCTGTTCAATACTATTCTTTAACGCATTTACTTTAACCATGTTATATCCTTATAAATTTTAATTGCTCTGGTATAGCTCCATTGGCAAGCCACATTTTTGCTAAAAAAAGTATACTTTTTGTTCGTGAACTCAATAACCTTAACACCTTTAAGTTTAATATTAAAATTACTCAAATGATGGCTACATTAACTATGCCACTACAATAATTCAATTGAATCAACTGCAAAGGCTATGTGCCGTAACCAAGAGTCTCAAGAGCTTGGTTTTATAGGGGAGTTAGGAAGCGAAAAATTGCAATTTGGCCAGCGTCCGATAAGGCTAAAACGAATTTATGTGAGTTTCGCTTCTTTCTAAAGTTTTCAGAAGTAGGGGGAGTTAGAACAAATATCTAGCGGCGTGATATATCGCATTTTACATGGTTTTGCTTCTGATATAAGTATTTAACCTACATATTTAAAGCGCTTAATTAACTTTCCATCTCTTTCAATGGTTTCATCAAACATCGTCAGTGGCCTAACCCAAATTGCTCGTTCACCGTATTCAGGTTGATAAACAACCATCGCTTCTTCTGTTTCGCTGTGTGTTGCTAAATGTAATACTTGGTAAAAGTTACCTTTAAAATGTTGATACCGTCCGATCTTAAGCATGTATATCTCAATATTGTTAGCTTGTTAGTTTGTTAGTTATTTTTTTCGACCATTGCTGTGAAATCTCATCATCACTGGCTTTGGCGTCTAACCATTTACTGCCTTGCGTGGTCAGCTCTTTTTTCCAAAACGGTGCTTTAGTTTTCAAAAAGTCGATAAGAAATTCGCAAGCAGCAAAGGCGGCTTTACGATGTGGACTGGTTACACCAATAAAAACAATTTGTTCACCAAGTTTTAAGTCGCCAACGCGATGAATAATAGTTACTTTATTCAATGGCCAATGTTCGCGAGCTTCAGTCTCTAGGTTACTCAATACTTTTTCTGTCATGCCAGGGTAGTGTTCTAAAGATAAGCCTTGGACACCCAACCCCTCGTTAAAATCCCTGACTTTACCGACAAAAGTGACTACAGCACCATCTTGGTTGTCAGTGGCGAGTTTTTGATATTCATCGGCAACGACAAAATCGTTCTGTTGTACGTAAATCATATTAGCCGCCGGTAACTGGAGGAAAAAAGGCAACTTCGTCACCCTCATTAACGTTATGTGACCAGTCAGTGATCTGCTGGTTAACGGCAACAAGTAAGCTATCAGCGGTCATAACCTCAGCCCATAAATCGTCGGTGTTAGCGAGTTGCTGACGAATATGCTCTGTGGTCATATCTTCTGATATCGAAATTTGTAAACTGTCTGTTGATAATTGTTCGCGTAGGCGAGCAAAAAACAATACGTTTATCATTATTAGCTCCATTAATTCGTTGTAGGCTGGTGAAAGTAACTGCCCGATTTTCCACCTTGTTTTTCACATAAATGGATATTAGTAATTATCATATCTTTTTGTACGGCTTTACACATGTCGTAAATGGTAAGGGCTGCTGTTGAAGCGGCAGTTAATGCTTCCATTTCAACACCGGTTTTACCTGAAAGTTTACAAAGTGCGGTAATTTTAACGCGATTTTGTATAGGCTCAGCCACTATATCGACTTCGATTTTTGTCAGCATAAGCGGATGACAAAGGGGAATTAGTTCACTGGTTTTTTTTGCTGCCATGATGCCGGCAATTCTTGCAGTAGCAAAAACATCACCTTTGTGGTGCTTACCTTCAACAATCATCGCTAAAGTTTGCGCTGACATTTCAATATAAGCTTGAGCAATGGCAGTACGCTCAGTAACTTTTTTTTCGGTAACGTCTACCATGTGGGCATCGCCATCGGCATTAATGTGAGTAAATTCGTTGCTCATCAAAAAATAATCTCTTCATAGTTAGCTATTCAGCTTTTTGTAAATACACCGTTTATATTACATTATCTTAGCGCTGACTTAGAGACTATTTAGAGATTTAAATTAAGATATATATTCGATTTTTATTTTAAGGCGATCAGAAAGATATTTTTAGAAGTAGAATGAGCTTGTGAAGTTGAAGTGCTAAAAGAGTAGGTATAAAGCTATAGTGTGTTTAAAAGGATTTTTTAAGGTGAATTTAAAGTGGTATGCTAATTTTTTAGAGAAGTATATAAGAATATAAATTGGTTGCGGAAGCAGAATTGAACCTACGACTTTCGGCTATTTATAAAGAGTAGCCCGAAGAGGTTGAGTTTTGAAGTTGTTTTATTCATTCTAAAAGAATTGGTTGCGGGAGCAGGATTTGAACCTACGACCTTCGGGTTATGAGCCCGACGAGCTACCAGACTGCTCCATCCCGCGTCCGAATGGCCTAAATTAATAGGCAAGCCAAGTTGTTTTAATTCAAACTTAAGAATTTATTGTGGAAGTAGGGTTTGAATCTACGACCTTTGGCTATTACTTTAAAAACAGCCCGACGAGGTTGAACTTTTAGACTGCTCCATCCCGCGTCCGAATGGCCTAAATTAATAGGCAAGCCAAGTTGTTTTAATTCAAACTTAAGAATTGGTTGCGGGAGCAGGATTTGAACCTACGACCTTCGGGTTATGAGCCCGACGAGCTACCAGACTGCTCCATCCCGCGTCCGATTAGTTTGTTTTGATTCTAACTTAAGAATTGGTTGTGGAAGTAGGGTTTGAATCTACGACCTTCGGCTAATTATAAAAAGCAGCCCGACGAGGTTGAACTTTTAGACTGCTCCATCCCGCGTCCGAATGGTCTAATTAAATTAGACAAGCCAAGTTGTTTTAATTCAAACTTAAGAATTGGTTGCGGGAGCAGGATTTGAACCTACGACCTTCGGGTTATGAGCCCGACGAGCTACCAGACTGCTCCATCCCGCGTCCGAAATATCTAAATAAACTAGATAGACCAAGTTGTTTTAATTCAAACTTAAGAATTTATTGTGGAAGTAGGGTTTGAATCTACGACCTTTGGCTATTACTTTAAAAACAGCCCGACGAGGTTGAACTTTTAGACTGTTCCATCCCGCGTCCGAATGGTCTAATAAATTAGACAAGCCAAGTTGTTTTAATTCAAACTTAAGAATTGGTTGCGGGAGCAGGATTTGAACCTACGACCTTCGGGTTATGAGCCCGACGAGCTACCAGACTGCTCCA
The DNA here is from genome assembly GCF_002077175.1 of Colwellia sp. PAMC 21821. Classification (NCBI taxonomy): domain Bacteria; kingdom Pseudomonadati; phylum Pseudomonadota; class Gammaproteobacteria; order Alteromonadales; family Colwelliaceae; genus Colwellia; species Colwellia sp. PAMC 21821. Next base: position 3,624,740 of record NZ_CP014943.1, read on the forward strand.
TCCCGCGTCCGATTAGTTTGTTTTAATTCTAACTTAAAGAATGCTTCTAAGGTGCAATAACTTGCCTCTTCAAAGCGAGGCGTATAATAAGGATACATCATCTGATTTGCAACCTGTTTTAAGTTTATTTTAGCTATTAATTTGATTTATTTTCTACTTGTTGTTTTTTTACTCTTGAATGACTCGGAATTCAGGCAATTAGCTAGAATTTGACAAAATTCAAAATAAAACGGCATAACTTAATAGATAGTTGGCGCTAATTTGTAAAATGCCTATAAGTAGAACGTGTCTTTGTTTATAATCGCGGCATAAATTAGATTGGAAATCCTATATGCAGCAATTTTTAGCATTAACCTCTCCAGGTATAGAAATATTACTGGCGCAAGAACTTAAAGATTTGAAAGCCGAACAAGTTGTTCAAAAGCCTGAAGGTGTTTATTTTAATTCAACTATCGAGCATGCTTATCACATTTGTCTGCGCTCTCGCTTATCAACGCGCATACTTTTAAAGTTGGGTGAAGGAGATGCGACCAATAAAGATGAACTCTATGCGGTTGCAAAGTCTATAAATTGGTCTGAACTATTTTCGGTAGATAATACCTTTGCTATCGATTTCGTGGGTACCAGTGATGAAATTCGAAACAGTCAGTTTGGTGCTTTAACGGTTAAAGATGCTGTTGTTGACCATTTTCGGGATTTAAACCAAGAACGTCCGTCAGTAGATAAGTCCGCGCCACAGATAAGTTTTCAAGCGCGCTTATTAAAGCAAAAAGTTGTTATTTATTTAGACTTTTCTGGGCGTAGCTTATTCAAACGTGGTTACCGAGAGCATTCAGGTGCCGCACCATTGAAAGAACATTTAGCGGCAGCCATTATTACCCGCTCTGGTTGGTTAGACGACACAACTAAACCTTTAGTCGATCCTATGTGTGGTTCTGGCACCATAGTTATTGAGGCTGTATTAATGGCAGCTGGCTACGCACCGGGTATTGATAGAGCACAATGGGGTTTTGATTTTTGGTTAGGACATCAACCTGAAGCCTGGAAAGCAGCAAAGTCTGCAGCCATTGAGCAATCGCATGTCGGTTTAACTCAACTCAAAGCTAAAGTTTTTGGTGTTGACCTTGATAGCAGAGTATTAAAAACTGCTCAGCAAAATGCTAAAAATGCTGGCGTGCAACGATTTATCGAGTTTTCTTGTAAAAATGCCAATGATATGAAAAATGGCTTTGGACCAAAAGGGGCGATTTTATTCAACCCGCCTTACGGTGAACGAATAGGTGAACTCCCTGAACTAGTAGAAAGCTTTGCCTTGTTAGGGCAGACGTTTAAAGCACAATTTGTTAATTGGCGCATAGCTGTTTTAACGGCCAATGTTGAATTGTTAGCCATGATGAAAATGGTGACTTTAAAGCGCTACAAGTTTAAAAACGGTCCGCTAGATTGCCAATTTGCACTTTATAATTTAGATGACAAGCAAGTATCAAGCAGTAATGTTAATGCTGAATTTGAGCAAAAAGACTCAGATTTTGGTAATCGCTTATTGAAAAATAAAAAGAATTTAAAAAGCTGGCTTAAGCAAGAAAACATTGAGTGTTATCGCTTATATGATGCCGATATTCCTGAATATAATGTTGCTGTCGATGTTTATGGCGACCACCTTGTTATTCACGAATACACAGCGCCGGCTATTATTGAACCAGAAAAAGTTGCTAAAAGATTACAAGAAGTGGTTTACTTCGCGCCGAAAGTGCTTGGCGTTCCTACGGATAAAGTGATTATTAAAACCCGAGCTAAACAAAAAGGTAAAGAACAGTACCAACGTGTTGAGCAAACCAAAAAGTCTATGGTTGTGCATGAATACGGCGCGAAATTAAAAGTGAACCTTTGGGATTACTTAGATACAGGACTGTTTTTAGATCACCGTAAAACTCGTCAAATAGTAGCGAAAAAATCCACAGGCAAATCATTATTAAACCTATTTGCTTATACCGGTTCAGTTTCTTTGCAAGCTGCATTGCATGGCGCGGATACGGTAACAACGGTTGATATGTCGAATACCTATTTAAGTTGGGCACAAGACAATTTTGTATTGAACAATCTTAGTGGTCATAAATATGACTTTATTCAAGCAGATTGTTTACAGTGGCTGAAGAAGAATGAGCAAAAGTTTGATGTGGTGTTTATTGACCCACCGACTTTTTCCAATTCAAAACGTATGGGCGAAAGTTTTGACGTGCAACGTGACCACGTGAGTTTAATCACTGACGGGGTGAATTCACTTGCTGAAGGTGGTGAGTTAATTTTTACCAATAATAAGCGTAATTTTAAAATGGACTTTGATGCTATCGCTGCTTTAGGTTTGAACGTGCAAGAGTTGAGCGATAAAACACGAGATAAAGACTTTCAACGTAACAAGCATATTCACAACAGTTGGTTGATCAAGCGTAAGGCGAGCTAGCATGTCAGTAAAATTTAATCTTTATGGCACAGAAGGCTGTCATTTATGTGAAGACGCTTTGGCATTATGTTTATCAGCAATGCCTGCAGCAGAAGTGCGTGAGGTTGATATTATTGATGACGATAAATTAGTCAAGCTGTATCGTGTTCACATTCCGGTATTAGAACGTCTTTCGGACCAAAAAAAATTATTTTGGCCATTTGAACAGAAACAAATTTTGGAGTTATTGTAGTTTATGGAATTAATTCGTATTTCCCAAGGTGAATTAGCCTTTGGTGAAGACAAAGTCTTAGATAAAGCAGACTTAAGTGTACAAACAGGCGAACGAATTTGTTTGGTCGGTAGAAATGGTGCTGGAAAATCGACATTAATGAAAGTATTAATGGGTTTTCAAACCTTAGATGACGGACAAGTACTTAAATCTAACACTATGCAAGTTGCTATGTTGGAACAAGATCCACCAGAATCTTCTGATATCAGTGTTTTTGATTTTATCGCCCAAGGCGTAAAGGAAAATGCTGATTTAATTAAGCGTTATCATGCGATTATTCATGACGTTACTGAAGATCCATCAGAAAAAAACCTCACTAAAATGGCCACGATTCAAGAACAACTTGAAGTGGCTAACGCTTGGCAGGATGAGCAGCGTATCGAACAAGTGATGACGACTTTAGCGTTGAATCCAGATGATAAAATTTGCGATCTGTCAGGTGGTTGGTTACGTAAGTTAGCGTTAGCTAAAGCCTTAGTGACTGCACCTGATATTTTACTGCTTGATGAGCCTACCAACCATTTAGATATTAAAAGTGTTTTATGGTTAGAGTCATTTTTAAAAGACTTTGCCGGTACCATACTGTTTATTAGTCATGATAGAGCATTTATTCGTGGCGTTTCAACGCGTATTATCGATCTTGATCGCGGTGTTTTGAAAAGCTACCCAGGTAATTATGACTTATATATAGAACAAAAAGCGCATGACTTGCAGGTAGAGTCACAGCAAAACTCATTATTTGATAAGAAATTAGCTGAAGAAGAAGTTTGGATCAGACAAGGTGTAAAAGCGCGACGCACTCGTAACGAAGGTCGAGTAAGAGCTCTTGAGAAACTGAGAGGTGAACGTCAAGCTCGTCGTGAAGTACGCAATCAAAGCACGATGAATATTACTCAAGGCGATCGCTCAGGTAAATTGGTCTTTGAAGCCGAAGATTTAACTATCGCGTTTGACGACAAGGTTATCATCAAAGATTTAGATTTATTAATCACTCGAAATGATCGCATTGCATTTATTGGTGCTAACGGTACGGGTAAATCTACGCTAATCAAGATGATTATGGGTAACCTAGAAGCAACGAGTGGAAAAATGCGTTCAGGGGTTAATTTAGATATTGCCTATTTCGATCAACATCGCGATGCGCTTGATCTTAAGAAAACTGTACAAGAAATTGTGGGTGAAGGTAAGCAAGAAGTCGTAGTAAATGGCAAACCAAGACATGTATTAGGTTACTTGCAAGACTTTCTGTTTAGCCCGAAACGTGCACGTACTCCAGTTAGAGCATTATCTGGTGGTGAAAAGAATCGTTTGTTGCTCGCTCGCTTGTTTTTACGCCCAAGTAATTTATTGATTCTGGATGAGCCAACTAATGATTTGGATATTGAAACATTAGAGTTATTAGAAGAAGTCGTTGCAAATTACGCAGGAACGGTTATTTTAGTGAGCCATGATCGCGACTTTGTTAATAATTGTGTTAGTAGTTGCTTGTACTTTGATGGCAGCGGTCACATTACACAAATTGTTGGTGGTTATGATGATGTTGATAGTTATCTTGAACATAAAGATAAACAACGCCAAGCGATGGCAAAGCCAGTTGTTAAAGCTAACGCAAATGATAAAGTGGTAAAGGCTGAGAATAAAGTCGCTACACCGGCAAAGAAAAAACGCTCATTTAAAGAAAAAAAAGAGCTAGAAGAGCTACCTGGGCAAATTGATGAGCTGGAAAATTTAATTGCACAATTACAAGAAAAAGTGAATCAAGCTGACTTTTTTAGCCAAAGCCAAGAGCAAAGTAATAAAATATTGAACCAGTTAGCCCTAAGTGAGTCCAAACTCGAAGTTGCCTACGCTAGATGGCAAGAATTAGATGATTAATAACGAAAGTGAGTTTAGTAGTTACATGAACAAATTTGTAAAATCAATTTTAGCATTAGGTATCACTAGTGCATTAGGACTATCCGCGGTTAATGCAGCAACATACCAAGTTATTGATAAAGGTAATGTTTCCTCATTAAAATACACCTATTCACAACAAGAAAATAATAATGGTGAAGCTGCTATTTCAGGCACTGATATCTATAATTTTCCGGTTCAGTTTCAATATCTAGATGAAGACGACTTTAACGGTATAGTCACCTTAGCTAATATAAGCCATGAAGGTGTTCATGACTTATTGAATATTGAAGATGAGACTGCTCTGCGCGCAGGAAACCCAACCGCGAATGATCTTTCATGGGTAATTAGGTATCTAAAAGCAAGAGCCGGTAATAGTCTTTATCAGGAAGTTGGCGACATTTTTGCAATGACCAATTTTAATGGTCAAACTGAGCTCTTTAATGTTTTTGATGAAAAGTTTACCGGGACTGATATTTATACCCGTTCTACAAAAGAGTACATAAGTGGTATTACCAACGAAGGTTGGGTATACGGTACTGCATCTGCACCTTACTTGCCGCTGGACTTCACTCAAAGTGATGGAGAAGAAGTAACACACTGGTTGCGTGATTTTACTACACGTGGCTTTTTCTCTTCAGACGGTGGTGCAAGTATTACTGAAGTCATTCCACCTAGTGAGACAGACTTACCTGAAGAACAACGCTTTGGTGGTGAATCAGCCATATTAGACATTAGTGAATCTCACTTTGCGGTTGGTTATGCTAGTACCAGTATTGATCAGAATGCCTTAGATTTTTTTGCTGACGAAACTGGTGGCTGTGCTGACCCTGACGTACTTGATGACTTGCCATTTAAGGCTTGTGTACAACAAGTTATTGAAGACATCTATAATACTGAAGCAATAAAGTGGACGATTGATGAGCAAGGCATTATTACCTCGGAAATATTAGGGCAGTTAGTTACTCCGCATGTTGATGATGTTCGTGAATATGAAAACTATGCCCAAGCCGTTAATAATCAAGGTGTAGCTGTTGGGTACGCTCATGGTTGGGTCGATGAGAATGAAACTGATCCAAGTGCAACCGAACAACGCAGTTTATATGCCGTAGTTTATAAAGACGGTCAAGTTACTGACTTTACTGATGACCATGGTAAATACTTTGATTCACGTGCTTATGATATTAATGATGCTGGTATCGCTATAGGGCATGTTAATACGTTTGTTAATGGTAATCAGAGAACTAAGTTCTACCATGTTGATACCAATGCTGAAACGATGGAAATGATTTTACCAACTGACTTTTTTACGGGTAGTTCAAGTACCGCTCGTGCGATAAATGAAGATGGTAAAATAGTCGGAGAGGGTGAAGTTGAAACGCATAACGACAATAGCAGTACACCAAGAAGAACCCATGGTTTTATCTACGATATTACCAGTAAAGCTTTTACTGATCTAAATGACTATATAGCCTGTGACAGTGATTATACTATTATTGAAGCACGTGATATTAATGACCAGAATGAAATTTCTGCAACTGCATTGATCAGAGTACCTCGCCGTGATTCAAAAGGTGTTTTAATGCTTGATGATAAAGGTGAACAGCAATTTGAAGATGTGGTTCGCGCTGTGACATTAGAGCCTATACCGGGTGAAATTGAAAACTGTAGCGCCGTTGAAGAGAAAGTTGAAAGACAAGGTGCAGGCTTTGGCTTAAGCAGTGTTTTATTGTTAATGCTTGTAGGCTTACGTCGCAGATTTACTAAGCGAGTTAGCTAATTAATCAACTTGCTATTAAACCATTCGATCATCAAATATAGATAAAAATAAAGCCAGCTTTTAGCTGGCTTTATAGTATTTTGGAGAATTTAAAATCAATATTATTGTTTAATTCTTAAGGCTTTCTCACCTCGAGCAATACCAACACAGCCAGATCTGACCGACTCAATAATTTCTGTTTCATTGGCGAGAGTGCAAATAAAAGCATTGATTTTTTCTGCGTTGCCCGTCAATTGAATGGTATAAACTTGTTTGCCAATATCTATGATAGAACCTCTAAAAATATCGGTTATACGCATGACTTCACTGCGTGACTTTTCATTCATTGCTAGCACTTTAATTAACAGTAATTCGCGCTCTACATGACTGCGCTCAGTTAAGTCAGTAATTTTAATGACATCGATGAGCTTGTTTACTTGTTTTACTATCTGTTCAAGTATTTTATCGTTACCTTTGGTGACTATCGTAATACGAGACAAACTGTCATCTTCAGTGGGGGCAACGGTTAAACTTTCAATATTAAATGCTCGTTGAGAAAACAATCCGACAATGCGTGAAAGTGATCCTGCCTCGTTCTCTAATAATATCGCTAAAATTCTGCGCATTAGGCTTTAACTCCTTTTTTAATCCACATTTCATCAATTGCGCCGGTACGTATTTGCATCGGATATACATGCTCATTTTCATCAACTAAGACATCAACAAAAACCAGGCGGTTTTTAATATTAAATGCCTCTTGTATCTTTTCGTCTAATTCATCAAGGTTATTAATTTGCATTCCAACATGACCATAAGACTCTGCTAATTTTACAAAATCAGGTAACGATTCCATATAAGAAGAAGAATGGCGTCCCCCATAAACCATGTCTTGCCATTGGCGCACCATACCTAAAGAACGATTATTCAATGAAATAATGACCACAGGTAAGTTATATTGTAAACAAGTCGATAGCTCTTGAATGTTCATTTGAATTGAACCATCGCCAGTAATACAAATAACATGGCTATCAGGGAAGGCTAATTTTACGCCCATAGCGGCGGGTAAACCAAACCCCATAGTGCCTAAGCCGCCAGAGTTTATCCATTGGCGAGGCTTAGCAAAAGGGTAGTATTGCGCGGCAAACATTTGGTGTTGTCCAACATCAGAGCATACATAGGCTTCACCTTTGGTTGCTTTATACATCGACTCAATAACACGTTGCGGCTTTATCTTTCCATCAGTTTGTTCATAGCTAACACTATTAACCGCTCGCCATTGTGCAATTTGTTGCCACCATGTTTGGTTTACTTCTTGGTTTACACTAAATTGCTTCTCTTCCAACTCATCAAGTAACTGTTTAATGACAATATCGAGTAAACCCACTACAGGAATATGAGCATTGATGGTTTTAGATATTGAAGTTGGATCTATATCAACATGCACAATAGTCGCATCAGGGCAGAATTTTTTAACATTGTTGGTGACACGGTCATCAAACCTTGCCCCTAAAGCGAGAATTACATCAGCATTAGCCATGGCCTTATTGGCTTCTAGGCTACCGTGCATACCTAACATACCAATGAAATTATCATGCAAACCTGATATGGCGCCTAAGCCCATCAAGGTATTGGTAATCGGCGCATTGAGCTTTTCTACTAATTCGGTCAGTAACTCAGCAGCATTAGCTATTATAACGCCGCCACCAGCGTATATAACTAGACGTTTTGCTTTTGTTATCGCTTGAACCGCTTTCTTAATTTGACGATGATGGCCCTTTACGGTTGGGTTGTATGAGCGCATGTTTACTTCTGAGTTAAAGACAAACTCAGCGGTAAATTGTGGCATTAAAATATCTTTGGGTAGCTCGATAACAACCGGGCCAGGTCGACCTGTACTGGCGATATAAAATGCTTTTGCGATAGTGTTTGGAATATCGACAACACTACGACAGTTAAAGCTATGTTTTACAATTGGGCGCGAGCAACCCACAATATCGGTTTCTTGAAATGCGTCGTCACCGATCAAACCCGTTGGCACTTGGCCTGATAGCACGACCATCGGTATGGAGTCCATGTAGGCTGTAGCTATTCCAGTAATGCAATTAGTTGCACCAGGACCTGATGTTGCTAACACAACACCGACTTCGCCTGTAGCGCGAGCAAAACCATCTGCCATATGTGTTGCCGCTTGTTCATGACGAACGAGTATGTGCTCTACATCGTCTTGTCGAAACAGTGCATCATAAATGTCTAATACTGTTCCGCCTGGATAGCCAAACAAGTATTTTACCTTAAGTGCTGCCAAGGTTTTTACTACCAGTTCAGCACCTGAGAATAGCTCTTTTGTCATATGTAATCCCTTTAATAAATCGATAAATAGCGATAAAAAAACCCCCGTTCTTTTCAGAGCGAGGGTTTATTGTTTATATTTTTACTTTATTTTTACACACAATATCGACCACGCTTTGGTTTTAAGACCAAGACGACAACGAGGAGAGATAAAAGCGTGTTTACGAAGTTCATATTAAAATATTGTGTAAAAAGTAATAGCTACAGTTTTAAGGGGTTTAGCTATAACTGTCAATGAAAAGTTAGTAATTATTTATAAGTATTTATTATTTGTTATAGCTCAAGATATAATTTTGTCATTAATTTAACGTTTGTCTGGTCATATAATGAGATATGCGTTATTCAGTAGATAAGTTAAGTTATTCAAATTGAGCGTTGAACTTGTTACCACCTGTAGCGATATTTTAAGATAGGCTTTATATGAAAACTGACTGTAATTGTTTTTTATTCTGTCTAACTCTGTCTAATAACGTGAAGTCGTTACATTTTTCAACAGCTTATTAACGTATTTATGATAGGCTGTTATAACAAGTTTTAAACACCTCAAAGTTATATGGAAGGATTTATGTTAAAAAATAAACTAATCATAATGTTAGCACTTGTCAGTGCAATGGCCGGCTGTGTATCAACGCAACAAGCTAGAGTTGACTTTGATCGCAATAGTGAGATAACTACATCGCATTATAAAACATTCGCGTGGCTTAATGAGACAAAGGCGCTAGCCGAGTCTGTTGATGCTAATCCAGTAATGAAAGTTAGAATTGATAACGCCATTGAACAGGCTTTTATCGCCAAAGGCTACCAATTAGTTAAAGAAGCAGAGCAGGCTGACTTTACAATTTCATATACTATGGGTAGTAGAGATAAAGTTAAAGTTGATTCTTTACCTGTTATGTATCGCACTAGCTTTATGTGGGGACATAGTTACTACGGTGGCATAGGCATGGGTTCTGATACGCGTATGCGTAATTATACTGAAGGAAAATTAGCGATAGATGTATATGATGTGAAAAGCCACCAGCCTGTATGGCATGGTTGGGCCGTAAAACGTCTTAAGACTTCTGAACAAGATAACCCAAGTAAAGCGATTAAAATGGTCGTTGAGCAGGTTGTTGCGCAGTTTTAGGCTAGAGAGTTAAATAAAGCATTTTTAAAGCGCAGACTATCAGCGCTTTTTTGTTTTTAATAAATTTAATTTATCAATCACCATGTATATTTTCTATTCGGAGCTAATATTAATCAACTTGGTGTTAATTTGTATAATACCAAATGTAATAAGTTATTGACCAATTTTAAGCGAGGATAAATTGTTCAAGAATACATGTTTATTGTTCCAGACTAAACATAAGTACCTGCATGCCTGCAGGCAAGGCGTTTGATTGATTAGGGCATGGATGCCCGTAAGTAGAACAATGCAGGAGCAATTGTCGAGTAATAGCGGGCGTGTGTGATTGAAAACAACGCAGTTATTGACGATTTAAACCGCCTTAAAATGATCGATTATTTATTTCAATTGGTATAAGTGTTTTATCGATAAAAGTGAGGGATATATGAAACCACTAATTTTTATGACTTTCGCAGCATTCGCTTGGTTGGTTTACGTGCCTGCAAGCCAGAGTGCTAATTTAGCTAGCAGTATATGTGAATACGTTGCAGTTGATGAGAAAGGGCGCTTAAGAAAACTACTTAAATCAAACCGGTTAAAATTGCGCAATGTGTTTAAGGACGTGAGTTGCGACAACGATAATATATTGGTTTTTGCTGCGAAAAAAAATGCCAACGAAATTGGTCAACTTCTGATTAAAAAACTCCCCAAAGCTGTTATAGCAAGTGAATTAGAAAATTTAATCAGTTTATCCCCACAATTAGCTGAGCTAGCGAAAGCACGTATAAATTAATGCTAATACGCGCTTGAGTTAATGTGTCTCATCTAAGTTTTAAATGGATGTTCAACGAGATTGAATGTCGTGTTGTTCTCACCAAAAATATAGACATTACATTGTTGCCAAGTATCTGGGATTGTCCATGTGTTGTTGCTTTCTATGGAATAAACGTGGCGTTTATTCGCACATCGAATATCCATCTTAGTTAACTTTCCGGTGATATTGCTCAGGGTGAATTCATTTCGCACGAGTGCATAGCGCCAATAATCATTACTGCGAATATCGCCACTCACCACAAGCGCTTTTTCTGACTCAACAAACTCGTCCATACGTTCTATTAGCACTTGGTAATCAGCTAAATAAGTTTCATCACCCGCAATTTTTTTAAGGTAATTGAATGTGCTGTATGCTGCTTTTAATTGGTTTAATTTTATTTGTAAAATGAACTTCTGCTTAAGTAAAGATACTAGCTGTTGGTTATTCTCGGGATCTGAAGAAAACAGGACTTTATTTAGATGAGAAAGTTGTAGGGCTGGGTCATCTATGTCACTCGCATATTGCGCACTAAGTAATTGTAAAAAATTATTTTCAGATAAATGCATATACTTTATCTTCTCAAATTTGGCTAACAGTTGCTTTACTTCGGCATAATCTTTTTCTGCTAAGGCGGATTTTGTCTTGTTATATAAGCTTCTAAAGCGTTTAGTTGCCCCATTAGTTCCGTTTTTTTGTTTATGCATCTTAAAGCTAAGTTGCACACTGTTAGCGCATTGCTGTATTGGCTCGCCATTTTCCATTGCTGGCTGATATTGCCACTTCATTATTGCTTTTTTAGCCGCGAGGGTGATGTCTTTACTGCCCGATGTTTCTTGTGTTATTACATTAGAAACACTACCGTCTTTTTCAATGATAAAACTAAATCTAGCCCAACCTTCACGACCGTTTCTAGCGGCATCTACCGGATATCGGGGCTCAACTCTAACTTTAGGCGTAGGTTCAGTGGATGTACTAAGGTGCTGAGACAGCTCAAAAGCGGAAACACTATTGCAAAGCAACATTACGGGCAGGAATTTAACAATCGTTTTGTTCATTTGAACATCCGTGTAAGTATTATTAATTTTAATTAACACATTTATAACATTTTACATGCTGATTTGTAATCTATAACCTAGTTTTATTTAGCGACTGAATTTAGCTGTACGAGTTAATTAAATCAGTAATTTTTTTCGCTGTTTCTATCGGCTCTTCCATCGGAAAACAATGATGCTGACCAAAGGTCTGCCATTGTATAATATGATTGATTTTTGAGGCTCTTTTAACGGCTTTCGGAATGAAGAAATAACTTTTCTTTGCTATTAATATTTCTACCGGAATATCAACTTTGTATATTGCTCGCCATAATCCTTTTGGGTAAGAGCCGAAAATGGAAGCTTCCCAACTTGGCTGACAGTTAAGTTGTACAGAATTATCCTGACGTGTATTTGAGGAAGATTCACAATAATCGCTGATCACTTGTGGATGCCAGCTTTTATAAAAAGATTTATTGGCAATACTTTCTTTCATGGCCGCTAAACTTGACCATGTTGCATTTCGATTAGCAACCGATTTTACTAATGCTCTTTGTCGCCATGTTCCTGTTGCACGCATTAGTTGCTGCGCGATAATCATTTCAGTTTGAAATAATACGGGGTCTAACAAAATAATTTCACTGAATAAATCAGGATATTTAACGGCCGCAAAGAGTGTTAAAACTCCGCCCATTGAGTGACCAATGCCAATCAATGGGCCATTTTCTTTTACATTGGCCTGCTGATAAATAGCATCTGCGATAGTATTTGCCATTTTTGGCCAGTTGGGCATTTTTGTCGTTGGCTGTGTTGAACCACCATGTCCAGGGACATCGGTTAACCAAATTGACCAGTCTTGCGGGAATTGTGAAGCCATAGCCGCTAAGGTCATGGCTGAAAAGCCTGTTCCGTGCAGTAAGTGGATACGATTAGCATTTTTAGCTCCCGCCCGGTAATAGCCATTAACCGTCATTTGACTGTTAGATTTTTGCTGCCATTGTTCAATGTTTTCAAGCTCAAGAGGGCTAGAGAGTGGCATGCTTTTGGAAGATGAACATTCAGACATTGGTTTTTATCTACTCATTATTTCGTGTAAGTAAGATATCAACTTACTTAACGGTTGTGAATGTTGTTTATAAGAATTGTTGAATAAATTAACCCAGGATATTATGGTAACTGCCTGAGTTTTAGCCAAATACTAATAATAAAATCCGTTTATAAGGTCATTCGACGTCATTATGATACAGATGACTTTATGATTCGAAAAAATACTACAAGGTATGTCAATGTTTAGTAAGTCCATGTTTAGTAAATTAATGTTTAGTAAAGCAATCTTTAATAAATCAATAGTCGCTTTTATATTGAGTATTGTATTGACGCAAGTGAGTACAGCAAAGACGCAAGTAAATACAGAAAGTGACCATGTTAATGCGAATAGTATTGCCCAGCAGTGTTATTCGGCTAAATGGAATAAGCAAAAATTACTCGGCTTAGCTGAGCAGAACTTTATCATTGAAAATGAGTTGGAACGTGCTGAATTGGCCATGCAATTATTACATTGCTTGGCTATCCCACAACCTGAAATTCGTGATGGTGTCGCCTTTGCTGGTCTTTCAAAATGGTTGAGGGGAGATAAATTATCCCGTGATGTACATCAGTTAATGTTTACAACTTTAATTGAAAACTTTGGCGCTGAAACAAATGACGAAAATGATGTTTATCAGCCCTTTGTCGCATTAGTGTTAGTTGAATTAGCACGTGTTGATCGAAAATCGCCTTACTTAAATCTAGAGCAACGAGACTTATTGGTGTCAAAAAGCACAGCTTTCATGAGCAATACCAATGATTATCGTGGTTTCGATGAAGTCATTGGTTGGCGACATAATGTCGCACATACTGCTGATATATTTCTCCAATTAGCCTTAAACCCAGCAATTAATAAAGCGCAGTTAACCCAGATGTTAAATGCCATAGGAGAGCAGGTGCTTGCGAAAAATACGCACTTTTATATTTATGGCGAACCTGAACGTTTGTCTACAGCGCTGCTTTATATTCTACTGAAAAATCAGCACAGTGAACAAGATTGGCAGCGCTGGTTACAGCGTTACATCACTCCAAGTCCGCTTAAAAGTTGGCAACAAGTCTACACCAGCCAACAAGGCTTAGCTCAGCTGCACAATGCGCGTGCGTTTTTAGGCGCGGTATTTGCCTCAATAGCCGATAGTAATAATGAAAAACTGAAAATGCTAAAACCAGCATTAGTCAATGCCTTTGATAATTTGCCATAAAATAGACCTTTAGTCTTAAAAACGTCTTCATTTTATATTTATCGTGTCATAGCTTAAATAAAACAGGTGGCAACTTTACTCGATAATATCCAAAATAAAGCGCATAAATCGTGCTTTAAGCGCATAAGTGAGGATATATTTCGCGATCATAGCCGAATTTATATTCTTTAGGTGCGCTTGGGTTAATTCTATTGATATAATATCTTCAATTACATTATTTAAATTTTATTATTTTTAGGGGTTCTGTGGATGTCGGAAGTAGAAAACCGTCCAACCAATTTTATTCGTCAAATTATTGATGCCGATCTTGCTAGTGGTAAGCATAGTAAAGTACAAACACGTTTTCCGCCTGAGCCAAATGGTTTTTTACATATTGGTCATGCGAAATCCATTTGTTTAAACTTTGGTATTGCGCAAGATTACCAGGGTTTATGTAACTTGCGTTTTGACGATACTAACCCTGAAAAAGAAGATATTGATTTCGTAAATTCTATTCAAGCCGATGTTAAGTGGTTGGGTTTTGAATGGGCGGGCGATATCCATTATTCTTCAGATTATTTTGACCGTTTGTATGGTTATGCTGTTGAGCTTATCGAAAAAGGTTTAGCTTACGTTTGTTTTTTAAATGCCGAAGAAACGCGCGAGTATCGTGGTACGTTGAAGCAACCAGGTAAAAACAGTCCTTATCGTGAAACGTCAGTTGACGAAAACTTAGCTTTATTTGAAAAAATGAAAGCGGGTGACTTTAAGGAAGGGCAGTGTGCCCTACGTGCTAAAATCGACATGGCATCAAGCTTCATGTGCATGCGCGATCCAGTAATTTATCGAGTTAAATTTGCCCATCATCACCAAACAGGTGATAAATGGTGTATTTATCCAATGTACGATTTTACGCATTGTATTTCTGATGCCATTGAAGGTATTACGCATTCAATATGTACCTTAGAATTTCAAGATAATCGTCGTTTGTATGACTGGGTGATTGAAAATATTTCGATAGAAACCACACCACGACAGTACGAGTTTTCACGCTTGAACCTTGAATATACTGTGATGAGTAAACGTAAATTAAATAGCCTGGTAGAAGATAAGCTAGTTAGCGGCTGGGATGATCCTCGTATGCCAACTATTGCTGGATTTCGTCGCAAAGGCTTTACGCCAGGTTCATTACGAGAATTTGCGAAGCGCATTGGCGTAACGAAAATGGATAACACAGTCGAAATGAGTGTGTTAGATGCATGTATTCGCGAAGATTTAAACGACAATGCACCACGCGCTATGGCGGTTCTAGACCCAATTAAATTGGTGATTGAAAACTATCCTGACGATAAAGTTGAAAATCTTGATGTTAAGAATCACCCAAGTGATGAAAGTCATGGTTCTCGCGTTGTGCCATTTGCTAAAACGCTTTACATTGAAGCAGAAGATTTTCGTGAAGAAGCCAATAAAAAGTATAAGCGTTTAGTGTTAGACAAAGCCGTGCGTTTACGTGGTGCTTATGTTGTTACCGCTACCCGTTGTGATAAAGATGCAGAAGGTAACGTAACGACGGTTTATTGCCAATATGATCCTGAAACTTTAGGTAAAAACCCGACTGACGGCACTAAGCCTAAAGGTGTTATTCATTGGGTTGCGGCTGAGCAAAGTCTTGATGCAGAAATTCGTTTGTATGAACGTTTATTTACCGTGCCAAACCCAGGTGCTGCAGAAGATTTTCATTCAGTGATTAACCCTGATTCATTGACTATCATCAATTCGAAAGTTGAACCTTATCTAGCGAATGCAAAACCTGAACAAGCATTTCAGTTTGAGCGCCAAGGTTACTTTTGTTTAGATAATAAAATATCAGCAGAAGATACTGCTGCAGGTAAGCTAGTATTCAACCGCACGGTTGGTCTTCGCGATACTTGGGAAAAAAAGTCAGCTTAGTGATTAGTGATTAGTGATTAGTTACTAGTTAACTAAGCCGCAACAAAAAAGCTCATAAGATAATACTTATGAGCTTTTTTATTTTCAAACTATCGCAGTTTACTGACAGCTATTACGTGAGCGTCGGCTAATGAACACCTTGAATTTAAATCGTACTCAGGTTTGCATTATATTTATATTCTTCTAGTATTGTTGGTGTTGGCAACAACACCAAGCAGGATGCTGGGTTATGGATACTTCAGGATGAAGTGCGGTGGCATGGAGCCACTACAAGGACGAATAAAACAGGGAGTGTTGATCATGGATGATTTCCTCTGTTTTCCCCCACAAACTTTCTCTACACTTTATTAAGTTTTACGTTCCAAGGTAATAATGCGTTAATGTCGAGTGTTGAGTTGGTTAATTGCTCAAGGCAATGCATGAGATAATCAAACGGGACTAAATCATTCGCTTTTGCTGTTTCTATCATCGAGTAAAGCATCGCACTGGTGTTTGCGCCATTCGCGGTGTTTGAGAATAACCAGTTTTTTCGACCAATCACAAACGGTTTCACGGCACGCTCTGCACGGTTATTGTCGATACTTAGCTCACCATTTTCAATATAACGACTGAGTTTATGGCGTTGATTTTTACAGTATTGAATAGCCTTACCTAAGGCTGTTTTGGGTGGCACGTTGGCTTTTTCTAACCATTGATAAAACTGTACGAGTATAGGCTTAGCTTTTTCCTGGCGCTGTTGATACTTTTCCTGCGCCGTTTTATCTTTTATTTGTGTTTCTAATCGATACAGCTTTTGAATATGGCTCAGCGCCATATTCGCCTTACCTGTTTTTCCTTTTGGTTGTGCGATGTCTGCTTCTTTAAATTTTCGACGCGCGTGTGCCCAACACCCCGCGAGGGTTGCTTGCGTTTTTTCATAACCCGCATAGCCATCCACTTGCAAATAGCCCGTATATCCATTGAGATAATCAACCGGACATTGCCCCGCACGACTAGATTGATAATCAAAAAGCACAATATTAGGCACATCACTGTGCACAGGCGTATCACTGCCCGTGCAGTAGAGCCACATATAGCACTTAGCTTTATCTTCATTAATCACGTTAAGCGTGGTTTCATCCGCTTGAATAACATATTGCTGTAAGAGCGTTTTCTTTAACTGTTCATAAAGCGGCTTAAATAGTTCGCTGCATTTCATCATCCACTCGCTCATCGTCTGCCGGCTTAATGCAATACCGTATTGCTTAAACAAGCTTTCTTGGCGATAAAGCGGCAATGCATATTGATATTTACTGGTGATGATTTGACTTAACAATGACGGCGTTGCAAACCCTTTAGGTATTGGGCTGAGAGGGACACGTGCACTTTTAACGTGCGTGCTAACACCTTCTTTTTCACATGTTCGACAACTGTATTTGAGTCGTACATGCTCAATCACTTTAACTTTTGCCGGAATAAACTCAAGCTTCTCACTGCGCGATTCACCCATAGGATGCAATGACTCACCACAGCAGTCACAGGTCTTTTCTGTGTCGCTTAAATCATGAATTATAATTTCACGCTCAAGCGTTTTAGGGAGCTTTTGTCTCACCGGTTTTTTCTTAACAACTGCAGGGGTTGACTCAACCGTTGCTAAAACCTCATCAAGGACGACTTCGACTTCATTAAACAAATCACCTTGTGCAGGATGACCTTCACTTCGCACACCAAAGCGTTGCTGTTGAGCAAGGCGGAACTGCTCCTCCAGAAACTGCAATCTCGCGGCCTGGTTAGCTGATTGCTTACGCTCAGCCAACAGCATCGCTTTGAGCTGTTCAATGTTATTGGGTAAGGATTGCGCGTCATCATTCATGGACTTATTTTATCAATAAATCACACTAACTTGTTGGCTTTATTAAGATTATTTCGTGATCAATAAATGCTGCTTATGATCACATGTTATAAGGCAACCGTGTCATAACGAATAGCTTGATGTCCCAGCACATCAAAGCCGTTAAACAGCCAATGCAATTGCTGCTCAGATAAATCAAGTGATGTTGAAGTAAGTTTATTGGGCCATTTAAACTTGTCTTTTTCAAGCCGTTTATACCACAAAGCAAAACCGGTTTTATCCCAATACAACACCTTAAGTTTATCTCGCCCTTTATTGCAAAACACAAAGACGCTGCCGGTTAGCGGTGATACTTGCATTTGTTGTTCAACAATCATGACTAAGCCATTGATAGATTTTCTAAAATCAACGACGTTACGATAAAGATAGACCTCTGGCACATCAACAAACATTTTCATTGGGATAACCCGCTAAGTAACTTATCCATAATGGCCTGTGATGTACTACAAAGTAGCGGTAAATCAGCAAGTGGCATGATGAGTTTTATGTTTTGCATGAGCTGATTTATCAGCTGTATCGTGTGAAGGGAAATAATGTGGCCTTGGATGACGCTGCCTTCATCACGTTGTGTGAGGTCCATTTCGCTGTGCGTACAAAGGGATGCCTGATGTAAGTAAGTCAAGCGATTACATGGCGGTTTAGCTAAACCAAAGGTGTTTGTTTTATCAACGGGGTACTGGCAATCATTAAATACTTTGTGTGTCATAAGTTACTCCAAAATTAAATTGAAACAACTGTAAGGTGAAAAGCGACTAAATATAATGTGCTATTGGGCAGACGCTCACGCTATTACTTTATAACTGACAGCTTAAAACTGAAAGCTGACAGCTACTATTTTTACTGACAGCTATTACTTTTTTTTAAATCAAAGCTTAGTAGCCTGTTTCATCGCACGAACAAACTCCGACAACTCGCCCAACATCTTAGCGTTATCATCAAGATTGCTTTCAATAATCTTAACAACCGCAGAGCCACTGATAGCACCTTTTGCCCCTGTTGCTAATGCCGCTACTACTTGTTCAGGTTTTGATATACCAAAACCAATCACAGAAGGCGCTGCTTGGTATTTTTCCAATATATCAATAAGTTTATGGCCCGTCATTTCAGCTTCAGTTTCTGTGCCCGTAACACCGACACGACTTAATACATAAGTATAACCCGAGCCATAATCAGCTACTTTTTGTAACGTTGTTTCACTGGCATTAGGTGGAGCGATGAAGATCGGCGCTATGCCATTGGCTGTTGCCGCTTGTCTAAAGGGCTCACTTTCACGAATGGGCAAGTCAGCGATAAGAACAGAATCAACACCTGCCGCAGCAACATCACGATAGAAGTTATTAATGCCACGAGCAAATACTAAGTTGCCATAAAGTAGCAAGCCAATTGGAATATCAGGCGCATACGCACGAATTTTAGCTAAAATATCTAAACAGACATCGGTATTAATATTGGCTTTTAGTGCACGAAGCGCAGCCATTTGAATGGTAAAACCATCAGCACTGGGGTCAGAAAAGGGCATGCCAAGCTCTAAAGCATCTGCGCCAGCATCAATCAGTGTTTTAATCACTTCAAAAGATTGCTCAGCATTTGGGTCTCCAATGATAACAAAAGGGATAAACGCGCCTTCATTTTTTACCGCTAATTTTTCAAACGCTTGGTCATAACGAGTACTTATATTAGTAACGTTACTTATGTCAGTTGCTTGGCTCATTATGCTTCTCCTCTATGCTTTACATCACTTTTTTCAGCAGTCTCAGGCGATATAATCGCGTTTACATGCGCTAAGTCTTTATCACCTCTACCTGATAAATTAACCAAGAAGATAGTTTCTTCTGTCACTTTATCAGCCATTTTTAAGGCATGTGCTAAGGCATGTGAAGACTCTAATGCAGGAATAATCCCTTCATTGCGCGCCAGTAACTGAAATGCTTCTAATGCTTCGTCATCGTTTATTGCGACATATTGAGCGCGGCCAGAATCTTTTAATTGTGCATGTTGTGGGCCTACAGCAGGGTAATCAAGACCCGCTGATACAGAGTAAGACTCTTCAATTTGGCCAACCTTATCTTGCATAATGTAGGTGTAGTTACCATGTAACATACCTTTGGTACCTGCCACTAAGGTTGCACCGTGGTGTGCGGTGTTTATGCCTTTACCACCGGCTTCAACGCCAATCAATTTGACATCTTCATCACCGATAAAGTCGTTAAACATACCAATAGCATTTGAGCCACCACCAACACAGGCAATAACGTAATCGGGTAAGCGACCTTCTTCAGCTAATAATTGCTGTTTGGCTTCTTCGCCGATCATTTTTTGAAACTCACGCACAATAGTCGGGAACGGGTGAGGACCCGCAGCCGTACCTAATAAATAGTGTGCGTTTTCATAATTCGCTGACCAATCGCGTAATGCTTCATTTACCGCATCTTTAAGTGTGCCGCTGCCGGCGGTTACTGGAATAACTTCAGCACCCATTAATTGCATGCGAAAAACATTCGGTTGCTGACGCTGACAATCAACCGCGCCCATATAAACCTTACATTTTAAACCTAATAATGAGCAGGCAATTGCTGTAGCAACGCCATGTTGACCTGCACCAGTTTCTGCAATAATTTCAGTTTTACCCATGCGTTTTGCGAGTAACGCTTGCCCTAAAACCTGATTAGTTTTATGCGCGCCGCCATGCAATAAATCTTCACGTTTTAAGTAAATTTTAGCTAATGGATTTTTAACAATGTTGCGACACAATGTAAGAGGTGTCGGACGGCCAGCATAGCTGGTCAGTAGTTTGTTGAATTCAGCTAAAAAAGCTTCGTCAGTTTGCGATTCAATAAAGGCTTGCTCTAGTTCTTCTAAAGCAGGCACTAATAATTCGCCGACAAACATACCGCCAAACTCGCCAAAGTAGGCAGGTAAGGTCTTTTTAGGCTGATTTTCAGTTGGTGATTTTAACATCTTAATAATTCCGTATTTGGGCGAAAACTTCATTGAGTTTATCGCGACATTTAATGCCAGGGCTCGATTCAACACCTGAGTTGATATCTAAGCCAAATAATTCTTGATGGGTCAGTTGCGCACATGCTTGGGTGATATTATCGCGTTGTAATCCACCGGCTAAAAAGCAACGGGATAAGTCTTGCTCGCTATCAGCTAGCGCTTGCCAGTTAAAGGCTTGGCCACTACCCGCATTTTTTCCGTCAAGCACAATTTGGTCGACATTTATCGGAAGTGTCGGCACGGTTTTCTCTACCGGTAACGCTTTAAATATTTGACAATTTTTAGCTAGCTTTATTCGTAAGCTATCAATATATTGTTGGCTTTCTTGGCCATGTAATTGCACGGCAGATAGCTGTAAATCTTTGGCTAGAACAATCACTTCTGTTTCAGGGTGATTAACAAACACACCAACGTATTTTAAGCTAGGGTTTTCGCTAATTATAGCGCTCGCCTGTGCTTTGTTAACACGCCTAGGTGATTTTTCCGCAAATATAAGACCGCCAAACTCAGCGCCTGCATCAATAGCAAATCTTGCATGCTCAGGTTTGGTTAAGCCACATACTTTATTGTGACCGAATATTAATTTTCGACAGGCTAAATCAATATCGTCCTCAGCCATCACAGAGCTGCCCACTAAGAAACCATCTACAGCAGGGGCAAGTTCTCTCACTTGGGCATTATTATATATGCCTGACTCAGAAATAACGATGCGATCATCTGGCAGTGTTGGCGCTAGATCAAAGGTACGTGAAATATCGGTAGAAAGATCACGTAAATTTCGGTTATTAATGCCGATGAGTTTAGCATTTAAGCTAATCGCACGGTCGCGTTCTTCTTCATTTGATACTTCGGTTAAAATCGCTAAGTTTAATGACTGCGCAACAGCGGCTAACTCATTGTATTCATTATCATTGAGCACGCTAAGCATTAATAATACCGCGTCAGCCCCATAATGCCTGGCTAGATACACTTGGTAAGTGTCAAAAAAGAAATCTTTATTAAGTACCGGACACTTGACGAGGTCACTGACCGTTTTTAAATAGCTAAAATCGCCTTGAAAATATTTATGCTCGGTTAGAACTGAAATTGCGGCGGCATAATTATCATAAATACCTGCAATTTCAGCGACATTAAAGTCTTCTCTGATCAAGCCTTTTGACGGTGATGCTTTTTTGCATTCTAAAATAAAACCGGCATAAGGCTTTTCGGCTGTACGAGTTAATGCTTGGTACATGTCTTTTTTAGACGGTGTTAAACCATCAATAAAGCTTGCTAACGGTATTTCTTTTTTCAGTTCTGCAATCTCAATACGTCGATTAGCGACGATTTGCTCAAGAATGTTACTCACTATGCTGATACTCCTGCATTAGATAATCGCACTAAATCTGCTAAGGTTTTGGTGGCAGCGCCAGAGGCTAGTACTTTTGTGGCATGTTGCGCTGCTAGCAATAAGGTGTCTGCTTGACCATCTAATTGTTCACGATGTAAATAAAGTAGCGCAGCACAATTAATGATAACGGCACTGTTATGCGCTTCTAGCCCTTTACCGGCTAATATTGCTTTAATAAACTCAGCGTTTTCTTGTGGTGTTCCACCTTTAATATCTTCCAAAGTGTAATTTTTTAACCCAAAATCTGCCGGCGAAATGTCTTTTTTAATTAACTCTCCATTGCTGATTTCAGTGACTTTAGTTTTTCCGTGCAACGCTATTTCATCTAAGCCGCTGCCGTGTACAACCCAAGCGTGCTTAACCCCTGTTAATAATAAGGCTTCGGCTATCGGGGTTATTAATTCAGGCAAGTAAACACCCAGTAACATAACATCGGGCTTTGCTGGGTTCACCAATGGCCCAAGAATATTAAACAAGGTTCTAATCGCCATCGCTTTTCTAACTGGGGCCGCATGTTTAAAACCGGTGTGGTACGCCGGCGCATATAGAAAGCAGATATTGGCTTGTGCTAAACACTCACTTGCCACTTCAGGCGACATAGTTAAGTTAACACCGAATGCTTCAAGTAAATCAGCAGAGCCTGACATACTTGAGACACTTCTATTGCCATGTTTTGCCATTTTTATGCCGCAAGCAGCCGCTAAAATAGCCGCGGTGGTTGAAATGTTAATGGTATTTGCACCATCGCCACCCGTACCAACACAGTCTGTAACACCGTTAGTTTGCATTGGAAAAGGCGTAGCATTTTCACGAATGGCAATTGCAGCACCCGCAATTTCTGCAGGGGTTTCACCTTTAATTTTTAATGCCGTTAGAATCGCGGCCAACCGTTCAGGCGCGACAAAACCATTAATGACTTGTTCAAAAACATCATGGCTTTGCTGTTGCGTTAATGAATCACCATCAACTAAAGTATTGAGTGCACTGTGGGTAATGTCATCGTTAACTTCAACCTGAGTCAGTGGTGACGTTTTGCTACTAAGTTCAGTGGTTTTCATGATCATTCCCTCGGGCTTTATAAATAGTTTGTTCCGCTAAAGCAGATAAATGACTTAGGCTTTGCGCTAATAAATTGGTGCCATAGGTAGTTAATATGGATTCAGGATGGAACTGAAAACCAATGGCAGCATCTGTGCTATGTTCAATGGCCATAGGCAAAGTAATGTCTTCACCATCAGTGGCTAAATTAACATAGGCTGTCATGGTTAATTGTTCTGGCATTTCACTGGCAACAAGTGAATGATAACGAGCCACAGGTAAAGGGCTAGCAATATTGTTAAAAGCGCCTAATTCGTTGTGGCTGATATTTGACGATTTACCATGTACCACTTCAGGTGCACGCGCTATAACACCGCCATAATGTTGAATTAATGCTTGATGCCCTAAACAAATACCTAATATGGGGAATTGTCCTGCACAAAGTGATAATAATGGCATTAAACAGCCGGCATGGGTTGGATCGCCAGGTCCAGGTGAAAGCACTAAAATAACACCGGCGTTGTTGTTTTTTTGTTTCTCTTGCAGCTTATTAAAAATAAAATCAGCGCCGATGGTGTTGCGATAAATAGTCAGTTTATAGCCTAAACAACGAAACTCATCGACCAAATTATAGGTAAATGAATCGAGATTATCTAACATGACAATCTCTGGCAAAGCGTCAGTAGAAGTGTTCGATGAAATGTCAGATGATGTCATTATTTAACCTCCTGCTGTATTGCATCGCTGTTCAGCGTAGTTTGTCTTTCCTGATGAGAAATCACTAATACTTTACCTTCCGCTTCTTTAATCGCACTGATCACCGCTTGCGCTTTTTGTTTGGTTTCGTTGGCTTCAGATTGCGGATCAGAATCAAACACCACACCAGCGCCGGCTTGAATTTGTGCGCGATTATTTTTCACAAAGGCGGAGCGAATAACAATGCAGGTATCCATATCACCTTCGCCGGTTAAATAGCCAACAGCGCCGCCATAACTACCTCGACGCTTACCTTCCACTTCACGAATTAGTGAGGTGGCTTTTACTTTTGGCGCGCCAGATAAAGTGCCCATATTCATACAAGCTTGATATGCATGCAAGGCGTCTAGTTCATGCTCTAAAGTCCCGCAAACACGAGAAACCAAATGCATAACGTGCGAATATCGGTCGACCTTTAACAAGTCAGCCACGTGGCGTGTGCCGGGTTGGCTAACTCTTGCAATATCATTACGGGCTAAATCAACCAGCATAATGTGCTCGGCTAATTCTTTTTTGTCTAGCCGTAAGTCTAATTCGATGCGGCTGTCTAAGTCAGGAGATAAGGTGCCATCAGCGTTAAAACCACGAGGGCGAGTGCCGGCAATAGGGTAAATCTCTACTTGTCGGTTACTTTGTTGATATTTAAGTGCTGATTCTGGAGAGGCACCAAAAATACAAAACTCACTGTCTTGTAAATAAAACATATAAGGACTTGGATTACGGTGCTTCAATGCTTTATAAGCATTTAAATTATTTGAGCAAGTTAAGCTAAAAGTGCGAGAAGGCACTACCTGAAAAATATCACCCGCTAAAATGTTCTCTTTCAAGTCATTAACTATCTGACAAAAAGCGTTATCGTCTATATCGCAACGCAATGTATCCGGCTCTTTTACACTAGCATTTGATGGATTATCAGATGGTTTAAGCTCAAATGTTGCAGTAATATCAGTAAATAAACTGGCTTTTATGGCTGAAATTCTGGATAAAGCTGCTTGCTTTGCCTCTTCATAGCCAACACCCGTAAATTGGTTGGTGATCAGTTCGCTTGACTGTTTTTCATGGTCAATAATGATCAAGGTTTCTGCTAGATAATAAACAAAATCAGGACAGGTGTTTTCGCCGTCGGCAACGTCAGGTAATGACTCACTCATCGACATCATATCGAATGCAAAGGCGCCGCCAAGAAATACCGCAAAAGGATGTTGGTTAGTATTATTAAGTTGGCTAAATAAGCGTAAGCTTTGAAAAGGATTAATAGCAAGTAAACGTGAACGTTCATCTAATTGCTCAGTTACTGTTGCAAAGGTTGCTGTGAAACTTTTATGATCGCCAGTAATCTTTGCATCTGATGCTAAGGCTTGCTTAGCAAAGGCAAGGGCGTTTTCGCCATTTTTACTTAAAGCCGTAAAGTTAACAATATTGCCATTACAAACAATTTTTACTGCAGTATCAGTCAACAATAAACTTTTCAATTGATGTTTTTTGTCGACTTCAGCGGACTCTAATAAAAGCGTGTTTTCTTTTTCAGCACACAAGTAATGAAAAACCGCTAATGGATCGCTCTGATAACTTAATTTATCGGTGATAGTGACTACAGCCCCTGGCTGTTGAGTATCAAGTGCAGTGTTTAGCTGCTGTTTTTCGGTGTTGTTTTTTTGGGTATTGCTCATGGGTATTCCTACAAATAATCTATTTAAAAACGGTCATCCAGCGTAAATAGGCAGAAGCCACCATAAGAACCAACGTTTAACTTTTATACGTAACATACTTATTCTCTTATTATTTAATACTAATTAATTCAAAATTTTAAAAGCAAAAAACCCGCAATAGGGTGCGGGTTTTCGAATTTTTTACTTACAAGTAAACATCACAACCCACTTATGTAGAGTTATGCCACCACCAAATCAAAGAAATAGTTTGTTTTACTTGTATCATTATCTGTTTTATCTCAGTAAAATTGTTTTTATTCACTTGCCTAAATAGCGACTTGCACTTGTTTTCAGATAGTATTAAGTCCCTATAGAAGAACCGATTCGCGTAATGATGTCAACCACTGATTTTACTAATGATAAAGATTTTTCAAACTTACGCGTTGATCTGCATAGTCACACTAATTGCTCGGACGGTGCTTTAACGCCGAAAGAGCTAATAGAACGGGCAGTTAACTTCCAAATTGACGTATTAGCAATCACAGATCACGACAGTGTTAAAGGTCTTGATAGTGCAAAACAAACTATTTTAGATCAAAATATTCCATTAACGTTAATTGATGGCATTGAAATATCGACGCAATGGCAAGGGTTTGAAATTCATATTGTCGGTTTAAATATTCAACCTGAGCATCCAGCGTTGCAATCGTTGATTTCAGCGCAGCAACAACGCCGTGAAGATCGTGCGCTCTCTATGGGTGAAAAGCTAGAAAAATGTGGCTTTAGCGACGTTTATAGCCAGGCAAAAGAGATGGCAGGTGAGGGTTCTATTACTCGCGCACATTTTGCTAAAATACTTTTACATCGCGGTATCGTCAGTAAAATGCAAGCCGCCTTTGATAAATATATTGGTAAAGGCAAACGCGCTTATGTTAATCCTAATTGGTGTAGCATTGAAGAAGCAGTAGCGACCATTCATGCCGCTGGTGGTGTTGCCGTAATGGCGCACCCGATAAGATATGACTTAACCGCCAAATGGTTGCGGCGCTTAATTGTTCATTTTAAGTCGGCACAAGGTGACGGTTTAGAGGTGGTGTTACCGCAGATGAACAACGAACAGCGTAAAATAATGCTAAGCTATTGTTCAGAGTACGATTTACATGCTTCGATGGGGTCTGACTTTCATCAGCCTAGTCGTTGGAGTGATTTAGGACGTAATTTAGTGATGCCTGAGCAAGCCAAGCCTATATGGCAACTTTGGCAAACTCAAACTGTGAGTTAGTCTGCAGGTTTTAAAGTGTATAACACCAAGTTGATTAATTAGCTGCTCATTTTTAATAATTAAAATGAAAACGCAGATCACTTAATTAATCAAATAAGTATGAGTCAAAAAGTATAGCCGCAGGGTATTGAAAAATATGATGATAAATCTGAAATTTAGTTGGAGCTTAATATGAGCCAGTTTTTTTATGTACATCCCGATAACCCGCAAGGTCGTTTAATGAAACAAGCGGCTGCCATTATTAGTCAAGGTGGTGTCATTGTTTACCCAACCGACTCGGGCTATGCTTTGGGCTGCCATATTGGTGACAAAAAAGCCTTGGAACGAATATGCAATATTCGAGATATTAATAAAGAGCATAACTTTACTTTAATGTGTAGTGATTTGTCAGAGTTGTCGGAATATACGCGGGTTGATAACAGTGCTTTTCGCTTGTTGAAAAACAATACCCCAGGTCCTTACACCTTTATTTTCAAAGGTTCAAAAGAAGTGCCTAAACGTTTGTTAAATCCAAAGCGTAAAACGATTGGCATTCGCGTACCGGACAATGCTATTGCCCAAGCGCTTTTAGCTGAGCTAGGTGAGCCAATAATGTCGACAACACTGATCATGCCAGGTGCTGACACTGCAGAGTTTGATCCTGAGCATATTCGCGATATTTTAGAGCACGAAGTAGATTTAATTATTAATGGTGGCCATTTAGGCGAACGCCCAACCACGGTGATTGATTTTTCAAATGATGACGTTGAAATAATTCGTGTGGGTGAAGGCGATCCAACACCTTTTCAATAACGCGTGATTAAATCAGCTAGCCAATAGTTATTAATGCCACTTACAAAGCAAACACAAAGCAAAAAATACATGATAAAAGCTGCTTATGCCTGAAAATACGGCTAAATTATCCAAAAACATAACGCCAGATAGCAAGCCTGCTTCTGGTGTTATGCTTCAGCAAGTATTACCTTTTGCTTTTCTGCGAGGTGAAGCGATTGTTGATAAGCCTCAAGACTTATTTATTCCACCTGATGCCTTAGAAGTTATTTTAGAAATGTTCGAAGGGCCGCTCGATCTTTTATTGTATTTAATTCGCAAACAAAAATTTGATATTCTAGACTTACCTATTTCACCTATTACCACGCAATACATGACTTATGTCGATTTGATGAAAGATATTAAGTTGGAGTTAGCCGCGGAATATTTAGTGATGGCCTCTATTTTAGCGGAAATTAAATCACGCTTATTATTGCCAAAACAAGCGGTTGAAGAAGACGAAGGTGACCCAAGGGCAGAATTAGTTAGAAAATTACAAGAATATGAAATAATTAAAAAGGCGGCTGAAAATATTGATGAGTTACCGCGTGTTGACCGCGATAGCTTTGTGGCAAAAGTAGAGTTAGCGGAAAATTTTGTGCCTGAAATTCTCAATAGCCAAGTCGACTTAGCTGAACTCGTCAGCGCGTTACAAGGTGTAATAAAGCGCACACAGGCTTATGAACATCATCATATTCAAAAAGAGTCTTTGTCGACTAGAGAGCGAATGGCACATATTATGAATACTCTCAAAGACGCTGATAGCGAGCAACCTTATTGTGACTTTAGTGATTTATTTACTGTTAAAGAGGGTAAACAAGGGGTTGTAGTGACATTTTTAGCGATTCTAGAACTGATTAAAGAGTCCTTAATTGAATGTGTTCAAACGCAAATTTATGGCGAAATTCGTGTTTGTCTTCCTCGACAAGGTTAAGCCATTTTTAGTATAAATATCGGCATAAATATCGGCATAAATAACGGCAATAACATCAGTAAAATCAACAGCAATAACAAGAGTAAAATTAGCGAAAATGATAACCGATAAAATACGCCACAAAGATATTGACGATACCAAGCTGCAACGCTTAGTTGAAGCTGCGTTATTTATTGCTGATAAGCCGTTGTCGGTGCAATTACTTAAGCGCGATTTTTTAATAGAATATCGTGTTAGTAACCTTCGCATTCGTGATATAATTATCGCTATTCAGGCTCAGTATAAAGGCCGTGGTGTTGAACTCAACAAAGTCGCTTCTGGCTATCGTTTTCAAACACCGGCAGAGCTGAGTGACGATTTAGCGCATTTGTATAAAGAAAAAGCACCGAAATACTCCCGTGCTATTCTAGAAACGTTAGCGTTAATCGCCTATAAACAACCGATAACCCGTGGTGAAATTGAAGATATTCGCGGTGTTGCCGTCAGTAGTCAGATAATTAAGACACTAACGGATAGAAATTGGATTAAAACCGTAGGTCAAAAGGAAGTGCCTGGTCGACCGGTATTGTATGCGAGCACGCAAGAGTTTCTTGATTACTTTTCGCTAACCTCACTCGACCAATTGCCGGCGTTAATGCCAATGGAAGACTTTACTAGTTAAATGCTTTTACAAATAAGCTAAACTAAAAAACATGGGGTATTTACCCTAAACTTAAAGAGACAGAAATGTAATGGTGACCCAGATAATTACTTGGTTTACTGTGAAGTTACTGACGTAAGAGAGTTAAGACAATGTCTGAAAAATTACAAAAAGTATTAGCACGCGCAGGTGCTGGTTCGCGCCGTGAAATGGAAACTTACATAAGTGCTGGCCGTGTTAGCGTTGAAGGTAAAACCGCTTATTTAGGTGATCGTGTTGAAGGTAATGAACTGATTCGCGTAGATGGCCATCAAGTTAAACTGAAACCTTTAGCAGACGATTTATGTCGTGTTTTAATGTACAACAAGCCAGAAGGCGAAATGTGTACGCGTAAAGATCCTGAAGGCCGCCCAACTGTTTTCGACCGTTTACCTAAATTAGATGGAAGTCGCTGGGTTGCAGTAGGTCGTTTGGATATTAACACTTCAGGTATGTTGCTTTTTACTACCGATGGTGAGCTTGCTAATCGTTTAATGCACCCATCTAAACAGGTAGAGCGTGAATATGCTGTGCGTATTTTTGGTGAAGTTAATGAAGCGATGTTACAAACATTGCGTCATGGTGTAAAACTCGAAGATGGCACGGCAAAGTTTCAAAAAATCACTTATAAAGGTGGTGAAGGCCGCAACCATTGGTTTCATGTGGTTTTATCTGAAGGCCGTAACCGTGAAGTTCGTCGCCTTTGGGAAAGCCAAGATGTACAAGTTAGCCGCTTAATTCGTGTTCGTTACGGTGACATGGAAATGAAGCGTCAGTTACCACTTGGTGGCTGGACAGAATTAAACTTACAAGATGTTAACTACTACAGAAAACTCGTTGATTTAGCGCCTGAAACACAAAGTAAAGTGAAGGTTGATGAGAAAGCGATGGATAACGCGAAAAGCCGCAGAATTCGTCGCTCAGTGAAAAAGCATCAACATCGCAGCCAACAAGCAACTAGACGCAGACGTTAAGCGTTAGATAAAGTAAATTGCTGAATTTATGTGTTACAACAACCAGCTAAACAACCAGCTAAATTAATGACAAGTTCAATTCACTATCGAACTTGTCATTTTTATTTCAGTAATTTAATTTCACCTTTGGTATTGGTAAAAAAATAAGATATTGTAAGTCGACACTTTAGACACTTTTCATGATCAGCTTTATTGTTTAAGTGTCGTGGAAAATATTTACCTTAGTAATTGATTTAATTTTGACTCAACATAGGACATTACGTGCAAGCAACTCTTAAAAGAATTTATATCGAAGACTCCGAGCAATTACATCTAGTTTGTCAACGCTACGCACAAGCCAGTGTGCTTGCTATCGATACTGAATTTGTACGCACGCGAACGCTTTATCCTAAATTGGGACTTATTCAAATAAACGACGGTAAAACCTTAGCATTAATTGATCCCGTTGCTGTGCCAGACTTAACACCTTTTTGGCAATTACTTGAAGATGCAAAAATTCAAAAAGTGTTACATGCTTGTTCAGAAGATTTAGAAGTTTTTTTGACCGCAGGCAACTGTCGCCCCGTCAATTTAATTGATAGCCAAATTATAATGGCTTTTTTAGGTCATGGTATATCCATGGGTTATGCGGCGATGATCTCACATTACACCGATATTGAAGTCGATAAGTCTGAATCTCGTACTGACTGGATGAAACGACCATTAACGCAAAATCAGCTGACCTATGCAGCCGCTGATGTTGAACATCTGTTTAATATATTACCTTTATTATTTGCGGATATTGAAAAGGCGGGTTGGTTAGCCGCGGCTCAAGAAGAAAGTGATGTTATGGTTGAGCGTAAGTTCAGTGACATTGATGAAAGTCAGTTATATCTTAACCTTAAAATGGCTTGGCGTTTAAACCCTACGCAACTCTATCGCTTGCAGCAATTAACCATTTGGCGCTATCAACAAGCTAAAATAAAAGATAGACCCATCGGTTTTATCGCCAAAGACCATACGTTATTAGCCTTGGCGCAAGTTAACCCAAGTAATGTCGGCGCTATGTCGGGTATTGAAGGTGTTGAGGCACTGGATATTCGTCATAAAGGTAATGCGATGTTAACGGTACTGAAACGCGCCGCAGAGGCAGAAAATATTCAATTGCCGCCACAAATTGTTCGCCTTGACGAATACCCTGGTTATAAACAAAATTTTAAAAAAGTTAAAAACCACATTAACGAATTAAGTAATGAAACAAATTTACTGACGGAAAATTTAGCCTCTAAAAAACAAATTAATCAATTTTTATCTTGGTATTTTAAGATCAATGGCGCAGAGCATCAGCCTCAAATGGTTGATATTATGCGTGGTTGGCGCAAACCATTGTTTGGTGAAAAGTTACTTGCCTTTGTTGAGAATGACTTTCAGTAAATTAGCCTTAAATCTTATTGAGTAAAGTGTTACATAACAGTCAAAGACGCTGTTGTATTGTTATGATAACGTTACTCAGCGGTTGTTAAGGCAAATAAAATTAGTAATTCCCCATATATCATTTTAATCATAGGTCTCCATTATGCTGTGTAGTGTTTATAAAAGTTCTAAAAAATTACAAACTTATCTTTATGTTAATAACAGAGATGATTTTTCTGATGTGCCTGACGCGTTAATGAAAATGTTTGGTAAGCCAGTGATGGTTACCGTACTGAACCTTTCTTCAAAGGTGAAATTGGGATTTGCAGACCTTGAAAAAGTAAAAGTAAGTCTAGCTGACCAAGGTTATTATTTGCAGCTAACACCGCAGGAAGAAGATATGTTAAAAGGGCATAAAGCGAGCATGACTAATGCTAAGAATGCTAATACAGGCAAAGATGAACAAGGAGAATAATCATAATGCGCTATTTAAAATCAGTAAAA
Organism: Colwellia sp. PAMC 21821; assembly: GCF_002077175.1. Taxonomy (NCBI): domain Bacteria; kingdom Pseudomonadati; phylum Pseudomonadota; class Gammaproteobacteria; order Alteromonadales; family Colwelliaceae; genus Colwellia; species Colwellia sp. PAMC 21821. Next base: position 3,656,939 of record NZ_CP014943.1, read on the forward strand.
ACAATATCTTTTTCACTATGCTTAGCGTTATTTTCCCAAGTAACCTTAGCTGCAGATGATAATAAAACGACAACGTTAGATGCTAAAGCAAGCTTCGAACAATATATCGTAAAGTTAAAACAAGAAGCGATTTCTAGGGGCTTTGAGCAAACCTTAATTGACGAATCTTTCGCTAATGTGGTTTTTCACCAACGTGCAGTAAAAGCGGATCGTAATCAACCTGAAACCGTTGAAACCCTTGATACTTACTTGCCAAAACGCTTACCTGATTGGAAAATTAAACGTGCTCGAGCAAAATATAAAGAGCATGAAGCACTGCTAACCAAAGTAGCGGCCGAATACGGTGTACAACCGCGTTTTATTGTTGCGCTTTGGGGGCTAGAGACAAACTTTGGTAAAATTATGGGCAACTATAATGTTATTTCTGCGTTATCAACCATGGCCTATGAAGGACGCCGCGAAGCATTCTTTAAAAAGCAGCTTTGGGCCGCGTTACAAATATTAAAAGAAGGCCATATCGATAGTGCGAACATGAAAGGCTCTTGGGCCGGCGCTATGGGACAAAATCAATTTATGCCAACTTCATTTGTTGGTTATGCGGTTGACGGTGATGGCGATGGGAAAAAAGATATCTGGGGTAACCAAGCCGATGTCTTTGCTTCAATGGCAAACTATTTGAAAAAAGAAGGTTGGAATGACCAACTCACATGGGGTCGTCAGGTTAAATTACCGAGCGATTTTGATACGTCATTGGCGATACCTAATAATACCGGTGGTCGTAAAAACTGGTTAAAAGCTTGGGCTAAAACCGAAAAAACCTTAGCCCAGTGGCAGGCATTAGGCGTTCGACGCAGCGATGGTACTAATTTACCAAAAGTTGATATTAAAGCGGCATTAGTTTTTCCTGATGGCGCTAAAGGACGTGCGTACTTAGCTTATAATAACTATAAAAGTTTAATGCATTGGAATTTATCCTATTACTTTGTCAGCTCGGTTGGCCATTTATCTGATCACATTAAATTTCCGCCGATTCAGTAGTCAGTTTTAATTAGCCATAACATGTAATTGCAACAGTAAGCAGCCATAAGTAGTCATATGAGTAAAAAAAATAGTCGTTCGAGCTCAAAACCCACAAAAGTCGTTGTCGAACGTTTTTGGGAAACAAAAACATTAAATGAGATGACGCGAAGTGAGTGGGAATCATTGTGTGATGGTTGTGCTAAATGTTGCCTGAATAAATTCATTGATGACGATAGCACTACCGATGAAACCGAGTTGATGCCGACCACGCATATTGCTGAAGGTGAGCAAATGAGCTACTCAAACATTGCTTGTCATTTACTCAATGATAAAACTTGTCAGTGTTCAAAGTACGAGCAGCGTACTGTACTCGTGCCAGACTGCGTGCAGTTAACCCAAGAGAATTTAGATGATGTGTTTTTTATGCCGCCAAGCTGTACTTATCGGCGCTTAAAAGAGGGCAGAGGTATGCCGTCTTGGCACCCACTGTTGCACAATGGCAAAAAATCAGCCATGCACCAAGCAGGTATGTCAGTGCGTGGTAAAATCATTAAAGATAACGATGTTGAATTAGACGATTTTGAAGACTATATCGTGCTTTGGCCACTGAACGATATTAATTAATTCATCAGAATATTCGTATCATGCATAATAAGTGATGCTAGATATTAACCATGCTACTAACCTGAAAGCTTAAAGTAATAGTAAGCTTTCAGCCATTTATTCAGCAACTTTTATATTAAAGGCATAATGCTCTAAAGGGCAAACTCGCTGCGCCGACAGATACTGGCTCATAAGTTACTTCTGATATCAGCAATTCTGGTTTAGGCCGCTCGGAAGAACGACGATGTAACGCATACATAACCACTTCCTTGATCAATAATTTAGATAATGATTTTGGTATGTGTCCACCAATGACAATGGCTTGGGTATCTAATAAAGCGGCTGATGATGACGCCACCAAACTTACTGCATCTTTAACTTTTGTTATCCACTCTTGAACGCCAGGCCAGTTAATATCGAACGACGCCATTAAGTCAGCATGAGTGCTAATATTAACCCCATTATTGATTAATATTTGTCGTAAGTTTTCTAAGTTAGGGTAGACATATATTTTTGGCGGAAGAATATCGCCAACCTCTCCAGCGTTGCCGTATTACCAATAAAACACCCGACGATGAAACCTACATGAAATATGCTAAATATACTTCTGTTATTTGGGGTGTTGTGACGCTAACGTTGTCACTATACGCAGGTGATATAGCCGCAACGGTTATTGAAGCAATAAATAAAGTTGGCTCAGTGTTTTATGGTCCAATATTAGCTATTTTCTTATTAGCTGTTTTTGACAAACGCTTGTCTGCTTTACAAGTTAACATTGGTTTACTTGTTGGTGTTGCACTTAACTTGTTTCTTTGGTTATCAGTACCAGAGTTATTCTGGTTTTGGTGGAATTTAATTGGCTTAGTAGTTACGTGTGTAGTTGCTTACACCATATTAATTTTTAGTAATAAAGAGCGTCCAGCTTATAATCCAAAATTAACGTCTTTATCTGATACTCCTGCAATTTTAACAAGAAAAGACATGATGGTTTTAATAGCTTACTTTATCGTCATGATCGCTATTTGCCTATCTATTCCAATGCTGTTTCATTAAGACCAGAAGCCTTAGAACCCAGAGGGCTGAAAAGCCTTTTGTCTCTTTTTATTTTATGTGTGAAATAATCATGAAAACCAAACAATTTTTACAAAACCTTTTTGAAATCGCGGTCAATGAAAGTCTACCTTCGGTCTGTATGCCTAAACACCTTGAAAACATAGATGCGAGTAATGGTTTATGTGTTATCGGCGCGGGTAAAGCGGCTGTCGATATGGCTAATACTATGCATCAATTTTTCGGTGATAAATGCTATGGCACGGTTGTTACTCGTCATGGTTATACAACAAAGTCGACTATTGGACGCATAAAAATATTAACCGCGGGCCATCCAATACCTGATGAAGGCAGTGCTAACGCCGGGAAAGAAATTTTAGCCTTAGCTAAAAGTGTCCCTGAAAATGTGCCAGTAGTTTTCTTAATTTCAGGCGGCGGATCTGCGTTACTTTCTTTACCAATCGAAGGCGTTTCTTTTGAAGAAAAAATGAAGCTAAATAAATTTTTATTAGGCTCAGGTGCCTCTATTGATGAAATTAATTGCGTTCGAAAACAATTATCACAAATAAAAGGCGGCAGGTTGGCACAAGCCATAAAAGGTGATTTTTACACCCTTATTATTTCTGATGTTGTTGGTGATGACCCTGCCACTATTGCTTCAGGTCCAACAGTTAAAGATCATACAACTCCCGAGCAAGCATTAACTATCTTAACTAAATATGGTTGGACACGCGTTCCCGCCATTGAACAAGCATTATTAGCAGGGCATAAAAGTGCAGTTAACAATGTACCTTCGCCTGATGTAATTAAAAACTTTACCATCATGGCGAATGCTAGACAGTCAATTGATAAAGCTATTTCTACGATTGATAAATCAAAATGGCATGTTGAAGTGCTAAATTATGATGAAGTAGGGGATGCCAATAAAGTTGCGGAGCAACACGCTGCAATCGCATTACGTGCGCTTAAAACTAATAAACCTACCTTACTATTTTCTGGGGGGAACTAACCGTTACTTTAGCTGATGCTTCTGGTCAAGGGGGCCCTAATCAACAATATATGCTGGCATTAGCCATTGCACTTAAGGGCGAAAAAGGCATTGTTGCATTAGCTTGTGATACCGATGGTATTGATGGCAGCGAAGATGTAGCAGGCGCTTATATTGACGCAACTACGTTACTTAGATCGAATGAACTCGGCTTGTCAGCGATTAATTATTTAAAGACCAATGATTGTTTTAACTTTTTTAAGCCACTAGATGATTTAATAATAACGGGGCCAACACATACCAATGTTAATGACTTTAGGGTGATTATGATTGATCCAAGTTTGTCATAAATTATAACTGGCCTTGCAGAGAATAAGTTACAAGGTCAGTTTTTTAACGATATTTAATGGTTCGTATTTTAAATAGTAAAGTTAAATACATTCAGCCAAAACTACTACGGCTAATCCACTTGCTCTAAATCTTTCAAATAGCGTTCGCCATTTTCAACATAATGCATTGCAGACTTTGTAAACATTTCTCGGGTTGACTCATCAAGTGGTTTAATAATTTTAGCGGGCGATCCTATAACTAAGTGTCCGTCTGGTACTTGCATATTTTCAGTGACTAAACTGTTAGCACCAATTAAGCAGTTTTTACCAATATTAGCGCCATTGAGTACGACCGCGTTCATGCCCACTAGGGTGTTATCTCCTATGGTGCAACCATGCAACATAACTTTATGGCCAACCGTAACATTACTGCCAATGGTCATGGGGTATTGTGCATCAACATGTAAAATTGAACCGTCTTGAATATTGGTTTGCTCACCGATGTTAATGCTGGCTACGTCGGCACGAATGACGACATTAAACCAAATGCTGGTCTGTTTTCCTAAGGTTACGTCTCCGATTAGTGTGGCATTGGGGGCGATAAAGTTACTCTCATTTAAACTAGGGACTAAATCAGCTAATCGATAAATCATCTACTTTTCCTTTTTTAGAATATATCTCTTTATATTAATCTATTCATGTCATAGCGCAAACTAGACCTTATACCAATTGATATAAACAATCGATCATTCTAAAGCGGTTTAAATATCCAGTATCTACGTTGCTTTCAATCCCAATAGCCTGCTATTGCTCAATCAAGCTCCTTGCTACTGAAAATTTATCCTCGTTTAAAATTGATCGATTCATTAAATCAATTGGTATTAGACTACGACCAACAAAATTATAAAGGTTGTCCTATAATGAAAATAAACCAGCTTGATGTATGAAAATTAAACAATTAATGGTAAAACATTAATCTAGTTAGTAATAATAATAATTTTAACGTTCAGTCGAATCAAATAACTCGTAAGTAAGCTCGGCATAATAAATTAAGTCTTGAGCTTGTGAACTGGGTTTTTATGATGAAATAAAGGTGATTTATGATTATTGGTATACCCAAAGAAGCATTGTCAGGTGAGAACCGAGTCGCAAGCGCGCCAACGGCGGTAACTTCCTTGCTCAAGCTTGGTTTTGAAGTGCAAATACAAAAAGGTTGCGGTACAAAAGCAAGTTTTACCGATCAAGAGTTTATTGATGCCGGTGCAAGTGTTGTGACTAAGAAAAATGTTTGGTTGTCAGATATTATCTTTAAAGTAAATCCGCCAACGATTGAAGAAGTCGCAGCAATGAAAGATGGGGCTTATCTCATTGGCTTTATTGCACCAGCCCAAAACGACGATATTTTAGCCGCGTTAAAAGCCAAATCAATCACTACGTTAGCTATGGAAATGGTGCCAAGAATGACCCGCAGTCAATCCATGGACGCGTTAAGTTCAATGGCCAATATTGCGGGTTATCGTGCCGTTATTGAAGCCACTCATCAGTTTGGCCGTTTTTTAACGGGGCAAATAACCGCGGCGGGCAAAATGCCACCGGCTAAAGTGATGATTATTGGTGCTGGTGTTGCTGGTTTAGCGGCCATTGGCACGGCGAGTAGTTTAGGGGCCATTGTTCGAGCCTTTGATACCCGTCCTGAAGTAAAAGAGCAAATCGAAAGTATGGGGGCTGAGTTTCTAGAACTTGACTACGAAGAGCCAGAAGATACCGGATCGGGTGATGGTTACGCCAAAGAAATGAGCAAAGCCTTTATCGATGCAGAAATGGCGTTATTTGCAGCACAAGCAAAAGATGTTGATATTATTATTACCACCGCGATGATCCCCGGAAAACCGGCACCTAAGCTGATTACCGCAGCAATGGTTGAGTCGATGAAAACCGGTAGTATTGTGGTTGACTTAGCAGCCGCAGGTGGCGGTAATTGTGAATTAACAGAAGCGGGTAAAGTGGTTAATGCCAATGGCGTAAAAATCATTGGTTACACCGATTTAGTATCCCGTTTACCTAATCAGTCATCACAACTTTATGCAAACAACTTGGTGAGCTTAGCGAAACTGCTCTGTAAAGAAAAAGACGGCACACTACATATTGATTTTGACGATCTCGTTATTCGTAACATGACGGTAGTTAATCAAAACGAAATCACCTTCCCGCCACCACCAATTCAAGTGAGTGCAGCGCCTGCTAAAGCGAAAGTAGCGCCGGTTAAAACCGCAGAAGTTAAGCCTGATGAACCGATGAGCCCCGCTAAAAAATACGGCATGATGGCGGCTGGTGCTTTACTGTTTGGTTGGGTCGCAAGTGTTGCACCTGCTGATTTTCTCTCACATTTTACGGTGTTTGTTCTAGCCTGTGTAATTGGTTACAACGTGGTATGGAATGTTAGCCATTCGCTACATACTCCGTTAATGAGCGTAACCAATGCCATATCAGGCATTATTATCGTTGGCGCAATTTTACAGGTGGGTAATAGTAGCCCACTCATTCAATTGCTCGCCGGTGTCGCAATACTTATTGCCACTATCAACATTGTTGGTGGCTTTGTTGTCACTAAACGTATGTTAAAAATGTTTAGAAAATAAGGGACACTGTAATGGAATTTTCTCAAGGTTTTATTAGTGCAGCGTATATTGTTGCCGCGTTATTGTTCATTTTTAGTTTAGCCGGATTAAGTAAACAGCAAACCGCTGAAACGGGTAATTGGTATGGTATTGTCGGTATGGCCATTGCGCTTATTGCTACCATTGCTGACCCACGTGTCGACAACGTTTGGATTATTTTAGTGACTATGGTCATTGGCGCAATCATTGGCTTAAAGTTAGCCAAAAAAGTTGAAATGACTCAAATGCCAGAGCTAGTGGCCATATTGCATAGCTTTGTAGGCTTAGCGGCGGTAATGGTTGGCTTTAATAGCTACTTTGAAATGGATCATTCAATGGGCACTTTGTACACTCAAAGTGATCTCATGGCGATTAATATCCATTTAGTTGAAGTTTTTCTTGGTGTATTTATCGGCGCGGTAACTTTTACCGGTTCCATTGTTGCGTTTGGTAAATTACGTGGCGTGATTAACTCGGCGGCATTAATGCTACCACATCGTCATAAACTCAACTTAGCCGCTGGCGTATTATCATTTATGCTGTTAGCGAGTTTTGTCGAGCAAGGTGGCGGTGATGGTACTTTATATCTTATGGCGATAATTGCGCTAGCTTTTGGTTGGCATTTAGTGGCGTCAATTGGCGGTGCTGATATGCCGGTGGTGGTATCTATGCTCAACTCTTATTCTGGTTGGGCCGCCGCCGCCGCAGGTTTTATGTTAAATAATGATTTGCTTATTGTTACCGGCGCATTAGTGGGTTCATCAGGGGCTATTCTTTCTTATATTATGTGTAAAGCGATGAACCGCTCATTTATCAGTGTTATTGCCGGTGGTTTTGGTACTAATGTGGTTATCGATACCGACACCGATTATGGCGATCATGTTGAAACGACCGCTGAATCAGTCGCAGATATGCTAAATGGCGCTAAGTCGGTCATTATTACACCAGGTTACGGTATGGCAGTCGCGCAAGCTCAGTATCCCGTGTATAAATTGACCCAAGCACTCAAAGAAAAAGGTATTGAAGTGCGTTTTGCTATTCATCCCGTGGCTGGTCGTTTACCTGGTCATATGAACGTATTATTAGCAGAAGCTAAAGTGCCTTACGATATTGTCTTAGGTATGGAAGAAATTAATGATGATTTTGCTGAAACTGATGTGGTGTTGGTGATAGGGGCAAACGATACGGTAAACCCCGCAGCGGCCGAAGATCCCACAAGCCCGATTGCTGGCATGCCGGTATTAGAAGTTTGGCACGCGAAAAATGTAGTGGTATTCAAACGTTCAATGAGCACAGGTTATGCCGGTGTACAAAATCCATTGTTTTTTAAAGACAATACACAAATGTTGTTTGGTGATGCTAAAGACTCGGTTGAAGAAATATTTAAGGCCTTATAGCTTGCTAGAGCTTTGCTCGCGTAAAGTTTAAAAAATATAAATTGCCGATACTTGTTATCGGCTTTTTTATTGCTAAAACTCAATTCTGTAATAGCCAGACGCTAAAATTGTAATTTATACATGTTTTACTTCATATTGACTTATTTTTAACCATGCAAGTTGTTATTGATTTTATTCGTTATTGTGATGATAAATTTATTTATCCGACAGACTATTTTGCTAAACTACGCGAGTTGAAATTTCTAAAAATAAATCCTTCGGAGAATAACGTGATAGAACCCAGTGTAATTGAGCCCAGTATCATAGAATTATGGGTAGGAACTATTAACGGTTATTTATGGGGTAGTATTTTAATTTATCTGCTTAGTGCTTGTGGTATCTGGTTTACGTTTCGCTTGAAAGGCTTACAATTCAGACGCTTTTTTCATATGTTCACCATTTTAAAAACCAGTCGTAAAAGTTCAAGCCAAGGTATTTCTTCTTTTCAGGCACTTTGTACATCGTTGGCGGCTCGTGTTGGTACTGGCAATTTAATGGGCGTTGCGGTGGCTATATCTCTGGGTGGTGCTGGCGCGGTATTTTGGATGTGGTTAATTGCTTTAGTCGGCATGGCTACCGCATTTGCTGAAAGTACCTTAGGTCAGCTCTATAAAGAGCGTGATAGCATGGGCAACTTTCGTGGTGGTCCCGCGTATTATATGAGCAAAGGCTTAAAGAATAAAAAATTAGCCATTACTTTCTCGCTGTGTTTGTTTTTTGGCTATGGTTTTGTTTTTAGTGCCGTACAAGCGAATTCTATTACCAGTGCATTTAATGGCTCATACGGTTTTAATCCACTTTACACAGGCATAGTTATAACCCTAGCGGCAGGCTTTATTATTTTGGGTGGACTAAAAAATATTGCCCGCTTTGCTGAACTAACCGTACCTTTTATGGGCTTGCTTTATTTATTGGTTTGCTTCGCGGTTATTTGGATGAACATTGAAAGAGTGCCGATGGTCATCAGTGATATTTTTGCTTCTGCTTTGGGCTTAAAAGAAGCGGGTAGTGGGCTTGTCGGTGCTGCTATTGTGCAAGGCGTTAAGCGTGGTTTGTATTCTAATGAAGCCGGTATGGGTAGTGCGCCTAATGCCGCTGCTGCTGCCGAACCATTTCCTCCGCATCCGGTATCGCAAGGTTATATTCAAATGCTGGCCGTGTTCTTCGACACCATTGTTATCTGTTCATGTACGGCAATTTTAATCTTACTTTTTAAAGATACCGGTGGTGAAGCGCAAGGCATTCAACTAACGCAACAAGCATTGGCTTATCAAGTGGGCGATTGGGGCAGCGACTTTATTACTATCGCTATTTTGTTATTTGCTTTTACGTCAATCGTGGCAAATTTTGCCTATGCTGATAATAATTTAAAATATTTAAAAATGGATAACGTTTTAGGCCGCTGGTTTTTACGTATTGGATTTTTACTGATGTTGGTCTTTGGCTCTGTCGCGACTTTACCTGAAGTTATCGCCTTAGCTGATTTATCGACCGGCTTAATGACCATATTTAATGTTACTGCGTTGTTTATGTTATCTAAAGTGGTGGTTAAAATCACAAAAGACTACCATAACCAGCAAGATAAAGGCTTATTGCCGACTTATCAGGCTGATGAAGCCGAAGAACAACGCTTAAATTTAACGAAAGGCATCTGGCTTAAAAAGTAGTGTTTACACGCGTAATATTTAATACAAGCAACTGTTAACAAAGCTGCTATAATGCGCGCCTTAATATTTTGGCGTGCTGCTTTTAGTCGGTACGTTGTTTACGATAATACAGAAATGGTGATGTGATGAGTGTGGATTCAATAGGTTTATCGGCTGACTTACTTAAAGCGGTAAAAGCCTGCGGTTATAAAAATTTAACACCGATTCAACAAATAGCTATTCCTGTTATTCGTACCGGTGTTGATGTTTTAGCAAGTGCCCAAACAGGTACGGGTAAAACAGCTGCTTTTACTTTGCCAATTCTTGATGGCTTAGCAAAAAAAGTAAAGCCCAATATCGATGGTTTTGACACCACAACGACAGTAAAAGCCCTGATTTTGACTCCAACGCGTGAGTTAGCGGCACAAGTTGAGAAAAATGTGAAAGCTTACAGTGAGTTTTTACCTTTGCGCTCTGGTGCTATATTCGGTGGTGTAAATATGCCGCCACAAACAAAAATGCTTAAAAGTGGTGTTGATATTTTAGTCGCGACACCTGGCCGTTTAATTGAGCACCTTGAACAACGTAATTTAGATTTGTCGCAAGTACAATACCTTGTACTCGATGAAGCCGATCGCATGTTAGACATGGGATTTTACAACGATATTGAACGTATCGTAGCCATGATCAAAGCAAAGCATCAAACCTTGATGTTTTCGGCAACATTCTCAAATAAAGTTAAAACGCTCGCAAAGAAAGTGCTTAAAACACCTAAAACTATTGAAGTAGCGCGTCAAAACTCAACGTCGGGCAAAGTAAAACAGTCAGTATATTGGGTTTCTGAAACCCGTAAAGCTGAGTTGTTGTCTGAACTTATTGGCGTAAATAATTGGCAGCAAGTTTTAGTTTTTGCTGGTACTAAAGAAAGTGCAAATGTTTTAGCGAAAGAACTAAAACTCGATGGTATAAAAACCGCTTTATGTCATGGCGATAAAACCCAAGGTGCACGTAATAAAGCCCTAGAGCAATTTGTTGATGGCAGTGTTCGTGTATTAGTTGCGACCGATGTTGCTGCTCGCGGACTCGATATTGCGAACTTACCTTATGTGGTTAACTTCCATTTACCTTTCCTACCAGAAGATTATGTTCACCGTATTGGTCGTACAGGTAGAGCAGGTAAGTCAGGAACTGCGATATCATTAGTTAGCCCTAAAGATGAGCAGTTTCTTGATAATATTGAAGCCCTAATTGAGCGAAAGTTTGAGCGTATTATCGTACCGGGTTACGAGTTAGATCGTCCTTTACCGGCACATTACGACGCTAAAGAAGACGCTCCTTTGAAGAAAAGCCGTTATAAAGCGACACAAGAAAAGAATCAGTTAATTGCTCGTAAAAAAGCTGATGCTACACCTGCAGCGCAACGTAGAGCAAAAGCAAACAAGAAAAATAAAACGGTTAGTAAAACAGTAAATAAAAAACGTAAATAGTCCATTTCTTAACTTTATAAAGTCACAAGTTATTTATGTTTGATAACACTTACATCGATGTTCCATTTAACTATCGGCATCACTGCTGGTTCTGTTCAGAGCCAGCAGGACACTCTTTTACGTTTCCTCATTCAGCACATCTCGTTTTTGATTGCCCACATGACCCGCTAACTATACCCAGTTGTTTAGAGTGCGCTCGTGCGGCAAACAAGGCTGAAGTGCGTAACATTTGGCAAGTTGAGCAAAGTGTTAAAGTGTATCTCATTAAAAAATATCGCCAAGACCTAGCAATAGGACTAAATTGGACAGAAGAAGAGTTAGCTAATGCTGGCTTTGAAGGAGGCAGTTTTGCCGGCTTTCAAAAAAGTGCTTGGTTTATGTATCAAGTCGCAAAAGATAGAGTTAATTTTCGAGGTTGGCCGCTAGTGCTTGATGGTGTTGAAATTACTAACGAAGATATTGAACGAGAATTCTGCTTTGACGGGGTCAGTTACCCAAGTATTGATCAGGCAATGGAACACTATAGTCTTAATTTTAATTTAGACTTGGATTTTTTACGTCGAGTACTGGCAAAAATTGGTCCACAAAGTTTTGCAAAAGCGGTAAGGTTTTGCCGCTTGTATGTTGGTGCTACACCGAATGAAAAGTCTCATGCACTGCGAGAATTTAGCTAAAGTAATATCTCGTCATTGGCTAAGTAAAGGGTAGGTAAAGGCTGGGTAAAGGCTAGGTATTGACTAGGTAGGTCTGAGAATATAGTTTGTATTCTCAGACCTCTAAATATAATTATTATTTAATTCATTACTCAATTCTAAGCTCTAATCTAACTCTAATCTTAGCTCAACTTAACTCATTACAATTCAGAAAAAATTAACGTTGAGAAACTATACTCAACGTTTGCGGCATAGTCATTTTCTGGGAATATAACGCTTTATCTGCACGTTTAAAAAAACTTGTCGGGTTGTCAGCTCTATTCATAAAAGCTAAACCTAAACTACTGGTAACATTGTATTTTGCTAGCAAAGCATCTTGTGACATAGCATGGTAAATTCTATGTTCAATAACGGATAATGACTGCTCAGTGGCATCCGCAACAATAATCGCAAACTCATCACCACCAAAGCGGAACACACAATCTGTATCTCGAACACTTTGGCGCAATGCCTTGGCAAATTGTACTAATACATTATCACCTATGTCGTGACCGAAGCTGTCGTTAACAGCTTTAAATTTATTCAGATCACTCAATATTAATCCAACACGTGTATGTCGACGGCTTGCTTGTGCCATTGTGCGTTTTATTTGTTCGTCAAAACTTCGTCGGTTGCCTAATTGAGTTAAACTGTCTTGCATAGCCAATTGCATAGCTTGATGATACTGCACCGCATTTTTCAACGGATTCAGCAGTAATTCATGCAGTTCAGTTAATACTTTATAATTACCCATACTGATAGGCATGTTAACCGCATAGGAAATTATGCCAAAAAACTGACCATTAATTTTTAATTCAAACTGACGCTCTGACTTCGCTTGACGACTGCCTCTTGCCGTTGCACTTACTTCAACATGTTTAAAGTAAAGTCCAGTAAAATCAAGATATTTTGCTACTTCAATAGCAAAGATATCGATAAGCTGTTTTACATCTAATGTCGTTTGTAATTGCTCAAGTAAGGCCAAATTGCGTTGGCTTTGTTGCTCACTATGTTGAAATAATGTGAAGGCATTAAATTTTGATTTAGGGTGATTAACAACATTGACTGTGCGCATAGTTTTTCCCTGTTAATTTTGACGTTTTAACTTTCTGTAGTTATCTGTGGTTAACTAAAGCAAAAAGCATACCTACTATTCTATTTTTAGGGGATTTATTCATATTTAAGGTGAAAATAACTTTTTAAGCGTAAAGCGTTACAGCCTGTGAGGATAAATTAAAGCCTAATTTACTAAGTTAAGTCACCGTTTTAATGCATGTTTTTCTTTTGCTGACAGAAAATAATTTAGACAAAAGGGCCTCTAGAGGGCTACACTTATAACAGGCTATTAAGCTCAACAACCAGCCAAACTCTACCATTATCCGTTTTTCACCTTGTAAGGAATACATGTGACAAGTCACCTTGAGTTACTCGCTATATTGTCCAGCGCCGTTTTAATTGTTTGGCTGTTTCGTCGATTACAATTACCGGCCATTTTAGCTTATTTAGTAGCAGGTGTTTTGGTGGGCGATCATGGGTTGGCATTGGCTCAAGAGCATGTTGACTATGAACATTTTGCAGAGCTGGGTATTGTATTCTTACTCTTTACCCTCGGGCTCGAATTTTCACTACCCAAACTTGTTGCAATGCGGCACTTAGTATTAACGGTAGGCAGTTTACAAGTGGTTATTACACTTGTGCTGTTTATGTTAGTAGCGATGTTTTTTGGGCAAAGTTTTGCCGCAGCAATAACTATTGGCGGCATATTAGCACTGTCGTCTACCGCTATTGTTATTCGCCAATTAAGTGAAAGCGGGGGATGAAGAAAAAATCAGGGCAACTTTCTGTCGCTGTATTGTTATTTCAAGACGTAGCCGTAGTTCCACTTTTAATCGTTATACCTTTATTGGCACAGGGCGGAGACTCTTCTTTTATAATGGCATTGTTGTTCGCACTAGTTAAAGGGGTGTTTGTTGTTTCTCTTTTACTCTTTGCCGGTAAATGGCTGCTACCCAGATTATTCAACTTAGTTGCTCAAGTTAGAACTGATGAGTTGTTTGTATTAACAACACTATTGGTAACCTTAGTTGCATCAGCGTTAACGCAATGGTTTGGGCTTTCTATGGCATTAGGCGCATTTTTAGCTGGGATGATGTTAGGCGAAAGCCAATACAAACACCAACTTGAAGCCGACATTAGACCCTACCGTGATATTTTACTGGGTTTGTTTTTTGTTACTGTTGGCATGAAGCTCAATATCAGCGTTGTTTTCTCATCTCCCTTGATCATTATTTCGCTATTAGTTTGTTTTATGGTGGTAAAAGTACTGGTCGTTGTTTTATTAGCAAAGCGCGCGGGAGAGTCATCTAAAGATGCTTGGGCAGCAGGTATTATGTTGGCACAAATGGGCGAATTTGGTTTTGTTTTAATCGCGTTAGCAAGCCAAGTTGAAGTGTTACCAGAAACAACCGCATCTATTTTATTGGGAACAGGTGTGCTGAGTATGGCAATAACACCTTATATGATCAGCCATGCTCGTGGTTGGGCGCTTTGGTTAAGTCATGAAAAACAACTTGATACTCAAGCATTAGAAGAATTACCTCAAAATACAGATCTACATGATCACGTTATTATTTGTGGCTTCGGTCGTATTGGCCAAACCGTCAGCCGATTTTTAAAACAGGAGTCGATCGATTTTGTTGCCATCGATATCGACCCTTTACGCACAACAAAAGCACGAGAAGCAGGTGAAAATGTACTTTTTGGCTCTTCAAGACAGGCAGAGTTACTGCATGCCGCAAAGTTATCTAAAGCTAAATTGGTTGTTATCGCTTTTGGTGAAGACAAGCAATCACTCGATGTTATCCAAAAAGTGCGCTCCTTAGCGCCAGACGTACCTATTTTAGTTCGTACCCGTAATGATGATCAATTAGATGAATTACACGCCGCCGGTGCAAATGAGGTGGTACCTGAGAGCTTAGAAGGTAGTTTAATGCTAGTTTCACAAGTACTGTCATTATCTGGCGTGCCATTCTCTAGAATTGTTCGCCGTGTACAAAAAGAGCGAAAGAATCACTACAATCATTTACATGGATTTTTTCAAGGTGAACACACTGATATGAGCCCAGATGCAATTGATCGCATTGAATTTGCTCACGCTATTATCTTGGTAGATGACTCATTTGCTACAGGTAAATCTATAAGGTCATTAAAACTAGATGAGCGCCGTATTTTTGTTATAGCACTAAGACGTAATAATATCGAAAGTGAAGAACCTGATGTAGATACCATATTACTACCACAAGATACGTTAATTGTGCGTGGCAAGCCTAGAAGAGTAGAGCGTGCAGAGCGTTTTGTGCAAGAAGGGCATTAAGAGGGAGCTAAACTGAATTTTGCGCTAGATTTTGTCAATTAAACCTGACGTTTTTTGGCGGTAAATTCAGGCTTGGTGAGTAATCATTAATAATGATATTAGATATTAGATATTAGGTATCAGATATTAGATATTAGATATTAGGTATCAGATATTAGATATTAGATATTAGGTATCAGATATTAGATATTCAGGAATTCACGTATTTTGGTTTCTTGCTCTAGTGCATCGTTAAAGCCAAGGTTTATTAACTCTTTACAGTAATTTTTTTCAAACAACAGGTAGCTGAGTAAGCTTGATTCTGCATCATTGCTGATACCTATGCTGCGTAGTAATAATCTAATCGATATAGGCAGTTTATCGTAATATTTTACGGCAATACTGTTAAAATTGTGGCTGGGGTTTAATACATAAGATTCGATATTTTTTAAACCTGAGATGTTCTTTTTATTTTCGTCAGGGATCAGCGATAGGGTATGGTTAACTCTTTCCATACGTTCAATATCACTTTGTAAAGTATCTGAGAAAATAGAATCGAGTAAGTGACCCGCGATAGACGCTGTTGTTGGCGGATGAGGGTTATTCTCAAGCGCATGTAGAGGTTCTTTGGGTTGGTCGACACCGACGATAAATATTTTTTCTGCGCCTAAGTGTATTGCAGGGCTTAACGGCGAAAGTTGATGCACTGAACCATCACCCAAATGATGTCGTTTCACCTTTTCTGATGGAAATACTAGCGGTATAGCCGCTGATGCCATTAAGTGCTGGCTGTTTAACTGTGTCGGCTCTCCACGTCGTTTGGATCTAAACCATGGGGAAATTGACTCTTCTGATTGAAAAAAACTAATAGAATCGCCACTGGTATAACTTGATGCTGTAACCGATACCGCAGAAAGATAGCGGCGTCTTATATTTGTATCAATTCGGCTAAAGTCCACTACGGTTTCGAGCAGCTGCCTAAGCGGCGCATTATTCAATAAACTTCTTGCATTTTTATTGGCATAATCTGCTTGAAATCCTCCCAGAAAACCTCCAATTATATGACTAGATACACGTATAGGATCAGTATGATAAATTCTACATGGATCGAGGTTTTTCCATACCCATTCTAATTTTTTGACGGCTAGTTGAAAGCATGAGGCGTAACAAGCTAATGCGGTAGAGTTAATAGCACCTGCTGATGTGCCACAAATGATTGGAAAGGGCACTCCATGGCTGCGCGGCATAAACTTAGCAATTGCAGATAAAACACCAACCTGATAAGCAGCACGTGCACCGCCTCCTGTTAATACTAAGGCGTTATTACTGTTAATGTAACTGCGTTTGTTGGGCATTAATTGAACCGAATTGATTGAAATAGAAGCTTTGGCGTGATTTTAATCAGTTTTAGGCGGCATGGCTAGCTGAAATTAATCTTTCAAGAAATTCAGCTGAAAAAAAGGTCAGCAAAAGCTGACCTTTTTAATGACACAGAAATATTAACTAGTAAAACATCGAACTTACAAAAAAGTATAAACGTCTACAAGAGAATAAATGTCTAGCTGCTAACGCGTTCGTTTGCAGCGTCGATTAATGGTTGCGATCCATTTTGAATAAGTGCCAAGTTAGCTGAAACCGTTTTCTTTGGCAATTTACTAATCATCAAAGTACCTGTTTCAACCGAACCTTTAGTAGCAGCGAATTCTAACAAGTTTTTACCGTTACACATAATACCTGCAAAGATATTACGGATTTTTAATTTATTTGTCTTTAAGAATGAACGCATACGTTTTTTGTCGTCAGCGGCAACATACTCACATACACTTTGTGCAACGTTAGCAGCTTGCGCTTTCGGGGCCGAAATAATAGACGTCATTGTTAAAGTAGTAATGGTAATAACTAGTAATAATTTTTTCATTTTAATAACCTTTTATAATACAAGTAGAGTTAGTAAAAGAAAAAACCACAGGATGTACCTAATAACACGGTAACTCCGCTGTCATAGATAAAGAGTATATTTATCCTTAGACCGGTGGTTTTGCGTAACACGTTTTCGCGTGTTTTGCCTTTTCTTTGTCTATTTCAGTATCGCTAATGTAGCCATAAATTGCAACATAACTGTAACAATCTATAGGTGATAGATGAGGTTATATTCGCCGTACTGTACACATAGCAATGCATTGATGAAGACGCTGATTATTTTAAGTTATACCAAATGTAATAAGTTATTGACCAATTTTAAGCGAGGATAAATTGTTCAAGAATACATGTTTATTGTTCCAGACTAAACATAAGTACCTGCATATATGGACCCACTCCGTTTGCAAGACATTTAATCGTTATGTAAGAGAAAATCATTGCTCTCATATATCCGGCCTGTTTATGAAGGATTTTTACCTTCTGGCCCCGATGGTTGTTTGCGCTCACACTCCTCATCATCCCTCCGGCTTTTTTTATTAGCCAATGCAAGTACCAGGTTTTGTGCAAGCCAGTCTGACTATCTTACCATCCGATTAATTTATCTTTTGCAACTGAAGTAAAAGGGTTTTACTGTTATCTCATCACTGAAACCAATCTAACTTGCTTCAGTTTTGAGCTTTATTTATATAGCCGGGCGATAACTTTCCCCCTTCGCCATTATTACCCAAGCCATTCTTGCTATTTTATTCGCCACAGCAACGCATGCTTTGTTGTGTCCTCGTCGGGATTTTAACGCTTGTGCCCACAAACTAAATCGGTCAGTTTTGTTTTCACTGTGCCTTAATACTGCCCGGGCCCCGTGGATGTATAGTGTTCTTAAATAACTATTACCGCGTTTACTTATACCGAGTAAGGTGGCCTTTCCACCCGTTGAATGCTGCCCAGGAACAAGCCCAAGCCATGCCGAAAAATGTCGACCATTTACAAAGTCTTTTCCATCTCCTGCCGCTGCATAAGTAGCGCTAGCTGTGATTGCCCCAATACCTAATATTTCATCTAAGCGAACACATATTTCATTTTCTTTATTCATCGTGTTTAAGCGAACTTCACACGCTTTAAACTTCACTTCTGTGACTTGAAATTCAAGCCATAACTCATTAAATATCTCCCGACTTAAATACGTTAACTCATTTGTCGCATCCTCTAAAATATCCGGCAGTTCATTGTGAATTGCAGAAATACCTTTATTGATGACAATGCCATATTCTCCTAACAAGCCTCGTATCTGACTTGCTAATGCTTTACGTTCTTTCTTTATGCGTTCACGTTGTCGATGGAAGTTTTGAATATCTTGTTGTTCTATCGATTTAATTGGCACAAACCTCATGGTCGGGCGTTGCGCTGCCTCTGCAATACCTTCGGCATCGTTATAATCATTTTTATTGCCTTTAACGAAGGGTTTTACATATTGAGGCGCAATAAGTTTTACTTGGTGCCCCAATTCAATAAATTTTCTCGCCCAGTAGTTCGCACTGCCACAAGCTTCCATTACAATTAGGCAAGGCTCTAATGTTGCCATGAAACTCAACACTTGTTTTCTTCTTAATTGTTTCTTTTTTACAAATCGCCCATTTTTATTCACAGCAAACATGTGAAAAATTGATTTTGCAATATCTAAACCGATTGTAGTAATCTTCATTATGATCCACTCCGCTTTTATAAATGATTGTTGTCACTTTCATTTTGGCCCTAAAGAGGCCTGAAATAAAGTTGGAGTGGGTCCATACCATTATCCCTGCAGGCAAGGCGTTTGATTGATTAGGGCTTGGATGCCCGTAAGTAGAACAATGCAGGAGCTATTGTCGAGTAATAGCGGGCGTGTGTGATTGAAAACAACGCAGTTATTGACGATTTAAACCGCCTTAAAATGATCGATTATTTATTTCAATTGGTATTACTCATACTTTTATGAAAATAATTTAAATCGGTAAGCCGGTAGAGTTTGCCTACAAAATAAAAGGGGCGATCGCCCCTTAGTATATGTTTTGTTCAGTAGCAGTTTTATTCAGTAGTGAATGTAATAACCATTTGATTAATTATGCGACCAACTTTTTCATGAGGAAAAATTGATATAGTTATCATTTTAACCATTAAAAATGATCAGACAATTAATCAACTTGGTATCAACACTTTATAATTTCATTTCAGGCACATCGCCATCAACAATCAGTTCGCCTTCAGTTAATGACATTATTTCTTCAACTGAAACGCCAGGTGCACGCTCTAATAAGTAAAATTTGCCATCTTTAATCTCGATAAATGCTAGGTCGGTTAGTACTTTTTTAATACAACCTTTACCGGTTAGTGGTAGCGTACAGTTACTTAACAGCTTAGAAACGCCATGTTTTGAAGCATGGGTCATGGTCACAATAATATTGTCAGCACCGGCAACTAAATCCATCGCGCCACCCATGCCTTTAATTAACTTGCCAGGGATCATATATGAAGCAATATTACCGTTAACATCAACTTCAAATGCGCCTAAAACGGTTAAATCAACATGGCCACCGCGGATCATCGCAAATGACTCAGCTGAATCAAAAATTGATGCACCTTTTGCCATAGTTACCGTTTGTTTTCCGGCATTGATTAGGTCAGCGTCAATTTCGTCTTCAGTAGGGAACTGTCCCATACCAAGTAAACCATTTTCCGATTGCAGCATAACTTCCATACCTTCTGGAATATAGTTTGCCACTAACGTTGGAATACCTATACCTAAATTAACGTAATAGCCATCTTGTAGTTCTTGTGCAACGCGCTGTGCTAGTTGTTCTCTTGATAAAGCCATAAATTACTCCTTACTAACTGCGAATAGTGCGCTGTTCAATGCGTTTTTCGAATGTACCTAAAATTAAGCGATTAACATAAATACCAGGAGTATGAATGTGATCAGGGTCTAATTCGCCAGGTTCAACAATTTCTTCCACTTCAACAACGGTTATTTTGCCTGCAGTTGCCGCCATAGGATTAAAGTTACGTGCAGTTTTTCTAAACACTAAGTTGCCATAGCGGTCAGCTTTCCATGCTTTTACGATAGCAAAGTCACCTTTAATCGCAGGTTCTAGAATGTAATGTCTTCCGTCAAATTCACGTTCTTCTTTGCCTTCGGCGACCGGTGTTCCGTAACCTGTTGCGGTAAAGAATGCCGGAATACCCGCTCCGCCAGCACGCATTTTTTCGGCTAAGGTACCTTGAGGTGTTAATTCAACCTCTAGTTCACCGTTCATCATTTGACGTTCAAATTCGGCATTTTCACCGACATAAGAGGCAATGATTTTTTTGATTTGACGGTTAGGCAGTAAAATACCGAGACCAAAATCGTCAACACCGCAGTTGTTAGAAACAACAGTTAATCCTTTCGTGCCTTTACGTTTTATTTCGCTAATCAGGTTTTCTGGAATACCACATAAACCAAAACCACCTGCAATAACGGTCATATTGTCTTCAAGACCGGCCATTGCTTCTTCATAGCTTGACACTACTTTGTCAAATCCTGCCATTGTTTGATCCTCAATAAAAATTATTGTTTTTTGTGCTTGTTGGCTAACGCAGATAATAGGTCTTATATGCGTTAGCAAAATTATTAATAATGTTATTTAAGTACATTAACCAATTAACGCGTTATTGTGCACGATATGCCACAGATACTTTTGATATTGGCGCTTTACCTAATTTGTCGCTAATAAACCAACCAGCGTTAAGTAACTTGTTGAAATCAATATTGGTTGTTATGCCTAAACCGTTAAGCATATACAATACGTCTTCAGTCGCAACATTACCTGATGCGCCCTTAGCATATGGGCAACCACCCAGTCCTGCAATAGCACTATCGACTACCTTTACGCCAGCTTGTAACGCCGCGTAAATATTCGTTAACGCTTGACCATAGGTATCATGGAAGTGTACGGCCAACTTTTCAACCGGTACCTTAGTACTAACCGCCTGTAACATTTTTGTTACGCTTGCCGGTGTACCAACACCAATAGTGTCGCCAAGTGATATTTCGTAACAACCCATTTTGTATAACTTTTCGGCAACTTTTGCGACTTGCTCTGGCGCAATATCACCATCGTAAGGGCAGCCCACCACACAAGAAACATAACCTCGGACGGGAATATTTGCGGCTTTGGCCGCCTGCATTATCGGCTCAAAGCGTTGCAAGCTTTCTTCAATTGAGCAATTGATATTCTTTTGGCTGAACGCTTCTGAAGCTGCGCCAAAAATAGCCACTTCATTCGCATTAACGGCCATGGCGGCTTCAAAGCCTTTCATGTTAGGCGTTAGTGCGGCGTAAGTAACACCTGTTTTGCGTTTAATACCGTTAAACACATCGCTCGACGTTGCCATTTGTGGCACCCATTTAGGGGAGACAAAACTGCCACTTTCAATGTAGCTAACCCCAGCATCGGCGAGTTGCTCAATTAACGCTATTTTATCTTCAGCGCTAATTTGCACTTTTTCATTTTGCAGGCCATCACGTGGGCCAACTTCAACTATTTTTACTGACGTTGGCAACGCAATAGGTAACGAAGCTGCTAGTGAAGGAGTAAATACATCAGTCATTATGCGTCCTCAGGGGTGAAAGCGACTAATTCAGCGCCACCGTCAACCATTTCGCCATCGTTATAATAAATAGCATCTACCACACCATTACTCGGCGCGCGAATAGTATGCTCCATCTTCATCGCTTCCATGATCATCAAGGGTTGGTCTGCTATAACGCTGTCGCCCGCTTTAATTAATACTGACACCATAGTGCCGTTCATTGGTGCTACTAGGCCACCATGGCTATCGTCACCGGTATTGTCGCCACAGTCAGGTAAAATATGCGTAAAGTTAAAGACACCATTTTGATGATAAAGACTAATTTGGTTAGCATTTTGTGCAATAGTTGCATGGCTGCGGTAACCATCGATACTGGCGTACAAGGTATCGTTTTCAATTCGACCTTGGCAATCAACGGTTTGACCATCAACGGTAATTAAATAGTAACTACCGCTGCCTTGGCGTTTTTGCTCGACGACAATGGGGTATTCGGTGCCGTTATGGGCTAAAACGATATGATGAATGTTCGCTTCATTTAAACGCCATGCATTAGTCATATTCCAAGGTGAAAATGGGTCGTTAGTTTTAGCCGCTTTTACTTGCGCTTGTTGTGCTTGCGATAACACTAAATAAAGCGCTGCCATTGGCAATTCACCGGCAAGTGCTTGCTCATTTTCATGGAAAATAATCGCTTGGTTTTTCTCTATAAAACCCGTGTCAATATCCGCATTTACAAAAGGCGCACTAGTGGCTAAATTATATAGAAAGTCGATATTGGTCGTAACACCACTAATGCGATATTCTGATAAAGCTTTGGCTAAACGTTGTAAGGCTTTTTCACGGTTTTCATCCCACACAATTAATTTTGCAATCATAGGATCGTAAAACACGCTCACTTCATCACCTTGACGAACACCGGTATCTACTCGGACAAATTCACTTTCAAGCGGTGGTTGTAAAAAATCTAGTGTACCCGTAGCAGGTAAAAAGTCGTTGTTTGGATCTTCAGCATAAATACGTGCTTCAAAAGCATGACCGTTGATTTTTAGTTCGTGTTGAGCTTTAGGTAATATTTCGCCAGCGGCTACACGCAGTTGCCATTCAACTAAGTCTTGGCCAGTAATTAATTCTGTAACTGGATGTTCTACTTGTAAGCGAGTATTCATTTCCATAAAGTAAAATGAACCGTCGATATCAAGTAAGAATTCAACCGTACCAGCGCCTTGATAACCAATAGCTTGGGCTGATTTTATTGCAGACTCACCCATTTGAGCGCGTAATTCTTCGCTCATGCTAAAGGCAGGGGCTTCTTCTATTACTTTTTGATGACGACGTTGTACAGAACAGTCGCGTTCGAACAGATAAACTGCGTTTTGATGATTATCACAAAATACTTGAATTTCAACATGGCGTGGTTGCGTTAAGTATTTTTCAACCAGCATAGTATCATCACCAAATGATGATTTAGCTTCGCGTTTAGCGGCCGCAAAGCCTTCAGAAAACTCGCTTTCGTTCCAAACTTGGCGCATACCTTTACCACCGCCACCAGCCGTCGCTTTAAGTAGCACTGGATAACCCATGTCATCAGCAGCTTTTTTAATGACTGCTTCAGATTGGTCGTCACCATGATAGCCCGGCACTAAAGGTACGTTCGCTTTTTCCATGATGTTTTTAGCCGCAGACTTAGAGCCCATAGCTTCAATGGCAGCAACCGGTGGGCCAATAAAAGTAATACCTTCTTTAGCACACATACGACAAAAATCAGCATTTTCAGAAAGGAAACCGTAACCCGGATGAATAGCTTGGGCGCCAGTGCGCTTGGCGGCTTCAATGACTTTTTCTGATAATAAGTAACTTTCACGCGAAGGTGAACCACCAATGTGAATAGCTTCATCTGCCATATTAACGTGCAGAGAGTCAGCGTCAGCATCAGAATAAACTGCGACGGTTAATATACCCATTTTACGGGCAGTTTTAATAACACGACAGGCGATTTCACCACGGTTAGCAATTAGTATTTTAGTAAACATGAATATTATCCTTCGCCTTTATTTGTTGATGTTGTTGGCTCTGCTGAACTGTTTGGCGTTGCTAAGTTGATTGGCTTAGCTTGCCAAGCAGGTTGGCGTTTTTCAAAAAATGCCGTTAGGCCTTCTTGGCCTTCTGAAGAAACGCGAATGGCGGCAATACGTTCGCTGGTGTCTTTAATTAATGTCTCGTCAATATCTTGGTAGGCAACATCGAGTGCTAACTGTTTTGCTTGTCGCACCGCTAACGGGCCATTAGCTAATAAGGTATTTACCATGGTCGCAACGGCGGAATCTAACTCTGTTAACGCATAAACTTCATCGACCAAACCCAATTGTTGTGCTTTTTCAGCAAAAAATCGTTCAGCAGTTTGAAAATAACGTCGACTCGCTTTTTGACCAATCGCATTAACCACATAAGGGCTAATAGTTGCTGGAATTAAACCAAGTTTAACTTCACTCAAACAAAAGCTCGCTTTTTCGCTGGCCAGCACAATATCGCAACAACTGGCTAAGCCTACTGCGCCGCCAAAAGCTGCACCTTGCACTTTAGCAATGGTAGGTTGTGGTAAAAAATTGAGGTTTTTTAACATTTGCGCTAGGGCGTTTGCATCCGACAAGTTCTCTTCGTAAGAATAAGAAGCCATACGCTGCATCCAGCCTAAATCTGCACCAGCAGAAAAGCTTTTGCCCGTTGACGCTAGCACCATGACATTAATGTCATCGCACAGTGCTATTTCTTTAAATAGTTGGTTTAGCGCATAAATAATGCTGTCATCAAAGGCGTTGTGCTTATCAGGATTATTTAATGTCACGGTTGCTACGCCACGGCTGTCAACGTCGAACAATACTTGTTCGCTAGGGCTTTTTATATTGTTATGTGAAAACATTTTCAATTACCCCCTTACATTCTAAATAGACCAAATTTGGTCTCTTTAATCACTTTATTTAATGAAGCTGAAATAGCTAACCCTAGTACTTGACGAGTTTCAGCCGGGTCGATAACACCGTCATCCCATAAACGCGCAGAAGCGTAATATGGATGACCTTGACGTTCGTAGTCATCAATAATCGGTTGCTTGAAGTTTGCTTCTTCTTCGGCGCTCCACTGCTCGCCAAGTTTATCTTTTTGATCGCGTTTAACTTGCGCTAATACGCCTGCTGCCTGCTCGCCACCCATTACTGATATGCGAGAGTTTGGCCACATAAATAGGAAACGTGGGTCATAAGCGCGGCCACACATACCGTAGTTACCTGCACCGAAACTACCTCCAATTAAAATGGTAAACTTAGGCACTTGCGCAGTAGCAACAGCCGTTACCATTTTCGCGCCGTGTTTTGCTATGCCGCCAGCCTCGTATTGTTTTCCGACCATAAAACCAGTAATGTTTTGTAAAAATACCAGAGGAATTTTTCGTTGTGCACAAAGCTCGATAAAGTGAGCACCTTTTTGTGCAGACTCACCAAATAAAATCCCATTATTGGCGACAATGCCTACTTGATAGCCGTAGATACGAGCAAAACCACAAACTAAGGTTGTGCCGTAAAGTGCTTTAAACTCATCAAATTCACTGCCATCAACCACACGGGCGATAATTTCTCGTACGTCGAATGGCTGGCGAGAGTCTTTTGGTACTATGCCGTAAACTTCTTCCATAGCATATGCAGGTTCAACCACTTCTTTAATCGCCATTTGTACGGGTTTAACACGGTTTAAGTTACCAATAGCACTGCGGGCAATTTCTAAAGCATGGTGGTCATTTTGCGCCATGTGATCAGCAACACCTGAAGTACGACAATGCACATCAGCGCCACCTAAATCTTCAGCACTCACCACTTCACCGGTGGCCGCTTTAACTAATGGCGGGCCTGCAAGGAAAATAGTGCCTTGTTCTTTAACGATAATAGATTCATCAGCCATGGCAGGAACATAAGCGCCACCTGCGGTACATGAACCCATAACCACGGCAATTTGCGGAATACTTTGTGCTGACATATTGGCTTGATTGAAGAAAATACGACCAAAATGTTCTTTATCAGGGAAAACGTCATCTTGGTTAGGTAAGTTTGCACCGCCTGAATCTACTAAGTAGATACAAGGTAAATTGTTTTCTTGTGCGATGGTTTGCGCGCGTAAATGTTTTTTAACGGTTAACGGGAAATACGTGCCGCCTTTAACCGTTGCGTCGTTGGCAACAATAATACATTCTTGGCCACCAACACGGCCAATGCCGGTAATAATGCCAGCAGCAGGGACGTTATCGTCGTAAACTTCATAAGCGGCTAATTGTGATAATTCAAGAAAGGCAGAGCCTGGGTCGAGTAGGGCATATACGCGATCTCTAGGCAATAATTTACCCCGTGATAAATGACGTTCGCGACTGCGTTCGCCGCCACCCAATTTTATTTCTTCGAGTTTGACTTTTAAGTCATCAACTTGCACTTGCATATGCGCAGCGTTTTCGATGAACTCAGGGCTGCGGGGATTAATTTTCGATATTATCTTAGCCACGTTATAACCTTCTTTTTGTTAATCTTGTGCTTCGTTAGCGTGTTTCTATTTAACAGAGCATATTGATATTGTTGTCGATGCACTAATGTTTAAAATTTACATTTAATTTGATGCTCAACGTAATGAGCGTTCAATAGCAATAGTCACTGGTTTAGCCTATCTTGCTTGGTTTAGCCTGTTGTAACTCTGTTTAATCTGCTTTTAAAGCCAATGGCGTGAGTATTAAAATCACGCGCATTGGCGATTAGGAAAAGTTAAATTAAACTGATTCGTTGAACAACTCGCGGCCAATTAGCATACGACGAATTTCTGATGTGCCGGCGCCAATTTCATACAACTTAGCATCACGTAATAAACGTCCCGCTGGAAATTCATTTATGTAACCGTTACCACCGAGTAACTGAATCGCGTCTAACGCCATTTTAGTCGCCAGTTCGGCAGAATATAAAATAACGCCTGCAGCATCCTTACGCGTTGTTTCGCCGCGATCAGCTGCCATTGCACATAAATAAGCATAAGATTTTGCTGCATTCATTTGCGTGTACATGTCGGCAATTTTGCCTTGAATTAATTGAAATTCACCAATGGCTTGACCAAATTGTTTTCTGTCGTGAATGTAAGGTACAACTAAGTCCATACAAGCATCCATAATGCCTAGCGGGCCGCCGGTTAATACTAAACGCTCGTAATCTAGGCCAGACATGAGTACGCGCACGCCTTTGCCTTCTTCACCTAAAATGTTTTCAGCAGGTACTTCACAATCTTGGAAAACTAATTCACAAGTATTAGAGCCACGCATACCTAATTTATCGAGTTTTTGATGACGAGAAAAACCTGGATAGTCACGTTCAACGATAAAGGCGGTAATACCTTTAGAACCAGCACTGGTATCAGTTTTGGCATAAATGATAAAAACATGAGCGTCAGGACCGTTAGTGATCCACATTTTGTTGCCGTTAAGAATATACTTATCACCTTGTTTTTTAGCGGTAAGTTTCATGCTGACAACGTCTGAACCGGCATTAGGTTCAGACATTGCTAAGGCACCAATATGTTCACCGGTACAAAGTTTTGGTAAATACTTTTCTTTTTGTTCATGGCTACCATTTTTGTTTAATTGGTTTAAACAAAGATTAGACATAGCACCGTAACTTAGGCCAACAGAGGCAGAAGCACGTGAAATTTCTTGCATCGCAACCATGTGCTCTAAATAGCCTAAACCAGAACCACCGTATTGTTCATCTACAGTCATGCCCAATAAACCTAAATCGCCAAACTTGCGCCATAAATCCATCGGAAATTCATTGTCTTTATCGATTTGTTCTGCGCGAGGAGCAATTTCGTCACGAGCAAAAGCGTTCACCGAGGTGCGGATCATGTCAACGGTTTCACCCAAGTTAAAATTCATTGATGAGAATGTAGAAATCATAGTAGGTCCTTTAATAATTGTTTGTCGTGTTAACGCGTTTACTGTTGGCGTTAGCTGTTACTTTAATTTGTGTTTTTTTATCGTGCTTTATTTATTTATCTATCGAAGCGAGCGCATTTTGACAGTTGCTTTCTAAGCCTGTTAATTCAATTAATACAGCTTGAATGTCTTCTAGCTGTTGGTTTAAATCATTTTTCTTGTTCGAGATTAAATCCATAATTGTATTTAGCTGCGTTACACTCGATTTATCGGCATCGTAAAGCTCAAATAAGCGACCTGTTTCAGCTAATGAAAAACCTAAGCGTTTACCACGTAGAATTAACTTTAGTCGAACTCTGTCTCTTTGGTTGTAAATTCTTGTTTGTCCTTTGCGAGTAGGAGTGATCAAACCTTGGTCTTCGTAAAAACGGATACTGCGGGTGGTAATATCAAACTCTCTCGCTAACTCACCAATAGCGTAGGTGACTGGGGTAATATCGCTCATTTTTATTGCTCGAAGTTAATGTGTATTTTAGCTATACGATACCTTACAACAAGTTTACGTTAACGTAAAGTGCGAGGCGTGAGTAAGCTATGCAATACGACATTTATTATTGCTAATATTAGTTAGGTTTTATGCGCGTGTTGTAAAGAATGCTTGGCGAATTTGCAATCAGAGGCAAAGATAACACTAAAGGACTACGATCTTTACGTTGGCGTAAAGCTGTAATTGCGGTAATCTGTTGCGCAATTATTATCGATTAATAGCTACATTTATCGAATTACACTTTTCGGAGAGCCACATGTCTACTCAAGATCCTATCGTTATCGTTGCAGCAAAACGTACCCCTATGGGCGGTTTTATGGGCGGTTTATCTGCAGTTAGTGCTACCACATTAGGTGCAACAGCTATTCGTGGTGCTATGGCAGCCGCTAATTTATCTAATGATCAAGTCGATGAAGTGATCATGGGTTGTGTTTTACCTGCCGGTTTAAAACAAGCACCTGCCCGTCAAGCGGCATTAGAAGCTGACTTAGACTTGTCTACGACTTGTACTACGATTAACAAAGTTTGTGGCTCAGGTATGAAAGCGGCTATGCAGGCACATGATGCTTTATTAGCAGGTTCTATTGATGTTGCTATTGCGGGCGGCATGGAAAGTATGACGAATGCGCCGCATTTATTACCCAGTGGTAGAGCTGGTATTAAAATGGGTCACGGTCAAGTCCTTGATCATATGATGACTGACGGTCTAGAAAATGCTTACGACGGTGTTGCTATGGGGTGTTTCGCACAAGCTACTGCCGATGAGTCAGCATTTACTCGTGAAGACATGGATGCTTATGCTATTCGCTCTTTAGAACGCGCAAATGCTGCGATTGCAGATGGTGCTTTCGTTAATGAAATATCACCAGTAACCATTAAATCTCGCCGTGGTGACTCAGTATTCGACATTGATGAACAACCGGGTAATGCGCGTCCTGATAAAATTCCTAGCTTGCGCCCAGCATTTAAAAAAGACGGTACAATTACTGCTGCTAACTCAAGCTCTATTTCTGATGGCGCAGCCGCATTAGTGATGATGAAATTGTCAGAAGCACAAAAGCGTGGTTTAACGCCATTATGTAAAATTGTTGCTCACGCTATGCACGCGCAAAAGCCAGCAGAATTTACCGTAGCACCGGTTGGCGCTATGAAAAAAGTTTTAGAAAAAGCTAATTGGACAACAGCAGATGTAGATTTGTTTGAAATCAACGAAGCCTTTGCCATGGTAACTATGCTAGGTATTAAAGCGTTAGACTTAGATGTTGCGAAAGTAAACGTTAACGGCGGCGCTTGTGCTTTAGGTCACCCGTTAGGCGCTAGTGGCGCACGTATTATGGTGACATTAATTCATGCCCTGAAAAACAGAGGTTTAAGCAAAGGTCTTGCTTCTTTATGTATTGGCGGCGGCGAAGCAACAGCGATTGCTATTGAAATGATGTAACCACTCAGGTTATACCAAGTTGATAAATGGTATTACTTAAAAAGCCCACTTATTTGTGGGCTTTTTTGATTTTAGTGTTTACTCAAGCATATTTTTATATGGCTAGGCGATATTAATATGAGCTAACGAAATCAAAGTAATTCAAATAAAAAGAAATACTTAGTAACACTTATCTGAATGAAATATATTGAACTACTAACGTAATATTGAGTATAAAGTGTGGGTATATCAATCACTGAAAATTAAAATAATAAACAGGGTAAGTTATGACATTAAAAAATATTCACATAACGGTATTAGCTGTGCTTACGTGTTTCCTCACTCAAAATGTTTGGGCTGACAGCTTAGCCGACTTACAACAAGCTTTGGCAAAGCTCAACGGTAGTGAGCCTGTCACAGGTGTATTAGACGTTTCATTTTCTGAGTCTAGAGGTGAGGGAAAAGATAAAAAATTAAAAACTGGCGCAATTAAATCAACATTGTCTGAGAGTATTGAAGGCTTAGATATCCGTTATTCTAAGGACGTACTATTACAAATAGCAGAAGAAAATCGCCTTAAGTTGGCCGATGAAGAAGCTGATACGCCGGCGTTAAATGGCGCAGAAATTTTATCAGCGTCATCATTAATCCCAATCCTTTCATCGGCACAGCCAATTTTAGATGCTATCTCAAAGGGGGAGCTTAGAGGGGAGACCCGCATTGAGTATTTTGATCAACAGGTACGTGTTTTGGACTTTGAGTTACCGCTCGAAAGTTTTATTGATGATAAAAAAACGCGGGTTATGTCAATAAGTTTAAAGGGAGTTACCAGGTATTGATTGATGATGAAGGTGTTCCTATTGAAACTCGCCTAACGTATTCAGGAAAAGGCAGTGCTTATATCTTTTTCTCTATGTCTGCAGAAAGTCAGATTACTTCACAATTTCAAATTAAAGGCACTCGTTTAGTGAGAGTTAATAAAACGATCGAGTCGAACTCAACGTCTACGTTTAACGACCGCACTTATAGTGGTCGATGGCAGTTGGCGCTGCAGTAATATATTAACGATCACTTATGTAAGTTTTGGGCTCTTGAAAAACCTAATTTCAATAGCCCTGATTGTCTGATGTTTTAAATAGAGTGAAATTAGTGCCATATATTTGGCCTCTATTTAACGCAGCGAATAGCGGCCAATAACGCAGAAGTTGGTTACTTTTCAGTAGAAATATACCGGCTATTAGTCATATTGGCATTACAATTATAGTTAGCGGTAAATTTTCATGGCTGGTGAATTTTAGTCACATCGAATTTCTTGAACCTTGTACTGCTAATACCAATATCACTCATTAAGTATTCTACTTTTTCATGAGAAAAAATAAATAAATACAAGCTATTAAATGGTGTGTTATTGATTCTTTCTAGCTGAGGAACATTAATTGTGTACTTCGCGCCACGATATAATACGGTCGTTGCCCCTGTAGACACCAAAAGTAGCGGTGGCATTAGGATTGTTATCATGTAGACCATTATTATCCCAATCAAACTTTAACCAATGATAGCTATCATATGACACGCCTATTTGTCCTTGATTACCAGAGCCAGTAGCTTCTAATTCAACGGCCTGAGTTTTACCTGCAATAATATTCCCTGTTCCGCCGACCACGCTACTTAGTGCGGGGTCTAAACTAATATTGGTAAGTGAAACTTTACTCGCATCATAAGTAACGCAATTATTATTTGAGGTCACCACAAAGGCCGTACCGTCGAAATGTTCAATTTGCATAGGTTGCGGTAAATTTGATGTTTCAGAGCCAAAACTATTGTTCAACACCCACCGGCCAAATCTAATGTCAACACCTGTGGGTGAGGCGGCAATAGTTGTTGTTACATTGACCGAGTCTGTATCTATGATGCTAGCGATAGAGACATCAATATCCGCGGTAAAAGGCGCTACCAAGGCATTGGCAGAGCGATTATAGAAAAAGTTATCGCTATCAGACAATTGGTAGTGCAGCACACCTTTGGGTAATGGATTATTAGCAGGTACTAGTGTCGTTAAATCATTTTGACTTAAGGTGCCTGAATGCATATTAGCCGTTAACGATAGTTTATTAAGTGGATTGGCATCAACACCTATCGCGACTTGGTCCACCGTTGGTGCAGTAACATTAATATCGGCAACGCTGAGCTTCATATAGTCATTTGCACTAGCCTGACTATCCTCATAATAATTTTGGGTAATATCACCTTGCTTATTGTAAGCCGTAATGGCAAATACTGGCTTGGTTAAGTATGAAATGGCACCAATACTATCGCTTGCTTGGTCTTTTTGACCACTATAAGCAAACGTTGTACCTGTGTTACAAGTTGCAAGAAAATAACCGTCATCGGCGATTGTTTGTTTAAAGTGCTCAGGGATAAAGCGACCAATATTAATGGCCGAAGCAGGTACAATAATACCTAAATTTCCGTAATTACTGTCTTGAAGGGCTAAATTAAGTAAGCCTACTTCTGAATATTGTGCAGCGGTAAAAGTCGATATGCCGAAAGCAAAGTTAGTCAGTGTGATATTTTTAAAAATAGGATTAGTGCTACTTATTGCTACAGAGCCTTGGGCATATTGTAAACTAGCATCTGAGCTATCAATTAAAGTAGGGCCCTTTCTTTCCAGCATTAGTTGAATTTGTCCAGGATTATAGTTTGGCGTAATAACTGCAGGAGTCGCAGCATTGTAGGCTGCTACGGTCAATTCAAAATCCTCACCAGCTTTATGCGTTATATTCGCGGTGGCTGACGTACCGTTTAAGTCAGTTGCGCCTGAAGTTGCCGTTACAACAAGTGCTGCTGGGCTAACCCAAAAGGCATTACTACTACCAAGCAGTGATATTCCACCTGAATTATAATTAGCATGTAAGCGAATTCTTCCTGCATCGTTATATAAAGGGCTTGGTATTATCGCCGTACTGTCTGCCCCAAAGTTCAAGGTTGTACTGGGCGGGGGGCTAATGGTATTGGGGTGCTTCACAATATCATTACCTGAAATACTAAAGCTTAAACCTGTGACGCCTCCTGGGTTAATGTTTTCCTGCGACATTTCAATATTTTTATTGCCACTAAATACGCCAGTACATACGCCATTATCACCCTGTACAGCTTGTATTTTTAGGGTGTCACCAAATACGACACCTGCCGTTTGATTAGGTAAAATGGTGCTATTGCCATAGATAAATCTAAAGCCTGAATCACTAAATGCCATATCACAACTATTATCACTGCTGTCGTCACACACTAAAGGGCCACTTGGAGTAACTGAGGAATTGGCTATTGAAAAGAGCAATGTTTCAATGTCCGTATGATTAAAATTAACGGTGGTACTACCGGTAAAGGTTGTATTGATAGTTTTAGTGAGTGCACCAACAGCGAGAAAATCTACGTTAACGGGTTCAATTGCTAAACTTGAACAACTTTCATCAGCACAGGCTTTAATAATTACAGCCTCACTCTCACAGGTTAATCCTTGGTCGTCATGAACAATTTCAAAATGATCTATAACAGGTAGAGCACAAGTATGGGTTTCAGCCATAAGCGTTGCTACTTCGTTGGTGGTTAAAGGTTTGTTGTAGACGCGTACCTCGTCTATTAATCCGTGAAACTCATAAGTAGAATTTATTGTCCAGCCGCCTATACGCAGTTCACTGTTCACATAGGCTTGGCTATTATTTGGTGTATTGCGACGCTGAGTAAGTACTTGCTCTACACCATCAATATGTATTCGATTATTAGTTACGCTACCGTTGGTAAACTCTACTGCGATATGATGCCAGCCATTAGCTAATCCGTCACTCGACATGCCATACAGATCACCCTGTCCGGTGTTGAATCCGATTGAGCCTTGGTAAATCCAGATAGAGTGAACGTTCCAACCTATGGGCATTACACTGTCAGTACCATCCCAGTTCATCCAGAAGGTAACTGTGGTTTTTACACCATTGGTGGTGGCATCTAATGGTAATCCTGTTGCTTGAATAGAACCATCATTTTGATTAGCGTAACCACAAGTGCCTGGATTACCTGATATAGCTGGTAAGCTCGTGTTAGGCGTAGAATTATTATTAACCTGTGCATGATGGCCATTGCCTGAGCTGTCAAGAATTTCACCAGCTGTGCCGTTCCAAAGCGTTTCCTCAAAACGGTATTCTGCTATTTCGTATGCCGATAAATCTAACGGTGAACAAAAGCCATTATAATTAGCCGTGTTAATGCTATAAGGTGCATAAGTAATTGTGACCCTTTCTGCTAACTTAATTTCATCAGCATTAATGGCACCTTCCAAAATACTGTCTTCTGCTACTTCAACTTTCTTCTCGCCATAAATAAAGCCATTAAATTGAGAGCGTTTACCTAATTTGACATCATCATAGGCAATTATTACTAACTGATCTGGTGTTCCATTAACATTAATATTTATATCTTCTTCATTCAAATCAGCTTTTTTAACAATTAACGTTACTTTGTCGTTACCGTTAATAATAATATTGGTTCTTTCGCCAATATTAAAATCTTCAATCCAATACACACCTTGTTCAAAGATAAAATTAGTGTCGGTATCATCATCTATTTTTCCAGTATCATCTGACTTTAATGTTTTAATAAACGTGTCTTGGTTGGTATTGGTAAAATGCACCGTACCTTGCTTTTTTATTTCAATTTTATCATACGAGCCTTGCGACAAATAAAGCGTGGTTTCTTCATTGATTTTAAAATCTTGGTCTGATGTAGATTGTGGCAACTCCGGTAATATAAATGCCTCCGCTCTGTTGGTTGAGTCTATGCATTTTTGAGAAATACAGCTCGGATCACTATCAATTGTTTCATCTTTAGCAATTTTAATATCTAGAGTGCCGTTTGTTCCGAACAAATCAACATCGACTTTTAATTCAGTTTTACCAGCAATTATCGTAGACGATAATACGGTTGGAAAGACATCCAGACAAATAGGTACCATGGCGTTGGCAGAGACTGAAAAGAGTAGAAAAATAGCCACTAGGTTGAGGTTTTGTAAGCGTCTTTTTATCATACTTTTCATTAATTAATTCTCTTGCCTTGGATAATATAAAAACAGCGAGTAGCCTCGTAGCAGAAGTGCTTAGGCTATTACAGTTGGTTATCAGTTTTTACTATAGCGTATAAACTGATGACAGGAAAATAGTGGTATTAATAGTCAACTGAAGGTCAGCATTAATTTGTGACAGATATAAGTGCAATACTAACGTCATTTGAGTTCATTTGATATGTTGAACATCAACGTAAAGGGTATAAATATATTGTTATTTTGAATTAATATGTTGTTATTTTACATTGATAAGTTGTTACTTTGAATTGATAAGTTAACGTCATTGTTAATTTAAGGTGAGAAAAGTTACTACTTAACTGAGTAAATTTAAAGCGTCATAGTGACTCAATATCGAATTCATATGAATGGTATTATAAGTAACGAGCCATAGTGCGAAAGTTAGGGGATTTCACAAGCCAAAATGCTGCTAACAATATGGCTAACAATATGGCTAAACAATATGGCTATATTAGACTGTTGTTATAGTAACTGACTTTATATTCTAAGCTGAGAGTCAGGTAATTAAAATTAGCCGTGAATTATTTAATTACCTTTAAAGTCAGTTTTGTAATTATGAGTAAATAGTTTTAGCCCAACGCGTAAGCCCAGCGGTAACACTACCAAAATGGTCACCAATGACAATAGGGGTATCTTGGAATTGCTGCTGCAAAAATTGGTTTAATACCGGAGATTTAGCGGTACCGCCAGTGACAAATACTACATCTGGCTGACAGTTTGCCTGCAAAATCGCATCTTTCATTAGTACGGCGATAGCATTCAACTCTCTTTTACATGCCGTGGCAAAGCCATTCCTATCAAGATCTACGGTGAGCCCGTCATCGATATCAGATAAGTCTATTTGTTGTGCAGTTTGCTCGGTTAAGGCAATCTTAGTTTGCTCTGCAGCATTCACCACGCGGTAACTTAGTTTTTGCTGTTGAACTGTTAATAACCGTGTTAACAAGTCTGGCTGCTCGGCATCACGAATAAGCTGCTCTAAATAACGGCCATTAGCCGAACTGTAAAACTCAGTTTGATGGTTAATATTATTAATAGCCATTGCTTGCCAGAAACTATTACTTGGCATAGGTTTGCCTGTTTTTAACAAACTATTTAAACCAAAACTGGGCATAATACCTTTAAGCGCAAAAGCAATATCAAAGTCATTACCGCCAACACGTTCACCACTGTGGCTCAATAAATCACGCGTTCTATCGGCTAATACTGCTTGTTTTGGCCCCATTAATAACATTGAGCAATCTGTGGTACCACCGCCAATATCGACCACTAAAACCTTGGTTTCTTCAGTAAGGCTAGCTTCATATTCAAAACCTGCTGCAACCGGTTCAAATTGAAATTCCACATCTTTAAAGCCAACACGCTTTGCGGCATTCGTTAATAGGTTTATTGCTTGTTGGTTACTTTCTTCGCCGCGAAGGCCTTGAAAGTTAATCGGGCGTCCAATAACCGTTTGGCTTACACTTCTGCCAAGTGCTGCTTCGGTGAGGCTTTTTACGTTACTCATCATGGCAGCAACAATATCTTCAAATAACTCCATTTGTTGCGGCAATAAACCACTGGCACCAAGAAATGACTTTGGTGATTTTATGTAATAGCCTTCATCGGGTTCTTGCAAATAGTTATTTAATGCTTGTTGGCCAAACGATAATTCAGTTGGGTAACCGTCTAAAGTAAGCTCTCGTAAGGAATTTTGTCCTTTTTGTAGCTGCCATTGACGTTGCTGTTGAAAGTTTTTTTGTTCGGGTAAACTCAAGCGCTTTTGTAGCCAATTAACGATCACGTCACGACTGGGGCATACAAAGTTGACGATATATATCGACCATGATCGCCTAAAGATAATAGTTTTGGCGTATTGTTTTCCATAACGCCGACAGCACAATTTGAGGTGCCGTAGTCAAATCCGATCATGTTGAAGTCCAAAGATAAAATGGCCGCGTAGAATACTGGTATATTACACAGTAGGCAAGGGTTTTCAGGTTGTTCGGTGACAAAGTTTACGATTAAATTTCTTCCCCGTTAAGCTACAATTCATTTGTTTCAACATAACACTCAATGAGTACTTCGATAAAGAACTCACTTTAGAACAGGATTTTGGGATACTTATTGTTTTAACTTTTAGTCAGTGTAGATTCTTTGGCGGGGTATTTTCTGGTAGATAATAAGAAAAAAGACAGTAATGAACTGTCATTTTTCTTATTATTCTGGAGCCTATATAAGCAATAAATTAGCCTGAGGCCATTGCCAATATAGTCTTAATATCTAATGTTTCTTGGTATTGAACAAAACCTTTTGTGCATTTAACCCGAGCTAACACGGCCATTCTATCGGAAAGCTCGTTACCTTCGATATTGGCGTGACCTTTGACATGACTAATAATTAAATTAGTTTTTAGCGCTTGGTAGAGGGTAAAACATTGTTTGATGATCTCAAGGTTTTTAATTTCTTCACCTTTGCCACGTGTCCAGCCTTTTGCCTGCCAACCTTTTGCCCATTTAGTGATGCAGTCGATTGAATATTTAGAATCAGAAAGTACTTGAACTGTTTTGCCTTGTTTAATGTGATCTTGTGCGTAATTAAAGGCGGCAAGTAAGCCATTAAGCTCAGCAGTATTATTAGTGCCCATTGGCTCATATAAACCGTACCACAGCTCAATTAATTGCTGCTGTTGATATACCGCCATGCCCGTGCCTGATTTTCCAGGGTTTGGAGAACAAGCACCGTCACAATAAATATTGATATCAGCAGTTTTCCCCGATGTTGAGCTATTACTCGTACCGGTAGTATCAGCTTTAACGTAGGCGGCAGTAGCAACAGGTTTAGCGCCGCTACTTTTACTCATCGAGCGTTTTGTTAAGGCCTTAGTGTAAGTTGATTGGAATGCCGCATCAGCTTCTGCTTTTGATGGAAACCCCATATATTGCGCATCTGCACGTCCTTGAGTGTGACTTTTAACATCATTCCACTGTTCAAATACACCGGTTTTTGCGCCTTTCCATACCACGTAATATTTTTTACTCATAAATTTTGACCATACTTTATTATTTATAATTGTGTTTATACCCAAACTTATTGAGGGGTTTGGGTACCAGTGAAAATCGTTAAGCTTGTTTTATTTTTTGGTTACTTTTTATTGACCAAATAACTAATACAACACCGGCGATAAAAAACGGAATACTCAACATTTGGCCTGCAGTCAGCGCAATATCGGCAGTGTAAGCGGCTTGTTTTTCTTTTAACATTTCAATCAGAAAACGCGCGGTAAAAATTAAGATTAAAAATATGCCTAAAACAGAGCCTTGTGGTGTTTGGGCTTT
The DNA here is from genome assembly GCF_002077175.1 of Colwellia sp. PAMC 21821. Taxonomy (NCBI): domain Bacteria; kingdom Pseudomonadati; phylum Pseudomonadota; class Gammaproteobacteria; order Alteromonadales; family Colwelliaceae; genus Colwellia; species Colwellia sp. PAMC 21821. The sequence continues at coordinate 3,695,086 of NZ_CP014943.1, forward strand.
TTTCTGTTTATAGAAAACCATCAATATAAAAAATATAGCTAAATAAGCAAAGGCTTCATACAGTTGTGAAGGGTGGCGAGCAACGTTATCAATGCGCGCGAAAATTACTGCCCAAGGCACATTACTCGCGGTGCCTAATATTTCAGAGTTGACGAAGTTGGCGCTGCGGACAAAAAAGCCAAATAAAGCCGTACATATCGCGAGTCTGTCGAGTAACCATAGAAAGTTCATGCTATGTTTTCGACTATATATGCCAGCAGCAATAATCGCACCAAGACCACCACCATGGCTAGCCAATCCGCCTTCCCAAATGGCGAGTATTTTCATCGGGTTGGCAAAGTAATAACCCGGCTCGTAAAAGAAGCAATGCCCTAAACGTGCGCCGACAATCACACCGATAACAATGTAAACCAGTAAGTTATCTAACGCAGTTAAGTCTTGCTTTTCGGTTTGAAATATCCATTTCATTACTTGCAAGCCAGATAAAATAGCAGCAGCGAATAACACGCCATACCAATGTATAGTCAGTGGTCCAATGGAGAAAAATACGGGATCCAGATCCCAAACTAAATGTTGCAAAGCGTAACCCTTAATATTGCTAATGTTGAATAATGTGAAGTGCCTCTTCTGATAGGCCGGCACATATTTTTCGATATTCTATCAAGCTCCTTGTTGCTGTGGTGAATTAATTTGTGCCAAAGCGTTAATGACTGCTGTGGGTTGTTAAATTTTGCTTGAAACTTGTGCAAACGATTTAATGAAACTGGACTTACACGACTAACGTTTCTCTTTGTTTGTTGGAAGGTGCTTATGCTTTTTTAATACTCCTTGTCTAAGTTAAGTCACTTTATTCACCAACAGGAATTCAACACTAACTTAATACGTCACTTTAATATTCACTATTTTTATAGTAATTAACTGTGCTGATTACTGAATTTGATGCTTTACTTAAACTGTAAATGGACTTATCCAAAATTAAATTACGTCTTAGATGATAAATGATTGTTATAGAAGGTGAAAATCATTAAACACGCTGGGCAATTGAGTGTTTTATAGCAATATCATTAATCAGTTGTAGTAAGGAGTACTACGTTATGGAAGGGATGATGACGATTGAATCAAAAATTGATATTTTTGAAATAGATCAGCCACCGATTAGTTGTAAGCTTACCATTGCTGCTGAACAGCAAGTAGTAAATGGTATTTTTGTTGATTTTATATTATTTAATCACAGTGAGGGCGACTTATCTGTGTTGACTTGGCATACACCATTAGAAGGGTTTTATTCAAAACTTTTTATTATTACTGATCAATATAATGAGCAAGTGGCCTATCAAGGACCTATGATTAAACGCGCGAATCCGAGTGCTGCAGATTATCAATTGATCAGGGCCAACGGTAATGTTGCCACCTTACTAGACTTAAGTTTAGTGTATGATTTAATTCCAGGTGATTATAAATTACAGCTGAACAAGAAAACCCTGCAAGTTATTGAAAATGAGATGCCATTTTGTATTTGTCAGTGCGAAATAGACACGATAAATTTTAGCGTTAATTAGCTGAAGGTTAAGTAATATTAGGCGTTAATTTTATATAAAAAAAGCTTATTGCATTGCAATAAGCTTTTTAGTTTCAAGGGTAATATATCCACATCATATTATTATTTCTCTATGGATTAGAGCAAATTCAGTCAGCAATTTATTTTATTTCATTAAGCTAATTATTTGGATGCGCTTGTCGTCTTTAATTAGTGGTGTGAGGGGATGGTGCTTGTATATAAAGTAGGGTACTAATATTTGTCACGATTTATGTTTTAAGTCGTCAAAGTAGTTATATATCTATCACTTTAACTACAAAACAGTAATGAGTGTTTTGCAAAATATGCCATTTGTTACATACGTATTCAACGCTGTTTTTAAATGAAAAATATTAAGTAATCTGCTAGTTATTATTTTGAATTTTGTTTGTTTGTTTATTTATTTAACTTACTGATACCAATATATTAAATATCGATTGTGTCGATTTTTATTTTACGATTAATTCTTTGGTGGCTGTTTTTAGCTTCTCTGTAGGTTTTTAAGCTGACGTTATGAATACGTATGCAGATAGTATTCATCATCAAGCCTCCACTCTATATTAGAATTGTCTGCAAAACTAAGCAGAAAATACAAATTATCGACATCAGCGTCGGATCGCTGAATAATAATTAAAGCATGGATGTATAGGGGAGTTCACCAATGTTAAATTTTAAACCAAGCCGAGTCACTTTGGCTTTGCTATCAAGCGGTATTATGGCATTAAGCATGCCTGCTTTTGCAGAAGAAGTAGCAATTGAAACAGCAAAAGAAAAAGAAGTAGAAACAATCACAGTTACCGGTATACGTGGAAGCTTACAAAGAGCTCAAGCAATTAAAATGAGTTCAAGCTCTATCGTTGAAGTTTTATCGGCGGAAGATATTGGTAAATTGCCTGATACAAGTATTGCTGAATCATTAGCACGACTTCCAGGTGTTACGGGTGAAAGAAGAAATGGCCGTACCAGTGGCTTATCTGTTCGTGGTTTTAATGAAAACTATGTTGGCACCTCACTAAACGGTCGTGAATTACTCGGTATGGGTGATAACCGCGGTGTAGAATATGATTTATATCCAACTGAAATTATATCTAACGTTGTTGTCTATAAAACCCCTGAAGCTGGATTAGTGTCACAAGGCCTTGGTGGTACCGTTGATTTACAAACAGTCAGCCCGCTAAATTCAGATTCTGTTATGGCATTTAATGTTAATTTTGAACAGAATGAAAAAGATTCAGCAAACCCAGATTACGATAATGACGGACACCGCTTTTCATTCAACTTCGTTGATAAGTTCATGGATGATACTTTAGGCGTTGCTTTAGTATTATCTTCTTTAGAAACACCACGCCAAGAAGAAAACTTCCGTGCATGGGGTTATGCAGATACACCTGAAGGCAATAAAATATTAGGTGGTCACGATTCATTCGTTCGTTCAGCACTTTTAGAGCGTGACTCTATTGCTGCTATTATCGAATATGAACCAACCGATGCGTTAAAAATTCAATTTGATGCTTTATATATAGATTTCAGTGAAAATGATGTTCGCCGTGGCCTTGAAGAGGGCGGTCCAGTGTGGGGGGGCGTAAATTATACCGAAACTAATGTAGAAGATGGTTTAGTGACTTCTGGTTACTGGGATGGCTTTCAATCTGTTGTTCGAAATGATGCCCGTACTCAAGATTCAAAACTAACCACATTTGGCTTAAATGTTGAGTATGTATTGAATCAAGACTGGACCGCTGAACTGGATATTTCAACAGGCTCTGTTGAGAAATCAATTATTGATGTAGAGAGTTATTCTGGTGTTGGCCGTGCCGGCATTGATGGTCGACCTGGTGCTGCACGCTCTTGGGAAATGACTCCAACAGGTGTAATGTATAGTGATCATCCAACACTCGCGGGTGTTGATTATACTGATGAAAGCCTTATGCGTTTAGCCGGTCCTCAAGCTTGGGGCGCACCTATCATTGGTAGTGACGCACAAGATGGCTTTATTAATCGCCCAGAATTTGAAGAAGACTTAGACAGTGTTCGTCTAGAAGTTAATGGTTTATTAGAATACGGTATTATTTCAGGTATCGAAGCCGGTGTACTTTATTCTGACCGAACTAAAGAAAAAATAAATGAAGGTGATTATTTAACTGCACCAGAATATCCAAATGATGGTCCTATCCCTAATGTATTAGGTGTCGCTGATTTGGGTTTTGTCGGAATTAATGGCGTTTTAGCTTACGATAGTATTGGTTTATATAAAAGTGGCTACTACACAGCAACAGCAGCTTCGTTAGTGCAAACTGATCGCTTAGGTGATACTTATACAATTAATGAAGAGCAATTATCTGCTTACGTAAAACTAAATTTAGAAGCTGAATTTGGTGATGTGTTAATGAGTGGTAATGTTGGTTTACAAGTTGTAAGCATTGATCAAACATCTACAGGCTTCTCCGTTGTTGATAATGCGACTGGCTTTGTTGATGCTACTCCGGTAAGTGGTGGTGATTCATATACTGACATTCTACCCACTTTAAACTTAAGCTTTGAAATTGCTGAAAACCAGTTTATTCGTACAGCAATGGGTAAAGTGTTAAGTCGTCCTCGTATGGATGATATGCGCCCTAATACTAGAGCAACTTTCTCATTCAACGATAACAATATTAATAGCACTGACCCTGAAAATGGTGCATGGTCTGGCAGTAGCGGAAATCCGACACTTAAACCATTAGAAGCCAATCAATTCGATTTGTCTTACGAAAATTACTTTACTGAAGATGGCTATTTTGCAGCAACATTCTTCTATAAAGATTTAAAAAATTGGCATCGAAGTGGTCAAGCGTTAACCGATTTTTCAGACGTTTATATTCCTGAGTATCATCAAGGATCAACGGGCCAGGCGCCAGCAAGCTTTTTAGGTTTTGTTGACTCAACGGAAGATGGTTTACAAGGGTTCGTGCGCGGCTATGAATTTCAAGCTAGTTTACCATTTCGCTTAGTTCACGAAAAATTAGAAGGTTTTGGTCTTGCAGTTAGTGCAACTTTCATCGATGGTGAATTAGAAGACGGCGGTCGAATTCCTGGTTTGTCACAAGAAAGCTATTCTTTAACAGCTTATTATGAATATAAAGGTTTCGAATTCCGTATTGCTGGCACTAAACGTGATGAATTTTTAACTGAAACTCGTGGTTTAAGCCTTGCGCTTGATGAAACTGAAGATTTAGGCTCAGAGATTTGGGATGCACAAATTAGTTACGACTTTAAAGAGTCTGGTATCGAGTCACTTGAAGGGTTGCGTATTACGTTACAAGCGCAAAACTTAACAGACGAAGACACCTTGCAAGCTGAAGCAACTGACGGTCGACAAATTAGGTCTTATCAATCGTTTGGTGCAAACTACTCGTTAGGTCTTAATTACAAGTTTTAATCATTAAGTGTAATTAATTAAACGTTCGTAAAATTAAAACCTGCTAGGCTTCTAGCAGGTTTTATTATTTGGACCGTGATAAAGTTTTATATTGAATCAATTTAGTGCTAAAAAAGTAGAGAATTACACATGACAAATAAAATTAAAAAAGTTGTTGTTCTAGGCGGTGGTACTGCAGGTTGGATGTCAGCCTCATTAATTAAAAAGTTAATGGGCAAGTCAATTGATGTTGAATTAGTTGAGTCAGAAGATATAGCGAGTGTAGGTGTCGGTGAAGCGACTATTCCTCCTATTCGTTTATTTAATAGCGTGCTTGGTATTAATGAAGCTGAGTTTCTGCGCGAAACTAAAGCGACTATCAAGCTTGGTATTAAATTCGAAAATTGGAAAAACACCGAAGAAAGCTATTTTCATACTTTTGGTGCTGCAGGAAAAAGTTCACCATTTTGTCATTTTCATCATTATTTAAAACGAGCACAAGATAACGGACTCAAAGATAATCTCTGGGATTACGACCTGAATTATTTATGTGCAACCCAAGGTAAGTTTGCGCAGATAAAGTCGAAAGATCCCATTATTGATATTCCTTACGCCTTCCACTTTGATGCTGGCTTATACGCACAATTTTTAAGAAAATTTAACGAAAAAATCGGCGTTAAAAGAACTGAAGGCATGGTTGAAAAAGTTGAGCAATGTAAAAAAACGGGCAACGTAAATTCATTAGTATTAAAGAGTGGCGAAGTCATAAAAGGGGATTTATTTATAGATTGTTCTGGCTTTCGTGGGCTTTTAATACAACAAACGCTAAATACAGGTTATGAAAATTGGGGGCATTGGTTGCCTTGTGATAGAGCGGTGGCAGTACCTTCAGAAAGATTTGATGAAACCGTGCCATATACTCGCTCAATTGCCCATGCCGGCGGGTGGCAATGGCGTATACCGTTACAGCACCGAAATGGTAATGGGCTTGTTTATAGCAGCAAACATTACAGCGATGATCAAGCCAAAGCCTTATTATTAGCTAATATTGAATCTGAGCCTCTTGCCGAGCCACGGGTTATTAAATTTACTACTGGACGCCGACGTAAGCAGTGGCATAAAAATGTAATCGCGGTAGGGCTATCAAGCGGATTTTTAGAGCCGCTTGAATCAACCAGTATTCATTTAATTCAATCGGCCATTGTGCGCTTGATTCATATGTTCCCGCAAAATGGTATCAGTTCAGCACAAGTTGACGAATACAATCGTCAATCGAAAGTAGAGTATGAACAAATTCGAGACTTTATTATCTTGCATTACCATGTTAACCAACGAGACGATAGCCAGTTTTGGCGAGATCTGCGTGAAATGGATATACCAGAATCTTTAGCGGAAAAAATTAAACTCTTTAAAGAAAGCGGCAAAATATTTCGTGAGCAAAACGACTTGTTTAATGAAGGTTCATGGTTACAAGTGATGTTAGGGCAGGGAATAGAGCCAGAAGATTATCATCCTATGGCGAATGATATGCCGCTTGAACAGCTGAACTCGATGTTAGAGAAAATTAAAGCTATCAAACATGAGCCGCTTTCAAAGCTGCCAAGTCATGATGAGTATTTAACTAATTTTTGTCGGTTGTAAATGTTTTAGTTATAAAATTTAACTGATCATCAATGGTTATTAGGTAACCGTTAATCGCTTTAATACGTAATGTGTAAATTCAAATTTTAATCAAGAGTATCAAGATGGAAAAAACAATAATTGGCAGTTCGAATATTGAATCATCGCGCCTGATCTACGGCTGTATGCGCATAGCAGGCGACAATACAACTGCTGATAGAAATAAAGGAAAAAAAGCCATAATGGCGGCGTTAGATACAGGCTATACACACTTTGACCATGCTGATATTTATGGCTCGGGTAATAGTGAAAGCTTGTTTGGTGAACTACTAGCCGAGCAACCTAGCATGCGTGATAACGTTATACTGACATCAAAAGCTGGTATTCGACCAAAGTTAAATGAGCCAAATGCCTACGCACCTACACGTTATGACTTTAGACAAAAGTACTTGCTCGAGAGTGTTGAAGGCTCATTAAAACGTTTAAATACCGATCATTTAGACTTGTTTTTACTGCATCGCCCCGATTATTTATTTGATGCAAATGAAGTCGCAGAAACTTTCGCGTTGTTAAAAGCCAGCGGTAAAGTAAAACATTTTGGTGTTAGTAACTTTAAACCTTCTCAAGTTGAGCTATTAAAGTCGGCAATGTCGATGCCTTTATTAGTCAATCAAGTGGAAATTAATATTCACAATATTGATACTTTACTCGATGGCACGCTTGATCAATGTCAACAACACGATATTACGCCTATTGCTTGGTGTCCGTTAGGCGGTGTCGCTTATTCGGCTTGGGGTAATACCTTTTCAGCTGCAGACGAGCAACGTATTGCTAGCGAATTAGCCCAGCAAAGCGAAAAATATAGTTGTGCACCTTGGCAGGTTATTCTCGCTTGGTTATTAAAGCACCCAAGCAATATTTGTCCGATTATTGGTTCAACAACGCCAGAGCGTATAGTTGCTGCTAAACAATCACTGACAATAGAGTATACCCGTGAAGATTGGTATCGCTTGCTAGAAGCTAGGAATGGCCAAGCAGTGCCATAGTCGATAGATAAAGCCGTTTTATATAGCCGTTTGATAAAGTTGCTAGGTGTTAACGACATAATATGAAGTGGCTCTAACTTTATCTGACACTTTTAAATAATAGGGCTTAGCTAAATCTTACAGGGAGTAAAAAGCTAAAAGTAGATAGAGGTGATTGATAACTAATGACCATTGTGAACATTGCCGATATTTCAACGAACCTGACCCCGCAGGTACCTTTGCAATTTAACGCAGTTTATTAAACCGCGTTAAATTAAGCATGTATTATTTTTTTATTGCCATTAATATTTCAAGTGCGTGGTGGCGTTTTTCACTGTCGTATAAGTCATTGGTGAATATAAATTCATCCACAACAAGTTCTTCAACAATAGTTTCTAATTTACTTTTTATCGTCTCAGGGCTGCCAATAACACTTAATGATAAAAAGTTATCAACTTGCGCTTTTTCTTGTGGGCTCCATTTCCCAGCCATACTTTCAACAGGTGCTTGTAGCCACAACTCTTGACCTCGCATAAGTGCAAGTACACGTTGCTTTGATGTGCTTGACAGGTATTGAGCCTCTTCATCTGAATCGGCTGCAACCACAGGTAATGCCAACATAAAGTATGGTTTTTTCAGTGTGGATGACGGTGTAAATTCTCTTCTATATAATGCAACCGCCTCTTTTAAGAAGTGTGGTGCGAAGTGTCCTGCAAATACATAAGGTAAGCCTTTTTTAGCCGCCAGTTGCGCACTAAATAAACTAGAACCTAATAACCAAATAGGTACATTGGTATTTTCACCGGGAATTGCGCGTACCGGATGCGTACCATCGTAAGGACCTAATAGCTTTTGTAGCTCTTGTACTTCTTCTGGAAATCTTTCAGCACGGCGCATATCACTGTTTAATGCATGGCTAGTCACTTGGTCGCTACCGGGCGCTCGGCCAAGGCCTAAATCTATTCGGTTTGGGTATAAGCTTTCCAGTGTACCAAACTGTTCAGCTACGACTAAGGTTGAGTGATTTGGTAGCATGATCCCACCTGAACCTACACGTATACGTTTGGTTTTTCCTGCAATATGGCCAACTAATATAGATGTGGCGGCGCAGATTATACCAGGCATATTATGATGCTCTGCTAACCAAAAACGATTGAAGCCAAGTTCATCTGCTTTTTGTGCATATTGGGTACTTTTGTTTATGGTTTCAGATACGGTAGACCCTTTTTGCATGGGGGCAAGTTCTAATAATGAAAAAGGAATGTTTGATAACAAAATAGCACCTCTTAACTAATACAAATTAGTATAAATACATTTATGCATATGCATAACTAGATATGCTCTTATATGGCTCTGCTTAGTAGATAATTCAAGGTGCTAAACTTAGAACTTATTAAGCCACCCATAGAACTTATTAAGCCACCCATAATAATTTGTTCACAACTTATAAACTTATAAACTTATTAAGCCACCCATAATAATTTGTTCATATTTTCAGCAATAAACTAGAACTTATTAAGCCACCCATTAGAACTTATTAAGCCACCCATAATAAGTTGTACATATTTTCAAAGCTTATTTAGCCACCCATAATAATTTATTCATATTTCCAGCAGTTAAACTTATTAAGCCACCCATAATAATTTGTTCATATTTCCAGCAGTAAACTACACTTAGTTCACACTTTTTAACTGTGGTTACTGTTATGCCCAAGCCTCGTACAACTTATTAAGCCACCCATAATAAGTTGTACATATTTTCAGGAAACTTATTTAGCCACCCATAATGATTTGTTCATATTTCCAGCAGTAAACTACACTTAGTTCACACTTTTTAACTGTGGTTACTGTTATGCCCAAGCCTCGTTCACAACAAATCAATTTATCCAGCACACCGTATTATCATGTTTGCAGTCGCACCGTTCGCAAAGCTTTTTTATGCGGTATTGATAAAGAAACAGGGGTGAGTTATGAGCATAGGCGTAGTTGGATTGAAAAGCGTATTTTTCAATTATCTCAAGTATTTGCTATTGATATTTGTGCTCATGCTGTCATGAATAATCACTTGCACCTCGTACTGCATGTTGATAGCGAGCAAGTGAAAAACTGGACTACGCTAGAAGTGCTTACTCGGTGGCATAAGTTGTTTAAAGGTACAGTTTTGACCGGTAAATATCAGCGAGAACAACCGTTAACACAGTTTGAATTGAAAACGGTTGAAGAAACAGCGTTGGTTTATAAACAGCGCCTCATCGATATCAGCTGGTTTATGCGGGCTTTGAACGAGCCTATTGCTAGGCAAGCAAACAAAGAAGATAAGTGCACAGGCCATTTTTGGGAAGGACGTTTTAAATCTCAAGCCCTGCTCGATGAAGCTGCATTACTTGCCTGTATGGCTTATGTAGATTTAAACCCTGTCCGCGCAGGTATTGCCCCGACACCCGAAAAATCTAGCTTTACTAGTATTCAACTGCGTATCAAGGCAGCGATTAAAGGGGGGCAACCCAAAGTCTTATTACCTTTCACTGACAATGAACATCAAGAGAAAACTACTGGCATTTCTTTTAGCTTAAAAGATTACTTAACACTGGTTGATGAAACAGGACGCGTGATTAGAGAAGACAAGCACGGGGCTATCAATGCCAAAACAGCTGAGATACTGTCAAGACTACATATCAGCAATGAAAGCTGGTTAAAACTCACCACCAACTTCGAAGGTATGTTCACTGGCGCAGTTGGCACAGCTGAGCATTTGTGTGAATTCACTGAAAACGTGGGGTTGAAACGCACACATGGGATAGCCAATGCTCAGGCCTGTTTGAATAGCGCTTAGCAATTTAACTACCACACTAATAAGAGCCAATTACCTTTGTGTAACAGGGAAAACTTGCCTGAAATTCAACTGATGATGAGAAAACTCTACAAACAAACAACATCTTCCGTATTACTTACTCAATTGGCCTATTAAAGCAGCAGTAAGTTTCCGTTTCTATGTTTGGCTATTTTACAAAGTTATTATGGGTGGCTTAATAAAAACGTCTGCATAACTAGATATGCTCTTATATGGCTCTGCTTAGTCGATAATTCAAGGTGCTTAACTTATTAAGCCAACCATAATGCTAACTTATTAAGCCACCCATAATAATTTTTTGCTAGCGAATAAGCCCAGCAAAGCGGAAAATATAGTTGTGCACCTTGGCAGGTTATTCTCGCTTGGTTATTAAAGCACCCAAGCAATATTTGTCCGATTATTGGATCAACAACGCCAGAGCGTATAGTTGCTGCTAAACAATCACTGACAATAGAATATACCCGTGAAGATTGGTATCGATTGTTAGAGGCTAGGAATGACCAGTCTGTGCCGTAGTAATCAACCTCTTGTCTTTATGATTGTTTTAAATTAATTAATTATCGCTATTCGATAACTAATTGTTGTTTTTATCATTGTGTATGTTAGCTTAAGGTCAATTACTACTTTGAGCTAACATAGATATGCTAAAGATTTCACGTATTAGTCAATACATTCGTTATTTAATTTTATTCCTCGCTGGTTTGCAATTACTTGCCTTTATTCTCGTTGCGCTGTTAGGTGAAAATACCGGAGTAGGACAAAAAGTATCGCTTAACTTTGGCTTATTTTACAGTGATTTCAATATCGACTTTAATCACGCTTGGCAAGACATCGCTAAAAACCTACAACAAGAGTATTTCAATACCACCTTAATTCTAGGCGCCGCAGAGTTACTGCCTTATTTTCTTATTTATTATTTTCTATGGCGTTTGTTTTCTTATTATCAACGTGGTGAAATTTTCACGGTGAATACTATTTATTGTTTAAAAATGTTGGGTAAAACGCTACTGTTTTGGTTGCTATTAAACCTAATTTATCCGGTTTTAGTGGCGGTAACTATGCGTATTGCCGGCCTAAGTGACACCTTACCCATCATACTTAACTTTGGCTCTACAGAATTAACCTACTTGCTTCTTGGCAGTGTTGTTTATGTTATAGCTTGGGTCATGCAGGAAGGTTTGCTGATTCAAGAACAACAAGAGCTGGTGATCTAATGGCGATAGTTATTGAATTAGACGTCATGCTGGCAAAACGGAAAATGAAGTCGAACGATTTGGCGCAAATTATTGGCATTACACCGCAAAACTTATCAGTGTTAAAAAGCGGTCGGGCGAAAGCCATACGCTTTTCAACTTTAGATGCAATTTGTCAGGCATTAGACTGCTTGCCTGGGGACATTTTATGTTATCAGCCAAATGAAGTTGATTCGCAAACACCTTAGCGCGTTCGGCTAAAAGTTATAAAATTAAATTAAATTAAAGGATTAAATTATGAAGATTAGATTTATGTTAATAGCGTTGTTACTCAACTTAGTTGCCTGCAGCGCACAATTGACTCAAAAAGGATTTATTGCTCAAGATGAACTAGTGAGCTTTTACAGCAACGAACAATGGCACGAATGGCAATTAAAATATGCCGCATTCGAATTAAAACCGCTGGTAGTAAAAAGAGCAGAAAGTAGCGGTGAAACCACAGAGCTTCATGGTGTGTTTCTCAACCATCCAACTTCAACAGAGGTGATCTACTTTTTGCAGGGAAATGGCATGACTGTAGCAAGTTCTATGACATCTGTTATGGCGTCTTTAGGGAAGCTAAATAAAGATATCGTTATTTTTGACCGTCGAGGAACTGGAGCAAGTAATGGTATAGCTACGATAAATAACTTAATAGCGGACGCAAACTATCAATTTGACTATATTAAACAGCAACTATCGCCAGATAAAATTATTATTCATGGCTTTTCGCTCGGCAGTTTTATTGCTGGGCAGGTTGCAAAAGAGAAGACACCCAATGCGTTAATATTGCAAGGCTCAGCCACTAATGTAGATGAATGGATAGACGCAAGAATGCCATGGTACAGCAAAATATTTATTGATATAGAAGTTGAAGCTGAGTTTTATCAAGTTGATAATGTTGCAGTATTATCAGAGGATTATAAAAATCCGTTACTGATTATTGCTGGCGAAAATGATCAACAAGCTCCAGTAGAGCTGTCTCGTCGTTTATTTAACATTAGCCAATCGCAAAGCAAGCAATTAATTGTCGTAAAAAATGCGAGCCACGGCACTATGTTGGATGACTCGCAAGAAATAGAGTTATATAAAAAGTTTTTAGCCAGCCTTTAATCATTTCTAAGTTTACTGGCGAATAGCATAGTAATGTCTTGTATCCCAGAATAAAAAAGCCCCCAATTTACTTATAAGTAAATTAGGGGCTTTAATGTTTCTTCTATTCTTTTCGCTAACTCAATTTGAACTACCTACAAACCATTATGATATTGAATATTGGTTGATTCAGGCACTAAATTATTAAGTTGTTGTTTTACGGGTGACGCTTCATCTTGTGATTTATTCGACAACAGGGCTTCAAATTGCTGGATTAACAACGCTTTATCTGGAGACTCTTTATCGCCGGCGCCGATGTTAGTTAAATCAATCATAAAACTGTCGAATAAGTTAGATAAGTCTTCAATAATTTCCATATTTAAAAACTGATCTTGGTTATAAATACTTGGATAACCCGCTTTTTGCTTATCAATCGCAAACGACACGCCTTTAAGGTTAGTGATGCTTGTCGACTTATCACATGAGAGCATACAGCCATTGTCGATACGTGGTTTTTCACAGCCAACACTTTGTTGGAAGAAACACTGGCGGCTAGTCATCAACAAAATAGGGTGGTAAATGCTGTAAAACAATTTAAAGTTTTCAGGGCGCGCAATATGCTTCATTTGCATGGCATTAATTTCGTTTGAAATAAACGCGCCGCTACAATCAAAGTCTTCTTTCATGGCTAATAATGCGTATGAATTGGTGGTGTTTAAAAACGGGCCCGCAATCCACTTTATGCCTAATGCATTGGCTTTATACGCAATACCGGTGTTATTTGTGACGATAAGTTCAGGTTTTACTTTCTCTAAAATCGTTACAGCTGCATCGTAGTCTTTACCAATTAGTACGGCAGGAAACCATGGAATTAAACGTGGATTGTCCTGTAAAAAACCAACATATTTGGTACAGCCACGTTTGTAAGCATCAGGTAATTTAAAGTAAATATCGGCATCAGTAACGTCTGTTAGCGCAACATCGGCTTCGTCACAAATCAAAATTGATAATTCAGCTTTACTGGCGTTTTTAGTGTCACTTTTCGGGTGATTAACCAACTTAGGTAACGTTACTTCAGGAATAATATCAACAGCATTATTTAACGTGCTGGCGATTTGGTTTTTAAGTACAGTTAGCTCTTTAAATGGGATGCTTAAGCCTGCAGCTAAGTTGTCGCAGTTTAACTCGGTCAGTAAAAACTCGGCGTTGTTAAAACTTTTAAAACGTTTTTCTATCGTTGCTTTATCAATGCTCGCGTTTTCACTAGCGCGCAATAAGCTAGTCGATTGCACAGTAAAGGTGTTTTGCTCAATAGAAAAGCCCGTTGTTGTAACGGTAATGATTAACGGTTGATCAAGTTGAGCTGAAAAGCTTAAGGTTAGCGGCACTTTTTCAATACTTAAATGCTTTATTTTCTCAACCACTTCCGCTTCAATGTCGTTTTTATCTGTTTGCAGACTTTGCTCTACATCTTGAATTTGTACTACTGAAATAGCTTGGCTTTCATCGGCTTTAAATTTACTCACCGCATGCACCTTTGAGTTATCGCGTGGGTTATCAATAAACATTGATTGATTTAAATCACCACGTAAAAAGGCATTGGAAAAGTCGCGATTAAAGACTTTGTAAAGACGTTCGCCATCTTCAGTTAACTCGCCGGTATTGAGGAAACCATCAATTTGTTTACGGAAACTATCAACCACTGTGTGTACGTAGTTAGCGCCTTTAATTCGGCCTTCAATTTTAAATGAATGTACCCCAGCTTCGATTAAGGCAGGTAAGTCGAAAAAGGCGGAGTTGTCTTTAATATTTAGCGGAAAGTTATGACCCGTCGGTGTGGTTTCATATTCTTCACGACACGCTTGGCTGCAACGACCACGGTTACCTGAATTACCCACACTGGCTGAAGTTGAATAACATAGGCCTGAAAAGGCCACGCAAAGTGAGCCATGCACGAATACTTCGGTTAGCACATTGTATTCATTACAAACTTCAGTGATGGTGGTAATTTCACGTAAATTTAATTCTCGAGATAAATTAACCCGTGAAGCACCTAATTTTTTCAAAAAAGGTATTTGGCCGATATTATGGGTAGTTAGCTGTGTAGATGCATGAATATCTAAGGTCGGAAAATGCTTTTTAATAATGTTAAACATGCCAATGTCTTGCACTATAACACCATCTAACGTGGTATTGACTAGCTTACTTAATAATTTAGCTATTGAGGGAAATTCACGTTCTAAAATGATAACGTTTAAGGTCAAAAATATTTGGCATTGGTATTGGTGCGCAAGGCGAATAATACCGATAAGTTGCTCAAAAGAAATGTTAGAAGCACGGTTTCGGGCATTGAGTGTATCTAAGCCACAATATACCGCGTCAGCGCCTGCAATAATGGCTGCTTTAATTGCATCGACATCGCCGCCAGGCGCTAATAATTCTATTTTATGATCCATTGGTACAACTTTTTTGTTCGCTAAATTTCAGAGCAGGGATTTTACCCGTATATTTCCCTAATGAATACCGTTAAAGTTACAGGATTAAAAGAAAAAGTATTCATCAAGAAGAGCACTATGGCACTCCCTATCCTTTATTCGTTAAGAAACTGCCCTTATGCAATGCGCGCACGTATTGCTATTTTTAAGTCGCATCAACCAGTTGCGTTGCGCGATGTGGTGTTAAGTAATAAACCGCCAGAAATGATTTTAGCTTCCCCAAAAGCTACTGTACCTATTTTAGTGTTAAATGAAGAAAGTGAAATTGTTACCAGCGTTGCTAGCGAAGCAGGTACAAAAGGCAAAATTATTGATGAAAGCCTAGATGTTATGTTGTGGGCGCTGCATGAATCGGATCCTCATGATTTACTTCATCATGAAACGCCTGAAACGTTAGCACAAATGTTAAGCTTTATTACTGAGTTTGATGTTGAATTTAAACGCTGCTTGGAAGCTTATAAATGTGCAAAGCGTTATCATGAAAGCAATATTATTGAATGTAGAACTGCATGCGAGCATTATATTTTGCAGCTTGAGGCAAGATTAGCGCAGCATGATTTTTTAACGTCATCACGAGAAAGCTTACTCGATATAGCGCTGCTACCGTTTATTCGTCAATTTGCGCGTATAGAGCGCCAGTGGTACTTGCAATCGCCGTATCCCAACTTAAAAAAATGGTTAAATCGTTATTTACAAAGTTCAATGTTTACTAAGGTAATGGCGAAACATCCATTATGGCTAGATAGTGGTGAGGAAGTGATTTTTGTTGGTCAGTAAAATAAATGGTTTAAGTGGTCGTTAGATGAGTTTAGCGATGGACATATTCTTTTGGTTATTCATTGATACTATATTGGGTTTTATATTTTATTTTACCGGCTGTTTAATACTTAAAATAATCACTTTGGGCCAGTGTAAAGTTAGGTTTAAGAATTTTGCAGCTTTTAAGGCGAGTAAATCTGCAAAAAGAAACTTCATTTGTCTGTTAGGAATATCTTTTTACATAATCTTAATTTTCTTAGTCGCTTATTTAAGTAATTAAATAATAACGAGCTATTAAATTGGACAAATTGAGCTAGCAGATTATATTTAACGTAGACATATTAATGCCCTTTATCTGGGCTTTCCAAGGAGGATTCAATATGGAACCCAATTATTCAGCGTATTCTTTAGATGAACTTAGAGAAGCTTTAACTCAAATAGACTCAGAAGCTTTCCCCGAAAATGCAGATAACCTTCGTCAGGAATTAAATAAAAGGCAGTCGTCAGTTCCTGAAGCGATTTCAGTTGATAATTTCGACTACAATGAAAAGTTTTATGCTTGTCCAAATTGTGAAGTAAAAATTGGCTTTTTTTCTAAAGAAATGAATAAATGGAGCAAGGATAAAACGTGCCCTCATTGTGGAAAGCCCTATGTTGTTAAATCAGATTTAAAATTTCTCGCTTACCTTTTTATTCCGGTGATGGTTGCCCATTTTCTGCTGCTTAAACCTATTTTACTGACTTTAGGTGTTAATGGTGCTTTCAGTACCGGTATTTTGTCAGGTTTAATTGTTGTTTTATCAATTCGGCTTCAGAGAGTGAGAAGTAACGATAACGTTTAGTGCCGCGATAATCATTGCGCGTTGATGACCGTATTATGCTGCTGGAAAAAGGTCTCAGTGAATAATGTTAACTTAATTTATGATGGGTTCGTGACGTGTTAATGACAGCTTTAAGAGACATTTAATAACGCGCATTACACCGTTATATTATTCAATATGAGTGCACTTTTAAATGTTTGAATAGCAAATGTAGAAGCGAGCTGACAATAAAGCAACTCACTTCTCTATTAGCTAACTTAAGCATTTATAATAAATGGCTAGATATTATTTTTGATACTTCCAGCATTGATGTTTTACCAGAAAACTCGAATCTCACTTTACCGATCGCCGAAAAATATATTTCTAATTCAGAATCAAGATCAAAGGTGCCTGATGTTTCAATAGAGTAGGCTACAATGTTTTTGTAGGGTAGTGAGGTAAAGTCTTTTTTGCTACCAGTAATACCTTGAACATTAACCGCTATTATTCTTTTGGTGGTAAATACCACGCCGTCTCGCATAGTTTTATATGCGTCTACTATTTGCTCATCTTCTAACAGTAAGTCTGTTACTTTTTCTGCGTAGTCAATATCTTGTTTAAGTTTAAAAAAACCTTTGTTTTCAAAATCAATCATTGAACATCCTTAGGTAGTAAATAGTAGTACTGAACGGTTGATAACCGCGTTTATAGATCTTGAGTTAATTGAATAGATGTAAGTAATTGAAATTTAATTGACTTACATTACTCATTCAACTTTACTCAATGCTTGTATAGCAGTTTACTTAAGTGCGTTATTTTTACAAGCGCAATGCGAGGTCGCTGTTATTCTTGCGTGAAACACTAGTGTATAACTAAAGCTGTAACTAACCCTGACGATTAAACGGGGATCGTTAAGCTTTAAAAGTACAACCCTTAATGGCGTAAATAATGGCGTAAATTCTTACGACTAAAACCAATACTTAGGGTAATGCCTGAGTGGGTTTTTAGATAAGTTATTTATGACTAAAGCTATGACTAATAAAATTAGGGTCCCAATGGCAACCGGAGTCACAACAAAGTAATAACCTGCACTGTGAAGCTCTGTACTACCAATAACGGCAATTAAAGCGGTTGCTCCACCTGGAGGATGCAATGTGCGCGTAAAGTGCATAGCTACAATTGACAATGACACCGCTAGTGCACCCAGTAATGCGATATCCAAGGTTAAATACTTTTGCAAAGACACGCCGATAAAAGCCGATATTATATGGCCGCCAATCAGGTTTCTTGGTTGAGAGAAGTCAGCTTGAGGCGCGCCATAAATGAGTACTGCAGATGCGCCGAACGAACCGACAAGAAACATGCTTTTTAAAACATCAACTTCTGTAAGGCTACTCAAAATAGCGACAAAATACATACTTAGAAATGCGCCTAGCCAAGACCATGCAACCTTTGAAATTGGCACTCTAGGGGGACAGCTATCGCTAGCTTTCATTCGTGAAAAAACGACTTTTATCATAATAAAAAATATGTCCGTTAAACTTTTAATTATGGCGACTTAACTAATTATTGAATGCTATTGGCATTATTAATCTATTTAGTTTCCATGGTGGCGTGCCACATATCGCATATTGCGACAATATCGCTTATTGCCTGATGTTTGTTGATAGTAGATACCGACACTAACTGACTAAAGTCGTTAGTGATAATTTTTTCAATACCTTTAACTTGAGATAACCTTTGATAAAAAATGTCTTCATCGGCCTGACACTTAAATATCGCTCCTGATATTTTAATTTCTGTGCTCATTGAGCTCAACCCTGTCAGTTTGTTTATAAAATGTAATGCTTACAGCTCACATTACACAACGTCGGGTAATGTCGCATACTGGGTTAACCATTGAAAATAATTTATCTTAGTCGTTTGTACAATTTGTTATTAGTAATAATTTGTAATCAGGCGCTGACACGCGATTAAGGTGGTTTGTTTTACTTACAAGAATTTCGCTTAAAACTGTTAATTTTAGTGATAAAAAAAGTCCACATCTAGCGGCTAGGTGTGGACTTAATAAGTCAAAATTTTGTGGCTGTATTTACTTGCCCATTATTTGTTGATTATTTGTTGATTATTTTTTAATTCATTGTTTTTCATATATCGCGAAACTAAGCGCCGGCATTTCAATGGTCTGAATATCTTTGCTTGATTGTGTCAATTTGCTTTCACCAACAACTAATCGATAACGTTCACCTTGCAGCGCAATATTAGCTTTTGCTGGCTTATCAGCAGTATTAAAAGCAATTAACATTTCTGAGTTTTGTTCAGCTGAACTTGTATTTTCATGATCAGCAGCTAAGGTACGAGTAATGGCAAAAATAGCATTGTCATCGGCTTGATATACCGTTTTTTGCTCTCCTCGACGTAGTGCTGGATATTGATAAAAAACATCAGCGTATTGCGCGAAGCTTTGGTAAATAGGGTGCTGAGTATCAAAGTTATCGTCAGCGGTTGTAGCGTCTGTGGCTAATAAGTCATCGTCATTATAACTAGCAACTAATGAGGGCATCATGTCTTGTCGAGACGCTTGGTCACCGCCATCACCGACAAAACCTTGTTCGTCACCGTAATAAATAATTGGTACACCACGCATAAAATAGGTCATGGCATGTGCCAGTAAAGTTCGTTTAACCATTTGTGCTTCACTGTAATTAAACTCGCTTTGTTTTAGCATATAAGCAAAGCGTCCCATGTCGTGATTACCCGTAAAGTTCATTAACTGGTTAGCGTTGCTGTCATGGTCCAAGTAATCAACATCATTGGCAAAAAGTGTCGCTAATGATTTCGTGCCTTTTTGTTCAATTAAGCTTTGCACCATGGCACTTTGAAAACCAAAATCTAATACTGACTGCATATTGCCGGCAGTGGTGTATTCACTTAACTCTTTACTCGTAAAACTATAAACTTCGCCGAACATAAAAAAGTTCACAATGCCAAGGCTTTGTGCGTGATTAACTAAGGCTGGAGAAAACTCAGCCCAAAAATCAGTATTTACATGCTTAACGGTATCAATGCGAAAGCCGTCAGGCTTAAATTCAGTGATAAGGTTTTTAAAGATATCGATCATACCTGCTAGTACTTCAGGATTGTTGGTATCGATATCGTCAAGGCCAGCGAAATCACCACGTTTTGAGCTTTCGCCTTGCCAGAAAGAGTCACCCTGATTATGGTAATACTTTGGATCGTTTAACCAAGCTGGGGTTTTTAATTGTTCGTGACCCTTTGGAATAACGGTTGTGTATTTATCGCCGCTTGCCACTTGCTCTGCTGATTTAAATGGGCAGCCTTTATCAGATTTAACTAGCCACTGAAGACCATCTTCACCATGGCATTCAACGTACTTAATAACATCAGCGGTGTGGTTTGTAATAATATCGAAATAAATTTTAATGTTTTCAGCATGAGCACTGCTAATAAGATCTTTTAAATCGTCATTACTCCCCAAGTGCGGGTCAATTTCAGTAAAATCTAAGACCCAATAACCGTGATAGCCTGAACTGTCAGCTTGCATGGCTTGGTTACGTAAAATAGGCGTTAACCAAATGGCAGAAATGCCCAGCTCTTTTAAATAAGGGAGTTTATCTTTTAACCCTTGAATATCACCGCCATGAAACATGCCTTTGTTGGTTTTATCAAGTCCGCCAGCAGAAATAGGCTGGGTTTTTGAACCTAAGTCATTATCGGTATCGCCGTTATTAAAGCGATCTGGCATGACAAAATAAAACACTTCTTCTTGCACATCGCGCTCAAGGTAATGCGGTAGATCTGCAGCGGTTTTATAGTGTTTTTTGGTGTTGGTTTGCCCTAATTTTCCATGTACCCCTGCAACTGGTGTAGGTTCAACATGTGTATCATCGCTTATTTTATCACTGCCACAACCGGCGAAAACCAATGTTGTAAAGGTTGATAATAGTAATGCGGATAGTTTGTTCTTTTTAAACATATTTTTTATCCAATGTTAGTTGATTTTAGTCAGTTTTAGTCAGTTTCAGCCAGTTTTAGACAATGTTAACTAATTTAATTTCGGTTAGTTCGAGGTCGAGCAATGTTCATTGCTGTCGCTAGTTCAGTAACCGAATCAATTTGATCAAACGCTTCTACAGTCACGGGTAATTTTTGTAGCCAATTAGGATGCTCATCTATGGTGCCAGGAATATTGACCTGTTCAACGACTTCTAAAACATCTTCAAGCGGAATTAATTGAATATGACTTGGCGCTTTTGCCATATATTTTTGCACGCCAAGGGTTAGTTCTCGGTTCATTGTTGCAGGAGCTTGCACAGGTGCTTTACTGCTATCAATGACGTTAAGGTCATCTAAAGCATCAAGTAACAACTGTCGATCTTTAATTCGGCTATTACGCTCCTGCTGGCCCATTTCTTCGTTTGGATAAAGCTGAAGTTTTTGACGCCACTCAAGATCTTTGCCTGTCCACCAGCCCGCAAGTGTTGGTAAGTCGTGGGTTGATACTGTCACCATAGATTGCGCAGGGTAAAGCTCTGGACGCATAAAAAATCCTGAATCCCAACGTTCAAAAAATAGAACTTTGTACGATAACAAGCCCGCACGTGCCATTATTTCGCCAAAGCCATCGGGCACAGTACCCAAATCTTCACCTATAACAACACAGTTATTACGGCGAGACTCTAACGCTATAATACGTAAAATATCTTCTAGTGGAAAAGTGATATAGACACCTTGATCGGCTTTCATGCCGGGTGCTACCCAGTACTGACGCATTAATCCCAAAATATGATCGATGCGCAATGCACCGGCATACTGCATATTGCTGCGCAGAGCTTTAACAAGTGGTTGATAACCTTGTTTTTGTAGTGCAACAGGATTAATAGGCGTAAGTCCCCAATCTTGTCCTATGGTATTCATCGCGTCAGGAGGTGCGCCAACGGCTGCGCCAGCAACATAAACATCTTTATCTGACCAAACATCTACACCTGAGCCGTCACAACCCACGGCTAAATCAAGATACAAGCCGATAGGCATTCCTGCTGTTTTTGTTTGCTTGGCAATCGCCTTTAATTGCTCATGAGCTAACCATTGTACAAAACTAAAGTAGTTAATACGGCTTGCGTATTCTTGTTGAAAAGCTTTTACCTCAACGCTGTCAGGTGTTTGAAATTCTGTTGGCCAATCTGGCCAGCCATACGCGTTAGCGTCAGTTTTTCTAAAGTGTTCGTAAAGTGCTTCAAAAGTTGCTAACTGTAATAACTCATTGCCTTGGCTATTTTTAAAGTCAGTAAATTGGCTATACTCATCGGGCTTTTTCGTCATAAAGTCTTGAAATAATATCTCTAAAATTTCAAATTTAACATCGGCAACAGCAGGGTAGTCAATTAATTTTGTTTGTTTAGCGTAAGCTATTTTGTCTTGAATTTCTTCGCTGTTGAAGCGCGCCTGTGCTGCTTGGCAAGCAGCAAAGTTAGGGACTTGTTTAAGGTCAATATACAAGGTATTTAAAAAACAACGGCTAGTGGGAGAATAAGGGCTGCGATGTGCCGGGTTATTTTGATATAACGGGTGCAATGGATTTAAACCGATGGCAGACGCTTGTTGTTTGGCTGATAGTTCAACCAGTTTAGCCAAATCACCAAAGTCACCCATGCCCAAGTTATCTGCACTGGTTAATGAGTATAATTGTGCGGCATAACCCCACATTTTATCACTTGAAGCTTCTTGTGGGCTAAAACACGTTTGTGGCGCACATATCAGCGGACAAGTTGCACTACTTTCGCCGTAATGCAGCGTTAATTGATGATAACCTTCAACTAAAATCGGTAATACTAGAGCATATTTGCTAAATGATGCATCGCTGAATGTGGCAGTATCTAGCAGGGTTAACGCTTTTAAGGCTATGCTGTCGCTAACGGTATCACCTGACTCCAGAGTAATTACCCAGCTCAGTTCAGCTATTGCAGAGTCGGCAATACTTACGGTTAGTTGATGTTGCTCGGCTTCAAGTTCTGCAATATGTGCTGGTGGTAGCATGTTGCGCCAAGACTTTTGCTCTAACTCAGTAATACTGGTTGCGATCTTTTTATCACATGAAAGATCATAACCCATAGCATTAAGTAACGAGTACCTCGCCTCATCCTTGGCATAAACTTGTTCGCCAAATGAATTGGTATAAGTTGCATGAAAGCCAACCAGTTCTGCAAGTTTCTCAATTAAATTCATTCTATGTTTCTCTCTGCTTATCGCCTTGCACTTGTGTGCTAGCGTTATTATTTTTAAAAGTAGACTCTGATAGCACAGAGGCGATAATAATTCGTGTTGTAGATATTTTTATTTGTTTATCGCAACTGGATTTTAAATCGGCAAAAAATGCGCTTTTAAAAAACTGATGCACGGTCATTCATTTTTCTCGAATAACCTTTATGTATAACAGTACAAGGCAAATTAGCTGTTAATGGCTCAGCCAATAAACAGCTAAATTTAAGTTAACCGCTGGCGCTATTTACTGACAGTTAAGTGCCAAATGTTTTGCACATAATCTTCAATAGAACGATCTGAGTTAAATTTACCCATAAGTGCAGTATTTAATATTGCCATTTTTGCCCATTGACTTGGATTTCTATAAGCCTTGTCTAATGCGATTTGCGCATCTGCATAGCTTTGAAAATCAGCCAACACTTTGTAAGGATCGCCACCCGCTAAAAAGCTTTCTTTAATCGCCGATAATTCACCCGGATTACCAGGGGTAAAGTAATCAGTGTCCAACCAATCTAAACAAGCGCGAATCTCGGCGTTGTTCTGGTAGTATTGGTAAGAATTATAACCTTGTGTATCCAAGGCTTTAACTTCATCGACGGTTAAACCGAAAATAAAGATGTTGTCATCGCCAACTTCTTCAGCAATTTCGATATTGGCACCATCAAGCGTGCCGATAGTGACTGCGCCATTAAGGGCTAACTTCATGTTACCAGTGCCAGAAGCTTCTTTACCTGCGGTTGATATTTGCTCAGAAACATCAGCTGCAGGAATGATTTTTTCCGCTAAACTGACACGATAATTAGGTAAAAACACCACTTTAAGCTTGTCTTGTATGCGTGCATCGTTGTTGATTTTTTCAGCGATTTTATTCGTCGCGTAAATAATCTCTTTTGCTAGCTTGTAACCCGGAGCCGCTTTAGCGCCAAAGATAAAAACACGAGGTTGCATATCTAGCTCAGGATTAGCTAATAGCTGTCGGTATAGCGAAATAATGTGTAGGAGATTTAAATGCTGACGTTTGTATTCATGCAAACGTTTAATTTGCACGTCGAAAATAGCATCAGGACTGACCGTAACACCGGTAAGTTTTTTAATTTCTTTCGTCAAGGCAATTTTGTTTTGTTGCTTTATCGCCATAAATTGTTGTTGGAAATCAGCATCGTCAGCAAGGAATTTCAGTTCGCTTAAACTGTTGAGATCTTTTGCCCAATCACCATCAATAGTGTTATCAAGCAAGTTGGCTAATAAAGGATTACACGCTTTTAACCAACGGCGAGGAGTAATGCCGTTAGTCACATTGGTTAATTTTGTCGGCCATAATTGATCAAATTCTGGAAATAGGTCTTGTTTTACCAGGTCAGAATGAATTTGCGCTACGCCGTTCACTCTATGTGCAGTAACAACACAAAGGTGAGCCATGCGAACTTTAGGTTCATGACCCTCTTCAATCAATGATAAGCGAGCGCGCATGTCATCATTATTTGGCCAAAGCGCATTAACCTCATTGTTTAAGAAGGCTTCGTTAATGCGGTATAAAATACTTAAGTGGCGAGGTAGTACGCGCTGAAATAAAGCCACTGACCATTTTTCTAAAGCTTCAGGCAATAAAGTATGGTTTGTGTAGGCAAATACTTTTTGGCAGATCGCCCAAGCACTATCCCAATCAACATGATGGTTATCAATCAGCGTACGCATTAATTCTAAAATAGCGATAGTAGGGTGGGTATCGTTTAACTGAATAGCCACTTTTTCACAGAACGTTTGCCAATTACGCTGCTCTGAAAGCGCGCCATATTGGTTTTCAAAACGGGCAATAATGTCTTGTACTGAACATGCGCAGAAGAAATACTGCTGAACAAAGCGCAGCTCTTTACCGGCATCATGTTCGTCATTTGGATAAAGTACTTTCGATACGGTTTCAGCAGCTACTTGTTGTTGGTGTGCTTGTAAATAATCACCATGATTGAATGTATCCCAATCAAAAGCGTTATCGGCACGACACTCCCACAAACGCAGGGCATTAACTGTATCTGAGTTATAACCAACAATTGGCACATCCCAAGGTACGCCCTTTAACGATTTACCGGCATGCCAAACTGGTTTTATTGTTCCATTAGCTTGAGCAACTTCTTCAATATGACCATAAAGTGGAATAGTTTGGCTTGATTCAGGGCGACATATTTCCCATGGACTACCGAACTCACGCCACATATCCGGAGTTTCTATCTGTTGACCATCGGCAAAGCTTTGTTTAAATAAACCATGTTGATAATGTACGCCGTAGCCCATTGCGTTGTAATCTAACGTTGCAAGTGAGTCTAAAAAACATGCTGCTAAACGGCCTAAACCACCGTTACCTAATGCTAAATCAGCACCTTGTTCGCATAAATCGGCCAGTTCAAAGCCCATTGTTTTTAAGGGTTTTTCAGTATTTGTATATAGGCCTAAGTTATGTAAATTGTTCGACAGTAAACGGCCCATTAAATATTCAAGTGACAAATAATTAACTGACTTTACTTCACTTTGTTGTTGGCGAGCTTTAGTGTTTTGTAGTTTTTCAACGATTATATCGTTAAGCGCAAGGGAGGTAGCGCGCCAGTATGCTGGTTTTTGGTCTACGTTGATTTGTTCATCTAAAGTAAATTTTAAATGGTGTTCGATACGTTGGCTAATTTCAGCCACAGTAATTGATTGTGTTTTATTTTTAGTTGAAGACTGTGTGTTAGTCGACGTTTTTGTTTTAGTAACCATATAACTACAAACTCTTTTATCGGACATTGTATTGTCGGTAAATGTTAACTACTTCTGACGTAATGCAAAAAGTGAAGTACGGTCTCGCTATTATTAATGCGCGAACGAGACAAGGTGCAAAAGACTTCATCGTGTAAATGCACGTGTGAAAGCTAACTTTAATTTAGTGCTTTAATTTAGTTCATAAATAGCGCTTGAATTAATTATGCCGATGTAAGTAATTAGAGCAATGCGCTACATACGTATGCACTGCAAAAATCTGATTTAAAATGCATGCATACGTATGTATTTGAGCTTTTTATGCACATTAATTTTACGTGAGTAAATGTATTGTTTAAAAAGTAGAGATGACGGCGATAAATGCCTGCTT
Source organism: Colwellia sp. PAMC 21821 (assembly GCF_002077175.1). NCBI lineage: Bacteria > Pseudomonadati > Pseudomonadota > Gammaproteobacteria > Alteromonadales > Colwelliaceae > Colwellia > Colwellia sp. PAMC 21821. Next base: position 3,721,335 of record NZ_CP014943.1, read on the forward strand.
TTGTCTTAGCTGGTTGTCTGATAAATTTAGTGATTGTACTAGGGAGGGCCTATGTTCTCTAAGGGTGTTGATTCATCATCAATTAAATTATGTACTTAGCTTAAACCCTCGGTTAATATGAATTAGATATTTTCACTTATAGGTTTGCTGTGAGATCAAAACAAACATCATTTGATATTGCTTATCGTGCTGGCGTTTCTCAATCGACCGTGTCACGAGCGCTTCGTAATAGCCCATTAGTTAATGAAGAAACGCGTCTTCGTGTGCAAGCAATTGCCAAAGAGTTAAACTATAAAGTTGATAAAAATGCCAGTAGTTTACGCACACAGCTTAGCGGCACTATTGCATTATTACTTTTTGAAGATCCGACCAATGACGATTCGTTAATTAACCCGTTTTTCTTATCTATGTTAGGTAGCATTACTCGTGCAAGCGCGAAAAAGGGCTATGACTTATTAGTCTCGTTCCAACAAATGAGTAATGACTGGCATGCTGATTTTGAAGATACCCGTAAAGCTGACGGTATTATTTTGCTGGGTTATGGTGATTACACAGACTATGAAGAAAAGCTGGTTCAACTTATAAAACAAGAAACCCATTTTGTGCGTTGGGGAGCCGACGTTAAAGGGCTATCTGTAGTGTCTGTGGGTTGTGACAATTTTCAAGGTGGCTATCAAATAACAGAGCATGTAGTTAAGCAAAACCGTCAACACTTTGCATTTTTGGGAGGAATTAGTATAGGTTCTCCTGAGTTTCTAGATCGTTACACAGGCCATTGCCAAGCGCTAAAAGATAATAATCTTAAAGTAGATAGTAACTTACAAATTGATGCAATATCGACTGATGAATCTGGATATCAAGCGGCTCAACAGCTTATTGCTACAGGCATAAAATTTGATGCCATTTGTACAGCAAGCGACTTAATTGCTATTGGCGCGATGCGAGCGATACAAGAAGCGGGATATAACGTCCCTGGTGATGTTGCGATAGTGGGATTTGATGATATAGCTACGGCTTGTTCTACTTCACCGGCATTAACCACCGCTAAACAAGACACGGTATTAGCCGGTGAGCTTTTAGTTGATAAGTTACTGCAATTAGTCAGCGGCGAAGAAACGAAAACGCAATTAATGCCAGCGACATTAGTAGTTCGTAAATCATGTGGTAGTTAATTAATTCCACCTTTTCCTTACATAATTTAAGTCACGCTATGCCAGCTCTTTAAGTCGAATTAATTTGTCGGCTTAAAGTCTTCTGCGGCTCCGTTGTCACACTTGATACAATTTAGCTTCTGGCCAAGTTTTTCATTTCTCGTTGACAGCTTTAGTACCCATGGGCGATTAATAAACGGTGGTTGGTGACGAACATGTTGAAAGTGGCCGCATGCTAGTCGAGCAACCCAATGGTTCTCGTCATCGAGATGATAGTCGATAATCGCTTGTCGCATGTTGGTCTCTGTATTTGTAAGTTGGTTTATTTAAGTCATTTGAACTGATGACGTGAACAAGTTACTTGATGTGAACAAACTAAGCTTTATTTTTCAGCCCAGGCTCCCAATGCATCCCCTCACATTCTGGGCGACTGAGCACGAAACCAAACTTTTTATAAAGCTCAGGTACATCGGCGAGTAAGGTAATATAAGCACCTTCAACCGCAGTTTGTTCAAGGTAGTGCATAATGTTTTGCATAACGATGCGACCTAAGCCTTTACCTTGATAGTTAGGGTCTACTGCGATATCAACAACTTCGAAATTTAACGCGCCGTCACCTACCACTCTACCCATAGCAACTGTGCAGTCGTCAATAACAATATGTACGCCGAACAAGCTATTAGGTAAGGCTTTTTTCGCAGCTTCAATAGGGCGAGGTGTTAACCCTGACACGACCCTTAAACGTAAAAAGTCTTCTACGGCCGGCACTTCTTTAATAATATTTATTTGCATGCTTTATACCAAGTTGATTAATTAGCGGCTCATTTTTAATGGTTAAAATGAATACCCACGGCGTTATAAAATGTATAAGTAGCATAACTACTGACTAAGTTTTATGCCTTGTCATTATCCATTTTACCTCATGAAAAAGTAGAACACTTAATTAATCAAATTGGAATTACTCATTTTCATCTTAATTATCAGATTGCTATAGCCACGCAACTATTGAAGAATTACATCAACTATGACACTTAATTGTATTAGAACTGCCGGATATTAGCATTCACTTTGACCACCAAATAACCTTTAAATTGACCATCAATTATTAAAAAACAAAAAGAGGTATGTGTCATAGAATAGTTATTGAAAACAGGAGTTTATTAGGTTGTTTAAAGAGTTCAAAAGCATAGACCTACCTTTATCCTGACAGACAACTAAGCCACCATAGCTGTCGTTCAATCTTTAGGCTTTAAAGGCGGCTAATCCGACAAAGCGGACATTAGGTGTTTGTTTAAGTTTATGACAGCAGCTAGCCAATAGCGGTCATTAGGTTTTAGTGAATCCATGAACATATTTAGGACAATTTTAGCCAAGACTTTACACTCGACTGTTAGTCGGGCTTAAGTTCATAGTCGTCTGTGGCTTTTCAGCTCAGAACGCTAAAATTTACTAGTTGTCCACCTCAGGGCGTGTTGTTATAAGTTACCTGCTCAAACCACTTTTTCATAATTTATTTTGCGGTCTAGCTTTCCATATTGTAGGTAGCCAAGCAAACAACTAGCACTCCCTACGGAAATTAATAAATACTTAATAATACCTTTAACTTGGTCACCGTAAATTAAGTAATTAATCAGTAGTAATAATACAAATAATATTAACCCACCATATATGTACCAATTTGCTTTTTGGGTGATTTCTTTAATTGGTCGATTATTTAGCCTTTGACCGCAATTAGGACATTCAAACTCCGTGAGTTTTCCAACCTGTTCCAGCTTATCTAAATGTAAGTAACCAAATTCGTGATTGCATTCAGGACAATTCATAGCACCAATACTTGAGTAACTTATAACGCCCCAATAAGGGGCTAAAAATTGTTTGCTAAAATGTGTAGCGAAGCGAAACCGAGCAAACTGTTTTTAGTCCCGCTTGATTGGCTTGTTGAACGAAGCCGCTCTGCGGCAGAGTAGCTTTGAAACTACCTTCCATACTCAATAATAACATCGTCATTGTGACGGTGTGTTATTGGAGTATAACCTCATGAATACATCACAAGAGCAACACTATAATTTTCTTTATGAACAACATCTTATCAACTTAAGACTGCAAGGTAAACGTCCTTCAACTATTGATGCTTATGCCCGTGCTGTACGCCGTATAACAGCCTTTTTTGATAAGTCACCTGATACGTTAACAACGGCTGACTTAAAGCTGTATTTCAACAACCTCATTCAAACCCATTCTTGGAGTACCATTAAACTTGACCGTAACGGTTTGCAATTCTTTTACCGCTATACGCTCAATAAACAATGGGAGTGGCTTTCTATCGTCAAGCCTCCTCAAGTAAAACGCATCCCCGATATTTTAACACCCAAGCAAGTGGATGATGTGATTAATCAAACCAAGCAACTTCGCTACCAAGTGTTTTTTATGACCCTTTACAGTATGGGGTTACGCTTAAGCGAAGGCCTTAATTTAACCATACACGATATTGATAAATCGACCATGTTGGTACATGTTCGTGATGGCAAAGGAGGAAAAGACCGCATGGTACCTCTGCCTGAGCTCACCCTCTTAGCGCTAAGGGATTATTGGAAAACTCACCGCCACGAGCGTTTGATTTTTCCTGGAACTCATACAAAAACGAATACGCCTATGGATAAAGGCAGTGTTCAAAAAGCGTTAAAACGTGTGCTTCAAGACTGCCACATTAAAAAACTCATTAGCCCACATTCGCTGCGTCATTGTTATGCTACGCACCTGCTTGAACAGGGGCTTGATTTACGCTCTTTACAGCATCTATTGGGACACGCAAGTCTCAACACCACGGCACGCTACACACAACTCACGAAAGTTAAACAACGTGATATGTCACGCGCGGTAAATCAATTAACAGATAAATTGACCATTACATGGTCGGTAAAATGAGCACCTTTATCGCGTTACTACGTCAACATCATCAAGCCCTTGAAACTCAGTATAGCCGTCAACTATCACATGATATGCGCCAAGCGATTTTTGCCATGCTGTCATGTAAAACGGGGCAACAAGGTCAATCATTATGGGCATGCTCAGCTTGTGAGCATCATGAGAGCCAAGCGCTTTCTTGTGGTCATAGAAACTGCCCACAATGTCAGCAAAGCACAACGTCAACGTGGCTTGAAAGACAAAAACAAAAACGCTTACCTGTGCAATATTACATGACAACCTTTACCTTGCCCTATGAGTTAAGAGCGTTAGCTCGCAAGCGACCTAAAGCCCTATATCAAATAATGTTTAGTGTCAGCGCGTCAATCTTAAAAGATTTTGCACGACGTAATAAGTTAGGGACAATAGGGTTTACGAGTGTTTTACATACCCACAGCAGAAGACGTGAGCTGCATCCTCATATACATATCATAGTGCCCAATGGCGGTTATGATGCAAAACGTAAGCAGTGGAAGCAAGGCAAGCCGGGTTATTTGTTTAATGCGAAGGCACTCGCTAAGGTATGGCGAGCTCGCATATTTGAGGCAATTAACCAACATCCTGAGTTATCGCTGAAAGACATTAACATCATGCCAAAGCAATGGGTCGTTCATTGTAAAAAGGTGGGCTATGGTCTGCCTGCGTTAAAATACCTTTCAAGATACCTTTATCGTGGTGTATTAGCGGACAAAGATATTATCAGCCATGACCATAAAAACGTCACCTTTCGTTATACAAATAGCACCACTAAAAAAACTGAAACACGTACGCTACCCACCTTAACGTTTCTGATGCTGATATTACAGCATGCATTACCTAAAGGGTTACAGCGTGTTCGAGACTATGGTCTCTTATCCTCGGGCGCTAGGAAAATACGATTATTGATACAGTTTTTATTAACCGAGTTTACTCACCTTTTACCGCCAAGCATCACACCATCCAAACCCAAAGCAAAACGGGCTTGTCCGTGCTGTCAGCATCAGATGCTATGTACTGGCGTCATTAGGGCTGGCTAATAAAGAAAGAAAGAAAAGGATGATGGTGTAAACAAACGCTCATGAGGAAATAAATATTCTATGCATAAATAACTGAATTAACAGCGGAAAAACACCCAGGTTTTTCGCTTTGGCTCAGTGCGCCTTGTATTTACATACAAGGCCAACCCACCTTGAAAATCAATCACGCTATTTACTATATAAAGCAGGCTCCGGGCTTGTCCAACACCCGAATAAGGTGTCGGCTACGCGACACCTATTCTTATTTGTTATACGTTTTATTGCTGTAGGATTTTATTACAAGCAATAACAACATCTGCCCGATAAAACTCTATATTTTCAGCTATTTCCTTATCTGATTTAGCAAGAAATTCAGCTGAACATTGCGGTCTTACATGACTTAATGGAAGATGATCTAGTTCTGACGATAGTAATGCAAAAATATGATAATCAGTATTCCAGCATTGATCGTGCAACTCATTACCGATGTAGCATAATGCAGTTACGTGATCTAAAAAATCAGCGTCACTCTCAAGTAATTTCTTCGCAAGTTTAATTGCTTCTTCAGACATTTAATTTACACCAAACTCTAGAAACGTATAACGCCTTGCTAAGTGGCTAAAACGGTTGGCTTGTTTTTTGCGGTACTTTGCAAAAAACGAGCAAACTGTTTTAGTCCTTTTGAGCAACTTGTTAGGCTTTAACCGTGAGCAGCAGAAGAGCGGCTGGAACCTTCTTGAACACAAGCTTTAAAGTTGCCCATTGATATTTCTTTAGCATGCAACTCTATACCACCTGAGTTCTTATATGTTGTATAGTCTTTATTTGGCATTTTGGTAGAAATGTACCATGCATTACCATCAATATTACTTTCGCAGGAACCAGGAAATGTTACTGTCCAAGTATGTCGAAGAAAACACTTTTTACTAGTTTGTATGTAAGTATCTTCGGTTTTTACAGTGTCATCTTTAGAGCCAAAAATTTGCGTCATTGTAACTTCGGTAGAAGGACCATCTATGCCCCCTGCGTGTTTGTTTATAAATAGGCTCCAGCCACCTTTCAATTTACTTTTTTCAATAATAAAAGCATCACACTTTTTGATCCCATAGTCATGAAATTGCTTCAACAGCAATTGATCATCATTTGCGTAAGCAGGTAGCGCTGATATAAAAGAACTCGACAAAACCACCGCTAATATTGATCTAATTTTCACTTTTTATTCCTTATTGTTGACATGATTGATTATAAATTTAATAAGCCTAACAATTTAATAGGATGCAACTTGCCTCTTTTACAGAAAAAAAGTTTCCACCTTATTTATTTTATATATTAATAACAAATCTTTGCAGCTAACACCACTTATTACCTACAGATAAAAACAGATTTTTGCTTATAGATGAAATGAGGCAACTTGCCTCATTTCCTGACTTGGGAGGAAACAAGGTACAGCTGCATTTAAATACTCAGTTATTAAACTAAATTAAGAACAGGAAGATGAGGCATCTACGTCTGCTTTAGGCTCTTTTAAGCCTTTAGCTTTTAAATCATCAGTGTCCGTAATGAGCTTTGACGCGCCTCACAAGTAAGCAGAGAACCTTGGTTGATTTTGCCCTAAATACTATCACTCCTTCAAATAATTTTAAGGACTTGAGGCTCACAGTTGCTTATAAATACTTAAAACTTCTAGGGTGGAAAACTTAAATATAATTGGCTGGCTGCGCTAGATACAATTGGGTGGGAATGCTGGTAAGTATTTTCAACTATCACTGTTATGGCTATTAACTACAGGGTTTAAGGCTAATTATAAAAAGCATTATATATGAAGAATAAGTCGTTAAGCATATTGATGAAGCCAGTGAAGAGTCAGCTATACGTTAAGTTGAAAAAAAGCCTGAGTTCGTTAGACGTTACGAAGTCAGGCCTTTGTGATGGTTAAAATCAGTTAACTTTATAGAGAGACTGAGAGCCTATTACGGCTAATACTCAGGCTCTTTTACGCGTAAGGTTAATAACCCCGCAAGCACCATACTTGCACCACCAACGGCGAGCGCATATACCGGTTGATTGTCGAAAACCTTGGTAATTAAGAAGCCTAATATACTGGCGGCTAATATTTGCGGTAATACGATGAAGAAGTTAAATATCCCCATATATAAACCCATTTTTTTCGCCGGTAAAGCATTTGCTAAAATAGCGTAAGGCACCGATAAAATTGACGCCCAAGCAAAGCCGATACCGATCATAGAAACAATAAGTAAGGTTGGATCTTTAATAAAGAGGAACGAGATAAAACCAGCACCACCTAGGAATAGGTTGATCATATGTGCAATGCGTAAATTAAAGTATTTAACGACGATTGGAATGCAAATTGCGGCAAAAACCGAGGTTAAGTTATAAGCTGAAAACAGCACTCCCACCCAGTCTGCGCCTTCATTAAACGCTGCCGATGTTACATCAGAACTGCCAAAGTGGAATTCAGTAACGGCTGCTGTGGTATACGTCCACATGGCAAAAAATGGAAACCAAGAAAAAAACTGTACAAAGGCGAGTTGCTTCATGGTTTGCGGCATGGAAAATAAATCTGACATGACTTGTGCAAAGCCATTATGACTATTGTTTTTTGCCATTAAACCAGCCACTAACTGACAAATAGCAAAGAAACAAAACCCACCTGCAAGAATGAATAAACTTTTATCGAGTTGCTCAACATTAAGCGCGACTATCGCAAAACTTACTAGACCTAGTAACAGCCAAGTAGCACCACCAGTAAAGTATTTTTTTGCCGTGCGAGGGATAAAAGACTCTTCGGTCTGCGTTTTATCTTCGGCGTCTTGAAAGGCTTGTAGTTGTTCAGGAGAATATTCCTTGGTTGAATAAATAGTCCACAACACGGCGAGGAAAAAAATAACACCACCAGCATAAAATGAAAATTTAACCGTATCTGGCAGTAAACCGGGCTCTGCTACATTGCTGATATCGAACCAATTGGCCATCATCCAAGGTAATGAGGAGGCGACGACTGAGGCAACAGCAATAAAAAAGCTTTGCATCGCATAGCCCATTGCGCGTTGTTTTCTCGGTAGCATATCGCCTACAAAAGCGCGAAAGGGTTCCATTGAAACGTTAATTGAAGCATCCATTATCCACAACATACCGGCTGCAACCCACAAAGTAGGGGAGTTCGGCATAATAAATAATGATAAACTGGCGGCAATTGCGCCAAAGAGAAAGTAAGGTTTACGTCGACCGAGTCTATTCCAAGTGTTGTCACTGAAATAACCAATAATTGGCTGAACGATAAGTCCAGTTATTGGGGCGGCAATCCATAAAATTGCCATATTAGAATAGTCTGCGCCTAAGGTTTGAAATATGCGACTAACATTAGAATTTTGCAGGGCAAAACCAAACTGTATCCCCATAAAGCCGAAACACATATTCCAAATTTGCCAAAAATTAAGTTGTGGTTTGTTAGTCATATACGAACTCTTATTGTTATAAGTCGGAGTTAACTTGTTTTATTTTTAGGCTTAAAAACTTGCTCAGCCAAAAATATAGGTTAACGGTATCGATTTCCATCTTAGCAATAGTCTTTAAAATACAACATTAGCTGCATACGTATTCACCACTTTTCAATGTCTAAACTTGATTTGAAGCAGGGTGTGTATCGATTCAGTTATTCAATGTTTTTTGTCGCCATTGAGCTTCGTCAATCGCATCGCTTTCGTTGTCGAGTCGCTCAATAAAGGTGATACCGTCAAGATGATCTAGCTCGTGTTGGAAAATCCTAGCAAGAAATCCCGTGAGTGTTTGATTATGCATGATGCCCGTTTCGTCTAAGTAGTTAACATCTATGCTGCTATACCGCGGCACAAGTGCTCGTTTACCTTTTACACTTAAGCAGCCTTCCCAGCCTAATTCTTGTTCATCATGGGTGTTAAGTATTTCTGGATTAATGATGACAGAAGGCGCTAATAACGGCGCATCAGGGTAGCGCTCGCTGGGGGCAGAGCACATAATAAATAGGCGTAAACTTTTCCCAACTTGCGGCGCAGCAATACCGACACCTTTTGCGAGGGCTACGGTAGATTTAAGATCAATAATCAGCTGTTTTATTTCAGCGCTATCAATATTAGATACCGGCATTGCGACAGCAGACAACACTGGCTCGCCACGTTGTAAAATAGTTAAAGTGCTCAAGGTTATACTTCGCTCTGTTGAATAATTTTTTGCTGGGCATTAGCAACCGCATTAGCAGATGCTTGATTAATTTTCTCACGCTCTTTTTTAAAGTAAAACCAGCTAACAGCGAACAAGATAATAATAAAAGGCAAACTAGTGAGCACTACAACATGCCAACCGGCTTTAAATAATATCCAACCTGCCAGTAAAGACGCTGTGGCTTGAAAGCCAAAAATAATAAAGTCATTAATTGCCTGAACCTTATGGCGCTCGCTGGCGTGATAGCTTTGGGGTAATAATGAAGTACCGGTGAGAAAAAGGAAATTCCAGCCAATGCCCAATAAGACTAACGCCCACCAATAATGCATAACTTGTTCACCCGACAAAGCAATAACCGTAACAATCGCATAAATAAAGGTGCCCGCTAACATTAGGTTCTTCAAACCGATACGTTTAACTAATAAAGCGGTAAAAAGTGAAGGAATAAACATAGCGGCAATGTGGCTTTGTATCACCCATTTTGTATCGTTTAAACTGTGGCCATGCAGTTGATGCATACTCAGAGGTGTGGCAGTCATGAGGTAACTCATAAGCGCAAAGCCAATGGCGGCTGACAATATTGCGATAATGAAAATGGGCTGTTTAATGATGACACTTAACGGACGAATTTTACCGTCGTTATCACTGTGTTTTATTTCTGGATTTTTAAAACCTAACATCAACACCATGGCAATAATAAATAGCGCTGACAGAAATAAGAAAGAGCCAGCATAACCATAAGGAGAGCTTAACCAGTCTTTGGCGGTTACGGCAATTTCAGGGCCTAAAAACGCCGAGAAAATACCACTGAGCATAAGTATTGAAAGTACCGTTGGCACTTCATTATTGTCAGTTACGCTTTCAATTGCAGCAAAACGTAATTGTTGAATAAAGGCGGTGCTGATACCAAAGAGCAAACTGGCTAATACCAGCAATTCGAAACTACCATTTAACGCGGCAAACGTTGCCAGCATGGTACCTGAAAAGCCTAAACTAAAACCGGTGAATGAGGCGAAGCGTCGGCCTTTCTTTTTAGCTAATAAAGCCGCGGGAATAGCGCCGCTGGCGACACCGAGTATCATCACAGTTACGGGTAAGGTAACTAATGCCGGATCAGCGCCCATGCTTGTGGCAAGTATACCGCCAATAAAAACAATCACCGGCGATGCAGCCATTACTAACGGTTGCACTAAAAAAAGTAACCAGACATTTTTCGGTAGGGTAAACAGCCGTTGTAAGCCAATAAAGCTGACAATTAATAACGCTAAAGTAATGAAAATATTGGTTAGCATAATTGGCCTTATTGATGCTGTTGCTAAAGATTCAATGATGAAGGTTTTTTATTAGCACCATCATACTTAAGTTTCAAAGTTTTGGGTAAAATTACTCTGCTTGAACCGAAAAATTCTTTTTAATAAGTTATTATCAATCTTTAAACTCAATGATAAACTCCGTTGTAAATATTATTCATTTGCTGAGCGTAAGGTAAATGAAAGTCAATCAAGCCAAGAAAGAGTTGTAATGAAATTTAGCCCGTTAGTTCAAGAACTTATTGATTCATTAAAATGTTTACCCGGTGTAGGTGCAAAATCAGCGCAACGTATGGCATTTCATTTACTTGAGCGTAATCGTCGCGGGGGTAGCAAACTTTCACAAACCTTAGCGCTTGCGATGGAAAATATTGGTCATTGCGAGCAATGTCGTAATTTTACCGAAGAAGCCTTGTGCGAAATTTGTCAGAGTCCAAAACGAAAAATAGCCACACAACTGTGTATTGTTGAAACACCTGCGGATGTAATTGCTATTGAACAAACCGGCGAATTTCAAGGTCGTTATTTTGTGCTCATGGGGCATTTGTCACCACTAGATGGTATAGGTCCAGACGATTTAGGTTTAGACGTTTTAGAAAAACAATTGGCGACAGGGCAGTTTACTGAAGTTATATTAGCCACAAACCCGACTGTAGAAGGCGAAGCAACCGCACATTTTATTGCTGAGCTTACTCAAACCCACGATGTTGAAATTTCACGCATTGCCCATGGTGTGCCAGTAGGTGGTGAATTAGAGTATGTTGATGGTAATACTTTGGCGCATGCTTTGTCGGGACGTAAAAATTATAGTTTTTAAGCTTTAATGATTTAGCTTTAAAAGTAATAACAAAATGCTAAATATACTTAATTCCATTATCACTTTATTCGGTCATCGGCCTTATTAGCTATATTTTTAATGCCACCATCTATACACCTTAATAATATTTGGAGTATAAATGGTGGTATACATAATAAACTTACCCAAATGTATTGGTTGATAAAATTATTAATTGATATCGTGCCCTCAGCTATAAAGACAGAGATAGGGACACATACTAATATAGACATGCATATGCTAGTCAACGTCCACTTTATGGTTGAGAGTAGCGGAGCTTTGGTAAATAATATTGGCAGTAAAGCCATAAATGAAATGAACCATCCTGCACCAAACGGTAATGGGAAATATTTAGTCCAAAATGAATTAGGGACTACTTTAGAAAATAAGAATTGATCTGGAAAAGCTATTATTACGCCCCCAAGCATTACTGCGCATATTAATGCTACTAACCGACTTCCGTGCACCGAATTCTCCTTGTTTAATTATCGCCTAGTTAAGAGATAAATAGTAATTAGTTAAAATTAGCAAAGAAGGAGAAAAAACAACTGTTTTTTGTCCTGATTTAATGACTTATTATGCCAATTATCTCGATGCTTTTAGCTTGTAACTACTAAAGTTTTTATAAATGTCCTCATTTATTCCGTGGCAACCAACTTTAAAATTTACTGATTTTTCAGGTGCAATCTCATCAGATAACCAAGTTTCGCATTGAAATATAAAGTTTTTATCTTCATCAAAGAGGTCAACTTTAAGGTTTACGCCATTTGTAGACAAGTCTCCTGTATTTTTAAGCGTGCCGATAATATCTATTAGGTAAGGTCTAGAAATTGATTTAGAGCTTAATATTTCTATTTTGCTAGATTTAACCTTTGAGCTATTAGCCTCAATAATAGATTCTGATTCTGCTGATATTGGTGAGTTTGGGTAGCGGATATTACTTAAAACAAACGTAAATAAAAACCATACACCTAAAGCAAACCCTGTTCCATACAGAAACCCTTTACCAATCATTTTTAACGAGGACTTGATAATTTCCAATACAATCTCCTTGGTATATAAAACGCCCGCTTAAGCGGAAAAATACAGCTAGCTAAAATGTTGAATGGAGTGAAAACAGCCACCTTCATTTTGCGTTTGTAGCGTGTTATGTGTTATTGCGATTGGATAGTTCTTTTTTGTACTTTCGTTCCGACATATACCAATTTAGAACACCAAACAACACTCCTGCTAATGGCCAAACGATACAATGAACAATCGCGGATTTCGATGTGAAGCCATCAGTAAAAGGCTTATTCATAAAAGCTATGAAAATAAACATTGGTAAGCCCCATGATAAGAGGCCCGTAAAGAGAACAAAATTTAATTTTCCTTTTGTTCTTGTTGATTCCCAGGCTTTAAATTGATCATCTTTCATTTGATCTAACATCCATGTTTGAGTGACACATAACCGTGTATTATTAACATTTCGATTTAATACCAAAACTCGTAATTCAATGACTCACAATACACTTTTTATTAATAATTTAAATACGTTATCAGCAATCATTAGCCTTTTCAAACTTCATCTTGTTTGTAAGAAATGAGCCTTGAGATATGTGAACCGCCGCATGGCACATTAGATACCATTAGAATGGAATATATCTTTTACAAAACAGCAGATTAAAAATACAGTGCATAATATTTGTGTCATTTAAATACTTACATAACGTGCTTACCTATGTTTATTTAAACCCGCCTGTAACTGTCTATACATTTATTCATAGAGCATTGATACATAGCGTATTGAGTTAAGGCTAGTGGGAGAATAAAGCACTTTATTTTTGTTTTGTTATCGCTAAATTAAGTGCAATAATTCTCACTTTACTCTCACTTTACTCTCACTTTATTCGAAGCTTGATAGATAAGTATGTGCATGATTTACTGCTTAATATTCACCACAGACGTTTGAATTGCGTTTGCTACGAATGGCAAAAAAGAGATGCAAACCATCACAAATACCATTGCTGAAATTAATCTAATATTGATGTTTTTAATTTTTCTTTTCATGCTTTGTTATTGATCCAACTGTATAATTTTACGCTTTATTTTCTATTGCCGGCTTAGCAATTAAATTAGTCTGTGCGTATTTAAGTAAGAATATGCCACAACATACAATAAAAGCGGTTAAGTAAAGCGCCGCGTTATAGTTTTTAAACTCTGCTATTAATGCGACACAATAGAGCGGTGCTACCACTTGTCCAACGCCATATGCCGCGGTGATCAGTCCCATAATAAATACTGGGTTTTTACCTGCTAGTTGGCCGCCATAATTCATAAATAATGATACTAGCCCGATAAATGTTGCGCCGAATAATATGCCGCTGACTAAGTTAAGATAGATATTAGCGGAAAATGTCGGTATTAAAATCCCCACCACCTGCAGTGCCATTGCCACTATCATAATATCGATGCTGTTGTATTTATGCGCTAATCGCATCCAAATAATACAAGAAGGAATACCCGCTAAACCAACCGCTAACCATGCATAACCACCGTAACCGTCGAGCCCAGGTAATGAGTTAACAATATCAGGCAGAAATGTAGCTTGAACCACCATGCCAACGCCCTCTGTAAAGTAGGCGAGCGCGAGTACAATAACTAAAGGGGTAAATAGCGATTTATCAAATTTGTGTTTAATGACTTGGTCAGCTGGTTGTTTTTCAAAACTTAAAATATAACCGGAATAGCAGGCAAATATTGCGCCTGCAATAGCTAAAGCTAACCAAGCATGTTGCCAGTTTGTACTATAAGTAAATACACCGCGCATGATTAAGTCAGACACTAAAATAGAAAAGCCTAAACCACTAAAATGAATGCCCATTGCCTTGGTTTTATTGGTTTTTTGTAATTTTGACATCACAATAGCAGAGCCTACCACTAATGCCATGGCGGCACCAAAGCCTGCAAATAAACGAGACAGTAACCAGATGGTATTATTTTCGGTAAACGCCAGTAGTAGCGATGTAATAACACACAAAGCTAAACCGATACGGAAGAATCTAACCTTGGCATGTATATCTTTAATGAATATGGAAAAAATTGAGCCCGACAAATAACCGACATAGTTAATTGATGCGAGCACACCTGCGAAAGCAATACTGAGGTGGTTTTCTAGCATAGAGGGTAATAAAGAAGTAAAAGCAAATCGCGCTACACCCACGCCTACCACTAACGCTAAAATACCAGCTAATAGAATAGCGGCATTGCTATTTCGATCAAAAAACATGTTAATCCTTGTGTAATCGCTGCTTAGACAAAAGCTTATCTCGCTTGAAAAGTGGTAATCAGCGAACGCTTTAATGTATGTACAGAAGTTACTGAAAGCAAATAATTATTTATTATGTAGAGTATGTATAAAAGTATATGAAGACAATGAAATACCACAAAAACGACAGAAAATATGGGCGCTTTCTGTGAAAAAAAATTTATTTCTTGCTTGAAAATATTTTCGCCACCCCCACATGTTAACTATCGAGTGAGTATTGGATAATACCAAATCTATTAAGTATGTCTCTACACGGGAACTTACTGGAATAGGTATAATGTTTGATGGTCACCATAACCAATCGTTTTAATGCTATTTAGAGTAGGAAATTTTCAAATGTCTGAGACAGGTCAAAAAGAAGTTCATGGTTTTCAAACCGAAGTAAAACAACTATTGCAGTTGATGATCCACTCACTTTATTCAAATAAAGAAATATTCTTACGTGAGTTGGTTTCCAATGCCGCTGATGCTGCTGATAAATTACGATTTAAAGCATTGTCGAATGCAGATTTATATGAAGGCGACGGTGATCTACGTGTTCGTGTAAGTTGTGATAAAGAAAACAATACCCTGACTATTTCTGATAACGGTATTGGTATGACTCACGACCAAATCGTTGAACATTTAGGGACTATTGCAAAATCAGGTACGGCTGAATTTTTCTCACAACTTTCTGGTGATCAAGCGTCTGACTCACAATTAATTGGTCAATTCGGTGTTGGCTTTTACTCAGCATTTATCGTTGCTGATTCGGTTACTGTACGTTCACGTGCTGCCGGTGTTGCAGCGTCTGAAGGTGTTGAATGGACAAGTGCTGGTGAAGGTGAATTCACTACGGCTAAAATTGAAAAAACAAACCGTGGTACCGATATTATTCTTCACTTAAAAGCAGAAGAAAGTGAATATGCTGATGACTGGCGTTTAAAATCTATCGTTACTAAGTACTCGGATCATATTTCTGTGTCTGTTGAAATGCTGACACCAGAAGTGCCTGGCGTTGAAGCGATTGAAGAAGCTAAAGACGACGAAGGCAATGTAACAACGCCTGCTGTTGAAGCGCGTGACGCTGTTCCTGCATTGTGGGAACCAGTGAACAAGGCAACTGCGCTTTGGACACGTGAGAAATCAGACGTTTCTGACGAAGAATATAAAGAATTTTACAAGCACGTTTCGCATGATTTTGGTGACCCACTTTTATGGGAACACAATAAAGTAGAAGGTAAGACTGAATATACGTCATTACTTTACATCCCGTCTAAAGCACCATTTGATATGCACAACCGTGAAAAACAGCATGGTTTAAAATTATTTGTACAACGTGTATTTATTATGGATGACGCTGAGCAATTCATGCCTAGCTACTTACGTTTCGTAAAAGGTTTATTGGACTCTAATGATTTACCTTTGAACGTATCACGTGAAATTTTACAAGATAACAAAATCACTGAAACAATTCGCAAGGGTTGTACTAAACGTGTTTTAAAAATGCTTGAAAAATTAGGCAACAAAGATGCTGAGCAATATCAACTGTTCTGGAATGAATTTGGTCAAGTACTAAAAGAAGGTCCAGCAGAAGATTCAGCTAATAAAGATGCGATTGCTAAACTTATGCGCTTTGCTTCTACACATCAAGATAACAGCATGCAAAGTGCCTCACTTGCGCAATATATTGAGCGTATGAAAGAAGGCCAAGACAAGATTTATTACGTGGTTGCTGATAGCTTCGAAGCGGCTAAAAATAGCCCGCATTTAGAAGTATTCCGCAAGAAGGGCATTGAAGTATTGTTGATGTCTGACCGTATAGATGAGTGGTTAGTTAGCCACTTAACTGAGTTTGATGGTAAGCAATTACAATCGGTCACTCGTGGTGGTTTAGACTTAGGTGATATGGATGATGCAGAAACGAAAGAAGCACAAGAGAAGCTTGCGCAAGAATTCGATTCAGTTGTTACTCGCATTAAAGCCGCACTTGAAGGCAAAGCTAAAGACGTTAAAATTTCACAGCGTTTAACTGACTCACCGGCGTGTATCGTTGCAGACGAACATGACATGAGCAGCCAAATGATGAAGTTGATGCAGTCGGTTGGTCAAGAAGTACCAGACTCATTGCCAATTTTTGAAATTAACGCTGAGCATGACTTAATCAAGCACGTTGCCGAAGAGCAAGATGATGCACAGTTCAAACAATGGGCTGAAGTATTATTCGAACAAGCTATGTTAGCAGAACGTGGTAGCTTGAAAGACCCAGCAACTTTTGTCTCACGTTTAAACAAGCTAATGTTAAGCCTGACTAAATAGTAACAACTTAGGTTGAATACTACTTAAGTCATAATGTTGTTAGACTTTAGTCAAAAAAAGGAGCTTTTTAGCTCCTTTTTTGTTTTTTTAGTCTGCTTGCTACTTGTTTGAATTCCTTTGAATATGTATAGTGTTTGAAATTTCGAAAACCAATTCATTTATTAAATAGGGTTATACTAAATGCGCATTATTTTATTAGGTGCACCTGGTGCCGGTAAGGGTACTCAAGCACAATTCTTAATGGCTAAATTTGGCATTCCACAAATATCTACTGGTGATATGCTACGCGCTGCGATTAAAGCAGGAACTGAACTTGGCAAGAAAGCTAAAGCAGTGATGGACGCAGGGCAACTCGTTTCTGATGAATTAATTATTGGTTTGGTTAAAGAGCGTATAGCACAAGATGACTGTAAAGCAGGATTCTTACTGGACGGTTTCCCACGCACAATCCCACAAGCAGATGCTATGAAAGAAAATGGTGTTGCTGTTGATCACGTAGTTGAATTTGACGTACCAGATGAAGTGATAGTAGAGCGTATGGCCGGACGTCGTGTTCATGCTGGCTCAGGTCGTGTTTATCACCTTGTTTACAATCCTCCACAAACGGAAGGTAAAGATGATGAAACGGGTGATGATTTGTCTATTCGCCCAGATGATGAAGAAGCAACAGTACGTAAACGTTTAGGTATTTATCACGAACAAACTAAACCATTAGTTGCTTACTACCAAGCTGAAGCAGCTGCTGACGCCTGTGCTTATTTAACTATTGATGGCACGCAGCCTGTTGAACAAGTTAGCTCATTGTTAGATGAGAAACTATCGTAAGTTAAGCCGTTTTGTCAATTTATGAAATTAAAGCTCGCGCAAGCGAGCTTTTTTATGTTCAAGACAAAAATTAAGTATCTGCGTCCGTGCAGGTAATATCCTCCATTAGCCGTCTAGCTAATTTTTTCTACATTGCCCAAATGAGTTACATCCAAGTAAGCTGAGGCGAAAGCACGACGGTGTTAGGCCTCGGTTAAACATGCTGTTTTCATAACTTGATACGCCTAATATAAGTCATTAGCACTAATATATCTGCGCTGCATTATAGCGCTAGCCTTAACGCTTTGAACTTCTATATAACTAAATACTGCTATGAATTGAGCCGCTTAATAGGTAGTATTCCGCACAATACGAAACTTCATTATTTATTAATCTAGCACGAAGGAAAAACAATGGTAACGCTTTCATTAACTGGCTTTTACGCAAGTTTATTAGGACTTTTATATTTAGGATTATCTATAAATATTATTCGCGTACGTTTGAGTGCGAAAATTGGTATTGGCTCTAACGGCAATGACGTTTTAGCTAAGAGAGTTCGAGTTCATGGCAATTTTTCAGAATATGTACCATTAGCATTAATATTATTGGGTTGTTACGAAATAAATGGCGCATCAGCGTTGATGTTGCATATTCTAGGTGGTGTACTATTGTTAGCGCGTGTATCACATGCCATTGGTTTAAGTAAAACAATAGGCAGTTCACTGCCTCGTTTAATGGGCGTGCTTTCAACATTCGCAGTGCTTTTAGTTTTATCGATTGAGAATATTCGTTTATTCGTTTTTGGCTAAGCTATAACGAAACTAGAAAAGTAATTTAAACGCTAACATTGGTTATATCAATGTTAGCGTTTTTGTTGTTTTAATGGCTTAAAGTGTTGCTTGTTCAAGTATAGTTTAATGTGTTTTTAGCATGCCTATATGCGGAATATCATCTTCTAAATACATGTCACTCACACGTTCAAAACCATGCTGATTGTAGTATTTTTCTAAATGCTCTTGCGCTGATATTTTAACAATCTGATTTGGGAAGCATGTTAAGCATTTAGCTAAACCGACACGCATTAGTTCGTGGCCAAGTCCGGTTCCACGAGCACAGGGCGCAATAACCACACGTCCAATACTAATGTATTCAGGATAAGTTAACCCTTTAGGTAAAATGCGTAAATACGCGGTCATTACGTTGTTTTGATAGCAAAATAAATGCTGGGTTTGTGGATGACGGTCATGGTCGTCTAAGTCAGGATAAAAACATGTTTGCTCAACAACAAAAATATCAATACGTAATTTTAGTAAATCGTAGAGTTCATTAGTATTTAACTGTGAGAAAGTTTTGTTTTTCCAGAGGGGATTATTAGGCATAGTAGTTTGATTAACGGTATTTTTTATATATTTTCACGATACCATAGCGATGTACAGTAAAGAGTTTATGAAGTTAAATTTTTTACCAATAAATCGCGCTTGGCTGACTACAAGGTTACATTTTATTGAAAATATAACCTGTACTGATTACGCTTTTTTCATTAGCTGCTTTTTTCTTTGATGAGTAATTCTTCAAAGTGCTCTTTTGACAATGGCATTGCTAATAAGTAACCCTGACCATACAAGCAGCCTGCCTTTGTTAGAAAATCTTTCTGTTGTTCAGTTTCGATACCTTCAGCTATAACGTCAATGTTAAGCTTACTCGCCATTACTATAATGGCTTCACAAAGCGCGGCATCCTTATTATCAGCAGACATCTTTTGTACAAAACTTTTGTCAATTTTTAAATAATCAATAGCGTAGTTTTTTAGGTATGAGAAAGAGCAATACCCTGTACCAAAATCATCAATGGAAATGGCAACACCTTTATGACGAATTTGGTCAAGCACACTGACGACTTCTTCTTGATTTTCCATTAATAAATTTTCGGTTATTTCAATTGCAATAGCTTGCGGCGAAATATCTCGCTCTTTAAGCGAAGCAACCCACGCCGTAATTTGCTGTCCTTTATTTTTATATTGTACTGGTGAGGTATTTATACTGATCATCAAATCTTGACAATATGTCTCTCTCCAATATTTAACCTGCTGAGTTACCTCATTAAATATCCATTCACTTATTTCTGTTATCAAGCCAGTAGCTTCAGCGATAGGGATAAAATCTAACGGAGAAATTAACCCTTTCTCGGGGTGCTGCCAACGAATAAGTGCTTCTGCTTTAGCTATTGTGTTGTTTGATAAGTTAACTATAGGCTGATAAACCATATGAAATTGCTGTTGTGTTATAGCAATGCGTAAGTCTTTAATAATTTCCATACGTTTGAGAAAATCAGTACGCATATTTTCGGTAAAGTAGTGAATGCTGTTACGACCTTGAGCTTTAGCATTATACATAGCTTGGTCGGCATTCCTTAATAATGTGTCAATGTTGTCGGCATCATTGGGATAACGCGCAATACCTATACTGGCAGTATAGTGAACACTTTGATCATCAATAGTATAGGGTTGTGCAAGCGTGTTTAATAATTTTTGTCCGATGTTGTCGACATCAATCTCAGTAATCGTGCCGACCAGAACTATGATGAATTCATCTCCACCTAAACGTGCGACAATATCATTTTTCCTAATACAACTTTTGATACGGTTTGCACTTTCAACGAGTAATTTATCACCGACACTATGCCCTAGAGAGTCATTAATATCTTTAAAGTTATCAATGTCGAGCATGGCGATAGCAATTTGTTTTTTATCGCGCTTAGCGTTCTCAATTGCCGCTGTTAAATGTTCTATCAATAAATTACGATTAGGTAATTGAGTTAAGTTATCAAAATTGGCTTGATGCCAAATTATTTTATCAGCTTTATCTCGCTCAATAGCAATGCGAACAAGGTTAGATATTTGCTCTATAAGTGTGAAATCCATCTCATTTGGTGTTGATTTTTTACGATGATAAATTGCAAACGTACCGAGTAATTTGCCTTTACTGTCAATAATCGGCTCTGACCAGCAAGCACCTAGACCCGCTTTTTTAGCCAAATCTGCCCATGCTGCCCAATAAGGATGCGTTGATATATCTGTAACCGTAACTCTTTCTCGGGTAAACGCTGCTGTTCCGCAAGAGCCTCTGCCATGACCAATGGCAATTCCGTCGACAGCTTGGTTATAAAAATCAGGTAAACTTGGCGCAGAACCTAACACTAAATTTTTTCCTGAGTCGTCAATTAATAAAATGCTACACAACACTTCAGGGTGTTCTTTTTCAATTCCAAGAATTATGGCAGGTAATATTTTGGATAGTTGATCCGCCGCTGCTATTAACTCAAGAATTCTGTTACGAAGTTGATTAAATTTATCATTGTCTGATAATTGTCGGTTTTTATTTTGCATAAATACTGAAAATGCTAAAGCAAATACATTGGTCAAAATCATTGATATGATAATGCGCGTCATCGTAAAACTATCAAGTTGTTGATAGGTAATGAGATAAGTAATTGTAATTAATAAACCATTAAGTACACTCGCCATTATTGTAGGCAGTAAATAGAAACTGGCAACTACCACGGGGAAAACCCAATAAATTAAATTTTCTCCTTTCAACTCAACGGCTACTAATATTATTATTTGAGCAAAAACGGCAAGAAAAAAGCTAAATATTTTTGTTCTGTTAGTGAATAGTACGCCACAAAAAATGCTGAAAATACCTATAATTGCTGAAAGTGAAAGTATAATTTCTACGCTGTCTTGTATTTTTATACTCATCGCAAGAATAGGAATGAAGCCGATCACCGCTGCAGCGCTCACTGTTAAGAGAATTTTGTTTTCAATTGAGCGATTTTTTATTTTAGCTATCATATAAACATTAACTTCTTGCTAGTGATGTTGTCTGTTGAATTTACTAATACGAAGAATATGCTGAAAAAGTTCTATCTATTTAATAAAAATAGCAGAAATAATAAATAGCGCATAATAGATAGGCATGACTAGAATGAGTTAACCGTTAGAAGTGAGTTAACCGTTAGAAGTGAGTTAACCGTTAGAAATGAGTTCGTTTTAATTTGGTTAGTAACTGTTACTAACCGTTAGTTATGATTTAAACTTAAGCTTAAACGTTGAAAATATTCACTGTAATTTTTACGCACAATATAAGCACTTATTTCTTTTCTATATAGCTCAATATCAAGCTCTGGATATTCAGTAAATAAAACATTTTTTAAGTCGCTTTGCTCAAGACATAGTAAATAAGCGAGTGGTAAATATTTTGGATTAAAATTGTTGTGGTAAACGGTAGATCTAACTTCAGAGGGGCTATAATGCTTTTTTGCACCATAACTGTTAACAAGTACAGGCATGAGTTTGGCGCCGTACTTTTTAATTGCATGAGATTTAAACAACTTGCCTTTCCTTAGCGTGGGTTTCGTCCTGTAAAATAGTGCGCGAATTATATACACTAAGTTCGCAGTGGTCAAGGTAGTCAAAGCTAGAGGCCTTGATTTAATTGACTTGTGTTGTGTTGAGTTGTATTGAGTTATGGATGTATTCATAAAGTGCAGTTTATTCATGCTTTTACAGTAGCAGCACTTTTATATTTAAATAAAAACATAGCTGACTAATTAGCTAACTAAATAAAAACATAGCTGACTAATTAGCTAACTAAATAAAAACATAGCTGACTAATTAGCTAACTAAATAAATAAATAGTTAGCTAATTAACATGCTAATTTACTTTTTTTTGTGTCTTGACTGTAATACGGCCATGACTTCACTTAGGTCAATATTTTGGTCTTGCAAAAGCACTAAGGTGTGATAAAACAAGTCTGCACATTCACCTAATAAATCTTCTTTAGTTTCAGCAACGGCAGCTAGGGCTACTTCAACGCCTTCTTCTCCCACTTTTTGCGCCATTTTAGTGGTGCCGCGTGAAAATAAATGAGCAGTGTAACTATCTTCAGGCGCATCATTTTTTCTACTGGCAATAACTTGTTCAAGTTGACTAAGAAAATTTTGTTGGCTAATTTTTTGCTCTGGGAAACAAGATTCTGTACCCAAGTGGCATGTCGGGCCTTGTGGTCGACAAGCAATTAACAAGCTGTCTTGATCGCAGTCAGTCACAACTTGGCTAACTTTCAAAAAGTTACCGCTAGTTTCGCCTTTACACCACAATGCTTGTTTAGCGCGGCTGTAAAATGTCGCTAAGCCTGAGCTTAAGGTTTGCTCTAAAGCTTCAACATTCATATAGCCTTGCATTAACACCGCACCGGTATCTTGATGCTGAATTATTGCTGGGATCATGCCCGACATTTTGTCCCATGCCAGTTGGCTTATATTATCTTGTGTGATTAGCATAATCTGATCTCAACTTTTTCATTTTTAAGGGTTTGCTTTAATTCGTCCATCGGGATAATGCCTTTATGAAAAACACTGGCAGCGAGGGCACCGTCAACATCAGCTTGCTGAAAAACATCGACAAAATGTGATATTTCTCCGGCACCGCCTGATGCGATTAGTGGCACATTACACAAATCTCTCACTTGTTTAAGCTGCTTTATATCATAACCTTGGCGAACACCGTCTTGGTTCATACAATTAAGTACAATCTCGCCTGCGCCAAGCTTTTGTACTTCTTGGATCCAGTCTAACGTGCGCCATTTGGTTTTTTGCGTGCGCGTTTCATCGCCAGTGAATTGGTAAACTTGATATTCGCCGGCGCCATTATTCGCGTCTTGATTGAAAAAGCTATCAACGCCAACCACAATACATTGTTGGCCAAAAATATCCGCTAAACGTGAGATTAAATTGGGATCTCTTAAGGCCGGAGAATTGATAGAAATTTTATCTGCGCCCATCATCAGAATTTGCTTAGCGTCTTCTTCTGTTTTTATGCCGCCAGCGACACAAAATGGGATATCGATAACTTGAGCAATACGGCTAACCCAGCTTTTATCGACTACGCGATCGTCCGAGCTGGCAGTAATATCGTAAAAAACTAGTTCGTCAGCGCCCGCTTCTGCATATTTTTGTGCAAGCGGTACTATGTCGCCAATTATTTCGTGGTTACGAAATTGAACCCCTTTTACGACTTTGCCATCACGAACATCAAGACAAGGAATTATGCGTTTGGCCAGCATGCGATTGCCTCCTCAAGAGTAAACTTACCTTCCAATAATGAACGGCCGAGTATCACGCCATCAACACCGGTAGGGATCAGCGCTTTAATATCGTCTAATGAACCGATACCGCCAGAAGCTTGCCATTTTATACTTGGGTATTGCTGACAAAGCTCTTGATACATGCCTACGTTGCTGCCCGTCAGTGTGCCATCTTTACTAATGTCGGTACAAAGTACATGAATTAATCCCGCGGCAATGTAGTCATCTAATAATGTTTCTAAGTTAACGCCACTGTCTTTTATCCAGCCGTGTGTTGGCAAGGTTTTGTTGCCCATAGCATCAATTTTTACATCTAATGCTAAAACAATTTTTTCACCGCCAAATTCAGTAATCCATGTGCGTACTAAATCAGGTTCTTTTATCGCTAATGAGCCAATAACAACACGGTCGGCACCTAAGTTAAGTAACTGCTGAACGTCTTCTTTACAACGAACACCACCGCCAACTTGTATGATCATGGTGTCGTGTTTAACCAAAGTTTCAAGTAAGGCTAATTGGCGTTTATTGCTATCTTTTGCACCGTCTAAATCAACAAAGTGCATTACCGTTGCTCCGGCTTTAGCGTAAACGTTTTGTCGCTCTTTAGCGGTATATTGATAATTGGTTTTTTGCTGGTAATCACCTTGAAATAACCGGACGACTTCGCCGTCAATTAAGTCAATTGCTGGGATCATCATGGCTTACATCTCCAAAAAATTTTTAATGATTTTACTGCCAAGCGCGCTTGAGCGTTCTGGATGAAATTGGCAACCGATAAAGTTGTCTTTTGCGATAGCGGCAGAAAATTCACTGCCGTATTGGCAACGGGCGACGGTATATTCAGAAATAGGCGCGGCAAAACTATGCACAAAATAGAAATAGTCATCAGCGTTAATACCTTTGAATATCGCATGGTCGCTAACTTGCGTTAACGTATTCCAACCCATGTGGGGCAAACGTAAATCGTTTGCTTGCAGCGGCGTAATATCGGTAGGAATTAAGCCTAAACATTGAACTACTTCGTCTTTACCCGCGCCTTCAACAGAGGTACGCGCCATTAATTGCATGCCTAAACAAAAGCCTAATACAGGCTGGGTAAGTTGCTGTAATGTAGCCACTAAACCTTTCGATACTATGTTTTCCATCGCATGACGAGCACTACCTACACCGGGTAATATAACTTTATCGGCATTTTTAATGACATCAAGGTCATCAGAAATCGTGATAGCAAAACCTAAACGCTCAACGGCAAACTTTACTGACGCTAGGTTGGCACAACCGGTATCAACAATCACAAAGTTAGCTTGTTTGTTCTCGCTCATGCTATAAGCATCCCTTGGTGCTTGGTAAGTCGTCACCAGCAACGGTAATGGCTTGGCGAAGTGCGCGACCGAAGACTTTAAATAAGCTTTCAACTTGGTGATGACAGTTGCCTTCAGTCGTTGAAAGGTGCAGGGTGATTGCCATAGAGTCGGCTAATGAACGGAAAAAGTGCGAGACCATTTGCGTCGACATTTGACCGACCATGTTATCGGTAAAGTTCGCGTCAAACTCTAACCAAGGACGGCCAGAAAGATCTATCGAACACTCGGCGCGACATTCGTCCATAGGTAAAACAAAACCAAAACGGCCGATACCACGTTTATCACCCAAGGCTTGTTTAAGTGCTTGGCCTAAAGCTAAAGCAGTGTCTTCAACACTGTGATGTTCGTCAATGTGATAGTCGCCATCTACATCTACTTGCATACTAAAACCGCCATGTGCCGCAATTTGTTCCAGCATATGGTCGAAAAAGCCTAAACCGGTTTTAATGTTGATATCACCGACTTTATCTAGGTTAATCGCCACATTAATATCAGTTTCTTTGGTGGTGCGAACCACTTTTGCAACTCTTGAACTGGTCAGTAGTTGTTCAGCAATATCATCCCAATTAAGGGTTTTACGGTCATATTTAATCGCTTTAATACCCATGTTAGCGGCAAGGGCAACATCGGTGTCGCGATCGCCAATAACAAAAGAGTTAGCAAAGTTGACTTTACCTTGCTGTAAATAGTCGCTAACTAAACCTAATTTTGGTTTACGACAGCTACAATTATCAGCTTCAAAGTGTGGGCATAGTAATACGTCGTCAAAGGTAATACCTTGTGAGGAAAATATTGCCATCATTTTATCGTGCGGTAAGTCAAAATCGCTTTGCGGGTAGCTTGTGGTGCCTAAACCATCTTGATTCGACACCATTACTAAGCGAAAGCCTTTCTTCTGTAAGGCAATTAACACCGGGATTACGTTCGGTTCAAAGACTAACTTTTCTAAGCTATCGACTTGTTTATCGGTAATTGGCTCTTCAATTAAGGTACCGTCTCGGTCGATAAATAAAATATTTTCTTGGCTCATATTAATTCTCTTGTGCCACCGTTTGGGCTGTTGTCGTGGTGAAACTATGGGTTATAGTTTGCTGTAATAGTGAAAGCTCGCGGTCACTGCCAATGCTAATGCGCAAACAGTTTGCGAGGTTTTGTTGCTTTGATTGGTCGCGTATTAAAATACCTTGCGCCACTAAGCTATTAAAAATAAAGTCTTTTAGCTCATTGCTTTGACAGCGAAATAAAACAAAATTGGCATCACTGTGAAATACTTCGTTGCACCAAGTTTGTGCTGTTAACCATGTCGCTAATTGCCCACGTAATATGTCAGTTTCTTGTACGCGCATACGCATTTTTTCAAGACCTGGCTGGGCTAATGCTTCACTGGCAATATCGGCAACCGGCGCTGAAATAGGATAAGGCGCTATCACTTTACTGAGCATAGTGATGAGATCTTTATTCGCTAGCGTAAATCCGCAACGTAAGCCCGCTAAAGCAAAGGCTTTTGATAGTGTTCTTAAAATCACTAAATGCGGATAAGTTTTAAGCCAGCTTGCTACTGATTGTTCAGGGCTAAATTCGATATAAGCTTCATCAACCACCACAATAGCTGTTTCAGCGAAAAGCTCAAGTGCGGTTTTAATCTCTTGTTGTGATAGCAAATTACCGGTTGGGTTACCCGGAGAACATAAAAATACCACTTTGGTTTTGCCAACGTTTGCTTTTAAGCCCGCTAAGTCCAGAGACATTGTTTCTGTAAGTGGCACTTTAATAACGTCAGCACCATGGTTTTCAGCACTAATGGCATACATACCATAAGTGGGCGGACAAATTAAAATGCTATCTTGGTAAGCTTGGCAAAAGGTTCTGATGATCAGTTCGATACCTTCATCGGCACCACGCGTGGCGAGCAAATTTTCTGGCGCTATTTTACTATACTGACTGTAAGCATTGATCAAGCTTTCTGGCTGAAAGTCAGGATAGCGATTAATGCTGTCACTGGTAACTTGATAAGTCCCTGGGCCAGAGGCTTCGTTAGCGTTTAACCATATTTTCCCTTCCATTGCACCGCTGCTGGCAAAAAGTCTGCGGGCTGATTGGTAAGGCACCATATCAATTAGCTCTTTTCGAGCAAGTTTGTTCGCAATGCTCATTTATGCCTCCGCATTCTTTGTCGCTGAATTTTCTACTGGTGCTTCTAAGCGAATGGTGACAGCGCGTTTGTGACCGTCTAGTCCTTCCGCATCAGTGAGTTCGTAAATACATTCGGCTAAGGAACCTAAGCCTTCGCGAGTAATTTCTTGCACAGTAAAGCGTCTTGAAAAATCAGCCAATGACAAACTGCTAATAACTTTTGAATAACCATAAGTTGGCAGCACGTGATTAGTGCCACTGGCATAATCACCAGCAGACTCTGGCGTATAAGCGCCAACAAAAATTGAACCAGCATTACGCAAGCTTGTTAATAGCTGCTGAGCATTATCGGTTTGAATAATTAAATGTTCTGGGCCGTACTCGTTCGAAACTTCAACCGCTTGTGCTAAATCTTTTGTCAGAATTAAGCGACTTTGCTGTAAAGCTTGGCGCGCTATTTCTGCACGAGATAAAGTCGTTAGTTGCGCTTCTAATGCTAATTGCACGGCGTTAATTAATGCTTCGCTATTTGACAGCAAAATAACTTGGCTATCTGGTCCATGTTCCGCTTGCGATAATAAGTCAGCAGCTACAAAGCCCGCATTAGCATTGGCGTCAGCTATAACAAGTACTTCAGAAGGGCCTGCTGGCATGTCGATAGCGAAACCATTAACTTGCTGTGACAACTGTTTTTTTGCCTCGGTAACATATTTGTTTCCCGGGCCAAAAATTTTATTCACGGCCGCAATGGTTTCAGTACCAAAGGCTAAAGCGCCACAAGCTTGAGCACCACCAACGCTATATATTTCATCAATACCACACAGTGAAGCTGCAACGAGTATTTCGTCGGCTAATTGACCGTTTTTATTCGGCGGGCAAACCAGTACTTTACGTGGACATTTTGCCAGTTGCGCTGGCACACCTAACATCAACACAGTTGACGGTAATGGCGCGCTACCGGCTGGTATATATAAACCTACGCTCTCAATAGCTTCAGTTTTTAAGGTACACACCACACCGGGAGTGGTCTCAACACGAATGTCTTCACTAATTTGGGCTTGGTGAAAGCGTTTAATTTGTCCGTAGGCTGTTTCAATAGCTTTTAGGCGCTTGGCTGTTAGTCTTACTTTGGCAGCGGCAACCTGTTCAGGTGTTACTTTAAGTGTATCAAGCTTCACGCCATCGAATTTTTCGGTTAAATCAAATAAAGCTTTATCACCATTGTCTTTTACGTTCGCAAGAATGTTTTCCACTTGTTGCGATAATAAGCCACTTTCTGCAATAGCTGGCCGAGCAAGTGCAAAACCACGCTCGGCTTTAGACAAATTCTCCCAAACTATTGAGTCTTTAAGTTTAGTTGTGTCTTGGTTCTTTATGCTCATGTTTAGCCCATCATTTTTTCAATTGGCATTACTAAAATAGAGTTACAACCTAAAGCGTTAAGTTGCTCCATGGTTTCCCAGAAAAATGTTTCTGTTGCTACAACGTGCACGGCAACAATATCTTCACGTCCAGCTAATGGGAGTATGGTGGGTGTTTCTTTACCAGGCATAAGTGCGCTGACTTGAGCTATTTTGTCTTTTGGCGCGTGTAGCATAATGTATTTACTTTCTTTTGCTTTCATTACGCCTTGAATGCGAGGTAATAAGGTATCAAGAATCGCTTGTTTCTCAGGAACTAAAGCATTGGCCGTTTGAATTAATGAAGCATTTGATTGAAAAATCTCTTCTACTTCCACTAGCCCGTTAGCTTCTAGCGTTGCACCCGTTGAAACTAAGTCACAAATACCGTCAGATAAGCCAACACGAGGGGCTACTTCAACTGAGCCTTTTAGTAAACAAAACTCGACATCTATACCATTGTTTTTGGCAAAGCGATTAAGTAATTGAGGATAGGTAGTGGCAAACCTAAGACCATTTAGGCTCTTAATACCTTTATAATCAAAGCCTTCAGGCATGGCAATTGATAAACGACAACCGCCAAAGTTCAAACCTGAAGTGCGAATGTATTTTGATTTTTGATTCATTAAAGCACGTTCTAACGCAGCTTCTTCTAAGGTATTGTCACCGACTATACCTAAATCGCAAACACCGTCCATAACAAGGCCTGGGATGTCACTGCTGCGTACACGCATGATATCAATTGGCATATTAGTAACATGAGCAAGCAAGCGGCGATCAGTGACATTAAGTTTAAGGCCACAACGCTTTAATAGCGCTTGAGTGTCGTCGCTTAAGCGACCTGATTTTTGCATTGCAATGCGTAAGCGTGGTTCTGTTGTCATGTTATTTTCCTATTAAATTTTAAAATTTTTATACTATTTAGTCACATTTAATATGGTTAAAATTCATCATGTATATACAATTATATAGCCATAAAAATGCGAAAACCCCGAGAGAGGTGAACTCTTTCGGGGGTTTAGAAATTAATTTTCATTTATCTTACACCGCTGAAAGGTTCAATGCCCCTCAGCGAATAAACCTGAGCAGCTAATCCGTATGATGGTGATGATGATGGATCGCAATCAGATTTAAAGTCATGTGTTATTTACTCTATTTAAGTACTGAGTTATGTTTCAGCGTAAAGTTCAGTGTAAGTTAATTGTTTGTCTTGTTATTAAATTAAAGTACTTACTTTAATTTAGGTTTACATTACGTGGATTTTTGGAGCAGATCAAGCGATTAATTTTAACTCGATATGAAATTTTGAACTAAGCTAGTATTGTTTGGTTCTAAGAGGAGTAGAGTGACAAAGTTAAAGTTAACGTTAGGGTTGGTATGGTCGATATAGAGACAATTGTTAAGAGAGGAGGCAGCAATGGACATTTTTACTACCGTATTAACACGTGTTGTACCCGTGCCTATAAAACCAACTAACCTAAAAGTTAAGGCGCTAGCTAAAGGGGCTGCAACTCATGCAGTGTCTGATGACATTGCGGGCTTAGAAGATCCGGCTTTATATTTTAAAAAACCATCAGCTGAAAAGTCACCAAATAAAGAAGAAACACAAGATAATAACGCAGCAGAATCGGTTGAACCGTCAACAGTGCCAGCAGATAATACCGGTAAACATATTGATATATTTGATGATAGTGAAAACACCCCAGTAGAAAAAGATGATAAACCCCACCTAGATATTTTCGTCTGATACTTACGTTGATAGTAAGTGACTGATCCAATTACTATTATTTAATAAGAGTCTTTTAGGCGGATTTTCAGTATATTTTACGATATTATCTTGTTTGCAATTAGCGAAAATTAGCTATATTTATCCTGTTATTTTTATCTGTGATGATTATAATGAGCGCAAATTTATTAATGCCGTAACCTCATGAGTGCTGTTGAACATGCGTTTTCACATCAAGGTGCTTTAGCGAAAGCCATTAATGGCTTTTCTCCTCGCCAAGCACAACTCGATATGGCATTGGAAGTGGCTAAAGCAATTGAGCAAAAAAACTCGCTTATCGTCGAAGCAGGGACAGGTACAGGTAAGACATTCGCCTACTTAATTCCAGCATTATTGGCGAATAAAGCGAATGCGGAAAATAATGCTGGTCAAATAAAAATTATTGTTTCAACCGGTACTAAAAATCTTCAAGAACAATTATTTCATAAAGACTTACCTCTAATCCGCAAAGCGCTAGCCAGTAATGCACAAATAGCCTTATTGAAAGGGCGCGCTAATTACCTTTGTATCTATCGTTTAGAGCAATATCAACAATCGCGCGGTCAACTCGACGCCCAAACATTAGCTGATTTTGTCAAAGTACGTGCTTGGGCGAACGGCACACACAGTGGCGATATTGGTGAACTGGTTAATGTTACCGAAGGTTCGCCGGTCTTTCCGTTTGTTACCAGCACGGTTGATAATTGTTTGGCGAAAGACTGCCCCAATATTGAAGATTGTTATTTAATTAAAGCGCGAACAAAAGCCATTGATGCTGATTTAGTGGTGGTGAATCATCATTTATTCTTTGCTGATATGGCGCTAAAAGATAGTGGCTTTGGTGAACTAATTCCTAAAGCTGACGTGATGATTTTTGATGAAGCGCATCAAATAGCCGACATTGCCAGTGAATACTTTGGTGAGGCGTTTTCTACGCGACAGATGCTGGATCTTTGTAGTGATGTTTTACAAGTTTACCGCACAGAATTAACCGACGTAAAGCAACTGGCTAAAGCCGCAGAAAAACTGTTAAAAACCAGTCAAGAATTTCGCTTGTTATTTAGTTATGATCCCGAACGCGGTAATTGGCGCGAAAAGCATCAACAACAGCAATTTTCTCATGCCTTTAAACTGTTAAAAACTGATTTAGACTTTCTTTACCAAGTAATAAAACTTTGTGTTTCGCGCAATGAAGCTATTGATAACTGTTTTGATCGAGCTGTAAACCTATTAGCACAATACGAAGTTATGGCTGATGTAGATGCGATGGGCATGAGCTTTTGGTATGAAACCACGCCACGCCATGTTGTGTTACATAAAACGCCATTATCAGTAGCAGATAAATTTGGCACTTACGTAAAAGAGTCAGGTGCAGGCTGGATATTTACTTCGGCAACGCTTGCCGTAGATGGCGCATTCAAACATTTCTCTAGCCATTTAGGCCTTGAAGGTTCCGCCAGTTTATTACTCGATAGTCCATTCGATTATGCCAAGCAGTCTCAATTAATAATACCGCGTTATTTACCAGCTGCAAATGATATGAACCGCGCTAAAGCGTTATCTGAACTTGCTATTCCTTTGATTGCAGCCAGTGCTGGCGCTTGTTTTATGCTGTTTACCAGTTATCGCGTTATGCATCAGGTAGCTGAGTTATTAACCCAGAGCATTGATAACCCATTATTAGTGCAAGGGCAGATGGGAAAGCGAAAGTTACTAGAAGAGTTTGTTGAGCAAGACAGCGCGGTGTTATTAGCCACGGCAAGTTTTTGGGAAGGAGTGGATGTTCGCGGTGACAAACTTACCTGTGTGATCATTGACAAATTGCCCTTTGCTTCGCCCAATGATCCTTTATTACAAGCACGCAGTGAAGATGTAAAACGACAAGGTAAAGACCCGTTTGCGCAAATTCAATTACCGCAAGCTGTCATTGCTTTAAAGCAGGGAGTAGGGCGTTTAATTCGTGATGTGAATGACAATGGTATTCTTGTGATATGTGACGACCGACTGGTTAATCGTCCCTATGGTGAAGTTTTCCTGAAAAGCTTACCTGATATGAAACGGAGCCGAGATATTAAGCAAGCAGCGACATTTTTAGCACAGCTTGTTAGTCGAGATAAAGTATAACGAAGTTCATGCCTGCAAAATCCAAGCATGCCAGTGTTAAAGTTTTCTGGGAATAACATAAAATAATGTTAAACTCGCCCAATAAATAATGAAGTAATTTTAAAAGGTTTTTGACGTGAATTTTTTGGCCATTGATGCCTCAACTGAAGCTTGTTCAGTCGCAATTAAATATAATGATAAACAGTTTAGTGAATATGAACTGTGTCCTCAGTCTCATAGCTTGCGTTTACTGCCGATGATCGACAGCGTGTTAAAGCAGGCGAACGTTAAATTAACTGAGCTTGATGGTATTATTTTTGGCCAAGGGCCGGGGAGTTTTACCGGCGTACGAATTGGAATTGGTGTTACTCAAGGATTAGCATTTTCTGCAGAGCTTTCTGCACGGGGAGTGTCTACTTTACAAGCGATGGCTCAGCAAGCTTTTGATGAAAAAGGCGAGGGCAAAGTTATCGCCGCAATAGATGCCCGCATGTCAGAAGTTTATACTTGTTACTTCGAAGTTGATGAACAAGGGATTATGCAACCGAAAACTGAAGAAACGGTGCTAAAACCTGAGTTTGTTGCTCAATATTATCAAGACCTAGCTATACCCGCTTATGGTGTTGGCACAGGGTGGGATGCTTACCCTGAATTAACCGCCTTAAAATCAAATGCTGATTCGCCTGAAATTTTGTTTCCAACTGCTTTGGCTATGTTAACACTTGGGCAAGTGGATTTTTCACAACACTGTGTTGATGCAGAAAATGCACAGCCAAAGTATGTGCGCGATACTGTTTCATGGAAAAAGCTACCAGGAAGGTAATGCTTAGTTATTTTGATATTGTCTAGCTGACTAGGATTAAAATACACAAATTTTACCACTACACCTTAACATGCGCGATTGGAAGCATATTAAGGTGTTTGACAATATACGATATGTTTAACGACATAAAAAATTGATTTCACCTTGACGATAAATTTGTTAAATTAGTAGGATGCAAGTTAATAATACCGCCAATTTAGCTTCCCAAGCTGCGCTAGCACTTGGAAATAGCAACTCTGTACCTGCTCAAGAGCAGCGTACTCGAGCACTTGCGCGCGAAACGCTTAGCAATGAAGAAAGTCAAACCCAAAAGTCACAAGCTGACATTGATAGCCGACAACGTTTAGATATTGATGACCAAGCGATTGCGCTTATTGAGCGCGAACAGTTGTCACAATTTGAAAGTCGCAACAACTCTCAGCGAAGTAGTCAGCAAGGTGGGCAATCAAACAGCTATAATAGCGGCTATGATTCACCCTCGAATCAAAATCAATCGGCAGTAGCGGCTTATCAGTCCGTTGATGCAATTGCCCAACGTGATAATATTCAACAAATTTTTGGCGTTGACTTATTTGCCTGATTCATCGGATAAAAAATACCGCTCATCCACAGATAAAACCACCAAAAGCTTGAGCCATAAATTCCAATTTTGGTTGATGTTTTTAACGGCGGTAATTATTTTACAGTTACCTTTTATTTCCATACCCTTTAAATGGTTAGAAAGCTATTTCCATGAGATTAGCCATGGTTTAACTGCGCTATTAACCGGCGGAAGTATTATACAAATTCAATTGTTTCCTAATGGCGCTGGATTATGTACAACTCGTGGCGGCTCAGCTTTTTTTATTAGCTTAATGGGTTACGGTGGCGCAATATTGTGGGGCAGTTTACTATTCTACTTAGCGTCAAGTCATCGCAGAATTGCCCAGATTTTTTCTATGTTGCTAGTCGGTCTACTCGCCAGTAGTATATTATTGTGGGTTCGCGATTTATTAACTTTATTCATTGTTTTAGTTTTGCTTGTTTTAGTGCTGGCGCAAATAAAGTACTCTTCACAAAAGTATCTGCAAAAGTTCTTACAAGTTACGGGTTTATTAGTATTAATTAATAGTTTAATGAGTCCACTTTATTTACTTGATGGCCAAGCTCGAGGCGACGGTGCAGCTTTAGCTGATATCACTTATATTCCAGAAATAATTTGGGTTGTTATTTGGTTTTCAGCTGCATTGCTGGCCACCTATAAACTCAGTAAAATATCATTTCGCAGTACACGTTAGCTTTAGAACACCATTATTTTTATTTAAAACAAGCTATCGCTCTGTCGGCTTATTAAAGGATTTTCATGCCAACTTCTCACATATTTAACACAGTAGAATTCGATGTTAACGGCCGAAAAATTAGTGGCATAAGTAATGGTAATGAGCAGGGGGCGTTGCTTTTATGTTTGCATGGTTGGCTCGACAATGCTGCCAGTTTTCAACCACTGATGCCGTACTTATCACACTATCATGTAATCGCTATTGATTGGCCTGGGCATGGGTTATCTGTTCACCGCAGCGAAGATGCACATTATCATTTCTTAGATTGGGTCTATGACTTAATTGCTTTGTTTCGCTCACAGCAATGGCAAGCTATTGATTTGCTTGGTCACTCAATGGGAGGAATGGTAGCGACTGCCTTCGCAGCAGCATTTCCTGAACATGTGAAGTCATTAACCTTAATTGACGCTATCGGACTTTTAACTTCAGCCGAAACCACCACAACAACACAATTGCGCAAAGGATTATTAAGTCGATTATCCCGCGGCACTAAAGCTAAAAAATATCATACTAGTCTCGAATCTGCTGTTGAGGCAAGGGTATTGGTATCGGATTTAAGCCAAGAAAATGCTGCACTAATCGTTAATCGAGGTATTGAGGAAACAGCAGCAGGTTTTAGCTGGCGCTCAGACAGTCGTTTACGCACTATTTCGACGTATCGATTTACCATGGCACAAGCACAACAACTTGTTGCGGATATAAATATACCTGTGCAATTGCTTTATGGCAGCAAAGGTATGGATATGGTAACTAAAGGGCTAAAACATTTTAGTCCGTTGTTTAAAAATCTACAAAAGCACAAATTGATAGGCGGGCATCATGTTCACATGGAACAACCCGAGCAGGCTGCTATGCTATTAAATACGTTTATTCAACAGGTAGAGCAAGAACAAGCGTAATTCCATAGCTATAAGTTATTTAAAGGTAAATTTTATATTCAGTTCAACTATAATAACGAGTCTAAATTCCAGTTAATTTAAACAAGTGTTTAAATTAACTGGATCGACCAGTGAAAATTTGATAAAACGTATCATTAAATAAAGAATAAAAATTTAAAGAGGAAAGGTACTGTGGAAAAAATTTGGCTTGAGAAGAGTTATCCTCCCGGCGTTCCATTTGAAATTGATCCTGATAAATACGCTTCAATTGTCGATATGTTCCATAAATATACTAAGGTTTATGCCGATCGTGCTGCCTTTATTAATATGGGTGCGGAAATTAGTTATACTGAACTTGCTGAACAAGCCGCTGCATTTGCTGCCTATTTACAACAGGACTTAGGTTTAGTTAAAGGTGATAAGTTTGCCATTATGGTTCCAAACTGTTTGCAATATCCTATTGCACTCTTTGGAGCCTTGTTAGCCGGCTTAACTGTTGTAAATGTTAACCCGCTATACACTGCACGTGAATTAGAGCATCAATTAAAAGATTCGAATACTAAAGCGATTTTGATTATTCAAAACTTTGCCAGTATTTTGGAAAAAGTGATTGATAAAACGCCTGTTGAAAAAGTTATTTTAACTTCACTTGGTGATCGCTTAGGCACAGTAAAAGGTGCGATTGTTAATGGCGTTGTTAAATATATCAAAAAAATGGTGCCCGCCTTTAATCTCAACAATGTTGAACACTTTAATAAAGCGTTAGCGAAAGGGAGCAAATTAACTTTTAGCCCAGTTAAGCTTTGTGGCGAAGATTTGGCCTTTTTGCAATATACCGGCGGAACAACAGGTGTTTCAAAGGGCGCAATGTTAACGCATCGCAATATGGTTGCTAATTTAGAGCAAGCCAAAGCGGCGATTAAACCACAATTAGAAGAAGGTAAAGAGCTCGTTGTTACCGCGTTACCGCTTTATCATATCTTTGCTTTGACCGCGAATTGCCTGACCTTTATTACTTTAGGTGGTACAAATTTACTGATCACCAACCCACGTGATATGCCAGGGTTTGTCAAAGAGTTAGGAAAATATGACTTCACGGCGATTACCGGTGTAAATACTTTATTTAATGGTTTATTAAATACGCCAGGTTTTAGTGAGCTAGACTTTTCTAAGTTAAAGTTATCATTGGGCGGTGGTATGGCTGTTCAACGCCCGGTTGCTGAAAAGTGGGAAAGTGTCACGAAAACACGCTTGCTTGAAGGCTACGGACTGACAGAGTGCGCACCTTTAGTAACTTTATGCCCATACAACCAAGAACATTACAGTGGCACCATTGGCTTACCTGCATCCTCAACTGATATTCGTATTGTATTAGAAGATGGTAGTGAGGCCAAGATTGGCGAGCCAGGCGAAATGTGGGTTAAAGGCCCGCAAGTGATGAAAGGTTACTATAACCGTCAAGACGCTACCGATGAAATCTTAAAAGATGGCTGGCTAGCAACGGGCGATATTGCCTGCATGGACGAAAATGGCTTTTTCAAAATTGTTGATCGTAAAAAAGATATGATTATTGTTTCTGGCTTTAATGTCTTTCCAAATGAGATTGAAGAAGTGGTAGCGAGCCATCCTGGCGTATTAGAAGCAGCCGCGGTGGGTATTCCACATGAAGCAAGTGGTGAAATAGTCAAAATATTTGTTGTGCGCAAAGATCCTAAATTGACCGAGGCCGCGTTAATTAAACATTGTCGTGAAAACTTAACTAATTACAAAGTGCCTAAACTTGTTGAGTTTCGTGACGAGTTGCCAAAATCTAATGTCGGTAAAATCTTACGACGTGAACTGCGTTAAGTCTAGATTTGTTAGTTAGCTACACGTTAACGTTGAATAAAATAGGCCAACAATTGTTGGCCTATTTTATGTTCAGGCCGTTCCTAGCCATCTCGGTAATTGCTCCTGCATTACTCTAATGACTTACATCCATGTAAGAACATGGCTTCACGGCATTAGTGCATCCATGCACGTCGCCGTTCCTAGCCATCTCGGTAATTGCTCCTGCATTACTCTGATGACTTACATCCATGTAAGAACATGGCTTCACGGCATTAGTGCATCTCGGTAATTGCTCCATGCATTACTCTAATGACTTACTTCCCTGTAAGAACATGCACGTCGATGAACGGTCAGTTTTTTTGACCCAGAGAAAAACTAGGAACCAAACTTAACCCAGTTGCTTGATCACTATTGTGCGTTCAATCTTTGACCGTTAATTGCTTTACTATCGTCTGCCATCAAATATACGTAAAGTGGCATAATATCTTCTGGAGAGGCGATAGTCGCTTTGTTCTCGGCAGGGTAAGCAACTGAGCGCATATTTGTATTTGTGCCGCCTGGATTAATGGCGTTAGTTCTAAGGACACTATTATCGTACTCATCAGCAATAACTTGCATCATGCCTTCTGTAGCAAATTTAGAAACGCTATAAGCACCCCAGTAAGCCTTACCTTTATTACCCACACCTGAAGAAGTAAATACTAGTGAAGAGCTTTTAGATTTTAATAGTACAGGTAACAATGCTTGTGCTAATAAAAACTGCGCATTAACGTTAACTTGCATGACGTCTTGCCAAGTTTGTTGATGAATTTGGTTGAATGGTGTCAACTCGCCTAATATTGAAGCATTAAGTAGCGCGCCATCTAATTGGCTAAATTGATTCTCTATTGTGGCGGCTAAATCGATATAATTTTGTTTCGTCGCGCCTTTTAAATCCAGAGGGACGATGGCAGGTTCAGGATAACCTTTGGCTAGAATATCATCATAAACCGCTTCGAGCTTTGCAACGGTTTTACCTAATAAAATAACCGTAGCGCCTAATTCCGCATAAGTTAATGCTGCTTGGCGGCCAATACCTGCACCTGCACCGGTAATTAGAATGGTTTTGTTCGCTAAAATCTGTGGTGTTATTGCGTAGTCAAACATATGAATAATTGCTGAAAAAGTTTGTTAATAATTCTACTACTTTCACCACTATGCTGACGAGTGTTTTTCGTTAGAATTCTCCATTTGCAGAACAAAACTGTGAATAAATCAAAAAATCACTAGCACTTGATCTATTCTTGAGTTAAGTTTAACTGGTCGAACAAGTTGATGCTAATCTTAGGATAAGTATAAAAATCAACGATAATTAAGAATAATAAATATATGCTTGGAAAATAACTAAGTTTATAAAAATAAAGACTAGACCGTGGGGAGATAAAATGAAAAAGCTAGTACTCAGTCTCGCAATAGCCAGTACCTTAGGGTTAAGTGCTTGTGGCGACGAAACTATACAAGATGTTGAAAAAGAAGTTGTTGAAAACGGCTCAGCTGTTACGGCAACAGCTCGCGTTAAATTCGATCCAGCAGCGGGTGCTGCAGGACTTTCAATTCCGAATGATTTAATTTTCTCAGGCACTGTTGACGGCACTTTAGAAATACCTGTTGACGACCCAACTGATGGCTCAGATCCTTTTGTTGCTATCAGTGCCCTTGACGGTTGGTCTATTTCCCAACCTTTTTCACTGGGTATTGAATTCCCAGCTGGTACTTCCTTAGATGGCAGCAGTGTTTCTGATCCTGCGTCAGTAAGAATTTTTGAAGCCGTTATGGGCGGAAATGCTAACGACAGTGATTGTACAGCTGTGACACGTGGACTTGCTTGTAAAATTGTTGGAGAACTAACATTTGGACAAGATTTCGTCACGCAAATGTCTGCCGATGGCATTAGTGTTGCTGTGATACCGATGCAACCGCTAAAAGCTGAAACCACTTACATTATGATGATGAGCAATAATCTTCGTGATAATAATGGTAAAGCTATCGCAGGTTCTAGTACTTATGAATTAGCACGCCAAGATATTAACACCTTACCGTTAGGTAATGAGTCACAATTAGGCCTACAAGCCGCTATTAACAGCTACGAAGCTGCACTTGTTGCTGCGGGTGTTGACAGCGACACTATTATTTATAGTGCAGCGATGACGACTCAGTCTACAACACGAGTATTAAGCACCGTTAAGTCATTGATGGCAGCGGGCGTACCGCAAATGGTCGCTAATGCACAGTCAGGTAATCCTGCCATTGGTGTTCAAGATACCGGTATCTCAGTGGCTACAGTTCTAACGGGTTTGATTCCCGCTAACCTAATACCATTTTATTCTGCGGCTAACTATATTCGTGGTTCAATAACACTGCCTTACTATTCTGGTGTGCCTTCTGCAGAAAACCCATTAGCACCGGTTAATGATTGGTGGCGTGCACGTTGTGATTCAGGTGCAACACTTGCTGGTTTAGCAGCTGCAAACCCAGCGGCAATTCCTGCAGGACCGTTAGATGCAAATGATGGCTTTTGTATGAACTTTGGCTTACGTGATTTAAGCTCAGTAATGGCGATTGATACTGAACGTAACTTAACTAAGTTCAACCCAATTCCAGCAACAAGTGCAATGTTGCCCATTGACGTACAAATGACTACGCCAGATTTAGCTTGGGCTAACCCTGTGCGTGCTAACATGGGATTACCAGCGCTAGAAGAGCCTGAAAATGGCTGGCCAGTAGCCATGTTAGTGCATGGTATTACATCGACTAAAGAACAAATGTTACCGATTACAGGCATACTATCAGTATTTGGCATCGCCACTATTGCGATTGATCAGCCTCTACATGGTAGTCGTGGTTTTGATTTAAACGGTGATGATGTTGACGATATTAATACCAGTACTGTATCGACATTACATTATGTAAACTTGGGCAGCATGTTAACCATGCGTGATAATACCCGTCAAAGTACAGCTGATTTATTAGGTTTACGTCTAGGCATGAACTTTTTAGGCGGTGCACATGTTGAAGGGAATCCGATCAAAATAGATAGCTCGAAAGTGCATCTTTTAGGTCATTCATTAGGCGGCATCTACGGCATGAATACCGTAGGTTTAGCTAATACTGAGTTAAATCCGCAAATCGATGGCTTGTTTAAGATTGCCAGTACGTCTTTAGCTATGCCAGGACTAATGCTAGCTAACTTCGGTATTGATTCTCCTGCATTTGAAGGTTTAGCTAAATCGAATCTTACCTTGCAGTTATCACCCGAGTTCAAAGCGGCGGTTGATGCAACTTTACCTGCTAATTATAGCCAAAGCGAATTGAGTGATTTCTATTTTGTATTTTATAACAGTTTAACTGCTGAGCAAAAAGCAACATTGGATGGTGGTTTTGCACAATTTACTTTTGCAGCGCAAACCGTGACAGATTCTGGAGATCCTATTGCTTATGTTCAAACATTAGCTGCGACTGAAACACCAACGCACTTAATAGAAGTAGTAGGTAATGGTGGTGATAACTTACCAGACCAAACGGTAACTAATAGAGCGCCGTTTACGCCTATGGGGGGTACTGAACCTGCAATTGCTTTCCTTGGACTGCAAGGCGTTAGCGAAACAACTTCAGGCTCAGGTGCGGTAAGGTTTATTCATGGTCATCATAGTTCAATACTTGACCCTCGCCCAGATGCTGCAGGTGCTTCTCAAGATGCTGAATTAAGCGCACGAGCAACGCAAGAAATGCAAACGCAAGTCGCAACATTCTTCGCGAGTATGGGACAATTGATTACAATAACGGATGCTGCTGTTGTAAAACAAGACTAAGCTTAGCTTAAGTCTAAAAGCCCTCTTTTGAGGGCTTTTTTATTTGTGCTGATTTTTACGGTTAACTTTTTCGAATAATTTAATCGTTAACCTTTATTTATTAACTATTTCCCCCATATTGTTAGATAGAATAATCTTTAAAATTAATACATAACAGTAAAGTTAACCTAAGTTAACTTACCAGTTAGGAGAGAAACATTGGAATTTTTGTATGAATACGGCTTGTTTTTAGCAAAAGCCATCACATTTGTTATAGCCGTAATTGCTATTATTATTGCCATCGCGTCGTCAGCAATGAAACAAGGCGGTAAAAAAGGTGAGTTAGAAATCACGGACTTGTCAGAGCAATATACTGAAGTAGAGGAAGATATTACTCATCATTTATTATCTAAAGAAGAGTTAAAAGAAAAAGAGAAAAAAGATAAAAAAGCTGAAAAAGAGCAAGCAAAAATAGCGAAGAAAGCCAGTAAAGACGAAAGTGAAGAAAAAACCGTTACACCGCGTTTATTTGTTGTAGATTTTAATGGCAGTATTGATGCGAAAGAAGTTGGTTCGTTACGCGAAGAAATTAGCGCAATATTAACTGTAGCTCAGCCAACTGATGAAGTTTTTGTGCGCTTAGAAAGTGGCGGCGGCATGGTACATGGCTATGGCTTAGCAGCGTCGCAACTTGATCGTGTTCGTCAAAAAAATATTCCATTAACCGCATCTGTTGATAAAGTAGCAGCAAGTGGCGGCTACATGATGGCCTGTGTCGCTAATAAAATAGTGTCGGCACCGTTTGCCATTATTGGTTCTATTGGTGTTATTGCTCAAGTGCCAAATTTTCATAAGTTATTAAAGAAAAACGATGTCGACTTTGAACAGTTCACTGCCGGTGAGTTTAAACGCACTGTGACTATGTTTGGTGAAAACACGGAGAAAG
The DNA here is from genome assembly GCF_002077175.1 of Colwellia sp. PAMC 21821. Taxonomy (NCBI): domain Bacteria; kingdom Pseudomonadati; phylum Pseudomonadota; class Gammaproteobacteria; order Alteromonadales; family Colwelliaceae; genus Colwellia; species Colwellia sp. PAMC 21821. The sequence goes on from NZ_CP014943.1 coordinate 3,763,749, forward strand.
GTCGTGAGAAGTTTGTTGAAGAACTTGAAGAAACTCATGTGTTATTTAAGAACTTTGTCAGTGAACATCGTCCAAGTCTAGATATTGCTAAAGTAGCAACTGGTGAGCACTGGTTTGGCACACAAGCTAAGGATTTAGGGCTTGTTGATGAATTAGAAACCAGTGACGATTATCTGCAAGCGCGTTGTAAATCTCATAAAATAGTACAAATTAAGTATGCAACGAAAAAAGGCTTAGCTGAAAAGTTTTCAAAAGCGGCGTCTTTATCGTTTGATGCTATCATCAGTAAGGTTTGGCAAAATAACCGGATTTTTCCAGGTTAAGCGCTTTATCCATATTAAGTAAATGCAGGTGACGTAATAGCAATGGATAACAGTTTTTGGCATAAATGTTGGGAGCGCAACACACTGGGATTCCACCAGCGTGACGTGCACCCTTTGTTATCTCAATACTTTGAACAATTGACACTGCCCTCAGACCGGCATGTATTCGTGCCGTTATGCGGTAAAACGCTTGATATGGCGTATTTAGCAAGGTTTATGCAAGTTACAGGCAGTGAATTAAGTGACATTGCCTGTAAAGACTTCTTTCTTGAAAATAACATTGAGTACCAAAAGCAGACTTTAGGTGCATTCGAGCAATATTCTTGCCCACAGCTTTCATTACTTCAAGGTGACTTTTTCCAGCTTTCTTCAAAGGCAGTTGACAGCATAGATTGGATATATGATCGTGCAGCGTTAATTGCGCTACCAGCGTCTATGCAACAGCAATATGTTGAGCACTTAAAAACGTTTTTCTCGGCGCAAACGCGGTTGTTTTTAGTGACAGTAGAGTTTCCAAAAGAGCAGTTGAATGGTCCACCATTTGCCGTTACTGAAACTGATGTGAAAAGCCTGTTTTCAGGTTATAACATTGAATACATTGCGAAGAATGAGATTAAAGATAAGCAATTTGCGCAGCGGACATTTGAGGTCGATTACTTGCTTGAAAAGCTTTATATCATTTCACTCGAGAATTAAATGTTTGTTTGAGGTATGAGCGCAGTTAATGTGCAGGTTGGCTGGTGATTAACTGGTGAAGGTAGTTGGAAGTTGTTAATAACAAAAAAGGTGCCATCGAGCACCTTTTTTATTGCCAGTATTCTTGCTTACTCAGCAAGTGATATACTCTTGTTGATGTTTTCTATGCTTTTATTTGTGTGTACACGGTTCATTGTAACTTGAGCGCGAGCCGTTTTTTCGATAGGGTTAAACGCTATCGTATTTAATTTAATTGATTGTGCTAAATGCAGTTTAGTTGTTTCAATAAGCTCAACAGCGTTGATTGCTTGGGTTTTAACTAACTGAGTAGCGTGGCTGCTATTTGCCATTAAAGCGAGCATAGCGATGGTTGATAATTTAATAATGTTTTTCATAAGTCACCTGTAATAAAACGTCAATAGTATTTATAGATGTTTTGGGACTCTTTCTTTTCAATTGCAAACAAGGGTTGGGAGCCTGTTTGATTATTACCGATTATTTCGGGGTAAAGATGAAGTCCTTCATCTATGGTGGGTATACTACGGTAATACTGGTAAATTTTAAAATGACTAATTATAATGTCATTCATTAGAAAAACTAATCCGACATAATTATGTCGATAATTTGATGGGTTATTCATAAATCCATTCATCAGCAACATGACTTAATAGGTGTATTTTGGCTAATAGACTCCCGCCACTTAATGCTTTAAGGGCTTTTGAAGCATCGGCAAGGCAGTTGAGTTTTACGCGGGCAGCTGAAGAGTTATTCGTCACTCAAGCTGCCATCAGTCATCAAATAAAAGCTTTGGAAGATAATTTAGGCATAAAATTATTTATGCGTAAAAATAGATCTTTGTTACTGACAGAAGAAGGTCAGTCATACTATCTCGATATTAAAGATGTTTTTAATGCGTTGCATGATGCTACCGAAAGACTGTTAGCTCGCGGTGAAAAAGGCGCTATAACGGTAAGCTTGCAACCCAGCTTCGCCATTCAGTGGCTAGTGCCTAGGTTAAACACCTTCAGCTTATTACACCCAGATATTGATGTGCGTATTAAAGCGGTAGATCAACCTGAAAATTCGCTTACTGAAGATGTAGATTTAGCCATATATTATGGTAGAGGTCGCTGGAAAGGCATTCATGCAGAGCAGTTACATACCGAATATTTGATCCCCGTTTGTTCTCCGCTATTATTAGCAGGTAATAAGCCCTTAGATAAAATTGAAGACTTAGCAAATCATACGCTGTTGCATGATACATCAAGAAGAGACTGGAAAAGATGGTTTAAGCATGTTGACGTCAGGGGAGGGAATGTCAATCATGGGCCAATTTTTAGTCACTCTGCTATGGTGTTACAAGCAGCTATTCATGGACAAGGCGTAGCGCTCGCCCATAGTGTATTAGCTAAACCTGACATTGATAGTGGTCGATTGGTTTGTCCATTCAAAGACGTTTTAATCAGCAAAAACTCTTACTACATTGTTTGTCGAGAGCAGCAACTTGAATTAGGTAAAATAGCTGCGTTTCGAGAATGGGTATTACAAACTGTGGCTGACGAGCAAACAATTATTGATGAAGGGCAGGTAGTGTGAGCAACAACAAATCTATTGAAACTAATGAGTTAACAGCAAATAACGAGATAAATATTAGCAGCGAACTAACTGTCGCAGAAGATGCGAAAGCATTAGTCATATTTGCTCATGGTGCTGGTGCAGATATGCATCATCAATACATAGAGGAACTTGTTCAGTTGATGAATGCTCAACAATTGAACGTCTTGCGCTTTAACTTTCCATTCATGGATAAGCGAAAACTTGACGGTAAAAGGAGGCCGCCTGATAGAATGCCCGCGTTAGTTGCTTGCTATCAGTCAATCCTTGCCAATATAACGACGACACTACCGATATATATTGCTGGGAAGTCTATGGGGGGAAGAGTAGCTGCCATATTGGCTGGAGATAAAGACTTGATGAAAGCTCATCTAATTCGTGGTGTTATTTGTTTAGGTTACCCGTTTCATCCGGTAAAAAAACCAGAGAAACTGCGTTTAGTGCCTCTGCAAGAAACTCAGCTGCCGGTGTTGATACTTCAAGGTCAAAGAGATGCACTCGGCAGTGAAATAGAAATAAATGAATATGAAGTATCTACCTACTGCCAGTTACATTTTTTTAATGATGGTGATCATGATTTAAAGCCACGGGTAAAATCTGGCTATAACTTAAAACAACATCAAAGTACTGCGGTGAATACAATGAGGCGTTTTATCGATGAAATTAATAACTGTTGCTAAACTACTGATGATATTTGTTGGTATCAGTGGTTGTTTTTCTGTATTATTCGGCGCTTGGTTAGCCCACGGTGGACAATCTCTACCTTTGGCGTCACAAGAACGACTAATGACAGCATTAACGTATCAATTTTTTCATACGTTAGCGCTTATGCTAACCATTATCTTATATAGGCTTCATTCCAAAGCTATGTTATTGATAGCAGGCATCTTGTTTGCCCTTGGCATCGTATTTTTTAGTGGTAGTTTGTATATCAAAACTTTATTCGATGTGTTGAGTATTGGGAAGTTGGCGCCCTCAGGCGGCCTGTCATTTGCACTTGCATGGCTATTGGTTGGATTTGCAGGTACTAAAATGTTTGATCAAAAGTTAGGTAATTAATCGTAATGACTGCAATAGTTTTATATTGTCGCCCCGGATTTGAAAAAGAATGTGGCGCAGAAATTCAAGAAAAGGCCTCATGGAATGAAGTTTATGGCTATTTAGAGCTAAGTAAAAACCAGGGTGTGGTTTATTTTCATTTAAATAAGCCGGAAGAGGGCGAGGCCTTAATGGAAAAAATTCCATTACGTCGACTTATTTTTGCTCGCCAATGGTTTGTTACTGTAACGGAAAAAATTGACTTACCGGACTACAATCGTGTTGAAGCTATTTTAGAAGCACTAAGCACCGATTGGCAATATGCTGATTTACGCATGGAAACACCTGACACCAACGACGGAAAAGAATTGTCGAAGTTTTGTCGGAAATTAGCGGTTCCATTGCGACAAGCACTGAGAAAAGAAAAAATACTCACCGAGAAAGGTAATAAAGATGGTGCGGTTTTACACGCGTTATTTTTATCGGGCAAAGAAGTTATATTTGGCTTTTCACTGGCGCGAAACACTTCACCGCACGTTATGGGTATTCCACGTTTAAAATTTCCTAATGCTGCGCCAAGTCGTTCAACATTGAAACTCGATGAAGCTTTTTTATATTTTATTCCTAAAGAAGAATGGGATAAACGTTTAACATCAGGTATGAATGCTGTTGATCTAGGCGCTGCACCGGGTGGTTGGACTTATCAGTTAGTGCGTCGTGGCATGATGGTAACGTCAATTGATAATGGACCAATGGCTGAGTCATTAATGCAAACAGGGCAAGTAAAGCATCGCACTATGGATGGCTTTAAATATGTGCCGCAAAAGAAGAACGTTTACTGGCTTGTATGCGACATGATTGAAAAGCCACAGCGCGTAGCAAAACTGATGAGCGAGTGGTTATTAAAAGGGCTATGCGAAGAAGCAATTTTTAACTTGAAACTGCCAATGAAAGGTCGTTATCAGCAAGTTAATGACGATTTACAAACCATGAAAGATGCATTTTCTCTGCACAACGTTAAGTACGAATTGTTTGCTAAACATTTATATTATGACCGCGAAGAAATAACGGTTCATGCAAGACTACTTTCACCTCCTCCTACAGATATTTAAGCTATATTTTAGTAAAAATAATCTGAATAAACGCCCTGGATTTTTATAAAGTTCGGGGCGTTTTATTATGTACCAAGTTGATTAACTAGCTGCTCATTTTTAAGGGGTAAAATGAAAAAATAGAACACTTAATTAATCAAATTGGTATAAAAAGTCTGGAACTCTTTAAATATCATCACCCATCGTTATCGCTTTCTAAGCTTTAAAGTGCATTCGATTATCCTGCCCATTTCTTTGTCTAAAAACTAGCTGGCTTACCATAAAAAATAGTAATGAGAAGGTCATTATTGTTAGTGACTTTGGTTCACTAACCGTTACAGCATTAGACACGCCTTGAATGAATACATTTTGAAATGCGATAGCTTCATTATCGCTATTGGTTTTAGCTTTCAGTTCAATTGTTAACAAGTTTCCAGCGTCTAAAATTGACGAAGAAAATGCGGTAAATTGATTGCTGAGTAATATTGAGTTTACTGTCATCGGATCGTTAAGGGTTTCTAAGCTATTATCTTCTAAGCGATAGCTTTGCACAGTGTTTACATCACTTACGCCTTGAAAAAGGCTCGAGAATGGATTGCTGTCGATACTATAGCGCCATTCGAACTTATCACTAGTTTCAAAATCGCCCATGGCAGCCATATCAATTGAAAACATTATTGCTGTTAGGTTGCTAATATCTACTTGCCATGTAGCTACAGCATCATCGCTAGGATTGTTTTGATTTACGGTATCCACAACGCCAAAAAATGCTTGTGTATTGGTACGAGTAATAACGCCTAAACTATCAGTGGTTGCTATGCCACTGTTATCTAACAACGCGTTAGGTATATTCAAATCGATATTTCGTTGATAAATTTGAAAGCCGTCTGCATTACTTGAAAAAGCATCTGTAAATGGATTGACGTAGCTAATGTGTGGTGAAGCGTTTGGGGTTAGTAAGTCATAATTTATGAGTGAAGCATTACTATTACTCACAAATAAAAAAGTGAGTATTATGGCTGAAATTTTTAATTGAAATTGATTCATAACAAAGTCCTTTTGTTTTAACCTGTTTGTGTGGATTCCTCTAAGATGTTTTCGCTTGAAATACAAAAGCGAGTAATTAACAGCATTAAATATAACGTCTTTAGATATAACTATTTAAAATATAACTACTTTCATCCTTGGAGCAGTTTAATATTGCAGTTTATATAGGACTATTTTTAACAAACAGTCTATAAAACTTTACATAGTATAGTGACGGTTTAAATAAATGCGAATTCAGTTTATTCACATTTTAACTGTATTTGGATTATTGTATGTTTTAGGGAAGCATCTAGACGCAATATACTCAGAAAACTAATTTACCCATATTTAGGCATGATTTACTCATGTTTAGGTATAGTTTAGGTATAGTTTAGGCATAAAAAAACCAAGCAACAAGGCTTGGTTTATTGATTTAACTGCTTGATATTTAGAAGTTAAATGTTTTTATAGACGCTCTAATACCGCTTGTGTGAAGTCTGAAGTACCATGTGTACCACCTAAATCACGTGTCGTGCGATCGCCTGATTCGATAACTTCAGTGATAGCGCGACGAATATTATCGGCTTTATCTGCCATGCCTAAATATTCTAGCATTTGTATAGCGGCTAAAATAACTGACGTTGGGTTTGCCAAGTTTTTACCTGCAATGTCGGGTGCACTACCATGAACAGCTTCAAATATTGCACAGCCATTACCAATGTTAGCGCCAGGTGCCATTCCTAGACCACCAACTAAACCAGCACATAGATCTGATAATATATCGCCAAATAGGTTAGTAGTAACAATGACATCGAACTGCTCTGGGTTCATTACTAATTGCATACAACAGTTATCTACGATCATTTCTGTTGATTCAATTTGTGGATAACGTGCAGCGACTTCACGGGCCACTTTAAGAAATAGACCTGATGTTGATTTTAGGATGTTAGCTTTATGAACAGCAGTAACTTTCTTACGACCTTCTTTTATAGCGGTTTCGTAAGCAAAAGTAACAATGCGTTCCGCACCTTCGCGGGTTACAAGGCTCATTGCTTCTGCATGATTGCCATCTTCTGAAACGGTTTGGCCAAGACCTGAGTACATACCTTCTGTATTTTCACGAATGGTAATGATATCAATGTTTTCGTAACGGGCTTTTGTGCCTTTAAATGACAATACAGGACGAACATTTGCATACAGTTGAAAGTGCTTACGTAATGTCACGTTAATTGAAGTAAAACCATCACCTACTGGCGTTGTTAATGGGCCTTTAAGCGCTATTTTATTTTTTTCAATCAGCGCTAAGGTAGACTCTGGTACTAAATCGCCATGATTCTCTAATGCTGTTAAGCCAGCGTCAGCATACTCATATTCAAAATTACAGCCCGCTTTATCAAGTACTTGGATCGTTGCATCTATAATATCTGGACCAATACCGTCACCTGGTATCACTGTTATGATTTGTTTTGCCATTGTTACATTACCTTTTGAGTATTACTTTTTTAGTGATGAGAATCGAGTGTAGTAGTACATATAAGACTACTGCCAACGGGTATAATTGATATGGCAGTTTTTATATCGACTCAACTGTGTTAATGCCTGTAATTATAGCAACTAATCGAAACAGTTAGTAAGTATTAACATTAAACTTTAGTCTTATTTATGGTGAGCGTCGGCTAATGAACACCTTGAATTTAAATCGTACTCAGGTTTGCATTATATTTATATTCTTCTAGTATTGTTGGTGTTGGCAACAACACCAAGCAGGATGCTGGGTTATGGATACTTCAGGATGAAGTGCGGTGGCATGGAGCCACTACAAGGACGAATAAAACAGGGAGTGTTGATCATGGATGATTTCCTCTGTTTTCCCCCACAAACTTTCTCTACACTTTATTAAGTTTTACGTTCCAAGGTAATAATGCGTTAATGTCGAGTGTTGAGTTGGTTAATTGCTCAAGGCAATGCATGAGATAATCAAACGGGACTAAATCATTCGCTTTTGCTGTTTCTATCATCGAGTAAAGCATCGCACTGGTGTTTGCGCCATTCGCGGTGTTTGAGAATAACCAGTTTTTTCGACCAATCACAAACGGTTTCACGGCACGCTCTGCACGGTTATTGTCGATACTTAGCTCACCATTTTCAATATAACGACTGAGTTTATGGCGTTGATTTTTACAGTATTGAATAGCCTTACCTAAGGCTGTTTTGGGTGGCACGTTGGCTTTTTCTAACCATTGATAAAACTGTACGAGTATAGGCTTAGCTTTTTCCTGGCGCTGTTGATACTTTTCCTGCGCCGTTTTATCTTTTATTTGTGTTTCTAATCGATACAGCTTTTGAATATGGCTCAGCGCCATATTCGCCTTACCTGTTTTTCCTTTTGGTTGTGCGATGTCTGCTTCTTTAAATTTTCGACGCGCGTGTGCCCAACACCCCGCGAGGGTTGCTTGCGTTTTTTCATAACCCGCATAGCCATCCACTTGCAAATAGCCCGTATATCCATTGAGATAATCAACCGGACATTGCCCCGCACGACTAGATTGATAATCAAAAAGCACAATATTAGGCACATCACTGTGCACAGGCGTATCACTGCCCGTGCAGTAGAGCCACATATAGCACTTAGCTTTATCTTCATTAATCACGTTAAGCGTGGTTTCATCCGCTTGAATAACATATTGCTGTAAGAGCGTTTTCTTTAACTGTTCATAAAGCGGCTTAAATAGTTCGCTGCATTTCATCATCCACTCGCTCATCGTCTGCCGGCTTAATGCAATACCGTATTGCTTAAACAAGCTTTCTTGGCGATAAAGCGGCAATGCATATTGATATTTACTGGTGATGATTTGACTTAACAATGACGGCGTTGCAAACCCTTTAGGTATTGGGCTGAGAGGGACACGTGCACTTTTAACGTGCGTGCTAACACCTTCTTTTTCACATGTTCGACAACTGTATTTGAGTCGTACATGCTCAATCACTTTAACTTTTGCCGGAATAAACTCAAGCTTCTCACTGCGCGATTCACCCATAGGATGCAATGACTCACCACAGCAGTCACAGGTCTTTTCTGTGTCGCTTAAATCATGAATTATAATTTCACGCTCAAGCGTTTTAGGGAGCTTTTGTCTCACCGGTTTTTTCTTAACAACTGCAGGGGTTGACTCAACCGTTGCTAAAACCTCATCAAGGACGACTTCGACTTCATTAAACAAATCACCTTGTGCAGGATGACCTTCACTTCGCACACCAAAGCGTTGCTGTTGAGCAAGGCGGAACTGCTCCTCCAGAAACTGCAATCTCGCGGCCTGGTTAGCTGATTGCTTACGCTCAGCCAACAGCATCGCTTTGAGCTGTTCAATGTTATTGGGTAAGGATTGCGCGTCATCATTCATGGACTTATTTTATCAATAAATCACACTAACTTGTTGGCTTTATTAAGATTATTTCGTGATCAATAAATGCTGCTTATGATCACATGTTATAAGGCAACCGTGTCATAACGAATAGCTTGATGTCCCAGCACATCAAAGCCGTTAAACAGCCAATGCAATTGCTGCTCAGATAAATCAAGTGATGTTGAAGTAAGTTTATTGGGCCATTTAAACTTGTCTTTTTCAAGCCGTTTATACCACAAAGCAAAACCGGTTTTATCCCAATACAACACCTTAAGTTTATCTCGCCCTTTATTGCAAAACACAAAGACGCTGCCGGTTAGCGGTGATACTTGCATTTGTTGTTCAACAATCATGACTAAGCCATTGATAGATTTTCTAAAATCAACGACGTTACGATAAAGATAGACCTCTGGCACATCAACAAACATTTTCATTGGGATAACCCGCTAAGTAACTTATCCATAATGGCCTGTGATGTACTACAAAGTAGCGGTAAATCAGCAAGTGGCATGATGAGTTTTATGTTTTGCATGAGCTGATTTATCAGCTGTATCGTGTGAAGGGAAATAATGTGGCCTTGGATGACGCTGCCTTCATCACGTTGTGTGAGGTCCATTTCGCTGTGCGTACAAAGGGATGCCTGATGTAAGTAAGTCAAGCGATTACATGGCGGTTTAGCTAAACCAAAGGTGTTTGTTTTATCAACGGGGTACTGGCAATCATTAAATACTTTGTGTGTCATAAGTTACTCCAAAATTAAATTGAAACAACTGTAAGGTGAAAAGCGACTAAATATAATGTGCTATTGGGCAGACGCTCACTATTTATGGGACAAATATGGATATATAACTGATTAATGATTACGTTAACTGGACCAATTCTGGAATTAAGGTGAAATGACTTTATTTTTAGGAGAGTGAGGGAATTATGACTATTTGTTATTTATCTTATTTTATAGCGAAGTCGTTGGTTTTTAGTGCTATTTAAAAGTAGATGATAATTAATGGATTGATAAAATCAAAATCAACGATAGGCTTTAGAGCGCTTAACCATAACTAGTCGGTGGCTTTAAATATTACTTCACTCATATGAGTTAATCAGTGCTAGTAAGCGTGAATAAACGCTACATTAAAACTCTTTAAATTGCTGGTAAGCTGTTTTACCAATGGCCGTTAAAATACCGTTAGTAAACAGTAATGCGGTACATTCATCTTGCGTTGTTATACCGTCAGACTTTACGTGTTGTGTACGGTAAAAGCTTACTTGGTAACTGCTTTCGTTGACTAACTTAGCTTCAGTAATATCAGGACTACCTAGTTGCTCGATAGCACTATTAAAGTTAAATTTTTTCAGTTCAAGTTTCGCTATAAATTGTCGATTATAGGCTTCTCGGTCTTCCCATTGCATTTTTGCTGGGCTGTCATCGTAAAAATTAACCACTAATGCGACAAATATGCCATATGCAATTAATGCGACTAATATTCTAGCAATAACTTTTTTATTCACTTTTATTCCTTGAACCTTGCTAATCGATGGTTTTATTATCATTCGTAATAACAGAAAGCTTATTTTTAGTTATTATTTTTTAGTGCGTTTAATGACGACATTACAAATGATAGTGATAGGGCGTAATGTTACCAGATTGTTAACTGCTGGCAAGTTCATTTTCATTAGGTAGTCTGATATCTTTTAAATTGAAGCCTAAAGGGATATCGATTTTTAACGTAAGTAATTTACGACTTAATGCAATTTGCTCATCATGTAGTGAGAGTTTTTCACTGATGCTACTTTTTAAATCCGTAGCACTAAGAATACTTTTAATTGAGCCGTACTGATTTAATAATTTGGAAGCCGTTACTTGCCCGATTCCGGCTACACCAGGTATTTTATTGGTGTTATCACCGGTTAATGTCCACAAGTCCATTAATTTATCTGGCTTTACACTAAACTTGTTAAGTACATATTCCTCGTCTAAATAGCGACGGTTAAAATAATCGTAAACCTTTATATTGGGGTTAAGTAGCGATAAAAAACATTTATCTGTAGATACTATAGTGACATTTTGTCCTCGTAAGGCGACTTTTATCGCTAAGGTAGCAATTAAATCGTCAGCTTCGTCAGCTTCTGATATTAAAGAATCAACGAAATTTTTCATAAAACGGTCCTGAATATCGGGTAATTTATCAGCCAAATGCTCAGGCATTTTTTTACGGCCTTTTTTATAATCAGGAAAAATATCATAGCGCCAACAAGGCGCTTGAGAGTCAAAAACGGCTAGGGCATGGCTGGGTTGTAATTGTTCTATTATTTTCTGCAAAGCTTGTTCACAGGCTTTGGCAGTATTAAACAGAACTTGTTGCTTGGTATTTTCAGCCAATTCATTATTTAATAAAAAAGGCCGTTCTTGAACCGCATAAATTCTTCTGATCAAATTTAATGCATCAATTAATACCAAGTGAACCGTCATAAGGCTTAACCTTCGATGACAGTATAACAAGGAACATATTTACTGCCAGGTAGCTTCATTCTTTGTTGTTGGACGAAAGAATTCAATAAAGTATCCATTAATGCCATTATTTTACTATCGCCACTGATTTCAAATGGTCCATTTTCTCGAATCGCTTTTATACCACTGGCTTTGACATTTCCTGCGACAATGCCAGAGAATGCGCGGCGTAAATTAGCCGCTAAAGACGCTATGCTTTGGTCGTAATGTAAGTTTAATGAAGCTATTTTTTCATGGGTTGGCTCAAATGGCTGTTGAAATTCAGCTTCAATAACCAATGACCAATTAAAATGATATGAGTCGCCAGTAAGTTTACGGTGTGCAACCACATCTTTGGTGGTTGATTTCAAGGTTTTTGCGACTTGTTCTGGGTCGTCAATAATAATTTTATAAAGTTGCTGTGCCGACTCACCAAGCGTTGCGCCAATAAACGTGTCAATTTGCTGGAAGTATTCAGCGCTTTCAATTGGCCCAGTTAAAATAATAGGTAATTTTTGTGATTGGTTTTTAGGATGTAGCATAATACCTAAAATATAAAGTAACTCTTCTGCTGTACCGGCACCACCGGGGAAAATAATTATACCGTGTGACATACGCACAAACGCCTCTAAGCGTTTTTCGATGTCAGGCATGATAACCAATTCATTAACGATAGGGTTTGGTGGCTCTGCGGCAATAATACTTGGCTCAGTTAACCCTATATAGCGACCAGTAGCGTTGCGCTGCTTAGCATGACCAAAGGTTGCACCTTTCATAGGTCCTTTCATCGCACCAGGTCCGCAACCTGTACAAATATTAAAACCCCTTAATCCAAGGTGGTAACCTACTTGTTTGGTATATTTATATTCAATACTATTAATGGAGTGTCCACCCCAGCAAGTGATCAAATTGGGTGAACTGTCAGGAATTATAGCGTTAGCGTTGCGCAGCATATCGAAAATAACATTAGTGGTACTGTCAACAGCATTTGAATTGTAACAATCACCAATAAATAATATATCGCGTAGCACTGCAGAAAGGTGTTCTTGTATACCTTTTATAATAACACCGTCAACAAAGGCATGTTTTGGCGGATTATCCAAAGCTAATTTCACGCCACGTTCGCGACGTAATACTTGAATTTGAAAGTCGAGGAATTGTTGATAAATATCCTCAGCATTATCGGTATGACTGCCAGCATTAAGTACGGCTAAAGAGCAATTACGATAGAGATTATAGAGTTCACTTGTTGCTGATTGTTGTAAGTGATCAACTTCTGCCTGAGACAGTAAGTTCATTTTTCCTACTGGGTTTACTTGAGTGTGCATAATTCAACTTCCTCGGTTTATTTACCCATATATCACTTTGTTCTTGCCTTCACTTTTTGCTCGATATAGCGCGGTATCAGCACGTTCAAATGCAGAATGAACAATGTCTTCTCGTTGAATTAACGTTACGCCGATAGATAGGGTAATACTGACTCGGGTACCTTTAAAGGTGAATGGTAAACTTGCCACCTTCTTGCGTAACATGTTGAGTTTGTTCATCACAGTAATTTTATCGTTGTCTTTAAAAATGATGACAAACTCTTCTCCGCCATAGCGGCTAATGAAGACATCTTTACCCATTACTTTTGTTAAGGTCTCTGCAATAACTTGTAACGTTTTATCACCAGCAGTATGACCAAAGGTGTCATTGATACGCTTAAAGTCATCCAAATCAATGACACTGATCGCTAAATCAAATTGTTTATGGTGAAACCGAACAAGTTCTTTTGCAAAGTATTCGTCAAATGAGGCTCTGTTAGCCAATTTAGTTAAGGCATCTTGGAAGCTTTTAGCTGTAACTTCTTGAATGCGCTTTTCAAAGATTTTACTTTGTTGCTCTAATTTTTCGACTTGTGCTGACATACTATTTAGCCTGTCATGCATTGTAGAACGCTGTTTATCTTCTAATTTTGCTTTATTTTGTAGGGTTTTCGCTATTTGTTGAATTTTATCATTAACATCGACTTTCATTTCAGTTAACGAACCTGCGTCGTTAATACCCATGCTAACTTCTTTTATTTTATCACTTAATTCTTGATTAATTTTAGCATGTTGTTCGCTGCATTCTGATGAACTAGAAATCGTTGCGGATACTGAGACTTGCACAGAGGTCAGCGTATCACTCAGCGTAGATAAAAACACTTTAGCTCGACTACGTTCGTGCTCTAAATCTTCAATCATAAAGTCGAAAACATTAAGGCATGTTGTCATTAATATTTGATTGGTGACTTGGCCGTGCAAACTAGATTTAATTTTGGAAATATCAGCTTTATGCTTTTTGGAAATAACTAGCGTATTTAAAATCGAGCTAAAACGCCCCAGTAACTCCTTCGGAGCACTTTGTTCAATAAGTGAACTCTTATCGAGGACTTCTTCAGTTTCAACGTTATTGATTTTATTAACCGCAACAGGTTTTTTAATATTCTGTGATTGTTCTGCGGGTAAATTGATCTGTTCATGAATAATGCTCTCATAGAAGGCTATGAACTCGCTCATCAACGGAATGTACTGAACTAATGAAGATTGGCTTTCCTCAGCTTGTGTGATCAGTGCTTGTAGTTGACGGCGACTCTGCATTGGGAAGTTTTTAACTTTTTGCAGACCCGTACCCGAATGATTTAATTGTTCATGTATCTGAATTCTATTTTTATCGTTTTTAAGAGAGTGCTGTCTTAGTAGCTTAGATACCGTATTAATATCTTTTTCTAGATCAGTGAAGCAGGTAGACGTTTTTAGGGTCGTTCGTAAATTAGCTAATTTATTATCAAGTAATATATCAGTACCTTTACAAGCTTGAGATAATTTACCAATAAAACCAGTTAATAGAATTGACTGTGCACTAAATTCGTTTTCTAGTTCACTTCGAGCGTTTATAGCGGAGTTAAGCCGAGACTTTAAATCTTTTATAGATTTTTCCGCAACAGAATTTTCGCTCATAAAAATCTTCCCTTAAATACGACACGATGAAAGTAGGCACTATTGGTGCTTTTTGAAATACAGCTTTAACATCAAGGATAAAGCCGTATTTTAGTATATGTTAATAATAAACATAACCGTATAAAAAGCTAGCAGAAGTGCATATCTAACACTCGTTTGTTTAAAAATTGTTCGTTATAGTGTTTTATTGCCTAAGTGTTCTTAGTTTAGGTGCTTTTATATCAGTTGTTGAGCGAAATGGATTAATATCTAAACCACCTCTTCGTGTGTATCTGGCGAAAACAGTCAGGCTTTCAATATGACAAAAGCGCTTGATATCACAAAATATTCGCTCAACACATTGTTCATGAAATTCATTATGTTGACGAAATGAAATTAAATATTTTAACAAGGTTTCATGACAAATCTGTTTACCTTGATATTTTATATAAACACTCGCCCAGTCAGGTTGATTAGTGATTAAGCAATTCGATTTTAATAAATGACAAACTAAATATTCTGTTACGTTATCGCCTTGTTGCTCTAAGGCATTTTTTAATATATCTGGTGCTAATTCATATTGATTAATTTCGATATCTAGCTCATCTATGCACAATGCTGTATCGGTAGATAAACTAAGAGCAGGGCAGTTATCAACCGGGAAAAGTTTTACCTCAGCTGAAGCACCTGCAGTGGCTGATAAATCTTTTATTAACGCAGACTCTACGCTTTGCCATGAAGGAAATTGGCTCTGATTAAAGCTATTTAAGTAAAGCTTAAATGACTTTGATTCAACAATGTTAGGACTGGTGCATGGAAAACTAAACTCAGCAACGGCAACAACCGGCTTACCCTTGTCATTAAGCCATGAAAGTTCATAGCCATACCAAACATCTTCTCCTATAAAAGGAAGGTTATCAGGTGTTAAGCCTAAACTGTCTCTATTTAAGCTCCTTGGTACCGCTTGCAGCAATTCTGGGTTATATTGACTGCAATAGTTTGTTGCTTTTCCAAGCGTTAAGTTGCTTAACGCCTTTGCGTTTGTATAAGTGCTCATTTTGAGTAACTTCTTCTCTGGTTGTAACAATGCTGATAAAATTTTATTCATTTTATAGGAATTAATCGTTAGATGAAAATATCAAATTATTCTCTTCATGATCACGTGTGGCACTTTTCTCAAGATTACTTACAAGCATACCAATATAGATTTGAACATTTACCTATTACTCATATAGTTGAAAACTGGGCGTCACCTTGCGAGCAAGGTGTGCATAAAGAAGAATTTTCGCTTTGGCAGCCGATAAAAGTGGATGAAAAGCTGACTTTCGATAATGTTGAAGAGGCCTTGGAAGTAAAACTTCATGATGACATTAAACAATATTTTACCACTATGTACAGTGATAGCTTAGACGCAAGTTGCTCAGAAGGGGATTTGTCATTGTTATTTGCATGGAGCGCGAAAGATTTCTCTCGTTTACAAGAAAATATCATTGGGCATATTTTAATGAAAACGAAATTAAAGCAAAAGTTAACCATATTTTTTGCCATCACGGATGACGACGACCATATCATATCCTTAGACAATGAAGCTGGTTCAGTTTGGGTTGAAAAAGTGGGTTGTGATCCGCATAAAAAAATAGCAGATACGCTTAGTGATTTTATTTCCCAACTTACGCCACGGATACCACCAAAAGGTATCGAAAATGATTAGCGAGATTTAATCCGGCAATCATAAGACTAATTTATTTGAATGAAATGGCTTGTATACAGACTTTCATCAGGCGCTTATTTTTTAGTCAATTGACTTTCTAATAGCTGTTTTACCTGCTGTTTTAATTCAATAATATCTTGCTGCAATGGTGCTAGGGCATTTGCGATTAATAAGCTTATTTCTTCAGGCTTATGTTTTACAACGGTTGATGCTTTGGTGGCAATGTCTTTTTGTGGAGCACTTATAAACTCTGGATCGTGATGCCAGATCTTTAAAGACGAAATAATTTTAGGCAAAGGGACCGTTTGGCTCAGGCGACTTTTAATCAGCGCGACACTTGGAACTTTACCATCATTGGCGAGCTTGTTGGCGATGATGGAAATTTCATCAAATATAGTCATTAATTATAACTCAAGTGTAAAAGAGACAATATTTTAGCGAAAAACACCAACGTTGTCTTGCTATGATTTTAGTTTTTTTATTTATATTTAATTTAATCAACAAGTTATAAAAGTGGTTTGGCATTTGCAATCATTGGTATAAAACCATTACTTTTGATAAGAGAAAAATAAAATGAAAAATACGTTATTAGCACTAATCGTTATTGCGCCGTTAACATTGGGTTTAACCGGCTGTGTTATTGCCGTTGGCGGCGAAGATGGTCACTCGATTTCAGGTGATTTTGAAGACAGAGAATATAAAAATAGAAAGAAAATTGCGGGTATTCAATTAAATACAGCTTTTGCTGATGTTTCTCGTGAAATGGGTGTAGCCGATTTTACCGAGACTTATTTACAAGATGGTAAAACCGTTAATGTTGTTTATTACCGAACACACCGCCTGCACAAAGATGGCTTAACGACTAAAGATGAATGTACAAAACTAGTTTTTGTTAATAATAGCCTGACTGCTATCGAGCAAGCCGGTTAACTAATTTTTATATTTTGAATAAAAAAAGGCGATATCAGTAATTGATATCGCCTTTTTAATTGCTTTAAAGCCGTTAAGGTTATTTTATTGTAAATATAAAGCCACGTGACATTAGTTATGCTGTTTGGCGCGGCTTTGGTGCGTTCTACTGCCGCTACTTTGTTGTCTGTTGGTCACTTTAGAGTTCGAATGCTTTCTTACGCTATTTTCGCTTTTAAAACGGTTTGAGTTATGGCGCTTCTGCACGGTACTATTCTGTGTTTTTACTGGCTTTGAATAACTTTTTTCACTGTTATTTCGGCTAGTTAACACTTGAGTACTTTGCCTATGGCTGACATTTTTTTCGCTAGTTCTAAACTCTTTATGCTTTTGTTCGTAACGCTTTGACGAAGTGTATATTTTATTATTATCAATTTTTTTACTGTCTTTAGCTTGTCGCCAATTTTTATTTTTATACGGTTCCTGTTTAGTTAATGAGTGCTTATCAACCTTGTGCTTGTCAATTTTTACGGCTCGATTGACTTGCAATTTATGTTTTAGATTTTGGCTTTTCTTGCTGTTATATTTATTACTCGCATGTTTTGCTTTGTGCTTATTTTTATTGACAAAATGCTTTTGATTTGCACGTAAAGCTTTATGTTGTTCAGCACTAGGCGTGTGACTGCGATATTTTTTCTGAGTGCTCGATGTACGATAAGCTACCCCCTTTCTGTGGCGAGGATTATGCTGCCAGCGTGTAGACTGGTAACTGGTTGAAACTTTCTTCTTGCTATGTTTTTTGTAATATCGAGATTTGTGATGTTGAACAACAACATGACGATTACTCCAATGTACAGCTCCAAAAAATAGCCCAACGGTTAGGTGTACAGGGTTATGCCAATAGTAAGGGCCATGATGCGAAGCATAGTGCACAGGTTGCTGCCAAAAAATTGGTGGGTAATGCGACCAACGCCAATCTCCATAAACTACTCGGGTATCATAGTAGGGCACATAAATTATATCGGGTTGTCTTGATTCAATAATGATTGTTTTCGTTTCACGAACAACGTTAACGTTGTTCATGTTTTTAAGGTTTCCTGCTTGATCTGCTTGTTGACGCAAGATTTGCACACTGGCAAGCACTTGTGCCTCATCTTGCAAAAAAGCATCACCTAAATTACGCATCCAATGCAAATCATCGCTTAATTTCTTCAGTACGTTTGGAAACGGTAGAAGGGCTTTAACGCTGGCATCCCAATCTTTATCATCTGCAGCGTCGGCAAGTGCCTGTGCGCTTAGTTGACTGTTTTTACTTAACCATCGTTCAGCGTCAACAACTTCAATTGGGTATGTTGTCGCAATAAGGATATGGGTCAGTAACGTGTCTGGGTATAATGCAATGGGGGCCAGCATTTGCTCAAGCTCAGCATGTGTAAAATCACTAGTGATTGTTTGTTCTGATAAGGTTGAATCACTATTTGGACCATAGTAAGTTTTACTAGAGTTTTCTGCGCTAAAGCCTGGTGTGGATAGCACTAGTGCACTTGATAGAGAAAAAAGTAAGTGACTGAGTGACCTTTTAAAATTAACGTTTAGCATGTTATCTCTCCTTAAAACCGGATGATTAAAACGTCGCCTTTGTAAAACAATAAATGCAGAATTGTGCAGGTGACTTTTTAAGTTATGCTTGCAATATTAACAGCTGTAAACTGAACGTTAGCTGAACAAACATGTTTATAAAGGAAAGTTAAGCGTAAATTTTGCGCCTTTTAGTTGCTTTGACGATTCGATGTGCATACTGCCTTGGTAACTTTTAACCAAATCTCGCACAATTGCCAAGCCAATGCCATGACCATGTTGATAGGTATCTGCTCGAGTTCCGCGTTGTAATATCTCTTCTCTAAGTGTTGGGTCTATGCCAACACCGTCATCTTGAATAATAATAGTCATGCTATTTGCACTAAGCTTAATTTCCAGGTGAACTTGTTTTTTTGCCGCTTTACAGGCGTTGTCTAACAAGTTACCCAGTATTTCTAATAGATCGGATTCATCGCCTTTAAAGTTGCATTCAGGCGGAATGTTGACAGTGAATAGTAGTTCTTTGTCTCGATATATTTTAGTTAAACTATTAAGTAATTTATTCGCTATTGGAGCGACTGCAGTGCCTAAATACCATGATGATTGTCCAGCACTTTGTGCTTTACGAAGCTGATGCTCAATAATCACATTAATAATACTGAGTTGCTCTTGGGTCAGTACCGATAACTCTTTTTGAGTTTGCATAACCGCTAACGGAGTTTTTAGGCTATGAGCAAGATCAGAAAGTGCATTACGATAGCGCTGACGCTGTTTTTGTTCAGCATTTAGTAACAAGTTCAACTGCTCTGTTACTTGATTTAACTCAGTTGGATAAGTCCCCGTAAGTCGTTCGCTTTTACCCTGTTCAACATCGCTAAGTTCGGTGCTTAAATTCTTTAAAGGCTTTAAAGTCCATATTGACCACAGATATTGAATCAACAAAAGCACCAGCATTAAACCCGCTAACCCTAGCATAAGTTGGCGGTGAAACTCTGCCATCATGTGAGTTAAGTCGTTTTGCTGTTTTATAATATGCAATGTCATGGGAAAAGGTTGTTCTTCACTGCCATAACTGACACTTAAGCTGTAGATATAATGTGCCTGGGCATCAATCTCAGCTTGATAAAAAGCACTTTCTCCTAAGCTAGGTTGTCGAAAAGTTGTTGTTTGCCATGGTGCTAGTAATGATTGAGAGCTCCAAAGCTTGATTGATTCAGTCGCGGGGTTTGGCGCTGAGTAGTTTTGTATTGTGGTTGAGCTAGTTGTTAGAACTGCATATAAGCCAGATTGACTGACATTAAATTGAGTCTCCAATAGCTGTTCAGGCATAACAAGCGTGTTATTTTCAACTTCAATAATAGCTAAAATAGAGTAGGAATAAGCTGAAAGTTCATTTTTTAAACTCGCCACCATATGTTTTTCATAGGCATTACTGATGATTAACCCGACGATAGGTAATAAGATAAAAATCATCAGTAAAGCACTAAATAGCACTCTTGTTTTTAATGAGTTCAAGGATTTTTTCAGCGAATTAAACAACTAAGATTGCCTTTTATAAGTTTTATATATTTTATAAGCTTTAAATTAATGACTTACTTCTTTAGTTAAATCAGCCTAAATTAAAGCTAGATAAGTCTTTTAATAAGTAGCCTTGACCTCGTAAAGTCTCAATAAACTGATATTTATTTTCGGGATCAAGTTTCTTTCTTAATCGTCGAATAAAAACTTCAATAACGTTTGAGTCCAAGTCGAAGTCTTGATCATAAATATGTTCAGTAAGCTGAGCTTTAGACTTTACTTCACCTAAGTGGTGCATCAAGTATTCAAATAGTTTGTATTCATAACTACTCAAAGAAATGGTTTTTTCATCAACGCTAACTTGCATACTTGAGGTGTTAATCGTAAACGGACCATTTTCGATCAACGGGCTTGCTTGTCCAGCACTGCGTCGAATTAATGCATTTAATCTTGCGAGTAGCTCTTCAATATGAAAAGGTTTCGTTAAATAGTCATCAGCACCAGCATCTAATCCTGAAACTTTATCTTGCCAACTACCTCGGGCCGTTAATATTAATATGGGGAATGTAAAACCTTGTTCACGTAACGATTTAATAACGCTTACGCCGTCAAGCTTTGGTAGACCTAAGTCAATAATTGCGGCATCGTAAGGAAACTCTTGACCTTGAAATAACCCAGACTCACCATCACCTGCAACATCAACACTATATTTAGCGGCCATTAAATGTTCTTTAACGTGTGCTTGCAGATTTTTATCGTCTTCGACAAGTAATATTCTCATTGATTATTATCCTGATATACGGCCCGATTGGGCGTCAACACTGACTGAAATTACATGGCCATTGTCTTTAAGTAGTTTCACTCGGTAGCT
This sequence comes from Colwellia sp. PAMC 21821, assembly GCF_002077175.1. Lineage (NCBI taxonomy): Bacteria > Pseudomonadati > Pseudomonadota > Gammaproteobacteria > Alteromonadales > Colwelliaceae > Colwellia > Colwellia sp. PAMC 21821. Next base: position 3,784,976 of record NZ_CP014943.1, read on the forward strand.
TGGATTTTTTTTAGAACCACTATTGTTAACCTTTAATACCTTACCGCCAAATTTGTTTTTAACTATTCGGGCAGCTTGTTGAGCAGTGATTGATTTATTGTCACTCGCTTGACCATATTTAGCCTTTACAATCATCATACTATTGGGTGCAGCTTCAATTTTAGCAAACACTGGGGCTGCTATTAATAAAGCTATTACGCTTAGAATAAATAATTGTTTTTTCATTTAAGTACCTTCTTAAAATTACCTTATTAGACAGTGTAAAATAATGATTGCTGTAATCCAAGTAACCGTTATTTTAAAATAGCCAAGCTGAATGCTTTATGAACATATTATATTCATTGTTTAATTTCCATATCGTAGGCCTTTAAGATATCAGCCGTCAGTTGATGAACTTTTGATAGGCTTGTGCTCTAGCTGATAGCTAAAATGTTAACATCGCAGAGATTCCAACGAAGTTGACATCGCGGGTATGACCCCGTTGGTAAAAAGGGCATCAAATGATGCCCTTATTTTAATACTGGTTGTGATAATCAGTGATTGTATTTTTATTTATTTATCAGAGAAAACCGCGATAAATTTTTCAATACGAGCAGCATTAGCACCCAGATCTGTACCGCCAATACGTGAAATTGAACGCAAATCTACTTTACTACCTGTCCCTAATGCTTGAACACGAATAGCAATATCATCTTTAAATGCCCATAGTGCCGTAGTTTCAACCGCTTCAATAAGGCCTTGTTGCTCATTTTTAGCGATAACTTCCCAGCCTAAATTTAAGGCAACTTCAAGGGCTTTAGCAAACGCTTGCTCTTTATTTAATTGACTAAGTATTGGCTTTAATTCTGGGTATGCAGCTAATTGTAGTGGCGCAAGCTTTTCTTGGTCATAAGCTAGCGGATTACTGTTTTCGCCACGCAAGGCTATAATGGCGTTAAATTTAGGTAAATTAACCGTATCAGTAGTCACTTGATGTAGAAAAGGTAGTGATTTCGCTTTAGAAGCTTGCATCGACAAACCTATAACAGGTATTGCAGATAATATCGCAATAAAAGCACAACGTTTTGCCAATGGATATTGTTTCTTAAAGAGAGTAAAAAACCCAATCAATATCGACACTGCTAATACAGCAATACTGGCATAACCCGTATATTTAATAATTTGAAAAGACACTCCCATCGGCCATAATTCCATTCGATAAGCGATCACAGCGATAGGAAACCCTAACAGCAAAGGAATAACAACGGCCTTACAGGCTTTGGTGATGGTGTTAATTAACATAAATATCCTCAAGTTTTTGATATGGCGTACTAATTACAATTGGTTTCGTAAGTCTAAACGTCAAAAGCCATGTTTAGTGCATTGAACAACAGCCGGCATTTTGACACTTATACTGACATATAAAAAGTGCTTTTCACTTAAACGCTAACGTTAGCGATAGTAAAAATAAATACCGTAAATTAATGACTAACGACCTATATATATTATCCAAAGTACATACGTAAATATGTCAGTATTGGATCTTAAACTTTAAATTAAACATCAATCTCTTTTCTAATGTCTGCAATATCTGAATACTTGCCATTATAAATGTAAATATAAGTCTTAAGGCCTGTTTACGTATTAAGACGAGCATTCATTGAAAAAAACTGATGGTGAATATAAAGGGTGTTTGGTGGTAAACGTAGATGTTATTTAATGGTAATAATGCCTATTAAGAATCAGCAAATTTATTGTGATTAAGTGACAAAGCTAAGGTAATTATCTACAAATTAAGTGAACATTGTTCAGCTTCGGTTCAGAATAACTCTGGTTAAATGACAGTCATACCCAATTTAAAGGCTGTCATTATGTTTAATATACTATTTAAGAAAACTTTTAATAAAAAGTTAACCATCAATTTAACAGCAACATTACTTTTAGTAAGCCAAATATCTCTTGCACAAACATCGACAACAATTGAACAGGTAAGTAACTCTGTTGGCGGGACAAAAAGTAATATTGACTCTATAAAATCAGACGGTAAATCCCAGAGGACCTTAGCATTTAAAGGCATGAATAGAACGGAGGTAACACTTGCTCGCCAACAAAAAGAAAAAAACCTTGCGTCAACATCTTCAACATCATCTTCAAGCCAAAGTGTTGTTTATAGTTCTAGTTTTTATCACAGTTTTTCAATTTACACTGGCTATAGTCAACTTATTACGGATATAGACGAAGATGGCTATTATCAGACATTTAGCGTTGTTTTCGATGCAGATTTATTATCACCAATGGCTAATGAACAAGCGGTTGTTTATGCCGACTTATACCTAAGTCAAAATGGTGGTCCTTGGGTATTGTATTTCTCTACTGACGATTTTGTTATAACGGGGGAAAATACAGACGATGAGTTTGAGGTGGTTACGGAATTAGATTCTGGCTATGTACCCGACTATTACGACGTGTTAATTGACTTGTATGAAGTAGGTTATAGTGATGTGGTGGCTACTTACAGTTCAAATGACAGTAACGAACTTTATGCACTGCCATTAGAAAGTAGTGACTATGATCCTGAATACATTGAAGTCGAATATGTTGAGGTTGAATACTACGAAAAACACTCAGGAGGCGGTATTTGGTTATTGTTTGGCGCGCTATTAGTATTAGGAGTACGCCTGATTAAATTGAAGTAATAACAATAAGTTAAGATATTTGCGGTCATATCATGATGATTCCCGTCAATGGCTATATTTACGCCTATATATTTCGCCTAGTAATATAATTTGACCTGATTTCAACTATCCTGATATGGTGAACCGATAAAAATAACAAAAAATCGCACCATTTATGAGGGACTCTAGATGTCATCAGAAGCCATTGACAAAAGTAATGTCGATATAAAAGCAGCTTATCTATCAGCTCAAGACTTAAAATTAGCCGCATCGTTGTTATACCAAGCCTATCATGACGATCCGGTATTTCTGGAAATATTTGCATCTGATAAAAGTGATTACGAACAGCGCCTTCGTGCTGCTATTCGTGAAGAGCTAAATGCTTTTTGGCAAGCAAAGCAGCCAATGATAGGCTTGTATTTAGGTGAAACAATAGTGGGCGTTGCCTGTTTGAATGACCCTGAAGAAGGTGTATCATCTGAGCGATTTTGGCATTGGCGTCTGAAAATGATGCTGGGTGCAGGGTACTTTAGTACCAAACAAATGATTGAAAAAGAAAAGGTTGTTTTATCTTCGGTGCCATTGAAGAAATTTCACATGTTATCTTTTATTGCCATACATCCTTTACATCAACATCATGGTTTTGGTCATTATTTAATGGCGGCCGTAAATACTATTTTGGCAGAACATAAAGATAGTGAAGGTGTTGCTGTTTATGCTACGAGTAAAAAATATAAAGCCTTCTTTAAAGATGTGAACTATCAGTTCATTAAAGAGGTTGCTGTGGGTAATGTATCGGGTTCTTTGATGGTTTATTATCGAGAAACAGCCGAAAGTTAATCATTAGCAGTTTAAGCCCAATTTTCTGCAGTAAAGTAACGCTACACTAGTATATAATTATCCTTTATTAATATTTATTATTTCAAAGGAGTGATTATGGGCTATTGGTATTTAGCGTTAGCAATTGGTTCTGAAGTTATAGCTACAATGGCACTAAAAGAGTCAGAAGGCTTTTCTCATGCTACTTCTAGCACCGTTTGTGTTATTGGTTATGCAGCCGCATTCTATTTTTTATCATTAGTCCTCAAAACTGTGCCAATAGGCGTTGCTTACGCCATATGGGCGGGTATGGGAATTGCCTTAATTGCCACTATCAGTGCTATTTTGTATGAAGAAATTCCAGACTTACCCGCGTTAATCGGTATGTTTTTAATTATTTTAGGTGTAATAATTATTAATGTCTTTTCAAAAACTGTTAGCCATTAATCTATAAATAATATGATGCTAATTCGTCAAATTTAGTGTTGATGGAAAATACCAGCTAAACACTACTTCAAATAACATTTTTTTCCTTATTTTATAATTGCCTAAATGTACTTAAACAATGTAAGACATGTCTCACATTGTTGTGCGAGATAATGTTTTTGATGGGGGGATATACTAATAACTTTATTGTAAGTTATTGTTTTAAATGCTTTTGTTTTTATTTTCTGTGAGTGGCGTTTGTTTGTAGTTAAATTATTGAAAATTACCTGCTTTGAAAAGTTTGCATTTAGTCTACTATTATACCTGTCAGGAAGACAAAGGGATTACGAATAACGGTATGGATATACCAACAGGATGCTTAGATTAGCAAAGAGATAGGATGTCTCGCAAGGATAGAAGGAAAAAATTGTCACGGAATGATCGTCAGGATGATGAATATAGACAATTGATGTAACTAGGATAGTTACTTTTATGGATAATGAGGACAGCAAAAGGTTTGCTAGGAAAGGCTAGGGATGGCTCTTTATGGATGAAGCGGGAACATTATATATTTATGCAGGATGCATATAAGCTAGTTATAGAAATGCGGTTCATTGAACCGCTTTTTTTTGCCTAAAATTTACTAAACTACCCTCCCTAAAAATGCCGATATGATTATACCAACCTCATTAGTGCTTGAACATTTATACGGATTGCTCTTCCAGCGCATAACGTTGGGCATGTCAGTTAATTTATAACCATTAATTGTATTTGATTAATATTCAATTAAGTGAGCATAAAATTCCGATTTTCCTAAGGTTGCTTGACTACCTTTTAGCGAGAAATTATAGCCGCAGAGAGTGAAGTTGTTTTTAAAAGCGATATTTTTAATTAATGCTTTAGTGTCTAATGGCGAAAAGTAGGCATAAAAACCATTATCAATTGCGCTAACACGATAAGTTCTAATAGCTGCTTCTTTATTAAATGCAATCTCTTGACAGCTTTTATCGCCCTGAGCAGAGCCTAAGGTCCATCTGTCTTGGTTATCTTCTACATTGGCTGGCCAGTGGATAACAATCGCGTTTTCGGCGGCGATCATAATGGAAAAGTTGTCTTGTAGCGTTAGTTTATGTTGAAAACTAGCTTTTGCTTCTGTTGCTTCGCTTATTTGCTCAATTTGAGGCGTTATTGGCGTTGGACCTGAAAACATAAAAGGTAGTGCCAATGCTAATACCAATAATAAACTAAAAAATGAGATAGTGATTCGAGCATATTTTGTATTAAACAGTGCTAATCGAATTGATTCACCAAGCTCTAACTTGTGTTGTGCATTCGCGCTAGCGTGGTTTGCTGCATTAGCTGAAGTTGCATGTTCAACGTTATCGGTAAAAGTTGTAGGCTGACTTGTAATTGCCGATGGTTGATTAACATGTATACCATTCATTGTCGGTTCAACACGTTTGTTATTCTGAGCACTGGTTTTTTCTACTTTTTGAAAATCTGATAAATTAACTGGACCGTTATAGCCAAGTATATAGCGGCTTTGGTTTTTACTTGGGTAAGTTAATAACAATAAAGCGAAGAAAAAAGGAATTAATAATAACCAATAGGCACTGGTAAGCCCGGTAAAAATAATAATTAAACCTGTGACTAAAAAGCTCCCTGCAGGGGCTAGGAGTAAATTGTTATGAAATTTTGCATCATTAAGTCGGCGTCTAGCCGTTACTAAAGATATGGATGAGCAAAACAGTAGTATGGCAATAGCAGCTACTTTAAAATCAGTAAAGCTCTCGTTAAGCATAATGAAAACAAGAACACTTGAAAGATTAATGACCATAAAACGTAGTCGGTTATCAAAACCCTGCCAGCAAAATAGTGACTTGATAAGTTGCACAAAACCCCCGGAAATAAGTAATTTGTATCAATGTAGATACTCGTTTTAAAAATATTAAAATAAAACGTCAATGAGAATGGGCAAGGGTAACCAATTTTATCTGTAAAGTCAGTCTATCTAAGAGATTTGTTTATTCTTTGAAAGGTATCGATCGCCATTGATAGCAATTGTTCGGTTAATAAACTGGATTTTTATAGTCATCGTAAAACTATAGAGTTAAATAGCAATATTACTCATGATCTGCTCATTTTTACTGAATAACCCCGTGAACTACAACATTATCGTTCTGTTATTTTTAGGACTTAACGTAAATGATTGATTTTATGGGATTTGTTCTAGTAAAGCCCCTTTGATTAATCAACTTGGTATAATTATATTTCACAAATCAAAAGTATTTAAAATGAAAAAGCGACATTACGTCGCTTTTTCTGTGTCTGCTGGTTTATTTTTACACTCGATAGGGCGGCGTGTCGATATTATCAAGTTTGTAACCACGTAATGTCATGGTGCCATGGTATGTTGATTCGCCATCACCACTGAATTCAAAATCGAAGTTGCTGATCCAATGGGGTCCAAAGCGTTTAGAAAATCTAAAGCGACTTGATAGACGTCCTATCGCTAAGAATTGTAAATTTTCTTGTTTACAATAACTATCAGCATGGGAGCGCGCATACTCAGCAACTTTTCGCAAATATACGAAATACCAGAAGAGTAGCCCGATAAAAAGTAAATAGTAAATATTTTCCATGAGAATGCCTATTGTTTAAAAAGTATGCCTATGGCTTTTGCCAAATTAGGGCTGCGTTTTGGTGAGCGAATAGCTTGCAATATTACGGGGCGTATCATTGGTATTGCAACTAAATCTTTAAATATTGCCGTAAATAACTCGTAATCATTATCTTTTATCAATTGTTCTAAATAGACAAAAAGAATATCTTCATCATTCAATATCGGCCATAAACGACCCGCGATAATAATGAGTACTTCATCTTCTAGGGCATTATCTTTGATTAATGTAATGAGAAATTTTTGACTAATAGGATGTTGTGTACTTGATGCAAGTGCACGTAGCAATGCAACAGCAGCGGTGTTGTTTTTATTAGCTTTATCTTGTTGATAACGTGTTATTATTTGTGTAATAACTTCTGCTGGTAAAGTCATGTTTTCAAGCGCTGAACATAATGGTACTAGTACTTGTTCAGGCACAAAATTAATAGCCTTGACTAAAATTTCGCTATTGTTTGTTTCATTTAATCGAAAAGAAAAGTCGGATAACCCTTGCACGCCAATCTCTTGCCAAGCATCCCATCCGTTTTCACCCGACAAGTAACTTTGTGCAGGTGCATAAAACTTGCTGGCAGCTTGTTTAAGCGATGTTGATACAACACTGTTTACTGCCGCTAACTTGTACTGCGCGGGTGTAAAATGATAAGGATTTTTCTTAAGTAAAGCCTCTTGTTGTTCGGTTGGACTTACCGTGAGGTTTTCACCTAGTGCTTCAATAATAATGGCAATAAAATGATTTCTGGCACCTTGGTTTAATAAGCCACGCTCGTCTAATGGCAGTTTGATAAACCATAAGTAAGGGCTAGAGGATTGCTTTTGCCAAAACGCAATAGCAAGCAGTGCATGACCTTGGGTCGGAAATGGGTAGGGGAGTTCGGCCGCTTCAATTTTTTCAAATTGTTCTTTTGATATTTTATCTATACGACGACCAATATCGAAAATACGATATTGAGAGTCAGATAAGCTCAGTAATGCTGATATTGAAGAAATAGTTTCCGAAGATTTACTCATAGAATAATACTGTCGCCATTAAAAGTTGATAGAATTAAGTACCCATTGTTAAGGCGCATTATTATAGAGATAATAGCGCTTTAACTCCACCGTTAATCATTTATACCCATTAACAGCGGTCGCTTTTCTAGTATTTGTTTGCAATGAACCGTTGATGTTTAATCGCATCGAGCAAGTGCTGTATATTTACAGGTTTTGTACAACCACTTATATAATACCAAATTGATTAATTAGCAGCTCATTTTTAATGGCTCAAATTAATAACGACGGCGTTATAAAATTTATAAGTAGCATATCTACTGACCACATTTTATGCCTTGTCATGATCCATTTTTCCTCATGAAAAAGTAGAACACGCAATTAATCAAATGGGTATAATACATTTATAGAGAGATACTGAATTGGCATAACAGTACTCGTATCAAGGTATTCGTTATAACATTTACATCAATGAATAATAATAGCTGTCACTGAAAGGGTCGCTAATGACAATCACTAATATGAGAAGAATGCACTCGCATGACAATTAAAAATGCCGGTACGGTAATTGTTGAAAAACCTGTATTAAAAATTTTATATCAAGATGAGTACCTAGTCGCGGTTGATAAACCCGCGGGACTTTTCGTCCATCGTAGCTTTATGGACAAGGATGAAATTTACTTTGCCTTGCAGCTTTTACGCGATCAAATTGGCCAATATGTTTATCCTTTACATAGACTTGATAGACCCACATCAGGTGTTTTGCTCTTTGCTTTAACGCAAGACGTTGCGCGCTTGATGGGCCAGGCTTTTAGCGAGAGAGAAATACAAAAAACCTACTATGCGTTAACACGAGGCCATTTACTAGGTGATGGTATAATTGACTATCCGCTAAAAGAAAAGCTTGATGATTTAGGGGATAAAAATGTTAGTCGTGACAAAGAAGCGCAAAGTGCAACCACTAATTACCAGTCGGTTGCCACAGCGTCATTACCGTTGCCATTAGGTAAGTATTCAAGCGTCCGGTATTCGTTAATTAAATGTCAGCCACAAACTGGGCGTCGTCATCAAATTAGGCGTCATCTCGCGCATTTACGTCATCCCATAATCGGTGATATAAATTATGGTGATAATAAGCAAAATCCATTTTTTGGTGAACACTTCGGTTTTAAGCGTTTAATGCTGATAGCTAAACAAGTCAGTTTTCTGCATCCAGTTACAGCGCAAACGTTGACGATTGAAGCTGAATTCGATACCCAATGGCAGCAAGTATTTAGTGAATTTGATTGGTCATACTAAACACGTTTAATACCTCATAAATCGCATTCAGTAATCATACCTTTGAAGTTGAACCCTTTGAAGTTATACCCTTTAAAGTTATACCCGCCGAATTAATTCGGGCCACTAATTTGCACAGAGTTAAAATCTTGGGCAATTAATTTACTATAACTGTGTGTGGGTCTTGTTTTGTATTCCCCATTGAAGCCGTTATTGAACTCATTATTTTTTGGCCCTCTAATGTCGACTGCGTTGACAAAATATGGGCTTTGATAACTTGCTCGATGTGCTGCAAAAGCTAACATCATTTGTTGGTCTTGCGTTATTTCACGGTTTAACAAACTCAGCATTAAATAATGGTCTGATATAAGAGGTTTTTTCACAATGACTACTTTCGGTGTTGAATTACATGCCGATAGTAACGTAATAATTAAAATAGCGATCAGTATGGGTAATTTTTTCATAAAGTTTGTTTGGATTAAGAATACTAATAATCACTATCGCAAAGGTTATGCCAATTGTGATTTTGACTCAGTATAGATTGTTTTTTATAAGGGAGGGTTTTTGTTAACTTAATGATTTTATGTTTTATTTTATTGTTTTAAAGTTGAGTGTAAAATTTAAAGACTATTATTTTTGGTGAGATAACGAGCAAGTTTTGTTTGGTTAATAGAAGTGATAAGTGATGTGTCAAAAAAACAGCACTTGGCAAAACCACACAATAATATAGAAAATAAAACTGTGTGGCTTTGTTATAAAAGTGGCTAGTTACTCTTCAGAAACAGAGCGTAGCAAAGCATTAATACCTACTTTTGCACGGGTTTTAGCGTCAACTTTTTTAACTATAATTGCAGCATATAAACTATAGGTGCCACATTTAGATGGTAAGTTACCTGGAACGACTACTGAGCCTGCAGGTACTCGACCATAATGAACTTCGCCCGTTTCTCTATCATAAATACGGGTACTTTGACCTATGTAAACACCCATAGAAATTACTGCGCCTTCTTCCACTACTACGCCTTCTACAATTTCAGAGCGGGCACCAATAAAACAGTTGTCTTCAATAATGGTTGGTCCCGCTTGCAAGGGTTCAAGTACGCCACCAATACCAACGCCACCTGATAAATGTACGTTTTTACCAATTTGAGCACAAGAACCGACAGTAGCCCATCCGTCAACCATACAGCCTTCATCTACGTAAGCGCCGATGTTAACAAAGCTTGGCATTATCACAACATTCTTACCAATATAGCTACCAGTACGCACAGAAGCACCCGGTACAACTCTAACACCGTCAGCAACAAAGTCAGCGTGGCTATAATCAGTGTATTTCATCGGAACTTTATCGAAAAATTTACTTTCTGCTCCGTCGATTACTTCATTGTCCCAAATTCTAAATGACAGTAATACCGCCTTTTTAAGCCATTGGTGAACAACCCATTCACCGGCGATTTTTTCTGCTACGCGAGCTGAGCCATTATTTAATGCGGCTAATGCATCTAATACTGCTTGTTTTACTTCAACGGAAACACTGGCTGGGCTAATGTTCATGCGATCTTCGAACGCTTGCTCAATAATTGTTTGTAACTCTAACATTATAATTCCTAATATTAATTTGGTAAAATTTGTCGCTGGCTATCATTGCAAAGCATAGCCTCTAATGAGGCTTTTTGCGCATCAGTTAATGATTGATTGTCATTGTTTGAAATCGTAAATACATCTTCAGCTTTTTCACCAAATGTGGTGATTTTAGCTGAATGTATTTGTATATTACATTTTTGAAAAATAGCCGCAATATTTGCTAACAAACCAGGATGGTCTAAGGCTACAATTTCTAGCATAGTGCGGTTTTTCCCCGCCCCTTTAATATAGCTGACATGTGTTGGCACTTTAAATTGTCGAAATCTTTTTGCCAGTGGTTTTGGCTTTATTCTGATTTGCTTTGAGGCTAATTTAACACTTAAAGAACGCGCTATACTCAAGGCTCTCGCGCTATCATTAATGGCCTTGTTACGATTGTCTAACACAACAAAAGTGTTGGCTGTGTAGCCCGATTTATTGGTCGTGATTTTTGCATCATGAATTGAGAGTTTTTTCGCACCCAGCAATGAGACAATATTGTAAAATATATTGGGTTTATCTTTTGTATAAACGAATACTTCTGTACCACCACGATAAGGTTTCGGGCTAATAATGACCAAAGGCTTATCTTTGTTGTGTGACAATATATGTTTAAAGTGCCAAGCAATCTGTTCAGGTGAATAGCGTAAAAAATAATCCGCTTTAAACTCTTTCCACAATTGCTTTAATCGTTCTTGATCTATAGTTTCCGCTTTTAAAATAGCAATGGCTTGTTGTTGGTTTTCTCTAATTTTTGCTCTTAAATCCACCGGTTTTTCAAGGCCACGTCTAAAGGCGCGCTTCGTACTGTAATATAAATCTTCTAGTAAGTTAGCTTTCCAACTATTCCACAAACTTTCGTTGGTAGCTCTCATGTCGGCAACCGTTAAACAATACAAATAGTCAAGATGAGCTTCATCACGCACAATTTCGGCGAAAGTTTTAATCACTTCCGGATCAGATATATCTCTTCGCTGAGCGGTAACTGACATTAATAAATGTTTTTCTACTAACCACGCTATTAAGCGTCCATCGTGATCACCCAGTTTATGGATTTTAGCAAAATCTAATGCGTCAATTGCGCCAAGTTTTGCATGGTCGCCGCCTCTCCCTTTGGCAATGTCGTGAAAGATTCCCGCAAAATATAACAATTCTGGTTTTCGTACACGTTGGACAATTTTGCTACACAATGGGTATTCTTTATTGTGTTCAACTTGGCTAAAACGATACAAGTTTTTCAATAGACGAAAGCTATGCTCGTCGACAGAGTAGGCATGAAATAAATCGAACTGCATTTGGCCTACAATGTTGCGCCAAAGTGGTAAATAGGCACCAATAATAGAATGTCGGTGCATTAGGGTAAATGCTAATCCTAAGCCGCGAGGGTGCTTGATCAGGGCGATAAATATTTCGCGGCAGCGTTCATAGTCGATCATGCCTGACACCAGACGGCGTCGGGCATTACGCATTAAACGCAAAGTCTCAGGGTGTAAATCGGTAATTTCTTTATGTTGAGCAATCAGTAAAAACATTTCCATGATCATGGTAGAACGGGTGAAAACCCGCTTATCACAAACCTTGATTTGGCCATCGATTATGACAAAGTCATCATTGAGTACAATTTCTTTACTGTGTTTCTTTTCGTTTAAAATGGCGTATTCGAAATGCTGTAATAGCATTCTATTAAGCTCTGAAACTCTTGATATTATGCGGAAAAAGCGTTTCATCATACGCTCAATAGCGAGCTTGCCACCGTCACCAAAGCCCATTAGCTCAGCAACATCGGCCTGATAATCAAAAAGTAAGCGGTTTTCATTACGCCCAGCGATAAAGTGCAAAGCACAACGCATACGCCACAGGTAATCTTGACATTCGAGTAGTTCGAAAAATTCATTACTGGTTAAGTAATGATGGTCAATAAGCTGCTCTAGGGTATCAGCCATAAAGTGGCGTTTGGCAACCCAACCAATAGTTTGAATATCACGCAAACCACCAGGATTAGATTTAAGGTTAGGTTCAAGCGTGTACGATGCACCATGGTATTGCTGATGGCGTTGGTATTGTTCATTACGTTTGGCAATAAAGAATTTTTCAGACGTCCAAAATATGTCTTCAATTAACAAGGGTTGTAATTGAGTTACTAAGGCATGATTACCACAGATTTGTCGCATTTCAAGCAAGTTTGTGGCGATGGTTACGTCATCTATAGCTTGATTTAAACATTCTTTAATACTGCGAACGCTATGGCCAATATCAAGTTTTACATCCCATAGCTGAGTAATAAAGGCCGATATTTTATCGGCTAAGTCATCAGCGATGACATCTTGGGTAATTAATAAGATATCAACATCAGAGTAAGGATGAAGTTCTTTTCGGCCATAACCACCAACAGCAACTAAACTGATTTGAAATTCATCTAAATGGTGCTGACACCAAAGTTTGGTTAAAATGAGGTCGACATAAAAAGCTCTTGCTGCTACGAGTGAGGTAACCTCACTAACGGGGAATTGCTCTTTTTGCCATTGATGAAATTCATTACCTAATGAACAAATTTGCGAACTACTTAACGAAGGGGCACTAATGGCAAGAGCGTCACTGTATTTTTCTGGAATTAAAGATGTAGTATTCAACAATAAACTCTCATATTTTTAATTAAGATTGCCATTAGCCGCTAATGTAAACTGGCTTCACGCACTTTGTGATCATTTCTACAAATTTTAAGGGCTAACTATATCGTTATTAACTTTATAACTATTTCAGCATAAATACAGGTTATGTAAGTAGTGCAGGCACATATTGTCCTGCACAATAGTGATAAAATTAGTCCCTAATTTTTAGTTATTCCCAGTGTAGAAAGTAGAACACCTAATTAATGACACTGGTATTGCATTAAGGCTATTAACTTACTGTCTGATAAGTACTTTAATTGTGCAGTATACGCGCTATGGTATCATCTTTACGTAAGGTTAATATTTCACAGCCCGTTTTGGTTACTACAACGGTATGTTCCCATTGCGCTGATTTTTTACCATCTAAAGTATATACCGTCCAATTGTCTTCTTTATCAAGCAAAGTATTGGCACGACCTAAATTAATCATAGGTTCAACGGTAAAGCACATGCCTTCTTGCATTTTTTCACTGTCATTATTTTTATAATGAACAATTTGTGGCTCTTCATGAAATTCTTTGCCGATACCGTGACCACAATATTCTTTTACTATTGAATAACGACCCGATTTTTTAATGAATTTTTGAATTGCCGTGCCGATTTCGCCAAAAGTATTGCCTGGCTTAACTTTTTTAAGGCCAACATAGAGTGATTCTTGGGTGATTCGACAAAGACGATTATCTTCAGCAGACGTTTCGCCTATTAGAAACATTTTACTGGTATCGCCATGGTAACCATCTTTAATAACCGTAATGTCGATATTGATAATGTCACCGTCTACTAAAGGCGTATCATTTGGAATACCATGACAAACCACGTGGTTAACAGAGGTACAAATGGACTTTGGAAAATTGTGGTAATTTAAAGGTGCAGAAATTGCATTTTGCACCTTATCCGTATATTCCGCACATAGGGTATTAAGCTGATCAGTGGTAATGCCTGCTTGAACATGAGGTTCGATCATTTCCAATACATCTGCAGCAAGCTTCCCCGCAATTCTCATTTTCTCTATTTCTTGCTGATCTTTAATCGTAATTGTCATAAAACCTCAAATGTGACGCTGTAAATAATGTAATAAGGGTAAATTAAATAACGACTTAATCAATATTCTCAATATCATGAAAAAATATGATTATGTAGTTAAAAATTAATTATCGCTGATTTTACCTGTTTTTTATACCTTTGCCCAATCGTAAAACGTTAGCGTTAATAATTAGATGGTATATAGAGAGTATTTAATACTTATTTGATTAATTAGATCACTTAAATTAATCAAATAAGTATAACAAGCAAAGCGCTCGCATAATGTCGTTAGGTAAAGTAGATGGGGCGGCAGAGAAAAAATAAAAACCATTTCAGTGCTATTAGTTAACTATTCCGCTAAGCGCTTTGATTAATTGCTGTAAATCTTTGGCGTTAAATAATGATTGATGGCAATGGTTGATTGCCATCATATTTATTATGCTAAGTTTTCTAGCTCAAGCTTAACCGCATCAATGATAGATTCAGGGCTTTCTAGATAAAGGTTGTGATTTAACAACACTAAATTTTCATTACAAGCTAAAAGCATTGCTGGAATAGCTTGCGTACCAATTATTTCCTGAATTTCAAAAATATCATGAATAGCAAACTCAGCATCTTTAGTCAGTTTGTTAGATTGAAGACATTTTGCTGGTGGTGACAATTTCAGTTCGTCAATAATATCATTCACGCTTTCTTGATCAGTTAATTCATTACCTAATACAAAGTGTGCGTATTGCAACTTAGTCAATAACTCAAAGGCCGATTTTGCCGATTTGTTTTGCACCCAAGCCATTAAGTTAGCCGCTAATGTAGAATCTTTAGCATAATTGAGGGTATCAATGTAATTGGCACCAAAAGTTACCTGACTTAATTCTCGAACGGCAGTAATAGTAGTGGGTGATACTTTATTGTCACCATCGTAATAACCTACGTGCATAGCTCTAAGTGTAATAGATGGAAAAGCACTTAAGACTTTTTCAACTAATACTGTAGAGGCATAGCTCCAAGGACAATGACTATCGTAAATATAAAAAAGTTCTGCGTTTGGTGTATTCAATGACATGATTTAATTAGCTTGATGAAAAAAGTAAGGTAATTTTAACTCGCTGGTATTAAAGATCCTAGTCATTAGCAAAATAAAATATTATTCAGGTAAAATTCAGGCTAAAAGCTAGTCAATTGCTTGTGTTTATGGTATAAAGTGCGCCGTTAAATTGTTTGTCTGAATCTCTAATGGTTTTTTCAAATATTTTTAGCATTAAAAGGGTATTGAAAAAATTCAATACATTAAAACTAAACTCACATACATCTAGCAAAGATATACCGGGGTGCTCAGCGAATTTACGATAAGTAAAGCGCAATAAGGGTCGTGTATATTGGATGTATGAACGCTTAACCCCACAAAGGAAAAAACATGCCAAACGTTTCTATGCGCGATATGCTTAAAGCAGGTGTTCATTTCGGTCACAAAACCCGTTACTGGAACCCAAAAATGAAATCATACATTTTTGGTGCACGTGATAAAGTTCATATCATCAACCTTGAACAAACTGTTCCAATGTTCAACGAAGCTCTTGCTGTATTAAGCAATGTTTCTTCGAAGAAAGGTAAAGTTTTATTTGTTGGTACTAAACGCGCAGCAAGCGATGCTATAAAAGAAGCAGCAATAAAATGTGATCAATTCTACGTAAATCACCGTTGGTTAGGTGGTATGTTGACTAACTGGAAAACAGTTCGTCAATCAATCAAACGTTTAAAAGATCTTGAAGCTCAAAGCTCTGACGGTACTTTTGAAGCACTTACTAAAAAAGAAGCTTTAATGCGTACTCGTGAAATGGAAAAACTTGAGAAAAGCCTTGGTGGTATCAAAAACATGGGTGGTTTACCTGATGTTTTATTCATCATCGATGCAGATCACGAGCACATTTCTATTAAAGAAGCTAACAACTTAGGCATTCCAGTAATTTCTGTTGTTGATACAAACTCAAATCCAGATGGCGTTGACTACATCGTTCCAGGTAACGATGATGCGATTCGCGCTGTGACCTTATACTTAGATTCAGCTGCTAATGCTGTTCTTTCTGGTCGCGAGCAAAACATCGCAGTACAAGCTGAAAAAGACGGTTTTGTTGAAACTGAATAAATTCAGTTTTAAGTAACGTTTTATGCTGTTATTACCACAACAGCCAAGGTTGTTGTGGTAATTACTGAACACTTTTTATATTGAGGAAAATTTCATGGCAATTACTGCTGCACAAGTTAAAGAATTACGTCAACGCACAGCTGCGGGCATGATGGATTGTAAGAAAGCTTTACAAGAAGCTGATGGCGATATGGAACTTGCGATTGAAAATATGCGTAAGTCTGGCCAAGCGAAAGCGGCTAAAAAAGCAGGTAACATTGCTGCTGAAGGTACTATTTTAATTAAAACTGAAGCTGGCGTTGCTGCTTTAGTAGAAATTAACTGTCAAACTGATTTCGTAGCAAAAGATAACAACTTCCTAGCGTTTGCTAATGAAGTTGCTGATGCGGCTGTTGCTTCTAAAGTAACTATCGAAGAGCTACAAGCTCAATTCGAAGAAAAGCGTATTACACTAGTGACAAAAATTGGTGAAAACATCAATGTTCGTCGCGTAGAGTACATTGAAGGCGCTTCATTAGCTACTTATAGTCACGGCGCTAATATTGGCGTTGTTGTTGCTGGTGAAGGTGATGCTGAATCTCTTAAGCATATTGCTATGCACGTTGCTGCAAGCAAGCCAGAATACATCAACCCTGCAGATGTTCCTGCAAGCGTAATTGAAAATGAACAACGTATTCAATTAGATATTTTAAAAACTGAAAACGATGCGCTTGAAGAAAGTAAGAAAAAGCCAGTTGATTTACTTGAAAAAATCATCATCGGCCGTATGAAGAAATTTACTGGTGAGATTTCTTTAACAGGCCAAGCTTTTATTATGGAACCTAAGAAAACTGTTGGTGCTATCTTAAAAGAGAAAGGCTTAACTGTTTCTTCATTTGTTCGTTTAGAAGTTGGTGAAGGTATTGAGAAAAAATCAGAAGATTTTGCTGCTGAAGTAGAAGCACAAATCGCTGCAGCTAAAGGTTAATTTACTACGGTGAATTGATATTAGCTCAATTGAAAAAGCGCCAGTAGGCGCTTTTTTTTTGGCAAAAATTCGTGGCTTGATAGGCTTTTTTTGTCTGAGCCTTTTTATTATCATGAAATAGCGTTCAATAATTACACTATTTCAACAGTAATAAAGGATAAATAGCTTCTACTTTAGACTTTTTTCATATTTGACTTTCGAACCGTGGCTAAACGTATTAAAATAGCTGCGGTCGATCAGGCCTAGACTATTTTAATTTAAAATTCTTAAGGAATGTTTATTACATGAGCATCAATCCCAAACCAATGTATCGTCGAATCCTTTTAAAACTTAGTGGTGAAGCCCTAATGGGCGAAGAAGGTTTTGGCATAGATCCAAAAGTCTTGGATCGTATGGCGCAAGAAATAAAAGAATTAATCGAAATGGGCATTCAGGTCGGCTTAGTTATTGGCGGTGGTAATCTATTTCGTGGTAAAGGCTTAGCAGAAGCCGGTATGAACCGAGTGGTAGGCGACCAAATGGGTATGCTAGCAACCGTAATGAATGGCTTAGCTATGCGTGACGCTTTACATCGTGCTTTTGTCAATACGCGCCTAATGTCGGCTATAGATCTTGCCGGTGTTTGTGACCGCTACAACTGGGCTGAAGCCATTAGTTTATTGAAGTCTGGCCGTGTGGTTATTTTTAGCGCAGGCACAGGTAACCCGTTTTTCACAACCGACTCAGCAGCTTGCTTACGCGGCATTGAAATTGAAGCTGACGTGGTGTTAAAAGCGACGAAAGTTGATGGCATTTACTCAGAGGATCCGGTGACCAATCCAGATGCAACTTTGTATAGTCATTTAACTTATCAAGATGTTTTAGAAAAAGAATTACAAGTGATGGATTTAGCAGCCTTTACGCTCGCACGTGACCACAGCATGACGCTACGTGTTTTTAACATGAATAAACCGGGTGCGTTAAGGTCTGTTGTTATGGGTGGTGATGAAGGTACAACAATCGATCACGCCAAAAATTTAAATTAATTAGTGCAGGAATAAAATAGTGATAAACGAAATAAAACAAGACGCTCAAGACAGAATGGCGAAAAGTATCGATTCATTAAAAATTAGTTTGAACAAAGTACGTACAGGGCGAGCACATCGTTCTTTACTTGATAATATTGTTGTTGAATATTACGGTATGGACACGCCACTTAGTCAAGTAGGCAATATTTCTGTGCCAGACGCTCGTACGTTAGCGATTACTGTATTTGACAAAGGCATGATTGGTGCTGTTGAAAAAGCTATTCTAAAGTCTGATTTAGGCCTTAACCCATCATCACAAGGTACGCTAATTCGTATTCCTTTACCTGCGTTGACAGAAGAGCGCCGTAAGGACTTAGTTAAAGTCGTTCGTGGTGAAGCCGAAGGCGGTAAAGTTGCTATACGTAATATTCGTCGCGATGCAAATACAGATATTAAATCACTGAATAAAGAAAAAGAAATCAGTGAAGATGAAATGCACCAAGCAGAAGATGAAATACAAAAAATCACTGACATGTTTATTAAACAAGTTGATGATATTTTAGGCAATAAAGAAAAGGAATTAATGGAAATTTAAAGTTTTCATTGCTTAATCCATGACGCCGTAGATAATGACTACGGCGTTTTTGCATATAAGGGCATGTCTATTATGCTTAAGCATGATTTAATTTCTTCGCTTAGCGATGAAATTGCATGTTAATGTGCAACGGATATACCCAAATTATATTTTACTACTCAGCGTTAAGCTTACAATGGAGAGTATGTGAGTAAAACAGATAATCAAACTAATCAATTGCTAACAGCAGAAGCCAAAATACCTCAACATGTTGCCATTATTATGGATGGCAATGGCCGATGGGCTCAGTTAAGAGGTAAAAAGCGCGCTGCAGGTCACAAATCTGGCGTTGAGACGGTGAGAACTACTGTCGCTGCAGCAGCAAAAAATGGTGTAAAGGCGTTAACGTTATTCGCTTTTAGTAGCGAAAACTGGCAACGTCCAGAAAGCGAAGTTAGTGTTTTGATGGACCTCTTTATGTTTGTCTTAACGAGAGAAGTTAAGCGATTACATAAAAACGGTATTAAATTTAATGTAATAGGTGATTTAAATAAATTTTCTAGTAAATTACAGAAAATGATAAAAGAATCAGAAGCATTAACCGCAGAAAATACAGGTATGGTATTATCGATTGCTGCTAATTATGGTGGGCGATGGGATATTACTCAGGCAGCAAAAAAATTAGCTGAAAAAGTAGCGCGCCAAGAGATCACGGCTGAAGAGATAACGGAAGATTCACTTAATGAATATACCTGTCTAGTGCAATTACCTGAGTTAGATTTATTAATTAGAACAGGTGGCGACTATCGCATTAGTAACTTTTTGCTTTGGCAAGCAGCCTACGCAGAATTATATTTTACCGATGTGCTTTGGCCAGATTTTAATGAAATAGAATTCACTAAAGCAATAACTGTGTTTGACCAACGAGAACGACGTTTTGGCCAAACTGGTGAGCAAGTAACTAATAAAAAATTAAAAAAATTAAAAAATACTTAAGGGTATTGAACTTTCAGGTTATAACTATAAGCAAAATGGAAGCTCTACAAACCCGTGCATTATTAAGGAATAACGTTTGTTAAAACAACGCATCATCACTGCATTAATACTCGCACCCGCTGCGATTTCGGCGATTTTTTACTTATCTCTATTTAACTTTGCAGCAGTCATGTTGGTTGTAATGGCCATTGGCGCATGGGAGTGGGGTCCACTGATGGGCTGTGCTAGCAAACGTTATCGCATCGCTTTCGTTAGTATCACCAGTATATTAATCGCAACATTATGGTTTTTGATACCCCTCGAAGAATTATGGGATGCGCCAAAACACTTAATTGAGCAAGCTAATATAGTATTATGGCTGGCAGTTGCATGGTGGCTGTTATCAGCTGGCTTAACATTCTTGTATCCACGCTGTAGTAAGTTTTGGTCAAGTCATCGTTCTGTTCGTGGGCTTTTTGGTTGGTTGACCTTAGTGCCGACATGGCTAGCTTTTATGGCACTGAGAACCAGCGAGTACCAAGTTGATAATTATCATGGCGCACAGCTGCTGATGTTTCTATTCTTAATGGTTTGGAGTGCTGATGTAGGTGCGTACTTTGTCGGTAAGTCAATTGGCAAGCGTAAGCTTTTACCAAACGTTAGCCCAGGTAAAACCCTCGAAGGATTTTTAGGTGGTGTTGTGTTCGCCTGTATTATGGTAGTGATTGCCGGTTATTTTATTGACTGGACAATGGCACAATATCGCATAGTTATACCGGTAACGATTTTAATTACCACGATTTCTGTGCTGGGCGATTTAAATGAAAGCATGTTTAAACGTCAAGCGGGTGTAAAAGATAGTGGCACTATATTACCAGGACACGGTGGTATTCTAGATCGTATTGACAGCCTAACGGCAACAGCTCCTATATATGCGCTTTGTTACGCTTATTTGGGTTGGTAGATAAAATGCAAAAATTGTGTATTTTAGGCTCTACCGGTTCAATCGGTAAAAGCACGTTAGATGTTGTGCGCTTACATCCTGAAAAATTTGATATCGTAAGTTTGTCTGCTTATTCAAGCGTTGATGACATGCTTGCGCAATGTCTAGAGTTTCGTCCAACCAAAGTTGTTATGGTCTCAACACAACATGCCGAGGCACTTGCTCGTAAACTAATGACAGCAAACCTTAGCGATATTGTGGTGACATCAGGCACTTGTGCCCTAGAAGATATAGCAAAAAACTCTGCTACAGATACTGTGGTAGCAGCCATTGTTGGTGCCTCAGGTTTACTACCGACATTAGCGGCTGTCAAAGCAGGTAAAAAAGTATTACTGGCGAATAAAGAAGCTTTAGTGACATCCGGGGCGATATTTATTGACGCGGTAAAAAAATCCGGTGCTCAGCTCTTACCTATTGATAGTGAACACAATGCGATATTTCAGTGCCTACCGCTAACGGCGCAGCAACAACCTGGTTATTGTGATTTAGCCAATGAAGGGGTCAGTAAAGTGTTATTGACAGGTTCAGGAGGTCCTTTTAGAACCTGGACACTCGAAGAACTAGAAAATGTTACGCCAGCACAAGCATGCGCTCATCCAAATTGGGATATGGGCCGAAAGATATCGGTTGATTCCGCTACCATGATGAATAAAGGCTTAGAATTCATTGAGGCTAAATGGTTGTTTAATATTGAACCCGAAGACATTCAAGTCGTGTTGCATCCACAAAGTACGATTCACTCGATGGTGCAATATAAAGATGGTTCGGTACTTGCCCAAATGGGTAATCCAGATATGCGAACACCCATCGCACATGCCTTAAGCTTTCCGCAACGCATTGAATCAGGTGTTGAACCCTTTGACTTTTTCTCGGCAAAATCCTTTGAATTCGAAGCGGTAGATCTTATCAAGTATCCCAATTTAAAATTAGCAATAGACGCTTGTAAAAGCGGTCAAGGGGCATGTACAGCGTTAAATGCCGCCAATGAAATTGCTGTTGATGCTTTTTTAAACGAAAAAATTAAATTTACTGATATTGCAAAAATAAATGAAACTTCTGTGAATAAATTTGTCTCAGAAAAGGTGACATCAATTGAAGATGTTGTTGCGCTAGATAAAAGTGTCAGAGTTTTTGCACAATCATTAATTACTAAAACCCAACATTAGAGCAATTATAGAGTAGTAGCATGATAGAGTTTATTTGGAATCTAGCGTCTTTTGTCGTTGCATTGGGTATATTGATCACCGTTCATGAATACGGTCACTTTTGGGTTGCACGGAAAAATGGTGTGCAAGTCGACCGCTTCTCTATTGGTTTTGGTAAAGCGATTTGGCGAAAAGTTGATCGCCATGGCACTGAGTTTGTTATTGCGATGATACCACTAGGTGGTTACGTTAAAATGCTCGATAGTCGCGTTGATGATGTCAGTGAAGCGCAAAAAGATCGCACATTCAATGCCAAGTCAGTTTATCAACGTATTGCGATTATAGCAGCGGGACCGTTTGCTAATTTTGGCTTTGCCATTGTCGCTTTTTACTTAATGTTTTTAATTGGTGTACCTAGTGTTAAACCGATTGTTGGCGAGGTTACTGTTGGCTCAATTGCTAGCGAAGCTCAACTGCCTAGCAATAGTGAAATAATTGCAATCTCAGGGAAAAAAACAGTAGATTGGCAAGATGTTAATTTAGCCTTAGTCAGTGCTATAGGCGATGAAAACATTATCTTTACGGTAAAGTCTGTAGGCAGAACATCAAGCCAAGACTTTAACTTAAATACCAAAAATTGGTCTTTTGCACCGGAAAAAGAATCGGCGATGGCAAGCCTAGGTTTTATGCCATATCGCGCTAATGTGCAGGCCAAATTAGCCTTAGTTGCAAAAGGCAGCCCGGCTGAGAAAGCAGGATTAGAGGTTGGCGATGAATTACTGTCTATTGCTGATGAAAGCATTAATGGTCAATGGCAGAAATTTTCAGATGAAATTAAACTGTACCCAGAGCAGAGTGTGCCCGTCAGTGTTATGCGCAATGGAAAAGCATTAACCCTTAATGTTCACCCTGAAGCAAAAAAAATTCAAGATAAGGTCGTAGGATATTTAGGCGTACAGCCGGTATCAGATCCCTATCCAAAGGAATATTTATTTGACCAAGCTTATGGTCCAATAACAGCACTTGAGCAAAGTGCGTTAAAAACATGGAATTTAGTGGTTTTAAGTTTTGATATGATCGGTAAATTAATTACCGGTGATGTCTCAGTGAAGAATTTAAGTGGCCCAATATCTATTGCACAAGGTGCGGGTAATAGCGCTGATTATGGCTTTGTCTACTTTTTAGGCTTTTTAGCCTTAATTAGTATCAACCTTGGCATAATTAACCTTTTACCTTTGCCGGTTTTAGATGGAGGACACTTATTTTATTATTTTATCGAGCTTTTAACGGGGAAACCCGTGCCAGAAAAAATACAAGAAATAGGTTTTAAATTTGGTACTATAGCGCTACTAAGCTTAATGAGTATCGCCATATTTAACGATTTATCGCGATTATAACTAAAAGAAGTATATAAAGTTAATATTTTATGATTATTAAAAAACTTGCCCTGGCGGTATTATTAGGTAGTTTGGGAACATCAGTGCATGCCGCTGAAGATTTTCAAGTTGAAGATATTCAAGTTAAAGGCTTGCAGCGTGTAGCGCTGGGAGCAGCATTAACGCATATCCCATTCAATGTCGGCGATAACTTAAACGAATTTCGCGTCTCACAATCGATTAAAGCACTTTATAAATCGGGTCACTTTAGTGATGTTGTGGTGTCAAGAGATGCCAACACTGTTATTTATCGTGTTCGAGAAAGAGCAACGATAAGTGCTATTACCTTTGATGGTAATAAAGATTTAAAAGAAGAACAATTAACCGAAAGCCTTGATGGCAGTGATATTCGCGTGGGTGAAACGCTTGATATGACCGTTATTTCAGGTATTGAAGTTGGTTTGGAAGACTTTTATCACAGTGTGGGTAAATACAATGCTGATGTAAAAGCCAATGTAACTCACTTGCCTCGTAACCGCGTTAACATTGATTTTGTTTTTAAAGAAGGTGATGCGGCGGCGATAGAGCAAATTAATATCGTTGGTAATGAAAAGTTTTCAGATGCTGAGTTGTTAGAGCGTATTGAGTTAACTTATGATTCACCTTGGTGGGACTTTATGGCGCAAGATCGCTATCAAAAGCAAACCTTGCAAGGCGATATGGAAACCATTCAAAGCTATTACCTCGACCGAGGTTATTTGCAATATAAAGTGGATTCAACACAAGTTTCAATGACCCCAAATAAAGAAGCGGTATATATCACGCTTAACGTAACTGAGGGTGAGCTTTATACCGTTAGTGAAGTTGACTTTATTGGTGATATGGCCGGCTTTGAAAAAACTATTCGCGCTATTACCCCAATTAAAACTGACGCTTTATATAATGGCGCCTTAGTGACTTATTCAGAAGAATTGGTCAGTAAGTTTTTAGGTCGCTATGGTTATGCTTACCCTAAAGTGGTGACTATTCCAGAAATTGACGAAGAAAATAAAACCGTAAAATTGGTTTTGTCAGTCGACCCTGGTAAACGCGTTTATGTAAATCGCATTAATTTTAAGGGTAACAATGTTACCGCCGAGCATGTTTTACGCCGTGAAATGCGTCAAATGGAAGGTGCTTGGTTATCAAACAACCTGGTAGAAGGCTCAAAAGCTTGGCTACAACGTTTACCATATATGGAAACGGTAGAGTTTGAAACGAATCAATTACCGGGTGAAGACGACTTGGTTGATATCGATTTTACAGTAAAAGAACAACCATCAGGTTCATTTACTGCAGGTATTGGCTATGGTTCAACCACACAGTTAAGTTTAAATGCCGGTATACAACAAAATAACTTTTTGGGGACGGGTAATCGCTTAGGTTTTAGCATTAATACTTCTAGCTACTCAAAAAGTGCCAATGTTTCTTACACTGACCCATATTTTACGGTTGATGGTGTTTCGTTAGGTGGTAATATTTTCTATCAGGAATTTGACGCCGGTAACGCTAACCTTGTTGAATATAATAATAAAACCTATGGTGTCGGTCTGACTTTAGGTTTTCCTATTAATGAATATGTGCGTTTAAGCTTTGGCTTAGGTTATAAAAATAATGGTATTACTCGCTTAGAAACTTACGAGCAAATTCAGAAGTTTTATGAATTATATTCAGATCCAAACGATCCTGATGGTGGTTTAACTTTTGAAAACTTTGATATTAACGCCGCAATATCACGTTCTACGCTAAACCGCGGAACATTTCCTACTGCTGGTTCGCAACAAAGTTTATCTTATAAGATGACTACGCCTAATTCAGACGTAAATTACTTTAAAGTTAACTTAGATACTAAGTGGTATTTCCCGTTAACCCGAGACCAGCGTTGGACCGTTTTAGCTAAGTTTCAGCTAGGTTATGGTAACGGTTATGGCTCAGTAGATGGTAACGATCAAGTATTGCCGTTTTGGGAAAACTTTAGAGCTGGTGGCTCAGGTACGTTAAGAGGCTTTGAATCGAACATTGTTGGACCACGTGCGATATATCGTAGACCAACCTCAATTCCTGGGACACCTGATTCAGTTGGCTCTGGAAGCGGTTGTTGTTTAGGGCCTGATCACGACTTTATTCAAACGTCTACGCGATCTGTTGGTGGTAATGCTATTGCCATAGCAGGACTTGAACTTATTGTACCAACACCATTTCTAGATGAAGGTTTTAGTAACAGTGTTCGCTCAAGTATATTTATTGATGCGGGTAATGTTTGGGACACTGAGTTTAATTTAGACGACTATGCCGATTTGAATAGCGTTGAAAGTGACAAAATTGCAGACTACTCAGATGTTGGTCGTTACCGAGCATCTGCGGGTTTATCTGTGCAATGGTTATCGCCGATGGGACCGATGATTTTTAGTTTCGCTAAAACGTTGAAAGAAGAAGAGGGTGATGATACTGAATTCTTTAGCTTTAATATTGGCCAAACTTTTTAAGCTTTATCTAAATAAAGGCTGATAATTGCTAAAATTAGGCAACCTTTAAATAAATAGGCTTGAACCAAATTAACTGAGACGGTATAACTACCGCATAAATAAAAAAATACAAAAATATTTAAAAATATTTTAGGAGTAAAAATTGAAAAAATTGATTAAATCTATCGCAATCGCTACGGCAGCATCAGGTTATATATTAGCAAGTTCAGCTATGGCTGCTGACCAAAAAATTGGCGTAGTAAATTTCCAAGAAGTTATGGGTAAAATCCCTCAAACTGCGGCAGTAATGAAAAGCTTAGAAGAAGAGTTTAAAGACGAAAAAGCCGTACTTGCACAACTTGAACAAGATATTAAATACCTTCAAGAAAAGCGTAAGCGTGATGGTTCTTTAATGAGTGCTAAAGATATTGAAGAATTAGAAGGCAAAATTGGTGTTCTTTTTCAAGATTACCAAACCAAAGGTAAAGCTTTTCAACAAAGCACTGGTGCTAGAAAAAATGAAGAAACTAACAAGATTATCGCATTAGTTCGTCAAGCAATTGATAATATTGCTGCTAAAGGTGATTATGATTTAGTGCTTGAACAAAGTGCTGTTGTTTATTCAAAACCAGATACTGCGATCACTGAAGAAGTCGTTAAACAAGTTAGCAAACTGAAATAATAATTTATTTTCAGGTAAAGTGAATAAAATCAACTCGGTTTTATTCTTTGCTTCCTCGTCTATTTAATATTCCGAATCAACTGATTCGGAATATTGCGTTTAGCCCTAAGGTGGTTAACGCTTTTCTTTAAGCCCATACTTTAAAATTATACTTTAGAGCACATTTAAAAGAAGTTTATTCTTATGAGTTACATTCTCGACGATATAGCAAAAAAAATAGGGGCTGTTGTTCAAGGAGACGGGCAATGTGAGATATTTAGTATTGCCACCTTAGTCGCAGCTAAATCTGGACAAATCGCTTTTTTAGCCAATAGTAAATACAGTGAACAACTGGCAACAACTAAGGCTAGTGCGGTTATTGTTACTGAGGCCGAAGCAGAAAAATGTCATACTAACGCCTTAGTCATGGCCAATCCCTATATGGGATATGCCTTAGTTGCACAGTTACTTGATACAAGCCCTAAACCTGCTAATAGCATTCATGCCAGTGCCGTTATCGATGATAGCGCTATTATTGGCGAGGATGTGACTATAGGCGCTAATGCGGTCATTGAAGCCGGTGTTTGTCTTTCAAATGGTGTCAGTATCGGCGCAGGTAGTTTTATTGGTATTGCTGCTCAAATAGGTGCTAATTCAACTATTTGGTCAAACGTAAGTGTTTATCATGGTGTGGTTATCGGCGAAAATTGCTCAGTACATGCTAATACGGTTATTGGCTCTGACGGCTTTGGTTATGCGAATAATAAAGGTAGTTGGGTTAAAATTCCGCAACTAGGTACGGTAATTATTGGTGATAATGTTGAGATTGGTGCCTGTACCACCATAGATCGCGGCGCTTTAGGTGACACCATTATTAAAAACGGTGTTATTTTAGATAATCAAATACAGATTGCTCATAATGTTGTAATCGGAGAGAATACAGCCATGGCTGCTTGTAGTGTAATAGCGGGCAGTACTGAGATTGGTAAAAATTGTGTTATTGCCGGACTCGTTGGCATCAACGGGCATATTAGTATTGCTGACGGTTGTGTGTTTACCGGTATGACCATGGTGACAAAATCATTATCAGAGCCTGGTGTATACTCGTCTGGTATGCCATGCCAACCTAATAAAGAATGGCACAAAAATAATGCTAGAATCAAAAAACTAGAATCGTTAACTAAACGGTTAAATATTTTAGAAAAAGCTAGCAAGATGACGTCATAGTTAAGTCAATAGAGGAACAAATTTTGGAATTGCAAAATAATATTATCGATGTCGAAGAAATTAAAACATTAATACCACACCGTTACCCGTTTTTATTAGTTGATCGTGTACTAGATTATACGCCTGGAAAATCAATCCATGCGATTAAAAATGTCACGGTTAATGAGCCCGCATTCATGGGGCATTTTCCAGGCTATTCAATTTTTCCAGGTGTACTTATTCTTGAAGCGCTAGCTCAGGCTAGTGGTATTCTCGGCTTTAAATCTGTTGCCGATAAAACCGAAGGTGAGTTGTTTTTGTTTGCCTCAATTGATAAAGCCAAATTTAAAAAGCCGGTTCATCCTGGCGATACTATGCATTTGCATTTAGAGTTGATAAAAGAACGTCGTGGCATGTGGAAGTTTTATGGTGAAGCGCGAGTAGACGGCAAAGTAGTCTGCTCTGCAGATTTAATGTGTGCAAGAAAGGCATTGTAATATGGTGAATTCAACGTCATTGATACATCCGCAAGCTATTATTG
The DNA here is from genome assembly GCF_002077175.1 of Colwellia sp. PAMC 21821. Classification (NCBI taxonomy): domain Bacteria; kingdom Pseudomonadati; phylum Pseudomonadota; class Gammaproteobacteria; order Alteromonadales; family Colwelliaceae; genus Colwellia; species Colwellia sp. PAMC 21821. The sequence continues at coordinate 3,813,240 of NZ_CP014943.1, forward strand.
AAGATGGTGCGGTTATCGGTAAAAATGTAAAAATTGGCCCATGGACTCATATAGCAGCCAATGTTGTTATCGGAGATGATTGTCATATCAGCTCGCACGTAGTTATTAATGGCCCAACTACCATTGGCAAAGGCAATAGAATTTTTCAATTCGCTTCTATTGGTGAAGATTGTCAAGATTTGAAATATGCCGGTGAATTGACCGAATTAGTCATCGGTGACAATAATACCTTCCGCGAAAACTGCACTGTGCATCGTGGTACGGTTCAAGATAAAAGCTTGACCCAAATAGGTAGCAATAACTTATTCATGGCCTACACCCATGTTGCTCATGACTGCATGGTGGGTAGCAACTGTATTTTAGCTAATGGTGCCTCAATTGCAGGTCACGTGCATGTTGGTGATCATGTTATTATTGGTGGTATGGCAGGTGTGCATCAGTTCTGTCATATTGGTGCGCATTGTTTTGTTGCGGCCAATTCATTGATTCTTAAAGATGTACCTCCTTATATTATGGCCTCTGGTCAACCGGCAAAACCTTTTGGCTTAAATAGTGAAGGATTAAAGCGTCGAGGATTTGATCCAGACGTTATTTTGCAAATCAAACGTGCCTATAAAGCGATTTATCGTCAAGGGTTAACGGTTGATGAAGCGATAGCAAAAATAAAAAGTGCTGAAAACGATTTGGTTGAATTGACCTTGTTTACTGACTTTATTAAAAGCTCTAGCCGCGGCATTGTCCGATAGTGATCTGATCATGGCTGTAAATTCAACACGCATAGTGAACAACCATTTGTCATCTAATCAAACTATGAATAATTCAACAGTTACTTTCGCTATTGTCGTTGGCGAGCATTCCGGCGATACCTTAGGTGCCGGTTTGATGCAACAACTTCTACTGACTCACCCAAACGCTAAGTTTATTGGTATTGGTGGCCCTAAAATGCTCGCTTTAGGCTTTGAAAGCCTATTCGACATGGAAGAGTTGTCTGTCATGGGCGTGTTTGAAGTGTTAGGTCGACTGCGCCGATTATTACATATACGAAAATCATTATGTGATTTCTTTATTGCTAATAAACCGAACGTTTTTATCGGTATTGATGCACCTGATTTTAATATAACCTTAGAAGCTAAGTTAAAAGCTCAGGCGATTAAAACTGTGCATTATGTCAGTCCTTCAGTGTGGGCTTGGCGTGAAAAGCGTGTGTTCAAAATTGCCAAAGCGACTAATATGGTTTTATCATTATTACCTTTTGAAAAAGCGTTTTATGATAAGCATCAAATTCCATGTACTTTCGTTGGTCATTCGCTAGCAGATGATATTCCTTTGGTTTCAGACAAGCTTTTGGCCCGACAAGCGCTTTGTCTGCCTGAGTCAGCTAAAATACTTGCACTGATGCCCGGTAGTCGAGGTGGCGAACTTTCAAGATTAGTTGAACCGTTTCTTCTGACAGCGAAAAAATTATTAACGACAAAGCAAGCCAACGGCGTTGAGCTTAGATTTGTTGTACCTATGATCAGTGAGAAAAGAGCACAGCAATTTAATTTACTGCATCAAAAAATAGCACCAGATTTACCTGTTAGCGTTATTATTGGTAAAACTCAACAGGTAATGGCTGCGAGTGACTGCTTATTGACGGCTTCTGGCACAGTAACCTTAGAAGCAGCTCTAGTAAAACGGCCGATGGTTATTTGTTATAAATTTCACCCATTGACGTACCACATGTTTAAAAGTTTTGTTAAGTTAAAGTGGTTTTCATTACCCAATTTACTGGCCAATAAAAGTTTAGTCCCTGAACTATTGCAATCAGATGTTACCGTCGCCAATATTCTTCCTTTAATTGAAGAACGCTTGTTTGAAGATCAGTCAACGTTAAATCAAGCCTATACTGATATTCACTTAATGCTTAAGCAAAACGCCAGTGAACAAGCCGCGAAAGCTGTTATCGATTTATTATAATATTGAACCCGAGTAATTATGCCTGCAGTTAAAAAAGTTTTTCCGCCTTTTGAATATCCCGTAGCCTACTGTATCGCCGGTGTTGACGAAGTTGGACGAGGACCCTTAGTGGGTGATGTTGTCACCGCGGCCGTTATATTAGATCCTGATAATCCTATTGAAGGTTTAATGGACTCAAAAAAGCTTTCAGAAAAAAAGAGACAGCATTTATCGGGAGAAATTAAGCAACGTGCTATTGCTTGGTCGATTGGCCGTGCTTCTCCTGAAGAAATTGATACGCTTAATATTCTTCATGCCACCATGTTGGCGATGCAACGCGCTGTGCAAGGTTTAAATGTGACTCCTGATTATGTGTTGGTCGATGGTAACCGTTGCCCAACATTTGCCCATGAAAGTGGTAATATTGCCAGTCAAAGTGTAGTAAAAGGTGACGCGCGCGTATCAGAGATTAGTGCCGCATCTATTTTAGCTAAAGTCGTTAGAGATGACGAGATGGTCGCATTAGACAAACTTTATCCCTATTATGGTTTTGCACAGCATAAAGGTTACCCGACAAAAGCTCATCTAGAAAAAATTATCGAGCATGGGGTGCTCGACTGTTATCGTAGAAGTTTCAAACCTGTCGCGAATGTACTCGCTAATACAGCAACGCATAATAATAATTAGAGCACTAAATGTCTGAATCTGAGTCTACAATAACCATCGCTGAATCTGATGTAATGCCAGCCCAAAGTGATCCGAAGTTTATTCATTTAAGAATACACAGCGATTATTCAATGTCGGACGGTTTAAAGAAAGTTAAGCCGATTGTTGCCCGTGTTGCCGAACTGAATATGCCTGCGATGGCATTAACTGACCAAACAAATTTATGTGGCCTTGTTAAATATTATCATGCTGCACATGGTGCAGGTCTAAAGCCTATTATTGGTTGCGACTTCTGGGTTAAAAGTGATGCGCTTGAAGGAGAGTTGTCTCGTCTCGTTGTCTTAGCTAGCAGCAATGTAGGGTATAAAAACTTAACAGAATTAATTTCGAAAGCGTATTTGCGTGGTCATATTCAGGGCAAAGCGGTATTAGATAGAGACTGGTTAATTGAGCGTGCAGAAGGCTTAATTTTGCTATCTGGTGGCCGAGAAGGTGACGTAGGTAAAGCGCTGCTAAAAGGTAATCGAGAGTTTGTTGAAGAAATGCTCGCGTTTTATCTGCAATATTTTCCTAATTGTTATTACATTGAGCTGATCAGAACCAACCGTAATGATGAAGAAAACTATATTCACCTTGCCGTTGAACTTGCCGCGAGTCATGACCTGCCTGTAGTTGCCACCAATGAAGTGATGTTTTTAAGTCCTAATGACTTTGATGCCCATGAAATTCGTGTCGCCATACATGACGGTTTTACTTTAGATGATAAACGCCGTCCGAAAAAATATTCTAAAGAACAATACCTGCGATCCGAAGAGGAAATGGTCGAGCTTTTTGCTGATATTCCCGAAGCGCTGGCTAACTCAGTAGAAATAGCAAAACGCTGTAATGTTACCGTCCGTTTAGGTGAATATGTATTACCTGACTTTCCTACTGAAGGTTTGTCGATTGAAGACTATTTAGTCAAAGTATCAGAAGAAGGTTTACAGGAAAGATTAGAATTCTTATTCGATAAAGACGCGCCTGACTTTGCCGAGAAACGGAAACCTTACGATGAACGTTTAGCCATTGAGCTCAAAGTTGTCAATAATATGGGTTTCCCCGGTTATTTCTTGATCGTGATGGAATTCATTCAATGGAGTAAAGATAATAATATTCCTGTCGGTCCTGGTCGTGGTTCAGGGGCTGGTTCATTGGTTGCTTATGCACAAAAAATTACCGATCTTGATCCGCTCGAGTATGATTTACTTTTTGAGCGATTTCTAAACCCTGAACGTGTTTCAATGCCTGATTTCGATATCGATTTTTGTATGGATAGGCGCGATGAGGTTATTGATCACGTTGCTGAGTTGTATGGCCGTGATGCGGTATCTCAAATCATTACCTTTGGTACCATGGCGGCAAAAGCGGTCATTCGAGATGTGGGTCGAGTACTGGGTCATCCATATGGTTTTGTTGATCGTATTTCCAAATTGATCCCACCCACGCCGGGTATGACATTAGCGAAAGCATTTGAAGAAGAGCCAAAGTTACCTGAGGTTTATGCGCAAGACAGTGATGTAAAAGATCTGATTGATATGTGCCGAATTTTAGAAGGCACAACTCGAAATGCCGGTAAACATGCTGGTGGTGTAGTTATATCACCGACAACAATCACCGATTTTGCGCCGCTTTATTGTGATGAAGAAGGGAAAAACCCGGTAACGCAATTTGATAAAAATGATGTTGAAGATGCCGGCTTAGTTAAGTTTGATTTTCTTGGTTTACGTACTTTAACAATATTGCAGTGGGCCATTGAAATGGCAGACGAAAAATTGTTAAAACAGGGTAAAGAACCGATCAATTTAGCCGGAATTGACCTCGAAGATAAAGCCAGTTTTAAAGTCCTATTAAAATCGGAAACAACCGCGGTTTTCCAACTTGAGTCTAGCGGTATGAAATCGCTGATCGCAAAATTAAAACCTGATTGCTTTGAAGATATTATTGCATTGGTGGCGCTGTTTAGACCTGGGCCTTTGCAATCAGGCATGGTTGATAACTTTATCGAACGTAAACATGGCCGTGAAGCTATTAGTTACCCAGATGAAACTTGGCAACATCTTGACTTAAAACCAATTCTTGAACCGACTTACGGTATTATTCTTTATCAAGAACAGGTTATGCAAATTGCGCAGGTACTGGCCGGCTATTCATTAGGTGGCGCCGATATGTTACGTCGTGCCATGGGTAAGAAAAAACCAGAAGAAATGGCAAAGCAGCGAGCGGGTTTTGAAGAAGGGGCGATAGGTCGAGGTGTTGATGGCGAGCTAGCCATGAAAATCTTTGATTTAGTTGAAAAGTTTGCGGGTTATGGTTTTAATAAATCGCATTCTGCCGCTTATGCCTTAGTGTCTTATCAAACTCTGTGGATGAAAACTCATTTTCCGGGGCCTTTTATGGCCGCGGTAATGTCAGCTGATATGGATAACACCGAGAAAATTGTTACCTTAGTTGACGAGTGCAGCAACATGGGGCTTGATTTATTGCCGCCGGATGTAAACCGTGGGCAATATAAATTCACGGTTAATGATGAAGACCAAATTATTTATGGTATCGGTGCTGTAAAAGGCGTTGGTGAAGGTCCAATTGAAGCAATAATCGCTGCGCGTGAAAGTGACGGCGAGTTTATTGATTTATTTGATTTTTGCGCTCGGGTTGACTTGAAAAAGATCAATAAACGGGTGTTAGAAAAATTAATTAAGTCGGGAGCTATGGATGCCCTTGGACCCAATGCCAAAGATGGTCCTCATCGTGCGGCTTTATTTGAGTCTTTACCCGAGGCGTTAAAAGCAGCTGAACAACATGCTAAAGCGCAAGCTATTGGGCAAAATGATTTGTTTGGCTTAATAAACGAAGAGCCAGCAGATAATAGACAAGTTTATAAAGAGGTTGCTAAGTGGCCTGAACAACGATGGTTAGATGGCGAAAAAGAAACTTTAGGTTTATATTTAACGGGTCACCCTATAAATCGTTATTTAAGTGAAATTAAACGTTATGCAACAGGACGTTTAGTGAGCTTACAACCAACAAATAAAGATAAAACTACCGTTGCTGTAGGTTTGGTACTTGCTGTGCGGGTTTTAGTGAATAAACGTGGTCGTCGTTGGGCATTGGTAACATTAGACGACAAAAGTGCCCGAATGGATATTCGTTTATTCCCAGATGACTACGATAGGTTCGCAGAATTGCTTATTTCTGATGCAATTTTAGTCTGTAGCGGACAGGTCAGCTTTGATGATTACTCTGGGGGTATTACAATGACCGCTCGAGACATAATGACCATTGCTGATGCACGTGAGAATTATGTCACGTCATTAGATTTACAAATCGATAAAAATCAGCTTTCGGGACGATTTATCGAGCAGTTTACACAGGTACTTACGCCCTATAAAGATGGTATTTGCCCAATTCGTGTTTTTTATCAAAGAGATGAAGCGAAAGGTATGCTAGAGTTAGGGGTACAGTGGCGCGTATCGCCAACCGACATGCTATTATACGATTTGAAAACCCTATTGGGTGAAGAGCAAGTCGAGTTAAAATTTAAATAGGTAGCGTTTTAATAACGGTACTCAAAGACAACATAGGTAAGAATAATCATATGTCATTAAATTTTTTAGATTTTGAGCTTCCAATTGCGGAACTTGAAGCGAAAATTGAAGAATTGCAATTGGTCAACAATGGCCAAGAACTCGATCTTGATTTAGAAGATCAAATTTCTCAGTTGCGAGGGAAAAATAACGAGCTAACTAAAAAGATTTTCGCTAGCTTAGATCCTTGGCAAACGGCACGAGTTGCACGTCATCCGCAACGTCCATATACCTTAGATTATTTGCCACGTATTTTTACTGAGTTCGATGAACTCGCTGGTGATAGAGCGTATGCCGACGATAGAGCTATTGTTGGTGGTACTGCCCGTTTAGATGGCCGACCGGTAATGGTCATTGGTCACCAAAAGGGTCGTTCTACTAATGAAAAAGTAAAACGTAACTTTGGTATGCCTCGTCCTGAAGGTTACCGCAAAGCCTTACGTTTAATGAGAATGGCAGAGCGTTTTAAAATGCCTATTATCACTTTCATTGATACGCCAGGTGCCTACCCAGGTATTGGCGCGGAAGAACGTGGCCAAAGTGAAGCCATTGCGATGAACTTAAAAGTGATGTCTCGATTGAATGTGCCAATCATTTGTACCGTTATCGGTGAAGGTGGTTCTGGCGGCGCACTTGCCATTGGTGTTGGCGATAAAGTTAACATGCTTGAGTATTCAACTTATTCTGTTATTTCTCCTGAAGGCTGTGCTTCTATTTTGTGGAAGACTGCTGAGAAGGCACCAACAGCAGCAGAAGCTATGGGTATTACGGCTAAACGTATCAAGGAATTAGGTCTTATTGATAGTATCGTTGAAGAACCCCTAGGTGGTGCTCATCGTGATATGGACCAAATGGCTGCATTTCTAAAGCAAGCATTAAAATCTGATCTTGCGGAGCTTGATAAACTGTCTAACGAAGAGCTAATTGAAAGTCGTTATGACAAGTTAATGTCGTTCGGCTACTGTTAAGTTCAACATAAGCGACCTCAACAGGTCGCTTTTTATTGTCTTTACTAACATAACCCTCGCAACAACACTTTTACCTAATATTTTGAACCTGTGAATATAATTGAATCAACGCTGGTGCAGTTTTTTAAAAGCACACCAGACAAAACTATTATTATTGCCTATAGCGGTGGCGTAGATTCACAAGTGCTATTGGTGGCATTGGCAAAATTAAAACAACAGGGGCAACTTCCTAACCCTGTTGTTGTTTGTCATGTTAATCACGGTTTAAGTCCTCATGCCGATACTTGGCAAGCTTTCGCTCAACAGCAGTGTGATAGTTTTGCGCTACCACTGATCACGCATAAACTACATTTAAAGAAACAAGCCCAACACAGCTTAGAAGCGATGGCACGTGATGCACGTTATCAAGTGTTAATTAAAGCAAGTGCGGAGCCAGCAATTATTGTGACGGGCCATCATCTTAATGATCAAGCCGAAACATTTTTATTGGCATTAAAGCGTGGCGCAGGGGTTAAAGGTTTATCGGCAATGCTGGTAAGTTCGACATTAGCACAGCACACATTAGCTCGTCCGCTGTTAACCGTTTCACGTAACGATATAGTTGACTACGCAAATCAACAAAAGCTAAGCTGGATTGAAGATGAGTCTAATACTGATGAGCACTATGATCGAAACTTTTTGCGTCATCAGATTTTACCTAAACTAAATGAACGTTGGCCAAGTATCAATAAGACCATTGCGCGCAGTGCAGAGCATTGTGTTGAAGCGCAACAATTACTTGATGAGTTAGCCCAGCAAGATTTAGCTGACTGTCAGCTTTCAGCTTGCAAGCTTTCGGTTGCGCATTTAAATAAGCTAAGCGAGCCACGCCTTAAAAATCTTTTACGCTATTTTTTATCTAGTTATAATTTTTTAATGCCCACTCGTCAGCAGTTAGCACAAATATGCCAACAACTTAATGCTGATGTTGATAAATCCCCCGTTATTCAACTCGCTAATTGTTGTTTTAGACGCTTTCAGGATAACTTGTACTTAACCCCTATTTATCAGGATATTACATCATGGCAACACAGCGTAGACTTGGGTTGCCAACCGGATAAAAGCCGGTTAACTGTTCAGCTTCCAGATCAGTTAGGCGTATTAAATTTCTCGATAAATTCAGCGCAAGTTACAACACAAAGTAATTGGCAAACTGCAATAAAGCAGCCCACTGCTAACCAACTAGTCAGCGTTAGGTTTTCTCATGATAATCCGACATGCTTACCGCAATATCGACAGCATTCACGGGCTTTAAAAAAGGTTTTACAAGAACTTGCTATTCCACCATGGCAACGAAAAAGGTTACCGTTTATATATTATGATGATGAATTAGTTGCCGCAGTAGGGCACTTTGTTTGTAAAGCTTTTTTAGCAAGTAGCTCTGAAATGGCGTTGATTGTTTCCTGGGACAGCGAACCGTCTTTTTAAAGCAACCATACAACGAATATACTAGACAGTAACCGTAATAAAGTGGTAAAAAATCGGCTCGACACGTTAGCGTGATCATACGTACAACAACTCAAATAAGAAAAATTATGACAACAGAAAATCATTCACTTTTTAGTAAGCTAAAATCTATTAACATTGTAAATCAAATTATCATTGCCATTATTTTTGGGATTTTTATAGCACTTATTTCCCCAGATTTAGCGATGTCATTTTCCATATTAGGCAGCTTATTTGTCAATGCATTGAAAGCGGTTGCCCCTATTTTGGTTTTAGTATTAGTTGCTTCGTCTATTGCGAACCAAAAGCCTAATAGCGAAGCCAACTTAAAGCCTATTGTAGGCTTGTATTTAATCGGTACTATCAGTGCTGCATTAGTCGCAGTTGCCCTAAGTTTTATGTTTCCTGTACAACTTACATTAGATATTGTTGGCGCTAGTGCTAATCCGCCGCAAGGCTTAGGTGAAGTTTTAACAACGTTGGCATTTAAAATTGTTGATAACCCTTTTAACGCGGTTATTACCGGGAACTTTATTGGTATTTTAGCCTGGGGCTTAGGTTTAGGCTTTGCGCTGAAAAAGGGCAGTGATTCAACCAAAGTGATGGTGCATGATTTTGCCGAAGCTATTTCAAGCGTAGTAAAATTAGTTATTCGTTTTGCGCCACTAGGTATTATGGGCTTAGTCGCTAATACGGTAGCGACAACCGGCTTTGACACCTTAGGTGAGTTTAGCCATTTAGTGTTAGTACTTTTAGGCTCAATGCTTATTATTGCCCTGATAGTAAATCCGCTAATCGTGTATTTTATTATGCGTAAAAACCCGTACCCATTAGTGTTAACCTGTTTAAAAGAATCAGGCATTACCGCGTTCTTTACCCGTAGTTCAGCCGCTAATATTCCAGTAAATATGGAGTTATGTGAAAAGCTTGATTTACATGAAGATACTTATTCGGTTTCTATCCCTTTAGGTGCCACTATCAATATGGCTGGCGCGGCTATTACTATTACTGTTTTAACACTTGCCGCCGCGAACACTTTAAATATTGAAGTTGATTTTGCTACGGCTATTCTACTGAGTGTTATTGCAGCCGTATCAGCGTGTGGGGCTTCAGGTGTTGCCGGTGGTTCATTACTGCTTATTCCATTAGCTTGTGGCTTGTTTGGTATTAATACTGATATTGCAATGCAAGTAGTCGCGATAGGATTTATTATCGGTGTAATTCAAGACTCAGCAGAAACGGCATTAAATAGCTCGACAGATGTTGTTTTTACTGCCGCAGCGTCGCACCATATCACTAAAAATCTAGATTAAATCCTGCTGACTAGCTTTGCTACTTTTACGTTTTAAAGTAGCAAAGCTTGTGTATACCTTTAAAAATCTTATTAAAATCCCTTCATTAGATAAATTGCCATTGGCATTAATTTCCCTGCGTTAATAATCTGCACTTTTTAAATCGGTAAATTAAGAGCATAATAGCGAAAAAATTTAGGGAGAACCTTTTATGCCAACAGAAAATGCTTTGAAAGCACGCAGCAATAATAGCTGTGAACTATGTACTTCACCTGCCAACTTATCGGTATTTCCAGTACCACCAACTAGTGACTTAAGTGCTCAACAAAGTATTTATTTGTGTGATATATGTTTAGGGCAGGTTGAAGGCAATGCGGAACTTGATATTAATCATATGCGTTGTTTAACTGACGCCATGTGGAACCAAGAGCCAGCAGTACAAGTAATGGCTTATCGTATGTTGCATAAATTGTCAGCTGAAAGCTGGGCGCAAGATGCCTTAGATATGATTTATCTAGAAGATGCTGTTAAAACTTGGGCTGAGCAGGGCATAGCAGCCGCAGAACGAGAAGGGCCAACACGCGATAGCAATGGCGCTGATTTGCAAGATGGCGATAATGTCACCCTGATTAAAGATCTAAAAGTTAAAGGCGCTAATTTTACCGCTAAGCAAGGCACTATGGTTCGCGGTATCAGCTTAACGGATAACCCAGAGCATATTGAAGGTAAAGTAAATGGTACGCGTATCGTGCTAGTTGCGAGCTATTTAAAGAAAGCGTAAACCTAAGCCTGAATAATTAATATCTTAAGCGCTAAGCTTTTAAAACCTAGATAACCAAAATCTTAAAAAAAGCACTAACAGCGCTATCGCTGGATAGTGCTTTTTTGTTTAGTGCTTTTGTTTACGGCTTTTTTTAGGAACAATAAAATAACAGCTAAGGGTTATAGCCAACGTCGAACACTGTTTTTATAGTTAGTGTAATCTTGGCCAAAAAGCTTAGTTAGCATGCGCTCTTCTGGTGTAATTTGATATTTTCCTATATACCAAATAAAAAGCCCACAAATAAGAAACGTTAAAAGGTTTGTAAGATAACAAGCATAAGCCAGTAATGCTAAAAGCATCGCCAAATACATTGGGTTTCTAGAATATTGATATATACCGCTATCAACCACCTGAGATGATGTTTCGGGTTTACTCGGATTGACCGTTGTTTGATGTTTTCGGAAGCTATAAATGGCAAGAAAGCCGATTAATATCGCAATAAAGACTAATAGCGTTACCAACGTTAAGTTGATGTTTGGATTAATAATATCGCTGTAGTTTAGCGTCGGTAAAAAGCCTTGTACTAGTGCCATTAATATCATGGCAATGACCACTTGCACAATAGGGATTACTTTTAGCTCCATTCTCATTCCTTGTGGGGGTTTAAAGCCTTGGAGCACTATAATGCTCCGATGAAGCTTTATTTGAAAGCAGATAAAATACAAACGCCAAAGGCTTATGCGTTTGGCGTTTGTAAAGTTTATTATATTTTATACCTTATCTGATGATAAAATTAACAAATAATAGTATTGAGTGCTGAATAGTTTTAGCTATTATCCGCGATATAGTCATTAACCATATCTTCAAGCACGTTAAGTGGTACGGCACCATTTGTTAGTACAACATCATGGAACTCGCGAATATCAAATTTGTCGCCTAATTGTTGCTTTGCTTTTGCTCGTAGCTCAACAATTTTCAACATACCAATTTTATAAGCAGTTGCTTGTGATGGCATAACGACATGGCGCTCGACCATTTTTATCGCATCTGATTCGGCATTAGGTGTGTTACTGACGTAATATTCGATACCTTGGGCACGGTCCCATTTTTTATTGTGAATACCCGTATCAACCACTAAGCGACAAGCTCGCCATAATTCCATCGCTAAACGACCAAAGTCAGAATATGGGTCTTGATAAAAGCCAATCTCTTTCGGGATCATCTCTGAATATAAACCCCAACCTTCGCTGTAAGCTGTGTAACCACCAAATTTTCTGAACTTTGGAATGCCTTCTAGCTCTTGTTTCAGTGCTATTTGCATATGATGTCCAGGAATCCCCTCATGGTAAGCTAAAGCTTCCATTTGGTATGTCGGCATGGCTTCCATGTCATAAAGATTCGCGTAGTATATGCCTGGGCGTGAGCCATCAGGTGCCGGTTGTTGATAAAATGCTTTACCCGCAGATTTCTCTCTAAACGCTTCTACTTTTTTAACTTTTAAATCTGCTTTAGGTTTGGTAATAAATAGCTGATCCAATTCACCTTTCATGGTGTTAATTAATGCTGTTGCTTCAGTTAAATAACGCTGACGTCCGGCTTCATCTCCGGCATAATAAAACTGTGGGTCGTGTCGCATAAATTGGAAAAACTCATTCAACGAGCCTTTAAACCCTACTTTTTTCATGATTACGCGCATTTCATCGTGTATACGAGCGACTTCATCTAAGCCAATTTTATGAATTTCATCAGCAGTTAAATTAGTGGTGGTCGTGCGAGTTAAAGCATTGTTATAAAATTTATCACCGTTTGGAAACTTCCACGCGCCATCAGTCGTGTCTGCTTGTTTTTCAAGCTCAGTTAAATAACGGACTAATTGCTGATAACCCGCTTTAAATTCAGAGGTTAAAGCCATTGATAATTCGGCGGTTAACGATTCTTTTTCTGTTTCAGCAATATCTAATTCTGCTATCTTTTTTGTAAAATCAGCATACAAGGTACTTTCTTCACCGTTATCAAAAGGCGCGCCAATCGTTAAGTTTTTAGAATCTCGGATCACATGACCAAAAACAAATTTTGGGGCGATAATGCCTTTATCTGCTCTTATTTTAAGTTGCTCTATTAATTGTTCAAGCAAGACTTTTGAGTTTTTTACGCGAGCAATATAGTCATGAGCTTGCTTAGTATCTTTAATACTGTGTTGGTTGATCAATAACGCTGGTATTTGAGAATGTACCCCAAACATTTGGTTAACTGGGTAGTTATGATGGCGCCAAGGGTAGTCAGCAATTTGTTGTTCTAATTTTTGTGATAAAAGCTCGTAACTTAACGTTGTTTGCTTATCAAGATTGTTAAGGTTTATAACTTGTATACGTTGTAGTGCTTGTTTTGCAAAAGCCAATTCCTTCGCACTGTTTTCCTCTGAAAGGTTTTGCCACTTATCATAGTCAGTTTTGATGCCAAGATAGGTTTGTCTGACAGGGTTACGATTAACACCTTCCATAAAAATAGTGTCAAATAGCTCATTTGCTGCTTGAGAAGCGCTAACTGTGAGATCAGTTTTTGCTAATGCAGATGGCATTGCAAGTGCATTATTGCCTTTAGCTATTTGTGTCGTCTCATTACTGCAAGCAACAGATAATACCGCGGTAATTGAGATAACAATGAGTGATTTATTGAAGGTCATGATGATTTCCTATTTTAATTTATAAGCTATATTGCCGTTATCTTGCGCTGACGATCAAGCATGCAGCGTTCAGTGGTATCTTTTTTGCGATAGCTTTCCAGAACTGTTGTTTATTTGCGGTGATCTATTTAGGGTTTACCTCATATATCAACTTGCTATAGTAGTATCATTAATGGATAAATTATTCGCGTTCAATGTCATCAATAAACAAAGTGCTGGAAAGTAAAAGTGTTAGTGAAAAGCGTGCCGCGATTATTAGTTTTCGACGGGCAATAGCAAACGATAGAGCTTTTCTTTTAACATTACGAAAAACATCGATGAATGCGCATTTAAAAGCGGCTGGAATTTATATCGATGATCATTCGCATATGCAACGCATTGATGAATTTTTTTCTGATTCGAACATTATTTTATACCAAAACAAAACCATTGGATTACTTAAGCTAGGCTTATTTTCCGATAAAATTCATATACGTCAATTCCAGTTAATACCTCAATACCAAGGCCTAGGTATTGGCAGTCGAGTGCTTGGGTTAGTGAAGCGTAAAGCTCAAGAAAAAAAGCTCGATATTACCTTAAATGTGCTGTTAAATAATCCAGCCAAAGAATTATATTTACGTCACGACTTTGTGGTTATTGATAGCAACGAACTTGAGTTTCAAATGCGCTGGCAGTGGGTGGGATAATTGTTGAATGCTAGACGGATTAGCAAAAATCTAGCGCAGGGTTAATCTTGCGCTAGCTTTTTATTTGGTTAGCAATTTAAGCTGATGTAAAGCTTATAACAGCTTTGAAGTTGTATACTTTAGTAAATTTTACCATTAGAACGCACTTGTGCTTTATCAATACGCGTGGGTGTTACTGAACCGTCTACTAGCGCTTGTGTCGCTGTAGCTAATGTTTCAATTACCTTATGCATTGACGATAAATCTAAACTGCTAATGTCGTCAGTTACCTTGTGGTAATGTTGGTCTTTATCAAGTTGAGTGCTACTAAAACTGTGAGCGGGAACGCCTAAACGCGCTAAAGTTGCATTGTCTGAACGATAAAAAAGTCCTTGCTCTGGGTAAGGGTCTTGATAAATTTTTGTGTTAAGCGCAACAAGTTTATCATTCAAAAGCGTGCCTAAATTAGAGCGTTCCATACCGGTCATCCAAAGGGTGCCGGCACCAAACTTTGATGGTTTACCTATCATTTCAATATTAATCATGGCGACTACGTTATCGGGATTGAGTTGCTGTGAAAAATACTTAGAGCCAAAGCCACCAATTTCTTCTGCAGTAAATGCGCTAAACATTAACGTGCGTTTGTTATTGCCTTTTTCTGCGTAATATTGCGCTAAATTTAATACTGCAGTTGTGCCCGAGGCATCATCATCAGCACCATTATAAATTTGGCTACCATCTTCTGTTAACCCTAAATGATCATAGTGTGATGAGTATAAAACAATTTCTTTTGCGTTTTGTTTGCCAGGTAAAATACCAACAACATTGGTTAGCGACTGTTGAGTGATTTTTGCACTGGCATTGATCGCATAGTTTTCGATCTTATCATCGTCACTTAACACTAAAACAAGTGCACCAGGATGTTCAAGTGACAGCTTAGTTAAACCACGGTTAAAGTAATCTTGATAAGCTTTAAATGATTTAGCGTGCGTATGATGGATAACCACAATATGTTGACCACCTTGTTGATTTAACTCACTTAAGGTTTTTCTCATATCATCATCTTTGCCAACAATCTGTACTTGAGCATTGATGTTTTGCCAATTTATTTTTTCTATCGTAGTCGCTATAGCAACATTTTCACTGCTGATACTTTTATTATTGAGTACAACATTCAGTGCTTGAGGTTGAATGTTGTGTACCGTAAAAGATTGCAGGAAGCTTTTATTATTAAGGGGTTTTAGACCAATGTCTTTAAAGCGCTTGGCAATATAGTTTGCCGCTTGGTCAATCTCAGGACTAAAGCTTGCACGGCCTTTTAAATCGTCTGACGCTAAATAGGTAATATCTTTAATAACTTGTTTTGACGATATTATTTCAGCAACGCTACAAAACGAGCTAGTAATAACGATCGCCGCTAATACAGTTTTGATTTTTAAGCTAAGGTTTTTTCGTGCATTGGGGTTAAATGTTATTATCATAGTTTTAGGCATTGCTCAGCATAAGTTGTATCTAGACGTTTACTATCGAAGAACTACTAACATAAATCAAATAGTTTAAGATTATGGGGTATTCAGTAGATAAGCACTCATTAATATAAATAGCTTAAATTTACTTTAACTTATCAAGTTCAATCAATAATGACTCTTCACCACTTGTCAGCCAAACTTGCCCGTCTTGGATACTCACTTGAAATTCCATTGAGCGATCGGCTAGTAATTCTAACGCTTGTGAAGTTTCTTCACTGAAACGCTCAATTGAGAGTTTATTAAATTGATTTAGTTTACTTTTAGATTGCTGCCACCAAGTATCTACACTCGTGCCAAAGCAATATAATTTTACTTCTTGTGCGCGATTACAGGCTTTTTTAAGGCGCTTTTCATCAAGCTGGCCAAGTTCAATCCATAGCTCGATCACGTCACTATAATTTACTCGCCAAATTGCAGCTTCATCTTCGTCACTCACACCTTTGCCAAATTGCAGATTTTCACTGGCGTTTAGCACATAAGCGATGAGTCTTATCATCATGCGACGATCATTCTCAGAAGGGTGCTGAGCTATGGTTAATTGAATGGTGTCATAATAGTTACGATCCATATCAGATAAATGGATTGTCGCTTTATTGATGGTTGATTTTAAGGCCATGAAAGTTCTGAGTAATATTTTGAGTAATTAATTCAGTATATTAACGTGTATTAAGCGTGCGTGATAGCTACTTATCATAAATTAAAGTAACAGAAGGAGCTTGATAAGCGTAATATGCGCTTATTTGTAAGCTCAGGTAAGCGCCATCCTTGCTATATATGTGTAGCGTAGAAAATATTGAGAATATAAGCCATTAGGTTACTGTTTAGTCTTCAGTCTTATCTTTGAACCCACATAAATCTTCGATAATACAAGATCCACAACGAGGTTTTCTAGCTATGCAAGTGTAGCGACCATGTAGAATTAACCAATGATGTAAATTAAAAAAGAACTCTGTTTTTCGTGGCGTGTGTTTGACAATATTCTGTTCAGTTTCTTCTACTGTTTTACCTTTGGCGTAACCTGTGCGATTAGCGACTCGCTGGATATGTGTATCTACGGCTATAAAGTATTTACCTTCATTGTCTTTTAGCCAGCCAAACGCGGTATTTAATACTACATTAGCGGTTTTTCTGCCCACACCGGGTAGGGCTTCAAGTGCGGCTCGGTTTTGTGGTACTTCACCGCCATGTAAATCAATTAACATTTGGCAAGTTTTAAGCGTATTTACCGCCTTGGTATTAAATAAACCAATGGTTTTAATATACGACTTTAAGCCATCTAGACCAAGGTCAAGTAGTGCTTGTGGTGTATTTGCTATCGGGTAAAGTTTATCTGTGGCTTTATTGACACTTACATCGGTCGCTTGAGCCGATAATAAAACAGCAATTAATAACTCAAATGGGCTTGAAAAATTAAGCTCGGTAGTCGGATTTGGATCGTTGTCCCTTAATCGAGATAGCATCTCTATTCGTTTTTCTTTATTCATCAGACTTATACTTCACTATTTTCAGACTTAACTTAAATACGCTAGTTTAACTTTCAAAGTTTACCCTAACACGTTCAATTGCTTGTTCTAATTTTTTGGGTTTAGCTTGGACTATTTTTTGGTCAATGGCGTTTTTACCTGCAATTAAAAAGCCCATGGCAATAAACGCACCGGGTGGCAGTATGGCTAATAAAAATTGGCTATCAAGTTGGTAAATTTGTACTTTTAGCTGGGTCGCCCATGGTCCTAGAAGCAGGTTTGCACCATCAAACAATGTACCTTGCCCTAATACTTCTCGTATCGCGCCTAAAACCATTAACACCGCTAAGAAACCAAGCCCCATCATTAAACCGTCGAAACTAGATTGTTTAATCGGGTTTTTAGACGCGTAAGCTTCTGCACGACCAATAATGGCGCAGTTGGTGACTATAAGGGGGAGGAAAATTCCTAGCGACTGATATAAATCGTAAGTGAATGCGTTCATTAGTAACTGCACACAGGTAACAAAAGTGGCGATAATGAGAACGAAAATTGGAATGCGAATTTCTTTTGGCACCCAATGCCTGATAGCAGACACAGTAGCGTTTGAACAAATAAGCACGAACAATGTTGCTACGCCTAAGCCTAAAGCGTTAACGACAGTTGACGTTACCGCAAGCAATGGGCAAAGGCCAAGCAATTGCACTAAACCTGGGTTGTTTTTCCATAAACCTTGCCAAGCCAACTCTTTATATTCGGGGTTTATTTTCATGGTTCAACTCCACAATTACTGGCAGTCGTAAAAATACGATCTTGATTGTTTTGAAAGTAGTCTATTGTTTTTCTGACTGTTTTTACCACTGCTCTGGGGGTGATGGTGGCGCCGGTAAATTGGTCAAACATACCACCGTCTTTAATAACAGCCCAGCGATTGTCATTTTCCTCTAGGAGTTTTTTTCCTGAAAATTTATCTATCCAATCACTTTTTCTTCGCTCGATTTTATCACCTAAACCCGGTGTTTCTTTATGTAGCAATGTTCTAACACCACTGACACTGCCATCGGTATTAATAGCGATTAATAATTCGATATTGCCACTGTAACCGTCTGGTGCCACTGTTTTTATAGCGGCTGCTGTTGGTGTGTTATTAAGTCGAGCACGATAAATTACATCGATTAATAAGTCTGAATTGCTATCTTTTGGGGCGAGAATGCAATCACGAAACATTTCATTATCATGGCTACTTGTTGTAATCACTTGGTTCAATTGTCGAATTAATTGTTGTTGTGCTTGCAGTTCAATGCGATCGGCGGTGAGAAGTTGAACTACAGCTACCGCAGCGGTGCACGTAATAGCAAATAAGGCTAATATTTTTGAGTTTTTGCTAATTGCTGGTGTTAATTCAGACATTATTTTTTCACTCCTAAATCATGTCCGTAGGTACGCGGGCGGGTGTATTGGTCAATTAAAGGTGCTGCCATATTACAAAGTAAAACGGCAAAAGCGATGGCATCAGGATAGCCACCAAATTTTCTGATCAAGTACACTAATAAACCGGCAAGCGCGCCAAAAACTAATCGTCCTCTGACACTGGTAGCACCGGAAACAGGGTCGGTTAGAATGAAAAATGCCCCTAACATTGTTGCACCTGTAAACCAGTGAAACATAGTTGATGCACTACTATCAGGACTGATGATAAAAGCGATAAAACTACAAACGAATAAGCTTAATAAAAAACTAAATGGTGTTGTCCAATGTATGGCTTTTTTATAGAGTAAAATTAAGCCACCAAGTAAAAAGCCAGCATTTATCCATTCCCAGCCAATACCAAAATGCTTTCCTATAACGGGGGCGTTCATGCTTTCAACTACTGTTAACCCAAGGGTGATGTTGGTTTTAACGGTATCAAGCGGGGTTGCCATGGTAAACCCGTCAATGTGCGTTCGAATTTGCTCAACGGAGTAGCCTTGAGGCGTATAACCAGAGAAAATAATCGCGAGCGTGTCATTAAATTGTATATCCATAGCCAGTAGTGACAGGGGTGGTTGCCATTGTGTCATTTGTACAGGAAATGAAATTAATAGCATGACATAAGCGGCCATCGCGGGATTAAAAGGATTATGACCTAAACCACCATAGAGCTGTTTAACCACGACAATGGCAAATACACTACCAATAATAGTTATCCACCATGGCGCTAAGGCAGGTAAGCTAATGCCAATCAACACCGCAGTTAATATGGCACTTCCGTCAAATAGTTGAGTCGTTATTTTCTTATCTCGTATCGATAAAACGGCAAATTCGGCAATAAGTGCGGTGGCTACGGCTAACGATATGTGTATTAAATTACCCCAACCAAAGAAGTACCACTGGGCAAATATGCCAGGAATAGTGGCGTAAATAACCAACCTCATCAGGGCCGATGTTTCACTTTGTTGATGATTATGCGGAGAACTTGCTATCCAAAATGCCATGGTGCTTATTTACTCTGAAGTTGGTGATTTATCGGATGAAGCAGCCAGCTTTTTGGCTTTCGCTTTAGCGACTGCGGCTGCAATTCGCGCTTTTTTATTTGCAGCACTGGCAGCTTCTGTAGTCAGTGCTTGTTTATCGTCACTTTCATTCGTAGCTGATATCTTGCCTGCTTGTGTATCAGATGTTTGCTGAGACTTTGCTGCCAATTTTTTTGCTTTCGCTTTAGCCACTGCCGCCGCAATTTTAGCTTTTTTATCTAGGTTTGAACTGTCAATTACATTAACCGTCTGTGGTTCGCTTTTGTCTTCATTTTTGCTCGAATGGTCGATATTTACGGTTTCGTCTGCTGTTATATTTGCAGCTGTTACTTCAGTTTTAGTTGGCGTTTTTTCTGCACTTTCCAGCGATGTATCAGTCATTAATTTGGCGTCTGCTTTTGCTTTCGCCTTTAACTTCGCTTTGGCAATTGCCGCGGCTACTTTAGCCTTTTTATCTACTGCTGGGCTGGCTTTTGCCTCTGTAGTCGACTCGTTGGTAATTACCTCAGGTTTTAATACCTTATTGGCTTCTTTGGTCGATTCAGTTTGAATTTTTTCACCGCTTTCACTACTTAATGCGGCTTCCGCTTGGCGTTTTTTTGCTTTAGCTTTAGCAATAGCGGCGGCAACTTTAGCTTTTTTATCGATAACAACGGGCGCTGCTTGCGCTGATGACGTTGAGCTCGGCGATTCATTGTTTTGTAGCGTATCTAACGAATCTATTTTTGCTTGGTTACTTTGTGCTAACTTTTTCGCCTTTGCTCGTGCAATAGCATTAGCGACAGGGCTTTTACTGTCATCATTTTGTACTGCGGTCGCTGACGGCTCGGCGTTTGTATCCACAGGCTTATCAGCAGTATTGGTAGCTGCATTGCTAGATAAACTCGCTTGAGCTTTTTTAGCTTTTACACGAGCTAGTGCATCAGCTACCGCAGATTTTTCTGATTTTGCAGCCGATGTGCCTGAATTCATTCTGGCTTTGCGAGCTTCTGCGGCAATTTTATGTTTCTCTTCGCGGGCAATTTTTTCCCGTTCAAGTCTTAGTTTACGCGCTTCAAATCTTACCTTGGCTTTTTCAGCTTTAATGTCGAGTAATTTTTGTTGGCGAATTTCAGCTTTTGCCACACGGTAATAATGTACTAACGGAATTTGGCTTGGGCAAACGTATGCACAAGCGCCACATTCAATACAATCAAATAAGTTAAGCTTTGCCAGTTGTGGCTGATCTTTGGCTTTCGCGCTCCATTGTAATTCTTGTGGCAATAACTGAGCAGGGCATACATCGGCACATTGGCCACAGCGAATACACTCTACCTCTTTACTGCTAGTAGATGAAAAAGGTGACGCTATTTCAATTTCACTGGGTGCTAAGATACAGTTAGTGCTTTTTATCACCGGTACTTGATCATGCGGCAAACTAAAGCCCATCATAGGGCCACCCATAATTAAGTGTCGTTTTTCACTGTTTTGGTAGCCACATTGGTTGGTTAGAAATCCAACGGGGGTGCCAATAAGTGCCCATACATTTTGTGGTTTTTCTAGCGCTTGCCCGCTAACGGTAACAACGCGTTTTATGAGCGGTGTGTCGTTAATAACCGCATCAGCAATAGCAAAACAAGTCGCAACGTTTTGCATTACTATACCCAAGGAGCTAGGTAAAACGCCTGACGGTACTTCTTGACCTGTTAATATTTGAATTAGCTGTTTTTCGCCACCACTCGGGTATTTTGTCGGTATAACACAAACTTGAATATGGTCGATGTCTGCTGTGGCCTTTTGTAAGGCATCTATAGCTTTAGGTTTGTTGTCTTCAATGCCAATAAGAATATGTTTTGGCGTTAGTAAATGGTCGACAATTTTAATACCGTCTAAAATAGTTGGGCTATGCTCTTGGATCAATAAATCATCCGCTGTGATATACGGTTCACATTCAGCTGCATTGATAATTAAATAATCTATTTTAGCTAAAGTGCTTACTTTAACTTGTGTAGGAAAGCCTGCGCCGCCCATACCTGCTATGCCAGCATTTGCGATTTTTTCTAATATTTTTTCTTTACTTAATAATTGATAATCCGGACAGATCTGACGTTGTTTCCAGGTATCTTCACCGTCTGGCGTTAATATCACGCAAGTTTCGCTTAAACCAGAAGGATGCGGAATCGCCATCAATTTAACGGCTGAAATGGTACCACTTGTCGGTGCATGAATAGGCAACGACATTGGGCTATCACTTTCAGTTAATACCTGCCCTTTGAGTACCTTGTCACCAATGTTGACAATGAGCTTACCCGCCTGTCCAATATGTTGGCGGATAGGAATGATTAACTGTTCTGGTATTTGTGCACTGGCAATGGGCTTAGTGCTAGTGAGAAACTTTTGCTCAGGCGGATGAATGCCGCCATGAAACTGCCAAAAACTTCCTCGCTGTATTCGTTCAATTACCGATTCCACCCAAACCTCTTCTTAATCTAGCTGTACAACAGGAATACTATTTAAATCCCATTGCCAGTTTTGTGTTGTTGTAGCTAGTGGGATCATCTCTATACAATCTACAGGGCACGGTGCGACACATAGGTCACAGCCAGTACACTCGTCAGCAATTATCGTGTGCATTTGCTTAGTTGTACCGATAATGGCATCAACGGGGCAGGCCTGAATACATTTAGTACAGCCAATGCAATCTTCTTCAATAATAAAAGCAACTTTAGGTGAATTATCAGCTTCATGATTTCCATCTAAGGGCTGAACTTCGACTCCCATTAAGTCTGCTATTTTTTTTATGGTATCTTCACCGCCTGGGGCACACTTGTTTATGGCTTCCCCGTTGGCTACGGCTTCAGCATAAGGCTTACATCCAGGGTAACCACATTGACCACATTGTGTTTGTGGCAGTAGGGCGTCTAATTGCTCAGCGAGTGGATCACCGATGACTTTAAACCGTACAGAGGCGAAACCTAATAAGGCTCCAAACAAAGCGGCAAGAACACCGACGACTAATATTGCGATGAGTGTACTCATTAAAACTTAACCAATCCTGTAAAGCCCATAAACGCTAATGACATTAAACCCGCGGTGATCATGGCAATTGCTGAACCTTTAAAGGGGCCTGGTACATCGGCATTGGCTAGTTTTTCGCGCATGGCTGAAAACATGATCAAGACCAATGAAAAGCCAACAGCAGCACCAAAACCGTAAACAATAGATTCGAAAAAATTATGCTGTTCTTGAAAGTTTAACAAGGCAACACCCAGCACGGCACAATTCGTGGTAATAAGCGGTAGAAATATACCTAATAAGCGATATAAATTGGCACTTGTTTTATGTACCACCATTTCGGTAAATTGCACAACAACGGCAATCACTAAAATAAAGGTCATGGTGGTTAAATACTCTAGGCCTAAGGGCGCTAAAACATAACTATTTACGATATAGCTTAATAACGAGGCTAGCGTCATGACAAATGTGGTCGCAAAAGACATGCCTATGGCGGTTTCAGTTCTAGACGACACGCCCATAAATGGACATAAGCCAAGAAACTTAACCAAGACAAAGTTATTTACTAATACTGTGCCAACAAGTAGCAAGAGATAATCAGTCATTCGATCAATATTTTACCGTGAAAATTCGCACTATTATCCGTGTTTATCTAGCAATAAACAACATACGAACAGTAGGGATATTCATTTTAATGTTGAGTTATTTAAATGTGAGAGTGAAACTGTATTAAAGTTAACCAAGACTATGACAAAAAAATGCTTTTTAAACACCTTTAGTTACAGGTATAAAAAATTAAAGCCACTAATATATAGTGGCTTTAATTGCAGGTATAAGAAACGAACTATACTGAAGATATAGTTCTGGGCTTACCAATATAAAAACCCTGACAACCATCAACAAATAGTTTTTCAAGCATAAATTTCTCTTCTTGGCTTTCAACGCTCTCTGCCAATACACTAATACTTAACCTGTGCGCTAAGTCGACCATTAAGCGCATAAAATATTGATTGTTTTTATCTTCGTCTATATCACGGGTATAAGTGCTATCCATTTTTATAAAGTCAGGTTTTAAATCTCTGAAAAATTTAAATGAGGTTAAACCTATACCGAAGCGCTCAACGGTAATTCGGGCGCCAACTCTGTGGACCATATCAATAAAGTTTTTACTGGTTTTTATGTTTTGCTGTAAACCACTCTCGGTAATTTCAAAAACAAGTTTTGAGGCAATTATGTTGTCACGCAATAAACGTCTTTCTAACCAAATCAAGAAGTGACCGTCGTTAATCGAGCGTGCGCTAACGTTAATACCAAAGAAGTTATCGTGCATGTTTCTGTTGGCAATTTCTTTAATTGCAGCTTCAATAATCATTTGGTCGACAGCCACTATTTTGTCGAGTTTTTCTGCCATGGCAAAGAAAGACGCGGTCGGTAAAATATCGTCATTGCTATTTAAAAATCGTGTCAGGATTTCTCCATATACGCGATTGTTAGGGCTACTTGGCTTGATAGGTTGAACAAGTAAATTAACTCTTTGGTTTGCAATGACACTATCAATTTCTTGACGCCAATTTTGGTTACCATAACTCGCGCTACTGTTGTCTAAAATACTGGTGTCAGTTTGGGCATACCAGGCGTTAACACTTTGGGTTTGCGCAACACTAATACCGGTATCAGCTAAGGCTAAAAGCTCACCTAAGGGTTTGTCATTATCAAAGTAAACTAAACCCGTGTAGCCCACAGAGTCGAGATCTAAGGCTTGTTGATATCTATTGAAGCTTGCGGTTAACTCTGTCGCAAATGTTTCAGCACTTTTTAAGCTAATATTAGGAATTAATGTCGCAAAGTCAGAGCTATTTAATCTAAAGACCTGCGCACCTTTATAGCGACTGATAGCATTTTTCATTATATCAGCAACTTTGCGAATATAATTATCACCTTCGTGGTAACCGTGAATTTGGTTAATAGTTTGTAATTCAGAACAACGAGTAATTGATAAAACACCGAAATCTGAACGGTTATCAGCATTTTCAAAAAATTGAACAAAGCGGTTACGGTTTTCTAATTTAGTGACTGGTTCAATGTAGGCGTCTTTTTCTAATAAGGCTGTTGCGGTAATTTTACTCGCCAAAAGCGCTCTAAGTGCTATTAAACTTTGCTCTATGTTAGGTAAAGTGATTTCGTGCTTGTTAGCGTCATCAGTGTCTTCTTTGCCTTCAATAATCTGCGTAAGATCTTGTTTTACTTGCTTGTCAATTCTGTCTGCAAATTTACGCGATCTTGCAATACTTAATGGGGCTGAAAAAATAGTAAATAATAGCGCAATAATAAATTCAGCTAATACGGTTGTGCGCAAAAAGATTAAATCAGCACTTGCATCTAATTGAAATTGTATAATTAAGCTTGAATTAGGAAGGGTAACTTGGCTAACGGGTGACAAAATAAACTCGTCTATAAACGTAGGTTTATTTTGTTCGTTGACAATGACTTCACCTTCTATATTGATAATGTTTATAAAGTGATAAGGGTTAAATATAGGAAGTTGCTTAGCAAGTGACTCACTTTTCCCAAAATCTATTTGCTTGTCTAAAGTGAGTAAAACTTGTTGATGTTGGCTTTGCTGCGCTGATATTTGTGATGCCAATAACACAGCGCCAGCTAACGCTACGCAGGCACTAAAGCCGATAGCAAAAAGAAAGTTTCTTAAAAGTAATTGAGAATATGTATACATATAATTCCAAAGTGCCTGTGTGCTGTAATTAAGGTAGCAAATGCTTAGCCGCTAATGTTTTTTAACATAAACTGGACTAATTTACTAACTATCTGATAATGCCGCAATAATTATTATGCTTATGTTATCTAAAATTTTTGATATTTCTGCCTGATGATCTCGGTAAGTGAACAATAATAAGCTACACTGGCTTCGAAAATTAACTTGCTATGGAAAGAGCAACTCTATATAATTTGCGCAGCTTTAATATAGCAATATCTCACTGAAAAGATTTTTATCGAAGTTTGATAACAATCTAAGATGTTGTTGTACAGAACCAAGAGAGTTATTGCTTGGTTTACATCGTGGGTTCAGTGAATAAGCCCCGCGTATTGGGGCTTTTTTGTATCTTAACTTTGTGAAAAGGTGCAATAGCAGCAAGGTATATCGCTGGGCTTTAAGCCCTTTTTTTGTTTCTGGACTCTTCCAAATTGGAGAAAAGTGATTGGCTAAATTTGAACACAAATTAACCGCAATGTTACGTCCTGCCGTTGAAGAAACGGGTAAGGAATTATTAGGCGTTGAATTTATCAGTGCCGGCAACCATTCGGTTTTACGATTATTTATCGACCATGAAAATGGTATCGATGTTGATGACTGCGCAGAAGTTAGTCGTCAAGTAGGGGCTATTCTAGATGTAGAAGACCCGATCAGTAGTGAATATAGCTTAGAAGTTTCATCACCTGGGCTTGACCGCCCACTTTTTGACAAAGCGCACTTCGAGGCGGTTGTTGATGAAACAGTAGAAGTAAAAATTTCTATGCCATTGAATGGCCGTCGTAAATTCAAAGGCAAATTAGTTGCCGTTGACAACGATAGTTTAATTGTAATGGTGGATAACGAGGAATATGTACTTGTTATTAGTAACATTGACAAGGCACACCTTGTTTTTAACCATCGTAAATAAATTTAAATACTGAGAAAGGCTAACTAGCATGAGTAAGGAAATATTACTGGTCGTAGATGCTGTTTCTAATGAAAAGGCATTACCACGTGAAAGCATTTTTGAAGCGATGGAAACTGCTTTGGAAACGGCGACAAAAAAGAAATATGAAGGCGACATTTTAGTCCGTGTAAGTATTGACCGTGCAACAGGCGAGTTTGAGACTTTTCGTCGTTGGTTAATCGTTGAAGAAAGCGATACGCCGATGGAGAATCCGTATGCTGAAATTAGTTTGGCAGCAGCGCAATATGATGAACCAGAATTAAACGTTGGCGATTATGTTGAAGATCAAATTGAATCGGTTAAGTTTGACCGTGTAACAACACAAACAGCTAAACAAGTTATTGTACAAAAAATTCGTGAAGCAGAACGTGGATTAATTGTTGACGCTTACCAAGAACAAATTGGTGAAATTATTACTGGCGTAGTTAAAAAAGCTAGTCGGGATAGCGTAATTTTAGATTTAGGTAACAACGCCGAAGCGATTATTTATCGTGACGATATGTTACCACGTGAAAGCTTCCGTCCAGGCGATCGCATTCGTGGTTTACTTTATGAAATTAAACCTGAAGCACGTGGCGCACAATTATTTGTTAGCCGCACAAAACCTGAAATGTTAATTGAACTTTTCCGCGTTGAAGTACCAGAAATTGGTGAAGAAATGCTTGAGATCAAAGGCGCAGCCCGCGACCCTGGTTCTCGTGCGAAAATTTCAGTAAAAAGTAACGACAAGCGTATTGACCCTGTAGGTGCGTGTGTTGGTATGCGTGGTTCACGTGTACAAGCCGTTTCAAGTGAGTTAGGCGGCGAACGTGTTGATATCGTTTTATATGATGACAACCCAGCACAATACGTGATCAATGCAATGGCACCAGCTGAAGTGGCTTCTATCATTGTTGATGAAGACAAAAACACCATGGATATTGCCGTTGAAGAAGGCAACTTAGCCATGGCGATTGGTCGTAGTGGTCAAAATATACGTTTAGCTAGCCAGTTAACAGGCTGGGAACTTAACGTGATGACTGTTGCCGACATGAACGAGAAACACCAAGCTGAAAACGATAAAGTACTAACGCTATTTATTGACAAGTTAGATCTTGATGAAGATTTTGCTTTGATGTTAGTAGAAGAAGGCTTTACTTCGTTAGAAGAAATTGCCTACGTACCTGTTGCCGAAATGCTAGATATTGATGGCATGGACGAAGACACTGTTGAAGAATTGCGCGAACGTGCAAAAGCGGCAATTACTACTCAAGCACTTGCAAGTGAAGAAACACTTGAAGGTGCAGAACCTGCAGAAGATTTATTAAATCTTGCCGGTTTAGAACGCCATTTAGCGTTTGTATTAGCAAGTCGTGGTATTACAACTTTAGAACACCTTGCTGAACAAGGTGTTGATGAAATATCAGACATTGAAGAATTAGATGAAACCAAAGCGGGCGAGCTAATTATGGCTGCACGTAATATTTGTTGGTTTAACGAAGAATAACTCACCGGGAGAATTATATAGATGGCAAACGTAACAGTAGAACAACTTGCCAAAGAAATCGGTACACCGGTGGATCGCTTAGTTAGCCAATTGGCTGACTCAGGCGTGAAAAAATCGGCAACCGATTCTGTTTCGCAAGAAGAAAAAGAAAACCTGCTTGATCATTTGAAAAAGCAACACGGTGATGACTCAACTGCTAACCCAAGCAAAATGACATTGAGCCGTAAGAAAAAATCTACTTTGGTTTTAGGCCATGGTAGCAAAGCTAAATCAGTGCAAGTAGAAGTTCGTAAAAAACGTACTTATGTTAAACGAAGCGATTTAGAAGAGCAGCAACAAGCAGAAGTTGAAGCAAAAGCTGCAGAAGAAGCGCGTATTCAAGCTGAAATTGATGCTAAAGCTAAAGCAGAAGCTGATGCTAAAGAGGCAGTAAATGCTCGTGCAGCAGCAGCAGCAAAAGCAGAAGTGCAAGCTGAAGCTAAAGCAGAAGCTAAAGTTGAAGCAGAAGCTAAAGCTAAGCAAGCCGCTATCGCTAAAGCAAAATCTATTGAAGAAGCGCCTAAGCCTGCGCCAGTAGTTGCTGAAACTGAAGAAGCGAAAAAATTACGTTTACAACAAGAAGCAGAATTAACAGCCAAAGCTGAAGAAGAAGCTAAGTTGTCTGCAGAAGTAGCACGTAAACTTGCTGAAGAAAACGAATCTCGTTGGAAAGAGCAGGAAGCTGAGCGTAAAGCGAAAGAAAAAGAAGTGGTACATTTAACGTCTTCTAAATACGCGCAAGAAGCTGAAGATAAAAGTGACTCTGCCGACGAAAGTGGTCGTCGACGTAAGAAGAAAAAACCTGCTGGCCAAGATAGAAATAACCGTGGCGGTCGTAATGCAAGAGGCAAAGGCAAGTTAAGCTTATCTTCTCCTCAAAGCTTAAAGCATGGTTTCACTAAACCTGTTGAAATTAAGCTTAACGAAGTACGTATCGGCGAAACAATTTCGGTTGCAGAGTTAGCAAACAAAATGTCTGTTAAAGGCGCTGAAGTTGTTAAAGCTATGTTTAAAATGGGTGCTATGGCAACCATTAACCAAGTAATTGACCAAGAAACAGCGGCATTAGTTGCTGAAGAAATGGGTCGTGAAGTGGTACTAGTGAAAGAAAATGCCCTTGAAGAAGCGGTACTTTCAGATCGTGGCCATACAGGTGAAGCGATCACACGTGCTCCTGTTGTAACTATCATGGGTCATGTTGACCATGGTAAAACATCATTACTTGATCACATTCGTGAAGCAAAAGTAGCTGACGGCGAAGCCGGTGGTATTACTCAGCATATTGGTGCATACCATGTAGAAACAGGTCACGGAATGATTACTTTCCTTGATACTCCTGGTCATGCAGCGTTTACATCTATGCGTTCACGTGGTGCTAAAGCAACTGATATCGTTATTATTGTTGTTGCAGCCGATGATGGTGTTATGCCACAAACAGTTGAAGCGATTCAGCATGCTAAAGCATCTGACGCGCCAATTATCATCGCTGTTAACAAAATGGATAAAGAAGGTGCTGATCCAGACAGAGTTAAGAGTGAGTTATCACAACACGACGTACTTTCTGAAGAGTGGGGCGGAGACGTTCAGTTCTGTCATGTATCAGCTAAAACTGGTGAAGGTATTGACGACTTACTTGACGCTATATTACTACAGTCTGAAGTTTTAGAGCTTACCGCTGTTGTTGATAAAATGGCTAACGGTGTTGTTGTTGAATCTAAACTTGATAAAGGCCGTGGCCCAGTAGCTACTGTACTTGTTCAAGAAGGTACATTGAACCAAGGTGATATCGTACTTTGTGGTTTAGAATACGGTCGTGTTCGTGCCATGCGTGATGAGAACGGTAAGACTATTCAATCTGCAGGCCCATCTATTCCAGTAGAAATTATTGGCTTAAGTGGTGTACCAATTGCGGGTGATGAAGCGACAGTTGTTAAAGATGAGAAGAAAGCGCGTGAAGTTGCTTTATTCCGTCAAGGTAAATTCCGTGATGTGAAACTTGCCCGTCAACAGAAAGCTAAACTTGAAAATATGTTTGCGAACATGGCTTCAGGCGAAATTTCTGAAGTGAATGTAGTACTTAAATCTGATGTTCAAGGTTCACTTGAAGCGATTTCAGATTCATTGACTAAGCTTTCAACTGACGAAGTTAAAGTACGCATTATCGGTAGTGGTGTTGGTGCTATTACTGAAACAGATGCAACGCTTGCTGCTGCTTCTAACGCTATCATGGTTGGTTTTAACGTTCGTGCCGATGCAACAGCGCGTAAAGTCATTGAAGCTGAGAAAATTGACTTACGTTACTACAGCGTTATTTACTCTTTGATTGACGAAGTTAAATCAGCAATGAGCGGTATGCTTGCTCCTGAGTTTAAACAAGAAATCATTGGTTTAGCACAAGTTCGTGATGTATTTAAGTCTCCTAAAATTGGCGCAATTGCTGGTTGTATGGTTACTGAAGGTATTATCAAGCGTTCAGCACCAATTCGTGTATTACGTGATAACGTGGTTATTTACGAAGGTGAGTTGGAATCTTTACGTCGCTTTAAAGATGATGTACAAGAAGTTCGTAACGCTACTGAATGTGGTATCGGTGTTAAGAACTACAACGATGTTCGCGTTGGTGACCAAATCGAAGTATTTGAAACAGTTGAAATTAAACGCACACTATAATCGCGTTTAGTTTTCATAGTTTAGTTAAAATGGGGGCTTAGCCTCCATTTTTATTTACAAAATATACCTAATATTTAAAGCTGATGATGGTTATACTTGTATCAATTTTAATTTAATTAGGTTGTAGGAATTATTTATGGCCAGAGAATTTGCTCGTACTGATCGAGTTGCACAAGAAATTCAAAAAGAAATCGCGATGATTATTCAACGCGAAGTTAAAGATCCACGCTTAGGTATGGTAACGGTTAATGCAGTAGAAATTACTCGTGACTTAGCTTATGCAAAAATATTTGTTACTTTCTTCACTTTAGAAGGTCAAAATGTTGATGTTTCAATCGATGTTTTAAATGAAGCTTCAAGCTATATTCGTACTTTGCTAGCCAAGCGTATTAATGCCCGCATTATGCCAGAGCTAAGATTTATCTATGATAGCTCTATGGTTGAAGGTGTTCGCATGGGTAACTTAGTAGACAAAGCCGTAGCTGAAGACATGAAAAATCACGAAGGTGAAATTGACGAAGCACAAAAGCCAGAGAGTGAATAATAATGGCTAAGAAAAGAAAAGGCCGTGCAATTAACGGTGTTTTGTTACTCGATAAACCTTACGATATGTCATCTAACAATGCATTGCAGCGAGTAAAGCATATTTACTTTGCACAAAAAGCAGGGCATACCGGTGCTTTAGATCCATTAGCAACCGGCATGTTGCCAATATGTTTAGGTGAAGGGACTAAGTTCTCTCAGTTTTTACTTGATACCGATAAAACTTACCAAGTTACTGCTAAATTAGGTGTTCGCACTACCACTAGCGATGCAGATGGTGAAGTGGTTAGCGAAAAGCCTGTTGATGTTAGTGCTGAGCAATTAGCAACAGCATTAGATTCATTTCGTGGCACAACGCAACAAATTCCATCAATGTATTCAGCATTAAAGTATCAGGGGCAACCTTTATATAAATATGCACGTGAAGGCATTGAAGTACCGCGAGAGTCACGTGACATTACGGTATTTAGGTTAGATTTATTGCGCTTTGAAGGTGATGAAGTTGATTTAGATATTCATGTATCTAAGGGCACTTATATCCGCACCATTATAGACGATTTAGGTGAGCTTTTAGGCTGTGGCGCTCATGTTGCCAACCTACGTAGAAGTGCGGTGGGTAATTATCCAACCGAGCGAATGGTGACAATGGCAGCTTTAGAGGCATTGTTAGCAAAAGCCGAGGCTGAAGAAGTAGCTCCATCGGTTTATTTAGACCCTTTGCTATTACCTATGACCACAGCATGTGATGGTATACCGGCAGTATTTGTTGACGATATGTCAGCAAATTTTTTACGCCACGGTAATCCTGTGCAGTGCTCAGGCGGTCCAAGTGAAGGCTTAGTACAAGTTTTTATTGGTGATGATGTTGATACAGGTGAGTTTATCGGTGTTGGTGAAATAGATGACGACGGTTTAGTTGCACCAAAACGTATTACGGTTGTCGGATAATTATCACAGACAGCTGTAGAGTTATCAGTATAAGTTGCAATTAGAGTCATTGTTGATAGAATACGCGCTCTTAGAACGTCTTGCTGATTTAGTGTTCGGCTTGACGCGATTTTTAAAACACTAAAATTAAGGTAAATATTATGTCTTTAAACGCTGCTGAAAAAGCTGCTATCGTTGCAGAATATGCACAAGCTGAAGGTGATACTGGTTCTCCAGAAGTACAAGTTGCTTTGTTAACTGTACAAATCAACCACTTACAAGGTCACTTCAAAGAGCACATCCATGATCACCACTCACGTCGTGGTTTATTACGCATGGTAAGCCAACGTCGTAAATTACTTGATTACTTAAAAGGCAAAAACGTTGAACGTTACACTGCTTTAATCGGTAAATTAGGTCTACGTCGTTAAGACTAGATTTAAACAAAGAATATTCAAAGGAGCCTAATGGCTCCTTTTTTTTTTGACTTTTTCAACTACTTAAATTTAGTGAAATAGTTGTAATCTTCAGAAAAACTCTACAAATACAATTGTGCGTATATTTTTTTTAATTGCACTTTGGTTAGTCTATTTATACCAAATGTAATAAGTTATTGACCAATTTTAAGCGAGGATAAATAGTTCAAGAATAAGGCGTTTGATTGAGTAATAGCGGGCTATTGAAAACAACGCAGTTATTGACGATTTAAACCGCCTTAAAATGATCGATTATTTATTTCAATTGGTATTATATCTGATATCTTGGTTAAATAAATTTTTAATAAAAAGGCGTACCCAAAGGTGATGATTTTAAAATATAGTTTATATTTACTGCTTACCTTGGCCGTTTTCCTCGGCATTTATCTTTATTCAAATTTAGCGTACGACAGATCTGTTACAGAGCTAAGTAAACGCTGGGCGCCTGAGCCATCAAAATTTTTAAATGTTGCTGGGATGAATATTCACTATAGAGACGAAGGCCCTAAGTCGGATAAAGCGCCTATTGTTTTAATTCATGGTACAAGTGCGTCGTTACATACTTGGGATGGCTGGGTAGAGGAATTAAAAGCGCAGCGCAGAGTCATTCGATTTGATTTACCTGCTTTTGGCTTAACAGGGCCTGATCCACAAAATAATTATACCATTGAGCATTACGCAGAAGTCGTTATTGCCGTGTTAGATAAATTAAAAGTCGACAACAGTGTGTTAGCAGGTAATTCGCTAGGCGGTTATATTGCTTGGGCGACAGCAGTATTTTATCCAGATAGAGTGTCTAAATTAATTTTAGTCGATGCAAGTGGCTATCCTTATGATCCTGAGTCTGTGCCACTTGCTTTTAAATTGTCTCAAAACCCGATAGCAAGTCGACTATTAAAAAATGTTTTACCTAAATCACTGGTAGAAAAAAGCATCAAAAATGTTTATGGAAATCCGGATTTAGTGACCGAAGAATTAGTTAATCGATACTATGAACTTTCATTGCGTGAAGGTAATCGCAGCGCTTTAAAGGCACGTTTTGAACAGACATTACCTGGAGCTTTGATAGAAAAAATTCATACTATTAATGTGCCAACACTTTTAATTTGGGGGAGAAAAGACCGACTGATACCCCTTAAGTTTGGTAAACAATTTGAACAAGAAATCGTTAATAGTGAATTAATTGTCTTTGATGATTTGGGTCATGTGCCTCATGAAGAAAACCCTCAGGCAACAGTTTCGGCGGTGCTAAAATTTTTATAGCATACTTTTATAACGCTCTAAAAATAAATATTAACTTACGTAGATTGGCGTAATTCCATATAGCTTTTATAGCATTAATATCACCACCTTTGTCCTAGTTAATTGAGGTTATACCGTAAGTTAACGTTAATTGGAAAAGATATACCATGCCACTCAATTGGATCTAGCCAAGTCGTCAATCACATTTAAATTTGCCATCCTCAAAAACGTTAAGTATTTATATTAAGTATCTATATTAAGTATTTATAAAAGCAGACGTAATCATTCACTTAGTTTATGGCAACTGTGAGTAATTTATCGACATCAAACTCTAGTTTAAAAAGGTAGCTATCGACCTATAGCAGCCATTATAGCATTATAACTACTAGCCTAGATTGAGCGAAAAATATCATACGATTAATTAAACGCAACTGATGGCTATGAGCTCTATTAGCTAAGATTTGCCGGTCACTATGCTTATTGTTTAGGTTGCTTAACTTTGGTATGTTGAGAAAGGTTTAATCAAGTAAAAAATAATAAACAAGGCTAAGTACCATATGATACCTAATACACAAAAGGCTGTTAGATATACGCTTGTGCTTTTATATTTATTGCTCATGGGCATAAGCTTTACGGCTACGGCAACAGAATCTACTCATATAGACTTAAAAAAACTAGATGTTGTGCTTGATAACCCACCAAACTTACCATTTAAACGTAGTGATATTAACCTCCTTAATTGGCAACATTGGCCTTATAGTCGCTATGCCAGCCACCACCCTCGTGAATTCGTCACTATGGCTACAATATATGCAGATAGAGAAGCGTCGGCATTGGTCGAAAAGAGTAATGATGAACTCGGACTCAGTTCGCACAAAGTTTTGCTAGGGCAAGGGGAAGTTGTAACGCTTGAGGAAGCGTTAAATGAAATTCACATGAAAGGGTTTGCCATTATGCATGGCGGAAAATTAGCTTTCGAAACCTACGGGCAGGGTATGCAAAAACACGATATCCAAGTTCTACAGTCTTCTTCAAAAACCTTTATTGGCATGTTGGTTTATAAATTGGCACATGAAGGACTGTTGGATTTAACAGCAAATGTTAAAGACTATTTACCTGACTTGAAAGCGGCTGTTTATGACGGTGCGACGTTACAGCATATGCTTGACATGCAAGTCGGTTTCCCTAAATTGGGGGACTACCATAAGGCGGGTGAATTAGGTTATTTGAGTGAGATTCACCTGGGGTTGAAACCGAAGGTTTTAGGTATCAATAAACGTTCTACGCTTTCCTTCATTCGTCAATTTCAAAAGCCTACTTTTGTACCAGGATCTGAATTTACCTACGCCGATATGAATACCCAAGTGCTAATGATGATTGCCGAACGTATAACGGGGAAATCTTATGCGCAACTTATTGAAGAGACATTTTGGCTTCCTTTACAAGCAAGGTATGATGCGGCAATTGCTGTCGACGATGAGGGGCATGCAGGTGCTAGTTGGGGTCTGGCTGTCAGTCTGCGGGATGCTGCGCGCTTTGGCCAGATGATGCTGGAACGTGGGACTTTTAATGGGCAAAGAATAATCCCTGAAAGCTATTTTAAAGACACATACGACACACCTTTTTCAGGGCATTCAACGTCTTACAAAACATTAGGTATGGCAGAGCAGTACAAAAACCATGTTTGGATGATGCAGGATGCCAATTTAATGTACACAGCAGGTTCTTTTGGACAGTATATTTTTGTCGATTATAAACATAAATTTGCAGTAGTATTTATGGCGAACTGGGCCAACAACAGTATTCAGAAAAACCTCGATGATATGTTGCGCATCGTCCTAAGTATTGGCGAGCGTATCGCTAACATAGAGAACCAGAAGTAGTTATATCTGTCACATAATGCAACGCTTATGAATGGTCGATAAATACAGCTAAAAATCTTTAATGTTTAAGTATGCGCGAGTTTGACGAATTTCACGTTGTGACCGCTTAGAGCACGAATTTCTGCGGGTTGTATGTAGTCACTGTAGACACAATAAACTCGAAGCATTTAGCGGCAAATGACGTGGATCCCCCCATCCGTGGTGCTAGAAGAATAGCTGAAAATGTAGCGCATTTGGTAGATAAAGTCCTGCGCGGTTACCCAATTTGACCGTGGGTGTTGAGCCTGTTTATCCCTTTGCAATTGCTGTTGGCCAGGGTAGTGAATAGTGATTATTTGTCTTATACTCAGAAGATTGAAAATATATCAGGTTTAGGAGATTGAAACAGTGCGACGAATAATTTCTGCAGCGGTTTACACTTTAATCCTACTCAATGCTGGATGTGCCCTGAACGAAAATTCAGCCGAAGAAGGCTCTGCCTCATACTCTTGGCCTCAAGAGGAATGGGAGGCTTCAACCCTTGAAGCTGAAGGCATCGACTCACTTCCGATCACTCGATTTGTAGAGGAAATTGAATCCGGAAAATACGGAATGGTCGATCATTTTCTCCTTATCCGAAATGGCCGTGTGGTGGTCGATGAGCGTTTCAAGCGAGACTATAAGCTTGTCGCTGAGAAAGTTCGCCCACAAGAGAGAATTGGCTTGAACAGACGCGATCCCAAATATGATTATGAAAATGCTGACTATCATCCTTTTTACCAGGGCACAGAGCTCCACACCCTCCAATCAATATCAAAGAGCGTAACTTCTCTCGCGCTCGGAATCGCAATTGACAAAGGACAAATGGAGGGGATTGATGCTCCCGTTTTGCCTTTCTTTGATGCCTATGATTTCGACAGATCAGACCCGCGTAGAGCTGCGATGAAAGTCGTTGATTTACTCACAATGCGAAGCGGCATTGAATGGGAGCCTGATGGTAGTTTTCAGGACCCTGAGACCAGCACAGTCAGTCTTGAGAATGCAGAGGAATGGATACAGTTTATTCTCGATCACCCAATGGATACCGAACCGGGCACTTTCTTTGAATATAATGACGGAGCAAGCGTACTTTTGGGCAAGATAGTTGGCGTTGCGACGGGGCAAAGGCTGGATAAATGGACCGAAGAACGCCTTTTCGATCCAATCGGAATCGATAATTATTACTGGAAAGCCACGCCCGATCAGGAGATTGACAGTATGGGCGGCCTGTACCTTTCGGCTCATGACCTGGCGAGAATTGGGCTGCTAGTTTTGCACGAGGGAATGTGGGTAGATGAAAGGGTGGTCAGTAAGGACTGGATCCGCCAATCAACATCGCCGCACGTCGCCGATACATCACCGAACGACGATAATGACAATAGGGTTTATGGCTATCAGTGGTGGCTGCCGAACAGCAACACTGACCGGCCAAGGGCCATTGCCGCGACTGGTTTCGGTGGTCAGTGCCTCACAGTCATTCCCGAACTGGACCTTATAATTGTCTTTACCGGATATGATTTACGCGGTGAATACTGGACCGCTGAGCGGGTCTTGCGTACAGAAGTATTACCCAAAGCAGTACGTAAATGAAGTACTGAAACCACACATTTCCCTTGGCCAATTAAGTGGTGTTCAGATTTGAACATACGTTATTAAATAAATGGTAGTAAAAGGATCAGAGTAAATTTTAGTGAATAAAGCTTTAAACTCGTTGGCCAAAAACTGAAAAACTGAAAAACTGAATAATATAATAATGCTAATGTTTGGTTTGTCGGACAGTTGCCATTTTGAATATTAGTGGCAAGTGGCTTACATTATCAGCTTTAAAAGCTTGCGGTAAAGTAGCTTTCGCTACCTCACCGCCGCAAAGTGTCAGCTCATTTGAGGCTGTACAGAGTGTGAAAAGCTCAATATTTTCATTGGATACAGATCACTCAGACTTATAAACATGAACGTCACGTTGAGGGTAGGGAATAGTAATACCCTCATTATCATAGGCCTTTTTGACCTTTTCTTGCATGTCCCAGTAGTAAGGCCAAAGGTCATCAGTTGCAACCCAAGGACGGAACATTAGATTTACTGAGTTATCGCCGAGGCTACCAACACAAATTC
Organism: Colwellia sp. PAMC 21821; assembly: GCF_002077175.1. Lineage (NCBI taxonomy): Bacteria > Pseudomonadati > Pseudomonadota > Gammaproteobacteria > Alteromonadales > Colwelliaceae > Colwellia > Colwellia sp. PAMC 21821. Next base: position 3,850,934 of record NZ_CP014943.1, read on the forward strand.
TTGGCGCTGGTTCCTTCAAAGAACGTTCGTCCTCTTCAAACAAGCGTTGAAGAATGGCCTTAGCTTTATCGATGTCGTCGTCATAATGAATGCCAAAGGTCATGTCGCATCGGCGTTTCTCGTAAATACTGACATTAACCAAAGTGGCATTAGAAAGGCTGCCATTTGGAATAACAATACGTCGGTTGTCGAAGGTATTTACTACGGTATAGAGAATTTGGATTTCAGCGACAGCCCCCAAAAAGCCCTGAGCTTCGATAGTATCGCCGACCTTGAAAGGCTTGAATATTAAGATAAGTACACCGCCGGCAAAATTGGCCAGACTTCCCTGCAACGCTAGGCCTATAGCTAGACCAGCAGCACCGATAACCGCAATAAAGGAGGTCGTTGCAATACCTATCATCGAGGCGACTGAAATTAGCAGCATGACTTTCATAACCGCGCTGAGTAATCCACACAGGAATTTGTTAAGTGTTGGATCTTTTTTGCCAAGTCTTTTGTCTAACACGCCAACAAATCGATTAATTAACCACAAACCAGCGATTAAAGTAATAATGGCGAGCACCAACTTGGGTGCGTATGTCATAACTAGTGATATTGCTTGGTCTGTTAATTCCGAAGCATTTATTTTTGTTCCAAAAATGTCTTCCATTCAATGGTTCCTTGTTTATGTGAGTTACTAGTTGAATAGTATAAGGATAAACGTGATATCACCTTGATGCAACCAGCGAAAGTATTTGTAGCTTTAGGCTGCTTTAGCTCACTTTAAGATCCCGTTAGCTGCTTTAGCTCACTTTAAGATCCCGTTATTAGACACTGTTAATGAGGTTTAAGACCTGACATTAGATGCCCTGATTAGCGTTAGGTTGAGGTAAACAAGTAAATTTCGTAAAAAAACATCCAGACCTTTTATTACCAGCGAAAAATAATTGCGAGTTGACAACACTTGCAATCATAGTTTTAGAATTATTTTACTTGCTACTGCAAAGGCGATAGCTAGCCGATGTAAAATTAAGGTTAAATTACGTAAATATAGACATTTGACTTCTAGGAGGATGCTAAGTGCCATTGAAAGTAATGAGGTTCATTCACTCTAAGAGTCAAAGATAAGCCATTTAAGGTCTTGGCATATATGCAGTGCTACTTATTATTGATCAGTGAAACTCGCCTTTATATGAACTGAACAGCCTAAACTGATTAAAAAATTGTAATGTATACTTTCGCAGCAATAAAACGAATATTGGTAAAAATTTTCAGGTTTTCCTCTTTAAACGTCAACATTTATGCTTTCAGGCTAGTAAAAACATAACTGTTAAGTATAATGTGCGTGCAAATTTCGTATTTGCAAAAAACTAATCAATCAAACTGTATAATTTTTTGTTCAACTTAGTGCGTAACTTATCGGTAACGCCTTAATACTTAATGATTAACTAAGTGAATAAATAATTGTACAGATTGATTAAAATCAAAAGATATTTAAGGAACTAACTAAATGTTTAATCCAGTTACTAAAACATTTGAGTTCGGTCAACATACCGTAACTCTAGAAACGGGCGTAATTGCTCGTCAAGCCACTTGTGCCGTTATGGCTAGCATGGACGATACATCAGTATTAGTCTCTGTTGTTGGTAAAAAAGAAGCTAAACCAGGTCAAGACTTTTTCCCGTTAACAGTTAACTACCAAGAGCGTACTTACGCAGCGGGTAAAATCCCAGGTGGTTTCTTCAAACGTGAAGGTCGTCCTTCAGAAGAAGAAACACTAATTTGTCGTCTAATTGACCGTCCAATTCGTCCACTATTCCCTGAAGGATTTACTAACGAAGTTCAAGTAGTAATCACGGTTGTTTCTGCTAACCCAGAAATTTCTCCAGACATTATCGCTTTGTTAGGTACGTCTGCAGCATTAGCTATTTCAGGTATGCCTTTCAGTGGCCCAGTTGGTGCAGCACGCGTTGGTTACACTGACGGCAAATATATTCTTAACCCGTTACAGTCTGAATTAGAAACGTCTCAGTTGAACTTAGTTGTTTCTGGTACTGATTCTGCTGTATTAATGGTTGAATCTGAAGCTGACGTACTTTCTGAAGAAGTTATGCTTGGCGCTGTTATGTTTGGTCATGAGCAAATGCAAACGGCTATTACAGCAATTAAAGAAATGGCTGCAGAAGTTAACAATCCTAAATGGGATTGGGTTGCACCAGTTAAAAACGCTGATCTTATCGCTAAAATAGCTGAGCTTTCTGAAAGCCAAGTTGACGAAGCTTACCAAATTACTGAAAAAGCTGTTCGTTACGAAAAAATTAAAGAAATTCGCGATGGTGTTGTTGCAGCATTATTGGCAGCTGATGCTGACCTTGATGTTCAAGAAGCAAAAGATTTATTCCATGACCTAGAAAAAACGGTTGTTCGTGGACGCATTACAAATGGCAAGCCTCGTATTGATGGTCGTGATCCTGAAATGATCCGCGCATTAGACGTAATGACGGGTGTGTTACCGCGTACGCATGGTTCTGCTGTGTTTACTCGTGGTGAAACTCAAGCATTAGTTGTTGCTACACTAGGTACACAACGTGACGCACAACGTTTAGACACCATCATGGGTGAAAAAACTGATAACTTCATGCTTCATTATAACTTCCCTCCATACTGTGTTGGTGAAACAGGTTTTGTTGGTTCTCCTAAGCGTCGTGAAATCGGCCATGGTCGTCTTGCTAAACGTGGTATGTTGGCTGTTATGCCTTCGGCTGAAGAATTCCCGTATTCGGTTCGTGTAGTTTCTGAAATTACTGAATCAAACGGTTCATCTTCAATGGCTTCTGTTTGTGGTACTTCTTTAGCACTTATGGATGCCGGTGTACCAATTAAAGCTTCAGTTGCTGGTATTGCTATGGGTCTAGTTAAAGAAGGCGACAACTTTGTTGTTCTTTCTGACATCTTAGGTGATGAAGATCACTTAGGCGACATGGACTTTAAAGTAGCGGGTACTACCGGTGGTATTACTGCACTTCAAATGGACATTAAAATTGAAGGTATAACACAAGAAATTATGCAACTTGCTTTAAACCAAGCAAAAGCTGCACGTACTCATATCTTAAGTGTTATGGACGAAGCTATTGGCGGACATCGTGATGATATCTCTCAATTCGCTCCACGTATTCATACGATGAAAGTTCCTCAAGATAAAATTCGTGACATTATCGGTAAAGGTGGCGCAACTATTCGTCAACTTACTGAAGAAACTGGCACGACTATTGAGATTGAAGACGATGGTACGGTTAGAATCGCAGCGACTGATGGCGACCAAGCAAAAGATGCTATTGCACGTATTACTGCGCTTACTGCTGAAATTGAAGTGGGCACGGTTTACACAGGTAAAGTTGTACGTATCGTTGACTTTGGTGCGTTTGTTAACGTATTACCAGGTAAAGACGGTTTAGTACATATTTCTCAAATCTCTGAAGAACGTGTAAACGCTGTTAGCGACGTATTGACAGAAGGCCAAGATGTAGTCGTTAAAGTACTAGAAGTTGACCGTCAAGGTCGCGTACGTTTAAGTATGAAAGAAGCGATGGAAAAGCCAGTTGCAGCAGCGCCTGAAACTGACTCAGCAGAGTAATTTACTGCGATAAATCGATGGCAGGAAATAGCTTAGTTTATACTAGCTAATATCTGCACACAAAAAGGGAGCTTAATTGCTCCCTTTTTTATATACTCATTAGTATAAATACTCACTAGGATTCTGTTTTACGTGCGCTTACTTTCTAATACTCAATTTTCTAAAACTTTATTTTCCAAAGTATTACTTATTTCAGGTTTATTGCTCGCTCAAGGTTGTCAATCTACAAGCCCTCAGCAATCTGTAATTGGCGACCTGATCATTGCTGAGCCTATGGCTATCAGCTATAAAAGTGAAATAGCGTTAGCGCGATTGACACAAGTGATACAAAGGGCTGAAATTAGCGATGGCCAAAGAGCAGAATTATTTTATCAACGAGGTGTTGAATACGATAAAGTTGGCTTACGTGGCTTAGCGCGTTTTGACTTTAACCAAGCTATTACCTTAAAGCCCGACATGGTAGATGCCTATAACTTCATTGGTATTCATTTTACTCAATTACAAGAGTTTAATCAGGCATACGACGCCTTTGACTCTGCCATAGAATTAGCCCCTGATCATGAATACGCCTTCTTAAACCGTGGCATTGCGCTGTATTATGGTGGTCGTCCAAATTTAGCCTCTACTGATTTTGAAACTTTTCGAGAATTTCAACAAAATGATCCTTATCGCGTGTTGTGGCAATATCTTGCAGACATAGAAATTGATCAACTAAAGGCCGAACAAGACTTAGCCTTATTTGCAGAATTAATTGATGAAAGTGTTTGGGCAAAAAATGTGATTAAGCTTTACTTAGACGAAATGAGTCAAAATGATTTTATTGACCAATTAGTCGTCAATGTTAATTCGAACGAAGCACTTACTGAGCGTTTATGTGAAGCTTATTTTTATTTAGGAAAGTACAGCCAAATGAAAGGCGATGTAAACGCCGCTATTAATTTTTTTAAACTGGCGCTTAGTACAAACGTATATGAATTTGTTGAACACAGATATGCCAAGCTTGAGTTAGATTTAATGCGACAATCGATACAGCAAAGCATTACACCTTAACTCATTAATTAGTTAATTTAGATTTATAAATGGCATTTAGAAATATTTTGATAAGCTTAGTAATAGTGATATTACTAAGCTTATTTTTTTTCATCGCCGACTATCGTGACAAAATATCGAACGCTGAAATAACCCGCCAACAGCTCTCATTACTTGAAATACTTGACCCGGTAACTGACACGGATGAACGGCTGACTCAATTGTTAGACAATGGTAATGAGCAGGCATGGATTCATTTAGCAAAACACCATGCTAACGCGAGTGCGAGTACCGCCTTTGAACTCGGAGAGTATTACCTAAAACAAATGCAAGTGTCAGCAGCTCAATTATGGTATGAAGTGGCGATACGCCAGCAGTATGTTGCAGCGCGTCTAGCGTTGGCGAATATCTATTTTGACCAACATCAATATGCTGACATCAAACCATTGTTATTACCTATTATGGGTAATGAAAGGGCGTTAGCCCTGTTATATAAATTAGCCTTACAGCAAGGTGAATTGTCCTTTATACAAACTTATAAAAACAAGTTAGCACATGGTGAAAATGCTGAATTTTATAACGAACTTGAGCAGTTCTCTGTATTCAGTCAACATAGGGAAGAAACCAGCGATTACAATTCAACTTGTTCGATTAACGTGCAGCTGTTTGCCACTAACTTAGCGGGTTTGCGCCATGGTAAAGCATTAAGTTCTGCATTTGAGCAACATAAACTAGCAAAATACATCTGTGTGAAAACACCAAAATATATTCCTGCTGAAGTGGTAAATTGCCAACATCTACCAACAGATAAAATACGTTGCGATGCAAGTCAGTGGCTACAACGTTCAGATATTAATTCACGCTACTTAGGGGTTATTGTTGAGCAAGGTGGTGCAAATGTCGATAACGGAATTATGTATATAGACCAGCAAGATAACCTTGATGTTTTAGTTCATGAACTTAGTCATTTTATTGGTTTTGTTGATGAATACCCACTGCCAAGGCAACACCAAAAATGTCATCAACTGCAACAAACTCCATTTGCTCATAACCTTGTTGTTTTAGGGAAATATTATCAGGGTGAGCGAGGGACTTTGCGAGAAAATATATTATTGCAGTTGCCATGGCGAAGCTTAATTAAAGATTCAACACCAATATTGTCTAGGCACCCACAAGGTTGGAAATTAGGCACACCAGCGGAGCATAATGACGAAATAGGCATGTTTGCCACGAATTCTTGTAATAGCAAGCGCGATACACAAGCGTTTAAACCATTAGCTCAGCGGACAAAATTGGAGTATTTCGAGTTAGATTTCCCCGCGATATATTTAAATATTTTCAAGCTAGATCCCAAACGTTACTTAATGCCTAGTTATCATTTTAACATCAGTCGGGATTTAGTGGGTCAGGGCGAATATATTAAGGCGAGTGAGGTATTACAGGTTACGCTATTTGACTGAGTGAGTAAAAGTTAGCCAATTGGAAAATTCAAAAATGCTACTAATTGGCTATATTTTTATTCAACATCTCTTATTTGTTAACCTTAGATTAGTTAATGTGTTCTTTCAGTGTATTGAACTTAGTTGCTTTTTTTAAATGTGATGCGGCATTTACGTATTCTTGCTGCTGTATCACGGTATTACTTCTTACTTTAGCTACTGGCCACATTGTATTGTTGTTAAATGTTGATAGTTCTTGATCCAAAGAGGCCTTGTTATTTTTTGTCGAGTTTATGTTAGTCTTGCGCATAAACCATGAAAATAATGCCATAGTATTTTTTCCTCCTATTAATCATCTTTAGTTATAGCTCAAATAATTAACTTTTGCTTAATGAAATTTAACATTTAAAGCAAAATAAGCACATTTACTGAGTTTATAAAGCATAAGTTAAGATATAATTGTGACAACTCAATGAAAATCACTATTAGCTTTATGGATAAATTCACTTTTACTTCTTTTCGACAACAATTTCCTATTCTTGAAGGCTTAGTTAATGGCCAGCCGTTAGTGTATTTCGATAATGCCGCAACAACGCAAAAACCAACTTGTGTTATTGACAGCTATCAACATTATTATCAAATGAATAATGCCAATGTCCATCGGGCATCTCATGCGTTAAGTGCTAGGGCAACATTAGCTTTTGAAGATGTTAGGGGAAAAGTAAAAAAATTCATTAATGCTAACACTCACAAAGAAATTATTTGGACTAAAGGTAGTACTGAAAGTATTAATTTAGTTGCACAAAGTTGGGGACGTTCAACATTACAACCCAATGATGAGGTTGTATTAAGTTTTAGTGAGCATCACGCCAACATTGTGCCCTGGCAAATTGTGGCACAGCAAACAGGTGCAAAAATTAAAGTACTACCTTTAACGCAATCAGGTCAAATTGACGTGGAACAACTTGAAAGTGTTATTGGTGAGCGTACTCGAATGGTTTGTTTTGGTCATATATCGAACGTCATTGGCAAAATAAATCCAATGAAGGAAATCATACGCGTCGCGCAAAAGTATAAGGCATTAACCTTAGTTGATGGTGCTCAGGCGATTGCACATTTAAGCGTCGATGTTAAGGCCTTAGATTGCGATTTTTATGTCTTTTCCGCACATAAAATGTATGGCCCAACGGGCGTGGGTGTACTGTATGGTAAGCAAAAATTACTAGAGAAAATGCCACCATACCAAGCGGGCGGAGAAATGATCAAGTCAGTGAGCTTTGAGCAAACAACATTTAATGACTTACCACATAAATTCGAAGCCGGCACACCCAACATTGCTGGTGTTGTTGCGCTGGGCTCGTCTGTTTCATTTCTGCAACAACAAGACCACGCAGGGGTACTAGAATATGAAACTAGATTGAAACAATATTGCTTCGAGCAGTTATCAACTGTTGAGGGTTTAACATATATTGTTAATGAAGCACCGGATATTCCAGTATTTTCATTCACCCTTGCTGGGCAACATAATCATGATGTTGCCACCGCACTAGACAGTGTTGGTATTGCCGTTCGCTCAGGGCATCATTGCGCAATGCCTTTAATGCAATATCTTAATATTGATGGCTGTATTCGCTTATCTTTATCAGCATACAACAGCTATGAAGAAATAGACTATGTCGTGCAACAACTGAAAAGCATAAGCTACCCTATATTGAATGTTAATGAAAATTCAAACACGTTAAAGCACAATGAAATTACTGATTTTAAATCGCTTACCACGACACATTTAGCTGTTGATGACATATTAGCCATGTTCGCCAAAGCGAAAAGCTGGGATAGTAAACATCGTGAAATTATGATGTTAGGTAAAAAACAATTACGCTTACCAGAAAAAGATAGGACTGAACTGTCATTAATTACGGGCTGTGAAAGCCATGCATGGTTGATTTGTTATAAAGAAGAGGGCAATTTATTTCGCTTTAAAGCTGATAGCGATGCCAAAGTTATCCGTGGCTTATTTGCCATTATATTAGCCGCGGTTGATAACAAAACTGCCGCGCAAATAAGCGCCTTTGATATGGACAATTATTTTAGTGAATTAGGTTTACTACAACACTTAAGCCCGTCGCGCGGTAACGGGCTACGAGCTATTGTACAGAAAATATATCGTTCGATTGAATCAAATTAAGGGTGATTTATAAAGGCTTACCTTACTTTACATTGCGAGTATTACCTTAATATAATGACTAGCTGAGTACTTTCTTTAAATATTTATCCATTGCTTTACCCACAGCAAAAAATGCAAAACAAGCCGTAACATGTGTTGCTGCACCAAACCCACCGCTACAATCTAAACGCATAGAGCCTTCACTTGATTGCTTAGCGTGACAAACGTTTCCATCGGCGTCAGGGTAGCGAAGTTGTTCACTTGAAAATACGGCATCAATTGAAAATTTGCGCTTCACATTTCGTGAAAAATTGTACTCTCTACGCAGTTGGTTTCGTACTTTCGCCAACAAGGGGTCTTGGAAAGTCTGACTTAAATCGGCAATGGCGATTTTACTCGGATCTACTTGCCCACCTGCACCACCAATAGTAACGATGGGTAATTTATTTCGCTTACAATGTGCAATAACAGCACTTTTAACATTAACAGAATCGATAGCGTCGATAACGTAATCAAACGAGTTGGTGAGTATTTCTTTCACATTTTCTAGCGTAACAAAATCTTCTATGGTGTTAACGACACATTCAGGGTTAATTTGCTTAATTCTATCACGCATAACATCAACTTTACTCAGGCCAATAGTATCGGTTAAGGCATGAATCTGACGGTTTATATTGGTTATACACAAATCATCAAGATCAATTAACGTTATTTGACCAATACCATTGCGGGCAAATGCTTCTGCTACCCACGAACCAACTCCGCCAATGCCGATCACACAGAAATGTGCCTGCTGTAGTGCTGCGCTTTGGCTGTTACCATACAGTCGTGCGATACCACCGAATCTTAATTGATAATCTGACATTATTTATCCACTTGCTTGAAAATTCGTTGCGCATTATAGCAGTACATTATAGTAAAGCTACGAATGCAAAGAACTAACTGCGCTTAAAATATGTGTAATACCAATTGAAATAAATAATCGATCATTTTAAGGCGGTTTAAATCGTCAATAACTGCGTTGTTTTCAATCACACACGCCCGCTATTACTCGACAATTGCTCCTGCATTGTTCTACTTACGGGCATCCATGCCCTAATCAATCAAACGCCTTGCCTGCAGGGATGCAGGTACTTATGTTTAGTCTGGAACAATAAACATGTATTCTTGAACAATTTATCCTCGCTTAAAATTGGTCAATAACTTATTACTTTTGGTATAATATGCCCTCGGATGATGATAATTCCATCAAAATGGCATGTTGGGTATTTATTCTATTTATTTCCGATATTGAAAATAGTGATGGGGAAGTAGTCTTAAATGGACATGTAACAAGTATGACTGGTTGTTTATTGAACTATTAATTAGAGTGATCGCGAAAAAAAAGTAAATGAAAAATAAAATAACGGTAATTAATGTCATTTTTTTATAATTTTCAGCTGAAAATTGGTAAAGCATTTTGATAATGGATATTTTTATTTGTATTTTATTATTTAAAATTGGGCGGATAGAAAGAAAGTGAGGGCATATTTGACCTAATTATTACAATAATGGCCAATTATTTGCCTTGAATGAGGTTGTTTCTTGATTCCCCTGAGGGTTTATTATCAATTTAAGTCATAAATCGCCCTATTTTACATGCATTGAAAACCTATAAGATAGCGATTTTATATTAATAAATAATGACTCAGGATGTTGCTTTTCTATAGTTAAGTAGCGGCTTAACTATAGCAATAATGAGTAGATAAATATCGTAGAAATTGGTTGTTTTAACATGCAGCCATGTTCGACAACAGCTGAACTTTTGATTCACTTATTGGCATAACTTATTATGTTTATTAGACAATATTTATTAGACAGTGTTTATTGGACAGTGTTTATTGGACAGTGTTTATTAGAAAGTGTTTATATGACTTTTAGGTCAATTATTTGAGCTTAGCGCTGAAAAACTGAAAAACTGAAAAACTGAAAACGGTAGGCCTTTATACATTTAGACAAGTGAGGCTCAATACTATTGCACACAATAACGTTATGCAGCAGGTAGTTTGACTATAAACTCTGTTTGCTGCTCATCAATAATATTAAATGATATTTGTCCATGTTGTACTTCAGTCATTAGCTTAGCTGAATAGGTACCTAATCCTGTTCCGGTATTATGATTAGAGCTACTGTACTTTTCAAATAACCTTTGGCGCATGTGCTTTGGAATAACCCCAGTATTAGTTAATTGAAAACTAATATAGCTTTTGTAACGTTTTATCACAATGGCAATGGTTTGGTTTTCAGGGGAGGCCTCTACCGCATTCTTTATCAAATTATTGAAAATTGATAAGCACAGTAAAGGCTCTGCCATAATAGCATGTTCAGTATCAAAACCGCTTAAAGCGAACTGGATGTTCTTCTCATTACTGAGAGTGGATACCGCATTCATCGCATCGTTTATTAAGACATTTAAGTTGGTTGACTGCGGTTTTAGCTTATAAATCCCTTGCTCAATTTTGTATACATTGAGGGAGTTATTTACCATATTAACCACATTGTGCACCGCACGATTAATAGATTTAGCGGCACTTTTATCGGTTAAGCGGTAAGTCTCAAATAAAATATTATTCAGTGGAGCTTTTAAATCATGATGGGTGATTTTCTCGATATCTTCGCGTAATTTAGCATTTTCTTTAAGGGTAGCGACTTGTGCTGTTAATGCGATTTTTTGCTGCTGCAGTCTGATGTGAGTGGCAACCCTGGCACGGAGCAAATCGCCATTTAAAGGTTTTGTTATATAATCGACGGCACCTATGTCAAAACCGTATTTTATATCCTCTACAAGTGCTTTTGCACTCAAAAATATTACCGGAATATTAGCGGTTTCATCATCTTCTTTGAGCGTTTTACACACTTGATAGCCATCCATTGTTGGCATCATAATATCAAGTAAAATTAGTCTAATATTATGTTTGTTATTGGCAACTATTTTTAACGCGTGCTCGCCCGATTTTGCCGCCATTACACGGTAAAGGTTACGCAAATTTCCTGCTGCAACATCAATGTTACTGCTTTCATCGTCGACTACAAGAATGGTTGGTTTTTGCTCAAGTAATTCGGAAGCTGCGTTAACCGGAGGTTTTGATAAATTATCGCTGCTGTCCTCATTTATATAATTGGCAAATAGTGTGTCTTGCGTTAATTCAAATAAGGCACTAACGACATGTTGCTTTTTAAATGGAGGAGACAGACAAATACTATTACTTAACGTACATTTTGTATTGTTGTCTGTGACTGCTTGTTCTGAGTGATTGTCATCAATCTGATGTGACAGAACCATGAGTGGTAACTGTGTTATGTTTGATGCTTTTGCTAACTCATCACGGAAGTTTAAGCTGTTTTCGGAGGTTAAACTATCAGCACAGATTAATAAGCTAATCGCTGCAAATTGGGCGTACTCTATAGCGTCTTCTGCATTCTCAATACAAGCAATAGCAGTTTTACTTACACCACATGACAGTAAAATTTTAGCAAGAGCCTCGCGCACTAAGCGACTTTCATGGACGATTAAAATATTTTCAAGCACAGATACAATACCGATTGGTGGACGTTATAAAAATCGCTGTAACAATATAGTGTTTTTCATACCAATGTACAGGAGTTTATCCCTTTTTATTACAACGAATAATCAAGGTTTAAGCTAATTTATATGCTGAAAATTGGCCATATGTGAAATAGAAAAAGGCAACCTAATGGTTGCCTTTTGATATCCAAAATAAGTCGTTAGCTAATTTAATATAGCTTACTTATCTCTCACTCAAGGGAATAAATTTACGATCAATTTCGCCAGTATACTTTTGACGAGGACGACCAATTTTTTGTCCTGCTTGACCTAGCATCTCATCCCAATGTGCAATCCAACCAACGGTACGAGACATGGCAAATATTACCGTGAACATATTCGTTGGAATACCAATGGCTTTCAAGATAATGCCTGAATAGAAATCAACATTTGGATATAACTTTTTCTCAATGAAATAAGGGTCTTCAAGGGCAACTTTCTCAAGTGCCATTGCGACGTCAAGCAATGGATCTTGTATACCCAATTCGGTCAATACTTCATGACAAGTTTCACGCATTACAGTAGCACGAGGATCGAAGTTTTTATAAACACGATGTCCAAAGCCCATTAAGCGGAACGGATCAGCTTTATCCTTTGCTTTAGCAACAAATTCGTCAACTCTATCTAACGAACCTATTTCTTCAAGCATTGTTAAACATGCTTCGTTTGCGCCGCCGTGTGCTGGGCCCCAAAGTGATGCAACACCTGCTGCGATACACGCATAAGGGTTAGCGCCTGAAGAACCGGCTAAACGTACTGTAGACGTTGAAGCATTTTGCTCGTGGTCTGCATGTAGCGTAAAAATACGGTCCATAGCACGAGCAACTGTCGGGCTAACTACGTATTCTTCTGCTGGAACAGAGAACAACATATGCAAGAAGTTTTCTGCATAAGTTAAGTCGTTACGAGGGTAAACAAAAGGTTGTCCAATGCTGTATTTGTATGCCATAGCCGCAATCGTTGGCATTTTAGCAATTAGGCGATGAGCACTGCGCATGCGTTGATCGGGTGCATGAATATCTAGGTCACTGTGGTAGAACGAAGAAAGTGCGCCAACAACACCACAAAGCATTGCCATTGGATGTGCATTAGGTAAGAAACCATGAAAAAAGTGTACTAGTTTTTCATGTACCATTGTGTGATTAGTAATGGTGTTAGTAAAATCTTCATATTGCGCTTTAGTTGGCGCTTCACCATTTAATAAAATATAACAAACTTCTAAATAATCTGCTTGTTTTGCAAGGCTATCAATCGGATAACCGCGATGCTGTAACACACCTTTATCACCATCAATGTAAGTAATTGCAGATTCACAAGACGCTGTAGCTAAAAATCCTGGGTCATAAGTGAAATAGCCTACGCTACCAAGTGTACGAATATCTATCACATCGTTACCGGCAGTGCCTTTAAGAATTGGCAAGTCAGTTATTACTTTTCCATCGATACTAAGAGAGGCTTTTAAATCAGCCATATGTTATTTCCCCATTAAGATTTATTTATCTTGAAAATTGTTCAAACGAGATGTTTAGTCAATTTTTGTGAATATTAAACTGACGCTATTCTACTTCAGATCACCCCCTAAAAGTCAATTCGTTTGTTAAGTACTTAGACTAAAGTTATATGTCGGAATCAATTTTTGTAAAGTATGGTTGATAATTAGTCGTAAGCCTTGATAATTGGCTAAAACTTGTCAGGAAGAAAATTGTAATTAATGATTTTCACCTATATAATCAGGCCGATCTGAATTATATTTTGCATTTTCTACTAAGATTAAGATTTAATTTAAATCGGAGGGGGGTTATCTAGCTTTATTAAATTCAGTTAGGTAGCGTAAAAAAAATAAGTTGAAGGCTCTAAGAGCTCCTTAGGCAACAATCGTGAAAAAACAACGTCCTGTAAACCTAGATTTGTCAACAATTAAAATGCATGCAGCAGCTAATGCATCAATATTACACCGAGTATCTGGTGTAATCATGGTATTCGCTATTGGTATTTTATTGTGGACGCTTTCTTTATCACTATCTTCTGTTGAAGGTTTCACACAAGTAGAGTCATTACTTGATGGTGTATTCTTCAAAATAATTATCCTGGGTACGCTTTCTGCACTTATCTATCACTTACTTGGCGGTATCCGTCACTTATTAATGGATTTAGGCTACTTTGAAGAGCTAGCTTCAGGTAATGCTACGGCAAAACTTATTATCGCACTTTGGTTGGTGCTTACTGTAGTAGTAGGAGTTCGATTATGGTAAATAATGCAGCAACAGTAGGCCGTAGTGGCGTACATGATTTTATTCTTATTCGTGCCAGTGCCATCATTTTAGCGCTGTACACCTTTTTTCTTGTTGGCTTTTTCGTTACAACACCCGATGTAACTTTTGAAATCTGGCAGGCATTTTTTGGCAATATTTGCACAAAAATATTTACCATTTTAGCGATTCTTGCGTTGTTAATTCATGCATGGATTGGTGTATGGCAAGTACTTTCTGATTACATAAAACCAGCGCTATTACGCGGTGGTTTACAATTTTTCTTTTCTGTTTTGTTGCTTGTATACTTTGCAGCAGGCTTATTAACTGTGTGGGGTGTGTAAGTGAGCGTTCCAATTCGTGAATTCGACGCCATTGTCATTGGCGCAGGTGGTGCAGGTATGCGCGCTGCCTTAGCAATATCGGAATCAGGCAAATCTTGTGCTTTGATTTCAAAAGTATTTCCTACTCGTTCTCATACGGTATCAGCACAAGGCGGTATTACTGTTGCCTTGGGTAATGCGCATGAAGATCATTGGGAACAGCACATGTACGATACCGTTAAGGGTTCTGATTATATCGGTGACCAAGACGCTATTGAATATATGTGTAAAACAGGTCCAGAATCTATCATCGAATTAGAGAAAATGGGTTTACCTTTCTCTCGTACGGAAGAAGGTAAAATTTACCAACGTCCATTTGGTGGTCAATCTAAGAACTTTGGTGGCGAACAAGCTGCACGTACAGCAGCAGCAGCTGACCGTACCGGTCATGCATTGCTTCACTGTTTATATCAACAGAACGTTAAAAATAAAACTAACGTATATTCTGAATGGTATGCCTTAGATTTAGTTAAAAATAGTGACGGTGCTGTTGTCGGTACTACCGCAATTTGCATTGAAACTGGTGAAATCGTTTACTTTAAAGCCCGTGCAACAGTTTTAGCAACAGGTGGCGCTGGTCGTATCTTTGCTTCAACAACTAATGCTCACATTAATACCGGTGACGGTGTTGGTATGTCGCTTCGCGCTGGCGTACAAATGCAAGATATGGAAATGTGGCAGTTTCACCCAACAGGTATAGCGGGTGCTGGTACGTTAGTAACTGAAGGTTGTCGTGGTGAAGGTGGTTACCTGCTTAACAAAGACGGTGAACGTTTCATGGAGCGTTATGCACCGAATGCTAAAGATTTAGCCGGTCGTGATGTTGTTGCACGTTCAATGATGACAGAGATTCGTGAAGGTCGCGGTTTTGACGGTCCTTTAGGTCCTCATCTTAAGCTTAAACTTGATCATTTAGGTCGTGAAACGCTAGAAAAACGTCTACCAGGCGTTTGTGATTTATCGAAAACGTTTGCTCACGTTGATCCTGCTGTTGAGCCTATCCCTGTTATACCTACTTGTCATTATCAGATGGGCGGTGTGCCTTGTAATGTTAACGGTCAAGCTATCCACTTTAATCCAGAAACGGGCGAAGAAAACATCATCGAAGGCTTATTTGCTGTTGGTGAAATCGCAAACGTATCTGTGCATGGAGCTAACCGTTTAGGTGGTAACTCATTACTTGATTTAGTGGTATTTGGTCGTGCAGCGGGTAACTTCTTAGGTACATACTTAAGTGAAACGCAAAGCGGTAAAGATGCAACTGAATCTGATTTAGAAGCCTCTTTAGCTCGAACTAAGCGTTGGGAATCTTCAACGAGTGGTGAAGATCCAGTTCAAATTCGCAAAGACCTACAAAAATGTATGCAATTTAACTTCTCGGTATTCCGTGAAGGTGAAGCAATGGCACAAGGCATGAAAGAACTTACGGAAATCCGTGAGCGTCTTCAAAATGCACATTTAGATGATAAGTCTTCTGAATTTAACACCCACAGAATTGAGTGTTTAGAATTAGACAACTTAATGGAAACAGCTTTTTGTACCGCTAAAGCAGCTAATTTCCGTACGGAATCTCGTGGCGCACATGCTCGTGAAGATTTCCAATCACGTGATGATGAAAATTGGTTATGTCATTCAATTTACTCACCTGCGACTGAAGACATGAGCAAACGCTCTGTTAACATGAGCCCGGTTCACCGTGAAGCTTTCCCACCGAAAGCAAGAACTTACTAGGAGCGTTGTGATGAAACAAATTTTTTCAATTTACCGTTACAACCCTGATGTTGATAACAAACCTTACATGAAAGATTATGAGCTGGAAATTCCAGAAGGCTCAGACATGATGGTACTAGACGCGTTAATTTTGCTGAAAGAGCAAGATTCTAGCTTATCGTTCCGTCGTTCATGTCGTGAAGGTGTTTGTGGCTCTGACGGTTTGAATATGAATGGTAAAAACGGTTTGGCATGTATCACGCCTTTATCTGCTGTTCCAGCAAATAAAATTGTGTTACGTCCATTACCAGGTTTACCTGTAGTACGTGATTTAATTATTGATATGACACAGTTTTATAATCAATATGAAAAAATCAGACCTTACCTCATTAATGATGGTAAAGAACAACCTGCACGCGAACATTTGCAATCTATCGAAGAACGTGAAAAATTAGATGGACTTTACGAATGTATTTTATGTGCTTGTTGTTCTACATCTTGTCCTTCTTTCTGGTGGAATCCTGATAAGTTTATCGGTCCAGCGGGTTTATTACATGCTTATCGTTTTCTTATCGATAGCCGTGATACCGCTACAGAAGAGCGTTTAGATGATTTACAAGATGCTTACAGCGTATTTCGTTGTCACGGCATCATGAACTGTGTTGATGTTTGTCCGAAAGGATTAAACCCAACCAAAGCCATTGGCCATATTAAGTCAATGTTGCTAACCAGAGCGGTTTAAATTAATTATTCGAGCATCTTTAAATAAGATGCTCGATTATCTTAACTTAAACATATCTTTTGATTGCTTTTATCCCATAAAGGAACAGGCAATGCCCGAAGGTGCTATGAAGACTTGGATAGAGTCTTCCCATTTAAGTGGTGCAAACGCTGCTTATATTGAAGAATTATACGAATCTTATCTGAATAACTCACAATCTGTGACTGCAGAATGGCGAGGTATTTTCCAACAACTTCCTAAAATTGAAGGTGCTGACGTTGAATATCGGCATTCTGAAATCCGCAATGAATTTAAAGAGCTAGCCCAACAAACACAAAAAACCGTGGTTGTTTCAGGTGGTAGCGACGCTAAGCAAGTCAAAGTTTTACAGCTGATTAATGCTTTTCGTTTTCGCGGACATCAAAATGCTAACCTTGACCCATTAGGGTTATGGCAACGTGACAAAGTACGTGACCTGCAATTATCTCACCATGAACTTTCAGAAAATGATTTTGATCGAGAGTTTAACGTAGGTTCATTGGCTATAGGCCAAGAATCAATGAAGCTTGGTGAGTTATATAAAGCGCTGAAAACTACTTACTGTGGTTCTATTGGTGCTGAATATATGCATATTAACTCAACTGATGAAAAGCGTTGGTTACAACAACGTCTTGAATCAGTGCAGTCACAAGCCGTGTTAAGTGTTGAAGAGAAAGAAGAAATATTTAAGGACTTAGTTGCGGCTGATGGACTTGAAAAGTACTTAGGGGCTAAGTTCCCAGGTGCAAAACGTTTCTCTCTTGAAGGTGGTGACGCGCTAGTTCCTATGTTAAAACAACTGATCACTCGTGCTGGCACACAAGGCGCTAAAGAAGTTGTTATAGGGATGGCTCACCGGGGTCGTTTGAATGTGCTGGTTAATGTTATGGGTAAAAACCCATCAAAGCTTTTCGACGAATTCGGTGGCAAGCACGACGAAATATTATCCTCTGGTGATGTTAAATATCATCAAGGCTACTCGTCAGACTTTGTTACACCTGGTGGCAATGTTCATTTGGCATTAGCATTTAACCCATCACATCTTGAAATTGTTAACCCGGTAGTTATCGGTTCTGTACGTGCACGACTTGATCGTCGCGATTGCAGTGAAGGCGACTTAGTCTTACCTATTACTATTCACGGTGATTCAGCAATTGCTGGACAAGGTGTTGTGCAAGAAACTTTTAATATGTCTCAAGCTAGAGCATTTAAAGTTGGCGGCACTATACGTATCGTGGTCAATAACCAAGTAGGTTTTACGACTTCAAGCTCAGAAGATACGCGAAGTGGAGAATACTGTACTGAAGTTGCCAAAATGGTTTCAGCACCTATTCTGCATGTTAATGGTGATGACCCTGAAGCGGTTATCTTAGCAACGCAAATTGCGCTTGATTACCGTAACGAATTTAAACGTGATGTGGTGATAGATTTAGTTTGTTACCGACGTCATGGTCATAACGAAGCCGATGAGCCTAGTGCTACTCAGCCAGTTATGTACAAAAAAATTAAGAAACATCCGACACCTCGTCAACTTTACGCTGATAAACTTAACGCTGAAAACTCACTCAATAAAGCTAAGACTGATGAGTTAACTGCTTATTATCGTAAATTGCTTGATGAAGGCCAGTGTACGGTTGAACAATGGCGTCCAATGACAGAGCATTCTGTTGACTGGACTCCTTATATTGGCCACGATTGGGATGACGATTACGATAAAGAAATTTCGCTTGAAAAGCTGAAAGAACTTGCTGTTAAAATATCAACTATTCCGGCGGATCATAAAGTACACAACCGTGTACAGAAAATTTATGACGATCGTACGAAAATGGCCAGCGGTGAGAAGCTACTTGATTGGGGCATGGCAGAAAACTTAGCTTATGCTTCTATTGTCGACATAGGTAAACGTGTTCGTCTTACCGGTCAAGATTCTGGTCGTGGCACTTTCTTCCATCGTCATGCTGTTTTACATGCTCAAGATAACGCGGCGCGTTATTTGCCATTGCAGAACATTCGTGAAGGACAAGGTCCTTTTGATGTGCACGATTCAGTGTTATCTGAAGTATCAGTATTAGCGTTTGAATATGGTTACACAACAGCAGAGCCTAGCGGCTTAACCATTTGGGAAGCACAATTTGGTGATTTCGCTAACTGTGCACAAGTGGTATTCGACCAATTTATCAGTTCAGGTGAACAGAAGTGGGGCCGTTTATGTGGCTTAACTATGCTGTTACCACATGGCTATGAAGGTCAAGGTCCAGAGCATTCGTCAGCCCGTTTGGAACGTTTTTTACAGCTTTGTGCCGATCACAATATGCAAGTTTGTGTGCCTACAACCCCAGCGCAAGTGTTTAACATGTTGCGTCGTCAAGTGGTGCGTCCTATGCGTCGTCCATTGGTGGTTATGTCGCCTAAATCATTATTGCGTCACCCGATGGCGGTGTCTTCGTTAGAAGAGCTATCTACTGGTGTTTTCCATAATGTTATTGGTGAAGTTGACGAACTTGATGCAGACAAAGTTGAACGTGTAGTGTTCTGTAGTGGTAAAGTTTATTACGAATTACTCGATCAACGTCGTAAGAATGAGCAAACTAATGTTGCTATCATTCGTGTCGAACAATTATATCCATTCCCAGAAGAAGAGCTAAAAGCTGAAATTGCAAAATATCAGCATGTTAAGCAATTCGTTTGGTGTCAGGAAGAACCGCAAAACCAGGGTGCTTGGTACTGTTCACAGCATCACTTTAGAGCGGCTATCCCTGATAATACTTATTTGACATATGCAGGTCGTAACGCTTCTGCGGCACCGGCTGTAGGTTATATGTCAGTTCATGTTAAAGAGCAACAAGCGCTAGTTCATGACGCGCTTAATGTAGAATAGACCCTCTTTTTTATAAAGAGATTAATTAAGAGTGTGTAAGGAATATTATAAATGACAACCGAAATTAAGGTTCCCGTTTTACCTGAATCAGTTGCAGATGCAACTATAGCGACTTGGCACGTACAAGTAGGCGATAAAGTATCTCGCGATCAAGTATTAGTTGATATCGAAACTGATAAAGTAGTACTTGAAGTACCAGCAACATCAGATGGCGTTATTACAGATATATCGCAAGCTGAAGGTGCAACTGTTTTAGGCGAACAAGTTATTGCTATTTTGTCTGAAGGCGAGGCCGAAGCGCCAGCACCTGAAAGCAAAAGTGATAAAGCTGCCCCAGCAAAAGCAGAAGCTACTGCCAGTGCACCTAAATCATCAGGCGATACAGCTAAAGTGATTGATATCGTCGTACCAGTACTGCCTGAGTCAGTTGCAGATGCAACTGTCGCTACATGGCATGTGGCTGCAGGCGATACCGTCACTGTTGATCAAAACTTAGTTGATATTGAAACAGACAAAGTCGTTCTAGAAGTTGTTGCACAAGCTGATGGTATAATTGGTAAAATAATTCACGCTGAAGGCGATACCGTATTAGGCGACCAAAAACTGGGTGAACTTAATGTTGGTGCAGCTGCAAGTGCAGCGCCAGCAGCCTCAGCTGAAGAAGCGATTAGTTCAGATGAGCTTGCTAGCCCATCAGTGCGTCGTTTAATGACAGAGAAAGGCCTAACGGCTAGCGATGTTGTTGGCACAGGTAAAGGTGGTCGTATTTCTAAAGATGACGTAGAAGCCGCAGCCAACAAACCTAAAGCAGCACCTGCAAAAGCAGCGGCGCCAGCGCCTGCAGCTCAAGCATCTGCCGCATTAGGCGAGCGTACTCAAAAACGCGTACCTATGACACGTTTACGTAAAACTATCGCGACACGTTTATTAGAAGCGAAAAATTCTACGGCAATGTTAACAACGTTTAACGAAGTTAACATGAAGCCAATTATGGATCTTCGTAACCAATATAAAGACGTATTCGAGAAAACACATGATACCCGTTTAGGTTTTATGTCGTTCTACGTTAAAGCAGTTACTGAAGCGCTTAAACGCTACCCTGCCATTAACGCGTCAATTGACGGTGATGACATTGTTTATCACAACTTTTTCGACATCTCGATTGCAGTATCTACGCCACGTGGTTTAGTTACACCTGTATTACGTGATGCAGATCAGCTAAGCATGGCGGGTATCGAAAACGGTATTCGTTCATTAGCGATTAAAGGTCGTGACGGAAAATTAACCATGGACGAAATGCAAGGTGGTAACTTTACTATCACTAACGGCGGCGTTTTTGGTTCATTAATTTCAACACCTATTCTTAACTTGCCACAAGCGGCGATATTAGGAATGCATAAAATCCAAGATCGCCCAATGGCGGTTGATGGAAAAGTTGAAATTTTACCTATGATGTACCTAGCACTTTCTTACGATCATCGTTTAGTTGATGGTAAAGAATCAGTAGGTTTCTTAGTAACTATTAAAGAGTTATTGGAAGATCCAACACGCTTGTTACTTAATATATAGTTAAACATCTAGTAAGCAGTAATATTGAAATTTTTGGTTTGATTTAGACTATAGTATTAGGCTCTAAGGACTATGCTCTTTAGAGCTTTTGTACTATAATCGGTCGACTCTTTTCGATGGTAATAACTTTTTATTATTACCATTTTCATCTACAGATAAATGGATAAAACACCATGAATTTGCATGAATATCAAGCGAAACAATTATTCGCTGAATATGGTTTACCAGTTTCTGAAGGTTTCGCTTGCGATACACCTCAGGAAGCGGCAGAAGCAGCTGATAAAATCGGCGGCAATATGTGGGTTGTTAAAACTCAAGTACACGCGGGCGGCCGTGGTAAAGCTGGCGGTGTTAAGCTAGTTAAAAGCAAGCAAGAAATCAAAGATTTCGCGCAAAACTGGTTAGGTAAAAACCTAGTTACTTACCAAACTGACGAACATGGTCAGCCAGTAGCTAAAATCTTAGTAGAAAGCTGTACAGATATTGCTAACGAATTGTATCTTGGTGCTGTTGTAGACCGTGCAAGTCGTAGAGTAGTATTCATGGCCTCTACTGAAGGCGGTGTTGACATTGAGAAGATTGCTGAAGAGACTCCTGAGTTAATTCACCAAGCTGAAATTGATCCACTAGTTGGCGCTCAACCATACCAAGCTCGTGAATTAGGCTTCAAGTTAGGTTTAAACCCAACGCAAATGAAGCAATTTGTTAAGATCTTTTTAGGTCTTGCACAAATGTTTGAAGATTTCGATTTCGCTTTATTAGAAATCAACCCGTTAGTTATCACTGACGAAGGTAATCTTCACTGTCTAGACGGCAAAATTGGTATCGATGGTAATGCTTTATACCGTCAACCTAAAATGCGCGCATTCCACGATCCATCTCAAGAAGATGAGCGTGAAGCACATGCAGCACGTTTTGAATTAAACTACGTAGCTTTAGACGGCAACGTTGGTTGTATGGTTAACGGTGCAGGCCTAGCAATGGGCACAATGGATATCGTTAACTTACACGGCGGCAAGCCAGCTAACTTCCTAGATGTTGGCGGCGGGGCGACTAAAGAGCGTGTTTCTGAAGCATTCAAAATCATTCTTTCTGACGATAACGTTAAAGCTGTTTTAGTTAACATCTTTGGTGGCATTGTACGTTGTGACATGATCGCTGAAGGTATTATCGCTGCAGTTAAAGATGTAGGCGTTCAAGTGCCTGTAGTTGTACGTTTAGAAGGTACAAATGCTGAAGAAGGTCGTGAAGTACTTAAAAAATCTGGCTTAGACATCATTGCTGCTGAGTCATTAACTGATGCAGCAACTAAAGTTGTAGCAGCTGCGGAGGGCAAATAATGTCTGTCTTAATTAACAAAGATACTAAAGTAATCTGTCAAGGTTTCACTGGTGGTCAAGGTACATTCCATTCAGAACAAGCGCTTGAGTACGGTACACAAATGGTTGGTGGCGTAAGCCCAGGTAAAGGCGGTCAAACGCATTTAGGCCTTCCAGTATTTAATACAGTACGTGAAGCAGTATTAGCAACTGGCGCAACAGCAACAGTTATCTACGTACCAGCTCCGTTTTGTAAAGATGCAATTTTAGAAGCTATTGATGCAGGCATCGAGCTTATCGTTACTATCACTGAAGGTATTCCAACTTTAGATATGGTTGACGTTAAAGCTAAGCTTGATCAATCTGGCGTTCGTATGATCGGTCCTAACTGTCCAGGTGTTATTACACCTGGCGAAACTAAGATTGGTATCATGCCTGGTCACATTCACAAGCCTGGTAAAGTAGGTATTGTTTCACGTTCTGGTACGCTTACGTACGAAGCCGTTAAACAAACTACAGATGCTGGTTTTGGCCAATCTACTTGTGTAGGTATTGGTGGTGATCCTATCCCAGGTACTAACTTCATCGACGTATTGGAAATGTTCCAAAACGATCCACAAACTGAAGCAATCGTAATGATTGGTGAAATTGGCGGAACAGCTGAAGAAGAAGCTGCAGAATACATCAAAGCACACGTTACTAAGCCTGTTGTATCTTACATTGCTGGTGTTACTGCACCAGAAGGTAAGCGTATGGGTCACGCTGGCGCGATTATCGCTGGTGGTAAAGGTACAGCTGATGAGAAATTCGCAGCATTAGAAGCGGCCGGTGTTAAAACTGTTCGTTCTTTAGCGGATATCGGTAAAGCACTTAAAGAGAAAACGGGTTGGTAAGCGATTCGCTTACAGCTTGTTATTCTTAATAAAAACCCGCGTTCTCGAATAGAGAGTGCGGGTTTTTTTGTTTGCTTCACATGATACTTCTATTGTAAATATTACTTTGTGACAATAATGATTGAAAGTTCATACGTGTATGACAAAACAGAATTATTGTGATTTCTTTTTTTAATTGATCCAATTTGTATATAGTGCGATAGTTATTTTTTATAATTTCACGATATTTGTTTTCAAAATTAAATTGGCACTTTGTTCCTGAATTGGGGTGAACGATTAGCTGATTTTTCACATCATAAATTATTGCTAATATCTGAGTTTTTGCTTCATCAGCGGGTATTTTTTTAGCCAACCAACTAATGGCCAATTTAATATCTATTTTTGCATTTTCTTCAATTAAAAATTTCATTTTATTTGTCTAAATGGATGAAAGAAACTCATCTAAATCGCTAACCTTATCTTTAGATATATTTATTTCACGGCTTATCATTAGCTCCATAAATGCAAGTTTTTCTTGTTGAGCTTGATAAGATTCCGCTGTTTGTACAACAAGAGATTCATTCCCATTTTGTGTAACGTACATTGGTTCAAATTCAAGCTCAGCATGTAGCCTGGCAGCATTTGCTTTCATGTAGCTTATTGGTTTTATGTTCATAGTTTACTCTCCGTTTTGTCAACTAGCACAGTCCGTCAAGACTTAATTCATGCTAGTAGTCTTAATTTAGTCTTGTTTTATTGTGGTGTCAATTGAATAATTATTAATAAGTGGGGTCAGGTACTGAGCGATCCCCACAAAATATCAGAGTCTCTCAATGATATAAGCTCCACCAAATAAGTGGAGCTGCCTGACCGCTTTTAAAAACGTCTTTATCGTTAGCTTTGCATACCTGTCAGCAACAACGCGAAGTCCAATAAAATGTAGCGATAGTATTGTGTCACTCTTCAAGCTGTTAGCTTGGTATTGCCTATGTTTATTCTCATTTTTTAAAAAGTGGGGTCAGGTACATAATAAGTGGGGTCAGGTACACATTAAGCTTTTACCTAAATATTTCAAAATTATTAGACAGATACTCATTCTAAATTAACTGTTTGGAGCTTGTTTATTGGTTTGGCGTCGGGTGCCGACTACACCCAAAGAGGGTTAAACGCGCTATGTTTAAGTGAAGCTCTCTGGACTCACCCGGCGCTGCTGCATTAAACGTGTTTCCTCCATGATGCCCAATATTTTTCGACGTATCACCGCTGAACGTACATCCATGTACTACAGCGCTTTCACAGGCATCCATGCCAGTGATACGTGAATATTGGTCATCATTCCGGCGTTTAATGATGCAGACTTAGAGTTTGATTCACGTTTGGTGTTTATCTTTAGTTAAGAGCCTGATTTTTTATAGGGCAATACAAGTTCAGCAAACTCTCGATCCCATCACAGCAACGAAAATTGAATTTAAATTAGTAATAAGTCGGGTCAGGTACACATTAAGCTTTCACCAGTCAATTAATGGGCACTCATTCTAAATTGACGGTTTGGCGCTTGTTTAGATATTAGAAGGACACTCACTCTAAATTAACGGCTTGGAGTTTATTTACCTGTTTGGCGTCGGGGTGCCGACTACACCCAAAGGGAGAAGGGAGGCTAGCACCGCTCATACCTCTTTGGCTTTGGACTCCCTCGGCGATGCTGCATTAAACGTGTTTCCTCCATGATGCTCAATATTCTCGACGTACCAGCGCTGAACGTACATCCATGTACTACAGCGCTTTCACTGGCATCCATGCCAGTGATACGTGAATATTGATCATCATTCCGGCGTTTAATGAAGCAGACTTGGTGGTTGATTTTACTGTTGTGCTTATCTTTTAATATTCCAAGAAGTTAATTTGTAGAAAGTCACACCTTAGAACTAACAAACTGCCGATCCCATCACAGCAACGGAAGCTTAATTTAGATAAGTGCGATGTTTATCGGAGCCATGGCCGCTCTTAGGCATCCTTGCCTTCACGGCATTAGTGCGTCCATGCACGTCGATGGCGTAGACTGCCGTGTGAAGGGACGATTTTCGGCAGGAATAAATATTGAACCTAAATTTAGTTGGAGTGTTCTGCTGTGTCGGGCGCCATGGGGAGTCCAGAGGGGCGTTTGGCGTGCAACGCCCCTCTGGGTGTTGTCGCCACTGCGACGCCAAGCAGATAAACAAACTCCAAGCAGTTAAGTTTTAAAAAACTATTAAAATTATACTCGCTCTAAATTAGCCGTTTGTAATTTGTTTATTTGTTTGGCGTCGGGGTGCTGACGACACCCAAAAAGTGAAGTAGTCGCCACTGCGACGCCAAGCAGTAACCAATGGGGTCAGGTACACATTAAGCTTTTACCAAAGTATTAGAAAATTACTCAGCCTCAATTAATGACTTGGTAATTGAGATGTCACTTAGTGGGAGAAGCGGATCTAGTCTTCAGCTCATTGCTCCCAAAGTTACAGTTGTTATTTGATTAATCAAAAGTTCGTGCCAGTATTAATTTTGCATCTTTGCGCGTTAAGCAATTCGCTAGTGGTTTGTCGTTAAACTTTTCTTTAGTGGTTTGTGCCGAGGATGTTTGCACCTCTTGTCCATTCCAGCTAATGATAACTTTACAATAAATATTATCATTACTTTCACTGTAGATAATCTTAACTGTATCGGTACGATTAATAAGTAGCTTGTAGGGATATCCCATGGTTGACGCTAATTGCTCATAATGTGGCGTCTTTGAACTTTTAGCGTTGGTAGTCACAGGTGTAGATAGTGTTGAAACGATAATTAGTGTTTTTAAAATAATTAATTTCATAATATTCTCGATATAGGTAGTGAATGACAGGTATAAAATTACTCCTTGTATTCACAAGCTACAAACGATATAAACTTAATTGCACTTAAGTATTTCTAATGTTTATTTCAATCTATATTAGAGACATACAGGAAAATATTATGCGAATGCCACCATTGAAATCATTACAAGTCTTCTTATCTGCGGCTCAGCACAAGAGCTTTAAGGCCGCAGCTAAAGAATTATTTGTCACTCAAGCAGCAGTGAGTCAGCAAATCAGAATTCTAGAAAATCATTTTGGCTTCGCTTTGTTTGTCCGTGAAAATAATCAAACACGATTAAATTCGACAGGCATGAGATTGTTTCCATTTATTGAAAATGCGTTTGAACAAATAAAGTCAGGCGTAAGTGCGGTTTCTGGCGAGCCTAATACCGGTGAGCTAAAAGTGAGCGCCTTACATTCGGTTACTTCACTATTGTTGTTGCCAAATATTAATAGTTTTCAACAGGATAATAGCGAAATATGTGTGCAATTTGCACCAAATAATAATTTAGAAGTATTTATGCAAAATGGCATAGATGTCGCCATTCGGCGTGGATTCGGCGACTACCTTGGACTTATGAGCCGTAAACTCACTGATGATGAGATAATTTTAGTTGCTAGCCCATTATTATCAGGTGTTGACAGTAAAAATCCTGCTGAAATATTATCATTACCCTTATTAGAAGACACTAGTAGTGATATTCAAGAAGCGATTAATGATTGCTGTCAGAAATTTAAGTTTAACAAAGCTGAGTTACGCAGCCGAATACGTACAACAGATGCCTTGCCGATTATTCAAAATGTACTTGCCGGTCAGGGAATTGCGTTTGTCAGTCGTGCTTTGGTTAATCACAATATTAAAATGGGACAGTTGGTGAATATTTTTGATTATGCTTATGCGAGTTCACGTGCGTTATTTTTAGTTGCTCCAGAGCATCACTTTAATTGGCCAAAAGTCCAACGCTTCGAACAATGGGCTAAGACGTTATTTACTTCATAAGTATAGAAAATAAACGCTCTATATCTTCATCGTGCCACTAATTCAATAATTAAGTGGGGTCAGATGCACATTAAGCTTTTACCAATGAATTAGCTGCCACTCACTCTAAATTAATGGCTTGAAGCTTGTTTTTTGGTTTGGCGTCGGGGTGCCGACAGCACCCAAAGAGAGTTAAACGCCTAACCTTCTCTAAATCAATAGAGTCAGCTACACTTGATTTAAAATTAGCTTGATTACCCCTTTTGTTTTCTATTCATTTAAAACATTGCCGTTTATAATACCGCCATTAATTTTATAGCCATGATGAGTAATATGAACTTCCCAAAAGATGACACAGGTAAAGTCTTGTTTGAAATGCAAAAAGCAGGTATCGATTTAACTGTGATGCATACTATCGTTTTTTTCCACCTATTTGATTCACAAGAACATGCAGAGGCTATGGCAGCTCATCTTACTGAAATAGCAGCTGATATTAGTTGTGATGTTCACATCGATGAAAATCCAAAAGTATGGCATTTAGATTGTTCAATCAAGATGATCCCGCTTTATGATGCAATTATTGCTCAAGAAGTTCAGTTTGAACAAATAGTATCGCAGTTTAAAGGTTATACGGATGGTTGGGGAGTTGAAGCCTAAGTTGCTAATCTTTGATTTTTCTGAATACTTTCTAAACCTTTAAAAATTTCACTATATGAAATTATTTTGAAGAAATAAAAGATAAAAAAAAGCCTAAATTATTGATGTAATTTAGGCTTTTTCATTTTTGAACGGTCTACATACTAACATTGTTGATGAAAAGGCTTAATAAACTCTATTTATTACCCTCTATATCGGTACAGCTTTAGCTCTGTAGGATAAATGACGATATATTTTACGTAGTCTATGCCATCACTAACAACCAGACCTGATTATTAAGACAACCGTATTTTCAACCTTAATGGCTTTTATTAACGTTAGTCTCACATACGAATGAACTTGTTAATAAGCCAGCCTAACCAAGCCATCTTTATCTTGGTTAGGCTGGCTTAATTGCTTTCCTAATGCTTTCCTAATTGAGTAACTCGTGCTTTGAATTCTTGCTCTAACATCAGAACATCAATTTTATGGGCTATCTAAGCTCTCTTTTAAATTCCACATTGTGAAAAATTTTTATTTAACATTTTCTACTTTTGTTGAGCTAAAGCGTCTTCAAGTGTGGTTAAACATAAGGCTACATTTTCGCTTCTAGCAGTATAACCCATCAAACCAATGCGCCATGCTTTACCGGCAAAATCACCTAATCCACCCCCTATTTCTAGGTTGTACTCATTCAATAGATAGCTTCTTACTTTTGCGTCATCTATTCCTTCAGGGATGTAGATAGCGTTTAACTGAGGTAAGCGCTCTTCTTTAGGTACAATGAACTTGATACCTAGCTTATCTAAGCCTTTCGCTAAAGTTTCGTGTTGTTTTTGATGACGTGCCCAACGGTTTTCTAAACCTTCGTTTTGTAATTGTATTAACGATTCGTGCAAGCCGTATAGTGAGTTAACAGGCGCTGTATGATGATAGCTACGCTTGCCTGCTCCAGACCAATAACTCATCACAAGTGATTGATCTAAAAACCAACTTTGTATTTGTGTTTTACGGTTTTTAATAACATTTACCGCTTTTTCACTGAACGAAATAGGTGATAAGCCCGGTACACATGATAAACATTTTTGTGAACCAGAATAAATAGCATCTATGCCCCAGTCATCAACTTTAAGCTCAACTCCGCCTAGTGATGTAACAGCGTCAACAATAGATAAACAGTCGTGTTGCTGTGCTAGAGCACATAAGGCTGCTGCATCTGATAAGGCACCTGTAGAAGTTTCAGCGTGAACAAAGGCTAAAAATTTTGCATCTGGATTAGCTTTTAAAGCGGCTTCTACTTTGTCTACTTCAACTGCTCGACCCCAAGGAGAGTCAACTATAACGGCCTCTGCGCCAATACGGTTAACGTTTTGGATCATACGG
This sequence comes from Colwellia sp. PAMC 21821, assembly GCF_002077175.1. Taxonomy (NCBI): domain Bacteria; kingdom Pseudomonadati; phylum Pseudomonadota; class Gammaproteobacteria; order Alteromonadales; family Colwelliaceae; genus Colwellia; species Colwellia sp. PAMC 21821. The sequence goes on from NZ_CP014943.1 coordinate 3,880,397, forward strand.
TCACCAAATACGCCATTACGACAAACAATAACTTTATCGCCTTCTTCTACTAAGTTAACAAAACAAGCTTCCATACCAGCAGAGCCGGGCGCTGACAGCGCAATTGTAAACTCATTTTTAGTTTGAAAAGCATATTGTAGTAAGGCTTTTAATTCGTCCATCATACCAACAAACAAAGGGTCTAAATGACCAATTGCAGGTCTTGATAATGAAGCTAAAACTTCTGGACTGATGTCTGAAGGGCCAGGGCCCATTAAAATTCTGCGCGGTGGGTGAAATGATTGAAAGTTCATTTTGAGTGCCTTTATTTGATGTAAGTAATATTTGATTAATACTTTGATATCAAAGCCTGTCACTAGTGTCAAGTTTCTAGATGGTCGTTAAATTATTTCTAGTTTAAAAAAATAAATTTGCCAAAAATAAAAGTTGACATACCTGTCAGGATTTGTGATTTTATTAAAACCTTAGCTAAAATTTATTCTCATGACTACTTTAGTCATTTAAAGCATAGTTTAAAAATTTGAGCTACAGCACGGTAATTTTTATTAAAATTTTTGATAGTAAAAATTACCGAAATCGATAAATTCTCATCAGACATTACAATATTCTGCAGAGACGAAAAATTAAAATAACGACAAAAATACCTGATAATGTTGTTTAAATAAAAATGACATTATTTGTAATTACCTCGTTGACACTAATACAGAACATTACGTCACGATATTTTTATTTTCGGGACAAATCAGCGCAATAGTTACCTCGAAATTCTTACCTGCTTGTTTACTGAGAGAGTGATGCTATTGAATAACATATTTATATTTTTACATTTAATTAAAGGTCAATTATGAGCGATTTTAAACAACGTGCATTAGATTATCATGCCAAACCAACCCCCGGTAAAATAGCCGTTCAAATAACTACTGCTGCGGAAACAAGTGAAGATTTGTCCTTAGCTTATAGCCCTGGTGTTGCTGAACCATGTCGTGCGATAGCTGAAAATCCTGACGATGTTTATAAATACACAGGTAAGGGTAATACTGTTGCTGTGATATCAAATGGTAGTGCTGTTTTAGGCTTAGGTAACTTGGGCCCCATGGCGTCGAAGCCTGTGATGGAAGGTAAAGCGCTACTGTTTAAAAGATTTGCCAATATTGATTCATTTGATATAGAAGTTAATCATAAAACCCCAGAAGAATTCATTAATACGGTTGCCAGTATTGCTGACACATTTGGTGGTATTAACCTTGAAGATATAAAAGCGCCAGACTGTTTTATTATTGAGAAGGCACTGCAAGAACGCTGTAAAATTCCTATTTTTCATGATGACCAGCATGGTACGGCCATCGTCACTTGTGCTGCTATGATCAATGCTTTAGAAATTCAAGGTAAAGACATTGAACATGCGGTGATTGTTTGTTTAGGCGCTGGTGCTGCGGCAATTGCTTGTATGGAATTGCTTATTCAATGTGGTGCTAAACGTGAAAAAATATATATGTTGGACACTAAGGGCGTAGTGCACACTCGCCGTAGCGATCTTAACGAATATAAAATGCTATTTGCTAATAATACCGATAAACGTACGCTTGATGATGCTATTGCTGAAGCTGATGTGTTTGTTGGTGTGTCGGGACCAAATTTATTATCTAAAGAGCAATTATTAACAATGGCGCCAAATCCTATTGTTTTTGCTTGTTCAAATCCGGATCCTGAAATAAAACCTGAATTGGCCCATTCAGTAAGAGATGATTTAATTATGGCCACAGGTCGTTCTGATTATCCTAACCAAGTGAATAATGTGCTGTGTTTTCCATTTATTTTTCGAGGTGCTTTGGACGTTAGAGCAAGAAAAATAAATAACGAAATGAAAATAGCCGCTGTGCATGCCATACGTACGTTAGCAAAAGCTGAAGTACCTGAAAGCGTGTTAAAAGCGAGTGGCGAAAAGTCATTAAGTTTTGGCAAACACTATATTATTCCTCGTCCGATGGACCCAAGACTTTGTCACAATGTAGCAAAAGCGGTCGCCGTAGCCGCTGTAGAATCTGGTGTTGCACAAATCCCAATGCCTGAATGCTATCTTTAATATATTTGATTTCGTTTAAGTATGCGTAATGTGAGTCTGTAACATATTAATTTTCTGTTACAGACTCAGTAATTTTAAGCTATCTGAAAATTATTCCAATGCCCGGTAACAATCTCCCTTCTGGTCGTGACCAAGTTAAAGTCGATTATATGACCAAAGTATGCAAAATTCTTTTATAAAATGCCTGTAAGTGAACCTGATGAGTTAGACGCTGAACTTTGTACTATTGTTGGCTAACCATATGAAATTTATTTGCGATTAGTGTAAAATTATAAGCTTAAATTATGTAGTCAAAATATTATTATTTCATTATCTTGATCATATAACGAGAGAAAGTAATATTTTTGTGAAATGGATTAATGACAGGTAGTGCTAAGTTAATCATGTCTGACAAAACTTTAATTTTTTAACCAATAACACAACAAATTTTGTATACAATGTTTTAACTAAATATAGTGATACAGACTTCTGAAAGTAATTTTTATTCATCAAACCTTCCAAAAAATGATTAAGGGCAACATTAAAATGACTGAAACAAGGGCACAATTGAGAGAATTCTTATTAGGCTGGTTTGAAAAAAACATGCCAGGTAATGTCTTTTTTTGGTATGACATTTTAGTGGTTTTATGGATAGCAGCATTTACCGTTGCATTACATTATATTATTAGGGGCACAGCCAAACATTTTCTCAAAGGCAAGTTTGAGATTATGAATGAAAAGCAGGTTAAAAATGTCACTCTCGAGTTAATTCAACGCTTAGCAACACGACTTTCGTTTGCACTTCAGGGTGCTGTTGTTGTTATACAAGCTAAATTATGGCTTGCGGAAGGTGTAGCCTTTTTACATTTTGTTGAAGTAATCACTGACCAGTGGATTATCATATTCTTACTGTTATCGTTGTTTACTTTTTTAGACATTCTTCAATCGCTTTCTGACAGACGTCCAACCCCAGCACATTTTCCGCTAAGAGGCCTTTTACAAACGGTTAAGCTTATTGCCAGTATTTTAACGACTATTTTAGCGGTGTCATTACTTATGGACAAATCACCACTTATTTTATTAAGTGGTTTAGGCGCTTTGTCCGCGGTGTTGTTGTTGGTATTTAAAGATCCCATATTAGGGTTAGTTGCCGGAATACAGCTATCTGCAAACAACATGCTTGCAGTAGGCGACTGGCTTGAAATGCCAAAATATGGTGCAGACGGAGATGTGGTCGATATTGCGTTAACAACAGTAAAAGTAAGGAATTGGGATAAAACCATTACAACTATTCCAACCTATGCACTTATTTCTGACTCTTTTAAAAACTGGCGCGGCATGTCTGAATCTGGCGGCAGAAGAATTAAACGTAGCATTCATTTGGAAATGAGCAGTGTATGCTTTTTGGATAAAACACAATTAATTGAACTTAAAAAGGCGCAATTATTAAGTGAATATATAGCGAGTACGGTAACAGCAATAGAAAAAGAAAATTCAGATAAAAATGCCGATATGACCGTTTTGCAAAATGGCCGACGAATGACCAATGTTGGCACCTTTAGAAAATATCTTGTATCGTTTTTGAAAAACCACCCTAATATTCATCAGGGAATGACCTTGATAGTTAGACAGTTAGAGCCGACAAGTAATGGCTTGCCAATTCAAATTTATGCTTTTACCAATACCACTAGTTGGGCGGTTTACGAGGATATACAGTCGGACATTTTCGATCACATTATTGCGGTATTACCGGCATTTTCGCTCAGAGTACATGAGTCGCCTACGGGTAATGACATTAGATTACTGGCTAAACACTAGCGTGATGTATTGTTGAAGTTAATATTTTAAATTGTAGACACTAAGTCATATTTTTCCGGCTTAGTGTCAAATACCATTCTGATTACTCGAGTGTTTTACCACTAATGTGCACAAATAATATCTGTACACTGATCCGCTTTGAAATTGCTACATTTACTATATTATCTGCTTTAGCTACGTGTGTGCAGCAACAATACTTGTAACGGTTTTACCTGTGAAATCGAAAATTTTTACGTATATATAAAATTTTGTATTAAATAAACCGTAAAATACAAGGGTTTTCCATGAGATTTAAAAATAGATGGCCTTAAAGCTTGCTAATTCAAGCCCATCTTGATTGAACAAGACTAGAGATTCTGCTGTGATTTTATAAGCAGTGGTGAGTGCAAATACATTCAACACGGTCTGCTCATTTACTTTTACATCAGGGCAAGCCATTTGTGTTGCACCTAAAGCGTTGAATTGAATATCGCCTGCTCCTATTGTCAGCTCCTTTGTATTAAATTGCCCAAAAAAGCGATTACAGCCCGAAAATCCTGCTATACGACCATCATTGCTATGGAGTGTGAAATGACGCTCAGTTTGTTGTTCAGGTGTCATTTCAACGTTTGTTCCGCCTAGTTGCACTAACTTCCAATAGGTGTTGGTGAGATCAGCGAGTGGGGCGGTGATTTTTGTTTCGTTTGTTGCTAATTCTGTTGATACACAACCTGATAGCGTTAGTGCTGAAACAAGACAAAAACTTCCTAAGTACTTTTTGAACATGATGATTTATTTCCTAAAATATAATGCGTAGCCTGGTAGTTAAAGAATTTAATATACAATGACTTAGTTTTAATGCTTCGATTTTTCACCTAGTTTTTTACCTAGTTAATTTAACTTGGTTTTTGATCTAGGGCTAATCGTAAATAATAGTCAGTATGTCATTAATTTTATCAACCGATATCAGTGATGGCTATAAAATAAAAGTAGCATCTTGTAACTGTGAATTTCGATTACAATGAATACGCTAAAACGGTTAATAAATAGTACATAGTTTTTTTAAGATAGTGCATAGTCTCTTTGAGATGATGAGGTATTTATGCAGAGAATTCTTCAACACTTTGTTGATCTTATTTACATGATTTACGTGTTGAATTCTCGTTCTATTTAAGCCAATACCCTTTGAACATTATTATAAACAATTCTAGGGTAATGAACGTTGGTAATGCGTGTTAATGTATTTTTGATTAATTTAACCAATACGGTATTTAAATGCAGAAAAAGCATGGTTTTTTGTACGTTGGCGCCGCGCTTCAACATAGATTGATAAAGCAATACGATGTATTATCAACAATATTATCAACAATATTATCAGGCAAAAAACAGCCATACTAAGTTACTTGTTTTTATTGGTTTTTATTGGTTTTTATTGGTTTTTATTGGTTTTTTACTGATGTAATAAGAGCCATTAATTAGTTAAATCAGCATTGTTGAAGCAGTATTATTGAATCAAGGAAGTAATTATTTAAATGATTAATCAAGCGTTAGAAGCCGCTATTTGGGGCGGCGTATCTGGCCTCGCTCTAATTATTGGAGCGATAGTCGGCTATTTTGTAAACCTACCTCATAAAGTTATTTCAAGCATTATGGCATTTGGGGCAGGGGTGCTTATTTCAGCACTGTCATTCGAATTAATGGCTAAGGCTACAGAGCAAGGCGGTTTGTTATATTCGGTTAGTGGTTTTGCTTGCGGTGTTTTGATCTATTCTCTGGCAAACTATTTAGTAGCACATAATGGCGGTCTGCATCGTAAACGTTCACAAGGTATACCAAAATCTGCAAGTAATAACCCTGAAAAAAATGGAGTAGCCCAGTCTGCTGGTATCGCGATTGCTTTAGGTGCTTTAATTGATGGTATTCCAGAGTCTGCTGCGATTGGTGTTAGCATGATAGAAGGCGGTGGTGTTGCCTTGGTCACGGTCTTTGCGGTATTTATGTCGAATATACCAGAAGGTTTATCAAGCTCTGCTGGTATGAAAAAGGCCGGTAAAAGTGCAACATTTTTTTTTACCCTCTGGATTGCCATTACTATTGTGCTAGCCATATCGGCTTATCTTGGTTTAACTCTTTTGGGAGAGTTGGGTAATGAATACATTGGATTTGCAACGGCGTTAGCTGCTGGTGCAATTTTAGTTATGATCATACAAACTATGATCCCAGAAGCCTTTGAAGATATGCATGACATTACTGGCCCGATTGCCGCCGTTGGATTTTTAGTCGCTTATAGTGCGAGTGAAATATTTACTCGGTAGATATTATATAAGTGAATAAATTGACGAGCAGTATTTGAAACTGTGGTAATTGGGGTAATGTTTACTAGCTAACGATGCAACGATGCAACGATGCAATGATGTAATGGTTTTATTAGCGTATTTTTACACCTTGCTCATTTTATATTAAGGCTGAAACTCATTGTTAAAGGCTCCATCTTCGATAGCAGCCCAAACCTTTAACAAATTACCGCCGAGGAGTTTATTTATTTGTTCTTCGCTATACCCTCGACTCTCTAGTCCAGCTATTAAGTTAGGATAATCTGCAACCGATTTTAAACCTTCTGGTAATGCACCTGAAACACCATCAAAATCTGAACCAATACCGACATGGTTAATGCCCAAAAGTTTTATGGCATAATCAAATTGATCAAGCACTGCATTAATAGATGTCTCTGGAATAGGGTGTTTTGCCCACCAAGCGTTACTAAAAGCTAATTCATTCTCAAATAATAACGTTAATAAAAGTCAGCTATGCCAAGTATTTAATTAGTGCGCGGTTTATTGACAACTCCATCAAGCCGCTCAGGTTTATGTAAATGATAACCCTGTGCAAATTCAACGCCCATATCTTGTAAACATTTTAAGGCGTGCTCGTCTTCAACAAACTCAGCCACTATAATTTTTCCTAAGGTTTTACCTATATCGCTAATGGCTCTAACCATCGCTTTATCTGTTTTATCGTTGGCCATATTTCTGACAAATGCGCCATCAATTTTCAGATACTGTACCGGGAATTGCTTAAGATAAGCGAAGGAGGATAACCCAGCACCAAAATCGTCTAATGCGAAGCTGCTACCTAATTCTCTTAGCTTTTCCATAAAGTTACGCACAACGTTTAAGTTGCTAACCGCTGCAGTTTCGGTTATTTCAAAACAAAGTTTATTGGCTGGAATATTATAGCGTGCGATGGTTTTTAACGTAAAGTCAGTAAAGTCGTCTTGATCAAAGCTTTTACCTGAAATATTAATATGGCAAACGTCTAAGCCATTTAACTCTAGTGGATAACGTTGTAAATGTGAGCAGACTTTCTCTATTACCCACCGGTCTAACATGTGCACCAGATTAAATCGTTCAGCTGCAGGTATAAATGCGCCTGGCGGGATAATTTCATTATTATCTCCTATCATACGCACTAAAACTTCTATATGTGTATGTTGATCTGATGTCAGTGACACTATTCTTTGTGCGTCTAGATACAAACTATCAGTCTCAATAGCTCGGCGGATACGTTCAATCCACTCCATTTGTACACGACGAGCGGCGAGTTCTTTATCTCCTTGATAAGTCAATATCACACGATTACGACCTTGTTCTTTAGCCATGTGACAAGCCGAGTCCGCGGCCTGTAATAATGATGCTTCGTCAGTACTTGAAGCCATAATAGGGGTAATACCAATACTACAGCCGATATTAAAGGCACGTCCATCCCAACTAAATGGGAATTCACTCAAGCTTTTACGAAGACTTTCCGCCGTTTTAATCGCTTGCTCAGGCTCACAGCAATCAAGAATTAACCCAAACTCGTCACCACCTAAACGGGCTAATAAGTCACTTTTTCTTAATTGTCGGCTAAATAGTTGTGTAACTTGTAGCAATAGTTGATCGCCGGCAAAGTGCCCAAGAGTGTCGTTAATGACCTTAAATTGGTCTAAATCAATAAAACAGAGGCAATGAACAAAATTTTCACTTCTTGCTTTTAGTAATGACTCGCTTAAGTAGCCATCAAAAGCTCTGCGGTTAATTAAGCCAGTTAAGTTATCATGACGCGCTTGGTAACTTAACTCTACACTGAGGCGCTCTTGTTCAGATACGTCTTCAATAATACAAATATAACGTATTTCTCTCGGGTTTCCCCACTCAAAACGCGACATCGTGGTTTGCACCCAAATAACGCTGTTGTCTATGCGATGTAATCGCTGCTTAAAGCTAACCCTTTCGCTTAAACCTTTGTCTAAAATCCCACGCTCTTCTATAAAAATATTGCTATCTTCAGGATGAATTAGCTGGTTATACCTTAATTGTGAAAGTACTGTGAAGTTATAATTAAGAATATCGCACAAGGCACTATTAGCATCTTTAATGCGGCCATCAGCATCTAGCTGTGCGATACCGACAGCGGCATTTTCAAAGGTGCTTCTAAATTTGTACTCAGAAATACGAATAGTGGAGGTTAATTTTTTTAGCAGCAAGGTTGCAATGCCGCCCAAGAGTAGAAAGAAAATAACGCTTACGATCGACAATAATATTGCCATAACTCGACTAGCCAAACTCATTTTTATTTGAAATTCAGTTTGTGGCTGAGCGAGCTTATGTGTAATTTCATCTAGCTCAGATTGTAGTGCTTCCATTTCAATTAAGGATTTTTGTCTGGTGTGTGGTAATTTTTCTATGGTATCGCCTAATCGTACAATCCAAAGATCTGAGCTTTGCCACGCTTTTACAGCATCTTTAAAATAAGGTGCATTGTGAAAAAAGCGAAATAACCATATCATCCGAGAGATATCATCAGGGTGGTTACCACCTTGTAAAAATCCACGATAGGCAGCGCCATAATCTAAAACATCGCGCTCTAATATTAAACGACCTAGCATATGACCCAGAGGGAGTTGGTATTTATCTCGCGCTGATTTTAAGGCATGGGGATCACCAGAACGTAAATAAATTTCACTTTGTCTGACCGATTCGTTGACCCCGTGAGACCAATTACTCAAGGCAGCTAAATAAGCAGCAGTACCCGACTGTATTTGGATAATTGACAATGTAAAACCGATAGCGACCGCACCGAGTAGTACTAATAATGACGCTGTGAGTTTAAACCTATTTCGATTAGTGCTATTTATGTCTTTGACTCCAGATGCGTTCAGCATAGTTATCCTTTATTGAGCAATAATACAAGACAGCCAAAGGCTAAATATTGAGCGCTAGACTCATTTTACTTTACGATAATCTACACTAGTTTACGCAAGCATAAATTACAGTCCATAATTACCATTATCAATGTTTTAAATAAATACATTGGTAATGTAAAGTAATTTTAATCCGCTAGTAACACTATAAACTAATGGTAGAATTTATTCATGCTCGATGTAATCGCTTTAAAGTCAATTCGCTTTATTGGCACTTCTTCATCGCCACCACTTCATCGCCACTAATACGGTAATTAACTATTGAAAAAAATAGGTGTAAACGTTGATGAATAGAATTATGATTGAATGCTAAAGTGTAATAATAGGCTTTATAGCAATTACATTAGAATTGATTGCTATGCTTTATTTGATATGTAAACATTTATTACTTTTGACTTGAAATTTAACTCTTGCACCGCAATTAACTTAATATAACCCTGGGATTAACCATTATTGGTAAAAATAGTGGTCTATGTTACGATTAATATATGCTTACATTATCATTTATTCAGTTCATTGCTTTAGTTGATGACCTATCTATTACACGGATGGTACCTGTACGCACCTTGCCCATTTTAGGGCGACTAAGATCAGCTTTAACTTAGTCGTCCAACCCGTAAACAAAAACTAATCTTCGAACAGACAAGTAACTTCACATAAATGAAGTCTGCTATTCATGCCTAGTTTAAGTTTATGCAATAACCACTTACCACCATTTATTCAATATTGAGAATAGATATATGCATAATAATTTTTGGGATTACCTCTATGAAACAATTGAGTTAATCGAAAATATGGCTAATGAAAAGCAAGATATTATTGAGCAAGTTAATGCTCGATTAGAAACTGTAGAGTTGCTATATGAGCGACAATTCGATCCTGTTGATTCATATGAAGAATTCGTTGCAGTAAAATTAATCAAGGCAATTTCACAGGCGATAAAAAGGTAACAACATGGATGCTCTACCTATTAATGTTTTGTTTAGCAGAGAATACTCGCAGCTTGGTAGCGCTTTAAAAGTGTTGTCGTCTGAAAAGTTTAACGTTCTTGCTTGCCCAACGATTAATATCGCGGCGGTTGAAAAAAATCAACAACTTAAAAGTGACTTTACTCAAGCAGTAACGGCTGATTATTTAATTTTTACGTCTCAATATGCCGTCATTGAAACAATAGCATTCCTGAAGCATTTGGGTATTAGTGCATCGGCACTTAAGTCGGTTAAAATTTGTGCCGTTGGCCCGATGGTTGCTCGCCAGTTGTCTGAATATGGACTTATTGCCGATATGATACCTAGCTTATATACAGCTGAATCGTTAGGCGATTTATTTCCACGGATAGCGACTGATAGTTTAAAAATATTTTTTCCAAAAGGAAATCGAGCAGCATTGAAATTGGAGCAAGTGCTTGCTGAAAAAGGTTATTCGATAATTGCACCTATTATTTACCAAACGACATTAAGAGCATCGCTTGAAAAACCAGCTCAAGCTTTATTTGATTCAAAAAGTGTCGATTGTTTTGTATTTACATCCCCGTCATCAGTACTTGCTTTGACGTCGATCTTAAATACCGCCAAAAATGAACAGGCTTTAAAAAACACGGTGCTTTGCGCCATAGGAACAACAACGTATCAGGCGTGTGTAGATGCTGGGTTAACAGTCAGTATTATGCCAAAGGAGTTTACTATTGAAGGATTAGCTCGTGCGATAGATAGCTACTATCTCCACTTATCAGGTAAAGATACAGATAAAAATATTCACAATAATTAATATTTTATTAGGTCAGTTAATTTAAAAATAAGAGGTATATAATGAAAAAACCAAAATTAATTATAAGCCATGAAGACTATGATGGCTTGCACTCTATGATAGAGAAAGAAGAATTCGCACCTTCGCATGCGTTACTAATTGATGAATTAGAGCGAGCGAAAACGGTAGATAAAATTAAGCTGCCAAAGAATGTTGTGCGGATGAATTCTACCGTAACATTCACCATGCTCTCAACACAAAAGACTTTTGCGCTTAAACTTGTCTACCCTAAAGATACCAAAGAAACGGGTACTTTATCGATCCTAACGCCAGTGGGTAGCGCCTTAATCGGCTTATCTATCGGACAAGAAATCGAATGGCCCTTAGGTAATAGTAAAACCACTATTGTTCATATCGACTCTATTGAATATAGTGAGTAATTTGCGCTCTAACTTACCCATTTAACTAAGCAAGCGCTCGCTTGATACAAACGAATTACGTTAACTTAAAATTACACGTTAACGTAATTCGTTATTTAATACCTGCGGTATATTTTATATAAGCTTGATTATCATCATTGTTAGCATCTGGCATTCCGTACCATTCATTTTCATAAGCTAAACTTCCCCATAAAGCATGGGCTAACGCTATTTCTGATAACGCTTGATTTTGCGCTTTAGGCGTTAATGTTTTTTCTTTGAAATCATACCTAAAATTAATCGGTTCTTTTTCTGGTTGTAAAATGGTGACTTCATCATTTTTCATATAAGCAAAATTGTCAGCATATTGCATCATAGCGCGCTCAGGCACATTGAGGTTGTTAAGATCATGTCCGAGCATTGGCGAATAATTGCTAATACCCATTAATGATAAAAGTGTTGGAGCTAAATCTATTTGGCTTACAACTCGTTCATCAGAAAACGACTGCTTGGCAGCATTTAGAATAACCCCAGGGATATGAAAGTTTTTAATGGGTACAACATCACTCCCTAAAGCTCGTGCGTCATGATCTGCAACGACCAAAAATATTGTGTCTTGCCAATACGGCTGTGTTTTTGCTTTAGCGATAAATTTACCCAAGGCATAGTCTGCATACTGAATTGCTTTATGACGTGATAATTCTTTTTCATCATATTGACTTAATTGCGCTTCAGTATATTCAATAGGCGTTACCACACCTGTTGGGATCTCAAAGGGATCATGATTACTAGATGAGAAAATAAAACTAAAGAACGGTTTTTCACTCTGTTGGAGCTTAGTTAATTCAATGTCAGCCTGGTTGAATAAGTCTTCGTCACTTGCCCCCCATGAGCCTACAAACTGAGGATTTTCAATGTCTTTAAAGTCCACAATATCAACGAAGCCATTACCTAAGAAAAAACTTTTCATATTGTCAAAATGACTTTCGCCGCCATAAATAAACTGGGTTGAGTAATCATGCTTTGCCAGTAAGCTTGCGATAGTGAAAAAGCCATGTTGAGATTTATCAAGTTTAACCACAGCTCTTGCTGGTGTTGGCGTAAAGCCAGTAATTACCGCTTCAATCCCGCGAACAGAACGTGTGCCTGTGGCGTATAAATTTTTGAATGCCCAACCTTGATTATTGAGTTTATTAATTTCGGGTGTGAGAGGTAGTCCGCCTAAGGATGAAACATATTGAGCACCTAAGCTTTCTTCTAAGATTATAACTAAATTTTTAGGTTTACCTTGATAGACAGGTAAGCGTAAAGCCAATGATGGTTGCGCTTTATTTGCAAAAGCTTGCGGGCTTAAACCTGTGGCTTGTTGAACAAGTGAAATAACCTTTTCAGTGTTCATTTTACCGTATAGCTTTGAAGCATTTTTTTCATCGCCTAGCTGTTTAAAGGCATGCGCAACACTATAGATTGAATTTAGTGTTAATGAATTAACGAGCGGATCAGTAGAAAAGTAGACTAATGACGGATTAATAGGACGATGGCCAACAGTACCTCTAGCACTAAGTGCTAGTACCACAAACAAAGTAATAAAAGCCATAGCAGCTGATTTAAACGATATCGAGTTTTGAGATGTTTTTGTGGTAATAACTTTATCTAAAAACTGCCATAAAGGTTTACAGGGTAATATTAACAATGAGAAAACCAGGACTAGAGTAAATAAGTGACCGTTGAATAACATTTTCATGACTTCATTCGGGTAAGCTAAATATTCAATGAATAATCGATTAGGCCTAAAGCCATATTCATTGATAAAGGCAGGTGTAGCGAGTTCAAAAAATAGGATACAGATAAAAATAAAGAAAAATATTACCTTTAATACCTTAAGCCATTTTTTGGAATGTTTAGAAAGCATAAACCATGGATGCAAAATGGCAGGTAAAATAAGTAAATAACCCAAAGCACTTAAATCAATTCGTAAACCATTAAAAACTAGAGTTAACAGGCTAGTTAAGTTATCGAATCGATCAATTTGCCAAAGGCTCAAGCCAAGTCTTGAAATTAACAATGTTAAAATCAGCAAAAATGAAAATAGAATGAAAGGTCGGATCAAGCTAAGTATCGTAGTAAACATAGTATTAATATTCTTATTAAAAACTAGGTTACTTTATCGTTCGAAACTTAAGGTTTGCTTAAATTAAACTGAAACTTGTCTAAAATTTAGAGTTTAGAGTTAACGATTATTTAGTTATTAGCTCTACAGGATTTAATATTTTGAATAAGGTGTTATTTACTTTGTCTATGTCAACTACACCTTTTTTAAACGCCAAATATACAGGTATTTTGTATGTTTTTAGCTCTAAAGCGTTTACAAAAAAACCTTCATATTGGGTTTTTAAGATATGCTCCCCAACAATCTTATTTGTCATAACGGCATCAACTCTTTTCCGATATAACATCTGAAAAAGTATTTCATTTGACTGTAGTTTTTTAAAGTTAGCCTCGTGTAAACCGTATAAAGGCAAAATGTCATTGGGGACCGTTATACCGCGATGTACGCCGATATTTTTATTCGAAAAATCAACTGATGAAATATCATCTGAATGAAAAATTGCAATGGTTGTAATATGTGTGGGAAGGTTTGAATATTCGAGAAATTCTTCTCTGTTTGAATATTTAGCTAATGAAAAATAGCAATCATAAGTATTTTTTTTAATTTCTTGTTTAAGCCTAGCCCAAGGTAAGTTCACGACTTCTATATCTAGGTTAAGTTGCTTAAACAATGGGTTAATTATCAGCATATCTAAACCGCTGAACGTATCATCCTTATTGTCATATATCGTATAAGGAGGGTAATGAGTGGTAGCACAAATGAACGTTTTTTCAGCCGCATTTAGATTGTTTACTATGAATAAAAACAATAATATAAATGTGCTAAATTTGTACAAATAAAATGTTTGAAACATTAATAAAAGGCTCTATTTAACTGAATTTAATAACCATTAACGGTTATATAATAAATGTTATTATAGACTTAAAATTTAATTACGTAAATTAATCCAAATTTAGAATAATACAAGTTTGAACATGTAAGCTTAAGCTACTTAACTAAAACCTTATAAATGTGACGTAATCGGATAATTTCTTAAAGAAGAATAACAAGCCAAATACTACTGGCAATTATTAGACTTAACATTACTGCTGCAGAGCCTAAATCTTTTGCTAAACCAGACAGTGGATGAATTTCTAAACCAACTCGGTCGACAACAGCTTCAATGGCTGTATTTACTATTTCGGTAAATATAATAAAAAGTATCGCCAGAATTAACATAACTTGCTCTTTGCCCGTTATGTTGAATATAAATGATACTGGAATCGCCACTAACAGTAATAATAGTTCTTGCCTGAACGCTGATTCATTTTGATACAACCACTTTATTGCTCTAAACGAGTTCAACGAGGCTAAAACTATTCTTTTTATGCCCTTAGGCTTATTTATATTGTCAAACACTAGTCAATTATCTCCATGTTTAATGTCGGTGAGGGGGTTGTGCGTGCTATGGCATGCTCGGATTTACAATCAATAAATGGGTCGTTGTCAATATGATATGCTTTTGATTTAACTGACATGATACTGAGTAAAGTATCAAAAACATTGTCATGACTCATCGGTGCTTTAGATAATGCACTTAAGCATTGTGTATTAAAATCAGTTTGCATTGGATCAGTCCAGTAGATCATAGGCACATGAGTTTGTTCCTCGGGCGCAAAAGCATAAGGTAGGCCATGTAAATAGACACCACTTTCACCTAATGATTCACCATGATCTGATATATAAAGTAGCGATGATTCAATATTATCTTTTTTATCTAAAGTACTTAATGCATTAATAACTTTTGACAATACAAGATCAGTATACGCAATAGTATTATCGTAAGTATTAATAAGTTGCTCTTGGCTGCAGTTTTGAATGTCACTGCGTTGACAGTCAGGTGTAAAAACGCTTTTTTCTTTTGGGTATCGTTTAAAATAGGTTGGGCCATGCGAGCCGATCATATGCAAGACAATAAGTGTGTTTTCATGGCTTAGGTTATTCAGTTTATTTTTTAATGGCGCTAACAACGCTTCATCAAAACAATACTCACCATCACATAAAGGGTTAGATTTATCGGTATCAACCTGTATGGTTTTTACACGGGTACAAACGCCTTTACAACTGCCATTATTATTGCTGATCCATAGCACATCAGCACCGGCTAAATTTATCAAATCTATTACGTTTTGTTGAGCCGTTGCCGTGCGTTTGCTGTAGTTGCTTTTATCTAATCTTGAGAACATACATGGTACTGAAACCGCTGTCGCCGTACCGCATGAACTCATATTTGAAAACGATATTACTCCTTGTTGTTCAGTATATTGATTGGTCGGCTTAGTATAGCCATTAAGTGAAAAACTCTGCGCCCGCGCTGTTTCTCCTAACACCATAACCGTGACATGTTTGCGAGAGTTGTCGCGCACTATGGAAGGTACTGTATCTAAGACCTTAAACTTTAACGGCGGATAAAAGTAATGATTACGGACAAATTTATAGGAAGCCACTGTCATTTTATATGGGGTTATATAACCCAGCAAGTCTCTATTATTTCTGCCAACCGATGCATAGTTTGAATAAAATAGACTGGCGATTAAAAGGACTACCCCAAAGCTGTAGGTAATAATTTTTAAACGGCTTAATAATTCTTTGAAAAAGGGCTTATAGCTCAACTTTACTTTATAGATAATAAATGAGGGTAAGAGACCAAAAAATAAGAAAAACAAAGTACCAGGCAAGTTAATATAAGAAAGTGCTTCGGCCGAGTCTGTTTCAATCGTATTTTGTACCATGCCGTAATCAAAAACGATTCCGTAAGTAATGGTGCCGTAAAATATAAGTGATGAAATAACTACCGTGGTAATAAGCAGTGGTTTAGTGAGCCAGCGAAATGCAAATAGGCCTTGAATAATCATGGTTAACGATAATAAAAATACAGGTAGTGACATTAAAAAAAGTGAATCATAATTATCTAATGTGGTAATGACCTTGGTCGCTTTAATTAAAAAAGGCAGATTTAAAATCAAAGCGATATAGCAGCAGGTAAAAAATAACAATTGGTTGGTTGTAATAGTTAAGTTTTTAAAATAGAAGATGATATTTTTCATTTATATACCCCCATATATAAGCATTGATCTTTTAAACGAAATGCCTTGTTATTTTCTTTAGGGATAGAGAAAAGGGGGGGATTACATCTAGATTAATAACGCTAGATTTACTTGCGTGTTTTGATGTTCTATCAGTACCTGAAGCCAATTTGTTTTTCTCCTTTATAAAAAGAGAAACAGCAAAATGCTCATCATTTTCACCTGAGTTTGCTTGGTGATTATTCAACAATAAAGCTAGTAGGTAAAATCGTAGATTTTCGCTTGTTTTTATAATAATGAAGTTGACGCAATTGTTCATGAGTATTGAGTCTTCATTGTTACGTTTAAAGGTTAAAATTGAAAAAAGTTTGAGGGGATATGTCATATAAATACCTATTGATAAGTGTTTATATGTTAAGTCACTAAACTTAAGAAAAGCTTAGCGTAAACTGATAATTAGCTTAGATTAAACTTAAAATAGTATAATCAATAATCAATAAGCAGGGAGTCACATGCCAAATTGTTAATCGACTTCATTAAGAACACCGGCAGTCAGCAGCTACGACTGATCATAATATAATGGTAAAGGTAATTTCTTTTTCTGCTGACATAGTTACATCCAAATTGGCCGATATTTTTTCACAATAAGACTTAACAATAGCTAGACCAAGACCATATCTTTCCGCCGATGTACGAGACGAATCTTTTTGCCATAAAGGTTCGAAAAACAAGGCTAGGTCAGCGTCAGAGTAATCATGTTGACAAGCATTAGAAATCTTTATCATGACTTTATTATCATTAGAATATGGTGCAACGATAATCGATATTGGTGTTAAAGCAGGGCTATAGAATAAGGCATTATTGATCACGTTCGACAATATAGTGGTTAACGCAAATTCATTGGTATTGATTTTCGTACATGTCTGATCAAAATTAATATTAATAGACCGATTGTTTTTATTTTCTAATGCTAAGACTGAATTGACTAGCTGCGCTAAGTTCACTTGCTGATTTTCTAGAGCAATATGGGTGTTACTTTTTTGTAATAACAAAATACCATTGACAATATTGCGTAAACGTTCAGTAATCGTAAGGACATCAGTCTTAAAGCTTTCCGATAATTGTTTTTCATGGGGAAACTTTATCGCTACTTCACTTAAGTTTAATAACTCTGCAATTGGCGTTTTTAATTCATGAGCAATATCTGAAGTGATTCTTTTTTCTCTGGAATAGAGCACTTTATTTTCACTGATAAAGTGGTTAATGCCATTGGCAATCGTAATGAGCTCTTCTGGCATGTTACTGGTATTTATCTCGCTGACTTCAGAATTTAAATTGATTTGTTTTAGTTCGCTATTCAGTTGTGCAATGGGCTTTAACCCGCGTTCAACGACATTAGAAACAATGATTCTTACCGCGATAATAGCGGTAATTGAAGTGAATATAAAAATAATATCAACAAACCATAGGATTTGATTTAAACCTTCGGTGCTTATGGCATACGCTAGTTCCATTGACTTTTGGCTTTTGGAAAATTGTGCAACAGTTATGCCGTTATCTTCTCTAACATCGCTATCTATTTGCGGTATAAATTTTGTAAATAGCATTTTTCCTGATCGACCATCAGGTAAAGTAATATCAGTTATTAGTGAGTGATTAGTGCCAAGTTCTACTTTGGGTAACTCATTAATGTCAAAAAGCTCTAGCGTTTTAGACCGTTCAAAGATTTTGTTATCAAGCCATAATTGAAAATATTCAGGGTCATTAACACCAGAAAATTCCGGCATAAATTCATCTGCAAAATCAAAATCAATTTCATGAGTATCTTCGCTCACTAAGGTCGTGAGCAATCCGACTTTATTCACCATTGCACGATCAAATTCGCCACTGATCCAAGTATCGACTGCAATGTCGGTAAGTAAGAAAATGGCAACTAATAATAGTGATACTGAAATTGACAAATAACGGCTTAATTTTTTCTTAATAGAAATCATTTACAGGTCTCAACAAAAATAGCCGAAGCCACGCTTGGTTTTAATAGGCAAGTCATGGCCGAGTAATTTAACTTTTTTTCTCGCTGTCGATAGATGTGCTTCTATTGAGTTCTTCGCAACAGCATCATATTGTCCGGCTAAATATTCACTTAATTTTTCTGGCGATATGACTTTACCTTGGTTGGTAAATAAACACTCAACCAACTTGTATTCATTGGGGGTCAAATTTGCGTCTATGCCATCACAAAATAATTGCTTTAAGTGCAGATCTAATGAAAACAAGCCGATATTAATTTTACTATCACTTACGTTTAAGGAGCCTCTGCGCATTAGGCAAAGTAAGCGGACATGAAGTTCGTCGAATGAAAATGGTTTGGTAAGGTAATCGTCTGCGCCGTTGAGTAAACCTTCAATTTTATCTTCGGTGAGATCGCGAGCAGATAATATTAAAACTCGCAGATCTTTATTGGCTTTTCTGATCGCTTTTAATATCGCTGTGCCATCGACAGAAGGGAGCATTAAATCAAGAATAAGCAGAGAATAGTCGCCCGCTAAGGCCATACTCAGGCCTTCTGAGCCGTCTCCAGTATCATCAACGGTATAGCCTAAGTTTGATAAGCCAATTTTTAAGCTTCTTCGCAGAGATGTTGAATCCTCTATAATTAATACTTTCAAGGGTAACCTGCTTTATAGAAATGTTATTAACCACAAGATACCAGACTAAACTTAAGATTTGCTGATTTTTCACTGAAATTATTGTGCGTATTTAAAATAATATGCTTACAAACTAGCAAGTAAATAACAAATGAAATGGTACTGACTCAAGATGCGAAGCTGTTATCAATATTTTAAAATCAAAGCTTAAAATCAAAGCTTAAAATCAAGGTTCTAAATCAAGGCTATAAAATAGCGCTTTAAACCTGAGCTTTAAACCTGACTTTTAAACATAAGCTAGGAAATATTAGATTAAGAGTATTTTTATGGCGATGAGTATTAAGACAATACCCCCCAGTAATTCAGCTTTACTTTCAAGCCTGGTGCCACTTTTAGCGCCGACATACACGCCGAAGATACTAAAGAAAAAAGTGGTTATACCTATAATGGCACAAGCGATAAGCGGGTTTACATCAAGTAGTGTTAGAGAGAAGCCAGCTGCCATAGCATCTATGCTGGTGGCTATTGCAAGTACTAACATGATTCTGTGGGTGACTTTTGCTATGTCTTCTTCTATGCCATCTGAACATGATTCATAGATCATTTTACCGCCAATTAAGAGTAAAAGGAAAAATGCGACCCAAGGAGCATAAGCTTCTATCCAACCAAAAAGACCTCTACCACCCATATAACCAATTAACGGCATTAAGCCTTGAAAGAAGCCAAAATATAAACCACATGCCATCGCAAGTGAGGCTTTGTTCTGGGTGTTTTTAGAGCCTAATCCTATTGATACAGCAAATGCATCCATACTTAATGCTAACGCAAGAATAACAATTTCAAACATTTTCCAACTTCCAATGACTATAGTATTTTTATAATGAAGATATGCCGCGGTAAATTATTTGATAGTTAATTTAGACGATTAGCGACTATTAATGCCTGTGAGGCACGCTACATTTATTTCGTCATGTTATGACAAAATGGCTGCTATCAAAATTTGGCAAGATACTATAGCTTTGTATATTTGATATCAAGTAGGGAAGATAATTTCACCTGAAATTGTCAGTATATATCGATGAAGGGCCTGATACTTATATCAGATGGAAAAGTATTACATTGAATATAAACAGCAGTTATGCGAACATATTCTGGAATTAACTTATGTTGTTGGTAACTCGTGGCTTCAAACTTCTCTAAAACATTAATGGTATTGCTAATATGTTTGTCCTTTGTGGGTCAAGCAATGGCGTCTACTATTATGTCTTACCATATGATGGGTATGGCTAGTATGAGTGGGATGAAGAGTATGAATAGCCAAGCAGAAGTCGTACTTCAAGATATGCCAATGATGGATCACAGTCATCATAATATGTCTGGCGATTCGGCTACGTCTGCAGACTCAACAGAAGATTGCTGCAATACAATATGTAACTGTTTTACCGGTGGTTGCACAAGTATTGCTGCGTTAATTAAGAACGTCGGTAATAGTCCACTTGTTGATAACGCACCTAAAATACTTTCTTTCTCTCGTTTGGCACTCAGCCAACAGCCTAAATCTCTTTATCGTCCTCCAATATTAAGTTAACTACAGAATAAGTGTGTCCAAAATTTGGCTCATTTATGTTTTATCACTCTGTATTAGGCTTTTTTGAGTTCGTATTTGTAGAAAATACTTATCTAACCTCAATAATAATAACCTAATTAATTAAAAATTTAACATCCAATTGGGTGGGTTATGTTTACAAAAAAATTTACGTTAAAAGTTATTGCTACCTTTGTTGTAGTTTTCTCACTTGCCAGCTGTACTGACGAAAACGCCATTTCTAAAGCTATAGAACCCGTAAAGGCTTTACCACAAACAGTAGAGCTAGCGGTTTATAAAAGTCCTTCCTGCGGTTGCTGTAA
Source organism: Colwellia sp. PAMC 21821 (assembly GCF_002077175.1). Lineage (NCBI taxonomy): Bacteria > Pseudomonadati > Pseudomonadota > Gammaproteobacteria > Alteromonadales > Colwelliaceae > Colwellia > Colwellia sp. PAMC 21821. The sequence goes on from NZ_CP014943.1 coordinate 3,901,394, forward strand.
AAAATGGATCAGTCATATCAATGAACATGGCTTTGAATCTAAGGCTCACAGCTTTGATGACTTCCCAGACATTAAAGATGAGAAAGGCATACAGCCAAGGTATCGTTCTTGTCATACCGCAATTTCAAAAGATGGTTATGCCTTTGAAGGGCATGTACCAGCAAAGTTTATTCATCAATTTATGCAAGAAACACACAAAGATGATGTTATCGGCTTGTCTGTTCCCGCTATGCCAGTAGGCAGCCCTGGTATGGAAGTTGGTGATAAATTTCAGCCTTATCGGGTCTTATTATTGAAGTTGGATGGTAGCTATGAAATTTATGCCAATGTTCAATCTTATGAGGAACAGTTTTAATGATTAAGCAAAACGATAATAGCAAGCTTGTGCTCAAATTTGGTGCAAGTCTTCTCGCTATTTCTGTTTTTTATGTCAGTGCAGCACAATCACCAGCATTGAATAATAGCGAGGTGTTAACTTTTGAAAAAGCGATTAAAGCCGCGCAAAAAAATGATCCTTGGTTAACGGGAAACATGCATAAGCAACGCGCAATTGAGTCGATGAGTCATGCGGTAAACACATTACCAGATCCTAAAGTGTCTATTAGCTTGGCAAATCTGCCGGTAAATGGTTTTGACTTTGGTCAAGAGGGCATGACACAGGCTAAAGTGGGTATTTCACAAATGTTTCCTCGTGGCGATAGCTTAGGCATTAAAAGCCAGCAGCTAAAAATTCAAAGTGAGGCGTTTCCCTTTCAAAGAAAAGACCGAGAATCAAAAGTTGCGGTGACGGTAGGCAGTTTATGGTTAGACGCTTATCGAGTTCAGCAAAGTATTGCCTTGATTGAAAAAAATAGATCGCTATTTTTGCAACTTGTCGATGTCGCCGAAGTGAGTTATTCATCGGCTTTAGGGAAAACTCGTCAGCAAGATATTGTCAGAGCACAGCTTGAATTAACCCGTTTAGAAGACAGATTAAGCCTGTTAGCTCAACAGCAAAACCGCTATGAAGGCATGCTTTCTCAATGGTTGACTACATTATCTAGTGAAAACACTTCTCAAGACGAAGCTATTTTAGCATCAGACTTTTTTTTGCATAACCTAGTACTTAGTCAGCAGCTTCCTGAAATAGAACTGTTAAATAATGATTTAGTGGCAAAAAATATCTGGCTCAAACCGATGGAATTGGTGCAGTACTTTGCTAGTCATCCTGCAGTTTTGGCGGTAGATAAACAAATAAACGCCACTAAAACAGGCATTAATTTGGCGCAGCAAAAATACAAGCCAGAATGGGGCGTAAACGCAAGTTATGGTTATCGCAGCGATGATGCAATGGGAAGTAGCAGAGCCGACTTATTCTCTGTTGGGGTAACTTTCGATGTGCCACTGTTTACCGAGAATAGGCAAGATAATGAGCTTAAATCAGCCATATCAGAAACAGAAGCGGTGAAAACAGGAAAGATATTATTACTCAGAGAGTTACTGGGCGCTTACTCAAGTGCTAAAGGCAGATTACTGCGTTTAAAAGAACGACAAAGCCTTTATAGCACAAGATTGCTGCCGCAAATTCATGACCAAGCAGAAGCTTCTTTATCAGCTTATACCAACGACGATGGCGACTTTTCTGAAGTTGTTCGCTCACGTATTGCCGTTCTCAATACCGAAATAGACGAGTTAACGCTCAATGTTGAAGAGCAAAAAATACGTTTAGAATTAAATTATCTGTTTATCGGCAGCCTCAATACTGCAAATACACCAAACAATATGCATATAAGCAATAGCACGCAAGCGGCTGTTGTTTCAGGAAATAAATAATGAGCACAAACACGTCCAATAAATACATAAAGCCATTAATTGTCGGTATGGCGCTAGGTTCAATATTCACTTTTGGAGCATATACTTTTCTGGCGCCAGTTGAGTCTAGTCAAACAGCGACTGCTGAAGTAGAAGAAAAACCACTCTATTGGGTTGCTCCCATGGATGCTAATTATAGAAGAGATAAAGCGGGTAAATCACCCATGGGTATGGACTTAGTACCGGTTTATGATGACGGTGGCAAAGGACCAGATGAAGGCCCAGGCACCATTCGTATTTCTCCTGATGTGGTTAATAACTTAGGAGTAAGAACGGTTATAGCACGTTATAAACCACTGCACTTTGAAATCAACACCGTTGGCTATGTCGCTTTTGACGAAGATAAACTTGTACATATACATCCACGTGTAGAGGGTTGGGTAGAGAAGCTATATGTTAAAGCCGTAGGTGATACGGTTAAGAAGAATCAAGCGCTTTACGATATATATTCTCCAGAGCTAGTCAATGCTCAAGAAGAGTTGCTACTGGCGTTAAGCCGTAATAATCGTCAGTTAATCAATGCTGCCGAAAACAGGTTAAAGGCTTTGCAGCTGCCGAGCTCGGCTATCGAAAAATTGATTAAAACTAAGCAAGTTCAACAAAGAATTACCTTTTATGCGCCACAAAATGGTGTGGTAGAAAGCTTAAATATACGCGAAGGTTTTTTTGTTCAGCCAGGTACAACGCTATTGTCAATTGGTGACCTGTCACAAGTTTGGCTTGAAACAGAAGTCTTTGAACGACAAGCTAACCAAATAAACAAGGGTACACCGCTTACCATGAGCTTAGATTATTTGCCCGGAAAAACATGGCAAGGACAAGTAGATTTTATCTACCCAACGCTTGATGCTAAAACTCGCACAGTAAAAGTGCGCTCACGTTTTAGTAATGACGATGGCGAGCTTAAGCCTAATATGTTCGCACAAATAGCCATTCATACCTCGAATGATCAACAAGCGCTACTGATCCCAACTGAAGCATTGATCAGAACAGGCAAACAAGACCGCGTTGTGCTGGCATTAGGTGAGGGTAGCTTTAAATCTATCGCCGTAACCGTTGGCCGATATGACAGCGAAAGTGTTGAAATACTTACCGGACTTAACGATGGCGATAAAGTGGTGAGTTCGGCGCAATTTTTATTGGATTCAGAGTCGAGCAAATCATCTGATTTTAAACGCATGCACAGTAATGAATCAGGTGATGAGCAATTAGCACTGGTATCGGTTTGGGTAGAAGCTGAAATAGAAAGCTTAATGGCAGGGCATAATATGTTAACACTTTCGCATGCAGCCATTCCTGAATGGAGTTGGCCTGAAATGGTGATGGACTTTATTGCTATTGATACTATTGACTTTTCTCTGCTTAAAGTCGGCTTAAGTCTTCATGTTGAAGTCAGTAAAACTGCTGAAGGCGATTACATCATCACTAATATTCACATTCCTGATAGCCGTTCAGTAGCAATGGATATGCCGCAAGATGAGAAAGTCAGCACGGCAACAGTAACAGGCATAATTAATTCACTTATGGTTGACCATGGCATGATTAATATCAGTCGTTCAGCGATAGAGAAGTGGAATAGACCCGCTGCAACGGTAGATTTTATTACTGATGAAAAGGTAAGTTTAGCTAATTTCAACAAAGGCATGGAGGTGACATTTACTTTCGAAATACGTGATGGAAATTTCATTATTACTGACATCTCGCCATTGTTAGCGAGCGATAAATCCAGTGTTGAATCTTCTGTTGAAGAAGCGCCTGTTGACCACTCAAACCACTAATTAGGAGTAAATAAAATATGATTACTGCTATTATTCGTTGGTCGATTGGTAACCGTTTCTTTGTTTTGCTAGCAACCATGCTGCTTGTTGGTGCGGGTTTATACTCAGTGAGTAAAACCCCGATTGATGCACTACCTGATCTTTCAGACGTGCAAGTAATAATTAAAACAAGCTACCCAGGCCAAGCGCCACAAGTAGTTGAAGACCAAGTAACTTACCCGCTAACCACTGCCATGTTGTCAGTGCCCGGCGCTGTTACCGTGCGCGGTTTTTCATTCTTTGGCGATTCCTATGTTTACGTTATTTTCGATGAAGATACCGACCTTTACTGGGCACGTTCTCGGGTACTTGAATATTTAAGCCAAGTTGCGCCCAACTTACCCAGTGATGCACGGCCGCAATTAGGGCCTGACGCTACGGGGGTTGGTTGGGTATATTTATATGCGCTTACTGATACCACAGGCCAACATGATTTGAGCCAATTGCGCAGTATTCAAGACTGGTTTTTAAAATTTGAGTTACAAACTGTCCCTGGGGTATCTGAAGTTGCTGCGCTCGGCGGCATGGTTAAGCAATATCAAGTGAAGGTTGATCCAGAAAAACTTCGTGCCTATGGTATTCCACTTTCACTTATCCAAACTGCCATTAAACAAGGTAATCAAGAAATTGGTGCTTCAGTGGTTGAAATGGCTGAAGCAGAATATATGGTCAGAGCCACAGGCTATATAACCGGTGTTGACGATCTACAAAATATTCCTCTGGGTGTAAACCAAAATGGTACGCCGTTACTGTTAAAAGATGTGGCAGATATTGGTACTGGCCCGCAAATGCGCAGGGGTATTGCTGAGCTTAATGGTGAAGGCGAAACGGTTGGTGGTATTGTTGTTATGCGTTTTGGTGAAAACGCTCAGCAAGTGATCAACGGCGTAAAAGCTAAGCTTGAACAGCTTAAAAAAGGCCTACCAGACGGCGTAGAAATAGTGCCGGTTTATGACCGTTCTGCACTAATAGAGCGAGCTGTCGATAACTTGGCTTTTAAGTTATTAGAAGAGTTTGGTGTCGTTGCCTTAGTGTGTATTATTTTCTTATTTCATGTTCGCTCTTCTTTAGTGGCGATTATCAGTTTACCTGTCGGAATTTTAACGGCATTTATTATCATGCATCTACAAGGTCTTAACGCCAATATTATGTCTTTAGGCGGTATTGCTATTGCGATTGGCGCGATGATCGATGGTGCTATTGTCATGATAGAAAACATGCACAAGCATATGGAAAAGCTTACGGCTCAAGGGAAAACACTAACCAATGAAAATCGCTGGCAAATAGTGGTTGAGTCAGCCAGTGAAGTAGGCCCCGCATTATTCTTTAGTTTATTAATTATAACCGTCAGCTTTGTACCGGTATTTACCTTAGAAGCACAAGAAGGGCGTATGTTTGCCCCGCTAGCTTTTACTAAAACTTATGCTATGGCGGCATCTGCGGCATTAGCCATAACCTTAGTACCGGTATTAATGGGCTATTTTATTCGCGGTAAAGTACTGTCTGAGCATAAAAATCCGGTTAATAGATTTTTGACCTTTATCTACATGCCAGCGCTTAAAACTGTGTTGAATTTCCCTAAAATAACATTACTAGCAGCATTAATCGTATTGGGCATTGGTATATATCCCATTAATAAAATTGGTAGTGAGTTTATACCCCCGCTCGATGAAGGCGATCTAATGTATATGCCAACAACCTATCCGGGTATATCGATTGGTCAGGCTCGTCAATTGCTACAACAAACGGACAAACTGATTAAAACAGTGCCAGAAGTAAAAACGGTATTTGGTAAAATTGGGCGTGCTGAAACTGCAACCGATCCAGCACCTTTAACTATGATAGAAACCTTTATTCAGTTTAAGCCCCATGACCAATGGCGCGAAGGGGTAACACCTGAAAGCTTAAAACAAGAACTCGACGCTTTGGTGAAACTCCCAGGGGTGACTAATGCTTGGGTTATGCCGATAAAAACCCGCATTGATATGCTAGCTACAGGGATAAAAACCCCCGTTGGCATAAAAGTAGCGGGGCCTGATTTATCGGTTATTCAAGATATTGGTCAACAGTTAGAAGTGATATTAAAAGACGTACCTGGTACAGCATCAGTTTATTCAGAACGTGTGGCGGGTGGTCGCTATATCAAAGTGGACATTCAGCGGGCGAAAGCAGCTCGTTATGGTTTGAATATCGCTGAAATTCAACAAGTAGTGGCAACTGCTGTTGGCGGTATGAATGTCACGCAAACCGTTGAGCGTTTAGAGCGTTATCCGGTCAACGTGCGCTACCCACAAGACTATCGTGACTCTCCGGAGCAGTTATCATTACTACCCATAGTTACGCCAAATGGCCAACGTATTGCCTTAGGTGATGTTGCTCATATATATATAGAAGATGGTCCTCCAGGTATTAAGTCTGAAAATGCTCGTTTAAATGGTTGGGCTTTTGTTGATATTGAAGGTGTAGATGTTGGCAATTATGTTGAAGCCGCCCAGAAAGTGGTAACAGAGCAATTAGTGCTACCGGCAGGTTACTCAGTTACTTGGGCCGGCCAATACGAATATATGCAGCGCGCAAAAGTGAAACTCGCCTATGTAGTGCCATTAACCTTATTTATTATCGTCATTTTACTTTACCTTAACTTTCGAAATGTTATTGAAGTGGCGATGATCATGGGTACTCTGCCGCTAGCGATGGTGGGTAGTATTTGGTTAATGTATTTAGAAGGCTTTAACTTCTCAGTGGCGGTGGGGGTTGGTTTTATTGCACTGGCAGGCGTGGCGGTAGAAATTGGCGTTATTATGCTGGTGTATTTAAACCAAGCTTATAACGCCATGCTAGATGAACATCGCTTAAAAGCTATTGCCACCACCAAAGAAGACTTATTTCAGGCCGTACTACATGGTGCGGGTATGCGTGTGCGCCCGGTGATGATGACAGCAGCAGCAATCATTGTTGGTTTGCTGCCTATTTTATATGGCACGGGTACAGGTTCTGAAGTCATGAGCCGCATTGCAGCCCCTATGGTTGGGGGCATGATGAGCGCGGTGATATTAACTTTGCTAGTTTTACCGGCATTATTTTATTTATGGCGTTCGTCATCGATAAAAGAACTTAACTAAACTCTCACTTAACTGTGGGCATGATTTAAGGACTAACTTGAGCGCAAATTTTATCGATGAGCGCTCAATACTATGCACATATCTACTGATGCAGACATAAAGTGTAAAAGCTGACTTTAGAAAAGTAGCAGAATAAGTAGCTATAAATATCAGCTATAAAAATTAGCTATAAATATTAACAACGAATATTAACTATAAATATTATAAAAGAGACAAATATGAAGATAATTAAAAGTATTTTAATAGCGACTTTACTGTTGAATATATCAATGAGCTTTAACTTACACGCTCATAATAACGAGAAAAATTCAGTTAAAACTGAAGCCAAATTTTCTGCAAAAGAAACTGCAGCGGGTAAGGTCATTACTCAATTTCATCAAGCGCTAAAATCAGGCGACAAACTAACAGCTAGAGCGCTATTAGCTGACGATGTATTGATTTTTGAAGGTGGAGGTATAGAAAAATCAGCTGATGAATATGCCCAGCATCATATGCTTTCAGATATGAAATATCTGGCAGAAATTAACACCGAAGTAGTCGATTATAATATCAAAGTTATGGGTGATATTGCTTACGCTATGTCGAAAAGTAAATCTACGGGTCAATACAAAGGTAAAAGCATTAATAATGAAGGTATGGAAACCATGGTGCTACAAAAAGAAGCAGGAAAATGGAAAATTGTTCATATTCATTGGTCAAATTAAGTTTACTTATTAATAGGATAAAAAAATGAATAAATATATTACGGCAATCTTAGTGCTAATGGTAAGTTTTTTCTCAATAGCTCATGGTGATGAAAACCATGATAATAAGGATGAAAAGGCGATCGTCGATATCATCAGCAGCATTAAATATGGTTGGGAAAACGGTGATGGCACACCTTTTAGAGAAAACTTTCTTGATGTTAAAGGTGCTCGATATGTTGAGAGTGGTGGTCAAAATGCGGGATTAAACTCTTTAGTTGAGCACCATGTTGAACCAGAAAAAGATGCATTAGAGTACTTAACGCTAGATTTTAGTGAAATTGAAGTTCACTTTGAAGGTGAAGCCAAAAATTTTGCATGGGTAATTGCCGATACGCGTGTTAAAGGTAAGGTTAATAAAAGTGGTAAAGTATTCGACAAAAGTGGTTACCAAACATTTCTGTTGAGAAAAATTGATGGTTTTTGGAAGGTAGTTCACAGCCATTCATCAAGTCGTGATTACAAGCCCAAAAAAGTCCATAAGCATTAATGCTTGTAGACTTTTCCAGAGACACATATAGCGGTTGAGTATTAATTTTAGCCGCTTTACTTTTTTAAAGTTCAACCTAACATTTTATTTGTAGATATGACTTTAAACACTCTTATATCTACATTATTTAGCTATATTCTTCAGGCTTATTTAATTTAAAGTGCGATATAAGTAACTTATGAAAATTGTTTATTTTGGGAATAACTTATTCTCCTCATGCTTAAAATATTTGATTGATGAAGGTCATCAAATACTCAGAGTATATAAAAATAGCTTCTCATACGACTCATCTATTATTGATAAGTTGTGTGAGAACAATTGTATTCCTTTACATAGTCATAAGCCTAGCTTAAGTGAGTTAAACCAATTAATTACACTGGGTGCACAAATGTTTATTGTGGCTGAATATTCTTATTTAGTCCCTGTTACTCAGGTGAAATATGCTTTAAATATACACCCAACATTATTGCCCGAAGGTAGGGGACCGTCGTCTTTATCTTACCTTATAAAAATGCCTGAGTTTTCAGGGATCACAATACATAAAATAACTGAAGACTTTGACTCTGGAGATATAATTTTACAGGCCAAAGTCCCGCAATCGATTAATGAAAGTTTTACGACGTTAATGATAAAAATGCATCTTGAATCTGCAAAGCTATTGCAGTGTTTTTTTGAGGATATTGACAAATGGTATCAGTCTGCGCGTCCGCAAGTTAATTACTCTTATTGGCCCAGAATTGATGTGTCAGAGCGAGTTTTGGATTGGAATTCATCCATTAAAGATATCGAAAAACAAATAAAATTCTTTGGTCATATAGGGTTGATTGTAAAATTAGAGCAAGATTTATGGGTGACCTCTCATATAGAAACAATCGATTATCAGCATACTTCAAAGGCTGGGCATGTCGCGTTTGAAAATGACAGTTTACTGGCTGTTCATGCTTCAGATGGCATTGTTTGTATACATAAGTCATCACTGTCTTTGATGCCTTCGGGCTGAAATTACTTTATTCACTTGACCTGTGTCTTAGACCTAGGTGTAAAGTGAGCTTAGGTATTAATAAACAATTTTTGCATTATCGAAAAGAGGATTTATGTCATGAGAGTAACCGAATTAGCTAATGCGCTGAATACAACGCCAGATACAGTGCGTTATTACACTAAAATTGAGTTTATTACACCCAGAAAAAATCCTGATAATGGTTATAAAATTTATGGTAAAAGTGCTCAGAACAGACTTAATTTCATATTAAGTGCTAGGCAATTAAACTTTTCAGTAGCAGAAATAAAAAATATTTTGATTGAATCTGATAAAGGACATGCACCATGCCCTTTGGTTAGAGAAACGATTGAACATCATTTAGCGGAAACCGAAAAGCAGTTTCAAGCAGCACTACTATTACGTGAAAAGTTAAGAAGCGCTATTAAAGATTGGCAAAATAAACCTGATAAAGCACCTACAGGGCACATGATTTGTCACCTCATTGAAGGTGATAGTGGTGACGAGAATATAGTCCAGAATATGGGCGAGAATATAGTCGAAAATAAAGGTGATAGTCAATACGGTAGCGCAGATCAAATGAACCGAGGAGATAAAGATGAATAAATTAACCGGCAACAAGCCCAGCGATAATACTCAAGAGTTGATTATTGAAGGTGCGGGTTGTGCAAGTTGCGTTGGTAAAATTGAAACAGCGTTAAAAAATATTAATGGCGTAGACAATGCTGAAATGAACTTTGCTTTACGCACAGTCACAATCAGTGGCGATGTTGCCGTAGAAGTGCTGATCAAGGCGATTGAAACTATTGGTTACAACGCAAGAAGTGCCAGTGACAGTAGCGATGATGAATTACTTGATGAGAAAGAAGTTGCTGATCAAAAATACTACAGCAGTTTAATGAAGCAAATGTGGATTGCTTTAGGCTTAGGTATACCCTTAATGATATATAGCCTTTTTGGCGGCCCGATGACCGTTGAAACATCGTTAGAGCGCGGTGTTTGGTTATTTATTGGCATATTATGTGCCGCCATTATGTATTTTGCAGGTAAACATTTTTACATTGGCGCATGGAAGTCCTTGGTTAATCACACAGCAAACATGGATACCTTAATTGCATTAGGTACAGGCACCGCTTGGATTTATTCCATGATAGTAGTGTTCTTTCCTATGGCGTTGCCAGAAATGGCGCGACATGTATATTTTGAAGCGACAGCCATGATTATCGGTTTAATCAACTTAGGCTTAGCGCTTGAGGTCAAAGCAAGAGGGAAAACCAGTGAAGCCATAAAGCGTTTAATTGGTCTACAAGCTAAAACTGCCCGGGTTGTGCGTGACAATAAAGAAATTGATATCGCTATTGAGCAAGTATTACTTAACGACATAGTACGCGTAAGACCAGGTGAAAAAGTGCCAGTCGACGGTGTTGTAACGCAAGGTAATACCTCAATTGATGAGTCGATGTTAACAGGTGAACCAATGCCTGTTGTAAAAGCACAAGGTGATGAAATTGTTGCGGGCACGTTAAATAAGTCAGGTTCAATTTTATTTAAAGCTACTCGCGTCGGCAAAGACACCGCGATAGCGCAAATTATTAACATGGTTAAAAGAGCACAAAATTCTAAGCCGCCTATTGGTCGTTTAGCTGACATTATTTCAGCTTATTTTGTGCCAGTTGTGATGATTATTTCAATTGTAAGCGCATTAGTGTGGCTTAATTTTGGTCCTGATCCTGTACTCGCTTTTGCCGTTGTTTCAGCGACAACTGTGTTGATAATTGCTTGTCCGTGTGCGCTTGGTTTAGCAACGCCTATGTCTGTAATGGTGGGAGTAGGTAAAGCGGCTGAAGCAGGGGTGTTGATCCGTAATGGTGAAGCTTTACAAAGCGCTTCAAAAATTACCGCCATGATTTTAGATAAAACAGGCACAATTACTGAGGGTGCGCCGAAAGTAACAGATATCATTGTTGCCGACGAAAGCTACACAGAGCAATATATCTTAACTGTTGCCAGTAGTATTGAAAGCGGTTCAGAACATCCGCTTGCTCAAGCTATTGTTGATTCAGCTACTGAACAAAACATTGCAATTGAAAATACAACGGACTTTCAAGCTATTGCCGGTCATGGTGTAGCAGCCAACTTAAACGGTCAGAACATCCTGTTTGGTAACCAAAAGCTGATGTTAAAAAATGGTATTGCGTTAAACGGTTTTGTTACTAAAGCACAACAACTTGCCTATAAAGCTAAAACCCCTATGTATTTAGCGATAGATAATAAACTCGCGGCAATTATCGCCGTCTCTGATCCCATTAAAAAAGATTCAATTGCCGCGATTAAAAGGCTTCAAGCAATTGGTATTCGTGTTGTTATGCTTACTGGTGATAACCGAGCGACGGCAAATGCTGTGGCAAAACAGGTTGGTATTAAAGAAGTTTTTGCTGACGTACTGCCCCAAGAAAAATCTAATAAGGTTGCCGAGCTGCAAGCACAAGGTGAAATTGTTGGTATGACAGGCGACGGTATTAATGATGCGCCGGCTTTAGCGCTAGCTAATGTTGGTTTTGCCATTGGAACAGGTACTGACGTTGCTATCGAAAGTGCCGACATTACGTTAATGCGAGGTTCATTACATGGTTTGGCCGATGCTATTGCGGTGAGTAAAGCGACATTGCGTAATATAAAACAAAACTTATTTGGCGCCTTTATTTATAACGTGGCAGGTATACCTTTTGCCGCTGGCATTTTATATCCATTGTTTGGTCTGATGTTAAACCCGGTTGTTGCTGGTGCTGCAATGGCATTTTCATCTTTAACCGTGGTGAGCAATGCCAATCGCTTACGCTTGTTCAAACCACAAGATCATTAATAAGAGGAGTTCAATATGTTATTAATCAATGTAATGGGTTTAGGTTTAATTGTTTTAATTATTTGGTGGTTCTGGATATATAAACCACAATCGACTCAAGTGAGTGATGAAACTGACAAAAGTGAAATAACGGTCTTCGTTGAAAATGGTACATATCAACCGGCATATATTTCATTGCTTGAGAATAAACCACTGAAGATTAAATTCATTCGCAAAGATGAAAGTCCTTGCGCGGCGACTGTGATATTTCCTGACTTAGAAATAAGTGCAGATTTACCGATAAACAAAGAGTTTTCAGTGCAATTACCCGCGATGAAAAAAGGTGAGTATGCCTTTCACTGTCAAATGAAAATGTATAGCGGTAAGGTTGTTGTTAAATAAGACCAGGGTCATAAATTAGTTGAATTTAATTAATTACATTACTAATAAGATAGCTTACAATTGATAATAGTTATCATTACGCAATGTTGTTAAGGTTATTTAACATGAATAAAAGCGCTACCCACTTTTGTTGTCCATATAGCTTTTCTGTAAAAGCTCAACAAAAACTACTCAGCATATTCACAGTAATTTTTCTGTCGTTTACTTTGTTTTCTCAACAGGTTTTCGCGCAGACTAATGACACAGCTCAGCTAAGGCAATTAGCCCAATTGGCAGAATATATTGGTGTTGACTATGCTGCAGCAGTAGAAAATGGCCAGGTAGTTGATGCGGGTGAATATCAAGAAATGCTTGAGTTCTCAGCCATCATTATTGACAGGGTTTCTAGTCAAGTTGGCCCAGATCAAAAAGCGGCAATATATCGTCAATCAGTCGCGTTGGAACAGGCGATTAAAGACAAGTCGTCAGTGAGTAGTATACGTCAAATAAGTGCTGAAATTCGTGGTCAGCTATTAGCTATTTTACCCGAGTCACTTTTACCAACACGTTTATTGTCAGCACAAAATACCCAAGCACTATTTCAAGAAAACTGTTCAAGTTGTCACGGCGCTATGGGTAAAGGTGACGGTGTTTTAGCACAGGGGTTAACGCCAGAGCCAACAAATTTTACCGATAAAGAACGTGCAATTAATCGATCATTATTAGGCTTGTTCGACGCTATCTCTAATGGCTTAGATGATACGGCTATGCCCGCATTTACGCAGTTAAAAGAACAGCAGCGTTGGTCATTAGCCTTTTATGTCGGTGGCCTTGCTTTTAAATCACCAAATAGTGCAGCCGAACGACCTAAAGATATTGATTTACAAAATTGGATTAACTTTAATCCAACACAATTGCTTAATGGTGATGCCAATATAGATGCTGATTTTATTGAAACCTATAGAGCTACCCCAACATTATTATTTAACAAACAACAAAGCCCGGTAAATACCGCAAAAAGCCAATTAAGTGCGGCTTTAGATGCCTATCATAAGCAAGATTATGAAAAAGCCAATACGCTTGCGGTTAGTGCTTATCTTGATGGTTTTGAATTAATAGAAAATAGCTTAGACGCTAGAGATGAAGCGTTACGAAAACGTATTGAAGTTAACCTGATCAATCTAAGGCAAGTGATTAATGTTGCTGGCGAAGAAGTGCAATTATCGCAATTATCAGCAGAAATATTTAATCAGCTAGATGAAGCCGAACAATTATTAACGGGCGCTGCTTTATCAAGTGGTGCATTATTTACCGCAAGTTTAGTCATTTTGCTACGCGAAGGACTTGAAGCGTTATTAGTTGTAATTGCCCTAATGACAGTACTGATTAGAACCAATCGACAAGATGCCCTTAAATATGTCCATATGGGGTGGTTGTTAGCATTATTAGCTGGCGTGGCTACTTGGGCCGTTGCGCAATCTATTATCGACATTAGTGGCGCAAGTCGTGAGGTGATGGAAGGGGTTGCCGCTTTATTAGCCGCAATTATGCTGTTATATGTTGGTATATGGATGCACAGTAAAACTAATGCTGAGCAGTGGCAGACTTACATTCAAAAACACATTAATACGCAATTACGCTCTGGTACATTATGGGGGCTGACCTTGCTTTCATTTATTGCGGTATATCGTGAAGTATTTGAAACTGTTTTGTTTTACCAATCACTATTAACACAAGCATCAACGGGTCAATATTCAGCTGCTATTACAGGCTTTATGGCTGGGGTAGTTATTTTAGCGATAGTCGCTTGGGCTATTTTAAAATATTCGATTAAACTGCCGATTGCGCGTTTTTTCTCTATGACGACTTATTTATTACTCGCGTTAGCCTTTATTTTAATGGGCAAAGCAATAACCGCTTTACAAGAAGCCGCCGTAATCAGTATTTCTGCTTTACCGGTTCATGTTGATTTGCCATGGATTGGTGTTGGTTCTACTTGGCAGGGTGCACTTGCCCAAATCGCGGTTATTTTGTCTTTTGCTTTTTACCGCATATCGAGCAAGCAAAAATCTGTAATGGTTAAGTAAAAATAGCGCTTATTTGCTATTTTATGGTTAAGTAACTGATTAAATAATATTAATCAGTTACTTAATTGTGAGCGTCTGCCCAATAGCACATTATATTTAGTCGCTTTTCACCTTACAGTTGTTTCAATTTAATTTTGGAGTAACTTATGACACACAAAGTATTTAATGATTGCCAGTACCCCGTTGATAAAACAAACACCTTTGGTTTAGCTAAACCGCCATGTAATCGCTTGACTTACTTACATCAGGCATCCCTTTGTACGCACAGCGAAATGGACCTCACACAACGTGATGAAGGCAGCGTCATCCAAGGCCACATTATTTCCCTTCACACGATACAGCTGATAAATCAGCTCATGCAAAACATAAAACTCATCATGCCACTTGCTGATTTACCGCTACTTTGTAGTACATCACAGGCCATTATGGATAAGTTACTTAGCGGGTTATCCCAATGAAAATGTTTGTTGATGTGCCAGAGGTCTATCTTTATCGTAACGTCGTTGATTTTAGAAAATCTATCAATGGCTTAGTCATGATTGTTGAACAACAAATGCAAGTATCACCGCTAACCGGCAGCGTCTTTGTGTTTTGCAATAAAGGGCGAGATAAACTTAAGGTGTTGTATTGGGATAAAACCGGTTTTGCTTTGTGGTATAAACGGCTTGAAAAAGACAAGTTTAAATGGCCCAATAAACTTACTTCAACATCACTTGATTTATCTGAGCAGCAATTGCATTGGCTGTTTAACGGCTTTGATGTGCTGGGACATCAAGCTATTCGTTATGACACGGTTGCCTTATAACATGTGATCATAAGCAGCATTTATTGATCACGAAATAATCTTAATAAAGCCAACAAGTTAGTGTGATTTATTGATAAAATAAGTCCATGAATGATGACGCGCAATCCTTACCCAATAACATTGAACAGCTCAAAGCGATGCTGTTGGCTGAGCGTAAGCAATCAGCTAACCAGGCCGCGAGATTGCAGTTTCTGGAGGAGCAGTTCCGCCTTGCTCAACAGCAACGCTTTGGTGTGCGAAGTGAAGGTCATCCTGCACAAGGTGATTTGTTTAATGAAGTCGAAGTCGTCCTTGATGAGGTTTTAGCAACGGTTGAGTCAACCCCTGCAGTTGTTAAGAAAAAACCGGTGAGACAAAAGCTCCCTAAAACGCTTGAGCGTGAAATTATAATTCATGATTTAAGCGACACAGAAAAGACCTGTGACTGCTGTGGTGAGTCATTGCATCCTATGGGTGAATCGCGCAGTGAGAAGCTTGAGTTTATTCCGGCAAAAGTTAAAGTGATTGAGCATGTACGACTCAAATACAGTTGTCGAACATGTGAAAAAGAAGGTGTTAGCACGCACGTTAAAAGTGCACGTGTCCCTCTCAGCCCAATACCTAAAGGGTTTGCAACGCCGTCATTGTTAAGTCAAATCATCACCAGTAAATATCAATATGCATTGCCGCTTTATCGCCAAGAAAGCTTGTTTAAGCAATACGGTATTGCATTAAGCCGGCAGACGATGAGCGAGTGGATGATGAAATGCAGCGAACTATTTAAGCCGCTTTATGAACAGTTAAAGAAAACGCTCTTACAGCAATATGTTATTCAAGCGGATGAAACCACGCTTAACGTGATTAATGAAGATAAAGCTAAGTGCTATATGTGGCTCTACTGCACGGGCAGTGATACGCCTGTGCACAGTGATGTGCCTAATATTGTGCTTTTTGATTATCAATCTAGTCGTGCGGGGCAATGTCCGGTTGATTATCTCAATGGATATACGGGCTATTTGCAAGTGGATGGCTATGCGGGTTATGAAAAAACGCAAGCAACCCTCGCGGGGTGTTGGGCACACGCGCGTCGAAAATTTAAAGAAGCAGACATCGCACAACCAAAAGGAAAAACAGGTAAGGCGAATATGGCGCTGAGCCATATTCAAAAGCTGTATCGATTAGAAACACAAATAAAAGATAAAACGGCGCAGGAAAAGTATCAACAGCGCCAGGAAAAAGCTAAGCCTATACTCGTACAGTTTTATCAATGGTTAGAAAAAGCCAACGTGCCACCCAAAACAGCCTTAGGTAAGGCTATTCAATACTGTAAAAATCAACGCCATAAACTCAGTCGTTATATTGAAAATGGTGAGCTAAGTATCGACAATAACCGTGCAGAGCGTGCCGTGAAACCGTTTGTGATTGGTCGAAAAAACTGGTTATTCTCAAACACCGCGAATGGCGCAAACACCAGTGCGATGCTTTACTCGATGATAGAAACAGCAAAAGCGAATGATTTAGTCCCGTTTGATTATCTCATGCATTGCCTTGAGCAATTAACCAACTCAACACTCGACATTAACGCATTATTACCTTGGAACGTAAAACTTAATAAAGTGTAGAGAAAGTTTGTGGGGGAAAACAGAGGAAATCATCCATGATCAACACTCCCTGTTTTATTCGTCCTTGTAGTGGCTCCATGCCACCGCACTTCATCCTGAAGTATCCATAACCCAGCATCCTGCTTGGTGTTGTTGCCAACACCAACAATACTAGAAGAATATAAATATAATGCAAACCTGAGTACGATTTAAATTCAAGGTGTTCATTAGCCGACGCTCACACTTAATTATTTATTCCTCTAGTTGCTATTCATCCAGCAACATTCATCTAGTGCCTATTAATATTTAGCCCAGGTGCGGTTTGATAAAAGTGTATAGCGAAATTACCAGCGAAAATATTAGCTAAATTATGTAGCTAATCTATGTTTTTGGTGGGGTTGTCTAATAGTATATGCTGTTCTGTATTTTAATTTTACTTGTTTCAACTCCATGTGATACAACATGATTTATACAAAAAATATTGTTCACTAATACCAATTGAAATAAATAATCGATCATTTTAAGGCGGTTTAAATCGTCAATAACTGCGTTGTTTTCAATCACACACGCCCACTATTACTCGACAATTGCTCCTGCATTGTTCTACTTACGGGCATCCATGCCCTAATCAATCAAACGCCTTGCCTGCAGGGATAATGGTATGGACCCACTCCAACTTTATTTCAGGCCTCTTTAGGGCCAAAATGAAAGTGATAACAATCATTTATAAAAGCGGAGTGGATCAACATGAAGATTACTACAATCGGTTTAGACATTGCAAAATCAATTTTTCACATGTTCGCTGTGAATAAAAATGGGCGATTTGTAAAAAAGAAACAATTAAGAAGAAAACAAGTGTTGAGTTTCATGGCAACATTAGAGCCTTGCCTAATTGTAATGGAAGCTTGTGGCAGTGCGAACTACTGGGCTAGAAAATTTATTGAATTGGGGCACCAAGTAAAACTTATTGCGCCTCAATATGTAAAACCCTTCGTTAAAGGCAATAAAAATGATTATAACGATGCCGAAGGTATTGCAGAGGCAGCGCAACGCCCGACCATGAGGTTTGTGCCAATTAAATCGATAGAACAACAAGATATTCAAAACTTCCATCGACAACGTGAACGCATAAAGAAAGAACGTAAAGCATTAGCAAGTCAGGTACGAGGCTTGTTAGGAGAATATGGCATTGTCATCAATAAAGGTATTTCTGCAATTCGCAATGAACTGCCGGATATTTTAGAGGATGCGACAAATGAGTTAACGTATTTAAGTCGGGAGATATTTAATGAGTTATGGCTTGAATTTCAAGTCACAGAAGTGAAGTTTAAAGCGTGTGAAGTTCGCTTAAACACGATGAATAAAGAAAATGAAATATGTGTTCGCTTAGATGAAATATTAGGTATTGGAGCAATCACAGCTAGCGCTACTTATGCAGCTGCAGGAGATGGAAAAGACTTTGTAAATGGTCGACATTTTTCGGCATGGCTTGGGCTTGTTCCTGGGCAGCATTCAACGGGTGGAAAGGCCACCTTACTCGGTATAAGTAAACGCGGTAATAGTTATTTAAGAACACTATACATCCACGGGGCCCGGGCAGTATTAAGGCACAGTGAAAACAAAACTGACCGATTTAGTTTGTGGGCACAAGCGTTAAAATCCCGACGAGGACACAACAAAGCATGCGTTGCTGTGGCGAATAAAATAGCAAGAATGGCTTGGGTAATAATGGCGAAGGGGGAAAGTTATCGCCCGGCTATATAAATAAAGCTCAAAACTGAAGCAAGTTAGATTGGTTTCAGTGATGAGATAACAGTAAAACCCTTTTACTTCAGTTGCAAAAGATAAATTAATCGGATGGTAAGATAGTCAGACTGGCTTGCACAAAACCTGGTACCTGCATTGGCTAATAAAAAGCCGGAGGGATGATGAGGAGTGTGAGCGCAAACAACCATCGGGGCCAGAAGGTAAAAATCCTTCATAAACAGGCCGGATATATGAGAGCAATGATTTTCTCTTACATAACGATTAAATGTCTTGCAAACGGAGTGGGTCCATATATGCAGGTACTTATGTTTAGTCTGGAACAATAAACATGTATTCTTGAACAATTTATCCTCGCTTAAAATTGGTCAATAACTTATTACATTTGGTATAACAACCTGATTAATAAAACCATTCGCAGAATTATAAATGAACGCTTAAATCAGTTGTTCGTTATCAATGGTTCCTTGATAAAATTATACAGGGAGTTTCATCCAAACATAAGCAACTGCTGACTAAACAAGGCTTATTAAACATAAGCCAGCGTAAGGCATAAAACGCTTTCCACTCTTGCACAACTAAAGCCATTTTAGCTCAATTAAAGCTATTTCGAAAATACTACTGCCGTTTTATTTTCTGATAAAATCGCCATTTAAAAATTACTTTAGAATCGTCCAAAGTTAACCTGCATAGCCCAACATATCTTAGTAATAACTCATTGCCTGACTTCACCATTTTAACGTGCCAGTGCATCAGTATTTTATTTCCAATAAGTTATTTTATGCTTACGCTTTTGAACGCAGAGTATGAAATATAACCAATTGAATTAAAGGTAAATATAGAATCTTTAATTAATTCAAAATTTAATTTGTTATTTCAAAATCCTTTACTAGTATTAATTTTATATTTGTAGAAATAAGTATTCTGGATGATTCACAGGAGTAGTCATGAGTCCAATATTAGTTAAAAGTTCCTCACCGTTAAATTTAGTTCCCCGTAAATTAAATATATTACTTAGCTTGGCCGTTTCCGCTTTTACGCGAATTCCATCTAGTATTGTACTACTCCGTCACAAGCGCGTGAGTGGGACATTATATCAACATGATCATATTTTATGATTTGAGAATCAGTTATTAACTCTGTTTATATTAGTCCCTAGTGGGCTTTTTAATATTTTCAATAATCCTAAATTTCAAGTCAATACAGGAATTTTAGGGTGAATCATTAGGTAGGTTTATATGCAAAAGTCAAAGGTATTGGTTTCGGTACTGCTAGCATTATCATTCAATTCTGGTGTAACGCTAGCAGAAACTGTCGGCACGAAAGGTGAAACAGTATCTCAAAGAGATGGCACAACAGTTACCACCGCAGATCTTGTTAATAGGCTTTCCGGAAACGGTTTAACTATTACCAACCCCGTATTTTCAGGAGGTGATACTCAGGTAGGGGTGTTTGATAACTTTGGCTTTTTATTAGACCCAACAGGCGCTAATGATTTCTCCAGTGGTGTTATTCTCAGTACAGGCTCGGTAGAGCCTGTTGTGGCAACTGGGGGTAGTAATGACTTAGATAACCAAGGCTATGCTATTGCTCCTTCAGAGCCATTTGGTTCTCCAACAGACGATCCAGATTTAGGGTCTGGGTATGATCACGCAAAGTTAACATTTACAGTTTTGCCAACATTCGATACCTTGATATTAGACTTTGTTTTTGGCTCAGATGAATATAATGAATATGTAAACTCAGGTTTTAATGACAAACTTCAAATTTTAGTTGGTGGAACAAATTGTGCGTTAACGCCAGATAATCAAGTGTTTAGTATTAATACGGTCAATCGGTCAAGCGAGTACCAAGGTGAATTTAGAACCCAGACACTGCCATCCGAGAATCCAGAGTTATATATAAACAATGATCCAGGCCTTAACGATAACGGCAATGAGGCGAGCACGGCAAACTTTGCCACCCAAATGGACGGTTTTACCAAAAGAGTGAGTTGTCGCGCAGCAGTAACACCTAATCAAGCTGTTAATGTAGTTGTCGGTATCTCAGATGATGGCGATGAAGGTTTAGATTCTTGGGCCTTCTTTAGAGCAAAAAGTTTACGTGCAGAGCCCGGTGGTGACTTAGGTGATGCACCAGATTCTTATCAAACGCTATTATCTTCATCTGGACCAAGCCATACTATTGTTGAAGGTGTGCATTTAGGTACTCAGCCTAGTGGTGATGTTGATGGCTTTCGTGATGGTTTTGATGACAGTAGTGGCACAGCAAGAGATGATGTTGATGATGGTATTACTACTTTCCCTCAGTTAGACGACACCGATACCACCTATGCTATAACAGCCAATGTAACTTCCTTTAATGGTCAACCTGCTTATATTGGTGCTTGGATAGATTTTGATGGCAATGGCTCATTTGAAGCTGATGAGTTTACCAACCAGATATCAGACGCGGGCACTGTTGTTAATGAAGCCGCAGATGAAATTGCCGCAGGCACTTACGAAGAAGATATTACCATTACATGGAATATGATCCCAGCAGGCACTCAAATTGGTAATAGTTTTGCGCGTATTCGTATTTCTAATACACCTTTAACTTCTGGCGATTTTGGTGGCAGTTTTACCTCTGGTGAAGTTGAGGATTATGGTTTTGTTATTTCTGGTGCGGCAGATGCCACTGCACCAGTTGTAACGATTGACGATCCAACCTTAGTTACTGCAGCCGATGATACCTCTTATGTTATATCAGGTACGTGTACTGTCGGAGACGGCGTAGTTACTGTTGTAGTAGATGATTTAGATGGTACACCTTCAGGGCTAACTAGCTCGCCTGTTTGTAATGCAGAAGGTGTTTGGACCGCTACTTTTAACGTTACTGGTATTGATAATGGCTTAGGACAAGTAATCATTAATGCCTCGCAAACCGATAAAAATAGCAATTTAGGCAATGCAACACAAAAAGCAGCCGATAAAGACAGTACATCAGCAATAACACTGAATAATTTAATTAAGGTCACAACAGAAAACCAATTTGCTTATGCAGTGAATGGCAGTTGTGTTGATGCCAATACCCCGGTAACAGTTTTAATCGCGGGTTTACCTGATAAAACCGCAGTATGTGCAGACAATACTTGGCAAGCGACCTTTGATGTCAGTTCTATCGCAGATGGCACAGGGATAATTATTGCCGATGCCAATGATAGCTCAGGTAGTGCCGTGCAAAAAAATGCAGATAAAGATACTACTGGTCCAGCCTTAACCTTGAACGTACCGTCAACAGCAAATTCGTCTAATCAGGCAAACTATACCGTAACTGGCATGTGTGAAAGTGCCGGCACGGATGTATCTGTATATATACCGGGTGCGTCGCCAGAGCGCCAACGAGTTACCTGTAATGTTGGAATGTGGACGGCAACGACCAACGTCACAGCCATTACTGATGGTACTGATGTAATTACCGTATTTGTTGAGCAAGATGATTTAAGTGGCAATGGTTCAGCGGTTGATGATACTGCAAATAAAGATGTGGTAGTGCCGAGTGTTGTTATTAATGCCCTAACAGTAGGTAATAATGCCAATCAAAATAGCTACCCTGTAAATGGTACATGTACCAGTGGCGATGGTAATGTTACCGTTGCTGTTGCTGGCGCTACACCTGCAAGCCAAGCAGTAAACTGTTCAGGGGCAGGTACTTGGACTTCAGCATTTAATGTTAGCGCGATTGCTGATGGCACTAACGTTATTGTAGCCGATGCAAACCAAACTGATACCGCGGGTAATACCGGTAATGCTACGCAGCAAAGTGCGAATAAAGATATTGTGCCGCCAACCGTGAGTATAAATACCTTAAACGATGCTAATGCCGCTAACGCTAGCACTTATGCCGTGAGTGGCAGTTGTTCGATTGGCGATGGTAATGTTAACGTGTTAATTGCCGGTGCAACGCCAGCTAATCAGCCTGTAAGTTGTTCCCCTGGCGGTACTTGGACAGCAACTTTTGATGTAAGTGCGATAGCCGACGGAACCAATGCAATTGTAGTTGATGCAAATCAAACCGATGCGGTAGGTAATACTGGAACGGCGACTCAAGCAACGACAGATAAAGATGTTGTGTCACCGAATGTTGTGATTAACGCACTCAATGATGCCAATGCGAGTAATTCATCGGCCTATGTGGTAACGGGTACATGTACGATAAATGACGGTAACGTCACCACTTCCATAGCTGGTGCAACACCGAGTACACAAGCGGTAGCCTGTTCTGCAGGTGGCGCTTGGACTGCGACTTTTAATGTTTCTGCAATCGCTGATGGTAGCAACACCATTATTGCCGATGCAAATCAAACTGATGATTCAGGTAATAGCGATAATGCTGTGCAATTAATGGCCGATAAAGACACGGCTGTTCCAGTAGTGACGGTAGACCCTTTAATTGAGGTTAATGCCAGCAATGTTGCTACTTATCCTGTCACTGGTACCTGTACAGTAGGAGATGGCAATGTCGCTGTGATGTTAGCCGGAGCAAGTCCGACGAGTCAAAGTGTAGTGTGTAATCCAGACGGTACATGGAGCGCAACATTTGATGTCAGTGCGATTGCTGATGGTGAAGACAACATTGTTGTTAACGCGAGCCAAACAGATGCGACGGGTAACACAACGACTACAGCTAACCAAGCAAGTGATAAAGATAGTACGCTGCCTGTTGTTGCAATTGATGCCTTAGAAGATGGCAATATTGTAAATAAAACGAGCTACCCTGTAACCGGTACTTGTACTATTGGTGATGGGAATGTCACGGTCGAGCTTGCTGGGGCTTCGCCTGGCAGTCAAGCGGTGACTTGTAACCCTGATGGCACTTGGAATGCGACTTTCGATATAAGTGCAATAGCTGATGGCACTGGTGTTATTGTGGTTGATGGCAACCAAACTGATTCATTTGGCAATATAGGCAATGCGACGCAGCTCACAGCAGATAAAGATGAAGACCAACCAATAGTCTCTATTTTAAATGCCCCTATGAGTGTCACCAATACGGATCCTTTTGTTCTGACCTTTGAATTTAGCGAAGATGTTATGAACTTTGATTTAAGCGATATCGTATTTAGTAATTCAGCAGTAGCGAATTTTACCATCATCGATAACAACACTTACACAGTGGACGTAACACCCAATGGTGGTAATGTTAATATAAGTCTACTTGTTGGTGCTGCTCAAGATGCTACAGGTAACGATACCAACGCAACTGCAGTTGTGGTTATTTTCGATCAAGATAATGATGGCCTCAGTGATGAAGATGAAATAGCACTTGGGCTTGATCCTACCAGTAATGATAGCGACAAAGACGGTATTCCTGATGGGGCTGAAGTGGGTGATGTTAATAACCCGACCGACAGTGACGGCGATGGCGTTATTGATGCAATTGACCCAGATGATGATAACGATGGTATAGCAACAGCAAATGAAGATGCTAACTTAGATGCCGACAACAACCCCTCTACAGGCATAACTGATAGTGATGGTGACGGTATAGCTGACTATTTAGATACTGACTCAGATGGCGATAATATTACAGATGCGAATGAATCTGTGGCTACCGGCACTGATACCGACAATGACGGTATTGATGATGCGATTGATGTTGATCAAACCGGCGGTGTTGATGCTAATGGTGATGGTGTTGATGACAATGTTGTTGCTGTTAATACCGATGGCGATACCGCACCTGATTACCTAGATTTAGATAGTGATGGCGATGGTGTTCCTGATTACTGGGAGTCGGGCGCGTTAAATATCGATTCTGATATGGATGGCATTGATGATGCTTTTGATATTGATATTACTGGCGGCACAGACGCTAACGGTGATGGTATCGATGATAATACAACGCCCCGAACAGTGATGCTGACACAAAACCTGATTTTAAAGATCTAGACAGTGATAATGACGGGATTTCTGATGCGGTTGAGTCAGGAGCCTTGGGTGTTGACACTGATGGTGATGGTATTGACGATTACTTCGATGTTGACGAAACCGGTGGTATAGATGCAAACGGTGATGGTATCGATGATGCAGTTACGCCTATTGATACTGATAGCGATGGCATTCCTGACTTCCAAGATCCAGATAGCGATAACGACGGTCTACCCGATGTTATCGAAATAGGCGCCAGTGGTGTTGATAGCGATGGTGATGGTATCGACGACGCATTTGATGTTGACCAAACCGGTGGTGTAGACGTTGATGGTGATGGTATGGATGATAATGCCAACCCATTTGCCGTTGACTCTGATGGTGACGGTGTAGTCGATCATCTAGATGCCGATAGTGATAATGACGGTTTAAACGATGGTGCTGAAGCAGGTTTAAGCGGAATTGACACTGATGGTGATGGCATAGATGACAGCCTAGATGTCGATGAAACTGGCGGGCCTGATGCTAACGCTGATGGAATAGATGATAACTTTGTGCCAAAAGATAGTGATGGTGATGGCCTTCCTGACTATATTGACCAGGACTCAGATGGTGATGGTATCAGTGATGTCGATGAAGGTAATGGTGACTCTGATGGTGATGGCATTCCAGACTATTTAGACCAAGACTCGGACGGTGATGGTATCAGCGATGCTGACGAAGGAAATGGTGATGCAGATGGTGATGGCATTCCAGATTATTTAGACCAAGATTCGGACGGTGATGGTATTAGCGATGCTGACGAAGGCCAAGGTGATGCAGATGGTGATGGCATTCCAGATTATTTAGATACTAGCTTGGATGAAGACGGTGATGGTATACCTGACATTGTCGAAGGCCTTGGTGATGATGATATGGATGGCATACCAAATAGTTTTGATTCTGACAGTGATAACGATGGCATTGTTGATGGCTTTGAAGCTGGCATTAGTGGTATGGATAGCGATGGTGATGGTATTGATGATAGCTATGATGTTAATCAAACTGGCGGTGTAGACACCAATGGTGATGGGATTGATGATGCTGTTTTACTCAATGACACCGACCAAGATGGTATTGCCGATTATATCGATGTAGATAGCGATAATGATGGTCTTCCAGATGTAATGGAGTCACAGCTTAAAGTTGTTGATTCTGACTCTGATGGTATAGTTGATCAATATGATGTTGATGCTACTGGAGGTGTTGATAGTGACAGTGATGGTATCGATGACGCCTTCGATGCTGATGTAACCGGTGGTCGTGATGCCGATGGTGATGGCATTGATGACGCGTTACTTATCTTCACTGATACTGATGGAGACGGACAAGCCGATTACTTAGAACAAGACAGTGACAATGACGGTATAAGTGATGGTGTTGAAGCCGATGTCAGCGCATTGGATGCAGATATGGACGGTATTGATGATGCCTTCGATGTCGACTTTACCGGTGGTATGGACATCAATAACGACGGTATTGATGATAATGTAAACTTTACCGATACGGATGGCGACGGTGTTATTGATATGCATGATCTAGATAGCGATAACGACGGTTTATTTGATACCAAGGAAGCTGGCGTTGTTGACGAAAATGGTGATGGTTTTACCGATGATCCAAGTGTGTTAATCACTGAACCTGTTGATACGGACACTGATGGGGTACCAGATTATCGAGACTTAGACAGCGATAACGATGGTGTTTTTGATATCGCTGGCACACCAGCCGCCGGACTGGATAAAAATAACGATGGCATGATTGATCCTAGCGAAGATCTCGACGGTGATGGTATTTATGATAACTATGATGCCAACCCTGGAGGACGTGGCTCTAGTCTAGGTACAGATCCAGACGGTGATGGTATACCTTCACACATCGATAGAGATGATGATAATGATGGTATTGCTGATGTAATAGAAGGTACAGGTGATAGTGATGGTGACGGCTTACCTGATTATCTCGATGTTGATAGTGATAATGATGGGCTGCCTGACGCCTTTGAAGCTAACCGACCTGCGCTAACCGGTATGGATTCAGATGCTGATGGAATAGACGACGCGTTTGATGCTGATGCTACCGGTGGATTAGATAGCGACGGAGATGGCATTGACGATGCTTTGACTATTGCAGATACCGATAATGACGGTATACCTGACTATTTAGATGTTGACTCTGATGGTGATGGGATCAGCGATACCGTAGAGCAACTACTGGTTGCCTTAAGCGGCAAGGACAGTGATGGCGACGGCATCGATGATGCAATCGATGTTGATCAGACGTTGGGTAGTGACGTTAACGGTGATGGCATTGATGATAACACGCTAGATATGCAAGACCTTGATGGTGACGGATTACTTAATTTTCGTGACCTTGACAGTGATGGAGATGGTATCAGTGATGCAATAGAAGGCATTCTTGATACGGATGGTGATGGTGTACCTAACTTTAAAGATCTTGATAGTGATGGTGATGGTGTACCTGATAGCAAGGAAAATGGTGACTTTAACAATGATGGTATCAACGACAGCTTACAAGAGTCGCTTAAGGTACAGTCAACACTAGAAGCTACCGGTAGTAGTGGTTTAATTATGATTGGAGGGTTGTTATTAATGGTAGTACTCAGAAGAAAACGTCAGCTTATGGCATTAGCTTTATTAGTATCGGTAAGTTTTTCTAGCCAAGCAGAGCAGAATTGTCAGGGGCTAGAGGATGAAAATTGTTGGTACTTATCCGGGGCTTTAGGTTTATCTTTACTTGAACCTAATGAAAACAATTCAGGCTGGGAAACGTTTGATGATAAAGATACCGGCTTTAAGCTCTACGGTGGCTATACATTTAGCGAACACTGGTTTGCTGAGCTGAGTTATACCGATTTAGGTGAAGCATTATTGAGTAACACTAACCCGAATATTACAGATACTTTAAAAATAGAGTATTCAGGTGCTGCGGTTCAGGCCGGTTATTGGCTCATGCCCGTTGATAATGAATGGAATGCCTTCGTCAGAGGTGGGGTGTCTGTGTTGGATACAAAGAGTAATTTAGAGCAGTATCATGAGAAGCTAAATAGTATTCAACTGGTTTTTGGTGCAGGTATACAATGGCGCTTTAGTGATAACTGGATGACGCGTTTTGAGGTAGACAGTTATGATAAAGATGCGCTCTTCATCGGGTTATCTATTAGTAGATTCTTTGGCGGAGGTAAGTCACGTAAGTTGGCAGGTGTTAGTAAATCTACAGAGCAATCTAAACCTGTACCTCAACCAATGCCTATGGTTTCCCCATTAGATAATCCAGATAAAGATGCTGATGGTATCTTAAATGCAGCTGATAATTGTCCCGATACAGCGAGTGGTTTAGAGGTAAATGCGCAAGGGTGTCCGTTACCCAAAATGATGACAATTCAGTTTGATAATAACTCAACGGTTATTGATGCTAAATATCAGCAAGAAGTTGATACGGTTATCGCTCAATTAAAGCTTTACAACGATGTGAAAATTAAGCTTGAAGGCCACACTGATTGGCGGGGTAAACAAACAGCAAATCAACCGCTTTCAGTATCACGCGCTCAAACCTTAGCTAATGCATTAATAAAAGGGACTAATATACCTGAGTCGGCTTTTACGGTAATAGGTCATGGCGAACTTAAACCTGTGGATACGAACAGAACAGAAGCAGGGCGATATAATAATCGTAGAGTTGAAATTACGATTGAAGGTTATTAAGTAAGCTCGAGTTATTGAGTGTTGTAGCATCAAAAAAGCAGCGATAATTCGCTGCTTTTTTACATTTAAACGTCCAGAAAAAGTAATCTTCGCTGTATTTTTTACGTTAACAGTAAAACTAAAACAGTAATATTATTAGTCAATCGTAATTTCTATATTAGAAGTAGGGTACGAACAGCATGTGAGAATTTCATTGTCGCCAATAAAAGCTAAAGGGAATTGACTGTACTCAACCGTGCCTTTTGTTAACGCACACCGACAAGCGCCACAAAAACCATCACGACAATGAAAGTGTGATTCGATATTTTCTCTTTCTAGACTATTTAGAATGTTTTTGTCTTTATCGAGGAACATTATTTCCTGTCCCTCGACCGTAATACTAAAAGACATAAATACTATAAGTCGAAATCGTCGAAGTCGTCGCTCGATACTGACGAGTCAACCTGGCCAACTAAGTAACTAGAAATTTCCGTTTCTTGTGGTGCAACTTGTACATTATCGCTAACTAAGTATGAGTTCATCCATGGTAGTGGATTACTTTTTATATCATAGGGTGCGTCAAAGCCAATAGCGCTCAAACGTTGATTACTGATGTATTCAATATATTGTTTTAAAATTGCGGCGTTAAGACCAATCATTGAGCCATCTTTAAATAGATAGTCGGCCCACTCTTTTTCTTGCTCTACAACGTCTAAGAAAATTTGTTTACCCTGCTCACGTAACGTAGTGGCAATTTCTTGCATTTCAGGATCGTCTTTACCTGACATCCAATTGTTTAGGATATGCTGTGTACCGGTTAAATGTAGTGCTTCGTCACGGGCAATAAGCTTAATGATTTTTGCATTACCTTCCAGTAGCTCACGCTCAGCAAAGGCGAATGAGCAAGCAAAACTGACATAAAAACGAATAGCTTCTAAAGCATTTACCGAACATATAGCTAAAAATAAGCGTTCTTTCAATTTACGTTCGCTAACTTCAATCGTCTTACCGTCAACTTCATAGCTACCAGCACCTTGCGATTGTAATAATTGCGTGGTGATAATTACGGCGTCAAAATATTGTGCGATGCTTGAGGCACGTTTTAAAATGGCAGGATTCACCATAATATCGTCAAACACTTCGCTAGGGTCGGTAAATAAGTTACGTAAAATATGCGTGTACGAACGAGAGTGAATCGTTTCACTGAACGCCCATGTTTCTACCCATGTTTCAACTTCTGGCAATGAAACCAATGGCAGTAATACCGCGTTTACTGAACGAGCAGCCATTGAATCAAGTAACGTTTGATATTTTAAGTTAGAAATAAAAATATGTTTTTCAGAGTCAGTTAAACTCTGCCAATCGGCACGGTCTTTTGATACATCAATTTCTTCTGGACGCCAAAAAAACGATAATTGTTTTTCAATCAGTTTTTCAAACGCCATATAACGTTGTTGATCGTATCGTGCAATATTAACACTGTTCCCCAAAAACATTGGTTCTAACAAGGCATTGTTAGCTGTTTGGTTAAACGTAGTGTACGACATTTATATCTCCTTGAAATAGCGCCATTTGAAGGCAGTATTTCATTACTTAATGGTAATTTATCTAGTTTTTATTAGTTTTTTTGCCAGACAAATATGTTGACAAAAAAAGAGGAAAACCTATGTTTTCCTCTGATGATACGCTATATCTTACAAGCGCCACCGGCACAATCGTCATCAACATCTATTTGATTGTCATCAGCGCCATCACGAGTGTTGTGATAATACATGGTTTTAATACCAAGCTTGTAGGCGGTTAAAATGTCTTTTAACACTTGTTTGATTGGCACTTTACCACCTTCAAAGCGTGAAGGGTCGTAGTTGGTGTTAGCTGAAATAGTTTGGTCAATAAACTTTTGCATAATACCAACTAACTGCAAGTAACCTTCGTTACTTGGAATATTCCACAGTAATTCGTAGTTATCTTTTAATCGTTGATACTCAGGTACGACTTGCTTTAAAACACCATCTTTACTCGCTTTAATGCTGATCAAACCACGAGGTGGCTCAATACCATTAGTTGCATTAGATATTTGCGATGAGGTTTCTGACGGCATTAATGCCGATACTGTTGAGTTTCTAACTCCGTGCTTTTTAATACTAGCGCGCAGTGACTCCCAATCTAAATGAAGTGGTTCACCGGTAATGTTATCGATTTCTTTTTTGTAAGTATCGATAGGTAATATACCCTGTGATAAACGCGTTTCATTAAACTTAGGACAAGCACCTTGCTCAATGGCTAATTCGTTAGACGCTTTTAATAAATAGTATTGAATGGCTTCAAAAGTACGATGAGTTAAATTATTCGCACTACCATTTGAGTAGAAAACACCATTTTTTGCTAAGTAATAAGCGTAGTTAATAACACCTATACCTAATGTACGACGGCCCATAGTTGCGGTATGTGCAGCCGGAACTGGGTAGTCTTGGTAATCTAATAAACTGTCTAAAGCACGTACGGCTAAATCAGCTAAACCTGCTAATTCGTCAAGGCTGTCAATCGCGCCTAAGTTAAAGGCGGATAATGTACATAGCGCAATTTCACCATCAGGGTCGTTAACATCCTTCATTGGCTTGGTTGGTAAGGCAATTTCTAAACATAAATTACTTTGACGAATAGGGGCTACAGTTGGGTCAAATGGTGAATGCGTATTACAGTGATCCACGTTTTGTAAGTATATACGACCCGTACTTGCGCGCTCTTGGGCAAATAAAGTAAACAGTTCAATCGCTTTGATGCATTTTTTACGAATTGAAGCATCGGCTTCGTATTTAACGTAAAGCTCTTCAAACTTGTCTTGATCTTCAAAGAATGCGTCGTATAAGCCAGGTACATCACTTGGGCTAAATAAGGTAATAGATTGACCTTTGATCAAGCGTTGATACATTAATTTATTAAATTGTACGCCGTAATCTAAATGGCGAACGCGGTTCTCTTCAACACCACGGTTATTTTTAAGTACCAGTAAACTTTCAACTTCTAAATGCCAAAGCGGATAGAAAAGGGTAGCTGCGCCACCACGAACTCCACCTTGCGAACAGCTTTTAACCGCTGTTTGAAAGAGCTTGTAAAAAGGAATACAACCGGTATGAAATGCTTCACCATTACGAATTGTGCTACCTAATGCGCGAATACGACCGGCGTTAATACCAATGCCCGCACGCTGAGAAACATATTTTACAATTGAACTCGTTGTCGCGTTAATTGAATCTAAGCTATCGCCACATTCAATTAATACACAAGACGAAAATTGGCGAGTAGGCGTACGAACACCTGCCATAATAGGTGTTGGCAATGAAAGCTTAAAGGTAGAAATAGCGTTATAAAAACCTTTAACATAATCTAAGCGGGTTTCTTTCGGGTATTTAGCGAATAAACAAGCCGCGACTAAAATATAAAGAAATTGCGCACTTTCATAAATTTCACCGGTGACACGGTTTTGTACAAGGTATTTACCTTCTAACTGTTTTACCGCCGCATAACTGAAATCTAGATCACGTCCGTGATCCATAAAACCTTCTAACTGTTCGAATTCTTCAGCGCTGTAATCAGTTAATAAATGCTGATCATATTTGCCCGCTTCAACTAATTTTACGACATGTGGATAAAGCTTTGGAGGCTCAAATTGGCCGTAAGCTTTTTTACGTAAATGGAAGATAGCTAAGCGTGCTGATAGGTATTGATAATCAGGTGTTTCTTCCGAGATTAAATCAGCGGCTGATTTAATAATGGTTTCATGAATGTCAGCGGTTTTAATACCGTCATAAAACTGAATATGAGATTTCAATTCAACTTGTGACACCGAAACATTGTCTAGGCCATTAGCTGCCCAAGCAATAACTTTGTGGATTTTTTCTAAGTCGATGAGTTCTTTTGAACCATTGCGTTTTGTAACAAAGAGTTTGTTATTCATGAAAGACCTGTAAATCTATTTGTTGTTACAACCACCCAAAATAGGTGCTCATAATGTTAATTGCCTCAATATGTCATTTATACGAGATAAATCGTATTTCATTCAAAATGCCTTTGAATGAAAAATGCACTATATATTGGGGTTTTTCAAAATCTGATCACAAGATAGTGAGGTTTGCACTACAATGCAAGCGATATAAATTATCGAATATTACTTGATTTTTTTAGAGTAAAAGTTCTGTTAGTGACAACTAACTTAGTAGCGCTTTTCAATTTTGATTTATATAAAACGCAACGCTTATTTGTATTTTTTTTTGAGACCTAAATTATTTTATTTTAATTTTTAGCGTTTATATGACTAAAGGTAATATAAAAAATTTAATTGTTATTATTCAGTGGCTTATGTTTTTAGGTTAATTCTTGTGCGCTAAATTGACGAGTGATTATTTTATCAACGCTTTAAGATCATGTTTAGAAATTTTTATAAAGCGGTAGGTTATATATAAGGCAATTTAGCGGCTAAAACGTGTTGCGAGACAAAATGATGGTTATTTCATTTTTTTGTCAGTATTTGGCTAGAGTGGTGAGCACAAATCGGCTTGAAAATAACGAATGCCTTACTGTAGTGAAACAAAAATAACAGTAAGGCTTTACTCAGTTTTAGTTAATAAACATAAGTAGGTCTAGTGGCTTTTCGATGATGTGATCGGCTTGCCAAGTTTGACAATTTTCATTACTAAGAATATATCCCCATTTCGCAACGAAGGTTGTCATTTGAGCACTATTTCCGGATTGAATATCGCGCAGGGCATCGCCGACATAAAAACACTGTTTATTATCGACATTAATTTGTTCACAGGCGTGCAATATAGGCTCAGGATCGGGTTTGCGTTTAGCCAAGGTGTCACCACCTACCATAACTGCACAGTTGGTAAACTCAGGATAATGAGGTAGCAGTAATTTTGTTAAACCTTCTGGTTTGTTGGTGATAATCCCCCAAGGTATAGCATGATCCTCTAAGTGTTGTAATAGCGCTTTAACACCTGGGTACAAACGTGTATGTACGGCAATGTTCTCTTGATAGTAATGAAGAAACTGTTGACGCAAAATTTCATAGTCATATTGCTTTATATCATGACCAAAGCCTAGTTTAAGTAATCCTAAAGCGCCGTCTGAAGCAATAGGGCGATAATCTTTGGCTGCAACAGCGGGTTTATTGTATTGCTGCAAAACATGATTTAATGCCGCACCTAAATCATCGGCGGTATCTAATAGTGTGCCGTCTAAATCAAAAAGTACGCTGGCAAGCTGCTTTGTTGAATGGTTAACCGTTGGCATAAATATGACTCTTTCTTATTGTGGTTATTTAAAAGCTGGCGGTAGCGCTGATATGTTTATTTTATATCAACGCACTCATGAGTTGGAGTTATGTTAATTGAAGTTATGTTAGTTGAAAGTATGCTGACCTAACTACAGCCTAACTACAGCCTAGCTACAGAACGCGTTGACAACAGAGGATATAGTTAACATCAAGCGATGCGGTTAACTTATGATTTTCAGTTATCGGGTTGTAGTGAATACCGGCGGCATCAATACATTTTAAGTCAAATGATTCAGCCCACGATATTAAAGTGGATGGGCGTATGAAACTGTTGTGATCATGTGTGCCATTAGGCACAAGCTTGAAAATTTTCTCTGCTGCCACAATCGCCAATAAATACGCTTTTAAAGACTTACTCAATGTTGAGAAAAAAACAAATCCACCAGGTTTTACCATTTGGGCACAGGCATTGACGATTGACTCAGGATCAGGCACATGTTCTAGCATTTCCATACAAGTGACTACATCATAGTATTGCGGCTGTTGCTGGGCTTTCTCTTCGGCAGTAATTTTTTGATAGTCAACGTTAACGCCTGTTTCTAAAGCATGCAGTTTGGCAACATTCAAGGGCTCTTGACCCATATCAATACCGGTAACGTCTGCACCAAGTTGTGCGAGGCTTTCTGCTAAAATTCCGCCACCACAGCCGACATCGATTACTTTTTTAGCAAAAATATCGCCGACATGCTGGCAAATAAATTGTCGACGCAAAGGGTTAATTTGGTGTAAAGGCTTAAAATCGCCGTCAAGATCCCACCATTGGCTGGCAACTTGTTCAAATTTGGCAATTTCGTCTGGATTAACATTTAAAGGATTAGACATGGCTATTATCATTATTTGTCTTTTAATAAAGGCGATTCTAAACCAATAATAACGACAAGCCTAGTGTCAAAATTAATTCATCTTAAATAAACTGAAAATGCTGAAGCTTTTTATTTATAGGGCTTAATTATTGTAATTTAACTTGGGTTAGTTAGCCGATACCTGATGATAAATAAGTTATAACGACAATAAAACAAACGCTTGAGTATAACATTTGCTTAAAATGCGTACAATGGCCACTATTTAAGCGTTTCTTTAGCAAAAATAGCTTAATAAATACCTTTAAAATCAGATCTGTATTGTGATTAAAGTTAATATCTAGCATTTACTTGAAACTTTGCCTTTTTAACGGCAGAATTAAGCAAAACAAAGCGGTAGGGCATGACAAATATTTATGCTAGTATGCCGTGTTAATTAAAAATAATAATTTCGAAATTTTCTGAATTAGATTTACGTTAAGGGATACCATCAATTTATGACCGATTTGGCGAATAATATTGCTCCTGTCAATATTGAGGATGAGCTAAAAAGCTCCTATTTAGATTACGCAATGAGTGTAATCGTAGGTCGTGCATTACCAGATGTGCGTGATGGCTTAAAGCCAGTGCATCGTCGCGTACTTTTTGCGATGAACGTGTTAGGCAACGACTTTAACAAGCCGTACAAAAAGTCTGCACGTGTTGTTGGTGATGTTATCGGTAAGTATCACCCGCATGGTGATACAGCTGTTTATGACACAATTGTTCGTATGGCGCAGGATTTTTCATTACGCTATATGCTTGTAGATGGCCAAGGTAACTTCGGTTCTGTTGATGGTGATTCAGCGGCTGCGATGCGTTATACCGAAATTAGAATGTCGAAAATCGCACATTCTATTTTGGCTGATTTAGATAAAGAAACCGTTGATTACGTTGCCAACTACGACGGCACGGAAATGATACCAGCGGTTATGCCAACGCGCATTCCTAACCTACTTGTCAATGGTACCTCAGGTATCGCGGTAGGTATGGCGACCAATATTCCGCCACATAACTTAACAGAAGTTATTAATGGTTGTTTAGCTGTTATCGAAAATAGCGATATTACTTTTGAAGAATTATTAGAATATATTCCAGGACCAGATTTCCCAACGGCTGGTATTATCAGTGGTCGTGCGGGAATTCAAGAAGCTTACCTTACCGGTCGTGGTAAAATTAAAATTCGTGCCAGAGCTAGAATCGAAGTCGATGAAAAGTCGGGTAAAGAAACAATAGTTGTGTTCGAATTACCTTATCAAGTTAACAAAGCCCGTTTGATTGAAAAAATGGCTGACTTGGTAAAAGAAAAACGCTTAGAAGGTATTTCTGCTTTACGTGATGAGTCTGATAAAGACGGCATGCGTATGGTTATTGAAGTGAAACGTGGTGAAGTAGGCGAAGTTATTTTAAATAACTTATATAAGCTTACTCAAATGCAAGTTTCATTTGGTTTGAATATGGTGGCATTGACCAACGGTCAGCCGAAATTATTCAACTTACGAGAAATGCTCGATGCCTTTATTTTGCATCGTCGTGAAGTCGTCACACGTAGAACCATCTTTGAATTGCGCAAAGCACGTGAACGCGCACATTTACTTGAAGGTTTGTCGATTGCACTTTCTAACATTGACCCAATAATCGCTTTAATTAAAAATTCACCGACACCTAGTGAAGCAAAAGAGCAATTATTAGCACAGGGATGGGACTTAGGTCTTGTTTCTGACATGTTAGCTGCTGCTGGCGATGACGCTGCACGCCCTGAGTGGGTTGAAGAAGAGTTTGGTATTCGTGATGGTCTGTATTTCTTAACGCCTCCACAAGCACAAGCCATTCTTGACTTACGTTTACATAAGTTAACAGGTCTAGAACACGAAAAAATCATCAGTGAATACAAAGCCTTATTAGATATTATTGCTGAATTACTTTATATTTTGGCAACACCTTCTCGTTTAATGGAAGTTATTCGTGAAGAGCTTGAAGCGATTCGTGATGAATTTGGTGATGAACGTCGTACTGAAATTACCAATGCTTCACATGACTTATCTATGGAAGATTTGATCACTGAAGAAGACGTAGTGGTTACGCTTTCACATGAAGGTTATGTTAAGTATCAAATATTAAGTGATTACCAAGCGCAACGTCGCGGTGGTAAAGGTAAAGCAGCAACTAAGATGAAAGAAGAAGATTTCATTGAACGTTTATTGATTGCTAATACCCACGATACCATTTTATGTTTCTCAGATCGCGGTAAGCTTTACTGGTTAAAAGTATTCCAATTACCATTAGCAAGTCGTACAGCGCGTGGTCGTCCAATTGTGAACATTCTGCCACTAGAAGAAGGCGAGCGTATTACAGCCATTCTACCGGTTCGTGAATATGCAGAAGATAAGTTTATTATCATGGCTACAGCATCTGGTACCGTGAAGAAAACTGCGTTAACAGCATATAAAAATCAACGTGCCAACGGTATTATTGCCTTGAACTTGCGTGATGACGATACCTTAATTGGTGTTGATATTACCGATGGTGAGAATGATATAATGTTGTTCTCTGATGCCGGTAAAGTGGTACGTTTTAACGAGAAAAAACGTGACAGCGAAACAGGTGAAATAAAAGTTGATCCTGAAACTGGCGAACAATTATGGGCATTAAAACCTATTGGTCGTACAGGTACTGGTGTTCGTGGTATTAAGTTAGAAGGCGATCAAAAAGTTGTGTCTTTAATTGTGCCGAAAAACGATGGCCCGATATTGACCATTACTGAAAATGGCTATGGTAAGCGTACTGCTTTAGAAGAATACCCTGCGAAAAGTCGAGCGACTAAAGGTGTTGTTTCAATTAAAGTCAGTGAGCGTAACGGCCCAGTAGTTGGTGCAGTGCAAGTAGAAGAACAAGACGAAATTATGCTGATCACAGACAACGGTACGTTAGTGCGTACTCGTGTTGGTGAAGTTAGTGTTATTGGTCGTAATACTCAAGGTGTTCGTATTATTCGTACGATTGAAGGGGAACATGTTGTTGCCTTACAACGTATCGATGAAATAGAAGAAGTTGAAGTATACGAAGAAGATGAAAATGGCGAACTAGTGCCAACGCTAGCAGCAGTTGAAGGTGAACAAGTAGATACACCTGAAACTGATGAGAGTGAAGGCGAAGATTCTCCACTTGATAATGACGATACTCCAGAGTAACCGTCATTAACTTAAAAAAAGGCGGTTATAACCGCCTTTTTTTATGAGTAAAATTTATCAATTTACTTATACCAAGTTGAAAATGGTTATATCAAAGTTGATTTATGAATTGATGCTGCCTACCAAATAGGTATGCTAGTAGCCGTGAAATTTAAGTGAATTTTTACACAGGGTATTACAGCCGTAATAGCCAGAGATAATAGAATGACTTGTTAATAATCTTGACCTATAAAACTATTTTCAATTTAACAAGTTAAATAAAGAAGGGTGTAGTGTTAGATGTCTAGTGTTTACAATTTTTGCGCAGGTCCAGCCATGTTACCTGTTGATGTAATGAAAAAAGCACAAAGTGAATTTTTAAATTTTGCCGAAACTGGTAGCTCCGTGATGGAACTCAGTCATCGAAGTAAAGAATTTATTGCTGTTGCTGAAACCGCTGAAGCAAATTTGCGTAAGCTGATGACTATTCCTGAAAATTATAAAGTGTTGTTTTGTCATGGTGGAGGTCGTGGTCAGTTTTCTGCGGTCGCTTTAAACTTGCTGGGTGAAACAAAAAGCGCAGATTATATCGTCTCAGGTGCTTGGTCAAAAGCTGCAGCCGAAGAAGCTAGTCATTACGGTGATATTAATATTATCAATGTAATGGACAATGTCGATGGCATCCAACGAGTTCAACCAAGTAACGAGTGGCCAATTAGCCAAAGTGCAGCGTATGTGCACTATTGTCCTAATGAAACTGTTGATGGTATCGAGATTTTTGAGGTGCCAAATATTGGCGATATTCCATTAATTGCTGATATGTCATCAACTATTTTGTCTCGAGAGTTCGATGTCAGTAAGTTTGGCTTAATTTATGCCGGCGCACAAAAAAATATTGGCCCGTCAGGTTTAACCATAGTTATCGTGCGCGAAGATCTGCTTGGCAATGCTCACATAGACACGCCATCAATAATGAATTACCAGGTGCTGGCAGAAAATGGCTCAATGTATAATACCCCTCCTACCTATGCGTGGTATTTAGCAGGGCTAGTGTTTGACTGGCTATTAGCTAAAGGCGGCGTTACTGCTATAGCGGATATTAATCAGCAAAAAGCTCAGTTGCTTTATCAATATATTGATCAAAGTTCTTTTTATAAGAACACGATAGCGCCAGAAAATAGAAGCTTGATGAATATACCTTTTTGGTTAACCGATGACAGTTTGTCTGCTGATTTCGTTAAACAGGCTGAAGCTCAAGGCTTAACAGCGCTTAAAGGTCATCGTATGGTGGGCGGAATGCGTGCGAGTATCTATAACGCGATGCCGATAGCAGGCGTTCAAGCGTTGATCGATTTTATGAAAAAATTTGCAGCAGAGGCTAAATAACATGGAACAACTAACCTTAAATCCAATCGCTAAAATTAATGGTGAAGTATTTCTCCCGGGTTCAAAGAGCTTGTCTAATCGTGCATTGCTAATAGCAGCGCTTGCAAATGGTGAAACTAAAATCACTAATCTGCTAGTCAGTGATGACATCAACTATATGTTAGGTGCTTTAAAAACCTTGGGTATTCAATATGCTTTAAGTGATTGTGGCACAGAGTGTACCGTTACAGGCAACAACGGCTTTTTTGATGCCAATGAACCGTTAGAGTTATACCTAGGCAATGCTGGTACCGCGATGCGTCCGTTATGTGCTGCACTTGCTGCGAGTAAAGGCGACTTTGTTTTAACCGGTGAGCCAAGAATGAAAGAAAGACCCATTGGTCACTTGGTAGACGCTTTAGCCCAGCTCAATGCCGATATTGAATATTTAGAAAACAAAGACTTTCCACCCGTAAAAATTAAGGGCAAGGAGCTAACTGGCAGTACCGTAAGCATTGATGGCTCTATTTCAAGTCAGTTTTTAACCGCGATATTGATGGTGTCACCGTTACTAAAAACTGATACTAACATCAATATAGAAGGTGAATTAGTTTCTAAGCCTTACATTGATATCACGCTAGATATTATGGCTAGGTTTGGCGTAACAGTACAAAACAACGATTATCAGTCGTTTACCGTAAAAGGTAATCAGTCTTATCAAGCCCTTGAAAAATATATGGTAGAAGGTGATGCATCATCTGCTTCATATTTCTTAGCGGCCGGAGCTATTAAAGGCGGAGAGATTACGGTACACGGCGTAGGTAAATTGAGCGTTCAAGGCGATAAACATTTTGCTGATGTGCTTGAAAAAATGGGTGCAGAAGTTATTTGGAACGATGAGTCAATCACCGTTATTGGTAAACCGCTTACTGCTGTGGATATGGATATGAACCATATACCCGATGCGGCGATGACAATAGCGACAACGGCACTTTTTGCTAAAGGCACCACCACGATTCGAAATATCTACAATTGGCGTGTAAAAGAAACTGATCGTTTAACGGCAATGGCAACGGAATTAAGAAAAGTAGGCGCTGAAGTCGTAGAAGGTGAAGACTATATTTCGATAACACCACCTACCGTTTTGAAACATGCAAACATTGATACTTATAATGATCATCGAGTTGCCATGTGTTTTTCACTTATTGCATTAAGTGATACACCGGTAACGATTAATGATCCTAAGTGTACGGCTAAAACATTTCCTGACTATTTTGAAAAGTTATCGACGGTCTCACTTTTTTAAATAGTGACAGAATAAATTATTACGCGATTTTGAACGATAAATCCCGTATAATGCCGCCGATTTTCGACTTTAGGAGAAAAATGTATGCAGGAAAGCATTCCAGTCATCACTATTGATGGACCAAGTGGTGCGGGTAAAGGAACTGTTGCGCGTATTGTCGCTGAACAACTCGGTTGGCACTTATTGGACAGTGGCGCTATTTATCGCGTTTTAGCGGTAGCAGCTCAACACCATAATATTAGTGTTGAAGATGAAGAGTCCTTATTGCCGATAGCGGCTCATCTCGATGTGCAATTTCAAATATGCAGCGTAGGTGAGGGTAAAGTCATTTTAGAAGGCGAAGATGTTTCAAATGCAATACGTACAGAAGAAATTGGCGCTTTAGCGTCAAAAGTGGCGGCATTTCCTCGTGTTCGTGAAGCATTACTTAGGCGCCAACGCGCTTTTAAGGTTGCACCTGGCTTAGTTGCTGATGGTCGTGACATGGGCACTATTGTATTTGCTGATGCGCCAGTTAAAGTATTTTTAACGGCCAGTGCCGAGGAAAGAGCACAAAGAAGATTTAATCAGTTGAAAGGGAAGGGCTTTGATGTTAAAATCGGGCGCCTTTTGGATGACATACGTCTAAGAGATGAGCGAGATCAAAACCGCAAGGTGGCGCCGCTTATCGCTGCAGAGGGTGCATTAATTATTGATTCTACTGAACTTTCTATTGAAGAAGTGGTTAGTAAAATCCTTTCATTTTGTAATGAAAAATTAATGTAAGCTGAAAATTAACCTATGCCTACTGTAAGGATGCACTGGGCAATTATTTAATTACCCCATGAAACAATGACGTTGACTGGATTAATAACTGAGTTTATATACAAGTTATGACTGAAAATTTTGCACAACTTTTTGAAGAAAGTTTAAAAACAATCGAAACACGTCCTGGTTCAATCATTAAAGGGACTGTAGTTGCCATCACTAAAGACAACGTTTTAGTAGACGCTGGCTTAAAATCTGAATCTGTTATTTCAATTGACCAATTCAAAAGCTTAACAGGTGAAGTTGAAGTATCTGTTGGCGATGAAGTTGACGTGTCACTTAAAGCTACAGACGATGGTTTCGGTGAAACTATTCTTTCTCGTGATGACGCAAAACGTCATGAAGCATGGCAAGTGC
Source organism: Colwellia sp. PAMC 21821 (assembly GCF_002077175.1). Classification (NCBI taxonomy): domain Bacteria; kingdom Pseudomonadati; phylum Pseudomonadota; class Gammaproteobacteria; order Alteromonadales; family Colwelliaceae; genus Colwellia; species Colwellia sp. PAMC 21821. The sequence continues at coordinate 3,942,710 of NZ_CP014943.1, forward strand.
TTGAGAAAGCATATGAAGAAAAAGAAACTATTATCGGTGTTATCAACGGTAAAGTTAAAGGTGGTTTCACAGTTGAAGTTAGCAACATTCGTGCTTTCTTACCTGGTTCACTAGTAGATGTTCGTCCAATTCGTGACACTACTCACCTTGAAGGTAAAGATTTAGAATTTAAAGTTATTAAGCTTGATCAAAAGCGTAATAACGTTGTTGTATCTCGTCGTGCTGTTATCGAATCAGAAAGCAGTGTTGAACGTGATGAACTTCTTGCTTCTCTTGCTGAAGGCATTGAAGTTAAAGGTATCGTTAAGAACCTTACTGACTACGGTGCATTCGTAGATTTAGGCGGCATTGACGGCCTACTTCACATCACAGATATGGCTTGGAAACGTGTTAAGCACCCAAGTGAAATCGTAAATGTTGGTGATGAAATTCAAGTTAAAGTATTGAAATTCGACCGTGAGCGTACTCGTGTATCTCTAGGTATGAAGCAGTTAGGCGAAGATCCATGGGTTGCTATCGCTAAACGTTACCCTGAAGGCGCTAAGCTTACAGGTCGCGTAACTAACTTAACTGACTACGGTTGTTTTGTTGAAATCCAAGAAGGCGTTGAAGGACTTGTTCACGTTTCTGAAATGGATTGGACTAACAAAAACATCCACCCATCTAAAGTTGTTAACTTAGGTGACACAGTTGAAGTTATGGTATTAGAAATTGACGAAGAACGTCGTCGTATTTCTCTTGGCCTTAAGCAATGTATCCCGAACCCTTGGGAAGAGTTTGCTAAGAACTTCAACAAAGGTGATAAAGTATCAGGTAAGATCAAGTCAATCACTGACTTTGGTATCTTCATTGGTCTTGACGGCGGTATTGACGGTTTAGTTCACTTATCTGACATTTCATGGGCTGGCGGTGAAGAAGCTGTTCGTGAGTACAAGAAAGGTGATGAAATCTCAGCTGTAGTACTACAAGTTGACCCAGAGCGCGAGCGTATTTCTTTAGGCGTTAAGCAAACTGAAGATGATCCGTTTAATCAATACCTTGCAGATAACAAAAAAGGTGCTATTGTTACAGGTAAGGTAATTGAAGTAGACGCTAAGGGTGCTAAAATTGAATTAGCCGAAGGCGTTGAAGGTTACTTACGTGTTGCTGATATTTCACGTGAACGTATCGAAGATGCGACTACTGAATTATCTGTTGATGACAGCGTTGAAACTAAGTTTGTTGGTGTTGATCGTAAGAACCGCACTATCAGCTTATCAATCAAAGCTAAAGATCAAGCAGACGAGCGTGAAGCTATGGATACATTGAACCAAGCTCCAGAAGAAGATTCTGGTCTAAGTGCAATGGCTGAAGCGTTTAAAAACGCTAAAATTTAATTCCTAGCATTACCAAGTGAAGAAGAACTGCTTAAGCAGTTCTTCTTAATGTTTAAACCCGATGGCGCGAAGCTATAGTGAACACTGGAGGTCAAATGACCAAATCAGAACTCATTGAAAGATTAGCAGATAAATTAAATCATTTAGCTGCGAAAGATGTAGAACAAGCTATTAAAGAAATTCTTGAAATGATGGCGCAAACTTTGTCGAAAGGCGAGCGTATTGAAATTAGAGGTTTTGGCAGCTTTTCGTTGCATTATCGTGCTCCTCGCGTGGGACGGAACCCAAAAACTGGCGAGTCTGTAGAGCTTGACGGTAAATATGTTCCGCATTTTAAACCTGGTAAAGAGTTACGTGAAAGAGTAAATCTTTCAATAGCGTAATTGCAGAATTAATGAATAAACGGCATGCTATGAGCATGCCTTTTTTTTGTGTTGTTTTGGATGAACTATTATGCGCCTTTATATAACCGTTATTCTTTTTCTTATTCTACTTGCCATTGCGTTTATTTTTGGTAGTCAAAATGATCAAATGCTTAGCTTAAATTATTTGATTGCAAAAACTAATATCTCTGTTGCGACTGCAGTAGGTTTATTTACATCTATTGGTTTTGTCTTAGGCTTATTATTTGTTTTGTTTTGGAAACTAGTAGGCATGGTGAAACCCGCTAAAAAAGATCCAGCGTTAACAGGAAAGAAGTCTTAGTATGCTAGGTTTATTATTTTTATTGTTACCTGTTGCTATGGGCTATGGTTGGTTTATGGGGCGCAATAGCGTCAAACAAAACGATCATTCTGCCAAGCAAGAACTTTCAATTAAATATTCTACAGGTTTAAACTACTTATTTTCAAATCAACAAGATAAAGCGATTGATTATCTGCTTGAAGCCTTAAAAGTTGAAGATGATACTGTAGAAGCTCACTTTGCTATGGCAAATTTATTCAGACGACGAGGTGAGCTTGATAGAGCATTGAAAGTTCATGAGCACCTGGTACGTCAAAAGCATTTACCTAATAGTGCTAAGCAACAAGCGGTATTTGAACTTGCGAAAGATTTTCTCAGTGCAGGTCTTTACGATCGCGCTGAAGATATGTTCCATAAATTACTAAAATCTAAAATTTACGGTTTAAAGTCGTTAACTTCTTTAATGCAGATTTATCAATCTACTAAAGACTGGAATCAAGGCATTGGGCTTAAAAAAGCCATAGCTAAAACCCGTGATACCAAACTCTTACACACTTTAGCTAATTTTTACTGCGAACTCGCTACTATCGCGTTAGAGAAAGATGAATTTATTGAAGTTATTGAGCTTTTAGATAATGCATTAAGTCATGATCCAAACTCATCTCGTGCTAATTGGTTAATGGCACAAATATATGAAAATCATCAACAATATAATGAAGCTTGCCAATGCTATAAAGCCATTTATGAGCAAGATAAAGAATTCTTTCCTGATGTTATCGAAAAAATGTTTATTTGTTATCAAGCCCTTGATGCTGAAAAAGAATTTTTTCAGTTTATCAGGAAAGTATACGAGGAAACGGGCAGTACCAGCGCGCTGATTAAATATTTAACACATATTGAGCAAGCAAAAGGTGGTAATCATGCGAAAACTTTTATTCTAACGGCTTTAAAGCGTCGACCCACCATTCGTGGTTTTAAGCACTTCGTAAAAATGCAAATGGGTGACAGTCAATCTGAAAATACTTCGGATAACCTAGAAGTTATCACCGAGCTTGTGAGCTCCTATTTAAATGTTAAGCACCGTTACAGCTGTAGAACTTGTGGATTCAACTCGAGTACTCATTATTGGTCATGTCCATCATGCCATGATTGGGAGCAGTTGAAGCCTATCCGTGGTTTAGATGGCGAATAAAGCCATATCTCAATCACCGTCTAGGTGTTGTTAGTTACAAAAAGCCTGTTATTTACACAGGCTTTTTAGCGCAAAGTAGCGCAGAATTTTTATTAAAATATTACCTATTGAGGAAAACAGCATGAGAGATGCAAAAGTTGTCGTGGCCCTAGATTTTGATAACAAAGTTGAGGCTTTATCTTTTGTAGATAAAATTCAACCCAGTGACTGTCGATTAAAAGTAGGCAAAGAAATGTTTACTCACTTCGGTCCTGAATTTGTAAAAGAGCTTGTTAAGCGTGGTTTTGATGTTTTTCTTGATTTAAAATTTCATGATATCCCTAATACCGTTGCCAAAGCCGTTGCAGCATCTGCTGACTTAGGTGTTTGGATGGTCAATGTACACGCTTCTGGTGGCCTTAAAATGATGCAACAAGCTAAGGCTGCGTTGCTACCTTACGGTGTAAAAGCGCCATTATTGATAGCGGTAACGGTGTTAACCAGTATGGGTGAAGAAGATCTTGCTGACATAGGTATAACTAAGTCACCTGCCGAACATGTTTTGCAGCTAGCAACATTAACTAAAAAGGCTGGCTTAGACGGTGTGGTTTGCTCTGCTATGGAAGCTGAATCATTAAAGCAACATTTAGGTAAAGAATTTAAGCTTGTTACGCCAGGTATACGACCAGCAGGAAGTAATGCTGATGATCAAAAACGTATTATGACACCGCGTGAAGCTTTAGATGTTGGCGTTGACTATTTAGTTATTGGTCGCCCGATCACCAAAGCAGACAATCCACATGCTGTGTTACAAGAAATTAACCAATCAATTAGCTAGTGCCAATAGTTATACCAAGTTGATTAATTGGCAGCTTATTTTTAATGGTTAAAATGAATAATTACGGTGTTATAAAATTTATAAGTAGAACAACTACGGACTAAATTTAAACCTTGTCATTATCCATTTTTTCGCATAAAAAATAGATCACTTTATTAATCAAATTTGAATTAAAGGATTATTTTTATCCTGATTGTTTGACAAATAACGACAAGACTTCTAAACCTAATGCAGTGAATTATTATCTATAGTAATTCACTTATAAGGAAATTAACTCTATTTAGAAGGAAAGTTATATGAAAAAGCACATCTATTATTCTCTCATTATCTTATTTACAGTAATGTCATTGCCACTTCGAGCTGCAGGTTTCAATAATGCGCCCGAAGTTATTTCTACCGCAGAAATACAAGTTGTTGATATTAATAAAGCTGATATTGAAACCTTAGTTTTATTGAAAGGTGTTGGAGAAAAAAGAGCAAAAGCAATCGTCGCTTATCGTGAATCAAATGGTCAATTCAACTCTGTTGATGATTTATTGAATGTTAAAGGCGTAGGTGCGCAGACATTACAACTAAATAAAGGAAGGATTAAGTTGTAATACCAAGTTGATTAATTAGCGGCTTATTTTTAATGGTTAAAATGAATAACTACGGCGTTATAAAATTTAAATGTAGAAGAACACAGACTACATTTTATGCCTTGTCATTATCCACTTTTGCTGATGAAGAAGTAGATCACTTAATTAATCAAATGGGCATAATATTTGATAATTTCGCATGTTAAATGTTTTATCAAGTGGTAAAAAAGCCAGTCATTTGACTGGCTCTTTTGTTAGTTCGCTTGGATGCTACAATAAGCTATCGAGCGTTAATTCCATCATACCTTTAAAGGTTGTTTCGCGTTCATCAGCCGTGGTTTGTTCACCGGTTTTAATATGATCGCTCACGGTCAATACCGTTAAAGCTTTTTTACCGTACTCAGCCGCCACACCATATAAACCTGCAGCTTCCATTTCAACGGCTAAAATACCGTACTTCTCCATTAAGGCAAACATTTCTGGTTGTGGAGTGTAAAATAAGTCTGAGGTAAATATATTACCTACACGAATCTTCTTGCCAGTTTTTTCTGCTGTTTTTACTACACTATTGAGTAAATCAAAATCAGCAGTTACGGCGAAGTCACAGCCATTTAAACGTGAGCGGTTAACATTCGAGTCGGTACTTGCGGACATGCCTACAATAATGTCTCGAAGTTTTATATCATCACGCACAGCCCCACAAGAGCCAATACGAATAATGTTTTCAACGCCGTAGTCTCTATATAATTCTGTTGCGTAGATTGAAATTGATGGGATGCCCATACCTGAGCCCATTACGGAAACGGGTTTACCTTTATAAGTACCCGTGTAGCCAAACATGTTACGTACACGAGTGACACATTTTGCGTCATCAAGAAAATTTTCTGCTATATATTTTGCGCGTAGCGGGTCGCCCGGCATAAGTACCGTTTTTGCGAAGTCGCCGTTTTTTGCTTCAATATGTGCTGTTGCCATGAGTGTTAACCTTTTTTAGTGGTGTTCAATCACAGTAAGTTTCTAGCCTTTGCTGATATTATATCTATTCAGCCGCTATCAAGGATGTTTTACTGATATTTCTGTCATTTAAAGTGAGATTCTAACTGAAAAAGCATTCAATGATCCAGTCATTACTTTTCTTCTCGTAGTCGTTATTTAACATAGTCGTTATTTAACACTTTTTGCTTTAATGCAGACTTTTCGTTGTCTGATAAAAAGCTCGCCTTAAGCGCGTTCTCTTGTAGCTGCTTTATATCTTTATCATCAAAACCTAGTGTATTACGTGCAATTTTATATTCATTTTTTAGTTCAATACCTTGTACACCCGGATCATCCGTATTTAAACAAACCAATAGTCCTCGCGCTAGAAAGCCTTTGATAGGGTGTTGGCTTAAATCTTTGATTGTACCTGTTTGAAAGTTAGAGGTAAGGCAAGATTCTATAGCGATATTATGTTCAAGCATATAATCCATAAGTTTTTCATCGCGATGACATGCAACACCATGACCAATACGTTTAGCATGTAATTGGTTTATGGCTTGCCAAATACTTTCAGGCCCCGCGGCTTCACCGGCATGAATAGTGGCATGTAGCCCAGCTTTATGTACTTGGCTAAAATGCTCAACAAACATTTCACCAGGGAAATTGTATTCATCACCGGCTAAATCAACTGCGACTAAATGTTGTTTGTGTGCAAGCAGGGCGTCTAACTCCGCTTGGCATTTTTCTACACCAAAGGTACGACTTAAAATACCAATTAGGTTTATTTTTACGTCGTAAATTTTACATGCGGCATTAACACCGTCTATAACGGCGGCAACCACATCAGCAACGACCAAGTTGTTGTTCATTGCCATATAGTAGGGGGAAAAACGCAATTCGGCATAATGAATACCCGCATTAAAGGCATCTTCAACGTTTTCATAGGCTATGCGCTTACAATCATCGAGTGTTTTAAGCACGGCAACACCCCAATCAAGCTTGCTAAGAAAAGCTAATAAATCGCTTTCACTGCCTTGTACTTGCACATGAGGAATAAAGGCTTCGAAGTCAGTTTCAGGTAGAACAATGTTATGTTGTTGTGCTAATGCCCAAATGGTTTTAGGGCGAATATTACCGTCTAAATGGCGGTGTAAATCAATTAATGGCAGGTGAGAATGGTTCATAGTACTTGGTAACCTATATATTTGTTGTATGAAAAATACGACTAGAGTCTTTTAAAATAAACGTATTTATAATGCTCTTATGTCGAATATTTTTATTATACCGTTTTTTTGGTATTTTATGTTGCTATTAGTGTAGGAACACTGATAAGTTAAATTTGAGACTAATCATCTAGGTGTCTAGACGTAAACATTCAATAGAATCGCAGTATAAAGAGAAGCAATATGTTTGAGCAAACCGACGACGTTCGTATTAATAACATTAAAGAACTTTTACCTCCTATCGCATTACTTGAGCGATATCCTTCATCTGAGCAAGCAACAAAGTCGGTTTTTTCTGGCAGACAAGCCATAAGCAACATTTTTAATAACCAAGATGATCGCCTACTCGTGGTTATTGGTCCTTGTTCAATACATGACCCTAAAGCGGCATTAGAGTATGGTGAGCGCTTAGTTAAGCTACGTGAAAAATATAAAGATACGCTAGAAATTGTTATGCGTGTCTATTTTGAAAAGCCAAGAACAACCGTAGGTTGGAAGGGACTTATTAACGACCCATATATGGATAACAGCTTCCAACTTAACGATGGTTTGCGTATCGGTCGTAAATTATTACTCGACTTAAATAACCTAGGCTTACCTACCGCAGGTGAGTTTTTAGATATGATCACCCCACAATACATGGCTGATTTTATGTGTTGGGGCGCCATTGGTGCCAGAACGACAGAAAGCCAAGTACATCGTGAATTAGCGTCAGGGTTATCATGCCCAGTTGGTTTCAAAAATGGTACCGATGGTACGATTAAAGTCGCCATTGATGCGATTGGTGCTGCCAGTGCTTCACATCACTTCCTTTCTGTGACTAAATATGGTCATTCGGCTATAGTAGAAACAACGGGGAATGAAGATTGCCATATAATTTTACGTGGTGGTAGAAAAACAAACTTTGACGCTGAAAGTGTTAAAGCCGTAACTGAGCAGTTAGATAAATCGGGTTTAAATACCAACATTATGATCGATTTTAGTCATGCTAACAGTAGTAAGAAGTTTGAAAATCAAATGTTAGTGTGTCGTGATGTTTGCGATCAAATGAGTAGCGGTAATAAAAATATTTTTGGTGTCATGGTAGAAAGCCATTTAGTAGAAGGTCGTCAAGACTTAGCTCTTGGTGAAAAAGGCACCTATGGCCAAAGTATCACGGATGCTTGTATCGGTTGGCAAGATACTGAAACGTTATTGGCTGAACTTGACCAAGCTGTAACTCAGCGTCGCGCTTTGTAGTAACCAACAATATAAAAAATACCCATGTAAAATAGCCTATTTTGCAACGCCAGTCAGTTAACCACTGACTGGCGTTTTTCGTTATATCGAATCTACATTGCTTTAGAGTAAACAATGCTAATCAGCACTTTTTGTTTCAGTTATTAAAAATAACCTGTCCATGCATTTGGTCAGTATGATATTAATTCAGCTATCACTTCTCTTTATAAAAACACCATTTATCGTTGAAAAACATCCACTCATCGCTGTTAATTGGGCCTAATGTAAAGCAGTGTAAAGAATATTGTTTGCCGGATTACCCAGTCATACTATAGTGAATTATTAAGGTATTAAAATTGTAATTATACGAGTGAGTATTTTTTGAAGTTTCGTTCAAAGCAAGGCTGCAGGTTAAGCGAGCTAGTTAATGTAAGCATCTCTGGCAAAATATTAAGGAAAAAACGTTGAAAAATACTAAGCATATTTTAGTACTTGCTATGTCAATGATAATCAGTGGTTGTAGCACCCCCAGCGGTTTGTCTGATAATAAAACGCTGAATGCTATTGAACAGAATATGCCAGAAAATTGGCAAGCAAACACTTCGCAAGAAAACAATTGGCAAGTAAACAAAGCAAAACCTGCTGCCGAAAACCTAGTTGCTGATGGTTGGTTAAAGCGCTTTAACGATAAAGCTTTAGAGCAAATGGTCGCCCACGCGTTACAAAAAAATTATCAACTTGCCGCTGACCGCAAAACTGTTGAACTTGCTAAAGAGCGTTTAAATGTCAGTGCTGCATCTGATTTTCCAGAATTATCATTATCAATAGATAACGCCAGAATTAAGCAAGTAACGGACAGTGGGGTAAGTTATCAAACGAATGCTGATATTAGTCTCAACTTAGGTTATGAAGTCGACTTGTGGGGGAAATTGTCTGACCAACAAAATCAGAATCGTTTAGATTATGCTGCTGCGCAAGCGAATTATCAGTATAATAAGCTCACTTTAGTGGCCAATATTACGAAAGCCTGGTTTGATTTAACAAAAGCACAGCAATTGCTAGATTTATATCAAGAGCGTTCAGATAACTTACAACGTAATTTATTGATGATTCAATCATCATATCAGTTAGGGTTAAACGATGCGCTTGATGTCTACCTTACTAAAAATACAGTAAACCAAGAGCTTGCTCGTGTAGCTCAGCAAGAACAAAGCATCAAGGTAAGCAGTAGGGTGCTTGAGTTGCTGATTGGGGATTATCCGTTAGCTAAAAAAATAGCGGAGCGAAATCTACCCTACATAGATGAAGAAATTAATCTTGGCTTACCTGCGCAATTATTAACGCGCCGGTCAGATATTCAAGCAGGTTGGTTAGAGCTATTAGCCTTAGATGCGGGTTTAGCCGTGGCGCACAAACAACGTTTTCCTAGTTTTAATTTAAATGCCGGTGTTAGTGACAATGCCAGCGAATTAACTCATTTACTCGATGGTGGTGCGTTAGCTTGGTCGCTTCTTGGCAGTATATCAACACCGTTATTTAATGCAGGAAGACTTGAATCACTGGAACAACAAGCAAAACTGACGGTTGAACAAAAAGAGCAACAATATTTACAGCAAGTTTATCAAGCGTTTGCTGATGTTGAGAATAATATTAGCGAACGGGAATCACTTAATCGGCAATATGCTTATTACCTTAAAGCACAAGAGAATGCTTTAGCGGCAGAAAAATTGTCATTTGATCAATACTTACGGGGCTTAGTGACTTATACCACTGTATTAGAGGCTCAGCGTCGATCTTTTGATGCACAAACCACCGTTATCGAATTAACTAATCAGTTATTACAAAATAGAGTTGAAACATACCTAGCATTAGGTGGCGACTATTTTAGTGTCACGAACCCAGTACAGCAAAAATCCCAAAGCCAAGGTAACTCATTTCCCGCACCGTTAACTAACCTCATACGTATGGAAAAATAATGTCGTTAAAATTTAAAAAACTACTGCCAATCATTGTTTTATTATCGCTCTTATTCGCTGCGTATATCGTTACCAGTAATCCGCCTTCAGCAAAGCGAGGTCAGCCCAGTGCAACACCACAGATCAGTGTCGAAGTTGCAAAATTAATACGAAACGATCTTGCTATTGGGATCGATAGTTATGGCACGATAAAACCGCGTACTCAGAGTGTGTTATTACCTCAAGTGTCAGGACAAATTATCAGTATTAATCCTAAATTTAGAGCGGGCGGATTTTTCGAAGAAGGCGATATTTTACTTCAATTGGATCAAAGAGATTTACTCGCTGAAGTTAAAATTGCTCAAGCAAATTTATTTAGTGCACAACAGAGTTTTAGCGAAGAGCAAGCCCGAGTAGAGCAGGCAGAGCAAGATTGGCAGCGCTTAGGTAATAACAAAAAAGCACCTGATTTAGTGCTTCGTAAGCCGCAATTAATGGCGGCGCAAGCTTCAGTATTTTCAGCCGAAGCCAGTTTATCTAAAGCTGAATTAGCGGTTGAGCGTAGTAATATTATTGCACCCTATACAGGCCGAGTATTAAGCAAATCTGTTGATGTAGGACAAGTGGTGAGTATAGGTACACAACTTGCTGAAATTTATGCCGTTGATTATGTTGAAATACGTTTGCCGTTAAAAAATAAAGACCTAGCGCATATGATATTGCCTGAAAGCAATCGTTTTGAAAATGCTGCAGTCCAAGAACAACCAGACGTGACAATATTCTCAGATTTAGCCACCCGTCAAAGTTGGCAAGGTAAAGTTGTGCGTACTGAAGGGGCGTTTGATGAAGAGTCGCAACAATTATTTGTTGTAGCACAAATTGACGATCCGTACGGAGAAAATGAAGGCAATGGCTTACCTTTAAAAATTGGCCAGTATGTGAGCGCAAAAATTAAGGGTAAAACTATTGAAAATGCCCTGAGTATTCCAAATAAAGCGATTTATCAAGGCAGCTATGTTTATGTTGTTGATGATAATGTACTCAAACGTAAAAACATTTCGATCGCTTGGCAAAGTGAAGACGTAGCGGTTATTAAATCGGGTTTAGAAGTTGATGAATTGTTAGTATTAACCCCTTTAGGTCAAGTTACTTCAGGCACAATAGTGAGTATAAATAGCATCGATGGTAAGCCGGTAAAAACAGCTAAAAAAACCAGAGAAAAAGCTAACGCTGGCAAAAGGCCTGATAAAAGACCTGATAAAAATGCAGGATCTAAACAGGATGAAAAGCAAGCGTTTGATGATCAAGGAGCTAGGTCATGATCGATTGGTTTGCTAAAAATCATGTTGCGGCTAATTTATTGATGATCACCATTTTATTGACCGGTATTTTCTCAATAAAAAGTAGTATTCCATTAGAAGTTTTTCCGTCTTTTGAATCTGAAATAGTGAATGTTTCTGTTACTTTACAGGGCTCTACACCAGAAGATGCAGAGCAAGGCGTAGCCATACGCATTGAAGAAGCGGTTCAAGATCTTGAAGGTATAGAAAAAATCATTAGTACCTCTGTTGAAGGCGGCGCTTCGGTTCGAATTGAAGCGGACTCGAGTATTGATGTTCGAGATTTACTGGCTGATATTAAAAGCCGTGTAGATGCGATAAATACCTTTCCCGTTGACGCAGAAAAGCCCGTTACCGCAATCGCGCAACGTATTCGTAATGTAATTTCAGTTACTATTGCCTCTGATTACGGTGAAAAAGAGATACGTGAATTTGCCGAGCAAGTGCGTGATGACTTACTGAAATTACCTCAGGTAACGCAAGTTGCGTTAGATGCTGTTCGAAATTATGAAATTAGTATCGATATTAATCAAAGTAAATTAGAACAGTATCAATTAACCCTAAGTGAAATATCAACAGCCATTAGTAATAGCTCTGTGGATATTTCAGCAGGTAATGTGCGTACCGATGGGGGTGATGTACTAGTGCGTAATATTGGTCAAGCATACCGTCGTGACGAGTTTGAAAAAATTGTAATAAAAACCAATACCGATGGTACGTTTCTTTTATTACAAGATATAGCAACAGTAAATGACGGTTTTGAAGAAACGCCACTGCGCGCCCGTTTTAACGGTCAGCAAGGTGCGTTAATAGATGTGTATAGAATTGGTAATCAAAGCGCAATTGACGTTGCTGATGCGGTTAAAGAATATATCGATGACCGACAAGATACCTTACCTCAAGGCTTTGTGCTTAGTTATTGGGATGATGATTCTGAAATTGTAAAAAGTCGACTTAACACTTTAATTACCAATGCGTTACAAGGTGGCTTTCTTGTTTTAATTCTACTGACATTATTTTTACGTCCTTCGATAGCTTTTTGGGTGTCAATTGGTATACCGGTAAGTTTTATGGGCGCATTTATCGTTATGCCATTCTTCGATATTTCTATTAATATCATGAGCTTATTTGGTTTTATTTTGGTGTTGGGTATAGTTGTTGATGATGCCATTGTAACCGGCGAAAATATTTATCGGCATACCCAAACGGCATCTAGCGGTTTAGAGGCCGCCATTAAAGGAACACAAGAAGTTGCAACCCCAGTAACTTTTGGTATTTTGACCACAGTAGCAGCCTTTTTGCCGTTAGCTTTTATTGAAGGGCAGCGAGGCGCTTTATTTGCACAAATTCCGATTATTGTTATCCCGGTTTTATTGTTTAGTTTAATAGAGTCTAAGTTTGTACTACCTTCACATTTAAAGTCGCTACGTTTGCGCAGTGAAAGTACCAAACAATCTAAATTTAGTGTTTGGCAACAAGGCTTTGCTGATGGCTTTGAAAATGCGATCCTTAAATACTATAAACCATTGTTGGCATTGTCTATTCGTAATCGTTTAACTACAGTGGCATTGTTTTTTGGTGTTCTTATTCTAATTGTAGCCTTTATTACTAGTGGCTGGACTCGCTTTGTATTCTTCCCACGTATTGCTAGTGAAACAGCGCTTGGTAGTGTCACTATGCCTGTGGGTACGAGTTTTGATGTAGTAGATTCATATGTTGAAAAAATGTCTAATTCTGCGAAATTACTGCAAGATAAATATCGTGATGAACAAGGCCAAAGCTTGATTTTAAATACCTTAGCTATCACCAGTGAAGAAAAAGGTCGTGTGCGTTTTGAAATATTAGCTGCTGATAAAAATACCACCGGCATTGGTACTGCACAATTAGTTAAAGAATGGCGAGAATTAATTGGCCCATTACCGGGCGCCGAAAGTGTTACGTTCAGAGCAGAAATAGGTAGGGGGGAGATCCCATTGATGTTCAGCTCTCCGCAACAGATTTGAAAACATTGAAACTGGTTTCTGATGAAGTTAAAAACCGTATTCGAACTTACCCTACCGCTTTTGAAATAGCTGATAGTTTATCCAATGGTAAAGAAGAGCTGCAAATACAATTAACAGCGCAGGGATATGCCATGGGTATGAATAACACTTGGGTTACCAGACAAGTTAGAGATGCTTACTTTGGATCACAAGTTCAGCGTATTCAACGTGGTCGTGATGATGTACGAGTTATGTTGCGTTTTCCATTGTCAGAGCGGCAATCAATATCAAAACTAAACGATATGCTGATAAATACTCCAAGTGGTGGCAAAGTACCTTTATCACATGTTGCCACATTAAAGCCCGGTAAGAGTGCGTCTGCTATTACTCGTATAGACCGATACCGTACGGTTAATGTAACCGCTGATGTTGATAAAAATGCCACCAATATGACCACGCTAAATGCTGATCTTAATCAGTTTTTAACCGAGTTAATAAGCAAATACCCTGGGGTTTCTTATAGTTTAGAAGGTGAAGCGCGTGAGCAAGCCGACTCTTTTAGTAGTTTAGCTTGGGGCTTAGTCTTTGTATTCTTTATTATTTACTGTTTATTGGCGATACCTTTTAAATCTTACATACAGCCCATTATTGTTATGTCAGTTATTCCGTTTGGTGCCATCGGTGCGATTATTGGTCATTGGATCATGGGCATGGATTTAACCATTATGAGCTTATTAGGTTTAATGGCACTGATTGGCGTTGTGGTTAACGATAGTTTGGTATTAGTCGACTTTATAAACGCTAAAGTTAAAGCAGGTATTAAAGCGTATGACGCAGTATTAATTGCAGCGCAATCACGCTTTCGACCCGTAATACTAACTTCATTAACTACTTTTATTGGTTTAATGCCGTTATTGTTTGAAAAAGCTACCCAAGCCCAATTTTTGATACCAATGGCGGTTTCATTAGGTTTTGGAATAATATTTGCGACCTTTATTACCTTAATTTTAGTACCGGTAAATTACTTATTGGTTGAAGATATGAAAAGGTTAACAACTAAAGGTAAGCAAAAATTGGTTGCTCAGTTAACTTAACTAATCTTGGTTTTGCTTAATTAAATAAACCCAACTTTAGGTTAAAATTAAATCAGATACAGTTAAACGAATGATAAGTCTTTGTTATTCGTTTAACTCATGGTTAAACTAAGTAAATAAATAACAGCAACTCAATAAGGTAAACTGATGGCTGATAAAATCACTCCAGAAGAAACGATATTCTCTAAAATTATTCGCCAAGAAATTCCAACCCCGTTACTTTTTCAAGATGAACTTGTAACCGCATTTCGTGATATATCTCCACAAGCCAAAAGCCATATTTTGGTTATCCCAAATAAACTCATTGCAACCGCGAATGATATTGAACAAGAAGACGAGCTAACAATAGGCCGTATGTTCAGTGTTGCTAAAAAACTGGCAAAAGAAGAAGGTATAGCCGAGGACGGATATCGCTTGATCATGAATTGTAATCAACACGGCGGCCAAGAGGTTTACCATATTCATCTACATTTAGTGGGTGGTGAACCGTTAGGCAGAATGCTAGACCTTAAATAATCAGCAGTACGATTGACTCTCACTAAAACCGTATATGGTATAAATATAAAAGTGATCAAGTTTGAACAAATAGATAATTTGGTTAATACCGTTATCTTTAGCTTAAGTTATAGTAATAACAGCATAATTTATCGTGCATGAAGGTTTTTCCCCTGTACTTTTTAAAAAATATTGTTAGTATGCATAACGAGCCAAGGGGTGCCTGAAAATCGTATACGATTTTAAAGGCTGAGATGCGAAGCGAACCCTTAGAACCTGAACCGGATAGTACCGGCGTAGGAATGGTTAAGCTAATCGCATTACCGCTCTGTAGCATTATATTTTCAGCACTTTTGCTTTAATGCTATAGATTGTTACCGAACAGCTATCTAACTTCCCCCATGCCGGATCCCATAACATATTCTTAATCGAATTTATGAGATCATAATGAAATTTATAAAATCACCTGTAGCTTTGGCTATTTTTACTAGTATTGTTACACCAACAATTTTTGCCGCTGACACGTCATCAAATACCGCATCTAAAACCGTAGAGCAAGCTACGGAAGTTATCACTGTTAATGGCGACTTTCGCACGAGTTCACTACAAAAAACTGCAAGTTCTTTATCTGTTATCGCTAGTGATGAAATTAGCGCGCGTAACGCACAGAACTTAGAAGAGATCATTGCACGTGCACCCAATATAAATTTTTCTAGTGGTACTCAACGTGCTAGATATTATCAAATTCGTGGTATTGGTGAGCGTAGCCAATTTAAAGAGCCAATTAATCCATCTGTTGGTTTAGTGATTGACGGCATAGACTTTTCAAGCATAGGTAGCATAGCGTCAACGTTTGATGTTGAACAAGTCGAAGTTTATCGTGGTCCTCAAGGAACACGCTTTGGTGCTAATGCCATGGCTGGAATGATAAATATTACTTCCAGTGCACCTACCGACACTTTTGAGGGTAAAGTCAAATTATCTGCGGGAAATTACGACAGCTATAGCGCCGGTTTGGTGTTGTCTGGTCCCGCAACCGAAAAGGTAAATTATCGCATAGCGGTTGAACAGTTCAGTAGTGATGGTTTTATTGAAAATGATTCTCTAAATAGTGACGACACTAATAATCGTGATGAATTAACCTTGCGTGGCAAGTTAGCGATTAAGGCAAGTAATGACTTAACTATTGACTTAACCGCGTTTGTGGCTGATTTTGATAATGGCTATGATGCCTTCTCACTTGCTAATACTCGCCATACCTTATCAGATCAACCAGGTTTTGATCGCCAAGACACCAAAGCGTTAGCGGCTAAATTTACCTATCGCGGTTTTAATGATTTTACAGTTGAAAGTATTATTAGCTATGCTGATTCAGCACTGGACTACGGCTATGATGAAGATTGGGCCTATGTGGGTATTCGTCCAGGATGGGAATATAGTTCAGAAGATCACTACTTTCGTGATAAGTCATCATCAACACTGGAGTTAAGAGCCGTATCAGAGCTTGGCGGAGAAATTTTTAATAACACGACAGCTTGGATAACAGGATTATACTTCAAGCAAGAGAAAGAAGATTTATTGCGCCAATACACTTATTTGCCTAGCGATTTTACATCAAGTTTTGATACCGATAATATTGCTGCATTCGTTCAATTTGACACTCAACTTAACCATAAATTAAGCCTGACGACAGGGTTAAGGGTGGAGCGCAGAAATTCAGATTACGCCGATGCAGAACAACTTAGTTTTGATCCTAGCGATACTATGGTTGGTGGTAAAGTGGTGTTGTCATTCCAAATGGACGACAATAATTTATTTTATGGCTCGGTTAATCGAGGTTATAAAGCCGGTGGCGCCAATACTGATGGTAGTTTACCCGCTAACCTACGTGAGTTTACGCCTGAATACCTATGGAATTATGAATTAGGCTATAAAGTCAGTCTATTGGATAATCAAGCTTATGTTCGAAGTGCCATATTTTATATGGATAGAGACGACATGCAGGTACGTACGTCTTATTTAGAAGAGCGTCAAGACGGCAGTACAGATTTTGTTTCATATTTAGGCAATGCCGCTACTGGCAGTAATCTAGGTCTTGAATTAGAAGCAGGTTGGCAAATTACCCCTAAACTTGAAATATACGGTGCGTTAGGGCTGCTAGATACTGAATATAAAGGTTTTATTGCCGCTGATGGCAGCGATAAGTCAGGTGACGAACAAGCGCATGCACCTAGTTATCAGTTTAATCTCGGTTTAAATTATCAATTATCGGATCATTTGTTAGTAAATATTTCGGTTGATGGTAAAGACGAATTCTTGTTTTCTGATACTCATCAAGAAAAGTCAGAGTCAATTGAAGTCGTGAATATGTCTATTAGTTATGTCAAAGATGATTGGCAAGTGAAGCTATGGGCGCGTAATTTATTTGATGAAACCTACGCTACTCGTGGCTTTTATTTTGGCAATGACCCACGAGACGAATACACAGCCAAAGCCTATTATCAATTAGCCGAACCCGCTGTGTTTGGTGCTACTTTTGACTATGATTTTTAGTCGGAAGTTTTAACAAGCTACCGTTATTATTTTAGTTTTTTACTTAAAAATAACGGTAGCGGAATAAGTATAAATATAAATATAGTGGAGCACATTAAGTAATACCAAGTTGATTAAGTATCCATTTTTCCTGATGGAAAAGTAGAACACTTAACTAATCAAATTGGTCTATATACTGATGTGTTGTTTATTTATTATAAAGAGAATTATCTATGAAAATATCAATTGAAATTAGTTTATACCCGCTAGCAGAAGACAAATTTAAAACTGAAATATGGGCGTTTATTAAACGTTTACGTTTAGTCTCAGGTTTAACGGTAGTAACTAATGGCATGAGTACACAAGTATTTGGTGATTATGATTTAGCTACACAACATGTCATGGCAGAAATAAAACATGTGCATCAAACGCTAAATGCTGCGGTATTTATTTGCAAATTTATAGGCGGAGATCGATCCGTTGTAGAAGCTGAATCATAATGTCGAATTCAATCAGTGCAACAAGCGAAATTATTACTTATTTCACAACATTGCCAGTATTAGAGCTAGTCGCTGTTGCCGCATCATTACTTTATGTAATTTTAGCGGCAAAAGGTAGTATTTGGTGCTGGCCAGTTGCTATTTTAAGTACCGTGTTATACACCGTTATTTTTTATAGTGTGTATCTATGGATGGACAGCCTACTGCAGTTGTATTATTTACTCATGGCGGTTTATGGTTGGGCTTGCTGGCACAAAAATAGTAGGCTGAACTTTGATAGTCATTCTAAAGAGCTTTTGTACAGTCAATGGACGTTACAGCGCCATAGCCGCATTATTTTGGCTTTAACGGCTGTGTCTTTAGTTTTAGGTTGGATAATGGCGACTTATACACCAGCACATTTTCCGTATCTTGATAGCGGCACAACCGTATTTGCGGTGTTTGCTACCTATTTAGTGACGCAAAAAGTACTGGAAAATTGGTTATACTTTATTGTGATCGATATGGTGTCTATATTTCTTTATGTAGAAAAGGGCTTGCTGCCAACGGCAGTACTATTTGGAGGTTTTGTCATTATAGCGGCTTATGGCTATTGGCAATGGCGTAAGCAATATAAGCTGCAATTTCGTCAACAGCACCAAGACGTGTGTATCAATAATTCGGTTGCGGGTTAACGGTAATTTTTGCTCAATAGCATGTTAACTAGTTTCTAAAATGGCTTATTGGCAAGTGTTGAATAAGTCGTGTGACTTTTTGGGAAACGTTTTGAAATTTGATCAAGCAATATTAGACCAGCAGCAACAGTCGTTAGTACGCGAATTATGCCATTTACCTTGTTTTAACCAACTTAAAATAGATGGCATTCGTTATATTGATGCAGGGTTAAGCAATGCCTGTTTTCATGTTAGCTATGAAAATAAATCTTTTTTCGCCAAGCATTTATCCGCTAACAGTATTGAGCCATTAGCAAGCCAGCTTGCCGCTAGCAATGGAATTGCTCCAAAATTGGTCTATGTTGACCACAACTGGCTAATTACAGAGTTTATAACCGGTCAGGGGCTTGAAAAAAGCGATCAGAGTGAAGATGAAAAAATAGCCATTGTACTTGCGCTATTGGCACGCTGTCATAGCATTTTTGCTGTTAATATAAGTCATCATAGTCACGGTACTCATCAAGCTTTAGCTCAGAAAATATTATTGTCCGATCTGAATTTACCTATAAAACCTTGTATACCAAACCTCGATACATCAGCTACGATCAAGCAATTATTACAAAAGACCGAATTGAGTGTTGCTCAAGATAATGCCTTACACGTTTTATTAGCTATGTTGGAGAAAAGCTTGGCTGATACCATCAAAATAGTGCCTAACCGTCAGCAAGTTCTGTGTCATGGAGACACTAATTTTAGTAATGTTATACAGCGAGTAAATGACGATAAAACTGCTAAACCAATATACCAACTAATTGATTTTGAATGCGCATGTATCGCCCCAATAGAGTATGACTTAGCAATGCTAATGGCTGTTAATCATATCAATGCTAATAAAGTTGAACGGATCAAATTGCTATATCAGCAAGCATTAATATCCTTAAATTTACAGAAAAATCCATTAGATATTGTCGACAATTTAGCAAGTAAAGTACAAGACACACTTGAGATATCAGTTGAACTGGTAACGTGTTACCTAGATTTATCATTTTTAATCAATGCCTTGTGGTATTTAGCTGAATATCAGAGTAGAAAGCAATTAAAATACAAAAAATTAGCCGAAAAGCAACTCAACATACTGGCGATTAGGTATCCACAGGCAAATATTTTTTTAAACGAAATGAGATAAGGCGTACTGATCTTAAGATTAGTGGTAGTGCGAGAATAACTTGCTTAGCGCATAATTACATTAACCTCACTTGTTGGTGTATTGTGTGAATTGGAAAGAGTTTATAGAAAATAGAAATCGCTTATTTTGGTTGGTTCATACCGCTGGTTGGTGTGGTTTTGCCTTAGTACATTACTTAGGCTCATTACTGCACGATTTACGTGATATTTTTCTTGTTATTATCTTATTAAATGCCTATGCCGGTTGGTTATTTACCGCACCACTTAGGTATATATATCGTCGTATCTGGAATTTTACACCCTTAAAAATTGCCATCGTGGTGATATTAGCTTCCTATTGCACCGGTGTATTATGGCAGGTAGTCAAAAACATCAATTATTGGGAAATATATAAGCACGGTTATCGACCTGACTTCTGGCTTTATTACACCAAAAATAGCCTGTTATCTTTCTTTATTATTTTAAGTTGGAGCGGCTTATACTTTGGTACTAAATACTACCAAATGCTGCAAAAAGAAAAACAAAATGTATTACGCGCTAATACTGTCGCTCATCAAGCGCAACTTAAAATGTTACGTTATCAACTGAATCCTCACTTTTTGTTTAATACCCTTAATGCAATATCAACCTTAATTTTGGTGGAAGAAAACAAAGCCGCTAATGGCATGGTGACTAAATTAAGTGAGTTTTTACGTTACTCACTTGAAAAAGATCCCATGAAGCGAGTAACGCTCGATAGCGAATTACAAGCACTCAGGCTTTATTTAGATATTGAAAAAGTGCGCTTTGAAGAGCGATTACAAGTAACCTTTGATGTTGCTAATGACTGTAAATTTGCTTTGGTGCCTAGCATGATATTACAACCATTAGCTGAAAATGCGATTAAGCATGCCGTTGCAGTGCAAGAACAAGGCGGCGGAATTCATGTGAAAGTACACAGATTTGGTAACGATTTATTGATAGAGTTAGCTGATGATGGACCTGGTGCCGAAATTAAAAATGGTAACTTATTTCGAGAGAATGGTGTTGGTTTAGTCAATACCCGTGAACGATTGCAGGCTTTATATCAGAATGATTTTTCTTTAGTTGTTGCCAACAATACACCAACTGGTGTTAAAATCAGTATACGCATTCCCTATGAAGTTGGCCATCGAGTATGAGCAAGCAGCTCACCACTATAATTGTTGATGATGAACCCCTTGCCAGAAAAGGCCTCGCGGTTCGTTTACAAGCACACCAAGACATTAACATTATTGCCCAATGCAGCAATGGCAGAGAAGCATTGGAAGCGGTTAGGGCTTATCAACCTGATCTCATATTTCTCGATATTCAAATGCCAGGTTTAAACGGTTTTGAAGTCGTGGAAGCTATTATTGAACAGGACTTATTATTGCCTATGGTGGTTTTTGTGACCGCTTATGATCAATACGCCATGCAAGCCTTTGAAGTACACGCACAAGATTACTTACTTAAACCCGCTGACGAACAACGCCTAGCGCAAACTTTAGATAAAATTCGCCAAAGCCTTAGTAGTGAAGTAAATGCACTCCACAAATCAAAATTAGTGCGTTTAGTGAGTGATGTAACCGGTAACGATTGTGAAAAAATCCTACAAGAATTAGAAAACAACGAACCCGTTAGTATGTCGAGCTATTCCGACGTATTAGCAATAAAAGACGCCGGAGAGGTTAGCCGGGTACCCGTTAAAGATATTCTATGGATCGACGCTGCCGGCGATTACATGTGCGTACATACCCATGAAAATACCCATATTTTACGTAAAACCATGAAACAGCTTGAAGAAGTATTAGATCCTAGACGCTTTTTACGCAGCCATCGTTCTACTATAGTAAACAAAAGTTACATTGATAAGTTTTGCAGCCAACTTAATGGTGAGTATTATTTAGTGATGTCAAACGGCAAAGAATTAAAAGTCAGCCGTAGCTATAAAGAGAAAGTTAAGAAAGCGGTGACGGCATAACGGTTAGATCTTAAAATTAATCTTTCATGAATAGATATTCTGTCCCTATTTAAACAGAAACTTCTTACTCGTTGCATTAGTTTGTATGTAATATGTTGATTTTATGTCGTGTGCACCCCTGTTTTATCTAAAAATAGTGCAGCTGAGTTTTACTTTCCCATGAAAATATAAAATATAAAATATAAAATAAAAACTGAAAAACCGAAGTAACAGGCTTTTTAGCCCGACTTAAATTGGCAATATCCCTGAAACTTGAATTAATGGCAGAAACTGAACCTTCTCAAATTGCTATTAACGTATCTACACTATCAGAAAAAGTAGCATCGCTTGCTCGTAAATGCATGAAATTATTAAATTCTAGTAGATAACTGTCTCTATATGGTTATCGTTAACAAGTATTGCTCATTGGTATAATACTCCGTTAAAAAAGGTTTGAAGTATCGAGCCTTATCAGGGAAGTAGCGCTTAAAAAAATAATAATTTGACTGAGTAAATTGAATTATCAGTAAACAAACAAGGATGGAATAAAATGCAGATATTAATGGTTAGGTTAAGGGTTAAGTTAATGGTTAGGTTAATGGTTGGATTAATGTTGTTAACTTTAGCCGCGGGCTGTGCATCAAGTTCGGATTTAGATAAAAGTGCTCAAAAGCACATTAAATCCGGAAATTATTACCAATCTATCGGTCAGCCTCAAGCAGCGAGAGAAGAGTATAGTGAGGCTGATAAAGATTTTGATCAAGCAGGGGAAGTGTTTTCCATCTTGGTTGATTTATTTAATCACTTTTCAAAAGACGACTAATGTTAACATAAATAAGTTAATGAACCCGCTCAAAAAGTTATTATATTTGGAGTACCTCTAAGTGCAAAGTATTGATCGTTATATGGAAAACAACTGCAATGAGCAAGCTATGACTCCTATAGCTAACCTTGATATTGCTGAGCTTGAAGACCGCCTTTCTGTCATATTACCTGACTCGTACAAATATCTATTGTCAAATTACGGTTTACTTCACACGCCTAATGTTATGACTAAAACATGTGATTTATCAGTCGAGCTTTCTCAAGTGCAAGACTTTTTAAGCCTTGAAGATGTATATTCACTTTCTAAATTATATGAAATGAGTGGTATGCCAAAAGGTCATATCGTGTTTGCGTCAGATTGTAAGGGCAACATGTTTTGTTTTAAACTTAGCGATTGTGAAATCGAGCACACTGATGTACCCGTATGGTTTTACGAACATGAATTTCATATTGTGAAAAAAGTATCAGACAGTTTCTGCGCATGGATCGGGGATTTCAATAAAGACTAGATAAGCTGACTTTTCTTTTATTTTCATTACCCTAGATATTATTTATGCTAAATGTTCTATGCTTATGTATTATGTAATTAAGGTTAATATATCTACTTATCTAACTGTAATTCACTTTGCTTTATATATAGATATACAAAACACAGTTTACATTTATGACATTTACAGTAAGTATTCATAGGTTCAAATAATAATTTTCTTACACCATAACTAATAAATAACCTGTAAATGAGCAATAAATAACTAATAAAGAATCGAGTCCCTATTGAATGGTTACTAAACATAAAACGGCACAGTAATATTGTGAATGTAGATTTTTGTTTGAAGGCGCCATTTAAAGATACTAAGTAAAATCCTTTGTTAAAAAGAGTAATGTGCCAATGAAATATAAGTTAAGTGCAAGCATAACAATATTGTTTTTGTTGATTCAAATTACACTTGCGGCTGTTTACAGTGAAAAACCGATAACAGGGCTGGTTATTGATTACTTTTTCGGTGGGGTAGTTGGTTTAGTTTTAGTTTTTTGTGTCACTTTATTTATCTTGAATTACTGGCTTTTTTCCGACCAAAGTAAATTTAATACCCAACTAGCTAGCTTAGCTTGGCAAGATGAGCATTTTGAATCTGATGTTCGTCAATTGGTATCTAAAACAAACTCTTCTGATAGCAAAGATACGGTACTTTTTGAAAATCTTGCAAGAATACTAAAGCGATTTGTTGATATTATTGACGAGATAAACGAATCATCTAATCATTTATCTGAAAACTCTACTAAGGCTAATAACCTTGCCGAAAAAACCAATGAGGGAATAATTAAACAATATAATGAGTCTAATGCTATTTCTTTAACAACGGAAAAAATTGCTTCTGCTGTCAGGGATATCGCCAATAATAGTAATGCGGTGGCTGACGCAGCAACGCAAGCAGGCGAGGATGCACACCTAGGGCAATCGGTCATTGAAGGCGTTATAAACTCGATAAATGAACTTGCGAAAGATGTTGAAATAGCCGTTTCTGGCATTGAAGAGTTAGCGATACACAGTGAGAAAATTGGTTCAATCGTCAGCGTTATTAATGATATATCTAGTCAAACGAATTTACTGGCCCTAAATGCGGCCATTGAAGCCGCTCGCGCTGGAGAAGCCGGACGCGGATTTGCAGTAGTCGCGGATGAAGTTCGAAACCTTTCACGGCGCACGGCAAATGCCACGATCGATATTCAAAGTATGATTTCAGAGCTACAAGTTGATAGCCAACATGCCGTGACCTTAATTACGAAGGGGAAAACTAAAGCCGATGAAAGCGTCGTAATGGCTTTAAAAGGGCGTAAGTCATTAGATCAAATTACTGAGGCTGTAGCGACTATTTCAAGTATGAGCATGCAAACAGCCACAGCGGTAAAAGCGCAAAGTGAATCGGTTGAACATATTTACACTGGACTACAAAATTTAACCTGTATGATTGATGAAACAGCGGTATTCGCTGAAGAGAGTGCGGCAACCGAGCAAGAACAAACCCTGATGATGGATTACATTAGAGCAAAGCTTAATTTAGCCAACTCTTCGGTTAGCCCTAACACCATTAAAATTTATAGCTATCAAGTATCTCCACCCTTTGTTACTGGCAAAGGCCAAGGCTTAAATTATGAATTAGCACAATACTTAAACAGTAAGTTAAATGGCGAATATAAATTTGTTATTTATCGTTTACCCAGATCTCGGGTAAATATGCTAATAGATAGCACTGAAAAAGGTATTATACCTTGGACACTTCCCGCCTGGCACGAAGATGCAAACGAAACTAAGTATCAATGGACACATGGCTATACTCAAGAAGCTAATTGTCTTCTGTCTAGCATTGATACTCCGTTTGAATATAAAGGACCTGAATCGTTAAAAGGTCATACTTTGGGTGGATTAGTAGGGTATCGATATTTAGGATTAGATGAGTTGATCGACAGTGGTGATATTAAACGCGTGAATGTCAGTCATGCCATGGAGAATATTAAAAAACTCATGGCAAAACGAGTAGATGTAACACTATTAACGCAATCAACGGCACGTTATTTGATCACAGAAATGAAACTAAAAAACCAAATTCATTTTTCAAATAGTAATCACCAAGACTTTACCTACAGAATGATGATGAACTCGTTATCAGGCGAGTTACAAAATAGGCTAATGAAAATATCAAAAGAAATGTTAACAGATCAAGCATGGTTGTCGCGCCTAAGTAAGTATCGCTAGGCATTGATAAACACGTATCGATTAAATTATAGATATAAAAAAAGAGTAAACAACACTTGTGTATACTCTTTTTAAATTTTTATTAATCTGGCGACATACAGCTTATTTAGCTAATTCGATCGGACCTACTTCTATAACACGTTTACCGAAATTCTCACCTTTTAAAAGGCCGATAAAAGCACTTGCTGCTTGTTCTAAACCGATAACTTTATCTTCACGATATTTAATTTTATCTTCAGCAAGCCATTGACCCATCGCTTGACTAAATTCGTTGTAACGATGACCGTAATCATCAAATACGATAAAGCCTTGCATTTTAATGCGCTTAACTAATATTAGCCCCATCAGTTGTGACATTCTGTCAGGCCCTGAAGGTAGCTCAGTAGCATTGTATTGTGAAATCAAACCACAAACAGGTATCCGCGCACTAGCATTTAATAGTGGCATTACAGCGTCAAAGACAGAGCCACCGACATTTTCAAAATATACATCAATACCGTCTGGACATTGCTCAGCGAGTAGCGTTGCTAAATTGCCATCTTTATGGTTTAAACAAGCGTCAAAACCAAGCGTGTTAGTGACGTAGTTACACTTTTCTTCATTACCGGCGATACCAATAACACGACAACCTTGTAACTTCGCAATTTGGCCGACTAAACTGCCTACAGCACCACTTGCTGCTGCCACAACTACGGTTTCACCTGTTTTTGGTTGGCCAATGTCGAGTAAGCCCATATAAGCAGTTAATCCCGGCATACCTAGCACGCCAAGTGCATATGATGGTGTCGTTAACGCTTTAGGTAACGTTAACAGGTCATCACCATTAGATAGCGCGTAATCTTGCCAACCGGTATAAGCCACAACTAAATCACCAACTTGGAAATTGTCATTAAGGGATTGTTCAACACGACAAACCGCGCCACCGACCATAACTTCGTCAATAGCAACCGGTTCTGCGTAAGACTTAGCATCGCTCATACGGCCACGCATGTACGGGTCAAGGGATAAATATACCGTTCTTAACAATACTTCACCTTGGCTTGGTGTCGGTATTTCAGCATTAATAAGGTTAAAGTTCTCGGCTGTTGGTGCGCCTACAGGACGAGAAGCTAAAGTAAATTGTCGGTTTTGCTGCCAATTTTGTTTTAATGACGGAGTGCTATCGGCATTATTAACTATTTTCGATGTCATTATATTGTCCTAACTAAATTTCATAAGTGTTAGAGATAACATAGCCAAAATTCTATCGAGATATTTTGGCTATGTGGAGTTTGTTGTAATGACTTTACTTATTAGCTTAATTTTTTAATTAAACGTGCAGCCGCTTCGCTTGAACTAGCCGGGTTTTGGCCACTGATAATACCGCTGTCTTCAACAACGAATGATGCCCAGTCGTCACCTTTTTGATAGTTTGCGCCTTGCTTAATAAGTTCATCTTCAAGTAAAAATGGCACGATGTCGGTTAACTGAACTGCTGCTTCTTCACTGTTAGTAAAACCAGCCACTTTCTTACCTTTAACAATTGGGTTGCCATTTTTGTCTTTAACATTAAGCAATACAGACGTTGAATGACAAACTACAGCTACAGGCTTATTTTGTTCGATAAAAGCTGAGATCAAGGCAATAGAGTCTTGATCATGAGTTAAATCCCACATTGGACCGTGACCACCAGGGTAAAATACAGCGGCATAATCATTCGCATCGACAAGATTTAACTTGGTCGTTGTTGCCAATACTTTTTGATTTTCTTTGTCTTGCTCAAAACGACGAGTAGCATCTGTTTGAAAGTCAGCTTCTGCGCTTTTTGGATCTAGTGGTGGTTGTCCGCCTAAAGGTGAGGCTAATGTTACAGAGTAGCCCGCGTCAATTAATTGATAATAAGGGGCAGCAAATTCTTCTAACCAGAAACCAGTTTTCTCGCCAGTGTCACCTAATTTATCATGCGAAGTTAATACCATTAATACTTTATTTGTATTTGTTGCAGTCATTTTAATTATCCTTTGCTGTTAAATCAGCGACTTGTTTTTAAAAGTAAAAGTTGATGAAAATACTTTTTTGAAAGTAAATATAATGAAGTAACAGAATTACGTACTTCAATCTATGCATAAAGTATATGCTCAATTTTTTTTAATACAATGCAGAGTAATTTGATATCTTTGTTTTAATTATTGATACAATTATTGGATGAATATTATTTATTTGGCAAAAATGGTTATTACAGGGGGTTAAGTGGACATTTCTTTCGAGCAGTTGAAGAGTATGGTGGTGTTTTCACATGTGGTTGAACAAGGAAACTTTAGTGCAGCAGCAAAGCATATAGGGCTTTCTAGAGCCGTAGTCAGTTACCATATAAAAAAACTAGAACAACAACTTGGCGTAACACTATTAAACCGTTCAACACGCTCTATTGCCCTTACACAGGCGGGTAGTGATTATTATCAGCGGTGTCGGATTATTGCACAACAAGCAAGTGCAGCGAATCAACAAATTGAAAACGTTAAAAATGAACCCGAAGGACTGCTAAAGATCACCTGTCCGGTAAGCGTTGGCTTGCATACTATTGTCCCTGCTTTAGACAAATTTCGAAATATTTACCCTAAGATAGAGCTTGATATTATGTTAACCGATGAAGTGGTTAATATTGTGAAAGAAGGTATTGATTTAGCGATTAGAGGCGCACCATTATCTGACTCAGGTTTACAAGCAAGAAAGCTTGCTGTGCTATCTACGTGTATTTGCGGATCTCCAGAATACTTTAAACAGCATGGGCGGCCGAATAAACCCAGTGAATTAAGTCAACATAATTGGGTTGTCTACAAACTTACCAGTAATAAATTAGCGCTTGAAAAGTCCGGGCGAACATATACAGTTGATATTAAAGGTACAATAAAAACTAATAATGCCACGGCAAGAACCGCTTTTGTTGAAGGGGGTCATGGTTTAGGCCGAGTGCCAACCTATGATGCCTGGCCAAAAATTAAAGCAGGGCGATTACAAACTGTTTTAGACGATTACCAGCTTAAAGCCATAGATGTTTATGGTGTTTTTCCGCCAGGGGCTGCAACGTCAAAAAAATTACGATTGTTAATTGATTTTCTTAAACAATTTTTTGATCAACAACAGGCAAAATTAATGACTAATTTTAATTCGAGCCCATAGCTTTCATAGCAGGTTATATTGAATGATGAAAATAAAATCAACGCTACTTTGTCTACTCTTAGCCGTTTTTGTATCTGGCTGTAGCTTCCGGTTTGTCTACAACCATTTAGATTGGTGGACTCATTGGTATCTTGATGATTATGTCACGCTAAATGAGCAGCAACAGCAAAATTTTGATCAGGACTTTGAGCAATTACATTTATGGCATAGAACAACGCAGTTACCTGTTTATGCGCAACAGCTTGAAAGCCTTAAAGTTGCGATTAATGATGAAATAAACGAGCAACAAGTCACCGATAACTTAGCGAAATTTATTCAACATTGGCAAAACTTCTTAATAGCTGCAGAGCCTAGATTACAAGTGCTAGCATTTAATTTATCTACCGAACAAAAACAGCAGTTATTACAAGCATTACAAGCGGCTAATCAAGAAAATATCGACGACATTGAAGATCTTTCTGAGCAAGAGTGGCAAGAAGAACGAAGCAATGAGCAAAAAGATCAACTTAAATACTGGTTTGGTAAGTTAAGCGCTGAGCAAAAAGTGCAAGTTACATTGATGAGTAAAAACTTTCAACGCTCATTTTTACCTCGCATGGTTTACCGTCAACGTTGGACACATCAATTTGGAGAACTTTTAAATGGCGAACTACCTGATCATCAATTTAAGTTCGAGTTTTATCGTTTATTTGTAAATGGTCGTAGCTTAAGAGACGAAAAATTAAATGCGATATCAGCTAATAATAATCAAGTGTTTGCGAAAATTTTTGTTTATATGGTAAGTACTGCCAGTGATAAACAACGTAAGCGAATTAATAAAAAAATTGATAAAGTGATCGGTGATTTAGCGTACTTAATTAATAATGATTAATACAACGTTGACTCATTTAATACAGTAATTTCTACTTTAACTATTGATAAATATAAGCTAAATATAAGGTAAGGATAAGGTAATTAAGCAATGCCGTTTAAAGGTTTAATTATGATCAGTGGTAATTTTTAATATAGATGTTAGAAATATTAAAACAAAAAAATAGGTAGCTATTATATAGCTACCTTTTTTATTTAACTTTCGTTTGTTATGAAGTTTTAACAAACGAGCGAGTATTTAACGAATTTAAGCAAAGTGCTTTTTAGTTAACGTTAATACTTTTAATGTGTTGGTTGCGCCAACAGTTTCCATTAAATCACCGTGCGTTAAAATAACTTTATCACCAGCAACTAATTCTGATCCTTTAACAACAGCAGACAATACGTCTTGTGCCATTTTCTCAGCATTCACAGCATCTGTAGAGTCAAATGCAACCGGATAAACACCACGATAAATAGCCGTTTTAGTTAACGTTTTAGGATGGCGAGATAATGAGTAAATCGGTAATCCTGAAGAAATACGCGACATAATTTGTGTTGTATGGCCAGATTCAGTCAAGGCAATGATGGCTTTAACACCGTTTAAATGATTAGCGGCATACATAGCTGACATAGCAATAGTTTCTGAAACTTCAGTAAACGTTGTTTCAACGCGATGTTTTGAAGTCGTCACTGAACTTTCTTTCTCAGCACCAACACAAACGCTAGCCATCGCTTTAACTGTTTCAATCGGATATTTACCGGCAGCTGTTTCAGCTGAAAGCATCACGGCATCTGTACCATCTAGTACGGCATTTGCAACATCCATAACTTCAGCACGCGTTGGCATTGGCTGCTCAATCATGGTTTCCATCATTTGTGTTGCGGTAATAACGACGCGGTTTAACTGGCGACTACGGGCAATAATATGTTTTTGTTTACCCACTAATGCTGCATCACCAATTTCAACACCTAAATCGCCACGGGCAACCATAACAACGTCAGACGCTAGAATAATACCATCTAATACATCGTTGTCGTTTACTGCTTCAGCACGTTCAATTTTAGACACTAAGCGAGCATCACAGCCAGCTTCTTGTGCTAATAAACGCGCTTCACGCATATCAGCAGCGTCACGTGGGAATGAAACGGCTAAGAAATCAACATTAATTTTTGCTGCTAGTTTAATATCTTCTTTATCTTTAGCAGTAAGTGCAGGGGCAGTAAGACCACCACCTTGACGGTTAATGCCTTTGTTGTTTGATAATGGACCACCAACCGTGACTTCAGTAAAAACTGATTGTCCCTTAGTTTCAAGTACACGTAATTGCACACGACCATCGTCTAGTAACAAAATATCACCAGGGATAACATCTTGTGGAAGTTTTTTGTAATCAATGCCCACTTTTTCCTGACAACCTTCACCTTTTTCTAATGAAGCGTCTAATTCAAACTTATCACCAATGGCTAATTTAATAGGACCATTTTTAAACGTTGATACACGAATTTTAGGTCCTTGTAAGTCACCTAATATACCGACGTAAATACCAAGTTCTTTTGATAACTCACGTACAGTGTTTGCGCGGTCAATATGATCTTGTGGAATACCGTGAGAGAAATTCAATCTAACAACGTTTACACCTGCAGCTAATACTTGTTTTAATACTGATCTATCGTCAGTTGCCGGACCTAACGTCGCGACAATTTTGGTTCTTCTAGGCATTGTAATCCTTAAATTTATCTATTTTTTATGTGTTTTACAGCGATTGGTTATTCACCCGTCGCAACTAATTAGTCTTTACGTTCAAAGCGTGAGCTACGTAAACTATCTTTAACTTTCTTTAAGTTGTCTCTAAATTTTGTGCCACGACGTAACGTAAACCCTGTTGCTAAACAATCAATTAAGGTCAGTTGCGCAATGCGCGATGCCATCGGCATATATAAATCTGTATCTTCTGCAACATCTACGGATAAAACAAAGTTACATTCTTTCGCCAGTGGAGTGCCGGTGGTTGTAATACCTATTACAGTCGCGTCGTTTTCACGGGCTAAACTTGCCACATCAACCAAAGATTTTGTTCTACCTGTATGAGAGATAACAACAACAACATCACCTTGACGACTATTTATAGCACTCATACGTTGCATTAAAATGTCATCGAAATAAACTACAGGGACGTTAAAACGAAAAAACTTATTTTGCGCATCGTGTGCGACAACAGCAGAAGCCCCTAAGCCAAAAAACGAAATTTTATTGGCTTGAGTTAAAAGGTCTACTGAGCGATTGATGGTTGCTGTGTCTAAACTTTTACGCGCTAATTCGAGATTAGCCATGGTTGATTCGAAGATTTTTGAAGTATATTCTTCAGCCGAATCATTTTCATCTACATGGCGATTTACATAAGGCGTACCATTGGCAAGACTTTGCGCTAAATGGAGTTTAAAGTCAGGATACCCTTTAGTGTCAAGTCGACGACAAAAACGGTTAACTGTTGGTTCACTTATATTAGCTTGTTTTGCCAAGGCGGCAATACTGGCATGTATAACAGTACCCGGTGATGATAATATAACTTCTGCCACTTTACGTTCAGATTTACTGAAAGTATCTAACTCGTTGGCGATTTTTTCTAATATATTCATTACGTTTTAGCCTTAGCGCGTTACTTGGTTAGTATATGTTTGCTATTTTATGATCCAAACCAAGGGTAGCTGTAATTTATTTTCTGCCTTTACAACAGAAAATATGAAAATTTATTTCATATTTTAGGCTAATATAAAACAAAAGTAGTGAATTTTGCAAACCTTTAATCTTTTTTTGTTGAAAAGTAGCCTTGAAGTCGCTATTTTTAAATGAAATGTAAATAATGTAATAATATTACAGAAAGTGCTTTACTGCTGACGCTATAGCAGATAAATTAGCTTTAAATGTAGTTTAGTTACAGTAAATCAATAATTGAGAATACAAGCTATGAAAAACATAGATCACCCTTTAGCAAGTGAAATTGTTATTTTTGGTGCGTTGGGAGACTTATCTCGTCGCAAACTTTTACCTTCGTTATATCAATTAGAACTTGCGGGATTGTTAAGTGATGACACTCGTATTATTGCTGTTGCCCGAAACGAACTTACACTTGATAAATTTGCTAAACAAATAGATGAAAGCTTAAACGAGTTCATCTCTGAAGATTTAGATGCTGCAACGGTAACGAAATTTTTATCGAGACTGGTTTATCAACAACTCGATTTTAAAGATATTAAAGCCTATAGCGAACTTGCTAAAACCTTATCGTCAGTAGAGGGCGCGCGCGTCTATTATTACTCAACGCCTCCTGCTATTTTTGGTGATATTAGTGAAGGCTTAAAATCAGCCAAGTTAATTGAGGCTGCTGACAGAGTGGTAATGGAAAAGCCTATCGGACATTGCTTAGAATCATCAAAAGTAATTAACGATCAAGTATCTCGCTACTTTAAAGAAAAACAAATTTATCGAATTGATCATTACTTAGGTAAAGAAACGGTTCTAAACCTGTTGGTTTTACGTTTTGCTAATAGTTTATTCACCAATAATTGGGATCGTAACTGTATCGATCATGTGCAAATAACGGTTGCAGAGTGTGTTGGAATTGAAGGACGTTGGGGCTTTTACGATGAAGCAGGTCAAATGCGCGATATGGTACAAAACCATTTGTTACAAGTGCTTTCACTACTCGCTATGGAACCACCTGCAGATTTAAGTGCCGATAGTATTCGAGATGAAAAATTAAAGGTTATAAAAGCACTTAAGCCTATAACGCTTCAGAATGTTAAAGAAAAAACGGTACGTGGCCAATATGCCGATGGTTACTTAAATGGTGTTGCCGTGCCAGGCTATTTGAATGAAGAGGGTGCTAAAGCTAATAGCACAACGGAAACCTTTGTCGCCATTAAAGCAGAAATAGACAACTGGCGTTGGGCTGGCGTACCATTTTACTTGCGTACAGGTAAACGTATGCCGCAAAAACATAGTGAAATAGTCGTACATTTTAAACAGCAAGCGCACAATATATTTAATGAAAGCTATGCCGAATTACCATCAAATAAATTAACTATTCGTTTGCAACCAGACGAAGGTGTTGAGCTTGAAATGATGAACAAGATTCCTGGCATTGCGTCACAAATGCAGATCCATGAAAACAAATTAGATTTAAGTTTTTCAAAAACCTATGACAACCAGCGTGTTGTAGGTGCTTATGAACGCTTATTACTTGAAGTGATTAAAGGCGACCAATCATTATTCGTTCGTCGTGATGAAGTAGAAGCAGCATGGAAGTGGGCTGACAGTATTATTGAAGCATGGCAATCAACTAATAGTGTACCTAAACCTTATGCAGCGGGTTCGTGGGGACCTGTTTCATCAATTTCTTTAATTGCGCGCGATGACCGCCAGTGGGTAGAGTAATGTATAAAATTAATGAATTCGAAGCACGTGAATTACTAGATGAATCTCTGGCTGATAACGTTGCTGCACTATTAACTGCTGCTGTTGAAAGCAAAGGGAAAGCGAGCATTGCGGTTTCGGGGGGCTCAACACCTAAAGGTTTTTTTCAAGCATTATCGAAGAAGAAACTAGCGTGGAAGTCAATTACGATTACTTTGGCAGATGAACGTTGGGTTGATATCAAATCAAGCGACAGCAATACCAAGTTAGTACATGAAAACTTATTACAAAATGAAGCGGCAAATGCTAATTTTTTTCATCTAAAGCAAGGTGAAGATTTTAGTAAAGATACTTTAGCTGATTTAAACCTCGCAGCGAATCAGCAGTTACTACCTTTAGATGTGCTTATTTTAGGTATGGGTGAAGATGGCCACACCGCTTCGTTATTCCCATGCAGTGATGAAATAACGCAGTGTCTTGCTGATGATAGTGATGCACTGATAAAAGTAACACCAAAAACAGCGCCATATCAGCGAATCAGTTTTAGCTTTGCAGCTTTAGCACAAAGCAAGAATACTTTTTTACACATAAGCGGTGCGAGTAAAAAGCAAGTGTTAGCAGCTGCTATTGCCGGGCAAGAAAGCCGAGAAATGCCGATCAGAGCATTTTTACAAGCGCCAGACGTTAATACACAAATTTATTGGGCACTATAATTATGACTAAAATTTCTATGAACAAAAATATCTTACGCATCACACAACGCATTATCGATCGCAGCAAAGCAAGCCGTGCTGCTTACCTTGATAAAATAGCGGGCGAGAAGTCAACGACTGTGCATCGCGCTAGCTTATCTTGTGGCAACTTAGCTCATGGTTTTGCTGCGTGTGGTTCAGATGACAAAAATACATTACGTGGTGTTAATCACTCTGATGTTGCCATTGTTTCTTCATATAATGATATGCTTTCAGCGCATCAACCATACCAAACGTATCCTGAAATTATTAAAGCGGCAGTAAAAGAAACTGGTGGTGTAGCGCAATTTGCTGGTGGTGTGCCAGCCATGTGTGACGGTGTAACTCAAGGTCAACCAGGTATGGACTTAAGCCTGATGAGTCGAGATGTTATTGCCATGTCGACGGCAGTTGCGTTGTCTCATAACATGTTTGACGGTGCCTTAATGCTAGGTATTTGCGATAAAATAGTCCCGGGCTTAATGATCGCCAGTATGACATTTGGTCATTTACCAACCGTTTTTGTACCTGCTGGCCCAATGCCATCAGGCTTACCAAATAAAGATAAAGCACGTGTTCGTCAACAGTACGCTAAAGGTGAAGTTGGCAAAGAAGAATTATTAGAAGCAGAATCTGCGTCTTATCACAGTGCGGGTACTTGTACTTTCTTCGGTACAGCAAACTCAAACCAATTAGTAGTTGAAGTGATGGGTTTACATTTACCCGGTGCTTCTTTTATTGCGCCTAATACACAATTACGTGAAGAATTAACCAAAGCCGCCGCGCGTCAAGTTACACGTTTGACTCAGCAATCTGGCAATTACATGCCGATAGGTAAAATGGTTGATGAACGTTCAATTGTCAATGCCATTGTCGCTTTGTTAGCAACCGGTGGTTCAACAAACTTAACCATGCACATCATCGCCTTTGCTAAAGCAGCAGGTATTATTATTAACTTCCAAGATTTTAATGATTTATCTGATGCAGTGCCATTATTAACCCGAATTTACCCGAATGGTCATGCTGACATTAACCAATTTCAAGAAGCGGGTGGTATGGCATTGCTATTTAAAATGCTTATTGACGCTGGTTTGGTACATGAAGATGTTGAAACAATTTGTGGTCGCGGCTTAACGCGCTATACCCAACGTCCTGTATTGGAAGATGGCAAGTTAGTTTGGATCGACGGCGCAGCTAGCTCAGGCGATGACGAGATCATTGCCACTGTTGCAAAACCGTTCAGCAGCCATGGCGGCTTACAAGTCATGAAAGGTAACTTAGGTGTATCAGTGCTGAAAACTTCATCACTTCGTGAAGGTAGTTTTGTAATAAAAGCACCTGCTGTTGTTTTTGAAGATCAACATGAACTTGATATTGCCTTTAATGCGGGAGAGTTAGAAAAAGACTTTATCGCGGTTGTGCGTTTCCAAGGCCCGAAAGCCCGTGGTATGCCTGAACTTCATAAATTAACACCACCGTTAGGCGTGTTACAAGATAAAGGCTTTAAAGTTGCACTAGTAACTGATGGTCGTATGTCTGGCGCTTCTGGTAAAGTTCCTGCGGCTATTCATTTGTGCCCTGAAGCATTAGATGGCGGCTTAATTTCAAAAATTAAAACCGGTGACATGATTTTACTTGATGGTGAAACTGGCGAACTAACGTTGTTAGTTGAAGAAAGTGAACTTGCTAAACGTGAAAATGCCATTTTTGAAGTGAATGGCCATCATCAAGGTATGGGCCGTGAACTGTTTGGTTTTATGCGTCGTAACTTAAGCTCTGCTGAAACGGGTGCCTGTTCACTATTTGATGAGAACTTTCAAGGCGGGCTATAACTATGCCGCAAAGTGAAATAAACATTATTGCTGATATTGGCGGAACCAATATGCGCGTTGCTCAAATCGACGCGCAGGGCGGTATGACGAATATAACCATTTATGCTTGTGCAGAACACGAAAGCTTAGCGGTGGTGTTAACAGACTTTATTACTCGCCAGCACTTGGTCGGTAAAAAAATAAATGCCTGTTTAGCTATTGCTTGCCCGGTAGATAAAGATCTTATTGTGATGACGAATCTACCTTGGCAGTTTTCGCAAAGCCAATTAAAATCACAATTGCAACTTAATGAACTGGTGCTAATTAATGATTTTACGGCAATAGCTCATTCAATTCCGTATTTAGATGCAGATCAAAAAGTTCAAATAGGCGTTGGTGATGTTATTGCCAACAAACCTATTTCTATCTGTGGCGCTGGTACTGGTTTAGGCGTAGCCAATTTGATCTCAGTAGATTCTGGATGGCATAGTTTAAGCGGTGAGGGTGGTCATGTAGATTTTGCACCGGTTGATGAACAAGAAATAGCCATTTTACAATTCCTGTCGAAAAAATATGCTCGTGTTTCTAGTGAGCAATTATTGTCAGGTTTAGGGATTGAACAAATATATCAAGCCTTGAGTTTTTCAAAAAATGGTGAAGCAACTATGCTGCCAGCCAAAGAAATAGCTGAAAAAGCTTTATCAGGCAGTTGCTCGTTGTGTGTTGAAACCTTAGCACAATTCTGCCGTATTCTAGGTAGTTTCGCTGGTAATCTAGCGTTAACACTAGGCAGTTATGGTGGTGTTTATATTGCGGGTGGAATTGTTCCTCGCTTTATCGAGTTTCTTGCAAGCAGTGATTTTAGAAAAAGATTTGAAGCAAAAGGGCGGTTATCCAGTTTTAATCAACCTATCCCAACATTTGTTGTAACAGAAGAACAACCCGGCTTACTTGGCGCATCGGCGTATCTTGATCAATATTTATCAGAAAAAAGTAAAGCTAATTACACCAACCAAACAACTAACACTACTAGGTATTAAGAGGAATTATGACTTTATCAAATAAATGGCAAATTCAGCCATCAGATCTATTTGCAATGGGCCCTATAGTTCCCGTTTTAGTGATAAAAGATGTTAAAGATGCGCTACCAATAGCAGAAGCTTTGTTAGCAGCTGACATAAAAGTATTAGAAGTGACATTACGTACTCCAGCTGCTTTAGAAGTGATCAGTATCATCGCTAAACATTTACCAGAAGCTGTGATTGGCGCTGGTACGGTAACTAATCGCGATTTGTTGCAACAGTCTTATGATGCTGGGGCAAAGTTTGCAATAAGCCCAGGTTTAACAAAAGACTTATTACAAGCAGGTAAAGAAGGTAACTTAGCGTTAATTCCTGGTATTTCTTCTATTTCAGAATTAATGGATGGTATAGACTTAGGTTACGATCACCTTAAGTTCTTCCCTGCAGAAGCATCAGGCGGTGTTAAGGCACTTCAGTCAATTGGTGGACCATTTCCAGATATTAAATTTTGTCCAACCGGTGGTATTAATTTAAATAACGTTAGAGACTATTTAGCATTACCTAATGTGGTTTGTTGTGGTGGTTCTTGGTTAGTGTCTGATGAAATTATTAAAGAAGGTCATTGGCAAGAAATTACTCGCTTAGCAAAACAAGCTCTAGCGCACGTAAAATAAGCTAGTTAACGCCTACATTCGATCAGTTTAATTGCTGCTCGCGCATGAAAAACCAGGCTTTAGCCTGGTTTTTTTGTCAATAGAGACGGTAGTATATGCTGACAGTTACTTAGAACTTAGAACTTAGAACTTAGCACTGTGTGGGAACTGCCCGTTAAAGCTTAATGAAAACTTATTTTTAGTTAGATTTTTGTCTCTGTTAATAGTGGTAGTTCTAATCTCATGCGTTGACTATTGCGGATGAAATTACTCCCAGTTTCTACTAACTCTCTACCTTCTTTTATTAAAGCTTGGGCTTCAGTCTGTAATTTTTTTGACTTGGTAATCATAGCATTACCTTTTTTTACATCGTCAATAGCATCTTCCCATTTTTCACCAATTACGGTTAAACGCTCAGCTTCATATTGGATCTCTTTTGGGCTTGTTGAAGCACCAATTTTTTGAGATTCTAGCTGGTAACTTTGTCGAGAACGAATAATGGTATCACTAGCTAATTGAATTAAAGCTTCGCCTTCACGTAGCTCTGTACGTGAGTTTTCAAGTACTTTTTCACCTTTGACAATCAGCTTTTCACCTTTCTCAGATGTTTTTTTGCCTTGCTCCCACATACCATTAGGGTTATTAGCAAAATCACCGAGCTTAGGTGTTGTGGCACAAGCAGTTAGAAAAATAGTGGTTAACGTTATAAGTAAAATTTGTCTCATATTATTTCCTTTAATTCTCATTTATTACTATCGTGAGTTCAAATCTCACAAATGATTTTTTGGTTTTATTTACCGGTATTATACGGATTACGTTGCAAAATAGTTCAAATATATTGATAGCGAGCAAAAAAAGTTAACTTGACTTAACTTGTAGACACTTCATTTAGGTAAGATTTAACAGGTAGTTAAGAGCGATGAGAAGTAAATATTGGTAAGTTATGGCTATTTGGCCATTTATAAAATCATATTTGTTGTTTTATTTCATGCGTATATTATTTCATGAGTTTATTACTTTACAGTGTTCATAGCTTTTTACCGCTATACATTTCATAAAAGTATGTCAGTAGTTTAAATTTAGGGTGTAAAAAAGCCAGATTGAATCTGGCTTTTAAAGTAGCTTATTGAGCTAAGATAAACTACATGTTTATTGCTTAGAAATATAAGTCGCCAAGTCTAAAATTTTGTTTGAGTAGCCAATTTCATTATCGTACCAAGAAACGACTTTCACAAACGTGTCTGTTAGGGCTATACCTGCTTCTGCATCAAAAACAGAGGTACATCTTTCGCCGATAAAGTCGTTAGAAACAACAGCATCTTCAGTGTAACCTAAAATACCTTTTAACTGACCTTCTGACGCGGCTTTCATTGCGGCACAAATTTCTTTATAACTGGCCGGTTTTTCTAAGTTTACAGTTAAATCAACTACTGACACATTAGGTGTTGGAACACGAAATGCCATACCGGTTAACTTACCGTTCAACTCAGGAATAACTTTACCAACAGCCTTTGCAGCACCTGTTGATGAAGGAATAATGTTTTGACCAGCACCACGACCACCACGCCAATCTTTAGCTGATGGGCTATCGACGGTTTTTTGTGTTGCTGTAGTCGCATGAACTGTGGTCATTAAGCCATCTTTGATGCCCCAGTTGTCATTTAACACTTTAGCAATGGGTGCTAAACAGTTTGTAGTACAAGACGCGTTTGAAACAATGTCTTGTCCTGCATATTCAGTATGGTTAACCCCCATAACAAACATCGGGGTATCGTCTTTAGAAGGTGCTGAAAGCACAACCTTTTTAGCGCCAGCAGCAATATGCTTACGTGCGTTTTCATCAGTTAAAAATAGTCCAGTTGATTCAACAACAACGTCAACCTCTGCTTCATCCCACTTTAGATCAAGTGGATTACGCTCAGCGGTAACGCGAACATTTTTACCATTGACAACTAAATGACCATTAACAACCTCAACAGTGCCGTTAAATCGGCCATGAGTAGAGTCATACTTAAGCATATAGGCAATATAATCTACGTCAATTAAGTCGTTAATAGCGACTACTTCAACATCTGTTCTGGCAAATGCTTCTCTAAATACGAATCGACCAATGCGGCCAAATCCGTTAATCCCTACTCTAATTGTCATAATGAAACCTTAATACTAAGCTTTAAAAAATTAATGTAGTAAAATTACACCATTTTAAGAAAATTACAAGAAATAAATCGACAATAGACGATATAAGTCGATTTAATACTTGTTTAATTGCGTATTGTTACTAAAATACCGAGTATTAAACGTAGTGATTTACTTACGACTTACTTACGACTTACTTACGACTTATTTACGAGTGTTTTCCTCAGATTACTATTTCTCTTTGACGATGATGCTATAATGCATTTTATTTGAATTTTATGGACTTTTTATGATACAGAACAACAGCGTATGCGATATTGGCTTTATAGGCTTAGGCGTAATGGGCAAGAATTTAGTGCTTAACTTGGCTGACAATGGCTTTAGTATCGCCGCTTTTGATCTTGATATTAGTAAAGTTGAAGGTGTTATTGAGCAAGATAAAGCTGAAAGTGGCTTATCTACTGCGCGTGTCATTGGTTGTACTTCTTATACAGAATTACTTTCTCGCTTAAAACCTC
The DNA here is from genome assembly GCF_002077175.1 of Colwellia sp. PAMC 21821. Lineage (NCBI taxonomy): Bacteria > Pseudomonadati > Pseudomonadota > Gammaproteobacteria > Alteromonadales > Colwelliaceae > Colwellia > Colwellia sp. PAMC 21821. The sequence goes on from NZ_CP014943.1 coordinate 3,983,348, forward strand.
CTCACCTTATTGTGTTGTCGGTTCCTGCAGGTGCTCCTGTTGATCAAGTATGTGAAAACTTGATCGGTGCTGGGATTCAACCCGATGATATTGTAATTGATACTGGCAATAGCTTATGGGTTGATACGGTTGCACGTGAGAAAAAATATAAAAATAACTTTATTCTATTCTCATCAGCAGTTTCAGGTGGTGAAGTAGGGGCACGATTTGGCCCCGCATTAATGCCGAGTGGCTCTCCTTACGCTTGGACAAGAATAAAGCCTATTTGGGAAGCAATTGCCGCGAAGGTAGATGATGAAACCGGTAAACCGATAGAGCGTACGAAGCCCGGTGATATTGTCACAGAAGGGGAACCTTGTGCGGCATACATTGGTCCTGCAGGTGCTGGACATTATGTAAAAATGGTACATAACGGTATCGAATATGCTGATATGCAAATTATTTGTGAAGCTTATCAAATGTTGCGAGATGGTTTAGCTTTAAACAGCGATGAAATTGCCGATATTTTTGCCTTGTGGAATAAGGGACCATTAGAAAGTTATTTAATGGAAATTTCAGTTGAAGTTTTGCGCCATCGTGTGGGCGAAGACCAAACACCGTTAGTTGATTTGATCTTAGACAAAGCGGGTCAAAAGGGTACAGGGCTATGGACTGCGGTCAGTAGCCTAGAGTTAGGTACTCCCGCACCCACCATAGCGCAAGCTGTTTATGCTCGTTCTATTTCATCATTTAAAGACTTACGTGTTAAAGCTTCTACTATATTGTCAGGTCCAGAATTAATCACACTTGATAAAAATGAAAAACAGGCATTTATAGCGCAACTTCATGATGCTATTTATAGCGCTAAAATATGTGCCTATGCTCAGGGCTTTCAATTAATGAAGCTTGCAGAAAAAGAACATGATTGGCAGCTTAATTTTGCCAGTATTGCAAAAATTTGGCGTGCTGGTTGCATTATTCGTGCAGCGTTTCTTCAGTCAATCACTGAAGCATTTGAGCGTAATCCTGAATTAGAGAACTTATTGTTAGACGATTTCTTTGCTAAGCAATTAAGTAAGCACCAAATGAACTGGCGAAAGTCAGTGTCAAACTCTGCCTTAATGGGAATACCAACGGGGGCTATCTCTTCTGCACTATCATATTATGACTCTATTCGATGTGCCGTGTTGCCAGCAAATTTATTGCAAGCTCAGCGAGATTTTTTTGGAGCGCATACCTTTGAGCGTATCGATATAAATACAGGTAAAAAGTATCATGTTAATTGGTCAACACCAACGCGTGATATGGTCGAATTAGGCTAAGTTGTCATTTGTACTCTACCCAAGGTTAAATTTACTTGGGTAGAGGTTCTTATTTTAATTACCTCTCTCCCATAGCTTGAACCTTCAACCTACCAATAAATGCCGCCACATAAGTAAGAAGAAGTAAGAAAAATAAATACTTATTTTATCTTCGACACCGTGCCAATAAAATTCAACAAAATCGCTAGTATTTATAATGATGTCACTCGACTCTTAAGTAAAAATAGCCCGTATTTAAATGAAATGTATATTTTTGATTATTTATGCCTGAAAAACGATTGTAACTGGTAGCGAAATAATTCATGTTGGATTACAATATGGACCGAATTTAGTAATTATTTATTACGAATTGCAGCTTTACATTAAAAACAACCCATCTTCAATTGACTGAAATAAAAGGTTTACGCAATGACTTCTCATCTTGAGGAACAATATCAAACTAGTTGGCAAGAGCGCCAAACGTTCGCTGAAAACATGCAGCCGATCACCGGGCAATTATTTAGAAATAAAGGAATCGAAATTTCTATTTATGGCCGTCCACTAGTTAATGCTTCTGCTATCGACATTATTAAAGCGCATAGATCAGTGGCTTTACACGAAGAAAATAAATTGCGTTTACGCGAAAGTTTCCCATTTTTACAAGCGTTGGCAAAAATGGATTTAGCGCCTGCCCGTATTGATGTTGGTAAATTAGCTTATCGTTACTTATTCAAAGGTGAAGCTAATGGTTTGTCAATTGAACAGTTTTTAGAAAAAGAATTAGCGACAATTATCTCTAAAGGCAGCGACATCCAAGAAACTAAAGACGTTGTACTTTACGGTTTTGGTCGTATTGGTCGTTTATTAGCACGTTTGTTAATAGAACGTGCAGGCCCTAATGCTAAATTAAACTTACGTGCGATTGTTATCCGTCCAGGTAAAGAAGATGATTTAGAGAAACGTGCTAGTTTATTGCGTCGTGATTCAGTCCATGGTGCTTTTAATGGCAGTATTACCATTGATAAAGAAAATAATGTCATTAAAGCGAATGGCGCTTTTATAAAAATTATTTATGCTAAATCACCATCTGAAATTGATTACACGGCTTACGGTATCAATAATGCGTTAGTTGTAGATAACACTGGTATTTGGAGTGATGAAGAAGGTTTAGGTCAGCATCTACAATCTAAAGGCGTTGCTAAAGTATTACTAACAGCACCGGCTAAAGGCGATATTAAAAACATCGTATTCGGCGTAAACGACGACATGATTTTAGCCGATGACAAAATAATTTCTGCGGCAAGTTGTACAACGAACGCGATTACACCTGTGCTTAAAGCATTAAATGATGAGTTTGGTATTCGCAACGGTCATGTTGAAACTGTTCATTCATATACTAACGATCAAAACTTAATTGATAACTACCATCCTTCGCCACGTCGCGGTCGTAGTGCGCCACTAAATATGGTTATCAGTACTACAGGTGCTGCTAAAGCCGTAGCTAAAGCACTGCCAGAATTGAAAGGTTTGTTAACAGGTAATGCTATTCGTGTTCCTACGCCAAATGTATCAATGGCGATCATGAACTTGAATTTGAAAAAAGAGACTGACAAAGCATCTTTGAATGACTACTTACGTAAAATTTCTTTGAATTCTAAACTACAAAACCAAGTAGATTACACCGCATCTACTGAAATTGTATCAACTGACTTAGTGGGTTCACGTTACGCAGGTGTAGTTGATTCACAAGCAACAATTGTTGACGGTGATCGCGCTGTACTTTACGTATGGTACGATAATGAGTTTGGTTACAGTTGTCAGGTTGTTCGTGTGATGTTAGCAATGGCTGATATTAACGTACCAACATTGCCATTAACATAAGCATAACGAACTCGAACTTACTTTGGTATCCATAATGTAGTTCTAGTTTATTGAATAAGCGTTTACTGTGTAGGTAAACGCTTTTTTTATAGCTAATTTTTAATAAAGCCTTAAGTTATAAGGCGAGATGTCGATATAGTCTTTATAGTCATACCAAATTGATTAATTAAGATAATCAACGTTAAAGTAGGGTAGATAATGTCAGTAGAACTCAATGCAAATAATTCTGTATTTATGAATACCGAAACTATACTCGCGATTAAAAGCGCAAATTTAGCAAAGTCACAAACTGAGTTAGAAGGTCAGCAGGCGTTGGCACTTATTGCTTCAACCTCGGTAGACAATGTTAGTTTACCTGCGGTAGGTAATACCGGACAAAATATTAATATCAAAGTATAAATTTTAAAGCTACAAAAATATAAATACGTTAACTTTGCTTCAAAGATTTTAAAGGCTTATTAATTGCCTATGTGTATTAACGCTTTTGAATATCGGCTAATAAAAGCATCGGCTATTAAAAACATCGGCTATTAAAAACATCGGCTATTAAAAATATTGAAAGGCCTGAAAGTATATTCTGTATACTAATCGACTTGAATTTAAATACACCTTGCCGGTTTCGGTAAGCCAGCATACTTAGTGGCTTGTTTCGCCGGGCCTTCTTTAAACAATCGATACAAATATCGACTGCTCGCTTTTTCTTCACCAAATTCTGCTTTCATGGCTTTAGTTAAGGCGCGAATAGCAGGTGAAGTATTGTAAGTTAGGTAAAACTCTCGTACAAAGCGAATAACTTCCCAATGGGCTTCTAAAAGCTCTATTTCGTCAGTGCTTGCAAGTAAAACAGCTACGTCTTCATTCCATTGTGTAAAATCGAGCAAATAGCCTTGTTTATCCGTGGCTAAGCTTTGGTTGTTATATATTATTGTCATGACCAAGTAATTGAATTGTCGTGTTTAAAAAGTAGTGTGACTACTTCGGTTAATGTGGTTGCTATAAATACACTATTGGTACTAATTTGTGCTCGTGCATTAGCGTGAAGGCTAATAAAATAAACGCTAAGTTCAGGTTTTTTTTCTAGCGTATCGAGTAACAACTTATGACTTAAATTATAACAACCATCATCCATCAATAATATACGGTCTTGCGGCAAAACCATATCAAGGCATTGTGCTAATGCATTGCTGCTATAACCTGAACTTCTAATAATATGTAGCATTGCCATGTTAAAACCTGTAAATCACGTTGTGCTGATGTAAGCGTTGACTAAAAGCCTCGTTTGATAATACCTGTATATTGCTGATATGAAAATTTTCAGATAAGTTTCTCTCAACTAAAGACTGTTGGCAAACATAGATGTTTTCAATATCATAAAATTCTAATGCTGAAAATGTTTTTAAGTAATCTTTAATACCTATGGCTGAAGCTTTTTGATCCCCGATCACCTGAAATACACCATCACCTAAAAAAAACAGCGATGTAGCTTGTTCGTATGAGCCAAATATTAATGCGGCGTCTAGGGCTTCTTTACCGGCGGCGCTTGAAAAGGGCGCTTGTGTGTTGAGAATAGCGATAGTTTTGTCACGTTGTTTATTATCTGACATTATAATTGCACCACACGTTCGGCTTTACTGGTAAGTTCAACTAACTCACCTAAACCTGAAACTGTAAAAGCCTGGTCGATGTTTGAAAGCTCGATATGATTAAGTTCGTCAGTTAACCCACGCTTTTCCGCTGCGGTAATACATAAATATAAAGGCACACTGTAATCTTTGTTGATATATTGCCATTGCTTTAATGTTTGATATTCATCACTTGGAATGGACAAATGCTTAGCCGCATTTAACACGCCGTCTTGATAAAAGAACACACCCACAATACTGACACCACTTTCAATCGCCGCTTGCACAAGCTCAATGGCGGTTGTTGTTAAGTTGCTGTTAGGCGGAGTGGTTACCACCAAAGCTAATGTGTTTTGCATATAATGCCTTTTTGTCTTAACTAACGTTATTTAAAAACAGGTAATAAAAAAGCCTCAATACTGAGGCTTTATATTTTATACGTTAAGTATAAACAATTACTAATCACATTTAATGATTTTTAACTGCTAATTAGTCATCGCCGCCTAAAACACCTAAAAGGCTTAATAGATGTACGAAGATATTATAAATATTCAAGTATAGAGAAACAGTCGCACGAATGTAGTTTGTTTCACCACCATGAATAATGCGGCTTGTATCATATAAAATCAAACCTGACATAATCATAATAACTGCAGCACTAATAGCTAATGACAGCGCTGGAATTTGGAAGAATATGTTTGCTACCATTGCAATTACTGCAACGATTAAACCGACCATTAAAAAACCACCCATGAATGAGAAGTCTTTTTTGCTAGTTAATGCGTAACCAGAAAGAGCAAAGAAAATTAATGCCGTTCCGCCTAATGCTTGCATAATCATAGAAGCGCCGTTTGGCATTGCAGCATAATAGTTAAGCATAGGGCCTAAAGATGCACCCATTAAGCCGGTGAAGGCAAAAATCCAAAAAATACCACTCGCTTTATCGGCATTTTTATTTACAACAAATAATAAACCGAATGAAACTAATGTCATTACTAAGGCAGCCATATGAGACAAGCCCATCGCCATAGAAACACCAGCAGTTACGGCACTAAACGCCAAAGTCATTGAAAGTAACATATAGGTATTTTTCAAAACCTTGTTAATCTCAATCGCTGAACTTCTACTAGCATTTACACTAATATTTGATTGCATAAAATTTCCTCTAAGTATGCTAAATATATTTTTTAGATGTGGGCAAATGTTAAAAGTTCAAGGGTAAATCAAATATTTAACCTTTATTTCATCTGTATAGGTGATAATTAACTATTAACCACATTGACATATTATGGCACGCTATATTTTTAATTACTATCTTTAAACTTGTTGAAACTCATCAATAATTTGTGAGCGTTTGTAACAGCCATTACTGTGATCGTTAACCATGCCACATGCTTGCATATGCGCATAACAAATGGTTGAACCAACAAATTTAAAACCACGTTTTTTTAAGTCTTTACTCCAAGCATCAGATTCTTTAGATGTGGCAGGGTAGTCGCCCAGTTCAGCCCAATGATTAACAATAGTTTTATGGTCAACAAAGCCCCACATATAATTACTGAAGCTGCCAAACTCACTTTGAATGTCGATAAATAGTTTAGCATTATTGATAGCAGCAATAATTTTACCTCGATGGCGAATAATAGCGCTATTAAGTACTAGCTCTTCAACTTTATCATCACTAAAGAGGGCAACTTTTTTAACGTCAAAATTGTCAAATGCTGCTCGGTAGCCATCACGACGCTTTAAAATAGTGTACCAACTTAAACCTGCTTGCGCTGATTCGAGGGTTAAATATTCAAAAAGCTTTCGATCATCGTAAACAGGCACTCCCCATTCGTCATCATGATATGCAACGTAATCGGCTTTTGTCGTATCTAACCATGGGCAGCGACAAAGATTTTTTTCACTCACAAGCTTTCCTTAAATATGTAAATCAGCCAAATCTGCTCAAATAAATGGCAAATTGTTGATTTTTTTAGCAAACAAACTTTTTTATAGAATAAATCCTTTACAAGAGAATTTCGAGCCTTTATTATTCGCCCCGTTCTCAAGCAGCAATGTTTTTGAACTTCAGGTGAGATGGCTGAGTGGTCGAAAGCACCGGTCTTGAAAACCGGCAAGGGTTTGTAGCCCTTCTAGAGTTCAAATCTCTATCTCACCGCCACATTAAGAAATGTCCGTTAATCGAAAGGTTAGCGGGCTTTTTGCTAACTCAGTGTTTAGTTTTATAAAAAGGGTTTGTAGCACTAATACTTCGAGTAGAGTTCAAATCTCTATCTCCAGTTTTTTATTACATACCTGTAAAACCACACAACTTCATCCTTGAAGTTAATCGGCACATTAAGAAAAGCCCGTTAATCGAAAGATTAGCGGGATTTTTGCTTTTTAGAGTTGCCAACCCCTATTTTCTCTTTGCTCTAGGTCTATTAGTTTTTTTCACCGGTTTCTTTTTCTTGTTTTGTATAGGCGCTTTTGAAAACTCTTTATGGAAGGGCTGATCTGTAACAACAGGAATAACTTGCCCTATGCTGCTTTCAATATTAGTTAATTGCCTTATATCATTTTCTACAGCAAAGGAAATGGCCATGCCACTTTTCCCGGCACGAGCAGTTCGCCCAATACGGTGTATGTAGTTTCTTGGATCTTCAGGAAGGTTATAGTTAATAACTAAAGTAATATTATCAACATCAATGCCACGAGCAGCAACATCAGTTGCAACTAATACTCTTAAATTAGAGTCTTTAAAGTTTTGTAAGGCTTCTTCCCTAACTGCTTGTGTTTTTCCACTGTGAAGGCTAGCGGCAGTTATTGATGCTTTTTCTAGCTCTTTAACAATGATGTCAGCGCCATACTTTGTTTTACAAAAGATGAGCACTTTTTCATAGTCAGCTTTTGTCAGGATATTAAATAGCAAAGGTACTTTATTCGATTTTTCAAGGTGGTATACACTTTGATTAACCAAGTCGATGGTAACCGTTTGCGCAGCAATTTGAACTTTGGTTGGTTCGGTTAATATAGCTTCTGCAAGTAGCTCTATTTCAGCTGGCATAGTGGCTGAAAATAACAGTGTTTGTCGCTGCTTTGGCAGTTTAGATATGATGCTTTGAACATCGTTAAAGAACCCCATATCAAGCATTGTGTCTGCTTCATCTAACACGAATACTTCTAACGCCTCAAAATTTATATCACCCGTTTCAATTAAATCCAATAATCTACCAGGGGTGGCCACTAAAATATCAAGTCCAAGCGCTATAGCGTCAACTTGCGCTTGTCTTCCTACGCCACCATAAACAACCTTAGTCTTAAGCCCTAAACCCTTAGAGTAGTCATCAATATTTTGCATTATTTGCGAAGCAAGCTCTCTCGTAGGCGTTAGTATGAGTGAACGCGTGCTCTTAGCTTTGATATCTATGATGTTTCGCCCAAAATTATTGATAATAGGCAATGAAAAGGCGGCGGTTTTTCCTGTTCCCGTTTGGGCTATACCCAGAAAGTCACTGCCATTAATAAGGGCTGGAATACATGCTTTTTGGATCGGTGTGGGTTGTTTATAGCCTTTAAGACTAACACGGTCAATAATTGACGTTAAAAGTGAAAATTCTTTAAATTCTGACATGCTGTCTCGGTATTCTTTAATCAATAGCCGACTATTCTAACAGAATACTTTAACATGTTTAAGCTGTATTCAAGGGCGCTGTACCTGACACATTCCCTCAAAATATCTCTTGAAAAAATAGTTCAGTAACGAAGTGTTGTGACGCTTTGATTTTTCTTTCACGGCTTTTAAGGGATTAGATAATATAAAAAAAGAGTTTGTTGTTCTATATATAAGCGTAGAAAGTAATTAATACACAATTGCTGTTTTAATGAATGGTTGATGTAAATAAAACATATATAAAATTAGAAATCCCATCCCATACGCAGATAGTAATGACCGCCGTTAAATCCAGCAGGGGTGTTTAATGGATATATGGCACCTAAAAATCCAGAAGTACGGCCTTGACTGTACTCCTTTGGAAAAACATCAAAGACATTTTTTGCACCTAAAGCAACAACTAAATTATCTGTAATATCATAGGAGAACTCTAGGTCAGTAATAATCAGAGGGCTAACTTTTTCAATGAGAGATACGTCATTAAATTGTGCGTTGTAAAAACTACCATAGTAATTAATACGAACCATTGCACTAATATTTTCTTGAGAAAAAGAGTAAGTTAATACCGAGCGCGTTTTCGGTATTCCTTCCTCTCGCTCTCTAAGCACATTAATATCTGTAATAGGACTTTTAGGGTTGGTTACCTCTAGTTGTGTGTCTGTAAAATTAAAGGCTAATGATAAATAATCATTTTCTCCAATAAGTTTAAATGGTAAACTTACAACTAAATCAACACCTTGAGTCGTTGAATTAAAATCATTAGTATAGTATTGAATATTGGTTACATTCGAATTAATTTCAGAGGCAGCTAATAATGGTGCGTCACTTGCCACTATCTCACTGGAGAATAATGATAGCCGATCATCCACTTCAATATAAAAATAATCTAAAGTAATATTAAGTGGCCCTATCTCTGATAGAACGCCAAAACTAAAGCTTGATGCCGTTTCTGGTTCAAGTTCTCCTCCAGAGCGAGCGGTAGCAATAGGGCTTAAAGCACTGACCAATTGTGATCTTTGCTGTACAACTCTACCATTTACAATTGAGTTTGAGGTTGATATCCGCTGCAGCGTAGATTGTGCCACTGTAGGAGCTCGAAATCCTGAACTAATTGTCGAACGTAATGCAATTTCATCAGTTACTTGTAACCGAGCTGAAAGCTTTCCATCAAAACTATTACCTATTGCGCCTATATCCTCATATCGTATTGCAAGTGATATTGAGAATTTATCAGTGATGTCGGTTTCCATATCTAAATATACGGCGTTCGATTTACGGTCATTCTTGCCAGCTGTATCGGGAGAAAATCCTGGAAACCCATTCGAGCCTATTGCTTCACCATTGCTAGAAAAAGTACCTATTTCATAAGATGCGCTATCTCCCGCAACGACTTCAAATTGTTCGAAATGATTTTGAAAACCAAAGGCTATATTCAACTCCGATTCAAAACCAACGTCAACGGGATAGGTAAAATCTGTATTAAATATCCGTTCAGTTTGAATTTGTGAGCCCAATTCGAAGATACTAGGTGAGTTTTCACCTAATGATGCATTTACGCTATTACGTAAGCCGTAATCAATATAATTTCTACCGATTGCCAGACTGATATCATAGGTTAATTCAGCACTATTGTTATCTATCGAGCCTCGAAAGCCACCAACTATACTGCTATCATTTATTTTTCCGCTAAACCTTGGCGTAAATCCACCAGGAAAACGTTCATTAAAAGCAAAGCAATTAACATTGCTAAAAACGGATGCTAAAGCTTCAGCATCTCCTGTACTTCCTGGAACTGTAGGCGCAGGACAGTTACCTGAATTATTATGAGTCATGTCAAAAAATAGGCGAGTACCATCATTGGGGTTGGTAAATATACCTGCACGTGTATTTGGGTGGCGATAAAAAAAACTACCATCAACAGTGCGTTGTGCCCAGTTACCAAAAAGATAAAGCTGTTTATAATCACTATTATCGGCAATATCCATTTCAATATTACCCACTAGCTTTATATTGTTAGTAATTTCAGGAGCACCCCATATAACAACAGGGTCTTGAATATCATTTTTATTAATACCACTAGCAATTAAGCTCTGAACTGCAGGATCTTGTATCCCGCGAGATGTGGCATCACTTTCTGAAAATTCAAATGAAAAGTTGGCCGTTCCACTTTTAGAAAAGTGTGTGCCTAGCATACCTGACAGTTCAAACTTAGTGCCATCGCCTTGATAGTATTGACCTGTTCGCATTTCAATACGGTTAACATCTGCACTGTTTTCTAAACGAAAATTAATAACACCGGCGATGGCGTCAGAGCCATATTGAGCGGCAGCGCCATCTCTTAAAACCTCTACACTTTTAAGTGCAATACTCGGAATAGGTTCTAAATCTACGCCATGGGCACCAACATTTAATCCTGATATATATTCATAAATAACACCACTGCGGTGACGGCGTTTACCATTCACTAATATTAATATACTGTCGGTGGGCAAGCCTCTAAGATTAGCCGGCCTTACCAAAGTACCAGCATCACTTATTGCTTCCTGCGTTGAGTTATATGAGGGAATAACACTTGATAGCGTAGAAATAATATCGCTATTACTGCGCGTTTTTAAATCTTGCTTATTAATTATATCTAAAGGCGCTAATGCATCTCTAGGTGAGCGATTTGTTCGGCGAGAACCTATAATTTGAATTCGTTCTGCTTCAATTTCATTATGTGAATTTTTTGATTTTAATTCAGCTGTATTTTGAAAGGTAATTGACGGTACATTAACATTTAGGTTCAAAATATCGTTAAATTGTCGATTTAATTCAATTTTCAACAGTAACTTGGTGTTAAAGTGCTCTGAGTAACTGTCGTAATCGGTCAATGTTGAAGATACTGCAATTACACGTTTTTCGGTGGCAATAGCATTAATCGGGGTATTTAAAAGAATTTTTGCTAAGGCATCGGGAAGTGAATAAGTGCCAAATAGCGGATTGGTTTGTACGATAATAGAATCACCAAATGGATATAAAAGTGAATATCCAGATATATCTGCCAATTGGTCTAAAGCTTCAGCAGCATTCATAGCAGGTAACTTAAACTCGTAATATTCAGCGGCTTGACATACGAAAGTATTACCTGACAACAGCAAGCTAAATACAATATAGCATGAACTGTATTTGTGCTTTTTATACTTTATTAACCGACTGAATATTTTATACATATCTTATTGTCTGATAGTTTTTCTTAAAATAACGATCTTAATGAGCATTTTCCGATCATTACTGGGTTTGGATTTATAAATGTTCCTTGTTATTACTGGTGATTATTGAGATCAGTAACTGCAATTGCTTCTTTAAATAGTATAGTAACAATATGTTAGCTACTGATATTGTCATAGTAGTATCATAAAAGTCTATTGAACAATGCTAATAGTTTTAATTAGTTGTATTAATGTTACCGCGCTTTCATTATTTTATAATGTGTGAGGTAAGTCATTGGAGGGGTGGCTTTGCTTTATATCCTTCATCCGTTAAAAATTTTATGAGATATTTATATTTTTTAAATAAAAAATCCCAGCAAAAGCTGGGATTTATATTTGAATATAACGCTTATAGTTTAGAAGTTATATGTTGCTTTTACGTAGTAGAAACCACCATTAAAGCCAAATGGAGATGTTTCATAGTACTTACCACCAAGCAGGTTATTTGGTGTATCAGGTCCAAAATCTAATTCTTCAGCATCTTGGTCTAGTAGGTTTTGTGCACCAATACTTACTTTAAAGTCTTCCATTACATGGTAGCTAACTTCAACATCAATTGTTACCGCAGCATCTGCGTCTTTACTTAACCCGCTAGAATCAGCATGAACACCTTGGTATTCGCCATAGTAGTTTGCACGCGTAAACATACTAACGTCATCCCAGCTTTGTGACCACGTTAAGGTTGCACGATGGTTAGGTAAATCATTTTCTAAACGAGATACTTTAAAGTCACCGGTTACGGCAGAGAATTTATCAACAGTGGTTTCATTCCAGTTATAAGCTAAACCGAATGTAGTATCACCGTTTAGTAATGAAGTAGAGTAGTTAGCAACAAAATCGATACCTTGAGTTGTAGTATCAAAATCATTTGTAAAGAAACTTACCTGTTGAATTGAGTCTACGTTTGGTACTCCATCAGCTTTTAATTTTACTTTATCAGCAGGCGATAAATTAACTTTAGCAGACTGTGAAACACGGTCAGTAACTTCAATGTTGTAGTAATCAAGTGTGAAATGCACACCCTCTATTTCCCAAACTGCACCCAATGAAAGACTCTCTGACTCTTCAGGTGATAATTCGGTTGCACCTAATTGAACGGCTACAGGGTTAGACGCTGCTAATAACGCAGAATCAACTAAGATGCCATCATCAAGAGAAGTTTGTACATTTGAGTAGTTAGCTTGACCAACGGTTGGTGCACGGAAGCCTGAACTTACAGAGCCACGTAATGAAAAGTCATCTGTCACATTATATTGTGCTGTTACTTTATAATTAGTGGTGTTACCAAAAGTACTGTAATCTTCAAATCGTAACGCGTAACCCATTAAGAAGTCTTCAGTGTATTGTGCTTCAACATCAAGATAAAGCGCATAGTTTTGACGAGAAAACGAACCAGCTGATGATGGTTTAAAACCCGGAAAACCATTAGAACCAATACTAAAGCCTTGGTCTGTATATGGACCTGCAGTAAACGATTCAGTATCACCTGCGGTAACTTCAAACGTTTCTTGATGGTATTCATAACCACCCGCAATAATTAATGGTAAGTCCAATCCAACTTCAAGTTCTTTAACTAAATCGATATTAAAGAATTTCTCAAGTTGAACATGGTTACCTGGATTAAAATCACGTGGTGTTTCTGGACCTAATGATGCATTTAACGTGTTGTAGATAACATAGCTTGATTCGTTACGACCTACAGAGCCACTGACGTCATATGACAACGTATCATCAATTTGACCACGAGTACCCATTGTTATTGAAGTATCAACAATGTTGCCACCAAAGTTAGGTGTAAATCCGCCTGGTGCCAGTTCGTTGAATGAAAAACAATTATCGTTGTTGGCTACGTTAGCAATATAGTCAGGTTGAGTTAACACGTTACCTGTAGTGACATTCACAGGCTGACATGTTCTTTCAGCGCCACCCGCTTGCGCAAGATCGCCAATCAGTAATGTAGCACCATCGTCGTTCGAATAAACGCCACCACGGTTATGAGGATTACGATAATAGAAACCACCACGAACATCACGTTCAGAGAAGTTACCAAACATATAAATTTCACGGTCGTTACCAATATCTAAACCGAAATTACCAAAAATAGTGATGTCATCATTAACTTCTGGAGAACCCCAAACTTGTGCTAGTGGTTCAACATTTGTGTTGCCTGCATCAATAAATCCTTGAGCGTCAGGACGTTGTTCACTTCGGCTAGTAGCATCGGCATTTTTATATTGAAAACTTAGGTTAGCAAAACCATCATCAGTCAGTGCCATACCAATATTACCAGACACTTCGGTAGTATCGCCGTCACCTTCATAATATGAACCATGACGCACAGTTAAAGACCCACCGTCGGCATCATCTTTTAAAACAAAGTTCATTACACCCGCAATAGCATCTGAGCCATATTGTGCTGCAGCACCGTCACGTAATACTTCAACTTGCTTAAGCGCAGAAGTAGGAATGACTGAAATATCTGGACCTTGTGCACCATCATTAATACCACCACCTAACAAGGCGATAACAGAAGCACGGTGACGGCGTTTGCCGTTTACAAGTATTAACGTACTGTCAGAAGAAAGACCACGGAGGTTAGCAGGTTTAACTAAGCTGGCGGCATCTGAAATTGGGTTACTTTGCACGTTAAATGAAGGCACAGTACCTTTTAACAATTCAAGCATATCGGTGTTACCCGATCTTTCTAGCTCTTCAGAGCCAATTAAATCAATAGGTACTGGCGAATCGTCTACTGAGCGAGGTGCACCACGAGAGCCTACGACAGCGATGCGTTCAATTTGTTCTTTTTTTACTTTGCTTACATCGTTTTCTGCAGCAAATGATGGTGCAGAAACCAAAGCAATATTTACCGCTAAAGCTAAAGTACCTAATTTAAATGTTGATGACATGATATTACCTTCCCAATATTTTTATAGTTTTATAGTTATCTATCTCGGCTGCTTTTTGATTAAATATTTTGCAACTTACACTAAAGAGTTAGATTGTTTATAAAACCGTAAAGAAAATTTGTTTTTTCTTAAATTAATTTTTGAAAAGGTATATTTCATGCTTTCTTACCGCTTTATTGTTAATTTTTATTTTCAATAACATAGGTAATAACAGGGCTGATAACGAGGGTTTCAGAAGGGGGCGAGGTTTTATCATTCATCTTCAATAATAAAACCTCAAGACATAACTAAAATCAATTCTTTGGTATCTAGCGTTAATTTTTGTAAAGTTAATTTTGTAAATTAAGCCATTATATTTTTTTAGTGAGTAATACTTTATTTTCACCAAGGCGCTCAGACTTCATATTAAATGAAAGTTCTATTGCTTCTATTAATGCTTCACTGTCTTTAAGATCAAAGCGCCCACTGATTAGAGTTTTGTGCAGAGCAGGGTCGTTTAACACTATCTCAATTTCTACATAGCGATTAATTTCTTCAATAACATCAGATAATTTTTCATTAACAAAAATTAATTTTCCATTAAGCCATGAAAGTTCTCGATCCATATTCTCTGCTTTAAAGTGCGTAAGCGTAGGTGATTGATCGTTAGTTACGACGACTTTTTCACCTTTAGTAATATAAACATCATCTTTATGAATCGTTTCATCATTCAAGTCGTTAATATCAGTTAACGTTGTATTGAGTGCCACTTTTGACATTTTAACTTTGCCGTCAGTAACCGTAACTTGAATATCTTCGGATTGTAAATGTACAACAAACTTTGTGCCGATAGCTTGTACCAGGCGATCACCAGCATAAACAATAAATGGGCGGTTAGGATCATGTGCAACTTCAAATAAAGCCTCACCTTTGACTAATTTAATAATGCGTTTATTGTCACTAAACTCAGTTTCAATGTGTGTATTGGTATTTAAATGTATAATGGAACCGTCATCAAATGTTGCATCCATTTGCTGACCAATTAAGGTAGCATATGAACTTTTTTGTACGTCATTAGGCATTCCTACCCAAAGCAAAAGCGCTATAAAACTTATACTTGCTGCCAACATAACTGGCTTAACAATTGGTTGTAATATCGGCCATATAGAAAGCTTTACTGATGAATCTTTATTATCAATAATCATCAGTATCTCATCCATATCATCCCAGACATCGGCCATAGCTTTTAATGCTACTGGGTGTCTTTTATCTGCTGATAACCAAGTCTTCAACTCTTTTCTTGATTGATCAGATAAATTGCCATTGTCTAGTCTAACTAACCAAATAGACGCTTCGTCATCAATCGTATTTAAGGTACGAAGTGGAATTACTTTATTATTATTCATTTTGTTTGCTCTTCGCTTGATTGATTCAGGTGTACCGGCAGTTTGAGATCATCAACTTCATATCCTTGAGCACAAAGTGACTGTTTGCATTGTTTTAACCCTTGGGCAATGTACTTTTCAATAGAACTTACTGATACATCCATTTTCTTTGCTATTTCCTTATGACTTAAACAATAGAGCTTTCTTAATAGTATTGCGCGGCGATGTTTTTCTGGTAATGAACTTAATACTTTATTAAAACGCTCAAATTTTAGCTTTTGATATAAGTCTTTTTCAACCGTATTCTCGTCGTCATCTTCTGTTAGTGCATCATCTAATTCTGTATGTATTTCTTTTGATTGTTGCATTAACTTTTTCAGCACTAAGTTTCTTGAAACAACAAATAAATATCCTTTAGGGGATTTAATTTCTTGTTTAGCGTCAGAGTCTAAAACTCTAATAAAGGTTTCCTGTAAAATATCATCCACATCTTGCTGTTCTACACTCATCTTCATTATAGAGCGCACTAAACCATCCCTACACGACTGGAAAGCTGTTAAAACCCTATTATTTGATTGCTTGTTTGTTAGCATTTAATGTTTCCGTTAATACGCGCTTTAACTAAAGAGTCGGTTCGCCGTGTAATCCATAAAAATTTTAGAGAAAAGATAAGATAACATCATTTTCGTCACAACTCGTATGAATTATAACCGTATTAATTTGCTTTACTTATCTTTTTTACTAATTGAATTAATGGATTTAATTGATACTAAACACCATTAAGTTAAATGATTTCTCTGATGATAAATAATGTTTATGAATTTCTTAATAAAAAGTTATGGATTAACGCTTTAACAAACTCTTTAACGGTATCGGAGAATTAATTTACTCGCACAATCAACAAAAAATATAATGGTGGAAATTATTTTGGAATTTGAAACTCTTTTTTCTTTAGGTCTTTATTTTACTGCAATGCTCGGTATTGGTTTATATGCGTATCGTAAGTCAACCAGTGATGTGGCAGGTTATATGCTTGGCGGTAGGAGCTTAAGTCCTAGTGTTGCAGCACTTTCTGCTGGGGCATCTGATATGAGTGGTTGGATGTTAATGGGCTTACCTGGCGCTATGTATATTTCCGGTGTGAGTAGTTTATGGATTGCTATTGGCTTAGTCGTTGGTGCCTTTTTAAATTACCTTATTGTTGCTCCTCGTCTTAGAACTTATACCGAGGTGGCCAATGACTCTATAACCTTACCTGATTTTTTTGAAAATAGATTTAATGATAAATCACGTATGTTAAGAGTAGTTTCATCGGTTGTTATTGTGGTGTTTTTCACACTTTATACTTCAAGCGGTATTGTTGCTGGAGGCAAACTATTTGAAAGTTCTTTCGGTATAAATTATGAAGTAGGCTTGTATGTTACTGCGGGTGTCGTTGTTGCGTATACGCTCTTTGGTGGTTTTTTAGCGGTGAGCTTAACCGATTTCGTTCAAGGTTGTATTATGTTTGTAGCATTAGTATTAGTGCCTATAGTCGCTATTGGTGAAGTGGGTGGCATATCAGAACTTCATACCAGTATTAGTGCCATAAACCCTGCATTATTAGATGTTTTTAGTGGTGTTAGCTTAATCGGTATTATTTCTGCGCTGGCTTGGGGGCTAGGTTATTTTGGTCAACCGCATATTATTGTACGTTTTATGGCGATACGTAGCATTAAAGACATACCAGCAGCTCGTCGAATAGGAATGAGTTGGATGATCGTTTCTATTATTGGCGCAATGGCAACAGGCTTTGCTGGTATTGCATATGTTGCTAAAACAGGATTACAACTTGATGATGCTGAGACTATTTTTATTGTTTTATCTCAAATATTATTTAGTCCATTAATTGCAGGCTTTTTATTAGCCGCAATATTAGCGGCCATTATGAGTACTATTTCTTCTCAGCTATTGGTTACATCAAGCTCATTAACTGAAGATTTTTACAAAACATTTTTGCATCGAGACGCTAGTGAGAAGCAACAAGTGCTAGTAGGACGAATCGCAGTATTTTTAGTTGCTTTGGTGGCAATTTATCTAGCTTACGATCGCAACTCATCTATTTTATCATTAGTCAGTAATGCTTGGGCAGGTTTTGGGGCTGCTTTTGGTCCTGTCGTTATTGGTAGTTTATTTTGGAAAGAAATGACGAGAAATGCCGCTTTAGCCGGCATGATAACAGGGGCGTTAACGGTATTGTTGTGGATTTACGTACCTATCACTATTAATGGTCAATCATTAAGTTCAGTCATGTATGAATTAGTACCAGGCTTTATTCTATGTTCAAGCGTTATCTATATAGTCACTAAAATGGCCCCACAAGATGATGCAAAGGTTTTAGCCAAACATGATGAAATGTTAACGCATCATGTTTAATTTTAAGACTTACTGAATTTTTTTTTAAAACATTACAACCCCTAACAGATCTAACCACTAAGTTTGACCTGTTAGGGTAATAGTACAATAAATCCAATTATACTTAATAATATTTTGAGGAAAAGCATATGCTTTTTAATGGTTCGTTTGTCTCAGATTGCCCAACTCGTCAAAAAATTCGTGAATTCTACCGTATTGATGAGAATACAGCGGTAGATCATATTTTACCCCTTGCTGAAGTGAACGTCAGCGCCCGAAGTCGTGCTTGGGAAAGAGCGCGTAAAATGGTGTTAAAAATTCGCAATGACCAGTCAGGTAACGGTGCGATAGACGCCTTGCTAAACGAATATTCACTCTCAAGTGAAGAAGGCGTGGTCTTGATGTGCTTGGCCGAAGCTTTGCTGCGTGTGCCAGACAAGCATACCCAAGATGTACTTATTCGTGACAAAATTTCTCAAGGTCAGTGGAGCACGCATTTAGGCAGCAGCGAATCACTGTTTGTTAATGCTTCATCGTGGGGCTTGTTAATTACCGGCGCTATGGTGAATTATGCCGATAAACGCAAACAAGACAGCTTTGGTTTATTGAAAAAAACTATCGGTCGTTTAGGCGAGCCGGTTATTCGTAAATCTATGAACTATGCCATGAAAATTATGGGCAAGCAGTTCGTGATGGGCGAAACCATTGTAGCGGCAACAGAACGTGCAGCGGATAAAGAGCAAAAGGGTTATGTTTACTCTTATGACATGCTCGGTGAAGGCGCGCGCACCATGGACGACGCTAACCGTTATTTAAAAGCGTATCAAGATGCAATAGAGACCATTGGTAAAGTCGCACGGGCTTCAGGTAAAAACGACCCACGCCGCGTGCCGGGTATTTCGGTGAAGCTTTCTGCTATTCACCCGCGTTATGAGTTTACTCACCAAGCACGCGTGATGGCTGAAATTGTGCCAAAACTTAAAGCACTTTGCTTGCAAGCCAAAAGCTATAACATTGGTTTAACGGTTGATGCCGAAGAGTCTGAACGTTTAGATATATCGCTTGATATTATTGAAGCGGTATTTAGTGATGGCGACTTAGCCGGTTGGGATGGTTTTGGTATCGCCTTACAAGCGTATCAAAAACGCGCTATTTTTGTGGTCGATTGGTTACGTGAATTAACCTTACGTGTGAACCGTAAAATGATGGTGCGTTTAGTTAAAGGCGCTTATTGGGATACCGAAATCAAAAATGCTCAAAAAGATGGCCTTCAGCATTTCCCTGTTTTCACCCGTAAGTCTTCTACCGACGTGTCTTATCACGCCTGTGCGAATAAATTATTAGAATACAGAGATTCTATCTACCCACAGTTTGCCACCCATAATGCCTACACAGCCGCAACGATTGTTGAATTAGCCGGTGATGATAAAGAAGGTTTCGAATTCCAATGTCTACACGGTATGGGCGATTCGTTGTACGACCAAATTGTGTCATTGGAAAGTATACAATGTCGTATTTACGCGCCAGTGGGTCATCATGAAGACTTATTAGCGTATTTGGTACGTCGTTTATTAGAAAATGGCGCAAACTCTTCTTTTGTTAACGCTATCGTTGATGAGTCGCAGCCGGTTGAGTCTTTATTAGAAGATCCGGTTGAAAAAACTCAACGTTTAAAAGATAAATATAACCAGCAAATCATCAAGCCTATTGCCTTATATCATGATAAAAAAGGCTTAGGCCGTGATAACTCTAAAGGCTTAGACTTAACGGATATTAATGTTATTACCCCGTTAAAAGTTTCATTAGATAATTGGTTTGAAGCAAACGAAATCAAGAGTAACGACTTACCTGCGGGTGCTGTCGCTGTGATGAACCCAGCAAATCACAAAGAGATTATTGGCTTTCATCATCACCATAGTAAAGATGACATGCTCGCGATGATAGAGACGGCGCAAACCGCCTTTACTTCATGGTCACAAACCCCGGTAGCTGAGCGCGCCGCGTTGTTGTGTCGTGTTGCTGATATTCTGGAACGTCATACTGACGAGCTAATCGCTTTATGTATTAAAGAAGCCGGTAAAATTGCCCAAGACGGTATTGATGAAGTGCGTGAAGCGGTTGATTTTTGTCGTTACTACGCCGAGCAAGCACTTGAAATTGCGGCCGACGAACGCGTAGAAGCGCGTGGTGTTGTGCTGTGTATCAGCCCATGGAACTTCCCTTTAGCGATATTCTTAGGTCAAGTTGCCGCGGCTATTGCCACCGGTAATACCGTATTGGCTAAACCTGCTGAGCAAACCAGCTTAATTGCGCTGCGCACCATTGAATTAATGAAATATGTCGGCTTACCAGAGGGCGTAGTACAAGCGGTGATTGCTCGTGGTAGCGAAGTCGGTAGCGTTATTATTCCTGATGCGCGCATTCAAACTGTGATGTTTACGGGTTCGACTGAAACGGGCACCATTATTTCGCAAACTTTAGCAGACAGAGGTGGCGACCAAGTACCTCTTATTGCTGAAACGGGCGGCCAAAACTGTATGATAGTGGATTCGACCGCCTTGCCAGAGCAAGTGGTTGACGATGTGATTTCTTCAGGTTTTCAATCAGCCGGTCAACGCTGCTCTGCGCTTCGTGTTTTATTCTTACAAGAAGATATCGCGGATGATGTTATTACTATGCTCAAAGGCGCTTTAGCAGAGTTACATGTCGGTAACCCAGAATACTTAAGCACCGACATTGGTCCGGTAATTGACCAAAAAGCACTGTCTGCTCTTAATGCTCACAGTGATTACATGAAAGACCATGGCAAGCTGTTGTACCAATGCCCTATTGGCGATGAAATTACCAACAACATTGCTGCAAACGAACATTTCTTTTTTGCGCCACGTCTTTATGAAATTGACGACATTAGTGTATTAAAGAAAGAGGTTTTTGGTCCATGTGTGCATGTTGTTCGCTTTAAAGGCAATGACATAGAGTCTGTTGTTGATAAAATTAATGGCACAGGTTTTGGCTTAACTATGGGTATTCATACGCGTATTGAACACCGTGCGTTCGAGCTCGCTAAATTGTCTCGTGCAGGTAACGTATATATTAACCGCAACATGATTGGTGCCATTGTTGGCGTGCAACCTTTTGGTGGTCGAGGCCTTTCAGGTACTGGGCCAAAAGCCGGTGGGCCAAATTATTTATCCCGTTTAGTGATAGAAAAAGCCACACCTGATGCTGAGCAATTTAACTTATTGCCTTCACAAGTAGAAGCGCTAGACGGTGATGCAAAATCAGATGCAGAATCAGTATTGTTTATGGATAAAGCCAATGCGGCTGAAAAAGCATGGCGTTTAACCGAACTTAACAACCGTATTTCTTGTGTTCGTCAACTGTTAGCAAAAATTGCCCATGTTGATATTGTTGAAGATTTAGCCGACGATTTAAACCGCACCTTAAAATCAGCGCGTGCACAATTAATCAATATTGAAAAACGCATGAAAAAGCCAACATTCTTACCTGGGCCAACGGGTGAGTCTAATATTTTGTATTTGGAAAACCGCGGCAATATTATCTGTTTTGCGGATAAAAATGTGAGCTTTCACTTCTGGGTACTTTCTATTGTAACGGCTTTAGCGACGGGTAATACCGTGATAAGTGTTGTATCAGACTTGTACTATGATGAAGCCATCGCCTTTAGAGATAAGTTTCTTTCAACCGGCGCCGATGCAGGGGTATTTCAAGTGGCCCGCTTACGTCACTTATCAACCATGTTATCGCACCCTGCATTAGCGGGTGTGGTTGTTGATAGTAACTGTGATCGTAAACATTATATCAGTGAAAAATTAGCGGAACGTCAAGGTGCAATATTGCCAGTGATCAGTTCTGAATATTTTGATAATTTGATCCAACGTTTATTAACTGAAAAAACCGTCAGTATTGATACAACCGCTTCAGGTGGTAACACGTCATTAATGACTTTAGTTGAAGAAGATTAACGTTTTATTTAATAGTAGATAAAGCCAAAGGGAGCATCTTAAGATGCTCTCTTTTTAAAATATTTTGACATTATTGCTTAATTAAAACAGGGGATTTGTAAACCTCCCAATCATGCTGTTGGGCTTCTTATACCACTTGAACGCACTTTCCTTTCAATGTATATCTTCCTCGTGTGACTATGTATTCATTATTATCAGCAGTGGTATTTTTAGTTAAGTATTTAGGGTAGCGCTAAATAGGAGGGGGCGTTATATAAGACATTTAATTCACATGAGTCTTTGTTTTATTTGCTCTTTAATTTTCAAACCTTATTTTATAATGTATTTTAACTATCTAATGTAGTCATAAAATTTAGTCATTAGTTCAAACTATTAGTTGATGTAATCATAAAGCTGCTGATAGAAAAAGATGCTCAACTAATTTCTTAAGTCATTCCTCAAGTATTACCTACCTGCTAAATTTGCATTTCAACGTTTACCATATAAGCTTATATTTATTACTTTATAAGTCTGAAATATGACTTTCAGTTAATAAATATATTTGTAAACCTCAACGATTGGCTGAAATAATTGAATGTTTTCATAGAAGGGAAACTTATGAAAAAAACTAACAATCACTTAAACCTGCCTAGTGCAAAGCGATATAACTTGTTTGTACTTATGTCAACCTTGTGGATATCTACTACTCATTACAGTTATGCTCAGCAAATTACTGAACCGCAGGTATCAGACAAAACAAAGTATCAACTTGAATTAGAACGACAACATAAAATACTCATTAAACAAGGAGAAGAAATTGAAAATTTAAAACGTTTGATTCAAAATCAAAATAAAAATGCTAAAAAAGATCAAAAAAATACCAATACTGCCCGTCAACCATCAAAAAATAAAGTTACCAAGAAAAATAACAAAGCCAATCCCAAAGTCGTTAATCAGCCTGTAGGCAAAGCTCCACCTAAAACCTCAACACGTATTGATGTATCTGCCATACCTAAATTAAGTACTAATATTAGCGGTGTGCTTACAAAGGCAGGTACTTTAATAGTAGAGCCAAGAATAGGCTATTCGTATACAGATACTAACCGTGTATTTCTAGATGCGTATTCTTTTCTTCCTGCATTAGTGGTGGGTTTAATCGACCTTAGAGAAATAAAACGCCATACCGTTATTGGTAGTCTTGGTACTCGATATGGTTTGACTGACCGATGGGAAGTCGACCTCAAACTTTCTTATGTTGGCCGTAATGATAGTCAGCGCTCTCGTCCGGTAAGTGTCGGCGTTAGTGAAGATGAAATATTTACAGCAAGTGGTAGTGATATAGGTGATATAGAGCTGTCAACACGTTACCAACTTAATTCTGGGATAGATGGCGGAGCAATTTATGTTTTTAATCTAGTTGCTACGGTGCCTACCGGTACAAGTCCATTCGATGTTGATTATGTTGAATCAACGCCTGGCGCTGTTTTTCCTACAGAGTTACCAACAGGTTCAGGATACTTCAGTGTTCAACCTAGCTTAACTGCTATTTATCCAACAGATCCAGGCGTACTTTTTGGGAATATAAGCTATGGTAATAATTTAGGCACAGATGAAGATGTAGGCCGAGTCAATCCAGGGGATAGTATAGGATTAAGCTTTGGCTTAGGATTGTCGTTAAATGAACGCACTTCTATGAGCTTAAGTTACTCACATAAACATGTATTAAAATCTAAAATTGATGACGTTAAAATTGATGGTAGTGAACTTGATATTGGGCAATTGGTTATTGGTTTTTCATTCAATTATTCTCAACAAACCAATATTAACTTATCACTCAATATTGGTGTTACAGATGATGCACCCGATGTTAGATTAAACTTCAGGGTTCCGATGGTGTTTTAAATCTTTAATACCTTTTATATAAATAAGTTAACATTAACCTAGTGGCTTGTGGCTATAGGCAATGAGTGCATATTGAGTGCAAATTATAAAATTGATTATTATTGGGCGTTAAATTGATATTATTTAAGTTCTTAATATCAATGTTGATGTTATTGATGGTTTGTAGTGTTTGGTTGTCAAGATCATTTTGAATAATTGACTGGAATAGGGAACTAGATAACCCGGGTACATTCAATTTTCCATTTTGCACTATATTACGACTATTTGGTGTTTTAAAATAAGAACTTGCGATTTCTTCACCATTTTGAAATATGCGTTTTTCAAAACTGATATTAACAATTACACCATTAGGTAATATAAACCCACCACGCGAATAAGCTAATTGAGAGTCTGATACTTTAGACCATTTGTCTGAGTCTACAGTTTGCACATAAATTCCATCGCCAGTTACATCGACGCTACTTGCCGCTGAAACTTTACCTGGAATCATAATGACGGTAAATGTCACTATTATGAGAAGGGTTTTTAAAAGCAAGACTGAAGTCATATTCATGTATATTTCCTTTAATGAAAATCAAAAATCAATTGCTGAAGGTTGAAGCATATTAAATAATGCTAAACTAGAATGATCTACAGCATGTACCAAATGGCTCTTTACTCTGAGTCTCCATTCAGCTTGAGATTGGTAATGATTAGATGCAATATCCTTTTTGTCCTGAATAACAAACAAAATTCTATTATTCCACACTTCTTCAAATTTTGATCTGCTATAAACTTTAATGCCAACAGCAGGGTCACCAATTAACACTTCGTTTTCATCAATGCCTTTAATAATAACAAAGTGCATATAACCTTTATTATTAATAATAGTTATGGCCGGAATTTCAGCTTTTGCAAGCTGGTTTAAACTAATTTTAAACCCATTAGAGTTATAACCTCTACGTGATAAATAATGTTTCATATCTAATAATGAAAAGCCATTCTGTTGTATTTTGGGTTGATCACCATTGCTATACATGTCTTTAAAAACCATGAGTTCATCTACAACATCATCATAATGAAAAGACAATAAACTTGCTAAAGTGGCAGAGCCACAACTAAAGTCGTACTGTTGCTTATATATCGTTTTGAAGCGTAACTCCGTTATACTTGAGACATTTATTGAAAAATCGCCGCCACTGAAACCACCACCCAAATTAACGGTGCCAGCCTGTGCGGGAGGCATTAGTAGTATTAGCGACAAAATTACAGTAATTATGCTACGCATCATGTTTACCTTTAATCTGGAGATATTGTAATAGTAATGATAGTCGAGTCTTGAATGATGACATTATTCCCCGTATTTTGGATGATTGAAAATATACCGCTTGCGTCATTAAATGAGCCTTGATCTATGATGTTATAACCTGTGACACTGTTGCTAGCATCATTGTTGGTAAGAACGGCTCCTAAGTCGGCATGGCTAGTAACATCGACGACTCCACCAAGGCCGCGTATTTGATCCAATTCTTCAAGCATTACAGGTGCAACATCAAGAATCACAACATCTACAACAACATCTTCGGCAGAGGTTTTGTTACTTATTATCATTAACAAGCTAAACAATAATAATAGATGAATACTTTGATATAGGTTTTTCATAGCACTTATCCTTATAGAAAGTTGCTGACAATATTGTCAGCAACTTTTTAACATAACGTCATATAAACCTAAATGATGTCCACATCATTATTGATTTACATTAACATTCCCTTGTAGTGATATTTGTTGTTGCGTTAAAGCATTAGCACCAAGGTTTTGCACATTTTGGTTAATACCAGCACTACCATTAAAGGTATTTGTCATATTGTTACTAGTTGCTATTGTAGAAGCACCATCGAAGTTATATGCCAAGGTATTCTCAGTTACTGTTCCCATTAATATAGATTCATTAACACTATAGGTTGTAGTAGCGGTACCGCCATTATTTGCTGAAGATGTTCCCCATCCATCAGCCCATGCTGAACTGTTATCGCTATTGTCACTATTGTCACTATTGTCACTGTTATCAACATTGGCAGTACTGCCATTATTGGCTGAAGCTGAGTGATCACTTGCATCAGCAAAACTGTTGTCACTGTTATCTGAGTTATCACTATTATCACTGTTATCTACATTAACAGTACTACCATTAGTGGCTACAGCAGACCCCATACCACTGGCATTAGCCATGCTATTGTCAGAGTTATCCGAATTATCCGAATTATCCGAGTTGTCACTATTATCACTGTGATCTAGATTAACCGTACTACCATTGGTGGCAATGGCAGACCCCATACCACTGGCATTCGCCATGCTATTATCCGAGTTATCAGTATTGTCAGAATTATCACTGTTATCAGAATTATCACTGTTATCAGAGTTGTTGCTGTTATCTGAGTTATTGGTGTTATCTGAATTATCCGAATTGTCGGAGTTATCGCTATTATCTGAGTTGTTACTGTTATCAGAATTATTACTGTTATCGTCGTTATCAGCAGTGCTGTTATCGGAGTTATTGCTGTTGTCGTCGTTATCAGCGGTACTGTTATCGGAGTTATTGCTGTTGTCCGAATTGTTACTGTTGTCGTCGTTGTCAGCTGTACTGTTGTCGGAATTGTTGCTGTTATCCGAGTTATTAGTATTATCTGAGTTATCCGAACTATCAGAATTATCACTGTTATCAGAATTGTTGCTGTTGTCGTCGTTGTCAGCGGTACTGTTATCGGAGTTATTGCTGTTGTCCGAATTGTTGCTGTTGTCGTCGTTGTCAGCAGTGCTGTTATCCGAGTTATTGGTATTATCTGAGTTATCCGAACTATCAGAATTATCGCTGTTGTCGGAATTGTTACTGTTATCAGAGTTGTTACTGTTGTCGTCGTTATCAGCGGTGCTGTTGTCGGAGTTGTTACTGTTGTCGTCGTTGTCCGCGGTGCTGTTATCGGAATTGTTGCTGTTATCCGAATTATTAGTATTATCTGAGTTATCCGAACTATCAGAATTATCACTGTTATCAGAGTTATTGCTGTTATCGTCGTTGTCCGCAGTGCTGTTATCTGAATTATTGGTATTATCAGAGTTATCACTGTTATCGGAGTTATTACTGTTGTCGTCGTTATCAGCGGTACTATTGTCTGAGTTGTTGCTGTTGTCGTCGTTGTCAGCGGTACTATTATCTGAGTTGTTGGTGTTATCTGAGTTATCCGAATTATCCGAATTATCACTGTTATCAGAGTTGTTGCTGTTGTCATCGTTGTCAGCAGCACTGTTATCCGAGTTATTGGTGTTATCAGAATTATCACTGTTGTCAGAATTGTTGCTGTTGTCATCGTTATCAGCAGTGCTGTTATCTGAGTTATTAGTGTTATCAGAATTATCACTGTTGTCAGAATTGTTGCTGTTGTCGTCGTTGTCAGCAGCACTGTTATCTGAGTTATTAGTGTTATCAGAATTATCACTGTTATCTGAGTTGTTATTACCAGAGTTCTCGGTAGTTGCAGTAGAAGTTTCATTTGCAGCTGCTGAGCCATTGTCCACATTATTATCCATTGCTAAAGTGGCTGTCGAACTCAGTATTAGGGCAATACTGACTGCTAGTATGTTTTTGTTAAAATATTTCATATTGTATACTCCACTAAAAATTATTTAGTAACTATTAATCTAATTAAAACACCTAAGCCTTTAATTTATATAAGAAGAATAGATACACCTTTAACGTCCATATAAAGCGTGTATGCATGTATAAAAAGCGTTAACCGACATTTGCGTTAACATATATCTGAATGCAGCTGCTTTGTATTCACAATGAATAGTAGTAGATGCCCAACTTAAAATTCCATTAAAAGCACATCAAAAAAGACTTAAAAAGGCTTAATAAATGATCTCAACACCTGATTTTTTAAATGATGATATAAAATGGAACAGCCGTTAGGAGTTAAGGCAGCAGTTAAGGCAGAAGAGTTGGTTGTGTTTGTGGCTGTTTTTACTGTCAGCTTTTTTTACACTTTATACTTGCATTGTTAATGGTGATATTAAGTGGGTAAATTAAGCTATTGTATTAATGTTAAAAATTATTTTAGGTATAGGTATTGCTTAATTTTTAAGTGCAATAGCTTTAAGTGCAATAACTATGAATTATGCTTTCCTGTGAACTCTCTATGACGATGATGTCAGTTAATATTATCAAAGGATTTGAATATGACATGTTTCCAGCCTAAAAATAGTTTGCTCATAATTTCAAATGATAGTTTTATTATTGGCTTATTAACGGGCTACTGTGTTGCTAATCATTTTACTCTCAATTGTATCTCTAGCGCTAAGCCTCTGCTTAATAACGGTGATAATCCAAACTTTAAACTCATTATTTTTGATCTGCGTGATCTAACGTCTTCTGTAATGGAAGAACATTTGGAATCATTAAGAAAGATCCATAATAAATATTCTACTCCTATTTGTGCCATACATAATCTGAATAGAATGCCTTTGTACCGTATGTTATCTTGGATAAGTTATTATAAAGACAAAACTTTTATTGAAAGACTAGATGATTATATTAATAAGTATATGAACGATTTTACGCATTTTTTTGATGAAAGAAGGAATTATAATCGTCGATTAGGCGCTGGTCGTCGTAAATTATTAGGTACCATTAATGCTTATTCATCAAAACCACTTAATGGCACCGCTAGCTTACCTAATTTAGATTCAGTTCTCGAATCGTTAGGCCCTTTTGAAATAGACAAAGATTGTCAAAACATTTATTTAAATGGAAAAAACTTAGATCTAACAGCTAAGGAGTTTAAACTTTTTAAGCTGCTTTCTGAAGATCCTGAACGCGTATGCACAAACGAAAAGCTGATCACTCACTTATGGCCGGATAGAAAACGTGCAAACAAATCGGATCTTTATCAATACATGCATTTATTGAGAAAGAAGGTTGAACTTGACCCAAGTAATCCCTGTTGGATCATAACGATTAAAGGCGTTGGTTATAAATTTCATATCTAAATGTTTCGCCTACCGTTTATTTCACTTTAATATACTCGATATAATAATCTTTTTTACTTCTGAAATATTAAGTTTGTAATTCTGGACGAAAGATATAGCTCATTAATAATGGGCTAGCTCTGTTTATTTAGATAAAGTCATTACATCAAACGCCTAATTTTATTGGATTAAAATATCCTAGCGCTATATCTTTATATCATCTGAAAATTGTAATATTCACTGTCAGAAAATATTAATTATCTAGTTCAGTTATATTATCAACCGTATTTTATAAAAAGATAAAGTACGGTTGATAAAACCAACGGTGATAAGTAGGACAAAAACTTGAGTAGAGCTTAAAAAGCCTTTAACGCTACTCAAAGTCAACATAACCTAAATAGTACGTTTATAATAATATATAACTTTATGTTTATTTAACGTAAATGGTGATTGAAAATGTGTATATCTACTTTTACTCGCAAGTAAAGTGCTCACAAGGAAAATAAGAAATGGTAGCAGCAAAACCCCGTAAGATGATAATAGGCATAATTTGTCTTTTGCTTATCTTGGTGCTTCTTTATGCGCTAAGCGATGCTTACACCCCCAGTTCTTCTAGAGGAATAGTGTCAGCGAATGTCGTTGAGCTTTCACCACGTGTGAGCGGTGAAGTAACCCAGATTCATGTTATTGACGATGCGATTGTAGACGCAGGCACAGCGCTTTTTACTATTGATGTATACCCTTATGAATTAGCTGTACGTCAAGCCGAAGCCAACTTAGATATGGCATTGCAAAACGTTGATGCCTCAAGCGCATCGATAGTTGCCGCTCAGTCAACGGTCACACAAGCACTCGTTAATCGTGATAACTTACGCGCGGAATCACAGCGTATTCAAAGGCTAGAAGAAAGAGGATTAGTTGCTAAAGCCCAAGCTGACAATGCCAGAGCAGGTGTTGCTGACGCTGAAGCTAAGCTAGCCACTGCAAAGGCTAATTTACAAGGGGCTAAAGCGGCTTTAGGTCCGGTAGGAAAAGATAACCCTAATGTTGCCGTTGCCTCTGCGGCATTAGCCCGAGCGCAATATGATTTACTGTCGACCACAGTTAAAGCACCGCATAAAGGTGTGGTGACCAATGTGAAACTATCACAAGGTCAGTTTATTGGTGCGGGTAGCCCGGTATTGACTTATATTGATGCTGACGCCGCTTGGATAACGGTAGATTTGCGCGAAAACCAATTAAGGTTCGTCGATAAAGGTGATGAGGTGGACGTTTTGTTTGATGCGGTACCAGGGCATATATTTAAAGCAAAAGTTGCGAGCATTGCATGGGGTATAAGTGTTGGCCGGGCAAGTAAAGATGGTTTAATCGTCAACCAAGCAGAAAGCCGATGGTTTGAACCTGCTAGGCGTATTCCTGTGAAAGTAGAATTAATTGATGGTATGAAATCATGGCCAAATACAGTAAGAGTAGGGGGTAAGGTTCATGCAGTAATTTATGCTAAGGGAAGTAACAACCCTTTGAGCTGGATAGCGATGCTATTTCAGCGTGTGCGTTCACTAGGTTCATATCTCTACTAGGAGATAATATATGTATGTAACGCCAGCACCATCAACACATGATGATCCACTCTATGCTATAAGACTTGCGGTGACAGGGGTTTTAGCCTTATTAGCCGTCGTGATATTAAACCCTGCATTACCGCCTATCATTGCCGCATTACCTATAGGTTTAGTGGCTGGTCAGCGTAAAGCTTTCAATCTTACTAAAGCAATAGCGGGTCCGATCACCATTATTGTACTTGTGACTCTGATGTGTGAATTAATCGAATTTCTGCGCCCATTACCCTTGGTCTATGTATTGAGTATGTGGTTAATTTATTTGGCGAGTTTTCTTACCATTTTAAAAAGTGGTGCCCCAGCGGGTATGCTCATTATTGTCATAACTGTATTGATGTCGGTTATGGGCATGCACGGCAATGCGAGTCTAGAAGCCACTAGAGACGGATTTATTCAAGCTTCGCTAGTATCTTTGGTGATTGCACTCATCGTATATACACTTTTCCCTGCTCGTACAACTGAAAAACATGTAGACACCCCTGTGCCGACCGAAGGTAATATTTTGGTCGGTGCGTTTATTCGTGCAAGCGTATTACTTATGCTGAGCTTTTGGTTGTACTCAGTGATGACAAGATCGGACATTATGCTAGCGATTATTGCGGCTATGGTTATAGTTTTTCCTACTAGGCAGGCCGTTTTTTTTGAGGCTAAACAACGCATTCGAGCTACTTTTTATGGTGGTGGCATTGCATTAGCTATACTTATAGTTTTTACTTTTTCACCACATTTACCCATTTTACTACTGCTAATTTTTATGGGCGGATTTTGGTTGGGTAACAAAATGCTAGAAAGCACAAGACCAAGTATGGTATATCAGTATGCTTTTTCAGTAGCACTGGCGTTAATTGCTGGTGCGATAACGACTCAAGACCCAACCTATGCGACTTTCACGCGTGTGGTACTGACTGTAATTGGTGCCTTATTAGCGGCGG
Source organism: Colwellia sp. PAMC 21821 (assembly GCF_002077175.1). Lineage (NCBI taxonomy): Bacteria > Pseudomonadati > Pseudomonadota > Gammaproteobacteria > Alteromonadales > Colwelliaceae > Colwellia > Colwellia sp. PAMC 21821. The sequence continues at coordinate 4,015,129 of NZ_CP014943.1, forward strand.
GGCTTGTCGCACTTTTAGACGCAGCAACTCATTGGTCAAAAACTTCAGACTCGTCGAGTATAGTAATAGAGACAAATTAACTTATTAGGAAGTAGATGTTAAAAACTGATAATTTAAGACTGAAGTGATGGCTGTAATCATTTTTTGTATAAAGGGAAATATGTTAAGTTCACTGTAACTCCTCTCACTAAATTGATTTCTAGCTGCCTCAAAACGCCAGTGAACAATCAAACATTATTATTTCTCAGCTAATGGTTCATCGCATTGTTTACCTGATTTTTTTAACTTACTTGCAGGTGTCGATAATTGGCTACAATGCTGAGTCATTATTCCCACATGTCGACTCACTATTGGTCAAACCTATGGCCAACACGCAACACATACAGTTGTTTAACAAAAAGTGAAGGAACAACATTTACGCCTAGTTAAGTTGCGTCTATTTGTTCTATGGTTTTAATTTATTAATTAATGCAGAATCATATTATGCTGAACTACGATTTATTATGTTAACGCTTTTATATCCGGCTGTTTTTCCTAGGTAGGAGTCATACCAATTGAAATAAATAATCGATCATTTTAAGGCGGTTTAAATCGTCAATAACTGCGTTGTTTTCAATCACACACGCCCGCTATTACTCGACAATTGCTCCTGCATTGTTCTACTTACGGGCATCCATGCCCTAATCAATCAAACGCCTTGCCTGCAGGGATAATGGTATGGACCCACTCCAACTTTATTTCAGGCCTCTTTAGGGCCAAAATGAAAGTGATAACAATCATTTATAAAAGCGGAGTGGATCAACATGAAGATTACTACAATCGGTTTAGACATTGCAAAATCAATTTTTCACATGTTCGCTGTGAATAAAAATGGGCGATTTGTAAAAAAGAAACAATTAAGAAGAAAACAAGTGTTGAGTTTCATGGCAACATTAGAGCCTTGCCTAATTGTAATGGAAGCTTGTGGCAGTGCGAACTACTGGGCTAGAAAATTTATTGAATTGGGGCACCAAGTAAAACTTATTGCGCCTCAATATGTAAACCCCTTCGTTAAAGGCAATAAAAATGATTATAACGATGCCGAAGGTATTGCAGAGGCAGCGCAACGCCCGACCATGAGGTTTGTGCCAATTAAATCGATAGAACAACAAGATATTCAAAACTTCCATCGACAACGTGAACGCATAAAGAAAGAACGTAAAGCATTAGCAAGTCAGGTACGAGGCTTGTTAGGAGAATATGGCATTGTCATCAATAAAGGTATTTCTGCAATTCGCAATGAACTGCCGGATATTTTAGAGGATGCGACAAATGAGTTAACGTATTTAAGTCGGGAGATATTTAATGAGTTATGGCTTGAATTTCAAGTCACAGAAGTGAAGTTTAAAGCGTGTGAAGTTCGCTTAAACACGATGAATAAAGAAAATGAAATATGTGTTCGCTTAGATGAAATATTAGGTATTGGAGCAATCACAGCTAGCGCTACTTATGCAGCTGCAGGAGATGGAAAAGACTTTGTAAATGGTCGACATTTTTCGGCATGGCTTGGGCTTGTTCCTGGGCAGCATTCAACGGGTGGAAAGGCCACCTTACTCGGTATAAGTAAACGCGGTAATAGTTATTTAAGAACACTATACATCCACGGGGCCCGGGCAGTATTAAGGCACAGTGAAAACAAAACTGACCGATTTAGTTTGTGGGCACAAGCGTTAAAATCCCGACGAGGACACAACAAAGCATGCGTTGCTGTGGCGAATAAAATAGCAAGAATGGCTTGGGTAATAATGGCGAAGGGGGAAAGTTATCGCCCGGCTATATAAATAAAGCTCAAAACTGAAGCAAGTTAGATTGGTTTCAGTGATGAGATAACAGTAAAACCCTTTTACTTCAGTTGCAAAAGATAAATTAATCGGATGGTAAGATAGTCAGACTGGCTTGCACAAAACCTGGTACCTGCATTGGCTAATAAAAAAGCCGGAGGGATGATGAGGAGTGTGAGCGCAAACAACCATCGGGGCCAGAAGGTAAAAATCCTTCATAAACAGGCCGGATATATGAGAGCAATGATTTTCTCTTACATAACGATTAAATGTCTTGCAAACGGAGTGGGTCCATATATGCAGGTACTTATGTTTAGTCTGGAACAATAAACATGTATTCTTGAACAATTTATCCTCGCTTAAAATTGGTCAATAACTTATTACATTTGGTATTATTATAGTGATTAAAAAAGGAATGCCATGGCATTCCTTTTTTTATCACTTATATTTTAAGACCGTATAAAGGCGCTGTTTAAATTGCGCTTAATCCCAAACTAGCGCTTTAAAGTGTTTACGACATAGAGATTCGTAGCGTTCATTACCGCCGACTTCTATTTGTTCTCCGCCTTTTACAGCATTGCCGTGTTCATCACATCGCATTACAAAGTTGGCTTTTTTACCACAATGACAAATGGTTTTTAATTCCACCAATTTATCGGCCCAGGCTAGTAGCGCGGCACTTCCAAGGAATGTTTCACCAAGAAAATCTGTACGAATGCCATAAGCGAGCACTGGAATTTTTAATTCATCAACAATATTGGTTAATTCCTTAACTTGTCGTTTAGTTAAAAACTGGGCTTCATCAATTAAAATACAAGCAATTTTACTCTCACTAATTTGGCTTTTTACTTGGCTAAAAATATCGGTATTATCATCAAATAATAGGGCGTCGGCATGTATACCTAATCTTGATGAAACCTTACCTTTAGCAAATCTATCGTCTATTTGTGCCGTAAACAATAATGTTTCTAAGCCACGTTCTTGATAATTATAAGATGACTGTAAAAGGTGAGTCGATTTACCGGCATTCATCGTTGAATAATAAAAATATAATTGTGCCATTGCTTAATAATGTCCTAATTATGACTGTTTGTTTAGTGATGGTTTTACATGTTTGGGATATTGTAATTAATAGCTTGTTGGATCTGCGGTTTTATTACTCGCCCCTAAGGTGTTCAGTAAATTCGTTAACAAGCTACTTGCTCCAAATCTAAAGTTGGCTTTAGTCGCCCAATTAGCACCTAAAATATCTGTCGCTAGATCTAGATAGATAGCGGCATCTTCAGCATTTTTCACGCCACCAGCAGGCTTAAAGCCAACTTGTGTGTTTTTATCTTTAATAACCTTTAGCATTAGCTCAGCCGCTTTGGGCGTAGCGTTAACCGCAACTTTGCCCGTTGAGGTTTTTATAAAATCAGCGCCTGCTGCGATACAAATTTCACTGGCATGTGTAATAAGCTGGTCTGATTTAAGCTCGCCAGTTTCTATAATTACTTTCAGCAGGGTGTTATTTCCACAAGCTTGTTTACAAGCTTTAACGAGGTCAAAACCTACTTTTTCATTACCGTTTATTAAGGCTTTATAAGGAAAAACAACATCGACTTCGTCAGCGCCATAAGCGATGGCAGCTTTTGTTTCTGCAACTGCTATATCAATATCGTCGTTACCGTGTGGAAAATTAGTTACCGTGGCAATTTTTATCTCAGGGGTACCTTGCGCTGTTAGCTGTTTTTTCGCTAATGGGACAAAACGAGGAAATATACAAATAGCCGCTGTGTTACCGCGTGGAGATTTGGCATTTATACACAGCTGGATAATATCCTCAGCACTTTCAGCGTCGGTTAAACTGGTTAAATCCATCATATAAAGTGCACGCTGCGCGTATGCTTCAATAGTACTCATGTTCACCTCAAAACCAAAATTTAACACTAATAACTGACCGCTTATAACTCTGAAAGCTATCTCCAGCATTTCTATCCAGCATTTCTATCCAGCAGTTATATCCAGCAGTTATATCCAGCAGTTATCTCCAGCAGTTATCTCCAAAAGCTATAAGCTAACAAATACACCGGCAATAGCGGCACTCATTAAGTTAGCCATAGTAGCTGCAAGCATAGCTTTCATACCTAAACGTGCAATATCAGGACGGCGACTTGGTGCCATTGAACCTATTCCACCCAATAAAATGGCAATAGAAGATAGGTTAGCGAAACCGCACAAAGCAAAGGTTACAATTGCTTGAGTGGTAGGCGATAACGTGTCTTTAATTTCAACGAAATTTACGTAAGCAAAGAATTCATTAACAACAATTTTTTGGCCAATAAAGCTGCCTGCTTGCAACATTTCCTCAAAAGGTACACCTATTAGGAATGCAAACGGGGCAAAAATGTAGCCAAGTAGCCATTCAATAGTAATACCTTCAAAGCCGAGTAAGCTGCCAAAGCCTGTGACCATAGAATTGAGTAAAGCGATAATCGCAATAAAGGCAAGTAACATCGCTCCTACATTTACTGCAAGCTTAAGGCCTGAAGCGGCACCTGTTGCTGCTGCATCAATAACATTAGCCGGTTTAGCGCCTGCTTCTGCCAATTCTACATCACTGTAATCATTGTTAATTTCTTCTGTTTCAGGGAGTAGTAGTTTCGCCATAAGCAAGCCACCCGGAGCTGCCATAAAAGAGGCGGCAATTAAGTATTCAAGTTTTACACCTAAACCTGCATAGCCAGCTAAGATGGAACCGGCAACGGAGGCTAAGCCACCTACCATAATGGCAAACAGTTCAGACTGACTCATTTTGGCAATATATGGGCGAATAACTAAGGGAGCTTCTGTTTGCCCAACAAAAATATTGGCGGTAGCAGAAAGGGATTCGGGCTTGGAAGTTTTTAACAGTTTTTGTAAACCACCACCGATTATTTTTACCACCCATTGCATAATATTAAGGTAATAAAGCACGGCGATAAGCGATGAGAAAAAGATAATAACGGGGAGGACTCGAATAGCGAAAACAAAACCAACGCCATTATCGTACATTGCATCAGTACCTAAACCTCCGAATAGAAAGCTTATGCCTGCTTGTGCACTGTTAATAACTTGTTGAACACCATTAGTTATTGAACCTAATACATCTTTACCAAATGGCACATAAAGTACAAACGCACCTAATATAATCTGCAATGCAAAAGCAAAGCCTACCGTTCGCCAATTAATTGCGCTGCGGTCTTTTGATAAAAAAAACGCCAATGCCAATAGCGCAAAAATGCCAATGACTCCTCGAAGAGCACCTAATTCCATAATTACCTCATAAATTATTTTGTTATCGTTATTTTTTAATTATATTTATTTTAATTACATCTATGTTGATTTTATTTTTGTACAAGTTTACAAATTTCTATTCATCAGTTGACGAATTTTTGCTTTTAGCATTTCAATTGCCATTCTATTTTTACCGCCACGCGTCACCACAATATCCGCGAAAGGTTTATTTGGTTGAATATGCTGGTGGTACATAGGGCGGACGGTGGTTAAATACTGTTCGGTAATTGACGCGATGCTACGAGAGCGCTCAATAGTATCTCTATTTATTCTACGGACAAGGCAAATGTCTAACGGGGTATCAATATAAATTTTAATATCGAATTTATCTCTGAGCTCTTTGTCAGCAAATAAAAGAATCCCTTCGATTAAAATGATGGGTGTTGGCGTTAAGTGAATAGTTTCTTCTAGCCGAGTATGTGTTTTATAGCAATATGTAGGTATATCAACGCTTTCACCGAGACTTAACTGGGTTAAATGTTGTGATAATAAGCTATGTTCAAAGGCACTAGGGTGGTCGTAATTGGTTTTTATACGTTCTTCCATCGACAGATGAGATTGACTCTTGTAATAAGAATCTTCTTTCATGATGGCAATACCACTAGACCCTAGCTCAGGTAATAATTCATCGTAAATAGTTTGCGCAAAAAGTGATTTTCCTGATGCTGAAGCACCGGTTACCGCAATAATGGTCGGTTTATTGGTTTGCAAAACAGAGAGCCTTTAAAAATATGATTAACAAAAGGGTTAAGTAATTATTTACAGCGATACTGTTTAGACAACTCACCGCACTCATATTATGGACTAATTAATCTGAAATTCATTAAAATTTGGGCAAAAGGATTAACTGTGCCTTAAATAATTACAAAATAACGGTTGTCTATAATTTATTGCTTGGTAAAGTATCACATGTTGACCATTTGGTCATGAAATTTATTAATTTTAACGAGGATAAATTTCAAAAATTTGTTAAAATGCATTGATCCACTTACAGGAATTTAAAATGGCAAGAGCAATAGTTTTAGTAATCGACAGTTTTGGCATAGGGCACGCGCCCGATGCAGCGGACTTTGGCGATATCAGTGCCAATACTTTTGCTAATTTAGCGCGATACTTCTATCAGCACGAAAAACGTGAAATCAACGTACCTAACTTAGCCAAAATGGGCTTAGTTCAAGCGGCTTTTGAGGCAGGGAAATGTACTTTCCCTGTGGTAAAACAAACGCCTGAGCAAGGTGCGTTTGGTTATGCTGCAGAAATTAGTACAGGCAAGGATACACCGAGTGGTCATTGGGAGATGATGGGTGTACCGGTACTGTTTGATTGGGACTACTTTCCTAAAGAAGGTAATGCTTTTCCTGCTGATTTGATAGAAAAAATAAACCAAGCTACAGGTTATGAAGGTATTTTAGGAGATTGCCATGCCTCAGGCACCGATATTATAAATAAGCTTGGACAAGCACATATTAAATCAGGACTACCTATTTGCTATACATCTGCTGACAGTGTTTTTCAGGTGGCGGCTCATGAAGAACATTTTGGTCTGGATAATCTTTATAAATATTGTGAAACAGTAAGAGAATTACTGGGTGATATGAATGTCGGTCGTGTTATCGCTCGTCCTTTCATTGGCAACAGCCCTGAAGACTTCACTCGAACTGGAAATAGACGCGACTATTCTGTTTTACCGCCTGCACCTACGGTATTAGACGTATTTACAAAGGCGGGTGGTTATGTCATCAGTGTCGGTAAAATTGCCGATATTTATGCGCATCAAGGTATCAGTGAAAAAACCAAAGCAACCGGTATAGATGCTTTAGTTGATGCAACCATTTCTCATATTAATACCGCACAAGACAACAGTCTGATATTTACCAATTTAGTCAATTTTGACCAAGATTATGGCCATCGCCGTGATCCGGTTGGTTACGCTTTAGCTTTAGAGAATTTTGACACACGTTTACCAGAAATTATCGCGGCAATGAATATAGATGATGTTCTGTTTTTAACCGCTGATCATGGTTGTGATCCTACTTGGCATGGAAATGACCATACCAGAGAGTATGTTCCTGTGATTGCATTTCACAAACAGGTACGATCTGTTAATATTGGCGAAAGAAATACTTTTGCTGATATTGGTCAAACCATTGCAGAACTATTTAAATTAGACAAAATGCCATATGGCACAAGTTTCTTGTCTGATCTTGATTTATAGAAAACGTAATTAATCACTTTGCGCTCATTTAACAGCACAAAATGAATAAAAATAAATTTTTACACAAAACATAAACAGTTCTTGGAGAGCACTTAATGAATGTTTTTAATAAAACGTCGCTTGCGCTTTGCGTAAATGCGGCTATTTTAGCGTCTGCAGCAGGGGTTTCTACTGCAGTTTTAGCGCAAGAAAGTGCTAATAAAGCTGACGTTGTTGGCGTTGAAGTTATTGAAGTAACTGCTCGTAAGCGTACAGAAAATATCAAAGATGTGCCAATTTCAGTTTCGGCATTAACACCTAAAAAACTTGAAGTATTAGGTTCTTCTGGTATGGATGTAAGAGCACTGTCTGGGAAAGTACCTAGCTTGTTAATAGAGTCTTCTTTTGGTCGTACTTTTCCTCGTTTTTATATTCGTGGTTTAGGTAATACTGATTTTGATCTACTAGCATCACAACCTGTTTCATTGATTTATGATGATGTTGTTTTAGAGAATGCTTTAACCAAAGGTATGCCAATGTTCGATATTGAGCGCGTAGAAGTTTTACGTGGTCCTCAAGGCACATTATTTGGTCGTAATACGCCAGCAGGTATAGTGAAAGTACAATCTAAAAAACCAACACAAGACTTTGATGCCAATATTTCAGGCTCATACGGTAGTTTCGGTAGTACAGATTTCCGCCTTGCTGTTGGCGGTGGTCTTACAGATACATTGTCAGCACGTGTTGCATTATTACAACAAGATCGTGATGACTGGATTGACAACAAAGCACCAGGCTTTGAAGCAGAAGATCAGTTAGGTGGTTACAGTGAATCAGCAGGGCGCTTGCAATTACTGTGGGAACCAAATGATGATTTTTCTGCATTATTTAACTACCATTTCCGTGATGCAGAAGCTGATTCTCGTGTTTTTAGAGCCAATATCATTAAACCAGGCACTAACGAACTAGTTGATGATTTCGACCGTGAAACTGTATTTCAAGATGCCGCTGTTCGCAACGATCAAACCGTTGAGATGAAAGGTGCTAGTTTAAAGCTTGAATACAACATGGGCGATCATACATTAACGTCTGTTACTGGTTATGAGTCAGCTGAAATGTTTTCAGTGGGGGATATTGATGGTGGTTACGGTGCATCTTTCTTGCCTAATTACATGGGACCTGGCTTTATTCCTTTCCCATCTGAAACTGGCGCTAGAATGCCAGATCATAAACAAATTACCCAAGAAATACGTATCGCGAGTAATGACCTAGGTAAGTTAGATTATCAATTCGGCTATTTCTTATTCGATGAAGACCTAACTATCAATAACTTAAGTTTCGATACCTTAGGTGGCGGCGCGCAAAATGGCATCGCAATCCAAAAAATGGAAACTTCAGCTTGGGCAGTTTTTGCTTCACTTGATTACGAAGTTTCAGAACAATTAACGATCAATGGTGGTTTACGTTATTCAGATGATAAGCGTGACTGGGATGGTGAATTAGTTCAGTCACCGTTTGGCGCACCAAGTTTTTCTGAAAGTAATAATGTGCAAGACTCACAAGTCAGTGGTGACTTAAGTGCTTCTTACAAATTAAACGATGAAACTAACGTTTATGCGCGTTTAGCTCGCGGTTATCGTGCACCAAGTATTCAAGGTCGTAGTTTACTATTCTCTGCAAATTCAACAACAGCAGATTCTGAAACTGTAGATTCAGTAGAAACAGGTTTTAAATCAGTATTTTTAGAAAACACAGCTCGTGTTGATGGCTCTGTTTATTACTATATTGTTAAAGATCAGCAATTAACTGCTGTTGGTGGTTCAGGTAACGTTGCTAGTTTACTGAACGCCGATAAATCTGTGGGTTACGGTTTTGAACTAGATTCAGAATACTTTGTTACAGCCGATTTAGTGCTAACGGCAAGCGTAAGTTATAACCATACAGAATTGCAAGATGATACAGTTGCTGTTCCTGGTTGTGGTGGCGGTTGTACAGTAACGTCACCATTAAACGGTGACGGTTTAGCGATGATCGATGGTAATTCATTACCACAATCACCAGAGTGGATTTCAAACTTAGCGGCTCGTTGGACTAAAGAAATTGGTGATGGTGAACTTTATGTTTACACCGATTGGTCTTACCGCAGCGAAGTTAACTTCTTCTTATATGAGTCGGTAGAATTTACGGGTGACGCTTTATTAGAAGGTGGTGTTCGTGTTGGTTATGAATGGTATACCGACGGCGCAGAATACGAAGTAGCGCTTTTTGGTCGTAATATTACCGATGAAGAACAACTTACCGGTGCTATCGATTTTAATAACTTAACGGGTTATGTAAACGAGCCTCGCTTTTGGGGTGTTGAATTTAAAGCTAACTTCTTTTAATAGTTAGCTTTATTTAAAACATAACTTAATAAGTTAGTAATAAAAAACCGGTTATCAATTTGATAACCGGTTTTTTTGTTTCTATCTCTAATTGATAACGCTATATAGCAAGTTGAATAATTAACTGCGCATTTTTAATGGTTAACATTAATAATGACAGCGTTATAAAATAATGATTTAGTATATTCTTGTTTTAATCGAGTTAGCTAAAACAGTCAGTATTTCTTCACTGGTATCTAAATCAATACAAGCATCAGTAATACTTTGTCCGTAAACCAAAGGCTGATTTTCAACTACTTTTTGATTTCCCGCCACCATAAAACTTTCAATCATAACGCCAAAGATAGCTTGGTTACCTGCACTTATTTGCTCGGCTAATGAATCAGCGACATCCATTTGCTTGTTATGATCTTTGTAACTATTACCATGACTACAGTCAATCATCACTTTCTCTGCTAAGCCTGCTTTAGTCAACGTTTCACAGGTTTGTGTGATATATTTTTCTTGATAGTTAGGCGTTTTACCACCACGTAAAATTACGTGCGCAAAAGGGTTGCCATGTGTTTGATAAATACACATTTGGCCACTTTTATCAGGCGAATAAAGTACATGCGGAACACTTGACGCTTTTATAGCATCAACAGCTATTTGAATATTACCGTCAGTACCATTTTTAAAGCCAACGGGACATGAAAGGGCAGACGCTAATTCTCTGTGCACTTGGCTTTCTGTCGTTCGTGCACCAATAGCGCCCCAACTGATCAAATCAGAAATATACTGACCGGTTACCATATCTAAAAATTCGGTACCGGCAGCTAAACCTAATTTATTAATTTCCATTAATAAATTTCGCGCTAAATTTAAACCTTTCGCTACTTTAAATGATTTATCTAAATCAGGATCACTAATTAAACCTTTCCAACCCACGGTTGTACGAGGCTTTTCAAAGTATACTCGCATTACGATGAGTAATTCGTTGGCGTACTTTTCTTGTAATGTTTTTAATTTTTTTGCGTAGTCAATTGCGGCTTCTGTATCATGAATTGAACAAGGGCCAATAATAACCAACAAGCGCTTATCATCACCCTTAATTATGGCTTCAATATCTTTGCGGCTTTTGATGATAAAGTTGGCTGTTTCATCGTCAAGGGGAATTTGCTCAGCAAGTTCGGCAGGCGAAACTAAACTGTCAATTAATGTGGTTCTAAATTCATCTGTTTTTATGGTCATGGGTTATCAAATGCTAGTTAGCCTGCATATCTAAATGCAGTGCAATAAATAATATCGCGCTAACATAACGAATATAAGCAATTATGTGAACCGCTTTCTAAGATTTTATGTAACTAATTTGTTATAAGTTAATATTTATAGCGTTGAAGGCCGGTTTCTGACAATATTTTCGCGGTGATCTCTTCAACAGAGAGCTTAGTGGTGTTGAGATACGGGATTTTTTCTTGTTTATATAATTTTTCGACTTCACGTACTTCCATCCGACATTGGCGTGCTGAAGAGTATTTAGTGTTCGCCATTCTGCCGTGACGAATATCTACTAAGCGTTCGGCATCAATAGTTAAACCAAATATTTTCTTTTTGTGCATTTTCAAAAATGAAGGGATTTGTAGTTCGTCCATATCATCGTCGGTAAACGGGTAGTTCGCGGCTTTAATACCATATTGCAGCGCCAAATAGAGTGCCGTTGGGGTTTTACCTGAGCGGGAAACACCAACGAGTATAACGTCTGCGTGTTCATAGTTAGTGACATTAGAGCCATCATCATTAGCTAACGAGTAGTTAACTGCATCAATACGGTAATCGTAACTATTTTCATGAATACTGTGTGTTCTATGGGCTTTGGGTTTTGCTTTTATGCCCAATTCTTCTTCGAGTGGTGCTATAAAATGTTCAAGAAAGTTATAAATAACCCCATCGCAGCCGTCGATTATTTCACGAATATCTGGATTAACAAAGGTGTGAAAAACCAAGGGTGGTACACCTGTTCGTTTGGCCGCTTTATTAATACGCTTACAAGCCTCTAATGCTTTTTCTTTCGTTTCGACAAAGGAAATGGTGTCGTGTTCAAACTCTATTGGAAAAAGTGATAATAATGCATGACCAAAAACCTCAGAAGTTATCGCTGTTCCGTCAGAAATATAAAAAGCTGCTCGCATGATTAATCCTATATATTATTCTTAAATGAATGGTAAAACTTTAAAATAGTGCTTTAGTTTCAAGGTTAGCAGTGTAAAATGTCTGTAGCATGAAATAAACCACTTAATGAAACATCCTAAGATAAAAGTGTTAAGAAAGATATTTTTAGGCTATTTACTGGCTACTGAGTGTAAGTAGTTTTAAAGATAGCTTTCTTAAATTTTATTATTTCTAGTGGAGATGTTGTCGTGCAAGAATACGTGCTTTGGTATGAAAATTTAGGAATGAATGATGTAGATCGCGTTGGCGGTAAAAATGCATCATTGGGTGAAATGATTTCCAATCTTTCAAATGTCGGTGTGCAAGTACCTGGTGGCTTTGCAACCACCTCATTTGCGTTTAATGAATTTCTAGAACAAAGTGGTTTGAACGATAAAATCTATCATTTGCTTGATGATTTAGATGTTGGCGACATAAATGCTTTAGCAGAATGTGGCGGAAAAATTCGTCAATGGGTTATCGATACGCCATTTTTACCTGACATGCAGAAGGATATTGAGCAGGCTTACGCAAAACTTGCTGGTGGTTTCGCCGATGACGCTTCATTTGCTGTCCGTTCATCAGCCACTGCAGAAGATATGCCAGACGCCTCGTTTGCTGGCCAACAAGAAACCTTCCTTAACGTTCGTGGTTTAGACGCCGTCATGATCGCGATTAAACACGTTTTTGCCTCTCTTTTTAACGACCGTGCTATTTCTTATCGTGTACACCAAGGTTATGACCACCGTGGTGTTGCGCTTTCTGCTGGTATTCAGCGCATGGTACGCAGTGACATTTCTTCTAGTGGTGTGATGTTCTCTATCGATACCGAATCAGGTTTTGAAGATGTCGTCTTTATTACTTCAAGCTACGGTTTAGGTGAAATGGTCGTGCAGGGTGCTGTTAATCCGGATGAATTTTATGTTCATAAACCGACGCTAGCTAAGGGTAAGCCTGCAGTTGTGCGCAGAAATATCGGTAGTAAAGCCATTAAAATGATTTACGCTGAGAACCAAGAACACGGTAAGCAAGTCGAAATCGTTGATATCGACCAAGCGCAATCAGATACTTTTTCGCTTAACGATAAAGAAGTTGAAGAGCTAGCAAAGCAAGCGGTAATTATTGAAAAACACTATGGCCGCGCCATGGACATTGAATGGGCTAAAGATGGCCTAGACGGTAAGCTTTATATTGTTCAAGCGCGTCCAGAAACAGTTAAAAGTCGTGAAAATGCTAATGTAATGGAACAATTCCAATTACAAGCAACGGCTGACATTATTTGTGAAGGCCGCTCAATTGGTCATAAAATAGGTAGCGGTGAGGCTAAGGTATTATCTTCTTTGGCTGAAATGGATAAAATTTTACCTGGTGATGTTTTAGTTACCGATATGACCGACCCTGATTGGGAGCCGATCATGAAGCGTGCTTCTGCTATTGTCACTAATCGTGGTGGTCGTACTTGTCATGCGGCCATTATTGCCCGTGAAATGGGTATTCCAGCGGTTGTCGGTTGTGGTGATGCCACGAAGAAAATTGCGACAGGTGATGAAATTACCGTTTCTTGTGCTGAAGGTGATACCGGCTTCATATATAAAGGTAAATTGGATTTCACGGTAACGACCTCTGAAGTTGATTCAATGCCTGATTTGCCATTGAAAATAATGATGAATGTTGGTAATCCAGATCGCGCATTTGCCTTTGCTCGCTTACCTCACGCAGGTATAGGTTTAGCGCGTTTAGAATTTATTATTAATAAAATGATCGGTGTCCATCCTAAAGCGTTATTGAATTTTGATGAGCAGTCATTGGAGCTTCAAGACGAAATTCGTGAAATTATTGCCGGTTATGACAATCCCGTTGAGTTTTATATTGCTAAACTTACAGAAGGTATTTCTACGCTAGCTGCAGCTTACGCGCCTGAAAAAGTTATTGTTCGGATGTCAGATTTTAAATCGAATGAATATGCAAACTTAGTCGGTGGTGAGCACTTTGAGCCGGAAGAAGAAAACCCGATGATTGGTTATCGCGGTGCTTCTCGCTATATTTCTAAAGATTTTAGAGATTGTTTTGCGCTTGAATGTGAAGCGATTAAACGTGTTCGTAACGACATGGATATGACGCATGTTGAGATCATGATCCCATTTGTACGCACCCTTGGTGAAGCCGCAGCGGTTATTGATATTTTAGCAGAGCACGGATTAAAGCGTGGTGAGAATGGTCTGCGTATTATCATGATGTGCGAATTACCTTCTAATGCTTTACTTGCTGATCAATTTTTAGATTATTTTGATGGCTTCTCTATTGGTTCTAATGACTTAACGCAATTAACTTTAGGCTTAGACCGTGACTCAGGTTTAGTTGCACACTTGTTTGATGAACGTGACCCTGCAATTAAAATATTGCTAGAAATGGCGATTAAAGCCTGTAAGGCACGTGGTAAATATGTTGGTATTTGTGGTCAGGGTCCATCTGATCACAAAGATTTTGCCGCCTGGCTAGTGGATAAAGGCATTGAAAGCTTATCGCTTAATCCGGATACGGTATTGCCAACATGGTTATATTTGGCAGAGCAGCATAATAAGAAGTAATTATTATTTCAGTAATATACTGTGAATAAGACATTTCTATATTAAATTAAGCCTAGGTGTTTTTTTGTCATGACGATGACAAAAAAGTTCTTAGGCTTTTTTTGTTAAACGATCAAATTAACAAACTGCCATGATATAATGTTGGCCACATAATATTGTTAATAGAATTTTTATCCATGTTACCTCGCTTAAGTCCTCAAGAGTTAGTTTCTCCTTTATATCAAGAGTTTGCCAAAATCTTGGCGACTAAACATTTTTCCGGTGATATTAATTTTCAATATAGCGCACGTTTAGCTCATGCAACGGACAATAGTATTTATCAGCAGTTGCCTCAATTAGTACTACATCCTCGAAGCAAGCAAGATATTCAAATTATTACCTTACTTGGCAGTGAAGATAAATTTAATGCAATAAAGTTTAGTGCACGCGGCGGCGGTACAGGAACTAACGGGCAAAGTTTAACGCCGGGTATCGTTGTAGATTTATCAAAATACATGAACCGTATTCTGGAAATTAACGTTGAAGAAAACTGGGTACGTGTCGAAGCGGGCGTAATTAAAGATCAATTAAATGATTACTTAAAGCCTTATGGTTTTTTCTTTTCACCCGATTTATCCACCAGTAATCGTGCAACAGTCGGTGGCATGATAAATACCGATGCATCAGGCCAAGGCTCACTGGTTTATGGTAAAACTTCCGATCACGTTTTATCACTTGAAAGTGTTTTGGCTAATGGTGAGCTTTTAAATACAAAGCCTCAAACCATGGCACAAGCGCAGGCACTTGCTAAGCAGGACAGTACTGAAGCAAAATTGATGCAACAAGTACTTAATACTTGTGTAGATAATCGGGCCTTAATTTTAGAAAAATTTCCACGCTTAAACCGATTTTTAACCGGTTATGATTTAGAAAACGTTTTTAATGATGATTTATCGATGGTTGATTTAAGTCGCATTATTACCGGGTCTGAAGGATCGCTAGCGTTTGTTTGTGAAGCTAAATTAAATTTAACACCAATAGCTAACGCTAAAACGCTGATTAATATTAAATATGACAGTTTTGATTCTGCACTGCGCCATTCGCCGCGATTAGTACAAGCTAAAGCGACATCGGTTGAAACTATTGACAGTACCGTGTTGAACTTAGCAAAACAGGATATTGTTTGGCAACTGGTTAGTGATATGTTGCAAGATGTAGATGGCGCCATTATGGATGGCATCAACATGGTGGAATATAACGGCGAAAGTATTGAGAGTGTTGCCGCACAAGTTACCGCGCTATGTGCAGAGCTTGATAAAGATATTGCTAATAAAACAGGTGTTATTGGCTATCAAGTAACGTCAGATCTCGCCAGTATTGGCAAGTTATACACTATGCGCAAGAAAGCCGTTGGCTTGTTGGGTAATACCAAAGGTAGTCAAAAGCCATTAGCATTTGCCGAAGATACCGCTGTTCCGCCAGAAAACTTAGCTGATTATATCGCTGAATTTAGACAATTGCTTGATGGCTATGGTTTACATTACGGTATGTTTGGTCATGTCGATGCTGGGGTTTTACATGTCAGGCCTGCACTTGATATGTGCGATCCTGAACAAGAAATTTTACTCAGAGAAATCTCAGACAAAGTCGTTGCATTAACGGCTAAATATGGCGGTTTAATGTGGGGTGAACATGGTAAAGGGTATCGTAGTGAATATGGTCCTGAATTTTTTGGAGACACTTTATTTACCGAATTAAGAAAAATTAAGGCCGCTTTTGACCCGTTAAATAAAATGAACCCAGGTAAAATTTGTACGCCATTTGATTCCACTGATAAGCTGGTTTCTGTTGATGATACCAAGCGCGGTTTTTACGATAGACAAATACCAATCACAGTAAAAGACTCGTTTAATTCAGCGCTTGACTGCAATGGTAACGGCTTATGCTTTAATTATGACGTGGACAGTCCAATGTGTCCTTCTAGCAAGGTAACGCGTGACCGAAG
Source organism: Colwellia sp. PAMC 21821 (assembly GCF_002077175.1). Taxonomy (NCBI): domain Bacteria; kingdom Pseudomonadati; phylum Pseudomonadota; class Gammaproteobacteria; order Alteromonadales; family Colwelliaceae; genus Colwellia; species Colwellia sp. PAMC 21821. The sequence continues at coordinate 4,031,601 of NZ_CP014943.1, forward strand.
ACACTCGCCAAAAGGCAGAGCTGGCTTGATGCGTGAGTGGTTGCGCTTATTGGAAGCTAAAGGCGTAGATGTTTTAGCCATGGAGAAAAACATACAAAGTTGGTCAGTAAAAAGTCTCCTTGATAAGGTGAAAAATCGCTTTAATAGTCAATTTAATCGTGAAGAGTCTGATGATTTTTCCCACGAAGTTATGGAAGCAATGCAAGGGTGTTTAGCCTGTAAAGCTTGTGCGAGTCAGTGTCCAATTAAAGTCGATGTGCCCGATTTTAGAGCCCGTTTTATTAACCTTTACCACACGCGATACTTTAGACCGTTAAAAGATCACTTAGTGGCAAATGTAGAATCGATGACACCAATAATGGCTAAAGCACCGAAAATAGTGAACAGTGTTTTAGCGTCTAATATTTACGATAAATTATCTCAAATCACTATTGGCTATGTCGACACACCACTGTTGTCGATCCCGACATTAACGCAAAGAATAACGGAGCATCAATTTACTCCCTTTGAATTATCAACACTGCAAAGTATGTCTGTTGATCAACGTGCAAAGTCGTTGCTAATTGTTCAAGACCCATTCACTTCATTTTATGACGCAAAAGTTGTTGAAGACTTTATGCTGTTGGTGAAAAAACTTGGCTTTGATCCGATACTGTTACCCTTTAAGCCAAATGGTAAGCCTCAGCATGTTAAGGGCTTTTTAGACAAGTTTGCAAAAACAGCTAAATCAACGGCTGAATTTTTAAATCAAATTCAGCAACTAGCATTGCCAATGGTGGGTTTAGATGCATCAATGGTGTTATGTTTCAGAGATGAATATAAGCAAATATTAGGTGATAACCGTGGCGATTTTGAAGTAAAACTAGCTCATGAATGGCTAATAACGCTGGTTGATGAAAAAAAGAGTAAGCCAATTGATATCAAGAACAATGTCAACAAAGTAGCTTATAAATTGTTTGCCCATTGTACTGAGAAAACCGCATTAGCCGGCAGTGAAGGGCAGTGGCAGCATATATTCCAACATTTTGGTTTATCTTTATCGAATGTATCTGTGGGTTGTTGTGGTATGGCTGGTACTTATGGTCATGAAAAAGTTAATTTAGAAAACTCTACATCGCTTTATAAGATGAGTTGGCAAAGTAAAGTTGCCGATTTATCCACAGAGCAAGTGCTAGTTACCGGCTATTCTTGTCGCAGTCAAATTAAGCGTTTAGATAACAAAGTAACCTTACATCCGGTTCAAGCCTTACTAAAAGAATTGTAGAATTTATAAGTAAATGTCCTAGTAACAACTGGAAGCCTAGTCTGATATTTATCATATTTAAAAACATTAAAAGCACCTAAAGGTGCTTTTAATGTTTTGATACAATGTTTTAATACTGACAGCTAATAACTGATAGCTAATAACTGTCTATTCAACTATTTAGCGCCATTAGCAATAATGTTACGTGCCATTTCATCGGCAATAAAGCCCGTTGGCATGTTATTCGACGCTGCTGTTGTAAAAACTGTCATCAAAGTGTTGTAAATATTTTCTACTAACTTTGTCGCACTTTTAGCGCAATAAGGTTCAGGGTATATTTCTAATGCCACATTGATAATGCCACCAGCGTTGATAACATAATCAGGTGCATACAAAATACCTTTTTCTAACAAGGCTTTATCATGACGTGATTCAGATAACTGGTTATTAGCACAACCGGCAATGATGCTCGCCTTTAACTGTGCAATACTCTCATCATTAATTGACGCACCAAGCGCACAGGGTGAATATACATCAACATCTTGACTATAAATTTCGTCTAAACCGACCACTGTTGCGTTCAACTCTGTTGCGGCTCTATCTAAGGCAACTGGGTTTATATCTGTCACGAATAATTGTGCACCAGCGGCATGTAGTTTTTCGCAAAGTGAATAACCAACACTCCCAAGGCCTTGTACGGCGACTTTAATGCCGGTTAAGTCGTCTCTGTCTAGCTTAAATTTAACCGCCGCTTTAATGCCTAAGAATGTGCCTAATGCGGTGAACGGTCCTGGATTACCGCTTTTGCCTTCAAGACCAGAAACATAGGCGGTGCTCTGATTAACTATTGCCATGTCACCTGTGGTGATATTAATGTCTTCAGCGGTATAGTAGCGGCCATTTAAATTATTAACCGCATGGCCGAAAGCTTTAAATAACGCTTCAGATTTTAGCGTTTTTGCATCGCCAATAATAACGCCTTTACCACCGCCAAGTTTTAAACCGGCCATGGCATTTTTATATGTCATGCCCTTAGATAAACGTAATACATCTTTCAGCGCTGCTTCATCGCTTGCATAATCCCAAAAACGACACCCACCTGCTGCTGGCCCTAATGCTGTGCTATGAACAGCGATGATGGCTTTCAGCCCTGATGCTTCGTCACTACAATAAACGACTTGTTCATGGTTATCAAAATCTACCAAATCAAAAACGGCCACTATCGAAATCTCCAATCATATTAGATATAGTTAAAGTCTTAATTATGCTTTAACTAGGGTTGTAATAATTCGCTGCGCACAATACCATTTAGGTAAATGCTTCGCTAGTTAAGCCATCAATAAACTTGTACTTAACTGTGAACTAATTCATACAAACATTCTTAATGTTAATATCTTATTAAAATAATCAATAAAAAGACCATAAATATGACAGAGAAAAAAGCAATGACGGATGAGCAAAAGCAAGCTTGGATCCGAGAACAGTATTTAAAAGCCACTAAATATCTCGCCGATAAAGGTTTAGTCACCGAAAGTGTTTCTGACACTGAAAGTCGCTATTTAGTCCCCATTATGGCTGTATGGAAAATTAACTTGCTTGATAAAACCGCTGTATGGGTTATTTCTGGCGACTTACCCACCGATCATATTGCCTTAAATAGTGGTGAGCCTGCACGAGACGTGGTGAGACACTTTTCTTTAAAATGGCAACTGCAAGCAGAAAACTTGTTGCGCTTAGAAGACAAAGCACAACATCAGTTTGCACAATTGTTGATAGGTCGTGCTGATGGTTTGTATAAAATTTATGAGAAAGCTGAGCTTTGGCAAGAAGCGACATAGATTCAGGGTTAATAACTATTTTTTAGTGGCTTAGGTAATACTTCGCCACGCTAATCTCATTTATTGGGCAAGTCATTTTTTGTCTGGGCATACCTGCTTCCATAAATACTGTACCTGTGGTATCAAAATTAAATTTTCTAAAGTAATCAGTTGCTTCTAAAGGGCAATAGATAAATATTTCTTTTAATTTCATTTCGTGAGCTATTGTGAACAGTTTTTGTAAGATAACTCTATCGACGTGATCTTTTCGGCAGGACCTTATAACAGCAATTCGGCTTATTTCTCCGCTAGACAAAATACGACCAGTGCCAATAGGCTCTTGTGTTTTATCATGACAAGCGAGCACATGATTAGCAAAGTGATCTTTACGATCGAACTCTATACTTTTCGGGATACGCCATTCATAGACAAAGACCTTTTCCCTAACATTTTTAAGTAAGGGAGCTGCTTGCTCCCACTGAACTCTACTAACCGTGTATGACATAGCCCTATTCTATATACCAATAACCCTTATTTAAAACATTAGTTAATAATTGTGTGTTTTTCAAACAATGAGTGAAACTTTTTACTTTCTGAGTTGTTAATGGTTCTTGCTGTGCTAAATGTTGGGCTAATTCAAGGGTGCTGTTATCTAAGGCAAAGCTTTCGCCGTTAATATAAAGTGTGGTCTGATTATCGTTTATTATCGCTGCTTTTAAGCCTGATACCGGCATAAATAAAATATCTGGCTCTGATAAGATATCGTTTAGCTTTTCTTCGTTAATGTCATTAACCGGTACTAAAATTTCTAAGGCGTGATGACCTTGTGTTAGGTATTGACCAATAAATTGTTCATAGAAGCCTTCTTGATCAAGTTGTTGCAACATAAATGCTTTTAATTGTTGCTTGTCATGCTGAGTAATATTAAAACTTGCTTGAGATAAAGCTCTTTCAGGATCACTAAATCTTTGTTCACCGAGATTGTTATCGATAAGTTTATCGGCAAAATTCGACCATAACTCTTGACTTGATGGAGCTTGAAAACCAATAGAAAAATTAACTGAGTTTTCTATTGATACGCCATTATGCGGGTGATTAGGTGGTATATAAAGAAGATCGCCAGCTTGCGTTATTTCATCGATAATTGGTTCAAAGCTTGAAACTTGCTTCAGGTCTGGGTGGGGTAATAACGTGGTTAAGGTGCTATCTGGAGCACCTACTTGCCAACGTCTTTTACCGCTACCTTGTATAATGAAAACATCATATTGATCTAAATGAGCCCCAACACCACCATTAGGTGTTGAAAAACTGACCATAACATCATCTATGCGCCAGCTTGGAATAAAAGCAAAAGGCGCAAGTAAATCATGCGTTGGTCTTGACCAGTTGTTTACCGCTTGCACTAATAGAGTCCAGTTGGTGTCGCCATATTGAGAGAAGTCCTCAAAAGGACCGTGGTCTACTTGCCATGCTTCTTTACTATTTACACTAACAATACGAGATTCTATTTCACCTTCCATGGCCAATCCTGCAAGCTCATCTGGTGTTATTGAGTCTTCAAAATTAGCAAAAGCTTGTTTGATCAATAACGGTTTTTTTTGCCAGTATTGTGCAAGAAATATTTCTGGGGTTAAATCTCCCCAATTCAACGAATCTATATTCATGGTGAAACCTTATAATCTCTATATTGTAGCAACATCTAAATAATAAAAAGGGAGCCTAATGGATCCCTTTTTTATCAGTAAAACTCAGTGTAAGTAATTAACTAGTCTAGCTCGTCAATAAACTCTACAGCACGGCCAATATATGAAGCTGGTGTCATTTCACAAAGTTGTGCTTTAGCCGCTTCTGGTAATTCTAATGTCATTATAAATTCACGCATAGAGTCACCATTAACACGCTTACCACGGGTTAACTCTTTTAGTTTCTCATAAGGCTTTTCGATACCGTAACGACGCATGACCGTTTGAATTGGTTCTGCTAGCACTTCCCAGTTTGAATCAAGTTCAGCTGAAAGGTTGGCTTCATTCACTTGCAGTTTACTGATACCTTTTCGTGTCGCTTGATAGGCAATTAATGCATGTGCGAAACCAACACCTAAGTTACGTAAAACTGTAGAGTCAGTTAAGTCACGTTGCCAGCGAGAAATAGGTAATTTCTGTGCTAAATGGGTAAATAACGCATTCGCAATGCCTAAATTACCTTCTGAGTTTTCAAAGTCAATTGGGTTAACTTTATGTGGCATAGTTGATGAGCCAATTTCACCCGCAATGGTTTTTTGCTTGAAATGTCCCATGGCGATATAGCCCCAAATATCACGATCGAAATCAATTAATATGGTATTAAAACGAGCAATAGCGTCGAATAGCTCCGCAATATAATCATGCGGTTCAATTTGAGTTGTAAAAGCATTTAAACTTAAACCTAACGAGTTAACAAACTCATTAGCAAAGTTATGCCAGTCTACTTCAGGGTATGCGGAATAATGGGCGTTATAGTTACCTACAGCACCGTTAATTTTCCCTAATATTTCAATTTGTGCAATTTGTTCACGTTGACGTTTTAAACGAATATAAACATTAGCCATTTCTTTACCTAGCGTACTAGGAGAAGCAGGTTGACCATGAGTACGACACATCATAGGGATGTTCTTATACTCGATTGCCAGTGCTTTTATGTCGCCAAGAATATCGTCAATCATTGGCATCAACACGTGTTCACGACAATCAGATAACATTAAACCGTGTGAAAGGTTGTTGATATCTTCTGAAGTACATGCAAAGTGAATAAATTCGGTAATTGCATTTAACTCAGCATTGCCGCTAATTTTATCCTTAAGGAAATACTCAACCGCTTTTACATCATGGTTGGTAGTCGCTTCAATATCTTTAATACTTTGAGCATCAGCTTCTGAAAAATCACTCACTATTGCATCTAAAAGTGTATTAGCTTGTGCCGAAAACGGCGGTACTTCAGCTATCTCTGCAGTTGCTGCTAATTTTTGTAACCAACGTACTTCAACCGTTACACGGTATTTAATTAAGCCAAATTCGCTGAAAATAGGGCGCAATGATTTAACTTTACTGCCATAACGACCGTCAACCGGTGATATCGCACTTAATGCTGAAAGTTCCATAGTAAATTCCTGAAGTTATATTTAAATTTCTTTAAGTAATTGTTGAGCACACGCAACCATCTTTGTGCGACCAAATAATATATTTCTGCGTTTTCCGCCAACTTGGCGCCATAAAACGCTTGAGCGAATACCTGCTAGTAGTAAAGCACGGATTTTATGTTGATTACTTTGTTGTTTAAGTAAGCTTGGCTCACCAGCAACTTGAATAGGTGTACCGATAGGGCTGAGTAGATCACTGTAAATACTGGCTAAACTAGCAATAAGGGTGTCACTAGTAATATCGTAATGAGCCAATTGACGTTGGCTTTGTTCGATACGGTCGCCGAGCAGCGATAATTGATTTTTTTTATTAGCTAAGCGTCGTTCTAAGCCTAATAAACCAACCACATAACGTGTTAACTCTGGATCTTTTTTCTTGGTTTGACTGCCTAATTGTTCAACTAAGGCATTTAACCCTGATGTTAAGTGCGCAATATCATTGCTATAAACCTCTAAAATATTATTAGGTGAAGTCACCATAATACTGTTGAGCATAATAGCGAGTTCAGACTCATCTACTGTGCCAGTTCGGGCAACTTTTTGCACTAAAACTGAGGCTTGGCATATTGCAGCCATGGTAATTGTTTGTTTTTCTAAATTATTCATGTATGCCTTACATTAGCGAATAAGGGAATTGATGATACCGCCACCAAGGCAAATATTATCTTGATAAAACACCACTGATTGTCCAGGTGTTACTGAACTTTGAGGCTCAGAAAACATAACTAAATATTCACCATTGGCCATAGGTGAAAGGTTACAAGCGACATCTTCTTGTCGGTAACGAGTTTTTACCGTACAACTAATCGGTGCTGTTAGCTCTATACGGTCAACTAAATGTAATTGATTTGCCACTAAGCCTTTCGAAAATAGGCGAGGGTGGTTATGGCCTTGTCCTACAATTAATACGTTACGCTTAAGATCTTTGTCAACAACATACCAAGGTGCTTCACCTGCATTGGCAAGCCCACCAATACGCAAACCTTTACGTTGACCTAGCGTGTGGTACATTAAGCCATCATGTTCACCAATAGCTTCTCCTTCTGGCGTTTCTATTACACCGGGTTGAGCCGGTAAATACTTGCCTAGAAAGTCTTTAAATTTTCGTTCACCAATAAAACAAATACCGGTACTATCTTTTTTGTTATGGGTGATTAAATCAGCTTTTTCAGCGATGGCTCTCACTTCAGGCTTTTCAATATGACCAACAGGAAAAAGCGTTCTACCCACTTGCTCGTGACTCAACGTATAGAGAAAATAGCTTTGGTCTTTATTACCGTCTAATCCACGGTTCATCTGCCATTTACCCTGGTTAAATTTACGTTGAACATAATGACCGGTAGCAATGTAGTCAGCACCTAAGTCCTCACAAGCAAATTCAAGAAAGGCCTTAAATTTAATTTCTTTATTACACATAATGTCAGGATTAGGCGTTCTACCTGCTTTATATTCTTCGAGAAAATACTCGAAAACATTGTCCCAGTATTCAGTAGCGAAATTAATCGTATGAAGTTTTATGCCAAGTTTCTCACAAACACTTTGCGCATCAGCTAAATCTTCTGCGGCAGCGCAATACTCGTCGTTGTCATCTTCTTCCCAGTTTTTCATGAACAAGCCTTCGACTTGATATCCTTGTTCAATTAATAAATAGGCAGAAACAGAAGAATCAACACCGCCCGACATACCAACAATGACTTTTGTTTCTTGCGGTAATTTCTCGTTTGGCGTTATTGAGTTTACATTTACATGTTCGTTCGAGGTCATGACAACTATATTTCAATGGAAAATGGCGCGAAATTATAGCATGGTCATTTAGCGTGATGATAGATTAAAGATTAGATTTTAGGTGACTTAACTCAATTTTTTTACCGCTGAGGTAATCTTCAATACATTCCAACACTAATGAACTGCGTAATTGTGCTGATTTTGCTTTAATTTCTGTCAGTGTTAACCAATGGCAAGCAATAATTTCCTCGTCTTGTGGTTGGCAAACGGCAAATGACTCGAGTTCAATAACAAAACAAAAGCGTAAGTAATATAGGTTTAAAGATTGTCGATAGTAATAGTAAATACCACAAAGATGATCAGGTGAAGCCGTTAATCCTGTTTCTTCCTTTAACTCGCGCATCGCGGCAGCAATTAAGTTTTCATCAGCTTCTAAATGACCCGCGGGTTGATTATAAACTGTTTTACCATGTTCTAATTCTTCAACGAGCAGGAATTTATCTTGGCAGGCGACAACAACCGCGACGGTCGTGTTGGGTTTAAACTGTGAACTGCCGTGTGGGTTTGTTAGTAGGTTATCCATGATTTATTCTTTTATATTCACCATTATTAATCCCATCTAAAGTCCATTTTCCGATGCTATAACGGATCAACCTCAGGGTTGGAAAGCCAATATGAGCGGTCATTCTTCTAACTTGACGGTTTTTTCCTTCCTGTATCGTTATTTCTAGCCATGTAGTTGGAATTGCTGCGCGTTCTCTTATCGCTGGAATTCTTGGCCAAATGTTAGGCTCGGCTATCATATTAACTTTCGCAGGTTTGGTAAGACCATCTTTTAATTCCACGCCTTGACGAAGTGGGGCAATATCAGCTTCTGTGGGGGCACCTTCAACTTGCGCCCAATAGGTTTTATCGGTTTTTTGACTTGGGTTGGCGAGTTTGTGCTGAAGTTTGCCATCATTGGTTAATAATAGCAGTCCTTCACTATCTCTATCGAGACGTCCGGCAGCGTAAACATCTTTAATTTCGATAAAGTCTTTAAGGGTTTTTCGATTTTGATCATCAGTAAATTGGCATAATACATCAAAGGGTTTATTAAAAAGTACGATTTCTGGTACAAAGTCTACTGGTCGTACCTTTTGAGGTTTTCGCTTGTATTTGTGTGTAAGGCCTTGATTTTGTTTGATTGTCACTAATTTTTACCTTGTTATAAATATGCTAGTTCTAATTCATCTATTTTAATGCGCTATGAATTCCGATATTATGCGCCCGAAAAATATTATTTATCGATAAAATGAATATCAATTTATCGAAATTGAATAGCTATCCATTTTATCGATTAATGGCAAATCAGCAAAGGATTTTTAAATGACCACAGATACATCAAAAATTATTTATACAATTACCGATGAAGCACCAGCTTTAGCAACGCATTCTTTTTTACCTATTGTTAAAGCATTTACTGCTTCTTCAGCTATCGATGTTGAAACGCGCGATATTTCATTGGCTGGTCGTATTATCTCTAATTTCCCTAAATACTTAACGGCTGAGCAGCGTATGGACGACGCTTTAGCTGAATTAGGCGAATTAGCAAAAACACCTGAAGCTAACATTATTAAATTGCCTAACATTTCAGCATCTATTCCTCAGTTGCAAGCGGCAATAAAAGAGCTTCAAGCCAAAGGTTATAACTTACCTAACTATCCTGAAGAACCGCAAAATGAAGCAGAAGAGTCAATTAAATTAACTTACGCCAAAGTGCTAGGTTCTGCGGTAAATCCTGTTTTACGTGAAGGTAACTCTGACCGTCGTGCACCAGGTTCAGTTAAGCAATATGCACGTACTAACCCGCATTCAATGGGCAAATGGTCGCCTACGACTAAATCACACGTAGCACATATGCAATCAGGTGATTTTTACGGCAGTGAAAAATCAGTCACTATTGATGGCGCGACAAACGTTAAAATTGAATTTGTTGCTCAAAACGGTGACGTGACTTTATTAAAAGAGCATTTAGCTTTATTAGACCAAGAAGTTATTGATGCATCAGTAATGAGCAAAAAATCCTTGGTTGAATTTTTTGCTACCGAAACTGAAAAAGCAAAATCTGAAAACGTGCTACTTTCTTTGCATCTTAAAGCTACCATGATGAAAGTGTCTGACCCAATTATGTTTGGTCATGCAGTTAAAGTATTCTATAAAGACGTTTTTGCTAAGCACGGCGCTACTTTTAACCAATTAGGTGTTGATGCGAATAACGGTATTGGCGATGTGTATTCGAAAATTTCACGTTTACCAGCACAAAAGAAAGCTGAAATTGAAGCTGATATTACTGCGGTATATGCAACGCAACCTGAACTCGCTATGGTAGATTCAGATAAAGGTATTACCAATTTACATGTACCAAGTGATGTAATTATTGATGCTTCTATGCCAGCTGCATTACGTGCTTCAGGTATGATGTGGGCGCCAGACGGAAGTCAAAAAGAAACTAAATTCATGATCCCAGATCGTAACTACGCGGGTGTATTCTCTGCTGTTGTCGATTTCTGTCGTGAAAATGGCGCATTTAATCCAACCACAATGGGTTCAGTACCTAACGTGGGTTTAATGGCGCAAAAAGCAGAAGAATATGGTTCACACGATAAAACATTTACCATGTCTGGTGAAGGTACTATGCGCGTTGTAGATGATAACGGTACAACGTTATTAGAGCATGCAGTTAGCGAAGGTGATATTTGGAGAATGTGTCAAGCGAAAGATGCACCGATCCAAGATTGGGTTAAATTGGCCGTTACACGTGCTAGAGCAACTAATGTTCCAGCAATATTTTGGTTAGATGCAAACCGTGGTCATGATGCTCAAATGATCAAAAAAGTTAACACCTACCTTGCCGATCACGACACTACAGGTTTAGATATCCAAATTATGGCTCCGGTTGAAGCTTGTGATTACACCTTAGCGCGTGTAGCTAAAGGTGAAGACACTATTTCAGTTACGGGTAACGTATTACGTGATTATTTAACTGACTTATTCCCAATTCTAGAACTGGGTACCAGTGCTAAAATGCTTTCGATTGTGCCATTAATGAACGGTGGTGGCTTATTCGAAACAGGTGCCGGTGGTTCAGCTCCTAAGCACGTACAGCAGTTCGAAAAAGAAAACCACTTACGTTGGGATTCATTAGGTGAGTTTTTAGCCTTAGCAGCTTCCTTAGAGCACTTAAGCGTGACTACCGGCAACGCTAAAGCGCAAGTATTAGCTGATACCTTAGATCAAGCAACGGCTAAATTTTTACAAGAAAATAAATCTCCATCACGTCGTGTAAACGAATTGGATAACCGTGGTTCACATTTTTACTTAGCCATGTACTGGGCACAAGCACTTGCAGAACAAACAACTGATGAAACGTTGAAATCTAGTTTTGTTGCTGTTGCACAAGCTCTGACTAAACAAGAAGCAAAAATTGTTGAGGAACTGAATGCCGCGCAAGGACCTAGCATGAATATTAATGGTTATTATTTTGCTGATGCCGCGTTAGCAGAAAAAGCGATGCGACCAAGTGCAACATTAAATACGATTCTATCAAGCTTACTTTAATATAATTTAAAGTTAACTTGTCAGTAGAAAGCTAGGCCTTGCCTAGCTTTTTTTTGCTTAAAATTTAGTAATTAAGCCATTCTATTTTTGAATAGATATTAGTTTTTTTTAAGAAAAGTTTGCAATTGATTTAAAGCAACGGTTTAATCATTCATAGCAGTGATGTTAACTATCATGATTTCAGTATTAGTGTCACTGCGCTTTTTCTATTAGTTTAAAGGAAAAGAAATTAGCAAACGGCTATTTTTATTAGTAAATTTGGGAGATCTCGTATGTCGAACCATGTAATTATTCCTAGTGCAGGTGCTAAAATCACCTCAGAGCAAGGTCTGTTAAAAGTACCTAATAACCCTATTATTCCATTTATTGAAGGGGATGGAATAGGTGTCGATGTAACGCCACCTATGATGAAAGTTGTTGATGCCGCTGTAAATAAAGCTTATGGCAGCGATAGAAAAATTCACTGGATGGAAGTGTATGCCGGTGAAAAAGCAACGCAAATGTATGACTCAGAAACTTGGTTGCCTGATGAAACATTAGCTATGTTCAAAGAATATAAAGTCGGTATCAAAGGTCCGTTAACTACACCTGTAGGTGGCGGTATGCGCTCATTGAATGTTGCTTTAAGACAAATATTAGACTTGTATGTATGCCAACGTCCCGTGCAATGGTTTACGGGTGTACCAAGCCCAGTGAAAAAGCCAAGTGAAGTTGACATGGTTATTTTTAGAGAAAATTCTGAAGATATCTATGCCGGTATTGAATATCAGGCGGGCACAGATCAAGCTAAAAAGATGATCAAATTTTTGACTGAAGAAATGGGTGTTACAAAAATCAGATTCCAAGAGAATTGTGGTATCGGTATCAAACCTGTTTCTAAAGAAGGCACGCAAAGACTGGTGCGAAAAGCTATTCAATATGCGATTGATCACGACCGTGAGTCGGTTACTTTAGTTCATAAAGGTAACATCATGAAGTTTACTGAAGGTGCTTTTAAAGAATGGGGTTATGAATTAGCGCGAGAAGAGTTTGGTGCTGATCTATTAAACGGTGGTCCTTGGTGTAGCCTTAAAAACCCTAAAACGGGTAAAGAAATCATCATAAAAGATGTTATTGCTGATGCAATGTTGCAACAAATTTTATTACGTCCAGCGGAATATAGCGTTATAGCGACCCTAAACTTAAATGGTGACTATTTATCAGACGCCTTAGCAGCGCAAGTTGGTGGCATTGGTATTGCACCAGGCGCTAATCTAAATGATGACGTAGCCATTTTTGAAGCAACACACGGTACAGCACCAAAATATGCCGGTTTAAATAAGGTTAACCCAGGTTCGGTTATTTTGTCTGCAGAAATGATGTTACGACATATGGGCTGGACTGAAGCGGCTAACCTACTGTTAAAAGGCATGTCTGGTGCGATTAACGCTAAAACAGTAACGTATGACTTTGAGCGTTTAATGGATGATGCAACTTTAGTGACATGTTCTGAATTTGGCGATTGTATTATTGAAAATATGTAAAAGCTGAAACTGGTAGTAGGCTTTGTATAACGTTTTACAAAGCTTTAACCATAAAAAACACAGCCATTTTGCTGTGTTTTTATTTTATGCCAACAAAAAATTTAAATTAATTGTCTGATTCTTCTTCTAGTTCTGATGGTGTAATACTTGCAGCGTGATCACCTTTTGGACCGGCGTTTAATTCGTAGTTTACATCCTGACCTGCTTTTAACGTACGGTATCCTTCCATTTGAATTGTTGAATAATGAGCAAAAATATCTTCACCACCATCCTCTGGACGAATAAAACCAAAACCTTTTGCATTATTAAACCATTTAACTGTACCGTGAGCCATACTTCAACATCCTTCTAAATTCATCGGTAATTAGGTATGCTTTCCTTCAAGCATTATCTAAAGCATTATCTAAAGTATTAATATTAATTATAGATGACCAAAAAGTAGCCATCAAAGTAAATCGTAGATAATAAATGAAAATAGTCAAGTGTTATGTTACATATTATTATTTTTTAATTATTATTTTTTAAATCTAAAGCAAAATTTTAACTGACAGACTAATATAGAATTATGAGTAAATGGAAAGAGTTAATAGATGACCAAACAGTTCTTGACGATGAGGTTATTGAAAAGTTTGAGAAACCCCCAATGTATAATGTTGTGCTACTAAATGATGACTATACCCCAATGGATTTTGTCATCGACGTATTGTGTAAGTTTTTTAATATGAACGCAGAACAAGCAACAGATATTATGTTGGCGATTCATTATAAAGGGAAAGGGCGTTGTGGTACCTTTACTGCAGAAGTAGCAGAAACTAAAGTCGATCAGGTGTTGAGTTACGCGACAAGCAATGAACATCCGCTTAAGTGTACTATGGAAAAAGCGTAATAACGCAAGTTTTAAATTGGAGTAACCTATGCTGAATAAAGATTTAGAAGTATCGTTAAATATGGCTTTTCGTCAGGCTAAAGAGTCTCGCCATGAATTTATGACGGTTGAACATTTATTGTTGGCGCTGTTAGACAATCCATCATCCATTGATGCTTTGCAAGCATGTGGCGCCGACATGGCGAATTTGAGAAAAGAATTATTAGCCTTTATTGCTGATACCACCCCTGTTATTCCTGCCGGAGAAGAAGAGAGAGAAACTCAGCCGACACTCGGTTTTCAACGCGTATTACAACGAGCTGTTTTTCATGTCCAGTCTTCAGGCAAAAGTGAAGTTAATGGCGCGAATGTCCTCGTCGCCATATTTAGTGAACAAGAATCACAAGCGGCTTATTTTTTAAAGAAATCGGATATTAGCCGTTTAGACATTGTTAATTATATCTCGCATGGTATTGCAAAAATCGAGCAAGAAGGCAGTAATAACGAAGAACAACAAAGCCCCGCAGGTGAGGAAGAGCCACGTACCATTGATAACTTTTCTACTAACCTTAACGAAGAGGCTTTGAAAGGCAATATTGATCCCCTTATTGGTCGTGATAACGAACTAGAACGAACTTTGCAAGTGTTAAGTCGCCGCAGAAAAAACAATCCTTTATTTGTCGGTGAAGCTGGTGTGGGTAAAACAGCGATTGCTGAAGGTTTAGCAAATTTATTGGTGTCAGATAAAGCGCCTGAATTTTTAAAAGATGCCACTATTTATTCGTTAGACATGGGCGCGCTGTTAGCGGGCACCAAATATAGAGGCGATTTTGAAAAGCGCTTTAAAGCACTGTTAAAAGAACTTGAACAAGACGGTAATGCCATTCTCTTCATTGATGAGATTCATACCATTATTGGAGCAGGTGCTGCGTCTGGTGGCATGTTAGATGCCTCTAACTTGATCAAACCTTTACTTTCATCAGGAAAGTTGCGTTGTATGGGGTCGACCACGTATCAAGAATATCAAAGTATTTTTGAAAAGGATCGTGCTTTAGCTCGACGTTTCCAAAAAATAGATGTTGTGGAGCCAAGCGTAGACGACACCACGAAAATTTTACACGGCTTGAAAGAGAAATATGAAGCACATCACGGGGTTAAATACTCGAATAATGCTTTAAGAGCTGCAGCACAACTTTCAGCAAAATATATTAACGATAGGTTTTTGCCTGATAAAGCCATTGATGTAATTGACGAAGCTGGTGCACGTCAGCAATTAGTAGCTGCGTCTAAACGTAAAAAAGTGATCAGTAATACTGATATTGAAAATATTGTTGCTAAAATGGCGCGTATTCCAGAGAAGTCAGTTTCATCAACAGAAGTTGATAGCTTGAAAACACTGGATCGTAATTTGAAGCTAGTTGTTTTTGGTCAAGATCATGCAATTGATGAATTATCGTCTGTTATCCGCCTATCAAGAGCAGGCTTAGGTAATGAGCACAAACCTATTGGCTCTTTTATTTTTGCCGGCCCAACTGGTGTCGGTAAAACTGAAGTTACCCAACAATTAGCAAAAGTACTTGGTGTGGAATTACTGCGTTATGATATGTCAGAATACATGGAAAAACACGCTGTAAGCCGTTTAATCGGTGCTCCTCCAGGTTACGTTGGTTTTGAACAAGGCGGCTTATTAACCGATGCTGTGATCAAAAACCCACATGCGGTTGTATTGTTAGATGAAATAGAAAAAGCGCATGAAGATGTTTACAACATATTATTGCAAGTCATGGATCATGGCACGTTAACAGACAACAATGGTCGTAAAGCCGATTTTAGAAATATTATCTTAGTGTTAACGACTAATGCAGGTGTAGCGCACACGGTGAAGCAATCTATTGGCTTTAAACAACAAGACAATAGTCTTGATGCAATGGATGAAATAAATAAAGTATTTTCACCTGAGTTTCGTAATCGCCTAGATAACATTGTTTGGTTTAATCATTTAGGTGATGAAGTTATTCAACAAGTAGTAGATAAGTTTATTGTTGAGCTTCAGGTGCAACTTGATGAGAAGGGTGTGTCATTAGAAATAACCAAAGATGCTAAGAAGTGGATGGCAAATAAAGGTTATGATAAAACTATGGGTGCACGACCTATGGCTAGGTTGATTCAAGAGCATTTGAAAAAGCCATTAGCAAACGAGTTACTTTTTGGTGAACTCACACAAGGTGGTGTTGCCAAAGTAGCAGTGAAGAAAGACAAGTTAGTTATTAACTATGAGTCGAAAAAGGAATTGGTCGAGCACTAATCTCTAGACGTTGTGCAATACATTTAGGGTATTGCGCAACATTGAGAAAGTGTCATGACCACAGGGATATTCGATTTAGTTCTGACTGAAATAGACCCGTTGGATATTCGACAGCACATAAAAAAACCGAGCAAGCTCGGTTTTTTGTTTTATTAAATTGGCATTAATTAAATTTTAGTTATAAAAGAACTTTTATAAAACATTAAAGTGCTTTTAAAACTGAAATAATTAATTTCTATCTAGCACGGAAGATAATACGACCTTTAGATAAGTCATATGGTGTTAATTCAACAGTGACTTTATCGCCAGTTAAAATACGAATGTAGTTTTTGCGCATTTTACCGGAAATATGAGCGGTAACAACATGACCATTTTCCAATTCAACACGGAACATAGTATTTGGCAAAGTATCTAAAACAGTACCTTGCATTTCAATATTTTCTTCTTTCGCCATTGGGCGCCGAACCTCTAAATTAGTGCGTAAATAAAAAGCTGCGCAGATAATGCCGAATTGCGGCCTCAATGTAAAGCTATAGTGTTATTTATTTACGGTTTGCCATTGATTTTCGACTAAAATTTGGTGGGAAGTGTAACGGTTTTTATAATTCATTTTACTACATTCATCTATTTGGTATCCCAAGTAGAGAAATTGTCGCTTAAGTTGAGATGCCATTTCAATTTGTTTCAAAATTGAATAAACACCAAGCCCCTGTTTTCTATAGTTAGGATCATAAAACGTATAAACCGCCGATAAGGCATCAGGAATATCATCTGTTACGGCAACACTAATTAACACGCCGTCATGCCAAACTTCAATGTAACATTGCTGGGTAATATCATTATGGGTAAAGCTTTGAAATTGCTCAGGTGTTGCAGGATACATACTGCCATCACTATGAATGTTATTTACATATTGTTCATATAGCGGGTAATAGCTTTCTTTAACTTCTTTACTTAAGGTTACATTGAATTGCTGATTACGCTTTAATAAACGTTTTTGGCTTTTTGAAGGTTTGAAGTCATTGACTAACACGCGTAATGATTTACATGCCTGACAAGCCGTACAGTGCGGACGATAAATATCATTACCACTGCGTCTAAAGCCTTGTTGCATTAGCCAGCCATAATGTTCTCGGTCATGCAGTATTTCATCAACAGCAATTAATAACCGTTCTTCTTGATCAGGTAGGTAATTACAGGGAAACGACTTTGTAATACCCAGTTTATAATTTAAACTCATTAACGCTAAACCTGTTTTAAAATAGTTTAAAAGCAATACTATTTTATAATTATAACAATTTTTTCACTCAGTTAAGTCAAATTACGTATTAATCAATTTGGTACAAAGTAAGTTACTTTGAAAGGTGTTCAAGTTTATTTGTAAAAAGTGCTCAAAATACATTTATTTTGTGAGTGTATCGGCGATTATTTATCAGAGTGAATTTGCATCTTTTAAGGTTAAATATGCTTTTTCGAATGACCCAAGTTGATAGTATGTATCTGCCAACATTTGCATTAATTCAATTTGATCACGTTGCATTTGATAATCTTTTGCTAGGGTAATCGTTTCTAGAAGTAAGGTTTTACTTTCTTCAAATTGTTTATTTTGAGATAAAATTGTCGCCATATTTTTTCGAACATGTATCTTTACTCGTTCAGAGGTACTTGCATCAGCGGCAATAATTGCTTCATGTAAATATTTTTTGGCTTGTTGGAAGTTTTCTAAGTTATTTTGATACTCTGATAGTCTAGATAATGAAAATGCTTGATTGAGTTTGTTTTTATCATTTAAAGCCTGTCGGTAGGACATTAACATCCAGTCGCTAGCTTGCTGCCAATCCTTAACTTCTTGATATATTCGTGCCAGATTATAATAACCAATAGATAAATAGTGCGGACTGCCGTTTTGTTTATATATGGCATTTGCTTGCAGTTGATATTTTTTAGCTATTTCAATTTCGCCTAGCCTTTTATTTGCTGAGCTGAAGCGTTCAAGTATGATGGCTTTATCAAAGATATCAGGTAGCAACTCCAGGTACTTTACTGCAAGGATTAAGTCTTTCCTTGCTTCAGTATTATTGCCCAATAAACTATAGGCATAAGCTCTTTCTACTAGTGCAGCAATTTTATAATTTAATAAATTAGACTGTTCAGCTTTTATAACCGCCATATTTGCAGTAGCAAAAAACTCTTTAAATTGCCCCCGTTGGTAATATCCTCTTGATTGGCTGATAAGCACTCTTGTATGCCAAGGTTCGTTCAGTAAACCTGTCGCTAATGCAGACTTTGAATATTCAAGAATTTTTTCAGGTTGGTCAATAATGTAAGCAACCTCAGATTGAATAACCAACAATTTTGTTTTTAATGTAAGGGGTAATTCAGTATCAGATAATAACGCTTCAATTTTATAAAATACAGCTTCTGGATTCACCGAGATTTGATGACTCAGCTCTTGTTCAATGTCAGCGGAATGGTAAGAAAACGCAAAGTTTGAATAAAGCACAACTAGTATTAAGTAAAACCAACATCGTTTGTTTCTCAATGAATTCACCGCTATTTAATTCGTTATGTCACAGGTATATTTTTATTACAAATTTATAACAAATTTCAGCAGTTATTCATACTTATAATTTTTCTGAACATATTACTATAAAATCAATATTTACTATTTATGTCGTTAAATGTGTAATCTCTGGTTTTGGATAACCTTAAAAATATTATTAAGTAGATAAAATGATTATATTTTAAAGGTAAATAAGGTAGATAAGATCAATAAGGCAAAGCTCAACTAAGGTTAATCAGTCTAAGGTCAGTGATCTAGCTTGCCAAAAGTTTGTGGGAGGAATAATTGATTTTGCTGTTTGTTGTTGTGAAATAAATTGTTGTCGCGAAACCTCTATGCAACCCATATCAGCTAAAAAAGGGTTTAACATTTGGCAATCTATAAATTCAACATTTATCGATTTTAGTAACTTGGCCAAATACACCAGTGCGACTTTTGAGGCATTACTCTTTCGATAAAACATCGACTCACCAGAGAAATATCCGTTGATAGCAACGCCATATAAGCCACCAACTAAATGCTCATTATACCAAACTTCAATGGAGTGCGATTTGCCATGGCTATGCAGTGTTTTATAAGCAGATATCATCGGATTAACAATCCAAGTCTCCTCTTTGCGGAAAGGGGCATCTGCACATAATGCTATTACTTGATTAAAGTTTTTATTGAGTGTTACGGTAAAAGTTTCTCGATTGAGCACTTTTTGTAGCGTTTTATTAACCTTAAGTTCAGAGATGTTAATAATGCCACGCGGATTTGGGCTCCACCACATCACAGGCTCGCCATCACTAAACCATGGAAATATACCCTGTTGATAGGCTTGAATAATTCGCTGGGGTGACAAGTCATCGCCAAAAGCGAGTAAGCCGTTCGGTTCTGCTAAAGCGGTAGATAATTCGGGGAAAGTCGAGCTATTCGAAGATAACCAAGGAATAGCTCGAGTCATTGACTAGTGACTGCCTTTTGCGTCTAAGTAACGCTCAGCATCTAGTGCAGCCATACAACCGGCACCAGCAGAAGTAATGGCTTGACGGTAAATATGGTCGGCTACATCGCCGGCAGCGTAAATACCTTCAACACTGGTTTGTGTCGCATTACCGTTAGTACCACTTTCAATCGTTATATAACCGTCTTTCATATCAAGCTGACCGTTAAAAATATCAGTGTTTGGTTTGTGGCCGATAGCAATAAACACACCCATAACGTCAAACTCTTCAGTCGCGTCTGAATTCATGTCTTTAATGCGCACACCAGTTACACCCATGTTATCGCCAAGCACTTCATCTAATGTACGATCTAGGTGCAATACGATATTACCGTTAGCCACTTTATCCATTAAACGCTTAGTCAAAATCTTTTCTGAGCGAAAAGTATCACGACGGTGAATTAAATGTACTTCAGAAGCAATATTCGATAAGTATAAAGCTTCTTCAACAGCCGTATTACCGCCACCAACAACCGCTACTTTCTGATTCTTATAGAAAAAACCATCGCATGTTGCACAAGCAGAAACACCTTTACCCATGAAGGCTTCTTCAGATGGTAAACCAAGGTACATCGCTGATGCACCAGTACAAATAATAAGTGCATCACAGGTATAAACACCTGAATCGCCTTTGAGTTTGTATGGCTTTTCGCTAAAATCTACTTCGTTAATGTGATCAAAAATAATTTCAGTGTCGAATTTTTCTGCATGCTTTTGCATACGGTCCATTAATGCAGGGCCGGTTAAGTCATCTGCATCACCTGGCCAGTTTTCTACTTCAGTGGTTGTGGTTAATTGACCACCTTGTTGTAAACCAGTAATCATTACAGGTTTTAAATTTGCGCGTGCGGCATAAACTGCGGCTGTATATCCTGCAGGGCCTGAACCCAAAATGAGTAACGGGCAATGTCTTGCTTCGCTCATGAACTACTCCAAAAAATAAATATGTTAATGTCTTAATAGTTGGGATTCTAAGTGATTATCTCAAGAGAGCAACAAAGAAATAATTATAAATAATAATTTCTTTTACAAAACTGCACGGCTATTGTTACAAATTAGCCCTTAAGTTTGCCATGTTGCTAACATTTATAAATACTTTGAACATAAAAAAGCCGCTATAAATTAGCGGCTTTAAGTATTTCTATAACCAATTACAGGGTTGCAATGGCTACTTCTGGTGCAACATATTCATAACCCAGCACATCGGCAACTGGCTTATAAGTAACTTTTCCACCTAAAACATTTAAACCGGCCATTAAGTGCACATCATCAAGTAATGCTTGTTTCGCACCTTTGTTTGCTAAGGTCACTGTAAATGGCATAGTCGCATTGGTTAATGCCATAGTAGATGTTCTTGCAACACCACCGGGCATATTCGCTACACAATAATGTACAACGTCATCAACTACATAAGTAGGATCTTGATGCGTAGTCGCTTTAGATGTTTCAAAACAGCCGCCTTGGTCAATGGCTACATCAACTATAACAGCGCCTTTTTTCATCATTTTAATATGTTGTGCTGTAACTAACTTAGGGGCAGCGGCACCTGGAATTAATACAGCTCCAATGACTAAATCAGCTTCTATAATAAGTTGATCCATAGCATCAGCGGTTGAGTAAACCGTTTTTAAGCGTCCATCAAACTCAGTATCTAATTGGCGAAGACGAGGTAAAGAGCGATCTAAAATAGTAACATCAGCACCCATACCTACAGCCATGCGAGCAGCTTGAGTACCAACAACACCACCACCAACAATTAATACTTTAGCTGGAGCAACTCCTGGGACACCACCTAATAATGCACCTAAACCACCTTGTGCTTTTTCTAAGGCATGTGCACCGGCTTGAATTGACATACGACCAGCCACTTCAGACATAGGGGCTAAAAGTGGTAAACCACCGCCATTTTGCGTTACGGTTTCGTAAGCAATACAGGTAGCGCCAGAAGCAACAAGTAGTTCTGTTTGTTTTGGATCTGGGGCTAAATGTAGGTAAGTAAAAAGCACTTGGCCAGGGCGAAGCATTTTACATTCATTTGGTTGAGGCTCTTTTACTTTGATAATCATGTCAGCGCTTGCAAATATCTCTGCGGCTGTATTAATTATTTTAGCACCGGCTGTGATGTATTGTTCATTATCAAAACCGATTTCTGCACCACCATTATTTTCAACGATAACGTCATGGCCATTAACAATTAATTCTTTAACGCCTGCTGGAGTTAGGCCAATACGGTACTCGTGGTTTTTTATTTCTTTAGGTACGCCAATAATCATAGTTTTATCTCTGCTGTAAAATATGAAACTAGTATAATTACTTTATGTCGAATTAACCTGTCGTTATTTTAATGTTGTTAGGATATAATCCTGTCAACAGTTAATTTGTCAGTTAATTATATATGAATTCTCCAGTTGAAAAAAAAATAGACCGTATTGATAAAAACATATTATTTGAATTACAGAAAAATGGTCGATTATCTAATATAGAGCTTTCAAAAAGAGTGGGGTTAAGTGCGACACCATGTTTAGAAAGAGTTAAACGCTTAGAGAACGACAAATTTATTGTAGGTTATCAAGCCATTTTAAATCCCAAAAAACTAGACGCTGCTTTATTAGTTATCGTTGAAATAACACTCACTAAAACCAGCCCTGACGTTTTTGACGACTTTTCTAAGGCGGTTCATGAATTAGACGTTATTCAAGAATGTCACTTAGTCTCAGGCAATTTTGATTTTTTACTTAAAACTCGCGTTGCAGATATGGCCGCTTATCGTGAATTATTGGGAAATACTTTATTAAGGTTGCCTGCGGTTAGCGAAAGTAGGACTTATGTAGTGATGGAAGAAGTAAAATCTTCAAATCACTTGCCTATAAAGCGCTAAAAGCCGTTATTCACGGTAAATGTTTGCTATTACGTTTTATTCGTCGCTAATGTTTGGTATTTTAGCAGTATTATAATGATAATTTTCATAAGAGTGTGCATTTGTCTTCCCCATCTCCCAAGTTAAATGGCGTTCAGCGCCTTCTCGAAGCAGGACTTTTAGTGTCTTGCGTTTTTGCTATGTTTATCATGCTAGCCTTATTTAGTTTTGACCCAGCAGATCCAGGTTGGTCACAAACGGGTTATCAAAGTCCAGTACGTAACTTAGGTGGTGCGGTTGGCGCGTACTTATCTGACTTATTGTTAAATTTATTTGGCTTAATCGCTTATAGTCTGCCTTTTGTTATTGCCATTACCGGTTGGTTATTATTTCAAAAGTATCATCAATTAATTCGTTTAGATTATTTAACGCTTGGTTTAAAGTTTATCGGTTTTATTTTGTTTTATATCGGTATAACGTCAATTGCTAGTATGAATTTTGATGATGTTTTTTACTTTTCAGCAGGTGGTATTCTAGGTGATGTTTTAAGTAATTCTTTGTTACCTTATTTTTCATTCGTTGGAAGTACGCTGTTATTTGTAACATTTTGCGGTTCAGGTTTTGTCTTATTAACAGGTATATCGCTTCTTAAAGCTATCGATAGAGTAGGGGAGTACGCTATTCACGCTATTGAATACAGCTTAACAATCCCTTCACTGATCAAATACCACTTAGGTACAAGTCTCGAAAAAGAGTCAAAAACTACAACAACTAATCAGACTGAGCCGACATCTAAAAACTTAAATATTGATAATAAAACCTCTGCTAGCGAAATCGATAACAATGTTACTGAACATTACATAGCTTTTGAGAAAGAGTCAGACGAAGTTAAAAAAGCGCTTGAATCAATCAGTGATACCGAGCATGAGAGTATCTTTGCTAAAAGTGATGATGACAGCGCCTATAATACGCGTGAAAAAGAACCCTACGTAGATATTGATGAGTTGATGGGCGAACCGCTTGCAATGAATGTGCAAGAGCATGTCAGTGATGATGAAATTGCCGCAGCCTTTGAGCCAGTAGAAAAAATTGTTGTTGATGATGAAGCGACAACATTACATGATAAAATTTATCAGCAACTAGAAAAAGAAAAGCCCGCTGAACCCAATTATAGCGATATGCCATCATTAGACTTGTTGGATCGCAAGGACAAAGTTGAAAATCCTATTGATCAAGAACAACTCGACTTAGTCTCTCGTTTAGTTGAAGCAAAACTGATGGAGTTTGGTATTAAAGCTGAAGTTGTAGGGGTATTTCCGGGTCCGGTTATTACTCGTTTCGAACTCAACTTAGCCCCAGGTGTTAAAGCCAGTAAAATTACTAACTTGTCAAAAGATTTAGCGCGTTCGCTGTCTGCTAAAAGCGTACGTGTTGTCGAAGTTATAGAAGGCAAGTCGGTCATTGGTATTGAATTGCCCAATAAACACCGTGAAACCGTATTTTTTGCTGATGTTATATCTTGTGAAAAATTTGCTAATTCAAAATCCAATTTAGCAATGGCTATTGGTAGTGATATATCAGGTCAGCCGGTGATTGCGGATCTCGCTAAAATGCCGCATTTACTTGTGGCAGGTACTACGGGTTCAGGTAAGTCTGTTGCAGTTAATACCATGATTGTCAGTATTTTATATAAGTCTTCGCCTGAAGATGTTCGCATGATCATGATCGACCCTAAACAAGTCGAACTATCAGTTTATGACGGTATTCCACATCTACTTTCTGAAGTAGTCACCGACATGAAAGAAGCGGCTAACGCACTGCGTTGGTGTGTGGGCGAAATGGAGCGACGTTATCAATTAATGTCGAAACTTGGTGTTAGAAACCTTAAAGGGTATAACGACAAAGTGGCCAAAGCCATCGCTGCTGGCGAGCCTATGATAGATCCCTTGTGGCAGCCTAGTGATGCTTTTACGCAAACGCCACCGACATTAGATAAATTACCATCAATCGTTATTATCGTAGACGAATTTGCCGACATGATGATGATAGTGGGTAAAAAAGTTGAAGAACTTATCGCTCGAATAGCGCAAAAAGCGCGTGCTGCTGGTATTCACTTAATTTTAGCGACTCAACGTCCATCAGCCGATGTTATTACCGGTTTAATTAAAGCCAATATTCCCACGCGTATGGCGCTTAGGGTACAATCGCGTATTGAATCTCGTATCATCCTAGATCAACAAGGTGCTGATCAATTACTTGGTATGGGCGATATGTTTTATTTACCCCCAGGTGAAGCGGTACCTATTCGTGTTCATGGCGCTTTTGTTGATGACCACGAAGTACATGCGGTAGTTAATGACTGGAAATCAAGAGCAGAGCCTAACTACATAGAAGAAATTCTTTCAGGTGACACAGATCAAGATATTTTATTACCTGGTGAACAAGCAGATGCTGACAGCGAAGAAGAAATTGATACGCTTTATGATGAAGCATTAGCCTTTATCACCGAAAGTCGTCGGGTTTCAATTTCCAGTATTCAACGTAAATTTAGAATTGGTTACAACCGTTCAGCGCGTATTGTTGAACAAATGGAGTCAAATGGTGTCGTATCTAGGCCGGGTAATAATGGCGCAAGAGAAGTATTAGCGCCACCGCCAATTAAGGAACACTAACATGCAAACCAATAACAAATTGATAAAAAGTAGTGTTGCAGTTGCAACGCTATTTAGTGCCGTATTATCAACGACTAGCTTAGCTTTTAGTCATGACCATATGGACGTAACTGAATTAAAGTCCGATGTAAATCATCATAAAACTGCCAATGCAGTAAAGATGATAGATGAAAGTATCATCAATATTTCAGCAACAGATAATGCCGAGAATAGCAAAAGTGCATTAATGGAAAAATTAGCAAAAATTGAGTTTTTTAGCGCGGAATTCAATCAACAAATATTTGATGAAGCAGGTAATGAGTTACAGCAAGGTAGTGGTTCTCTCTCTGTTAGCAAACCGAATTTAGTTAATTGGCAAACCATCATGCCTGATGAGTCGCTGATAGTATCAGATGGCGAAAATTTATGGTTTTATGACCCATTTGTTGAACAGGTAAGTGTTTATACTTTAGAGAGTGCGATAGCCAATACGCCTATTTTATTGATCACGAGTAACGACGAGAAATTATGGCAAGACTATAGTGTAAGTCAACTCAGCGATAATCGTTATTTGGTAACTGCAAATAATGAGAATTCTCGCGTTAAAAGCTTAGAACTGAGCTTTGCCAACAACGTTAATAAGGTTGAACTTTCCGCATTTAATATCCTTGATGCGACGGGGCAATTAAGTGTTATTACGCTTAAACATCTAAACAAAGCGCCCAAGCCAAATTTATTTAAGTTTACTGTCCCTGAAGGTGTTTATTTAGATGACCAACGCTAATGGCTCACTTGATTTAGGCTTTGCTGAAGATGACCGTTTTAAGCCTTTAGCCGCCAAGTTAAGACCTAAGTCTCTGGCTGAATACGAAGGCCAAGAACATATTTTAGCCAAAGGCATGCCATTACCCTTGGCTATTGAGCAAGGAAAAGTGCATTCCATTATCTTTTGGGGTCCACCGGGTACCGGTAAAACGACCATTGCAGAAATTATTGCCAATCACGCCAATGCCGACATTGAGCGAGTTTCTGCTGTAACTTCTGGTATTAAAGATATACGCCAAGCGATAGAAAATGCAAAAAATCGTGCACTTCATCAACAACGTAGAACGGTACTTTTTGTTGATGAAGTGCATCGTTTTAACAAAAGTCAGCAAGATGCTTTTTTACCGCATATTGAAGACGGCACCATTATTTTTATTGGCGCAACCACTGAAAACCCTGCATTTGAGCTTAATCAGGCGATATTATCGCGTGCTCGTGTTTACACTTTAAAAAAGCTCAGTGAAAGTAATTTAAGTAACGTATTAGCCCGTGCGATAACTTTTCAAACGAACAGCTCTCAGCTCGATATTATTATCGATGAAGAAACTAAAAAGCAGCTTATTGCTTTGGCCAATGGTGATGCACGTAGGTTACTCAATTTATTTGAAAACTGCTTAGAAATTACCAAGGTTGAAAATAACCAGCAAGTACTTAGTAAAGAGCAATTAATTCAGGTTGCTGGCAATAAAATTGCGCTTTACGATAAAGGTGGCGATGCTTTTTATGATCTTATTAGTGCCTTCCATAAATCAGTTCGAGGCTCAGACCCTGATGCCGCACTTTATTGGTACGCACGGATTCTAACCGGTGGTGGCGACGCATTGTATGTTGCTCGGCGACTATTAGCCATTGCGAGTGAGGATATTGGTAATGCTGACCCACGGGCCATGCAATTAGCCATAAATGCGTGGGATACATTTCAACGTGTTGGTCCAAGTGAGGGTGAAAGAGCCATAGCACAAGCGACTGTTTACATGGCCCTAGCTCCAAAAAGCAATGCCGTATATATGGCATTTAGTCAAGCAAAAGCGTTGGCAGCTTCAACCAGCGATCTTGATGTACCGCTACATTTAAAAAATTCTACAAGTGCTATCACCAAAGAGTTGGGGCACGGCGATGAGTACCGTTATGCGCATAACGAAGTAGGGGGCTTTGCTGCAGGCGAGAATTACTTTCCTGAAGAAATAGCTCAAACAACTCTTTATCAGCCAACCGATCGCGGTTTAGAAAAACAACTGCGTGAGAAGCTAAATTATTTAAACCAGTTAAATCAACAAAGCGATAAACGTCGATATGACTAATACCATCAGTAACTTCACTTTATACTTAGTTGTAGCCTTAGGTGGTGCTTTTGGCGCTAGCTTTCGGTTCTATATTTCACAATTAATTTTAAATTGGCTCGGAAAAGGATTCCCTTTTGCGACGCTGGCGGTTAATATTTCCGGCTCCCTTATCATGGGAGCACTTTATGGGTTAATTGAACAAGGTGTAATTGAAGTAAGTGTTTATCGAACACTGATTGGTATTGGCTTTTTAGGCGCATTTACCACCTTTTCAACCTTCTCATTAGACACGTTGTTATTAATTCAACAAGGTGACATATTTAAAGCGACAATAAACATATTACTTAATGTTTGCTTGTGCATTTTTGCAGCAGCATTAGGCATGTATATTGTATCTATTTTTAACAAGTAAATAACAAAGAAAACACGTGACATATCATGCTTGATCCAAAACTACTTAGAACAGACATAGAAAACACCGCAGCTGAACTTGCTAAACGCGGATATACGCTAGACACCGCGCAATTAATTGCGTTGGAAGAGCAACGTAAAGCGATCCAAATGAACACGCAAGATTTGCAAAATCAGCGTAACACTCGCTCTAAGTCAATAGGACAAGCCAAAGCCCGTGGCGAAGATATTCAACCCTTGTTGGCAGAAGTGAGTAAACTCGGTGATGAGTTAGAAGCCGCGAAAGAAGAGCAGACGCAAGTATTAGCGAAAATTGACCTTATCGCGTCAGCCATACCAAACTTAATTCATGAGTCAGTACCTGCCGGTGCTAGTGAAGACGACAACGTAGAAATAAAACGTTGGGGTACGCCGCGTGTATTTGATTTTGAAGTCAAAGATCATGTTGATGTTGCCACCGCATTAGGCAAAGGCTTAGATTTTGAAAGTGGTGCCAAGCTTGCGGGTACTCGTTTCGCGGTTATGCGCGGTCAAATTGCTAAGTTGCACCGTGCACTAGCACAATTTATGTTAGACGTGCATAGCGAAGAGCATGGCTATCAAGAAATGTATGTGCCTTATTTAGTTAATCATGACTCTTTATACGGTACTGGCCAATTACCAAAATTCGGTGAAGATTTATTCCATACTGAATTAAACAACAAGAAACTTTCTTTGATCCCAACCGCTGAAGTGCCGTTAACTAACTTAGTGCGTGATGAAATTATTGAAGAGCAAGACTTGCCAATAAAAATGTGTGCTCATACCCCATGTTTTCGAAGTGAAGCGGGTTCATACGGGAGAGACATTCGTGGCTTGATCCGTCAGCATCAGTTCGATAAAGTTGAAATGGTACAAGTTGTGAAGCCAGAAGATTCTTTTCAAGCCTTAGAAGATTTAACCGGGCACGCAGAAAAGATTTTAGAGAAATTAGAACTACCTTACCGCACCGTTGTGTTATGTACCGGTGATATTGGCTTTAGCGCAACCAAAACTTTCGATATCGAAGTGTGGTTGCCAGCGCAAAACACCTATCGTGAAATTTCATCTTGCTCAAACATGGGTGATTTCCAAGCGCGTAGAATGCAAGCGAGATATCGCAGTAGCGAAACCAACAAACCTGAACTTGTGCATACACTCAATGGCTCTGGTTTAGCCGTTGGCCGTACCTTAGTGGCGGTGATAGAAAATTATCAACAAGCAGATGGCAGTATTAATGTTCCTACTGTTTTACAGCCTTACATGAAAGGTTGTACCAACATTAACGTTTAATTTGTTAATGTAAGCTTGCTAAAAAATCCAATACCCAGCCAGGTATTGGATTTTTTATGTACAGGATGTACGGTATGTCGCGGTGCATGGATGCAGCAGAGCGACGATGTACAGGATGTACGGTATGTCGCGTTGCATGGATGCAGCAAAGCGACGATGTACAGGATGTACGGTATGTCGCGGTGCATGGATGCAGCAGAGCGACGATGTACAGGATGTACGGTATGTCGAGGTGCATGGATGCAGCAGAGCGACGATGAAGTTATCATAGGCATGAGGCACGCTTTTAGCCGCAGGCATAACCAAGCGCTATATAAGCGCTTCAATCGTGTGTGCAGGAAAAGCATACGGACAAATCTATCAAAAAGTAGATATATTAGCTGTGTAGCGACGCGTTAAAACTTTAAATAAGTGATTTTAATATGGATAGTTCTTCAATAATGCTTTGGAGTGTTTTGTTTGGTGGCATTGGTATTGGTTATTTCATGTATGGAAAAAAACAAAAAGCTATTGTCCCGCTTTGCACTGGGCTAGCTCTGTTTGTATTCCCCTATTTTATGTCTAGTGTAACTATGTTGCTTATTGTCGGCGTAATTTTAGTCGCCATACCTTATTTTATTAAAATTTAGTTGGAAACATTATTGTTTAGTTTGCTCTATTTTAATGTTATCGGGGGTTAAGTAGCGCTGAAATATTTTTTGGTATTCTCCTGATGCTTTAATTCGTTGTAACTGCGTATTAAATTTGTCACGTATGACTTCTGACTGAAATAAAAAGCCATTGGGACTTGCACCAAACAATCCAAAGCGATCAACTTGTTGAGCCGCATCTATTTTGCCTGAATTTAAAATTTGAGCTCGATAATAATCAAAAATATGAGCATCCATTTGTACAACGTCAAACTTTTCTAGAAATAGCATTTTCACTTGCACTAGTTGATCGAATGTTTCGCTATAACGTGGATGGTTATTGGCCATTTTTGCGTATGCTTCTCCTAAGTGAATACCAGCATCTTGCCATGAAAGTAAGCTGTATTTTTTAAGATCTGTTAACTGAGTAAATTCAAAGTGTTTTTTATGCAAACTAAAGGCAAAGTTTTCATATGTGTAGGCCGTGTCGGAAAAATAACCGTCTAAATTATGTTCGTTGATGGTATTCATGTTCATGTCAGAAACAATATCAATTCCGCCTGCTTTATAAGCATTAGCTCGCCTAGCATAAGGTAAATATAGTGGCTCTATTTCATAACCTAAGGGCTGCATTGTCGCTCTTAATAAATCGAGAATAATGCCTTCGTTAGTTTCAGATAAAACCCAAGGTGCTAATTTTCCACCAAATACAACAGTCAACTTCTCTGTTGCATGTGAGACATTGAAAAATATTGAAAACAGCATCAATACAGATATGTTAACTATCGATTTTAAAGCCATTGGTTACCAAATTACTGGTGAGTATCTCGTTTGATTTTAGTCATTATATTAAGTTCTAACAAGGCGGACAGCTAACAAATGGCAGTTCAGCGATATACTACTCCTATTTAATACACTGTACTTTATGTTTCAAGCAAAGACATAAATACTTTATTTGGCATAATTTTACGCACAACATTACATTTTTTGACAAAAAATGGCTTCTACTTCAAGGTGTTTTTGTACTTATCAATTTAAAATTTTGGTAGAATTACTGAGACCAATGTCAGTAATGAGTGCCATTGGTACTCATTTAAATTTAGGTAAGGAGTCGACTTTTGTTTGGTGATCGCTTTAACGATATAAGTTTAAAAGGTGACATTTTTGGTGGTGTCACCACAGCTATTATTTCTTTACCCTTGGCGCTCGCTTTCGGTGTTGCTTCAGGAGCTGGAGCTGAAGCAGGGCTGTGGGGTGCGATATTAGTTGGTTTTTTTGCTGCCTTATTTGGTGGTTCTACATCACTTATCTCAGAGCCCACAGGGCCGATGACTGTTATTATGACCGCCGTACTCACCAGTATGATGGCTAAATATCCTGAATCTGGCATGGCGATGGCGTTTACCGTTGTGATGATGGCTGGCGCATTTCAAATATTAATTGGCACACTTAAACTCGGTAAATACATCACCTTAATGCCTTATAGCGTCATATCTGGTTTTATGTCAGGTATTGGCGTTATTTTAATTATTTTGCAGCTTTCACCTCTTTTAGGTCAAGCGGCCCCAGCAGGCGGAGTATTAGGTACAATATCAGCACTGCCTAATATCATAGCTAATATTAATTTTGGTGAGTTATTACTGGGTATTCTGACCTTAGCGGTTTTATTTTTCTTTCCAAAGCAATATCGAAAATATGTTCCGGCACAACTTGTTGCCTTAGTTGCTGTGACATTATTTTCTATCATATTTTTCGACATCGATAGTATTCGTCGTATCGGAGAGATCCCTGCAGGCTTGCCGTCTTTAGTTATGCCGCACTTTACGGCCGATATGTTTATGACCATGGTTGTTGATGCGCTGGTATTAGGTACGCTTGGCTGTATTGACACCTTACTGACAGCCGTTATTGGTGATTCACTTACCCGTAAAGAGCATGACTCTGATAAAGAGCTGCGTGGTCAAGGACTCGCTAATATGATCTCAGGATTATTTGGCGCTTTACCTGGCGCAGGCGCGACTATGGGTACAGTAACGAATATTCAAGTTGGCGCACGATCACCGCTGTCTGGCATGGTGAGGGCGTTAATTTTAGCGCTAGTAGTAATCATTGCCGGTTCGTTAACTGAACCTATTCCGATGGCCGTATTAGCGGGTATTGCGGTTTATGTGGGTTTCAACATATTAGATTGGAGTTTTATACAACGCGCGCACAAAGTTAGCCTACAAGCCATGATGATAATGTATGGTGTTATGTTATTAACCGTGTTTGTTGATTTGATTGTTGCGGTAGGGCTCGGGGTTTTTATTTCTAATATCCTTATCATTGAAAAATTGAGCCAAGCGCAATCACAGCAAGTAAAAGCGATCAGCGATACCGATCAAGATGTTGTACCGCTGACAGATAGCGAGCGCATGTTGTTAGATCGCGCAAATGGCAAAGTACTGTTTTTCTACCTTTCAGGACCGATGATTTTTAGTGTTTCAAAAGCTATAGCTCGCCAACATAGTAGTGTGGGTGACTACCAAGCAATGATCCTTGATCTAACCGATGTCCCCATGTTTGATGTGACTGTTGGTCTGGCATTAGAGAATGCCATTAAAGATGCTCAGGAAGCCAATTGCGCCGTCT
The DNA here is from genome assembly GCF_002077175.1 of Colwellia sp. PAMC 21821. NCBI lineage: Bacteria > Pseudomonadati > Pseudomonadota > Gammaproteobacteria > Alteromonadales > Colwelliaceae > Colwellia > Colwellia sp. PAMC 21821. Next base: position 4,064,000 of record NZ_CP014943.1, read on the forward strand.
TCTTGCTCTGTCCAAATCAACAAACGCGTCAGCAATTGGAAAAATTTGAATTATTAGAGATGGTGCCAAAAGAAAACACTTTTAGATACCGCCATGAAGCCCTTCAAGGTGCATTAAATTATGTTGAAGATCACGCTGCAGAAAAGTCATTAATTGTATAACGCCAGTGTGAAAATAATTACTGTAAAGCAGTCTTAATAAACCACATCAATTATTTATTAAGGCTGCAACAACAAGCAATGTATTGAAGTTAAATCCCCAAGATCATCGGTAAAATATATTGCTCAAATTTTGTCACAAACGTATGTTTTTTATACGAAAGTGTTTAATATCTCTTGCCGATAATAATTGTTACATAAATTACGCTAAAAATTGCGCTAAAGAGTAGCATTTTGCCTCACTTTAGATTAAGTTTGCGTTTTTATTTACTACAGTTAACAAGAGCGCCTTATGTTAGAAAATACTCTCCCTCAACTCGAACAACTGATTGAACAGATTATTGATAAAAATACCCAGTTAAAAAACCAAATTGCAGAATTAGAACAGCAAAAATCATTACTCGTTGATGAAAATGAAATGTTGCAACTAGAAGCGCTTGAAGGTGAAGAAAAACAAAAGCAAACTAGTAATGTTTTAACAAGTCTTTTAGATAAATTACAAAGTGTAGAAGAGCTTAGCTAATGTTTGCTGAAGACCCTATAGGTATCAGCATTGAAATTATGGGTAAGCAACATAAGTTTTCTTGCTCAGCTGAACAAGTAGAAGACTTAAAGCAAGCAGCGACTGATCTCGCTGTTATGTGTGATGACATCAAACAACAAAATGGTATGGCTAGTAGCGAGCGTACTTTATTGGTTGCTGCAATTAATTTAAGTTATTCACTACTGGTAGCAAATAATAAAATTAAGCGTCATCAACACGGACAAACTGCTTTGATTTCGACATTAAAAAGCACGTTAAACCAACCAGATTAATAAATTATTGACTGGTATTAACAACATTTTTAACTTTTTAGTATTGCTGGTATTTGTTAGCTAAAATATCAGCAATACTGGTGACTTTATGGCTGTTTTTATTACATTTAGGTGAATTACACCTAAAAACATACGGTTACTTTATTTAGGGACAACTTCATTATGGCTGATGCTAGTATTGAATTTAAAGGGTCAAGCTTTACCCTGTCTGTTTTACATTTAAGAACGTCATCGTTAGCTGATATTCGCGCTGATTTAATAAAGAAAGTAGCGCAAGCCCCCGACTTTTTTTACCTAGTCCCCGTTGTGGTCAGTATTGAACAACTCGCGTGTTCAATTGATTATCAAGCGGTAAAAGCATTAATTGAAGAATTAAACTTTACCTTTGTCGGCTTTACCGGAACTGTCGAGAAAGAGCAACGCAAGCTTATTCGTGAATTGGGTTTTTCTTTTGTTAATACTACCAAAGTTAATACTGCCAAAGTTAATACAGTTGAAAAATCTGTTACTGCACCGCAAAGCCCAGCCACTGAGACTGAAACACCCGCTATAACAGCACCCAGTAATTTATATACAGATAAAGTGCATCGAGGGCAAATTCGCTCAGGTCAGCAACTTTATGCTAAAGATCAAAACTTAGTCATTATTGGCTCAGTTTCAGCCGGAGCTGAAGTGATTGCCGATGGTAATATTCATGTTTATGGCTCATTACGCGGTCGAGCCATTGCCGGTGCAAAAGGTCACCATAAAGCACAAATATATTGCCAAAATCTTGAAGCTGAACTGGTTTCTATTAATGGCAACTATTGGCTTAGTGAGTCAATGGAGCAACATTGGGGCTCACCGGTCTATATTCATTTGACTGACAGTGAATTAACGTCATCAAAACTTATTTAATTTTTAACTTATAAAGGATATTCGGTCTATGGCACGGATAATAGTAGTTACATCAGGAAAGGGCGGTGTTGGTAAAACGACATCAAGTGCTGCCATTGGTCTTGGCCTAGCGCTGAAAGGTCATAAAGTTGTTTTAATTGATTTTGATATTGGTCTGCGAAACCTTGATTTGATCATGGGTTGTGAACGTCGCGTTGTTTACGATTTTGTTAATGTGATTAATGGTGAAGCTACGTTAAATCAAGCTCTTATTAAAGATAAACGTGTTAGTAGCCTGTCGATATTACCTGCCTCGCAAACACGTGATAAAGATGCGTTAAACAAAGAAAATGTCGGTAAAGTGCTAGAAGAGCTAGGTAAAATCTACGATTTTATCATCTGTGACTCACCCGCAGGTATTGAAGCTGGTGCTATGATGGCGCTTTATTACGCTGACGAAGCTATTGTAACCACCAACCCTGAAGTCTCATCAGTACGCGATTCTGATCGCATTTTAGGTATGTTAGCTAGTCGCTCGCGTAGAGCTGAACTTGGCTTAGAGCCAATAAAAGAGCACTTATTATTAACTCGCTATTCACCTAAACGTGTGGAAGAAGGCGAAATGCTCAGTGTTGAAGATGTTAAAGACATCCTATCGATTCCGCTGCTAGGTGTAATTCCAGAATCCCAAGCGGTACTCAAAGCATCAAATGCTGGTGAACCGGTAATTTTAGATACAGAAAGCGATGCCGGTAAAGCCTATCAAGATGTTATTGAACGTCTTTTAGGTGAAACGGTTGAATTTAGATTTATAAACGCCGAGAAAAAAGGCATTCTTAGTCGCTTATTTGGAGGTTAACATGGCATTACTTGATTATTTTTTTAAAAAAGAAAAGCAGGTAACAACAGCTTCTAAAGCTAAAGAACGTCTGCAAATTATTGTTGCGCATGAGCGTAATAGTCGAAATAAACAGCCGGATTATTTACCGCAACTCACTGAAGATATTCTTACAGTTTTGCGTAAATATATAAAAGTATCTGATGAAAGTTTTTCGATAAATCTGGATAAAAAAGAAGGCGATTTAAACGTTTTAGAGCTTAATATAGAATTGCATGACGAGCTCAGCAAAGACTAAGGGTCATTAAGATAACAATAAGGTAACCGTAAGATAATAGTAAGGTAATTAAAACTGCACTATTAAGTTTTAGGCTCTGCCGCTAAATAAATGATTATCAGCCCCTTTAACAGGGGCTTAATATTAAAACTCCTCGAAAAATCATCAATACATGAACTTGATGGTTATAAAGTAGTACCCTCTCTAAACTAGTGTTAGCAGGTTCTAAAACATCGTTTTATAGCCCCATACTTGCTACAAACACCTTTATTTATAATATTTGTGTAACTTATGCAGGCAAAATACTCTTCTCTCATTATCGAGCGTTTTTACTCCCACTAGATGAACATTTAACAAAAAGCTTTCTCAATTTTACGCTTTAAACTATACTGTTTAAATGTACAGTATTTGTTGTGTTTTATGAAAGTTATTCCCATTTTTATTGAGGCTGGTATATCTGGCTTTGAATCTCCTGCGGCAGAATATAAAGAGCTTGGTTTATCGCTTGATCAGCTGTTAATTTCACACCCAGACGCAACATTTATTGGCTTAGCCCAGGGGCCTTCTATGCAAGATGTTGGCATTTTTGATGGCGATTTACTGCTTGTTGACCGCAGCGAGCCAGTAAAAGATGGAGATGTTATTGTGGCTAACTACAACGGCTGCTTTACTTGCAAACTTATTGATAAAAAGAACGCTAGATTATTATCGGCCTCGTTCATGCATAAGCCAGTTAACATTACGCCTGAAGATGAATTTCAAATAGAAGGAGTTGTTACGCGTTCAATCCGTTTACACCGACAAGTTAAGGAACTGAGCGCATGTATGCGTTAGTTGATGCCATATCGTTCTACGCGTCTTGTGAGAAGGTGTTTGATCCTTTAATTAGAAATAGGCCAGTGGTTGTGCTGACAAATAATGATGGCTGCATATGCGCTGTTTGCCCAATTGGCCGGCGCTTAGGTATTCCAAAGTTTAAACCTTATTTTCAAATCAAACACTTCTTGGCAAAACACAATGTGGTTATTCGCTCATCCAATTATGAGTTATATGCTGATTTGAGTGAGAAGATGATGAATGTTATTGGCCGCTTCTGCGATAACCAATATGTTTACTCAATTGATGAATCTTTTTTACAGTTCAAAAAATATAACCACATTATTAACGATTGGCATAAATACGGCCATGAAATACGACGTGCCGTTTGGCAAGAAACACGCTTACCGGTTGGTGTTGGTTTTGGTTCAACACCAACACTAGCCAAAGCTGCTAATCATGCCGCTAAAAAACTACCAGGTTATAACGGTGTAGCGATTGTTGACGATGCAGCATCGCGCAAAGAAGTATTATCAAAAATGACCGTGACTGATGTGTGGGGTATTGGCAGCCGATTAGGAAAACGTTTAAATGTATTGGGCATAGTTACCGCATGGGACTTAGCCAACCAGTCACCCAAAATAATGCGTAGCCAATTTAGCGTACTGGTTGAACGAACGGTTAATGAATTGAATGGTATTGTTTGTTTAAATTGGGATGATGTTAAACAACCTAAGAAAGAAATATTTTCTACTCGAAGCTTCGGCCAACGTGTTAACGAAAGTCACCACTTGAAAACAGCGCTAGTCAGCCACGGTGTAATTGTAGCGCGTAAATTAAGGCAACAGCATTCGCGCGTTAAAAAACTTGCTATATTCGCTGCTAGCTCGCCTCATGACGAAAATTACTATAACAAATCAATAATGTGTGAATTTCCGGTGGCTACAGATAATACGCTTAATATTGCCAATGCAATATCAACTGCTTTTGATAGTATTTATGCTAGCGGTGTTAATTTTTATCGCTGTGGCGTGGGTGCCATTGAGCTTGAGAATAGTCACTTTCAACAACATGATCTATTTTCGCTAAATGAAGACAATCCAGAGCTGATGCTCTGTTATGACGGTATCAACCATCGTTATGGTAATGATACCTTACAATTAGCAGCACAGGGACGAATTGAAAAGTGGCATATGAGACGTGAGTTTCTTTCGCCAAGCTTTACAAGTAAGTGGCGAGATATACCGAAAATTCGTTGTTAAGGTCAGCAGAATAGGGCATTAGCGACTAACTACTTGGGTTTATATATTTGCATAGCTATAAAGGTTTACTCATTGAGGCAAAAATTATAAGTATGGGCAGCAAAGGAGTATAAATTGACTTTATTCATAGATGAAATCATAAAACTCCAACAACCTGATGGGCATTAATAAATACAGTTGAATCAGAGCATTTAAAGTTTATGAAGGCTCATTATGAGAGTCTGACAGATCCAAACTGTAGGTGCAGGGCAAATGGACCATTATTTAGGTTTTGTATTGAGTGAAGTTATAATTCGTAACGGTAACTTTAGATCTTTATGGTAATAGCAAGAATAGAGAGTTGCCCTTCAAAAATATCACACCATCAAATATAAATTACTTTAAAGTGAAAGATGTCGTTACATTTATTCATAAAGCTATAAAATTTCTCTTCCAAGTGTACCAACTTAAATTTTAGTTAAAAAACAATCACTTAGGTCGTTTTTTGATCAAACAAACCATCAAACTAAAAAAACAATTGCATTCGAATATATTTTGAATGTAAGTTATTACCGACAATCGTTACCGTTCGTAACAATTAGCAACACGCTTTAGTAAAAAAAGATCAGGGATTGAACTTAGATTTGATTGTATAACTCAATAGTAAAGCAATATTTACTATTATTAAAACATATGGATGTGCATTTTATGTAACTAACACCGTCACAACCACCTCTGTTTCAGTATTCATACAAATCTATTTTTTTTACCTGATTTTAAACACATAAATAAAAATCATGGTAGTAAATTAAATGAATAATAAAATTAAAATTTCGTCACTTGCCTTAATTATAGGCTTAAATACGGGTTGTAACTCTACATCTCCTCAGCAACAAATGTCAGCTCAAGAGCGTGCTCAAATTATAGAAATGCAGCAAGCTATGATGGGAAAAATGTTTGGCGGTACTACAGGTTTAGTACAGCAGCAAAAAACTCAAAAAGAAGTGCCTCCAGTTGTGGTTATTTCAGAAAAAGAATTACTAGCACAGAAGCTCGAAGTTGATGCTACTGGTGGGCCAGCTATATTCTCTAGAAAGAAAGATGGAATTTTAATTAACAATGTAATGTTCAACGACTTTGAAGGGAGTGTTGCAAACTTTGGTGGAAATCGTTTAACAGGACAATTCACATATGCTGTTAAAAATTTCGACGGCACGTTTACTTTAAAATATAACCAAGCAAACTCTGAACACGGGCCTATAAAAATAGCAACTATCGAAAGAAGTGGTGAATCATTTAATGTGACAACCGTAACAGGAAAAACCTTACCTGGCAGCTCTGTAACTCCAACATCAGATGGTTTTATAGTAGGGCGTGCGGGCTCGGCATTTAAGTATTCAATTGGTAACAATAATATAAAATCTATCACACTTAGAGATGGTTATCATATTGCTGCGCATCAAAATGGCGATGTCGCCTCTACGGGGTATATTCTTTTAGAAAAGAATGAAACACCTAAGAATGATTCTGTTGGTGGATTATTTGATTCAATCAGTAGCCTAGGAAATACGTTGGGTCTGAATAAAGTTGACCACTACATTCTTGTTAATATCAATGATGCGAGTGTTGTGCCGTTAGACGTGAACCTTGCAGGTAAAGAGGTTGCAAAACATAGCAACTGTAGATCTAAAGGTTTATACAATAAGTGTGAAAGCGTTTCTTATAGTGAAGCACTTTATGAAAAGTCTGGTCTGAAGAACAACAGTCATTATTACTGGTCTATTGATTGGATTGACACACCATCAGGTCCTCTTGCTTTTTACAAAACAAGCACAACTGTCAAAGCAGTAGACATAAAAAACAGTAAAGTTCATACATTGTTTTCAAGAGCCTTGGGTGTTAATGAATTCTCTTTAATTGAACACATGGATGGGAAACTAACTGTGAAAGCAGTTCTTGGTTTCAGTAGTGATTCTATTGAAGATGTTGAGCAATTTATTCAAACCAACACAAATGACATTGAAGATATGCCAGTGATGGATTCAGAATAAATTTTTAATATAAAAATCAAAAGAAAACAGACTAAGGTAAATTAGCAAATTTAAAGAATCTTAGTCTGTTTCTATCAAGTTGTAAGCTCCACTTTTCAACCTATAATTTCAAAGTGCCATAAGCGTAAATCAGCTCCAGTATTTTGTAATTAATCACTTTTCTGATATTACTAAGCAGTTTTAGTAAAACACATGAATTAGTATGTTTTTTATATAACCACCTGAGAATATGTTAACTAATCCACCTATACGTTAGTTTATTCCTGAGACCTATAAGTAACCTCTAATTATCTATAAAAAGAATTAATGGTTACAGTTTCTAATGTAATGACTTAATGTGATATTAATAAGAATAAGTTAAGTATTATGGATCGGGTGTTGCTAATACGTAGCCATAATATACTGTTGTACGAAAATCGAGTTTAGGACGTTGCATGAAAAATACACTTTATCAATATGCCATAGAATTTGTTATTAAAAATGCAGGAGATGATTTTTCGTCTTCTGATTTAGATAAATACTTGGTTCCTGAAAAAGATCGCGAGAAACCTAAAAGTATAAACAGGCTTTATCAATCTATACTCGAATCAGCTCAAAATGTTCAGATGAGCCCTAATGTAATTGGGAAAGCAATTAGTGGTGAAAAAGGAAATATTAGACCATTAGGCAGTTTTCTTAGTGGTTTCTCACCTAAGAAAACGATGCTGGACTTCGGTACTCTAACTGATTCTGAATTGTTGAATAGAATATTACCTACTTTGGCTATTCAACCACATCCTGAGAAAAGAAAGTTATGGCTGCGTTATTGTAAAACTATTACATCAGCAGCCAAATTTCTCAGTCAGTTTGAAACTGATGTGAATTTTTATGAGTTTATAGATCAATATTACCAAGATAAGAAAATTCGACCGTTCTTACCTATGCTCCTAAGTTATGAAATCGATGGTATTGGTTTTGCGTTAGCATGCGATTTTCTTAAAGAACTTGGATATGTGCAATATGGTAAACCTGACACTCATATTAAAGATATCTTTATAGAACTTGGTATTTTAATAGGGGCTTCTAAACAGTCATCGAAAGCAGACTACCTATCATTAAAAATCATAGACGAAATTGCTGATATCAATGACATTACACCTTACGCAGTAGACAAGATATTATGGCTAGTGTGTAGTGGAAACTATTACCTAGACGATCTAGATATCGGAAACCAAAAGAAAGCATTTATTTCCCTGGTTCGAGAGTTGGCATGAGTAATAGTATAACAAACCGCGGTTGTTGGAATCACTCGCTACGCGCAGTTTTAGGCTAACTGTATTTTTCCGCTTAGCGTTATATGCTCGGGATCCCTCGCACAACAATGAAGATTAATAAAGGCGACATAGCAATGGATATGTTGGAGGACGCAATAAATCTTTTAAAAATCCTCAAATCAAGAGGAGGGCTCAATTTCCTCCTTTCATTACTTACTCACCATGTTAAAACAATAGCCTTTAAGTCATTTGAGCTCGTAACGAATTTTTAATATAAAATCGCTTCTGCGTTGAATGGCTAATCGAGGGCAATACACCATAGTCTAGGCTTGCTTGATTAACTTGAAACAGAAAGAGCCGACTAACAATAGGTAGAATAAAGATAAACAGCGTGTATTACATTAAGGTTACAAGTGACGAGATATACACATAACGTTAGCTGTTAGCGTTTTACAGTCACCGTCATGGATCAAAGCAACATCACTAAATAATTAATTACTCTGCTGCATAATTAGATTTCATGCCTATGCAGATAACTCAGGACTGACCTATACTGTATATACAAACACACTGTATGGGTAGACATTATCATGAACATGCCAGAAGCAAGCTTTTTAGCTTGGCAACAGCAGTTTAGTACCGAAGATGATTGTTTAGAATATTTGAAAGAAATGAAGTGGCCAAACGGCTTTATTTGCCCTCGCTGTGGCAATGACCATAGCTATGAAATTAAAAGTCGTCATTTATACGAATGTACGCAATGCAAAAAGCAGACTTCAGTCACCGCAGGCACGCTTTTTCATGGCAGTCGCATCACCTTAATCCAGTGGTTTTGGGCAATATATTTTCTTGGCTCAGATAAAGGAAGCATATCAGCGCTGAGACTAAGTAAATTAATCGAAGTCAATTGGCGAACCGCGAGGCTTATTTTAAAGAAACTTCGTCGAGCTATGGGGCACAGAGATAGCTTGTATCAATTGAGTTGTACAATAGAGCTAGATGATGCTTTGGTTGGCGGTAGACAAAAAGGTAAGCGAGGTCGGGGTGCCGCAGGAAAAAAGAATGTGCTAATCGCTTGTGAAAGCAAAGAAAAAAAAGCAGGCTTTATCGCCATGGAAGTGGTTGATAGTATTTGTCATTTTAGCGTGGATAAATTTGTTAAAAAGCACTTAAAGCGAAGCCAAATAGTTCATTCTGATGCATTGCCCGCATTGAATATAATTGACCAAACGCAACACTATGAAGCAAGAGTAACACCGAGTTACTTAGTTGATGAATGGCTACCGTGGGTACATATAGCCATAGGGAATTTAAAAACGTTTTTGTTAGGTACATTCCATGGAGTATCAGGAAAATACCTACAAGAATACTTAGATGAGTTCTGTTATCGGTTTAATCGCCGATTTATCGAAAAACAGATACCTAACAGGTTGTTAAATTTAGCAATAATTCACGTACCTGTAAAATCGACCTGAGCCAAGTGCATAGGCATGTTAGATTTTAATTTGCCGAATTTAAAGCTTAGTTTTAATTTGCAAAAGATAGGGAAATATTGATAATTAGATAGCTCATTTTTGCATATATTTGCATTAATAAATGGCGAAAAGTGCGATATAAGTGCGATGGAATGGAACTAGCTCGTAAGTTCATAATGGGTAGAAATGAAAAAACCCTGTAAAAACAGGGTTTTAATTTGGTCGGAGTAGCAAGATTCGAACTTGCGACCTCACGTCCCCCAGACGCACGCGCTACCAAGCTGCGCTATACCCCGAATGATAAGCTTAATGGGGATAAAAGCTTATGCGAGCTATAATAATGATTTATGGGTCGAATGCAATTAAAAAACATCATCAGTTAAGCTAAGCGTCTAATTATTGTACGTTATGTGCTTGTTTACTGAATTGCTTAATAAAATGTACACCATCAATCATCAATGGAAAGTCAGGTTTTGCCGTAATAGGCGCGGCAAGTTGAATAGAGTAACTTTGAAAGTTACCATTTTGATCAACAAACATTGATTTATCTTTATTAAATACCACAATGCCGTTGTCCATAGTATTAGCGATAATACGGTCATTATTTAAGGCTTTAATGTCAGTGCCGTTGCTATAGCTTTTTGCTTTAATATCACAGTTTAACCAGTTTTTAATTAGCGTAGGCTGCATGTCCATATGACTAGTGAGTTTATTGATCGAGCTGTTTTTACTGTTAGGTAAAATAAGTAGCGCGGGTTTAATTGATAAACTTGTATCAATTGTGCTGTTACCAATAGAGCTTATCCAGAGGATATCATTGTTCTTCTTATCGTCTTGTTTCTTGTTTTGCGCTGATATTAAAGCATCTAAAAACAATTCAAACTGATAGCTATTATCACCTTTAAAATAAAATACGTGTAAGCCAGGGGCGTAACTATTCAATTTATCGGCGAATATTAAACTGGATATATCAGCAAGCTTTGTTGTCGTTGGGAATAATTCATTCGTAAGACTTAACAAGCCATGAGAGTTTATTACAGACGCTTCGCTGTTATCTTCACCAACAATAGTGAATGATTTAGCTAAGTTTTTCTGCGCAATAATTTGAAATATCAGCGGTTGAGCATGCTGCTCGATCAACGCTTCTTTATAAATACTTGGTAGGCTATAAAGTAAATTAAACCAAGCTTCTTTTGGTAACGCGTTATCAACGTGGTTATCAAGGGAGAGCACGCCTTGCTTGACTCTTTGCTTGATTTTGTCTAACTGTTGAGTTTGTAATGTTTGGTCTGTAATTACCATGAAAACAGATTGTTTTAACGCTGTATCATTTGGGCATTGGCCTTGATAAACAGGATATTGAGGTACTGCATCAGTAAAAGCCAACGGGCTTGTACGTCGAGCAATATAATCAACCTCATCGAACATTCCATATTTAGTTAACAGTGTTTTTGCCGTTGATGGATAAGACAATGGTAATACAGTGTCTTGACGCAATACGTCATATTCTAGATTTGCATCAGCCCAAATATGAATAATGTGACTGAAGAAGAAAAAGCTGACAAGCGGAATAACAACAAAGCGCGCAAAGATGGTTTTCTGTAATTCCTTCAGGTGTTTCCATGCATAGTTTGACGTTATAAGCTCAAACGATAATATGACCATGGTTAGCACTAAGCTAATAAACCAAAACACTCGACTATTTTGCTGAATTTCATTGCTAATAAGTTCAAGTATTGGCGCACTTGATGAAATATTTAAATGATAACCTAGGCGGGTATAAATAAATGCGTCTAATAATAACAGCAACAACTCGACGGTAAAAATGATAGAAGCAGTAACCCGAATAAACCGTGTTCGAGGGAACAATATGGTGATCGGAAACAAAATTAGCACAAAACTCATGAAAGTTAAGAAAGCCATATGGCTTAACCAAGTGGTTACTAAATAAGTTTGACCTAACAAAGTGTCAGGCATGGATTCACTAAATACATAAATTGACGATAATAATATCGCCGCAATAATATTAAAAAAAGTGAACCAATGGCTCCAACTAACTAACTGTAATAGGCGCTTACTATAAGGTTTAGATTCAAATGAAGCCATTGCGTCGTTTAATACTCTTATTATTGTTAATGAATGTCGCTTTATATTTATACTTTTTATTTAGAATTTTGTATAGATTGTTTTAAAGCCTTAGTAAAATTGTCTACTAATGCCCCTCGTTCTTCTTTCGGGACATTATTTACAATAATTTCTGTTAAGGTATTTCCTAGACACATTAGCGCTAGATCAGGGGTTGCAGACTCATTGACAAGAACATCAAGCAAATCTTTAATAATTTTTTCTACACGTTCGTTGGAATACTTGGATACAATAGGCATCTTAAACACTTAATGGTAATTTAATAAACAAACTTAAGTTTATCAAATGCCCGAACAATATAATACTGGCCTTTATCTATGAGCTTAATAATTTCGAATATAACACTGCATTTTTTATCAAAAAAAGAAGAAACAGGTGAAGTTGTACTCAGGTTAGGGCCTGAAAATGTTGCGGCTAGCAGCAAAATAGAAAGTTTTGTTGATGCATTACATAAAATTTATAATAGCAAAGGTAGTAAGGCTTACGGGCATTTTTCATCAATGCCAGCCGAAGGTGACAGTGCTAGATTTGTTGATGTTATGGAAAGTTATTTAAGTGATGCGCAAACTTTTCATCAATTTAGTGGCCAAGCCGGTAATTTACTTAAAAATGAATTAGAAAAATATGATCTGGCTGAAACTGGTTATTTAATCGTCTGCCACTACGAATATATGGGCGGTCGCTATTTACTGGTGGCGATCATTCCTATTTCAGAACATTATTCGGTTGACGGTGAATTAAATATTTCAGCTGATCAACATCTTGATACGAGTAAGCTGCAGTTAGCGGCTCGTATCGATTTATTTGATTATCAAAATAATGCTGAAGGTAACCGATACATTTCTTTTATTAAAGGTCGCGCTGGTAGAAAGGTGTCTGACTTTTTCTTAGACTTTTTAAGTTGTGAAGAAGGCTTGAATTCAAAAGAACAAACCCAAACCTTAGTACAAGCAGTTGAAGACTACGTGGCGGTTAATCAGTTTGACGCCAATGAAAAGCAACAAACGCGTAAAGAGCTATTAAGTTACTGTAAAGAGCAAAAAGAGTCGGCTCAAGATGTTTCATTGCAAGAAATTGGTAATGTCATTAAAACGGAAGAGAGTGGTCAAGACTTTTATAAATTTTGCCAAGAACAAGCCTATCCGATTGAAGAATCATTCCCACATGATCAAGCCGTAGTGAATAAAGTCACTAAATACGCTGGGTATGGTAATGGTATCAGTTTAAGTTTCGAGCGCAGCCACTTTGGTCAAGATGTTGTTTATAGCCCAGCCAATGAAAGTATTACTATTTACAAAGTGCCGCCAAACTTAAAAGATCAACTATTAGCATTAATGGAAAGCAATGCTCAACAAACGGCGAATTCAAGCCAACCCGCTATGAGTAGCGATGCAGAGACTGGCCAAATTCAAGTGGCAGATTCAGAAAACGAATAGCAGTGAAATTCGGTTAGTTAAGTAAAGTATATAAAGCCTATTGCTGATTGTAAGTGATAGAAAATAACAAAATTAGGAAAAAAAATGACCACATTAACCATTACTCGACCAGACGACTGGCATGTACATTTACGTGACGGTGCAAGCTTAAATAACACGGTTGCTGATATCAGCCGCTATTTTGGTCGCGCTATTATAATGCCAAACCTTGTGCCGCCGGTTACCAATGCAGAATTAGCTTCCCAATACCATCAGCGTATTATGGCCGCTAATCCGAGTAAGCAATTCCAACCTTTAATGGTGTTGTATTTAACAGATCAAACGACGGCAGAAGACATTAAAGCTGCTAAAGCATCAGGAATTGTATACGCGGCTAAACTTTACCCCGCTGGTGCTACTACAAACTCTTCATCAGGTGTAACAAACGTAGATAACATTGCATCTGTGTTAGCGGCAATGGAAGAAGTTAACATGCCTTTATTAGTGCATGGTGAAGTTACCGATCATGATATTGACATTTTTGACCGTGAAGCCGTATTTATCGATACGATCATGGGCCCGCTAGTTGCCAAATACCCAACGTTAAAGATTGTCTTAGAACACATTACCACTAAAAATGCCGTTGATTTTGTTAAAGCGGCAGGTGCAAACGTTGCGGCTACGATTACGGTTCATCATTTATTATTTAACCGTAATCATATGTTAGTAGGTGGAATTCGTCCGCATTATTATTGTTTGCCAATTTTAAAGCGCAATATTCACCAGCAGGCATTAGTAGAAGCAGCAACAAGTGGTAGCGATAAATTTTTCCTAGGCACTGATTCTGCACCGCATGCACAAGGTGCTAAAGAAGCCGCTTGCGGTTGCGCTGGTGCTTATACAGCACATGCCGCTATTGAATTATATGCTGAAGCTTTTGAACAAGCCGGAGCACTTGATAAACTTGAAGGTTTTGCTAGTCTACATGGTCCAAAGTTTTATAACTTACCGGTGAACAGTGACAAAATAACGCTGGTAAAAGAAGCATGGAATGTCCCTGCAACCATGGCATTTGGCAGTGACGAAGTTGTGCCAATTCGCGCAAATGAAACCATTGTTTGGCAAGTGAAATAGTAGGGGATTAGAATAAATGCAGTTATTTGTAAATGATTTAACCGTTATCGACTTTTCGTATTGTTGCGCGTCACGTGGCATTGTGGGTGAAAGTTGGATTGTAGATGTTTTGCTTGATGGCAGCTTAAATGAAATGAGCATGGTGCTTGATTTTGCCGTGGTTAAAAAGCAAATTAAAGCCATAATTGATGATGCTGTCGATCATAAATTATTATTACCGATGCAAGAAAATGCCATTAGTGTTGAGGATTCAGCTGATAGAGCCGGCCATGAATTTGTAAACTTCGACTCAAAGCAGGGTGGATACTATTTACAATCGCCTAGTTGTGCGTTTGCAAAAATAGACACCAAGCAAATAGATATTCCCTCGGTAACCGACTATTTAACAGAAATAATTCTGACCCATTTACCAAAAAATGTTCAAGGATTAACCTTAAAATTGCGACCAGAAGTCATCGATGGTGCTTACTATCATTATACTCATGGTTTAAAGCTGCACGATGGTAATTGCCAACGCATCGCCCATGGTCACCGCTCGAAAATTCATATCTATAAGAATGGCCAACGCTCAGCAGCGCTAGAAGAAGTGTGGAGTTTACGCTGGCAAGATATTTACTTAGCCAGTGAAGCAGATCGTATTGCGTTAAGCGATATAGAATTGTCTGCAACGGCTATGGCTAATTTGACGCCCGATCACCAATTATTTTCTTACTTTGCGCCGCAAGGCAGATTTGATATTGCCGTACCAAGCACGATATTAGATGTGGTTGATTGTGATTCAACGGTTGAGTTATTGGCAGACTTTATTGTTCGTCAACTTAAAAAACAATCGCCGCTTGATGAATTTAAAGTCGTTGCCTTTGAAGGTGTTGCAAAAGGGGCTATTGCCAATGGTTAAGCCGTATTCATTATTATTTAAGCTTTCATTTATAGCGAGTGTATTCGTCTCTCAAGTTGTGTCAGCAACACAAAAATCTGAAACTGAACTTAGCGTGCAGTATTTCCAAGGTGCGCTAGTTGTTGGAAAAACGGCGCCTGAAAATAAAGTAACCCTTAATGGAGATACAATTAAAGTCTCTAAAAACGGTGACTATGCTTTAGGTTTCAGCCGAGACGAGAAAAATAATAGTGAACTGATGATCATTAGCCCGAATGGCACCATTGAAAAGCGTACATTAAAGCCTTTAAAGCGAAAATATAACATTCAACGGGTTAAAGGCATTTCGAAAAAAATAATGAACCCAAATAAAAAAGCGATCAGTCGCGTTGGGGAAGACAATAAAAAGATTAATGCCGCTCGGCAAGTTGATAGCGATTTAACTGCGTTTGCTGAAGGCTTTATTGCACCAATTGAAGGTACTATAACCGGTGTTTACGGCAGTCAACGCTATTATAACGGCGTACCTAAAACACCACATTATGGTTTAGATTATGCCGGTAAAAAAGGTGATCCAGTAAAATCACCAGCAGGCGGTAAAGTATTAATGTATGTAAGCGATATGTTTTACTCTGGTGGCACCATGATTATTGATCATGGCCACGGTGTAACTTCGACATTTTTACATTTGAGTGATTCCTATGTTGAAGTGGGCGATACTGTGAGTAAAGGTCAATTAATCGCAGCGGTAGGTGCAAGTGGCAGAGCAACAGGGCCACATTTAGATTGGCGTATAAACTGGTTCAACATGAGATTAGATCCTGCATTAGTGTTGAAGCTAAAACCGTTAAAGCTTTAATCTCATCAATTAGCAAAGGTAATCACAAGATTACATAAACAAAGATCACCTTTGCTTTCATTTTATTTTGTATATATTAATTGGTAAATAAATATAAAAGGATTTGCAATGTCAGGCCAATACCCGAACAAAATAAAGTCACTTCCACTTTACGATGGCCGCTTCGACGCATACAAGTTAGCAGCAAATGGAAGTGATGTATTGTTTGCCTCTTACCCTGCAGGCACTGATATACCTGAACATCAACATGAGACTGATAACTACGGCGTGATCACCCGCGGTGAACTAATTTTGACCATGCAAGGTGAAACACAACATATAAAAGTAGGCCAGTGGTACCATGTTCCTGCCAATGTAAAACACAGCGCTAAGTTTGAAGACGTGACAGATGAAATTGAAATTTGGTTTCATCCAGAATTATAAACAGACACAAGAGATTGTAATATAAGGTATTTGTGTAGTTTGTATGCCTTAAATCTTCATTTGATTTTTGATGTTGTTTGAATGATCTGATTTCTTAACCATTTATTTGCAGGATCAAAGTCCACATTACTGTGCCAATATAAATGTACGTCAATATCGTGCAAAGTAACAGGCAATGGGTATACCACCAAATCAAGTACTTCGCTGTACATCTTCGCGGTTGTTTCTATTAATGTCAGTAACATGTCGTTCTCGGTAATCACTTGGCATGCGGAAAATGCATGTTGACACCTAAGACCAATTTTTCGTTGTAATCCCAATCGTCCTAACTCAAAATCTTCAATGCTAGGCCCCATTGTCCGCGATGAGACGAGCACGTGATCTTGTGCGAGGTAGGTATCTAAATCTAATGTAGATTTTATATTAGGATGGTTTTTACGTGCTAACACCACAAATTTATTTTGCTCTAATTGCGTGTGTAAAATATTGTCGCTTACCGGTACCAAAGTGTCTATTGCTAAATCAATGTCACCACTAGCAAGTTTGTTTTCTAATTCACTACGATTAACTCGGCGGCTACTTTGTAAATTAATTAAAGGAGCTTCTTTTTTTATTCGTTGCATTAAAGGCGGTAAATATGAAGCTTCTAAACCGCCATGTAGCGATACATTGAAGTTGTTACGAGAGACTAAAGGTTCAAATTGTCTCGACTGTGCCAAGCAAACTTTCAATTGCTGTAATGCTTCACGAACATCAGCTATTACATTGTTGGCCACAGGTGTAGGGCGCATTTCGTTACCTTGTCGAATAAACAAAGCATCATCAAAATTATGACGAAGTTTACTCAACGAATGACTAACAGCAGGTTGTGATAAATTTAGCGCAGATGCTGCTTTAGTAATATTACCTTCACAGTAAATCGCTTCGAATACCACAAATAGATTTAAGTCTACCTTCATATGTGCTCCACAATAATGACCTATAATTATTAAGCCGAGTGATTGGCTTTATTCATAAAAAGAATAAAGGTTTAATAGCTCTATTCATTTATTTAATTTAATTGTTGTAGCTAGCAGAGTCAAGTAGTGCATATTTGGGTCATTAGAGGTCAACTCATGGTGATATAAAAAGTACGGATAAGCAATTACTGCTAAACTTACTTAAATAATAATTCGTGCCCATAGATGTACTTGAGCAGATCACATTTAATATGTACCGATATATTGCCTTTATAGCAACTCAAGGGATGCAAGATGAAAAAAAGGTTAGCAATAAATTTTTTTAAACGAGCATTACCCGTTACAGCAATACTAAGTGCTCTCAGTTCTTGTATTGTTAACGCTCAACAAGCTAACACATCCACATACGTTGATGATAAAGATGTAGAAAGAATTATGATCACCGCATCTAAACGCCTGAAAGGTCTACAGGAATCTCCTGTTGCTGTTACGGTAGTGAGTGGTGAAACTATTGAGCAAGCAAAAATTTTAGATATTAATGATCTACAAACATTGGTTCCATCATTGCGAGTTACGCCTTTACAGCGTTCCACTAATACTAACTTCGCAATTAGAGGCTTTGGCAATGGCATTAATAACACGGGAATTGAACCATCAGTGGGTGTTTTTATTGATGGTGTGTATCGATCACGCGCGGCGGCACAAATTGGAGACTTACCTCGATTACAGCAAATAGAAGTACTCAGTGGACCACAAAGTACATTATTTGGGAAGAATGCCTCAGCAGGGGTAATTAATGTCCGCACAATGGCACCATCACATGACTTACAAGCAAAAGCAGAGGTCGGTGTTGGTAATGATAATCAAAAATTAGTTAAGGGATATATCACAAACGGCATAACAGATAAATTAGCGCTAAGCATTTCAGCAGGTTATAACAAGCGAGATGGATATACCGACAGTGTTGTCGGATTGAATGAACTCAATAACCGTGACCGTTGGCATGTTCGCGGACAAGCTTTATTTGAACCAACCCAAGATATAACACTGCGCTTTATTGCTGATTACAGTAAAATAGACGAAGTATGTTGTAGTGCCACTGATGTTATTAATGGCCCAACTACAGGGGCAATTCGTGCGTTGGGGGGATTGTTCTAAAAGATACTGATCCTTTCTCTTATCAATCTTCGACGAATATTGATCCAGATAATAATATTGAAGATGGTGGTATATCGTTACAATTTGAGGCTGATTTTGACGATTATATTTTGACTTCAATAACAGCAATTCGCCGAAACGACGCTAATTTTTCAAATGATGTGGATTATACTTCTCTTGATATATTACAAGAAACTGGCCACTCTGAAATTGATACTATTACGCAAGAGGTTCGATTAACGTCCGCTGGTATTAGCGCTTTTGAATGGATGATAGGTGCTTATATTTATAAAGAAGATTTAGAAACTGGTGATACGATATTTTATAGTAACGATATGAGAAATTATATTGATGTATTAATGGCGGCAGGCGGTGCCCCAGGTTTATTGGCGGGAGTAGAGGCTGTATACGGACATGTGCCGGGCACATTTTTTTCAAATCAATCATCAGTCAACTCAGAATTTATACAAGAAAACAAAGCTTATTCCTTATTTGCAAATGTCGATTACCATATTTCTGAATCCCTAACGGCTACTTTTGGTGTCAGCTTCACCAAGGATGAAAAAGAGCTAAAAATCCGTCAACTCAACAGTGATGTACTTTCCGGTATTGATCTAGATAATGATTTAACGGTGTTTAATGCACCATTGCCTTTAATACCCTCGTTAGCACCAGCGATTCCAACATTAAAAAGTTTACAATTCCTACCTCCAATGCTGAGTTTACCAAACGCGGTTGAAAATCATAAAACACATGACAACAAAACAACGTGGTCGTTACGTTTAGCTTATGAATGGGATGAAAACATTAATGTCTTTGCATCTGCAGCTACTGGTTTCAAAGCATCTTCATGGAATTTATCTCGAAATAGCACCCCTTTTACCAGCAATAAAAATGCCATAGAATCTGTTGGTATTGGCATGGCTAACCAACGTTATGGTGGTCGTTATGCGTCACCGGAAGAAGCAAAAGTTTATGAGCTTGGTCTTAAGACTCGATATAAAAAAGGTTCATTTAACCTTACTTTATTCGATCAAACTATCGAAGGATTTCAATCATCGATATTTATTGGAACAGGTTATGTCTTAGCCAATGCAGGGAAGCAAAGTACCAAAGGACTTGAATTTGACTCTGCTTATAATGCAACTGAAAATTGGTCATTTACATTAGCGGGGACCTTTCTTGACCCAGTTTATGACTCATTTCAAGGAGCAACGGGGCTAAAGGGGCCGATAGATTTATCAGGTGAAAAACCAGCAGGTATTCATGAACGGAGCATTACAGCAGGAATTACTTATCACTATGAACTTGAAAATGGCATCTATGGTTATGTAAGAACTGATTACGTAAATGAAAGTGAAGTGAACCTTGTTGAAAACGTCCCAGAGTCGCTAACACGAGACGTTAGTACAATAAATGCTAGCGCAGGTTTGTATTTTCACAATGGTGTAAATTTACAGGTTTGGGTTCGCAATTTAAATAACGATGAGTACTACCTTTATGCCTTTCCGCCGCCAATTCAAGTAGGCAGCTTCAAAGCTCACCCAAATCAACCACGCACTTATGGCGCAACGATATCATATGAATTTTAGAAGGTGACTGTAGAAGACGAGTGTAGAAGATAATTTTAAAATGTTAGCTTCTAAAATCATTGTCAGGATCATTTAAGTAAAATGCACTGACAAAAACGGCCCTAAGATTTTCTAGTTATATTTATTAAGTACGGTATGAATAGCAATAATTATATTAGTTGCTCTGGGTATAGTTTACTTTAAATATTATCGTTACTTGGCTGAATTTTATGGCAACGGATAATGTCAGATATTTAAATTTTTCACCTACTAAGGTCTAATTAGCTTTCAATAGCTTTATTCATATTTTGAATAATAGGTTATAACAACTATTCATTTGTTTTATCTCTTCGATGCTATTAGCATGGATTGATAACGTATGTTGTAAGTTCTTTAAAATACTCGGTATAAAGAGTTAAATAAAAGGCGGAATGAACAAATGATAACAAATTTATGTTTTTATTTAATGACCATTTCAATCGACAGGGTGTTGGTTTAGTTTTATGTCGGCTATTTATTTAATCCGTCATGGACAAGCCTCATTTGGTAAAGCTGACTATGATCAATTATCAGAGAAAGGTAATTTTCAATCTCAGTTACTCGGTAAATTTTGGCAAGCACTTCCTGCACCCGATAAAATATTTTTAGGGGATTTACTGCGCCATGAACAAACACTAGAGAACTTCATAGAAGGTTATCAAGGTGTTAAACCTTCCACCGTTTTACATTCAGGTTTTAATGAGTTTAATCATGTAGACATGTTAACGAGTTACGACGCCGGGTGGAAAAACTTTGCTTTGATGGCAGCAAAAATCAGCCAACAGCCTGACGCTAATCGGCTTTTCCAGAAAGAGTTCTCCCTCGCGCTTAATCGTTGGGTGAGTGGCAAGTACGACGATGACTATATTGAAAGCTGGTTTCAGTTTAAAAAACGTTGCATTACTGCACTGCGAGATGTTGTTAATCAAGAATTAATCATTAACCCCCCCTTAAATAGCCTTAACCCAACAAAAAACATATGCATTTTTACATCAGGCGGCACTATCGCTGTAATTATTCAGCATATATTGGGTTTAACAGACGAAAATTCCTTAGCGGTAATTCAACAATTACGTAATACAGGTGTCACGAAATTATTTTTTTCTAAAAACAAATTAACGATCGATTATTTGAATAATTATGCTCATTTAACCCAAGCGGGTGCTGACTGGGTAACGTTTAGATAAGAGACAATAAATATAAAATTTATAAATAGGAATGTAGATATGAGTAGCAATTTATTCGATTTAACAGGAAAAATAGCTTTAGTTACTGGAGCTAGTCGTGGTATTGGCGAGCAAATAGCATTATTGCTCGCACAAAACGGCGCGCATGTCATTGTCTCGAGCCGCAAAATTGAAGGTTGCCAAAAGGTTGTCGATCAAATAATTTCAGCTGGCGGCAGTGCACAAGCTATTGCTTGTCATATTGGTGAAATGGCACAAATAGAAAACATTTTTGCTCAAATTTCAGCAGAGCATGGCAAGTTGGATATTTTAGTGAACAATGCTGCTACAAACCCTTACTTTGGCCATGTATTAGATACCGATTTAGGGGCATTTCAGAAAACGGTTGATGTTAATATTCGTGGTTACTTTTTCATGTCAACGATTGGCGCTAAATTAATGAAAGCGAATAGTGGCGGAGCAATTGTTAACGTAGCCTCCATCAACGGTGTTATTCCTGGTGATTATCAAGGGATATATTCCATCACCAAAGCTGCGGTTATTTCCATGACCAAAACCTTCGCTAAAGAATGTGCACAATTTAATATTCGCGTTAATGCTTTATTACCCGGCGGTACAGACACTAAATTTGCCTCAACTTTAGTCAATAATCCAACAATATTAGAACAAATGCTAAATCACGTGCCAATGAAGCGTGTCGCACAACCTGAAGAAATGGCCGGTACTGTTTTGTACTTGGTTTCAAATGCCTCTAGCTATACCACAGGTACTGCAATTAATGTCGATGGCGGTTACTTAATCGGATAGTGCTAGCATTTAAAAAAATTTATAACATTGTTTGCAGATAGTAAACCATGTTTCAGATGTTCTGCAGCCAATCTAGTTGTAGAGCATTAGCAATTTAAAAGCGTTTAGGAAATAAAATGAGCATTAATAACACGGCAACTGAAAAGCTTTTTCAGTCGTTCAGCGCAGGCGGTTTAACGCTAAAAAATCGTACGGTTATGGCACCGATGACTCGTACTTTTTCACCCAATTATGTCCCCAATGCCGATGTAGCTAAATATTATCGCCGAAGAGCTGAAGGTAATGTCGGTTTAATTATTACTGAAGGTACTTTTATTTCGCATAAAGCGGCTAATGGTTATGAACGTGTGCCTGCCATTTTTGGTGAAGAAGCCTTGGCCGGCTGGAAACATGTAGTAGATGAAGTGCATGCCGCAGGTGGAAAAATAGCACCACAACTATGGCATGTTGGCTCAGTGCGCAAAGAAGGTATTGGGCCAGATAAAGCCATTCCAGCCTATAGCCCATCAGGTTTGTATAAGCCTGGTGCGCCAAACGGTGTGGCGATGAGCCAAGCAGATATCGATGAAGTTGTGGCCTCATTTGCACAAGCTGCTGCTGATGCTAAAGCTATTGGCTTTGACGCGATTGAAGTGCATGGCGCGCATGGTTATTTGGTTGATCAATTCTTTTGGGAAGGCACAAACCAACGTAGCGATAAATATGGTGGTTCACTAGAAAATAGAGCGCGTTTTGCGGTTGAAATCGTTGAGGCTATTCGTCTTGCTGTTGGTGTAGACTTTCCGATCATCTTTAGGTTTTCGCAATGGAAGCAACAAGATTACAACGCCAAGCTTTGCCAAACGCCAGAAGAATTAGGCACATTCCTATCATTATTAAGCAATGCAGGCGTTGATGTATTTCATGCCAGTACCCGTCGTTTTTGGTTGCCTGAATTTGAAGGTTCAGACTTGAATCTAGCTGGTTGGACGAAAAAGCTCACTAACAAACCCGTTATCACCGTAGGTAGTGTGGGGTTAGACAGTGACTTTACCGGTGAAGGGAGTGTTGATCTTGGTGGCACATCAAACCCAACAGGGATTGAAGGGTTATTAACGCGTTTAAATAACGATGAGTTTGATCTGGTGGCTATTGGCCGCGCGTTGTTAGTTGACCCTGAATGGGTGAACAAAATTCAGCACAATAAAGATGAAGAAATAGCACCATTTAATAAAGACGCACTGATGACACTTAGTTAGACATTGAGTTAGACATTGAGTTAATAAGCGCCGATACCAGTATACACAGCGGCATATAAAATATAAGGATTTCCCATGGATTTTGAATACAGCGACAAGGTTAAAGAATTAATTGCACGTGTAACCGTGTTTATGGACGAGCATATTTATCCTGTTGAAGCGCAAATGCATCAGCAAGTTGCTGAAAATCAATGGTCAACACCGCCGTTAATGGAAGCCCTTAAAGCAAAAGCAAAAGCGCAAGGCTTATGGAACCTGTTTTTACCGGTAAGTTACGGTAAATATAGTGCTGGCCTAACGAATTTAGAATACGCACCGCTTGCTGAAATTATGGGTAAAGTGATGTGGGCACCCGAAGTGTTTAATTGTGCAGCCCCTGACACCGGTAATATGGAAGTATTAGCTAAATATGGTAACGAAGCGCAGAAAAAACAATGGTTAGAGCCGTTACTTGAAGGCAAAATTCGTTCAGCTTTTGCTATGACAGAGCCTGAAGTAGCCTCAAGTGATGCAACGAACATTGAGCTACGTATTGAACGAGATGGCGATGAATATGTTATCAACGGTCGAAAATTTTATATCAGCGGCGCGTGTCGCAAACAATGTGAAATTATGATCGTGATGGGTAAAACAGACCCAGGTAATAGCAACCGATATATTCAACAATCTCAAGTGCTAGTGCCGATGAAAACACCGGGTGTAACTATGGTGCGTCCAATGCAAGTGTTTGGTTATAACGACGCACCAGAAGGGCATGCCGAAATTACCTTTGAAAATGTTCGAGTACCGGTGACAAACATTATTGTTGGTGAAGGTAAAGGTTTTGAAATTGCCCAAGGTCGTTTAGGCCCAGGTCGTATTCATCATTGCATGCGCTCAGTTGGCATTGCACAGCGCGCCTTAGATGTAATGTGTAAACGAGTTAACGAACGCATTGTTTTTGGTCGCCCGATGATCAAGCAACAATCTGTGCGTGAAGATATTGCCATTTCAGCGTGTCAAATTGAACAAGCCCGTTTGATGACCTTAAAAGCAGCACAAAAAATGGATGTTGAAGGTAACAAAGCTGCTAAAGATATTATCGCGATGATAAAAATTGTTGCACCTAGTATGGCGCTTGATGTACTTGATCGCGCTATTCAATGTCATGGCGCTGTCGGTGTCAGTCAAGATACCTTTTTAGCCCATGCATATGCCGGCCAAAGAACTTTGCGTTTAGCTGATGGTCCTGATCAAGTCCACATGATGCAATTAGGCCGAGATTTAGTGAAAAAATCGACTTAACTTTAATTAAATAAAGCAATGAGTAAACAAATAATAATTGAAGAGATAAAAGATATGACAGCAACGGTTGCTTTTGATGTAGAAAAATTAACGCAATACCTTGAGTCTCATGTAGCTGGTTTTATTGGCCCGATCACCTTAACAAAGTTTACGGGCGGGCAATCAAACCCTACTTATAAAGTAACAGCTAAATCAGGTTTATATGTACTGCGCAGCCAGCCGCCGGGTAAATTGTTGAAATCTGCCCATGCGGTTGACCGAGAATATCAAGTGCTTGACGCACTAAAAGATACAGACGTTGCCGTTGCTCAGGTCTATCACCTTTGTCGTGATACCAGCATTATCGGCGCAATGTTTTATTTAATGGAGTTTTGTGATGGCGCTGTTTACTGGAGCGCCTCATTACCTGAAATTTCAAGCAATGCCTATCGTAGGGAAATGTATGATGCGATGAATAAATCATTAGTCGCGCTGCACAGTGTTGATATAAATGCTGTGGGTTTACAAGAATACGGTAAAGCGGGTAACTATTTTCAGCGTCAATTTGGTCGTTGGACTTCGCAGTACCGTACAACAGAACTACAAAAAATTCCTGCCATGGACCAGCTTATACTCTGGCTTGAAAAACACTTGCCTGAAGACGACGGGCGAGTGTGTTTAGTTCATGGTGATTTTCGTTTAGACAATATGATGTTTGCCAAAGATAAACCTGAAGTAATGGCGGTATTAGACTGGGAGTTATCTACTTTAGGGCATCCTTTTTCTGATTTAGCTTATCAATGTATGCAATTACGTATGCCACAAGGCATGGGCACTATCGATGGCTTAAAAGGCGTTGATAGAGCAAGTTTAGGTATACCGACAGAAGCAGAATATGTAGCAGATTATTGTCATCGTATGGGTATTGAGCGTATCGACAATTGGAGCTTCTATCTTGCGTTTAGCTTTTTTAGGTTAGCGGCAATAGTGCAAGGTGTGGCAAAACGAGCATCACAGGGCAATGCCTCAAATGAACATGCAAATGAAGTTGGAGCATTTGTTGAACCTTTAGCGCAAATGGCTTTAAGTATTATTGAAAATTCAGACGAACAATAAATCAGCTTTATATCAAACCATATTTGTAATGTAAGGAAGTAACATGGATCCACTATTAGATTTCACCGGCAAAGTAGCGGTTATAACAGGAGCAGCGCAAGGTTTTGGCCAACTATTAGCCCAAGAGTTAGCTAAACGTGGCGCAAAATTAGTGATCAGTGATATTAACGAAGCTGGCGTGAAAAAAGTGGCTGAAGATATTTCTTCAACGGGGGCAGAAGTTATTGCTCTAGCTTGTGACGTTTCAAAAAATGATGATTGTAAAGCTATGGTAGATAACGCGATTAAGCACTTTGGTCGCGTTGATATTGGGGTTAATAACGCCGGTGTTGCACATGAATTTATGCCGCTGCACGAAATTGACGAGTCAATAATGGATAGCCAGTTCGCCATTAACGTTAAAGGTGTGCAATTTGGTATGCGCCATCAAATACAGCAAATGTTACAACAAGGCGAAGGCGTTATCCTTAATGTCAGTTCTATGGCGGGTATCAGCGGGGCTGCAAGAGGCAGTGCTTATGCCATGGCTAAACATGCAGTTATTGGTTTAACTAAAACAGGTGCTGTTGAGTATGGTCGTAACAATATTCGTATAAACGCCATTTGTCCGTTCTTTACCTTAACGCCAATGGTGACTAATTTTGCTGACGAAGAGCAACAAAAAAGAATGAGCAAAGGCGCTCCCATGAACCGTTTAGGTGAGCCTAAAGAAATTGTCGCCATGATGCTCATGATGCTGTCACCGGCTAATACTTACATGACCGGACAATGTATCGCAGTCGATGGCGGTGTGTCTGCTCAATAGTTGTTAATTATTCAGTGTATAAACGCATCAGTTACTCAAAAAGTATAAAACTCGGTGTTATTAAGTGTTATTTAGATAAGTAAAAAGATGAGAAGCTAATTTATGTCTGCAACATTAATGAATGAACGTGATCTTGAATTCATGCTCTATGAACTTTTTGACAGCGAGTCACTGATCAAAAGAGCACGTTATCAAGATCATGACCGTCAAACCTTTAATGAAGTTATTAATACCGCTAAAGCGATAGCTGAGAAACACTTTTTACCCATTAGACAAAAGCTAGATACTCATCAACCCACATTCGACGGTAAAAACGTCAGCCTTATTCCTGAATTAAAATCTGCCATTGAAGCGGTGATAGCCTCAGGTATTTCGTCAGCCACCGCAGATTATGAATCCAATGGCATGCAATTACCGCCCATTATTGCCAGTGCTGCTAGCACGTATTTAACAGCAGCAGGAGGCGTGGGTTTAGGTTACAACATGTTGACCAACGCTAATGCAAACTTGCTTGAAGCGCATGGTAGTAAAGCGCTGATAGATAAATGGGTTAAGCCAATGCGCTCAGGCAGGTTTATGGGCACCATGGCGATGACAGAGCCGGGCAGTGGCTCAGGGCTTGGCGATTTAATTACCAAAGCAATAAAGTCAGAAGATGGTACTTACCGCATTAGTGGCAATAAAATCTATATTTCTGGTGGCGATCATGACTTAAGTGAAAACATTGTTCACCTTGTACTTGCCCGAGTTCAAGGTGCACCTAAAGGCGTTAAAGGTATTTCGCTATTTGTGGTACCTAAATTTTTAGTGAGTGATGACGGTATTGTTGGTGAGAATAACGAAGTTGCTTTAGCCGGTTTGTTTCATAAAATGGGTGGCCGCGCGCAAACATCAACGGCATTAAGTTTCGGTGAAAAAAATGGCTCAGTCGGTTATTTAGTGGGGGAAGAAAACCAAGGGCTTAAGTACATGTTTCATATGATGAATGAGGCCCGTATTATGGTCGGTACTAGTGGCGCAACACTTGCGGTTGCAGGGTATCAATATTCAGTAGATTACGCGAAAAATAGACCGCAAGGGCGTTTACCTTCTTGTAAAGACCCGCTTTCTCCTATGGTTAATATTATCGAACACGCCGATGTTCGCCGTATGTTACTAGCGCAAAAAGCTTATGCCGAAGGCGCACTTTCGTTAGTACTTTATGGCTCACAACTCAGTGATGACGAAAAAACTGCCCCAACAGTAGAAGCGCGAGAACATGCACATGTGTTATTAGACTTTCTAACGCCTATTATTAAAACTTGGCCGTCTGAATACGGCACCAAAGCGAACGATTTAGCAATTCAAGTACTCGGCGGTCATGGTTATATCAACGAACATCCTGTCGAATTGTTTTATCGCGACAATCGCCTAAACGCTATTCATGAAGGCACTACGGGTATTCAGTCGTTAGATTTATTAACTCGAAAAGTACCCATGTATAAAATGGCCGGATACACGGCAACACTAGGCGAAATTTATAAAACTATCGAAGTAGCAAAACAAGATAAAAATTTAGATGAATTTTCCACACAACTTATCGAAGCCGTTGAAACTTTAAAGCAAACTACACAAGTGGTATTAGGCGCTATGTCGACCAGTAATATAGATTTGGCATTAGCTAATTCTGTTAAATATTTAGAATTATTTGGTCACGTTATTGTTGCGTGGTTATGGTTAAAACAGGGCATGGTTGCAAACCAAGCACTTAGCAAGCAACCGCATCAAGCAGATGAAAACTTTTATAACGGAAAACTACAAGCATTGCAGTATTTTTATCGTTTTGAGCTGCCAGAAATAGCAATATGGTCAAGTATTTTAAGCAGCACTGACAGTACAACATATGACATGAAAGCAGACTGGTTTTAAAGTTATGTAGATGTCCAAATTTTTGCCATTTCATTAATCATGTGGTCTGTTTTAAACACAATAAAATGGCGAAATATAAGGTATTTACCTTAATAATGAGCTGTTCACGACAATATGATCCTGCATTGCCAGATAAGCTAAGTTTTGCAGCTATACTGATATAATCAATTACACGTAAGTGGATTATTTCAAACAGAAAAATTGAAAAGATAATGAGAGAGATTGGTGTTATTAAAAAAATTTCTTAAACATGGATAATTGGGGAGATATACAATGGAAAAAGTTTGGCTTGAGAATAGTTATCCACCAGGTGTTGAGTGGGAAATAGACCCAGACAAATATAATTCTTTGGCAGATTTGTTTTTTAAATACACCAAACTTTACGAAAATAATACGGCATTTATTAATATGGGTGCCAGTATTTCGTATCAAGAATTAGCGCAACAAGCGACTGACTTCGCGGCTTATTTACAACAAGATTTAGGCTACGTAAAAGGTGATAAATTTGCGATAATGATCCCTAATCTTTTGCAATATCCCGTGGCATTATTTGGTGCACTTATTGCCGGTTTAACTGTGGTAAATGTAAATCCGCTTTACACAGCGCGTGAATTAGAACATCAATTAAAGAATTCGGGTACTAAAGGTATTCTTATTCTGAAAAATTTTGCTCACGTATTGGAAGTGGTTATTGATAAAACTGATGTAGAGCACGTTATTCTTACCGGTGTTGGCGACAGGCTAAGCAAAGTCAAAGGCGTGGTGGTCAATTTCGTACTCAAATACGTGAAAAAACAAGTGCCCGCGTATAACTTACCAAACGCAGTAACATTTAATAATGCCATGGCTAAAGGCGCAACACTTAACTATAAACCAGTTGAAATTGTGGGTTCTGATCTCGCCTTTTTACAGTATACCGGTGGTACAACCGGTCCATCAAAAGGGGCGATGTTAACGCACCGCAATATGATATCAAACGTAGAACAATCCAACGCAGCCACAAAAAATGTCTATGAAGTTGGCAAAGAATTAATGGTAACGGCATTACCGCTTTATCATATCTTTGCGTTAACCTCTAACTGTCTTTGTTTTCTGCCTTTTGGTGGCGTTAATCTGTTAATTACCAATCCAAGAGATATGCCAGGTTTTGTAAAAGAGTTAGAGAAATATCCTTTTACCGCTATAACTGGAGTTAACACGTTATTTAACGGCTTATTGCATACCCCAGACTTTGAAAAACTTGACTTTAGTTCATTAAAACTAGGCTTTGCTGGCGGCATGTCAGTGCAACGACCTGTTGCTGAGTTATGGCAAAAAGTAACGGGGGCACGTTTATTAGAAGGTTATGGCTTAACCGAATGTGCACCCATAGTAACTATGAGCCCTTATAACCAAGAGAGTTTCAATGGTTCAATTGGTCTTCCTGTTTCCTCAACAGACATTCGCTTAATTGGTGATGATGGCGAAGAGGTGGCATTAGGCCAGCCCGGTGAAATGTGGGTAAAAGGCCCACAAGTCATGAAGGGTTATTACAATCGTCAAGACGCAACCGATGAAGTATTAAAAGATGGTTGGTTAGCTACGGGCGATATTGCCACCATGAATGAAAAGGGTTTTTTTAAAATTGTTGATCGTAAAAAAGATATGATCATCGTCTCTGGCTTTAACGTTTTTCCCAATGAAATAGAAGAAGTGCTTGTGATGCATCCCGGTGTCCTTGAAGCCGCGGCTATTGGTGTGAAACATGACGCTACTGGCGAAGCGGTAAAAGTGTTCATTGTTAAAAAAGATGCTAATTTAACCGAAAAAGATGTTTTCGATCATTGTCATACATTACTGACTAATTATAAATGTCCAAAGTTTGTTGAATTTATGGATGATTTACCCAAAACCAATGTTGGTAAAGTATTAAGAAAAGAATTACGAAAATAGGCAGTTGAATTGCAACTATTTGCCATTATTGGCTACATAAAATTTATGACTGCTTTATGTAAATTTTAATACCTAATGATCGACTGTGGTTAAACGTGCTTTGATTATTAGGCCGTGTTTTTTTGCAGTCTTCATTAACCTTATTCATAGATAAAAAATAACAAAGAGAAACAAGATGACTACTTATAACGCAATTAATTTAATCGCCCGCCCAACTGGCGGTCCTATTGGTCCTGAACTATTTGAAATAGTGGAAAAAGAGCTGCCAAGCATCGGCAAAGGGCAATTTTTAGTTAAACAAAATCATATGTCACTTGATCCTGCTATGTTCGGTTGGATGAGCCCTGACACTGAAAGTTATATTCCACCTGTCGCATTAGGCGATGTAATGCGCAGCTCAGGCATAGGTGAAGTTGTAGAGAGTAACCATGAAGGCTTTCAAATAGGCGATCGGGTGATGGGCTTAATGGGCTGGACACAATATTATTTATCTGACGGTACCGGCTTAAATAAAGTTGCGGCACCATTACCTGATGAAGCCATTCTATCGGTATTCGCGCTACCGGGTTTAACGGCTACACAAGGTTTGTACAGTATTGGTAAGCCAAAAAGTGGTGAAACACTGGTTGTTTCTGGCGCTGCGGGTTCTGTCGGCTCAATTGTAGGGCAGTTAGCTAAAGCCGATGGCCTAACGGTTATTGGTATTGTGGGTAGTGATGAGAAAGCCGATTGGATTATTAACGAATTAGGCTTTGACGGCGCAGTTAATTATAAAACAGATAATTTAGCTGAAAAGTTAGCTGAACTAACACCAAACGGTATTGACGTTTACTTTGAAAACACCGGTGGACCAATACAGCACCACGTATATGAGCGAATGAATGCCCATGGCCGTATTGCCGTTTGTGGCATGATCGCTGATTACTCGAAAGAAGTACCAGATTTAGCACCAAGTTGGATTAACATCATCAAAAAGCGCTTAACTATACAAGGTTTTACCATGCCAGATCATTTTGGTGAAATACCTACGTTATTGGAAAAACTTACCCCCTATGTTATGCAAGGTAAAATAAAGCATCGTGCCCATGTTTTACTGGGGCTAGAGTCTGCAATTACCGGCTTGAACTTGTTTTTCACCGGTAAGAATAAAGGTAAGTTAATCGTTAAACTTTAATCTGATAGGCGAAATATACGCTACAGCCATGCGGTGATAATACTTGCGTTAATAAAGCTAGGTGATAGCGCAAATAACATTTTAAGCAGACATTTTATCGTAATTTAAAGGAATCTACGGTGACTACATCGATTAGTAACCAGCACCAATCGATATAGTCATTGTTAAGTTAGGCAATATTTATGAGCGAAATTAAAACCCATTACCGAAATTGTAATATTTGCGAAGCTATGTGTGGTTTGGAAATTAAGTATCAAGACAAAAATATAATTTCCATTAAAGGCGATCAAAAAGATCCATTCAGTAAAGGATATAATTGCCCTAAAGCCACTGCCTTACAAGACTTCTATGAAGATAAAGACCGTTTAAAAACACCGATTAGACGCACGGCAACAGGTTGGGAAGATATTTCTTGGGAAGAAGCCTACACAGAAATTGCTGAAAAATTTAAAACTATCCAAGCTAAACACGGCAAAAATGCCTTGGCTTTGTATTTAGGAAACCCCAATGCTCACAACCTTGGTAACACACTCTTTTTAAAACCCTTTATGAAATCCTTAGGTAGTATTAATCGTTTTAGTTCTGCTTCAACTGACCAAATGCCGCACCATGTTGCCTCTAACTTTATGTTTGGTGCAGGCATGTTAATTCCAGTACCTGATATTGACCGAACTGATTTTATGTTAATTATTGGGGGTAATCCTGTTGTTTCCAACGGCAGTATGATGACAGCACCTAATGTTATAGGCCGTTTAAAAGCGATTCAAAAGCGCTCAGGTAAAGTTGTGGTGATAGATCCACGAAGGACTCATACCGCGAAAGTAGCGGATAAACATTTGTTTATTCGTCCTGAGAAAGATGCACTATTATTACTTGCCTTGATCAATCGTGTTTTCGCGACGAATGCTGTTAACTTACGACACTTAGATAACCTAGTTGATGGTATAGATGGCTTTGATGAACTCACAAAAGCTTATTCTGCCGAGTCTGTTGCTGAATTTGTCGGTATTGACGCTAAAGAAATTTGTACCTTAGCTGACGATTTTATGACAGCAAATTCCGCTGTGTGCTACAGCCGCATGGGCGCTTCAACACAAACCTTTGGTGGCTTGTGTCAATGGCTTACCAATGTGCTTAATATTATAACCGGTAATTTTGACCGGGCTGGCGGGGCAATGTTTCCTCAACCGGCTTTTGATTTATTGAGAAATCATAAAAAAGGCTTTAAAAGTACATTTGGAGAGTACCACACGCGGGTACGGAAACTGCCGTTTTTTAATGGTGAATTTCCAGTCGCGGCACTAGCCGAAGAAATACAAACTGCAGGTGAAGGCCAAATTAAAAGTTTGATCACCATTGCAGGTAACCCGGTGCTTTCAAGTCCTAGTGGTCATAAGTTAGCTGAAGCCTTCAAAGGCTTAGACTATATGGTTAGCGTTGATATTTATTTAAACGAAACCACCAAATACGCTAATATAATTTTACCGGCGACTACCGGTATTGAAAATTCGCACTATGATATTTTCTTTAATTCTTTTTCAGTACGTAATACCGTAAAATATTCAGCGCCATTGTTTGCAAGAGAAGAATATCAACGTAACGACTATGAAATATTAAAAGAACTAACCCAAAGAATGACTAATGAGGATATTCCAGCGCATTTGAAAAACCTCACGCCTGAAATTATATTAGATATGGAATTAAAAAATGGCCCTTACGGTGAGCAAGGATTAAGTTTACAAAAACTTATCGATAATCCTCACGGTATAGATATTGGGCCTTTAATGCCGTGTTTAGCCGCGCGTATTAAAACGGCAGACGGTAAAGTCAATTTAGTTCCACAACTCTATGTTGATGACTTACCACGGTTAAATGCGGTAATGTCAAAGCCGGCCCGTGATTATGATTATCCCTTTGATTTAATTGGTCGTCGATTAGTTAAAAGTCACAATACGTGGACACAAAATTCTGCTCGTTTAGTCAAAGGTAAAAATCCGTGTACGTTAGAGGTTCATCCTGACGATGCAATAAAATTGGGTATTTCAAATGGGCAGCTATTAAGTGTTAGTTCAATCTCGGGCGAAGTATTAATTAATGCCGTTATTACCGATGATATTCAACAAGGTGTGGTCAGTATGCCGCAAGGATGGGGACATAATCAAAAAGACACTAATATGTCAGTAGCGGCTACTCAACCGGGTGTTAGTATTAATGACTTAACGGATGTTAATCGAGTAGATTTACTGACAGGTAATGCGGCACTTAACGGAACACCCGTAGCGATAAAAGTTGCTACATAGTTATGAATAAACAACAAACGGCCGGCGTAATTTCTGGCCATATAAATTTGTAAATCAATTTTTATTGATGCCTAACAATAATCGGCATCATTTTTAAAGGTAAAGACATGTTTAAAAGTACAGAAAATTATATTGCATCAGATGAACTTCGCTTAGCGGTAAACGCGGCAATTACTTTAGAAAAACCATTACTGATCAAAGGCGAACCAGGTACGGGTAAAACCCAACTTGCAGAAGAATTAGCAAAATCACTTAACTGTAAGTTATATCAATGGCATATTAAATCGACCACAAAAGCACAGCAGGGGCTTTATGAATATGACGCGGTGTCGCGTTTACGAGATAGCCAATTAGGGGATGAAAAAGTTAATGATATTTCGAATTATATTATTAAAGGCAAACTTTGGCAGGCATTTGAAGAAGAACAACGCCCGATATTATTAATTGATGAAATAGACAAAGCGGATATAGAATTCCCCAACGATTTATTGCAAGAACTTGATAAGATGGAATTTTTTGTATATGAAACTCAACAAGTGATCAAAGCAAAACAACGTCCAATTATTATTATTACCTCAAATAATGAAAAAGAGCTTCCGGATGCATTTTTACGCCGCTGTTTCTTTCATTACATAAAATTTCCGACCAAAGTAGAGATGGAACAGATTATTGCGGTTCATCATCCTCATGTTAAACAAGACTTGCTCGCGCATACTTTAGAAGTGTTTTTTAATCTTAGAGACTTACAAGGCATTAAGAAAAAGCCGTCAACGTCAGAGTTGATTGATTGGTTAAAACTGCTGGTTGCAGACGATGTTGCTCAAGACGTATTAATTAATAAAAAGTCAGACATAATCCCTTTATTTGGTGCCTTACTTAAAAATGAGCAAGATGTGTCATTACTTGAAAAACTTGCTTTTATCAGTCGCAGAAACAGGTAATAAACGTGTTTATAGATTTATTTCTAACCCTGAGAAAACACAAAGTCCCGGTAAGTTTACGCGAATTACTAGATTTGATTGCGTTATTAAAAAAAGGCGTTGTGTTTGCCGATGTTGAAGCTTTTTATCATTTAGCGAAAATAGTGATGGTGAAAGACGAAATCCATTACGACAAATTCGACGGTGCCTTCGCAGAATACTTTGACGGTGTACAAAAAATCGATATTTTCGATAACGTTATTCCTGAAGAATGGCTCAGAAAAAAGTTTGAAAACGAGCTGAGTCAGGAAGAAAAAGACAAGTTAACGGCGCTAGGTGGTCTTGACGAGTTAATGAAAACCTTAAAGGAGCGCCTCGCAGAGCAAGAGAAGCGACACGAAGGTGGTAGTAAATGGGTTGGTACTGGCGGTAAATCACCGTTTGGCGCTTATGGCTATAATCCAGAAGGTATTCGCGTAGGTCAAGACGGCAATCGCAATAACCGCGCGGTAAAAGTGTGGGATAAACGAGAGTTTAAAAACTTCGATCAAGACCGAGAACTAGGTACTCGCAATATAAAATTAGCGCTCAAAAAACTCAGAAAGTTTGCCCGAACAGGTGCAAGTGAGAAGCTTGATATCAATACGACCATTCGCTCTACAGCAAAAAATGGTGGCTTACTCGATGTGCATATGGAACCCGAGCGCCATAATTCGGTAAAAGTACTCATGTTTTTTGATATTGGTGGCTCAATGGATGAATACATTCATACTTGTGAAGAGCTATTCTCTGCCGCACATACCGAATTTAAACATCTTGAGTTTTTCTATTTTCATAATTGCGTTTACGAGCGTTTATGGAAAGACAACAGCCGTCGCCGCCATGACACGGTTGATTTAGAAGAAGTAATTAGAACTTTCGGGAGCGATTATAAGGTTATTTTTGTCGGTGACGCCACTATGGGGCCTTATGAAATAGTTGCACCCGGTGGTAGTGTTGAGCATTGGAATGAAAAGCCTGGGGTAGATTATATGCAGCGAATTTTGGGGCATTTCAATAAAGTTGCATGGTTAAACCCACAGCCAGAAAACCAATGGGATTATTATCATTCAATATCAATTATTAAAAGTTTAATCGGCGATAAAATGTTTCCATTAACGGTTGATGGTATTGGTCGAGCCATTAAAGAAATTAGTTAAGGGCGGGAATATATAAAGCTAGAAAGATATCTATCAAGTAAATAACATGTGGCACGAGTTACTCGTGCCACATTTACATAAGTACATATGCGAAATATAAACGCTGATAAAAACCTATAAAGAAATAACCATTGCTGCATCAAGTTCGATTGCTGCATCTAACGCCGTTAAAATTTCTTTTCTTTCTTTTAATTTAGTACCGTGATGCGCTTTCATATTCAATGTTTGCATATGAGTTGCAAGGGCCTTAGCTGTTGCCATTAACTCTTCTGGTTCAACTAGAGTATCTAAAAAGCCTGCAGAAACCGCTGTTTCTGGTGAGAATAATTCCGCGTTAATTACTGAACGCGTTAAATAGTTACTCGGTAAACGATTTCGGGCTATTTCAATACCTGCTTGATGCATAGTCATGCCAATGGTGACTTCATTTAAGCCGATTTTAAATTTCCCTAAACTGCCGATACGATGATCACAACTGAGTAATAAAAACGCGCCTTTAGCAATAGCATGGCCTGAACAAGCGCCAATAATTGGAAATGGAAATGACAACATACGTCGCGATAAAGTAGAGCCAGCGGTAACCAATGCCACAGCTGATTCTGAACTTTCTTTCATCGTTTTCAAGTCAAACCCTGCAGAGAACATGCCCGGTTGGCCGGTTAATATAACGACTGCACCCGCTGACTCTGCTTGATCTAAAGCGTCATTAATTTCGGCAATTACTTGGTGGGAAATAGCATTAACTTTGCCATTTTTTAAGGTTATTGTTGCTATGTTTTCACTAATGTCTAAATCGATTAATTCCACGGTGCTTCCTATCGTTATCAAATTTACAAAATATTATCATAATTCCAAACTTAAAGTCGGGTATGCAATATTTTTAATAAAGTTAAGCTTCATTTTTAAATCATTACATCATGATATCAGCAAGCCAAAAGCAATCGCCAGCGAAATATGTATGTTTATTGGAACGTTTAAATATATTAAAACGGTTAATATGGTGTTTATTTATCATTTTAATCTCGTAAAATTTAAATCATTCTTCTCACTATTAGCTTAAAATCAGCTCAGATCATGTAATGTTTCGGTTAAAAGATAAATAGATGATAAAAATGGTTATTTAACAATGTTTTTCTATAAATATTAACTAATATTAAAAGTATAAGTATTTGCAAGATAGTCAGTTTATAGTAAAGAAACAGTTTATTAATTTATATAATATCTACAAAGATACCGTTAAATTTAAAAAGCGTAAAAAGAGATCTTACTCATGAACCCGGTGAAAATTACTAATCAACCTGACATTGTCATGATATATCAAGAGCGCGATAGTGTAGAGCCAGCCATTCAGCAAATAACTGAATTAGGGCTGGACTTTAAAGCTTACAAATTTAACCCAGAAAAATTAAATAGTTTAACGGCAATGACACCTAAAGTTTTATTGCTCTCTTCGAACAATATTAAAAGTACCATCGAATTTTACATCAATTACCTAGAAGAATATGAACAGAACATAGCTCCTCATAGTGCCATTTTATTGATCAACAACCGTGAAACATTTCGTGCCTATTTAGCCTGTGAAAATGGCTTATTTGACGACTACGCCATTATTAATCCTTTAAACGAGCCTTATCGTTTAAAACTTGTTTTATTAAAAGAATTAAAATTAATTGAAAATCGTAAAAATGACAGTTTAGAGCAACTGGTTAATGATGGTGAAGACGAGCTTGCTTCATGTATAGAACATGGTGTTGCGCTTAAAAAGTCATTTATATCAAGTGTTAATAAGTGTGAAAAAGATATTTTATCTGCGACAGGTATTGCGGTAGAAAATAAAGAAGCTAAAGCTGTATTACAAAACCTGATTGGTTTGTCTCTAGGGCAAATGAACGAAAATGCTTCAAGCAGTATTCAATACATTCTAGATCAGTTACTTGAATTAAAAGCGAGTCATGAAGACATAAAAGCAAATGTTGTTGAAAGTAATCAACCTGAGCATAAAACAGTTATAGGTGTAAATACGGCACTGTTAACTTCAGATGACCAAGACTTAGAAAACCTACAGAGCACTTGCTATAAAGTGTTGGTAGCGGAGCCTTCTGATATGTTTACGCGTGTCATTGATAAAATATTCTCTGATACCGTATTTAAACATGTCTTAGTTAATGACGGTAAAGAAGCACTAGATGAAATACACAACTTTAAACCAGACGTTGTACTTTTAGCTTATGATTTACCTACATTAAATGGTATTGAAGTGACTAAAATAATTCGTCAAGAGGGTAATAAAGTCCCTATTATTGCTTATACTCAACATCGTGACAGAGAGTCAATTAAACGTTGGTTTCCATTGGGTTTAAGCGGTTATTTAATAAAACCTTCTAAGAAAAGTGCCATCTTAAAAAGTATCAATAAAGCAATACAATCACCAACAGAGGTACTTGAGTATCACGCAAAAGAAAACCAAAAAGTCTTCCAATGGTTACCAAAGTACATGGTAGGTAATAAGGAAATAGACGATCAACATAAAATGATATTTACCATGCTAAATGATTTTTATCACAAAGATAATAAGCAGTCAGCTATTATGCTAGCCCAACATTTGGCTTCATATATAGACTTACAATTTGAATCTGAGGAGAACTTGTTAAGACAAATAAATTATCCTGATACTCAAAGCCATCTCAAAGAGCATTTAGCGTTCAAAGAAAATCTTTTGGCACTGATAAAGAAACTTGATCATTATAATCTTGAAATACAGCATAAAATTGCGATGTTTGTATACACTTGGCTTAGCCAACATATATTACAATCAGATATGGCGATTAAGGCTTATGCATTGTCAATTGAAGAAGAAAGCTTTATGGAGTGATCATTAGTCGATAATGGTTTATTCCCTAAGTGTAAAAATTAGATATTGCCGCATTTACAACAAGTGGGTTGTTCATTTGGCAGTATATTTAAATTTACGTTAAGCCTTCTTTTTTTAACTGTTTGCTTTATCTGTTGGTGAACACATAGCCTTTAATTAAAAAAACTAACGGCATTATCAATAGATTCACGATCAGTACGAGTATTATTTACGGCGGCGCTTTCATCGGCATAGCCAAAAGACATTCCGAACAACACACCCCGTTGCTCAGGTAAGTTAAGCGCTTTTTTTATTGGATCTGGAAATTGACCAAGTGCGCCTTGCATACAGCATGATAATCCATGCTCTGCTAGGATTAATGACAAGGTTTGTGCATAAATACCCAAGTCAACCGCGCCCATAATATCTAAGTATTTATCCATGGTGAAAAAGGCGACGTGTGGCGCATCAAAAAACTGCCAGTTTCGAATCATTGCCATTTGTCGGCCTTTTTTATCCTCTCGTGTTACACCGATAGCGCTATAAAGTGCATTAGCAGAACCAAATTGACGATCACGATGAATACCTTCATATTTAGGTAGCCAATTAAAATCAGGGTTAGGTGATTCACCTTTCATTACGGTGGCGATTAAGTCATTTTTTAATTGCTCTTTCTGATCTCCAGATACTACACATGTTTGCCAAGGCTGCACATTACAGTTTGATGGCGCTTGTTGCGCTTGTTTAAAAATGGCTTCAAGTAACGCTTGTCGAACGGGCTTATTTAAATAAGCGCGAGCAGAATATCGTTCTTCTAACAGGGAAATCACTGACATAGGGCATCCTTTATGAACATATAAAATATGATTATCAATACTTCAACAATAGCTTATAAAAATAAGCATACTTTAATGATGTTAAATCCAATATCTTTATAAAACCAATGAATAATTATAATGATGTTGTATTCCAATTAAATATAGTAGGAGAGGCATGACAATATAAAAGCCTGAAAAAACTAGAATAATATAATAAAAGCAAGGTATTCAAATCAGAGCAGTTGCGTCATATTGTTAGTTAAAATCTCTTTTGTGTATACGAATTTTTGATAGATGTTGATAAGAAATATTCATTTGTTTTATATCTATGTTGTGATTAGCATATGAATTATATGATTCAATAATCATCATGTTTGTCTTACCGTAATTTGGAGAATGAATAAATGCCTGAGTATAAAGCGCCCATAAGAGATATAAAGTTCGTTATGCAAGAATTGTTAGACTGCGACAAACATTACCAACAACTTGGCTACAATGATGCTAGTGAAGACATGGTAGATGCTATTCTCACAGAAGCGGCTAAATTTACCGAGCAGGTTATAGCACCGCTAAATCAAATTGGAGACCAACAAGGGTGTACTTGGACCGACGGCAAAGTAACAACACCTGACGGTTTTAAAGATGCTTATCAACAGTATGTTGCTGGCGGTTGGCCAACATTGTCACAAAGTGTGGAGTTTGGTGGCCAAGGGTTACCTCATTCATTGAATAGTGCGATTAGTGAAATGATGTCAGCAGCAAACCACAGTTTTGCTATGTATCCAGGCCTTAGTCATGGTGCATTAGCCACTATTGAAGCACATGGAACTGAAACTCAAAAACAACAATTTATGCCTAACTTGGTTGAAGGCAGTTGGACAGGCACCATGTGCTTAACCGAAGCCCATTGTGGTACCGACTTAGGCATGTTGCGCACCAAAGCTGAGTTAAATGACGATGGAAGTTATGCTTTAACGGGATCAAAAATATTTATTTCTGCCGGAGAACATGACTTATCTGACAACATTGTACATATTGTTATTGCACGTATTCCGGGTTCACCTGAAGGTAGTAAAGGTATTTCACTCTTTATAGTGCCAAAATTTAACGTCAATGATGACGGTACAATAGCGGACAGAAATGGCGTTAGTTGTGGCTCTATTGAGCATAAAATGGGTATTAACGCGAACGCGACATGTGTTATTAATTTCGATAACGCCAAAGGCTATTTAATTGGTGAAGTTAATCGCGGCTTAAATTGTATGTTCACCTTTATGAATTCAGCGCGCTTAGCCGTGGCACTTGAAGGTACAGCAGCAACAGAGGCGTCTTTTCAAGGGGCGTTAGCTTATGCGAAAGATCGTCTACAAATGCGTTCAATTAGTGGGATTAAAAATCCAAATGGCCCAGCGGACCCGATCATTGTGCATCCCGATGTGCGCAGAATGTTGCTCACGCAAAAATCTATCGCTGAAGGTGGCCGAGCGCTTATTGGCTATTTGTCACAGTTAGTTGATATAACACACGCTGAAAAAGATAAACCTACAGTTGTTAATGCAGAAACAAAACTGGCCTTATTAACGCCAATAGCAAAAGCACTATTAAGTGAGTTAGGTTTTGAATGTACTAGTCACGGTGTACAAATATTTGGTGGTCACGGCTTTATAAAAGAGTGGGGCATGGAGCAACTAATGCGCGACACTAAAATAAGCTGCTTATATGAAGGCACGACTGGTATTCAAGCATTAGATTTACTCGCCCGTAAAATTTTAGGCAGTAAAGGTGCAATTTTACAGCCTTTTATGGCTGATGTTGGTGCTTTCTGCCAAAAAAATGCTGATAACACGGCAATGGCTGAACAAATACAAACATTGAGTGCATACTTTGAACAATGGCAAGCTATAACCGCTACCGTGGGTAAAAAGGCCATGACTAACGCGGATGAAATTGGTGGCGCATCGGTTGACTATTTAATGTTTGCTGGCTACGTTACATTAGCTTATTTTTGGGCGCAAATGGCATCAGTAGCACACAGTAAACTAAAAAGCGGTGCTGAAGATAAAGCCTTTTATCAAGCAAAACTTCATACCTGCGAGTTTTACTTTAAACGCATATTACCTCGTGCAAAGGGACATGCGGCTTGTATTGAAGGTGGTGTTGATTCAATGATGGCATTAGCCAGTGAAGACTTTGCATTTTAATCATTAGACTTTTTATAACCAAAAAAGCGTTATTAATTTCTTGTAATTAATAACGCTTTTGACATTGTATCAAGGTGTAAAGGTGCCTTGGTTTAGTTGATAGGTACATAAAGGTAAATAATTTATGCTATTCACTAACGAGCTCTCTCACTTTAGATATTGATTTTCCGTCAAAGATAAACTCGAAGTGCTTAGTTTGTATGGCTTTAGAGACATGAATCGGGGAAAAGAGCCCCCAACATGTTGAACCCTGATTTCTTACCGAGAGATATTGAAAACCTTGCTCAGCATTTTTCTTAAGCTCTGCACCAAGGATCCTTGGTTTCGAGTAATCTTCAGATTCACCAATCCCTTCAACCTTTGAACAATCGACAACATTGGCACTGAAAGTGACTTTTAAACATCGCATATCCACCGTATCGTAATGTAAACCTTGTATGTTTTGAAAGTACTTCTGTTGATGATAAAGCGTTTCTTTAATGGCGGTCTTAATAGTGTCTGCAAGATAAAGTACGCCAAACTCACCCTGGCTAAAGCGTGAGCCATCAGGATTAATGTGGGTAAAAGGCGCGGTGACATAATTTACGCCATCAATGCCAAAAGGAATTTCGTTGGTTGCAAGTAGGGATAAGTCACCAAGCTGATTTAATATTCTGGGGTTGGTTAATGCTTGAATAGCGTAAACTGTTTCAAAGTCGTCTTTGCTGATCACATCATCAAAAAGGGTAATAGGGGGAAACTTTGAATTAACTAACCTAAATGCCACTTTATTAACAAGTTTTACTGTTTTAGTGCCTTCCATCACGTTACCACTGACCATTACGCATAGCATCTATACGCTTGAAAACTTCGTATAAGGTGCCAAATTTTCCAGTCGAGATAAGCGATAGCGGTGAGTTACCATTAAAAAATGGATTATCATTCTTCATCGCCATAAAGCCATAAACGTTGTCAGGATTAGAGAAAACCATTTTTAATGCTTGATGAATATTAGCTATATAACTAATACGCTCTAACTGATCGTTAGAAAGCGTTGCACTCTCATTGTTTTGAAACCGATAATAGCTACTTTTGGTCAATCCAAGAATAGCTTGCTTATCGCCCGCGCTGCATCGCCACTTTTCTAAGATATTACTACCAAGTTTAAAAGCAACCAAACTGTTAATTTTTGGCGTTTTATTTTGATAATTTGAAACATTCATATCACAGTCCTAGTCAAGATTGATAAGCTGATTATAGTCTCAGTTGAAACTAAAATCAATTAATAGTCTTAAATGGGAGGCTGTATGTAGTAAAGAGGAGTGGAGTGTAAAATTTGAATGATAAGTCACATAAAGAATAACTACCCACAACGAAATTAAAACTTGGGGTCGGCTTTTTGTTTAGTCATTAATTTCATCGTTTTCTCAGACAACAGGAGAAAAATAACCGCAGAAATTATCGCTGAAGCAAAGATCATGCACATCACTATAATTTGATATCTAGCAGCAATTAAAGGCGAAACACCTGATAAAATTTGTCCTGTCATCATGCCGGGTATTGATACCAAACCAACTGCAAATAAAGTATTAATTACCGGTATTGTTGCCGCGTTTAGAGCATTTTTTCTAGCTTCTGGATATGGTACTTGATTATTCATTTCAGAAAATAAGCGCTCAGCACATAAGCTAATGCTATTCATGGCCGTAGCAAATATCATCCCCGCAAGTGGAATAAGCACTTGTGCTTGATACCATGGACTGAGTGCCAGCGCGCCTTGGCTTATAAAAAACAAGGTAAAGCCGCCACCACATAATATGGCCATAAACCCATGTTTGAATAACCGAAGTCGATATGTAGGCAGGGTGCGCAACGCTATCCAACAAGAAATACCGACCATAGCGAATAAAATAGCGGTTATAAGCCAAACATTATCAGAATAAAAAATATAACTTAGTGCGTAACCAATAAGTAATAACTGTATTAACATTCTAGAAAGTGCGTAGCTCGCTTGTTTTACATTTAAAGACCATATATATAGAAAAAACAGAGCGATAATAACAGGGATAAAAGCAATGGATAGGTCAACTAAGCTGATCATTTGCAATGTATTGTTCATGGTTGCTAATTGTATTTCCAATAGTGGAACTATTATTTAGTATATTCCCCTTACATACAAATTTAGTGTATAAACACTGCCGTAGAATAATTTAAAAAAATTTACATTAACAAGGATACTAAGTGAAGCACATCAGACACAATTTCATTCGATCTCTGCTGATAATAATTGGGGTATTCACTTCATTTTCATTGTTAGCCCATGGCGTAGACGATGCTACAAAGCAGTTTTTAGAAGCTAATCAAGGGAGCGCAATATTTCCCTTTATTTATATTGGCGCTAAACACATGCTAACGGGTTACGACCACTTGTTATTTCTAGTTGGCGTGGTGTTCTTTTTATTTCGAAGTAAAGATGTACTGTTATATGTCAGTTTGTTTACGCTAGGCCACAGTTTAACTTTACTCTATGGTGTGTTTAGCAATATTGAAATTAATCCTTATATAATTGACGCCATTATTGGGCTTTCTGTGGTCTATAAAGGTTTTGATAATTTAGGCGGCTTTCAGCGTTTATTTAACTGCCAACCTAATACTAAAATTGCTGTGACGGTGTTTGGGCTATTTCATGGCTTTGGATTAGCCACAAAAATTCAAGAATTTCAATTACCGAGTGATGGCTTAATTAGCAATATTATTTCATTCAACGTTGGTGTTGAAATAGGCCAATTTTTAGCACTTGC
Source organism: Colwellia sp. PAMC 21821 (assembly GCF_002077175.1). Classification (NCBI taxonomy): domain Bacteria; kingdom Pseudomonadati; phylum Pseudomonadota; class Gammaproteobacteria; order Alteromonadales; family Colwelliaceae; genus Colwellia; species Colwellia sp. PAMC 21821. The sequence continues at coordinate 4,108,880 of NZ_CP014943.1, forward strand.
TTTGGTGTTAATTATATTAAATTTTTGGCGTAGACACAGCAGTTATCTAAGCTTTGCAACAGTCACCAATACGGCATTGATGAGTGCTGGCTTTATGCTGGTAGGTTTGCAACTAACGGGCTACTTTATAAATTAGTGTAGCTTGTTATCAAGATAAACAAATTTCAGCTCAAAGTGCTCTTGGCTTTAGCGTCAATAATAATGAATAAAAATTTAGGATTTAACATGAACGAATTCAATATCCCTGTACATACTACCCGCACATTGATTAAAGCCGGCGTTATCGCGTTTTTAGTAGCAACAACGCTACTTGTTACTTGTATTTTACCGGCAGAATATAATATTGACCCAACGGGCATTGGTAAAACACTAGGGCTTACCGCGATAGCTGAAGCATCTGAAAAATCACCAACGCTTGTCATAGAGCGAGGCACACAAAATGATGCATTAAGAACCGATGATGTTGAAATTATCGTGCCAGCGGGCAATGGATTAGAGTATAAATTAAATATGGAAAAACATGCCCATGTTGAATATGAATGGAAAACTGACGGTGAAGCCCTTTATTTCGATTTTCACGGTGAGCCTGCAGGAGATAAAACGGGATATTTTGAAAGTTTTTCAATTACCACTTCAAGCAATATGAAAGGCTCGCTCACTACGCCTTTTAAAGGTTCTCATGGCTGGTATTGGAAAAATCAAAGTCAGCAACCTGTAACGGTGTCATTATCAATTAAGGGTTATTACACCATTAAAGGTTAAGCGTTGTTGCTTCATGTAAGCCGTTATTAACAATCTTATTAACGGCTTTTTTCATTAGCTATTTTATTCACAGTTCACATATCATTCTGGTATTAAAAAACTGGTTTTTGCACTTTTCCGACTAAAGCTTTCAATGCTGTCATTCTCTTCATAGTTATTACTTCACCACAAAATTCGGAAATACTGAGAAATTAGTACTGGCTTTTTGAGCATAAAATATTGAGCAATATTGGCCATTTTATTCACCATACGATAAAACTGAGCTCTGGTGATGTAATTTATGAAAATTCATCCATTTAGTGAATATATTAGCTATATTTCTTTACTTATTAATCCTATTATTAAAGCATTATATTCCCTAAGGAAACAGTGTTGTTATCACGTTTATATAATTTCATGCCCGGTTTGAATGTATTATTCAATTATGAGCGCCAATGGTTTGCTGATGATGCTAGAGCAGCATTGTCTGTTGCTGCAGTCGCTTTGCCCGTTGCTATTGCTTATGCACAACTTACCGGCGTAAATGCGGTTGTTGGCTTATATTCTTGCGTTTTACCCATGATAATATATGCGCTATTTGGTACGTCAAAACAACTCATTGTTGGCCCTGATGCGGCAACCTGTGCTGTTATTGCCGCCGTGGTAACCCCCTTAGCAGCGGGAGACATTGTTAAGCATTGGCAATTAGTGATCACCATGACCGCCATGACAGGTTTTTGGTGCATAATTGCCAGTCGTTTTAAACTTGGCGTATTGGCTGATTTTTTATCTAAACCTATTTTAATGGGGCTGTTAAATGGTGTCGCTATCACCATTATTGTTGGACAATTTTCTAAAGTGTTTGGTTTTACCTTCGACGAAAGGCATTTACTTGAACGGTTAGGAAGTGTGCCTGATTATTTATCGCAAGCACATGTACCGACCTTACTCATGGCTTTACTAACGGTGAGTATTTATTTTGTTATAAAACGCATAAAGCCTACATGGCCGGCTTCTATGTTCGCAATCGCTTTTGGCGCCGCCATGGTTTGGGGATTTAATCTAGAGCAGTTTGACATAAAAACCATTGGCATTGTCGATGGAGGCTTACCCTTATTTAAAGCGCCTGACTTTAACGTTGGTATTATTCGTGAGTTAGTCATGCCCGCACTTAACCTCGCCATAGTAAGCTTTGTCAGTATGATGCTTACTGCGCGCAGCTTTGCCGCTAAAAATGGTTACGACATTGATGCAGATAAAGAATTCATGGCGCTTGGTATAGCAAATTTTGCTTCTGCTTTATCACAAGGCTTTGCCGTAAGTGGTGCAGACTCGCGCACGGCAGTTAATGATGCTAATGGCGGTAAAACCCAATTAGTGTCGATTATAGCCGCAGTTATTATTGCCATCATTGCTATTTACTTAACCGCGCCTTTAGAGTTTATTCCCAGTGCAGCACTGGGTGTAGTCTTGATTATTGCTTCAGTACATCTTTTAGATTTAAAAGCAGTTTGGAAACTAAGATTAAAAGACAAACAGGCATTTTATTTAACGTTAACCACCTTATTTGCTGTGCTTTTTATTGGTGTAATCCCAGGTATAACGCTAGCGGTATTACTGGGTTTATTCCAATTTATCCGCACAGTAATGCGACCAACAGACCATATATTGGGTGTAGATATAAATGGTGTTGTTAGAAGTTTAGATACCAGCGATAAAGCAAAACCGATAGACGGTATTTTTATCTACCGTTTTAATTCGCCGTTAACTTACTTTAATTCTAGTTTTTTTAAACGAAGACTATTAGAACAATATGCCAGACAAAAAGACGATATTGAATGCGTTATCATCGATGCGGTACCGTGCTTCACCCATTTAGACTTAAGCGTGATGGCAATGCTGGCTGACTTAAACGTTATATTCCAAAAGCGAGGAGTGCGCTTTGAAATTGCTGGAAGAAAACGTCAATTGCTTGCATGGTTTGTAAAAGCAGAAATAAGATCAGGCAACGAAGGCATATATGTTCATTCCGACTTGTATTTAGCATTAAGAATTAATCAAGCCAAGCAACTAGCAGCTAAAGAAGCCCAAGAGGCCCATGAAGTACAAGTGGAAGAGTAATTTCGAGGATTTAGTACTCAAGCGCATAAATCAACTTACAGCAAGCTATAACATGTAGGTCGGTATTTATGCCGTCAATCTAACACACAATGCCCAACTAGCATTGATGAAATTGATAACCAAATACCAATTTCATCAATGCATCATACTAAAGACATTATATTTTAGCCTGTTCGATTTGATAAATTAACCACAATATCGTAACCAAAAAAATGCCGTTAATCCTATTATATTAACGGCATTTTTATCACACTATTTAATATCAGGTCTTCGGCGCTGTTAGCGGTTGTTCTTGCTCTTGATTGAAAACTTCAAAGCAGTCATTGGCTTCCTGATAATCTATGCGCTCATTGAGAGTAGGCTCATGCACAGGTAGTTCTTCAACATACACACCTTTAGTGCGCCATATACCAGTATTCCATCGCTTCAGCGCAATAACACCACGAATACATTCATCTAAACTGGTAGCTAGCCAAATACCCACCAAGCCATAAGCAAAATGTAGACCTAATAGCCAGGCTAATGGTAGGGCGATAAACCACATAATTGCAAATCCAAACATTGACACATAACGTGCATCGCCAGACGCACGTAATGACGCCCCAACAATCAAATTAAAACTGCGGCCAAACTCACCAATAATAGCCACAAATAAGATTAATTTCCCCAAAGCCCAAATATCAGTATTACTAGTAAATATCGAGAATAGTTGATCCGACAATATAAGTAAGGTGAAAACAAAAAACATCGCGCCAGCAATACCCAATTTTAGACCTAGCATTAATTGTTTATGAGCGTCATCAAAGCGTTTGGCACCAATGTAATGTGCAACTTTAATTTGTACGCCAGCACTGACCGCAAAACCATAAAGAATGGCTGTAAAGAGTAAGTTAAAGCTATAAATACGGGTAGCTAACGCGAGTTCACCCATGGTAACTATCATCACCGTCATTAATATTTGGGTCAGCTGCCACGACATTGGATCTAACACTGACGGCATGGCAATTTTTAAAATAGGGGCGCTATCTTTTTTAAATAACAGCCAACTTTTGGGTAACGCAATCTTGATTTTCAAATGTTTGGTGATAATCAAAAGGGTAAAGCATAAACTGACAAGCCAAGCGATAACTGATGCATAAGCGACGCCTTGTACACCTAGGTCAGGAAATCCGTGTTTACCGTCGATAAGTAGGTAGTTAAACAGTATATTGACTATGGTCATGACGAAAGTAGACCACATGTTCCAATGTGTTTTGCCTTGAGAGGTTAAAACCGCTGCAGCAGCAAATCTTACGGCTAAAATCCAAGTGCCCATGCCAATTGTCGTAAGGTAAATACTGGCCATGGCAGCCATATCATCTGTTAATCCCATCCATTGAGCGAATGTCGGCGAAAACGACAGCATGATAATGGTTAATAAAATACCACCAAATAAAAGAATGGCGAACAGCGCACCATAAGTTGTAGCTAATTTGTGGAAGTCTCCAGCTCCAATACGTTGTGAGGCAACACTACTGCCACCCTGATGCAAAGTACTGTAAAGCGCAAAGGCAATACCTAAAATAGGCATAATAGCGCCAATAGAAGCTGCAGCAGTATCGGATATACGACTTAAAAACCAAGCGTCAGCGACATTAATCATAAAAATGAAAAATAGATCAATAAAAATGGGCCAAGTTAAACTTAATAGACTTCTATCAGCAACTGATTGACTAGATTTTGCCACAATGTTTCCTGAAAAATTTGTAATAGCATATTATAGCAGCTGAATAAGTAATTACTGTTGCATACGTTTGTTACAAATCGTATTCATGAAGATAAAAAAATAAAGGTACTATAAATGACAAGAAAGGGCGGTCACAAATCATAATTTGATGGTTTATTCAGCACTTGGTAATAAAAATCACATAAAATGCCTATTATTAGTAATTAGCACTTTACAAAGTAGTGAACAGTATTTATTATTCGCCCCGTTCTGAAGCAGCAATGCTTTTGAACTTCAGGTGAGATGGCTGAGTGGTCGAAAGCACCGGTCTTGAAAACCGGCAAGGGTTTGTAGCCCTTCTAGAGTTCAAATCTCTATCTCACCGCCACATTCAAAGGGCTGCACAATGTGCAGCCCTTTCTCGTTTTAGCACTTCCGAATACTTTCCGAATATATTTTCCGAATATAATGGCTAATTCAGCTTAATTATTGATAAATTCATCATAAGATTTAGTTTCCTTCAAAGCCGACTTTAGCCGCAAATAATATATTTTATGAAGTGATAATTTATCGGGCATTAAAGTTAATAGCTCAGAATAACCTTCAAAACGAGAAAATTTATGTATGACTAATTCTTCTTGTTTTAGCTCTGTTAGCATGACTTGCTCAGCCTGAAAACATTTGTGTAGTTCAGTATGAAGGTACTTAATGATCACAGTGCCTTTTGGAAGAGACTTTTTACGCTCGGAAGCTGCAAGGAACTTTGAAATACCTATCTTGAGATAATATATGTCGCCAATGGGCACTTTAGCGAGATAGATACAGCCAATAGTGTTTGCCAATATAGGATCCGCTTTAAATCGCCCGATAGAATATTTACCATGACCTTTCGGTATAACCTTAACTATTGAGCGCATTTTAAACGCTTTTTTAGCTACCTTTTTACCTTTAGAATACTGTTTAACCATTTCTGCATGAAAGCGCTTAATAAGCACTACAGACTCTCTAACTTTATTGATGACTTTAAAAAGTAATGGTGATTTAAGTAATAGCGCATTATCTGAGTATGATTTTCTGATACTGCCATGCTTGTCAGTAAGTACGGCTTTTTCAGGTGACCAACCATAGGTTTTTATTCGAGTATAAACAAGCTGTCGATCCTTTCCAAAGTCAGCAGCTAATGCTGTGTAAGTAGGGTATTGCGTATTAAATGCGATAATTGGCTTTGTCATGATTACACTCCAGTTCCTGTGATAGTTTGCGCAACTAAATCTTTCAACTTACGATCAAATGTTGTCGTAATATGAGCTTTAATGAACAACTCAAGTTGGTCATTGAATTCAATTAATTCGTTATCAATAAATTCAGCGACTAGATCTTCCTCATCAATAAAAGAATCAGAAGTTACTTGTAATGCGAATTTGGCAAAAACATCATCATCTAACTTTGCGGCTAACTCTTTAATTAAACTTTCTCTTTCGAACTTATATATGCACATTTAAGTACTCCTGTTATTCAATTGATGCGTATAATGCACATTTGAATATACAGTTGAGATCGGGAATGTCAAGAGTTATTTGATATTTTAATAATACCAATGTAGAGTTAAAGCATCTTAATTAGAGCAAAAAGCAAATGATTAGATTTAAATTAAAAGAGTTAATTGCAGAAAAATCCTTTCAAGAAGGGCGCAGAGTTACGATTGAAGAGATCAGTAAATCAACTGGCATTCATAGGACGACCTTATCTAAGTTATCCAATATTAAAGGATATAACGCATCTACAGATGTCTTGGATAAATTATGTGCTTTCTTTGATGTGAAAATTTCAGATGTAGCTGTTTTTATTAAGGATGAATAGAAAGTTATGGTTTAGTTTGGTTATACAATCACTTTGAATCATGTATTCAAAGTGACAAATCAAGTATCTCTTATTCCATATTTATTAAATGCTGAATAACTATTATTGTCATAAATGCACCTCTGGATAAATGCACCTCTGGATAAATGCATTAACAATGACACTTTATTAGATTAGAACTGCCGGTTATTGCCAATCACTACTGCTATCAAATAACCTTTATTTAGACCATCAATTATTCAAAAATAAAAAGAGATTTTTTAGTAAACAGTAGATCTTTAGGTTTTTCCACCTCTAAGAAAACATAGGTCAAACTTTATCCTGATAGACAACTAAGCCATGTGATTTCGGTCGTTCAAGCTTTAGGCTTTAAAGGCAGCTTATCCGACAATGCGGACATTAGGTGTTTACGGCAGTAGCTAGCCATTAGCGGTCATTAGCTTATGAGTTAATGCAGCAGGGCAGAGATTCTAAAGTTTCTTTTTTACACTTAAAAATTCACATCCATTCACAACTAAAGTTATGACTAAAACTTTTGTTTGGCGTCAGAAATAAAATCCCCGAAGCGGACATTAGAATCATTCAAATTTTAATTGAATTTAAAGTATTAAGTTTATGGCGCTATCGCCCTGTACGTAACCAATATGGTTAATCGCATTACGCGCCCCTTCCAAACCACTGCCATAAGCTTGTGTCTGTAACAAAGCTTGTGCTGACAGAGCAAGGCAACGTAAATGCGCTAGCTCTTGAGGGTGTTTAATTTTAATCATATTTGCCTAAGAGATAATTAACGAGTATCCGTGCAATGTGTAAACCTAAACCTATTTTAATGGTTTTGGTTTAAGCCTAGCTCTTTTTGTATTTTCTTTGTTAGGCCTAATGAAACAAGTCGATAAGACTCTTTAAGGTAATATGATAAGTCGTCATCAGTATATTCCGTACTTTCATAATGTTGTATCCATTTCATTCCTCGGGAAGCAAAATATGGTGCCGGTTTATATCCTGGTAATTCACTGAGAAAATGAAAGTTAAGTTCAGATGTTTTAAAAATAAATGCTGGTTTATCATCTTTTCCCAACCCTCCGATAGCAAAAACCTTGCCGCCGACTTTCCATACATGAGAATTATGCCATTGGACCACATAAGTGGTTGCTTCTAATCCGTGGCAGAAATCATTAAATTCTTTATAATTCATCTTGTCGCTCTTTGGCTATAGCCCCACTAACAGAGGCTAAAGTAAATAGAATTGGCCACCTTTATTATTCTAGCGATAACGAGCGTATAGCTTACTGGCTAAAAATGCGCCAATGAGCATTTCAAGCCATGCGATTGGAACCAAGGTATATGCCATTTCCCACGTTCCTAATCCTGAGTTTACCGATCCGATCCAAAAAACACCTAGCGTTGCCATACAAGTTACAGTGGCTGAGATAATGATAGATTTTACATTGTTACCAAAGCTTTGAGCGCATAACCAGTAGATAAATACTATCGTACTCGCCAGTATGGTGTCCCAGATTCCCCATATCAATGCATTACTTACTGCCATTGGTCCAACCGCTAACTTTCCGGCATAGAAGGCTTCCATCATGGGAAACGCAACTAATATAGCTCTTGCCACTTCGGCTACGTGGATCCAAATACTCGTCAGTAACATTACAATGATGAATTGTTTCAATTTAAATGTGTTATTCAAAATATCCTATATGTCCTGATTTTTTAGAGTTAGTTAAATTTATCTTCTGTAGTGAATGGTACGAATACCAAATTCTTAATTAGTGTTAACTAAAAATGGAATTCAACGTATGATCCATGGTTGACTTTAACTCCTCTTCTGTCTGACCTGCTTTTGCTTGAACTGCCAGTCCATAACTAACGGATAAAATATAATTAGCCAGTTTTTCAGCCGTTTGGCCTTTTGGCATATCAGTCTTCGCAATACCAGACGCGAACAAATTCGTTAATATTTGCTTGGTTTCAGTGCCTAATTCTCTGATATAAACAACAACGTCTTCCGGAAATGCAATACTCTCTGATTCATTAACGCTTTTTACAAGCAAGCATCCACGGGGAGTCTCATTATTGGTGAATAGCTCAATAAGCCCATAGAAACAAGCTTGTAATCGTTCTTTTAATGTTACATCTGATGGCTCTACTAGGTGTTTATAGTTAGCTTCTACATATTGCTTTACATAGTGAACCAGTGACTCTTTGAATAACTGTTCTTTATTACCAAACGTTCCATACAAACTCGACGTATTTAGTCCAAGCTCAGAAGATAGATTGGCAACAGAAGTACTTGAATACCCATTTGTCCAAAATAACCGCATCGCTTTATCTAATACTACCTCTTTATCAAATGCTCTTTTTCGTCCTACTTTCACTCTTTCACCCTCAAAAATCATAATTAATGATACCATTCTGAAGTAATCACTTCAGAATGTCAATTCAACCTATTGACATTTTAAAGTGATCGTTTCATAATAGATTTAATTCTAAAGCGATCACTTCATATTAGTGTCATATAGATAACCTATAGGTTAAAAGGTAAATTAAATATGTTTAAAAAATTCGTACAAATTACTGCGCTATTCAACTTTCCAATCGCGCTAGGAATGATTATTTCAGTGATGATAGCACCTCAAGCAGACACCTTTATTATCACGGTGGTATTAGGTGCATCTTTTATGCTCATGGGGGCTGCATTACTTTGGGCCACGTCAGATATTAAAGCCCGTGCATCTATTATCGTTTGGAACGGATTAGTAATAATGGTCGGCTTTATTGCGGTAACTTACGCAGCATCATTAGGGTTGGCACCAAAGGTCTTTGTCTATATCTCAGTAATGGATCTTGTTGCTGCGCTTGTTTTTATCATTGGTAGTATGCGCGTATCCGAACTCCCTTTTAAATCCCTATTTTTAGGTAAAACCCAGTAACTTTAGAATAAATAACCATAACTTAAACAAACTACTTTCAGGATAAATATTATGACGATTAAAGCATTAAGAACACCAGAAGAAAGATTCTCTGTATTACCAGCTTTTCCTTACCAACCTAACTACATTGATGATTTATCGGGTTTTGAGTCTTTACGTATGGCCTACATCGACGAGGGTGATTCATCATCCGAGACAACTTTTTTATGTTTACACGGTGAGCCTTCATGGAGCTACTTATACCGAAAAATGATCCCCATATTTACAGGGGCAGGCCATCGTGTTGTTGCGCCAGATCTGTTTGGCTTTGGTCGCTCAGATAAACCCGTTGATGAATCAGTCTATACCTTTGATTTTCACCGTGACAGTTTAATGCAATTTATTGAACGCCTTGATCTGAGAAATATTACGCTGGTCTGTCAAGATTGGGGCGGCTTATTAGGGTTAACGATCCCAATGGATATGCAAGACCGATTTAAAAACTTGATTGTCATGAACACGGCAATATCGGTTGGTGAAACCGCTTCTGAAGGTTTTTATCAGTGGCGAGATATGTGCGCCAATGTGCCCGAAATTCCAGTAGGTGGTTTATTTGCATGTGACGCAGGGGCAGCAGTGTCTGTGATGGATGTTATAGCTTACGATGCGCCATTTCCAGACAACAGCTATAAAGCAGGCGTAAGACGCTTTCCCGCCATGGTGCCTGTCGAGCCAACGATGGATGGTGTTGAACACGGAAAACGAGCAAGAGAATTTTGGTCAAAAGAGTGGAACGGTCAAAGTTTTATGGCGATTGGCATGAAAGACACCGCATTAGGAGAAGGCCCAATGGAGAAATTAAGAAGCTTTATTAAAGGCTGCCCTGAACCATTAAAAATTGCAGAGGCAGGACACTTTGTTCAAGAATACGGTGTTGAAATTGCTGAAAAAGCGCTTGTTCACTTTGGGATAGCTAATCAATAAAGCCACATCCCTAACAAATCCATTAGATTAAACATTCAATGGCTTGAAGATTTCGAAGAAATCCGTATGGCCTTTTTTGTTAATATTATATCCAAAATAAACTTTAGAAAAGTATTGTAGCTAGTAACTTTAATGGACAATTAATTTGGCCATCTCTTAATAGGAATTAATCAATATATTCTAAGGCGCTAAGTGCCCCATTGCGAGATAGAAAGTTAATTTTTCATGCCTACAATTTCTAACGTTAGAATGTCCGCTTTCAGAGTTTTAAGTAAACTTTAGTATTGATTGTGCAAGTTTGAAAATGGGGATCTATAAAAAATTCATTATCTAATTTTGTATTTATGTGGGGTCAGGTACACTTTATTAATTATCAGACTACCCATAATAACTTCAACAGCAGCAATATTTTAAATTCGGTGTTTTTATTCTGCCCATGTAGTCTGCTTTAGGCTCTTTTAAGCCTTTAGCATATGACTAACTAAAGACAAGAGTTCTGACATTAGCCAAAAGCGGTCATTAGCTTTTGAGTTGCTAACGAAAGTTCAGAGCACTAAGAGATCGTTAAAAGTTGAATAATGACTGACCACTTTGGTGGCTTTAAGACTGTCAGGTTTGAACTAATTTATGTTAACTATTGAAATTTACTTAGTGTGCACATCTTCATCAATACTATCTTGTAAAGATTCATCATCACTAACATTTTCGTTAATATTAACATCTGATAGAATGCTTTTTTCCGATCCTTTTACTTTTTCAATAATTTCTTCTTGCTCTATCATAAAACTATCTGAAACTAATCCGAATCTTTCATCTGACGAATCTTTTGTTTCATCAAACATGAATTCTGTTCTACGTAGATCTCTCAGTGCATTCAGCGCTGTTTTAAAGCAACTCTCGCACAAGTCGAGCTGATAGATCTTGCCATCTTCTTTCGAGCCATAGCCAAAATTTGCTCTTAACTCACCAGATTCTTCATATTTGTATTTATTTACTTCGATCATTACGCTCTGTTCGCAAACATCACAAATCTTATCTACTACAGTTTCAACGAGTTTTTCTGCATAAACTTTCATTAATAATTCCTTGTTGGCTTTAGCGACGCTCAGTGATAAATATAATGCGTTAGTAGTGAGCTAATCAAGTGATATGACTACTTTAGTTGCTTTAGTGTCTATTATGATAAAAGTATAAGGTGCTCGTATCAAAGTGATTTTTTTGGACGTGGCTTTTAGTGGCTGATTTTTGTCCGCTTTAGGCTCTTTTAAGCCTTAAACTATTAAAACTAAACAGGCATCATAGAACTTGAAACTGTCTGGCAGATGAAGCTAAATCTTGCTATTAGAAATCGCCAGATAAAGTCTTAGCTATTAAAACTTAATGCTCTATTTAACCGAATTTTTGTACGTAACTATACAATTTATCAATCCCATGCTGAGTATAAAAATATTCTCTCGGTGCACCTTCAAAATATTCATTTTCAGTATTCATCCAATGATGAATAAATTCTATGTTCCCACCACAAAAACTATCAAGATAAAGGTAAATTTGAATAAGCTTTGTTAATATGTCAGTTTCTTCCTGTGTTAATTTCATCTTCTCTGGCGCTTTTACATTTAACGCCTCTTTTAGGCCAAGCGATATGAATAGACGCCTTTCATCAATCATTAAAATGTGACATGTTTTCAAAACTGATTTGATTAATAATAAATCTTTTTCTGTTTTTAGCATTAGCGCCTCAGCTTGTGGATTGAACATTATTCTGGTCACATCAGAAATAAGCAGAGCGAATTTAACCATGTCGTGAGCCAATAAAAATGGATACGGACATTTATTCACGTTAGTATTTTTCTAGCTCGTTCAGTGTGAAATTAGCTAGCGTAAAATCATGATTAATCGATGAATATAAAAAACGTAATGCACCATACTTTATTTGTTAGTTCAGTTAACGGTATTCATCCGCATAAAAATATATTTTAGCGGTAGAGCCGATATCACTGTTAATACCTCAAGCCTTGAAAAAGTATCCATCAAGGCTTGAGATAAACGTCATTAACTCACTTTTTTTAACTTGGATGTTTCAACGGTATCAACGGTGACAGGCTTACGCTGATAATCTTTAGTTTGTTGAATATTCGTATGACCAGCCGCTTCTTGCTTTTCTGCTAGACTGCCTTCGAAATCTGAAATAGATTTTGCTTTGAAATCGTGAATAGTAAAATCCAACTTTTTACCTGTGGCTGCTAAAATTTTTGCTTTCAGATTCGCAAAACGTTCATCAAACCCAGATTTAGTGTATCTGCGCCCATTAGCTGGCTGAAATATCACATATTCACTGGTTATATCAGGATAGGTGACTTTAAGCAGATTAACCGCCGCTCTTAGTCTTGGCCCCCAGCGTTTGATTTGCGATACGGCCGTTTTGGATTGTTCGATAAATAGCCCTTCGTCACGACAGTCAGCATATTTCATCTTTAATACATCTTGCGGCCGAGCGGCACATAAATACATGATTTCTAATAATGCTAATACAACCGGGCAGGCAAACTTTTTCACTAAAAAGTATTCTTCATCGCTGATATATTTCTTTCGAGCAACTTCCTTTAATTTTTTTACACCGACGCAAGGGTTGATTTTACTTTGTTCATATACAACGGCCCAAGCAAAAACGACTTGTAATGCTGATTTATGTCGATTTGCTTGGGCGTTACCAGACTTGATCGCTTTTGCATCGATAAACTTTTTTACATCAAGCGGTTTTACCGCTCTAGTATTCATATGGCCAAAAGCTTTTATCAAATCTTTTTTGTATTGATGGTAGTCCTTTTGGGTTCTAGGGGACTTTTCCTTAAAATCAGTCGATTCAAGATACTCATTTATTAAATGCATCACTGTATTGGTGTTACTTGTCAGTAAAAGCGCTTCCTCGTATGCTTTATAAACGACTGATAGTGATGCATCTAGATCGCAAAGCTTAAAACATTTGCCTGCTTTAGCTCTAAACTCAAATGCACATTTACCACGATATACTCGCTCAGGCAGTTTATTATCAGCACTATTTTTACGTTTTCTACCCATAATAATCTCCTTTAAAAGTCTAAGTTCACTTTATCGTTAGTAGCGAAATGATTTGAATAAGGTGCTTGTTCAAGCCACTTTGACGTCGTGTAAATTTTGCCATCCTTGCCTGTTATATAGTAAATTTTATGTTCACTTAAGCATTTAGCTTGCTTGCTGGAGCAGTTGTACCCCGTAAGACTTTGGATCGATGTGAAGCCGAGGATATCGATTTTTGTTAAGGGGTTATTGTCTTTCATAGTCAGCTCCTTTTACACGAAGTGACTTGACGATTGGTTTTGCTGAGCAATGTTTTTTATTCAAAATACGGTTTAATTGGTACATAGAGTACACCTCGTCAACCCCCTTTAATATGCTGTGAGCAGGAAGATGACAATTGGCTATAGCTTTACTCACCTTTATAGATTACCACGCTTTCTGAAATATGCAACACGTTGTTTTTTATCGTTTTTATGTTACTATCTAATTTTACTTGACGTATTTTTTAAATGTGTTTCTATTAAAGTCACTTTTAACTTAATATGTTATTATTATTTTTGTAACACATTGTTAATAAATGCTTTATCTTGATTTTTCTCGGTATAAGCAATCGATTGACAAAATGAAGCTAAAATCTACCATCCAATCTATCCTCCAATTTATTTTTAAATTATTTTTTTATTTTTAATAATCATCTTAAAAATGTGACATTTTTCACATTTATGAATCGAAAGTTTAGAAGGGGCCTTTACGGGGGGCGTTTAAGTATGAAATGATAAAAAGGTCGATAAGCGTCTGCGAGGTATGTATTTGTCGAACAAATACGCTCGATTTTGTCTGACGACAAAATATTAAACGCCTGTCGGCTAGAAACAAACAACAACGAAAAGATTTTTTAAATAGAAGTTTTATAAAAATATTATTTTTTTGAGGTTGTTGTTATGTTGAAGTTTATTAAGTTATTTTTAAGAAAAATTAAAAAAGTAGAAGCAAAAAAAGTACAGGCTCTAGTGCCTGAAAAACAAAAGTTAACACCTAAACTACAAAGTAGAAAGGTTAAGAAAAGGCGGAATGTAACGTCGGGACATGCAGACCTTGCTCCTGAAGTAACATTAACGAAAGAGTCTAGGCCTACTCCTGTCATTCCATCTATATGCGATTCTCCTGTATCTGCAATAGAAATTCGAACAAATGACAATACGCTTGCAGTAAATAAAGTTTCCGCGCGTAAAACGCGTAGTAAGCGATCCTCTAAGTCATCTGTGAAGTTAGCCAAGCGCCTCGCTTTTCGGGTGAGTGAAACAGAATATAGCGATTTTAATGGATATGCTAAAGACAAGCATTTGACGACCTCAGTCATATTAAGGCGATTTGTTCAAGATCCTTCTTGTGCCAATCAAAACGTCAGTTCCCCAATTAAGTGCAGCCATAGTGATAATATTACCAATCAGTTACACCACTTAAAACGGATCGGGAATAACCTAAATCAAGCGACACGAGCGTTAAATACTATCAAGCTTAACCAACAAGATGAGGTTAGCGTGTCGCATTTGGTGGTTAATCTAAATGCAACCCTAGGGGATTTACAAACCCTATTTTCTAAAATGCTTGATGAAAGTGACTTATGATCATAAAGCTTTTAAAAAGGGACTATAAAGCGGTTCAAAATGTTCGTATAGAATATGTTATAGGCTTAAGTGATGACGCGAAGGTTGAGCAAGTAGAGTGGTTGGGCAGCAATTGCATAACACCATCACCTATTGTCATTATTAATGATAAAAAGGTCATTGATAAAGTCATTCTTGCTCGGTTAAAACAAGAAATGTCATTGCCAAATGAGTTTAATCAACGAGCAAAAAATACATCTGATCATATTGTTATCTCTCTTGCTAAAAATGAAGCGCTTTCAAATGAAGATTGGCTCTTGATCATTAATGATTACCTCGATTATATGGGGTACAGTGGTTGTAGCTGGATCGCAACAAAACATAATGACACCTTGCAAGAACATGCACATATAGTGATCAATAACCTTAAACTCGACGAAGAAAATTCTCGTTATGTACAAGTAAAGAGCAGTAACAATCAACATCGTTCAATGAAAGCAAGAGTCAACATTGAACGCGCCCTTCAAAAAAAAGGGTTAGTAATAAGCGCTGCACCAACACAAAAAGAATCACCGTCAAAAGTAGTGCTTAGTTCAAGAAGTAAATATTGTCGTCAGCAAGTCATTAGATTAAAAGAAAGTGTAAATACCGCGCAAAAAGAGGGTGCTAGCGCGTTGACTAAAGTCAATATACCGGCAGTTCAACAGTCAGTAAATAAGCTCAATCATGTGGTTAAATCAGACATTCATTATCAAAACAGTCAAAGCAAGCTTATTCAATTAATAAAGCAGGCACAGACTTACGCGTTAAATAAAAATAAACCCGTTGAAAGCTTTTTGTTGTACTTGCGCTCGAGGCAAGTATCACCGCACTTACAATTTAGGCTTGATAAAAATAATGAGCAAAAATGTATAAATGGCATTAGCTTTTTATTTAAGGGGTGTCCCTATAGAGGGAGTAAACTTGAGGTTTCATTGGGACATGAAAAATTTAACAAACCCTTTAGCGCCGCCAGTCTATTTAGTGGCATAAACACTCAGGAACATTCACAAAAACTACATTTCAAACAAAATGAGATTGAGAGGTTAACTGCAATAAGTGATAGAAATTATGACGTCAAAAGGGCGTTATCGTCAGTCACTTTCGCCGAAAAAGAAAACTTCATTTTCCCATTAGCGCCTGATGAAGAAAAGGTACTAATGCAGACAACTCGTCAAATTAATACAGCGGCTCATGTGTTACCTTCACAAACATTGCCTTTCCCTGGAACTCCCCCTGAAACGGCTATTCAAACGTTGCTTCCTTTAAGTAAAAAAGTGCATATCCCCGTAAAAGTAGCCGTTAACCCCGTGCCTATTCAAACCGTGCAAAATACACCTTCATTCACCGTCGATAATTCATCTCAAGATTTTTTTCCGCAAACAAACTTTATCGTTGCTGAGCTTTCCCCAGTCATGTTTAAAAAATTGAATGCACTAAAGCAGAAAACGACTGAATTTAGGCAGAATAAAAAATTTGACCCCAACTTTATGCTCTTTAGACGTTCACAGCGTTGTTATTTTGTCCTTCAACCCAATTGGGCAGAAACGTATAGTTTTATATATAAAAAGGACGAATTAGTACGTCAAAAACGTCTCACCGATAAAGAAATACAGCGGTTCGTTGAGCTTTTACTCGCCTTAGTAAAAGCCTTTCTTCAGTTTGTAAAAGAATTGCTCGGCATACCAGACACTCATTTGTTAGGCACAGTAACGAATGAAAAAGACCCTCATGTTATTGACGTTAAACGGCAAAGTGCGGTGGATGTAAAACAACTGTTTGATGAAAGTGACTATCATGAACGTGAAGCGCAATTTAATAAACTAACGCCAGAAACTTTCTATGTTGAATCGATACATAACAAAAGGGCATTAGCGGCGTTGTTTATGTCAACGCTACATAACGTACCCGCTCACCATTGGCTAACATTTTATAACGTCAAGCATGATAATCCCTTATTAAAGGCAATAGGACAGCATGCTTATGAAGTGTGTAAGCAGAATGCGCTTAAGATAGGGAATAGTGTGAGTGATCAATCGTTATCAAAAGATATGCTGTATTATTTATCGCAAAACTTTGGGATAATTTATGAGCCGGACTCCGCTATAGGCATAAATAATTTAAAGAAAGAACATATAATCAAAGCGGTAGAGTTGGCTTTTGAAAGTTATCAAGTTGAATTAACAATACCGGTAAACGTCGAGAATAATCGTAAGTTTGAAAGTGGGCCATATACACGATATTTGTAAATCTATTTTGTTATTAATGTATAACTTCAATGGTAGTAGTTTAAATTCGGGATGAATAAAAATTGTTGGCTTAGTTTTATATACAGCTAAGGTAAATCATGCCTTTCAGAGCTATAAAGTAAAGTTCAGTTGACGGTCTAAGAGTAACAGTTAAGTGTCTATGTTAAGAAAAACTTATTTGCTGAGCGTGATTTATGATAACAAATAGATACTCCGGTTTGGTTTCAGTCTTGGTAACTGGCAAGTGTTTGTAGCCTTCTAAGAGTTCAAATCTCTATCTCAGCGCCACATTAAGAGAAGCCCGTTAATTCGAAAGAGTTAACGGATTTTTTGCTTTTCTGGGTTTAAAAAGGGTTTGTAGCGCTAAACCTTCGAGTAGAGTTCAAATCTCTATCTCTAGTTTTTATCTATAAAACGTGCACTTGTTTCTAGAGGTAATGTTTATTTATTTTCATTTAATAAAGAGAATATTTTTTTAGCAATGTCGGTATTATCTTGAAAACCATTAAATAATTCTTTGTTGGCACCCATAGCAAATACAGGTACATCAACGGCTGTGTGGCCTGAAGATGTCCAACCGCTGTTTGTTCTGGTATTAATGATTGCTTTTACCGCAATATATAATGCAGTGTTAACATCAATAGTTTTAGATTTTTCTCTATCGGTAATACTGATAATTTTATTAGCGGCAATTGCGTCGATTTTAGCGGTTATTAATGATGATAACTCATCTTTTGTTAGTTCAAAATTAAACAAAGTATTCACGTTTATTTGCGTTATATCCTTCATTTCCAATGTGTTGGCAATTGAATGAGTAGACTGTTTCATCGTTCTAAGTATTTCGGGCTTCCATTCAAAAGCCCCGTTTGCTGCTAACGTAAAACCGCCAGTGCTATGATCTGCTGTTACTACAATCAATGTATCAGGGTGACTTTTAACGTAAGACTCTAAGTATTCAAGTGTTTTAGCTAAATCATCAATTTCTCCCATTGCGAAAGCTATATCATTAGAGTGTCCACCCCAGTCAATTTGGCTTGCTTCTATCAACATAAAGTAACCGTTTTCGTTTTCTAGTTGTTTAGTTGCTGCTTTAGTCATAGTTGAAAGGCGATGCTTATTAGAATCATCTAATGCCGAAGATAATCCACTATCACCAAATAAACCTAACAAAGGTTTTGACTCAGTTATTGTTTCAAGCGCTTGATAGGTATCAACGTATGTAAATCCTTTTTCTTTAAATTCGTTAACTAAGTTTCTGTCTTCTCTTATAAAGTACTTCCAACCACCACCAAGGTATAGATCAGCTTTAATACCATTATCTAAAAAGCTATCGGCAATTTCATTGTAACTATAACGGCTTTCGTTATGTGTTAAATATGAAGCAGGCGTTGCATGATTAATTTGAGAAGTAACCACTATACCCGTTTTTTTTCCTACTGATTTTGCTCGTTCTAATACGGTTTCTACAGCGTTTTTATTGATATCGACACCAACAGCACCGTTATATGTTTTAATACCGCTCGATAATGCTGTAGCACTTGCAGCAGAGTCTGTTACGTAATGATGCTGGGTATCGGGGTATGTACTGCTCATACCAACAAGATGTCTGTCGAATACGGTATTTTCTACTTTAGGTGTATTTGGATCATCTTTAAAATAACGATAAGCGGTTGTATAAGCAGGGCCCATACCATCACCAATAATCATAATGATATTTTTAGGTGTTGAATAGGTTGTAACGCTTTGTGTATCAACTTCTGTACTTTTATGATCATTGGCACAAGAAAGGGTAAAGCAAGTCAGTGCGAAAGTAGCAAATATTTTATTCATAATGTCTCTAGTAATCCTTAAATGAGTTAAATAGGGTGTGTTGATCTTTCGAGTATGTTTTTTAACAGTATGGTGAAATGGTATAATTTGCTTGCTGCTCAACAATTTTCTGTAACGTAGAAGATTTTACTGAAACAACATCATCATTAACTGCCAGCCCTATTTTGAATTATGGCGTAAATGCTGAATTTAATAGTAACTTATCTTAAAGTAAGGAGTCACTTTAACTTACTGTTTATTAGGCTATTAATTTAAAAATCTTCATTGTTTATTCTTATCTGTAACTTTTATGTTAAACACATCTTATAGTCAACTTGACAAATACACAAGTTGAAATATGATGTGTTCTTAATTCAACATGATAATAAATTTGTAAATGGAATAAACAATGAACTTTAAATACCTATGTAGCTTTGCATTACTAACTACTTCACTTGTATTCTCAATAAATAGTGAAGCAAAAAACATTAGAGGTTATTGCCAGGCTGATTATATTCCTATCGGTAGTCAAAATAAGCTCAAACTTGTCAGTGACGATTTTACTTTTTTAGAAGGTCCTACTTGGTCAAAAAAAGAAAATGCGTTTTATTTTTCAGAAATGGATTTTAGTGGTTCACAAAAGAACGGTCCTAAATCTACTCTTCATAAGTTAATTTTACCAAATGAAGTCACTATCTATAAAGAAGATGCAGGTACTAACGGTTTACTGTCGGTTGGTGAGTTTATTTATACAATGAATCATGTCACTCGCTCTTTGTCGAAAATACATATTGCTTCTGGGGAAAATGAAACAATTGTTGATAATTATCAACAACTAAAATTCAACTCACCAAACGACTTAGTATATTCAACGAATGGAACGATATATTTCACTGATCCAGACTGGCAACTTAGCGGTCGTACGCAAGAAACACCTTATACTGGCGTTTATGCGATAACGTCTGACGGCACATTGATGTTACTCGACAAGTCATTAAATAAACCAAATGGTATTGTGTTATCTCCTGATGAAAAAACACTTTATGTGGGTAGTCTCAATCATGAGATTGTTAAATATCAAATAGGCAAACATGGCAAGGTTGGTGAAAAAGAACCATTTATTCTTGTTAACTCACCTGATGGTATGGCTGTAGATTGCATGGGGAATATCTACATAGCTAGCCATACTGAAGGCGTTATATATATATACTCTAGTGAAGGAAAAGTTTTAGATAAAATTTCAGTAGGTCCTAAAGCAACTAATATTTCTTTTGGTGGTAGGGATATGAAAACACTATTAATAACGACAACCCATGGTTTGTATACTATAGATGTGAATATTCCCGGTCTTGTTTATACCGATAAATGATAAACGAAAAATGAACTTGAATGATGTTGCCTCTTTTAGATAAGTTCTATTATTTAATAGAATAATTTTTTTGTAGATAAAGTAACTCATTTAATGTTATCGCTACCAAAATTTGTTAAAATATAGAATAAAATAATTAATAGGGGTCTTATATTAGTGAATGTATCTAAACGAGCTCGAATAAAAGATGTAGCCGAAAGGGCAGGTGTATCGAGCATGACAGTCTCGAGAGTGCTTAGCCAGGATACTAAGGTGAGTAATGCGAAAAAAGAGTTGGTTATGGAAGCTGTTAAAGCCTTGAATTATCGCCCTAACGTTGCAGCCCGCCGATTAGCGAGTAATAAGTCTTTTTTTATCGGCTTACTTTATTTTGATTCAGATACTTCCTATGTTAGTAAATTTTTATTACGCGGTTTAAAAAGCTGTCGAACGACAGGGCATCACTTAATTGTTGATGAAATAGATGACGATATTGAAAAGTCTCTGGCGTCTGTTACAGACCTAATAGAAGTAACTCAAGTTGATGGACTAATTTTGTTACCGCCTGTTTGTGATAACGTTAAACTACTCGCTACTTTGAAAGAAGCTAATATAACTTTTGTGCGTATTTCCCCTGATACACAATTAAATATATCTCCTTATATATGTATGGACGATTATCAAGCCAGCTTTGAAATGACAGAGCTATTAATTAGTAAAGGTCATACCAAAATAGGGCATATTATTGGTAATACTAACCAAGGGGTAAGTCGATTACGATATCAAGGCTACCTTGATGCATTACGTTCTAATAAAATTAATGTCCCTCCTGAGTATATAGAGCAAGGTTTCTTTACCTATGAATCTGGGTTAGTTGCCGCTAAGAAAATGCTCGCATTAGACGATAAACCAACAGCTATTGTTGCTGCAAACGATGAAATGGCTGCCGCTGTTTTAGCTGTTGCTAATATGAATAGAATTGCAGTACCAGCAGAACTATCAATTACAGGGGTTGATGATGGTAATGTTGCGGTAACCGTTTCTCCTAACTTAACAACCGTTAGGCAGCCAATTCAACAAATGGCTGAGTTAGCGATTGATATTATTGCCTCAGGTAAATTTTCAGATTTATCAAAAGCAAATAATCGTGAGTTTAGAAATGTGCTTGATTTTAAAATTATTGAACGTGAATCAACGGCTGAAGCACCAACGAACTAATCAACCAAAAAATCTCTGTTGACTCAACTAATTAACTCTATCTTATAATTTTTATCTCTATTTAAGAGTCTTTAACACAATGTTTACTATCGGTTTTTTTAAAAAAGCATCGAAACTTGCTTGGCCTATTTCACTACAAAGTATTTTAGTTACCTTACTTGGGATGATCGATATCATTATGGTATCTCATCTTGGAGATAGTGCGGTTGCATCTGTTGGCATTAGTAACCGTATATTTTTTGTATTTTTAATTGTTATTACCGGCATTGCTTCAGGTGTGGGCGTATTATCCTCACAGTACTTTGGCGCCGGGCAAATTAACAGAATAAAAAATACAATTATTATGGCTATAAGCTTTGCTTTAAGCGTACTCTTACCCATTGTTATACTTGCCTTTTATTATGCCGATAGTGTATTGATGCTAGCCAGCTCTGATCCTGAAGTTATCGCTATTGGCGAGCAATATTTATGGATTACTTTTCCCAGTTTATTTTTTCTTGCAGTTATTATTATTTTTGAAAATGCTTTACGCGGCACTGGCCAAGTAAAGTTGCCTATGGTGTTTAGTTCCTTGGCGATTGGTCTAAATGTTGTTTTGAATTACTGGCTGATTAATGGGGGTTTAGGTATTGAGCCTATGGGGGTTAATGGCGCTGCTTGGGCGACTACTATTTCACGCTTAATGCATTTATTAGTGATAGTGTGTTTTTTGAAAAAAATAGCGCATCCCATCTTTCCTCAACGCGCTAGCTTTAGTGAAATTAATGACCGAGTTCAATGGAAGAAATTCATTAAGCTTATTTTTCCTATTATGATCAGCTTTGGTGTTTGGTCTTTAGGCACCTTTGTTTATCAATTAATTTACGGACAAATGGGGACAAAAGAATTAGCAGTAATGAGCATGTTAACGCCAATAGAAGGCGTACTAATGGCATTTTTTATTGGTTTTTCTTCAGCTTGTTCTATTATTGTGGGCAATAAGTTAGGGGCTAATAACTTTAAAGAAGCTTGGCAAACCGGTGTGGTTTTTTCTGTTGGGTCACCTATTATTACGTTTTTATTAGCGTTAATTATATATTCATTTCAAGATGTTATTTTTATGCCGTTTAAGCTAATGGCACAGGATACCCTGGCATTAGCGTCAGACATATTCTTACTTATTATATTTTCGACCTGTATTAAAGTGCTTAATATGACATTGTCGATGGGGATTTTACGTGCGGGAGGTGATAACAAAAAATGTCTATTAATCGACTTTATTGGCCTTTGGGTTGTTAGTATTCCACTGACTTTTTTAGCCGCTTTTTACTTTCAATGGCCATTATTTTGGGTGGTGGTTACGGCTTATTCAGAAGAGTTTTGTAAAGCAGGAATGTTTATCTTTAGAATGAGACAAAAACGTTGGTTAAGAAATCTCGCAGCTGATTAGGTTTTTAAATTTGTACTCTAAATTAGCACTTCAAATTACTACTAAAAGACATAGTTTGTTAACTGCTATGTCTCTGAGCTCAGCTTGTGACCTAAGCTGAGCTATTCTACTGCTTATTCCTACCAACTATTGCTCTGACTAATACTTGTTTACTTCGTTAGTTTATAACTAATGATTGTATTTAGAGGTTGCTCTGGCGAGGTAAAATGAAACGGAAAGTTTACTTGATTAGGACTGTCAGGGCTAAATTGTGGCTCTAAACAAATGCCTTGGTTTTTGGTAAAAGGTGCCTTTAAATGCATACCTGTATATACCTGAACCGCCGGATAATTTGAACTAGCATGTAGTGTTAATTTTTTATCGTTACTCTCAATGCTAGCGAGTTTAAAACAGCTTAAATCAGTTGTGGTATCAGTCAATGAAACAAGAAAGTTATGATCAAGTTGTTGTGAGTTATTGCTTGAAGAAACTTCTTTTGAATATCTAAAATCAAATTCTGTATTTTGTACGGATTTTATTTCGCCAGTAGGAATTCCTTTATCATTAACCGGAGTGTAATGATCGCTAAATATTTGTACATTATGTGCTTTAGGCTGAACATAATGGTCAAGTTCTTTATTTAAATTGAAATAAGGATGAGCCGTCGGGCCAACAATAGTGAATTTCGACGATTCCACATGAATGCTGATGATTAACTCGCTAGCTTCTGAAATATGATACTTAACCTCTACGGTAATACTACCAGGATAACCATTAAACCCATCAGCTAATGTGCAGGTTAGGGTTACCGAGCTTTCATCATGTTGACTACATTGCCAAAATTGGTGAGCTAATGCATTGTCACCACCATGTAATTGATTTTGATCTTCATTAGCCGTTAAAGTAATTTCTTCACCGCCAACTGTACTTCGAGCGAAGGCTATTCTATTCGCGTAAGGCCCAACAATTGCGCCCATATAAAAAGGGTCGGTAAGGTAATCTTCAAGTGTCTTATACCCTAAAACAATATTACGAATTTCATCGTTAACTGTGGTTTGCCAACTTGTCAGGCGTGCGCCAAAGTTTATGATGGTCAATCTATCATTCTGATGATTACTGATATCATATGTTTTAATTTTCGTCATGAGAAACGTAGTTTCCTTATTGTTTTTTAGCTATCCAATTACCTAACATAACCATTACCTATTTTTTACCTAAGCTAGAGAATTATTTCAACCGTTTACGTTCTTGATAAAAGCTCATTAACCCTTTTGTTGAACTGTCATGTTTTTCGTTTATTGTTTCTTTGGCTAACTCCGCTTGAATATTATTAGCAAGGCCTTTACCTAATTCAACTCCCCATTGGTCAAATGAACATATTTTCAAAAGAATACCTTGGGTAAATATTTTATGTTCATATAAAGCAATTAAACTCCCTATTGAACGGGGTGATATACGATCCATCAAAATTGTATTGGTAGGTCTATTGCCTTTATGTACTTTGTGCGGCGCAACTTTATCAATGTATTCGGATGTTCTGCCTTTTGCTTTTAAATCTTCTCTAACTTGTTGCTCATTAACACCTTGCATTAATGCTTGAGTTTGGGCAAAAAAGTTAGCCATAAGAGTTTGATGATGACCTTTTACGGGTGTAACACTCTCTACAGAGCCAATGAAATCTGCCGGAACAATATTATTACTTTGGTGTAAGTATTGATAAAAAGCATGTTGACCATTAATGCCTATTTCGCCCCAAATAGTCGGTACAGTGGGGTATTCAATTGTTTCACCATCCCAAGAAACAGACTTACCATTACTTTCCATTTCAGCTTGTTGTAAATATGCGGACAACATATGTAAAGACTGATCATAAGGGAGTATTGCTTGAGATTGTGCCCCTAGAAAGGTGCAATTCCATAAACTTAATAAAGCTAAAATGACCGGAGCATTATCTTCTAACGGCGCATCACAGAAGTGATTATCAATATCATGCGCTCCTTCTAAAAGCTCAATAAATTTCTCAAAACCAAGATCTATTGCGATAGGTAAACCGATTGCCGACCATAAAGAGAAACGACCGCCAACCCAGTCCCACATATCAAAAATATTTTCTGGTTCGATACCAAACTCAGTCGCATTCTTTTTGTTAGATGAAACGGCAACAAAGTGTTTTGCAATGGCTGAGTCATCAAATGAAGAAGCAACCAACCAACGCATTGCTGTTTTAGCATTAGTCATAGTTTCGGTGGTAGTAAATGTTTTACTCGACACAATGAATAAGGTTTTTTCTGGATTTAAAGGTCTTAATACATTGGCTATTTGAGTGCCATCAACATTTGAAACATAATGCACATTAACACTATTATCACTATATTGTTTAAGTGCTTCTGTAACCATTTGAGGGCCTAAATTAGAACCACCAACACCGATACTAACAACATCGGTAATGCGTTTCCCTGAATATCCTTTCCAGCGTCCTTGACGTATATTGTCTGAAAATATTTTCATTTTATTCAGTGCTTGTTGCACATCTTCGTCAACATTTTTACCTTCAAGGGTAATGGGTTTATGAGAGCGGTTACGCAAAGCAACATGTAATACAGAACGGTCTTCGGTGGGGTTTATACGTTCACCAGCAAACATTTTTTTGCGCCATCCTTCAATGTCACATTCTTTAGCTAGCTCTAAAAGTTTGGTCATGGTTTGCTTGTCGATTACGTTTTTAGAGTAATCAAGTAAGAATGGAGCCAATTTAATAGAAAACTGATTAAAACGTTGAGGATTTTCTTTAAATAAATCACTCATGTGTTGGTTTTTCATTTTTTCGGCGTGATCAACTAATGCCTGCCAGCTTTTCAATGAAGTTCTAGGTTGCATATTCATATTTCCAATGTGATATTAATCTCACTAGTTAGGCTTACTCTTGCTTCGATATAGAATGCTTAACTAGTGAGGTTGGTAATTAGTGCTAACTTTATTTGATTGATAACGTGAGGTATCAACCTAAGCTATTTGATTTCTCTCAATAACCGTTAATGTGGTGGTAATAACATTTTCAGTGGTAAAGCCAAAATGGTTCAATAAATCAGCGCCAGGAGCCGATTCACCAAAAGATCTCATCGCAATTATTTCACCGGTTCTACCGACATATTTATGCCAAAAATCAGCATGTGCCGTTTCAATAGCAACAACAGAAGCAATTGATGCCGGTAAAACACTTTCTCGATAATCACTTGATTGCTGATCAAAAAGGGTAGTACTTGGCATAGAGACAACACGAATGTTTTTTCCCTGCGCGGTTAATGCTTTTGCAGCATCAACTGCTATACCTACTTCAGAGCCTGTGGCAATTAAAATAGCGTCAGGCGTGCTCGCACAATCAACTAAAACATAACCACCTTTGGCAATTGCATTAACTTGCGCACTATCACGCTGTTGATGTGGTAAATTTTGGCGACTAAAGATTAATGCACTTGGGCCATCTTGTTTTTGAATTGACGCTTTCCAAGCAACCGCTGATTCAACGGCATCACATGGGCGCCATGTCGTTAAATTAGGTGTCATGCGCAAGTTAGCTATTTGTTCAATAGGTTGATGAGTAGGACCGTCTTCGCCTTGACCTATAGAGTCGTGGGTATAAACAAATATGTTTTGAATACCCATTAATGCCGACATACGTACCGCATTACGTGCATATTCCATAAACATTAAAAACGTAGCGCCGTAGTTGATGAAACCACCATGCAACGACAAACCATTCATGATGCCGCTCATACCAAATTCACGTACACCGTAGTAAAGATAGTTACCATCTGCATCATCCGCTGAAATGCCTTTTGAACCCGACCATAAGGTTAAGTTAGAGCCCGCTAGATCGGCAGAGCCACCTAATAATTCAGGTAAAATAGCGCCAAATTGTTCAATTGAGTTCTGTGATGCTTTACGGCTAGCAATGTTCTCACCTTGTTGCTGACATTGGCTGATATATTGATCTGCTTTTTGCTCAAATGAGTCAGGTAATTTTTGTTCGATAACACGACGGTTAAATTCACTCGCTAATTCAGGGTAACTTTCTTGGTAAGCTGAAAATAAGCTAGTCCATGCTGACTCTGCAGTATTACCTTTAGCTTTCGCATCCCAACCGTTATAAACGTCTTGTGGAATTTCAAATGGCGCATGTGGCCAGTTTAAAAACTCTCTTGCTGCTGCGATTTCATCGTCACCCAACGGTGCACCATGGCAATCATGTGAGCCCGATTTATTAGGCGAGCCAAAACCAATGGTGGTTTTACAACAAATCATTGTTGGCTTATCTAAAACCGCTTTAGCTTGTTCAATGGCGCTATTGATGGCAATCGGGTCATGGCCATCAACGTCGCTGATCACATGCCAGCCATAAGCTTCAAAGCGAGCAGGGGTGTTGTCGGTAAACCAACCTTCTACTTCACCATCAATTGAAATACCGTTATCGTCCCAAAAGGCGACTAACTTGCCTAAGCCCAGGGTACCGGCTAATGAACAGACTTCATGAGAAATACCTTCCATTAAGCAGCCATCGCCTAGAAAGCAGTAAGTATAGTGATCAACAACATCAAAGTTAGGGCGGTTAAAATGCGCTGCTAATGTTTTTTCAGCGATAGCCATACCCACAGCATTAGAAATACCTGCACCTAATGGTCCTGTTGTTGTTTCAACACCAACGGTATAACCATATTCAGGGTGACCAGGGGTTTTTGAATGTAATTGTCTAAATTGTTTTAATTCATCAATAGGTAAATCATAACCACTTAAATGAAGTAGCGAATAAATTAACATTGAGCCATGACCATTGCTTAATACAAAGCGATCTCTGTCGGTCCAATTAGGATTTAAAGGATTATGTTTTAAGTGATCATTCCATAATACTTCGGCAATGTCTGCCATGCCCATAGGTGCGCCGGGATGACCTGATTTTGCTTTTTGTACTGCATCCATTGTTAAAGTGCGGATGGCATTAGCGAGATGCTGCCTTGAAGACGTCATGATTTTATCCTTTGATTTTGTTGTTTTAACTTAGGTTTAATGAATACGTTATTAGTTTTACATAAATACTAATAACGTATTCATGATTGAAATAACTCAGTGATAGCTTTTAATTACTGGTTATTTCAATCTTCAATAAATATGTAATTATTGTTTAATTAACGCTGTGACCATTTCTTCTAATATGGCTTGGTCTTTAGCAAAGTTTCGAATACCTTCAGATAACTTTTCAGTGGCCATTGCGTCTTCATTGTGCTGCCAAGCAAAGCTTGATTCTGTCAAAGCTGTTATTGCATCACGAGACTGGCTTCTGATTTTCGTTGCATCTAATTTAGTTTCCAAGCAACCTTCAGTCTGTTGTAACTGTGTTAATAATGCGGGTGAAATAGTTAATAAATCACAGCCCGCCAACTCTATTATCTCAGAGGTGTTTCTGAAACTTGCACCCATTACTACTGTGTTGTAGTCATGAGCTTTATAATATTCGTATATGCGAGTAACAGATACTACGCCAGGGTCATCTGCACCGATAAATTCTTTGCCTTCTTTCGCCTTGTACCAATCTAAAATACGACCTACAAAAGGAGAAATTAAGGTGACATTAGCTTCTGCACAGGCTACGGCTTGAGCCATACTGAACAATAAAGTTAAATTACAAGCGATACCTTCTTTTTCTAGCTGTTCAGCAGCTTTAATACCTTGCCAAGTAGAAGCAAGTTTAATTAAAACACGATCTTTTGAAATACCGGCTTTCTCATAAAGAGCAATTAACTTACGACCTTTTTCAATACTTGCTTGCGTATCAAAAGATAGTTTTGCGTCAACTTCTGAAGAAATTCGACCCGGTACATGCTTTAAAATTTCACAGCCAAAGTTAACAATTAACTGATCACAAACATCGTCGATATCGGCTTCGCCATTAACGCTTGATTTTGAAATAGCATCATCAATTAAGTGTTTGTATTGTGGCAGTTTTGCCGCTTGTAAAATAAGAGAAGGGTTAGTTGTGGCATCTACTGGGTTTAATGCTTTAATTGAGTCTACATCACCACTGTCGGCTACAACTTTTGTTACCTTTTTTAATTGTTCTAATAAATTCATGTTATTTAACCTTAAGTAGGTTTAATGAGTACCTGTAATTAAGGACTGCGAATGAGCACTATCGATCATTGGCAATCCTTATATTCAGTTATGTAAACGATTATTTGTTAAAGATTAAACGTATCGATTAACAATATTTTCAAGTAGCTCTTGACGACCAGATACTTGTTTCGGGCTGAGTTTCTTCTCTAAAACTAGTGCAGATAAGCTGTCTAAGCTATGATCACCAGACATGATGCTCTGACCTAAATCACCTTTCCAGCCAGCATAACGCTCATCAACAAACTTAGTTAATGGTGCATCTTCAATTAATTTAGCTGCGTTAAGTAATGCTTTAGCCATGGTATCCATGCCGCCAATGTGACCAATGAATAAATCATCACGTTCACATGATTGACGACGAAGTTTAGTATCGAAGTTAAAACCGCCAGTATCTAAACCGCCCGCTTTTAAGATTTCGTACATAACTAAAGTACATTCAGCAACGTCGTTAGGGAATTGATCTGTGTCCCAACCGTTTTGCATATCACCACGGTTAGCATCAACACTACCCAAAATACCTTCAGCACAAGCAACAGCAATTTCATGATGGAAGCTATGGCCCGCAAGTGTTGCATGGTTTGCTTCAATGTTTACATGAATTTCACCAGCAATACCGTGCTTGTGCAAGAAACCAGCAACAGTTGCGGTATCGTAATCATATTGATGTTTAGTAGGCTCTTGAGGCTTAGGCTCAATTAATAACTTACCTTTAAAACCAATTTTATGTTTATGTTCAATAACCATTTTAAGGAAACGTGCGTATTGCTCGCCTTCTTGTGCAAGGTTTGTATTTAATAACGTATCGTAACCTTCACGACCACCCCAAAGTACGTAATTTTCACCACCTAAACGGTGAGTCACATCCATTGCGTGCTTAACTTGAGCAGCAGCATAAGCATATAGATCTGGGTTAGGGTTAGTAGAACCACCCGCACAAAAACGGGCATTTGAGAATAAGTTAGCTGTTCCCCATAAAAGCTTAATACCCGTACGTTTCATTTCTTTTTCAAAAATAGCCGCAATATGATCTACATTATCGTGGAACTCTTGTAATGAATCGCCTTCAGGCGCGATATCAGCGTCATGAAAACAAAAGTATGGTGCACCTAGTTTTTCGAAGAATTCAAAAGCAACTTTCGCTTTTTGTTCAGCAAGTTCTAATTGGTTACCTGTAGATTTGATCCAAGGACGATCAAACGTACCTTCACCAAAAATATCAAAACCAGTTGAACAAAAGTTGTGCCAGTAACATGCAGCAAAACGAAGGTGTTCTTTCATTGTTTTGCCAAGTACTACTTGGTTTTCATCATAGTAACGAAAAGCTAGTGGGTTAGTGCTATTAGCACCTTCAAATTTGATTTTTTTTACGTTATTAAAAAATTGTTCGCTCATGGTTTTCTCCTAATTGAATTTTTCTGTGTCAATGTATTCGGTTTATAAAATGGTTTAAAATATTAATGTCAGCCTAAAAATGTTCTTTTAAGCTTTGATAAAGCTTTTGGTATTTACGTTTTTGTGCTTCATAGTAGTCGCTCATTACTGGGTCAGGTTCTATAACATGAACTATATCTCCAGCTAGGCACACTGTGCTTGCATCTACTTTATTTACGCCAACTTTAGCTAAACGTGCAGCACCATATGCTGGACCTACTTCGCCACCGTTACGGTAGGTTAATGTTTTGTTTAATACGCTAGCGAGAATTTTTCCCCATAGCTTGCTACGAGATCCGCCACCGATAACTGAAACCGTGTCGATTTGTGTACCTGCTGCTATTAACGCTTCTTGACCATCATTAAATGCGTAAGCTATGCCTTCTAAAACTGCACGACCTAATTCAGCAGCACCAGTGCTGTGGTCTAAGCCAAAGAGAACACCTTGTGCATTCGGGTTGTTGTGAGGAGTACGTTCGCCAGATAAGTAAGGTAAAAAAATGACTGAAGATGGCACTGAAAAATCAAGTTTTTCTACTTTATCTAATAAGCTTTCTTCGTCTTTACAACCCGTTAACTCTGTTACCCAAGTTAAACAACTGGCTGCACTTAAAATCACTGACATTTGATGCCAAGTATTAGGAATACAATGACAGAAAGTATGAACAGCACTGTCTGGATTTGGGTTGTAAGTTTCGTTAGCAACGAAATAAACACCTGATGTACCTAAAGATAAAAAGGCTTCATTCGGGTTAATAACACCAATACCTGCTGCACCAGCGGCATTGTCGCCACCACCAGCAATTACTGGTACTTGGTTCATTCCCCATTGATCTGCAATATCTTTATTTAAGTAACCGGTAATCTCTGTCCCTTCGAATAATATTGGCATTTGTGCAATGGTCAAATCTGTTGCGGTTAGCATTTGCTCAGACCATTGTCTTTTTTCAACATCAAGCCATAACGTGCCAGCACTGTCAGACATGTCTGAAGCAAAATCACCGGTCATTAAAAAGCGTAAATAGTCTTTAGGTAATAAAACTTTAGCCACTTTGTTGAAGTTTTCAGGTTCGTTTTCTTTTAACCAAACCAATTTAGGCGCAGTAAAGCCTGGCATAGCAATGTTGCCAGTAATAGCACGTGTATTAGGTTCACGCGCTTCAATGGTTTTACATTGTGCTTCGCATCGTCCGTCATTCCATAAAATGGCAGGGCGGATAATGTTGTTGTTATTATCAAGTAAAGTAGCACCGTGCATTTGTCCAGATAAGCCAACAGAGACAACAGAAGATAATGCTTCACTGTTTTTAGCTTTTAACGTTGCAATTGCGTCGTTAGTTGCTTGCCACCAGTCACTAGGATCTTGTTCAGACCACAACGGAGCAGGGCGGCTAACCGTTAACGAAGCTGATGCTTGTTCAATAATTTTATCGTTATCATCAAGTAAAATAACTTTTACACCTGAAGTACCTAAATCAATTCCCAAGTACATAAAAACTCTCTAATGAATTATGTTTATTTGTTAGCGCTAACATTAGCATTGAGAAAATCATTTGGCAATGCTTTGTTCTATCATTTATTAGGTTTTTAGAATGCTTGCAATACGTCTTTAATGATTATACTTAGGTTTTCGCATCCTAACTTATTGTTTATTTGACTATTTGGTTTTTTATATTTGTTTATATGGGATGGTATTTTTTTTTATTTTTTTGAACATTAAGTCTTATATTATTACTGAATGTTAGTGTATTTGATAATTAAGGTAGCGCTAACAATTCAATGTTTGTTTGTTGATGCCGGAGAGATAGTTGCCGGATATGCTAGAAACAGAGAAAATGCGCGTGCTTTTGCAAATACATTAATAATGCTTCTGAAGGTTATGAGTCGTTGGTTGATGTTCCTAATGTAGACATTGTTTATATTGTTACACCTTATAATTTCCATGTTGATATTGTGCGTGATGCTTTCAACCCTGGAATATCGGTATTGTATGAAAAGCCAATTGCCATAAGTAGTAAAGAAAGTAAGTAATTTATTGACTTAGCAAAGCACAAACAGCTTTTTTAATGGCCGAGATGTGGGCTTACACTTTACCCGACATTATTACAGCAAAACAATTAAAGCAAAACAATGGGTGAAAGAAGGGCGCATAGATAAAGTTAAGCATATAAAATCTGACATTTTATCCTATGCCTTATCAATTAGAACCTTTGGAATATAGAATTGACTTAGCAAGTGGATATCTATTAGATATGGGTATTTATCCGCTCGCACTTGCTCATTTTTTTCAAACGATGCGATGTGCAAATTGTGTCTGTTTTTCTTTATAATTGATAATTGATAAGCAAATTTATTTTTTGAATTTTTCTTCTAAAATTAGGTTTATCTAACGATGTATTTAATATTGCTTAATAAATCTCTTGTAACTCAAGCAAAATAAACTTTCTGGTAATAAATTGAAACCAGTGGATTCATGGCGTGCTTTGTATTTTAAGTCATTTAAACTCGCAGCTAGAATATCAGCGTGATCGAACACCAAAGTAGCTAAGTTGTAAACATCAAACTATTCACACTCAAGTACATTTTTACCACTAATTAAATTAGCTTCTTTATGCTTAACTAAAGAATAAAAAACAATAGTAATAATTCGACTGACTGGATACTTACAGGTTCATTTTTACTTGTGGGTAATAAGTGTGTTAATTATCTAACTAAAATAGAAATGAAAATGAAAATGAAAATGAAAAGGGAGAGGTTAACCTCTCCCTTTTTTCCTTAAATATACTTATTAACAGCTCAAGTTAAAAATTATAAGTTAGGCCTACTTGTATACGGCGATCATTCAAGAAGCTTGAACGCTGATAGCGTGTACCGGCTTCATCAACCTGCGTTTCTGACTTGTTCTTCGTATCAGTGATGTTGGCAACTAGCAAATTCGCCGTTAAATTGTCACTAAAGTGATATCTAACAGATGCATCGAAAAATCCAGTGGCTTTTTGGAAAACTGGGTTACCAGTTACAAAGTCGCGATATGAATTCAGATACTCTGAACGATAGTTATAAATTAAACGAACTTCTAAGTCATCATCTTGATAAATACCAATTAGGTTACCTGTGTGCTCTGATTGCCCAAGCAGATTATCTAAACCGAAACGGAAAGTAGTATCAGCCGAATCAGGTACACCATCGTCATCAGCATCTAAAAACTGTGGCGGTGGTGTTGCTGATGCGTCAACAAAGGTGTAGTTGGCTTGAATACCAAAATTGGCCCATATGCCCGGTAAACTAGTAAAGAAGTCTTGATAAGCGACTTCAAAACCAGTAACTTCAGCTTCGGCTAAATTAAGTTGACCGTTGAAGTTAACATTAACTTGTGTGTTGTCTAAGTTAATAGTGCTAACCGGCTTTACGCCATATTGTACGATGTTTTCAATATCTTTATGAAATACACCAAAGGTAACAAAGCCTGTTTCGAAGTACCATTCATATGAAATGTCATAGCTATTCGCAGTAGTCGATACAAGATCTGGATTACCACCATTTATGCGGATATTTGATAAACTGCCATCTATTAAACCACGAGGTGCAAAATTAGCCGGGTCATTGGGATCATAATCCGGGTCATTGGGATCAATATTAACGAAACGAGATACACTCGTCTTGGCACTTATTGACTGCGTCGCACTTAGATCTGACATGTTTGGACGAGTAAGACCTTTGCTCGCACCAAAACGGATGAGCATATCATCGTTAAGGTTCAATTTAACATTTATTGAAGGTAACCAATGTTCTTCTGATACGTCAACTCTTCGAGAAGAGTCTGCTGCTTGTAGATACGCTTCTGTCTCAGGCAAAAAGTCATTTATTTCATCTGTATCTTCAACTGGGTAAGGGAAAGTCTGCTCCACTCCATCTATTTCGACAGTATAGTCACCTTCCTGTTCATCTATGCCGAATTGGTTATAACTAAGCACCCCATTTGAACCTAATGTGTTTTTAACATAACGTAAACCAACATTACCTGATAAGTACATTCCATTGTCAAAGTCTTGAGCAAAATTTACCATAGCATATAAATTGATGGTTTCTTCAACAACATCGGCAATACCGCCTGGCTGATAAATTTTAGTATAGTTACCATCTCTTGAGCGACGCAGTAAGTCCGAACTAGCTGGATTTTCAGGGTTAAGATTAGTATCAGCCGCGAATGGCGAATATTGTGAATGTGCGAAATCAGGCTCAGCCTGTAAGTAATCGTAGAATAAATGTGGGTTACGTAATAGGTCAGCATTAGCATAAAGTAGTGAGGTATTTGCACCACCTACCACACCACCACGAAAGAAATCACTGAAATCTACTTCTTCGTAAATATTTTTCTCTAACGAGTTTAAAGGAGCTACGCCACCGCCCCATAACGGAGTGACGCCTTTCCAGTTGCCATCTGCTTCTTTGTTGATTTGTTCACGTTCAGAGTAGCGTGCGCCCATTTTAACAGACTGAAACCAACCGTCTGAGTCGTCAAGTGCATATTCAACGTCAAGCTTAGCCGCTTGTAAATCGCCTTTGCCTTCTTTGAATGAGTCGTTTGCAAAACCAACATAAGAACCGCCAGGGTCTGCCGGACTAGTAGGCGCTAAGTTTGAACCTTGAACTGTGCCAAGGTCTTCGATGCGGTTAGTGATGTTATTACGCGGATCAACAGAAAATTCTAAATATGGGTTATCTAAACTAGGACGAGAAAACACGTTTAAGAAAGTATTTACACCAATCCATTGTTCTTCGAAAGATGCTTCGGCCGTTGTTCTATGGGCATCAAATTCTACAGTCAATTGGTCAGTAGCACGCCATTTAACGTTAATGCTAACATCATCAGTTTCTGAATATTCTTGCTTACCTATGCCTAGGTTAGACACTCGCAATCCGTAAGCGCCAGCCCAGCTTCTAAAATCATCTGTAATCAGGCCCTCTTCAAATATACCACCAGTAACGGGGATTAACTCGTCACATTCACCAGCAGGACTTTCGTTGCTCCCATTACATAAAGGGATACCGCCTGACTCAAATGGTGACACCACTAATTCACTAACCTCTACCCCTCCTGATCTCACCGTCTCAGCGTCAGCATACCACTCAGAGGTGCGTTCAAGACCATTCACCCGATTTTCTACGGTTACGTATTTAACCAATACTTCAACATTGTCGTCAGCACTACGCCATTGACCCGCAAGGTAGATACTTTCTCTATCGCGATCAACTTCGTTTGTACGTAAATTGAAACCAGGTGCTAAAGCAACAGTCCCTAAAGGCCCTTGACCATCAGCATAACTAGAGGCCGGAATATTATCACGAGGAACAAGCGTCCCTGCTTGGTAACCATTAATGTTTGACTGTAATTCAGATGAAGAATATGAGCCTACAAATCCAAATTTGCCGTTATCGGTATCAAAGTTTTTACCAAATATACCACTAAATGTCGGGCTAAATTCTTCGCGTATATCAGTATAAACAGTATCAACAGAAATTTGCGCTATGCCGTCTTCATTATCGAATGGTGCAAGTGTTTGTAGATTAATTGTTCCGCCAATACCACCTTCAATAAGGTCAGCTTGTTGGTTTTTAAAAACGTCTACGCGCCCGACAAGTTGTGTAGGTACAGCAGACCAATCTAGTGCTCTGCCGCCGTTTGCTGAAAAGGCATCGCGTCCGTTAAATTCTGAACGAATAAAACCAAGACCCCGAATTAAGTTACCTGAACCTTCTGGAGAAGGAAAATCGCCAGCAGTTCCACCAGCGGTAAAACGAGAAACAGTAAGACCTGGTATACGCGAAAGAGCCTCAGCAACTGACAAGTCAGGAATGGCAGATGCGTCAGATGCGGTAATTGAGTCGACAAATGTTGATGATTCACGTTTGATTTCAGCTGCGTTGGCTAGCGCACCACGAATACCAGTAACGCTAATAACTTCTATTTGCTTCGCTTCGCTTTTAACCTCTATTTCCTTCGCTTCGCTTTCTTCAGCATAGCCTATAGTTGATAGGGTCATTGATCCTATCGCAGCTAAGATGGAGGTAGCTAATATCTTTTTATTAAACATATATTTCCCCGATTGTTTTATATTTATTCTATTATTGTCTATATGACAATTACACTTTTAACATAATATATTCATAATGACAATAAGTCACTTTGGTATATTCGATATAAAAATAAAGTGCTTTAACAAAAATTATTTTATAATTCTCGATTTTAATTACATTATGCTATATGTTTAATAATAATAAAATGTTAGCGCGAACATTTTGTAAATGACATTATTTAACCTTTATTAACAATGTTTTTTTGTTTGCGGTATTTATAAGAACTAAAGCGAAATTTAGTAATAAAAAACAGGTCGAATTATGCACTTATGTATAGTGGGAGGAGGCTCTGCTGGATGGATGACAGCGGCAGCACTTGCAAAGAAATTTTCAAGACTAAAACTTCAAATTACCCTTGTCGAATCCCAAGAGATTGGCACGGTTGGGGTTGGTGAAGCCACTTTGCCACATATAAGATTCTTCAATCAGACTTTAGGCATAGACGAGCGCGATTTTATGCGTAAAACCAAAGCAACATTTAAATTAGGCATCGAGTTTGTTGACTGGGGAAGCAAGGGAGATAGTTATATTCATCCTTTTGGTGACTTTGGCGAAAAAATAAATTCAGTCGACTTTTATCAGTATTGGTTGTTAGCTCAAAAAAATAATGACATGGGTAAATTAGAAGACTATGCATTTGGTATTGCCGCTGCAAAATCTAACAAATTCACTATACCTGAGTTGGGAGCACCAGATTTAAAAAACTCTTTTGGTTATGCCTATCAATTTGATTCAAGCTTGTATGCTAAATACTTACGCGAATTTTCATGCAAACTCGGGGTTAATACAATAGAAGGTAAAGTCGTTAACACCTCATTAAATGAGACAAATGGAAATATTTCAGCATTAACACTGGAGAATGGCCAACGTATTAGCGCCGACTTATTTGTTGATTGTTCAGGTTTTCGTGGTTTACTGATTGAGCAAAGTCTACAATCTGGCTATCAAGATTGGTCTAACTGGTTACCCTGTGACCGAGCTATTGCTGTGCCTTGTGAACGTACGCAGCAGCTTACTCCTTATACGCGCTCAACCGCTAAAGAAGCTGGTTGGATATGGCGAATTCCGTTACAGCATCGCACAGGGAATGGTCATGTTTATTGCAGTCAGTTTATTAGTGACGACGCAGCTCAACATTCACTATTAGAGCAATTAGACGGAAAAGTTTTGGCTGAGCCTCGTAAACTTAGATTTAAAACAGGCCGTAGAAATCACTTTTGGAAAAACAATGTTATTGCTATCGGATTGTCGGCAGGCTTTTTAGAGCCACTCGAATCAACATCCATTCACTTAATTCAAGAAGGCATTACTAAGTTAATCGAGCTATTTCCCGCGTTTGATGATCAACAAACCACCTCAAATACACTAACAATAGATGAACTAGATATTACAGAATACAATGCCCAGATGAGCTTAGAATATGAGCGCATTCGAGATTTTCTATTATTACACTATGTTGCAAATGACCGAAGTGATAGCCCTCTGTGGGCATATTTTAAAAATATGACACTCCCAGATAGCCTGCAAGAGAAACTAGATTTGTGGATGCATCGAGCCTACATTCAACGCTATGAAATAGGCGCATTTTTACCACCAAGTTGGGTTGCAGTTCTGCTTGGACAAAACTTGATACCGCATAATGTCGATCCTAGGGTGCAAGCGTTTGGTACTAGTGATATACGTTCTAAAGCAAATGCGATGCGCGAAGATATCAAGCTAGGTTTACATCAGGCTGAAGGTCATCAGGCTTTTTTGAACCGCTATATATCATGACTTTGCGATGTATCGTAAGGAATGTCGTAAGGAATATTGTAAATGAATGAAAATGATGTGCACGAGGCCAACTACGTTAATAGTGCGAATCCGAAAAAGCTAGATATTGTGATATATGGCCACAGCATTGCTGCTTTTATATCCGCTTTGACAATCCATAATGCACTTTCAGATCACGTTACGCTTTCCCTGATATTACCTGCTGATCAGGCGCATAGCGATATACTGTATGGTGGTACGACTGCGCCTGATGCTTATAATCTTCATTTGGCAATGGATATTTCTGAGCCGGAGTTATTTCAAGAAACTAACTCAAGTTTTTCGTTTGGAACGCATTATCAAAATTGGAACGGGGGGGATTAGACTGGGTGCAAGCGTTTAGTTTACCGTTTACTTTACAGTACGGTATGGGCTTCCACCAGGTCCTGTTAAAGCACAAGCAAAACTTACAAGCTTACTTAGTGGGCGCCCAATCTGTGTTACATGATAAGTTTGCTCATCCACCGCAAAATCAACCTGCATCGCCATTGTCTAGGGCTGAATATGGCTATAATTTTGATTATCAAAACTACGCACGGTTTTTACTAAAAAAGATTAAGCAGAGAAAAATAAGACTGATTCAATCAGATTTTTTAGAAGCCAAAGTTGCGGATGAGCATATTACTAGCTTACGACTAAATGACGGCTCGTGCATTGAGTCCGATTTATTCATAGACTGTTCGGGTACTGACGCTAGGTTAATGAGCACTTTGGGCGTAAAAAAGCGAGTACATTCTAAAATAAACCTTTCGTTATTAACTAACGAAAATGACACCCAAATGAAACCATGTAACATAGTGTCTGGGCATGGGAATGCTTGGCAGTCGAGGCTTTACTTACAAAGTTCTAGCCAGATATTACAAGCGGCTAGTGCTGTAAATAGCGCTGATAACAGTACTGAGAATAGCGCTAAAGATACCTCTGCAGAAAATAGAAGTTCTGCCAACACAATCACATCAATTAGCGCTGACATTGGTGAACAAGAGCAAGCTTGGGTAGGTAATTGTGTTGCAATCAGCCTGAGTGCAGCTGTTCTTGAACCATTTTCAAATGCACCTTTTAGATTGCTTAAGCTTGATGTAGACCGCCTCCTAGCGCTAATTCCTATCTCGAATAATATGCGCATGGAACAAAAAGAGTACAATCGGCGCTTTAGTTTGGACGTTCAACACGCCAGACTATTTAACTTGGCATTGACCGATACAAGGCATTTTTTGCAACATGAGCATTCCACGAAAAATCAGCTTCTTGCTACTGATGTTGATAGTGATACACAAGCATTACTTGATAGAAAATTAGCACAATATTTGCACCGTGGATTAATGGTTGCCTACGATTATGAGCCTTTCAATACCGAAGATTGGATAATACTTCACTTTGGTATGAGGCGATTTCCAAGACGCCTCGATAGTCTATGCGACAACATCGACAATTCAAATGTTAAACAGCATTTATTGCATACAAAAAATGCAATAGCAGCCGTTGTGCCCAAAATGCCACCATGTTCACTATATACACAAAAGTTTTTGAATTATTTAAAGAGGCAACCATGAATCAGTCATCTACCAATCGTATCCGCAAAATTGTTATAGCTGGCGGAGGAACTGCAGGTTGGATGTCTGCGGCGGCGCTTTCAAGCATGCTAAGGCCTGATGACGTACAAATTGTACTAGTAGAATCTGAAGAAATAGGCACGGTTGGTGTAGGTGAAGCGACCATTCCCGATATTATAAGTTTCAATCGCATGTTGGGCATTGATGAAGCTGAATTTTTAAAGGCGACAAACGCTACTTTTAAGCTGGGCATAGAGTTTAGTGATTGGGGTAAACTTGGAGATAAATACTTTCATCCATTTGGTAACCACGGCGCAGACATGAACGGTATTGATTTTCATCAATATTGGCTGCATACCAGGCAAGCGGGAAACACCAATAGTTTGGAAGAATATAGCATGTGTGCGGTAGCGGCTAAAAGTATGAAGTTTGCGCTACCTAACGATAATCCACGGTCACTTTTATCGCAAATTGGTTATGCCTACCATTTTGATGCCACTGCATACGCTTTGTTTCTAAGAAACTACGCCCAAAAGCGCGGCGTAATACGAATCGAAGGGCGTATCGATCTAGTTTTGCTTAATGAGCAAACTGAAAATATTTCTGCACTTGTCATGCAAAACAATGAGCGTGTTGAGGGTGATTTCTTTTTTGATTGCACGGGTTTTAAGTCTAAGCTGTTAGGTGAAACACTGGGCGTACCATTTCACGATTGGTCAAAGTGGCTGCCATGCAACAGTGCTCAAGCAGTGCCAAGCGAACGCCGTGGTGAATTACTACCTTACACTAAGTCGATGGCCAAAACCGCTGGTTGGCAATGGCGTATTCCGACTCAGCATAGAACTGGAAATGGTCATATTTATAGCACTGATTTTATGAATGATCAGCAAGCTACAGATATACTTATGCAGGGACTTGATGCTCCAGCACTTTCTGATCCACGTACCCTAAGATTTACCACGGGGTGCCGCGATAAATTCTGGCATAAAAACTGTTTGGCAATTGGTCTTGCGAGCGGTTTTCTAGAACCTTTAGAATCGACTTCTATTTTCTTAATACAACAAGGGATCAGCCGCTTTATTTCGTTATATCCGTCTTTAACGCCGGCTCCTAAAGTAGTAGAAGAATACAATCGTTTAATGACTCGTGAATTTCATCAAGTTAGAGATTTTATTATATTGCATTACAAAGCTACACAACGCACAGACAGTGAGTTTTGGCGCTATTGTAAAAACATGTCGATACCTGACTCTTTGCAACACAAAATGGAGTTATTTCAGTGCGCTGGACGAGTATTTAGAGATGATCATGAGTTATTCTCAACTTCTAGCTGGGTAGCTGTGATGTTGGGTCAAAACATTTATCCTGAAACAGCTGACCCAATGTTGCTTGGAGTGCCTATTCAAAACATTGAACAGAGCTTACAAAGTATGCAACGTGCAATGCAACAAACAAGCTTGCAAATGCCAACCCATGCCGAGTTTATAAAAAACTATGCTGGCTCTTCGGTTTAAATTCTAAGGTTAAGCAGGTAATTAAGCAGGTCGTTTAGACGTTAATTAAATAGGTAATTTTATGCAAAGTATGGACGTTAAAAATGTCGTCATTGTCGGTGGTGGAACTGCAGGGTGGATGTCAGCAGCAGCGATGTCGAAACTACTCGGTAGCAAAAAAATTAATATACGCGTAATCGAATCTGAATCGATAGGCACAGTAGGCGTTGGGGAAGCCACCGTCCCGCATATTCAGTATTTTAATCGACTATTAGGCATAGATGAAAATAGTTTTATTAAAAAAACAAATGCGACCTTTAAATACGGGATCGAGTTTGTTGACTGGCATAAACGTGGTGAGTCTTATTTTCATTCATTTGGCCCTTATGGAATGGATATGGAAGGTATTCATTTTCATCATATGTGGTTACGCCAACAGCAAGCAGGTACTGCCAAGCCAATCGACGAATTTAACCTACAGATTCAAGCAGCCAAGGCGGGAAAATACATGCCTGCACGTCCTGAGTTGCAGGGTAGTCCATTAAGCGCGCTTTCGTATGCATTTCAATTTGACGCGGCATTATATGCTGCCTTTTTACGAGATTATTCCGAAAAGAACGGGGTGACTAGAATCGAGGGAAAAATTGTTAACGTTACTCAAGCTGCAAATACTGGTCATATTGAATCGGTTACATTGGAAGATGGCGAATGTATTAAGGGTGACTTGTTTATTGATTGTTCTGGCTTTAAGGGCTTATTGATCGAAGAAACGTTAAAAACTGGATATGATGACTGGTCACTTTACTTGCCTTGTGACAGTGCTGTTACACGCCTTAGCGAGCGTATGGCCGAGCTTCCTCCATATACTCGAGCGACGGCTAAAGCGGCAGGTTGGCAGTGGCGGATTCCTCTACAGTCGAGAACGGGTAATGGCTATGTTTACTCAAGCCAATTTTTAAGTGATGAGGATGCAATCGAAAGCTTAAACAAAGACCTTGATACCGCCCCAATATCAGATCCTCGTCAGTTGAAGTTTAAAACAGGTATTAGAAAGCAGACGTGGAACAAAAATGTGGTTTCGATAGGTCTTTCTTCTGGTTTTTTAGAGCCGCTTGAATCGACATCGATCCACTTAATACAAACCGCTATTGCAAGATTAATGACTAACTTCCCAGATATGTCATTTAATCAACCGGATATTGATTACTATAATGAGCGAACCAAGGCTGAGTATATGCAAATTAGAGATTTCTTAATTCTGCATTATAAAGCAACTACACGGGACGATAGCCCTTTTTGGGACTACGTACGCGAAATGGATATTCCAGTGTCGTTAGAGAAGCGCATAGCTATTTACAAGGAAAACGCGCGTTTATATAGCGAAGACAAAGTGTTATTTAATCACAGCAGTTGGTTTGCAGTATTTAATGGTCAAGGTATTCACCCGCAACGTTATCATCCTATCGCCAATTTTTTAGAAGAAAAAGAGATGGAAAGGCGTATGGCTGAAATTCACACCGTGACACAAAAATGCTTAAGCATTATGCCATCACATGATGAGTTTTTATCGAAGATGATTTAGCTTCGCTAACCAACAATACAGAAAAGGTTTTATGTATTAAAGACGCTTATTTTACTAGCTAAGTTAATTCTTTGTTGTGGTATTACTTTATTTAAATGCAAAAAGTTGAACGTTCAAACTTTATGGTAATCGCGTATTTAGTCGTTTTAATTCAATACTATTGGTAAGTTATCATTATATTCATAATAACAATGGTGTGATTTTTATCATGACAAAAAAACGATTAATATCTGTTTATATTCTTACCTCTGCGATGATGGTAAGTACAATATAGCGGGTTGTAATATAAGTAGTGTTACAAAAATACTTTATAAATATGTGCATAAAAAGCAGCATTTAAACTCGGCTATTTATTTTCATATTATAAGAGTTATACGATTTACAAAGGAAACTAGATAATGAAAAAAAACACTTGCCTGACCCGAAATCCAATTTCATATTACGGCGCAGCTCTATTCATCGTTGTTTTATCTGGTTGTTCGAACAAAGACGTTGACCTAAGACCGAAAGACTCTACCCACGCTGCCCATGATATCACCCTATGGCCAACCTTAACTCAACCCGCTACCAAAAACTTAGAAGTAGATCAGCGTGTTAAAGATCTGCTTGCACAAATGACATTAGCCCAAAAAGTGGGGCAAATGACCCAAGCTGAAATTACCTGGGTGACCCCTGAAGAAGTTAAAAAATACCATCTTGGTTCAGTTTTAAACGGTGGCGGAACTTTTTTACATGGTAAGCGTCATGCGACTGTTCAAGAATGGGTAAATTATATGGATGTTCTTTATGACGCCTCTATGGATACTTCTGACGGCGGTTTAGAAATTCCTATGACTTATGGCATCGATGCCGTTCATGGTAATAATAAGTTCGGAAGCGCCACAATATTTCCACACAACATTGGTCTTGGTGCTGCGAACAATCCTGCGTTGCTCAATAAAATAGGTAAGGTTACCGCTTTAGAAGTATTGGTCACCGGTATTGATTGGACATTTGCTCCTACACTAGCCGTTGTTCGTGACGACCGCTGGGGCAGAGCCTATGAAGGTTATTCAGAAGATCCAAGCATTGTTGCAAAGTATGCAAAAGCAATGACCGAAGGCGTTCAAGGTATACCGGGTGAAGACTCTTTTCTAGATGAGCACCATGTATATGCTACGGCTAAACACTGGGTTGGAGATGGCGGCACCAACAATGGCATCGATCAAGGCGACAATATACTAAGCGAAAAAGATCTCATCCGATTACAAGCGGCAGCTTACTTTCCATCGTTAGAAGCTGGTATTCAGTCCATTATGGTCAGTCACAATGGCTGGCACGGTGAAA
Source organism: Colwellia sp. PAMC 21821 (assembly GCF_002077175.1). Taxonomy (NCBI): domain Bacteria; kingdom Pseudomonadati; phylum Pseudomonadota; class Gammaproteobacteria; order Alteromonadales; family Colwelliaceae; genus Colwellia; species Colwellia sp. PAMC 21821. The sequence continues at coordinate 4,153,444 of NZ_CP014943.1, forward strand.
AACTACACGGTCACAAATATCTTATCACTGAGGTACTAAAAGGAAAACTAGGGTTTGATGGTTTTGTCGTTGGCGACTGGAATGCTCATGCCAACGTAAAAGGTTGTACTGCTGACAGTTGTGCGCAAGCGGTTAATGCCGGTATTGATCTATTTATGGTAGTAGAAGACTATAAAGCCTTTATTGATAATACTATTGCTGACGTAAACTCTGGCGCTATTCCACTGTCTCGCATCGATGATGCCGTTAGCCGAATTTTACGTGTGAAAATTCGCTCAGGTTTATTTGAAAAAGGACGTCCTAGTTCACGTACATATGCAGGACAAAGTGAACTGATGGGGGCTGAATCTCATCGAGAAATTGCTCGTCAAGCGGTAAGAGAATCTCTGGTGTTACTTAAAAACAATAAGAGCACACTACCATTAAATCCGAACCAACATATTTTAGTTACTGGAGACGGTGCCGACAATATGGCTAAACAAGCGGGAGGCTGGACAATAAGCTGGCAAGGTACTGAAGTTATTAAAGACGATTTTGTTGGCGCATCAACGATTTTAGATGGCATAAGAACTACCGTAGAAGCAGCAGATGGTAGTCTAGAATATTCTGTTAATGGTGAATACAAGTCGAAGCCCGACGCAGCAATTGTTGTCTTTGGTGAAAAACCTTACGCAGAATGGTTTGGTGATGTGAAAACGCTAGCCTATTCTCCGTATTCTGACAAAGACGCCAAATTATTAGAAAAACTAAAAGCCGATGGTATTCCTGTTGTCGCCGTATTTTTAAGCGGACGACCTCTTTGGGTAAATCGCGAGATAAACGCCGCTGATGCTTTTGTGGCTGCGTGGCTTCCTGGTTCTGAAGGCAAGGCAGTTGCTGATGTATTATTTAGTGATAAAGCTGGTGTTATTCAACATGATTTTACAGGAACACTTAGCTTTAGTTGGCCTAAAAAGGCGTCACAAAATATTTTAAATGTCGGAGATCAAGATTATGACCCATTGTTTGCCTACGGTTATGGTTTACGCTATATCGACACCGTTGAATTAGCTGTACTCGATACAGTAAATGACAACATTATTAAACTCGACTTAGAAGCGCCATATGACGTACTGGCAGGGAAAATAACAGAGCCATGGCAGTTAATGATGGACGATAAAAATTCGATTCAATACCTAAATTCATCTCGTACAGAAACCGATGTTGCATCAATAATGGAAGCTGATAAGACTGTTCAAGGTAACTCTCAAGAGTTTCATTGGTCAGGCACTGCAAAAGCCACCTTGGGTATTAGCTCAAAAACATACGACCACGACTTGATGAGATACCTTGGTCAAGACGGTTTCCTGCAGTTTGACGTACGCACAATAGCCTCGCCTTTAGGTGATGTAAATATAGCACTTAGCTGTAACGCAACTGGAGGTTACTGCGGAGATATACCATTGACCTCCTATTTACCAACGGTTGAGAGTAAAGAATGGGCGACAATATCCATTGATTTGTTATGTTTTGCTAAAAAAGGTGTCGATTTTGAACGCGTGGCAGTACCATTTTCATTAACATCCGATGCAGAAGCTACGCTACGTATAGCTAATATTAGATACATTACTGAAAAGCCTGAATCTATAACTGTCAGCTGCACATAGCTCATAGTTCAAAGGCCACATCATTGTGGCCTTTGAACGTATTATCCTGAATGGTGAGTAGTGTAAAATAAACTAAAAACCTGTTCTATACGACAGGTCAGCTTTTCTTGAGTTTTAGTTTTACAATCTGGCTTTTGGTTTAGGTAGTTATTGGATGAAATGACAACTCAGATTATTCGAAGTATGAAATATGGAACTTCGAGTCCAACAAACCCAATAATTCTCATCCTAGTAGCAAGAGTGTATGAACAGTGGGAATAAATGAATATCAATTTCACGTTAAGCTCCCCAGCAGTCGGTGTTAGCACGCCATGTGTTTTTTATTTTTTAGGCGTAAACCTTATCAAATCATAAGTACCTTTCGTATGATGAATATATTGTTTTTCAGCCATTTTCTCTAACCAACGTTCCTTTAACTCAGGGTTCGTTTCTATACGAGAATCGCCCCAGCCATCCCACATAGGTTGAGCATCCCAATCAGTATTTATATAAGATACCGCTTTAATAACATCACTATTAGCTTCTATATGATCGAATAATATTTGGAACCAATCAGACCAAATTAAACTATTTTTGGTTTTATTTAACCAAAATCCACGAGGGGTTGTTTCAGCGATAAAAATAGGTTTGTTTTTTTTACGCGCCAATTCCAGTGATACTTGAGGTGCAATGCTATTTGCCCAATATGAATAACCAATCCAATCTACATATTCATCACCAGGCCAATATTCTAACCACTTATTCATCTTGAGATATGGACTAGAACTAGCAAATACGGTTGCAAAATTATTAAGTTTTTTTTCATTCAAAGCATCTACAATTCGACGCCAAGCTAGTTTGAAATTTGGCGCGTCGTAGTCATTCCACGCTCCATCAAACTCGTAACCAATTCTAATAAAAAAGGGTACATCTTGGTAACGCTCTAAAAATTCGGCCAGTTCAACAATTAAATGATCAAATTCTCCAGAGGCTATTTTATCTTCTGAGCCAAATTCCATCGAAATTGATAAATGTATGACAAGGTCTTTTAATTTTTCTGACTGTAAATAACACTCCATACACATAGGGCCAGCTCCCCAGGTTGTCTCTTTGTTTAATCCATCAACAGTACCTTTATCTAAATCAAAGCCAAAGTTATTTTTAATGCCTTCAGCAAAATAGATATAGTGGGTAATGCCTGCAGGGACACCTATATTGTCGACGTAGCCGTTATGCCATTTTTTTGTTCCGCCAACAGCTACATTATCTTGACCAATAAAGACTAAGACACTGCCATTAGCAGGTTCAAATTTAGCGAGTTTTGGTTCAGCGAGCGCAAATTTTGTAAAAAATAATGAAATTATTAAACAATATAAAAAAGGTTTTCTAGTCGTTGTCATAAAATTTATCACCTTATAGATTGATAATGTATCGATACAATTTTTTAATTTATTAATCCATTATCTTATATTGACTTTCCTGTTAGCGCTAACATTTTATTGTCGTATTGTTAGGGGGCGTTATATTTTTTCCTAGAAAAGAAGTCAATATTTATACGAATATAATAATCCAAGTAGTAATTAAGATCTAAAATATATAAATTTTACTTTTTTTTCAGTTACTTATGTTGCCATGAAAAAACACGTTAAAAGTTATTGAATATTTTACTTGTTCATGGCTATACTAATGGTCATTAATACAATTAGGGTTTGGGTTCTAACCTTAATTAATTAAGAGGTGAATATATGTTTAAAAAAACACCCGATTACATTATTGCTCAACGCTAGTAAAACATACGATAGGAAGGTAATTGAAGGGGTTGGTAATTATTTTCAATTTAAAAAAGTGTTACAACAATTAATATCATAAAAATAAAAACGTACATTAAAATGAAGTCAACTAAATGGATTTTCGTATTTAACGACTCATTTTCTTTTTAACTTAAGGGGAAAAGTAAAATGAAAAAATTATTAATTCGATCGGCAAGTGTAGCGACAGTTATGTCACTATTGACAGCATGTGGGATAGAGGAACATTCTAAAGATGTAGAATTTCCAGATAATGTATCTGTAATTCTAGAGTCTGAAGCGCCTGAAGTTCAAGAGGAATTTTCTGTAGTTACGGCGACTAGCCTAAAAGCATTAGCACCTGGTTTAAACATTGGTGTAGCTGTTCCGGCTGGTGGTAATTCTAACAGTATATTAAACTCACCTGACTCTAAAACTGTTATTCAACAATATTTTAGTCAGTTATCTGCTGAAAATATTATGAAACAAACCTCTTTGCAACCAGAGCAAGGAACATTTTTCTACGATGATGCTGATGCACTTGTTCAATATGCTAAAGACAACTCACTAACGGTACATGGTCATGTTTTAGTTTGGCATTCACAAATAGCAGATTGGATGCAAGACTTCGAAGGTAATGAAGCTCAATGGATAACCATGATGGAAGAGCATGCAACACAAGTAGCAACTCATTTTGAAGAAGCAGGTGATAACGATACGGTTACTAGCTGGGATGTTGTTAATGAAGCTTTTATGGAAAATGGAGAATATCGAGGTGCAAAAACGACTACTGATAGCGCAGATGCATCTGTTTGGTATGAAAATATTGGTGAAAAGTTTATACCGTTAGCATTCAAAGCAGCAAGAGCTGCAGATCCAGATGCTGATTTATACTACAACGATTACAACCTTATTTGGAATAGCGATAAATTAGGCGCTGTTATTGATATGGTTGAGGCTATGCAAGCTGATGGTGTACCGATTGATGGCGTAGGCTTCCAATCTCATATTTCAGTTAATAGCCCTGATATTTCGACAATCAAAGCTCAATTTCAGAAAGTGGTAGATATTCGCCCTAAAATCAAATTGAAAATCACTGAACTTGATGTTCGGATGAACAATGATAATAATACTGATTTCACTACTCTAACAGCAGCAAGAGCAGAAGAGCAGAAAGATTATTATCATGACATTGTTGAAGCATACTTAGACATTGTTCCTGAAGATCAACGTGGCGGTATTACTGTTTGGGGAATTGTAGATGGAGATAGTTGGTTACAAAACTTTCCTGCACCTACAGTAGAATGGCCATTATTGTTTAATGATGATTTTACGCCTAAGCCAGCATTACAAGGTTTTGCTAATGCATTAGAAGAAGCTGATTTTACTCCTGCTCCAGAAACACCTCCATTCTTTAATACAGACTTTGAAACTGATCTTGATTCATGGGGACCGCGAGGAGACGCTACAGTGACGTTAGATACCACCGAAGCACACTCTGGTAATAATAGCGCTTTAGTTTTAGGACGTACGGCTAATTGGCAAGGTATATCAAAAAGTGTTGTAGGCTTATTCACAGCGGGTGAAAGTTATAACGTTTCTGCATGGGTTAAGTTATCTGATGATGCTAGTACAGTTACACCTGACATGAAATTAACGCTAGAAATAAACCACGGCGCAGGTGACGGTACCACTGAATACCTTGAAATGACTACTCCTGTAACAGTAAGTGCAGGTGATTGGGTTGAACTAACAGGTACTTACGCTCATACCATAACCACTGTAGCAAACTCTGCTAACCTTTATGTTGAAGGAAATGAAATAACAGTTGATTTTTATGTTGATGATATTTCTATAACACCGTCTTCGCCTGCAGTTGAAGAGCCTGTGGTTCCTGCTGAACTTATAGCTGATGGTGATTTTGAAGATGGCATTGGTTCATGGGGACCCCGAGGAGATGCAACAGTAACCTTAGAAACCACCGAAGCACACGCTGGTAATAATAGCGCTTTAGTTGTAGGACGTACGGCTAATTGGCAAGGTATATCAAAAAGTGTTGTAGGCTTATTTACAGCGAGTGAAAGTTATAACGTTTCTGCATGGGTTAAGTTATCTGATGATGCTAGTACAGTTACACCTAGCATGAAGCTAACACTAGAAATAAACCACGGTGAAGGTGACGGTACCACTGAATACCTTGAAATGACCACTCCTGTAACAGTAGCTGCAGGTGATTGGGTCGAATTAACAGGTACTTACACGCATACGATAACAACGGTAGCAAACTCAGCTAACCTTTATGTTGAAGGCAGTGAAATAACAGTTGATTTCTATGTTGATGATATTTCCGTAAAATTGGTGCAATAATATATTTTTACTATGATTATTCATTAAGGGTTTATATCTACTTTAATGTTTAATTACAGTTAAATACTAAAAATAAAAAGAGTTAACAGATTTATCTTTTAGCTCTTTTTTTAGCCCTTTTTTAGCCCTTTTTTAGCCCTTTTTTAGCCCTAAATTTAGTCGTTAAACGGTAACAATTCATAAAACCAATGTGGTATTAAGTAATAAAAATTTTACAGCTTGTGAGTTTTTCAAGATGTATTCTGAAATGAAAAAATACTTTTGGGGTGGAAAGTTATGGAGTTACAACACCTTTGTAGAAACGATTGTTAATGCAAATGAAAAAACAGTTATAAATTTTTATCTTATTATCTAACCTTACTTTAAATAACGAGTCTTTATATGAAAAAAAAGTACCTAATATCTTTATTATTCAGTGCTACTTTATTAGTTAATTTAGCCTCTTGCTCTGATGAAAGCACTATAGAAAGTTCTAAACGTCAAATATATAATGATAAAGAAGAAGTTTTGGTAGATAAAACCGTCGCATTTGACTGGTTTGAATATCAAGGTAATGATGCGTTTTTTGCTGATAAATTACTTGAAGGTCAATTTCAAAACCCCATTGTGGCAGGATTTTATCCTGATCCCAGTATTACCCGAAAAGGTGATGATTATTATATGGCGGTGTCTTCTTTTTCATACACCCCTGGGGTGCCACTTCTACACAGTAAAGACCTAGTTAATTGGGCGCTTATTGGCCATGCATTAACAAAAAAAACTCAGATTGATCATAGTGGATTAACAGTCTCTAGAGGAATTTACGCACCAACAATTCGTTATCATGATGGTTTGTTTTATTTGATCACTACCGCGGTAGACTCAGGCGGTAATTTTTTTGTTACCGCAGAAGACCCCGCAGGTGAGTGGTCTGAACCCTATTGGTTGCCTGAAATTGCCGGTATTGATCCCGACATATTTTTTGATGATAACGGCAAGGTTTATATTACCCATAATGGTGAACCTATTGGAGCGCCTTTATATGAAGGACATCGCGCCATTTGGCAATGGGAATATGACCTAGAAGCTAAACAAGTTGTTAAAAATTCAGGTCGCGTTATCGTCAATGGCGGAGCTGATTTAAGCAAACAACCTATATGGATTGAAGCACCTCATGTTTATAAAATTAATGGTTGGTATTATTTAATGTGTGCAGAAGGCGGCACCGCTTACGATCATTCAGAGGTGATTTTTAGAACAAAAAGTTTAAGTCAAACTTTTGAATCTTATGCTCATAACCCCATTTTAACTCAACGTGATTTAGACATTAACCGTGACAATCCCATCACCACAGCAGGCCATGCTGACTTAATACAAACGACAACAGGGCAATGGTGGGCAGTATTTTTAGCAACCCGAGCGTACGATAAAACCTATTATAATACGGGCCGTGAAACGTTTTTATTACCGGTAACTTGGCAAGATAACTGGCCAATGATTCTTGAGCAAGGTATCGAAATACCGACGCAATTAAACAAACCTGATATTGTTCTTGATAATCAAACACCTCAATTACAAACTGAAGCCTTAACGGGCAACTTTACTTGGCGTGATGATTTTGATTCTTCTCATTCTGAAACACATAAATTAAGCCCTCATTGGAGTGAATTGCGTAGCGTAAATAATAACTGGTATGCAGTAGCGTCAGGGAAAATTCACCTTCAGCCTGCCTCGATGACACTTTCGTCATTACAGCAACCCAGGTTTATTGCTCGTCGCCAGCAACACATGACTTATCAGGCTTCTACGGCTTTAGTGTTACCAGAATCAGAGCGAATTTCTGCGGGTATTGTAGCTTTTCAAAATGAAAAATATCATTATTATTTTGCGGTAAAAAAAGTAAATCAAGGTTATGAATTATTTATTGAACAAGTTAAAAATGGTAGCGCAATTAAAACTAACAGTGTGATCATTAATACGAGTGTTAATACTAATGCCAGTGAAGAAGACAAAGCAGGGCAGTTATTAACTTTAACTATTAACGGAGACAAGGCTGATATAAGTTTCTCTTATCAACTAGGCGATGCTGAAAAAATAACTTTAGCACAAAACCTCGACGGAAAAATATTAAGTACCTCAGTTGCAGGTGGCTTTGTAGGGAGCTTTTTAGGAATTCATACAAGAATAGAATTGTAGATTTGGTAGCCGAATAAAAAATAGAATTGTCTTAGCAGGTAAGTAAAGCCCCTGATGATTTCGACGCACAACTATTTTAAAAGCTTTACATACTTCAACGAATACATTGGCAGGCGATTAATCTCCAAACTTAGCTCATTATAGTCGCTGGTATTCCACCTCTTAACGCTAACTAATGCCATATCTATCTTTATAGAGCAAAATAAAAAGCCACTGTTTCAAGTGGCTAATTAATGACTAACAGGCAATGTTCAGCTTTAAAGAACGGTATTTAACTATATCGTCAATGCTCAGAACTATCATTTCATGTTTTATAGCAAATTGGCATATTTCAGGTAACCTTGCCATAGTTCCATCTTCATTAGTCAGTTCACATAAAATTCCCTTCGAATTTAATCCGGCAAGTTTGATCAAATCGATGGTTCCTTCGGTATGACCTCTTCTAGCAAGAACTCCTCCTGAGTCGGCAAGTAAGGGGAATATATGACCTGGTGTATTAATATCATCAGCTACACTATCTGGGTCGGCGGCAACTTGTACCGTACGAACTCTATCGGCTGCTGATACGCCTGTTGTAACACCTTGCTTGGCTTCAATTGAAATCGTATAAGCTGTATTATTGCGGCTAGTATTAACTGATACCATTTGCGGCAAGTTTAGCCGTTTAACATCATTTTCCTCTAAAACTAAACAAACAATACCGCTACACTCTCGGATCATCATCGCCATTTGTTGTTGAGTGAGGTGTTGGGTTGAAAAAATAAGATCGCCTTCGTTTTCGCGATTTTCATCGTCTACTAACAACAAACCTTTACCAGACTGAAGTGCATGTATTGCAGATTCGACCCTTTGAAAGGCTGTTCCAAATTGACTAAGTAGTGACTGACTCATGGTAATTTCCTCTTTAGTTCCCAATAATAAAATTGAGTTACCAGAATCAGGGCGCAAAGAGATACAGAAAAAAACAATTATTTTCTGTAAACAAAACGGTTTCTTTAGTCGTCAGTTATGATACGGGCAACCGCATAAACTGAGCATTAAAGGAGCTGCTTGTTTTAAACTCTCTCATCCGGACTATAACCGTCGGCTCTGGAGTTACACCAGATCTGCTGACCTCTTGTTGCTAAAAAATACCAATAAGAGCGCTCGCGGGCTACCTTAAAATAAATCGGGACTGACTTATTTTAAGTTACCGCCGGTGGGGAATCTCGCCCCGCCCTGAGATTAAAACATTATGTATGCGACTAATTTGTCGCATTGAGAAGTTTACTTCCAAATAGTTTTGTACGCAATAAAAGCTTTAATAAGTGGGTCAAAATATAATTTTTTCCTCTGTTGAAAATCAGTATTTTTTAATGTGATCTTGCGTTTGTTGTTAAAAGCTCAGTTTTGAGTGTACTTTCTAACTTAACCTTCTAATATTATTGTAAATAATTGTAACATTAAGCCTTATAAAACAGGTGTGAATTACCACCGAAAAATACCTCAAGTTGTCCAAATGTTTTTTAAAATATACAGAAGTATCTTAATCATATTCAGTAATAAAAACTTATCTTATATTCAATTTGACCATTAGTTTGTATCCATATATATTGTTATGTACGCATGCGTTGTATTCTAATTTTATGGAGAAATTTTTGAGTCCCTTAAGTCATTATTATAAAAAATTGTTGATAACAAATAATCGTATATTTTTTTTAAAAGCATTAGCTTCACTTTTTTTTATATTAAATTTAATAGGCATAACACATGCGGCAGAAAAAGAAGATGCAAACGCTAGTTCCTCAACCTATCCAAGAGAATACTTTGAACAATATAATGCCCAAAATGCTTTTGAAATGATCCAGCGTATTCCTGGTTTTAACTTAGAAGGAGGAGGCAATGCGAGAGGCTTTAGTGGTAATGCAGGTAATGTTTTAGTCGATAATGTTAGACCTACAACAAAATCTGGTGGGTTAGAGTCTGTGTTAAAACGAATTCCTGCAGGCCAAGTAAAGTTTATAGAGCTATTACGTGGAGGTAATGACAAAGGGAGTGAGACCTCAGGGCAAAGTTTAGTGGCTAATATCATACGCGAGCAAGGTACTAGTAGTGGCACATGGAAAGTAATAATAAGGCGAACGCCAGAAAACAGAATACGTCCTGACCTTACAGCAAGCTACGCAACACAATTGGGCGATTGGCAAACATCATCAGAAATGACCTTAGGTAACTATCCGGAAGACAAAACGTCATTCCTGCAAAATTTTTCGTCTGCACAAGTATTAACATCAGAAACTAGCGAAAAAATAAAGTTCTCAAAAGATTGGGCAAGATTAACCAATGAATCATCACTAAAAACCGACGAGGGTTTATTCGTATTAAATAGCCGATTTGAAAAAGAAATAGAAGATGAAAACAAACATCGTACAATAAATAACATTAATGATACTGACACAACATGGCTACTCACCGAAAGAGAGAAAAAACAACTTGTCGAATTATCACTTGATTGGACTCAGCCAATAAATAACTGGAAATGGCGTTTATTAACACTAGGCGTAGTCGACAAAGAGAAATATTCAAACCAAGAAAATAGCTACGCTTTATTAAAAGGAAAAAATACAAACCTTTACTCCGACGCTTATCAAGATGACAGTACAAATACTGAATTGATTATACGAAGCACATTGGGTAAAGTTTTAGATACTAAACTCAAGCCTGAAATAGGTTTTGAAATAGCGAGTAATCGTCTTGATACCAAAGTCAATTCATTTAGCAACGGTATTGAAGAACAATTAAGTAATTCTGACGTTGTTGTTTCTGAAATAAGGGCCGAAATCTTTGTTAATAGTACCTACCAAGTAAACAAAGAATTGAGTGTAGATAGCAATATTACCGCAGAATTTTCTAAGATCAATGTGGATGGAGATAACCCACGAGAGAAAAACTTTAATTTTATTAAGTCTAGAGTAGTGGCGAACTATCAAATAGATAGTAATAATATAATTTCTTTTGAAATTGAAAAAAAGGTCGATCAACTAGACTTTAATGATTTTTCATCAAGTGCTGAAGCAGTTGATGATAGGGTAACTGTAGGTAATTCAAATTTAGTCCCAACACAAACCAATAAAACCTCTCTTAGCTATGATTGGCGATTTAGTGACGCAGGTGCCTTAAAAGTTGAACTTTTTTATGAATGGAAAAAAGATGTTCTAGAAAAAATAATATTACCTTCAGGAGATCAAACATTAGGAAATGCTGGCGATGCAGAGTTTTTTGGCTTTGATGCCGATTTAACGCTCCCTTTAGATTTACTCTTAACAAATAGTAATTTGATATTAAACTACCAATATAAAGACACGAGTTTTTATGATGAAATAATTAACGAATATCGTTCACTTAATGGGATTATCCCCGTTAAATATTCAGCTAATTTCCGTCAAGATATTACCTCATTAAATTTAGCTTGGGGTGTTGACTATGTGAATGAATCTTACGTTGATAAATTTGAAGTTAATGAAATAGAAAGAAAAGATAGAAAAGGAAAACTGTCTTTATATCTAGAGTCTGGGTTTATCGAAGGCATAAAAACAAGTTTTATGGTCTCTAAAGCTAGCACTGATAAGGAAATAATTAATCGTTCATTTTTTATAAAACATAGACGTGGTGCAAGAAACGGAAACGAAATTAATTATCATCAGAAAAATCCTGTATTTGAATTAACGTTATCTGGAAGTTTTTAATTATATCTTTTTGATATGTAGATTTTTTAAATAATGGCCAGACTGATAATTATTTTTACATGGTTATAGGTTATAGGTTAGTGCCGTGGATGCTTATTAGGATTGATAACTTGAGTAGGCTAATTACTTTCTACTCAAGTTATAAAATACAATGTTTAATAGCCTTGATTTTTATTAACTAAGTTCCTAAGTGTATCGCCAGACATATATAGCTGTAAGTTGTCTAATGCGACATTTCGCCAAGTATGTATAACCTCATCATACGTACCACCGATATGTGGCGTTATTAATAAATTTTTAGCGCTCCATAATAATGAAGTACTATTTAAAGGTTCTTCAGCGGTAACATCAATAGCCGCGCCATTTAATATACCTGAATTAAGTGCTTCAACTAATGATGTTTCATCAACAGAATTGCCTCTACCTATATTAAAAAAGAAGCTTGGTTTTTTCATTGAGTGAAAAAAGTCACGTCCAAATATATGAGTGGTTTGCTCTGTACGAGGTAAGGTAGAAACAGTAATTTCAGCCTGTTGTGCCGCTAAATGTAATTCGTCAACACCATAAATTTTGCTAACACCTTCGACGGCTTCATTTTTGTTTTTACGTACACCTATAATATTAACTCCAAAGGGTTTTATGCGCTTAATTATTGCTAACCCCACAGAGCCTAAACCAATCACTAATACTGTTTTTCCTCTTAGCTGGAATAGAGAACTACAATCTGTAAGTGAGGTGTGTTGCCATGTACTTTGACTTTGACTTTTTACATAACTAGGTATGTTTCTCACTATGCTAAGTAACATTGCCATTAAGTGATCTGCCACGACATCATGATGGCCATCGGAACAGTTAGTAAGGATAAAAGGTTGTTGTTTTAATTCTGGATGGTTAAATAACCACTCAACCCCAGTACCAAATTGCTGAAACCATTTTAAATTAGGTAACATCGACAGACATTCACGGGGGAAATCACCAAGCACAATCTCTATTTCATTAACGTGTTTGTGTATTTTTTCTATATCAGTGGTTATTAACACGTCGTTATTGCCAGCAGACTCCATCAACTTATTATGGGATTGCGTATCCATAAATCGATCTTCAATCCACATGATTATTTTACTCATCAATATTACCTTCTTTTTTTAAATACCATGCTTGATTTAATTTGTAAAAATGTAATAAGCCAAAAGCAATTAAAGCGCCTATTGCAGGACTTAATGAAAAAATAGTCACGATACCATTATTTGCAGTCTCAGTTTGTATAACATTTGCTTGGTAGCCATAAGCGCTTAATAGCCAACCTGTTAACGCACCGCCAATAGCAATACCAAACTTTAAGCTTAATAAATGTCCAGATATACCCATTGCCATCGGTCCATTGCCATTTTTTTCTTTACCGTAATCGGCAGTGTCAGGAATGGTAGAAAACAATATAGGGATAAAAATCATATGAAAAAATTGAGTCATAAAATTAATGATAAACGCAACGTATACCATATCCGCCGGCACATTGAATAGAATGAAATTTGCTGCTGCAACACCTAAACATGCAAATTTCATAAGCTTAACTTTACAGATAGTTTTGATTGCCCAACCGGTAAATAAGGCACCACATATACCACCAACCATACTAGTTGTTACAAAGCTTGATACGAGCGATTCTTGGCCAAGATAATAAGTAACATAATACGGCGTAACACCACCACGCATGGCCACTGTTATTAATAAGAAGAATGTCACCGCAGCCATGACCCACCATTGGTCATTACGTAAAACGGCTAATATATCACTCTTAATAGATACTTTTTTGGCAACTTCTACTACACGTTCTTTAGTAAAGGCAAAACATGCTACAAAACATAAAATGGCAATAACTGAAAGTACAACCATGGCTTGCGAAAACCCAAGTTGTTTATTGCCTTCACCAAAATAAGTAACTAATGGAAATGTTAAAGCCGCAACCATAACCCCACCCACTTTAGCCATGGCAAACCGCCAAGCTTGAACGGATGCTCGCTCTTGTGTGTCTCGCGTTAACATCCCTCCAAGTGCCGAATAGGGAATGTTAATCGCGGTGTAAGCCGTCATCATTAATGCGTAAGTAACATACGCGTAAATTAATTTATTTGCCTCACTTGTATCGGGTGTGGTGAACGCTAGCACCGCCAGTACTCCATAAGGAATAGCTATCCATAAAAGGTAAGGGCGGTAACGGCCCCAACGAGAATTGGTTCTGTCAGCCAACGCGCCCATTAATGGATCGGTAATTGCGTCGAATAGTCGAACTACCAACATCAATGTACCAGCGGCAGCAGCAGATATACCAAAAACATCGGTGTAAAAAAACATCATGTAAATGATAACTACTTGAAAAACAATGTTACTACCAGTATCTCCAAGTCCGTAAGCTAATTTTTCTTTTATGCTTAATTTTGACGAATTGCTCATGTCATCCTTTCCTATAATTATTGTAATGTGGTGTTGACTAAGTTTGTATTGCTAGACGTTATATTTAATCACTATTATTTATTTGGGTTAGCTTTAGGTATTTCTATCCCTTTGCTGCTTGTACGGGTAATAAAGAATTTCATAGGTACATCTCCCGTATTGAATATGCCGTGCACATCCCAAGGGGCTACGTATAATACATCGCCTTTTTTAGCCGGAGTTTTAACGCCGTTTAAAATCCATTCTCCTGAGCCTTCTACTATGTATAAATATTCCTCTTCAGCATGTTGATGAGGTGGATGAATTTCGTTATTTGCTTCTATAACAGCTAAGCCAACAATAGTGTCTTTAGTACCTATAGTTTCCCCGTAAAAATAGGTATGAAACACACTGGCTTCGTAAGGTGTTTTATGGGTGTTATCGAAGCTGACTATGCCTGATTGAATATTTTTGTTGCTAACGGTTGAGCTTTTATTTTCTGCTGAGTTTTCAGAGGTATTTACTGATGAGCACGCAGAAATAAAAGTAACGGTTAATGTTAAACACAATGCTTTTATTGGCGTGTTTAGCCGACTTAATAAGGGTGATTTGAACGTCATTATTTATCTCCTTTGTTGTGGTATGAGTTCAGTAATGGGGACTTGCATAGATTTTCAGCTTTACCTTGGGTATTGGTTTTATATGAAAACAAACAGCCAGCTAAAGGTTGTTTTACTTTATCTTCATCACCAAGGTATTCAGATGCGGTGGTAATGTACAACGTATCTAGGTTTTCGCCGCCAAATATACATTTAGTCACTTGTGCAACGGGTAGTTTGATGTGTTGAAGTAAAGTACCGTCTGGTGCATATTGGTTAACTCCCCAACCGCCCCAAAGTGCTACCCAAAGGTTTTCGTCTTTGTCTAAACACATCCCATCAGGGGAAGTACCTTCTTTATCGAAATGGATGAATGTTGAACGACTGATTAGATTGCCATTCTTATCCAGTTCACAGCGATATACTTTTTGACGAATGAGTGTATCTGTGTGGTACATGAACCGTCCGTCGCTGGTAAAACATGGGCCGTTGGTACAGTGGTAGTCTTCATCTTGTAAGCTAGATTTTCCAGTATCATCAAAGCGATATAATTCACCAAGCGCATTATTCATTGGATCATCAGTATGCATGGTGCCTGACCAATATTGACCATGAGTATCTACAGCACCGTCGTTAAAACGAATGGCTGTATAATCTATGTTTGGCGCGGCTATTTTAGTATGTGAATCGTTAATGATGTCTAACACGTAAAAGCCATCGTAGAGAGTGCCAACTAATTTATTGCAAGCTGTAAAACCTATACTGGTGATGTTTTGTTTTACAGACCAGCTATCAGTTGTAACTTTTACATTCACCAAAGGTTTATAACGGTAAACTTTATTACCTAAAATATCACTCCAATAAATGGCTTGTTCTGCAACAGACCAAATAACAGCTTCGCCAATACGACAATGACTTTGATGGACTAATTCGACGTTAGACATACTTCTCCTTAACTTCTTATTTCACTTTTAAAACTAACTTTTAAGCTCTACGTTAGATTGATTGCGATGAAAATTTACCATTAACACGACGCACAATGTGGTACGGATTAGCATTCTGAAGCGCTGCAGGTAAAAGCGATGCTGGCGTGCTTTGGTAAGAGACCACACGCGTAAATCTGTGAATTGCATCGATACCAACACTGGTGGTAGAACCATTTGATGAAGCAGGGTATGGACCACCATGATGCTGAGAACCACAGACTTCAACACCTGTTGGGAAACCATTAAAAATAATTCGACCTGTGTTTTGTTCTAGTAAAAAAATGAGCTCTTTCACTAAGGCGTTATCTTCATCAACGGCATGAATACTGGCGGTTAAGTTACCTTCTAAATCTTGAGCTATTTGTCTAAATTGTGCATCATCATCACATTCAACTACTAAGGTAGCAGGGCCAAATACTTCACTTTGTAATTGTGGATTTTTCAGGAAAGCGTTCGCAGTGGTTTTTAATACAACGTTAGGTGGTAATAAGGCATTATCGGTTGTTGACGTTAAGCTAACCTCATCCTTATTAACCCATTCAACTTCACCTGTTGCTATAAACGCTTGAACACCTTTCAAAAATGCTTGTCCAATACCTGCATTTAGCATGATACCTTTAGGATTAGCACTCATGGTTTCGGCTAAAGTATTGACAAAGGTGTCGTTCTTTTGAATAACAATAATACCCGGAGACGTACAAAATTGTCCTGTTCCCATACAAACAGAGCCAGCAAGCGCTTTAGCGAGTGATTTTGCTGATTGAGTCAGTACATTATTGGTAAAGAACATAGGATTTACGCTGCCCATTTCTGCAAACACTGGAATAGGTTTAGCGCGTTTAGATGCGGCATCCATTATTGCTCGACCACCGGTTAAAGATCCTGTAAAACCAACAGCTTCAGTTAATGGATGACATACTAATTGAACTGATAACGGGATGGCGTTACCTTGCAATAATGAGAAAACGCCTTTTGGAAGTTCGCAACGTGAAATCGCTTTACCGATAGCATAAGCAAAGAGCTCGTTGGTTGCTGGGTGTGAAGGATGGCCTTTCACAATAACTGGGTTACCTGCAGCAAGTGCTGATATGGTATCGCCACCTAATGTGCCGAAAGCAAAAGGAAAGTTAGATGCGCCAAACACAGCAACGGGACCTATAGGCTTAAGCATTTTACGTAAGTCTGGTTTAGGTAACGGAGCTCGATCAGGTTCAGCTGTATCAATACTCGCTTTTACCCAGCTAGCATTTTTTACTATTTCTGCAAAAGCTTTTATTTGGCCTGTAGTTCGGCCACGTTCACCTGTTAATCTTGGTAAGCCTAATCCTGTTTCTTGGTTACACACGTCAAGTAGTTGTTCACCTAAAGCTTCAATTTCTTCTGCTATCGCTATTAGAAAGTTAGCGTGATCTACAGGTGAAAGTTGATTAAGCACAGGATAAGCCTGTTGCGCTGCTTCCACTGCAGAATTAACTTCGCTTTCAAGACAATTATTATGCTCAGAAAGCAGTTCTTGAGTAGCTGGGTTTTGTGCTTGAAAAGCTTCTCCTTTTGGAGAAACCCAAGTGCCGGCGATATATGATTTTTGTGTTAGCTTGTACATAAATTGGATATTCCTAAATTAGGTTCAGTTAAATTTTTTCAGTTAAATTTGCTTCAAGAGGACTCAGTTACTCTTAGTTTTATTCAGTTATATGAGATGTCGCTTAGCAAGGTTTTTAATGAGTGCACTGATACCAAATTCCCATGGAGGAATTTGGTCAGAAAAATGCACATGATTTTGTAGAGATCCAAGTTTGCTCGCAGATATAACAACACAGTCGTTAATTTTGTGTGTAAAGCCCATATTAGGTTCGTCACGATCTTGAGTTGGCGTGAATAAAGTACCCGTGAATAAAGCAAATCCATCTGGGTATTGATGAGATTTTGAATAAGTTTGAGCAACAAGATCTTCTACATCACGACTAATTTGCGTCATGTCGTTAGTAGCTTCAAGTACGTAACCATCTTCACCTGTAACTTTCAGGGTTACTTGAGTTGACTTAACATCTTCAAGGGTAAATGTTTCGTCAAACAAACGAATGAATGGCCCGATAGAGCATGATGCATTATTGTCTTTTGCTTTACCTAAAAGCAGGGCGCTTCTGCCTTCAACATCACGTAAATTTACATCGTTACCTAAGGTGGCACCGACAATATTTCCTGTCTTATTTACGGCAAGTACAACTTCTGGCTCTGGATTATTCCAGCTTGAAATAGGATGTAATCCTACTTGTGCACCAAGACCTACAGAAGAGAGCGTTTGAGATTTAGTAAATACTTCAGCATATGGGCCGATACCTACTTCTAAATACTGAGACCACATGTTTTCTTTGATTAATACTTCTTTTAGCTCGAGCGCTTCAGGTGAACCAGGCTTTAGGTTTTCAATACTCGAACCTATGGTTTCATCTATTTTAGAACGAATGTTTTTGGCTACTATCGGATCACCACCGGCCTTTTCTTCAATCACTCTTTCAATCATTGAGCAAACAAAAGTAACGCCACAGGCTTTAATTGCTTGTAGATCAAATGGAGATAAAAGGTGTAAATATGCTTGATCATTTGGGTGGTTTATCGAGTTAGACAGTAAGGTTTCTACACTACCAATAATAGGGAAGTTACTCGTTAATAATACTTGTTTGGTAATACCGTTATTAAGTAAATCTGAACACGTTGGCGCTAATGAAGATAAATCGTAAACGTTAGAGTCGTTTATCCAAATAGGCGACGGACCACTAACATTTATAGTGCTTTCACTTACGTTAGCGGGTACCCAAGCTCTACCTATTAATGTGCCGGCGTATTGGTCTGATGGTAAATATTGATCTAATTGCATAATGTTTATCTTCTAATTGTTTAGAGTTCTGAGTGCAGAGCTAAGTGTTTATGAGCTTTTTTTGTAAGTCTATACAAGTAAAAGACTAATGATTGTGTCTTGGGAGCTTTTTAGAGATCCCTTGATACTTAGTCGCTAGCTCAATAACAGCGCCTTGTGATAAATCGCCAACGGTATCACGATATATTTCTTGCCACGGTGTTTGTGATTTTGGTGGTGCAATATGTGTTACTGTTTTGCGGCTTTCAAATTCACCTTCAGGCAGTAATACATCACAAGTACCCTTGTTCATATTGACCCGCAGCATATCGCCTGTTTGTAAATAGGCTAAGCCACCGCCAACAGAGCTCTCTGGTGAAACATGTAAAATTGAAGGACTGTCTGATGTGCCTGATTGTCGTCCATCACCCAAAGTTGGTAAGCTAGTAATACCTTGCTTAATTAAGTAATCAGGTGGCTGCATGTTTACAACTTCAGCCGAACCTGGCCAACCAATAGGGCCAGCGCCACGAATTACTAAAATACAGTGAGCATCAATATTTAAGGATGGATCGTTAATACGTTGATGATAATCTTCTGAATCTTCAAAAATTATCGCCCGAGCATCAAAAACGCCTTCGTTACCTTTTTCTGAAAGAAAACGCATGGTAAACTCAGGTGAAATAACACTGGTTTTCATAATAGCGAAATCAAAGAAGTTGCCAGAGAACACGGCAAAACCTGCATCTTTCAACATAGGTTCATCAAACGACTTAATTACTTCTCTGTCGGTTTTAGGTAGGTTTTGTAAGTTTTCAACCAATGTTTTACCCGTAACGGTTAATACATTGCCATTAAGTTTATTGGCATTTAATAATTCCCACATGATGGCTGGAACACCACCCGCTCTGTGAAAACGTTCACCTAGGTATTTACCCGCCGGTTGAACATTAGCAAGCAGAGGAATAGGTCGTGCTAATTCATTCCAATCTTCAGCGGTTATTTCAACACCGGCATGTCTAGCCATTGCCATAAGATGTGGTTGTGCATTAGTGGAACCGCCTAAGGCTGAGATAACTTTCATGGCATTAAGAAAGGTTTCACGAGTTAGTATTTTAGAAGGGGTTAGATCTTCATAAGCCATTTCAACAATTCGAACACCGGTACGATAGGCTATTTGGCCACGTTCTTTATAAGGCGCCGGTATTGCAGCACAACCTGTTAAAGACATACCTAACGCTTCAGCGACCGAGTTCATGGTTAATGCAGTGCCCATAGTATTACAGTGACCTGCAGATGGGGCTGAGTTCATCGCTAGATTGAGGAATTCAGTTTCATCAATTTCACCGGCAGCTAAACGCTTTCTTGAACGCCAAATAACTGTGCCCGAACCCACTAATTCCCCATCGTGCCAACCGTCAAGCATTGGACCACCTGATAAAACAATTGCTGGAATATCTACTGTTGAAGCTGCCATTAAGCTTGATGGGGTTGTTTTGTCACAACCGGTTGTTAGCACAACGGCATCAATTGGGTAGCCAAATAATATTTCCACTAAACCTAAGTAAGCTAAGTTACGGTCAAGTGCTGCGGTAGGGCGTCGACAATTTTCAAAAATAGGATGAGCCGGAAATTCAATAGGAATACCCCCTGCTGCTCTAACACCATCTTTTACGCGTTTGGTCAATTCAATATGAATGCGATTACATGGCGCTAAGTCGCTGCCTGATTGCGCTATGCCAATAATAGGTTTACCCGAACGTAACTCTTCAGGCGTTATACCGTAGTTCATAAATCGTTCTAAATATAAGGCGGCTAAATCAATATGTTCTTTGTTATCAAACCAATCTTGTGAACGGAAACGGTGGTTTTTATTTAATTTCATTATATGGTTTCTTATTAGATTAATTTAAAGGTTAGGGACATATTCAAAGTGATGGAAATCTGCAAAAATACCTTCACCACTTTGATCTGAGCAATGTAAACAGATAAATGCCCCAGTAAAAAAACCTTTACCTTTGACGTAATCATCTGAGAGTTTCCAAGCATCGAAAACTACATCTAATGGTTGCCAAGTTGTGTCATCGAATGAGTATTCAAATGTTAAACTCGTACCGCGAACACAAACTTTCAACGATATATTGCTAACAGAATCAGGTATATATATCGGTTGTTCATAGAAGTAATAAGAAGCTTCGCCTCGATCTACTTGAATGATTTTAAGTGCACGAACACCTTGGCTTTCATCAAAATCAACAAAACAGTAAATCCAATTTTTAGTATTGTAATAACACGCAATACCTGCATTTTGTTGTTCGTTAGTTGGGCTGAAAGATACGGAGGTTGTTGCATCAAAGTCGAAATGCTGCCACCTGTACCCAATAGTTGATTGAGGGAATTGTGAAATAAGCGGTTCTTGTCCGTACAACCTTAATCCTGATTGACTTCCTGTTAGCGCTCCCATTTTTTCACAAAAAGGAACACGTAACGTTTGCCATTCTGGATGTAGCGTATTGCTATCAAAATTATCGATAAAACTGTCTGGCCAAGTCTGAGAAGTAGCTGTTTTAGACGAAAGTGTAGCAAAATTTGGTGCTTCAACTTGTAGCTTAGTAGATGCACCGCCAACCACATAAGGCCAACCATCACGCCACTCAATTTTGTCGATAGCGGTTTCTCTGCCTAAAGGGCAATAGCCTGAAATTTTGTTATCGATAATTTCAATGGTATCGGGTAAAGGACGACCGACAAGAAACACCATATACCATTCGTTAGAATGGGTTTTGATCATTGAACCATGTCCTGCTTTTTGTAGCGGA
Organism: Colwellia sp. PAMC 21821; assembly: GCF_002077175.1. NCBI lineage: Bacteria > Pseudomonadati > Pseudomonadota > Gammaproteobacteria > Alteromonadales > Colwelliaceae > Colwellia > Colwellia sp. PAMC 21821. Next base: position 4,174,814 of record NZ_CP014943.1, read on the forward strand.
GCTTCGGGTTTATCAATGGTGGTTAAAATAGTTTCATCAGGGTGTAATTCAAATGGCCCAAATACACTTTTGCTGCGCAGGACTGTAACAGCATGCTCGTAAACCGTGCCACCTTCAGCCACTAATAAATAATAGTACTCGTTAACTTTATATAAATGTGGAGCTTCAGTTAACTTACGTTCTGTTCCACCAAAGATGATTTTACGGTCGGTCGATAAGCGTTGTTCATCATGAAAATATTCTTGGATGATTATGTTGTTATGCGGATTGCTATGATGTTTAGGTCCCCACTGTCTGTAAGTCATGAATTTTCTACCAGACTCATCATGGAATAGCGAAGGGTCGAAACCGCCAAATTTTAGCTTGATGGGCTCGCTCCACGGACCTTCGATATTTTTGGCAGTAACAAGGAAGTTATCGCCAGATTTCCAAGGGCTATCAACACTTTTTACATTTGAATACACCAACCAAAACAAACCATCGCTATAGGTAAGGCAGGGGGCCCATACACCGCCAGAATCAGGTATGGCGTTCATGTCTAATTGGCTAACGCGATCTAAAGGTTGGGCAACCAATGACCAATCATCTAAATTGGTACTATGATAAATGCGTACACCAGGAAACCATTCAAATGTTGAGGTAGCAATATAATAATCTTTACCTTTAACACAGATAACGGGATCTGGATTAAAACCTTTAAGAATAGGATTAGTTATCATAATTGATGACTCATAGGAATGGAGTGTATTGTGCCATCTAGCATGTTAGGTATTATTACATGTGATAAAATGATGTTGGTCTTAATTTTGTTCGTTTTCATATATCCCCCCAATATTTTATGTTGAATTAATCGAATATCTTATCTGTTTTGATACGTTCAACAGAGCGTAGCTCAGGTGAACCACCTTGCATTCCTGAACCAGACGCAATCCATAAATAATCATCCATCTCAACAATGCCACTGCCATGTCTGCCTTGATTTAATGATGCAACACTTAACCATGCATGTTTGTTTATATTATAAAAATGTACTTCTTCATGCGCTTTATTTGGGTTTGCGCTCTCGCCACCAACAACAATGAAACCGTTATTTTTTGCATATACAGATACACCGGCTCGAGGAACAGGCAATACTTCTTTGAGCGTATCCCATTTATTGGTTTCGATATTAAATACATCGATTTTATCTACAACTAAATCGAAAACGTTATTTGTTTTTCCAAAAGTTTTACGTCCACCAGCAACATAAATTTTATTATCTATAACGACAGCTTGGGCATGATCCCTAGCATGTGGAGCATCAGGCAATGTAGTCCAAACTTTTGTTTTAAAATTATAACGATCAACCCATGCAACATTACCATCTGTATGGCCATTTTTTATGCCACCAACAAGAAACAATGAATCATCGATAACTACGGTAGATACACTCCCCCTAAGTCGCTCTTTTGGAATTAGGGGACCTTTTGCCCATTTGTTTTCGTTAGGGATAAAATAATAAATGTTAGCGACGGGTGTTTCAAAAGGGTAACCACCCGTTAATGCGCCAGCAATAATAATTTTATTTTTCCAAATAACCGGTTGAAAGTGATGCATTTCAAAGGGTGAGGCAGCTAGTGCTTTCCAAGCAAGTGTTTTAGGATTTAACACATTAACAGGCTTAATTCCGCGCCCACCAATTAAATAACCATGTTTTTCGAAGGTGATAAACCCAGCTTCATGTCTAGCTGAAAATTCATTATTGGTTTCAATAGTATCCCAGTTGTCAGCATATACATTTGAACAAGCCATAAAACCCATTAATGCGATAAGGGAATATTTGCGTAAACAACACATATAACGATTATTTAATAACATGTATTACTTTTCCTTGTTGAATTGATTAAAGAAACTTGCAACATCTGGGGTGTTTGTAATACCTAAAATCCAAGTAACTTCAGATAAATCAGAAAAATCGACGCCACCATTACTGATCGCTTTATTATTATATCTACCGTTGATACCGTTATATTGCGCAGCAACTTTATTTGCTTCTATCCATGTGTCAGAAGATAATAATTTTTTATTTTCAAGGGGGTTGATACAAATTTTTCGTCGTTAAATCCTGATGAACCGTTACCAGCTTTATTACCATCGGCAATTTTTATGTAGGTTGTATTTTCTTTCACGTAAAGTAGGGCGTCATGGCTCGTTTCTTTCTCATTCCATTCGCTGTGTTGAACAACAATAATGTTATTTTTAGGAACAGTAATATTTTCAGATTTTAGTTTCTCAAGTAGTGTTTGCGTATAATCACTTTGACCCGCTTCAGCAATCCAAATGGTACCGCCCATAGTTAATGTAGCTTTAATCTTTTCTGTTGTTTGAGTAATGGAATTTCTTCTCGACTGGTGAGCATCTGTCCAATATTCAGAAAAAACCATATTAAATAAATTATTGGCTGGCACATATAAACCGGCTTGTACGCCATAAGTGCCAGCTACAGCAAAATAGTTAAGCTCTTTGTGGGCTGGAGAGCGTAAAATTAAATCTAAAGCAGCAATAGTGTGAACATCATCTACGTCTGTTTTTAGATCAAAATTCAAAATAAGTAGATCATTTTTGATATCAAAAACAGGTGTTTTGGCAATTGCACCTAACGATAAAAGCGTTGATATCATTAGTGTAAAACGTATTAGTATTTTTTTCATGTTCACTCTCAAAAATTAGGGTTAAGCAAATGTTTTGTGTGTTAATGAGCTTTTATTTTCTTGCTTTTTCAATTTCTTTTTTAACGATTGGGTACAAGTCATAAGTGGGGTAAAATTCGGTTGTATAAGCTTTCCAGCCATAGCGTTCAACAGCTAAATTAAGCGATGCCAACTTGTTTGGCGGAACGCGTAAAGTAACCACTTGACCAATGCCCATCATGACTTTCCATGATTCAACTTCAACACCTTCAGGAGGAAAGTGTTTATAAAAATCAGACTCTTTTAATAATTCTTTTATTTCAAAGAGGTTTTTTGATTGGTCATGCTTTAAAAACACCGTAATGCTTATGGCTTCATCTGTATCGGCAAATGAAGGAAAGGTGATGAGTAAAAACAATTGCGTTATGAGTATTAATTTGAGATTTTTATAAAGTTTCAAAAGTTATTCCTTTTACGAATGTTACTGGTAACATTTGGTTGTACCAGATACTACCAATAACTTCTCTTACGAACAAGTGCCATAATAATATTTATGCTACAATTCACACATTATTTATTGCTTGTTGGACCAATCGTACTAATAATTCTATGAAAAAAGTTAAAAGAACTTCACTGCAAGATATTGCAAATACCATCGGTATAACAAAAATGACGGTAAGCCGTTATTTAAAAGATGAAAATCTTGTTGCTGAGCCGCTCCGGATAAAAATTAAAGAAACAATTGCCACACTTGGATATATTCCCAATCGCGGCCCTAGTATCTTATCTAAAGGAAAAAGCCAAGCCATTGGTGTACTATTTCCCTCTATTTCAAATCATGTTTTTGATGAAGTATTACGTGGTATTGAGTCGGTTACGGAGCCTGCAGGCTATCAAATTATGATCGCTCATTATGCGTATTCTCCTGAGCTTGAAGAAAAAAGAATTAGCTCTTTGTTAGGCTATTATGTTGATGGGCTTATACTTTCTGAAAGTGTTCATACGAGTAATACTTTACGTATGATTGATTCATCTGGTGTTCCTGTTACAGAGATTATGGATACTTGTACTCCACCTATTCAGCAAGCGGTTGGTTTTGATAATTTAGCAGCAGCTAAAGAAATGACGTTAAACATGCTAGAAAAAGGTTATAAAAATATTGCTTATATTGGTGCTAAAGGAGATACACGTGATTTATTACGACAACAAGGTTACGAAGAAGCGGTTCTGTCTTATCAGTTAACGCCTTTAATTTTTCGATCACCTGAATTTTCTTCTATCCGGTTAGGAACAGAAATTTTAGATGATATTATATCTACTGTACCTAAAGTAGATGGCGTAATTTGTACGAACGACGATGTTGCTATGGGGATGTTGTTAAGTTGCAAAAAAAAGGGCATAAAAGTACCCGATGAATTAGGGATTACAGGTATGCATGGACACGATATGGGACAGCTTTATTCTCCTGCATTGGCTAGTGTTATTACTCCTAGGTTTCTTATTGGGCAAGTAGCAGCTGAACAGCTATTAGCTAGAATTGATGGCTTAGAAGAAATAGAAACTTATATAGATTTAGGTTTTACGCTAAACGATGGTGAGAGCATTTGATGTTGTACCAATCAGACTAACTAAGTGATCTTTTTAAATGGGCTAAATATCCAATAACATCGTTACTTTCAATCCCAATAGCCAGCTATTGGCCAATCAAGCGCCTTGTTCTTGAAAATTTATCCTCATTAAAATTTGATCCATTAATTAATCTGATCAGTATTATACAATCTTCAAAATTAGGCTTACATTAAGTTAAAAGTAAATGTTAATAGTAAATAATGTAAGCCTGGGTCTGTTGAACTCTCGATATTACTTTTCTTGGTATTCGAAATACTCAAAGTCGGCGTGAATTTTTTGTCCTGAAAGATCTTGGCAAGCTAGTCCATAAAATGCGCCCGTAAAGTTAGGTGAATAGCCTTTTTCTGTATGCACTACATAATCGTCTGATAGAATACTACCGTCTAATTCTGGTCCTATTGCTTGCCAATTAGGTTGTGTAGCTTCAATTTCTATTGCAAAGAAAAACTGTATAACAGCCCCATTAAATTCAGCCTTTAGATAGACTTTTTTAACCTCTGATACATCGATAGCTTGGCTGATAGGATGCGATGTTTTATTGTCATCGCAACTTAAAACGTTAATAAACTTTTTACCTGAATAAGCATCTATATCGTCACCTGAAATATACACATAATGATAATGAGTTGTATTGTAGTAACAAACTAAGCCTGCCATCTGTTGAAAGTTTTCGGGTGAAAAATCAATACAGGTAGACGCTATTGTATGGTGAGCTTGTACTCTTCTGCCGATTAAACTTTGTTCAAAACAAGAACTAAGAGATTCACGACCATATAAGCGTAGGTGTTTTTGTCTATCGGTTTGACTTATCCATGCATTAGTCATGGGAACACGTAAACTTTGAAAGTTAATATCTAAAGAAGGAGAGTCAAACGTAATACGTTTTTTTTCTGGTTTAAATGTATGTTCAGGTAAATTTGGTGCAGGAACATGTTGGCGTGCCTCTTGAGAATCATGGTCTAAATAAAGCCAGTTATCTTCTTTCCACACAACCTTTTCTATTGCTGTTTCTCTACCCGTAATGCATCGACCTTGTTCAGTTAACGGACGACCCGTTAGAAATACCATATACCATTCACCATTTTGGGTTTCTACTAGATCTGCATGGCCAGTTTTTTGTAAATAGTTACTTGGTGAATCTTTTGAGGTGATGATTGGATTATTAGGTGCAATCTCATAAGGGCCAAAGATAGATTTAGAACGCGCTAAAGATACACAATGGCTATAACTGGTGCCACCTTCCGCTGTTAGTAAATAAAAGTAACCATTCTTTTTATAAATGTGTGGGCCTTCTGTTAACCCATGTTCGCTTCCTGAAAATATATGATGAACTTTTCCGATAGGCTTCTTCAGATAACGGTCAAATTCCTGGATGACAATACCACCAAAAAATTTACTGTTTCTGTGATCTACCATCATACTCATGTAATACGACTTACCGTTATCATCATGAAATAATGAAGGGTCAAAGCCTGTCCCACTTACAAATGATGGTTTAGACCAAGGGCCTTTAATATCTGAAGAGGTAACAACATAATTAGGTGTGTCTTTCCAATCACCATTAAAGTTTTTCACTACGGTATAAGTCAGGTAAAAAACATCATCTACATGGGTTAAACAAGGTGCCCAAATACCACATGAATCAGGTACACCTTTTATATCAAGTTGTGATTCTCTATTAAGCGGGCGAGTAATTAAATTCCAATTTACTAAGTTTCTTGAATGATGGATTTGTACACCGGGAAACCATTCAAACGTTGAGGTGGCAATATAATAATCATCGCCAACTCTAATAATGCTAGGGTCAGGATTAAAGCCTTTTAAAATAGGATTAGAAATTGTATTCATAATTTACTCTTTGATTAAAATTAATCGCTTACTTTGAATAAGGTTGGTAATCATAACTGGCCAAGCTTATGATTACCGGGGGAGGGGATATTTATTACTATTTATGTTTAAGCGCTTTTCTATCTAAGGCTTATTGCTCGCTCAAACTAGGTACAAATGATTTAGTCTTTAGTTGACGATCAAATAATAATGGATAGTCAGATCTACCTGTCATTGGCCAATCATTTCTCCATGTTTGAGCATCACTTACACCCCAAAAGGTTACACGCTTTATAACATTTTGATGTCTGTTAAATATTGCAAACAATTCCTGATAACGCGCACCTAACTGATTCTCCACTTCGGTAGGTAGACCGTCAGGGTAAGGATTAAATTCAGCCTGAAGGTCAAAATTAAGTGATACATCTGCGCCCATGTTATCTTCGTCAGGAAATGGGATAACTGATACATCTAATTCAGTAATTAAAACATCCATATTTAAGGCGCTATAAGCTTTGATAGAGTCTTCAATTTCGTTCAATTCAGGTGAAGTTAAAGAGTAGTGAGCTTGCATACCTACGCCATCAATACGTATACCTTTATTCTGTAAGCTTTTAACTAACTTTAAAACACCGTTACGTTTTTCTGGTTTATATAAGTTGTAATCATTGTAATAAAGTTTAGCTTTTGGAGCGGCTTTTGCTGCCATGATAAAAGCTTGCTCGATAAAGTCGTCGCCAATAATCGTAGACCATTTAGACTCTCTTAAAGAACCATCTTCATTTAATGCTTCGTTAACTACATCCCATGCATCAATTTTGCCCGCATAACGACCAGCAACAGCGTTAATGTGCTCTTCCATACGCTTAAGTAATTGAGCTCTATTTAATGGTTTGCCATTTTTATCTTCAAATACCCAATCAGGTACTTGCGAATGCCACACTAATGTATGACCTGTAAAAAAGTGGTTATTTTTGTTTGCAAACTCAACCAATGCATCGGCTGCTTCAAAATCGTAAACACCCTCAGAAGGGTGAATACGTTCCCACTTCATTGAGTTCTCAGGTGTAATGGCATTGAATTGTTGATTAACAAAAGGTAATACATCAATTGCTTGACCCATTATTTGCTCACGACTTAAAGCCGTACCTATTTTGTATTTATCTATAAATAAGTCTTTTAGTGCAACAGAATTGTTTGTTGTGCTTTCATCTATTAATGCTTTTGCGCTTGAGGTGTTTTCTTGAGTACTATGATTTGAATTAATACACGCAGACAAAGCCATTGTAATAGCAGGGATCAGTAATATAGTTTTAATTGATTTTTTATGTAACATAGTAATTATCTTCTAATTGTAATTATGACTATTACAATTACTATAATCGTTTAAGAGGGAAACATTCAATAACTTTTAACAATAAAATGATTTTATTCATCTTACCTTTTGATATTAAACAGTTTATTTATATTTATTTAGAATGATGATATTTTCTTTTAACAAGGCTAAAGGCTTCATTCATACAGTTTATTATTAATTTAACATTATGCGTTATTAGCTAACTATCTATTATTTGATATCAGGCTTAATAAGCGTATTATGTTTTTATACTTTGTTATTATAAATCAAAAGTTACCGGTAACATTGTAAGTTATTAATATTATTAATTAAAAATCTGTTTATTTTCCATTTTATATTATTGATTTATTAATATGGAATATGTATCCTCACCCTAATCAAATAGTCTTTATAACTATATAGGTGGAGAGATAGAATTTTTACCTAATATATCGTACTGCATCAAAATGAATTAAGAGCTTAATTATGCACCATCTTTCATCTAATATATCAAGCACAGAGCTTGATGAAGAAAAAATCCCTGAAGATTGTATTAGTAATATTACTGTTGATAATCTTATTTTTACTTTGCACGACAGCAAGCTAAAAGTTTTGTTGGTAAAGTATAATAGGGGACTGGCTACTAATAAATGGGGGTTAATAGGTCACTGGGTTAGAAGTGATGAAAACTTAGAAGATGCAGCTCTACGTGTAGTTAAAAAAACAACCAATGTCGATAATCTTTATCTTGATCAATTAGGCGCTTTTGGTGCTGTAGATAGGTATCCAGCCAGTCGAATTATTACTATCGTTTTTTATTCCTTAGTTAGGCATGAAGAAACTAATTTAATTAGTGGTGAAAATGCATTTGAGTGTGAATGGTTTGATGTTTACGACTTACCTACTTTAATGTTCGATCATGCGGATATTTTAGCTGCGGGTTTAAATTACTTAAAATACAAAGTACGCCATGAACCCATTGGTTTTAATTTATTACCTGAAAAGTTTACTTTGCTTGAGTTACAAGAAATTTATGAAGCAATATTAAATAAATCGTTAGATAAACCTAATTTTAGACGAAAAATTCAAAAAATGAATTTGCTTATCAATTGTAAAGAAAAACAGAAAAAAGTTGCTCATCGCGCAGCCACTTTATACAGATTCGACATTAATGTTTACGAAAAATTAAAAGAATTTGGCTTTACATTTGAGTTTTAGTTTTAGTTTTAGTTGATTTATTACTTCCCCCCTTAAAGATAACATTTGTTGTCTTTTTTTTTGCTGTAATCTCAGTAGGTTCGATTCCTCGACGCTTGCGGCGTAAAGATTTTTGACCTTTGACTAATATAGCACTCGTTTCTCGCGAAGCGGATTAGAGCCTATGCGAGAAGTCTTAGTGTGGGGTAGCTCATTTCTCTCTTGATCATATAGCTGTTTACATTCGTATAATTTGGATATAGTATTTTAGACTATATCGATAATTAAAATATTATAAAGTTATATTTGGGGTGTCCATGCAAAGCGAACAAAAAAAATTGACCATAAAAGAAAAGTTAGGCTACGGATTAGGGGATACGGCAAGTAATATCGTTTTTCAAATGGTCGCCAATTTCATGCTGATATTTTACACCGACGTTTACGGTTTATCTGCAGCAGCTGCAGGTACATTATTATTAGCGGTTAGGTTATTTGATGGCTTCACCGACCCAATAATGGGCGGTATCGCGGATAGAACGAGAAGTCGTTGGGGCTCTTATAGACCTTATTTGCTTTTCCTTGCTATACCCTATGCTGTTTTTGCGATATTAGCCTTCATCACGCCTGATTTTGATAGTACCGGTAAATTAATCTATGCCTATATAACTTACGGTTTATTAATGACGTGTTATACCGCGATTAATATTCCTTACGGTGCATTAGGTGCAGTAATGGCTACCGATCCAAAAGAAAGAACGTCGTTGCAGTCATATCGCTTTGCGATGGCCATGGCCGCATTAGTTGTGATTGTTTGGGCTATCCCTAAGCTAGTCGAGTTTTTCGGTGAAGGTAATGACCAACTAGGTTATCCGTTAGCGATGGTATTTATGGGCACGTTAGCTGCGATTTGTTTCTTGTTATGCTTTAAATACACAAAAGAAAAATCGGTACCTAAAGTAGAAGATAGCACTGATGGCTCAATAGAGCAGCCGAAACGTGGCCTTAGTAAAGGCATATTTACTGACTTTTTGATGCTGTTCAAAAATGATCAGTGGGTAATTATTGCCGTAATCAGTCTTATTACCTTAATACTTATTGGTATTCGCGCATCAGTAGCACCACATTATATTAAGTATTATGTGGGTGACGAATCGCTATTATCAAGCTTCCTCACATTATCTGCTATAGGCTCAGTGTTAGGTGCCGTATCGACTAACTTCTTAACCAAATTTTTTGAGAAAAAGACCTTGTTTCAAATTGCTTTACTGGTTGTTGTTGTTTCTCATTCTTTGTTCTACTTCTTAGGTGCTGATGAAATTGTCACGATATTTATCGTTTACTTTATTGCCAATTTTGCTCACATGATAATCACGCCAATTATGTTTTCAATGGTTGCAGATACCGTCGATTACGGCACTAAAAAGCTTGGTAAAAAATTAATCGCTATTACATTTTCAGGACATCTATTAGCGATTAAGTTTGGTTTTGCCATCGGTGGTGCGTTAGCAGGTTGGATCCTTGCCTTTACAAGTTATGAGCCCAATGTCACACAATCAGCTGAATCACTGTCAGGAATACTATTTGCCTTTGCAGGGGTACCTGTCATTTGTACCTTATTGTGTATTGTCGTTATATGGAAATATAAATTGACAGAGCCAGAGGTTAGAAAGATTCAAAGCTCACTTGAAAAAGCTAGTTAATTAAGTTAATTCGCCATAGCCAATTTAGGGTGATCAATGATTTAGTTTTATATCACATAAAACTAAATCATTTACTCACCACATAAGTAATCAAAACAGAAATAAAGTATAGGAAAACATATGACAACTAATAATCAAGCGGATATTGATTCAGCAAAATCATTGAGTCACGCAGAGCAAATTCAATTAAAAGATTTAGAACGCGCTAAGTCTTTAAAGCAAAAAAGTGAGCCACTTGTAAGCCACATTTATACAGCAGACCCATCTGCTCACGTATTTGATGGGAAAATTTATATTTATCCATCTCACGATGTAGAGTCAGAAATGATCATTAATGATGATGGTGATCATTTTGCGATGAATGACTATCATGTACTTTCCCTTGATCCAGAAGATTTTAGTGCTACAGACCATGGTGTATCACTTTCTATTGCCGATGTTCCTTGGGCTGATAAACAAATGTGGGCGCCTGATGCGGCTCATAAAGATGGAACATATTATTTCTATTTTCCTGCTCGAGATAAAGACGGAATTTTCCGTATTGGTGTTGCTTCGGGTACATCTCCAACAGGCCCGTTCACCGCAGAAGAAAATTATATACAAGGCACATTTAGTATAGATCCTGCTGTTTATGAAGATGATGACGGTAGTTATTACCTTTATTTTGGTGGGTTATGGGGCGGACAATTACAAAATTGGTACGATGGTAAATTTAATAAAGAAGACAAATACCCTGCAGATAATGAAGCCGCTTTACCCGCTAAAATGGCAAAGCTTTCTTCTAATATGCTTGAGCTAGCTGAAGAGCCTAAAGATATCATTGTTATTGATGAAAACGGTGATTCAATAACAGTAGGTGACAATAATCGTCGATTTTTTGAAGGCCCATGGGTTCATAAATATAATGGCGTTTATTATTTTTCTTATTCTACGGGTGATACCCATAAAATAGCTTATGCAACTGGTTCTTCACCTTATGGGCCGTTTACTTATCAAGGGGTTATTTTAAACCCTGTATTAGGTTGGACCAATCATCATTCCATTACTTGCTATGAAGGGAAATGGTATTTGTTTTATCACGATAGCAGCTTGTCAGGCGGACAAACGCACTTACGTTGTGTAAAAATGACTGAATTGATCCACGATGAAAATGGAAAAATTGAAACGGTAGACGCTTACGATTAAGACTAAAAAATTTACTTAATTAAGATATAGTCAATTAGACCTTTATTTGTAATATATTAAGCTTCATTTACTAAAGTAAAATTTTATTTATAAAATATTGAATTTGTTGTTTTTAGTTTAGTTATTTTAGTGTTTAAGGAATTTTTATTTTTAGTTTTAAAAAATTATTACATAAGAAAAAAAATAATTATTCGTTATAACACCTTATTGTCATATTGAATATATTGTGCTAATAATGTAATTGTCATTTTGACAATAATAAAATAAATATGTAAATCAGGGGACTCAAATGTTTAATAAAAAGATATTAACTACCTCCATCTTAGCTGCGCTTGGCTCAATGACCGTATCAACTATGGGTTATGCAGAAGAAAGCAAAGCTAAAGAAGTAGAAGTTATTACGGTTTCAGGTATTCGTGGCGGTTTAATGCGAGCTATGGATTTAAAACGTGGCTCTGAAGGTATTGTTGACGCAATTTCAGCTGAAGATATGGGTAAGTTTCCAGATACTAACTTAGCTGAATCTTTACAACGTATTACGGGGTTTCTATCAGCCGTGACAATGGTGAAGGTAGTCAAGTAACTGTGCGTGGTTTTGGCGCAGCAAACAATTTAATTACCTTAAACGGTCGCCAGCTTCCAACAACTACCGGTAACAGAACATTTGATTTTGCTAATATTGCCTCTGAAAGTGTTTCAGCAGTAACCGTTTATAAAACATCGAATGCAGCGGTTACCTCAGGTGGTATTGGTGCAACAATTGATTTGCAAACTCATAAACCACTAAATTATAAAGAAACAAAAGCATCGTTAGGTGTAAAACTTGTTGAAGATACCTCAACAGACCAAGGTAGTACTACACCAGAGTTAAGTGGTATTTACTCAACGACTTCCGCAGATGAAACATTTGGTGTTTCTATTTCTGGCAGCTACCAAGAACGTGAAAGTGCAATGCAACAATTTTCTGAGACTCAAGGTTACAGAGGAAGCGAATTCACAAATACAGGTTGGGGTGGTGTACCTGCTGGTGAAGCAGGTGGTACAAATAGACCAACTAGTGGCATTTATTCGAACCCTCAACAACCACGTTATGTATTTGAAGAACGTCAACGTGAACGTGTTAATGGTCAACTAGTTTTACAATATCGACCTGTAGACAACATTACTGCAACTTTAGATTATACTTTAGTACGTAACACAGTTGAAACACAGCATACTGATGCTTCGGTATGGTTCAATTATGCTGGTGATCGAAGTGAATCAGTTTGGGCAGGTGAACCTAATGCTTATCCGCTTATTTACTCTGAAATTTATGAAATTAACAGTGATGCAGACCTTAAAGATACTTCATTAACAGTTGGTTCTTGGGGACGTGAAGAAAAAACTGACTCAATCGGTTTAAATATCGAGTGGCAAGTCAATGATGGACTAACACTTACATTAGATCATCACGATTCTAAAGCTACTATGGGGGCAACTGATCCACGCCACGGTACAGGTAACAACATTCAATTACCTTCATATACTCGTACTCGTACCGGTGTTGATTTAACAGGTGGTCTACCTGGTATAGCAACAGGTGATATAGAATCATTTAATCCCGATACTATGCGTTTATCAGGTAGTTGGTTTGCGAACGATAAATACGCTTCTGAAGTTAACCAAACACAATTGAATGGTGAGTACTTTATTAACGACAACTTAAGCATTGATTTTGGTGCGGGTGTTAATACGGTTAATAACCATTATCGTCATACGCAAGTACAGCGTGCTGATTGGGGTGGTGTAGGTGTTGCAGGTGACTTTGCTGATATTAATTGGCGCGAAGATACTATCTTAGACAAGTTCCAAGAGAAGCCCGGTAACTTTGATGGTACAGCAACACAGTCAGAATATGATTTATTCAATCGTATTTTCTTTGCTGATTTTGATGAAATAGTACGCGCAGCAGAATTTGCAGATCCGTTTGCAAATGTTGATACGTTATGGGGTGATTGTTTAGCTCCAGCAGGTGCTTCAGCAGGGCCAAATGGTGAAGGTCATTTCTGTCCATCATCTAACTTTGATGCAGACACTAACCGTTTTACTGAAGAAAAAACCACATCATTATTCTTTCAATTTAATTACGAAAGCGAAATTGGCGACATGCCGTTCAGTGCATACTTAGGTCTTCGTTATGAAAAAACCAAAGTAGATTCTAAAGCAACTGCACCAGGTTATAGTAGTGTTATATGGAGTGAAGCAACTTCAACTGCTGTTACGGGTGTTACCGGTATAGAAACACAAGTTAAAAAGGCTGATTACAGTTATGTTTTACCTACTTTAAATGTTAATTTAGAAGTAACTGACGATATAACGCTAAGAACAGCATTAAGTAAAACAATTTCCCGCGCAAGCTATAACAGCTTACAAGGTGGAACATCAGTCAACACGGGCGGTACATCAAGTGGTTATTCAGGAAGTACAGGTAACCCTGAACTTAAACCTTTAGAGTCTGTTAACTTTGATTTTTCAGCTGAGTGGTATTACGAAGAAGGTAGTTATGTATCTTTAGGTTACTTTAGAAAAGACGTAACTAACTGGATAACTAATGTAAACGTAGATTCGCAAATTTATAACCTACCTAATCCATTAGATGGTGAGAAATTTAACGCTGCAGTAGCCGCTTTAGGTTCAGGAGCTTCGAATCAACAACTTCGTACTTATATATTCGAAAACTATGCTGATGATCCAAATGTACAGCCTAAATTTGATGAGGATGGTGTTTTAGATGGCGGTACTATCATTGGTGATCCACTTACCGATAACGTAGTAACATTTGGTCTTAATGTTCCTGTAAATGGTGATAACGAATATACGGTTGACGGTTTAGAGTTTAACGTTCAACACTTATTTGGTGACTCAGGTTTTGGTGGTATATTTAACTATACTATGGTTGATACCGACCTCGCATACGATAATAATTCTCTTGCTGATACTGAAGCTTTACAAGGTTTGAGTGATACAGCTAACGTTGTTGCCTTTTATGACAAAGATGGCTTCCAAGCACGTATAGCTTATAACTGGCGTGATAAGTACTTAACTGAACGTCGTATAAATGCCGATTTAACAGCGCCTATTTATACAGAAGCTTATTCTCAACTTGATTTCAATATCAGTTATGAGATTAAATCTGTTGAAGGGTTAACTGTATTTTTAGAAGGTATTAACATTACTGATGAATACACTAAAAACGTTGGCCGTTTAAGTCAACTGACTTATCAGTTAACACAATCGGGTGCTCGTTACGCTTTAGGTGCTAGATATAACTTTTAAGATTTACAGTAGGTAAATAAAGTTTTAACTTAAGTAAATCAAAAGCCACTTTTATAGTGGCTTTTTTTTATGCTTATTTTTGTTAATCTATTTTGTATTAAAGTGTCTAAGTTTTTTTAGTTATACTTGCGTAATAAAGTAATCTAGTTTTTATGTGGAAAAATGGACAACTCCGAGGTTATCTATTTTAACCATTAATAATGAGCAGATAATTAATCAACCTGGTATTACACTCAATTCCCACTTCGACTTTATGAAACAAACATCTTCAAGTGAAATGGATATAAGCTTAGTCGATTTTTCTAGTAGATAAGTTTTAATTTCATCGTTAAAGCTACTTGCAATAAACCCACTATTGACGCGTAATTTATCTTTGAAGAATAAAAACTATCGAGCTAGTGCATGAGTTTAAAGTATACTTTTAAGTTATTTTAAATCATTAAAAACGCATTAGCTGAGTTGAGATTACTTAATAATCTGTCCTTGATCACCTTAACTAGTAATTCAATTACTTACTTGTTATAGTCAAATGAACATTAAGTTTTTAGTGAGTTGGTTAAAACATTAAAAATTTATTGATTACAGAGATAGCAAGTTTACGTTTCTAGAATGGTTAAGTGGTAATGATGCAATCAGAAATAAATAAAATAGTTATTGTTGGTGGCGGCACAGCAGGTTGGATTACTGCAGGATTAATTGCGGCTAAACATTTAGCCGCTAATTCTACTTCATTATCAATTACTGTTATTGAGTCTCCTAATGTTCCTACGATAGGAGTAGGTGAAGGTACTTGGCCTTCGATGCGTGAAACGTTAAAAACAATCGGTATTAATGAGGCAGATTTATTTACTTATTGTGATGCGAGTTTTAAACAAGCATCTAAATTTGTCAATTGGGAAAAGCTACCTAACGAGGGAGTTGCGACACATCCCTTAGATAATGCTTACTTTCATCCTTTTTCTCTCCCCACAGGTATTAATAAATTAGATTTAGGTACTTATATTGGTGAACAGTCTTCGTTAGTTTTATCACCTCAAACTTTTTCACAGCAAGTATGTTTTCAATCTATATTGTGTGAAAGAAATTTAGCGCCAAAACAAATTACGCATAAAGCTTACGATTATGTAGCTAATTATGGTTATCACTTAAATGCTACTAAATTTGCTGAACTACTTAAAATCCATTGTTTAAATAAACTGGGTGTTCAGTATATTTCAGCCCATATTACTGAAATAAATAATGATAAACTTGGTGATATTACTTCTCTAAGTACCGACAAAGCTGACGTTATTGAAGGGGATTTATTTGTTGATTGTTCAGGTTCACAATCACTCTTGTTAGGTAAGCATTATAATATTGAGTTTTGTTCAAAAAAATCTATTTTGTTTAACGACTCTGCGCTTGCTGTTCAAATACCCTATGAACACCCAGACGCAACGATTGCTTCAAGTACGCTCTCAACTGCACAAACAGCCGGTTGGATTTGGGATATAGGTTTACAATCTCGTCGTGGTGTTGGTCATGTATTTTCTAGTCGCCATACGAGTGATGAAAATGCTAAACAAGCATTACTGCATTATATCAAACAGTCGGGAACAACTATAAATATTGATGATGATTCTATAAGAAAATTATCTTTTAGCCCTGGTTACTATAAAAAGTTTTGGCATCGTAACTGTGTTGCTGTTGGCATGTCAGCAGGCTTTATTGAGCCTTTAGAAGCCTCTGCTTTAGCTATGGTTGAACAAGCCGCTAAAATGATCAGCGAACAATTACCAACAACTAAACGCACTATGGAGATAACAGCCAAACGCTTTAATGAAAAGTTTACTCAGCATTGGCAGCAAATTATTGAGTTTTTAAAATTGCACTATGTGTTATCTAAACGAACTGACTCTAGCTATTGGCTTGATAATAAGGATCCGTTAACGATCCCTCAATCTTTACAAAATATGTTGGAATTATGGAAGTTTCAATCACCATCTTCATACGATATTCCACATAATAACCCATTGTTTCCTGCGGCAAGCTACCAGTATGTTTTATATGGTATGAACTTTACAACTGAGCGATTAAGGGTAAATATTCAGAACGAGCCATTAATGCATCAAATGTTATTAGATATACAAAATAAACGACAACAATTAGTTAAAGTGATGGGGGCTAACAGAGACCTTATTCATAAAATAAAACAGTATGGTTTAACAAACATTTAACTTGGTGTTCTATATGTAAATAACAAAGAACTTATAAAATAAAAATTACAACACTATAACGGGGAATTTCATGGCAAACCATGTACTACTAAATAATATTGAACATAAAAATTTAAAAATTAATGGTGAACGTTCAGCAGCAATGGGCGATAACGTATGGTATGCACAAACCTTTCCTATGGAGTTTAGAAGTGCCCAGGCGCATTATCCTATCTTATTTCAAAAAGACAGTAACACTGGGCAGTTTATGCCAATTACTTTGTTTGGTTTTGAAAATGAAGGTAATTTATTTTTAAAAGAAAGTAAGTGGGAAGCAGCTTATATACCATTAGCTATGCAACGACTGCCTTTTTATATAGCGCAACAGAGCGTAGTAAAAGATGGCGTAAACGAGCAAGAACGTGTTATTACCATTGACTTAGATTCCCCTAAGGTAAGTACAGATCAAGGTATAGATTTATTTTTAGAGTATGGCGGTAACAGCGATTATTTAGAACATATGGCTAATGTTTTAGAAGCATTGCATATTGGTTTACAAGAAAATGATGACTTCATAGAAGCGATGGTTACATGTGAGTTATTGGAGTCAGTGACTTTAGATATTGAATTAAATGACGGTAGTAAAAACCAGTTAATGGGCTTTTATACCATTAATGAAGATAATTTAAATAATCTATCACAAGATAAATTAATAAGATTACACAACGCAGGGTTTCTTCAAGCGGTATATATGGTGATTGCATCACAAGCACATATCCATGATTTAGTCGCACGAAAAAATGCTCAAATAACCGCTTAGTTATTATTTATGTTATCTATAAAAAACACAGTAAAAACGCTTTTTGATATAACGCCGAGTAATATTAGCGAAGCAATATTAACTTCTGACGAGCCTCTAGTGCTTAAAGGTTTTGGGAGTGATTGGCTTATTGTTAAAGCAGCACAACGGTCTAACGAGCAAGCGGTTGAATACCTTAAAAATATGGAAAAAGGTATTGCTATTAATGCTTGCTATTTAGAGGCTAAAGAGCAAGGGCGTATTTTTTATAATGATGATATGAGTGGTTTTAACTTTCAAACTAAAACGCAAATATTAAGTGACGTATTACTTGAAATACTCGAACAAGCTAACTGTAAAACACCTAAAACTATTTATATAGGTTCAACCAGTATTAAACAAATATTGCCTAGCCTTGTAGAAGAAACATTAGCATCGCCATTATTGTCTAACGCCATTTATAATATTTGGTTAGGTAATAAAAGTAAGGTTGCCGCACATTTCGATTTTTTACAAAACTTAGCCTGTTGTGTAGTAGGTAAAAGGCGTTTTACTTTATTTCCACCCGAGCAAATAAAAAATCTATATTGTGGGCCATTAGACAAAGCGCCCGGTGGTCAGCCAATAAGTATGGTTGACTTTGATCAACCTGACTTTGATAAATTCCCTAAATTTAAAGCCGCTATCGATACCGCTATGGTTGCAGAACTCGAAGCAGGTGATGCTATTTTATTGCCTAGTATGTGGTTTCATCATGTAGAAGGGTTGGGTGATCTTAATGTACTCCTCAACCATTGGTGGAGAACAAGCCCAGCCTATATGGGTAATCCTACCGATACACTTCATCATGCCATATTGAGTATTAGAGATTTACCTAAAGCACAGCGTAATGCATGGAAGCATTTATTTGACCATTATGTTTTTGAGCATGATAAAGATAACTTTAATCATATTATAAACAGTGCAAAAAGCATTCTTGACAGCCCGTTAAACGAATTGCAAGCGCGAAGCTTAAGAGCCAATTTACAAAACAAATTAAGACGTTAGTGCCATTTTAGATGCACTCACTTTTAACATTATTAACAGAGTAGGAATTACATCATGAATTCATCAGCAATTAAGAATGTGGTTATTGCCGGCGGTGGCACGGCAGGATGGATGGCTGCGGCAGCATTTGGTAAGTTGTTAGGTAAAAATTTAAATATTACCTTAGTGGAGTCAGACCTTATTCCTACGGTTGGTGTAGGTGAAGCCACTATTCCTACATTACACATATTTCATGACCTTTTGAAAATTAAAGAAGCTGATGTAATGAAAGCAACTAACGCCACTTTTAAGTTAGGTATTTCTTTTGAAAATTGGCGCGATGTAAATCAAGACTACATTCATTCTTTTGGTTATTTAGGCCAAGGTTGCTGGGCGGCAGGTTTTCAGCATTTTTGGGTTAAAGGAAAACAGCAAGGCATGGTTAGTGAAATAGGTGACTATTGTCCTGAACATTTAGCAAGTAGGCGTGGTAAATTTGCTGTTGTACCGAAACAAGACCGTAATTATGCTTATCACCTTGATGCTGGGTTATACGCTAAATTCTTAAGAACTATGGCTGAAGAACATGGTGTTCAACGTGTTGAAGGTAAAATTAATCAAGTTAACGTTAATGAAGAAAACGGTTTTATTCAATCAATAGCATTAGATAACTCCAAGATTATTGAAGGCGACTTATTCATCGATTGTACTGGTTTTAAGGGATTGTTGATTGAACAAGCCTTACACACAGGCTACGAAGATTGGAGCCATTGGTTACCATGCGATAGTGCTATTGCAGTGCAAACCAAAATACAAAATAAAACAGTACCATATACTCGTTCAATTGCTCATAAAGCAGGTTGGCAATGGCAAATACCTTTACAAAATAGAATGGGTAACGGTGTGGTATTTTGTAGTAAGCATCTATCAGACGAAGACGCTAAAGCATTACTACTGAGTAACATAGAAGGTGAGTTGCTTAACGAGCCTCGCGTTATTAAATTTAAAACTGGCTCACGTCGCAAACATTGGAACAAAAACTGTGTTGCTGTTGGGCTTTCTAGTGGGTTTATTGAGCCCCTTGAGTCAACGAGTATTCACTTAATTCAACAAAGTATCATTCGCTTAATGCAAAACTTGCCTTCAAAAAATATGGAGCAAGCAAATATTGACGATTTTAATAACAAAATGCGTTTTGAAATAGACAATATTAGAGACTTTATCGTGTTGCATTATCATGTGACACAACGTGCGGATAGTCCCTTTTGGCGTTACTGCAAAAATATGGAAATACCTGAAACCTTAAAGCAGCGTATTGATTTATTTATAGAAAACGGTAACGCTTATAAAACTGAACGCGAGCTTTTTGGCGAAACCTCTTGGATTCAAGTGATGATAGGACAAGGTCTAATGCCTAAGTATTATCACCAAATCGTCAATATGATGTCTGATACAGAATTAAAAAGCTTTTTAGATAACATAAAAATGACCATTGAACGCCGTGTAAATAGTTTTCCTGATCATAATGAATTCATTAAAAATTATTGTAAATCAACGGTAGCTTAACATCTATGATTAAGGTTAATCGTCAAGCAACATTTAGCATTGAATATATTGGACAAGATAAAACGCCAATAATTATTTTTGATAATTATATCGAAAACGTTGAAGACTTAGTTAATGAAATTGTTGAAAATGGCCAATTTAAACCAGATGAAATAAGCCATTATCCTGGGAATCGGTCAGCAATCCCTAAATCCCTTATCGTTAGCTATTTAAAACCATTGATGGACGTTTTATACCGAGTGTATAAAGTGCCAAATAATTTACTACCGGCTCCAAAAGACAATTGTTTTTCACTTATATCAACGAAACCTAAAGAACTTTCGGCAATGCAATCTTGGCCGCATTTTGATACACCTAATCCTAATCTTATTGCTATTATTCATTACATAAATAAGAATGAGCATGGTGGTACCGCTTTTTTTAAACATAATAAAAGTGGCTTAGATCGTATTGATAATCAAACTATAGAAACTTACTTAAAACATGCTGATAACTATTTTACTTCATTAAATACAAATGCTTTTGACTACTGCGATGAACAACATAGTGAATTTACTTGTTATAAAAAAATAGCCTACAAACCAAATCGCTTAATTATATTTCCGGGACAATTACTGCATTCAAGCTTAGTGAATACTGACACGGATCTTAGTTCAAATCCTGAAGAAGGGCGCCTTACTGCTAACATGTTTATTGAATTTAATTGAGCTCGTTTTTTAATTTAGAAATTGTAATATCTATTCGAAAAGCAGTCATTTTATTTAAAGAGAAAAACCAGCCGAAAATTACCAAGTTTTCGGGAAAAAAATAAGTTTATTGTCGAATAATGAAGTTCAACAATAAGGGTTATTCTGCACCAAAAAACACTGGATACCATGGGTATGACGTTTTATGTTGCTTAATAGGGGAATGTCTCTAGAGCGCAAAATACTATACGATTCATAGAAAGAATACTGGATGTATAAATGAAGTTATTAACCAAGGTTTTAGCAACGGTTAAAAATCATAAAGCTAACCCATTTCAGGTTAGCTTTATTAATTGTAAAATAGCGACTTAATTACCGATTTTATATTTTGATAAGTATAATGCTATTTGCTGTAGTCTAGGGAAATTATCTTAAGCGTATTCAGTTTCTTATGATGTTTATGTGACTAACTCTGTTTTATTAAAAACAATAACGTTAAACCTTGTGCAGTATATTCGGCATATCCGCAAGTGATAACTCTTTCCCACCTTGTTGCATCGATTGGTAAATCGTTTCAACAATATACATATCTCGCATTCCCATTTCACCCGGCACCAAGACATCGGTATTGTTTAATACACTAGTGGCAAAGGAGTCCATTTGTAGCACTTGCTCATAAACTGTGTTGAACGGCATATTACCTTCTGGTGTAAAGCCTTTAAGGCCGTCATACATATAAGCGGGACCTAGTCCGAACTTACCTTTGTCGGCTGTCGCAACCAAACTATCCTGATAGTCCTGCTCGTAACTGCTTACAGAATTAACAACCGCACCCGACTTAAATTTGAATGTCCATTCTAAGGAGCCTTCTACTGTTTTCCATGCAGCTCTATTAACTGTTGTATCTCTAGCGCTAACGCTAATAGGTAATTCACCTAGGGTATAAATAGCACCTTGAATACAATAAAGGCCTATATCCATTAACGGTCCGCCACCAGAATATTTTTTATCAGCACGCCACTGCGATAGATCTCCCATTTTAAAGCTAAAATTTGCCTGCATGGAGTTAACTTTGCCATACACTTGATTTTGACCAAGACGCATCATTTCAAGATTATGTGGTTCGTAATGTAAACGGTAACCAATACCTAGCTTTACTCCTTGATTTTTACAAGCATCAATAACTTGTTGGCACTCAGCTACTGATACAGCCATTGGTTTTTCACTAATAACATGTTTACCTGCTTTAGCAGCGCGAATTGAATATTCGGCATGCATTGAGTTTGGCAACACGACATAAACAATATCGATATCGTCGTTGTGGGCAATGTCGTCAAAATTATCGTAGTTATAAACATTTTTATCTGGAATATTATACTTTTGCTGCCACTGTGTTTCTTTAGATTTTGTACCTGTGACAATACCTGCAAGATAACAGTTTTCTGTTTCAAGCAGTGCTGGTGCTAATTGGCTTTCGGCATAATTTCCCAATCCAACAAGTGCAATACCAAGTTTTTTGTTATTCCCTTTTTTTGCCGCAACTAAACCAGAGAAGGAAAGGGTAGATAATCCTAATACAGCAAGACCTGTGATAGAGTTTCCTATAAATTTACGTCTGGTAATTATTTGTGTTTTTTCGTTTGTTTTTTTCATTATAAACCCTCATTATCTAGAATTAATATTATGACTAAAAATATACTCTTATTGGATTGCAGCTGCTGATAGAAACACAACAACTGATTGCGACAACTGCAGTTAACTTTGTTTTTTCCAGCAATCATCACTTGGAAATAGGTGAGTACCTGTGGATATATCAAGTGGTTTTGCTAACCAATTCTTTGTTGTTTCAACCCAGCGGACAAAGTGAGGTGTTTTGGTGTGTTCTTCAAAGGCCGCTGCATCTTTATATACCTCGTAAAGATGAAGAAGGTTAGGGTCGTCCTGGTCTTGAACGATATTAAAGAGGAGGCAATTTTCTTCATTTTGCACTGAACCGCGAGCATCATCAAACATGGCGTCAATAAACTTTTTTTTATGTTCTGGCTTAATAGTAATTTTTACAATTACAGCAAACATTTTTTTCTCCTTTGGTTATAAAATCTTTAGCTGTGACCAAGGCCACAGCTCTTATTTAAAATCTATATTGTAAGTTTTATATTGTCGTTTTTGATTCATAAAACACCTGAAATATTTAGAAAATCATCCTTTATCAAAGTGTCTAATGCTATTAAATTAGAGCATCCACCAATGTTCTATAGATAAAGGACTTTTCAAATCTATGACTTCGCCAAACCTTGGTGTACTTAACATCACTTGTTTTTCTTGAGATATTTTTAAAATTTGATTTAAAGGTTCGTCCCAATCGTGAAATGCTAAACTAAAGGTACTATTATGAATAGGTATTAACACTTTCGCATTGAGGTCTTGATGAGCTTGAACGGTTTCAGCAGGAAACATATGAATAGTTTTCCAAAGCTCATTGTAAGCACCATTTTCCATTAAGCTAACATCAAAAGGCCCATACTTATCTCCTATGGCTTTAAAACCATCAAAGTAGCCAGAATCTCCACTAAAATACACTTTATATTCACCTAATAAAAATACCCAAGATCCCCACAATGTATCGTTTTTGTCCCACAAGGTTCGCCCTGAAAAATGGTTAGATGGTGTAAATGCGACAGTAAATTTACTAGCTTCGTCTGTAAACTCTATTTCTTGCCACCAACTTAACGCGTTAACATTCGCTTCAGCTACACCCATGCTGATTAAATTTTCGTCAACACCTTCTGGTACATAAAATTGTGTATTGCTGTTAGCAGTCGCTAAAAAATCAATCGTATCGTTATCTAAATGATCATAATGGTTATGCGAAATAAACACTTTTTCTACTTGAGGTAAGTCTTCAAGCGCTATTGCTACAGGTTCAAAACGTTTTGGTCCTATAAAAGAAACAGGCGATGCACGTTCGCTAAACATAGGGTCAATCAACCAATATTTACCATAAACCTTCATTAAAATAGAAGAATGTCCTAGCTTAACTAAATACACACTTGTAGCGTCAAGCGCATCTAATTCGGCTCTTGTTAACGCTTTTACGAATTTTTTATCTGGTGTTGTACCTTCACGTTCTTGAAATAAAGATCGTTTAAGAATAGAAATCCCTGATGTTAAAGCTGATCTATTAGCTGTTGGATCTTCAGCTCTTTCCCTAGAATTAGAGTAAACCGCATCAACCGATGTTGAAGTTGTACAAGCAATAAGAATAACTACCGCTAATACAGCGATTAAAATACTCATTTTTTTCATTAGTGTTTGACCTATATGTTAAGGATTTATTGAATTAGGGTGCATTGATCTTTTAGGGTTGAATTTTATTCAATTTATAAACGGATTTAATAGCGGCCTGAGCTTTGTATCCAAGCTATTTATTGGAGACCGCTTACATTATTATTTTACTAATGCAATCACATTATCGTGTGCTTGTTTAGTTGAACCGTCTCTTTTAAATAATAATGGGAAATTAGTTCTTCCTTCTAAAGGCCAGCTATTTAACCAAGAGTCACCATCAGTAACTCCCCAAAAGGTAACACGATCAATACTGTCGTGATGCTTAAGAAATTGCTGAAAAATTTCGGTATAACGTTTAGCGAATTTAGCTTCAGCTTCAGGAGGTACGTTACCATCAGGATAAGGATTATTTTCAGGTGTTGCTTTCAATTTTTTAATATCGACATTTGCACCAAAATTATCACGACCTAAAAAGTCAACGTCAAGCTCTGTAATGTGTAAAGGTAATCCAGTAGCAGCATAAAGGGTTAATGTAGTATCAATTATTTCAGCCGTTGGATTAACCATACCCCAATGACCTTGAAGACCAATGCCGTCAATACGAACACCTTTTTGTTGGAAACCTTTGACCATGGCAAGAACCGTGTCTCTTCGCCCAACTCTATTCATGCCATAATCGTTATAGATTAAAGTCGCGTCTTTAGGCATTTCTTGGTCAGCAATAATAAAAGCTTGTTCGATAAAGTCATCACCAATAATTTGGTTATATAATGATTTGCGTAAAGAGCCATCGTCTTCAATCGCTTCATTAACTACATCCCAAATTTTAATTCTGTCACCATAACGACTAGCAAACATTTTTGCTCGTTCTCTCATGCGATCAAGTAAAGCTTCTCTAGTTAACAGGTTACCTTCATCATCTTTAAATACCCAATCTGGGGTTTGACTATGCCAAAATAAAACATGACCTACGGTAGCAATGTTTTCATCAACGCCTAATTGAGCAAATTTATCTGCAATTTCAAAATTGAATTTACCTGGTAAAGGATTAATACGTTCCCATTTCATGTCGTTATCAAGTGTTATGGCGCTGAAGTTTTCCTTAGCTAACGCTAAAGAAGGGTGATTAGGTGTTGTAAACATTGATGCTCCTAATGTTGCACCCACAAGAAATTTATCTGCGTAAGCTTCTTTTAATGTTACTTTATTAACAGACTGTGCAGTTGACTTTTCAGAACAACTAAATACACCAATCGCAAGTGTAGCGATAACGGCTAAATGAGATATCTTATATATTTTCATAAACTTCCTTATAGGTTAAATATGTATTTATTACAGTTATTGGAGAACAAATAATACTACACTCGTTATAGTCAAAAAGACATTATGATTTTAAGTAATTGATGACTATTTATGATGTTTGTAATGAAAATGTGTTTATTTTATGAATAGATGTCTTGAAAAACACCGCTAATAAAAAATATACGTAACCACTGGTGTTTTGACTAACATCAATGGCTAGGTTTTCATGCATTATGAATATATTTATAGGTGAAATATGATCACTTTTAGTTTAAAAGGTATATTAACAAAGGCAAGGTGATAACAGATATCACCGTAGTTAATACCACCGCAGTAGATGCTTGATGAGAGAGCGTTTTGTATTCCTCAGCCAACACGCCCAATACCGCAGCACAAGGCATCGCAGCACCTAAAGTTGCTATAAAAACCCACATTGTGTTTACTTGAAACATCGACATCATTAGAAATACTACAAAAGGCATTATGACTAATTTGACTGTCGATATGTAGATTGCGGCAAAAGGGTTTTGAGTCATACTTCGACCAAATAAGGCGGTTCCAACAATAAACATTGCGCAAGGTCCTGCCGCACTACCTAATAGTTTGAGCCCATCTATAAGGCTATTAGGTAACGTAATACTCCAAGCAGATAAAATCAAACCTGCAATAATAGAAATAATAAGTGGGTTGAGTAGCGAACGCTTTAACGCTTTAATAGGGGTAAAGTTGTTATCTTGGTGATTAATGTCGTTGTTACTTGTATTACTTAATTGCAGTAAAAAAGATGATAAAGGTAACAGTATCAGTAAGTCTAATGTCAGCATCAAAGCAAGTGGTACAGACGTCCATCCGCCAACAGTGGCGGCTAAAACCGGTATCGCAAGAAACCCAATATTGCCATAAACTCCACCTAAACCTAACATAACGCCATGATTAGTCCGCTTCTCAAATAGAAAATAACCAGCTACTCCCGAGATTAACATCACAGTTAAAAAAGAAACTAAGTAAGCACTCAAAAAAGGAATATCTATCAAGGTCTCAAAATTAGTGGTAGCAAGCTTTCCTAGCAGGACTGCAGGTAAAGATAAATACATAACAAAACGTGTAAGGTATTTAAGGCTAATAACACTAACGATTGCATGCTTTTTACAAAAATAGCCCGAACCTACCAATGCGAATAATGGAATAATTTTGATCAACGTTTCTAACATGTAAGTCCCAGGTCCTGGTGTATTGAATGAGTACAAGAAAGTACTTTATATGTACAAAACGGGCAAATGTGAAATATATGACAATGGGTAAATATATGAAATTTCGCCTCTAAGTAATAATCGGCCTGTATCTCAATAAAACGGATGATTAAAATCAGAGTGACCCCTAATATTTCATAAAAAGCGTATTTTTGGGATCCAAAACCTCCTGCCGAAATAGGTGTCGGTTCGAGTCCTACTAATGTAGCCAAGATTATATAGAACTGCTCTTAATACTAATTAGGGCTTTTTTATGATTGAAATGCATCAGAAAAATAAGGACTTTAGGCTTGCTGCTAAAGTCCCTATTTATGATCTTGTATATTAACCTTTTGTGGCATCTTCCATTGATACATTTCTTTTTTCGTTGCCGTGTCTAAATAATACCAAACGATCGATTGCATGAGCTTTAGATCGTGCTGATACAAGCACCTGATAAGTGCCGGCTTGTTCGAAGTCTGCGTATATTATATGCGGGTGGTTGTCGTTGGTAGCAGTAGCCCATGTCCATTGATCAGCTGGGCCGCCGTAGCGATACACTTTGAACCAACCATTGGCACCTGCACCTTCAGGTTCTTCGCCTTTACAGGTATTGGAGTCGTGATCATAAGGGCACACGATTGAAGTGCTTGACAGTTCTGCTGCGTAAAACTTAGTACTAACAATTTTTAGCCAACTATCATTCGCATCGGTTGTGCTGTCTCCTGCAGTGATAAGATTACGCCATAAAAATTGATAAGTACCAGGATCGTTAATTTGTACATTTAACACCATAACACTTACACCAGGTTCATTATAATAGTCATCACCAATCCATTTTATATAACTATCACTTATTGCATCTGCACTATCTACTACCTGCCAGTTTTCTGAAATACTAGGAACTGAACTTAAATCAATACTCACCAAGCCATTTTTTTCTACATAGATATTGTTATTAGGTGTTGTCGAATGGTCGCAAAGTGCTTCACATATTAGTTCAAGCTTTGTCCAACGGCCTCTAGAGTATGCTGTACTTTCTCCTTCGGGTATTTTTCCATTGGTGTGAGAGTTAAATTCAACCTGAATTTTTTCTCCATGAATAACTTCAATATTTTTCCATATATGTAATTGCGCGTTGTAGTCTTTGTCTGTTACAGAATTGGCTTTAACAGGCAATTTTTTTGGGCCAATATTTATGCTGTAAAGACTCTCACCATCTATTTCGGTCAAAGCTGTAAGCTTCAAGGTATAAATACCACTTTTACCAGCAAAGCTTGATTCAACATTGGCAGTTTTATCTTTATGAAACTTGGCGTTAACCCCTCGACTATGGGTGTTATCATCAATATATGAAGGGACATACTTCTGTCTATCAGAAGTACTAAGTTCATCGAAATCAGTTATCGCATTTAAGGTGATAATAGGTTGGGATACAGTTTTATTTTTTACTTTAACCGAAGGTTCTACAGATTGATTTGAACAGCCTATAGAAACAATTAAGCTACTGATAATAAATATGAAATATGTTTTTTTTATTAGCATTATAATACTCTGATTTAAGGTTATTCTTTGCTGTTTATTATTTAATGTATACGTTATACTAAATTTTTTTAAAAGGCTAGCGGAAGCACATAAAAACGTAATGTTATTGTGTTTATTGTTTTTTAACGTTCAATAGTTGCAGTTAGATAGGGAGTTAATAAATAACTTTCTGGTATTCAATTTTGCGAATGTAAAGTCATCATAAAATGAAATAACGCTTTTTTGAAAACAGTATATGTAGTTTAAGTTTGCTCAACATAAGTACCAAGATCAGAATAAAGCGCTTTGCTAAAAACGTTAAGTCACTTTTTATTTTATAAAAGTTTGGGTTAAGTGCAACCGTCTTACTATTGAAATAGCTAAGAAGAATTATAAAAAAGTACTGATAGAATAGAAGGCGTGGCGCATTGTTCATCGTCATTCAGCGCAAAATATAATCGCTGTATTCGATAGAGTATTTGTGAGGCCGTATCGATCATTATTTTAGAATCGACAAGAATTCTGATTCGTTCTTTGAATGCCATTGATAAACTTCAAAAGGTTTATGACTTTGTAATACACAGCGTTCTGCTATTAAGAGACTGGATACTCTTAGGCTGGGCATTAAAGGCAAGGACTTTCAGCGACTATGTCTTTAGCTGGCTGAATCTCCCCCCCCTAATTGAGGAATTGGTTTTATGTACATGATAAAGAAAAAGAACATTATTGGCCGAACTGTATTTTTGTGCAGCCTTATGTTTGTAGCCTTGAACACTCACGGGAAAAATTCGGAGCTGTACCTAGATTCTAGCCAGCCAATAGAAAAAAGAGTGGTTGATCTACTTGCTCGCATGACATTAGAAGAAAAAGTGGCGCAATTGCAAACTATTTGGCATCAGGGGCGCGAACTCGACACGGGATTTGATGCAAAGAAAAATACTGCCAATGGTGAATTTGACGCAAGCCAAGCCAAGCGTATTATGCCCTTAGGGATTGGTCAAATAGCACGTCCGAGTGAATTCAAAGATCCGCTACAAACAGTCAAATACACCAATGCAATTCAACGTTGGTTAATAAATGAAACAAGATTAGGTATACCTGCCATTTTCCACGAAGAGGCTCTGCATGGTCATGCGGCTACTCAATCGACTAGCTTTCCCCAAGCCATAGCCTTAGCGAGTACTTGGGATGACGAATTGATTAAAGAAGTTTACTCAGCAAGTGCCAAGGAAGTAAGGGCCCGTGGCGGTAACCAAGCTCTTACACCAATATTGGATATCGCTCGTGATCCGCGATGGGGACGAATTGAAGAGACCATGGGAGAGGACCCATATCTTATAGCCCAATTAGGCGTTGCGGCGGTAAAAGGTTTTCAGGGAGATGGAGATACTATCCCTCAAGATCGTGTTATCGCAACATTAAAGCATTTGACCGGGCATGGTCAGCCCAGTGGAGGTATGAACATTGCGCCAGCCCATATTGGTGAACGAGAATTACGTGAGGTGTTTTTATATCCATTTGAGGCGGCAGTAACGCTCGCAAATGTGCGGAGCATTATGGCTTCATATAACGAGATTGATGGTATACCTTCTCATGCTAACAAAATGTTGTTAACGGATATTTTACGTAAAGAATGGGGCTTCAACGGCCTGTTAGTAAGTGACTATAACGCCATCGCTGAGTTGCTAACCCGCCATCAATTAGGCGGTAGCAAGGAAGACGTGGCGATGATGGCATTAAACGCTGGGGTGGATGTTGAGATGCCCGATCCAGATGTATATCCATTGTTAACTAGCTTGGTTAAACAAAATCGTCTTGATGTGAAGCTTATCGACATCTCAGTAACACGCATCCTAAGGGAAAAATTCAATCTAGGCCTTTTCGAATCCCCTTATACTTCTGAAGCAGGTGTTAATCAATTTATCGGTAACGATAAACATCGCGCACTAGCACTTAAGACAGCTGAAAAGGCCATGGTGTTGTTAAAAAATGATGGTACTTTGCCACTAAATATTAATGACTTTAAAAAAATTGCCGTGATAGGACCACATGCAGATGAAACTTTGCTTGGAGGCTACAGTGATGTACCTCGTCAAACGGTGCCTATTTTAAATGGAATTAGGGAAAAATTAAAAGGTAAAGCTGAGGTCAGATTTGCCAAAGGGGCACGTATTACTCAAGATATTCAAGATCCCACGACACTAGCTATTAAAGCGTCAACATATTCCAAACAACGGTGGGAACAGAATGATGCCAGCTTGGCAGGGCAAGACGACAGCCAACACCTAATTGACGAGGCTGTAAAGCTGACCCTAGATAGCGATGTTGCGATTCTAGTGGTTGGATCAAATGAAGCGACTTCACGAGAAGCATGGTCGGAAGATCATCTCGGCGACCGGACATCACTTAACCTTCTAGGTTCACAGGAAGCTCTAATTGAGGCCATACTGGCAACCGGAAAGCCGACTGTTTTAGTGATGACTAATGGTCGCCCGTTAACGCTAGGAAAATTATACGACAAAGCGCCCGCAATCATTGAGGCTTGGTATTTAGGACAAGAAACGGGCACGGCTGTCGCAAATGTATTGTTTGGCGACGTTAATCCAAGTGGTAAGTTACCACTGACGTTCGTGCGTGATGTGGGGCAGATTCCGCTTTATTACAATTATCGACCATCAGCTAAACGGGGTTATCTGCATGGCGATACTTCTGCACAATTTCCTTTTGGATACGGGCTCAGTTACACGTCATTTAAGTATTCAAATTTGACTATTGATGATAGCAAGGCACAAGCCAATGGCGTCATTAAAGCCAGACTCAGCATAACGAATACAGGGCAATATGATGGCGAGGAAGTAGTGCAATTTTATGTGCGCGACAAATTCGCCTCTGTTACCCGTCCAGTTAAGCAGTTAAAAGGCTTTAAGCGTGTTGCTTTAAAAACCGGTGAGTCGGCGAAGCTCGAATTTAGCTTGCCGGTAAATATGTTGGCGTTTTACGATGCGCAAATGCAGTTTATTGTCGAACCTGGAGATATAGAGTTAATGGTGGGAAGTTCATCAAAAGATATCCGACAAAGCCTAGTTTTTAAAGTATCAGGTGATACTAGCGTTATCCATCAAGAGCAAAAAGCTTATTTGAGCCAAGTGCAAATATTTTAGAAAAGCACCAGTAAAATCAGAAGGAGCTCTATTTGGATATGTAAAAATTTGTAGGGTTTCTATTTGCGCCAATGGAAAGTACAAATGGGAACCTGAGATTATAGATCAATATAATAGAAAGCTGATTCCTTTGTTAAGCTGACTAATGATAAAGATAAAGAGAGAGGAAATTATTACCATGAAAGTTAAATTATTGATTCTAATTTTGCTGGTTGCTATTACTAGTTGCCAAAAAATCCCACAACAAGCTATAGATTCACCTGAGGCAAAACGACCGATTACCTCTACATCTATTGTATCTGAATATATGCCTCGCAAGTACTTTGGTGCAGTACTAGAACCTGAAAGTAAAATTATTCACGGAGCTGGTCAGGACGTAGAAAG
Source organism: Colwellia sp. PAMC 21821 (assembly GCF_002077175.1). Taxonomy (NCBI): domain Bacteria; kingdom Pseudomonadati; phylum Pseudomonadota; class Gammaproteobacteria; order Alteromonadales; family Colwelliaceae; genus Colwellia; species Colwellia sp. PAMC 21821. The sequence goes on from NZ_CP014943.1 coordinate 4,206,832, forward strand.
TTTCAATCACTATTCTTCATTATTTGCTGATGAGCACAAACCACTTATCTACATGACATATGTCAGTATTAGCAAAGGGAGTGAGGAAGTTGAGAAATGGAAAAATAAATTAAAAAAAGAAATAGATAGCCAAGTTAAACACAATACAGTTTTACAAATTGGTTTGAGTTTTACTGGTGGTAATGATAAAGGGAAAGGTCGTGCCGAAGATGCTGCCAATGGTGAATTCGACGAGGCTATTAACCAAATTATACAATCTCTTATTGAGTTAGATCGTCCTGCGTATTTAAGAATAGGCTACGAGTTTGAAGGCAGTTGGAATGGATATACCCCCAATGCTTATGCTGCTACTTTTAAACGTATAGTGAATAAAGCGAGAGCTCAAGGACTTCAAAACACAGCCTATGTCTGGTGCTCTGGCGGAGGTTCTGCAAATTTTATCGACTTCGACGAACTGATGAAATATTATCCTGGAGACGAATATGTTGATTGGTGGGGAGTAGATATATTTTCACCAGAAGAAATCACTAACCCTTGGCTTGGTAAATTTTATGCGTTATCTGCAAAACATGGGAAACCGGTGATGATCGGCGAAACAACACCTCGTCATGTAGGTGTTAACGACGGAAAAAAAAGCTGGGACGCTTGGTACGGACCATTTTTTAATATGGTTAAACAACATCCTGAAATAAAGGCTATTAGTTATATTAATTGGGATTGGGATTATTGGGCTAAATTTTTAAATTTCCCTTGGCACAATTGGAAAGACGCTCGAATTGAAAAGAATCAATATATTAATAAGCACTATGTTAATGAACTTAAAGATCCTATTTGGTTGCATTCACAGCAAACAATGAAGCTTGAAATTTCGACCCTTAAAGGGGAGTGATTAACTATTTATTACGGATAAATCGGTAGTAACTGTAATGAGTTGAACACTTCGTCATCTTTAACTTCGCCTGTACGAACTTTACTACCCAATAGTAGGTTGTTAATTGTACAGGTAATGGTGGCTACTGTTCACAGGTCTTCGAAGATGAACTATCGGCGCGGTATAAAGAAATTTTTCAAACATTTATCGAGCATCAAAAAAGTATTGGTCGCGTTACGTTTTGGGGCGTTGCTGATGGTGATTCTTGGTTAAATGGCTGGCCTTTAAGGAAGAACCAATTTCCTGTTATTATTTAATCGCAACGGCCAAGCCAAAAAACACATGATGTGGTATTAGCTTTAGCGTTAAAATAATACTAGAGATATATGAATAAATGGCGGGGTTTTAAGTATCCCGCTATTTATTGTACGCATAAGTCATCTTAAAATAGGGGCAACGAACTAATCCCTTAGATTCTTAACGTTTGACATAGTTCCGCCAGCAATGCGTTTCTTTGAAGCCCAAGACTTCGCGGATTTTACGGTTGGAAATTGGCGCTTCGTATTGCTCCATCGGGCGCATAATCGGTGTGTCGGGGCAATATTTCGCAAGGAACTCTTTCGTTGGCAAATCCGCTGTGATGGTATCGTTCACGGCATTGAATACCTGATATCCCAAACTATCCTTTTTCAGACAAAGATGCACGATTTCGCCTAGATCACGGGCGTCGATGTAACTCCATGCGTTGCGCTTTCGGCTTTTCGGATCGTCTAGATAGCCATCAAAATTCACATACTCGTGTGGCTCGATGACATTGCCTATACGCAACGCGTAGATATCTGCGCCAAAGCGCATCGCAAATGCACGAGCGGTTTTTTCGTTAACCACCTTAGACAGACCATAACTATCCATCGGGTCGCTATCATAATCTTCTTCAAGTGGGAAGGCGTGATAATCTTTATCGCCTTCAGCAAAACATACGCCATAGGTGGTTTCAGAACTGGCGATGATGACCTTGCGCACACCAAGTTTCATGGCCGCTTCGATCACGTTGTAAGTACCCAAAGTATTCTTTGCAAAGGTCGTATTATCCGGATAGATCCCCACACGCGGGATTGCCGCAAAATGCACCACTGCATCAGGTATAGTGGGCAGTTGACTTTCATCATAGCTTTCCAGTCCAAAGTGCATGGACATAGCGTTGAAGACCTGTCCACTATCGGTGATGTCGGTAATCAAGGTGTTCACACCTGGATGATCGTAAGGCTTTAGATCAAGGTTAAGTACAGAATAGCCCTTGTCCAACAAATGCGCTACAACGTGTCTGCCTGCTTTGCCGGTCCCCCCAGTAAAGATGATGCGTTTTGTCATAATAGTCTCCGTCCATTTTATATTTTGATGCGGTATTCGCTCAACCGGGCTCAGTTATCATCACTTGCTACGGTGTGGCATCGGCATCTTCCCGTATTTGAACACTGACTTTATAATAGTCGGCTAACCAAACATATACTCGTCACCGAGTAACGTTAACCGCAATGGTAAATTGCTAAACGTTTAGGTACAACGAAAAGATCTTGTTTGGGTTAATACATGAAGCATTTAGCTATAACCGCTGATAAAGTTCAGTGCTTTAACTAATTGAAAATGTCCGCTATCTAGGCTCATTGTAGATACTAGAGCGCAACATCAATTTTCTTGGGTTCGAATTATCTATAAGCCTATTAACGTCATTACGCCCCACGGTGGATAACTGGGAAGGTATTTATGACGACGAAAGATGTTTTAGCAGGCCTACCCACAATATAAACCGTCTAAAAATCTTGGCTAGTGGCCAGTATATTGTTAATTAACCCCAAATAGGCCACTACGTTGTTAGTTTTTACTTCGTCAGATTGAAAGTTTCTACTTTTTTTGATACTACCCAGTCAGACGTTTTCTGATTAAAGTTTTTGAAGTGATTAGTCAATAGATGGTCATCGAATGATTTATCTGTCTCGTATATTTCATACAAAAACACTTCATTATTTTTTTCTTGGCTTGTGCATACATCAAAGTAATGACATTCATGTTCAATATCTAGCGAATCTTTCGCTTGTTTTTGTACAGCTTCCATAAATTGAGCTAGAAAAGAGGTACTAATTATAAACTTTACGGTAACTACAAACATAAATATCCTTAAGTTTTTGTGTTCTGTTTTAGGTGTTTTACTTGACCTTCGGTTAGTAGACGTGCCTGTTTTTTATCGAGCATAAATGCTAATTTACAGCTCTCTTCTAATTCTTCTATCCCATAGACACATGCATCAATAGTTTTGGCAGATACAATTGGCCCATGGTTAGCCATAATAACGCCTGCATGCGCTGCTGCTATGTTGCCTACTGCAACGGCTAAACCTGTATCACCAGGAGCAAAATAAGGTACACATGCAATAGCCCCTAAGCGCATAGTCAGATACGGGGTATAAGTAGGGACACAATCAGCTAGGTTATCTAGAGGTAAGCATGACCATGCTGTAGCATAAGTGGAATGTAAATGAATAATGCAGTTATCTTGAGGGCGTTTATCGTACATAGCCTTGTGTAAGGTAAACTCTTTAGAGGCCTTACTACCGCGGATTAAATTACCATCATTATCGATAACTGACAGTTCGTCTTCTTGTAAAAATCCGAAACAAGTATTAGTCGGTGTGATGACCCAACCGTTATCAATACGAACACTCATATTGGCTGAGGCTCCAGAGGTTAAACCGCGATCGAAAATAGATCGTGCGTATTTAACAATTTTTTCTTTTGCGGTTTTTTCGTTTATCGACATGTAAGTTTCTCCAGTGCAGTTTGAAAGAATGTTTGATCACCAAAATTACCCGACTTCAATGCGAGATTGATGATAGGAGGTGTTATAGAATGTAAAATAGGAACGCCAGGGCTCACACTCTGACCAATTTCGAAAGCGGTTATGTCTAAATTATTCACAATGGCACCCGAAGTTTCTCCGCCAGCAACAATAATGTTTTTAAAGCCAGCTTTAATACAATCTTCGCCCAATTTAGCTAAGGTGCCTTCTAATAGGGCTTGTGATTTTTCAAAACCTATTTCCCTTTGTACCTTGCTCACGACTTCTTTAGAAGATGTGGTGTAAATTAACGGTGCTGCAGATTGGTTTTGCAGTGCCCAATCTAGTATTTGTTCGTAGGTTTGCGTTTTATTAAGTAGTTTAAATGGGTCGATATAAAGCGATGGGTGTTCTCGTTTATATTCAGACACTTGCAGCTGTGTCATAGCTGAACAGCTACCACTAAGTATAAGTGTTGGACCTTCAGACATCCGCGTTGATTTTTTCGATAAATCAGTGACGTATCCATATTTTGAAAATTCACTTGTTAGGTTAGTTGCTAAGCCTGAACCACCTGTTATGAGCGTGAATGCTTCTATATTTCGGCCAATAATTTCTAAATGCTCAGTGCTTAAGGTATCAAGTACTATATATCGATACTTTTGCGCCGCTTCTACTAGAGCTTGATTAAAAGATTTCTCATCTCCTTCGATACAATGATAGGGAATATTCATTGCTTTACCTTTCCCTTGAGCTTCAATGAGGCGTATCAAAGAGGAGTCTAACATGGGTGTTAAAGGGTGATCTTTTAGCGGACTCTCATTTAAGGGAGCATCGCCAACAAAAAGATGGCCCATATAAACGGTTCTACCATTAACAGGCAGCGCAGGGCAAACAATCGTGCTTTTTAGTTGTAATGCATCAAGCAGTGCGTCTATTACTGGGCCAATGTTCCCATAAGGTGTTGAGTCAAAAGTTGAGCAGTATTTAAAGTAGAACTTTTGGCATCCCACCCCTTGAAGCCAATGCAAAGCGGCGAGTGACGTTTCAACGGCACTATCAGCACTTACAGTACGAGTTTTTAGCGCAATGACTATGGCGTCATAGTCATCTAACGCAAGGTCAAAGTTATCAGGAATGCGGTTGAGCTGTAGGGTTTTTAAACCACTGTTAAGAAGAAAACTAGCTAAATCTGATGCTCCCGTGAAGTCATCAGCTATACAACCAAGAATGGGTTTCTTTAAGTAATTATTCATAAGGCTTTATTCCATCTAAATGACGATTACTAAAAAAACATATTGACTTAGTAACGCCAGTAAACTTAAATACAATGTATACATTAACTGTAGGTTAACTTATACGTTATTCATTTTGCAATACTTATATCTACTAAAATTAAGCGGTATAAAGATCAACGAGCTAGGGATGGGTCGATCAGCTTAGAACGCAAGTAATTAAGTGTGATAGCAAAATATGGGTATTCCTGATGATTAACTTAAGATTAGCAAAGTAAGTGATGGATAAATGAAGTGTCATACACGACAGCGATAAAATTTTCAAAATACATTGTTGAGATGACGATGAAATTCTAATTACGATGTTTGAATCGTCGCAATTAGCAAGCATAAATATTTAATAACTTACGATGATTGAGGCTAATATGAGCGGTAAAACACAATTTACGATTACAGTATTTCCAGGGGACGGTATTGGACATGAGGTTACGCCTCCTTGTCTTGATTTACTGAGCAAAGTTGCTGAAAAAACGGGTGGTTTTTCGTTAGATTTCATCTCTTTTGAGGCAGGGGCAGCTTACTACAAAGAAACGGGCGTATCTCTTCCTGAAAAAGCCCTTGAACACGCTAGAAAATCCGATGCGACATTATTAGCTTGCATGGGTATGCCGAGCATTCGCTATCCAGATGGCCGTGAAATTGCGCCTCAGTTGGAATTACGAGAAAAACTCGATCTCTTCGCTGGTGTTAGGCCGGTAAAAACACTCCCTGGATTACCTTTACCGTTGCAAGACGCGCGAGCTAAAAATCTAGACTTTGTATTAATTCGTGAAAGTACTGAAGGACTTTTTGCCAGTCGTAGTAACTTCACTATTAAAGGTGAGGGCGCCACTGAAGCTGCTTTTGATACACAAAAAATAAGCCGTAAAGGGTGCGAGCGCTTGTTCGATTTTGCGTTTGATTTTGCAAGAAGAAGAAAACTTAAAGGCTATGAAGGTAAGGTAACCTGCGTAGACAAAGCGAATGTATTAGGTTCGTTTTATTATATGCGTCAAATATTCGATGAAATGGCAAAAAACCACTCTGATATAGAGGCTGATCATGTATATGTTGATGCTGCTGCTCTACAGATGGTGAGTAAACCGTGGATTTTTGATGTAATGGTAACTGAGAACATGTTTGGTGACATTTTATCTGATCTGGGTGCTGGTTTGATGGGGGGATGGGTATGGCTCCATCTGCAGATATTGGTGAAAATAACGCTGTTTTTCAACCATGTCATGGCAGTGCTCCAGACATTATTGGACAGGGCAAGGCCAATCCTACAGCCATGTTTCTCTCAGGTGCATTAATGCTAGATTGGTTGGGAAGTCAATACAATAATCCAGCGGCAATTGAGGCAGGGCAATTAATAAATACCGCAGTAGAAAATGCTTATGCTAGTTCAAATATCCTTCCCTTTGAACTAGGTGGAACCTGTGGAACTGATGAAATCACGCGAAGTATTATGATAGAGTTAGATAAGCTATAAATTGCTGTTGTGGTTAACTATTGATTATTCGCATACGTCAGCAGCTATTGGTATAGCAGACTATTTATTTAGCAGTGACACGGAGAATTATTATGCTAAGAGCGTTACTTATATCTTTATTGTTTTTTATATTTATCAGCAATAAAGCCGATGCAAAACAGGTGTATCCAAAGCGACCTATTACAACAACTGTTGTTTGGTCTGCTGGCGGTGGTACTGATGCGGTAAATCGTGTGATCATGGCTGAAATGTCGAAGGAACTCGGTGTACGTATTAATGTAACTAATAAATCGGGAGGTGTGTCTGGATCAATCGGCATGAGTTCAACTTTAAGAAAGCGCCCTGATGGATATAATTTGGTTGGCATCGCAAGTTCAAATGTATCCGCAGCGGTTAATGGTGGTTGGGGAGAGAAATTCGAGGTGTGGTATCCCTTCATAGTGGGTAGTTCTCCAGACGTAATATCCGTTAAAATGGACTCTCCTTACCATTCACTTGCCGAGCTAATCGCAGCGGCTAAAAGTTCTCCTGGGAGTCTTAAAGTAGGTGCTGGGGGGTTGGGCAGTAATCATCATTTGCATTTACTTGAGCTCAATAAAGTAGCAGGTACTGATATGAGCTTTATTCCTTATCCGGGATCGGCTCCATCACAAACGGCAGCGATCACAGGAGAGGTTGATTTAGTTATAACCTCAATGGCTGAACAAGTTCAACTCATTCGAGGTAATAAACTTAGACCCTTAGCTATGTTGCATCCAGAAAAATTTAAGATGCTAGATGGAAGAGAAATTCCGAGTATTGTTGTTGATTTTCCTGAGTTAACTGATCACTTGCCTATTAGCCAAGCTATTGGTTTTGCTGTTAATAACAAAGCTTCAGCAGAGGTTAAACGCCAACTTGTTGATGCTTTTAATAAAGCAATGATCTCTAAAGAAGTGAAAGACTGGGCACAACTGAATTATTATCAGTTAAGCGGCGAATACGGAGAGGCAGCACAGCAAGTTTTTTCTCGCTTAGAGTCGCGCTTTGCTTGGTCTTTGGAAGCGCTCAATGCTAATAAGGTATCACCTGAATCGCTCAATATAGCGCGACCAAACTAATATGAAACAAGAAATTCTTATTGATGCAGATAAGGACAACAAACGCCGTGCATTATCTCGTTCGAATTTTAAAGTTGGCGTAGTGTTACTGATAATTTGTGCAGCATTTTTTGTGCATACTTTATCGTTTCCAATGACGGGGTCGTATGGTGGAGTGGAAAATCAGTGGTATGTTTCACCTGCCTTATTTCCACTAGCGGTGCTTAGTATATTAATGATATTGAGCGGAATTCTGATCATAAAGGTTTGGAAGGAGTGTGATTATTTCAATGTACGAATGGGGCATAGCGATAAAGAAACCATTGATAATAGAAAGAACCTAGATAAATGGTACGTTATCGTACTTTTGTGCCTGTATGTTTATGTATATATTCCCTCAGCAGATTTCTATTTAGTTACTTGTTTATTTGTGCTATCGCTCATTCTTCGATTTTACTTGCAACTCAGGGGTATATGGCGAGGGGTATTATATATTCATATCCCGCTGACTATTTTGCTACTAAGTATTCGAAGTATGCACAGTGAAGTTTTCAGTTGGTTTTTAAAAGAAAGTATTGTTGATGAGCCACTTATTCTTATCAATGATCTATGTTGTGCCGCGACGTTATTTTTATTACTGATCGCGAGTGTGATTAATTTAAAAAATAACCCGGCTAAATTGGTCAGAGTGTTGGTATATGGCATGTTAATACCTTTAATCTTAATCTGTATTTTTAGTTTTGTACTCTATGTACCAATGCCTGTTGAATATGGCAGTGTGTCGAGTTTTCTTAATTATTTCGTTTACGATGTTTTGGGTGTTTGATAACTATGATTGATCAGTTTTTACAATTCTTTAGTATTCTTTTTGACTTAGTTTCACAACCTAGCAATTTACTTATACTATTTGCCTCTAGTTTTATCGGGATTTTGTTTGGTGCGATGCCTGGGTTAACCGCTACTTTAGGTATCGCACTGTTGACTACTTTAACGTATAACCTAAACACCGACACTGCACTTATATCGCTGTTAGGTATGTATGTGGGTGCGGTATACGGAGGATCTTATCCTGCTATTCTTTTGAATATACCGGGTACTCCTGCAGCGGCTGCAACAGCTTTAGATGGATATCCAATGGCTAAACGTGGAGAAGGTGCAAAGGCGTTAGGCTTAACTACTACAGCATCGCTTATTGGTACACTTATTGGACTCATTTTTTTAGTCGTTTTATCCCCTGCTATTGCCGCTGTTGCTCTTCAGTTTACGTCTTGGGAATTTTTCTTATTAGCTTTATTCGGCATTATTATTAGCGGCTCAATTACCAGTCAAGACCTTGTTATAAAAGGTTGGATAGCGGGTTTCTTAGGATTGTTTTTATCCACAATAGGGCGCGATTCATTGCAATATTTTCCAAGATATACATTCGAACAAAGTCAGCTCGATAGTGGTCTAGAAGTTGTTCCTGTGTTGATTGGAGTATTTGGTATACCGCAAGTTATACGAGTATTGAGTGATCGAGAGACATTAGGTAAGCTATCGAATCTATCCCGAGTGCTACCTGAGCTTTCTACTATTAAACGTAATATTAAGCATATTTTTCGCTCTGCCTGTATCGGCGTTGGTATTGGCTCGGTGCCAGGAATTGGAGAAGATATTGCTGGGTGGGTAAGCTATAGCGCAGCTAAAAAAACATCAACTCCAGAAGAGCAAAAGAAATTTGGGAAGGGATCAGAAGCTGCTATTGTTTCATCCGAGACAGCTAATAACGCGTGTGTAGGCGGTGCATTGATCCCGCTTCTAACTTTAGGAATACCTGGCAGTCCGCCAGCAGCAATGCTATTGGGTGCTTTACTTTTACATGGTATTACCCCTGGGCCTACGGTTGAAATCGACCATCCTAATTTCTTGTTAGAGGTAACTGCTATTCTTGTTTTGGCGTCTTTTGCCATGTGGGCAAATGGGATGTTGCTAGCAAAACAAGTGTTAAAACTATTACAGGTACCTCCGCCATTATTTATTCCAGTGGTTGGTCTGCTATGTGTAATGGGTGCGTACTCTTTAGGTATTAATATTTTTAACCTTTACATTATGTTGCCCGTAGGAATTTGTGCCTATTTTTTAAGTGAAATGAAGTTCCCTTTAGCACCGCTTGTGATTGGGTTAGTGCTAGGTAGTATGGCAGATGATAGCCTCAGACGCGCTTTAATGTTATCTGAGGGGTCATTTTTACCTTTATTCGAACGACCTGTTGCCGTTCTTCTACTATTGATAATTTTGTCCTTTTGCTTAATTCAGGTTCCTTTGGTTCGACGAAGTGTAAAGGCATTTATGAGCCGCTTTTTTAAAGGTATGAATAGTCAGTAAGCGATAAAAAAATTCAAGGTGTTTTAAATAATGAATAATGTATTACGAGTAGCTTGTTCTGGTACTGGGTATTTTAGTAAGTTTCACTACGAAGCTTGGAGTAGACTCGATAATGTCGAGCTTATCGGTGTCTGTAACCGAGATATAGAGAAAGCAAAAAGTTTCGCAGAAACTTACAAGATCGAACATTATTATCAAAATTTAGAGCTGATGTTACTGGAACTTAAGCCAGATTTTTTGGATATTATTACCCCACCAGTAACACACCTTGACGCGGTGACTATAGCAGCCAAACTAGGAATAGATGTATGTTGTCAGAAACCATTTGGAGAGAACCTTGAACAGGCTCAGCAAATGGTAAAAATGGCAAAGAATGCAGGAATTAAATTAGTTATCCATGAAAACTTCCGCTTTATGCCCTGGATCCGAAAAGCTAAAGAGGAGCTTGACAGTGGGGTTTTAGGAGAGGTATTAAATGTTCAATTTAATCTTAGACCGGGCGATGGTCAAGGTAATGATGCTTATTTAGCACGGCAAGCTTATTTTCAAGATATGCCTAAGTTTTTAATCCACGAAACAGGTATACATATCGTTGATGTTTTCCGATATTTTTTCGGTGAACCATATTCTGTTTACGCTCAACTGCGTCGTTGTAATCCTGTAATAAAAGGGGAAGACGCGGGGACAGTCATCTTTCAATTCGCTGAAAACTTGCAAGCTATTTTAGATGGTAATCGGCTATTAGATCATAATAGTTCGAATACACGCCGTACCATGGGGGAATGCCAAGTTGAAGGAACACAGGGTACGTTAAATATAGATGGTGAAGGGCGTATGTGGCTTAGAAAAATAGGAGAGCAAATCAATAATGAAATACATTACGACTGGCAAGATAAAAACTTTGGTGGTGATTGTGTTTACCAAACGATAAAGCATATTGTGCAGCACTACCATCAAGACACTCCGTTAGAAAATCAAGGGTTTGAATATTTACACAATATTTTAGTTGAACAGGCTATTTATCGCTCTAATGAACAGCGCATGTGTATTGATTTAGATTTGCAGCCAAGTACTGAGGTAACACCATGAGTAGTTTATCGATAAATGATGTGACGTTTGTAGGTTCTGAACTTGTTCGGCCTGAATGTGTACTAGCAACGAAAGCAGGTAATTTATATGTCTCTGATTTTCGCGGCGGAGTTACAAAAATATCACCTGATGGACATATTCAATTTATGGGTGGTGAAGATGTGAAAGGGTTAGGTAAACTTAAACCCAACGGTATTTGTATGCTAGCCGACGGTAGTTTTTTGGTTGCTCACCTTGGAGATGATAGTGGTGGAATATACCGTGTCTATCGAGATAACAAGATAGAAGCTTTTTTAACTGAAATAGAAGGGCAACCTCTACCTCCTACCAATTTTATTATGCTTGATCATCAAGAACGTCTTTGGATTACTGTTTCTACACGTAAGTCTCCTAGGGCTAAAGGATACAATCGTGATGTTGCCGACGGTTTTATCGCCTTAGTAGATGCAGATGGGGCGCGAATTGTTGCTGATAACATTGGATACACTAATGAGGTCTATGTTACACCCGATGGAAAAACGCTTTATGCTAACGCGACGTTTGCTCGACAAACACTAGCTTTTGATATTGACGAACAAAATAACCTCTGTAATAGGCGTATTGTGGCTCAGTATGAAAAAGGAATTTATCCAGATGGTCTGACGATGGATGAAAATGGAGATCTTTGGATAACCAGTATTGTCAGTAATAGTATTTTAAAGGTTGTTCCAAAAACATCTCAAGTAGAGCTTATTGTTCAAGATGTTGAAGAAAATCATGTTGATTGGGTTGAAGATGCCTTTACTCGAGGAGAAATGAACAGTAGCCACCTTAGTACCTCAAAGAGTCTTGTTTTCAAGAATATTAGTTCGTTGGCATTTGGTGGTTTAAATCGACGCACTTTGTATCTTGGGTGTTTACTGGGGGAGTCAGTCGCTGTTTTAAATGGTACTGTGGCTGGAGTACCTCCAGCACATTGGAATTTTGACTCGGACACTGAGTAACTTATTTCTAAAAAGCTAAATTAGGCGTCTTGGTAGATAAGTAACCAGACGCTTTTGCTGTGAGGTTTCTTACTCGCTTTATCATTCTACCTTCCTTAATCTCTATTTATTACTCTTAAATACCTGGCAGATTCAAGTCTGAAGTGCATAGCCTTTAATGTGTAATGTGAACCTTGATTAATAATCCGATATAAAAATCTTTGTTTATTTGCACATTACTTGTGATGTAAAAGTCATAACATTGCAGGTTTATAGTAACCTGCAATGAGTCATGTTTTTCTGAGAAGAGTTAATTATTTAGGGGGTTGTGTTGAATTTAGTAAAAAATTGGTCAACTGTGTCGACGCCTTTGATGTCTAAAATCGAGATTACTTCTGATAGATCTGAAAAGTCAGCTCCACCGTAGTGAATACTATCGTTCTGGTATCGTCCATTCACACCATTATATTTGCTACTAATGGCGTTAGCCATTGTCCATACTTGTGATGACGGTAGATTGGCCGCTTCAAGTTTCTTCACAGAATAAGAGGTGTTATTATAACCTGGCGAGCCATTTTCTGCAGCATTTCCATCAGGAATTTTAATATAAGTCGTTTGAGCTTTAACAAAGGCTAGCGCATCTTTGCTGGTCTCTTTTTCATTCCAGGTACTATGTTGAACAACAATGAATTGCTCTTTAGTTATCGGGTTACCCATTTGAGCTAAATGGTTAAGTAAATCTTGAGTAAAATCACTTTGACCAGCTTCTGCAGCCCATACACGTCCACCTGATAAAATAGTTTTTTCAACTCGTTTTGATGTATCGGTAAGTGCCTTTTTACGTGCCATATGAGCATCGGTCCAATCGTTTTTGAACACTAAATCAAATAAAGAATTTGCAGGAACATATAAACCCGCTTGAATACCATAAGTTCCACTAACTGCAAAATAGTTAAGGTCTTTAAAAGGTTTAGCTTTTAAAATAAGATCTAGCGCGGCAATAGTATGAATATCATCAACATCAGTTTTAAGGTCAAAATTTAACAAAAGTAAATCTTTAGCTTTATCAAATTTAGGTGTATCAGCAGCATGGCTTAATAGTGAGAATAAAACAGAGGTAGTAAATAGAGTGAGTAAGTAAAGCTTCTTCATTTTTAAATTCCTTGAGGTAATGGGTTATGTATATTGTTATTAAGGCCATAAAATGGAGAGCCTAAAAACCAATATGATTTTCTAAATCTGACTTACTCGGTTACTTTCGAGTTGAAACGGCCGAATAACTCAGTGAACATGTCGTTTTAATTAAATAACGTTAATGTATACATTAATAAGTTACCAGTAACATTGGTTTGAATCAACAGTTTATTCAGTAGATTGCTGTGAGTGGATAACACTGTTGATATAAAATGTTAATGCCTGAGACCTATGAATAAAAACAAAATAAAAATAGGCCCATTACAATACATTACTGATGTTGCTCGAATGCCGAAAGTAGCTTTAATGCATAATATAAAGAATTCGAATATGGCTAAAGTATTTTCTCACATTCAAATTCAGTCAGTGCTAAGTAAACAAGACTAGATTCCTAGTGAGCGTAAAATCTTTTATAAAAAGGTAAATGTTATGCGAGCGTTGTATTTTATCATCAATATTTAATTATATTTTTTGTGAAGCAATACGTAGTTGGCTGACCTAGCTATTAAGCCGTACGTATTTAAGCCCTTGTGTTTTATTCTTCGGATGTATGTATATTCGCTTATATTTGGAAATACTGGATAGTATTCTTAGCGCAGATACTAAAGGAGATACCACTACTTTTAGCAATGACGATGTGATCATGAGAGTGTTAATTACCTGTAAGAAAATATTATTATTGTCCAATAATAATATTGCGGTTTTAGGGATACATGGAACCGCTTTATTCTTCCAGGTGTTATTACGCCAAGATTTAAGGTTGGTTAAACCGCAGCAAAGGAACTACTGTCTGATATAAATAGGGTACAACTTATCGATGCGTGTATCGATCTGGATTTGAAATTATCGATGGAGATAATATTTAAATACGTTGGTATAGACTCCTGTATTATAAATTATCAAACCTATACTTTTCGATAATACTGAGTAGATTATGCTTACCCTTCTGGCGGTGTAAACTATGTATTTCGGCTGCTTTTTTCGCATCACCAGCTCGAATAGCCGCGACTACTGCTTTATGATCATCGGTTGAATCTGTAGGCTTATCACGTAATGCAAGTGTGAAATAGCGAACTCGATGTGCCTGCCCCCAAAATTGAAGAACGACTTGTTTCAATCGAATGCTGCCGCATAAATCTAATAGACAAAGATGAAACTCTTCATCAGCTTCAGCCCACTCTTTTAGGTTGTCTTGTTGTAATGCTTTTTCCATTTTTAATGTAGGAAGTTCAAGCTGTTTAATTTCTTGTTCCGTAATCGTTTTTTGCGCTACCTTTTCAGCTAGTATTTTAGCTGCTTGGGCTTCCAGCGCGGTAATTATGTCATAAATTTCGTTCATGTCTGCAGCTGAGATAGGATTAATAAATATTCCTCTTCTAGGCCTTATTGTTATCAAACCTTCTTTTTCAAGTTGTACACACGCTTCGCGAATGGGGGTACGGCTAATATTGAGTTTTTCTACCAATACTTTCTCTAGTATTTGCTCACCCGCTCGGAACTCATTGTCCAAAATCAAAGCCCGAATTGTCTGATAGGCCTTTTCAGAAAGAGGCATAACACTGATTTTTTTTGGTTTATTCATACATGTCTTCTTTTACTAGATTCAGATGATCATTTTAATTAGATAAGTAGCTATCTACTTAGAAATCCCAAGTGCATTAGCCTTACTTTCTACTTTCGTCATTTATTATATGGAAATTTACACAAAAAATTAGAGCGTGTTTCATGATTTAATTCATCTTATCCTCATTAAACCCTGTATTACAAGGGTTTTGCGTACAGAACTGTTCTGTTAGTACCTTTGCATAATCAATCCTTACCGTGCTCTCAAGGTAGGTTATTTATAGTATGTACTTATTTTACAAGATGTGTAATTTTTTATTACTTGTAATTAGTTGTTGATTTTTAGCGTTGACATGTTAGCTATTCAATATTAATGTATGCATTAATTAATGAGTAATGTATGCATTAATTATAATATATACGCAATGGTGTGCAAGCTCTTTAGTCTAGTGTTACACATCATCCAATTAACAGTAATAAGATTAAAAGGCTTAAAACATGAATCCACATAATAAGTTTAAAAAGTCACTGTTGACAAAGAGCATATCGCTATTGCTAAGCTCATCAGTCATCATGCCGAGCATTGCACAAGAGACTCCAACCAAAGAAGGACTTGAAGTCATTTCAGTTACAGGGATCCGCGGTAGTTTATTTAACTCTATGAATCTTAAAAGAGATTCAGAAGGGGTAGTTGACGCTATTTCGTCGGAAGATATTGGTAAATTCCCCTCTACAAATTTAGCTGAATCATTACAACGTATTCCTGGTGTATCTATCGACCGAGTAAATGGAGAAGGTTCACAGATCACCGTGCGTGGTTTTGGTGCCGACTTTAATCAGGTGACACTTAATGGTCGTACCATGCCCACTGCGAATGTGCCAATTGTTGGGGCAGGTAGTAGTGGCAGTGCGTCTGGTGCTTCAGGTCGAGCGTTTGATTTTTCAAATTTATCCTCTGATGGGGTACAGATACTTGAAGTATTTAAAACCGGTCGTGCCGATATTTCTTCTGGTGGTATTGGAGCAACCGTTAATGTTGTGACACGACGTCCTTTGGGCACTTCGGGTGTGCAAGGCTCAATAAGCGCCAAAGCAATACATGATACATCGGTGGATGGAGGAAGTAGTATTACTCCTGAAATTGGTGGCTCTTTTAGTTGGGCAAATGAAGAAAATACGTTTGGTATTGGATTTTTTGGTGGTATATCAAATCGAGATAGTGCAGCAGCAGGAGCTACATCATCATCATGGAATGTTATCCCATACTCTGAGTTTCTAGGGCTAACTACCGAAGATACTATTATTACTAATGCACCGACTTCTTTAGACCAATACGTGACTTTACCAAGAGATAGCCGATACCAGTTTTCGGAATTTGAGCGCGAGCGTAGTAATGGTCAGTTAGTATTGCAGTTTGCCCCAAGTGAGAATTTGTCTCTGACAGCCGATTACACTTTTGCTGTCAATAAAGGTGTGGAAGAAAAAGTAGAATTTTATAATTGGTTCAATCGTCCTTTTACTGAGGTGGTATTTGATGATAGTCCGGTTCCAAGTACTATTTTCATAAAAGAAAGAGCAATTAATAAAGGCGGCGGAATGCCTCAGGTTATGCGAGCAACCAAAGATGAGTTAAGTTCTTTTGGCTTCAACGCAGAATACTATTTAAATGATTCACTTACGTTAACCTTTGATGGTCACTCTTCGAAGGCTGAAGTAACGCCTGATGCACCAATGGGATATACTGAATTTAACGTTGGTTTAGATCATAAATACGGTAACTCGTCGACAGATTCAGCATTTCAAGCAGTTGACTATAGTGGTGCAATTCCTGTACGTACAGTTGAGACCATATCAGGATCGACAGTTATTCGTCCTGAAATAGTAGCAAGTCAAGTTGCTAGTATGCGTAAGGTCACACAAATTAACGAAATTGATCAATACGATTTTCGTGCTGACTGGGTTTTAGATGATGGAGCAAACCTAACGGTTGGTGCCAATTATCGGACTCAGAAGAATGTTGCCGATAGAACTGACTACCAACAAACTTTAGGAAATTGGGGGTCTGAAAACCCTGGAGACGTAGAAGATTTAGCTCCTGGTTCGCTTGAAACCTTTTGTTTATCTTGTAAATTTAATGATCACACAATAGGTGGTGGAACAACTTCTGTTGGCGGATCAACTAACAATCAAGTTTATGCTGTACGAGGAAATGCTGCGGATATTTTTTCTGCACTATCGCCAGCTTATGAAGCCGGATACTCAGGAGCATCTTCTAGACCTCTTCGCGTAACAGGTAGTGCTTATGATGTGATTGAAGAGGATGTTACATCTATCTTTATTCAGCTAACGAATGAATTTCAAATTGCTGGCTTAGACGCAT
Source organism: Colwellia sp. PAMC 21821 (assembly GCF_002077175.1). Taxonomy (NCBI): domain Bacteria; kingdom Pseudomonadati; phylum Pseudomonadota; class Gammaproteobacteria; order Alteromonadales; family Colwelliaceae; genus Colwellia; species Colwellia sp. PAMC 21821. Next base: position 4,223,932 of record NZ_CP014943.1, read on the forward strand.
ATTTGAATGTAGGGCTTAGATACGAACAAACCGATGTTAATGCAACAACTGAATCATCTCCAACATCTGCCATTATTTGGCAAGGCGATAATGACTTTGCTAAGTCTTCGGCGGCATCGAGTTCGGGATTCTCTTCAGATTCATCATACAGCAATTTGTTACCAAACATTGATCTTGCGATTGATCTAAATGATGAAATTAAAGTACGAGCGTCATACAGTAAAACACTTGCGAGAGCGACATATAACAATCTATACGCTAGTGACAATGCAAATGCCCCTTCAGGTCCAACAGCATTAGGAAACGTGGTAACAGGCAGTAAAGGTAATCCAGGGTTAAAACCGTTAGAATCAGATAACTATGATGTGTCTGTAGAATGGTACTTCGATGAAACTAGTTATGTTTCAGCAGGCTTGTTTTCTAAGCGTGTAAGTAATTTTGTTGGTCGAGAAACGGTGAATGGTAACTTATTTGGTTTACGCGATGCTACTTCTGGCGCACCGGGTACTCGTTCAGGTATGGCATTAGATATACTTGATAATTTAGGCGTGTTAGCAGACGAAATTAACCTATTCGCGGCAACAGTATATGTTGACCAGTTAGGCAATATGGATGATGCGATGGCCATGTTTGTGGCGAATCAAGATGCTAATGGGAATATTGATGATGCTGAATACGACCGTCTTGAAGGCAGTTTTGAGATAGTACCAAACAGCGATGATCCGTTATTTAACTTTGCTTTGAATCAACCAATCAACAATGAATCAGCTAAAATTAATGGGCTAGAGCTTCAAGCTCAGCACTTTTTTGGTGAATCAGGATTTGGCGTTGTGGGCAGTTATACTGTAGTTAACGGAGATGTTGGGTACAATATTTCTGGTGCTCCAAATATATCTCAATTTGCACTACAAGGTTTAAGTGATACGGCAAACGTCACCTTGATTTACGAAAAAGATGGTTGGTCAAGTCGCTTAGCTTATAATTGGAGAGATGAATTTCTTGCTTCAGCCAATGATGGCAGCGGATTTAACAATCCTGTCTTTGTCGAAGAATATGGCCAGTTAGATTTTAACGTTAGTTATTCGTTTAATGACCAATTAGCAGTATCTTTTGATGCAATCAATTTAAATGAAGAAAGCTCTAGATCGTTTTCGCGTTCGGAAACAGATTTACACTTTATACGTGAAAATGCAGCGCGTTATTACGCAGGCATAAGATACAAGTTTTAATAAAAGGTCAGTCAAACCGCTATTACTAGCGGTTTGACTATTTTATTCAAACGATACATATCATGTTTTTCAGTACAATAAATATTATTTAAGTGTCTTATTTGATGTAATAAAAATAAATAGGTGTTAAATGTCGAATTATATAGCATTAGATTGTGTGGCTCACCAAAACCTGAAAGTACAGAATCAATATGGTGAGGTATTTGGGGGCAACATCAATCATGCACTCGTTTATCCTACCGAAATTGAAATCCTGCACAGAGAATATCCGATTTTCTTCCGCCATAATGAAACTTCAGGTTATTACGCTGTTTGTATTTTAGGATTTGATAAAAATGAAAATCTTTTTCTAGAGAATGGTCATTGGGCAGCACGTGCTATCCCCGCTATATGTATGCAAGGGCCATTTGCACTAAAACTCACACATTACGAAAATGCTCTCCAGACCGAGGCTGACCCTATAGTTATGGTTGACCTTGATAACGTGCGCATAAATCCAAATGTTGGCGAGTCAATATTCCAAGCTCATGGCGGTTATACTCCATATTTTAAGAAGATACTTCAAGCCATGCGCAAGATCCATGTTGGAAATCAAAGTACAGAATATTTTTTTGCCACTTTAGATAAATTTAAACTGATAGAGCCTATTGAAATAAAAGTAGATTTGGCAGAGAAAGGTACTTATAACATAGCCGATCTGTTCTCGATAAGTCGTGAACGCTTGGCAGAATTATCTTCTGATGAATTGCATGAATTAAATAGTTTGGGATTGCTCGAACATTGTTTTTCTGTGGTATCCTCCGCTGGCAACATGTCGCACCTAGTGAATATGAAAATGCGCTGCCCTGTATCGCCCAAATCATAGGTAAAGACAATGAACTATGATAATACCCTTCATACAATTAAAGCGTGTCAGTTTAATGAAATAGACTTTAATGCCCTGACTGAATTAGGTCGACCGTGTTTAATAAAAGGCGCGATTGCTGACTCTCCTTTAGTACTTAAAGGCAACCAATCATTAAGCTTGGCACAAGAGTACTTACAAACTTTTTATACGCAAAAGCCTATGTTGGTTTATCAATGCGAAGCTGAGGCAAAAGGCCGATTTTTCTATAACGCACAATTTGATGGAATGAACTTCACAACAAATTTTGCGCAATTAACAGATTTTTTTAACGATATAGAACAGGATCAGCAGACTCATAGTAACAAGGCTTTTTATATCGGCTCAGCTAGACTGAATGACTACTTTCCAAGAATGCTAGAGGCTAACTTACCTATCGATAATGCCAATCTTGCTGGGCATTCAGCCCAAGCTGGAATTTGGCTTGGTAATAAAACTACAGCGGTTACTCACTTTGATACTTCAAATAATATTGCTGCCTGTATGCTTGGGCGGCGTAGATTTACTTTGTTTCCACCAGCCCAGAGTGGCAACTTATATCCAGGGCCTTTAGAACCAACACCCGGTGGACAAGTTTTAAGTATGGTAGATATCTCAGCACCCGATTTTGAACGCTACCCCAAGGCACGCGAGGCGCTTAAACATGCAATCGTAGTAGACTTAGAGCCAGGCGACTTGTTAGTTTATCCTGCATTGTGGTGGCATCAAGTTGAAGCATTAGATGACTTTAACGTGATGATCAACTACTGGTGGAATAGCACTCCTGCTTACGTCGACGATCCAATGACTACCTTATTACATGGCATGCTGAGTTTGCGTGATCGGCCACAAAGTGAAAAAGACGCATGGCAGGCGTTGTTTCAATATTACATTTTTGAAGACAAGCAGCAGGCACGACAACATTTACCTCAGCATACATGGGGAGCTTTACGAGATTTAGATGAATTAGGTGCTCGGGTATTACGTAATAAAGTGTTAAAAAAGATTAATCGATAACAATGTAAACACTTAATATTTTTGGTTTGCAGATAGGAGTTTTAGATGCAAAAGGTACAAAAGGTGGTCATCGCTGGTGGTGGTACTGCAGGTTGGGTAACAGCTGCTACGCTATCGAGTCAATTGGGCAGCCTGATTGATATCACGCTCGTTGAATCTGCAGATATTGGAACTGTTGGTGTAGGAGAGGCAACGATACCTACACACAAAGCCTTTCATCGTCTTATTGGCGTAGACGAGCAAGAGTTTATGCGAAAAACTCAGGCGACGTTCAAATTGGGTATCGAATTTAGCAATTGGGGGGATATAGGCGAGCGCTACTTCCATGCCTTTGGTCAGATTGGTCGTTCCACTTGGATGGGTGACTTTCAGCACCTTTGGCAACATGCAAGCTCACTAGGCTGGGGGGGCGAACTGCAAGATTACTGCTTCGAACTTCAAGCAGCTAAAGCAGGAAAATTTGATAAAGATAAAGCTAACTATGCCTATCATTTAGATGCAGGTTTATACGCCTCATTTTTGAGCGAATTGAGTCAAAAACGAGGTGTTAAGCGAATAGAGGGCACAATTGAAAGCATAGCTATGGATAGTGAAAATGGGCACATTAGCAACCTTGTTTTAAAAAATGGCACGAGTGTTCAGGGGGATTTATTTATAGATTGTACTGGCTTCAAAGGATTACTGATCAATGGTGCCTTGGGAGTAGGTTTTGAAGATTGGTCACATTGGTTACCTATGAACAGTGCTTGGGCAGTACAAACCGAAGGTAAAAAGGAAATTCCGCCGTATACAAAATCTATTGCGCATGATGCCAGTTGGCAATGGCGGATCCCACTACAAAATAGAGTGGGAAATGGCTTGGTTTTTTGCAGTGACTATACTTCCGAACAAGACGCGCTTCAGTTATTAACCGACAATCTTGAGGGAGATATGGTCTCCCAGCCGCGCTTACTAAAATTTAAAACAGGTAAACGTAATAAAACATGGTTTAAGAATTGTGTGGCTATCGGTCTTTCTAGTGGATTTCTTGAACCTCTTGAATCCACCAGTATTCATCTTAGTCAAATTTCAGCAACACGCTTAGTTCAAATGTTTCCTTTTAATGGCATGGACGAAGTGTTGCAAACGCATTTCAACAACTATGTTGATGGTGAGGTAGATAGCATTAGAGACTTCATCATTTTGCATTACAACTTGAATCGACGGTCGGAGCCTTTTTGGCAACACGTTGCAACGATGGACATTCCTGACTCACTTCAACATAGGTTGGAGCTATACAAAAGAACCTCTATAGCGTTTAAAAATGATCTCGATCTCTTTCGTGTTGATTCTTGGAATCAAGTCATGTTGGGACAGGGCATTAAAGTTGAAGGGTATCATCAAATGGGTCGCTTAATTAAAGATGATAACTTACGTCAAGCGTTTAACGACTTACAAGAGCACATCAATTCGACGGTAGAAGGTTTACCAATGCACGCTGACTTTTTGCGTCAATATGGAGTACTTGATCTTCACCGAAAACCGTAGATATTTTTTGCAGCTTTGAATCAACTTATAACACCCTATTTTTTGACTATAAAAGCGTAAAAATGAAAATGATAAATTAACGCAAACACGGAAGCCACTACTTGATAAAAACTTATATGGAAGATAGATATGAGTAAATATACCTCAACAAAAAGTCTGCAAGAAGCAAAATATACAGAATATTAAGTAGAACATGGTGACGCTAAGTTGGCTTTAGGGTTAAATAATATCTCAAGGATGTATTAACGTTATAGATATAAACGGGCAGCCTGTGCTGCATAATTAGTGGAGAGATTTATGCTGGAATTAACACTATAGCGTACTAAAAGATTATCACTTGAGCTTTCAAATGAAATGGGGAAAGAGAAAGTGGGCCTCGATAAATAAAAAACTCGAGACTGTTGATTGCTATTCCATTACCTAGGTGAACAAGACGTTTGCTTTAAAATATTGATGTTATGTTAAGAGTTCAAAGTATAAGAAAAAACTTAGAGAACTCTTCCGTTAGGAAATAGAAAATGATTAAAATCTGAAAATTTGTTGTTTCTCAAAGAGAATAACTTGCACAATATTAAGTACAAGTTATTTCAGGCTCATCTGTTTTATTATTCAATTGATAATAAAGTTACAGCTCTCCAACGTCCTCTTGCCCAAGCATAACCACCGTCTTCTGGTATTAAACCATTAGAAGCGACAATTGCTTCAACTTTAATTTCGTCGCCTGCTTGTAAAGAAAACACTTTCCCTGTTTTGAAATACACTTCATGAAAATCTAGCTCTGTTCTTGGGTTGGTAAAATCGCCTACTAATTTATCATTTAAAAACAACTTGTAGTGACTTTCGCCATCAAATTCAGATAAAGATACAAAACCAAGCTCAAAGTCGCCTTCTTCTTCTGCGCCTAAGGTGTAACTCGCTATTGCATATTGCGTACGAAAATCTAAATTAGCGGCATCTATGCCTAGTGAGTCAGTTTTTGGGTCATCATAAAATATAGCATTGCTTGAGTTTTGTTCATGTAAAGTAAAATCACTATTGGCGAGGAGTACTTTTTCTACATTGGGTAGATGTATAATGTCACTTGGATCCGTCAGCGCCTGACTATTCATTGTGAAAACACTTGAAGGTTTTATTGTACTTGCTTGGGTTTTCGCTTCAATAACTTCAGACTTTACTGTGTTAGCCTGCAAACTAAGTGTCGATTCTTCTGTTGCTTTATCGGCTTGAGAACAACCAAAACCAGCTAAAACAAGTGCAGCCATTAAAAGTGAATTCTTCATATGTGTTCCTTGTGTTTTATTAAAATAAATCATTCGCTGATCTCGCCTAAATAAGCATCAACTGTTTGAATAGTCCCGTCAAGGTTATGAATTAACTCAACCATTTTAATGTTACGTAAATGGGTTTTTCCGTCACTTAGCGAGGTATCATGGAAGAATAAATACCATTTACCTTTGAACTCTGCGATTGAGTGATGATTAGTCCAACCTAAAACCGGTTCAAGTACTTTGCCTTTCCAAGTAAATGGTCCGTACGGGCTTTTTGACGTGCCATATTGAATAAAGCGTGAATGACCTGTTGAATAACTAAAGTAGTAAGTATCTTTAATTTTATGTACCCAAGCAGCTTCAAAAAACTTCCGGTCAAAATCACCTTGTAGAATAGGTTGTCCAAATTCATCTTGTAGTACAACGTCTTGTAATGGTTGCGCTAAGCTTTTCATATCAGCATTTAATCTAGCTATTTTAGGCATGTAAACAGGTTCGTCATCAGCAGGGTATTTATCTTCTTCTATGTAACTACCGGTTTGCCAACGTTGTAATTGTCCTCCCATAATGCCGCCAACGTATAAGTAATATGATCCATCGTCATCTTGAAATACCGATGGGTCAATACTGTAAGCATTCTCTATTGGCTTAGCTTCAGGCAAAAAAGGTCCGGTTGGTGTATCAGCAATAGCTACACCTATTCTAAAAATGTCGTCTTTGTCTTTAGCTGGAAAATATAAATAATACTTTCCATCTTTTTCGGCAGCATCTGGCGCCCACATTTGTTTGGTTGCCCATGGAACTTGATCTACATGCAATGCTTGTCCGTGATCAACAACTTTAGGTTGAGTGTTTTCATTCACTTCATCAATTGAGAATACATGATAATCGCGCATGTCAAAATGTCCGCCAGATGAGTTTCTAACAACACCACTTTCAATATCGTGAGACGGGTAAATATACAATTTTCCATTAAATACATGAGCTGAAGGATCAGCTGTGTACATGTGCGTAACTAACGGTTTTTGAGGAAATAAAGCTTCAGGTAAATGACTTTTAAGCTCAAGGGGCATGATTTCTCTACGTTCTTTATTTGCTTTTACTAGCTGTTTTTCAGTGCTCATATCGTTTGAATTAACACTTAAGCTTATTGTCAAAGCTAATGTCAGCCCAACAGCTAACTTAACAGGATGTGTTTTAATTTTCATATGTTTCTCCGATTTTTGGGCGAAAAATCTAGTAGACATAAAAATGGATTTAAGCATTTTTATGTCTTACTAAGTTATTTAATAAGAAATTTAATAGGGTGGTAAAGCTAAATAAATAGGTTACAAACCATCCATTTGTTCTAGCTCTTTACCTTTGGTTTCGTTCACAAATTTAAGAACGAAGATTATTGAAAGGCCGGCAAACAGAGCATAAAAGCTATACGCTGCTGCTAAGCCAATTGAACCAAGCATGATAGGAAACATCATGGTAACAGCGAAGTTGGCTGTCCACTGAGTAAAGCCACTTACCGCTAAACCTAATCCTCGTATTTGGTTAGGGAACATTTCACCAAGCAACACCCACATTACCGGGCCCCATGAAAGGTTAAAAAAGAACACATAAGCGTTTGCTGAAATCAATGCAACAACACCCATAGAGCCTAAAATTAAGTTACCTGATGCATCTACATCAGCTGTCATGAAAGAAGCAACTAAAGTAGCTAGCGTAATTGTCATCCCGATTGAGCCGATAAGTAGTAAAGGTTTTCTGCCTATTTTGTCTATGTAATACATAGTGACAAAACATGCGGCAATACTTACACCACCGCTTAAGATGTTAATAAGTAGGGCGTCTGATTCTGAAAAACCAACGGCTTGCCAAAGTATCGCACCATAATAAAATACAATGTTAATACCTACTAGCTGCTGTAATGTGGCTAAACCAATACCTACCCAAACGACTTTGCGAACTTCACCGGTTTTTTTATTTAATAAGTCTTTAAAAGTTGGTTGATGATTATGTTGATTGAATGACGCTTGAATTTCGCTAAGTTTACTTTGTGCATACTCCGCACCATATAAACGTTTAAGTACGGCTAGGGCTTGATCTTCACGTTGTTTTAATACTAAAAATCTAGGGCTTTCAGGTATGAATAATAAAGCGATCAAAAATACTAAAGCAGGTAATAATTCTATCCAAAACATCCAACGCCAAGCTTCAAAATCCATCCATAAAACTGCTGTTGAAATACCCGCTATATCAGCTAAATAATAGTTACTAACAAATGCTGAAAACAAACCAGAAATAATAGCGACTTGCTGAATAGTTGCTAACGTACCACGATACTTAGCAGGTGCAATTTCACTGATATAAGCAGGCGCTAAAACAGATGCCGCACCAACAGAAAAACCACCAATAATGCGGTAAATAACAAACTCGAAAGAGCTAATTGAAACACCTGAACCATATGCACTTACGATAAATAAGACAGCTGTAATAATCAGTATAGTTTTACGACCTAGTTTATCGGCTAAACTACCAGCAACAAAAGCACCTATAGCGCAACCAAGCAACATGCTAGCTACGTTAAAACCTGTACCTACGCTATCTGAATTAAAGGCAAGCCTTAAGCCGTCAACTGTACCGTTAATTACACCACTGTCGAAACCAAATAGAAAACCACCTATGGTTGCAACAACACAAATTAAGAAGATAAATAACTTATTTTCTTTCATGGTAAGTTCTTCACTGACAACGCCTTGTGCGCCGTTATCCGTTTGATTACTGTTTAACATTTTAATCCCCCCGATCGTTAATCGATCTTTTTTATACTTTTTTAATTGTTATTAGTGGCTGATAGCGCCAGTTTATTTTTATGATCTGTTTATTAGTGTTTTTTATATGTACTTCTTATAGCTTCCATTTGTTTTTGTAATTGTTGGCTAACCGCATGAGGCATATTTGGATGTTCTAACTTATGAGCTAAAACTGCTTCACCCGCTGCTTGTGCTTCGTAATTTAAGCCGATACTTTGTCGGTTATCTTGGAAGCTCTCAACTAAATCGTCTGAATGATAGAGCTCACAACTTTTAGCACGCCAAAAATCAGGAATAACTACCGAACCTTTTTCGCCAATAATAATTGCCCAATTATGTAGTTTACATTGGAACGATGTACCTAACGTAAGATGAACATCACCCGCAGTTGCTAATATCGCTAAATCATCTTCAACGCCATTCGGTGCAAACTGTGGTTTAACATAAAAATTATCTAGCTCAGCGTCTGTAAATAAGGTCGAAATAGCTAAAGGATAAATCCCCATATCTAACAAACAACCGCCAGCTAAATCTTCTCTATAGACACGCGACTCAAGTTGATAAGGCATTGGATAACCAAAGTCAGCTTTGATCTGTTTAACTTTACCAATGCGTCCTTGTGCTACCCACTGTTGTGCTTTAATAATGGCAGGTAAAAAATATGTCCACATAGCTTCCATCAAAAATAGTTGTTTTTGCTTTGCTAAATCAAATAGTTGCTGGCTTTCTTCACTGCTAATGGTAATTGGTTTTTCACACACAACGTGTTTACCTGCCATTAATGCGTCACGTACATTCTCAAAATGAAAATTATGCGGCGTTGCTACATAAATAATATCGACATTGCGATCATCATAAACAGATTGGTAATCGCCGTAGGCATTAGTAATATTAAACTTGTCGGCAAAAGCATGTGCGTTTTCTATATTTCTTGAACCTACAGCAACAAGCTCACCGTTATCAACAAAAGTCATGTCAGCGCAAAAATCATTGGCTATGTTGCCTGTACTGATAATTCCCCAACGTAATTTTTCACCTTGCATCCCCATCTCCTCTGTTGAAATAAATAGAATTTCAATAGTTAACTCAAATAATCGTTAACCTAAAATCTTTAAAATATATATTTAATTATTAACAATGACTTGATTTAAAAGCTATGTTATTGTCAAATTAACTATATCATCATTTATTAAATAAGAAAGTATAAGGTACTAAAAAATATGAAAACAAGTACGAGAAAAGCTCAATGTCGAATACTCGTCTTTATGTTTGTGAGCCTGTTTTGTGCTGTAACAGTGGCTCAACAATTTAACGTATTGCTTTTTACTAAAACTAGTGGCTGGCACCATAAAGCAATACCTGCAGGTGTCGCCAATATTGAAGCACTCGCTAAAGAACATCACTTTAATATGGTTTGGCATGAAGAAGCATCGTACTTTAATGATAAATTTTTAGCTGATATAGATGTAGTTATATTTATGATGACCACAGGTGATGTACTTAACGAAGAGCAACAAGCGGCTTTTAAACGTTTCATACAATCAGGAAAAGGTTTTGTGGGGATTCATAGCGCTTCAGATACTGAATACGAGTGGCCTTGGTTTCATAAATTAGTCGGCAGAACTTTTGTCATTCACCCTGAAGTTCAAACGGCAAGAATGCAAGTGGTTAACACTACATTCCCTGGGATGAACCAAGTACCTAATAATATTTTATGGACAGATGAATGGTACGATTTTGGCGATGAAAACAGCAAAAATTTAAACTACCTTCTAACGGTTGATGAGAACAGTTACAGCACTCACTCTGATTGGGGAAATGGTAGAACAGGCAATGGCATGGGAGAGTTTCATCCTATTGCTTGGTATCAAAATTTTGATGGTGGACGTTCATTCTATACGGCTTTAGGACACATAAACTCAGTACATAGTAATCCTATTTTTAAACAACATTTATACGGTGGGATATATTGGGCAGCAACAGGTAAGGGGATATTAGAATAAGGACATGAGTAGTTAATTCAATAAGTCTGGTTTTATAATTCAAGTTAAATTGAAGTGAAACTAAAACCAGAACTTTATATCGATACTAGAACCATCATTATTAATAGAATAATTCGACCCAAAATACCTCTTAGGTTTTATAATTGAGTAATAAGTGCTTTTTATTGACTATTTTTAACCAAAAAACATAGAGTTCAAATAATTAAACTTTTTCTTTCATTTGAATCTTCCTTAATTTTAGTCATTATCATAATCAAGTTTTGTCGTGGTGGGATTTACCTGCTCAGAAAGTTTATAGATAAAGACTATTACCGGTAAAGGATAGAAGATATTTACAGCCGTAAAGTGGGGGGCCGATGTAATCTCTTAATCATGGTGTAAACTATTCTTTAATGATGACGATAAATAACCTTTATCGCCTGAAAATATAGTTGACGTATGCCTTTGGTTACAGACTAGCTTTTAGCATAAGAAATAGGTACTAATATATTTTCGTAATGCTAATAAAGACTCTAAATATAATTGAAATCTTTTCCGAATATTAATCAAGCTTATTACGGTTATATTGGCCTGAAAAGCCGCTTGTTATTCGGAATAAAATCACTAACTCATTGAATTTAAAGATGTAGGTGTCGGTCTTGAAAACCGGCAAGGGTTTGTAGCCCTTCTAGAGTTCAAATCTCTATCTCACCGCCACATTATAGAGAAGCCCGTTAATTCGAAAGAGTTAACGGGTTTTTTGCTATCTCAGTGTTTAGTTTTATAAAAAGGGTTTGTAGCGCTAATCCTTCGAGTAGAGTTAAAATCTCTATCTCACCGCCACATTAAGAAAAGGCGCTAATCGAAAGATTAGCGCCTTTTTGCTTTTTTGGGTTTATAAAGTGGAATTTTAGCGCTAATCCTTCGAGTAGAGCTCAAATCTCTATCTCCAGGTTTTTATTACATCCCTGTAAAACCACATAACTTCATCCTTGAAGTTAACCGACACATTAAGAGAAGCCCGCTAATTCGTAAGAGTTAGCGGGTTTTTTGCATTTATAGCCTTTATCTAAGTAAAAAAATGTCAGAAATAAGTTAAGAACTAATTTTTAGCTACTTCAAGTGAAGTAAGGTAGTTATCCCACCAAATTAAATAATCTTCGTTACTTATGCCGGTTGATAAGCCACGAAGTGCCATTTGTGTTGTGTAGTGTTTTTCAAAAAATTCGTCCCAATAAGCGATTACTTTAGGATCTTCATCTATCATACCTAGATCTTTAGTTTCTAATTGCCATCTCTCAAGCTCGGCTCTCATTCGAAGTAAGTTTGATTGGTATTTAGGATTTGCAGCTAAGTTAGTCGTTTCTTCAGGATCGTTTTTAATATCGTAAAGCTCTTCAATAGGGCGTGTTTTAGCAAAAAACTGATCTTGCATTGGCGATAGCTCACCTGCGTCGTGCATTTTCTGCATTAAGGTCAATACAGGGTAGTTAAGCTTTTTATAGGCATTAAATTGCGTATACGGCTGTTCAGGCTTGAAGTTTTTGATGTATTTAAACTGTGTATCTCGAACGGCTCTTATACGGTCATCTGTTTCATCACAGCGGTCTCGTTGTGCATAAATGTATTCTCTAGTAATTTTATCTTTACCTAAAATTACTTTGCCATCCATATAGGCTGGAACAGGTTCGCCAATTAAAGACAAGCTGGTTGGTGCTAAGTCAATTAAACTGACTAAGTCATTATTTACTGTGTTGGCTTCAATGCCTTTACCCCAAGCAATTAATGGTACTTGAATACCACCATCGTATAGCCATTGTTTATCTCTTAGCATTGCGCGACCGTGATCACCAAATATAAATACTATGGTATTCTCTAATGCACCTGCTTGTTCAAGTTCGTTGAAAAGGACGCCTATTTTTTTATCAACATGTTGAACGGTTTCAAGATAAAGCGCCCAATCACGTTTTACTATATCGTGGTCAGGGTAATAACTTGGTGGCTTAACTAATGATACATCTATTGGGTCTTCAACATCGTTAATAAAAGTACGGTGTGTTTCGCTGTAATTAATTTGAGCAAAAAACGGTTTACCTTCTCCCTGTTTTAAATATTTTTGCCAAGCAGGTTTATTTAAAATACTTTCTTTAACAGGGCCATGGGTATAAGCACCGCCTGAATATTGTATTTCACCATCCATTGCATCAAACGGCTCTACACGAGTAGCAAAATTAAAATCAGTTTTTTGTTTAGGTCCCATCAATAAATTGAAATATCCCGCTTCGCGCGTATATTCGGACAACATCTTTACCTGCTCTGGTAATTGATAGTTATCGGTTAAATGACTACGGTGATGATGAGCACCTATCGAAGTAGGGTGCATGCCAGTAAAAAATGCTGAACGAGTGGTAGAACAAACAGACGAGGTGGCAAAGGCATTATTAAAGCGCATGCCTTCCTTAGCAATTTTGTCTAAATTAGGGGTTTTAACTAATGGGTGGCCGTAAGCGCCAAGATCTAAACTAATGTCTTCTAGTACAACCCAAATAACATTAGGTTTACCTGCTTTATTTACGGCTTGCTGAGTTATAGCCTTTTTTTCAACGGTAGTTTCATTCATTGGCTTACTGGCATTATTATCGGCATAGTTACCGGCAAAGTTACATGCGGTTAAAGCACTTAATGTGATTGTTGTACAGATCAATAAAGCACTAGTCTTTGCTAAACGCTGTAGTATATTTTTTTTAGTTTTCATTTCTATTCTTCCTTAAATCATCATAACCAAATTACTTGGTTATAATGGTTATGCTGCTTAAAGATCATTAACTCGTTTACTTTGGTTTTCAATATTTACCATCTTTTGTTCTAATCTGGCGACAATGTCAGGGTGTTTGTGAGCTATATTGCTTTGTTCACTAGGATCAATGTCTAAGTTGTATAGTTGAACACCTGTAGAGGTACCGCTGTTTATATTCTTTTTGGTTTTAATAAATTTAGGCACACGATTCGCTGGGCGAATGTATTTCCAGTTATTTTCTCTAATGGCTAAGGTAAAAGGGGTTTCTTCAATTAACACATCACGGGCTTCTTCGTTAGCGTTGAAAAAACCGTTAAGTTTTTTCTGGCTATCAATAGCTTCATCGTTACCTAATTCAATATTGAGTAGTTGTGAAATAGAGGCATAAATATCAATTTGACTGGTCAATGAATCACTTACGCCAGCTTTAACTTGCTTAGGATAATATAGAATTAAGGGCACGCGAGTACCGCCTTCAAAAGCACTATATTTTCCGCCATTGTATACACCATTCGCTTTATGGTCGCCAATGAGTTTGAGTGCATCATCATCATAACCGTCAGTTAACACCGCGCCGTTATCCGAGGTAAAAATAACCAGGGTGTTATCTAATAAATCGAGTGCTTTAAGGTGATTAACAACTTCACCTGTTATCCAGTCCATTTGCACAATGGCATCGCCACGTACGCCCATTTTTGTTGCACCTTTAAATTTCTCATTGGGTACTCTTGGCACATGAATATCGTGGAATGAAAAAAATAAGAAAAAGGGTTTTTCTTGGTTGTTACTAATAAAGTTATTAGCTCTCTCTGTCAGCACTAATGGGAAATCTTCATCAACCCACTCAGCTGATTTTCCACCTTTCATCCAGCCTATTCTGCTAATACCGTTTATGATGCTTTTATCGTGTTGGCTATCGGCATTTTGGCGAAGTAGTTCTCTATTTTCGTAGCCGGTAGGGCGGTTACCTATTTTTTCTTGGTAATTGACATAAAGGGGATCATCCTTCGATAAATTTAGTACCTGATGATTTTCTAAGTACACGGTAGGAACACGATCGCCTGTTGCCGGTAGTAAAAAGCTATAGTCAAAGCCTATTTCTAAAGGCCCAGGTAACACATTACTATTCCAATCAATATCTTTTTTACCATCACCTAGCCCTAAATGCCATTTACCAACAACCGCCGTTTGATAGCCATTGTTTTTTAACATTTTAGGTAAAGTATTTTGTTCAGGAGAGATGACCATCGCAGCATCACCTTTTAATATTTTTACGTTTTTTCTAAAGGCATGTTCGCCTGTTAATAATGAATATCTTGATGGCGTACACGTTGCTGACGATGAATGTGCATCTGTAAAACGAATACCGTTTGCAGCAAGGGCATCAACATTAGGGGTGTTGACCTGTGTAGCGCCATAGCTACTTAAGTCACCCCAACCTAAATCATCAACATAAAAAATAACAATGTTAGGTTTATCCGTTGATTTTTGTTGGTTATCTTGCACTACTTCTGCTGAACAAGCACAAAGAACGCTTAATGATATGGCTAGAATTGAGGAGACTTTTACTTTGTTTAAATTAGTTAAATTAGTTAAATTTGACATGAGAAATCATTCTTATTTAGCGAGATTTAAAAGAGAGTTCTAAAATAATGTGCTTTAAATAGAGAAGGATCTCAATGTGAGATCCTTCTATTTAATTTACATATTATTTCGCATCACGGTATCAATTATTTAATTGGGCAATTGAAACATCATCAATATAAACATCAATAGGAGTGCTACCGTCAGTTGCGCTTGGCACAAAAATAATATCCCATTTCGCGCGGTCATTACCCCCAAAAGCAGCTACACCGAGAACATCTAATTCAACCAATTGCCAATCAGCATTTGCCGCTATCTCGATAGCATCAATACCTTGTTGGTCTAATAATGTATCAGTGAAGTCTCCACTTTCAGGTAAGAAGGTTTTTGTGGTATTTTTCATAATAGCATTTTCAATTTTAAATGAAGTTGCATTATTATTTTTAATCCAAAAAGAAACTTTAAAATCACCGCCTGCGGCTAACGATATATTGCCAATATTTCTTGCTGGGTTTTTATCGTATGCAACTAATACTGCATTAGTCCCTGTTGCAGCATCAGCTGTAAACTGTATTCCATCACTACCATGCTTACCGATACCTGCAATAACGTTGAATGCGCCTGTTCCATCAACAGTACCATCAGCGCCCGCACCGTTTCGCGCAAAACCATTAAGACTCTTAAACATATCTCTATTTTGCTGTGGAGCAGCCATTTTGAAGTTTTCATTCATCATTGGAGCATCTGCGCACATAGCATTTGTAAGCGTATTTATATCAACATCAACAGAGCTTGGCGGTGTAGAGCCATTTAATAATACTTCAGCCGCTTCTGAACTACCTTCGTTTACAGGAGAGAAATAAGCCTTTGCCTGTTTGGTAGTATCATCCAAAGTATCTAAAACATAATCAACCACGCTAGATGCTTCTGTACTGTTGTAGCTGTAAACAAAATCTCCACTAAAAGGTTGTGCATCATCTTGTTTAATTGGAGTGACAATAAAATTATATGATGTACAGGTTGGCACTGAAACTGTTCCTGTAACATTAGCTCCATTAAGTGTATTTAGCATAATGCTAGCGACATTTTTTGGTGGGTTGGTTACTGTGATAGTTACCGTTTCAGTTAAGCTAGGCATTTCAACAGACGTTACTGTTAATGTGGTTGAACCTAGTGCTAAACCGGTTAACATACCACTGTCATCAACACTTGCTATGCCGTTACTATCTGGAACAGACCAAGTAAAGTCTGTTCTCAAGTCTTGTCTTGCTGCATAGCTAGGTAAAATAGCAAGTGGCGCAACAATTGTGTCATCTAATGGCACATTAAAATCACTTAAGCTAATCGATTCAATAGGGTCGGGTAGCGCATTTATTTCTAATGTTAAAGTACGGCGATTTGGGTTTGCCTGCTTTTCTTCATCTGTACAATTTAAAGGATGTTGAGCCATGTTTGCACAGACGAATTGAAAACCATTATTTATCCAATAGCTAAGCGTGTAAACAGCGGCTTCACCACTGCGAATTTCTTCGTCAAATAAATAAGTATCAACAACTAATTTATTGTCATTTAAAAGAATAGGTGAATCGTTACTGCCAAAGCTTAAATTACGGTCTGCAGGGGTAACAGTCCATAATTCAGCAGTATCTTGAATGAATATTCCGGTAGAATCATCGGTGAGGGTAACGCCTCTAGAGCTGACACCTTGTAATAATTCTACTATTAAATAACGGTTTTCATCATTTTCATTATCGGTTTCAGTTGTACTGATTGTAAATGAGCGGCTTTGCATTTCTACTGCTTCATTTGAATCAAGATTGTAATTTAAACCTTCGTCAGCTCCGCAGCCAGCGAGAACTGTGCTAACAAAGGATGCTAAAATAGCTTTTTTTAGTAAGTTATTCTTCATCTTACTTCTCCAAATTTTTTTGCGTTAACTGCTTATACAAAGCAGGTACTTAATTTTATTACCCTTTATTTTTAGTGAGAAATATATTTTCATCGCTAAATAATAAAGGGTATTGGCGTATGACTAAAAAGAACCACGGATCCCAAGTCTGAACTGACGTCCAGTTTTGAATAGTTGTGTTGTTCTACTTGTATTTACGTTGTCCGTCATAGCGTTGCCTTCATCTAGTACTTCACCATTTATTACAAAGCCAGTGCTGGTTAAAAAGTTACGATTGGTGTCATCAGTTAAATTCAATGCTTGGAACGTTAAAGAAATTGTTTTATTTAACTTATAGCTAGAACTGAAATCTAAACGGCTTGTTGCATCTGACCATTCTGCCGCATTGCCATCGGCAATGTTTCTGTTAACCAGTTGAATTGAATTGTAACGATGTGCTAAACGCATCATAAAGCCATCTTTTTCCCAAAAAAGGGTGGTGTTGGCAGAATGTCTAGGTGTGTAGGGTTGTGGTAACGGGCTAACAGTTTTACCGGTTGTTACTGAGGTTTCTTTGTCAGACTCAGAATCAGCAAAAGTATAATTAACGCTTAGACCTAAACCTGAAAGAGCGCCAGGGAGAAAGTCATAAACTTGGGTGTAATTAAACTCTATACCTTGAGTTAATGCGCCTTTACCATTTCTTTTAACATCTAAAATTAGCGTGTGACAATTAAAGGTCCAAGCTTCAGAAAGGTTAGAGTGTGAACTACGATCTGGCATACAGGTTGAGCCATCAGCTAACTCTGTATATGGGGTCTCTTCCCACATTGGTAAGCCAGTAAATTCGTCAACTTTTTGTTCACCATCGTCCCCAAGTAGCGGTGTTGGTGTGAGCAATACATCGTCTAAGTTTTCTACACCTTCTAAATCATAGTTTGTTCTTAAATCCTTCCAAAGGTAGGTTTCAGCGATACTTTCAGTAAAGTTTTTCATGTCTTTACGAAAATAAGCAAAAGAAAGCAACCCAGACTCATTGAAGTACCATTCAAGCGATAAATCTAAGTTTTTTGATTCTAAAGGTTTAAGTGCTGTGTTGTTTATTTGTCCTGAACCGTTAACTTTAAAAATATCTTCATTAATATTTCCACTGGGTCTAGTATCGTCAAATCCAGGCCTAGCCATAGTTTTTGATGCAGAGAAACGACCGATTAGATCATCACTAAGTGCAAAGTTTAAATTTAAACTAGGCAAAAAAACATTATTACTTGCGCTGT
The DNA here is from genome assembly GCF_002077175.1 of Colwellia sp. PAMC 21821. Classification (NCBI taxonomy): domain Bacteria; kingdom Pseudomonadati; phylum Pseudomonadota; class Gammaproteobacteria; order Alteromonadales; family Colwelliaceae; genus Colwellia; species Colwellia sp. PAMC 21821. The sequence continues at coordinate 4,242,188 of NZ_CP014943.1, forward strand.
CTTGATTTATTACACTTCGTTGTGAAGCATCAGTCCCTATAGGTTGTCCATTTAAAGTATTGTTAATGTTAGTAGAGCGATCAGCCCATGCTTTGATAGGATTTGTGGCATTGTTAGGAAAACGTCCATTTCTTCCGTTAGAATTTGAACTATTGTTATTAATACCAATTACATTACCTTGTGCATCATATACAACATCTAATATCTGATTGCCAAATGCTTGTAACTCGGGAGGTAAAATACCATTAACTAAATCACTTTTATGGAAGTCATAAAGAAATAACGCTTCGTAACAGGTACCCGGAGCAGGTAAATTGATTGGATATTCATTTTGATTGCCATTTGGGTAATCAAGTGGATTATCACCGCCATTTGTACTTAAGGTACAAGCTGGCAAATTTGTATTGGCAAGTTGTTGATTATAAATTAAACCACTAACATCATAAACATTGGCGTTACCTGGGTAATTAATTTTGGTATACGCTTCTGCCGCTGTTTTTGTTTTTACATAACGTAAGCCGACATTACCTGTCATAAAACCATCAAAATATTCAAAATTTAATTTTGTATATAATGCACTCACATCTTGTTCGATAACTCTTGAACCGGTTGAATCTTCTTTTGTACGAACGTCACGTCCATCGCCACTTGCATAAGCTAAAGCTTTGAATGGGTCTACTACGCCCCAACCATTTAGAAAGTCTTGACGGTTGCTTACAATGCCATCCATAAAATTATCTACTGGAAATGCACCACCACCTAAAACATCAACCATGCGTAAACTTGAAAGGCCACCCGGAATACTAATTTCTTCGCCGTTATCGTCAAGTAAACTTGTTGCGTCTGTAATGATCGTTCTTAATGAACTAACATCTTTTACTCTATTGGTGTATTTACCACCAAACTCTATTCTATTTACCCCTAAAAATTCAACATCCCAATCAAAATCTAAGAAAATTGATTTATTCGTGTCAGAGTTTTTATCAAGGTCTTGACTAACGTTTTGTACACTAAATAAGAAAGGGTCAAGTGGGTTAGTGGTATTCGGTGCTAAAGCGTTATTCGCTTGAATTGTGCCAGGTTGATAAAAAGAAAGCTGTTCGGCCACAACCAGATTACAAACACCAGATGAACAGTCAACACCAGATGGCTCTAAACTTGGAATATTAGGGGAGTTAGACACTAAAGGGGTATCTCGAGTATTCCCTTTTGGAATAAGTACTATATTCGCATTTTCTTTAGAGCCACTAGTTGTTCGTGAGTAGCCCATAGTTAAGTCAGCACTTAGTGTATCTGTTATTATTTGTTTTATGTTAAATGAAGCAAGCTTATTCTCAACTTCCTGCCCATCTAATTGACGATAAATACGGCCTTTTGAACGACGCATTAAACGTTTTTCTTGGGTATGTGTTTCTTGGTTTATTGTCCACCAATCTTCTTGTGGATCAGTATCTAAGTTTGGATCAGTCAAACCAAACTGCATGTTGTATCTGTGGTTATCTAGATCAATATCTTGTTTAGAATAATTTAAGTCAATTTGTACTTCTGTTGTTTCTGTTGGCAAAAATTGGATACCAGCAGTGGCTGATAAACGATCACGTTTATTAGAATTTAACTTATATTCAGCACTTGCTGGGGTTATAAATTCCGTTTCTGTGGTTATTAATTCACCAGTTCTAGAGTCGCGTGCTTTATTAGCAGCAGCAGAATGAACTTCATCATCCCATTCCATTTTGAATTCATCTACGCGCGTGCTTTGGGTTTCATCAGCGATAGTAAATATAAAACCTAAGTTGTCGTCCATAAATTTATCAGAGAAACTTGCTGAAATTTTACGATTAAACTCACCTGAGTAATCATTATAACGACCTTGTACTTCCACTGTTCGTTTAGGAGATTTGATAGATAAAGGTCTAACTGTTCTCAACACTATATTTGCGCCAAGTGAGCCTTCATCTTGGTCAGCAGAAGCTGTTTTTTGAACATCAATAGAAGATAAAATATCAGAAGAAAAAGAACTAAGGTCAACACTTTGGTCAGCAACTGCACCATCACCACTACCGCTTAAACCACTGGTTAATGCGATGCCATTCATTGATATTTGATTTAAAGCAGGGCCTGCACCACGTACTGATATTTTAGTGCCTTCTCCATCTTGCTCTTGAACCGTAACACCGGTAACACGCGATAGCGCATCGGCAATATTTTGATCTGTTGACTTACCTACATCTTCAGCATGAATGGAATCAACGACACCGTCAGAATAACGTTTTGCATTGATGGATTTTTTTAGACTGCTTTTGAACCCTGTTACTTCAATAACTTCAACTGCACTTTTTGGTTCTTTTTTCTCTTCATTCTCAGCAGCATTTGCGATAGGCAAAGCTAAAGATGCCAAGATTGAAATTGAAATGGCGTTCAACTTCATATATTTCATATCATATCTCCCCTCGTGAATTTTAAGTTCAAGCTTAATTCCACTTTACTTTTTATTGTTTAACTATAGCTGATTTATATATCCAACTTTTCAGATTAACCTTAAAGGTGGTTTAGCGCATTCCTTTGATTGATAATCGCACAAAGTTAAAAAAATATCTAGTTTTATTTAAAATCATATGATTTAACATATAATTAAATTAAATCTCTGTTATTTAAGGTTTATATTGTTATTTGTTGAGTTTTTCAATTTAAGCCCCAACTGTTAATATCCTTATTAGCTGGTCTTTATTGGTGTTTTTTTTAGAATTTAAGAGGTTTTTCGGTTTCCCTATTTATTTGTTTGTGTCATTATTCACTCATAGTAAGGTTTTCCTCTATTGAGGATAAATATAATTAGGTAACAAAAGATGGGTATGAACTACAAGTTAAAAGAATATAAGTTTTACAAGGTGTATAGTGCTACGCTTTTATTGTTATTTTCATTTAATTGCCTTTCTGTGCAAGATGTAACGACTAAACAGAGCTTTAATGATGGTTGGAAGTTTGCCAAAGGCGCAATAGCTGACGCAGAAAAAGAAAGCTTTAAAGATAGCAACTGGCAAGGTATTAAATTACCGCATGACTTAGCAATATTTGGTCCTTTTGATACAAAATATAATGCACGTACAGGTGGCTTACCTGTTTTTGGTACTTCGTGGTATCGAAAATCTTTTAATTTACCAACATTTGCGCAAGATAAATTTGTCACAATTACATTCGATGGGGTAATGGATAACTCTGAAGTTTATATAAATGGTCATTTTGTCGGAAAGCGTCCTTTTGGCTATATTGGATTTGCCTATGACATAACCCCCTTTTTAAATCCAATTGGGGATAATAATTTAATCGCGGTAAAGGTAGCTCCTGAAAACAATGCCGCTCGTTGGTACTCTGGCGCAGGTATTTATCGAAATACATGGATAGAAATTGACGATCAAGTTCATGTAGCAAAGTGGGGGACTTTTGTCTCAACTCCTGAAGTATCTAGAGATAAAGCAAAAGTAAATTTAAAAACTAAAGTTGTAAATAAAGGCGATGATGTTTCTATTACTTTAGTTCACACCGTAAAAAGTGAATTGGGTGATGTAGTTAAAAAAGTATCGCAAAACTATGAAATCAAAGCAAATAAAACAACTGAGTTAGCGCAAGAATTTATAATTTCAAATCCTATTTTGTGGGATGTTAATAATCCCCACAGATACCAAATTAGCACTGCCGTTATCAAAAATAATAAAACAGTGGATATCTACTCAACTCCACTAGGTGTTAGGCATATTGAGTATAAGCCTGATGATGGTTTTTGGTTGAATTGGCGACGAGTTCAAATTCAAGGGGTAAGCTTACATCATGATAATGGCCCTTTAGGTGCGGTTGTTAATAAGCGTGCAATTGAGAGAAAATTTGAAATAATGCAGGACATGGGCGCGAACTCTGTGCGTACTACACATAATCCACCATCACCTGAGTTAGTTGAGTTAGCCGATAAGATGGGTATTTTATTGCAAGTTGAAGCGTTTGATATGTGGAAAATTCAAAAACCAACTATAGATAATGGCTACCAAAAATACTTCGATGAATGGCATGAGCGTGATTTGCGCGATATGATCATTCAACATCGCAATAATCCCTCTGTAATCATGTGGAGCTCAGGTAATGAAGTGATGGAGCAAAGGGAGAGTGACGGTGCTGTAATCACAAAACATTTAACCGATATTATGCATGATGAAGACCCTACACGTTTAGTGACCAATGGTTTAAGTATGTACCCTGATTTTCTAGATAATAAGCTGGGTGACGAACTCGATATTGTTGGTTTAAATTACAAGGCTTATAAATATGCGGAAATTAAAAAGCAACATCCAGATTGGATTCTATTAGGTACTGAAACATCTTCTGTTGTGAGCACTCGAGGCGTTTATCACCTACCCATTGAAAAATACAAAAAACACGAATCAAAGTATGTTTCTAGCTATGATGTGATAACCCCACCTTGGGCTTATATCCCTGATATTGAATTTGAAAACTTAAAGAATAACCCTGCCGTTATGGGAGAGTATATCTGGACAGGATTTGATTATTTAGGTGAACCAACACCGTATGGCGGCAGAGACCATAGCAATAAAGGTTATTGGAATGGTGATTGGCCTGCTAGAAGCTCTTCTTTTGGTGCAGTGGATTTAGTTGGATTACCTAAAGATAGATTTTACTTATATCAAAGTGAGTGGACTAAAAAACCTATGGTTCATTTATTGCCTCATTGGAATTGGGAACATAAAATGGGTGAAGAAATCCCTGTTGTTGCTTATACCAATGCTGAATCTGTTGAGTTATTTGTTAATGGTAAATCTATGGGGAAAAAAGTTAAAGGTGTTGATACCGTAACGTTACCTGTTAAATTAAAGCATGATAAATCAGTGACACATTTTGAGTCTAAATATAGAGTGATGTGGAATGTGAAGTATCAACCAGGAGCCATTAAAGTTATTGCGTACAACGGTGATGAAGCTGTAGCTGAGAAAGAAATAAAAACGGCAGGTTTACCATATCAGATAGAATTAGTACCCGATCGTCATGAAATTAATGCAGATGGTGAAGATTTATCTTATGTTACTGTTTTAATCAAAGATAAAGACGGAAATTTATGCCCCAATGCTGACAATAAAGTAATCTTTACTGTTGAAGGCGCAGCGGTTATTGAAGGGGTAGGTAATGGTGATTCTGCAACGGTTGAGCCTTTTAAAGCAGACTATAGAAGAGCTTTTTATGGTAAAGCGATGCTTATTATTAAAAGTAAAGAAGAAGAGCAGGGGGTTATTAAAATAAGAGCCTATTCAGATCGATTAGTAGCGGCCGAGATCAACTTAAAAAGTATTTAATTTTAAATAAAGACCCTGTAACAGATTTCATGACAGGGTCTTATTAAACGTTGTAATAGTTGGTGCTTATCAAATCGAACCTATAACTGATTTTGTATAACTGCCCGCTCGATAGATAGCTTGATGTCGAGCAGGTATAAACTAGTATCTATAAGTTTCTAAGCTTAAGTAATTTATTTTATATAAATTTCTGCCATTCCTCGCTATATTTAATCTATATCAATTGCACACACACTCTTTTTTTATTTATGAATGAGCTTATGCCAGTCCAAGAAAAATCAGTAAAGCTTCAACAAAGAATCATTTTAGGCTTTGGCTTTTTAGCTATATTCTTTTCTCACCAGGGCTTGAGTATTTTTGCCACCCCTTATTATCAAATGACGCTGGGTGTTGATCCCATGTGGCTTGCCCTCGGCATAAAGTTACCTGCTATTGTTGTTATTTTTTTTGCACCCTATATTGGCAATCTTTCAGATATATGTCGTTCTAGGTATGGACGCAGAAGACCATTTTTAATGGTGTTTCCTTGGCTTAGTTGTGTATGTTTTGGTTGTATTTGGATGGTCCCAACGTCTTGGAGTATTAATACACAAGTTAGCTATTTTTTAGTCATGGTTACGCTATTTTATTTCGCTAATTCGTTATGGGTGATCCCACTTAAGTGTTTAACCTATGAAGCGTCGACAAACAGTCAGGAAAGAACGTCGATACTAGCATTTGTAGCTTACTTCTTTAAATTTGGAGGTATTACCTATCAATGGTTATTTCCACTGGCACAACTCAGTATTTTTGGCGGGGTAGTAATTGGTATTAAGTATGTCGGCTGGGGAATAGCGCTTATTTGTATCGGATTATTCGGCATGCTTCCTGGGCTTTTTATAAAAGAACGAAGCTATAAAAGCCAAAAGAAGAATAAGTCAATTTCAATTATGGCGAGTATAAAAGCAGTGCTCGAAATGCGGAATATGCGTATATTATTATTGATCATTATAACGCAGTTTATGCTCGGCTCTTTAGCAGCAAATATTGATTATTATGTGTTAGTTTATTACATGAACGATGGTGATATAGCTCAAGGTGCTATTTCAAAAGGCATATTATCTAGTAGTTATGCTGTAATGGGATTTGTTTCTGTAGCGGTGATAACCAAGTTATCTGCTAAATATGGCAAGCGACAAACACTCATTTGGGTTTATACATTAGGTGTTTTTGGCGGAATCATGAAATGGTTTATTTATCAGCCAGGCCAAGAATGGTTTTTAATTTTAGACGCATTGTTATGTGTTAGTGTCTGGCCTTCATTAGGGGTACTTGTTTCCTCTATGATCACTGACTTAATTGACTCAGATGAAAAAAAGCATGATTTAAGAAGAGAAGGTATATTTGTTTCTGTGCAAATGTGGACTTTACAAATCACTATAGCGATATCAGCTATTTTTTCAGGAGCAGCATTAAACTGGATTGGTTTTGATGCTGAATTAGCTAGTGCTCAAACAGATTCGAGTATTATGTGGATGAGAATATTATTAGCTGGAGGGACTATTCTATCAGCCTTAATATGTTTAATTCTTGCTAAGCAATACGATTTAGATGAACGTAAAGTATAAATCGGTAGGTAGTTAATTAGTTAATTAGTTAATTAGTTAATTAGTTAATTAGTTAATTAGTTAGTTAGGTAAATTTGGTTTTACCTAACTACACAAGCAATCATTTCGACAATGATAACCAACAGAAGAGTAATTAAGATATATCTTTTACTGAATCTCTTTCAACTAATGTTGCCATAAATTGATGAGATTGATTTACCGGCTTTTTATCATTATGAGTTAATTGTATGGACAATTGAGTGGCGTATTGTCCCATGTCATAAATTGGGTAGTGCATTGTCGTCAGACCTGGTCTGCTTGTGGATGCAATTAGCACGTCATCAAAACCCATTACTGATACATCTTCAGGGACCTTAATACCCATATCTTGTAATTCATTCATCGCCCCAACAGCCATCATGTCATTGTAGGCAATAAGCGCGGTAAATTCTGCTTTACTATTAATTAACTCTCTAGCCAATTTTTTCCCACCGTCTAATGATGGAATTCCTTCTTTAATGCAGTCAGCACTTATTTGTATGCCTTTACTAGCATAAAAATGTGTGATCCCAAAAAGTCGATCGAACGCATCAGAAATGCCTCTATCACTATTGATGATAGCAATTTTTCTATGTCCTTTATTATATAAAAACTCTGCGGCAGTGCGTCCTGCAGAAGAATTGTCTAACCAGACACAACGTGAAGATACTTCACTGATATGACGGTTGATAACAACTAATCCTGGGGTGTCTTCAACAAGGGTTAAAATTTCTTTTTGCGGTAACATTTTATTGTGTAGAATTATATTCTCACAGCCGAGTTCTTTTAAAGAGTCTATTGCATTGAACACGGTGTTTTTATCGTTAGAGTTACTCATTAGTACTCTATATTTTTCACTTAAGGCGGCATCTGAAACGCCTGTAGATAAACTCCCATAAAAAGGACTTGAAAAGTTAGGCGTAACTATGCCCATAAGTTCAGTCTTTTGACCCGCTAATGCACGGGCATTAATGTTAGGGCGATAGCCTACTTCATCAATTATTTTCTGAACTTGTTTACGACATTTATTACCTACTTTTCCTTTACCATTAATCACTCGAGATACTGTCGTAGGTGATACATTAGCAATTTTCGCTATCTCTTTTATTGTGATCATAATAACCTTTGATATTTGCAAATTTAGGGGTTTATCTAACTAATTTGGATATATAACAAAATTAACAAGATAAGTCGATATAAAGAGTAGATTTAAGTAATTTTTAGTTAAATTTCATTAACATTTTAGCAAATTCTTTACCTAGCCTAACTTGGCCTTCAGTGTTGTAGTGAACATTGTCATGTTTAGGATAATCTAACCAATTAGAATTTATACTGGTATTAACTATATCAACGTTTACATCTTCATCAGCAATAACTTGCATGGCATTTCGTACAATTTCAGGTCCTTGCTTGAATTTACCGTAAGTTGAATTTATTTGGCCTATAACAAAAGGTTTAAAATTAAATTTATGTCGAAGTTCTTTAATTAGATCCGTTAGATTTTGTTGATAACCTATGGCTGAAAACTCTTTCGATGCGTCATTCTCACCTTGTAGCCAAACCATACCGATAATTTTATAAGGCTGCTTTTGATTATCTAAAAGGGTAAGTTGTTTATTAATGTTTTCACTGAACATGGAAAATAAAGGTAAATTTTCTTTATAACCTTTCTCTGCTTTTATTGCGTTAGCTTTAGTCCAATATGGGTTCCAGGCACCATAAAGCGAAGTGCCACCATAAGCCGTTTTTAGTAATAAAAAACGTTTATTAGGGTAGGCCTCTGCAAGTGTTAAACCTATTAGCATTTCAGGTCCAAATGTTTTATATGCACCGTACTTTTTCTTATGATAATCAGATGTTTTATAGGTTAATGGTCCCGCTTCTTCATCTCTTAAGGCATATTGAACTCTGTTCTTAGTGGCGGTGATTCTGTTTTTAATCGCTTGTGATAACTCATCATAGTTGCCAGCTCCTTCCATATTTGATTGCCCCGCTAATAAAACCACATTAATTACTTGGCTGGTTTTATCTACTTCAACATTGGAGTTATTAGTGCAGGCAACAGTGGTAAAAAGTAACCCTAAACAGAAAAATATATAATTATTTTTTATATAACACACCATAAAAAAAGCCTTTTTAACATTTAAAACATAATTCAATTAAACAATATATCATTTTTAATATATGTTTTAAATACCCATTTAGGTTTATCGTTAAACTTAATTGCTTTTGGTTTATCTGTTTATTACACTTATGTATAAATATTTATTCCTAAATTATATCAATGTCTTATGGTTTTTATTTTGTTTTGTTATATTTTTTAATTTATTTTGTTTCTGATGTATTTGATTTTATATTACTGAAAACACTAAAAAGGGAAAGCGGTTGACCTTGTGTTATAAATAACCAATAATGCAAATAGTAAGTTATACCAAGGGAACAAAATTTACAAAATTTAAAAAACCTAAATAAGCTTAAAAGCATAATTATTATAATGAAGGGTTCAATATGAAAAAAATAGCAATATTGGTGACAGCACTTGCAAGTATGACTTGCCAGGCCGAGAGGTTAGCAGACAACGAAAATCGATTTTATAATCCAGCATTAATTCCTATCAATGAATTACCTATTACCTTAACGGGAGACAACTCTGCTTTAGACAGTGATTTACTGAATCAACAAATTATGCAACTTTCCGCTGATGGTGGTGGCACTATAAAAATTAGTGACGGTCAATACTACTTAAAAGACATTCGCTTGAAATCTAATGTGCACTTAGCATTTACATCTAATTCAACGCTATTACCTTTCTTGGACGAAAGTGCGACAGGTAAAAATATTATTATGTTTCATATGGGTAACCAGCAACATGTAGAAAATGTTGCGGTTACCACTACGGCTGAAGACTCTGAAGATAGTAGTCAATGGTTGAGCGTGAATATACCTAAAGGCGATTATAACGGTGTTAAAGTTTTTGAGGTGAGTGATGCAAAAAACTTTAAAATATCAGGCATAAAAATTAACGATACTTATTCTAAATTTTCAGGCGTTGTATTGAATTTACCTGACAGTTTACAGATTGCTGATATACCAACCAATGGCATAGTTAAAAATGTCAGCATAGAGAATGCACATGTTGGTTATGGGTTGGTGCAAACGCAAACAGGTAGAACGGTGCTCTTTAAAAACTTAGCAGGTAAGGGCGGTGTAACGCTAAGATTAGAAACAGGTGTTAGAGAAGTTAACCTAGTAAATATTGGCACGCTTAACGACATTGTAGGTCGTAATATTAAGATTGTTAATGGCGATACTGCCATGGTTACTTCGCCGCATAGAGTTGATCAAGGTATTATTGATGTTGAAGGTATTACGGCAATTAACTCTACTTATGCCGTGCGTGTTGCAAAAGGTTTTTTAGATAATAAACCGGGTACCGTTGACAATTTAGGTAGTTTTGATAGCCGCTCTTATATTGGCGGTATAACCGTTCAAGGTGGAGAGTTAGCGCAAGTTAAAGGTAAAGATTTACCCTTTTTTGCTTGTGAAGAAAGAAATGAAATTCGTACTAGCTGTCGTTATCCAGATTTTGAATCGTATTCAGGTCGTTCTATTGGTGTAATTAACGATATTGCCAATGTAGCCTCTGGTTGTATTGGCGGTGAAGATAATGGTTGTTATGAAATTAATTATGGTCCAATCACGCGGTTAAATGATGCATTTTTACACAGTGAAAATTTCACTTTAAATAGCATGAAAATAAGAGGCTGTAGCTTAGCCGACTTACCTGTGCCTGAGGTGTCGTGTCCAATTTTTGATGATCAAGATGGCGATGGATTTTCTGATGTTTTGGATAATTGTGTGTCGACCTTTAACCCGATGCAAAAAGATTCAGATAACAACGGTGTTGGCGATCTTTGTCAAGTTGATGCAACAGATACTGATGGCGATGGTGTATTAGATGTAGATGACGCTTTCCCAGAAAACCCTGATGAAACACTCGATACGGATAACGATGGTATTGGAAATAATGCAGATCCTGATGATGATAATGACGGTCGAAAAGATACGGTAGATGCCTTCCCACTTGACCCGACAGAAAAGTTTGATTCTGATGGTGATGGTATTGGTAATAAAGCTGACAAAGACGATGATAATGATGGTGTTCTCGATAAGGATGATGCTTTCTATTTAGATGCAACCGAATGGCTTGATACCGATGGTGATGGTATAGGTAATAATGCAGATACCGATGATGATAATGACGGTGTTGAAGATGCCTTAGATGCTTTTCCGTTAGATCCGACTCGAAGTGAAATTGCAATTATTGATGCCGATGGTGATTTAGTTGCTGATGAATCTGATAATTGTCCTGCTATTGCAAATGCAGATCAACTTGATACTGATTCAGATGGTTTAGGTGATGTTTGTGATCCAGACGATGACAATGATGGTACTGACGATGCGCTTGATGCCTTTCCGCGTGATGCCTCTGAAACTGTAGATACCGATCTTGATGGCATCGGAAATAATGCTGATCCTGATGATGATAACGATGGTCGTAAAGATACCTTAGATGCCTTCCCATTAGACCCTAATGAAAAATTTGATAATGACGGTGATGGTATTGGCAATAAAGCCGACAAAGACGATGATAATGACGGCGTATTAGATAAGGATGATGCCTTCTATTTAGATGCTTCAGAATGGCTTGATACCGATGGTGATGGTATAGGAAATAATGCTGATACTGATGATGATAATGACGGTGTATTAGATAAGGATGATACATTCTCTTTAGATGCCTCTGAATGGCTTGATACCGATGGTGATGGCATGGGCAATAATGCAGACACCGATGATGATAATGACGGTGTAGAAGATAACATGGACGATTTCCCATTTGATCCTGTTTACGGTGTTTTAGGTGATTTTGATGGCGATAACGACGTTGACCGTAAAGATATTTCATATTTTGTGCGCGCCATAGGAAACCCTGCGCTTGTTCGAATCGAGTTTGATTTTAACGGTGATGGCAGAGTACATCAAAGTGATGTTAGCCGATTACGCAGCTTGTGTACCCGAACTCGTTGTTCTGAATAGTCATTAACCAGGGATTTTATTATGAAAAATGTAATGTTAACTTTCTGTTTGCTTGTGTGTAGTTTTCATAGCGTTGCTGGGCTTATTGTTAATTCAGACGCTGACAATTATGCCATTGGGGACACCATTAACATCAACCTGAGTTTAGAAAAAAATGAACCGATAAGTAATTTGCTCGATAAAAATTTCGATATGGCTACTTACTTTATGTTTTCAGACAACAAGGGCACTTTTGATTCAGCGTATTTATCTGGTCTATACACTACCGATGTAGATGCTGATCCAATTGTATCATTTGACAGTTTATTTAAGGAATGGACCTATAGCTTAAGCACTTATGGCAGCCAAGCTCCTTTTTCACTGACCGATATGGTGCTTGGTTTGGGGACATTAAGTTTTGTTGCTACTGAAATAGGAAGGTTCGATTTTAATGTTTCTTATTTCTTTATCAGTGATTCACCAGGTTACTTTGACCAGGCTTTTGACATCCAACACTCAGTACAAATTGTTGCGAATGAAGTTCCAGAGCCTGCGAGTATTGCTTTGTTTGCTTTTGCGTTTGCTGCTTTATATAGGAAACCTAAAAAGCACTCGTTTTAGCATTAATTGAATAATTCAAACGATAATATCCAACCTAGCGCTTTGATAAGCGTTAGGTTTTATTTTTTCCTACAGGCTCAATTTTATTTACTTTATTAGAATATAAAAAACCTCTAATAAGGCTAAAAGCTCAAAGTAACAATAAGAAAGGGTACAATATGAAAACTATTGCGATATTGGCAACAGCGTTGGTAAGCATGACGTGCCAAGCGGAACGATTAACAGACAACGAAGAGCGTTTTTATACCGATCTGATCCCGACCTATGAGTTATCTGTAGAGTTAAGTGGAGACAATTCATTTCTTGATAGTGAGTTACTGAATCAACAAATCATTCAACTGTCGGCCGATGGTGGTGGTACTTTACAAATAGGTGACGGTCAATATTACTTAAAAGACATTCGCTTGAAATCTAATGTGCACTTAGCATTTACATCCAATTCAACGCTATTACCTTTCTTGGACGAAAGTGCGACTGGTAAAAATATTATTATGTTCCATATGGGTAACCAGCAGCATGTAGAAAATGTAGCTGTTACCACTACTGCTGAAGACTCTGAAGACTCTGAAGATAGTAGTCAATGGTTGAGCGTTAATATACCCAAAGGCGATTATAACGGTGTTAAAGTTTTTGAGGTGAGTGATGCAAAAAACTTTAAAATATCAGGCATAAAAATTAACGATACTTATTCTAAATTTTCAGGCGTTGTTTTGAATTTACCTGACAGTTTACATATTGCTGATATACCGACCAATGGCATAGTTAAAAATATCAGCATAGAGAATGCACATGTTGGTTATGGGTTGGTGCAAACGCAAACAGGTAGAACGGTGCTCTTTAAAAACTTAGCAGGTAAGGGCGGTGTAACGCTAAGATTAGAAACAGGTGTTAGAGAAGTTAACCTTGTAAATATTGGCACGCTTAACGACATTGTAGGTCGTAACATTAAGATTGTTAATGGCGATACTGCCATGGTTACTTCGCCGCATAGAGTTGATCAAGGCATTATTGATGTTGAAGGTATAACAGCAATTAACTCTACTTATGCTGTGCGTGTTGCAAAAGGTTTTTTAGATGATAAACCAGGTACCGTTGATAATTTAGGTAGTTTTGATAGTCGCTCTTATATTGGCGGTATAACCGTTCAAGGTGGAGAGTTAGCGCAAGTTAAAGGTAAAGATTTACCCTTTTTTGCTTGTGAAGAAAGGAATAAAATTCGTACTAGCTGTCGTTATCCAGATTTTGAATCGTATTCAGGTCGTTCTATTGGTGTAATTAACGATATTGCCAATGTAGCCTCTGGTTGTATTGGCGGTGAAGATAATGGTTGTTATGAAATTAATTATGGTCCAATCACGCGATTAAATGATGCATTTTTACACAGTGAAAATTTCACTTTAAATAGCATGAAAATAAGAGGCTGTAGCTTAGCCGACTTACCTGTGCCTGAGGTATCGTGTCCAATTTTTGATGATCAAGATGGCGATGGATTTTCTGATGTTTTAGATAATTGTGTGTCGACCTTTAACCCGATGCAAAAAGATTCAGATAACAACGGTGTTGGCGATCTCTGCCAAGTTGATGCAACAGACACTGGCGGCAATATTGAAGTTTTAGCAGGAGAGGTTATTGAAGTGGTTAAAGAGGATGAATCGTCGGCAGGAACAATGTCAGTATTATTCACAGGATTATTATTGTTATCATTGTTTCGTCGGCTAAACGGCTAAAACTATTTTAGATTGATTAATATACAGAATTTTAAAATAGCGATAGAGCTATATTTATATTGAGCTTATACTCATATTTTCCTACAAATGTTAAATGCCTTAGGAGGCAGCTGTGATCACTCATCAACCTAACTCAATTTATGCAGCTAACATAGATAGATACAAAAACATGCCTTATCTACGCTGTGGAAACAGTGGTATAAAACTACCAAGGTTATCTTTGGGATTATGGCAAAATTTCGGCTCCTGCAACGCTTATGAAAATGCCCGTGGCATGATACAAACCGCTTTCGATTCAGGGATTAATCATTTTGATTTAGCGAATAATTATGGTCCACCTTATGGCGCAGCTGAGTCAACATTTGGGCAGGTATTTAAACAAGATTTAAGCCCTTACAGAGATGAGTTATTTATCTCAAGTAAAGCTGGGTATGATATGTGGCCAGGTCCTTTTGGCGATGGCGGGTCACGTAAGTATTTAGTGTCAAGTTGCGATCAAAGCTTAAAACGCACAGGACTTGATTACTTCGATGTTTTCTATCACCACAGAATGGATATTGAAACGCCACTTGAAGAGACGATGCAAGCCCTAGACTATATTGTCCGTTCAGGTCGAGCGCTTTATGTAGGTATTTCTAATTACCAACCAGCGCAAACAAAAAAAGCCATAGAGATATTAAATAGTCTAGGTACGCCATTATTAATTCATCAGCCAAGATATAATATGTTCGATCGTTGGATTGAAAATGGATTAACTGATGTATTAAAAGAAAATGGCATTGGCTCTATTGTTTTCTCTCCGCTTGCTCAAGGGTTATTAACCAATAAGTACCTTAATGACATTCCAAAAAATTCAAGAGCTCACAGTAAAGACATCATCCACTTAAGTGAAGAGCATATTACTGCAGAAAAAATGACTAAGGTACGGGCGCTGAATGAACTGGCTATACTGCGTGGGCAAAGTTTAGCTCAAATGGCAATCGCATGGACGTTAAATAATGACGCAGTAACGACGTGTTTAATCGGCGCAAGTTCGAAAGAACAAATTATTGATTCCGTAAAAGCAATGAGTAAATTAGATTTTACCATGGATGAGTTAACAGCTATTGAGGGCATTATTAAAGAATAGAATATGAGCGCAATTATGTCCTTTGGGACCCTTTAACAAAATCTGTTACAGGGTCACTATTGGTCTTTATATATTATATTTCAAGGTGGTTATTGTGTGTTTATATTTTTACAAAGTAGAACTTTTCATGCGGTGTAACGAATTACATGCCTTAGGATATTAATTTTACCGCTCTGTTTTGTTTAATATTTGTTGTATTATTTTTTTCATTTTTATTGAGCGTTTAGGATCTTGTTTCGCAAGGTTTATCGTTTCTTCAACATCAGTCTCTAAATTAAATAATTGCACTTCAGCTAAATAGCCACGTTCAACATTATTACCGTTAACCGGCCTCATTTTTCTTTTAGATTTTTTGCCTTTCTTCGCTCTTTTACTGATTTGAATGTACTTCCAATTGTTTTCCCTTAACGATAAAGCACCGGGGGACTCTTCAATTAATAGCCTACGTGCAGATTTACTTGCATCAAAAAAAGCAGCTAAATGGTTTTCACTGTCAATTGCTTCATCTTTTGCTAGGTCTACTTTAACTAACTTTGCTAATGAAGCATAAATATCAATTTGGCTCATCAAGGCATCACTTACACCCGGTTTAACTGCATTAGGGTAATGAATGATTGTAGGAACGCGGGTGCCGGCTTCATAAGCACTGTACTTTGAGCCTCTGTATATGCCGTTCGGCTTATGATCGCCAAGTAATCTAATAGAATCATCATAATAACCATCATGTACAACAGCACCGTTATCACTGGTAAAGATAACCAAGGTGTTATCTAAAATACCGACTGATTTTAGTTTATTGACAATTTGACCTGTGATCCAATCCATTTGAACAATGGCATCGCCTCTTGGTCCCATATCCGTTTTTCCCTGAAATATTTTATTAGGTAATCGAGGAACATGAATGTCATGAAAAGAAAAAAATAAGAAGAAAGGGGACTTTTTATTTTTTTCTATAAATTGATTGGCTTTATTGGTAAAAACTGAATAAAAATCTTCATCTTTCCATTCAGCGCTTTTACCACCTTTCATCCATCCCATGCGGCTAACACCATTAATAATCGACTTATTATGTATAGTATCGGAAGTTTGTTGTTTTAAAAGTGCAGGGTAATTTTCGCCTGTAGGACGTTCGCCTATCTTTTTTATATAACTAACAGATAGAGGGTCTTCTTTAGATAAATTAAGCACATGATGATTTTCTAAATACACAGTAGGCGTTCGGTCACCTGTGGCAGGTAACAAAAAGCTGTAATCAAATCCTATTTCTAAAGGACCTGGTGATACCTTATTATTCCAATCAACGTTGCCATCACCCAGTCCTAAATGCCACTTGCCAATAACCGCATTGGTATAGCCAGCTTTACTTAGCATTTTAGGCAGTGTTGGTTTCTCTACCGAGATTATTAACGGTGCATCTCCCTTTAATATTTGCGCTTTATTTCTAATCGCATGCTCACCGGTTAATAATGAATACCGTGAAGGTGTGCATGTTGAAGATGAACTATGAGCATCAGTAAAGCGTATGCCATTTTTTGCAAGCTCATCAATATTAGGTGTATTCACGCTTGTTGCGCCATACGAACTAATATCACCATAACCTAAATCGTCTACATAAAAGATTACAATATTAGGTTTAGTTTGTACCGAAATATCATCTTTAGCTAAAGCGAAATTAGTACTTAACGCTATCGTTGCAATAAGTACATTTATACACATGCTTTTTATTGGTATATTCATTAATGGGTCCATCTACAGATTTTCGATGAGTTTACTTTCTGTTTTATAAAGTCTTTTATTTATTTGGTTTAAGTGCTCTTGCTCTTTTTTAGATAGTTTTTTTCCTTTATCTAAAACCGTGTTATAACGCTTGTATTTATTAAGCGATACATTATCTAAATCTATATTTGGAAATAATATATTGATGTTAATGTTTATTTTATAAGACTCTTCATTACTAGTATTTTTGGCTAAAATAGTTAAAGGGTAACTTCTTTTTGTTTTCAATACTCTGTTCGATATATTACGTAAATAGACTTCTTTAAAGTGAAAAACTATATCTCCCGTTTGCGCATCAATTGAAAACAGCTTGCTATATACCGACGATATAATGCTATAACTTAACTGCTTGGCATCTGCTGCATCTATATCAGGAATAAAGCCTTTACCAACGTTTTGCTTCTTTTTACTATATTGGTAAACATAATCAAGAGACTGTTTGAAAGCAGATAAGTTAGTTTTATCTTCGCTGTCTAACTGCTGTAAAAAAGCAAGTAATTCGTTTTTCTCAACCTTATTAAGCTGATTGAATATATTGTGTGCCTTTGCTGGTTCACCTTTACCTGCTTGAAATACATCATTTAAGGTTTTAGCTGAACCATCATGTAAATAGGGGGCGCTTTGCCATAGGCTGATTAAACTAGGCGTATCGAAACCATCTAAACCTTCCCCTAATCGATTACCTGAAGATTGGCTTTTTGTGCCTATATCATGCCTAACACCACTCATGCTGTCAGTATACGTTGAGCCCACATGACAAGTATTACACTGCAAATTAATAAAGTGTTTTTTCCCTTCTATGGCTTCTGACGTATAAGTACCATTAGGTTTTTTATAGGGACTTCTTGGGTATTTATCTAACGATGAAACGTATTTTGCAAGATTATCTAGCTCAATATTAATGCCGGCTTTACTTGGAAATAAATGCATATTGCTAGGTTTTACCGCATCAAATAAAAAACCGGTACCGCCATTTAGGTTAACTATTTGATCGTTAAAATCTTGTACTTCATCAAAGTTACCTGTCCAATGTAATAAACCGTGTTTCATACCTGATTTACCCCGTAAATCTATGGTGTTTCTTAACCCTTCACCCAAGTTAGATAAATCCCAGATGCGTCCATCATGGCTACCATCACTGTGGCAACTAGCGCAGCTCATATAACCTTCGCGGGATAAATGACTTTGTGTTGAATTATGAAAAATACGCTTACCTTGCAAAATATCGCTAGAAAGCAATTCATGATTAACGGTTTTCCATTGATTTTCAAATTGTAAATGGCCGTTAGCTTTGCTATTAAATACTGAAATGGATCGAGACAATTGGTTATGAGCAAATAGCTTAGAACCATCTTTACTTGGTATTAACGAAATGGTGCCTTCACCATAACTATTAAATGTAGATTGTTTATTAGGTTGATACGCATCAATCGCGGTTATTGTTTGGCTGCCCATGGTGGCAATATAAAGGATATTACCTAGCTTGTTGTAGGTGGCAGCAGAGGCAAAATCACTGTTATCAAAATCTATTTGGTAGGCTTTAATTTCTTCTTTTTTATCAAGGCTAAATGCTGAAGCAATGCTTCTAACGGTATGATCAAAGGTTAAGGCATTACCATCACGATTAAGTCCTCTAAATAAATTGTCTTTTTTACCTGGAAGCCAAAATGTATTTTGTTCAGGGTTTACTGCAATAGGCCCTAAATAATTTAGGTAACCACGGCCATTAGATAAACCGTCAGGGTCCATAATAGGAGACAAGCGTTGTTGATATTCAATACTCCATTTATCCGTGTTTACCCATTGAACAAAAGCACCTTGTTGGTTGCTTGCGATAAACTGTGGAGCGATCAATAGGTTATTATGCGGGAGAAATGCTAGGTTTCTTAAAGGGCCTTTTAATTTGATATTTCGTGTTAATTTTAATGAGCGACTATCAATTTCTTGAACCTTAGCTGCTCCACTTAACGCAACATAAACACGTTTTTTTATTTTATTAAAGGTAATGCCGTGAGGCGTGGATGCATAACCTAATGGTAGTGTTTTAAATAATTCACCTGTTTTTTTGTTGTGAATACTTAAGCTGTCGTCATCTTTATTACTTACCCATAATTGGTCATCTATTTGTATTAAAGCAACGGGATTCTTTCCTGTTGGTTGCTCATAAATAACTTTTCCAGAATCAGTGCTTATGGCTGTTAGGGTATTATTATCGGGGTTAACGACATAAAGTTGTGCTATGTGCTCGTCTAGTACCATTGTTGAACTTGAAAGAGGGCGCTCATTTGGAACGGGGTTATAAATAACTTGTATCGCTGAATTTTTAATTGTTTTCTTAGTCTTTTTATTTTTAACGATGAGCGTAACGTTATAATTATTGGCTTTATCGAATGTTGTTTTAATAGATGCAGAGCCACTAAACTCTGTATTTGGTGTGTTATTACCAAAGTTCCATGCATAGCTGAAATCTGCTGTGCTATTCATGCTTTTGACTGAAGCGGTAAACGTGACGTTATCACCCACTTTTTTAGGCTCATCAACGATTAATTCACTACTAAATTCATTTAACTGATCACCAGTAGAAAAGTAAGTAACAATTTCTTCACCTTGGTAAGCGTTGCCAACAGTATCTTTTAAGTTTGAAGTAATGATAACTTCATACGATGTATTAGTTTTTAAAGGTGCCTTAGGAACGATGTGCACTATTCCCATGCCATGACTAAAACTACTTGGCACGACTTGCTTTGTGGCTTTTTCAATAAGGTAAGTTGCGCCAAACTCTAGGCTGCCATTATCAATAAAATCTGAGAATGAAATACCAATTTTTGAAAGCAAAGATACGTTTTTCTCACCTTTTTTCGGTAAAATATAGTTAACTTTAGGGGCTGTAGTATCAGGGGGTATACTGGCAGCAGCAATGCTTAATTTGCTCCTTACATTATGGTCTGAGGTAATAACGGTTAGGTTGCCTAGCGATGAAATAAAGGCATAATCGTCAGCAGGTGGGTATTGTGGCTCTGCTCTGGTTTCTAAAGTCGCTTTATCCTGATTAACTGACCATTTTGTTAAACCAGGGTAATGGCCAATATATAAATCATCATCTTTCACATAAATGTATTCAGGCTTGAATAATTGATCGGTAGTGGCAAGTTCAATTGTTTTAATGTTTTCAACATCAGAAAAATCATAGGTGATGATTTCAGATGTTTTCGCGGTACCTCTATCACCCGAAAATGCACCATTGTAAAAACGAGAACCATAAAGTATGCCTTGATATCCTACTTTAATAGTATGTCGGTTAATCAGGAATGGGTTACTGGGATCACTTATATCAAGCAACACCATATCACCTGTTGTGCTTGCAATTGCCGTAGGTGATAAAATTAATAAGTCGCCTATCGCATGAGCAGATCGTAATACTTGATTGTATAATTTATCTTTGGTTAAGTGTTTAAGTAATCTCGGTTTTTCTAAGTTAGTTGTATCTATAATATACAAACCAGTAGAACCTGTAGGGGCAAAAGCATATTTCCCGCCTACCCAAACAGGTGAAAAACTAAAGCCGTCATAAACGGTAGATTTTTCAACCCCTGGAAAATAAAAACGAGATATAACTTTAGGTAACGTTTTAGGGTCGTCATCAAATAAAGGCCCTAAATCTAAAATTATAAAGCCGTTGCGGTTTTTACCTCTATCAGTCAAATATAAATAATCTTTATGAAAATATAGTGTATGTACTTCTCCTAAATCACCTAAATAATGTTTGTCTGACTCATTGTTGTGGTAAATATTAGGGTAGTCTCGTGAGTCGAAAACGGTTTTAGGGTTGGTAGGATCATCAACATTGTAAGCCGCTAAAGCGCCTTCACCAATACCACCACCAAAGTCAAAGCTTAACGGGGTTATTAAAAGCCCTTTATGATAAGCAACAGCACTGATGGCTTTTTCGGGATCGATCCACGAAAGAATATCCCCTGCTTTAGCGTTTAGGATCGGCTTATTAAAAGGGGCATGTACTTTATAGTCTTCTGCATATGAATTAAGTGATATAACGTTAAATACACTACAGAGTAAAACAGCGAGAAATAGGGGCATATTCTTCATAAATATATAACTGCTTATTTTTTATTAATTGTTTATTAATTTTTTTGTCAAAAATTGATGAAGTATTTTGTGTTCTTCATCCCCTCTGAAAAAGTCGTGCTTTGAACCTTCTACGATATAAAATTCACTGGATACTTGGTTATCTGTTAAGCTTTGATGCAAAATTTTGCTTTGATCCAGAGGGACAATGGGATCTTTATTTGCGTGCATAATTAAAAAGGGTGGGTCATTGGGCGTTACATAATTAATAGCACTACCTTGGCGATATAGTTGCCCATGTGTTTCAGGTGTACCGCCGAAGAGTTTAGGCACCGGAAATCTCAATAAATTCGTCCCAATAGGCTGCGAGTTTTTTCGTCGTTCAAACATTTTTAACATGTCACTAGGGCCATACCAAATAACTGCAGCTTGAACTTTACTAGAAGCATTAGTTACGCCTAAGCTTCCTTCTAAGCTAGCATCATCACCCGTTGTAGCGGCTAAAGCAGCTAGATGCCCACCCGCTGAAGCTCCCCAAATACCTATTCTATTGGGATCAATGCCATAGGTTTTAGCATTGTGTCTTAAAAAGCGTATAGCCGCTTTTACATCGTGCAATTGTGCTGGGTAGGTGTCGTGACGACTCAATCTATAATTGATTGACGCTAAAATAAAACCTTGTTCAAGTAACGCTATTTGTTTACCTAAAAGCAGTTTAGTGCCTCTTTTCCAACCACCGCCGTGAATCCAAATAACTAAGGGCATAGGTTTAGTTTGTAGATTGTCGGGAATATACAAATCGAGTTTTTGTCGCCTATGTCCGTTTTCAACATAAGCTATGTTCAGGTGTGCTTGTTCATTTTTTATATTTTTACGTTCTTTAATTATTCTATTTTGATAAATAAAGTAGGCTTTAAATTCTTTACTCGAAAGTTTGTTATCAAGATTTATATCCACATGTTCGAATATATCCCTATTCTGGGCTTTGAATTCAAACACCTCTAACAGTTTGTTTTTATTCGTATCGAGTAGATCAAATGTGTTTATTAATTCGTTCGGCGTATAGTTAATGTGATCAGCCATGGCATGCCATGAATAAGATAAAGCGAATAATAATAAATAGTTGATTTTTATTTTTTTAAACATGAAATGGCCTGCTTTATTAGCGATTAGAATTTTATTTTTTTAATATAAGCCATGTGTTCAAGGGCTTTAGCCGCACTTTGATCGAGTGCTATTTGTGAACTTACTAGCGCTTGTTGAATTTTTGAATAATCAGACGCATCGATAAGCGGGTCATATTCGTTAGGGCGTACACCCATTCCTTCCAATACAGAATACCAACTATCTGTGGCAAACAAATCATCAGTATCATGAAATAATTGACCTTGCGAACGAAATAAGTCGAGTTTTGTTTCGAGGGAATCAGGTATTGCTAAGTTTTGCCACATTTGCCAAAAAGGGGAATCAGTACGCTTGGTTTCACTGTAATGCAATACAATGAAGTCGCGAATACATTCATATTCATGATCCATTTTACGATTAAATTCATCTATCGGTGCTTGATGCAATTTTTTACTGGGTATTGTTTGCACAAAGTTAAGCATGGCTTTCATTATCAAGTAAATGCTGGTGGACTCTAATGGCTCTAAAAAACCTGATGACAAGCCAACAGCTAGACAGTTTTTATGCCACATTTTGTGTCGTTTACCCGTTGTAAATGAAATAATTCTGGGCTCTGTTATAAAATCACCAACATTTTTTGCAAGTAGATCTTGAGCTTGTTGATCACTGCAATATTGGTCGCAATATACATAGCCATTACCTGTGCGATTTTGTAATGGTATCTGCCATCTCCATCCGTGTTCATGTGCAAATGAAGAGGTAAAAGAGGGCAGAGGGCGCATCACTTTAGATTGTGCAGCCACTGCTTTATTTACTGGTAAATAATGTTGCCAATTTTCGTAGCCAATTCTTAAGGCTTTGCCTAATAAAAGCGATTGTTGGCCACTGCAGTCGATAAAAAAGTCGCCGTCGACTAGCGCTCCATTTTCTAGCGTTAATTGGCTGATATTACCCTGTGTATCTAACACAACATTTTGGACATGGCCCTTGATATGCTCAACGCTGTTATTTTGACAGTATTGAGATAAAAACTCAGCCACTAAGGTTGCATCAAAATGTAATGCATACGTGGATGCTGATAAATTAGTGGGATTTTGTGGATCAGGTATGAAAAATCGGTTTTGTTTGGCTAATGCAATAGCAGGAGAAAAATCAGTAAATTCAGACGTCCCCCCATTTAACTTGTTTTTCAGCCAATGTTGATAAAAGGGTTTACCCTCTATTTTATTGCCAACATGACCAAATGGATGCCAGTAATGACTGCCTAATTTATGCCAATCACAAAACTTAATACCGAGTTTAAATGTTGCATTGGTTTTTAATATAAATTCAGCTAGAGGAATTTTTAAGTATTCGAGCATATCTACTATAGAAGGAATGGTAGCTTCGCCAACACCAATAGTTGGTACATGAGGTGACTCTATTAAACGGATTTTGCAAGGCAGATTCAATAAGGCTCTGGATAAAATAGCCGCTGATATCCAACCAGCGGTTCCTCCTCCGACAATCACAAAGGTTTTTATTTGCTGTTCGTTAGACATTACCATCCTCTTATACTTTTCAAAAAAACAAGCTCTATACTAACACCTAGAGCTTGTTTGATTATTTAACATTATTTCAATTTTAAAACCTAAAACTTTGCAGAGACACCAATTTGGTATCGACGACCAGAATAAGCTAAATTAACCACACGCTCTCTTACATCAGCATAACGTAAGTTACTTTCATCGGTTAAGTTAATCACTTCAGCATTTATAGTGAAGTTTTCATTGATGTCATATGATGTACTAAAGTCAAATTGACCATAGTCTTCAACATGTTGAGGAATGCCATTACTGCCTAAAATAGGACCTTGACGAAATTCTAAGAAACTTTCACGCCAGTTGTAAGCAATACGTGCTTGAAAGGCATCTTTATCGTAAAAGGCGATAATATTATAAGCATTTTCAGACAAGCCTTCTAAGCCATTACCTGGTGCGACGACACCGTCTTGCGTAAATGTATCAGCATTGTCATCGCTACTGTCAGTGAAGGTATAGTTTGCTTGAATACCGAAACCACTAAGGAAGCCAGGTAAGTAATCAAAGTAATGCAAACCTGCAATTTCAATTCCGTTTACCGTACCACCGTCACGATTATTTTTTTCAGTAATTGTTTCTACTAGCGGTACTTGTATAACATTATCGTTAGCATCGAGCTTATCAATGATAAATTGATCATTTCTTTGAACAGTATTAGTAGAGATGTATGTTGCAATATCTTTACGGAAGAACGCGAGACTATATGCGTCACCATTTTCTGCGTAGTACTCTAGCGACAGGTCAAACTGAGTTGCTTCATACGGTTCAAGCGTTGGGTTACCACCCGTTTGGAATGCATCAGTTGCGCGTTCGTAGTTATATGAACGGTTTACACCGATATCTTCTATAGCTGGGCGTGTCATAACTTTAGCTGCCCCTGCTTTGAGGAAATAACCATTGTTAAAATCAAGGCTGACATTAGCGCTAGGCAAGAAATTTGAATAGTCATTTTCTTTGGTTAAAAACGCAGGTTCAGTATAGGTTGCATCAATTAAACCTCCTTCAGAGCCACCTAAAACTGAAACTACTTCCAACAGTTCAATAGCATTACCAACTGAAGAGACTTTAGTTTTTACTTGTCGGAAGCCAACATTGCCACTCCAGTTAAATAATGAATGCTCACCTTCCATATTTAGTTGCACATATAGTGCCGCAATATCTTCGGTGTTTGAAACAGTTTCATTTGGTCGAACTGACGTTTCATTCCAATTAGACTCTTTACGAATTTGGCCAATAGCATCTGTAAAAGCATTTAAATCGTTAATTAAGACAAAGTCACGAGGAAAGTTACCTGCTACATCGCTTAAAAAACCATTGTTACTGTTTATAGCAAATATACTGTCATCTAAGTCGGCACTTGAGTTACAAGTACGTACTTGCTCAGCTTCAGGCAAGGCAAGGTTCACACAACTGTCTGCAATACGATATGCCGTTTGTGACTTTTTACGCTCGCTGATTGCTATACCTGCATCAATAGAAGTAAAAATACCCTTATCTAACTGGTAATTAACATCAAATTTAATTGACTTGATTTCATCTTCTCTTTCCATTTGTGCAACGTCATTCCAATGCGCTCGAACTGCTGCGGGATCAGACCAGTCTAGGGTTGATTCCACATTAATTACATCACCTCCACGACTGTCGTAACGAATATAATCTTCATCTAAAATAAGACCAAATTCTTGATTAGCTTGGTAGCCTGGATCGCCCGGAAGTACACTTTGGTCTACACTTGCGTTAACGATATGTGGAATATAGGCACCGCGATTCTCTGTTGCTTCAGCTTTCGAGTAAGATAAATCGAGCTCAAATGTCCACTCGTCATGGAAAAGCTTACTATTAAAGCCTGTTGCTATTTGTTCAGATTCTTGACCTTCAACTTGAAAGCGGCCATCAATAGGACTTGCTGCTTTTGTTGCTGCTAAGGCTGTACCGTACTGAGATACAATAACATCAGTGAAACCATCACGTTGAGTAGGTACTTGGATCCCATTACCAAACGCTTCACGATCTAGCTTTGAATACAAAACGTCAAATGTATGAGTGAGATCATCGTTTTGAGCCCACTGTATGGTTGAGTTAGCACTCGTGCGTTTTCTAGACTCGGTATCCATTGAGTACCATGCGCGACCTGGAAACCAAATACTGCCACTAGTAACGGCATTGCCTGCTTCATCAGTAATAGGACCTGGAGCAAAAACGGTGTCGGCGGCATCAAAAAAAGCCCAACGGTTAGCGCCTGCGCTGTCTATACGGTTGGTAACATCTAATTGAGAAAGACCAAATAACACACCAACAGTATCATCTACAAAAGTATTACTCACAATTGCTGATATTTTAGGATCAACTTCTTCAGCTAGGTCATTATATTTTGCGTTAATAGACCCCGCGGCTTGAAAGCCAGCTTTATCTAAAGGTCGAGCTGTTCTGATATTTACATAGGCACCTAAACTACCTTCAGCAATATTCGCTCTCGACGCTTTAACTACATCAGCACCCGAAATGAGTTCAGAAGGTAAAGATTGGAAGTCAAACTCCCGGCCTCTGTCAGTTGTCGCAACAACACGATTATTAAGGTGAACTGAGTTAAATTTAGGGCCAAATCCACGTACGGTAACTTTTGCACCTTCACCGTTGGTACGAGAAATCATTACACCTGTGATGCGTTGTAATGATTCTGCAACGTTTTGATCGGGAAATTTACCGATATCTTCAGCAACAATACTATCTTGTATAGATGACGCGTTTTTCTTTAAATCCATTGATTCAATCAAACTGCTACGGATACCAGAAACTTCAATCACTTCAATTGATTTATTTTCCTGAGCAAAACCATACTGAGTAAATAGCGCGCTGGATATTGCTAACGCAAGAGGTAATACCTTAGTATTAATTGATTTTTTCATTATTTCCTTCCCTTAGTAAGTCCATGTAAATATTTTTTTAACAGTATTTACACTGCTAAATATTATATTTTTATTATGTATTACTAACTTTTAATAGGTATCACCCCTATTGAAAGTTAGCAACCTATTAGAGGTTATGCGCAACCATTTTGCAATGATTTTGTTGTATTATAATATTTTATTTATCAATTCATTTAAGTGTAATTTTAATGTATCTAGTTAAATTACTATTGTATCAATAACTTGTAGTGTTTTCGATGGTGGGTCTGTGGTTTTGTTGCTCTCTTTTATTGGGTTTTGCGCTATCCTTAGTCGGAGGTTTCAATGGGTGACTCTGTCCCAGAGTAAACTTATCACTCATAAGTTTCGACCAATCTCTGCTGTTTATCATGCATTACGTTTTTTTGTTTAAAACACGCAAGGTTGATCTGTTTTAATGGCATGTAACACTTCAAAATAGAAATGTATTTTAATTAATGGAGGTGTGGACTTAGCACACTCTACTAGAAACCAATTGAGTTTAAAGCGACCACTATAAATATGTCTTATTATTCTGCTTTACCAGAACATTCTATATCTTAGTTTGATATAGAACAGACAATAAATTTATCAACAGGTATGTATTAATATCTAAATTTCAGGTTGAATTTTAGTTGTGAACTAGATGCATAGTCACCTTTGTTTCTAATCAAGAGTTACCATTTATAAAAAGATGCACCTTGTACATCGTTCGCTCAGGTATCTGTAAACTCGCATTTTATCAACGTAAAATCAGAAAAAAGGTACGATACACTACGTGAAAAGGTGTTGCGTTACACGTTAGAGTTTTAAAGTTCTGGATTACAGCTTTATTGCCTATGTTTAAACGTAATATATAAGTTATATCGCTTGCCTCTAAATTTTAATTTACATGGTTAACTTTGTTTAATTGACATTTAAATCAACGGTATAACTTTTATTTTTGTGTTTTCCTTTAACCTTATGGATATTTAGTTACTATTTATTCATCACTTTTTATAGCTAATTGTTGCTTTTAATATTAAATCGAGTATCTTTACCTGTAGGTGTTGCGCGTTCCCGTCTTGCAATAAAACACGAAAAACATAAACAGATTAAATGGGATTAATAGAATGAAGAATGAAGATTTTGATCCAACAGAACACCCTCATAGAAGATACAACCCCTTAATAAATGAATGGGTACTCGTATCTCCACACAGGGCTAAACGGCCATGGCAGGGTCAAGTTGAAACATTGGATGAAGATGAAAAGCCGACTTATGATGAAAGTTGTTTTTTATGTGCTGGTAATACGCGCATTAATGGCGAAGTTAATGATCATTATGAAAAGACCTTTGTATTCACTAATGATTTTGCTGCATTAAAACAAGACACGCCAACAGTTGTTAACAATGACCCTTTATTTAAGATGGCGACAGAGCAGGGTGAAAGCCGTGTAATTTGTTTCTCTCCTGATCACAGTAAAACTTTACCACAACTTAGCGTTGGTGAAATTAAAGCCGTTGTTGATACGTGGCAAGTACAATGTCATGAACTTGGGCAAACCTATCAGTGGGTACAAGTTTTTGAAAACAAAGGTAGTGTAATGGGGTGTTCAAATCCTCATCCACATGGACAAATTTGGTCACAACAGCAATTACCTACCTTGGTTGAAAAAAAGCAAAACGCTCAACTGGCTTATCTGCAGCTTCATGGCGGTAATTTATTACAAGATTATGTTAAAAAAGAAATCGACAACGAAGAGCGCATTGTTGTCAGTAATGACGATTGGTTAGTGGTTGTGCCTTATTGGGCAGCATGGCCATTTGAAACCCTACTGTTACCAAAATTTAATGTTGCCAGAATGACTGAGTTAACGGATGCTCAAAAAGTGTCGCTGGCGGATATTCTTAAACAAATAACCATTAAATATGACAATTTATTTAATTGCTCTTTCCCATATTCAATGGGCTGGCATGGTGCACCTTACGATGGTGAAACACATGAAGAATGGACCTTACATGCGAGCTTTTTCCCACCATTACTGCGTTCATCTACCGTCCGTAAATTTATGGTAGGTTACGAAATGATGGCTGAAGCACAACGTGATTTAACCGCAGAACAAGCCGCCGAAAGATTAAAAGGCTTATCCAATGTTCATTACAAGGACAGCATATAATGAGCCAACAAGGTTTGATTAAACGATTGTTTGAAGAACAGTTTTCAATAGCACCGCATGTACTTTGTCATGCGCCGGGTCGAGTAAATGTAATTGGTGATCATACTGATTATAACGATGGTTTTGTTTTTCCTGCCGCCATTAATTACGGCACTTACATTGCTGCATCTAAACGCGATGATATGTCAGTAAATGTTTATGCTCATGACTGCGACCAAGAATCAACTTCATTTAAGCTCGATCAATTAAAATTTGATGAAGAAAAAATGTGGAGTAATTATGTTCAAGGCACCTTACAGGCATTAATGACGGTTTATCCTGATATCAAAGGAGCAAATATTGCGGTTACAGGCAATGTACCCCAGGGTGCAGGCTTAAGCTCTTCTGCAAGTTTTGAAATAGCAATTCTTAAAACATTTGCACAGCTTTATGAATTAGATTTAGATGGTATTAATGCGGCTAAATTAGGTCAAAAAGCTGAAAATAATTTTGTCGGCTGTAATTGCGGCATTATGGACCAATTAATTTCTGCCATGGGTCAAAAAGGCCATGCAATGCTACTTGATTGTAAAAATCTGTCGTTTGAAGATGCACCGATCCCTAGTAATTTATCACTGTTTATAGTTAATTCTAATGTTAAACGAGGATTGGTTGATAGTGCATACAACTTACGCAGAGAACAATGTGAGCAAGTAGCCAAACATTTTGGCAAGTCTGCACTTCGAGAAGTAACGATAGAGCAACTTGAAGCTGATAAATCGATTATAGACCTTGAACTGTATAAACGTGCACGACATGTTATCACTGAAAATACACGTACTGTTTCAGCCTTAGCAGCGTTACAAAATAACGATATAGAATCCCTCAGCGCGCTAATGAAAGCGTCTCATGCTTCATTGAGAGATGATTTTGAAGTAACGACTAAAGAAATGGATGGCTTAGTTGAGATTATCGACAATGTTATTGGTCTTAATGGTGGTGTAAGAATGACAGGTGGCGGTTTTGGTGGTTGTATTGTTGCTTTAGTACCCGAGGAAATGGTGACTAAACTGACTGAAGTTGTGAATAAAGATTATCCAGAAAAGTTTGGGTTGGCAGCAACAATTTATAACTGTAAAGCGAGTCAGGGTGCTTTTAGATAAGCTATTAAAATAGAAATTATAAAAATTATAATTAAAAATAAGAGGTGGGGGAATTATGGATTTTGCAAACAAATTGGGCACGATAGACAGCACAATTTTTATTGTTTACGTTATAGGGCTGTTATGTGTTGCATTGTGGATTTCTCGCAGTGAGAAAGCAGAAGGAGCGAGCACAGAAGATTACTTTTTAGCAGGTAAATCATTACCGTGGTGGGCTATTGGCGCTTCTTTAATTGCCGCAAATATTTCAGCGGAACAGATAATAGGCATGTCTGGCTCAGGTTATGCCATAGGTATCGCTATTGCTTCTTATGAGTGGATGGCAGCGATTACCTTGATCATAGTTGGCAAATATATGCTACCTATTTTCTTAGATAATAAAATTTTCACCATGCCACAATATTTAGAGCAGCGCTTTGATAGTAAGGTAAAAACGACCTTATCAATTTTTTGGCTAGCGGTTTATACCTTTGTTAACTTAACCGCCGTTTTATGGTTAGGTGGCTTAGCCATTGAAACCGTTGCGGGTGTTGATTGGATGTTCGGCATGATTTTCTTAGCCGTTTTCTCTGTTGCTTACTCGTTATACGGTGGTTTAAAAGCCGTTGCCTATACTGATATATTTCAAGTTGTGTTATTAGTATTTGGCGGACTATTCTTAAGTTACTTAGCACTTGATGCAGTGTCAGATGGACAAGGTGTTTTAGCTGGTTTCGGGATTCTTACCGATCAAATGCCTGAGCATTTTGACATGATTTTAAGTCCTGAAAATGAGCATTACATGAGCTTGCCGGGTATTTCGGTATTAATCGGCGGTATGTTAGTGATGAACTTCAGTTATTGGGGCTTCAATCAATATATTATTCAACGTGCTTTAGCGGCTAAAGATATAAAAGAAGCGCAAAAAGGTATCGCTTTTGCGGCCTACCTTAAATTATTGATGCCTGTTATTGTCGTCCTGCCTGGTATTGCTGCCGTTGTTTTATATCCTTCATTAACAACGCCAGACCAAGCTTACCCGTCAATGATGGCATTAATGCCAGTTGGTATTAAAGGGTTGGTATTTGCGGCCTTAGTTGCTGCTATCGTTTCTTCTCTTGCCTCAATGACCAATAGTATTTCAACTATTTTTACTATGGATTTATATACGCGTTTTAAGCCAAACAAAAGTCAACGCCATTACGTGCATGTGGGTCGTATTGCTGCATTAATTTCTTTGTGTATCGCTTTGGTTGTAGCTGAACCATTATTGGGTAAATTTGATCAAGCATTCCAATACATACAAGAGTTTACCGGCTTCTTTACACCAGGCATTGTGGTGATATTTGTGATGGGTATGTTCTGGAAACGCGCTACGTCAATGGGTGCACTTGCGGCTGCATTCGGTTCAGCTGTCTTTTCTTTTGCCTTAATGCAACTTTGGCCTGAGTTACCGTTTATGGACCGAGTTGGCTTAGTTTTCTTGCTTTGTTTGGGCCTTTGTTACCTTGTATCAATTATGGGTAAGCCAAATACACAAGATAGCAGCGTTAGTTTAGATACCGTGAGCTTTACTACGGCTAAATCTTTTAATGTGGCTAGCCTTGGCGTGATATTTATCCTTGTCGCTTTATACGCAACTTGGTGGTAATGGTATTAACTCAACAGAGATAAACCTACTTATTTATCTCTGTTTAAGTTTAATGAAGTAATCAAATAAAGGTCAACTGGGTATCCGTTGGCCTTTGTTTAATTAAAGGAATAAAGATGCAAGTATTAGTAACAGGTGGCGCAGGTTATATTGGCTCTCATAGCGTTTTAACTTTATTGGAAAATGACTATGAGGTTATTGTCTATGATAACTTATGTAATTCGAGTGCTGAGTCGATTGAGCGTGTAAAACGTTTAACAGGTAAATCAGTTGACTTTATTGAAGGCGATATTCGCGATAAAGACAAACTAATGGAAGTTTTTGAGCACCATAACATCAGTGTTGTTATTCATTTTGCCGCGTTAAAAGCGGTGGGTGAATCAACGACAATCCCCTTAAGTTATTTTCAAAGTAATGTATATGGTACGGTTTGCGTATTAGAAGTGATGAAAGAGTTTGGCGTAAATAACTTTATTTTTAGCTCTTCTGCCACTGTATATGGCGAAGAAAACGACGTTCCTTATGATGAGAATATGAAACTGGGCACGCCTTCTAGTCCTTATGGTGCTAATAAGGTAATGGTTGAGCGAATTTTACAAGATTTAGCTATTTCTGATCCTCAATTTAGAGCCGTTTCGTTGCGCTATTTTAATCCCATTGGTGCTCACGAAAGTGGTGAAATAGGGGAGGACCCAAGTGGTATTCCTAATAACTTACTCCCTTACGTAGCTCAAGTCGCGGTAGGAAAAAGAGCTAAACTCAATATTTTTGGCGGCGATTATCCTACGCAAGATGGTAGTTGTGAACGTGACTATTTACATGTGATGGATTTAGCGGAAGGTCACCTAGCTGCACTTGAATGGCTAAATAAAAATGAGTCATTTAGAGGTGTTGAAGCATTTAATTTAGGTACGGGTAATGGTGTTTCTGTTTTTGCTATTGTAAAAGCCTTTGAAAGCGCAACATCGAAAGCTATTCCTTTTGATGTTGCACCTCGACGATCAGGCGATTTACCTGCTTTTTGGGCTAATGCAAATAAAGCGAATACCCAATTGAATTGGCAAGCTACAAGAAGCTTAACGCAAATGATGAAAGATACGTGGCATTGGCAATCAAACAATCCAAATGGGTATGCAAAATAAAATGAACACCAAAAAACTATTAACGCCACAAGAAGAGCAGGCTTTAAAGCCATACCAGCTAAGCGATGGAAAAGGGCTAACAATAAAAGTGCTTGCGTTTGGTGGTATCATTTCGAGCATCACCTTAAAAGAACAAGAGTTATCGTTAGGTTATGATGATTTATCATTATATTTAGACGACCCCTTTTATTTAGGTGCCTCTGTCGGACGTTATGCCAATAGAATTAATCAAGGTGTTTTTTCTTTAAATAATCATGAATACACAGTAACAAAAACGCCTGGAGAGCATTGTCTTCATGGAGGAGAACAAGGTTTTAATAAGTGTATTTGGCAGGTCATTTATCATCATAAAGATGAGATAAAACTATATTTACATACGCCTGATGGCGATGGCGGTTTTCCTGGCAATGTCGATGTATGGCAAACTATTTCTGTAGCGGATAATCAAATAAAAATATCATTTGAGGCATCGTCTGATAAAGATACTGTGCTCAATTTAACGAATCATTGCTATTTCAATTTAAATAATGACGAGAGCTTAATTGACAATCATTATTTACAGCTATTCTCACAACATTATCTCCCGACTGATAAGGAAGGTATCCCGACAGGGGATATTAAACCGACCTTTGGAAGTTGTTTAAATTTCAACGAGCCTACACAATTAAAAGCGGTTTTATCTGATCAACATGAGCAAATTCTACTAGCAAATGGCATCGATCACTGTTTCACTTTAGATAATGATGAATCTACTCATAATCTAAATGGCAAGGTTGGAATTAATAATCGTTTAGCAGCAAAATTAACATCACCACAAAGTAATATTACTTTGTCTTTGTTTACTTCACTTCCCGGTGTACAGGTTTACACTGGCAATTACTTGGCAACACCCTTTAAGAAAAACCAAGGCGTTTGCTTAGAAGCGCAGTTTTGGCCAGATGCTCCTAATAATGATAGTTTTCCTTCGACAGTTTTATTGGCTAATGAAAAATTCAATCAAGAAATTATCTATGCTTTTAATAATTAGCGATAACTTTTTTAATATACACGTCTAAACAATAGGTTACCTCTGAAAATTATGCTTGGGTAATGAATAAATTTTATAATCTAGGATAAGTATTAATGTAAATATATGTAAGTTTTGTTTACATAAATTTATATTTACAATAAGGTTTAACGCAACACCTTGTTTGTGCCATAATGATTATGTGTTCAATTTTAAAATAAGAACGAGTAATAAAAAATGAATTTAATAAAAAGACATAAAAACACCATTATCTTAGCTGCCTTTCTTGGTACTTTAAGTACGTCGGCTGCTGCTGAACAGATTATAAAATTACAACCCTCGTCTGCAGATATGACACCGGTATTACGTGCAGCATTAGAATCTGTTACAGATGATGAGATTAAAATTATTTTAGAAAAGGGGACTTATAAGTTTCTACCTGATTATGCCGTATCAAGATATAGCACTGTAACTAATCATGGTAATGGGATGAAAAATATTATTTTCCCTTTAGACAATTTTAAATCAGTTGAAATTGAAGGCAATGGCGCTGATCTTATTTTCCACGGCCAAGTTGCTCCATTTCAGTTATACAACAATAAAAAAATTAGTATCAAAGATTTAACCATTGATTGGGATATTCCTTTTACTTTTTTATCTGAAGTTGTTGCTGTTAATGAAAAAGAAAACTGGAGAGATGTTAAACCAGCAAGTGGCAGCCACCATTGGAAATTGGTAAAAGACCAAATACAATTTCCATTAGTAGACGGTTTTTCTTTCAATGAACTAGGTAGCTCAATGGTGTGGGATAAAGCGCATAAACGTGTTTATCACAATACATCTGGCTTTAAAAGTAGACCGACTAAAGTTGAGAAACGTCCAAATGGTGTTTTAAGGATTTATGAAGAATTAAAAAATATGCCACCGGTTGGTAGCTTAATTAGTTCAAAAGGTGATAGAGATAAACACAGATATGCACCTGCTTTTCAAGTTAAGGATTCATCAAATGTTACGATTAACAATGTAAAAGTTCATCATGCTTTAGGTATGGGCTTTTTATTTGAACGTACGACCGATATCAATTTACTTAACTCTGGCGTTCATTTATCTGATGGTAGTGACCGAGTAATATCGACAATTGCAGATGCTTCTCATTTTGCCAACTGTAAAGGGCATGTATTAATTGACAATGCACGATTTGAAAACATGTTAGACGATGGTGTTAACCTTCGTGGTACTTACGTTAAAGTTGATAAAATTATTGACGAAAATACCCTTATATTAGAATTAGTTCATTATGAACAGCTGGGTTATGAATTTGCGGCTAAAAATGATGCTGTATGGTTTATTAAACAACCTAGTCCTGCACGCCAAGAAACAGGCATCGTTAAAAATGTACGTGTTCTTAACGAAAAATATACCGAATTAACTTTCAACGATAATATACCTGCAGATTTGAAAGCGGGTGATATTTTAGAAAATAAAACCTGGTATCCAACATTTACTATTCGTAATTCAACCATTATGGATCATAGAGCCAGAAACATTGTAGTCAAAACACCTTTGAAAACGGTTATTGAAAACAACTATTTATCTTCAATGATGGCGAGTATTCTATTTCGCGGCGAGACCTTTAATTGGTTTGAAGCAGGCGCTGTTGGTGACATATTAATTCAAAATAATACTTTTGAATACAATTCCTATTCGGCTGCTGAGCAAGCGGTGATGTATATCACACCAAAATTAGGAAAGACTTTTGATCAAACCGCGAGTTATGACAAAAACATTCGTTTTATCAATAATAAAATCTCTTCACATGGCGGTCGTATAGTTTGGGCTGACCGTGTAGACGGTTTATTGATCGAAGGTAATGAAATCACGCGTGATATTGATAAGCCTTCTCTTTACCCAGACGCACCTGTTTTTGATTTAGTAAATAGTAAAAATGTAATAATCAAAAATAATAGTTACAAAGGTGAATATAAACAAGTAATTAAAGCTGATAAACAATCTAAAAAATCGTTAATTAATGATCATTCTATTAAGTAATAGTCATTAATCGGTGAGGGTGAGGGTGAGGAATATAACCATGATTAAATTAGCAACAAGTTTAAGTGTAACATTATCTTTAATAGCCACTATAGGTTGTGCAGACGTTAGTAAAAATAAAACGGCAAGCACGGTAGTAAACGCAGCAAAAAAAACAGTAAATGAGCCAAATAAAAAGCCCAATATTGTGTTGTTTTTTGTTGATGATATGGGCTGGGCATCTCGTACAAGTAAAAATAGTCATTACGAAACACCTAATATAGAAAAGCTGGCAGGCGATGGTGTCGATTTTAATAGTATGTATATACCAACACCTACCTGTAGTCCAAGTCGGGCAACGTTAGTGACAGGGCAGCATCCAGCCAGAATAAAAATGGTAAGGCATATACCGCATAAACCGCAATATGGCTTTGATGAATATGGCCGCACTGAACAACGCTTTCATTATTGGGAAAAAGATCCCGCAAAGGTGCCTAGTGTTAATTGGCTAGATACTGAATATACGACTTATGCAGAAGCCTTAAAAGAGCAAGGTTATTATAATATGTTTGTCGGTAAATGGCATTTAGGTCATGAAGGGTATTTACCAACAGATCAAGGTTTTGATCAGCAACGCGGTACAACAAATTGGGGTCACCCTAAAAGTTATTATGCACCATTTTTTAAAAATAGTGATGTTTATAAAGACGTTAAAGAAGGCTACTTAACTGATAAATTAACTGATGATGCCGTTGAGTTTATTGAAGAGTTTGATCAAGATAAGCCTTTTATGTTGTCTATGTGGTATTACGGTATACACAGTCCTTTGCAGGGCAGAAAGGATTTATATGAACATTATAAACAAAAAGGTCTTTCTGATAAGGAAGCACATCATGCCGCTTTAGTGGGGGGTGTTGATGAATCTATTGGTCGAATTAGACAAGCACTTTCAGATAAAAATATTGATAAGAACACCATTGTTATCTTTTTATCTGATCAAGGGGGCTTGTTAGACAATGCACCTTTACAGGGTGGGAAAAAAATCGATACCTTATTTGAAGGCGGCGCTAGAGTACCTTTCATTGTAAGTTGGCCTGGCGTAACACAAGCTGGAAAAACCAATGATAGCGTTGTTCAATCAACTGACTTGTTTCCGACCTTAATCGAAATTAGCGGCGGTAATGTTGAAAAATACCAAAACCTTGATGGTATTTCTCTTGTTGAGACAATCAAGAATAACTCAAAACTAACACGTACTGAACCTATCTATGGTTATCGTGCATATGAAGATTTATATGCATCTGTGCGTGAAGGCGATTGGAAGTTACTTGCCTATCGAAGTGGTAAATTAAAGCTTTTTAATATTGAAAATGATATGTCAGAGAAAGTTGATTTAGCCACTGAAAATCCAATCATTGTCACAAAACTTAAAGCTAAGCTTGTGAATTGGGAAAAAGAAATGGAAGTTGAGCAGTATTCTGGTGTGCAATAACTAAAGTTAACTGTCGTTTGTTATCGACTTAATTAAAGGTTAAGTCGATGTAAACATTATTTTTTATTAACCGTAAAGGTTGATTGAAAAAGCTATGAGTGTTTGTATGTTTAAAAAATTTAGTATGATATTGATTTTATGTTCAGCAGGAACAAATTTTGTTTTTGCAGCTAATACCGATAAAGTTGATGTTACTAACGTTGAGAAAAAGCCAAACTTTTTATGGCTAATATCGGAAGATAATTCCAAGCACTTTTTAAAGCTTTATAATGAGCATGGTGCAGCAATGCCTAATGTTGAAAAGTTAGCCCAGCATGGACTTATTTTCGATAACGCTTTATCTAATGCCCCGGTTTGTTCAACAGCAAGAACCACCTTAGCAACAGGCGCTTATGGGCCTAGAATAGGTACGCAATTTCATCGTCCAGCACAAAAGGTAAACTTACCCCAAGGGCTAACGGTATTTAGCACTCAGTTAAAAAATGCGGGCTATTACACAACGAATAATGCAAAGCTTGATTATAATTTTATTGAAGATAGTAAAGAGTGGGATGAGTCTTCAAAAAAAGCACAATGGCAGAATCGCAAACCTAACCAACCATTTTTCCATATGCAAACATGGAAGGATACGCATGAACATAAATTACATTTTCCGTTAACCGACCTAGAGACTGTTGCAACAAAACACGATCCAAATTCAGTTGAATTATTTCCAATTTACCCTAATACCGAATTATTTCGCTACACTCAAGCCCGCTACTTAGATGCGCATCAAATTGTTGATAAGAAAATTGGTGAGGTTATGGCTAAACTTGAGCAGGAAGGCGAGCTTGAAAATACCTTTGTTTTCTATTTTGGTGACCACGGCGGTGTAATGCCAGCAAGTAAAGGATATATATATGAACGTGGCCTTTCAGTACCGTTAGTCGTGCGCATTCCAAAAAACTTTCAGCATTTGGTTGCTCAAGATATGCAAAATGTCAGTAATAAGCGTGTTTCGGGTATCGTAAATTTTATCGATTTTGGACCAACCTTACTAAAACTTGCGGGTTTAAATAAAGCAACGCAGCATGATGGTAGCGCCTTTATAGGCAAAAATATTAGTTTAGCGAGTGTTAACAAAAGAGACACCAGTTTTAGTTATGAAGACCGTATGGATGAAAAATATGACTTTGTTCGCGCTATTCGTGTAGGTAAGTTTAAATACGTTCGTCGTTATT
This sequence comes from Colwellia sp. PAMC 21821, assembly GCF_002077175.1. NCBI lineage: Bacteria > Pseudomonadati > Pseudomonadota > Gammaproteobacteria > Alteromonadales > Colwelliaceae > Colwellia > Colwellia sp. PAMC 21821. The sequence continues at coordinate 4,281,030 of NZ_CP014943.1, forward strand.
TACCGCATTATCCTGATGCACTCTTTAGTGAATATCGCTACAAACAAGCAGCGGCATTAGAATGGAAAGACTTATATCGCCAAGGTAAACTTAATGCTAACCAGTCAGCATTTTATGAACCTAAAAGTGCTGAACAGTTATTTAATATTGAAACTGATCCCCATGAGATGAACAACCTTGCCAATGAACCTGCTTATAAAAATACACTTGTCTCTTTACGTACAAAATTGAACGTGCAATTAAAATCAATGCCAGATTTAAGTTTTTACCCTGAGTCTTTCTTAGCAAAAGAAGCCTTTAATGATACGGAAACTTTTGGTCATGATAACAAATCTCAGATCAGCGAATTGATTGATATTGCAAATATGCAGTATCAGCCGGTAAGTGAGTCAAAAAAAGAATTAACTACCTTACTTAATTCAAAGAATGAATGGAAACGCTATTGGGTATTAATGGTTTTAACATCTTATGGTGAGCAGGCCGCAATGTTTATACCCGATATTAAAGCATTATATAAATCTGAATTAAACCTGCTTAACAAAGCTAAAGCAATTGAGTTTCTTACACTATTTAATGAAATTGACACCGTTAAAGCTTTGACTGCAATTATCAATCAGAGCCAATCCGATATTGAAACTTTAGAGATATTAAATAGTGCTAATTATTTACACGACATGTTTTCTCTACAGTTTAATCCGCCAGAGAACACTACAGCAGATGCGGCAAAACAAAACCCTTGGATGAAACGATGGTTATCATCTCGTTGGAATCATTTACAAAGCGATAGTTTTCTTACGCCTTACTCAAAATAGTTAGTTTTATGTTGTCGATAAACTTAATAGGCAATTTTAGTTAAATATAAAAATACATAGTTATCATTGTATTATTTATAACTTTTATATTTGAATTGCCTTTTATAGATTTTTATGTGATATTTGGGTTTAGCGTTAAACCTTATTTTTTGATTGTACTTTGGAGTGTTAAAGGTGAGAAAAAACAAATTATATTTGTCGGGAATATGTTTTTCATTATTAGGGCTGTTAGCTTGTAGTGAACAAGTAACAACTGAGCCGACTAAAGAAGCAACAGCAAATATTCAAAAGCCGAATGTTGTGATTTTTTATGTTGATGATCTGGGCTATGGTGATTTATCAAGTTATGGGGCTACCAGTGTTTCAACACCTAATATTGATGCCTTAGCACAAGATGGTATTCGCTTTACTGATGCACATAGTTCTGCATCTACCTGCACGCCTTCACGTTTTTCATTGTTAACTGGAAGATATGCTTTTCGCAATAAAGCCGCTATTTTGCCGGGTGATGCACCATTAATTATTGATCATACAAAACCCACGCTCCCAAAAGTGTTTAAAGAGGCTGGGTATAAAACGGCCGTGGTGGGTAAATGGCATTTAGGGTTAGGTGATGGCTTCGTTGATTGGAATAAAGCGGTTAAGCCAGGTCCAATAGAGTTAGGTTTCGACTATAGCTTTCTACTACCAGCAACAGGGGACCGTGTACCTACCGTTTACTTAGAAAACCACCATGTAGTGGGATTAGATCCTAATGACCCAATTAAAGTAAGTTATGCAGAAGATATTAGTGATCGACCGTTAGGCACAGAAGCACCTGAGTTATTGAAAATGGGTGCTGATCTACAACATAGCGCGACCATTGTTAATGGAATTAGTCGAATAGGCTGGATGTCAGGTGGTAAAGCCGCTGAATGGGTTGATGAAGACTTCCCGTTTGTTTTTACTGATAAAGCGAAAACCTTTATGCAAGAAAGCAAAGATGAACCCTTTATGCTTTTCTTTCCGTTTTCAGATATTCACGTCCCTAGAGCGCCGAACAAAATGTTTGTTGGCAAAACTAGTATGGGTCGCCGTGGTGATGCCATTGTACAAATGGACTGGATGACAGGGCAGATTGTAGATGAGTTAAAAAAACTTGGCTTATATGAAAACACGCTCATTATTTTTTCAAGTGATAACGGCCCAGTGCTCGATGATGGCTATGATGATGCTGCAGTAGAAATGCTAGGTGATCATGATCCTTCAGGAGCTTTTAGAGGCGGAAAATACAGTGCCTATGAAGCAGGTACACGTGTACCTATGATTGTTACTTACCCAAATGGAATAAAAGTTAATGGCGATAGTGATGCGTTAGTCAGTCAAATTGATTTCTATCGCTCATTAGCTACCTTGGTTGGTGTTGACGTTCCTTCAACCGAAGCCATTGATAGCCAAGATATTTTACCTGCACTATTAAATGTTGATGGCGAAGGCCGAAGCGTTATGTTGGAAGAGTCATTTACTTTGTCACTTCGTGAAAACAACTGGAAATATATTGCACCATTCTCTGGTGAAACACCGGACTGGTTGTCTAATAAGACCGTAGAAAATGGTTTATCTAGCGAAGCGCAATTGTTTGACTTATCAAAGGATTTAAAAGAACAGCATAATGTTATTGCGCAATATCCTGACATCGCAACACGCTTAGCAGCCACGCTGACCAACATTATTAATAAAGAATAAGTTATTTGATAGCTATTAGTCTAATCACTAACACGATGATGGTTAAGGCTATAACAGCAATTAGCACTAGCTCTCTCAATTAAAAATTATAGGAGTGTTTAATTTGAAATTACATAAAATTTGCAGTATCAAATTAATCACTTTTATTTTTTTATTGCTGAGCTTTTTTGTCTTTAGTTATGAAGCGAAAGCAAATGTCAGTATTGATAGTGAAGAGTATGGTGAACTGAGCAATGGTAACAAAGTTGATTTGTATACATTAAAGGCCGGTAGTATCACCGTTAAAGTGATTAACTATGGCGGGATCATCACCGAGATTTTGGTTCCAGATAAGCAAGGTAAATTAGCGGATGTTGTGCTTGGTTTTGATAATTTAGCTGATTATGAAACTAAAAATCGTTATTTTGGTGCCATTGTTGGTCGTTTTGCTAATCGTCTTCGCGATGGAAATATCAGTATTTCGGGTATAAAACATCAGCTTTCTCTTAATCGACCGCCTCATCAAATACATGGAGGCAATAAAGGCTTTGATAAAGTCTTGTGGAATGCAAAAACTCAACAAAATGATGATAGTGCTAGCTTAACATTAAGTTATTTAAGCCCTGATGGAGAAGAAGGTTACCCAGGGAATTTACTTGTTCATGTTCGTTATACGGTTAATCAACAAAATGAATTAGTCATAAATTATAAAGCCAATACAGATAAAAAAACGGTTATAAACTTAACACAACACAGTTATTTTAATTTAGCTGCTAAAAAGAATAACAATGTATTAAAACATGATTTAATCGTACATGCCGATTCATATTTACCACTGGCAAACGATGGATTTCCTACAGGGGAAATTAAATCTGTTGCTAATACACCGTTTGACTTTAGAAAAGCTAAAGCCATTGCAAAAGATATTAATAAAAATCATACGCAATTAGAAATTGCGCAGGGTTATGACCATTATTGGTTAATAGATAAAAGCATGATTAAAATAAGGAAGCATGAATATCATGCTATAAAATCTTCACTTAATTTAGTCGCCGAATTGTCAGAAAAACAATCTGGCCGGTCGTTGCAAGTGTGGTCAACAGAAGATGGTTTACAGATATACAGCGCAAATTATTTGAATGAAAATGTTATAGGGAAATATCAACAGGCTTACTCACCACAATATGGTATTTGTTTGGAAACAGGTCAGTTACCTAATTCGCCAGCCGAAGTTGAATTTCCAACCTATGTGTTAACGCCAAATAGTACTTATACATCTACCACAGTTTATAAATTTTTAAGCCAATAAACCGTAACAACTTTGGGTTGGCTTTTTTAATTGAAAGTTGAAATTAAATAAGGTTAAAAAATGAATTTTCACCATAAAGCAGTAATTTTATTAAGTACGCTGATATGTTGTTCTAGTGTCAGTGCTTTGGCTGCCAACCAAGACCAAATAAAAACAGCCCCTGACAAAGCGCCTAATATCGTTTTCTTTATTGCTGATGATCATGGCCGCGAAGCGCTAGGGGCATACGGTAACAATACCATCAGAACACCTAATTTAGATCAGCTAGCTTCTGAAGGTTTATTGTTTGAAAATGCCTATGCAACAACAGCAAGTTGTAGTGCTAGTCGTTCTGTTATTTTAACGGGCTTGCACAACCATGCTAACGGCCAGTATGGGCATGACCATGGTATTCATCATTTTAGAACCTTTGATAAAATTAAAAGTTTGCCTGTTCGACTTGCTAAAGCAGGATATCGCACAGCTCGCGTGGGTAAATATCATGTAGGACCTGAAAAAGTTTATCATTTTGATGAAGTCTTAGAAGATTTCAAAGTATATAAGCCTGATGGTTCAAGAAATACGGTTGGCATGGCCTTAGCGTCACAAAGCTTTATTGCCAAAAAAGACAGTAAACCTTTTTTCTTATACTTAGCGACTAATGACCCGCATAGAAGCGGAAAAACCAATACGTTGGGCGATAACGTATTTGGTAATAAAAAAGATCTTGGTGAGGGAATGGCTAGGCTAAATTATGAGCCAAGCAAAGTTACCGTGCCGGATTACTTAAATGATACCCCAGCTACAAGACGCGAACTTGCAGAGCAATACGAGTCAATTTCACGTGTAGATAATACCATGGGTGTGCTGGTGCAGTCTTTAAAAGATGCAGGCGTTTATGACAATACCATAATTTTCTATTTTTCAGACAATGGCTCAGCCATGCCTGGCGCTAAAACAACCATTTATGAGCCAGGTGTTAAATTGCCATTAATTGTTAAATTACCTAAGGCTTATGCGCAACGTGCAGGCGAAAAAGTCACTGAGCTTATTTCTTGGACTGACTTAACCCCAACAGCGCTAGACTTTGCCGATGCTGATTATGATAAAGCTGATTTTAATGGCCGTACATTTAAACCGGTATTAACAAACACGAATACGAAACATGAAGACTGGAACACCATTTATGGCTCACACAGTTTTCATGAAATTACCATGTATTACCCAATGCGTATGATAAGAAGCGGTAAGTACAAATTGGTTTGGAATATCGCTAGCGGTTTAGATTACCCGTTTGCTAATGACTTATACAAATCAAGTACATGGCAAAGTACGTTAAAGGCAAATATAAATGTTTTAGGTAGCAAAACTATCGACAATTTTATTCATCGTCCTGCTTTTGAATTATTTGATTTATCGGCTGACCCCAGTGAAAGTAAAAACTTAGCTGATGATCCTGACTACTTAGCGGTTAAAGAAAGTTTAATGGCCAAATTAATGCAATTTCAAAAAGAAACGAAAGACCCTTGGGTAGTAAAGTGGTTACACGAATAAGCCTGTAGTCGGATTAAATGTACTAAATAATCTTTAATGATAAGAGCTAACAAGAGATAAGAGAAATACCTGATGAAAAAACTGTTGTTTTCAGTATTGAGTTTAACTTTTTTAATAAATGGCGCAAATGCCAAAGACTACAATGTAGCTGATTATGGCATTGTGCCCGGAGAAGACGCGAGTTATAAGCTCAATTTATTGATTAATAAAATTGGTGATGAAACCAATGCAACTATCATTTTTCCTAAAGGCCAGTATGACTTTTATCCAGAAAATGCCACTGAAAAATACCGTTATGTTGCTAACCATGACAACGGTTTAAAACGAATGGCTTTTCCACTGTATAACGCTAAAAATGTTACCGTGGACGGCGGTGGGTCTACATTCATGTTTCACGGTCGTATTGTGCCTTTCACATTAGAAAGTGTTGAAGGCGCAACATTAAAGAACTTTAGTATTGATTTTATTCGTTCATATCATGCTGAACTATCGATTGTCGAACGCAATGAGAAAGATAAAAGTTTTATTGTTGAAATCGACCCGCAGTTATATCCCTATAAAATTGAGGCTGGTCAAATTTTATTTGAACGATTTGGTCAATGGGATCCAATCGGCTCAAATATTGTCTTTGACCCTAAAACACGCTCGCCTATTTTTAACACTAACCGTTACTCAATAAGCGGCTTAACAACCCAAGTGACTAAATTAAATGAACAACGTTTAAAGTTTGAAAATATTGGCAAAGGATCACCACCACCTATTGGCAGCGTTTTAGTCGTATATGGTGTGCATCCTACGAGTCGTCTAGTTCCTGGTATTCATATTACTAACTCAAGTGATATTCATATTGAAAATGTTACGGTACTTGACGCTGGGGGCATGGCACTTATTGTTGAACGCACAAATAACATTGATTTAAATAACTTTAACGTTACGTCAGCAGAAGGGCGCTATGTCGCCACGCGTGCTGATGCAACACACTTTGTTGGTTGTAAAGGACTTATTAAAGTAGAAAACAGTATATTAGAGCACATGCTAGATGACGGCATTAACGTACATGGTGCTTATGTTAACGTCGATAGTTACTTAGGCAATAAAGAATTTATTGCCTCTATTAGTCACTTTCAACAAATGGGGCTAGTTTTTGGTGAAGCGGGCGATGAAATTGCTATTTTATCACGTGAAACAGTCTTACCCTTTTTTAAAACCTCAATCAAAAGCGTTCGCGAGATAAATGAAAAACGCTTTGTTATTACTTTAAATGATGTCCCTAAAAACATGCCTAGCGGTCCATTATCATTTGAAAACCTTACGTGGAATCCTGATGTTGTTATTCGTAATAATAAATTTAGAGAAAACCGCGCTCGCGGTGCGTTAATCACCACGAAAGGAAAAGTGTTAATTGAAAATAATTATTTTAATTCACAAATGCACGGAATTTTAATCGAAGGCGATAACAAAAAATGGTATGAATCAGGCGCGGTTCAAGACGTTACTATTCGAAATAATACTTTTGATAATATTGGGTTTTCTGGCAAAGACGCCTATCCGTTATTTGCAGCACCTATGCTAACGCCACAACAACGAATTGGCGAAGGGCAATATCATAAAAACATAACGTTTACCGGCAATACCATACACAGCTTTAATGGTTTAATGGTGCATGCACTTTCAGTTGATGGTTTAACGGTAGCCGATAACACCATTGTTTTTAGTGATACTTATCCTTCAATTGATAAATACCCAAGTATCGATTTACATTACTCAAAAAATAGTAAATTAACGGATAATACCGCTAAAGGATTTAAACGTCCGCTCATCGTATTAGTATCAAGTGACAGTGAAAATGTTATTGAAAAAAATAATACCGGCTTCAGTGATATCAATGTCAGTCACTGAGTAAAGCAGAAAAATAAATAAATCAGAACAAATAAATATTTGAGTATAAGACTCAATGTAGGATGTTAAAAATGAAAACTATAATCAATAAAATGTCATTCCTTGTATTAAGTACATTGGTAACAAGTGCCTGCACTGTTGCTAGTCCAAGTAGATTAACACCTGATGTAACGTCAGCGTTGTACAGTATTGAAACCCCATACACCATCAGTAAAGTGAGATCAGCCAACCAAAAGTCAGGTTCATACATCGTAGGCTCTAGTTACGAAGGGACTTTATTAGCGGTAGATTATGACGGTAAAGTTTTATGGGAAAATAAATTATCTGGTTACATGAATCATGACGTTTGGACACAAGATATTAACGGTGACGGTAATGACGAAATATTAACCGCCAATGCTGATGGTCATGTGTATTGTTTATCAGACAAAGGTCAATTGAAATGGTCATTTAAAGTTAACGATGCACCTATGTACTCAGTTACCACCATAAAAAAAGATAATACCTCTTATGTGGTTGCCGGTGGTTTTGATAATAATTTTTATTATTTAGACACTCAGGGTAAATTAATAAAGACCATTGCTTCGTCAACTTATTCTATTGAACAAGCGCGTCCAAACAAAGCGACCAAAGATAACCCCAAAGCACGTTCTCAACCAGCTAAACGTCATTCAATCAACTTTTTAAGAGCCCTTAAACAGGCCGATGGTAGTGAGATTTTAGCGGTGCAAGGTGTTGTTAACTCAATGCAAGGCACTGGCGCTATCTATTTATTTAACCCACTTGACGATAAGCCATTTGTTTCTAATTCATTAAAAGCAACGCGTTCACCTATTGGTGATTTACGTGTAGTGGATGTTAATGACGACGGAAATCAAGAGATACTTTTAGGCAGCACTAAAATGCAAAGCCAAGGCATCGCCTTATATGATCCTAAAACAAAGTCTCAAACAGTTATTTCATTAAAGAAACTATCACCTATATTTGCTAAATTTGGCTATCGTGTCGCACAAACTGAACTTGTTGAGTATCAAGGTGAAAAAAGTATACTTATTCTTTATGGCAATAGTTTAACTATTATTCCTGCCACCATGAAAAAAACTAAAAGTAGTGTGGTAACTGGCAAGTATTCGTTTAACGATATGTGGAAAGACCCCGCAACTAATAAAATTATTTTAGCGAGTAGTCAAAGTGGTGGTAGCAGCATTCACGTTTTAGATCTAGCGAAGCAAGGCTGGGACAAACAATTTGAAAACTTAAATCCTCCTGGAAAAATTACCGCTATTTTAAATAATATTGACAAGGTAAACCAACAGTTAACGCATTACCAAGAAACAAAATATAACCATAAACCATTACCTGTATATTTAATGTCAGATGTAAATAAGACATCAAAACAAGTGGTTAAAAAAATCACCAAAGAATACGATAGTCCGATATTCCTTGATTCAGGTAATCTGGGTACTGAAGAGTGGGACCGTTCGATTATACCGACTAAGGTTTATCAAAAAAAACGTGACCGAAGAAAAAAATATGATTTATCACAAAATGAAATATTAGAAAAAGCCAAAAAACTCTACCGTGGTGATGTTGGCGCCGCCTATTGGGGTGGCCATGGTAACGATCCATACTACCGGAGTTTAGACACCCATATTAAAACCTTAAAAGTGGCTGATGGGAAAAAATCAGTATTAATTTTTCCTGAAGTGGCTCACTACGATAAAGACTTTGAAATAATGCTAGAGGACTTTATGTTCCCTTTGGCAGAAGCGGCTCAAGAGCTCAACGGCAACTTGTTTTTAAGAAACAAACACACGTTCTGGCAATCAATGATTTATAAAAAAGGCTGGTCAAGATTACTTTCAGGTGAATTTGCCGATGTTTTTGTACCAGCAATGGAAGAAACTACCGATAAATCAATGGAATTAAGCGTTGCCGCTAGAACTGGTTTATGGGCGAGTGGGTCGGTTAATAATTGGGGTGCGCGTTTAGCTCGCGATAACACCAGTTATGATCGATTAAGACAGCATTCACATCAAATGCTGCCTAACCATGCTTTACGTCAATACATATACAGCGTAGCGAACGGCGCCACCTATATTAATAACTTCCCGGTTGACCAAGCACATATGAAAACCTTCTGGGATTTAATTGGCAAAGGCGCACTGTATGTACCTAAACCTCATGAAATATTGAGTTACTCACCGGTAAATATTGGTATGTTACCGCCAGATGATCATTACCTGGATGAAGGCAGTAATGTTAAAACAACGTCATTATTCGATCAAAAGGTTGAAGATGAAAACCCAATGGTATTCAGCCGACTTAATGGCTCATGGCCAGGGGCTCCTGTTACTGAATGGGACTTTTCACGCTATGCTGCAGGTGTTAAAGAAAGACGTTTAGGTTTCTTACCTGAATACCCGAATGGCTTAGTGTTAATCACGCCGCCACAACAGGGTGTTTTTGCTGATCACAAAGCTGCTCGAGGTGCTTTAGTTGATCATCTACACCCGATTTATAAAAATATTATGCAAGAGTATTTAACTGACGGTAGAGAGTATGTTTCTGCAGATGGTAAACAACGTTTTCCAGCAAAAGAATTTTATAAAACGGTAGAAAAAAGTATTAAGGATAAATCAAAGCTATTACCCATTACAGTTAAGGGCAATGTAGCTTGGGTTGTCGCGCAAACCTCACCGACTAACTTACGTTTAACTTTGGTTGATGGTGGTTACATTAATCCACAATCAGCATTAGCTGAGGTAACTTTTAATACAATATCACCTAAAGCCATTAAAGATATTTTGGCTGGCGATGAATTTAAAGCAACAAATGGCAAGTTGAATATTCAGTTACCAACAGGTGGATTTAGGTTTTTCGATATTACTTTAGATAAACCATTATCAGATTAACCTATTGATTAACTGCATAATTACACACGTTTCTTGTCGTTAGTTATAAGAACGCTTGGGTCTTGTAGTTTAAGGCCCAAGGAAACAGTGACAAAGAAACAGTTATAAAAAATAGTAATAGTCAATTATCAGCAATTAAAAAGTATAATCACTAAAATAATCATTTATATAAGGTAATTAGAATTTGATTTAACTTAAATTGCCGATATTTTATGGCTTTATGTGTAATATACTTTTTGATTTTTAGTCTTGATTAAAGGTACTATGTTTATAAATATCAGTTGTTTGTTGTTTGTTGTTTGTTGTGTGGTAAGTGCTCAGTTTACAAGAATCAACCGTGGATTTTTATGACAAAACGTTATGCATGAGTGATTGATGCAGCAATAAAATAAACCGACAATTGAATGGAATCATTGGATTTTAATACGTTATATATTGAAAAATATTAGTAAAATAGTCGCAACTATAGAAATTAGGTATATGTATTTTAAAGTTTTATTTATTATCCTCATGTTATCGTCTTGCACACTAACAAATGATGTTGTGCTTGAAGACATTGACTATTCAACCTCTTTTATCAACGAAGGGCAGCAGAAACTTGATATCAATTGGTGGAATAGTTTTAATAACGACGAACTGTCTCAATTGGTTTCCCAAGGTCTTAAAGATAACCTCTCTCTCAAAGCGCAAGATCTTCGGTTAAAAAACAGCGCGATTAATACCAACATTGCAGAAGCTGAGTTTTATCCTACGTTAAATTTTAATGCCAGCGCATCTTCCAGTTTTGATGATTTTGGCGATATTAGTAACTCATCTGTTGGGCTAAGCTCAAGTTGGGAACTTGATATTTGGGGTGGCATAATAGCAGTTGAAAATAAAGCGGTTTGGGATTATAAATCGCAAGAGGCTATATATCGTGCACGTGCAAACCTGGTTGCTGGTAATATCACTAATGCTTGGCTCGGCTTAGTTTCAGAGCAACAGAAAAAAATTGTCTTAGCTAATCAATTTCAACGTACACATGATGCGTTAACGATTATTTCTCGGCGTTTTGCCATGGGTAAAAATTCTGTTACTAATATTTGGCAGCAACAAAATTTATTAAAAAGCATTGAAGTGCAGCAGGAGAAAAACATTGCTGAGCTTTATATTAATCAACAAACATTAGCGCTTTGGTTAGGCATAACAACAGATAAATTAATTGAGGTAGACCTCAGTATTTTACCTCACTTACCTTCACTACCTGCAATGGGCATCCCGATGGAGGTGCTAAAGTTTCGTCCTGATATTGAACAAGCATTTGCTAAAATTCAAGCGGCTAATGAAAATTTAGCGGTTGCCATTACTGATCAATACCCTCGCATTACACTCAGGGCTAATTATTCAACTTCAAACACCTCGATAAAAGAAGTACTGGACGATTGGTCAGGAAATTTAATTGCTGCACTTACTTTGCCACTCTTTGATTCAGGGATAAAAAAATCAATTGTTGAGCAACGAAAATTAATTGTAGAAGCACTAATATTCGACTACCAACAGGTGTGGTTAGAAGCCATTGCTGCGGTGAACCAAGTCCTTGTAAACGAAGCTCAATTATCTAAAGTAGCTATAAACCTATCATCCCAGTTAGATTTGGCTAAACGGACTGAAAAACTAACCACCATTAAATATTTAAATGGTAAAACGAATTACTTAAACCTGCTTAAAGCACAAGAGAGTATTTTGTTACTGGAAAGACAAATTATCGACGCAAATAAAAAGGTCATGGTAAATCGGGTTTTATTATACAGAGAGTTAAGTCATGGCGATTTCTCACCTGAAATACTGACCAAAGATAATAATCATATTAATATAGGAAAACAGTCTTAATGGGCTTTTTAGTAGTTAAAAACAAATTATTGCCGATATGTATTCTCTTACTCGGTGGTGTAGTTGGTTACTTTATTTTAAATGCGGATGCTCAAACCTCAACTAACTTTAAAAAAAATAAAGCTAAGGGTTTACGTACTGTGCAAACCAGTGAGTTAGTTAAGGGGTCGGTTGTGCCTTTTTGGCAAGCATCTGGCTTTGTTATTCCTGCAGAGTCAGTAAACGTCTATGGGCGTGTATCAGGAAATATTGAAGCCATTAACCCGTTAGCTCTACCCGGTGGGCATCTTAAAAAAGGCCAGTGGTTAGCTAAACTTGAAGCGATAGATTTTGAATTAGCGCTGCAGTCGCAACAAGCTCAGCTAGCCCAAGCCCAAGCGAGCTTTAAACTTGAAGAAGCGGATCAAATAATAGCAAAAGAAGAGTTGTCGTTACTCAATCATCATAAAAACTTGGGTGTAGATGAATCTTTAGTTCTGCGAGAGCCACAATTGACGGTGGCTAAAGCAAAAGTATCAGTAGCAATGAATAATGTTGCAACAGCCGAGTTAAACTTAAAAAGGACAACGGTTTTAATGCCTTTTGACGGTAGTATTATGAGCAAATCTGTAGGCCTTGCGAGTAAAGTATCGAACAATACGTTGCTATTTTCAGTGGTTAATACCGACACTTATTGGATAGAAGTTAAAATACCCCATAAATTTTTACCTTTGCTTGATCGAGGACAACCTGCTGAAATATCTCAAACACGCCTTTGGGGCGAAGGGAAAACACGCCAAGCACGCTTTATTTCAATTTTACCTGAGTTAGACAGCAAAGACAGGCAAGTTAAAGTGTTACTTGCCATCGACTCTCCTAAAATTGCAGACAACAATAGCCCTCAAGTATTTATTAATGACTTTTTAAATGTAGAGCTTAAAGGTAAGCCAATTAAAAATGCTTGGGTGATTAAGCACCCTTGGCTACAACCCGACAATACTATTTGGGTAGTGGATAAAAACAGTACATTACAAAAAAGAGCGGTTGAGGTGTTGTTTAAAGGACGTGAGGTTATTTATATTAAATCGACCTTTGAAATAGGTGATAAAGCGTTAACAGAAAAACCTGGGATTGCCGCTATCGGTTTACAAGTCAAAACAAGAGAAAACAGAGGAAATAGAGTAAAAAAAGTAGCACTAGAGACAAAAGTAAAGGGCCTAACTGATGAGCGTTAATCCCATAACGTGGATGATCAAGCATAAGGTAGCACCACATTTATTGATGCTGACCTTAATCTTTGGTGGCTTGGTCATGTCGTTTATGATCCGCAAAGAATACATGCCAGAAACCTCTCGTGACACGGTTTCTGTCAGGATATCTTATCCAGGTGCTGCGCCCAGTGAAATGGAAATAGGGATAGCAGCACCGGTAGAATCTGCTCTGCAAAATATTGATGGTATTAGTCGAGTCGATACCTTTATTGGTACCGGGTGGATCAGAGTTACGGCAGAATTAGAGGCGGGTTCACATCCTCAGAAAATTTATCAAGATGCACAGCAAGCGGTAAACCGTATATCTTCTTTTCCAGCCAGTATAGAAAGGCCCAGTGTTAAGTTAGATACGCGTATTGCTGATGTTATGGAGCTTATTGTTCATGCTGATTTAGATCGTTTTGCCCTGAAACGTCTTACTGAACAAATCCGTGATCGTATTTTACAATCGCCCTACATTTCACAAGTTAAGCTTAGAGGTATTCCAAGTGAAGAAATTCATGTAGAAGTCGCTCAAACAGATTTACAAGCCTATAACTTAACCTTAAATCAAATTGCGACCATACTAAAAAAGAATGTTGTAGAGCAGTCTGCGGGTAAAATAAAAGGCGATAATGGTGATATTCTTGTCTCTGTTGATCAACGCGAGTTTTGGGCAGAAGATTTAGCCAAAGTGCCGCTTATTTCAGATAAATCTGGCGATCAAGTTACACTGGGTGAAATAGCGAATGTGACTGAAGGTTTTGCCGATATTCGTGATTTAGTGACCTACAATGGGCAATTATCGGTACAGTTAAATATTTATCGCATGGGTGAGCAAACACCGTCACAAATTGCCGATGCCATTGAAAACATGTGGCCAGAAATACTGGTTATGCTGCCACCTAATGCGGGCATTGCGATAGTTGATGACGATGCAAAAAATTATCAAAAACGCTTAAGTTTATTATTAAGTAATGCCTTTATAGGTTTGCTATTAATTTTAATAATTATGAGCATCTTCCTACAATTTAAACTCGCCTTTTGGGTTGTCGCCGGCATCCCCAGTGCTTTTTTAGGCGCAATGTTATTTTTACCCAGTTTTGATGTCTCTATCAATATGGTGTCAATGTTTGGTTTTATTGTGGCATTAGGCATTGTTGTTGATGATGCGATTATTGCCGGTGAAAATATTTATTCGCATATGCAAGACGGTATGTCATTTGAGCAAGCTGCAATCAAAGGGGCAAATGAAGTTGCTAAGCCGCTCACCTACGCTATTTTAACCAACATTGTCGCCTTTTTACCGCTGTTGTTACTGCCGGGCAGCATGAAGTTATTATTTGGCGCAATTCCTATTGTTGTTGTACTTTGCTTTGCGGTTTCTTGGGTTGAGGCGTTATTTATTCTTCCGTCACATTTGGCCCATATTAAAGAAAAAAGACCCAATAAATTTGAACAATGGTTTAGTGGTATACAAAACACATGCAATAGTAAATTAAACCATTTTATTGAAAATATTTACTTTCCACTGCTTAACAAATGTTTGAATTGGCCTAGTTTAGTTTTATCTATTGCCAGTTTTATTTTCTGCATCGTGATTGCCTATGCGCTTAGCGGAAAAATGGGCTTTAGTTTATATCCTAAATTAGATGGACGTTGGGTAAAAGCTAGTTATGTGATTTCTGAAACGACGACAGAAAAAGAAGCGTTTATATTAAGAGATGCACTCGAGAAAAGTGCGCAGTCTATGATCAAAGATAGAGCACTGCAAAGCAGCGTGGTGAGCACTCGAAGCATCATTCGCGAGAATAGTGTTGAAGTGGCTTTGTTGTTAGTTGAGAGTGAAGAGCGTGAATACGCGACAAGTGATATAAAAGAATTTTGGCGTGAACATGCAAAGCCTTTAGCTAAACTGGGCAAGTTAAGCTTTAGCGGCGCAAGGCGTGGCTCTAGTGCATTAGCTACAGCCTCGTTAACCATAGAACTTCGTCACAGTGATAGCGGTGTACTTGCACTGGCGGCTCAAGAGACCGTCGACTTTCTTGATACTAATGAATATGTTGTTGCCACCGTTAATTCAATGGAAGAAGGTAAACCTCAGTGGAAATTAACGCTTAATCAAAACGGCAGGGCCTTGGGTTTAGATGCCGCTGATTTATCAGCTCAAATGCGCGCATCTTTATACGGCGCAAGAGCGCAAAGACAACATCGCCTACGTAATGAAGTGACGACGTTAGTGAGATTACCTGAACACGAACGTACAGATGTAAATAAAATAGAGTCAATGCTAGTGCGCACTAAAGCAGGTGGTTACGCACCGCTTGGCAGCGTAGCAACCATAAATAAAGTCTTAGCACCGGGTTTTATTCTGCGTCGCAAGGGGCAACGTGTAGAAAAAGTAGGGGCTGAAATACTGCCTGAAGAAAATATACCCGCCGTAACCAAACTGGTGAGAAATCATTTGGTACCTGAACTAGAAGGGCGCTACCCAGGCATTAACGTTGTCTTTGGTGGTGATCAAGAAGAAATAGCCAACAGTGTTTCTAGGCTAGAGCTAGGAACAGGGTTTGCGTTAGCAGGGATATATATGTTATTGGCAATTGCCTTTAGAAGTTATTCTCAACCATTAATTATTATGGCTATTATTCCTTTTGGTGCTGTGGGCGCTATTCTAGGACATATGGCACTGGGGTTTGGCTTAAGTGTGGTGAGTTTAATGGGGATGCTAGCACTCGCTGGCGTGGTGGTTAACGACAGTTTGATCCTCGTGGAGTATGCGAATAAAAAAATGGCTCAAGGTCTCTCTGCAATGGAGTCTATTAAAGAAGCCTGTAGAAGGCGCATTAGGCCGATTTTACTCACGACTATTACTACGTTTTTTGGCTTAGCGCCGATGGTGTTTGAAACATCACGACAAGCTCAGTTTGTTGTTCCTATGGCGGTATCGTTAGGTTTTGGTATTTTATTCACTACGATTGTGTGTTTATTAGTCTTACCGGCTTTGTGTCTTGTTATCAATCAAGATATTAAAGAAATTAAACGTGAGGCGGCGAACCTGCCACTCATTAAAGATCAAAGCGCGCAAGACACTATTAAGGGGTAATTCATCCTAGGTGGGGGCACTAAAAACCTGATGAGCGGTTAGCATAATCAGACTTTATACATACTTTGATAGTTTTGGTTAAATTGACAATGTATTATCAATCTATTATCAAAGTATTGAGGCTTGAATAAGCAGCTGATTAATCATCATTACGACGTTAATTATTTAAGTAAGTTATTTTGTTAAATTATTTTAAGGTAAGTAAAATTTTGAAGTTTTATCATTCTTTTTATCTGGTGTTACTCGGTTTGTTCTCGGCATTTTCTATACAAGCTTTTGAGGTCGAAGAGCACAGTTTTCAAAAGGCTAACGCTATATCAAATCAGCAGTGCATTTCATGCCATGAGCAATCACAACATGATTGGCAACAATCTGATCACAGTAAAGCGATGGCGCTTGCCGATAAAACGACAGTTTTAGCTGATTTTGATAATAAACAGGTTGAGCATTATGGACAAAAAGCTAATTTTTTTATTAAAGATAATCGTTATCAAGTCACTATTTCCTATGATGATAAAACAGATACTTATCCAATAAAATACACCTTTGGTCATTTTCCACTGCAACAATATTTAGTTGAAACTGAGCCAGGGAAGTTACAGGTGTTACCCTTTGCTTGGGACGCAAGAGAAAAATCTGACGGCGGGCAGCGGTGGTATCACAACTATAGCCATGAAGAAATTCAACCTGAAGATAGGTTACATTGGCGTCAACCATTACAAAATTGGAATGGCATGTGTGCCGATTGTCATTCTGATGGCTTAGTAAGAAACTATGAGACAAAAGACAACAGTTTTGACACACTGTTCGATAATATCAACGTTGGTTGCTTATCTTGTCATGATGATATGTCTACTCATGCAAAAAAAGCGATAAAACCAAAGACGGGTACTAATTTTACAGCGTCTAATCACCGCACTGGGGTATGGCTAAGAAGTATTGGCGACAAAACTGCACATTGGCAGGGTGAAAAACGTGATAATGAGTTTATGGATGGTTGTTTTGCTTGTCATTCATTACGTGCACCATTAAACGATGGTATTAAACCTAACACGCCGTTTTTAGATCAATTTACCCCACAACTATTAGCATCACCCAATTACTATGCAGATGGTCAAATCAAAGAAGAAGTGTATGTTTATGGCTCATTTTTACAAAGTAAAATGTTTGCAGCAGGGGTTAATTGCCTCGATTGTCATGATAAACACACCATGAAATTAAAGGTAGAAGGTAACGGTTTATGCCTGCAGTGTCATGGCAGCGAGGTTTATAATGTAAAAGAACATCATCAACATGAGGATAATACGAGTGGCGCACAGTGTGTTAATTGCCATATGCCTGAAAACACCTATATGGGCGTTGATGACAGGCGTGATCATAGTTTTAAAATTCCTCGCCCTGATATTTCTCAAGCGTATAACACGCCTAATGCCTGTACAAAGTGTCATGAAGATAAATCGAATCAATGGGCAAGTGAGAGTTTAGAAAAATGGCATGGTCAACCTAAGCCATTACTGACGAGCAAAGAATATTTAATGGCATTAAATTCAGGACAAGCCATCGATATTGAGCAGCATTTAGCGATTATTGCTGATGTTCAACTTGATGTCATCAGTAGAGCCACCGCTCTACAATTACTGAGTTACACTACGCAAACAATAACGGCCGAAATTCTAGAGCCTTATCTCAGCCATTCTGAAGGGTTAATCAGGTTAAGTGCTGCGAATATCGCTACATTATTACCTCCTAACGATAAGGTGAAATACCTTTCGCCAGTGTTACAAGATCAATACAAATCAATAAGAATTGCTGCGGCACGAGGTTTAATTACCAGTGAAATATCCGCTATTGATCAACCGCTGTTCGATAAAGCATTCAAAGCATTAATTCATTCGAATGAAATTAGTAGTTGGCGCGGTGAAGGCCTTGCTAATCAAGGTGTCATTGCGATTGAATTGAATAGATTAAGTGATGCAGAGAAATCATTTATAAAGGCAATTAAAATAGATCCCTACTTTTTAACAGGTTACATTAATCTGGCCGATATTTACCGTGCTCAACAAAAGCCATTTCAAGTAGCTTCAGTGTTGTCAAAGGGGATCAAAAACAATCCTAAATCAGCCGATTTACATTACTCTTACGGATTGCACTTTGTACGTCAGAAACAGTTAGATAAAGGGATCGAACATTTTGACAAAGCCATGACCTTAATGCCTGATAATGCGCAATATGCTTATACTTATATACTGGCGTTAGATGGTGCAGGGCAGAGTGAAGAAGCCTTAACAAAATTAAAAACGTTAATCGTAAGTTATCAAAATAAGGCGCAACTGAAAGAACTAGGCTTGTACTTATCGCAAAAATTACGCAATAAAGCCTACTATGATTTCTTTTTATCTATTTAAGTTCATTTAAGGCTTCTCAGTTGTCTAAGGTGTTTTAATTGTTTACGAGATAGCAATTATATGGGAATTAATTAAATGATTGCTAGACAATCGACGGTGGTAAATTTCTGAAAGCCAAAGTTATTTATTTTAACCATTTAGAATGAGCAGTTAATTAATCTACTTATAAAGCCCGTTAATCGAAAGATTATCGGGCTTTTATCAATCTCAGTGTTTAGTTTTAGGAAAAGGGTTTGTAGTGCTAACCCATCGAGTAGAATCCAAATCTCTATCTCCAGGTTTTATTGCATCCCTGTCAAACCACATAACTTTATCCTTGAAGTTAACCGTCACATTAAAAGAAGTTCGATAACCGAAAAAGTTTTTTGTTAGATGAGTTCATTTAAATTTTATTCAATAGTTAATAAATAAGTTAAAAAGCGCTCAACCTCATAGTTTGATGCGGTTCAGTAAATTAGTATCCAGATAGTAGGGTTTGTTATTTATCACTCTACTATCTAGCCTTCAATTGACTAACCCAGCCTAAAATATGTTGGTGACTTCTAGGATTAGTTTATAAGCACTTCGCAAATATATTCTTTGAGTTTTCAATATTAAATTTATTTTCATGAGTCAGTACGAGAATTAATGTTTACCTTAGTTGATATTTCAAGATAAAAGCACCGACATTTTGTTTGTAATCTTTCTGTCATCTTTAAGTCATTATTTTGCCACATAAACTCCCTAGTCTTGTTTCATTTTTAAATGACGAGACCAAATGATGTTAAAAATTAACAAGTATAAAATAGGGCTGCTTACTGTTGCATTATCAATGGGGCTAAGCGGATGTAATTTCGACGGCGATAATGGCGAACAAGGTGTTCATGGCGCACAAGGCATTTCGGGTGTTGTTGGAACTGATGGCTCTAATGGTAGTGACGGTAAGAGTTTACCTCGTGCATTAAATGTTGAAGTGGTAGGCCGTTTTGCTACGGGTATTTACGGTAAAAGCGCCGCAGAAATTGTTCAGTTTCATAAAAATTCAAACGCTGCTTTCGCCATTAATGGCGCTGCTAATCAAATAGAAGTTATCAACTTAGCTAACCTTTCGACTACTGAAGTAGGCGATCCTGTCGCTGATGAAAGCTTAAGCTCAAGTGCTTTTACTTTTCCATTAAGCGTTTTGGTAAAGAACACCTCAGGCGTTGAGAATACCATTTTGTTAGGTGCGGTTAACTCAATTGCCATTAAAGATGATTTATTAGCCATTGCTATTGAAGGTGAGGTTAAACAAGCACCCGGCGCTATTCTATTTTATAGTCTAAATGCGCTTGGAGAAGGCACGTTCATTAAAGCGGTAGAAGCTGGCGCGTTGCCTGATATGGTTACTTTTACGCCCGACGGTAATAAGGTATTAGTTGCCAATGAAGGCGAACCAAATGCTGATTACTCAAATGACCCAGAAGGTTCAATCTCAGTTATTGCTGTTGTTGATATGGTTCCAGCAGATGTTGCAGTCTCAATTAATTTGAGCTCAGATATTGTCTTTAGTGATGATAACTTATCTCCTGAAGATTATGATACCGATGAAAAACGACTCACTATTTTAACGAAAGCAGGTGTTAAGTTTGCTGGGCCGATAGGTAATACGGTCGCGAAAGATTTAGAACCAGAATATATTACCACTGCCAGTAACAGCGAAATAGCGTATGTGTCTCTGCAAGAAAATAATGCAATCGGCATTATTAACCTTAAAGATTTAACCATTGAAGTAAAAGCGTTGGGTTATAAAGATTGGGGTAAGTATCAATTAGATTTTACTAATAAAGACCAAGTCCCTGAGTTTAAGAGTATTCAAGGTCTATATGGCATGTATCAACCTGATACTATTGCTTCATATTCGTGGAATGGTTCGACATTTATTGTTTCTGCCAATGAAGGTGATGCCAGAGATTACGACGGATATTCTGAAGAAGTGCGCGTTAAAGATATTATTGATCCCGATGAACTTAATCAAACACTGTCAACAGCGTTACAAAGCCAGTATGACGAAACGGGTGGTAGCGACTATTTAGGACGCTTAAAAGTAACCACTGCTTTAGGTGATAAAGACCAAGATGGTGAGTTTGAAAAATTATTTTCTTATGGCGCGCGCTCATTCTCCATTTGGGATAAAAACGTTAATTTAGTTTTTGATTCTGGCGATGATTTCGGCAAAATTTCATCAGCTATTCTTGGCAACAATTTTAATGCTGCACATACTGAAAATAAAGGCGATAACCGCTCGGATGATAAGGGTGGCGAGCCTGAAGCGATTGATGTTGGAGAAATAGCAGGAAGAACTTACGCCTTTATTTCCCAAGAACGCGCAGGGGACTTATTTGTATACGACATTACAAACCCTTTTAATACGGCTTTTGTTACCCACTACAATAACCGTGATTTTACTGTTGATTACGAAATGGATGATGATTTAGCTGATCCTTGTGATAGCAATGAAGGCATGGATTGCACCAAGGTGAATATGGCCGGTGATTTAGGCCCTGAAAGTATTAAATTTATATCAGCAGCAGACAGCCCAACTAATACGCCATTATTAGTGATTGGTAATGAAGTATCTGGAACCGTTACGGTTTACCAAGTAACAGAGCAATAACAAATAAAATTGCTAACGGGGTTTCAATTGATTGTGACCCTGTTACGCAATGTTAAGTGCAATGTAAAATCAACAGCAAATTAACAGGGCACTCACTTTAAATTAAATAAGCTTTACCTGTGTACTCAGGCCTTTGTTAAAATAGGTGTATCCACTAAAATATTTTAATTCAAGTATTGCCGCAATTGTTCAAGACATATTTATTAATGAACTATAACCTTCACCAGACTTTTACCAAAAGAGAAGACAACGCCTAAAATTTAAATGTCATAAAATGACAGCCTTTTTATTTTTCAATATCTCTTTGCCATATAAATACTAAATAATCAGTGTTTTATATTTTTTATATGGCCGGCCACACTAAGTCGCATATATTTTGTCTATTTTTCTACTGTTTTTCAATCGCCACCACGGCTTTAATGTCTGCGCTGTGCACTTTAATACAGATATTATTCAACTTAAATGCAATGGTCGGGTTCGCCAGTTTCTCACCCTCTGCATGCGGTGCAGAGCGTTTTACTTGAATCGCAGGGTTCGCTGCCAATACCGCTGTAATATTCGGGTTAATTGTATTTAGTGACTGCTCTAATTCAGCCATTGTTACGGCATTACCCGGCAACACTAATTCAATATGTTCCCAACCTTGTTGTGGATAAGGTTTGCTAGGAAAAGGCAGTTCAACGCAGGCAATTTTCCAGTCTCCGAGTTGTAAGGGTTCGTTCAGTGCGATGATATAAATAGGACGACCGTTAATAATACTGTCTGAGATAATGTCTCCTTTTTCTCGCCACTGTGCTAACAACGTCTGAGCGGTGGTAAGCTCATTCAATCGCAAAGCAGCATGATCACAAACAAGCGGTACGTCTTTTAGTCCTAACAGGGTTGCAAAATTGAGGATTGCTTGAGAGAAGTCTGGCCACTGAATTTTAAGTTGTTGATATTGCATAGCAATTCCTTGATGTTAATATTTGCTGATAATAGCACAGCCAAGTAGAAAATATGCGATGGTTGCCCTAACCATACCCTAACCATACCCTAACCATAGGCTCTATTTAAGCTCATTGGCTTTGCGATATTTACCTTGATAGTCAAAAAGACGGTCTTTAATACGCCAGTAATATTTTTGTTTCCTGGCAATAACAAAGTCTGGGCACGGTAGTATGTTAGCTAACTTTAATGCTTGCTCAAGCGTAGTGACTTCATACGACTCAGTAGCGCCAAGTTGTACACTTATTTTAGCGCTAAGGCGTTTAGAAAAAATATCGTTGAAGGCTTTTACTTGATTTGGCTTAGAAAAATCAAATGATTCATTGAGCTGGGTGCCTTCCTCATCATGGTAAGTGATTTTTAACTTATCAGATCCCTTCTCATTGGCCTTAGCGATAGCCTTGCCAGTAACTCTGCTTAGATTAAAGCCTGCGCAGCGTATAACTTTTGAATCTTTAAGTTTTAGTGCCTTTTTTAACATATCATCAGGGTCAACCAAGACCTCAAGGCATTGTAAACAGTTACGAGCCGCTATGTCATTTTCACCACCGCAATGTGGACATTCTTTAAATACAAAACGATAGTCACATTGGCGCTGGCTTTCTACACGATGTGCTTGCTCGTCAGAGGGATCATCAACAAGACCTTTGCATCGTCGACCGTAGTGCTCAACTAAATAACCGTCATCATCACAAATGCCCCAAAATACATTGGGAAATTCACAACTTGGGCAAACAACTTGCACAGGCTGGCTTTTACTATTGGGCTTTTTCTCACCAACTTCGGGGTGATAAAGGTCAAAATCATTGCCGGTATAGTCAATCACCAAACAATCTTTTTTGTTCTCACTCAAACGCAAACCGCGACCGATGATTTGTTGATAAAGACTAACCGATTGTGTTGGGCGTAATATGGCGATCATATCAACATGGGGAGCGTCAAAGCCGGTGGTTAATACAGAAACATTCACCAGAAACTTAATCTCTTTGTGCTTGAATGCTTTAATTAACTTGTCGCGTTCGGCGTTGTCGGTAGCGCCGGTAATTAACGCACTTATCTGCAAGGGTAAATAACTAAAAACTTCATTTGCATGTTCAACGGTGGCGGCAAATATCATAACACCTTGACGTTGATCGCTTAACTCAACAACCTGCTCAATAATACTTTGAGTCACTCGAGGATTTTTGTTTAACAGATGATTCATATCCGCAGGACTATAATCGCCAGAGGCGTTTGCACGTAGGCTACTAAAATCGTAATGCTCTATGGTGGCATCAACGAGTTTAGGCTCGGTTAAATACTCGCGTTTAATTAAGTAACGAATAGGGAGCTCATAAATGCAGTGCTCGAAAGGCCGTTTTTCTTCACTGCGCATAAAACCACGGTAATGCTTTTTATAAATCCAGCCCATACCTAAACGATAAGGCGTGGCGGTTAACCCCAATAATTTTACATCCGGATTAACTTGCATCAACTTTTCAATAATTTGTTGATACTGATTACTATTAGACTGCTTGTTTGTTGTTTCTGGTGATTGTGCTTCGGGCTGTAATTTATCTTGAGGTGGTTGATTCGGTTTTGCGTTCAACAGAGCCTTCGAGTGTTCATCAGACAAGTCAGGGCTAGGCACATTAACTCGATGACATTCGTCAATAATAATTAACGAGTAGGGCTCATTAAAATCGTCAAGGTTACGCGCTGCTGATTGTATGCTAGCGAATGTGACTTGGTGTTGAGTCTCTTTGAGTTTTAAGCCAGCAGAATAAATACCGGCAGCAACGCCGTAGCTTTCAAATTTTTGATGGTTTTGCTCGACCAATTCTTTTACATGGGTCAGCACGAGTATTTTTCGCTTGGCTAAACGTGCAAGTTCAGCAATGACCAAACTTTTACCTGAGCCGGTTGGTAAAACAATCACCGCAGATTCGTTGGTTTTTCGAAAGTGTTTAAGCACCGAAGAAACAGCTTCTTGTTGATAATCTCTAAGTTGAAAAACTTCCACGCAGTGCTGATACCTTAATAGGGAAAACAAAAGCCGTCATAATAGCAAAGTAGATGAGAAGTCCAAAACTTAAAACAAGCTTTCAAATTTATATCTCTGTTTTATATAAGAGAAACCCGTTAATCGTAAAATTAGCGGGCGTTTTTCACTTAAGATTTTTAAAAAGCGCTTGAGTCGTGCTAAACCTTCCAATAAATATAATTTTCTATTTCAACGCAACATAAATAAGCCAGATATATTAATGTTTTGTAATCTCGTTTCTGCACAGCCTAAAGCAAATTAGTTGGAAGTATTCCTGCCTTTTAAAATACCACAGGGTATGTATACACTTGTAAGCAATGGCAAACTCTAATAAGCGAATTAACCTTGCTTGGTTAATTCATTTTACTACCAAGGTGTATGGTTTATTTATTTGATTGATAGAAAAGTCTAACGATTCACCTGAAGACCAAGTTACGTGAGCACTTTCAACTTGTTTACAACTACCCAAGCCAAAATGCAGCTTAGTATTGTTACCTTGTGAAAATGGTGAAGAGGTTGCTCCAACCACTTTCTTGTAAAAGTTATTACAGGCTTTTAATGTAACAGTGGCGCCGAGCGATGTTTTCTTATTCGGAGATAAAGTAACATTTACAGCTACATAATTATTATCTTGGGCGCTCTTAGTATGGTTCATGTTGTTTTCAAACAAGTGCCAACGACCACGTTCATTTGCGTAAATAATGTCAATATCGCCATCATTATCAAAATCTACAACTTCTGCACCACCGCCTGTTGCACCCAGTTCTTTGGAAATAATGCCATGATCGTTAACGGCAGAAAAAGACGTGCCGTTTTGGTTAAGTAAAAGCAGTTGTTCAGTTTGCATTGCAGGGTTGCCATATCGAACAATGAATAGATCAGACCAGCCATTGTTGTCAAAATCAGCTACTGTTGCACTCGTTGTTTGTTCATTGATATTAAAGTTAAACTTGTCTGATACATCAACAAATTTGCCCTGCTTATTTTCTAGCAAGTAAACGGGTAACTGTTCTAGCGCTTTAGTGGTTGGAGCAGACTCTACATTATGAATAACACCGGCAGTTGGTGATTTGGTTTCTCCGGCTATTTTCCACGTGTCATTGCCTATATAGCCAATGTATAGGCCTTTTTTAGACATTTTTTTCGGCCAACCTTGGGCTTGTTGTTGGGTTAACTCAAGGTTTTTTTCACCATGTCGATCAACGTTAAATTCGACTTTTTGTTTTTTATTACCTAAGAAAACATCAAAGTGAGGGAAAGCCATTTGTAAATTTTCTAGTTTAAAATTACCTTTGATTTTTAATTCGGGAAACTCAAACTTTTCATTACGAGCAAAAAATGCGAAGCGTTTTTCTATTGGATCAAAAAAAGTTTGCTGTTCAAATTGATGTTTTGCTCGCGTTAAAAATAAGTCAAAATCGCCATCGTTATCAAAATCTATTTCTGTAATAGCACTAATGTTATTAATATTTTTTAACGGTCCAAAAACATGATTACTTATGTCGGTGAATTGATTATTACCATCGCCTCTAATAGCAACCATGTTGGCGCCACCGTAAAATAAAACATCAGCGATATTATCGTTATTAAAGTCGGTAATTAACGTTTTATAACCTAGCCATTTAGCGCGAGGTAATTTGCTATTTAATTCGAAATTGCCTTTATTATTTAGATATAAGTTGTTTGCACCTTGTGTTTGGGATTTTAATGGGAAAGCAGAAAGCAGTAAATCTAATTCACCATTGTTATCACTGTCTATAAACTTAACAGCACGACCTCTTGTTCTTTCAAAATGAGTAAATTCTCCGTGGCGAACAATATTTCTTTTTTTATCGATGCTAAAAGAAACTGGGTTACGAGGTTTTTTTCCGCCACCACCGCCTTGTGCAACAATTAAGTCTATTTTTCCATCCTGATTATAATCACTGGCCGAAATACCATGGGTATCACCGTTAATTAAATAAATAGGTGCTGAAAATTTGCCTGCATTATTCCAATAGAGCTCAGCCCTTAACGAATGCTCGGTTAAAATTAAGTCTGGCCAGCCGTCTTGGTCTAAATCTGAAACTAAGGCACTGTCCCATTTTCTTCGAGATACACCTTCTGTAGGTAAAACAGTGGTTGTTTCAGAAAATAATGTAGTTGCAGGGAGACTATTATCTGTTAATGAAATTTTAGAAGATTCACAAGCAGATAACCCAATAGCTAACAAAATTGTGCTTAGCTTTAAGTAAGTAACCGTTGTGTTATTGTTGAATGTAGCGTGCATGTTTACTCACTTTATTTTATTAAATTAAATATTGGCTAACTAAAACTAAATCTAAAACCAGAGCTATGGCTTAATAAACCGAAAAGCCTGATACTAAAAAAATATATAGGCCTGCTTTAATTACGATGACTTATATCAACGTAATTAATATTTATTGCCAATTTTAGCTTTAGCTGTTGATTGAGAAATTATAAAAATTTATAAGTGATATACAACAGAACGTCCGCCATCAATAATCAAGCTTTGCCCAGTCATAAAACTAGATTCTTTTGAGGCAAGAAATAATGCAGGGTAAGCAATTTCCTCACATGATGCATTGCGTCTTAAAGGGTGGATATCACCTAATTCCTTTCTCGCTGCTTCAGGATCTTCAGATTCATCAAACCACTTAAACGCGGCAGGGGTTTCAACCATGCCCGGGCAAAGTGCGTTTACCCTAATATTGTTTTCACCTAACTCTACAGCTAAGTTTTTAGTGAGTCCTATTATCGCGTGCTTGGTTACAGCATAAGGGAAATGATTAGGTACTATTTTAAATGAATGCACCGAACCCACGTTAACAATTGTGCCAAACCCAGCTTCTTTCATATAAGGAATAACTTGTTTACAGCAATGCCACATGCCATCTAAATTCACCGCAAAGCTCTTATCCCATTGCTCAGTCGGTGTTTCTAAAAAGCTTTTGTTTTGATAGATAATACCCGCGTTGTTTATTAAAACTGAAGGTTTACCAAGCTGGGTAACGGTTTGTTCAACCATATTTTTAACTGAATCTATACAAGAAACATCAGTCTTAACAAAAATAGCGTTAAAGCCTTGTTCGTTAAGCTTGTTAACTACCTCTGTACCTGCAACTTCATTTATATCTGCAACACAAACGCTTGCACCTTCTTGGCAAAATAATTCAGCAATTGCACGGCCAATACCGTCTGCAGCACCAGTTACAATGGCTATTTGATCTTTTAAACGTGTATTCATAAAAGCCTACTTTAGTTAATTGCATGAAATAATTGAATTAATTATATTTTCAGTACAAGTTGTCATTTATATTATGACTAGATAGTAATATAAATATTTAGAAATATAAACATCATATGTTTATATTTATTGTATCTTTGTGCTTTCGATGCTAAATTTCTAATATTAACGAGTCAAAAAATAACTTCAAAGTTAAATAATTATAATTACAGGTAAAGGTAAAAAGATGTCATTAATCGATAAGAACGTCGCTTTTTATTCACTCATTGCCGCTTTTGGTGGCTTTGTTTTTGGTTTAGATGCCGCTAACATTTCTGGTGCAATTCGTTTTATTAGCTCTCAATTTGAGTTAACGAGCTCTCAAACGGGTACCGTAGCAGGTATCGCTTTGATCGGGGTTATTTGTGCTTTATTTATTACTGGCCCTTTATGTGAACGTTTTGGTCGTAAAAAAGTATTGCTTGCTATAGCGCTAGCATATTCTGTTTCTACTATTTTATCGTCAACCGCTGTGAGCTACGAAATGCTTGTTATTGGGCGTTTTATTGGTGGTGTTGCTTTCGCATCGATTACGGTTTCAGCCATGTATATAGGCGAAATTGCTCCGGCAGACAAACGCGGTAAGTTTGTATCCACTAATCAATTAATGATCGCAGTAGGTTTATTGCTAGCTTTTGTTATTAATTATTTTTTAATTAAAATGATGGATGATATTAGCTGGATAAATAATGAAAATGTTTGGCGTTATATGTTGGGCGCTGAACTCATTGCTAATGTAATTTGGGTTTCACTACTACTTTGTATTCCTGAGTCTCCTCGTTGGTTAATAATAAAAGGGCGTAATGAAGAAGCAAAAGCTATTTTGGCAAAAATATCGTTAGATGCTGACATTGAGCCAACCATAGCTGAAGTTACAGCAAGTATAAATCTTGATAAGAAAAATTCTATTTTAGATCAACTTAAAACACTTTTTAGTATAAGAATGAGATTCGTACTTTTTCTTGCCGTAGTTTATGCGGTAGTACAGGGCGCAACCGGTATGAATGCTGTGTTGTTTTTTGCTCCGTTAGTTTTTGAGCAAGTAGGTATGAGTGTTCAAGATACTTTTATGCAAACCATCATCATGGGGCTTATTGGTGTTATTTCTACCATTATTGCGATACTTTTTGTTGAAAAATTAGGCCGCCGCTTCCTAACGCTTGGTGGCTTGTTACTTGTTGTTATTGCACATAGTTCCACGTGGTATGGCTTTAGCCAGGTCACTTATGAATTCGACGATGCTACTATGGCGAAAATAACGCAGCAACTTGCACCAGACAATATCGATACGGCCAGATTACAACCCTTGTCAGGTAAAGTTTTTAGTAGCGACGTTGATTTAAAAGCACAATTAGCTGAAATATTTGATAACAAAGAATTACCCTTAGTCAGTGGTGTGGTAATCAATGCCAGTATTAACGGCATAAATGCAGCTATGGTTTTGTTTGGAATATTTGCCTTTTTAGCAGCGTTTAATTTATCTATTGGGCCTATTCTTTGGGTAATATTCTCTGAAGTATTCCCAAACAATGTTCGAAGTGTCGCTTTACCTTTTGCTGCCTTAGTGCAAACGATTGCTTCTTGGTCAGTCAGTGAGTTTTTCCCGTGGCAATTAGAGCACTTAGGTGTGTCTAATATCTTCCTTATTTATGCTGGTATTGGCTTAATTGGCTTAGTGTTGATGAGCTTTATATTGCCAGAAACAAAAGGTAAGACGATTGAAGCCATTGAAAAAGAATTAGTGCGTAGTTAATAAACTTCAGAAATTAATTGAATAAATACATAGAGCGAAAGAAATGAATAAAAACTTATTATCGAAAGGTTATCTAATTGTCGATTGGGGAACAACTAACTTCCGCGTATTTTTGATGAATAAGCAGGGCGAGTTGGTAAAAAACAAAGAACTTGGCCTTGGTTTGTTACAGGTAAAAGATAATGATTTTGCCAATGCGCTTGAGGGGGTTTTATCTCAATGGTTAGACAACTATAAATCTCTTCCAATTATCATGGCCGGTATGGTCGGCTCGATGCAAGGTTGGTTTAACGTCGACTATGTGGAAACAGATGTAGATACAAACTTACTCGCTCAAAACTCATATCGATTCGAACTTCCTTGGGGAGCTCAAGCGATAATTATTCCAGGTGTTATGCATAAGTTATCTGCAGATCGCTTTGATGTTATGCGTGGTGAAGAAGTACAGATTTTTGGCGCAGCCAAATTAATCAATAAACGGTTATTCAGTGTTGTATTACCGGGTACGCATAGTAAACATGTGCGGGTAGTCAATGGCAAAATAACCGAAGTTTTATCATTTATGACAGGGGAGCTATTTTCGGTAATAACTGAACATACCATCCTAGGCAAAGGTTTACCTGAACAAAAATATAATCCAGAAGTTTTTTTACTTGGCGTAAAAGAAAGTAAATCAGCTAAATTAACCAATGTTCTTTTTGCTGCTCGAACCCACCGACTTTTTAAAAATATTGATGATAGTGATGTACATAGCTATATATCAGGACTACTAATTGGACATGAATTACATAGTCTAAGTGGTGGGCATATTTATATCGTCGGTGGCGAGAGTTTATGTGAAAAATATAAGCTTGCATGTAGCGCATTAACTATTGCTTTTACCTACGTAAATGGCGACGAGTGCTTTCTTGCAGGCATGACAGATTTAATCAAGGTGTTACATCAAAATGAAAAAATTTAATATAAAAAAACAATTCCCATTAATCGCTATCATTCGTGGTGTACTGCCAGAAGATGTTGTTCGTATTGCTCACATATTAATTGATGAAGGCTTTACGATGGTTGAGGTGCCACTGAACAGTCCTGATGCGCTTAATAGTATTAAGCGTTTAGTAGATGAGTTTATAACCGACAAAAATACGCAATATTATGTTGGTGCTGGTACAGTTACTACTGCGCAAAAAGCGAAAGATGTTATTGCAACAGGTGCAAACTTAATGGTTACACCTAATATGAATAAAGAGGTTATTAAACTTTCTGTTGCAGCGGGCTGTGCAACTTTTCCAGGTATTGTAACGCCAACTGAAGCATTTGATGCGCTAGAAGCAGGCGCAACAGGCATTAAAATATTCCCTGTTTCTGCCTTAGGTTTAGATGGCTTTAAAGCCTTAAACTCTGTGTTGCCAAAAGGTACTTTATGTTTTCCTGTCGGTGGCATTGATCCAACCGTTGAAAGCATGAAACCATACATAGATTTAGGTGCACAAGGATTTGGTTTAGGTTCTGCTTTATATAAACCAACCATGTCTGATGATGAAATTCGTAAGTCAGCTAAAGCATTTTTTGCTACATTTAACACGCTTGTAAACGCATAAATTAAGCGTTGTAGACCTTAATTTAATCTTTTTTCAAGATAAATTTAAGTGTTTCACCTGTTTTTTATAAAGGTATAAAATATGAAAATTACCGCTATTAGGCCTTATGTAATATGGGTTGGTACTCGCAATCAACTGATTGTAAAAGTGGAAACTGATGAAGGGTTATACGGTTGGGGCGAAGCTGGTTTTTCATTTCGTGAACAAGCCGTAGCTATGATGATAGAGCACTTCTCAAAGTTTATTATCGGTCAAGATCCGATGAATATCGGTCGTATTTGGCAAGAATGTTATCGTAGCCATTACTTTGAAGGTGGTCGAGTTGTTACCGCAGCAATGGCTGCAATAGATATCGCGCTACATGACATTAAAGGCAAAGCCCTTGGTGTTCCTGTTTATCAACTTATTGGTGGTAAACAACGTGATGTAGTGCCAGCTTTTGCAACTGTGCCGGCAGAGCCCGGTGAATTAATGATTGAACAAGCACTTCAACTTAAAGCAATGGGCTGGAAATGTATTCGTTTTATTGCTGATGGTATGGGGGCTGCTTACTCTTCATCTGGAGTTGCGCGTTTTGAACCTCGAGAGTCTATCAATAATACCGTACCTTGGCTGATAAAAGCTCGTGAAGCTTTAGGTCACGACGTGGTAATTGGATTAGAGTTTCATCACAGATTAAGTATTGGAGAAGCGGCTTCATTGTGTCAAAAAATACCGTCGGGCACTTTAGACTTTTTAGAAGAGCCTATTCGTGATGAAACCCCTGAAGCTTATGAAACCTTAAGAAAATTAACCAATATTCCTTTTGCCATTGGCGAAGAGTTTTCTTCAAAATGGCAATTTATGCCTTATATTGAACGCGAGTTAATGCAATATAATCGTTTAGATATTTGTAATGTTGGTGGCTTTACTGAAGCACTTAAAGTAGCAGGCTGGTCTGAAGCACATTATATTGATTTAGTAATGCACAACCCATTAGGGCCAATTTGTACGGCTGCTTCAATTCATTTAGCTGCTGCGGTGCCTAACTTTAGTTGGTTAGAATGTCGTTCTTCACCTTTTGAGCAATTGGGTTTTGATAACCCTGAACTCTTTCCTGTGCAGGCAACTATGGATGGAGCTAACTTTGTTATTCCAGAATTGCCTGGTTTAGGGGTAGAAGTAAATGAAGAGAAGATTGCTGAACAAAGTGCCACTTTCACCGAAGCGCCTCATCTGACAAGAGACGACGGCAGTGTAACGAATTGGTAATATTGGTAATAGCGATATAAAAGAAGGTAATGCTATTACTTTCTTTTTGTATTGCATAAGATCAAGCTGATTAATTAGCTGCTTATTTTTAAGAGTTAACATGAATAATTACCGCGCTATAAAATTTAAAAGTAGCGTAACTACTGACTAAACTTTACGCTTTATAGTTATACATTTTTACTCATGAAAAAGTAGACCGGCTAATTAATCAAATTTGTACGAAAAACCAACTTATTTTGCTGATTAAGGTAATTAATAAGGACTTAACATTGTGTTTTTTCAATGTTTAACGTAAAATTTTAATAACCTTCCTATTATTTTTATAAACGTATAACGTTTGTGTACCTATTATTATGAGTGAATTAGTTTATTACGATTTAAAGCGCGCCGCGACTATGACGCCAAGTATGCCAATACAGGTAGCTCGTGAGTTGGGTCGAAGAATTGTCGCTGGAACAATAGAAGAAGGCACGTTAATTGATGACGAAGCTTCTTTAACCGAGCGCTATCAAGTAAGTCGTGTTGTCATTAGAGACGCGGTAAAAATACTGGTAGGAAAAGGGTTGTTGGATGTTCGTCGTGGTATAGGCACCCGTGTTAAACCTCGCAGTCAATGGGTGCTTTGGGATGACGATGTACTTGCATGGCATGTTAGTGCTCCACCAAATAAAGATTTTATACGACAGCTGATGGATATTCGCTTAGCGTTTGAACCTAAAGCTGCTCGCTGGGCTGCAGAAAGAGCAACCCCAGAAGCCTTGGCTGAAATTGAATCAGCGTGCATAGGTATGGAGCTAGAAAAAGGTTCAGTTGAAAAGTTTATTATTGCTGATGCCTTATTTCACCGTTCTGTATTAAGGGCGGCTCGTAACGATTATTTAACTGCAATGGAAGGCGTTATTTACTCAGCATTACTTATAAGTGTGCAATTAACAAATAAAGATCCACGAACAAACAGCTCTTCTGTTTCTTTTCATCGAGAAGTGTATCAAGCAATTGCTGATAAAAACGGCGCCCTTGCAGAGCAGTTAACAGAGAAGTTATTAAACGATGCAATAAGACGTTTAAAAGAAGCATTTGGTAACGATTATTAAATAATAATTTACTTTGTTCATGACCCAAACTACTTTCAAATTAATTTGTCAGTTTGAAGTTGTTTGGGTTAATTTATAAGTTTTATTAGTATGAGTTATTTCTAAATTCCCTCCTAAATAGGCCCTGAGTCTTTTTCTTATTCTTTCGCGGCTATTAACCT
The DNA here is from genome assembly GCF_002077175.1 of Colwellia sp. PAMC 21821. Lineage (NCBI taxonomy): Bacteria > Pseudomonadati > Pseudomonadota > Gammaproteobacteria > Alteromonadales > Colwelliaceae > Colwellia > Colwellia sp. PAMC 21821. The sequence continues at coordinate 4,314,596 of NZ_CP014943.1, forward strand.
GTTTATAAATTCATCATGAGTTAATGTTTTAGCAACATTGTTCGATAGGGCTGAAATACTTTGTCTAAATGCTTGTTCAATTTGATTAAAACTCGAAGCATCTATAAGAGGATCATAACTATTTGGTCTCACACCCATACCTTCTAAAACTGAATACCAACTATCAGCTGAGAATAAATCATACTGATTTTCGTATAACTTTCCTTGGCATGTAAATAATTCAATTTTTGTCTGTAGTGTTTTTGGGATCTCTAAATGCTGCCACATTTGCCAAAAGGGCGAATCTGTTCGTTTTGTCGTGCAATAATGTAAAACAATAAAGTCTCTAATCGCGATGTATTCATCATCTATTAATCGATTAAATTCATCTATAGGCGCCTGATATAGTTTTTTATTAGGCATGTTTTGAACAAAATTAAGCATGGTTTTCATGATCAGATAAATGCTTGTAGACTCTAAAGGCTCAAGAAACCCAGAAGACAATCCTACCGCCAAACAGTTTTTATACCAAATTTTATCACGTTTTCCTGTGGTAAAAGACAGGAACCGTGGTTCAGTTATAAAGGGCGCACTATTGCTTTTCAGTAAAGCTAACGCAGCATCGTCGCTACAATAATCACTGCAATAAACATAACCATTTCCAATTCTATTTTGCAGTGGTATTTTCCAGCGCCAACCGTGTTCATGTGCCGTGGCTTGGGTATAAGGCGGAGTAGGGTGTTCAATAGCTGTTTGAGCCGTTACGGCTTTATTTACCGGTAAATAATGCTGCCAGTTTTCATAACCAACACGAAGTGCTTTATGCATTATTAACGCTTGTTGCCCGCTACAATCAATAAAAAAGTCTCCTGATATGGCTTGACCATCAGCTAATATAAGTTTATCAACTTGGCCATTTTCATTAAGATTTGTTGCTTGGATATGGCCTTTGATTAAATTAACCCCTTTATTTTTACAGTAATCTGCTAAATATTTTGCGACTAAGGAAGCGTCAAAATGTAGCGCATAAGTTGATGATGAAAGATTGTTTTTTACCTTGGGGTCAGGGATATAAAATTTGTTTTGTTTTGCCAAAGCTATTGCAGGGGAAAAATCGGTAAACTCAAACTGTGGGTTTTCAAATTGATGTTTTAGCCAATGTTGATAGAAAAGTTTTCCTTCAATTTTGTTGCCAACAAAACCAAAAGGATGCCAGTAATGATGACCTTTTTCTTTCCAATCAATAAACTTAATACCTAATTTAAAAGTAGAGTTAGTCGCTAAAATAAACTCTTTTAGAGGGATGCGAAGATATTCTAGCAAATCTACAATAGAAGGAATGGTTGCTTCACCAACACCTATTGTGGGTACATGGGGTGATTCAACCACGGTGATTTTTACATCGGTATTTGTTAATGCTCTTGCTAATACTGCCGCTGAAATCCAACCAGCAGTGCCACCACCAACAACAACATATGATTTAATCTGTTCAGTTTTTACTTTGTCCATGTGTAATACCTGGGTTAATAATGGCTTATATCAATTAAAGTTATAAATTAAACACTGTAGAATAAATATTATAGGAAAGCCTCGCCTTATAAAAATAAAACGAGGCTTAATTGCTTTATAACAATGGCACTTAAAATCTAGCTGTAATACCCACTTGGTATCGTCTGCCAGAATATTCAAGCTTTGTTACACGTTCTCTAACATCAGCATATTCTAAAATATTAGCGTTAGTGGCGTTAACTACTTCTGCAGAAATTGTTAAATTTTCATTAATATCATAAGAAGTACTTAGATCAAGTTGACCATAATCATCAACATGTTGAGGTAAGCCGTTGCTGCCTATTCTTGGTCCTGAACGATACTCTAAAAACCCTTCACGCCAGTTATATGCCGCTCGAGCTTGAAAGCCATCGATTTCGTAAAATGCAATAACATTGTATGAATTTTCAGAGAACCCTTCTAAGCCACTACCAGGTGATTGAACATTTGGGCGTTCAAACTCACTTGCATCATCATCTTTACTATCTGTGAAGGTATAGTTAGCTTGCATACCAAAGCCACTGAGCCAGCCAGGTAAGTAGTCAAAATAATGAAGGGCTGCTATTTCAAAGCCGCTAACTGTTCCGCCACTACGATTAGACTTTTGAGTGATGGCTTCAAACACAGGGCCCCAACCGTCTATATTTAAGCCCGTATCAACACTGGTTGTTTGAGTAGAAATGAAACTGGTAATATCTTTATAGAATAAACCTAATGAATAGGCGTTACCTGACTCATCATAATATTCAAATGAGGTATCAAACTGTTTTGCTTCATAAGGTTGTAAATAAGGATTACCACCACTGGTGGCTAAATCACCTGCACGGGGGTTTTGTTGATAACTTTTATTAACGCCAGTATCTTCAAGTGCGGGTCTAGATATTACTTTTGCTGCCGCTGCTTTAATAAAAAAGCCTTCGCCAAAATCCATGTTAACGTTAAAGCTTGGTAACCATTTTTGATAATCAGACGCGACTTCTATAACAGCAGGCTCTGAATAGGTGGCTTCTAGCGCTAAACCACCGCCATCTTGTACGGGTTTCTCTATTAACGCCAAACGTTCGATGCTGTGGCCTGATGAAGCAACCTGTGTATCTACATATCGTAAACCTACATTGCCGCTCCAAGAAAAAACATCTAATTCACCCATTAAATTGACTTGGGCATAAGCGGCAAAAATTTCTTCAGTATTTTTTACTGAACTCTCAGGTCGTAATACTTCGTCAGTCCAATTGGGTTCGCCGCGAATATTACCTATTGCCGCTTTATAATCGTTAATATCATTAATTAAAACAAATTCTCGAGGAAAATTACCACTGACTTCACTTAGGAAACTGCTGTTGTTATTAATAGAGAATAAACTATCATCAAGATCTAAGAAGTTACCACACGTATTTACTACGCTACCACAACCATCTACACCAAATGATTTTTGAGATTTTTCTCTGTCAGTATAGGAAAATCCAAAATCAACAGAACTAATGAAACCGTCATCTACATCGTAGTTTGTGTCAAATTTCACCTCTAAAATTTCATCTTCAATTTCTTGATGTTGTATATCATTCCAGTGGGTACGAACTGAAGCAGGATCAGCGTAATCAATACTAGAATCTATTTGAATGACATCGCCGTTACTGCTGTCAAATTCAATATAATCTTGACCAACAATTAACCCATTTTGTTGGTCTGGCAAATAACCAGGGTCACCGGGTTTTACACTTTGATCAACATTGTTATTAACAAAGTTTGTCACTAGCGTGTTACCGCGTGGGTCAGCTGTTGCTTTTGAATAAGAGATGTCGGTGGCGAATGTCCATTTATCGACTAAATATATGCTATTAAGGCCTAAAGCTATTGTTTCTGAATCTTGTCCACGCTCCTGAAATAAACCGTCAATAGGGCTTGCTGATTTAGTCGCTTTGATTGCCGTCATGTTTTCTGAAACGATAACATCTTGCCAACCAGAAAAGTGTAGAGGAACTTGCATACCATTACTTAATGCTTGTCGACTTAAGTCGGAATATAAAACATCAAAGGTATGTGTAATATCATCATTTTGTGCCCACTGTAAGGTTAAGTTCGCACTTGTACGTTCGCGCTCTTCAGTGTCCATGGTATATGTAGCACGGCCAGGGTACCAAACTGTACCTTCTGTAACGGCATTGCCGGCTTCATCAGTAATTGGACCTGGTGCTACCGTTGTATTATCTGCTTGGAATGATGACCAATGAGTTGTACCAGCAGCATCAATTCTGTTAGTTGTTTTTTGTTTTGCAAAACCGAGTAAAACACCAAAGCTATCGTCTAAAAAGGTATTACTGATAATAACAGAGCCTTTAGGATCGTATTCTTCAGCGAGGTCGTTATATACAAAATCAAATGAGCCAACGGCTTGTAAACCGGGGCTATTGAGAGGGCGAGCAGTATTTACGTTAATATAAGCACCTAAACTGCCTTCAGCAATATTCGCTCTCGATGCTTTAATTACATCGGCACCAGAAATTAGATCAGATGGTAGGGTTTGAAAATCAAACTCTCGACCAAAATCTGTTGTGGCTATTGTTCTGTTGTTTACTTTTACAGCATTAAATTTTGGTCCCATACCTCGAACGGTAACTTTAGAGCCTTCACCGTTATTACGAGATATCATTACACCACTGATCCGCTGTAAAGACTCGGCTACGTTTTGATCAGGAAATTTACCAATGTCTTCAGCAACAATACTATCTTGGATAGAGGATGCATTTTTTTTCTTATCCATCGACTCGGTTAAACTGCTACGAATCCCTGTAACGCTAATAACTTCTATAGCTCCATCTTTTTGCTCTTGGGCAATGGTAACGTTAGAACTGAGTGCTGCGGTAATCGCAATACCGAGTGGCAATAATCTAAATTTATTTGGTTGTTTCATGTTCTTCCTTAACTTTCTTTTATCAAACGGTGTATGTCCAATAATATAAACATATGATGTATCGGTTTATGTGATGAGAGCATTATTTGCACAAGAGATCAACCTATTTACGTTGTTAATTTATCTTTAAAGTGGTTAAAAATAATAATTGATATTATATATTGCATGTCAAAACATCATATGTTTATATATGTACTACATAAATTATTGTTTTATGAATAAGTGCCGAGTTCATTGGACGATTCAACATAAAACGACAAAGTACCGTTTGGGGGCGTGAATACATGAAGAATTTTATATTTAGTGGCAGTTTACCTTTACTTGCTATTTCTGCACTGGCACTTGCTGGATGTAGTGAAACAATATCTACAGACAAATCATCGACAGAAAAAGCACTAGAAACAATTGAAGTTAAACAATCTGATAATTTTTTACCTTTGTCAGATCCTCAAAATAAAGCGGGTTGGACTTTAAATAAAGAAGTTAGCGATGAGTTTGATAGTAAATCGTTAGATGAAGATAAGTGGTATATTGTCGGTAAGCTTGATGAGAATGGCAAGCCTATATATAAAGATCCTGATCACCCAGAACGTGAAGTATGGATTGGCCGTGCACCCGCACAGTTTTCTGGACGTAATGTACGATTAGAAGATGGTATGTTAAAAATATCTACCCGTTGGGAACCTGATTTTCCTTTTGAAACGGCGCAAGGGATAGATAACGTAAAATACAAATACGAAAACTTTACCACGGCAGCAATTATCAACCGTAAACTATTTCGTTACGGCTATATAGAAGTGAGTGCAAAAGCCGCTGATGCTGAAGTATCGAGTGCGTTATGGTTTACCCGCCATGAAGAAAAAAATGGCCAGCGTAACGATACGTCATTAGAACTTGATGTTTTTGAGCATTTCGGTAGTCACCGTTTACCAGGCAAAAGTCATCGTGACCGTGATCTTTGGTGGACGGTTCATGATTGGGATCCAAAATATGGTCATGAAAATGGCAAGAACGTAACTTACACCGAAACAAAAGACTTAGGCTTTAGAGTTGCAGAAACATTCCACACTTATGGTTTTGAATGGTCAGAAACAGGACTTCGTTATTTTGTTGATGGCAAATTGTTTTCTGATGTGTCTATTGCTGATGTAGAAGCCTTTGCTAAAACAAAAGGCCGTGATAAAGGTTGGGTAATTGATAAAGCTATGCACCTTTGGTTAGATTCAGAATCTTTCCCTTGGAGAGGCTTCCCTGATTCTAAAGAAGATTTAGAAGCTAACAGTCCTGAGGGCGAAAAAGACGACGGTATTGTCGACTTTGAAATTGAATACTTAAGAGTTTGGCAAAAACCTGAGCACATGACTTATAAAGTAGATCACTAAATAATTATCGCTAGCAGTATTTGCTGTAAACATAAGTAGTTAACATCATTAGAAAACACGAGTATCAATGACTCATTAAAATTGTATCAATCCTATTGTTTGGGGTTGATACAATTTTAGACCTTATGTTTAAGCGTTATATTTAGGCCTTATCTTTAGACATAATATATTTATTTGTATTCGTGTATTAATTTTGGCCATCCACGTTATGTTTTAGATTAACAATGCCAACAGCTCAACAAAATATTTGAGGTGAAAATGAACTTTTCTCTAAAAAAACTCCTTTCTACACAAGGTTTCTCTAACGAGTTAACCAAATCAATAAAAACCGTTAATTTAACTTTTGCTAAGAAAGCTAACCTGCTTGCTTTAACCGCCAGTTTTTCTGTGCTATTTACTTCTCTGTCAGCCTATAGTGACCAAGCTACTGATAAAGCATTAAATACTAAAGAGAATGTGCTTGTTATTATGTTTGACGACATGCGTTTTGATACGTTTTCATACCGTGGTGGTCCAGTTAATACGCCTAATATTGACGCGTTAGCAAATCAGTCAGTTCGGTTTGATAATGCCATGACAACAACAGGACTTTGTTCGCCTTCTAGAGCGGCTATGTTTACGGGTCGTTGGGGACACAAAACAGGTTTAGACGATAATGTTGAACTTTATCATTCACGCTTATCCGAACTCGATCAAAAAGAGGGCGGCATAATGCGCAAAGCATCAGAAGCTGGTTACTTAGTCGGTTATGTTGGTAAATGGCATTTAGGGGCTCAGGGCACTAAATTACGTGGTGCTGAAATAGATTTAGGTCAAGGTCACGAACCTCGCGAACGCTTCACTCGCCCTTGGACTCCATATGAAAAAGTACCACAAGTTAAAGGTTATTATGAGGGTAAGTTAGACGCTAATGACGAAAAGCATGAATACTTTATGACTTTGCCTGGCGGATATGAAGATACTCAAGCCTATAGCAAAGTTGTTTATGGTAAAAACATGATAAAACAGGCGGCCAAAGACAAGCGGCCATTTTTTGGCGTGGTGAGTTTCAACCAACCGCATCCTGCTTATCGTGTGCCTGAGCCTTACGCCAGTATGTTTGACCCTATGGCCCTTAAATTACCCAAAAATCATTTAATAGAGCGGGTAAATAAACCCCTGGCGCAAGATGGAATATGGTGGCCATGGCATGATGTAGGCCATATGTCTGATTTAGATTGGCGTAGATCTCGTGCGTTTTATTATGGCGCTATCGCCATGGTTGACCGTATTGTAGGTGACTTAATTCAAACCGCAAAAGATGAAGGCATGTATGATGACCTAACGATTCTTTTGGTCGGTGACCAAGGCAGCATGCTAGGTGAACATGGCCTTTATGACAAAGGACCTTATGCTTATGACGAATTAATGCGTATGCCGCTACTGATCCGCACACCAGCACTTGCGCCGAAAATCGTTAATCGACAAGTATCTATTATTGATATTGCCCCAACCTTAACTGAAATTATGGGACTAAAGGCTGATGAAGATATAGATGGTCGTACTTTACTACCGCTAATGACAAAAGGTGATGTCGCTGATAAGGGTAAAGTAGACTCTGCGCTTTATGCTTATGAATGGTACAACGGTTCTTGGTTCGGTATTAGAGCAATTAGAACGCCAGAAATGAAGTTTGTTTGGAATCCAGGCGATACCCGAGATGAGTTTTATGATCTTGTTAAAGACCCGATTGAAAAAGACAATCAAATTAACAATAAGTTATACCGTAAAAAATTAAAAACGATGGTTGCACTATTAGAACAAGAATTAGTAAGAGTTAGCGACCCATCTGTTGAGCGTTTTCGACACCACATGAACGCCCGTGGATTACTTTAGTTCTCGCGATTATACACAATTAATATGTAGTTTTTATGCAGGAATGTTTAAGGAAAAATAATGAAAAGTAATATATCACTCAGTAAGATAGTTTTAGCGTGTTTTTGTGTCATTGCCAGTCAAGCATCGTATGCAGCTGAAGACTCACTCAACACAACTGAGAATAAAAGGCCCAATATTTTGGTTATTTTAACCGATGATATGGGCTATGCCGATGTTGGTTTTAATGGTTCAACTGATATTAAAACGCCAAGTTTAGATCAGTTAGCAGCAGAAGGCGTGGTATTAACCTCTGCCTATAACGCACACCCATTTTGTGGACCTAGTCGTGCGGGCATTATGACAGGTCGATACCCACATAAATTTGGATCGCAATTTAACTTACCAACAAGTAATCGTTCAGGCGGTTTAGGTGTACCAACAGAAGAAGTTTTTATCAGCAAAGTATTACAAGATGCGGGTTATAAAACGGGTGCTATTGGTAAATGGCATTTAGGCGAAGAAGCTGAGTTTCATCCGAATAACCGTGGCTTTGATGACTTTTATGGCTTTTTAAATGGTGGGCATGATTATTTCCCATCGAAATATAAACCTCAATATGAACGTCAGCGTAAGCAAGGTTTAAATCATAGTATCTTTCATTATCTCAGACCCCTTGAGCATAACGGCAAAGAAGTTGATGAAAAAGAATACGTAACCGATGGTTTATCACGAGAAGCGGTCAATTTTATTGAAAAATCAGCTACCAATAAAGACCAGCCTTTCTTTTTATACATGTCTTACAATGCGCCGCATTCACCGATGCAAGCTAAAGAAGAAGACATGGCAGAGTTTCCAGAAATAAAAGACCAGAAACGAAAAATCTATGCAGGTATGGTTTATGCTGTCGACCGTGGTGTTAATAACATTGTAAAAGCGCTTAAAGCAACAGGTCAATACGACAACACGTTAATTGTATTTTTTAGTGACAATGGCGGTAAGCCAAATCTTGGTGCCAATAACTCTCCATTAAGAGGGCGTAAAGGTAGCGTATTAGAAGGGGGATACAGAACGCCAATGTTTTTCCATTGGCCTAAAAACGTTCCTGAAGGAAAAACCTTTAGTTACCCAATATCTACTTTAGATTTATACCCAACATTTGCAAAGCTTGCTGGCGCTAAAATACCGGATAATAAAAAGTTAGACGGAAAAGATGTTATGCACGATTTAATTGCAGGTTCTAATCCTAGACCAGGTGAAATGATCTACGCAGTGAGACATAGAAAAGGCTTTTCAGAAGCTGCTGCTCGCAGAGACAATTGGAAAATTGTTAATACAGGTAAAGAATGGCAACTGTTTGATGTAGATAAAGACAAAAGTGAAAGTAATGATGTGAGTAGCAAACATCCGTTCATTGTTAGAGAAATGATCGCTGAAATGGAAGTTTGGAGTTGGACCAATCCACAACCTTTATGGTTTCATCATCATGAAGAAGGCACTATGTGGAGAGAAATGGGTATGCCAAGGTTTCATGAAACTTTTAATTTAAAAGGTGATGAAAAAGCGCATTAACTCTTTGAGAAATTAACTTGAGAGCTATATAGCAATGAGTAGCTTACAGTTGCCTGATTAAATCAGGTAACTGTAAGATTTTTTAAGTAAATAATTCTTTTGTATATATGAGGCAAAGAGATGAGTGTTATAAAACCGCTACTATTGTTCACTATGGTTGCACTTTCAGCATGCGCCTATCAACCAACCCCTTATAAAGTTGTACAACAAGAAAAATATGAGCAAGGAGCTTTAGCCGGTTTATATCAGTTAGGTGTTACAGAAGAGCGTATTAGTCAAAGCGAATATGTTATTACCGTTAAACTCGACGGAGGTAGTGACCCACAAAGAGCAAGAAACATGTTAATGCTACATGCATCTAAATTAGCGTTAACCAGCGGTTATAAACATTTTAAAAAGAGTCAGCTAAAAGCTGGTAGTTGGTGTAACAAAAGTCGTAATAAGGTAACAAACAAAATTTCTTTTGCAGAAGGTGGGCCTTCAGCAAAAGCAAAAGTCTCCTTTGTTCATGCCAATGAATCAAATTTCAAAAAGAATAAAACACATTTCAATGCCGAAAAACTTATTGAAAGACTAGAGCCCATTGTTAATAAGGTTATCACTCAAGAAGTGGCTGACTCTAATGCCAATAAACGCATGCGAATTTGCTGGAATAAAAGGTAATAGCTCAGAATCTAAGGCTTCTCATAACTCAATACATTATCTATCTATCAATCTATCTAACGTTACGTACATCGTCTAAAAAGCATAAAACTTATGCAAACCAATGTTTTACCTTCTCGCCTTAAACGTTATCATTATAACTACTCAATAGTAGAAATATTCTTTTTTTAGCTGATAAATAATTATTTCATCATAATAATTGTTGATATTTATAGAGTTAAAACTTTTTTAATTAAATGTTGGTCAATTTTTAATATATTTTGTTGTAAATCGAAACATCATATGTTTAACTATGTATTACTTTTACAAATATAATTTATGTGGCTGAGTTAATTTGTGTTGTGTTAATACAATTAAACTAACTATTTCCCATTGGCCAAACAAGCAGGTTAAAGACAAATGAAAATAGAATGCATAAGAACTCACCATATAAGATGCGAATTAAAAAAACCTTTTGGTTTTTCTCAGTGGTTCTATAACCAGCGTAATGTTCTACTCATCGAAGTTATTGCTGATGATGGTACATCTGGCTGGGGAGAGTGTTACGGTCCTGCTGATGTTATTCAAGCCGCGGTTGAAAAATTTTACGCACCAAGACTTATGGGAATGGATGCCCAATCTACAGAAGCTATTTGGCACCATATGTGGCGGTCGTCATTAGATTTCGCTCGTTCAGGTATCATGATGGCAGCAATGTCGGGTATTGATATGGCATTGTGGGATTTAAAAGGCAAAGCATTAAATTTAAGTGTAAGCCAATTAATGGGCGGGGCAGTTAGAAACACCGTTCCTTGTTATGCCACGGGTATGTACTTCCAAGATCTCCCTGAAGATAAATTACTCGATACCTTAGTGTCAGAAGCTGTTACCTACGCAGAGGAAGGCTTCAAGGCAATGAAAATAAAGGTTGGTAAGAACTTAGCCTTTGATGAAAAGCTTATTAAAGCCATGCGTAAAGCACTGCCAAATACTGTTTTAGCCGCTGATTCAAATCATGCTTATGATCTACCAGAAGCACTTAAAATAGCAAAAATACTCGAAGATAATGATTATCATTGGTTTGAAGAGCCTTTATCGCCAGAACATCCTGACTTATTCAGACAACTACAAGATAAAACCAATATCGCTATAGCAACCGGTGAATGTGAGCAAACACGTTACGGTTTTAAAAGACTTATTGAGCAGGGCGGTGTTCAATTAGTACAAGCCGATTTAGCTTATTGTGGTGGTCCAAGCGAAGCACTTAAAATACGCGCATTAGCATCAGCTAGTGGTTTAAACATGATACCGCATGTGTGGGGTACGCAATTAAACTTAGCAGCAGCGACACATTTCTTAGCCACAGCTTATTCTGAACCAGGGCGTGCTGAATCTAAACCCTTATATTTAGAGTATGACCGTACCGAAAACCCTTTAAGAGACAATCTTTACAAAGTTAATGTTGAAGTTAAGCAAGGTGAAGCCATTGTTCCTTCTGCACCAGGACTCGGTGTTGAAATAGATAACGACGCTTTAAACGAATTTACTATCTGTATGACGGAATCAAAATGAACGATATTCAATATAAAATGATTATAAATGGCGAACGTGTCAGTTCGGCTACTACTTTTCCAGTGATCAACCCTGATAACGAACAAACGGTTGCACACGTACCTCAAATTGAAGCCCAACAAGTTGAAGCTGTTTTAGCTGCAGCAGAACAAGGCTTCAAGCTTTGGTCTAAAGTTTCTGTAGCAGACAGAGAAAAACTCATTTTAGCTTATGCCAATTTATTGGAACAACACAAAGACGAAATTGTCGATATTCTTATTAGCGAATCAGGTAAGCCCATTGATAATGCTGAATACGATTTTGGTATGTTAGTGACTTGTTTACGTTACTTTGTTGAAGAAGCTAAACGTGTTGAACAGCCTGTTATTGTAGACCCTGATGGAAGATTTCATCATTACATTCAACGTCAACCTATTGGGGTTGCGGTAGGATTTTTAGCTTGGAACTTTCCATTACTAAACTTCGGTTACAAACTAGCGCCAGTACTTGCCACAGGTTGTAGTAGCATTATAAAACCATCACAAGTAACGCCACTTGCCACTTTAAGATGTGCCGAGTTAGCCCTAGAAGTTGGTTTTCCTGCTGGTGTTATTAATGTTATTACCAGTAATGACTATGATGTAACAAATCCATTATTAACCAGTAAAATCCCTGCTTTATTTACCATGATTGGCTCAACCAATTCAGGTGTTAAAGCGATGCAAACAGCTTGTACTAGCGTGAAACATTTTTCAGTTGAACTTGGCGGTAATGCACCTGTAATTGTTTATGATGATGCTGAAGTTAAAAAAGCAGCACACAATATTATTGACCTTAAATACGGTAACAGTGGTCAAGTTTGTGTTTCACCCAACCGTTGTTTTGTTCACGAGTCGGTTTATCAAGAGTTTATTGCTGAAGCCAAAGCGCACGCAGAAGGTCTTGTACTTGGCGCTGGACGCGGCGAAGGTCGTCAAATGGGACCTGTTATTAATGCAAAAGAACGTAAACGCATTCTTTCACTGGTAGATGATGCAGTTACAAAAGGTGCCACTTTAACTTTAGGCGGCAAAGTGCCAGCTTCTCGTACTAAAGGCTTTTACATGGAGCCTACAATTTTGACAAACGTTAGCGTTGATATGTCGGTTGCTCGAGAAGAAATATTTGGTCCTGTTTTACCTATTATTCAATTTAGTGATGCTGACGATATTATCGCTTTAGCCAATGATTGCGAATATGGCCTATCGGCCTATGTTTATACCACTAACTTAAAACGTGGCATGCAAGCAGCCAATGAAATTCAAGCGGGTAGCGTTTGTATCAATGAAGTTCATTATGCCGTGCATTTACCTCATGGTGGTTTAAAGCAAAGTGGTGTTGGTAAAGATTGTTCACGCTATAGCCTTGAAGAATACTTAACCAATAAACGCGTTTCAATTTTAGTGAATGACTAATATGAATATTTCAATTAAATCTTTATTTACTTGTGTCGCTTTTATTACTGCTTTAGCACCGTTAAGTCATGCGATGGCAGTCACTGCGGATGAAAGCAATACTAATAAGTCAGTTAAACAGCCTAATATCGTTTTACTGTTTTCTGACGATGCTGGTTATGCAGACTTTGGTTTTCATGGTAGTAAAATCATGCAAACGCCTAATTTAGACAAGCTTGCTCAACAAGGCGTTAAATTTCAACAGGCTTATGTAACGGATCCTACATGTGGTCCTTCACGAGCGGGCCTTATCACTGGTAAATATCAACAAAGATTTGGTTTTGAAGAGAATAACGTGCCTGGTTATATGAGTGAGAACTCTGCAGCAGATGGCAGTGATATGGGTATTCCTGTTGAAGAAGTTACCATGGCTGATTACCTTAAAAAACTCGGTTATACCAACGGTTTTTATGGTAAATGGCATGTTGGTGGCGCAGATAAGTTTCACCCATTAAAAAGAGGCTTTGACGAATTTTACGGGTTCAGAGGTGGTGCACGTAGCTACTTTGCTTATTCAAAAGCACCAGCGAGTAAACTAGATCTTAACGAGCGTAACTTTGGTAACTTTGAAGAACCTAAAGGTTATTACACCGATGTACTTGCTGAAGAAACTATACAATTTATAGAAAAAAACGCTAAAGAAGATAAACCATTTTTTGCCTTTGTTTCTTTTAATGCGGTTCATACACCTATGGACGCTCAACCAGAAGATCTTGCTAAATTTCCTGCCCTTAAAGGCAAGTTAAAAACATTAGCTGCGATGACTCTGGCATTAGACCGAGCTTCTGGAAAAATAATGGATAAGTTGGCCGAACTGGGTATTGATGACAACACCATTGTTATTTTTACCAACGACAATGGCGGACCAAGCGATAAAAATGCTTCAAGCAATGCACCGTTTAGTGGGACAAAATCTAATCACTTAGAAGGTGGTCTTAGAGTACCTTTCTTAATGAAGTGGCCTAATCATATTCAAGCTAACTCTACTTATGAATACCCGGTTAGCCTATTTGATCTACTACCAACTTTTTATTCGGCTGGTGGCGGTTTAACGAAAGACTTACCAGGTATAGATGGTGTAGATCTTATGCCATATATCCAACAAGACAATAACAACCGTCCACACGACGTTCTTTATTGGAAAAAAGATACCAGAGCGACAATTCGTGAAGGAGATTGGAAGTTAATACGTTTTCCTGACCGCCCAGCAGAACTTTACTATGTTCCTGAAGATATTAGAGAAGTTCATAACGTGGCGAGTAAACATCCTGAAAAAGTAAAAAAAATGTTTAAGCAGTTATTTGCTTGGGAATCAACTTTAGAACGACCGCGTTGGTTACTTAAACGTGAATTTGAAAACTACGATATTGACCGAATGGATAAGTACAGAAAAGTAGATTTAGAAAATAAAGATTAAGTAACTACGATTGAATTTAAGAATAAAAAGGGCGTTTAATTAAGTAGTAAAGCCTATACAACATAAAGAACTGGGGAGATTACATGAATAAGCATTTTAAATTGAAAGCTTTATCTGTTGCTATAATAACAACATTTATTACTTCACCGTATGCAATGGCAGCTGAAGAGGTTAGCACTGCAGTTGAAGTAAAAAAAGCTGAAGAAGTTGCAAAGAAACAAAAACCAACTCAAAACATTGAAGTGATTGAAGTTACTGGCTTTAAGGGTAGTTTACGAAAGTCGATGAATTCTAAACGTTTCTCTGACAGTGTTAGTGATTCGATATTTGCTGAAGATGTTGGTAAATCTACGGATCAAAATATTGGTGACGCATTATCACGTGTTACCGGTGTTACTGTTCAGGAAGAAGATGGTGAAGGTACAAGAATCTCTGTGCGTGGTGCCGGTCCAAGTTTAAACCAAATAACGCTTAATGGTGTTTCTTTAACCAGCGGCTTATCAGGTGGTGGCAATAATCCTTCGGCTGATCAAAGTGTTGATTTAAGCTCTTTTTCTTCAGATATATTGTCATCAATTGACGTTGTTAAAACATCATCAGCAGATCAAGATGAAGGTTCATTAGGTGCAAGTGTTATTTTACGCACCGTTAAACCACTTTCATTAAACGCGCCACGTCGTTCGTTTAATGTTGAAGGTCGTTATAATGACTTTTCACAAGAAAATGATGGCCGTATTGGTGCGAGTTTTGCTGACAAATTTCTCGATGATACCTTAGGCTTTGTTATCACGCTTTCGCATGACAAACAGAAAACCCGTCAAGATAGTTTAAATACCGACTGGGTCGATTCTACTGTACCTATTGTTGACTTATTTGCCAGTAGTGGCAGAACGGCCCATGATTTAGCTACAGGCAAAGCAATCCGCCTATTAAGTGAAGGTCAAACCGTTGAAGACCTAGCTAATTGGGATCCAGACACGCAAATAGCTGTAGATGGACCATTAGATGTTTTAGCAAGAAATTCGAGCGATTTTTCAGTTACTTCAAATGAACGTGAAAGATTTTCAGTTTCTACTGGCCTTGAATGGCAGGCTTCAGATTTTACAAATATTCAACTTGACGTTACTCACACTAAGCAAACCGTTACGACTGATTATCATAACTTTCGTCTGAACTTTGCACCATTAACCGGTGTTTCTTCAAATGATCCAGTAACCGATTGGAATGGAGTAAATTTAGATACACGTACTCTTGATAAGTCTTACAGTCGCTCATCATCTGGCTTTTTTAATCGTAACCAAGGTGAACGAGAATTAGAAACAAATGTTGTTTCATTAACGCTTGATCACGAATTTAGCGACACTTTCCGTATGGCGATAGCTGCAGGTTATTCTGGTACTGACGATGTTACTGACAACTTTGTGGGGTTAACCACGGCGACTTGGAATACAACGGGTCGTCAACTTATTGATGGTATGCCTGCTGAAATCATTGAACCTATTGGTTTAGACTGTACATTCAGTGGTGGAGATTGTACTTTTGCAATGGGTCAAACTGCGGCAGTAATTGATCCTTTCGATGGCAGTGTAACTCAAGCGACTAGTCGTTTTAATCCTTTTGATTTAGAAGCAAACCATCTTGGTGGCTTAACCTTCAGAGATAACAATCAATCAGATACCAATAAACAAATTAAAGTAGATTTCGATTGGGATGTAGACGTTCTAGATACCATAACAAAAGTTGAATTTGGTTTTAAATACTCAAACCGTAATAAAGATGTTTATACGCAAAATCAAACCGTTAACACGGGTACAGCCTTAGTTGATCGCAGCGATCCTAATATTAACTACAGTACGGTAGGTATGGGCTCTATTGGCGTTATTGACATGATGTCAGGTGAAGCCTTTCCTTACGATAATTTTGCTGAAGATTTAGTTGGAGACCGAAGCAGTGAGTTTTTTGGTGGTTGGCCAATGCTTGACGCAAATAAAGCCATTGCTGCTTTTGCAGGCAGAGACCCAGGCACTGTTGGTGTTAGTGCCAATGCACTCGGAACACGTGAAATTGAAACAGAATCGAACTCTGCTTATGTTAAAGTCAATTTTGAAGGTTTTGATGGTCGTTTAACGGGTAATATTGGTCTTCGCTATGTTAAAGACAAAAATACTGCATCGGGTGTAGGTGGTATTAACTACTATCGTAACCCTCATTTACTTGACCCGTATGATTTACTTATTGCACGTCGTTTAGGTGATATAAATGGTTCACAACCTTGTGCTGAACCAACGGCAAATATTAACCCTGATACAGGAGTTCCAGATACTCGATTTGGTTCAACTAACCAAGATCAACTAACGGGTTGTTGGGATTGGGCACTGACTCATGGTTATGATTTAAATAATTCAGACACTATTCCTTATGTTAATGGTAGCTGGGTTTTACCAGGCGGGATTAACACCAATAACTTAACCAATATTGATTATTCTGGTGCTACTCCTTTTGTTAATGAACTATTACCTTTGCCAAATCAAATTGTTGATATTAATGGTAATTTAGTTGATGTAACGAGAAGTAATCACAGAAGATTTAGTTCTAATGGCGCTATTTGGCAGTATCTAGATTTATCTACTGCTTGGACAGGTCCAAATGGCAATGTTGACTCATCAAGTCGTCGTGAAGCCTCTGTTGGTGGTTCAAATTCTGAGACACTATTACTCCCAAGTATAAATCTTAACTACATGATTAATGATGAGATGATTGGTCGTTTTGCTGCTTCAAAAACAATGGCAAGACCACAATTTGATTCATTAAACCCACGTTTACAAATTAATGAAAATATTTGGGGTCCTAATGCTGCAGGTAGTGCTGGCAACTCCGATCTGAAGCCACTTGAATCTAAAAACTTAGATTTATCATTTGAATGGTATTTCGACGAAGCTAGCCTTGTCTCTGCTGCTTTATTTTATAAAAAAATGTCTAACTTTGAAGAAACAGTTGCCACACCATTTCACTATAAAGACGTACGTTCAGAATACGACTTAACTGATGCTAATTTATTGCTTGATTATGATGAAAATCGTCAGCCTGGTGATGCAGACAACTGTATGCCACATCGTTATCCAGGTGGTTCATTAGCCAGTGAATGGAAGATTGAATGTCACACGGCCATTATTGACATCGTTAAAAATGGTAAGGGTGCAGAAATTAAAGGTTTAGAGCTTGGTTACACCCAAACCTATGACTTTTTACCTGGTATTTGGTCTGGTTTAGGTTTAAGCCTTAATTACACTTATCAAGACTCTGAAAAAGAAATTGAAACTATCGGAACAACTGGTTTAGTTACTCAACCGTTACCGCAAGCTTTTACGCCTAAGCATTCAGCTAACGCGACAATTTTCTATGAGAAAGATGGTTTACAACTGCGCTTAGCTAACCGTTTCACTGATGTACAGTTAGTTGATGATGGTGTACCAGGTGGTGCTATTTGGCAAGAATCTACCAACAGACTCGACTTTAGTTCAAGTTATGCTTTTAACAAGACATACAGCTTAACCTTTCAAGTAAGTAACCTTACCGATGAAGTGCGTCGTAACTTTTACACAAGCTATGACACACAGAATCAAGCGGGCGAAGTTGTATTCGATGAAGGTGATGCTACTGATGGCGGTGTAACTCAAGATCGTACAGTATCTGTTTATAAAAGTGGTCGTCAATACCGTTTGGGTATTAGAGCTACATTTTAATAAACGCTATAAACCATTAAAAAATAACTATAAATCTTGGTTAAATTAAACGCCGAATTATGAATTTATAAATTCAGGAAAATAATTTAATCAAGTAATAAATTGGAGTTGTAAGATGCAAACTAACTTACTTAAAAAAACAATGCTATTAACGATGATTTCTGCAGCGTTAATTGGCTGTGGTGGCGCTGACGAAGGTAAAGACTATAACTTTAAGTCGAAAAATCCTGTGCAGTTTCCTGAAGAATCATTAGTCGTAAATATTGATGAAGTTATCGGCGTGATAGAAATAGATTTATTATTCGGCGCAACAGTAGATAGCCAACCAATTGATCCAGCAGAATCAACAGTGTATGTTCGAAATTTTCGGTTCGCACCGCTTAATGATAATTTCGTAACACCACAAGCTGCTGGTAATGTAGCGAGTCAAGGTGTCTCGCCATTTTTTGTTTCAGAAGATAAAACAAAGTTAATTGTTGTTACCGATGCTTTTGACCAAGCACTTCGCATGTGTGATACCACAGATGTTCGTGGCGCCGTTGATGCTGATGGCAATAACATTGGTGATGGTGTGCGAGATTTTCCGCAATCTATTACTTACAGTGTGCATTATGTAATTGATAATGGCTTTGATTTAGCACCGGGGGTTGAGCATCCAGAACGCGAATTATTATTAACCATTAATGCCATATCAGATCCTGTTATTGAAGTTCAAGCATTTAATACTGAAGTTGCCTCAGGTGATACTACACCGATGTTATCAGCCACTTTACCTTCTTACGCTTGTAACAGTAATTTAACTTACGAAATTGTTGAGCAAACCATTGCCAGTATCGATGATGACGGCATTATAATGGGTAACAACAAAGGTGAAACTACCATTACAGTAACGAGTGAAGAAAACTCTGAACTCAATGCTACTGCTACCATCACTGTGACACCAGGATTTAACTTAGCTATCACTAATCAAGATGTTAATGATTTAGGCGCACCATTAGGCACTAAATCGGTTCCTACTTGTTCAGCGATAGGTATTACTGTTGAACCGTCTATTGTTGCTGACACGTTATCGGGTGATTACAGCTATAGTTGGATGTCTGGTACTCAGACCTTCTCTAATGAACATAGCGATGGTGCTTTCGGTGCTACTGGTCAATTCACTAACAGTTTAGCTAGTGGTGAAATGGCTACTGTAACTGTGGGTTATGATGCTGGTTATACTGGTGCAACGAGTTCAGATGACGTGCAAGAGCAAATGGTCACTGTTACTGCAGAAAGAAACTATGCCTGTGAACCGGGTGAACTGCCAAATGGCCCTACAGATCTTCTATTAAATGCTGGTAACTGGGGTCCTAATGCTACGCATGTTGCTGGTGGCCTAGATGGAACAAGTTTGTTAGTTACCTCAAATAATGATGACGCTGCACAGTTCGGTAATACGACTCGACAAGTTTGGAATGCAAATAATAACTTTCATAGCCTTACCTTTGGTCGAGGTGGTGAATCAGTTGGTAGAGTATTTAAGTTTGCTGTTTGGGCAAAGCTTTCGCAGTTACCTGCTGAATCTACTGACGAACTTAAATTAGACCATACCTTGTTGGCTTGGAACTGTGATGGTTGTGGAGTAACAGACGGTTTCCCAGGTCGTTATACAGATGGCGTTACAGGTTCTGTATCCGCTGTACTTAAGCATACTACTGATTGGCAGTTAGTTGAGTTTATTAACCCACTTACTGGCACTACAGAGTGGACAGTTCCTGCAAATTGGAACGTAAATACAGCTGCATTTCAATTCTGGGATCTATATGGTTTCGGCAATGGTGATTCAATCGAGCTCGATAACTATTCTATTGTAGAAGTTGAAGTAGAGTAATTTCTTTAACTATTAATAAATAGCCATCTTTACGGATGGCTTTTTTATAGGACTCAATAATGTTAAATAATCTTAAAGTATCGATATTACTGGTGACTTTGTTAACAGGGTGTCAGGCAACAGAAGTAAAAAAAACAAGCGCAATTAAGCCAACTATTAACAATACAGATCTAAATCAATGGGTTTATGTTGAGCCGTTGTCAGATGAGTTTAACGATAAAAGTATTAATAAAAATAAATGGGATAATGATCCAAACGACTGGGGTCCATGGTCGTGGGAGCAAGAAAATACTCAAGTAAGCGAAGGGAATTTGAATATTTCTCTAACTTATGAAGAACATGTAGCTAAACGTTGGTCTGGAAAAAAACAAAAAGTCGCTGTTAATTTGTTTTATAAGTCAGGCATTTTACGTAGCCATCAATATCAAACTTACGGCTATTACGAAGTAAGAATGAAGGGCATTCCAACATTTCCAGGTTCAAGTCCCGCATTTTGGATTTATAGTCTAAATGAAGAAATCAACGCGATGGGCCTTAAAAAATCTGAGGAAGGTAACGTCACGTATTCTGAAGTTGATATTGTCGAATTACAGCAATCAGAATGGATTCACGGCAGTTACAAAAAATATGATAGTGCCAATGTTATTGATATGAATTTGCATACTCGAGTAATTGAAAACGGTAAAGAAATTTGGAAAAGACCCGGGAAATATCCAGAGCTAACGCGTAATAAAATTCAAGCTGATTTTGACGCTCGTGACGACTTTCATGTTTATGGCGCAGAAGTTTCTAAAGAAAAAATCATTTGGTACATTGACGGGGAAAAAGTGGCCGAAAAGCCTAATGTTTACTGGCATTTACCTATGCACGTTACGTTATCTTTAGGGTTAAGACGACCACATGTTACCTATAACAATTGCCCGGATGGACTCGAACGATGTCCCGTACCAGAAGAGGCTACATCTGAAGGCTACCCAAGTGCAATGCAAGTTGACTGGGTCAGAGTTTATAAAAAACGTTAACTGAATTGAACTGAACTGAGCTGAATTAAGCTGAAATGAACTTAGCTAAACTTAGCAAGTTTTACACTATAACCATCAGTAGAAAGTATAAAATTATGTTGAATAAAGTACTTATCACAACAAGCTTGTTGTCAATTGTTTCAGCTTGCCAAGTGCAGGGTGATAATAAATTCAGCGTTGAAAAAACGCCAATTAATGCAGCCCAAACGTTAATAACTAGTACGTTAGCGCCTGCGTCGGATCAAAAAAACCAAGAGGGCTGGTTATTAAATACGAAAGTCAGCGATGAGTTTAACGCTAAAGTAATAGATGAATCAAAGTGGTACGTTCAAGGTAAAAACAAAGAATTCTATTTATGGAAAGGTCGAGCACCTTCACAATTTGCGCCTCATAATGTTAGTCAAAAAGACGGTAAATTAATATTAACCACACAGTGGCAACCAGACTATGAATTTGTCGGCCAACCTCCTAAAAAGCAAGCGGCGGAAGGTTATAAGTATGAAAACATAACCACTGCAGCTGTTATTGCACAAAACTCCTTTTTATATGGTTATATGGAAGTAAAAGTTAAAATACCAAAAGCGGCAATGACCGGCGCTTTTTGGGCGACCGGATATCATTCCGAAATTGATATTTTTGAGCATATTGGCAAGGTAAATAAAGGTAATGCAGATGTGGAAAAGAAATTTACTACTTCTATTCACGATTGGCGTCCTGGCCACCCAGCTAAAAATAAAGTTTGGAAAACAACTAAAAAAATTGATTTTAATATGACCGAAGATTTCCATGTTTTTGGTGTTGAATGGTCAGATGAATTTTTAAAAGTTTACATTGATGGGGAATTAGTCAGTAACACGCCTAAAGCTGAAATAGGAGATGCATGGGTACTGAATAACCCACTAGAGTTATGGTTTGACTCTGAAGTATTTCCTTGGCATGGCATACCTAAAGCAGAAAATTTGCCAGCAACATTTGAAGTTGATTATGTCAGAGTGTGGCAAAAGCCAAATCCAAATTTATTAGAACCGGCATTTTTTGGTTTTGAAGGGCCTTATATCAAGAAAGTATCGCCTAGACCTGATAACCGTCAAAAATATGCTCAAGCATGGTTTATCAAAGATACGGATACCCAATTTGTTTCGATAACTGATGATAAAGACTTTATGTTTTCTAGTGGCCGTAAAAGTTTAAAGTTTCAGCAAAACCAAGCCTTGTCAGGTAAAGAGATCGTCGCTTTTTCACCGAACGGAAGTGTGTCACTACCTGCTGGTAAATTCGAGTTATCTGTGGATGTATGGTTAGAGCCAAACAGTAATATAAACCAGTTAGATATAACGCTTGAAGCACCTTGGAAAGTTTTACAAGCTATTGATTTAAGGTTAGTAGAAGCGGGTAAATGGGTGAAAGTGTCAACTGAGTTTACTCGCGAAAATCCATCGGCAGAAAACGATAGGTTACGGATTATTATGTCACCAAAGCATCTTAGTGGCACAAGTAATACTGTTTATATCGATAATATAAGTATCACTAAAAAACAATAGGAGTAATTCAATGTTAATAACCCATAAGATGTTAATACCACTTGTTAAAATTGCGCTAGCGGTTATTGTTTTCGTCCCTCAACTTGTTAATGCAGAAGATAAAATCAATACATTTAGTGTTCAAGAAATACTAACGGTTGGTGAAATTCCAGTCATCAATATCGATGTAGAAGTTAGCAACAAACGTGATTTACATGTTGTTCTTAAAGACGGGAAAACCCAGCGCAATATTAAAACGATAAAAAAACCGATTAAAAATTCTGGTAAGTTTCATTTTAACTTTGATATAGATGAGCTACCACCCGGTAATTATCGTTGGAATGCTTTTATAACACCACGAAAAAAAAATGGTAATGACCGTATAGGTGATTCATCTACTCAAATGATGAAAGTAATAACGCTAGAGCAAGCGGCTATTGCCCAACAAAAATTCAAGCAGCATCAAAAAAATAATAAAGTAAATAAAGCCACAGAAAAACAAGATAATACAGCAAATAAAGACGGGTTTAAGAAAATTAGCTGGCCAAAAGACATCTCAAATAACGATGCGTATACCTTAACGGTTGATTATTTGGTAACACAAGCGAGAGATATCCATATTAAGTTACTGAACAGTGAAAACTGGGAAGAGCATGGCAAAGTAAAAATGAGCGTTAATGAAAATGGTACATTTTCTTTGCCATTTGACTCAATGCTAGAAAATTTTGGTCCTGGAAAATACGCTTGGGTATTGTCGATCACTGAAGTGGGTGAGCCTGACAATATAGTAAAAAAAATGGGGCGACATTTTGTTATTTCAAAGCCGGAGAAATAATATGCTGAATAGATTCTATCTTCTGCATGTTTACACTATTTTCATCGTTTTTATGATGACTGCTTGTCAGTCATCTATAAAAACAGAGCAAGTTAAGCAAGTAATACCACCTGCTTTTATTATGCCAGATACCGATGAAACAATAGGAAAAATTGAAATTTATGATCCAAAAGCACTCGAACTTATTACTCAAGAAACATTAATAAGTGTTAGAGGGAAAGGTTTTAATTGGGTTGAAGGACCAGTTTGGATTAAAGAGCATAATTTCCTTTTGTTTACTGATATTCCTGACAACATTATTCGCAAGTTTGATGTTGAAAATGGCTCAAGTGTTTACCTAGAAAATGTTGGTTTTAATACGCCGAGTAATAAAGGCCCAGGTGCAAATGGATTACTCTTAAATAAACAAAATCAATTAGTCATGATGCGAACTGGTAGCAGAACGATTGCGGCTATGAATGGTGATATCACTACGCCTGAAAATAGTTTTACTACGTTGGCAAGCCATTATAATAATTTGCAGTTAAATGGCACTAATGATGGCGTAATGCATAGCGACGGAAGTATTTATTTTACTGATCCTCCGATTGGCTTAGATTTTGTTTTTGATAACAACGGCCAATTAAAAGTAAAAAATAAACATGCCAAAAATAAGGATAATAAACGTATTCAGCAAACGCCTTATGCGGGTATTTATAGATTGTCTACTGCTGGAGAGTTAACGCTTTTAGATAAAACGTTAACTGTGCCAAACGGTATTGGCTTCTCACCGGATGAAAAAACCTTATATGTCGCAGTTTCTGATACCGAGGCTTCTGCATGGTTTGCTTTTGACGTACTTGAAAATGGTTTGCTAGCAAAAAAACGTGAGTTTTATAATACTCAGCACCTTATTGGTAAAGAAGGAGAGCAAGGTTACCCTGACGGAATGGCAGTACACTCTAGTGGTGTTATTTTCGCAACAGGTCCTGGCGGTGTTTGGTTGTTCGATAAACAAGGTGTGGTATTAGCAAAAATAAAAACAGGGCTGTTTACCTCCAATTGTGCGTTCAGTACTGATGAAAAATACTTATTTATTACCGCAGATGATTACTTGTTGAGCATCCCACTTAATAAGTAAACTAAAATTCATAGCAACAATAAATAGCAACAATAAATAGCAACAATAAATAGAAATAAACGTATATAAATTTGATGAGCTAAGCATGGATAAACAACAATCTAGACGAAACATACTGAAAATGTTAACTGCAAGTGTCGCCACTAGCAGTGTAGGTTGTTCGTTAATCACTGAAACACCACAGCAGCCTAAAATGCTATCAACATCGAAGCAAGATAACTGGTCTAAAACCTTCGATAGAACATGGTTAGGTGGTGAGTATTGGGCTAATCCAATGGAAGATTGGCATATTGTTGATGGCGGAGCCGAATGTAAAAATAGCAGTGGTAGCCGCACAGTTCATTCACTAACTCACCAGATTAAATATACCGCTAAAGCTTTTAAGGTCTCTGTTGTTGTAAAAGCTATTGGCACCCATAACAACGTGGGTGGGTTTGGAATACGTTTAGGTGTACGCAATGAAATTGATGAATATCGAAGTAATTGTTTTGTTCAAAAAGGCTTAGATATTGGCATTATCGGTAATAAGCTTTCCATTGATGGCAAAACAACTGCAATGAAAATGTCAATCGATGATAATGACATTGAATTGTTATTAACTGCAACACCGCAAGCGGGTGTAATGATACTTTCATTAGATGCTAGGTTAATAGCTTCCAATCAGTCTATTGGTCAATTAACCCATATGATTAGCGCTGACAAAGTAGTTGGTAACCTTGCTGTTGTAAGTAATTTCGCCTTGCGATCAAATGCACCAAAAACCGGAAATAATTGCTACAGATTTACGCATTGGGTAATGAGCGGTGATGCATTTGAGGTTAATCTAGATAACAAGTTTGGACCCATTTTATGGTCTATGTATTCTTTAAACGATACTCGATCATCAGAAGGTTTTGTTTTAAAATTAAGTGCAATTACTGGCCCATTGGGACATGAAGATAATCAGGTAGTTGAATTGCAAGTAAAGCGTTGTGGTTTATGGGAATCACTAGGGACAAGTCAATTAGACCCCGATGCATGGGTTGCTAGCTTTAGAATTGCCAATTGGGATGAAAAGACACAAGTAGAATACAGAGTTATCTATAGAGAAAAACACAATGATGGTAGTGAAACTCCTGATGTTTGGTCAGGAAAAATAATTGCTAACCCAAGTGCCAGACCACTCAGGATGGCCGCGCTAACTTGTCAAAATGATTATAGTTTTCCTTATGCTCCAGTTGTTAAAAATGTTCAAGTATTATCACCAGACATAGTGTTCTTTTCAGGTGATCAAATTTATGAGAGTCATGGTGGTTTTGGCATTGTCAGAGCACCATTTGAATCAGCGATAACTAATTATTTAAGGAAATTCTATCAGTTTGGTTGGGCTTTTAGAGAGATAATGCGAGATCGCCCAACCCTTTGTTTGCCGGACGATCATGACGTATTGCAAGGTAACTTATGGGGTGAGGGGGCGCTTTGAAAAAAGACCCCGCTGCTGATCCTACGGCTTCATTAACCGGTGGTTATATTGAAACGGTTCGCTTTGTTAATGCAGTACACCTAACTTGTACAAGCCATCATCCTGACCCTTATGATCCAACACCAAACCCGAGTGGTATCAGTTGTTACTATAGCGATATGGTTTTTGGCGATGTTGGTTTTGCAATACTCGCTGACCGGCAATGGAAAAGTGGCCCAGAGCAGGCAAATGCAATTGTAGGTGAAACAGGTGTTGATGAAGATCCACAATTTATTAATCCAGCCATTAATCCACCCGATCCTCAGTTACTCGGTGAGAGACAGGAAAAATTTTTTGAAAAGTGGGCAGCCGATTGGCGAGGCCATAAATTAAAAGCGGTTTTAAGCCAAACAGTTTTTGCTGGTATTTCGACCCATCAACCGACACCTCAGCGCTACCTTAAATATGACTTTGATAGCAGTGGTTGGCCTGCGCCCGCCAGAGATAAAGCCGTTAATATTATGCGTAAATCTATGGCATTGCATATTTGTGGTGATACACATTTGGGCTCTTTGGCCCAATATGGTGTAGCACAGCAGAGGGATAGTAATTGGTCGTTTTGTACACCAGCTATTTCAGCGGGTTGGCCAAGGTGGTGGATGCCTGATCAGATAGGTATTCCTCATAAAAATAGACCCTCCCATCGCCTTGATCAAACGGGTGAATATATTGATGCTTTTGGCAACAAAATATATGTTTATGCGGTCGGTATTCCTGAAGTAGGTAAATCTAAAAATCGTTATATAAAGGCGCACGAAAAAGGCAGTGGTTTCGGTTTTATTACCTTTGACACACAAAAGTTAACCTATACTATGCAGGCATTTCGTTACTTGGTAGATGTATCTGATGGTAATGAGCATAACCAGTTTCCTGGTTGGCCCGTCACCATAAATCAAAAAGAAAATATTGGAGAGAATAGACTCGGTTAGATATTCATAGCGAATATTTTTATTAATTAAACTCAATAAAAATATTCGCGGTTAATCTGCCTGTTTTAGGATCGTTATTTACATCGTTTAATGGCTGCTTAATATAAGCAGAATGTAGCAAGGTCGAAGGGTAAATAACTAATCTATTAGCTTTATATTCAATCACTTCTATTAATTCATAGTGTGAAGTACTGTCAGTAAAATATTTTTGTTGTGGATTACCATTAGTATTAATAAAAGCTTGTGCTTGAGCGAGATAATGCGGTTTTCTCTGTTCAGTAATGTTTTCATATCCCGTAGGTTTATGCCGGTAAATTGCTGTACCACCAAAATCCCCAGCATTTAAGTAATGCATCACCGCAAAGCTGTACTTTAGGTTATTATCAAAGTGAGGAATACATTGCAGTAGTTCAAGATCTTTTTCTTCTTGAGCCAGCAATGAATATCGTCCATCTTTTGGGTATAAGGTAAGCTCACGAGGTACTTTAAGTGCTTGATAAAAAATAGGAGCTATCGCATTAAGCACTGCCATCCCGTAATCTGAACCTACCGGTGAACATACGCCAGGGTAATAATTATTATGCGCTTTACCTGCTAAGTATTTCGAATGTACCGCCTCTTTAATTGCTTGTGATGTAGTAACTAAAAAGTCGTCAATAATGATAACAGGGGTCTTTTCATCGCCTACCTGTAGTAAAGTGTTTTTACTCTTTCTATTGATTTCGTACATAAATTTTACTTAATTGAGCTAAGTGTTAAGTCAAGGTAACTTTGTTAGGTAATATTCCAGCCACTTCGCAGCTAAACAATTGCACACTGCCACCATCTTCTTCATGTTCTGGTGTTAATGAAGCCGTGGTTACTAGCATGGTTTTTAAATCTTTTCCGCCAAAGCATATGTTAGTGACTTGCGAGGCATTTAATTGAAAGAATTGAGATAACACACCATCAGGTGAAATACGTGCAATACCATTGCCGTCCCAACGGGCGCTCCAAATAAAACCTTCACTGTCAGTAGTTCCACCATCAGGGTGACCATATTTATCGGCTAATTTACTAAATACTCGTTGGTTAGCTATTGATGACATCTGGATATCAAAGTCACAGGCAAATATTTCATTAGTAAAAGAGTCAGCGTAGTAAAATGTCTTATTATCGAGAGAAAATGTGGCTAAATTGAAAATAGCGATAGCTTCTTTTTCAATTGAAATTGCTTTGTTAGGTGTTATTTTGAATAAGCGGCCAAATTTACCCATTTCTAACTCTTTACCGTTAGCATCTGGGCTCATTAACATGGTGCCTAACCAAATATTGCCGTTGATATCGACACAGCCATCATTAATGCGTAAATTTTTGTTAGGTTCAACGTCAAGCCACAACTCCCAGCTTTGTTTTTTTACATCAAATAAGTATAAACCATCAAACAGAGACACTAACAGTAGATCAGAAAATTGCGTCAGCATTATATTTGCTGGTTGTTGTGGTGTGTCATAACACTGCAATGAATCATCTGTCAGTGAGTATTTATAAAGATGAGATTTTACGATGTCGACCCAATAAAAAGCGTTATCCATTGCTGACCAAATACAACCCTCAGCCAAACCACATTTTATGTTATGTTTTTTTTCTAAATTCAAAGTCATGTTATTAATCGCTATTTAGTTATTTCAAGAGCTTAAACAGTAGAATAAATTAAAAATACTTTTATTCATTATAAGTATGCATTAGTATGATGTTTAAGTGGTGGCAGTGCAAGTTTAAATAACGACTTTAAAATCGAATTATTGACCAAGTAATGCCGCTGAATATATTAGATCACATTTAAAAGGTTTTCACATGCTTTACGCTAAGAAAAGTATTTCGGGAGTTATATTACTCGCGACTGGTTTTATAACAACTTCATGCGCGCAAACACTCGATTTAACAGCAGCAGCTGAAACTCCTTTTTTTGTTGAAGCTACAGCGGATATTAAACTTGAAGATGCCAACCGTAGAAAGTGGGGCAATGCGGTTATTGCCGATATAGATAACGACGGTTATCAAGACTTGATACTCACCGATCACGGCTTTTCTATAAAACTATACTGGAATAATAAAGGCTCATATGGCAAAGGTATAGACCTTGTTGTTGGAGATACTCATGGCATTGCGGTTAGCGACTTTAATCAAGATGGTGTAACCGATATTTTAATTTCTCGAGGTGGTGGCTCGGGTGATAATGCAAGAAATGCCAAGCTTTATCATATCAATAATAAAAGACAAATTAGTGAAGGTGCAGAGTTTGCAGTACCTTTAAAGTTTATGCGAGGCAGAACATCAAAATTCTATGATGGCGATAATGATGGTGATGTAGACTTACTGTTATTTGGCTTTCCTGGTAATAAAAATGAAAAAGAAGTGCCTAGCTATTCATACAAAAATGATGGTAAAGGTCAGCTAGTGCTTTCTTCTTATTTACCTAAAACCATGAAAGACGGACAAAAAATATTAATAACAGATTTTAACCAAGACAATATTAGTGACTTTGTATTGTACGGCGACGGACGTATTACCTTAAACCAAGGCAATGGTGACTTAACTTTTGTTGATGTTACTGATAAATGGTTAGAGAAGAATATACTTGATGTTACGAGTATTTCAGAAATTGATTATGATAATGACGGTGATTTCGATTTATTTCTAACCACAGGAACAGAATTAAATATTGGTGAAACTTTCCACGATAGCCAAAGTAATACCTTGGCATTTTTTACCAAACGAGGCCCATTTAAGTTTAACGATTTAGTTTTGGGTGACATTCTTGAGTTAGAGAACTATCAATCTACATGGCCAATGCAAGATATTTATATTGGTGAGAGTGCTTATAAATATGAGCATCCGGGTGAATATCATCAAGGTCAAAATATTCGTTTCGTTAACAGCAATGCCTTAGGCTGGCCTGATAAACTCGATAAAAAAGGGTTGTATATTGGCTATATAGGTAACGACACTTGGCGTATAGCAGGTAACACTTGGTCTCCGACAACAGGGGTTATTCATGGTGTAAAAAGCTACCCAGTCTCTGAGCATGAAAAAGGACTGAAAAATATCTTGCTTGAAAATATTAATGGCAAGTTTGTTGATGTTACGCGTAAAGTCGGGCTTGACGAATTAACACACAGTAATGCAGCTGCCGTTGGAGATTACGATAATAATGGCTTTCAAGACTTATTCATTGTTGAAAGAGGCGATCCTTCGACACAGAACTTACAAACACTTTGGTTAAATAAAGGTGAGGGTAAATTTGAAAAAACCTTATCACATAATGTTATTTCATCAGAGCTTGGCGGCGTCGGTTTAGGGGCTGAAACTCTTGACTACAATCAAGATGGAAAACTGGATTTAGTTTTTGCTAATGAGCGCGGTAAATGGCACTTATTTAAAAACAGCTCAAATTCCAATAATACCGCCCAAAATAATTTTATTACGGTAAATGTTCCAATATCGCCAAAGCATGCTTCGCCCATTGGTGCATTGGTAAAGGTTTCTGCTTGTCAAACATCACAAATAAGAAGGGTAGGCTCGTCAAGTGCACCTTACTCTCAAAGTAGAGATACTATGATGCATTTTGGTTTAGGCGATTGTCAGAAAATTGAGAGTGTTGAAGTGCAATGGCCTACTGGTGAGCAATATAAGACAGATAGTATTAAACTCAATAGCGTACACAATCTAGATAATTTTTAATATCTTATTAATCAAAAATAGAAATAAATGTTTAGCTAAGCAAGGATGAGGTAGCTCAGTCAATCTATGTGTATATGTGTATATGTGTATATGTAAATATGTGTAAATTCGCTGGAAGCTATTGAATAAATGGCTTTTAATCGATTATTAGATTTATTTTACAATTTAGCACTGGGATATATATGTTTGATACTGTTACTTCATCAGTCAAAACAAACAACGCTTTTATTGCGCTTAACCGGTTTGGTTATGGCGCAAAGGAAGGCGAGTTAAATCAAGCTGTAAAAAATCCAAAACAATGGATTATCGAACAATTACAACCCATTGCTTTTGATAATCGCTTACCCCATTCAAATGATATTTTCTTAGATCATGAAAAATATATAAAAGAAAAAAAGCATCTCAAAAAACAAAATAATGCAAATCAAAAAAGCAATTCAATGCTTAACAATATGGCGCGAACAAATATGCGCCTTATGTCTGCAGACACTATAAATAAGGCGATAACATCGTCTAATAGTGTGAGTTGGCGTTTGCTTGATTTTTTCTCCAATCATTTTAGTGTTACGGGTAACTCACGCTTAATGAGTGGCTTGTCTTCCACGTTAGAAAGAGAAGCCATTGCACCTAATTTACTGGGTAAGTTTGAAGATTTATTATTAGCGGTTGAGCAGCATCCCGCTATGCTTATTTACCTGAATAATGAGCGGTCTTTCGGTCCAAATTCGACAATATCTAAGAAAAGAAATAAGGGGCTAAACGAGAATCTTGCCCGTGAAATTCTAGAATTACATACCTTAGGCGTTAAAAGTAGCTATACCCAATTTGACGTTATTGAACTTGCTAAAGGTATCAGCGGTTGGAGTGTATTCAACCCCAGTAAAGAGCGCAGTGTAGGGTTTACTTTTAGGTCTAATGGTCATGAACCAGGCATTCGAAAATTGTTAGGAATTTCTTATCCTTCAGGCGGTATTGCTCAAGGAGAACAAATGTTACGCGATATTGCAGTAAACCCTGCAACGGCAAAACATGTTTGTTATAAACTTGCCCATCACTTTGTCAGTGAAACACCATCAAAAAAATTACTTAATATTATGGAAAATACTTGGAAACACAGTGGTGGTAATATTAAACAAGTCATGGTGAGTTTATTTAATTCAGATGAAGCGTGGCTTGATACTCCGCAAAAATTCAAAACACCAAGAGAGTTTGTTATTTCAGCTTTTAGAGCCTTAGGTACAATTCCTCCAAAGGATAAAATGTTACTCGATAGTATGGCAACGTTAGGCCAAAAACCCTTTAATGCCGGTTCTCCTGCTGGCTACAGCGATAGTGAGAATGACTGGTTAGGGGCAAGCGCTTTAATGGCTCGGATAGATTGGTCTGTAAAACTGTCTTCTTTTCGTAGCAAAATTAATGCAGAAGAAATAATGCATATAGCGCTAGCGTTACCACCGACAACGCATACCTATAAATCGGTTATTAGAGCAGAAAGTCGTCAACAAGCTTTAACCTTATTGTTAATGAGCCCAGAGTTTCAGCGGAGGTAATGATGAAAAAATTTCAACCAACTTTAGCAAGCATACCCTCATTAGATAAACTCTCAATTGAAAATAACACCTACGTTGAGAGAACAGCGGATTTATCTCGGCGAAAATTTATTAAAATAGCAAGTGCAAGCCTAGCCGTATTGTCTTTTCCGGGATTGACGACAACAAATACGAGTGTTATCAATAGTGTTCCCGATAAAACTACCGATAAAGGCAACAACCCTAAAATAATTTGGGTATTGTTAAGAGGAGCGCTTGATTCGCTACATACGGTTGTGCCGACTTTTGAAACACAATATCAAGTGTTACGGCCTAATTTATCCACTAGTTTTAAAACACCGGTTTTACCCCTAAACCATAGCTTTGCACTACATCCTTCGTTGGTTAATTTGCATCAGTGGTATCAAGAAAAACAATTACTGCCTGTTGTCGCGGTATCATCGGGTTATAGTCGTCGCTCCCATTTTGACGGCCAAGACTTTCTAGAAAGCGGCAATGGTAAAATAGATTATGACTCCGGTTGGCTTGCAAGAGCGATTGATGTTAAAAACAAACGTGCATTGGCCGTTGCACGTTCAACACCTATAAGTTTGCGCAGTAGTGAAAATGTAAATACCTGGTATCCATCAACATTAAAAAGTGCAGACAATGATATTTATCAGTCGTTACTTGCGCTGTATCAAGATGATGAATTATTAAGAACTAACTTAGAAAGCGCATTAGAAGTAAAAGGCGTTATCGGAAATCAGAGCAATAAAAATAAACAGCAACGGGGCATTTTTGCTGCGTTAAGCAAAGCATGCGCTAAGCTACTAACCGCTGAGAAAGGCGCTGATTGCGCCATGTTAGAACTTGGTGGTTGGGATACGCATAATAATCAGGCTAATCGCTTAAGTAAAAAATTAACTGAATTAGATACCGGTTTGGCTGAGCTAAAAGCAGGCTTAGGGGCAGAATGGAAGAACACTGTTGTGATCATTGGAACTGAATTTGGTCGAACTGCTAAAGAAAATGGTACAGGTGGTACCGATCATGGTACGGGCAGTGCAATGTTTCTTGCCGGAGGCGCACTTAATGGCGGTAGGGTATTGGGTCAATGGCCTGGTTTAGCGGATAATCAATTATTTGAACAACGTGATTTAATGCCAACAACTAATAGCTTTAGCTGGATAGCCAATGTACTTGTTCAGCAATGGAAATTTTCACATGAAGAGTTATTTCAAGTTTTTCCTCATTTAACGGCGTATGATGAAAAACTCCTGATAAGCTGAAATTTACAAGTTAATGAGGTCTTTGAAGTGACATTCATTTATAAAAACCGTTTTAAACTTCACCTGCATACCACATATAACACTTTAGTACTGACAGCTTAAAATAACTCAAGGATTATGATACTGAATGACAAATATACAGACAGTTTTATTAGAAAATAACCAAGGTATGTTAGTCGAAATACTCAATTTTGGCGCTCGCATTAAATCGATTGTACTTCCTGTTAATGGGATAGCCACCGAGATGACGGTTGGCTATGCGAATGTTGAAGATTATCTAACCGATGCTTTCTATTTGGGTGCCACATGTGGCAGAGTGTGTAATAGAATTGAAGGGGGGAGTTTTGATTTAAACGGTATCAATTTTTCTCTAAACCAAAATGAAAACAAACATTGTTTACATGGTGGTGAAGTTAGTTTTGCTAGTCGATTTTGGCAGATTGAATCTTCAAATAAATCAACAGTGACATTAACGCTTATATCTGAAAACGGCGACCAAGGTTTCCCTGGCCAGCTAAACTTAACCGTTAAATACCATTTAACCGAACAGAACCAACTAGAAATCGATTATTTTGGTAAAACCGATGCTCCAACTCCTGTAAGTATTACAAATCATGCCTATTTCAATTTAGGTAATGACAGCGCTGAGATGCTAGATGTACAGATTTCAGCGTCGAACATGCTACAAAGAAAAGATAACGGTCTGCCAAGCGGTAAAATAATATCGGTGACAAATTCAGACTTTGACTTTACAGAGCCGTTTAATATAGGTGAAAGACATGCCAATACAACTGATATTAATTTACAAAAAATGGCCTGTTACGATCATTGCTACGTTTTAGATGAAGCTGACATTAGCACAGTCAAAGCTACTTTAGTGTCGAAAAACACGGGTGTAAAAATGTCGTTATTTACTAATCAACCAGCGATGCAACTTTATACTGGTGTAGCATTATCGGGTGAGTTTACAGCCTATCAAGGCCTTTGTTTAGAGGCTCAACATTATTCTAATGCCGTAAATATAGACCATTTCCCGAGCAGTATCTTATTAGCAAATGATGAATATAAACGTAAAATTATTTATCAGTTCGAATGTTTATAATATTGGTCTTATTTACTTATATTTATTCATATATTTATAGCAGAATAATAGCGAATGGTAACGAGCTAAATCAATTAATCGGTCATTAGTCACTTTGTGCAGGTTTTGGGTTGAAGGTACTTTTATGAAGGTATTGATTTGCAGGTATTGTTTTGCAGATAATAATTTATAGGTATTAGTCCATTTGTTCAAAATAAAAAAAGGGTAAAGCGCAAGCTTTACCCTTTTTTGCACAATAGCTTATGTGTAGATAACACATAAGCTATTCATTCTATTTATTAATAAAGCTTGTGGCAGTATTTCCGTTCGGTTCACGCATATCACCACGATACAAAATTAAGGTATCTTCGGGTAAGCCAATAGACATTATATTCGCTTTAGAAAAGTCAGCAGGGTAAAAACCAACTTTTGCAGACTCGTCACCAACCTCAACTTCAGACATCATCGACAAGGCTAAAATTGGCGCTGTTGGGAATATTTTATACCAACGAGTGCCTGATGGATTGTCAAAGCTATCAGGCGTAAGTGCAGCTAGTTGCTCAGGTGTTTGTACACCAACGACCTTCTTCGCTTGCAAGTCGTTTCTGGTTAATTGACTTGGTGTTTTGCCATATAAATTAGCTAAATACTCTCTGTTAGCATCAGTAATCAAATAAGTAATGTTATTACCTACTTCTGCAACAGGTGCATCAAAAACAGTTTGTCTTAATGAAATGTCACCTTTAATCACTAAGTTGTTAATGCGACCACGGGTTAAGTCACGACAGCTTGTTTTGCAATTAAATGAGCCTTTACCAACAAGTAAGGCAGTACCACTATCAATAGCTTCAATGTTTTCAACGGTTATGTCTTTCATTATTTTAGCGTGCGGTTTTAGCCAAACACCGGTAAAACCGTTGGTCACTTTTACGTTTGAAATGTTAATTTTATTCATTGACGAGAAATAAGGTCCTGAACGGTTAAAGTTGTCATTATCCGTACCATTACCGGCTTCAAGACGAACGCCAATGCCATTAAAGGCTTCAATGTTGTCAATTTCAATCCAGTCACCACCGTAAACTTGAACTACACCGTAACCGGTATGAGCATGGATAGCTTTAATGTTTTTAATTGAGCCCTTAACCGGTGTACGGCCATAAGTAGGGTTACGTTGAATAGCAAACATATCAGGAATAATTTCGCCAGAATCGTTAATAAAATCACCATTACTATTAGTAGCTAATGGAATGTTAACTTGGTTCATAGGTCTATTGAGGCTTGTACTTCCTTCAGGATTTTGAACATAACGCTCTTTTAAATAAAGTGGCGAAGAACCGAAGCGATAAGTATAAGAGCCATCTTTATAATCAGCGTCGGCAAACATTTGCACAGCAACAGATTCGGTATGATTGTCTGCAATATTAATATCTGAGATGGCGAAATTTTTAACATAAAATAAGCCAACAGGAATTGCTCGGGTTAAATTAACTACACCGTTACCATTTCCGCCAACCATATACCCATAATCATGCGGCATATTGGTTGTAGCATCTATAGTAAACTTCTCACCAGCTACGGTTGATCTTACTTCAACATTCTCAATACGATTTGCTAATAAATTACTTGGGCCATTACTGCGACCAAATGAGAATAAAAATTGACGATTAGGTTTGTTTTTATTTCTAGCATCATTTGGGCTAGTAGGGTAAAGATCTTCTTTAATCCCACGCATTTCTAAAACAACACCGGGCTCAACTTCAATTCTCACATTAGAAGGAACGGCAATATGAGATAAACTAAAACGATTTTGACCATTGCTATTAGCGAGTAATCTCACCACACCGCCATCAGTTTCATTTTTTGCCTGGTTCAACGCTGTTTTTAAACGCGCCGTGTCATTGACTGTATCAACAAACTCATTGGCTGCAATCAACTCGTTAGGCGTATCATCAAATACTTTGTTTTCAAAAAAACCAACATTAACTGTAGTCACACCAAATTCATCGGTATAACCGGTATAGCCATCTAAGTCTGTATCAAGTAGTGGGTCAACTCCTGGATCAGGTGTTGGGGTTGGATCTGGTGTTGTTACTGAGCCATAACTTACCACAGAGAGTTTTGCGATAGCTAAATTAGCACCATCTGTTGTTCTAAATCTAAAGCGAATTTTAGTTGCTGACACATTAGCATTAGCGGTAAAAGTATTTACACCAGGGTTTGCATCGCCCCAACTTTTAAGAACTACCCAGCCACTAGCGTTTTTATGTGCCACTTCCCAGCTAGTTACTTGTGAATCTGGTGAGTCACTTTGAGTAAAGCTAAATTCTAGCCCAGCACTTTCTTCAATATCAAAAATAATGTAGACATTGCTATTAGCTGCACCAACCAAAGTTGCAGTTGCCTCTTGAGTGTTATCGCTATTAAGTAAATTATTTAATGTCGTGTTTTCCCAATGAGAGCTTGGTGCGATATTAGCCGCTAGTAATAAGTTTGCCGAAGGTTCAGGCGTTGGCTCAGGATCCGGTGTAGGTTCAGGAGTAGGGTCTGGGTCAGGTGTCGGATCAGGAGTAGGATCAGGTGTAGGGTCCGGCTCTGGGTCAGGTGTCGGGTCAGGAATTGGATCAGGTATTACTGTTGATTGAGATGCGCCTGTTATAACAATTGAGTATTCATCAATTGCCAATGTAGCTCCCGGCGTTACTTGTACCCATCTAAAATCCGCAACCATATGCGTTGGTGCTGCAGGGTTTGAACCAAAAACAGTCCAAGTTTGTGGAATTGTAAATTGTTTTCCATTGGTACCGTCCACAACAAACTCTTTGTAAACCCACTTGCCGTGATCCTCAACGCTAATCTCGGTTGAGAATAAAACGCCTTCATTGCGTCGTGGAGTAATACCACCGGCGGCTAATGATTTTTCAGGGTAAATAGTAT
Organism: Colwellia sp. PAMC 21821; assembly: GCF_002077175.1. NCBI lineage: Bacteria > Pseudomonadati > Pseudomonadota > Gammaproteobacteria > Alteromonadales > Colwelliaceae > Colwellia > Colwellia sp. PAMC 21821. The sequence continues at coordinate 4,352,047 of NZ_CP014943.1, forward strand.
GGACAATTTTAGTATCGATAGGATTAGGGTGTGTTACTTTAACCCAAGCGGCTACTTTAAATTGTTCGCCAACATTAACCGCAGCACTTAATTGATCAAACACACCTTCAGCATTCCAATCGGCGTTGTTATTACTGTTCCAATATTGAAAACCATTATTGTTGTTGCTGCCACCAACGTTAGAACCTTTAGTCCATTCTATTGCTTTTCCAATAATAGCGTCGCTTGTAATATCAACAGTTCCGAAATTAGTATTCATGGCTCTAATGAGTGGATCTACTGAGTCGCTTTCAAAATCGGTATCTAATGAATAAGTTGAATTTTCAATGTTATAACATGCAGCATTATTTTCGACAGTAAAATTTATTGTTGCTTCATGATTCACAGCATTAGCATCGGTATAAGTAGCCGTTACCGTTGATGCACCTAGCGTTCCTTGGTTAAATTTGATTAACGCTGTTTCGCTTGTAAGGGCATTTAACGTTTCATTTTCTACCGTGATGTCTGCACCGCTAAATGTAATATCAAAACCTGCAGGGAAATCACCTTCGCTCCACATCGCTTTTAACTCAACAGGTGTACATGAAGAGATAGTTTGGTAATTAGTAGATAATAAAACGTCGCCAATAATTGGTGTAGAGGCTTCATCTGCTGAAAATGTCCATGTCAAAGCACTTTCGTCAAAGCTATGTCTACGGTTTATTTTAACGGTAAAAGTGTCGTTACTTACTGAAGATTCATCGGCGCCTATATCACCAAAAATCAAATCACCCTCGTTTACTACAATATGCTGAGAGCTTGACTCTAGTTGCGCAGTAACATTTTGCAAGTTAGTACCAGTATTAGTTATTGTGCCCTTGAAGGTATAATTATAATCGCTTCTCCCGGACCTTTCTTTTTTAACCAGTTCATAGTTTACAAAGCCTAACTCTGCACAAACACTGTTTGAAAATAACAGTCCGATAAAAGTATAAAATGAAAAAACTACTTTATTTTTAGCTAGCATTTTACTCTCCTTGTCGACGTGTTAAAGCACTAGACATTAATAGCATTAATGCTAAAACAAAAATAACAAGCGTTGAAGGTTCAGGCACTTGCTTTGCTGATAGGGCAACAGTTCCATCACTAATTAAGTCAAAAGTATCAGCATTGTATATTTCAAACAATTGTACATATGAGAGTAAATCGTTAGAACCAAGCCATTCAAAAGATATAATTAAAGAGTTTAATTCTTGGCCTATTGTTAAAGGATCATAAAGAGCAAGACCGTCTAGTATTCCAGACTCAGCGACACCAAAAATAAGCTCGGGATCTGCAGAAAAGAAATCCCAATTTAAAGGACTATTTACTAAAGAAATATTTTGAAATAGCCCATAGTCAAAATAAAAAGTAATACCATCAATGGGTTCAGTAGGACCATCATTGACGATACTGTATTGCAATTCATAATAATTTGGCAGGGTGCTATTTGTTATCTCTGCTGTTATTAACGTAGCATTCGTGAAGCTACTTGAAATTAAGCCAACCATCAAACAGGTTAACTTTATTATATTTTTACACGTTAAATTTAATTTCATTTTTATTATCCTAAATTTTATATGCGATTAATCACCAAACAACTAGTGATTCATAACCCCAAGAATTAACCTCACCACTAAGCATCTATTTTGTACTTTTTTATAGTGATGAAGCATTTTTTGCACAAGCGACAAACATCATACCTTTGCAATTGTATAACCTATATCAATATGGTACCTTTGTAAATATGATGGATGAAATGATATTTTAATAACCAGAAGCTGGGTGTTAATTAATCATAAATAAATACAAGAAAAACGATGAGTAAACTCAACTAGAGTCGAAATAATAAGGTTTTGGCTTAAAGGTACTTCAAGCAAGAAAACAAGCCTTACAGGTGCTTTGTCTTTTGCTAAATAAAAATTGGAGTTGTAATAAAGAGTGGATCAGTAATAAATTCAAATTGCATCAGCTCATTAATTTATTTAAAAATAATAGAATATTTAATTTGACCAAGTGTTTTTAAGGTTAGTGGAACTTGGATTACTAGGCCCGATTGTCTAGCATCAAGTCTTAACGCCAAAGCATCTTTATATCTAGAATCCTAAGGAATTAATTAAAATGAAAGGTTTATCTGAACAAGTTAATAGTGGCTTCGTCTTTGGTGAAGATCTTAGTGTACTTTTTGATTATGCCAAAATTAATCAGTTCGCCTATCCCGCTGTTAATGTTATCGGTACTAACTCAGTTAATGCCGCACTAGAAGCAGCAAGCGAAATAAACTCACCGATTATTATTCAATTGTCATACTCTGGTGCTGAATTTTTTATTGGTAAAGGACATAAGTTATCACCAATGGATGCTGCTATAGAAGGCGGTGTTATAGCCGCTAAGTACATTAAAGATGTCGCAAAAATTTATGGTATTCCCGTGATAATTAATACTGATCATGCCTCAAAAAAATTATTACCTTGGATTGATGGCTTACTTGCCCACAGCGAAGCGTCTTTTAAACTGACAGGTGAGCCATTATTTAGCTCACACATGATTGATTTGTCAGAAGAGACACTAGAAGAAAATATTGGAATATGTGCGGGTTACCTCAAACGTATGGCTGCAATAGGTATGACCTTAGAGATTGAACTAGGATGTACTGGTGGCGAAGAGGATGGGGTTGATAATAGCCACCTTGATGCCTCATTACTTTATACCCAGCCCGAAGATGTCGCTTATGCTTACGAGCAATTAAGTCGAGTGAGTGATTCATTCACCATTGCAGCTTCATTTGGCAATGTTCATGGCGTTTATAAACCAGGTAATGTGCAATTAACGCCTAAAATATTAAAAAATTCACAAGCTTTTGTTTCAAAAAAATATGGGTTAGGTCATAACGCTTTGAACTTTGTTTTTCATGGTGGCTCTGGCTCTGCACCAGCTGAAATTACCGAAGCTATTGGCTATGGCGTGATAAAAATGAATATAGATACCGATACTCAGTGGGCAAGTTGGCAGGGTGTTGCTACTTATTATCAAGAAAATAAAGCATTCCTTCAAAGCCAAATTGGTAACCCTTTAGGTGAAGATAGCCCAAACAAGAAATATTACGACCCACGAGTTTGGTTACGAAAAGTAGAGCAATCGATGGCTGAGCGTCTTGTACTTTCATTTAAAGAACTTAATTGCCTTGATAGGTATAAATGAAAACATAAAGTGTTCAATTCTATGTATATAGCTAGATAATGTTGAAATTTAATTATTTATATTGAGCAAAGAACTTTTAATCTATAGAAAATAAGAAATATTCATTAGTATGTATTTGATTTCTGTTAATTAACAAGTAAAAAAAAATGATTAAAATCTTTTCCGAATATTAATCAAGCTTATTACGGTTATATTGGCCTGAAAAGCCGCTTGTTATTCGGAATAAAATCACTAACTCATTGAATTTAAACATGTAGGTTTCGGTCTTGAAAACCGGCAAGGGTTTGTAGCCCTTCTAGAGTTCAAATCTCTATCTCACCGCCACATTATAGAGAAGCCCGTTAATTCGAAAGAGTTAACGGGTTTTTTGCTATCTCACTGTTTAGTTTTATAAAAAGGCTTTGTAGCGCTAATCCTTCGAGTAGAGTTCAAATCTCTATCTCACCGCCACATTAAGAAAAGGCGCTAATCGAAAGATTAGCGCCTTTTTGCTTTTTTGGGTTTATAAAGTGGAATTTTAGCGCTAATCCTTCGAGTAGAGTTCAAATCTCTATCTCACCGCCACATTAAGAGAAGGCGCTAATCGAATGGTTAGCGCCTTTTTGATTTTTTGGGTATTTAATTTTTAGTAAGATAGTTTGTAGCTGTAATCAAAATAAAACATAAATACATTGATTAGTTCAACTGATTACTAATTTGGTGATAACTTTAATAATTCGCCTTGAGCACTGTCAGTCAAAATATAAATATAGCCGTCTGGACCGGTTCTAATATCACGGATCCTTTGTTTGCGATCAGCCAACATTGTTTCTTGTTCAACGACTTTATCGTCTTCTAAACTTAATCGTCTTACACTTTTCCCTGCGAGGGCGGCGATAAATAAATCACCTTGCCATTGGGGGAAAATGTTACCTTGATACTCTGTCATGCCCGCGGGTGCGATAGATGGAACCCAATATGTAACGGGTTGCTCCATGCCTTTTGCTTCTTTGAAAGGCGAGATTATAGCGCCTGAATAATCTACGCCATGCGTAATGGCTGGCCAGCCATAATTAACGCCCGGTTTAACTAAATTTAATTCGTCACCACCTTTAGGGCCATGTTCATGCAACCAAACCTTTTTATTTTTACTGACTAATATGGCTTGTGGATTACGATGGCCAAAAGTGTATATTTCAGGTCTTACATTCTTTTGGCCGATAAAAGGGTTATCTTGTGGAATACTGCCGTCAGTGTTTATTCTCAGTACTTTCCCTAACATGCTTTCAAGCGATTGTGCTTGGTCGCGGAAATTAAAACCATCACCTGCAGTTATCAAAAGGGTACCATCAGGTAAGAAAGTCATTCTTGCGCCATGATGATGCGGAGTATTTCTACTCGAGCCGGTAAATATCACTTTAGTCTGTTGTAATGACATGCCTTGTAATGTCGCGCTGATCACTTCAACAAAGTTATTGCTTGCTGTGCCGCCGCTGTAAGATATATAAAGTTTTTGGTTTGTGGCAAAGTTAGGATCTAAAACAACATCAAATAGTCCTGCGGGGCCTGCAACATAAATATCAGGCAACCCAGAAATTTCTTGTTCAAGCAATTTACCATTTCTTACCACTCTTAAACTGCCGCCACGCTCGGTAACCAACATATCATTATTAGGTAAAAAAGCGATAGACCAAGGAAATTTCAAATTTTCAACAACGGTTGATACTTTATATTCTTTAGTTTGTGTTTCAGCATAAGTGAAAGTGCTAGCAATGAGTAAACATAAACTAATGCTAAGCTTTTTAAATAAGTGATGATTACTTTTCATTGTGATTACCTGAGTTAATGTTTTGTTTGTTATTACTATGAATATTATTACTTTGAATGTTCGTGCGTGATGTTAAAAAGGCGAAAAGCCATGCAGATAGCATACAACACACCGTGGCTAAAAATAATCCCATCGGCGTTCGCACTGCAGCTATTATTGTTAAGTCCATATTATACTGAATAAGATACATGGTCAGAGGGAAAGTAGTACACCCAGCGGCAATATACCAAGCCATTCTGTTGCCACCCATAAATTTATGCGCGTATTTAGCAACAATAAAACCCAGTAAAAATCCTGGCGCTGTTAATAAATACAACACAGGACCTAGCCCGATTAAGTCTTTAATCGTGGCGTCTAAACGAACTTCGGTGGTTATGTTAAGTCCAAATGATTGCACGTCTGCTAATACTATTTGTGTAGAAACAATACAAACAAGCAGGGTGGCAGTAATAGTTGTAAAAATAAAGAGTGCGATGGTTTTGAGCATACATTGACCTTTTTTGAGTTCCGTTAATAGGTACACAATATTGATTAAGTTTTTAACTATACACTGCTTTTAAAGATATTATATTAAGCTTGCACGAAAGGTTTTTAATGGGGGATTCAATAATATTATCAGTCAGCTCTATATAAATCATGAAAAACAGCTTGAATATGCTGCTTTCCATGGCAACGGCAATAGGAAGTGTTTATTATATACCAACTGGTAATTACCACTCATCATTGATTATATTACGCGGAATTTATATGAATTTAGAACAAGCTTTATTGGTAATCGCCAATGCTCATGGCAACGAACTACCTGTAGAAGCGATAGCAGTAGTTAAAACGAATTGGTCGGTATTTTATCCGGATTTAGAACGACTAATAGATCAATTTATCGCCGATGATACAACGCTAACTGATTTTACTGAACTTGTCACTAAACCATCATTCAATGCAATATAGGGTATTAAGATTCAAATTTATAATACCTAATATAACTTACCCAAATACTTAAACTACAGCGAAGGCAACACTGTGATATCCATTTAGGGTCACTAATACCCTAATCGCATTATCATTGAGCCATAATATGCATAGTGGTCTAATTTTTATATCAGGGCTAAGGCTAGTTTTATGGTAGGAGATAACGCTGAACCATCACTATTTGCATACTGTAATATATTTTCTTTCATAGATCGTGCCCAAAATTTCTTTACGTGTTCGGCAACAACTTTTGCCGTTTCTTCATCGGTTTTTTTGTAATTATTGTTATCGGCAATTTGGTTGAGCATGCTAACCAGGGTTTTAATTTGCGAACTACTCATGGTTATATTGTTCCTATTTGATGTTTTAAATTTGTGTAATATTAGTATAAAAAGTATGGCGACCATGGCGAGCAAAGCCAATTAAATTAAGATCAGCTTTCTTTGCTAGGGTTATTGCTAACGCCGTTGGTGCCGAAACCGCCACTAATGTGGCTATATTGACACTCGTTACTTTTTGAACCATTTCATAACTTGCCCTGCTTGAAATCAGAACAAAGCCGTACTTAGTGTCCATTTTACGTAGCGCTAAGGTGCCAATTAATTTGTCTAAAGCATTATGTCGCCCAACATCCTCACACAAGAGGATGATCTTGCCAGTGCTATCGCACCATGCCGCGCCATGAACTGCACCCGTTAAAGATTGTAATTTTTGATGTTCACTTAGCTGCGACAGTGCATGTTGAATGACTTGGGAAGAGGGCAACGCTTGTGGCGTCACACTCTTTATTGGCCGTATGGCTGTAGCCAATGACTCACTTCCACATAAACCACAGCCTGTGCGGCCCGTAAGATTACGTCGGTGGGACTTTAAATACATCATACGCTCAGAGCTAATCTCAATATGTATTTCTATACCTTTTTCACTGCTAACAAGCTCAACATGATACATTTCGGCAGCGTTATTTATAATACCTTCAGACAAACTAAACCCTAAGGCAAACTCATGTAAGTTTGCCGGAGAGGCCATCATTACCGCGTGTGAAATACCATTATAAACCATGGCAATAGGCACTTCCTCAGCGATACAGTCAAGCTTGCTTTGTGCTTGTTCACTACCTTGTTCCCAATAGTGAACAGGCAGTGTTACATGGCTTGGTGGCAATTGTTCTTTGTCTTCCAGCGTCAAAGCTAACTTCCTATGGTAGTTTTCTGTTTTTTAGGGCTACGTTTAAAATGTGCTTTTTGTTCAGCACTAAACTTTTTATAACGCGTCTGCCAAGCGGATGGTGAAGTCACTTTTTCAACCTGTACTGCCGTTACTTTATATTCAGGACAGTTAGTTGCCCAATCAGAGTTGTCGGTGGTAATAACGTTAGCACCACTTATCGGGTGATGAAAGGTAGTAAATACCACGCCACTTTGCATACGTTCACTGACTTTAGCTTTTAATACTGTATCACCAGCGCGACTGCTAATGCCTAGCCAGTCACCATCATTAATGCCTCTTTCTTCGGCATCATTAGGATGTATTTCAAGTAGATCTTCTTTGTGCATTGTTTGATTGGCGGTACGTCGTGTTTGTGCTCCAACATTATATTGACTAAGTATTCGCCCAGTGGTTAATAATAACGGGAAACGTTTACTAGCGCGATCTTGACTAGCAAGATACGGCGTAATGGCAAAGCGCCCCTTACCAATTGGAAAACTTTCCACGTGCATGATAGGTGAACCATCAGGGAACTCTTCGTTACAAGGCCACTGTATACTGCCTTGTTCATCGAGTTTTTTATAACTTACCTTGCTGAAGGTAGGCACTAATGAGGCTATTTCATCCATTATCTCAGCAGGGTGTTGATAATTCATTGGGTAACCTAAGGCATTAGACAGCTTTTGGGTAACCTCCCAATCGGCAAATTCAGCTAATGGCTTCATGACTTTACGCACACGATTTATGCGTCTTTCCGCATTAGTAAAGGTACCGTCCTTTTCCAAAAATGAAGAGCCTGGTAAAAATACGTGGGCGTATAATGCTGTTTCATTTAGAAAAATATCCTGCACAATTAAACATTCTAATGATGACAATGCTGCTTGTACATGTTGGGTATTAGGATCGGATTGTAAAATGTCTTCTCCTTGCACGTACATCGCTTTAAACGTGCCTTCAATAGCGGCATCAAACATGTTTGGAATACGAAATCCTGGTTCATTATCTAAGGTTACACCCCAACTTTTTTCGAATTTAGCGCGTAATACATCGTCACTAACATGCTGATAACCGGGTAGTTCCTGCGGAAATGAACCCATGTCGCAAGAGCCTTGAACATTATTTTGCCCACGTAAAGGGTTAATTCCCACACCATCACGACCTATATTACCTGTGGCTAACGCTAAATTCGCTATACCCATCACCATGGTTGAACCTTGGCTGTGCTCGGTAACACCTAAGCCATAATAAATGGCACCATTTTTTGCCTTAGCAAACGTACGCGCGGCAAGGCGAATTTTCTCGGCACTAACCGTGGTAATACTTGCCATAGCTTCGGGTGAGTTGACCTCATCCAAAATAAATTCACGCCATGCATTATATTCATCAGTGCGCTGAGTAATGAAATTTTTGTCTTCCAAGCCTTCGCTAATAATGACGTGCGCTATCGCATTGATCATAGCAACGTTGGTGCCAGGCTTTAAGGCTAGATGCTGATTTGCACTGATGTGAGCGGTATTAAGTAGATCAATGGTTCTTGGGTCGACAACAATTAACTCTGCGCCTTGGCGCAATCGTTTACGTAACTGTGAGGCAAAGACAGGGTGAGCATCTGTCGGATTTGCGCCAATCACCATAACGACATCAGATTTCATCACCGAGTCGAAAGTTTGTGTGCCTGCTGATTCGCCAATTGTCGCTTTTAGCCCATAACCTGTCGGGGAATGACAAACACGAGCGCAGGTGTCGGTGTTATTATTACCAAAAGCCGCGCGGATCAGTTTTTGTACTAAATAGGTTTCTTCATTGGTGCAGCGAGACGAAGTAATGCCGCCAACGCTTTCACGGCCATATTCGGCCTGAATTTTTTTAATCTTATTCGCCGAAAAGGCTATAGCTTCATCCCAACTAACGACTTTCCATGGCTGATCAATGCTGTCACGTATCATCGGCTCAGTCACCCGATCTTTATGAGTTGCATAACCAAAAGCGAAACGGCCTTTTACACAAGAGTGGCCCTGGTTAGCTTTACCGCCTTTGTACGGCACCATGCGTATAACTTCTTCGCCTTTCATTTCAGCTTTAAATGAACACCCAACGCCACAATATGCACAAGTGGTGATAATACTGTGTTCTGGTTGTCCTTTTTCAATGACTGACTTTTCCATCAGGGTTGCCGTGGGACAAGCCTGTACGCAAGCACCACAAGAGACGCAATCAGAGGACGAAAAATCATTTTCGCTAGTACCCGCACTGACTTTAGAGGCAAAACCTCGACCTTCAATAGTTAAAGCAAAGGTGCCTTGGACTTCTTCACAGGCTCTAACGCAACGAGAGCAGGTGATACATTTACTGGGTTCGAAAGTAAAATAAGGGTTAGAGTCATCAATCTTGGCATCAAGATGATTATCGCCATCAAAACCATAACGTACTTCACGTAAACCGACAGCTCCCGCCATATCTTGTAATTCACAATCACCATTACTTGAACAAGTTAAGCAGTCAAGTGGGTGATCAGATATGTAGAGTTCCATGATATTACGGCGTAATTTTGCAATGTCCTTATTTTCAGTAGATACCACCATGCCTTCTTTAACAGGTGTAGTACAAGAAGTTGGATAGCCTCTCATACCTTCAATTTGTACGGCACATAAACGACAAGAGCCAAACGCTTCAATGTTATCTGTCGCACACAGTTTAGGAATATTAATATCAGCCATAGCTGCAGCACGCATGACTGAAGTACCGGCTGCAACCGTTATTTTTACGCCGTCAATTTCAATCGCGACTGTTTCTGTTGAGGTGCTCGCAGGCGTGCCATAATCTTTATTAAAATCGATTGGCTTATTAAAGGTAGTGTTTGTTGCCGGATCAAAATAGTTAATCATGATTACTCTCCTGCGTTGGTAAATAAAAATCTTGAGGAAAATCACTGTAAGCACTTCGTACAGGGATAGGCGTCATGCTACCCATTGCACATAATGAGCCGTCAATCATAGTGTCACAAAGATCGTTAAGTAACGTCATATTCTCAACGCGTCGATCATTATTTTTTATTTTATCAATGACTTCTACGCCGCGCGTTGAACCAATTCTACATGGGGTACATTTACCACAAGATTCAACCACGCAAAACTCCATCGAAAAACGTGCTTGTTCAAGCATATCGACACTGTCATCAAAGACCACAATTCCGCCATGACCGAGTACAGCAGAAGCCTTAGAAAATGCTTCATAATCAAGCGGGATATCTAGTTTATTTACCGGTAAATAAGCCCCTAATGGACCACCCACCTGAATCGCTTTTATCGGACGGTTACTCTCGGTTCCACCTGAAAAATCATCAATAAGATCTTTTAAGCTCGAGCCAAAGGGTAGTTCAATTAATCCACCTTGCTTAACATTACCGGCTAGTTGAAAAGGTAAAGTGCCTCGTGAACGATTTGTGCCGTATTGCTGGTATGCATGACTGCCTTGGCTCATGATAAAAGGAATAGCCGCGAGCGACAGTACATTGTTAACTATGGTGGGTTTACCAAATAATCCTTCTATAGCAGGTAGGGGCGGTTTGAAGCGCACCATACCTCTTTTTCCTTCTAGCGATTCTAATAGGGCGGTTTCTTCCCCACAAATATAAGCTTCTGCGCCTAATCTCACTTCTAAATGAAATCTTTTTCCACTGCCACAAATGTCATTTCCCAAATAACCGGCTTCATTAGCAATCTTAATAGCGTGCTGTAAAATTTCATCCGCAATAGGGTACTCTGAACGTAAATAGATATAGCCTTGGTTGGCACCAACGGCTAATCCGGCAATAATTATGCCTTCGATAAGCATAAACGGATCGCATTCCATCACTAATTTGTCGGCAAAAGTACCTGAGTCGCCTTCATCTGCATTACAAACGATATATTTTTGTTCAGCAACCGCATCCCTTACCGTTTGCCATTTTATTCCGGTAGGAAACGCAGCACCACCACGTCCTCGAAGACCCGACTCTACAACAGACGTGACAATGTCCTGAGTGGATAGCGCTAGCGCTTTTTGCAAACCTTTAAAGCCATCTAAGGCTAGATAATCATCAAGAGAAACGGGGTCGATAATACCTGCACGGGCAAATGTTAGACGAGTTTGTTTCTTTAAATAAGCAATATCTTCCGTTAGTCCAAGTGAAAGTGCATGGCATGGTGGTTTTTCATTACAGATATTATGGGTAATATCTTCCATGATGCTCGCCACATCCGATGATTCTACAGGACCATAGGCCATGCGACCCTGTGCTGTTTCTATTTCAATCATAGGCTCTAACCAAAATAAACCCCGCGAGCCATTTCTTACTATTTTTAAGTCAATATCATGGCGTGATGCATACTGCGTAAATGCTTGAGCAACATCATGGGCGCCTAAAGAAACAGCCGTGCTTTCTCGTGGAATAAAAATTTTCATTGTCATTGTCTATCTCACTTTAAATCGCGGTCAACATTAGAAAGAACTTGGTCAAATTTTTCATTAGAAATACGACCATAAAGCTCATCATTAATTCTAATGTTTGGCCCAGTTGCACAGTTACCTAGACAATAAACACTATCCAAGCTGAATTTTTTATCACTCGTCATTTGATGATAATCAATATTTAGCCGTTCTTTTGCGTGTTCTTCAAGTTGTCGACTTCCTCTTGATTGACAGGCTTCAGCACGGCAAATTTGAATTTTATATTTACCCGGCGGTGATGTACGAAATTGATGATAAAAACTAATGACACCGTGAATTTCCGCGGGTGTTTGTTTTAGCTTTGTCGCTATTCGCTCAATAGTATTAGGCGCTATGTAGCCAACTTCTTTTTGAATAGCATGTAATATAGGTAACAGGGCGCCTTCTTTATTTTTTAAAGAATCAATGATGTTTTCCACATTTGATAAAGGGGAAGAAAATTCTATTTTCATACTAACTCCTGAAGGCCTGTTACAAAATAAGTGTGTGAAATAAATTGCATATTTGTTATTGTTTTTTAGTTCTTATTATAGCCTGACTATAGCACCATTGTTTTTGCATAAGAATATGAACTTTTTTTCATAAACAAGCATTTTTATTAATAGCTTTAACAGCGTAATTTTGCTTATGAAAATGATATGCCAAAGGCTGAAATCAACTTCAATGATTAGCACAAGCTAAAAATAATATACAGGTGAAAAATGACCGAGAAAGCACTGTTGTCAAAAAGAATTCAAATTAAACCCGCATGGTCATTTTATAATGAGCAAGGTGAGTATGTAGACCCTCGACTTTTCGTCTTGTTAAGTGCCGTACATAATGATGGCAAGTTGACGGTAGCCGCAACAAAATTAGGTATGTCATATCGTCATGTCTGGAATGTACTGAAAAAATGGACCGACTTTTTTGGCTCTGATTTAGTCGAACTAAAAAAAGGCAAAGGGGCATTTTTAACACCGTTAGGTGAAAAGCTACTTTGGGCTGAGCAAAGAGCTCAGGCACGATTTGAACCTCAGCTAATCAGCATTGCATCAGAATTAAATTTAGAAATACAAAAACACTTAATGGTTAAAGAGCCTTTGCTCAAAATTGCTGCAAGCTATGGTTATGCTATTGCTTTGCTACCTGATTTCACCAATAAATTTAAGCTAGACTTGCAATATAAAAGCTATGAAGAGTCAATTGATGCACTGAGTAAAGGGCACTGTAATATTGCCGCATTTCACCTACCAACCGATATTGTTAGCCAAAAGTTAATTGATATTTATAATAAATATTTCAAAGCTGATACCTATAAAGTCATTCGGTTTGTTACACGTAAACAAGGTTTGATTGTAAAAAAAGATAACCCTAAAAATATTACTAAAATTTCTGACTTAAAGCAGGATAATGTTACCTTTATTAATCGGCAAAAACATTCAGGTACGCGCTTATTGATAAATGAACTCCTTAAAAGAGCCTCAGTGGACACTAAACTTGTGATAGGTTTTGATAAATTTGAATTTACCCATTCAGCTGTCGCAGCTTATGTAGCTTCAGGTATGGCAGATGTAGGTATTGGTATTGAAACCGCAGCTCGCCAATTTGGGTTAAATTTCATCCCATTAACCACTGAACATTACGTTTTAGTTTGTCATCACAAGACCCTTGAAAAATTATCGGTTCAGCGCTTAATTACTGAAATAAAAAGTGAGAAATTTCATCAAGAGGTTGCAAAGTTAGCGGGGTATGAGTCTATTGCTTGTGGCGATATCGTTGATTTAGAAGATATGCTACCTTGGCAAGTTTAATTATTAAAGCGCTTATAATCTAGATTGCTATGATAAATATAAAACCGCTTTAAATTAAACTAAAGCGGTTTTTATTGTTGTTTTATTAGTTAAAAGTATGAAGTTTTAACTAATGGGTATTTTCAACATGGTGTTTAGCTTCGACAGGGCGAATGGTTAAGTTAGCAAAGAAAGCAATGACTAAAAAACCGGCCATAACATACATGGTGGTATTGTATAAGCTGGGTGTTGGGTCAATAGTACCAGCAGGAACTAATTCCATTAACTTGCTTACTGTTACTGTTTTTGCTGTAACAAGTTCATTTAACTGACTAACTGCGGAACCAAATTTAGCTTGAAATACTGCAGGGTCGATTTTTGAAACTAAGGCTGTTATGGCGTCATTTACAGACATATCTCTAAGATATGTAATAGCGAATGGACCTAAAACACCAGCTGTTGCCCATGCTGTTAGTAAGCGACCATGTATTCCACCTACATGTAAGGTACCAAATATATCGGCTAAATAGGCTGGTATAGTTGCAAAACCACCACCATACATAGTGAAGATAATCATTGTTGCACCATAGAACATAACTAACCAAACTGTTGATGGATCGGCACTTATTTGGGATGCAACGTAAGGTATAGATAGATAAAGAATTGTTCCTAAGACAAAGAAAAAGTGGTAAGTATTTTTTCTCCCGATGAAATCAGAAATTGATGCCCAAAAGAATCTACCGCCCATATTAAATACCGAAATCATTAATACATAAGTACCGGCAAAGGTCGCGGTAGCTACATCAGGTAATGTCGAGCCAAAAATATCTACCATCATAGTTTTAGCGACACCAATAACACCAATACCTGCTGTAACGTTAAAGCAAAGCACAATCCATAGTTTCCAAAATTGTGGTGTTTTTATCGCTTGATCAATATGTACATTGTTATGTGTGATCATACTTTTTGCAGATTCATCTTTCTCAGGAGGAGTCCAACCTTCAGGTTTCCACCCTTCAGCAGGCACACGATAGGAGAATGAAGCAATAATCATTATAATAAAATAAACAATACCTAACGTTAGGAATGTTCCTGCGGCACCCGTATCACCTGTACCGACAACATAAATACCTGCATCACCAGGCAAAGCCATATTTGCTGCTTCACCAGCCGTTGCAACAATAACTTCTACCGTACCAGTAGCTGTTTCTGCAAAACGTTTACCTGCTTCAGTTATTAGTGTTACAGCACCTTCTGTACCTAGATACGTAGGAGCAACCGCATGGAATTTTAACAAAGAAGCAATGAGTGGTGCACCGATCATTGCACCGCCACCAAAGCCCATAATGGCCATTCCCGTAGCCATACCTCGTTTATCAGGGAACCAACGCAGCAAAGTGGAAACGGGTGAAACATAGCCTAAACCTAGACCACAGCCCCCAAGCGCACCATAACCAAGGTAAACAAGCCATAATTGATGGGTAGATATACCAATACTACCGATGATAAAACCACCACCCCAAAGAAATGCGGCAGCAACACCAACACAACGAGGACCAACTTCTTCTAGCCATTTACCCGCTACTGCGGCAGATAATCCAAGAAAAACAATAGCAACAGAAAATATCCAAACCACGTTACTTAATGACCAATCTCCAGATGAACTCGTAACTACCCCTAATTCTTTAATAAGTGCAGGGTTAAATATACTCCATGCGTAAACTGAACCAATACATAAGTGAATTGCAATTGATGCTGGTGGGACTAACCAGCGATTAAACCCCGATTTAGCAATTATTTTATCTTTCATTAAGAAAGAAAAAAATCCCGCTGTTTTATTTGACATTATTTAATTCCTTTTAGCTACAACCTGATCTAAAAAAAGAGAATAATTAAACGTTTGCTTTTGTAAAAGCCTAATAGTTAAACCTAACCAAATTTTAACTATTTTGTTATGACAGGTGACAATCAATTTAATTACTTGGGTTTTATTAATACAAGTATATGAATCAAATTACATGTATCGGCTATGTATTACGAAAAAACTATAGCACTGGATTATTGCTATTGAAATATGAATAAATATTCATATTATCAGAGGTGTTTTTTAGCTGATTAGAGCCAAAAATAACAGTTAAAGAGCATCAATTAATACAGTCTGACTCGTTACCAATTTGGACGAAATATTAATAAAGGAAAGACATTATATTCGAGTATATCTTAGGGGCAAATGTGCGTTTATTAAATAATCGTTATTACTATAATTTAAACATTCCATCGCCACCAACAATTGTATACATCACTTTAGTATCAATAATTTTTTTAGGTGCTATACCAAAAATATTATCACTTAAAATTACTAAGTCAGTTAAGTTACCTACTTAAATAGTGCCTAACTCGTCTTCTTGAATCCGGCATGAGCATTAATTAACGGTATAATCTTACGGCATTCGACACTGGTCTTTACTTGTGGGACCCAACGAACAGGGTTTTTATCATCAAATGTTCTGCGGGTAACAGCAGCATAAATGCTAGCTAATGGATTAAGGGGAATAACATTCCAATCAGAGCCAGAACTTAATGTCGTGCCAGCATCTAATAAAGATTTAAGGCGTTATTTTATTAAATGCCAGTAGACTCACCATTAGCACCTTATTCAATCAGGCCATTGGTTCGCATTGCATAGATATGGATCTTAGTGGTAATCTCGTCTAACCATTTTTATGAGGTAATTCACCGTCACAAGCCTCATGACCCCAGAGTCCGCTTATAAAATTATCTTTTTATGCTTGTAAAATATCGAGTTATGAAATAAGTACAGCACAGGCTTACACTAAAATTTATTGTGAACAAAATGAGAATTATTCACATGTTTTACCTATACAATCGGGTTAAATCATCAAAACACCCCATGTAACTAAAAGGTACCAATGGATTATAAAAATATCATCGCGGAAGCTAAACGTCACAGTTTTTAACGTGTAAAAATAATTCTTGAGCCGTTATAGAAATAATCCCGAAGAAAATACCGTTATAACAGAGGCTAAAATGGTAACGAACAGTGTAAATGTTTACCATATAGCATTTACCACTCATCATTGATTATATTACGCGGAATTTATATGAATTTAGAACAAGCTTTATTGGTAATCGCCAATGCTCATGGCAACGAACTACCTGTAGAAGCGATAGCAGTAGTTAAAACGAATTGGTCGGTATTTTATCCGGATTTAGAACGACTAATAGATCAATTTATCGCCGATGATACAACGCTAACCGACGAACAAAATGCCATTTTATTTTTTGGTACATTATTATGTGCAGAATTAAAATATTCTCCTGCGTTGTCAAAGTGCTTGCAGTTATTTTCGCGCAGCGACTCGTTTTTAACACCGCTTGAAGGCGTATTTGGCGATGCGTTGACCGAATTAACCTCAACATTATTTTACAATGTTGCTAAGGGTGATACACAAGCCTTATCTGACTACATTGTTGATGGTCACCAAGCCATGTATTGCAAAGCGTCAGCGATGGAAGCTGTATTTGCACAATACGAAGTAGGCACAATTAATAAAACTGAATTAAGTGAACACGTTACTCGCTGGTTAGCCTCATTTTTAGTTATTCCAAGTATAAATAATAGTTTTTTAATTAGCGCATTAGCCGATTATTGTATCGACTATCAATTAAATGACTTTAAAGATCAGTTTATTAGCTTGTGTGAACATGGTGTCGATGACAATAACTTATTTGATGAAGACCGTTTTACACAAGAAGAAGTTAAAGCGTGGAATAGTGCTGACGAAATTATGTTGATTGAAACTGGCATTATACAGACCGACTTTAACCTTACTGAGACGTTACTGTCTTGGGTTGAAGATGAAGACAATAGCGTGCTCGACGACTTTTCAAACGAAGACAACGAAATATTTGACTCGCTAATGGGCGAAGGTGGTTTATTGTCGGATATTTTATATGACGAAAATACTATTTTAGAGAACAGCGTACCGGTTAGCTCATTACCTACCGTTGGTCGCAATGAACCTTGCCCCTGTGGCAGCGGCAAAAAATATAAAAAGTGTTGTTTACAATAAATACAATGCCGCATAGTCAATTGAATTTATATTGTTGCCGTACCACTTATATGAATAATCAAGCTTAAAGGTATGTGACTGTAGCTATGTACCTTTGGCGTTAACAATTTTTAGCCTATTCGAGCTTTAAAATAAACAATTTTAATTAATTTAAAAAGTAATAAATAATGTTGCATCCTGCTTGTCCAAATTGCCAATCTGAATACGTATACCAAGATCAACAGTTACTCATTTGTCCCGAGTGCTCTCATGAATGGAATCCCAGCCTGATTAATGATGACGATGCCGTTGTTGTAAAAGACGCTAACGGCATACAGTTATTTGAAGGTGATAAACTCACACTCATTAAAGACTTAAAAGTAAAAGGCAGCTCACTGGTATTAAAAATAGGTACTAAAGCAGTTATTAGACGAATTAAAGCAGGGAAAGATCACCAACTTGATTGCAAAGTTGATGGTGTAGGTGACATGATTGTTACGGCTAAATTTGTCAAAAAGGCATAAACACCTTCAGAGCAGTCCGTTAGATAAATGTTTGCTCTACATATTAAGCGAATAAGTCTTAAAGCCGCACAGTACTAAAAATGATATATAAATGAAAATTTTTTTACTTACACATGAGCGTGAATTACATCGGGCAACCAACACTGGCTCTCTTGCGATTGATAATGCTAATAACTTGGTTGAACGTATAGTCTGGGAAAGAGTAACTCCTAATAAAGACCTTACTCGACTAATAGAAAATAATGAGGCGGTACTGTTATATTCGAAGGGAGAACTTTTAGCAGAAGTACCATCAGCAGAGTCTGGTCTAATACCACCAGTGGCAATCGAAGAATATGAAAATATCGTTATTATTGATGGCACATGGCAGGAAGCAAAAAAAATATTTAATCAGAGCCCTTATTTAAAGAGTGCGCCAAATTTCACCCTTAAAACAGAAAAAAATTCTTTATACAAACTTAGAGCCAATCAACCTAGAGGTGGTCTTTGCACCATAGAATGTATAATCGAAGTTTTAAAACTTAAAGGGCAAGATAAAATGGCCGCAACATTATCATTTAAGTTTGAGCAATTTAATGGCTAAAGCCTTAATAGATAACGTAACAGGCAACGCTGGTATAAAAGATGGTAGTTAATAATACTTAATGTTGACCTTAACGCTAAACCATCAATTTCAATGCTAAATAGGGAGCAAGATTAAATATCATAATACCTAACTTATAGTTACCTAAATAATTAAAATATAGCGAAGGTAACGCTTTAGCATCGATACCCATTACATTACTGTGCAGATTAGCCGTAAAACGTTTAAATACGATAATAGCTAATGCTGAAAACAAGTAAACAGCCAAATTAATCACCGTACACCAACCAAAAAAAGTAGTAATTTCATTAATATCCATTATTGCTCCAATCTCTGTAAATATTGTCTAGTGTAACCATATAATTCGACTTTCTTGGGTAGTTCTAGAATTGCGCCTTAGGTATTTTTAGTCATGCTTTACTGATTCGATATGTTGACTATAGCTGATCAAAGTAGTCACCACCTCTGTGCCTGAAATAAACATTACAATACGCCAACTCGACTTGTAATGGCTCTGTCTTTAGGATTTTAATATACGGATTTAACTCCAATGTAACTGTAATAGTATTTGACAACAATAGTTCGTTGTAAAGAGCACGCTTTCGTTTTTCTAAATTAGAATATGGCATACGGATAATAATATTTTTATTACAATTTGGAGCTGCGATGGGAAAGAGTTCTTTTGCAACAAAGACTTCAAATTGACCTCCTTTATTAAATCCATATTCAGTGTTTACTGAGTAATTACCTGAGACTAGTTCATATTGGATGTGATAATAATCAGAATATTTTCCAGGGTTAATTTTGATTTCTTGTGCATTAATTTTTAAAGCGATTAACAACACTAAAATACTTGATAAATATTTCATATTATCCTTTACACATAACGAGACTGTAAAATTTTTCTTTTAGAAAAATCGGCCTCAAAAATTATTAAAAAATCAGCCTAAAATTGCGTTGTTACGCGAATTCTTAGGTAATATCCTACTATGAAATGACCTTTAAGGCTTTATGAACATAAAATTATCCGTCATTTGCACTTTGATGTCATTGTAAAGCCACACTAAGAGGCAAATAATAGATAATTAAAATAAGCGACGAGGGAGAAAAGCCACTGTTCAGCAATATCATGTCTTGTGCTAATAGTCTCAAGTGAGATCAAGTTGTAAAATTATTTCGACAGGTAGTTTGTTACGTAAAAAATAAGATTGCTGAATAACTTCAGTAATCACCGTATAATTGCCGTTATATTATCAAAGGCATTTAAGAACTCTAATGGCAGCGCAAAAACACCACACTGAATTATCTGTTACACAAATTCAACTGACTGAAGATAATACTCAAAAAAGCACATTACTTAGCAAACAACAAAGCCCGCCACAAAACACATCTAAAATAGATAAAGCCGCGCCAAAAATTGTGCTTGCAACCCTTAACGCTCGATACTTTCACACCAGTTTTGGTTTACGTTATCTGTATGCTAATTTACAAGAGTTGCAGGAGTTTTGTGAAATTAAAGAATTTATTATTCAAACACGTGCCATTGATATTGTTGAACAAATATTAGCAGGTAAACCCGATATTGTGGGTTTTGGGGTTTATATTTGGAACATTGTTGAAACTACCGATGTTGTAAGCTTATTAAAAGTTATAGCGCCTGAAATTAAAATAGTTTTAGGTGGACCTGAAGTTAGTTATGAAACTGAGCAACAAGCCATTGTTGCCAATGCCGATTATGTATTAACAGGGCCGGCAGATTTAAGTTTTTATCAGCTGTGTAAAGACATTATTAACGATGCGCCACTGGATAAAAAAATACTCAATTCGAAACCTGTTGAGTTAAAAGATCTTGCATCGCCTTATCAGTATTATACCGATGAAGACTTAACCCATCGTCTGTTGTATGTAGAAGCATCGCGTGGTTGTCCGTTTAAATGTGAGTTTTGTTTATCGTCTTTAGATAAAACCTCAGTCCCTTTTGAGATAGTGCTATTTCTAGAGCAAATGGAAATTCTGTATAACCGCGGCGCGCGTAATTTTAAGTTTATTGATAGAACCTTTAACTTAAACATTAATACCACCATGCAAATTATGCAGTTCTTCTTAGACCGAATGACTGACGATCTGTATCTGCATTTTGAAGTGGTGCCCGATCATCTACCTAGAAAGTTAAAAGAGCTGTTAGCACAGTTTCCACAAGGCAGTTTACAATTTGAAATTGGCATACAAACCTTTAATACCGACGTGCAAAAAAATATTAGCCGTAAGCAAAATAACGCTAAGTCGAAAGACAATTTAATCTGGTTAAAAGATAATACTCACGCACACATTCATGCTGATCTTATTTTTGGCTTACCGGGTGAAACCTTCGACAGCTTTAAAGATAGCTTCAATCAGCTATACCATTGTCGTCCGCATGAAATTCAAATGGGTATTTTGAAACGTTTGAAAGGTAGCCCAATCATTAGGCATACCGAAGCATTCGATTTACGCTTTAACCCTTTACCACCATTTAATATCTTAAGTACCGACAGGGTGAGCTTTGTCACCATGCAACGTATTAATCGCTTTGCCCGCTATTGGGACATGATTGGTAATTCAGGACGCTTTAAATACGCATTGCCCCATATATTATCTGATGAACCGTTTGATGATTTTATGGCGATTACCGAATGGATATTTAACAAAACAGGGCAGATACATAAAATTAACCTGAAGAAATTATTTGAGTTAATTTCACAAGCTGTTGAAGCTTTGTATCCAGAAAAACATGCCGTGGTGATTGAAAAAATCGAACAAGATTACCAAGCCGCAAAATTGAAAAGCCTGTTCAGCAGCTTGAATCTTTATGGGGTTCCAAAAACCGCAGCTACTGTTAAAAATAATTCACTGCAGCGACAACAACGTCATTTAAGCTAATGGCAGTAAATTGTTTATATTTTGTAGGTTCATAAATAGTCAGCTTAATTTCAGATAAAAGTCAGTATGAGTTTCTAACAACAATTAACAAATTCTAGCAATAAGCATTGCTAGAATATTTCGCATTATATTTATCAAATAGTAGGTTTTATGAAAGTATTAAATTGGGGAATTATGGGCGCGGGTAACATTGCTGTTAAATTAGCAGACGCGCTTGCTATCAATGATAACAGCAAACTTGTCAGTGTTTCATCTAAAAGCATGGAACGTGCGACTAAATTCGCAGAAAACTATAACATAAAAGCTTTTGATAACTATCAAACCATGTTCGATGAATCTGAATTGGACGTTATTTACGTGGCAACAACGCATAACTTTCATTATGAAAATGCGAAAATGGCATTGGAAAATAATAAATCAGTTTTGGTGGAAAAACCTTTCACTGTTAACGCACAGCAAGCTAGTGAGTTAGTTGCTTTAGCACGTGAAAAAGAATTATTTTTAATGGAAGCTATTTGGACTCGTTACTTACCAAGCATCATACATTTAAAATCATTATTAAACGCAGGGGTGATTGGTGAAGTGAAGCTTTTTGACATTTCATTTTGTAATATAGCGCCGAGTAAATATTTACCGCGTTTAATGGACCCCAAATTAGCCGGTGGTGTAACACTAGATATGGGGATTTACCCAATCACTTTTGTTAATTATCTGATGGATGAGCTACCTGTAAATGTCAATTCTCAAGCCCGTTTAGGGGAAACTGGCGTTGATGAAATGGCAACCTATCAACTGCAATTTGCGAACAAGGCCGTAGCAAATATCAATACAAGTATGAATGTATTAACTCAAAATCGCAGCATGATATACGGAGAAACAGGTTACATTGAATTTCCTTATTTTCAGCAAGGATCAAGCTTTACTATTCATACTCATGACCATACCAATGTAATTAGTAAAAGTGAGACAATACACGTTGAGAACCATGAAAATGGTTTTATCTACCAAGTTGAAGAAGTGGTGAAATGTATCAGTGAAGGTAAACTTCAGTCTGATATTATGCCTTTAAATGAAACTGTAAATACTATGAAAATGATGGATAACATGCGCAAGGAATGGGGTTTAGTGTACCCAGGCGAAGAATAACCCGTGGGTTAGTTGTTTTATTTTTAACATGCTCTTTTTACTGCCAATTAAGAATATGATCGCGGTATTAAATTTTAAATGTGTTAAATAAAAACATACAACCCACATAAAACACACATCAAAATTGCTATATTTGATTCAAGACACCTTTGTTGAAGAACAAAGGTGATATTTTCCTTTAAGAGAAGACTTTAGCTTTATTCGCTAATTATCAACACACTAGGGGTTACGTGTTACTTTAGTTTAGCTACTTCTTTGATATGCTCAGCTGAAACTCCACAGCAGCCACCAACAATTGATGCACCAGCATTAATCCAAGCCGAAACAAATTCGCAGTATTTTAGTGGCGAAATATCATTTCTTATAATTGATAAACCTTCATCATTATTAGCTTCTCGAAGTTCACCAATAGGTGGGAAATTGTTCGCGTAAACGCCAAGCTGAACTTTACCTTCAAGGCCGAGTGTTGCTAACGCTTGCTTTGCATTAATCAGCGCTGATTCCATTACTTCAACCGCACTGCAGTTAAATAATATCGCCGAAACATGCTGCCCAGCAATTTGGCTAACAGCTTCAAAAACAGTTTCTTCAGAACGTAGCTTTGATTCGGTGTTTATTTCATCTTTAACGGTGAATGCAATCCAAGTGGGTTTGCTTGTTTGTGCCGTACGGACTTTGATCATGGCCGCTTCTGCGATTGAGGATATTGTTTCGGCTAACCAAAAGTCGATATCAGCTTCTTGATTGATTATTAAAGCTTCAAGCAGTGGCTCAGCTTTTGTAACTGAAAATAAATCGGGGCGGTATGAGCCTAAAACCGGAGGAATACACCCGGCAACTAACACCTTGGAGTTTACTTTAACGCTATTACTCACATCAACATCACTCTCATCAGTGAAATTAACGCAGTCGCGAGCTATTTTAGCAGCTAGCTTGATGAGATCAGCCCCTTGCTCGTTAAATCGTTTCTCACCAATATGAAACGGCACTAATGCGTAGGTATTAGTGGTAATAATTTCAGCACCGGCATTAATAAAGTTACGATGTACTTGTGAGACATAATGGGGAGATTCAATTAACGCATGTGCTGACCATTCAGGTTGCTGAAAGGGCGCACCTATGCGTTCGAGCTCTCGACCCATGCCACCATCAAGAATTATGGGCAATGTAGCGGGTAATTTCATACTAATATGTAACTTGTGATGCTAAAAAAATTCAGAATAACCATGTGTTTTATATAAAGCAAGCGCAGACAAGGCAGTGATTAATGTTTAACTCAATGATTTCTTAAAATTAGCTAAGACATGTGATGTTAAATCATTTTTGAATAACGATGTTCAGCACACAATAATTTGAATTCTCACTAATATTTCCGCTATAAAACACATTAAAAATTAGCTTACACTTGAATTAAATTGACGTGGTCTAATTGATTCGACTACCTCAGTTAAGACATAATTGACTTAACTGGAGATATAAATGAAAAACCGTAAAACTTATTCAAAAGAATTCAAACTAGATGCAATCACCCTCGTTAGGGATCAAAACTATCCTGTAGCTGAAGCTGCTAGAAATCTAGACGTCAGTGCGCAAGTGCTTGGCCGATGGATCAAAGAAGCTGAAAATGATGATGGTCATGCTTTTAGAGGAAATGGAAAGCTTACGCCAGAGCAAGATGAAATCCGTAAACTTAAAGCCCAAGTCAAGCGCCTAGAAATGGAGCGTGAAATATTAAAAAAAGCGACGGTCTTCTTTGCAAAGGAAACGAAGTAATATATTCGTTTGTTGCCCAACATAAGAAGATCTGGCCCGTGATACTGATGTGTCGCGTATTGGGTGTAAGAAGTAACAACTATTATAGTTATCAAAAAAGAAAGGCTCAAAAGCCCATTGATACAACGCATCAAGAGATGTTGGAATGGGTAAAAGACATCGCTAAGTTTAGCGACAATACTTATGGCGCAAGACGTATTCAAAAATCCTTAAATGCACTTAGTTACCCTGTTAGCCGCAGAAAAACAGCGCAGTTAATGAAAGAGGCGAATGTTTGGGTGCGTTATAAGAAAAAATATAAAGCAACGACAAATAGCGAACACAACAAGCCCATTTATGCGAACGAACTTGAGCAAAACTTTGATGTTCAACAACCTGATCAAGCGTGGGTGCAAGATATTACCTACATCTGGACTTCAGAAGGCTGGCTATATTTGGCGATAGTAATCGACCTATACTCGCGTAAAGTTGTTGGTTGGAGCATGGGCACACGGATGAAAGCTCAACTTGTTTGTGATGCGCTCACGATGGCAATGTGGCAACGAAAACCTAAGGCAGGATTGATAGTACATTCAGATCAAGGCGTTCAATATGCGAGTCATCAATATAGGCGAATACTCAGGTTACATGGCTTTGTGGGCAGCATGAGTAAGAAAGGTTGCTGCTGGGATAATGCGGTAGCAGAGAGCTTCTTTGGTAGCTTAAAACAAGAGCGCGTACATTGGCGTAACTATCAAACCCGTTATGACGCTCAACAAGATGTGATGAACTACATAACGATGTGGTACAACAGCAACCGATTGCACTCATATCTGGGCTACCAAAGTCCAAATGTGTATGAAGGCAAAGAAAGAGAATTGAAAAAGGTAGCTTAACGAACTTAACTGGGGTGTCTGAATTTAGTTGACCAGGTCAAATATTGCAGAAACCCATATAATTACTCTAGTTTGTATTTTATAAACGAATTCCCAACAACTTTACATTGAGATTTACTATGTCTGATTCATCTATTCTAATAGTTTGTGCTAATTGCTGTACTAAAAATCGATTAGCTAGCGGAAAACTTAACGATAAGCCCGTATGTGGCAAGTGCGGTAAAGCTGTGCTTTCTTCAAAACCTATTGTGGGTAGCGATAACAACTTTAGCCGTTTTGTCACAGGTAATGGTTTACCCGTGGTGGTCGACTTTTGGGCTGAGTGGTGTGGGCCATGCAAACAATTTGCCCCTACCTATGAACAGGTTGCCGGTGAAATGTTTACCCAGGCTTGCTTTGTGAAGTTAGATACTGAACATAACCAACAAACCGCTGGTGGCTATAATATTCGCTCAATTCCTACGTTAATGATCTTTCATCACGGCAAAGAAATTGCGCGTATGTCAGGTGCTTTACCTAAAGCTCAATTTAAACAATGGCTAACTGAAAATTTACCTGCGGTTTGAAAGCCGAACAAAGCTTCATAACAAGTGAAACAACTCGTTAAGATAAATAACAAAAAAGGATTTTCGATTTCAGTACTGTACTGAAAAATTGCAGGTATTAATTATACATAGGTTGATAATAATTGGGTTATACCCGCCTCATTTATTATCTGAACACATATTCTTTTATCAATTATCGACTGATACATTATTTATTTAATTACTTTAGCTACACTGATACAGCCTTTAAAAATAACAACTCAGTAATCAAATTAGAATTAATATATGCGGCTAGCTCAAGTTATCATATTTTTGCTATTCATTTTATCTGTTTAAATAACTTTAATTGTGATCGTTTTATATCATCAATATCGTATGCTTTTGTTTCTTATCGTTTCTAGCATTCATCATATAATTTAAGCAATAAAAATATGTGGGCCTAATTTCTATTTTTGGTAGCATAATTAAACCAAATAAAGATAGAATGTAACTGATTTTTAATAAATTGTGGAATAGATTTTTTATTAAGAAATATCGCAATCGATATAACTAAATATTAAACAACTTCATTTACTTTTTCTCAAGCGTAAATAAAGTTAGATGTAACCTGATTTACTAATAAGTAAATCAGCAATATCTTTTAGATGGAACTGTAGTTACAGAGATCAATTATGAACATTTACTTACGCAATAACATTCAAATTATAGGCAAGGGTCCAATAGTAATGCTGTTCTCACATGGTTTTGGCTGTGACCAAAATATGTGGCGATATATCACCCCTGCATTTTTAGAAAGTTACACTGTAGTGTTATTTGACCTCGTGGGTAGCGGGAAATCAGATCTATCTGCCTACGATTTTGAAAAATATAGTACGCTGCACAAATATGCCGAAGATATAATAGAAATTATTGATGCGGTTTCAGACAAGCCAGTTATTTTTGTTGGCCACTCTGTGAGTACTGTAATCGGTTTGCTAGCCTCCATTAAAGCTCCCGAAAAGTTTCAGTGCCAAATTATGATCAGTCCATCACCTTGCTACATAAATGTAGATGACTATATAGGCGGTTTTTCACGCGCTGATGTTGAAGAATTATGTGATACCATTGACAGTAATTATTTAGGTTGGTCTAGCAGTATGGCACCAACAATTATGGGAGCTCCAGACCAGCCAGAGTTAGCGGTTGAGCTGACCAATAGTTTTTGCAGAACCGATCCAAAAATATCTAAACATTTTGCCCGAGTGACTTTTCTATCTGACCATAGAGACGCCTTATCACAAACCACCACACCGACATTAATTCTTCAATGTAACGAAGATTTTATAGCGCCTTGTACCGTGGGTGAATACATGAAAAAAACAATGTCAAAAGCGGAGATGTATATTATCGATAATGTCGGCCATTGCCCACACCTTAGTTCTCCTAATGCAAGTATAAAAGCTATCCAGAACTATTTAAAAAACAACCAAAATTTATGACTATAATGGATACTATACCTGATCTTGACTCGTCATTTGAATTTGCTGCCTGCGGCTTAGTTACAACTGAGGTTAATGGCACCATTCGTAGGGCTAATTCTACCTTCTGTAATTGGCTTGGTTTTAGTACCGATGAGTTAATTGAAAATAAAAAACTCCATGAGTTATTTACGATTGGAGGACGTTTTTTTCATCATACTCATTTATCACCGTTACTTGAAATGCAGGGTTCTGTGACAGAAGTTCAGATGGATTTGATCGGAAAAAAAGGCATAGTAGTTCCCATGCTGATTAATATTGTTCGGCAAGAACACGGAACTGGCCACTATGACCAATTGGCTTTTTTCATGGCTACTGATCGAAAGAAATTTGAAAGTGAATTAATTTTTGCTCGAAAATCTGCTGAAGAATCTTTAGTTTCTTTAAATGACACAAAAAAAGAACTACAAGAAAACCGAGACTTTTTAAGTATTGCCATTCGCAGCGCGCGTATGAGCGTTTGGTCACAACATATAGGTACTAATCGAGTATGGTGGAACCCTGAACTTGAGAAGTTAACAGGGCTGACTGATAATGAGTATTGGGGCACTTCAGAGGATTTTTACAACTTAATACACAAAGATGACCGTAACATTTTTACTGCTAAATTAAACAAAGCCATCAAGACAAAATCAGACTACAATATTCAATTTAGGTTACAAAGTACGGCAGGATGTTGGCTAACAGCAGAGAGTAGAGGGCGTGCCATCTACTCTGAAGCAGGGGTGGCAATTTCAATTTTCGGTATTGTCATTGATATATCAGAACGTAAAGAAGCAGAAAGAAAGCTACGCGACTTAAATCAACAATTATACACTGCTGATCGTCGTAAAGATGAATTTTTAGCCACTCTTGGTCACGAGCTTCGCAACCCGTTAGCACCGATGCAAAATGTATTAGAAATCATGCGCCTTAAAAAATCTAAGGATTCGTTTATACAATGGTCGAGTAAAATGATCGAACGCCATGTGGTTCAGATGACTCACCTAGTCGATGATTTAATGGAAACGTCGCGCATATCTCAAGGTATTATGGTGCTACGAAAACGACAAATTGATTTGGTAGAATTAGTACAAGTTGCAATAGAATCGTCACAAACTTTAATACAAGAATCCAACCAAATTTTAACGATAAAAAGCCCCAACACACCAATTATTATAGATGCAGATTCAACCAGAATTATCCAGATTATTTCTAACTTGCTAACGAATGCTGTAAAATACACATCAGACGCAGGTAAAATATGTTTGAGCGTTTACCAAGACGGAGATGAAGCCGTTTTGTCTGTTCTTGATTCTGGTATCGGCATTCCAGCAGATGAACTTTCTAACGTATTTAATATGTTCTCCCAACTTACTCCTGCACTAGAACGCTCGCAAGGCGGTTTAGGGATTGGTCTTGCGCTTGTACAAGGTTTAGTTAAGTTACATGGTGGATCTATTGTGGCTCATAGTGAAGGTGAAGAAAAAGGTAGTGAGTTTATCGTCCGATTACCCATTTCTCATGCACCCATTGAAATTAAGTCGATTATTGAAAAAGACACTCCTTCATTAGCAGATAACAAACGCATTTTAGTGATTGACGATAATGTTGATGCCACTGACAGTTTGTCATTGCTATTGGAATATAGTGGCCACACAACTGACAAGGCATACGATGGAATGAGCGGGTTTAAAATCGCAGAAGAGTTTAAACCAGAAATAATTTTATTGGATATTGGACTTCCTGATATTAATGGTTATGAAGTTGCACAAATGGTCCGTCAAGCACCTTGGGGCAAAACAATATACTTGATAGCGACAACGGGGTGGGGACAAGATAAAGATAAACAATTAGCAATAGATGCTGGTTTTGACAAGCACCTGACTAAACCTATTAACTTTCAAGAATTAAATTCTTTGCTACATACTATAGTGGCTAAAGATATAAAACTTTAATACCACCATTGCAACGCTACAGAGACACCAATCTAAAGCGTTGCAACTTATGCTAATCTCAATGGCTATGTATCAGATAAGTGTTGCTGAGAAAAAATTATTGCTCATAAACACCCTTTTATAATGGCTTTAAACGATTAACCAGCCCGATAAGTAATATAAGTTAACGTAGTAACTTAAGGACGTAACCTCAATTAATTACGATATAGCTAATCTCAATTATACAAATCAATAATTTTATTCTATGCCTTGACCTATTTAAAACTAGAACATTGAATTAACGTTATTTGTATTACTTTCTAGTTGGAATAGAGTAACAACAATAAAACACTTTATTTATTGTTGTTATGCACACTTAAAATATATTATTTTGTGGATGACAACTTTAATCATATTATCAATTTACTCTACTTTGGAAGCAAAGAGATAAAAAAGCTCATTTCCAAAGCTTTCTCTCTTAAGCTTTTAAAACGTCCTGATGCACCGCCATGTCCGGCTTCCATATCGGTTTTAAATAATAATAGGTTATCGTCTATTTTAAATTCTCGTAGTTTTGCTACCCATTTCATTGGCTCAAAGTATTGTACTTGAGAATCATGTAATCCGGTGGTTACCAGTATATTTGGGTAGTGTTGCGCCGTGATATTATCAATTGGCGAGTACGATAAAATATCTTGGTAGGCTTGCGCTTCATTCGGATTGCCCCATTCGTCATATTCGTTTGTCGTTAGCGGTATGGTTTCATCGAGCATTGTGGTTAATACGTCTAGAAATGGTACATGTGCGCCAATACCCAAATACAATTCAGGTGCTTGGTTTACTATCGCGCCCATTAATAAACCGCCAGCGCTGCCGCCAGAGGCGAATATTTTATCTTTTGCGCCATAACCTTGTGCAACTAATGCTTTTGTTACGTCAATAAAGTCATTAAAGGTGTTTTGCTTATGTGCCATTTTTCCATTGTCGTACCATGCTCTGCCTAACATTTCTGAGCCACGCACATGAGCAATAACATAAACAAAACCACGGTCGAGTAAACTTAAGGTTTGACTTGAGAAGTTAGGATCTATAGTAATACCGTAGGCACCATAACCGTATTGTAGCAGGGGATTAGTACCATCTTTTTTGAAGCTGTCGCTGCGATAAACAAGCGATACAGGAACCTCAACACCATCACGTGCGGTGATGAATAGTCGCTCTGATTGATAATCTTCTTTGTTAAATTCACCTAATACTTTTTGTTGTTTAAGCAGCTTACGCTCACCTGTTGCTAAGTCGAATTCAAATAAAGAGCCCGGTGTTGTTAAGCTTGAATAATATAACCGTGCGACTGTGCTTTCTGGCTCTGGGTTGTCTCCAAGGCAAGCGAAATAGCACGGATCGTCGAACGATAATGGGTAATGCTGACCAGCATTGTTGCCTTTAGTGGTATGAACAATAAAGCGAATTTGACCGTTTTCTCTTTCGGTGATGACAATAAAATTATGAAATATCTCTATGCCTTCAAGTAGTACATTGTTTCTATGAGGAATAACTTCTTGCCAGTTATGCATGTCAGCAACTTGATCAGCCGCAACTTTCATTAATTTGAAGTTTTTAGCTTGATGATTACTGACAATATAGAAATAGTCGCCCATTTTATCTGCGTGATATTCGTGTGCTTCCTGATAAGGCACTAAGTCAATAAATTCGCCATTAGGCTCGTCAGCACTCATTGCTAAGCAATGTGATGATTCAGTAGCGTGTAAACAAATATAAATTTTCGACTCGTCTCGGCTTTTATCTAAACTTATGTAAAAACTATGATCGTTTTCTTCATAAACCAAAACATCGTCAGCTTGTACGGAGCCTAACTTATGTCTATAAACTTGTGTACCTAATAACGTGTCTAGATCTTTTTTTACGTAAAATACCGTTTGATTATCATTAGCCCAAACAATTTGTCCTTCGGTTTCAAGGAGAACATCGGTTAAATAAGCTTCGGCTGAGTTTGCGTCTTGATTTAAGTCTTTAAAGTTAATGGTATAAATACGGCGGCTGTCAGTATCTTCCGATATGGTCATAAGTTGATCATTAGGACTAATTGATACATCACCTAAATCATAAAATTCATGATTTTCGGCACGGGCATTAACATCTAATATCAGCGTTTTATTCTCACCCGTAAAGCTTGTTGCGCGGTAAAAATTTGAGAATTCTTGCTCACCATTTATTTCGCTGTGATACCAATATTTACCGTCCTTTGCTGGTACGGTATTATCGTCTTTTACTATGCGTGCTTTAAGTTCTTGAAAAAGCGCTTCTTGTAGCGGTTGTTGTTCTGCCAATATCGCATCAGCATAACTATTTTCAGCATTTAGGTGTGCCAGTATTTTTTCATCGCTACGCTGGTCATCACGCATCCAATAATAATTATCAATACGTTGATGATTGTGTATTGTCATTTTATGGGGGATTTTATTAGCGATTGGTGCAGCAATGTTTTTGTTCGATGTATCTGACGGATCTGAAATAAATGAAGATGTTGGCACTAAGTGCTCCTAGGTAACTTATGAGGTGAATACTAAAAAAGCTAGATAAACAGTTTATCTAGCTTTTATTAATTAAGTTAGTTAATTATTAAATACAATGGATAAATTTATTTTTCCTGTAAACAACATTATAAATTTAATGGAACTGGTATAATCTTTTAAAATAACAAGTTAAAGTTAAATAAATACGGTATAAATTAACGTAATTTTACTTAGTGCCTACATTAACTGTTGTACACTAATTGCGTTACTTAAGAGCGTTACAGGAAATTAATAATGATAAGAATAAAACACAACGTGGGTTTGAACTTTACGCTACCTAATAAAAATGTTCTACAGTATGCATTGATAAGCGTATTGCTTACGTTAGGAGTAGGGTGTTCGACTGCTGACAACTTAGCTGAAGAACCAATACAGCCTGTAACTAACGAACAGCCATTAATGGGCCCTTATGAAATAGCCGCCGAACAAAACCTTCCTAGTGTCGTTAGTTACCAAGAACCTGAAGATTCACTACGTTTTATTAACGAACCTATTTTTAAATTTAACGATACAGTTTATCGCTATTTCTTAAGCCCATTAGCTAATGGCTATGAAACAGTTGTACCTGAGCCTGTTAATAACAGTATACGTAACTTTTTTTATAATTTACGTGAACCGCTTTATGCGGTGAACCACTTACTACAAGGGGAATTCTCTGAGTCGGGAAAAAGTATTTCACGTGTGCTGATAAATAGTACTGTTGGACTACTTGGTTTGTTTGATGCCGCGAATGGCCTAATGGAGCTTGAGCGTAATAAAACAACTTTTGGAGACACACTAGCCACTTATGGTGTTGGGCATGGTGTTTATCTTGTTTTACCATTACTTGGTCCATCTGATTTACGTGATACAGCATCATTAACCTTTAACTACTTTGCACATCCACTTAACTTTATCAACGACGAAGATGCTGCCACGCAGCTGTTACTAGCCGACGGCATACAAGCACAAATACCTATTTTAGCTAAATATCCTGATGTATTAGCCGATGTTGAAAATCCTTATGAGTTTGTGCGCAATTTATATATGCAAAACATACAGAGAGATGGACAAGCTCGCAGAAACGAAATTTTTAAAACCGAAATGCAAAAAAATCCTACATCGAAGTCAAATAAAACTATCAACCCGGTAGTGGAATAATTATGTTAAATAAAAAATCGACTCTTTGGGCTTATGTTATTTGTCTTGCTTTTACCGCGTTAACAGCTGTTTTAGCATGGCAAGCACAGCACTTTGAAATAGACGCCTCGGCTGACACATTGTTAGTTGACAATAATAAACACTATATTTTAACGCAGCTTGCCGATCAACGTTATGGCTCAGAAGAGTTCATATTAATAGCTTTTAAGCCCCAAAACAGCCAGTTATTTGCAACGAATAACTTAGCTACTGTTTCTAATATTGGCCGTGAAATAGAAACAATATCTCGTGTTAAACAAGTAAAAAGTATTGTTAACATGCCTATTTTTACTGCCGCAGATGTGGTTTCAGCGGATGTAAAAGAACTGACATGGGAAAAGCAGAAATTTGACGAACAAACATTATCTTTGAGTTTAAAGCAGCATCCTTTGTATGAAGGCTTACTGATTAACGATGATCAAACGGCTATGTCCTTGCAAGTAGTGTTTAAATCAGACCCAAAAATAGAGCAAATTAACCACGATATTATTGATATAAAACGTCATTTGTTAAAACGAGAACTAACCGAAAAAGAGCTTAATAGCCTTGAAAAACTGAAGAGGAACCAACAAAAACTTAATAAAAATTTAGAACAAACTCGTATCGATGAAATTGAAAGCATTCACGCGATTTTAAAACCTTATAAAAAAGATGGCGATTTTTATTTAGGTGGTAATAATTTATTGTCTTACGAGCTAATTCAAATCATAAAAAGTGACTTAGTACTTTTTGGATCATTAATTATTCTAATTGTGATTGTATTACTGTGGTTTTTGTTTAGACAATTTAGCTGGGTGATATTACCTATTGTTTGCTGTGCAACCAGCGTTGTTATGACCATTGGCTTGCTAGCCACGCTTGATTTTAAAGTCACCGTTATTTCTGCTAACGTATTTGCACTGCAGATTATATTATCGTTAGCGATGATCATTCATCTTATTGTACATTATCAAGAGCTGGTGCTAAAACACACTGATTGGTCACATAAACAATTAGTGGTAGCGACTATCAAGCAAAAAATAAAACCTTGTTTTTATGCCGGCTTAACTACCGGGATAGGTTTCGGCTCACTTATTTTTAGTGGTGTTCAACCGGTTATCAGTTTCGGTTGGATGATGGTGTTGGCTATGCTAGTAAGTTTTATTGTTAGCTTAGCTTTTTTCCCAGCATTACTATTGGCACTATTTAATAAGCAAGAGTTTGTTAAACAGCACAAGCAAATTGAACGTGGCATGAACGCAACTGCAAGTTTTGTTAAAAATCAACCCAAAAAAACAGTCATAATATCAGCTATAATTACAATTATTGGCATACTGGGTTGTTTAAAACTCACCGCAGAAAATAGTTTTTTAAATTACTTTAGCGAGTCGACAGATGTTCGAAAAGAACTAACTTATATCGACCAGGAATTTGGCGGCTCCACACCATTCGACGTGTTATTTGATATTCCTGATGAGCAGATAAAGTCAGATTTAGTTATTTCTGCAAGCACGGTACAAACGATAACTGCTATTCAAAATATGTTGGCAAAACAGCAAGCTATTGGTGCTATTACCTCAATTTCCGACTTTACTAAAATTGCGCAAGTGGTGAATGGTAAACCTTTAACAGAATACGAACTTACTGCGCTATACAAAAGTTTAGAGCCTAACTTACAGCAAGAATTATTTGGTGCTTACTTTTCGGAAAAAGATAAGCAAATACGAATTTCAATGCGAGTACAAGACAGCACTAAAGACTTAAATAGAGCTGATTTGTTGGCAGAAATTCATCAAGAACTATCGTTATTGGGCATTGAAAAACAACAGTACACGCTTACGGGCTTATTTATCCTTTATCAAGATGTATTGTCGCGCTTAGTTGACTCACAAATACTGACAATTCTCATTGTTTATGGCGCTATGGCGATAACACTGATGATCATTTTTTCGTCAGTGAAAGTGGCGTGGATTGCTTTAATTCCTAACTTAATTACCACTTCGGTTATCATGGGTATATTAGGGATTTTTGCTATTCCACTAGACTTAATGACGATCACTATTGCAGCTGTTGCTATGGGTATTTCAATGGACGATACCATTCATTATATTCATCGATATTTAGAAGAAATTAAACTGAATGAAGCAAGTAGCGATGAGTGGGTTAAACGTACGAATTTATCGGTTGGTTATGCACTTATATATACCACAACGGTGATCGTTATCGGCTTTGGTACCTTGGTATTTTCTGATTTTGTGCCAAGCATGTTATTTGGATTACTCACCAGTGTTGCGATGGTCGTCGCCTTAGTGACAGACATTACTACATTACCAGTATTATTAAGAAAGTATTTAACTAAAAGTGATGTTTAAGCAACATAACCTTTAACAAAAAAAGAGCTACATTCCTTTGTTTTAACTGATTTAATCAAAGCTCATTTAAACTAAATGAGCTTTTCTTTAGCTTAGGTTACATAACTATTTGTTCGCTAGTCAGCATTCGATATTGGTTTTAATCAGCAATAAGCTGTTATTTTCGCTATTCTAACTAGCTTGTTGTTTGGTCAAATGCAAAAATAGGCCCAGTGACGCAAGTAAAACCGCGGTACTGGAAATAATTGCAACAGGGTAGTAAAGGTTACCCGCCAAATCAAGTTGACTATATTTTATCACCATAATCAAACCTTCAATAGCAAGTGCAATGCATACTGTACCGATGAAGCGTGGAATTGTTCTTCTTAAACTTCCAATAACATCTTTTGATTCAACGCGGTTGGTATATTCTTGATTAATCACTAGAGCAAGTTCAAAAACCGCGAGTGCAATGATACTGGTATTAATGCTACTTAAGAATATTTCCATAATATCAGTGCCATTAACTATGCCTTGATATATGGTATTAAATATTGAAAATATGATAGCCGCAGCTAAACCAAAAAAGATGAAAGTAAAGACATTAGCAAAGATAATCTTTACCGTTTTAATTGTTATTAATGACATAAATTATTTCTTAAATACAAGGCGTTAAAATAAATTATCTGCCGTTATACAGCATTTATATATTTTTTCACTATTTATTTAGTAAAAAATTTTTATGATATTTTAACTTAATTAAACACTGCTACTATTTCTTGCTGTGTTGTTAAAATATTAGTATCGTTAGGGGAGAGTTTTATGGCCTGTTTTATTATAGTCTTAGCTTGTTCAATATCACCGTTTTTAAGTAGAGCATAAGCGTAGTTATTCAAATAATCACTTTGTTTATTACCGTAAGTCAGACCTTGCTCAAACCAGTCGATTGCCTCCGTTATATTGCTTTGTTCGAAATAATAATTAGCCAGTAAAAAGTAACTTAGCCAATTTTCAGGCCAAGCTTTAATCGCTTGCTGTAAATATGGAATAGCAGCAGGGCCTTTACCAATCGAAA
This sequence comes from Colwellia sp. PAMC 21821, assembly GCF_002077175.1. Classification (NCBI taxonomy): domain Bacteria; kingdom Pseudomonadati; phylum Pseudomonadota; class Gammaproteobacteria; order Alteromonadales; family Colwelliaceae; genus Colwellia; species Colwellia sp. PAMC 21821. The sequence goes on from NZ_CP014943.1 coordinate 4,388,557, forward strand.
TTAAATCTTGGCTGGCACTTATATAAGTAAAGTCGTTTAATGCGCTCATGCTTTGCGTTGGCTTTAATGCTGCAACATACCAAAACTTAGCGCGTTGCCAAGTACGTTCAAACACCTTCATTCCTACTCGACGATTTTCAATATCAGCAGAATGTAAAATAAACTCTTGGGTTTCTAAGTCATAGCCTTTCACCACGGCATAATGCCAAAGTGGGTACCAAGATAAACCTAAATTTTGTAACACAACAACGGGGATTTTTTGGTGTACTAACTGCAACAGTTGCTCTAAAGAACCATTACTTGCGTAGGCAAGAAACTCTTGGTGCCTAATGGCCGCGACCATTTCTAATTGTAAACTGCCTTTTCTATTTGGGATAAATATCTGTGGGGCAATACTCTCAGGTGATAGCTTTACGCCATTGTATTCAAATATTTCGGCAAGCGTTGTAGGCCCACAGTAATAGGCTTGCTGCGAATAAAACGGCACACCTTCAATATTTGCAGTTAACGGAATATTTGTAGGGGGTTGCTGAGTAAGTTTCAACGTTTGCGGCGGTGTTGAACAGCCAATAATTAAAAAAAGGCTGGCAATTATGCCAACCTTTATTGCTTTATTAAAGATTTTAGATAGGTTCGATGAAAGAATAAGCATCGGTAATACCTAATAAATCAAGTACGGCAACTACAACCAATACAGTCACTATTGTGCCAACTATACCGCTGCCCGCAGGCGCATCGTTAATTTGCATATTCAACTGAGCAAGCTCAGCATGGGTAAGGTTATTAATGCGGTTTACGGCATCTGCAGAAGATACGCCAAGTGCAACTAATTGTTGTTGTACTTCGTTACTATCAACCATAGATAAAATCTGTTGTTTAGTAATTGCGCTACGCTGTTGTTCTATAACAACGGCAGAACTAACATTGCCAGCCATTGACGTTATTGGAAGCGTGCTAGTAAATAGCGCTGCAAATATCATGATCAAATTTTTCATTGGTTTTCCTTATGAATTAAGCGAGTTAAGTTCAGTTCACCAAGTAAAGTATACAATTTATACAACGTTAACTATTACATAAATTAATTGGTGCGATAATTTTAATTTCCACTGTACAGACTAACAGTCAGCCACCTTATCGTCTAGCTTTTCTTCGATTTTTGTATAGTCATCTTTAATATTTTCAGTACTTTACTCAGTATTTGCACAATAGTGCTATGAAACATTGTGAGATTTTTAGTTTATTTATTTTCCTTTGCATACAAGGTCACAAACCTAATGAAAAATTGTATAATCTCGACAATGGTTCGACGTGCCATTAAATGACTCAGTTTAAACAAGCCTTAACTACCTGGAAATTATAAATCATGCGAGTAGCCGTTGCTCAGTTTGCCACAGCCTTAAATTCTCAAGAAAACCAAGCAACCAGTATTCGAATGATAAATGAGGTAGCGACCTGCGAGCCAAACTTAATTGTTCTACCCGAATTTAGTAATGCTCAAGCCTGTTACGAAGACCATAATCAAACATGGCACGATGCTGTAGATATTAACGGTTCATTTTTACAACAAATAGCAAGCCAAGCTAAACAATTCAGCTGCTATATCTTGATCAACGTAACATTGCGCAGAGACTTAGCACGTGAACATCAAAACCCTGCGATTAAATCTAATATTAGTGTCACCTCATGTATGTTCTCCCCTGCAGGACAGCTTATTATGCAATCAGATAAGCCGTTATTGCTGGCACAAGAAAATGAATATTTTATCTGCTCAAATAAAGCGACAGCAATAGTAACGTCACCTTTTGGTGAAATTGCGCTGTTAGCCGGTAGCGAAGCTATTACATTCGAAGCGGCTAGAGACTTAGCTTTAGATGGGTCACAATTATTATGTAACTCACAAAGCTCATGTCTAGTTGAGCAAAGCGCTTTACATGACTTTGCTCGAGCGATCGAAAATAACGTCTTTGTTGCTACAGCAAATAAAGTTGGACAGCTTTCACCAACAGAGGACTCAAAAGCAGATATAGTGGCTGTTGGTCATAGCCAAATAATTTCTGCAAACGGTAAGGTGTTAGCGGCATTAGCACATGATAATGAAGGTTTTACTTTCGCTGATATTGACTTGGCTGAAGCAGGGTTAAACAAAAAATGTAGACCTGATGGCTCTGAGTTTTTAAGTCAACGCCGTGCTGAACTCTATCAACAGCCAGCTAGACTAAAACAGCACACGGCTACTATTGAACAAGTTATGACTAATACCTTACCAGAGACGGCCAATGTAGCGATATTTGCAACATACAAGTCTAACGATCAAGCCATAGAGGATGTTTGTCATTACATAGAAAATAACCTCAGTGACATCATTCAATTACCAGAGTTATTTTTTATTGCCGATAAAACAATGTGTAATAATGCTGAAAAACTGGCCGAAATAGAAACACTGAGTAATGAACTTATTAAAAAAATCAGTGCAGAGTTAAGACCTTTGCAATATGTCTGCACAAGCTTAGTTATTAATGGCCATCATCAGGGCGTATTAATAAACGAAAATGGTTTATTAGCAACTCAACAGCAATTACATTTTTGTAATAGATACCAGTGGACTGCATTGGGAAATGAGTTAAACATAATCGAGTTACCCTTAGAGCAGGGGAATATTAACATTGCTATGCTAATCGCTGATGACGCAAACATACCTGAAATAGTAAAAGTTGCCGCTGCAAATAACGTTAACGTGTTGTTAGTGCCTTTTGACATTCAAGAGTCTAGTGAGGTTGAATTTAGCTTGTTATCTCGTGCGGTTGAACATGGTATTTGCATCGTTGCGGCAAGCCGTGAAAAAAGCTTTGTAAATACTGATATTCCTTGTAACGACAAGCCGATAACGGGTAATAAAAACAAAATAAAACCACAGAAATCTACCGGGTTAATTGCCGATATAACCACTAACTCGGCTTCAATAAGCCAGGGAAAATCGACCAACGTCAATAACTACTTGAATATACCTTTAGCCAATATTAAGGTTAAGCACCAACATGGAAAAATTACCAAAGCCGTTATTCATCCGTTAGCGACAGTAATAAACCGTGTTCAAATAAACTAGCTGAAATTTACGTTTTGAGGGAAACATGCATTCTAGTGAACTAATTAAAGCCTTATCTAAAAGCGGGGCTGAGGATTTATCATCCTCTTTACAATGGATTAATCCGATACCTGAAGATGCTTCAGCTTTAATCAATAAAATAGATATGGCATTAAATATCGTTAAGTTCTCTCAATCAAGGCAAACTGAAGATGGCGGTGTAAAACCGTCGAGTCATCACTTAGATTCTTTGATACGCCTAAAAAATGAACTTAAAAGTATTCTAGATAATAGCTAGGAAATTTTATAAACATTATCTTTTGCGTACATAATACGACAAGCAACTGCTCGTTGGGTTTGTGCTACCTATTCTGGGCAACTTATTTTAGTCAACTTTACCGGCTTATTTGGCGCATTCTGCAAAAAAAAGTGCGGTTAAAACCAAAATTGTATATCGTTACTACTGCACCCATGAGTCTAAAAATAAATGACATTGAGTTGGCTAGAAATACACTTTGTGATTCAATTAGCACTAGAAAATTTATTTAAAGGCTCGTTATACGGTTAATCGCGCTGAGGAGTAGAGCCATGTTAAAAAAGGAAAGTACTGGGCTTATTGTTGTTGATATTCAAGGGAGACTTGCACGTTTAGTCCATGATAGTGACGTATTAATTGGCCATTGTGAAAAGCTTATAAAAGGTTCACAGGCTTTAGGCTTACCAATAATTTGTCTTGAGCAAAATCCTGATAAGCTAGGGCCGACAGTAGATGAACTCAAGATTCTACTTACCACAATTGCTCCAATACCTAAATTTACTTTTAATGCTTGTGAAGAACCTAAGTTTATAGAAGCTGTTCGAGCTGAGAATGTAGATACATGGCTAATTTGTGGTATTGAAGCACATATTTGTGCATATCAAACCGCTATTGGCCTTTTAGACTTAGGCTATAAAGTACAATTCGTTGGAGATTGTGTCTCTTCTCGAACCCTAGAAAATAAAGATCTTGGCATAAGTCGGCTAAGGAGTAATGGCGTTGATATTACAGGTTTAGAAATGTGTTTGTACGAGCTTGTGAAAGATTGCAGGTCATCAGAATTTAAGCAAATTCTTACTCTCATTAAATAGCTAAAATTATTATTCTGATTTTATGTTAAACAGCGAGTGAATAGACAGGAACTTTATATGTTGAAGGACTTATTTAAATGAATATCGATGCAACCGTAGTGGGACAAATAGTAATTTTTTCTATGTTTATCGTTGGCGCTTTAAGTTATTTCTTAGGTAAGCGTAAAACCTCGAATCCTAAAGTTGCGGCTATTATCGGAGTGATATTATGTATTACACCACCGCTAAATATTGTATACCTGATTGTGCTGACGTTAAAAAATGACGAAAATCAAGACGTACAAACGTAGATAAAAGGTTTTTGTTTGGAATGCTATCCGCGTTGGTAAATTTCAAACAGCTGCTAGCGTCACTACATAAAGTCCTTGTAAATCCAATATGGGCGTTTTCAAAAATAAACTTAAAGTTTGAGGTACTGTTCGTGAAGCACCTTATATTTTTTAACTTTAGTTCTTGTTAGATACTTTTCTTAAAGCCAACTGAACAAAGTAATATCGACCTAATATCACCATTAAAATACCACCAAGCACTAATCCAGATGACTCTATCAAACGAAGCGTTATAACTTCGCTAGTAAAAACAACTCCTCCCAGTGCCGCTATAATCGGTACAAACAACTGAACTACTGCGGCCTGTGTAACCGATAGCCCAGCGAGAGCTATGTACCAAACATAGTAACCAATACCTGAAGCAATTGCGCCAGATAATACGGCGAGAATTACCCCCATTGTAGATATATCGGCGTTGTTAAGTCCAAAGACCAGCAGAGCCAATATCAAAGGTGATGTTCTTAAGAAGTTATAAGCGGTATCACTCAGCGCATCTTTCGACTTTCGTCCTAGCAAGGTGTATAGCGCCCAGGCCACACCTGAAATACTCATTAATACAAAGCCCACTAGTGATGGCGTCGTCAAACTGGGGATAATTAAATATACAAAGCCGGTAAAGGCAAGAGCTAAACCAAGCCATTCTGAAAAATGCAGTTTATTGCCTGATATAACATTGGATATAATCATGGTAATTTGTACGGCACCAAATAATATTAATGCTCCGGTGCCTGTATCTAATGATATATAGCCAAATGAAAAGGCTACAGCGTAAATAAATAGCATGATGGCGGCAAGCCAACTGCCTTTGGGTTTGATCTTGGTTTCTTGCTGATCGGCTTTACGGGTTAAAGTTATCAATAGAAATAATATCGTTATGCCTGAAAGCAACCTTATAGTGGTAAAACTTGCGGCATCAATAGCATTTTCTCCCAGTGCTAATCTACATAGCACTGAATTTGCAGCAAAAGCGAAAAGGGCGAAAACTGTGCTTGCTATGATTTTTACAGGGTTTTTGTGCAAGATTAAATTACCTTTATGAGAAAAACGTTACATTAGCTGAAAATGAATTTTTGGTATTATACCCATGAGAGTGGGTGTTATCTCAATATTCATAGTTCAATTTAGTAATAGATATAATAAATTTTAGTAATAGATTGAATAAATCATACAACATTAGACTTGTCTAATGTATGACATGCTAATATTTAATGTGTTAGGGTGGTTTTTATTATCCGTTATCAAGGTTACTATTATTTAGATAACTGTTAGCTAACAACATATAGTGGAAACAGTAATAAACAAGCAATAACCACTCATTTTTTAATAAAATTACAGTGCTAATATCTGTTGATTATCTTATAGATTCGTTTGAACGTTAACCCTTAATAAACCTGATAGAGATTAAAAATGACTGATTTAATAATAAAGTGCTTTTTTGATGAAGTAACTAATACAGCAACCTATGTTGTTGCAGATAGTATTGCCAATGAATGCGTTATCATCGATTCTGTGTTGGGTTTTAATATGTCTTCAGGTGCAACATCGTCAGAGTTAGCCGATGAAATTATTGCTTTCATTAACACTAAGCAATGGCAGTGTCTTTGGATACTGGAAACTCATGCGCATGCTGATCATTTAACTGCTGCACCTTATCTGAAAAAAGCATTAGGTGGAAAAATAGCGATAGGACAACATATTGTCGATGTGCAAAAAACATTTAAGCCTATTTTTAATTTTACAGCTGAATTTTCCACTGACGGAAAGCAGTTTGACCAACTTTTAAAAGAGGGTGATTCGCTTAAGTTAGGGCGCTATGAAATTGAGGTCTTACATACACCAGGCCATACACCCGCTTGTGTAAGCTATATTATTGATAGCAATGCTTTTGTTGGTGATACTTTGTTCATGCCTGATTATGGTACTGCCCGTTGTGATTTCCCTGGTGGTGACGCTGAAACTTTATATCATTCTATTCAAAAGATATTTGCACTGCCAGAAAATACAACTATTTACATGGGACATGATTACAAAGCTGACGGTAGGGATAATTATGTTTGGCAAAGCAGTGTAGCTGAACAGAAATCTCAGAATATACATATTAATAGCGAAGTATCTGCTCAAGAGTATGTCGCTTTTAGAAACAAAAGAGATGCGACATTATCGATGCCAAAGCTCATTATACCGTCTGTTCAAGTTAATATACGAGCCGGACACTTACCGCAAGCCGCTGATAATGGTATACATTATTTAACTTTACCTATTAATACGCTGAAATAGGAGTATATATTTTACTAGTGCTTGTATATAGTGCTTCTCTTGTCAATTTTAGGGGGGTGTATTTAATACATAACAGCCCTCTATGAAAAATAAATTTATTTTAAAGAGGGCTGCTACATCATGGAATTAACTCAATAAGTTAATTTACTAAACCGAATGCTTTGCATAGCATCCAAGTTCCTCCAGCCATCATAAATATATTTTCAGTTAGCGATACAAAGCCAAGAGGTACGTTGCTATCACCTCCGACACAGGCACATTTTAATTCACGTTTATCTATATATACGGCTTTATAAACTGATATAGCACCCACGGTACCTATAAATAACGATACAGGGCCGACAATAAATCCTGATAGCATAGCTAGCATACCTATTCCCGCAAATGCCTCTGCGAAAGGGTATATATAAGCGTATCTGAGGTTTCGCATTGCGAGTAAATCATACGTAATGAACGAGTTTGTAAATGCATATAAGTCTCTCAGCTTTTGAATTGAAAGTATGGTCATACTATATGCAACAAAGAGTTCAATAATTTTTATTAAGCTGATACTTTCGACATAAGCGACAGTTGTTGCTATTGCCATCAAAAAAGCGACTGCAAAAATAGCTAATACAGGTGTATAAGTTGTGCCTGTTTTAACCGCTGGCCCCATGTTAAAATGTTCTCTTAGCGCATCGTGACCCCCTATTCGTTTCCCATCTATGAAGGTTTGAGGTGTCGTTTCTACATTATGCTCTTTTTTAAACTTGTCAGTATCTTCGCGAGAAGCTAATTTATGGTCATCAACCTCAAATCCTTGCCTTTCAAGTAAGTCTTTTGAACGAAGCCCGAAAGGGCAAATATGTTCACTCGTATGCATTCGATATAACGTTGCTGTCTTTTTCATTTTATTTCCTTCTTTTAATATGTTTCGATAACAAGTTATTCTTGGCTGAAACCTCTTTCAACCTTCATTAATGTTTTTTTTCTGACTTAACAAGGCTATTTTTTGATGTTATTTAGCAACCATCACCTTAAAAAACACAGTTGATGTGCAACTTTTACACCTTAACCTGAAAAAATTACAGCCAGTTAAGTAAAAAAATACGATTACTAGGCATAAATCTTGTGTTGAGTTTAATAACGCAGAATGCATGCCAAAACTAAAAAAATTAAACTTCTTAACTTCAATGTTATATTTTTAGCATGCGTTGCTGCTAAGGTTATGTGGAGAAAGTTTTGGTTAACACCTTGACGATATTCAAAACGATTTAGTAGTTTTTAAAATTTGGATATAGGAATTAATAAGAGGGGTTACGCAAATTATGGTCCTCCTTCGTCATTAGGAAATTAATAATTTTTATAATCGATAGGGTATAATTAATATTCAACGTTTATAAGAGTTAACATTATCGAGCATCAAGATATTAAAGACACTACTGAAGCGCTATTGTCTGAAGCTGTTTCAAAGTTAGTAGCGAATACAGAACTTAAAATAGCTACATTCAATTTGTTCAATTACCTTGAACCACCTAATGCATATTACGACTTCGAACGAATTTATAGTGCTGAGCAATGGCACAAAAAACAAACTTGGATTACTTCATATTTACGTGAGTATCAGCCTGATATTATTGGGTTTCAGGAGGTATTTAGTACCGAGTCTTTGAAAGCTTTAGTATTAACGCAAGGATATAAATACTTTGCAGTAGTTGATCAGCCCCAAATTATTGATGACTTTATCTATAAAAGCCCGGTGGTTGCCATTGCGTCACGTTTTCCCATAATTGAAACCTTTGCTGTACAACCAAATACTGAACTTGCACAAACCTTAGGTTTGGCAAATGACTTTTCTTTTAGTAGAAAAGTTGTCAGAGCTACCATTGAAGTGCCTCATATTGGTAACTGTGATTGTTATGTTGTGCACTTTAAATCTAAACGTTCCATGGTTGAACTTGATGAAATAAATATTAAGCGCTCCGCAGAAAAAATCATTATTGATAGCCTAAAAGCACAAGTTGCTGGAAGTTGGGGGTCAACAATTCAACGTGGTAGTGAAGCAACATTGTTAATGGTTGATATGATAGAGCGGCGAGAAACAACGAATAACCCAATGGTATTAATGGGTGATTTTAATAATACGCTTAGCGATGGTATTTTAAGTCATTTACTCACAAACACCTTACGTTTTGTTTCAGCCATCGATCGTGATGCCTATCTTGAAAAATATTGCTTAAATGATGCATGGGACTTATTTAAAGTCGCTTTGAACAATGAAAATTCACAAGAGACTGAAAATAAAGAGTTAATACCAGAAGATAAAGTAACACGTAACCCTACGCATTACTTTGGATCGGGTAGTTCGGTCCTTGATTACATATTATTATCGTGTGAATTTGATGCTAGTTATCACGATAGTCTTTATCAAGTCAGCGCCTATGATACTTATGATAGACACTTAATAAATCCTATTTTTGAACGCGACGGTGAAAGTACAGACCATGGAATTGTGTTAGTGACGTTAACTTTAAGGTCATAAAAGTCGGGATTTTAGGTTTAGTTTAGACTGTCATTTAACAACCCGTAATTTACATTTGTACTGTCTGATGACTTTGACGGCATAAATGCGACCTACATAAATACTGTTGCTTTGCCTATCGATATTATGTCAGTTATTTCCTGGTTGGAAATTCAACGATTAACTGAATTCATGTTTAATATTTCACTTATTGTTACCAAGTAAAATCCATAAAAATAACAGCACAAACTACATCAAGAACATCAATATTACTCAGTTTTTATATGCTAATTAATCAACTTGGTTTGAATCGGTATAAGTCGGTATTGAAAGCTATATCACGGCTAAATAGCGAAGTTTGTATCTCTTTAATCTGTTTGCCTATTGTTTATAAAAGCATTTATTTTACAATAATTTAATTAAGAGTTCGCAACGATAAGCTAATGGGATAGTGATCAGAAGAGTGGATATCTGTATGCACGTGGGCATTAACAACCTTTAGCCCGCGGCAATAAATATGGTCAAGATGTTTAAATAAATGGTTTAACCTTGGCTGTCGTGTCATTTTTACTTCTTCTAACGAAAACAGCTTAGCCAGGTTATTAAAGTACTTTAATCTTTTTTTATTCCAGGTATTAAAATCACCGGCCAATATTATTGGCCCATCATGATTTTTCAGTGTTTGAAACACTTGGTCTAAGTGCACTTTGAATTTTTCAAATGCTACAAAATTGATAAGATGCGAGTTAACAACTAGCAATGACTGTGCTTGTGTAGTTAAAGGGTAAAAAGTTGCCAACAACATTTTTTTTGTTTTTGAAAGCGGTTCACTGTGTTTTGACGCTGAAAAATAATGTTTATTTGCCGCAACTGTGGAGCCAGTTTTAACGCCGGTAATTATATTGGTTTTTATACTTTTGAAGCTACGCGCCATGATCCATTGGTGCTTTAACGATTCTTTAAAATGGCTATCGAAGGGGGAGTTAACAATAGCTTCTTGTAGAAGCACTAAATCTTTATCAGTCATCAGTGTGACAAAATCTTCGTGCCAACCTTTTTTCTTACATTTGTAAACATTCCACAATAATAGATCTATGTTGGGACCCAGCTGCTCTTTCGAGGAGCTACCCATGATTTTCAGTGATTCTACAGTGCTATATCGGCTTTTAATCATCAGAGCGCTGGCCTTTAACATATGGATGATAGGTAAATTAAAATAATAACATTACAGATAGGGCGAAAATAATCGAAAGAAGTTATTACGAATTTTTTTGTAAGACGCTATCCCCTTAAGATCTGATGCAATAACAGGGGTAGCATCCTGCTTCTTTTCGTCAAATAACGCGGTTAGTTTAGAATTTAGTTCGGTATCAAAACATTCCATATTAATTTCGAAATTAAACTCCAAACTTCTAGCATCCCAGTTGGAAGAACCTATAAATGACCATATATCGTCGATTAGCATAATTTTACTGTGGTCAAAAGGTCTATTATTTTTATATACCTTTATACCGTGCTCTATAATTCTAGAGAAATTTGCTGCCATAACCCAATCGACAAAGAGAATGTTGCTGTATTTAGGCACAATAATTTCGACTGACACACCACGTAAAGCTGCAGCATGCAGAGAAGTCATTAATGTTTGATCAGGAATAAAGTAAGGCGTCATGATTTTCACGCTTGTTTTGGCACTCACTAAGGCATTAATTAATGTCCATCTTATTCTATTATGATGTTCATCTGGTCCGTCTTGAATAACGCGAGCAACAATTGACTTATGCCGAGTTTGCTTTGCTGTATTTTGATATTTATTTACATTGTATTTTGGAAACTTAATTAACTCACGGGTCGCAAAAAACCAATCTTCTATAAATATCTGGCTGATCTGATCAATTACAGGACCAGTAACTTTGAAGTGAACGTCATCAATAGGGTGCTTAGATGATTTAATCACGTTATCTTGGCTTACATTCATCCCCCCCATGTAAGCAACATCCCCATCTATACAAAGTATTTTTCTGTGATTTCGAAGATTAATAAATCGAATGCTAGTTAAAGAAATAGCAGGTAAAAAACGGGCAGTTTTAACACCGAATTTCTTTAACGCTCGGTCTGATTTGTGCCAGCTATAACCAACACCAATACCGTCTAATAAAACGTTAACAATAACACCCCGTTTGTGTGCTTGTGCTAAAGCTTCAACAAACTGTTGCCCAAGTGAATCGTAATCAAATATATAACTCGATAAAACAATAAAACGCTTGGCATTATTAATTGATTGAATCATTGCTGGATAAGCCATATCGCCATTAATTAGAGGTTCAATGTTGTTGTCTGTTAGGTAATTAACGGGATGAATATTATGTCCAGCAATAATAGCTGAGTGCCAGTTACTTGGTAGCCAGTGAAATTCAATAGGCCTTACTTGATGCCGTAATTCTTGCTTAATCTTTTGTTTGAGTGTTAGTGGGTGTTTTTTTTGTGCTGAACGTTTAATACGATTTATACCAAATAACCAATAGAACATACTGCCGATAACAGGAGATAACACTACAAGACCAATCCAGGCTAAAGAAGTGCGTTCATTTTCTTTGAATAGAATTACATGTACCGATGTCATAATAGATAAGCTAATATGGAAAAAAACTATGATGGTTACCCAATGAATAGCTATCAATTCAAGTAATGCTTCAAATATTTGCATAAAACCCAACTTAAATAATGCGCTATAAATTAGCGGCTCAATCGATTATGGAAAAAAAGTGCTTAAAGAATATTACATCAACATTGACACATACCTAACCCAAAGCTTCGGTGCTAATTTTATATTCTTCACTATATTGTTAACAACTGTAGTTTCAATCGTATACTTTATAGCAATAAGTTACATTATTACACAGTTGGATACACGATATTTTATACGTAAAAACAGAGTACTTAAAAATATTAGCCCTAAAAACCTTGCTAAAAGTAACGTAAATCCCCCCCCTATATTAATGCTAATATATAGTATTTTAAGCTTTATTATTAACATAACTAAAATATCTTTTGGAGTGTTTTTGTTTATTTGTGGGCTTGCTATGCTGGTTTTACCCGGTCAAGGCTTAATTACCATGTTGATTGGTCTGAGTTTGATCCCGTTCCCAGGAAAACACAAGCTTGAAAAAAATATTCTTGCACGTAAATCAGTCCGTTTTTCTCTTAACTGGATTAGAATTAAAGCCAAAAAACCTCCCTTTATATTTGATTAAATCTGTCATTTCACCTCTCTTAAACACATTTATTCTCATTTAATTATGGTATTGAATTTAGATTTACTAAAACGCTTTTATTCATAAAATAAAAAAATTTTAGTAAGTTAACGTCTAGAACAACCGAAAATTGCACCGTATAATAGCGCGATATATTACAACACATTGTTATCTAAAATAATTAGTTTTATATAACAATAAAGTGACTCACGCATTATTTTACCCATAATGCCACTCAATTTCGGAAACGACTTAATGAACATAATAGCGATATTAATGGGGGTACTTGCCGGTGCTTGCATCGGAATTCAGGGAGGAATAAATTCGCAACTGACCAAGCATTGGGCCAAAAATTCAGTATTAGCATCTGCCATTTCGTTTCTCATTGGGGCATTAATACTTTGGCTGTTGAGTTTTATACTGCAAGTTTCAATTCCTGAGATCACCGACAAATTATCCTGGTGGCACTGGACCGGTGGCATATTGGGGGCATATTTTGTTTACTCACTGGTTTATCTCTCACCGATTTTAGGCGCGAGTATGGTTGTAGCATTAATTTTGTCGGGTCAAATATTAGCCGCCGTGGTTTTAGATCACTTTGGGCTTGCGGGTTATCCAGTTCGCTCAATTACCGAAGTGCGCTTGATTGGTATTGCCTTATTAGGTGTTGGCGTTCTTATTATCCGTAAATCATAACGGCAGGAGTAAAGATGAATATTTTTTATATATTTATGGGTGTGGCAGGAGGTATGTGTCTTGCCATTCAAGGCGGTGTGAACTCTCAGCTTACTGCAACATGGACACAAAGCCCAATACTGTCTGCTGCAATTTCTTTTACCATAGGTGCTGCTGCTCTTTTTTTGGTCATTTTATTACTTAAAATTGCTATTCCTCGAAAAATAAAAGGCACTGATTCAAAATGGTGGCACTGGACAGGAGGTCTTTTAGGCGCATATCTGGTTTTTGCTACAACCTCTCTAGCACCGGTAGTTGGCGCAGGAATGTTAGTGGGTTTAATACTGATAGGGCAGCTGAGTATGGCAATGACTTTAGACCATTTTGGTTTAATAGGCTTTGAAAAAAAACCAATTAATGCTCGTAAAATACTTGGTGTTCTAGTGTTGGCATCCGGGATTATACTTATAAGGTTTTTCTAAGCCCTTTATTTGTAAGGTTTAGAGTATACTTGAGTTTATTATCGCCGTTAATTGTACATGTTGACTAATAACAATATTGTCAGGGCCTTTACAACAAATTATAACTTGCTATAACTGCGCTAAATCGAGTGTAAATAGGGAACTAAATACATGAAAATATTTAATAAACAATACAGTCAACCTGGTACTAAGCCCGGCACAATTTCTCAATCTGATGAGGTTAATTATACCGTTAGTTTAATTGATTATAATAAAACTCATATAGTTGATCATACGGTTTTAGAACTAGCGACTTGCAGAGACTTTATTGAAAATACCAACATTACTTGGATTCATGTTCAGGGTAATCCTTCTGCAGAGGCTATGATCACACTCGCCAAAGGGCTCAATATTCATGAGTTACATATAGAAGACATACTGAACAATGGTCAACGCCCGAAAGTTGAGATTAATGAAGATCAGATATTCCTTATCCTTAATTTACCGTTAATTGATAAAAAAGTGACCAAAATAGAGCAAGTAAGTCTATTTATCACTAAAAATACACTTATCTCATTTTGTTCTGGTTCATTTATGCCATTTGAAAATGTTATCGATCGATTAATGGCCAACGTAGGAAAAATCCGAAAACTACCTGCAGATTATCTGATGTATAGCCTTATAGATACCACAATAGATTTTGGTTTTCCTCTGTTAGAAGCATATGCAGAAACCATTCAAGAAATAGAAGATGAGTTGTTAAACACAAAGGACAGGGCGGTCTTAACTCGTATTCATGCGCTAAGAAAAGAAGTGCTTTTAGTTCGCCGTCGCATATGGCCACATAGAGATCTCATTGGCGATATATTACGAGAGGAAGAAAACTCGATAATATCTAAGAACACAATATTGCACATGAAGGATTGTTACGACCATGTTGAGTCAATTAAAGACACGCTTGAGTCTTACCATGAAATGACGCAAGGACTTATGGAGTTCTATTTAACGAGTGTGAGTTTAAAGTTAAATGATGTTATTAAGTTTTTGACGATATTTACCACCGTATTTATACCACCAACTTTTATTGTCGGTATCTACGGCATGAACTTTGACGCCAGTATAAGTCCATTTAACATGCCAGAATTAGGCTGGAAATATGGCTATCTAACAGTGCTGGGACTGATGGCAATTTCAATTACCGGTATGCTGTTATTCTTCAAAAAACGGCAATGGATATAGCTTAAGTTTTCATTTATAAAAGAGTATTAAGTTACTGATATTATATATTTATGTGAATTATTCATGTAGTAGTATTCACGTAGTAGAACAAGAAATGGAATCGTAATGTATAAAGGACAACTAAAAAGTTGGAATGATAGTAAAGGCTTTGGCTTTATAGAATCGCCTGATCTCAAGCAAGACACATTCATACATATATCAACGTTAAAAGCCATGAACAGAAAACCTAAACAAGGTGATTTCATTTATTTCGAGACGGAAAATCAAGCTAATGGCAAAATCAGAGCAGTAAATTGCCGTATTGAAGGAGTAGCGGCAAAGTCGATAACTAAACGCAATGTGCCAAGGATGCATAAAAAGTCATCAGCACCAACAAGTAAAATAGTTACAACATTAGCTATAGTGCTTATTGCCGTTTTTGCTTA
Organism: Colwellia sp. PAMC 21821; assembly: GCF_002077175.1. Lineage (NCBI taxonomy): Bacteria > Pseudomonadati > Pseudomonadota > Gammaproteobacteria > Alteromonadales > Colwelliaceae > Colwellia > Colwellia sp. PAMC 21821. The sequence continues at coordinate 4,403,924 of NZ_CP014943.1, forward strand.
CCAACGGTTGAATATTTCGCCTGATTCAAAACCTATACAGCATATCCAAACAAAGCCAAATATAACATTATCTGATAAAACGATATCATCGAGTCGATCAACACAGTTTATTTGTGACGGTAGACAGTATTGCAGCCAAATGACATCTCGTGCAGAAGCTGAATTTTTCACTCGACAATGTCCAAACACAAAAATGGATGGTGATAGAGATGGTATTCCTTGTGAAAACGATTCTAGATTTTAATAGTGTATGTGCATGGTGTAATAAAGTTTATGGTCGCTAAAGCAAAGTTAAGTTAAGTTAAGTTAAGTTTTTAATACTAGGTTGGCTATCGTAGTACATTTTAAAATGGCAAAATAGATGATCGGGTACCTGATAGCGTTGGTTAAACTTATAGGCCAAACCATAACAAAGGTTTTATCCTAATAAGCTGACTTTAAGCTAATTATAAGCTTTACATTCTGGCAGTGATTACGAGACAACAAGACAAAGCATTCACACACCCCACTATGTCCGATACTCTTCAGTATTGGACATAGTGGGTATAATGCTTTAAACTGGCTTCAATTGGCAAATCCTACCTGGTTATAAATAAAATGACGTTAAATAAGCCTGTACCTTTATATCCACCATATCTCGATTTATGTGATTTTGATTTAGAAGATTATCCCGAGCTAGACAAAATATTTTCGACAAATGAAGCTTGGTGGCTTGAACAATTTAACTGGGGAAAACTTTTTCTCACTTATATAGGTAGAAACAAATCTGCTCATACTTATGACAGGTTTAGAAATGACGTTGAACGTTTTCTGCTTTGGTCCTTTATTGAAAATAAAAAACCGATCGATCAACTACGCAAATCTGATTTACTCGAATACGCTGACTTTTGTTGGCAGCCACCAGTCACTTGGATTGGCACATCCAATCAAGAACGCTTTAAATTAGCTAATGGTTATTCATCGGCTAATGAACATTGGTTTCCATATAAAATTCAAGCGCCAAAAAGTCAAAAATCGCAATACGTTGTTGATAAGAAAAAATACCGTCCATCCCAACAAACACTTTCATCTATGTTTACAGCGATTATAGTTTTTTATAACTATTTAATGGCTGAAGATTTTTGTATTGGTAACCCTGCACAAATCGCTAAGAAAGATTGCCGGCACTTTATTATCGATTCACAAGTTAAAGAAATTAAGCGTTTAACGGCTAGTCAATGGCAATATGTGTTGGATACCGCCGTTGAAATGGCAGATGAAAACCCGGTATTTGAAAGGAATTTATTCGTAATTGCCTCTTTAAAGACCCTTTTTTTAAGGATTTCTGAATTATCTGAACGGCCAAATTGGTCACCAACTATGGGACATTTTTGGCAAGATGATGATGAAAACTGGTGGTTAAAGGTCTTTGGTAAAAGCCGGAAATTACGTGATATTACAGTGCCTGTTGATTTCTTGCCCTTTTTAGAGCGATATCGAGGTTCTCGAGGCTTATTAGGCCTACCGGCAAGTAATGAAAATGCGATTTTAGTTGAAAAAGTACGTGGCCAAGGCGGTATGACATCTCGACATTTACGTCGTTTAGTACAAAATGTTTTCGATCAAGCGCATGAAAATATGCGTATATCTGAAGGTGCTAATAAAGCATTGAAGTTGAAAGAAGCAACAGCACATTGGTTAAGGCATACCGGAGCCAGTATGGAAATTGAACGTGGGCGCCCTCTTAAAGATATTTCTGAAGATCTGGGTCATGCCAGTATGGCAACTACCGATACAGTATACGTGCAAAGTGAAAACAAAAAACGTGCTGAAAGTGGTAAGCGTCGTAAAGTGGATTAAAGATTGAATTTAACGCTGTGCTTATATTATTACTTCGTAGATTAAATGACTAAACTTTAGATGTTAGTTAAAGCTAGAATAAAACAATAAAAACTATTGATAAATTATGTTAGAAAGTGCCTTGATCTATTTAGCCGCGGCAATTGTTGCAGTACCTATCGCTAAACGTTTAGGTCTCGGTTCTGTATTAGGATATTTATTAGCGGGTATTTTAATTGGGCCATTTTTATTGGGTTTAGTCGGAGATCAAACCAACGTTATGCATTTTGCTGAGTTTGGTGTGGTTATGATGTTATTTTTAGTTGGATTAGAATTACACCCTTCTCGCTTATGGAAACTTAGACATTCCATTATTGGTCTTGGTGGTTTGCAAGTTACGCTGTCAACATTAATTATATTTTCTGCTTGTTTATACCTTTTAGACTTAAGATGGCAAACATCTATGGCGATAGGTTTAATGCTAGCGCTTTCTTCTACAGCTATTGTGCTACAAACGCTCAATGAAAAAGGTTGGATAAAACAAGAAGCCGGACAAAATGCCTTTTCCGTTTTACTTTTTCAAGATATAGCAGTAATCCCAATTTTAGCATTACTCCCCCTGCTCGCTTTTGCTGACTTAACTGCTACATCTAGCGATCAAGCGCATGGTAACTTAATCGAAAATTTACCTGTTTATGGCCAAGTGTTAATCTCTATTAGTGTTATTGCTACAATAATTTTAGCTGGAAAATATATATCTACGCCAGTATTTAGATACATAGCAAACACTCAACTACGCGAATTATTTACTATTTTTGCACTATTTCTGGTTATTACTATTGCCGTATTAATGCAAAAAATAGGCTTATCGCCGGCATTGGGTACTTTCTTAGCCGGTGTTGTATTAGCAGAAAGTGACTTTAGACATGAATTAGAAGCAGATATAGAACCATTTAAGGGCTTGTTACTTGGTTTGTTTTTTATAACTGTAGGTGCTTCAATCGACTTTCAGTTATTTGGCGAACAGTTCACTAATATTATTTTATTGGTTGCGGGTTTAATTCTTATTAAAGCTTTAGTGCTCTATATATTGAGTGTTTTATTTAAACTATCAGGTAAGCAGAAGTACTTATTTACTTTAGCATTAGCACAAGGTGGAGAGTTTGCTTTCGTATTAATTACGTTAACAACTTCGCTGCAAATACTGGATAGCGTTCAAACAAAGTTCGCTACTTTAGTCGTTGCCCTATCTATGTTAATGGCGCCATTATTGTTAATTTTCTACGATAAAGTAATCGATAAAAAATCTATTGATAATAGTTATGAACCTACAGATAAAATCGAACCAACAACGCACGTCATCATCGCGGGGTATGGTCGATTCGGGCAAATAGTAGGACGCTTATTAGCGGCTCAAGGTTATAGTTTATCTATTTTGGATCATAGTCCAAGTCAAATAGAGATGTTGAAGCGATTTGGTAATAAAGTCTACTATGGTGATGCTTCAAGACAAGACTTACTTGAAGCGGCAGGAGCCGAAAACGCGAAATTACTCGTTATTGCCATAGACGATGCTGATAAAATTATTAGTTTAGCAAAACTCGCTAAAAAGCATTTTCCAAATTTAAAAATTGTAGCTCGAGCCAGAGACCGAAGTCATGCATATCAATTAATGAGTATAGGTATCACTGTATTTAAAAGAGAAACCTTTGATTCTGCTCTAAACCTAGGTATTGAAGCATTAAAGTTACTCGGTAATGACGAAGAAAAAGCACAACGTGCGGCTAAATTATTTTCTGACCATGATCATGAATCATTACAAATTCTTGCTGATTTATGGGGAGATGATCATCGTTACGGCATTGCTGTTAAACAACGAAAAGAAGATCTACGGTTAGTGTTAGCCAAAGATGAAGCTGAACTAGAAAAGCTAAATACATGCCACGGTGCTGGATGTGACGACAAAATATAATTTTAAGCACTGTTTCTATTCAAAAACAAAATAGATAATCAATGCTACTTTTGCCCTACCTGATTATCTATTCTACTATTCAATTTAATAGAATATTTTTATGATTATGTGGTTAGACGTATTACGATAATTAATTATTAGGGCAAATGACTTTTGTAATTCTGCTATCGCAAAGGTAGATTTGCTTGAATCTATTTTGCCATTGCTTTATTTCTTTAGCGTTAATGTTACCTTGCCAAATTTTTTGCACATGATAAAAGCTATCTTGCCCTTGTAAAATCAGGTGTAATATTTCAGCTTTACTGCCGTCTTTCTTTGAACAGTTTGTTTGCCACATCTCGCTGGGATATAATTTATTTGGAGATGATTGAAGTGTGAACGTTGTAAACTTTTCACAAGACTCATATCCAGGTTCGTCTATCACTTGTCGAATGTCAGCTAATTTATTTATGGGTAAAGTAACACTGATAACGTAAGCATTTTTAAAACCGTCAATTGGGTGTTGCCACATTCTAACTTTATAGTTTTCTTTATTTTCAACCGACATTTGCCAACCTGCCAAAAATCCAGAATAAGGTGTGATGAGATTTTCACCCTGGTATACCAAGGTTTTATGTTCTACCACATTTGAACAGCCAGATAAATTTATGAAAGCGAGCACATAAAAAGTCATGCTTCTCATTGTTATTTTATGCATGCTAGATTTCCACAGAGGATAAAAACTATTTAATTGTTCGCTAATATATAGTTTTTTAAATTTCTTTCATATAGTTATTGTCTAACTAGTAAATTTAAAATCTAAAGTTTTCGACAGTTTAACTAGTAAGTTTCTAACTTTAAGCATAACGTAACGAAATAACCTATAAAGATTGGAGATTACATGAGCGACGAAAATTCATATGTCCCGCCAAAAGTATGGCAATGGAATGCTGATAATGGTGGCAATTGGGCAAGTATTAATCGCCCGGTGTCCGGACCAACACATGATAAAGTTTTAACAAAAGGTAAACACCCTTTTCAGTTATATTCTCTAGCGACACCAAATGGCGTTAAAGTTACCATTATGTTTGAGGAGTTACTCGCATTAGGTATCAAGGGAGCAGAGTATGATGCCTTTTTAATTGATATCAGCAATGGCGATCAATTTGGTAGTGGTTTTGTTGAAATAAATCCTAACTCTAAAATACCAGCATTGTTAGATCAAAGTAATGAGCAATCAATTAAATTATTTGAGTCTGGCTCAATATTATTTCACTTAGCTGAAAAATTTAATACTTTTTTACCAACAGATGAAAAACGTGCTGAATGCATGTCTTGGCTTTTTTGGCAAATGGGCAGCGCACCTTATCTTGGCGGTGGATTTGGACATTTTTATGCTTATGCACCTGAAAAAATAGAATATTGTATTGATAGATTTTCAATGGAAGTGAAACGCCAACTTGATGTGCTCGATAAACACCTTGAGAGCAATGTGTATATGTGTGGTGACGAATATACTATTGCCGATATTGCTATTTGGCCGTGGTATGGCGCACTCGCTTTAAATCGTTTATATGATGCTGCAGAATTTTTAGATTTATCGACTTATAAGCATGTTATGCGTTGGGCTGAAAACATTGATAAGCGCCCTGCGGTCAAACGAGGTGTTATGGTCAATAAAACTTGGGGAGAGTTATCTACGCAATTACATGAAAGGCATGAAGCTAGCGACTTTGAAAAGCGCACTCAAGATAAGCTAACTGAAGAATAGTAAATCAAAAAAGAGCGTATTCATCATACGCTCTTTTTTATGCTAATAACTTATATACCTAACGACTTACACCAGTTACTCGCGTTAACAAACTCTTTGTGAATAAAGTTAGCATCAAGGCCATATAAATCAGTTAACTGCTGTATATTTTCACCGTTACCCGTAATGTAATTAATGGTTAAATCCAATAATTCTCCCAATAATCCACTATGGTTAACTAACGCTTCTACTATTGGCTTAGCTAATGGCATGGTCTTTAAAATATCATCCATCGGGCGGCTCAATATAACTTCAATCGAACTTAATAACCCCGTTATAAATGCAAAGTCACGAATTTCAAAGAATGCGCTTTCAGTCGCAAGTGTCGCCATTAGTTTCGCTGTTATCAACGACTGCCTCGAAATTTCACTAGTTTTATTTGTGGTTAATTTAGATAAGGCTAAAATAGTAACAAATTGCTTAAGCTTGTCTTCACCTAAATACGCAGCCGCTTGTTTTAATGAGGTAATTTCAACACGTGCACCTGTTGAAACATTGTTAACTAATTTAAGTAACCCTAGCGTTAAATTAACATCATGGCCGATTATTTCTGCTATATGATCAAAATCTAGTGGTTGATTGAATGTTTCGCTGATCAAATGCAGCATTTGTGACTTAATTGGCGCTAACGTTTGCCCTTCAATAATTTCTGGCTCGTGATAAAAAAAGCCTTGGTAATAATTAAACCCAACTTCTGCTAACGATTGTAACTGATAGTTGGTTTCTACCTTTTCAGCGATTAATTTGATATCAAATGGTTTAATCCTTTCTAAAACCGGACGTATGCGTTTAGCATTAGTTATTTCTATATCAATTTTTATCATAGCAAGATATGGAAATAATACGTCCCATTTTTCATCAAGATCATATTCAGTCAACGCAACTTTATAACCTTTATCATGATAGTACTTAACAATTTTTAGCAGACGCTCACTTGCAGATTGGTGCCCTACTAATTCGATAACAATACTAGCTTTATCAAACATCAATGGGTATTTATTGATTAAGCATTTCTCAGTGAAATTTATAAAGGCTAACTTTCCTAAACTAACTGATTGAATATCCCCCTGAAAATGATTTTGTATAATCAGTTTTGAGCTAGCGATGTCTTGATCAATTTCTGGAAATTTATTTTTGGGGCTATCTCTAAATAAAAGTTCGTAACCAACCGTTTGATGATTTCTGTCAAGTATAGCCTGACGGGCAATGTAACTTATTTGCATAGGAAGATTATTTGAAGACTTATTGTATTTAAAACATACCTCATTATGCATGTTATTGAAAAGTAATTAATGAAAATTTCGCAAGTTTCTGACTTTAATAACCCGTCATTAAGTGAAATGTTATAAAAAATACCTTTAGGTAGGGGCAAACCGCGAAATAGTCGTATGTAAAATATCTAGCGTTAGTACATCGCCGTACATAACACCTGGAATAAATGGCGCGAGGATTTCAAGTTGATTTAAAGGCTGGAAGTGCTCCGTTTTGGTATTTACTTGCGGTTGATAAATTAATGCTGGAAATGATTTCGATTTTACTAAGATATGACATCGATAAAACTTAAAATCTTCTGGTGGAATATCTTCATGCCATTTTACTTGCTTAAAATAGTGGTCATCATGCTTTAATATAATCGAGCTACAGTGAAATTGTGCATTTATAGTTGCAGGATAAAATCCAGATAGTTCAAGGCCTAGTGCACGAAAAAAAGAGGTTTGGGCAGCAATGGTCCCTTTTGGGAAACGAGGGTCATTAGCAATACCTGACGCTACTTGATGCCCTTTTACCACCGTAAATTTAAATGTAGCCATTGTGTCGCACTGTTTCAATTGTCTTTCAGTAAACGTAGGTGTTATTTAGACCCATGATATATCCATAGTATCGCTATTTAATCATTAGCTCTGCTACTTTATAGTTACCGTCAATATTGTCGACATCTTTCAGTTTTAATGCGCGTGTGATAATTGGTAATACATTTACGTTTTCAAATGCTTCAACTTGCACGTTTTTTCTAAATGCTGGTCCTATGGCAATAAAAATAGCATTTAACTCAGGTTGAAACTTTGAATCGTAGCCATGGGTTTCAGGCTTTATAGTTTTTTTACCATTCTCAAAAATATAGGAAGGTAAAGCTTCAATAATAACATCAGGGACCGCGGCAGTTTTGCGGTTTAACTGCCAATGTTTTGGGAAATTAGGGTATTGGTAAATACGATAATTTTCTTTACCGGCAACTGTTTTATTATTATTTAATAGTTGAACGGTTTGTTGTAAATTGCTATCACTATCACTATACAAATAAAGTTGTGTAGAGCCATTAATAGCCTTCACACCTTCGACAATGTTTTCCTGCCATTTGATTACATGGTCTTTATCAATTTTTGTCATACCATGATCGGAAACAATAACTAAATTAACCTCTCCATTAAACTCTTGGTTAATTTGATCGACAAAATTACCCAGTAAGGTATCAAGTTTACTAATAGCGTTAATAAGTTCTGGCGAGTTTGCACCGAACTCGTGCCCTGCATCATCTACACTGGCAAAGTAACCAGCGATAAAATTTGGACGTTCAGCTTCGGGCAGACGTAACCATGTCAGTATTTGTTCAAGTCTGTTTTCATTGGGAGTGAAGTGATCATAAGGATAATAATAACTGGCCGTGTTGTTATCTATCGCGGTTTCTGATTCAGGCCAAAAATAAACGGCAGATTTATTACCCTGCATTTCATTGATATGCCAAAGTGGATCTGCGGTAAGCCATCTAATATCGTTTTTTCCAGCACCAAATTTATATGACTTCCCAATATCTCGATGGAAAAACGAATTATGCACTATGCCATGATTTACAGGATAACGACCCGTGATAATACTTAGGTGATTAGGGAAGGTTTTACTTGGGTAAACCGGTAACAAAGCCTTAGCACTAGTGCCCTGCTGAATAAGCGACATTAATGTTTTGGGTTTATATTGCTCTATATAGTGTTGAGCAAAACCATCGATTGATAATAATATCAGCGGTGTTTTAGCCCAACCTACGGAAGAAATAAAACAGCCCAAAAGTATACTTGCTTTTAGATTCATTCGTTACTACCAGTAAAATATGCCCAATCTTAATAACGATTAAGATAAGGTATTAACTATTTTATTACAAGCTAGCATTGGTATTTCGCTTTTTATAATTGAATATTTATAGCTGTTTTATTTATGAGCGCCTACGTGACATCGAGAGGAAGTAGAAAAGTGATCGATATTTAATGACGAGCTATTCAGGTATAGGCTGTTTGATTTAGTAGAAATCGCGGGGTAATTTATGAAAGTTATCGTGCCTCTACTGATGAGCTATTTAAAGCACTAACGCACAACGATGTTATGGGTTAGTGCTTTGACCATATTTAAATAAGGTTATTTAAATAGATCTAAAATATTGACCAAATCTTTTTTACCGTGCGCAATTTCGTCTGGTGTTAAGCCAGATAGTTCATGTGGAAAAACTAACCATTCTGATGACTCATGTACATAATAATCAGGTACTAAATCTACTTTAGAATTTGTTGGCTTATACCAAGGACAGGCTATTCTTACATCTGTTGGCATATTGTTGCGGGTTAACTTTTTCATTTGAGTTATTAACGCATCAATACTGCGACCAGAGTCGAATACATCATCCACAATTAACAGCCCATCATCAGCATTTGCATTTTCAATTATATAATGTAAACCGTGAACTTTAATTTCTTTGCTTTGCTGATTAATACCGTAATAAGAAGATGTTCGAACGGCAATATGGTCAGTTTCAACTTTTTTAAAGTCAAAGTATTCTTGTACTGCGATGCCGATAGGTGCACCACCACGCCAAATACCAACAATAAATTGTGGTCTAAAACCGTCTTCATAAACCTTCGCAGCAACACGAAATGAATCTTCAAGTAACTCTTGCGCTGTTATAAATCGCTTTTCCATCGATGAGTTAACCTCATTTAATTAATTTTTAGAGTAAGGGTTATTATAACGTGATTTTTACCAGCCTGAGTAGCACAGTTGAAAAAATTATAGATTTTGATCAATAAATTGAATTTGTTGGTAGATAATATTTACTGCTGAGAGAAAAAAAGCGCGATTTATGTTTTCATAAGTATCAGTTATCTGGTGATAGTTTTTGTGACATCCAACACCAAAATAAATAAACGGAATACTTTGTCGATAAAACACCCCATGGTCACTCGCGAGTTGCCACTTTATATTTTTGTCAGCACATTGATTTCGTTGTCTAAATCCTTGCTTTAATTGCAGAGCATAATTTTTCTGCTCAAAGGCTAATGCTTTCTCTTTGCCCAATAGATCAGTTATGCCTCTACTTATATATCGTAAATATTTTGTCTTCGCATTGCCCGCTATCATATCAAGGTTAATGTTGAGTACTATTTTATCTAATATTAGTGCGTTTTGTTTTATGAATGCCTTTGCGCCGTTTAAGTTAACTTCTTCTCCGTTAGTGAATAAAACTATCACGCTGTATCTTAACGGAGAATGTTGTAGTTTTTTTGCATAGTATAATAATGCAGAGGTACCTGAGGCATTATCGTCAGCGCCGTTATATATTTTATTGCCACGGCCACCAATGTGATCAAAATGAGCGGAAAGAACGATAAACTTATTTGGGAACTCAGTACCTTTAATTAATCCTGTAACATTATGGCCTTGAGTAGAGTTAAAAAGGCCTGGAATAGAAAAAGGGGCTAAATATTGGGTTGATAGTGATTTTATGTTGTTTTTTTTAAGTTGGTCAACAATATAATCTTGGCTTAATTTACTGCCCTTTGTGCCAATTCGACGTCCTTGCAACTTATCTGATGATAAATACTGTAAGTGTTTTAGCACCGCTTCTTTTGGACTATTCACTAACCCAGTAGTTGAAAGGTTTTGCCTACTGCAGGCTGTACTCGTCATGATAACAAAGAGTAAAAAATACGATTTTAAATTGATCATGGTAATTTACTATTGTTCTCAATTTTTTTTAATATATTTAACTTCGCTAAGTATTGTTCGTCGAGTTGAGGACTACGGTTTTTAGCTATGGCTTTTTTAACATAGTATTCAGCTTTTTTAATGTTATTTAGCTTGTAATAAACTTTAGCCAAACCAAAATAAAATTCATGGATATTATCATTAAGTTTTATGGCTTTTTTATAATGAGATATCGCCTGGTTATAAGCACCTTTATAGAACCTTTCATCAGCCAGTAGCGCGTAATAATAAGGATTACTAGCACGTTTGTGCATGATATGACTATCAAGTATCCTTGCTTCATCGTATAAACCATTAAGGTGCAACAACATACTTAAATTAGCCATTGCGGTTAAATTATTTTTGTTCAGGTAAATAGCATATCGATAGGTATCAATCGCACTTTGTTGGAAGCCTTTAAAACGGTACAAAATACCTAAGTTACCCCAAGCAGAAGAAAAGTAAGGATCAAGGGAGGTAGCTTTTTTTAAATAAGCGTAGGCTGAGACATAATCTCTATTAACCATCGCAGTAGCACCTTTATTATTGTAGAACATCGCAAGCACATTATTTTTATAGATTTTACGTTTTGGAAATGACTTTTTATTAACAAAGGGATCAAAATCAATTTCAATACCTGTTCGCTGCCAAAGTACCACTTTATCAGGAAAGCTTTCCTGTAAAACAGTTAAATTGATGTGCCCTGTGAGCATGTTGACACGTCCATTGCGAACCCAATACTCAGGCACTTCAACACCTTGAAAAGCAACATTTAATTTTGCTTCTTGCGCTATCGCATAAGCCATAATAGTGAGTGATAAACAATTAGCCTCTTTGTTTTTAAAGGCTTGGGCAGCGACAACATTGGCACCAGATTCATAGGCTAAATTGATGTTTTCTGGGCTAAAAAATTGTTGAAGTAATTTGTGCGCTTTTTTACGAGTATCACGTTCAAAACTAATACTTTTTGCCATACTTTTCATTTCTTCACTCAAGGCGAAAATTTCAGCTTCGGTCTCTACTCTGACCGCTTTGTAACCTTTAAATTTTTCATCTAAAAATTTATTAGTATGGCTTGCAGCATTATAGTTTTGGAGTTTGCTGGCTGATTGACAGGCCGTTAAGGATAAAAATATTGTGACTAGCAACGAGAGGTTTGATGAGTTTTTCATATACCCTCCTAAAAACAGATGATTTACGTTGTATTAATCATATGCCTGTTCATTACATTACGCTCGATTTTTAATCGACTATTAATAAAAAATTACAATTTATTAGCAATAGTTTTTAACCCCTCTATGCCTGTTATATATGTACTCATTCGTCTCAGCTTACAATTTTAGACAAGTAATTCAAACTATTCCCTGCTATGCTGCACTCTATTGAATTTTATACTCTTTGTGGCCTTTAATTTATGAAAAAAACACTCGCCGGATTTTTTACCGGAAGTGCTATTGCCGTAGCTATAATCATAACGACTACGAGCTATCAGTTATACAAAAACAAATATGCCACCATTGACGCGCAACTCAAGGAAATATCAGGTATTGAGTTTGATAAAAGTATGAAGCTGTGGGCAATAAATGATGGCGGGGATGATGCAAAGTTATACCAATTGAATAAGTCTGGAGATATTGAAAGAGAAATTACCGTCACTAATGCGAAGAATATTGACTGGGAGGATATGACACAAGATGATTTTGGCCACTTCTTTTTAGGCGACTTTGGCAATAATGACAATCTACGTAAGTGGTTGACGATATATAAAATTGAAAATCCTATAGATATTAAAGGTGAAACAACACAAGCAGAAATTATTAAGTTCAAATACCCTGAACATACTAGTTTTCCGCCTAAAGCTGACGAAATGGAGTTTGATGTTGAAGCGTTCGTTTTTTATAAAAAGCATCTTTATTTATTTACTAAAAATAGAACGGTCCCTTTTAACGGCATAACTACTTTATATAAAATTGGTGATCATGCTGCCAATTACGATGCAATAAAAATAAATAAATTTAAGACCTGTACTATCGCTGTAAAGCTATGTTGGATAACTTCAGCCGCTTTAAGTCCTAACAAGAAAAGATTAGCATTGTTGGATTCTCAACGTATTTGGCTATTTGAAAATTGGCAAGGAGATGACTTTTTTTCTGGAGATAAATATCGTATTGACTTAGGTATAGTTACACAAAAAGAAGCGATTACTTTTCTTGATAACGATAACATAGTGTTCACTGATGAAGAGTTTCTCGGTATTGGCAGAAACGCTTATGAAATTAATCTTAATGACGTAAAAAAGAACAAACTCTAAATTAAGTAACTTAATGGCCTATTTAGAGCAGGATAAAAGGTGTAAAAATACTAAAATATGCACCGATAGTTATACTTTATCAGTAAAGTCTTCAAACTCTCATCAGTCAATGATGCTTAAATAATTACACCACAGGCATTGGCAGATAGTTATCTTGCATTTTAATTCTTTCAAGCCAATTACTTATGGCTGAAAATTTTGATAACTCAAATCCGCCTTCATCTGCGACATGGGTATAGGCAAATAACGCTATATCGGCAGTGGATATTTTATTACCTGTTAAATAATCACTTTTCTGCAATTGCTGCTCCATCACCTTAAGTGCTTTATAGCCACCTACCTGCTTTGATTCATACTCAGCGCGCCTATTTTCAGGTAAGCCAAGGTACTTTGAGATAAATCTAGCGACAGCAATATAAGGTTCATGACTATATTGCTCGAAAAATTGCCATTGTTGTACTTTGGCTAATGCAAAAGTTTCATTGGGTAATAAATAACTCCCATGCGCTAAATAATTAATGATAGCGTTCGACTCAACTAAGCAACGGCCGTCATCTAATTCCAAAAGTGGTATTTTCCCGTTATTACTTTTACTGAGAAAACTTGCTGTAGTGTTATCACCTTTAAGTATATTTATCGGTAACCATTGATATTCTATGTTTAATAAAGCACAAGTTAACTGCACCTTATAGCAATTACCTGATTGACTATCACCATATACCTTCAAATTAAATTCCTTTCTCATAAAGAATGCTATGTAAAATAATGCGTTAGTTCTATAGTTATTATATAGCTCATAGTAACTAAACTACCAGGAGAACACTATGATGACAAAACTCAACGGTTTTGCCAAAGGTGAAGTTATTAATTATAAACAATGGACCGATAACGAATTTTCGATCACGGTAAAATCAGAAATCGGTCCTTATGTGGCGGGACAGTTTACAAAATTGGCCCTGCCCGATGAAAACGGTAACTGGCTTAGACGCGCCTATTCCTTTGTTAACTCTCCAAATCATAGCCAAGGTGCAAATTGTATGGAGTTTCTTATTATCGATGTTCCTAATGGCGATTTAAGTCCTAAACTTGGGCAACTACACCTAGGTGATGAAATTTATGTAGGTGAAAAGCCTAGTGGCTTTATGACCCTAGCAGAAATTCCTCAAACAGCGACTAACCTTTGGTTACTTTCAACAGGCACCGCCATAGGGCCATTTTTGTCCATATTGGCTGAAATAGAAACTCAAAGTCGCTTCGACAATGTTATCTTAGTTCACGCTGTTAGAACTCGGCAAGAATTAGTCTATCAAGAATTAATTGAAAAATTTAAACAAGAATATACTGGTAAGTTAAGTTATCTGCCGATAGTTTCACGCGAGAAACATCAGCATATAATGTCTGGACGAATTCCTGACTTATTAAAAGACGGTAGCCTAATGCAGGCTATTAACTTAACGCCAAATAAAGAAAGTAGCTTTTTCTATTTATGTGGAAATCCTGCAATGGTTCACGACACACGAGATGTATTACTTGAATTAGGTTTTCAAAAACACTTAAGACGATCTGCTGGACATTTTAGTTTTGAGAACTATTGGTAATTGAGCAATTACTGATTCTTGATTACTGGCTATCGTAAAAGTCCCTGCTTAAAAGTCACCTGACATTATTTGCCATGGTCTAAAAATTACTAACTATGGCAGTAAGGTTTACGTTATTTTCATATCAATCAGCGCATGATCAGCCATAAAAATATGGCTAAATACAAACAAAAGCACAGATAAAAAACACTCATCTCATGTCATAAACTTCTGTTTAAATCGTTATATTAAAGCTCTTTTTTGCTCTCTTATCTTGGCCTATTATCTTAGCTTTTTTTATCAGGATATAATGAATAATTAAATTTTAATCATGTTGCTATATGTCGTTTAATAGTCGTTTTTTAGTTTAAACACCTCGTTAAACAAAACATAAAGTAAATTTATTCAGCTAATCTATCTGTAAAAAAGTGATATAAATCACAAAAACGCTCCTATAAAACCACCTAATAACTCTATAGATAAAACTATTTGTATCCTAAGCGATAACAAATATAAATTTAAACATTACAAAACACAAAAATTAATAAGCCTTTATTACTTGAACCTCAAAGTAAGTGAATAGTCACTCCGAAACAATATAGAGTTACCGGAGTTGCCATATAAGATATTTACAGAGTTATTAGGGTTGTAGTATAATCACACATAATAACCCTGGGAGTTACTATTGCATTTACTTTAGGGGTTATTAGGGTTAGACTAAATTAAAGGCGAAACTCAGGAATTACTATGAAATATCCCGTATTGGTTTTACGTAATAATGAAGAGAATAATTACCTATTTTCAATTGTTGATTTACCGGGTTGTCAGGTGAAAGCTACAACAATGGATGAGGGATTTTTATTACTAAATGAAGCGATGATTTCACACTTAAAAGTATTAGTTGAATATGGTGAGCAAGTGCCACATGCAAAAACTATTGAAGAGCATATGTTACTGTCTGTTGCAGCCTCTCCGATTTGGGCTGTGCTTGATTTTGACATTGTGCCCTATATGGGTAAAAGTCATAAAATAAACGTAACCTTACCTGAGTTATTAATAAAACAAATTGATGATCGGGTGGCTAAATCTTCACAATACAAAACCCGCTCTGGCTTTATCGCAATGGCATGTTCAACAGAGTTAGCAAAACGGAGTTAGCAAAACAGAGCTAAATAAGAATATGAATTTAGTCTTTTAAATAATGAGGTTTTATAAAATAAAACAAATAATTATTATTCAAATTAAATTTATAAGTCAGGTAAAATAGAAAGATTAAAAAAATTTATATAGGTGAATCAATTGACCATTGAAAATGCAAACTTACTGCTACTTAGCAGCTCTCGTGTTGGTAACACAGAATACTTACACCATGCTTTAGCGATGATAAAAGCAAAACTTGAAGGTGTGACTGAATTATTGTTTATCCCCTATGCGGGAGTCACATTAAATTATGATGACTATACGGCAAAGGTTCAAAACGCATTAGCTGAAATTGGTATTAAAGTAACAGGTATCCACCAATATGATGACCCGATCATCGCAATTAACTCGGCAAAAGCCATAGCTGTTGGCGGTGGTAATACTTTTCATTTATTACACCAGTTATATCAACACAAGTTAATTAAGCCCATTCAGAACAAAGTGGCTAAAGGTACACCTTATATAGGTTGGAGTGCTGGTTCAAATATTGCTGGGCTTACTATTCGTACAACCAATGATATGCCAATTATTGAACCGTTGAGCTTTGATGCCTTGCAACTTGTTGAATTTCAGCTGAACCCACATTATACCGATCACAATCCTGCGGGTCATAATGGGGAAACTCGTGAACAACGTTTGGCTGAGTTTATGGTGCTTAATCCGACGACAGCCATTGTTGCGATTGTGGAAGGTACGGCATTAGATATTATGCAAAACTCGATGAAACTTGTTTCAGGTTTACCTGAAAAATTAACTGAAGCGAATGGTTTTCTATTTAAGGCGAGTCAGAAGACAGTTATAACGCCTGATGATAACCTAGACTACCTACTGTAAATTTATTTAACCAACTGTTTTTATATCAATTTACATATTAATATTGCGAAGTTAATAGTGAAATATCTATACGCTTCGCCGCGTTAGTAATATCTTTATCAAAAGGTAAAACTGCCAATTTAGGTATTGGTAGTAAGGTAGTTAACTCACTAATATTTTCAGTTAAATATGGCATATCTTCTGGGCAATTAGCTATCCAGCCCAAGCATTTCAAGCCATCAGCTATAATAGACTGATAAGTTAATACTGCATGGTTTAAACAACCTAGCTTCATATTAACGACAAGGATGACATCTTGTTGGCTTGCTTGAACAAACTCGGATAAAAACTTTCCTTGCCCAAGCGGTAAGCGCCAACCACCAGCACCTTCACATATCACAATGTCAGCCTCTAATACTGTAACATTTTCATAGCCAGCTTGAATATCAGTTAAACCAATAACTTGTTGTAACTGAGCTGCAGCTATATGTGGGGCAATAGGCTGTTCGAAAGCAATGGGGTTAACTTGAGTAATGGGTTGCTGGCAATTAGATTGCTTAAGTAATAACAAGGCATCTTCGTTTACTAAATCATTATTAATGCGTTCGCAACCCGCAGATATCGGTTTATATACCGCCACTTTTTTATTTGTATTAACAAAGGCGTGCGCAAGTGCTTGCGCTGCGTAAGTTTTCCCCGCGTCTGTGTCGGTGGCGGTAATAAATAATTTCAACATAACAGCTGACTCTTTAAATTAGTAACGAATTCTGCAACGATTAAATTTTAAAAGCTTAATCGTTTAACTTCACAATAAGGCCTGAAAAAGCTTTATAAGTTGCCGGGTATATACCACTTGGCTCTATAAAGTCTTGATAGCTTTTAGTCATTTTTTGCCACTTATCTTTACCCGCAAGCCCTTTGGCCTGCTTTTTAGGTACATGATTCGCACCCAGGCTTTTCAATTCATGTGCTAAATGTAAAACATTTTCATATTCTAATACTATATCTTGCTGTTTAAAATCCAATAGCTTGCGATCAGTGCCGTCAAATAATGGTCTAATATCAGTTTCTGCTTTAAAGTCGATTACGTGTTGGTCATTATCAACTTGTGCCCAAGCAGACTTTAATTCAAATAAAGTGCCATCAATTAAAGTACTAAAAACAAACAGGCCACCGGGTTTTAATACTCGAATGACTTCATTTAGCACTAAATCTAGTGGGTCACACCACTGGATCATAAGATTGGAATAAACTAAATCGATACTGTTATCTTGTAATGGAATTTTATATGCGTCGGCTTCTAGCCAATGAATGCTTTTATTACGATTATCTTTAGAAAAATTTAGCATTTTTTTCGATATATCTACACCAATAACTTGTTGATAACGACTTGCCAAAAGGTCGGTAAAAAAACCAGTACCCGCACCCAAATCTAACGCAGTTAAATCATTGCGATTAGGTAACCAAGGCATTAAATGCTTACCACAATAGCGTTGTAAACGCGCTGAAATGTCATAAGAAGTACTAGCTGAGCCAAATGATCTCGCTATCTTAAAACGGTTAGTCTTTTCAGACATTATGCTATAACCTCATTGATACAATTAGCTAAGTAATTGATATCTTTAATTTCATGTTTCGATGTTACGGTTACGCGTAACCTCGAACTATTATTTGGAACAGTAGGAGGACGGATGGCACTGAGCCAAATACCCTTATCTCGTAATTTTTGACACACAGCAAGTGTTGCAACTTCATCGCCAATAACGATGGCATGAATTGAAGATGCATTTTTAATTAATTGTACTTTATTGCTGAGTTTTGACGCAAGTAATTGACTCAATTCTGTAATTTTTTCGCGTCGCCAATGCTCACGTTGAATGATTTCAATACTCTTTTTTGTTGCCCAAGCTAATGCCGGAGAAATAGCCGTGGAATATATATAATGCCGAGAAAAATTAACTAAATAATCAGCGAGTAATTCATCACAAGCCACAAAGGCTCCGCTGGTGGCAATACTTTTGCCAAAGGTTGCCATAATCACGTCCACTTCTGCAACGCTACTACTTCCTTCACCTTTATTACCTACAACGCCGATACTGTGGGCGTCATCTAAATATAATAAGGCTTGGTGTTGCTGTGCTATTTTAGATAATTGTTCTACGTCGGCCTGATCGCCGTCCATACTAAAAACGCCTTCAGAGACAATAACCTTGTTTAACTCGTGACCCGTATTAATGGCTGCTTGTTGGCTTTGTGATAAAAATCTTTGTAGTTGTGCAGTATCGTTATGTAAAAAGCGTTTTACTTTAGCATTACTTGATAAAGCACCATCTATTAATGACGCATGACTAAGTTTATCTAAATAAAGTTGGCAACTCTCATGCCCTAATGCGTGCATTAGCGCGTTATTGGCCGAAAATCCGCTAGCAAATAACAAACATTTGGGCTTGTTTAACCAATCACAAATGTCATTTTCTAATGCTTGATGTGCATAAGAATAGCCAGTAATTAAACTAGAACCGCTAGCGCATGTGCCAAATCTCTCAGCCCCTGCTAACAATGCTTGGTTAATTTCTGGATGGTGATTTAAACCGAGATAGTCGTTAGAAGAAAAGTTTAAGTAACTTTTATCGTCGATTTTAACATAACGACCATTTTGCTCAGCAACACATTGTCGCACACGATAACGTGTGCGCTGTTTTTGTTGTGCAATATTTGCGGATAAAAAATCAAACGCCATAAAGGTTAGTTTACGGCGTTATAAAATAGATCACTATTTTGTTGATCAACAACAGCTGTTTTAATTTTTGCTTCGTCTACTTCTGAACTCGCAATAGTTTCGGTATTAATACCTAAACGATCAAACAACATCATGTCTTTATTTGCTTCAGGATTACCCGTAGTCAATAATTTACAACCGTAAAATATTGAGTTGGCACCGGCTAAGAAGCACATTGCTTGCATTTGTTCATTCATCGCATCACGACCTGCTGATAAACGTACATGACTTTTTGGCATCATAATACGTGCAACCGCAATACAGCGGATAAATTCAAAATGATCTAAATCATCAACGTCAGACAACGGCGTACCTTCAATTTTAACCAGCATATTGATCGGCACACTTTCTGGTTGTGGTGAAAGGTTGGCAAGTTGTGCTAATAATGACGCTCGGTCTTTACTTTCTTCACCTAAACCAACAATACCGCCACTACATACTTTCATACCAGAACTTCGTACATTGGTTAAAGTGTCTAATCTATCTTGATAAGTACGAGTGGTGATAATTTGATTATAATGCTCTGGCGAAGTATCTAAATTATGGTTGTAATAGTCTAAACCGGCACCTTGCAGTTCATCCGCTTGATCCGCAGATAACATCCCTAATGTCATACAGGTTTCTAGCCCTAAAGCTTTAACACCTTTAACCATTTCCACTACTGCAGGCATATCTCTTGCTTTAGGGTTACGCCATCCAGCGCCCATACAAAAACGAGTTGAACCTTGATCTTTAGCCACTTGCGCTGCTTCAAGCACTTTTTGAACTTCCATCAAACGTTCTTTATCGATGTCAGTTTTATAGCGTGAGCTTTGCGAGCAGTATTTACAATCTTCAGGGCATGCGCCAGTTTTAATTGATAATAAAGTGCTGACTTGGACTTCATTTGGATTAAAGTTTGCTCGGTGAATAACTTGCGCCTTAAACATCAAATCATTAAATGGCATGTCAAACAATGCTTTAACTTCTTCTGCTTGCCAGTTATGGCGAGCTTCACTGCTACTTTGGTTGATATTATTAGCGGCAGTAGTAGACCTAGATTCACTTACTGCTGATGTTTGTTGTGTCATAGTTATTCACTCGTTTTGAAATTGCATCTAGTATTATTAACGGGTAGTCTATGCGTCAACTGCAAGATGTCAACTAATTTACTTAACCAAGCCTTACATATGAACAAAAAACAAACAGAAAGTCTAGAATTTGATAAAAACCATGTATGGCATCCCTATACTTCGATGTCTAAGCCATTACCATCCTATTTGGTAGAGTCTGCCGAAGGCGTCTATATTAACTTGGCGAGTGGCGAGAAACTTGTTGATGGCATGTCATCTTGGTGGTCTGTACTGCACGGTTATAATCATCCTGAATTAAATCAGGCGTTAATTAAGCAAACCGAAAAATTTGCTCATGTTATGTTTGGTGGTTTAACACACGAACCTGCCATTACCCTCGCCCAAACATTAATTGAGCTTACGCCTAAAGGCTTAAATAAAGTATTTTTGAGTGACAGTGGCTCAGTGTCAGTTGAAGTGGCGTTAAAAATGTCACTACAGTACTGGCACAGTAAAAATAAGCCTGAAAAGCATAAAATCCTGACCGTAAGAAATGGTTATCATGGTGATACATTTGCTGCTATGTCGGTATGCGACCCAGTTAATGGCATGCATCAGTTGTTTGAACCTGTTTTAATGAAAAATTTATTCGCTCCAGCGCCTAAAACCACTTTTGATCAAGCATGGGATGCGTCTGACGTTGATGAATTATCGGCAATGTTTGCTAAACATCATCAGGAAATAGCCGCATTTATTATAGAACCTATAGTACAAGGTGCTGGAGGTATGCGCTTGTATCACCCTAATTATTTAAAAACCTGCCGAGCACTTTGTAACCAATATAACGTTTTGTTGATTGCTGATGAAATCGCTACAGGACTAGGGCGAACCGGTAAGTTGTTTGCCTGCGAATGGGCAGATATTAGCCCTGATATTATCTGCTTAGGAAAAACCTTAACGGGTGGCTACATGACACTAGCAGCAACTTTATGTACTGATGAAATAGCCAACTCCATTAGTGATGGCGAAGCAGGTTGCTTCATGCATGGCCCGACTTTTATGGGAAATCCACTAGCCTGTGCGGTTGCAAATGCGAGTTTAAAAATATTAAAACGAAATGAATGGCAAAAACAAATAGCTGATATTGAATGCATTTTAAAAGATGAATTAATGCCATTAATAGATCACCCAAGAGTGGCAGATATAAGAGTATTAGGTGGAATTGGTGTCGTTGAAGCAACTGAATATGTTGAGATGGCGGTAATACAGAAGCGGTTTGTTGAATTAGGCGTTTGGATACGCCCTTTTGGACAACTTATCTATATTATGCCGCCATTTATCAGCAACAAAGCGCAACTGAGTTTACTGATAAAGGCGATAAGCACCGTATTAGATGAGGATAATTGTTATAAACGAGATTAAATAAATAGCATTTAATCTCGAGTTATTGTTCTTAAAATAAGAATATTAGACAATTTTAGCTTCTGAAATTTGAACCAATATAAAGCTCACCCAAGCGATGGTGATCACTAGTAATAATAATATATTAAAGTGCTTACTATCGCTTTTACGGCGGCTACGATATTTATCAAGTATTAAACAAAAATAACTGCTTAATGCACTTAGCCATAATACTATATACAAATACCCCGTTAATGGTGTCAGCCAAAATTTTCTAATTTCAATATTATGATAGCGTAATATCCCATAATCAGCCTCCGGTGCAGCATAATAAGAGACAATTAAAGCAACAACGAACAACCCCCACCCCACAATAGCTAAAACCCTTAACAAATAAGTCCATAAATCAGCAGTATTCCTACGCTCTTTTCTCGTATTTTTCATACTTCATACCGCCTTTTATCTCTAATTGTATTTTTTCTTTTTATAAAGACAAGATTTAGCAATTATTACTTGTTAAACCTTACAAGCAAGGTAACATATCAATCCTTAAAATTAGAGAACATTTTTGACAAAAAAGAGGTTTTAATGTCAGTCATTGCAATTACTGATATCTTGGCAGGAAAATATCCTGTTAATGAATCAATTACTATCCATGGTTGGATCCGCACCCGTCGTGATTCTAAAGCAGGTATTTCATTTTTAGCGGTTCATGACGGTTCATGTTTCGACGCTATTCAAGCAATTGCTCCTAACAACTTGGATAATTATCAGACTGATATATTAAAACTTACGACAGGTGCTGCAGTAAAAGTTACCGGTATTTTGGTTGAGTCACCAGGTCAAGGTCAGTCGTTTGAGTTACAAGCAGAGCAAGTTGAAGTATTAGGTTTAGTAGAAGACCCTGATACTTACCCTATGGCAGCAAAACGTCATAGTATTGAATTTTTACGTGAACAAGCACATTTACGTCCGCGCACTAATATTGGCGGAGCAGTAACACGCGTTCGAAATACTTTGGCACAAGCAGTACATCGCTTTTTACATAGCAAAGGTTACTTTTGGATCAGCACACCGTTAATTACCGGTAGTGACTGTGAAGGCGCTGGCGAAATGTTCCGTGTTAGTACCCTTGATATGGAAAACTTGCCATTAAATGATCAAGGCAAAGTTGATTACAGCCAAGACTTTTTTGGTAAAGAAACATTTTTAACTGTTTCTGGTCAATTGAATGTGGAAACCTATTGTTGTGCCCTTTCTAAGGTATACACTTTTGGACCAACTTTCCGTGCTGAGAATTCAAATACTACCCGTCATTTAGCGGAGTTTTGGATGATTGAGCCGGAAATCGCTTTTGCCGATCTATCTGATGCTGCTGATCTTGCTGAAGAAATGTTAAAATATGTTTTTCAAGCCGTGCTTGATGAGCGTGCTGATGACATGGCATTTTTCCAACAGCGTGTCGATAAAACAGTGGTAGATAGATTAAACTCTGTGATCAACAACGACTTTGTTCGTTTAGACTACACAGACGCGATCACTATTTTAGAAAACTGTGGTAAAAAGTTTGAAAACAAAGTGGCTTGGGGTGTTGACTTAAACTCAGAGCACGAACGTTACTTAGCTGAAGAACATTTCAATGGCCCGGTAGTTTTACAAAACTATCCGAAAGATATTAAATCTTTCTACATGCGTTTAAATGATGACGGTAAAACGGTTGCTGCGATGGACATTTTAGCACCAGGCATCGGCGAAATTATTGGTGGTAGCCAGCGTGAAGAACGTTTAGATGTTTTAGATAAACGTTTAGCAGAAATGAACTTAGATCCTGCAGATTACAGTTGGTATCGTGATTTACGCCGTTACGGCACTGTTCCACATTCAGGTTTTGGTTTAGGTTTTGAACGTTTGGTTGCTTATGCGACTGGCATGCAAAATGTTCGTGACGTGATCCCTTTCCCAAGAACGCCAAATAATGCATCATTCTAAATTAGCGTAAAGCTAAATAGGTATCGCATAAAATAAAAAACCCTCAGCCGAGGGTTTTTTATTAAGTGAAAATTGATGAACCTAAACGGGTAAAGTAAAATTTTAAAATAGTTTTACCAATTTGATGGGCTATTACTCGTGCTTTGTAAGTTAAAAGTAACTTACGTACTCTTCAAGCCCTTTACTACTTTTCAATGGCAACTCTTTAGACTCTTCACCAATATATAAGAAACCAACAATTTCCTCATGAAGTTCAATATTTAAGCGTTCTTTCACTAATGGATGATAGCTCATTTCACCGGTGCGCCAGACCGAGCCTAAATCTAAACATGTTGCTGCCATCTGCATTGCATGCACTGCGCACCCTGCCGCTATTAACTGTTCTTGCTTAGGTACCTTAACGTGCTGATGAAACTTAGTACTAATAACAATAATTAAAGGCGCGCGAAAAGGCATTTTAGCGGCTTTTTCTATTTTAGCTTCATCACCACCGTCACTGATCGTTGCAGACTTAAACGCCTTACTTAACTTGGTCAAGCTTTCGTCTTTTACTACGGTAAATCGCCAAGGTGTTAAACCTGCATGGTCAGGTACACGCATACCCGCTTTGAGAATATTATCAATGATCTCTTGATCAGGTGTATTACCGTGCAAATGAGGATTAGACTGACGAGTATGTAAAAACTCTAATACATTCATAAAATTGTAAATTCCTTTAGTTTAATATCCTTAGGGCCAAAAACGAACTGATGAATATAGCGGTCAAATATACTGAGTTTTACAAGTCAAAAATCACAGTAATATAGATGCTATCTGTTTGTTATCATATAGATTAAATAACTTTTGTCATTAATTAATATGACTTTACTCTTTTTATTGCCTTTATATACATCGCTATTATAAAAATAGCGTAAATATATAGATAATAGAACGTGCGAGTGGATAAATGCTTTCAATTTAACTTACTGACAAAAATAGTTACATTTACGACTATTTAAGCGCGTCAAATTTAAGTAGCATATGGCTATCAAAAACAAAAAAAGCTTGTAGACAACGTTTTATGAAAGAAAATAAAAGTACCATAGCAAGAATAACCTTCGGCTTATTTAGTTTGCTCAACACCTCTCGCAAGATTATTATTAATTTAGTATTTTTTACTGTGCTATTAATTTTTATTATTGCTATTAGCAGTGGTGAAAAAAGTATAGTTGTTAAGCCCGGCTCAGCGCTTGTATTGAATATAAGTGGGGACATTGTCGAGCAAAAACATGATATAGACCCAATGGACGCATTTATCAGTGAAGCGCTTGAACAACCTGATACTGCTCCTGAAGTCTTGTTGGCTGATATATTAGCCGTGATCAAACATGCAGAAAACGATGACAACATCAGTATGATGGTGTTGGAGTTAAAAAATATGCAAGGCTCAGGTATTACCAAGTTACGTGATATCGCCGAGGCACTCATCGAATTCAAACAAAGTGGTAAAAAAATAATTGCTGTTGGTGAACAATATAGCCAAAACCAATATTACCTAGCAAGTTATGCTGATGAAGTTTGGCTAAATCCAAATGGATGGATGCTGTTAGACGGTTACGGTCGTTATCAACTCTATTTTAAATCTGCATTGGAAAAACTTTCAATCAGCCAACACGTTTTTCGTGTCGGTACTTATAAATCAGCCGTTGAACCTTATATACGTGACAATATGTCTGACGCCGCTAGAGAAGCTAACCAGTTATGGCTTAACGATTTATGGCAACAATACAAAATAGATGTTGCTCAGCAACGTAACTTTGCAGTCAGTAATTTTGATGAAGACGTTGATGTTTTAGTCACAAAATTAAAAGCAGCCAATGGTAATGTTGCTGAATATGCTTTAGCAAATAACTGGGTCGATGCTTTAAAAACGCGAGAACAAATCAGGCATGACTTAATTAATACCGTTGGGAGTGATGGCGAAGATGGTTATAAAAGCATCGCCTTTAATAATTATTTAACGGTTATTAATTCAAAAGTTTCTTTTGATAGTATTGACGGCGATAAAGTTGCTGTTATCGTAGCCAAAGGCACTATTTTAGATGGTAATCAAAAACCAGGCATAATAGGCGGTAGTTCTACTGCAGCTTTGTTACGCGAAGCCCGAGAAAATAAGGCTGTAAAAGCAGTTGTACTTCGTGTTGATAGCCCAGGTGGCAGTGCATACGCTTCTGAAGTTATTCGCCAAGAAGTAGAATTATTGAAGGCGGCCGGCAAACCTGTGGTGGCTTCAATGGGGACTTACGCAGCGTCAGGTGGCTATTGGATATCAGCATCAGCTGATAAAATTTATGCTTCTCCTACAACGATTACCGGTTCAATTGGTATATTTGGTTTTTTCATGACTTTTGAAAATACGTTAAGCAAATTAGGTATTCATACTGATGGTGTTGGTACTACAGATATTGCTGGTTTTGGTTTAACACGTGAATTATCACCGGGTATGGCAAATATCGTGCAATTAAATATTGAACGCGGATACCGCGATTTTATTGAGCTAGTGGCCAATAATCGAGATATGACAACCGAACAAGTTGATGCTATTGCTCAAGGTCGAGTATGGTCAGGTTCAAAAGCATTAGAACTTGGTTTAGTTGACGCCTTAGGTAATATTGATAACGCTATAGAAGCTGCAGCTGAACTAGCAAACTTGCAAAGTTACGATAGCTTATTAATTGAACAAGAAAAAAGCCCTCGTGCGTTATTCTTACAAAGCTTGTTTGGCCAAGCATCTATCTTGCTGGGTGAACCATCTAACATTGAGTATAGTGGAAACAGTATCACTAAAATTCTTAGTCAATTATCACTAGAGCTTAAGCAATTAGCACAATTAAATGATCCTCAGGGTATCTATTCATTTTGCTTAGCCTGTGAAGTCGAATAATATCAGGTATTCACTAATTTTATCTTAAGCTAAAGCCTCGAATTATCGGGGCTTTTATTTGATTGAACGCTTACTTTTTCTAGAAAGTCTATTAATCCTGTGTGTTACAATCCTGAGTAATTATATTTATACTTTGGCAGTTATAATTATGCCAATTTCACATTAAGACTTCAGCTATGAGAAAACGCATATATATTGCTTATACCGGTGGCACAATTGGTATGAAACCCAGCGAAAATGGTTATATTCCACAGAAGCAGCATTTAACTGACGCTATCATGAAAATGCCCGATTTTCATCGTGAAGAAATGCCAGAATTTACCATTAATGAATATCATCCGTTAATCGACTCATCGAATATGTCACCTGCTGACTGGCAACATATTGCGAATGATATCAAGCAGCATTATGATGACTATGATGGATTTGTAGTGCTACATGGTACAGACACCATGGCTTATACCAGCTCTGCGCTTTCATTTATGTTAGAGAATTTAAGCAAACCCGTCATTGTTACAGGTTCACAAATACCTTTAAGTCAATTACGTTCCGACGGACAAGAAAACTTACTTAATTCACTCTATATTGCTGCTAACTACCCTATTAATGAAGTGGGTTTATATTTTAACAATAAGCTATTTCGAGGGAACCGCAGTATAAAGGCTTATGCTGATGGCTTTAATGCCTTTGACTCACCAAATTTACCACCTTTGTTAGAAGCGGGAATTAACATAAAGTTGATTGAAGGAAAAATATCGGAACCGGTATCCCAGCCATTGAAATTAGCACAAATTACGCCACAGCCAATTGGGGTTGTGCACTTATATCCCGGTATATCAGTTGAACTGATTAAAAATATCATTAAGCAACCGGTCAAAGCGTTAATTATTCGCAGTTACGGGGTAGGAAATGCACCGCAAGATCAAGCGATGTTAGATTGTTTAAAACAAGCAAATGAAGCGGGTATAGTTATTGTAAATTGCAGTCAGTGCATTAAAGGTACTGTCAACATGAAAGGCTATGCAACGGGCAACGCTTTGAGTAACATCGGCGTTATTAGCGGCCATGATATGACCTTAGAAGCAACGTTAACTAAATTACATTACCTGCTAAGTAAAGAATATAGCCACGCAAAAATTTGTCAATTGCTCGAAGTCAGTTTACGTGGTGAATTAAGTTAAGTTATTGCGGGTAGTTTTAAGTAATCAGCTGGCAGTTTTTAATTGACAGCTGATTACTCATCTATTTATTGAAAAATAGGCTTTATTCTTTCTAATAATACTAAATCTTGTTGTCCAAGCTTGCCTAACATTAACCACTGAGCAAATTTATCAGGTAAATCAATTGTTGCACCTGAAGACATTTGCGCTTGCATCAAGTTAACTTGTACTGTCATACGGCGTTGTTGTAATTCACTCGGCGAAGGTATACCAGATAAAATCTCAAGCTCTAACGTCGCATCTTCTCTATCGAACTCTGTTGCGTTATTCGCTAAATCTTTTAATTTTTTCTGCCAAATTGCCGAGAGTTGTAAATAGTTATTGTGCTCGGTAAAGCATTTATCATTACTGATACTTTCTTCAAGTATCGAAAATAAATAGCCCCACTGTCGCTTTTCATTCTCGGTTTTAAAATCAACAATTTTCTTAGCAATCAATTTTTCTTTGGCACTAATTTGTTTTTCAAGATTTAGCATTTTAGGTTTTTGTTGCGTAACATCTCGATGTAGAGACTGCAATGCTTGTTCAAAATTTTGCAGTTCGTTTAATTCTGTTACTTGCGAAAATTCTGCTTCAAGTTTAGTAAACGTGCTTTCTAACTCAGCCGCCTTAGCGGTTGTAGCCGACTTTTCTTGTAAACTTTTTTGATCTCGTTTAGCAAAAATATCATCATTAATTTTTCGAAAGCTTTGCCAAAGTTTATTTTCTATTTTAGGACCAGCATAGCCTGTGTTACGCCACTGTGTTTGCAATGACTTCACTTGATTAACAGCGGCAAAAATATCGTCATCTGCGAGTAACTTTTCTGCGTTTAAAATAAGTTGCTGTTTTAATGTTTTATTTTCTTGATGAAATACTTTAATCGCAGATTTTATTGGCTGTATAACTAAATTAAATTGTTCGTTAATTTCTTGATAAACAGCGCGATCAACCTGCCCAGCACTTTGCCATTGTTTTATGATCTGGTTTAGTTCAGTTTCTACATTTTTAAAATCTACTGCTGTACTATCGCCGTCATTATCTTTCGACGGCATTAATTGCTCAGCGAGTAATTTTGCTTGTTCAACAAATGATTGACGGGTAATTAAATGCTGTGCACGTATTTTTTCTTGTTCGGCAAAAAATAATCGACAAGGGGTAAATGCCGTTTCACATAACTTATTAAACTCAGTATTTAAACTTTGTTCAGCATCGTCATCAGCATGACCTAAACTGTTCCAAATTTTACGATATTGTTTAACTTTTTCTGCTTGCTCATTAGGATTATCAAGTGGTGTTTCTACTATAGCTTTAATATCTGTTAATAATTGCTGTTTACGAGGTGTTGCGATGTAGTGTTCCCAGTCAGCTAATTCTGCAATTTTTTCACTGAGTGAATCATAATCTTTTTGAATTCGGTATTGCTGCTGTTCAGACAACGCATTAAATAATTGTTTAGCCTTTTTAAATACACCAAATGCAGCGTTATATTTACCAGCAGCAATTAATCTTCTAACATCATGAAGTTTTTTCTGTGTGACTGAAAACTCTTGTTTTTGTGCTAGTTGTAAAGGTTTTATTGCTTGACGCCAGTTACGCTGAATTTCAGTGGCTGCGTTTTTAATTGAATCAGGTAATGTCCCTGATGAATTTTTCTCAGCATTTTTCCAATCTGCTAACCACGCATGATAAACAGGCAGTCGCTCATTCATTTCTATAACAGTTATTGGCATTGCTAGTTGTGATACTTTTGAAATTAAATGCGTCGCGTCACTAACCGATTGTGCAATTTCAGGTAATTGCTGCAGTTTTTGCTGTTGTTGGCAAATTTTAGCAATAAATGCGTTCTGCTCATCTTTAGTTAGCGAAGAAGCAATAATTTCACTGGTTAATTTATCGAATAGCGTTTGATATTGTTGCTCTTCAATCTCATCATTTTCAAAAATACTTGTCGTTAAGGTTTGGTCAATGATTGTTAAGGTTTTATCAAAATGAATACGCGCCTGTTGTTTTTTCTCACTAAGCTCACGAGAGATTTCAGCTTGTGCATGCTGCTCAGCTTTAGCGACAAAGAGTTTATCAAGCTGTGAAACTATCGTGGTATGTTTATCGGTAAATACTGAAGTTTCTAGCGCTTCAAAACAAGAAAAGTCAGCGACTAGTGCTTGCCACTCTTGGTTAAGTAAAGCTCTTTTTTCAAGATATACTTTGTACTCGTATTGATCTTTTAAGGCTTGCAATTTAGCTAAAACTAAATTGACTTTTTTACGCAATGCAATGGGTTGATCGATAGCAAGTTGCAAAACCGCAATTTTTTCAGACAATTGCTGTGTAATTTCGGCCTGCTGTGATTTTTTCTTCAGTTTTTCTAGGGTATCTAAGTCATCAACTTGATTAATAATATACGCTTGAACCTGAACGTTCTGCTTTTGGCCAAAAAGGTTGATCAATAACTGAGGCTTTAATGCCGGTTTGCTCAATTGATCACTAAGTTGATTTTTAGTTGCCAACTTTTCAAATAACGCGATAATTAAATTGGGGTTGTCGGTTAATTTCAACCAATGTTCATAAAAACTATAATCATTATTGCTGGCAATATAAGTAAGCTTTTCTTGTTCAGAAAGGTTAATAGCATCTTGGTCAGTTAAAATAGCGGCTACTTTGTTACTCGCATATTGTTTAACTTTAGCCATGGTATTTTCTTGACTATGGGTTAACCAAGATTGAAAGTTATCGAGTTTTATTAATGCAGCGCGTCGAACATTCTCACTATCGTCTGTTTTAGCAAGGCCTAGAATAATTTCACGTTGCTCTGGCTCTGCTAGTGATAAGCTAGTGTTTATCGCTTCAACGCGTACCGTACTGTTTTTATGTTGCCATTTCTTTTTTAAAAATTTTGAAAAAATCATATATCTGAAAACCTAGCTATGTCATTACTGTCTTGTGCTGGAGGGAAATCTGAACGTAGTTCGCGTTTTGTTTTTATGATCATCTCACCTTTAGGGCTAATAGAAAGGGTTTGATCTGAGTTTAAATGTTTAGATTGATAAGCCATGGTAATTTGTAAAGCACTCATTTGTTGCTCTTTAGCAACGGCCGTGCCTTCTGGCCACTTACCAGTTTCAGCGGCACATTTTAAGCGCAAATACATTTCTTCTGACATATTGTCGACTAACTGAATGATATCCATGAACATCTCTTTTGAATAAAGTTATTTACGATTGGCTTCGCTTGCTTAATATAAGTCTGACCCGGGTAATAATATAAAGAATAAAACCTAAAATAGTACTTGTGATAGCCGCAACATACTCCCAAGTGCCTGGTTGAGCATCTTGCCAATATAGAAAAAGGAAACCACCACAAAATAACAGCATGGCAATAAAAGAATGCGTCATCAATTGTTGTGATTTTGCTACGGTGCTTATTCGTTTTAAGCTTGCGATTTTATCAGCATCTAGCGTACTTAAGTCTATTTGACAATGCTCACAGATCTTTGCTTTATCCGATATTTTTTTCTTACAACTTGGGCAATTTATAACGGCCATTTTTCTACCTCTATTACGATGCTTTATTTTACCTAAAAAAAACGCCCTTGCGGGCGTTTTTTACAATAATTGTTAATTATTTTTTATTTTGCTCTTCTAAACGTTCTTCCCAGAAATCAGCATTTTCAATTTTTAGACTTTTCGGGTCAAAAGTGTAAACTTCTACACCTTCTTTTTGCTGTCTCTCATAGTCTTTTAAGGCTTTAATAGCGGGTTTTGCCATAAAAAATATCACCAGAATGCCAATAATATTTAACCATGCCATCATACCAACACCAACATCACCCATGCCCCACGCAATATCAGCTGCTTTAACCGTACCATAGAAGGTCGCAACCATTATTAGCAATTTCAGTAAAAACGTTAAGGCTGGAAAATTAAAAGTGCGTTTGATATATAAAACATTATTTTCTGCAATAAAGTAATACGCTAATATAGTGGTGAAAGCGAAGAAAAATAATGCAATGGCAATGAAAGGTTTACCGAACCCAGTCAGCATACTTTCTACCGCGATTTGGGTATAGGCAGGACTGTTGGCAGCAATATCACCCGCAATATTTTGCACAATAAAACTACCTGAACCTTGTAACTGTACATTATAAGACTGCGTGATCAATATCATAAACGCGGTGGCAGTACAGACAAATAAGGTATCAATATATACCGAAAATGCTTGTACTAAACCTTGTTGTGCTGGATGGTCGACTTCTGCAGCAGCTGCAGCATGAGGACCAGTACCTTGACCTGCTTCATTAGAGTAAACACCCCGTTTAACACCCCAACCAATTGCTGCACCTACACCTGCCATAGGAGAAAATGCATCTGTTATGATCAACATAAATACATCACCTAAACGATCAATATGTAAAAAGATCATCACACAAGCAATAATGATGTAGGCCAAGGCCATAAATGGCACCACTACTTGTGTGAAGTTAGCAATACGCTTAACACCACCAAAAATGATAAAACCTAGAATAAGCACGATAAAAACAGCCGTATATAACTTGGTCATTTCAATAGGACCGAGTGCCGTTTCAACAATATTACCTGAACCAAACACCATGGTAACCGCTACACCAATACTATTTGACTGCACCGTTGGTAACAAAGCGCCACAAGCAATAATGGTAGCTATGGCAAAAATCCAAGCGTACCATTTTTGCCCCATGGCTTTTTCAATATAATAAGCTGGACCACCACGATATAAACCGTCTTGCTCTTCTTTATATATTTGTGCATTGGTCGATTCAATGTAGGCTGTAGCAGCGCCTAAAAAGGCGACAACCCACATCCAAAATACTGCACCAGGGCCACCAAAACCAATAGCGGCGGCAACACCAGCAATATTACCCGTACCAACACGACCAGATAAAGAAACGGCTAAGGCTTGAAATGATGAAATACCTTTTGCTGAACTTTTACCGGTAATAAGCAGTCTCCACATTTCACGAAATTGTCGAACTTGTACAAATCGAGTGATAATAGAGAAAAATAATCCAGTACCCAGGCAAAGGTAAATCAATGCCGGGCTCCAGATGATGTTATTTAGTGTATTTACAATTTCTTGCACTGTAGACTCCTAATAATTATTATTTTTTTAAAGTTTTTGCGTTGTAAAATATAACAGTGTTAGACAGATAAACTATCGTAAATCACCCACTACATGAAAAATTGCTGTAAGAAAATCGCGTCCAAATAAGCTACTACGCTCATCTGACCAACCGACACTATAGTCTGGTAATAAATCATGATCTTTAAATGGCATTTCAACGGTATAGGCTAAGCATTTAAACTGCTCTCCTACCCAATTAGCCGCAACAGTTAAATTGGCTTTACCCGGCTCGTCTTTATCATAGCCTTTGTCATCTTGAAATTCTGGTGTTATTGCTAAAAGCACATTTTTGAATTTGTCTTCAAGGCCTTTAATACGATCGTTATATGATGGAACACCTTCACTACCTGCGACAAAGTTAAAAGGTATAGCTTCATCACCGTGAATATCTAAATGCATATCGACACCCGTAGCAAGCATCTTCTCACGCACAAGGTATACTTCAGGGCTACTTTCCATTGAAGGTGTTTGCCACTCACGATTTAAATTAACACCTTTTGCATTTGTACGAAGATGACCACGCACAGAGCCATCAGGATTCATGTTAGGCACTAAATAAAATACTGCGCTATTCAATAATGAACGTGCAACACCGTCATCTTCATCTAATAAGCGATCAATAAAGCCTTCCATAAACCATTCAGCCATAGTTTCGCCCGGATGTTGACGTGCAGTTATCCAAATAACTTTTTTACCTTCGCCCTCTTCTCCTACTTTTAGTACCGACATATCACGGCCATCAAGCGTCTGCCCCAAGACTTGTAACTGACAATCAATATCTAATTGTGCACTGTGAATTAAGTCTTGGTGGCGTTCATAACTGTAAGGTGCAAAATAAGCGAAATATGTTGAGTCGTGCTCAGGTGTGAAAGTAATGGAGAGGTTTTCACCATCAAATTCTGTTGGCACGCGAAACCAATGTTGACGGTCATAAGAGGCAACGGCTTGATAATCTTTCCAACCTTCCACATAAGCAGACTTACCCGCATTGTTTAAATGCATAACATGTTGGGTATGTTCAGTATTATGTAGTTTAAAATGAAACCATTGGTAAAATTCTGATTGATGGTCTTTTTTTATAGCCAATTGAATATTGCTAGGATCTTGCGCTGAGATAACATCGATATTACCTGAGTCGAAGTTTGATGAAATTTGCATAAGGCATTCTTCTCATTATTTTTTTGATGGCCTTAGTGTACACAAACACGTAAAAGATCAGAAGACTAAAGACTCCTTAAATACAGACCAATTTCAGAAGAATAGCCAAGTGAACGACCAATAATGGTATTTTCTTCATTTAAAACATAATAACTTGGATATCCTATCACTTGAAAATCGGCTTTTACTGACTCATTACCTAAAGCAACCGGAAAGGTTAATTGATGATTATTAGTGAATTTTTTAACTTCTTCAACGTCAACAAAATCTAGCGCAACCGCGATCACATTCAACTCTGGATTTTTTTGATAAACACTTTGCAGGTTATCAATACTAAAGTTACACACTTGGCACCAAGGCGCAAAAAAATAAACAATAGTTTTTTTTCCGTCAGCATGCAACATTATATCGTTGTTCATTAGCGTTTTTAGTTGATGCGTAGCAGGCTCAACATCTGAACTAGTAGATAACATACTCATTTCTCGTAACATAGAAACGGCATTAAAAATCAATATAAAAACAATTGTTTGTATTAATAAATTACGGATCAAAATAATGACTTCCAATAAACTTTACCATCGTATTAACTTAGACCGGCTTATTTAAATATCTGTTCACCATAATCATTAATTTATTAAACGCAAGCAATTTATCAGCTAGTAACACTTATTAAATCTTCGTGTTTTTTGCGGTAAAGTTAGCCGTATTAGACTGTGACAAAGATAGGAGATAAAAACTGACAAGCTTAAAAATTACATTTTAAACTTTATACGTAACACTCAGTTTTAGTTCATGCATACTGTATGTAGTGGCATAGTTAATTGGGATGAATAATCTATAAATCACAACCTAAAAATGTAACACGTAACTAAATAAATTAAATTACACAGCCTTATCAATAGTTTAAATATAAAGATACTTTTAAGACTTCAATACTTATCAATGTACGAATATGTTTTAAATCGTGTATTTGGTAACAAAAAAAGGTAAATATCATAGCGTAGAGATATTAAATATCGCTAGTTAAAGGTTTTTCTTCAATGAGATCTGTGGTTAATCCTTCAATCAGCTTCGTACAATTACCAGTTAGATAAGTTATCAATAGTAAGGAGTAAGAATTCACTGTTATACCAATATCAGTGAACGGCATTACTTTTTCAAGCTTATCCATATTTGTATACCTTTGTGTCTTTCCTACCTCAAATGGTCGATGTTAACACTAACTAAATAAGTGTTAATGTGAATAAGGCAAGTTCGATTTTTATCCGGGATATTCGGAAAAAAGTCCAACAAGTGTAAACAATATTCAGCGGGGAAAGTGTTGTAAATTCCCGTTATTACCCTGCCGAAATTTAACCCTACGAGTGCCTTAGCACTCCTAAACAAGTAAGGAATAATCATGCGTGAAGCAGTTATAGTATCTACCGCCAGAACCCCAATGGCCAAAGCCTTTCGTGGTGCCTTTAATGACACCGAAGCTCCTGCGTTATCTGGTCACGCGGTTGAACAAGCCGTCAAACGCGCAGGTATTGATGGTGCAGAAGTTGATGACGTCATTATAGGTTGTGCTGCCCAGCAAGGTACTCAAGGTTATAATTTAGGGCGTTTAACAGCAACCGCTGCTGGCTTGCCAAACAGTGTGCCAGGTATGACGCTTGATCGTCAGTGTTCATCCGGGTTGATGAGTATTGGTTTTGCGGCTCAAAATATTATGATTGGTTCAATGAATACCGTTGTGGCCGGTGGTGTTGAGTCTATTTCAATGGTGCAAAACAAACATAAAAACACTTTCCGTAATGTCTCTAAAAAAGTCTTGTCTCATTCACAACATGCCTACATGCAAATGATTGAAACCGCTGAAGTTGTAGCGAAGCGCTACAACATTTCACGTTTAGCACAAGATGAATATAGTTTGCAATCTCAACAACGCATTGCAGCAGCACAGGAAAATGGCCTTTTCGATGACGAAATTGTAGCCATGGCTTCAACCAAATCTGTATTTAATCGTGAAACCAAAGAAGTTACGTTTGAAGAAGTTTTACTCAATAAAGATGAAGGGAATCGCCCTTCTACCACGCTTGAAAGTTTACAAAAATTAGAACCTGTTTGGAAAGATGGTCGTGTGGTTCCCCAAGGTGAATTTATTACTGCAGGGAATGCAAGCCAATTATCAGATGGTGCCTCAGCCTGTGTTGTTATGGACTCACAATTAGCGGCTAAAAAAGGTTTAACGCCAATGGGAATATTTCGTGGCATGGCCGTTGCCGGTTGTGAACCCGATGAAATGGGGATAGGTCCCGTTTATGCCATTCCTAAACTATTAAAGCAGCATGGTTTATCCATTGAAGATATTGGCTTGTGGGAAATTAACGAAGCTTTTGCTTGTCAGCTAATATATTCGCGTGATTATTTAGCCATAGACAACAACAAGCTTAACGTTAATGGCGGCGCTATCGCAATTGGTCATCCTTTTGGTATGAGTGGTGCTCGTATGGTCGGCCATGCACTTATCGAAGGAAAGCGTCGCGGTGTTAAATATGTTGTGGTGAGTATGTGTATCGGTGGTGGAATGGGTGCTGCAGGTTTATTTGAGGTTTGTTTATAAGCCACTATTCTTATAAATAATAACTTAATTGCTGGGTATAAAAGGTCATTCATATGACCCATTATACTCAGCGATTAACAACTTATTTTTACGTTTTCATGGCTGCGTTACTGAGTTCAGCTTAAGCACTTTCGAGCCGGGCTAAAACTCTTAATCGTATAATATCGCGACTGAATTAATCCGCGATAGTCATAATTTTTGGTCGATGTTGACCTGATTTAAGTAAGGAAATAAAAATGTCTAATATTTTAGATCGTTTTCGCGTTGATGGCCAAGTAGCCATAGTTACAGGCTCAGGGCGCGGAATTGGTGCGGCTACTGCTATTGCTCTAGCTGATGCTGGGGCTGATGTAGTCGTAACGGCAAGAACCGTCGAAGATATTGAGAACACGGCAGACCAAATACGTCAACGTGGTCGTCGAGCATTAGTCGTTGCTTGTGATGTGCTGGATGAATCACAACGCCAATCATTGCTTGACCAGACGATTGCACATTTTGGTCGACTAGATATTTTAGTCAATAATGTGGGCGGTTCAGGGGCTATCAAACCAACATTAATGACCACAGAAGATGAGCTAGAGGCTTGTTTTAAACTTAATACTACCACCGCATTTGCTATGTCTCGTCTTAGTGCTCCACTGATGGTTAAAACGACAGGTCAAGGTGCTATTATCAATATTTCTTCCGTCGCTGGCCACTTAGCCCAACCTGGATTTCTTAGTTATGGTATTGGTAAAGCAGCGCTCAATTTTATGACACTTAATTTAGCACAAGATTTTGCGCCTAAAGTGCGCGTTAATGCTATCAGTGTTGGTTCAACACTTACAGATGCACTTAAAGGCGTTATGAATGATGAGATAGAACAAGCCATCATTAAAAATACACCAATGAATCGTCTTGGACAGCCTGAAGATATTGCCGCTTGTGCACTATTTCTAGCTTCTCCTGCGGCTAGCTATATCACAGGTGAAATATACGGGGTTAACGGTGGACTGACCGATGCGCCAATGGTAATGCCGCGAAGTAGCTTTTAGTCAGTGGATTTTTTGGGTAATACCCAGCTGAAAATAGAGTGATTTGCATTGTGAATTAAAAAAATGATCTGCATGGAACATATTTGTAGGTCATAAGTAGATTTAACTCGACCATCTTAGTTGTTACGCTTCAAGTTAAGCATTATAACTATAAATCATAGTTTTAATGAGAAATAAAACGCCAAGTCTACGCCGTAATATTGACTATAGCCTCTGTTGTGAGGCTATAGTCTTTTTCTATTTCATTTGAACTCTGGGTTCTTTTGGCATACCGAGACCACGTTCGGCAATAATATTACGCTGTATTTCGTTGGTTCCTCCGTAAATGGTGTCAGAACGGACAAATAAATACATCGATTGCAAACGCGTTAAATTATAGGGTGCTGACGTTAACATCTCCGCTTCAGGGCCAAGTACGTCCATAGCCAACTCACCTAAATCACGGTGCCAAGTAGACCAAAACAACTTATAAATAAGCGCTTCTTTATTTGAACCTTCGGCATCAGACAGCATACGCAAGCTGTTATAACGCATTATTTTTAATCTCACATGCGCATCGGCAATGCGCTGACGAATGACCGGGTCCTGATGACTACCATTGTCCTTTGAGATGGCAATAATTTGATTGAGCTCGTTATGAAATTGCATTTGTTGACCTAAAGTAGACACGCCACGTTCAAAGCCAAGTAGCCCCATTGCGACAGTCCATCCTTCGCCAGGCTCGCCAACAATATCATCAACGTCACACTCAGCATCATCGAAGAACACTTCGTTAAATTCTGAGGTACCGGTCAGCTGTTCAATACCACGAACTTCAATACCTGGTTGATCCATTTTCATCAAGAAAAAGCCAAGGCCTTTGTGCGCAATAGAGTTAGGATCCGTTCGGGCAAGCACAAAAACATAGTCAGACTCATGGGCCAAAGATGTCCAGACTTTTTGGCCATTGATAATCCATTTGCCCTTGGCTTTATCAAAATAAGCTTTAGTTTTGACATTGGCTAAATCTGAGCCGGCACTGGGTTCAGAATATCCCTGACACCACAGCTCAGTACCCGCGACAATACCGGGTAAGTATTTTTGTTTTTGTGCTTCACTACCAAAGGCGATAATAGTGGGCCCAGCCAGGCCTTCACCAATATGACCAACTCGTCCGGGAGCGCCTGCACGTGCGTACTCTTCGTTAAAGATTACTTGCTGCTCAATAGAGCAATTACGACCACCATATTCTTTCGGCCAACCAACACAAGTCCATTGACTTGAGGCGAGTTTTTGTTCCCATTTTAACCGCTCTTCTGGAAACATGTGCTCGTCACCCGGACCACCACGAAACTTAAGTTGCTCAAACTCATTGACGAGGTTTTCGGTTAACCATTGAGAGACTTCAATACGGAATTTTTCGTCTTCGGGACTAAAACTTAGTTTCATTTGTATTACCTTATTTTTAGTCGATTAATCTAATAATATTTTCGCAACTTGTTCACGGTGATAAGCCCCGTTACCCAAAAACAACTCTGAGGATTTTGCCCGCTTAAAATACAAGTGCACATCGTATTCCCAAGTGAAGCCAACGCCACCGTGGAGTTGAATTGCATCACTGGCGTTTTTAAAATAGCCGTCCGAACAATAGGCTTTAGCGACACTGGCGGCTTCAGCGAGTTCAAGCGCTAATGAGCCACCATTGATAGACTCTTCAGCCACGCAGCCAGCATAATAAATAGCAGAACGAGCGACTTCAGTACGTAACATCATATCTGCCGCTAAATGTTTAACGGCTTGAAATCCAGCAACAGGACGGCCAAATTGCACGCGCTCTTTGGTGTAAGCAACCGTTAAATCTAAAACCTGTTGAGAGCCGCCCGTTTGTTCTGCTGCGGTAGCAATAGTGGCAAGATGAAGGATCTGTTGTAACGGTAGCCAAGCGTTCGCTGGCTCCGCCATTAAATGATCTTTACTGAGCGTAACGTTTTCAAAAATAATTTCAGCCTGTTTGCGGGTTTGATCCATAGTCGGCAACCAGGTCCGACTTACCCCCGGTGTATTTGCACAGATGGCGAACAAGCTAATACCCGCTTCGCCTTTGCTACCTTTATGTCGTGCAGCCACTATTAATAGATCTGCGGTATGTCCGTCTGGTACATAGCGATAAGTACCATTTAGCACATAGTTTTCGCCCTGTAAGTCAATAACGCCCTCTATTGCATCAGATCCCCATCGACCATTACTGCCAGTATAAGCCAAGGTTGCGGTTAAACTACCCGCACAAATTTGGCTCAAATACTGCTGCTTTTGTGCCTCAGTGCCTGCAATCATTAATGCATTAGCGCCTAAACAAACCGTAGAGAAAAAGGGTGAACATAATAAATATCGACCCATTTGCTCAAGCAGTACTACAAGTTCGACATAACCTAAGCCTAAACCACCGTACTCTTCTGGTACATGAATAGCTTGCCAGTACATTTCATCACAAATACGCTGCCATATTTTGTCTTCATAGCCCTGTTCAGTCGCCATAGCCGATCGAATAGCCTGGGATGATGAAATTTCAGCTAAGAAGGCTTGCGCCGTATCGCGGATCATCTTCTGCTCTTGAGTGAATGTAAATTCCATTACGCCTCTTCCAAATTTTATTAAACCATTACCTTGAAAAACAAGATGTGATTAAACCAGTGATTTAAGCAATTCTGCCTTAACAATTTTATTTGATGCATTCACCGGCATTTCTTTAATGAATCTTATTTGTCTGGGCACGCGGTAGTTAGCCATGCGTTCACGACACCACGAAATAAGTGTTGGTTCATCAAGTGTTTGATCAAATTTTAAGGTAACAAAAGCACAGCCTACTTCTCCCATGCGATTATCGTTAATACCTACAACGGCAGTTTGAGCAATCGCTGGATGCTCAATAAGCACCGCTTCAATCTCCGCGGGATAACAATTGAATCCGCCAGAGATGTACATATCTTTGAGCCTGTCAGTAATGCTTAAATAACCATTTTTATCTAAATGGCCTACATCACCGGTATGTAGCCACCCTTCACTGTCAATAGTTTCTGCGGTTGCTTCTGGCTGTTTAAAATAGCCTTTCATTACATGAAAGCCACGTATGCATATTTCACCTGTTTCATCACTACCTAATACTTTTCCATCTGTTGATAAAATGGCAATTTCGGTGCCTGTAATCGCGCGACCACTGGTGCCAGCAATAGTCTCATTATCGGTATCAACATCACATATACTGGCTAAACCACCACATTCGGTCAATCCATAAGCCGTGGTCACGACTTTAAACCCTAACTGTTCACGCATACGCTTTATCAAAATGGGGGAATAGTTGCCGCCCCCGTAACAGCAACACGTAAACTGTCTAAATTTGCCTTTGCAAGCTCCGGATGAGCCAGTAAAGATAAGTAAAGTGTTGGTGGTCCTGGTAAAACGGTAACTTTGTCACGACTAATTCGCGCCAGCACTTCATCGGCGTCAAATACCGCTTGTGGTAAAATGGTAGCACCCGTTAACAAGCAACTTACCCAGCCAGCTTTATAACCAAAAGCATGAAAAAAAGGATTCACTATTAGGTAACGATCACCTGGCACTAAGCCTAAGGTTTTTACAAAGACACTAAAGGCCCGAATAACTGCACCATGGCGGCTCATCACACCTTTAGGTTTACCAGTAGTACCGGAGGTAAACATTAAATCTGAGAGTTGATCGCCATCAATATTCATCGCAACTTCACGGGCAACGTCTTCAGTTACTTGCTCTTTTCTTGCTAAAAACGTATTCCACTCACAACACGATTCAATAACATCACCTTTGCGAGGTGTTAGTGTCACAATTGAAAGCGTTTGTGGTGTAAATAATTTTGCTAACTGTGCTGGATAATCACTTTTTAGAAAGTCTCCCATACTAAAAACCAGCTTGGCACCACTGCGATTAATAATTTCAGCAGCCTCAACCGCCTTCATGCGCGTATTAATCGGTACTAAAACTGCACCGGCCATGTGTAAACCAATAGCCGCGATTACCCATAGGCCAGAATTAGCTCCCCAAATAGCAACCCGATCACCTGGCTTTATGCCTGATGCGATAAGTGCTCGACACACGGCTAAGCTTTTATTTGGCAGATCTCGATAACTGACTTTAAGCTCACCATCTTCAATCGCAATAAGGTCGCTATAACGCTTCGCCCTATCAAAAACCAACCTGGGGATACTATCAACTTCCCTGTTGGCTGCAGGGTCTAATAAATTAGTAGTGCTCATGTTATATCCTCAACCTAGTCAGTTTTTTCGCCGCGATTAGCAGAGATATGGTTAGCCGCAATATAACCAAAAGTCATCGCTGGCCCTAACGTAGAGCCAGCACCTGGATAACTAATACCCATTACAGATGACGAGGCGTTGCCGATGGCATAAAGCCCCGCAATTGCTTCACCTGATGGACGCACTACTTGACCAACATCATTAGTGAGCAAACCACCTTTAGTGCCGATATCGCCCGGGTTAATTTTCATCGCATAGTATGGACCTTTATTAATTGGTGCTAAGCACGGATTAGGCTTAACTTGTCTATCACCGTAATAACGGTCAAAGACATTACCACCACGTGCAAACTCTTCGTCAATACCGGTTTCTGCATAACGATTCATTTTAACTACCGTATCAGCCAAACCTGACGATTCAATATTAATGAGTGCTGCCAGTTCGTCTAAGCTATCAGCTTTCCAATAGACAGATTCAAGCCAGGCTTTAGGGGTGCGGCTGTCAGGCATAATTTTTCCTGGCATAAGTGGTCCCATCGCATATTCGTGACGAAAATGACTATCAAAAACCACCCATGCTGGAATACATTTCCCTTCAGTTTCTTTATTATTACGGTACATGGCATCACCAAACTCTAAATAAGGTGCGGCCTCGTTAAAAAATCGTTTGCCGAGGCTGTTGACAACTATTGCCCCAGGAAAAGAACGCTCAGCAAATAAGCCACGCGCTTTGTCTTCTTTAGGTACATTAAGGGTTGGTGTCCACCAACACCAGTCAAGTAAATCAGTTGCGGCACCAATCTGTTGTCCGGCTTCT
Organism: Colwellia sp. PAMC 21821; assembly: GCF_002077175.1. Taxonomy (NCBI): domain Bacteria; kingdom Pseudomonadati; phylum Pseudomonadota; class Gammaproteobacteria; order Alteromonadales; family Colwelliaceae; genus Colwellia; species Colwellia sp. PAMC 21821. The sequence goes on from NZ_CP014943.1 coordinate 4,446,792, forward strand.
AAGGCAGCACCCGTGTTGCAGCCAACAGGCGTAGCACTCCAACTTTTTTGTGATGGTGCGGGTAAGTATTTCTCCCTCAGGCGCTGGTTTTGTTCAAAACCACCACTGCCCATAACAACACCATAACGTGCGTGCAGGGTTAATGGCTGGCCATCACGAAGCACTTTAATACCTGTAACTTTATCTTCATTTATAACAAAATCGGTGAACTCAGTATTACGCCACAATGGAATATTGCGATCAGTCAACGACTGTCTCAATGTCGCGACTAAACTAGCACCCAGGCCTGCACGACGATCGCGACGTCCTTTTTTACGTTGTTTAAAGTCCAATTTATAACGCAACATTAAACCTATAATCATCAACATCCAACCGCGCTCTTTCGCCACCGCTTTGTGCGCGTGACGTGCTGTCCATGACATACGGCCCATCAATAATGCTGAGGGTGAGGCCGGTTGCTGATTTTCTATTTCATCGCCCATTACTGTGGTATCAAATAACTCAGGATCCAAGGTTCGACCGCCCGCGAGTGAGCCCTCAAGGTGTGGATAATAATCTGGATATTTTTCTGCAACAGCAAATTTAACTCGGCTGTTAGCTTGGAGTTCACGGATCATTTTAGGCGCATTGTCGAGATAAGCACGTATTCTTGATTCATCGACACTGCCCTCACTGGCGGCTTTGATATAAGTTAATGCTTCATCAAAACTATCATGTCCACCAAGCGCTTTGAATTCATCGTTATTGGGTATCCAGATCCCACCGCCTGATATGGCCGAAGTTCCACCATATTTATCGCTTTTCTCAACAATAAGTACAGAATTTCCTTGATCTGCTGCGAAAATTGCGGAAGTCATGGCTCCGGCTCCCGAACCCACAATAATTACATCGTATTGGTTTTCAATATCTTTGGTTTTGGTCATCGACCCTCTCCTTTTCAAAGCTTTAAGCGTATTTATTACGGCTTATAATCTAACTAGAAAAACCTGGCGATAGGGTATTTCTAGCGACGCAAATATAAAAATTATTGGTAAAGTGATTTTTTCAGTGTATTTCTAAGTAATTTACCGGCAGGGTTACGTGGTAATTTATCGTTTGAAATATGTATTTTTGATGGGACTTTATATTTCGCTAGTCGCTGTGCAACGTGTGCTAGCAAAAGCGCTTCATCGATCAGTTTATCTCTCAACGGACACACCACCGCGACAACGGCTTCACCAGTCTCTTCATCAGGAATACCAAATACTGCAGCTTCGCCGACCTCTGTATGCATGAGCAGACATGACTCTACTTCGGCTGAGCTAATGTTTTCACCTGCACGATTAATGACATCTTTAATACGATCTACAATAAATAAGAACCCATCGTCATCAATATAACCAAGATCCCCTGTGTGTAACCAACCTGAACGTATAGCCTCTTGTGTAGCAGAATTATTGCCTACATATGCATCCATTATAGAGATGCCACGCATACAGACTTCACCGATACTATTTGCAGGTAAAGGCTCACCACCGCGCGCGCAAATTTTTACATCCATAATCGGAGACACGAGCCCAGAGCTTTTTGGTTCGTGGCGGAAAATATCGCCAGAAGCTGCAGCACCAACGCCATTGGTTTCGGTCATACCAAAGCCAACGCCAATCATTTGTTCACTTAACGACGATAAAGCTTTATCAATTAACGTAGCTGGTAAACCGGCACCACCAAAACCTAAGCCACAAAAAGACTTCATCACCTCTGTTGTGTGAAAGCTTGGTTCGCGCAAAAGTTGCATAACCATTGACGGCGCACCATTAAATTGAGTGACTTGCTCTTGCTTGATGAGTTCAATGGCGTCAAGTGGATCCCATTTGTGGGTGAACACTAAACGGCGACCACCACGCAATGCAGAGAGTAATTGCGCATGTAAACCACTCACATGAAATAGCGGTACAGCGGTTAAAATTGTAGGTACAAGACCTTTTTCCATAATTCGAGCCAAAGCTTCAGGGGAAGTCATGGCAGATATTGCACCGATAAAATCAATATTATAAAGCGCTTGGCAAACGGCAATATGATTTGATACTACCGCTTTAGCCACACTAGTTGCACCAGAAGTGAAAAGTACTAAGGCAGAGTCTGTATCATTAATTTCAGGTAATTCGAGAGGTATTGATGGAAAATTTAAAGCGACAGACAGCTCTTTAACTGTCGGTAAGTTAGATAAATCAATATCAGTGTCATTAAGTACTAAGGCATTGGACGGCCATACAGTGCTTTGATTAATACGCTCCCATCGACAGCCATCACAGATTAAAAATTTTGCCTCTATCGTTGCTAATGCTGCTAATAATTCTTGTTCAACACCAAAACTGTTTAATGGTGCTGGTACTGCGCCAATTAGTGCTGTGGCACAAAAAGCGATAACCCATTCAGGGCGATTACGCATCGCTATTGCGATGCGGTCTCCTTTAACAACGCCTTGCTGATGCATATAGCTAGCTAGACTATCGACTTGCTCAAAGAATGTTTTATAGCTCCAACGCTGACCTTGGTAAACCAGGAAGGTTTGTTCATCTGTGCGACGTGAATCGTTAATTACCTGTGCTAAATTCAAAGGTGCATTACGGTACACTTGAAACGATTGGCCGTTAATTTTCTTACTTTTAATCTCGAAAGGTGCACCGGGCGCCATTAGTTGAGATTTAGCTTGGTTAACTAAATTTAATATGTTCATAGCGTGATCCTGTCTTCTTTTATTTTATCGGTGGATAAATAGCTGTTGATGCCTGTGTCATTTGTTCGTTGACAAAACAAGTCACCGTTACTCTCGAGCCAATTAAGGTGTGCTAGGGTCTCCCCCAAAGCCATCATGCTTTCAATCGGAGAAAGCGAGCGCTTAAACAGGTGTTTCATCGCCTGATAAGCATTAAATTCTGTTACTTGAAGCGCAAATGCTCTTAATATATCTAACTGTTCTAAATGATGTTGGATCAATTGCTTAGCGCGTAAATGCATTTCTCTAAATACAGGGCCGTGTGCAGGTAATACCAAGGTATTTGGATCAAGCGTTTGCAGCTTTTCAAGTGAGCTTAACCAATATTTTAGCGGTTGACCTTGAGGTTCCATTTCAGTGACCAGTATATTGGAGCTAATATGAGGTAATAACTGGTCGCCAGCCAATAACAATTTGTCTTCTGCGCAGTAGAGGCAAGCATGTTCAGGCGAGTGACCTTCACCAATAACAATCTGCCAACGGCGCTTACCTATCGTTAACACGTCACCTTCTCTTAGCCGCGTAAATGATGGCGGACAAAGTTTTATAAAAGGGTCTTTTCGGCAACTATTGAGCATCGCATCGACATCTTTACGAGGTAATCCAGAACGATGATAAAAATCTAATTGATGATCGTTTCCTAAAGATGCCAAACCGCTGCTGATAGTTTTGATCATATAAAATTCACCGTATGTCATATACAGCGGGACATTAAATGTTTGCGTTAACCAAGTAGCTAATCCGCTATGATCATAGTGAAAGTGTGTGCAAATAACGCCCTTAATTGCTTTACTTTTACAATGTTTTTCAATTACAGTCAGCCATAACTGGCGAGTTGTTTCTGTATTTAATCCCGTATCAAGAATGTACCACCCGTCATCATCTTGTAATAAGTAAACATTGATGTGATCAAGTGCCATTGGCATCGGCATACGCAACCAAAGCAGACCATCAGCTATCTCTACCACTGAACCATCAGCTTGTGGCGGGGTGATAGGATATTCTAAAAGACTATGTTGTTCAGGGCCCAGTGGTCCATCGGTTAAAACCATAGATTTCATTACCTCTCCAGAAAAAAGTGATCGGCTCATCATAAAATTAGCTTAATTCAATAAGAAGCCATTTAGCAAAAATGTAATACGTCCAAAAGGACGATGCTGAAAATCTTAGCGAAGTTAAGGTATGTTAAACAACATGGAGAGAGAGTGCAGCAGATGCAAGCAAATCAAAATTCATTAAGTGCAGGTCGGACTCGTCTGACGCTATTATTGCTTTCTATTATTTACGTTTTTTCGTATATCGATCGTAATTTAATTGCGATTGTACTAGAACCCATAAAACAAGAGTTTGATGTATCAGATACTGTTATGGGTGCTGTCAGTGGTCTCGCTTTTGCGATCCTTTATTCTGCGGTTAGCTTCCCGTTAAGTCGCATGGCAGACCGTGGAACCAATCGCAAAAATATCGTGGCTGTATGTTGTGGCTTATGGAGCCTTGCCACTATGGCAAGTGGTGTTGTTACACAGTTTTGGCAATTTACACTTGCTCGCATGACCGTAGCCATTGGTGAAGCAGGCGGAACTTCTCCCTCTATTTCCATGGTATCTGATTTATACCCTCCTCATAAGCGGTCGTTTGCCATAAGTTTATACATGTTAGGTCCACATGTTGGATTATTAGCCGCGATGGCCTTAGGGGGCTGGATAGCTCAAGAGCACGGTTGGCGCGCGGTATTTATATTTTTTGGTGCGCCTGGTCTGGTGCTAGCATTATTGCTCTACATCTTTGCTAGAGATCCTGGTCTTGGTGTTTATGACACAGAGGCAGAAAGCAAGGTTCGTAAGCAACCACAAGGTAGATTTCTAAGTGATGTTCGCGACATCATGCAAATTAAAGGTTTTTTTCTGATCTGTATGGGTACCGCAGTCGCTGGCATGGTTGGCTATGGCTATGGTATTTGGGCACCGACTTTTATGGTTCGAACTTTTGATATGCCGCTGGCACAAGCGGGTCTATCTTTTGGCTTAGCCAGCGGTATATTTGCAGCAGCAGGCTCAATGTTTAGTGGCTATTTCTGTGACAAGCTAAGTCGAGTAAATAGTCGTTGGCAACTACGTATGCCTGCATTAGGTGTATTAATTAGTATTCCATTTGGTTTTGCCTTCTTACTTTGGCCTGCCGAATCATTTTGGCAGTTAGGTAGCATAAAAGTACCACACGCTATTGTCTTTGCCGCTGGTTTTAGCTTTTTTAATAGTTGGTGGGCAACGCTTGCATACGCCGCCGTCAGCCATTTAGTGAGCAGTCGTCAACGTGCCACTAGCATCGCGGTACTTAGTCTGTTTTTAACTTTATTTGGTGCGGGTATAGGTCCATTACTGACCGGCACTCTCAGCGATTTACTTGCCACGGGTGAAACCGGTCAAGGTCTACAATATGCAATAGTTGTGATGATAAGCCTGTTACTTCTATCTGCTTGGTTTTATTACAAAGCAATAGCGCCCTATCATCAACAGTTAAGCGATAGAGCAAAAATTGCCAATGAAGCTGAAAGCTCTGACAATACTACAACAGATAACAATCAAGAAAACACTTTAAATACGTCCATTACCTAAATTAAAGGAGTGCTTATGGCCACTACAAAAGATTATCGCCTCGGCGATTACACATTTCCAAGAGGTTGGTTCATGATAGCTACGGCTGAAGAAATCAACACGCACAAACCTGTAGCAGTACGGTTTTTTGGACGCGACTTTGCACTATATCGTGGTCGTGCAACCGGTCGAGTAGTATTACTTGATGCGTATTGTCCACACATGAAAACGCATCTAGCTGCCGAAAATGATACCTCATACGTAATTATCGATGGCGGTGGCACTAACATTGAAGGCGATAGTATTCGTTGCCCTTACCACGCGTGGCGTTTTGGCCCTGATGGTGTGTGTGATGACATTCCCTACCATGACGGACCGATTCCAAAAACAGCTTGTATTAAAGCGTGGCCCGTTGCTGAAAGCATGGGCGCTATCTGGATATGGCACGATGAAGAAAATGGTGATCCTGAGTGGGATCACCCAAGTTTGCCACAATGGGATGACAAAGCCTGGGTACACTGGCGTTTTGATGATCTAGGCATACTTGAACAACACCCGCAGGAAGTTATTGACAATATCTGTGATTATGGACATTTAAGCCCAATTCATGGTTCGACAGTACAGCGTTATGAAAATGAATTTAGCGGTCATTTCGCGATACAACGTCAATGCGGTCCTCATCGTACACTAGTAAGCGCAGATGGTGTCAGCCCTGTGCTGCATACAATCACCAAATATCATGGGCCAGGTGTATTGATTTCTCACATGACCGGCTATTATGAATCATACTTAATGATTACTCATACGCCAGTTGAAGATGGCTCTGTACGAGTTTGGCACGCATTATTAGTTAAGTCTCCTAGTGACAGTGCCGTGGCTACTGTCGAAGATGGTATCGCTGCTCGTCAATTCCAAGATGCCAGCAAATTCGCATTTATGCAGGACTTTCAAGTTTGGACCAATAAAGCACCTTGTCTGAACGGCTTATTTCTCCCCAGTGATGGACCGTTTATGAAAGTGAGAATTTGGTATAAACAATTCTTTAATCCAAGAGCGCGCAAAGATGAGTTTTTGAGTAAAGTTGAAGGGGTTTATGTACCAAAAGGAACCACGGGATATACGCTTGACTAATCGTTGATGCATATAGCTGAATTAATCCATGATTTAGTTCAGTTACCCATTTCTAAAAAGCAGCCTAGTGCTGCTTTTTTTATGCGCTGTTCTATTGAAATAAAGTAAATATAATTGACTTACAAATAAAAAACTGAAAACAGACCACGATTTTATTCTGTGCTTTTAACTGACAGCTTCTAACTGACAGCTGATAGCTAGCCCTTAAATTAACGAAAAAAAAGCGTCCCTACTAAACTAGCAAGGCCGCTTTTATCATCACTTAACGAATAAAACTTAAAAAGTGTAGGTTAATTCAGCACCATAGGTTGACGGATCACCATAGTAGTTAATACCACCAATGAAGGTACCCGTTGCATCCCCCATAGGTATACCGTTAATGCGATACTCTTCGTCGGTAATGTTTTTACCCCAAATTGAAACATTAAAGTTACTGCCAGCAATGCCTTTTAAAGAAATACGGGCATTTAATACCGTGTAACTTTCAATACGGGTAAAGTCTGCTGACGGTTGATTATGATAAGCAAAATGGTCATCTACAAAGCTGTAGTCTGCACCTAAGCTAAATTCTCCAAACTCAGTTTCAGTGATGTAATTTAGGCCTAAGGACCATTTATTATCTGGGCTATACGGAAATTCAGCGCTATCGGTAATATCTTTCGGAGCACCGGTATTAACATCATAAGTAACAAATGTCTCGTACTCAGGATCTAACATACCGTAATTGAAGTTTAGCAGTAAATCTTCGCTTAACGCTGCAACAAATTCCAGCTCTATGCCTTTTACTTTAGCCGAGCCAGCGTTTTGAATGTCGGAATAAGCACCTAAGAATTCTGACATTTGCATGTTGGTTATATCATTATAAAATACCGCAACATTAGCTTGGATACGTTGATTTAACCAACGAGATTTTAAGCCCCATTCATAGGCTAAAACTTCTTCGGGTTCGTAAGGTTTTACGGCCAATTCGGCATTAGCTGCTTCGCCATTAAAGCCGCCTGCTTTCCAACCTTGCGATACTTTAACGTAGGTTTGCACATTGTCTGCTAGTTTATAATTAAGCGACGCCATACCCGAAATATTGTTCCATGTGTCACTTGCGTTTGTCAGTGGTAATGGGAAAAAATAGGCAAAACTAAAGTCATCTGGGTGCTCTATATAAAAAGACTTTTCTTCTGATGTCCAGCGCAAACCACCCGCCAGCGTAATTTTATCGCTCAACTTATACTCTAGGTTGGCATAAGCAGCCACTGAAGTTGATTCAACACCATAGAAATTATTAACGGTGCCAAAACCCAATATGTAGGGATTGTTAACGTCGGAATCTTCTTTAAAGTAAAACAAACCTGCAACGTAATTCACTTCATCTATATCACCAATAAACTGCAATTCTTGCGAAGTCTGTTCATGTTTTACTTGCCGAATAGTATGAAAGCCAAGTAAGTCAAAACCATCGTAGTCACTACCATCTTCATAATCAATTTCACGAAATGCTGTGATCGATTTAATCGTTAGATTGTCACTTTGTTGCCAAGTCACGGTCAGTGCATGACCAGAACTTTCTGAGCGATCAAACTCCACGCCATCTAAGGCTGCACTATCTTGACGACTTTTAGTATCGTCTGGCATTAAGCCAGGAATGTTGGTTTGACCCATCGACGGCGTATTGTCTTTATCGCTGTTGTCATAAGTGTAGTAAAAATCTAGCGTGTCACTGTGCTCATATAAAGCACCAAAACGCATCGACGTTGAGTCAAGCGCCTTAAATTCTTTCACTTTCGAGGTCACTGAAAGATTGTCGTAAAAACCATCACGGTCTTTCTTATTACCCGTAAAATTAAAGCTAAGTTTATCATTAATTAGCTGCGAATCAGCGGTAACATAAAGATCGGTCATGCCATAATTTCCGGCACCAACACGCACGGCACCACCGAACTCGCCACTGGGTTTACGGGTTATTATATTTAGGGCTCCACCCAAGGTATTTTTACCATAGAGTGTGCCTTGAGGACCTCGCAACACTTCGACTCGGTCAATGGCTGCAACATCAAATAAACCACCAACATTTTTTGAAACAAACACACCATCAATATAAACACCTGTGGTGGGTTCCCACGTTATAGCGGGATTAATAGTCACTGAACCACGGATAGCAATAGTTGCGCCCGTACTACCACCAGGCGTCTCTGATATTTGCATATTAGGCGTATATACACTGAGGTCTTCAACATCAGTGATACCTTTATCAGCAAGTGCCTGGGCATTAAAAACAGACACTGCGGTCGGCAGCTCTTGTAGATTTTGTACGCGCTTTTGAGCCGTTACTTCAATAACTTCTAAACCGTCTTTTTTACTGCTCTTTTCTGTCGCTGCTAAAGCCGAATTAGTCATGCTAATTAAAGCCAATGATAAAGCTATATTTAATGGTTTTTTATTAGTTTTCACTGTCTATTCCTTTTATAAAAATCAAATTAACTTTACTGAAATTAACTAACATATACCGTCAGTTGCTAACTCTATATTGCCGATAAAAAACATTTTAAATCAATAAGACGAATTAACACTTGGTTTGCCGACTTCAAGTAAGATATTACCTAAAATTAAAGTAAGGTTTTATCCTCGCACACTGAAAACAAAACTAAATAGTCCAGATGAACGAGGGTTGAAAAGTAATCGATTTTTAGCGGGAATGGAGAGTAAAAAGTGGCGGAGAATAATTATATGGTGAGGATAAATATAAAAGGCACTTTAACCATAAGGGCTATTAAAGTGCCTGTTCAGTATTAGTCGGCGTTAACTTGTGCAGACATCATGGCTTTAAATTGATCATGATGAGGTGGTAATAAGCCCCACTCGCCACGAGGGTCATGTTCAGGTGCAACAAACACTGTGCGTTGATGGCTAAAAGCTAGGAACCCTTCACGTCCATGATAATGGCCCATACCTGAGGCACCAATACCACCGAATGGCGCATCATGAATCGCCGCATGCATTAAACAATCGTTAACTGAAACACCACCAGAGCTGGTATTAGCTAATAAATGCTCAAGCTCGGCTTGGTCTTCACCGAAATAATACAGTGCTAAAGGCTTAGCACGACTATTAATATCGGTGATCACTTCATTTATATCATCATAAGGAAGCAATACAATTGCAGGGCCAAAAATTTCTTCCTGCATAATTTTTTCAGCTTTGCTCGGGGATATCACCAACTGTAGCGGCAAGCGTTTATCCGTGGAAACTAAAGCAGATAAACTGACAACTTCATGACTACTGTGAACTTCACAGCCCGCTGTTCTAGCTTGTTCTACTAAGTCGACTACCCGCTGACAATGTTGGCGATTAACAATAGGCACAAAGTCTGTATTATTTGAGATTGAAGGGAAAAAGCTTCGAAAGTTTTCTAATAATAATGCTGTAGCCTGTGCTAATTTATCTCTTGGAAAATAAATGATGTCGGGACTAACACAAACTTGGCCGCCATTATTACTCTTTGCTAGGGCTAAGCGTTTACAAGTTTCGGCTAAATCGCAATGCTCACTGACCACTACAGGTGATTTTCCACCAAGTTCTAATGTTACAGGCACCAAATTTTCAGCAGCAGCAGACATGATTTTTTTCCCGACATTGGTACTGCCGGTAAACACCATATGATCAAAAGGTAAGGCACTAAAAGCGGCACCAATTGAGACCCCTCCTGTCACAACACTCACAATTAACGGGTCAATGTGCTGTTTAAATAAAGCTTGCACTAGCTCTGCCGTTTTTGGTGTCAACTCTGACGGTTTAAGCATTGCCCTATTACCGGCGCCGAGTACGCAAGCCAAGGGGGCTAATAAGGTATACAAAGGTGCGTTCCAAGTGCCGATAATACCAACACTGCCTTTGGGTTGATATTCAACTCGTGCAGTACTGCCTAATTGGTCATAAGGGGAAAACACTGCACGGTTTTCACTTATCAGCCATGGTGCTAAGTTGTCGCGGGTATATTTAAGACTTGCGAGTGAACCTAGGACATCATTCATGATAGAGAAGCCTTGACTGCGACCACCAAAGTCAGCCTCTATTGCCTCAGCAAAATCTTGATGATGTTCAACCACTAAGTTTATAACTTTTTGAATTCGTTCTCGTCTTTCTGCCGCGCTTACAGTCATTTGCTGTGTATGCGCCAATTTTTGACGTTCTAGCAAACTTGCCATAGAGTCTGAGTTATTGCTATTCATGCGATATATCCTGAGTAAATTGAAAAGTTTCCTGTTGGCACTCACATTTTATAGTGAACCCTTAGTTTAATTGCCGCTTCGATATCTAGCGTCAGCAACAATTAATTATCGACGATCTATTTCTATCCGCTTTTGTCTTTGTTTACCTCGTCCAATCGGACGAGCGTATACTCCAATAAAATTAAATATCTTGAATTTTCTCCATTGTCGGCATTGAAACGCCTAATAAGCTATCAACTAAGATATTACTGAGTTATTACTGAGGTATTACTGAGTTAATGATAAATTCAGCTTTATTACCCAAAGGATGTATATCCGTAGTTTCTTCAAACTGGGAATAGTCTGACAACGAATGTCACTTATCTGTGCTGGTAAAGATAAGTTTTCCCGCTTGAACAGTCAAAAGGTTCGGTAGCGGGCAACATCGTCACGACCTAGGCGCCCTTTTATTATCCAGTCAGTACTAACACAGAACTGCTGGACCCTTATGCTGAGGTAGAAGTCGCTACGCTCAGCTACTAATTTTCCTACAAAAAGCAAACCGTTATATCGATACCGTTCATTTTACACATTAGCTTCTGACGAGGGCTTACTTTTTAGCTAATTTTAGGACAGTAAAGTCGACCTTAATAGTTACTCTACGCCGGATATCTTTGTGCAATGCTTAACAAAAGAACATGAGCTACAAGCCTATTTTAATACGCTAAATCGCCGAAAAATTATAATTAATTATAAAAAAAATCAAGAGTATTGTCACTTTAGTCCATAGAGACGATGATGAAAAACAGCCTTATCATGATACTGGAGGTATATAACACTGATAAGGCGAGTGACATGGCACAAGTAGAATTCGATAATCAAGCATTTAGACAAGCTCTTGGCAGCTTTACCACAGGCGTAACTATTATCACCGCTAACGCACCTGACGGTACTCCTGTTGGCCTAACCGCTAACAGCTTCAATTCAGTCTCGCTCGACCCACCTATGGTGTTATGGAGTCTAGCAAAAACCTCTTTAAGCGTAGCAGCTTTTAGTGAGGCAGAACACTGGAACGTGCATGTATTGTCCCAACACCAACAAGACTTATCTAACTCCTTTGCAGCTAAAGGCGAAGACAAATTTAGCGGCACTAAGCTCGAAACGGGTATCAGCTCTGCACCATTAATAGCTGATTGTAGCGCTCGCTTTCAGTGTCGTAACATGGTTACACACGATGGTGGCGATCATCTTATATTTATTGGTGAAGTCCTAGGGTTTGATCACCAACCACTCCCACCACTAGTTTTCCAGCAAGGTCAGTACGCCATGACCGCTCGTAAGCCCTGGGAAGCAGTTAATTTATCTTCCGAACCAACGGCTCCAGAGTGTAGTTATAACGAAGATTTATTGGGTTATTTACTCGGTCGTTCACATTTTCAAATGCTTTATCGTATGCGAAAAGTTTTTGATGAACAAGCGCTTGAAGATTCACATTTTTTTGCCTTGTCTGTCATGAACATTCAACAAAAATTGGACCTGGAGCAATTAAATACTCATCTTGATTACACGGGGCATAGTGTCTCTGAAGATGACATGAAATTTTTAGTTAGTCAGGATCTTATCAGCAAAGTAGATGAAGAAAGTTATCAATTAACAAGTTCAGGTAGAGAAACCTCTTTACACCACATTGCACAAGCAAAAGCCATTGAAGAAGAACTTATCGATGAGCTGGGCGTAGGCGATGTGATGGCGTTAAAACTGTTGCTTAAGCGCCTTATACATAAAACAGACCCAGGTTTACCTGACCTTTGGTCAACACAGGACAAGCCATTATGAGCGAGCTACACCAGCAGTTAGCGCAAGAGCTTTTTGATGCGCAAAATAAGAGACGCGCTATAGCACCACTGGTTTCTCGCTACCCACAATTGTCTATTAATGATGCTTATCAAATTTCGTTGAAAACATTGGCCTTACGTACACAAGCTGGTGAAACAGTTATCGGAAAAAAAATTGGTGTTACCAGTGAAGCTGTACAAAAAATGCTGAATGTTCATCAACCTGATTTTGGCTTTTTAACGAAGACAATGCATCATCCTGATGGCAGTAATATTAGCCTAAAAAAATCCCAATTAATCCAGCCACGCGCTGAAGGTGAAATCGCTTTTTGCCTTAAACATGACCTCCAAGGACCTAACGTAACTGCTGAGCAAGTATTAGCAGCTACTGATTGGGTCGCCCCTTGCTTTGAGATTGTTGATTCACGTATCGAAAATTGGCAAATCACTATAGTCGATACAGTTGCAGATAACGCCTCTTGTGGCGTGTTTGTGATTGGCGACAAGCATACCGACCCTACGACGCTTGACCTATCAACCGTGAAAATGGCTGTCCATCATAACGGCCAGCCTGCAGTGACCGGTATTGGGTCCGCGGTACAAGGACATCCTGCACAAGCTGTTGCTTGGCTTGCCAATACGCTGGGAGAATATGGTATTGAGTTTAAAAAAGGTGAAATTATCCTATCAGGCGCACTTGCACCATTGATAGATGCCAAAAGCGGCGATCATTTTAGTATGGAGATCGAAGGTCTTGGTACTTGTTCAGTCAGTTTCTGTGACTAATTAAATAGCGACAACACCCACGAGGGAAAGTAAGATGAAAAAGATTAAATGCGCCCTGATCGGTTCAGGTAACATTGGTACAGATTTACTTTATAAACTACAGCGTAGTGAAATATTAGAACCTGTATGGATGGTGGGTATCGACCCAGACTCTGAAGGCTTAGCTCGCGCGCGCGAATTAGGCATTAAAACTACAGCTGATGGTATTGACGGTTTAATACCGCATATTGAAGCCGATGAGATAAAAATCGCTTTCGACGCAACGTCAGCCTATGTACATGCTGAAAACTCAGCAAAAGTTAATGAAAAAGGCGTATTGATGATCGATCTAACGCCTGCTGCTATTGGTCCTTATTGTGTACCTCCCGTTAACTTACATCAACTTAACGCTGACATTAAAAACGTAAATATGGTGACGTGTGGTGGTCAAGCAACCATCCCAATGGTTGCCGCTGTATCGCGCGTTCAACCGGTTGAATATGGTGAGATTGTAGCGACTGTATCATCTAAATCAGTCGGTCCAGGCACACGTCAAAATATCGATGAATTCACTCGCACAACTTCTGGCGCAGTAGAACAAATTGGTGGTGCTAAAAAAGGTAAAGCTATTATTATTATTAACCCTGCTGAGCCACCACTTCTAATGCGCGACACCATTCACTGTTTAACAGAAACAGCGCCCGATCAAGAAGCGATTACGGCCTCAGTGCATGAAATGATTGCTGAAGTTCAAAAATATGTTCCAGGCTATAAACTTAAAAACGGCCCAGTATTTGACGGCCGTAAAGTGTCTATATTTCTTGAAGTGGAAGGCTTGGGCGATTATCTACCAAAATATGCCGGCAACCTTGACATTATGACCGCATCGGCTGCCCGTACTGCAGAAATGTTTGCCTTGCAGATGTTGGATCAAACGTCATCAGACAGTCAATCTTAAGGAGTAATATCATGAATTTAAAAGGTAAAAAAGTTACCCTACACGACATGTCTTTACGTGATGGTATGCACGCGAAGCAACATCAAATTAGCCTAGACCAAATGGTCTCAATCGCTACTGGGCTTGATCAAGCGGGTATTCCCTTGATTGAAGTTACCCATGGAGATGGTTTAGGTGGCGCTTCACTTAATTATGGTTTTCCTGCCCACACTGATGAAGAATATCTTAGCGCTGTTGTTCCTAAAATGACCCAAGCTAAAATATCGGCTTTATTAATACCAGGTATCGGTACGCTTGATCACTTAAAAATGGCCTATGACCATGGCGTAAGCACTATTCGTGTTGCTACTCACTGTACTGAAGCGGATGTATCAGAGCAACATATTAATGCGGCACGTAAAATGGGTCTAGATACTGTCGGCTTCCTCATGATGGCGCATATGATCAGCCCAGAAGAGTTACTTGCTCAGGCGAAGTTAATGGAGTCTTACGGTGCTAACTGTATTTATTGTACCGATTCAGCAGGATATATGCTGCCTGATGACGTAGCATCTCGTATAGGTTTACTGCGAAGCGAGCTTAACAGCGACACCGAAATTGGTTTTCATGGCCATCATAATTTAGGTATGAGTATTTCTAACTCGCTAGCCGCAGTAGAAATGGGTGCTAACCGCATCGATGGTTCGGTGGCTGGGTTAGGTGCTGGTGCAGGCAACACGCCTTTGGAAGTATTTACGGCAGTGCTTGATCGTATGGCGGTTAATCATGGTATTGATTTGTATAAAATCATGGATGTTGCTGAGGACTTAGTAATCCCTATGATGGATCAGCCAATTCGTATTGACAGGAACTCCCTAACGCTAGGTTATGCTGGTGTTTACTCGTCATTCTTACTCTTTGCAGAACGTGCCGAGAAAAAGTATGGTGTGCCAGCACGTGACATTCTGCTAGAACTTGGACGCCTTAAAACCGTTGGCGGACAAGAAGATATGATTGATGATACAGCAATGACTATGGCTAAAGCCCTAAAGGCAATTAACGCTTGAACGTAACCAAGTCAAACTGGCGCCAACATACCTTATTGTTGGTGCTTACTTTACTGTATATTGAAAGCTTCATTGGCCGACAAATTATGGCAGTGATGATTGAACCCATTAAAGCCGAATTCGGTGCTAGTGATGCACAAATGGGTTTATTAACCGGGCTTGGTTTTGCCATAGTATTTACCTTAACTGGGCTATCAGCAGGTCGTCTTGCCGATAAAGTTAACCGTACCCGTTTACTGGCTGCAAGCGCCCTTGTCTGGTTTATTATTACTGTCATAAGTGGTCTTGCAACCGGCTTTATTAGCTTACTGTTAATGCGCATGATGATTGCAGTAGCTGAAGCGCCACTAACCTCGGCATCATTATCATTATTATCTGATAGCTACCCTATTGAACGGCGCTCATTCGCGATCAGTTGTTTTACTTCTGGCGCAACATTTGCCGCCATCATAGCACTTACCATAGGGGCTTATTGGGTAGAACACTATGGTTGGCGTCAGACTTTTTTTATTATCTCCACACCCGCATTATTTATTTCTTTCTTACTATTTTTTGTCATGCCTGAGCCTAGGCGCGGCCAATATGATCAAGTTGATATTACGCCAGTTTCACCTTTGCAATCAGCCATTGACCAAGGTTTTAGATCATCGATAAAAGCCTTATTAAAACGAAAAGATTATTGCCTGTTAGTTTGTGCGAGCTCGATTGCCACACTAGGTGCCAATGCTTTTGGTATGTGGAATGCTACATTTTTAGTGCGCAGTCATGATCTTACACTCAGCCAAGCGGGAATGATGGCAGGTTTCTTTGGCGGTGGTGCTGCTGCTATAGGTATACTGCTAAGTGGTTATTTAGCTGATAGAATCGCCGCACGAAAAGGTGTGTTGTGGCTGCCGATTCTAGGTCATTTACTCGGTTGGGTATCCATCGTAATATATTTCCTTTGGCCTAAAGGCTTAGGCGATGAACTGTCTTTCGCCGGTATTCCTTTTGCAATGCTTTTTTGTACCTTAACTAGCTTCTTTTCCGTATGGTGGGTAAGCCCTAGCCTGACATTATTAACAAGCATAGTGCCTGGAAACCAACGGGCACTGGCCATTTCAATGCAAACCGTACTCATTACATTTTTAGGTATTGGTGTAGGACCTATGCTAGTAGGTGTGCTCAGTGAGTTATTTAGTGATTTAGCGGGTATTGAATCTTTACGCTACGCGCTACTCATTAGCACGAGTACAACGTTAATATCAGTGTTTCTTCTCTTTAAGTTAAAATCTTATCAGAGAAGCCAAGTACTAGAAGCTCATACGAAAATCGTTTAATTACTTTTAATAACGTTAATAATTAAAACCAAGGAGTTTATTATGTCAGTTACTGCAGTTACAGGTTCAGCATCAGGTATTGGCGCAGCCGTTTGTCAGCAATTACGCGAAGCAGGACATACCGTTATCGGCATTGACCGCCATCAAGCAGAGGTTAATGCCGACTTATCAACAAGTGAAGGTCGTGCTAAAGCCGCAGAGCAAGTGATCGCGCTATCACAAGGAAAGCTAGACGGTTTAGTCTGTTGTGCCGGCCTTGGCGTTACAGCTCCTAGCAGCAGTTTAGTGGTGTCTGTAAATTATTTTGGCTCTACAGAACTGATTGATTTACTCCACCCTGCACTTGCGCAAGGTAACAAACCTGCTATTACGATTATAGGTTCTGTCGCAGCAAGTCAGCAAGCCACTGCCCCTCACCCGATGATCGAACTCATGCTAAACAATGACGAGCAAGCTGCTCGTGGACTAGCCGATGAGTTAGGTCAGCCACACATTGCTTATGCTGCTTCTAAATATGCATTAACCGTTCATTGTCGTCGTTTGGCAGTGAAATCTGGTAGCACAGGAGTAAGGCTTAATATTGTTGCGCCGGGCGCTGTTGAAACACCATTACACGAAGCTTCTAAAAACGATCCTCGTTTTGGTGAAGCGGTTCGTAATTTTATTGCTCCGATTGGGCGCAATGGTCATCCCAGCGAAATTGCCGATGCCGTTAGCTTTTTGCAATCTTCACAAGCTTCTTTCGTGCACGGGAGTGTACTTTATGTTGATGGTGGTATGGACGCCATGATCCGTAATGGTAAACTTTAACGGCATAAAAACTGTGTTAAACAACAGTGACACCTTCGTATCAATTATTTCTACACTTATAGTAGAATGACATTGTACGAGGGTATGCTATTACTTTTCACGCCAAATTGTCCATCATGCAACGCTTACCTAAACAACGTTAGCGACTATAAAATTATATTCAAACTCTCCACAAGTTAGCTAATCAACGACTGTAGCTCAAATGTAGCAATCTTACTTTAGCTGTATATAGCGTTTACATGACCAACTAAAAAGCCAACAAATAATGTTGGCTTTTTATTGAGGTTTGTCCGCCCTGAAATGTGTTTATACATTTAGGACTTTATAATAAAATCGAGCGACACACATTGTCCGTACTGAAATCTATGCTATTAATGTAAACAACGACGCAAGTGTTCTAGGTCTCTTTTAGACGCTTTCTTTTAATTTTCAGTGGGTAAAAAATCTTTAATAATTTCATAAAGTCGTGGGCGTTGTTGAGCTATTTCATCAGCCGATAAGCCTTCAAGCGAGTGGGGATATTTAAGCCAATCACTGGTTTCATGAATGAAATAGTCAGGCACACGGTTGGTCACATTCCGTGATGGCTTATAATAGGGAACGGCGATCCTAATATCTTCAGGCATATTGAGTCGGGTTTGTTTTTTTAATTCATCAATAATAGCTTCAATTGAACGGCCGGTATCAAATACATCATCCACCAATAATAACTTGTCATGGGATTGTATATTGTTTACTAGATAATTTAGACTATGTACTCTGACTTCTCTTTGCTGTTGATCTATTCCTGCTGCATATGAAGAGGTTCTAATCGCAATATGATCTGATTTAATTCCGTGTACCGCCAAAAATTCTTGAACTGCAATGCCTATAGGGGCACCACCTCGCCAGATAGCGACAATAAAAGTAGGAACAAAGTTACTGTCTAAGACCATGCGCGCCAATTCATAGGAATCTTCGAGTAGAGATTGTGCTGTTAAGTACTGTTTGTCTGCCATGTTATTTCCAAGTAAAAGATGGGGAATCAAATCACTAAAGATTGAATAAAAAGCACTTCTATGTTTTAATTTAATGCTTAAATTAAGCAATATAACACACTAATGTGGTGATTTCTTGGCTGAACTTCCCGAAAAAATATTTTTAGACGAAGACTCGTTAATCGAAGAGTCGTTTCAATTAGCAACCCAAATTATGCAGAGTGGTTTTAGACCAACTTTTATCGTCGGACTATGGCGTGGTGGTAGTTCAGTTGGTATTTATGTGCAGGAATGCTTACAGACTCTGGGTGTAAAAACCGACCATATTTCAATTCGTACTTCATATGCTGGCTTTGATCGGTATCAAGAAGAAGTGCATAGTGATCAACCTATTCGAGTCCATGGGCTGACTTATTTAGTTAATAAACTCAATATCGATGATAAATTGCTTATTGTCGATGATATGTACCGTTCTGGCAGAAATGCTAATGCTACCATTAATGAACTGAAAAAAAGGCTTAAGAAAAATATGCCAACCGATGTTCGCATTGCAACGGTTTGGAAAAATGCCTCGTTACCTGAAAATGCAGGACCTGACTATTATATCCATAAAACCGATGACTGGGTTGTTTTTCCGTATGAATTACAGGGTTTGTCACTCGCTGAAATTAAACAACATAAATCATTTGCCTATAAATCAATTGACCCAACATTGTTTATTTCAGGTTAATTAAAAACCTTCGAAATGTAGTTAAAGTAAACTTTATGTTATTCCCATCGGGTTACTAAGCATCGTTTGAATTAGAGATAAACGAGCTCGACGGTCAACGCCACAATAGTTTGAATATTGAATATTGAAAATGATTAAATCAGTAAACCGATTACTCGCAACAGCAATCGGTTCACTTAATCGACAGGGTAGCCGCAATGACCTACCCCAAAAAATGCGAGTTTAACTTTCGGTTGCTAGACTACGTAAAACATAATGCAAAATACCACCATGCTGATAATAGCCCCACTCACTTTCTGTATCAATTCTGACTTTTAGTTCAAAGTTAATGACTTCGCCGTTGGTTTTTGTGGCTTGTGCATTAATTGTCTTAGGTTTGCTAGCTAAACCGCCAAAACTAAAAGTTTCAGTGCCATCTAATCCTAAAGATTGTGCACTATCATTCTGCATGTACTCTAGTGGAAGCACACCAAACCCCACTAAATTAGAACGATGGATTCGTTCATAACTTTGCGCGATAACCACTTCTATGCCAAGCAACTTAGTACCTTTAGCTGCCCAATCTCGACTTGAACCCGTGCCGTATTCTTTGCCCGCTAAGACTACCAAAGGTGTTTTATTATCCTGATAACGCATCGCAGCATCATAAATACTCGTCACTTCATTATCGGGTAAATAGCAGGTAAAGCCTCCTTCAGTTTCAGGAGCTAGCTGATTACGCAAACGTGTATTAGCAAAGGTACCGCGCATCATCACTTCATGATTACCACGACGTGAACCTAAACTATTAAAGTCTTTTACAGCAACGCCTTGCGCTTGCAAGTATTGACCTACAGGAGTATTAGCCTGAATAGCACCCGCTGGTGAAATGTGATCGGTCGTTATCGAGTCGCCCACTTTAACAATACAGCGGGCATTTTTAATGGTGGGTAATTTATCCACATCACGTGAAATACCTTCAAAAAATGGTGGATTTTTAACATATGTCGATTCAGGCCAACTATAAGTGTTACCTTCAGGTACCGGTAATTCCCGCCATTGTTCTGTGCCTTCAAATACATCTTTATATCTGGATTTAAACATTTCAGCCGACACTGAACTGCTGATCAAATCACTCACTTCTTTAGCTGTTGGCCAAACATCTTTCAAGAATATAGGCTTGCCATCGTGGTCATAACCTAGCGGATCTTTAGTTAGGTCATTTTTCATCGTACCGGCTATTGCATATGCCACCACTAGCGGTGGAGATGCTAAATAATTCGCACGAGTATCTTGATGAATTCTTCCTTCAAAGTTGCGATTACCAGAAAGTACTGAGCATGTTGTAAGTTTACCTTTATGGATTGCATCGCTAACCACTTTCAGTAAAGGGCCTGAATTACCAATACAGGTGGTGCAACCAAAACCTACTACATCGAAGCCGAGTGCCTGCAAATCGTCTAACAAACCCGCTTTTTCTAAATAAGCAGGAACCACTTGAGAGCCAGGTGCCAGTGATGTTTTCACCCATGGTTTAGTGGTTAATCCAAGTGCTCTTGCTTTTTGTGCGACTAATCCGGCAGCGATCATTACGGCTGGGTTAGAAGTGTTTGTGCATGAGGTTATTGCAGCTATTACCACGTGACCATGTTGAAGGTAGTGAGTTTTATCATCAATTACAATTTCTACAGCATCTAACGCAGGTTTGTTACCAATGGCCGTTGAGCCTCCTTCATCAACAAATCTGCTCAGTGTTTCGTTATCAAGTTCAACACCTTGTAACTGCATATGTTCAAAGAAAGCACTTTTCGCTTTTGTCAGGGCAATTTTGTCATGTGGTCGTTTAGGGCCTGCAATGCTAGGAACAACATCGGCTAATTCAAGTTGTAATGTATTTGAATAGTTTGCTGGCGTCGCGCCATCTTCACGCCAAAATCCTTGCGCCTTAGCATAAGCTTCTACAACATCAATTTGGCTTTCTTCTCGACCACTTAGACGCAGGTACTGCAGTGTTTCATTATCGATAGGGAATATACCGCAAGTGGCGCCATATTCAGGTGCCATATTAGCAATGGTGGCACGATCAGCAAGCGGTAAATTAGCAAGGCCATCACCGTAAAATTCAACAAATTTACCAACCACGCCTTTTTCACGTAGCATTTTAGTAACGGTTAAGACTAAGTCGGTTGCTGTTGCGCCCTCATTTAACGAGCCTTTAAGTTCAAAGCCAATAACCTCAGGAAGCAGCATGCTAATGGGTTGTCCCAACATCGCAGCTTCTGCTTCAATACCACCAACACCCCAACCTAAAACACCGAGACCATTTATCATAGTGGTATGAGAATCTGTACCCACTAGGGTATCAGGTAACAGTACGGTTTCATTGTTTGTGGTTTTTTGCATCACGACATGCGCTAGGTATTCAAGGTTCACTTGATGCACTATGCCCGTACCTGGTGGCACAACCTTGAAGTTAGATAACGCTTTTTGGCCCCAACGTAAAAATTGATAGCGCTCTTTGTTACGTTCAAACTCCATCGCCGTATTTTTACTTAATGAATCTTTAGTACCATAAAAGTCGACCATGACAGAATGGTCTATGACTAGATCCACAGGGACTAATGGATTAATTAGCTCTGGATTTCCTCCTAACTTAATCATCGCATCACGCATCGCGGCTAAGTCAACAATGGCAGGAACGCCAGTAAAATCCTGTAAAACAACTCGTGCAGGTGTGAAAGCAACTTGCTGCTGGGACAGAGTTTTAGCATCCCACGCACAAATGGCTTCAATATCTTCCTTGTGCGTATGATGGCCGTCTTCGTTCCGCAATAAGTTTTCGAGTAAAATTTTCATGCTGTAAGGGAGTTTTTGTACAGCATCTTGATTTGGCAGACGAGTGATATCAAACATTGAAAAGGTTGACTGATTAACCTCTATGTTACGTTTAGTATTAAAGCTATTGTTGCTCATATGGGTGAACTCCTTACTTGTATATATTAGCCTAGTATCTCAAAAGCTAGTGGTAGCAATACCATAATGTAAATTACCAAAAAATTAAACGCTTAACGAATAATTCACCACTAACATTTGCACCGAAAATTATCTATGAAAACTGTATATTTAGTACCACAACCAACCCTGCATATAACATAATGCAGGCTGTTTATCGAATATCTTGATATCTGAAATTTATAGTGATGACTTAATACCTCATGCATTAATGAATTACATAGCAACTAGATCATAGTTTATATAGGTAGCTCTTGCATTTTTAGCGCTTAAGTTATACCAAATCACAGACATTATCCTAGCCTCATTACAAAAATAATGACCATAATAGCAATTGAAATTAATAATCGCTCATACTAAGCGGACTACTAAGCGAGATAATAACGTTCAAGTGGAGAGTAAAATGAACGATGACAAACCTCTTGGCAAGAGTAATAACAGCACAATACCAAGGCCAGGAGCCAATCAACTCAAGGTATACTATGACGCGGCCTGTCCGCTTTGTCGGCGAGAAAGACAACGCTATGAATCATGGCAAAAAACCGCCGAAGGCGTCGCGTGGCTAGATGTTAATACTCACCATCAGCATTTGCTAGCACGTGGTGTTGTGCCTCTTCAGGCCATACTGTCTTTGCACGTTGAAGATGAAGCCGGACAATTTCATGAAGGAATTGCAGCTTATGTGCTATTAATGCGACGTGTACCGCGTTTGCGCCCCTTAGCGTGGGTAATCAACTTACCGTACTTGAAACCCGTGCTAACGCGGGTATACCAGTTCATGGTTCGGCGTAGGTTGACCCGCGATGGACGACTCTAGAGACTACAACAACTAACGCGTTCACAGCCACTTTTTGGCTAGGCATAACAATATACCGCATGGTCTTTACCGTTTATTTATCGTACGACATTGTTTATTTTTTAAAAATTATTTTTTGCTTGAGTTGCAGTAAGGCTATTGTTTATTTGACAAGATTAGCGGCTATTAATCGCCAAGGTTCTACAATTTATAATAGCCCAAAATAGCTATTGTCATGACTCAGGGTCGCACGTCAATACACCCGACCGTTCCCCTGAGTCATGACAATATTTCATATGGTCTACGTAAACGTATATCGGCTAATGGTATCAACCACACAGGCAGGTCGAGATTGGCCTTCAACTTCAATGGTTACGCGAGTAATTACCTGCACACTGTCTTTAACCGCTTCTGCACTGACGATCATGCCCGTACCTCTAATTTTGCTGCCCGCTTTCACCACATTGGGAAAACGAATTTTATCGCAGCCATAGTTCACACCCATACTGATATTTTGTACGTCAATCAATTGCGGTAAAAAGTAATTCACCAGTGATAGAGTCAAGTAACCGTGTGCTATACATCCGCCAAATGGGCCTTTTGCTGCTTTAATTGGATCAACATGAATCCATTGATGATCGCCTGTAGCCTCAGCGAACATGTCAATACGACTTTGTTCAATGGCTATCCAATCAGTCACACCAAGGTCCTGATTTGCAGCAGCAAGTAATTGTTCTTTACTGATAAAAATTTGGTTCGCCATTTGAGTATCCATAAGGGTTCCTAAGCGCGTTGAGAACTAACAGAGACAACTTCACCTGTCATATAAGAAGAATAATCACTGGCAAGAAACATCATAACATTGGCAATTTCCCATACTTCTGCAGCTCGTCCAAATGCTTCTTTTGAGGCTAATTCATCAAGTACATCGGCACTCGAGGCTTTTTTTAGAAATTCATGTAAGGCTATAGACGGTGATACGGCATTAATTCTAACACCATACTCAGCAGCTTCTAATGCTGAGCAGCGAGTAAATGCCATGACACCCGCCTTGGCAGCTGCGTAATGCGCTTGTTCTTTTTGTGCGCGCCAGCCGAGTACTGAAGCATTATTGATAATTACACCGGCTTTACGTTGTTGCATAAATGGCAACATCGCACGGGTCATACGAAATGTTCCCGTCAACGTAATGTCCATCACACGATTCCATTGCTCATCAGTCATATCTACCACAGATGTTTGACCGCCAAGACCAGCGTTATTAATTAAGACATCTACACCAGTAAGCTTTTCTTCAGCAGCATTGACAAGTGCTTGAACTTGCTCTTCTTGACTAACATCGCACAATTGACCAAACACATCTTCCAGACCCGTTTTCTCTTTAATATTAGCCACGGCTTCTTCCAGACGGCGAGGATGAATATCAGATATCATCAGTGCACGACAGCCTTCTTCTGCGGCTCTAAGCGCGGCTGAAAACCCAATACCTGCGCCAGCGGCAGCGGTCACTAAAACTGATTTTCCGCGTAACAGATTATGTCCTTCTACGTATTGTGGTGCTGTGCTCATTTTTTTCTCCGAATATGACTTAATAATTATGCTTATACGACAGCATATGTTGAAGTTTAGGCTTCAATCATCGTCAATGCGGACTAACTGATTAGGTTCTGTTCATATTTCGTATTTGAATTTTGTTCGAGTCATATGCCCTGCTTTTTATAATAGTCTATTAAACGACTGCTAAGGTAACCAAAAAACATCAACAAACCTTAGCAGTTGAGGCAAAAACGGTTGACGTTACTCTCGACTGATTAGGCTTTATTTATAAAGACAATCTTAGGGTCTTATCCATATTGCCAGTTCTTTAAACGAGAGCGGACAATTTACTTTTTAATGGCCAGCAGCAACATCAACAACACCTGTTATACCAAATGTAATAAGTTATTGACCAATTTTAAGCGAGGATAAATTGTTCAAGAATACATGTTTATTGTTCCAGACTAAACATAAGTACCTGCAGGCAAGGTGTTTGATTGATTAGGGCATGGATGCCCGTAAGTAGAACAATGCAGGAGCAATTGTCGAGTAATAGCGGGCGTGTGTGATTGAAAAAAACGCAGTTATTGACGATTTAAACCGCCTTAAAATGATCGATTATTTATTTCAATTGGTATTAAAGGCTGGTCATTAGCGAAAGTTGTTAAGTTTAGAATAAAACTGTTCATAAGCGATGCCATCATTTCAGGTGAGTTCCAAGAAATATGTGGGCTTAAAAATACTTGTGGGTGTGTATATGCCCAGTGTCCAACTGTTAGCGGCTCTGGCGTAATTACATCTAATGAAGCTTGTGCCACATGACCGTTAAATAAAAAAGGATCTGTGATAAACAGACCCTTAGTTAGTTAACCTGACTTAACTTAAGTGAGGTTAGGCTTTTTATCTGCCCAAGGTGCTGCTTGCTCAAGTTGGCTTGCCAAAGCAATAAGTCCAGCTTCTGCGCCAAAAGCACCTGCAAATTGCACGCCGATAGGTAAGCCGTCTTTATTCCAATGCAAAGGCACTGACATCGCAGGTAAACCTGTCATGTTGTATAATGCCGCAATAGGTGAAGCCTTTAATACTTCTTTGACAAAAGCGTCGTATGGTTGATTTAGCGTTAACATTCCGATTTTAGGCGGCGGCGCTGTGGTTACTGGTGATAAAATGACATCATAATCTTGAAAGAAGAGATCAAAGGCTTGGCCACCTTGATCAAAGGCTTTTCGCGCTGATAACATTTGCTGGGCGCTAAATTCTTTCGCTTTTTGTAAATGTCCCCAAACAAGCGCTTCGAACTCATTTTCACGTGCTATGCGGCCCAATTTTAATTCTCTCGCCTGTACAGCGTTTAATAAACTGCTAGACGTAGCTACACCCATACCTTTAAACATTTGCTCAAGGGGTAGTATCGGTTGTGCCTTTTCAACAATGTGTCCTAGGCCAGTTAATAGCTTAACAGTTTTATTCAGCGCGTCTTTACAATCTTGATGTACAGGATAACCAAAAGGATGGCTCTCCATTAAGGCAATTTTAAGTCGCTTAGGCTTAGTGGTAAGCGCAGCTAACATGTCGGCATTAGGTAACGTTATGCGCGAGCCTAATTCAGCGCCCTGTGTTAGTTGTAATAATAAGGCAGAATCTCGCACACTTCTGCTCAAGGCATGATGAACGGAAAGTCCCATTGAACCCTCTAGACTGTCAGGGCCAGAAGCAACACGGCCACGACTCGGCTTAAGGCCAAATAAGCCACAGTGTGAAGCAGGTATACGAATAGAGCCGCCACCATCACTGGCATGTGCCGCGGGTAAAATTCTTGCCGCTACAGCAACTGCCGAGCCGGCTGAAGAGCCACCGCTACTGTAGCGTTTATCCCAGGGATTAAGCGTATTACCGTGTAAGGTAGACTCGCCTGTAGGTGTTTGGCCAAACTCAGGACTGGTGAGCTTAGCCATAATATTAAGGCCAGCAGCTTGATAGCGATTAACTAGCGTTGAGTTTTGTTCAACAAGGTTGTCCTTAAAAAATTGGCAACCATTAGTGGTAATAGTGTTAGCTAAGCCAACACCTAAGTCTTTTAATGCAAAAGGCACCCCCAATAAAGGTGTGTTTTGCATTTGCTTAGCGCGTTGGCTAATACTTAAGTTACTTAATTTTTTGGCAGAATCACGTGCTATATCAAAGTGATTAACCGCTACAACATTTAAATCCGAATTTTTTTCAAAGCGATTAATTGCAGCATCGGTTAATTCTAAGGGGCTGACTTCTCCAGCGCGTAACATGCCCGCCATTGCAGACATGTCCCAGTTTTCGTAATCGCTCAATGGCAAGCCAGATGCTTTGGTTGCCGCTAGAGTGGCAGCTTGGCCATTTAAAGATAAACCTAGCATCGACACACTACCTATCGCGCCACAAGCCTGCATTAGTCGTCTTCTATCTAAATTTACCTTTGTCATTATTTACTTCCCCAAACCTTTTGTGGCGCTTGTGCTTGTTTATTTAGCTGGTCAATAACACCGGCAACTTCATTAACGTCTAGTCGGGCACCTTTATCAATAGTCGGCCCTGTACGCCAACCGTCACAAAGTGAAATGCGACCACCTTGGGTTTCAAAAACCTGCCCAGTTACATCGCCAGACGCTTCACTACCTAACCAGACAACCAATGGCGCGACATTTTCTGGCGCCCAAGCATCAAAACTATCGTCTTCTGGCTTTTTCACTAGATCAGGCATGGCTGACTCTGTCATCGCGGTACGAGCAGCTGGAGCCAGTGCGTTCGCAGTAATACCATAACGACCAAGTTCAGCCGCTTGTACTAGGGTTAATGTTGCAACACCACCTTTTGCAGCGGAATAATTTGATTGCCCTACCGAGCCTTGTAGGCCGGCACCTGAGCTAGTATTAATGATACGCGCTGCCACCGGATTACCAGCTTTAGCTTGGTCACGCCAGCGTCGACTTAATATATTCGCTAAACAAAAGTGACCTTTAAGGTGCACTTGCATCACCATATCCCACTCGTCTTCAGTAGAATTAACGAACATACCGTCACGTAATACACCAGCATTGTTAACGAGAATATGTACTTCGCCAAATGCCGCAATCGCATCATCGACAATTTGCTGTGCTGTTACTGTCTTGGTAATGTCACTGCTATTAGCAATCGCCTTGCCTCCAGCAGCATTTATTTCATCCGCTACCGCAGTGGCAGCGTCTAAACGAATGTCATTAACTACAACATTTGCGCCTTCTTTAGCGAAAGCTAATGCGTATGCGCGACCTAAACCGCCGCCACTTCCGGTAATAATAACTGTACGCCCTTGGCAAATAGCCATAATCAGTCTCCTTAATTATAATCGTTCTATGATGGTGACATTAGCGAGACCGCCGCCTTCACACATGGTTTGTAGGCCATAACGGCCACCTGTTCTTTCAAGTTCATGTAGTAAGCCCGTCATCAATCTAACACCCGTGGCACCTAAAGGATGCCCAAGTGCTATGGCACCACCATTAACATTAGTTTTCTTATGGCTATAGCCGGTTTCTTTTAACCAGGCCATGGCTACAGAAGCAAATGCTTCATTTATTTCAACCAGATCAATATCATCGAGTGTCAAGTTAGCTTTAGCCAGTGCCGCTTTCGTTGCCGGGATAGGCGCGCGTAGATGCCAAATTGGATCATCCCCAAGCACACTTATATGATGAATTCGGGCTCTTGGCGTTAAATTATATTTTTTCAATGCCCGTTCTGAAACCACTAACACAGCGGCTGCAGCATCACATACCGAACTCGATACTGCCGCCGTAATACTCGGATAGGCAGGATCTACCGGTGAAAGTTCTGCCATTTTAGCCAGATTACTTTCCCGCGGTGTTTCATCATGGCTTAAGCCTTCACATGGTACTATTTCACGATCGAATCGACCTTCAGCAGTGGCAAATAATGCACGGCGATGGCTTTCAAGCGCAAAAGCTTCCATATCAGCGCGGCTTATGTCCCAATGATCGGCAATACGTTGAGCTGCATAAAATTGATTAACAGGCGCGTCACCAAAACGTTCATGCCACAATTTGCTTTCCGCAAAGGGAGTCGTAAAGCCTAACGGTTGACCTGCCAACATTGCCGAAGAAATGGGAATTTGGGTCATGGTTTGAACACCACCAACCGCTATCACATCTTGCGTGCCACTCATCACGGCTTGCGCAGCAAAGTGCACTGCTTGTTGTGATGAACCACATTGTCTATCGACAGTAGTGCCGGGCACATTCACGGGTAAACCCGCGGCCAACCAACTGGTGCGAGCAATATTACCCGCCTGTGAACCTATGGTGTCAACGCAACCAAAAATAACATCGTCATAATCTTGCGCTGGAATATCATTTCGCTCAACCAGCGCTTTTAAAACGGCGGCACCAAGATCAATAGCATGAACATGCGCTAAACTACCTTTTCGTCGACCCGTTGGGCTACGTAATGCGTCTACAATATATGCTTGTGTCATTATACTTCCTCAAATGTGCTAGAAGGTGCTAAATCGACATCAGAATTGAGTACATAATTTTGCACTCGTGCACGATGGAAAATACTATCGCCCCAAGTATTACTTAAGGCCCAACTGCGTTTCATAAACATTTGTAAATCAACTTCCCACGTGTAACCCATAGCGCCATGCACTTGGATACCGTGGCGTGCTGCTAAGGCTGCAGCTTCGTTGCAAAAGTTACGTGCCTGTGAAACGTGAATATCGCTCAGCGGATGATTATTCTCAAGTGAACATGCTGCGCGATATAACACAGGCTTAGCCATTTCGATTTTTCCTGCTACATCAGCTAAGTGATGTTTTACCGCTTGAAAGCTGCCAATAGCTTTGCCGAACTGTTTACGTTGAACACTGTAATCTACCGACAGATCTAACATTCGTTGTGCTAAACCAAGTAATTGACCGGCAACAGAAAGTGCGCCGCGATTTAATGTTTCATCCCATATTGCTCGACCTTTTTCTCCGCTGGCAATACAGGTATCACTACTCGGCTGCCAACTCACTTGTGAAAGTCGACGCGATGAATCAATACTAGGGTTTTCAAGCTCAGTAATTTGGTTACGCGGCACTAAATGAACTTCATCATCATGTTGCATCAGTAATACTTCAGCAAGATGCACATCGGCAACAAGTTGGCTGCATTGATGACCAATAGCTAAGCGTAATTGTCCATCACAAATTCTGCTTAAGTAATCACTTTTTCCCGCGACGCTATCATCAAGCGCAGCAAAAACGCCAGCGCCTACATAAGCAGTATCGGCAAGCGAATCAGGAATACCGTAATAGCCAAGTTCCTGGGTCATTAAAGACCAAGCAACATCGCCCATGCCCAAGCCGCCATTATCCTCTGGAATAGATAACGCTGTTAGACCTTGCGCAGCCATTTGGCTTCTAAGCTCTGGGGAACGACCTGCATCGGTTTCCCAGATTTCACGTAATGTTTCAGGTGCAGCCGCTGTCATTAAAAAACGACTAATGGCTTCTCTAAACAGTAATTGATCTTCAGTAAATGTAAAATCCATAGTGGCACTCACGATCTAGGTAGGCCAAGCATACGCTCAGCAACAATGTTACGTTGAATTTCATTGGCACCAGCATAAATAGGACCCGCTTGTGAAAATAAGAAGCCTTCAAGCCAATACGCTTTTTCTTCTGCAAGGGGTGCTGACGCGAGCAGTTCACCTGAAGCACCAAGAATATTCATCGCAGTTTGATGGATTAACAAATCCAATTCAGACCAGAAAACTTTGTTGATACTTGATTCAGCACCAATTTTATCGCCCCGACCAAGACGCCCAACAGTGTTGTAGGCTGAAAGCGCATAGGCTTCTGCATCTGACCAACACTTAGCGACTGCTACTCCAATAGATGGGTCGCGATCAGCACTCGCTTTATTGTCACGATAAAGTTTGATCAGCTTGCGAACGGTTTGCTGGAAACGAGCGGGTGAGCGAAGTAATAAACCACGTTCAAAACCGGCGGTAGCCATGGCGACATGCCAACCTTTACCTTCATCACCGATACGATGTTTTACCGGTACTTTTACATTATCAAAGAATATTTCGGCAAAAGCATCTTCGCCGTCTAGCGCTTTAATTGGAGTAATCGTGACGCCTTCAGCGTCAAGTGGCACCATTAAAAAAGACAAACCGTGATGACGTTGCGAACCCACTTCAGAGCGAAATAAACCAAACGCCCAGTCAGCATAAGTTGCACGTGTCGACCACGTTTTTTGGCCATTTAGCACGTAATGATCTCCATCAAGGATCGCTTTACTGCTAATATTTGCCATGTCAGAACCCGCATTAGGCTCTGACCAAGCTTGTGCCCACATATCTTCGCTTGACGCAATTCTCGGCAGAAAATGAGCTTGTTGTTCTGGCGTACCAAATTCCAACAAAGTAGAACCAAGCAACAGTTGACCATTTAGGTTGACACGCAATGGCGCGCCTGCCCCGTAATATTCTTCTTCAAAAATAAGCCAGTCGATTAAATCACAGCCTCGACCGCCATATTCTGTTGGCCACATAACCATCGATAAGCCGGCTTGATGTAACTTGCTTTCCCATTCGCGATGCAGCTCAAAACCGACTTTAGTATCATAAGTCGGTAGTTTCTCTTTAGGCACATTATCGGCCATCCATTGGCGTACTTCTAAGCGAAATGCCTGTTGTTTAGGTGAATAAGTTAATTTCATAATTGTCCCGAAATAGTTGCTTCAAAAGAGTCGCCTAAAAATTTGCTTCGCGCTTGTCAACAAACGCACGACGTGTTTCAGCGGAATCAGGGCTCATATAAGCTTGTAAAGTAAAGCCTTGCTCCCAGCGGTATTTAGCCTCTAAGTCTCCGTCTTCGATACCATTAAGGCTTTCTTTAGCAATCCGGATCATATCTGAGCTTTTCGCGGCAATTTTCCCAGCAATTTCTAAGGCATTATCACGCAATTGGTCTTTAGGCACGATACGCTCGATAAAACCATATTTGTCAGCGTCTTGTACCGTGATTGTTTCACCAGTAAAAAACAAATAACGCACTTTTTGTACCGGGAATAAACGCTGTAGATGAGCACCACCACCCATTGCACCACGATCAACTTCTGGCAATGCAAACGTTGTACACTCAGAAGCTACAACAATATCTGCTGCCCCGGTAATGCCAATGCCACCACCTAATACATAGCCATGTAATGCCACGATGACCGGAATAGGACAAAGGTGCACCGCTTTAAACGTTTCATAGTTGCCTGCATTGACGCTGACAATACGCTCTGGAAATTGATCTAATTCTTTAATATCAACACCCGCACAAAAACCGCGGCCTTCAGCGCGAATAATTAATACCCGTGCCTCTGGGTTCTTACCTACGCTGTCGATAAGATCTGCTAGCGCATGCCACTCTTCACTATCAAGTGCGTTGACGGGTGCTTTATTGATGACGATTTCTGCGATACCGTTTTCGATATGCCTTTTAAATGCTTGGTTCATATCAAGGAACCTCCTTATTGGGCTAACCGGTTATTCCGGCGGGTTATCAATTGTTCAAGGCAATTATCTGCCTCGGTAATAATTTCATTTATCAATGTTTCAACACTGGGTAAATCATCGATAACAGCAGCAACTTGACCACTAGGCAAAATGCCAGCGTCAGGATTACCGTCGACCATAGATTTTTGAATTAACACGGGTTGATTGGCCGACATAATGAGTGTTGCCGCCGCTTTGGGATCTTCACGCAAGCCTCTGAAAAATACTTTCAGCATATGTAGGTAAGTCATGCCCGTTTCTTTTTGCCATTGGCGTGCACTACACAGCGCGATCCACAGGCGTTTTATACCGCCCGAACGCTCAAGTTCATCAATAAATGGCGTATTAATCATCCGATGGCGCATACCATCAACCGCTGTAGATATTCTGATATCTGCACTGTCTTTAGTGTCGATATAACGTTGTTGTGTAATCTTTGGGGTAGGAGCATCCGATGTCAGTAAAAAACGCGTACCCATTGCCATTCCTGCAGCACCTGCGCCTAACACTGACGCTAAGCCACGACCGCAAGAGAAACCTCCAGCGGCAATGACAGGAACTGACACAGCGTTTAATACTTGAGGTAATAAAATGCTACTGGGCACACTACCGGTATGACCACCGCCCTCACTGCCTTGAATAGTGACCATGTCTGCGCCCAATTCAACCGCTTTCACCGCGTGTTTAACCGCACCAACGGTTGGAATACATAACACGCCTGCGGCTTTAAGTCGGGCAATGGTTGCTTGATCTGGACCACGACCATAACTCACAGCTTTTAACTTATATTCAATGGCTAAATCAAGACATTGCTGAGCATTTTCTTGAAACATGTGAAAGTTAAGGCCGAAGTTACTGGTACCCGTAGCGGCAATAACTTTTTTTATTTGATCCTCAACTTCTTCACTGCCCATGGTAGCACCAGCCAAAAAGCCAAAACCACCTGCGCGTGTTGTTGCTATGACCAGATTTGCATCAGAGACCCAGCCCATCGCCGTTTGAATAATTGGATAACGACAACCCAGTGCCTCAGTTAACGGTGTATTCCAGCGACCATCGGCATTATTGTTCTCTGTGCTCATATTTATTTGTCCTTAGCTGCAGACTTGTTGGCATTAGCCATTGCTTTAGCATCAAAACCGCCCAGGCGATCTCCAGAAACGGTCTCATTGTGAGCATGAGCAAAATGATGCAGTCCAAATGCCATGTCCATAGTCGAGCGCTTGCCCATAAGATCTTCTGCGTTATTGATCACTTGTTTGGTTAATTGCAAACCTAGTCTTGGCATTTGTGCAATACGCTCGGCTAAAACGAAAGTCGCTTCACGTAAGTTTTCAGTTGGAACAACTCGATTAACCATGCCCATTTGATAAGCTCGCTCTGCAGACATGCGATCACCGGTGAATAAAAACTCTTTAGCAATGCGCGGGTTAAGTTCATGCACATGAGCAAAGTATTCAACACCTGGAATGCCCATACGCACAACAGGATCAGAGAAAAATGCTTTATCATCGGCAATAATTAAGTCACAAACCCACGCCAGCATTAAACCACCGGCAACACAGGCACCTTGTACCATGGCAATAGTCGGTTTTGGTAGGTCACGCCAGCGACGACACATACCCAGATATACTTCATGCTCGCGGGCATATAAGAATTCACCGCCTGGTTTGTTAGCGTGATCGTAAAAAAGATTAGTACGATCGAAGCTTTTATCTACATCACGACCTGGCGTACCAATATCGTGACCCGCTGAAAAGTGTTTACCGTTACCCGCCAGTACAATTACCTTCACTTCGTCATCATTGGTCGCTAGTTGAAATGCTTTGTCTAGCGCGTAAGTCATTTGTGAATTTTGTGCGTTGTTATATTCAGGACGATTCATTGTCACAATAGCAACTGGACCAAGCACTTCGTATAACACAACATCATCTATTGTTTTAACATCACTCATTTTGACTCTCCTTCACCAACCACAGCTGCGCGAATACCTGGAGGATTATCCTTTAGTTGCTTTGATCTGAGATTATGTGGGTCAAACTTAGCTATTAAGGCCAATTGCTCGGCTGAAGGTGCAGGTGTCGTCGGCGTATTTTCATCGACATGGATTTCAAAACCTGTTTTTTCAATCACTTCTTCAACGCTAACACCAGGGTGTACGCTAACTAGTCGCAATTGATGATTAGGGCCTTGCCAATCCATTACACAAATGTCTGAAATAACTAAACGGATATCAACATCGTCTAATTTATAGCCTTTAGGTAAACGATCAGGGTTGTAGCCTATCGAACACACGACATCACACTCGTTTGCTACGAATACACGTTTATTGTGACTCGGTACAAAGAAAGAGTTTGCATGGCTAATAGAGTTACCCGGCAGACCACGGACACCAAGCATTTGAATCTTAGGCTTATCGTAGTCGCTACCCAGTGCAGAAATATTACTCTGCCCATATTTATCAATTTGTGTTGGCCCAATCATCGCATGACGTTGACGGCTCCAAACATTATCAAAAATACGAGAAAAACCCATCCAGGTTTCATTACGTTGAACAAAGTCATCACTGCGCGGGCCAATAGGATTTGGCTCGCTAAGCACATAAGCCTCTGAATCTGTCATCATTAAGTCAGGGTTATTAGTGCTCATCGAAACACTAGCCGCTAATCTTGGAATAACTCCGATTCCCGTAGCTAACACTTCACCGTCGTTATCAAACGCTTTTGCAGCGGCACAAATCATTAATTCTGCCAAACTGTATTGAATTGCTGTCATCTTAATGTCCTGCCTTAATAGCTTGTTTTAGGAATTTGACGAATCGCATCGATTCCGCCAACCAGATTTTGATAGTCTTGCTCAGTTTTATTGTTAATAAACGCTTCGCTGTAGGCACTAAAACCGCCTTCTTTTGCGTATTTGTTATATTGCAGTAGATGCTTGTTGTCGATACCATAAAATGGTGGACAACTCGTCGGATGCGCACCACCAGCGATTGGACAAACAGCTGTGGTCAAACTGCGCTCCCAAAATACCTGACGTGCTGCTTCTGGACTGTTGAAATGAGTAGTGTCTACGAGTTCATCGCAGCTGATATAACTTTTCTTTGCTGCACGAACAAACCAATCATCCATGTAATGATCTGGACCTGATATCTGACAAACGCCGCGTTCATCGGCATGGTCAACATGC
Source organism: Colwellia sp. PAMC 21821 (assembly GCF_002077175.1). Lineage (NCBI taxonomy): Bacteria > Pseudomonadati > Pseudomonadota > Gammaproteobacteria > Alteromonadales > Colwelliaceae > Colwellia > Colwellia sp. PAMC 21821. The sequence goes on from NZ_CP014943.1 coordinate 4,481,995, forward strand.
ACAAGTGCAGCATCAAGCTTAAGCGCTGGCATCGCTACCCATTCTTTGTCATCGTAAGGACTGTCGATAACTTTTAAATCAGGATTATGCTTTAGCACGTCGGTGCCAAGGCCAACCTGAGTTGGAATGAAAGGACATCCCCAAGCTGCAGCACGAAGACCCAGTAACAGCATACCTTCATCAATTTCCATTAACGCTAAGTCGCCTTGCTCACGCGCTTTACGAAAGAAAGGCTCTAGCGGGATAAAATCTAGAGAAACAAAAGCAAATATTAACTTTTTAACTTTGCCAGCTGCGCATAACATGCCAACATCGGCTCCGCCATAGGCAACAATAGTCAGATCCTTAAGATCTGAGCGTAGAATTTCACGAATAAGTGCCATTGGCTTGCGACGAGGTCCCCATCCGCCAATACCGATAGTCATGCCATCTTTTAGTTCGGCAACCATTTCAGTTGCTGTTTTTAATTTATTCATTATTTTTCTCCTACTGAGAAATCGTGGCCCCAAAGGCTCACTCGGTTAAACTCAAATGCACAATGTTCTTGCCAATTATCGACCTGCAAACCACCACAGCCATACTCTAAATCGAAGCCAGAAGGTGTTTTCATATAAAATGATGTCATTTTGTCATTGAGATGCTGACCTAAGGTCGCAGAAAGTTTGACGTTATGCTGCGCCTGTCTATCATAAGCACGGCCAACCTCTGTCATACTGTCGACTTCAACCATGGCATGAACACAGCCACTAGGAACCGGGAATTCACAAATAGCTAAACTATGGTGACGCGCGTTAGCACAATGCATAAAATAGATACGAATAGGATCAGCGTCTGGAGCAGGTTTAAAGTTGAATAGATCAGATAATTCAAAGCCCAGTACATCAGTCAAAAACTCATAAGTTTCAGTGAAGTTTGGCGCCGGTAATACCGTATGCCCTAGCCCCATATCGCCAGTGATAAAAGCCGGTACACCTTGAGGTGAAGAAAAAGGTTGGCAGTCAGACATATGACCCCAATAAAGCTCGTGGCGATTACCTGCAGGGTCGTTAACAATAAGAATATTCTGCACTTGACGGAGCTTACATAAGGCTTCATCTGCTTCATCAAACGCAACACCTTTATCTAAGAGTGTTTGTTTAGCGTCATTAAATGCTTTAGCACCTGATAGCTCCCAACCTGAGGCTAAGTAGCGTTTATCTTCACCAGGAACAATAAGCATACGATAAGGACGCTCATCCATTTTTAGGTAAAACCCACCTTCTTCTGTTGGTGCTGTCATCATACCCAACACTTGTTCAGCGTAGTCTTTCCATTCTTCTGGTGCGTCACTTTGTGCAACGAAATAACCTAATGCGCGAATATCCATGTACCCTCTCTAACAAAATTGTGATTAGGTTCATTATCAGAGCAAATTACTAGCGCTTCATCGTCCGTTGAGACTAAAAGCCAATACGAAAAAAAACCAATAATAGTCAAAAACTTAAAAGTAAAATAAAGAAAAACCGCTGAACAATATACTGGTTAGCGGTTTTATAATTATGCACGTATAAATATATTATTTAGCGATAGAGAATGACCAAATCATTGATGACACTTGGTTTATCATTACCCACTACATGGATATTTATCTCTAGGGTCAATTGCACACCTTTGTGAGATATAGAAATATCTTTTACTTTACTACGGCCATGAATAGTTGAACCTGCCGGCACAGGCGCAGGGAATCGTAGACGATTTGAACCATAGTTAATCATAGTTTTAAAACCAACGACTTCAAATGGCAGCCCAATGGTTAACCTCGATTGCAATACTTGCACTAACGAACCATGAGCGATGGTGGTTTTAAATGGACTATCTGTTTTCGCACGTTCTGGATCGGTATGTAACCAGTAGTCATCACCTGATAGCTCAGCAAATGCATTAATCAGTGCTTGATCAACAACAACCTTGTTACTCCATTCGGTAAATTTATTATCTGCGAGTGCATAAAGCGCCGCAAGATTGCTAACCGGTACTTGTACTTGACCTTTGTCATTAGATTCAAGCCCGTTAAGGGGATCGATATAAGCATGGATACCACCGGCATTATTCGTCGAAGTAAAACGTAGCAAAGTTTCACCGTCACTACTGACTTTGTCAAAAACTGGCTTTACAGCCATACCCACTTTAATATCCTGCTCTGCAACATCAATTAACGTGGTATTGATGCGAACACCTTGTGCTAATTCAACCACAGCTAATGCTTGAGGCATTTCATCGGCAAATTCTGGCATGGTAGGAATACGGGTTAAGGTATATGAATATAGAATGCCCTCACCAGAGACCTGCTTCCACTCCAGGTCATGCGCCAAACAATGGCTACAATGATTGCGCGGGAAGAATACCCAGCCATCACAGCTGTTACATTGTTGAATTTTAAGTTGATTTTCTTTAAGCGCCTGCCAGAATGGCGCTGAAATCTTTGTTGCTACCGGCATAGGTTTTAAAGTCGCCATACTAGCCCCCTTGTAATATCAATGCGCCCTGCTCACTCATTACGCCACCCGTGCCGCTAACAAATACATTGTCACAACCTTGTAGTTGACGCCCATCAGCAGAATTAGAAATTTGATCAAATGCTTCAATAACTTGCGAGAAACCACCTGCCGATGCCGCTTGGCCGAAGCTGAGTTGCCCACCATGGGTGTTCATTGGAAAGTCACCTTTCCAAGTCAAATTATGCTCTTTAATAAAGCGCATACCTTCTCCTTTAGGACAAAAACCTGCGTCTTCAAGCGACAGCAAAACAGTAATCGTATAACAATCATAAATTTGTGCTGCATGGATATCTTTTGGCGTAAGGCCGGCCATGCTAAATGCACGTCGGGCTGCTTCAGCTACCGGAGTTACCGTCATATCTTTAGCATAAGTAGGAGATTTAAATGATAAACGCTCACCAAAGCCCGTAACAAATGCCGGACGTTTCTTTGCTCTTGCGGCCACTTCTTTAGACGCAACAATAACAGCGGCACCACCGGCGACAGGCATAACAATTTCTAGCACATGTAATGGGTCAGCTACTAATCTAGAGCCTAGTACGTCTTCAATGGTTAGCTCTTTACCTCTAAAAATGGCATCTTTGTGATATTGCGCATTAAAGCGTTGATCTACCGCTATTTTTGCCATAGCAGCTTGGTCATAACCATATTGTGCAGCATAACGCTGAGCAATCATCGCATAACCGGTATTTTGTCCCATATGACCATAAGGTAGATCAAATTCTGCTTCGGGCGCACCAAAAGCAGTACTGTGGCCACCATAACGCATAGCTTGAGCCATCCAAGCTGGATCTTCATTAGGCGCAAGTGGTGCCATTCTGGCTGGAATAACACAAAGTACAGCCTGACATAAACCCAGTTCAATGGCAGCGGCTGCACGCCAAATCTGAGCCACTGCGGTACAACCACCAAGATCAACTACTTCGGCAAAGTTCACTTCAATACCTAAGTATTCAGCCGCCATGGCGGGCACAAATACTGAGGCCTCATGAAACTGAGGTCCATTGATTACCAGGCCATCTAAATCATCTTTATGTAAACCAGCATCTTGCAACGCTTGATGAGCCAAATCTGCAACTTGCTCCAAATGGAACATTTGCGGAGCTGTCTGATATTTTTCGGGTTTGTATTGAGCCGCACCAACGATAGCGGCATTTCCTGCTAATCCCATTACTTCTCCTCAGGTTTTAAAAAAGGTGGAAAGCCCGTAGCTTGTAAAACACTATCACTGTAAGCGAGATAACATTCTAGTTTATCATTACGAACAAAAATTGGTTCATCACAAGCAACAGGATCATAACCTTGTTTTTGTAAATCTACTTTACGTAACTTAAACGTTGAGGTCATATCTGCGGCTTTACTGACACGAATAAATTGTGGCGCGGCATAGTTAGGCACTTTAGCGGTAGTAAGATCATAAAATGCAACGGGATCAAACTGACAGCCTTCTTGCATAACAATAGCCGCCATACCTGCACGTCCTTCATGATCTGGGACTTGAACACCATAAATATTCATTAGCTCCGCACCTTCATATTCAGCTAACGCAGTAGCCACTTCCTGTGAGGAAACATTTTCACTTTTCCAGCGATAAGTATCTCCGATGCGGTCGACAAAATAGAAATAACCATTTTCGTCATAACGTAGTAAATCGCCTGAGCGCCAGTAAGAATCGCCATCTTGAAATACATTGCGAAGTATTTTTTGCTCTGTACCTTCTTTGGAGGTATAGCCTTCAAATCGACCACCGCCAAAGTCTGGATGATTAATAATCATGCCTAAGCCTTCGCCTACTTCACCTGGCTGACACAAAATATAGTCACCGTTTTCATCTTTGAGATGCGTTTCGGTTTCTGTATCAAATTTCACCAGTCTAAAATTGGTACGATCCCAACGTGGTACTCGGCCACAAGAGCCAATGAAGTTATCTAAGTTAAGTAAGTTGGTATTTGCTTCTGTAGAACCCCAGCCCTCAAGAATATCCATTTCACCGAAATATTCAATCCAGCGTCGCCAGCTAGTTTCGGTTAAGCCAGCACCTAACATGCAACGTAATTTATGATCTTTAGGCTTGATATCGCTTGCTTCGGCATAATTTAATAAGTAACGACATATTTCACCAATATATTGGCATATGGTGATGTTATACTTTTGAACATCAGGCCAAAAATTTCTAACACTAAATTTGCGCCTAACGACAATACTTGACCCCGCAGCAAGTGCTGTCGAGGTTACTGAAGTAGCTGCAGCACCGTGATATAACGGCAGGCAACAATAGAATACATCGTCAGGGGTAGCTGAAACCGTTTCAACCATAACATCACCAGAGGTTAACCAACGCATGTGACTATAAATAGCCGCTTTAGGTAGCCCTGTTGTACCCGATGTAAAAATAAGTAAAGTCGGTGTTTCACCAACAGTCTCGCCGCGCGCCTGTATGTAGCTTTCACCATTTTGCGCTGCAACATCAGCGTCAAAAGTATTATCAATCCAGTCAGGTAAAGCAGGCTTTTCGGTTAATTCTTCATCGGCTACTAACCATATTTTTTTGTTGGCAAGCCCTGGCGTTTCAATAAAACGCTCAACACATTCTTCACCGACAATCACGACATCACTGCCTGTGGTGTTAATAGCGTGTTCAAGTACATTACCTTGAACTTGTGAGTTAATAAACGCAACAATGACACCTAATTTAGTTAAAGCAAACCAGGTAAAGAAAAATTCAGGACGGTTTTCAAATGCCATCGCACATGAATCACCTTCCATTAAACCCCGCGCTTGAATAGCTTTGGCAAATTTATTTGCTTGAGTATTAACGTCGCTATAACTCAAGGTTTTACCTTGGTAAATCAAGAAAGTTGCATCACCTTGGCTATTTACTTTTTCTTCTAAGCGATCTGCAATGCTGTATTTTTGCGACGGACTAACAGATCGAGATGCTATAGCACGTGCGTCCATTTTCTGTTGACTTGCAGCTCTTGATATCGCTGCGTTATCAAGGTTACCTGCATAGGGAATTGTTGTATCATCCAAGGTGTATACTCCTAAATTCTAAATCATCGAACGCGAATTCTAGGCGCAGGGGTATCACCGCGCATAGTACGAAGGAAGTGCTCAAGTGGTGCAGGAGCAGAAACTTCAGGTAATTCATCTTCGTTAGGTCTGTTTTGCCAAAATGCCTGCCATGATGGAAACAAATCATGGAAAGTTCCCGTGTATGGTTCACGACCTGGCCAACGCATTTTCATGTCACCAATAGGGGCTGAGTTAAGGTCGCTGGCATACCAATAACATGGCAAGCGTCGGCGAAAATACCATACATCATCAACACGTTCGTAATCATCCCAGTACAACATTTGCATGAGGACCCATTCACGACCTGTTTCATGCTCATTTTTGGAATAAACAACACCAATAGCATGATCTTCGTCAACCATTTCAATAACATGCTGACCGGTGTGATGGGAGGTACCCGTAAACTGATCACGTAAAGTCGAATCGACCCACGCTTTGAGATGAGCACGTCCAGATTTACCACCACCGACGCGTACGTCAGGGGCGAACAAACCGACATGAGCATCAATATCTCGCATGTCTAAAGACAGTGAGTATTTTCCAGCCAGTTGTCGAATAGACTCAATGGACTCTAATCGGTCGATACGCTGCTCTAGCGTCATAGTCTTTAAATCACTCATCATACATCCTTAAATAAAGGCCATGCCGCCATTAACAGCGATATTTTGTCCGGTAATAAAGCCGGAATCATCACACGCTAAGAAACTCGCCACTTTAGCAATATCATCGCTCTCGCCCATACGGCCTAAAGGAATGGCATCAATCATTTTCTGAGTCCATTCTTCAGGTATATCAGCCATCATAGGTGTATTAGTTGGGCCTGGTACAATGGTATTAACTCGAATGCCGCTTGAAGCCAATTCACGAGCTATGCTGCGCGTTAATCCCATAACACCGGCTTTTGATGCACAATAGTGACTCGGACCTTCACCTGTTAGAGCGGCCGTGCTTGAAACATTAATAATGCTGCCTGCGCCTTGTTTGTGCATAACTTTAGCGGCTTCTCGACAACATAAGAAAGTACCGGTTAAGTTAACACCGATAACCTTGTCCCAGTTTTCATCTGGGGTTTCTAGGAAACCATCGATAGAGCCAACACCTGCAACATTAACGATGACATCAAGTCGACCATACTTTTCGACGACTGTTTCTATGGCTGATTTAACTGAATCACTTTTTGAAATATTGGCGGTAATGGCAATAATTTCACCGTTGACCCAACCATTAAGCTCGTCGACGGTAGCTTTTAAAGCTTGAGTGTTTATATCAACAGCGGCGACTTTGGCACCTGCATCGGCAAAATAACGCACTATTGATTGGCCCATGCCTTGGCCCGCGCCAGTTACTAGTACAACTTGATCCTGATGTTTCATGCTTGTATCCCCAAGTTTGTTTTCCAAGTCAATCGGTGTATATAGAATAACGTCTAAAGTCGCACCGATAATAGTGATGAACTTATATTGGGATATGTGATGAAAAGCGGCATCGTCCAACAAGACTAAATGCTAAAAACAATAATAGTGGTCTATATGGACGATGTTTTAGCGCTGATTGAAACGCAGTATTCAGTAGGAATTTTTCATAAAAATACGCAAAGGTTATGATTTCATCACAACCTGGCTAGTTAGCTTATATTAGGAGATAGAGTTATGAATCAGCAAACAAATAATCCAAACCAACCACAGGATTTACCGTTACCACTGGGACACTTTGTTACCCTAGATAGCGGACTTAAACTACATTATATAGAGCAAGGCCAAGGCCCTGTTATCATATGGCTTCATGGCAGTGGTCCAGGTGCGAGTGGGTTTAGCAATTTCAAAGGCAATTTCCCTGAGTTTGCTGATGCGGGCTATCGTAATATTATTTTAGATTTACCTGGTTTTGGTCGTTCAGACAAGCCAGACGATGTTAATTACGACCTTGACTTTTTTGTTACTGCACTTAACGGTTTTATTGCCGCGCTTGGCGTAAAGAAAGTTACTTTATTAGGTAATTCTCTAGGTGGCGCCATAGCTTTAGGCCAAGCATTAGATTATCCAGATACCGTAGAACGATTAATATTAATGGCGCCAGGTGGCGTTGAAGAACGCGAGACTTACTTTGCGATGGAAGGTATTGCGCGCATGGTAGACGTTTATAGTCGCGGCCCAATGGGCGTAGAGCAAATGCGAGAAGTTATGTCTTTACAGCTTTTTGATGCTGCTATTCTTTCTGATGATATATTAGCCGAACGCGCTGCTGTTGCCGTTACGCAACCCGCTAATTTATTTACCACCATGATGGTGCCAAACATGACAGAGCGTTTAGCAGAACTTAACTGTCCTGTGCTAGGTTTTTGGGGTATAAATGACAAGTTTAACCCGCACGAAGGTATGCATAAATTTCTCGATAATGTCCCAACGGCTCGTTTTATCATGCTTAACCGCTGTGGTCATTGGGTGCAAGTAGAACATCAGCGACTATTTAATAGCAGCTGTCTTGATTTTTTAAAGCACGGCTAATACAGCACCTCACCAAACATAAATAAAGAATAATAAGAGGGATAACCTATGTCAAATTATCAGCATTTGCTAAAGCCTGGAAAAATAGGTGGACTCACTTTACGTAACCGCATCATCATGGCGCCTATGGGCTCGAACTATGCCGAGGCAGATGGTCATTGTGGCGAACGTATTCAGGCTTTTTATGAAGCACGAGCCAAAGGTGGTGTCGGCTTAATTACCATGGGTTCTATAGCGATTGCATTTCCAGCAGGTACCGCTGAGCCCTATCAAGTGGGCATTTCCAAAGATGAGTTTATTCCTGGGCTAAAAAAGTTGGCTGAAAGGGTTCATGCTCATGGCGCTAAAATTTCGCTGCAATTGCAACATGCCGGTAAAACTGCCGTGCGAGATCTCGCTGAGGGACGTGAGCTTTGGGTACCATCTATGCCACCTGCTCCGCCCAAAAATGACATAATGAAGTCGGTGACGAATAAAGAGTTAAGTACCTTTGTTCGACCAGCACAAGACAAGCCTATAAAAATAAGAGTCATGGACAAAGCAGATATCGCGCAAATGGTTGAATGGTTTGCCGCTGCGGCTAAGCGTGCGCAACAAGCAGGCTTTGACGGTATTGAATTACATTCGGCACACTCCTATATTTTAGCCGGTTTTTTATCAAATTATTACAACAACCGTGAAGATGAATATGGTGGTAGCCTTGAAAACCGTGCTCGCATACTCATTGAAATTATTTCAGCAATACGCGAACGAATAGGACAAGACTTTCCTGTTTGGCTTAGGCTGGACGCAAAAGAGTTAAGCACACCAGGTGGCATTACTCTTGAAGATTGTATTGCGGTAACCAAGTTGGCAGAAAAAGCCGGCTTCAATGCGGTTAGCATTTCAGCCTACTCTACGTTAATTAATGGTTCTTCTTTCACAGAGGCACCTTTAGTACATAAACCAGCAGGATTCCTAGACTGGACCGCTGCCGTAAGTAAAGCAGTATCTATTCCTGTTATTGCCGTGGGTCGATTAGAGCCAGACGTTGCCGATGAAGCTATTGCTAGCGGTAAATGTGATTTTGTTGCTATGGGCCGTAAGCTATTAGCTGACCCAGAACTGCCCAACAAACTCATCGCAAATCTCGAAAGCAATATTCGACCTTGTATCTACTGTTATGTTTGTGTCAGCCAAGTATTTATTAATCAACGTGTTAAATGTGCGGTGAATCCAAGCACCGGCAAAGAGTTTGAATTAAAAGTCATTATGACCGATAAGCCCAAACACATTGTGGTTATTGGTGGTGGCCCAGCTGGCATTGAAGCCGCGATAACGGCAAGTAATAGGGGGCATCATGTTACACTGTTAGAACGTAGTAAACGTTTAGGTGGCACCTTATTTTTTGCTGCACTCGCTTATCCGGAAAATGGCAAATTACTCGACTTTCAACTGAAGCAATTGGCACAATCTAAGGTTGACGTAAGGCTTAATACCACAGCAACACCCGTATTACTTGAATCATTGAATGCCGATGAAATATTTGTCGCTACAGGTGCAAGCCGAGAGATGCCTGACGTTAAAGGCGCATCATTAAATCATGTTTGGTCTGGTGAACAACTTCGACAATTATTAACCGGTGAAGTCAGCCAAAGCACGAAATCACAGCTTAGTCCTCTGCAACGAATAATGATCGGCTCAGGTAATTTACTGGGATTAACCAAGCAACTTGCCGCGCTACAAAAACTATCGCACATTTGGATGCCATTAGGTAAACGAGTAACCATTGTGGGTGGTGGCTTGGTAGGGCTTGAGTTAGGCGAGTTTTTGGCCGAACGTGGCCGCAAAGTGACTATACTGGAAGCGAGCAGCAAGCTAGGTACCGAACTGAGTATTGTCAGACGTTGGCGTGTACTCGATCATCTTAAAGAACTTGGCGTAACATTAGTTACCGAAGCACAAGTCAGTTCAATTGATGCTTCTGCTGTGCACTATCAAACTAAAGAAGAGCAACAGAGTGTCGTTGCTGATAGCGTTGTCATGGCAAGTGGTATTGCTGCTGAGAGGAGTTTAGCAGATACATTAATCGCCGCAGGACATAAGGTTAGTGTTATCGGCGACAGTAATGAAGTTGGCTATATAGAAGGCGCTCTTAGGGCTGGCTATCGTGTTGGGTTAGATTGCTAGTCGATTACCCTTATGCCCTAAATTAACCATATCTTTAATTTTCCCGCGTAAATAGAGGGATAAAACCCTCTATTTAACTGTTTTAAAAGCCGGTGACGGTATTCAATCGAGTTGCTAATAATGAATGATTCTAAACAATTAAATAATAAAGTCGCTATCGTCACGGGAGCTGCTCGAGGTATTGGCAAAGCGATATGCCAGGCTTTTGTTGACGCTGGTGCCACCGTAATAGCAACCGACATTCTCAGTGAAGAACTAAATGAAATGGCCGAAGAACTTGGTAACAGCGTTACCGCAATTACCCACGATGTTACTGACGAACAACAATGGCAAACTATTGTAGAAACAACACTAGCTGAACATCAGAAAATTGATATTTTAGTGAACAATGCTGGGATATTACTATTTTCGACGCTTGAAACGACAGAAGCAAAACAATTCCGAAAGATACTCGACGTCAATGTGACAGGCACTTTTTTGGGTTTACAAAGTGTCATATCAACAATGAAAAAAGCTGGCAGTGGCGCTATTGTTAATATTTCATCTGCATCGTCAATCTTGCCTAATAATGGTACAGGAGCTTATGCTGCCAGTAAATATGCAGTACGAGGCTTAACACGAACGGCTGCCCTTGAATTAGGACCATTTGGTATTCGCGTGAATAGCGTACACCCTGGCGCTGTCAATACACCGATGACAAATCCACAAGGCCTCAGTGGAGAAGCACTCAATGCTCGGTTTACATTTATTCCGCAACAACGCGGATGCGAAGCCAAAGAAGTGGCTAATATGGTGCAGTTTTTAGTTTCAGAAAATGCATCGTATTGTAACGGCGCCGAGATGGTTGTTGATGGCGGATTAACCGCTGGACAATATTACTATGGTGTTCCTGGCGCTCCAGAGCGCTGAACCCAGTGTTCAGCGAAATTAATCACTAATATTATTTCTATTATATATATTAGTGACCGTTTATTCGTTACAACTGCCTTTGTGATAATAATGCGCTATAAATTAAGTAGTTTGCAATAGTAAATAGCGAAACCGTTCGGAGTTCGTCTACCGCTATTTACCTTAGTAGATGAATATTTCACGCTTAAGTTATACGTGTTCCACTAGAGCGAAATGGTTAGCCAGCGAAAATTGATCACATGGTAGCCTAAATTTTCGGTGAATAAGGGCCTTGGATGAGCGGCCAATTAAGCAGTATTTATGTTGGCAGCATTCGAGTCTATAACTTTTATCGCTGTGTTTTATGCCTGATAAGCGACAAGATAAACTATCCTACTTATACTCTCCTCCTATTTTATAAAAACTTAACACTTTAAGTGAATATTTATTTGAAAAGACTCAATAATGATGTCCTAATAGTAAGTTGATTAATCAAATGAGTATAATCAAAGCTAGAGCTTAATGTTTGTATCTAATATCGCAACATGGCATTTAACGTACAGGCACTTTAAGTTGTGGCTAATAAATAAGCGAAATATTAGCTAAACGTCTTATTGTTAATGACTTAACCTTTTGTTAAAGTCCGGCGATTATTCAAGGATTGAAAAAGCGAGTCGCATTTTATGCACTCTACAACACACATTTACCAAGAGAAACGTGCTTTATGATCATCTTTTTTATCTGTCTTACTATTTTAATATTAGGCTACAAATTTTATAGCCCATTTGTCGAAAAACAAGCGGGTTTAGATTCAACGGTTGATACTCCTCAAAAACGCTTTAGCGAAGGTGTTGATTATGTTGCCATTCATCCTGTAAGGGCCTTTTTAATACAATTTTTAAACATCGCAGGTGTCGGTCCAATATTTGGCCCAATACTGGGTGCTTTATACGGACCTATAGCATTGGTTTGGATTGTGCTTGGTAACGTTTTAGGTGGCGCTGTACACGACTTTTTCTCAGGTGTTATGAGTATAAAAGAAGACGGTAAAAGCCTGCCAGAAATAGCAGGAAAATATTACAACGTTGTTTTTAAAGGTTTTATGTTAATATTTACTGCCATGCTACTGTTTTTTGTTGGTGTGGTATTTATTATGAGTCCTGCGGGCTTGCTAAGTAACTTAGATTTCTTCGAAGGGACAATATTTGCTAATAATACCTTTTGGGTACTAGCTATTTTAGGGTATTACTTTTTAGCAACTCTGTTACCTATTGATAAAATTATCACGAAATTTTATCCATTTTTTGGTTTGTTAATGATATTAATGACAACTTTTGTTGCCATTGCACTATTAATGGATGCACCTCATTTACCCGTCGCAGGTGACTTTTTAGCTTACTTTGAAGCCGACCACGCTCATGATTTTTTAGAGCCAAACCCTGATGGTTTACCAACTTGGCCGCTGCTGTTTATTACGATTACTTGTGGTGCCATAAGTGGTTTTCATTCCACTCAAGCCCCAATTATTGCGCGCTGTTTAACGAACGAGAAATACGTTCGCCCAGTATATTACGGTGCAATGGTATGTGAAGGTATCGTAGGCTGTGTTTGGGCACTTGCCGGTATAGCTGCATTTCCAGAAGGTTACGCAGGTTTAAAGGTATTACTCGACCAAGGTGGTCCTGGTTTAGTGGTTAACCATGTTGCTAATAATTATCTTGGTGTATTTGGCGGCATTATGGCCGTAATTGCGGTTGCCGTTTTCCCTATTACATCTGGCGATACCGCGTTCCGCTCTTTACGTTTAACGGTTGTTGACGCCTTTAATATTCCGCAAAGTATACGCAATAGATTATTACTTGCCGTACCGATTTTAACGATTGCGTACTTTATGACTAAGCTCGATTTTACTGTGATTTGGCGCTACTTCGCATTCTCAAATATGCTACTTTCCACCAGTGTATTATGGCTCGCGACAAAATACTTGTTTGACCGTGGTACATTCCATTGGATCACCAGCATTCCCGCTGTAATAGCGACCGCGGTCACAGCGTCGTACATAATGACGGCAGCCATAGGCCTTAATTTATCAAGCGACTTCGGCAAACCCATTGGTGCTACTGTCGCTGTGATTGGCTTTATTGTACTTGTGATGGTGCACAGAACTAAATATAAAAACATTAATTTAGCTGCTGAGTAAATATTCCCACAAGCTAAAAAACTTAAAATCCTCAGTCGTTGCATTGCCAATTACTGGGGATTTTTTATACTCGATATCAAAGATAATATGTTTTATCAAATCAGATCAAAATTATTTAAGATTTACAGAATAAAATAAGAGCTTTAGGGGTTTATTTGATGAACTTGATTTTATAGTACTAGCTTAAACTTATTCATAACTCCGCAGTTGTCCTGTATTAACAATAGCACCACGGAGTTACTCAACTAATATATACATTTATTCGTAACCATTGCTTTATGCCGTGCAAGAGCCACCATTAAGAGCGATGGTTTGTCCTGTCATCCAAGATGCTTCATTTGAGACCAAGTAAGTAGCCGCTGCACCGACATCCTCAGGAGTTCCCGCACGACCTACCGATGTTACTTTTGCAGCAAGTTCATCGTAGCCATGATTATTCATAGCGCCAAGTGACAAGGCATTTACGGTAACGCCCTTTTCGCCCAGTTCTGCCGATAATGTTCGCATAAACCCGATTGCAGCAGCTTTTGACGATGCGTAATCGCTTAAACCTAAAGATTGCCCCTGTCGCCACGACTCTGATGAAATCATTAATATTCGACCATGCCCTTGTTCAATCATGGCAGGTAACACCGCGCGCGTGAGGTTAACAATGGCATAAAAATTTAGCTTAAACTGACGTTCATAATCTTCTGCTGTCATTTCCTCAAAAGGACGTAAGCTCCCTGGCATACCCACAGGAACACCCGCGTTATTGACCAGAATGTCAATACCACCAGATGATGCTACAACTTGTTCTATCCAATCTGGGTCAGTAATATCTCCACCTGCAGCCTTTACATTGTAACCCTTGGCTTGCATAGCAGCTACCTGCGCATCAACTCGGTCATGAAAAAGATCGTTCAAGTAAACACAAGCACCTTGTTTAGCTAAAGCCTCAACTATACCTGTACCCATTCCTTGTCCAGCCCCGGTAACTAGGGCGGTGCGCCCTTTAAGATTAAACATTGACGACATTTTAAAATCCTTCCTTAATGGTGATTACAAGCAATAATAAAGTTCAGAAACGCAGGACAATCTTTACCTGCGGCTATGACTTAAACAGAAAAAATAATTACTGCACGAACGGCCACAATGACTAAAAGTTAACTGATAAAGTGCTTATGATTTTATCCATTGCAGCTTACATATTCTGGTTTGCCCATGATATGTTGAAGCATTCACCATAGAATCGAATGTCGCACAAATCATCGTTTATTGAGACTAGATTGATTAACAGAGAGTAAACCAAATTCACTTATTGCCTGAACATTTATCCTGTTCAACACGGCCAGCAACTGCGTTATTTAATCATTATCTCTGTATCGATAAAGCTGATTAATGCATTGGCAAAACGAGACACTAAGTCGTTTACTAAAGTAACTTGTTTATATGAGTATTTGTTCTGATTAAAAAATTTACTTTTCACTTATTTAAGCATCCACTTAGCTTGTAAACTTGTGTATTCTTAACTTATTACCACTAATTTGTAAAAAAGAGTTTTTATGCTAAAAAATAAATTTTATTCACTACTCATCTGTGTTTTAAGCCTGATGGCTGTTTTTTCTGTACATGCTCAAAAAGAGGCAGAAATTACCACCCTAACGGTTGCCGTTGCAGGAGATAAACCTTTTGTTATATACGATCCAGACAGTAAATCATTAGAAGGGATTTCACTTTCAATTTGGGAAAATATTGCTCAAGAAAAAAACTGGGCATATCAATATAAGTATTTTGATTCCGTTGATAAAGCGCTTAATGCTTTAAAGCAAGGTCAAGTTGATTTACTAGCGGGGCCTATTAGCATTACCTCTGAACGAATAAAAGACTTTCGTTTCTCCCAACCATACTATCAATCAAGCTTGACCATTGCTTCTCGTGATGAAAACGCCAGTTTTTGGGGTAAAATAAAACCTTTTTTTAGCATGCAGTTGTTAATCGCAATCTGTATATTTTTATCTTTGTTGGCATCAGTTGGGCTATTATTTTGGCTGGCTGAGCGTAAACACTCACCGGAACAATTCCCTGCCGATCCAAAAAAAGGAATAGCCAACGGTATGTGGTTAGCTATTGTGACTATGAGCACCACAGGCTATGGCGATATGGCGCCCGTAAGTTTAAAAGGTCGAGTTGTAGCCGGCTGTTGGATGATTATTTCATTAATATTCGCAACTTCCATGATTGCAGGTATTGCCAGCACGCTTACTCTATCAGGCTTTAGTAACTCCACAATCACACAGGTAGAGCAGTTTCCGGGCAAAAAAATTGCCACAAAAATTGGTTCGCCTGCCGTTGGTTTTATTGATGAGCACCAAGGAAAAACGGTATTAGTGAGCACGCTAACTGATGCCATGGAAAAGCTAAAAAATAAAGACGTTGATGCCGTGGTATTTGACCGCCCACAATTGTTGTTTTATAAAAACAAACACAAAGCAGAAAATATTAATATTCCCAGTGCAGAATATTACAAGCAAGGCTATGGTTTCGCGTTTAGAAACGACAGTGAGCTTATAAATGAAATTAACTTAATTTTATTGACGCTTTCAGAAGAACAGAAAATTGAAAAAATTATGACTGATTATATCGGTGATAATTAGATAGAAATATTTTGAATCAATCAGCTTTATATTCGGGACTAAAATACAGTATGGATTTAATGAATATTTCATTAGGTATTCATAAACAAGAAGTAAGCATGTTGCTTTTTATAGATATATTTTATTTATTTACACTCAATTTACCGATGGTATTATTTAAACAACATTAGTATTTATTGAGTGTGATTTTTATTTCATTAAACCCTCTCAGATTAGCTTGAAGTTATTATTTAAGCTGCTATATTGTAGGCATGAAAACACCTATTTCAGTACTTTATTATATTTTATTTTTAGGGAGCTTCGCCCTAAAATTCCCCGCTTAAACGGGCGTTTCTCTACGCCCATCTGTTTTTACAGAACATAACTAAAGATAAGTAAAGATAACTAAACGCAAGTAAAAATTTATAATTTATCACCTCTATTTCTAGCTCAACTGCTAATTAGATGGTGAAAAAATTAATGCTAAATTTTTATGCATAGATATACCTGTAAATAGCTAATTTACAATCTATTAAGTTATTCACGCAATTTAGTTTATGAAGAAAATATAGAGAATTTCGGTTTGAATGCTAAAAAACACAATTAATCGATTATTTATTATTAGGTGATAACATGTCTAAAAGTGAAAAGAAAAAATCAGTGTTAACGTTGAAAGAAAAACGTAAATTGAAAAAAGCATCAACGACTAACGAAGTTGTAAAACCTAGAAAGCGTAAAGGCTAAGTGATATAGGGCGCCAATAGTATTGGCGCCCTTTTTTTTGGGAGGGTCATACCGTAAACAAAACTCATACGACTAGTTTGATAGTCAGAGCTTAAATCATCAAGCTATTAGCGATGAGAATCTAGCTTGATGAAAGTCAGCATCACCAAAACACATTTGCGCTACGCGGATCCGCTTCAGGTATAGACCAATATCTAACTCATCGGTGACACCTATACCACCATGCATTTGAACCGCTTCACCACTGATAAGATCCGCAACTTTTGAAAGTTTCCATTTAGCTAAACTAGCACTAGAGGCAAGACTCTCTTCAGTGCTATCTGCGGTTGAAAGCGCTGATATAACACAAGACTGAGCTAATTCTAACTCTACAAAGCACCTTGCCGCACGATGTTGTAATGCCTGAAAAGTACCAATTTTAACGCCAAATTGTTCACGCACTTTTAAGTATTCAATGGTCATATCAAACAGAGCTTTAGTTGCGCCAAGCATTTCACTACTTAAGCATAAACGACCTAAATCTAAGGCATGTTCTAGCGCAACAAAACTATCACCCGCTTTACCTAATAAAGCTTGTGCAGGTAATTTAAGATCACTAAAAGTAAGCTCTGCATAGTTACGTGAATCAATTAATTTTAGGCGCTTAACCTTAACTTGGTCACTAAATGGCACGATAAACAAGCTACACCCAGACTGATGTTGTGCCGCCACAATCCATCCGTCAGGGCTAACGCCATCAATAACCATTGTTTTCTTCCCATTAAGGATAAAACTATTGCCATCTGTTGTAGCCGTTGTTTGCATATTGTCTGGTTTATGCCTGGCTTGCTCGTCAACTGCAAGGGCTAGACGCTTTTCACCACTGATAATGGCCGTTAACCAAGCTTGTTGATCTTCGTTTGCTAGTTGTTGTAATAATGAACCACAAAGTGTTACCGATGATAACATTGGTGAAGCGGTCAGGTGTTTTCCCATCGCTTCAAATATTGCGCCCATTCCTTTGTAACCAAAATCTAGACCACCAAGATCTTCAGGAAACGTCACTGCGCCCCAACCTAGTTCAATCATTTGTTGCCAAATTTTTGTATCATAATTTAGCGTTGAACTGCTATCGCGTAGCGCACGCTGAGCAGCCACAGGACTTTGAGCACTGAGAAATTCTTCCGCCGTATCCGCCAACATACGGTCATCTTCGCTATACACCATACTCATCAGCTTGTTCCTTTATTTTCAGGTAGTTGTAACACACGTTTGGCTATCACGTTGAGCTGAACTTCAGAGGAGCCACCAGCAATAGTTTGAGAAAAACTGTTGAGCCAAGCTCGATTAATGGCTTGTTCTTGATCAGTAAAGTTATCATCTTCCCAACCCAACGCACGATATCCCATGGCATCAAGCAACAATTCAAATTTTATTTTCTCTTGCTCTGTATGCACTAGTTTCATAATTGACATTAAACCAAAGCAACTTTGTCCTGCCTGCATTTCTTGTGTTAACCGCTGAACTGTTAGGTTATAAGCATGCTCTTCCATTTCGGCAGCAACCGCTTTATCAAAAAGTGCAGCTTCACTAGGACTGTGAGGCAAAGGCATGTAATCACTCATCAGTGACATTAAGTCAAAATGGGTGGGTAATTGAAACTCTCCAAACTTAGACATGGCGCTACGTTCGTGTTGCAACAATTCTTTCGCCAACTTCCAGCCATCGTTAATTTCACCAATAAGGTTCTCTTTAGGGACGACAACATTATCGAAAAACACTTCACAAAAAGATGACTTACCGCTGATTAAATCAATTGGCGCAGCTTTTACACCTTCGCTGTGCATGTCGAGTAATAACAAGCTAATACCTTGATGCTTCGGCGCTTTAGGATCGGTTCTAACCAATGCATACATCCAGTCAGACTTGTCACCATAAGAGGTCCATATTTTACTACCATTAACCAGGTAATGATCGCCCTGGTCAACCGCGCTAGTGCGAATGCTGGCAAGATCTGAACCGGCATTAGGTTCACTGAAACCTTGACACCAACGGACTTCACCGCGGGTCATCGGCTTAAGGAATTGCTGCTTTTGTTGCTCGCTACCGTGCTGTAAAAGCACAGGTCCAAGCATCCAAATGCCCAAGTTTATTTGTGGTGGACGACATTTAAGTCGACGCATTTCGCTTTCTAATATGCTATTTTCTTTTGCATTGAGGCCACCACCGCCGTATTCGGTTGACCAACTAGGACAAAACCAGTTTTTGTCGCGCATACGGTCAAACCATAACTTTTGATCATCAAAAGTAAAGTTAACATCACGTCCCCCCCAAATAAGCTCTCCGTCTGGGGTAGGTGTACGTAATGACATTGGGCAATTAGCCTCAAGCCAAGTGCGAACTTCTTGACGAAACACATCTAAATCACTCATCTGAACTCCTATTAACGTACGGCGCGAGGCATACCAATGCCAAACTGGGCAATAAGTTCGCGTTGAATTTCGTTCACACCACCACCAAAGGTTAGTGTTACTGATGCACGTACTTCATATTCGAGCTCGCCCATCAAAAAAGCTGCTGCTGAGTCGTCTCGAACCATGCCATTCATACCAACAATATCAATCAGCTTACGCAAAATTTCAATTGATGACTCACTGCCATAAACTTTAGTGATAGACGCTAATGCTATATCCATTTTTCCATGCTCTAAATCAGCAGCAATACGGAAATTAATCAAACGCATAGCTTCAAGTTTTGCATAACATTCTGCCAGTGCTGCTCTTACCCATGGATGATCAGATGCACGCTTACCTTGCTCGTCAGGTGTCTTAGCCCAAAGGTAAATGCGACGATACAAGCCTACGACTTTATCTGACCAAGAGCCTAAACCTAAACGTTCATGGTTTAACTGTGATGTGATCAGTCTCCAACCACCATTTAATTCACCTACCAGCATCTCTTTAGGTACTTTAACATTGTCATAGTAAGACGCTGCTGTTGGATTTGAACAGGTTGGAATAACGGTACTGCTAAAACCTTCACTTTTGGTATCTAAGATCATGATAGAGATACCCTTATGACGAGGTAATTCTTGATCTGTTCTAACCCCAAGCCATATGTAATCAGCTGACTCTGCGCCTGATGTCCACATTTTATTGCCATTAACAATAAAATTATCACCTTCAAGCGTTGCTTTGGTTTTTAGGGTTGCTAAATCAGATCCTGCATTTGGCTCTGAATAACCAATAGCGAAATGAATTTCACCATTAGCAATACCGGGTAAAAACTTTTCTTTCTGTAAATCAGTACCATATTGCATTAACGCAGGGCCAACAGTGCTGATGGTGACAAAAGGTAATGGCGCTCCAGCTATATTAGCTTCTTCAAAAAATATAAGTTGCTCTGTCGCTTTGTAGCCTTGACCACCAAACTCTTTTGGCCAGCCTACTGCTAACCAGCCGTCTTTACCTATTTGACGAACAACGTTGCGAAAATTATCACCACCCTCTTTTCCTCTGAGCTGCTGGCGCAATTCAGGTGTCATTAATTGCGTAAAGTAATCTCTAACTTCTAGGCGTAATGCCCGTTGTTCTGGTGTTAAATCAATGAACATGATGCACTCCTATTATTCTGCGCCTAAAATTAAACCACTCGTTGGAACACCAGTGCCCGCGGTAACGAGTACATTCTCGACATCGTCAACCTGGTTTACTGAAGTACCACGCACTTGTCTTACCGCTTCAGCTACACCATTCATTCCATGGATATAAGCTTCACCTAGCTGTCCTCCGTGCGTATTAATAGGTAATTTACCACCACGTTCATGATGACCAGCACGAATAAAATCTTTCGCTTTACCGCGCTCAGCAAAACCAAACGCTTCAAGTTGTGGTAAGACAAACGGTGTAAAATGATCATAAATAATAGCAGTTTGGAAGTCATCAGGACCTAATCCTGATTGCGCATACAGCTCTTTAGCGACGATATCCATCTCTGGTAAGCCGGTAATATCTTCACGGTAATATGAGGTCATAATTTGTTGACCTTCAGCGATACCTTGCGCACCTGCTTTGATAATCACGGGTTTTTGCTTTAAGGTTTTAGCACGGTCAACACTGGTGATAACCATAGCAACAGCGCCATCAGACTCTTGACAACAATCAAGTAAGTGCAGTGGTTCGCAAATCCATTTTGATGCTTGATGATCTGCTAAGGTAATTGGCTTTTGATAGAAGAATGCTGCTGGGTTAGTTGCAGCAAAATCACGAGAGGAAACAGCCACACGACCAAAATCTTCTGAGGTGGCACCAAATTCATGCATATAACGCTGGGCAAACATACCCACCCAACTTGCCGGAGTATGAAAACCATGGGGCATATAGTAGCCATAGTTAACATTTTCAAAAAATGGTGATGCAGCAAAGCCGTAATCGCCCGTACCAAAGCGATACCAAGAGCGTTCATTCATCGCTCGATAAACCACGACGGTTTTTGCCACACCACTTGCCACAGCCATTGCCGCATGCATGATAGGTCCACATGCTGCTCCGCCGCCATGAGGAACTTGTGAGAAAAATTTCACTTCATCACAACCTAATAGGCGTGCAATTTCATATTCTGGAACTTTATCTACAGAATAACTACTGAAGCCGTCGACTTCACTTGGGTCGATACCGGCATCTTCTAATGCCGCTAAAGTTGCTTCCATCGCTAAACGTAATTCAGTACGACCAGAGTTTTTAGAAAACTCGGTGACACCTAGACCTGCAATGGCAGCTTTACCGCTAATTGACTCATTCATCTTGTCTCTCCTAAGTGTTATGGCAATACCAAACGTACTGTGCCAGTGACATGCATGCCGTATTGATTTTTACCTGCTAAACCAACCTCAATAGTACGGTTATCAGGATTTTTTCCTGTAACTTCACCCATAAAGACCATAGTGTCATCAGGGTAATTAGGCATGCCTAGTTTAATATCTATGTTTTCGATAGTGCTTTGTGGGCCACTCCAACCTTCAACAAATCCTTGTACTAAACCATTAGTCGTTAAAATATTCATAAAGATATGTGGTGAGCCTAGTGCAATCGCCGCATCTTTATCATGATGACCCGGAAAAAAGTCACGGGTTGCTAACGCACCATTAGAGATTAACGCTACCGTAATTGGGATAGATTTTTCAGGTAATTTATCGCCTACCTGAACGTCATTAAATTGCATTGTTTGAGTGTGCGTATTTTTAGTTTGCATAGTTTTCATCCAGGTCATATTTCCAGCCAAGCTTATCGCTTTGGGTTAAAGCATCGCCAAGTTTCGCTAATAATGCGGGACTACCGCCTAAATTTAAGCTAATTGCACGACTCCAATAAAGGTATCTGTAAATGATGTAACTAACATCAACACCAAAACCACCGTGAACATGCTGTGCTTTATGACCAATGGTATGGCCAGCTTCACAAGCTTGCCAAGCAGTAGCAAAAGCTTCATGTTCACAACCCAAATCGTTATCAATACGGTAACAAAGTTGCCACACACTACTGCGTAAAGCTTCAAGTGCAATTTTGGCATCTGCCATGGTCATTTGCACCGCTTGGAAAGTACCAATGGCACGCTCAAATTGCTTACGTTCACTAACATACTCAACTGTTTTAGCAATTTGAACTTCACTGACACCTAATTGTAAAGACGCTAACGAAGCAAGAATACGTGGGACTAGCCAACGATTAGCATCAGCTTCAAGTAATGATGACGCTGAAATAACAACATCATTAAGATGTAAGTCAGCAACTTCTTCACCTTGCGTCATTTTTCCTTCGATCAGCGATAAACCTTCAGTTTTACTCGCCAACAATGCCCAGCGTGTTTCGTTGCCTACCGTTAACGGCAGTAATATATAATCAGCTAAACCTGCAACAGCAACTGATTGAATTAAACCATTGAGCTTTAATTCATTATTAATTTTTTCAACTGAAACTTGTGCTTCAGCAAAATTATTAACTAAATTGAACGCTAAGGTTAACAAGTTAGTCCCTGCTGCGGCTTCTTCTGCGGTTGAGGTAAGATCTTCGGAGCCAAATTTAGCAATGGCAGTCGCAGCAACTTGATGTCGCCACAGTGGCACTTGACCTAACGCACCGCCTTGAGCTTGCAATACAAGACTCAATTCAGTCATACCCAGATCAATACCGCCTATAGCTTCAGGGATAATAACCCCTTGTAATCCAGTTTCGATACAGGCCTTCCATAAGTCAGACATTGTGCCTTGACCAGCCTCATCGTAGTCTCGTAGAAACTCGTCAGTACAGGTATCAGTAAAAAGGCTCTTCGCCATATCGGCAATAGCCGACTGCTCTTCTGTTAGATTGAAATCCATTACGACTCCTTAGTAGACACAAGTCTAAATTGAGGCAAGGTCAATTCACCATCAAATGTGTGGAATTCCACTTGCACCTTTTGGCCAATTTTCGGCGATTTACCTTCTTCAAGACCAATTAAACCCGCGGGGATACGAACACCTTCTTCTAATTCAATAAGACCAATGGGATTCGGGCTATCAAATGGCGCTACGTGTGGATAATGCATTATAACGAATGAATATAACTCGCCTTTACCACTGGTAACTTTGTAACCTAAATCGAAGGTATGACAATGCATGCAAACAGGTGCTGGTGGGTGTTGTAATTTTTTACAGCTGTTACATTCTTGAATACGCAGCTCATTCGCTTCAAAACCTTCCCAGAAAAAACGGTTATCATCACTGATAGCAGGCTTAGGACGTTTGCGTACAGCCGCTTCTTTTTTAACTGCAGGTTTGTCCGGTTTTTGAGCCGGCTTAAATTTAATCACGCGAAACATCATATCACCGACTTTTTCATCATCTTGGCCTTCAGGCTGTTCAGAGAAATAAGTCATTTTTAACGTCACGAAAAAACCCGTACCAAGTGCCGTTGTTTTCTCTTCACTAACACTATCTAAAACCGTGGTGTAATAAAGTTTCTCACCCATGGTTATATAACGATCAAAGGTTAAGTTTGAGTTAACCGCTACCACCGCTGGGTAACCATGCTTTTCAATTACTTCAAGTACGCCATAGGGGTTTTCATCCGTCGACCCTGGTGCCAATTTTTTATCACCAAAACCTGCCAAACACCAACCCTGTAGCATTGCTGGTGGCGCAACTAACTGTCCATGTACTGTCGTTGCAGCGTATTCTGCATCCGTATAAAGTGGATTGTCTACGCCCATGATTTCGCACCATTGTCGAACCATGGCTTCATTAATTCTGTCCCACGCGTAGATACGACCATATTGTCGCCCTACCATCGCTTCTATTTCGGATAACCATTCATATTTAGCCAATGTTCGTCTCCTACATTTATCAAGATCAATCTATAATTTGAAAGAAAATAGCTATTTGCTTTCTTCGCTAGCGTTGAGAAAAGCGGGCATTTCACCACCGCCATTTATAAGTAAATTACAACCACTTGCATAACTCGCTTCAGGCGAAGCTAAAAATAAACAAGCATTAGCAATGTCTTCAGGCTCAGCCAACCTACCTGCCGGTATCGTCTCACTCACCGCTGCTATACCTGCTTCGTCACCGTAATGCAGGTGAGAGTTTTCAGTTCTTACTAAGCCTGGACTCACCGCCATAATGCGCACTTTAGGTGCCCATTCAACAGCAAGAGACTTAACTAGCGACAACACACCCGCCTTGGCTGCGCCATAAGCCGCTGTACCAGGTGAAGCACGCATCGCACTGATGCTGCCAATAAATATAATGCTGCCACCTTTGCCGGCCTGCATAATTTCATTTGCTTGCTGAGCAACATTTAGCGGTGCAATAAGATTAAGTTTCAATATTGCTTCATGAAAACGGGGAGATGCTTTATCTGCTAATGCAAAAGGACTGCCACCCGCATTATTAATTAACACGTCTAACGTGCCATATTCCTGCACTATTGCACTGAACATAGCTGCAGTACTATCAATATCTTTCACGTCGGCTTGAATAAAGTGCGCTTGATTCACTTTTCCATCTACGGTAACTTGCGGCAACAACTCGACTTCTTTACGACCACAGACAACAACTTTGGCACCTGCCGACAAGAAACCTTTGGCAATGCCAAGACCAATGCCTTTGGTACCTCCAGTTATCAGTACTACCTTGTCTTTATATTTTTCACTCGGTTGCATAGTTCAGCCTTGCATTAAAATTAATTCCATGAAAACAGTGTACATTGAGCTTTAGATAATCAGCTTCGTCTAAATGGACGATGCTGACTTTAGGTTCGAAAAGTGACAATGGCTTCTATTAAAATTTTACGGTACTGGAGGAATTTGTTTCTCCAGTGTTTGGAGATACTGATGACGGATAAAAACCAGCCTAGCGTTATATTGAGTTTTCCTGAAGCAGGTGTTGCTGAGTTGAGATTAAACCGCCCTCACGCTACCAATGCTTTAAGTTTGGAATTACAAACCCTGTTATCCAAACACTTTACTGATTTAGCTAATAATAAAGATGTTCGATGTATCTTGTTAACCGGTGGTGAAAAAGTTTTCGCCGCAGGTGGTGATATTAAAGGCTTAATTGATGCTGACCCGATTGAGATATATCAACGCCACACTGAACGCTTGTGGGCACCTATTGAACAATGCCCTAAACCGGTTGTTGCGGCAGTTTCTGGTTATGCATTTGGCGGTGGCTGTGAACTTGCAATGTTGGCCGATATTATTATTGCGGGCAAAACAGCAAGCTTTTGCCAACCTGAAATATCCATTGGTATTATGCCTGGTATCGGCGGAACTCAACGACTAGTGCGCGCGGTTGGTAAGGCCAAAGCAATGCAAATGGCATTAACAGGAAAACCGATCAGCGCTCATGATGCATGGGTTGGCGGACTCGTTAGTGAGTTATGTGAAGATGACGAGGTCTACACAAAAGCACTAGCAAACTGTCGTCGCATTGCCCGGATGCCGCCATTAGCAGCAGAGCAAATCAAAGAAGTTATTCTTGCAGGCATGGATGCTCCACTTGCAAGCGCGATGGCCTTAGAACGTAAAGCAAATGCGTTGTTATTTGCTTCACAAGATCAACGTGAGGGTATGGAAGCCTTCTTACAAAAACGCCACCCTGAATTCAAAGGTAAATAAAAGATATATAAAAGATAAAGCGATGAGCAAACAAAAACAGTTATATTTATCTATTGTGCATTAGCTATTTAATAATATTGATTTAAAATTCCCAATGTGCAACTTAAGCCAGCAATTTGCTGGCTCTTTTTTGCCTGTCATTTACATAATCTTGAATGATGATAACAATTTGGTAGATTGGTTGATTAACTAGCAAGCGGATCGCTAAGTACTTGACGTTGGCGGACTGCCAACGGGCCAATAAAGCATATCATTGACACTAAACTGGTCGTAAACGCTAGCGCTAAAATCCCCTGGTAACCCGAAGACGCAAGCCAACCACCAAGTGCCGGACCTACCATAGCACTGACACCAAATGCGGCGGGGATCAGCATAATTGCTCGGCCTTTAGCGTCTAACCTTGCTACAGCGGCTGTTTGAAATACGCAACCCCAAGTAAAAGCGACTTCCCAAATCCAAGCACCCATCGCAAAAAGCACAAACTGATGAGAGACGCTACTAAGCGACAGCCAAATTAAATATAAGCCGATGGCTAATACACTCAGTACGATAATATAAGGTTTACGCAAGCCTAATTTACTGCCCACCAGCGCAACTGAAAACGCCGCCGCGCCACCGAGTAACTTCAGCACAGCAAACAGAATACCTAACTGCGCGGGCTCTAACTTAATACTATTCCCTATCCGCTCTAAAAATGCCCATAACGCTATGTTACCTGTGGCAAATACCAAAAATACTAACAATGCCATCCAAGCAGACTTAGGGATATTCAGTTGAGATTTTATACTCAAGTCTTCATGCGCCAGGTGGGTATTTTTTGGCAACCAAAATACACTGATACTTAATAGCAAAATAATAAGTGACAGACTTATCGCTGCCCCCGCATAACCAAATTGGCTAATGACATAAGCAGGCAAAGCAAATAAAACGATGGCTGTTACCCCTAACTCAATGCCTTGACGAACACCTAATGCACGTTCTTTATTGATCATTTGACCAATAATTCTTAGGCCAAGGCAGGTCATGAGTGCAGCAAAGAAGCCAATTAAAGCCCATAAAGGCATTTGCCAATTCACCTCAGATACTGCAGAAAGTAGCAACAATAAACATGAAGCTACTGCACATGCCACTGTTAATTTACGCAAGCAAAAACGACTGATGATCAATACCGACGACAAAGTCCCAAGCAAATATCCAGCAAAGCAGATTGAGCCTAGCAAGCCAATTTCATGAGGGGCTAATCCAAAAGTATCAGCTAAAGAACCTAAAAGAATGGGCAGAGAATTGAAAGGTAATCCACCAATAGTAGAAGCAAAACTAGCGGCTAGCATTAATGCCAACGAATGTTGAGAGACAACGCGCATAAACAACCCCATGCAAATTATACCGAACTTGGTATGACTAGGAGCGTATTGCTCCAGATACTGTAGAGTTACCGTGAAATGGGTTTAATTCATCGTGCGGATGGACTATTGATGCCTAAAGAGCGAATGAAGTGATCTATTGCTCATTTTTACCTTTAAAAATGAGCAAATAATTAATCAACTTGGTATTAGATAACGAATGTGAAAATTGATATTAATACTTACGCCTCAAAGCGGATAGGTTGAGGCGCAGTAAAGTAGAGTTAAATAGATGGAGTGCTAATGCCCTTCACTATCATCGTAGCCTAATGCCGCAACACTATTAAGGAATAGTCTTACAAGCTCAGTTTGGCGACGTACACCAGTTTTAGAGAATATAGAACGCAGGTGTGCCCTAGCCGTATTGCGACGAATATTGAGTGCTTCTGCCGCTTCTTCCAACGACAAGCCATTCGTCAACTGCAATGATAAAGCCGTTTCAGCTGGAGTTAGTCCAAAAAGCTTTTTAGAAATTTCTATGCTTGTTGTAGACTTTCCTATCGCGTCGCGTATGTAAACCACGGCCTTATTCTGACCTTTACCTTCGGCCCAGCCCAAAGATGGTATGACCTCGATCACAACCCCTAGTGCAATTTCACCTGACGGACGTGTAATAGACATCGCCTCAGGCATAGTCTGTTTTTCGCTGGCGTGAGTAAAAGCTGTTTTAATTAAACGCTTAAGCTCGCGGTTATCAGTATTATATTGTGCGGTAAGTTTTCCGGCGACGATTTTAAGCCCATCATCAGCGTCGAGAATATGGCTAGCAAAAAGATTTTTATCTAGCACACGACCATGTTCATCAATCGTGATAGTAGCAATAGATAAGCGTCCAATCGCACGAGAGTATAAAGAGCCAAGAGATTCAGAACTGTTAAGCTGTAAGAAAGTAGAAATTGCGCGTCTAAAATGGGGAATTAATAATGTACATAATGCTTTATCTGACTCAGAAAAATCTTCTTCTGCTTGTCCTCGAGTCACCCTGAACCTTAAATTACCAAAATTCGGTGTACTAATGTCTACGGTCATTACATGATAAACATCATTATTTGCACACCAATGCTGTCGGTACGAGCTTTTCTGCCATTCAACATCATCCATGAAATCTCGAACGGTTAACACGGTATCTTCAGGCTGATCTGCAAACGGGGTAAGTTTATAGTGATAGGGTAAATCTTGAACGCTGTGCTCACCTTTCAAGTTATTCCCAACGGCGATCATTAAGCCTAAGTCATCTTCTTCAGGGATTTTTAAAATCAAAGTTACAAAGTTAGCGTTGAACAACACTTGCAATAATTTAAGGGGATTACTCCAACTCTCAGAGTTAGTATCTTTGGCCGATTCATATAACGAATTAATTAATTCATTATATTGCTCGAGTTCTATATTTATTTCTGCCATATATTCGACCTATTGCTATTATTATTAATTCAATATTTAAGGGTGAAACAAAAAATAAGCATTTAAATATTATAAGCTTATATTATAATTCAGTGTTTCTCTTACCACTATCTATCTTATTGTCGATCTTTGCAAGCAGACCATCAACAATCATTAATATTAGCAACGAAATAGTATGCACTTTCATTTCCAATCATAGTTTATCGCGCTAATTTATCTGCAGTATAGTTCAATACTTTAGGCCTACTAGTTCCCACCACTATAAAAACCTACGCTACAGTGGTGAGAATTGAGTATAAATTTGACTATGCGGTTGCATAATCAGTATAGCCCGCAGCACCCGGCGTATAGAGTGTTTTTCTATCTAATCTAGTTAACGGTAAATTTGCAACAATACGACTGACAAAATCAGGATTGGACACATAATGCCGAGCAAAAGAAACTGCTTCAGCTTGTCCTGCTATAACCGCCTGTGCTGCAGAATCAGGATTAAAGCCATCATTAATAATCAGTGCACCTTTGAATGATTCTCGCCCAATTTTAAAAGCGTCTATCTGCTCGATAGGTGCTCGCATCATGTGCAGATAAGCTAAGTCTAGATCTGAGATTGCCTTGAGTAAAGCCACATGGCTTTCTTCAGGAAACTCATCGTTGGTATCGTTAAAACGATTACCTGGGTTCATCCGCAGCCCAACACGCCCAGCACCAAATACTGACGCCATCGCACGTAAGCATTCGGCAGCAAATTTAACTCTTGCTTGGACATTACCACCAAATTCGTCACTGCGCTGATTCGAATCTGAACATAAAAACTGCATAGGTAAATAGCCGCTAGTACAATGTAATTCTACACCGTCAAAACCGGCTTCTTTGGCATTGATTGCCGCTTGACGATGTTCGTCTATAACTTTCCAGACAGCTTCTGTACTAAGTTCTGTTGGCATATCATAAGGTTGCATACCAGCACTGTCGGTATAAACCTCACCACGCGCTTTAATAGCAGAAGGTGCAACAGTGGCCAATTCACTACCCTTAATATGATGAGAGCCAATACGCCCCGCATGCATTATTTGTAAGACTATTTTGCCGCCTTGTTCATGAACAGCGTCAGTAACCGCACGCCATCCTTTAATATGTTCTGGTGTTTCAATGCCTGGTTGGCGATTGTACGCTTGCCCTGCTGCCACTGGCCAAGTTCCCTCGGCAACAATAAGTCCAGCATTCGCTCGCTGACTATAATAGTCACGCATTAAGTTATTGGGAGAGCCATCGACTTCAGCGCGATTGCGCGTCATCGGTGCCATCACCACTCTATTTGCCAACTGTATATCTCCAAGCGCACAGCCTGTGAGTAATGGGTGAGTTTTAGTCATCATAATTCCTTAGTCCATCGCTGTAATAAGTACAGCGGAACGACCACCATCAACGGGTAAACATGCACCAGTGATATATGAAGCATCATCACTGGCTAAAAAAGCAATCGCACTTGCGAGTTCATCACTGCGTCCAACTCTACCCATAGGGATAAGTCGGTTGGTATTTTTAAGGGCTGTTTCGTCAGCCAACATGCCTGCAGTTGCTGGTGTCTCTACAATAGCGGGTACGACAACATTGACCCGAATATTGTTCCCAGCACCTTCTGCTGCTGCAGCTCTTGAGAAATTTATTACAGCAGCTTTAGCCGCACTATAGCCCGACATCATTGGCGTACCTAACTCACCGCAAATAGAGGCTAGATTGACGATAGCGCCACCTTTTTTCTTCATCAACTTAATCGCTGTGCGGGTACCCCAGAATGTGCCATCGACCGACGTGCTAAAATTACTATGCCAATCTTCTGTGCTCATATCTTCAATACTGCCGTAAGAAAAAGCCATGGCGTTATTCACAAGAATGTCTAATCCGCCGAACTGGTGTGCCGTTTGCTCAAGGGCTTGAACAAATGCTTGTTCATTGCTCACATCGACCTGCATAGCATGAGCGGTGAAGCCTTGCTCGCGAATATTCGCTACCACTTCCTCTATTGGTGCTTGACGACGACCACAAATAATAACGTTGGCACCTTCTTGGGCCAATCGCTGTGCGGTTGCGGCGCCAATGCCACTACCGCCACCTGTAACGAAAGCGACTTTACCTTTAAAACGTGATTGCATTGGAAACTCCTCATGTCTGTAATATGCAGACAACACTGCACATTGAAAATAGGTTGTAACGCGCGATGGCGTTATCTAGGTATATTTGAGCTTAACCTCAGTGGTCAGAGGCACAGCTTGGCAACTTAAAGTTAATTTGTTGGCCAAATCTCTTTCATCAAGTACATCGTTATTATTGAGTTTGACACTTCCTTCAATGACCTCACACATACACGAAGCACACATACCTTCGCGACAAGAGTAAGGCAATTCAATACCTATTTTTTCAGCCGCATCAAGAACGGTTTGCCCTGCTTCACAAGGAATAACATGATGTTCACCGTCGATTTCAAGTAGCACAGTTGCCGCCGGTGTTACTACTTCATCAATAGTTAACTCATCATTTACAGCTGTATTTACATCTTTAGGCTCAGCTGCACTAACAAATCGCTCTATATGAACTTGCTCATCAGGCATGTCTGCCAGTTTAAGTGCATTTGCCATCGCATCCATAAATGGCCCGGGACCACATATAAATGCTCGCCCTTGTTGCATGCCACTCACTAACGAAACCAGTAGTTTTTTCGACGGTATACCTTGCAATGAATCTAATAAGTGAATGACTTCAAAACGATCGGCATGATCAGCCGCCAGTGTTTTGATTGCCTCTTTAAAAATAACTGAGGCTTCATCTCTATTGGCATAAATTAATCGAACTTTACCTGTACCATGGGTTAATACATGACGCAAAATCGATAACACAGGTGTTATGCCGCTACCACCAGCACATAAAAGATGATCTTCAGATAAATCTTTCGGGACAAATAGCCCTGCAGGCTGCATTACCTCTATCGTGCTACCGACTCTAAGATTATCGCAAATCCAGTTCGAGCCACGCCCGCCATCAACTCTTTTTATCGTAACGCGTAACCCTTTATCAAGGCTTGGCGTACTAGACATCGAATAACAACGTTGCAGGTATTCGCTTTCATAAGGCAATTTAAGAGTGATAAATTGCCCGGGCTGATATTTAAATTGCTCGGTTAACGCTGCAGGCACATCAAACAAAATGGAATACGCGTCTGCGGTCTCCTTGATGGCTTCTGCAACGGTGAGATTATGGTAACGAGACATATCGACTCCTTGGGTTACACAAAGGGATCTGCATTAGGTAAACCTAGCATCACAGTACCGTGTGCACGAATGTAAGCATCCGTATTATTTGCAATATGTCCACGGGCTTGGTTAATGTCACGGAATATTCGTTCAATAGGGTTAGTTTTATAAGTACCTGATGCCGCACAAGCACGTAAAATATCATTTATTCTGTCACCACAAAGTTTTGGTACAACAGATGACTGGGCTCTTTGTAGTAAACGATCTTCTACTGGCATGATTTCACCGGCCTTAACTTTATTGGCAATCTGTTCGAAATTACGAAACAGTACCAAACGAAGTTGATCGGTAGTGATCATCGCTTCAGTAACCGCCATTTGAGCATTAACATCTTCTGCCGTCTTGCCGCCATGTTTACCAATATGGGCTAAACAACGATCTCGGAACTCAGTAATCGCGCCTTCAAGTGCCCCGATACAAGCCGTAGATACTGCGCGTTGAAAGACTTGAATAAACGGTACTTTATATAACCAACTGGTATTCACTGCACGTCCAGCACAGGCCTCATCACTGTAGTCGTTTGTTTGATGCGTACGATGTTCAGGTACAAAAACATTATCGACAACAATATCATGACTGCCAGAACCTCTTAAACCCAGCACATCCCAATTTTTTACTATTTTGAAGTCAGACTTGGGTAATAAAAAAGTGACATGTTCTAACTCGTTACTACCGGGTGATTTGGGTAATAACCCGCCTAGAAAAATCCATTCACAATGTTCAACACCACTGGAGAATCCCCAATGACCAGAAAAACGATAACCACCTTCCACTTTTTCCGCTTTGCCTGCTGGCATATATGTAGAAGCAATCAACGTTGTGGTGTCCTCACCAAATACTTCTATCTGAGCTTTTTCATCAAATAAGCCAATTTGCCAATTGTGAACACCAATAACACCATATATCCATGCCGTTGACATACAGCCTTGTGCTAAGGTCATTTGAATAATGTAAAATACGCGTGGGTCAAGTTCATAACCTCCCCAGCGTTTAGGTTGTAATACACGGAACAGACCCGCTTCAATGAGGTCTTTTATAGTTTCTTCAGGCACTTTGCCAGCGGCGTCTGTGGCGTTTGCACGCGCAGCCAGAACAGGAACTAAGGCCTCGGCCGATTCGATAAGTCGAATTGCGTCTGACGTTAGAAAGTCATCAGCGACACCTGTAATATTAATTTTATTTGGAACACTCATGGTAATTATCCTTGATATAGTTAGCACACAATTCGCGTGGTTAAAGCTCACCAGCTTGCTTAACATCAGATTTTCATAATAGCCATAATCTCTCATCGTCAATATGGACTAAGTAATATGATTCCAATAATCTGCTTAGAACTAGTACTCGGATAAATAGCGATAGTAGTGATTTATTAATAGCCATCTGGAGCAATAGTCCAAACAAAGGTTGCCCGTGTAATAGCAAATAATAGAATTAATAAATTAACTTTATTGTCGAACATACTAAAACGAGGGTGTTATGAAAAAAATTGCATTTATTACCGGTGCCAGCCGGGGTATCGGACGGGCTACTGCTATTGCCTTTGCTCGTGCAGGTTTCGATTTAGCGATTAGTGCAAGAACATTAGAAACTGGGGAAGTTTTTCAGCATAGTGTGCGTAAAGCCGATGGCCGACCACTCGATGGTTCTCTCAATGCAACTGCGGATGCTGCAAGGAAATTAGGCGCACAAGTGCTGGTGGTTCGCATGGATTTGCTAGACAACAACTCGGTAATTAATGCCGCACAACAGGTGTTAGATCACTATGGCCGTGTTGATGTATTAATCAATAATGCCATCTACCAGGGAGCTGATCTTAATCATACCTTCATGGAATTACAGCCTGAGACCCTAGAGCGCGTTGCACAGGGCTACATTTTAGCGCCTTTTATATTAACCCGTAAGCTGATGCCTGCCATGCTCGAACAAGGTGCTGGGGTTGTGATCAATATTACATCAGGTGCTGGAGAGAAAGATCCACCTTTTGCAGCCGATAAGGGTGGCTGGGGCTATGGCTACGGTGCTGGTAAAGCCGCTGTATCTCGTCTTTCTGGTGTCCTTAGTCGAGAACTGGGTGAGCAAGGAATACAAGCATTTACCGTTAATCCTGGTGTTATCACCACTGAAACACTGAAAGAAACAATTGGCGAAAAAGGTGTTTTGGCACTGAGTAACTGTAGTGCTGCTCCCGAAATCCCTGCTGCTGTTTTTGTTTGGTTAGCAACAAATACTACTGCCACCAACTATCAAATGTGTACGATTAACGCACAGCCCTTTGCGATTGAAAAAAATATTAAAGCAGAATCGTAGATTAAAAAGTAATACCAATTTCATTAATCATCTGTTCTATTTCATTCACACACACAACCTTAAGTGATTGTTTTTCATGTGAAATAATATAGTACTCAACTATTTTAATCAGTAAATATGAGCTGACAATTAGTGAGATTGGTATAAGCATTTATTGATAAAAGACAACACTACTTCAACCAAAGCACTAGCCTTTATTTCTCTATAGTCCAAATGCGTGATGTTCAAAACATTACTTCTCGTTACTTTCAATAGGCGTTCAAAAAAAGTACAACAGCATAAAAATAATGTTTTAAGCATGACCTTTTTATTCATGATAGTTAACGCATAGAAGGGAAAGTTGTAATAAGAAAATGCTTATGACTATAAATAAAACAAATAGAACCCATTAGAGGAACTGGCATGAATATTAATGATAAAAACTCGACATCCAATCTCAAAATTAAGCCGCTAGCGTTTGCCATTGCATGCGTTGTATCTGGTCAAACACTTGCAGCTGAAGATCAACCTTTAGTTGAAAAAGGCCAAACTAAAGGTATTGAACGTATTTCTGTTACTGCCCAAAAACGTGTTAGCACCCTACAAGAAACGCCTATAGCCATTACCGCTTTTAACGAAGAAGCGCTAGAAAACCTAGGCATTAAAGATATCAGTGATGTAAATAACTTATCACCTAATGTTAAAATTATTCCACCTTACGGTAGTACTTTTAATGTTGGGATGAATATTCGTGGTTTAGGCACAGCTGAGCCTTCATTAGCTATCGATCCTAAAGTAGGTATTTATTTAGATGGCGTTTATTTAGCACGTAACTCTGGCGCCATTTTTAATATTGTTGATTTAGAGCGCATGGAAGTTTTGCGTGGCCCACAAGGTACACTTTGGGGCAAGAACACTACCGGTGGTGCGCTGAATTTAGTGACCAGTAAACCTTCCGAAGATTTTGAATTTAAACAAAAATTCACTATGGGTTCAAATAGTCAGTTTAATTCAACTACCTCTATTGATACTGGCGCTTTTGGTGACTTTACCGCCAGAGTCACTTATATGACAGGTGAACATGACGGTTGGGCTAAAAATACATTCGAAGGGGCCAAAGAGAAAAACTTAGGCGCTGAAGACGTTGATGCTCTGAGAATTGCATTGCGTTATACTGGTGATGACTTTACGGTCAATTATAGCTATGACCGCACTGATGCTAGCTCGGTTTCTATACCGGTCCAAATCAGTAACGTTAGAGATTTCGCGACTAACCCTGCTATACCGACTATCGATTTATCAACGTTTAAAGCCTATAACGGCAATGTCTTTGCCATGATGGCGGCTAATGAACATGACAAAAGTCGCCAGACAGAATTCGAATTGGATAATCACGGTCGTGAGTACGTTGATATTGAAGGCCATAACCTGACTTTTGACTGGGACTTTTCAGACCATCATTCCTTCAAGTCTATCAGCTCTATTCGCAGTTATGATTCAGATTTAAGTGAAGGCGCCGATACCGATGGCGGTGCTTATTTTGCAACCGCTTTCGATGGTTCTGATACTATCGCTATTCCTGCATTTCAATACAGTAGCGTCAAATCTCAAGAACAAAAATCACAAGAATTTCAATTGTTGGGTGAGTTCTTAGAAGGTGACTTAAAATATGTAGCTGGTTACTACTATTTCACTGAAGAAGGTCAAGAAGATAACCCATGGACCCTCTCAGCTTTGCTACCAAGTGGTCAAATTTTTACCTTTACAGAAGCCATGCCTGCTGGCGTATTCTACAGTGTTACGGCAGACTCAAGCGCTTTATTCTTTAATGTTGATTACAAATTAACTGATGAACTAAACGTGATTGCAGGTGTGCGTTACACCAAAGATAAGCGGTCATTGACTAATGTTGCCGAAAATGATCCGCTGTTGCGTAACGACCTCAGTACTTCTGAAGAATGGTCAAAAACAGTCGGTTCATTATTATTTAACTATGTAATGAATGAAGACTTAACTATCTATACAAGTGTCGCGCAGGGTTACGCCGCCGGTGTTTATAATCCAGGTACAAAAAGCCCCTACGCCTTCCTTAATCCTGCAAATTTAGGGGAAGCAGATTTCGAAGGGACTTACACCAGCAGATCCTGAAGATACTACTGCCTATGAAATTGGTGTTAAAGCGATGATATTTGATGACCGCTTAATGCTTAACTCTGCTGTCTTTATGAATGACAACACTAACTTACAAAAAACTGTCTTTGTTGGTGGTATACGTCGCTCAGTTAATACAGGTGAGTCTGAAACCATTGGGTTTGAAGTAGATGCCATATTTGCCGCAACTGATGACCTATCATTCACCGCAAGCTACGGTTACCTTGATACTGATTATTCTGATGATACCGTCACTGACGCTTCAACTTACACTGCATCTGTTGCCATGAATTGGACACTGGCTGAGCTAGAATTTGGTAATCTAAGTTTACATACCAACTATGTCATGGTTGATGAATTTCAATACGGTGCGTCAGACCCAACGTTAGTGGCTGATAGCTATGAGTTGCTCAACGCACGTTTAACCTTATCTGATATTAAAGTCGGTGAACGTTCGAACCTTAAAGTCTCACTGTGGGGTAAAAATATTACTGATAAAGAATACACGGTCTTTGGCTCTAATTTCAGTTTCTTTGATGCTCAATCTTACGGTGCTCCAGCCACATATGGTGTAGACGTTAGTTTTAACTTCTAAGGAGAAACGAATTATTCATCTAAGTAGGTTATTTAAAACATAGATGTCGTTTATTGAATAACCAGACAAGTAATCAGCGAGTGCTATCGATTAATAGTACTCGCTACATTCCCCCCCAATACTCATCGTCCCATCTTGATATTTTACATGTTATATTTTCTAGCTTGACGCTGTAATATAAAGATTTGTACATTTTTAGCCAATCATTACGCCAGTATCGTGAGTGTTCTTGCTGATCAAATCGAGCATTTTCGAAGCATGATCGAAGCAATGGCTAAACGTAAATGAACGATCCAGTGGACCGTTTATTGGCTATCGACAACTTCAATATCGGATATAGTCAATATCAATTTTCAGCAACCAACTAACGTAATGAACAGGTTCTCGATAATTCTGATGTATTGTAAAAGTGATTTATCTTTATGCAAATCATCAACAGGCTCAACTTCACATCATTAATTCCTACCAGCGAGCTTTGTTTGAATATATTTATTACTTTATTTGAGTATATTTCTCGCTGTACGAAACGTGACTTATGACCGATTTTAATTACCTTATCTAGCAAGGTTATTCAGTTATATTTTTGCTACTTGTGTTTCATTAGCAGAATTTAAATGAGCGCTGGCAATACTTTTGGGCCAGGTTAAACGACTCGTAAAGGTAATAACATCAATAGGCTCAATAATACGTACAGCGTTTATTTCAGAAGATACAGGCATAAAATATATTTGTTCATCCGGTGTTCCTAACGTCTTTTGTATTTTCTAGAACATAGGTTTAAAAAAAATTCTTCGCCAACTGATTCATTTCACCTTTAAATTTTGGCCTAATTTTATACATAGTCCAAATGCGTGATGCTCAACATAGCCGTTCTCGATACTTTCAATAGCAGTTTAAAAACATAAAAAATATTACGGTTTAGACATTTCCACTCTACTAGGATTATATTTGAATAGAGTTGGATGTAATTGATAAATGTCTTTTCCTGCAAAATAATACCCAACAGAGGAAATGGAATGAATATTAATGATAATAAGTTTGCATCCAATCTCAGTATAAAGCCCCTGGCACTCGCAATTGCTTGCGCTATTTCTGGCCAAGCGTTTGCAGCCGAAGAACAATCTGGCGTGAATGAAGGCGAGATAAAAGGTATTGAACGCATCTCTGTTACCGCACAAAAGCGTGTTAGTACACTACAAGAAACCCCTATTGCCATTACTGCTTTTAACGAAGAAGCGCTTGAAAATTTGGGTATTGAAGATATCAGTGATGTAAATAACTTATCACCTAATGTCAGAGTTTTCCCCCCTTATGGTAGTACTTTTAATGTTGGGATGAATATTCGTGGTTTAGGTACAGCAGAGCCTTCATTAGCTATCGACCCGAAAGTAGGTATTTATTTAGACGGTGTTTATTTAGCGCGTAACGCTGGTGCCGTTTTTAATATCGTTGATTTAGAACGCATGGAAGTTTTACGTGGTCCTCAAGGTACATTATGGGGTAAAAACACCACAGGTGGTGCGCTGAATCTAGTAACGAGTAAGCCTGCTGAAGATTTTGAATTTAAACAAAAATTATCCATGGGTTCAAACAGTCTATTCAACTCAACTACCTCTATTGATACCGGCGCTTTTGGTGATTTTACTGCAAGAATCACTTACATGACCGGGGAACATGACGGTTGGGCAACTAACACCTTTGAAGGCGCGAAAGAGAAAAACTTAGGTGCTGAAGAACTCGATGCTGTGCGCGTAGCTTTGCGTTATGCCGGTGATGATTTCACGGTTGATTATAGTTATGACCGCACCGATGCCAGTTCAGTATCTATTCCAGTCCAAATCAGTAATGTGCGTTCTGCCTTTACTGACCCGAGAGTACCCACTGTAGATTTAAGCACCGGAAAGTTATATGCCGGTAATGTCTTTGCTATGATGGCAGCTAACGAGCATGGCCCAAGCCGTCAAACAGAATTCGAATTGGATAATCATGGTCGAGAATATGTTGATATTGAAGGTCATAATTTAACGCTCGAATGGGACTTTGCTGAGCACCATATGTTCAAATCAATCAGCTCTATTCGCCGCTACAGTTCTGATTTAAGTGAAGGTGTTGATACTGATGGTGGCGCTTATTTTGCCCCTGCATTAGACTTTACTACCTCACCGCCAAGTGTTGATGTAACCGATACCATTGCTATTCCCGGTTTTCATTACACCAATGTAAAATCGCAAGAACAGAAATCTCAAGAGTTTCAACTATTAGGTGAATTCTTAGAAGGCGATTTAAAATACGTTGCAGGTTATTACTATTTCACCGAAGAAGGTGATGAAAACAACCCATGGAACATAGGTATTTTTACCGGACAAGGGGCTAACGTATTATTTCCAGATGCGTTGCCGTTTGGTGGTTTCTACAGTGTGACAGCTGATTCAAACGCCCTATTTTTCAATGTTGATTATAAATTAACAGATGAGTTAAATGTAGTTGCTGGTTTGCGATATACCAAAGATAAGAGATCATTAACTAACCGGGCAGAAAATGACGCCATGTTAAGAAATGACCTTCATGCTGAGGAAGATTGGTCAAAAACCGTTGGCTCTTTATTACTTAACTATGTCATGGATGATAATTTAACCGTTTATGCAAGTATAGCCCAAGGTTATGCAGCAGGTGTTTATAATCCTGGCGCAATCGATCGATTTGCATACCTTAATCCAGCCAACTTAGGCGAGGCTAATTATGAAGGTACACTTACCCCAGCAGATCCAGAAGATACCACCGCTTATGAAATTGGTGCTAAAGCGATGCTGTTTAACGACAGATTAATGCTTAACTCTGCCATTTTTTATAATGACAACAGTAATCTGCAAAAAACAGAGTTAGATGGCAGTATCCGTCGCTCACTTAACACGGGTAAATCAGAAACCACGGGGTTTGAAGTAGATGCGATATTTGCTGCAACAGATGACTTATCGTTCACCGCCAGCTTTGGTTATCTTGATACCAAGTATTCTGACGATGCATTTACCGATGAATCAACTTACTCTGCCTCTCTTGCAATGAATTGGACGTTGGCAGAACTGGAGTTTGGTAATGTTTCATTACATACCAACTATGTCATGGTTGATGAATTCCAATTTGTTGTATCAGATCCAACGTTAGTAGCAGAAAGTTATGAGTTACTCAACGCGCGCTTAACCTTATCTGATATTAAAGTCGGCGAACGTTCAAACCTGAAAGTATCACTTTGGGGTAAAAACATTACGGATGAAGAGTACATAGTATATGGTTCGAACTTCAATTTCTTTGATGTTCAAGCCTACGGCGCACCGGCTACATATGGTGTAGACGTTAGTTTTAACTTTTAATATTAATTAAATATTCACAAAAAACCGATGCTATTGCATCGGTTTTTTTATATCTTAAAATATTTTATGATACCAAATGTAATAAGTTATTGACCAATTTTAAGCGAGGATAAACTGTTCAAGAATACATGTTTATTGTTCCAGACTAAACATAAGTACCTGCATATATGGACCCACTCCGTTTGCAAGACATTTAATCGTTATGTAAGAGAAAATCATTGCTCTCATATATCCGGCCTGTTTATGAAGGATTTTTACCTTCTGGCCCCGATGGTTGTTTGCGCTCACACTCCTCATCATCCCTCCGGCTTTTTTATTAGCCAATGCAGGTACCAGGTTTTGTGCAAGCCAGTCTGACTATCTTACCATCCGATTAATTTATCTTTTGCAACTGAAGTAAAAGGGTTTTACTGTTATCTCATCACTGAAACCAATCTAACTTGCTTCAGTTTTGAGCTTTATTTATATAGCCGGGCGATAACTTTCCCCCTTCGCCATTATTACCCAAGCCATTCTTGCTATTTTATTCGCCACAGCAACGCATGCTTTGTTGTGTCCTCGTCGGGATTTTAACGCTTGTGCCCACAAACTAAATCGGTCAGTTTTGTTTTCACTGTGCCTTAATACTGCCCGGGCCCCGTGGATGTATAGTGTTCTTAAATAACTATTACCGCGTTTACTTATACCGAGTAAGGTGGCCTTTCCACCCGTTGAATGCTGCCCAGGAACAAGCCCAAGCCATGCCGAAAAATGTCGACCATTTACAAAGTCTTTTCCATCTCCTGCAGCTGCATAAGTAGCGCTAGCTGTGATTGCTCCAATACCTAATATTTCATCTAAGCGAACACATATTTCATTTTCTTTATTCATCGTGTTTAAGCGAACTTCACACGCTTTAAACTTCACTTCTGTGACTTGAAATTCAAGCCATAACTCATTAAATATCTCCCGACTTAAATACGTTAACTCATTTGTCGCATCCTCTAAAATATCCGGCAGTTCATTGCGAATTGCAGAAATACCTTTATTGATGACAATGCCATATTCTCCTAACAAGCCTCGTATCTGACTTGCTAATGCTTTACGTTCTTTCTTTATGCGTTCACGTTGTCGATGGAAGTTTTGAATATCTTGTTGTTCTATCGATTTAATTGGCACAAACCTCATGGTCGGGCGTTGCGCTGCCTCTGCAATACCTTCGGCATCGTTATAATCATTTTTATTGCCTTTAACGAAGGGTTTTACATATTGAGGCGCAATAAGTTTTACTTGGTGCCCCAATTCAATAAATTTTCTAGCCCAGTAGTTCGCACTGCCACAAGCTTCCATTACAATTAGGCAAGGCTCTAATGTTGCCATGAAACTCAACACTTGTTTTCTTCTTAATTGTTTCTTTTTTACAAATCGCCCATTTTTATTCACAGCGAACATGTGAAAAATTGATTTTGCAATGTCTAAACCGATTGTAGTAATCTTCATGTTGATCCACTCCGCTTTTATAAATGATTGTTATCACTTTCATTTTGGCCCTAAAGAGGCCGGAAATAAAGTTGGAGTGGGTCCATACCATTATCCCTGCAGGCAAGGCGTTTGATTGATTAGGGCATGGATGCCCGTAAGTAGAACAATGCAGGAGCAATTGTCGAGTAATAGCGGGCGTGTGTGATTGAAAACAACGCAGTTATTGACGATGTAAACCGCCTTAAAATGATCGATTATTTATTTCAATTGGTATAAGTTTAACTTATGAGCAACTATGAAGAGATGGTTTGATAGATAACCGGTGGTTGCTCAGCTTGCTTTTCACCAATAACCAAAGCCGCTTGGTATTGCTGACTCGCTTGATTTGCTGAGTCTTCATCATTTGCATGCACGCGGGCTAGAACATCACCACGGTTAACTAACGTGCCAATGGGCAACACTCGGTCAAAACCTACAGTATGATCAATTTGTTGACCATTAGCGGTACGACCACCTTTCAAGCCAACAACAGCTAAACCAATATCACGTGTTTGCATACCATTAATGTAACCATGATCTAGGGCAATAACATCTTTAATACAGTTGGCACGTTGCATAGAACGCCAAGGATCTTCCATAAAATCACTTGGGCCACCTAAAGCATGAATCATCTTGTTAAATATTTCAGCGGCGGCGCCAGAGGCCAAAACGCTGTTGATTTTTGCTAAGGCTTTATCTTCATTTTCTGCAACTTTCGCACTTACTAACATAGCTTTAGCAAGTGAAACGACTACAGCATGCAATCGAGGTTCACGCAGCGTACCGTTTAAATATTTAACCGTTTCAGCCATTTCCAAAGCGTTACCAGCCGTAGCACCTAACACTTGGTTCATATCAGTAATAATAGCTTGTGTTGGAACACCTGCGCCATTAGCAACATTGACAATGCTTTGCGCTAACGCTTTGGCATCATCAATATTTGACATCATAGCGCCATTGCCAACTTTAACGTCCATAACCAAAGTATCAAGCCCTGCTGCTAATTTTTTCGACAATATAGAGGCAGTGATCAAAGGAATAGATTCTACCGTAGCGGTAATGTCTCGTATGCCATATAAGCGTTTATCTGCAGGCGCTAAATTATCAGTTTGCGAAATAATCGCCATACCTAAATCTTTTACTATACGCTTAAATTCACCAATGCTGGGCTGAACATTAAAGCCAGCAATACTTTCTAATTTATCTGCAGTACCACCTGTATGACCTAAGCCACGACCTGCAATCATAGGGACATAAGCACCACAAGCCGCAACAATAGCGGCCAACATAAAGCTAACCTTATCGCCAACACCGCCCGTTGAATGTTTATCCACTATTGGGCCTTCTAATTCTGGCCAAGACAATACATCACCTGAATTTTTCATCGCCATGGTAAAGTCGATAATTTCACGGGTTTCCATGCCTTTTTGAAAAATCGCCATCGCCATAGAGCCGGCTTGGGCATCATTAAAATCTTGCGTTACTAATCCATCAACAAAGCTTTGAATTTGTTCTTTAGAGAGTGAGCCACCATTTCGTTTGGTGCGAATTATTTCTTGTGGTAATAACATGAACTAAAATCCTTATTTTTCAAGTAAATCTTTGGGAGTAAAAGCATCTGGTAATAGTTCGTTAACTGTCCATTGCTTTTTATTATTATTATGGTTAACAGCCATAACCAGTGCGTCTGGTGCTAAAAACTCAACAATAACTTGTCGACAAGCACCACAAGGCGGCGTTAACTTTTCTTGATTGGTATAAACCACTATAGCTTTAAATGCTTGTTCGCCTGAAATAACACCCTGGGCTAAACAATTGCGTTCTGCACAAACGGTTAAGCCGTACGAAGCATTTTCTACATTACAGCCTTTAACTATTTTACCACTAGCCGTTAACGCTGAAGCACCAACGTGAAAGTTACTGTATGGTGCATAGGCTTTTTCAAAGCCTTCTTTAGCAGCACTAACCAGTGCTAATATTTCATTACTGTTAATCTTTGACAT
The DNA here is from genome assembly GCF_002077175.1 of Colwellia sp. PAMC 21821. Classification (NCBI taxonomy): domain Bacteria; kingdom Pseudomonadati; phylum Pseudomonadota; class Gammaproteobacteria; order Alteromonadales; family Colwelliaceae; genus Colwellia; species Colwellia sp. PAMC 21821. The sequence goes on from NZ_CP014943.1 coordinate 4,525,874, forward strand.
TATAAAAACCTTTATCTGACCAAGTGGTCAACTTATATCTATCCTAGTAAATCACTCATAAAAAAGCAACTATAAAATCATTAAATATTGGCTATTGACGTAAAAGGCCAAAATCACTCATTAACTTAGTATTCTATGGCTTGAAACTACCTATTTCAGTGCTAATTAGAAAATGTAAGACCTATATCGTTAGCAACGCGTTATAGCCATAAATGCCTTCTATGGGTCGCCTTTGCTTTTTATAAAGTAAACCATCTAATTTAACGACATTGGATTGGATGAAATGACTATTATCAGAACTTGGCATGCTTCACCGTAGTTCGAAAAACTCAAAAAAAAAGCCAACATAACTGCTGGCTTTTAACATGAGGCTTAATTACGCGTTATTAAAACTTGTAGCTAACACCTACTTTTACACGCCATGTTGAATCTTCAGTATAAAATTTATCGTAGTTGTTAGTGTTAGAAGTTGGTCTGTGGTAAACATATTGTCCGTTATCCGGATCAACCGTAAACTCAGCTAACTCAATAGTACCAAAATCACTACCACGTACTTTACCCTTAGTGCTATAAATCATGTTCAAAAGGTTATCTACTGTAAAGTAAAAAATACCTTTGTGATCATTCATAAAGCCTGGAATTTCTTGGCGTATGCTTAAATCAAGCGTTGTAACCCAAGGCGTTGTACTCACACCTTTAGGTAAGTAGCCACCCGCGTATTTATCTAACCCTAATGCATTAATAGACTTAAAGAAATCTGCTTCAGCTTCTGGTGAAGTAAATCTTACGTTATCATCACCTGGACTTGGGATATAAGGTAAGAATGAATCACTGAATGTACCTGGGCTAAGTAAACCATATGGGTCTCTTCCTGGGCCATTGCGACCATCTACATCATTACCATCTAGGTAATAAGTAATTGGCTTGCCAGAACGACGCTCAAAGAATACGTTAACATTGGTGTTATAACCTTCAACGAACTCATGTTTGAAACCTAAGTTCACAACAAATCTGTGTTCAGTTTCAAAGCTAGAACGACCTACTATCGCTTCGTTACGGTTAATGGTTGTATTGAAACCATAGTTACTACCTGCTGTAGAGCTGGTGCTAGGATGTGCATCAGTAACATCTTGGTTTGTATACGATGTTGTTACACTTACGCCATTGTCCCAAGCTTTACTTAGTACTGTACTAAATATTTTTGAAGTACCATCTTTATCCGCATTAGTTAGCATTAAGTCTGTCGTGTTGCCATCTGCATCGTCATATAAAATACGACCGCCATCGGCTGTTGTACCAGACTCGTCACCGAATAAACTCGCATCTTGCCAGAAAGAAGTGTTTTCAGCTTTTTTGTACATGAACTCAGTCGTCCAAAGTACGTCTTCACCAATAAATGGAATATCTATTAGATAATCAGCAGCAATTTGATAACGCCAATCTGAAGGTAAGTCGTAGCTAGGATCTGTAAAGTTTGTACCGGCAAAAATTTCTGAGCCAGCGACTTGATCAACAAGTGGTTGATATGGAACTTTAATATCAACATCTGTAAATGTGCCACGCTCATCAAATCTTGCACGGCCAACACCTGGATTAGAGTAAGCGTTAGATATCCATACTGTTGGTTGGCCACCAGAGAAACGGCCAATACCACCACGAACAACTAAATCTTCAGAAGCATCCCAGTTAAATCCAAAACGTGGTAAGAAAATATCGACACCATCAAGGTTTTCAGTATTGTCATAACCTGTACGATCAAAAGCTTGACCGTTGAATGCTGGTGCGTCGTCTGATGCTAAACGCTCATAACGAAGACCAAAATCTAGCGTTAAATCGTCAGAGAAAGCCCACTCATCGTGAATATAAAGTGCATGTTCATCACGAACAAACTCAGCAGCAGCATCGTTAGGGTTAAGTGACGTTGCATTTTGATAGATTACACGTTCAGCAATTCTATTTTCAAAATCTTCAAGGCTATCGAAAGTGTAATCACCTTTAGTGTTTTGTAAGAATAAATTGAATATGTCTAAACGCTTAAACTGATAACCAAAAGAAAGACTGTGATCGTCAATTAAGTAATCGCCATCAAGTCCAACAATGAAAGTTTTCTTATTTAATTCATTAGAGTGACGAGAATGATCGGCGCCAATAGCAATATTACCCGAATCTGTTTGGATAACGGTATCAGCATAATTGCCTAATGACGCTTGCGTTGTAGGGTTATCTAAATACGTTAGGCTAAGTTGAGTTGAGAAATCATCATTCCAGTCAGAATATAATTTAAAGGCATAGTTATTTAGCTCTTCAACGCGGTTATACCAATGCGTAGATAAACGTAATTCACCTGAAAATGATGTTTGGTTCGCTGTGCGGTTACCTTTATTGTATTGGTATGTGAAAGCTGCACGGTGATCATCATTAATATTCCAATCTAACTTCAATAGGAATTTTTCATCATCAGTTTTTGGCGCTAAATCCCATACACCAGCATCGACACCGTAAACTTCTTCAGCAATACGTCTTACTTCATTATAATCTGCTACGCTTGCATCAGCTTCGTTAGGAGCACTTCCACCTTCAGGGCCCCACTCAACTGGTGAAGTCGCATCGTAGAATTCATATGATGCAAAAAAGAATAATTCATCTTCAATTATAGCTCCGCCAAACGTGGCGCCATAAGTGGTTTCGTCAAATTCAGTTGGAATTTCATTTTCACCATCTTTTGGTGTGCCTGCCATTCCGTCGTTTTGAGTTTCATAAAAGAATGAACCTGAATACTCATTTCCACCAGACTTTGTTACAGCGTTTATTTTAGCGCCTTGGAAGCCACTATCTTGAGCGTTGAATGGAGAAACATCTATAGTGACCTGATCAATCGCTTCTAAAGAAATAGGAGAGCGCGTAGTCGGGTAACCATTAGCATTAAGACCAAAATCATCATTTTGCCCAATACCATCGACACTTATACTATTAAAACGTGGGTTAGTACCAGCAACACTTAGCTCGCCATCTTTCGAAGATAAAACCGCTAAAGGGTTATTACGAATAATATCCTTGATATCACGGTCAAAACTTGGGGCATTGGTAATATCATCTGAACTAAAGTAGCTACTACTACCAATATTACCTGAAAGAATTTGACTACCTGTTACTGAAATTCTTTCTATTTGTTGTTTAGGATCAAGCTGTACATTTAACTTAAAGGTATCACCTAGGGTTAGATACACATCGTTGTATGTATTAGCGCCGTCTGCACCTGTTACCGTAACCTTGTAAGGTCCGCCAACACGTAAACCTTTACTAGAAAATGAGCCTGAGTCATTAGTGCTTGTAGTCGTTTTTGTACCTGAAGGTAAATGTACAATTTCAACTTTAGCATTAACCGAAACTTGCCCTGCAGGGTTTAAAATACTACCTCTGATTGCAGAAGAAGTATCATTTGCCATAGCCGATGTTGATAATCCAAGCGCAATTACAACTGCGCCAGTAATGAGTGAGAGACGATGAGTTTTCATCATATTATTCCTTGATATAAGTTAAATTTTTGTTTTGTCATATGTTTATATAAATTTTTACTTAGCTAATTATTAATCTATTTATTATTTTTAAGCTTACTCAATTGAAATTAAAACAGAGTTTTCTTACATTTTCATTACAAACTTTTACAAGTCACTTTCTTTAAATTTACACATTTTTACAAAACGAATTAACGAAACAAAAGCAGACTTATTTAACTCTTAAATATCAACAACCTATGAGATAGATTAAAACAAAGGCAAAAACAACATATAACAAAAAACACAACTTACCTGATTAACTATAACAAAAAATCATAAAAACAAACCATTTGGTCAAGATAAAATAAAGTATGATTTTAGCTTAGTTTATAAAGGGCTGTATTAATTAAAATAATTTAACCAAATATAAAATTATTTTTGAAAATAATAAAAACTTTTAATTTAGCAATACAATATGTATTAAAACAGTGCCTTAACCATACATTTAAATTAAACTGACTAATTTTTAAAGAATAAACATACATTCATCAATGAATATACAAGAATTAACGCTCAAAATTGCTGACAATGCGAACATTTAACATTGTATGATTTTAAGCACAGAATAAGCTAAAAGATGTAACATTAAGCGTTTAACGTAATGTTAATTAATATAAAAACCAATAGAAAGGTTATTCTCGTGAGCAACAATACTAATAATGAGAAACAAGGGAGCATACGGGCTAGAAGTGAAGCTGTAATCCTAGTGGCAGCACAAAAAGAATTTATTCTGCAAGGATTTAAAGGTGCTACCGTGCAATCAATTGCTGATAGCGCAAATCTGCCTAAAGCAAACGTATTGTATTATTTCAAAAATAAAGAAAATATCTACCATGCAGTTTTACAATTAACTTTAGATACATGGGATCAAGGTATTGGTGAACTTGATATTAACGATGGCCCTGTCGTTGCTATCGAGAAATTTATTGCTTCAAAAGTAAAAATGTCATTTGAGCATCCAGAAGCATCGAAAATTTATGCTATGGAAATAATCCAAGGTGCATTACATTTAAAAGAGTTTGCCCGTACTTATTTGCGCCAATGGGTAAGAGAAAAGGCTAAAGTATTTCAAGTCTGGATCGATAGCGGTGAAATGAAAGATGTCGATCCTGTTAAATTGATTTTCTTAATTTGGTCATCCACCCAACATTATGCTGATTTTGAACAACAAATTTTAACTATTATGAATCGTGCAGATTACGAAGAAGACGATATAACCCAAGTAACTGAGTTTTTAACGGATTTTATATTACGTGGTTGTGGCTTAAAGTAGGAGTTTATATGAAGTTATTTACAACATTATTAGCAACTACGTTGTTAGTATATTCAGGTATTGCTATGTCAGAAACATTAAATAAGTCTCCTGCCAGTTTACGCATTGCCACTTTCAATGTCAGTATGGAAGCATTGAATTACTTACCTTCAGAATTAGGTAAAGAGCGTAAACCAACAGGAAAAGAATTAGCGACCGCGTTAGCCAATGATAATCAGCAAATAAAAAATATTGCTGAAATTATTCAACGAGTAAACCCCGATATTATTTTATTAAATGAGTTTGATGGCAATGACCCTACACACCAATCTCTAAAGCGCTTTATCGCGCAATATTTAGCAAAAAGTCAAAAGGGTAATGCTGCTATTAATTATCCCTACTTTTATCAAGGCCCGGTTAATACGGGTGTTGCTACGGGCTATGACTTAAACAATGATAACAAAGTCGGTGAATTACCGAATGATGCTTATGGCTATGGACTTTTCTCAGGTCACTTTGCGATGGCATTGTTATCAAAACACCCTATTGTTGAAGAAAAAATCAGAACATTCCAAATGTTTAAATGGCGTGACATGCCCAATGCTTTGGTGCCAGTAAATCCTGACTCAAATACACCTTGGTTTAATCAACAAGCCTGGAACAACTTTCGACTGTCATCCAAATCTCACTGGGATATACCAGTCAATATCAATGGTCATGTAGTGCATATTTTGGCTAGTCATCCTACCCCGCCGGTATTTGACGGACCAGAAGACAGAAACGGCAAACGTAACTTTGACGAAATTCGTTTCTGGAGTGATTACCTGACCCCAAATGCTGCCAGTTATATTTATGACGATAACAAGCAATTCGGCGGATTAGCTGAAAATAAAGCTTTTGTTATTTTGGGTGACTTAAATGCTGATGCTATTGATGGAAATGCCATTAAATCGGGTATCAATCGCTTAATAAATCATCCTCGTATTATAGATCCTAAGCCAAGTAGCGAAGCTGGAAAGTTACATCGCAAGGATAACCCAAACGCCAAACACCATACCGCATTTTGGGGCATGCGAGCCGATTATGTTTTACCTGCGAAAGCGCAATTTAACGTCCTTGGTTCAGGCATATTTTGGCCAAAAGAAAGTGAAGATACATTTCGTTTAATTAAAGACCGAGCGGCTTCATCTGATCACCGACTTGTTTGGGTTGATGTTGCATTTAAAGAATAGTTACAGCAAAAATAGCAGCTTAATTACCTCTCAATTAAGTCGTTTTACTTATTAAGTTAACGGATATAAAAATGAAAAAATTCATTCCAACGTTATTAACTAGTTTATTGGTTATGTCTTGTAGCCAACTGCAAGCGACAAGCCATGTTCCGGTAAATACAGTGGCGAGTAATACACCAAAAAACATTATTATGGTTGTTGGTGACGGTATGGGACCAGCCTATACTACAGCCTATCGTTATTATAATGACAACCCCGCAACACCAGAAATTGAACCAACGGTTTTTGACCGTAATTTCACCGGTACAAGTAGCACCTATCCAGCCCCTGAATCGGGTTACGTTACTGACTCTGCGGCGAGCGCAACAGCCCTTTCTACAGGCGTAAAAACCTATAATAATGCTATTGGTTTAGATATCAACAGACAGCCAATTGAAACGGTTTTGGAATATGCTAAACAAAGCGGTAAAAAAACGGGTGTTGTGGTTACTGTCCAGATAAATCATGCCACCCCGGCTTCTTATTTAGCGCACAATGTCCATCGCTACAACTACAACGCTATTGCTGACAGTTATATTGATGATGGCATAAAAGCCGATTTATATTTTGGTGGTGGCTGGGAATATTTTATCCGCAAAGATAGAAATCTCGTTAATGAATTTATTGAGTCAGGCTTTCATTATATTGATAAATATAGCGAAATAAACAGTATCCCTAAGAATACGCCGGTATTAGGTTTATTTGATCATACTAATTTACCTTGGGCATTAGATGACACCAACAAGCACCGTTTATCGCTAATGACGAAAGCTGCAACAAAACAGTTAGAAAACAAAGATGGTTTTTTTATGTTAGTTGAGGGTAGCCAAATTGATTATGGCGGACACGCTAGAGATATTGCAGCTGCCATGGCAGAAATGGACGATTTAGCAAAAACCATTGAATATCTTGAGACCTATGTTGCAGAAAATCCAGATACCTTAGTAGTGATCACAGCCGATCATAGCACTGGTGGCTTAACTATCGGTAAAAAAACTGAACGTTCAGATCCTAACATTAATAGTAAGTACCTATGGAAACCTGAGTTTTTAAGAAGCATGACAATGTCACCAAAGACAATAGCGCTGAAATTCACTGATGAGGACTTAACCTTGGCTCAAGTGAATGGCTTACTGTCATTCGACATATCGTCTCAGGACTTAAATAATTTACAGCAAGCAAAACTCAGTGACAAAGATATCGTTAAACAATTTAGTTTATTATCTGCTGCCGATAAAAAAGGCAAAAGAACCCCTAAAAATTACCAGTCAGTACTGAATGTAATTACGAAAATAATTGATATGAAAACAAATACCGGTTGGGGTTCTATTAGTCCATCGGGCACGCATACAGGTATTGATGTGCCAGTATTTGCCTTTGGTAAAGGCAGTGAAATGTTTAACGGCTTTCAAGATAACACCGATATCGCCAAGAAAATTTTCACGCTGTTAGGTAAAAAATAACACTGTTTACCGAACGTTCTATTGGAACTTGTATTTTGTATAATGTAGTCGAAAAAATGTAAAACAAAAAAGCGCCGAGTAATTTACTCGGCGTTTTTCATCTATTGGCTTTAAAGTAAGTCACCTAAAAAGTAAGTCACCTAAAAAAGTAAGTCAACTAAGCTTGTTAATCTATGACGATAATGCAGCATTAAAGCGGGCGAAGCCTTGCTCCAAGTCGGCAATTAAATCATCAACATTTTCCAAACCAACATGTAAGCGAATCAACGGAAACTCATACTGCCAAGTTGTGGCAGTACGCATGCTGTTAACATTTGAAATACCTAAAATAAGACTTTCAAATCCACCCCACGAATAGCCCATTTTAAAATGTTCTAAACCATCTAAAAGTGCAGTTAACGCAGCCTGATTACCTTTGTTTAATACAAAAGAAAACAAACCATTTGAGCCACTGAAATCACGTTTGAATTCTTCATGACCGGGGCAAGAAGGCAATGCCGGGTGTAAAATAGTTTCTACTTCAGGGCGTGATGACAACCAATCAGCAATTTTCAGTGCACTAGCTTGATGCTGCTGCAAACGCACACTTAAGGTTCTAATACCCCGCATGGCAAGGTATAAATCATCAGGCGATGTACATTGTCCCATGATATAGCTGCTTTCACGTAATTGTGGCCAATATTCAGCGGTTGCTGTTGCCGTGCCTAACATAACATCAGAATGACCAACAATGTATTTTGTGGCGGCTTGAATTGATACATCAACACCGTAATCAAAAGGTTGAAAGTTTACGCCCGCTGACCACGTGTTATCTAACATTACAATACAATCATGGCGGTGTGCCACTTCAGCAATGGCAGGTACGTCTTGCACTTCCATGGTAATAGAACCAGGAGATTCAAGAAAAACCACGCGCGTATTAGCTTTAATTAAAGACTCAATACCTTTCCCTATCATGGGATCATAGTAGGTTGTTTCAATGCCCAACTTAGCTAAAATTTTATCGCAATAATCGCGCGTTGGTTCGTAGGTACTATCAACCATGAGTATGTGATCGCCAGTTTTAACAAACGCCAAAATAGCATTAGTAATCGCCGCAGTACCCGACGGATATATTGCACACCCTGCTCCGCCTTCTAAGTCGGTCATGGCATCGCTAAAAGCAAATGACGTTGACGTACCACGCCTGCCATAAAACAAAACCTGATTAGTTTTATTTGCAGTGGCATGCTTCATCTCTTTAACAGAATTAAACACTACCGTAGATGCACGTTCTACAGGTGGGTTAACAACACCACGAGTCCATTGGCTTTTTCGGCCAGCATTAATGAGTTTGGTTTCTTTTTTCATGTCTGGGTTACATTCCATGGTTATAGTTTTGGCGCATCGCTTGGTTTAGAACCTAATGCTTTGAAATCAAGCAAGAACTGAAAATTTATCAAGCGAATAATTGATCTTTTCACGTTAACGTTCGAAAATAATTATAGCTATCTAGCCATCTATAATATTTATATCGTGAATCAGCTAAAGAAGCACGCTTTATTTGTCATAACTTCTGTCATAACTTATATAAAAACATAAACGCCTTAATTATTAAGCACAGCAGAATCACTTTATATAACTGAATACTATTATTTTTCTAACAGTTCTAGCAGTTCTAACAGTTCTAACGTTAAAACAAATTCATCTGACTGTTCGTGATCTCGTCAAAACTGGTATTAATAAAAGGCAAAATTGCATCTGCTACCGCCAACAACTGACGATCAATGTAAAATTGATAATCTAAAGCGGCGCTCTGACACCCCTTAGCTTGTGGACCATTGACGGTCATCACATATTCAATCCAGCCTTTATTTTGATATTTAAGTGGCTTGCCCTGCTGCTTGTATATTTCATCGGCTAATCTTGCAGCGCGCACATGTGGCGGCACATTTTTAACATACAGCTCCAATTTTCTGCGCAAACGCTTACGGTAATAGAGTAATTCATCGTGTTTTCCCGCTAAGGTATCAGCAACCATTTGCTTTACGTATTCCACAACCGGTTCGTTATTAAATATTTTCCAGTACAAAGTACGTTGAAACTGTTTCGCCAATTCAGTCCAATCGGTTCGAACACTTTCTAAGCCTTTAAAAATTAATTGCTGCTCTTCACCTTTTTGCACCAGCCCAGCATAACGCTTTTTTGTGCCTACATCTTGCCCACGAATGGTTGGCATTAAGAACTTAAGAAAGTGGGTTTCAAATTCAATTTCAAGCTCGCTAACAATATTAAACTGGTCTTTGAGCAATGCATGCCATTTTTGATTAATGTATTCTTGTAACGTTTTACCCAGTGCCCTGCTGTTTTCTTCGCTTTGTTCATCACCCACATGCACAAAAATAGAATCTGTATCACCGTAGATCACTTGGTAACCCTTCGCTTCTATCCATAATTTAGTGGTTTTTAAAATACTGTGACTACGTTTAGTAATAGAACCAGATAAACGGGGATCGAAGAATCGACAACCTGTTGAGCCTAAAACACCGTAAAATGAATTCATGATAATTTTTATTGCCTGCGATAAGGCGGCATTTTTATCTTTTTTCGCGATATCACGCTCTTTCCATAGCTCAGTGATAATACCAGGTAAAAAATGCTGTTCTCTGGAGAAATAAGCACCATCAAAGCCCTCTATTGCTGTTTCTGGAGACTTTAACCCTTCTATCAAACCCATGGGGTCAATATTAAAACTGCGTATAATACTGGGGTATAGGCTTTTAAAATCTAACACCAACACATTTTGGTAAAGACCTGGAATAGAGTCCATGACAAAACCGCCCGGTGATTCAAAGCCTTGATCGCCATCGCCCATGTTAGGCGCGACATAACCACTGCGATGTAATTTTGGCAGGTATAAATTAGTAAAAGCCGCTACTGAACCTCCAAATCTATCAATGGATAAACCGGTTAATTGCGCCCTGAGCATAGCGAATTCTAATAATTGAGTATGCTTAAAAATCAGGATAACTAAACGACAATCTTCTAAATTGTAAGCCGCCAGTGCGGTTTTATCGTGGTGAAAGTTATCGGTTATTTCCTGTAGTCGGTTATCTACATCATCAACTTTTTTACCAATACCAAGCAATGTATTCGCGACATTATCAAGTGAAAAACTCGGAAAATTGTAAGTAGCGGTTTTTAATAAATCAATACCATCGAGTATCACACGGCCATTAATTTCAATAAATTGCTGGTCACTGGCTTGGTTTTTTCGCCAATAAGGTGTTCTGCCATCGCGACCAATGGCAAACTTAATCCCATGTAAATCGTAGCGTTTCTGTAATAAATCAAAATCAAAATTGATCACATTCCAGCCAATAATAATATCGGGGTCGTGCTGTGAGAACCAAGCTAGTAAACTGACAAGTAATGCTCGCTCATCAGCTTGCCATGCAATATCAATAGCACCTTTTTTGCCTTGCTCGCGCGCTATTTCTTGCTCATTGGCAATCATCAGTACTTGCTGACAATGGTCGCTATATAAACCGATAGAATATAATTCACCCGACATTGAGCACTCTATATCGAGCGATACGGTCGACAATGTAATGTCGGTTTGCTGTGCTTTATCAATGGGTTTACATCTAGCTTGCTCATAGCGCCTATAGTCTTTACTTTGCACAGACATTAAAGGTGCTTGTCGACCGACAAAGGTCATGTCTGCGGTAATAAAACGCTCCATTAAAAAGCGATCATCCGGTCGAATGTCATCTTCGTAACATTTAACCCCCTTTTGCTTAAGGGCTTCTCGCGCTTGGTAAAACTCTCGCAAGCTTAAAAAATAGAGTGCAGCAACATTCGCTTGGTTAAATGCTTTTAGTGCTAGCGGTTTTATTTCGTCTACTTTAATGCCTTGTTTCGCCAAAATATCGTTAGCATGATTAACATCACTGACCTCAACAAAAAAAACTGCCCGTTCGTTATCAATAACCAACTGTACCGGACCTTGCGGCGTTTTCAGCCATAAGGTTATTTCTAAACGATTATTGCGATCGCTAGCGCTGCGGGTCAAAAGAAATCCGCGCGTGCCAGCTAGCGATGGTGCTAATTCTGGAAATTGTTCAGGAAAATGTTGCATTAAGTGTTCTAATTATTCATAACAAACTGTTAATATATACAGCAGTGTAAATCATCTATTGTCGATAGGAAACTACAGCCGCGATGTTAAGCGATAAAATTAAGCAAGTGATAAGAACCTCCTACAAAGCCATAGGTGAAAACCTGACCAACTTTAACCCGCGAAAGCAGCAAACCTTTTTAATTGCTGAAATTGCGAAAACCCTTGCCGGAGATTACGATAAAGTACGTAAAATAATCACCATTGAAGCCGGTACCGGCACCGGTAAGTCTTTAGCGTACGCGTTGGGTTCTATTCCGCTCGCCATAAGTCGAAACAAAAAAGTGTGTATTGCCACCGCTACTGTGGCGTTGCAAGAGCAATTAGTTGATAAAGATTTACCGTTTTTAAAAAAACACAGTGGATTAGACTTTAACTTCACCTTAGCAAAAGGTAGACAGCGCTATGTTTGTCGACAAAAGCTTGCGCTAGCTGTAGCCAATGACGACAGTCCACAAGCCGGTTTTACCTTTGCAGAAAAACCACAAGCGGGCGATATTCGCACCTTGAACAAGATGCACAAAGCACTCAATGATAACACTTGGCCGGGCGATATTGACGCGTGGCCCGAGCCCATTAATCATCATATTTGGCAACAAATCCAGGCTGACAAACACAGTTGTTTAAAGCATTTATCAGACCATAGCCATTGCCCATTTCATAAAGCTAGAGAGACCATGGAGGCAGCCGATGTTGTCGTGGTAAACCACAGTTTACTACTGGCTGATTTAGAGCTAGGGGGAGGCAGAATATTATCAGCACCTGAAGACACTTTTTACATTATTGATGAAGCACATCACCTACCAAAAGTAACGCGTGACCATTCCAGTGCGACTCTTACCATCAAGGGAGCCATTGACTGGCTTAGTAAGCTGCAAGAAACTGGCGATAAAATAGCAGCGCTAGTAAAATCCAATAGCACCATCTCGCCATCAATAAAATTAGCGGACGATTGCCAAGATATATTATCCGACATGCAAAAAGTGCTAAGTTTTATTGATAATAATCGCAGTATTTATTTTCATCAATCTTCGTCAAATAGCCCACTAAAACAAAGTCAAAATCAAGCGCTACAATATCGCTTTGAAAACGGTATTGTGCCAAAATCATTAAAAAATTGGGCCGAAGATTTAACCGATAGTTCAAAGAAATGTTTAGCGCATTTAAACAAGCTTTATAACTTGTTAATGGAGTCGGTAAAAGACGGCGACACGCAAATGTATTTAGCAGAACCTTTGTTAGCTGAATCGGGATTTATGATCCAACGTCTAGAAAACTTTAATTCGTTATGGCAGATGTATGCTAAAACCGATAGTGAGAAAGGTGCGCCTATGGCGCGTTGGTTAGAGCAAATTGAAGGTAAACGAAGCGACTATCTTATTAGTGGTTCGCCCATAGAAGTTGGCTTCACTCTAGAAGATATGCTCTGGTCTAAATGTGAAGGTGCCGTTTTATGCTCCGCCACTATTTTAGCTTTGAACTCGTTCGATCATTTTCGTCGACAAGCGGGGCTAAGAACTGATGATGGCAGCCAATATCAAAAAGTTGATTCGCCTTTTGATTATCAAAATAATGCTCAGTTAATTGTGCCTAAAATGCAGTATGAGCCCAGTGCCGATGCGTTTACAGATGAGCTTATTGCTAAACTTCCTGAACAAATTCAGCGCGGAAAAGCGACATTAGTGCTGTTTTCTTCTTATTGGCAAATGGATAAAGTGGTCACGGCACTGCGAGAACAAACTAAACTCAGTATATTAGTGCAAGGCGAGCAATCTCGACAAAAAATTATTGAAACCCACAAAACCCTTTGCGATAAACAGCAAAACAGTATCATTTTTGGTACGCAAAGTTTTTCAGAAGGTCTAGATTTACCCGGTGACTATCTCACCAATGTTATTATCACCAAGTTACCGTTTTCAGTGCCGTCATCTCCGGTAGAAGAAGCACAGGCTGAATACATTACCGCTAAGGGTGGTAATCCTTTTATGTCTATTTCAGTGCCTGAAACCTCGAAAAAGCTTATTCAGGCCACAGGACGATTACTGCGTAATGAAAAAGACCATGGTGTCATCGTGTTAATGGATCGTCGTTTAGTGAACAAGCGATACGGTAAAGACTTATTAAATTCGTTACCGCCATTTAAGCGTATTATCGAATAAGGATAGTGAATGAAATGGTTATCACACGGCATCGGCAAAAGAAAAAACATAACGCTGAAATTTAAACTAAGTTCCTCGGTCTTTTAGCATTGTTACTAACACTTTTATTTAATTGAGGAATTTATATGTCGACAGATGCTACCCTAGCCAACAAAAATTTTCAGAACAACCTACAATGGTCATTACTATTATTACGTGTAGGTGTGTTTATCGTAATGTTCGTTTGGACGCTAGATAAGTTTGTTAACCCTGCCCATAGTATTAAAATTTTCGAACATTTTTATAAAATCAGCGGTTTTACTGACATCCTTGCTTATAGTTTAGGCGCGCTACAATTAATATTAGTTATGGCGTTTTTATTCGGCATTAAAAAACGTTTAACCTATGGTTTAATTTTCCTGATGCACGCTGGTTCTACATTCTCAGCCTACGCACAATATTATGATGCCTTTAATAACCTATTGTTTTTTGCCGCTTGGCCTATGTTGGCTGCTTGTGCAGCGCTATATTTATTAAGAGAAGCTGACACTAAGTTTACTTTAGGTAAATAACTTTTTACTAAAGTTTCAACCTATAAATTTGAACCGATAAACGTCAATCAAAAACAAGCCAAGGTTATTCACCTTGGCTTGTTTTTTAATCTCCCCCCTTTAAAGTAAATTAATTGCTTGGGATAAACCCACTTAAAGTAGCTAACCACCCTTAATAATCGTGTTAAAAGTTCTTAGCCGTTTGCGAATGCTCTTGGCTTGTTACATCGTTTGCTAAAGCGGTGTTTTTTAACTTGATAACCACTCTTCGATCATAAAAACTCACTTCTTTATCTACTGATGCTACAACCGGTTGCTGTTCGCCAAAGGCAAATAAACTTATGCGGTCAGCTTTTACACCTAGGTCAATCAGGGCATTCTTAACCGCATTTATACGGGCTAATGAAATGGCTTGGTTTAACTCATCACTTCCTTGTTTGTCGGTGTAACCAGAAAGATCTAAGGTCAAATTAGGTGATTGTTGAACAATGCGCGCTAAGCTCGCTATTTGCTCTTGGTAATGCGACTTTATTTCACTAGAGCCAGTAGAGAACTGCAAGCTCATTAATAAGTTTTGCGCTTGTAATTGACTAGCTGCTTGATAGTTTTGCTCTAAAGCTATTAGCTCAGCTTGATAGCTTTGTTCAGCTTGCTCAATTTTTTCCTGATAACGTGCCAATGATGTTGCATTATTCTGTTGCTCTTTTTTATAGGCATTGGACAAATTGTCAATTTTGTCAGTAGCATTCATATTTTTTGCAATCATGTTACCTGCAATACCCGTAATAAAAGCACCAATAGGACCGCCCAAAACAGCGCCAATAACCATACCGGTACCAAAACCAATTTCTTCTTTCAATTGTGCAGAACTTTCTTGCTCTGCCTGCGCTTGTTGTGTTTTTTCATATGAACTGGCAAAGACTGGGCTTACCGTTAATGCAGAAATTAACGCGACATTAATCAATGTTTTTGCTATGCCAGATTCAACTGCGCGTGCTTTATTATCTGTGTTTACTTCTGTCGTAGTTAAGTGTGCTGTAGTTAATTGGTTTTTCATATTAGTGTCTCTCATCAATAGTGTTATAAATAGTGTGATAAATAAATAGCGGCTAACTAATGACCTAATTAGCTGCTTTGTTTTTGATGATGTTATTAAACCGTAGAAAAACGACGACTAAAGGACGCAAATATGGCAATTCACTGAGCAAATGTGGCAAGATTATGGCAATTACAACAATTAGCAGCATCGATGGGGTTTATTCGATATTATTTAACGCAGATATTCACGTAAATATTACGTACTTGCATATAAAGGGATAAGCAATCACCATGTCGAAACGTATCGCTATTGTTGAAGATGATGCCGCCATCAGAGAAAACTACGCAGATGTACTGCGCCTGCAAGGTTATCAAGTACAAACCTATGCTAATAAAAATAGCGCGATGGATGCGTTTAATTTACGCTTACCTAATTTAGCCATTTTAGATATTGGCCTTGAGCACGAATACGATGCTGGGTTCGAGTTATGCCAATGGCTGCGCTCGAAATCGACAACCTTACCCATTATTTTTTTAACCGCACGTGACAGTGATGTAGACACGGTTTCGGGATTGCGTATCGGCGCTGACGATTACCTCACTAAAGATATTAGTTTACCGCACCTGTCTGCACGTATTGCTGCGCTTTTTCGCCGCCAAGACGCTTTAGGTAAACCACAACAAGCGGATCACATGTTAACTATTGGGCCATTAACGGTAGATAGTCAGCGTATGACCATACAATGGCAAAGTCAGCATGTAGAGTTAACCATTACCGAGTTTTGGATGCTATACGCCTTAGCGAAACACCCAGGACATGTAAAGAACCGCAGTCAGTTGATGCAAGACTCGAAAATTTACGTTGATGACTCAACCATTACCTCACATATCAAACGAATACGTAAAAAATTCACTCATATCGATAACGACTTTAATTGTATTGAAACAGTTTATGGCATGGGCTATCGCTGGAACCAAAGCCCAGTAGAAGCTACAGGTAACTAAGCAATTATGGCAATGAAATGGCGTTTTGGCCTAAGAAGTAAGCTGCTATTATTATCAAGCTTTCTATTTACCATTCCTTGGTTTGGCTATCAATATGTTTGGGAAATGGAAAAATACCTACGATATGGCCAAGAGCAAACTATTATCGGCACAGCAAGAGCACTAGCTACCGCTATGCATGAACGGGCTAATCTATTTAACAACCAAGCCAGTTTTTTACCCAGTGTTGAAAAAGGCAAAGACTTATATAGTTATGGTTTGTCAGCGCCGATCCAGCTCGATGGATTGAATCAAGACTGGCCCGACTTTGCCAATAAAGCGCACTTTTATCAACAAAATAACCAACTTTATAGCCAATTAACACCAGAGAAGCTTTCAATAAACTTTACCGCTGCTGTAGGCACTTACGGTAAATATTTATATTTATACTTTGCTGTTATAGACGACAAAGTCATTTATCGTGACATCAATGCCCGCAGTATCACCAATAATGATCATTTAGAGCTCGCCTTTATCAATCCACAAGGCGTATTTAGTCGCTTTATTATTAGCAATAAAACCACCGGTTGGATAGACGCATACCGTATCACTGATATTCAAGATGATATTCCGGTACCGGCAAGACAAATTCAAGGACATTGGCGCGATACTCAGCAAGGTTATAACGTCGAGGTACGTGTGCCGTTAACTGAATTTAACGATAACATTGCCTTTGCCGTTCATGATGTAGACAGCCCGTTAGGTGTAATTGAAGCATCACTTGGCTCGGCCGATCCAAGCTCTGCCGAAACGTTAGGTACTATTTTAGTGCCCTCGCCTGAAATTGAACGCATTGTAAAAGGAATGAGCTACACCAACTCCAGCATATGGGTTGTTGACCAACATCACCGTGTTTTAGCCACAACTGGGAACATAAAAAAAGCCAGCGGTGTGTGGAATAAGCGCGTTAATCTCAATAATGAACGTATCGATAATGCAGATGAAAATGTTCTAATATCGGCTTGGTTTGCTTTTGAAAGTAAAATACTTAAGCCATTATATGAAAAAATTCTCACTCAGCCACCGAGTAACTTTATCGATCAACTTTATGATTCAGAAAACCTCACCGGCAAACATATCGAAAGTGCTTTAGCTGGTGAACCCATGTCGCAATGGCGTTTAAGTACCGATCAACAAGCGGTAGTGCTATCGGCCGCCTACCCCATATTTATCGATGAAAGTGTTAAAGGCGCGGTAATTGTAGAAGAAACGACGAATGGCATTCGTACATTAAGAAATCAGGCATTAGAAAAGCTTTTCAGTTCTATTTTAGCCATTATGTTAATAGGCGCTTTAGCCTTTTTCTTGTTTGCTTCGCGGATTTCAAACCGGATCAGAACCTTAAGCAATCAAGCCGAAATGGCTATCGATGAACACGGCCGCATTAACGGCAATGTTGATACCTCGACCACCAATGACGAGATTGGCGATTTATCGCGGAGTTTCTCGACCGCTGTTAATCGACTCGGACAATATAATCACTATTTAGAAAATATGTCTTCTCGGTTATCTCATGAATTGCGCACGCCAATTGCTGTTGTGCGCACATCCCTAGAAACCTTAGCCATGCAGCAACAAAGTATCAATACAACAACACGAGAAAATGGTGATAATGAACAAAATTCAGCGATTGAAAATCCCTATTTAGTGCGTGCTCAACATGGTATTGAGCGCTTAAGTTTAATCTTAACCAATATGAATGAAGCAACTCGCATTGAGCAAATGTTAGAAAATACCGATAAGTGTTTGTTCGATTTAGGTCAGGTGTTCAACGGTTGCATGCAAGGTTACCGACTAATTTATCCGAAGATTAACTTTTCGTTTAGCGAATTAGCCATAGGTAAAGTACAAGTATTAGGTTCACCAGAGCATATAGCGCAGTTATTAGATAAAGTTATCGCCAATGCGGTCGAGTTTTCTGATGATGAAAATATTGCAGTCAGCGTTGAAAAGCAGAATCACCAGGTCACATTAGTTATTAGCAACAACGGTGAATTATTACCTGAAGAAATGAGCGAGCAGCTATTTGACTCTATGGTATCCATCAGGAAGAAACACAATAATGAACAACCACATTTAGGTTTAGGTTTGTATATAGCGCGATTAATATGTCAATTTCATAGCGGCACAATAAAGGCAGTAAATAAACAAAATCAACAAGGCGTTGAGGTGATTATTATGCTGCCAGTGACAAAGTAACATTTACAGAAGAGACGATCGTGCATGGATTAAAACATCGATCGCTTATTATGTCAGTCGCTATTCAATACCAATGTATTTGTGAACTTGTACTGACAAGCGCCAGTTATTTTCGATACACGTGGCAATAGCAAGTTCGGTAGCCCTTTGTTTTTGGCTGATCGGTTGTAAGTAAATTTGCTTGTCTGCTACTTTATGCTCCGCCAATAATGCTTTTAAGTCGTCAATATGTTGCTCAGTTGCCACTGGGTGCTTAATTTCATTAGCACGTTGCATGGCACTGGCTAAAATTTCGTAACCACCACGCATATTAACTTTTGGTGAAACCGTTACCCAACATTGCTCAGAGACTCGAATTTCAAAAGTACCTGAAGTTTCAACCTGACAACTATAACCCTGTGCTTCAAAATATAAACACAACTCGGTTAAATCGACCATGCAGGGTTCACCGCCGGTGATCACAATATGTTTAGCTTTATAGCCCTGCTGACTAAATATTGCAGCCATATCATCAAGTGATAAATTCGACCATTGTTCGGTCTCTTCTGACTTACCTAATAGTGTTTTGCTAGGGATCTCTAATTCAGGATGGATATCCCAAGTATGCTTAGTATCGCACCAAGAACAGCCCACTGGACAGCCTTGTAAACGAAGAAAAATTGACGGTTGGCCGGTAAAAGAGCCTTCGCCTTGCAGAGTTTCAAACAATTCATTTATTTTATAACGTGTGGTCATTACTTTAATGCTTAGATAATTTCGAGTAGAATGCGCAAGTTTTTATTATACCCCAAGAGACCAGCAAATATGAGTAATAAAGTCGTAGTAATTTTTTCCGGTGGCATGGATTCTTTCACTGTACTGCACCGTGCTTTAAAAGATGGTAAAGAAGTTTATGCTTTAACCTTTGATTATGGCCAAAAACACGTGAAAGAAATTGCCTGTGCCAGTAAAGTTTGTCAGCAATTGAATGTTGCTCATAAGGTTATTGATATATCTGCGATCAACCAATTATTAGCCGGATCATCTTTAACGGATGACATCGATATTCCAGAAGGACATTACGAAGCCGAAAGTATGAAATCAACGGTAGTGCCAAACCGAAATATGATTTTACTGTCACTTGCTGTAGGTTATGCGGTATCCGTTAAAGCTTCACAAGTTTATTACGGTGCTCATTCTGGCGACCATGCTATTTACCCTGATTGCCGTCCTGAATTTGTCATGAAAATGAATGACGTTTGTAAAATTGCTAACTATGAAGCCGTTGAAATTTTTAGTCCGTATTTAACTAACAGCAAATCAGATATTTTAACTGATGGTTTGAACATGGGCTTGAGCTACAATGACACGTGGACTTGTTACAATGGCCGCGAAAAAGCCTGTGGTAAATGTGGTGCATGTCAGGAACGCTTAGAAGCTTTTGCTGACAATAATGTGACTGACCCATTAGCCTATGAATAAAATGTCTGACTCAATGTAGTTAATATTATTTTAAAAGCAAAAAGGGACAAATAAATGTCCCTTTTTAGTCTCTCAATTTATCTGTTCAGGTTTAACAAAATTCAACAGTATTTCTGTCTACATCGAGCTTAACCAGAAAATAAAGTCGCGTGTAATCGTTCAACGACTTGGTTAGCATCAGCTTCTGGTACCAAGAAGCAAAGGTTGTGATTACTCGCACCATGACAAATCATGCGAATATTGAAATCATTCACTTTATCAAAAATGCTGCTACCAACCCCTTTAGTGCCATGAATTTTATTACCGATCACCGCAATTAAACTCAAACCATGTTCAACGCTGACTTCACAAAGTTGCTCTAACTCTTCTACAACCGCTTTAGTGAGCAAGGCTTGTGTTGAACCATGTGGGTTATCAAAGGTCATCGCAACACTGATTTCACTGGTCGTGATTAAATCAACACTGAGTTGATGCTTAGCTAATACAGTAAAAACTTTTGCTAAAAAGCCACTGGCGTGAAGCATTTGCGGGCTTTTAACGGTTACCAGAGTTTGCTCTCGACGCAGCGCAATTGAACGATAGGTCGGATTAGATTCAACCTCGCGCTGTATTCTTGTACCGCCCGCATCAGGTTCTTTACTTGAACCAACAAATACAGGGATATCTTGGCGCATGGCGGGTATAAGTGTTGCCGGGTGAAGAATTTTAGCGCCAAATGTTGCCATTTCTGCCGCTTCACCAAAGCTTATTTCATTAATCGAACGCGCTTGATCAGTAATACGAGGATCAGTAGTGAAAATGCCCACTACATCAGTCCAAATACTTAAATTACTGGCTTCAATAGCTTCTGCTAGCAATGCTGCACTATAATCAGAACCACCTCGACCCAGTGTTGTCGTGTTACCTTGTTGATCGCTACCAATAAAACCTTGTGTCACGATAACTTGCTCAGTAAGCAAAGGTAGCAGGAATGTTTTAGCATTAGCGGCTATTTGGGTTAAATCAACTTGGGCTTTGCCATACAAATTATCGGTTTTCATAACTTGTCGAGCATCAAAGTAATGACCATTAACACCAACAGATTGTAATACTTGAGCAAAAATACGTGAACTGAATTGTTCGCCAAAACTTAAAATTTCATCACCGTTTTTCGTGGTATGTTGCTGTGCTTGTTGCTCCGCAAAACCGCGTAATGAAGTTAATAATGCTGATATTTCATTATTAATACTTTCTTGGTGGGTAAAGTTTTCAGTTATCGCAAATTGAATATCTGCGATATTAGTCATTATTTGTTCACGTTCCGTGGTACTAACATCAGCTTGACTTAAGCGTACTAAATGATTAGTTACCCCCGCACTTGCTGATACTACGACTAAGCGGTTAGTGGTATTTTTTTTGATAATATCCGCGCAACGCAGCATGGCTTGATAATCAGCAACACTGGTGCCGCCAAATTTTGCAACGGTAATATTGTTGGTATTAACTTGTTTAACGTTAACAGACATGTAAGTTCTCCAAGCGTGTTGTTGGCAGAACGTTAACAGCTATACAATGGCATAAAGTTTCGATGGTATTAACACCCGTTTCTAACGGCAGAAAATAACAGTTTAACATAAAAAATCTTCCTAAAAGCCTGTTTACTGAGTGATATTTAGTAAAGTACAGTAAATTATACAGGCAAATAAATACAAGGAAGAGCATGACTGAGCGTAGAGCGAATAAGATTAGAATAATCAATTATTCAGACGGTACTATTCAGCCAGAAGCTCTCCACCCTATGCTAAAAACGTATTTTTAGCGGTGACAGCCCTAAGGATTCAGCCTTAGCGACCGAATGTGATAAGTCCCACTATCAACATTCTCGGCAATTGTCCCCCTTAGTAACAATCAAAGGATGGGCTCCTCATGTTACTTACCTGGCAATTGCGCCTCTTCTGGTGCGAAAATTATCATAAAACTTGTAAGTACATAATGAAAAATACTCAGAAGTTAATGGAAAATAATTTCTAATTTTCAGCGTCGTTATTTAACCCTATCTAAATATAAATATCAACAGACTTTTAGACGTCCAAACAAATTAATTTACGACAAAATTAGCTGCTGCTAAAAAGTTACTTACTTGTTATGCTTCAATAGCTTGAAATAATTCACCTATTTGGAATTTTAATATGGATTTATTTTTACTAAAAAAAATTATCAGCTTAATGATAATGCCACTCAGCGTTATCGTTTTCCTGTTAGTTATCGCTATTTTATTTTATCGTATTAAGCCAAAATTCAGTTTTGTTGCATTGTTAACGGCAACCGCTTTATTAATAATAACTACCCTACCACCTATTTCAGACGCCTTAATGGCACCATTAGAAGATAACTATCCAGCCTTTACCCGCAGCGATAAGCCTGTAGATTATATTATTATTTTAGGCGGTGTTCACACTACAGTTGAGGGCTTACCAGCGACAAGTCAGTTAAAATCCAGTTCGCTAGAAAGGTTAGTTGAAGCTATCCGTATCTATCGATTACACCCAGAAGCGCAAATAATAACCTCAGGGTTTTCAGGTGGTGATGTTAGCTCAAATGCGCAAAAGGTTAAGCAAGCAGCTGTGTTATTAGGTGTACCCGCACATAGGATTATCACTGAAAACTACCCGCAAGATACCGAGGAGGAAGCACAACTCATCGCACCACGAGTGCTCAATAGAAATGTAGTTTTAGTCACTAGCGCTAACCATTTACCTAGAGCCATGGCCTATTTTGAAAAATACGGTATCAATGCGATCCCCGCACCGGCAAGTCCCTGGGTGAAGAAAAACGGACTTACTCCATGGCAGTATTACTTACCGAGTGCAAAAAAATTGCAACAAACTAGTACCGCTTGGCACGAAACATTGGGTCGGATCGTGCAATGGTTTAAAAGCTAACTGCAGACTTAAACAGTGAAGTTTGCGCTAGTTCCCCCTCAAATGGCATCATTAAAAGTGCATGTACCTTGCTTTTTTTCATAATAAGAAAATAACCCTGAACTTACGCAGGGTTATCAATATCAATAAATTTAGCGTCAACTGGCAAGTGTTGATTAAAATGCTCAGCGAGTGCTTTAGCACCGTAACGCTCGGTAGCATGATGACCAGCACAATAGAAATGAATATCCATTTCGCGCGCGACATGAGTCGTTTGCTCAGACACTTCACCACTAATAAAAGCGTCTATGCCTTGCTCTGCGGCCAATTCAATATAGCCTTGACCACCACCGCTGCACCAAGCAACAGTTTTAATCGCTTTATTTGAAGGCGCAGGTATATGCAAGCATTTGCGTTTCAATTGCTCACTTATGCGTTGCTCAAGCACTTGTGGACACAACTCAGTACTGAACTCACCGCGTACCGCTACACTCAAGGCATTACCCACTTCTAGTGGTGCAACATTATCTATGGAAAATAATTTTGCAAGTTGCGCGTTATTACCCAAAATAGGATGAATATCTAACGGTAAATGGTAAGCAAATAAACTAATATCATTTGCCAGTAAAGCTTTAATACGTTTATGTTTCATACCGCGAATGACATAGCTTTCATTCTTCCAAAAGAAACCATGATGCACCACTAAAGCATCGGCTTTTTCCGCGATAGCTTGATCTATCAATGCTTGTGTTGCTGTCACCCCAGTAATAACCTTAACGATTTTGTCACGTCCCTGTATTTGAAGGCCATTCGGACAAAAGTCTTTGATTTGTTCAGGCTTTAATAAGGTATTTAAATAGTGTTCAAATTCATGAAGTTGCATGGGTAAGTTATGACCTTAATTTATGGGTTGAGCTTGAGTAATAATTGAACATTAATTATTACTTATTACTTATTTATTATCTTGCTTATTTGTTTTTCTTGATGAATTCATTGTGGGGACTTTTACGGGTTCAAAGCGCGGTCTAAGTTGCCACTTTGCTTTAATCGGTGTTAAAGGTAGTACCCGTTTTTTTGCCACAATAACATACACTGAGCCTAAACTTGGAAAGAAGCGTGACGCTATATTATGCCAATGGTTACTTAATACCCCCTGCGTTATTTGCCCAGATAATGTTGAATGTAAAAACCGCTGATCAAGTTGTATTTCAAAGCCCATTAAATGTAGCCAATCTTTAACACGCATGGGTGAAAATAATCTTTCATTCCACGGGGTTTTATTACGTCTGTAGGGTATAAATTGATTAAGACCAGCTAAACTAAAAGGATTAAAACCTGTGATCACTAAATAGCCGTTCGGAATTAATACACGGTTAGCTTCACGCACAACATGATGAGGGTCTAATGAAAACTCTAATGCATGTGCCAACACACAAACATCAATACTGTGTTCTAGTAAGGGTAAATCATCAATTTCAGCAACCAAATCACCGTTTCCGAGTTGATTACTTAAGGTTAATTGATGTTTAATAGGACTTTCTGTGCTGTCAACTTCACCACTTAAGGCACCAATTTTTAGCAAATGATAACCAAAAAATTTTGACCACCAAGGTGCCAGTGTTTGATTAATATTCGCAACAATGAGCTCACCATTGGGTAAATGCTGCCAAGATGTTGGATAATCAGGATGCCTAAACGCGAGTGCTGGCTTCATTATATTAAACAGTTAAAAAAATCAGTATAATCATATCTTCAGTATACTCAGGAGCCACACATGCAGCAAACTCAAAGTACCACTATTATGAAAGTTTCCATGATAAAGGCCTTTTCAGATAATTATATTTGGGCAATTTCATCAAACACAAGTCAAAACATGGCCTTAGTCGACCCAGGTGACGCCAGTGTTTGTATCGAATTTATAGAGCAGCAACAATTACAGTTATCAAATATTTTGATCACGCATCATCACGCTGATCATGTTGGTGGTATCAACACACTGGTTGAATATTGTAAAAACAAGCAATGGCCATTGACCATTTATGGTCCAGAGAGTGAAAACATTCCACATTGTGATGTAGCGCTCAATGACAGCCATACCGTAAAGTTAGCAGATTTAGGCTTTGAATTTTCCATTATTGACCTGCCAGGACATACCAGCGGCCATATTGCTTATTTATCGCAAGACAATTTATTTTGTGGCGACACTTTATTTTCTGGCGGCTGTGGCAGACTGTTCGAAGGTACACCAAGTCAAATGCTCTCATCATTAGAAAAGCTTAGTGCATTGCCTGAGCGCACGCACGTATATTGCGCACATGAATATACTCAAGCTAACCTTAACTTTGCCTTAACCGTTGAGCCTGGTAATAGCGAACTAGTTCATTATTACAATCAAGTGTTACAAAAACGCGAACAAGGCATAGCGACTATTCCAACATCTATTATGCTTGAAAAGAAAATCAATCCTTTTTTACGGTGCCATGAGCCTAGTTTGATGACAAGCGCTAGTGAGTACAGTGAAGTTAAAGTTGAGGATAAACTGAAAGCCTTTACCATTATTCGCGCTTGGAAAGACATTTTCTAAGGCGTTTTTTATCGCACAAATCTTGAATATCAGCACTAAATAAGTGACACTGGCGCCAAGTAAATTTAAAAAGACATTGCATGAAGTATAAAACCTTATCTATCGCAACCGTACTCTTATTGTCCGGTTGCCAATCAATATCAAATCAGAACGAATCGAATAAACTTGAAGCTAACTCAGGAAAACAAGTACTTATCGACGTAGCTTCATCGGGAGAAATTAATCAGGCATTGCTGGTTGATGAAGCCATTGACGTAATTCATCCTGTTGCCGATGGTAACGTGGACCTTGGTAATGACGATCAAGAAAGCTACTTAACCGATGATGTTTGGCAAAGAATTCGCAGTAAACTACAGTTTTCAATACCGGATAATCCTCGTGTTGCTAGTCAAAGGGCTTGGTTTGTTAAACACCCCACTTATTTAACTCGCGTAGCAAAACGGGCTGAGCCGTTCTTGTATTACATCGTTGAAGCATTAGAAGCAAACGATATACCCATCGAAATTGCCTTGTTACCTATTGTTGAAAGTGCGTTTGACCCTTTTGCTTACTCCCATGGCCGAGCCTCTGGCATGTGGCAATTTGTACCTGGCACAGGCAAACGTTTTGGCATGAAACAAAATTGGTGGTATGACGGACGCAGAGATGTTGTGGCTTCAACCCAAGGTGCTATTAAATATTTAAAATATTTAAACAAATTTTTTGATGGCGATTGGATGCTAGCATTAGCAGCATACAACTCCGGTGAAGGCCGAGTAAGACGAGCGGTTAGAAAAAACCAAAAGCAAAACCTTCCTACCGACTTTTGGTCTCTAGATTTACCAAAAGAAACGCGCGCCTATGTGCCGAAGTTATTAGCGTTAGCTGACATCGTTAAACGTAGCGATGAATTAAAAATTAAATTGCACGAAATTGATAATAGCTCGGTGATCACACAAGTTGATATTGGTTCACAACTTGATTTAGCCAAAGCCGCGCAATTAGCCGATTTAACTTTAACCGAGTTACAACGACTTAACCCTGGCTTTAACCGTTGGGCAACCGACCCTGACGGACCACACTATTTATTGCTACCCAACCATAAGATTGCGACATTTGAACAAGGTTTAGCAAAATTAAGCAAAAAAGAGCGCTTAGCTTGGCAACGATATAAAATTAAAAGTGGTGACAGTTTAGGTAAAATCGCGCAACAATTTAATACCGAAATTGATTTGATCAAACAAGTAAATAACGTTAAAGGCAATCAGATCAGAGCCGGTAAGTTTTTATTAATACCTGTCGCTACCGCTTCTTTAGATAGTTATTTGTTATCTCAAAATCAACGCTTAGCAAAAACGCAAAATAAAGTACTGGCTGGTGAAAAACGTATTCATATCGTGAAGTCTGGTGATACTTTATGGGACTTAAGCCGTACCTATAATGTTTCTACCCGTAGCATTGCAAAATGGAACGCCATGGCACCTAGAGACACGATTAAGCCTGGACAAAAACTCGTAATCTGGCAAAAAACAGCGGTTAAAGAATTAACCATAAATAGCCTAACGCCCGGTGAAAAAGCGATAATTCGCAACATTAATTATCGTGTGCGCAAAGGTGATTCTTTTGCCCGCATCGCCGACAAGTTCAATGTGTCTATTAAAGATATTGAACGTTGGAATAGCCTTAATCGTGCAAAGTATTTACAACCAGGACAAATGCTAAAATTATCGGTGGATGTCACTAATAATATTTAGCACCATGCTTTAATATATGTATTTATATCACGATGATTTCAGATTGAGCTGGAATGTATTATACCAAGTGAATTAATCGTTATTAATTGCAGAGTAAAACAAAAAAACGCTAACTTAGTTAGCGTTTTTTTTGTGTTGAAATAATTGAAATAAAGTATTGGCTAAGTCTTAAATTATTTTTTAGCTATTTTTTATTGTTAAGCTTTTTATTGCTAAAAGTTTTTAACTTAACCGTTATAAGCCTGCAACACCTTGGGTAATCATGTTTTTCGTTTGGTTAACAATATCCATTAGCGCTTGTTGATCAAAAGCTTTAATACGCGGGGTATGAATATGACCAACCGGTAACATTAAATTATATTTATCTCGCAGTAATATACTTCGGTATGAAATTTCGTTCGAAAGATACCCTCCACCCGACCCGCCAACTGAAGTTTGGCTTTGTATATCGGCCAGTGTTTCAGCATTAAATGTGCCTCCAGGGACCGTCGATATTTTTCTATTATCATTAATTTGATATTTACCTGCGCCCTTTAACATCGCCGATACTGGCAAGCTAAATTCAACAAACTCAGGCCCTTGCAAAGCAGCATTATTTAACTCAGGCACTATGGGGTTATTTTTGCTGCCACCTGTTAATACATTAAGGTTATCTGGCGCATTGGCACTGCGTCTTAATGCCGGATAGCGTTCTAAATCAAAGTTGTCTCTACCCATACTAACCGTTATCACCATATCAACTGATTTTTGCTCAATATAAGGGCTTATAAGTTCTTCTATCATCCCTTGATCGAAGTCAGCAAAACGTACAGGCATGATTAACACTTCAATTTCTGCACTTTGCCCTTCAATACTCACCACGAGATCATCTAAAGATAACGCTACAACGCCAGAAGGGTTACTTTGGTCGATATGCCTATCAAGAAAAAAGGGGTCGAAACCGGTAAGTAATATTTTCTTATCGGCTTTTTTATCAAATTTTACATCCATTTGACCACGAGATAATAACTCAAGGGTCCAGAGTAGTTTATTCTGCTGATTTTCAAATAATTCGGCAAAAGTGTTTGATGAACGTAACGCTTTACTCATTTGTAAACGCGCCCAATATAAGGGTCTATCGTCAAAATCATTTAATTCATTAAAGGACTTTTTAGCATCTAACCAGAGACCTGAGCCATGACGAATAACTAATTGTGTCATAACTGTATAGTTCGTTGCTTGATTTAGCTGCGCACTAAATTTATCAACGCGAGTCGATAACCTTGCTGCAACATTAGGCATGGCTTTAAGTGCCTTACTAATGCGTAACTCTTCTACTGTTGATTCAACAGCGTTAATGACTGCGCTATGAGCAGAAACATTTAAGCCAAGCGTTATTGCAATGACAAAGGCCTTCATTCTTATATTATTGACAGGTTTCAACATTTAATGCTCATAATTATGATTAAAATATAAATAAATAGCGAAAAAATCTTTTATTTTCATTGATATACTATTTTAAATTCATGGATATACTAATGTATCTATTTGATTAAAACTAGCGATTATTGTTGCAGTAAAATCAACGATTATAGGTTTTAATCAAATTAGAGTAAAAATACTATTGATTTTTTGTCAAATACTGTCAAAGTGTCAGTACAGCACTACTGCTGAGTGATAATTTTTTCTGTAAACATCATCATGTTTACTTCGATAAAATTTCGTAATACGTTTTAGCAAACATGCAAAAACGTATTCATCCAACAATTTCCATTAAAAATATAAAGGGGTAGCACTTCAATGTGTTCGATATTTTGTATATTAGATATTAAAACAGGTGCAGACGCACTTCGTCCAAAAGCTTTAGAATATTCTCGCTTACTTCGTCATCGTGGTCCAGATTGGTCTGGTATCTACAACAATGACAATGCTATTTTAGTCCATGAACGCCTCTCAATTGTCGATACTGAGCATGGCGCACAACCATTATATAACACGGATAAAACAAAGGTTTTAGCTGTTAATGGTGAAATTTATAATCATAAATCTTTAGCCAGCCAACATACGCCTGACTACCCTTTTCAAACCGCTTCTGATTGTGAAATTATCATTCCAATGTTTGAAAAATTTGGTAGTGACTTTGTCGATAAACTTCAGGGCATGTTTGCCTTTTGTTTATACAATGAAGTCGACAATAGTTACCTAATTGCTCGTGATCACATGGGCATTATTCCACTTTATACTGGTTATGACGCTGAAGGTAACTTCTATGTTGCATCTGAAATGAAAGCATTAATGCCAATCTGTAAAACGGTAGCTGAATTTCCTCCAGGTCATATATTAGATAGCCGAGTAGGCAAAGTTGAAAAATATTATCAACGCAACTGGCAAAAATATTCAGCTATAAAAGATAACAATACCAGCAAAGAAAAAATACGCGAAGCATTAGAAGAATCTGTTAAAAGCCATTTAATGACCGATGTACCTTACGGTGTATTGCTTTCTGGTGGTTTAGACTCTTCATTAATTTCTGCCATTACGCAAAAGTTTGCTGCTAGACGTATTGAAGAGAACGATCTGTCTGAAGCATGGTGGCCTAAAGTGCATTCTTTTGCCTGCGGTTTAGCGGGTTCTCCCGATTTAATCGCTGCAAAAACTGTTGCTGACAGCATAGGTACAATACATCATAGTGTTATCTTTACCGAACAAGAAGGTATCGACGCACTTAAAGAAGTTATTTACCATTTAGAAACTTACGATGTAACCACTATTCGAGCTTCTACTCCGATGTATTTAATGGCAAGAAAAATAAAAGCCATGGGTATTAAAATGGTACTTTCTGGTGAAGGTGCTGATGAAATATTTGGTGGTTATTTGTATTTTCATAAAGCGCCAAATGCTGAAGAGTTTCATAACGAATTATTGCGTAAACTTGATAAATTGCACATGTTTGATTGTCTACGTGCAAACAAATCTATGTCGGCTTGGGGCATTGAAGCACGCGTACCATTCTTAGATAAGAACTTTATGGATGTGGCTATGCGCATTAATCCAGAAGATAAAATGTGTGGCAATGGCAAAATGGAAAAAGCTATTTTACGCTCATCTTTTGAAGGTTACTTGCCGAAAGAAATATTGTGGCGTCAAAAAGAGCAATTTTCTGATGGTGTTGGCTATTCGTGGATCGATGGTTTAAAGCAACATGTTGAAGCGCAAGTAAGCGACCAACAATTAGCGAGTGCAGAGTTTAAATTCCCATTTAATACACCAGATACTAAAGAAGCCTACTATTATCGTTGTATTTTTGAAGAAAACTTTCCGTTAGCATCTGCTGCTGAATGTGTACCTGGCGGAAAATCAGTCGCCTGTAGTACACCAGAAGCACTAGCATGGGATGCGAGCTTCGCTAACATGGCGGATCCATCAGGCCGAGCTGTGCAAAGTGTTCATAATGATAGTTACTAACACTCTATAATTAAGATACTTTATTGCACCAGAAGAAAAACCGACTTATTAGTCGGTTTTTTTGTACAAAATATACGAAATATTATAAAGTTACTGTTAACTGTAACTTATATCTAGACGATTAATTTTAATTCAATAGATAATATCCCATTGTTAGTAGGACGCTCTCTTGTCAAAACGTGAAGAACCTGAAATTCCAACGATTAATATCGACCAAGATCAAGTTAAAATAGTGCGTGAACCTGTGACTAAAACACAGAAAGCCGATAATGTCCGCACAACACCAAAAGCGACAAAGTCATCTGCTACTTTGCCAAAAACATTATTAATCTTAATGCCTTATATTGCGTTAGCGGGCACGGCTTGGTATTTCTATCAACAGCAGGTTAACGTTAACCATGTATTAGAAACAAGCGCGGGACGAATTCAACAGCTAGAAAACCAATTATCAGCTACCGGTGAAGAAATGGGTGAGTCTACCATTGCTTTAAAAGTTAAGTTAGAAGCGATCAGTGAAAAAACAGAACTGTTATTATCTGAGATGGATAAGCTTTGGGCGTCAGCTTGGCGAAAAAATCAACAAGAAATTAAAGCGCTGAATTCACAGAGTATAAAAATATCTCAACAACAAGATAAATTCGAAAATACCGTTAGCTTACAAAATAATTCAATCAGTGATTTAAAAGATAAGATCACCGCAACTGAGTTTTCAATTAACGCGGTCTCCGAACAAATGATTGCTGTGAGTAGTTTAAAAGCAGAACTCAAAAAATTATCATCAGAACTTAATACCTTAGAAGCTAATTCAAAAAGCCGTGATAAACAGCAGATGTTTACCGCAACTACAGTCAATGAATTTGATACGAGCTTGCAGTTACTCTTAGAGCGCATGGAGCGTCTAGAAGCGATATTAGCGAGTAAGTCTTAGCTTATACCTCCCCTCTGCTGATAATAGAAACGCCAAATCAATATCAAAAAGGCCGTCCACTGAAATAAGTAGACGGCC
Organism: Colwellia sp. PAMC 21821; assembly: GCF_002077175.1. Classification (NCBI taxonomy): domain Bacteria; kingdom Pseudomonadati; phylum Pseudomonadota; class Gammaproteobacteria; order Alteromonadales; family Colwelliaceae; genus Colwellia; species Colwellia sp. PAMC 21821. The sequence continues at coordinate 4,557,674 of NZ_CP014943.1, forward strand.
TTTTAGTTTTAAATAATTTTTATTACTAGGTGCTATTTTAAAGCCTGTGCAATATCTTTAATCAATTGCGGACCTTGATATATAAAACCGGTATACACTTGTACTAAGTTAGCCCCTGCATCCATTTTTTCTTTAGCATCAGCACCCGAAGCAATACCGCCAACACCAATAATGGGTAATTTATTATCAAGTGCTTTTGCCAGTAATTGAATTACTTCAGTACTTTTTTCTTTCACCGGTGCTCCACTTAAACCACCTTGCTCATTCCCAAAAGGTAAGTGTGATACTTGGTCTCGAGCTAATGTAGTATTGGTGGCAATGACCCCGTCAATATTATTGGCAATTAAACATTCTGCAATAGAGTTTACTTCTTCTGCATTTAAATCTGGGGCAATTTTTACTGCAACAGGTACGTATTTACCATATTGTTCTGCAAGTGCCGTTTGTTCAGCTTTTAACGCTGATAACAATTCGTTGAGTGCATCACCATATTGTAACGAGCGTAAACCAGGTGTGTTTGGTGATGAAATATTTACCGTAATGTAGGTGGCAAAGTTATAAACCTTACGCATACAATGAATGTAATCATCCTTAGCTTGCTCATCAGGTGTATCTTTATTTTTACCTATATTGATACCTAAAACACCGCTGTACTTAGCTTTTATAACTTGGTCAACGAGGTAATCAACGCCTTTATTATTAAATCCCATTCGGTTAATAATAGCATTAGCTTCCGGTAATCTAAAAATTCGTGGTTTATCATTACCCGCTTGTGGTCGCGGTGTTACTGTCCCTACTTCAATAAAGCCAAACCCCATGGCTTCAAAAGCTTTAATACATTCACCATTTTTATCAAGCCCTGCAGCTAAACCAACTGGGTTAGGAAAATTGATCCCCATAACTTCAACAGGTTTATTTGGTATGGTTTGCTTATAAAGTCTATTGAGCGGCGAAGCGCCGGTTGTTTTAAAGCCTTTAATCGTTAACTCGTGAATTACTTCTGGGTCAAATTTAAAAAATACTTTACGAATAGCTGAGTAGAACATAATACCTCTTTAATTAAACTTAATATTGCCCGTGCGAGAAACCGAACTAAACTTGGTGACAAAAAAATCCCCGCTCATGGCGGGGATCTTAACACTTATTTCACTGGGTCACAGTGCAAACTTAACAACATTAACTCTCGTAAGGCAACCGAGAACTTAGCAAACTCATGCGTTTTGCCAATTCTAAAGTCAGCCAAAATATGCTGCCAGCGCTCAAGCGGTTGAGCGCTTTCTACTAGCCAAGTTTCCAGCATTTTGTCAACGTCAGTAGAGTCTTTATTGCCACGCAAGATCACAGAAGTCAGTGAACGTTGCTGCCAATCTAGCTCTTCTCTGAATGACGCTCTTGCAAGCGCTTGCCAGTGGTTAGAAACCGGTTGAGAAGTTATTTGGTCTAAGAACCAATGTAAATCTAATCTAGCACCGAGTTTGAAGTAAAGGTCTGTGGCTAATTCAGTCGATATAGCTTCAGATTTTGAAATTTCAGCAATGTCCATTACAGAGAACAAGGTGCTCAATAATGATATTCTTAATGCAACCGAATCAGGCACACCAGCTTTCACTAAATCACTTTCCACTCGTTTAATCTGCGCAGCTTCTTTTTCAATCATGTAGCTCGTAATATTGCTTGAAAGCTCTGCAAATGTTTCATGATAAAACGCAATAGATTGTGCAATATTAAACGACTTATTACGATGACGAAGGAACCAACGCGTAGCCCGACGGACCGTTCTTCGTAATTGAAAGAGCATTTCTGTTTGAATAGAAGTAGATATTTTATTATCTAAGTCGCTGATTTGTTTCCAAACATCTGAAAGTTCAAATACCGCACTCGCCATGGTATAACAATTGGCGATTTCTGAAGTAGTTGCACCTGTTTCTTCTTTCATACGGTGCACAAAATTAAAGCCCATATCGTTACCAATGTTATTGGCTAATTGTGTCGCTATAATCTCTGCACGAAGCGGATGATCTTGCATTTGAGCACTGTAACTAGCTTGTAACTGCTTTGGAAACGCTTCAATGAGTAAACTTTGATGATATTCGTTGTCGGTAATTTCAGGACAAACAAGCTCTTCTTTAAGGACCATTTTACTGTAAGCAAGTAGCACGGCAAGTTCAGGACGTGTTAGACCTTTACCTAATGCTAAACGCTCAGCAATTTCTTCATCTGTTGGGATAAATTCTAACGCTCTAACTAGCTTGCCAGAACGGTCTAATTCACTAATAAATTGCGCTTGTTCTTTTAACTGCCCGCCGCCACGTAATTCAGTGATAGACAATGAGTGAGTTTGACGATAACAATCATCAATAACGATTTCACCTACTTCGTCAGTCATGTCATAAAGAATTTTATTACGCTGCTTAACAGTTAAATCACCGTTTTGTACTAAGCCATTTAATAGAATTTTAATGTTCACTTCGTTATCTGAACAATCAACACCGCCAGCATTATCAATCGCATCAGTATTAATTCGGCCACCTTTAGCGCCAAATTCAATACGGCCTAACTGTGTAAAACCTAAGTTACCGCCTTCACCCACGATTTTAGCTTTAAGTTCTGCACCATTAATACGTAAGGCATCGTTTGCTCTATCGCCCACTTCTAAGTGTGTTTCTTTCGAACCCTTCACGTAAGTACCAATGCCACCATTCCATAACAGATCAACCTGCATTTTTAATATGGCTTGCATTAACTCAAGTGGTGACATGGTTTGCTTTTGCGTGCCAAGCATTTTTTTAATTTGTGGTGTTAACTTAATTGATTTTGATTGGCGACTGAAAATAGCACCACCTTCAGAAATTAAGTCTTTATTATAATCATCCCACGTACAACCTGGTAAATTAAATAAACGTTCACGTTCAACGTATGAACTGGCTGCATCAGGTGTTGGATCAATAAATATATGCATATGGTTGAACGCAGCTTGCAAACGAGTATGCTTCGATAACAACATACCATTACCAAATACATCACCCGCCATATCACCTATAGCAATACAGGTGAAATCAGTTGTTTGACAGTCAACATCCATTTCGCGGAAGTGCCGTTTAACCGATTCCCATGCACCTTTTGCCGTAATACCCATAGCTTTATGGTCATAGCCGACGCTACCACCTGAGGCAAAGGCATCACCCATCCAGAAGTTATATTCGTCAGAAATAGCATTCGCGACATCTGAAAAAGTGGCCGTACCTTTATCGGCTGCTACCACTAAATAAGGGTCATCTTCATCTAAACGAACAACATTAACAGGAGGTACAATTTCACCGTCAATAATATTATCGGTAATATCTAATAAACCACGAATAAAGGTACGGTAACATTCCTTACCAGCTTCAAAAATTTCTTTTCTATCTCCGTCAGGTAATTGCTTACAAACAAAACCGCCTTTTGCGCCTACAGGTACAATAACCGAGTTTTTAACTTGTTGTGCTTTCACCAAGCCTAACACTTCTGTACGGAAATCTTCACGACGGTCTGACCAACGCAAACCACCACGAGCAACTTTACCACCACGTAAATGCACACCTTCAACTTGAGGTGAGTATACAAAAATCTCGAATGCTGGCACAGGTTGTGGAACATCAGAAATTTGTGAAGGTAATATTTTAAATGAAATGTATGACTTTTCACCTGTTACTGGGTGTGGCTGAAAATAGTTAGTACGAATCGTGGCATTAACCATTTCGACAAAGCGACGGATAATACGGTCATCATCTAAACTAGCAACACTGTCTAAAGAAGCCTCAAGGCTCGTATGAACTTTCTCAAGCGCCTTTTCATTTGACTTTTTACTTGGTGTAAAACGTAATTTAAAAAGCTTAATCAATAGTTTTGCGATACTTGGATAGCGCGCAAAGGTATCTTCAATGTAACTTTGACTAAAAGTACCACCAATTTGACGTTCATATTTGGCATAAGCACGTACAATTGATACTTCACGTCCGCCCAATTCAGCACCTAAAATTAAACGGTTAAAACCATCGTCTTCTAACTCTCGTGACCATACTTTTGCAAAGGCGTCTTGGAATAAGCTTTGAACAATTTCTAGATTGAATTTACCTTTGCCAGTTAGTAGCATTGAGAAGTCTAAAATCCAAAAAACTTCTCCGTTTTCGGCTTTTACTGCATATGGGCTTTCACCGATAACACGTAAACCAAAATTTTCTAACATAGGTAAAACATCAGACAAATGTAATGGTTCGCCCGAATGGAATAACTTTAATTTTACAAAGCGGCTGTTAGCGTCTTCTTCTTGCGGTTGATAAAACAACATTTCAAGTTGATTATCTTCAGATAAAGCTTCAAATTTTTCGATATCTACGATTGCAGTACCAGGTAAAACTTCATCTTTATAAGCTTGTGGAAAGCTAGCATATTTTCTACTTAATGCTTTACCTTTAGCTTCGCCTTTATGCGAGTTTAATGCATCGGCTAAATTATCATCCCAGCTGCGTGCAGCATGGTTTAAATTCTTTTCAATTTCTTTCACATTAATGTCTGCTTTTGTCGAATTAACTCTAACGATATAGTGCGTTCGCGCTTGTGCGGATTCTGAGAAGTAAGTCGTAAACTCAACTTCTTCATCGCTGCCTAATGCTTCTTGTAGCAATTTTTGAGTGTTAACACGTAACGCGGTGTTGTAACGTTCACGTGGCACATAAACCATACAAGAGTAAAAGCGGTTGAAAGCATCGCGGCGCATAAACAAGCCGGAATAGTCACGCTCTTGCATTTGAAAAATACCCATAACATTTTTCAATAATTCAGCAGGTGAACTTTGTAAAATTTCATCTCTTGGATATGTTTCAAGGATATTGATCAATGCTTTATAAGCATGGGTGCCAATGGCAAAACCTGAATCGTTACAAACACCCATAACTTTAGATTTAATTAAGGGTAAATCCAAAGCGCTATTAGTATAGTAAGCCGAACCAAATAAACCAACAAAACGCTCTTCGCCAATAACATTACCTTTGTTGTCAAAGCGCTTAACACCAATATAATCTAAGTGAGCTGGGCGATGTACACGCGATTTAGCATTAGTTTTTGTTAAAACTAATAGGTTTTTACCTAAGGCAATTTCCCGCGCTGACTCACTTAAACCAGACATAAGACGTTCTTTGGTACCGTCATACTGGTTCATTAAGCCTAAGCTAGATTCAACATCAGCCGATAGGGCCATATCGCCTTCTAATGTTTTAACATGATAAGCGCGGTAACCTAATAACGTAAAGTTATCTGCTAACATCCATTCTAAAAAGCTAACACTGTCTTTGTGCTCTGCTTCAGAGCAAGGTAATTTAGCCTTTTTCACCTCGTCAATAACACTACGCAAGCGTGCTTGCATTGGTTGCCAATCGCTTACCGTTATGGCTATATCGCTGACGACAGAGTGTAATTCTTTAGCGATATTTGTTAATACTTTCGCGTCATTCTGACGATCAATTTCAATAAAAAATACTGTTTCGACCGACGTTGACTTGAACGACTGATCAACAGAAGAAGAAAGCTTAGTGATATTTTGACTTTTATCACGAACTATTTTTATTGGTGAGTTCAACATTAAATGCGGTGTTAGGTTTAATCGACTTAAAGCAATACGCACAGAGTCGACTAAAAACGGCATATCTCTCACAATAATTTCGATGATGGTATGGCTAGATTTCCAACCATTTTTTGAAACCTGTGGATTAAACACTTTAATCACAGGTTTATCATCTTGATGGTCGTTTAATGTATTCCAAAGACTTAGCGTGGCACCATACATGTCACTATCATTTCTATGATCAAGATCTAAGGTTGAAATATTTTTATAAAGCAACTCTGCAAATTGCTTCACAAGCGGAGCTGTTGCCGCTGGAACTTTTTTTTGTATTAACTGTGCTACGTTCGAAAGTATCACTGAAGGTAAACCGTCTACTAACGCCATGCCTTTTTCCTTTTTGGATAAAACGCTTGAATAATTACTAATTTTTGAGTCTTGTAAAAGAATAGACTATAAACTTGATCTTATTGATAAACTCGGGCGATTGCGAGCACTATTTTAGATGCATTACTTTAAAAAGAGCTTATTTATGTAACAGACATGAAAACATTCAATTGTTTATTCATAAGTTATAAATAGAAAATGACCTTTCGGCCATTTTCTTGTTTATTTATGCATATTTATACGATCAATTAATTACAATTTATTTTCGCTCAGGCCATAGAAACGCTGCAATAGCTGGTAATACCAGCACTGCTGCAATCATATTAACTAAAAACATGAAGGTTAATAATATGCCCATATCAACTTGGAATTTTAAATCAGAGAAAAACCAGGTTGAAACACCTATAGCTAAAGTTACTCCGGTAATTAAAACTGCACTACCACGCTCTTTAAGTGCGTCAAAATAAGCACTTTGTACCGTAGCACCATTTCTCAGCTTAACACTCATAGTAGACAGGATATAAATACCGTAATCGACACCTATACCCACACCTAATGCAATAACAGGTAGCGTTGATACCGTGAGCCCTATATCGAGCGCTGTCATCAACCATTGTGCAAGCGTTGATACCACATAAAGTGGCACAACCACGGCAATTGTTGCTCTTAAGCTTCTAAAGCTCAATAAACATAAAATGATTACCGCACCATAAACATAAAGCATCATAGGGATTTGCGCTGCTTCTACCGCTTCATTGGTTGCTGCCATAACGCCGACTGGGCCTGATGCAAGCTTGAAAGTTAAATTGTCATTGCCCAACTCGCTAGCAAGCACTTTAACTTCATCAACTACTCTAGTGATTGTTTCGGCTTTGTGGTCTTCTAAAAATAAAATAACCGGCATTGCACTACAGTCACTATTGAGCAACCCACTTGAAGAAGGTACTCGAGCAATTGATTGCACTAAGGTTTGTGGATTACGCGATAAAACACGCCATTTCGGGTTACCTTCGTTATAGCCCGCGTTAACTATTTTTGCGATAGACGCCAAACTAACAGCTGACTGTACACCTGGCACATTTTCCATCCGCCATTGAAATCTATCAATAGTGTCCATACGGTCGTAGTAGGTACAGGCATCTGCGGTCGTTTCGACGATAATAGACATATAATCGACGCTAATGGCATATTTATCAGTAATTAAGAAGGTATCCTGATTGTATCGTGACTCTTCATGTAACGACGGTGCACCTGCATGTAACTCCCCTATTTTCATATTTTGGGCATTAATATATCCAACAATATAAAGTACGGCTGTTAACGCTAAGATAACCATGGCGACCTTACGTGTCGCAAATGTAGACATAAGATGCCAAATGCCATCGGCACCAGAGGACTTTTTATCTGGTGTAGTTTCTTTACTTTTTGGCACTTTCATATAAGAAACTAACAGTGGTAATAACACCAAGTTAGTTAATATGATCATAGCAACACCCAGAGATGCCGTTATGGCGAGCTCGCGAATAATGCCTATATCTATAGACAACAAGGTCATAAAACCTACGGTATCTGAAAGTAATGCTATACCGCCTGGAACTAACAAAACTCTGAAGCTTAATTGTGCTGCTTCCTTACTGGTTTTGCCACTGTTGACCATTTTGGAGACGGAGTTAATCATTTGCACGCCATGACTAACACCAATGGCAAAGACTAAAAAGGGTACCAATATCGACATAGGGTCTAAGCCAAAGCCGAGTGTCGATAACATACCTAACTGCCAAACAACGGCAATCAAGGAACATGTAATAGGTAAAATAGTTAAAGCAAGTGACCGACAAAACCAAAAAACCATCAAAGTCGTGATGGCAATAGCGATCGCGAAAAAGGTAACTACCCCTTTTGCACCTTGGGCTACATCACCCACCATTTTGGTAAAACCAATAATGTGTATTGATATTTTACCATTTTCAAATTCACCACGAATTTCATTTTCCAATTGTCCGGCGAGTACGATGCTATCGAGTTTTTCTCCGGTATTGGGGTCAATTTCCATCAACGAGGTTTTCACCATGGAGCAACTATAATCGTCAGCAACAATGCTACCAACTATGCCAGCTTTTTCAATATTGCCCTTTACAATCGCTAGACCTGCTTCATCGGGTTGAAAGTTGGCAGGAATTACCGGCCCTCCCGCGAAGCCATCTTCTACAATTTCAACAAATCGCGTACTGGGTGAAAATAAAGATTTGACCTGAATTCTGTCAACACCCGGAATAAAAAACAGTTTGTCATGCACGCCTTTTAAGGCCTTAAAGAATTCAGGGTTGAAAATATCATCACTGGTATCACACACTGAAATTAAAACGTTATTTGCACCACCAAAATTCTCCCTATGCTCAAGATAGGTCTTCATATAACTGTGGTTCAGTGGAATATGTTTGGTAAAGGCGGCATCAAGTTTAATTTGTGTTGCTTGAAACAACAGAAATATACTGGTCAGAAGAAAAAATACCAGTACAGCTAATCGACGGCGAAAGAGTGTTGCTTCTACAACATTAATAATAGAATTAAATTTCATGACAGTTACTTCGTTACGTTAATAGTTTTGATGCCAACATCAGAGACGGCAATAATCTTATTCTTATACCAAACACCTGCAATAAGTGCTTTACCATCTTTTATAATATGTTTGTGAAACGAAGCACCATCATCTCGGCTTTCTAACAATACCCCGTTATTTCCTAGTACAAATATACGGTCATCATCAGTAAGTACAATAGCACTTAATAGTGCCGTTACATGGCTATCAGTTTCCTGCCATGGCGTACCATTACGTAAACTGCGAAAAATATGCCCGCGTAAACCAACCACAAGTAAGTTGCCTATTTGCGTTCGGTTTATATCGTAAAATGACCCTGGATATATCTCATCAAGCTTCTCCCAGTTCACCCCAAAGTCATTGCTTTTAGCAATCAGGCCAATTTCCCCAGCCAGATATAAAGTACGACCATCGGCCACCACGCGATTAAAATGTGGCAAAATACTACTTTGTTCATCTAAATATGCTTTTTCGTCTTGCAGTTTAAGTTCTGCTAAGTACGCTTGATCTTCAGGGAAAAGAAATTCGTTATGATATTCAACTTCCCAATGTTTTCCGCCGTCAAGCGTTCGATAAAACAGCCCGTAAGCGCCAATGGCAATGCCACTATTTTCGTCCAAAAATAGTACATCCAATAATGGTTTCTCTACGTTTGGTAGATGCTGCTGTATTTGCCAAGATCTACCAGCATCTTTTGAAGATAAAATAGTTGCATCATGACCTACCGCCCAACCATTAAATTCATCGATAAAATAGACCGCGGTTAATGTCACTTGTAACGGTACTTTAGCTTGTTGCCACTGAACACCATCAGTGGACACTAGAATATGACCGCGTTCACCAACAGCGACTAATGTGGACTCATTAACTTTTGTAATATCAAGTAAAAGTGATTTGCTCGCCAAAGGTGCAATTATCGCGTCTTGCGGTTGCGCATTGAGAATAGGAATAGTAAGAAAACTGAGTAAAATAACGAGAAGACGCATAATTAACTATATTAGCTCCATTTATTTGGACTAAGAGGCCTACATGCCTCAAATTGATATATTAAGAAGAGTTAGCCAGAATAATATCCAGCACGTTCAAATTCTCCTCCATCTTTAGTTTAGCTAAAATCAAGAGGAATTAAAATTAAATAACCGATTGTAAACTTTAAAACAAAAACGGCTAGCACCAGCCAGCCGTTTTATCAAAGTATTGACTTATCTTCGCCCTTCACGACGTAATGCTGAGGACGTAAAATCAACGTCTTGTAAATCAGCAGAGAAGTCATACATACTTGCTTCATTATCTAGTCCCATCGCAATATAACGACGAGATTGCAAGTCATGAAATACTTCTAAAGTTGACCATTGGGTAGGTACTTCATAGTAATTAATGCCATGAGCAACACCAACACGATATAATTCATCTCGGTTATCATAAATATCGGTAACCGCTACTTGCCAGCTATCTTCATCGATATAAAATACACGTTTTTTATACGTATGTCGCGTATCAGATTTTAAGTTAGCTTCAACCACCCATACACGATGCTTTTCATAGCGCACGAGTTCAGGATTAATATGACCCGGTTGTAAAATTTGATCATATTTCAAATTATCGCTGTGTAAACGATAGTCGTTATATGGGATCAACAACTCTTGCTTGCCTTTTAATGTCCAGTTGTAACGGTTAGGTGCACCATTAAACATATCAAAGTCATCAGTTGTTCTTAAACCATCTGACGCTGTACCTGGTGCATCATATGCAACATTTGGCGCACGGCGAACACGTCGTTGACCCGTGTTATAGGTCCATGCTTGGCGAGGTGTTTTTATTTGGTCCATCGTTTCATGAACTAATAAAGCTGTACCAGCTAAACGTGCTGGCTCAGTAACTTTTTGCTTAAATTTGAACAAAATATTAGTTTTTTGAAGCTCTTCAGCTTTAACACCTTTAACGCCATACGGTATAAGTAATTGGTCGTCAAACCCCATGTAGGTATAATCACCTGACGCCGTTGGTGCAGCTTGACCACCTTCACGAACAATTTTTTCACCGCGATAGCGTAATATATGGTTCCAAATAGCTTCTAAGCCATCTTTTGGTACTGGAAATGGAATACCAACAGCTGCTTGAATAATACCATTACCGCCTTCAACTAATTCTGTTCTCGTCGCATTGTCCAAAGTCGCTTGATAAACATGCTCTGGATACGAAGCCGAACGACGAGATTGGTAAACACTCATCTTGTATGTATCAGGATAAGTTTCAAATAACTTAATTTGGCCTGGCGTTAATATACTTTTATATTCTGCAAGATTCTTAGCCGTAATGGTATACATCGCTTTATCGGCAGCAAAAGGGTCAATATGATGGTCGCCTACTTTATAGCCTGCTGGTGCTGACTTAATGCCACCGGTCCAAGCTGGAATAGAGCCGTCAGCATTCGCTGCACGTACCGCACCAAAAGGGGTTAACTCTTTTTCTAATTTAGCAGCGTCTTGCTGACTAATTTTTGCAGCAGCACCGCTTGATGCTAAAGCAACGGTTACCGCCATTGATACTAGCGTTACCTTTTTAAAGGTATTTTTAAAAATATTTCTCATGAAAGTAATCCTCATACAACTTTAAATTGAATACTTGACGTTAAATGATACGTAATCTCGATCTTCCATTTGGTTAGTAGTACCTACGCCACCAAAGAAACTGTTAAAGCTCAAGTCAGCAGACCATCGGCTTTGGTAGTCGAAACCTAAACCTAGCGATACTGACTTCCTATCTTCAACAAACAAGAATAATGGATCCGGTGTAATACCGTTAACATCATGTGAAAACACAATTTTTGGTGAAACGTTTATACCGGCAAAGACATTGTTATAATCTAGTTTACCAACAAAGCGATAACCCCATGCAAACGCAGTAGGAAATGGGTTCGTTTCTACACCGTCTTGTAAGGCCATTTCTAGGCCTTCTTTACCTGCAACACCACCATTTCTAGCAGTACCAGGACCATTTAAACGTAAAACATCTTCATCAGGCATGTCCTGAATATCGATGGCGCCCACTTCAAGTAAAGTTACAAATTGGCTTGCACCTAATGTTGGCCCCCAAAGATGAGTTAACGTCATTTGCGCTTGTAGTGTGTCAGACAAAATATAACCATTTGCACGCGTACCACCCGCAAAAACCGGCATTTGTGAAATACCATCTAGCTCATCACGACCTAAGTCATTCGCTAACTGTTGTGGCATAGCAGCAAATAGCAATTCAACATCATCTATTTGTAATGGTTCGTCTTGACGGAAAGTGACTTCACCGGCTACAGAGGTTGTACCTATAGCGGTATTAAAGCTCAAAGCATAAAGCTTAATATCTTCAATATAATCAAGTTCAACGCGAGAGAACGCTTTTAAATCTGTGTAATTGTCATGAGTAATTTCAGTTGAAACTAACATACCAACATCATGCGCTAAAGCAGCACCGGTAAAGTCAGCTGTAATACCCGAAAATACAGGACGACGACTATGGTAATTCATGTGATACAAGCTAATTTCAGTATCGTTTAAAGCCGGTAAATACCAAGAAAGTCGTAAACCATATTGGCCACCGTCTTCTGGATCATTCTCGGCGCCAGCTTCACGTAATGTTAACTTAGTTGGAAAACCGCCAACATAGGCGCCACCAGCATTAGCTATCGGTACATTACCGTTTAATATTTGTGCTCTTAAGCCATTTAAATTAGTAATTACTGAATCAAGATCCATATCTGGATTACTAGCAAAATTTAATTGTACATTGTTAAAATGACCGCCGTCACCAGCAAAGTCATTGGTTGAGAAGTAACTACCTGGTGCAGGTAAAACTGTTTTTTCCCAGCTATATTGATAAAACATTTCAACGTTAAAGGTTTCTGTGACCCCTAGTGACGCCCAAACAGCACCAAAAGGAATAAAAGCTTCTTTTAACTCAGCACCTGGCGCTTTCAAACGTGCAATATCCACCGGGTTCAGTTCACTGATACCGTGGGATATTAACGTACTTTCACCCCAACTGATCACCTGTTGACCAACACGAACAGAAAAAGGCATTTCACCAAGATCAAAATCACCGTAGACAAAAGCATCTAACAAACGAACATCGCGACACACTTGGTCACGTGCTTCATCGTCGCGACAAGGGTCATTAACTACGCCAGAAGTTGGGTTAGTCCACGCTCTATCGCCGTCCATCATTTCAAAATCGTAAAAATACATCGCGCGACCAAAAAAACCTAAGTTTTCATAACGCACGTCAAGATCATGTGAGCCTTTGATCAGTTTTGAAAAGCTGTCACCCGAGTTATAATTTAGATTACCGTTATCGCCGTTGGTTGAATACCCACCGGCGCCATCCCAGACTGTAGAAGCACTTGGATTAGCATTTAGAATTGGATGATATTGGCTAAAATCAAAGCCATTGTTTGCGTTATTAGATTTACCAACGTTATCATTCCAGTTTCTGTCTTCTACGCGCCAGCTTGTACCTGCTGAAAATGTAGAATCAAAACTGATATCGAAGTTACCTAACTGAAAGTTTTTTGCCTGAACATTAGCACTTGCTAGTGTTATCAAGGCGGCAGCTATACTCAAAGCTAATGGTTTTTTTTGTAAAACGTTGCGAAGGTTTTGTTTCATATTTTATCTCCCCAGATGTGATTCTGCATTTTTATTTTTATATGCCATTTACATGGTATGAAACAATAATTACATCATTTTGACCCAGTGGCAAGTGCTAAAACCTTTGTTAAAGCCCTTTATATTAAAGACTTGAAACAAATCAATTAGCAATAACAATAAGGCGTTTAAAACACTTGTTTTAAACGCCTTATCTTAATATGCTGCAATCTTCAAATAGTGAACAGAAATGGCAGCCGTCATACTATATGTAACTAGCTTACGACATCTTTAAATGGTCAGACCACTGTTTAAAGCAAAAACTCTAATCAAGATATTTTATCTAAAGACAAAAACTTATTGTTTTGCGTTTGTAAACAAAAATGGCCTTTTATGCCATTGCTCGTTAAATATTTTCGCAAATGCATTGCAGGAAACTCTACTTTTATCCCCTGCTCTGACCGCACAATAATAGATTGAATTTGCCCCTGATAATAGGGGAGATATTCTTGGCTAGTAATAGTCAAATTAAAATAGTACTTCATACTTTCCCTACGGTGCTAACGCAGCATCAAGCTTTTCTTTTAAATCCTTAGAAAGCTTAACTTGCTTAGAAAATTGTACAAGTTTGGTTTTAATCATTGTTTGTCTGTGCTTATCAAAAGACTTAAATTGTATCAGTGGCGTAATTAATCGCGACGCTACTTGTGGGTTAATATCGTTTAGCAGAATTAATTGGTCAATTAAAAACTGATAACCACGGCCACTCGCACAATGGAAATAACGAGGATTGTTGGCAGTAAAAGCGCCAACCAATGATCGAGCTCTATTAGGATTTTTCAAACTAAATAAAGGATGTGCGATAAGCTGAGTTAAATTTTCATAGATAGACTCATTATTAACACTGGCTTGAATCGCAAACCATTTATCCATGACCAATGAGGTATCACGCCATTTCTGTTCAAAACCTGCCATCATATCGCTAAAGTTTTCATGATGATGTTTTGCGGCACAATTAAGCACGGCGAGGCTATCTGTCATATTATTTGAGCGCTGGAACTGTGTCGTTAATAACGCTTGTTGATCACTGAGTGTGCTCAAATAAGATAAACAAATGTTTTTTAATGCTCGCTTGCCAATCGCAATACCATCACTCGCATAATCAACTTGTATATTTTGCTGATACTGCTTCAAAAATAACGGTGCTAGGGCCTGCGCTATACTTTGCTTAACGCTATCAATGGCGTCAAGTAAAGCGATAGGGTCAACTTCCTCAATGTTATCAGCTAACTCACTAAAGCTCGGCAGTGTTAATTGCTCTGCTTTAAATGCCGCAGATATATCGGCAGTTAATATTTCTCTAAACGCCTGATAGAGGTTTTCAGGTAAACTTGAGCTCGGTTGTTGCATTAACTGTGTGATATATCTTGTCAGCAATTTTTGTCCAGCATCCCAACGACAAAACTCATCATTGGCGCGGGTCATAATACATTGAAGCTCTTCATCCGACTGCACAAACTGTGTTTTAACTGGCGCAGAAAAATTCGTCAATAAAGCCAAAACAGGTTTCTGGCTATAACCTTTAAAAGTCCATGTTTGTGATTGTTCAGTCAATTGTAATAACGGCGATTGAATTTGCTGCTCGTCTAACGATATTAATTCAACGCCAACGGGTATATGTAATGTAGGTTTTTCACCATTAGTTTGGACTAAGGTTAATTTATATTCAGACAAGTTCGCATCGAAGCTTTCGCTAATATTCAATAGTGGTGTGCCTGCTTGTGTATACCAGTGTTTAAACTGACTAAGATCAACCCCTGAAGCATCTGCCATGGCGTTGATAAAGTCGTCGCATGTCACCGCCATACCGTCAAAGCGTTTAAAATATAAATCTAAACCTTGTCGAAACTTTTCAACACCTAGCAATGTATGGATCATACGAATAACTTCAGCACCTTTTTCATAAACCGTTAAGGTGTAAAAATTATTCATTTCAATTACTTTTTCAGGTCGTATAGGATGTGCCATAGGGCCAGCATCCTCGGCAAACTGCAGCGAACGTAATACACGCACATTTTGAATACGAGTGACGGCAGCAGAATGCATATCAGCACTAAATTGCTGATCTCTAAATACCGTTAGCCCTTCTTTCAAGCTCAGTTGAAACCAATCTCGGCAAGTCACCCGATTACCTGTCCAGTTATGAAAATATTCGTGGGCAATAACCGCTTCAACATTAAAATAATCAATATCGGTTGCACTGGTTTCATCAGCTAAAACAAATTTACTATTAAAAACATTGAGGCCTTTATTCTCCATAGCCCCCATATTGAAAAAGTCGACGGCTACAATCATGTAAATGTCCAGATCGTATTCGAGACCGAAGGTATCTTCATCCCATTTCATCGAATGTTTTAACGATGCCATCGCATGATGTGCTTTATTAACATTGCCTTTATCTACAAATATTTCCAAGGCAACATTACGTCCAGAGCTAGTGTTATAACTATCCTTTAACACATCAAAATCACCAGCAACTAAAGCGAATAAATAACAAGGTTTAGGAAAGGGGTCATGCCATTGCACAAAATGCTGACCGTCAGCTAAATCGCCTGCAGCAATTTTGTTACCATTTGACAATAAATACGGAAATTGCGCTTTATTGGCAATAACTTTGGTCGTAAATGTTGCCATAATATCGGGACGATCAAGATAGTAGCTTATACGCCTAAATCCTTCCGCTTCACATTGAGTGCAATAGGCATCACCTGACTTAAACAAACCTTCAAGTGCGCTATTTTCAATAGGATTAATTTCGGTAACAATTTCTAAGGTGAATACTTCCTTTTCTATCGCAATCGATAGACTAGAATCGTCAACTTTGTATTGTTCAGTTGAAAGTACTTGCTCATCTATAGCAACTGATATTAACGTTAAATGCTCTCCGTCTAACACCAATGGTTGCTCATTCGCCACGACGCGCGACATTTGCATGCGATTAGTCACACGTGTTTTAGTCTCATCAAGCTCGAAAGTGAGTGCTACGGTAGAAATAGAAAAGTTTGCTACGCTATAATCAGCTAAATAGCGTGGAAGAAAATCATTCATGCGTATCCTTAATAATTCACATTTTATCTTTACTAGTAATAGACATTAAAAAGCCTGTAGTAAACAGGCTTTATGAATATATATTAACTTTTGTTAATTTTACTCTGGTGTGGTTAATTTTTTTATCTTAAAGCCCATATAACCATATGTTATCGCTACCACAGGATTAATTAAATTAAAGAAGCAATAAAAAATATAATCATAAGATGTTAATGCCATGGCAGCAAACATAAATGCGCCACAAGTATTCCAAGGTATTAAAGGCGACGTTATCGTACCAGAGTCTTCAAGGGTACGACTTAATACAACCGGATGTAAGCCCCGCTTTTTGTATTCTTCTTTATACATTCTACCTGGCATAACAATCGAAATATATTGGTCTGCAGTGATCAAATTGGTACCAATACAGGTCGCAGCCGTACTCGCAATCAGGCTACCCGTAGTTTTTGCCCCCGCCAGTATTGCTTCGACAAATTTTCTTAACATACCTAAGTGTTCTAAAACGGCGCCAAAGCTTAATGCCGTAATTACCAGCCAAATCGTATTTAGCATACCTGACATGCCACCTCGACTTAACAATTGGTCTATTTCAGTATTGCCGGTTTCAACCACTACACCATCAAAAAAAGCAGTCCAAACCACCATAATGGTCGCTCTAGTTGACTCAATACCGTCTTGAGCCATTGATGTAATTAATTCTTGCTGAAACACTAATGCCCAAATTGCACCGATAATTGCGCCAATAGCCACAGCGGGAAACGCTGGCATTTTGTTGTAAGCTAAAACTAATAATATCACTAACGGTATTAAGTTTAATGCCGATATGTTGTAGGTGTCTTCCAACGTATTGGTTAATGACATAATACTATCCGTGTTACCAATATCTCCTGAAGAGTGATTAAAGCCAATAATGAGGAAAAGTATTAATGCGATGGTGATTGAAGGAACAGTCGTCCATAACATGTATTTAATATGTTCAAATAATTCACTTCCGGCTACAGCAGGCGCTAAGTTAGTTGTTTCGGAAAGTGGTGAAAGTTTATCGCCAAAATAGGCGCCTGATATAACGGCACCCGCAGTAACCGATGCTGATAAATCAAAACCACCTGCAATACCAATAAAGGCGACACCAACGGTCGCGGCTGTCGTCCAAGAACTACCAATACTCATGGCAACAATGCCACAAACTAAACAAGTTGCAGCATAAAACCAGCTAGGGTCAATAATTTTCAAACCATAGTAAATCATTGTAGGCACTGTGCCTGACAGTAGCCATGTACCAATTAAAGACCCGACAGCCAATAGAATGAGTACAGCGCCTAGAGATATTGAAATGCCATGGATTATCGCTTTCTCCATTGCATGCCATTTATGGCCGTTTTTTAGTCCTATCAACGCAGCGACACCAGTAGCTAAAAGTAATGCTATTTGGTTAGGTCCTGATGATGAGCTATCACCAAAAAAGGTAACACCTGTGATTAATAAACAAATAAGGACAACAATTGGAATTAAAGAGTCCAACATAGAAGGTTGTCGAATTGATTGAGGATCAGACATAGATAAATTTACACCTTATTATCTTAGTTATTATAGTGGTTAAATTATTTGTGTTAGTAAGATGCCGACAGTTCACAAAGAGTGCAAGTGTTTTCTGACAATTAGTTATTAACTAGCCCTTTGTTTATAAGGATTTAAAGAATAATTATGCAATTATTTCAGGTAAAAATTAACCATATTCTCTACTATTAAAAAGCCACCTAATAGGTGGCTTTTTATTCGCGGCAGAAAAAACAGCTATTTTTTCGCGACTTTACCCAATGAAACTAAGTCAAAAGTAATTTTTGCAGTTTCATCTAGAAATGGGTCTAGTGTTTCTAAATCTTCTGGTAAGTCATCTAAATCAGTAACTTTTTCTTTACCTAAGCTAGCAAGTCGTTCGTTAGCGCGTATTAATTGCTTAGCTTTACGGCTTTCTCTTTTTTCTTTGCGTTTAGCTAAGTTTAGCGAAATAGTTTTATCATCTTTTTCTGCTTTATATTCTGCAATATCAGAAAGCAAATAATTAAACTCTTGGTTTTGCGCTATGCGTGAACTATGCAAAGAACTTAAGTAAGTTACATCTTGGCTGATGTCATTAAGTTTGTTATAGCGTGCTTTAGGAATTTGGTCCCAAGGCAAGGCATTTTCTTCTTTACTTTCGCCCCAGTCAGCTGGATCTATCGCCGACGGAAATTCAATATCAGGTAATACGCCACGATGTTGTGTGCTACCACCATTAATACGATAAAACTTGGCAATAGTGAATTGAATGCTACCAAATGGGTTCTCGTACAAATCATACACTCGGCCTAAACCTCTATGCTGTTGCACGGTGCCTTTTCCGAATGTGTGTTCACCAACAACAACACCACGTCCATAATCCTGAATAGCTGCTGAAAATATTTCAGACGCCGATGCACTGTAACGATCAACCATAACGGTTAACGGTCCGTCATAAAAACTGATGCCGTCTTTATCACTGTTAACTTGTACTCGATTCGCGCCATCACGCACTTGTACTACTGGTCCTTTATCGATAAATAGCCCGGTCAGTAAAGTTGCTTCTGTTAACGAACCGCCGCCATTGCCACGAAGGTCAACAATGATGCCAGAAACATTTTCGTCTTTAAGCTTAGCAATTTCTAGCTTAACATCACGTGATAAATGATTGTAAAAACTAGGGATAGTGATAACACCAAGTTTTTTAGAGTTTTCATCACCCTCTTTTTCAAAATATACTTCTGATTTTGCCGCCCGATCTTCAAGTTTAATCGTATCTCGAACAATAGAGACGACTTTAATGCTACTATCATCTTCCGATTCAGCACCTAAAACTTGCAGTCTTACCTTTGTGCCCTTTGGACCTTTGATAAGTTCAACAACATCATCTAAACGCCAGCCAATAACATCAACAAACTCTTTGTCATCTTGCGATACGCCAACAATACGATCTTTAGGTTTTAATTCTTTTGACTTATCTGCTGGACCACCTACCACAACACTTTGAATAACGGTGTAATCTTCTTCTGCCCGTAAAACCGCACCAATACCTTCCAGTGATAAATTCATTTCCATTTGAAAGCGTTCAGCATTTCGTGGAGATAAATACGATGTATGCGGTTCAACGACGCGTGCAAAGCTGTTCATAACAACTTGGAATACATCTTCACTTTCACTTTGCTTTAAGCGTTTAATGGCATAACGATAGCGTTTACCTAAAACTTCTTGAATTTTTTCCCACTCTTTACCCGCTAAGGTTAAATTAAGCGCATCGTATTTAACTTTTTTACGCCATAACTCGTTTAGCTCTTCAACAGAGTTGGCCCATTCAGCATCTTCACGATCGAAATTGTAGGTTTCATCAAGGTCAAAATTAAAAGGTTTTTCGCTAGTCAGTAGGCTTAATGCATATTCATAACGCTCTAGTCTTCGCTGTAAATTAAGATTATAGATTTGATAAGCGATATCGAGTTTGCCGCGGGAAATAACGGTATCAAACTCATCGCGGTATTGCTCAAAGCTCTTAACATCAGAGGCTAGAAAGACGTTACGAGCGAAATCTAATTGCTTAATGTAACGGGCAAAAATTTGCTCTGATAATATGTCATCAATTTTTATTTGCTTGTAATGTGCTCGCGTAAACTGTGCCGTAATGCGCTTTGTTGATGTAGCATGTTGGCTTTCAGGTACTAATATCGGTAAGCTTTCATTGTCTTTACTACTTTCAGCCAGTACTGAAATACTGGCCAGTGACAATGATACCGCAACAGCTATACGACAAAATTTATGCATTCACATACTCCAAATTTATTCTGTAAAAATATTTTTAACTTGAGTTTTAACAACCATACCTGAGTTTAATTGAACACTAACATCTTTACCGGAAACTTCTGTAATAACAGCATCCATTGACGATTGTCCTAACTGCACTTTGATATTTTTGCCAACAACAACATTACTAGTTTCAACAGGTTTAAGCTTCACGGCTGTTTTTTCAACAACGCGTTTAGTTGACTTAACCGAATTAAACTTTTCTTTGCGGCTATTATCTGTAGAGTCTTTACTTACAGGTTTAGTTCCCTTAGCAGCACTACCTTTGTAAGGTTTTTTCGCTACTTTGTCTTTCGGTTTTTTGTTACCAAATTTTTCTTGGCTTTCTTTCAATGTTTTGCTGGCATAATCGGCTTGTTCTTGATCGATTTCAGCGGCATCATTTCCATCGATATCAACACGAAAAACACCCATTTTAATGGCTTTCAAATAGCGCCAGCTACTTGTGTAATGTCTAAGCGCTTGTCGTAAACGGGTTTTACTTACCGTTTCATCGCCAGTTAGCTTTTCAGCTAAATCTTGAAAAATACCAATTTTTAATGGTTTTGCAGCACCTTCAATAGAGAAGCATGCTGGAAATTTTTCAGCCAAATAGGCGATAATTTCTTTTGTGCTAATACGCTTAACTTCAGTATCAACACTTGGCGTTGCTTCAACATTGGTTGTTGCTTCAACGACTTCGTCTGCTACCACTTTTATTTCACTTTCTGTTTTATTTTCCATAAATACAACTTTTCAAAATTTTAATTCTGCTCTGCTAGATATTGTTCACGATTTTCCAACAGATGTCGGCACCAATCATAAATATCTTCACTTTCGATTTCAGCTAAGGCTTCTTGCCCTATCCACGTATCCCACACCAAAGACAACAACTGCTCTAAAATCTCTGGTGCAATATCTTCTTCTGCTAAGTCATAAACGGTATGATAAATTTCGTTAATACGCTCAGCTACTTCTTCTTCATCACCATCCCAGTCGCCTACAACAGCTTCTGAAACTAGATAGTCATGAATATCAATAAATTCTTTCATCAGTTTATCACGCCATGCTTGATCATAACATTTTCAAATAAACTAATTAACTTTTCTAAACCGATTTGATCATCAGCACTGAAACGATTAAATGCCATACTGTCGATATCAAGTACAGCAATTACCTTACCGTTTAACATTAAAGGTAATACTATTTCCGAGTTAGTGCTAGCATCACAGGCAATGTGACCGTCAAATTCATGAACATCGGCAACACGTTGTACTTTATTTTCAATCGCTGCTGTTCCACAAACGCCACGTCCAAGTGGAATGCGAATGCATGCTACTTTACCTTGAAATGGGCCAAGTACAAGTTCATCATTAATCATACGATAAAAGCCAACCCAATTAACCTCAGTTAATTGTTCAAATAACAAAGCGCTGACATTAGCCATATTAGCAATGACATCTGATTCATCAGTGATCAAGGCTTCAACTTGTGTATATAAGTCCCGATAAAAGGTATTTTTGGTCATTAATTATGATGCCTACAATAAAAAACGCATAACATACCCTGATAGCGCCTTAAATTAAAGCGCTATCAGCATCAATTAGCAATTATCTATCAATTTATTGTGCTTTAATGCTAAAAAGTAGCCTTAGCAACAAATTTTCGGACTTTTTCTGTAAAAATATCTCAATATATTTAAATAATGAGGAATACATATTCGAATAAAATTTTACATACTTTCTATGTTTGTCGTTAAAAGTTTGACGTTAAAAGTTCACGTTAGTCTGTATTAACTGTGAAGACTCCGATAAGCCATGGTTATTTTGAATTTAAATAACTTCAAGCCTCAAGCCTTAAACAAAAAAACAGCTGTATGCTAAACAACGTTATGCTCAAGTTTTGTTTTATCAACTTTACCTTACCGACTGTTTATTTCTCACGGTAAAACAAGCAAAACGGCGTTAACTATTGATCCGGCACCGTATCAAATGCCGGTATTGTTGCTATTTCGTTGATCCATGGCACCGCAGAGCGGCACCAAATTTGGCTTTTTGGCACCAGCAAGTCACGTTGTTCGATACAACCGACTCTAATGCCATAGACTCGATTCAGCGTATCAACAGATGTCGCGTAAATTGCACTGCCACAGTGTTGACAAAAGCCCTGTGCGCGTTGATTACCGTTCTCGGCCACTTTAACGTATTCTTTGGTTTTTCCTTTGGTAAAAATGAAGCTATTAGGCTCAGAAACGGCCACACTTCTAAATGCAGTACCTGATAATTTTTGACAATCATTACAGTGACATATCTTCACTTTGTTTTCATCAACTTCGGCTTCAAATGTTATTTCGCCACAATGGCAACTACCATTAATATGCATCATTATATACTTCCTATTTATTTGTACTAATATCACTCGATAGCTGAGCAATTTTATGAATTAAAACCCGTCACTCAGTTATTTATTTGAACTTTTTTACCAAACATTGAAGTAGACCACTTTATGACTACAATTTGTATGATAATTCTGTCATCGTTTATGCGTAATTAAGACAAAAACTTCCACCACAAAAAGAATAAACTAAACAGTGTTAAAACCGTCAAGCAAAACAAGGTGTAGACTTTAAACCAACCCTGCGGCTTTTGGTCATCGTCAACATCAGCGCCCATCATAACTTTATAGTTTAGCCAAGCGTATATTGGCGCACTGACAAAAGAAACGGTGGTAACAAAGTCAAGTAACGCTTTAATATCTGAGCTAAAGTCACTAATAATCCACCAACTTCCGACCACTAGTAATGCTAGCGATACAATGTAAGCTTTATTGGCTTTGTTTTTTGTCTGCTCATTTGGTTCATCACTGGCAAGCAAAACTGCACGTTTCCAGACCTGTGGAAAACCATCAGCCACCGCAAAGGTGGTAGAAAATAAGGCAATAAATGTCACCAAAGCCATAAGCAACCAGCTCCATTCACCTAAAGCTTGGCTATAAATCCCGACTAATTGTCCTGCAAATGCTGCAGCTGAATCGGCAAAACCTTCGCCTTGGCCAAACATTAATAGCGCACCTAACCATAAGAAAATAACGGCTAATAAGAAGCTGGTGAAATAACCGATATTAAAATCTAATGTGGCGTTTTTAGCTGATATTACACCTGGTTTATCCACCCGAGAGGTAGTCCAAATAGAATGCCAAACAGAAACTTCGATAGCCGTGGGCATCCAGCCGATAAGAGCAACAATAAAAGCGATACTCGCCGCTGACGTTAATGAAATAACAGGTGCTTGACCAGAGGGAGTAAAACCAAGCCGATTAACGGCAGCAAACCAAGCTATGATGCTTGATATCACTAAAATTAGCATCATCCATTTGAGTAAATTACTCAGTAATTTGTAATGCCCAATAATTAATACCGCGCAGACAATCACCAGTATCAATGCCGCCCATTGTGATAAAGATAAAATATCACCAAATAAATTCATCGCTAATGCAGCGGTAACAATAGTTACGCCTGATTGCACAAAAAACATCGTGGTAAAAGTTAACAATAAAAACAAATAGAATGCCCAGTTCCCTACCCGTTTATAACCATCAAGCAAGCTTTTACCTGTTAATCCGGCATATTTAGGGCCAAACAAAAAGAAGGGATATTTAATAACATGAGCGAGAATAATAAAACCTAGAAGTGCAAAACCAAAGTCTGCACCAGCACGTGTTGCCTGCACAATATGGGAAACACCAATGCTGGTTGCCGCCCAAACAATTCCGGGTCCTAATAGAGCGAATATTTTAGTCAATTTCATAAAAATATATAAGTAAATGTAAATTCACAATAATTTAATGTCTAAGGACGTAATGTGCAAACTATTTTTAGGGTTAAATGACGGCAATACTATTTATGATGGCTCATGCGTAGATCATCTTTTACATATACACACCAAAAACCTGTGTTGTAACGATCTGAGTTGAACTGAAATATTAATAGGATGGATGCACTCGTTAATATAACCAATTGTGATAGTCTTTTGGGTAATTATAATAACAACTGACAACAGGCTTTCATTATGTTTATTCGACTTAATAAACCCAAGCATATTGCGTTTACTCCATCATTGAAATCTTTCCAGATAAAGCACTTGGGGATGTTGTGTGCATTAAGCACCTTTTTGCCTGCTTGCGCTTCAACCATTGTAGTCCCTCCGAATGAACAATTAGTACTACGTGAGATACAGCAACAAGTCAGCGCCGAAAGACTGAAAAAAGATGTCACTACGTTAGTTGGCTTTGGTACACGTCATACCTTGTCAGAAACAGAATCAGAGACTCAAGGCATTGGCGCTTCACGTCGTTGGATTAAAGCAGAATTTGATAAAATTTCCGCCCAATGTGGTGGTTGCTTGGAAGTTATCTATCAAAAAGAAACATTTTCAGGGGAAAAGCGCATTCCCGAGCCTACCGAAGTGATTAATGTTATCGCTATTCAGCGTGGTCAACTCGATCCAAATCGTTACATTATTATGTCTGGCGATATAGATTCTCGGGTATCAGACCCGCTTGACTATACCAGTGCATCTCCAGGCGCCAATGATAATGCTTCTGGCGTTGCCGGTGTTATCGAAACAGCTAGAGTACTCTCACAACATAAATTTGCCGGTACAGTTGTATATGCGGCTTTATCAGGTGAAGAACAGGGCCTTTTTGGAGGCAAAATTATGGCCGGTATTGCTAAAAAAGAAGGTTGGCGAGTAGAAGCGGTAATTAATAATGACATGATCGGGAATATCTCCGGTATTAATGGTGTCATTAACAATACAACCGCCAGGGTATTTTCTGAAGGTGTTCGGTTTGTTGAAACACCTGAAGAAGCTCGAAAACGTCGATTTACAGGCGGTGAAGTCGACTCTCCGTCACGAAATATTGCGCGTTATATTGACCAAATTGCCGATCAATACATTCCTAATTTAGACGTTATGATGGTCTACAGATTAGATAGATTTGGCAGAGGTGGACATCACCGCCCCTTTAATGCAGTCGGTTACCCTGCTGTACGTATTATGGAAACGAATGAGCATTACGACCGCCAACATCAAGATTTGCGCACTGAAAATGGCCGAGCGTTTGGCGACGTACTTTCCGGCGTAGATTTTGATTTTAATGCAAAATTAACTTCACTAAATGCCGTCACTATGGCTGCAATGGCTTGGGCGCCACCACCACCAGCAAACACTGAAATCTCCGGTGCAGTAAAAGCGTCAACCACCTTAAAGTGGCAAAAACCAGAAGGCAAGATGGCAAGAAATTTAGCGGGCTATCGTGTACATTGGCGACTCACGACTGAGCCAACATGGACACATAGTCAATACGTTGGTGATGTGAGTGAATTTGAATTAAAGAATATTGTTATCGACAACTACTTCTTTGGCGTTAGTAGTGTTGCAAAAGATGGTTTTGAAAGCCCGGTAGTCTTTCCTGGCCCTGCAGGTTCTTTTGGTGGTTATGCCAATTGAATTAAGTAAACCTTCAAGTATTCTGCTCCATAAGCTACAAGCTTAGGTTTCTCTCTTACGAAAACGCTGTTAGCAACATTGTTCCTAACAGCGTTTTTTCAATTTTACCTTAGTAAAAAACTATGGCTTAGTTAAAACGAATCACCAGGGATACGCACCCAACCTTCCATTAAAACGCGAGCACTTCGGCTCATAATCGCTTTATTTACCGTCCACAGTGCATTAACTTTCGTTGCTTGAGCACCCACTTTAAGCGTACCTGATGGGTGACCAAAAACTACCGCTTCACGATCACCACCGCCAGCGGCTAAATTGACTAACGTACCTGGAATTGCCGCCGCAGCGCCTATGGCAACTGCCGCTGTGCCCATCATGGCATGATGTAGCTTACCCATAGATAAAGCACGTACATGTAAATCTATATCTGCTGCAGACACGGCTTTACCACTTGAGGTTACATAATCTTTAGCACCACTGACAAAAGCCACTTTTGGTGTATGTTGTCGAGCAACCGCTTCTGAAACATCATTAATCAAGCCCATTTTAATCGCGCCAGCCGCACGAATAGTTTCAAAACGTGCTAATGCTGCATCGTCATTATTTATGGCGTCTTGCAACTCTGTACCGGTATAGCCCAAATCTTCTGCATTTAAGAAAATAGTTGGAATACCCGCGCTGATCATAGTTACTTTGTATTTAGCGGCTTTAAAAGTACCAATAGCTGGCACATCAAGCTCATCAACGACATTACCGGTTGGAAACATAGCTTCTGATGGATCAACGGGCGCGATAAATTCTACCGGCACTTCTGCCGCAGGAAAGGTAACACCATCGAGTTCAAAATCACCCGTTTCTTGTACTTCGCCGTTGGTTATAGGCACACGAGCGATAATGGTTTTAGCAATGTTTTTCTGCCAAATACGCACAATACAAACGCCATTCTTTGGAATACGTGACGGGTCAACTAAGCCAGCATTTATCGCAAAAGAGCCAACAGCAGCGGTTAAGTTACCGCAATTACCAGACCAATCAACAAAGGCTTTATCTATAGCAACTTGGCCAAATAAGTAATCTACATCGTGATCCACCACGTCGCTTTTAGCTAAAATAACCGTTTTACTGGTACTTGATGTTGCACCACCCATACCGTCGGTTTGTTTTCCGTATGGATCAGGACTACCAATCACACGCAGTAGCATATTATCGCGCGCTTCTCCTGGCACTTGGCAACGCGCTGGTAAATCGGCTAGATTAAAAAAAACACCTTTTGATGTGCCGCCGCGCATATAGGTAGCAGGAACTTTCACTTGAGGTACGTGCACTTGAGGAACCTGAGACATAACAATCTCCTTTATTATTTATTTTTTATAAAAAAAGCAGTAAATAGTCGCTATTTACTGCTAATAAATCATACCCTTAAAAGCAGGACTCTGTCCCGCGTTCAAATCGGTAGCCTGGTCATGCCTATACTTCTACATAACCAAGCCCGCTATTATCAAAAATAAAGCTTTAGGTAGTAGACTCCAAGAAGTCGTTAGCAAATTTTTGTAATACGCCACCAGCAGCGTAAACAGACACTTCTTCACCCGTATCTAATCGACACTTAACCGGTATAGTCACGACTTCACCATTACGACGTGTCATCACGACTGACATCGCTGCGCCCGGTGATGTTGTACCTTCCACATCAAAGGTTTCAGTACCATCAATATTATAGGTATGACGTGTTTCACCTTTAATAAATTCAAGCGGTAAAACACCCATTCCGACTAAGTTTGTCCGGTGAATACGTTCAAAACCTTCAGAAACAATGACTTCAACACCCGCTAAACGAACGCCTTTTGCCGCCCAATCTCTTGATGAGCCTTGACCGTAATCAGCACCGGCGATAATAATCAGCGGTTGTTTACGTTCCATGTAAGTTTCAATTGCTTCCCACATGCGTGATTCAGTGCCTTCAGGCTCGATACGCGCTAATGAACCTTGCTTAACTTCACCCTTGTCATCACGGCACATTTCGTTAAACAATTTAGGATTAGCAAAGGTTGCACGTTGTGCGGTTAAGTGATCACCGCGATGCGTTGCGTATGAGTTAAAATCGGCTTCTGGCAAGCCCATTTTATGCAAATATGCGCCGGCAGCACTGTCTAATTGAATCGCATTTGAAGGTGATAAATGATCGGTGGTAATGTTATCGCCTAACACCGCTAATGGACGCATACCTTTCATGGTACGCTCACCCGCTAATGCACCTTCCCAGTATGGCGGGCGACGAATATAAGTACTGGTTTCGTCCCAAGCATATAATGGACTTTCAGCAGGCTCAAACGCACCTAAATCGAACATCGGCGTATAGATTTTTTTGAACTGCTCTGGCTTAACACATGAAGCAACGATAGCATCAATTTCTTCATCACTTGGCCAAATGTCTTTTAGCGTAATGTCATTACCGTTTTGATCTTGGCCTAAAATATCTTTTTCAATATCAAAACGAATAGTACCGGCAATGGCATAAGCGACCACTAACGGTGGTGACGCTAAAAACGCTTGTTTTGCATAAGGGTGAATTCGGCCATCGAAGTTACGGTTACCTGACAATACCGCGGTTGCGTATAAATCGCGGTCTATAACTTCTTGTTGAATTTTAGGGTCTAACGCGCCAGACATACCATTACAAGTTGTACAAGCATAACCAACGATACCAAAACCTAATTTTTCCATTTCAGAAAGCAAACCGGCTTCTTCTAAATAAAGCTTGGCGACTTTTGAACCTGGGGCAAACGATGATTTAACCCAAGGCTTACGCACTAAGCCAAGCTCATTGGCTCTTTTGGCTATCAAACCCGCCGCAACAACATTACGAGGATTAGAGGTATTGGTACAAGACGTTATAGCGGCAATAATAACTGCGCCATCAGGCATTTGACCATTGGCTTCTTGTTCTTTACAAGCGGCTAAGTCTTTAGCAATGTCTTTCGACGCTAAATCAGCTGTCGCTAAACGACGATGTGGATTAGAAGGTCCCGCTAAGTTACGCCCTACCGATGATAAATCAAATTCGATAACACGCGGATATTGCGCTTCAACTAAGTCGTCAGCCCATAAACCTGTATGTTTCGCGTAAGTTTCAACTAGCGCGACTTGTTCAGGCTCACGACCAGTAATTTTTAAATAATCAATGGTTTGTTCATCAATGTAAAACATACCGGCAGACGCACCATACTCTGGTGTCATGTTTGAGATAGTTGCACGATCACCAATGGTTAAACTTTTAGTGCCTTCACCGAAGAACTCTAAATAAGCTGATACAACTTTTTGATTACGCAAAAATTCAGTTATCGCTAAAACAATATCGGTTGCGGTAATGCCAGGTTGGCGTTTACCCGTTAGCTTTACACCAATAATATCAGGCAAACGCATCATAGATGGACGACCTAGCATAACGGTTTCAGCTTCTAAGCCACCAACACCAATTGCGATAACACCTAAAGCATCAATGTGCGGCGTATGAGAGTCTGTACCAACACAAGTATCAGGGAAAGCGACACCGTCCCGCGCTTGTATAACAGGCGACATTTTTTCTAAGTTGATTTGATGCATAATGCCGTTACCGGCAGGGATAACATCAACGTTTTTAAAAGCCGTTTTAGTCCATTCGATAAAATGAAAACGCTGTTCATTACGACGGTCTTCAATCGCTCGGTTTTTCTCAAATGCTTCGGGATCAAAACCCGGAGCTTCTACCGCTAATGAATGGTCAACGATTAACTGTGTTGGTACCACAGGATTCACTTTTGAAGGGTCGCCACCTTGCTCAGCAATAGCATCTCGCAGGCCGGCTAAATCAACTAATGCGGTTTGACCTAAAATATCGTGACAAACAACACGTGCAGGATACCAAGGGAAATCAAGGTCTTGTTTACCTTCGATAATTTGCTTTAACGCGTCCGTTAGCGCAGCTGGGTCACAGCGTCGAACCAATTGCTCAGCGAGAACACGCGAAGTGTAAGGCAATGTTTTATAAGCGCCGGGCTTAATGGTATCGATGGCTTCTCGCGTATCGAAAAAATCTATGGTTAGGCCATTATTTTTATAACCGGGTAAAGGTTTGCGGTAATCATAATTCATAATTTAATCCACATATTTGCAAAAGAGTACAACAGACTCTTTTTGAGTGATTTAATGAGTGATAAAGCCTTATCTAGTCAGATAAGGCTTTATAGGTTAGTTGCTAGAGCAGCTTACCTTTGTGCTATGGGTTGCACTTTACGTGGTTCGGCGCCAATATAATCTGCAGAAGGACGAATAATACGGTTATTTGAGCGTTGCTCCATAACATGAGCAGCCCAACCTGTTAAACGCGAACAAACAAAAATCGGGGTAAATAATTTCGTTGGAATACCCATATAGTTATAAGTAGAGGCATGGAAAAAATCAGCATTACAAAATAATTTTTTGCTGTCCCACATAAACTCTTCACAAGCCACTGAAATATCATACAAAGATGTATCACCGTTTTCTGCCGCTAACTTTTCAGACCATGCCTTAATAATAACGTTACGTGGATCTGAAGTACTATATACCGCATGACCAAAGCCCATAATTTTTTCTTTACGCTCAAGCATACCAGCCATTTGTTCTTTAGCATCGGCAGGAGACTTGAACTTTTCAATCATGTCCATTGCCGCTTCGTTTGCGCCGCCATGTAGTGGGCCACGTAAAGTACCAATAGCACCTGTAACACATGAGTACATATCAGATAACGTTGAAGCACAAACACGCGCTGTAAACGTAGAAGCATTAAATTCATGTTCAGCATAGAGAATTAATGAAACATCCATCACACGTTCATGCTGCGCTGACGGACTTTTACCACTTAATAGACGTAAAAAGTGCCCACCAAGAGAAGCTTCATCTGACGTACAGTCAATTTCTACCCCTTCATGTGAAAACTTATACCAATAACACATGATGGCAGGAAAAGCGGCTAGCAAACGGTTAGCAGCTTTATTTTGCTCGCTAAAATCATTTTCTGGCTCTAAGTTACCTAAAAATGAACAACCTGTGCGCATAACATCCATAGGATGAGCTTCTTTTGGAATAAGCTTAAGCACTTCTTTTAACGCTTGCGGTAAATCACGCATCGCAAATAAATCAGCTTTATATGTCGCTAACGCTTTTGCATTAGGTAGTTCACCATTGAAAAGTAAGTAAGCGACTTCTTCAAAAGTAGCATTTTCAGCTAAATCGGCAACATCGTAACCACAGTAAGTTAAGCCCGAGCCTGATTTTCCTACCGTACATAACGCAGTTTCGCCTGCACTTTGACCACGTAAGCCAGCACCTGATAATTTTTTCTCTGTCATCATTCTTTCCTCTTGTCCTTTAACCGTAATGAATTTACCGTTAATGGTTAAAAATTAGTTTCTTATTAATCTAGCTATTTTATTTACTTGTTTTTACCTTCAGTAAACAAGGCATCAAGTTTTTGTTCGTAATCGTGGTAACCAAGATAATCATACAAATCCATACGTGTTTGCATATTGTCAATTTCTGCTTTTTGGTCGCCATCAGCAAGTAACGTTTTATAAACCGACTCTGCCGCCTTATTCATCGCTCTAAAAGCTGATAACGGATAAAGCACCATCGCACATCCCCATTCACCCAACTGGGCTTTATTCCAAAGCTCGGTTTGGCCAAACTCGGTAATATTAGCTAATACTGGTACATCAAGTGCTTCAGTAAAAGCGCGGTAATGTTCTTCGGTTTTAACTGCCTCAGCAAAAATACCGTCAGCGCCAGCTGCCGCATAAGCTTTTGCTCGTTCTAGTGCCGCTGCTAAGCCTTCTTGAGCAAATGCATCCGTTCGCGCCATAATAAAAAAGTCTTTATCGGTACGAGCATCAACAGCAGCTTTAATTCGGTCAACCATTTCTTCGGTCGAAACAATTTCTTTATTTGGACGATGACCACAACGTTTTTGCGCTACTTGATCTTCTATATGGACAGCGGCTGCACCGGCTTTTTCCATATCACGAATGGTTTTGGCAATATTAAATGCCCCGCCCCAACCGGTATCAATATCAACTAACAAAGGTAAAGAAGATGCACTAGTAATGCGTTGTACATCAGCAATAACATCATTTAACGATGTCATGCCTAAATCGGGTAAACCATAAGAAGCATTGGCAACACCGCCACCAGACAAATAAATAGCTTGATGACCTAATTCTTCAGCCATCATTGCACAATAGGCATTGATAGTACCGACAACTTGCAGTGGTTTATTATTCACTATAGCTTGGCGAAACTTAGCACCGGGAGATAGTTGTGTAGACATTGCTTTATCCTTCTTAGTCAAGTGTATGTTGTATAAGGTAGCTTAAAATAAGCTTACCGCTATTGTTGCTGAGCAATTTTGTTTTCAATATTTTTACGCGAAGCGGCAATATGACGCCTCATTAGCATTTCGGCTAATTCACCATCACGATCGGCAATCGCTTCAATTATGCGAGAATGTTCATCAAAAGCTTTAGTGGCTCGGGGACTGTTCATGCCAAACTGGCAACGATACATTCGAACAAGGTGATATAATTGACCACACAATATATTGATCAATTGTTGATTATGGCTGCCCAAAATAACTTTATAGTGAAAGTCTAAGTCACCTTCTTCTTGATAATATGAAACACCGTCACGCAATGCCTTAGCACTTGCATGCTGCTTGAGCATAGCCCGCATTTCAGTAATTTCATCGTCAGTCATATTTAGCGCCGCTTGGCGGCATGCCATACCTTCGAGTGCTTCACGTACAACATAAATTTCTAATAGCCCAGCGATTGAGCATTCAACTACCCGAGAACCCACATTGGCTTTTCGTTCAATTAAATGACATTTTTCCAGGCGATTTAGTGCTTCACGTAAAGTAGAACGACTTATTTGGTAGTTTCTGGCCAATTCTGGCTCGCTAATTTTACTACCCGCTTTAATGGTGCCTTCAACAATAGCATGTAACATTTGCTCAAATACTTTATCTGCAGTCGTTACTGCGGCTTGTGTTGTAGGATTATCTAACGCCATTATTGTCGACACTTTTTAAAAACATTGGGCTAATAATAGCTATATATTTTAATTAGTCAATGCCAAAACATAAAATTGTCGACAATAATTATTTTTTATTCAGGGGGAATTTATAGTAATACAGTCGTAAGATGTGGAGTAATCGCCCATAAAAGTCACTGTATGAGCGCCTATTAAAGGTAAATATTGAAAACCATGATAGTATTTTGCAAGCGCCAGCTTGGCAGAAGTGAAGCGAGATAACTGTCGACAATTTTGTTGTTTAGCCAAAAAACCAATAACATACTCCGATAGCTGCTGTTATACCGGCAACATCAGCAATCAAACCACAGGCCAAAGCATGGCGACTATAGCGAATACCCACTGAGCCAAAATAGACAGCTAAAACATAGAATGTTGTTTCAGTTGAACCTTGAACAATGGAAGCTAAACGACCGGCAAATGAGTCAGCACCATGTGTATTCATGGTTTCTATCATCATCGCTCGTGCGCCAGAGCCACTTAAAGGCTTCATAAAAGCGGTAGGTAAAGCATCTACAAAGCGAGTATCACCATTAAAAAATAAAACTAGCTGTCTAATACCATCAACCAAAATATCTAATGCACCACTGGCTCTAAATACGCCAATAGCACACAGCATAGCTAACAAGTACGGAATAAGCTTAATACTGGTTTCAAAGCCCTGTTTCGCCCCTTCAATAAAGCTGTCATAAACATTGACCTGACGTTTTAAAGCAAAGAAGATGAAGCTGATCAGGGTAGTAAATATTAACAAATTCCCCATTAATGATGACTGTTGCGCTAATAACTCGGCGCTTAAGGTACTAAAATAAACCGCAATACCGCCAATAAGAGCAATACCGGCGGCTAAATATATAAAAATAACCTGCTGATATAGTTTTATTTTTTGTACAAACGCAACGACAAACAAGCCGACCAAGGTTGAGGCAAATGTTGCCAGTAAAATAGGGATAAATACATCGGTAGGATTTATCGCCCCTTGTTGGGCACGATACACAAATACTGTCACTGGAAATAAAGTAACCGAGGAAGTATTCAAAACTAAAAATAGAATTTGTGCGTTAGAGGCGGTTTCTTTTTTTGGATTCAGTAATTGTAAATCTTGCATAGCTTTTAAGCCGAGTGGAGTAGCAGCGTTATCTAAACCTAAAAAATTAGCCGACAAGTTCATCGTCATAGAGCCAATTGCTGGATGCCCTTTGGGTACCTCTGGCATAAGACGAGTAAAAAGCGGTGAAATAAGTTGTGCAAGTTTATCGATAATCCCAGCATGTTCGGCAATTTTCATCATACCTAACCAAAAGCTTAAAATGCCGATCAGGCCAATAGCAATTTCTACCGTTACTCTCGACATATCGAAAATAGCGTTTACAATTTCTTCAAAAATTAAAATTTGATCGAATACTAGCCATTGAATCATGGCAGAAATAAATGCGACGAAAAAGAATCCGCTCCAAATACGATTTAACAAATCCAGCTCTTTTAATTTTTATTATTGGAAGAAAATATCATGACATAAAAAGTGATGATTACCTAGTAATTCAACCAGTAATCAGCCGTGTGTATACGCTCTACAACCAAAAAATCCGTTTAATAAATAAATAACAAAAAACCAATAAATAAGATTAAAATCAATAGAATAACTATTTATAAAATAATTTTGCATTTATAATATCTTCCACTACACTTAACCTTGTCAACCAGTTACTCGCTTCCGTCTTAGATAGAGTGCAGATTTCCCTCTTAGATAGAGTATAGATAGTTATAACATGAGATTTTATTGTTAATTTGTATGTGGATTTTAAGGCTTTGAAGATAGTTTTATTAGTAATGAATTCGCTTACTTTCATGGTTTATTAGCGTAGGTTCAACGTAATTGAGCCATCCCCCTGAGCCCAAAACTAGCAGTAGTTTTGGGCATTTTTTTATCGACTAAAGCGAAACGGGTGCTGTTTGAGGGAACAAGCGATGAAAGTTTTCACTTGATTGCTTGGCAATTTCAGCAACAGAAGTACCACGAATACTCGCAAGATGCTTCGCAACTTCTACTACATAAGCAGGCTGATTTTGTTTACCACGATGTGGCACCGGCGCTAAATAAGGTGCATCAGTTTCAATTAAAAATCGATCAGCGGGGACCTTTTTTGCGACTTCTCTAAGCGCTGCGGCATTTTTAAAAGTGACAATGCCGGAAAAGGAAATATAAAAACCCATAGCTATCGCTTGCTCAGCCATTTCCCAACTCTCGGTAAAACAATGTAATATTCCACCCACATTTTCTGCCTGCTCAGCTCTTAAAATAGCTAAGGTGTCTTCTTGCGCATCACGCGTATGGATGATCAAAGGCTTATTCAACTGATTGGCAACACGTATATGCTTTCGAAAAGAATCTAGCTGAACGGGCTTTGTTTCTGGCGCATAAAAGTAATCAAGGCCGGTTTCACCAATAGCGATAACCCGTGGGTGTGTTGCTAAACCCTTGAGTTGCTCAGGATCTATTTCATCATCTTGATTCAACGGATGCGCACCACAGGTTATCCAAACATTGTCATATTTAGCGGTTTGCTCGGCCATGGCTGGAAAGTCTTGTAAAGTAACGCTAACACACAATAACGTATCCACTTTTTCAGCAAGTGCGGCATCAATTACATTATCTAAATTATGGTCAAATTCTTCAAGTTTAAGTCGGTCTAAATGGCAATGCGAATCTATAAACACTGGGTTACTCCGTGCGAATGTGCTTTAAATTAATATGGGAAGAATGATGTAGGTGTCTACTGTTCAACAAGAAAAATCAGCAGTATACCTGCTAATTTTCTCACATACTAAATAGTGCTTGTTAAGTTCAGCGACACCGTTTTATTTACATTGATAAAGTGGGCTCAGAAGAATTTAATAGCCGCCCTATTGATTTATCAATTTGATTACGAATATTGTCAGGGTCTTCTACAAAGCTGACACCTATACCCGCTGGCGTACCATTTTGCGCACCAATAGGTGTGATCCAAGAAACTTTGCCTACGATTTTAGACGGCTCTAATGAGTCAGGTAAACTCACGTTTAATATCACATCGGCGGCTAATTCAAAGTGCTCAGTTGTGCGAACAAATAAGCCCCCATTTTTCATAAATGGCATATATGACTGATATAAATCGCGATCTGAAATAAATTCAAGTGTAATGTGTTCCAAAATCATTCCTCTACTGTTTGCGCGTTATCTTGTAAAACAACACTAATATCTGCGAGTAGTTTTTCACTTAAAAACTGTCGATTAACTTGCACTAAGGTCTTTAACTGACCATTGGCAACTTGTACTAAATTATATACTTGCCATAACTGCTGTTTATTAATGACATTCTCTGGCTCATTAATGCTTCCCGCAGTAGGCCATCCCCACTGTTGGCGCATTAAGTTGACGAGAATCTTCTCTAGCCATCGAAAACCATCATGATGATCAACCAATATTGCAAGTATATCTGCGCGATGTTGATGAGCAAATAAATAAGCTTTGACCTTATCACGAAACGTTACAAATGCAACGCCGGTAGCTTCATCTGATAATTCACTCAGGTGACTAAGATTTACAAAAGCATCATCGCCGTGCTGACCATATTCAGCTAAAAGTGCTTTACCAACAGGTGGACGTATTTCAAATTCATGGCAACGACTAATAATAGTCGGTAGCAGTAAATCACTACTATGCGTTGTTAGAACAATAAAACTATCCGCCGTTGGCTCTTCTAAGGTTTTTAATAAAGCATTAGCCGCTGATATTGTCATGGTATCGGCATGGTTAACCAACGCTGTTTTTACTAACCCAATATGCGCCGTCTTCTCAAAAAAGTGACTGAGATTGCGAATCAACTCGACACCTATGGTCTTTTTATCTGAAACAATAGTGAGGTGATCAGGATAACTATCT
Organism: Colwellia sp. PAMC 21821; assembly: GCF_002077175.1. Taxonomy (NCBI): domain Bacteria; kingdom Pseudomonadati; phylum Pseudomonadota; class Gammaproteobacteria; order Alteromonadales; family Colwelliaceae; genus Colwellia; species Colwellia sp. PAMC 21821. Next base: position 4,594,383 of record NZ_CP014943.1, read on the forward strand.
TTCGCATATAACTTACAGGTTTTGCAAATACCACAAGGTTGAAGAATCAACGGTGTTGCGGCACTTTCATTTTCAGTTGCCTGGCTGGCATTATTAGGATTTCTGTCTTGTTTTACACCATGTTTTAACGCTTGTTCCAAGTCATGGCATAACAGCACTTTAATAAGCCACTGTGCAATATCTTGCTGCCCTGCACCATCAACACCCGAAATAAGTAAGGCATGAGGGAGTTTTTTTTCGCGTATTTGCCGCGATAATTGTTGTTGAAGAGCAAGTAACCAAGTTTTCATCTAATCGCCTTTGTTGGCATAAATAACAGCGTCGTGTGCTTTATTATTTTCATTTTATTGCACCGGCTATATTGAATAGCATTTATTATATCGTGTCTTATACCAAATGTAATAAGTTATTGACCAATTTTAAGCGAGGATAAATTGTTCAAGAACACATGTTTATTGTTCCAGACTAAACATAAGTACCTGCATCCCTGCAGGCAAGGCGTTTGATTGATTAGGGCATGGATGCCCGTAAGTAGAACAATGCAGGAGCAATTGTCGAGTAATAGCGGGCGTGTGTGATTGAAAACAACGCAGTTATTGACGATTTAAACCGCCTTAAAATGATCGATTATTTATTTCAATTGGTATTACTGTCGCTTTCACTAAACCAGTGAAATTGCTATTTTAAACGGCGTAACGGCAATTAATATCAAACTAAATATTAGCCATCTACAAAAATATAATTGTCAGCGTAGTCATGAAAATAAACGCTTAACAGAGCATAATTAGCGCTTAATTAGCGCTTAATTAGCGCTTAAGCATTCGATATTAAAAATAAAATGTGAGTAACAATTAACTTTGTTTAATAATTAAAGCGTCAATAACCTTAATTACATCGCTCAACACTGCATCTTTAGATTGTGATGCATCAATAATAACAAAACGCTCAGGCTGAGCTTTTGCCTGCGTTAAATAGCCATTTCTAGCCTTAATAAGAAAGTCTAATTTTTCATCTTCTAAGCGGTCTAGCCCTTCGCCGCGACTCTTTACTCTTTTTAAGCCTTCAATAGGATCTAAATCTAAAATAATATTCATATCAGGTTGAAAACCGGCTAATGCTAAATCGTTAATTTTCATAATGCTGGCGAGGTCAATGCCTCTAGCATAATGTTGAAAACTAAACGTTGCCGCGTCAAATCTATCTGAAATTACTATTTTTCCTGCTTGTAATGCGGGTTTTATTTTTTCTTGAATATGTTGTGAACGTCCAGCGCCAAATAACATTAACTCTGTCATATCACACATTTCTGGTGTTGAGGGATCAAGAATAATATGCCTGATTTTTTCACCAATTCTTGTACCACCTGGCTCTCTTGTTAAAACAACATCTAAACCTTTTGATGAGATATATTTTTCTACTTCATTAATAACCGTTGTTTTCCCAGCACCATTACTGCCATCAAAAACAACCATAAAACCTTTGTTCATACAATTTCTCAATTTCTCATTACTAAAGTAAAGCTTACAGTAGTTACAAATTTATTAAAATATTTTGAAGACTTATCCGCAGATTCTTCTGAAAATAAACATATTGTGTAATGTTTTCTTAAAACACGAATACACTTAAGTAACAAACTATTATATTTGGATTATTAAATTTTATCAGATAATTTAGTGACTATACCTAAATGAATTGCCTCACTGGTGTCGATAGCTCTCCAACAAAGCCAGTAAATACAAATCAATTAACTTGAATCGATTAACTTGAGTCAATAACGTTAGGCGTAGCATTTAATTTTTTTCATACTTTAAAATAGCTATAAACACGACAATAAAATGCGCGCCAGCCTCTCTATTCTCACTTGTAATCAGTAGCTTATCAATATTATCCCAACTACTCCCATTAACAAACTCGTTATTTTTAAATGATAGAAATAGCAACTTTAGCTGTTTACTAATTAACTGAAATCAATATAATAAAATTATGGTTATTAAAAATAAGTAACTTCTAAATGTCGAAAGTGAGTAGAGAAACAAGGAAGATTACCACTGAAGAAGCTGAAGCTTGCGCAGCGGAACCCATTCATTTAATTGGTAATATACAACCGCATGGATTCCAACTGGTTCTTGACCCCAAGACCTTACAAGTTGTGCAATACTCAGACAATATTATTAGTCTGCTCAATCAATACACTCATGATTCGCTGACCTTAAGTACTAAAATACTAGATACTACTATCTCTGATTGGCTAACATTTTCTGAGCCAGAGCTGCTAAATAAGCTCAAATATGACCGCACAATTAAGTTAGAATTAGACTCTCACGCTGTTATTGCCGGTGATATTTGGGAATGTGTTGCCTACATGGCTGGCCATTGGATTTCTTTAGAGTTCATACCATGCTCTGCTGATACTTACAGCTCCTCTATTCTTATTTCGCAAATGAATTATATGCTTGAAACTTTGCGCAAGGCACAAAACACCAAAGAAATATTTGACACTATTACCAGCCAATTTCAAGAACATACAAATTTTGATCGCGTAATGCTTTATCGATTTTTACCCGACTGGTCAGGTGAAATAGTATCCGAAGCTGTTTCAGTGCGAGAAAAGCAAAAATATATACATATGCGCTTTCCAGCTGAAGACATTCCAAAACAAGCTAGAGCTTTATATACACTGAACAAAGTTCGAGTGTTTGCCAATATCGATGCCGCCCCTTCATCGCTAATACCGGCTAAATTGCCAAACGAACAATACTTAGATCAAAGCTACTCTTTACTGCGTAACATCTCTGATATGCATAGAATTTATCTCAAGAATATGGGCGTAAAAGCGACTATCTCTCTCTCTATTTTAGTGGATAATAAATTATGGGGCTTAGTTTCTTTTCATCATAATGAGCCTAAAACGCCACCTAATCACATCGTTGCTCAGCTTAAAATCACCTGTGAATTGTTTAGCGAGATTATCTCTACGTATTTAATGCCCTCTATAAAAATGAATCAAATCACTCATTTAATGACGGTGAAGGCATGTATAGAAAACACTTTCCACAATGCTAAAATGGTGCCTGTATCACAGAGTTTATTTGAAAATTCTTTAAGAGCCATAAATCAACTCGCTGATTATGACTATCTCGGTGTTATCTACGGAGATAATTGCTACACCTTGCAACACGACGAATTTATAGTTTTAGAACGCAGAAGTATTGATGCCATAACCGCATTATTTGATGGACAAAGTGGCACTGAATATCAATCTTTTGAGCTTCACAGCGAGCATAAGAAAATACCTGGGCTTGAAAATATGGTCGGTATTTATGTTATGCGTTCAAAAATTCCAGCTGATTTTTATGTGTTTATTGGTCGTAAAGAAGTCGTCAAAACTATTATATGGGGCGGTGCTCCCAAAACGGTTGATATCGTAGTTAAAAACAACCAACGTCATCTAGAACCTCGTAGCTCGTTTGCCTTTTGGCGAGAAAAAGTAAAAGGCCAATGTGATTATTGGACCGAAAAAGACACAAAAATATTAGAGTATTTTTTTACAAATTGTAAAGATTACACCAGTGTAAAAAGTAATGAATTACTGAAAAATAAATTAGAGAAAAACGCCCACTATGACTGCCTAACTGATCTAGCAAACCGCACTTACTTAAAATGTTATATTGAAAACCTCAGCCCGATTAATTCATTCAAATACATATCACTGCTGTTTATTAATTTAGATAACTTTAAAGATGTTAACGATTTTATGGGCCATGAAACTGGCGATCGTATTCTGATCAACGTGGCTAAACGCTTAAAAGGTTGCTCTCGACCTGACGATTTAGTAGTTAGACTCGGTGGCGATGAATTCGTTATCGTGTTCACACATGATAAAGAACAAGAGTTGACATATTTAGCAGAGAAAGTGGTTAAGCGCATTGGCGAACCAATTTTCGATCATGAACACACTTATGTTATCACGCCCAGTGTTGGAGTGCTCACCAGCGATGTGCATGATATTGATTTTAACGAAATGCTTAAACGCGCTGATATTGCGATGTTTTCTGCGAAGCACAAAGGAAAAAATTGTTACCATATTTTTGATAGCAGCGATCAAGATGCTTTTAATAAAAAGGCCATATTGACCATAGACTTGCGTAAACATATCGCCAATGGGGAAATGGAAGTACATTTTCAAGCGCAATGTGATTACAATAAAAATATCACGGGAGCGGAAGTATTAGCCCGTTGGAATCATCCTAAATTTGGTTATATCAGCCCCGAAGTTTTTATTCAGATTGCGGAAGCGAATAATTTAATCAAACCGCTAACGTTAAAAATCATTAAAAAAGCCTGCCAAGACTTTTCGAAATGGCAGCTATTTGACTTAATGGCCTCTTTTGAAACGCTGTCGATTAATATCAGTCCAAGCCTGTTATTAGACCCACAGTTTCAACAAGATATACTTTATGTCTTTGCCGCTTTCCCAAGCATAAAACCACATAATATTAGACTAGAAATCACTGAGTCTATTTTCATGAAAAACCACGATTTAGCGATAGAAAACCTACAAGCCCTTCGAGATAAAGGCTTTTCTATTTCGTTAGATGACTTTGGCACCGGCTACTCTTCACTTAATTATTTATGGAAACTGCCGATTGATGAAATAAAAATTGATAAATCTTTTATCTCTAATATGACCCAAGACAATAGCCTGTTTACTATGGTCGAAAGTATTATCGAATTGTGTAAAAAACTTAAGCTTGAAGTCGTCGCAGAAGGCGTTGAAACCAACGTAGAATTTAATATATTAAAGGGCCTAGAGTGTGATACTTGCCAAGGTTTCTTTTTCTCCAAACCTATGCCTAGTGAACAATTTATAGAGACTTATATCAGCCATGCTATTACCACTAAGTGAACAATTAAAACAAGCGACAAGCCCATATCACCGTGAGCTGGATAAACTGCCTGTACTCAGAAATTTAATGTCTGCGTCGCTAAGTGCTGAGCAATATGAAGCCGCTATGCTGTATTTCTACCAGTGTTTTAATGCTTGGCAGCCCACTTTAGATGCTGCAGTAAAGCTTTTAACTCCCCCAGCCTTTTCAATTATAGACAACCAATTATCCGCCTTGAGCACAGAAACTGACAGCTTTAGCTATCAATTTAACGCAACCATTGCAGTGCCAAAACCGATCATTAGCTCTGTCGATGAATATTTAGGTTATAGCTATGTGTTAACCGGCGCTCAACTTGGCGCACGTTTTATTCTTAGAAAATTACAAAAGTCACCATTGGCTGAGCATTATGGTTTTAATTATTATGCTAATGTCAGTCAAAACACTATTGATATTAATCACTGGAAGCTTAATCTAGACGCACTTGTCAAGCAAGGTAACTGTGAACAACAAGCAGTAATAGATGCCGCTACCACCTGTTTCACACAACTCATAACATGGTTTGCTCAAGAGGCAAAAATTAGCAATAAGCAGAGTTTATCCTTGGCACACAATTAACATTTTTGTGGTTTGTGGTTTTCAGCTTACGCCATATCAACATGTGTTATGACGAAATTTGTTATGACGGTATTAAGCTTAATAGTATGAAAATAAATGATGCAATGAATGGCTTTTCAATAGAAGATTAGTCTGTATATTCCCTCCCAAAAAAAACATGCCTCGCTAAAAGCGCTGAATTAACGAGTTAAAGATCAAATGTGAGTGTTATCTACGCTGATACTTTGTTACTGCACGGTTATGATCGCCTAAATTCGTCGAAAATATATGCTCTCCGGCGCCATTACTTACAAAATATAGGTAATTGCTCGACTCTGGATGTAAAGCCGCTTGTAATGCTTGAGCACCCGGTAAAGCGATAGGCGTAGGCGGCAAGCCATTTATTTTGTAGGTATTATAAGCCGTTTTCTCACGTAAATGTGCATAGGTAATATCACCTTGGTAACGATCTCCTAAACCATAAATTACCGTAGGATCGGTTTGCAAACGCATTCTTTTATTCAAACGGTTAACAAACACAGATGAGATACGCGGATGTTCAGCGTGTTTACCACTTTCTTTTTCAATAATTGACGCCATGATCAGCGCTTGATATGGTGATTTATAGGGTAAATTTTCTGCTCTATTATCCCACTGCTCTTCAAGCAACTTTTGCATTTTTTCATGTGCACGCTTAATAATGCTGAAATCAGCCGTATTTTGGGTAAAAGCATAGGTATCTGGAAACAGCCATCCCTCGGGATTATCTTGCTCAATTGATAATTTTTTCGCTACCTCTGCGACCGATAGATTAGCAAGTTGATGAGTAATATGTTGGTGCTCTGCTAACTGCGCTAAAACTTCCTTGAATGTACTACCTTCAATAAAAGTAATAGAAAACTGATGCTCTTTACCTGATACCACCAGATTAAGTAGCTCTATCGTGCGGGTGTTCATCTTTATTTGATATGTACCAGATTTTATTTTGCTATGTTCAGCATTGAATCTAGCATAGCTACGTAACCAAAAACTATTGTCCATCCAGCCTTTATTAACCAGTTGTTTTGTGAAGGCATTAAATGAGGTGCCTGGTTTTATGGTGATAAACTCGGTTTGCTTGATGGTTAATGGTTGCTGCACTTTCATTTGTGACATTAACATCACAATAATAACGGCCAATGTACTGAGAAACACAGCGGCTGCTAAAGTATATATTGTTCGTTTAACCAACACGGGTAAGCTGAGAAATTGTTTTTTCATCTTTTTATGTTAACTTTTAGTATTTATGTGCTGGTTTTGCATGCGGGTAACCAGTGAAATATCTAATTTTTGACCGTTAAAAACCTTAACAGGCACTATACCTAAAATAGCGTTAGTTATAAACATTGCCTCAATATTATTCAATGCTTTAAGTTGATAATTACCTGGGGTAATGTCGGCATGATTTAATAATATTTTTTCACGCATTAAACCCGCGACACCGGCAGTAGTTAATTTAGGTGTTTGCCATTGCCCTGCTGCTAACCAAAATACATTAGCGCTACAACATTCAATCACATGGCCATTAACATCAGTCGCAAGCAGATCATCTTCAGGGCGTTTATCGAGCTCTGCTCTTAACATTACTTGCTCTAAACGATTTAAATGCTTTAAACCCGCAAGCATCGGATTAATACCAAGCTTTTGATCGCTAATACCAACAGATATACCGTGTTTTTGCCATTGAGGGTAGTGTGTTGGATAATCATGGACTGAAACAATCACTTTTGCTTGTTCAGCACCAATACGAGAATAACCTCTTCCACCACTACCGCAAGTAATAATAACTTTTACAATGCCAATATTAATATCGGCGCTGATGTGCGCTATGGTTTCTTTTAATGCAGATAAATCAAAACTAGGTAAGCCAAGCTGCTGGCTTTGCTGCACCAAGCGGTTAAGGTGCTGCGCCAACATAGCCACTTCGCCATTAATCACTAATGCTGTGGTAAAACAACCATCGCCATAGGCTAATCCACGATCATCAATTGAAATCGAATCAGCTACTTGTCCATCTACAAAACTTAACGCCATACTTGTCATCATTGCCATAAAAAAAGCCTGAACACTCAGTATTCAGGCTTAAGCATATGAATTCAAGCTGTATTAACATTTACAGAACATTAAATTTAATAAAGTTGTCGAACGTTAGCTAACGAATTAAACTTTTTTAAAGATTAGTGAACCGTTAGTACCGCCAAAACCAAATGAATTACACAGCACGTAATCTAAATTTGCATCTCGTGCGGTATGGGCTACATAATCCAAATCACAGCCTTCATCCGGGTTATCTAAATTAATCGTCGGCGGCACAGCACCATTAACCAAGGCTTGAATACTAAAAATAGCTTCAACAGCGCCCGCAGCACCTAATAAATGACCGGTCATTGATTTTGTTGACCCAACCATTACATCATAGGCTAAATTGCCAAATACTGATTTAACCGCATTGGTTTCAGCAATGTCACCTGCTGGTGTCGATGTGCCGTGGGCATTAATATAACCAATATCGGCGATATCAACTTTTGCATCGTTAATCGCATTTTGCATCGCTAACGCAGCACCAGCGCCATCGGCAGGGGGTGATGTCATATGATAAGCATCGCCACTCATACCAAAACCTGCGAGTTCTGCGTAAATTTTAGCGCCACGTGCTTTTGCATGTTCATACTCTTCAAGTACAAGTACACCCGCGCCATCGCCTAGCACAAAACCATCACGGTCTTTATCCCACGGGCGTGAAGCTTGTTCAGGGGCATCATTGCGCGTAGACATAGCACGCGCAGCACCAAAGCCACCCATGCCCATGGTAGTTGAAGCTTTCTCTGCTCCACCAGCAACCATAGCGTCAGCGTCACCATAAGCAATCATACGGGCCGCATGACCAATATTGTGTACACCACTGGTACAAGCGGTAACGATTGAAATATTGGGCCCTTTCATGCCAAACATTATCGATAAGTGACCAGAAATCATATTGATGATAGTAGAAGGGACAAAAAATGGTGACAACTTACGCGGTCCATTTTTTAACAGTTTAATATGATTATCTTCAATAAGGCCTAAACCACCAATGCCAGAACCCACAGCAACACCGATTCGCTGAGCATTCTCTTCATTGATCTCTATACCAGAGTCCTTGATAGCTTGCACACCAGCAGCAACGCCATATTGAATAAATAAATCCATTTTTTTGGCTTCTTTTCTAGCCATATAGTCTTGTGCATCAAAATCTTTAACTAAGCCAGCAAACCGCGTTGGATACTCTGCAGTATCGAAATGCGTAATGTTAGAAATACCACTTTTACCAAGTAGTAGGTTTTGCCAGGTTGATTCAGGGCTGTTGCCTAATGGGCTAAGCATGCCAAGACCGGTAACTACAACGCGTCTCATAAGATGTGCTGCCTCCGATAGAGTTGAATATGGTACCAATTAGACTAATTAAGTGTTTTACTTTTTTATGAGAAAAATGAATAAATACAAAGCATAAATCTAGTCAGTAGTTATTCTACTAATAAAATTAATAACGCCGTAGTTTTTTATTTTAATCATTAAAAATGTGCAGATAATTAATCAACTTGATATTAGTCGGTAATATAATTAACTGATTCAAAAACAGTGTGTCTGATTTTTGAAATGGGTTGTAATATTTTTCAAACGATAAAAACAAATCAGGCGGTAATTAAACCGCCTGAAATTAATCACATTCGTTTGTTATTACTGGTTAGCAGTAACGTAATCGATTGCTGCTTGAACTGTTGTAATTTTTTCAGCTTCTTCATCAGGAATTTCAGTATCAAATTCTTCTTCTAACGCCATTACTAATTCAACAGTGTCTAAAGAATCTGCACCTAAGTCATCAACAAATGAAGCTTCAACTTTAACTTCGTCTTCGCTTACACCAAGTTGCTCAATAGTAATTTTTTTAACGCGTTCTTCGATAGTACTCATTTTTCTTCCTTTACTAGAAAATACAATTTTTCAAAATTGTGTGTAGTTTATTCGTCAAAAGCCAACCATGCAAGCTTCTAATTTTACTTTTTTGCTGGTCTAACCTGTTGACTGTGTATAATTTATTCGAATTTAACATAAAGTAACCAAAAAAGGAGCTTATGTTAAACCATGTACATGCCGCCATTTACGTGCAATGTTTCACCCGTAATATACGCTGCTGAATCAGATGCTAAGAAAGCAACAGCGTTAGCAATTTCTTCCGGCTTACCTAAACGATTTGCCGGTACTTGTGCAAAAATGCCTTCTTTTTGCTCGTCAGTCAATGTTTGTGTCATATCAGTATCAATAAAACCTGGCGATACTGTGTTAACAGTAATGCCACGAGAAGCAACTTCTCGAGCTAAAGACTTAGTAAAACCAATTAAACCAGCTTTCGCTGTTGCATAGTTTACCTGACCCGCGTTACCCATTGTACCAACAACTGAACCAATATTGATAATACGACCATTACGTTTCTTCATCATCGCGCGCAATACCGCTTTACTGATTTTGAAGACTGACGTTAGGTTTGTATTAATAATATCATTCCATTCATCATCTTTCATACGCATCATCAAATTATCACGCGTAATACCTGCATTATTAACTAAAATATCAACCGCGCCATGTTTTTCTTTAATTAAATCAAACATAGCGCTAATTGAGGCATCATCAGTAACATTTAATACTAAGCCTTGCCCTTCACCTAAATACTCGCTGATATTAGCTGCACCGTGCTCAGATGTTGCCGTACCAATAACATTACCGCCCATCGCTTTAAGTTGTGTTGCAATAGCTTTACCAATACCACGACTTGCGCCTGTCACTAAAATGACTTTACCTTCGAATGAAAACATATAATTTTACTCTACTGATTCTAATGCTTTAGCTAACGACGCACTGTCATTAACTGATTGACATACAATGGCTTTATCAATGCGTTTTAGCAAGCCTTGTAACACTTTACCTGGGCCTGCTTCAATTGCAACTTCAATACCCTGCTGAGCTAAATACTGAATAGTTTCCGTCCAACGAACGGGACTATATAATTGTTTAATGAGTGCTAATTTAATGGCTTCAACTGAGCTTTCTGTTGCAACATCAACATTATTAACCACTGGGATTGTTGGCTCATTAAAAGTAACATTGTTAAATTCTTCAGCTAGCTTATCTGCGGCGTCTTTCATTAATGCGCAATGTGATGGCACGCTTACAGGTAATGGAAGTACACGCTTAGCGCCCGCTTCTTTACATAACACTCCAGCGCGTTCAACCGCAGCTTTATGACCAGCAATAACCACTTGGCCAGGAGAATTAAAATTAACCGCTGAAACAACCTCATTATTAGCTGCTTTTGCGCAAGCATCAATAATAATTTTATCATCTAGGCCAATAATGGCAGCCATAGCACCAACACCTTCAGGCACAGACGCTTGCATAAACTCACCGCGCTTTTCAACTAACTTAACCGCATCAGCTAAAGATAACACGCCTGCGCAAACTAACGCAGAATATTCACCTAAACTATGACCCGCTAAAAGTTTAGGGGTTGCTGATGAACTAGCATGCCATACACGCCAAATAGCAACACTTGCTGTTAATAGCGCAGGTTGAGTAAAGTTTGTTTGGTTTAATTTTTCAACCGGCCCTTGTTGAACCAGTTGCCATAAATTGTAACCTAGTGCTTCAGATGCTTCAGAAAAAGTACTTTGTACCACTTCATGTTCAGCAAAGTCAGCTAACATAGCTAAAGATTGTGAACCTTGACCGGGAAAGACAAACGCTAAATTATTTTGCATTATTTGACCTAATTATATTTAATTTACCACTGTAACCGCGTAAATCTTGTTCTGATCTGCGCCGCTGTAATTTATTAAGCTTTAATCTACCTATTTTAGGTATAACACTGCACCATCAACATTACTTATGGCACAAGCTATGTTCAAGCTTATCTTTAATTTTTGTTGGTACTTGCCGTTCAACTTCAGTAATCGCTTCAATAATAGCCGTATAAAAAGCTGTTATATTGGCATTACCATGACTTTTCACCACAATACCGCGCAATCCTATCAAACTTGCGCCGTTATACTGGTCGGGGTTCATGGGTTTAAACAGTTTTTTTAAGGTCCGAGACAACAATTTGCCCATAATTTTCGCTAAAAAGTGTTTTTTAATGATTTCTTGCAGTTGGGTATAGACCATTCTTGCCACACCTTCACAAGTTTTCAAGGCAACATTACCGACAAAGCCATCACAAACAATCACATCGGCTTTATTAGTAAAAATATCATTACCTTCTATAAAACCAATATAGTTTATATCATCATTGGCCTGTAAATAGCTGGCAGCTTGTTTAATATGATCACTGCCTTTGTTGTCTTCCTCACCCATGTTCAATAAAGCGACTTTCGGGTTTTCAATGCCGTCTACCTCTTTCGCCATGACAGAGCCCATAATCGCAAATTGGTATAAAACACTAGAATCACAAAAAACATTCGCGCCTAAGTCCAACATAAACACATGTTGATCAGGCTTATTACTCGGCAATGCAGAGATTAACGCGGGGCGTTCTACACCAGGTAATGTTTTTAAAACGAAATGCGCCATTGAAAAAAGCGCGCCAGTATTTCCCGCACTAACACAAGCTTGTGCTTGGCCGTCATGAACTAAATCTAAGGTTTTGCGCATTGAAGATTGTTTTTTATTACGCAGGGCAAAAATAGGTTTGTCATCCATTTCAACAACTTGAGTTGTCGGGAATAGGGTTATTCTTGGATGTGGATAAAATTTATTTTTTGTCAGTTCTTCAACTATGACAGATTCGTCACCGCACAGTAATAAGTGAAGATTGGGGAAGTTTTCTATTGCGAGCATTGCCGCAGGAAGTGTTACGTGGGGGCCTTGGTCGCCCCCCATAACATCTAACGCTATGGTTAGATTAATCAAGGTAATCGTTACAGATTACTTATTGATTACTTTAACACCTTTGTAAAAGCCATCAGCTGTTACATGGTGACGACGGTGAGTTTCACCAGATACTGGATCTGTTGATAAATGCGTTGTCGTTATTGCGTCATGTGAACGGCGCATGCCACGTCTTGAACGAGACTTTTTGCTCTTTTGAACTGCCATTGCCTACTCCTAAAATCGGTTATTAGCTAAATTTAACTATTTAATTTTCTTTAATATATCAAATGGATTTGGTTTTTCTAGCTCTTCAGGCAATTCCCCCCAAGTACTATCAGACGGAGCCTGACAATCTTTGATTGGATGCCTTGGAATTAATGGAATCTCGAGTAAAAACTCATCCTCCACCAACTCTCGCAAGTTAACTTCACCATTTTCATCTAATTCAATTGCGTCATAATATGACGGCAACTCTGCTGCGGCTTCAGCGTCTTTCACCGGACTAAAAGTAAAATCTACTTCTAATACCGAGTCAAACTCTTCAGTACATCGCTGACAAGTTAATGTAACCGTTGCCGATGAGTTGCCTGATATTACTACCAAACCAACTTCATCCACACTAAAATTAGCATTTACTTGTACTTGCTCACCTTGTGCATCACACACAGCAAGCAATCTATTCATCCCAGATACTTCAAAGTATCCTTCACACACTAACTTTCGCTGTGCGCTTCTGGATGGGTCTATCGTTATCGGGAGTTTAAGATTCTTCATAAGGCGCGCATAATAAAGTGCCTACCGGCTTGTGTCAAAAGAAAAATAGCTTAATTTGTTTAAAAACTCAAGATAGGCCATATATTAACAATAATCTGTTTATATTTTGAGTGATATTAATGAAAAAACTTGTTTTAGGCTCCACCTCCCCTTTTCGTAAAGAAATTTTAGCAAAACTTAACATTCCCTTTGCTTGCGCTAAACCTAATATAGATGAAACCGCGTTTGAAAACGAATCGCCTGTCGCATTGGTGCAACGTTTAGCCGTTGAAAAGGCGAAGGCCGTTGCTAACGAATTTCCTGATGCCTTAATCATAGGCTCAGATCAAGTAGCGATGTGCGACGGAGAAATTCTAGGAAAACCGCATAATTTTGAAAATGCAGTTAAGCAACTAGAAAAATTTAGTAATAAAACTGTCGCCTTTTATACCGGGCTTTGTGTCTACGATAGCGGTTTAGACTTTACAACGTCTTTAATAGAGCCCTTTTTGGTTCATTTTAATGAGCTTTCACTCAGCGACATTGAAAACTACCTACACGCAGAGCAACCTTATAATTGTGCTGGTAGCTTCAAAAGTGAAGGACTAGGTATTTGTTTATTTAAAAAACTTGAAGGTGAAGACCCAAACAGTTTAATCGGTTTACCGCTGATAAAGCTGGTTGAGTTATTAAAGCAACATGGTGTTGACGTTTTAGCTGAGCAGGCTAAACAGCGTTAAATTAGCTGTTATTAAATTGACGTCTACTATATAAGAAGTACTCTGGATAAGAATTACTCTGGTTTTTTAGCAGATAAAATAAACTGACCTAATTTACTTAAGTTACTTTAGTTACTTTAGTTACTAAAGGGATAAATAAAACTTCATCGTTTTATTTATCCCTTTAAACTTGAATTCAAATTATTCCACTCCATAATATTAAGTATGATGCCAAATAATATTAATTTAAAACGTAGCTGCTGATGTTTAAACTCTTTTTCATATTAACTGTTTTACTTACCACTGTTTCAGTAAATGAAATAGCAGTTGTAACGTTAAGTGATTTAAGTTTTAACGAAGCAAACATTGTTGAACTTGAGACTACAGAAGATGTAGATTCTGATAATCCTGCACTATTAACCCACACAGCAAATTATCTTCGTTCTTATACCTACATTAGTATTGGTTACCGCAACCCTGACATTATAGAACCCTACTTTAATAACTTTCACTCTAGAGCCCCACCATTTACTTCTTAATCAACCAAATCACATGAAAATAAGGTTTTTTGTACATTTAAAACTTGTTTAAATTAAGTGTCAGGATATTAATAAATACCCAGCGTATTCGTATATCGTCAAACTTTTTTAATAAAAAGTACAAATAGCCGACATTTTAATTCAGTAAAGATGCTCAATTCATTTTTCAACATCTGTGTATACAGTGTTAGCTATGATCAGTTTAAAAATGGTCAGTAATGACGAAATTGAGAAAGTTCGATTTAAAATGATAAAAACCAAAATATCATTCGAAAAAATACTGAATTTGGCGAGAGCATATATCCGTCGTAAAAAACTTGTTCGACCTATGCTGAAAGAAATTTTGAGGTAAATATGAAAAAATTACATTTAGTTAATTTAGAAGCAACAGACAACATTATAACACCAGAGCAATTTGAAGAAATTAACTTAGCATCACCAGCAGTAGAAATATTCACTGATTTTAAAGTCCATAAAGCGCTGATGATTGATGGCGATACGATGGCCGTAACGGCATTACAATTAATGCTAAAAACCCACGTTAGAATGAATATAGTGGTTGCTGAAAACGATGATTTTATTGGTATTATCAGTACAAACGAATTATCAGAACAGCACATTGTCGCAAAACTCTCTAAAGGTATTGCGCGCGAAGACATATTAGTTAAAGATTTGATGATCCCAAAGGCAGACTTTCATGCGTTTGATTATAGTGAATTGTTACGCGCCTCCGTTGGTGATGTTGTATCAACTTTAGAGAACTATCAGCTTCGTCACTGCTTAGTACTGGATAGAGAGAGTCATCATATACGAGGCGTTATCTCAACGAGTGATATAGCAAGAAAACTCCATATGGATTTGGATCTGAATGTTAAACAATCCTTTGGGTCAGTTTATGACGTAGTACATCAAAAAGCCAGTTCAATGTAAGTCAGCAGATTTTTCATCAGCACGGTGGGATACTAGAAAAAATAAGGCACAGTAAATGGATGATCCGATCATCCAACAACTGTGCCTTTTTAGTTTTTACGTTTATTGCTTAAACTGTTAATACTGTTTACAAAGCTAATACCGGTTTTGTCTAATGCACATCCGCTTTAGTCAATTTCTTTAACAGTTTTTCTAGCGAAGGCTCTAAAGGTGCTTCAATTTTAATTGGCTCATTACTTAACGGATGAATAAATTCAATACTAGCCGCATGTAAAAACAAACGTTTTAATCCCAAGGTTTTCATTTCTAGGTCAAAATCTTCATGACCATATTTTGCGTCACAGGCAATTGAATGCCCCTTGGTTTGACAATGCACACGAATTTGATGTGTACGTCCAGTAACAGGGAAAGCTCTAACGAGTGTGGCGTTTTTATAATGCTGAATAACTTTAAAGCGCGTTTCCGACTCTTTACCGTTGATATTGTCAACGACCACAACCCGTTCGCCTGATTTTAAATCGTTTTTCTTCAAACCTTCTGCAACACGCGTTAATTTAGTCGACCAACGACCTTTAACTAAAGCATGGTAAAATTTCTGTACGGTTTTATTTCTTAGCTGCTCGTGTAAATGACGTAATGCAGAACGTTTTTTTGCTACCACTAAACAACCAGAAGTATCTCGGTCTAGTCGATGTACAAGTTCCAGCATTCGCGCATCTGGTCGCAAAGCTCGCAATGCTTCAATCAAACCAAAACTTAAACCACTACCACCATGCACAGCCATGCCAGACGGTTTATTAATAACAATTAAGCGGTCATCTTCAAATAATATTTGCTTCTCTAAATTCGCCACTACATTTAATTGTGTAGACACCGTATTAGTGTTTTCAGAAACACGAATAGGCGCCACGCGAATAATATCTTCGTCAACTAGCTTGTATTCAGGTTTTGTGCGTTTTTTATTGACCCGAATTTCGCCTTTTCGTAAAAGACGATACAGCATACTTTTTGGTACACCTTTGAGTGTTTTCACTAAAAAATTATCAATACGTTGACCCGCATCTTCACTGTCTACGGTAATAAATCTTACTTGAGGTCTTGGGCTATCTGTCATATCTGTTTTACTAGGAACCATAATTGCCCGCAGTTTAACATATTTTTTTAAAATAACAGGCAATTAAAACGAGGATTTTATTGCCTTATCGATAAATAAAGTGTGATAATAGGATGGTTACCGCTGCATTTCAGCCGTAACAAGTAAAAAGGATGCTTTAAGCGAGACGTAAGAGGCAAATATGCGGCCACGTTAGTATTAGATAATTTTATCAAACATCATTATCGAGATACTAAAAGTAAGGCCTATTGTGAATTTGACGCGTGTAACTTGTCAAAAACAACCACATAAACATATTGTCCCGCGCAATAAAGCGATTATGTAATTAAACAGAAAGAATAAGTCACATTTCCAATCGTTAAAACATTAGAAAAACACGATAGAATTATCGAACTAACATTAACGATGCACTTTTTTTTCTGTTGCGCACAGCACACAGGCTGGGCACATAAAGAATCAATTTTACTGTGGTGTTCAACACCTCAGTTATAAAGACAATCAGAATTTTTAACAGCTTGCTGCGTAATATGGCGTAGTAAGATTGACACCCGTGAGGCTGACAAGTTGCTGTTACCATAGCGATAGATTACTTTGTGTTCTAAGCAATGGTGTGTTGTGACTAAAATGAGTCACACAAACTATGAAACGTATGTTAATTAATGCTACACAATCAGAAGAATTGCGTGTAGCACTTGTAGATGGTCAACAACTTTATGATTTAGATATCGAAAGTCCTGGTCACGAACAAAAAAAATCAAATATATATAAAGCTAAAATCACCCGTATTGAACCGTCGTTAGAAGCGGCGTTTGTTGATTACGGTGCTGACCGTCACGGTTTCTTACCGATGAAAGAAATCGCTCGCGAATACTTCCCTAAAGGTTACAGCTTCCAAGGCCGTCCTAATATCAAAGAAGTACTGCGTGAAGGTCAAGAAGTTATCGTGCAAATTGATAAAGAAGAGCGTGGCCAAAAAGGCGCAGCGTTAACTACTTTTATCAGTCTTGCTGGCAGCTACTTAGTTCTTATGCCAAACAACCCACGTGCCGGCGGTATTTCACGTCGCATCGAAGGTGACGAGCGCACCGATCTTAAAACATCACTTAGCAAACTTACACTGCCTAAAGGCATGGGCTTAATTGTTCGTACCGCTGGTGTTGGTAAAGAATATGAAGAGCTTGAGTGGGATTTAAATGTTTTAACACATCATTGGAACGCCATTTCAGAAGCCGCTGCTAGTCGCCCTGCTCCATTTTTAATTCATCAAGAAACCAACGTTATTTTACGTGCTATTCGTGACTATTTACGTCGTGACATCGGCGAAGTGTTGATTGATCGTCCTAAAATATTTGAAAGCGTTAAAAAACACATTGAAATCGTGCGTCCTGACTTTTTAAGTAAAGTTAAACTATATAGTAACGACGTACCTTTGTTCACGCATTATCAAATTGAAACGCAAATAGAAACAGCATTTCAACGTGAAGTACGCTTACCTTCAGGTGGTTCAATTGTTATTGACCCTACAGAAGCACTAACATCAATCGACATTAACTCTGCCCGTGCAACAAAAGGCGGAGACATCGAAGAAACAGCATTTAATACCAACTTAGAAGCCGCTGAAGAAATTGCTCGTCAATTACGCTTACGCGATTTAGGTGGTTTAGTGGTTATCGATTTCATCGATATGACCCCTGTTCGCCATCAACGTGAAGTTGAAAACAGAATGCGTGATGCGGTCAAACAAGACAGAGCGCGTATTCAACTAGGTCGAATTTCTCGTTTTGGTCTACTTGAAATGTCACGTCAACGTTTACGTCCTTCTATTGGTGAAACTAGCCAAGGCGTTTGTCCACGTTGTAGTGGTACAGGTCATGTTCGTGGCGTTGAGTCATTAGCATTATCGGTTTTACGTTTAATGGAAGAAGAAGCCATTAAAGACAATACACAGCAAGTACAAGCGCAAGTGCCCGTACCTGTTGCTACGTATTTATTAAACGAAAAACGTCGCTCTGTATTTCATATTGAAAAGCACCACAACGTTAACATTCTCATCATTCCTAATCCGAATATGGTAACGCCGCAATATGAAGTTATCCGAGTAAGAAAAGACGAAGGTATCGAAGAAGCCAGCTACGACATGGCTATTAAGCAAGCAGTGCCTGAAGAAGCTGTCATGCCTAAATTTGATAAAGAAGTTAATAAGCGTGATGAACCTTTACTACAAGGTATGTCTTCACCTAAACAAGCACCTAAAAAGCAAGAGCCTGTGCCTGTTGTTGAAGCAAAACCGGAAGAAAAAAGCTTAATCACGGGTGTTGTAGCTTGGGTTAAGTCACTTTTTGCTACAGAAGAAAAAGTAGAAGTTAAACCAGCGCCTGTTAAGCCACAAGAAAGCAATACTAGAAATGGTGAACGTCGTCCTCAAAGAGGCCGTCAAGGTCAACGTCGTAATAATCGTAACGACACACGTAACGAAGGTCGTAATGACTCACGTAACGAGAACCGTAATGACAAGCGTAAGCCACAAGCTGCTACTGCAGATGAAAATGCGAATAAGCAAACTACTGCTTCGCCTGCAACTGCAACAGCTAAGCCTCAAAAAGAACGAGTGCATAAGCCTAAAGAAGAAAAAGTAGCTGAGCGTCGTCAACGTCGTAATAACCGTAAAAAGGTACGCGTTAACAGTGATGTTAAAAACAATACGCATGCTGAAACTAAAAAAGTTGAAACTAACAAAGTTGAAAATATTGAAGCTCAAGCCGTTTTACCTGAGAATAATGTTGTAGAGACTAGCCAAGTTAAAACAAGTCAGGTTGAAAACACAGCGCCAGTAGAGACAATGAGTCATGTTGATAACACAACTATTGATAACGCTACGGTTGAACCTACAGCTAACACAGCGAAAGATGAACAACGCCCAAGAAGCCGTCGTTCTCCTCGCCATATGCGTGCTCACGGCCAACGTCGTAGACAGAATGCTGAAGCAAGCGAAGTTAAAAGTGAAGTGACTGAAGATCCTGTAACAGCTCGTTACCCAGAGCAAAGTACAACGTCAACTGATAACGCTTTAAATCAAGCGAATACAGCTAATGAAGTTACTGAGCCAACGCCGACTGTTGAAGACGTGCAAAAAGTTCAAGCTGACGCATTAACTGAAGTCATTAACAACCCTGAGAATGAAGTTCAACAAAACTTACCATTTGATGAGCCTCAACCATCCGTTAATACAGCTACTGAAGAAGTTAATAGCCAAGTAACTGAAACAGCAACAAGTGAAGCAGTATCATCAACAGTTGAAGCAGAAAAACCTTCAGTTGAAGAAGTTACAGCACCGGTTGCAAATGAAGTCGCAGTGAAAGTTGATAATGCAGAAAATGTAGTTAGCCAACAATCAGAAGCACCTGAAGCAGCAGAGAATGTTGAAGCACAAGTTGAAACTCAAGTAGAAGCACAAGTTTCAACCGAGCAACCTGTAACTACAGCACCAACACCTTCAGTAGAAACAGCTAAAGTAGCAGCACCGGCTATCGAAGAAATACCAGCCAATGTAGAAGCTGTTTCAGAAACAGTTGCAGAAAAACCAGCAACCGTTGATGAAAAACCGAAAAAAGTACGTGCTAAAGTTAAAAATATTAAACGTAAAGTTAGAGCTGCAGCAAATAAAACATCAGGTAAAGCATCGGCACCAATGACCAAGCCGGAAACCATTGTGAGCAATGGCGCTATTCCTCGTGATTTCGTAGCAGCTGAGCATAGAACATTACATGCCACGTCTGGTAAAACAGCCTTGGTTGCAAATGTAACTAGTCGTACTTCAGCAGGACCAACTAAACCAACACTTGTTTAAGTTGTCTCGCTACTCTTCAATATAAGTACTTGAAGAGCTTAAAAACAAAAGCCAATTGCAGAGCGCAATTGGCTTTTTTATTTCTATTGTATTCACATTACTAAAAAAGATTATTTCATAAATAAGTGATCTATTTTATACGCAGGGAAAATGGTCAGCTATAAGGCATTTATTTAATACCTATTTATAAATTATAGTGCTAAGCCCTAATTCATAACCTCAGTTTACGAAGCTAATGACTACTAGCGAGACGTTTAATTAAACCATCACTTGCATCTTCAACTAAATCTAAAACAAACTGAAATCCTTTAGCACCACCATAATAAGGGTCAGGCACTTCAGTATCATCAAAGTTTTCGGCATAATCTAAAAATAGCTCTACCTTATATTGCAAAGATTCTGGCGCCACCTTCATTAAGTCTTTCACATTGCGTTCATCCATCGCTAAAATCATATCAAATTTGTCAAAGTCTTCTACTGTGACTTTACGCGCTTTAATTTTATCGAATGAATATCCACGCGCGATGCCTGCTTTTTGCGCTCGATGATCAGGCTTTTCACGAGCATGTGAGCCAACGGTACCTGCTGAGTCTATTATTAATGACAACGCTTGTGCTTTCTGTCGAAAAACCGCTTCTGCACTTGGTGATCTACATATATTGCCCATGCACACGAACAGTATAGATTTCACCGTTGATAAATCAGTTTTATTGGTCACAGAGACATCCTTATTTTCCTTTTAAAAATTTGATAAATAATAGACTACGTAATCATTATTAAATGGCGTTTGATATAATTCAAGTATAGAAAGATTTTAACTGGCCGTTAAATGGCCAGTTTTAACCCAAATCAAGGTGTCTTCTTCAACAAAAGGCTGATGCTGGCTCAAATGTGGACTCCTGATCCAACTTCCCGCTGGATAACGGCCTAATTCATCGATTAATTCACCGCTAATAACATATATTTCTTCACCACTAAAATGGCTATGTAATATAAACTTTTCTCCAGCTGGCCAAAATACTAAAGCAACCGATTCAGTTTCAAAGTTATGCAACGGTTTTACTTTTAAATTGCCATATCCGGCTTGCCATTTTTGTTGATTGGTATCTATGCATATACGTTGATTATCTAACGGCGACATTTGATGTAATTTAACCAGTAGCTCACAGCCGTTAACACTAAATGGCGCATGCACAAACCCTTTCGGATTACGGAAGTAGCTACCGGCGGGGAAATCTCCGGTTTCATCAGAAAAAATGCCAGAAAGAACAAATATTTCCTCACCTAATGGATGATTGTGAGCGCTAAAGCTTGCACCCGCGTCATATTTCACCACACTGGTTGCGTGGCCACTTTCACTATTTTCACGCGCTAAGGGTTTACGCCACACACCAGGTAAAGGGCTTGCTTGCCAGGGTTGTTGTTCCGTGTCAATAACAACACGTTTGGTAAAATCCATATTGATCATATTGGTCTCTGCTACAGCTTGTTATTTACTAACCTAACGTTACATAAATTAATTGTAGACTATTAATCGTCTCTGTTAATGTGTGGCATTTTATGCCCTAAACTATGAATTACTTACTAAAAATAATTTTCATTACAACTAAAAACATAACTTAATGGCGATATTTCTGCTACATTATTAATAGCGTAATATTAATTATTTTTCAGAGCTATAATCTTACAAGTATTTGACAGTTTTTCTGGGCTACTAGTACAATATGGCCTCAGTCGTATAAAAATCAAGGCAATATGCAATCAGTGTCGGCTGAAATTTAACTATACCTTGTTCAACAAACAATGTTTGTCGACACTATAATACGTGAACATTAAAAATTAACGAATAAGGGACAATATCCCCTGCCATTATTATTCACTTAAATGAGTATTTATTTTTGATATTTTTTCAATTAAGCAAACAGTTTTTCACGGCGTTAATTACCGTTATCTTGCTTGCCATCTTAGTCAGTTTTGCCTGCCTAATTTATGATATTGACCAAAAAAACATAAGCGAGCTAAACAGCGCTTATACTATTAACAGCAGTTATTACATCGATGAATCTAATAATGCTGATCTTAATAATATATTAGATGATGCTAAATTTACCGACAGTAATTTAAATAATATTCCTTATGCATTAGCTCAGCAAAGTTATTGGATTAAACTTTCTCTACATTACCCTATTGGTAAAAATTCGATCACGGCCAACGCACAAAAAAGTTTTATTCAAGATAATGGTAACGAACAACTCATATTGATGGCCGAGCACAGTATGCTTGACACCTTTATCGTTTATGAACTTAGTGCCTTAAATCCACCTAAAAAAGTTCACCAAAAACTCTCAAGTCCCATTGAGAAAAGCCAAAATGTTTACCCTTATGCGAGATTACAACTCAACCAGTTCGGTCACAGTGAATACCTAATAAAAGTTAAAAACTCTGGGCCGCCAAATATCCCTTTACAGCTTTTTACCCCAAAAGACTTCGAACAACGATTACTGTTATCACAGATAATATATGGCGCATTTATCGGTATATTGATCATTATTGCCATATATAACCTAGTATTGTATTTTGCTGGCAGAGATAAAGTTTACTTATTATATATTGGTTACTTAATATCTGCTTTTACCGTACTTTCTTCATTGACAGGTTACGGTTACTTTCTTTTTTCTGTTCAGACAATGCAATGGCTCAATCACTATTTAATTTTTATCGATTTCTTACTGATTATATTTCTGCTGTTATTTACCATTTATTTTTTACGCTATGATCAGTTAAAGCATTGGGCTTACAAAGCTTCAATGATATTTGCAGTCATTGTTGGCGTACTCACGCTGTATTCACTTTCACTCAATGAATTATCGCAAACTAAGCTGTTTTTCTCATTACAGCCCTTATTTTATATCGTTGCGCTTTTCTTAATTTTTAACCGTCTAAAGCGTGACTTTTCCTGGGCACGTTTTTACTTCTTATCTTGGGTCCCCTTATTAGTTGGTGCTGTTATACAACCTATGGTGCTACTTAATCAGCTTGAATATAGCTTTTTAACAGGTCATGCATTCTTATTTGCCATTATGATTGAA
This sequence comes from Colwellia sp. PAMC 21821, assembly GCF_002077175.1. Taxonomy (NCBI): domain Bacteria; kingdom Pseudomonadati; phylum Pseudomonadota; class Gammaproteobacteria; order Alteromonadales; family Colwelliaceae; genus Colwellia; species Colwellia sp. PAMC 21821. The sequence continues at coordinate 4,617,796 of NZ_CP014943.1, forward strand.
GTCACCTTTATGGCATTTGCGCTCGCTGAACGTATTCGTCGCAACGAACAAGAAAAGCTAACAATGATTGCCTACCACCAAAGTAATCATTTGCCTAGACAGACCAACTTAGAACACAAAATCAGCCAGATGTTGAAAGAAGATAGCCAAGACTTTACAGTTATTGTGATAAAACCGGAACAGTTTCAACGTATCGAACTTTACATTGATGAACCAACACGTGTCTGCTTTATTCAAGACTTAAACCATAAGCTTTCCTCTTTATTTAGGTTTAATGATGCGGTGCTTGATATCACGGATCAATATGAGAAAATCTGTTACTTAGAAAACTGTAGCTTAGCTTTAGTGATCGATAATGCTAAAAATGATCAAGATATAGAATTGTTTATTACCTCAATTCAACAAGCGGCTAGTGATGCTTTTTACATTAAAAACCTTAAACTCCCCTTATCAGCTTACGTCGGCTTAGCCCAATTCCCTGCTCATGGTAGCTCAAGTTCGATCTTAATCAGCAATGCCTCAATTGCAGCAAATAATGCCGAAATCTGTCAAAGTAAGTGGGCTTTTTATGCGATGAAAGACAGCGAAAACAGCCCCTCTTCCATACAATTGGCCATTGATCTAGAAAAAGCTATAAAAAACCAAGGCTTTGAGTTGTTCCATCAACCACAAATAGATTTAAAAACCAATAAAGTCTGCAGCAGCGAATGCTTAATTCGCTGGCATCATCCTGTGCTTGGCGCAATATCTCCCGATATATTTATTTCAGTCGCCGAAGATTTTGGTTTAATGCCATCGTTAACATTATGGGTAGTAGAAACGGCATTAAGCCAGCAAGCTGCGCTAACTGAGCGCACGGGTCTTAATCATATGGTCTCTATCAACATCAGTGGTAAAGACCTTATTCAAGTAAACTTTATTGATGACATAGCCGCTATAATTGACCGCGGAGATATCAAAGCAGAAAAAATTATTTTTGAATTAACAGAATCCATTTCATTCGCTCAAAACACCATTGCCATTGGAACAATAGAAAAGCTTATTGCACTGGGTATTACCATTAGTATTGATGATTTTGGTACTGGTTATTCATCACTTTCGCAAATTAATCAATTGCCCTTCCAAGAATTGAAAATAGATCGAGAGTTTGTAGAGAATGTTTGTAGCGACAATAAGCGTAAAGTTATTGCTGAAACAGCTGTAAAAATGGCCAAAGGCTTAGGCTTAGAAGTGGTGGCCGAAGGTATCAATAGCACCTTAGACGAAGAAACTCTCCGCGGTTTTGGCTGCGATATTGGCCAAGGTTATTACTATGCTAAACCTATGTCTTTTGAGCATTATCTCGCTTGGCTTCAAGATTTATCTAATGGCCAAATACCGCCGAGTTTAGAAGGTGAATACCTTCCTGTCGAAAAGTAGCCTAACGTTTAACTTTTAAAACAGTTGGTTCTCGAGTGTTTTGCCATTAATAAGCTGGGTGTAAGCCCAATTATTTTTGGCTAAAAGTGTTAGCAACGCTACCTCAATATTTATCTGGCCTTGCTGAGTATCAATGGCCAGTAGATATTCTCTATCTTGTGTCATATCAACTTGGCTAACCCCTGGCATTTGCTTGAGTACCGACAGAATTTCGTCCTGGTGCTGTTTCATTCTCAGCGTTATAAAGCGAACATCCTCATTATTACCATGCGTTTGATGCTGCTTTAAATGACCGTTTTCGAGATAAAGTACCTGATCACATAAACGTTCAAGCTCACTAAGATCATGAGAGCTTAAAATAAAGTTAACCTCGCTTGCATGTTCCGCAACTATGGCGCGTATCTCTCTTGCATTAGCAGGGTCAAGTCCTGCGGTGGCTTCATCTAACATCACAATTTCAGGGTTGCCTAATAAAGCTTGCGCAATGGTTGCGCGTTTACGCATACCGTGCGATAACTCGCTAGGCAAACTATTAACCGCATCCGATAACCCGACCATCTCAAGCACTCTAACCGTATCGCTCTTAGCCAATTTATGACTCATCCCTTGTAAACGCGCATAAAAACTTAATTGCGTCGCAATGGTAAATCTAGGATCTAATTGCGCGTCTTGCGGTAGCGCTGACAAACGCCCGAAAAGCCCAGCATGTCCGGGTGAATGGCCTAAAATACTAATCTTGCCTGACGACGGTCGAATATAGCCACATAACAAACTAAACAAAGTCGTTTTACCCGCACCATTAGGTCCAACCAACGCAACCGGTGCGCCTTTTTCTAATGAAAAATCGACCTTATTCAATGCCGTGTTTTGACCATAATTTTTTGTGACTTGTTGAACATCGATAATTAAACTCATAATGATGCTCGCTTCATAATTAAATGGCTTGTGATAAGCAATACAACAGTCTGTATTAAAGGTAATAGGTATTGGCTAACACCGACACTGCTTTGAGACAAAACACTGCTTATTTTCTCACCTGGGAATAATAAATTGAGATAAAAGGTTTGGCCAAATTGATATTCAATAAAAGTCACCATTAAAGGCCCTAACGCAAAGAATAATGTGGCGACTACTATCGCAAGTCTTGCTGAAGTCACAAAAGTATTTAGCAGCGACATTAGCGCAATAAATGGCATAACCACGATCAATATTTCTAAAGATAACTTACTGCCAAGCAATATACTGTCAGATAACAAGCTTATATCTCGCACGCTGGCTAATATTGTGGTCGCAACCGAAGTCAATAATATTAATATCGCCATAATCAGCAATTGGCCTAAATAACGCCCCAGTACTAACTCAGCTCGGGTTGTGCGTAACGTTATAAATCTTAATGTGCCCCGTTGCTTATCTGAGCAAAATTGGTCGCTACAGACCAGCAAAGCAAAACTTGGGAAAAAATATATCGCCACCAACCAATAAATAGCGTATTCAGCTACCGGCCAATCTAACAAGGCTGAAAGTCCTAACGCACCAAATAATTTTTCCGCCATACTTTCAAATGAATGCGAAGTAACCGTCGCTGACGCTGAGCTAACAAAGTAGTAAAGAATAATAAACCAGATGGTGGCAAAGGCTAATAACGCCAATAAACCACGTTTAGTTTTAAACAAACGTACTAGTTCAAAGGTAATAATAGTAGAGATTCTAGATAGGTTGATATTCATCTGCACCGATAATTTTATAGGTTAAATACATTAAAATGAAAGCTGATAAGTTGTGAGTTTTACCCCATTAATCAATTCGGTATTATCACAACTTAAGTGAGTATTATGGTCAGTGCTAACAACTAAGTGCTAACGAGTATGTGCTAAGTATTAATTCGTTAGCACTGACCATGTTGGTTTAACAAATCACAACGCTGTAATTTATTTTAAATAACGAATTTTATCCGTGATTTAGCCCCTTTTGAGGTATCTATTTGCGGTTTACAAAATAATAGCCGCGCTGAAGGCACTTTTAATTGCTCGACCAAATGCGCTTTAAATAAATCGACACGCTGTTGTGATATTTTGCTTAAACGAGCAATATTTTCTGGTAGATGTGCTTGTGTAGCATCCTCTAATTCAATATCACTCGCGGTTGCTACAGCACAAAGCTTCACATTAATAGTATCTCTATCTTCAAGCATCACTGACATTTGGCGACTAAATTCAAGTTGCTCAGCATTTAACTCGATGGCAGTTGCCGGATAAATTAAGTCGTTAATTCTCAATTTAAGGGCAAACTCACCAGCCGCCATAGCAACTTTCATTACACTGGCATAAGGTACAAATGTTGTGATTAAGTAATCTTTTGCAGCTGACATTGTCGCTTGTTTCACAAGTAAGGTCAGTAAACCCGATAAGCCAAAAGAAGGTGAATTCGTATCACCTTTTAATGGCAATGACAGTTCAACGTTACCATCGGAATCTTTTAACATACCTAAAGCGACATTAAACGGCACACTAAACCCGTCTGATATTGCCCCTCGTTCATTATCATCAGCGGCGGTAAACTCCACACCTCGCAGTAATATATCAACATCACCATCAATTTTATTACCGGTCAAGCCCGCAGCAATAGTCAAATCAAGCTGCCCGCTTTCAATTTCATATTTTAAAGCTTGCTTAATATAGCTAGAAACGCCAGGTAAGCTTAGTTCTTTAATGACAGCGTTTAGCTTAAACTTTTGTTGCTCTGCAAACGGTACGCCGCGCCCTTTTATATCAAAGTTAGCGTATTTATCGCTTTTACCTTGCATATCCAATACGACTTCTTGCTCTGGTTTGCCGGTATCGATATCAGACAAAAGCAAATGAGTAATATTAACATTACGCTCATAATGCGGATTAACACTGCTGTCTTTAAAATCTATTTGAGCATCATCAAGTAAAGTAAATTTACCTATTCTAAATACTTGCTTAGCCGCTGTACTCGTTTCTTCTGCGACAACTGCAGGTGTTGTCGGCTCTTTATCAAGCTCAGTGCTAACGTGCTCAGTGTTATCTTGCTCAGTGCTGTCAGTACTTTGCTCAGTGGCATTACTATTTATATCACCAGAACTAGCAAAGGCAACTAGCGTAGACAATTGTTTATCTTTGTCTAATAAAACATTAGCCACAAGGCCAGATAAGCTAATGTCATTAATGGCAATAAGCTCAGGTGTATATTCGATGTTATTTACCGACAAACCACTAAAAGCGGCTAAAGCAGGCATATTTTGCTGAATATTTTTTGAAAACTGACTCTTGGCAACGTCAACACTTTCAATATTGACCTTGGCAATATTTTGCTGAAATTGCAGCGCAATATTATTCACCAATAATGCTGAAATATCAGCTAATAAAGCTTCAGTTTCTATCGATTTTGCCGCAACACCATCAACAGTAACGTTTAGCATCGCATCGACGCTGATCGGATCATTTGCAGGTAATACAACAGCTAAATTATTAGCTTGAACCTTTTGGCTCTTAATATCGATAGCAATATTATTTTGCTCTACATGCAAGCCGTCAACGCTCACCAACAAGTCATTAATATTGACTGATGTTTGCGCTTTACTGAGTGTTATATTATTGATATCAGCTTTTTTTAGCTTATCGTCAGCATTCAAAGCTGATGTTGTAGGTAACAACGACGCGGTATTTTGAATTTCAATTTTTTGTTTTTTAACCGACAGTGCTAAGCCTTCCTGGTTTAACAAAAGATCTTCAACCGACAATACCAGGGCATTAATATTGATTAACGTCTCTGCTTCGTTAATGGCAACATTGAATTTGCTGGCATAGCTAACTTTGCCATCAAGCGATAATATCGATGGCGGTAAAAATGCCTTTGCCGCACTTAATTCAATATTTTTAGCATTAAGCGCAATACTAATTTCACCTTGTTGTTTCAGTAAACTACCATCTATGGCTATTTCTATTGGTGCGCCGTTTAAATGGCTCACTAAATTTAATTTAATATCTTGAACACTTTGTGACAGTAAAATGTTCTGCAAAGAGAATGAATCTAATTGAATATTATGTTTTTGTGAAAAATACAGCAATTCAATATGGGCATCAGTCAAAGAAAACTCAGGCACAATAACTTGATATGGAAAATTAGCTTTTTCTGGCTCCACTTCAGGCTCTGGTGCCACGGGTGCAGGGTTTTCAGACATTAGCTCAAAACCGGCAATATTGAGTGACGAGTCGTTCACCGTTACAGGGATAAATATACCATTGAGGGTAAATTCTGCGACATAAATTTTATCAAAAAATAATTGGTACAAATGCACTTCAGCATTAAGGCTTTGCAGTTTAAGTGCACTAGCTTGTTCGTCAGTTTTTACTTCTAAATCGCTTATCGTTAAATGTGCTGTAAAGGGGTTATAGCGAATACTCGATGTATCAGTCAGTAGCAAAGGTTTTGGTAAACCATAAGTATTGATAACGTAGCGAATTATAGTCGGTGAAAGTAGCCAAACAAGCAGATAAATAACTAAAAAAGTGATAACTAAAATTTGAAGAAGGCGTTTAAAATAACGGCCCATACTAGATCCCTATACATTGGTGAGATAACAAGGCCGAAAACAACATATTGGCTATTGCTACTGTACTATTTTACGTAATTTAAAGGTAAAAAGGACTATCGCAACGTAAGTACGATAGTCCTTATCATAAAAAGCTTAACAAGCTACTCGGCTTTTAACAAGTCGATAAATTGCTGAGACTGCTCTATTGCGCTACTCATGTCTGCCACTAAAGACTCAACATCACGTTTAATAGTTATATACTCAACTTGTAATGCGCCAATTGCTTGGGCATTTAAGTTATGCTTAAGATATAAACTATTATCTTTTAAAGCTGATAACACAGGTGCCATTCTGTCTTTGGCTCTGTACATAGACTTAATCAAGGTTTGGTAAGTCCGTTCAGTTTTTCTCAATTTTTGCTGACTTTGTTGTTTTAAGCTGTTACTTGAATATTGTTGAATTTCTTCATTCCATTCATCGAACAATGCATCAGCAACGCTTTCAATAGCATCAATTCGAGAAGAGACTTCATCAGCTGAAGCTTTACTGGCTAGGTATTGATCATTAACCAGTTCATATTGCGCTGCTAAATCGCCGCCATCGTAACTAATCAATTGAGACAATTGTTCCAATGCAGATTTGAACTGTACCTGGGCATCTTCTTGAGACGTTTGTGCATCTTCAACTCTATCCAGCATAATATCGCGCTTGTGCACGCCTACTTTTTCCATGGCAGAATAATAAGCAGACTGACAACCAACAAGTAACACCAGCGTCATTACAACAAACGTTAATTTTGAAATCACACTATTTTGTATTTTTAAAGTTTTCATAGGTTATTACCACTGGAAAATTTTGCAGCATCAATAATTGCCCATAAATGGGTAATTCCGGCAAATAGAATCGGGAATACTAACCATGAAAGCGCCCAAAACATACTCGCAAAAACAAAAAACAAAATAGCAGCAATTATACGACCTTGAACCAGTTGGCCTAAACCCGGAATAAAAAGACTGCAAATCGCTGCTAAAACATTACCGCCAGAACCTTGCTGTGCCATAAAAACTCTCCTAAATGTAAATACTTGGTATTAATATATCGTTTAATGACAAAAGTATAGCATTAGATTAATTGGTAAGCTGCTGTTATTAGGTCAATATAATGTAAAAAAATAAGACACAACTTTACGCTTAAAATAGAAAATATTTTATACTGTTTTTTGTGAAATATTACAATAGCACCGCCCGATAACAACTAGCGCACGCTATAATATAAAAATAAATTATTTATAATCAATAAGATGGAGATTTAAAGTGAATAATAAAGTAAATAATAAAGCGAAGTAAAAGCAGAGAAATATAACGTTTAGCCATCATGAGATTTTCTGTTGAAGCCATTGAAAAAGCCAACCGTTTTCACGATTGGCTTAAATCTAAAAGCGCCATACTGGCTCAATAAACTAAAACGAAAGTCGTCTATTCAAAAATAGCTTAAAGCATGTATTCAAAAGCTTTTGTTATACTGAACAGCTAAAAGCCATGCATTACCTTCTGATTTAAACTGCCAGTCTTTATTACCCACAAAAGGACTTAATGCATCAGGCAATGCGCCTAATAAAGCGTCTTCTTCTGTAACGACAACATTATCACCATTAACATACGAAATACCAAAATCGACACTATCAGTGTCATTTAACTGGTATGTTGCACCAGCGCTGTACCAAAGCCTGTCACTATCAGGTATTGAAATTGAACGATGTTCTACAGCTGCAGATTGATCGAATGCCACACCCATTCTCAACGTTACTTCTTGATTAAGGTTATATGTTGCACCTAAAGCGAAACGATAGGTATCTTCAAAACTTTCTTGCTTTTCAAAAGCTAACTCATCGCCAGCAAAAGCTTCAAGTTTTTCAAAGCTAGACCACTGCGTGAACATTATGCTGTAATGAGTCGCCCATTGACTGGTTAATTGATGGAAACCTGAAAACTCTGCTATCGATGGCATATCAATCGTTAAACTACCGTCTTCAGTCGGTGTAGCCAAACCTGTAAATTCGCCATCAAACGCAAGCTCTACTTTGCTTCTATAAGAAATCGCGAATCTGTGATCACGATTAACTTCATAAACAGCACCAACATTCCAGCCATAACCAAAGTCGTCACCCGACATATTGACAACTTCAGTGCTCGTTGGTATTGGTGGAAACACTAAACCAACGCCAGGCAGTGTAATACCGTTTTCTAGCACCTTACCTGCATGCCTAATAAGTTCAGCTTCACCATAAACAACATTCAAGCCTAACCCTAGGCTAAGCTGTTCATTAACGCGGTAAGCGCCACTGATATTAGCATTAATGGTTTTTAAATCAGTTTTGCCACCAATAGAGCCTGCAGCATAATCGTTATCGTATTCACTTTTTAAACCATAGTTTGAATTGATCGCTAAACCATAGGCGAAAGTATCATTTACTGGATTAATAAAGTAAGCGGCAGGAATAATAGCACTGGGAACCACACCGTCTTGATCGAGTTCATTAAGGTTATATCCTTCACCAAGCAAGTCGGGGGCACTAATGCCTTTAACCTTCACGCCAGGATCAATATACGTTGCCGACAAAGACAAAGATTTTTTGTCAAATAACGCCATTGCTGCTGGATTACGTGCTAAAACAGCTGCATCATCAGCGATAACAGCATCACCAGCAAAAGCACGACCTAAGCCAGAGGCACTTGTTTCGTTTAACTGAAAAGAGGCAGAATAAGAATTAAAAGCGGCCAACGTGATAGCAGTGGCGATAATTGATTTTTGTAATGTCATACTAAGTTCTCGAAATTATGGAAAATAATGGTTTTATCGTATTGAAAATTAAAGTAATACCAATTTTATTAATATTATGCGAAAAGCGATTTACACTATGTTAATAAGTGTAACTTCAACATTATTGTAAAGATGTTAAAAAACGCAGTAATGTTGAGTTCTCACCAAGAAAAAGGATCAGAAAAATAGTGAAGTGTGATAAATGTTTAAAGCTAGAAGTAAGCAAAATAAATTTATAAAGCTTATAAAGCGTAAGGAGTAAAAATATTAACCTGCTTTTTCTTAAAGGAATATTGAGGTGTTAAAAATACAATTTACTGAACTAATCAGTGATGGTACCCGAGGCCGGACTTGAACCGGCACACTCTTACAAGCGAGGGATTTTAAATCCCTTGTGTCTACCAATTCCACCACTCGGGCAACGAGAGTATTTTTTATAGTAGAGATTGGGACCCTACTTTGATAACAAAAGTTATCAGATTTGGAGCGGCTAACGAGACTCGAACTCGTGACATTCACGTTGGCAACGTGATGCTCTACCAGCTGAGCTACAGCCGCTTCGTAGAAATTTTAAAAATACAGTTAACTGATTAAATCGTTCTAAAATCTTCTAAATCGATTTAAAACATTCTAATTCAGTAATGGTACCCGAGGCCGGACTTGAACCGGCACACTCTTACAAGCGAGGGATTTTAAATCCCTTGTGTCTACCAATTCCACCACTCGGGCATCGAGAGTATTTTTTATAGTAGAGATTGGTTCCCTACTTTGATAACAAAAGTTATCAGATTTGGAGCGGCTAACGAGACTCGAACTCGTGACATTCACGTTGGCAACGTGATGCTCTACCAGCTGAGCTACAGCCGCTTCATAGAGCTAATTTATATTAAACAAATAAGCTTTTACACATGTTCTAAAATTTGGAGCGGCTAACGAGACTCGAACTCGTGACATTCACGTTGGCAACGTGATGCTCTACCAGCTGAGCTACAGCCGCTTCATATTTTAAAACTTTCTATACATATGCCAATATGTATTAACACCCCTACTGTACTAATGAAATGGTACCCGAGGCCGGACTTGAACCGGCACACTCTTACAAGCGAGGGATTTTAAATCCCTTGTGTCTACCAATTCCACCACTCGGGCAATGTGGAGGCGGGTCCCGGAGTCGAACCGAGGTAATCGGATTTGCAATCCGGTGCATGGCCACTCTGCCAACCCGCCTTATTTCATCAACTACGAGTAAGGTAGTATTCCTTAGATTTTTCTCTTAAAGAGAAATTGGAGCGGCTAACGAGACTCGAACTCGTGACATTCACGTTGGCAACGTGATGCTCTACCAGCTGAGCTACAGCCGCTTCATCTGCTGACTCCCTGTCAACTGGAAACGCATTCTACATTGAAAAACTTATGAGTCAACCCTTTAATATCAATTTTATTTCGACTGCTCAAAAAGCGACTAATCTGGTGTTTTTTTAGCTAAATATGCCCTATTTTACGACTAATTACTTACTTAACTCTGGCCAAGCCGCTTTAAAATAAATCACCATCGACCAAAAAGTAAGCACTGTGGCAATCGCATAAAAACTAAAAGCAGCAAAAAGTAATATTTCATGCGGAAATTCAAATAAAATTAACGGTATATCATAAGTTGGATACCAAATTAATCCCATAATACCTAACATTTGTGCCGCCGTTTTATATTTACCCATTTGCGAAACAGCAATTATGTCTCTTTTACCGCGTGAAGACATAAACTCACGTAAGGCACTGATAAATATTTCACGCGCGATCATTAATATCGCCGAAATCGAAATCCACCACACTTGTAAGTCTTGGATCAGAATAACTAATGCCGCCACCACCATTAATTTATCTGCAACGGGGTCAATAAATGCCCCAAATGCCGACGATTGATTAAGTTTTCGGGCTAAGTAACCATCAAGTGCATCACTAACAGCAGCGAACCAAAAGACAACAAACGCGCCAAAATGATTCCACGATACCGGTAAATAAAATACCACGATAAAAACCGGGATTAACACAATTCTAAATAATGTAATTTGGTTGGGGATTGTCCACATAATATGTCTTATATTCTTATCGTTAACTGATCAATATTGAATTGAGCTTAAGCTCATTGAATGAATAAATACGTCAATGGGCAATATAGACATTTTACACAGATTGAAGACTAATTGTCATGCAAGGCGTCATAAATATTTTCCGCCAACACTTTACTCACACCAGGCACTTTTTCCAACGTTGCTCTATCGGCCTTTAAAACTTCTTGTAAGCCACCCAAATACTGTAAAAGTGCTTGCCTTTTCTTAGCCCCTATTCCTGGAATGCTCTCTAATGTTGACTTTTTACTGGCCTTTTGTCGTTTTGCTCTGTGCCCTGTTATCGCAAATCGATGAGACTCATCGCGTATATGCTGTACTAAATGTAAAGCCGGTGAGGTGGCAGGCAACGATATTAATTGATGACTACCCGCTAAAATTAATGTTTCAAGCCCAGGCTTTCTCGACTCACCTTTAGCCACACCAACCAATAACGGTGTTTTTACTTGATCAATGCCCGCAAAAAAATCTTCAGCCTTGGCTAACTGCCCTTTACCACCATCAATAAAAATAATGTCAGGCATTTTTTCTTCACTGGTCACTTTGCTATAACGTTTATCTAAAGCAAACGCCATAGCGGCATAATCATCGCCAGGGGTAATACCATGCACGTTATAACGTCGATAATCGCTTTTTAATGGCCCTTCTTGGTCAAACACTACATTTGACGCCACCGTTTGTTGTCCCATAGTGTGGCTAATATCAAAACATTCAATACGTGATATACCATTGGTTAATTCAAACACTTCATTTAACGCTACAAATCTCGCCTGCATTGACTCTTTATGAGAGTTCCGCGTCATTAAAGCGGTCGCCGCATTCGTACAAGCTAATTTAAGATACTGTGCACGCTCAGTGCGCACATTATGCGACATCTTTACATCATGCTCTGCTTGCTCACTAATAACCTTAACAATCTCTTGCTGACTTTCAATCGCCTCAGGAATAATAATTTCTTTTGGGATAGCGCCTAAATTCAAATCATTACCAATATAGTGTTGGCTAATAAAAGCCGCAATTATTTCCGCATCACTGGTATCTACCGGCACCGTCGGAAAATAACTTTTACTGCCTAATATTTTATGCTCTCGAACAAATAATAAATGGATACAAGCTTGAGATTTATGACGATGCAACCCTATTACATCCATTTCTGCAGCCGAGCCACTGACAAATTGCTGCTGCTGCACTTTTCGCAAGGTAGCTATTTGGTCTCTATACTTTGCCGCATGCTCAAAGTTTAAGGTTTTACTGGCGTGCTCCATGTTCTCAACCAAATGCTCAATCACTTTGTTGCTTTTACCTTTAAGAAACAACTTAGCTAGCTGAACTTGCTTTTGATAATCACTTGGCGATATTTTATCAACACAAGGTGCAGAACATCGGCCGAGTTGATGCTGCAAACAGGGGCGACTTCTGGCTCGGTAATAACTGTCTTCACACTGTCTTAGTGGAAAAAGCTTTTGCATAAGGCGCAAGCTCTCCCAAACAGCACCTACAGTCGGGTATGGGCCAAAGTAATCGCCTTTAACCTTTTTACCGCCACGGTGTAAGCCTAATTTTGGATGTTTATGATCGGTGATCAATAAGTACGGGTAAGATTTATCATCACGCAGTAAAATATTATATTTCGGTTGGTACTTCTTAATATAATTGTTTTCAAGGATCAGCGCTTCACCTTCCGTATGGGTAACGGTAACGTCTATAGCAGATATTTGTTTAACAAGAGCGCGAGTTTTATTACTACCAACATCTTTGCGAAAATAACTCGCCAGACGTTTTTTGAGATGTTTAGCCTTACCAACATAAATCACCGTTTGGGTTATATCGTACATACGATAAACCCCGGCTTGTTCGGAAACGGCGGCTAAAAAGGCTTTATGATCAAATAAAGTTTCATCATTTGATAAGATTTTCTCAGACAAGGCTAAAAAACTTCAGTTTTCAACATACCATGACGAATAGCTAAATGCGTTAACTCAACATCATTACCCACATTAAGCTTTTCAAACATACGGTAACGGTAACTGTTAATCGTTTTTGTGCTCAGTACCAATTGCTCAGAAATATTAGGTACTTTTTCGCCCCGAGTGATCATCAACATAATTTGTAGTTCGCGTTCAGACAAACTACTGAAAGGATTTTCATCTGGCGATTTAAATTGGCTTAACGCCATTTGCTGGGCAATTTCTGGTGTTATGTAGCGTTGGCCACTGTTAACAGCTCGAATCGCATTAATCATCTCATCAGGGCCAGCCCCTTTAGTCAGATAACCTGCGGCGCCAATTTGCATAACTTTTGTCGGAATTGGGTCCTCGCAATATACCGTTAACACAATAACTTTTACATCGGGTGCATAACGTATAATTTTTTTCGTCGCTTCTAAGCCACCAATACCTGGCATGTTCATATCCATCAGAACAACATTAGGCTCAATTTTACGACAAAACTGCACGGCTTCCTCGCCTGTCTTGGCTTCGCCAATTACCTTAAGTCCTTTTACTTCGTCCAGTATTTTTCGTATTCCAGTACGAACCAACTCATGGTCATCAACTAACAAAACATTTATCAACGTAGGATTACCTTATGAATACTTTATAAAAAGTAGCGGAGTTAAGACAAAATAATATAGCGATTGCGGCTTTAACACAATCTAAATTCAGCTTTTTCAAAAATTTAGTCAACTCAACCAAGCTAATTGAACGCACTAATTATAGGTCATTTTTATTCAGCCAGTTATTTAATAAGCCAATTTGACCATTTTTATACGCCGCATAAGTCAATCGAACCGCATTACTTAAAATAATACTGTCATTCCATTTTGTTTGATCGGCAATCAATTCGTAGCATTTTTGTGCTTCAGGAGAGAGATAACCACGCATTTCTTTCTTACCACGATCTTTTTGTCGTTCACGATAACGTTTTTGTTTCTCAGCATTAGTTAACGCTTTCTTTTTAATATTCATCAATAACTTACCTAGTTTAAGTTTAAAACACCATCGGTTACGCATAACCAATTCTGTCAAATTTAACCGCAATTGTTAAGTAAAATATTGAATTATTTAACTGTTCGGAGTTGTTTAGCGTACAAGTGTTCGCTAAAGTAACGTCTTTGAAATTATTAATAAATCTAAGTGATCACATGGAACAACAAAATTCGTTCTCGAAAGAAGACCTAGTAAAAGCTGGTACTGGTGAAATGTTTGGCCCCGGTAATAGTCAATTACCCTCTGACAATATGTTAATGATGGATAGAATTGTTAGCATCACAGACGATGGCGGTGAGCATGGTAAAGGCGAAATTATTGCTGAACTAGACATAACCCCTGACCTTTGGTTTTTCGATTGTCATTTCAAAGGTGACCCGGTAATGCCAGGTTGTTTAGGCTTAGACGCTATGTGGCAATTAACAGGCTTCTTCCTAGCATGGTCAGGCGGCCCAGGTCACGGACGTGCTTTAGGTGTAGGAGAAGTTAAATTCACTGGCCAAATTTTACCAACAGCTAAAAAAGTAACTTATAAAATTACGTTAAAGCGCGTAATTAAACGTAAATTATTTATGGGTATTGCTGACGGCACCGTATCTGTAGACGGCCGTGTAATTTACACAGCAAAAGATTTAAAAGTGGGTTTATTTACCGATACCACTAAGTTCTAATTATTATTGTTTAAGGTGTGTAACCAATAATGTAGGTCGGGCTTCAGCCCGTCAAAATGACGGCATAAATACCGACCTACAAAAATAACGACACCATAAAATAAAAAGCCAGCATTCAAGCTGGCTTTTGTGTCTCTAATATGACTAAAAGTCTTTTAATCTTTATACCAACCCTCCACCCAAAAGCACTAAAAGGGTATTTCACCACCGAGTGAAAGCAGCTAAAAAAGTGCAAAGAAAACCCCTTATCAACGAATTTCACTAATTTAACGAATTAAACATCTTTATCTCTAATTAGGGTAATTCGCGTAATTCGCTGACAATCCCTAAAAAACATAAAGATATTTCACCACCGAGGCACAGAGGGACTTCGTCCTACACCGAAAAATGACAAGAAAAAACCATAATCAACCAATTGCCCTAATTAACTAAAAATCTTTAATTCGATAAATTAGCTGACAAATTTTTATATTTCTCTCATTCTTTCCTCATTCACTTCTCCCTGTGAATAAATATGTTTAAATTTCACCCTGTATTGTTTTAGCCCTTATCGGTGAAGCCTTAAGCGCACATTGCCTCAGTGATAGAAGCCCAAAAACGAAAAAAGCCAGCAGTTACGCTGGCTTTGATTTATTCTTTGTTCACAACATCGTAATGCTATGAATTAACTATTAGCAATGCGCTCATCTACAACAGCAATCGCTTGATCAATTCTAGCCAATACTTTTTGTTGGTCTAACAACGCTAAAGTAATATCTAATGAAGGCGAATTACCACCACCAGTTGCAGCAACACGTAAAGGCATACCGACTTTACCCATACCTACTTCAAGTTCAGTCGCCGTATCATTAATCGCGGCATGTATCGGTGCTGCTGACCAATCAGTTAACGCGGCTAACTTCTCTTTTACCAACAACAATGGCGCTTTAACTACTGGGCGTAAGTGTTTTTTAACAGCACCGGCTTCAAGTTCAGTGAAATCTTCGTAAAAGTAGCGACTAATTTGTGCCATTTCTTTTAACGTTTTAACACGATCTGCCTGTATTTTAACTATTTCTTCAAGTGCAGGGCCATTTTCAACATTAATGCCCTGCTCTTTCATGTGCCATTCAAGATGAGTAGCAACATAAGCCGGATCTAATGTTTTCATGTAATGCTGATTAACCCAAATAAGTTTATCAGTATTAAAACCTGAAGCTGCACGGTTACAATCTTTAAGGTCAAATAATTCAATCATCTCTTCGCGAGAGAAAATTTCTTTATCGCCATGTGACCAACCTAAACGCACTAAATAATTAAGTAGCGCTTCTGGTAAGTAGCCGTCATCACGATATTGCATTACACCAACCGCGCCATGACGTTTAGATAAACGCTTGCCGTCATCACCTAATATCATAGGAATATGAGCATATTCAGGTACAGTTGCACCTAAGGCGATTAAGATATTAATTTGTTTTGGTGTGTTACTAATATGGTCATCACCACGCACAACATGGGTAACTTTCATATCCCAATCATCAACAACAACCGTTAAGTTATAAGTTGGGGTACCGTCTGAACGCGCAATAATTAAATCATCAAGTTGCTCATTACTAATCGTAATGTCACCTTTAACCATGTCTTTAATAACAACGTCGCCGTCTAACGGATTTTTAAAACGAATAGCATAAGGCTTATCTTCTGGGTAGTCAGTACGTTCACGCCATAAACCATTATACTTCTCAATTTCACCCTTCGCTTTAGCTTCCTCACGCATAGCATCTACTTCTTCAGCGGTGCTATAACAACGATAAGCATTGCCAGAAGCAAGAAGCTGCTCAATAACTTCTTTATAGCGATCAAAACGTTGAGTTTGAAAGTAAGGCCCATGAGTCCAAGGTAAATCTAACCAATTCATGCCGTCCATAATGGCGTCAACAGAAGCTTGTGTTGAACGCTCTATATCAGTGTCTTCAATTCTAAGAATAAAGTCACCGCCATTTTTTTGCGCATAGAGCCAGCTATATAAAGCAGTACGAGCACCACCAACATGTAAGTATCCCGTTGGGCTAGGAGCAAATCGAGTTGTTAAAGTCATAAAAGTCTCAATGAAATATATCTATTTGTTTAAATGAATAAATTAAACAAAGGTAATTAAAAAAGTTGCGGCATTTTATCAGGCAAGCGAAGTAAATACACCTTTTAGCATGTTAAATTTATTAGCTATCGGTAATGATAAACAAAAATAAAGCACACAAAACCATCAGTCTGCCGAAATTTAAAGCATTCAAGCTAAATAGTTAAAAAAAATATAAAAAATTACTGACTTTAGGTTGACAGCTTTTTCGATCTCCCTATAATACGCCCCCACAGAGAAGGACGATTAGCTCAGTTGGGAGAGCACCGCCCTTACAAGGCGGGGGTCACTGGTTCAAGCCCAGTATCGTCCACCACTTCGTTTGAAGTGAGGTAGATAATTTAGCGTTGGGAAAGAAATAAGGTCAACACCTTCTACTCTTTATCACCCGCGCCGAATCACTGGTTAAAGCCCAGTATCGACCACCATACTTCTCTGGAAATAAAGTTTATTAAAGATCGGACGATTAGCTCAGTTGGGAGAGCACCGCCCTTACAAGGCGGGGGTCACTGGTTCAAGCCCAGTATCGTCCACCACTTTATATAAAAAGTACTATTTAATAAGTTTAGTAGATCGGACGATTAGCTCAGTTGGGAGAGCACCGCCCTTACAAGGCGGGGGTCACTGGTTCAAGCCCAGTATCGTCCACCACTTCTTTGCCATAAAGAAGTCTAAAATAAAATGGACGATTAGCTCAGTTGGGAGAGCACCGCCCTTACAAGGCGGGGGTCACTGGTTCAAGCCCAGTATCGTCCACCACTTTTATTTTACAAATACTAAATACCTAAATATCCTAACATCTAATATCTAAAAAAGTTAAAGCACCTTCTAATCTTTATCACCCGCGCCGAATCACTATTTCAAGCCCAGTATCGTCCACCACTTTTATTTTACAAATATCTAAACATCTAAATATCCTAATATCTAATATCTAAAAAAGTTAGAGCACCTTCTACTCTTTATCACCCGCGCCGAATCACTGGTTCAAGCATAGTATCGTCCACCACTTTTATTTATATAAAAAAACCACTAAAACAAAAATAGTTAAAGCACTTTCTGCTCTTTTACCCGCGCCGAATCACTCATTTAAACCCAGCACCATTCATCAATCTTATTAAAAAATTCAATCCAATCATTACTGTTTGTATATGATTCATAAAAAACTAAATTTTTTATTACAATTAAAGCTACAAGGTTTAACTAACATTGTACCTAAAACCTAATAAATGCTAGTTTTGTGCTAATTCGACCTAAATAGGATTTTCGCGTGTTTAAACATTTATTTTCTTTGGGCTTCTTATTAATCATCAACTTAAGTTATGCAACCGAACAAAAGCCAGCAACTCAAAAACCAAACATTATTGTCATTATGACTGATGATCATGGTCAGTGGGCGTTAGGTGCATACGACAAACGCATGAAAACGCCTAATTTAGATTATTTAGCCGAACAAGGGGTGATATTCGACAATGCTATGACGCCAGCCCCTGTTTGTTCTGCCGCTAGAGCTAGTTTTCATACCGGAAAAATGCCCTCACAACATGGTGTTTACGACTTTTTATCTGAAGGTAAAGGTTACGACAATAAATGGTTGGTCGGAGAAAAGTTTCTTGGTGAAAGGTTACAGGAGAATGGCTATCGAACAGCATTATTTGGTAAGTGGCATGCTAATGAAGCTAGCCCAAAGCCCGTCGCAGGCTTTGATCACTGGCTAAGTTACGATGCGTTAAAAGTAGGTTGGAAAAACCAATACCAACACCGTGGCAATGTTTCTTTTTCACAAAACGGTAAACCTGTTGAATATACCGGGGTACAAGCAAGGTTTTTAACCGCTGAAGCGATTAACTTTATCGACCAAGAAAATAACAAACCCTTTTTTATTAACTTAAATTACGTTGAACCCCACGCTCCTTTTGAAGATCTTCCAGAGCGGCTTGTGAGTCATTACCGCCCAATTGCGCTTGAGATGATCCGCGACGGTGGTAATTCTGACCTTATGCTTGGCAGTAATTATTCATCAGTACCCAAAAACCATCCTGAAGCCCTGGCACAATACTTAGCAGCAATTAGCCTTATCGACGAACAACTTGGTCATATTATGGATGCTTTAGAGGGACGCGATTTACTAAAAAATACCGTTATTGCTTTTGTATCTGATCATGGATTATTAATGGGTCAATACGGCTTATATGGTAAAACTAATGCTTCATTCCCGTATAATTTTTATGAAGAAACCATACGTATACCTTTTATTGTTTACGGACCAGAATCTATTATCCAAGGCAAACAAACCCGTGGTGAATTTGTTGATTTATTAGATTTGCATAATACAATTTTAGATTTGGCAGGTGACAATACTTTCACCAAACAAGCAGGCCCGGGACGCTCAATTAAAGCGTTGTTAAAAGCAGAGCGTGTGAGTAATTGGAAGCGCTACCAAATAATTGAACGCGGCAATGCGCGTATGATCACCGATGGCCAATGGAAACTGGTACGTTATTACAAAAAAGACGCTAGTGTTATTGATCATTGGTACGATTTAACGCATCCCATGAAAGAGCGATTTATAACTGAGCCCCCTCGTAAAGCAATTCAATTGAAGATGACAGCTGAGCTGGAAGCGTTCTTCGAAAAATATAGCGACCCTGCTCATTCAGGTAAAAATATTTGGCAACAGCCGAGACCTAATTTCAATAGTGAAAACCTGATGAATCAATCTTTATGGCAATAGCTTTAATTATAATGTGCCTTACTCATAGCTTCTAAGGCGTAGTTTAATTGCTTAGAACGAGACTCTGATATCGACTTAATACGGTGTCAGAGTATGCTTAGTAAAGCCAAATATTGAGCGGGTTGGTAATTAAAATAGCCAGTACAGTACTAATGTATTCAGCACACACGACAGCGCTAATGAACTCAGTTATAATCCTTTTTTATTTAAATTTTTAAAGATCACCATGACTGACATTATTAATAATATTGATGTTTCAATACAACCTATCGAACTTTGTAAACTTTTAAAAATTGCCAATATGGTTAGCGGCGGTGGCGAAGCTAAAATAGTGATCAGCGAAGGTTATGTGCTATTAAATAACGAAGTTGAATTTCAAAAACGTAAAAAAGTCTACCATGATGATATTGTGGAATTTAATGGTGAAGTTATTCAGGTTAATGTAGTGAAACTTGATAAAGAAGATTTGCCTGTAACTACGAAAAAACAAACTGAAAACACCCTTAAAAAGCAGAATGCGTTTAAGAAAACTAAGAATAAAAAAACCAAAACCGATAACCAGCCACAAGCTGTTCAAGTAAATGATGCTCCCCGCTCAAAGCGAAAACCTATCTCTTTTTAAATACGACTTTATATTTTATCACTGAGATCTCTTTGTCTGTAAGGGATTAAAAGATTAAAGACTCTACCACTGAGTTCTCTTTGTTGTAAGAGATTAAAGACTAAAAGACTCTACCACCGAGGCACCGAGGCGCTGCGCGCTACACCGAGGAAAGATTAGTGACTAGGGACTTTATTGTAAGACCTTACCCTAATATTTTCTGCTCTTCTCGGTGCAGGACGAAGTCCCTCGGTGCCTCGGTGGTGAAATATCTTTGTCGTGTTTTTGCTTTTAGGTTGTTTTTTAAGGATTGTCAGCGAATTACGCTAATTTTCCGAATTAGGGATTAAAGATGTTTAATTCGTTAAATTCGCTGATAAGAATAAAGTAGGGTCAGATACTGAGCGATCCCCACAAAATATCAGAGTCTCTCAATGATATAAGCTCCACCAAATAAGTGGAGCTGCCTGACCGCTTTTAAAAACGTCTTTATCGTTAACTTTGCATACCTGTCCGCAACAACGCGCAGTCCAATAAAATGCAGCGATAGTATTGTGTCACTCTTCAAGCTGTTAGCTTGGTATTGCCTATGTTTATTCTCATTTTTTGTCGCTAATCCTATCGCCATTAATAACCAGTGCGCAATGCTTGATAATAGAATGAGTATGGATAATCTACTCGTTTTAGTTGTTTTATTGTACTCAAATCCTTGCCCGAATTGATGACTTTTCATATCTCGAAATCCTTCTTCAATTTGCATACGTAAACGATAAATTTTCATGACTCGTTTTGCTAATTGTTTCCCCTGTGGCAACGATGTAGCCAATAGCCATGGGTCGTTTCCTGACTTTCTATAAGTCTTTGAGGTTTTTGATTTCCTCGGTGCACCTAGTTGATTCATATCTTTTCTTCCTTTCTTTTTCTGCTTATAAAGTACTAATCGACATTTCAAAGGATTGCTTCTGGCAATGGTCCCAGAATAAGACGTCGGACAGGTGGTTGCCCGTTTGTAAAAATGGGTAATGCTCTGCCAATTTGAATCATCTAAACTATAGAAGTTCGGCAAACGTGCTCTTCCTACATAATCCCAGCCCCTAGCTGATACCGATCGAAACCAAGGTGTTTTAAATCCTGCATCACTGACAATAATAGGGCAGCAGTCTTTATCGATAACCTTTGCTAAATGGCTCAAAAATTTAATGTGCGTTTGGGGTTTTTCTTTAGTGCTAATGTCGTGCACTTCTTCATAAACACATATACCTCTTCCATGTGACGCTAAAGTAGCGCGCAGTAAGAAATGGCCTTTATACTCATCTAAATCGGACCAATCGACTAAGATAATCGGCCGCTTGGCTTTGCCAACCGTGTATTTGGCGAGTTCTTGGTAAATAGAAAAGGACTCATTTTGTAAATTGGTGTTAGATAACAATCTATCAGCGCGTTTTATCCGGTGCTTTTCTTTTGCTTTAGAATTTATTCCTCTACCAAGGTTAGTCACCGTGGCTGAGGCACCATTTAATAAGCTATCAACTGAACTTATTAATGAAGTTCTGCGACGGGCGTGCATTTTAGGGGTGACAAGCGTAATTGTTTTCTTCAAAATAGAGCGGACATTCATGGCGTTTCCTGGTTGTATTTGTTTGGCGATAGATCTGATCACTAAACGTCATGAATGTTCCCTGCTTTTTAAATTATTTTATTGATTCTTATCGTTTATTTGTGGGGATAGGTCAGTATCTGACCCCACTTTATATATTTTACGGTAAGATCTTACCCTAATGTTTCTGCTCTTCTCGGTGCAGGACGAAGTCCCTCGGTGCCTCGGTGGTATAATTACCTTTGTCGTGTTTTTGCTTTTTGGTTGTTTTTTTAAGGATTGTCAGCGAATTACGCTAATTTTTCTAATTTTCCTAATTTTTCTAATTTTCCTAATTTTCCTAATTTTTCTAATTAGGGATTAAAGATCTTTAATTCGTTAAATTAGTGAAATTCGTTGATAAGGGGCTTGCTTTGCTCTTTTGCACTTTTTTAGCTGCTATCACTCGGCGCTTTCATTGTGTTGTGTTCATTCTACAGAAATCACTGCTCGTTATTTACCACTATGCCACTACAATCCTACCTTATTCGATTGGCCTCTTGGAATGAGCTAAAAATGGGTTTGTTATCGCTATTCATTGCATGAATATATTTTGGATAAAAAAAAGCGATAATACCGCAGTATTATCGCTTTTATTATCAATTAGCTAACTACACGCCAATTTAGTTTTTTAAGACATTAGAACGTTACGTTTACGCCTGCGAATGCTCTACGGCCTACTAGGTCGTAAATCGCGTTAGCTGTGTAACCTGGTGCTAATTTGTCTGTTAAGTTTCTGATACCAGCACTTACTGAAACATTGTCATTTACTAGGTAATTAAATGATACGTCATGTGTTGTTACAGAACCAATATAGGCAGGAGATGTATCTTCTGCTGTGTCGCCTGTTGGAGAGATATCTAGCGTAAAGCTACGTTCGATAAAACGTGTTGACCAACTTACTACTAGGTCATCAATTTGGTAATCTAAACCGAAACGAAGTTGTAAACCTGGGTCACCTACTTCGCCATCTTGAACGTTTATTTCGTCTGGACGGTCTTGGAATTCAAATTGTTCTAGTTCAAGTAATTTACTTACCATTAGGTTAGTTTTTAACTCACCAGCAAGGTCAAAAGCACTTAGGTCTGTTTTGTATCTAAATACAGCTTCAACACCTTTAGTATTTAACGCTGCAGCATTTAAGTAACCAGAACGAACAAGTTCAATATCGTTAGTTGTTGGGTTACGGTCAATTTGACTACAGAAACCTTGGTCTGGACTACCTGTTGCATCTACACAGTTATCAGCAACATTTTGTGCTGCAACAAATGTAATCGCATCAGTAATTTCAATGTCATAATAATCAACCGTTACTGAGAAGTTCTCAATAAACGAAGGTGTCCAAACAAAACCAGCCGTCATAGACTCTGAATCTTCAGATTGTAAATCAGGGTTACCGCCTGAAAGTAAATCTACAGATACGTTATCGTTTGCTTGGAAGTCAGCAGGAATGCCTAAAGCAGCACAGTTACCAGCGCGATCTGGATCGTCTGAAATGTTATCTGCGTCACATGGATCGCTTACACGTGCAAAACCTGGAGAAACTGGATCAAAGGCTTCTGCAATGTTTGGCGCACGTACGGCTTCACCAATAGTACCGCGAATACGTAAATCTTCGAACGGTGCATACATTAAACCAACTTTCCATGCTTCTGCTTTACCCGCATGAGAGTAGTCAGCTGTACGGAATGCAGCATCAATAGTTAATTCGTGTGCGAAGTCCATATTAGCAAGTAATGGTAAGCTTACTTCTACGAAGAATTCAGAAACGTCGTATTCACCGTATGCATCAGGTGAAGCAGCACTGGTTAAGAAGCCACGCTTAGTAAATTCGTCTGTAATTGACTCTGAAGACTCTTCACGGTATTCAAAACCAGCAGCAAAACCGATACCGCCACCTTGTAACTCTAAAAATTCTGCTGTATCAAACGAGATTACACCACCAACAAATTCTTGTTTGATAGTATCTTCACGTGTTACATCTGCTGATACATAGTCACGCGCTTCTTGCGAAGAGTTTTGACCAAATGGGTTATAAGCAACACAGTTATTACCATTTACAG
This sequence comes from Colwellia sp. PAMC 21821, assembly GCF_002077175.1. NCBI lineage: Bacteria > Pseudomonadati > Pseudomonadota > Gammaproteobacteria > Alteromonadales > Colwelliaceae > Colwellia > Colwellia sp. PAMC 21821. The sequence goes on from NZ_CP014943.1 coordinate 4,641,524, forward strand.
AAGCTGGATCTTCGTAATCATCACCTTGGGCACTTGGCACTTGGCTACGACATGCTGCTGCGCCTGTATCCGGGTCAATTACTGAGTCAACCGCGGCAACAAAGTTGTCAGGTATTAAGTCATTAAGTGTTTTACGCTCGTTAGTTGTTTCACCGTTAACGTAATACAATTCCCAATCCATAGCTGTGTCGCTTACTGAGAACTGACCTTCTAAACCGGCAGTGTATCTGAATAAGTCACGACGGTTAGCCGCAGATCGGTTACCAAGCTCATCGAAAAACTTAGCCATACCTACGTTAGTTTGGCCCGCGTCTAATAATGTTTGACGTAAACCGGCATCTAAAAATGCATTTTCTTCTACATCAATAGCAATGCTACCGAATCTAAAAGACGGTTGGAATTGTTGTACTACGTCTGAACGAACATATTTAAAATCACTGGTGAATGTGATGTTATCAGTAAGGTCATAGCTTAATGTTGAACCTACGTTAATTTTCTTAACACCTGGTGAATAGTTTTCGTAATCTTCGCCATTGAAACAGTACTGACAACCGTCAGGGAAGTTACCAAAAGCAAAACTGTTCGTTAATTCACGTTCGGTTTGAACAATAGGTTTACCTGCAGCGTCAAAAACGTAACGACCGGCAGCGCCGCCAAATGGGTTAATAACACCATTTGCATGGATCATTTCTGATGATACATTTCGTTTTCTCAAACGATCTGGAATACCGTCATCTTCACCGGTGTCGTCTGGATTTGCTACTGTTCCCCAACCTTCAAATTGGCGAATATCTGCAGACATTACTTCACCCGTACGTTCAATACCGGTAAAGAATGTTAAGTTACCTTTACCATCAGCAAAGTCTGTACCAGCTAAAATGTTAAATGTATGGTTACGCTCATTTACACCTTCAGTAGACTTAGTACCCGTTAAGTTTGCAGTAAAACCTTCAAAGTCTTTTTTCAAGATAACGTTAATTACACCTGAAACCGCGTCTGAACCGTAAATAGCAGAAGCACCACCAGTGATAATTTCAACGCGTTGAATAAGTGCGGCAGGAATAGTTGATAAATCAACCGTTGATTCTCCTGGCGTCCCAGCTACATGGCGTTTTCCATCGATTAACACGAGTGTTCTAGCTGAGCCTAAACGACGTAAATCTGCAGAACTTGTACCTGCTGCAGCATTACTATTATTGTTACCAATCAACGTGTCTGTAGAACCAATAGCCGGTAATTCACTTAAAATGCTACCTAAGTCTGGTGAGCCAAACTTAGCAATATCTTTAGCGTCAAGTACGATAACTGGCGTTGGTTGTGAAAGTTCGGTACGAGCAATACGTGAACCTGTCACTGCAATGCGTTCTACTTCGCTGGTTTCTAGGCTGGTTACTTGCTCTTCGAAAGCTACAGCAGGCATAGCAATTACGCTGCCAAAAATAGCTAGAGAAATAGCTTTTTTAATTTTTGTAAATTCTCTCATGATTCTCTCTCGTTTTTATAAAATGTATCTTGAAATTTTTTAGTGTTTTAGTGTTTTTAAATAAATCACAAAAAATATTAATAGAAATCAGCTTAAAACTGATAGCTAGCATTGAGATTCTTGTTGATACTAACATTGAACTTTACAATTTTGAAACACTATTTAACAAGCTTGTAACATATATGCAAAATATAATGTAAAGATATCAATCCAGATTTTGTCTATCACACAACAAGCTAATTGTTCATTTATTAAACAAAAATAAAATTTATACTGGCTTAATTTCTAGACCATAAGAAAGATTATTTGGCCCAATTAGTTAAAGTAATGTTAATTTATTTATGCGGTTTTCAATAATATTTAGCTATTGGGCAATTTAAACCTTTTGTGGCTGAAACTGCCCTGCTAGAATAAGCGCCATATTTTATGCTCGCTTACTAATGGAATTTTTTCTCAATGCGTACAAGCCAATATTTACTTTCAACCTTGAAAGAAACCCCTGCTAGCGCTGAAGTTATCAGTCATCAATTAATGTTACGTGCTGGTTTAGTGCGTAATGTCGCGTCAGGTTTATATACTTGGTTACCGACAGGTTTAAAAGTACTACGTAAAGTTGAAAATATTGTTCGTGAAGAAATGGAACGAGCCGGCGCATTAGAAGTGTTAATGCCAATGGTTCAACCAGCCGATTTATGGGAAGAGTCAGGACGTTGGGAAGATTACGGTCCTGAGTTATTACGTTTAAAAGATCGTCATGACCGTGCTTTTGTTTTAGGCCCTACGCATGAAGAAGTGATCACCAAACTGGTTGCCAATGAAATTAACAGTTACAAGCAACTGCCATTAAACCTGTTTCAAATTCAAACAAAATTCCGTGATGAAATTCGTCCTCGTTTCGGCGTCATGCGTGGCCGTGAGTTTTTAATGAAAGATGCTTACTCTTTCCATTTGGGCGAAGCGTGTTTGAAGAAAACCTATCAAGCAATGTTTGATGCTTACTGTCGTATTTTTGACCGTTTAGGCCTAGATTACCGCCCTGTTATTGCTGATACTGGCTCTATTGGTGGTGAGGCTTCGCATGAGTTTCATGTGTTAGCTGATTCTGGCGAAGACGATATTGCGTTTAGTGATGGTTCTGACTTTGCAGCCAATGTTGAAAAAGCAGAAGCTTTAGCACCAAGCGGTGAACGCCCTGCTGCAACTCAAACCTTAGCTGAAGTTGCCACACCTAAAGTACGCACAATAGAAGATTTAGCGAAGTTTTTATCTGTTGATGCAACAAGCACAGTTAAAACATTATTGGTGTTAGGTAGAGCGACTAAAGAAAACGAAGCACCTATTGTTGCGTTAGTATTACGCGGCGATCACCAGTTAAACGAAGTTAAAGCTGAAAACTTAGCACAAATAGCCTCACCGTTAACTTTTGCGACTGAAGAGCAAATTTTAGCTGCCGCTGGTTGTAACGCGGGTTCAATTGGCCCGGTTGGTTTAAACATTGATGTAATTGTTGACCGCAGCGCTGCGCATTTAGCAGACTTTGTTTGTGGTGCTAACAAAAATGACCTGCATTTAACTGGCGTTAACTGGGATCGTGATGCTCAAAACTATAGCGTTGCAGATTTACGTAATGTGGTTGCAGGTGATCCTAGCCCTTGTGGTCAAGGTAACATTGAAATTAAACGCGGTATTGAAGTGGGCCATATTTTCCAATTAGGTGAAAAATATGCGCAAACCATGAACTGTGGCGTATTAACAGAAGCCGGTAAAAACCAAATTTTGACTATGGGTTGTTACGGTATTGGTGTTTCTCGTATTGTTGCTGCAGCGATTGAGCAGAATCACGATAAATACGGTATTAAATGGCCTGCAGCAATAGCCCCTTATCAAGTAGCGGTTGTGCCAATGAACATGGCAAAGTCTGCTCGTGTTAAAGAAACAGCAGAAGCGTTATACGAACAACTGCAAACCGCTGGCATTGAAGTCATTTTTGATGATCGCAAAGAGCGCCCTGGCGTGATGTTTGCTGATCATGAATTAATGGGCACACCATTATTGCTTGTTATTGGTGAGCGCAACCTAGACAACCAAGAAATTGAAGTGAAGAACCGCATTACCGGTGAAAAATCGATGCTAGCCATCAGCGATGTTATGTCTTTATTCGCTTAATTATTTGGTTATATAACTTAGCGCGTTAAACTGAGCTCGTTAATTTAAGATATTGAGTTAAGTTAAAGAGTTAAGCTAAACGTTTAGTTAGATAATTTACCCGTAAATAAAGTAATAAAAATAAAAACGGCTTTGCAGCACTGCAAAGCCGTTTTTTTTTGTGTTGTTAACAGTTATTAAAGTTATTAACAGCCATTAAGTTACGTGCTGACAGGTGCTTATGCGTGAGCGTCGGCTAATGAACACCTTGAATTTAAATCGTACTCAGGTTTGCATTATATTTATATTCTTCTAGTATTGTTGGTGTTGGCAACAACACCAAGCAGGATGCTGGGTTATGGATACTTCAGGATGAAGTGCGGTGGCATGGAGCCACTACAAGGACGAATAAAACAGGGAGTGTTGATCATGGATGATTTCCTCTGTTTTCCCCCACAAACTTTCTCTACACTTTATTAAGTTTTACGTTCCAAGGTAATAATGCGTTAATGTCGAGTGTTGAGTTGGTTAATTGCTCAAGGCAATGCATGAGATAATCAAACGGGACTAAATCATTCGCTTTTGCTGTTTCTATCATCGAGTAAAGCATCGCACTGGTGTTTGCGCCATTCGCGGTGTTTGAGAATAACCAGTTTTTTCGACCAATCACAAACGGTTTCACGGCACGCTCTGCACGGTTATTGTCGATACTTAGCTCACCATTTTCAATATAACGACTGAGTTTATGGCGTTGATTTTTACAGTATTGAATAGCCTTACCTAAGGCTGTTTTGGGTGGCACGTTGGCTTTTTCTAACCATTGATAAAACTGTACGAGTATAGGCTTAGCTTTTTCCTGGCGCTGTTGATACTTTTCCTGCGCCGTTTTATCTTTTATTTGTGTTTCTAATCGATACAGCTTTTGAATATGGCTCAGCGCCATATTCGCCTTACCTGTTTTTCCTTTTGGTTGTGCGATGTCTGCTTCTTTAAATTTTCGACGCGCGTGTGCCCAACACCCCGCGAGGGTTGCTTGCGTTTTTTCATAACCCGCATAGCCATCCACTTGCAAATAGCCCGTATATCCATTGAGATAATCAACCGGACATTGCCCCGCACGACTAGATTGATAATCAAAAAGCACAATATTAGGCACATCACTGTGCACAGGCGTATCACTGCCCGTGCAGTAGAGCCACATATAGCACTTAGCTTTATCTTCATTAATCACGTTAAGCGTGGTTTCATCCGCTTGAATAACATATTGCTGTAAGAGCGTTTTCTTTAACTGTTCATAAAGCGGCTTAAATAGTTCGCTGCATTTCATCATCCACTCGCTCATCGTCTGCCGGCTTAATGCAATACCGTATTGCTTAAACAAGCTTTCTTGGCGATAAAGCGGCAATGCATATTGATATTTACTGGTGATGATTTGACTTAACAATGACGGCGTTGCAAACCCTTTAGGTATTGGGCTGAGAGGGACACGTGCACTTTTAACGTGCGTGCTAACACCTTCTTTTTCACATGTTCGACAACTGTATTTGAGTCGTACATGCTCAATCACTTTAACTTTTGCCGGAATAAACTCAAGCTTCTCACTGCGCGATTCACCCATAGGATGCAATGACTCACCACAGCAGTCACAGGTCTTTTCTGTGTCGCTTAAATCATGAATTATAATTTCACGCTCAAGCGTTTTAGGGAGCTTTTGTCTCACCGGTTTTTTCTTAACAACTGCAGGGGTTGACTCAACCGTTGCTAAAACCTCATCAAGGACGACTTCGACTTCATTAAACAAATCACCTTGTGCAGGATGACCTTCACTTCGCACACCAAAGCGTTGCTGTTGAGCAAGGCGGAACTGCTCCTCCAGAAACTGCAATCTCGCGGCCTGGTTAGCTGATTGCTTACGCTCAGCCAACAGCATCGCTTTGAGCTGTTCAATGTTATTGGGTAAGGATTGCGCGTCATCATTCATGGACTTATTTTATCAATAAATCACACTAACTTGTTGGCTTTATTAAGATTATTTCGTGATCAATAAATGCTGCTTATGATCACATGTTATAAGGCAACCGTGTCATAACGAATAGCTTGATGTCCCAGCACATCAAAGCCGTTAAACAGCCAATGCAATTGCTGCTCAGATAAATCAAGTGATGTTGAAGTAAGTTTATTGGGCCATTTAAACTTGTCTTTTTCAAGCCGTTTATACCACAAAGCAAAACCGGTTTTATCCCAATACAACACCTTAAGTTTATCTCGCCCTTTATTGCAAAACACAAAGACGCTGCCGGTTAGCGGTGATACTTGCATTTGTTGTTCAACAATCATGACTAAGCCATTGATAGATTTTCTAAAATCAACGACGTTACGATAAAGATAGACCTCTGGCACATCAACAAACATTTTCATTGGGATAACCCGCTAAGTAACTTATCCATAATGGCCTGTGATGTACTACAAAGTAGCGGTAAATCAGCAAGTGGCATGATGAGTTTTATGTTTTGCATGAGCTGATTTATCAGCTGTATCGTGTGAAGGGAAATAATGTGGCCTTGGATGACGCTGCCTTCATCACGTTGTGTGAGGTCCATTTCGCTGTGCGTACAAAGGGATGCCTGATGTAAGTAAGTCAAGCGATTACATGGCGGTTTAGCTAAACCAAAGGTGTTTGTTTTATCAACGGGGTACTGGCAATCATTAAATACTTTGTGTGTCATAAGTTACTCCAAAATTAAATTGAAACAACTGTAAGGTGAAAAGCGACTAAATATAATGTGCTATTGGGCAGACGCTCACGCTTATGCAGTGTGTGGTGCTTGTTTTTTTGTAGGTCGGACTTTAGTCCGTCAACCGCTATGTAGGCTAATGAACCTAATTTATCCCTACACATCGTCAGCGGTATGTTTTCGCTAGGTATTTATGGCTAAAACGTTTTAAGCGGTTAAATTTCATTTAACTTGATGGACTAAAGTCCAACCTACAGAGGACTTACCGGCGCTTATGCAGTGTGTGGCGCTTGTTTTTTTGTAGGTCGGACTTCAGTCCGTCAACCGCTATGCGGCTAATGAACCTAATTTATCCCTACACATCGTCAGCGGTATGTTTTCGCTAAGTATGTATGGCTAAAACGTTTTAAGCGGTTAAATTTCATTTAACTTGATGGACTAAAGTCCAACCTACAGAGGACTTACGGGTGCTTATGCAGTGTGTGGCGCTTGTTTTTTTGTAGGTCGGACTTTAGTCCGTCAACCGCTATGTAGGCTAATGAACCTAATTTATCCCTACACATCGTCAGCGGTATGTTTTCGCTAGGTATGTATGGCTAAAACGTTTTAAGCGGTTAAATTTCATTTAACTTGATGGACTGAAGTCCAACCTACAGAGGACTGACAGGTGCTTATTTAGCGTTGGGTATTCATCTTGCTTGCGGAAATTAAAGCTATTTTTATCGTAATTGCTGCTGAAAAATCACGCCTAATAACAAGATGTGGTAAATAATCACCATTTGCTATAAAAAACTTGCAACTAACTGTTTCAAAGTTAGACAATATTCGCAACAATGGATGAATTAGCAAGTTGATTAATTAGCTGCTCATTTTTATTGGTTAACATGAATAACAACAGCGTTATAAAATTTATCAGTAGCCTAACTACTGACTACATTTTATGCCTTGTCATTATCCATTTTTCCGCATGAAAAAGTAGAACGCTTAATTAATCAAATTGGTATAAGAAATTTTTATCCAATACGTGCATTCAATGACTTTAGCTTTAAGTTTATCTTCATTTTCTGTTTCTTATTAACGATTACGATTACGCTAACGTTAATTAACTTTTTATCATTTATAAGACTGCCATTATGAAAACTATCAACAAATCTTCAAAATTAAAAAATGTTTGCTATGAAATTCGCGGACAAGTTGCCGCAGAAGCCAAACGTTTGGAAGATGAGGGGCACAAAATTTTAAAGCTTAATATTGGCAACCCTGCGCCATTTGGCTTTGAAGCACCTGACGATATTTTAAAAGATGTTATTCATAATTTACCCACGGCCCAAGGTTATTGTGAGTCAAAAGGTATTTACCCTGCACGGGTCGCGGTAATGCAGTATTTTCAACAAAATGGCATTTTAGATGTCAGTGTTGACGATATTTACATTGGTAACGGTGTTAGCGAGCTTATTGTTATTGCCATGCAAGGTTTGTTAAATAATGGCGATGAGGTGTTGATCCCAGCACCTGATTATCCTTTATGGACTGCAGCTGTTGCTTTATCTGGCGGTGAGCCGGTGCATTATCATTGTGATGAAGAGAACCAATGGTTTCCAGATTTAAAAGATATGGAAAGTAAGATAACACCGAAGACAAAAGCCATTGTTTTGATCAATCCGAATAACCCAACGGGCGCGGTTTATAGTGAAGAAATACTGCAAGGTATTATCGCATTAGCGCGTAAAAATGACTTGATCATATTTAGTGATGAAATATACGATAAAATTCTTTATGACCAAGCAAAACATATTCCTACCGCGAGACTAGCCAACGATGTTTTGATCATCACCATGGGTGGTTTGTCTAAAAACTATCGTATTGCTGGCTTTCGTGCTGGTTGGATGGTGATATCGGGCCCTAAAATACATGCTGAAGATTATTTAGAAGGCTTGAATATTTTGTCTTCAATGCGCTTGTGTGCCAACGTACCTTGCCAACATGCTATTCAAACGGCTCTTGGCGGGTACCAAAGTATTAACGAATTGATTCATGAAGATGGACGCTTGCTTAAGCAGCGAAATTTGGCGCATAAAATGATCAACAACATTGATGGTCTTTCTTGTAACCCTGCCATGGGTGCTTTGTACCTCTTTGTTAAGGTTGATTTGGAAAAGTTTAACATCAGCGATGATGAGAAAATGATTTTAGATTTACTTAAGCAAGAAAAAATACTGTTAGTGCATGGACGAGCATTTAATATTAAGCAAAAAAATTATTTCCGCTTAGTGTTTTTACCTCATGTAGATGAAATGAAGCCGGCCCTAGAAAAGCTAGCAAATTTTTTCAGCACTTACCGTCAATAAATTTGTAAAAACAACTCATATTAAGGTCGAATAATGCAAAGTACTTTTCTCGCATGGATGTTCAGAATGCCGCTAATTAAACGCTGGGCTTTAATGTTTTGCGTTAAGCCAGAAAATGTTGCCGAGCATTCTCACCAAGTTGCCATTGTTGCGCATTTATTAGCGGTGATTAAAAATGAGAAATTTAATGGCGACATTAATGCCGATAAAGTCGCTACAATCGCGCTTTATCATGAGGCAAGCGAAACTCGGTTTGGCGATATAGTTAGCCCAACGAAGTATGCTAATCCTGAGATTGCTCGTGAGTTTAAAAAGATTGAATATATAGCTGAAAAACAATGTCTTGAGTCTTTACCTGAAGAATTTCAAGCGATGTTTTCCGATATAATTGTGCAAGACAATGTTGACGAGCAATACAAAAAAATTGTTAAAGCGGCTGATATTTTAGTGGCTTATATTAAAGCGCTTGACGAATTAAACCATCAAAACCATGAGTTTGACCATGTAAAAGAGCGTTTAGAATTAAAACTAGCGACACTTAAACTGCAAATGCCGGAAGTGGAATACTTTATGTCGGTTTTTCTAAAGTCATGTTCCGCAACGGTTGATAAACTCACCGAGGTGCAAACAAAAAAGTAGCCTTGTATAACTGGCAATAATTGCAGAAAATATAACTATCAGCATGGCTTTGAGCACAATTAACAATAAAGCTGTCAGCATGGCTTTGTGCACAATTAACAATAAAGCTATCAGCATGGCTTTGTGCACAATTAACAATAAAGCTGTCAGCATGGCTTTGTGCACAATTAACAATAAAGCTGTCAGCATGGCTTTGTGCACAATTAACAATAAAGCTATCACAATAACTAGTCGCAATTTATTTAATTGTGCTTGGAAAACGTAATCACATTATGATTAAGAAACATGTAGGATTTTTCTTCAACCTTGTTGCTATGGGCTTATTTATTCCGGGTATTTTATTACCTATGTTTTCACTAAACATGGCCATGACCGCCAATGTGAGTGGCGCAAAAATAACCAATACTTTAATCGATAAAAACTTGTCTTTATTGCAAACAATACAAGAGCTTTGGCAAGATGAACGCCTATTAGTAGCGCTATTAATTTTTGCTTTTTCGGTGTGTATTCCCGTGGTGAAATTTATTTTACTGACTCTCGCTTACATTAAAAAACACACCCGATTAGAAGTCATCGTTTATAACGTGATTAGCAAAATTGGTAAATGGTCAATGGCCGACGTTTTTGTTGTGGCTATTTTTCTTGCCGTGCTATCGACCAACCACGCAGAAACAGCCACTCAACAACAAATGGCAATATTTGGCTTTAAGTTAGACTTTATTGTGAGCAGCGAAACCTTATCAGCTTTAGGCCCTGGCTTTTTTTACTTCACGGGCTATTGCCTGTTATCGTTATTAGGTACCGCTATTAGCAGCAGTAGCACAAGAACTAAATTAGTATCAACACCATCTTCGGTTGAGCCATAACTAGATGAACACTGTTGAATAGTGCACATAAGTTTGTAGATAATCGCTATACTTAAACGTCTAGTAAAAGAAGTATTTTATGACCATCCAAATCATAATATGACAAATTTATTCGCCCAGTTAGGCATTAAAAATAGTGATGAGAAAATTGAAATTTCTATTGCCTTACACCGCGGTATTCCTGAAAAGAGCAGCTTGCTGACGCTGATTTTTGGAGCACGTCTCAAAAGCAATTCTTAATAAAAGCTATAGAGCTGGATTCAGATTGGAGTGAAGTGGTTGATAGCTTAGACACGCAGTTAAGAGTGTAATTCACTGACAAAAACACAACAAAATATTTCACCATCGAAGTACAGAGGGACACTGTATTACCCGAGAAGAGCCAAACACAGTTAAATAAGATATGCTCAACATTTGACTTATCATTAATCCCCTCCGGTATAGCCAGTGCTTCAATGTTAAGTCTCTAATCATTTATCATCACCATAGGTTTTAAAGTCATCCCATTGCAACTTCGCGACTGATGGCAATGGAGACTAAGTTTACATTGTGGCTGAACGATTTATTGGCAAAAAATCATCATCAAAAGCTTAAAACTTTTATCTATGGGGAACATCAGCTATCGGGAAGCTGCTAAGGGTTTTAATTGTTAAGTCATGTCCCCTGTAGTCTAAAGCATACAAAAACTTTCAGTATAAATTTTCAAATACTAATGACTTCAGTGTGGCATAAGTCTATTTGCTTTTCGGTGTTGGCCAAACAAAGGCAGTGGGCTTGGTGGCAGTTTTTTCTACTGCTGCATTCTGGGCGAGTATGCTCCTGATTAATTTCCCCGTTTCTTTGTGCTTACTACAAAATGTTTTTAGGTATAAAATTTCAACTCTACTGCGTGCCCAAGGAGTTGTGCGCAGAAATTTCAAACTTGATTTAAGACGAGGCTTATTGGTGAAACAACGAATATTAAGTAACTCACCCATCTTATCCCAACCAACTTTTTTCTCTAGTTCGGTTAAAATCTGTTCAAGTTTCACACCGTGTAGCGGATCATTACTATTATTCATAGTCTACCTAAATTCAAAAATAGCATTGTAACAAGTTTCCTAAACATTGACAGACTTATGCGTTTAACTCAGGTAAAAGTGCACGAAGAAATTTATTGGAAAGTTAATGTCTCAGCGAGTACACAGGAGTCATACACTCCAAACAGAATTGAACATCTCCCTGACTAGCCTCTTCGACACCAAAGCTGACATAGAGGCTATTAACCTTGGCAGTTATTCCAACATTGCGTTCTGGCTTAGTTGATCTAAAGCGGGCAATAAATCGATTAGCTAGAATGCATAATACCGCATGTTTTATTAACCTACTGTAAAGCTGAGTATCATGTTTTTTGTTACTAGATATCGAAATCAATAAGTATCCTATATGTTTTATTTTTTGCTACTTTTAAGCCTAGGTGTCATGTCTAAACTGGTATTAATCAAATAACGACATCGCCTCAAACGAAAACGCCTAAATAGCCTCATGATTACGATGATCATTATCGTTATGAAATGACACTTTAATTAAAGCATTTTTCGAAATTTTTTCCGGTAGATCAGCAGTGAAGTAACTACCGTCTTTACGCATCACTCTACGCCGAACTGTTGCTGTAGTATTAAATATTAATTCACCTTTCGTGGTGAATACAGCTATATCAACATGCCCTCTTCTAACGGCGAAGCTTTGCGAATATTTCATATGGCCACTCACCTTAACAACGCCATTTTGTGCAAATGCAGTAACATTAGCAATTTGCCATCGATGATTTTTTTGATTTTCAATCATCGTATTCACTGGCACGCCTGAGCAACCAGATATTACAATTGAAATACTCATTAGAAAGGGAAATAGGTAATTCATAATTATATTTTCTCTATGATGCTAAATAGCGTTGTGATTTATAAATAGGTATATTGGGGAGTGCTACTCCCCTTATTTTACTTAAAATTTCGCTTCAGAATTTACTTGAAGTATTTCACCAGACAACGACATAAAAAAATAAATGCTTTCTTTATTTACCTTATTCGATGCGCTGACAATATAGCGGTTAGCTTCTGTAGCATATAAGCTGTAATCATCAATCGATAAGTTCATCCAATTTTCATTCAATTTACCCACGTTAAAACCAAAATCTTTAAAGGTTAATTGTTGTGTAGTTTTTATCGCTATATTTATAGCGACATTAGGGCTTATTTTTCCATGGTCGCTATGCGCGAACGCTGCACTTGTATGAAATAAAAAAGTTATAAATAATGTAATAATGAGTTTTTTCATTTTGAACTCCAAAGTATTAAAGAAATTAATTTTTTAAGTTATTTGATTGCGATATAAACTGGCTTTTGTGGCGTTTATTTAAGGCCGTGTGTTAAATATTCACCTTTGACAATTAATTGTACGGTTACTGGCGCATCGGTTATGTTTTTCCAATACCAACCGTGCGAGCCAGCAAAAGGTGCAGTAAAACTGCCTTTAACTTCGGTTAAGGTCGCTATGGTATAGCTTTCAAAATAACCGCTTTTGTCACCCTTAGGTTCGCCATGTAAATCAAAGTACAAGGGAGCTCCATCAGTTATCCATTCGTAGGTTAATTTTTGATACTGCTCCATAATAAATTTGTACTCTACACCGCGCCCTGCTGGCACAATGACTTCAATTACTTCTGACGAATTTTTTAATTTTTCAGTGCCTTTTTGTGACGTTGGCACAAGATCAGTTTCTGACTTAACTTTGTTGAAAACAGTTAAGCCAAGTTTATGTCCGACACCTGTCGGGTCGATATTATATTCAGCGGGTAATATCACGGCGGTGAGTATGATGGCTGCGAAAATCACACTAAATAAGGTGTATTTTATTAGTGTTGTATTTGACAGTGTAATTGCTTGTGGCGCTTTGTTTTGCATTGTTATATCTCTTAAAATAGTTAATTACTGAGTAAAAATTAAAGCTTATTGAATTATTTAGTTAATAAAATAGCCTGTGAGTTGAAAGCCAACTAACATAAATCCGGCACTCATTAATAAGCAGTTGGTGTTGGTTGCAAAGCGATTAAAGCTGCTGTGTTTGCGCCAAAAGTTAATCACTAAAAGAATAAATGCTAGTGCGGTAAATTGTCCTAATTCAACACCGACATTAAAGGCAATTAAGTTCGGAATTAGCCCTTCGCTCGGGAGTTGAAACTCTTGTAACTTTGTGGCTAAGCCGAAGCCGTGAAAAAGACCAAAGATTAAAACCGCAAGCTTAGCGTTGGGTGATTTTCCAAAAATTCTTTTAAAACCACCTAAATTATCAAAGCCTTTATAAACCACTGACAAACCGATAATGGCATCAATCATATAGGCATTAACTTGAATATCACTGATCACGCCAAATAGTAAGGTTACGCTATGCCCTAGGGTAAACATGCTGACATACAATAAAACATCGCGACTTTTATATAAAAAGAACAACACGCCCACTAAAAACAACAGGTGGTCGTAACCTGTCACCATATGTTTTGCTCCGGTATACAAAAATGGCATGATTTGTATACCGGTATTTTCTAATAAAAATGCCCGTGTACTTTCATCTACACCATGAGCAAACGCTTCAATAGGCAACCATATGGCAAGTAAAGCAATAAAACTTAACACGCCATATCGCGGTAAAACATTAAACATTAACAGTTTCCTTAAAGTCATTTTCTTTAGTCGGTGATGCGTTGTTAGATAGCTTTTCATCACGATGAAGCAAGCGATATAAAGCAGGGAGAACAAATAAGGTTAAGATGGTAGATGAAATCACCCCTCCGATAACCACCGTAGCTAGTGGGCGTTGAACTTCTGAGCCAATACCTGTATTTAGCGCCATAGGTACAAAGCCTAATGAGGCAACAAGTGCGGTGGTAAGTACTGGACGAAATCTGGTCAATGCGCCTTCTATAATTGCGGTATTTAACACCGCACCTTCACGGCGTAGTTCCCGTATAAAAGACACCATGACCAAGCCATTTAAAATAGCGATACCTGACAATGCAATGAAACCAACGGCGGCTGAAATTGAAAAAGGTATATCTCTTAATAACAACGCAAATATGCCGCCAGTTAAGGCTAACGGAACGCCAGTAAAGATGATCATAGAGTCTTTAAATGAACCTAATGCTAAGAACAGCAAACCAACAATCATGACCAAAGTAATAGGTACAACAATAGACAAACGCTCAGATGCTGATTGAAGCTTTTGATAGGTGCCACCATATTCAATCCAATAACCAGAAGGTATTTCTACCGATTGATCAATTGAAGCTTGAATATCTTGAACAAATGAACCTAAGTCTCTGCCCCTTACGTTTGCCGTAACAACGACTCGGCGTTTACCATTTTCTCTATTGACTTGGTTTACACCTTCTATCAACTCCAGCTCTGCAAGTTCTTGTAATGGCACGGCACTGTTATTGCGCAGTTGTATTGGTAAATAAGCTAACGCATCTACGTCAGTTCTCAGGTCTTCAGGCATACGCACCACAATGTCTGATCGTTGATCACCTTGATAAAACTTGCCCGCAATGGTGCCACCTAATGCGGTTGCTAATTGCTCTTGGAGTTGCTTAACGCTTATGCCATATTTTGCCAATTGAGCAAGTTTTGGGTTAATTGTCATCATGGGTAGACCCGTTGTTCTTTCTACCTGTATATCAGCAACGCCTTCAACATTCTCAATAGCGGTGTTTATGCTATTACCTAACGCACTTAAGGTTTCAAAGTCATCGCCAAACACTTTTATTGCTAGCTCTGCTCGAACTCCCGCAAGTAACTCATTAAAACGCATCTGTATCGGTTGTAAGAATTCATATCGATTACCTGGCACAGGCTCAACCACTGCTGCTAACTCTTCGACAAATTGTGCTTTAGGTTTATTGGGGTTTGGCCATTGACTGCGAGGTTTTAAAATAATAAAGTTATCGGCAACACTTGGTGGTACGGCATCTGTTGCAACATCGGCGGTGCCAATTTTTGCAAATACACGTTCAACTTCAGGCATTTGATTTATTTTTTCTTCTAAGGTTTTTTGCAACGCAACGGCTTGCGACAATGAAGTACCCGGAATACGCAAGGCATGCATTGCGATGTCGCCTTCATCAAGGTTTGGCACAAATTCACTACCCAGTTTGTTGGCAGATAAGCCCGCTAAACCGACAAGTGCTACCGCGAACAATACAACGAACCAGCGAGCTTTAAGTGCAAGCGTTAACGAGGGGCGATAAAGTGCCAATGATGATTTGATTATGATATTTTCTTTTTCTTTAACGGGTCCTTTGAACAAAATAGCAATGGCTGCTGGCACAAAAGTCACGGATAAAAACATTGCGCAACATAGGGCTATGACAACGGTTATCGCCATTGGATGAAACATTTTCCCTTCTACTCCCGTCAGCGCAAAAATAGGCAAATATACGGCAGTGATAATAAATACACCAAATAATGCTGGGCGAATAACTTCTTTGGTTGCTTCATATACCAGTGCTAAGCGTTCATTAACGGGCATAGTGCGGCCATTAGCAGAAGCTGAACTGAGCTTTCTTAAACAGTTCTCAACGATAATAATGGCACCATCAACGAGTAGACCAAAATCTAACGCCCCTAAACTCATCAGATTGGCGCTAACGCCTGCTTGTACCATGCCTGTTACGGTCATTAACATAGCAAATGGGATAACCGCAGCAGTAAGTAAGGCAGCTCTCATATTGCCTAACAATAAAAACAGTACGACAATAACCAGCAGCGCCCCTTCAAGTAGGTTCATCTTGACTGTATCAAGTGTTTTTTCTACTAATTTAGTACGATCATAAACAGCGGTAACCGTAATACCTTTGGGTAAAGTGGTTTTAACTTCTTCTAACTTAATGCCTACGGCTTTAGCGACATTTCGGCTATTTTCACCAATGAGCATGAAAACCGTACTCATCACCACTTCTCTGCCGTTTTGGGTTGCTGCACCTGTTCTTAATTCTTTGCCTTCTTGTACTTTAGCGACATCAGAAATTCGGATCACACTACCGTCGCTAGTGCTAACAGGTATATTAGCGATGTCATCCAAACTTTCTGCTTGTCCGGGAATACGCAATAACCATTGAGCGCCGTTTTTCTCTATAAAACCGGCACCTTTGTTATCATTGTTATTTTCAATTGCTTGAATAATATCTTGTTGGTTAACCCCAAATGCCAATAGTTTTTTCGGCTCAAAGGCAACCAGTATTTCACGTTTAAAACCGCCAATAGGGTTAACTTCTACCACACCTTGTACTTGCATTAATTGAGGTCGAATGATCCAATCGTGAACTGTTCTCAAATCTGTGGGCGTTATCAACGCACCATCATCATTACGTGCATTTGGCTCTGCATCCACGGTAAACATGAAGATTTCACCTAAGCCAGTTGCTATTGGCCCGAGCTCTGGTTCTAAGCCAAAAGGTAAATCTGATTTTGTCGACACTAAGCGTTCATTCATTAATTGTCTGGCAAAATAGATATCCGTTTCATCACTAAAAATAGCGGTAACTTGCGATAAGCCATAACGTGAAACAGAACGCGTACTTACTAAATTAGGAATACCGGCCAATGCAGTTTCTAATGGATAAGTAACGCGCTGCTCTACTTCAAGCGGCGTGTATCCCGGGGCTTCGGTGTTAATCATCACCTGAACATTAGTGATATCTGGAACGGCATCAATGGGTAACTTAGTAAAGTTCCATAAACCCAGCCCTGCAAAGGCGAGTACAGCCAACATAATAATTGAGTTTCTACGAATAGAAAATCTGAGTAAATATTCGAGCATTATTTTTCCTTTAGCGGTAATACTTTTAACTAAACTGCAAAATTAAAAGTAAACCCTTAGTGATCGTGTGATGCGCCAGATTTTTCAACATCGGCTTTGAGGATGTAACTATTCTCTGTGACATATTCAGTGCCTGCGGATATACCGCTTAACACCTCAATTTCATCACCCACTGCGCGGCCTAATTCAAGCATTCTTACTTCATATTCATTGCCAACCTTGGCATAAACCACGGTAAAATCGCGAAAGCTCTGCAAGGCATTACGCTTTACTGCCATTGCTACGTTATATGTGTCAATTTCAATTTTTGCGGTGGTGAAAGCGCCTTCAGATAGTAATGAGTCACTGTTGTTCACTAAAACACGAAACAGCTTTGCCTGATCTGCTCTAACTTTTAATACCCGGCTATCTATTTCTCCTATTAGCTTCCCTTTAACACCATTAACGCTCAATGTTACTTTTGCGCCGATGTTTACTTTAGCTAAATCCATTGGGAACACGGCTAGCTCTGCCACTAAAACCTTGTCATTGGTTATCGAAAGTAATATTCGATCATTGGATTGTTCACCAGAGGTAACATTAACAGCACTGACAATGCCACTTTTAGCCGCTAGTACCTGATAAGACTGCAAACTTTCATTACTTTCTACGGTGAGCAATAATTGCCCCTGCTTAATGGCGTCACCTAGTTTGACGTGTACTTTTTTAACTAAACCATCAAAACGTGCATAAACATTACTGGTAGCGTCAGCTGGTAACTTAAGGTTGCCAAACACTTCAATGGTTTCGTGAAATGTTGCTGGGCCAACATTCTGAGTTGTAATCTCCATTGCTTGCGCAATATCTGCTTCGATACGCGTTCGACCTTCAAAATTGTCATATTCCCAAAGGTACGTTTCCCCTTGATATTTAGCGGTTAGCGCAACAGTAAATGAATGTGGTTCGTAAATAACCGTATCTCCACGAAGATACTGACCTTCTTGAAAAAAGTTTATGTCATCAATCCCGTCACCTAATCTGATCAGTTTTACATTCACTGCTACTTTCGCTGGATCAATCGCTTTATTACCCGTTGTTGCCCAAACGCGAAACTCGGGTGGAACACCGGTTTCAAAAATAGCGAGTTCAATAGCAAAATCATTTTTTCGAAGCATTCGACCAAGATTGGGACCGTTTTCTGGTTCGGCTTCTTCAACCTTTTGCTCTGAAACGGCAAAGCTGGAAAAACTTGCACTTAAGCTTACAAAGCACAGAGTACTTATTAGCGTTAATATTTTAAATGTTGGTTTCATGATTATTTCTCGTTACTTTTTTTGTTAAAATCTGCATTGAAATGAGCATTATTGATTTGGTTATTGGTTTGGTTATTGGTTTGCTTATCGGTTTGATGAATAGCAACTAAGGACGCACCTGTTAAGCGCTCTATTTCAATATTATTTAAATGTGCACTTTGATAGGCGTCTATTAAATCTGATTGAGTATTTAATAACTCTTGCTGAGTATTCATCCATTCGGTATAGCTATACATACCAACTTTGTAGGCTTTCTCTGCTTCGATAAAGGCTTGTTCTAATACTGGGATTAGGTTTTCAGTTACCGCATGAATAACATGCTGACTATGTTTCATTTGCTCTATCAGCACATATAACTGTGTATTTAGCCTATGCACCAAAGCAAGTGACTCTGCCGCTAATTCACTTTGCGTAGCACGTAAGGCATTTATTTTCCCCTGATTCTGGCTTCTGTCACCAAAAGGTATTGAAACACCAGCAACTAGACCAAAATCATCGGTTGTTTCGTAACGACGAAAGCCCGTTGAAAATTTCCATAGCGGTTTAGTTTCGATCCGGGCTAGTTCAATTTCTGACTGGGCAATCCGTTGTTTTGTAGCAAATAGGCTTATAGCAGGTAATTTTTTAATCTGCGTAAATAAAGCGTCAACATCAGCGCTATTGTTTAAAGCTATGTTTGGTAGAGATAATAATGAGCCTATAATCTTTGTTTCTTTATATTGCTCGGCTTGCCCCTGTCCTTGCCATTGAGCTAATAACTGATATTTACTGGCATCAACTTCATGATTTAAGTCTTCAACAACTAATGCTCTTTTAGCAACTTCAGCTTTTGATTTTAGTTTATCCACTAACGAAGACTTTCCTGCTTTCACTCGTTGCGTAACAGCTTCAAATGAGCTATTCGCTTGATGTAAGCTCAATTTAGCTAACTTAAGTCGCTCTTCATTAACCAATACTTGGATAAAATACCTTGCTGTTTGCGCGGCTAAATCTAGCGCTTTAATTTCCCGTTCTAATGCAACCGTTGCACCTTGAACTTTAGCGTTCTGCACTCTACTTTTCGCTAGCGAGTTATCTAAAACCCAAGAGATAGAAAGTGTCGATTGCGCACTTTTAAAACCGCCATGATCACCCGTCCCCATAGCATCCTCAATCGTGAGTCCTATTTCAGGCCTTGACTGAATACCTGCTTGTTGTACATAGCCTTGATATATATCAGCTTGATTAGCGAACACCTTCAATTCTGGGTGCATGTTCATTGTTTGAGATATTGCTGTCGACAAATCAATTGATTTCAGTGTGTTCACTTCTGAATATGCATAACCTGAAAGCGCTAAAGTAAACATGAATACAGTAGACTTATACTTAAAATAGCGCCTTGATAAAAACCGATTGACGATCGGTTTTTTGTGTGTGAATGGTACAGTAAATCGTTTCATTTTTATTACCTTGGTGGTCTTCTAACTGATGATTTTAATGATTGAATAGCGTTTCAATAACATGATGGAGGCTATCTACAGATGTTGTGGACATAATAGATAAAATTATTATGGCCAGTAAAACCACTTTCATTGGAAAGGGTTTGAACTGATTATCGCTGAGTAAGTGAAGTACTCGCTGTTCAATTGATTGCCTACAGAAATGCACTAACAATTCACTTTTGTATTGTTCATGAATAGAGTATTGAGCCGCTAACTTAGTAAATCTGACTAAGGTACTCGCAACATCGTTAGCTTGTTGCTGGCTTTTGACAAAAAATGAGTCGGCAGCTTGCTCAATAGCTATTGCCATCATAGATTTCAATATTTTATTAACGGTTGGCGTAAAGTAAGCAGTGAAAAATGAAAATATCCATTTTTTTATTGGGTCTGCATAGTGTATATGTGCAAGTTCATGCTGAATGATTATTTCAATGTCATCTGAATCTAATTGCTCTATTAAACCTTTAGATATAAAGCATGATGGTTTGAATAAGCCTCCCGTGAACGCTGTCGGAATCGATGAGTCTATTATAAAAACATCTTCACTCTTCTTCGTTGCTAAAGCTCGCAGCAAGCTTATTTGATGATGATTTTTGTAAGCGACTATTATTTTTCTAACCGCAATATAAAGACTAAAGCTAATAAAAATAATCAGGCTGATACTGTGCCAGCTTAAAAAATAAAATATATTAGGGTGATGCCAATGAGCTAATTCTGTTAACCAGACAAAAACAGCCCCTGATTGGAAAAAAGGACTAAAAAATAGCGTAACAGTTAGGGCAATAATCCAAGGTGAAAGCACACATAACCAAAGTAACGATTTGCGTGTAGAAACGGTATAACTCTGAATTTTATTTTTTATTGACCAAAAAAATATCGACACAAAAACATTGGCCACAATAAAAGCAAGCACAGTAATCGTAAGTAGATTAAATGCTAACGCCCATTGGCCATAAATCATTTCTCAGCCTTTGCTTGTAATTTTTTACGCTGTTGCTCAATCATAGCTTCTAACTTATCCAGCTGCTGCTCATCGAGATCAGACGAAATTGAGGAAAAAGCAGCAACAACACTATTTTCATCTTTAGTTACAAAATCATGAGTGACATTTTTGATCAGTCGACCTATTAACTCTTGGCGTGCAACCTTAGGGAAGTATTGATAAGCGTGGCCGCTCTTTTCTCTACTTAACAGGTCTTTTTTAAATAAGCGATCTAGCGTACTTTGAATAGTATTAAGTGACCCGCCTCGATTTTTTTCAAAATAGCTGAATACCTGTTTTGCATCGGCAGGCTGATTTTTCCATAGATATTCTAAAACTTGTTTTTCTAATTCACCAAGTAACATAAATTTAATCACCTTTTTAAAGTACGGTGATAATGCCACAGCAAAAACCGACTATCAATCGGTTTTTAATAAATAAAAATTTGATTATTAACTTTATGCCGCTTTTTTGCCTTAAGAGCCATAGGGAACTGCACCTATTTTATCATTAATTTATGCTTATGAATGTCCGCCTGATCGCATAGCTTTTAGCAGTCGACCACTCAAAACCTGATTAAACATCACCATGACTGGCTCCTGCCCTACCAAAGCGGTCGGTTATGTAATTACATTGGCATCACAACAATGCGTTACGAGCCGCCTTTCATGGTTAACTATTACAGCAGTCCTGTCCTTCCTGAATTGGTGGGCATTGAACAGTTCCATAAGAGCAGTAAACGCAGCAATCACCTTTTAAAGGTTTTAATAATACTTTGCATGACTCACATTCATAGAACCATTGACAGGCGTTGGTTGGCATTTCTTCTGTTTTACTATGTCCACACTCAGGACAGGTTATTGTTGAGTTCAATTCTACACTTTGCATGTTCGCTCCTTTGCAGGTTTTACAATATCTAATAATATAATACTGACGATATGTTCATTAAACTATACCAAAGCTTTACAACTAAGGGCTGCCATCGAAATCCGACCCGTGCCAACTTTATCGATTAATTTGTTTATCAGCTAGTGTCATTCCTAAGTTATTTTTAGTCATGTTAAACTCCTTATATAAATGTGGAGTTAACAATTACTTTAATAACAGCGCTTTGAAGTATTCCTCCTTTATTAAATATGTGAAATAATCAATCGCTTCTATATGTAGGCTTACCATTGCGGTTTCCCCCATATTTACCGAGTCATAAATCGCAGTAAGTTTGCGACGGGATCAATATTTTTCAAGTTGAAGATATGCTCTTAAAAGTGTCATCAACACCGATGTGACACACGTTTAATAGAAAGTCTTTGTGAATTTAAAGATAAAGTGGATGAGTAGATTATGAAATTTTTACACACGATGGTTCGTATTAAAGACCTAGATAAATCATTAGATTTCTATGTAAAGCATTTAGGCTTAATAGAAACTCGACGAGTTGATGTACCTAAAGGGGAGTTTAGCTTAATTTTCTTAGCGACAGAGCCAGGCGCCCCTGAAATAGAGCTTACTCATAATTGGGACTCAAAAGAAGAATACACGGTTGGCAGAAATTTCGGTCATTTAGCCTTTGAAGTTGATGATATTTATGCCCTGTGTGAAAAGCTAATGGCCGCCGGTATCACCATTAATAGACCACCACGATGTGGCCATATGGCATTTGTTAAATCGCCTGATAATGTGTCAATTGAATTGCTACAAAAAGGTGAACACCTAGCGCCGAAAGAACCATGGTTAAGCATGGAAAACTCAGGTAGCTGGTAATTTTTCTATCAACATACTTCTAGCAACTTTCAGGCTAATGATTACGTTAGAACAGTATGAGTTTAGGCTTTATAAATAACTAAAAACCAAAGTTATCATACTTTGGTTTTTAGTAAGCCCCATCCCCTACAATGCTCATATATTGCGATAAAGAATGCGATATAAAATGCGATATAAAATGCGTTTTATATCAAGATTACGTTTACGCTACCGGATCAAGCGTTGAGCTTAAATAACGTATAAAGGCTTTACTGGCGTTAGAAAGAGAGTGATTTTTTTTCCATGCTAAGCTTAATTTAAATTCTATTTTTGGCTCAAAAGCTATCGATGTCATTTGCTGATCATTTTGTAAAATACGTGATAAACAAGTGGTAATACCGACTTCATTGCGCACTAATGACTTTTGCAGCTCAATAAGATTTGTTTCCATACGTATGTCTAAGTCTACATGATGTTTTTTTGAATATTGGCTAACCACTTCACGTAAAAAATACCCTTCATGGAATAACACAAGTGGCTGCTGACAAAATTGTGCAAGTGAGATAGTTTGCTCTGTAGCAAGCTCGTGTGAACTTGCCATACCGGCCACTATTTCCTCATTAATAAGTTCAGTGTAACGTAGCTGTGGGTTCTCTAAGTCTCCACGTATTAAGGCTAAGTCAAGCTCACCATTGAGCAACATTTTTTCAAGCGCAGCAGTACCTTGGTCGACTAGTTGTATTTTTATTTTTGGATACTTTTGCTTAAACTCTGTTAATACTTTTGGAAAGTAATAAGAGCCCATCATAGCGGAAACACCAAAACGAATGGCGCCTTGCCCTAAATTTTTTAAGTCTTCTAGCTCTAATTCCACTTGTTTTACTTGGCTTAATAGTTGAATTGCCCGTTTATTCAATACTTCGCCTTCGGCAGTTAATAACGCATTTTTTTCTGCACGGTTGATAAGTTTTAAGCCAACTTCTTGTTCGAGCTTTTGAATGGCAATAGTCAAGGCCGGTTGAGCAATACCAATTTTGAGTGCTGCTCTTGTAAAGTTACCTACTGCGGCCAATTGACAAAAATACTCTAGACGTTTTAAATTCATATTATTGCAAGCTATAAGTAAAAGTTATGAAAAATATAATAACTATATATTATATTTATTTTATGTTTAGAGATAGAGTACAGTCATAAAATAAATGCTTACTGCACAACTATATAAAAAGAGTAATTCTATGAACCATAAATTAACCCCATTTAATTGGCAAGACCCGATGTTTCTTGATAGTCAACTTACCGAAGAAGAACGAATGATCCGTGACTCTGCTCATGATTATTGCCAAGCAAAGTTGCTGCCACGTGTGCTTGAAGCCAACAGACATGAACATTTTGATCGTGAAATTATGCGTGAATTAGGTCAATTAGGTTTATTGGGTGCTACTTTGCCTGCTAAATATGGCGGCAGTGAAGTCAATTATGTCAGTTATGGTTTAATTGCGCGTGAAGTAGAACGTGTAGACAGTGGTTACCGCAGCGCAATGAGTGTGCAATCTTCACTGGTAATGCACCCAATATATGCTTACGGCACTGAAGAACAACGCATGAAGTATTTGCCTAAGCTTGCTTCGGGTGAATGGGTCGGTTGTTTTGGTTTGACTGAGCCTAACTCAGGTAGCGATCCTGCCTCAATGACCACACATGCCAAGAAAGTTGACGGTGGTTATCGTTTAACCGGCAATAAAATGTGGATCACAAATTCTCCTATTGCCGATGTTTTTGTGGTGTGGGCAAAGCTCGATCGTAAAATTCGTGGCTTCGTGTTGGAAAAAGGTATGGCAGGTTTATCTGCCCCCAAAATTGAAGGTAAATTTTCATTACGTGCCTCAATAACGGGCGAAATTGTGATGGATAACGTTTTTGTACCTGCTGAAAATATGTTCCCAGAAATTACCGGCTTAGCAGGACCTTTTGGTTGTTTAAATAAAGCACGCTACGGTATTGCTTGGGGCTCATTAGGCGCGGCAGAGTTTTGCTTTAACTCGGCAAGAAACTACACCTTAGACCGTCAGCAATTCGGACGTCCTTTGGCTTCAAATCAGCTGATTCAAAAGAAACTGGCTGATATGCAAACTGAGATATCTCTTGGTTTACAGGGGTGTTTGCAAATGGGTCGCTTAATGGATGCCGATCAATGTCCGGTTGAATTAATTTCCTTATTAAAGCGTAATAATTGTGGCAAGTCTCTTGATATTGCTCGTGTTGCGCGTGATATGCATGGTGGTAATGGTATTAGTGATGAATTTGGCGTAATTCGCCATATGATGAATCTTGAAGCGGTTAATACCTATGAAGGTACACACGATGTGCACGCGCTAATATTGGGTCGTGCCATTACAGGTTATCAGGCTTTTTGCTAATGACTAGCGCATTAGGGAACATAAAAGTTGTCGATTTAAGCCGCATTTTAGCGGGGCCTTGGGCTTCGCAAATGTTAGCTGACATGGGCGCAGAAGTGATAAAAGTGGAGCGTCCTAAAAAAGGTGATGACACGCGTTTTTGGGGTCCTCCTTTTATCAAAGAAGCGAATGAAGAACAGCCGCCTCAGGCCGCATATTTTCACTGTGTAAATCGTAATAAACAGTCTATTGCGATAGATATTACTCAGCAGCAAGGTCAACAAGTGATTAAAGATTTAATTGCTCAGGCGGATGTGCTCATTGAAAATTATAAAGTCGGTGGACTAAGCAAATATGGCCTAGATTATGATAGCGTAAAAGTGATTAATCCCCGCTTAGTATATTGCTCTATTACTGGCTTTGGACAAAGTGGCCCCAGCGCGCATAAAGCCGGTTACGATGCCATGATACAAGGCGAAGGTGGCTTGATGAGTTTAACGGGTGAGCCCGATGGAATGCCGATGAAAGTCGGTGTTGCGCTGGTTGATGTTATGACAGGCTTGTACAGTTGTAATGCTATTTTGGCTGCACTCATGGCACGTCATCAAACAAATGCAGGTCAACATATCGATATTGCCCTGTTAGATGTGCAAGTAGCTACCTTAGCTAACCAAGGGATGAACTATTTAACAACAGGTAAAAATCCACAAAGACTGGGTAACGGACACCCGAACATTGTGCCTTATCAAACTTTTGCGACGCAAGATGGCAGCATTATTCTAGCCATTGGCAATGACAGTCAATTTGTTAAATTTTGTCAGGTTGCTCATTGTGCGGAACTTGCTGAAAACGCATTATTTGCCACAAATGCTCAACGCGTTATTAACCGAGATAAACTCATTCCAATTATCGCGAGTAAACTTGCTTCATATACAACGCTTTGGTGGATTGAACAACTTGAGTCAGTCGCAGTACCTTGTGGCCCAGTTAATACCTTAGAGCAGGTTTTTGACCACCCGCAAATTAAGCACCGCGAAATGGTTAGGCAAGTGAGCAATCAACAAGGTGAGCTTATTAACACCATAGCATCACCTATAAACCTCTCGGCGACACCATTACAATACAACAGTGCTTCACCTGATTTGGGGCAACACAGTCATCAAGTGTTATCTTCCCTACTTAACTACAGTGAAGATACTATTAGTAAACTCTTTGCCAACGCCACGGTCAGTTAATAAAACAAATTTTGAAGTAAAAAAAAGACCAACTTAAAATAAAGTTGGTCTTTTTAAACATTATTTAATTTTTATTAATCGTTAATCAATCCCAAATTCCCTTGTGCTTCAGCCTTTGTCTTTTCAGCCGAATTAATCGCTAATTCACCAATAAAGAGAGTAACCGCAACACCAATAAACACTGACCATTGCATACCTTCTTCAGGAGAATAAATAAATAACACAATCGCAAAACTTAAGACGGCTATACACGAATAAGCAGCTAACCGTGCAAATAATAATCCACCAGGTATTTTATATGGGCGCGAATGATTCGGATGTTCTACACGGGCTTTCACAAATGCGAGTAGCATACCGATATAAGGCAGCATAAAAATAACCGCGCTAAAAGCAAATAACGACCAAAACAAATCTTCATTCGAACCGGCTAGCACACCGTAAAGCACGATGGTACCTGTACTGACTAATCCCATCATAATACTCGCGCCTAAAGGGGTGCCAGATTTTTTACTCATTAAGCCGAAAATAGCCGGTAGTTCACCGGTTTTAGCGGCTTCTGCAGCAGCACGATTACACCCTAATGCCCAAGTTACACCATTAGAGAAAAAGGTAAACAATGCCATAACACCCAGTGCCATCGCAAAGGTTTGTCCAGCAGGCGATTGGCCAAATAGAAGATATAAGGTGTCCATTAACCCTTCAACAAGATTAATGTCTTGAGCAGGAATGGCGGCTAACATTGCAACAGTTCCTAATACATAAAGTACAATAATAATAAGCGCAGAAATGAGTACGGCTTTTGGCATATCGCGCGCGGGGTCTTTCATTTCTTCACTACTAGCGCTGACTAATTCAAAGCCTAACATGCCGTAAATAATAGCAGGAATATATTGAAAACTGGCTTGCCAATCAGGTTTAAGTGCTGCCATGGTAAATTCATTAGCCATGCCATGTTCATCGACGTAGTTAAAGGCACCAACAATAATAACAATAAAGATAACAATTTTAAAAATAGCACCGGTATCAGGTATCAGTTTCCCAACATCTAAACTAACAATATTGACAATGACCGTAATCCAAGTAAGTAAAAGTCCAATACCTATTTGGCCATAAAGACTTAAGTCAGGAAAAAACATTTGCTTAAATATACCGGCAAATAAAATAGAAATAGCCGGGATCCACACTGCAGTGTTAATCCAGTAACTCCAGGAAGCTCGAGCTGCCCAACGACTACCATAAGCAGTTTTAACCCATGCGTATATGCCACCTTGTGCGGGGTATGAACATGACATTTCAGCACTAATTAGTGCGAAAGGAATAAAAAACACAACGCCAAGAAATAACCACCAAAATATGCTAGATACCCCAACTGATGCGGCTGAAGCTAAAGTATCTAAAAGCAGAATGGCAGATACGGTAAAAAGCACCAGATCTTTTTTCCCCAATATTTTTTTTGTCATAAATCTTTCTCTTCTATGAAGTTAATTAGTTATCGTCGACTGACTTTAGGTTGTTCTAATAAAAATAGTCGATTAACTATTTATAGTTATATTTTTGTTAGTCATTCAGTCTTACATAAAAAAGCGATGATTAAGTTACCCCTATAGGGGGATATTTAAAGAGTAATATTTTTACAAAAACTTCGTTTTATAGCCCAATATTCATCCTTTATCTAACTCTAACGCGATAGGGGTATGTTCGGTTATCTGTAATTTACTTATTCTAAATTTGAATAAAATTGAAACAAAAACATAATAACAATTACATACACAGTGTCTAACGCTTTTGAAGTTAAGACGCAGTGAAATATAAACTTAAATATACACTTAAATATAATAGGCCTAACTATGAATCTGAAACCCGCGCTCATTGCTCCTCATTTATTTAAACTATCGCCATTAGTTCTGGCTTTAGGTTTAAACAATGCAGTAGCAAGCGAAATAGAAGTTATCGAAGTTCAAGTGCAAAAACGTACGCAGTCTGTGCAAGATGTTCCGGTCGCCGTATCAGCCTTTAATGGTGACATGATGGATCAACTCCGTATTGAAGACGTGCGCGGCTTGGTTGATTTAACACCTGGCTTTAACGGTAAAACAGAAGATAGCTTTATTGATGCGCTTTCAATTCGTGGTATAGGTACCAATGACTTTGGTATCGGTGGTGACCCTTCAGTTGCTATTTTCACTGATGGTTTATGGTCAGGTCGTAATGGCGGTGTTCAAATGTCATTTTACGATATGGAACGTGCTGAAGTCGTCAAAGGTCCACAAGGTACTTTATTTGGTCGTAACGCTATCGCGGGTGGTATTAATATTACTACCAACAAACCTATTTCTGACTTTGAAGCAAAAATAGGGGCAACAGTTGCCCAATTTGATACTCAAGAAGTCACCGGTATGGTGAATATACCTTTATCTGACAATTGGTATTTTCGAGCAGCAGGAAACTTTATTTCTAAAGGTGCTTGGTTAGAAAATGCTGCCGGTGGTGGTGATCTTGGTGCTAGTGAAATAAGCTCTACGCGTTTATCACTTCGCTACGAAGGCAACGACATCGATGCAGTTTTTCGGGCAACCTATGAAGACAGAGAACAAGACCCTTCTATATATTGGACTGAGGTAAATGGTGTAGCCCAAGATAAAGTAGATATAGATTACGGTAAAAACAAAGGTTATGACCGTGGTGAAATACTTTCATTACAAGCTAATGTAGAATTCACTTTATCTGATGAGTATTTACTAACCTCAATTACTGGTTACAAGACTTACGATTTTAATTATTTAGAAGATTTTGACGCCCAACCAGTACTTATTAATAACTACGGCCAAGATCAAACAGTTGATTATGCTAGCCAAGAATTAAGATTGAATTATCAAGGTGACGGTGCAATTAATTGGTTCATAGGCGCTAGTGTGTATCAAGAGGATATTGATGCAACTTTTATTAACTCTTACGATGAAGACGCTTTATGTACGGCAGTTTCTCTGACCGATTTTGCCGATTTTGATGGCCCAGCAGCAGGCTGTGATGACGCTAACTGGGAAACTTATTGGGAAGATGATATCAACCCTGCTGACATCTTGGCTAATAAAGCTGAAACCAATATTAATGAATTAAAAAATACAGGTTGGTCAGTTTACGGTGATATTACTTGGCAAGCTACCGAGAAACTCGACTTAACTCTCGGTGGTCGCTACACCAGTGACACTAAAGATATGAGCATTGAAGTGTTAGACTCTGGCGGTGCATTGGGAAATACTTTTGTATTTGAATGGTACACCGATGGCGCAGTTCAGGCGAAAGATACTTGGTCAGACTTTACCCCACGTATTGCTGCAGTTTATGAACTAAATGATAATGTAAACTTGTATGCTAATGCCGCAAAAGGTTACAAATCAGGTGGCTATTCTACATTTGGTATTGATAACGACGGTTCACAAGAATACGGTGGCCCTCTAGCAGCAGGTAGTGTACCACTTGCCTTTGAACCAGAAACTACCACAAGCTATGAAGTTGGTGCTAAAATGATGTTGCTAGACAACTCTATGCGACTTAACCTTGCTTACTTCACCTATGATTACCAAGATTTACAAACCATCATCTTTGAAAGTGGTTCACAACTCGTTAAAAACGTGGGTGAAGCTAAAAACCATGGTATAGAAGCGGATATTCACTGGACACCAACCGATAATTGGGACTTCCGATTAGCCGGTGCATGGATGGATAGCGAAATAACTGAAGAAATTGAAGAAGGCGATGGCACTTTAGGTAACAAATTACCAATGGCGCCTGACCTGAGTGGATCAATCGTGACTTCTTATTATCATTACCTAGATACCGGCATTGTGACCTTAATGGCTAAATGGGTATACCAAAGTGAAATTTATGGTGGCCCGGGTAACTATGAAACGGCTAAAGTTGATAGTTGGAACGAACTTGGTTTACGTGCAATGTTCGAAAGCAACGACGATTGGTCAGTAAGCCTATATATCGATAACGTTACTGATGCAGAATATTTTGAACGCGGTTGGGAAAATGCTGATGCCAATAATGAAAATGGCTTTGGTTTATTAAATACCTACGTATGGCCAGCAAAACCTCGCACCGTTGGTGTTAGCTTTGATATGACCTTTTAATTCCCTACGTATACTTCCCCTGGCGCTTGCGCTAGGGGCTATTTTTCTAGGTTAAAAAATCCTTTTAACCCTTATTTTACAGAGATAATTATGTCTTTAAGTGATGCTGAAATTCTGAATGAATTTCTCAAAGACCACCCTACTATTGAAATTTTTGAAGTTATTCTTCCCGATATAAACGGTAAATTAAGAGGTAAATGGATCGAAAGAAAAAATATCAAAAAAGTCATTAAAGGTGGCCTTAAATTACCGTTAACGGCCATTGCTTTTGATATCTGGGGCCGTGATCCTAGTAGTTGGGTTTACCAAAGTGGCGACGAAGACGGTGTTTGTATTACAGACATACGTACCCTTTCAACGGTACCTTGGTTAACTAGACCCACCGCACAAATTTTGATGTCGTTGAATAACTTTGATAACACGCCTTGTGCGTACGATGTCCGAAATATTTTAAAAAATATTATGACACGCTTTGACAAACTTGGTTTATCAGCAATGCCCGCTTTTGAAATGGAGTTTAGTCTATTTGAGAATGAGGATGATGAATTAGGGCAACCCGTTCATAGCCAACTAAGTTCTTCAGGTGTTAATGCAGGTCAAACTTATGGTTTAGAGTGTATGCAAGATATGAGTGAGTTTATGCACGGTGTGCGTGACGCTGCTCAAGCGCAAAATTTACCTATTGATACTTTGATTACTGAAGCGGCGCCTTCACAATATGAAATTAATTTATATCATCAACCTGACGCCCTAGTAGCGGCTGATCAGGCCTTAATGCTTCAGCGCGCAATTAAAGGCGTAGCACAGCAATTAGATTTGCGAGCATCATTCATGGCTAAGCCATTTGCAGACTTATCGGGCAACGGCATGCATATGCATTGTAGTTTACTCGATAAAGACGGTAACAACGCATTTGACAACGGTACAGATGAAGGTAATGAATTACTGCAACATGCTATTGCCGGTTGTTTAGCAACGTTAGAAGATTGTATGTTAATTTTTGCACCGCATTTAAATTCATACCGCCGCTTTAAAGAAGGTTCACATGTGCCTATGACGCCAACTTGGGGTTATGAAAACCGTACGGTAGCGCTAAGAGTACCTGCTGGAAGCCATGAAGCTATGCGCATTGAACATAGAGTGGCTGGCGCAGACGCAAATCCATATTTAGTCGCTACAGCGATTATTGCGGGTATGTTATACGGTATTGAAAATAAACTCGCTGCGCCTGAGCCTATTACAGGAAATGCCTATACTCAGATTAAACCAAGCTTACCTAGCACATGGTTAGAATCTATTGAGCATTTTAAACAGTCAACGTTTATTAAAGAATATTTTGGAGCAGAATTCCAGCGTGTGTTCTCGACGACTAAAGAGCAAGAGCTAGAAGAGTTTACGACTAAAATAACAACACTTGAATACGAAACCTACTTGTAAAGTAGTGTTATTCTAAGCTTTATCCGCTGACTAATTACATGTAGTTAGTTAGCGGATCACCGTCTACATATTTTTCCTCACTCATTAATGAGTCAATAAATAAGTAAAACAATTCAGACTGAGAATTAATATCAAGCTTGGCATAAGCATGCTTGCGATGTAATTTTACGGTTTCTACGACAATATTTAATTCTTCTGCGACTGTTTTTGTAGTATGGCCATGAAGAATCAAGTGCACTACTTGCTGTTCTCTTTGCGTTAAAATCGAAGCACCGAAGTGATCTAATGCATGCTGCATTCTCATTCTGATATTGGTCGGATCATCATTAATATGGGTCTGTTGCCAATGACATTGGCAAACTTTTTCTATCAAAGGCAGGATGTCATCGAGCAAAGTTAATTCTTTTTTTGTAAAGTTTTGCAGTCCGCCAGTACGCCCTAAAGAGATATTGATAAAATCGTTATTTGGTAAAGAAATAAGGTAACCAACTTCATCTTTTAATCCAGAGTTACAGTACCAAGTACGGTAATATTCTGTTTGCTTAAAGCCGGAAGGCATTATTTCTTTAAAATGAAAAAATCCGCGTTTATTTTTTTGAGTAGCCATTAAATAAAAAGGATCGATTAAAAATGCACCTTTAACAAACAAGTCTATATTATGACTACCGCCCTTCATGGGGTCATCAAAATATTCTAATGTTGGTAAATCAGAATGCCGAAATAAGATTATTGTTACATCATTACTTTCAACAAGTTGCTTTAATCCTAACGCTAGTTTTTTCGAAAAGTCAGGATCAGATAAATCATCAATCCATCCCGCCGTAATATCAGCTATTTTTGCAATATAAGACATAACATTTAATACTTTTTAATTAGATACCCTATTATAAATAACATTGTCATGTTGATAATACTATAGAGTAATTGAATAAATCAGCAGTAACTCACTAATGAGAAACAACTAATTGCTTTTTTACATAAGAAAAAAGTCAAACTGGTGTAGTTTGACTTTTTTTGATGTTGGTTAGTTATACTAACAAGTCTATGTTTTTATGCCGTAGTGCTTTGCCGTGTAATCTAACGCAATAGTCAAACGCGCAATTAACAGGTCAATTTCTTCTCTATTACAAACCATAGGCGGTGCAGTAACTATTGCGTCGCCTACTGAACGCACCATCAAACCATGATTAATCGCATGAGTTTTCACCATCGCACCACCAGCACAATCAGGTGCTAAACGCTCTTTTGCTGAATTGTTTTTAGCAATTTCTAACGCAGCAACCATACCCATGCCACGTACTTCACCGACAATAGGGTGACTTTCTAAGGTACGAAGTTGTGCTTGAAAGTAAGGCATAATATCTGCGGCAGCATTTTCAATCACTTTATCATTTTTTAGAATATCGATTGTGGCGATACCCGCAGCACAAGCCGCTGGATGGCCTGAATATGTAAAACCGTGAGTAAACTCGCCGCCGTCTGCCGATAATACATCAGCGACTTTGTCGCTAACCATAACACCGCCAAGTGGCTGGTAACCATTAGTAACCGCTTTTGCAAAGGTCATTAGGTCAGGTTCAAAACCAAAAGTTTGTGAGCCGAACCAGTCGCCGGTGCGACCAAAACCACAAATAACCTCATCACTGATTAATAAAATATCACGCTCTTTACAAATACGAGAAATTTCTGGCCAGTACGTTTCAGGTGGCACAATAACACCGCCAGCACCTTGAATAGGTTCAGCGATAAACGCTGCAACATTCTCTTCACCTACTTCATCAATTTTTGCCGCTAATTCTTGAGCAACTTTAATACCGAACTCAGCTTTATCCATATCGCCGCCTTCAGTAAACCAGTTAGGTTGACCAATGTGCTCTACATAGCTTAGACCGGTGTATTGTTTATGCATGCCACTAAAGCCACCTAGCGAACCGGCAGCAATAGTAGAACCATGATAAGCACCATGACGACTAATGAAAATTTTCTTGCTTGGCTTGCCAAGTAAGTCATAGTAACGGTGTACTAAACGTATGTTGGTATCGTTTGCTTCAGAACCTGAGTTAGTGAAAAAAACATGATTAAATTGCGCAGGAGAAATATCAACCAATGCTTTCGCCATTTTTACCGTTACATCGGTCGTACACTGAAAGAAACTATTATAGAATGGTAAGCTATTTAATTGATTACTAATAGCTTCGTTAATTTTGGGTTGACTATAACCTAAGTTACAACACCAAAGTCCAGACATACCATCAATTAACTCTTTACCCGCCTCGTTATAAATATAAATATGTTCAGCTTTAGTATAAATCGCAGTATCTGTTGCTTTATATTCTTTAAAGTCAGTAAAAGGATGTAAAAAATGTGTTTTATCTAAGTTGTTTAATGCTGTATTGTTGGTACTCATTTCGAATCTCACTGTATTATAATCGTTAGAATAGTCTGGCTACACTATTGGGTTATAGCCGCTTTTGCTCCCTTCATGTCTAATAGTTTCACATAAAATCCGCACTATTGGATTACCCCTAAAGAGTTGTATGAGGAGAAAAGTTAAGGTGAACTTTAAAAAACCCGTGATTGGTATAGTCTGTGATGTAATAAAGTATGGCCTTAATGGTTTTCATGGCGTAGGCGAAAAATATATTAATGCCATTGCCCACGGAGCGAATGCAATTCCTATTCTAATTCCTGCGCAACCTGCATCTGAAGATTTAGAGTCTTTAAGTATGTTTTTTGATGCTGACTTTTTCGAACAACTTGACGGCGTATTCTTTCCTGGTAGCCCCTCAAACGTAGAGCCTCATCATTATGGTACGGAAACATCAAAAACCCCCGAAAGCCATGATAAGCAAAGAGATGGTTCTAGCTTGCCTTTAATTAAACTTGCGATTGAAAAAGGTATTCCTTTGCTGGCAGTATGTCGTGGTATGCAAGAGCTAAATGTTGCTATGGGAGGAGAGCTTCATCAGTGCTTGTTCCATCATGAAGAATTTATTGAACATCGAGAAAATAAAAATGGCACACGCGATGAACAATATGCACCAGCACATGACGTGACTTTAGCCCCTGATGGTGTCTTAGCTAATATCTTGGGTGCAACAACCCATAAAGTGAACTCACTGCATGGACAAGGTATAAAAACATTAGGGAATGGTTTAAAGGTTGAGGCTACTGCCCCTGATGGTTTAGTTGAAGCCATCAGCGGTAATGACAAGCGTAATTTTGTTGTAGGTGTGCAATGGCACCCTGAATGGAAATATCAACAAGACAAGCTATCAAACAGTTTATTTTCCGCATTTGGCGAGGCGATAAACCAAAGATTCAAAGAAAAAAATAATACATCAATGTGATAATCACACACACTTATTCGCATAAAAATAAATTTTGGAGATTTACATGAAAGACTGTCGTCAATTTTATATTAATGGTCAATGGGTCAATCCGTTGGCTAACAAAGATTTTGCTGTGATTAACCCAGCAACAGAGCAAGAGATTGCCGTTATTTCTTTAGGTACAAGCCAAGATGTTGACCTAGCCGTAGCTGCAGCGAAAGCCGCCTTTTCTACTTTTGGTTACAGCAGCGTAGAAGAGCGTATTTCACTATTAGAGTCTTTGTTAAAGCAGTACATGGATAACTATGATGCAATGGCACATGCTATTTCATTAGAAATGGGTGCGCCTATCGACTTTGCAACAAACGCACAAGCCGACTGTGGTAAAGGTCACATTGAGTCAACATTAGCAGCGCTAAAAGAATTTGAATTTTCACGTACTTTAGGCAATGCCCAAATTGTTAAAGAACCCATTGGTGTTTGTGGTTTTATTACTCCGTGGAATTGGCCAATCAATCAAATCGCTTGTAAGGTAGCTCCTGCGCTAGCCACTGGTTGTTCAATGATCCTCAAGCCAAGTGAAATTGCACCATTATCAGCGCAATTATTTACCCAAATGATACACGATGCCGGTTATCCAGCAGGTGTATATAACATGGTAAATGGCGATGGCATGGGCGTTGGCTCTGCTATTTCAGCCCATAAAGATATCGACATGGTTTCATTTACTGGTTCTACTCGTGCGGGCATCGCAATTGCAAAATCTGCAGCGGATACCGTTAAACGAGTGACACAAGAGCTTGGTGGCAAGTCACCCAATATTATTTTAGATGATGCAGATATCGATAAAGTCGTAAAAAAAGGTGTTTTGCATTGTATGAGCAACACGGGACAATCATGTAATGCACCAACGCGCATGTTGGTACCGGCGAGTAAATATCAACAAGCTATAGCCGTAGCAAAAGCAACCGTGGCTAAAGTCAAAGTCGGCAACCCTGCTGAGCATGGCAATCATATTGGTCCACTAGTCAGTGAAGGCCATTTTGAAAAAGTTCAAGCTATGATCCAAGCCGGAATTGATGAAGGCGCTACATTACTTGCTGGTGGTGTGGGCAAGCCTGAAGGCTTTGAAACAGGTTACTATACAAAACCTACTATTTTCTCTGATGTAACTAACGATATGTACATCGCGCAAGAGGAAATTTTCGGGCCAGTTTTGGTGATGATCTCTTATGCTGATGAAGCTGAAGCGATTCGTATTGCTAATGATACGCCTTATGGTTTAGCTGCCTTTATTCAATCAGGAAATCCTGAGCGAGCACAACAAGTGGCGAGAAAAATACGCGCCGGCATGATCTGTATCAATGGTGGTTCACATACTTACACGTCTCCGTTTGGAGGTTTTAAGCAGTCAGGTAATGGCCGTGAATGGGGAGAGTTTGGTTTTGATGATTTCTTGGAAATTAAATCTATCAGTAGCTAACTTCATTTAAATTGCATGGATAATATTATGACTAAAGTGGTTGTTATTACTGGCGCAAGTTCAGGTATTGGAGCCGCGGCTGCGCTAAAATTTCATCAGCAAGGTTATCATGTTGTTCTTGCTGGCCGAAATGAAGCGCGTCTTAATGCCTTAGCAAGTACCTTAGCTAACACCATTATTTGGGCCGGTGATTTAACACAAAGCACCGCTTGTGAAACGCTTATTAACTTTACGATTGCAAATTTCGGCCGATTAGACGTGTTAATAAATTGTGCCGGTATTATTCATCGCGCTACTGCAGTTGATACGACTGACACCCAATGGATAGAGACAATGGCGGTTAATTTAAATGCGCCATTTTATTTATCTAGAGCGGCAATCCCTCATATGACAAAAGCGGGTGGAACCATTCTTAATATAGCGTCTGATTGGGGCTTAAAAGGTGGAGCACTTGCTGCCGCGTATTGCGCAAGTAAAGGTGGCTTGGTACTACTGTCTAAAGCCATGGCGATAGATCATGCTAAAGATAAAATTCGCATTAATGCCATTTGCCCTGGTGATGTCGATACGCCCATGCTAAAAATAGAGTCAGCGCAACGTGGCATTGACTATAAAGCCGCGATGATCGATAACAATGCTGATAGTTTAACTGGCCGTATTACTCAGCCTGACGAAGTTGCCGCTTTATGCTTATATCTTGCTTCAGATTGTGCCGCACAAATTACGGGCACTGCCATTTCTATCGACGGGGGCAATACCGCGTAACATTGCTTTGTTGTTACTCGCTCGCCCCAGCATTATTAACACCTATGTAAGTAAACTTACTTACATAGGTGTTATATCATTTCAATAGTGTTCTGCTTGCATCTACTGAAGTGTCGATTACCAAGTGATTATCCAACACCAGCTAAATTGTAATAGTATAAATATAATGCGAACTGAGCTGTTATCGGCAAGCTTTAGGATTTTACGATAACAAATTTATCTGCTCTCTTTACGGTTAAATAAGCATGATTATATTCGCTAAAGATACAAATCGGACGACTATGCAATGAGCAATATACATTACCGTCGGCTTTAAGCTCATCGCGACTGATATCTGCACCCTGATGTGGGCACTTTGCCGATACGGTTCTATATTCTGTTTCGCCATTGGCTAAAGTTTGGCAATATATAACCACGGGCTTTTCTGTACTGGCATAAGGTAGCTTCGCCATTGCAAGTAGAACATCTGCTCGCTCTGTCGGTTTAACATCAATAACGTTAATCTCTTGTTCAGTGCGGCCGCCTGCAGGGTAATATTTATTAAGTGTGATCAAAATTTTTCCATTTAAATATACCTAATATCTATCATCTATCATTTATCATTTAATATCTAAAATCTAATATCTAATTTCTATCATTTATAGTGTTATTAGGCTTCAGGATGGGACATATCTATGTCATATAAGAATTGTGGCTGAGTGACCGTAAAACCTTGCATGTCGAGCCAGATAATCGCTTCGTTTACATTGTTAAACACACAACGTTCGTAACCATTTTCGGTATGCGGGATCATTTTTTCTAGTTGTAAACTCTTTAATGTATTTGAACTATAAACATGACAGTCTTTAATACAGCCATTTTGTTTAAACCATTCGCAGAGCTCTGTTACATGGTGCTCTATTTCTGGAATGCCGAGCTCCCAGTGTTCGAATATGGAAATTATTGCCCATTCACCGTCAATTAAAGGTGCTGCCGCGGCTTTAAATTCTTTTACATAAGCAATTACAGCTTCTTCGTTCCATGAGTCTGCAAACCATTGCATGACTAGTTTATCTGCAACCTTTATTTTCCAACGTCCATGAATGGGTAACATGAAAAATCCGTTTTATGTAAAAAGACCTATTTAATATACATCTTACAATCGCATTAAGCTATTGTCGTATCAAACTTTATAAATAATGCTGATTACTATTATTGATACCAATTGGTATTAGTTGCAAAGTAGGTAACATCTCACGATTTAATATCCAGAGATGTGTATAACATTTTTAAACAGTGTCGCTTTTTAAACAGTGACTATTTTTGGAGAAATAGCTATAGCCACATGATATTAGCTATGTTTACAGCCACTTGTTTCAATTTGCAAAACACTGGTGGTGATAGAAAATTGCTCTTTTAATACCCGTTCAACTTGAAAGCGACAAACTTCATCGTGTTTTTCTAATGTACATTGGTGTTTAAGTACAATATGTGCACCAACCACTACTTCTCCGTTGTCGCTTTTAACAATTAAGTTATGCACATTGTCTATGTGCTCGACACTTTGTAAAGCCGCTTCAATTTTCTTCAACGCTGGTAACCTAACGCCATTGAAGAACAAGCCTTTAATGCATTTATATAGCAGCTTAGAGCCAGTAAATAATACAAAAACAGAAATAAGTACACTCGACAATGAGTCAACAACCGTCCAACCGGTGGCATGAATGACAATACTGGTTACAAAGGTGACTATGGTTGAAAGTAAATCAAAAAAGGTATGTAAAAATACCGCGTAAACGTTAACACTGTCTTTACGCCCTTTGTATAAAACATATGCTGATGCGCCGTGAAATAAGAAGCCTAGCGAGGCAACAGCTGACATAACAAAGGTATTTATTTCATGTTCGTCATGGTGCTCGTGACCAAATAACCGGTCTGCACCTTGCAGTAAAATCCAACAGCTGATTAATATATATAACGTACCGTTAATTAATCCACCTGATAACTCTAGGCGACGATAACCATCACTAAAGGTTTGGCCAAATTTTATCGCTAAAGTGGAAGCAATTAAGGCAATAAATAACGAGCTATTATGAACAAACAAATGCCCTGCATCTGCATATACAGCTAAAGAATTGGCATAAAAGGCACCAACTAGCTGTAACAACATAAACACACTGGTAATAGCAAGTGCAATAAGTAGGCGGCGTTGTGATGATTTATGTGTGGTTAGAGTTGTCATGCAAAAAAGTTATTATTCTCATTAAAGGGATTAATCAAATTGATATAATTGAACGCTCGCTGCGCGTTGTCATCGAAAAAGCGCAGCCATTGTAGTCTTAATTTGACCAATTAAATAGTCACTACAACAACTGCCGTTCAACACTACTGGCTTTTAATTTAAACTAGTTATTGAACTACTGTGCCCAATAGGCTTGGTCTAAGCTATCTTCGCGTTCTGGTAATCCACGAGATAAACGCGGAGAATGTTGTACTAACACTTCATAACTGGCTCGATTGGCATATTTACTCATTTGCGATAACGACGAATACGTTAAAGCCGGTTGCTCATGTTTGCTCGAATTAGCAACCGTGTTTTTGTGATAAACATTGGCACTTAAATCATGCAATATCGCCGCAAGTGCGGCATCGCCAGCACCATTGGTATTTTTAATACTTTCAGGCCCGCCCATGTATGGCGCAGAATGGGTATAAATTCGTGTAGGTTCTTTGCAGTCGTTTAGGAGCATTGGGCGAGAATATTCATAACGATTAAATTCGTGAATTTCGCCAGATAATAATGGGTATTCACTCTCACGTTTGAACGCTTCATCAACATAACCGGCCATGTATAAGCCATCTTTGCCGGCAGTGCATATGACCATATCAACCCAATCAAGGCATTTATTCGCCGCGAGCAGTGGGTCTTCAATACCCGTAATAGCTAAAGCTTCTTCTTCATTCATGGTGAGAATGTTGACATACTTTTGCACGAAATCACGCCAGAATTCAGGTTCTTCTTCTATTAAAAACTTAGTACCTAAAGTTAAAACAACCGGAACACCTGCAGCATTGGCGCATTTTACCGCTTTAACAGCAGCTTCTGTCATGGTATCGCCAGGTTGAGTGCGCATAAGATACGAGCTGATCACAAGCGCCGATGCGCCAGCGATTAATGACTCGTCAATAGAGTCAGGATGTAAACGGTTAATTAAGCCTGCATTTATACCAAAGGTACGTTCGCCCGTATCGTCAATTAAGGTAAAACAACGACCAATGGGACCATCAACCGGTTGTAGATAGTTTAAATCAACGCGTGAAGAGGTATTACTAATGAATCGATACGCGTAGTCTCCTACATGAATATTTTTCGACATAACACCGAGTAAAACTGAACGGTCATCTGCGAGTACTGAGTAATTATGCATGGTATTGCCAATTGTACCGCCGGCAAACTCATAATTAATTAAAGATTCATCTTTCAAGCGCTGATAAAGACGCTGTGTAACTTCGTCTGATATAACTTGTGACATACCTCGGTGTAGATCAAATTCGTCTAAAAACGCTTGATCCACTTTAGCTTCAATATCGACCAGCACCTGATCAATACCCACAATGTAGTTTTGCGTGGCATTAGAGCTAGGATTTACTTGGTTTGTTAACGGGTTTTTATTATCGACAGGAAAATAATGTCTATGTTGACGGCGTCCAGGAAACTTCATGAAGCGATACACGGTTAATGCAAAAAACGGATTATACCGCAATGCTGTTTGGTTTGACCAGAGTACATCAGCTGAAATTGCTGAGAAATGTAGATAAGTTTGGCTTATTGCCATTAAATAAAGTTAAACACACCAACTACGGCAACGTATTACCAGTAATTGGCGCTCTAGAAATTACCTTTAGCTGCACGGCAATTTAAGTTTAGTGCATTACATAACTATCATAAGACGCCATTTCTCGCTGCATTCTTTTTTGTTCCTTAAAGGCTTCTATTTCTCGCCATTTACGCTTAGCTTGTTTGCTGTTTTTTTTCTTCTGATAGTCAAAATACTCTTCAATATCATTTAAGTTTTCTTCTTGCCTATTTTTAGTTTCCATCACAAATACTCCTATTGATAATTTTCTTTAAATTAATCAATTTATATGACAGTAATTGTAATGAAAGATGACAATTTTAATATCTGTAACAGATATTGGTTTCTAACGATGCTTTCTGTTTTAAATACCGCATTGAAAGCAATAACAAAAATATTCAATTAAATTCATTCTATAGGGTATTTAATAGTAAATTTTTGAGTTAGTGATGTTTTTTATACTACTTAACAGCCTATTTAGAAAGATAAACGGCTCTTAGGGAAGTGTTGTTTAAGTATCCCGAAGACTTTGACTTTCAAACGCTACAACATTCTGACAAGGTAAAATTTATTTTGATTTTTATTTTAAGCTCTTTAATTACCGACAAGTTCGCAGTGTTATTAATTAATCCCTTGTAATTATGCTTAAATAAACAATATAGTGATGTATAACAAAAAAATTCTAGCTACTTGGAGATAATAAATGTCGGATAATAAAAAATATCGTTTGGTAACTCGGAGCGATTTCGATGGCTTAGTTTGTGCCATTTTACTCAAGCATATTAACTTAGTTGACGACATACTCTTTGTGCATCCAAAAGATATGCAAGACGGTATTATTGCTGTAGGTCCAGATGACATTTCGACTAACTTACCTTTTGTTGACGGTGTGCATATCGCTTTTGACCATCATCACAGTGAAACAATTCGTAATAAAAAACGCGATAATCATGTAATAGACCCTGATGCTCCTTCAGCTGCACGTGTTGTATATGACTATTACGGCGGCGCTGAAACTTTTCCAGCAAGTTGGAAAGACATGATGGAAGCGGTCGATAAAGGTGACTCTGCGCAATTTAATATGGAAGAAGTGTTACATGCTAAAGGCTGGGAGTTACTAAACTTTATTATGGATTCTCGTACCGGTTTAGGACGTTTTAGAGAGTTTCGTATCTCTAACTATGAGCTCATGATGGATTTAATCGAGTTTGGCAAAGATCATAATATTGATGAGTTACTTGCCCTGCCCGATGTAAAAGAAAGAACTGATCTTTACTTTGAACATGAAGAAAAATTTAAAGAACAAATACAACGTTGCTCAACCGTTCACGGTAACTTAGTTGTGCTGGACTTAAGAGAAGAAGTGATTATTTATTCCGGTAATCGTTTTGTGATTTATGCCTTATTTCCACAATGTAATATTTCTATTCATATTATGTGGGGGCTTAAAAAACAAAATACTGTTTTTGCTACTGGTAAGTCTATTTTCGATCGCAGTTCAAAAACAAATGTTGGCGAATTAATGTTGAAATATAATGGCGGCGGACACAATGCGGCGGGTACATGCCAAGTGCCACATGAGCAAAACGAAGCTTGCCTTGCTGAACTAATTAAAACCATTAATGCTGATGGCTAAAATTTTTTAGCACTCACTCAGCCGCTATCAACTCAGGTATTTGAAACTCTTTAATAGGGAGCTTCAAATACTTTTTTAGGGCTTTGTCGGTTTTAATAAAGTAGGGTCAGGTACACATTAAATTTTAGTTGCCTGATCTCTTCTAAAACCAGCAACATGGTCAAGCTCTGAGCTCAACATCCCCTCTTTTACAATGACCAAAACCACCTGAATAAATTAATGTGTATCTGACCCTACTTTATATGTTTTTGCTTTTTGGTTGTTTTTTTTAGGGATTGTCAGCGAATTACGCTAATCTTCCTAATTAAGGATAAAAGATGTTTAATTCGTTAAATTAGTGAAATTCGTTGATAAGGGGTTTTCTTTGCTCTTTTGCACTTTTATAGCTGCTATCACTCTGTGTAGCCCCGTAGTAAGAGATTAAAGACTCAGAGACTCTACCACCGAGGCGCTGTGCGCTACACGGAGAAGAGATTAGTGATAGGTGATAAGGGGTTTTATTGTAAGACTTTACCC
This sequence comes from Colwellia sp. PAMC 21821, assembly GCF_002077175.1. NCBI lineage: Bacteria > Pseudomonadati > Pseudomonadota > Gammaproteobacteria > Alteromonadales > Colwelliaceae > Colwellia > Colwellia sp. PAMC 21821. Next base: position 4,684,859 of record NZ_CP014943.1, read on the forward strand.
TAATGTTTTTTGCTCTTCTCGGTGTAGGACGAAGTCCCTCGGTGCCTCGGTGGTGAAATACCTTTGTTCTGTTTTAATAAAGTAGGGTCAGATACACATTAAATTTTAGTTACCTGGTATCCTCTAAAACGAGCAAGATGGTCAAGCTCTGAGCTCAACATTCCCTCTTTTAAAATTACCAAAGCCACCAAAATCAATTAACGTGTATCTGACCCCACTTTATATGCCTCCACTTTGATAACATTTTTGATTAGATCATAGCTTTGTGCAGATTTGCATTATACCTATTACGAGAAAGTAAAAAGCCTTTCAAATGAAAGGCTTTTTTGATCTTAGTAAGCTGTAATTAATTTATGAAGATAAATTTAGCAACAAATAATGCCGTTAACGCCCAAACACCATTCGATATATCTTTATATTTACCTGAGCCTAATTTAAGCACTGTATAGGTGATAAAACCAAAAGCGATACCGTTAGCAATTGAAAATGTAAACGCCATCATAACGGTGGTACTTACTGCTGGTGCATACTCGGTTAAGTCGTCCCAATCTAAGCCTCTTAAAGAGCTCATCATCAACATAGCAACGTAAATAAGGGCACCATCAACCGCGAAGCCAGGTAGCATTTGCGCTAGCGGTAAAAAGAACATGCCGACAGCAAATAACAAACCAATAGTAACGGCGGTTAAGCCTGTTCGGCCGCCAACAGCAACACCAGCGGCAGACTCTACGTAAGATGTAACCGGCGGGCAACCAAAAGCGGTACCGATAACAGAAGAAATTGAATCTGCTTTTAGCGATTTACTTAAACCAACAATTTTGCCGTTTTTATCTTGCAAATTAGCCCGTTCAGCAACCCCCATTAAGGTCCCCGCGGTATCAAAAATGTTAACAAATAAGAAAGTAACAATGACGGGGATTAACGCAACTTGAAAAGCGCCGGCAATATCCGCTTTCCAAAGTATCGGCTCAAGGGCAGAAAAGTCCGGCACGGCTAACATGCCATTATAACTTACAAAACCAGTAGCGGGTGCAAATGACTTAGCCGCTTCTGCTACAACAAAGAAGTCTGTTGGTAGTACCCAGGTCATCATAAAGGCAATTAATGTTGTTACTGCTATGCCAATTAGCACCGCGCCAAATACTTTTCGGTAACTCAAAACGGCAATCAGTAAAAAGCTTAAAAAGCCAAGTGCTGGTGCTTCTGGACCGAACTCACCAAAGCCAAAATGTGTTAGGTCAGCAAGTGCAACAATATTATCTGGATCGGCTACAACGATACCGGTGAAACGTAAGCCAATAAAACCGAGGAATAAACCAACCCCTGCCGTCATCGCAAGTCGAAGACTGAGGGGAATACTGTCAAGCATCCATTCTCGCAGTCGAGTGACACTCATAAAGACGAAAATAACCCCTGAAAGAAATACTGCGCCTAAAGCAATTTCCCAGCTATACCCCATAGAGCCAACCACAGAAAAGGTGAAGAAGGCGTTTAGCCCCATGCCAGGTGCAAGTCCTACTGGCCAGTTTGCATATAGGCCCATCATGATGGTGGCAATAGCCGCGCCTAAACAAGTCGCAAGAAATAAACCATCGAACGGCATGCCGGTTTTCGACATAATAATCGGGTTTAAAAACATAATATATGACATGGTTACAAAGGTTGTAAGACCTGCCATAAGCTCTGTTTTTACGTTGGTATTATGCGAATTTAATTTAAAGAAACGTTCTAAAAAAGTTAATTCGCTGGTATTTTTTTGGTCAGTATTACTAGTTTGATCCATAACTAGAACTCTCTTGTTGTTTTTAAATTAGGGCATTTTTTATAATGCTAAAGTTTGACCCATATGTTGTTGCAACATATTGATGAATCTTCACTCCTTTTGCTAAAAAATACATCAGAACTTTTTACGTTTTTCTGCCTTTTTTACAACGCTGGCAGTGTATAAATATTTTTTAAATTTAACTTTAGTGAGCTATTTTTTCTCTCCGCCCTGTTATATTTTTAAGGTCTACTTGTTACAGAGCAACACATCAATCCTATCCTTAAACCTAAAAACCTGTCAATAGTGTCAAGAAATTAGTTTTGCTGCAGAGTTCCCTTTACGACTAATTTAGTAAGTTTTCAGCATGAAAAAACCCATGAATGAAAAGTCACTCATGGGTTATTAGTGTTAAGTTTCGCTAAAACTTAAGCAATAGTCACGAGCATTTCTGCTGACTAATTGTTCTGTAAGCTTATTTTACGAAGATATACGGCTAAAGGTATCAACCCCTGCTTGCGCACAACCTAAGTCTTGCTCTGGGGAGCCTGAACTAACCCCAATACCACCAACAACTTCGTCTTTGTAGAAAATGGGTAGGCCACCTCCAACGATACACATACGCCCACCTAACGCGGTATGAATACCAAATAAATTGTTTTCATGTCCAGGAATACAAGCCTGATTAAATATATGTGTGCCCTTTCGGGCTGATGCGGCGGTAAACGCTTTATCTTGGGAAAGTGTAATACTGTGAATTTTCCCTCCGTCCATACGTTCAAAAGCAATTAAATTGCCTGACTCATCTACCACCGAAATACACATAGGTATGCCGAATTCCTTAGCCTTAGTTACTGCTCCATCAATAATTAATTTAGCTTCTGATTGATTTAATCTATTTATTGTTAACATAGTATTCACTCTTTAGTTTTTAAAATTTGCTCTAAATAGGAAGCACAAATACCCTATGTTATGTATTTGTTCGCCCTATTTAACGTTAATTTTTATGCGATTACATTGCAGTCAGTTATGTCAGGTTAATTCAATAATGCTAGCGCCTTTTATACCTTAGTCGCGACATAACCAAGCTCGATAGAAATTGACTTACCGGCTTTAACTAAATGTTTTACCCATTCATCTTTTCGTCTTTGAATAGGTGCAGATACAGATAAACCGGCAACAACTTCACCGTATTTGTCGTATAAAAGTACGCCAATACAGCCTACGCCTATTTCAGCTTCTTCATTGTCAAAGGCGTAACCTTTTTCAACACACGCGTGACATTCATCTACCAGTGCCTCTAACTTTGAAAAGGTTTTACGCGTATAAGTGGGTAAGTTTGTCCGTTGAGCGTAACCGCGTATGCCTTCTACGCCTTCTCTTCCTAACATCATTTTACCAACACCTGTCACGTGCAAGGGTGCTCGACTACCAATAATTTGCTGTACATGCATCATTCTGTTCGGAATTGATTTTTCAACATAAATAATCACGTCACCTTCTCGGGTGGTTAGGTTAATTGTTTCACCAAATTTATCGCGTAATTTTTCCATATAAGGAATGGCAACTTGACGAAAATCTATATCTTTACTTTGGTTACTGCTCAAACGTATTAGCCGACCACTTAACTGATACCTGCCGACGGTATCTCGATCAACAAAATGGTTATCGATTAAGGAATGTAAAATTCTAAAAGCGGTTGAGGGGGCTAAGTTAGTGTCAGCACTAAGCGCCTTAAGTGTTACGGGTAAAGAGTAGCGTGAGATGGCGTCTAATAGCATCGCAGCTCTGTCGATAACTTGAATTCGAGATTCCGGTTTATGCTTTTTCATGATTTTATTATCCATTGTATTCACTACGCTACTCGTTCAAGTTCTATATTAAATATAAAACTAAAACTACCTAAATAAATAGTCTAACAGAGTTATGTTGATTTCACATTATGAAAAATCAGAATTTCAAATAACAAACATAAACTCAAACCCTTGAATTAAAACAAATATAACTTGAATTACTCATGATAAAAAAACAATATTCCACATTGTGAAATCTATCTTGTTTGCTTGAAGTCTATATTTTCCATAAGGTGGAATTAATTAGAAATTAAACCTACCTTTATGGTTAATAGCAAAACACATAGCAAACTGTGCCAACAATTAAACACAAACTAGGTAAACACTAAACATTATTCAAACATAGTCATCGTTTAATAAATAGCGATTACCCGGTAGAAGAGGAGTTAAATTTGAACAGTTCAACACAAGATAAAATGTACATTCCAACCTATGATGATGTACTCGAAGCACATGAACGTATTAAGCCATATATTCATGAAACGCCTGTTTTAACTTCGCGGTTTTTAAATGAACTAACGGGTGCCGAGCTGTATTTCAAATGTGAAAACTTACAAAAGGCCGCCGCATTTAAAGTGCGTGGTGCATGTAACGCGGTATTTGGTTTATCAGAAGAGGCAGCAAAAATTGGTGTGGCTACGCATTCATCAGGTAACCATGCGTTATCGCTTTCTTATGCGGCCGGTCGACGCGGTATTCCCGTGACGGTTGTTATGCCAAGAACGGCCCCACAAGCGAAAAAAGACGCTGTCATTGGTTATGGTGGCACTATTATCGAGTGTGAACCTTCGACGACTTCGCGTGAAGCGGTGTTTGCCGATGTTGTGGCTAAATCGGGGGCTGATTTTGTGCATCCTTACAATGACCCGCGGGTCATTGCAGGCCAAGCAACTTGTTCAAAAGAGTTAGCCAGCCAAGTTGAAAACTTAGACATGGTGGTCGCGCCAATTGGAGGCGGCGGTATGATATCAGGCACTTGTTTAACTTTGTCGACTATTGCGCCTACGATTAAAATTTATGCAGCAGAGCCACTTAATGCTGATGATGCAGCGCGCTCATTTAAAGCCGGCCATATTATTGCTGACGATGCTCCTGATACCGTTGCTGATGGTCTTAAGGTGCCTTTAAAAGATTTAACCTGGCATTTTGTGAAAAATCACGTAACCGATATTTTAACGGCGACTGAAGATGAAATTATCGCGGCAATGAAAATTATTTGGAGCCGAATGAAGATAGTAGTAGAGCCAAGTAGTGCTGTGACTTTAGCCATTATTATTAAGCACCCAGAAGTATTCAAAGGTAAACGTATTGGGGTAATTCTTACCGGTGGTAATGTCGATTTAGACAAACTGCCATGGATGAATAAATAGATTCAGTTCGAAGACATAAAATAAATAACAACAGAAATTTGGAGATAAAAATGACAACAAGCAATTTAGAAGTAGGTTACGACGTTCCCGCAGCAATTGGTATGGCAGAAGCTGATATTCAAACCCCTTGTTTAGTGGTTGATTTAGACGCCTTAGAGCGCAACATTGTAACCATGGGTAACTATGCAAAAGAAATGGGTGTGCGTCATCGCGTACACGGTAAAATGCATAAATCTGTTGATATTGCTCTATTACAAGAAAAGCTTGGTGATAGTTGTGGTGTATGTTGCCAAAAAGTGTCTGAAGCTGAAGTGTTCGCTCGCGGCGGCATTAAAGATGTACTGGTATCAAACCAAGTGCGTGATCCAGCGAAAATTGACCGATTAGCCCGCATGCCTAAATTAGGTGCTCGTACGCTTTGTTGTGTAGATGATATTGACAATGTGGCAGAACTTGCCCTAGCCGTTAAAAAACACGGTACTGAAATTGAATGTTTAGTTGAAATTGACTGTGGTGCTGGTCGTTGTGGTGTTAGCGAAGGCCAACCGGTTGTAGATATTGCTAAAGCGATACATGCAACACCCGGTTTAAAATTTGCTGGTATTCAAGCTTACCAAGGTGCAATGCAGCACATGGAAAGCTACGAAGGACGTAAAGAGAAACTTGATATTGCTATTGGCATGGTATCGCGCACCATTGAAATGCTGAAAGCTGAAGGCCTTGAGTGTGACATTGTCGGCGGTGGCGGTACGGGGTCTTACTATTTTGAAGGTAACTCTGGCGTATTCAATGAATTACAATGTGGTTCTTATGCGTTTATGGATGCTGATTACCAACGCATTCATGATAAAGATGGCAAAAATATATCTGAATTTGAAAACGCTTTATTTATCTTAACGTCAGTCATGAGTCACACAAAAGCAGACAAAGCGATTTGTGATGCGGGTCTTAAAGCACAGTCTGTAGACAGTGGTTTACCTTACATATTTGGCCGCGATGATGTTGAATACATCAAATGTTCAGATGAACATGGCGTTATTTCAGATCCTAATGGCGCATTAAAAATTAATGAAAAATTAAAACTAGTACCGGGTCATTGTGATCCTACTTGTAACGTTCATGACTACTATGTTGGTGTACGTAACGGTAAAGTAGAAGTTTTATGGCCAGTGTCTGCACGTGGTAAAGCTTTCTAAGTTAAGCGTTAATTTTATAAAAATTTTTATATTTCTCCCTTAGCGCAAATGTTAAAAGTGTCGTTTATAGTAAGCCACCCAACCGGCGATAACGAACTCCCCCTTTTAACATTAGCCTTTGGGCGTTTTTTAAATGTTCAGTGATATAGCAACAATTTATATCATTGCCCTCTTTAGCCTTTATTCAGAGGGCCCATTATTTAAGGAAACAAACATGAGTCATTCAACCAGCAATCAAAGCAAAGGCGTTTCAGTAATATCTGAAGCGGTATGCCAAAAAATTGTGGGACGTGATAACGCTTTTACTGCTGTCGAAAGTGTTTTTGCTGCTATGGCAAAAAATACTGCCTATAATTTCCCTGTGATCCGCGAAGCCATAGGGCATGAAAATGCATTATATGGTTTTAAATCAGGCTTTGATCGCGATGGTATGGTGCTAGGTTTAAAATCTGGTGGATACTGGCCTGGTAATACAGAAAAAGGTTTAACGAATCATCAGTCAACGGTTATTTTATTTGATCCTGATACGGGGAAATTAAAATCTCTGGTTGGTGGTAACTACTTAACGGCCGTTCGTACTGCTGCATCTTCTGCAGTGTCGATCGCCCATTTAGCACGTAAAAACGCTAAAGTATTGGGTATGGTCGGTGCCGGTCACCAATCTACTTTTCAATTACGTGCAGCGCTAGAGCAACGTAATTTTGAAAAAGTTGTTGGGTGGAATTTACATGCTGACAAGCTGAGTAATCTTGCTGACGTTTGTAAAGAGCTGAACATCCCATTTGAAGCACTAAGCCGTGAAGAGCTTTGCGCGCAAGCTGACGTTATTATTACGATTACTTCAGCATTTGAGTCTTTAATCGATAAAGATTGGGTTAAACCTGGTACGCACATAGCGTGTATGGGAACCGATACTAAAGGTAAGCAAGAAGTAGATGCTGCACTTTTAGCCACTGCAACCGTATTTACGGATGAATTGGCACAATCAATTACCATAGGTGAAGCACAACATGCTATTGCTGCTGGTTTAATTAAAGAAGCCGATATTGTGCCCATTGGTGATGTTATCAATGGTGTTAAGCCCGGTAGAACAAGTGATGATGAAATTACTTTATTCGACGGTACAGGGGTTGGCTTACAAGATTTAGCCGTAGCCTCGGTTGCTGCTGAATTGGCTGAAGAGCAAGGTTTAGCAACCTATTTCTCTCTATAAGTTAAAGTTAAAGTTAAAGTTAAGGTTAAAATTAGCTTTAATTTATAGTGCAAATAGCGTCGGCGGTGATATTATCCACGCCGACAAAATTCACTAACAAACACGCTTAAGCGCTACGCAATAATATTCATACCCATTGGCAATTCTCACCAAGAAAATTTATATCGCAACTCTTTAAAGCGCTAATAAAACTAGGCCTAAACCTGCATGAAGCTCAAAATTAATCGTATCAGTAAGACTATTTTTCGTAGTTTCTCTCAAGTAATGCTGCAAAAAAACACCATAACTGGCTTATTGTTCTGTCTTGGTATTGCGATTAATTCATTGACCATGTTGTTGGGTGCATTAATTGCTGTTTTGATCAGTATTATCACCGCTAAGCTATGCCGATATAATTCAGCACTACTTAAACAAGGTGTTTATGGTTTTAATGCCGCACTAGTTGGTACGGCGGTGTGGTTCTTTTTACCGGTGAGTTTACTGTCGTTTTTGATCATTGTAATTGGCGCATGGTTAGCCACTGTGATTAGCCATATCATGCTAATTTATAGTGCAAAATTCCCTATTTTTACCGCGCCTTTTATTATCTCAACATGGTGTATTTTACTCGTGCTTGAGGTTTTAGATATAGAACCCGTGATTGAGCAGTTTTCAACGCATGACATTGCTGATTTTTATACGGTATTTCGCGGTTTAGGCCAAGTGATGTTTCAAAGTTATTGGCTTTCAGGGCTGATATTCTTTGCTGCCCTGCTGGTCAGTTCAACTAGGTTGGCCATTTGGGGAGTAATAGGCTCAGGAGTGGGCCTGCTGATTGCTCGTGCTTTAGGTTATTCTGAAGGTACTTTATTAATCGGCGGTTATGGCTTTAATGCGGCGCTTGTTGCTATTACCTTGGCACAACGATACCAGACCAAACATTACCTGATTTTTCTTGGCATACTGCTCAGTGTTTTATTTTCTCAAGCGCTAACACTACTCGCAATACCTGCATTAACAGCACCATTTGTACTTGTTAGTTGGATAATTGTCGCAATACGGTCGAAAATGACCGGCGTGTATAAACTCCCTTAGCCAATGCCACAGCCTTTAAGTATGATTTGTGTTAACGACGTAACCACAGCCTCAAAGTCATCGTCACTCATAGCTTCTTTATCAAGAGCAGCAACAACTTGCACGTTAAAGTCGGCGTAATGTTGCGTTGAACTCCATATTAAGAATAATAAATGGTGCGGATTTACAGGGTCAATTAAACCTTGTTTTACCCAGGACTCGATAACCATAACTTTACTGTTTAACCAAACTTTAAAATCATTATTTAAGTATTCGTTTAGCACAGGTGCACCATGAATTAATTCGCTAGCAAATATTCTTGAGGCGTCAGGATCATTTTTAGAGTGCATGACTTTCGCGCGTATGTAGGCGCTAAGTACTTCTTTAGGATCATTATCAATATTGAGTGTGTCGTAATCTCTATTCCACACGGCAATAATATTACTGAGTAATTGCTGATATAAGTCGGTTTTATCTTTAAAGTAGTAATGAATATTAGCTCGCGCTATATTCGCCCGCTCGGCTATACGTTTAATCGACGCGCCTTTGAAACCATAGGTTACAAACTCTTTCTTCGCAGCGTCGAAAATAATAGCTTTGTTCTTTTGTCGAATACTACCTTCTGATACTTTGTCTTTACTCACAAAAATTCCTATTAAAATAAGACCTTTAACCGCTAAATATAGTCGAAAGCCCTACTGATATTTTTCATTTTTAACGCGTGGCACCAATTAAAACAAAGCGTTTTTTAATCTGCTGGTCGCTCATTAGTTAGCATAAAATATGTTTTAAAGTATGCTGTGTATTTTTCTGCAGCCGCTTTGACGGGCTAAAGTCGGGCCTACAGGTAGCAATTTATAAAATCTTCGTTGACCATTATCTAGATTGCTTGACGGGCTGAAGCCCGACCTACATGTTTCATGGTTCTATAGAATATAAATAACGAAAAGCGAAAGATAAAAAGGCAGTTTATATAACTGCCTTTTGTGTAAACTACATTTTAAAACTGTGCCTTAAAACTGTGCCTTAAAACGGTGCCTTAAACTCGGTAGCGAAATACTATTTTAATTTCGCTAACCAAATCGCTAAGGTGGTGCGCTCTTCGTCTGTCATTTCAGTTTTATTCATAAATGGCATATCTTTAGCGTCTATTACCCGCGCTTGAATGCGAGGAGCCCACTGCTTAACTGTGTCGATATCAGAAAATACGATACCAGCCGGTGCTATGGTAAAAATATCATCTGTAGGCTTTTCTGAATGACATGAGCCGCAACGTTGCTCTATTATTTGTGTGACTTGTGCGTTGGTCACAACCTGTTGCTGTTGCGCTTCGCTGATTTCGACTGAGCGAGGTGCTATAGCAACCGCTAGTACAACCGTAGCAACTACAGAGGCGACTAATATTAGTGGTTTTTGTTTACCAAAATGGCGTAAAACAAAATACTGGCGAACGGCGGCAGTGATCAAAATAATCGCAATTAATATTAACCAATTAGCACTATGATTAAAGGTCATTGGGTAATGATTTGAAATCATAATAAAGATAATTGGCAAGGTAGTATAAGTATTATGAGTCGAGCGCACTTTCGCGTTTAAGCCATAAGCTGGATCGGGCGCTTTACCTTCTTCAACCGCTTTAACTAAGGCACGTTGTGACGGCATAATACCGAAAAATACGTTACCCGCCATAATAGTACCTATGATAGCGCCCATGTGCATGTAAGCACCACGCGCACTAAATATTTGGGTTAAACCATAAGACAAGGCTGTAGCAACAACGATTAAGATTAACCCTAAAATAATGCCATGGTTTCTTAGCTTAGTACGGACTAAAAATTCATAAATACCGACGCCTACAACAATAGAGCCAAGGCCTAATAAAATGGCTTGCATCTGCGATAAATCCGCAACGCGTTTATCAATTAAATAAGATTCGGCACCGACGTAAAACATCAATGACAGTAATAAAAACCCGGTGATCCAAGTAGTATACGCTTCCCATTTAAACCAGTGTAATGTCGCTGGCATTTTTGGTGGTGCAAGTTTATATTTGGCCACTTCGTAGAAGCCACCACCGTGAATTGCCCAAAGATCGCCGCCAATGCCTTTATCGGCTTTTTCTTGTGGTGGTGTTTCTAAATGGTTGTCTAACCAAACAAAGTAAAAAGAAGCACCTATCCAGGCAATGCCGGTAATAAGGTGAGCAAAGCGAATGACTAAATTTAGCCATTCATTAATATACGGATCCATAATATTCCTTAGTGTCCAAAGTCTTTAATTTTTAACTTTTAATTATTGTTGTTGTGACTATTTTTTAAGTCTAAGCGAGTAATTTTATACTCGCTCACCCATAATATGAGTCGCTTTAATATGGCGTTCGTCGCCTAACATGCTTAAAATAAATAGTTTTTCTGATAGTGTTTTACAATGTTGCATGCGTCTATCCATTAACGGCGTCGCATGATAATCGAGTACGATAAAGTCTGCTTCAGCGCCTTTAACAAAATTACCAATCGTGCCTTCAAGATCTAAGGCAATTGCACCACCTAAAGTGGCTAGATAAAGCGATTTAAATGGGTTGAGTTTATCGCCACGCAGTTGCTGAGTTTTATAACCTTCATTTATGGTGCTCAACATAGAGAATGTCGTGCCTGCGCCAATATCACTCCCTAAGCCAACATTGACATCAAACGATTCTGCTTGTTTAAGGTTAAATAAGCCGCTGCCTAAAAACAGGTTTGAACTAGGACAAAAAGCAATTGCCGAGCCAGTTTCTCCTAAGCGTTTACATTCACTGTCATGTAAATGAACACCATGAGCAAAGACGCTACGACGACCCAGTAATTTACTTTTATCATAAACATCTAAATAACCGTCACTGTCAGGGAAAAGTTCTTCTACCCAAGCAATTTCTGCTTTGTTTTCACTTAGATGGGTATGTAAATAAACACTTGGATTTTCGGCTAACAACTGACCTGCTTTATTAAGTTGCTCTGTTGAACAAGTAGGGGCGAATCTAGGGGTAATGGCATATTGTAAACGGTCAGTGTTATGCCATTTTTCGATTAATGCTTTACTGTCTTCATAGCCACTTTCGGCGGTGTCAGTTAAGTAGTCTGGGCAATTTTGATCCATTAACACTTTGCCACAAATCATGCGTAATTTTTTCTGCTGAGCTACGGTAAAAAATGCGTCTACTGACTCTTTATGCACCGTACCAAAGACTAAGGCTGTGGTAGTACCCGCTTCAAGTAATTGACTTAAAAAGAACTCTGCTACTTTCTTACCGTGTTCTAGATCTGAAAATTGACGTTCAAATGGAAAAGTATAGTTTTCTAACCATTCCAATAATTGTTCACCATATGACGCAATCATTTCTGTTTGCGGATAATGCACGTGGGTATCAATAAAGCCAGGCATGATTAAGCCATTTTCATAGTGAATGACTTCAACGTCTTTATCTAATGTCGCAAGCAGCGCTTGCGCTTCACCCATTTGTTCAATGAGTCCATCTTTAATAATGAGTAGGCCATCTTCGATGTACTGATAACTTTCTTGTAGAGAAACTTTGGCGGGATCAGCCAAAAAATGCAGTAACTCTCCACGATATACTTTCAACATTCTGTTTACCTATTTTATAAATATTGACGAAATATTATTGGTTAATGCCAATATTATTTTCAAATAGTGAGTAAAAAGCCAAAATGGATCTTTAATGGTAATTTTTACTCTACACTATTAAAATTTTTCTTTAAAAACTTATGTATTAACAAATACTATGGTTAATTTAGCATTCGGCTATGACTAACGAACCATCCAATTCAAGCACGTCACAGTTATCACCATCGCCGCCTCTGTCAATCACTAAGAAGTCACTTTCACTGCCTAAGGCTAAACAGAAATGATGCCAAGTACCTTTATGATAGTTAACACCTTGGTTTGAATTCGCCAAAAATATTTCTATTTTATTAACGTCAAACTCACCTGCAGGTGCCACCACAACTATATATGGGTTTTGGCCCATCGGAATAAAGGCTTGGCTACCGTGCGGGTGACGTTCCATCATTTTAATCGCGATGGGTTGAGCGAGGGGTGTCGAACGAAATATATTTACAATTGGGTGACCGGTTTTATCAGTCACATCAATTTTAGCTAAGTCATGGTAGCGCTGGGTAAAACCATCATTTATTTCTATTATTTTAGCGTCAGCATTGGCTTCAATAACATCACCAAAAGCACTGAATGCCGCACTTGTTAATGGTTTTGGCGTAATTGTTTGTCTGTTTTTAGTCATAATGAATTCCTGCTTAATTTGTTGTTAGCTACCACGGTATGTTGAATAACCAAACGCAGTTAATAACAATGGAATATGGTAATGGCTTGGGCTGCCATCTAGCTCGAACACGATATCAACATAAGGGTAAAAACCTGGTTCTTTATTTGCTAAAAAATAAGGTTTAGTGGCAAAGTGCATACGATAAACACCCGCTGCTAGTACCACCTTATCCGCTAATAAACCGGCAATGCGACCATCGGCGTTAGTCACACCTGTTGCTAATTCATTCCAACCATCACTGGTTTGAGCAAACAAGGTAATAGGTAAATTTTGTGCCGGTAAACCGCGTGTGGTATCAAGCACATGAGTCGTTATTTGGCTCATATTAGTTTTTCTAAACGTAAGTGAAATATTTTTCGTTGCTCTTCTGCCGCATTAGCCAGTTCAGTCGCTTTATCGTTAGGTAAACGTGCTTGCAATAATGCCACCATTTGCGCAGCACTTTTGCCGGTTGCACAGACGATAAAAATAAAACCAAATTTTTCGAGATAATCGGCGTTCCCTTGCGCTAATGATTCAATCACTTGTTCTGTTGCTTCACTGACTGAACTTTGTTCACCACTTGCAAGCTCTTTAGTATTGGCATATTTCGCTCTAAGGGTGTCAACGTTACCAATTTGTGGATGACCTTCAAACGCTTCTAAATAGTCTGCTTCGGCTAGACCTTGCCACGCTGTATCAGCTTTCGTTTCTAAATCTTTTTTATCAGCAAAAGGGCGAGCCTTAACCATGCCAGATACCCACGCTGCTGAGGTACAGCACTGCATAAAAGTGTGTGTGGCTTCGTCGACGGTTAAGTCATTTAATTGTGCTAAATTCATAATATTTCCTATTAATTATTTTGTTGCTTAAATATTCAAGTGCAATAATTGACTACGTCACTATCCACCCGTTTTACTGTTCTCATTAGCAGTGCTTTCAATACCCTGCTTTACAGTGATAATTTGTTGAGGATAACTATAATACTCTCTTTATTTGGAGATTCTAACGTAAAGATATTTCACATTGTAAAACGTAATTAATAACATTTTCTAAAATAACAAGGTGTTGATACGTTGTCATAAAATGAAATAAAACTTACAAACGTTAGTCGGCGCTAAGTAATTGCTTTAATTCTTGCCAATGAATGCCCTGTTGCGACTTAGGGCGAGCTTTACTAACAGAATTTGCATCGACACTTTGCTGATTTTCTTGTGCTAATTGATCATTTATTGCCGCTAATTTTACTTGCTGAGCTTGGTAAATATTAATAATTTCGGCTGACACTGAAACCGCAACTTCCATCGGTAATTTACCGCCAACGTCTGCTAAGCCAATGGGACAATTCATTCGAGCCACTTGTTTTTGATCAATATCTCGGTGTTTATAGCGTTGTTGAAAGCGACGCCATTTGGTGTTTGACGCAATTAAGCCTAAATAATGAAAGTCTGCCCGCTTTAATATGGCTTGTGATATTTCAAAATCCATTTGATGATTATGTGTCATAACAATGAAGTAGCTATTAGCTGGCATGCTAGCCACTTCAAGTTCAGGTGATTCACTGACCACTTTAACGACATTATCATAAGATGAAAGGTTCGATGGAAACTGCGCTTCTCGGCTATCGACCCACGTAACTTTGCAGGGTAATTGCGCTAAAATAGGCACCAATGCCTTACCAACATGCCCGGCACCGAACAACATAATATTAACGCCTGTAGCGGCAAAACATTCAAATAACACCGACGTGTTGCCTCCACAACATTGACCTAAATTACTGCCCAGTTGAAAGTGCTCAATATGTTGGCAACTTTCACCTGAATTTAGCATTTTTTTAGCGTATTTAATCGCTTTGTGTTCAAGGTGACCACCGCCAATAGTGTCAAAAATATCATCATGACTGATCACCATTTTTGTACCACTATTTCTAGGCGTAGAGCCAGAAACACCAACCAAGGTCACTAATACATAGGCTTGACCTTGTTTGCTTAACTTATAGCTAGCACTACTCCAGTTAGTTGTCATAATTTGCTCGCAATGCTCACGCGTTATCTTTCATGGCTTCTACAGCCCAAAGTACGCGTTCAGGTGTAGCCGGTGTGTCCAAAACAGGACTTAATTTGTAGTCGGATACACTTGAAATGGCATCTTTAAGTGCCGACCAAACCGATATACCTAACATAAATGGCGGTTCACCAACGGCTTTTGAGTTATAAATAGTTTGCTCACGGTTAGGATCGTCAGGGACTAAATCAACTCTAAAATCGCTGGGCGTATCGCTAATGGCTGGAATTTTATAGGTCGCAGGGTTATTCGATAATAATCGCCCTTGCTCGTTCCAAACCAACTCTTCGGTAGTTAGCCACCCCATTCCTTGAATAAATGCGCCTTCAATTTGGCCGATATCAATGGCCGGATTCAATGAATGCCCCACGTCATGCAATATATCGGCACGTAATAATTTATATTCACCGGTTAAGGTATCAATTAATACTTCTGATACTGCAGCACCGGTTGAGTAATAGAAAAACGGTCGACCTTTACCTGTAGCGCGATCAAAATGTATTTTCGGTGTTTTATAAAAACCGGTCGAAGAAAGTGACACGCGTCCCATGTAGGCTTGTTGAACAAACTCGGCGAATGAAAACTTCTCTTTTCCTACAATTACTTGGCTTTCTTTAAAGCTAACTTCAGCTTGGTTAACGTTATATTTTTCACAGGCAAACTCAATCAACCGCGCTTTAATGGTTTTAGCCGCCGCTTGTGCCGCTTTACCGTTTAAGTCTGTGCCCGAAGACGCTGCTGTTGGCGACGTATTCGGTACTTTATCGGTTCGAGTAGCAGAAACGCCAACGGTATCAACATCGACTTGAAATTCTTCAGCAACAATTTGCGCCACTTTGGTATATAAACCTTGGCCCATTTCAGTGCCGCCATGGTTTAAATGAATAGTACCATCGGTATAAATGTGCACTAAGGCACCCGCTTGGTTTAAATGCTGAACAGTAAACGAAATACCAAATTTTACTGGCGTTAAAGCAATGCCCTTTTTCAGTAAGGTATTTTCAATATTAAACTGGCTAATGCTTGCTCTGCGCGCTTGATAGTCTGAGCTTTGCTCTAATGACGTGATCAATTCCGCCATTTTATTATGTTCAACCGTTTGATGATAATGGGTGACGTTGCGATCATCTTTACCGTATAAATTGATTTTACGAATTTCTAACGGGTCTTTACCTAGGTAGCGAGCAATATCGTCCATCACCATTTCGATGGTCATCATACCTTGTGGGCCGCCAAAACCACGATAAGCGGTGTGGGAAACAGTATTTAATTTGCAGCGATTACCCGTGACTGTTGCTTGATCTAAAAAGTAAGCGTTGTCAGAATGAAACATGGCTCTATCGACAATGGCATCTGATAAATCGGGTGAATAGCCACAATTACCGTTAACCTCGATATTTATGCCTTTAATTTGCCCGTCACTATCAAAGCCAACGTGGTAATTATTTTCAAATGGATGGCGTTTACCTGTCATGCACATATCGTCTGAACGGCTAAGTTTAAACTTAACAGGACGTTTTGTTACATTAGATAAAAGCGCTGCAAGACAAGCCCATGGTGCCGCTTGGGTTTCTTTACCACCAAAACCACCGCCCATTCGACGCGTATCCACAATCACTTTATTAAGCGGAATATCGAGTACTTCAGCCACTAACTTTTGTACTTCACTCGGGTGCTGTGACGATGAAAATACGGTCATAACACCATCTTCGGTTGGCTCAGCGGTTGAAACTTGTCCTTCAAGATAAAAATGCTCTTGACCACCGACTGAAATTTCACCTGATAACTGGTGAGTCGCTTGCTCAATAGCTGTCGCAGAGTCACCACGTTTCATGGTAAAAGGCGGTCGAACAAAGCTTTGCTTTGCTAAAGCCTCTTTAACGGTTAATACCGCAGGAAGCGCTTCATATTCAATTTTGGCTAACTTAACCGCACGTCTAGCCAAGTCATGACTCGTGGCCGCAACCGCAAATATTGGCTGACCGATATAGTCAACTTTACCAATGGCTAATACCGGATCGCCAGGGAATACGGGGCCAATGTCAGTATGTCCAGGCACATCTTCTACTGTGATCACAGCCACAACGCCTTCAGCTGCTTTGACGGCCGATAAGTCGATACTTTTAATCAGTCCATGCGCAATAGTACTTTGTCCTGCTGCAGCATGTAGTTGGCCACGAAGGCTGGGTCTATCATCAATATATAGCGCTTCACCACTGACATGTTTGTCAGCACTTTCGTGCTTTTTCGAGCGACCTACTCCGCCTTGACCGACTGAGGCTAATTCATGACTAATATTGTCATTAGAATGTTTGGTATTTATAAGACTACGCATAATTAACTACCCGAGTTTCAATATTTTTACTTTGTAATTCCAAGTAACATTTTTGGATTAAGTTTTGTGCGACTTTCATGCGATATTTATCAGAAGCGCGAACATCAGACATCGGCTGAAAGTCTTGCGTTAATGCCTGTTGCGCCGCTGTGACACTTTCGCTATCAAAGGCTTTATTTAATAAGGCGGCTTCACATTGCTTAGCACGCATAGGAATACCGGCCATGCCTCCGAAGGCGATACGAACATGTGTGACAATATTGTCTTTAAGTTCAATATTAAAGGCAGCTAAAACCGCTGAAATGTCATCGTCAATGCGCTTAGATATTTTATAAACTTTCAATACTTGATCGGGCTTTGACTTAGGTATGTAGATATTTTTAATAAATTCAGACGCTTTTAATACCGTTTTTTTGTAATCAACAAAATAGTCTTCTACGGCTATTTTGCGCTCTTCATCACCACGTTGTAAGGTCATTTGAGCGTCTAAAGCGATTAGCGCTGGTGGCATATCACCAATAGGCGAAGCATTACCAATATTGCCACCTAAAGTGCCATTATTACGAATTTGTCGTGAACCAATACGTTCAATCATTTCGCCAAGCTCATGATATTCCTCATGTAACATCGGGGTAAAATCACTGTAAGGTACTGCTGAGCCAATAATGAATTCTTCAGTGTTATTTTCTAAGGTTTGTAATTCAGTGACATCACCCAAATAAACCAGATCTTCAATGGTGGCTAAGTTTTGTGTCACTGACAGCGCGAGATCTGTCGCCCCCGCAACGAGGGTTGCTTGCGGATTTGATAATAATTTTTCGGCCAATTCAGCTGTACTTTTTGGTGCAAAGTAACCATGACGCGAATTAGAAAGCTTAGCTGATGGTAGCCCTTTAAAGTCATTTAGCTGTTGCACGGTTTCGTTATAATGCTGTGCAAATGAGTCAGCTTCACAATGTTCACTCGATGCTAAGGCCGCATCGATAATAGAGCGATATCCGGTGCAACGGCATAAATTGCCTGCAAGTGCTTCTAGCACTTCTTCACGATTAGGTTTGTTATTATGTTTATGTAAAGCAAATGAGGACATAACAAAGCCAGGTGTACAAAAGCCACATTGTGAACCATGATTATCTACCATAGATTGCTGTACATGATGAAGTTTAGCGCCTTGCTTAAGGTGCTCTACGGTAATTAACTGTTTACCGTGTAAACTGCCAACAAAACTAATACAGGCATTTATTGATTTATAATTAAGTGCTTGGCTATCTTTGGCTAATTCAGCAATAACCACGGTACAAGCACCACAGTCGCCAGAAGAACACCCTTCTTTCGTACCGCTGTTAAAGCGCTCTTCACGTAAATACTGCAAAACAGTTAAATTGGGATCTATGTTCTCTATCGTCACAACGTCGTTGTTTAATAAGAAACGAACTGCACTTGTAGCCATAATTAGTTCCGTGGTTAATTTTGTAAATGTTTCATAGTTTAAATATATCAGAATAAAAACCTGACACAAGTGTCAATTTATTATTTTACCTGTAAACTTTCGCTAAAATTCAATTTTAAGAAAGCACAGCGCTAAATAAAGAAAATAAACACTTTAAAATCAACTTATTCCCTCAAAACTTTAAAATAAGGCTAACCAAAAGTTAAATTTATAACGTTAACTTTTCTTTAACTTTGCGCTAGCTCAATTATAACTGGGGGATAAATTAGATAACCCGCCTAATAACCTTGATCTCAATAGCTTTCAAACGAATAATTTGCTAGCCTTAGCTTCATTATAATAGTTTAAAATCCCAAAATTCTCGCGGGACTCTCTCGGATAAATAATGGACGAAGTCGATAAAAAAATTGAGCAATGGGCAATTCAAATGCCAGAACTCGATACCAAGCCTATGGCAATTACCAGCCGAGTGTTACGAATATCAAAACACATGAGTGATGAATTAACTAAGTCATTTCGTGATTATGAGCTTACCGATGCTGGTTTTGATGTTTTAGCGACGTTACTGCGTATAGGGCCGCCACATGCACTTTCACCTAATCAATTGCTTGAACAAATGCTGATCACTTCTGGCACAATGACCAGCCGTATAGATTTACTTGAACGTAAACAATTGGTTAAGCGCACAGTGAATAAAAAAGATAAAAGAAGTGTCACTGTCTCACTTACACCGAAAGGCTTAAGTCTTATTGAGAAGGTGATAGTTGAACATACTCAGAGCCAGAAAAGCTTAGTTTCATGTTTTTCCCCAGCAGAACAAACGCAGTTTGAAACTTTGCTTAAGCGATATTTGACGCAAGTCGGTTATTAATAAGTGGTATAGGTAAACTAGATTAAACAAGCATCTAATTTCGTTAGATAAAAAAAACGCGTATAGCGTCATTGGATAATGACAGCTATACGCGCTTATTAGTTAATTTAGCAGTTAATTTAGCAGTTTATTAGTTTTTAGGACGAATAAACGGCATTTGTCTATTTACGTCTTTGTATAATAAATATCTGAATGGACCAGGTCCGCCGGTGTAACATGACTGTGGACAGAAAGCTCGTAACCACATAAAGTCACCAGCTTCTACTTCTACCCATTCTCCATTTAAATGATAAACCGCTTTACCTTCTAAAACGTATAAACCATGTTCCATTACATGAGTTTCATCAAAAGGAATAACGCCGCCTGGCTGGAAAGTGACCACATTCACATGCATGTCAAAACGCATGTCGGTTGGGTCCATAAATCTTGTTGTACCCCAAACACCACCAGTATTTGGCATGTCGGTACGGTCTAAGTCTTGATCACTTGTGACAAAAGCTTCAGGTACGTCAATGCCCTCAACATATTGATATGCTTTGCGGATCCAATGGAATTTTACGTTGGCATCGCTATTGTTTTTTATCGTCCAGTTACATGTTGGTGGTAAATATGCATAACCACCCGTGCCCATGTGATGAGCGACACCTTCAATCGTAATGTCCATTTCACCTTCAACGACAAAAAGCACGCCTTGAGCACTTTCATCAAGTTCAGGTTTATTTGAACCGCCACCAGGCGCTACTTCAACAATATATTGCGAGAATGTCTCGGCAAAACCACTAAGTGGGCGAGCAATAACCCACATACGCATCTGATCCCAAAAAGGCAGATAGCTAGTAACGATATCAGTCAATACGCGTTTAGGAATAACCGCGTAAGCTTCTGTAAAAATAGCGCGGTCTGATATTAATTGTGTTTGTGGCGGCAAGCCGCCCGTTGGTGCGTAATATGTATGTTTGTGTGACATGCTTAGTTCCTTAATGACTGGGCTTCAATGAATTGTTTTCTATATTCATGAAGCAAAGGTTCGGTATACCCGTTTGGTTGAGTTTTACCTTTAAATATTAAATCTAATGCTGCTTGAAAAGATAAGCTCTTTTCAAAATCTGCAGACATAGCTTGATAATTGTTATCGTGCGCATTTTGTTGGTCAACGATGACCGCCATTTTTTCTAAAGCGGTTCTAACTTGCGATTCGGTTAAGATACCATGTTCAAGCCAATTACAAATATGCTGGCTAGAAATTCGTAAGGTTGCTCTATCTTCCATTAAACCAATGTTATTAATATCAGGTACTTTCGATGCGCCCATACCTAAATCAACCCATCGAACTACATAACCTAATAGGCCTTGTGCGTTATTGTTTAGTTCTTTATCGATGGCTTCTTCACTAAGATTTTTTACGTCAGTCAGCAATGGTACCGTGAGTATATCGTCGATACTTGCACGTACTCTTTTGGCAAGTGCCTTTTGTATCTCAAACACTTTAACTTGATGATAATGCATAGCATGAAGTGTTGCACCTGTTGGCGAAGGTACCCAAGCCGTATTAGCACCGGCTAATGGGTGAGAAATTTTCACTTTCATCATTTCAGCCATCTCGTCTGGGATGGCCCACATGCCCTTACCAATTTGCGCTTTTCCTGAAAACCCGCAAGCTAAGCCTATATCAACATTCCAGTCTTCGTAAGCTTTAATCCATGGTTGTGCTTTCATATTACCCTTTGGCACCATAGGGCCGAGTAACATGCTGGTGTGTATTTCGTCCCCTGTTCGGTCCAAGAATCCAGTATTAATAAATACAACCCGGCTTTTAACAGCCCGAATACATTCTTTTAAGTTAACGGTAGTGCGTCGCTCTTCATCCATAACACCAATTTTAATGGTGTCTCTAGCAAGGCCTAGTGCGTCTTCAACTGCGTTAAATAGTTTATTAGCGAATGCCACTTCTTCAGGGCCATGCATTTTTGGCTTAACGATATAAACATTGCCATTTCGAGAGTTACGATGAAGGTTAGTTTTATGTATGTCATGTAAGGCTATCAAGGTACTTATCATGGCGTCCATGATACCTTCTTGAATTTCAAAGCCGTCTTTATCGACTATAGCTGGGTTGGTCATTAAATGGCCAACATTTCGACAAAATAACAAACTACGTCCATGCACAGCAAAACTGTTATCTGACAGATCTTGATACGCTTTATCAGCTAAAAGTACACGTTTAGTTACTTTACCAGACTTTTCAATCGTCTCGCTTAAATCACCTTTCATTAAGCCGAGCCAATTACGATATACGTGGATTTTTTCTTCGGCATTAACCGCAACCACTGAATCTTCAAAGTCTTGAATGGTGGTAAGAGCTGATTCTAAGGTAATATCTTTTATACCTGCAGCATCTGTTTTTCCAATAGCCGACATGGCGTCTATTTCAATCGCTACACGTAAATCGTTATGAGTTAGTAGTATTGAACTAGGGCTCTCTTTTTGCCCTTGATAACCGATGAGTAACTGTGCATTCTGTAATTGAGTTGTTGTTCCATCAACCAATTTTACATGTAGCTGTTTGTTGTCAATATAATAACAACAAGCGTGTTTATGTAAGCCTGATAGTAGCGGAAAATGCGAGTCTAGAAAGTCCCGTCCGTAGGCTATGACTTTATTGGCTCGAATAGCATTGTGCGCACGACCTTTCTCAGCGCCACCTTCGTCACTAATAACATCAGTGCCATAAAGTGCGTCATACAAACTGCCCCAACGAGCGTTCGCAGCATTTAAAGCAAAACGAGCATTGGCTGTTGGTACGACTAACTGTGGCCCAGCTTGTGTGCTTATTTCAGTATCGACATTCGAAGTGCTTATTTGAAAGTCTTCGCCTTCAGGCACCAAATAGCCGATTTCAGTTAGAAATGCTTTGTAGGCTAAGACATCAAAACTACCTTGATGCTTTAAATTCCATTGATCTATTTGTTCCTGCAAAGCAATACGCTTGGCTAATAAAGCTCTATTTTCTGGCCCTAAATCATGGGTTATTTTTGATAAAACCGACCAAAAATGTTGCTCAGTAATGTCCAAGCCGGGTAATACTTCTGCTTTTATAAAGTTTACTAATTCGTTATTAACCTTTAGTAAGTCTTTTTGTTGATAATTTGTCATGTTGTTATTTACTCACTGCTTTTGGATATTTAAAGCTTCAATACTGTTAAATGTAAACAAATACCCAGCACCTGTCAACTAAGTCAGTTAATTGTAAACATAATTGTTGACAATTTAAATGGAAGTAACCTATAGTAGCCTGAAGCATAGTACTTTTTTTAATCATGTGTATAGAAAGATAATCAGTTTACGTAAATTAAGGCACTTAGTATTAGCTGCATCTATACTAAGGTTTTATTTAAAATATTTATGTCCTTTTTTCAGACACGATTAAAATAAACAAACTAATTAAACCTTAGTAGATATGACCAACGAACAAAAAGGAATATTAAATGGCGAAGTTATCAACGCACGTTCTAGACACTGCAAACGGTGTTCCGGCACAAGGCATTACACTAGAATTTTATCGCTTGGAAGGTTCGAACCAACGACTCATCAAAACATTATCAACAAATAGTGATGGTCGAACAGACGAACTGTTATTAGATGACAGCAATATCGAAGTTGGTGAGTATTCGATTGTTTTTTATGTTGGTGATTACTTCTCCAAACTCACCGGTGATAAAACCGAACCGGCATTTTTAAATCGTATACCCATTAATTTTGGTATTTTTGACGCCAAGGCTAATTATCATGTGCCATTATTAGTGTCGCCATGGAGCTATTCTACCTATCGTGGCAGTTAATTAATTACCTCAGTTTTCCTACTGAAGACAGCCATTGGTAGGCAAACAAGGTTGTAGCTTAAAATCGGCAATAATAGTACGTTAACAATAAGAACTGATTAAGGAAACAAACATGAAGCAATGGAATATTTATCTTTCAGGTGAAATTCATACTGATTGGCGTCAACAAATAGAACAAGGCTGCAAAGCGCTACCTGTTGTATTTACTTCACCGGTAACGGTGCATGAACTTAGTGATGCCGCAGGTGACCATTTAGGTCATGCAGAAGATCCTTTTTGGCGCGACCATCAGTCTTCAAAAGTTAACGCGATAAGAACCCAAACGCTGATACAAAACTGTGACCTGGCTATTGTGAGGTTTGGTGATAAATATAAACAATGGAATGCCGCTTTTGACGCTGGACAATGTGCCGCTTTAGGTAAACCTTACGTCACACTCCATGACGACAGTATTATCCACCCATTAAAAGAAGTCGATGCTATGGCTTTCGCATGGGCAAAAACGACCACCGATATTATCAAAATTATTGACTATGTTGTAAAACAATAATAACTATAAATCAACCACTAAAACATCAAACAAAGGAAAACACAATGGCAGATTATAAACGTATATTCGTCGCTATAACCCCTCACAGGGAAGAACAACCAGCCCTTGCTCGTGCTGTTTTTTTAGCAAATAAGTATCAGGCCGAATTAATATTGGGCAGTTCGATGTATAACAGAAGTATTGAAAAAGCTTCTGGTGTTGCAGGAGAAAGCTGCAAAGATCTTAAACGAGAGTTGATGGAAGATCAGAAAAAAGTGATGCTAGAGTTAGCTGCATCGCTTGGAGTTGAAACAAAAACTACTTGCGTAGTGACTTGGCATAAAAAATGGTATGAAGGTGTAATAAACCTAGCAACTGAGAACAATTGCGATCTTATTATTAAAGAAACTAAGCATTACAAAAAATCAGTACGCAACCTATTCACACCGGATCACTGGAATTTACTGCGTTGTAGCCCAATTAATGTGCTGATGGTTAAAAACCATAAATGGACCTGTAACGGCGATATAGTTACCGCCATAAGTTTAGATGACGGCGATAGCGAGCATCAATGCTTAAGTGAAAAGGTCGCGAAAGAAGCGGCTTCTATGTCAAAACTATTTGGTGCAAACTTACATTTTATCAATACGGTAAGTAAGGCCCCTATGCATATAGCGGTAGATAAATCTGCTTTTGATCCAGTGAAAGTCAATGCACGAGTGAAGCTCAAACATAAAGAACGTTTACAAACACTCGCCGATAATTTAAACATTTCTAATGTAAATATTAGAGTTGAAGAAGGATTACCAGGTCACGTTGTTCCAAAGTTATGTGACGATTTAAATGCTGAATGTTTAATACTCGGCTCTGTTGGTCGTAAAGGTGTAACTGCCGCATTATTAGGTAATACTGCAGAATATATTATCGACAAATTAGACTGCGATACTCTTGTTGTTAAAGGCTAACACCTTAAGGGCTATTACATTATTAATAGCCCTTATTCTTATTTCTCTCAATTTACGACCTGCACTTACTTCAATTGCCCCCGTTATGGAGCGTATTGTTGAAGATCTCTCACTCAGCCGTGCAAGTGCTGGGTTAATAACGACCATACCCGTACTATTAATGGGTTTTCTCGCCCCCATTGCGCCTATTTTAGCGCGACGATGGAGTCAAGAGCGCGTGTTAACAAGTGCTATGGCCCTTCTCGTTGCTGCCTTATCCATTCGTTATTTTAGCCAATACAGCTTCACACTATTATTAATTTCAGCCTTCATTGCTGGCGTTGCGATTGCTATCGCCGGTCCCTTAATGTCTGGCTTTATAAAACAGTATTTTTCTCGTCATATTACGATCGCTATCACTATTTATTCGGTCAGCATTGCTGTTGGAGCATCTCTGGCCGTAGCACTGACCATTCCGATTATACAACTCAATAACGACCATTGGGAGCGCGGGCTAGCTGCATGGGGATTATTGGCGTTAGTCGCTTTTCTTATGTTGCTTATTTTTATGCCTAAATCATCCAGTAAAAAGCAACCGGTTTATAGCCATCAAAAACTGCCGTTAGACTCTTTTAGAGCTTGGTTATTAACCGGGTTTTTCGCCGCACAATCTGGTGTTTTTTATGCCTTGTCAACATGGTTAGTAGCACACTTTCAGCATGCAGGCTTTGATACTATTAAGGCAAGTATGCTAGCAAGCTCTTTTATGGCTTCAGGCATTATAGGGGCATTTACTTTACCCTTATTAGCAGCACGCGTAGCCAATCGCAATATACTTATTGCCGGTGTAACGCTGTCTTCGACCTTACTGATCCTATGCATTGCTTGGCAGCCTCAATGGCACCCAATAGCCGTTGTATCCTTATTGGGTATCACAACATCAGGCACTTTTGCACTGGCGCTTGCATTACCCGTTATGGAGTCAAATTCGCCGCAATCAGCGTCACAGCTATCATCGATGATGTCATCTTTTGGCTATATCGTTGGAGGTATAACACCTTCACTGGTGGGTATTGGACGTGACATAACCGATAGTTTTCAATGGCCAATGACATTTTTGTCTGCGTTAAGCTTTTCTATGGTCATTATCGCGCTATTCCTTCGTAATAAACCTAACGATTAAAGGCATTAATAAACATAAAAAAGCCCAGTAAAATAATTTCATTATTTTACTGGGCTTTATGCTGCTTTATGTTGCTTTATTAAATTAACCTAGCGATTGTAAGCTAACGGTTAAGTACCTTATTTAGCACCATGATGCTTTATCCAATGCTCAGCTATATCTTGTCTGCGACATAACCATACATCATTAAACTGTTCAACATAGTCAAGGAACCTGACTAAACTTGCAAACCTTCCCGGTCGACCTATGATGCGACAATGCAGGCCAATTGACATCATTTTCGGCGCATCTTCACCTTCTGCATATAGAGTATCAAAGGTGTCTTTTAAATAGTTAAAGAATTGATCGCCTGCATTAAAACCTTGTGGGCTGGCAAATCGCATATCGTTGACATCAAGCGTATAAGGCACGATTAAATGCGGCTTGTTTATACCTTCAACGAAATAGGGTAAATCATCTGCATAACTATCTGAATCATACAAAAATGAACCCTCTTCGAGCACCAATTGACGCGTATTCTCACTCATTCGGCCTAAATACCAACCCTTAGGCTTTTCACCGGTCATTTCTTGATGAATGGCGATGGCTTTTTGTAGGTGCTCACGCTCTGTATCAATAGAGACTTTTTGATAATCTATCCAACGGTAGCCATGGCTGGCAATTTCCCAATCAGCTTTTAACATGGCTTCTACGGCTTCTGGATTTCTCTGCATCGCCATGGCGACACCAAAAACGGTAACCGGTACTTTACGCTCGGTAAATAAACGATGTAAACGCCAAAAGCCAGCTCTGCTGCCAAATTCATAAAATGACTCCATATTCATATGGCGTTCATTTTCAAACGGCAGTGCACCAATTATTTCAGACAAGAAGGTTTCTGATGCCTTATCGCCATGTAAGATACAATTTTCTGCACCTTCTTCGTAATTAATAACAAATTGAACCGCTACTTTTGCCTTGTTAGGCCAATTAGCATGCGGAACCTTCTGGCCATAGCCTTTCATGTCTCTAGGATAATTATTCATATTTACTGATGTCATATCAATGTCAACTCAATAGTTTGATTTCTAATTTTTCATTGTTGTATATAGGTCTAGTCCATTCAACAACATAAATACGGTCTTTATAAAGAAGGTCTTTAAACGTTTAAAAATAAGTTAAAGAACCTGAAAATTAAAGCTTGTCGACCGTTAATCACAAAAGCTTGAAAATGGGTATACGAGTAAGAAGGCTGTTAACACACAAGTTAACTATCTTTTCTAAAGGAAAGCGATATTAGCGTGCTAAATTATCCTTTAAGACAATACACTGCTGAAAAATTAGCTGAGTTAACGTGTGAAGACATCTTATCGTTACGTAATTTACTAAATAATCACGTTAGGGTGTTAATAAAAAATAATATTATCGAACAATAATGTTAAGTTATTGTTCGATAATGTTTAATCAGGCTAGTTGCAACTGCTAACTAGCCTAGTTCAACTTAATCAGGCTCGTCTGGAACGATAAGATTAAGAAATATAGCAAGAAATGCTGCAGGGAGTAATCCGGTTGCCAATAACGCTTTAGCTGTGCTTGGCATATGCTGTAAAGCACCTGGTTCAAGCATCAAACCAAAACCTAAAGATAATGATATAGCAAATATCACCATGTTACGGCTTGTCCAGTCAACATCAGCCAGCATTTTCATACCTGACGATGCCACCATACCAAACATTAATATAACACCACCACCTAATACTTCGATTGGAATGGTCGAAATAATGGCGCCTACTTTAGGAATGAATCCACAAATAATCAGGAATATTGCACCAATAGTAGCAACATGACGACTCATGACTCGTGTCATGGCGATTAAGCCAACGTTTTGCGAAAACGAAGTGTTAGGTAAGCCACCGAAGATAGATGAGAAAGCTGAACCCAAACCATCGGCATAAGTCGCACCTTTGATTTCTGTATCAGTCGCTTCACGATCAGCACCACCTTTAGTAATACCTGATACGTCACCAACCGTTTCAATAGCTGAAATGAATGACATCAAAATAATACCGAGTACTGCGGCAACCGTAAATTCAATGCCGAATGGTAATATTTTTGGCATTGCAAAGGTAGCTGCACGACCAACGTTATCAAAATTCACCATACCCATTGAGTACGCAACAACATAGCCAGAGATAAGCCCTAGTAATATAGCGGAAACGGATAAGAAGCCTTTAGTGAAAAACTTAAGTCCTAGCGTTACCACAATAACAACTGAAGCAACGCCCCAGTTTTGTAATGTTCCGTATTCAGGTGTACCAATGGCAGGAACGCCACCAGCTGCATACTGAATACCAACCTTTAATAAAGAAAGGCCGATCATCGTTACAATTAAACCTGTTACTAAAGGTGGTAAAGCGAAACGTAAACGGCCAACTAAAGGTCCTAGAGCGGCTTGGAATAAACCACCAATTAAAATACCACCTGTTACAGCAGCCATGGCATCTACGCCCTTACCTGCTACTAACGGGATTAAAATTGGAATAAAGGCAAAACTCGTCCCTTGTACTATGGGTAGTCTCGCGCCAATAGGTCCTGCACCAATGGTTTGTAACAGCGTTGTTGCACCCGCTAATAACATACACATTTGCATCATGTATAGCATCATAGGGAAGTCAGGTGAATTTGAGCCAAAACCAAAGCCAGCGGCACCTGCGATAATAATTGCCGGGGTAATATTTGCCACAAACATAGCAAGTACATGTTGAATACCGAGAGGTATAGCTACTTTTAACGGCGGCATATACTCAGGATCACGACACTGTTCTGGTGTTCCTACAGATAAATTAGACATAGTATTTTCCTCGTTTAGACAGTCAGACTAAAAAGTCCAACGTACCATAATTTGTGGAACTGATTCGTTACGACCTTTAATACCTAAACGGTTTTTCCAGTATTGATATTCTACGCCGACCGCAAAGCTTTTATTCGCATGCCATAAAACTTGTGGCTGCATAAGCAAGTTTGCATGGCTAGTAAAACCTTCACCTTCACCTGAAGTCCAATCTAAAAAGCCTTCGAATGAAAAGTTCTCGTCGCTAATGGTAAAATCCTTGCTCCAAACTAAGTTAAACTGAACAGAACTGCCATCTTTTGTCGGATCATCACGGTACTGTAAATGCGTTTTAACAAATTTAAACCCTGAAACATTCCAGTCTAAACTACCACCAGCCATTTTAACTATTTTGGTCGTGAACTTATTAGAGGTCATATCTGCTTGAACGATACCGTATACACCTTTAATAACACTGTTATTTTCAGGCTTGAAAAAGCGATAACGAGGACCAAACTCTAAATGTGTACCACTGGTATCGTCAGCATGATTTATGTTTGTCACATCAGCGAAAAAGTAAGTATCACCCCAAGTAAAGCCTGTTGCATTTGCAATAGTAAAAATAGCTTCGTCTTTATCAGCACCATTAAAACCGCGTGCGTAATCTTGACCATATAAACCTTCTACTTTTGTAGAGCTCCAAACTGAGGCTTGTGCAGTTGTTGCTGCGCCAGCTAAACCAACTAACAGGGTCGAGGCAGCAATAGCTGTAGTTATTTTATTCATGTTTTATTCTCGCTTTTGTTGTGTTGTTGTTGTTTTGATACTTTATTTTTTTACTGTTTTACTTTTTATTATTTACACCACTTTTCATTTTAGTAAAAAGTGGCTTGTTCATTATTTCGCTTGTTCTTGTTGGTACCATGTAGCTATCAAGGTACGCTCTTCATCTGTCATGCCCGTTAAGTTACCAATTGGCATAGCTTTAAGCACAACAGCTTGTTGATAAATTTGCGCAGCTTGTGCTTTTATTTGTTTAGGTGTGTCGTACATATAACCTTTAGGGGCTGCTGCAAAACCTGGCTGTGTAGGTTTTTGAGCGTGGCATGAAGCGCAGCGTTGCTCAATGACTGACTCTACTTGAGAAAACGCTACAAGCTTGGCTGATGAGTCTACTACTGTGGCTGTTGGTTTAGGTGCCATCGCCCAGATAACCGCTATCATAATTGCAATGGCTGCGATTAAGGCGCCAGTTAATGGCTTGCCTTCGCCGTGACGTGATACAAAGAAGATACGAATCAAGGCGCCAGCCATTGATATACCCATTAATATTAACCAGTTATACTCATGACTATAAGTCATGGCGTAGTGATTACTGATCATCACGAAGATCACAGGTAAGGTAAAGTAAGTGTTATGAACTGAGCGCTGCTTACCGGCTATACCCGGGGCAGCATCGACTTCTTGTCCTGCTCTTAGTCTTTCAACCATTTGCTTTTGACCAGGAATAATAACAAAAAATACACTCGCTGCCATGATAGTACCTAGCATAGCGCCGAAGGTCATGAAAGCGCCGCGACCACTGAAAATTTGTGTCAAACTGTAAGCTGCAACTGATACCAGAGCAAAAATCACTAGACCTAAAACTAAATCGTTTTTCGCTAAAGCTGATTTACATAGTATGTCATAAATAATGTAACCACCGAACATGTACCCTAAGCTAATCGCAATTGCTGTGCCTTGAGACATGTCAACTTTACTAGCGTCGATAAGGTAAATGTCAGCGCCATACCAATAAACAATTGCCATTAAGAAGAAGCCACTGATCCAAGTCGTATATGCTTCCCACTTTGACCAATGTAGGTTGTCATCTAACTTGTCATTTTTTGGCCCTAACATATATTTTTGTGAGTGATAAAAACCACCACCATGTACGGCCCAAAGTTCACCAAACATGCCATTTTCTTTATCAGCAGATTTTTTGGGTGTGCTTAATGAGTTATCTAGCATGACAAAGTAAAATGATGCTCCAATCCACGCAATACCAGTAATGATATGAAGACTGCGCACTAAAAAATTTAACACGTCAAAAAAATACGCTTCCACTTGTCTGCTCCTTTTAAGTAATTATTATTGTCTTAGTGGCTTATCCAAGCCGACTAACACTTGTCAATGTAACTAACCTTCAGTTAATTATATTATTTAACTTTGGTTTATATTTGCATCCTATGCCAGTATCAAATTAAAAATAATTTCATTGACTACTTAGTATCGGATAATATTTTTTTGCTAATGCAAGTATTTAACAACTTGGGTATTTAGGTATTCGGTATTCGGTATTCGGTATTCGGTATTCGGTATTCGGTATTATAAAAATATGAAAAATGTTTTTACTGCGCTTAGTCAATAGTTTTTTTAATTTTCACAGCGCAGATTATGGTTAACAAGACAGCTAGTTATTTGCTCGTTTAGTAAACCAGCACACCTTTTTGAACTTGTTGCGTATTCATTAATCAATACAACCTAGCATATTGAACAAAAAACCAATTGTCAACAATCGTGCATACAATAAACTGACAACATAGGCAGCTCATATTTTTTGCATGCTAAAAAACCCTGTAAAAACTAAGTGTTGTAGGATTTTTACAGGGGTTTTTCAGGGAAAATAAAGTTTAAAAAACTATTTTAAAGGCTACAAATACGCTTAAAAAGACAGGCCACAGCCTTTTAATATGATATGTTTTATGGTTTTTTTGGCTTCATCAAAGTCTTCTACCGCGAGCGGTCGCTCAAGGGCAGCTTCAATTTCAACGGCAAAATTAGCATAATGCTGGGTTGCACCCCAAATGGTAAACAGCAAATGATATGCTGACACTTTATCTATTTTGCCTTGTGCTTGCCATGCTTCAATAACTTTGGCCTTTTCAGCAATCCAGAACTTAAAGTCAGTTTGTAAATATTGGCTTAAATATGGCGCACCATGCAATATTTCGCTGGCAAATATAATCGATGCAGTTGGATTAATACGTGAATATTCTATTTTCGCATCAATATAACTTGCTATTGCTTGGGAGGGATCATCATTTTCGTCTATGTTAGAAAAAGCTTGGTTCCATAAATCTATAATATTTGTCAGTACTGCACCATACAAGGCTAACTTATTTTTGAAATAATAATGAATGTTAGTTCTTGGCAGATTAGCCGTTTCAGCAATACGTGATATTGACGCACCATTAAAGCCATACTGCTTAAACTCTTGAGCAGCAGCCGCTAATATTTTATGCTTATTATGCAAGCGCGTTTTCTGGTGTGAACTACCAAACGTGTTATCGCTAATTTTTATTTTAGTCATATCTTGATCAATTTACTTTGATTAAACATACCCATGCTCTAACGCTTTTTAAAAATATCAATTAAATCACCGCTAGGTTCTTTATCTTCTAATTTTAAGCGCGATTCAATGCCTTGCACATGCCTATACATAAGCTCAGTGGCTTTGTCGACTTGACCTTTTTGCATCACGTCAATTAATTCGAAATGCTCAAAATGGGAGCATTTTGGAGCATCTGGTTGTTCGTAGAGCACAATAACTAAAGATGTTTGCGGTATTAACGTTGTGATAATACGCTCAAGCGTAGCGTTTTTTGATATTTTCGCCAGCATTAAATGAAAATCACCACCTAACTGAATACCTTCAACGATATGTTCATGATCGATATTATCTTGTTCGGCTTTTACGATTCTTCTGAGTAAATCAAAATCACTCGCGGTTGCATATTTAATAACATCTTTAACAATCGCCACTTCGATCATTTTTCGAGCGTCAAGAATGTCTTTAGCTTGTTTAACCGTTGGGCTGGCGATGAAAGCGCCCTTATTGGGCTGTATTTCGATAATATGATCTTGCGAAAGTCGTAACAACGCACTACGAATGGTGGTACGCCCTACATTAAATATTTTTGATAAATTATCTTCTGTAAGTCTAGTACCTGGGCGCAAACGAAACGACAAAATAGCATCAAATATCTCTTGATATATTTCTTTATCACTTATTTTTTTCTGCTTTTTGTCTGCTTCTAACTTCTCTTTCATCACATTCCTAAATACAAACGAACCAATTCATGCCAAACATTTAAGCGCGTAGTATATACCCAAACTATATTAAGATGCTCGTTTCGTGATAATTAAAAACGATTTTTCGAATGGGTATAGATACCTTAACGTTTACACGGCAGTCATTATTATCGCAATTAATGCCGGTTATTAGGCATGTTAGCGCGATAAAACTGATTCTATATTTATATCACTGTAATAACTCTACATATAAAAACCTAAATTGAAACTCGCTTATATGATCTGTATTCAGCCTGCCAAAAGTTACTTTCTATTTTTTCCATTAAGACTTCATCCGTTAATGGTAAAGCCAACTGCTGTTCCATGGCAACTTTTGCAACCGTGAATGCGATATTGCGGCTCAGCTCACCAATATCGGTCATTGGAGGCAATAATGCCGCATTAATATCTTTAGCTTGTGGTGAAGCATCAGCAAGTGCATTACTCGCCGCCATTAGCATTTCGTCACTAATAATACGAGCACTACAAGCAATTACGCCTAAGCCTATGCCTGGGAAGATATAACTGTTGTTACATTGAGCAACATGTATGTGTTTACCATTATGTGTAATTGGCTCAAATGGACTGCCCGTTGCAACCACAACTTCACCATCGGTCCATTCAATTATTTGTGCTGGTGTCGCTTCAACTTGTCTTGAAGGATTACTCAACGGGAATATGATAGGACGCTCGCAATGCAGTTTCATGCTGCGTACTACGTGTTCGGTAAACAAGCCTGGCTGGCCTGATACACCAATTAAAATATCAGGTTTAGCGCAATTAATAACATCAATTAATGCTGGATATTCTGAACTATAATTCCAATCTTCAAGCGAAGATAACGGCTGTTGCAAGGCACTTTGGAAATCACGTAAGTCAGCCATCCCCTCAGTTAACAAGCCATATCTGTCAACCATAAATATTTGTTTACGTGCTTCTAGGTCGCTTAGTCCTTCAAAACACATTTGCTGAATAAGCATTTCTGCAATACCACAACCGGCTGAACCACCGCCAACAAAGGCCACTTTCATTTCAGAAAGCTTAGTATTACGCGTTCGACAAGCGGCTAATATTGTGCCTAAAGTAACCGCAGCTGTGCCCTGTATGTCATCATTAAAACAACACACGCTATCTCGATATCGCTTAAGTAATGGCATGGCATTAGGCTGAGCAAAATCTTCAAATTGGATCATCACTTCTGGCCAACGGCGCTGAGTAGCTTGAATAAATAGATCCAAAAATTCATCATATTCTGGTTGGCCGATGCGCTCATGTTTAGCGCCCATATACATAGGGTCGTTTAATAGTTTTTTATTATTTGTGCCTACATCTAGCATCACAGGTAAAGTGTAAGCAGGACTAATACCACCACAGGCGGTATATAATGAAAGCTTACCAATCGGAATTCCCATGCCACCAATACCTTGATCGCCCAGTCCTAAAATTCGTTCGCCATCGGTTACCACAATAACCTTAACCTTGCCCTTGGTCGCATTTCTAAGAATGTCATCAATCATATGACGGTCTTGATAGCTAATAAATAGCCCACGGGATGAGCGATAAATATCGGAGAACTTTTCACATGCATCACCCACCGTTGGTGTGTAAATGATCGGTAACATCTCTTCTATATGAGCTTGAACTAAGCGAAAAAACAAGGTTTCGTTGGTATCTTGAATCGCGCGTAAATAAATATGCTTATTTAATGGCTCATCAAAACTTTTGTATTGCATGTAAGCTCTTTCAACTTGTTCTTCTATCGACTCGTAACGCGGTGGTAATAAGCCCAGTAAGTTAAAGTTCTTTCGCTCTACCTCAGTAAATGCGCTGCCTTTATTCAACAATGGAGCTTCAAGTAAAGCAGGGCCTGAATGTGGAATATATAAATAATTTGAAGCTGGGTTATCACTCATTGTTGTTATAACTCTTGTTGGAAGGTTGAAGGGAGAATAGCTACATTCATAGTATCTTGATATCAAGATAGCAAACGATTATCTTGATATCAAGATAACTATCATGTTTTATACTTACTATGACCTTAATACGTCCTCCAACCTTAGTTTTAAACTTATAAAAACAAATATTTTCAGTAAGTTATAACATAATAAATTAAAGTTTAAATATGTTAACAGTGTTGGTAGCACAATGCTTAGAAAGTGCTAATCTATAATGAAGAGATAAAATTAAGAGATGAAATATGGCTTATGTAGACGGTTTTGTATTAGCTGTACCCACTAAAAATAAAAGCAGCTACCTAAAACTCGCTGAAGAAATGGCGATTATTTTTAAAGAACATGGCGCCTTAACCGTAGTAGAAAATTGGGGCGACGACGTCCCTGATGGCGAAACCACCTCTTTCCCAATGGCGGTTAAATGTAAACCTGATGAGACCGTGGTATTTTCGTGGGTCACTTGGGCGTCAAAAGAAGCAAGAGAAACAGGTATGAAAAAAGTCATGGCAGATACCCGCATGGATTGGGAAAATATGACGATGCCTTTTGATGGCAAACGCATGATTTTTGGCAGTTTTGAAACAATATTAGAAAAATAACAAGTTTAATCTATCAGGCATTACCTGTTATCAGCTTAAGTCTCGCTGACATATCGATAGTCCTTTACTCTAGGCTTAAATGTATTTGATAACAATTCTAAGAACGTGTTGAACCTGCCCTAGATAATAATTCTTTAACTAAAAAAATAGCCCACTAACTAAATTAGTGGGCTATTACTGTTTTACTTATAACTTAAGACTGAAAGCTGATAGCTTAAAGCTTAATAATAGTACCATTCACTGGATTCACCATAAACTCAACCAGCTCAACCCCACTGTCTTCAAGCGCACTCTCTGAACTTGATTCGTTACCGGCATCAGCAGCATCAGTTACCATTTGGTCTAGCACAATAGTAAATTGTGTTGGTCCATTTGCATAACCTTTGACACGTAATGTGTAAGTTTCGCCACCAACAACCGTGCTGCCTACTTGCTCTGACGCGCCTAAGTTGCCAGAGGTCGCTAAGACATTACCTTCGCTGTCCAACATAGAGAAGTCAAGGTCTGGATAAGCACCACCTACATCAGTATCTGCACTTAAGGTTGCTACTGCACTTGTTGCACTATTTAATGCGGTAAAGTTAACATCAACATAGTCAACGCCATCAGCAACTAATACATCAGTTGTACCGATTGCGACTAAACCTTTATGCTCAGAAATAGCATGGTAAACCACCTCACGTTCTGCAGCTTCAGAGGTATCATTTGACACTTGGCTACCATTGGCGGCACGTGATTGCCCTTCTATTTTCGCGAATACTTTTGCTTTGAAGGTAAATAATTCAGCTAATGGATTAGCAAAGCTCAAATTACGAGCGCTTGAGTCCATACCTGGTTCTACCGCATCATTGTAAATGAAACGTGCTCTATCACCACGTTGACCACTGCCACCGTTATCAGCATTATTTACTGACACGTTAGGGCTGCTAATCGAAACAATATCAAAGTTGATAGGTCCAAATATCACTTTTGAGCCATTGTTAGTTAAGGTATTGTCAAAAGCAAATTCGCTAAGCGAGAACGTGACATTACTGATGCGTGCTTGTACATCCTTAGTGACATTTCTATTTTTAAGTTTAGTTTTTGCTGTACCTGATAAGTCAGAAAAACCAACTTGGCCAGAAGCATTGGCTTTAATTGCACGTACAACATATTGAAAATCAAATGATTCGATACCTTGACCTGCGCCACGACCAAAACCTTGGCCTTTATCTAAGTAGCTCGGCTCTGTAACAAACTCAACATGGGTATAACCATTTGAAGTTAAATCACCGTCTATATATTCACGGCCAGGAACACCAGCAAATAGACGCGCTGGGCTGCCTCCTTTACGTTTCAATACTTGATAACCAATGACATTATCAACACTATCCCACGTCAAATTAATGCTGTCTTGATTAACAATATCAGCAACAATATTTTGTGGTGTTGCAGGGGCTGCTTGATTAGCAGTAAAATCACTGACTGCGGTTGAAATCATTTGCACGCCGCCAAGTGGAGCTTGGGCATTTTTACCTAATTCACGAGCAGCAAATACGCGTTCAATTATCGCATGGTGCTTACCTAGAGAATTCGCATCAACGGAATTTGCCGGGTATAACATAGCGTCAGCAATTAACATTGCATCACGGGCTTTAACAAAAGTATCTGGCGCACTAACACCTAATACATACATAGAGCCTAAAAAGATACGCTCCCACGTTTCTTTACCTAAGCTAGCCACTTGTGTTGCTTCACCTGTGACAGGATCAGGGCGCACAAAGTCGTTTGCTGGATACATCTCTACCATTAACTCACGTAAATCCCACATTGCACCAGCATAAATCTCACCGTCTCTGTGTACTTCAAAGGTGTTACCACGCGTGCCTAATTGAGAATAACGCAATTGACTTTGGCCACTGCGAATATACTCAAAAGAGTCTGGGTCAACATTACTTGCACGTAAAACATCTCTTAACTTACAAGCATTAACGGGGTAAGTACCTAAATCTGGCGTTTCACCGATAGTATAAGCCCATAAATCCGCTTGACCTTCGTTTAACCCGCCACCTTCTGGACTACCTTCAAAACCAGCAATTGGCGTAATAGTCGCATGTGTACCTTCATGAATTGGCACACTAAAGTCTATTGCTAAGTTATTAAAAAGATTACCGTGACCATAAAACGTTGGGTTAACTACCACTTCTTGACCAGCAACATCTTGTGAAAGTGGAATAGCGAAAGCATTATCTAAGTTTAACAAGTCGTTTAGAAACTCAGGGTCGCTAGGGTCTTGTGGTGCGTCTAAAACATTAGGAATATGCACAACGCCCACCAATGGTGTTGACTCATTTGGATACTGATCCGGGAAGCTACCACTACCAAAACCGCGCGCATGAACCGCATCACCATCTTTGTGTAAGTAATCCAAATATTCTAATAAGTTAGTAATATAAATAAACTGGCTGATGCCATCAAAATGTACTTTTGAGCCGGTGGTATGATCTTTTTCATCTACGCGGCCATAGACTGACGCTTCATCACGATCAAAATAATACGTACCTAAAGCAGCTTGAGCAAACGGTGAGCTTGTTGGTAAGGCACTGCCGATAAGCGCATGTTTACCTGTCAACACACCTTCAACACCAGTAATACGGTTAGTATCATCAAATTTTCTTAATTTAATGCGCAATAAGTCTTGAGGTTTACCGGTTAAGCCGCCGTCTTCATCGATGATTTCACAATTGTCTTGTAATTCTTTCGTAATGGGTGGAAAGGTTGGGAAATAATCAGCATATTGATCGGTAGGTTCATCACCTTCTGCAGTGCGGACCTGATCTTCACGGTAAAGTACGTCGCCAGATTGTGCGTCAATCATGTACTTGAAAACACCAAATGGATTGGTTGAATAGTAATAAAACTGCCAAACCAAACTATGGCCTTCGCCTGTTTGTACAAAACGTAACTCAGGCATTGGGGTTTTAAATACGCCTAATTTCGTGGCAATAGTTTCAAATGCTGGTGTTAATACATCTAATGCCGCCGCAGGAATATCTTTTTGAAATTGTAGTAAATTTTGACTGGCTGCTAAAACTGCAGCGTCGGCAGAAAGTTCAGGTTGGCTAGCAACGTTAAAAGCTTTTTGATACGGGCCCATAACGCCACGAACATTATTGTCTGCATCGATTACAACGCCGACACCATTACCTTCAACTTTAATGCCATTGATCATTTGGTCGAAACGAACAACTTGGCCACCTAAAGCAGATTTTGAACGGTTAGCATTAAATTGTAATTGGTCATTGCCCAAGCCTTCAAAAATATCTTGATGGTCAGCAATAAAATTACGCGCCATATTTTCTGCCGAGTTACCTGAAGTTTTAATGGCCATGCCCGTCATAGCATCAATGGTTCCAGTCATATTGTTCACTGAAACCTGCGCGTTAGGGTTTGACGCTTTAAACTGGTTAATGGCTTGAGCTTGTGTTGTGCTCAATGCCATTAAATTAGTAAACGCGGTATCTTGTAGCTGATTAAGTGTTGGCACGCCAACCATATCAAAATTTAAGATTTTATTTGCTTTTGCACTGTCTGTAATTTCAGCAGCATAAGCGTCGGTGGGTAAAACTGTGAAAGGTGTAGCAAGGGCAAACGCTATAGCGCTAGAGAGTAGTGTAGTTTTCATCTTAATAACCTTTATGTTTTTTGTATCCTTGAACGTGAAGCTAGATATTAATCAACAATATTCACGTTCATGGACACTTTATGGGTAAGAAAGTAGTTCACTCAACCACAGTGCCCATTTTTTCAACAAAGGTTAATCGGGTGTTCCCCTCAGACTAGCTAGGTAAAAACCCCTAGTGTTATTTATTCAAGTTTTCAACATGCTGATATCTTACTATTAACATCTTCCTATATAGTTTCAGGAAAAGTAATCGACTTCTAAAATAAAGTTCAGATAGATGGTTGTAACCTAGTTAATTATTGGTAACTTGACCAAATAGTATTGTTATAGTGACTAAATAAACTCTCAGTATCCGTCATTAAAACGAATAAAACTGGCGCGAATAACGCAGATATAATGGCGATTGCGCTCATCAATCGACAGACACGATATGTTGCTTTCATTTTAAATTCCTTAAATAGTTATTTATCAGTTAAACAATCACTTAAATAAGTCGGTGCTTTATCGGTTGAATAGGTGCTGGTAACTCTGTTACCCCTAAAATCTCTAACAAATTAATTTCAATACCTCGGGATATCGAACTTAACGGTAAGTCGTTAGCGGAAAGACCAAAGGGTTCTTCTAACTCTTCACTTAACGCATCTAAACCAAAAAATGTATAGGCGATTATGGCGCAAAACAACGGGGTGATCAGCCCTATTGAGCCAACAATGCCAAACGGCAATATTAAACAATAGAGGTAGGCGGTACGTTGCACCAGTAGCATATAAGCAAACGGTAGCGGCGTACTTTGAATGCGCTCACAACCCGCTTGCACGGTAGCCATTGAAGTAATATTATCGTCGATAGTTTGGATTAAAAAGTCAGATAATAGGTTTTTATGACGACAAGTACCGAGTTTTTTCCCCATTAAGCGCAGCAGTGCGTCAGGTAAATTCTGTGATTTACGCAGCGCGGCTATATCCTCTGGATTAAGATATTTTTCAATATCACTCCACGGATCAGATTGTCGTAAGTGATGTCTTAAGGCATGGCTAAACGCGATCGTCAGATAAATCATCCGTTGCTGTAATTCAGCACCACCTTTGGCACTTTCATCTACATATGACGTCACCTGGCGGGATAAGCTGCGCGCGTCGATAACCAATTGGCCCCATTGCTTGCGTGCTTCCCACCAACGCTCATAGCTAGCATTGTTTCTAAAACCCAGAAATAACGATAAGGCCACACCTAATAGCGCTAATGGCGATAAGGTAAAAGTCGGAAATATAACCGGATAGTAGTATTGCGCAGCAGCAACCACAGCACCTAACAGGGTAAAAAAGGCGATTTGCCCAAATATAAGCGGCACAACGGAGCCACGTAAAATAAACAACAGTTTAAACGCATTAGGTTTATCTCGAACAATCATGACTGCCTCCGGTTTAACATTAGATTTAGCTTTATTAGGGAGAGATCAAACGTCTGTGCGCTTACTAAGCGAACACCCCCATTAGTAGAACAGTATTTTTAACGAACACGGCATACCAATCTTAGTTATCAGTTTAAGCATTTATCGAGCATTTTGCTGAGCAAGAAATTTCTCGAATGAAATAACATCACTCGCTTCAAGTAATTTCTGCTGTTGTATGGACTCAATCGTCTCTCGCTGCAACTGTGCTTCCATTGCGCTAGATAAACCACGTTCACTGAAATAAGTTTGATGTAGCTTGGCTTGTGCTAGCATTAAGTCGATAAATTCATCACCATTTTCACCCGCGGCCATCATCATAGCTGACGGTGTTAATTCGCTATTTCCGACCTTAGCTATTTGCTCAATTAGGGCTTGGCTGTGCGTTTGGCTTTTATCGTTTATCGCATCAGTAGATTGCCCCTCATGGGCTTTATCGAGTAAATCCGCTATTGGCTGCAACTGTGTCAATAACCCGTTCGCGGCCTTTGTAAATGCAACAGGTTGGCCGTTTTGCGTCAGCATTAATTTAGGATTTCGCCCTTCACGAACAACACGCTGCTGGTTCGCTTTAATTTCATCCGATTCCGTAACGCTCAATGCTGCACTTTCAGACAAAAGGCAATACAACAAAAACACATCGAGAAAGCGGATCTGTTGCGCATCAATACCCACTGGCAAAAATGGATTAGTATCAAGAATACGGACTTCAATGTATTCAACGCCCCGTTCTTTAAGTGCCACTATCGGTTGTTCGCCTGACTGTGTTACGCGCTTAGGGCGAATTTCGCTGTAATATTCATTTTCAATTTGCAGCACATTGCTATTAAGCTGACGATAGCTGCCGTCAACATTAATGCCAATTTTTTCATAAGCAGGGTAACCCTGAGCAATTGCTTTGGTAACATCGTCGACATAATTATCTAAATTGTTATAGCTAACATTTAAATTTGCTTGCGCTTCGCTTTGGTAGCCTAAGTCACTCATTCGAAGCGAAGTGGCAAACGGTAAGCCAAGGGTGTTGTTGCTGAATGTGTCTAACTTATCGGTCTTTTTATCCCCCATAAAGCTATTGTCCAAAGTCGGCGAGGCGCCAAATAAATAGACTAATAACCACGAATGACGACGAAAATTACGGATCAAGTCAAAATAGCGCTGCGATTTAAACGCTTGTACATCGCCTTGTTCACCCCAAACTTGCTGGCAATAAGGCCAAAAGTTATCAGGCATTGAAAAATTATAATGTATGCCCGCTATCGCTT
The DNA here is from genome assembly GCF_002077175.1 of Colwellia sp. PAMC 21821. NCBI lineage: Bacteria > Pseudomonadati > Pseudomonadota > Gammaproteobacteria > Alteromonadales > Colwelliaceae > Colwellia > Colwellia sp. PAMC 21821. Next base: position 4,726,685 of record NZ_CP014943.1, read on the forward strand.
GCATTGTCCGGCCATAACGATACGATAAGCCTAGGCGGTAAACATGCTTCATTTGACCGATATTAGCGCTGCCATATTGGGCAATGGGTATGCTCGCTTCTCCCTCTAGGCGACAGGGCATACTGGCAGGCCAAAGGTATTCATCCGGCATGTGGCGCAAGGTAAAATGATGCAAATCACTCAAGTAGTCGATAGTGTCATCAACTTGCTGACACACAGGCGTGATAAATTCCAGCAACGCTTCCGAGTAATCTGTCGTAATACTCTTGTGCGTTAATGTGGACCCAAGAGCCTCCGGGTGGCCGGTTTGTGCTATCAAAGCTTTTGGTGTAACTCTTAGGCCTTCTTTTTCAATTCCCCGTTGGACCTGGCTTAAAAGTGCTAAGCCATTAGGTGATTTGAGGTGTTGCAAACGAGTTTGTAATAAATCGGACAAGCAGGCTTTCCTTTAAAATAAATCAATCTAGACAGTTGAATCTAATACAGTTGGTTCTAATACAGTTGGTTCTAATACAGTTGGATCTAGCGCTATTTACTTAAGTGCTGCGCATGAAACCGCAAATGTTCTTCAATAAATGATGAGATAAAATAGTAACTGTGATCATAACCTTCGTGAACAGCCAACGCTAACGGGTAATCATTAACTTTTGCTGCGGCTTCTAATGCTTCAGGCTTTAGCTGCTCGCTAAGGAAGTCATCCGCGCCGCCTTGGTCAACTTTAGCGGGAATAAAATGCGTTGCTTTGCGCATTAATTCGCTAGCATCATGATTACGCCACGTTGCTTTGTCTTTGCCCAAATAAGCGGTAAAAGCTTTTTTGCCCCAAGGCGCTTTTACGGGATTACAAATCGGGCTAAACGCCGACATTGAGCTATAACGTTCTGGGTTTAACATGGCAATAGTTAATGCGCCGTGTCCGCCCATTGAATGGCCACTAATAGCACGTTTATTTGATACCGGAAATGAGGCTTCAATAATGGCCGGTAATTCATTCACTACGTAGTCGTACATCTGGTAATGACGATTCCAAGGTGCTTGAGTGGCATTAACATAAAAGCCCGCGCCCATGCCCAAATCATAACCTTCATCATTAGCAACCCCTTCACCACGAGGGCTAGTATCGGGTGCAACAATAGCAATACCTAATTCGGCAGCCATGCGCTGTGCACCGGCTTTTTGCATAAAGTTTTCATCAGTACATGTTAAGCCCGAAAGCCAATACAATACCGGTACTTTTTCGCCATTTGAGGCTTGCGGTGGCAAGTAAATAGCAAAGCGCATCGCGCAATTTAATGTTTTCGATTGATGGCTATATTGCTTGTGCCAACCACCAAAGCTTTTGTTTACACTGATATTCTCTATTGTCATGGTAAAGCCTCAAAAGGATAGAAAAAGCTCTCTTAAGAGAGCTTTTGATTAGTTAACTAAATGCATCTTACTGATCAAAAAGACGCTTATTTATCAAAATGAATAACAGTGCGAATACTTTCGCCTTTGTGCATCAAATCAAACGCTTCATTAATGTCTTCAAGGCCCATGGTATGAGTAATAAAGTCACTTAATTTAAATTCACCGGCTAAATAACGTTCTACGTAATCAGGTAACTCAGTACGCCCTTTAACACCGCCAAATGCTGAGCCTCTCCATACACGACCAGTCACTAATTGGAACGGACGGGTTGAAATTTCTTGGCCTGCACCAGCCACGCCAATCACTACTGATTCACCCCAACCTTTATGACAACACTCTAACGCCGAGCGCATCAAGTTCACGTTACCGACACACTCAAACGAGTAATCAACGCCGCCATCGGTTAATTCAACAATCACGTCTTGAATAGGCTTGTCATAATCTTTCGGATTAATACAATCCGTAGCGCCTAATTTTCTCGCTAACTCAAATTTACTTTCGTTAATATCAATGGCAATAATACGACCTGCTTTTGCCATCGTTGCGCCAATCACCGCTGATAAACCAATACCGCCAAGACCAAAGATAGCAACCGTTGCGCCCTCTTCAACTTTCGCGGTATTCATTACCGCGCCCATACCGGTAGTAACACCACAACCAAGTAAACAAACTTCTTCTAATGGCGCTTCTTTATTGACTTTTGCTAACGAAATTTCTGGTAATACTGTGTATTCAGAAAACGTTGAACAGCCCATATAATGGAAAATTGGCTGACCGTCTTTATAAAAACGTGTAGTGCCATCAGGCATTAAGCCTTTACCTTGGGTTTCACGAATTTTTTGACATAGGTTAGTTTTACCCGATAAACAGAATTTACATTCGCCACACTCTGGTGTGTATAACGGAATAACATGGTCGCCGACTTGCACACTGGTAACACCTTCACCAATTTGCTCAACAATACCACCACCTTCGTGACCTAAAATAACCGGGAAAATGCCTTCTGGATCATCACCTGATAACGTAAATGCATCGGTATGACATACGCCCGAGGCAATCACCTTCACTAATACTTCACCCTTGCGGGGTAACATTACATCGACTTCTTCGATAGATAACGGTTGCTTAGGACCCCAAGCAATAGCGGCTTTAGATTTAATAAATTTATCTGTCATATTTATTCTCACTTTTAATTGTTGATATTTTAATCGTTTCTTACAAAGGCTAACCTCTACTATGAAGCTAGTCTACTCTTCTTACTTAATGATGATAATACACCTAATAGGCAATTCACTTTTACCAGTAGGTAACAATAAAGCAACATTATTACCTATAACGCTTGCTTACGCCTCTTAACACGCTTATTGACTGGCGAGAGACAAAAATTCGTTTCGCTTAATGACTGTGTCCTTGAGAAATATTAATCATGGCAATGCCAATAGCGACTAATGCCATTCCAAGCCATGTTGTTAAGTCTAGATGCTGACGGTAAATAACGGTAGACAATAACGTCACGGTTATAATGGCTAGCCCTGCCCATAACGCATGCACAATACCAATCGGCATACCTTTCATCGCTTGCCCTAAAAACATAAATGCCGCTAAGTGCCCTAATAAGACTAGCGCACTGGCGCCTGGCTTGGTAAAGCCATCGGTTGCTTTTAACGCCACATGAGACATTGCTTCAGCAATAACCCCTAACAAAAGAAATATCCAACTCATCGCTTCGTCCTCTTATATTTTATGTACTGCAATAACTGCGCTAGCAATACGGTAAATTATTTAACTTTGCTTATACTTACTTATACACGTTCCACTTCAAGATGCAGTTTCGGAGCATATTGAGGTGGAGCCGGTATATGCTTTATTTATGTATGAAGTAGGCTTGACCTTTACTTAAGTAAGTCATGGCAAACTTGTTTTGATGCGGCTATTATATTTGTTTCCTACAAGATGATAATATGCTAATTTGTAAAATCACTTGTACATATAGGTAATAATCATGCAATGGGAAGGTATTAGCGAATTTGTTTATGTCGCCGAAAATGAAAGTTTTACCTTGGCTGCAAAGAAAATGGAAATATCAACCGCGCAAGTTAGCCGCCAAATCAGTGCTTTAGAAAAACGCCTTAATATAAAGTTATTTTACCGTACCACGCGCAAAGTCTCTTTAACGGAAGAAGGACGGGTTTTTTATCAACATTGTCGCAGCGTGCTCGATGGCTTAGATGCGGCAGAGCGTGCAATAACTAATTTACAGTCAAAGCCGCAAGGTAAAATTAAATTAACCGCTCCGGTAACCTATGGCGAGCAACGCATATTGCCACTGGTGAATAACTTTATAAAGCGCCATAGCGATGTGGAAGTGTCGGCTTATTTAAGCAACCGACAAATCGATTTATCAGAAGACGGTTATGATTTAGCTATCCGCTTAGGCAAGTTAAGTGACTCGTCAATGATGGCAAAAAAATTAGGCACACGCAGCAACTATGTTTGTGCATCTCCTCAATATCTCGACACCCATGGCATCCCCCACTCTATATCTGAGCTTAGTAAACATAGCTGTTTATTAGGCACACCTGATTATTGGCACTTTAGCGAATTAGGCAAAGAAAAAAGTGTCCGTGTAAAAGGTCGGCTACGCTATAATAATGGCCATTGTTTAACCGATGCGGCTTTGAAAGGCTTAGGCATAGTACAATTACCCGATTATTATATTGAGGAGCATCTACAAAGCGGTAAACTAGTGGCTTTATTAGACAATTACCGAGCTCCTGATGAAGGTATATGGGCGGTCTATCCACAAAATCGTCATTTATCACCGAGAATAAGGTTATTGGTAGACTACTTGGCTGAGCAGCTGCTTTGATGTTATTTATTTCGAGCCAGCACAATTAACTGAGTCAGTCCGTTTTAATGCACAACATCTCCTATAACATGGCGAAAATCAAAGGCGCGTTTATTTTGACAGCAGTTTAATGCTTGGCTATTGCCATATATAGCCAAACATATTCAGCCGTAAATCAACTCACGTAAATTACAATCAGTAGCTTAACTCCGCTGCCTTTGTCTGCATTAGCTATGGCTAATCTTAGTCTATCTGCAGATGACTCAACCGCTATACCTAAATAGTTACCTCAATAGTTACCTAAACAGTTAACTGTTACTATGCAGTAAAAGTAATTTTACATTTGGTGGGATTATAACTTATTAGAAAAGGTATATGATACCTCCATCGAAACGAACCGTAGCGATTTAAAGAAAATCTATCCGCTATATTCGATCAGAAAATAATTCACTTTTACTTTTATAAACGGAGAAATAAAATGAGCGTATTTACTCATGTAACTGTCGGTACTAAAGATTTAAACAAGGCTCGCGCTTTCTACGACAACGTTTTAAGCACTATTGGCCTAAAGCGCATTGCTGATTTAGATGAAAATGGTTCAATCTGGGGCGTAGACGCACCATCGTTCTTTGTTTTAAAGCCAGCGAATGGCCAACCTGCCAGTGTTGGTAATGGCGTTACGGTTAGCTTTGAAGCACCTAATCGTGCAGCTATCGATGCTTTTCACGCAGCGGCTTTAGCGGCTGGTTGTCCTGATGAAGGCGCACCAGGTACTCGCGATTGGGCACCTCATGCTTATGCAGCTTACACGCGTGATTTGGACGGTAACAAACTTGCTGTTTACTGCTTTAAAGCAGCGTAATTTATAATACTAGATCCAGTTGATCTTACATTATAATGACAACGGTCTGTTAGCCATTCTGGCTTTCAGGCCGTTTTCTCATGAATAAGTTATAGACTTTAGGTTATTTTAAATTATTTTTTAGGACAACATTATGAGTATTAGTACACCTAAAATCGTCATTATTGGTGGTGGTGCTGGCGGATTAGAGCTAGCCACCCAAATAGGCCACAAGCTAGGCAAAAAAAAGCACGCCGATATACTGCTGATTGATAAAAATCGTACCCATATTTGGAAGCCGTTACTGCACGAAGTAGCAACCGGCTCTATTGACCCCGATTTAGATGGTGTTGTTTATTCGGCTCATGCCGCTAAGCATCATTACCGTTTTCAACTGGGTACATTTTGTAATATTGACCAAAGCAATAAAACCATTACCCTCGCGCCACTTTATGACGAGTTAGGCCACACTATTTTACCCGAGCGCAGTGTATCTTATGATCATCTGGTTATTGCCGTAGGCAGCGTAAGTAACGACTTTAATACCCCAGGTATAAAAGAGCATTGCTACTTTTTAGATTCAAATCAACAAGCTGAGCGCTTTCAGCACTCATTACTCGACAGCTTTACTCGCCTACACCAAGACGATAATCAACAACAATCGCTCAATATTGCTATTGTTGGCGGCGGTGCCACAGGTGTAGAGCTTTCAGCTGAGCTCTATCATGTCTCTGAGTTGTTGAAGCTATACGGCTTAACGAATATGTCAGCTAATCGTTTACATATTCATTTAATTGAAGCCGGCCCCCGTATTTTACCAGCCTTACCTGAGCGCATAGCGACCAGTGCAAAACGCGAGCTATTAAAATTAGGCGTTAATGTACGTGAACATACACAAGTAAAAGAGGCGACCGAGCAAGGCTTTATTACCCAAGAAGACGAAATGATTAATGCTGATATTATGTTATGGGCCGCGGGTATAAAAGCACCTGACTTTATCAAAGACTTAGGTATTTTTGAGCTCACTCGCAGTAATCAAATACAAGTAAACCAATTTTTACAAAGCACGGTTGATGACAATATTTTTGTTTTAGGTGATTGCTGCGCCTTTACCCAAGCCGATGGCAAACAAGTACCGCCGCGCGCGCAATCGGCGCATCAAATGGCGCAATGTATTGAAAGAAATTTACTTGCGACATTAAAAAAACAACCTCTTCATGAATTTGAATATAACGATCATGGCTCGTTAGTTAACCTATCGCGCTATAGCACGGTGGGGAATTTAATGGGCAACCTGACCAGTAATAGCTTTTTTATTGAAGGTAAAATTGCTCGCTTTATGTATCTTTCATTATATCGCATGCATCAGCGCGCTATTCACGGCAGTGCTAAAACCATTGCCTTGTGGATCAGCGAAAAAATATTGCGCGTCGTGCGTCCTAAAATGAAGTTACATTAAGGTTATTTTAAAATTCCCTAAACGTTAACTAAACCTAAAGCAGCTTCTAAATAACGCCGCGGTAACTTGATCACCGCGGCGTTAATGCTTAAAAACGGTCCTCACTTTTCTCGTATTTTAACCCACCAGCTAAGCCACTCAATCACTGTACCACTTTATTCCTTGCCAAAATTCCCCCCGTTAACCTGATAAAACCCTGACATTCAATGTTTTTATGATTGTTACCTCCAAGTAAAAGTCATTTGATTTTTATGGTGGTTATCATTTCTCATAAACAATGTAAAGTAGCCGCCATGAGTCAGACAGCAGCAATGCATCGGCTCTATAGTATTAAAATCAACACACGATTTATAGATACTGATTTTTCAGTACACCATATTAGGATTAAAAAATGACTCTGTCTGTAAATGAAAATAATGCGACTAAACTAGCTCAAGAGCCGAGTATTCAACTGTTTAAAGCGGGTACGTTTAAGTTAAACGATCTAGCGGGCTTACTTGAAGTTAATAACCTAAAAAGTCAGATGGCAGAAGTGACTGTCACCGATAATTCAAATGGCTTAACCGTAGGCTTTTTTGCCATGCAACCTGGCGTTGAGTTCGAATTTGTTTATGAATTTGTCGAATATAAAGTCATCACCAAAGGCAAGATTGTGATGCGCGACTTACAAGGTAACAAATATGTAGCAGAAGTAGGTGACGTTGTTCTATTCACCCCTAATGTTACCGTTATATTTGATGCCGAAAGTGATGGTGAAGCCGTTTATACCGCACACCGCACCGCAGATAGCATGTTTACACCTAAATAACTTTTATTAATTTTTCTGAGGAATACACTATGAGCATATATACACATACAACACTTGGCACTAACGACTTAAACAAAGCCCGCGCCTTCTACGACACCGTTTTAAGCACCATTGGTCTTAAGCGCATTGCCGATTTAGATGAAAATGGTTCAATTTGGGGCGTAGACGCACCTTCTTTCTTTGTCCTAAAACCTGCCAACGGCCAGCCTGCAACTGTGGGTAACGGTACTATGGTTAGCTTTGAAGCACCTAATCGTGCGGCTATCGATGCCTTTCACGCCGCAGCTTTAGCGGCGGGTTGTCCTGATGAAGGCGCACCAGGTACTCGCGATTGGGCACCTCATGCTTATGCAGCTTACACGCGTGATTTGGACGGTAATAAACTTGCTGTATATTGTTTTAAAGCAGCGTAACGTTAGCGTAAGTTACTTATAGCTATTAAAAATAGTCGTGAGAAAAAACACCGATTTAATCGGTGTTTTTTACTTTAAAGACATATCATCATTTATACTGACTTATACCAGTGGACCTATATCGGGTATTACAGTGCAAGTCAGTAATTCACAGCGCTGACTTCCTCTTCACTTTGAGTGCCATAACAGCGATTCTTTTCTATTTTCAAATAGCCTAGTTACTTCTCGCACTACGACAACATGAAAGGCGCGGTTCGGCTGGTCTTCGACTTAGCGACTTTCGCTGGTGGACCTTGAGCAACAATCAGCCCACCTTCATCACCAGCGCCGGGGCCAATATCGATAACCCAGTCGCTGTTGCTGGCAACCTGCATATCATGTTCGACCATGATGACGGTGTTACCGGCATCAACGAGTCCGTTCAATTGCGCCATCAACATAGACACATCTGCGGGATGCAAGCCATTGGTTGGTTCATCGAGTACGTAAAGCGTATCACCACGTTGCGTGCGCTGCAGTTCAGTGGCGAGTTTGATCCGCTGCGCTTCGCCTCCCGATAATTCAGTTGCCGGTTGTCCGAGCCGTAAATAGCCCAGTCCAACTTGCAGCAATGCATCTAATGCCCGCAACACTGGCGCTTCATCAGCAAAAAAATGATGCGCAGCTTCGACGGTCAGATCAAGCACTTCAGCGATGTTTTTCTCCCGATAGGTGATCTCTAACGTCTTATCGTTATATCGCTGACCACGGCAAATCGGACAAGGTGAATAGACGCTAGGAAGAAACAGCAGCTCTACGCTAATAAAACCGACCCCTTCACAATTCGAGCAGCGCCCCTTAACCACATTGAACGAAAAACGCCCAACATCATAGCGACGGGCTTTCGATTTTCGGGTCGAGGCAAACAACTTACGCACGTGATCAAACAGGCTAGTGTAAGTGGCAAGGTTTGAGCGTGGCGTCCGACCAATCGCTTTCTGGTCAACGGTCACCAGTCTTCGTACATGCTGCATTCCATCAATAATCTGTCCGTCCGTTATCGTTTCAAGCTCCCGTTCCAGTAGTTCGGCCTCACCATTAGGTGCGTCAACAATATTTTTCTGTCCCAGCGCATCATAAACAAGTTCAACCAGTGCTTGACTCACCAAGCTTGACTTGCCCGAACCTGATACCCCCGTAACAGTCGTCATTACGCCCAGCGGAAAATCAACATTAAGCCCTTGAAGGTTGTTTCGCTCTATACCCGCTAACTTCAACCAATCTGACGGCTGCCGTGGTGTGTGTTTCGCTTTAGCATTAGGCCTGAAAAGGAAGCGGCTAGTGTGTGAGTTACTCATATCTCGAAAACCGTCAAATGGACCACTGTAAATGACTTCGCCGCCATGGCTTCCCGCTTCTGGCCCAACGTCCACAATCCAGTCTGCATGGCGAATAACACTGACGTCATGTTCAACGACGAATAAAGAATTACCTGCAAGTATCAGTTCATCCAACGCACCTAACAATGCTTGAGTATCAGCAGGATGTAAACCTGCCGACGGTTCATCGAGCACATAGACAACGCCGAACAGCTTCGATCGAATTTGTGTTGCCAAGCGCAAACGTTGTAGCTCGCCTGGCGACAAGGTTGGCGTACTGCGTTCGAGTGACAGGTACCCCAAACCTAGTCGCGTGAGTGCTTCAACACGGGATAAAATATCGCGGGAAATTCGCTGAGCAACAATGGCTTTTTCTGGATGTAGTTCACTGTCTGCCGGATTTACATTAGCGGCATCTCCCAACAATCTAGCGAGTTCGGTTAACGTCAACTGCGACAATTCACCAATATCGAGGCCAGCAAACTTCACCGATAACGATGCAGTTTTAAGTTTCTTGCCATGGCAATCTGGACACTCTGAAATTTGCATAAACTGGGCAACACGTTTTTTAGTGCGCAGGCTTTGTGTGGTAGCAAATGATTGTAAAATAAAGCTTTTAGCACTGGCAAACTTGCCCATGTAATGAGGCGCTTCACCGCTTTCTATTGCCGCGTTAATTTGTGCAAAATTGTACTCTGGATAGACAGGTACAACAGGTGCCTCCTCAGTAAACAGGATCCAATCGCGCGTTTTTTTCGGTAACAACTTCCACGGTTTATCAATGTCATAGCCGAGGGTAACCAATATGCGGCTCAGATTTTTACCTTGCCACGCCGGTGGCCAAGCAGCAATGGCGCGTTCTCGAATCGTCTTGGTATCGTCGGGAACGAGCAGCTTTTCCGTCACTTCAAAAACACGGCCAATACCATGGCAACGGGCACACGCACCTTCCGGCGTATTTGGTGAAAACGCATCTGCATACAATATATTCTGGCCACGGGGATACTTCCCCGCCCGCGAGTAGAGCATACGTAGCGCATTAGAAATCGTGGTAACACTACCCACAGATGAACGCACCGACGGCGTACCCCGTTGTTGTTGAAGTGCGACCGCTGGCGGCAGTCCTTCGATGGCATCGACGTCCGGTTCATCAACTTGGTCAATCAAACGTCGCGCATAGGGCGACACAGAGTCGAGGTAACGACGTTGTGATTCCGCAAACAAGGTGCCAAAAGCCAGCGACGACTTTCCTGAGCCAGAAATACCAGTAAAAACCACCAGTGCATTGCGCGGTAAATCAACGTCAATATTTTTCAAGTTATGAACACGCGCACCTCGCACCTGAATACAGTGGTCGGGATCACAGGAAATAGCTTTGATCTTATTTCGTTCGAGGGGGGAATTTTTTTTTGTGATGGCCATAAAACTGTTACTCCGTTTTATTGTGCTTTACAATTTTAATCCGCTTGGCTGCATTAACCAAACTCTAGGACTGATTTAATACGATCTTAACATACCCAAACCACTGTCGATGAATATATCTAGTAGCACACTTATACCAAGGGAATTGATCGCTTGCCTAATTCAAATGATATTAGCGAGTGTTTGTGATGGCGCATGGTAAGCATGACAATCTATTATCAAAATCGCAATTTCTCACCAAAAATCAGACTGTTTGTGGATTACTGAACTGTTGATATAAACTCATTGGATTAAAACATGGGTCATTAGCAAATGCTAAATAGCATGACTCATCATTAAATAATAAAAAAATAATAAAAGGCCAATCAGAGGTTGGCATTGTAATATTAGTTATGTTTTTCCTGATACATCAAAGCATCACCATCTTCAAGCAGTTCCTCTATTGATGCATGTTTTTCAGGGTCGAACATTACAATACCATGTGAAAATGTTATGTTGTACTCAGAACTTTCAGTGCTGTTTACTTGTTCTAATGAGTCCTTAAAACGTTGAATAAACTCTTTTGCAATTAACGTTGTTGTATTTGTTAACAAAACTGCAAATTCATCTCCCCCTAAACGAGCAAAGACATCTGAATCACGGCACGTACTTTTCAATATATCAGTAAATAATATTAAAGCATTATCGCCTGCTGCATGGCCATAAGTGTCATTAATTGTTTTAAATTTATCTAAATCAAAAAATATTAAGGTTGTAGCTGTTTCATGACGAAGAGAACCATATAAAACTTGTTCAGCTAATATCATAAAACCGCGCCGGTTAGAGATATTAGTCAGCTTATCCATAGTTGCCATTTGTAGTGCTGATAACTCACCTTCCACCATCGCAGCTAAGTCAATCAAGGCCTGAATATCATCTTTCTCAAATTTTCTTGGTATAGTGTCAATAAGACAAAGTGAGCCAATATTGCTGCCATTAACTGCTTTTAAAGGACAACCAGCATAGAAACGCACCTTAGGATCTTCAGTAACCCAAGGATTGTTTGCAAAGCGCTCATCTTCCAAGGTATTAGGAATAATGAAAACTTCTGTTCCTAAAATGGCATGCCCACAAAAAGAAATATCGCGCTGTGCTTCGCTAACAGGCAAGCCAACACAGGACTTAAACCATATGCGGTCTTTATCAACTAGGCTAACAACAGCCATTGGCAAATTAAACATTTTTTTTGCCATACGTGTAAGCCTATCAAATCTTTCTTCAGGCTGCGTATCTAAAATATTCAATAGCTGAAGCGTTTCAAGGCGTGCTTGTTCATCTTCAGGAAAGTCAGGCTTTTTCATTCATTGTCCGAAATTTTATTAAAAGTGATAGATTACGAGGAGAAAAATGCCTTTTTCGTAATGTCCTTGAATAATAGGCTATATGAAGCCCCAATCACAATAGCTTAGTGTAAAACATAAGTTCTCCAGTTATTGCAAGATCAGTTCAGCTCTCTAAAGATTAATACACCCTGTATCTAAAACTGAATTAAGTCCATCTGCAATATTATACTTGCTTAGTATTTCTTGGGATATAAAAATCATTAGATATTTCCCTGACTATCAGCACACCAATTATTACTGCTTTAGACCGGTAAATGCGGAAATAACCCTATCGCTTGTTTAATAATTTCGGTTTTTTGACTTTTCGCTAAATAAACAGCAAATATTTCTCGATGATAAACCGGAGCACTTTCTACCACAAATAACTTATTAGCTTCTACCTGTTCAAAAGTCATTTGCCTAGGCAAGTGCGCACTACCACCCGCTTGTAAAATATAATTTAAGGCGATACGTGGTTGGCTCATAAAGTGTTTAGCTGGTGCCCCATCTTGAGATTCACGCATATGTAGGGTATTAACCGACTCGCCATAATCCACCATAATGTAATTATCTACATTTACCCCTTCAATATGTTCAGGATCAGTTGTTACTAGGTGCAGAGGTACCGTGGCTACTTTTTCTGTCACCAAGTCTTCGATAAATGGTGGTTCAAATAAAAATGCAATATCAACGGTGCGGTTGATAACATTCTTTCTTAATTCCATTGGCGAATAAGTACTGGTAAATAAACTCACGCTGTCTAAATTACGATGAATTTTTTGCAACCAACCTTGTAAAACAATATCCCAAATGGAATTCATTGAGCCAATAGCAAGTTGCATAGCATCATGTTCAGCTACGCCAACATCGTGCTTGGTTTTTTGCCACATAAACAGAATTTCATTGGCATGCTTTATTAACCGGTGTCCTTCAGTGGTTAATTTTAAATGTTTATGACTGCGGTCGAACAGCAAAACACCCAAGTCATCTTCTAATAACTTTATTCTTGCGCTAACCGCTGATTGGGTAATAAAAAGATTTTCAGAAGCCACCCTAAAATGTAAAGTTCGGCTTACTTCTAAAAATGTTGTTAATAATTCAAATTTCATAAAAACCCTCTCTAATCAATTTTTTTGATTAAACCAGTCAAAATATTGCGTTTTATTATTTCAAAGCATGACTATACACTCTACTTACACATTTACCTCACTTTATTTATAAAAGTGGGAAAGTCGGACATATAATTATGAAAGTTGCAATTTTATCAAGAAATAAAAATCTATATTCTACAAAACGTTTAAAAGAAGCAGGCGAAGCAATGGGTCATGAAGTTGATGTTATTGACACTTTGCATTGTTATATGGATATCACTAGTAGCAACTCAAAAGTGCGTTATCACGGTAAAGAATTACCGATGTACGATGCTATTATTCCACGTATTGGTGCTTCAGTAACATTTTACGGCACGGCTGTTGCTCGACAATTTGAAATGATGGGCACCTTTAATATTAATGAGTCTGTTGCTATTAGTCGTTCTCGCGATAAATTACGTTCATTACAGTTATTGTCACGTAAAGGCATTGGTATGCCGCGTACGGGTTTTGCTAGCAAGCCAGATAACGCTAAAGATTTAATCAAAAACGTTGGTGGTGCACCCGTTGTAATTAAATTATTAGAAGGTACTCAAGGTATTGGTGTTGTTTTAGCCGATACAGCAAAAGCTGCAGAAGCTATTATCGAAGCGTTCATGGGCTTAAAAGCCAACATTTTAGTGCAAGAGTTTATTAAAGAAGCTGGTGGTGCTGATATACGTTGTTTAGTTATTGGCGGTAAAGTGGTTGCAGCCATGAAACGTCAAGGCGCTGAAGGTGAGTTCCGTTCAAACTTACATCGCGGCGGTAGTGCTGAAGTAGTTAAATTATCAAAAGCTGAGCGCGATACAGCGATTAGTGCGGCAAAAGCAATGGGCTTAAACATGTGTGGTGTTGACTTATTGCGTTCACAGAATGGTCCTATGGTGATGGAAGTTAACTCTTCTCCAGGTTTAGAAGGCATAGAAAAAGCAACAGGTAAAAACATTGCCGGTATGATTTTTGAATTTTTAGAGAAAAATGCCAAGCCACATGCTAATAAAACTCGCGGTAAAGGGTAATCATAATGAAGGACATTTTAAAAATTGGTGAGTTTGAAATATTACCCGGCGAACAGCGTAAAATTGAATTACCTGTCGCCAAGTTATACACCGATGCTAACGTTTCTTTACCTGTTCATATTATTCGAGCAAAAAAACCGGGCCCTACTATTTTTATAAGCGCTGCAGTGCATGGTGACGAATTAAATGGTATTGAAATTATCCGTCGCTTAATCAGCGAGAAGAAATTTAGGATCACCCATGGAACATTAATAGCTGTACCTATGGTCAATGTTTATGGTGTTGTTAACCAAAGCCGCTATATGCCTGACCGAAGAGATCTTAACCGATGTTTTCCTGGCTCAGCAAAAGGTTCACTGGCTGGTCGAATAGCACACATTTTTCTTAATGAAATTGTTAAACATTGTGACTACGGTATTGATTTACACACAGGGGCAATTCACCGTTCAAATTTACCGCAAATTCGCGCTGATTTGTCTTGTGCCGATACTAAAGAGCTCGCCATGGTGTTTGGCGTACCCGTAGTATTGAATTCCAACATTATTGATGGTTCTTTAAGAGAAGCAGCCGTAAAACATAAAACCAAAGTGCTACTTTATGAAGCCGGTGAAGCATTGCGTTTTGATGAGTATTCAATTCGTGCTGGCATGAAAGGCATTACTAACGTGTTAAAACATTTAGGCATGCGTAAGGCGTCAGTTACGCGTAAAAAAGTAATTGAGCCGTTTGTTGCTAACAGCAGTCAGTGGTTGCGTGCGAATGGCAGTGGTATTGTAAATCATCGTGTTAAATTGGGAGACCAAATTAAAAAAGGTGATATTTTAGCTGAAATTGGTAGCCCTTATGGCGATATTTTAGATGTAGTTAAAGCGAGTAGAGCTGGTATATTAATTGGTCAACAAAACATCCCTTTGGTGCAAGAAGGTGAAGCTATGTTCCATATTGCCTATTTTGAAGAAGATGATAAACATATCTCCCAACAAATAGAGAGCTCTCAAGATAACTTATTACCGCAAAGCAGCATGTAAAAGAAGGTAACGTAATATGACTAAAAAGCAAAAAGCAATTATTGGCCGTTTGGAAACTATTGCGCTACCTGAGTTAGCAATAACAGATATACAGGTACGCGTAGATACCGGAGCTAAAACCTCCTCTCTACATGTGGATAACATTGTAAAGTTTAAAAAAAATGGCAAAATAATGGTGAGGTTTGACCTACACCCGGACGCTTACAATGTTGATGAAATAGTTTCTTGTGAAGCGCCGATGCACGATATCAGAAGAGTTAAATCTTCAAATGGTACCTCTGAGCAACGTTATGTAATATCAACACCAGTACAACTGGGTGAAACACTTTGGCCAATTGAAATAACCTTAACTGATCGCTCAGACATGAGTTACTTAATGTTATTTGGCCGAGAAGCCATTGGTACTAAATTTCTAGTTGATCCATCAAAAGTATTTGTAAGTTCTTAACTTACTTCCATTTATTGAGGAGATAGTATGACATTTGAACAGATAGTAGAACAAATAACAGCATTACTGACATTTAACGTAGTTAATGTGTCAGATCAAGCTGTCACTTTGGGCGATATCCTCTTTATACCGCTAATGATTATGATCGGCTTGTTATTAAGTAAATGGCTAATTAAATTAATCAGTAAACGTTTGAGAAGTAAAAAAACTGATCCAAATGTCATTCATTTAATCGAACGTATTTTATTCGTTATCGCCATAGCGGTTATCATTATTAGCATATTAGATTTTATGAATGTGCCGATTGCCGCCTTTGCGTTTTTATCTGGCGCTATTGCCATTGGTTTTGGTTTCGGTGCACAAAACATTATCAATAACTTTATTAGTGGTTGGATATTAATGTGGGAACGCCCTATTCGCATTGGTGATTTTTTAGAAGTTGAAGATACCAAGGGTTTAGTAGAAGAAATAAATACCCGTTCAACACGTATTAAACGTATAGATGGTGTTCATTTACTCATTCCTAATAGTAAATTGCTCGAAAATACCGTTGTGAACTGGACCTTAGTAGACCAGTTTGTACGCTGTTCAGTTTCTGTGGGTGTTGCCTATGGTTCACCCGCAAAAAAAGTAGCTGAATTAATTCTGCAAGCTACTACTGAACAACCTGAAGCACTTACCGAACCTAAACCCTTGGTAACTTTCGATGATTTTGGCGACAATGCGTTAATGTTTCAAGTGACTTTTTGGATTAGTTCGCGTGCTGAAACAGGATTAAGGGTCGCAAAAAGCAATGTAAGATTTCGCTTGGAAGAGTTATTTGAACAAAATGATATCGTGGTCGCCTACCCACAACGTGACATACATATTGACGGTTCGCTAAAGTTAATCAAAAGTGAAGTACAAGCGGATTAACTAACGGATCACATAACGGTTCAAACAAAACGGTTTGACACCGTTTTAAGCACAGCTAATTAATATTTATTATTACCCAATAATTAGCGGTGAGATGAGATTGGTATAAATACATATGACTGTTCATCAGGATTTAATGATGGCCAGTCATATTTAGTTCATATTTAGCTAATAATAACTGAAGTAACTTTAGAACAGATATTGTTACAGGGTCTCAGTTAATCCTTTTTATTTTCGAACCACAATGCCATAAAATCAGCAGTCAATTTCTGCTCTATTCCAAGCGCTTTCTCTGTCGGACAAAAAATTGAAAACACCACCTGAGTATCACCCAGTTCAGAAGTAGATATTTGAATATGTGGCTCAGGGCCAGCAATCTTGATATCTAAACGATTTTCTATTAATTGATTGTAGCGCATAGCCACTTCTTTAAATTCAATACAATATAGATTTGCTTTCTCATGCAGCGTATCAATAAAAACAAAGGGGTTAACGCTGTCATCTCGCACGATGGTGAAGTGATGCATTGCATAGCGTTTTAAGAAGTTAAGGTTCTTTATAACAGAGGTAATTAACTGGCTATTAGGCACATATAACGTTTTACCTGTATATTGGTAATCGTGCTTATTAACCTCTAAAAGCGTCAGTTTTGCCCAGTCACTAGAGTGTACTTCACCATAATACTTACCTACTTGTATCCAATCGCCAATGCGAAAAGGACGACTTGATAAAATATATATAAAGCCAATAAAGCATTGAATAAATTCTCGGGTTGCAAGTACGATTGCGACAATAAAGGCGGCGATTGAAAAAGCAAACTTTTGTATTTCACTCGACCAAATATTAAAAATAAGAATAATAACTAATAACGTAAATATATTATTTACCATATTAATCTTTAATCTTTTACTTTTCTTCGATTTTCTTTTTATCAGTTTGATTATTATTGCTTTTACAGTAAAAAAAACAATAATAAAAAATACTGTTAATGTAAATTTATGTTGGATTAAAAATTCAACTATAGTGTCCAAATATAAAATAATAATGACCTTATCTGTGCTTGATAATTGTTAACGTTATTAACTGCCTAATATGAGTAAGCTAAATTTGTAATCAGCTAAACGTTAACTAACCATCAACCACTTTTTGATTGATTTTTTGTAAATGTAACAAGGTGCCTTCTACACCTAACTTGTTAAAACTTGCGTTTATTTCTGCTTGCTTAGTTTGTAATAAGCTTATGCCTTCAACCTCAATATCAAAAAACAGCCAGTTTTGCTCATTTGACTGTAATAATTTTACAACCGCCTTATTAGTTTTAGTTTTTCCAACAATAGTGACATCAACCATCGCCAATTTGCCACTTTTAGAAAGTGTACTTTGACCGACATTAATAACTTCATTATTGTATTTATTTAATAAGTTACTGTAGGTGTTAATAAGCTGCAGTGATAATTCACTTATAAAAGCTTCTTTGAGCTCATCTGGCACCTTAGGCATATTTTTATTTAGCACTTTGTAAGTAAAGTAACGAGCATCAACCTCGGGTAATAAATACTGACTTAAAACATCTCTAATATTTGCTTTGGTTAATGCTTCAGTTTGCTTTAATTTAATTAGCGAAACTTCAACCTGACTAAATACCGCCTGTACTTTGGATTTAGCATCTTCAGTTGACGCAAAAACAGTCGCAGAGATTAAAAGCGCCATAGTAATTATAACAACACTGATCAGATTAGTATTGATAGCCCGTTTGGATTTCATTTTGTTGCTCAATAAATAATATATACATACAATTATAAAGATTAGTGACACACAAGCAAACGCATTAATTCATTCAAGTTAATCAAATAAATTAATTAAACCATATGATTTAACAAATAAAACATCTAAAGTTTGATTTTAATGTTAAAACTTTCTATATTCCATTAAGTTAGACTTAAAACTGATTAAATAACTAAAAGCTAGGTTCGGGGTTAAGCGTTCTAAAAACAAAAGTAAGATTAATCTTACGCTATTTTTATGATCTTTAAGTTTACTGCGCTCGTACTAGTTATTAATAAAACATGTTAAACGTGTGTTGTGTTCAACATTCACATTCAACATTTACATTCAACAACTGGCAGTAAAGTATCATCAAGGTTAAATATCTCCCTAGCATTGTATTATAAAATCAATATTCTAGTAATACCCTGATTTATATATTATCTTAGTGATATAATTAGCTTTGTTACTGGTCTAATGTAGTCTACAAATTTGGGATTTGACATATCAACATCTTAACTACTCGTTAAGGTAGTCATAGTCATTAAGGTTGCAGTTTATTTATTTTTGTACCAAGGACAGGTGGGTATATTTACCTGAAGTATTTAACACTACATATCGAGAAACAATGAATGAAGAATAACGCGACACAAGTAACGCATTCTGACATTGAGCGGCAGAAACTCATTGACTCTAGCCGTTTTCACGGTATTCATTGGTTAATATTAGCGCTTTCTTCCATATTGACGATTGGTGCCTGGTATGTAGCTTCAGAGCAAGTAAATAAAAAAATAACTGAGCGTTTTGAACGCGAATCTTTACATGTAATATTACTTGTTAAAGAAAGAATGCAATTATACGAACACGCTTTATGGGGTGCGGTTGCTTTTGTAGATGCAAGTGAAGATGATATTACTGATCAGCAATGGAAAAGCTACAGTAATAGTCTTCGTATAGACAAGACCTATCCCGGTATCAATGGCTTAGGCATAATTTATAATGTTAAAACCGAGCAACGTAATAGCTTTATTGAAAAGCATCAGGAAAGCCGACCCAATTTTAGTATAAAACCCCCGCACAACGAACACGAACTTTGGCCGATTACTTATATTGAGCCAATAGCAACGAATATGCAGGCCGTTGGCTTAGACGTGGCGTTTGAAGAAAACAGATATTATGGTGTTAAAAATGCCAGAGATACGGGTATAGCGCAGTTAACCGGCCCTATTACCTTAGTACAAGACGCGAAAAAAACCCCTGGCTTTCTATTTTATGCCCCATTTTACAAAAAAGGAATGTTACATAACTCAGTAAGTACCCGACAAGAATCCATTCAAGGGGTAACATATGCTCCTTTTATCATGTCTAAACTTATTTCTGGTACGTTAGCTGTTGACAAACGTCATGTTAGCTTAAAAATTAGCGATACAGGCCAGTCTTTATACGACGACATGGATAATTCACTGGCTGATAAAATAGATCCAAAGCCTCAGTTTACCGACAAAATTGATGTCAGTTTTTATGGCCGACAATGGCAATTTACCATCAGTTCTAATTTAAATTTTCGTGAGGCTTCAGGTTCAAACCAGCCTTACTTTATATTGGCTGGCGGTATTGTGATTGATCTTTTGCTTTTAGCTTTGTTTGTTGTACTTTCTCGTTCAAACAAGCAAGCTCTTGTTTATGCTGACGAAATTACCCGAGAGCTAAAAATTAATACCCGACGTTTAATTAAGTCGAATCAAGATCTTGAACAATTTGCTTATATAGCATCCCATGACTTAAAGTCACCGTTAAATGCTATGCGAAAATTAGTCAGTTGGATCAGTGAAGATTGTGAAAGTATATTGCCTGATAGTTCTAAAGAGCATTTAAAATTATTAAATAATCGCTGTGAAAGAATGAATAAATTGCTTGATGATTTACTCGATTATGCCCGTATTGGACGCCAAGAATTTAAACCTAAGCCAATAGACTTAAAGGCAATAGCTCAAGAAATATTTAGTCTGCTAGATCACCCTACAACGTTTAATTTATCGGTTGAAAAGCAAGTATTACTTTTACCTCAAACACCAATAGAAATTGTGATACGAAATCTGATTTCGAATGCTATAAAACATCACGATAAGAAAACTGGGCATATCAAAATTCTCTACAAAACCGTTGACGACATGCACCACATTAGTGTGCAAGATGACGGTCCCGGTATCCCTAAAGAATTATTTGAAAAAGCAGTTGAGATGTTCCAAACTTTACGACCTAGAGATAAAGTTGAAGGCAGTGGTATGGGTTTGTCATTATCAAAGAAAACCATTGAACATTACGGTGGCCGTTTAATTATCGAGTCTGACGGTATTACAGGAACCACCATAGTGGTATTATGGCCAATTACCAAGGAACAATGACCACATTAAGCAACACCATTAAAATAAGACAAACGGATAATGAAATGAGTGATACACCAAAAGAAGTTACACTACTCTTGATAGAAGATGATGACATTGACGCTATGTCTGTTACACGGGCTTTTAACAAAATGTCTCTTGCCAACAAGATAATAAGAGCTACTGATGGCCTTGAGGGTTTGGAAATGCTGCGCAGCGGCGCAGTCCCCTCACCTTATATTATATTGCTTGATTTACAAATGCCGCGTTTAAATGGTTTAGAATTTTTAGATGAAATTCGCCAAGATCCTAAACTTGCAAAAAGCATTGTTTTTGTTTTAACCACATCAAAATCTGACGAAGATATGACCGCGAGCTACAAAAAAAATATTGCCGGTTACTTTGTAAAAGAGCAAGTAGGTGAAGGTTTCTTAGATATTGTAAAAATGCTCAAAGGTTATTGGAAGATAGTCCACTTTCCAGAAAATTAAATCAGTTAACTAAATCCCATTCTCATGACTATGACTATGACTAATACAAAAAAGAGAGTTACCTTTGAACATTTTAATTGTTGATGATGATATCGTCGATCGCGAAAGCATCAAACGAACATTAAATCAGTCAACTACCCACTGGGACTTCGTTGAAACTGAGTCTGTTGATGAAGGCTTGGCAGCGTTCGCCAAGCAAAAATTTGATGTAATTTTACTCGATTACCGCATGCCACAGCGTGACGGCATTGAATTATTACTAGAATTACGCAACGCACCATTAGAATATAGTGTTGCTATTATCATGTTGAGTAACTCTGAAGAAACCGAACTGGCATTAAAGTGCGTTAGGGCTGGCGCGCAAGATTTCTTATTAAAATCTGAAGTAACATCTTCAAGACTTAAGCGAGCCATTTTGCAATCTAAAGCCCGTTATGAGTTAGAGCAACAGCTTCATAGCAGTTACCAACAAGCAAAAAAATTAGCAGAGCATGACGCTTTAACTGGCCTAGCAAACCGTTACTCGTTTGAAGAAGCCTTGCAGATGAATATTACACAGAAGCCTCGTGACCAGTCAAAATTAGCCTTGACTCTTTTCGACTTAGATAACTTCAAGTTTATTAACGACACTCATGGCCACGCTGTTGGCGACGAAATATTAAAGCAAGTAGCACAAAGAGTAAGCCTATGTTTGCGTGGTAATGAAGTATTTGCGCGTTTAGGTGGTGACGAATTCGCTATTATATTAAGTAATTTACATTCTGTAGATAATGCGACTAGAGTAACTCAAAGGGTATTAAACAGTTTAGATGAGCCGTTTAATGTCTCAGGTATAGTCATAAAAGTAGGCGCTAGCATTGGCATCGCCATGTACCCTGACAATAGTATCAATGCAAATGATTTACTTAAATATGCCGATATAGCGATGTACCGTGCGAAAAAGCTGGGCAGAAATCAAATATGCTTTTTTGAAGAAGAAATGCAAGAGCAATTTTTACAGCGTTATCAAGTTGAAGCTAATTTAATTGGTGCAGTAGAACGCAATGAGTTTGTATTGCATTACCAACCGATATTTGAAACGGCGACAACTAATGTTATTGGCTTCGAAGCGTTAATACGGTGGAATTTTCAAAATAAACTGTACTTTCCCGAGAGTTTTATTGCAATTGCTGAATGTTCCCATGCCATGCTTGACATTGGCCGCTGGGTAATCGAACAAGCCATCTATCAAATATCAGTTTGGAATTTACGCAACCGTAAATCATTTTCCATGGCGATTAATCTATCGAGCATACAGTTAGCTGATAGAACAATTGTTAGTTACATCAAAAGCATGATGGAAAAATATCACGTACAAGCTGAGCTAATAGAATTTGAATTAACCGAAATTGCTTTACTTGAGAATAGTAAACAAGCGGTTAAAACACTTGAGGCGCTGAGTGATTTAGGTTGTCGTATCTCGTTAGATGATTTTGGTAGTGGATTTTCGTCAGTGGCACATTTACAAAATTTCCCAATTAACACCGTAAAAATCGATAAATCGTTATTGATAGCATCTGAGCAGCCAAAAACACGCGCACTCATAGAAGGTTTTTCTGCTATGTTGCACTCGTTAGCTCTTAATATAGTTGCTGAGGGTATTGAAAGTGAGCCTAGTTTACAGTTATGCCAAAAACTTAACATTCAACGTGCACAAGGTTACTTTTTATCTAAACCAATAGAGGCCGCGAGCATCGAGGAAAATTATCTCTGATACATTTTATTGCCCTATGCCATTGAGGTTATATTTCATCACTTTGGCAGCAATAATTAATTTGCAATTACCGGCACAAAAACATAATCTGAAGAATAAGAATAATTACGTTAAGTATATGATTTAATTTTCCAATAAGTATATTCAAAATATATATTTATTGAAGACTTTACAAAAATCAGAAGTCTTTACAAAAACATTTTTAAAAGGAAGTTATGAAAAATCGACTTTTACATACCTCAAGTATTGCTCTTTCGCTTTTTATGCTCTGCGCACACGCAAACGCCGACTCATTTTTAGTGCAAGATCAACAAGGTTTGCCGCTTAAAAATGTGGTATTAGAGTTTTCGGTACCCGCGCTTTCCACTTCAGCGGTATTAAAACCTAAGACGTTAATTATGGATCAGGTTGATAAACTTTTTAAGCCTGACGTATTGGTTATTCATCAAGGTGACTTTGTTGACTTTCCCAACAGTGACAATATCAGGCATCATGTTTACTCCTTTTCCTCCGTAAACCCCTTTGAACTCAAGCTTTACTCAGGAAGACCAGAAGCGCCGCTACAGTTTAATAATGCCGGTGTGGCTGTTTTAGGGTGTAATATTCATGACTCTATGGTGGGTTACATTTATATTGCCAGTTCAAAACATGTATTAATGACTGATGAGCAAGGCTTAGCAACATTGGACGATGGCATACAATACGACAGTGTTAATGTATGGCATAGCAGCGCTCTGACAAGCGTTAAAAGTATTAATTATGCCGATTTAACTAAAAAAACAAACAACAAAGCCCCATATATTATTAACTTAGTCGTTGACTCGCCAGAGCCAAGAAATACTTTCCAAAGCATATTTAATCAGAATGGCGAGTAATTCTTCCTTACGTAAGCAAATTACTTTACTGGGTGTGTCACTGGTTATTTTAACCGTGACTTGTCTTTTAGCTGTGTCTATATGGAAATCAATAACCTCGCACAGTCAGCAAATAAACCAAAGGATAACCAGTGCCGAACATGTACTCATAGAGTATTTAAAAGCCAAAGAAGAATTACTGCTTACTGCATCAAAAGTACTAACGGCAGACTTTGGTTTTAAGCAAGCGGTGGCGACACGGGACAAAGGCACAATAGCGAGTGTATTAGACAACCATAGTTCTCGAATTAACGCCAGTTTGATGATATTAAGCGACTTAAACGGCAATGTTATTTCTTCAAATAACAATCAAATCACCTTTGACCCGACCTTTACCGAGAAGCTAATTACCGTAAAGCAAAACTTAAATAAAACTCAGTTAATGTTACTCGCTGGCAATTTATACCAGCTGATTGTTTTACCCGTTGATGCACCAAGAACCATTGCTTATTCTATAATCGGTTTCCAGATAGATCAGGCTTTTGTTAATGAATTAAAAAGATTAATGGCGATTGAGGTGAGCTTTTTTTCCCAAGACAACCTGATTATATCGACTTTACAATATACTAATACCAGCCACAGCGATCATTTTAGAAAAACTGATAAATCATGGTTACTGTTCGAAAGAAAACTCTATGAAAATAAACCCATAATATTTACTAATACCCAAGGTCAGGAATATATCGCCCTGCTTTCTGTCGATTTAACACCAAGCTATATTGAACTTGATAAATTAGTTGCTCTTACTTTGTTTATATCGCTGTTGATTATTGCTATTACCGCGTTTGCTTGTAGTTTTATTGCCAGAAGCCTCACCAAACCCCTTTATGAATTAACGCGTTTAACGCGTAATTTTGCACAAGGAAAGTATGAGCATAACGGTATTATGTCTGAAGGCAGTGTTGAAGTTTTAAAGGTTTATTCCAGTTTTATTAAAATGGGTCGTAAAATTGAACAACGTGAAATTAAAATTAACTATCAGGCTAAACATGACTCGTTAACCGATGTTTATAATCGTGCTACCTTTCTGGAAATACTCTCAAAACATATTGAAGAACATGATCATGAACAACAAACTTCATTATTAGTCATGACAATAAACGTACGATATTTTAAACGTATAAACGACAGTTTAGGCTCTGAAATCGGCGATGAAGCACTTAAAGCTATTGCTCAGCGTATTAAAAATATTTATCAAGCAAAAACATTAATGATTGGTCGGTTTTCGGGAACTGAGTTTTGTTTGGTGATTAACTTAGCGCAGAAAGAAAGTTATGACGACATAGTGGAAAACTTTTTATCGCATTTAAAAGCACCTTTACAAGTTAATAAGCTCTGGCTGAATTTAAATTATCGTATTGGTACCTGCCTGTTCCCAGAACGCAGCAGCAACGCTAAAGAGTTAGTCAGAAGAACCACGATTGCCTTGGAAGCGGCAAGACATGAAAACACCACAATAAGAGCATACAAAGATGGTGAAGATGAGGCTTACCTTGAGCGATTAAACTTACTTGAAGAGCTTAGAGAGGCCATGACACGCGATAATGGCGAAATGTTCATGGTTTATCAACCTAAGCTAAATTTAGACAACGGTAAAATAGAAAAAGTAGAGTCCTTAATTCGCTGGATAAAACCTGATGGACAATTTGTTTCACCTGAATTATTTATTCATTTAGCTGAGCAGTCCGGCCTTATTATTAAATTAACCCATTGGGTAATTGATACGGTACTTAAACAGCAACAAGCGTGGCTTGCAAAAGATATAAAG
Organism: Colwellia sp. PAMC 21821; assembly: GCF_002077175.1. Lineage (NCBI taxonomy): Bacteria > Pseudomonadati > Pseudomonadota > Gammaproteobacteria > Alteromonadales > Colwelliaceae > Colwellia > Colwellia sp. PAMC 21821. The sequence continues at coordinate 4,752,222 of NZ_CP014943.1, forward strand.
CTCAAAGTAGCCATTAATATTTCAGCACAAGATATTTCTCATGCTGATTTTATTGATTATATTTTCGAAAAAATTTCGCAATACAATGTAGACCCTTATCTTATTACCTTAGAAATAACGGAACGCGACATTATGACGAACGAAGATCTCGTTGTGAGTCGACTTAAGCAGTTAAAACAAACCGGCATTCAAATTTCCGTTGACGATTATGGTATTGGGCAATCTTCTTTAGGTAAATTAAAACAATTACCGATAGATGAGTTAAAAATTGATAAAGCTTTTATATTAGAATTAGATAAATCTGAAAAAGATCAATTTATCGTTAAATCGACCATAGAATTAAGCCACCAACTAGGCTTAAGTGTGGTCGCTGAAGGTGTTGAAAACAAAGCGTCTCTAGATATGCTCAAAGCGATGAAATGTAATCATGTACAAGGTTATTTTATTTCTCGTCCAATTAAATCAGCAGACTTATTAACTTGGTTGAATAGTTATGAATAAATTTACCCCTTTATTTTATGCCTGTATTTTCATCGTATTTTCAGCTAACAGTTTAGCCGAAGGTAAAATTCTTGCTACGCCTGGCGTTTCCCAAATAGAAGGTTCTGGTGGTGGTGGTATTGTGCCTTGGGCACAGTTAGCGGGCTATGCTACTGAAGATAGTATGTCGGTTAGTGCCGCATGTAGCCGCGTAACCGTTAAAGACTTTTCATTAGATAGCTGTGGTGTACAAGCAAACATATATGACAAAATAGAATTGTCGTATGCCAAACAAACCTTTGAAGTCAACCCGCTTAAACTTGATTTAAAACAAACGATTATTGGCGCTAAAATTAATTTATTTGGTGATCTGGTTTACACTAGGTTACCGCAAGTTAGTTTAGGCATTCAGTCAAAAAAATTGAAAACTAGTGATGTCGCATTCGCTCTAGGCGCAGAAAAAGACTCTGGAACTGACGTCTATATCGCCGCGAGTAAACTCCATTTAGGCTTTATTAACGGTTACAACTGGTTGTGGAACATTACAGCAAGGCACACTAAGAGTAATCAAATGGGTTTACTCGGTTTTGGTGGTGCTAATGAAAAGCGTAAAATTCAATTAGAAGCATCTACCGCTATCTTATTAAATCGACACTTAGCTGTTGGCGTTGAGTTTAGGCAAAAGCCTGACAACTTAAATTTGGGCGAAGATCACTGGAAAGATGTTTTTGTTGCCTGGTTTCCAAACAAACATTTCAGCGTTACGTTGGCTTATGTTGATTTAGGCCGTATCGCTGCCATTGACAAGCAAACTGGCTGGTATTTATCAACTATGTGGTATTTATAATGAAAATAAAAAAAGTCACTCAATCGTTAATTTTAATACTTATTACCGGCTGCATATCTTGTTCTTCACCTAACAATATTAGTAGCGACAGCAACCCAAGCCTGTATCAAAAAATAGGCGAAAAGCCGGCAATTGATAAGATTATTGATAACTTAGTCAATATTATTGGTAAAGATAAAGTTATTTTCTCTCACTTCGCCCAAAGTAATGTCACCCATTTTAAAGAGAAACTTTCGGTGTATTTATGCCACATAACCGATGGTCCTTGTGAATATAATGGTGATACGATGCAAGATATTCATCGAGGCATGTATATCGATACCAACCAATTTAATCACTTTGTTGAACTTTTTATCGGCGCTATGGACGCATCAGATATTAGTTACCCTACCCAAAACGAATTATTAGCACGATTAGCTCCGCTAAGAGAAAGCATTTTCAAAATGTAATGTTTAAGCGCTAAAAACGATTTACACGCCAACGATTTTAGCGCTAGCAGATTAAATACCAACTAGTGCTAACTGCACTACAATAGCTGCTTTTTTTAGCACAAAAACACTGCAGTAGCTTGCAATACAAAGTTGATTATCTGCTCAATTACCTGTTCAATTACCTGTTCAATTAACTGTTCAATTAACTGTTCAATTACCTGCTAAATTACTGCTCGCTTTTACCCATTTTATCAGCTTTATCCCCTACATCTAGTGCATTAGTCAATGGGAATGGCTTAGTTGCCGTTCCCGCATATAAACTCACATGAGGGAATGGTATTTCAATGCCCTGCTGATCAAAGGCGTTCTTTATGTCTGTATACATACTATTTTTCAAAGCCAGAAAATTTTCTCGTCTAGCCCATACAGAAAATTGAATATCAATCGACGAGCTACCAAAACCCGTTAATATGAAAACAGGTGCAGGCTCTTCTAGACAAATTAAATTTTTCGCCGCTATATCAAGCAGTATTTTTCGTACCTTTTCTATATCTTCTTTATAAGCAATACCCAATTTTAAATCAGCACGTCTGATCGGATATTTAGTCAAAGTGGTTACGGCACTTTTAATCATACTTTCATTGGGAATACGGACAAATAAATTGTCAAATGTACGTAATTTAACAGAGAGTAAATCGATAGAAATGACTTCACCGGTGATGTCATTTACCTTGATAACATCGGTAATTGAAAATGGCCGCTCAATCATCAGGAATAAACCACTGATTAAGTTTGAAGCTGATGTTTGCGACGCAAAGCCTAAGGCCACGGTAAAAATACCCGCAGCACCTAGTAATATGCTTAGATCAATACCAACGTTGTCTAATGCTGAAAAGGTTACCAAAACTAAAATACTGTAAAAAATTGATCTTTTCAAAAATAATTGCCCATGAGCAGTCATTTTATGTTTTACCACTTTTACCACAGCAGTGCTTATTAAGCGTGCAAGGATAAAACCTATAATAAATAATAAAACTGCCTGGCACAGGGCAAATAAATGTGAAGATTTAAGTAGTTCGATAAACGCTATGATGTCTTTCACTATATTTCTCTTTGTTAAGCAAATAAACTACTGATACTACGTATCAGTATACTTTGTCCGGATGCGACTCTTGGGTTGCTAATTAACGTCGAAGATAACGCTTCAACCGGTGCATGTTTATCAAGGTGCAATTCAACATTGTCAACATGACTGCCTCGATGTACTGAAATCCCCGTTGTCCAAAGTTGTTGCTCTTCATCAGCATACAAATGCAATAAGGTGACAGGCACATTAATGCGCTCTATTGTTAAAGACTGGTCATGATTATTAATAACAGTAATTGGGGTAATTGCCCGGTGTGGCCGTTTTTCTATATTGGACAGTTCAATGCGCGCCGCGGTATATTTTGCATAACATACTTGCCCCACACGTGTAGATGGACCAAACCATGAGTCAGAGGGTCGCCAAAAAGGTAAATCTAGTAAACATTCACCTTTAGGTAATAATTTAGCCGAGAACCAAACAGGCGTACTAACGTACAGTCGTGCTTTTTCTCCTGCGAGCAAAGTTAGCGGTGTATCTGGTCGAGCCACGACCGAACGATCGGCTAACAGGGGTAATATCTGTACTTTTTCTGAGGTGCCTTGTTGTAAATAGCGGCCAAACTTTGCTTGTTCTATACAGTAATCATCGTCAAGATCGCCAACAATCATGGCTTCGTCATTTTCAGTAACGGTTTCTAAGTTCCAACTGTTCCATTCATTTTCTAAACGCTTTAAAATAATAGTTCGTTCGCCAATTCGCCAGCACTGTTGTTGTTGTAGGCTAAAAGTAAACTCGCCCCACCATGCATTCTCAGCCATTTTACTCTTCTCAGTTTTTGTTTATGCGTTAACTAACTTAAACGCAGTTAATCGATCATTAAATGCTACAAACTCAGCTTATTTGTCAGTTGTTTCAATATCATAAATAATTAAATCGTTATCGCTGTATAGAAACAGCTACATATTGCTCTACACAACGAGTTATACCCATTTAAATAAATAATGACTTGCTAACGTAGGCTAAATGTTAACATTTACGTTGCCTGTATCGCCCTTTTTAGGTTCTATAAAGTCGAACACCGCATTAACGTAATAGGTATAACAATGTCTTTCAACAATACCTTTCTATATTTATAGATTATGCTATCTTAAGTCACTTGTGTATATACCCAATGCCGCTTATAAACTGGCCTTCATCGCTATTAATTATTCAACATCCAAGGAACGCTTCATGACAACATTACATATTGTTTTGTCAGATTTGGAACTCACTCATGCCATTCTTGCTAAAATAACCATTCTGCAGAATAAATTTTCAGCAAATGTTGTGTGGTATTTACATCACCATCAACGTTTTTTTGATCGCCGTTATTTCTCTAATGAATTCGCTACTATTTCAGATGATTTACAAACTAGCCATCAAAATAAAGTGGCTAAAATTGAGCTTAAAATAAAAAAATATTTCCCAACAAGTAGTATTAATATCTGTAAGGAAAAATACTGGTCGAAACAGTTGAATAGCAACGCTAACACGCTCGATAAAACCGTTATTATTCGCGCTAAAACAGGCCTTACCTCGGCTGATAATCAATATATTAGTCACAATAAAAGTACGATATTTATATTAAATCAAGAAAAATGGTTTTCTGATGGTAAAGCAATAGGGGCAATTGACCCTTTTCATGAAGATGATGAAGAAAATAAATCAGACGGTAAAGTGGTTAACTTTATGCGGCATTGGAGCCTATCTACCGAGCAAACAGAGCCGCTTTTATTACATGTGATTCACATTCCGCCTTTAGCGATTGAATATGAAAAAAAGATTGAAGCACTGCATAAAGAACAAGTTTATCGTTTCGCTAAAACAGTAAAATGTCCAAAAAGTTTATTAACCTTTACGCGAGGAACCCCCGAAGATGCTTTGCTAACTTATGCTGACGACAATAAAATTGATTTAATCGTACTAGGTTGTAGAGAGCACAGTTTATTTGATAAGTGGCTCAATGGCTCAACAATTTCGGCGCTGATCAGCCATCAGCATTGCGATTTAGTTTTAATTAATACGCCTTAAGTTATCAATAACTGTGACTGATGAATAAACTAATGGTTGTTCATCAGTCATATCAATTATTGCTCATTTAAATGCTCTAACTCTATATATTCAATATAAAAAATAAATCGCCAAAACCCCACAACAAGGTACCGGTAATAAGTAAAGAAACCTCAAGAATACCAAGTTGTAACCTGACTGCTTGTAGAATTTTATCGCTTTTTTCTTCAAAGTCGTCTTCTAAGGTTTGAATTTCACTTTCTATATTTTCGTTTGATACCTTTAATTTTCGCAGGTTTCTTTTCGCGCGAGCCAGTGATATACGATGATGAAAATTAAGTCGGCCAATTAAGAGACGTTCTTGTATTATGCCACCTAATCCAGACCAAACACCCAGTACTGCAATTAAACAACCACTGCGAGAAAGCCATTCCAAACCAGCAAATTGTATTATCGATAAATAGACCCCAAGCGCCGTGATTAAAATGGCTAGTAACCAATTGATAAAAGGGTGACGTTTAGGAATAGTTACCGCGGTGACTAAAACTTCGGGGGTCGAGTCGGCTGAATCAGATGACATAAGTTACCTTTTTATTTTTATTTTTATTTTTATTTGGCACATTAATCATTATCCTTTTTTGTATCTTTGGCTGGTGAAAACTGCTTTTTATAGTTAATATTAGCACTTATTTCATCGCCACTGATTGCTTCAAAAGATATGCTCGGCGAAAGTTTATATTCTATGCTCCAACCTGCTTGAACGCCACTGTCAGAATCAATACTGGTGCCATAGCCAACATTTAAGCGGTCATTAATCTTCGCAGCAATATCAACACGGGTACTGTTGCCGTTATTACCACTTTTACTGGTAAATTCGACATCTTTAAGTCCTAATTGCTCGCCAATTTTCTGGACTAATTTATTAACGCTCCCTACGCCTAAGCTGATAGCTGCACTTGTCAATGCATTGCCTTCTTGTTGCGATAAAGAGTCTAAATTACGGCCGGTAATGAGCAGTGACAATACATTTTCATCTGCCATTGTCGGTTCTGAAAACAAAGTTAAACGTGGGTTCTGTATGGTACCATCTGCAATAATCCCTACCTTTATATCATCAACCATTCGAATGGCTCGAAATTGAATGCTTGGGTTTGCTGCTGTACCAAGAAACAATATCTGTCCCTGTTCAATAGTTAAGGCTTGTTTGTAAGCTTCAAATTTACCATCTTTTAAATCTAAACGACCATTAAGGGTTAAAGGGTGGCCCGAGAGCAGTGTTGAAGATAAGTTGCCCTGTATTTCACTTGATAAACCAAAGCCGCTGATTCTTACGTTATCACCTGCTGAAAGCGTTAGCGAAATATTATAGTCAAACGGAGATTCTTTAACGCTTAACTCTTTTTCATCAACAATAACTTGGTCTTCAGAGACATTAATAGCCGGTTTTGGCAAAGATGCTATTTTAATATCAGCTTGATCAACAACCAAATTACCGTTAACCGTTAAGCGCTTGTCTTGATAATTTGCCTTCAACGTCGGCGAAACAATTAATTTATTATCACTATTATTGACCAGAGTAACTTGTTGACCTTCAATAGTTAAATTTGCTTTTATTGGCGCAGATAACTTTGCATCGCCAGCAATGGTTAATGCTCCTTGCGGGTTTTGTAGCTCACCCAATAATATAATACTGTCTTGTTGGCTGCTTAATTTTATTTTGCTGTTACTAATATCTAAACCATATTCATCAATAATTAATTGATTAATGGCAAGTGAACCCTCGCCATCAAATAACGGTTTTTGCCAAGTACCTGCTAACGTAAAATTTTGCGTTAAACTGATATCTATTTTATCAATTCCTTTTTGCCATTGCTTGAGCCAGTCAAACTCTTTTAAATTAAGTGATAAGTCACCGCCAATGTTAGCAGAGTCAACCAATGGCCAATCACTGTTTAATTCGGCGTTTATTTCATCTTCACCCGGTAATATAATATTTAAACGGCTACTGACTTTGTCTTGCTGCCATTTACCTTGCAGCTTGACCAGGGCAATAGTTAATAAACGTTTCGTTAATGCCGTTTCATCTTTATTGCTTTTATCAGGAATACTTAGACTAATATCAGTTTGTTCTAGATCAAAATCGACTTTAAAGTCCGGCGTAATCGACATCAAAATCTGGCCATTAGGCATAGCAATATCAGATTGCCACTGTGGTAAATTTACCAAGGTATTTATCGTTTGCCATTGTGTGGTTATTGCAATCTTATCTTGCTGCTGCTGGGTATTTAGCGTTAACGCTTTTGCATGTACTTCAACTTCTGAAGATTGCCATTTAACACTAGGAATTGTTATATCGGCAGTTACCTTTTCCAATTTTTTACCCGAACCGGCCAAAGCTAAGGTGCCCGTCACAGTTCCTTCTACTTCCTGCAACTGACCTTGAGGTTGTTTAAGTAGGATTGATTGCCATGCTTGAACTTGCTCAAAAACCGGGCTCATTGCCCATTGGTCGAAAAGTAAATCTGCCGACCACTGCTGATTTATATTCTCAGCGTTAAGACATAATTTACCACTACCGCTCAGGCATAGATTTTTAATGCGCTGCTTTTCAGCACTCAGCCGAAGTTGATCGGCCGCGACTAATAATGTTTCTTTTTGATTTTGCGCCTTAAACTCAAGGTTATCGACTTGCCAAATAGTTGTAGCTAACTCACTATCAAGCGTCAAAGGCTTGGTATTGTTTTGTAACAGTTGACCATCAACGGTTAATTTAACCGATGTGTTTTCTGCTAATTTTGCGCTGACTAGTAAGTTATGCTTTTCTGGTAATCCAGAAAATTTTAGTAAGGGTACCGCCACAGCGTTTTCATTTATATTGAATGAGTCCGCTGTAATATCCGCCAACCAGCGTTTACCAAAATCAATTGACCATTGAATATTTTTACCGTCAAAACCTGCTAAGGCTAGCTGCTTAATTTTACCTTCGCTGGTTACCAACCATGTAGCGCTTTGCTTTTCTATTTGCCAATCTGCTTTGATATCACTTACCTGTAGCGCATTTTCCAATATTAATGATCGACCTTCAACGTGCCCTTTTAGCGATAAGTTTTCAGTGCTTGGATTATCAATATTGAGCTCACCTTGTAAAGCCGCAGAAAGCTCACCGAATATAATTTCATTACTTTTAAACTTAAAAGCGCCCTGCTCGATGTTCATATCTAGATTGGCCAGAACTGGCCATGATTGCTTTATCGCTGCACTTCCGTTATTAATCGTATCAGGAAATACTTGCTGTAATGATGAGGTTATTTGTGCTTCTTTAAGCTCACTTTTTAATAACAAAGTCGCTGCGGTACTTGTTCGCCAATCAAGCACATTAATCAGTTCTGTACTAACATCTAAGGTAATAGGTTCAAACGCCTGCCAAGTTGCTTTTGCTTGCACGTTAGCCGTTAATTTAGGCCAAGTAAGCGCAAAGTTTGCTTTAACTTGTTCAACAATAAGTTTTTCACTAGCCAATGGTACTTGCTGTTTTTCTGCTGTTAATTTGCCATTTTTTAAAAACAACCCTTGATTATAAAACCAATCACTAGTTACCAGTAATTGATTAGGCGATTGCAATTTTAAGGTTAATTTTGATGATTCGCTTATACGCCCTTTGGATTTTACGTTGGCAGAAAGCTTTGGTCCTTGAACATTAATTACCAGCTGATGTTGCCATTTTTTACGCATATCGATATCGCCAGATACCGCAATATTATGTTCATCAATGGTAAAGTTTAAGGCCCCTACACTTGCTTTGCTGCCTGCTAGTGCTATTTTTGTTAACGCTAACGCAGTAATAGTGTATTGGACGCTTTCTTCGGGTATATTTTCACTTGCTGTCGTTATTTCAGGTGTTGTTGCTTGATAGCTTATTGCGGCAATACTAATTTGCTTAACCTTAACTTCGACGGGTAATTTTACCGTGTTAAGTTCTGGTAAAGCGGCTTGTGAATTAGGGGCTTTTTTATCGCTCATTATCGACACATCTAACGCGCCTAGATTGATGTTATCGCAAGTCACTATCTTGTCAATTAAGGTCAACCACTGGCAGTCAACTGCGATATCTTTAACGCTTAAAGTTGTACCTGGCTCTTGCCAATTAAGTTCTGTTAAATATATACGCGAGCTTAATGTGCCGCTGACTTTACCTATACTCAGCGCTTGTGGTTGAAATTGTGCCCCGCGTTTAACTAACCACTGCAAACCTGATTCAGTAGTATAAAGCCATGTCAGCATTAACAGCACAATAGCAATTAACACTGTTGACACTAGGCTGAACCACTTTAACAGTGCTTTCTTTTTGATGTAGTTCATAGATCAGGCCCAATAGTAATATGAAAGCGCCACGCCTTGTCACCATCAAGTGCCTTAGCAATATCAAGTCGAATAGCACCAATTGGTGTTACCCACCTTAAACCTGTACCCACTGACTTTTCCAACTCCCAATCTTTCCAGTCATTAAAAGCATTACCTTGGTCAGTAAATACCGCCCAACGAAAGCTTTCATAAAACAAATAATCTACTTCAATACCTGAGGTGAATAGATGTTTACCGCCGATAGAAATTTCATTATCAAGGGGTGATAAACTTTGATGTTCATAGCCTCTGACTGAGACATCACCACCCGCAAAAAAACGATAGGTAGACGGCATGGAACGTTTAAAGTCTTCAGTATCCATCCAAGTTGTGCCTATACGGGCACGCACCAATAAGCGCCAGTCGTCATTTAGCGACCAAATACGCTTTACCTTTTGGTCAGTTTGTAAGAATTTTATATCAGGAGTGCTCATCTGTTCACTACTGAAACGAATAGTACTTTGCCAACGCCAACCTTCAATGGCTGAAAAGGGATCGGTAACACTGTAATAGTTTAATTGCCATGAGGGCACAATATATTTAAGGTTCTGATTTACATCCGCCTCAGACTCTAATTGCTCTTGTGCCATCGCGATTGACCACTGACTAGACCAATGGGGATCAATTTTATTCGCTAAAATAGACTCTAACGTGAGTATTTTGCTACGGCCTATTTCCTCATTTTTAATTTCATAGCTCAGTTGGTTTATCCACTTGCTGCTGGCTTTATCTAAAGGTATTTCATATTGAAACGTTGCGTGTATATCAGCATTGTCTAGTTTTACTTGGTTGAAGTCGACCGAGGCAACGTATTGATGAGCTCTATTGTTTACCCGTCTATTTCTCCAACTAACACCTAGCTTTCCTCCACTGTCAGTACCATAACCCAATAGCGTTTTTAGTTCATATTTCTCAGTATCAAGTATTGAAAGGTTAACATCGACCTTTTGGGTTACATGGTTAACAGACTGATCAACAACCACTGATTTGAAAAAACCCGATCGATTAAGTGCTTGCTGGCTTGCAATGATATCGAGCTGACTATATACGTCTCCTGTGCGAATAGTTGAATAACTATTAACTAAGTCATGAGATAAAACAGTCCCTTCAATGGTAATATTATTAATGGTATAGCGGGCCCCACAATTAAAAGTCCAATCAACATTCGCTTGTAGCTTTGCAACATCAACATTTAATGCACTTGCGGTAAATGATGCGTTCAACAAACCTAACTCTTGTGCTACACGCTGTATCGTAGATTTAAATTGACTGTATTCGCCATGATTAATCACTTTACCTTTTAAAAACGGATGTTTCGCAACAAGCTTGGATACTTCCTCAATTTCACTCTCACAGTTGAGCAAAATACGGGTATTGTTCCAGCGCACAGGCGCTTGTAATTCAATGGTTAATACTTTGCCTTGTTTATCGTCGGCCAAGGTTAACGTTGGTTGGTAATAGCCCAACGCTTGCAATGCGCTGCGAGCTTTATTTAAAATATACGTGTCAGATTGCGGAAAACCAAGCAAAGACAAGGGAATAATATTTTCGTTAGTACTTAAATTACGCAAAATATTAGTTTTAAAGGCCGCTTCAACACCGATAATATTAAGGTGGGTCCCGAGCTTAACATCGGGCTCTGCTGACTGCACTTTAAAGGCACTGAGCAACATAAACACAGAAACTAAGCTATAAATTACGCGAGTACTGCGAGTACTGTAGGGATAATTCAGATATTTCAATATTTTTCCATGGTTGTTTAACTGATAAAAATTGCACAGCAGATGATAATTATGACGACTTTGTAACATGAGATCATTAAATAAATACTATTTGCTTCAAATTGGAAGAAAACGTAGCCGCTATAAAATAAAGTGGTTTACAATAACGTTAAAATCACTGATTTCTGGCCCTTAACTTTATCAAAAACCATCGACATATATAACCAGAAACTCTACATGTAAATTTACCTATTTACTCTCAATACTAATTTTAAAAGGTTAACACCTATGCATATGGACCCATTTTTACCGCAAGCGGTTGGCGCTATTTTCTTTATATTACTGCTAGGTTTTATTTTGAAGTTTTTTCGCCAACCGCATGTGGTTGCTTACTTAATTGCTGGCATTGTTATTGGCCCCTGGGGCTTTGGTTTAGTCACCGACATTGAAAGCATTTCGCGTTTAGGTACTGCAGGTGTGGTTTTACTGCTATTTTTTGTCGGCATGGAAACTGACATTCATAAATTAGTTGAAAACTGGAAGCTCATTATTTTCGGCACACTGATGCAAATTTTATTAAGTGTGGGCTGTGTTTGGTTACTAGGGCTTTGGTTTGATTGGAGCTTAGCTAGAATTGTATTAATTGGCTTTGTTATTAGCCTGAGTAGTACCGCTATTGTTATTAAATTATTACAAGATAATGGCATGCTTTCATCGAGCTTAGGTCAAAGCGCTTTAGGTATTTTACTGGCACAAGACCTAGCGATTATTCCTATGCTGATCATCATAGGTTTGCTAGGTGCCGGTAATATCGATAATGTTCAATTAGTTAAGCAAGGTGTAGGTACCATATTCGCCATCGTGCTATTTGGCTTTATCATCACTCGTAAACAGGTGCACTTACCGCTGTCAAAATGGCTAAAAGATGATAGAGAATTACAACTTTTTGCTGCATTAGGTATTTGTTTTGGCTTGGCAACGCTAACAGCATGGTTTGAATTATCGACGGCTTTAGGCGCTTTTATTGCCGGTATGTTAGTCGGCGCAGCGAAAGAAACACTGTGGGTTCATCGTACATTAGACTCTTTTAAAGTACTATTTGTCGCGCTATTTTTTGTCTCTGTAGGTATGTTGCTTGATGTTAGCTTTCTGATCAGTCATTGGCAGCAAACCGCTATTCTGGTCATGGCTGCTCTGGTCACCAATATTTTTATCAATGCTATTATTTTAAAACTGTCTAAATTTAGTTGGAAAGAAAGTCTTTATGCTGGGGTGTTGTTGTCACAAATTGGAGAGTTTAGTTTTGTCTTGGCAGCGGTTGGATATCAGGCCAATATTATTAATGAGTACGGCTATCAATTAGCCTTATGTGTTATTTCATTGTCTTTACTCACGAGTCCTGTTTGGATTGGCATGAGTAAAAAATGGCTTAAATTCAATCATAACCCGGCTAAAGAGCCCGTTTAAAATAAATATTTGGAGTTTTGTAACATCAGGAGTTATCTCGTTAAACACGGTATAACTCCTGATTCATAGGCTTAAGGCTTAGGCCTTAAAGTTTAAGATCAAGGTTAAGGTTGCTATAACCAACGTTTTTTCTTAAACACTACAAGTAATACTACCGAAACCACAGCCATTACACCTAATAAAATGAAATAGCCATTATCGGCTTTTAGCTCAGGTATATACTCAAAGTTCATGCCATAGATACCGGCGAGAAAGGTTAAAGGCACAAATAATGCCGTGATCACCGTTAATACCCGCATGGTAGCATTCAGTTGATGAGAAGTTACCGACATATAACCGTTAATTAAATCACCACAAATATCGTAATACATTTGTGACAAACTTAGTAGACGATCTAAACGTTCACGCAAATCAGTAACCGTGTGAGTTTCTTTATCGGTGATTAAGTCTGTATCTTCATCTTCTACATAGGCTTTTAAGGTTTCGCCCATGTTAACGTGGTAATTAAAGGTACGTCTTATTTTTACCAATTGTGAGCGGTATGAGGTAATTTGCTTCATCATCTGGTCATTACCGCTTAACTGGAAGTCATCTTCAATTCTTTCTAGTTCAGCTTCAAAATTAAACATTTCCTTAAGATAGAACCCACAACTGCTGTGAAAAAGTTTAAGCGCCAAATGTATTGGGCTGCGTTTAAGGTGTTTCTCACCCACTTCGTTAAATAATTCGTTAATCGCTAAAGAGCTTTTTGGGTGTCGAGTTATTAACACGCGTTTACCGATAAACAAGCTTACTTGTAAATGGTTAAAATTAAGGCTGTCTTCATTAGCCACTATGCCGCGATACAGCATAAATATATAATCTTTAAACAATTCAATTTTAGGAGGATGGCGTTCACGAAGCGCATCACTAATCGCAAGGGGGTGACAATTAAACTGTGTTAATATTTTTTTTTCTTCTTCTACTTCAACGTTATCAAGATCAATCCACAGTGTAGTATCATCATTTTCTTGCCATTGGCTAATTAATTCACTACTACCAATTACGGTTTTTTCCGTTGGTGATATCAACATACATTTTATCATTATATACTCTCTATATGCCCCGCATTAAACGGGATGTTTTATTAACCCTGGCCTTGAATATTTTGATATTTTAATATTTAGGCACAAAGTCAGTAACAAAGAAAACTTTCAAAAGAAGTTAACTATTTTCCACTTGATTGTAATACAATTAGCTATAAATACGAATAAAATTAATATCATAATAGCTAATCACACATGATATACAGATACTCAACTAATAAAGATCATATCCCGTTATTAAAACGGTTTTAAGGATAAACGAATGTTAGAAAATGCCATTGATAAATTATCCTTAGTCATCGACGATATTCTCATTGCAGAGCACGAGCAAGACATTGCTAGTATTATGCTTGCTGCAAATGAAACACTAGTGGCTGAACAATTTGCCTTGTTGATTGAAGCCCTACCGCAAGATAAACGCTTAAGTGTTTGGGCTACTTATCCAGAAGAAACGCAAAGAGCTGCTTTTGTCGATATGGGGCAAGGCACAAGAACAAGTTTAATACAGGCATTAAGCGATGAAGAATGTTTCGATTTACTTGCTCAACTTGACGTTGATGATGTAATTGAAATAGCAGAAGAAATACCCAGTCGCTTACTAAAGTATGCCATAAAAAGCTTAGACGATTCACAACGCAAGTTATACCAACAGGCACAGCAATTTACCGTTGATGAAGTCGGCCATTGGTTAGATTACAATTATGTCCGCATTTCGGAAAAGCTTAAAATAACCAGTGCTCAGTTGCTATTACAAAAAGGTTTATCGCCCTATACCGAAGATTTTTATGCGGTAAATAAAGAAGGTGTTTTAACCGGTACGGTCGACATCAACAGTTTGATCCAAAGTGACGGTGAAAGCACTTTAAAAACGCTTTTTTCGCCTGAAATAATTCGACTTAATGGTCATGAAGAGTTAACAGCAGCCGCTGATGCGGTAATTTTATCGGGCAAAATGTCGTTACCTGTCGTTGATGAAAACGATCATTTTCTTGGCCGTTTTACCGTTGAAACAGCTTATCAAGTAAAACAAGAAACGCAGACAGAGCAAATCAATAGTGCTGCGGGTTTAACTACCGACGAAGACTTATTTTCTAGCGTTAGAACTAGTGCGAAAAACCGTGGTATTTGGCTTGGCATTAATTTACTGACCGCTTTTTTAGCTTCTTGGTTTATTGGTTTTTTTGAAGCAACACTACAACAAGTGGTCGCTTTGGCCGTTTTAATGCCAGTAGTTGCATCTATGGGTGGGGTTTCTGGTAGCCAAACCTTAACCGTTATTGTTCGAGGTATGGCATTGGGCCAAATAACAGAACAAAACAGAAAGGTGCTACTGCGAAAAGAATTAAAAGTCGGTGGGCTAAATGGCATAATTTGGTCTGTTGTTATTGGTGCTATCACCTACTTTTGGTTTGACAGTGCAGAGCTAAGCTTAGTGATTGCCTTAGCAATCTTATTAAATTTACTGACGGCATCGGCATCGGGCGTTATGATCCCGGCTATATTAAACAAATTGAATATCGACCCGGCTTTATCTGGCGCAGTTATTTTAACCACAGTAACTGATATTGTTGGTTTTGTTGTGTTTTTAGGATTAGGTAGCTTACTGCTACTATAGAAAAGTAAAAGAGGATTTAAGTAATGCCCGTAGAAACTATCACCTGGATTGCTATTGTGTTTTGTATTTCACAATCGGCTATTTTTTCAGGATTAAATTTAGCCTTTTTTTCGCTCAGTAGATTACAGCTAGAAGTTGAAGCAAATAAAGGCAATAAAGCAGCAAAAATTGTTTTAACACTGAGAAACGATTCTAACTTTTTACTGGCCACTATTTTATGGGGTAATGTTGGAATTAATGTTTTATTAACCATGTTGTCAGATTCAGTATTGGCCGGTGTTGGTGCATTTTTATTCTCAACAATAGCGATAACCATTATTGGTGAGATAACACCACAAGCTTACTTTTCTCGTAATGCTTTAAAAATGGGTAGCATGCTGGCACCAATAATTCGCTTCTATCAATTTGTGCTTTACCCTGTTGCACGTCCAAGTGCTTTAATACTTGACGCTTGGTTGGGTAAAGAAGGTATTACCTATTTAGGCGAGAGTGAATTAGGTAACATCATTAAAGAGCATATACGTGCTGAAGAAGCAGACTTGAACCATGTTGAAGGTATTGGTGCATTAAACTTTTTTGCGCTTGATGAAATTAAAGTGACTGAAGAAGGTGAAGTGATAGACCCTCATTCTATTATCGCCTTACCGACAAAACTTGATTTGCCTATTTTGCCCGATACTTATACCGGTCCGAACGATCCGTTTTTAACCATGCTTAACCAGTCAGGTCATAGTTGGGTGGTGATTACAAATCTTGAAGGTACCCCGTTGTTGGTTATTGATGCAGATGGCTTTTTACGAAGCGCACTGTTTCAGTCAGAAAATTTTGACCCTTACAACTTTTGCCATCGCCCAGTTGTTATTACCGATGAAACAACCTCGTTAAATGAAGCTATTTTAAAAATGAAGGTGAATACGTCAACTGATAAGAACTTTGATGGCGTGATTGAGCACGATGTGCTGTTGGTGTGGGGTGAAACTAGACGAATTATTACCGGTGCTGATATTTTTGGACGCTTGCTTAAAGGCATGCTGCCGCTAGTGCAGCATAACGAAAAAGTAGCAGAACTAATTAACGCTGAAAAGTCATAATTCAGCGCTAGAGCACGTTATCAAAAAATGAACTTCGGCTATGTATTTAGCCGAAGTTTTTTTATCATTTTTATCAAAAATAGCAAAACAACAATTGAGTGATACTTCGGTTATAGTTTAATGACCTAGTACCTTTTATCTATCACCTTTTATCTATCAACTAGCATCTATTATCTGCAGCCTGTTACTTAGCTATATTTTAGTTTGGTAATGACTTATTTACTCAGGTTTTAAAGCTAGCACGTCTGATTTTAACAAGCTTAAAATCTTCTCTGCGGTATTACCTAACACTTTCGCTTTTAAACCTTTACGTCCAACGGTGCCGATAACCACTACACCTGCTTTTTCCTTTGCCGCAATACTCGGAATTACCTTTTCTGGGTCGCCTGCTTTAATGAAAAAATTAGCGACGGGAATATCATATTCAGCGGCCAATTTTTCAACTTCACTCTTTAAGGTTTTCTTTGCTTTACTTTCTAACTCATCTTTATAATGTATGCCTAAATCACGTAATACTTTTGAAAACATTACGGTGTAACACACAAAGAGCTCAGCGTCGTTGGTTTCGGCAAATGTTTTTGCTGCTTTTAATATTTGATGATTAAGTGCTTGTTTGCTTTTACGTTTTGTTTCTAGGTCAATAGCGGCTAAAACATTGGGCGATTTACGCCATTTATTATCGCTAACAATAAATACCGGTGCAGGGCATTCGCGCAATAATTGCCAGTCGGTCGAAGTGTATAAAAAGGTCTCACTACGATGTGCAGTTTTTACTACCATGAGAGGGTTATGCTCTTTTGCGTAGCTGTTTATCCAATTGTAAATACGCTTTTCCCACACAACTTCAAAGCTGTAGTTAATGCCGTTAGGAATTAAATCAGCAAGTGCTTTTTTTGCATCATCGCTCACAGCATCAAGTATCGCTTGTTGTATTTTTTGTGGATCATCTTGAATAAGCCGTAAACTTTGATAACAAAAATAGACAATATGTAAAGAATTACTGGTATTTTTAGCCAGTTCACAAGCGCGTTGAATGGCGACTGGTTTGCTATCCGATAAATCGGCGACAACGAATATACTGTTCATAAAATCCTCTTTTATTGATGTGTATATAATAAAAGTAGCATACAAAATCTATATTTTCTTTGATATAAAACAAGTATTTAATAAAAATAATGTTTACGTGTATTATCGCGATATAACTTAACGAATTTACACTTACATACTCAACGAACAAACAGTAGTTTTAAAAAAAATTTTAGCGCTAGCTTGGCAATTTTTTAATGATCAAGCCCGTTAACGCAACCGGCAATAAAGACACCAAACCAAAAATCCAACTACCGCTGATAAAAATGAGTATACTCGAAAGTAAAAAGCCCAAAGCAACCATGGTAGCGCCTATCAACTTTGCGCTTTGATGAGAAAACAAGCCCCCTACTGAGAGTAAAACAGCCGCTAAAATTTGCATGACACCATAAAGTGTAATCGTGAAATCATTGAACAGGAAGCTTTGCAGAAATTTTACTTCTTGAGGACTGTGAGTAACTTTAGCAATGCCAGCAGCTAGACTTAATAATGCGATAATGACGATCAGTAAATTAATAACAGTTTTCATCTAAACTCCGTTCACCAACATTTGTTACAAGGCTCTATATTACAAAGTTCTATATTTCAAAGTTCTTTTATTACAAAGTACTTGTTAATTTATGTGCTAAACAATGGTGTTAACTCAACTCAACCGCATAAATCAACGGTTAAGTCTCGATGCATTATTAACGTCACACTAAAACTAACTGCCACACTTGAGCTAACTGTCACACTCAAGCTTCGCTTTATATTTTTTACTGGCATAGATATATAAAAAAACTGCAATAACGATATTGAATATACAGCGTAATATTTCAGCTAATTGAAAGTTCAAGGTAACTAAAGAATAGAGCAAATCAATCGTTGACCCCAAACCCAATATAATGGCTAAAATCATAAATATTTTTTCTAAAGACATTGAGTTAGACATAATGACCAAAATTTGTGTACGTACCGAATATTATCGAACTATACACTTTATAGTTTTTAAATGAAAATTGAACAAATGCTTAATGCCTTACAGTATTTATAACTCTGTGAATACACAGAATTAGCCTACCAATTTACTTACAACTTTTACATTGTTATCCAAGGTTTTATGAACTGGACATTTGTCTGCTATTTCTAAAAATCGCGTTTGTTGGGCGGTGTCTAACTCTCCAACAAAACTAATTTCACGTATAATAGCTTCAATGCCTTGG
The DNA here is from genome assembly GCF_002077175.1 of Colwellia sp. PAMC 21821. Classification (NCBI taxonomy): domain Bacteria; kingdom Pseudomonadati; phylum Pseudomonadota; class Gammaproteobacteria; order Alteromonadales; family Colwelliaceae; genus Colwellia; species Colwellia sp. PAMC 21821. Next base: position 4,770,784 of record NZ_CP014943.1, read on the forward strand.
TTTTTTTCCTCACAGTCTTGGCAGTCTTGTTGATAATCTCGGCTATGTTTTAGCTCAACTTTGATATGCTTTATGGCAAGTTTTTTACGTGTCGCGTACATACGAAGTGTCATGGCAGTGCAAGCGCCTAAACCGGCAAGTAAATGCTCGTAGGGATCAGGTCCCATATTATCGCCGCCTGCACTTTGCGGTTCATCTGCAAGCCAATAATGACTATTCGTGCTTACGTGTTGGGTAAATTTATGATTTTTTTCTTCGACAATAACATGCCCTTTAATCACTTCGACTTTTTCCTGGGCGCAATTGTTATCACCCGCATTGATTTCAGTACTATTTTTAGCATTGCTTGGGACTGAAATATATCGCCCTGCCCATGCAGCTATTACGTCTGCAGCATATTCGGCGTCACGTTTTTTGGTTAATAAGTGATCGGCACCATCTAAACTGACAAAGCTTTTGGGGTGCAATGCCGCTTGATATATTTTCTCCGCTTCACTGATATTGACTGTGCTGTCAACCGGAGAGTGCATGACTAAGAGCGCCTTTCTTAATTGACCAATATGGCTGGTATCGTAGCGTTTAATATCATCTAAAAATTGTTTTTCGATCGTAAACACACGCCCTGCTAAGTTGACTTCAGCTTTGCCATTTTTTTCAATATCATCAATTTGTAGGGCAAAGTTATGAGCAACATGCTCTGCATCTGACGGCGCCCCAATAGTAACAACGGCCATAGCCTCTTCAACATGCTGAGCAACATTAAGTACCGCCGCACCACCTAAGCTATGGCCAATGAGTAGGCGAGGCGCTTGATATTCTACACGGAGAAAATTCGCTGCAGCAATTAAATCTTTTATATTTGAGGAAAAGTTACTATTCGCAAAGTCACCATCACTATTGCCTAAACCGGTAAAATCAAACCTTAACACTGCAATACCTTTACGCATTAAAGCTCGACTAATTCTTGATGCCGCTGCAATGTCTTTGCCACAGGTAAAACAATGCGCGAATAAGGCATAAAATTTCACATCAGATTCTGGCGTTTCCAGTAATCCACTCAGTTTGTGTTCACCGCTGATAAATTCAACTTTTGTGCGCATATATAACCCTTTTTGTAAGTTCGTCAATTAGTCACATTGCTGCGCTACTCATATTGACCGTAAGGTTTTAATAAAAATTTCTTTTATCATAATACTAGTTAAATTTTTGCGATACATTGCATATTATTTTGTATAAAATATACCGATGTTAATCAAATTTTTTAAGGAACAAGTATGACTATAGGTGTGGGCGGCTCTACCGCAAAAATTGAACTTGAGAAGTTAGTCAATATGACTGGTCAAGTCCAAGCAATAACTGAGGCTGAATTAAATCAGCGCATTGCGAAAGCGCAAAAAATTATGGCTAAAAATAATATTGCGGCCACCTATATCGACGCTGGAACCAACCTATATTACTTTACCGGTACGCGATGGTACGCCAGCGAACGTATGGTGGGCGCTATTATTCCTCAACAAGGAGAAATTAAATATATTACACCCTTCTTTGAAGTGAATACGCTTAGTCAATATATGACGATTAAAGGCGAAATAAAAGGTTGGCAAGAACATGAAAGCCCTTATCAGCTCGTTAAGCAAACCTTAACACAATTGGGCATTACTTCTGGCCGATTAGCCATTGATGAGTCTGCCGCTTTTTTTATTGCTGATGGTATTAAAAAAGCCGCTCCCGAGTTAGAACTCGTTGATGCAAAATGTGTAACTGCAGGTTGTCGTGCAGAAAAATCAGACACCGAAATTGCCTTATTGCAACAAGCAAAAGATATGACCATAGAGGTTCATAAAGCTGTAGCACGTATATTACATGTCGGTATTACTACACAAGAAGTTACTAATTTTATCGACCAAGCACATCGTAAAGTGGGTGCACCTGCTGGCTCATATTTTTGTATTGTGCTCTTTGGTGAAGATTCATCTTATCCACACGGTGTTAAATCACCAAAAACCTTAGAAAAAAATGACATTGTATTAATTGACACTGGCTGCCAGGTTGAAGGATATAACTCTGATATTACTCGTACTTACGTTTTTGGCGAGCCAAATCAGCGCCAACGTGACATGTGGCAAATAGAAAAACTAGCACAGAAAGCCGCCTTTGACGCTGCCAAAATTGGCGTAGCTTGCGGTGATGTGGATGTTGCAGCAAGAGATTATTTAGCAAGTCAAGATTTAGGCCCCGATTATCAAACACCTGGCTGCCCGCATAGAACAGGACATGGTGTAGGTTTAGACATTCACGAATGGCCATATCTCGTGCGAAGCGATAGAACACCTCTTGCTAAAGGCATGTGTTTTTCCAATGAACCTATGTTGGTAATACCTAATGAATTTGGTATTCGATTAGAAGACCATTTTTATATGACTGACACAGGCGCTAAGTGGTTTACTGAGCCTTCATATTCGATTGACGACCCGTTTGGCTATCAACAAGCTTAAACAAAACACAAACCACATTGGTTGTTTTTTATGCTAGAAGTCAGGACTAAATGTCTCGTTTATCCTGACCTCTAAAAACTAATACACTTTGTAGCAGCAAATAGATTGGCGTATGTCTTTGGCTTTGGATAGAATCAATACATTATAATTTTTGATATCGAGCTTATGCACGCATTTTTAGAATACATTCCGTTAGTAATTTTTTTCGTTTTTTATAAGTTTGCCGATATTTATTGGGCAACTGCCTCATTAATCGTTGCATCTGCTATACAAATAGCCTATTTCTTAATACGAAAACAGCCAATTCCAAAAAGAAATCTAATTTTCTTTGGTTTAATTGCCGTATTTGGCGGCCTTACTATTTATATGCATGACGATACCTTTTTAAAATGGAAGGTAACTATTATCCAAGGTATTTTTGCTATTGCGCTGATCGTTAGTCAAAAAGTATTTAATAAAAATATTATGAAAGAGTTTTTAGGTGAAGCCTTAACCTTACCCGAAAACATCTGGAATAGATTAAATCTTGCTTGGGCGCTGTTCTTTGCCCTATGTGGTTTCCTCAATTGGTACATTGCCTTTAACTTTAGCTTAGAAACCTGGGTTAACTTTAAAGTATTTGGCTTAACGGCGTTAACTTTTGTGTTTGCTATTGGCTCGATAATATCATTGTATAAATATATGCCGGAAGAAAAAGAAGAAGAAAAGCAAGAATAGCTTGGCATGCGTTTTTCGCGGCTGTTAATTAAATAATAATTTTTTGGATGTAAAATGTTTTATCTTATCTATAGTGAAGATGTTGAAAATAGCTTAGCGCTACGTATGAGTGTACGCGAAAATCATTTAGATCGTTTACGAGTGTTGCAAGATCAAGGCAAGCTACTTGTAGCGGGTCCTTGCCCTGCTATTGATAGTGAAAATCCAGGTGATGCAGGTTTTACGGGTTCACTTATTATTGCAGAATTCGACAGTTTAGTCGCTGCTCAGCAGTGGGCTGACCAAGACCCTTACATAGCCGCGGGCGTTTATAAGAACGTTACCGTTAAACCGTACAAAAAAGTACTTCCAGCATAAGTATTGATTTTTAGCCATGAATAATAAAAATGTGAGTAAATACATATTGGCAAGCTTACTACTATTTTCTAATGTGGTGTTGGCTAAAAATAACGTAGAAATGTGTGAAACAAAAATGGACACTTTATCCGAAGTGTCCCGTTGTTTGGATGGCACTAAAGAAAAGAAAGATCGAGAGTTACAAACTTGGGTAAATAATCAAATTTTTATCTTAGAAGAGTTAGCGGCACACAACGGTCGCCGCACGTCGCTCGACATGTTTAAGCGATCACAGCGCAATTTTATTAGCTATCGGGAAAATAACTGTCGGTGGCAATATTTAGTCGTTGCGCCAGATGAAGGCGCCGCTGTTGCTTATAAAAAATGTTATATAACATTGACACAATATCGCATTGAAGAATTATCCAACCTTAATAAATAGTTAATTTTATCTCATTATCTCTGGTTAAAAAAACGTCTTATCATCATGATAAAACGCCATAACTTACGTTCATTCATAGACTAAGTTATTTCTAGATTAAGTTATTCATCGCTTGATATACAACATGTTGTTAACATTATGTAATCATGACAAACTAGCTCCACTTAATTTAATGGAGTAAATTTATGTCCGCACATAAACACATCTATCTTTACACGCTCCTCACGTTATTATTTATTAATCTTGTTGGCTGTGCTTCAAAACCTATCGGCACCTCTGATCAGTTAACACTAAAAACAGCGCGCTATGGCCATGGGGTTGTTAATGACGGAGATAAAATATACGTCATTGCTGGTGCTAATCAGTCTGGCTTCCTATCAGATATAGAGATTATTGATCCGTCTACGAATGAAATTAATGTCTTGGCTAATAAAGTTATTCCAAGAAGGTATTTTTCTGCGGTTTGGGACGGCAAGCATTCGATATATATACTCGGTGGTGTTAGCCTGAAAAATAAAAAGTTTCGGTATGAAAAACGAGTGGAAGTATTTAATACCCAAACAAATACCGTAAGCTTTGCCAAGCCTTTGCCTGCGCCAACACGAATAAACAGCGCGGTATTATTGCATGATAGAATTTATGTTCTAGGTGGTGCATATCCTAAAAATGCTAAGTTATCACCTACTGCATTAGTAGCTGTGTTTGATATAAAAAATGACAGTTGGGTGAGAGCAGCTAATATGCCTACGGCAAAGACTACTCGCGCGTTTGTTAAAGATAATTTTGTCTATGTTGTTGGCGGCTATGACAGGGTTTCTTCTCTTGATGTATTTGAACGTTTTGACCCGATAAAAAACCAATGGCTATCGCTCCCCTCCCTGCCCGCTAAAATCAGCGCCCACAGCATAAGCCTCATCGAAAATAAATTATTTATTTTTGGCGACTATAACAACTTAACCTCTACTTATAGTTATGATTTTGATGCGACCAAGTGGGAAAAACTAGCTATAGACTATAAAGCTAGTCGCCATAATGCCACAACAACGCTAGGTGAAAGCACCTATGTTATCGGCGGTAATACCGGTACAAAAGGCCCGTTCCTTGATTATATTCAAGTATTTAAGCTGTAATAGAAAACGTGACTATCGGTTTATATAAAGCTTTATTAATACTTTATAAGTAAATTAAGGCTAAAATTTATTTTTAGCCTTTCATATTTTATATTGTTATTTTTACAACTATAAATGTAGTTTTTGGTAAGATAAGCGTCGTAATAAAGCTTGATATACAGTGCAATTTACCCTAGATTATGGATATATTACACATTAATGATTAGATTCAATATTTACGATAATAAATCACACTGATCATTAAATCTTTAAAGTCACTTTTACAGTCACATGCTATTCACTGAACTATTTTGTAAGGTATACCACAGCCTAAAATTCAGCCTTTGCATAAATTAATATGTTATTGATATTTTTATTTTTTATAATATCAAATGACACAACTTACAAGCTATTAATTGAATTACCTTATGGAAATATTATCAAGCCTTTCAGTTTATTTAAGTAATCCACGCACCTCTTTAAATAATAAATTATTAAAAATTTGCACGACCATTAAGGCTGCTATTCCTGAATGTGATCGCGTAAATATTTGGCTATTCTGTAGCGACTATTCTGAAATGCTTACATTGATGTGTGTCGATGAAAAAGGGCAACAATCGATAGGTGAACATTTACTTGCAAGTGATTATAACGATTACTTTACGCATATTATAGAGAATGAGTTTTTAGTTGCTTCTGATGCAAGAGATAACGAGATATCAAAATGTTTTAACCATGGCTATTTTAAAGCGCACGACATCCGATCTTTATTGGATATTACCTTCAAAAAAGACTTTACCCCTTTAGGCATAATTTGCTGTGAACGTACAGGCAATAAAACAGAGTGGCAGCCAGAAGATATAAAGGTACTTAAAAGCATTTCTGTAAAGGCATCGTTATTCATTAGTGATAATGTTTCCGATACTTACGCGAGTAAATCCAAAGAAAGTATCATTAAACTGCTAAATAGTTAGTTTTTATTTATGAACAATTAAATCTAAATAAAAATCTCATTAACACGGCTATAAATCACATATACTCTGTAAAAATTAGCTTTTAATTTGGTAACGACTTAAAGCAGCATCAATAATTCCGGCTACTATCAAAGCGACTAAAAGTAACTGACCGGCAATGGCAGCAAAAATATCGGGCGCTTTCATTAAAGTTGACATCAGCGACTCTTCGTAATAAAAAAACCACTGATGATCGCCAGGAAATATCACCGTGTGCAGATAATAGAATATCTGTGTAAAGCCCCATACTCCCAGCATAGAAACTACCAAAAAAACCAAACAAATTAACGATGCTAACTTTTGTTTTCCTGTTGGCATTCGCCTTATTGAACTCACACTTAATAGCTTTAACTTACTAAAATATAATAGTAAAAAACTAAGCATGAAAATTAAATTTATCCACCAAATATATCCAACTTTATCGAGTAAATTAGCAACATCTTGTAAGTGCTGAACTTCACTTTTAGTTAACAGCTTTTGTATTTCAGCCTGTTCGTTCACATAACTTATTTCGGCTAAACCATCACCGTGTTTGTGAATAGATTGAACAATATCGGCAAACTTTGTTGCATGTAATTTAATATCACTGATCGGAAAGTCACGTTTACCTTGGGTATTCTTAGGCACATTAGTGCTAATCACCTCATTAATTTGTAATGTGGAATACCAAAAGCCGTATAAAAAGTTAGTTGCTTTACTCGCTTGCCAACTTATACCTAAAGAAAAAATGAGTAATGTTAAAGCAAAAATACACCAAATAAATTGTCGAATGAATAGCGGTTTAAACATGGAGATTATAAAGCCTTTTTGATCATTGAGCGGGAAGTTTTTGTCCATCTAACTTGATATATAAGCATGCGTTTTACCGAGAAACTGTTGTTCGCATCACTGAAAATAAAGTCATGTTAAAACACATAATAACAGTAGCATAACGCAATAAAATAAAACTGTATTCATTACATATTTCTTATCTATATTTCTTACCTATATTTATAATAAACCATGGTCAATTGTCTTGTCTCAGTACTAATCACATACAGTAGTGAACAACTTATTAGCTATGAAAACAGCATTATAATTGAAAAATTTAACGCTGGATTTATGATTATCTATTTGCCTGATAACAAATTATTTATTCTCTTTATCTCTCTCACTAGTCAATTATTAAGTATGGCGATAAAACCATTCATCAGCTGGGCTTCGCTAGTCAAAATAAGCATCGATAAACAGATAAGCTGTTAATTATTAGCGCTGTAATTAAATATTTTGACCCTGAATAATGAGCAAAGCACGAATGAGTTAGGTATAAATCGCAGGCAACAAAAATAGATAAAATAATACTTGAAATAACAGCTCAACCGATATACTGTATGTTTATACAGTATATCGAGGTCGGTACTATGATTAACATTAACAAAATAGATTTAGAAATAAATAACAGTAGCTTAGCTATAAATAACGCGATTGAAAGTCCGCGTGAAATAAGTTTATCTTCTACATGGTGTAATATAGTACCGGTGAATAGTCCTTATGACTTATCTGAAAAATACCAAGATATTTGTCAAAATCATCATGATGATAACAAATGGATTTTAATGATTAATCCTGAAAACAATTCGCTAGAACAACTCTCTAGTATGGGTAAAATTAATCCTGAAAAAATACTAAGAGTTAATGCAAATAAGGTTAATGTCAGCCTAGAGCATATTAAAAATACGTTATTAAAAGGCACTTGTTCTGCGATGATTTTGTCAGATACTGATTATAATCAAGCTCAAATAAGAGAAATATCGCGTTGTGCTGCTTTAGGAAAAACTCACTGTATTTTATTGCAAAAAACAAATTTTCAACAAACAAGCCAGCTTCATTAATTTACTACAGCAGGCCACTACAGTAGTTCACTGCGAGTAAGCTATCGATAAGTTAATCTGTAGATAGCTTAACCTTTAGATTACTTATTCTGTTGGTTAGTAATTCTGTAAATATTAATAGTATCCGCATTGCTGTTATCAATAAGGCCTTAGAAAAGCTATAAATGATTAAAACCCTATTGGCGGTCATGATAAGCTAGCTAAAATTTTAATTTAATAGTAATAGCTTATTTACATGTTATGTCCATGCGGCTCAGAACAAGCCTACAATCAATGTTGCCAACCTTTTATAATGGCAAGCAAAGCCGTTAATACCCCCGAGCAACTCATGCGTTCACGCTACTCTGCCTATGCAAATAAACAAGCAACGTATATTTACCTCACTTATGCAAAATCTAGCCAAGTTGAGCAATCAGTTGAAGATATTGCACAATGGGCTGCACAAACAACATGGTTAAAGTTAATCATTCACTCTGCCAGTGATCATAAAAAGAATTTAGCTAACAATGAGCATGCTCAAGTAGAATTTTCCGCCTTTTATCAGCTCAACGGGAAAATTTGGCTAATGCGAGAAAAATCTAATTTTGCAATAGAAGACGGCAAGTGGCGATATCTTGATGGTGATGTGTCAGATAGCAAAGCGTATAATAAACCCAAAAGAAATGAGTTTTGCTTTTGTGGAAGCCATAAAAAATTTAAACAATGTTGTGCAAAAAACCTTTAAGCAACAGCATCCATCAATGGTGCTTTCACAATCGTTGTTTGCACTGCAGCTAACCAAGCCTGGGCATTAAAATCAGCCCTTTGCTGTGTTTTTTCTATCGATTTGTTTTGGTGTTTTTGTTGGCAATACAAACTTGTATTAGTCATAACAGACTGGCTTATATGTTTGGCATCGTCACGAAATACTAAAGGTCTGGGATTAAGCGAGTTAGTTAACCGTAGGTGTTCTAACTGCTGTAATTCTATCAAGCTGGCCTGATTGTACATAGTTATATCTTCAACGTTGTTTAACGCGATAGGCGCTTCATTGGGTAATTGAAAATATTTTCTTAGCTGTTCTGATGTCGTGATTTTTTCAGTAGTTTGTGAAAGTGGTAACTTAAATTGGCTATGTGCTCTAACATCGTCTGTTAGCATAGCAAGTAGAAGAGAAAAATCAGCACGACGATCATGATCAACACTTTCGCTAAGCTGCTCGCCTAACTGAAGTTCATGAACAAGTATGTCGTTTGATAAAGCGTCTAGTGTCAAAATAATCTACTGTTTTACTGCCGATAATATTACTATCGGCAGTGTGGTAAATTACTTTAATATTTCAGGTAATTAATAATTAATTTTTATAATAATTACAATCTATTGGACAATTATTATGCACTAAGCAGTAACATGCTTAATGGGCCAGCTAAGGATAAAAGTCGCACCGCCATGTTCACTGTCAACTACAGAAGCACTTCCGCCATGCCATTCCATAATTCGACAAACAATGGCGAGACCTAAACCAAAACCACCTGTTTCTCGATTACGAGATGTATCGCCACGAGAGAAAGCGTCAAATATAGTACATTTAAAGTCATCTGACACGCCTTCGCCATTATCAGTTACTTTTATTTGACAGTGATCATCTTTTTGCATGATGGTGATGTCTATTTCACCTTTACCGTATTTTATAGCATTTGAAATGTAGTTATTTAGCGCACGTGCGATAAATTGACGATCAGCCTGAACGCTAACATCTCCAAGCATATTATTAATATTAAATTTTTGATCAAATTGTTGATAATTACTGACCTGCTTTTCAACAATTTCAACCAATGACTCTTCATTGAAGTTCAGTTCAGGTCTGTCATTATCAAAACTAGCGTAAATCAACATTTCATTAATTAATTGTTCTAACTCACAAATATCTTTGCTAATAGCATTACGATACTTTTCTTGTTTAGCTTTATCATCGGTGCAGGCTAACATCTGCAAAGCAAATTTAGTGCGCGCTAAAGGGGTACGTAATTCATGTGCAACCGCAGTTGATAACTCTTTATGAGCATCAATTAAACGCTTGATTCTACTCGCCATAGTATTAAACGCAGTTACCATGGGCTCAGTCATCTTAGAGCTTGCTTTAGGTGCTACAACATCAAAACTTTCTTGACCAAAGTCGATAGCTGTTTTTCTTAATTGATCCAAGTCACGAGATAGAGGCCGTAACCAAAAGAACAATATACAGGCTAAACATGCTAGCAAAATAACGCGAATTAATGCTTCTACTCTTGGCCTAGTAGGCATTTTAGCTGGTCCTAAAACAATCATCGTGCCAGCACTGTTGATTCTGTGATGAATTTCTACTGCGTCATTATCATAATATATATGGGTATTATCTTCTTTAATAACGTCATTACGTTGATGATTAATTACTTTTTCTTGTTGTTCTGATATTAACTTTAACGGTAACTGCCATTGCTGTGCAGCACCCGAAATTATCTCTGGCCATTCATTTTCTGGATGTTTTTCTAAATAATTAGAAAGTGATAACAACATGCTTTTATAGCCAGTATATGATTCAATATCTTGTTCAAGATATGAACTCCATACTTCATCTAGCATCCAAGAGAATACGATAAAAATAGAGATAATAAGAAAATATAAGCTGAAGAATGAGCGACCAAGTTTCATCAAAATGCCTAAAAAGAGAGGAAAAGTACTGATGAGATGGCGTAGCACCCCATCAGCTTACACAATATAAAAATGATTAACTCCACGCATCTGGAACAAATAGGTAACCCTGTCCCCAAATGGTTTTAATACGAAAAGGTGTTTCATTACTGTCATGCAATTTTTTACGTAAGCGCGATATACGAACATCAACACTTCTATCCATGCCATCGTACTCACGACCAACAACCGCTTTATAAATATAATCACGATTTTGTACTTCGCCAGAGCGGCTAGCTAATAACCAAAGTAAATCAAATTCTTGGCTAGTAAGATCAACATTTTTTCCGTGCAATGTCACCTGTCTAGAGCCACGGCTAATATGTAGTTCGCCACAATCAATTTCAGCGTTTTCTTTACCTTCAGAAGGCAGTTGACCACGGCGTAAGAGCGCATTAACACGCGCTAATAATACTCTTGGCTCTACTGGCTTAATTACGTAGTCATCAGCACCAATTTCTAAACCTAGCACTTGATCAAAGTCAGTGCCTTTAGCAGTAAGCATTAAAATAGGACCTTTGTATCCAGGTCGTAAGTCTTTACATACCGCAAAACCATCTTTACCGGGTAACATAATGTCTAAAATGATCAAGTCTGGCACGAATTTATCAACGCGTTTTTCGACCGTGTCACCTCTAAATTCTTGCTTAACGTGATAGCCTTCACTTTCTAAAAACTCAGCGACTAAATCCGACAACTGGCGGTCATCCTCAACGAGTAATATCTTCTTAACTGACAATTTACTATCTGACATTAACTTGCTCCTACTTTGTTACGCTGTATTAACAGCACTTCATGGTTGTATTATCAACACGGTTCAATGTATACGCTGGCTAATAAAAAACAACCATTGAAAGTATGAATGACTCTAATATTTATAAGCTTAAAATGTTTATGGTAAATTAACAACGCCATGTACAAGGTGTTACGGCAATAGCACAACTTATTACCCGGTGATTACATTTAATTACAACAACAATAACAAGCTGATTTTATTGTTTTTTTATAATAAAAAGGACAAAAATACAATATAAGTGTGTTGATATGAACACAAATTTTTACTTAGTTGCGATCGCAATTTATTATATAATTAATTTGCCTTCTACTCAGTGTAAAACCTAAATAATCGTTATGCCGACTCACGCCGCTAAAATAAAAAAAACACCTATAGAGCACTCAATTTCCGAAGAGTCAAAAGCCAAGAAATCGCTATTTTCTGTCATGCTTGTCGTGCTATTTAGCAGTGCGGGGATCGCCTTACCTTACCCGATATTAGCACCTATTTTTCTCAATGAAATAAGTCCATTAACTACCTTCTATGATTTACCCAGCAAAATATTACTCGGTATTATTCTGGCTATATATCCTTTAGGTGTTATTTTAGGAAGCTCAGTGCTCGGCGCTGCATCAGGAATTTATGGACGAAAGAAAACCTTAATCATCACCTTAGTATTAACTGCCATCAGTTATGTCTTATCGGCTTTAGCCGTTATTGCTGAGAGCTTCCTGCTGCTAATTTTAGCGCGATTTCTTACGGGTATTTTTTCAGGCAACATTAGCATAGCCAAAGCCGTCGCGGTAGATTTATCACCAACGCTTGATAAAACTTACACCTTTAACCTTGTTAACGCTACCGGTTATTTAGGTTGGTTACTTGGCCCTTTAGCCGGCGGATTACTCGCCGTATATGGTTTGGAAACAGTTTTCTATTTCGCAGCCATTGCCATAATTATTGCTCTTATCAGTGTTGCATGTTTACTACATGCTGATGCCATTAACCCAACCATTAACAAGATAAAATTTTCACAACTGTTTAGTAAACAGAACTCATTCGCCCTACTGGCCAATGATAAAATTAGGCGTATCTTTATAATTTATTTATTGGCAACGCTCGGTTTAAATGCATATTACGAGTTTTATCCGGTTTGGTTGGTTGAAAAATTTGACTTCAACAGCCCTGACATAGGGTATATCACGGTAGTGTTAACTTTGTTTATGACCATAACCAGTGTCTTTTTTGTTAAAAAGTTAAAATACTTGCTAGGGCTGAAATTTGGCGCAATTGTAGGCATGGTATTAATGGCTGCGTTATTTAGTTTGCATCCTTTACTAACAGAAACGAATGTCTGGCCCATCTATGCTCTAACAGGCATAGCTATAGCTATTTTCAATGGTTTATTACCTGTGTATATTTCTGAGCAATATGCTGATATCGAGCAAGGACAACTCATGGGATTAATTACCACCACATTTAGTGTGGCAAACGTGCTTATGGCACTTATCGGTAGTCTATTGGCATTGCTTGGTGCCCATTGGGCAATATTATTTGGTGCAGTTTTACTTATCATAGCTTCTGTCGACTTTCATTTTAGTCAGGAAGATATTCGTTAAGTGTTATTACCCCTATTTCAGCGATACTTTAAGTTAAATGTTTTCTCTAATAGATCGTTCTGTCTCATAGTTAACAACCATCGTGAAAATTAAACCAATAAAATTAAACCAATATAGATAGGCTATAATTATACTTTATATCCACTGTTTAAATTTTCTGCCAGTGATATTTAATCTTCGAGATAAAAGTACTTTCCCTATATCAAACCTCGCGCTTAACGTTGAATTTCATCGCAATATCACTACTGCTAATGCGTAAGTTCTGGTAGCATAAGCGCAAAATAATTATCGAGCTTCCAAATGAAAATCATCTCTTTTAATATTAATGGTCTGCGTGCACGTTTACATCAATTGCAGGCAATTATCGACAAACATCAACCTGATATTATTGGCCTGCAAGAAATTAAAGTCCATGATGAAGTTTTCCCGTTGGCGGATGTTGAAGCCATGGGCTATCACGTATATTTTCATGGCCAAAAGGCACATTATGGCGTTGCTATGTTGTGTAAAAAAGCGGCTGATGTTGTCACAAAAGGCTTTCCAACCGATGATGACGAAGCACAAAAACGTATGATCATGGTGCAAACAACCGACGAAAATGGTGAAAAAGTAACTGTATTAAATGGTTACTTTCCACAAGGTGACAATATTGCCCATGAAACTAAGTATCCTTATAAGCGCCAGTTTTATAAAGACTTAATGCAATACTTAAATGAAAACCATACGCCTGATGAAAATGTTGTAGTGATGGGAGATATTAATATTTCACCTACGGATTTAGACATAGGCATTGGCGAGCCAAATAAAAAACGTTGGTTAAAAACTGGAAAATGTAGCTTTCAACCAGAAGAAAGAGAATGGTTAGCTACGTTAATGAATTGGGGCTTTACTGATACCTTTAGAGCTTTGCACCCGAGCCGTGAAGAAAGATATTCCTGGTTTGATTATCGCTCACGTGGCTTTGATGATAATCGCGGTTTACGCATTGACGTTGTACTAGCAACAGAGAAACTTGCTAAACGTTGTATAGAGTCCGATGTTGATTATGAACTTAGAGGCATCGAAAAGCCTTCTGATCATGCCCCGATTTGGTCTACGTTTAGTAAATAAAAGTTTTCTAACCTACAACTTAAAGGGCGTATGCCCTTTTCTTATCTAAAAACATAGTATTGATAATTATGACTATAGCTGACTATGCTTGCCCATTATGTAGTTTACCCCTACTCAATCAAGCGAAAATATTTCGCTGTGACAATAATCATAGCTTTGATCTTGCAAAAGAAAACTATTTAAATTTACTGCCAGTACAATTTAAACATTCAAAAAATCCCGGTGACAATAAGGCAATGGTAAATGCTAGACGGGCATTTTTAGAAAAAGGTCATTATCAACCGCTAGTGGACAGGTTGGTCGCCCTATACCAGGAAAAAATAATTACTGTCCCCGAAAAGCCGACTATTGTGCTTGATGCTGGCTGTGGTGAAGGGTTTTATACGCATCAACATAAAACGGCTGAAAATACCGTTTACGGTGTTGATATTGCCAAAGAAGCCATAAAAAAAGCCGGTAAAAAATACCCACAATGTCATTTTAGTGTCGCGACATTATCAAAGCTGCCTTTTGCTGACAGTTTGTTTTCTTGGATTGTATCGGTTTATGCGCCAATTTTAGAGCAGGAATTCACCCGAGTTTTATCCAATGGTGGTTTTTTGTTAACCGTTACACCAGCGAAACAGCATTTGATGCAACTAAAACAGCATATTTATGATGACGCAAAAGAGCATGATGTAGATAAATTACCAATTGAACACTTAGCACTGGTGCATCAAGAAAATATTTCTTATCAAATGCACTTAAAAACCGGTCAAGACACGCTAAATTTATTAGCTATGACACCTTTTGCTTTTAAGGCGAGTGAAGAGGTTAAGCAAAAATTATCAAATCAAGATGACTTTATCTGTCAGGCTGATTTTCTTATTCGCCTTTATCAAAAACAGGGCTAAAAAAAAGCGATACAGGTTCACTGTATCGCACTTTTTTTATCGCTCTATCAACAAGTTAATTTCTGTTAAGAAGTTTTGTAACGATTTTGAAAAGTTAAATTCAATAGTTGCGCTAGGTCTAAATAACGTGGACGCTTAGTCGACAGCTTAATATCACCACCACTTTGATTAACGCGAGCAACACTTTCTTTGTACCAATTTTCAAGACCAGGAGGCAGGAACTTATCGGCTTTAATCCCCATAAATATCAAAGCTTGTAATGGAAAACTTAAAATACAAAGGGTATATAGCAGTGCTTGCGGTAAAACAGCCATAGTGCCCAAATACACCTGCATAATTAAGCAAAAAAGCGCTAGGCCTGGCATGATTTTACAAACCAAACGACTAACTTTTACGGCCTGATATTCAGCAAAATATTCACCGAGTTCAGCGCGAGATGGCCATAAATTAATGTATTTTCGGCCAAGCAATATAATTTCTAATATAGATAACTTCATAACCGATACACTACATCAGGGGTTAATTAAAAGATAGTACAAACTTGTTACCCATTCGCAGTACAGATGTTCTAAGAGGACCATTATTGCTGACGTTTTATTGCATAATAGCAATATTTCAATCACTTGTTAGTTAAGTCGTTCCGATCGTGACATTACTTACATACCAAAATAAACTATCAATGGTAATTCACTATGTTATTTCTGGGTTATATTAGCATAGAAAATTAATGAATTAGTTAGCCAAACTTAGCAATAGGAAACGGTTAGATATCTTTTAACCCGTAAAAATGAACAGATAAATTTTACTGTTAATACTAGCATAGCCTCAGATGCTGATAGTTAATTACGTGTTATAAAAACGCATCCTACTCACTCGATTTTTATTCAGCTGTATACTGGAGCTATACATTGGGTGCAATTCGAACACATTAGTAGTCATCCAACAAAAATATCAATATATAGGCAGATATGCCCTATAAATAAGTCTGTCTTTATCTGCTTTACTCATTAGCACTACATTTTCCTAACTTATCTATTACCCTTTGTATATATTTTTATGCTGTTATTTTTTAACCACCTATTTAAATCAATAATAAACATGTAGTTACACACTTAAACAATAGTTGCACACAATGATATCCACAGGTTATGTGGATATCATTAAATGAACAATATAAAAACTAGTACAATTAATCCACGCTATAAGCCCTTATAGACATAGAAATACGCTTGCTTGATAGCAATAATCAAATTAGTGCGCATTAAACACAGGTTAACCAGTTAAAAACCATAGCCTTCAAGCTCTAGATTACCATATGGTAATAGTTTAACCGCTAGAGTTAATGGTCATAAAAAGCTATAGTAGCGACATTAACATCTAAATAAACTAAGTTGATTTATGAGTATTTTGACCCTGCGCCGTTTATCGGAAACATTTTCTATCCATAGTTTACGACGTGAAAGTTCAATACCGGATGCCGTATTTAATGCACCAATATTCTTCTTGGCAAAAACCTATGACGAAATTTCAATTGTGCTACCAGAGCACATTGAAATTGATAGTGAAGAAGCTGAACATGGCTGGCAAGCATTTGAAGTCGTTGGGCCACTCGACTTTACCTTAACCGGCATAATGTCGAACATATCAACGGTGTTAGCGAATGAAAATATCAGTATTTTTGCTATTTCGACCTTTGATACTGACTACGTTTTAGTAAAATCAGATAAATTTGAAGCTGCAAAAACTGCACTTATAAACCATAACTATCAAGTGATATAACTCAGGAAATATAATGACAATACTTTATGGCATTAAAAACTGCGATAGCGTAAAAAAAGCAAAAAAATGGTTAGAGCAAGAAAATATCCCTTATCAGTTTCACGACTTTCGAACGGATGGTTTCAGCGCTGCATTATTAGCAGAATTTACAAACTCTGTCGATTTAATCGCGTTGTTAAATAAGCGCAGCACTACTTTTCGAAATTTATCTGAAGACATTAAAAATAACCTGACCGATGAAGTGATGACAGAGGCTATTTTAGCACAACCCACATTAATAAAACGCCCGCTACTTAAGCATAACCAAGCATTTTTGGTTGGCTTTAAAGATAGTCAATATCAAGAAACTTTGCTTTAGGTACACGTTATCATTATGAAAAAACATAGTAATTGCACTATTTCATTAGCCCAAGCGTTGATTGAACGCCCTTCTGTTACCCCTGAAGACTTCGGCTGTCAGCAACTCATGTCTGAGCGTTTAGCCAAGTTAGGTTTTAATAATGAAAGTATGGTATTTGAAGATACCACCAATTTATGGTCTCGAAGAGGCAACTCAGGTCCAGTATTTTGTTTTGCTGGCCACACAGACGTTGTGCCTGCGGGAAATTTAGAAAGCTGGAAAAACCCACCTTTTGATCCCGTTATTGCTGACGGTATGCTTTATGGTCGTGGTGCTGCAGATATGAAAGGAAGTTTAGCGGCAATGATAGTAGCAACAGAGCGATTTGTTGCTGATCACCCTAACCATTCAGGCTCAATTGCATTTTTGATCACGAGTGATGAAGAAGGCCCATTTATAAATGGTACTACCCGTGTTATTGACACACTTGAAGCACGAAATGAAAAAATTGATTACTGTATCGTTGGCGAGCCTTCGAGTACAAGTAAACTCGGTGACGTTGTAAAAAATGGCCGTCGTGGTTCAATATCTGGCGAATTAACCATTCATGGCAAACAAGGTCATGTTGCGTATCCAGATCACGTCATTAATCCTATTCATAAAGCCATGCCTGCTTTAGGCGAGTTAAGTGAATTGCATTGGGATAATGGTAATGAATATTTTCCCCCAACCAGCTTTCAACTATCTAATATTCAATCAGGCACTGGCGCTACTAATGTGGTTCCAGGGCACTTAACAGCACTATTTAACTTACGTTATAGTACAGAACTAACTGCAGAAATGATCGTTGATAAAGTTGAAGCATTATTAACTCGGCATCAATTAGACTTTGATATTAACTGGGTATTTAACGGCCAACCATTCATTACTGAGCCAAGCACGTTAGTTGACTCTGTCGTTCAAGCAATTAAAACTTGCTGTAATATAACACCAGAGCTTTCTACCAGTGGTGGCACGTCAGACGGAAGGTTTATTGCACCAACAGGCGCTCAAGTTGTTGAGCTTGGTCCGTGTAATGCTACTATTCATCAAGTTAATGAATGTGTTGCTGTACAAGACTTGATTTTATTGACCGATGTGTACTATCAAACCTTGGTTAATGCTTTAATCAATGATGCGTAAAATGACTGAACTTGAACTAATATTAACAGGTAAAACTGACAGTCATATTCATTGGTTAACTGATAACGTTGGTATTCATCAAGAAATGTTGTCGGCATTTACGCAACTACAACTCGCTGCACAAAGCGCAGGTATTGCACTAACAATAGCCAGTGGCTTTCGCAGCTTCGAACGACAATTAACTATTTGGCAAAATAAGTTTTCGGGCACTACAGCCATCAAAGATGCCTCGAATCAAAGAGTAGCGATTGATCAAATCAGTGAAGAAGAAAAAATACACGCTATTATGTTATTCTCTGCGCTGCCGGGTGCCAGTCGCCATCATTGGGGCTGCGATATTGACGTTTACGCAAAAAACTTATTGCCGGCAGAACAATCTTTAGCATTAGAACCATGGGAATACCAAGCTTCAGGACACTTCTATCCGTTAACTGTTTGGCTTGCTGAACATGCAAAAGCATTTGGTTTCTTTTTGCCTTACGATAAATTTCGCGGTGGTGTTGCTCAAGAGCCTTGGCACCTTTCATACATGCCTTTATCTCAACACTATCAACAGGCATATACTGAAGCACTTTTGGCTGAAACAATACTCAACAGCGAAATTAAAGGAAAAGACTTACTTCTCGCGTTATTACCAGCGCTTTATCAACGTTATATTGCCAATATAGCCGATAATTAATCGCGTGCTAGTTAAAGGTAATTAGCCTTGCTGCAGAAAGCTTTATTGGGTGATGAGTAGAAGATTTTTATAAATTTATTCAGAGGTTAATTTATGACCAGTATATTAAATGAAGATTGGGTCGCCCCAGCTATCGTTATAGTTGCATTAGTTATTTTAATAGGTAATTTAAGTACTTTTCAAAAAAGTGCTAAAACACCATTACGTAAGAAAAGCTTGAACGACTTGAAAGAAACCATACCAAGAACCCAAAAGTCGCCTCATAAAATGCCAACAGTAACCAAAGATACTGTGCATAGCCATAAAACAAAAAACTCCGATTAACGGAGTTTTTTTATGCAACAATACCAGTTAAAGCAATGGCTATTTTAAAGATTAAAAAGCATCTTTAAATGACAAGCCGGCTTCCATTACGTCAAATATTTTCTCTAAAGTCGCTTCAGGTAAAGCACTACCTTCTTCATCATATAGAGTAACCGAAGATTTTTCGGCCACTTTCTCTACTTGAAATTGGTACTTACCATTTGGTAATTCGACTACCGGTAGGCTGTCTCCCCAAATGCTATTCCAAAAACTCGCTTGAGGTTTAACATAATCAACATAATAAATTTTAGTTGTTTCATTTAAATCTGTAATACTAAAACCATGATCTTCAAAAAATAATGGTAAGTTAGACCATAATAAATCTACATCAATTTCTACAATATAAGCAGCTTCACCAGAAACGTTCTCACTTAAACTAACAAAAGTTTGATTAGCACGTAATAAGCGATTTTCTTGCTGTTTTAAACGATATTGAAAATCAACTTGCGCTATTATTTCATTAAGCATATTCATTTCAGCGCGTTGCTGATCAATAATGTCGATACGCTTACTGCCGCCTGCCTGATCTGTTTTGAGGTAGTCAAGCAACTCAACCACTAATGAAACACTGCGGCCATGAGATTTACTTTCAAGTATATAGCGATACCGAATACTTTCAGAAATTTCTATTGATTTAAAAGGCCATGTGCCTGTTTCTACTTCTTTGTTATACCAATCTGATTCAAAAACCAAACCAGCTTCGTCTATTTGTTTTAATTCAACATTATCTGTCGCTAACTCGCTTTCTAATGCTTTGGTAATAAAACCTTTAAGGTCTTCTTTCTCGAGCACTTGATCAAACCACACTTTAGAAATCGACGTGGTGTTTTCTGTACGCGTTGACGCCGCGATCGGCAAAACAAGTGATGGTGCACGCACATCAACATCTGCACCAACGGGGCCTTCATGGTTTATTTCATCAGTTACAAAATAGGTGTTAACTTGTTTAGGCTTAGCTATACCTGCAGGTATTTTTAACGCTGTTGCTTCTTTTTGTTCCGCGTATTCAAAATCGCCTACCGCTTGCTTATTATTTACAGTACCGCAGCTAGCCACTGCGACACTTAATAATGAAAAATAAAATATCTTGCGATTCATTAACACTCCCGAGGATACAAACCTGAATCTTTCTAAATTTAATTTTGCTTGTTTAGTATTTATAAGTAACATTTTTAGTCATTACGACACACAATAATTCTGATATCGTAAAGTTCAAGCAATACATCTATAACGCCGTTTTGATTACTGAATCAGGGGTAAGTTCCCCAAACTCATCTCTTTTATTTAAAAGCCGCTAAATTAAAGGAAATAGCGCTAAATTGAGCAGCGCACCATGGTACTTGCCTGAAAATACAAACACAAGATATTGAGGCATATTTATCTTAAAAAGAGCGAAAAATGCTATATTTTCATCGTAACTTTAGCGCATAGTTACGCTTATAAGTATTTTTTAGGGGAGTTTTACTTGCGGTTAGAATTATCCCTTAAATTTCTATGTTTACTTATACCCATTTGATTCATTCAGTGATCTAGTTTTTCATGAGGATAAATCGATAGTTACAAGGCATAAATTTAGTCAGTAGTTATCTACTTATAAATTTTATAACGCCGTAATTTACTTTTTAACCATTAAAAATGAGCAGCTAATTAATCAAATTGGTATAACTCTCAACTTGGTATAACTATCAACAATAGTTAAAAGTATGACCTGTTTAAAGAGGAAAAAACCGAGTTATTTTAATTTTACTTTGATTCTAAGTGAGGTTTTTCTTGGTTACATGAGATTTTAAAAGCTTTATCGACTGCCGATAACATGGTGGTAAACATTACCGCGAAAATAATAGCTTCATTTGAAAAAAACCGAATCCCGGGATATTTATCGAATAATACCGTTATTGAAATTGAGACGACAAATCCGATCAACGAATATAAAAGCCAAACCTTTACCGATGAATTCATATTTTATTCTTCCTTGTTATAAAACCTTTATGTAAAGGTAGTTGATTAAAAAGCAGAGTGTGAATAATCAACTATCCAAGGTGCCGCTTGTTGTTAATGTTAATGTTAAGCTTTTTTATGACTGCCATCACACAATGGCTGATTATTGGTTGATTTACAGCCACAAAAATAAACTTTTGTTGACTCTTTGGCGGTATATTTCACAGGAGTAAATTCTGAACCTTTATGTGAACCATCACAAAATGGCTGGTTTTCACTTTGCCCACACGCACACCAAAAATAACTTTTTTCTGCTTCTACCTCAATGCCAAATGGAGTGTCTGAAGCTCGTACTGGTTTACCCATAAGATATTCTCTGTCGTTTAATGTCTAAATTTAACAGCATTTTGTTAGCGTCTTTAATCAGTTTAGCAATAATTCCCCAAGAGCCAAGTTTCTATTTTCGCGTTTTGGTGTTTTAGTTAAATACTTTGCCGCAGAGTAAAGTCATACAGATAAACATGGGATAGTTTTCAGCGTTTGGGTTTCGTTCAACTTAGCTATCAAAACATATTCTTGTATTGACGAAAATAAGCTTCTATAACGCTTAAGTCGTCAGTCCTATGGTAACTTTAACTACACTGGCGAAAACAAAGTACATAAGTAGGCCTATTGACCTTTTTCGCCTTCTATATAGCAATTCTTTAACAATAATTTCGTTGTTAACGCTTAAGTTAGAACTCCAAATCAAGAACCAACGTATTCTTAACGTAAATATTGTTTCATCGAACGTAAGGGTCGCATTGTGAATAGGTAAAAATAAAAGTAATTTGTTAAAAACAATGTCGCCGTTAGACTTAACGATAAACCTAGTCGATAGTCTATCGTAACTTACCAAAATAGTACTATTTGCAATTACGTGCTGAGAAGTTTGCATCCTTTCAAACATTTATTTAACACCTCATGAGACTGGAGAATTTAATACAAGGAGAACACAGTCGTTAAAATTATTGAAAATAAGTCTAGCAACAAAGTTCGTGTAAAATAATGACGCTTTATATCGCTACATATTATTCAACTCAAACTAAAGCATAAACGCTGCTACTGCATTTCGCTTTACTTAACTTTACTCAAAAACCTGCACGCTCGCTTTACATCAGATGACTTTTTCTTTGCTTTATATTTTGTATATAAAGGGCCATTTTTAATATCGATTTAAGGCACTATTTATTAAGGCACTATTATAAATTTGAGGCTTTAGCGCTGATTTTTGCACTCCAAATATTTTTTGATATAGGCGCTGCAAGCTTTGTTAACATAAAGTGTAATACGTGATTACCACAACACCTAAGCTTTTTTAGTAACGCTGGCGCTGTATCTGAAACAATAAAGGCTAGCTGGCTGGGGTCATAATAGTGTCGAGCAACAACGGTTCCACACTCTAACCCTGCATTCGCCAAACCTTCTAAATATTGCTTTTCGGATATTACTCCGCCGCCACATGCTGCTCTCAATGCGCCGCTGTGTCGAATCCACCAAGGCAGGTTTTCTGCGACTATGTCTGAAACCAACATTTTTCCATTTTTCTTTAAAACCCGCGCTATTTCGTTGAAAGCGCTTTGTTTGTCATTTGATAGATTTATAACACAATTCGATATAACCCAATCAATAGAGTCTGATTCAATTGGCAAAGCCTCAATTCTCCCCATCCTAAGGTCAATATTGTGATATTTCTGAATTCTATTTCTCGCTAACGTCAACATATCAGTATTACTATCAACACCAATCACACGACCACTTTCACCCACTTTTTCGGCGGCAAGTAGTAAATCTAAACCCGCTCCGCAGCCTAAATCTAGTACAGTTTCCCCAGGTTTTACTTCACAAAATGCCAGTGGGTCACCACAACCAAATGAGTGTTCAATGATGTTTTCAGGTAAATCAGACAGCGTTTCAACACTATAGTCGGCAAATTTACCGCCAGCAGTTTTAGAGACCAGGGTATTTAAGTCTGCATCGATTGCATTCGAATATGCTTTTGATATTTTATCGTTTTCAAATTTCATAATTTATCCCCTAGTTATGTTTACTCTTAGATATTCAGGTGCGAGTGCAATAACAATAAATAGCAGGGTAAACTATCCTCTAGGGGGAGAGTCAAAAATTTGATTTACGAGGGGCTTGGAGCAATCTGGATCTTCTGAAAGGCAATCGATAATTAACGTAGAATATTGCTTAAGCCTAAACTGTTTTTCTTTTAGGATAGTCATTTCTTTCTTGAGCTGTAATTCTTTTATACAAATTAATTTTTCTATTTGAGTCCATGACGACTGTTCACCGGATGCAAAGGCTGCTTTAAATTCTGCTAAGGAGAAACCTAATTTTTGAGCTTCTTTAATCAGCTTTATAGTAACGATATCAGATTTTTCAAAGGTTCTGTATGATCCCGATCTTGCCACCGAAGGTAATAAACCCATGTTTTCATAATGACGAATTGCTTTTACTGAGGCCCCGCTCAATTTAGATGCCTCACCAATATAAATCATATTTAGTACCTTGTGATAAATCAATTAAGTATAACCAATTTGTATAACACCCATTGAAAATTTCCTCGTTTGAACTATTTCTACTTAACTATTCATATTTAACTATTCCTATTTATCTAGACCTGCTGTCACGTCATATTTAGCTTATCACTCAATTTAATTAAACCTTTAGCACTCACGTTAGCTTTAATCCCATAAGTTAAGTTACAATAGCGTTTTTAATATCTCAGCTAGGTTTATTGATGAGCGAATATTTAGTTTTAACGGCCATGGGTCCAGATCGCAAAGGCAGTGTCAGTGACTTAACCAAACTAGCAAGCGAATGTGGCTGCAATATTTTAGACAGTAGAATGGCAATATTTGGCTTAGAGTTTACGCTAATCATGCTACTTATGGGGACGAATAAAGCTATCCATCAATTAGAAAGTAAACTGCCCGCGGTGGCGCATAAACTTGAACTAATTACCATGATGAAAAGAACTTCAGGTTATCGCGATCAAGAGTTTATCCATCATTACCAAGTTGATTATGCCGGTATAGACCAACCGGGTGTTTTGAAAGCCGTGACAGCATTCTTTGCGACACGAAATATTGATATATCGTCATTAAAATCTGAAATTAATCAGAAGAGTAATCACATGAGTGCCTCAATTTTAATTGCGCTGATGGAAGAAACCAGTATTGAACAACTTGAAAGCGACTTTTTAGAGTTGTGTGAACAATTTGACGTTCAAGGCTGTATTAAAAAAGTTCAATCAAACCAGCTAGATTAACTTATTGAACAACATTCGATGAAGATAAATATTAGCATTCAAGGTATGAAAGAAACTAATCGATAGCTACCAAGCTTACGCGAGATGAAGACATTTATTATTTAGAAAAATAGCAGTTATAACGTTAATTAATCTTATTTTTATTATATTTATTTTAGAGGGATACAATGAACACATTAGTTGTAGGCGATAACGCGCCACTTTTCACATTAAAAGATGAAAATGACCAAGACATTAAACTTGCAGATTTTATCGGAAAAAAACAAGTATTGGTCTATTTCTATCCTAAAGCAATGACGCCAGGTTGTACTGTGCAAGCACAAGGGCTACGTGACAGTAAATCAGCTTTAGATACCTTAAATACTCAAGTATTTGGTATTAGTCCAGATGAGCCTAAAAAATTAGCTAAATTCTGCGTACGCGACGAACTTAACTTTAGCCTATTGTCAGACCCTGATCATAGTGTTGCTGATGCATTTGGAGTATGGGGTTTAAAGAAATTTATGGGACGTGAATACGATGGCATTCACCGTTTGAGCTTTCTAATTGGTCTTGATGGTAAAATTAGCCATGTTTTTAACAAGTTTAAAACTAAAGATCATCACGAAGTTGTTTTAGATGTACTTAACAAGCTTTAATTACAGCACTATTACTTTTAAAAAAGTAATTAAATAATAAAAAGGCTTAACAATTAATTTGTTAAGCCTTTTTATTATCAAGATGCACATGACGCCGCTGTCACTTGCACATGAAAGAGTGGCGATTTACCAGTAACAAATACTGATAAATCAGAATATATTAACCAGCTTTTGCTGCCAGCTGAATTGGCTGCTGATAATTTTTTGCATCTAAAAATCCAGGCTTTGCTAAAGCAGTATCTGTTAACTGATTCACAACATCACCTATTACAATTAAAGTAGGCGGTGTTATTTTATGCTCTGCCACCAAGTCAGCAAGTGTAGATATTTTACCGCGAAAAATTTGTTGCTCAGGCTGTGTGCCTTTGCGAATAAGTGCGGCAGGCGTATTAGCGTCGCGACCATGTTTGATTAACTGCTCTGTAATACTTGGCAAGGTATTAATACCCATATAAAACACAACCGTTTGGCTACTAGCACTTAAACTTTGCCATGGTAAATTAAGTTGCCCGTCGTTTTGCATATGGCCAGTAATAAACGTGCACCCCTGTGCCACACCTCGGTGTGTTAAAGGAATACCGGCATAGGTGGTGCAACCTGATGCGGCCGTAATACCCGGACAAAGATGACAGCTAACACCATTTTTTAATAAATATTCAGCTTCTTCACCACCACGACCAAATATAAACGGGTCACCGCCTTTAAGTCGCAATACTCTTCTACCTTGTTGTGCATATTGTAGTAACAATTCATTAATTTTATCTTGCGGAACACAGTGCTTGGCTTGTTCTTTACCGACATACAAACGTTCACAGTCGTCAGGTAAAAGCGCCATAATTTCATCGCTAACTAAACGGTCATAAATGGCAACATCTGCCTGTTCAATAAAGCGCAAAGCTCGTATAGTCAATAATTCTGCGTCACCGGGACCTGAGCCAACTAATGCGACTTCACCAGGTTGTAGAATAGATTTTCTATTTACATTATTCAAAAGCTTTATACTCTATTGATTTTTATCAAAAAAAGGCATCGTACTATACGACATCCCCTACCACAGTTATTCTATTATAGAATAAAAAAACCTAACCTTATAAAATTTTATTCGATAACTTAGTGCTAATTAACCTAAGTTGTTTTATTTATACCCAGTTGATTAATTAAGTGTTCTACTTTTTCATGAGGAAAAAAGCATAGTTACAAGGCATTTATTTTAATAACGAGTTATTAGGACAAGATGCTCCGGCATTACCTATTAAGCGGTATCCATGCTGCGATAATTATTAAATAAATAACGCTGTAGTTGGTCGTTTTAATCAGTATAAATGATCATATATTAAAAGAGATGGATATATTAGCGGCTAGAAGCTAAAAATGTAAACTTGATAATGGCCCAAATTAATCATTCAACTTTCAAACAAGGTATTATTAAAGCAGTGAAATAAAATAAAAATATAAGCCCATAAAACCAGGCTTATATTCATTGCTAGAATGTAAAAAGCTCACTAAATTTCAGTGATGCCCTCACTTTGCGTTGTTGTTGACCAAGCATTAAGTACAGCCTTAACAAGCGTTGCTAACGGAATAGCAAAAAATACGCCCCAAAAGCCCCATAGTCCGCCAAACAATATTACCGCTATAATAATAGTTACCGGATGTAAATTTACCGCTTCAGAAAACAGTAAAGGCACTAATAAGTTACCATCTAGTGCTTGGATAATGCCGTACGCTATCATCACGTAGCCAAATTCAGCACTCGTCCCAAATTGGAACAAGGCCACAAGCAACACAGGCAAGGTGACAATCGTCGCACCAACATAAGGTACTAGTACCGATAATCCCACTAACACCCCAAGTAATACTGGGTAATTAAGCCCTAAGACAATAAATGCGATGGTTGATGCTGTACCAATAATAATAATTTCAATTAATTTACCACGAATATAATTCATAATTTGTTGGTTCATTTCAGTGCCAACTTGTTTTGCCATTCGGCGATCCTTCGGTAGAAATTTGCGTAAACTATCAAAAAGTACACTTTTATCTTTTAGAAAGAAAAACACCATTAACGGCACTAAAATTAGATATATCAGCAGTGCAACAACATTAGAGATTGAGTTAAGAGACGCTTTTAGGGCTACTTGCCCCCATTCAATAAGTTTATCGTTGACTAACGTAATAACATGACCAATTTGTTGGGCACTAACTAATTCAGGGTATTGCTCTGGCAAGGCTAATAAATAGGTATGCCCTTTTCCAACCATTTGGGGCACTTCTTGCAGTAAATTACTACTTTGTTGCCATATAACCGGCATAAGGCCTAAAATGCCGATCAAGCTTAACCCCACAAAAGCAGAGACTACGATCACGACGGACAAACCGCGAGAAAGCCCCACCTGCGAAAGCTTATTCACCGGTAAATCTAATAAAAAAGCAATCGCCACAGCAACAAATACTGGCATTAATAAACTACTAAAAAAATACACGAACAAAAAAGTACAAATTAAAATAACCATTAAGGTTACCGCACTCGGATCTGAAAAATTTCTTCTATACCAATCGCTAAACAGTGAAACCATAATATTTACTTTTCCATTCTTATCTTTAATTCAACAATATATTTATCAACATTACGCTGTTCAAAATAAAATCCTTTTTTGATTAACAACTTAGGAATATCTTTTTTAGAACCATTATCGCAAATGCGTATTAAACAACTATCAATCGGTGTTAACTTTCGGAGTAACAAGCGTAAATTTACCAAAGGTACAGGGCATTTATCTTGTGTGGCATCGTATTCGTAAATCATAAATAAACTATGCGTAGAGCTTTAGTTTGATTATCTAATTTGCGACAATTGATTACAATGACATTTGTAAATTCTTTTAATGTATTTTTAATAATTTAAAGGGGTTAAAGAGATTAAATGAGCGAGCTTTCTGATAATCCGAGTCTCAAAGAGATAAACATCTACAAAAACAAGATAAACTGGGGTGATGTACCCGCTATTTATCAATTAGCGTCAAATTCAATTAGTGAAATTGACGGTATTTTATCGCACGGTTTTAATAATGCATTTACACAGTTGCTAGACCAAAGTAATTGGAATGTAAATTTTATAACGCCAGAAAGCGATATTGTTGGCAAGGTAACAACACGTAAGCCGAAGATTTCGCTGTATCATAATATTAATGAACAACATTATGAGTTACATTGTTATCCAGTAATCAATAATGAGCCAGTGCTTGAAGCACAGTTTAATAACCCACGGTGTTCATTTATAGAATGGACACCACAAACAATGCAAATATTGTTTAGATTGAACTCATTGATACCTTTTATTGTCTACACCCTTCAAAAGGGAGATATAGCAGATTATGCCCTTATTCGTTATGCCAACCAGCGTGTTGATGAGTTGATTACATTACTAAGCCAATCCTTTGACATTACCGATATCAAAGGATTTTCAATTGCTGATTTTTGTAAAGAAGTTTATCGTAAACACTCACAATCTTAATCATCTGGTAGCGATAATACACTTGAAAATATGGAAAAATAAATTTGTTTAAATTAAAGCCGCTTATTGTTGCACTTGCCATTACCACATCAATCACAAGCAGTGTATTTGCCGCGAATACAGAAACCAACAAAAATAAATTACCCGAAATAGGCTCGGCGGGTGTCAGTGTGTTGTCTATCGAAAAAGAACGCCAAATTGGTGGCGAAATGATGCGTCAAATTCGCGCGACTCAACCGATATTAAATGACCCAGTGTTAACCGAATACATCAACGATCTGGGCAACCGCATGGTACGCAACGCCAAAGACGTTAACTATAGTTTTGAATTCTTTGTCATACGTAATCAAGAATTAAATGCTTTTGCTTTTTTTGGTGGCCACATTGCCATACACAGTGGCTTGATGACTACCGCAAGCACTGAAAGTGAATTGGCTTCGGTTGTCGCACACGAAATATCTCATGTCACCCAACGCCATTTGGCCAGAAGACTAGAATCACAAAACAGATCACAACCGTTAACTATGGCCGCTATGGTGTCTAGCGTTTTGCTGACGTTAATAAACCCGACCGTTGGCATGGCAGCCCTCAGTACAACAATGGCAGCATCACAACAAGCTAGCATAAACTACACCCGAGGAAATGAACAAGAAGCTGATAGAGTTGGTATTATGTTATTGGTTAATAGTGGTTTTAACCCACAAGGTGCGCCTGACTTTTTCAACAAAATGGCAGAGAAATACCGTTATACATCAAAACCACCCGCCATGTTATTAACGCATCCTTTACCTGAATCTAGAATTTCAGATGCCAGAATAAGAGCACATAATTTTTCACCTAGGCCACTAGCACCAAGCTTGCAATTCGAGTTAGCTAAAGCCCGCATAATGGCAAGATATGAAGGCAATGCTAAAGATAACATTATTAACTTTAAGCAAAGTTTAGAGAAACAGAACTATGCGATTGAAGAAGCGGCAAAATACGGTCTTGCGCTCTCAAATTATGAAGATAAAAACTATCAAACGGCTATCAATCAACTTGAAGCCTTATTACACGACGACAACCGGAATCTTTTTTATGTTGATGCCCTAACCGATGCCTATATTGCGGTAAAAGCCTTCGACAAAGCTATTGCTATGCTTGACGAGTTAAACTTGTTAATGCCGAATAACCAAGTGGTCACGTTAAACTACGCCAACGTATTAAATGAAGCAGAGCAATATAGTAAAGCAGAGATACTCTTACAAAATTTCTTGGTGCTCAGCCCCAAAAACTTTATTGCCAATGATTTATTAACCGAAGTATATAGAAAACAAGATAAGAAGGCCCTTATGCATGCCAGCAAAGCCGAAGTGTTTGCGTTATTTGGCGCTTACCCGAAAGCCGTTGATGAATTGCAAACCGCTTATAACTTTGTTGAAGAAAACCCTTTATTACAAAAACGCATGAAAGGCCGGATATTACAATTACAAGAACAGCAAGAAAAGCTTAAGCGTCTTTAAAAAATCAGTTAAAATAGCGCTAATTGAATTAATTAAAACAATCTAAGAGAAAAACATGTTAACTATTTATCACAATCCTCGTTGCTCTAAAAGCCGACAAACACTAGCACTTATCGAAGAACAAAAGCATGAGGTCACTATTGTTGAATATTTAAAAACACCGCTTAGCATTGCAGAAATTGAAACGTTGATGTCGTTACTGAAAGTATCGCCAAAAGAGATGATGCGAACAAAAGAAGCTGAATTTAAAGCGCAAAACTTAGCTAACGCTGATGATGCGACGTTAATAGCTGCGATGGCAGCAACACCAAAACTCATAGAACGCCCTATTGTTACTGATAACACCCGAGCGATTATTGGTCGTCCGCCTGAAAACGTACTTTCGCTCATGCAGGCTAATAAATAAAAATGACAACTAAACCACGTTTTTCAACAACTACGCTTAAGAAAATAACATTATTTGGCTACTTTTCTTTGTTGTTTTATATGCCTTTATGGCTTGTTTTTATCAGCGATGACTCTGCACTTTCAGTGCCACTAACATTAGTGTTTTTTACTTTACCTTTGTTATTTCCATTAAAAGGTCTAGTTCAGGGCAACCCTTATACTTACGCTTGGTCGAATTTTATTGTGATGATTTATTTTTTGCACAGTTTAACCACTTTATGGGTTTCAGCCGATGAAAAGCTATGGGCAGTGGGCGAATTATTTTTTGCCACTGTTATGTTTATTGCTGGCAGTTATTATGCAAAATATCGCGGCCAAGAACTTGGTTTAAGTATTCGTAAAAAGAAAGAATAGTGTCACTGACTTTATTTTCAAAAATGAATAACGAGCCAGTTTATAAAGAGTAATCTACGGCTGATTTCCCGCTGTAAAAACGTATTACGCTCTCTATTCTGCTCCGCATTACGCTCTTAAAACCTAGCACTGAAAAAGGTCATATACCTTCGTTAGTGCTAGGTTTATTTATTAACGGTCCTATTTTATTCGCAGAGAAAGCGACTAAAGGTCAAACCTTTAAATTAACAATAAATAGCTCAGGACAATATGCGCTGTCATAGTCTACTAGTCTGCATCTATCTAGCGATAATAATTAACTAAAATAAGCAGATAATAATAAATACCCTCCCCTTTACTATCAGAACAAAATTGTTTAAAAATAGGTCTGCAAATTAATGCTGTAATCTATCGGCGTTATTTTTGAAGTTAATTTACCTTTAATGGGTCTTTATTATATCCAAGTAATAAACAGAGGCACGAATGAACAGTACTCACTTGAAACGAAAAGGTTCTTTTAACGTAGTTAATATACTTACGTTAGCTGTAGTTGCTTTTATTGTGCAAGGATGCGGCGGCAGTGGCTCTGACAGTAAAAATAATCAGCCAGTTGAAAACTTTACACCGGTTGTTACACAAACAGGCATTATCACCTTTGACGAAGCGAGTAAAACCGCGCAACCGATAGAGTTATTCCTTTATTATCCCAACGACACACTGAACAATATTAGTTGGCAACAAACTGCAGGTAACAACCTTGTTTTTCATGCGGGTAACACGAAGGGAATTGCTTTTACGCCTTCAATGGCAGGTGATTATAGTTTTCAAGTAAACTTTACCAGAAATGGCCAAAACGAGACCTTGTCACATACCTTTACGGTGTCAAATGATAATAGCCAAATAGCGGCAAGGTTAGGTCATGCGGTGTTAGAAGGAAATGACGTTTCATTAAGAGTCAGTATTGAAAATTCAGCGCTAAACAAAGACAGCATTATTTGGCAACAACTCTCTGGGCCAAGTGTTACATTTAGTGAAAGCACTGAGGGGGAAAACGCCTTTTATTTTAAGGCACCCGCAGTAAGTATCGATAGTTTACTTACCTTTAGCGTTAGTGCTTCAGATGGCGTAACACAACACCAAGATACCGTTGCCATTTTAGTAGAAAATGCTCCAACAATTAGTACCAATGAAAATATTGCTTATGACACGAGATTAGCCACTGTATTTCCTTTCAATGCTAACTCTCCCTATGCCGATGTTTTAGTCGATTGTGTATACAGTAACGCCATTGATTTTCGAACCAGTTGCCGCTTAAATAAATTACCATTGATTGCTCAAGATACTACAACCCCAACGATTGAAGATATTATGGATCGCGTTGTGGTTTCTCATCAGTGGATGGGGCAAAGATTTAAAGAGTTTTTACAAAACTCAGATCAACAAGGTGATTTTAAAAACTTACTGCGTGCTACCACAGCCATTGTTATTTCGTATGACGTCCGCCCTTCTTATTATTGGGTCGTTACCGGTGCTATTCATCTTGATCCTAACAACCTTTGGTTAACCCCGGATGAAAGAGATACCATAAATGAAGCGCCTGACTATCGTGCCTCATTTGGTGATAGCTTAAATTTTGTGATGCCATGGCGCTATGTTAAAAATAACAACTACGCTAGTTATTCTTATCCTGAAAACTTGAGAGTAACACGTGATGCAAGCGATGGTATTTATAATCTAGCTTCCTTGATGTATCACGAACTTGCGCATGCAAATGACTTTTTCGCACAAAGCACATGGTCAAACATAGACCGAAACGACCGCATACTAGATGCTGCAGATAAAATAATACAAACAACAGGCATACAATCAGACTCATTAAGTACTACATTACCGCTTAATGGCGTTGAGATGTATCGTTTAGCGCAAGTTCGCTATAAAGGGGAAACAGCTACCTCGAGCGAGAAAAACTATAGCCCAAGTGACGTAACAAGTTTTTTTAGTCCTGAACACGCACCACAATTTTACAATTACAGCAGTAAGCGCGAAGACTACGCCATGCTATTCGATGGCTTTATGATGAAAGCTCGTTACGATATTGACCGAGATATTGCGATAACAAATCAGCCACAAAGTGCCAGCGAACAATACATAGTTACCTGGGGACAACGTGGCCGTATTGGAGACGAAAATATTAAGCAAAGAGTGGATTACGTAACTCGCAGAATATTGCCAGAGTTTACTTCAGCTTCAGGTATTATTAGTAACTTGCCTGCACCAATTGCGATGGAATCAGGCAAAACATGGACAGAAAATTTAACCATTAGCCCTAGCGTTAATCAAACGGAGAAAGTAGCAATTGACGGGCTGCCATTCAATAACTCAAAAGGTTATAGAATGAATGCTAATGGCCCGATGTTTTATGAAAAGCCTATGCCGATACGCAAAAACAATTAATCCTCTATAAGAGCGTTTTATGCTTAGGATGAAGTAGACAGCAGCTAAATGACATAAGTCCAAGGGTAGGTCGGCATTTATACCGTCGAATTTATGCCCTCGAAATTTATGCCTTAGACCCTAGAACTGTGCCTTTAGCTCGATAAAGAAAGTCAGTTTACCGACAGAGTTGACTGACTACTTTCAAATGAAAAATTTAAAACAATACATCTTTAATAAAGGGAATAGTGATACGACGTTTTTCTCTTATTGATGCTTGGTCAAGTTGCTCTAATGCGGCAATTAAACTTGTCATATCACGTGATAAACGATTGATTAAAAAGCTCGCCACTTCATCACTCATATATAAACCTCGCTGCTGAGCACGGTATTGTAAAGCAAATGACTTTTCTTTATCAGACAGCGGTTTTAATTGCTCCGTTAATCCCCAGCTGAGCCTCGATACCAAGTCAGGTAAGCTAATATTTAACTTCGCAACACTTTGATCGCCAGTAATAATTAAGCATTTGTTTTGCTCGACCATACGGTTATATAAATCAAACACACCTTGTTGCCACTTTTTATTACCTGCGATTAATTGAATATCATCCAAACACACTAAATCGATATTCTCTAAGCCGTCTAGGACATCAACCGAAAGCTGTGTGAGCTCGGAAAATGACAAACACAACGACGTAATGCCTAACGTATCGGCGTATGCACAACTGGCATGTAACAAATGACTTTTGCCAACACCGGTTAAACCAAACAAAAATAAACTGTGTACCTGTTTGTTAACATCGCCCATATGATCAAGAAAATGCGTTAATTGTTGGACAACCATTTGGTTGCTTTCACTTTGAAAACTTGCAAACGTTTCATCATCAGGTAATTGCACAGACAGAGTTAATTGCGAAACTTTCTTCACTTTTTGCCCCAATAAAATACCGGTACTTGTTCTGTGCCTTCGGGTGCAGCCAAAGGGTCGACATAACGATTCAGCTGTTCACTTAACTTTAATGAGGCAATCAAAGCTTGTTGTGAGCCAATTAACGACAATTTAAAACGACGGTTTGTACCTTTTACGCTGACCAGTTGCACTGATTGCACGGCTGACAGTTCTTCAAGAAAATCTGTCACTGCGATTAAATCAATTAATGAAGCGATATTAGCAACATCGATTTCAAACTCATTACTATTCGTGGTAGATAATGCATATTGCTGATAAATAATGTCGGTAATATCAGCAAAGGCCGCTATTAATAATTCATCAACATTATCGCCTAAGTATTGCTCGCTAAATATTTGTGCATGCTCACTTTGCACATCAGTCATTAAGCTCCAGTCCACAGCTAAACTATCGCTTTTACAAAGTGGACAGTCTTCTTTATTGGCTTCAGTCGCCACTAAACTTGAATTTGACACCCTTACCACCACTACGGCTTCTGCCATATAACGGGCAGAGGCTTGTGCAACAGGTTGAGAAAATCGCCCCCAAACATCAGTTAATGACAAAGCGGTTACGTCAGTTAAATCCATTATTGGCATAACTATAGGCAAACCACGTAACTGAGAAAAATCATTTATAACAGTGGGTAACAATGAGTTAGAGCTTGAAGAAATTATTGTCCGGTCAAAACCATCTTCTTCAACCAACCACACCATAACCTGCGGTCTTAATCGACCCCAAATTGCTAAATCGCTTTCTTTAAATAATTGATTAATTTTATCTTCGTCAAAGGAAACATTCAGTAAAACTTTATGACCACTGCGGATATATTGATATTGCGTGACATACTTGTTGTAGTTATTTATAGCTTGAGAAATAAGCGGGTGCTCAATTTCCTTACCGCCAACCTTCACTAAAATAGCGCGTAAAGCATTTTTAAGGGCGAGATTACGATCGTCATTTGATTGTGACGCTACAGCAACTTTCGCGCTGTACAAGTTTGCAACCTCGATAGCGCTAATATTAAGCGGCAATACAAAGCAAAAGAATATCAAAAAATTTCTGAACATATATAGCATTAGCGTGTGTTTCATAATGAAGATCTTATCATAATGTTGCTGATTTTTATCACTTATAAAAAATAATTTATTTTAAAGATTTTCAGCGCGTCTTTGCGCTGATAGAATGTGCGCCTTTATCGTAGAAGCAAACTAACACAACATAATCGAGGTTTCCCCGTGAGCGAAGAAAAACAGTCTTTAAGTTATAAAGATGCTGGCGTTGATATAGATGCAGGTAATGCCCTAGTTGAAAATATTAAAGGTGCTGTAAAACGCACTACACGTCCAGAAGTTATGGGGGTCTAGGTGGTTTTGGATCTGTCTGTCAACTTCCTACCGGATATAAAGAGCCCGTACTTGTTGCTGGGACCGATGGCGTAGGTACAAAATTACGTTTAGCCATCGATTTAAAGCGTCATGACACTGTCGGTATCGACTTAGTCGCCATGTGTGTGAATGACTTAATCGTACAAGGTGCTGAACCATTATTCTTCTTAGATTACTATGCTACAGCAAAACTCGATGTTGCCGTTGCCTCTGCCGTAGTTGAAGGTATTGCTGAAGGTTGTGTGCAAGCAGGTTGTGCATTAGTCGGTGGCGAAACCGCTGAAATGCCAGGTATGTACCATAAAGGCGACTACGATATCGCAGGTTTTTGTGTTGGTGTAGCTGAAAAGTCACGCTTGCTAGACGGCACTAAAGTTGCCGCGGGTGATCAGCTTATTGCGCTTGGTTCTTCGGGTGCACACTCAAACGGTTATTCTTTAGTACGTAAAGTATTAGAAGTAAATAACACTGACACTAACGATTTACTTGACGGTAAACCATTAGCCGAACATTTATTAGCGCCAACAAAAATTTATGTTAAGTCAGTTTTAGAGCTACTTAAGCATGTTGACGTGCACGCATTGTCGCATATTACAGGTGGCGGCTTTTGGGAAAACATTCCTCGTGTATTACCAGAAAGTGCACAAGCGATTGTTGACGGCAACAGCTGGCAGTGGCCGGCAATCTTTAATTGGTTGCAAGAAAATGGCAATATCAGCGAACACGAAATGTACCGTACATTCAACTGTGGCGTTGGTATGATCATCGTTGTTCCAGCTGACCAATTATCGAAAAGTATCGATATTTTGAATGCTCAAGGTGAAAACGCTTGGCACATTGGTGAAATTGCAGATCTGCAAGCGGGCCAAGAACAAGTTATTATAAACAAAGGTTAATCATTGATGCGAAGCCGAATAGTAGTACTTATTTCCGGCGGCGGCACAAACTTACAGGCGATTATTGATGCCAGTAAGCAAGACAACTACGGCGGCGACATCGTCGCTGTAGTGTCTAACAAAGCTGACGTTTATGGACTCACACGAGCACAAGATGCTGAAATACCAACCTCTGTGCTTTCACATAAAGACTTTGACAGCCGAGAAGAGTACGACAGTGCATTAATCACTGAGATTAATAATTATCAGCCTGATTTAATTGTGCTAGCGGGTTTTATGCGTATTTTAACCGCTAAATTCGTCCAAAAATTTCAAGGTCGTTTAATTAACATCCACCC
This sequence comes from Colwellia sp. PAMC 21821, assembly GCF_002077175.1. Classification (NCBI taxonomy): domain Bacteria; kingdom Pseudomonadati; phylum Pseudomonadota; class Gammaproteobacteria; order Alteromonadales; family Colwelliaceae; genus Colwellia; species Colwellia sp. PAMC 21821. The sequence goes on from NZ_CP014943.1 coordinate 4,807,908, forward strand.
TTCTCTGTTACCTAAATATCAAGGTTTACATACTCATCAACGTGCAATTGACGCCGGTGATACTGAACATGGTGTCAGTGTACATTTTGTCACAGAAGAGCTTGATGGCGGTCCGGTGATTTTACAAGCTAAGGTCCCTGTTTTCCCAGAAGACACCGCCGATGAACTTGCTCAGCGCGTACATCAACAAGAACATCGCATTTATCCCATGGTCGTTAATTGGTGCTGTACTAAGCGCGTAACTATGGTAAAAGAAAGTGCATTATTTGATGGTGTAATCCTACCAGTTTCAGGGTATGCTAGCGAAGAATAGCCTTAATCTAGAGAGTTTACCATGTTGAAATCATTACCTTATACCGCTTTACTTTTTTCTAGCTTGGCATTTAATGTCGTGGCAACTGAGAAAAACGATAGTGTAGTGATCCCGGCATTTAATGCTAAATATACTATTTTACATAAATCTAAAACGGTTGGTGAAGCAACACGTGAATTAACGTATTTAGATAATGGCTTAGCGCAATACAGTTATCATACCGATATCGAATGGCTAATTTTCTCAGATATTCGTGAAGAAACTTCAATTGTAAAACTTGAAGGCTATAAAGTAACGCCGAAAAGCTTTGAATATCTTCGCGAAGGCACCGGCTCTGATAAGCATTATAAATGGCGCTATGATACCGAAAAAAATACTGCCGTTGATGAAATAAAAGAGCGAACCAAAAGCATAAAGTTTCCTGAAAACATTCAAGACTCGCTCAGTTATCATTTACAGCATCGACTGAATATGATCGCTAACCCTGAGCAAGAGCACTTTGTCTATCCGGTGATTAAAACATCAGGTTCTATCAAAAATTATGTTTATCAATATGACGGTGAAGAAGAACTCATGTTGCCGTATGGTTTGGTAAAAACCATTAAACTTAAACGTGAAGTTATTGAGAAAAAACGGGTAACTTATGCCTGGTTTGCACCAGAACTAGATTACTTGTTAGTTAAACTACATCAAATTAAAGGCGATGTAGATCAATTTGAAGCACAGTTAAAGTCTGTTACCGCCATTGAACCGGCGACACCGGCAAAAAAATAGCTAAATATCAATTCACTTACGGTATATTTTATAAATAAGTGGTTGTTAATTAGCTAAGTTAACCTTGGTATAGTTAGCATTGCTTAAGTTAAAAATGGCCTAGTTAAAAGTGGCTTAGTTAAAAGTTACTTTTCTTAGCCATTTTGCTGATGTCACATTGTTAGCCATAGGGTTCGTCATCACTAACTTAGCTGCTTTGGTAAATTAATTGCCCTTTACAAAATAACAAACCTTCACCTTTTTTCATTTTTTGCCATGTTTCGTCATCGGTTAATGGCTGAGTTGCCACGACCGTAACGATATCATTTTCAGTGGTTTCTTGATCAAAGTTCACTACCATTTCTGCATCAATTAAACTCGCTTTACCAAACGGTGCCCGTCGAGTCAGCCAATGCAAGTTATTGGTACAATAAACTAATAGAAAATCACCATCGGTTAATAATAAATTAAACACACCGAGCTCATTAATTTGTTTACATAGCCCAATAACATACTGAAATAACACTTCTGAATTAGGCTCATCGCCGTCAAACTTCTGTAAAAGCTGATCTAATATCCAACAAAAGGCATGCTCACTATCCGTTTCTCCAATCGGCAAATGATACTTTGTTGCTAACGTAGCTTGAAAGTCAGCTAATTGGCCGTTGTGTGCATAAGTCCAATTTTTACCCCACATAGGGCGAACAAACGGGTGGGTGTTAACCAAAGATACATTGCCAGAATTTGCTTGTCGTATATGACAGATCACTGTTTCACTCTTAATAGGGTAATCAGTCACTAATTGAGCAATAGGCGAATGGGCGCTAGGTAACGGATCTTTAAAGCTGCGACAGCCCTTACCTTCATAAAAAGTAATACCCCAACCATCTTTATGCGGACCCGTATTACCACCGCGCTGCATTAAACCACTAAAACTAAAACAAATATCCGTAGGTACATTGGCACTCATGGCCATTAATTCACACATATAATAGAACCAACAAAACAATAAATTGATAGGATGAATACTTGAAAAGTACAGTGTTGTAATTCAGGTATCAGTCAGGAAAAAATAAAATTGTACATTACTTAAAATCAAAACTTAAAATCAGAGCTTAAAATAAAAAACTAACATCAGATTAATCAAGGCTACCTCTCCATTTTAGGTTAATATGATCATTAATTAATACTGTTTTAACACACAACAACAAATAACCGCAGAATAGACTGCTAAGTATCGATAAATAATTTGAAATTATACAGCAGACGAATTAAGCTTAAATACAAATCTGGTCTGACCTTAACCAACGTCGGCCAACATATCAACATTAAGGATCAAATGTGGACTACTTAACTTGGATACTCATTGCTATAGCGTTAAGCGGGTATATGGCTTATTCACGCGCCTCACTATCAACATTTACCATCGCATTTGCCTTGCTAATGATTGTGGGTACTTTCTTCGATGTCATCGGTTTTTTCGCTTGGCTAATTTTTGCCATTATAGCCCTCCCACTCAATATTGCTGATATTCGAAAGCAGTACATTTCGAACCCTTTACTGGCTATGTTTCGGGGAATTATGCCTGAAATGTCAGATACTGAACAAGAAGCTATTGATGCAGGTACCACTTGGTTTGAAGCAGAATTATTTCGTGGCACACCTGATTGGAAAAAGCTGCATAACTACCCTAAACCAAGATTAAGCGCAGAAGAGCAAGCGTTTTTAGACGGTCCGGTAGAAGAAGTTTGTCGCATGACTGACGATTGGCAAACAACCCATGAGCTTGCTGATTTAACACCTGAAGTGTGGCAATACCTAAAAGATAATAAATTCTTCGCGATGATTATTAAAAAGCAATATGGTGGCCTTGAATTTTGTGCTTATGCTCAATCTCGTGTTTTGCAAAAGCTTTCAAGTGTGAGTACCGTTTTATCGTCAACTGTTGGTGTGCCAAATTCACTCGGCCCTGGTGAGCTATTGCAGCACTACGGGACAAAAGAACAACAAGATTATTATTTGCCACGCTTAGTAAAAGGCGATGAAATCCCTTGTTTCGCCTTAACTAGCCCTGAAGCGGGTTCAGATGCTGGCGCTATACCTGACTACGGCATTGTTTGTCATGGTGAGTTTAACGGCGAAGAAGTCTTAGGCATGCGCTTAACATGGAACAAACGTTACATAACCTTAGCACCTGTTGCGACAGTATTAGGCTTAGCATTTAAATTACAAGACCCTGATCATTTGTTAGGTGAAGAAGAAGACTTAGGTATTACCTGTGCATTAATACCAACAGATATTGAAGGGGTTATTACCGGTCGACGTCATTTCCCACTTAACGTACCATTTCAAAATGGCCCAACCCAAGGTGATGACGTATTCGTTCCTTTAAGCTACATTATTGGTGGCCCTGAAATGGCAGGACAAGGCTGGCGTATGCTGGTTGAATGTTTGTCAGTTGGTCGTGCGATTACCTTACCTTCAAATAGCACTGGCGGAATAAAGTCGCTAGCGCTAGCAACGGGTGCTTATAGCCGTATTCGTCGCCAATTCAAAATATCTATTGGTAAAATGGAAGGTGTTGAAGAAGCTTTAGCCCGTATTGGTGGAAATGCTTACTTAATGGATGCAGTAACCACCATGTCGACAGGCGCCATTGATATGGGCGAAAAGCCCAGTGTTGTTTCGGCAATTGCTAAATATCATTTAACCGAAAAAATGCGCTCGTGTGTGGCCGATGCTATGGACATTCACGGTGGTAAAGGTATTTGTATGGGCCCAGGTAACTACTTGGCTCGCTCTTATCAAGGTGCTCCAGTGGCCATTACCGTCGAAGGTGCAAACATATTAACGCGCAGCATGATTATTTATGGTCAAGGCGCAATTCGCTGTCATCCTTATGTGCTTGCAGAATTATCAGCAGCAAATAATCAAGATAAAGACCAAGCATTAAATGACTTTGATCATGCTTTGTTTGGCCATATTGGCTTTGCTATTAGTAATATTTGCCGCAGTGTTTGGTTTTCATTTACCGGCAGTTATGCCTTAAGTGCACCTTATAATGATGATACTAGACGTTATTACCAGTTAATGACGCGTTTTAGCTCAAACTTAGCCATGCTTTCAGATATTGCTATGTTGACCCTTGGTGGTGATTTAAAACGCCGAGAACGCATTTCAGCGCGACTTGGTGATATTTTAAGTTACCTATACTTATCCTCTGCAACGCTTAAACGTTATAACGATGAAGGTCGTCAAAGTGCTGACTTTCCTCTTGTTCAGTGGGCCTTAGAAGACAGCCTATTTAAAATTCAACAAGCCATTGATGAACTTATTAGCAACTTCCCAAATCGGGTAGTGGCGAAAGTATTAAGACTAATCATTTTACCGCTTGGTTGTTGGTTGAAAAAGCCTTCTGATATTACGGATCATAAAGTTGCTGCGTTACTACAGTACCCTAATGAAACGCGCACACGCTTAGGACAAGGCCAATACCTGACTCGCGAGCCTGGAAATGTTTTAGGTCAGTTAGAACAAACGCTTGAAGATATTATTGCTTGTGAACCTATTTTTGACAAAATTTGTCGTGAACTAGGTCAACGCCTGCCATTTTATCAACTTGACCTTGTGGCTGAAAAAGGCCTAGCGGCAAACATTATCACTGAAGAAGAAGCCGCACTGCTAACGGCGACTGAGGTTTCTCGTAAAGCGACCATTGATGTTGATGACTTTGACTCAGATGACTTAAAAGCCGGTTAATCACTGTTATTCATTAAAAATGACTGCCACAAAGCCCATTACTGCGAATAGCAATAATGGGCTTTTTTTTAGCTATAATTAAATGCGTACATTGCGCAAATAACAATTTTTATAAAAATCAGTTATACCCATCAGTTATACCCATTTGATCACTTAATTAATCAACTTGGTATTACAACTCACCTTCAACACAAAACCTGTATAGCAAGTCAGTTAAAGCTTTGTTCAGCTTAATAAAATCAGTTAAATTAACACATAGCAATCTAGCATTTAATTACCGAAAGTCATTTTAACAGCTCTTAATAGGGACTAAACACAATGGCAATACAGCATTATTTCGGGCATACACACTAGATTTTTTCCGTATAATAAACTGAGTTTAAATATTCTTATTTAAAACCCTAACACAGCAACAAGCATTCTTTATTTAAAAGAATTATAAAAGGTTAATCATATGAAATATGTTCGATTAGGCAGTAGCTCATTAGATGTGTCGACTGTTTGTTTAGGCAGCATGACCTGGGGCTTTCAAAACAATCAAAATGATGCCAATGCCCAACTCGACTATGCTCAATCAGCAGGTATAAATTTTATTGATACTGCAGAAATGTACGCGGTACCTCCGACAGAAAAAACCTACGGCAAAACCGAAGAAATTATTGGCCATTGGCTTAATGCTAACCCTTCACGTCGAAAAAACATTGTCTTAACGTCAAAAATTGCTGGGCCAGGTTTTTCGTATATTCGTGACGGCAGTAACATATCAGGAGCCAATGTTATCACCGCAGTTGAAAGCTCATTAAAACGCTTACAAACCGATTATATCGATCTTTACCAGTTGCATTGGCCTAACCGTCAATCACCACACTTTGGTAATCACTGGCCGAATAACATCAACTATACGCAAGTTAATGCTGAACAACAAAATGAAGAAATGTTAGATATTCTACAAGGATTAGATAGCTGTGTTAAAGCAGGGAAAATTCGCTATTGTGGCCTATCGGACGATACACCGTGGGGTATTAATCAGTACCTTAAACTCAGCTCAGAGCATAATTTACCGCGCATGGTATCAATACAAAATGAATTCAGTTTGTTACATACCAAAGACTGGCCGTATTTAATTGAAAATTGTGTACATGAAGATATCGCCTACTTACCTTGGTCACCACTTGCTACTGGAGCACTTACCGGTAAGTACCTTAATGGACAACGTCCAAAAGGTAGCCGCTGGACGTTTGAACAACGCCATGGTCTTTATAGAGATAATGCTAATACTGACGCAGCCGTACGAGCATACTTAGACATAGCTAAACGGCATAACATTACGCCAGCACACTTGGCTTTAGCTTGGTGTGAACAAGTCAATGGTGTTACTTCAACCATTATTGGTGCTACCAATATGCAACAGCTAGAAGAAAATATAGCCGCATTCAAACAACCACTAACAACTGAAGTACTCGACGAGATTAAGCAAACATTAAGACAGTTTCCGTCACCGTTTTAGCTATAAAGAGCCTTTAACAAGGCATAGATTAACGTTAACTAATCAGAATAAAGCCGATAGCTGTTGCGCTATTTATCGCTGCAGCTATATTTACTTTGCATTTCCTTAACCGACAAAGTCGCTATAACTTTTAAAACATCAAGACTGATATCCTCAAGCTTATTGATGTATAAGCAAGACTGCCCCAGTTTATGTTTGCCCAGTATTTTTAATTGTGATTGAAATGTTGAAAACCCGGGCATAATATAAATAGCAATATTTTGCTTACGCGGTGAAAAGCCAATAACCATGCTATCGCCCTCTCGTCCACTTTCATATGTATAATGATATTGTCCAAAACCGATAATATTGCCATGTAAACTAGGTTTATAGCCGGATGCATCAGCTAATAAATTGACCAGCTTTTGGCTATCATCTTGTTTAGTTTTATTGTCAATAGCGGCAATAAATTTCGTAATTTCATCCATAAAACCTCCACTTTGGGTTAACAACAAGAGTATAAACTAAAATATTCACTTGAGCTGATAGATCGAAAAAGGCTGTATTTCAAATGAAATACAGCCTTTAAATTTTTATTGTCTAAATAGAACTATCTAATGCTTAAATAACCCTTAATGATTACAAGAAAGATAATAACTCTTCATCTAACTGCATTAAGGTTTTAGGATCTGCCATCATAGTTACAGCTAAAGACTTAGTCCGTGGTAATAAACGTTCAAAGTAGAACTCTGCCGTTTTAATTTTTGCACGGTAGAAGTCTCTATTTTCAACATCAGTCGCTAATTTTTCATACGCGGCTTGTGCCATTTGCGCCCAAAAATAAGCCATAACGATGTAACCTGAATACATTAAAAAGTCGACTGAAGCTGAGCCAATAACGTCACGATCTTTTTTCGCTTTAAGGCCTAAACGAATCGTGTATTGTTGCCATTTCGCTACGGTAGTACTTAAAGGCCAGATAAACTTGTTCATTTGGCGTCTGTGAGGATTGCTCGAAATCATACTCTTGTCTTTACAGAAAATAAGTACTTCTTTGGCAAATGCATTTAAAGACTTACCACGTGTCATAAGTACTTTACGCCCTAATAAATCAAGAGCTTGAATACCAGTAGTACCTTCATAAAGCGTTGAAATACGGGTATCGCGAACAATTTGTTCCATGCCCCATTCTTTAATAAAACCATGTCCACCAAAGATTTGTAAACCATGATTAGCACTTTCTTGTCCAAGTTCAGTTAAAAATGCTTTTAAGATGGGCGTAATAAAACCTAAACGATTATCGGCTTTTTTACGTTCTTCTTCAGATTTAGCATTTTCAATTTCATCAACCAATTTTGCGGTGTAATAAATCATCGCACGGCCGCCTTCACTAATAGCTTTTTGGGTCATTAGCATTTTGCGAACATCAGGATGAACAATAATAGGATCAGCCACTTTTTCAGGATTTTTAGTGCCCGATAAAGAGCGCATAGACAAACGCTCTTTCGCGTAAATCAATGAGTTTTGATAAGCCAATTCAGCCGCACAAACACCTTGTAGTGCTGTACCAACACGTGCGGTATTCATAAAGGTGAACATACATTCTAAACCTTTATTTTCTGGGCCAATTAACACACCTTTGGCATTATCAAAATTAAGTACTGCCGTTACTGAAGCTTTAATACCCATTTTGTGCTCAATAGAGCCACAAGAAACATTATTGAATTCGCCAACGTTACCTTGGTCATCTGTTTGCATTTTAGGCACAATAAAGAGTGAAATACCCTTAGTGCCTTCTGGCGCACCGGGTAATCTTGCTAATACAATATGAATAATGTTTTCAGTTAAGTCATGCTCACCAGCAGAGATAAAGATTTTCGTCCCTGTTAGGTTGTATGTACCATCACCGTTTGGCTCAGCTTTAGTTTTAACTTGGCCTAAATCTGTACCACATTGTGGTTCAGTTAAACACATAGTGCCGGTCCACGAGCCTTCAATCAGGCGCGTTAGGTATAATTCTTTTTGTTCATGGGTACCGTGAGTATGAATAGTATTCATGGCGCCGTGACTTAACCCCGGGTACATAGCCCAAGACCAGTTTGCCGTGCCCATCATTTCAGACATGACCATACCAAGTGATGCCGGTAAGCCCTGACCGCCGTGCTCAACAGCATGCGGTAAGCTCGGCCAACCACCTTCAACAAATTTTTGATACGCTTCTTTAAAGCCCTTTGGCGTTGTTACAACACCATTGTCAAAGGTACAACCTTCTTCATCACCGCTTTGGTTAAGAGGAAGGAGTTCATTTTCACTAAATTTTGCACACTCTTCCATAATAGCATCAACCAAATCTGGTGTTGCTTCTTCAAATTCAGGATGCTTTTGGTAATGGTCGTAATAATTAAATACATCTTCAAATAAAAATTTGATGTCTGCTATCGGCGCTTTATAACTTAGCATGGCTAACTCCTAACACTTTAAATAATAATTTTTTTGCATTTCTGCATAAGTGCCACCGAGTATACACAGTTCCAACCACTGGTCCAACCACTAATTTAATTTTTGCTTAAATTAACATTAGCAGAGCAAGGTAAAATAGTTAAATCAGAGGGTTATGACTTAAACACTAAATAAAACATAGCTATATATAGCCAATAAAGCTGGTTTTTAGTGGAAATTTACAGGGAATAACGTTAAAAAACAGCTGTTAAGGACTAAATATTGAAGAACAGACAGGCATCATCGACTTTTGGTCAAAGGGTAATGAAAAGGTTTCAACCGCGTTTATTTGAGCGACTATTGTTTTTAAGCAAATGTAGACCACACCTGCTTTAAGCCTAAAATATGTACTAAAGCAATAACCAAACAAATGCTTGAGCTCCAAATCCAGAATTCAGGTGTTCGCCCAAGTGGGTTATTCATAAAATAAAAGCCCGCGACACCTCGCAGCAGATATATACCAGCAATGACCACAACGATAGTGCGAACAAAAGGCAGTTGAGTTATCACGCCAGCGGCAGAAAAAGCATAAAATGACCAAAGCACCAAGATAAAGGTTATAACCGACGTTATTATTGTCGGCTTCATGCTGCCTTACTCTGCCATTATTGCCATGTGCTCGCCGGCACCAAAAAATCGATACCATGAAGCACCAAAGAATATACAGCCTAAATGTATAGCGGCAGCTAACGCGCTCAGAAAACCTGCGATAACTAGCATTACATTCATAGTTTCAAGTACCTTTTGTATTATTTATTGAGCAATTTTTATAGCCATCTTTTACAGCCGTTTTTTATAGTCATTTATTGAATAGGTAAATAAATATCGATAATAGCATCTTCCTGAGCAACGCTAGGATAAAAGGACACTCGCTCTAAAAAGAGTGGATAGTCTCTTAATGTAAAGCTTGACCGGCTTAACCACTGACCATAGAGAAAGTTGATCACAGCCGCTAACTTTTCATCACTGCCAGTAAGGCGAACCTTTGCACATTGCCCTGCAGGAATAGTTTTACTTATAACGCCCTGCTGATTTTCGCCAACCGGCGCTATAATCGCACATGCAATATCAAAGCGATAATCTGTGTCTGCAGTTATATTCGGGTCATCGTAGATAATATTAAACGTTTTACTTTTACTCGGCGGCAAAGCGTTTTCTTTTCGCCAGTTGATAAACTGAGCGATGCTATTAGCTAACAAATTTGGTGCAGCTCTGTGCTCATAAACTGCAATTTTTGTATCAGGAAAGCTCACTAGCTCAACTTGAAAGTTATCTGCGTTATTCATCTAATATTGCCTTAAAATTAATAGTTTCGATGTATTTCAAGTAAAAATGCTAGCTATGAACTTAGCATTTTATGAAATGCCTAATCTTCAGTCAGCCAATCTCGATAACACTGCATAAATAGCTGCCAAAAATGCTGACAGCTAGAAGCTTCAAACAATTGCTGCTCCAATATTTTTAAAATACTTTCATCTGTGACAGTACTTTCGTCTGGGAAAAACTGCGCCTGGTTTTGCTGACCATGACTGAACAACAAATTAATACATGCAACATAACCGACTAAACTTAGGGCAACTTGCTCTACTTCCCAGCCCTTATCTCCTAAAAATCCGGTGTAAACAGGCAAGCTAAGCTGATTGGTATCAACAAAATAAGGATCACCCAATTCGGTATCACGAGCAAAAACGTGCCATGATGCTTGCCAACTACCTTGTTCTGTAGTCGCTGAGTCTTCATTAGTACTTGCTTGACCTAACTCACTGACACCAAAACCAAGTTGTGCTTTGTTAAGCTCTGCGACAGATGCCACATTTTTAAAACCCTGTGGACCAAAAAACACTTCATGATTATCTAAAGTATTTAAAATATTAATTAGTTTATTGTCTGTCATATCTACCTGATGAAAATATAAAATAATGAAAAAACATACACGTTTACGACTTTATTAAGGCCGTAGTGCACTTCAAAACAAGATTATGCCACAACCTTGAACATTATAAAAAGTTGGCTAAATTTGAAGTTGATAAATGACGAATAATGGAATTATAAAAAACCGAAAATGAATCGGTCAATAATGATATTTAAACGGTGACTTTTGATGACTATATCGAAGGCTTTATTGAGGACTTTTTTGTAGATCTAGTTAATAGCGGATAGGTATTTATTTATTACCTTGAACTAACATGGTAATTAGCAACAATTTCGAAACAAAAAAATGCCCTCTTCCAAGGGCAAATATAGTGGATTTAAGCTTTGTCTAAAGCTTGGGTAACATCAGCAATAATATCGTCGATATGCTCGATACCAACCGAAATTCGGATCAAATCTGCACTAACACCTGCAGAAGCTAATTCTTGTTCATTCAACTGTCTATGTGTTGTAGAAGCAGGGTGACAAGCAAGTGATTTAGCATCACCAATATTTACCAGTCGTAGGATCATTTCAAGTGCATCAATAAAACGCGCACAAGCTTCAATGCCACCTTCAACACCAAAACTTAAAATGCCAGAGGCTTTACCATTGGTAATTTTTTTACAAGCATCAAAATAAGGACTATCAGGCAAAGCAGCATAATTTACCCATTTAACTTTTTTGTGTTGTTGAAGAAATGCGGCAAGTTTCTCAGCATTCTCACAATGTCTGTCCATACGTAAACCGAGAGTTTCCAAACCTTGTAAAATTTGAAACGCATTCATTGGCGATAATGCCGCGCCGGTATTTCTTAACGGTACAACACGACAACGGCCAATATAAGCAGCAGGTCCCATGGCTTCTGTGTAAACAACATTATGATAAGAAGGATCGGGCTCATTCATAACAGGGAAACGAGCCTTATTTGCCACCCAGTCAAACTTTCCTGAATCGACAATCACACCACCAATCGACGTACCATGACCGGCAATATATTTGGTCAGAGAATGTACAACAATATCTGCACCTAACTCGAACGGTCGGCATAAGTAAGGCGTAGCTACGGTGTTATCAACAATTAAAGGCACACCATGTTTGTGTGCTATTTCGGCTAATCGTGCAATATCAACAATATTGCCCGCGGGTTGCCGATAGACTCACAAAATACTGCTTTAGTTTTGTCGTCAATCGCATTGTCGAATGCTGCAAAGTCATCATGGGAAATCATTCGAGCTTCAACACCTTGTCTTGGCAGAGAATGCGCAAAAAAATTATAAGTACCGCCATACAACTCGCTAGTGCTGACGATATTATCCCCCACTTCACAAAGACATTGAATAGCATAAGTAATAGCAGCCATTCCAGAGGCAACACAGAGTGCGCCAATCCCTCCCTCCATCGCAGCAATACGTTTTTCCAACACATCTGTAGTCGGGTTCATAATGCGGGTATAAATATTGCCAGGCACTTTAAGGTCAAATAAATCAGCCCCGTGCTGGGTATTATCAAAAGTATAAGAGGTGGTTTGATAAATCGGAACAGCGGCAGCTTTAGTGGTTTCTTCCGACTTGTAACCTTCATGTAAGGCAATTGACTCTAGTTTCATGCTCGTTCTCTCCTTCGTGACGATATGTACATTGAAAATGAAGTAATGTATTTTCGAAAATATACAATCAATTAATGACTGTTAATAACTTAATATATAGCTACGTGTTTAGCTATATATGTTATTAGTTTTTGACAAATAAACGAAGGTAGAACAAGGAAGAATAGAGAAAATATAGAGCAACAATTAGAAGCAACAGCACTAAAACTAGCGCTAAAAAGGTGTAACTTTTAATGCATAAGTTACTTAAATTAATCAGATTTCCTGGCCATCATATTTTGCTGATATTGGTTATTCAGAACGTATCATCTTCGCTATAAACATTCACGGTTAGCTCGCCATCAGCACTTTCAGAGACCACGAAATTTATGGGTTTACAACAGACTTGGCAATCTTCAATATACTGTTGCTCTATGTCCGATGAGTCAATAAGAACATTAATCGTCTCAGCACAATATGGACATTCTATAAGTTTTTCTGTTAATTGGTTCAATTTCGACGTTCTCCTAAACAACTCGTAAAAAACAACTCGGACATCCATCTAAACAACTAGGACATCCATCCTAACTAAATTTACTGTTTAATAAAACAACTCGGACACCCATTTAAAATTCAGGTCAATAAGTAGCATAAAAATCAGTATTAGTTAATCAAAATGGATAACGTGGCTAATTGTAGATTGGTAAAAATCATTCAACCATTAAATTAAATGTCAATTTAAGCGTTTTACTGTTTTTTGGCCATAGAGATGAGACCCAACTCGGGACGATTGAGGGATTGTAGTTATCAACTTTCGTTAAATTAAATAGTTTAAGCTAATAGTTTCTCACAGCACTTGAGGTTTTGTCTTCGTTTAACTCCATGGTGCTGATAATAAACGGTCAAGGCAGTTGTATGACCTACCGCCCCATGAAATAACTTTCTAAAGCCTTTTGTTAGCGTTAACCAATTTTCTGAGCAGATGTTTAAACGTTGCAGTAGCTCGGGTTGGTTATCGGTTATATATCCTAGTTTATCTTCTCGCATACAGCGACCTGTCAATTCGACTAATTTGAGGTAGTCTATTAACTCAAACGGTAAACCTTTAGGCATGTTGCTTTTAGGGTTACCCACAAAGGGCAATAGATGTGTCGGCTGCTTACCCACTTTAGCTTGAATAACGCGCGCTTTCACACTGGTATAGGCTGAGCTTTCTGGCGTATTGGCAACACCTGCCCTAACAGGGTTTAAATCAACATAAGCCATACAGGCCGCAAGCGCTGGTTCATCAAGCAAGGCTTGTGATTTAAAACGCCCTTCCCAAAACCGTCCGGTACAATTATCTTCTTGATTCGCTTTTCTGGCGATACGCTCGTTGAGTAAACGCATAAACCAACTAATGTCCATTAACCGACTGCGATAACATTCAACAGTATCGTTTAACGTTGACTTTAAGGCGTCAGAAATGGGATCACCACGGCAAAATTGTTGTGTTAACAATGTACCTTTAAAGAGTTGGTGCCAACGTTTTAATACTTCTTCACTTGACCACGCTTTAGCATTAGCCTCATCAATAAAAAGTACTAAGTGAGTGTGATTACTCATAATGGCGTATGCACAAATATCAATGGCAAACACCTGGCTTAATGCAAGCAGTTTATCTTCAACCCAACCACGGCGGTGTTCAAAACTTTTGCCAGTGAGTTTATCTTCACCACAAAGGTAGGCACGGCGAACACAGCGTGAAATACAGTGATAATATGCTGTATCAACTAAACTAATAAGTTGTTTTCTGGCAGTAGTCATTAATAAAATCCTTTTACTTTGACTCGTTAATCAATCCTAGTAGAGAGATTGATACTTTTCAATTAAGTTGCTATAGATACCTAAGTAATTAAACGTAATAAGAGCATATCAATTTCGTCTAACTCATAGCACAAGCATTCTTTATTAATTTAGAACTATGCGTTAAAGTGCCGCGCTAAATCACAGCTCCTAAAGAAGGTACTATGTCGTTCACTGTATTATTGATGCTAGCCTTATTTTCTGGCTTACTTTTCTCTATCTATCTTTTTTCAAAAAAAAGTAAAACCTTATCACGCACTGTTCTATTTGGTCTAATAGTTGGTAGTGTATTCGGTTTAGCATTACAGTTTTTATTCGCAGAACAACCACAAACCACCCAAGACGTTTTAAGCTGGGTTTCCGTAGTGGGTAAAGGCTATGTTGGGCTGTTGAAAATGGTTATTATGCCCTTAGTACTGGTGTTTATGATTGCTGCAGTAGTCAAACTTGAAGACCAAGGTTCGTTGGGTAAAATTTCCTTTGTCAGTATTTCTATTTTGCTGTTCACTACCGCCATATCAGCACTGGTTGGTATTGCTGTAACCTATGGTTTTGATTTGAACATAGCCAGCCTAGTGGCCGGTACGCGCGAAACGGCAGAAATGACCACCATACAAAACAAAGCTGCTACTGTTGCCGATTGGACAGTACCACAAATGTTGCTAAGTTTTATTCCTGAAAATCCATTTGCCGACTTAAGTAATGAACGCTCAACTTCCATTATTGCGGTGGTTATTTTTGGTGTATTAGTCGGCATAGCTGCACGTAAGGTAATGCTTGATCGCAGCGAACTTGCATCCCCTATTCGTACGGGTGTAAATGCCTTACAAGCCACGGTAATGAATTTGGTCAAAATGGTAATAGCCCTAACTCCTTATGGTGTAGCAGGACTAATGGCGAATGTGGTCGCAAACTCAAGTGGTAACGATATTCTTAATTTACTATCGTTTATTGTCGCCTCTTACGTTGCAATATTAATAATGTTTATTGTGCACGGCTTATTATTGAGCTTAGTGGGGGTTAATCCAAAAGAATACTTTACCAAAATTTGGCCGGTCATGACTTTTGCATTTACTTCACGCAGCTCAGCCGCTTCAATCCCAATGAATATTGACGTACAAGTTAATCAACTTAAAGTACCGCCAGCCATAGCTAATTTATCAGCATCTTTTGGTGCTACTATCGGTCAAAATGGCTGTGCCGGAATTTATCCCGCCATGCTTGCAATGATGGTTGCTCCAAGTGTTGGTATTGATCCAATGACAATCGAGTTCATAATACCTTTGGTGGGTATTATTGTGATCAGCTCTTTTGGTATTGCAGGTGTGGGTGGCGGTGCTACTTTTGCTGCACTCGTCGTACTACCTACTATGGGACTGCCTATAGAAATAGTCGCCCTGCTAATTTCAATAGAGCCTTTAATTGATATGGCACGCACGACTTTAAATGTCTCAGGTGCAATGGTCTCAGGTGTTATTACGAGTAAAATAATGAAAGTACCCCTACCTGTCACACCAGTTTTAGATGATATAAAGTCAACAAGTAATAACTAAATTTCTTACAATGCAACCCAAGTTAATTTTGAGCCTGCTTTTATTATAAATTGTGAAGAATTAGCCACTCTGTATGCTAATTCTTCATACTTCAATAAAAAACCATACACTTCTGCATGGGTGTCCTAATTATTTTGCTAATTATTTTGATGTGGATGTCCTCATTATTTTTATTATTTCTTTTATCAAAAAAACCAAAATCCCCCCTTAAACAAAAAATGAAATACCTTTCTCTTATAGCGGGTCTATTAGGTATGCCTACATAAATTTTTATACAACATCATTTAGATACGAGATTCTTATGAAAAAAACATTAAGATTAGTTTTAACAACATCTGCACTATTTTATGCATCGCTTGGCTATGCAGAAGTCACTGAAAAAGCCATCTTAGCTGGCGGTTGTTTTTGGTGTATGGAATCTGACTTTGAAAAGCTTCCAGGCGTCACTGCTGTTGTATCAGGTTTTACTGGTGGAAAAATTGAAAACCCAACCTATAACGGTGATCATCGCGGCCATTATGAGGCGGTTGAAATAACTTACGACCCGAAAATCGTGAGCTACCAAGGCATACTCGATCATTACTGGGTGAACATTGACCCTTTTGATGCCAAAGGCCAATTTTGCGATAAAGGTCCAAGCTACCTAAGTGCCATTTTTGTTGCAAACGATCAAGAACGTAAACTGGCTGAAAAAACAAAAGCAGCTGTCATAGCTGAGTTTCCCAATCAAACAGTTGTTACGCCTATATTAAACACCAGTACGTTTTATCCTATAAAGGGTGATGAGAGCTACCATCAAGACTATTATAAAAATAATCCAATACGCTACAACACCTATCGTTGGCGCTGCGGACGAGATAGCCGTTTAGAAGATATTTGGGGTGATAGAGCAACTCATTAAAAGTAATAAAATACAGAAGTAACAGTGCGTGTCCTAGTCAGCTCCTAGTCAAGTAGCTGTCTGTCCCATTTGATTTATTTACTATTTTAACTCTCTTTGTAACTTATTTTACAGGCTTGATTAACCAAAAAAGCGATACCGCAAGAATAGATATAAAAAAATAGAACCAATCCTCTAATTAAACCTATTTGAGCTGCCAAATTTGTTTTTAATGACATTTCATAAATTAAATAAATGGCAATTGGTACAACAACGATATAATTTTTATTTTTACTTATTGTTTTGCAATATGATTTTATTAACACATCTACAGCAAGCGAAGAAAAATTTAAAATTAACGGAATCAATGCCAGCCCGAAAAAGAAAATGTCGATGACAAGTGAATCCATGCTATCAAACTCCTTAGTGATTTATGAGGCTTCGATGACGAAGCTTTTTAAGTAACCATTTAGCTTTCAAGTAATCCTAATAGAAAAAAAGTAGCATTATTTAGCGCATGAATTATGGTAACGACAAACAGCGCATGCCCTCTTGAATGAGCATCCCAATATTGGTATGCCATAGACATCATGAAAAAAAGAGTAAAAACACCTACTCCCCACAAGGGAACTTGCATGGAATGCACTCCTCCCCAAATCAGAGCACTAAGTATTGAAACCACCACTATATTAGTGGTGGTTTTCCTGAGTAAGTAAATAACGGGGATCATTAAAATAGTTTCTAATATTGGCGATATAAGTACGGCACCTACAAATACTTCCGTTCCTAGTTCAAAATCAGGTACCGCAGCATTTGGGAATAAGAATCCCAGAAAAATAGCAAGAGGAAGCCCTATACAGATCACTAATAAATAGATTTTAAATATATAATATTTAAGAGGTTGGTTGGTATTCTCTAGTAGTTTAAACAAATCTTCATCCTTGAGATTTAAAGCTATCGAACTCCAGAGCAGCTCATTTATCATACTATTTCATTAACGCTAGCTGGCTAATTTTCAATTAATAATGGGTGTCCTAGTTGTTTTATTACTTTTATTACAAAGAGAATGAAAAAATTAATCTACACTAGAATAAGATGAAAGCTACCCCCTGCCAAGAAGAGGTTTATCGATGGCTATAATGTTGAATGGAATGAAAACAGCCAACAGTAAATCGTCCCTCTTAATCGCCTAATCAGTTTTATTTACACCTTAACCTTTTGCTTTTTAAAGTACCAAACCATGATAGGTATTTCTATTAATCCATAAATAATAAGCGTAAACCAAAACCAATTTGTGTTAAAAATCAACAAATTAAATTCATACCCACTCCCCCAATAATTCAGACCTACAACCAACAAAGCAAAGCCTGAAGCAAATATGTCATAAAATGAAATCTTATTAAAATTATTCCCCGCTAACTTGGGATATATAGAAAGGTACGCGACTAAAACTATAATTAGATTTAGTAATATAATGGCTAACTCTGGTGAATCCATTTACGTCTATACTCCTAATAATACTTTCCGCCTCACTAAGGGGTAAGTAATTGTTAGTTAAAGTTGTGAACAGAGTGAAACAGTCACTATTTTTTCCTTTCAATGCTTTGTTATATGCACGAAAGCAGATTAATACTATTTATTTACTTTTTGATTAAAGAACTTAAATATTTTAAAACGATTAAATTCATTATTGCCGCCATAAGCGTAAATAGCAAAGAGTATAAACCCTATTAATTGAAGATATTGTATCTGCTGATTTTCGACTAACAAAGTCCATATAAAAACTACTAACATACTGATTGATAAAAGTGCTGATAGGATTCTTAATATCATATTAGCCTCCATGCTAAGTTTTTAGGATGCTTATAACGTCCGCTTGAGATGCAAAATATAGCTGAAAATAATGTTTAGGAACGTAAACAGCCAGATAAATTTTGTCCTGTTATAACGGTTTTTTAAGACCCGCGTTGAATTAATGCAAATTTACCCTTAACCCTTTGACCTCGCATTTTATCGCACCAGAACTTGTATACTGGGTAGATTAATGCAGCGCCAATTAAAGAAAATATAAACCCCAAAAACCCATACATTAATGATGAAAACCAGAACATTGTGTTCGCAGTTTCTTCATCTATAGCCGTAGTAGTTATCATAAAATTAAAAGCTATTGAAAAGGCGATACCAACCCCAAAACAAATCCAAATAGCAATAACCATAAAAGAAAAAAAGTTAAGCTGTATTCTAGCTTCATCACTATATTTTTCATGCATATCCATTTTAAAGTAAACTCCAAAGGGTTATAACGCCTCAATAAGTTTAAAATAAAAGTAGGCGATAATCGATAACCAACTGTTATTTTTTCGTTTGATTAACACCTTAGCAGTATTTTGCAGCCGATAGATTAATTAATTGTTTTACTCGAACGTTGCGTTTTACC
Organism: Colwellia sp. PAMC 21821; assembly: GCF_002077175.1. Classification (NCBI taxonomy): domain Bacteria; kingdom Pseudomonadati; phylum Pseudomonadota; class Gammaproteobacteria; order Alteromonadales; family Colwelliaceae; genus Colwellia; species Colwellia sp. PAMC 21821. Next base: position 4,826,932 of record NZ_CP014943.1, read on the forward strand.
AAAAATTTTAAGCCAAAATGCTAGCTCAAAAATAATACCCAAAGCAACAAATGCAAATACACCGTTTGAAAACCCATAACTGTATGATGCAAGAGCTAAAAACAATAGTGCTGCCAGAATTATCCATTTGTGGAATACTTTCATAAGTCCCTCTTAGTAAAAAAGATAATATATTGTATTAAATTTATGCTTAGTTGTATTTATAAGCAAATATGAACTTGTAAGAAGTTGTAAGTGCAAAACTTTTTATACAGCTACCGCCTTGCTACCATAGATTAGAAAACTATTAAAAGCATAGGCGAACAAAGTGGCTTTGTTTGTTTTTATGTAAGCGTCATGTGAACTGCGTCTCAGTTAATCTGGATGTCCAATTAATCCTCCAGTTAATCCTTAAAAAATTGGTGTTAACATCACCCTTGAGATTTTCTACGCGAACCCATTCAATCGCTGCTATAATTTTTAGCAAGCTCTGGACTAATAAAATATCTAATTTCAAAATGCAACCATTTAAGGAAGCAAAAATGTTTAACAAAAAAATGGTAAGTGCTGTTGCTGTTGCTGTTGCTGTTTTAAGTTTCAGTGTGCAAGCAGAATTAATCACGCAAGATGTTTCATTCGGTACGCAAGGAAGTTCAACTGATATCGCTGAATTATCTCCTTTAACCCAAATTTTAACCATAAACACATTCGATATCAGTTTAGGTACTTTGACTGGCGTATCATTAATGGTGTACAGCCAAATTACTAGCCAAGGCTCTTCTACCAATAATAGTGTGGCGGATGGCCGCACAGACGTAGGTATATTTTTGACTGATGACTGGATGGTGCAAAGTAGCGTTGCTGATGATTTTACTTTTGCTTCAGCAAACAGTTTTTATGCCTTAATTGAGGCACAAAGTGCTGCTTCAGGTTTATTTACTATGCAAACTGGCGACACATTTGAATACGATATCACAACGGGTGAAATTAGCTCAATGTTGACTAACACCGACATTAGCGCGTTTTTAGGCAGTAACCCTATCGACTTTATGTTTTCTACATTTGCTAGAACTGAACTGAGGAACCAAATTAATCCTCAGCAAGGAGGTTTAGGCTCGTTCTCAAACAGCTTCTCAAACGCGGCTTGGGGGAGAGTAGTCGCTGAATTTGAATATACTCCTTCTTCTGTAACTGTGGCAGAACCGTCTACAATTGGAATTTTTGGTTTAAGTTTAGCTGGTATGGCACTTATGATGCGTAGAAGAATTTAGTATTGCTTTGAGGGGGAGGATATAACCCAGAGAGCCTAGAGCACCTGTTGCCTTGGAATATTAAGCAAGGCTAGACGCTTTCCCCCATACACTTACTTTAGACCTTTTGCTTATATTCTTATAAAGCAAAAGGTCTAAACTGTAATTTTACCTTCTAGATATTGAACAGCTTTACCTGAGATATAAACTTTATTCCCTTTAATACTACATATTAATTTACCGCCGCGTTTAGAAGCTTGATATGCAATGAGTTCGGATTTATTTAATTTACTAGCCCAATATGGAGCTAAGCCGCTATGAATAGATCCCGTGACAGGATCTTCGTATCCACCATTAGCAGGCCAAAAATAACGAGAAATAAAGTCATACTCACTCGACTTAGCAGTTACCACAATATCAAAAGGTGCAAGCTGTTTTAGTAATTCAATATCAGGCATTACATTTTTTACATCGGCTTCTTGTTCATAGACAACAAAATACGCTTGGTCATTTAACAATACTTCCACAGGTTTAATTGATAATCCGTTTAATAAAGCTAATGGGATATCGTCAACGACTTTAGGTTGCCTATTAGGAAAACTCATTTGAATATAACCATTATCCATTTCTGTAACTGATAAATTTCCAACGGCTTTAGCGAAAAAATCAATTGATTTTAAATGATTACTTTTAGCAAAAATAACGAATGATGCAGCTAATGTTGCATGCCCGCAAAACTCAATTTCGGTTATTGGTGAAAACCAGCGTATTTCATAATGTTGACTATCTATTTTTTTAACAAATGCAGTTTCTGAAAGGTTATTTTCAACAGCAATTGATTGCATAAGCTCAACTGAGAGCCAATTTTCAGTTATAATTACAGCGGCAGGGTTGCCTTTAAAAGTAGCATCAGTAAAAGCATCGATAACATTTATTTTTAATTCCATCTGGGATAATACTCCTGAGTAAATATTTTCTTTATCACGCCCAATTTACAGGCTAAGTAATGGTTGGCTAAAATAGTGTAGCAAAGCGAAACGTAGCCAACTTATGTGGACGCATGTATTAACTTTTTAGTATAAAAATGCTCAATAGACACGTCCAACCGAATATACCACGACCTTAATTAGCTTTTAGGTCTAAAATAAACGGCTTACCACCAAAACCATGTTTATTACATTTGGCACGTACTATTACCTTAGATATTTCTGCTGGAATTTTGATATCACACTGACTACGTGTAAATGGTTGCTCATTATCGTGAGGGTGAGCAAGTTGACGGTATCCAAGTTGATTACCCTCTAAATCTATAACTTCCCAGCCATCTGCGTAATGCTCCCAGCCTTGGTCATTGTGTCGAACTGAAGTACCAAAACACCAACTACCGCTTGATTTTTCAGTAGCTATAACGTTTGTAACCTGAGCATATTCTAAAGAAATTGAATAAGTATCTATATCAACTTTTGATGCGAATACTGATGATGCAAACATCGATAATATTAATAGTAACCTCATGTAAACCTCGTTTCACTGTAAGATATCGCCTATTTAAGCGGAAAATGTAATTGGCTATAATGTGGGCACTGTGAAATAGCCAACTCTATTTTTACGTTTGAATTTTTTGTTAAATGTTTTATGTTTTATGTTTTAAGCACCAAGTAAAACTAAGTGCTTAATATGTTTGTAGCGTAAAGACATAGAAATACAATGCGCTAACTCTTTGGGAATTTCTTGCTCAATATTTAAAATGATTGCACGATTACCGTCATATTTAAAGATATCACCATAAACTTCTTTAAAAGTCTCAACTAGAGATGTTTTACAATTAAAGTAAATGCAGTGTTGCTCTGGGTATTTCGCTTTCCAATCAAATCTAACTGTACTACCACTCTTTGAAACATAACTAGGCTCACCCCATTTTAAGGTTTCCGTTAAATCAGATATGCCATCTTGTTTAGCCACACTCAGAATTAGGTCACGTATATTGCTGAGTAAAACAGCAACATTTTCTGGATAGGTTTCAAATTTTTGTTTAACACTTAAATTCATTAGATAACTCACAATATCAAAAACATACAACGCCTCGTTAGGGGCTAAAAATTGTTAGCTAAAATGAGTGACAAAGGAGCAAAAGCCAACTGTCATTTTTCAGTTTAAATGCCTTACCTTTTTAGCCTCAAAACTTATAAGCACTATCAATAGTGGCCTGACTATAATAAAACCTAGATTAAATAAGGCTTTCCAAAAGTAGGAATAATGACTTTTAGAGGATCCATGTTTAATTTCTTAATTTCTTCTTGAAGCGTCTCAATTGGATCATTATATCCCTCATCAGTTAACTTAAAAGTCCCAAAGTGAATCCCGATCATCTTTTTACTCTCTAGGTCTTTAAATGCTTGTAGAGAATCCTTTGGATTAAGATGGGCATCTTTCATGAACCATCTAGGCTCATAAGCACCAATTGGAATCAAAGAAAGATCCGGTGCCCCTAGCTTCTCTTTAATGCTTTTAAAGAACTTCCCGTATCCTGTGTCTCCGGCAAAGTAGATCTTATAAGCATTTTCAATATAAAACCCACCCCAAAGCATTTCTCTTTTATCGAATAGGCCTCTTGCCGACCAGTGCTGTGAGGGAACAAAAGTAATCTTAGTTTTATTAGTTGTAATACTTTGCCACCAATCCAGATCGACAGCGGCATTAATTCCGTTATCTTCTAAAAATGACTTCGTTTTCAACCCTGCAAAGACTTTGGGAGCATCCCTGTCATTTAAGCGCTTGAGCGTATCAAGATCTAGGTGGTCATAATGATTATGAGAAATAAGAACAATATCAATTGGAGGCAGATCATCAAAGGCAATACCAGGTTTAACGACTCTCTTGGGTCCAGCAAATTGAACAGGTGAAGCTCTGAGAGAATATTGAGGATCTGTTAATATGTTTAAATTATCAACCTGAATAAGAACTGATGCATGGTTGATGACAGTAATAATTGGCTTTACAGATCTTTGGCTAGCAGGTTTAAACTGCTTAGAGTCAATTTCATCTGGCCAAGGAGTAGATTCACTCATACTACCCATTTTCCACTTGAGCAAATCAACTATACTTTTATCTTCAAAGGGTTCAATGTTATCAAATTTAATACCATCAAAAGGGGCATTAGTCTTTGCATGAGGTTGAGATGTGCAGGAGGAGAGTAAAACGGTAAATATTAACCATGATAATTTTTTCATTTAGCTTGCTCATTTTTTCTTAGTATTTATTTAAAATCAAAACACATTACGTAACGTATAAACTTAGGCGTTAAATTATAGGTTAATGAATATATTTTCAATACTTAAGAAAAAACCAATTAAAAAATTGGACAAACTTTATGAAAGTAAACTTGAAAAATCTATGCATGCCCAGCGTAAAGGCGATATAAAATTATAGGTAATAACAACAACTTTAGCTGAAGCTTTAAAATACAAATTTTAGAACTACAAGTCTTTGTTAAAAAACATAACACGTTGCTAAGCGTAAATAATGGTTGGTTAAAATAAGCGACGAATGAGTAAAAACCAACTTTTATTTTCCTTGTTCAAACGCTTGTTAGCATCTCAACTCAAGGATACTATCAACTCTATCTTGTGTTTTGACGTGGTCTAATTGATTCGACTACCTCAGTTAAGACATAATTGACTTAACTGGAGATATAAATGAAAAACCGTAAAACTTATTCAAAAGAATTCAAACTAGATGCAATCACCCTCGTTAGGGATCAAAACTATCCTGTAGCTGAAGCTGCTAGAAATCTAGACGTCAGTGCGCAAGTGCTTGGCCGATGGATCAAAGAAGCTGAAAATGATGATGGTCATGCTTTTAGAGGAAATGGAAAGCTTACGCCAGAGCAAGATGAAATCCGTAAACTTAAAGCCCAAGTCAAGCGCCTAGAAATGGAGCGTGAAATATTAAAAAAAGCGACGGTCTTCTTTGCAAAGGAAACGAAGTAATATATTCGTTTGTTGCCCAACATAAGAAGATCTGGCCCGTGATACTGATGTGTCGCGTATTGGGTGTAAGAAGTAACAACTATTATAGTTATCAAAAAAGAAAGGCTCAAAAGCCCATTGATACAACGCATCAAGAGATGTTGGAATGGGTAAAAGACATCGCTAAGTTTAGCGACAATACTTATGGCGCAAGACGTATTCAAAAATCCTTAAATGCACTTAGTTACCCTGTTAGCCGCAGAAAAACAGCGCAGTTAATGAAAGAGGCGAATGTTTGGGTGCGTTATAAGAAAAAATATAAAGCAACGACAAATAGCGAACACAACAAGCCCATTTATGCGAACGAACTTGAGCAAAACTTTGATGTTCAACAACCTGATCAAGCGTGGGTGCAAGATATTACCTACATCTGGACTTCAGAAGGCTGGCTATATTTGGCGATAGTAATCGACCTATACTCGCGTAAAGTTGTTGGTTGGAGCATGGGCACACGGATGAAAGCTCAACTTGTTTGTGATGCGCTCACGATGGCAATGTGGCAACGAAAACCTAAGGCAGGATTGATAGTACATTCAGATCAAGGCGTTCAATATGCGAGTCATCAATATAGGCGAATACTCAGGTTACATGGCTTTGTGGGCAGCATGAGTAAGAAAGGTTGCTGCTGGGATAATGCGGTAGCAGAGAGCTTCTTTGGTAGCTTAAAACAAGAGCGCGTACATTGGCGTAACTATCAAACCCGTTATGACGCTCAACAAGATGTGATGAACTACATAACGATGTGGTACAACAGCAACCGATTGCACTCATATCTGGGCTACCAAAGTCCAAATGTGTATGAAGGCAAAGAAAGAGAATTGAAAAAGGTAGCTTAACGAACTTAACTGGGGTGTCTGAATTTAGTTGACCAGGTCATTTCTTGGCTGAACATTTGAAATTGCTCTACAGTAAAAACACCATAACTTTTTAATGCAACTAATTTCAACAATGCATTATTACGAGTTGGATTATTGAACATCTCAGCAATTTTTGCATCTTCGTCTTGAATTAAGCCATATAGATCTAAGTAAGACTTATGCTCAGCCCCTTTTCTATTTTTAGCTAGCTCATCAACTTTAACAAATATTAATTCACAAGCTTTGGCCGTTAAATCACTTAGTAGCTTTCGGAATAGTTTCCAATCTTTTTCAGGTACAGATGACATACTAGGCTCTCATTGAGTGCAAACGCCCCTTTAAGGGACTGATAATAGTTTGCTAATATTGTGAAGCGAAGCTAAACCGAACAAACTGTTAGCAGACCCGCTTTAAATTCTTATGTGCCAGATAAACACCAAACTGCAAATTCATTACCACTAGGCTCGATAAAGTGAAATCGACTCCCTCCAGGAAATGAGAAAATTGGAGTCGAAATTTTACCACCAAATGATTCTACAGTAGCTTGAGCTTGCTCCAAGTCCTCAGTTAATAATACAAGCAAGGCAGAGCCATTTGAAACTAGCGAAGACAAATCCGATTTGTAGAAACCACCATCTAATCCTTCATCAGTAAAAGCAGTATAATCGGGACCGAAGTCAGTAAAGCTCCAACCAAATGCGTCCTCGAAGAACTTTTTTGTTTCGGGAATATTTTTGGCGGGTAATTCTACATAGTTTAACTTTAAATTTGTCGGCATAACGTAAATCCTTTTGGCACTTAACGAGCATCATAATGAGATAAAAACTATTGGTTAAAATAAGCGACGCAGGAGCAAAACCAACTGTTTTTTGTCCCGTTTGAACAGCTTAACACTACTTTTGTGCTTGCCTGTAAACCCTTAATTCGTTTAACAACCAATCCTGACTTTTCAATGGAGCGTTACTGCTGCAATGAATTTTATAATATTTACCCGACATTTTACTCTTAGTCGCAGAATACTTTATAAAGTCTTCTGTTGATTCGATATCTTCGGCGTAATATGCATACTTCTTGTTTATATGCTCTACAGCTTCTTTACCATTATGCATAGTGCCATTGCGCTCATACTTACATTCAGTAGATGCTACAAAGCTTAAAAGATGTTTAATTTCTTCTTGAGTCGAAGCGATAACATTTAAAGAAAATGCTGACAATAAAATTATGAATACTTTACTCAGATTCAAGTGACGATCTCCAGTAGTGCTAACACTTACATAAGCGGGACATACGTTGGCTAAAATATTGAACAGAGTGAAAACAGCCAACTGTATTTTTCCGTTTGAAGTTGTTAGGTAAATTTACACCATATTATGATGTTGTCATATCCAAAACAAAAAACAATAGCGCTTCAAGAGAATTTTCCCAAAAGCCTTTTTTAGCATCGTTTTTTTGATACTGCTTATCCAAACATTCCTTAAATAAATCATCACCCGATTTAGCGCCATTATTTTCAGTTTTATTGGCGACTTCGATGCAGTTATTAGTGTTAACGGAATGACCAGATGTACAGCCAGATAAAGAGTTAGCGACCAACAGAACGAGTATTAATTTTTTCAAAAACATCCTATTTGACTCAAAACTTGAAATTTACCTAACGATTTTTATAAATGGCGCACGTTTTTTTCGCGGCCAGTTAAGGCCCATTTTTGGCCGTAACGGTAATTAATAAACTTAGATACATTTAATTTGAATACTTATTGTATAGCTTTTCACCAAAACACCACGAAAGTTTGCCATATAAAAAACCGGCTATTAGCCAAATACTAATTGAAAACACTATGTGACCGATAGTTTTTTCTGCTTCATACGGAACCCCAAAAATCATTGGAAATATACCGTTGACAACAAACATAAACAACGTCCAAAAAAGCACATGTGTTTTCCAAAAAGCTAACTCTCCGCCTTCTCTTTGCTTAAACCACAAATCATGTTGAAATTTTGACCAATACCAAGGGTGTTTCATTGTGTACCAACTCCATAATAAAAAGCTAAGTATTGTTGACTAAAATTGTGTAGCGAAGCGTTGCCAGCAGTTAGGTGTTTTGCTCGGCAGGCATGTTTTCCATTAACTTAGATAACCAATTACCTACTAACAGATTTGTTTTATAAATAGGAGTGAAGCTTGAGCTGGTTGGGGTGAGAAAAATTGTATTTTCGATTGAATTAACCACATAAGTAATTTTAATAAAATTCAATTTAAAAGGTTTTGCAACACGAGAGTATTGAGATAGTTCGATATTCCTTATTGAGCTACGAGTAATACGATAATTTGATTTTTCACCAACGTATTCTAAGCCATCACTTGTAAGTGACAACTGCCCCTTATCTGCATATATATAAATATACTTTCCAAAAAATGTACCTTGGTGTTCCGGTGTAGATACATAACAAAATTGATTCTGAAATTCTTGTCCCACAAAATACTCCTTTATTAGTGAAAATATCTTACGCCCAAATAACAAGTGGTCTAAAATAAGCGACGCAGGAGCAAAAACCAACTGTTATTTGCCCTTTTGAGTGACTTCTTACACTCTTAATACCATAATATATTATATATGGGTACTAACAAGATTTTAAATTATGGCTAAAAATACAAGTGTTACACTAGGTGATCATTTTGATCAGTTTATAAACCAACAACTTAAAACTGGTCGTTATGGCTCAGCCAGTGAAATTGTTAGAGCTGGATTAAGAGCTTTAGAAGATCAAGAAGCTAAGCGTTTGAATTTACGCAATATGCTAATTCAAGGCGAACAGAGCGGTGTTGCAGAATACAACTATGAAAGCTTATTGGTCGAACTAGATAAAGATAACCATTAATGAAGAAGTTTGTATTATCCTCAAAAGCTATAACAGACTTAATTAAAATAGCCAAATATACTCAAATAACATGGGGACTTTCTCAGCGGAATGATTATCTAAAAATTTTAGACAATACGTTTCATTTATTAGCTGATGAAGCCGAGCTAGGTATTAACTGTGATTATATTAGAGAAGGTTACAGCAAATACCCACAAGCTAGCCATGTGATTTATTACAAAGAATATAAAAACAACCAGATCTTTATAGTGCGAATATTGCATAAAAGTATGGATATTAACTCCGCACTCTAAGAAAAATATAACGCTTTGCTAAGCGGCTAAAAATAGCTAGCTATAATAGCGAGGAACGAGCACAGCCAGCTATTTTTTTTGTCCGTTTAAGCAACTTATGCTGTAATTGCGACACTGTATTCTTTAGTTTTCAATTTAACTATTTGGGGTTTACTTACACTAATTAATCCAAGTAAGTTAGTGGCTTTAACAAATATTAACATGGTACGTTTATCTTTGGTGTTCCAGCCGAAAACAACAAAATCCTTTCCAGCAAGAAAATTTTGGTTATGGTCTTTATAGTTTGCAATAGGTATTGTTGCATTTGGGTCTATTGACTCAGTTGCGGTTACATGAATAATTCCAAGACTACTCTTTATGACAACCTGATCCTTATGTCCCTCTGAATTAGTTTCATTTTCAACGACCTCAGCAACTTCCCCTAAGCCTATTAAGTGCTCAACCACTAAGTGAGCTAAACACTTTTTTCGTTGTTGAACCGAATTACCCGTTATTCTCATATTTCTTCCTTGCGGCATATCGCCTCACTAAGAGGCAAATAATAATTGGTTAAAATAAGCGACGAAGGAGCAAAAACCAACTGTTATTTGCCCTTTTGAGTGACTTGTTATGTTTATGAGACTACAATAGACCTAATTAAAGACCACTTTACAGTACTGAGTAATGTATGACAACTAGAATACTAACCGAAGCAGCAGCAAGTATTAGTGAATTAAAAGCTAACCCAATGAAAGTAGCACTAAGTGCAAATGGAGAGCCTATTGCTGTATTAAATAGAAATGAACCTGCTTTTTATTGCGTACCAGCAAAGACTTATGAATTTTTAATGGATCATGTTGAAGATTTAGAGTTATTGGCAATCGCCGAAAGCAGAAGAAATGAAACAACAATCAAGGTTAGTTTAAATGACCTATGAGCTTGAATTTAAAAAGTCAGCTCTAAAGGAATGGAAAAAGCTTGGAGCAACTGTCCAAACACAATTTAAAAAGAAATTAGCTGAAGTTATAGAAAACCCACACATTCAAAGTGCGAAGTTATCTGGGGCTAATGAATTATACAAAATTAAGTTAAAACAAGCAGGTTATCGTTTAGTCTACGAAGTAAACGATGAGATAATTACTGTTACCGTAATATCAGTTGGGAAAAGAGATAAAGGAAATGTTTACAAGGTTGCAATGCGCCGAGCCGATTAATAAACATAAAACGCCCTGTTAAGGGGCTAAAAAATTGTTTGCTAAAATGTGTAGCGAAGCGAAACCGAGCAACTGTAATTGTCCCGCTTTAACAGCTTGTTGAACGAAGCCGCTCTGCGGCAGAGTAGCTTTGAAACTACCTTCCATACTCAATAATAACATCGTCATTGTGACGGTGTGTTATTGGAGTATAACCTCATGAATACATCACAAGAGCAACACTATAATTTTCTTTATGAACAACATCTTATCAACTTAAGACTGCAAGGTAAACGTCCTTCAACTATTGATGCTTATGCCCGTGCTGTACGCCGTATAACAGCCTTTTTTGATAAGTCACCTGATACGTTAACAACGGCTGACTTAAAGCTGTATTTCAACAACCTCATTCAAACCCATTCTTGGAGTACCATTAAACTTGACCGTAACGGTTTGCAATTCTTTTACCGCTATACGCTCAATAAACAATGGGAGTGGCTTTCTATCGTCAAGCCTCCTCAAGTAAAACGCATCCCCGATATTTTAACACCCAAGCAAGTGGATGATGTGATTAATCAAACCAAGCAACTTCGCTACCAAGTGTTTTTTATGACCCTTTACAGTATGGGGTTACGCTTAAGCGAAGGCCTTAATTTAACCATACACGATATTGATAAATCGACCATGTTGGTACATGTTCGTGATGGCAAAGGAGGAAAAGACCGCATGGTACCTCTGCCTGAGCTCACCCTCTTAGCGCTAAGGGATTATTGGAAAACTCACCGCCACGAGCGTTTGATTTTTCCTGGAACTCATACAAAAACGAATACGCCTATGGATAAAGGCAGTGTTCAAAAAGCGTTAAAACGTGTGCTTCAAGACTGCCACATTAAAAAACTCATTAGCCCACATTCGCTGCGTCATTGTTATGCTACGCACCTGCTTGAACAGGGGCTTGATTTACGCTCTTTACAGCATCTATTGGGACACGCAAGTCTCAACACCACGGCACGCTACACACAACTCACGAAAGTTAAACAACGTGATATGTCACGCGCGGTAAATCAATTAACAGATAAATTGACCATTACATGGTCGGTAAAATGAGCACCTTTATCGCGTTACTACGTCAACATCATCAAGCCCTTGAAACTCAGTATAGCCGTCAACTATCACATGATATGCGCCAAGCGATTTTTGCCATGCTGTCATGTAAAACGGGGCAACAAGGTCAATCATTATGGGCATGCTCAGCTTGTGAGCATCATGAGAGCCAAGCGCTTTCTTGTGGTCATAGAAACTGCCCACAATGTCAGCAAAGCACAACGTCAACGTGGCTTGAAAGACAAAAACAAAAACGCTTACCTGTGCAATATTACATGACAACCTTTACCTTGCCCTATGAGTTAAGAGCGTTAGCTCGCAAGCGACCTAAAGCCCTATATCAAATAATGTTTAGTGTCAGCGCGTCAATCTTAAAAGATTTTGCACGACGTAATAAGTTAGGGACAATAGGGTTTACGAGTGTTTTACATACCCACAGCAGAAGACGTGAGCTGCATCCTCATATACATATCATAGTGCCCAATGGCGGTTATGATGCAAAACGTAAGCAGTGGAAGCAAGGCAAGCCGGGTTATTTGTTTAATGCGAAGGCACTCGCTAAGGTATGGCGAGCTCGCATATTTGAGGCAATTAACCAACATCCTGAGTTATCGCTGAAAGACATTAACATCATGCCAAAGCAATGGGTCGTTCATTGTAAAAAGGTGGGCTATGGTCTGCCTGCGTTAAAATACCTTTCAAGATACCTTTATCGTGGTGTATTAGCGGACAAAGATATTATCAGCCATGACCATAAAAACGTCACCTTTCGTTATACAAATAGCACCACTAAAAAAACTGAAACACGTACGCTACCCACCTTAACGTTTCTGATGCTGATATTACAGCATGCATTACCTAAAGGGTTACAGCGTGTTCGAGACTATGGTCTCTTATCCTCGGGCGCTAGGAAAATACGATTATTGATACAGTTTTTATTAACCGAGTTTACTCACCTTTTACCGCCAAGCATCACACCATCCAAACCCAAAGCAAAACGGGCTTGTCCGTGCTGTCAGCATCAGATGCTATGTACTGGCGTCATTAGGGCTGGCTAATAAAGAAAGAAAGAAAAGGATGATGGTGTAAACAAACGCTCATGAGGAAATAAATATTCTATGCATAAATAACTGAATTAACAGCGGAAAAACACCCAGGTTTTTCGCTTTGGCTCAGTGCGCCTTGTATTTACATACAAGGCCAACCCACCTTGAAAATCAATCACGCTATTTACTATATAAAGCAGGCTCCGGGCTTGTCCAACACCCGAATAAGGTGTCGGCTACGCGACACCTATTCTTATTTGTTATGTACGTACTGAGGCTAGCGTCTCTGAGGCCAATTTCCCAAGTGCATCAGCGGCTAATGGGCTTGCTCCTGTAATTAGCAAGCGGTCTCGACACACTGTATTGTCAGCCTTACTATTCGCTAAGTTCACCCCTAGCTCTTTCAGCTTTTCACTTAGACCCCAAGGCATTTTACCTGGAAGATAGCCAATAAATGGAGATTGTGCGTCGACAGAATCAGGAAATACTGCCATTTTATACCCCTGATATAAGAAGTCATTGCCGTTGATAAGCGTAGATAAAAATGCAGCTGGACCATGACAAATTGAAATAGTAAATACTCCATTGTCATGTGCCCAATTCAAGACTGAGCCTACGACATCATCTTCGGGAAGTCCGAGCATTGCTCCATGACCACCGGGAATAAACACCGCCGCATAGTCTTCAATATTCAATCCGTCTACTACCAATTCATTCAGACTCATCGGCTTTTCAAAACGGTCTTTATATTCCGTATAAATAGCTTTAACGTGCACGTCTTGTCTAGGGAACGCCCACATTTCTATTACAGCAGGCTTTCCATTAGGTGTCGAAATATCAAACTCATAGCCCGCCTCTTTGAGGTGTAACATTGGGACTAAGGTTTCTACTGGGTGGTTGCCAGTAGAGAACAACTTCCCATTTTGCATTTTCATATTCTTTTGCTCAGTAGCTAAAACCAAAATCTTCAGCTTTGAGCCTTCAATAGGGCTATATGGGACTTTTTTGTAATCAGTTCTATCGGAAGTTGCAAGTTTCAAAGCAACCTTAGAAGGAGAGTATGAACCATCCGACTCTAACTTTGGAGCTAAGCCCAGTAGTTTTTTTAACATAAATCACTTCCTTTAAATATGTTGATAACAAGATATTTGACCAAAGTACATAACAGCTTATTATTATTTATTGTTTTAATTTCTATTTATAATCATATAATTATAGAAAATTCATCGTATCGTGTAGTCATTATGTAGTCATGTTAAACTCTAATTCTCATGTTTCTATCATAAAAATTATTTTTAAACAGTACGTTAAAAATTTAGCTTAATGTAAATCACGCATCTGGTTATTACAACCAGTCAGTAGCTTACTCTATGTTTTACTTTATTAAATCACAACAAATTACTTAAAGGGCTAGTAACCCCGTTTGCACCTTGTTGTAATACATGAGTATATATTTGAGTAGTTCTAATATCTGAATGACCCAATTGAGCTTGAACCGTTCTTATGTCAGCCCCGCTTTGTAATAAATGTGTAGCAAAAGAATGACGTAATGTATGCGGTGTAATTAGTTTTTTTAAGTTAGCGTCTTTAACTGCCATTTTCACTGCTTTTCTAATGCCCGTATGGTGAAAGTGGTGACGCCTTATTTCACCTGTTTCGGGGTCGGCACTCAATTTGTATGACGGGAATAAATACTGCCAAGCCAGTGTCTTATTTGCAGTTGGATATTTTTTCTCTAAAGCATTTGGCATCCACACCCCTGAATATTGCTTATTATTACTATCTAACTGTAAATATTCATTTACTTGGATAATTTGATTTCTAATCATAGGTATTAACTCAGGAGCCAAAGTGACTACTCGATGTTTTTTACCTTTACCATTCCAGACCCTAATACATTTATAATCAAAATCTATATCTTGAACACGTAATTGAACCGCTTCCATAACACGTAAGCCACTCCCATACATTAAGCCAGCAATTAAATAGTAACGCTTTCCAAGCTTTCCCAATAACATTGAAACTTCTTCTTTCGTCATAACAACAGGTAATTTAGGTTGCCTCTTTGAGCGTGCAAAATCTAAATTTAATGACAGCTCATTTTTAATTATATGTTTATACATAAAAGCCAAGGAGTTTAATGCTGTGGCTTGAGTCCTAGGTGATACGTTAGCATTAAGCGCCAAGTGCTCAAGGTACATTTCGACTTCGTTGTCTCCCATAGAAGCAGGATGGCGTTTATCATGAAAATTAATAAAAGACTTTATCCAAGTTAAATAAGTCTCGACAGTTCTCAGTGAGTATTGCCTTGTTAGCATGTAGTCAACAATGCCATTTAAAAAAGGTGATTTTGTTTTCATAATTAACCATAAATAATTACTGTGCATCCATACAGCTTAGTTTGTTTTCTCCCCTATTCAAGTAAATGCGCAAATGGGTCATTTTAATGCGACAAATGTTTATACTTAAATTAACAAAATCTTTAAGTGGCAAAGTCTTATGTTATTTGTTACAAATAACATAAATAGGAAAGTGAGCAACATTACCGCAGGAAAGTGCGCAAGTTGCGCACTATTAAATTGTTATGTGTATCTAAAGGTTAGGTTATGGAAGTCTTTAAGGAAGAAGAAATTAAGCAAGTTGAAATGCAAAAACCACATCTTGTTATCCTAGGTGCAGGTGCTAGCTATGCTGCTTTTCCTGACGGTGATAAGAATGGTAAAAAATTACCATTAATGAATAATTTCATTGAAACGTTAGGCATTGAAAAACTGATAAAAAGCACGGGGCTTTCATTCAAATCTAATAATTTTGAAGATATCTATTCAGCTATTTATGAGAAAGAAAAGCTTATACCTATTAGGGAAGAGTTAGAGAGTATTGTATATAATTACTTTTCATCGATGGAGCTACCAGATGAACCAACAATTTATGATCATTTAGTTTTATCATTACGCCAAAAAGATATTATTGCGACCTTTAACTGGGATCCTTTCTTAGCTCAAGCTATAGAAAGGAATATGGACTTTATTCGCCCACCGCAACCAATATTTTTACATGGTAATGTAAAAATGGGCTCGTGTATTGAAAACCACCATATGGCGCTCAATGGTTCTAGTTGTTCTGTTTGCTATAAAGAAATTATCCCATCAAAATTATTATATCCTATTGGTGAAAAGCATTATGACCAAGATCCCTTTATCGAAAAACAATGGGAAGCTATTAGGCATTATTTAAAAGCTTCGTTCATGGTAACCGTTTTCGGGTATGGTGCTCCTACATCCGACGCTAGTGCAATTGAATTGTTCAAAAGTGGCTGGGGAAGCATCGATGACCGAAATATGGAAGAGTTTGAGATAATAGATATTCGAAATGAAAATGAATTACAAACACTGTGGTCTGGATTTATTCATTCTCATCACTATCGTGTTGAAAGTGATTTTTATAACTCTTGGATTGCAAATCATCCCAGACGGACTGGGGAGGCATATATTAATCAATATTTAATGGCTAAATTTATTGAGAATAATCCTTTACCCAGAAGTATAAGTTTATCTGAGCTTAGAGAGTGGTATTTAAATATTCATCAGTATGAGTAAATACACATAACAAGTGTTTTCAAGTCGGACAAATTACAGTTGGCTTTTTGTTCGTGCCTCACTTATTTTAGCCAACTGCAATTTGCCGCTTAAAACGGCGTTGAGGCTGTAGAATTACTCCAAAGTAAATAATGGCGTACGATTTTTGTGTTCATACTGTCTTTAAAGTTCACTTTCTAGTGAAATATAGCCTCAGAATTCGCGTAGCAACGCAATTTGAGGCTTAATTTTTAATAAATTTTGAGACTGTTTTTTCTAAAAGAGAAATTCTACAGCCTCGTTATGTTTTTAAGGGGGCTAGTTGAATATTTTCCAAAAATTTATAATTTGTGAAAGCACTTTAGTAATATCCTCTTTTTTGTATACTAATAATTTTCTACATGCTGGTATTCATTTAGGTTTAACAATTTATTTATTTCGTCAGCTTAAAGATGTTAAAGATGACTTTAAAAAGGAGCGCTAATTGATAGAGTTACTAGGTTTGTTATTACTTGTTTTTGTAGTCATTGCACAATTCGTCGAGGGATTTGCTTTGGTTAATATGGTCCAATTTTTCAGGGGTAAAAAAACACCTTTAGAGAAGATCGCTGAGAAATACGAGGCATCAAAACATAACAAGAAATTCAACAAGGACTAAAAACAGTTGGCTAGGTTCGCTGCGCTCACTATTTTAGCCAACAATTTTTAGCCTGTTAATTAGGCGTTAGCAGTACCTATTGCATGGAGCATATAATAAATAAGGATATTGAAATGTTAAAGGTTAGAACAGTCCCTGTATTTTGTTTATTGATGCCTATTCTGTTGTTTATCTGTATCACAAACCTAAGTGGTTGCCGGCAGGCGCCGCCTGTCCCCAAAGAAGGCGATGTAGTGATATGGAAGCACAACTCAGAGCTCATTATTAAAGCCAAGCTGGGACAACGACGAGCACATACAATATCTGCCCCAAGAACAGACCATAGATTTTACGAACCTGAGTATGAGCGTTTTATCGGTCAATTTCCTATTGATTATGACCCAGAGCCTTTCCCTAAATTTACCGAACAAGAGCGCATTGCTTATGAGGCAGACCATGCCTCAAAAATACATGCAGTTAAATCAATACACTTTATTGAGTTTAATTTGATGTTGAATGGCGTTAAAGCAAAGGCGACAGATACGAGCCCTGTTGGTGGCAGCAAGGGGATGGATGATCCAAACCAAGTGAAAGTTTTTTTGAAGTATCCACGTGGCTCTGATAATACTCAGCAACTTTTTGAAGGTCAGTTGATGAAAGAATTAGATATTAGCTCAAAAAAAACAAAAGATAGGCTAGATTGTTACCTTTTTAATGATAAAGATCGCGGAAAACGCTGTTTTGGTCATTCAACTTATCCTTCAATATCAGGATTCCATTTTTATGTTTCACCTTTCCCTATATCAACAGGAGGGAAAAGTAACATATTAGTTTACAGCCAAGAGTTTATCTATGGCGGCATTGAAATTCAATGGTTTACCGAACAACAAAATATGTATAGAGCAAGGGAGATTGATGCGGCTATTTGGCGTCTTTTAGCAGCTTGGAATATTTCACCAAATAAAAATAGTAATTAATTATTTAGTGGCTTAAGTACTGCTAACAAGTCACTTAAAAGGACAAATAACAGTTGGTTTTTGCTCCTTCGTCGCTTATTTTAACCAACTATTATTTGCCTCTTAGTGAGGCGTTGAGGCTGTAGAATTACTCCAAAGTAAATAATGGCGTACGATTTTTGTGTTCATACTGTCTTTAAAGTTCACTTTCTAGTGAAATATAGCCTCAGAATTCGCGTAGCAACGCAATTTGAGGCTTAATTTTTAATAAATTTTGAGACTGTTTTTTCTAAAAGAGAAATTCTACAGCCTCGTTGAGGCTGTAGAATTTCTCCAAACTGAAAAATGGCGTATGATTTTTGTGTTAGTACAGCCTTTAAAGTTCACTTTCTAGTGGAATATTGCCTCACAATTCACGTAGCAACGCAATTTGAGGCTAAATTTTTAATAAATTTTGAGGCTGTTTTTTCTAAAATAGAAATTCTACAGCCTCGTTATGTTTACAAGGCTGTATATGGTTAACTTTAAAGTTTTTGAATTAAAAAAATTATTATTTTTTTCTGTGTTAACACTTTTTTCCACTAAATTAATCACAACCCTTTATATATTTATCCATAATTCGATGGTGACGAAACAATGGTCATATTCCCTAGTCTTTAGAAATCAAAATATTGATAAAACGATAGATAATTTATTATCTCCATTGGTTTTTTCGCCAATTTTTGAGACTATTGGTTTTTGTGTCATCATTAGTTATTTGTGTAAAAAAATTAAAATTACCGGGCTTTATTTCGTTTTAATAAGTGCTGCTTTATTTGGTTCATATCATTTAATTCAAGTTGGAAGTGGTTGGTATCGTTTCACATTCACATTTTTTGCAGGTGTTGTTTTCGCGTACTGTTATTATAAACAAGAAAAAAAACACGGTATAAATATCGCATTTATATTCACAACTCTTGTTCATTCATTAAGTAATGCTTTAAATGCATTTATATAAAATTTATTTAGTAAGTGTAAACATAACAAGTTGCTCAAACGGACACAAACAGCTGGCTGTGCTCGTTCCTCGCTATTATAGCCAGCCATTTTTAGCCGCTTAGCAAAGCGTTAGCAGGCTTAAAATATTTAGTTTATTAATCTGCATCGGAAGTATTTATAAAAGGACGTTTTATGTTTGCTCAAATATTTTTTGCTATTGTTGCTGTATTTCTTATTTATACAGGCATTATTAATAGCTCTATTTTTAATCTTGTTTTAGGTTCAATTGCATTAACCATGTCTCTGGCGAGATTTTATGCAGCAAAATCAGGTTCGTCACTTCAAGAGGAATTTGATAAATGGCGTGCAAAACGTAACAAGAAAATAAACGGTGAGTAGCATTCAGCACTGCTATAAGGCGTTCAAACGGACAAAAAACAGTTGGCTGTTTCACTCCGTTCACAATTTTAGCCAACAATTTTTTGCCGCTTAACGTGGCGTTGAGGCTGTAGAATTACTCCAAAGTAAATAATGGCGTACGATTTTTGTGTTCATACTGTCTTTAAAGTTCACTTTCTAGTGAAATATAGCCTCAGAATTCGCGTAGCAACGCAATTTGAGGCTTAATTTTTAATAAATTTTGAGACTGTTTTTTCTAAAAGAGAAATTCTACAGCCTCGTTATCATTTCCCTACCTATATATTATTCCAGTACAGTTATTTACAGAACTCCAAGGTAACTCAAACTTCGTTTTCGCCTAATTCCAAAGAGCAGACATTTTCTTTTCTTCGTTTAGTCCATGTATGCTCTCGACTCGAGTATATTTCACCACCACAACTAAGCCCTACGACCACATAGCCAATTGGCTCCCAATACTCACCTTCGGTTTCAATAAACTCTTTAACTAATGACACAGGTAAATCTTTACGCGCAACATTCACGCCGCCAAGGGCTTCAATAAACTCGCACCAATCGCCTTTATCCGCAGCCATCCAAACAGGTGTGATATTAACTTCTTCTGTTAGTGCTAAACGTCTTGCCTCACGCCATAAAGTGACAGGTGGACCACCAAACTGTTGAAACTGGCGAATACCCCACAAGCTTGACCATTCACAAACACGTAACGCTGACTCATTAGATGCTTTGCCATATTCATCTTTTTCTAACCCATAACCGTCTATGTTTTTAGAGATGTATTTAGCGATATAACCAACGGCTGAGCCTTTAGCTTTATTAATCGGATCGATTTTAAAGCGATATTTTGAAGCGCCTTTTTCGTCACCATCAACTTCTAACGCGTAGTAAGACATTGTTTCTCTTAACGCATGCCTATCTTTAGGCTTAACAAAAACTAAAATATGCCAATGCGGCGTACCGTCATGATGTGGCTCAGCCACACGAAAACCAAAGTAATCTACATTTAATCTCGCAAGGTGCGCGCGAGTTTTAGCCCACTGACCACCTAAATACTGGTTGGCTTGCTTTGGTGTTGTCTCGTCATACTTATCGTTAGGTTTTCCGTTGTTATGTACTGAGTGCATTCTAGAAGGACAAGTAACGGTGAGAAAGTCGGCAACGTAATTATGTTTATCACCATAAACTTCACAGCCATGTAACCGGGTCATCAACTCGTTTCTTCTATTAACGGGGTTTGATGTATTGGTATCCGCTAATACTTTAAGGTCAACACATTCACCCTTTTCATTTACGGCTTCTAATGAATCCAAAAAGATTTGGTTACGGCGTTTTCTTTCTCGGCCTCTTTGAAAGTTTGCATCTGATAGGTAGATTTGGCTTTGCTTTGAAACAATCCGAACATATTGAGATAAAGTTTCTAGCTCTATATTCTGCAATCTTGTGAGTTTTTTATGCCACCACTTATCAGAGCAATAACGAGATATATCGCCTAATACGTACTTACCTTTTCGGGGCGAAATGTTGTTTTGCAGTAAAACACTTTCTAATGCACTTAAAACGTCATCGTCCATTTCGCCCTGATGCGCTAAATTCGCGGCATATGAATGGCACATATCAGCTCTTGATTTCGCTATTAGCTCAATTTGAGATTCAGACCAAGTAACATCAATAGCCAAATTTTTAGCGAATTCCGCTAACGTTCTTAAATAACTGTTTGCTTGAAACTTTCCATTGCTATCGAGTTTAAAAAATCGGTTGTAGGTATTTTTCGCCACTATGCGAATCGAATACGGAATATGTTGTAGTTGTTTCGTTATGAATTTTTTATCAAGCCTATCTTCTGTATCGAACTCATCAACCAACATTTGGGTATTTAAAATGGCGGTGCTCGTTTTAATGAGCTTTTTAGCGCGAGGTGTTTCGTTAACATTAACGGATTTCGCTATGTCGTTAACGCAATTCGTTAAGTCAGAAACAAACGGGATATTTTCGTTAACGGAATTTTGTGATTGTTCAATAATGCTTTTTTTTCCGTTAACGGAATTAATTTCGTTAACGGATTCATTTTGGGTAAAAGTAGATAAGGTTTTCATATTGATGTCTCCCGACATTAATTTTTAATAAGCGCTAGTTGAGTAACACAAATTATCTTCTAAGTATTTTTCGATATCTTGTAGGCGATAACGAATAGCTCGCGAGCCTACCTTGATGAATGGAATTCTTGCGCCCGCCCATCGGTCACGCTCAAGAAAAGCTTCGCTAACACTTAAAATTTCTGCGGTTTCTTTGGTGGTTAAAAGTTTGATTCTCATTTTATTCACTTACGCTTCACAGCGGCGGTTTGATTTAAAGGTTATGACGTTTTAGTCAAACACTATGATAAATGAAAAAGAATTAATGAGAAGGACATGCGACCCGTTGGCTAGCCAACGGACGCTAACAAACAGGTATTTTTAACTCACCAGAAAGATGCTTTGATATCCATTCTGCAAAGGTTTTAGATAAACGTGATTGTGACTTTAAAAGATACATTGCTTGATGTGATTCTGCGATTAACTCACACTCAATAGCGTTTGCCGCTGATTGAATATCAACATCTGAATGTTGGGTAATGTATTTAGTTAAGACTATTTGTTGTAGTGGTATAATTTTATCTGTTTGTTTTTTTCTATTGAGTTTAGCTTGGTAAGATTTAACCCAACCATCATCGACTAATTTATGAAAGGACGTAGCTTTTGATATGCAATCAACAGCGTCAACATGTAGTATTTTAATATCACTAACTGAATGGCCATCGAGTGCTTTTTCTAGACTTATCTCTTCGATTAATAATTTATTAAGCAGATGAAGCCGGTCAATTGTCATCAAATAAAAAATTGTAGACCACCTTAGGTTGATTGCTTCTAAAGGGCTTAAGTCAAAAATATCAACGCACTCAAAAAGCACCTCTCCATAGTACTCATTGTCTGAATTTTGATTGAAGGTAACCTGCTTAAATGTATCAACAATCCAAAACGCTTTAGATGCCTGTTGAATGAGTATCGAATGATCCGTTAATTTAAAATTATCACAAAATATGGATAACTTATTAAAATGCGTTAAATCGATATATTGATCTAAAGAGTTAAATAATCTTTCACTGGATTTAATCGTATCAACGATGTCAGTAATTCGCTCTTGATAAACATATTGTGTTAATGCTTTATCAAGCTCATTTATCTGAATTTGCATTAATATCTTCCACCTCGATGTGACAATGTTCTTTAAAAAAGTCTGTTATTCGTTGCATAGGCGCTCGTAAGCGGTCGTGGTTTGCAATAATATAACCTTCAGTAACATCATTACCACTTTTATGATTAACGAGTCGTTTGATGGCATAGGATGATATATCTAACGATTCAGCGACCGTGATAAACGTCCTCCTTAAATCATGAAAGGTAAATTTGACACCTGACTTTTCACATAGGTACTTTAAGGCTTTTTCTGGATAAGCAAAATACTGTGACTTTCGTGAAGAAAACACATAGTTATTGATTTTAAAACGTTGTCGATAATTTAGTATGGCAATCAGTACATCAGATAATGGCAATGTTAACGGCTCTTTGTTTTTGGTATCAGGAATATGGATAGTCCCTTCATCCAAATCAACGTTATCCCATGTAAGCGTTGCCCCTTCATTTTTTCGCAAACCAGTTAGTAATAAAAATAAGATGTAATCCGAACCTACGTGGTGTGATTCTGCCTCTGCATTAAATTTCATTTCTTGAAGTGCTTTGTACCAAGGTATTAATTGCGTTGGTTTAATGATGTTTTGGCGTCTAGGCTCTTTAGCCCATGCTTTCATTTGTCCGAGTCGCTCAACAGGATTGTGAGGAAATAAACTTAACCCGTTATTGTCTTCGTAATGTTCTTTAGCAAACTTGTATATGGCACTTAAAATGCGCATAGCCGTATTGGCGTAGGAAGGACTATGGCTTTTTAATAGTTTGCCATGACGTACCGATACCATGTCTTTTGTAATATCAACGAGGCGCTTATTCTTCCAATCCTTTAACTCACCGTTCAAATACATTTCATATTGAACGTAGGTTTTATCTTTTAAGTAAGACTTAACACGACGATAATCTTGCCATACTTGCCATAGGGTTGTTTGCTCAGCTTGTGCTTGCTGTCTTTTGGCAATGGGATCTATGCCCGTAGCAATTTCACCTAAATACTTAAGTGCCTCTTTACGCGCCATTTCAACCGTTATTTCAGGATAGCGACCAAGTGTTATTCGCTTTAATTTACGGTTGATACGTTTTTCTAGAATAAACGCTTTACTACCGCCCGTGGTCACACGAACGGCAAAGCCTTTTAATTCAGAATCTCGGTAGAAAACTTGCCCTTTTTCAGGAAGAGTAAGTTTGTCTACAAAAGACTTGGTTATTTTGCATGTAGACATAGTGTAGTCATGCTATATAAAAATCAGGTAGGCTATTTAAAACAACAAAGGGGTCACTTGTCAATTAAAATAAGGGGTGTGTGAGATATGAGTATTTATTCAAACCACTTAAAACAACTAGAAATAAAACAGCGTATTAGACGGATCAAATCAGCCTTTCCACAAGCGAAAAACCCATCTAATGAATATTTATTCAAATTAATATACATAACTTAATTTTTATATTCAATAACTTATTATCAACGATTGAATAAACTGATGTAGAAAGGCAGATTTAATCTGCCTTTCTACAATAAAGCGGGAAACACGACTATACTGTATAAATAACCAGTATACATTAAAATTATTAAGGCATAGTAATGAAATCTGAATTTCTCTCGCATATTAAAGAAACAATGTGGTCTAGACGTTACGCTAAACGTACTATTGAGTCCTATTTATACTGGATTAAAGCTTACATCATTTTCATAGGAAAAATTCACCCTAAAGACTGTCACGATAAGGAGGTTGAACGATTTCTCAGCTATCTTTCGAATAGTTTAAATCTTGCGCCGAAATCACAGGCCTTGGCATTAAATTCGGTTAACTACTTATATAAGCATATTTTATCTAAACCTCTTAGCCTTGATCTTCGCTTTAACAAGTCTAGAGTAAGCCCTAAGTTGCCGACGGTTTTGACCACGCAAGAAGTTAAAGCATTGTTGTCGGTTATAAATACGAACCATCTTTTACTTTGTCAATTGATGTATGGCAGTGGCTTGAGATTAATGGAGGCTGTGCGCTTAAGAGTACAAGATATAAATTTTGACTATCATTGTATCGAAGTATGGAATGGCAAAGGCGGTAAACATCGAACAGTTACCCTAGCGACTGAACTAGTAACGTCACTTAAAGCGCAAATATCGCTGGTAAAGTCTTACTACGTATTAGATATTAAAAATACTGACTACTCAGGTGTATACTTACCGTTCGCTTTAGCGCGCAAGTATCCCAGTGCGGCCACAACGCTTAATTGGCATTATTTATTTCCATCAAATCGATTATCTTTAGACCCTGAAGTAAATAAATTAAGGCGTCACCATATAAATGAAACCGTGATTCAAAAGGCGGTGAAAACCGCGTCGAGAAAGTCAAATATAACTAAAAACGTCACTTGTCATACTTTGCGTCACCCTTTCGCTACACATTTATTGCAACGAGGTGCTGATATTCGGACAGTACAAGAGCAATTAGGTCATAGCGATATTAGAACAACACAAATATATACTCATGTTATAGAGCGCGGTGCAAACGGTGTTACCAGTCCATTGTCAGACTTAACTTAAATAAAAAGCCAATCTGCTAACAAGTATTATTTTGTAATGGTTTAACGATGAAATTTCAAAGTAATACCAATCTGCACAAAGATGTGATCTAATGCTATTTATTTTTGAAGCAGATACCACGTTTTGGAACAACTCACCTCAGTAGATTTACTCAAGTTATCACGAAAGGAACAAAATGGGCGAAAGCGTATGCGTTTTCTTGCTGTCTCATATTTTTTAGATGGTCTGAGCAGAACCGATATATCAACGACATTAAAAGTCGCTCGTTCAAGTGTTAATCGTTGGGTCACTGCATATTTTTCAAAAGGCTTGTCGGGCCTTGATAGTGTTAGCCCGAAAGGAAGACCGTCCATGCTTTCTCCAAAGCAACTCAGCCAACTTGCTCAATACGTTGAAAATCAGAGTTGCTCAGCGGAGGGAGGTCGACTTATGGGGCAAGACTTTTGTACCTTTATCAAAAAAGAATTCGACATAGATTATCATCGAGATCATGTATATAAAATACTGAAGAAACTAGGATACTCCTGGATAACAAGCCGATCCAAGCATCCTAAGCAATCACAAAGCGTCCAGGACGTTTTTAAAAAGCTTCCAGATGGAAACGATCCTTAACATCCCCTTTAATATTAGCTTAGATAAAGTTGATGTTTGGTTTCAAGATGAAGCACGATTCGGCCAGCAAAATACAACAACAAGGTTATGGGCGAAAACGGGTAGTAGACCGAGAGCAGTAAGACAACAACAGTTCGAATATGCATACATGTTCGGGGCTGTTTGTCCTTCGACAGGCGCTACAGAGGCATTGATCTCACCTGTAATGAATAAAGACGTTATGAAAAAGCATTTAGAACAAATATCACAGGCGACACCCGAAGGTAGATATGCTGTTGTAGTAATGGATGGAGCTGGGTGGCATACGGAAGACACATTTGAAGATTTAAAAAATCTAACCATGATCAAGTTACCCCCTTATTCCCCAGAGTTAAACCCAATTGAGCAAGTGTGGCAATGGCTAAGACAAAACTGCTTGGCCAATAGATGTTTTAATGGCTATGAAAATATAGTTGATGAATGCAGCAATGCTTGGAATATCTTCAGAAGTGACATAAAAAGAGTAATGTCGTTATGCAATCGTGACTGGATTAATCTGATTTAATGCTTATGCAGATTGGTATAATACCAAATGTAATAAGTTATTGACCAATTTTAAGCGAGGATAAATTGTTCAAGGATATGGCGTTTGATTGATTAGGGCATGGATGCCCGTAAGTAGAACAATGCAGGAGCAATTGTCGAGTAATACCGGGCTATTGGGATTGAAAACAACGCAGTTATTGACGATTTAAACCGCCTTAAAATGATCGATTATTTATTTCAATTGGTATAAATATAAAGAAAGGTTAATAGTGTAATAAATTAGCAAAGTGGACGGACGGCATTCGAATCCACACCTTTTGCAAGACAGGTCGCTTATCTAACAAAGAGGTAACCAACTGAACTATCCGATGAGCATATTAAATTTTGATATGGATTTTACTTGAGGCTTTTATTAATTAGTGGGGTCTACCTAATATTTAAATAAATTGGCGGAGTGGACGGGACTCGAACCCGCGACCCCCGGCGTGACAGGCCGGTATTCTAACCAACTGAACTACCACTCCGCGTATTTATTTCTGTAAATTTTAAAAGGATTTACAACCTTTGAAACAATTGGCGGAGTGGACGGGACTCGAACCCGCGACCCCCGGCGTGACAGGCCGGTATTCTAACCAACTGAACTACCACTCCACACATCTTGCTTCTGTAAATTTTGAAAGGACTTACAACCTTTGAAACAATTGGCGGAGTGGACGGGACTCGAACCCGCGACCCCCGGCGTGACAGGCCGGTATTCTAACCAACTGAACTACCACTCCACACTTCTTGCTTCTGTAAATTTTGAAAGGACTTACAACCTTTTGAAACAATTGGCGGAGTGGACGGGACTCGAACCCGCGACCCCCGGCGTGACAGGCCGGTATTCTAACCAACTGAACTACCACTCCACACTTCTTGCTTCTGCAAATTTTGAAAGGACTTACAACCTTTGGATTAATTGGCGGAGTGGACGGGACTCGAACCCGCGACCCCCGGCGTGACAGGCCGGTATTCTAACCAACTGAACTACCACTCCACACATTAATCACTGCTTTCAACAACAACTCGTTGAATGCGGCGGGAATAATACGGTTAAGATTCGATGCCGTCAACCAGTTTTTTTCATTCATTTGTTTATATGCCTAATTGATGAACAATCAGACGTTTTTAACAGCAAAACTGGCAAATAAATATCATGACTTGCTATTATTTTTGCTTTTTACGACGTATAAATATAAACATAAGCGCTGCAATTATGATCACTAAAGTATTTCCGCCAACAATATACCAAAGTGTTTCTTGTTGTTTGGCGGCAATTTTAGCCTCTTGCGCTGCTTTTGATTTTGCTAATGCCTGTGCAAGCTTCTCAGCTTCTTTGGCGGCCTTAGCAATTGCTTGAGCCTTTTTTTGCTCAGCAGTTAAATTATTATTGTCATCGTTAAGGCTTGCTATACCAGATCCTTCTGAACGCTCTACATTAAAAGTAAACTCAGGCAAAATAGCGCGAAACTCTCTGCCATTTATCGTATCGCCGAACACACTTGTTTTTATACGATGTACGCCAGGCTCAGTGAAGGCAATTTTATACGTCCGTTTTAGGCCTTGCTCTTGAATAACAGTAAAAGGTTCAACCTGTCGGTCTGGAAAAGTAACTTTACCCTGAATTAAAATACTATCTGCGTCGACAAAGCTTTTATCAATAGTGAATGTAACAATATGAGCACCGTTTTCATCTTGGGTTGTTACTACTGATATACTTATAGGGGTTTTCTGCACGACTATCGGCTTTTGCCTTAGCTCTCTTGTGGCCATTGGCATTCTAACAATGTATATGGGCTCCCACTCACCAGGTGCAAAGTCTAATTCAAATTCGCCGGTAAATAAGCTGTCATTTGCGTGTTCGTCTAGGTCTCTGCCGTCATCACGAAATGACGCAAGCTTAACGGGCTCTGCGCCAAAGTTGTCGTAGGCAGAGTTATTGGTACTAAAAAAATCAACATCGAGTGCTAAAACGTTTTTGAATGAGGGATTGTCAATGGCCATTTCCCCATTGAATAAACGCCCCGACATTTTCAATGTTTCACCTTGTAAAATAATTTCAGGTAACGGAGTTACTTCAAGCCTTATTTCAGATACCACCATAATTTTACTGCTAGGTTGCACCTCACCAATGACTTGCCACGGACCAATCATGGGTGATTTAATTTTCACCATATCAAACGTACTGTCATCAAACCATTGCACTTTATCTTCAGGATAATTCTTAATATTTAATTTAGACCCATCAGGCCTCACCAGAATAATGGGTTGAGCGCCACTGCGATGGTAAAATAATAAAGTTACTTCATCGAGTTGCTCGTCAATACGAAAGCGATTGTCAAAATAAGGGATTTGGTTGGTAACATTGTCGTCAGCGTAATATTCAATTTCAGCTGGCATTTGCTGCGCATGGGCGCTTAGGCTAAACATTAAGGTGATTAATGCGCTAGGGATAAGGTTTTTAAATAGCATTTTAGGGCAATAAAAACTGCTTATAAACTGCTTTGCTTTGGGTTTACTTATTTCAGCCGTATTTATATTAATTCTATTTATTGCAGCCCTGCCTATTTCAACCCTATCTATTTCAACCCTGTCTATTTCAACCATAGTGGCGAAGCCCCTTTGTCATTAACAATTGCTAAACGGTTTTCGTGCTCTGTTAGTTCATCGGCAGTAGCAGCCAAAACCTTTAATTTAGGGCGGTCGTTAGTCACTCGACGAATCGCGTTTGCATCACTACCTTGTCCTTCCCCTTGATTTAAATTAAAAGTTGCTTGCTTACGGGTCATTTCAATGTAAACAAAGGCCAATAACTGAGCATCGATTAATGCGCCGTGATAGGTACGGTCAATTAATTTATCAACTTTATAAAAACGCGCTAAATAATCTAAGGTTTTCGGTGAACCAAATTCGTCTTTTGATACTTTCAAGGTATCGGTAACACTACAAATATCAGCAGTTTTAGGCATACCCGGCATCATTGCAAATTCATGATCCATAAATCCGACATCGAACTTGGCATTATGGATAACTAAACGAGCACCTTTGATAAAGTCTACAAATTCATGGCCTATTTGTTCAAACCTGGGTTTGTCGCGTAAATAGTCGTCGGTTAAACCATGAATATTGATAACTTCTTGGTCCATTACCATCTGCATGCCGTGTGCCATTGGCTTAACATACACATGGTAACTTCTACCCGTTAGCTGACGGTTGATCATTTCAACACAACCAATTTCAACAATACGATGCCCTTCACGAGGATTAATACCTGTGGTTTCAGTATCCAGAATGATCAGTCGTTCGTCTTGTGTGTTTTCTTCAATCAATTTCTAACCCTTTAGTTTTTCTATGTTTACGCGTGTTATTTTCAGGTAAAGCTTCAGGAAATTCTGCAATGTTAATGGTAAATCTTTTACTACTTAAAATATAGGCAACGGCAGATAATACCACTAAAAAATGCATCAGTATCCAGACTAATGACTGTAACTGCCATAAAAAATAACCTAGCACGCCAATCGTCAAATCAAATATTAACGCTAAAATAAGTAGAAATTTACACTTTTGCCAACAGGTTCGAACCCAAGTTTTCGCTTTGGGTCGCCGTAGGCTTAAAATAAGCACAATAAACAAACCGATAACTCCAGAAGCTAAGTTCAAGTAAAACAAGGCAGTTTGTGGGTATACCCATTGAACAAAGCCCACATTGTCACGCATATTAGTTACCGACATTATCCAAATAATGTAGGCACGCAATACGAACAATAAAATTACATATATACCGGGCGCTAATTTTAAACAGTCAAAATTATCAAAGTGTTTTGGCAAATAGTTAGCATAATATTTGGCTGACATAAGCGTTTATTTATCGATATTGTTTGGTTTACTTTTAACTGCGACAGTATTTTTTGAATGCCTTAATGCAAATTCATGATCTAAGTACTGCTGCCCAAGTGTTATCGCTTTTACTGCTTTTGAGCGAAATTCACGATTGTATAAGGTATAAACCACAAATAAGCTGGCTAATATAAAAGTCACCGGATGAAAAAACCAACATAATGCCGCGATAGAAAAATAGTAAGAACGCAGGCCATAATTAAAAGCATGAGCGGCTTGGTCTTGCACTACGGCCATTTGCTCGGCGTATTTATTCAGGTTTTCATTCTCACCGCTGTCATCAAACGGACACGCACCGATCATGACATTAACAAAGCCATATTGTCTTAACGACCAAGTAAAATGTAAAAATGCCATAACAAAAATTAGTGCCAGTAAACTCAGCTTTAATTGCACCATGGCATGGTTTGGCGCTTCAGTATAAGGGATTGAACCGATAACCGATTCAAGCCTATCTACTTGAGCAAATAACGTTAAGACACCCGCCAGTATTAACAAGGTTGACGAGGCAAAAAAGGCAATGTTGCGCTCTAAGTTAGCGAGTAGTGCCGCCTCTCCAACGCGAATATCACGACCAATAACTTCATACATCCAATGAATTCGATGCTGATGTAAGCATCTTGCAACACAATTAGTAGTTTTTGCTTTTTTACGTGCAAAGCCAGTGTAACCGGCCCAACAAATAAAGAAACAGCTTAACGCGATCACATCAAGTAAATAAATTGGCATAGTAATTATAAGGTCTTATCGTTGTTACTAAAGTTAAAGTTATTATGCTCCAGAAATTTTTAAGATTCGAGGTATTATTCATGAATTATTTATAACGTTTTTAATACCAATTAAAATAATGCCCGTTGAAATAATACATTCTCCACTGCGTAGTTTACGGCGATAAAACGCTTTAATGTTAAAAATAAAGGCCTGATTTCGTATTTTAACGCGCTAAACGGTCTAACTGTCGATTTTATTTTGACACGGTGAACAGGCTTATTCAGCATACGTGTCCATTTGTAAATTTATGTAACTCGTGAGTACGGAGCTTCAATGTATTTCCCAATAAAGCCAATGATATTGACTTTGATTTTACTCTTAATACCGCCGTTAGTGTTTTCAGCTACGATTCACAACTCTGCTAAAATAAATAATGAAATTATCGAGATACCAAAAATTTCAGGTCAAATGGTTATCGATGCCTCATTAAATGAGCCACAATGGCAGTCTGCTAAAAAAGTTTTCATTAATAATGTTACCCGTCCTCACGACAATATTCCTAGCCCAGTGCACACCGAAGCCTTGTTGATGGAAAGTGAAGGCTATTTTTATTTAGCATTTATCGCCAAAGACCCAGATATTAAAGAGATCAGAGCTTTTTTAAAAGATAGAGATAAATCGTGGGGTGATGATTTAGTTGGCATAAAAATAGATACATATAACGATCAACGCAGTGCCTATCGTTTTTTAGTTAATCCTTTAGGCGTACAAATAGACGGCATAGAAAGTGAAATAACACAAAAAGAAAGTGACGCATGGGATGGTATTTGGGAAAGTGCAGGTAAAATTGTTCCCGATGGTTTTATTGTTGAAATGGCCCTGCCACTGAGAATGTTAAATTTTCAAGAAAGTGAAGGCAAACAAATTTGGGGGCTAGAACTTCTTAGGTATTATCCCCGCGATGAAAATTTACGCTTATCCAATGTTCATTTAGACCGTGGTAATAGTTGTGAAATTTGTCAAATTGCAACGGCTTCAGGTTTTGAAGGCGCTAAACAAGGCAGTAATTTTACGGTAACACCTTCTTTAGTTTTAGGCGCGACGCAAGATCGTGATGATAATAACGCGTGGCAGGATAACAATAATACCGAGGCTAGCTTGGACCTTCGCTGGGGCATTACGCCTGATTGGCTGCTAAACGCCACCATCAACCCTGATTTTTCTACGGTTGAAGCCGACAATGCACAGCTAAATATTAATAACACTTTTGCCTTATTTAATCGGGAAAAAAGACCTTTTTTTCTCGATAATCAAGACTATTTTGATAGTGATTTCAATGTAGTTTATACCCGCAATATTAATGCCCCTAATTATGGTGCTAAATTAACGGGTCGTGAAAATAACCACGCATTTGGATTATTTATTACTGATGACCAAAATACCAACATACTGATACCTGGTAATCGCTCTTCGTCTGTCGCCACCATTGATGGTGAGTCAAAAGCGGCAGCATTGCGTTATCGTTACAGTGTTAATAATGACATTACACTAGGCTGGATAAGTACCCTGCGCACCGCTGAAGATTATTCAAATAGTGTTAATGGTATAGATGCTAGGTTTCGTTTGAACACTGAGGACGTTTTTAAATTTCAAACGCTGTTTTCATCAACAGAATATCCCAATGATTTATTTAAGCAATTCTGTAACGTCGATGAAGAAGACGAACAAGCAAGCTGTGCAACACCCGAGAGTAATGATGATTGCCAGTTTGGCGACTGTATTTATAACGAAAATGTATTACGAACGTTAAAAGAAGACCGTTTTACCGGCAACGCATTTAAAGCCGGTTATTTCCATAACGACAGCGACTGGTATTACCGCGTTACTTATAATCGTCAAAATGCAGGTTTTCGAGGCGATTTGGGCTTTCTGTCACGTGTTGACCAGAATAAATTTTCGGTTGGTGGTGATAGAAAATGGTACGCCGAGCCTGGTCATTGGTGGAGTCAGTTTAAAATTTATTCTGATTGGGACATTATCCACAATGTTAACAATGAACTAATAGAGAAAGAATTCGATATTAACGCACAACTTCATGCTCGCTATAGTTCATTTTTTAAAATAGGCTATACCAAGCGTGAAAGTGTGGGTAGCCGGCTCGATAAAAGCAATTTAGCTATTAACGATAACAGCACGCTATTTTCTGAGCATCAGTTTTTCATTTTTGCAGAGACTAAGCCTTTACTGGGGATATATATTAACGCGAATGTAACTAGCGGTGATAAAATTGACTACCGTAACAACCGGTTAGGTAAAATAAATCGCCTTAGCAGTAATCTTAACTGGAACATTAACAAACACCTTGAGATAAAGCTAAGACAAACTTTCAGCCAATTAAATGCCGATGGTGAAAACGTATTTATTGCTCGGCTAACCGATTTACGCACCACTTTTCAATTTAACGTTCAAAGTTTCTTACGCTTGAGTTTCATTTTTAATAATACCAGTAGAAATCCTGCCAACTATTTATATAGTGCTCCAGAAAACATCAACCGACATAGCAAAAATTTATCTACTGAATTGTTATATGCCTATAAAATCAACCCTCAAACGGTATTTTACTTAGGTTACTCTGATAGATATTACAGTGATGAAACCCTTCGCGATTTAACACAAGAGCAACGTAGCTTATTCATGAAGTTTAGTTATGCATGGCTTAAGTAGCGCCAGCAGTTCAAGTTACATAGCACGTAACCGCCTATTTATATTGCTAAAAAACCACCTATAACGGTGGTTTTTTTATACCAAAACTGAACTATATATTGCCATTTGTTAGCAAATTTGTAACAATTTAAAAAAATGTTTTTAACACTTTTACAAAATGCATTACTGTTAACGTAGAATAATTTAAATTAAAAACTCAAAACAATTACAAAAAAAACAATTACAAAAATAATAATAAAAAATTGGAGTGGTAAATTTGAAGTTTAGTATTCGTGGCCTATCTGCACTTGCCACCGCATTTTTACTATTTACACAGCCAAGTATTGCACAAGAAAATACGCTAAAATTGGCACAGTTAAATATCCCTCATGTTGACCTAGATCTGACCATTGACGGTGAGTTAAATGATGCTATTTGGCAGCAAGCACTTGCTATAGATCTTAACATTGTTAATAGCCCATGGAACAACAAACCAAGCCCAGTTTCAACAACGGCTAAAATTGTTGAAAATGGTGAGTTTCTCTATATCGCATTTATTGCACAAGACCCTAATCCTGAATTAATTCAAGGTTTTTTAGGTGATCGTGATACACGCTGGGTCGATGATCTCGTCGGATTAAAGTTAGATACTTACAATAATCGGCGCTTAAATTACGAGTTTTTTGTTAATCCGTTCGGTGTTCAACACGACGGCATTGCGAATGAAATGACCGGAAAGTCTGATTCCGCATGGGATGGTATATGGGAATCTGTTGGTAAAATTACTGACGCCGGCTTTCAAGTAGAAATGGCAATTCCCTATCATATTTTAAATTTTGACGATAATGATGACGTAAAAACTTGGGCGATTGAATTAATCCGACTATACCCACGTGACTCACGTTTACGTATATCTCACATTGAACTTAATCGCAACGATGCCTGTTGGTTATGTCAAATGCCTGAAATTACGGGATTTAAAGCTGCTAAAGCCAGTAAAAATTTGATGTTAACACCGACATTAGTCGCCAGCAAAAGCGAAAGTCGCGAAATATTTGCGCCAAAAACAGACTGGCAAAGTGAAAACGACATTGATGCCGGCTTAGATCTGCGTTGGGGCATTAACGCCAATACATTATTGAATGTTACCGTAAATCCGGACTTTTCAAATGTTGAATCAGACGCCGGCCAATTGAGTGTGAATAAAACTTTTTCATTGTTTTATGATGAGAAACGCCAATTTTTTGTTGAAAACTCAGAATATTTTTCCAGTGACTTTGACCTTGTTTACACGCGCAATATAGCGGATCCAGAATACGGTGCTAAACTCACTGGCACTCAAGGTAGTCATAGTTATGGCGCGTTTATGACTAATGATACGCAAACCAATATTATTCTGCCGGGGAACACAAATTCTCGATTAATTTCCCTAGACGCAGAAAGCGAATCTGGTGCAATAAAGTATCGTTATGATGTTAACGACGATTTATCGTTTGGTGTTATTAGTACTTTGCGACAAACCGACAATTATCATAACTTTGTCTCGGGCATAGACTCAAAATACCGTTTAAATGACTCAAATTCATTTCAAGCTCAAATATTATTGGCCGATACCAAAGACGCGGCGCAATATACCCTGAGTGGTCAGGCAGAAAGCTTTAACGACCATGCCTTTAAAATAAAATATAAACATGACTCTGAATATTGGCAGGTATTTGCTGAACACCAAGAAATAGGCGCAAAATTTCGTGCCGATTTAGGCTTTATGCCACGCGCTGATTATCAAAAAAGTAACGTACTGGTTAATCGCTTAGTCTATGGAGAGCCTGATAGCACTTGGCAAAAAATGAAGTTTGCTGGCCAATGGCAAGTATTACACAACGAAAATGGTGAATTATTAGAGCGCTCTGTTGCTTCTAATTTCAATATCGACGGCCCAATGTTGTCAGTTTTTGATGTGATGTTCGTTGCCGCAGATAAAGTAGGTTTACGTCGCCATGAATTAGATTTTAGTTTACCTATTGATAACACCATTGACGATAACACTGATCGCTTTCAAGAAAACCAAGCCGTTATCTATGGCGCTATTCAACCAACTACGCAATTTTTTACTGAACTTGAGCTGACGGTGGGCGACAAAATTGATTATGAAAATAATAGATTAGGCGACTATATCGCGCTTTATGCAGGTGTAAGTTATAACGTGACTAAGCATTTAGAGTTTGAACTTTCTCATACTTATAGTGACTTAGAAGCCGAAAATGCCAGTGTATTCACGGAAAACTTAACCGAGCTTCGTATTTCATATCAGTTTAATGTTAATAGCTATTTAAAGTTTAACCTGGTTTATACCGATATAGACTTTAACCTAGATAATAACGCTAGCGCTTATACAGCAAAGGATAATAATTTATCAACACAGCTAATTTATGCCTATAAAATTAACCCTCAAACTGTGTTCTACTTGGGTTATTCAGATAATAGTTATCAAGATGATAGATTAAAAAGTATTTCGCGCGAGCAGCGTACAATTTATAGTAAAATCAGTTATGCGTGGTTGCCATAGGTTTTCAGATAAACTTGTAAAAGCGCTCTCATAAAGAACAACTGATAAACGTTAACGGCGACTTTTAATTCAGTAACCTATATATGCTCTTGGTTACTGAATAATACCCAAAGCTTATGTTTAGTTAGCTTGTTTAGTAATCTAATTTAGTAATCTAGCTTAATAAACTACAGGTACTCCATGTTTCTTGCCATGTGTTTTAAGCTATTGCCATTTAGTAAAGCATTTGCCACAAGTTTTAATAAATTATACCCTTTAAGCTAGATCGTCAGCAGTCTTGTTAACTTTTTTCTTATTCGTTTTTCGGTCAAAACCTTTGTCATTCACGACAATGGTAGATGAAATTTTATCTTGAATGGCTTGTCGATTAGGATCCCAAAATATCTGAGCAAAACCCAGTAAGCCGGTAGCAATACCTGCGCCATAACCACCATAACGTCCAAAACTATCCCAAATGGATAAAGGTGTCCCATCAAGCTGTACAACCCGAATGCTAAAAAGTCTTTTTCCCGGGGTTTGACCGTACCAAAGTGCAGTAAACATAGTAAAATAGAATGCCGCCCAACCAAAGCCTAGCCCTAGATCTTCAACTAAACCTTGAAGCCAAGCAAAGCCTTTATATACTGCTGGATTCGGTAGTTCAGTTTCTGCAGGCACAGCTTTATCTTTATCTTTCTCATTCAACGCAGTTAAATCAGCTATTTTAGTTTCAATATTTTCGCTAATGGCTTTGGCTTTTTCAGCAGTGGTAGGCACATTATTTTCATCAATTGTAAGTGTATCAGCTTGCTGCTTTATCTCTTTATTCTTATCTAATTTTTGTAAGTGCGAGTTTAACTGCGTAATTTCTTGCGGTGTTAAGCGGCTATTATCAGCAATACTATCAATTAAGTACGCGTTAAATTTATTCATCCCTACCGATGATGTAGTTTGCTCTGCATAAGCTGATGATAAACCTTCGCTCAACTCCAGCCAGCATGAATATTGCTCACATTCACTACGAGAAATAGCAACACTAGCCGCTAAGGTCAGTGCGCCTTTGATAAAGTCATTATTTTTATTTTCATTTTCTGTCATGGCTTGTTTATTACTTTGACTACTTTTATTACCCGACAGCGCATCTTGGTTCTGCCCTGCTTGCTCAACACGATGATTAAAAGTATCCAAGTTTGAGAAAAATTTTGGCAAGATATCGATTAAGATAACAAAAACAATAAGTGCGGCAAAAATACGTAAAGCAGTTTCTTTTATACCGCTTATTTTTCCTAATTTTTTAGCGCGCTTTTTACTGCCAATGTTGAATAATGTTATCGCCACTAAAACCGCTAATAATTCACCTGGTGCGCCACTTAGCAGCGCAACTAAAACTAAATCTACTGATAATGCCATTGCACGTTGCCACGGAACGGCTAATGAAATACCAAATAGAGATTTATCTATTTTAAAAGCAAAGGGTGTTAGTATTGCGCGGGTTTCTTTACCTGATAGTTTGTCAGCTTTAGCCTTGATTTTCGCCATTTTTGAATTATCTTCATGACTATTTTTTGCATTACTTTTATCAGAACTTTTATTAAGGTTATCTGTCACTGTGATTCCATTACCATTAGGGTGCTATTATTTAGATAGGTGTCATTTAAAATAAAGCTAACAATATCAATAATCTGATTATACATTATTCGCTTAAAACAGCGATAAAGCCAGCGCAATTGTGACTTCTAGCATCCATTAAATACGCCTTTAATATTCATTAGTTGGGTATCTATTCCTTTTTTGCATATAAGATACCGAAATATCACTTCTTTTTCTGCCATAAAGGGTTAACCTAATTACAAAGTGTTGACTAAACTGAATTAACTTTCGATAGTGAACACATACATACAAATAAAAAATCTGTATGACATACTCAGTTGTACCGTGATAACAGGATTAAAAAAATGTCGACTATATTTGAAGATAACTCAACATCAATTGGTAATACCCCGCTTGTAAAGCTTAACCGCATCGTTAGTGGTGAAAATACAGCAAATATCTACGCTAAAATTGAAGCACGTAACCCAAGTTTCAGTGTTAAATGCCGTATTGGTGCCAACATGATTTGGGATGCTGAGAAAAAAGGTTTACTTAGTGCTGGTAAGTCTATTGTCGAGCCTACTAGTGGTAACACAGGTATCGCGCTAGCATTTGTTGCCGCTGCACGTGGTTACGAAATTACGCTAACTATGCCCAATACGATGAGTTTGGAGCGCAGAAAACTCTTAATCGCACTTGGTGCTAAATTGGTATTAACTGATGGCGCCAAAGGTATGGGTGGCGCAATTGCCAAGGCACAAGAAATTAAAGATGCTGATCCAGATAACGTGGTACTGCTAGGACAGTTTGATAATCCAGCTAACCCTGAAATTCATGAGAAAACTACCGGCCCTGAAATTTGGCGTGATACTAAAGGGAAGATTGATTTCTTCGTTGCTGGTGTCGGTACAGGTGGTACAATTACCGGTACAACGCGATACCTTAAAAGTGTTGCCGAGCATAAAATTACATCAGTAGCTGTAGAGCCAACAGACTCTCCTGTTATTACCCAAGCCATGGCAGGTGAAGAACTAAAACCAGGCCCTCATAAAATTCAGGGCATTGGTGCTGGTTTTATTCCTGGCAATTTAGATCTTTCGATTATTGATGCTGTAGAGCAGATTTCAAATGATGATTCTATGGCGATGGCTCATCGTTTAATGAAAGAAGAAGGTATTTTAGCTGGTATTTCATCTGGTGCTGCTGTGGTTGCTGCTAAGCGCATTGCAGAAAGACCAGAGAATGCCGGTAAAAACATTGTCGTTATTTTACCTAGCTCTGCTGAACGTTATCTTTCAAGCGCTTTGTTCACTGATTCATTTAGTGAAGAAGACCTAGCGTAGTACATACAACGTATAACGCTATTTAAAGGTAAGTATAAATAATACTTTTACCTGTTACTTTAAAGACGTGATTTGATAAAAGTCACGTCTTTTTTATTTAAAAATATTAGGTTTATCAACAATATTTACGGTAATATGAATGCAACATTACTAAGTTAGTTATTACTTTATGCATTATATAAAATTTATCTTCCTAGGCTTAACGTTACTGCTATTTGGCTGTAATGAAGTAGACAAAAATAAAATTAACAATGTTGATAACCCTGAAGTGGTCGCCATTGAATTTTTTAATGCTTTGTACAACGAACAAAATATTAAAAAAGCAGCCTCGGTTTGTAGCCCAAAATTATCTCGTATTATTTTGCACTATAAATCACCTAAGGCTGTTGCCCGCCATTTGTTCAATATGTCGTACGATAAGGTTGAGATA
The DNA here is from genome assembly GCF_002077175.1 of Colwellia sp. PAMC 21821. Classification (NCBI taxonomy): domain Bacteria; kingdom Pseudomonadati; phylum Pseudomonadota; class Gammaproteobacteria; order Alteromonadales; family Colwelliaceae; genus Colwellia; species Colwellia sp. PAMC 21821. Next base: position 4,866,271 of record NZ_CP014943.1, read on the forward strand.
ACCCCTGACGATAGTGGGATTAAGGTCAGAGAGCAGTTCAATAGCTCCGCTATAATTACGGTTTATTTTGACGGTTATTATCAAGATAATCGTTTAAAAGATGTTAAACGCTTGTCATTAGTTCAAGTTGACGACAAATGGGTGATAGATAAAATTTTAAAAGACCCCTTTTAATTTACTAAGTAAAACAACTAAAAACGGCGTCAATATTGACGCCGTTTTGCTTTTTAAAGTGCTTAATCACTTTTAGTCATTTTTAATAACCAACCGCGGTGCCTTCTCGTCGAGGATCAGCGCCGCCAAGTAGTTTACCCTTTGATAACTGTATCGCGTGAATACCGCTGTTTAAATCGCGTATCACAACCTGATGCCCTTTTGCTTCTAGCGCTGGCTTAAGTTTCACTAAATCGGTACCTTTTTCCAACGTAGTGACTTCATTTCGATTGGTTAAATGAGGCAAGCTTATGGCGGTTTGAGGATCAAGCTGCCAATCAAGAATAGCAATCATCGTTTGGGCAACATAATTAATAATGCGACTGCCACCAGGAGAGCCAATAACAAGTTTTAACGCCTTATCTTGGTCAAACACCATCATAGGAGCCATTGAGCTTCTTGGCCGCTTACCAGGCTCTAGACGGTTTGCTACCCATTGACCATTTTGTTTCGGATCTAATGAGAAGTCTGTCAATTGATTATTCAAAATGAAACCTTCAACCATCACCGCCGAGCCAAAACCCATTTCGACACTCGTGGTCATTGAAATAGCATTTCCGGCTTCATCAACAATTGAAATATGGCTGGTAGAGGGAAGTTCATAAGCATTATCGTCGGCTTGAACTAACGCGCCTGCTGGGGTACCAGCACTAGCCGTACCCATATCTTTATCGATATTAATTAATGCTGAACGCTGTGCCATGTAAGACTTTTCGATTAAGCCTTGTGTGGGCACATTAACAAAACTGCTATCGGCAATATATCGGTTACGATCGGCAAAAGCTAAACGTGAACTCTGGGTAAATAAATGCGAGAACTGAGCATCGCTCATCGAATACTCTGCAATAGTAAACTGTTCAAGTTGTCCCAACATTTGAATAATGGCCACACCTCCTGAGCTTGGCGGTGCCATTCCACAAATTTGATATTGTCGATATGGACCACAAACTGCAGGTAACTCTTTAGCACGGTAGTTTTTCATATCAGCAAGGGTTAAGCGCCCCGGTGCAATGGGCGATTGTTGAACTGCCGCAACAATTTTTTTCGCAATAGCGCCTTGATAAAAAGCATCGATGCCATTTTTAGCAATGCTGCGATAGACAGCTGCGAGCTTTGGATTTTTTAAAAGCTGCCCAGCCTTAATAGGCTCGCCATTAGGAAAAAAGTAATTTTTTATCGTCGGTAGCTTAGTAATGCCGGGATTAAATTCCATCGCAACTAGCTTTTCTAGCCGAGGAGAAACAATAAAACCTGACGTTGCCAGTTTTATCGCATCTTCAAACAAAACAGCCCAAGGTAGTTTGCCATATTTTTCATGAGCTTTGTTAAGGCCGGCTAATACACCCGGTACACCAACAGCATGACCACCAACAACCGCTTTAATCCAAGGTATCGCTCGGCCATTTTCATCTAAGAACATATCTGTTGTTGCGGCAGCGGGTGCCGTTTCTCTGCCATCAAATGTCGTCAGGTGTTGAGCTTTATTATCCCAATGCAACATAAAGGCACCACCACCAATACCAGAAGATTGTGGTTCAACCAACGTTAATACCAATTGCACAGCAATGGCCGCGTCTACGGCACTCCCCCCTCGCTTAAGAATACTTAGACCTGCATTACTGGCATAAGGGTTAGCCGAAGCTACCATCGCATGTTCAGTAACAACTGTTTGTTTAGTAATAACACCGGTTGCAGCTTCTGGTTCGCGATCTTCTCGTTTTATATCGGGCTCGGCAACGGCCAGTAAACTAGTGGAAATAAAAAGTAAAGATAATAGCCCTTTGGTGGCTGAATTGATCATGATGTTCCTTAATTGAGAGTTTTGATAAGCTGATGAAGGCCAAATAGATGAATAAATGGGTAAGGTTGATATAAATACATTAGCAGTATCGCATAAATATTTAAACGTTAATTTACCGGTTAATGCTATTGAAAAGTTTCATTATTAGTCTGACTAAATGATTGCTGGAATTCATTAAACTTTACAAAGTTATTTAATAAATGTTGGTACTTTTCAGGTTTATTTTCCAAACGAGCTAATGCATGACAACAAGCTTCTAATGAAGAAAGAGCATGATCTTTTTTAGTCTTCCTAATTTGATAAAGGCTTGTTATACCTTGAGGTAAAACAATGTGATTTATATTATGTAAACAAGGATTGAGCATAAACATACGGTAGGCTTTTTTCCATGTGCCGTCGAGTATAATAATGCACTCAATATCACTCAGTTTACTCTCACTTCGCTCACCTATCTCGGCATTTTCAGCATGCTTTTGGTCAGTAAAATCAAGCACAGATGCCTGTTCACTTGGATATAGCAATACAATCTTATTATCGTAGTGTTTAAGGTGCTGTATTAAAACTTTACAGTTATCAAAGGTTTCTCCAACAAGTACTTCGCAACTAGCTAACGATTGCTGTAATAAACTCACCGTGCCCTTACTTTGCTTAACTTCACTTGGATGTTGCAGTATAATAACAGGAATGTGATTGTCGATATTAGCCACAAAAGCGCAAATACAGGCTTTTTCCGGACGCTGACATTGTTGACATAAAATTCGTGACATTTAGTTAAAATAGTAAAGTAGAATAATGCTAAGTTTACGAGACTTTATCAACGACTTTAAGACATTTATTAAATTACTTTTAATGCTTTTGTACTTAACGAATATCTAATTGCTAATGCAACGAATCACCGCTATTTAATAAAGTGAGTTTTTTTAAATTACATGGATATGTAACTACTGTTTTAAACAGTGTAGTTTTCAGGCTGAATATCATGCATTTAACAAGGAGTATGTGTGCACAAGACTTATCAACATAGTTCAGTTAGCGATTCTGATAATACCTTAAATAGTATCTTAGATATTATCGTTGAAGGCGTTTGGGATTGGGATAGCAATACCAACATAGTGACTCGAAGTCCCGGCTGGTATCGCATGTTAGGCTATGAGGTAGCCTTATTAAGAGAAGATGTATTTACTTGGGAAAAACTTATTCATCCAGAAGATTACCCAAGAGTTATGCATCAATTTGAGCGTTATATCTCAGGAGCTACTGACTATTACGAAATAGAATATCGCTGTAAAAAGTCAGATGATAGTTATTTATGGATTGCAGATCGTGGCACTATCGTCGCCAGAAACCCTGATGGCAGTGTTGCTCGTATGATTGGCGCGCATCATGATATACACCAACAAATTATGGCCCAAACTGATCTTATTGAACGCAACAAGTTACTACAAGACGGTAATTTGTCATTAGAAAAAAGCATCGCCCAAAAAACTTATGAGTTAGCAAAGCAAAACCAAGAGTTAGAGAAAAAAATAATCGAAGTAGAATTAGTTTCTAACATAGACCCGCTAACACAAATTGCTAATCGTAAGTCATTCGAAACCGAACTAAATAAAGAAATAATCCGTGCAAATCGTTATCTACACCCTTTAACGCTAGCCATGTTTGATCTGGATAATTTTAAAGAGGTTAATGATAAATATGGTCATAAAGTCGGAGACAACATTCTTTGTAATATATCTCAACTGGTAACTAAAAATATTAGGAATGTGGACTGGTTTGCTCGTTGGGGCGGTGATGAATTTGTTATTATTTTTCCTGAACTCTCGCTAAAAGATGCTCATGTAGCCTGCGAAAAACTCCGAGTAATCATCAGTGAATATAAAACAACAAATAAAAAATCTGTAACCTGCAGTTTTGGGGTCGCACAATATCAAGCTAATGACTCAGTAAATGATCTATTTCAGCGTGTTGATAAACGGCTTTATACCTCCAAAGAGCTTGGTCGAAATCAGGTATACTCTACCTTAAATATCAGCAAAGATATCAGTAAAAACAGTAGCAAAGATAGCTTAAATTATTGAAAATAAATAACCTACCCTAGGTGTTTTTGATCATTATAAAATAGAATGATAATAATTTGCATGACAGGTCAATGGTATTAAAAATGCGTTAATATTTTCAATTTTTTACTGAATACTCGCCATAGCACTAATTCTACATATGTTGTTTCTAAAGCCTCAGTCAACTGTTACAGTGCTTTACATCATTATCGTAATGCCAATTTAAATAAATAATAAAAACAACATGCTGCAATTAAAAACGTTCCCGACACAAAAAGTGCATAGCCTAGGTCCTTTAATCGTATTCGCCCTTGCATTGCTCGCCTTTATTTTTGATGCTCAAACTGCTGACTTTCTGATTTATGATCGTAGTTTAATAATATCAGGGGAATATTGGCGGGTAATATCAGGCCATTTTTTTCACTCTAATAGCAATCACTTTTTACTTAATGCTGCCGCTGTAACACTTCTTTGGGCGCTACATGGCCAGCACTATAACTATCAAAATTATCTAATAGTATTCATAACCAGTGCCATCGTTTGCAGCCTCGGTATTTATTGGTTTGCTATAAACATTGAACGCTATGTTGGACTGTCAGGTGTTTTACATGGCTTTTTTGTTTGGGGGGCATTAATGGATATTAAGCATAAAGAAAAAACCGGTTATTTGCTGCTGATTGGTGTTATTGCAAAAATTGTTCATGAGCAAATTTACGGAGCTAGCGCCGATGTAGAATTACTGATTGGCGCAAGTGTTGCCACCGATGCACATCTTTATGGCGCTATCGGTGGTTTGTTGGCTTATTTTGGTTTTTATCTGAGCGACAAGAATAAGATTAACAAAGCTAGTGCTTAGTTTCGCTATAAGGATGTAATTTATCAAGGGCAACAGATAAGCCATTGTCTTGAATAATACGCACATGGTTGCGATCTAATTGTCTTGCTTGGGTTACACCACATGAGTGTGCTATCAAACCAACGCCATATTGAATATATTTATGATAATTGGCAACACGCTCAGCCTTACTTGTTGGGTCTAAACCTTCTTGTAACTTAAGATTATGCGTAGTAATACCCGTTGGACAAGTATCTTTATTACACTGCATTGCTTGAATACAACCTAATGAAAACATAAATCCTCTGGCTGAATTTACGGCATCAGCACCAACAGCTATTGCCCAAGCGACCTTTGATGGCGTAATAAGTTTGCCCGCACAAATAATTCTAATACGGTCGCGTAAACCATATTCAACCAGTAAATTCACCACTAACGGTAAACTTTCTTTTAACGGTAAGCCAACATAGTCCATTAACGGTTGCGGTGCTGCACCTGTGCCACCATCGGCGCTATCTATGGTGATGAAATCGGGCGCAAATTCAGGTCCTTGCAAGTTAATTTCTTCCAGTAAACCTCTTAACCATAATGATTCGCCGATAACAGCTTTAAAACCAACAGGTTTCCCAGTGACTTCGCGAATTCTGTTTACCATGGTTAAAATATCTTTTACTGACTTAATATCAGGGTGGGCGTTGGGACTTATTGAATCTACGCCAGGTTTTATGCCTCGTATAGCGGCAATTTCTTCGGTAACTTTTTTACCGGGTAATATGCCCCCTTTTCCGGGTTTAGCACCTTGGCTCATTTTTATTTCAAACATTTTAATTTGTGGTTTAGCCGCTAATGCAGCCAACATTTTATCGCACAACTGACCGTGCTCATCTCGCACGCCATATTTTGCTGTACCGATTTGAAAGACCAGATCTGCACCACTGTCTAAATGATACTTACTGACGCCACCTTCCCCTGTATTCAACCAACAACCCGCTTTGGCTGCACCATCTGAAAGTGCTTTAATTGCTGGTGCAGATAAAGCGCCAAAACTCATGGCTGAAATATTAAAAATTGAATCGGTAATATAAGGGACTCGGCATTGACTACCAAAGGTAATGCAACTAGGTGTTACAGCATCTTCTTCTAGTGTTGGAAAAGCACAATTCATAAACATTATAGTGCCGGTTGGCTCAAGATTTCGTGTGGAACCAAATGCCACAGTACGATCGACATTTTTTGCTGCTCGATATACCCAACTGCGCTCTGCTCGATTAAAAGGCAGCTCTTCTCTGTCCATTGCGAAAAAATATTGTCTGAAGAACTCACCTTGCTTTTCAAATAAATATCTAAACCTACCGATGACCGGATAATTGCGACGTATCGCGTGTTTATTTTGCGTTTTATCAACAATGTACATATAAATTATGGCTAATACAGCCACGCCTAAAAGCAATATAAAAATTGCCGAAAGTGTTTCTAAATAGCCAAGCATATTATCCATGTAATTCTCTTTAACCTTTCATTTTTCTTTAGTTTATATTAAGTTCAGGTAACTTACGTCTGATATTTATTTAATGAAAATTTATAACTTGGTGATACAAAAGTTTAAGACTTATTTATATGATTGAATAAGCAGAAAATTTATACCCTGTTATTAATCCGTCTAGCTATTTATATTAATAAAAAGGCCTCGTTGAGAGGCCTTAACATTAACGTATTTAAATTATTTAAAGGGTATTTTCAAACAACTTATAAATTCTACGATATTCATTTAACCAAGAGCTAGGTTGTACAAAACCATGCGGTTCGACCGGGTAAATAGCGGTTTCAAAGTCTTGTTTTTCCAACTCAATTAATCGCTGAACTAAGCGCACTGTGTCTTGGAAGAAAACATTGTCGTCGACCATAGGGGCATTAATTAATAGTGGTTTTTCTAATCCTTCGGCAAAGTAAATTGGTGAACTACGTTCATAAGCAATAGCGTCGTCAGCTGGTGTATTTAAAATATTAGCGGTATAGCCATGGTTGTAATAGGCCCAATCTGACACTAAACGCAATGCTGAACCAGACTGAAATAACTCGGGGTCAGTAAACATCGACATCAAAGTTAAAAATCCGCCATAAGAGCCGCCATATGTTCCTACGCGTTTTGCATCAACATTGGCATTTTCAACTAACCAATTAACGCCGTCCCGCATATCTTGTACTTCTGGTTTACCCATATGACGATATATTGCTGTACGCCAGTCGCGGCCATAGCCTTTTGATGCACGGTAATCCATATCAATTACCACATAACCTTGCTGCACAAGCATGCTATGAAACATATATTCACGAAAGTAACCCGACCAACCTAAATGCGAGTTTTGTAAATAGCCCGCACCATGGCTAAACATGACCGCTCTATTTTTAGTCGTGGTTTGATCGTAACCTGTAGGTAAATATACTTTTGAATATATCGGCTGGTCTTGATGTGATGATTCAATAGCCACTACATTAGGTGCCGCCCAAGGCATCGCTAAAAACGCTTCAGACACCGTATGGGTTAATCGAATAGCTTGGCTGTTGCTAGTTAAGTTTTTAACGTAAAGCTCTGGTGGTAAAGTGATCTCTGAATGCTGAATTAACAGTTTAGATTCATCGGGGCTTAACGCATAATCGTTCATGCCACCTAAATCCGTTAATGCTTTTACTTCCCCAGATGCTAGTTCAACGTTATAGATTTCATAAATTCCTGGGTGCTTCTTATTAGCTTTAAAATAAATGCTTTGTTCATCTGCCGATACGGTTAGGTCATTAACTTCAAAATTACCTGTAGTTAAGGCTTTTGCTTTACCATTTATGGGCTTAACGTATAGGTGTGCATAACCACTTTCTTCTGAAAGATAATATAAACGCTCAGAACTACTTAACCATCCCATTTCGTTAAAGCTGTAATTTATCCACGCATCATCATGTAAACGATGTTGAGAAACCAAGGTTTTTTGTTCAAAGTCAACCGTGGCGATCCAACGGTCTTTGTTATCCCAAGCCTCAAGCATTACAGCAACCTGTTTGCCATTATCTTGCCATTGAATAGGGTCCCAGGTTTGCATGACATGAATATTACGTGCTGACTTTTGTGATTTATATTTTTTACCTTCACGCGCATAATTTTCTTCACGCACACTGGCTAGCACATCTTCATCAAAGCCCGGTAAACTGTCGTAGTTTAACAATGCTTTCGTACCTTGGCTTAAGTCTAAAACATAAAGCTGCTCGGTATATTGACGATTATCGGCAACGCGACTACGTACTTTTTCTGCCTTAATATGACCATCGCCTGCGATATAGTTAGGCATAATATCACTGTCTTCACGTGATGATTTTTCTGGCGCAACACTGACCACTAATTTATCGCCAGCAGGAGAAAGACTGGCATGTACAATTTTATTGTCTTTGCCAAAATAAAAGTTAGTTTGTGTCACTGTACTATTTTTAACGCGTAACTGGCGTTTTTGCTCAGCGCGTAAATCATTATTACGCTGCTTTAACGCGACATATTCAATCAGTTCGTGCTGCTCACTCGCAATATAACTTAAGGGCTCTGCCGCCGGCTTTTCGCCATCTGTCATTTTTAAATTTGCTAGCTCAATAATTTTTTGACTAGACATATCATGTGCATAGAAAACATTGCCGACACGATAAGCAACATTGCCATTAGTTAAAAACATTGCCGATGATTCAACCGCTGACGTGTAAGTTAATTGCTGCACGTTTTGAGTGGCAAGTGCTTTAACAAAAACATTGCCTTCAAAGGTGTATACCTCATGTGTTCTAGTATTATTTAAAATCGCATTGTTATCAGCAACAACATGCATTTGTGCTAATTTGACTAAGTCGCCATTACCTTCAGTACTGACATTTTTTTGCACTAAATCACGTAACGGATTGCCTTGTCGCTTTTGCTGATAAAATACGGTTTGGCTGTCGTCACCCCAATACCATGACTCAGGAGAACGGCCAAACCAATCAGGATCAGACATGATTTTTTCTAAGGTAATTATTGTTGAATTTACCCTTCCTGCCGCTGGTGTTGCAGCTACGTCACTGGTAATAATGGTATGACTTTCTAGTGCGATCTTTTTCTGCGCTGTTGATGCGCATGCAACTAAGGAAATGCTAATAGCAGCAGCAATTAATTGTAATTTCATAATTTATTTTTACTTATATTGGGTTACTTATAAGGGATATTTATTTCGGCATTAGCATAATACCAATTGAAATAAATAATCGATCATTTTAAGGCGGTTTAAATCGTCAATAACTGCGTTGTTTTCAATCACACACGCCCGCTATTACTCGACAATTGCTCCTGCATTGTTCTACTTACGGGCATCCATGCCCTAATCAATCAAACGCCTTGCCTGCAGGGATAATGGTATGGACCCACTCCAACTTTATTTCCGGCCTCTTTAGGGCCAAAATGAAAGTGATAACAATCATTTATAAAAGCGGAGTGGATCAACATGAAGATTACTACAATCGGTTTAGACATTGCAAAATCAATTTTTCACATGTTCGCTGTGAATAAAAATGGGCGATTTGTAAAAAAGAAACAATTAAGAAGAAAACAAGTGTTGAGTTTCATGGCTACATTAGAGCCTTGCCTAATTGTAATGGAAGCTTGTGGCAGTGCGAACTACTGGGCTAGAAAATTTATTGAATTGGGGCACCAAGTAAAACTTATTGCGCCTCAATATGTAAAACCCTTCGTTAAAGGCAATAAAAATGATTATAACGATGCCGAAGGTATTGCAGAGGCAGCGCAACGCCCGACCATGAGGTTTGTGCCAATTAAATCGATAGAACAACAAGATATTCAAAACTTCCATCGACAACGTGAACGCATAAAGAAAGAACGTAAAGCATTAGCAAGTCAGATACGAGGCTTGTTAGGAGAATATGGCATTGTCATCAATAAAGGTATTTCTGCAATTCGCAATGAACTGCCGGATATTTTAGAGGATGCGACAAATGAGTTAACGTATTTAAGTCGGGAGATATTTAATGAGTTATGGCTTGAATTTCAAGTCACAGAAGTGAAGTTTAAAGCGTGTGAAGTTCGCTTAAACACGATGAATAAAGAAAATGAAATATGTGTTCGCTTAGATGAAATATTAGGTATTGGAGCAATCACAGCTAGCGCTACTTATGCAGCTGCAGGAGATGGAAAAGACTTTGTAAATGGTCGACATTTTTCGGCATGGCTTGGGCTTGTTCCTGGGCAGCATTCAACGGGTGGAAAGGCCACCTTACTCGGTATAAGTAAACGCGGTAATAGTTATTTAAGAACACTATACATCCACGGGGCCCGGGCAGTATTAAGGCACAGTGAAAACAAAACTGACCGATTTAGTTTGTGGGCACAAGCGTTAAAATCCCGACGAGGACACAACAAAGCATGCGTTGCTGTGGCGAATAAAATAGCAAGAATGGCTTGGGTAATAATGGCGAAGGGGGAAAGTTATCGCCCGGCTATATAAATAAAGCTCAAAACTGAAGCAAGTTAGATTGGTTTCAGTGATGAGATAACAGTAAAACCCTTTTACTTCAGTTGCAAAAGATAAATTAATCGGATGGTAAGATAGTCAGACTGGCTTGCACAAAACCTGGTACCTGCATTGGCTAATAAAAAAGCCGGAGGGATGATGAGGAGTGTGAGCGCAAACAACCATCGGGGCCAGAAGGTAAAAATCCTTCATAAACAGGCCGGATATATGAGAGCAATGATTTTCTCTTACATAACGATTAAATGTCTTGCAAACGGAGTGGGTCCATATATGCAGGTACTTATGTTTAGTCTGGAACAATAAACATGTATTCTTGAGCAATTTATCCTCGCTTAAAATTGGTCAATAACTTATTACATTTGGTATAAGAGGTTAATAGCTCTACAATCATTAACCTTAGATACTACAAACTAAGCTTCAAAATTTTAATGACTAGTTATACTAAGCTATGGCTTATTTTTCAATGTGTCAGCACAACAACACGACCAATAACAAATTTTATACGATGAAAGCCATAATTTGTCTATATTTTAAATATGCTTTTTCAAAGCGACTATATTTGGGCTTAGCGCATATCTCTGCTATAATCGCGCGCCTTGTCCTCGTTGATATGAATCTTCGTCAATGTAAATAATGTTGATGTGGTAAATATGACGTTTATCATCAAAGTATTTGCTTTGTCGGTTAACAGGTCATTGTTAGGCTTTAAAGTGTGTAACATCACGCTTGTCTCTATTGTAAAAATTAATTTAGGTAATGTATGAACTTAGCGCCAACCCAGAAAACAACTCCAAAACTATTCGATTACCCTAAATATTGGGCAGAATGCTATGGAACAGCGCCATTTTTGCCGATGTCTCGTCAAGAAATGGAAGTGTTAGGCTGGGATAGTTGCGATATTATTTTAGTGACTGGTGACGCTTATGTTGACCACCCAAGTTTTGGTATGGCCGTTATTGGCCGTATGCTTGAGTCACAAGGCTTTCGTGTGGGTATTATTGCGCAGCCTGATTGGAAAACCAAAGACGCTTTTATGCAACTAGGTAAACCTAATTTATTTTTTGGTGTAACCGCCGGCAATATGGACTCGATGATCAATCGTTACACTGCCGAACGTCGTATGCGCCATGATGATGCCTACACACCTAACGATGAAGGTGGCAAACGCCCCGACCGCGCGGTAACCGCTTATACCCAAAAATGTAAAGAAGCCTACAAAGGCGTACCTATTATTATTGGTGGTATAGAAGCGAGTTTACGTCGCGTTGCTCATTATGATTATTGGTCTGACAAAGTGCGCCAATCGGTACTCTTTGATTCAAAAGCGGATCTATTAATTTACGGTAATGCCGAGCGTCCACTCATAGAAATTGCCCATCGTATCGCCAATGGTGACGATGTTAAAAATATTACCGATGTCCGTGGTAGCGCATTTTTAGCGAACCAAGTATTACCTGGCTGGAAAGGCATAGATTCTCGAACTATTGATAAACCAGGCAAAATCGACCCTATTTATAGCCCATATCAAGATATGACCTCGCCTGATTGTGCCACAACATCAGCCGATGCAGCGACTAATGCCGCTGAAGATATGATAAAAAATGCTGCCGAAAAAGATGTCACTAAAACCGCTCAACCCATTCAGTTAAGCGAGTTTCGCGCAGCAGCACATAAAAATGTGTCGTGGGCAGACAAGAAAAAACCTTGGGAAACCACTTATATTAACTTGCCAACATTTGAGCAAGTTAGAGACAACAAAACTCTTTATGCCCATGCTTCACGTATTTTTCATCAAGAAGTAAACCCAACATCAGCAAAGCCATTAGTGCAAAAGCATGGCAGTCGCTTGATTTGGTTAAATCCGCCAGCAAAGCCGTTGTCTGAAGCAGAAATGGACGGTGTATTTGGTTTACCGTATCAACGTGTGCCGCATCCAAGTTACGGTAACGCTAAAATTCCAGCTTACGACATGATAAAAACCTCTGTCAATATTATGCGTGGCTGTTTTGGTGGTTGTACGTTCTGCTCTATTACTGAGCATGAAGGCCGCATTATTCAAAGCCGCAGTGAAGACTCTATTATTGCTGAAATTGAAGATATTAAGTTAAAAGTGCCTGGCTTTACTGGTGTTATTTCTGATCTCGGTGGCCCGACGGCCAACATGTATAAATTGAACTGTAAAAGTGAGAAAGCGGAAGCCACATGTCGTAAGCCGTCATGTGTTTGGCCAACTATTTGTGGCCATTTAGATACTGACCATACGCCAACCATTAATTTATACCGCAGAGCACGAAAAATCCCCGGCATTAAGAAAATACTGATTGCGTCAGGCGTAAGATACGACTTAGCAATACAAGACCCGGAATATGTAAAAGAGCTCGCAACTCATCATGTTGGAGGCTACTTAAAAATTGCTCCTGAACATACCGAAGAAGGGCCATTAAATAAAATGATGAAGCCGGGTATGGGCAGTTATAACAAGTTTAAAGAAATGTTTGATCATTACTCTAAACTTGCCGGTAAAAAACAGTATTTGATCCCCTATTTCATCTCAGCGCATCCGGGTACTACCGATTTAGACATGGTAAACCTCGCGTTATGGTTAAAAGAAAACGACTTTAAACTCGACCAAGTACAAAATTTTTACCCGTCGCCTTTAGCCAATGCTACGACGCTGTATCATACTGAGATTGACTCATTACGTAATGTTAAAAAAGACAGCGCGACAGTAGCAGTGCCAAAAGGGACTATTCAGCGCCGTTTACATAAAGCTATATTGCGTTATCACGATCCGGCTAACTGGGGCATTATTCGTGATGCCTTGACTAAAATGGGCCTTGCAAGAAAACTTATTGGCAGCAAACCTGGTTGTTTAGTACCTAATGAAACAAGAAATGAAAGTCAGCAGGTGCATTATAAAAATAACGGCAAAGGTAAAAATAATGCCCTGGGTAATAAAACCTCGCCAGGACAAGAAAAACGTTACGGTAAAAAGCCAATAACAGCTAAAAAAGCTAAACCTGGTGATAAAGCCAAACAAGGCTTAACCCGTTTTTCTGATAATCAATTTAACGACAGAAAACCGAGCAGCCCTGTGAAAAAAAATCGTAGTAATAATCCGCGTTAGCGTTATTAACCTTTTGATAAAAATTAAAAAGCCTAGCATTCTCGCTAGGCTTTTTTGTTAGTGCTTGGGTGTCCTGCTAATTTCATCTACTACAATAAATATACATTAAGATGTTTTGAACTGATCAACTAAGACTTTAATTTTACTTGCCAATTCAGTGGTATACACACTGTTTAATGCAGTTTCTTGCGAGCCTTGTGCCGTTTTTTCAACATGTTGATTAATATTATCAACATTACGACGAATTTCATCAATAGTGGCATTTTGTTCTTCAGTCGCAGCCGCTATTTGATTATTAATATCAGTAATAGCCAGAACAGCTTCGGTAATTTCACTTAAAGATTGACCCGCTGCTTGAGTATTTTCAACACAAGAGCTTGTTCTTTCTTTACTTTGTTGCATAACTTTCACAGAACTTTTAGCACCTACCTGCAGACTTTCAATCATGGCTTGTATTTCGGAGGTTGCATTTTGTGTTCGTTGTGCGAGTGTTCTTACTTCATCCGCAACTACGGCAAAACCTCTACCTTGCTCACCCGCTCTAGCAGCTTCGATGGCTGCGTTTAATGCAAGTAAATTAGTTTGGTCGGCAATACTTCTAATAACATCTAAAACAGAGCCAATATTGTCAGTATCCTTTGCCAAAGTGCCTATAACATTTGAGGCATTATCAATATCACTTTCTAAGAGGTTAATATCATTAATCGCTTGGTCGACAACCTTTAAACCATTAGTGGCGGCTTTATCTGAAAGATTAGCTTGTGCAACAGCATGTACTGCATTTGCTGCAATCTCTTGTACTGCAGGTAATATTTGATCAAGTGCTACCATTAACTTTTTAACGCTATCCTTTTGTTCGATAACAGACTGATCTGTTTTACTCGCTGTTGCCGTAAGTTGAGTTGATGAGCTAGATATTTCATTAATGGCCCCACGAAGCTCTATAACAACTTTTTGGACATGGCTCGCAAAGGTATTAAAACCTCCACCTAAAGCAGAAAGTTCATCTTTACCAGCTTCATGTAAACGTTTAGTTAAGTCTCCTTCGCCTTCGCCAATATTTATCATGGCTTTAATCGCTTGTTGAAGTGGCTTGAATAAAGTTTTCATGATGAAAAGAATTAAAATAACAATCAAGATAACAACAAAAAATTGTACAACGAGACTGATGTTCATCCAGAATGCTGCCTTGCTCTGTGAACTCGATAATATTTTGCTTGTACGATTATCCAAGGCACTAAAGAATTGGTCCACCGATGTCATAATACTACTGATTTTTTTGTGGTAATCATTACTAAATACCAAGCGTAGGGCAAAGTTATGAACTGTTTCGTTGGCTAAAGGTTTAAAAGGACCATCAACAATATAGCCTGCCTTAATAGACTCCATAGCTTGTGTTTCTGTGGCGATCAACTCGTTTGAATTATTATTCGCTGTTTTTAGGAATGAAAACTCCTCAGCTGAAAAATTAAGATTTTTCATAATATCGCTTTGCTTTTTACGAACCCCAGGATGGAGGGAATGATCTACAGAGTTAGGACGCGGAATATCTCCAGAGCGCCATTTAACAATATCCAAATAGGCGTCCCAGTATTTTTTATCACCCGTAGCAACATAAGTACGACATAGGCGAGTTAAATCCATAGACGATTGACGAAACTCATCGGCTAAAATATAAGAGAGATAACGGATTCGGCTATCATTAGTTTGTTCAGCATTTCTATAGCTCGCCATATTTTGTGAAAATATAGCGCCTGCTAATAAAAATATAATTACAATAAGAAGAGAGATTAGTCGAGCTTTAATGGTCATAAAATCGTCCTTAATAAACGCCTTTCCTGTAGGTTAATAACACTTTAGAGGCGAAGTAACAAGGTGCTACATTAGCATTAATCATAATTCCAATTTTGTCCAATCATTTTAAATAACATTTGATTTCAATAAGTTAATATTTATGCCAAATAATTTTAAAAAAACAACTTGCTACTAAATTCAAGCTTATTAGCCCTTGTTAATCAACTGATACTGTCACTACGTAAAAATATTGCTATTTCACTGGTATCATTGAAGCGAATTGCAAAGGAATTGCAGGGACACCCACTCTAAATAAAATATCACAACATTAAAATTTAGAATGGGTGTCCAGCTAATTTTTTATCCAGCTAATTTTATGCCTTTAAATGAATTTACTTAGTCATAAAGGCGTATTTATCTTGGATAGATCTTCACTTTACTTAACGTGTCAATGGGAGGCCTGATAAGATTTCCATGAGCAGTAGTAATATGAAGGCTCAGAAAGTAGCTTAAAGCTTATAATAATTATTCTACCGAGCGACTAATTGTTATTTTATCCCTTAAAAGCGCTTTCTCTTTGCTATTACAATTACTTCCCCCTATTTTCACATTCTAGATTAAGTAAAGTTAAGCAAGTGCTCCACTTTCGCTAATCCTTAAACACCTGTATAATCGCGCGCATTATTTTACATTTTTTATAGTTGTTATAGTTATGAGTTAACGCTTTAACTTAACTCATCTAAACACTCGCTACGGAACCTTTATGTTAGCTGCAAACAATATTACCCAACAGTTCGGTGCAAAACCGTTATTTGAAAACATCTCACAAAAATTTGGTGGCGGAAATCGCTATGGTTTAATCGGCGCCAATGGTTGTGGTAAATCTACCTTTATGAAAATTTTAGGTGGTGATTTAGAGCAAACATCTGGCAACGTTGCCTTAGATCCAAACGAGCGCATTGGTAAGCTTCGTCAAGACCAGTTTGGCTTTGAAGCAACATCTGTTGTTGATACCGTTATTATGGGCCATACCAAGTTATGGGCGATAAAAGAAGAACGTGACCGTATTTATGCTTTACCAGAAATGAGTGAAGCTGATGGTATGCGTGCCGGTGATTTAGAAGCTGAGTATGCTGAAATGGACGGTTACAGCGCAGAAAGTCGCGCCGGTGAGTTATTAATGGGCGTTGGTATTCCTGTTGATCAGCATTACGGTTTAATGAGTGATGTGGCACCTGGTTGGAAATTACGTGTGTTATTGGCCCAAGCTTTATTCTCTAATCCGGATATTTTATTACTTGATGAGCCAACCAACAACCTGGATATTCACACGATTCAATGGTTAGAAGAAACCTTGAACGCGCGCGATTCAACCATGATCATCATCTCGCATGATCGCCATTTCTTAAACAGTGTTTGTACCCATATGGCTGATTTAGATTACGGTGAGTTGCGGGTATTCCCAGGTAACTACGACGAGTACATGTTAGCGTCTACGCAAGCTAGAGCACAATTAATGTCTGACAACGCTAAGAAAAAAGCACAAATTGGTGAATTACAAGCTTTCGTAGCGCGATTTTCTGCAAATGCTTCAAAAGCAAAACAAGCAACTTCTCGTGCTAAACAGATTGATAAAATTCAATTGGCAGACGTAAAACCATCAAGCCGTGTTAATCCGTTTATTCGTTTTGAACAAGAAAAGAAACTATTCCGTAACGCCCTTGTTCTAGAAAATCTACATAAAAACTTTGGTGACAATAAGGTATTAACTAACCTTAATATGATGATTGAAGTGGGTGAGCGTGTCGCTATTATTGGTCAAAACGGTATTGGTAAAACCACATTTTTACGCACCATGATGGGCGAAGCTGAATATCAACCAACGTCAGGTTTATACACTTGGTCAGAAAACGTTAACATTGGTTACTATGCGCAAGATCATAGTCATGAATTTGAAAATGACATGACCTTATTTGAATGGATGAGCCAATGGCGACAACCTACCGACGACGAACAAGCGGTTCGTAGTTATTTAGGGCGTTTATTATTCTCTGCTGACGATATTAACAAGTCAGTGAAAGTGCTTTCTGGTGGTGAACAAGGTCGTATGTTGTTCGGTAAAATCATGATGCAAAAACCTAACATTCTTGTTATGGATGAGCCAACAAACCATATGGATATGGAATCTATTGAGTCACTAAACATGGCGATGGAGCAGTTTGAAGGTACTATTTTATTCGTCAGTCATGACCGTGAATTTGTTTCAAGTTTAGCAACCCGTATTATCGAATTAGAAGTTGGCGGTTACACTGACTTTGCTGGTGGTTACGACGAGTACTTAGCATCACAAGTGTAATTTAATCATCACATCAACTAAATTTAAATAAGGTATCATGAGTTATACCAAGTTGATTAATTAGCTGCTCATTTTTAATGGTTAAAATGAATAACTACGGCGTTATAGAATTTATAAGTAGAATAACTACTGACTAAATTTTATGCCTTGTAATTATCCATTTTTCCTTATGAAAAAGTAGAACACTTAATTAATCAAATTGGTATTAATTGATACCTTTATTTTTTATATAACTGTCTAAAATTTTAAGGAGCCATTGTGCTCAGTTATCGCCACGCTTTTCACGCCGGAAATTTTG